>NZ_CP109559.1:5181183-10362366 GCF_045040035.1 Streptomyces sp. NBC_01384
ACGGGGTGACGATCGATGCGGCGTACGAGCCTGGAACGCGACCTTCTGGTGACTCGGCCATGGGATCGAATGACGTGGTCATCGTCGTCGCGCACGGTTTCACGGGTGATCTGGACCGTCCGCACGTGCGCCGCGCGGCGGCCGTCCTCGCCCGTCATGCGGCGGTGGTCACCTTCTCCTTCCGCGGTCACGGCGCCTCCGGCGGCAGCTCCACGGTCGGCGACCGCGAGGTCCACGACCTGGCCGCCGCGGTCGCCTGGGCCCGCGAACTCGGGCACACGCGCGTGGCCACCGTCGGCTTCTCGATGGGCGGGTCGGTGGTGCTGCGCCACGCGGCCCTCAGCGACGCGCGTACCGACGCCGTGGTTGACGCCGTGGTTTCGGTGAGCGCACCCGCCCGTTGGTACTACCGGGGCACGGCCCCCATGCGGCGCCTGCACTGGCTGGTGACCCGGCCGGTGGGCCGCGCGATCGGCCGCTACGGGCTGCGCACCCGTATCCACCACCGCGACTGGGACCCGGTGCCGGCCTCCCCCGTCGAGTCGGTCCCCCTCATCGCGCCGACCCCCCTCCTGATCGTCCACGGCGACCAGGACGGCTACTTCCCCCTGGACCACCCGCGGATGCTCGCCGCCGCCTCCGGTGACCACGCCGAACTGTGGATCGAGCCGGGCATGGGCCATGCCGAGCACGCGGCCGACGATGCGCTGCTGGGCCGGATCGGGGAATGGGCGGCCGCGGCGGCGGGCTAGCGTCTATTGAGTCTCCTGAGGCCAATCACTGTGCCGCTGAGTACCCTGACCGTGTTCGGAGAGTTCACGGAAATCAATGACTGAGGAACGAGATGGCAAAGGGCACGGTCCGTTACTGGGCCGCCGCCAAGGCCGCGGCCGGCGTCGCGGAGGAGCCGTACGACGCGGGCACGCTCGCCGAGGCGCTCGAAGCGGCCCGCGAGCGACACCCCGGCGAACTCGTCCGCGTGCTGCGGCGATGCTCCTTCCTCATCGACGGTGACCCGGTGGGCACCCGCGGGCATGAGACGGTACGGCTGGCCGAGGGCGGCACGGTCGAGGTGCTCCCGCCGTTCGCAGGAGGGTGAGCGAGACGATGAGCAACCAGCCGTACGAGGGTCAGTACGAGGGCGGATACGAGGGGCCGTACGAGGGGTACAACCCGTATCAGCAGCCTCAGCAGCCTCAGCAGTCTCAACAGCCTCAACAGGGCCAGCAGCCTCAACAGGGCCAGCAGGCCGCGCAGCCTCAACAGCAGCCCGAGTGGCAGCAGCACACCCAGCAGTGGGAGGGGCAGACCTGGGAGAACCAGGTGCAGCCCGTGCAGCCTCCGATGCCGGCGGCGGACACGGCGTACCTGCCGCCCCAGGGACAGCAGCAGGGGTACCAGGGACACCAGGGGTACCAGGGACATCAGGGCTACCAGGAGCCGCAGGCGTACCGAGGCGGGTACGGCGTCACCGCCCAGCCCCTTCCGCCGGAGACCGCGGCACAGGGCTGGGAACGGACCCCGGCCCCGACGCGGGCCCCGCAGCCGCCGCGCCCCGAGGCGTCCGCTCCCGGCACGGCCTCCCTCGCCCCGGAGGCGGCTTCCGACTACGGCCCTCCGACCGTCACCGGCAACGCCCGCGTCACCGACGCCCAGCGCGCCCGCGCCGAGGGCCGCTCGCCGATCATCGAACCCGGGATCCAGCCCGCCGCGCTCACCGCGCTGCTCGGGCTGCTGCTCTCCGGTACGGCGGCGATCGGGCAGTACGCCCTCGTCGTACCCCTGGTCCTGCTGCAGGCCGTCACGGCGGCGGGCTGGTTCCGGCTGAACGGCATGTGGCCGGCCCGGCAGGGCATCGCGCTGGCGTTCCTCGGCGCGGTCACCGCGGACGTGGCGCTGCTCGCGGCCGGCCGGGAGAACGGGCCCGCCGCGATCCTCGGCACCCTCGGCGTGTGGGTCCTGCTCACCCTCGTGCTGCAACTGCGCAGCCATGCCGACCCGGACACCCGGATGTACGGCCTGATGGCGACCGTCGCCTCGGCGGCGCTCGCGATCATCGCGGCCGGTTACCTCGCGGCCGAGCCGGACGCCGTCACGGTGGGCGCCGCCGCGGTCGCCGTGACGATCCTGGCCCGCGCGCTGCCGCTGCCCACCGCGGCCTCCGTGGTGGTGGCGGTGCTGGCCGCGGCGGGCGCCGGTGCCGCGGTCGGCGGGATGACGGACCTGGGCGGCAAGGGCGCCCTCGTCGGCCTCGGCGCCGGGGTCTGTGCGCTGATCGGCCACCGGGTCGCCAGCTACGACTACCCGTCCCGTTTCGTCCACTTCACCGCGGGCGTGGCCCTGCCGCTGGCCGCCGCGGCTCCGGCGGTGTACCTGCTGGGGCGCGCGCTCGGCTAGCTGGCGGCCGTTCGTTCGGCCGCGCCGTTCGTCACAGGTGATCTACAACGGCTTCGAGGGGCCCCCGTCGCGGGGCCCTTCGGAGTTAGATTCGCCGGGGGACGGCCATGCCGGTCGCCCGGACCCGGTCGAGGTGGGGGAAACTCCGAGCATGCGAGCACTGCGAATAATCCTGATCGTCACCGTCATCCTGGGCGGCCTGTTCGTGATCGCGGACCGGGTGGCGGTCGGTTTCGCGGAGAACAAGGCGGCGGACCGGATCAAGAGCACCGAGGGCCTGGCCAGCACCCCCGACGTCTCCATCGAGGGCTTCCCCTTCCTCACCCAGGTCGTCGGCGGCACGCTCGACGACGTGAAGATCGGTATCAAGGAGTACGAGGCGTCGACGGGCGGCGGTACGGGCGGCGGGGGCGGTACGGGCACCATCCGTATCGACGACCTGAACGCCGAGATGCACGGCGTCAGCTTCAACGGCGACTACAGCTCCGCCACGGCCAACAGCGCCTCCGGCAGCGCGACCGTCGCGTACGCCGCGCTGCTCAAGGCCGTCAAGCCCGCGCTGACGCCGGTCGGCCCCGGTGTCACCGCCGAGGTCGTGGGCCTCTCGGACGGCGGCAACGGCAAGATCAAGGTCTCGGTCAAGGTGGCCGTGGGCGGCTCCGCGTTGCCCGAGCCGGTCTCCGTGCTCAGCTCGGTCACCGTCGTCGGGGGCAACACGGTCCGGGTGCACGCGGACTCGCTGCCCGAGGTGGGCGTCGCCCTCGCCGAGAACCGGGTGCGCGCGATCACCGACTTCGAGCAGAAGATCGACCGGCTGCCGGGCGGCATCCAGCTCGACAAGGTCGAGGCGGCGGCGAACGGCGTGAACATCTCGGTGAAGGGTTCGGACGTCAAGCTGGTCGGGTAGGACGGCCAACGGCCTACGGCCAGGGGGCAAGCGCCAACGGCCAAGGGGCGGAGGGTTGTCCGAGGTTGTCCGAGGGGCGAGACGGGCCCGTCCGTACCGCAGGGGCGCTGTCGACGCGACGACGGGCGCGGGGGCCCCTGGGCGGGGCGAGGGCGGGATCGGCGAGAAGGTCGTCTCACATCACGGACGATCGCATCTCAGTATCCGACACACCGGTGACATCCCCGCCTGTCCGTCCCTACGATCGACGGCATGAAGCGACAGGCGGATCTCACGAAGCGGCGGGCAGTAGACCTGTGCCGCGTCGCCGCCATGCTCTGTCGCACCTTCTGAGCGGGACATTCGTCCGTCCGCCCTCCCCTGGCAACTCTTCGCCAAGGATCCCCGTGCGCGCCGCGCAGCCGAGACCGGCATGACCGCGCACCCTCTGTCTAACGCACAGCCCCGCCGCAACTGCCCCGGAGGAGAAACAGCATGAGCCGCAGCGACGTCCTGGTCGACGCCGACTGGGTCCAGGACCACCTGGACGACCCGAGCGTGGCCATCGTCGAGGTCGACGAGGACACGTCCGCGTACGAGAAGAACCACATCAAGAACGCGATCCGGATCGACTGGACCAAGGACCTCCAGGACCCGGTCCGCCGTGACTTCATCGACCAGGAGGGCTTCGAGAAGCTCCTGTCGGAGAAGGGCATCGCCAACGACACGCTGGTGGTCCTCTACGGCGGCAACAACAACTGGTTCGCGTCCTACGCCTACTGGTACTTCAAGCTGTACGGCCACGACAACGTCAAGCTCCTCGACGGCGGCCGCAAGAAGTGGGAGCTCGACTCCCGCGACCTGGTCGCCGAGGTCCCGAGCCGCGCCGCGACCGACTACAAGGCCAAGGCCCAGAACACCGCGATCCGCGCCTTCCGCGACGACGTGATCGCCGCGATCGGTTCGCAGAACCTGGTCGACGTCCGCTCGCCCGACGAGTTCAGCGGCAAGCTGCTCGCCCCGGCCCACCTGCCGCAGGAGCAGTCGCAGCGTCCGGGCCACGTCCCGAGCGCCCGCAACATCCCGTGGTCGAAGAACGCGAACGACGACGGCACCTTCAAGTCGGACGACGAGCTCAAGGAGCTCTACGCCGACGAGCAGGTCGACCTCGCCAAGGACACCATCGCGTACTGCCGTATCGGTGAGCGTTCCGCGCTCACCTGGTTCGTGCTGCACGAGCTGCTCGGCGTGGAGAACGTCAAGAACTACGACGGCTCCTGGACCGAATACGGCTCCCTGGTCGGCGTTCCGATCGAGCTCGGCGCCAACAAGTAACCCCCAAGGCCTGAAGTACTGAAGGACGGAATCGACATATGTGTGGAGCGAAGGCCGGCGGCCCCGACGCCTCGACGATCAAGCCCGGTGAGACCACCATCCAGGGCCAGGTGACCCGCGACGGCGAGCCCGTCACCGGTTACGTGCGCCTGCTGGACTCGACCGGCGAGTTCACGGCGGAGGTCCCCACCTCCGCGACGGGCCAGTTCCGCTTCTACGCGGCCGAGGGCACCTGGACCGTGCGCGCCCTGGTCCCCGGCGGCACCGCGGACCGTACGGTCGTCGCCCAGACGGGCGGCCTCGCCGAGGTCGCCATCGCCGTCTGACGGCAGCCACGAACGGCCGTTGGGCCGCACCCCTGGGTTGGACGCTCGGGGTGCGGCCCTTCGGCATGTACGGGCCTACGCTGGAGTCATGTACGCACGACGGCGACACGTGTACTTCGCCATGATGGGGACGTGCATCGGACTCTTCGTTCTGGCCTGGGGAGTCGTGCGGATCTGGTCGATTCCCGTGGCCGTGGGGATGTGTGTGGTGGCGATGGTGATCCCGCCGTTCGCCGCGATGGTGGCCAACCGCCGCGGCCCCGAGGACCGCTGGTGGGACGACCCGTCCGGGGACCCGAAGTCCGACGAGTGGTGGGACGAACTGGACGGGAAGAAGCGGCGGCCGTAGGGGGCCGCCCTCAGCGGACGGCTGTCGGTGGACGACGGTGAGTAGACGGCTGTCAGTAGACGGCGGTCAGTAGACGAGCGCCTGTGTCTCGTCCGCCATCGCCTCCTGGACGAAGACCTGGGCGCCCGCGATGCGTACGCCGTCGATGACGTCCTTCTCCGTGATGTCCCGGCGGGCCGCGCACTGGGTGCACAGGGTGAGTCGGCCCGCGGCCAGGATCGCGTCGATCAGATCGGGCAGCGGCGCCGCGTGCGGCAGCTCGAACTCGGCGGCCCGGCCCGGCAGCGCGAACCACGCGGACTCCCCGGTCAGCCAGAAGGAGACCTCGACCCCGCTGGCCACGGCCACCGCCGCGACCGTGAACGCCTGCGAGCAGCGCTCGGGGGCATCGGCCCCCGCTGTCACCTTGATCACGAGCTTCTTCGCCATGGCCGAAGGGTAGTCCGTGCCGCCCGGTACGTTCGGGTGCCCGCCCCTGGGACTCTTCCGCGTGGGGAATGTGACACTTCGGCGCCGAGTGTCACATTCCCGTGTATGGGTGGTCCGGCGCACACGGCCTTCGCACCGTTCAGTACGTAACAGAACGTACGACGGGTCATTCGCGGTGCTCCAGCCGCTGGTGCCGGCCCAGCAGCACGTTGGCGTCCGTGACCGCGCTGCCGTCGAACCCGGCCCGCGCGTGCTCGCGCCGCCCGTCGAGTTTCGCGTCCGTCGTCTCGGTCGTCTCCGCCGTCACCGATTTCCATCCATTCATCCAACTTCTATACGAAATGCGACGATTGGACTACTCTGCGTGTTCAGGGCTGTTGCGAGCATGGCCCATCGGCAGGGCGGAAACGCCGTGGACCAGCGGTTGTTCTTGACCTGGCGTCGTTAATTCCACAAATTCCACAGAGCCGACGATTTTCCACGGAGGAGTGCGATGCCACCGCGGCGCGTGATCACGGGACGGAGTCAGGAACCCAGGCTGCGCTTCGCGGAGGAGCTGCGGTTATTGCGGGCGGGCAAGGGGGAGAGCCTGCGGCAGCTCGCGGAGGTGCTGGGGTGGGACTCGTCGCTGTTCGGGAAGCTGGAGAGCGGGCAGACGTTGGGGAGTCCCGAGGTCGTTCAGGCGCTGGATCAGCACTACGGGACGCCGGGGTTGCTGCTCACGCTGTGGGAGCTGGCGGTCGGCGATCCAACGCAGTTCAAGGAGCAGTACCGGCGGTACATGATGCTGGAGGCCGAGGCGGTGAGCCTGTGGCACTTCGGGGTGAGCATCCTGCCGGGCCTGCTCCAGACCGACGGGTACGCGCACGAGGTGCTCGCCCTGGGCGGTGCCAAGGGCGAAGACCTGAGCCGGCAGGTCGAAGCCCGCACAAGCCGACGGGAGCTGCTGGAGGGGGAGGACGCGCCGGTGTTCCGCGCCCTCCTGGCCGAGGCGGTGCTGCGGACGCCGCTGCGCGGCGCGGGGGCGTGGCGGGAACAACTGGAGTACCTGCTGGAGGTGTCGCAGCGCCCGAACATCACGCTTCAGGTACTGCCGCAGGTAGCCGGTCTGTACGGGCTGGTGAGTACCGCCGTGATGTTCCTGCGGCTGCTGGACGGCAGTACGGTGGCATACACGGAGAACGCCCACCGCGGTGAACTCGTCGAGGGAAACGGATCAGTTGAGCCACTGCAACGTGCGTACGATGCGATGCGCGACCTGGCTCTGAACCCGGCCGAGTCGCGGTCGTTCATCCTGCGGATGTTGGAGGAAGTGCCGTGCGAGCCATCGACCTGACCAACGTGACGTGGCGCAAGAGCAGCTACAGCAACCCGGACGGCGGCAACTGCGTCGAGGTCTCCGACGACCTCCTGAGCACCGCCGACTGGCGCAAGAGCTCCTACAGCAATCCGGACGGCGGCGAGTGCGTCGAGGTCGCCGACAACCTCCCCGCCGTCGTCCCCGTCCGTGACAGCAAGGACCCCGCCCGCACCCCCCTCGTCTTCGAGGCCGGCGCCTGGTCGTCCTTCGTCGGCGCGGTCAAGGGCGGCGGCTTCCACGGCTGAGCCCCCCCCAATGGGCGTACCTCACGCAGAGAGCCGGACTCCCGCCGCGTAAGCTGGGGCCCGGCTCTTGTGTACCCGTACCGCACTCCGCTCACCCGAGGAGCACCCCGTGGAGATCTTCTTCGAAACCCTGCTGGTCCTGGTCTGCGTCGGCGTGCTCGCCTTCGCCGGGCTGGCCGTGAAGAAGCTGTACCAGGGCCAGCGCTGACACCCATCGAGGAACTGCCGAGCTCATGATCGAAATCCCGTCCGACCTGCACAAGGACCTGCTCCCCCTCGCCTTCCTGCTCGGCGACTGGGCCGGTGCGGGCGTCCACGACTTCCCGGGCTCCGAGAAGTGCAACTTCGGGCAGGAGGTCACCTTCACCCAGGACGGGCGGGACTTCCTGGAGTACCACTCGCGCACCTGGGTGCTCGACGCCGAGGGGAACAAGGTCCGGCCGCTGGAGACCGAGTCCGGCTTCTGGCGCATCGACGGCAACCGCAAGGTCGAGGTCGTCATGATCCGCGACGACGGCGTCGTCGAGATCTGGTACGGCGACCTGGCCGCCAAGCAGCCGCAGATCGACCTGGTCACGGACGCCGTGGCGCGCACCGCCGCATCCGCCCCGTACAGCGGCGGCAAGCGCCTGTACGGCTATGTGAAGAGCGACCTCATGTGGGTCGGCGAGAAGCAGACCCCCGAGGTCGAGCTGCGCCCCTACATGTCCGCGCACCTGAAGAAGGTCGTCACCCCGGAGGACGTCGAACGCTGGGCCAAGGCCCTCCCGGACGACATGCCGGACGACGGGATCGCTTTCTTCAAGTAGTCCTAGACTCTTTGGTGTGGTGAGCACCGACTGGAAGAGTGACCTGAGGCAGCGCGGCTACCGGCTGACGCCGCAGCGCCAGCTTGTCCTCGAAGCCGTGGACACCCTGGAGCACGCGACCCCCGACGACATCCTCATCGAGGTGAGGAAGACGGCGTCGGGGGTCAACATTTCCACCGTCTACCGGACCCTGGAGCTCCTGGAGGAGCTCGGGCTGGTCTCGCACGCCCACCTCGGGCACGGCGCGCCGACGTACCACCTGGCCGACCGGCATCACCACATCCATCTGGTGTGCCGCGACTGCAGGAATGTCATCGAGGCCGATGTCTCGGTCGCCGCGGAGTTCATCGCGAAGCTCCGGGACACGTTCGGCTTCGAGACGGACATGAAGCACTTCGCGATCTTCGGTCGGTGCAAGGACTGCTCTCTCAAGAGTTCAACTACCAAGTCGTAGGCTAGGCGTATGAAGAGCCCCCTGCTGTCTCTGCCCGGCGCCGTCCCCGCCGAGGGCGTGGACGAAGAGGTCGCCGCCCATTACGGCGATCTGTTCCGCGAGCAGCGCGCCCTCGCCGACGGCACCGGCTTCGTGGACCTCTCGCACCGCGGCGTCGTCACCGTCACCGGCGAGGACCGGCTGAGCTGGCTGCACCTGCTGCTGACCCAGCACGTCACGGACCTCCCGGCGGGCCGCGCCACCGAGGCACTGATCCTCTCCGCGCACGGCCACATCGAGCACGCGCTGTACCTCGTCGACGACGGCACCACGACCTGGGCCCACGTCGAGCCCGGCACCAAGGACGCGCTGCTCGCGTACCTGGAGTCCATGAAATTCTTCTACCGCGTCGAAACCGCCGACCGCACGGCCGACGTCGCGGTCGTCCACCTGCCGGCGGGGTCGATCGCCGAGGTCCCGGACGGCGTCGTCGTACGCGAGACCCCGTACGGACGTGATCTCTTCCTGCCGCGTACGGACCTGGAGTCGTACGCCGCGAAGACCGGCCCGGCGGCCGGGCTCCTGGCTTACGAGGCGCTACGCGTCGAACACCACCGCCCGCGGCTCGGCTTCGAGACCGACCACCGCACCATCCCGCACGAGCTGGGCTGGATCGGCAGCGCCGTGCACCTGCAGAAGGGCTGCTACCGGGGCCAGGAGACCGTCGCCCGCGTACAGAACCTGGGCAAGCCCCCGCGTCGGCTGGTCTTCCTGCACCTGGACGGCAGCGAGGTGCACCTTCCGCCGCACGGCGCCGAGCTGCGCCTCGCGGACGACGGCCCCGACGGCCGGAAGATCGGCTTCATCACCACGTCCGTACGCCACCACGAGCTCGGCCCGATCGCGCTCGGCCTGGTGAAGCGGAACGTACCGGTGGACGCCCGGCTGATGGCGGACACCACGGCGGCGGCGCAGGAGGTCGTCGTCGAGCCGTAGCGCTCACACAGTCCTGGGCTCACACAGTCCTGGGCTCTCATGGCCCTGGGGCCTCACGGCCCTGGGGTCGTACAGCCCTTGGGTCACATTTCCAGGAGCACGGTGAACGGGCCGTCGTTCGTCAGCGACACGCGCATCTGCGCGCCGAACCGGCCCGTCGCCACCGTGGCGCCCAGCGCCCGGAGTTGGGCGACGACCTCGTCGACGAGGGGTTCGGCGACGTCGCCGGGGGCGGCCGCGTTCCAGGTGGGGCGACGGCCCTTGCGGGCGTCGCCGTACAGCGTGAACTGGCTGATGACGAGCAGCGGCGCGTCGATGTCCGAGCACGACTTCTCGTCCGCCAGCATCCGAACGGACCAGAGTTTGCGGGCGAGTTGGGCCGCCTTCTCCTTGGTGTCGTCGTGCGTGACGCCGACGAGGACGCACAGCCCCTCGCCGTCGATCGCCCCGACTGTCTCCGGACCGTGTTCCCCGTCCACGACGACGCTCGCGCCGTCCACCCTCTGCACCACCGCACGCATGGCGACCATCATGCCGTGTCCGAAGAAGATCTCTCAGGAGGGTCCTTTGGGGGGTCATTTGGGGGGTTTCTTTTTGATCCTTACCCCCCCATCTGGGGCTTATCGTGGGCACTCGGTCACATAGTGTCCACTTGGGGTGGCACGATGCGTGTGTTGCGGTGCAACCGTGGGGTGGACCGCGCCGGTCGAGGGGACGGTAGAGGCACATGAGCACACCGAGTACGGGGCAGCCGCCCGGGACTGTGTCGTTGACCCGTACGAGTCCGCGGGCGGAAGGCGGTCGTACGGGAGTTCATCGCCCTCCCGTGCAGCGCACCGAGAGCCCGCTGCGTCCGGACCCGCCCGAGCACGATCTGGCCCTGCTGCGGCTGCCCGAACTGCGGACCCTGCGGCGCGACGCGCACCGGGACGAGGCCGACCTCAGCTATGTGCGGCGGTTGCTCCAGGGACGGATCGACATCCTGCGGGCGGAGCTGGCGCGCCGCGGGGGACTGCGGGCACCCTCCGCGACTTCGGGATCGGCCCTGGTTTCGGGTTTGGGCACGAGTCCGGGCCTGCGCTCGGCGCTGGGGAGGGAGGCGGGTGCCGCGTCCGGCGAGGCGTCCGTCGTCGACCGGCTTCCGGAGATCCTGGCGGACGCGCCCGCCCGGCACCGTTCCTCGGCCCGCCATGTGACGGTCGGCACACCGCACGGCGAGGAGTACCGGCGGCTGGCCGCGGACATGCTCGCCGAGGTGGAGCTGTCGGACCTGGATGCCCGTACGGACGACGAGTTGGACGCCGGGATGGGGCGGCTCGTGCGCTACGAGCAGCAGGTCTCCCGGCGGCGCCAGCTGCTGCAGCGCACGGCCGACGATTGCAGTGCCGAGATCGCCCGCAGGTACCGTGAAGGGGAAGCACAAGTAGACGACCTGCTCATGTGACGCGGTGGCCCCCGGCGATCCCGGGGGGCGCGTGTGGTGGTCGCGGCGGCACCGCCGGTCCGGGAGATCCGGGGCCGGGCGCCCCACGGCTCCGTACGGTTCCGCCGTCGCGGCGGCCGCGTTCGGGCACGGTCCGGGTATGCGGTCGCGGGGCTCGGCCGGAGACGTCAGGGGGGACATCCCCTGAGGTGTCGCGGTTCGATCACCCGGGGCGGGTCCCCGTTCCGGAGTCCTGGAAGGCCACCGCCGATGTCCGCCGCCCCTGCCGCGCCCGCAGACCCCTCCATACCCCTCGTCATACCCCCCGTTCTCGCCGAGGTCGTCCGGTCGGGATTCGTCGAGGGGCGCCATCGGGGCAGCCTGGTGCTGCTGGCCGCGGACGGGTCGGTCGAGCGGGCGCTGGGTGAGGTGAGCGCGCCGATCTTCCCGCGCTCGTCGAACAAGCCGATGCAGGCGGCCGGTGTGCTGCGGGCGGGGCTGGACCTGACCGGCGAACGGCTGGCCCTCGCCGCCGCCAGCCACTCCGGGGAGACCTTCCACCGCGAACTCGTCCAGAGGATGCTGGCCGAGCACGGGTTGACCGCCGGGCAGTTGCAGTGCCCGCCGGATCTGCCGCTGGACCCGGAGGAGGCAGAGGTGTATCTCGCCGAGGGCGCCGTTCGGGACCGGGTCACCATGAACTGCTCCGGCAAGCATGCGGCGATGCTCGCGGTGTGCGCACTGCGCGGGTGGCCGACGGACTCGTACCTCGACCCCGGGCATCCGCTCCAGAAGCTGATCCACACCGTCGTCGAGGAGGCGGCCGGGGAGCCGGTGGCCGCGGTCGGTACGGACGGTTGTGGGGCGCCGCTGATGGCCGTCACCCTCACCGGTCTGGCCCGGGCCTTCCGCTCCTTCGTCCTCGCGGCTCCCGGCTCTGCCGAACGCCGCGTCGCCGACGCGATGCGGGCCCACCCCGAGTACGTGGCCGGCACTCGCCGCCCCGACACCTGGCTCATGCGCGAGGTCCCGGGCACCCTCTCCAAGATGGGCGCGGAGGCCGTCCAGGCGGTCGCCCTCCCCGACGGCCGGGCCCTCGCCTTCAAGATCGACGACGGCGGCGGCCGGGCTCTCGGCCCCGTCCTGGCCCGTGCACTGTCCCTGCTGGGCGTGGACACCCCGGTCGCCACGAGGATCGGCCGGGCGCCGCTGATGGGCGGGGGGCTCGAGGTGGGGGAGATCCGGGCGGTGTTCTGAGCGAAACTCCGGAGGGGCGGGGATGCGGGGCGGAGCCCCGCCCCAGGGGTGGCGTGGGCGAAAACCGCGCGACACCCCCGTAGCCGTCCCCCTAGCGTGACCCCATGAGCCGCCGCGAAGAAATCGACGTACGAGCGATCACCGACGCCGAGATCCCGGACTGGATCCGCGCGATGCACACGGGCTTTCTGCGCTCCCCGGCCGTATCGGAGCGGGAGATGACCAACCGGGGTTCCGGCATCGTGCCCGAGCGGACACTCGGCGCCTTCGACACCGGCCTCCCCCACTCTCGACTTCGCTCG
The DNA here is from genome assembly GCF_045040035.1 of Streptomyces sp. NBC_01384. NCBI lineage: Bacteria > Bacillati > Actinomycetota > Actinomycetes > Kitasatosporales > Streptomycetaceae > Streptomyces > Streptomyces sp. NBC_01384. The sequence goes on from NZ_CP109559.1 coordinate 5,193,731, forward strand.
AGCGGGGGCACCCCCATCGTCGCGACCTTCAGATCGTTCCCGCAGCAGCTCACCACCGTCGGCGGCACCCCCGTCCCCGCCGACGCGATCACGAACGTCACCGTCACCGCCACCCACCGCCGCCGCGGCCTCCTCACCCGCATGATGGCCACCGACCTCACGGCCGCGAAGGAACGCGGAGACGTGGTCGCCACGCTCATCGCCGCGGAGTATCCGATCTACGGGCGGTACGGCTTCGGACCGGCCACCACCGCCGTCGAGTGGACCATCGACGTCCCCAGGGCAGGCCTCGACCCCCGCTGGTCGGGCCCGGCGGACGGCACCCGTATCGACCTGGTCGACGGCGAGGACGTACGGAAGATCGGCCCGGAGCTGTACGAGCGGCTCAGGCGCGTCCAGCCGGGCGCGGTCGGCCGCGACGAGCGCTGGTGGCAGATCAACACCGGCGTACTGAGCCTGAGCGACGACCCCTGGGACGAGCCCTTCTACGCCGTGTACCGCTCGGCGACCGGCGAGGTCGAGGGCCTGGTCTCGTACGAGTCGGACGACAACTGGGGCGACGTCAAACAACCCCTCAACACGGCGGACGTGAACTGGCTGATCGCGGTGACCCCGGCGGCCGAGCGCGCCCTGTGGCAGTACCTCTGCTCGATCGACTGGATCGCCAAGGTCAAGACCGGCTGGCGGGCCCCCGACGATCTGTTGCCGCACTTCCTCCCCGATCCGCGCGCCGCCCGCATCACCACCCAGGCGGACTGGCTGTGGGTGCGGATCCTGGATGTCGTACGGGCTCTGGAGGCGCGTACGTACGCGGGGTCCGGGACCTTGGTCCTGGACGTCACCGACGGGGACGGGCTGTCCGCCGGGCGCTATCGGCTGGACGCCGGACCGGACGGAGCGGCCTGCGCACCGACCACCGCCGGCGCCGACCTCACCCTGGACGTCGGTGAGCTGGCGTCGCTGTGGCTGGGCGACGAGTCGGCGGTCCGGCTTGCCGCGCTGGGGCGGGTGCGGGAAGAACGAGAGGGCGCCGCCTCCGTTGCCGACGCCCTGCTCCGCACGTCCAGGCGACCGTGGTGCCCGGACATCTTCTGATCTCGGCCGACCGGTACTCCTTCCGTGCGGGTGATGACTACTGATCCGTAGTGCTTGATCCGTAGTGCTTGATTCGTGGTGCTTGATCCGTAGCGATTCAGTTGTGGTGGTGCGGACTGGCCGAGCTCCCGGCTCCCCTCCGGAAGGGAGCCCGGTCAGCCGGACTGCCGGACGGTGGCGTCCGATCAGCCGGACTGTGCGAGCAGCATCACGAGGATGACGGCCCCGATGCCGCTGATGGTGGTGTTCTTGGCCTTGAGGCCGACGGACAGCGCGACGAACGCGATGATGCCCAGCGGCCCGTACTTCCACTGGATGAGCTGTTCGAATCCGATGGCGAGGGCGGCGACGGCGAGGGCGACGAGCGGCATGACGGTCCCTCCTTGGGGACGGGCCTCGAGTACGGGCCTTCGGGACGGGCCTCTTTGAGGACGGCCCTTCAGAACCAGCCTTCGGGTGGATGACTTGATGACTCTGGCGGCCAACCCTCCGGTAGTTTGACCATGTTGCTCAAGTTGGCAACCAACTCACCCTTACTTATCTCCGTGTTGGGACGACTCATAACCACCTATCCCGCAACTGCCCAAAGATGGCGCGAAGTTGTAGTGTTTGGTCGTGGAGCCGGAACACGCCTCCGTCAATGGGCGGAACAGGTCACCACGGCCACAGAGGTCACACCGCGAGGTGGCCGACGAGCTGCGCAACCGGATCAGGTCCGGCCGGCTGCGGCCGGGAGAGCGCATGCCCACGCAGGCCAAGCTGGCCGACGAGTTCGGTGTCGAGCGCGGGGCCGTCCGCCAGGCGCTGCGCATCCTGCAGTCGGAGCACCTGCTCGTCAACGTGTCCAAGGGGAGCCCGGCGACCGTCGCCGACACCCTGGAACGGGCCCTGACCGGCCCGGAGGCCTCGCCGCAGCCCACCACGGTGGCGCTCGGCGGGCGGATCACGGCCGCCTTCGAGGCCCCGCACGTGGAGATCGACGCCCTGTGCCTGACGTCGATATCACTCACCCTTGCCATGGGCGCACCCCTCCGGCACATTCACGCGGGGCGAATAAAACCGGCCACGGTCGACGTCCGCGTACTGCTCCCGAGCAGTGACATCGACCTCGCCTTCCCCACCCCGGTGGACGCGTCGGCCTCCGGCCGGCTCCAGCGCAACTGGCTGGCCAACCGCAACGCCCAGGGCCAGGTGCTGCGCCACAACCTGCTCGCCCTGCGCGCCACGCACGGCATCGACGTCAACGTCTCCTTCCGCGCCCTGCCCTTCACTCCGCCCGTGAAGTTGTACCTGCTCAACGGCGTCGAGGCGCTCTTCGCGTACTACACCCTGAGCAGGCGCGAGGAGGAGGTGGACCATGAATACCTGGAGATGTACGACGTCCAGGGCACCCAGTCCATGCTGTTCCCCTTCGTGCGGGGGACCGGGCTGCGGGACACCACGTTCGTGGAGCAGTCCCACCGGTGGTTCGACGCGCTGTGGGAGACGATCAGCTCGGAGCTGCTGCTGACGAGCTGAGGTCCCCTGTGCGGCACGGACCTGGTTCACAGTGCGGACCTGGTTCACAGAGCGGGCCCGGCGACCATCAGGGCCAGCACGACCGCCCCGACGGAGCTGCAGGCGGGGCTCTTCGCCTTGATCCCGATGGTGAGGAGCAGCAGACCGACGACGCCCGTCGTGCCGTACTGCCACTGGACGAACTGGTCGAAGCCGACGACGAAGAGGGCGGAGAGAAGGGCGATGGCGGGCATGGGCGATTCTCCTGCTTCTACTGTGGCGTGGTGGTTCCTCTGGGGTGTGCGAGGGTGAGCCCGGGTGAGTCGGGGGCGGTGCTCGGGTTGGGCCTCGGGTGGGGCTCGTGCGGGGCTCGGGTGGGGGAGGCAAAACTTCCGCCAACTTGGCCAAGTTGGTTGCCAACTCTGATTAAGTTGTCCCCACTTGGCCGGTAGTCATAAACAACTTTCAAACAACTCCCGATAGATGGACCAGAGTTGTAGCGTTTGGTCGTGACCCAGGAGAACGTTGCAGTGAACGGCAGCAGAAGGCTCTCGCCCCAGGAGATCGCCGACGTCCTGCGGGATCGGATCCGCGCCGGAGACCTCAAGGCGGGAGACCGCCTGCCGACTCAGGCCGAGTTGGCAGAGGAGTTCGGAGTCGAGCGGGGCACCGTCCGTCAGGCGTTGCGTGCCCTCCAGGACGACGGCCTGCTCAGCAACGTCAGCAAGGGCAGCCCCCCACGGATCGCGGAGCCGACACCGACCCGGAACGAGCCCCAGACCACGATGGTCGGGCTGGCTCCCCGCCTGGCCGAGGCGTTCTCCGCGCCGCACGTCCGGGTCGACGCGGCCTGCCTGACCGCGGAGACCCTGATGCTGGCGCTCGGCGAACCGGTCCGGCTGATCCATGAGGGCCGCATCCGCCCGGAGACGATCGACGTCCGCATCCTGCTCCCCTCCCGGGACATCAACCTCGCCTTCCCGGTCCCCGTCGACGGCCGCGGAGACGACGATCCGGTCCATAAACGCTGGCTGGCCCAGCGCAACGCCCAGGTCCACGTGCTCCAGCACAACCTCCGCGCCCTGCGTTCCTCGCATGGCATCGACGTACGCGTGGCGTTCCGGGCCCTCCCCTTCACTCCGCCGGTGAAGTTGTACCTGCTCAACGGCGTTGAGGCTTTAATCGCGTACTACATGGTCACCCGACGCGAGGAGGAGGTGGCCGATGGAGTTCTGGACATGTACGACGCTCTGGGCTCCGAGTCCCTCCTCTTCTCCTTCGAGAGGCGGACCGGTCAACGGGACGCCGCGTTCGTGGATCAGTCCCAGAAGTGGTTCGACGCCCTCTGGGAAACCATCACCACGGACCTGACACTCTCCTAGTGACTTCTGATACGGCGCAGACTGAACCGGTGGCAGCAGAGACCGAGAACTTGCGGGAAGTGATCGAACGCGCTCGCTTCGTACTCTTCGACTTCGACGGGCCGATCTGTCGGCTGTTCGCGGGGCATTCCGCGGAGGACGTGGCGAAGGACCTGGTGGAGTGGCTGGAGCGGCAGGGGCTGCGAGGGCTGCTGACCGAGGAGGAGCAGGTCCATCCGGACCCGATGGTCGTCCTGTACGCGGTCCACCGGCGCCATCCGCACAGCGACCTGGTGACCGAGCTGGAGGAACGGCTCACCCAGCAGGAGCTCAAGGCGGTGCCGACCGCCTGGCCCACCGCGTACGCGGATCCGCTGATCCGGACCTGGAGTGCCGTGGGCGCGCGACTGGCGATCGCGACCAACAACTCGGCCCGCACCGCCGCCCGTTACCTGGCCGGCCGCGACCTCGTCGGCTGCTTCGCCCTCAACGTCTACGGCCGCACCGAGGACCTGCGCCGGCTCAAGCCGGACCCGCACTGCCTCAACCGGGCCCTGAACGCCCTGGGCGCCGCCCCCTCGGCCGCCCTGATGATCGGCGACGCCCCTTCGGACTACGAAGCCGCCCGGCAAGCCGGCGTTCCGTTCCTCGGTTACGCGCGTAACGGCTCCAAGGAGAAGCTGCTGCGGGAGGCGGGGGCCGAAAATGTGGTGGGGTCGCTGGAGCCGGTTCTGCGGGTGCTTCGGGGGTAGTGCCGAGGTTCGTGTCGTCGCCCGTGTCGGACTTCTTAATTCGGCGTCCACCTGGGCCGGTTGGTAGATGATCACGATTCTCACCCGTCCACTTCCGTGAATCGATCAACTTGCTGTCCAATTGGACTGGTTGACTTGAGCTAGGTATCCCCTGCCTGCTTGATCCCTTAACAGCCAGTCAACTTCCAGTCCTGTCAATTTCTGGGATCTGCCGCCAATCTGACTGGAAGCGGTTTGCCTGTGGACTGGGCGAGGTACGGTCGCGATGTGAGCGAGGAACGCGGTGACGGAGGTGGTACGGAGTTCGCGCGCGTCCTGGAGGAGTTGCGCTCCCGTATCGCCGACGGTACCTACGCACCGGACTCCCACCTGCCGCCGCAGCGTGAACTGGCCGAGGAGTTCGAGGTCTCCCGCGACACCGTGCAGCGCGTGATACGGGAGCTGAACAGTGAGGGGTGGGTCAAGTCCCGTCAGGGCAGCGGAACACGGGTCGTCACCCCGATCCATCTGAGGGCGCCGAAGAAGGAGGAGCCCCGGGTGCGCGCGGCGCTGGGTACCTTCATCGCCCGGGCCTTCGCCCAGAAAGTCGTGAAGCTGGACGTGTTCACCCTCACCTCCGAGTCCCTGAACGCTCACATCCGGTTGCAGGCCGAGCGCATCCGCCTCGGAGAGGTACAGCCCGAGCGCATTGAGCTGCGCATGCTGCTGCCGTCGAAGTCGCTCGAGCTTCCGTATCCCCGCGCGAAGAAGCCGGACGAGGATGTGGAGCGGGAGCAGGGGCGGGAGTCGCGACAGGGGCATGAGCAGGAGCGGAAGCCGGACCCGGAGCGGAATCCAGGACAATTGGACCAGTTGCAGGAGCAGCTCCGGGAGCGGTTCCGCTCCATCACCGGCCGGCACACGATCTCGTTGCGCACGGCTCTGCGTGACCTGAAGACCGAGGGTCTGGTGCCCGATGTGCGAGTGGACATCCGGTACGTACCGCTGGCCCCGCCGTTCAAGCTCTATCTGCGGCCAGGTGTCGAGGCGCTGTTCGGGCCCTATGAGGTCCTGGAGCGCACCATCCTCCTGGACGACGAGACGGAGGTCGATGCCATCGACGTACTCGGCCTCGGGTCCACGCTGACCCGGCACGTCAATGACGAGGGCGACCCGGACTCGACGGGCTCGGTGTTCATGGAGAGCATGCAGGCCTGGTTCGACTCATGCTGGAACCTCCTCGCCGAGAAGCCCTGAAGCCCACGAGTGGTATGCCTCTCAGGTGGCCACCGATTGCCCCGTTCCGCTCAGCGGCCTTCGTGCGCGGGCACTAAGGTGTGCTCACCTCTCTTGCGGCGCATGAACATCGGCTGCGACGCACAGTTATTCAGGAGTGACCCGTGGGCGGTCCGCTAAATCTCGGTAAGCCCGCTCTGCCAGGGGCGGACGACGAGGCGTACGACAGATTCGTGCGCTATGCCCGGATGCTGGGGTCGTTCAGTCGCGGGCACCACAATCTCAACTACATGGTGCGGCCGCTCACGGAAGGCGATGCCCGTCTCGTGGCCTGCGACGACGGACAGCCGGTCACGGTGCGGGAGCGGATTCGATCGGTGCTGCCCGTGGTCATCAGGACCTGGCAGGACGAGGCGGAGATCCTCAACGCGATCTGTGGTGTGCTTCCGCATGTCCCGCGTTGTCTGGTCAAGCGCCGGGGGACCGCTGTCCTGAGCTATGTGGATGGCGTACCCCTCTCCAGCATCTGCCCCAACGGCAAGCCGGTGGACTCCGACCTGATCACCGCTCTCGCGGGTCTCCTCGCGGACATGACGCAGGTGCGCAGGCAGCAACTGCCGCCCCTGCCGATGTCCTGGCCCCGGTCGAGCCGGGACAGCCGAGCCTTTCTGCGGGCCTTGGCGTTCGCTGCCGAGGAACAGATCAGGCAGCCCAACTGGGCGGTGTTCGGCGGATTGTTCGCGATGCTGGGCATTCCCGAGGACGCGATGGTGCGGTTCGCGGAGCGGGTGCCGAACCTCATCAGCCGTCCCTTCGGCCTGCTCCACACGGACCTGCACCGGGACAATGTGATCGTCTCCTACCACGGCGCCCCGCCCCTGATCTGCGTCGACTGGGAGCTGGCGAGCTACGGGGACCCGCTGCACGACCTCGCCACTCACCTGGTGCGGATGCAGTACCCCGACCATCAGTGGCACGAGGTGGTCGAAGCCTGGCGTGAGGCCATGAGCGCGCGCCGCAGCAAGGCCGTCTACGGCATGGACCGGGACCTGAAGCACTACGTCGCCTTCGAGAGGGCCCAGTCGGTCTATCCCGACGTCATGCGTGCCGCGAACGCGTTGGGCGACTCCTTCGACCAGCGGGACCTGGACGCCGCGACGCGGTCGGTGTACCGGGCACTGGTGGCGGCCGAGGAGCCGCTGCGGCTCAAGAGCGTGCCGGGGGAGCACGAGATCGAACGCATTCTCTTTCGATGGAACGAGTCCCATGGGGGCCGGCACAGCCGGGACAGGTCTGTCTCGCAGATCGTCTGGCAGCGCGACCCGCGGGTGGCCGAGCACCCCAGGTTCCCCGAACGGGCGGTGCGAGAAGCGCTGTTCGAGGAGGGTGCCGCCTCCGCGGAGCGGGTGTTCAAGGGAACGGCCCATCTCAGTACGGCGGTACGGGTGTCGGGGGTCCCGTTCCCGGTGATGGTGCGCCGAAAGGTGGGGGCGGTGACCCCCAGGGAACGCCGGTTCCTGAACGAGCACGCGGTGCTGGGAGCGATCGAGCGGTCGGGGGCCGCGGTACGGGCGCCGAAAGTGCTGGCCCTGGGCAGCAGCGGCCTGAGGGACGAGTTCACGATCCACTCCTACGAGGGCCCGGGAGCCGGATTTCGTCCCCCGGAGCACCCGGCGGAGGGACTTCTGCCGCACGAGGCGGACGATCTCGTGGACCAGCTCGGGGCGCTGACCCACGTCGACTGCGACGAGCTGGACCCCGAGATGCGAGGGCACACCTATTACCTGGGGCTACGGGACGAGCTGGTCCACATGGTGACCGAACTCCCCAAGGCCACCCGGGATCTGGCGCGGGAACTCGGGCTGCCCAGCGGCTACCGGCTGGGTGAGCTCCTGGACCGCCACAACCTGGTCCCCCGTAGGTCCGTACTCCTGCACGGCGATCTGAACCCGTGGAATCTCGTGCGCCGGGAGGACGGCGGTCTGACGCTGATCGACTGGGAGATGGCGACGGTCGGCGATCCGCTGCACGACCTGGTCCGCCATATCCATCTCACCCCGACACGGCCCGAGATCCGTGCGCGGCTGTTCTCCCGCTGGTCCCGTCTGCTGCCGGAGGACTGCACCAAGGGCTGGCTCGAGGACTGGCGCGTCTACCGCTCCATGGAGGTCATCCGTTCGGCCTTCGTGGACCTCGACCGCCTGGTGACCGGCGACAGCCTCGATGCCCCCAACGTCCGCCGTGCGGTGGATGCCTACGCGATGACTCTGGCGGACGCCACGGCGGCCCTGGGGCTCCCGGGCAAACTGACGGCCAACCCCTATCTTGCCCGTGCGCTGCCGCAGGGAGACCATCGCGGTCAACGGACAGCCGGAGGCTCCGCGGGCGCCTGACCTTTCCGCCGCGAGCGTCGGCACGGGGAGGTCGGCGACGACTCCAAGTCCGTCGTCGCCACTGGAACAAGCATCTCGACGACTTGTGGAGTCTGTCGTCGCCGCCGAGCCGGCGTTCCCTCACGCCTGCGACGCCTGCGACGCCTCCGACACCTCCAACACCACCTTCCCCACCAACCCCCGCCCCTCAACAGCCGCATGTGCGTCCCCCGCCCGCTCCAGCGGAAACACCTCCCCGATCACCGGCCGCAGCCGCCCCGCCGCGGCCTCGCTGTAGGCGGTGGACGTGAAGCGGCGCAGGTCGGCGGGGGCGAACTGCACGTCGCCGATGCCGAAGAGCTCGATCCCCCGGCGGGCGGCCTCCTCCGCGTCGAGGGGGGAGAAGCCGCCCGAGGCCGCCCCGTGCGCCGAGAAACGGCCGCCGTCGGCCGTCAACGGCAGGGCGGCGGCACCCAGGTCGCAAGTCCTCGCTGGTAAACAGACGAGCCAGAGCCATCGGATCATCTCCGGCGCAGATATCGGCAACGGTGTCGATGAGCCGGTCATAGTCGGGGCCGGTCTTGTCCTCGTAGGCCTCGGTCATTCGGCCCCACTCATCCCAGGGCAGCATCTCCCGCTTGCGGAGGGCCGCAAGGTCGCGGACAGCATTGCCGCTGATCTCGGCAGGCCCCCAAGCGTGATCGGTGCCGACGACCCCGAACAGGTGTGGATCGATCAGACCCTTGCGGTGCTGGATCCACGCTTCGCCACCGGTCAGGAACTCGCCCGGTGCGAGGTCTTCCGGGCGCTCGACGTAGCCGTGGCCGAGATGTTCCGTGTCGACGCGTACCCAGCGCCGTTCGCCGACGTTCCAGTACTCGGTGATCCAGTGGTCGAGGCCGCGTCCCTCCAGGAAGCAGGTGCCGAAGCCGCACCTGGCCCTGGAGGGGATGCCCCGCGCCCGCAGGATCGCGCAGGCGATGGTGGCGAAGTGGCGGCATGTTCCCACCACCCTTTTCTCGGGTGTCCGGGCGTGGTGCAGGGGAGCGGGGTCCAGCGCAGTCAGCGTGACGACCAGCTCGTTCACCGGCCGGATGTCCTTCTCCGCGAGCCGCTCTTCGGAAACGCCGAGCGCGGCGGCGTCGGTCGGCTGGATGACCAAGCTCTGTACGGCAGCACAAATACCGACCGGGTCGTCCGGCAGCCCCTCGGCGAGCCTTAATTCTCGGCGGCTAGGCGGGTGAGCGGACCGGGCTGGGAGTAGTCGAGCGCGTCATCGGTCATGACCGGGGATCGTAGAGGGCCGGTCTGACACAAGGACCGCGTTGTTGGCGTCCTCGCGCCAGCGGTCGAGCGGCTTGTGGGATCCCTCACGGGCTGCTGCTGCCTCGGTGGGCCTTCCCGGCTTGCGTGGCCGAACTCGCCTGCTCCCTCATCTCCCGGCATCGCCTTCGGACCTGTCGCGGCGACGAAGTGAAGGCCGCGGTCGACGGCTGCTTCGGCCCCCAGGCGGGCCTCGCGGACGTCATCGAGGTTGATCCGCTGGGAGACCGGGTCGGCGTTGCCGCAGTTCTTCGCGGCCTGGAGGGCGAGTCGGCCTTCGTGGTTGTGCTGCGGGCCGGCGCCACTAGGGCATGTCCGGTGGGTCGAGGGTGGCACGGGGGCCCGCCACGAGGTATCGCCAACTGCCCGAAAATCCGTGGAACCGCACTCTCGTGTGCCGTTACCGTTCTCCCGCCCGCAGTCGCCCTGTCAAGGACGTGCCGTTGTACACCAAGTGAGACCCCCCGAGCGCTGATCCGTCGTGCGTCGCACATGTGCGCCGCGCTCCTTTTCGCTGCGGTCTTCTCACTGGAACCGGTGTATTTCTGTGTCCAAGAACTGGGTGGTCGTGCCCACCTGCCTGCCGATCGTTCTCCGCCGTTGCCACACGTGCGCCTCCGGGCGCTTCCGGGCGAACGGCAAATTCCGCGTCAACGCGAACCACGAGCTCCTCGACGCCTGGCTCCTCGCGCTGTGCACCGGGTGCGGGGACACCGCCAAGGTCACTGTCCTGGAGCGGATGAACGTGCGTTCCGTACGGCCCGAGGTCCTGAACCTGCTGCACGACAACGACCCCGGCCTGGCAGCCGAGCTGCTCCAGGACCCGGTCGTACGGCGCCGCGACGTGGGCGGCTCGGGTCGAACCGAGCGGCCGGCCTGGCAGTCGCCGTACGGTCCGCCGCCGCACCGGGCGCACCGCGGCCGGTGGGCGCCTGTGCCGGGGGTGGCCTGGTCTCGGTCCGCTTTGCGGCGGGGATACCTGTGCGACCGGTGCGTCTGAGCGCCGAAGGTTTCGGCTCTTCGCGAGCCTAGGTCGAGAGACTGCTCGCCGAGGGGAACCTCGTGTCGACAGTCCACCTGGGCGGCGAGCTCTCGGGCGACTTCACCTTCATGCTCAAGCGCTGAGTCCTTCCGGCCCGGGGCCTGTCCGGCAGTATCCGATCCGCCGGACAGGCCCTGGCGACATGCTGGAGTCAGGGCGACGACAGTTGTCCTGCAAATACGACACCTATCGTGCTCAGCCTCACCGGAACGGGTGCGTGGCGTAGCGCACTTTTGCAAGCGGGTGCTTGCAATTGTTAGCAAGGGTGCGGCAAGGTGGAGACATGGCATCGCTCAACGTCGGCAATCTCGGTGAGTATCTGCGCGAGCAGCGGCGCAGCGCGCAACTGTCGCTGCGGCAGCTCGCCGACGCCGCCGGGGTGTCCAATCCGTATCTGAGTCAGATCGAGCGCGGGCTGCGCAAGCCGAGCGCGGAGGTGTTGCAGCAGGTCGCGAAGGCGCTGCGGATCTCCGCCGAGACGCTGTACGTGCGGGCCGGGATCCTTGATGCAGAGCGGGACGGGGAGGAGTACCGACGCGAAGGTGCGACGCGTGCCGTCATACTCGCCGATCCCACGCTGAACGAGCGGCAGAAGCAGGTGCTGCTCCAGATCTACGAGTCCTTCCGCAAGGAGAACGGATTCGAGATCACGCCGGGCATGGCCCAGGACATGACCCAGAGCAAGGCACAGAACATATCGGACACCCAGCAATCGCCGGACACCGCCGTCCGCAGCCCCCGCACGGCCGACGGCAGCGATGCCGATCCGCAGCAGACCGCCAGTTGACGAGAACCACGAGCAACATCGCCGGGCCCTCCACGGGTCGGCCGGTCTCGCCGCGGAACACCAAAACCCTCAGCTGAAAGCGACTCCGGGAGGACCATCACCATGGCCATCACCGACGACATCCGCAAGGCCGCCACGGACCCGACCCCGCTGTACTTCCTGGCCGGCACCGCCGACCTGGCCGTCCAGCAGGCGAAGAAGGTCCCCGGCCTCGTGGAGCAGATCCGTGCCGAGGCCCCGGCGCGCATTGAGACCGTGAAGAACATCGACTCGAACGCCGTCCAGGAGAAGGCCGCCACCCGCGCCAAGGAGGCCGCCACCCGCGCCAAGGAGGCCACCACCCGCGCGAGGGAGGCCACCACCCGCGCGAGGGAGGCGCAGGAGAACCTCCAGGCCAAGGTGACGGAGTTCATCAGCACCCTCGACACCGACCTGAAGAAGCTCGGTGAGTCCGCCCAGGACTTCGCCCTGCGCGGTGTCGGCGTCGCCGCCGAGTACGCCGTGAAGGCCCGGGAGACGTACGAGAAGGTCGCCGAGCACGGCGAGCAGACCGTGAGGACCTGGCGCGGCGAGGCCGCCGAGGAGATCGAAGAACTGGCCGTGGCCGTCGAGCCGAAGCCGCAGCCCGTCGAGGTCAAGGCGGAGGAGAAGCCGGCCGCTGCCGCCGCCGAGCCCGACCCGGCCAAGAAGACCATGGCGAAGAAGGCCCCGGCCCGCAAGCCCGTCGCCAAGAAGACGACGCCGCCCGCGAAGTAAGAGCGGCAGGCGAAGTCAGAGCAGCAGGAGCAGCAGGAGCAGTACGAACTAGTACGAGCAGTACGAGAAGTAGGAAGCGACGCAGTCACGGCGCCTGTGTCGCGATGTGAAGACGGGCCGGGCACTCTCCGAGTTCCCGGCCCGTTCTCCGGGTACGGTGGCCGTAGAGACGATTCGACTCGGGCGGTGGGCATAGTGCTCTTGACGGCATTCGGCGGCTTTATGTCGCTGATCTTCCTTGCCATGCTGGTGCTCGCCGTGGTGGCACTGGTGATGGCCGCGGTGGCCCGCGAGGACGCGTACCGCGCGGCCGACAAGCAGAACAAGATGTTCTGGCTGATCATCCTGGGCATCACAGTGGCCGTGAACCTGCTGGTCCCGATAATCTTCCTGCAGATCGCGGGGCTGGTCGCCACGATCGTCTTCTTCGTGGACGTACGCCCCGCGTTGCGCCAGGTCTCCGGCGGTGGCCGGGGCCGCCGCGGCGGAAGCAGCAGCGACGGCCCGTACGGCCCCTACAACGGCGGCCGCTGACCAGCTCGTACCTGTAGTCGTCCTTGTACCTGTAGGCGTACGACGAGCCTGTAGGCGTACGACGAGCCTGTAGGCGTACGACGGTTACGGCGCCCGGTCGAGCAGCAGCACCGCCACGTCGTCCGTCAGCTCTCCGCCGTTGAGGTCCCTGACCTCGTTCACCGTCGCCCGCAGCAGCTCCTCGCCCGCCAGGCCCTGCGCGAGCCGGCGGCGGACGAGTTCCACCATGCCGTCCTGGCCCAGCCGTTCCCTGCCCTCGCCGACGCGGCCCTCGATCAGGCCGTCCGTGTAGAGCATCAGACTCCACTCGCCGCCGAGCTCCACCTGCTGGCGCGGCCAGCGGGCGCCGGGCAGCAGACCGAGGGCCGGGCCGCCGTTCTCGTACGGCAGCAGTTCGACGACGGGGGTTCCCCCTGGTCGAGCGGGGCCGAGACCTTGGCGGAGGCCGGGGCGGGAGATCAGCGGGGACGGGTGACCGGCCAGGCAGAGCCCGGCGCGGCGGCCGTCCGGCGCGATGTCCACCGTGCACAGCGTCGCGAAGATCTCGTCGTTCTCGCGCTCGTGCTCCAGCACCTGCTGGAGGGTGGACAGGAGTTCGTCGCCGCACAGGCCCGCGAACGTCAGCGCCCGCCAGGCGATGCGCAGCTCCACGCCGAGCGCCGCCTCGTCGGGCCCGTGCCCGCAGACGTCGCCGATCATGGCGTGCACGGTGCCGTCGGATGTACGGACCGTGTCGTAGAAGTCGCCGCCGAGCAGGGCGCGGGAGCGGCCCGGGCGGTAGCGCGCGGCGAAGCGGAGCGAGGAGCCCTCCAGGAGGGGGGTCGGCAGCAGGCCACGCTCCAGGCGTGCGTTCTCCTGGGCGCGCAGCCTGGACTCGGTGAGTCGTCGCTCAGCCTTGTCGGAACGTTTCCGCTCCACCGCGTACCGGATCGCGCGGCTCAGCAGCCGGCCGTCCAGCTCGTCGCGGAGCAGATAGTCCTGGGCGCCGACGCGCACCGCCTCGGCGCCGCGCTCGGCGTCCCCGGACGCGGTGAGCGCGAGGACGGCGTGCCGGGGCGCGAGCCGCAGCACGTGCTTGAGCGTGGTCAGCTCGTCGTTGCTCTCGGCGGCCGCCCGGCCGGGGGCGGGCAGCGCGAGGTCGAGCAGGATGCAGTGGACGTCGTCGGTGAGCAGCCGCGCGGCCTCGGTGAGGTTGCGGGCGGTGCGGATGCGGATGGGCTTGCCGGCCGCGTCCAGCATTTCGGGCACGCTGAGCGAACCCGCCGGGTCGTCCTCGATGACCAGCAGGGTCAGGTTGGTGGTGCTGTCGACCGGGGTCGTGGGGGCGTGGGGCGCCGGTGCTGTCCCGGACGGGCTCCCGGTCGCGTCTCCGGAGGGGCCGCCGGGTGAGAACGCGCCTTGAGCCTGACCACTCTCCGCGGCCGGGATCGCTCTCTGCCGCGGTATGGGTACGGGCATCTTGTGGGTTCCTTCCCTCCCCCCGAGGGCGTGGTGGGCGAAGGTCCTCGACCCACCGACGGGGACCATAGCGGTAGCGGACGCCGCAACGGAATGGTGTGCGACTCGGCGTCCTGCCAACGGTCACCGTCATATGCCGCATCCTGTACCGCACTTGGACAGGATGCGGTGTCCTTCGAGATGACGAACGTCACGTCCCCGGGGTGGAGGGCACGCGCGACCGTGGGGAAGGTCACGTGTGGTGGGTCACTGTGGGCGGGGCCGCTTCGGGCGGCGCCCCGGTCGCCGGAGTTGATCACAGGAGTTGGTCATCGGAGTCGATCGCCACGGTTGGTCACCGCAGCTGATCGCCGGAGTTGATCGCAGGGCTCGACCGCTACGGGTTCGGCCGTACGACCCCCAGAATCGGCATCGAACCCGCCCCCGCGATCGTCACCGTCCGCCCGGGCCGCGGCGCGTGCACGATCGCCCCGTCGCCTATGTACATCGCGACATGGCTGGCGTCGTCGAAGTAGATGATCAGGTCGCCGGGGCGCATGTCCTTGATGTCGACGTGGGGGAGCTGCTTCCACTGCTCCTGCGAGGTGCGCGGAATGCCGTGGCCGGCGGCCGCCCAGGCCTCCGAGGTCAGCCCCGAACAGTCGTACGACCCCGGACCCTCGGCGCCCCACTCGTACGGCTTGCCGATCTGATCGGTGGCGAACTTCACGGCCTTCTTGCCCTGCTCGGACGCCTTGCCGTTGAGCTCCGCGAGGACGCCGGAGCTCAGCCAGGCCGTCTGCGCCTGGTAGGCGGCCTCCTCCTCGAGCTTCGCCAGCCGCTCCTTCTCCTCCTTCTGGAGCTGGGACTCCAGCTTCTCGGCGGCGGCGATCTGCTTCTTGATCTCCTTCTGGGCCGTGGCCTTGGCCTGGCGGTCGGCCTCCAGGTCCCTCCACTGCGCGGAGGCGTCCTTCGCGTACTGCTCCAAGTCCTGCTGGGTGCGCGCCATCTCGGCGAGCAGGCCCTCGGTCGCGTGCTCGCCCTGGCGCACCCGGTCCGCGCCGTCCAGGTACTCCTGGGGGTTGTCGCTCAGCCACAGCCGCATCTCGGGCGGCAGCCCGCCGCCCCGGTACTGCGCCCTGGCCGCGGCGCCCGCGCGGTCCTTCAACTCGTCCAGCTTCTCCTGCCCCTTGACGATCTCGCGGGCCAGGTCGACGATCTCGGCGGACTGCTGCTCGGCCTTCTCCTCGGCGGCGTTGTACGTGTCCGTGGCAACCGCCGCGTCGTGGTAGAGGCCGTCCAGTTTCTTACGGATCGCCTCAAGGTCCTTCTTCTTGCGGACCGCCTCGGGGTCCTTCGCGGGATCCTTGCTTCCAGGGGTGCTTCCAGGGGTGCTTCCGGGGGTGCTTCCCGGCGTGGTTCCCGGGGTGGGTGTCGGTGTCGGTGTGCGCGCGGATGTCGCTGTCGGGCTCGCATACGCCACACCCGGTGCCGACAGCGCCGCGCAGGCGCAGGTCAGAACCATGGCCGCCGTGGTCAGGCTCCGCTTGCCGGATCCCATTACTCCGCCCCCAAACTGATTTACCGTCAGTAACTTACGGACGCCTGGGGGATCGTGCCATGTCGGCTCGCAATGCGACAGAGGCGGGCAAGAACTCCCCTCCCCGCCCCGATCCCGTAAAACGATCTCTCCTCCCGCACAAGACGATCTCCCCGGCTGTGTGACGAACCAGTCACGGAGTTCGTTCCGTACGGGGCGTGGGCGCGCGGTGGCCACCAACCGCCGAGAAGGCGCGCCCGCGTGACGCCCCCGCGCATCCCATCCGGATTCTCTCGATCGCCCCGGCGTCTTTTCCCCGGATTCCCCCCGAAGTTCCCGATCTTTACCCCTGCGGGGGCTATCGCTCCCCTGCAGTCTTCTTAGCGGTCCCGCGTGCAGTCTTCTTTGCGGTCCCGCGAGAGGACCGCCGGCCTCCGGGCGACCCCCGCGCGGGCAGGGCGGCTCCCCGATTCACCCCCGCTCCCCCCGCTCCCCCCCCCGCTCACCCCCGCGGCGCCAACGCCTCCCAGCGCACCGTGACTTCGCCCTGGCGCCAGCGCGGTGTCCCGTCCGTCACCGGCCAGTCGGCCGTCAGGTCGCGGACCGCGCGGATCCAGCGCTGCCGGGCGCCGTACGAGGCGTAGGGCGCGGCGGCCGCCCAGGCGCGGTCGAAGTCGCGCAGGAACGCGTGCACGGGCTCGCCCGGGACGTTGCGGTGGATCAGGGCCTTCGGTAGGCGTTCGGCGAGGTCGGACGGGCGGTCCAGGGAGCCGAGGCGGGTGGCGAAGGTGACCGTACGCGGGCCCTCGGGGCCGAGGGCGACCCAGACGTGCCGGCGGCCGATCTCGTCGCAGGTGCCCTCGACGAGCAGCCCGCCCGAGGAGCCGGGGCCCGCCGGTGCGAGGCGGGCGCACAGGCGCTGCCAGACCTCGGCGACCTGCTCCTCGTCGTACTGGCGCAGCACGTTCGCCGCGCGGATGAGCGAGGGGCTGCCCTGCACCGGGACCTCGAAGCCGCCGTGCCGGAAGACGAGTCCGTCGCGCTCGTACGGCCGCGCCGCCGCGACCCGCGCCGGTTCGATCTCCACGCCCACCACGTGTGTGCGGGGAGCGGTGGTGCGCAGGCGCGCCAGCAGCTCGACCGCTGTCCAGGGTGCGGCCCCGTATCCGAGGTCGACCGCCACCGGTTCGGCGCTCCTGCGCAGTTCGGCGCCGTGGGCGGCCGCGATCCAGCGGTCCATGCGGCGCAGTCGGTTGGGGTTGGTGGTCCCGCGCGTCACCGTACCCACGGGGCGGGACGCTGCGCGGGCTGTCATGCGTACGAGGGTAAGCGGGCGGTCCGACAGGCCCCCTGCGCCGGGGTCGGGGTCGGGGTCGGCGTCTGTGCCCCGCGGCGCACGCACCCCCGGCTCGAACGGTTGAGCGATCAACGGTAATGATTGGGCAAAGGACGGCCGGGAGGGGGCGGGGAGGAAATGGAGCGACGTAGTCCGGCGTTTGGCCTCTTTGGAGGGTGCGGCGCATCCTCCGACGGCATGCCCGCAGCCCCGCAGCAAGGAGGAACGCCACGTGAGCCAGTACGTCAGCAGGCTCGGGCGGCGCTCCCCGGCGGCGCCCTCACGGCTCAGGCTGCACCGCAGGCCCCGTCGCGTCGCGATGCTCTCCGTCCACACCTCGCCGCTGCACCAGCCCGGCACCGGCGACGCCGGCGGCATGAACGTCTACATCGTGGAGCTCGCCCAGCGCCTCGCCGCGATCAACATCGAGGTCGAGATCTTCACGCGGGCCACCACGGCCGCCCTCCCGCCCACCGTCGAACTCGCCCCCGGCGTCCTCGTCCGGCACGTCGACGCGGGCCCCTACGAGGGCCTCGCCAAGGAAGACCTGCCCGCCCAGCTGTGCGCGTTCACGCACGGCGTCATGCAGGCCTGGGCCGGTCACCGCCCCGGCTACTACGACCTCGTGCACTCCCACTACTGGCTCTCCGGCCACGTCGGCTGGCTCGCCGCCGAGCGCTGGGGCGCGCCCCTGGTGCACGCGATGCACACCATGGCCAAGGTCAAGAACGCCGCGCTGGCCGAGGGCGACGCCCCCGAGCCCGCCGCCCGCGTCATCGGCGAGACCCAGATCGTGCGCGCGGCCGACCGCCTCATCGCCAACACCTCCGAAGAGGCCGACGAGCTCGTCCGCCACTACGAGGCCGAGCCCGGCAAGGTCGCCGTCGTCCACCCGGGCGTCAACCTGGACCGCTTCTGCCCGGCCGACGGCCGCGCCGCCGCCCGCGCCCGCCTCGGACTCCCGCAGGACGCCCTGATCCCGCTCTTCGCGGGCCGCATTCAGCCCCTGAAGGCCCCTGACGTGCTGCTGCGCGCGGTCGCCGTCCTGCTCGACGAGCGGCCCGAGCTGCGCGGCAACATCGTCGTCCCCGTGGTGGGCGGTCCCAGCGGCACCGGCCTCGCCAAGCCCGAAGGGCTGCAGAAACTCGCCGCCCGGCTCGGTATCGCCGACGTCGTGCGCTTCAGGCCGCCCGTCGGTCAGGAGCAGCTCGCGGACTGGTTCCGGGCCGCGTCGGTACTGGTCATGCCCTCGTACAGCGAGTCCTTCGGGCTGGTCGCCATCGAGGCCCAGGCGGCCGGTACACCGGTGCTGGCCGCCGAGGTCGGCGGGCTGCCGGTGGCCGTCCGCCACCAGGAGACCGGTTTCCTCGTCCCGGGGCACGATCCCGTCGCCTACGCGCGCGTGCTGGGCGATTTCGCCGACGACCGGACGCTGGCGGCCCGTATGGGCGAGGCCGCCGGGCGGCACGCACAGCACTTCGGCTGGGACACCGCGGCCGCGGCGACGGCGGACGTGTACACGGCGGCGGTGCAGAACCACCGCCGCAAGGTGCGCGCCCGCCAGGGCTGACGCGCCCGCCAGGGCTGACGCGCCCGCCAGGGCTGATGCCCCCGTCGCGGGGTGCCTGACGTACGCTCCCCCCATGGCTGACGCAGCGTCGATCATCGAGCAGGTCCTCACCGAGGCCGAGCTGGAGTGGGAGAGCCCCAGGGCGGGTTCGTACGTCGTGAAACTGCCCGGCACCCGCAAGCTCTCGACGACCGTCTCGCTGATCGTCGGCAAGCACTCCCTGTCGCTGAACGCCTTCGTGATCCGCCACCCCGACGAGAACGAACCGGGTGTGCACCGCTGGCTCCTGGAGCGCAACCTCAAGCTCTATGGAGTGAGTTACGCGGTCGACCCCCTGGGGGACGTGTATCTGGTCGGCAAACTGCCGCTGGTCGCGGTCACGCCGGACGAGATCGACCGGCTGCTCGGCTCGGTCCTGGAGGCCGCGGACGGCGCTTTCAACACCCTCCTTGAGCTCGGTTTCGCCTCCGCGATCCGCAAGGAGTACGCCTGGCGGGTGTCCCGCGGCGAGTCGACCCGCAATCTGGAAACGTTCACGCATCTGACTCAGCGTCCTACTGGCTGAATTTCAGGTCCAGTCCAACTAACTGGCGCATGACCCCTTCCGGGCCAGGGGTCTCGGTGGCATGCTCACAGCCGACGCAGATCTGAACGTCGTTCACATCCATGGAAATTCATGAAATGCGGCGGAAGGCGGGCGGGTATGAGCAAGGAGCACGTGAGCATCAGCAGACGGGGCCTGCTCGGCAGCGCCATAGCCGTGGCGGCCGTCGCCGTGACCGGCGAACCGTCGACGGCCGCCGCGCAACCGCGGACAGGCGCCGCACAACCGCGGACAGGCGCCGCACGATCCGAAGGCGGTGGCCAAGTCCCCGCCCTCTGGCGGGAGTTCACCCGCACCCCCTTCACCCACCCGCAGATCCCGTACATCGGCCGGGCCGGCCGGCGGGGTGGGGCGGCGCGCTTCCCCCGCCGCCCCGTCGTGGCCGACATACGCGACCACGGCGCCGTCGCGGACGACGGCACGACGGACTGCGCCCCCGCGATCAACCGTGCCATCGCCGCTGCCGGGAGGGCCGGCGGTGGCACGGTGCTCATCCCGCCCGGCACCTTCCGCATCGACGGCCTGATCCGCGTCGGTCACTCGAACGTCGTCCTGCGCGGCGCCGGCAGCGACCGTACGAAGCTGTACGCGACCAAGAACCTCACCGAGCTGATCGGCGTCTACGGCTCCCGCTACGGCGGCGACAAGTCGTCCTGGTCCTGGGCGGGCGGCCTCATCTGGCTCGCGCCCACGGCCCGTTGGGACTCCCTGGTCACCGCCATCCAGGCGAAGAACTGGCCCTTCGAGGGCTGGACCGGCAACAAGCGCGACGAGTGGGAGACCCTGACGACCCTCGCCCCGGCCACCCGCGGCTCCTGGACGGTGACGGTCGCCGATCCCCGCCCGCTCAAGCCCGGCCGACTCGTCCTGCTCCGGCTGGCCGACGACACCGACCACACCCTCCTGGAGCACATGGCGGGCGGCGGCCCGGGCCCCGAGGCGTACTACTGGGACGACAAGACCAAGCTCACGAGTTACGTCCCCTACGAGTGGCCCGTGCGCATCGCGCGCGTGCAGGGCAAAAAGGTCACCCTGGAGCGCCCGCTTCCCCTCGACGTACGCCCCGAGTGGGACCCGCGCCTGACCACCCACGTCGAGGCGCTGACCGGCTCCGGCGTCGAAGGCCTCACCCTGGAGGCCGTCGAGACGCCCCAGTCCCCGCACCTCCTCGACAAGGGCTACAACGGGGTCGTCCTGCAGTGCGCGTACGACTGCTGGGTCGACGACGTGACGGTCCGCCACGTCGACAACGGCTTCGGACTCGTCGCCGCCTCCGCCTGCACCCTGCGCCGCACCCGCGTGGCGGGCCGCGGCTCGCACCACCCGTACTTCTGCCGCGAGGGCTCGCACGACAACCTCGTCGAGGACTTCACCATCGAACAGCGCACCGTCCCGGCCCCGCCGAACACCCAGCTCCACGGCATCAACGTGGAAGGCCTCTCCTCCTACAACGTCTGGTCGCGCGGCGACCTCCAGATGGGCACCTTCGACTCGCACCGCGGCTTGCCCTTCGCCGACGTCCGCACCGACATCACCGTCAACAACAACGGCCGGCACGGCGGCGACGCCTCCGCCGGACCCCTCTTCGGCGCCCGCTTCACCCACTGGAACATCCGCGACACCAACGGCCGCGCGGGCCTCGTCAAGATCGACGGCCTCGCGCCCTACAGCGCCACGGTCGGCGTCAACACCTGCGCGGAGTTCGACCAGATCGACGTACCCGACTTCACCGGAGACCTGCACTCCCGCCTGGAGCTCTACGGCACGACGGACGTCGTACGACCGCGGAACCTGTACGAGGCTCAGCGCGCGCTGACGCGATAGCGCCCGGGGGCAACGCCCACCAGCCGCTTGAAGTGACGGGTGAGGTGCGACTGGTCGTAGAAGCCGGTGGCGGTGGCCACCTCGGACGGTTTTCCGCCCTCCAGGAGCAGTCGGCGGGCGCGGTCGACGCGCCGGGACATCAGGTACTGGTGCGGCGCGATCCCGAAGGCGCCGCTGAACGCCCGTACGAGATGGGCGGGATGGGCGTGCAGCAGCCGGGCGGCCTCGTCGAGGGAGATCCCCTCGACGAGAGCTGCGTCGAGCAGTTCACGCAGCCGGTGGGCGAGCGTCCGGCCGGGACGCGACTCCTCTCCTGTGAGTCCCGCGAGTCCCGCGCGCCGCGGGCGCAGCCGGCCGCGCAACCGCTCGGTCACCAGCGTCAGCCTGCTTTCGGCCTCCAACTCGTCACCGGGGTGCGCGAGGGCGGTGTGCAGTTGTCCGACGCGTCGGCGCAGCAAGGGGTCACGCAGGTCGGGACCGTCCACCGCCGGCCCGATGAGGCTCTCGTCGAGCCGGCTCAGGTCGAGGTACAGGACACGTTTGCGGAAGCCGTGCTCGGTGACCGGAGAGCCGTTGTGCGGGACGTGCGGCGGCAGCAGAGAGACCGTGTCGTGCGGGGTTCCGTGCTCGTGCCGGTCGAGGTCGTAGCGCACGGCGCCGTCGTCGACGATCAACAGCGTCCACGCCTCGTGTACGTGCATGGGGTACGCGTACTCGGTGTAGTGGGCGTGAAAGACCTCCACGACACCCGGAACGCTCGGGCGCCACACGGAGATCTCCCGCTGGGCCACCATGCAAACAACGTACAAGACGTGGGCGTACGAGGGTCGGCAGTCTCGGTGCATGAGCACCGAGAACCTTCCGGCCGCCGGGCCCGTCCGCTTCGACACCAAGATCGCCGTCCTGCTGAGGGACGACCTGGAGCCCTGGCAGCGACTCAATGTGACCGCTTTTCTCGTCAGCGGGCTCGGGACGGCCGTTCCCGAGGTGGTCGGCGAGCCGTACTCCGACGCCGACGGCGTCCCGTATCTGCCGATGTTCCGTCAGCCGGTGCTGGTCTTCGAGGGCACCAAGGAGACGCTGACCGCGGCACACGGGCGCGCCCTGTCCCGGGTGCTGCCGCGGTCGGTCTTCACCTCCGACCTCTTCGCCACCGGCAACGACCGGGACAACCGGGCGGCCGTACGGGCCGTGCCGACGGGGGAGTTGGACGTCGTGGGACTCGCGGTGTACGGGCCGCGGAACGCGGTGGACAAGGTGGTGAAGGGCGCGCGGATGCATCCCTAGCAGTGTGCGGTGATCATTCCGAGAGGGCGGTTATGTCGCCGAGCCAGACCCGGCGCCCCATTTCGTCCAGCTCTTCCTTCAGCCGCTCGCACTCTGGAATGGCGCGGCGCAGCAGCCGCCAGTAGTCGGGGCCGTGCCCCGGGATACGGATATGCGCCAGTTCATGGGCGATGACGTAATCGACGAGTCGGATGGGGAGCTGGAAGACCGCCCAGTGCAGGACCATTCGGCCAAGGGCGCCGTCCTTCCCCAGACTGTCCGGGAAGTAGGCCCCCCAGCGCTGCCCGAGATCCCGTACCTCCACCGGGGGCTCGGCCACGCCCAGGCGCCCCGCCCACGGCTGAAGCCTGCCGCGGGACCAGGACGTTCCGGCCCGCTGGTACCAGTCGATGAGCTCCTTTCGGCCGACTGCACGATCGGATGCGACGGACCGGTCCAGGCGCAGCCGCCCGGCTTGGAGCCGCGCCGGTCCGGCCTCTTCGTCCACGAGCAGCAGGCGGTACTCGCGTCCCAGATACCGGAACACGGTTCCGTCGAGCAGGTCGATCGAAGCGTGAGCCGGGCGGAAGCGGTCCCGGAGCCGTGCTTTTTCGGTGATCCAGTCCTCGTGCGTCCGCACGAAGTCCCGCGCGCGCCCCTCGTCGCAGTCGACAGGGACGCGCAGGACGACGGACCCATCCCGCTCGACGGTCAGGCCGAGCCGGGTGCGGCGGGAACTGACGCGGACGTCGAGCCGCAGCTCTCCGACACGCAGGAGCTGGCCGTCGGAGAGGTATCCGATGGCTTCGGGCTCTTGCTGCGCAGTCGGTCGGGATATGGGTGGCACACCGACAATTGTGCCTACCGCTCCTCCCGGAAGTCCTGAACGTGCTCCTGTACGTGATTCACGACGTGTCGGGCCACCGCGCGTACCTCTTCGGTATCGCCGGACCCGGCTTCCAGGCCATCGCGACGCAGCCGCTCGGTCACGTGGGAGGTCAGCCGGGTCACATGCTTGCCCTGAGCCCGGTATCCGACGCTGCGGACCTGTTCGCGGACCACCTCGTACACCCCGGCTGACAGCTTGCGCAGCTCGCCTGGTTCCGGCGGCGTGATGGCCGTACGACTTTCGATGGCACTCTTCAGCCACCCGTGCACGCGGCGTTCCATCAGGCTAACCCCGGACAGCAGTGGGTCGTCGTCCTGCTCCTGCCGCGCTTGGTCGATCAGCTCGGCCAGCTGGTCGATCCGCCAGCGCGCGTTCATGTTCTCCAGCACTTCCTTGAGTGCCTTGGACAGTTCCTTGTATTTCTCCTCGTTCTCCCGCCGGACCCGTTCCTCCAGGTGGTAGCGGAGGGCGTGTTCCATCTCGGCGGCGGCCTCTTTGGGGTCCTCGATCTCTTGTACGGCATCGTCGAAGGCGTCGATGGAGAGGATCGACACGGGCGGGATGGCCTGGACGATCTCGGGTGCCTCCAGGTGTTCGGCGATCAGGGCGCGCACCTTGCGGCCGTATCCACGCAGGCTGAAGAGCCCACCGGGCGCGTCCCGGTAGTGGCGGCGTACGCGCTGCTGGAGCAGTGCCCAGCGCTTCGCGTCGCGAAGGAAGTCCAGCGCGTCCTCGTGCGGCAGCACGCGCTCCAGTGAGCCCAGGAACTCCCCGAGCCTCTTGTCGAGCAGAGCCCGGTCGTCCTCGTCGTGCAGGGCGAGCATCGCGCGTGCCCGGCCGCCCCGTGTGTCGAGGTCGGCCCCGCCGATGGCCTTGTCCGTCAGGAAGTCTCGTACCGCTTCGGCGGCCTCGGCGGTTTCCGCGACGGCGTCCGCGACATCCCGGAGGCTCGCGCGCACGGCGGGAGCCTCCTTGCCGTATCCGGACAGCGCGTCACTGAGCGGGGCGAGCACCCCGTAGTAGTCGACGACTGTCCCGCCTTCCTTGCCGGGTGCGGGGCGGTTGACGCGGGCGACGGCCTGCAGCAGTTCCGCGTCCCGGATGGGCCGGTCCAGGTACAGCACCTGCTCGCCGGGCGCGTCGAAGCCCGTGAGTAGCATCGACTTGACGATGAGGAAGGTGACCGGCGCTTCCTGCGGAACGGCGGACTGCTGCGCGGGAGCGGGCGTACTCCAGGGCTGCTTGGCGATCATCCCCATGCGGGGCGGGATCGGCTGAGGCCGGTAAGTGATGTTCCAGGGATTGTCCTTGGGAAGCTCCGGCAGGTCTTCGAGGAAGCGCTCGACGTGTTGCTTCTGCCGGCTCTCGTCCGTCCACTCCCTCCAGAGGCCGTTCTTCCGCTCGCTGCCGGCGGAGATGACGGGCACGAACTCCATCCGCCGGATGATCTCCTGGAAGCGCCAGGCCCAGTACAGAACCTGGTCCTGCTCCGAGAAGTCCTTCGGCTCGACACCGCGAAGCCGCTCGGGAAGGCGGCCCATCGGCGCGAACTTGGCTACGTCCTCCAGGAGTTCGGTCCGCACGTCCCGCAGTGCGTGCCGGTACTCCACCGTGGCACGGCGGCTGACCACGGCGACCTGTGCCTTGAAACCGCCCGGTAGTACGTGCGTGACGTAGTGCTTGAGCATGTCCTCGGCCTTCGCCCGGATCATGGTCACGGACTCGACGACATCGCGCTCGCTGGGCTGGCTGTACTTCTTGCGCAGAAACTCCTTCTGCTCCTCAGTACGGTCGGCGATGAGGTTCGCGAACTTGGCGTTGAGGTCTTCCCCGTCGTGTACGTCGGCAGGTCCGGTCCGGCCTTCGTAGCGGATGGGGACGACGACCTTGTCGTGCTCGGCCTCAGCCATCTTGTACTTGTCGATGAACGGACCGAAGATCCGCTCGGTGTCGCGGAGCTTGCCCTCCATGATCGGCGTACCGGTGAAGCCGATCCGGGCCGCGTTCGGCGCGGCTTGGCGCAGGCAGGTGTGGAGCGTCGACGTGTGGGAACGGTGGGCCTCGTCGACGAGGACAAGGACCTTGGTGGACTCCGTGCACAGGGGGAAGCGGGGCGGTTCGGTGTCCGGCGCGGGATCGGCCGCCTCGGCGGACTCGACACCCGCCGCGATGCGTTTCCGTACGGCCTTGTACTCGTCGTCGAAAGACCGCTCGTCGCCGCTCTCGCCACCGGCTGTGAACCCGGCGACACCGAACTTCTGGATCATCGCGAAGACGACGTGACGTCCGCCGGTCCGCAGCATGCCCTCGACGTCCGCCTGCCGCTCGGCGGTCTTGATGGACCTGCCGCCGCGCCGGATGGCGGCGTCGAGCTGGTCCTGCAGCTGGGTGCGGTCGGTGACCACGAGAAGGGTGTACGTGTTCAGCGCCTGGTCGCGGCTCATGTGCAGCCGCCGCGCGAGGAACGCCATGGTCAAACTCTTGCCCGACCCCTGGGTGTGCCAGATGACACCACCGCGTTCGTCTGCGGTGGCGCCGGGGTCGAGTCTGGTGCGTTTGGTACGCAGCCGGTGGACGATCTTCTCGACGGCGCGATACTGCTGGTGCCGGCAGACGATCTTGACTTTCAGGGCGCCCGTAGACTCGTCCCCGGCGTTCTTCTTCGCGCTGCTGCGCCCCGGCTGCTGTTTCTTCTCCTTGACCGGTACGGCGAAGACGTAGTGCCGAAGGATGTTGAGCAGGTTGACGGGCTTGAGGACTGCGGCCACGAGCTGTTGCTGTTCGGTCGGATCCTCCCCGGCCTCCAGCAGCTTCGGCGTGACGTCGGCCTGCCGCAGAGCGTCTCGGAGTTCGTCCGTGTTGTCGTAGTCGGGCTCGGTACTGCGCCATGGCGCAAAATCGCATACGCGAGACGTGATCGTGCCGAGCTGGGCGGTGCTGCCTGCGGCAGCGATCAACAGCTGAACGGTCTTGAAGAGAGCGGGGATTCCCCGGGGCATCTCGCGCGGGTCGCGCTCGTCCGTGTCGTACTCGACGGGGTTTCCGGTGTACGCGCGCAGGTCCCGGATCGCGAGACCGACGGGGTCCTGGAGATCCGGGCTCTTGCACTCGACGACCGCGACGGGGATGCCGTTCACGAAGAGGACGAGGTCGGGGATCTCCTCGTATCCGGCAGGGGTACGGACGCGTAGCTGCGACACGACGAGGAAGTCGTTCCGCTCGTTGATCCGCTCCTCGTCCGCTATCTCCCAGTCGATGTACTGGACGAGGACATCCAGGCCCTTGTGGTGGACGGCATGCCCGCGCATGGGCGGCGCACCGTGCAGCAGCAGGTCGGTGGCCTGGAGGTTGGCCTCCCGCAGACTGCGCCCCTGCGGCCCGACGGACAGACTCTCCAGCGCGGCGATGGCCCGCGCCGCGTGCCCGTCCCGGTCCTCGGGATCGATCCACTCGGCGTCGCTGCCGTCCAGCCGGTTGATCTTCCGGATGGCCCGGGCGAGACGGTTCTTCAGGAGTACGTCGGTGTAGTCGCGCTCTTTGCTGTCGGCAAGGTCCTTACCGCTGATGTGGGTCCAGCCCATCGACTCCAGTTGCCGGATGAACGGGATTTCCACCTCGTCCCGTTCCATCTCGCTGCGCGTCGAGCCCTGCACCCCGCACCCCTCCTCGCCTTCGAGGAGCCGACGCGCTGTGTGATGACGGCCGGTCGGCCGGCCTCCCCGGTTGCCTGTTGGTCCATTGTGCGGCAGGGGCGGGTGGGATGTGCGTGATCACGCCAAGGGGCAGTGCTTCTCGTGCAGGTGGCTTCAGCCGACGATGAACCGCCGTATGCGCGCCCGCATGTCCAGGGGTGTGGGAGTGAGGGTCGGGAGACCCGACCCTCCTACTCGATCGGCAAGGAAGGCTGCCGTTATGACGTTGGTTCCCCGCCTTCGTCCGCCCTCTCGGCCTGTCTGAGTCTCTTCAACGCCTTGTACAGGGTGTTGGGGTGGATGCGGAACAGCGCGGCAAGCTCGTAGTGGCGTCGGCCCTGTGCGCGTAGCGCGGCGTACTGGGCTGCCTTCTCCGGGGTGACCACACTCATGCCCGTTCGTCTGCGAACGGGCACCCCCTGCGCCTTCAACAGTGCCGAGATGCGTTTCTCGGATACTCCGTAGCCACCGGCGATCCGGGGCGTACTTGTGTGCTCCTCGGTGTAGAGGCGCACGATTTCGCCGACCGGTAGTGCACGACGTCCCCGTGTTGGGACGCCGTGCCGATGTAGGAGGGCGTACAGCACGTTGTCACGTATGCCGAATGCCGCCGTGATCTCCTTGACCGGCTTCCCGCTCCGGTATTCGCTGATGATCGCCTCTGAGTGCTCTTCCCACCTGCCCCGAGCCATCAGCGGGCGCCCGGCGGGCGTGGACACGCGAACCGTTCGGCACACGCGGGCAACTGGCCTGCCCGCCGATGGGCAAGAGGAAGGAAGAGGACCCGTCGGATTGTCCACAGGATGTGGAGACCATTGGTGGACACCTCGAAGGCGAACGGCTCACCGTGACTGACTCGGTGAACGGCCTCCCACTGGCCGTGGGACAGCCATGCGAACGCGCGTTGCCCCTCGACCTGGTCCAGCGCGGGCGTGACGGTCCTCAGCGCCACGCGTACCCATCGGATGGCCTGAGTCGCGCTGTGCGCCTCGAACGAGCCTGTGAGCGTGGCTTGTTGAATCGCGTCCCGGCCCTGGCGGGTCGTCACGCACTCGCCCCAGAACCCGGGGCGCACGGTGACAGCGGCAGGCGTCAGCATGCCGCTTAGTCGGCGACATCGCCCGGCGAGAGTTTCAGCTCCGCCCAAACGACTTTGCCGACGCCCTCACGGGGTGACACTCCCCAGTCGTCGGCCATGGTGGACACCAACAGCAGGCCACGCCCGCCGGCGTCGTCCTTGTCGGGTGTGCGAGGAGTGGGGGCAACGTTGCTGGCGTCCGCCACCTCGACCCGCAGCACGTCGTCGCGCAGCGCGAACAGTGCCCCGATTTCCCGCCCTTGGGGGACTCGGGCATGTCGTACGGCATTGGTGACCAGCTCCGAGAGCAGCAACACGGCCGTATCGGCTACACCGCCCCCGACGCCCCAACCGTCAAGCTGCTCACGCAGCATGGCGCGCGCTCTACTGACGCTCCGTGGGTGTCGGGGGAAGCGCCATTCCACCTCCCTGCCGCCCTCGGTGACTGTTGTTCGTAAGGCTTCTCTGGGCACAACACGTCCCCCTTCGGGCGCGGCCGAATTCCGGAACGGCCAGAACTGGCCGCCCGTCAAGAACACGCAAAGTGCGCGTCTCGTCGCTATCTGTAGCTTCCTCGCAAGCCGATCAAAGTGCAAGTGAAACACTGTATTTGGCTTGCTGGTGGCGTCGCCCTGAGTACGATTCCGACCGTTGAGGGCGGCAGTCGGTAGCGAGGGGGTGCAAGGTGGGCGTTGAGCAGAAGCCGACCGTGCGGCGGCGTGTTCTGGGAACGAACCTTCGACGGCTCCGCGAAGAGCGTGAGCTGTTGTTGGAGGATGCGGCTGAACACCTCAGCTGCCATCCGGCGAAGATCAGCCGCATCGAGTCGGCGCGGAGCGGTATCCGCGCGCTTGACCTCAAGGCCCTACTCGACCTGTACGGGGTCAAGGGGGAGTCGGAGCGTGAGGGCTGGCTTGCCCTCGCGAGGGAGGGCAAGCATCAGCGCTGGTGGCGCGTCCTTGAGGATCAGCTACCCCAAGACTTCCTTGATCTGATCGGCCTTGAGGACGAGGTGTCGGAGTGCCGGGGCTTTCAGCCCGGAGTCATTCCGGGGTTGTTCCAGACCGAGGAGTACGCGACTGCTGTCATCCAGGGCGGTTCGGCCGGACCGCTCGATGCCGATCGGCAGACCAAGGTGCGCGTGCGGTTGGAGCGGCAGAAGGCGCTGACGCGAACCGATCCGGCGCCTCTCAACGTGTGGATGGTTCTTGGTGAATCGGCCCTGCGGCAACAGGTTGGTGGTGCCGGCGTGCTGCGCGATCAGCTCTTGCACCTGACGGAAGTTGGACGGCTTCCGAACGTAACGTTGCAGGTACTACCCTTTTCCGCAGGGGCGTACATGGGCGGCCCGATCCCCTTCTTGATCTACCGGTTCCCGCCACCCTCGGGACTTGAGGTGGTGCTCTTGGAGAACTTCACGAGCCACGCCTACCTTGAGGCGCCCGAGGACACCACGCACTACGGCAACGTCTTCAACCACCTGTGCGCAACCGCCTTGAACGCGTTGGAGTCCGAAGCGTTGATTCTCGACATCGCGAACGAACTCGCCCAAACCTAGGAAGAACGGCAAATGTCTGCTTACCGGTCCGAATGGTTCAAGAGCTCTTACAGTGCGCAGAACGGCGAGTGCATCGAGACTCGGCGCGCAGCGAGTGAGGGCGTGGACGTTCGCGACTCCAAGAGCCCTCTCGGTCCCGTTCTCAACTTCTCTGACGGTGCATGGGTCGACTTCGTGGCAGAGGTGAAGGGCGACCGGTCCCCGGAGTTGTGACAGCCGCTCAGTGCCCCGAGTGGTCAGCGCAGAGCCCCTGGCAACCGCCCGGGGCGCTCTCGTCTGGTGGCCGCGCAACAACACGTGGGACGCCATCACTGGCAGAGGTTCTGGCTCCGGTGGCAAGTAGGGGATGACGTGTAGTGACGTTCCTCAACGCCGCCGCCGGGAAGCGGGTCGCGTAGCCGTGTTTTCACTTGGCTGCGTGAGGACCGGTGGGCTCTCAGCAGCCAAGGCGCAGAATTTGATATTTGTCGCCAAAGTGTCGCATTCCCGGCATGGAAGCCCGCCCACAGACAGGCGCTGTGGGCACTGGTCTGGATGGCGACACACCTCTTGACCAGACCTGGAGTTGGGTCGCCCCGTCCCATTGCTGCCACGTAGTTACCTACAATGTGGCTTCTGACACACGGGGAGGGCCGGGGCGGCGACATGCACGAGTCAGAGCTCAGGAACGCGACGTCGCCGATTCGGCGCCACCAGATCCGCACGGCATTGCTGGAGCACTACAAAGATCTCATCTATGACGAGGACCTCAGGTCGTACGACCAGAGTGGATATGAACAGAGGTTCCTGTCCCGGGCTCTGACCGCTGCGGCTGTACGCGTTGTCACCGGGTGCGACCACCGAACCGCGGGAGCATCGGTCATCGATGGCGAGCTCGACCAGGGCATCGACGGGGTGGCGGTAACGGACAGCACCCAGGAGGTGTGGCTCGTCCAGGCAAAGTGGAGCGACGACGGCAAGGCGAAGTTCAACACCGACGCCGCCCACAAGTTCATTCATGGACTCCGCCTGATCGAGCAGCGAAGCTTTGAGCGCTTCAACGATCGACTCGACCCCATCGTGGCTCGAGTGAACTCTGCGATGCATGACGCCCGTTTGAAGGTCACCTTGGTGATCGCCGTCATGGGAATGGGAATCCTCAACGAAGAGGTCACGGCCGTACTTGAGGACGCACGCAGGGAGTTCAACGGACTCGGTCCAGTCCTCGACTATCGCGTGGTGAACGCAGCTGACGTGCTGAAGCAGGTCCGTGACGATCTAGCTCCAGAGCCGGTTCACGTCACAGTCCGGATGGTGAACTGGCTTAGGCGGAACACTCCCCTTGTCGCCTACCAGGGCACGGTTGCGGTAAGCAATATCGCCGAGTGGTATGGCGAACATGGGGACGGTCTCTACTCGCAGAACCTTCGGCAGTCGCTGGGCACGACTCGTGTAAATTCCGGGATGCTCACCACGCTGGCCGAGGAGCCCGAAAACTTCTGGTTGTTCAACAACGGGATCACGGTGCTGTGCGAAGGGCTGAAAGAGGACTGGCCCGGGCGGCGCAGGCCGGATGAGCCTGTACACCTGCACCTCAGCAACGTCAGTGTTGTCAACGGAGCGCAGACGGTAACAACGGCGCACCGGGCGTTCCAGTCCTTTCCGGAATCAGTGGACGAATCCGAAGTCACGGTCAAGGTCATCGTTGTCGGCGAGGGCATGCCTGACGTCGCACGGCGTATCACCGAGACGACCAACACGCAGAACCACGTTGAGCAGCGCGATTTCATCGCTCAGGATGAGGCGCAGGCGATGATCAGAGAGGACCTCGCACTATCGCTCCAGAAATCATATGTGTACAAACGAGGTGAACCGGATCCAGCCCCCGAGGAGGGTTGCTCGGTCTTGCAAGCGGCCATTGCCCTTGCCTGCGCGCATCACGGCTCGGAACTCAGCGTGCGTGCCAAGCGAGACACTGATCTGCTCTGGGAGGGAGGAAGGAGTGGGGCGTATGGGCGGTTGTTCGGGGAACGCCCGAGTGCCTTTCAGATCTGGCGATCCGTCCTGGTCCATCGGGCCGTCGGCGCAGCTCTCAACGTAGAACGCAAGAAGTTCCAGAAGCGGGCCGCTGACGTCACGCAACGCGGCGACCTGCTCGTCACCCACCTGGTATTTCAGTTGCTTGACACCAACCGGATTGACGATCCCGACTATGACTGGGTAGAGGTGCTTACCGAGGTGCCCTCCCTCACTGCGCGGGTGCTGTCCTGGCTGATTCATCACATCGACGGCAAGTTCGGCCCGACATCGTTCCTCAGCGGGACTCTCACCGATGTGACACGTTGCAAGGAGCTCACCAAATTGGTGCTGCGCGACGCACAACGTGAAGGCGTTATTCCCACCTTGCCCGCCGATTATCGTCTTTCCTCCGAAAGTAAGCGCAAGGCTCGGCGCCCCAACTCCATTCCCACGCTTGTCGATAATGGAAAGATCGCTGCTGGCACTCCAGTACGACTTCGACTGTGGAATAAGCCCGAAAAAGAGGCACTGGCGTCATGGCTTGCGGAGGATCCCCGACGTGCAGAAGCGACTTGGGTAAATGACCGGACGAAGTGCCTCCTGTGGGCAGTAGACAACCGAACCTACTCGCCTACCCGTCTCGTTATGCACATGTACGAGTTGGCCGGCTGGGAGGAAGCACCTGTTGCGGTTCCGGGTCCCGCCAGATGGACCCTGGACGGCGAGCATACCCTTGCCGACATGGCCCGGATGCTGCTCGACGAGCAGGCCGAACAGGAGTAGGGCTCCGGGCGCTTTCAATAGCCCCGCCCAGAGTTGGCATGGATGGGAGTTCCGTAGTCCGCCTGTCAGGCCTCATCTGTCTCATTCGGCATTAGGTCGTACGCATCCCGTGCATGCATGCACACCTTGCAGTGGTAGGGGCTGTTGAAGCGCCCACCTGTCAGTGCACTTTCCCTGCCAGCAGGTCATCCGTGAGGCCGAGTTTGAGCTTGCGCAGCTTCGTCAGTTCCTCCTGATCGCGACTGATCAGCTCGTCACATGCCGAGAGGGAGTCGATGATTTTTCGCTGGTCTGCGAGGTCCACCGGCAGGTCGATCTCGAGCTCTCGGAGCCGTGTTGGATTGACGTTTACCTGTTGGACAGCGACGGTCGAAATGGCCTTGACCCGTTGCCGGACGATGGGATGGTGGAGCCACTCGACCAGGTATTCGGGGAGGAGCCGACTCGTATCTGGATTCAGGCGGACCAGATAGGACGCGAACGATGCCTCGGGGAGGTCATCAAGCCAGAGGGCAGCCTTGCCTACGTGGTCGATGCTGTTCGTGCGGTTGAACAGAACATCGCCTCGCCGGAGGTGAAGCTTGTTCGGAATCGACGCAGGGCAGTAGCGAAGGTCGCTCACGTCTGCTTGACCATCGCGGATATTGTTCATGCGAAGTACGGGGATGCCGCTTGGGTCGTCGGTAAGGGCGTAGGAGATGCCGTACTCGGTGGAGGGGACGACGTCCTTCAAGGGAACGCGCAACCAGCCCTCGGAGCTCTTTTTTAGGTCGATCGACCCCAATGAGGTAAGTAGGATGCCGAGTCGCATCGTACGCTGCTTAGCGATAGATGCCTCGATGGAACGCTCCATCTGGCCCACGGCGTCCAGTACCTCGACGATTCGCTGCTGCTCGATCAGAGGAGGGCAGGGGATAGGCATTGATTTGAGCTGTGATGAGTTAATAGTCGCTAGGTTAGTCGTCTGCTTGGCAATGCTGAGAAAGTATTTGCGGCCTTCGTGCGATGAGAGATAAAGAGTTAGGAAATCGGGCAACATGACAGACTGGATGCATCGGACGCGGAATACGTGATTCTGGTGAAGGCAAGGGTTGATACGACCATCCCAGACCGCCCCCCGTCCCAATTTGTCGAAGTCTCCGCCCTCTGTGAGTAGCACGTCGCCTCGGTGGAGTTTGAAGCGGTTGATTTCGCTTGGCAGGATTCGAATGGTCTTCACATCGCTGGTGTCGATGTAGCCGTCCTGGACATTCGCGACCCGCAAGTACGGGAGTTCCAAACTTCCGCCATCCGGCACGGCTCGACCGAGGGTCACGCCACCGGTGACTTCTGCACATTCCTCGAGTGGGAGTCGATCGGCGTGGGCTTCAATTTGCATAGCCCAACTCCTTCAGGAGGTCTTCAAGCTTCGTGGCTGCCTCGGACCGTTGTGCTGCGACATCTTGCAGAGAGACCGCGTACTTGCCTTCCAAATTCTCATATGAGGCAATCAACTCCCGCCGCCCCCGCACCACATGCCCCTCCAGCTTGGCCGCAAGGTCGTCCCGCAGGATGCCCAGCACCACCCCGCGCTCACCGCGCGCCTTCTTCAAGGCGTCCCGAGCCTGATGCAACCCCGCACTCGGCTCCGCGTCCGGCACTGAAACAGGCGCCGTCGCCTCAACCTCCAGCAGCAGAACCTGCTGCCCCTCCTCCACGGCAGCCGCCGAAGTCACCGCCGACTTCTTCGCCTTGGCCTGCTTGGCGGCCCGCCCCCCGGAATCCAGCGGCCAGAAGTCGTCCTCCAGCTTCTTCATCGCAGCGTTCGCCTTCGTACGGTCGCGCTTGAGCTTCGCCAACTCCTCCGCGCTGAGCGGCTGTTGAGTCTCA
Source organism: Streptomyces sp. NBC_01384 (assembly GCF_045040035.1). Classification (NCBI taxonomy): domain Bacteria; kingdom Bacillati; phylum Actinomycetota; class Actinomycetes; order Kitasatosporales; family Streptomycetaceae; genus Streptomyces; species Streptomyces sp. NBC_01384. Next base: position 5,227,909 of record NZ_CP109559.1, read on the forward strand.
CTCACTGCATCCGACTCGCCCGAGTCGTCGTCCCCCGCCTCCGCTCCCGAAGCCGCCGCCGCTTCCGCCTCCTGCGCGGCCTTCCACTTCGCGTCGAGCTCTGCCTTCCGGGCATCCGCCTCCGCCAGATCGATCAGGAACTTCGGCGCGATGGCGGCGACCACCTTGTGGTCGTACGCCTGCCGCCGCTCAGCCGCCGTCCGCTTCCGCGTGCCGCCCGTACGCGGATCACGGTCCGGCTGCAGCATCGTCTCGACCGTCTCGACCCAGCCGTCCACGACCCCGGCGAAGCCGTTCCCGGCTAGAGCCATCAGCTCGTACTTCGCCTCGTGCCACCACCCGGCGACCGCGCCGGCCAGCGCGTACCGATCCAGCAGCTTCACCTTGCCCAGTCGGCTGGTGAACGTGTCGATCAAGTCGGCTCGCAGACGCGCGAGTTGGGCCCTGCGTTCGCCCTCAGTGCGGTCGTCCTCGCCCTCCGGAGGCGCCAGTTCGGCGATTGCCTCCGACTCAACCGTCCACCACTCGTCGAAGGCAGCCCGAAGCTCCGCTTCCCTGGGTGCCGCCAGTTCCGCGAGCCTCGCCGTGTCGGGGCGCCCCTCGCCCTCCGGCAGGAAGTCGACGTACGCCTCGTCGTCCCCGTCCCGCTTCACGAACAGGTCATCAATGCCGATACCGTACGCATCCAGCAACTCCTGCCGCGCCTCGATCTCCGCGACCGGCACTCCGCCCCTCAGGTGCGCCCGCACGTCCTGCGGCTCCGGCGGCGGTGTGTTGTCCACGTACCGGCGGATGTTGAGGTTGTAGTCGTTGGCTCGGATCTCGTCGCGCTCGACCAGCCGGGCGAAGTCGGCGCCCGGGCCCTCGGGCTTCGCGGCGGTCTCCGTCGCGTGGAACGTGGAGACGATCTTCTCCACGTGCTCGGGCAGCAGCACGTTCTGCGCGCGCTCCGCGTGGAACTCGCGGTCCGCGTTGATGAACAGCACCTTGCCGCGCCGGTCGCTTCGCTTCTGGCCTTCGGAGCGGAGAACCAGGACGCAGGCCGGGATTCCCGTCCCATAGAAGAGGTTCGGGGCCAGGCCGATGACTGCCTCGATGAGGTCGTCCTCAATCAGCTTCGCGCGGATCTCCTGTTCCGTGCTGCCGCGGAACAGGACGCCATGCGGCATGACCGTGAAGACGGAGCCCTCCGACGAGTCCTTCACCATCGCCAGCATGTGCTGGAGGAACATCAGGTCGGCCTTGCCACGCTCGGAGGTCTCCCCGTATGGCATCCGGTCCTTGATGTCCTCGATGGCGGACTTGTCGTAGTCCATCGAGAAGGGGGGATTGCTCAGGACCAGATCGAAGTTGCGCTCGGCGTGCAGCGGGTTGGTGAGGGTGTCGCCGGTGTGCAGCTCGAACTCGTCGGCGCCGTGGAAGAGCATGTTCATCGTGGCCATGACCCAGGAACCGCTGTTGGCATCCTGGCCCGCGAGGAAGAGGTTCTCGGAGTTTCCTCCGTGCTCGTCGATGTACTCCTTGGCATGGATGAGCATGCCGCCGGAGCCGACGCATGGGTCGTAGATCCGCATACGGACGTGTGGCCGGGCGAGTTCCACCATCATCCGCACCACCGCGCGTGGGGTATAGAATTCGCCGCCCTTGCTGCCGGCCGTGTCGGCGAACTCCTTGATCAGGTACTCGTACGCGGCGCCGATCATGTCGGGGAACTCGAAGTCCTCGCCGCGCAGCCGCAGGGTGCCGAAGTGCTGGATCAAGGCGGTGAGCCGCTGGTCGGCAAGTTTCGCGGCCGACGTTCCGCTGCCTGATCCGCCGCCGATGCGGTTGAAGTTGATGTGGCTGAAGAGGTTCTCGAGATCCTCGTTTCCCTCCTGCGCCTCCAGTGCGTCGAGCGCGGGCAGCAGGGAGCGGGTCGCCACGTCGTCGGAGGCGCCCATCAGGACGTCCCAGCGCGCCTTCTTCGGGACGTAAAGGACGCGACGTACGACGTACTTGTCGAGGTTCTCGGCTTCCTTCTCGGCCTCGGCCCGCGATCGTCCCCGGGCGAGTTCCCCGGCGATGATCCGGTCACGAGTGGCCTCGAACTCGTCATTGACCCGCTTGAGGAAGAGCAGGACGAAGATGAAGTCCTTGTATTCGGCGGCGTCCATCGTGCCGCGCAGAATGTCCGCCGCCGCGAAGAGATGGCGTTCGAGCTGGGCGAGCGTGAGCTTGGCCACGAAAAAGGGCTCCCTGTGCTCTTGGGCGGGTCTACGTACGGCCTGAAGCGTACGGCGGAGAGGGAGGTTCGTGAAAACCCTAGGCGAGACGTGACGCGTGCTGCCGCTTGGCGGTGCGCGACTCAGTAGTCGGTTACCCGCAGGCCCTCTTCCACAAAGCGCCACACGTCCGTGTAAGGGTCCTGCCTGCTCTTGGGCAGGTGCGCCGGGTGCTGGTCGTTGATCCGCAGGGCGCGTGCCTTGGCCTTGGCGAAACCGTCCACGTCGCTCTTGAGGATCTGGGACGGCACCACGACCTTTGTCTGCTCCTTGGGCATGCGCGGCGTTACGAAGGGCAGCCGCTTGGTCGCGTCGTCGCAGACCCCGCCGAAATTACTCGTGTAGTCCTTGCAGTGCAGCAGCCGCCACAGCTCGAAGCAGGGGTGGGAGAACGCGACCTCCAGGCCGTCCGTCTCCCTGGCCTTGTCGATCACGTCGTCGACGCCCTGGTGCGTGTCGCGGTCGAAGAGACACCACACCGTGGTCCACCGGGTGCCCTTCGGAGGATTCGGCCACTTCTCCCGCTTGGCTCTCCTGTTCTCCTCGCGGAGCTTGGCGAGGGCCTGGTCGAGGAGGTCGAGGGGCTTGCGCGAGTAGGTCGGGTTCCTGGGGCCCTTGGTGCCGCCGTTGGTGCGCTCGTCGTTGGCGATGCGTACGGAGAGCCGGATGCCGGGGTCCCGCAGCCCCTTGACGATGTCGATGTACTGGGGCTCGGTGAGCGTGCCTTCGGTGAAGACCCACACAGTGGGCTGACGCATGGACGCGCGCTGCGTCCGCTCCGTCGAGTCCTTGCCTCTCGTCCGCGCCATCAGGCCCGCCCAGCCTCCGTCTCCATGAAGCGAGCCGCCAGCAGACGGCGTGCGATCTGCCCCTCCGTGACGTCGGGCACGGCCCCGAACGCCCCGGCGAGGTAGGAAGTCGTCAGGTCCTCCAGCTCACCGGGCTCGGCCGCCGTCAGCGGATAGAGCTCGGTGGCGCCGGTCTCGTCCTTCTCCGTCAGCCAGACCTGGCCCGGGTCCATCAACCGGCCACCGCTGGGCGTGCGCAGCAGGGACGGGTTATGGGAGGTGAACACCAGTTGTGCGCCACGGGTGTTGACGAGTGGGTCGTGGAAGAGACGTACGACTTCTGCCGCGAACCGGGGATGCAGGCTGGAGTCCAACTCGTCGATGAGTAGCACGGCGCCCTCGTCCAGGGCGAGCAGCATCGGGCCGAGCAGCGCGAACCAGGAGCGGGTACCGAGGGACTCTTGGTCCCAGTCGAGCAAGGTGCCGGAGCGGTGCGTCAGGCGGACGGTGGCGGGCTGACCGGGTTGCTGGTCGACCTCGGCTCCCGTGATGCCGAGGTCGGCGACGCGGAGAAGCTCCTCGATGCGTCCGCGTGACCCCTCTTCCTGGAGGCGTTGGACCGTGAACGCCTCGCGCTCGTGCCGGGCGTCCTCCGGGTCGATCCACCAGAGGTTCCGGTCGAACCAGTGGAAGATCGGGCTCAGTTGCGGGTGGTTGTCGGTGCCTGCGTGGGAGAGAAAGAGCGCGTTCGAGCGGGTCGTACGGGCCAGCCGCGCCCGGTCCTGGACCCGGCCGCCGGGAAAGTCGTACTCCTCGTCCCGGGAGGCGTCCCGGTCGAGCCATACCTGACGTCGGCCGCGGGGGTAGGAGTGCAGCCATTCGGCCTCCACCCGGGTCGCGCCCAGCTCGTAGCCGTAGGTCCAGCGGATGCCGTCCTCGGCGACGAAGTCGACCTCGTAGAAGGAGGTGTCCTGCGCGGACTTGTCGTCCAGCGCGAACGGCTGGCGGGGGAGGCCGCGGTAGGTGGTCCAGCCGGAGTACGAGTTGAGTACCGCGTTGCGCATGTCGCCGAGGGCCTTCAGCACGTTGGACTTGCCCGAGGCGTTGGCGCCGAAGATGCCCGCCAAAGGGTAGATCTCGACGGTCTTGCCTCCCGCGAGCTCCAGGCTGTGGGCGGGGCCCGGTTCGTGGCCGGAGGGGACGGTGAAGGACAGCTCCTGCTCGTCGCGCAGCGATCGTACGTTCGCCACACGGAATCTCAGCAGCACACCGGCCTCCTCTCGTCGCGCACAGAGTAGTGCCGTGATCACGCGCGCGCCTACTGGACCAGGAGATCAGGCTGCCTGTTCGCGCATGGGATCTGATGCCGGGGCCGCGGGCTTCTGTGCTGATGCCGTTGCCGTTCCCGCCGGAAGGCGCCGCATCAGCAGCCCGTACCCGGCCCCCGCCCCCGTACCCACCACCGCGCACAGCCCCCACAGCCACTCCGCGCCGAACCGGTCGATGACCACGCCGGACATCAGGGGAGCGATCAGCGCGGCGAGTGACCAGGAGAGGGTGTACATGCCCTGGTAGCGGCCCCGGCCGTGGGTCGGGGAGAGCAGGACGACCAGGCCCGTCTGGGTGGGCGCGTTGACGATCTCGGCCAGGGTCCACACGCACACGGTGAGGGCGAAGACGCCGACGGACCCGGCGAAGGCGGTGAGCCCGAAGCCGTACCCGGCGAGGAGCGAGGAGATCACGAGCAGCCGCCGCGGGTCCCGGTGCTGGATGAAACGGGTGACCGGGATCTGCAGGGCGACGATGAGGACACCGTTGACGGCGATCGCGAGGCCGTAGTCGGCCGGGGTGAAGCCCGCCGCGCCCATCGCGACGGGAAGTCCGACCGACCCCTGCTGGAAGACCAGCGCGACGAGGAAGGACAGCCCGACGACGCTCATGAAGCGCCGGTCGCGCAGCACGGTCCCGAGGCCGACAGCCTCCTTGGCCTCCTTGGCCGACTGGACCGGCCGGGACTCCGGCAGCTTCGCGAAGACGACGAGCGCGCACACCAGGGTCATGCCGGACTCGATGAGGAAGCCCGCGAGGTAGCTGAACTCGGCGATGAAACCGGCGGCCATGGAGGAGATCGCGAAGCCGAGGTTGATCGCCCAGTAGTTGAGGGAGAACGCCCGGACGCGGTCCTCGGGCCGGACGATGTCGGCCATCATCGCCTGGACGGCGGGCCGGGAGGCGTTGCTGGCCATACCCACCAGGAAGGCGACCGCGGCGATGGCCACCGGATGGTGCATAAAACCGAGCAGCGCGACGGAGGCGGCCGTCGACGTCTGCGCGACGAGCAGCGTGGGCCGCCGCCCGAGCCGGTCGGCCATCACGCCGGCGCCGAGCGAGGAGACGACCCCGCCGAGGCCGTGCAAGGACGCCACCAGACCCGCGTACGAGGCGGAGTACCCGCGGTCGAGCGTCAGGTACAGAGCCATGAAGGTGGCGACGAAAGCCCCGAGCCGGTTGATCAGGGTGCTGGTCCACAGCCACCAGAACTCGCGGGGGAGCCCCGAGACGGTCTCTCGGGCGGCGCGTCGCATGACGGCGAGTGGCATCGGGCATCCCCCACAGATGTAAGCGGCTCAACTGGTGATCACAACTTACGAGCCGCCCGTGGCCGCGAGCCAGTCGATTAACAGATGCCGTCAACTGTCCGGCCTGCGGGCGGGTGAGCGAGGGGACGAAGGCTTCCATTACGCTCGTACGCATGGCCGACGCACCGTACAAGCTGATCCTCCTCCGCCACGGCGAGAGCGAATGGAACGCGAAGAACCTGTTCACCGGTTGGGTGGACGTCAATCTCAACGAGAAGGGCGAGAAGGAGGCAGTCCGCGGCGGTGAGCTGCTCAAGGACGCCGGCCTGCTGCCCGACGTGGTCCACACCTCGCTCCAGAAGCGCGCGATCCGCACCGCCCAGCTCGCGCTGGAGTCCGCGGACCGCCACTGGATCCCCGTCCACCGCTCCTGGCGCCTGAACGAGCGGCACTACGGCGCCCTCCAGGGCAAGGACAAGGCCCAGACCCTCGCCGAGTTCGGCGAGGAGCAGTTCATGCTGTGGCGCCGCTCGTACGACACCCCGCCCCCGCCCCTCGAGGACGGCAGCGAGTTCTCCCAGTCGAACGACCCGCGCTACGCGTCGATCCCCCCGGAGCTCCGCCCCCGCACGGAGTGCCTGAAGGACGTCGTCATCCGCATGCTCCCGTACTGGTACGACGGCATCGTCCCGGACCTCCTCTCGGGCCGTACGGTCCTGGTGGCGGCCCACGGCAACAGCCTCCGCGCCCTCGTCAAGCACCTCGACGGCATCTCCGACGCCGACATCGCGGGCCTGAACATCCCCACCGGCATCCCCCTCTCCTACGAACTGGACGCCGACTTCAAGCCGCTCACCCCCGGCGGCACCTACCTCGACCCGGATGCGGCCGCCGCCGCGATCGAGGCGGTCAAGAACCAGGGCAAGAAGAAGTAAGACGGACCGATCAAGCCCCCTACCAGCGGGTTCCCCGCTGGTAGGGGGCTCTTCAGTGGGCTGGGGCCGTCTAGGGGCCGTCAGATGCGTGATGGCTGCCCATCGCAATTGACGGGTCAGTCCGGAGGATCAGCCATGACGTACCACTGGCGCATCTCCGGATCGAACTCATCAGGCCCTTCTGTAAGCGGCTCGAAGCCGACCCTTCTAACCATGTGCTCACTGGCCCTAGGACGAACTGGTCAAGCTCGGCCCGCTACCCGCTGATCGTGATCGACGAGGTCGGCTACATCCCGTTCGAGGCCGAGGCCGACCGGACGCCAGCACCCCTACGCGGTCCTGCACGGCTGGCGTGGCTGGGCGGCTCCCCGACAGTGCCGAGCAGCGATCGAACTCCTAAAGCGGTGATCGCTCGACCCACCGCTGCAGGCGGGCGCAGGCCACCAGTGCGCTGCCGTCTTCGGTGAAGTAGATCAGGAAGGTCCATTTCTGATCGGCAGAATCGATCAGCCCTCCGCGCACCGGCCGGCCATGCTCACGGAGGAGCCGCACCATTCGTTCCAGCCCAAGAGGTTCTACTCCGTGCAGCCGCATGCGCCGAAGTCGGCGTGCGAAGACCCCGGCGTGCTGCTGTGCGGGATGCGCCGTGTCCCACACGCTGTAGGTGGCGCCGCTGTGGAGGGCGGCCAGAGCAGCCACGGACGCCTCGTCGTCACCGGCCAACAGCTTCTCCAGCAAATGCCGTTCCATGGTCACCTCCGCCGGGATCCTGCGGTACAGCAGCCAGGTACCGCAACCCCAGCAATCGCCCGCGTCCAGTAGCGTCCTCCGGGGCCTGGTAGCGGCCGGAACGGCCGTCACTGACCGATCCGGCTAGGGCCTGTCCGACGGGTCGCGTCACCGACCCCGCACCCGACAGCGCTGTCACCCGAATGGCGCAACATGACGTGCCACCCACATGGGTGAAGATCAAGCTGACTAGTGCCCCAACCGAGGCAATCCCGTGAAAGGGGAACCAAATGCGCATTCGACGAATCCTCGCCGCCGTCATCGCCACGGCAGCCCTCGCCGGACTCGGCCTCACAGGCGCCGCCACCGCCACCGCACAGGGTGCGCCATCCTACGTCACCCCTTCTCAGTGCAGGCAGGGAGGCGGAACGCCCGCGATCAATGAGCCGGGCAACCTCTGCAAGGGCGGTACGCACGACGGGGAGCCGGTCGACTAAACCCCACAAGGCGCCCCGCAGCCACGCGCCGCGGGGCGCTCGCGCGCGAGCGTAGCCGGGAGAGTCGCAGGGACTGTGCCGACCCGTCGGGCACGCTAGGTTCGAGTCGGCCCGGAAGCACGCGGCGGGCGGGAGCTCCCGCCCGCCGTCGCGCGCGAGCGCAGCGAGCTGCCGAGGAGCGGCCCTGCGTCTGTTGGCTGAAGCGGTCGGAATCCGGGACGTGTGGACGGAACCCGACAGCGATGGCCCCTTCCTGATGAACCGGCAGCTCACGGTCCAGGACTCCCGCCACCGCTTCGCCTGTGCCATCTGCCACGGCGGCCGGGGCCGGATCCGGCAGGCGTACCGCGACGGGCAGGCAGATCAGTTGGCCGGTCCGGGCCTCGTCCTCCACGCCGTGGGCTCTGGAGAATTCGCTATCCGGACGCTGCCGTCTCCCAGCTCCACGCCGAGGGCCACGGGATCAAGGAGGAGGACGCGGCCCGCATCTCCCCGCTGAAGGACCGGCACATCAACTTCATGGGCCGCTACCAGTTCAACTTCGCCGCCGGCGGGCCGGGACGGGGGACACCGGCCCCTGCGCGACCCGGACGCGGCCGAGCCGGCCCGCGACGGCGATGAGGGCTGAGCCCGGCCGGCCCGTACGGCCCAGCAGGTCCGTTGTCCCAGGCGGTCGGCACCGGGGCGAACCCGTGCCGGCGAGGGGTGAGCGCGGCTAGGGGCCGGTGGCCCCGCTGACGCTCGATCGCCCCACCGTCGGCGCTGTTGCGGGGGTTCGGGCGGATTCCGGGGGCGGGTGTCAGTGGTGGGCGGTCATGTGGGCGAGGGTCTGCTCGGCGCTGTCGGGGGCGAAGGCGCCGTCGATGCCTTCAGCGGCTCCCTCGGCCGCTTCGACGGAGCGGGGGATGAGGATCTTCTCGTAGGCGGTGACGGCGTCGTCGGCGGTGGCGTGTTCGGTGAGGGCCTGGGCGAGGTCGGCGCCGTCGCGCATGGCGAGGTTGGCGCCCATGCCGGAGAAGGGGGACATCAGGTGGGCGGCGTCGCCCAGCAGGGTGACGCCGGGGGTGGGTTCCCAGGTGTGGGGGACGGGCAGGGCGAACAGGGGTCGGTTGGTGTAGCCGGTGTCGGTGTCGGTGATGAAGCCGCGCAGGGCGGGGCTCCAGTCGGCGAACCGGTGCAGGAGGGCGTCGCGGACGGCGGCGGGGTCGGTGAGGTCGACGCCGGCCTGCTGGTGCCAGTCCTGGGGGGTGCGCATGCCGACGTAGATGCGGATGTGGCCGCCGCTGTTGCGCTGGGCGGCGAAGCCGAGGTTGTTGTCGAGGGCCATCATGGTGCCGTTGCCGGTCAGGGCGGCCAGTGACGGGTGGCGGGTGTTGGCGTCGTTCAGGCCGGTCTCGACGAAGGTGACGCCGGTGTAGAGCGGGACCGCGTCCGTCAGCATGCGGCGCACGCGGGACCAGGCGCCGTCTGCACCGACGACGAGGTCGGTCTCGGTGCTGTGGCCGTGGGTGAAGTGCAGGCGGTGGCGGCCGTCGCCGCGCGGTTCGGCGCGCTCCAGCTTGTGGCCCCATCGGACGGTGCCGGGGGCCAGGGAGCCGAGCAGGAGGTCGCGGAGCTGCCCGCGGTCGATCTCGGGGTTGCCCTGGCCGTCCTGGGGCGGAGCGGCGTCGAACAGGACGCGGCCGTCGCGGGCGACCAGGCGCATCTGCTCGCCCTCGGGCCGGGCCAGGGCGGTGAAGCCGTCCCACAGACCCGCGGTGCGCAGGGCGTGCTGTCCGGTGTCGGGGTGCATGTCGAGGGTGCCGCCCTGGTCGCGGGCGGTCGCGGAGGCATCGGAGTCATAGACGGCGACGTCGATGCCATGGCGCTGGAGGATGCGGGCGCAGGTCAGGCCGCCGGGTCCGGCGCCGATGACGGCGATGCGGTTCATGGTCATTCTCCTTGTCGGAGTGTGCGGGGCAGGAGCTGGCACGGTCGGGTACCGGTCCGGCCGCTCCACGAAAGCACAACCACCAAATAAGTGCAACGGTACAACTTTTTTCATCGGACACCTTTGTGTACGATGAGAGCATGACGACACCTGGAGGACGGCGCGAGCGCAAGAAGGCCGCCACGCGCCAGGCGCTCGCCGACGCCGCCCTGAACCTCTTCATCGAACGGGGCTACGACGCGGTGACCCTGCACGAGATCGCCGAGGCCGCCGACGTGTCCACAACCACGCTTCTCAAGCACTTCCCCAGCAAGGAGGCGCTCGTCTTCGACGAGGAGGCCGACCAGGAAGCCGGCCTCGTCACCGCCGTCCGCGACCGCGCCCCCGGCACGACCATCCCCCAGGCCCTGTGCGCGCACGTCAAGCGTGTCCGCATCCGGGCCGACTCCGACGCCCGTTACGCCGACTTCCTCTACTTGGTGAAAACCACCCCGGCCCTCAGCGACTACGCCCACCGCATGTGGATGCGCCACCAGGACGCCCTCGCCCGCGCCATCGCCCAAGACCTCGGCGTCACACCCGACGACCCGCGCAGCGCCGCCCTGGCCCGCTTCGCCCTGGAGACCTCCGCCCTCGCCCAGCGCGCCGACGACCCCGAACGAGCCGTCGACGCCGCCTTCGACCTCCTCGAACACGGATGGAGCGCCCCGGCCCCGCGGTTCGGTCACGGCCGCGACTGACCTCGGTCCCAACCGTCAGGCGGCGCGGACCCGGAAGGGCGGCCCGTTCTCACCAACGGGGACGCCCGCTGCTCGACCCTCGGCCAGGAACTCGACTCACAGCTGGACGCGTTCACCAAGCACGGCGCCCCCCGGGGGAAGATCAGAACCCGCATCCGGTGTATCCGGTGGGAACGTGGTGCGTCGCAGCGAACGGCCGTCGTCCTTTCGGCCGGGGCCCGGGTGTCACTACCGGCCGTTGTGCCGAGGTGGCTGAGTAGGCGTGAGAGGAAGCTCTGAGGAGAACAGCCGGTAGGGTCCGGCCGTCGCGGGAATCGAAGGAGCACCCCATGAAGCGCATCGTCATAGCCCTGGCCGCGGCCGCCGTGCTGGCGGGAGGCGTGGTGACGGCGTGGAACGTGTTCGACAACTCGTCGGTCGCCACCGCGGGCGGAGCTGATCACACGGTTTCGCGCACGGTGGTCGAGAAGCTGGCCAAGGAGAACTACGGCATCCCGTTCGTCCAGGACGGCCCGCAGTCCGTGACCTGCCCGAGCGGGCTGCACGCGAAGATGGACTACACCGTGAAGTGCACCGCCGTCTTCAAGGGTGAGACGAAGACGATGCTGATCTCCGTGACCGGGGTGAACGGCGACAGGGTGAGCTTCGACTACGGGCTGTCGAAGTAGGGGGAGTCGGAGACCGGACGGCGTGGTGCGGCGACGGGTTCAGCGGTCGCCGACCACGCCGCAGCGCCATGCCCAGGCGGCGATCTCCACGCGGTTCCGCAGCCCCAACTTGACCTGGATGTTCGTCAGATGGGACTTGACGGTGGAGAGCGAGACGCACAGCTCGGCGCACATCTCCTGATTGGTCCGTCCGTCGGCGACCAGCCGGGCCACATCCAACTCCCGTTCCGTCAGCGGGCCGGAAGACACTTCGCCGCTGGAGGCGGGCCGCTGTTCGCCGATCCGCTTCAGGAGCCGCACGGTCACGGACGGCGAGATCAGCGCGTCGCCGCGCGCTGCCGCGCGGACGGCCTCCACCAGCAGTCCGGGGCCCGCGTCCTTCAACAGGAACCCGCAGGCACCGTTGCTCAACGCCCCGTAGACATAGTCGTCCTGGTCGAAGGTGGTCACGACCACCACGCGCAGCGGATCGACGGCCTTCGGGCCCGCGAGCAGCCGGGTCACTTCCAGCCCGTCGAGTTTCGGCATCCGAATGTCGACCAGGCACACGTCGGGGCGCAGCCTCCTGGCCAGGTCCACGCACTCCGCGCCGTCGGCCGCCTCGCCCACGACCTCGATACCGGGCTGTGTCTGGAGGATCAACCGGAAGCCCGTGCGCACCATTTCCTGGTCGTCGGCGATCAGGACCCGGATCGACGATCCGCCTGATCCGCCCGATGCGCCCGACGCGCTTGATCCGCCAGCGTTGGTCATGCGGGGGATCCTGCCACAGCGCCGCGCAGTGGGAACTCCGCCGTCAGCCTCCAGCCGCCGTCCTCGGCCCGGCTGGCGTGGAGCGTGCCGCCGACCGCCTCGGCGCGTTCGGTCAGCCCGATGAGGCCGAGGCCGCCGCGCCCGCCGAGAGGTTCGGCGTTCGGCGCCGCCGGCCGGGGCGGTGGTGCGTTGTGCACCTCGACCCGAAGCCGCCGGGCAGCCGCGCGATCACCGCTGTCGCCGTGATCGCCGTCATCGTCCGACAGGGCGACCCGTACGGAGACGGACGGTGATCCCGGCGCGTGGCGGCGTACGTTCGTCAGCGCCTCGCGCACGACGTTCCGCACGGAGGTCTCCACCTCGGGGGCCGGCCGCGCCTGCCGGGCCTCGGCCGCGACCTGCAGGGTGGCGGGGAGGTCGCGTTCGGAGAACGTGGCGACCAGGTCGCCCAGTTCGGCGTACAGCTCCCCCGGCCGCACCGCCCGTGTGGTGTCGTCGCGCAGCACGCGCACCAGCTTGCGCATCGACTGCAGGGTCTCGCCCCCGGCCTGCTCGATGCCACGCAGCAGCGGGTCCACCTGCTCGGGCGCGATCTCGCGGATCGTACGGGCTGCCTGGGCCTGGACGACGATGCCCGTGACGTGGTGGGCGACGAAGTCGTGCAGTTCACGGGCGAGTTCCAGGCGTTCGTTCTGGCGGGTGTCGGCGACGGCGCGGCGTCTGCGGTCGTCGAGGCTACGGAGGTAGGAGCCGAGGCCCACGGCACCGCCCGTGAAGAAGATCAGGAGGAAGGAGAAGACCGAGTTGCCGCTCTCGTCGTGCATCCGCATCGGTGCCGCGATCACGGCGGAGGCGAGTACGGTGCCCAGCGTGGCGGCCAGCCAGGGCTGCGGTGTGTCTCTCGTGGTGCGCACCAGCAGGAGCAGCAGGCACAGCGTCTCCAGCAGGCCCCAGTCGGCGATCAGCGACGGCTTCACGGACGTGAAGAGGGCCAGCGTCACCGTCCAGGAGACGAGCACCGCGGCACCCGCGCCCCAGGCCGGCGCGAGACGTCTGCCGGGCAGCAGCAGCGCGACGGCCGCCACGAGGCCCGGGGCCAGCCTCCACCATGCGTTGCCGCCTTCGAGTCCGGCGTCGGACGCGACGCCGGCCACGTCGACCACCCACAACAGCGCCATGACCACCCCCAGTGCGGTGAGGGCGGTGCGGTGGGGCAGCGGGGAATTCCGGGTGTGATCGTCTCTGTCTGACACATCTCGCAGCGTAGGGGCGGCCCCCGTCGTACGGCCTCGGCCGAAAGGACGACGCGGCGGCTCCGAACCGGTCGGTCGGCCGAGGTGACGGGCCTTACCGGAAGCGGATGTTGGACCACATGAACAACACCTCTTCGCCGCCCGTGCTGAGCGGCATCGGACTGTCCAAGTCCTTCGGATCCACCCACGCGCTCGACGGCGTGGACATCGCCGTGCGAGCGGGCGAGTCGCTGGCCGTGATGGGCCCCTCCGGGTCCGGCAAGTCGACGTTGCTGCACTGCCTCGCGAACATCGAGCGCCCGGACAGCGGCCAAGTGCTGCTGAACGGCGAGCGCATCGACCAGTTGCGCGAGCCGGACCGCAGCGAGCTGCGCCGTACCCGCTTCGGATTCGTCTTCCAGTTCGGGCAGTTGCTGCCCGAACTGCCGGCAGTGGAGAACGTGGCGCTCCCGCTGATGCTCGGCGGTACCTCGCGCCGCGAGGCGGAGCGGCGCGCGCGCCAGTGGTTCGCGCCGCTGGGCCTGGAGGGCAAGGAGGACAGCCGCCCCGGTCAGTTGTCCGGCGGGCAGGCGCAACGGGTGGCACTCGCACGGGCGTTGGTCGCGGGCGCCCAGGTCGTCTTCGCCGACGAGCCGACGGGCGCGCTCGACCAGGCCACCGGGCAGGACGTGATCCGGATGCTGACGGAAGTCACCAGGACGCAGAACACGGCGTTGGTCGTGGTCACCCACGACCGGACGGTGGCCCGCTGGTGCGACCGTACGGTGCAGGTGCGGGACGGGCGGATCGTACGGGACGCGGAGGCTGACGCGGGCCCGGCCTGGACCGGCGTGACGGCCGGCGTGACCGACGGAGTTGTGCGATGAGGACTGCGAGGACCCTGGACCGCACCACCTGGACACTGACCTGGCGGCTGCTCCGCGGCGGCGGCAGGCATGGCCGTCTCGGCGCCGGACTGTCCGTCGCCGCAGCGGCGATCTGCACCACGCTGCTGCTCCTGTGCGTCGGCGCCAACCTCGGCTTCGGCTCACGCGCCGCGCACGCCGACTGGCGTACCCCCGTCAAGGCCGGGCTCTCGCGCGCGGTGGCAGTCGAGGCGGTGGGCACTACTTTCATCGGCGGTGAGCCCGTGACCGTCGTCGATGTCGCGGCGTTGCCGGGCCGGAGCGGCGAGGCGCCCGCGCCTCCCGGCATGCCGCACTTCCCGAAGCCGGGCGAGGTATGGACGTCGCCTGCGCTCGGCAAGCTGCCCGGCAGCAACAACACCACCACCGGCATGCTCGGCCGCGCCGCGCTGGTCAGGCCCGGCGAGAAGGTGGCCGTCGTCGGGCACCGCGCCGATGACCCGGCGATGACGGTGAAGCGCGGCACCGACCCGCGCCGCCCGGGGGACATCGTCACGCCCACACCCGTCGCGGACTTCGCGGGGAAGCGCACGGCGGACGGCCTCGGTGCGCAGTACCAGGCTCTGGTGAAGATCGCCACGGTACTGCTGATCGTGCCGCTGCTCGTGCTCGGCGCCTCTTCGGCCCGGCTGTCCGTCTCTCGTCGCGACACACGGCTGGCCACGCTGCGGCTGCTGGGTGCGGCGCCGGGCCGGATCGCGGGGATCGCGGTGGCCGAGGCGACGCTGACCGGTACGGCAGGGGCCGTCGCGGGCGCGCTGGGCTATGGGATTCTGCTGCCGTTCGCGGCCAAGGTTCCTTTGGCAGGCGGCAGTTGGTACGTCTCCGACCTCTGGGTCGGTACGGGAGTCCTGCTTGCCGTACTCGCCGGCGTGGTGCTGATGGTGGCGGCCAGCGCGCTGGCGGGACTGCGGCAGGTGGTCGTGGGCCCGCTCGGAGTCGTACGCCGCTCGCGCACTCCCCGTATGAACGCCGTACGCGCACTGCTGTTCGTCGCCGTACTGCTCGGCTACTGGCAACTGTCCAAGGGCAAGCCGATGGACATCGACGCGGTGGTGTACTGCTGCGCCGCCGTCTTCGCCGCACTGTCCGTCATCGGCCCCTGGGTGGTCGGCCTGCTCGGCACTCTCGTGGCCGGGTCGGCGCGGCGACCGGCGACGCTCCTTGCGGGGCGCCGCCTGCTCGACGATCCCAAGTCCGTGTGGCGTGCGGTGTCGGCGCTGACACTGGCGGCCTTCGTGGCCGGTTTCTTCGCGCTGTTCAGCCTCGGCGGCGACTCGCCGTGGGGCAGCGCGGACCAGCTCGCGCTGTCCGTGCCGAAGGAGCACGTCGCCGCCGTGCGGCAGCAGGCCACCGCACGCCTGGAGCGCGCGGGCATCCACGCCACCGTCGGCACGAACGACGACTGGGTCGCCAGCGGCGTGGGCGGAGGTGGCGAGCGCCAGGTCACCGCGACCGTCACGGACCCGGGCCGACTGGACGCGGCGCGCGGTGTGCTCAGCGGCCTCGTGCCCGGCCAGTACCCGGTCACGGGCCCCGATGTCGACTGGCAGTCGCGGCAGTTCGACCGCGACTTCCACCTCGTGACGCTGGCCGTGCTCGGTGCGAGCTTCGCCATCGCCATCGCCTCGACGGGCATCACGGCCGCCTCGTCCGTCCTGGACCGCCGACGCACGTACGGCTTGCTCCACCTCGCGGGCACCCCACTACGCGTCCTGGACGCGGCCAGGCGTACGGAGTCGGTATTGCCCGCCGCCGTACTCGCGGGCGGCGCGGTGCTCACGGGACTGTTCTGCGCGGCGCCGCTGACGCTCGCAGGGGGTGCCCCGCAGTTCGACGGCCGTGGCAGCGCGCTCCTCGTCGGCTGCCTGGCGCTGGGCTTCGCGGGCCTGGCCGGCGCGAGCGCGGCAAGCCGCCCACTGCTGCGCACGGTCGCGGGAGAAGCGGGCCCGCGCCCGGACTAGCCGGAACTGTGCCGCCGACCTCGACCTCGCTGATCGGTTTTGACGGTCATCCATGAACTCCTTATCGCAAGAAGGTTCCCCCACGCCATGCGCACAAAGCTTGATGCCGTTTCCATCACCGCCGTGCTGGTGACGGTCGGCGCGTTTTCCGCGACCGCGCCGCTCACCGCGTTCGCCACCGGCTCCGCGCTCGCGCTGGCGCTGGGCCGCAACGCGCTGGGGCTCCTGACCCTCGGACCGGTGGTCGCCCTGATCCGCCGACGCGAGTTCAGGAAGGTTTTCCGCGGCGAGCGCTTTCTCGTGCGCAAGGAGCAACGCCGAGGTGCTCTCCTGGGCGCTCTCGCCGGTACGGCGCTGGCCGCGCACTTCGCCACCTTCATGTCCAGCACCCGGATGACCAGTGTCGCCATGGCGACCGCCCTGGTCGCCACCCAGCCCGTCTGGCAGGCCCTCATCTCGACGCTGCAGGGCCACCGGCTGCCGCGCGCGACCTGGGCCGGCCTCGGCATCTCCGTGGCGGGCGCGGCCATCGCCAGCGGTATGGACGGGCGGGCGGGCATCGAAGCGGTCGTCGGTGACGCGCTCGCCCTCGCGGGCGCGATCGCACTCGCCGGCTACACGGCGATCAGCGAACAGGCCCGCCCCGATGTCAGCACGATGGTGTACTCAGTGCTGTGCTCCTCAGTGTGTACGGTGGAGCTGCTGATCCTCTGCCTCGTCACCGGAACGCCTCTGTTCGCCTTCAACGGTGGCACCTGGCTCGCCCTGCTGGGTCTGCTGATCTTTCCTCAGCTGCTCGGCCTGTTCTCCCTCAATTTCGTCCTCGGCCGGGCGCCGGCCACGGCGGTGAGCATATTGCTGCTGCTGGAGGCACCCGTGGCCGCACTCATCGCCTGGCTGTGGCTCGGCCAGCTGCCCGCCGCGACAGCGTGGCCGGGACTGCTCATGATCATGCTGGGAGTGACCGCGGTGGTGGTCGCGGACGCCCGGCGCGCGGATCCGGTAACGGACACGGACACCACAGGCGAGGTACGTGGCCTCGTCGCTTTCCCGCAGCATCCGCTCCTCGCCCTGAACCACATACCCGGTGACGACATCCACGCCTTTCTGTGGCGCGAAGCGTATATGGGACGCTTCACGGTGGTCGAGGCCACCATAAGAAAGCTGGAGAACAAGGCCGTCCGCGTCCACGGCGCCAAGTCCGCCGAGGCCACGCACTGGATCGAGGTACGCGCCGTCGTCGCCCGTATCGCTGCGGACCACGCCCTCTCCGCCCGACTGTGGCTGACCGCCGCCCGGTTCCACTCCTCTTCGGCGCGCCGGGATCTCCCCAGCACGCGCACCTGCCTCGACCACGCCTACCAGGAGTGGTACGGCGTGACGGGCGAAGATGTCATCGACGAACTGGCCTCGGCTTTACGGACAATGTGCCAGCAGGACCCGTACTACAGCACGGAGATGCTTGCCGTCCTGGACGGACGCCTGCTGCACAAGACCGTTCACTCCCATCAGGAGTGATTCGGACGGGAGTGCCTGATCAACGGCGGATCTGTTGATCACGGAGACGCCAAGTGAGTGAGATGACGATCGAGGAAGAGCCCGTGGTCGAGTCGGTCGGTGCGGCCACGTAGGACGAGCAGTTGATCGCGATGCTGGTTGACCGGGCCCGCGGTGAGGGCCTGCAACTGACCGGTGAGGGCGGGGGCTGTTGCAGCAGGTGACCAAGCGGGTGCTGGAGTCCGCCCTGGAAGGCGAGATCACCGATCACGTCGGCTATGAGAAGCATGATCAGGCCGGGAAGAACAACGGCAGGACAGCGCTGACCGATGTCGGTCCCGTCGAGGTCAGAGTGGACCGGGACGTGGCCGGGGCCTTCGAGTTTCGCTGCTCGGGCGCAGGGCCGGGGGTTCCGTGGGAGTAGTGGCATGTCGTGCTGTGGCTCCCGGTGAGGTCGTGATGCCCTCGCTGGTTGGGCCCCTCGAGCAGCGTGAGCTGGGTGCTCGCCGTCGCGTGGACGAACTGGGAGAGGAGGCCGACCGCATCCAGGCCGAGTCGGCCGTGGTCGAGCAGAGCGGAATCACAGCGTGGATCTTCCTTGCCGGGTGCGGCGTCATGGCGCCACACGAAACTGTGCGGCCTCGTGGCGCAGCGCCCCACGGTGGCTGTCACCTCGGGAGAGCGGTCGCGGATCGTGACGGCGACGATGGCTCGGCCGAGCCAGGCGGGGTCGTCGACTTGGACGATGCGGACTCCGGTGGGGACCGCGGCCGCGGCTACTTCGGGGAGTGCGGTGATGCCGAGACCGGTGGCGACAAGGCCGAGGCGAGTGGGTCATCCGCGGGCGGCGTAGGCGATCCGCGGGTGGTCGAGGGTCGGCCAGGCGCCGAACTGGGGGTCGTCGCGGAGGCCCTTGCCGACGATCCAGGGTTCGTCCCTCAGCTCGGTCACCGGGATGGCTCCGCGGCCGGCGAACCGGTGGTTGGCAGGGACGGCCAGCAGAAGGCCGCCGCCGAGGAGCAGGTCGCGGCGCAGTCCCTCGAATTCGTAGGCGGGCAGGTCCGGTCCCACGCCGATCACTGCGACGTCGATGCGGTGAGCGCGGAGTTGGCGAAGCTGCGTGGGCAAGGATGCCTCGCCGAACTCGACGATCAGAGGATGGGGATGGGGATGGGGATGGGGCGCTCCACTGAGCGGGTCACGACGGCACGACAACCCCGGCCGGCTCCCGCGGGCAGCGTCCGAGCCCCTGCTCGCGGAGCCCTCGTAGGGCAGGGGGCTGTCGGTCGGGGGAGGTGTCAGATCGACAGGGGCACGGGGTGGATCTCGTCCGCCTTGTGGCCCGCGCGTTCGTGGACGCGCTGCACCGCTTCGGCCGAGGGGGCGTCGGAGAGGCAGTAGACGGTGCCGGACTTCGGGTCCGCCCACGCCCGTTCGAAGTGCACGCCCTCGTCCTTCTCCACGGCGAGGTCGGCCTTGTGTACCGCCATGAGCTGGTCGGCCGTGATGCCCGCCATCCCGTGGTGGACGTCCATGTACTGAGCCATGACCGCGCACCTCCTTTCGAGAGCGCTTTGCCGCTCCGTCCCTTTCCCTCCATGCTGCGCCCAGACGGCGGTGGCGGCGAACGCGGAAAGGGCCCCGCCGTGGTGACGGGGCCCTTCCTGACGTACGTGCGTGATCAGCCGCACTGGCACGGATTGCCGGACTGGCACCCGCACCCACAGCCGGAGCCGCAGCCGCAGGCGCCGAACAGGGGGAGGCTTTTGATGTCGGCGGGCTGATCGGTGTCGCGGTCCAGGGTCGGGTCGGGCGTCGTGGGGGAATCGGCCATGGGGTCCTCCCTCAATGAGGCCTCAGCGAGGCATCGAGGCTGGGTGCCTTCACCCATTGCATGCCCACCCCGCTGGGCGCATCAACGGCGCATTGAGGCTCGCGCGCGCTCCCGGAGCGACACGTCACCCCAGGAGCGACACCACCCGCAGCAGGAGCGACACCACCCGCAGCTGCCGGACCCTCGGGGGTCAGACCCCCTCGATCCCCGTCGCCGGCTGGATGTCCGGCTGGATGTCCGGCTGGAGCTCGTCCGCGTACTCACCCGTCACCAGGTACACCACACGCTTGGCCACCGACACCGCGTGGTCGGCGAAGCGCTCGTAGTAGCGGCCCAGCAGGGTCACGTCGACGGCCGTCTCGATGCCGTGCTTCCAGCGGTCGTCCAGCAGGTGCTGGAAGAGCGTGCGGTGCAGCAGGTCCATCTCGTCGTCGTCCTGCTCCAGCTGGAGCGCCAGATCGACATCCTTCGTGATGATCACCTCGGCCGCCTTCGCCATCAGGCGCTGCGCGAGCTGGCCCATCTCCAGGATCGTGGCGTGCAGATCGTGCGGGATCGCGCGCTCCGGGAAGCGCAGCCGGGCCAGCTTCGCCACGTGCTGGGCCAGGTCGCCGGAGCGCTCCAGGTCCGCGGACATACGGAGCGA
Organism: Streptomyces sp. NBC_01384; assembly: GCF_045040035.1. Taxonomy (NCBI): domain Bacteria; kingdom Bacillati; phylum Actinomycetota; class Actinomycetes; order Kitasatosporales; family Streptomycetaceae; genus Streptomyces; species Streptomyces sp. NBC_01384. The sequence continues at coordinate 5,247,888 of NZ_CP109559.1, forward strand.
CGTGACGACGATACGGAGGTCCGTCGCCACCGGCTGCTGGCGGGCCAGCAGGGCTATCGCGCGGGCCTCCAGGTCGTGCTGCAGGTCGTCGACCTTCTGGTCGGCCGCGATCACGGTCTCGGCCAGCTTCAGGTCGGCGTCGAGGATGGCCGTCGTGGCGCGTCCGATCGCCGACCCGACGAGCCGGGCCATCTCGACCAGGCCGTCGCCGATCGAGTCAAGTTCCTCGTGGTACGCGTCACGCATCTGGTTGTCCCTCTCTTACGTCAGTCTCGGGGTCCGGGGGCCAGGCTGTCCTGACCGTCGGACGGACCGCCGGAAGGATCTCCGGAAGGATCTCCGGACGAGCCCCGTGAACCCCACGCCCCCACGTTCCGGCCCGTACGCGTCCGTTTCCGTCACCCCAAATGAACCAACCCTAGCTCCTAGGTGAACTCTGGGCGACGAGTGTTCGAGGTCGCACTCCGATGGCTGTGGCCTGGCGTGACGACATGCCTAACCTGGATGCATGGACGTGAACGCGGCGGTCGCCGCAGCGGCAGCGATCGCCGGAGTGCTCACCGGTGTCATCGCCATGCTGGCGTTCCGCTGGAGCGAGCGCGACCAGAAACGCCCCACCCGCACATCGCTGCATACGGACCCGGTGCTTCCGCCGGGTGTCGACACGGTTCTGTCCGTGCTCCGGTCCTCGGCCGTCGTCCTCGACGAGGCCGACGCCGTCGTCAAGGCCAGCTCCGCCGCGTACGCCCTCGGGCTGGTGCGCGGCGGCAAACTCGCCGTCGAGCCGATGATGCAGATGGCCCGCGACACCCGCCGCGACGGGGAGATACGCCAGGTCGAGCTGGATCTGCCGAGGAGGGGGACCGGACGGGGGGAGGCCCTGGCTGTCTCCGCGCGCGTCGCCCCGCTCGGTTCCCGGCTCGTGCTCCTCCTCGTCGAGGATCTCACCGAGGCGCGGCGCATCGAGGCCGTACGGCGCGACTTCGTCGCGAACGTCAGCCACGAGCTGAAGACCCCCGTCGGCGCGCTCTCCCTGCTCTCCGAGGCGGTCATGGACGCCTCGGACGATCCGGAGGCCGTCGAGCGCTTCGCCGGGCGGATGCAGATAGAGGCCACCCGGCTCACCAACCTCGTCCAGGAGCTCATCGACCTGTCGAGGGTGCAGAACGACGATCCTCTCGAGGACGCCGAGCCCGTCCGCGTGGACGAACTGGTCGCCGAGGCCGTCGACCGGTGCCGCCACCAGGCCGGCACCAAGCAGATCACCATGGCCGCGAATGTCGGGGCGCCCGAAGGGCTCGAGCAGGGTGGTGGCGGGCGACGGGCGGGCGGCACCGCCGATCTCAGCATCTGGGGGAACCGCGGCCAGCTGGCCGCCGCCCTCGGCAACCTCGTCGAGAACGCCGTCAACTACTCGCCCGCCCGCACCCGGGTGGGTATAGCCGCGCGCAGGGTGACCGCGCCCGGCGGAGACCTCATCGAGATCGCCGTGACCGACCAGGGCATCGGCATCTCCGAAAAGGACCGGGAGCGCGTCTTCGAGCGCTTCTACCGCGTCGACCCGGCCCGTTCCCGCCAGACCGGCGGTACGGGTCTCGGTCTCGCGATCGTCAAACACGTGGCCGCCTCGCACGGCGGGGAGGTCACGGTGTGGAGCTCCGAGGGTCAGGGCTCCACGTTCACCCTGCGGCTGCCTGAGGCGGCTGCGGCCCGCGACCGCGGGATCGACCACCACATGCCCGGACTCGACGATGAGGACGAGAACGGGCAGCCCGACGGGACGACCACCGTCACATCCCCGTACGAACCGCTTCCCGCTCCGGAGGTCCTTCCGTGACCCGTGTGCTCGTCGTCGAGGACGAGGAGTCCTTCTCCGACGCCCTGTCGTACATGCTCCGCAAGGAGGGCTTCGAGGTCGCCATCGCGACCACCGGGCCCGACGGACTCGACGAGTTCGAGCGCAACGGCGCCGACCTCGTCCTCCTCGACCTGATGCTGCCGGGGCTGCCCGGTACGGAGGTCTGCCGCCAGCTGCGCGGCCGCTCCAACGTCCCGGTGATCATGGTCACCGCCAAGGACAGCGAGATCGACAAGGTCGTCGGGCTGGAAATAGGAGCCGACGACTACGTCACCAAGCCCTTCTCCTCCCGCGAGCTGGTCGCCCGTATCCGGGCCGTCCTGCGCCGCCGCGGGGAGCCGGAGGAGGTCACTCCGGCCGCTCTCGAGGCGGGTCCCGTCCGTATGGACGTCGACCGCCACGTGGTGACCGTCTCCGGCTCCAAGGTCGACCTCCCCCTGAAGGAGTTCGACCTCCTGGAGATGCTGCTGCGCAACGCGGGCCGCGTGCTCACCCGGATGCAGCTCATCGACCGGGTGTGGGGTGCCGACTACGTCGGTGACACCAAGACGCTGGACGTCCACGTCAAGCGCCTGCGCGCCAAGATCGAGCCGGACCCCGGCGCCCCGAGGTACCTGGTGACGGTGCGTGGCCTCGGCTACAAGTTTGAGCCGTAAACCGACTCCTTAGTACGGCGAATTAGTACGACGAAGGGCGGCACCCCTCGGGGTACCGCCCTTCGTGCGTGGTGGACCTGCGCGGTGGATCAGTGGCCGGCCGACGTCGAGGCCTTCGCGCTGGCCGTGGCCGTCGCCGTCGCACTCGACGACGCCGCGCTGTCGGGCGAGCCCGAGGCGGACCCGGACGGCGAGGCCGAGGACTTCGGCGATTTCGAGGACTTCGAGGACTTCGAGGACTTCGGCGACTTCGAGGCGGACGGGGAACCGGTGGCCATGGCGCCGGGCGCCGCGGGGATGGTGCTCGGGCCCCACTTGGTGAAGTAGCTCTCGGCCGGGACGACGAACGCGCGCAGGTTCACATCACCGGTCTTGCTGAAGGTGAAGGTGACCGGCTGGGCGTTGCCGTCCTTGACGACCGCACCGGGGTCGGTCAGGGCGGCGGAGGCGTTGCCCTTGCCGCCCAGGATGATGGAGCCACCGGCCGGGATGGTCACCGTGCCCGTGCCCGTGGCGGGCGTGATCTCGGCGGTGCCGTCACCGCCGACCTTGACCGCGTCGAGGGTCTGGGGGGTGCGACCGTTGTTGAACACGGTCGCGGAGATCACCGCCGGGCCCGTGGACGTCGCGTCGGGCTGGGTGATGACGAGGGCGTTCTGCACCTTGATGTCGCCGACGGTCGTCGCCGCGTTGTCCGGCTTGACCCCCAGCGTCTGGGCGTCGCTGCCGGCACCGCACGCGGCGAGCGAGGCGATCGAGAACGCGATGGCGGCGGCGGCGAGGGCGCCGCGTCGAAGGCTGCTGCTCACGGCGGCGGCAACTCCTTGAACGTGGGCGAAGCAGAGCGGCTCCCATGTAAAGCCGCCCTAAGGGTCTGTCAGCGGCCTTAGGTTACCGAGCCGTTCCCACGCCGCCGCACCCGACCCGCCCCTTGTGGTCCTCGAGCCCCGTCGGGCCGCTCGTGCGCCCCGGCCGTCGCGTGGTTCGGGGCCGCCCCATCAGCTGTTTTGGGCTTGTGTTCGTCCGCCATTCACATAAGTGGTCGCAAGAGTAGTGACGAGGGTGGCGACGAGAGCAGCAACGAGATCCGCTTGAGATTTTCCGGTAAGGAATCCATGGCGGTCCAGAAAATTGATCACCGGCAGATCAGTGAGGGCCGTGATCAATTCCGGATTCGTCTCGTACCCGACTCCGCCCATCGAACGGAGTAGCGGAAGTCGAGCTCTTGGAGCCGGACAAACCGGGATGTACAGACCCTGGTCAAGAGCGTGCGGTGTGTGTAACGTACGCGTTTCTCTTGCCCTGGACAGCCGCTCCCACCTGCGAATACCCTCTTCCGCTCGCCCCTCGCAGCACGTTCCTGTTGCGGTTGTCAAGCCCCGAGATATGCCCTGACCTGCGAAAACGCCATTCAGAAGACGCGGTTTCCGTGTTACCCTGGATAGCCACGGAAGGGGTACCTGTCACATGACGTTCAAGGTTGGCGACACCGTGGTCTATCCCCATCACGGGGCCGCGCTGATCGAGGCCATCGAAACTCGCCAGATCAAAGGCGTGGACAAGACCTACTTGGTGCTGAAGGTCGCCCAGGGCGACCTGACGGTGCGTGTGCCAGCGGACAATGCGGAGTTCGTCGGCGTGCGTGATGTGGTCGGTCAGGACGGGCTGGACCGGGTCTTCGAGGTGCTGCGCGCGCCGTACGCCGAGGAGCCCACGAACTGGTCTCGTCGTTACAAGGCAAATCTGGAGAAGCTCGCCTCCGGCGACGTCATCAAGGTCGCGGAAGTCGTGCGTGACCTGTGGCGTCGTGAGCGCGAGCGTGGACTCTCCGCCGGTGAGAAGCGCATGCTCGCCAAGGCCCGGCAGATCCTGGTGAGCGAGCTCGCCCTCGCGGAGAACACGAACGAGGACAAGGCCGAGGCCCTGCTCGACGAGGTTCTCGCGTCCTGACGCAGGCAGTCGTACAGACGGTGGCCGCTCACCCGGCAGTCGTCCTGACGTACACACCAGCCCGCACAGCTGCGCAATGAAATGCCGCGGTGCCCGATGACGTAATTGCTGTCGCTTGAGGCGATGGTTGTCGCCGGGCGCTGCGGCATGTTCATATCCAACGGCCTGTTCAGGGCCCAACAGCGATTTCTTAATCGCGCCCCAACGGTGAATTCGTCCTCACGCCCCCGTGCCCACGCCCCACGCCCCGTACTTACGCCCCTTCGGGAACTCGCGTCCCCGATACTTGGCGATACTTGGCGTGCCGGGCCCGGGCAGCTTGCTCGACCGGATGTCACGGAAGGGTCCGGTCAAGGCTCGCGCCCGGCACTCCCCCGGCTCTCGGCTCAGCTCGAGCAGGGGGCACCCCCAGGCCATACCCAAGCACCCCGAGTACACAAACCTGACAGGAACCGATGTCTGACGATTCGCGCCCTTCGTCGTCCGGGGCACGTACGGCGGCCGTGATTCCCGCCGCCGGCCGGGGCGTGCGCCTCGGTCCGGGCGCCCCCAAGGCGCTCCGCGCGCTGAACGGCACCCCCATGCTCATCCACGCGGTGCGCGCCATGGCCGCGTCCCGTGCCGTCTCGCTGGTCGTCGTCGTGGCCCCGCCCGACGGTGCCGCCGAGGTGAAGACCCTGCTCGACGCGCACGCGCTGCCCGACCGCACCGACTTCCTCGTCGTCCCCGGCGGGGACAGCCGTCAGGAGTCCGTGAAGTACGGCCTCGACGCGCTGCCCCCGGGCATCGACATCGTCCTCGTGCACGACGCGGCCCGCCCGCTCGTACCCGTGGACACGGTCGACGCGGTCATCGAGGCCGTACGCGACGGCGCCCCCGCCGTCGTACCGGCGCTGCCCCTCGCCGACACCGTCAAGGAGGTCGAGCCGGCGAGCGAGCCGGGGGCGCCCGAGCCCGTCGTCGCCACGCCCGAGCGGGCGCGGCTGCGCGCCGTGCAGACCCCGCAGGGTTTCGACCGCGCCACCCTCGTACGTGCCCACGAGACCGTCACCGACGACGTGACCGACGACGCGAGCATGGTCGAGCAGCTCGGCACACGGGTCGTGGTCGTGCCCGGGCACGAGGAGGCGTTCAAGGTGACGCGTCCCTTGGACCTCGTCCTCGCGGAGGCGGTCCTCGCGCGCAGGAGGGCGAACGATGGCTTCTGAGACATCCGGTGTACCCGTGGTGCTGCCGCAGGTCGGCATCGGTACCGATATCCACGCCTTCGAAGACGGGCGGGAGCTGTGGTGCGCCGGGCTGCTGTGGGAGGGCGAGGGGCCGGGCCTTGCCGGGCACTCCGACGCGGACGTCGTCGCGCACGCCGCCTGCAACGCGTTGTTCTCGGCGGCGGGCCTCGGTGACCTCGGCGCCCACTTCGGGACCGGCCGGCCCGAGTGGTCCGGCGCGTCCGGGGTCACGCTGCTGACGGAGGCCGCGCGGATCGTCCGCGCGGCGGGTTTCACCATCGGCAATGTCGCCGTCCAGGTCGTGGGACCCCGCCCGAAGATCGGGAAGCGACGGGACGAGGCGCAGAAGATCCTCTCCGAGGCGGTCGGCGCACCGGTGTCGGTCTCCGGCGCGACGACGGACGGCCTCGGTTTCCCGGGCCGCGACGAGGGCCTGATGGCGATCGCCACGGCACTGGTGGCACACACGGGCTGACGCCGGCCGGTACGGCGCCGGCGGTGCGGGACCGGGCACCCGTGAGGGTCTCCAACGCTCGTACGGTCGTCACCGCGGCGGCGTACGAGAGGAACCCCATGTCCGCCGGACGCTCCGCAGTCCACCGCAGGAAGAGCGTCGGAAGCGTTGGAGACCCTCTGAGGGGCGGTCGCCGCCCACAGATGTCACGAATAAGTCCTCCTTGCGAGGGAAGGTCGCGGGGCACACCCCGGGGCCCACTACCCTGGAGTGGTGACCATTCGCCTGTACGACACCAGCGCCCGGCAGATCCGTGACTTCTCCCCGCTCAAGCCGGGTTGTGTCTCGATCTACCTGTGTGGTGCCACCGTGCAGGCCGCACCGCACATCGGGCACATCCGCTCGGGCCTCAACTTCGACATCATGCGCCGCTGGTTCGAGTACCGCGGGTACGACGTCACGTTCATCCGCAACGTGACCGACATCGACGACAAGATCATCACCAAGTCGGCGGACCAGGGCCGCCCTTGGTGGGCGATCGGGTACGAGAACGAGCGCGCGTTCAACGACGGCTACTCCGTGCTCGGTTGCCTGCCGCCCACCTACGAGCCGCGGGCCACCGGGCACATCACCGAGATGGTGGAGATGATGCGCGGGCTCATCGAGCGCGGGCACGCGTACGAGGCGGAAGGCAACGTCTACTTCGACGTGCGGTCCTTCCCCGAGTACCTCCAGCTGTCCAACCAGGAGCTGGACAACCTCCAGCAGCCGTCCGGCGTCGGCGAGACCGGCAAGCGGGACCCGCGCGACTTCGCCATGTGGAAGGCCGCGAAGCCGGGCGAGCCGAGCTGGGAGACGCCGTGGGGACGGGGCCGGCCCGGCTGGCATCTGGAGTGCTCCGCCATGGCCCACAAGTACCTGGGCCCCGCGTTCGACATCCACGGCGGCGGGCTCGACCTGATCTTCCCGCACCACGAGAACGAGATCGCGCAGGCCAAGGCCTTCGGTGACGAGTTCGCCAAGTACTGGGTGCACAACGCCTGGGTCACCATGAGCGGCGAGAAGATGTCCAAGTCCCTGGGCAACTCCGTGCTCGTCTCCGAGATGGTCAAGACGTGGCGGCCCATCGTGCTGCGCTACTACCTCGGCACCCCGCACTACCGCTCGATGATCGAGTACAGCGAAGAGGCCCTGCGCGAGGCCGAGTCGGCGTTCGCGCGCATCGAGGGCTTCGTGCAGCGCGTGGTCGAGAAGGCGGGGGGCGCTGTCGAGCCCGCCGCCGAGGTGCCGCTCGCCTTCGCCGAGGCCATGGACGACGACCTGGGCGTGCCGCAGGCGCTCGCCATCGTGCACACGACCGTCCGGCAGGGGAACTCCGCCCTGGCCGCCGACGACAAGGAAGCCGCCGTCGCCCGCCTCGCCGAGGTCCGGGCCATGCTCGGTGTCCTCGGGCTCGACCCGCTCGACGAGCAGTGGGCCGGTGAGGGCGACCGCGGCGAAGACCTGCACGGCGTCGTCGACACCCTCGTCCGGATGGTCCTCGACCAGCGCGAGGCCGCCCGCGCCCGCAAGGACTGGGGCACCGCGGACGCCATCCGCGACCAGCTCAACCAGTCCGGCCTGGTCATCGAGGACGGCCCGCAGGGACCGCGCTGGACGCTCGGCCCCCGCTGAGCGGGCCCCTCGGGGCCTCCTCGGCCTTGATCGATTGTGCCGCCCGGGCCTCCGGGCGGCACACTGCATATACGACACTTCAAGTACGTACGTACGCTCGCCTCACACAGACAGGTAGGTCATGGCCGCTAACAACCGCCGCATGTCCGGCAAGAAGGGCGCGCAGGTCGGCAGTGGCGGCCAGCGACGCCGGGGCCTGGAAGGCAAGGGCCCCACCCCGCCCGCCGAGATGCGCAAGGGGCACAAGAAGAACCGCATCGCGGGCGCCAAGGCGAAGCAGGTCGCACGCCGTCCCGCCCCGCGCGGGCGCGGCGGCAAGGGCACGTCCGAGATGGTCGTCGGGCGCAACTCGGTCGTGGAGGCGCTGCGCGAGGGCGTGCCCGCGTCGATGCTGTACGTGCAGCAGTTCATCGACAACGACGAGCGGGTGCGCGAGGCGCTCCAGCTCGCCGGTGAGCGCGGCGGCATCCACCTCATGGAGGCCCCGCGCCCCGAGCTCGACCGCATGACCAACGGGCTCAACCACCAGGGCCTCGTCCTCCAGGTCCCGCCGTACGAGTACGCGCACCCCGAGGACCTCGCGGCCGCCGCGTACGACGAGGGCCAGGACCCGCTGATCGTCGCCCTCGACGGCGTGACCGACCCCCGGAACCTGGGTGCCGTCGTCCGTTCCGTCTCGGCCTTCGGCGGTCACGGCGTCGTCGTGCCCGAGCGGCGCGCGGCCGGTATGACCGCCGGTGCCTGGAAGACGTCGGCCGGTGCCGCCGCCCGTACGCCCGTCGCGCGCGCCTCCAACCTGACGCGGGCCCTTGAGGCGTACAAGAAGGCCGGCCTCGTCGTGGTCGGACTCGCCGCGGACGGCGAGGTCGAGGTCGGTGATCTGGAGGCCCTCGGCGGCCCCGTCGTCATCGTCGTCGGCAGCGAGGGCAAGGGCCTGTCCCGACTCGTCGGCGAAACCTGTGACTTCCGGGTGCGGATTCCGATGCCGGGTGGCACGGAGTCGCTGAACGCCGGTGTCGCGGCGGGAGTTGTGCTGTACGAGGCGGCGCGCCGACGCGTCTGAAGGCGTCCGCGCAGCCACCCCCGTGGGGCGATCGGGATGATCGGGATGACCTTGACGCGGTCCGGACAGATCGGCGCGGTCAAAGCAGTGTCCTAATCACACGTCACTCGGTTAGATGAGTGTGGACACCAGAACACCCCGCACACCCACGGGGGACCGCTCGTCGGGATTCGACGACGCTCCCGCGCTGAGCATGGTGAAGGTGCCGAGCGATCCGGCGCAGGTCATCGTCAATCATGCGAGCTTCCGCGTGCAGCTGGGCGCCGCGACGCGGAGCCCAGCACCGCGTGTCGCACGGCACTCGAGCTCCACGGGCGACAGCGCGCGGATCCCCGTCGTCGGTACGGCAGGCAGAGCGGGCGGCCCGGCCGCCGGGGCCCGCCGCCGCGCGCCCGTCGTCTGGAGCGGGAAGTCGGACCCCGACGACACCGGCGCCCACCGCCTCCTGCAGGCCGTGCGGAGCACCAGCGTGCGCCATGGCTCCGCGGGCCCGGCGGGCGACGCCGGCGCCACCCAGGTCATCCCGCGCTACGACGGACAGCAGGGCTACGGACAGCAGGACTACGGACAGCAGGGTTACGAACAGCAGGGCTACGAAGCGCAGGGCTACGAATCGCAAGGCTACGAACAGCGCGGATACGAACAGCGGGGCTACGAAAACCGCAGCTACGAAAACCGGGGATACGAACACCCGGGCTACGAAGGCGACATGACCGTCGAGACGGCCGAGACGGCCGAGACGCCCCTCGTCGGCAGCCAGCGCGGCCATGACCATGACTCCGCGGGAACCCTGCTGCTGCCGAACATGCGCGGCGTGGGCAGCGGCTACGACGAACCGCGGTACACGGGCCGGGAGTTCGCGCGGGAGGAACCCGAAGGGGCCGGTGCCGAGCCGGTCAGGCGGCACGGTGCCGACCCCGTCCGGCACGCGTACTACCCCGGCCGCCGGATGAACCTCGGCGTGGTGCTTCTCCCGCTCCGTATCTTCCTCGGGTTCATCTCCGTCTACGCCGGCATGGGCAAGCTCTGCGACCCCGTCTACTTCGACGGCGGCGAGCGCGGCTCCATGGTGAAGTGGCTGAACACCCTGCACCCCTGGGAAGTCGCCGAGCCGCTGCGGCAGTTCGCGCTCCAGCACCCCGTGGGCTCCGGGCTCGTCATCGCCTTCCTCCAGGTCGTCGTGGGCGTCCTCACGGTGCTTGGGCTGTGGCAGCGGGCCGCCGCGGTCGTGGGCGCGATGCTGTCGGCCGCGCTCATCGTCACCGTCAGCTGGAAGACGGTCCCCGCGTACGACGCGCCGGACATCATCTACCTCGCCGCCTGGTCCCCGCTGATCATCGCGGGCGCCCCCGTCTACTCCGTCGACGGACGCCTCGCGAGCGAGGCCTGGCGCACGCTCGGGCCGCGCGCCGACATCTGGGACCTGCGGCGCCGAGTGCTGCGCCGCGGCGCGCTCGTCTCGGCCGTCGTCGTCGGGTTCACCCTGCTCGTCGGCTCGCTCCTCGGCGGCGCCGTCCGCGACGCCGACCGCGTGGTCGTGCCCGGACCGGGCGAGGCCCCGCGCAACGAACTGCCCGGCTCCCCGCTTCCCCAGGAGCCCGGCACGCCCCACCACAAGGCCACCACCCCGTCGGCCTCGGCCGAGACGCACACCCGCGGCAGCTCCTCGTCGCCGTCGGGGGCGGCCACCATGCCGGGCGCCGCCATCCGTGAGACGGGCGGCACGGTCACCAGTGGCCCCAGTCAGACCCAGGGCAGCGGCCAGGCCCCGCCCCAGCGGTCCTCGCCGGTGCACCAGGCCCCGAGCACCAGCGCGGGCCCGTCGTCCAGCGGCGCCAGTGGCGCCAGTGCCGGCTCCGGAGGCAGCGGTGCGGGCGGCGGTACGTCCGGCGGCTCGAGCTCCGGCGGCAGCACCTCCGGCGGCTCGGACCGGCTGGTCGGCGGCCTCCTGGGGTAATCCCTCACGGGGCGACGCCCTCCCCCTGGTACGACGGGTACGACGACGGCTATGTCGATGGGGCCCCGCACACATCAGGTGTGCGGGGCCCCATCGACGTGTCCAAGGCTCTGTGGCGGGCTCTCAGCGCCCCAGGGCGGCCAGCTCCTTTGCCGCCTCCGTGAGGTCCTTCGCGGTGTCGATGGCGCGCCAGTACGCGCCCTGCGGCAGCGGGAAGCCGCCCAGGCGGCGTTCGCGGGCCAGGTGCGGGAACGTGGTGCGCTCGTGGTCGCCGCGCTCGGGGAGCAGGTCGGCGAACTCGGCGGAGAAGACGTAGACGCCCGCGTTGATCTCGTACGTGGTCGGCGGGGACTCGATGAAGTCCGTGACGCGTCCGAAGCCGTCCGTCTTGACGGCGCCCCACGGGATACGGGGACGGGCGAGGGCGAGCGTGGCGACGGCGTCGCGCTCGGTGTGGAAGTCCGCCATGTCGCGCAGCGAGAAACGGGTCCAGATGTCGCCGTTCGTCGCGTACCAGGGCCGGTCCGGGTAGGGCAGGTGCGCGGCGGCGTACTTGAGACCGCCGCCGCGGCCGAGGGGCTCGGTCTCGACGACCGTCGTGATGTTGACCGGTAGGTCGGCCGATGCCAGCCACTTCTGGAGGACCTCGGCGAGGTGGCCGCAGGAGACGACGACGTCGGTGACGCCCTCCTCGGCGAGCCAGGTCAACTGGTGGCCGATGATCGGGGTCCCGGTGCCGGGGATCTCGACCATCGGCTTGGGCCGGTCGTCGGTGTAGGGACGCAGCCGGGAGCCCTGGCCGCCGGCCAGGACAACGGCTTGAACGGGGCGCGACGCGGCGTTCGGATCGGTCATGCCCGAACTGTACGTCGCGCCCCGCTCGCGGCTTCCGTCGGCAACGGATCCCTTAGCCAGCTGTTACTTGAGGAGCGGACGTGACGGCTCAGAGGTGCGTGGCCGCGACCCCCGATGCGAAGGACGTGTCGCAGACCGGGCGCGCGAACGCCTGGGCGCGCGTCGGGCCGTACGCGCGGACCGCGGCGCGGCCGAGGGCGCGGGCGATGGACACACAGTGCTTCGCGAGCGACGGGCGGCCGTTCACCGCCTTCTGGAGGTCGGTGAGGGCGTCACCCGGGTTCTTCTCCTGGAGTTCCAGCAGGAGCCGGTCGCGCAGCACGTCCTGCGGGGCGCGGGACACGGCACGCGAGGAGACGTCCGAGGAGGAGGCGGCGGTGAGCACCGAGTCCGAGGAGTTCCCCGACCAGTTGACTCGGGTGACCGCGAGGGTCCCGGAGAGCACCAGGACAACAGGCAGAACGAGGGCGAGGGTGCGACCGATCCGGCGGGCGGGGCCACGGCCACGCCGGGTCCGTTGGTTAGTGGTGGAGTGCTTCACGCGAGTGAGGGTAGCGCGGGGTGATGATTTGGCGACATTTAGTAATCAGTTTGAGGGATGGGGAACCCGCTACTTCAAGGTGCCGGGTTGACGTACACGTATCGAAATGACCGGCTTGCCGGGGTATTTGTCGAGAACGAAGAGGGCCCCACAGCAGGCTGTGGGGCCCTCTTCGTCAACTTGGGTGAATTCACCCGCTACGGGGTGCTGAACCCGGGTGTTTCGATCCGTTGCCGCGACCGCAGAGGCGCTCGCCGGTCGGAGAGCCGCTCGTCAGTCGGAGAGCCGCTCGCCCGTCGAGGTCGAGAACACGTGGGTCTCGCCCGGACGCGGCACGACGTGCAGCGTGGCGCCCTTGTCCGGGACCGCGCGGCCGCTGACGCGGACGACCAGGTCCGTGAGCTTGTCGTCGACCTTGGCGCTGCCGTAGACGTAACCGTCGGCGCCGAGCTCCTCGACGACGTTCACCGAGACGGCGAGGCCGGCCGGGGCGCCCTCGGTGTCCTTCGACAGCGACTTCGCGGCGTCGCCGTTGTGCTCGACGATGTCGAAGTGCTCCGGGCGGACGCCGACCGTGACGGTGCGGTCGCCCTTGTCCGCGGCGGCCTTCAGTGCCTCGCGGTTCACCGGCACGACGGAGTTGCCGAACTTCACGCCGCCGTCCGTGATCGGGACCTCGACGAGGTTCATGGCGGGGGAGCCGATGAACCCGGCGACGAACAGGTTCGCGGGGCGGTCGTACATGTTGCGCGGCGAGTCGACCTGCTGGAGCAGACCGTCCTTGAGCACGGCCACCCGGTCGCCCATGGTCATGGCCTCGACCTGGTCGTGGGTGACGTACACGGTGGTGATGCCGAGACGGCGCTGCAGCGAGGCGATCTGCGTACGGGTCGAGACACGGAGCTTGGCGTCGAGGTTCGACAGCGGCTCGTCCATGAGGAAGACCTGGGGCTCACGCACGATGGCGCGACCCATCGCGACACGCTGGCGCTGACCGCCGGAGAGCGCCTTCGGCTTGCGGCCCAGGTACTCCGTGAGGTCGAGGATCTTCGCCGCGTCCTCGACCTTCTGGCGGATCTCGGCCTTCGGTACACCGGCGATCTTGAGCGCGAAGCCCATGTTGTCGGCGACCGTCATGTGCGGGTAGAGCGCGTAGTTCTGGAACACCATGGCGATGTCCCGGTCCTTGGGCGGCAGGTGCGTGACATCGCGGTCACCGATGCGGATGGCGCCGGCGTTCACGTCCTCGAGCCCCGCGAGCATGCGGAGCGAGGTGGACTTGCCGCAACCGGAGGGACCGACGAGGACGAGGAACTCGCCGTCCTCGATGTCGATCTCCAGAGCATCGACGGCGGGCTTCTCGGAACCCGGGTAGATCCGGGTCGCCTTGTCGAACGAGACAGTGGCCATGATGAATGGGCCCCCTTCTACCGGCAGGAACGTGCCGGACGATCCGTTGTAGGAAGGTGGTTGGTGTAGTCCACACGAGTGAACTGGGTCAGGACGGTACCTGGCGTTCACTCGGCTGTCAGTACCTGCGGCCCTGTGACCTTCGCGGAAAATTTTCGAAGGGGTCGAGCACTGCACTTCTGGCCTGTGCCGCACAGGCCGGAGCGGACGCCTTTTGACCTGTTGCGCTTCCTGTTTCACGGCCCACTGCCCGACGAGCACGGTCCTCATGAACCACGCCCGACTGGTCTCACACGAGCTCGTTGTAGACCCACCGGCAGGCACCGAACGTCCGCCGCAGCGGCTCGGCCTGCTCATCGGTCGGATCGAGGGCCTCGCGCTTGATGCGTTTGGCCTCCTCGCCCCTCACCGCTTGCGGCTTCTCCGCCGGCTCCCCCATGAACCCCTCCCCGACGATCCGAGCTTCGGAACAGCACGTCAGACCGATCAACGAACGGGTGCGCGGATGGTTACACACAGTTTTCGGGGCGAGGTGAGTCACGAACTTCGTCGCTTGAGGAAACGGGCTCTGTGTAGAGTGGAGCCGCCTTCGCGTGCGGCGTTGTTGTGCGCGGTGCCTCCTTAGCTCAGTTGGTTTAGAGCGATCGCCTTGTAAGCGATAGGTCGTCGGTTCGAATCCGACAGGAGGCTCGGCAGTACGTCACTGAGGGCGGCGCGGAATATCCGCGCCGCCCTCAGTCGTGCGGACGGGCCGCCCTCAATGACGGGAACAGGCCGTCCCCGGTTGTCAGGGTGTGGTGGTCGCGCGGGTCCTGGAGGCCGTGGAGGTGCGGCCAGTGGGCGAGTGCGGGGCCGGCGACGGAGGCGCCGGTGACCAGTATGTCGGTGTTCTTCGGGGTGGTGTTCTGTGGGTTCGTCATGGTGGTGAGCGTGTTCGGGTGTGCTCACCGCGCACTCACCGCCGGCTCACCCCTGGTCTCCGCGAAGCCTCCGTGCGATCTCCAGTTGCTGGGGTTCCGGGGGGCGGCGGTTCTTGATGTCCCAGAGGGAGTTCTGCAGGACACGGGCGAGGGTCCAGGCGCGGGCCCGTTCGCGGTCCAGTCCGAGCAGGTCCGTCATGGCGTCGAAGCGTCGGCGGATCTCGTCCGTGTCGAAGCGGTTGTTGAGGGCGGGGTACAGGTCGAAGCCGGGGTCGCCGGCCAGCGGTTTCGGGTCGATGGCCAGCCAGGGGGCGCGGTCCGCGGCGAGGACGTTCTCGTAGTGGAGGTCCCAGTGCAGGAGGCGGTCGCCGGGTTCGGTGACGACTTCGCGTACGGCGGCCGCGCAGTCGGTGAGGAGGCGGCGTGTCGTGGCGTCCGGGACTTGGTCCAGTGCCCACGGGGCCTGGTCGAGCATGGCCGCCGCGATGTCGCCGAGTCGTCGCATGCCCCGCGGCGCTGGTACGGAGGTCAGGCGGGCCAGCAGGCGGGCGATGACCAGGACGGCCTCGCGGGTGTCGGGGAGGTGCGAGAGCATGCGGGTCGGGTCGAGGCGTTCCAGGAGCATCGTGCCGGTGGCGGCGTCGTGTTCGAGGAGACGTACCGCTGCGTCGCCGTCCCAGACGCGCAGGGCGATCGGCTCGCCCTCGCTCTCCTCGTCGAGGAGTCGGAGTTTGAGGACGGCCGGGATGCCGTCGGCGCGGACGACCGGCAGTACCAGGGCGCAGACGCCGTACATCGACGGGCCGTCGACGCGCAGCTCCCAGCGCTTCAGGAAGTCCGCCGCCAGATCCGGCAGTCCGGTGATGAAGGCCCGCCCGGCCTCTCCGTTGAACTTCGTCTGCGAGGCGGCCAGCTCGTCCGGAATGTCGATCACCTACGGGACACTACTGGCATGGGTGAATCGGCTCATGCGAATCGACCGGGGCCTCCACAGGGTGTGGACGTACGTGTGCGGCGCCCCGGGTGCGTACGTCTGGCTGGGGATTCTCTTCGTGACCACGGTGGCCGTGCACCACATGTCGCCGGATTTCGAGGTGGACTTCCTGCGGCAGCGCTCGACGAACATCCATGAGCTGTCGAACAATCCGGTGCGGGCGCTGATCGTCAGCGCGATGTGGATCGACAGCGGGGACTGGCTGCCGTACGCCGTCCTGTACACGGTCTTCCACGCGCAGGCCGAGCGTTGGTTGGGCACCGCGCGCTGGCTGCTGGTGTGTGTGGCGGCGCATGTGCTGGCCACGCTCATCAGCGAGGGCGCGCTGCTGTGGGCGATCCGGCACGACATGGTGCCGCACTCGGCGGTCGACACCTTGGACATCGGGGTGAGTTACGCGCTGGCGGGCGTGATCGCCGTGCTCACGTACCGGGTCGCGGCGCCCTGGAGGTATCCGTATGTGGTGGCCGTGTTCGCGGTGTACGGGGTTCCGTTCGCGACCGGCCGTACCTTCACCGATCTTGGACATTTCACCTCGATGCTGATCGGTCTGGCCTGCTATCCGCTGGTCAGGGGCCGCGGAAAAGCACGGAATCCGAAGGAGACAGCGGCCGCTGTCAGGGGTTAACGTCCCGGCCATGAGCAGCAGCGGTACGGGAAGCGGCACGGTCAACGGCGGCATCTCCTTCTGGTACGCGGACGACGGTCTGCCCGAGCCCCGGGAGCCCCTGCAGGGCGACGCGACCGCCGACGTCGTGATCGTCGGCGGCGGTTACACGGGCCTGTGGACCGCGTACTACCTCAAGAAGGCGGCCCCCTTCCTGCGCGTCACCGTCCTGGAGCAGAAGTTCTGTGGCTACGGCGCCTCGGGGCGCAACGGCGGCTGGCTCTACAACGGCGTCGCGGGCCGTGACCGGTACGCCAAGCTGCACGGCCACGAGGCGGCGGTCCGCCTTCAGAAGGCGATGAACGAGACGGTCGAGGAGGTCGTCCGGGTCGCCGCGGAGGAGGGCATCGAGGCGGACGTCCATCAGGGCGGTGTCCTGGAGGTGGCGTACACACCGGCCCAGCTGGCCCGTCTGAAGGCCTTCCACGAGCATGAGCTGTCGTACGGTGAGAAGGACCGCGAGCTGTACGGCGCCCGGGAAACCGTTGAGCGCGTGCGGGTCGCGGACGCGGTCGGCTCGGCCTGGACCCCGCACGGGGCACGTCTGCACCCGGTGAAGCTCGTCAAGGGGCTGGCGGCGGCGGTCGAGGCGCTCGGTGTCACGATCCACGAGAAGACCCCGGTCACGGAGATCCGTCCGAAGCGCGCGGTGACGCCGTACGGCACTGTCCGTGCCCCCTATGTGCTGCGCTGCACGGAGGGCTTCACGGCCTCCCTGAAGGGTCAGAAGCGCACCTGGCTGCCCATGAACTCCTCCATGATCGCGACTGAGCGGCTGACTCCCGAGCAGTGGGCGACGATCGGCTGGGAGGGCGGCGAGACGCTCGGCGACATGGCGCACGCGTACATGTACGCCCAGCGCACCGCGGACGGCCGTATCGCGCTCGGCGGCCGTGGCGTCCCGTACCGCTTCGGTTCGCGCACCGACAACGACGGCCGTACCCAGCAGGCGACCATCGAGGCCTTGTACGAGATTCTCGTCCGCTTCTTCCCGTCGTTGGCCGGGGTCCGGGTGGAGCATGCCTGGTCGGGCGTCCTTGGTGTACCGCGCGACTGGTGCGCCACGGTGACTCTGGACCGCTCGACGGGGCTCGGCTGGGCGGGCGGTTACGTCGGCTCCGGCGTCGCCACCACCAACCTTGCCGCCCGCACCCTGCGCGACCTGATCCAGCAGGACTCGGGTCAGGCGGGCCCGACCGACCTGACGGCTCTCCCCTGGGTCAACCACAAGGTCCGCAAGTGGGAGCCGGAGCCCTTCCGTTGGATCGGCGTCCAGGGCATGTACGCCACCTATCGCACGGCCGACCGCCGCGAACTCGCCACGCACAGTGCTCAGTCGTCGCGTCTGGCGCAGGTGGCGGACCGGGTGGCCGGACGTCACTGACCGTTATGGGCGGCGTTGGCCGTCTGTGCCGCGCTGGGACCGACGGTTACTCAGGCCCAGGCGGGGGCACGCGTGTGCCCGGCACGCATGTGTGACACTGCGGCCATGATTCGCCCAGCCACCCCCGCCGACATCCCCGTCATCCACGCGATGGTCCGTGAACTGGCCGAGTACGAGAAGGTGCCGGACGAGGCGAGGGCCTCCCGGCAGCAGTTGCGCGAGGCGCTGTTCGGGGAGCACCCGGCCGCGTTCGCGCACATCGCGGAGGCGGCGGGGGAGCCGGTCGGGTTCGCCCTGTGGTTCTTGAACTTCTCGACGTGGCGTGGCGTGCACGGGATCTATCTCGAGGACTTGTACGTACGGCCGCACGTGCGCGGTGGCGGGCACGGCAAGGCGCTGCTCACCGAGCTGGCGCGGATCTGCGTCGAGCGCGGGTACGGGCGGCTCGAGTGGTCGGTGCTGAACTGGAACGAGCCGTCGATCAGGTTCTACGAGGCGCTCGGCGCGCGGCCGCAGGACGAGTGGACGGTGTACCGGCTGACGGACGGGGCGCTGCGGGAGCTGGGGTCAGGGCACTGACTCCGGCGCGGGGGCCGGTGTGGGCGCGCGCCTGGGGACCCTCGTGGTGACCATGAGGCCCGCGACCAGGCCGGCCAGGAGCATGATGCCGCAGGCCCACCAGATGGCGACCGTGTAGCCGTGCACGAGGCCCTCACGGACGACCGGGGCCCGCTGGGCCGGGTTGGTCAGGTGCGCGGCGATGTAGGCCGTACCACTGGTGGTGGCGATGGTGTTCAGCAGGGCCGTACCGATCGATCCGCCCACCTGCTGCGAGGTGTTCACGGTCGCGGAGGTCACGCCCGAGTCCTGTGGGGCGACCCCGGCGGTGGCGGTGGCGAAGACCGGCATGAGGATCAGGCCCATGCCGAAGCCCATCAGGATCAGGCCGGGCAGCAGTTGGTCCGCGTAGTGGGAGTGGACCGTGAGCTGGGTGAAGAACAGCATCCCGGAGGTCGCGAGGAGCGCGCCGGGGACCATCAGCACGCGCGGCACCACGTGGGGCAGCAGCCGCGCCGAGATCTGCGTGGTACAGATGACGATGGAGACCGGCAGGGGCAGGAAGGCCAGGCCCGTCTTCACGGGTGAGTACCCGAGGATGACCTGCAGGTAGTAGGTCATGAACAGGTACATGCCGAACATGCCGATGATGGCGAGGGTCATCGTCAGGAAACAGCCCGCGCGCGTGCGGTCCTTGACGATGTGGAGGGGGAGCAGCGGGCTCGGGGCCCTCGTCTGCCAGAACACGAACGTGGTCAGCAGGACGATTCCGCCCGTGAGGAGGGCCAGCACCAGCGGGTCCGTCCAGCCGCGCGACTCCGCCTGGCTGACCCCGTAGACGATCGTGACCAGTCCGCCGCAGCCCAGCAGCGTCCCGCGCACGTCGAGCCGGGCGCCGGTGTTGCCCGGGGGGTCGGGCAGCAGCGCGAACGCGCCGAAGACCCCGACGACGGCTATGGGGATGTTGACGTACAGGCACCAGCGCCAGTTCAGGTACTCGGTCAGCAGCCCGCCCACGATGAATCCGATCGCCGAGCCGCTGCCCGCGAGGGCGCTGTAGACGCCGAAGGCCTTTCCGCGCTCCTTCGGGTCGGTGAAGGTGGTGGTCAGCAGGCTGAGCGCGGAGGGCGCCAGGAGGGCGGCGAAGGCGCCCTGGAGGGCGCGGGCGCCGTAGAGCATGGCGGAGGTGGTGGCCGCGCCGCCGATCGCGGAGGCGGCCGCGAAGCCGATGAGGCCGAAGACGAAGGTGCGTCTTCGGCCGACCAGGTCGGCGATCCGGCCGCCCAGCAGGAGCAGGCCGCCGAAGGCCAGGGTGTACGCGGTGATGACCCACTGCCGGTTGCCGTCGGACATGCCGAGCGCGCGCTGTGCGGAGGGGAGCGCGATGTTCACGATGGTTGCGTCCAGGACCACCATCAGCTGTGCGAGGGCGATGATCACCAGACCCCACCAGCGGTGGGAGTCCGCGCCCGTCGGTGTGCCTGCGGGTTCACCCGTTCGGGTGACGCTCACCTTCCCAGAAGACCATGAATGGGCACGAATCGCATCTTCCCGGAGGCTGTCGCGAGGGTGCTGCGAGGGTGCCGCGAGGGTGTGGCGAGGCTGTCGCTGGTCACGCTCTGCGTACGACCGACCGAGGTGGTGGGAATGTGACACCGGAGGTGAACGGGCAGGTCAGGGGGCGTTGTCGGTGGGGGAGGGCAAGATGGGGGCATGGTGCGGAAAGCGGCGGGCAGGGCAACAGGCAGGGCAAAGGGAGTGGTCCAGGGGGCGCGGCGGCCGGAGGTCAGGCTGTCATCACTGGAGCCGTACGACGGCTTCGGGCTGGAGCCGGACGGGGACTATGACGGGCTGGAGTTCCTGGAGGTCGACTTCGTCGGGCAGGACGGCGGGGGCGCGCGCTTCATGGACTGCGCTCTGACGGGGTGTGCGCTGGACGAGACGCGGCTGCACCACGCGCGCGTGCTGGACTCGGTCCTGACGGGCATACGGGGCGTGGGCACCGATCTCGCCGAGTCGACGTTGCGCGATGTCGAGCTGGTCGACGCCCGGCTGGGCGGGGTGCAGTTGCACGGTTCCGTACTGGAGCGAGTCCTGATCCGCGGCGGCAAGATCGACTACCTGAACCTGCGCAAGGCCCGACTCAAGGACGTTGTCTTCGAGGGCTGTGTGCTGGTCGAGCCGGACTTCGGGGGCGCCCGGCTCGAGCGGGTGGAGTTCGTGGACTGCGTCCTGAAGGGCGCGGATCTCACCGCGGCCACCCTGACGGACGTCGACCTGCGCCGCGCGGCGGAACTGGACATCGCCCGGGGCGTGGACCGGCTGGCGGGGGCGGTGATCAGCCCGAGCCAGTTGCTGGACCTGGCGCCGGTGCTGGCGGCGGCGCTGGGGGTGCGGGTGGACGGGGGATCCGGGTCCGGGGAGGAGTGAGGGACGGGGCCCGCGGACGAGGGTGAGGGGGATCAGGTCACTCGGGGGAAGCGGGCCTGGAGGGTCCAGATGGCCGGGTTCTCGGCGAGGTCGTCGTGGAGGTCGGTGAGGTCGGCGATCAGGTCGTGCAGGAAGTCGCGGGCCTCGCGGCGGAGTTCGGAGTGGGAGAAGGTCAGCGGCTCCTCGTCGCCCGGCATCCAGTCGGCCTCGATGTCCACCCAGCCGAAGCGCCGCTCGAAGAGCATGCGGTCGGTCGACTCGGTGAAGTCGAGCTCCGCGTGCTGCGGGCGCGAGGCCCGGCTGCCGCGCGGGTCCCGGTCGAGCTGCTCCACGATGTCGCACAGCGCCCACGCGAAGTCGAGCACCGGTACCCATCCCCAGGCTGTGGACAGCTCCCGGTCCGCCTTGGTGTCGGCGAGGTAGACATCGCCGCAGAACAGGTCGTGCCGGAGCGCGTGGACGTCCGCGCGGCGGTAGTCGGTCTGCGGGGGGTCGGGGAAGCGGTTGGAGAGGGCGTAGCCGATGTCGAGCACGTAGGTGATGGTGTCATGGCCCGGGGGAGGGGGCTTGGTCTCGGGGCGGGAGGTGCGGCTTCGGGCGCGTGCCAAGGCTTCGGGCCCGGGCACGGGCACGGGTACGGGCACGGACGCAGGTGTCGCGGTTCGGGCGACGGGGGGCGATCAAGAAGGCAATGGGGGGTGGGTTGTCATGGCCTCGGACAAAGAGGGTGCGGCCTCGTAAGATCGTGAGTGTGCCCCGATCTTCCGTTGCCGTCCCCTTTGCCCCGGCCCTCGCACCCGCACTCGCCCTCACCCTCGCTCTCGCCCTCACCGCGTGCGGCGGCGGAGGTGGCGTGCACGGCAGGCCCGGCGCCTCCGGGGTGCGGGACCCGTACTTCCCGAAGATGGGCAACGGCGGGTACGACGTCACGCACTACGCCCTGACGCTCGCCTACGACCCGCGGGGCAAGCGTTTGAACGGGACGGCGGAGATCACCGCGCGGGCCACCCAGAACCTCAGCGCCTTCCATCTCGACCTGAAGGGCCTGGACGTCGCAGGTGTCACCGTCGAGGGCAAGGGCGCCCGCTGGAACCGCGCGGGCCAGGAACTGACCGTGCGCCCGCACACCGACCTCGACAAGGGCGAGACGTTTCGCGCGACGGTCCGCTACTCCGGCGCCCCCGAGACGCTCACCGACCCGGACGGCTCGGAGGAGGGCTGGCTGCGCACCGCCGACGGCGCCCTCGCCCTCGGCGAACCCACCGGCTCGATGGCCTGGTTCCCCGGCAATCACCACCCCTCCGACAAGGCGACGTACGACATCGTCATCACCGTCCCGAAGGGCCTGGAGGCGGTTTCCAACGGCGAGCTGAAGAGCAGGACGACGACCGCGGACGGCCGTACGACCTTCACCTGGCACAGCGCCGAACCCATGGCGAGCTATGTCGCGACGCTGGCGATCGGGAAGTACGACGTCACGCGCTCCACCACCAAGAACGGCCTGCCGGTGTACGTCGCCGTGGACCCGACACAGACCGCCGCCGCCAAGAAGGGAAGACGGCCCGTGAGGCTGCCGGTCTGCTCTCTACCGATCAGGCCAAGATCAGCCACATAGAGGCGGGCCGCATCGGGATCAGTGAGGAACGGATCCGGCGGCTGGCCGTGTTCTACGCATGCGATGACCGGCATCTGATCGAGGCGCTGTGCACCATCGCCCGCGAGTCGCGCGGCCAGGGCTGGTGGGATGACTACCGGGGCATGCTCTCACCCGGCTTTCTGAATATCGCCGAACTGGAGCACCACGCAACGTACTTGCGTGGCGTCCAGGCGATGAACGTGCCGGGCGTCCTTCAGACCGAGGACTACATGCGGGCGATCCACCGCAGCTACACGCCGACGCTGCCTGCCGAGGAGGTGGACGTTCGGGTGGAGTTCCGGATGAAGCGTCGGGACATCTTCGAGCGGGACGCGCCGCCTCCGTTTCAGGCCATCGTCCACGAAGCGGCACTGCGCATGCGCTTCGGTGGGCGCAAGGTTGCCAAGGGGCAGCTCGAGTACCTGCTCGAAGCCTCAGAGGGGCCGGCGGTGACGGTTCGGGTCATTCCGTTCACCTGCGAGGAGTTCATTGAGGCGACGTATCCCCTGCTGTACGCGGGCGGAGTCGTGCCACAGCTCGACACGGTTCAGATGGATGGACCTGTGGGCGGCTTCCTCATCACCGCGGCTGCTCAGCTCAAGAGGTTCGTCGGCCTGCTCGACATCGCCGAGCAGGTCTCGCTGAGCGAGCCGGAATCTCGGAAGCTCATCCACCAGATCGCGAGAGAACTGTGAGGAGTCCTGGAATGTCCACGCAGTGGCAGAAGTCGTCCTTCTCGGGAGTGAATGCCGAAAACTGTGTCGAACTCGCCCGCCGCGAACCCCATCTCCTCCTCCGCGAGAGCGATGAGCCCGGTGACGTACTCGCCCTGGCCCCCAGAGGTTTGCTGGCCCTGATACGTCATTTCAAAGCCGAGCGACAGTGAGCGGTCGAGCCCGCCGTGCTCCCACGCGCCGTACTCGCTCCCTGGACGCTGACGAACCGAGACGCTGAGACTCGTGCACGCCGGTGCAACCCACCTCGACAGCGGGAGCGTCCATGACCCTGAAGTTCCTCGGCATCATCCCCAACACGCCGACCGACGAGTCTCCGACCATCTGGCTTCACGAGGAGACGGGAGACCTCCTGATCCAGTCGTACAAGGCGACCGAGGAGGAGGTGAAGGAGTGCCAGGAGGTCGGTTCGATCCCCGGCCACTCCACGGACGTACCGGACCACGAGACGATCATCAGGCTCCCGGCGGTCATGCTGAAGTACATCCCCCGCCCGGGCGATGACAAGGGAGAGACCGCAAGTGCAACCACCAGCGCGTAACGCCCTGGCGAAGGCCCAACGCTCAGCCGTGCACCTTGAGTTGCGCGACAGTTACATGCTGGATGACCCCGAGTTCATCGCGTGGCAGCAGGGCAAGCGGCTTGACCCCGCTGACCGGTCTTCGTGGTGGGGTGGCTGGCACGACGCGGTGCGCGACGCGGTCGCCCGCGGTGTCGTGGTCCGGCGCGCCCGCATCATCTCCGAGCCGATCAGTGATTACGCGCGATACGAGTACGACGGCACGTTCACCAACATCGCTGCGGGTGAGTTGGTCCGGTGGCTACCAAGAAGGCGGGCGACCGATCTTGCGCTGCCGGGTACGGACTTCTGGGTGTTCGATGGCGCGCAGGCGCTCTTTCATCACTTCACCGGTGATGGGCAGTTGGACGTGGACGGGCGGGAGTACACGGACGATCCAGAGCGCGTGAAGCCATGCGCCGATGCCTTTGAGGCCGTGTGGCGGCGTGCGATCCCTCACGAGGAGTACCGGCCCCGCTGATCTGCCGCAGTCATGGCTGTCTCTCCGTCTTCCAGCGCCCAGCGGGCCCGGCAAGCTCTAGCGGATCGACTCGCGGAGTTGTGCCGGGATGCTGGGCTGTCCGGGCGTGATATCGCCGAGCGCTGCGGCTGGCATCCGTCCAAGTCGTCTCGCATCATGAACGCCCGTACGCCCCCCTCGGCGGACGATATTCGGGCGTGGTGCCGAGCGTGCGGGGCGGAGGATCAGGCGGCCGATCTGATTGCCTCGCTGCGGACCGCTGAGGGCATGTGGGTTGGCTGGCGGCGGATGGAGCGCGCGGGGCTCAAGCAGGCACAGGAAGCACGCTTGCCTTTGTTCGAGCGCACACATCGCTTCCGCTCCTACTCGTCGTGGCTCGTGCCGGGCCTGATCCAGACTTACGGCTACACCGAGGCGGTGTTGCGCGCTGTTCAGCGCCGCAGGGTTGAGGCGGACGACGTGGCTGAAGCGGTGGCCGTCCGCATGGAGCGTCAGCGTGTGCTGTACGAGGGAGATCGACGATTCGCGTTCCTGATTGAGGAGTCGGTCCTGCGCAACGGACTCTGTGGGGCGGACGCGCTGATCGGACAACTCGGTCACCTGCTCACGATCGGTTCACTGCCCAACGTCAGCTTGGGTGTGGTGCCCACGGGGCCCGATCGTTCCCGGATGCCGGTAGAGGGGTTCTGGATTTTCGACACAGAACAGGTCAATGTCGAATTGGTATCCGGCCACCTCACGATCACTCAGCCCAGCGAGGTGGGTGCGTACGCCGACACGTTCGCGGAACTGGCCGACTTGGCCGTCTACGGTGCCAACGCTCGCGCGCTGATCACGGCGGCCATGGACTCTCTCGGGTGATTGTCGTGCAATCCCATGCAACATCGTGGGCCGGCAGCGTCCCTTCTCCCTACGGTCATTGCATCGAGCGGACCAGTCGGGGAGGCCACGTATGAAGCCGCAGAAGCCGCAGGACTACCACCTGGCCGTGCCGCCGGCCGAGCCCTCCGCCGTGCCGGGCTGTACCGAGTGTCTGTCTTTCGTCGTCGCCAGACAGAACGCGCGCTCCAGTGGTGACTACAGCGGCGTGTCCGACCGCAACGTGGAACTGCGCGAGCATCACGCGGCGGGGCACTGATGGA
The DNA here is from genome assembly GCF_045040035.1 of Streptomyces sp. NBC_01384. NCBI lineage: Bacteria > Bacillati > Actinomycetota > Actinomycetes > Kitasatosporales > Streptomycetaceae > Streptomyces > Streptomyces sp. NBC_01384. The sequence goes on from NZ_CP109559.1 coordinate 5,273,040, forward strand.
CATGCAGACATGGCGGGAAGCACGCAGTCGGGCAGTTGACGCGACCACAGCACTTCGCGAAGCGCTGGCCGATCTCGGTGTCTCGGGGCGCGTTCAGCGGCGGCGGTTTGGCTCGGGGAACGGCTGGTCGAGTACGCGCCCAGATTCGACTCCGACGCGGAGCGTGACGCCACCCGTCTGGCGCAGTTCGTGAACTCTGCCGCTGGGCACCTTGGTTGGGGTGGCGATGTGTCTCTGGGTTTCTATCTCGAACGTCCTTCGTATCTCTCTCTGGCTCTGGTCACCTGCACACCGAACCGCGCGGTGCCTGATCTGCCGTGTCCTCTCCGCAGAGGAGATTGAAGTGTGACGAAGGAACCGTCGTTCGAGGAACTGCTGAGTAACTCCGCACCGGCGCCTTCGAAGTGGTTTGGGAGCGGGCCATTTCGCAGGAGGAGTGCCGGCGTACGCCCTGATGCCCGTCTACGAGACAGAACGAGGAGTCTTCACGCATGACGAAGCCCGAGCGAGAGCGCTACACATGGGACAAGCACCTCCGCGCGGGGACTGGCCCAGTGCAGGACGAGTTCCTGGAACTCGCCCGCTCCACCAGGGTCTCACGCCACTATTGCCCGGATTGTGTGGGGAGACCTCCAGACCGCGGACTACGCCCGTGCGGTGCTCCAGCGGGTCGTCGCCTTCCATGAGATCCCCGACGATGTCGAGGCCGGAGTGACACGGCGGACGGCTCGTGCCCGGTTCATCGGCCAGGACGGTCGCAGGTACCACACCTTGCTTGGCGAGCAGGCGCTGCGGACGAACCTCGGCGGTGCGGACATCATGCGAGGCCAGCTGCTTCATCTGCTCTGCGCCCTCGAACTGCCGGGACTCAGGCTCGGCATCATTCCAGTACGAGCTGAACTCGACCTGTTCCCGGAAAATGCGTTCTCGATTTTCGACGGGGCGCGGGTCGAGGTCGAGACGCTTTCGGCGGGCCTCACCATTACGAACAAGGGGGAACTCGCTGTCTATGAAAAGGCGTTCACTTGGTACGAACGGTCGGCGGTCTACGGACAGGGGGCGAGGAGCCTGATCGAGAACGAGCTTGATGTCCTCAGCCGTCCTTTGACAGGCGAGGGGCGAGAATGAAGCTGGAGCCGACACCAGGGGGAGACGGTGTCCAGGGTGAACTCGCAGCCTGGGAGCGCGACGCGCACCACCTGCGCTACTTCCTGCCCGCGATCCCTACCGGGTTGATCCAGACGCCTGAGTACATGCGACACGTAATGACCAGGACGTCGGCGTCCGCAGCCGGGGACGTGACCAGTGTCATGGCGTTGAAGTTGGCGCGCCAGGCCGTCCTTGAGGAGCGGGACAAGCGGTTCGAGTTTGTGCTGACCGAATCCGCCCTTCGGTGGAAGTTGGGCGACGGCCCCCTCGTGGCAGGGCAGTTGGAGCACCTCGTGTCCCTGTCCCTGCGTTCCAACGTGGCCATTGGGGTGCTCCCTCTGAAGGCTCGGATCCCCGAAGTTCCCTTCAACACCTTCACGGTCTACGACGCCGACGTGGTGACCTTGGAAGTGTTCACCGGCCGAGTTGTTCTGAGGGAGCCGCAGGATGTCGCCCATTACCGGCGGCTCTTCGAGTGCTTCTCCGAGTGCGCGGTCGAGGGGGACGGAGCGAGGAGGCTTCTGGAGAGGTGGGCGGAGGAGTCAGCTGCGTGATGGTGCTGTCCATGGGCGCGGGTGCGTGCCGCGGCACAGCCCGTGCCCGGGACATCGCACCGGGCACGGGCTGCGGGTGAAGGGGCGGTCAGGCCTCGTCGGAGGCAGTCGGGGGCCTGGGGCCGCCGAAGCCGTGTTCTGACAGGTCGAACCAGTTGCCCTCGGGGTCCATGGCCCGGTATTCGGCGAAGGGGCGGTTGGTGAAGCGTTCCGCGGGCTTGTCCACGCCCTGGGCCACGAGGGCCGCCGTGGTTGCCTCCGTGTCGGCTATGTGGAAGCCGAAGTGGTTCATGCCGACCGGGGTGTCGCCGTCGAGTTGGTGCTTGATGAGGGCGAGGGAGAGGTAACCGTCGGAGAGGAAGCAGCTGCCGTCGGGGTCTCGGTGGAAGAGTTCCATCGAGAAGACCGAGGTGTAGAAGGCGGCCAGTTTTTCGGGGTCCCGGGCGACTATCGCCAAGTGGCGGAGTTTCGGGCGGGCCGGGGACTCGCGGGGCGTGGCCGCGGTCGTTGTTACGGGGGGTTTCTCGGGCTCGGGGGCTTTCACCGGGCTTGTCTCCTTGGGGGTGGTGGCCGGGATCATGTTGTGGAACGCCGTGATCTGCCAGGCCCCGGTGGCGGTTTGTTCGACTACGGCCAGGGCGTGTGTCGTGGCCAGGGTCGTGCCGTCGGTGGTGCGGGTGACCGTGGACTCGGCCTCGACCGTCGCCAGGTCGGGGCGCAGCCGGCGGATGGCGATGATCCGGGCGTCCAGGCGTGTGGCCGCGTACAGGGTGCGGAACAGGCGGTCGTGGGCCGCCTCGACGCCCGCGCGTCCCGGCGGCTTGTCCCCGCGTACGGAGGTGAAGTCGCAGTCCGGGGAGAAGTTCGAGGCGAAGAGCGCGGCGTCGGCCGATGCCCAGGCGCGGGCCATCGTTTCCCACAGGGCGTGGATCGAGTGCGTTTCGGCGGTCGTCATGACGTCAGACACCTACCGCGGTGGTCATGCGGACGCGCAGAGGGAGTTCGGCGCAGTCGCTGCCGGGGAGTTCGGCCGGTGGTGGGGCCCAGGCCGCCAGTGCGTGGTAGAAGGCGTCGGCCCGGCGCTCCAGGTAGCAGATGATGTTGATCGGCCAGGCCGTGTGGCCGAAGACGTGGCAGTCCATGGGGGTGGGGCGCTCACTGAGGACGAATCCGCGTTCCCGCGGCGGGCCTATGCGGTGCCAGTCGGGGTGCATGTGGATGGAGCCCAGGAGGTCCAGGCCCAGGGCATCGGCTTCCTTGGAGGCCTTGAGCAGGTCGCGGGAGTCGATCCACCATGCGCGGTGCTCGTTCTCGTAGGCCGGTCCGAAGCGGGGCACGATCGTTTCGCTGAACTCGCGGCGGGCCGCCGGGTCCGAGGTGCGCGCGTTGCGGCCGAAGGCGACGCGTTCGACGTGGAGGGTGCCCCGGTCGGCGTTGCCCAGGAGGAGGGCGAAGCAGGGGAGGGGGGTTTGGGGGGTGATGAGCTGGTACTCGGTGACCGCGGCGGTGAGGAAGTCGTCGAGCGCCTGGTTGTCCATCAGAACGGTGGGTGGAGCGCTGTCACTCGTACAGTGCTCGTCCGATGAGTCAGCCATGGAGGGCTCCGTTTCCCGTGGGGGGTGAGTGGGGACACGGGGAGCCTAGAGCTCAGTGCTTGAAGATTTCAGTAACTTGGGCGGGGCGTGGGGTAATCCCTACGCGGGGAGAGAGGCGGGAGACGCGAGGAGCCCCCGGCCCGATTCCCCGGGCCGGGGGCTCCTTCGCTCGCCTTGGGCGACTCAGACGCTGACGCCGAAGTCCTGGGCGATGCCCACCAGGCCCGACGCGTAGCCCTGGCCGACCGCGCGGAACTTCCACTCCGCGCCGTTGCGGTAGAGCTCGCCGAAGACCATGGCGGTCTCGGTGGCGGCGTCCTCGCTCAGGTCGTAGCGGGCGATCTCGGTGCCGCCGGCCTGGTTGATGATGCGGATGTAGGCGTTGCGGACCTGGCCGAAGTTCTGCGAGCGGTTCTCCGCGTCGTAGATGGAGACCGGGAAGACGATCTTGTCGATGTCGGCGGGGAGGCCCGCCAGGTTGACGTTGATCGCCTCGTCGTCGCCCGCGCCCTCGCCCGTGCGGTTGTCGCCCGTGTGGACGATGGTCTGGTCCGGGGTCTGCTTGTTGTTGAAGAAGACGAAGTGGGCGTCCGAGTAGACCTTGCCCTGCTGGTTGACCGCGATGGCCGAGGCGTCGAGGTCGAAGTCGGTACCCGTGGTGGTGCGGACGTCCCAGCCGAGGCCCACGGTGACGGCGGTCAGGCCCGGAGCCTCCTTGGTGAGCGAGACGTTGCCACCCTTGGACAGGCTTACAGCCATTGTTGGGAGTCCCTTCCCTCGGTGCGTACGTGCGCTGTGCCCGTACGTATGGGCTTCGTACGGGCACGAAGCTACAACTACCCCTAAGAACGCCAAGAGGGGTACCGAAGGTTCCTGCTCTCTTTACTTTCTTTACCTTCGCGGCGGAAAAGAGGGTGACGTGGACCGGACATCCGCGCGACCATGGACCCCATGTCCGGTCCTTACGTCATCCGCGGCTCCGTCTCCCTTCCCGAGGCCGAGCTCATGTGGCGTTTCTCCCGCTCCAGCGGGCCCGGTGGCCAGCACGTCAACACCAGTGACTCGCAGGTCGAGCTGCGGTTCGACCTCGCCAGGACCGAGGCGCTGCCCCCGGTCTGGAAGGAGCGCGCCCTCGCCAGGCTCGCCGGACGGCTCGTCGACGGCGTCATCAGCGTCCGCGCGTCCGAGCACCGGTCGCAGTGGCGCAACCGGGAGACCGCGGCCGTACGGCTCGCCTCCCTGCTCGCCGAGGCCAGCGCGCCGCCGCCCAAGCCCCGCCGGGCCACCCGTATCCCCCGGGGGATCAACGAGCGGCGGCTGCGCGAGAAGAAGCAGCGCTCCGACACCAAGCGGGGGCGCTCCGGCCACGACTGGGGCTAGGTGCCCGACTTATGGCTAATCTCATGGAATGGACGGATATGAGGACCGGGCGCACCTGGAGTGGTGGGCCAATCGATCGACCTGCCTGGCGCGGATCCCCGTCCGGCTCCGGCCGGCCGCGGTGCCCGGCACCCGGGTGTGGGACGCCGTGGTCTCCGCGCCGCTGGACAGCGGCGCGCGCGAGGACATGCAGTTCCTGATCGAGGCCAGTCCGTACTTCACCCTGCGCTTCGAGGACGACTCCGTGAACGAGGTCGAGGTGGAGCGAGCCGGGGACGGCGTCCGGCTGCGACTGAGCGCCGTACCGGAGACGTGACGTCACATCCAACGGCCGGGGTCCGTCAATGCCATGACGGACCGCGGCGGCGACCAGGAGATGTGACGTATGAGCGACAGCGAATTTCTGAAAGAGAACGGGAACGACCGCGCGGACACGGACGCGGGCGCGGATACGGGCGCGGGCGCGAACGAATTCCTCGCCGCGCGATTCGAATCCCACCGCGGTCACCTCCGCGCCGTCGCCTATCGCATGCTCGGCTCGCTCGCGGAGGCCGACGACGCCGTCCAGGAGGCCTGGTTCAAACTCGGCCGCGTCGACGCCGACCGGGTCGACAACCTCGGCGGCTGGCTGACGACCGTCGTCGGCCGGGTCTGTCTCGACATGCTGCGCTCCCGCAGGACCCGTGGCGAGGAGCCCCTGCCTCCCCTGGAGGAGCGGCCCGGCGTACGGATGACGGAGCCGGTGCTCAGCCCCGTCTCCGGCATCGACCCCGAACAGGAGGCGCTGCTCGCCGACTCGGTGGGCCTCGCCCTGTTGGTCGTACTGGAGACGCTGACGCCCGCCGAGCGGCTCGCCTTCGTGCTCCACGACCTGTTCGCGGTGCCCTTCGAGGAGATCGCACCCATCGTGGGCCGTACCCCGGCGGCGTCCCGGCAGCTCGCCAGCCGGGCCCGGCGCCGGGTCCGGGGCGGGGCGCCCGCGCCCGATCGGGACCTGGCGCAGCAGCGGGAGGTCGTGGACGCGTTCCTCGCGGCGGCGCGCGACGGGGACTTCGACGCGCTCGTCGCCGTACTCGACCCGGATGTGGTGGCGCGGTCCGAGGGCGGGGTGACGGCCGGTGCGAGCGCTGTGGCCTCGGGGGCGAGCGGCTTCGCGCACCTCGCCCGGATCGCGCGGCCCGCCCTCGTCAACGGCGCCGCGGGTGTGGTCGTGGTCACGGACGGACGTCCCGTCAGTGTCCTCGCCTTCACAGTCGTACGCGGCAGGATCGTCGTGATCGACATCGTCAACGACCCGGAGCGGCTGGCCGGGCTCGACGTCACCGTTCTCGACGCGTAAGAACAGGGCGCGCAGGAAGCGAGGTGCGCAACAAGCAGGGTGCGTAACAAGCAGGGTGCGTAAGAACGGGCGAGCGCGGGCGTCAGCCCAACTGCCGGTACCTGCCCTTGAAGTGCAGCAGCGGTCCGCCGTCCGCGCTCGGCACCGCCGCCGTCAGGACGCGGCCGATGACGAGGGTGTGGTCGCCGGCGCTCACCCGCTGCTCGGTGCGGCACTCCAGGGTCGCCAGGGCGCCGCCGACCAGGAGCGCCCCGGCCGCCTCGCCGCGGACGTACGGGATGTCCTCGAAGAGCAGGCGGTCGCTGATGCGGCCCTTCATGGCGAAGCGGCCCGCGATGTGGCGCTGGCTCTCGGAGAGCACGGAGACGGCCCACAGGGGCTGTTCGTCGAGCAGGTCGTCCATGCGGGAGCCCTCGCGCAGGCTGACGAGGACCAGCGGCGGGTCCAGGGAGACGGACATGAAGGCCGTCGCCGTCATGCCGACGTCCTCGCCGCCCGGGCCTTCCGGGTCCAGCGCGGGCTCGTGCGCGGTCACCAGGACCACGCCCGCTGCCAGTCGGGTCATGGCGGCGCGGAACTCGTCGTTGCTCACCCCCTCAGCATGCACGGAGGGGGCGGGTGGAGCGGCAGGGGGAGTCTTCAGCACGCCGAAACGCTAGTCTCCGGCCCTGGCGAGTCACATCGGACCTCGGCCCGAGCCGGGTCCTAGGTCCGAGGGCGGACAGTGCCGTGCCCATTCGACGGACACAATTGCTCACAGTGTCCGCACAGTGTCTAAATAAGCGTTCAGTAAACACACGGGGGAATACAGAAACCTCACTCAATTGCTCATCTTCGCCTGTGACTTGAGTCACAGGAGCCATATTTTGTTGACCCTGTGTACCGAGTGGGCAGCGCGCTGTGATTCAGTGGCGGGGAAGCTATGCACGAAGCTACCAACTGGTAGGCGCAAGAGAACCGTAAGAGAAGCAGGTACGAACCAGGTACGCCGAAGACAACCCTGGAGTTGCTGCGAGGTCTCGAGGGGAGGGCGAATGGAGACCGAGTCGGAGCCTTATGTCCGTCTTGCGACCCTGCGGCAACTGCATCAGGTGATGGCGGACATGAACACCGCGCGGAGCCTGGCGGACACGCTGCAGACCGTCGCCGACGGCGTGGTCACGGGCCTCGGCTACGAGCTGGCGTGTGTCAATCTCGTACGCCCCGACGGTGACCTCGTGGTCGCCGCGCTCGCCGGCAACTCCGCCGCCGAAGCGCTGATCACCGGCCGCGTCGGCTCCCGCACCTCCTGGGACCGCCGGCTGAACATGGGCGAGGCCTGGGGCGACCTCAGGTTCATACCGCACACCGAGGGCTGGGTCCTCGACGACGACGACGTACCGCAGTGGTACACCGACGGACCCGCCCCCCGCTTCGAGGACGAGTGGCACCCCTCCGACCGCCTCTTCGCGCCCATGTACACCCCGAGTATCTCGGGCGGCAGCTGCGGCGAGCTGATCGGCGTCCTGTCCGTGGACCGGCCGCGCAACGGGCGGCACCCCGGCGCGTGGGGGCGTGAAGCGCTCCAGATGTACGCCTTCCAGGCCGCCATCGCCATCAGCAACGCGCGTCTACGTGCCAATATGCAGCGCGCGCTGGTCCGGCTGGAGCGCGAGCAACAGGCCCTGCGCGCCAGCGAGGAGAGCTTCCGTCAGGCCTTCGAATACGCCCCGTCCGGCATGGCCATCGCCGAGATGGGCGGCGACCAGCACGGCCGCATCCTGCGCACGAACGACGCCCTGTGCCGCCTGCTGGGCCGCCCCGCCTCCGCGATGCGCCGCTACTCCTTCTCCGACCTCGTCCACCCCGACGACATCGGCACGCTGCTCAGGACGTCCGCCGAGGGCGGGCGGGCCGAGCTCAGACTCGGTCGCCGCGACGGCACGTACGTCTGGGTCAGCCTGCGCAACTCCGTGGTCGCGGACGCCGCCGACGGCCCCCGCTTCCTGCTCACGCACGTCGAGGACATAGAGGAACGCAAGCGCCGCGAGCTCCAGCTCGCCCACCGCGCCTCGCACGACTCCCTCACCGGCCTGCCGAACTCGGCCGAGCTGCGCTCCCGCCTCAGCTCGCGCCTCTGCCGGCGCCCGGGGGCCCTCCAGCCGGGCGCGGTCGAGTCGTTGGACGCTGCGTACGGGCACGGTCCGTACGCCGACCAGGCGGCCGAGCACGGCGCCTACGACGGACACCTCGGCGGCGACGGGAGCAGCGGAAGCGGCGGGAGTAACGGGATCAACGGAAGCGGGCACGGCTTCGACCTCGGGCCGGGCTTCGACGCGTACGACGCCTTCGACCACCATGTGCACACCATCGCGCCCGAGGGCGAGACGGACGACGGCGCCAAGGGGCTCGCGGTGCTCTTCTGCGACCTCGACGGCTTCAAGTCGATCAACGACCGGTTCGGGCACAACGCGGGCGACGCCGTGCTCATCGAGGTCGCCAGACGCCTGACCAACGTGGTCCGGGACGGCGATACAGTGGCCAGGCTCGGCGGCGACGAGTTCGTGGTGCTCGCCGACGGGCTCGGCCGGGCGGACGCCGCGGACCTCGCCGTACGGCTGCGGAACGCGATCATCCCGCCGATCCGCGTGGACGGCCGGGCCGTCCGGGTGGGCGCCAGCTTCGGCATCGGGTGGGCGCACTGCGGCATGACGGCGGACGAGGTCTTGAAATCCGCTGACGAACGGATGTACGTCGAGAAACGGTCTCGTCCCAAACAGCATCGACGTGCCGGATAAGTCGCCGGATAAGTCGCAGGTCAGTGGGTTGATGCGGTGAAGCTCACCTGTTTGGCCCCCTGGGAGCGGGTAGTCTCGTCATTTACGCCCTTCCTTTCGTGAACCGCATCTGTACCGCACCTGTTGAGGAGTACGTGGGGATGACGCCCGGCAACAACGGCGCGAGCACGCCCGAGGACGACGACCCGTTCGGCTACCTCTACGCCGACGGTCAGGCCAACGGCGCCACCCCGCCCAGCGGAGGTGGCGGCTACGGCTACCCGGGCTCGGTCAACCGGGTGCGGCCAGTCGGTGAGCGCCAGTACGGACAGCCGCAGGCCGGTTACGGCCAGCAGGCTCCGACCGCGCAGTACGGCCAGCAGGCCGCCCCGACCGCGCCGTACGGCCAGGTACCTCAGCAGGGGGCCTACGGCCAGCCGAACGCGCACTACGCGGCGCCCGAGACGGTCCCCGGCGGCCCGCCCACCACCCGGCACGCGCCGGTCGGCGGCGGCGGTCGTGGTCGCGGGCCGAACACCAAGGGCCTGCTGATCGGCGCGATCGCCGTGGCCGCCGCCGTCGTCATCGGCATCGGCATCGCCATGATGAACGACAACTCGAACGACAAGACCAAGAACACGGCCGGCAGCGGCTCGACCCCGACGGCCTCGCAGAGCGCGTCACCGAGCGCGTCGGCCTCGCAGTCGGCCGTCGCGGGTGAACTCCCGAAGATCGACGCGAAGGCGCTGAACCTGGGGACGGGTGTGACGACGGCGTCGGACGTCGCGGGCGCCCAGGCCGACGGCGGCACCTACGTGACCGGCCTCAACACCACCGGAGCCCAGGTCACCTGGACCGTCAACGGCATTCCCGAGGACGGGACGTACACCCTCTTCGCCCGCTACAGCGTTCCTGGCAAGGACGCGAAGATGACGCTCACCGTCAATGGCAAGGTGTTCGGGCGCAAGCTCAACATGAGCAACTTCGCGAAGGCTGCCGGGGGCGACTACGCGAAGGGCTGGACGAAGACCTACGCGTGGCCCACCCTCACCAAGGGCACCAACACGATCACCATCTCCTGCGGGGACGGCGACCAGTGTGACGCCCTTCTCGACCAGCTGTCGCTGAAGCTGGGCCAGGTCACGTCGTAGTCGCCGGGGCCGCGGCGCTCACGCCGCCGTGGCGTCCCCCGTCACCGCGACCTGCTCCAGCAGCGTCTCGTACGCCGGGCGGTCGAACTCGCCCGCCACGGGGGCCAGTACGGTCGCCGCGGACAGGGCGACGGCGCGGGCCAGGCGCTCCGGCCACGGAAGGCGCTCCACCAGCCCGGACAGCAGGCCCGCGACCGCCGAGTCGCCCGCGCCGGTCGGGTTGCCGTGGACGCGGCGTGGTGGGGTGGCGCGCCAGAGGCCGTCCGGAGTGTGGGCGAGCAGGCCCTGGGCGCCCAGTGAGGCCACGACGGCGTGCGCGCCGCGTCTGCGGGTGTCCCTGGTCGCCTGCAACGGCTCGTGGGAGCCGGTGAGTTCGGCCAGTTCGTCGGCGTTCGGCTTGACGATGTCGGGGCGGGCGGCGACCCCGCGGCGCAGTGGTTCGCCGCTGGTGTCCAGGAGGACCGGAACGGCCGCGGCGCGGGCCGTGCGGACCAGCCCGGCGTACGCGCCCACCGGCACCCCCGGCGGCAGGCTGCCGCACAGGGCCACCGCCGAGGCGGAGCGCAGCAGCACCTCGTACGCTTCCTGGAAGGCCGCCCACTCGGCAGGGGTGATCTCCGGTCCTGGCTCGTTGAGTTGAGTCGTGTCACCCGTCGTCGTGTCGACCACGGCTATCGTGCGGCGCGTCGCTCCCGCGACCGGCACCAGCGCGTCCACCACCCCGGGTGTGGCCATGAGCTGGTCCCGCAGGATGCGGCCGGTGGCGCCGCCGGTGAAGCCCGTGACCGTCACCTCGTGACCGAGGGCGGCGAGCACCCGGGCCACGTTCAGGCCCTTGCCGCCGGGGCGTTCGGTCACCTCGGTCACCCGGTGCGCGGTGTGCGGGCGCAGGGACCGTACGCGATAGGTGATGTCGAGAGCGGTGTTCAGTGTGACCGTGAGGATCACCTGGGCCGACCTCCCCCGAAGAGAATCATCAAGTAGACGCGCGGCATGTGCGTGCCGGCTGTTCCGGAGGCTCGATCATGCCAAAGACAACGGCGGTCGGCCCAGTCCCGGGGGCCAACCGCCGTGTGGCAACAAAGGGATGAATCAGCCCAGTTGGGGATCCACCACCCACGCGCCCTTGCGCATCACGCCCTTGAGGGCGAACTCCGCGTCCAGGACCACCAGGTCGGCGTCCTTGCCCGGCTCCAGGGAGCCCACCGTGTCGTACATGCCCAGCAGCCGGGCCGGGTTGGCGGACAGGGCCGCGACCACGTCCTCGACCGGCAGCCGGTCGAGCGTCACCGCCCGCTGGAAGGCGCGGTCGAGGGTGAGCGTGGAGCCCGCGATCGAGCCGCCCTCCGCCAGCCGCGCCACCCCGTCGCTGACCTCGACCTCCAACGGGCCGAGCAGATAGCGGCCGTCGCCGAAGCCCGCCGCGTCCATGGCGTCCGTGATGAACGCCACACGGTCCGCGCCCGCGTGATGGAACGCCAGCTGGAGCGCGGCGGGGTGGAGGTGGGTGCCGTCGTTGATCAGCTCGACGGTGATCCGCTCGTCCTCCAGGAGGGCGGCGATGGGCCCGGGCGTGCGGTGCCCGAGCGCGGGCATGGCGTTGAACAGGTGCGTCGCCACGGTCGCGCCCGCGTCGATGGCCTCCACCGTCTGTTCGTACGTCGCGTCCGTGTGCCCGATCGCCGCGATCACCCCGTGCTCGGCCAGCAGGCGTACGGAGTCGAGGCCGCCCGGCAGTTCGGTGGCGAGGGTGACCATCCGGGCCCGGCCGCGCGCCGCGTCGACCAGCTTGCGGACCTCGGCCGGGTCCGGGTCGCGCAGCAGTTCCTCGGAGTGCGCGCCCTTGCGGCACGGCGAGATGAACGGGCCCTCGAAGTGGATGCCCGCGATGTCGCCCTGCTCGGCCAGCTCGGAGAGCAGCCCGGCGCGCTGGGCGAGGCCGTCCATGTCGCCGGTCACGGTCGAGGCGACGAGGGTGGTGGTGCCGTGCAGCCGGTGGGTGCGGACGCCCTGGAGGACCTCCTCGACGGTCCCGGAGGTGAAGGAGGCGCCGCCGCCGCCGTGGTTGTGGAGGTCGACGAAGCCGGGGACGAGCCAGTGGCCGCTGAGGTCGATGGTCCGGGCGTCGACGGGCTCGCTGCCGGCGATCCGTGTGCCGTCGACGATCACGCGGCCGCCGTCCACGATCCCGGTGGGCAGGACCACCTTGGCACCGGCGAGAACCTTGCTAGGGGCCATCAGGTGGTTACCTCCGAAGTCGGTTGGGAAGCGGTGGTCGGCTGATTCGGCAAGCTCGAAGGGCGTGGTCGGCTCGGCTGATTCAGCAGGTCCCAGGCCAGCAGGCCCGCGCCCAGGCATCCGGCCGTGTCCCCGAGGGCCGCGGGGACCAGGGACGGCAGCTTCTGGAAGGTGATGCGCCGCTCGATGGCGGCCCGCAGCGGTGTGAACAAGGTTTCCCCGGCTTCGGCGAGACCGCCACCGATGATCAGGGTGCGCGGGTCCAGCAGGGTGAGCGCGGTGACGAGCCCGTCGGCGAGCGCGTCGATCGCGTCCTGCCAGACCTCCCGCGCCCGCGGGTCCCCGGACTCGACGGCCTTCGCGCAGTCGGCGGCGTCCGCCGTCGGGTCCCCGCAGGCCTCGGCCCAGGCCTGGCTGACGGCCGCCGCGGACGCGTACCGCTCCAGACAGCCGTGCTGCCCGCACGGGCAGGGGGTCCCTCCAGGGCGCACGACGATATGGCCGATCTCGCCCGCGAAGCCGTGCGCGCCCGCCTCGACGTCGCCGTTGATGCCGATCGCGCCCGCGATGCCGGTGCCGAGGGGGATGAACAGGAAGCGGTCGGCACCCTGCCCCGCGCCGATCCGGCCCTCCGCGAGGCCGCCGGTGCGCACGTCGTGTCCGAGCGCCACCGGCACCCCGCCCAGCCGGTCGCCGAGCAGCCGGCGCATCGGGATGTCACGCCAGCCGAGGTTGGCCGAGTACACCGCGACGCCGCGGTCGGCGTCGACGATGCCGGGGACGGCGACTCCGGCCGCCGCCGCCGGCTCGCCGAAGTGGTGCTCGCCGTACGCGCGCAGCTCGGCCGCGAAGTCGAGGATCGCGTCGACCACGGCGTCCGGGCCGCGCTCCCGGCCGGTGGCGCGGCGGGCCCGGTGGAGGAGCTCGCCCTCCGTCCCGACCAGGGCGGCCTTCATCCCGGTGCCGCCCACATCCAGGGCGATGACATGTCTCACGGGGGACAGTGTCGCCCCTTACCCCAGGAGAGGTCTAGTCCACTCGCGTGGTGTAGACCTTGTATCCGCATACCGAGACGGATGCAACGGACGCAGAAGCAAAGACGGGCAACCCCTGGACAGGGGCGGCCGGGGTGGAGAAGAGCAGTGCAGCGGCGTAGGACAGGTCGGCGTAGGGCCGGGCGTGGGACAGGGCGCAGGACAGGACTGATCGCGGTGGCGTCCGCCCTGGGCATGACGGCGACCCTCGCGGGATGCGGCGGCTCGGGCGGTTCCGGGGACGTGACCCTCAGACTCGTGGCCGCCGACTACGGCGACGCCAAGGCCGACAGCTCCCAGAAGTACTGGGACAAGCTGGCCAAGACGTACGAGGGTGAGCACCCGGGCACCAAGGTCGAGGTCACCGTCTACCCGTGGACCGATGTCGACCGCAAGGTCAAGGAGATGGTCGAGGCGGGCGACGCGCCCGACATGGCGCAGATCGGCACGTACGCCGACTACGCGGCCAAGGGCGACCTCTATCGGGTCGACGAGGTGCTCTCCATACCCGTCCAGGGCGACTTCATCGCGCAGCTCACCGAGGCGGGGCAGGTGAACCGGGTGCAGTACGGCATGCCGTTCGCCGCCTCCACCCGGCTGCTCTTCTACAACAAGAAGCTGTTCTCCGACGCGGGCCTTACCGCGCCGACCACCTGGAGCGAGCTCGCCGCCGACGCCAGGGTGCTGAAGTCCCGAGGCGTCAAGATCCCGTACGCGCTGCCCCTCGGGCCCGAGGAGGCGCAGGCGGAGACCATGCAGTGGCTGCTGAGCGGCGGCGACGGCTACACCGACGACGTCGGCACCTACAGCCTCGACTCCGCCCAGAACGTCGCCACCCTCACCTGGCTCAAGGACGAACTGGTCGGCAAGGGGCTCACCGGACCCGTCGCGCCCGCGAAGCTGAACCGTGCCGATGCCTTCGCGGCGTTCGCGCGCGGCGAGGTCGGGATGCTCAGCGGGCACCCCACGCTGATGAAGACGGCCGCCGCCAAGGGGGTGAAGTTCGGGATGGTGCCGATGCCCGGCATCAACGGCAGGGCCCAGGCCACGATGGGTGTCGCCGACTGGATGATGGCCTTCAAGAAGAACGGTCACCGCGAGCAGATCGGTACGTTCCTCGACTACGTCTACAGCCAGAAGAACGTGCTGGACTTCTCCCACGAGTACGACCTGCTGCCGGTCACGACGTCCGCGTCCGACGCGATGGCGGCCGACGCCGGTGACGCGGACCTCGTGCCGTTCCTGGACGAGCTCCCCTCCTCTCAGCTCTACCCGGTCGGCAAGACCTCCTGGGCCGCCGTCAGCGCCGAGATCAAGAAACAGATCGGCCAGGCGGTCTCCCCGGGCGGCAGCCCGGCCGACGTCCTCGGCTCGCTCCAGCGGACGGCGACGATGACGGACAGCGCGGGGTAGTGGGGTAGCGGCGTCGTTGTCGGCGTCGGTGCCGATGTCGGCGTCGGCGTCGGTGCCGATGTCGGCGTCGGTGTCGATGTCGGTGCCGGGGGCTACGGTGCGGTCATGGACGAACTGAGCGGGCGGGAGCAGGCGATCCTCGCCATGGAGCGGCGCGGTTTCGTCGGCCCCGGCGCCAAGGAGCGGGCGATACGCGAGCAACTCGGCCTGGTCCCCGTCCGCTACTACCAACTCCTCAACGCCCTCCTCGACGACCCGCGCGCCCTCGCGCACGACCCGATCACGGTGAACCGCCTCCGCAGGGTCCGAGACTCCCGTCGCTCGGAACGCTGACCCCCGACGCCGACAAGACGTTCCCCGGCGGGGCGTGACTCGGTGAGCCGTGGGTGCGCCCGGCCCCGCGCGGATAGGGTCGAAGCATGGGCAGCCACGTGGAACACCCGGAATCCCTGGAATCCCCGGAACACCCGGACGTCTCGGAACCCTTGCCGACGCCGGCGACCCCCGCCGGACGCGACGGCCTCGACGCCATCCTCACCCGGCCCGACCGGGCCGTCATCGCGCTCGACTTCGACGGAACACTCGCCCCGATCGTCACCGACCCCGAGCAGGCCCGCGCCCACCCCGACGCGGTCCCCGCCCTCGCGGCCCTCGCCCCGAAAGTCGCCTCCGTCGCCGTGATCACCGGCCGCCCGGCCGGCGTCGCGGTCCGCCACGGCGGCTTCGCGGGCGTCCCGGGCCTCGACCACCTCGTCGTCCTCGGCCACTACGGCGTCGAACGCTGGGACGCCCGCACCGGCACCGTCAGCGCCCCCGCCCCGCACCCCGGCGTCGCCGCCGTCCGCGCCGAGCTGCCCGGGGTCCTCGACGAGATCGGCGCCTGGCAGGGCACCTGGATCGAGGAGAAGGGCCGCGCGGTCGCGGTCCACACCCGTCGCGCGACGGACCCGCAGGCCGCGTTCGAGGCGCTGCGCGAACCCCTCACCGACCTCGCCACCCGGCACGGTCTGATCGTCGAACCGGGGCGGATGGTCCTCGAACTCCGTCCCCCGGGCGTGGACAAGGGCGTCGCCCTCCTGGAGTACGTCCGCGAGGTCCAGGCCGAAGCCGTCCTCTACGCCGGCGACGACCTGGGCGACCTCCCGGCCTTCGCCGCCGTCGACAAACTCCGCTCGGACGGCATCCCGGGCCTGCTGGTGTGCAGCGGCAGCTCGGAGGTCACCGAACTGGCGGAACGCGCGGACCTGGTCGTCGACGGCCCGGCGGGAGTCGTACGCCTGCTCAGGTCACTGGCGGCGCACTGCGGCACCCCGTAAGGACTGCGGCGCTCCGTAAGGGGCGGCTCAGTCCTCCAACTCCCGCACCTGTTCAAGAAACCACTGCGCCGGAGGCAGGGCGGTCCCGGCGGCAGCCAGCCGCTTCGTACGCTCCGCCCGCTCCCCGACCGGCATGGCCAGCGCCTCGTCCAGCGCCCGCGCGGTGGCGACCACGTCGTACGGATTCACCCCCACCGCATCCTCGCCCAGCTCCTCGTACGCCCCCGCCTCCCGCGAGAGCACCAGCACGCACCCCTCGTCGGAGACGACCGGCACCTCCTTGGCGACGAGGTTCATGCCGTCGCGGATGGGGTTGACGAGGGCGACGTCGGCCAGCCGGTACGCGGCCAGGGAGCGGGCGAAGTCGTCCTTGACGTGCAGGACCACCGGGGTCCACCCCGGCGTCCCGTACTGGGAGTTGATCTCGCTCGCCACGCGCTGGACCTCGGCCGTGTAGTTGCGGTAGACGGCGAGGTCCTGGCGGGAGGGGTAGGCGAAGGCCACGTGGACCACCCGCTCGCGCCACTGCGGCTGGTCCTCCAGCAGCTGCCGGTACGCCAGCAGGCCCCGCACGATGTTCTTCGACAGCTCGGTCCGGTCGACCCGCACGATCGTCTTGCGGCCCTCGCCGATCTGCCCCCGCAGCGCGTCCATCCGCTCGGCCACATCCGCCTCGTGCGACCGCCTCCGCAGGAAGTCCGCGTCCGCGCCCAGCCCGTGCACGCCGACCCGGGTGTCGCCAAGCCCGCCGACGATCGCGGTGGCGCAAGCGGTGAACGCGTCCGCCCAGCGGTGGGTGAGGAAGCCGAGCCGGTCCGCGCCGAGCATGCCGCGCAGCACCTGCTCGGCGATGTCGTCGGGCAGCATCCGGAAGTAGTCGACCGGCGCCCAGGGGGTGTGCGAGAAGTGGCCGATGCGCAGGTCGGGGCGCAGGGCCCGCAGCATGCCCGGTACCAGCGTCAGGTGGTAGTCCTGTACGACCACCACCGCGCCGTCGGCCGCCTCGACGGCCAGCGCCTCGGCGAACGCGCGGTTGTACGCCTCGTACGACGCCCACTGACGGCGGAACTCCACGTCGAAGACCGGCTCCAGCGGGGTCTGGTACAGCATGTGGTGGACGAACCACAGCACGGAGTTCGCGATGCCGTTGTACGCGTCCGCGTGCACCTCGGCGTCGATGTCCAGCATCCGTACGCCGTCCTCGGCGACTCCGCGCCGGACCGCCTCGCGGTCGCCGTCGCCGAGCGCCGAGCACACCCACAGGGCGCCCGCCTCCGGCCCGATCGCGGAGAGGCCCGAGACCAGCCCGCCCCCGCCGCGCTTGGCGTGGAGCGAGCCGTCCTCTTGGACCTCGTAGGTGACCGGCCCGCGGTTGGATGCGACGAGGATGCCGTGGGCGCCTTGCTTTGAAGCGGGGGAAGCCATGCCTCGAAACCTAGCCCGGCGTCGAAACGCTCAAACGTTCCCTTCAGCCGTATGCCGTCTGCGGGCCGGTGGGGGTTTGTCGCGCCCACGCGGCGGAGCCGCATATGTCACAGCCCCGCATATTCCACAGCCCCGCGCCCCTACCGGGGCGCTTTCACGCTGCCCTTCGTTTCTGGTACTCGGAGATTTCGACCATCGGCGGACGTTCCTCCGTGTCCACCGAGTAGGTGCGCGGCTCGAAACCGTCCTTGCCCCGTTCGAACTGGGTGAGGGCCGGGCGGATGAGGTGGCCGCGGGCCAGCCGGAGCTGGGCGGTGCGGTAGATCGCGGCGGACATCCGGCCCAGCGCCTGCCCGTCCTGGTGGCGGTGCTTGCGTACACCCACGTCGACCTGGGCGAGCGCGTCCAGGCCCACCAGGTGCAGGGCGTCGACGAGCATGCCCAGCTCGACGCCGTAACCGACGGGGAAGGGGAGCTGTTCGAGCAGCGAGCGGCGGGCCGCGTACTCCCCGCCGAGCGGCTGGACGAAGCCGGCCAGCTGCGGCCAGTGCATGTTGAGCAGGGGGCGGGCCATGAGTTCGGTGACGCGGCCGCCCTGACCCGCGGCGCCGCCCAGCGGACGGTCGTACATCCCCTTCACGAGGTCCACGCCCGGCTCGGTGAGCAGCGGCCCCACGATCCCGGAGACGAAGTCCGACGAGAACTCCCTCAGGTCCGCGTCGATGAAACAGACGATGTCCCCGCTCGTCACCAGGAGCGAGCGCCACAGCACCTCGCCCTTGCCGGGCACGGTCGGGATGCGCGGCAGGATCTCGTCCCGGTGCACCACTCTCGCGCCCGCCGCGGCGGCCACCTCGGAGGTGCGGTCGGTCGAGCCCGAGTCGATGACGACGATCTCGTCGACGAGGGGCACCTGCTGCATCAGGTCGTGGCGGATGACGGCGACGATCTCACCGACCGTCTCCTCCTCGTTCAGCGCGGGCAGCACGACACTCACCGAGGAGCCCGTGGCCCGTTTGGCGGACATCAGTCTGTGGAGCGGGCGGTCGGTCACGGACCAGGAGCGGTTGTTCAGCCAGCGCTCAACTTCCTTCAGCACAGTCTGCGGCTCCTCACTGTCTGATCACCCGGTGTCACGGTGTGATCCGTCTCGCGGTTCGGACGACTATCTCAACTGTCCTGGCCTTCGGTTACAGTCTTGAACAACGCGGATGACCATCGCATGTCGTAGATCACTCGCGGACCGTCGCACCACACGCATCACCCGCACGACACAACCGAATACCGCTCATCCAGAGGGGCAGAGGGATACGGCCCGATGAAGCCCCGGCAACCCTCCAGCTGGTTCCTGTCACATCGCTGTGGCGAGGCTCCCGGCTAGGGAAGGTGCCAAATCCGTCTCATGGCGAAGTGCGTCGTGAGGAAGATGAGGAGAAAGGGCCTCGCCTCCATGGCTGCGCAGACAGTTGCAAGCACCACGAACTCCGTCGCGGGCGACACCGACACTGACACCGTAGCCGGTGTCGATCTCGGACCCGCCGCCGCGCTTTCCTGCCGCGAGTGCGGACACCGCGTGCCGCTCGGCCCGGTTTTCGCCTGCGAGGAGTGTTTCGGCCCGCTGGAGATCGCGTACGACTTCTCGGCCTACGAAACCGAAGAACTCCGCAAGCGCATCGAGTCGGGCCCCGCGAACATCTGGCGGTACGCGCCGCTGCTCCCCGTCCCGGCCGACGTCGCCGACAAGCCGAACATCAACCCCGGCTGGACCAAACTCGTCAAGGCCGACAACCTCGCCCGCGAGCTGGGCGTCGAGGCCGGCAAGCTCTTCGTCAAGGACGACTCCGGCAACCCGACGCACTCCTTCAAGGACCGGGTCGTCGCCCAGGCCATCGAGGCCGCCCGCGCGTTCGGCTTCACCACGCTCTCCTGCTCCTCCACCGGCAACCTCGCCGGCGCGGTGGGTGCCGCCGCCGCGCGCGCCGGCTTCCGCTCCTGCGTGTTCATCCCGCACGACCTGGAGCAGGGCAAGGTCGTCATGGCCGCGATCTACGGCGGCGAGCTCGTCGGCATCGAGGGCAACTACGACGACGTGAACCGCTTCTGCTCCGAGCTGATCGGCGACCCGGCCGGCGAGGGCTGGGGCTTCGTCAACGTCAACCTGCGGCCGTACTACGCGGAGGGCTCCAAGACCCTCGCGTACGAGATCTGCGAGCAGCTCGGCTGGCAGCTCCCCGACCAGCTGGTGATCCCCATCGCCTCCGGTTCCCAGCTCACGAAGATCGACAAGGGTCTGCAGGAGCTGATCAAGCTCGGGCTGGTGGAGGACAAGCCGTACAAGATCTTCGGTGCCCAGGCCGAGGGCTGTTCGCCGGTGTCCGTCGCCTACAAGGCCGGCCACGACGTCGTACGGCCCCAGAAGCCGAACACCATCGCCAAGTCGCTCGCCATCGGCAACCCGGCCGACGGGCCGTACGTGCTCGACATCGCGCGGCGGACGGGTGGGGCCGTGGAGGATGTGAACGACGAGCAGGTCGTCGACGCGATCAAGCTGCTGGCGCGCACGGAGGGCATCTTCGCGGAGACCGCCGGTGGGGTGACCCTCGGGGTCACGAAGAAGCTGATCGAGAACGGCCTGCTGGACCCGACGCTGACGACCGTCGTTCTGAACACCGGGGACGGTCTGAAGACGCTGGACGCGGTGGCCGGCACGGGGCTGACGGCGACCATTCGTCCGAATCTGGACTCCTTCCGAGAGGCCGGGCTCGCGTAGGGCTTGGCCCGGAGGGCTGTTTTCTACGCTGCGGACCGGTGGGGGGCCGGTCGCGCCCATGCGGCGGAGCCGCATATTCAGCAAGGCCCTGCGCCCCTCTGGGGCGCTACCCGACCGGAGGTCACAAGGAATGAGCGTCAACGTCCGCATCCCCACCATCCTGCGCACCTACACCGGTGGCCAGGCCGAGGTGACGGCCGAGGGTGGGACCCTCGGTGAGGTCATCGCGGACCTGGAGAAGAACCACACGGGTATCGCCGCGCGCGTCCTGGACGACCAGGGCAAGCTGCGCCGGTTCGTCAATGTGTACGTGAACGACGACGACGTCCGCTTCGAACAGGGGCTGGAGACGGCGACGCCGGACGGCGCGGGCGTCTCGATCATCCCCGCCGTCGCCGGCGGCTGACCGCCACGCATCCGATTACGTACGGTGAGATAGTTACCCTTGGTAATGCCAATCACCGAGAGTTCATCGAATTGCCCCCTCCGCGAGAGAAGCGGAGGGGGCAATTCAGTATGGTTGAGCGCGGTAGAGTTGGGGAACCCGCTGCACTTCGCATGCCGGGCGCATATGAGTTCGCGCCCGAGGTCCGGCAAGAAGTAGCCAAAGTCCCCCGCCTTTTTGAGCCGTTTATGGCATTTATGGGGCCCGACTTGCCCTGAAACTTCACAAATTCTCCCCATATTCCCGATCGACCGTGCCCGGAATTCTCGTCCAATTGACCTGTTGCAGACGGCAGTTGGACAGATACATTCAGCCGCGGTCGACGCGTTCCGGCGCACACCCCCAACCGTTGGGGGGTGAGGTCTGACCCGGGTCCGCGAAGTGCGGTCCTGTGCAAGGGCCAGTAATAGGGGAGTTAGGCATGGCTCAGGGCACCGTCAAGTGGTTCAACGCGGAGAAGGGGTACGGCTTCATCGCGGTCGACGGTGGTGCGGATGTATTCGTCCACTACAGCGCGATTCAGATGGACGGCTACCGCACCCTGGAAGAGGGCCAGCGGGTCGATTTCGAGATCTCGCAGGGTCAGAAAGGGCCGCAGGCGGACATGGTCCGACTGGCGACCGGCTGAAGCACGCGCCGACTGACTGTTCGACGTGACGAAGGGCTCGTATCCCCATGGGGTGCGGGCCCTTCGGTCTGCCCCTTCGGTCTGCCCGTTCGGTCCGTTGTTCGCCTGTCGTCAGGTCGGCTGTTCGCCTGTCTTCAAGGGGTTCTCATCTGCGGATCAAGGGGAGCCGCTTGCACTCGGCAGGGGCGAGTGCTAATCATTGGCGTTAGCACTCTGATGGTGAGAGTGATAACGAGGACCGGGTCGGTGAGGCCCGCAGGCCAGGTGGGGCAAGGAACCACGAGGCAGGCAGGCCGTCCGTCGCGGGCGCCAGCGCGGTCCGGAGCAATCCACCCCAGTCCGGGAGGACCACTTCACATGGCCAAGATCATCGCGTTCGACGAGGAGGCACGGCGCGGTCTCGAGCGCGGGATGAACCAGCTCGCCGACGCCGTCAAGGTCACCCTTGGCCCCAAGGGCCGCAACGTCGTCCTCGAGAAGAAGTGGGGCGCCCCCACGATCACCAACGATGGTGTATCCATCGCCAAGGAGATCGAGCTCGAGGACCCGTACGAGAAGATCGGCGCCGAGCTGGTCAAGGAAGTCGCCAAGAAGACGGACGACGTCGCCGGTGACGGTACGACCACGGCCACCGTTCTGGCCCAGGCGCTGGTGCGCGAGGGTCTGCGCAACGTAGCCGCCGGCGCCAACCCGATGGCCCTCAAGCGCGGTATCGAGAAGGCCGTCGAGGCCGTCTCCGGTGCCCTGCTGGAGCAGGCCAAGGACGTCGAGACCAAGGAGCAGATCGCTTCCACGGCCTCCATCTCCGCCGCCGACACCCAGATCGGCGAGCTCATCGCCGAGGCGATGGACAAGGTCGGCAAGGAAGGCGTCATCACCGTCGAGGAGTCCCAGACCTTCGGTCTGGAGCTGGAACTCACCGAGGGTATGCGCTTCGACAAGGGCTACATCTCGGCGTACTTCGCCACCGACATGGAGCGTATGGAGGCCGTCCTCGACGACCCGTACATCCTGATCGCCAACTCGAAGATCAGCAACGTCAAGGACCTGCTGCCGCTCCTCGAGAAGGTCATGCAGGGCGGCAAGCCGCTGCTGATCATCGCCGAGGACGTCGAGGGCGAGGCCCTGTCGACCCTGGTCGTCAACAAGATCCGTGGCACCTTCAAGTCCGTCGCCGTCAAGGCGCCGGGCTTCGGTGACCGCCGCAAGGCCATGCTCGGCGACATCGCCATCCTCACGGGCGGCGAGGTCATCTCCGAGGAGGTCGGCCTCAAGCTGGAGAACGCGGGTCTGGACCTGCTGGGCCGCGCCCGCAAGGTCGTCATCACCAAGGACGAGACCACGATCGTCGACGGCTCCGGCTCCGCCGACCAGGTCGCCGGCCGGGTCAACCAGATCCGCGCCGAGATCGAGAACTCCGACTCGGACTACGACCGCGAGAAGCTCCAGGAGCGCCTGGCGAAGCTGGCCGGCGGCGTGGCCGTCATCAAGGCCGGTGCCGCCACCGAGGTCGAGCTCAAGGAGCGCAAGCACCGCATCGAGGACGCCGTTCGCAACGCGAAGGCCGCCGTCGAGGAGGGCATCGTCGCCGGTGGTGGCGTGGCTCTCATCCAGGCGTCCGCCGTGTTCGAGAAGCTGGAGCTCGAAGGTGACGAGGCGACCGGCGCCAACGCCGTGCGACTCGCCCTGGAGGCCCCGCTCAAGCAGATCGCCGTCAACGGTGGTCTCGAGGGTGGCGTGATCGTCGAGAAGGTGCGCAACCTGCCCGTCGGCCACGGTCTGAACGCCGCGACCGGCGAGTACGTCGACATGATCGCCGAAGGCATCATCGACCCGGCGAAGGTGACCCGCTCTGCCCTGCAGAACGCCGCCTCCATCGCCGCGCTGTTCCTCACCACCGAGGCCGTCATCGCCGACAAGCCGGAGAAGGCCTCCGCGGCCGCTCCGGGCGGCATGCCGGGCGGTGACATGGACTTCTGATCGACCTCTGGTTGATCACTGTCCTTACGTTTCGAGGGCGGTACCCCCACTCCCAGGGGGTGCCGCCCTCGGGCGTGTCCGGGATCACACGAGGGAGACGAGTGCGGCGGAATGCCGTGGCGGACGGGTTGGTTGACGTCGAGAGTGCGGTAAATGCACATGCACATACATGCGCACTTCCTGCCGGCCGATCTGCCCGACCATCTGCTCGATGTCCTTCGACCTCTCCGAGGAGCCCCTCACGTGACGCTCGACGCCTCCGCCACCCGCGCTGCCGAGATCCTGTCCCGCCCCGTATCCCTGAACGGCCTGACCGTCCCGAACCGGATCACGATGGCACCGATGACCCGGCAGTTCTCCCCGGGCGGCGTCCCCGGTGAGGACGTGGCCGGGTACTACGCCCGCCGCGCCGCCGCGGGCGTGGGCCTCATCGTCACCGAGGGCACGTACGTCGGCCACGACTCGGCAGGCGAGAGCGACCGCGTCCCGCGCTTCCACGGCACGGAGCAGCTCGCGGGCTGGACGAAGGTCGCCGACGCGGTGCACGCGGCGGGCGGCACGATCGTTCCGCAGCTGTGGCACATCGGCATGGTGCGCAAGGCGGGGCGGCCGCCGTACGCCGACGCCCCCGCGGTCGGCCCCTCCGGCATCCGTCTCGACGGCACCGAGGGCACCGGCAAGGCCATGACCCAGGCCGACCTGGACGAGGTCATCGCCGCGTTCGCCGAGGCCGCCGCCACCGCCGAGCGCATCGGCTTCGACGGCGTCGAACTGCACGGCGCGCACGGCTATCTGCTCGACCAGTTCCTGTGGGCGGGCACCAACCGGCGCACGGACGCGTACGGCGGTGACCCGGTCGCCCGTACGAAGTTCGCGGCGGAGATCGTCGCCGCGGTCCGTGACTCGGTCTCGGCCGAATTCCCCGTCCTCTTCCGCTACTCGCAGTGGAAGTCGGACAACTACGACGCCCGGCTCGCCGAGACCCCGGAGGAGCTGGAGGCCATCCTGACCCCGCTCGCCGCCGCGGGCGTCGACGCCTTCCACGCCTCCACCCGCCGCTACTGGCTCCCGGAGTTCGACGGCTCGGACCTGAACCTCGCGGGCTGGACGAAGAAGCTCACGGGCAAGCCCACCATCACGGTCGGCTCGGTCGGCCTGGACGGCGACTTCCTCAAGAGCTTCCAGGGCGAGGGTGCCCCGGTGGCGAGCCTCGACAACCTCCTGGACCGCCTGGAGCGCGACGAGTTCGACCTCGTCGCCGTGGGCCGCGCCCTCCTCGCCGACCCGGAGTGGGCGGCGAAGGTGCTGGGCGGGCGGTTCGGGGAGCTGGGGGCGTACGACGCGAAGGCGCTGAGCACGCTCAGCTGAAGCCGACCCTCGGACCTGACCTGACCTGACCTGACCCGACCCGACCTGACCTGACCTGACCCGATCGGTCGGGACCGGACCTGTCCGAAACCTGATCCAGGCGATCGCCCTTCTCATCCGTAGGGGGTGATCGCCTGGCTTTTTCGTAGCACGCTGTTCCTTCAAGAGCCCGTCCGTTCCACCAGCACCCAGGGAGCCATCGTGACGGCAGCAGGAGTGAACGTGGTGCGTACCCGCGCCGGTGCGGTGCGCGGTCGCCGGGAGGACGGGCTGGTGGTCTTCCGGGGCATGCCGTTCGCCGAACCGCCGGTGGGGGACGCGCGGTTCGCCGCCCCGCGCCCGGTGGCCGCCTGGGACGGCACCCGGGACGCGTTCGCCTTCGGCCCGCCGCCCCCACAGGAGTCGGTGTTCCAGGGCCGTACGGGCGTGATCGACGCCCCCATGGGCGACGACTGGCTGACCGTCAACGTCTGGACACCCGACCCTGACCCGGCTGCCCGCCGCCCGGTGATGGTCTGGATCTACGGCGGCGCCTACAAGCTCGGCCACGCCGGCAGCCCCGGATACGACGCCCAGCGCATCGCCCGCGACGGCGACCTCGTCGTGGTCACCCTCAACTATCGCCTAGGCATGGAGGGTTTCGCCCGGATCGACGGGGCACCCGCCAACCGGGGCCTGCTAGACCAGGTCGCGGCCCTGGAATGGGTACGGGAGAACATCGCGGCCTTCGGCGGCGACCCCGGCCGGGTCACCGTCTTCGGCGAGTCCGCGGGCGCCGGGTCCGTCGCCGCGCTGCTGGCCATGCCGAGCGCCGCCGGGCTGTTCGGGCGGGCGATCGCGCAGAGCGTGCCCGGCCCCTTCTTCTCCGACGAACTCGCCCGGGACATCGCCGCCGCCATCGCCGCCGAGGCGGGCCTGCGCCCGACGGCCGCCGATCTGTCGACGGTGGAGCCCCGGCGACTGACCGCCGCCGGCGAGACGTTGGGCGCCAAGATGCCGGCGTTCGAGGGCAAGTGGGGAGCGGTCGCCCACACGCTGACCGCCTTCTCGCCCGTCGTCGACGGAGAGGTGCTGCCGACCGCTCCCTGGCAGGCGCTGGCGGCCGGCTCGGCACGGGACGTGGAACTGATCGCCGGGCACACCCGGAACGAGCACCGGCTGTTCGCCGCCCTGGGCGGACAACTCGGGACGATCACTGACGAACAGGCGACGACGGAACTGCGCATCTTCGGACCGGGAGCGGGGGCGGGGACGGGGACGGGTTCAGATTCGGGCTCGGGCTCGGGCTCGGGACTGGACGGCGAGCGTGCCTACCGCACCGCCTTCCCCGAAGCCACGCCCGACGAGCTGTACGAGTGGGTCCACTCCGACGCGCTGTTCCGTATGCCCTCGCTGCGCCTGGCCGAGGCGCAGATCGCGGGCGGCGGCCGCGCGCACGTCTACGAGCTGGCCTGGCCCGCCCCGGCATTCGGCGGCGCGCTGGGCGCCTGCCACGGCCTCGACATACCGCTGCTGTTCGGGACCTTCGCCGCCGACCTCGGCGTCCTTCTGTTCGCCGGGGCCGACCCCTCGCCGGAGACCGAGGCCCTGTCGTCCCGTTTCCGCGGGGCCTGGACGGCGTTCGCCACGACGGGAGACCCGGGCTGGCCGGCGTACGACACCGAGCGGCGGCTGACCCAGGTCTTCGATGCGGAGTCCGTCGTCACGGCGTACCCGGAGGAGACCTCGCGACGTCTCTGGCAGCGCCACGAGTTCGGGGCGCTGCCGCTGATGGGCTGAGGGCGCCGCCGGGTTCCCTCGTGCGGGTCAGTCGGCGTAGTCCTTGAGCTTCTCGGTTTTGAGGGTGATGTTCACGGGGGCGGGGAGTTCGATGGAGGAACCCCAGGGGTAGGACGGGGCCAGTTGGTACCGGCCCTCCTTCGGCTCGCTGAACACGGTGACCGTGTTGTCGTCCCGGTCGATGAGGAGGTAGATAGGGATGTTGGCTTCCGCGTAGCCAATGGGCTTGTCGATGCGGTCACGCTGGTCGGTGTCGCGGTCGTGGGAGGTGATCTCGACCGCCATGAGGACGCCCTCCGCTTCAGACCACTCGCCGTCTCCCCTGAAGTGATCCACCGGAACGAGGCTTCCATCCGTGCGGGCGCGACCCTTGCGGTAGGCCTCGGCCTTGACGCCGGACTCGGGCACGAGATCGAGGTCAGGGCGCTGTTGCATGCACTGACGCAGCAGCCACATGAAGATCGAGCGGTGGTTGCCGTCCGGCATCGCCTTGACCCTTAGTTCTCCGTTGATGTATTCAAGCCGCACTGTTTCGGGGGCCCTGCGCTCCAGCTCCTCGAAGTCTTCG
The DNA here is from genome assembly GCF_045040035.1 of Streptomyces sp. NBC_01384. Lineage (NCBI taxonomy): Bacteria > Bacillati > Actinomycetota > Actinomycetes > Kitasatosporales > Streptomycetaceae > Streptomyces > Streptomyces sp. NBC_01384. The sequence goes on from NZ_CP109559.1 coordinate 5,299,928, forward strand.
ACGTCGAGTGGGTACTTGCTGGAGAGACGTCCTCCGAGGAATTCGAGTTTCACGCGTTTCGGGGCCTTGGCGGCCAGTTCCTCGAAGTCCTCCACGGACATCTGCGGGCGTTCAGCGGTGCCAGGGGTCATGGTGTTGCCTCCTCCCTTCCATCGTGCCCCTGCTGTGTGCTTCCGGACCGTTGGAGCGGTCATCCGCGTGCCCTTTCTCGTCGGCCGACCATCGCCGCGCGGGCCGCGGCGGCGTGGGCATGGACTGCGGTGGATGTCAGCGGGCCGGTGGGCGGTGGGGCGGTGTCACCCCGACATGGGCCGCAGACGCCGCCCGGAAGGGCCTCCGGGCGGCCCGGGGTCCCGCACTTCGCGCACTCCAGGATGCGGAGGGGTGGGCGTGGTGGGGTCTCTCGTACGGGTTCCGGTGGGAGCTTGCCGATCAGGCGGGTGCGGACGAGGGCGGCCGGGCTGTGGACGGGGATGGGGAGGCCCGTGGTCAGGGCTTGGAGCACGTGCTCGTCGGTGGCACCCCTCGCGAACCATTCCGCGAGCAGGGGAGCGAGGTCCGCGCAGTCCCTGGCGGACAGGGACAGGGCCGGGGTCGTGCGGCCCAGCGCCGCCAGCAGGATGTACGCGCGGGAGCGGGTGGGGGCGGCCCGTCTGTCCGGGAGCTCCTGCGGTACGTCGCCCCGCGTGAACCCTGCCCACCAGTCGTCGTCGCGCGCCGTACGGGAGAACCACGATCGGGTGATCCAGCGCGCGCTGCCCGAGTCGGCCAGGTGTTCGCGGCCCCTACGTAAGTGGCCCGCCCGGGTGAGGTTGTTGAGGGCGGTGCGGAGGGCGCACTGTCCGTACGGGAGCGTCTTGGCCAGCGTTTTTACGGAGATGTCGGCGCCGTCGGGGAGCCGGTCGACATACGCGGCGATCGCCGCCTCGCGGGGCGGGAGGTGTGCGAAGTCGTCGTTGGTGCGGGGGCGTTGGTCCGGGGCGCTGCGTTTTCCGTAACCCGGATTGGCCATGGGGTGGGGGAGGGCGTGCGCAGGGCGGGGTGCAGCACTAAAGTTGGCGTCAGCCACGGGTCGATGCCTCTGATCGTCTCGTTGGTCAAACCCCCGCAGGTGTTCCAGCACCTGGCGGGGGTTGTTCGTTATTTCGGCACGCTAAGCCCTGGTGACTGTGCGTGGCAAGTCGGTCGCGTCAAGTCAACTCGCCAGGGTGGGAGGGTGGGTTGGGGCCCACCGCCCGTTCCTTGTTAAGAGCGCTCGGGGCCCGAGGCTTGAGCCTCGGGCCACTGTCCGGAGGGCTCAGCAGGCGCCGTTGGTGACTTTGACCGTCAGGACCGCGTAGGTCTCGCTGGTCGGGGTCGCGAGGACGTGCATGCAGAACGTCGCGTCGGTGCCGTTGCCGGTGATGGTGTAGTCGTCGGTGGCGTCGGGGTTCATGACGTGTCTGATCCCAGCTCCGGTCGACGGGCCCTCGCCGGTCGCGTCGATGGCCTCGTCGATGAGCGCGTCGAAGCCGAGGAACTCGTCGTTGACGTGGGGTTCCTTTTCCAGATTGGCCGCTGCCTCGTGGACGGCGGTACGCAACTCGCCCTCGCTCCACTTCGAACTCGCCTCGAAGTAGTACACCCCGCCTCCGGCGAGCAGCAGGGAACCGAAGATGAGGGCCAGGCCGATGGGGTTGCGGGGATTGTAGGCGTACCCGGGGCTGGTCCTGGTCCTGAGGAAGACGGGCTCGCGCGACTCGCTCAAGACTCCTTGACGCCTTCGACGAACGCGGACCAGGCCTCCGCCCGGAACACGAGCTTCGGGCCAAGGGGGTTCTTGGAGTCGCGGACGGGGATGAGGGCGGGGTGCCCGTCGGCGACTTCCAGGCAGTCGCCGCCGCCGCCCCCGCTGTACGTCGACTTCCGCCAGCGGGCTACTTCCAGGCAGTTGCCGCCACCGCCCCCGCTGTAGCTGGACTTGTGCCATATGGCCGTGCTCAGGTCGTAGTCAGGGAAGTTCCTCATGGGTGTAATCCTGCGCCAGCACCTCGATCAGGGCCAGGGACTTCTCCGGGGAGAGGGCTGAGGCGGCGAGGAGTTCGTAGGCCAGCTTGTGGTGCCTGACGGTGGCCGGGTCGTCCTCCAGCCGTCCGGTGGCGACCCCTTCGAGGTAGACCAGCGGAGGGGCGTCCTCGAACTCCATCAGCTTCAGCGAGCCCTCCATCGCCGTGTGCGCTCCCGCGCTGAACGGCAGCACCTGCACGATGACCCGGTTTCGGCGCGCCAGATCGGCGATGTGACGCAGGGCCTCCGCCATCACCGCGCGGCCACCCGTCTCCCGGCGCAGCGCCGCCTCGTCAAGCACCGCCCACAACAACGGCTTTGTTGGGTCGTCGAGAAGGCGGGTCCGCTCCATCCGGCCTGCCACCCACTCCTCGATCACCTCCTCCGGCGCTGTCGGCGCGTACGCGCGGTTCACGGCCCGTGCGTATGCCAGCGTCTGGAGCAGCCCCGGGATCAGCAGCGGCGCGTACTCCCGGATCGCCGTCGCGAGTGCCTCCGCCTCCGCCACTTCCGCGAAGTGCTCCGGATAGCGGGACTTGGACGCGGCCCCGCAGTTGCGCGTGAAGAAGTCCTCGGTACCCAGGACTTCGTCGAGCATCCGCGCGTACTCCGGCTGCATCCGCCGCGTGCCCGCCTCCAACTGGCCGATGAACGAGCCGCTGACGAACAGTCGGCCGCCTAATTCCTCCTGGCTCAGGCCCGCTCTCTCGCGGGCGTGGCGCAGCTCGGCGCCCAGGAGGGCACGGGGGGACGAGGAGGGATCGAGATCCTTCGGACCTGCCATGGACAACAACTCCCTGTCGCACACGCTGGGTTGTTGGGACGCCGGCTCTGGCCAGGTTAGAGGCGCGACGGCCACTCTGTGTGGTGAAAGCGAACACTCAGAGTGGAGGAAGCGGAGCGATGGGCGTGACGTCGACGGAGGAAGTGGTGGCGCAGTTGAAGGCGGCCTTGGAAGGTGTCGGTGTCGTCCTGCCCTCGCTGCGGGTCGATCCGGTGACCGGTGCGAGTGAGGAGCCGTTCGCTCTGGTCGCGCTCGGGCGGTGCAACGTGCGTACGGCGGTGCGGTTGGCGGACGTGCTGCGGGCGTGCGCGACGGAGGAGGTGCTGCGGGCGCGGGTCAGGGAGGCCAACCGGGACTCCGAGCGTGCGAGATTGCGCCAAAATTGCTGACAATTTTGTGGGCGATTGGGCTCGGTTTGCAGACGGGCAGGGCGGGACACCGGTGGTCGGGCCTGGTCGTGCCGGGTTGGGCCTGGTCAGGGACGGTGGCCGGTTTCCCGTGCTGTCACCGGAGACACAAAGGAGGCCTTAAGAAACGGCTGTTGTGCTGGGCGCGTTGTTCGAACGAGCCGCGAAGACAGGAGACGGAAGTGAAGCGTAGAACAGTGGTCATGGGGCTCACGGCGGGCGCCGCGGTGCCGGCGATCGGATTCGCCTCCGGCGCGCAGGCGGCGAGCGGTACCGTCGGGTCGTCCTCGAAGTCCGCGACCTCCTCGAAGGCCACGGACTCCTCCCTGGCCTTCGATCCGGACAGCTACACGGAGTTGACCACCACCATCACGGACACCACCGGCACCGCCCACGAGGTCGTCTACCACTTCTACAAAGTGGCCTCGTACGTGGCCAACCCGGTGGACGCGACCTATCAGTCCCTCAACGTCAGCGTGCCGGTGAAGATCGACGGCACGGCTGTGGACGCGACCTGTGCGCCCATCCTCTTCGCCAACCAGGTCGGCGGTTACATGCCTTCGTCCGTCGCGAGCGCCACGGGGATCGGCGCAGGCGGCGGGATGGGCCCCGGCGGCCCCGGTGGCCCGGGCGGTCCCGCTCCCGCTGCCGACTCCGCCGCGAGCCGTCAGCAGTTGGCGCTCGCCGCCGGGTACGTCGTCGTGGAGCCGGGCGCCCGCGGCCGCTCCCTCGTCGACGCCGGCGGTACGTACTACGGCACCGCCCCGGCCGCCATCGTCGACCTCAAGGCCGCGGTGCGGTACGTGAAGTTCAACAAGGGGCGCATCCCGGGCAACGTGAACCGGATAGTCTCCTCCGGTACCAGCGCGGGCGGCGCCCTGTCCTCCCTGCTCGGCGCGTCCGGCGACAGCCCGATCTACGACACGTACCTCCGGGAACTCGGTGCCGCCGACGCGAGCGACGCGATCTTCGCCACCGGCGCCTGGTGCCCGATCACCGACCTCGAGCACGCCGACATGGCGTACGAGTGGAACTGGGGCGCCAACGCGCTGGGCAGCGGCTCGCTCGTCGACCAGACCGTCTCCAAGGCGCTGACCACCTCGTACGGCGACTACCTCGCCTCCCTCAAGCTGACGGCGAAGGGCTTCGGGGCTCTTACGGCGCGCAACCTCGACGAGTACCTCGTCAAGACCCACCTGGAGCCGTCGGCCACCAAGTACCTCGCGGCGCTGTCGGACGCGGACCGGGCCACCTACCTGGCCACGAACACGTTCATCACCTGGTCCGACGGCAGGGCGGCCTTCTCCTGGGCCGACTTCCTCACCCACGTGGGCGCCCGCAAGAAGGACACGCCGGCCTTCGACGCCTTCGACCTGTCCACGGGCGAGAACAACGAGTTCGGTACGGGGACCACCGCGAAGCGGCACTTCACGCTGTACAGCCTGCGCCACGAGGAGGGCTCCAGTGCGCGCCTCGACAGCGACATCCCCGCGAAGCTCGACCTGATGAACCCGATGCACCACCTCATCGAGGACGCCAACCAGAACCGGTCGAAGCACTGGTGGATCCGCCTCGGCACCAAGGACAGCGACACCGCGCTCACCGTCGCGAGCAACCTCGCCGCCCGCCTGAAGGACCTCGGCGACGACGTCGACACCTCGTACTACTGGGACGCCGGTCACGGCGCGGACAACGACCCGGGCGACTTCATCAAGTGGATCGCCACGGTGTCGGGCTACAGGGGCTAGCCAGGGCCTTTCGTCCGGATCATGCCGGGCCGGCGCCGGCCCGGCATGATCCGTCCTGGCCTCGCCTGGAGGAATGGGCGGTGACCTCGTTACGCTGGTCATCTGCCGGCAGTGCGGACCGGGCATCCTCGGCCGCGGAGCGGCGTCACAGTCCCCGCGACGGTCGCCCGGCGCGCACAGCGGACTTCACTCGGGACTCGAGGACCTCACCTCACCCGGGAGGCGACCATGTACTTCACAGACCGAACCGATGCGGGCCGACAGCTCGCTGCCCGGCTGCACCACCTGAAGGGCCAGGACCTGGTGGTCGTGGGACTTCCCCGCGGCGGCGTCCCGGTCGCCGCGCAGGTCGCCGAGGCCCTCGGCGCTCCGCTCGACGTCTGCCTCGTACGCAAGCTCGGGGTGCCCTTCCAGCCGGAGCTGGCCATGGGCGCCATCGGCGAGGAAGGCGTGCGCGTCATCAACGAAGAGGTGGTGCGGGCCACGGGTGTGACGGACCGCGATCTGACCGCGGTGGAGGAACACGAGCGCGGCGTCCTGGCGCAGCGGGCCCGCCGCTTCCGGGGCGAGCGGCAGCCGGCCCGGTACGAGGGACGGACGGTCCTGGTGGTGGACGACGGTCTGGCGACCGGCTCCACGGCACTGGCGGCCTGCCGGATCGCGCGCGCCCGCGGCGCGTCGCGGATCGTGGTGGCGGTTCCCGTGGCGCCGCACGACTGGTCGGCCCGCCTCGGAGGCGAGGCGGACGAAGGCATCTGTCTGCACACCCCCCGGATGTTCTACGCGATCGGTCAGTTCTATACGGACTTCGAGCAGACGAGCGACGAGGAGGTCATCGCCTGCCTGGAGCACAACCGCGCGACGCACGCCCTGTCCGCGACGCATGCCCCGTCCGACGCGCCGCCGGCCACGGGCAGCGCCTCCACGGAGCACGATTCCCCGTTCTATGACAGGGCGGTCCGGATACCGGCCGGAGGCGCCGCGCTCGACGGGCGGCTGACGGTACCCCGCGGTGCCCCCGGGGTCGTCCTCTTCGCCCACGGCAGCGGCAGCAGCAGGAAGAGCCCGCGCAACCGCTTCGTCGCCACCGGGCTGAACCGCGCCGGTCTGGGCACCCTTCTGTTCGATCTGCTCACCGAGGCCGAGGCGGTGAACCGGGACAACGTGTTCGACACGGCGCTGCTCGCCCGCCGCCTGATCCAGGCGACCGGATGGCTGCGTGAGCAGCCCGACGCCCAGGGCATGGAGTTCGGTTATTTCGGTGCCAGCACAGGAGCCGCCGCCGCGCTGTGGGCCGCGGCGGAGCCCGCAGCGGACATCGCGGCAATCGTCTCCCGCGGAGGCAGGCCGGACCTGGCCGGCCCCAGGCTGCCGGAGGTGAAGGCTCCGACGCTGCTCATCGTCGGGGGCCGCGACCACCAGGTGCTGGACCTCAACCGGCAGGCCGCGGCGCGCCTGAGCTGCGAGCATCAGCTGGCCGTCGTCCCCGGTGCCACGCATCTCTTCGAGGAACCCGGCACCCTGGAATCGGTCACCGAGCTGGCCACGGACTGGTTCAGCAGGCATCTCGCCTCCGCCGTTCCGCGTGCGGGAGCCCGCAGGTGAGCCGACCGCCTACTCGATCGATCCACCTGGGTCGGCCTACAGGTTGCCCATCGGCTCGATGTCCACCTTCACCGGCGTGCCCCAGATGCGCAGCACCTCGTAGTCCGTGAACTCGTGGACCAGGCGGTAGGCCATGCCCGGGCGGGGGGTGCGGCGCTCCGCGGCCAGGTACCGCTCCGCCTCGACGCGGTCGCGGCGCGGGGTGCCGCACAGCTGCCACGCCTGGCCGGTCCACACCTCCGGGAGCCAGCGCTGCTGGGGCTGGGGGCGGTCGCCCCGCACGCCGTACCGGGACATGGTGCGCTCGGGGGCTTCGTCCGCGCTGCTGGGGCGGCCCTGCGGGAAGGCGTCGTTGACCTCGGTGCGGCGGGCGGTGCGGCGGCGGGTCTCGCAGAGCAGACAGAGGTCGACGGCGCCCTCGTCCACCGGGCCGTTCGGATGCTCGGCGCAGCGGGTCGTGGGAACCGCCGTCGTCACCGTCTCCTCCAGCAGGTCCAGGGCGCGCTTGAGGTCGGCCTTGACCTCGTGCAGCTTCGCGTCGGGGGTGTCGGCGGTCAGCGCGTCGCCGTGCTCGCCGAGGACGCGCAGGGCACGGCCGAGGGCGGTGAGCTGTGCGTGATTCACGGTGGTGGGTCCCTTCTGCGGACGGTGCCCTGTTCCCACCTACCGTTGCACACGCCACTGACAATCGACTCAGGGGTGGTGAAGCCGGCCGTGGTGCTGAGGTCGCCGCCGGGGCGAGGACGTGGCCAAGGGCTCGGGTTGCGGAGTGTCGCCGTCCGCGTGACGCTCGGTGAAGGCAAAAAGGGCTACCGGGAGGCAGGCGCGACACGATGCTCACCACCGACTTCGTCACCGGCTCACCCAACTGGGTCGACCTCGGCAGCCCCGACACCATGGCCGCGGCCGCCTTCTACGGGGCGGTCTTCGGCTGGGAGCTGCAGTCCGCGGGGCCGGACGCGGGCGGGTACGGCTTCTTCCAGAAGGACGGCAAGACGGTGGCAGCCCTGGGGCCGCTCACCGATGAGGGCGCGCGTTCGGCCTGGACGGTGTACTTCCAGACCCCGGACGCGGACGCCACCGCCAAGGCGGTCGAACAGGGCGGCGGAGTCGTGCGGGCCGAGCCCTTCGACGTCATGGAGGCCGGACGGATGGCGGCCTTCACCGACCCGGGCGGCGCCGAGTTCGCGGTCTGGCAGCCCGCCGCGGTGGGGGGTCTGGAGGCGGCCTCCGAGGACAACACCCTGTGCTGGGTCGAACTCCACGCTCCGGACCCCACCGGGATCCTCGCCTTCTACGGCTCCCTGTTCGGCTGGCGGTCGCAGGACATGACCATGCCCGGCATGACCTACACCGTGCTGTCCACCGCCGAGGGCGATCAGCAGGACGCCTCGTTCGGCGGTCTCGCCGAGCTCCAGGAGGGTATGGCGCCGCGTTGGATTCCCTACTTCGCGGTGGCGGACACCGACGCCACCGTCTTCACGGCCCAGGGCAGCGGCGGGTCCGTCCTCATGCCCGCCACGGACGTGACCGACGTGGGCCGCCTCGCCTGGCTTGCCGACCCGTTCGGCGCGCCCTTCGCCCTCCTCAAGCCGAATCCTCCGGCCGCCTGAGAACGGGGCCGGAACCCGGGCCGGAACCCGGGCCGGTATGGGGGCCGAAACCGAAGGCGTACGTGGCCAGGAACCCCACCACGTACCCCGTCAGCAGCCCGCCCGCGTAGATCGCCACCGTCAGGGCCGGCCCACCCGTGCCCTTGAGGAGGGGGAACAGGGCCCAGCCCGAGGGGCCGATCGCGGTGGAGCCGATCTTGTCGCCGAGCGTCGAGAAGAGGCCGACGAAGGCGCCGCCCGCCGCGCCGCCCGCGCAGGCGGTGACGAAGGGGCGGCCGAGGGGGAGCGAGACGCCGTAGATGAGCGGCTCGCCCACGCCCAGCAGGCCCGCCGGGAGCGCCGACTTGATCGTCGTACGCAGGGAGGTGTCGTGGCGGAGGCGGACGTAGACCGCGAGTGCCGCGCCGACCTGGCCCGCGCCCGCCATCGCCAGGACCGGCAGCAGGACCGTGTACCCCTGCTGCTCGATGAGGGTGGTGTGGAGGGGGATCAGGGTCTGGTGCAGGCCCAGCATCACCAGGGGGAGGAACAGGCCGCCCAGGATCAGGCCCGCGAAGACACCGGTGTGGTCGAGGAGCCAGTTCGCCGCCGTACCGACGGCCGTCGACAGCTCGCCCGCCGCGTACATCAGGGCGTAGAGCGTCACCAGGCCGGTGAGGAGGACGGTGAGGGTGGGGGTGACGAGGACGTCCAGGGCCTCCGGGACCCGGCGGCGGCACCACTTCTCCACGTACGTTCCCAGCAGCGCGGCGGCCAGCGCGCCCAGCACCCCGCCCTGGCCCGGTGTCAGCGTCACCCCGAACGCCGTCACCTTCGCGACCCCCGCGTACACGATGACCGCCGCCACCGCCCCGCCCAGGATCGGGGTGCCGCCGAACTCCTTCGCCGTGTTGTACCCGACGAAGACGGCGATCAGGGCCATGAAGCCGGAGGCGATCGCGGCGAGGGCCGGGGTGAGGGAGGGGAGCCGGCCGAGGTTGACCAACAGGCCGTTCAGGCCCGCGATGACTCCGCAGCCGATCAGGGCGGGGATCAGGGGGACGAAGATGTTCGCGACCCGGCGGAGGAGGAGTTTGAAGGGGGTCGCGTTGCGCTGTTGCCGGGCTGCCTTCCACTCGGCGCCGCGTGCGGCCAGGTCGGCGGCCGTGTTCATGACGAGTGCACCGGCCGTGTCGGTGAGGAGTGCACCGGGCGTGTCGGTGAGGAGTGCACCGGGCGTGTCGGTGAGGAGTGCACCGGGCGAGTTCGTGACGAGTGCCTCGAACTCCGGAGTCACCCGGGCGACCGTGCCCGGTCCCAGCACGATCTGGTAGCTGTCGCCGTCCGCGACCACGCCGAGGACGGCGGGCAGGGCCCTGAGAGCTTCCTCCCGTACGAGCGTCCGGTCGCGCAGGCCCAGGCGGAGACGCGTCATGCAGTGGGCGACGGAGGTGACGTTCGCGGCGCCGCCGACCAGGGGGAGGATCGCGGCGGCCGTGGAGTCGTTCGATGTGCGCACCCTTTGAGGGTGCTGGTCAGCGGGGCACCGCGGCGAGCGCCGCGCGCAGATGGCCGTCGCTCTCCTCCAGAAGGCGGGCGGCCGTGGGCCCGTCCACCCCGCCGAGGATGGTGAGGATGGCGTTCTTCACCTCGCCGTCCGTGGCGGCGAGGGCCTGTTCGATCTCCTCGTCCGACGCGCCGGTCGCGAGGGCGACGATACGGCGGGAACGGGCCCGTAGCTTCTCGTTGGAGGCGCGGACGTCGACCATCAGGTTCCCGTACGTCTTGCCGAGCCGGATCATCGTGATCGTCGACAGCATGTTGAGCACGAGTTTCTGGGCCGTGCCCGCCTTGAGACGGGTGGAACCCGTCAGCAGCTCCGGGCCGACGACGATCTCGATGCCGTGCTCGGCCGCCGCGGCCAGCGCGCTGTGCGCGTTGCAGGACAGGCCGATCGTCAACGCGCCGCGCGCGCGGGCGTGTGCGACCGCGCCGACGGCGTACGGGGTACGGCCGGAGGCGGAGACACCGACCACCGTGTCGTCGGAGGTCAGGGCGAGCGCCTCCAGGTCGGCCGCCGCCAGCTCCGTCGAATCCTCGGCGCCCTCGACCGAGGTGATCATCGCGCTGGGGCCGCCCGCGATCAGGCCCACGACCTCCGCCGGGTCGGTGTTGAAGGTGGGCGGGCACTCGGAGGCGTCCAGGACACCGAGGCGGCCCGCGGTGCCCGCGCCGGCGTAGATCAGCCGGCCGCCGCGGGACATGCGCTCCGCGATGGCGTCGATCGCGGCGGCGATACGGGGGAGCTGGCTCGCGACCGCCGTCGGCACGGTCGCGTCCTCCGAGTTCATGATCTTCGCGATCTCCAGCGTGGACAGCCGGTCGATCTCGGCGAGCTCGGGACGGAACGCCTCGGTGGTCAGCGCCTCCAACTCGGCGCGCAGATCACGGTAGTTGGATGGGGGGGTCATGAAGGCGCGGCTCTTTCCGGTGCAGGGTGGTGAGGCGCCCCTTCAGGGGCGCGGGGCTGCGAACATATGCGGCTCCGCCGCGTGGGCGCGACCAGCCACAACGGGCCCGCGGCGTTACGACGGCATCCAGTTTTTGCAGGCTTCCAGCGGAGCGCTAGCGCATCCGCCCCCGAGGACTGTGCCGGTGCGCCAGCGCCTCGTACGACGCGGACAGCGCCGGCGCCGCCGTCTCGTACGTCCGCTGGGCGACCCCCACGAACAGACAGTCCACCACCAGCAACTGGCTCGTACGTGACGACATCGCCGCGGGACGCAACTCGCTCTCGCGGGCCGTCGAGGTGGTGAGGATGTGGTCGGCGTACTGCGTGACGGGCCCGTTCGGGCGGCCGGTGATCGCGACCGTCGTCGCCCCGCGCTCGAAGGCGACCCGCAGTGGCTCGATGACGTCTCCCGTCGAGCCGGAGTGGGTGATCGCGATCGCCACGTCCTTGGCGCGCAGCTGCACCGCGTTGGTGACGGCGAGGTGCGGGTCGCTGTGCGGGTGGGCTATCAGACCTATGCGCAGCAGCTTCTGGGCGAGGTCCTGGGCGACCAGGCCGGAGGCGCCGACGCCGTAGATGTCGATGCGGCGGGCGGCGGCGAGCGCGGTGACGGCCGCGCCGAGCTGGACCGTGTCGAGCCCGGCCGCGGTGTCGGCGAGGGTCTGCTGCTCGTCGTACGCGAGCTTGGCGACCACGTCGGCGATGGGGTCGTCGACCGCGATGTCCGCCGTGACGGCGGGGGCGCGGCCCGACTGCTGCTGGGCGGCGAGGCCCGCGAGCGCCAGGCGTAGGTCGCGGTAGCCGGGGTAGCCCAGCAGACGGGCGGTGCGTACGACCGTCGCCTCGCTGGTGCCGGTGAGTTCGGCGAGACCGGTGACCGTGAGGGCCGCGCAGCCGGCCGGGTCACCGGCGACGGCCTCGGCGACCCGCCGCATGGAGCGGGTCATCGACGGGGCCAGCGTCCGCACCTTGGCCGCGAGGGCGGCGGGAGCGGGCGGAGCCTCACCGGCGAAAATTTCCTTCACTTCTCGGGTCACTCTTGAAAGATATTTTCTGCTGGGGTATGCGGTCAAGGGTGCGCACAATGGGAACATGGCCTCCCCATCCCACCCCTCCCACAGCAACCCCATCAGTCCCCTGGAGCAGGCGTTGCACGCCGCCCGTGCCCTCGTCCTCGCCGATCTCGTCGCGGGCGAGGTCGCCGAGGCGGACGTCGTCTCGCTCGTCGAGGACTCGGTGGTGCAGCGCCGCTGGTGGGTCGAGCAGTGGCCGGAGGGCGTCGGCTATGTCGCGGGGCTCGTCGCCCAGGACGTACAGGACGCGCTGCTGGAGCGGTACGGGCGGTGGCCGCTGTGCCCCGTCTGCGGCTCGGGCGACCCGCACGCCCTCGACGTCGAGCCCGAGTTGGGGCCCGACCCGCACTGGGTCTGCCACAAGGCGGGCGTGAGGGTCGCGTCGGTGGGGTTGCTGGGTTCGGCGACCGGCGGGACCCCGTCCTCGTGACGGTCTACATCGATCCGCCCGCCTGGCCGGGGCACGGGCGGCTGTGGTCCCATCTGGTCAGCGATGTGTCGTACGACGAACTGCACGCGTTCGCGGCGGACTTGGGCGTCCCGCCGCGCGCCTTCGAGCGCGACCACTACGACATACCCTCCCACCGCTACGAGGACGCCGTACGCGCCGGAGCGGTGCAGGTCAGCAGCCGCGAGGTGGTGCGGCTGCTGTACGGGGCGGGGCTGCGCCGACGCAAGCACGTCAGCCGCTGAGTACCCCTGGACCGTCCGTACGGGCGTACAGCCGCAGGGACGGGTCCAGCCCGCGCAGTTCGTACGCGTACTGCTCCTCGTCCTCGCTCACCCGTGTGAACCCGGCGCGTGCGACGACCCGCTGGGAAGGGGTGTTGGTCCGCTCTATGGCCGCGAAGAGGAGGCTGAGGTCGTCGCGGGCGAGGGCCCAGGCGGAGAGGGCACGCAGGGCCTCGGTCGCGTAGCCGTTGCCGCGGGCGTTCTCGGCGAGGTCGTAGCCGACTTCCACGCGGCCCTCCTCGTCGGGGGTGCCATGGAAGCCCATGGCGCCGACCGCGCGGCCGTCCTCGGTCCGTACCAGCACGAACACGCCCCACTCCGGGCGGTGCACCCCGCTCTCGTACGCCTTCACGATCATCCCGGCGGCGTCCCGCGTGCCCGCGAAGGGGCCGCCCTCGATCCACTCGAAGCCGCCGGTGCCGCCCGCGCACAGATCGGCGGCGGCCGCCGGGGTGACCCCTTGGAGCGTGAGCCGTTCGGCCTCGATGACCAGGTTGTTGCTCCAGTGCCACTCGGTGAGCGGGGCGCGCCCCGGCAGCTTGCCGCGACCGGTCGCCCACAGGAGGGTGGGCCAGGGGGCGGCCCCGGGCCGGACATGCGGAAAGATCCGGGAGAGGACGTCCGCACAGAGGTCGGCGGGCGGCTCGTAGGCCAGCCCCAGTCCCTCGGCGATGTCATGCGTGTGCAGCAGCACTTCGGTGATGCCCATCGCGGCGAAGCCCTCACGGTTCGCACTGCGGAACGGGAACGGGTGGAAGGCGCGCACCTCGCGCGGTGCGGTGCGCACGGCGGCGGCGAGCAGGGCGCCGGTCGTCTCGATCACGTCGACGACGCCCGCGTTGTCGGTACCGTCCTCGAACGCGATCTCGAAGGGGACGTACCCGGTGGTGGCCCGCCCGGCCAACTGCCCCGCGTACGCGATGAGATCGTCGGCGATGTGCTCGGCCGTCTTCCGGCAGCTCCACTCCAGACGGCCCGCCCTGACACCCTCCCAGTCCCGCCCGGTCGCCGTCCGCAGCAGCGCCACGGCCCCCGCGACGGCTTCCGCCACCTGATCGCCACCCATGTCTCGCATGCGGGTGAGGATAGGCGCGGTCGGGTTCGTGTACGTACTGGATTGTCGCCCTGCTTGTCCTGCTTACCCTGCTTGGCCTACTTGACCTCCGTGGCCGCCCCCATGCTCGTCACCGTCATGGCCGAGGTCGGCAAGCTCGCGCCGGATGTTCTCCCGGGCCCGCTCCTCCCACTCCCGTGTTCCGTACGGCGTCCTGAACAGCACTGGCAGGTCGAGAAGTTGGCGCAGGACGGCTGCCCGGCCCTCGCGGAAGGCCGCGTCCGGGACGAAGGCGTACTCCTCGCGGACGGCGGCGGCGTAGGCGGCGTACGTGTCCGGGGGTGAGGCGAGGATCGCCAGGTCGGCGTCGCAGAGGACCTGGCCGTTGCGGTCGCCGTCGGCCGGGGCGTGGGTGACGGTGAGGCGGACGAGGCGGCCGACCTCCGCCGTCCCTTCTTCCGGCACCCCCGCCTCAGGGAGGGCTCGCTCGGCGAGGCGGGCGGAGCGCTCCTCGTTCTCGGAGCGGTCGGGGAGGTAGACGGCGTCGTGGAACCAGGCGGCGAGGCGGACCAGGTCGGGGTCGTCCGCGTACTTCTCCAGTACGTCGATGTGGTCGAGGACCGCGGTGAGGTGCGCGAGGGTGTGGTACCGGCGCCGCGGCTCCTGCCAGCGGGCGAGGAGGTTGTCGGCGTACGGGGCCGGTTCGGGGCCGCCGAGGGGGCGGGCCCCTTCCAGGGCACGGGTCCAGCGGGTGCGCAGCAGGTCGAGGTCGGGCATGTGCTGATTCTCCCGCCAGGGCTCCGTCGGCAAGGGACCCTGAGCTGCCGGGGCTGCTGTTGACTGTTGAACGAGATGTTGAACGAGGCATCAGCGAACGCAGAAGAACAAGGCCTTCTCGCGGCGGTCGCCGCCCCGGCGTAGGCTGGGATTGGACTAGACCTGTAGCCGCCCCAGAGGAAGAGGTCCTATGAGCGAGCGCAAGCGTGCCCTCCTGGAGGTGATCGCCCTCGGCGTGGAGGACGCGATCGCCGCCCAGGCCGGTGGCGCCGACCGGCTGGAGCTGGTCACCGACATAGCCGCCGACGGGCTCACCCCGGCGGTGGAGACCTTCGTCGGGATCCGCGCCGCCGTCGACATCTCGCTGCGCGTGATGCTGAGGCGGGCGGGCGGCTTCGCGGCGGGCGGCGCCAAGGACGTCGACGCGCTCGTACGGGTCGCGGGGGAGATGCGGGCCGCGGGAGCGGACGAGTTCGTGCTCGGGTTCCTCGACGAGCACGGCGGCCCCGACCTGTCCGCCGTGGAGCGGGTCGTCGCCGAACTGGACGGCTGCCCCTGGACGTTCCACCGCGCGATCGACCGCGCCGCCGACCGCGACTCCCTGCGCAAGCAGCTCGCGGACCTGCCGGGCCTGGACGCGTATCTCACGGCGGGTTCGCCGGACAGCGTGGACGACGGTGTCCCGACCCTCCTCGCCGAGGCCGCCCGCCGCGATGAACCCGGTTACGAGCCGCGGATCATGGTGGGGGGCGGGCTGCGTCTCGATCACGTTCCTCGGCTGAGGGCCGCGGGGATCGACGCCTTTCACATCGGCGGCGCGTCCCGGCCGGGCGGCTGGGACGCGCCGGTGGCGGTGGAGGCGGTACGGGAGTGGCGGGAGGCCGTAGACGCGTAGCGGCCGACGTCCGTGTCGTGAACGCCGCCACCGCCACCCTGAAGTCCCTTACGGTCTGGCTTCTAGCTCAATTGCGGCGGCAGCGGCGCCGCGTGGGTCACGATCAGGCCCGAGACCGCTCGCGTAAGCGCCACGTACAGGCGGCGCAGGCCGGTCCGCTCGTCCGGTTCGCCGTCGACCACGGCCTGCGGCTCGTCCAGGACCACGTAGTCGTACTCGAGGCCCTTGGCGAGGGAGGCGGGGACGAGCGTGAGGCGCGTCTCGGCCGTCGTCTCCTCGCCCGGGCCCAGGTACGTCAGACCCCTCGCCGTCAGCGCCTCGGCGAGTGCCGGGACGCGGGCGTCGGCGGCGATGAGCCCGATCGAGCCCTCGTGCCGCAGCGACTCCTCGCAGGCGCTCACGACCTCCTCGTCGGCGGTGGTCGGGCGCACCTCGAAGAAGCCCGGGTTCTCACGGACCGACGCCACCGGCGTGAGGCCCGGCGCGATGTGCGGCAGCAGCCGGGAGGCGTAGCCGATGACGTCGGTGGGGACGCGGAAGCCCGCCGTCAGCTCCTCGACGACGGCTTCCCCCTTGCCGAGATGGGCGAGCGCCTCGTCCCAACTCCGCGTCGCCCAAGGGGTCGTGCCCTGCGCGAGATCCCCCAGCACCGTCGCCGAACCCGTCGTACAGCGCCGCCCCACCGCCCGGTACTGCATCGGCGACAGATCCTGCGCCTCGTCGAGCACCACGTGCCCGAGGGAGTGCGTGCGCTGGACCAGATCGGTGGCCTCGTCGATCAACACGGCGTCGGCAGCCGACCACTTGGCGGTCTTGACGGACCGTACCGCCCTCTTCCCGGATCCAGGCAGCGCCCAGAGGATCTCCTTCTGCTCGTCCCCGTCGAGGAGCCCCTCCGCGTGGACGGCGAGGAAGTCGGCGTCGGTGAGCAGCCGCAGGACCAGCTTGGCGGGCTCGACCGGCGGCCAGATCTCCTTCACCGCGGCCTTCACGGCGGTGTTGCGGGCGACGGCGTCCTGCACCCGGTCGTCCGGGGCCTCGCCCGAGCGCTCCATCTGGACCAGCACGGCGTGCGCGATCCGCTGCGGAAGAGCCTCGCGGGCGGCGCCGTACCGGATGTCGCGGTCCAGCAACTCCCGGACGATCTCCTCCAGGTCGTACGCCGGTACGCGCCAGCGCCGCGAGCCGCGCACGACCACGACCTGCTCGGTCGGCAGCGTCACGTGCGAGCGGACGGCCCTGCGCAGCACCTCGGCCATCCGGGCGTCGCCCTTGATGACGGCGGCGCTCGCGTCGTCCGTCCCGCGCACCTCCACATGCGCGACCAGGTCGTCGACCGTCGCCTGCTTGACCTCCAGCTCGCCCAGCGCGGGCAGCACCTGCTCGATGTAGTGCAGGAAGGACTTGTTCGGCCCGATGACCAGTGTGCCGGTGCGGGCCAGCCGCTCCCGGTGCGCGTAGAGGAGGTAGGCGACGCGGTGCAGACCGACAGCGGTCTTCCCGGTGCCGGGACCGCCCTGCACACAGACGGAGCCCGCCAGCCCCGCTCGTACGATCTCGTCCTGCTCCGGCTGGATGGTCGCCACGATGTCGCGCATCGGGCCGACGCGCGGGCGCTCGATCTCCCGCTGGAGCAGCTTGCTGGTGGCCGCGGCCTCGGAGGGATCGGACAGGTGCTCGTCCTCGTACGCGGTCAGGTCGCCGCCGGTGTATCCGAAGCGGCGGCGCAGCCCGACGTCCATCGGGTCCTTCTTCGAGGCCCGGTAGAACGGCTGCGACACCGGCGCGCGCCAGTCGATGACCATCGGGTCGCCCTCGGCGTCGTGCACATGCCGCCGCCCGATGTAGAACCGCTCGCCCGTCTCCCGCCGCCGCCCTTGCAGGGAATGCGCTTCGCGCCTTTCTGATCCCTCCGCGCCCTCCGCCTTGTCGGCGCCGGGCGCGTGCAGGTAGTCGAGGCGGCCGAAGAACAGCGGGGTGTGGCTGAGGTCGGCGAGGGCCTTGATGCGCTCGTCGATCTGGTGCTGGAGCACCGCGGCGTTCACCCAGTTCGCGGTGACGTCGCTGATGTCGAGGTTCTCCACGTCCTCGCGCATCGCGCGCAGTGCCGCGCGGGACTCGCCGAGATGGGATCGCTCGCGGGAGAGGGGGTCGTGGGCGTCATGGGGGTCGGCGGACGGGGTGGACACGGGGGCTGCCTCCGGGGACCTGCTGCGTAAGTGATTCCGTCGGGGAATCCCTGGGGAGTCCTTGGGGAATCCCTGGCTGATTTCTGGGTGATTCCTGGATGCCGTCCGGTTTCCGTCCGGGCAGCGGCACTCCGTCGAGGGAGGCGGGCAAGAGCGGAGATTCTAGGTCAGGGGAGGAGGTCCGGGCCAACCGTTTTTCGCGGCATCAGGGGTGCGACCCCCGTATCCCTAGGGGTCGCCGTCCGTCGTGAGGCGTACGCGGAGAGGCCTACAGGCGTACGAGAAGGCCGCCGAGGTTCGGTCCATAGGCCGACGCCATCAGGAGGCGCGCATTTCATCATGGATACATGAGCGCAGCAACCTTCACCCCAGGCCCTGTCCAGCCCGGTCCCGCCCATGGCGCGACCGCCTACTCCTCCGGCCACCACCACCACCGCCTCGGCGACGCCCTGCGCGCCGTCAAGGTCTTCGCGGGCGCGGCCCTCGGCGTGGTGCTCCTCGGCGAGTACGGGGAGGAGGCGGGCGTGCACCGGCGATGAGCTGGATGTCGTAGTCACGGCGGTGAGCCGTACGCCGGGGCGAACTGCCCCCGCACTAGGGTCACTCCGTGTTTCAACGGAACGTGTTTCCCCGATCGCTCAGCGAAGTTGACGCCAGTCGACCGGCAGCGTCCTTCCGCTCGCCGACCATCGCGACCGCCCTGCTCGCCACCGCCCTCGCCATCTCCCTCGCCGCCTTCGCCGCGCTGTGTGTTCTCCAGCGTGCCCCCATGGCCGACGTGCTCGTCTACCGGGCCGAGGGCGCGGCCGTCGTCCGCGGCACGGATCTCTACGGGTTCACCGTCACCCGGTGGCACCTGCCCGCCACGTACCCGCCCTTCGCCGCGCTTCTCTTCGTACCGACCGCCTGGCTCCCGCCGACCGCCCTCAAGGTGACCTTCGTCGCCGGGAACGTGGCCCTGCTGGCCGTCCTCGTCCGGCTCTCCGGACGCCTCGCGGGTCTCCCCGTCCGGCTTCCTGCCGTCTGCGCCGCCACCGCGCTCGCCCTCTGGCTCGAACCCGTCTTCCAGACCGTCCTCTTCGGTCAGGTCAACCTCGCCGTCGCCTGCCTGATCCTCTGGGACCTGACGCGGCCGCCCGGCGCCCCCGGCAAGGGCATCGCGCTGGGCATCGCGGCCGGGATGAAACTGACCCCCGCCCTCTTCATCGGCTACCTGCTGCTCACGGGCCGCAGGCGGGAAGCGACCACCGCCACGGCCACCTTCGCCGGGACGGTGGTGCTGGGATCACTCGTCCTCCCCGCCGCGAGCGTCGACTTCTGGACCCGACGGCTCTACGAGACCGACCGCGTCGGCAAGGCGTGGATCGTCGACAACCAGTCGCTCCAGGGACTGATCGCCCGTGCGCTGGGCGATCCGTCGCCGGGCCTCGCCTGGGCGCTGCCGGCCGTGGCCGTCGGGTGCGCCGGCCTCTGGCTGGCCCGCACGTGTACGGCGTACGACGACCGTGGAGGCATCCTCGTCACCGCCCTCACGGCCCTCCTGATCTCCCCCATCAGCTGGTCGCACCACTGGGTGTGGTGCGTCCCGCTGATCGCCGTGCTGTACGCCGAACGCGGCCTGCGCCCGGCCGCCGCCGTCACCGCGGTCTTCGCGGCCCGCACCCTCTGGCTGATCCCGCACCAGGGAGATCTGGACCTTCACCTCCCCTGGTGGCAACAGCCGTTGGCCGCGCCGTACCCCCTACTGGGGCTGCTTCTGCTCGCTCAGCTGTCGGTCTCGGTCTCGGTCTCCGTCTCGGCCCCGGCCAGCAACTCGTCCGCGTCGACGATCCGGTAGGCGTACCCCTGCTCCGCCAGGAACCGCTGCCGATGGGCGGCGAAGTCCTGGTCGATGGTGTCGCGGGCGACGACGGAGTAGAAGTGCGCCTGGTGGCCGTCGGCCTTCGGGCGCAGGACGCGGCCGAGGCGCTGGGCCTCCTCCTGGCGCGAGCCGAAGGTGCCCGAGACCTGGATGGCGACGGTCGCCTCCGGCAGGTCGATGGAGAAGTTGGCGACCTTCGACACGACGAGCACGCTGATCTCGCCCTCCCTGAAGGCGTCGAACAGCTTCTCGCGCTGCGCGTTGCTCGTCTCACCCTTGATGACGGGCGCGTTCAGGTGCTCGCCCAACTCGTCGAGTTGGTCGATGTACTGGCCGATGACCAGGATCTGCTGCCCCGCGAACTTCCGTACCAGCGCCTCGGTCACCTTCCGCTTGGTCGCGGTCGTCGCACAGAAGCGGTACTTCTCCTCGGTCTCGGCGGTGGCGTACGCGAGCCGCTCGGAGTCGGTGAGGTTGACCCGGACCTCGACACAGTCGGCGGGCGCGATGTACCCCTGCGCCTCGATCTCCTTCCAGGGCGCGTCGAACCGCTTGGGCCCGATGAGCGAGAAGACGTCCGACTCGCGCCCGTCCTCGCGGACCAGGGTCGCGGTCAGGCCCAGCCGCCGCCGCGCCTGCAGATCGGCCGTGAACTTGAAGACGGGCGCGGGCAGCAGATGCACCTCGTCGTAGACGATGAGCCCCCAGTCGCGGGAGTCGAAGAGTTCGAGGTGCGGGTAGATGCCCTTCCGCTTCGTCGTCAGCACCTGGTAGGTGGCGATGGTGACCGGGCGGATCTCCTTCCTCGTCCCGCTGTACTCGCCGATCTCGTCCTCGGTCAGCGAGGTTCGCTTCACCAGCTCGTGCTTCCACTGCCGGGCCGAGACGGTGTTCGTGACGAGGATGAGGGTGGTGGCCTTGGCCTGCGCCATGGACCCGGCCCCGACGAGCGTCTTACCGGCACCGCAAGGGAGTACGACGACACCCGACCCGCCGTGCCAGAAGTTCTCCACGGCCTGCTTCTGGTACGGCCGCAGCGCCCAGCCGTCCTCCGCCAGCTCGATCGGGTGCGCCTCCCCGTCGACGTACCCGGCGAGGTCCTCGGCCGGCCAGCCCAGCCTCAGCAGCGTCTGCTTGATCTGCCCGCGCTCGGAGGGGTGCACGGCCACGGTGTCCGGGTCGATCCGGGCGCCGACGAGCGGGATGATCCGCTTCGACCGCAGGATCTCCTCCAGGACGGGCCGGTCGGTGGTGGTCAGGACCAGCCCGTGGGCCGGGTGCTTGGAGAGCGTCAGCCGGCCGTAGCGGTCCATGGTCTCGGCGATGTCGACGAGCAGGGCGTGCGGCACGGGGTAGCGGCTGTACTCCACGAGCGCGTCGACGACCTGCTCGGCGTCGTGGCCCGCGGCCCGCGCGTTCCACAGCCCGAGCGGCGTCACCCGGTAGGTGTGGATGTGCTCGGGCGCCCGCTCCAGCTCCGCGAACGGCGCGATGGCCCGACGGCAGGCGTCGGCCAGCTCGTGGTCGACCTCCAGGAGCAGTGTCTTGTCGCTCTGGACGATGAGGGGTCCGTTCACACCCGTCCCTTTCTGCGTGCCGTCACCCCCGCGCGGATGACCGGCCAAACGTCCAGTGTGCCTCAAGGGGCGGTGATCACGGCTGGTCGTCCGCCAGTTCCGCGACCCCGGTGACGCGGTGCAGCGGGTACGTGCGGACTTCGTCCGCCGTGTGGTCGTACGCCGTCACAAAGCCGCCCTCCACCCGGATCGGGGCGATCACACGCTGGCTGGCGGCGCCCTCGGCGTTCACGTACCCGATCCACACCGCCTCGCCGGTCATGACGGCGGCCTGCATGGTGGCGAGGGTCTCGGCGGAGCTTGTGCGCGGCAGCTCGCCGTTGCCCGGCGCGTCGGCGGGGGCGGCCTTGCGCGGGGTCGTGGAGGCCAGGTCTCCGGCGCGGATGGCGCGGATCGCGGCGCCGAGGAGGGTGGCGTCGGGCACCGGCGGTCCTTCCGGGACGGGCGCGGGTGCGGTGCGCGGCGGGGTGCGGTGGGCGTGGGCGCGGGTGATCAGCACATCACCCTCCGCGGACTCGGCGGTGGGTGCGAAGCCCATGGAGCGCAAGCCCTCCAGGAGGGTGGCCGGGTCGGCCTGCGCGGCGAGCACGGTGGGTGCGAGGCGTCGCAGCCGCAGCCCTTGTGAGCGCTTGTCGGCGAGGATCTCGCTCAGCAGGGCGTCGTCGTCGCAGCGGACGTACGCCGAGGCCGCCCCGATCCGCAGATGGCCGTGCTTACGGGCCACGTCGTCGATCAGATAGGCGAGCGGCTGCGGGACGGGCGTGCGGGAGTGGGCCGCGAGGAACGCGTGCAGGTCGGAGGCCGACCGGCCCGCGTCCAGGGCCCGCCGTACCGACCCCGGGGTGAAGCGGTAGACCGTCGCCCCGCCCTTCGACTCGACGTCCGCGAGCACGCCGAGCGTGTCGGCGAGGGGGCGCTCCAGGGGACCGGGCGCGACGGCGGTCAGGTCCGCCTGGAGGAGGACGTGGTTCAGGGGCTCGGGCAGGAGCGGGGCGAGGAGCCGGGCGGCGTGGGCGGCGGCAGCGGCCTGCTCGGCGGGGGAGCGCGGGGTCTCGGAGGGGGCGTGGAGGACTTCGGGAGTGGGGCGGTGGTGTTTGTGGGCGGGGAGCTTGTCACCGGGACCGACAGGGCCGGAGGGGCCGACGGGGCCGGCGGGGGAGGCGGAGCGCCGTGTCTCGGCGTCCTCGACGGCCACCGACGGGAGCCCCAGCAGCGCCCGCCCCTGCGCCGACAGCGCGCCCCGGCCGGTGACTCCCAGCAGCTCCGCCTCGGACAGCGTCCACCGGGCGAGCCGGGTGCGCAGATCGTCGGTGGCGGTGGCGGACTGGGGCCCTCGCAGCGGGCGCTCCCACTGGAGGCGGGCGAGGACCGAGTCCGGGGTGGCGGAGGAGCCCTCGGGGAGCGCGGCGAGGAGGGTGAGGACGCGATGGCGGACCTCGGGGGCCGCGGAGCGGTCCAGGCCGGGCCCCAGCGCCGACAACGTACGGTCCTTCGTGTCCCGCCCGCCGATCAGACCCGCCGTACGGGTCGCGGCCAGCCACGCCGAGGCGAGATGGGCCCACCGCTCGGCGGGGGGCAGTTCCAGCCACTCGTCGTAGGCGGGGGTGGCCGCGTACCGCTCATCGGCTTCCCCGTCCGAGGCCAGCAGCCCCGCCGCGTAGGCGAGCTCGACCCAGAACGCGGCCACCGGCTCCGCGACATCGAGCGCCACGGCGGTCCGCTTCAGATCCCGCACGCTGAGGCCGCCCGCGCGCAGCACGGCCGGCCCACCCTCGTGCCAGTCCTTGAGCAGTTCCTCGATGGTCGCCAGGGCGGTGTACGCCTGGCCGGCCGCCGCGGCGTCCACAACCTGTGGACGGTGTGACCGCGCGGCCTCGACCGCCGGTGCCACGGGCTCCGCCGCCCGGTGCGCGCGGCCTGCCCGCAGGTGCAGGGCCACCTCCCGGGGCAGTACGACCGTGCCGGGTGCCGTCGGGAGCAGCAGCCCGCGGTCGATCAGCCAGCGCAGATGGCGGGCCGGGTCGGCGGTGACCTGGCCGTAGGGCGGCCCCCACACCAGCCGGGACAGCACGTCCGGCGACTCGGCGGGGGCGGTGCCGAGGAGCGCCGACATCCGCGCACGGTCGGTGAACAGCCCGGTGAGCGAGGTGACGGCGGAGACGGAGTCGTGCGTGGTCGGCAGTCCGGCCGCGGCCACGATTTCCTGGATGCGTCCGGGTGACATACCGGCGGTGGCTTCGGCGACGGTCGGCCCCAGGCCGGTGGGGGACGGGTGCTGCGGGGACGGCGCGAGCAGTTCGCGCGCGGTGCGGACGAGGTGGAGGCGGTCGTCGGTGCCCCACACCAGGGCCTGCTCGCGGAGCGTCCCCAGGGCGCGTGGGAACGCCGCCGTGACCGCCGGGTCGCCGTCGTCGCCCGCCAGCAGCCCGAGCAGTTCGTCGTACGTCGCCGGGTCCGACGCCACGGCCAGCGCTTCCGCGGTTTGCAGCGCGAAACGGTCCAGGCGCTCCAGGGCGCGGACCACCGAGGCGCGGGTGCCTGCGCGGGTGGCGAGCTGGGTGAGGTCGGTGGGGACGGGGGTGATGAGGTCCGGGCGGGTGCGGAGGAGGGCCGACAGGGAGGTGTCGTCCCGGGCGCGGAGGGCTTCCGCGAGCGAGCGCGGAGCGGTTCCCGGCGGGGCGGGGTCCGGGGTTCGGTCCGGCGTGGGGTGCTCCTCTGTGCTCATCCGCTCAACGGTAGTGGTTTCTCGCCCCCGCCGCCCCTACCCCGTCCGGCGTTTGAGGACGAGGCCGTTCAGGCCGATGCGGGGTCTGACGCGGTACGGTCGTGGCCACGGGGTATTCAACGCGCGCGCCTCGGAGGGGACTTCGTGGGGATTGAGAGCGACCAGCTCGTATTCGACTACCTGAGCCGCGTCGGCGACCTGGCCCAGCAGCGCCAGCTGCCCTCGGTCACCCGCATGCGACTCGTGTCGGAGTTGCGCAACGAAATCGACCGAAGCAGGGCGAAGACCCCCGTCGACAGCCCGGTCGCCGTCCGCCGCATCCTCTCCCGTCTCGGCACCCCGGACGAGATCGTCACCGCCGCCCGCCAGGGCGCTCCCGAGGCCGGCACCGGCTCCTGGGCCGCCGCAGTCCCCACCCAGCGCGCCGGTGAGCGGGAGGACCGCCCCAGGGGCCTGCGCCGAGTCGTCCCGAGGCCGCGCCCGGCGGAACCGAAAGCCGTCGCCGACGACGGCCCCGCCCCGCCCCACCTCGCGAGCGCCCACGAACTGGGCGACAGCTCCGCGCAACCGGACTGGTGGCGCACGGACAGCAGCCCGTTCGGGCTCGTGGACAGCGTCCCGGGCTTCGTCGGGGGCGTGGAGATCCCCGAACTGCTCAAGCCGCCGTCGAAGCACGCGGACGAGGAGGCGGACGCGGACGAGGAGGGGGACGAGGGCGCGGAAGATCCCGCCGGGGAAGCGAGCCGGAAGCCGCAGAAGCCGCAGAAGCCGACCAAGGTATCCAGGCCGTCGAAGTCGTCCAGAACATCCAAGCCGTCCAAGGTGGAGAAAGCCGCCCCCGCCGATGACACCCAGGCCGGCGCGGCGCCCCGTCGCCGTCTCCCCCGCCCCGGCAACTGGAGCAACCCCCTCCTCCTGCTCGCCGCCGTCCTCCTCGTCGTCGGCGCCGCCCTCGGCAACTGGTTGGCCCTCGGTCTCGGCTGGCTCATCGCCTGGGCCTCACGCCGGCTGAGCCCCACCGAGTCGAAGTGGGCCGTCCTCGGCATGCCCGGCCTGGTCGTGGCGGCCGGCCTGGTCTGGCTGTGGGGCCGTTCGAACGGCCGCTGGGGCGAGCCGATCGCCAAGGGCCACATGAACGAGGCGATGACGGAAACCTGGCCGTGGGTGGTCCGCGGCGCGGCCGTGGCCTCGGCGCTGTACCTGGTCTGGCGCTCCCAGCGCCGCCGCTGAGCACCCCCGGACCGCCGCCGCCGAATCGCCGAAACCACTCCTGGGCACAATGGCCCATATGCCTATCGCATCGATGACCCCGCACGCGCTGACCATCGGCTTCGACCTCGACATGACCCTGATCGACTCCCGCCCCGGCATCCGCACCTGCTATCAGGCGCTCTCGGCGCGCACGGGGACGTACATCGACTGCGATCTGGTCGTCACGCGGCTCGGGCCGCCGCTGGAGGACGAGCTGGTCAACTGGTTCCCGGCGGACCAGGTGCCCACGATCGCCGGCCTCTACCGCGAGATGTACCCCGAGCACGCCATCACCGGCACGCTCGCGATGCCCGGCGCCCGCGAGGCCGTCGAGGCCGTACGGGCAGTGGACGGGCGCGCCGTCGTCGTCACCGCGAAGTGGGAGCCCAACGCCAGGCTGCACCTCGAGCACCTGGGCATCGACGCCGACGCGGTGGTCGGCAACCTGTGGGCCGAGCGGAAGGCACAGGCGCTGCGCGAGTACGGCGCGAGCGTGTACGTCGGTGACCACACCGGCGACGTCCGCGGCGCGCGCACCGCGGACGCGTACTCCGTCGCGGTCGCCACCGGCCCGTGCGACGCCACGGAACTGCGCGCGGCGGGCGCGGACGTCGTCCTCGC
The DNA here is from genome assembly GCF_045040035.1 of Streptomyces sp. NBC_01384. Taxonomy (NCBI): domain Bacteria; kingdom Bacillati; phylum Actinomycetota; class Actinomycetes; order Kitasatosporales; family Streptomycetaceae; genus Streptomyces; species Streptomyces sp. NBC_01384. The sequence continues at coordinate 5,325,377 of NZ_CP109559.1, forward strand.
CGACCTGACGGAGTTCCCGGCGTGGCTCAGGGCCTACGTGGAGGACGGCGACGAGGGTGACGACGGTGGCGACGGCGACTACCGCGAGGCCGTCCGGGCCTGAGCGGTGCGGGCCTGAGCGGCACGGGCCTGGCGGCGCCCGGCCGCGACCGATCGGAACACCCCCGCTCCGGCGATCAGGAATCCGACGCCCATGAGCATGCTCAAGCCGAACATGTACGTCGGGAAAGGCGTCGTATCGAGTAGGAGCGGGGCCACGGTGACGAGTGTGGCCACGGCCCCGACGAAGAACACGATGGCACCGGCACGGATCAGCCGGTCACCTGGTTCGGCGGAATTCGGTTGGGTTTTGTCACGCACCGGACCAGGGTAGTTCCCAGCGCGAAGGAACAATCCGGCGACGCCTTGTCACCGGCCCCCGGACCATTAGCCTTGGTACCGGCGGGTCCGACGACCCGCTGTAGTGCTATTCAGAGCAGTTTCCGACGAGTACGAGGACGAGGACAGACGTGCCTACCGGCAAGGTCAAATGGTTCAACAGCGAGAAGGGCTTCGGCTTTCTCTCCCGCGACGACGGCGGCGACGTCTTCGTTCATTCCTCGGTCCTGCCCGCCGGAGTAGACGCTCTCAAGCCCGGTCAGCGCGTGGAGTTCGGCGTCGTCGCCGGTCAGCGCGGTGACCAGGCACTTTCGGTGATCCTCCTGGACCCGACCCCCTCCGTTGCGGCCGCCCAGCGCCGCAAGCCGGACGAACTGGCCTCCATCGTCCAGGATCTGACGACCCTTCTCGAAAACATCACGCCGATGCTGGAGAAAGGCCGTTACCCCGAGAAGGCCTCCGGCAAGAAGATCGCGGGCCTGCTGCGAGCGGTCGCCGACCAACTCGACGTGTAGCTCGACGTACAGCCCGCATCCCTCACCTCTACGGGAACTCCAGCGCGTGCGGGCCGAGGGGCGGCACCAGCCCCTCGGCCGCCGCACGGGTGAGCAGCCCCCTGATCGCCGCATACCCGTCCTCGCCGAGGTCGGCCGTGAACTCGTTGACGTACAGGCCGATGTGCTGGTCGGCGACGGTGGGGTCCATCTCCTGGGCGTGTGCGAGGACGTACGGGCGGGAGACCTCCGGGTCGTCCCAGGCGGCGCGGACCGAGGCGCGGGCGGCGTCGGCGAGGCCCTTCAGCCGCTCCTCGCCCAGCGAGCGCTTGGCGATGATCGCGCCGAGCGGGATGGGCAGCCCGGTCGTCCGCTCCCAGTGCTCGCCCATGTCGGCGAGCTTGTGCAGACCGTAGTTCTGGTACGTGAACCGGGCCTCGTGGATGACGAGTCCGGCGTCCACCTTCCCGTCCCGCACGGCCGGCATGATCTCGTGGAACGGCATCACCACGATCTCACCGACCCCGCCGGGGACCGTGTCCGCGGCCCAGAGACGGAAGAGGAGATACGCGGTCGACCGCTCGCTGGGCACGGCGACCGTACGTCCGGTCAGGTCCGCCTCCGGCTCCCGGGTGAGCACCAGGGGCCCGCAGCCCCGGCCCAACGCGCCCCCGCAGGGCAGCAGCGCGTACTCGTCGAGGACGTACGGCAGCACGGCGTACGACACCTTCAGTACGTCGAACTCGCCGCGCTCGGCCATGCCGTTGGTGATGTCGATGTCCGCGAAGGTCACGTCGAGCGCGGGCGCGCCGGGGACACGGCCGTGAGCCCAGGCGTCGAAGACGAAGGTGTCGTTCGGGCAGGGCGAGTACGCGATCTGCAGCTTCTGTTCAGGAGTCGTCCGGCTCGTTTGGCTCGTCTGGTTCGTCTGACTCATCTGGCTCATACGGGTTTCCAACTCTCCAGGACGGGCGCGAGCTTCCCGAAGGCCTCGGTGAGGGTCGCGAGGGCGTCGCCGATGCGCCAGGCGGCGCGGTCGCGCGGGCCGACGGGGTTGGAGACCGCGCGCATCTCCAGTACGGGCACGCCGTGCGCGGCGGCGGCCTCGGCCACACCGAAGCCCTCCATGGCCTCGGCGAGCGCGCGGGGGTGCCGGGCCCGCAGCTCGGCGGCGCGCTCGGCGCTGCCGGTCACGGTGGACACGGTCAGTACGGTCCCGGCGCGTCCGCCGGTGGCCGCCACGAGATCTCGTACGAGTGTTTCCGGTGGACGGTGGCTGACGGTTCCGAACCCGAGCTCGGTGACCGGCAGGAACCCGTCCGCGGTCTCGGCGCCCAGATCCGCCGCGGTGATCTCGTCGGCGACGACGAGGGTCCCGAGGCGTGCCTCCGGCTGAAAACCGCCCCCGATCCCGGTGGAGACCACGAGGTCGTAGGGCGTACCGCCCAGGGCACCCGCGGTGAGCGCGCCGGCGACAGAGGCGGCGGCAAGGGCGGGCCCGACCCCGGCGGCCAGCAGATCGAGGGTCGTACGAGCGGGAGCCGTTGCCTCGGTCGCCTCGGTTGCCGCAGTGGGCAAGGACAGCCGCTCCAGGGTCACCCCAGGGAGCCGTACGGACTCGGGGACCCCGGCAAACGCCTCGGCCACCGCGTCCCGTTCAGCCGGAACCGCGGTGGCCACCAGTACCTTCAGCCCAGCGGCAGCGATCAGGCGTCCTTCTTGAACTTGAACGACCACAGTCCCGTCACCGTCTTGTCGCCCTCCTTGATGGAGACAGTCGTGGAGTTGCCGCTGGCGCCGTACTGAGCGTTGAAGAAGACACTGCCCGGGATCGTGCGGTACGTCTTCGTGCTGGATTCGGTCAGCGGCTGACCGTTCATCAGGATCGTCCAGCCGTTGTCGGCGATCTTCGGGTCCACGCCGAACCGTACGGTCTCGTCGGGGTCGACCTTGATGGACTTGATGTTCTTGCTGGTGAGGCACTTGGCCAGGTCCGCGGTCTTCACCTCCTTGCCGTCGTTGTAGCAGTCGGTCTCGGAGCTCACGGAGTTCTTGCCGACCGTGATGGTGGCCAGCGGCGTCGGCTTTTCACAGGCGGACAGGGCGAGAAGTCCGGCGGAAACGGCGCCGAGAGCGGCAACGGCGCGGCGGCGATGTCCATTGGCGGCTCTGCCGCGGGGCAGGGAGGTCATGGCCGAAGGCTATCGGGCACGCCCACCGCTCTCCCCACGTGGGGTACGGCGTGCCGCGGTCAGGCCACGCGTGGCCGCGCCGGGCCCCCGTGCCGCGCCGCGCTGAGCAGCCCCCGCGCGGTGGTCAGCCATCCGACGGCGACGATCACGGCGGCCACCGAGAGACCGAGCGGGCCGTTGAGGGGCAGCACGATGCCGACCGCGCCGCCGAACACCCAGGCCACCTGCAACAGCGTCTCGGAGCGTGCGAACGCGGACGTACGGACCAGTTCCGGCACGTCCCGCTGGATCAGCGCGTCCAGGGAGAGCTTGGCGAGGGCCTGGGAGAACCCGGCGGCCGCCGCCAGGCAGGCCACCAGGAAGGCTCCGAAGAACACGGCGGCGGTGATCGCGGCCCCCAGCACCCCCGCGACGACCGTCACGATGATGATCTCGGGGGCGCGCGATTTCAGCCAGGACCCGACCGCCGTGCCGAGCGCGTTGCCCGCGCCCGCCGAGACGCCCACTATCCCGAGCGAGACGGCCGCGCTCTCGCCGGTGAGCGGGTGCTCGCGCAGCAGGAAGGCGAGGAAGAAGGTGAGAAAGCCGGAGAGACAGCGCAGGGAGGCGTTGGCGCCGAGGGCGTGCGTGACGGCCGTACCGACCGTACGCAGCCCGGGCCGCCGCACCGACTTCTTCAGTACCTGGGGCCCGTGCAGGTGCTCCTCGTCCGCCGCGAGCAGCGCCCTGGCCTCGCCCTTGGCCGAGTCGACCTTGGGCGGCAGCGTGAACGACAGGAACGCACCCGCGATGAAGATCACGAAGGCGCCGTAGAGCGGGTAGCGCGGGCCGAGGGCCTGCAACCCCGCCCCGATCGGCGCGGCGACGCCGGTGGCCAGGAGCGCGCCGAGGGTGACCCGGGAGTTCGCCTTCACCAGGGAGAACCGGGGTGGCAGCAGCCGGGGCACGACGGCACTTCTCACCACGCCGTACGCCTTGGACGCGACCAGCACCCCCAGTGCGGCGGGATACAGCTCGATGCCGCCGCTCACGACCGCGCCCGACAGCAGCAGCGCGAGCATCGCCCGGGCCAGCATCGAGGCCGCCATCGCGGCCCGGCGGCCGTGCGGGAGCCGGTCCAGGAGCGGGCCGATCACCGGGGCGAGGAGGGTGAAGGGCGCCATGGTGATGCCGAGGTAGAGGGCGACGCGCCCGCGGGCCTCGTCGGTCGGGACGGAGAAGAACACGGTGGACGCGAGTGCGACGGTGATCATGACATCGCCGGCGCCGTTCACCGCGTGCAGCTCGATCAGTTTGCCGAGTCCCGATTCGCCCGCTCCGTGCGCGTGCGTCGCCTTGCGGATTCCGCGCGCCGTTCCCGTCACCGGGAACTGCAGGGCACGGCCGACCGCGCGGACGGAACCGGTCATCCGGCCCGATCCGCCACTTCGGATGTTCCCCTTGGCGCCACCGATTCCGGCGGTTCCCTGGGGCGACCTTGCGGCTGCCACTCCGCCATAGTGCCCCGAGAAGGGCGTGCGTAGTGGGGTTACCGCGTGTATACCGCGTGTACTGGGCCTGAGTGGGGCCGAGTGGGGCCGGCCGAGCAGGGCCGAGCGGCGCTGTGGCGGTCCGAGTGGGACGGGAACGGGCCCGGGGTGTGTTTTCCGGCCGACCGAGATGGTCGTCCGAGGTTCTTTTCGATTTGTACGAGATGGCCGTGGGGTGGGCAAACGCGGCTGCGGGGCAGCCGGAAAACCCGTCGCAGCGTGCGGAAGCGCCCCGCCGGTGTGGGCCCAGGGCCCAGGAGAAGGTAGCGTGCGTAACGCGCCTGCGGCGGTTGTTCTCGGCCGCGCGCCTCTCGGTCATCCCGCAGAATGGATGACGTAGGTGCGCCCGAGCGCGATCGGGCGCGGACGTCGACGCGGCCCACCGGTCCGCTCCGTCCGCACCCCCGCCGAGGAATGGCGCACCCGTGAGACGGCGTAGGAGAGAAGCGATACCTGTGAGCGCAGCGACAACGCGAAGCCGCACCCCCGACCGCCTGTGCGCCGAGGCCGTCGACCTAGCGCGCGCCGCCGCCGAGGAGGCCGCCGCCCCCGGCGTCGTCGGCGAGCATGTGGGACTGGTCTCCGAGGGGGACCGCGTTGTCACGCACTTCTTCGAGTGCGAGGAGTTCGGGTACCGCGGCTGGCGCTGGGCCGTGACCGTCGCCCGTGCCTCCCGCGCGAAGTTCGTCACCCTCGACGAGTCGGTGCTGCTGCCCGGCCCCGATGCCCTGCTCGCCCCCGAGTGGGTGCCGTGGAGCGAGCGGCTGCGCCCCGGTGACATGGGCCCCGGGGACCTGCTTCCCACCGACGCCGAGGATCTGCGCCTCGAGCCCGGTTTCTCCGGGGAGGACGAGCCCGCGCCGAACTCCGCGGTCTCCCAGGACATGGCGGAACTGGCGGAGGCGGAGGACGCCGAGGTCACCGCGGGTACCCCCGCGCACCTTCCGGTCGCCCCGCGCCGCGGTTCGATCGCCGCCGTCGCGGAGGAACTCGGCCTGCGCCGGGCCCGCGTCCTGTCCCGCTACGGCCTGCACGTCGCGGCCGACCGCTGGGAGGAGTCGTACGGGCCCAAGACGGCGATGGCCCAGGCCGCCCCCGCGTCCTGCGTCAGCTGCGGCTTCCTGAACCCCATCGGGGGCTCGCTCGGGCAGGCGTTCGGTGTCTGCGCCAATGAGTTCTCTCCGGCGGACGGGCGGGTCGTCTCCCTCTCGTACGGCTGTGGTGGCCACTCCGAGGCCGCGGTCATGCCGAAAACGCCGCGGCCGGCTCCGCCGGTCGTCGACGAGACCCGGGTCGACCCCTTCCCTCTCCGTCCCTCCCCGGATTCCGGTTCGGTCTCGATCACGACGGACGAGTCCTCGGCGGAACTGGGCCACTCGTAGCGATTTCGGTCGGCGTGGTGGGCGGTCCGGCCGGTGCCCCAGGGGTCACGGTGTGTGGCCCGGAGAATGTGACACTTGCGCGGCGAGTGTCACATTCCCGCAGCCGCCTACCCGGCCGCAGCGGATGCGCCGACAGCGTCCCAGTCGCAGTTCACCGCGTCCCTGGCGGGGCGCTTCCGCCTGGGTGCCCGGGGCGGAGCCCCAGGCTCAGGATGCGGCGGGTAGGGGCGGCGGGGGCGGGATCGCGCGGTACCTTCGTGCCGCGGCCGAGCCCAGCGCTCGCGGCCGCACGAAGCGAGAAGGAGACTGAACCGTGAGCAAGTTCGTGCGGCCGGCACCCGAGGGCGCGGACCCGTTCGGCACGGCGCGCCTGCGTCGCGGCGTGCTGGACGCCTGGGCCACCAGCCCGGCCCGGTTCCGCGAGGACGCCAACGCCGAGGAGGACCTCGTCCTCGGCGGCTACCGAGACCGACTCGTCGTCGAGCTCGCTCAGAACGCCGCCGACGCCGCAGCCCGCGCGGGCGTCCCCGGTCGCCTCCGCCTCACCCTCCGCGAAGGAGTTCTCGTCGCGGCCAACACCGGTGCCCCGCTCGACGCGTCCGGTGTCGAATCGCTCTCCACCCTCCGTGCCTCCGCGAAGCGGGACGCGCACGACACCGCCGTCGGCCGCTTCGGCGTCGGTTTCGCGGCCGTCCTCGCGGTGACCGACGAGCCCGCCGTGGTCGGCCGGCACGGCGGGGTGCGCTGGTCCCTCGCCGAGGCCCGTGAACTCGCCGCCGACACCGCCCGGCACAGCCCGGGTCTCGGCGACGAGATCCGCCGCCGCGACGGCCATGTACCGCTGCTCCGGCTGCCGTTCGCGGCTGAGGGCACGGCCCCGGACCCGTACGACACCGCCGTGATCCTGCCGCTGCGGGACCCCGCCGCCGAGGATCTCGCCGAGCGTCTCCTGCACACCATCGACGACGCCCTCCTGCTCGCCCTCCCGGGCCTGGAGGAAGTGATCGTCGAGGTCGGGAACGGCGAGGGCGGCGAGGGCGGCGTGCGCACGCTGCGGCGGCGCACCGACCCGCACGGCGTCACCATCGACGACTCCCGCCACGGCACCACCCCCTACCGCACCGTCTCCCACCACGGCCCCCTCGACGCCGCCCTCCTCGCCGACCGCCCGGTCGAGGAGCGCCTGCGCCCGCACTGGTCCGTCACCTGGGCGGTTCCGGTGGACGGAGACGGCACGCCCGCCCGGCCCCGTACCAGCCCCGTCGTGCACGCGCCCACCCCCAGCGACGAACCCCTCGGCGTCCCGGCCCTCCTCATCGCCTCCCTCCCGCTCGACACGACCCGGCGCCACGCCGCGCCCGGCCCGCTCACCGACTTCCTCGTGGAGCGCGCGGCGGACGCGTACGCCGAACTGCTCGCCGCCTGGCGCCCGGTGGACACCGGGATCATCGACCTCGTGCCCGGCCCGCTCGGCAAGGGCGAGCTGGACGGCGCCCTGCGGCAGGCGATCCTGGACCGGCTGCCGCGTACCGCGTTCCTGCCGCCCGCCGCCCCGCCGGACAAGGACCAGGAGGCCCCCGCCGACTGGCCCGAAACGGAGAGTGGGGCCGGGACCGAGCCCGGGATCGGCATCGCGGAGAATCCCGCCGCCCTGCGGCCCCGCGACGCCGAGGTCGTCGAGGGCGCCGGTGCCGAGACCGTCCGCGTGCTCGCCGAGGTGCTTCCCAGCCTGCTGCCCGCCGGGCTCGAACGCCGGGTGGAGCTGCGGACGCTGGGCGTCGCCCGTGTCCCGCTCACCGAGGCCGTGGACCGGCTGGCCGGGCTGGAGAAGGACCCGGGGTGGTGGCGGCGGCTGTACGACAGCCTCGCCGGCGTCGACCCGGACCGGCTCTCCGGGCTGCCCGTACCGCTCGCCGACGGGCGTACGACCATCGGCCCCCGGCAGATTCTGCTGCCGCTCCCCGAAGGGCCCACTCCCGAGGACACCTGGGCCGCCACCTCCGACACCCTCGCCCGTCTCGGCCTCAAGGTCGCCCACCCGGACGCCGCCCACCCTCTCCTGGAGAAGCTGGGCGCCCTCCCGGCCACCCCCCGCGCCGTGCTCACCACCCCGCAGGTGCGCGCCGCCGTCGCCGCGTCGCTCGACGACGAGGGCGGGGCGTGGGACGAGGACGCCCCGGACGCCGAGGAGCTGGCGGACCTGGTCCTCGCCCTCGTCCGCGACGCCGCCCTCGAACCCGGCGACGAGCCCTGGCTCGGCGCCCTCGCCCTCCTGGACGAGGAAGGGGAGCCGGCGCCCGCGGGTGAACTCGTGCTGCCCGGCAGCCCCTTCGCCCAGGTCATGCGCGAGGACGAACTCGCCTTCATCGACGCCGAGCTGGCCGACCGCTGGGGCGAACAGCCGCTCGCGGCCTGTGGCGTGCTCGCCAACTTCACCCTCGTCCGCGCCACCGACGTCGTCCTCGACCCCGACGAACTGGAGCCCCGCGACTCCGACTTCGCCGAACCCGACGACGCGGGTCTGCTGGACGCCGTCGACGTGTGGTGCGAGGACGTCCTCGACCGGCTGCCCGACGCCCCGGTGCCGCCGGTCGCGACGGAGATCGTCGCCGTACGGGACCTGGACCTGGTCGACGACGACCGCTGGCCGGAGGCCCTCGCGCTGCTCTCCCAGCCGCCGCTGCGCGACGCGCTGACCCAGCCGGTGCGCATCCTGCTCCCGGACGGCACGCACGAGATCGTCCGGCCGTACACGGCCTGGTGGCTGCGCGGCCACCCCGTCCTCGACGGCCGCCGACCGGCCGGTCTACGGGCGGCGGGCAGCGACCCCCTCCTGCACGGCCTGTACGACGCCGCCGACGCTACCGGCTTCGACGACGAGCAGGTACTGCGGGCGCTCGGCGTACGCACCTCGGTCGCCGCCCTCCTGGACGAGCCCGGCGGCGCCGCCGAACTCCTCGACCGGCTCGCCGACCCCGACCGTGAGGTCACCGGCGCCCAGCTGCACGCCCTCTACAGCGCCCTGGCCGACCTGGAGCCCGAGCAGGTGACTCTGCCGGACGAGTTGCGGGCCGTGGTGGACGGCGAGGTGGCGGTCGTGGACGCGGCCGAGGCCGTGGTCGTCGACTCGCCCGACCTGCTGCCCTTCACCGGCGGTATGCCGCTGCTCCCCGTCCGGCCGTCCCGCGCCGCCGATCTCGCCGAACTGTTCCAGGTGCGGCGGCTCAGCGAGTCGGTGACCGGCGAGGTGACCTCGGAGGGCACCGAGCACGACGTACCGGAGTCCGTACGGGTCCTGCTGGGCCCCTCGACTCCCACCTCGTATGTCGAACACGAGGAACTCGTCGTCGACGGCACCGAATTGGACTGGCGGCGGACGAGGGACGGGGTGCTGCACGCCTCCACCCTGGAGGGCGTGGCGGCCGGGCTCGCCTGGGCGGCCGGGCAGTGGCCGCGCCGCTTCGAGGTCGCGGCCCTGCTGGAGGACCCCTCCCGCACGGAGGAACTGGCGCGCGACCGCTGGTTCGACTGAGCCCGAAGGCCCGTCGGAGGGCCCGTCGGAGGGGTTGCGGACCATAGTCCGCGCCCCTCCGACGGGCCCTCGCTGTGACCTTGGTCATAGGGGCAAAAAGGTTTCCTCACTCGTACAACCATTCACACCCGTCGCAGATCTGATCATCGGAGTCAACAGATTCCACGATCACCTGGGCCCCGAGTGACGACGAACCGTGAGGAACGACCACCGTCGGGGCCCCTTTCTCCACTTGGGGATCGCATGCGCATTCGCGCCACCGTGGCCGCCGTCTCCGGCGCCCTCGCTCTCTCCGCCTTCGCCGTGCCCGCCGCCCACGCGGCCACGGCGCCCAACGTCACCTTCTCCAACATGAAGGTGAACAAGGCCAAGGCGATTGTCGTCGGCACCGTGAAGACCGGCGTCACGGTCACCTACACCCTGACGCACCCCGCCACTGTCGGCATCGGCCCCGACAAGCTCGGCACCGGCCCGATCTTCTACCGCGGCTCCTCGCTGACGGAGCAGACCGCGGCCTTCGGCAGTGACGAACCGGGGACCTGCACGGCCGCTTCGACGACCGTGGCCAACTGCACGGCGACCATGTACTTCCGTCCCACCGTCGTCGACGAGATCGCGAACGCCGACGCCGGAACCTGGAACGTGGGCGGTGTCGCGGTCACGGCCGACGCCGCCGTCAAGTGGCAGGGCGGGCTCGGCACCACCAAGCTCCAGCGCGCCTCCAAGCTGACCGTCAACGCCACCCCGGAGCCGGTCAAGAAGGGCAAGACCATCACGGTCACCGGTGCCCTGACCCGCGCCGACTGGCAGACCGGCAAGTACGCCGGTTACGTCGGTCAGCCGGTGAAGCTGCAGTTCAAGAAGAAGGGCGCCACCAGCTACACCACGGTCAAGACGATCATGACGACCACTGGTGGCGCGCTGAAGACGACGGTCACCGCGTCCGTCGACGGCACCTTCCGCTACTCCTTCGCGGGCACCACGACCACCCCGGCCGTCAGCGCCACGGGTGACTACGTCGACGTGCAGTAGGTCCCCCGGCCGACATGACGAAGGCCGGTGCCGCCCAGCCAGGGCGGCACCGGCCTTCGTGCTCGGTCCTTACATCCCTCGCATCGGTCGGCTTCGACGTCGAGGAAGTACTCGTAGCGGTCCAGCTCGAGGCCGATGCCGGTCAGGCGCCGGAACTCGGCGGCGTGAATGTCCTCCGGCGGGTACACGTCGGTCAGCCCGGCAGGCGGGATGCCGAGCAGCTTCGACACCCGTGACTTGTCCGCGGTCTTCGTCCGGACTCCGGTTTCCGGGTCGTACTCCCCGGGCTCGGGCCCGGCGCGCACGGGCATGTTCAGGGTGACGTTGCAACGGCGACGGCAAGGGCGGACCGGCCATGAGCCGGACCATGTGGCCGGCCCCGTAGGACCGCCTCACGCGGGAAAGCGGCGGTCGACCCACTTCCACAGGAACTCCAGGGTGGCCGCCGCCACCACCGAGATGCCCACCGCGATCCACGGCATCTCCACGCCCACCAGCTTCAGGGCGAAGAAGTGCTGGAGCCACGGCACGACCAGCACCAGCAGGAACGCCAGTCCCATCGAGGCGACCAGGGCGATGCGCCACCAGGTGTACGGCCGGGCGATGATCGCCAGCACCCACATGGAGATCAGGAACAGCGTCAGCGTCGCGGCACTGGTCTCCGCGTCCAACTCGCCCGGCCCCGTGTAGTGGTGACGGGCCACCAGGTAGGTGACGAAGGTGGCGACGGCCGCGACCACGCCCCCGGGGATCGAGTACCGCATGACCCGCCGTACGAAGTGCGGTTTCGCCCGCTCCGTGTTGGGGGCGAGGGCGAGGAAGAACGCCGGGATGCCGATCGTCAGGGTGGACAGCAGGGTCAGGTGCCGGGGCAGGAAGGGGTATTCGACCCGCCAGCACACCACCAGGATGGCCAGCAGCACCGAGTAGACCGTCTTCACGAGGAAGAGCGACGCGACGCGCGTGATGTTGCCGATGACCCGGCGGCCCTCCGCGACCACCGAGGGCAGCGTCGAGAAGCTGTTGTTGAGCAGCACGATCTGGGCCACCGCCCGGGTCGCCTCCGAGCCCGACCCCATGGCCACGCCGATGTCGGCGTCCTTCAGAGCGAGTACGTCGTTCACGCCGTCGCCCGTCATCGCCACCGTGTGACCGCGCGACTGCAGCGCGCCCACCATGTCGCGCTTCTGCTGCGGGGTGACCCGGCCGAACACCGTCCCCTTGTCCAGCGACTTCGCCAGCTCCTCCTTCTCGTCGGGGAGGTGGCGCGCGTCCACGACCCCGCCGCTCAGACCGAGCTTGCCGGCCACCGCGCCGACCGAGACCGCGTTGTCGCCGGAGATGACCTTCGCCTTGACGTTCTGCTCGGCGAAGTAGCGCAGGGTGTCCGCCGCGTCCGGGCGCAGCCGCTGCTCCAGGACCACCAGGGCGGTGGGACGCGCGCCCTCCTTCACCTCGGGGTCGTCGAGGTCCTTCGCGGCCTTGGCGAGCAGCAGCACCCGCAGCCCGTCCTCGTTCAGCCGCTCGGTCTCGGCGAGCGCCGGGTCCCCGGCGGGCAGCAGGACGTCGGGGGCGCCGAGCAGCCACGTACTGCTCTCGCCGTTGCCCTCGCTGAACGACGCCCCGCTGTACTTGCGGGCCGAGGAGAACGGCAGTGACTCGGTGCAGCGCCACTCCTCACTGTCCGGGTAGGAGTTGATGATGGCCTGGAGGGAGGCGTTCGGCCGCGGGTCCGACTCACCGAGCGCGCCGAGGGCCGTCCGTACATACGACTCGTCGGCGCCCTGGAGCGGCCGCAGCTCGGTGACGTCCATGCCGCCCTCGGTGAGGGTGCCGGTCTTGTCGAGACAGACGGTGTCGATCCGGGCGAGGCCCTCGATCGCCGGAAGTTCCTGCACGAGGCACTGTTTCCGGCCAAGCCGGATGACGCCGATCGCGAAGGCCACGGAGGTGAGGAGAACCAGCCCCTCGGGGACCATCGGCACGATCCCGCCGACCGTCCGCGCGATGGAGTCCTTGAAGCCGTGCTGCTTGACCACGAGCTGGCTGATGACCAGGCCGATCGCGGTCGGGATCATCATCCACGTCACGTACTTGAGGATCGTGGAGATACCGCTGCGCAGCTCGGAGTGGACCAGCGTGAACCGTGACGCCTCCTCGGCGAGCTGCGCCGCGTACGCCTCCCGCCCCACCTTCGTCGCCGTGAACGCGCCGCCGCCCGCGACCACGAAGCTGCCCGACATGACCTTGTCACCGGGATGCTTGACCACCGGGTCCGCCTCACCGGTGAGCAGCGACTCGTCGATCTCCAGGCCGTCGGCCTCCACGCACGCGCCGTCCACGACGATCTTGTCCCCGGGCCCGATCTCCATCAGGTCCCCGAGCACGATCTCCGACGTACTGACCTCGCCGGCCACCCCGTCCCTGCGCACCGTCGGCTTCGCCTCGCCGATCACCGCGAGCGAGTCCAGGGTCTGCTTGGCCCGCCACTCCTGGATGATGCCGATCCCGGTGTTGGCGATGATCACGTAGCCGAACAGGCTGTCCTGGAACGGCGCCACGAACAGCATGATCAGCCAGAGCACACCGATGATCGCGTTGAACCGGGTGAAGACGTTGGCGCGGACGATCTCGCCCATGGAGCGGCTGCTGCGCACGGGGACGTCGTTGACCTCGCCGCGCGCGACCCGGTCGGCCACTTCGGCGGCGGACAGCCCCAGCGCCCGCGCGGGGGCGGGCAGGGGCACGGGGTGAACAGGGTCGAGTTCGGCGCCCGCGTCGATGTGCGTCATGCATTCGACGGTACGTGCGGAAATAGGGCTTCACCTGCCGAGTGCCCCAAAGATCCGACCAGGGGAGGACGGGGGCGGCGGCGAGTGATGCCGTGGTTGCAGGGGGAGCTGGTCACTCCGCAGGAGCGGCCGGTTACTCCGCAGTGGTGGACGAGGACCGCTGCGCGTCCGCGGCGGCCCGTTTGAGGGCGGCGTCACGCCCCCGGACGTACCAGATGCCGATCAGGCCGAGGCCCGCTCCGGCCAGGCAGGTCCACAGCCACCACAGGTGCCCGTGGGCGTCGAACCAGCCGTAGAACGGCAGCTGCACGAGGAAGAGGACGAACCAGAGGATCGTGCCGCCCGTGATGGTGGCGACGACGGGCCCCTCCAGGGGCTCCGGCGCCTCGTGCTTGGGGGTCCACTTCGCCATGGGCACAGCTTACGAGGCCGTGCGTCCGGCTTCGCCCGACCCTGCGCGCGGCCTTGTATACCAACGGTCTACGCGCGGAGATAGCGATTTCGAACTCATATGTTCATACTGAAACGGTCTGAGTCTGGCTCTTTCTGTTCGTACGAAACACCAACAGAAACATCTGAGAAACCTGTTGGTGATCGCGTAACAGCCAGACTCGATCATGTTTCCCCAGCCCGGCGCCGTCCCGCCCGGCGCCAGTCCTGGCCCGCAAGGCCCCGCACGTATGAGGTCACCCATGTCCACCTCGGCCACCACCAAGGCCCCCGCCGCCCCGGAGCAGCCGGGACCCAACCCCGCGCAGGGCGCGCTGGACCGCTACTTCAAGATCTCCGAGCGGGGCTCCAGCATCCCGCGCGAGATCCGCGGCGGTTTCGCCACCTTCTTCGCGATGGCCTACATCATCGTGCTGAACCCGATCATCCTGGGCAGCGCGAAGGACATGTACGGGCACCACCTGGACAACGGCCAGCTGGTCACCGCGACCGCCCTCACCGCGGCCTTCACCACGCTGCTCATGGGTGTCATCGGCAATGTGCCGATCGCGCTGGCCGCGGGCCTCGGCGTGAACACGGTCGTCGCGCTCCAGCTCGCCCCCCGGATGACCTGGCCGGACGCCATGGGCATGGTGGTACTGGCCGGCTTCGTCGTGATGCTGCTGGTCGCCACCGGTCTGCGCGAGCGGGTCATGAACGCCGTGCCGCTGGGTCTGCGCAAGGGCATCGCGATCGGTATCGGCCTGTTCATCATGCTGATCGGCCTGGTCGACTCGGGCTTCGTCACGCGCATCCCTGACGTCGCCCAGACCACGGTCCCGCTCCAGCTCGGCGGCGACGGTCACCTCAACGGCTGGCCCGTCCTGATCTTCATCCTGGGCACGCTGCTCACCCTCGCGCTGATGGTGCGCAAGGTGCCGGGCGCGATCCTCATCTCGATCGTCACGATGACGGTCGTCGCGGTGATCGTCAACGCCGTCGCGACGATCCCGTCCTGGGGTCTGACCACCCCGAAGTGGCCCGGCAACCCGGTCTCCACCCCGGACTTCGGGCTGGTCGGCAAGGTCAGCCTCTTCGGCGGCTTCGGCAAGGTCGGTGTGCTGACCGGCGTCCTCTTCGTCTTCACCGTGCTGCTGTCGTGCTTCTTCGACGCGATGGGCACGATCATGGGCATCAGCGACGAGGCCAAGCTGACCGACGCGCAGGGCAACATGCCCGGCATCAACAAGGTCCTGTTCGTCGACGGCATCGCCGTCGCCGCGGGCGGCGTTACCTCCTCCTCGGCCACCACCTGCTTCGTCGAGTCCACGGCGGGCGTCGGCGAGGGCGCCCGCACCGGCTTCGCGAACGTCGTCACCGGCGCGCTCTTCGCCGTGGCGCTCTTCCTCACCCCCGTCGCCACGATGGTCCCGTCCCAGGCCGCCACCCCCGCGCTCCTCGCGGTCGGCTTCCTGATCATGTCCCACTCGATCAAGGAGATCGACTGGGCGGACTACACGATCGCCATCCCGGCCTTCGTGACGATGATGATGATGCCGTTCACCTACTCGATCACGAACGGCATCGGGATGGGCTTCATCACCTTCGTGGTGCTGCGCCTGGCCGCCGGTCGCGGCCGCGAGATCCCGGTCGCGATGTATGTCGTATCCGCCGTGTTCGGTTTCTACTACGCCATGCCTGCGCTGGGGCTTACGTAGATCGCTGAGTCAGACCTCCGCTTCCTTCCTGACGACGTAGGCATATCCGTCGGACCGCTGGAGGAGGCGGAGGTTTTTGTAGGAGGTGTACAGGCGTCCGTGTTGGGTGGTGACGGTATGGCTTCCCGTCGCGCGCACCACGACGCGTCCTGTCCATGTGCCCCTCCGCTTTTTGGTGGACACGGTGGCCCGTACAAGATCGCCGGTCTGGAAGCCGTAGTGCCGCTTGGTGCGGGTGAGCTTCAACCGAGGAAACCCGTACTTGTCGGGTCGGGTGCGAGCGTATGAACCGCGGCCGGTGGCTTTCATGACGAGCACCTGGTTGGGGATGCGCACAATGGCGTCTCCCTGTTCATGGTCGAGAGAACCAACGGCAAGAGCGTCGAGGGTGTGGGTCTTTGGAAGACCCATGGCGGTGCGGTTCCACTTCGTTCGGCCGCCCGACCAGCAGTACACGGGAGCCCCGTGGGTCTTGAGTGCTTCGGCGAGTTGCCTGTTGGTGGCGTTCATGGCGGCGGAATCCCGCAGCGTGGTCTTGGCCTGACCGAGGATCTTGGCCAGACGTCGGGAATCGTCGGAGAGGAAGACCTCGATCCGGTCGGATCCTTTGGCCTGGTT
The DNA here is from genome assembly GCF_045040035.1 of Streptomyces sp. NBC_01384. NCBI lineage: Bacteria > Bacillati > Actinomycetota > Actinomycetes > Kitasatosporales > Streptomycetaceae > Streptomyces > Streptomyces sp. NBC_01384. The sequence continues at coordinate 5,341,473 of NZ_CP109559.1, forward strand.
GCAAGGAACGCAGGCGAGGGTGAGGTTCGAGATGCGGTCACTGCCGCCGCGACTTCGGGGCTGGATGTGGTCGATGTTCAGCGGTACCCCGGTGGCGCCGCAATAGGCGCAAGTGCGGTTCCACTTGGCGAGTAGGTATTCGCGGACTTCAGTACCGGCGAGAGTGCCGCGCTGATACTCCGCCGCGTTGAGTTCTCGTCCTGCGCTCATGGCGTGAACGTCGAACGAAACCCGCTCCAGATGGACATCTCTCACCGGCGCGAAGCGACGTAGCCGGTCGACCGTGGCCACGGTGGTGTCGATGCGGTGCCGCAGGGACGGGGCCAGCCACCCTAACGGGCGGGTTCGGTTGTCGAAACGTGGTGCCCGGTAGCGGAGGTTGTCGGAGCGACGCCTGCGCCGATACCCCGAGCGCTGCTTGAGTGCCTTGCTGATCTGCTGTCCGCGGTGCTGGAGCTCGACGCTGACCAGTCCCCGCCGGACGCTGACGCAGTTGCCGTGCTGGTCGAGTTTCTTCTTCTCGTCTGTGATGGCGATGCCCGTGGCCCTTGAGCCCGGATCGATCCTCACCTGTACACCCTCGACCTCCGACTGCTCCCGGGTACGGTCCTTGAGACGGATGGTGAACGGACTGTGGCGGGCCACCACCGCCCTGCCCTCGCCAAGCAGTGCGCGTGCCCGAGCGGGATGGCAGGGCATCAGAGGTGAGCCGTTCTTGGCGAGGACGAAGACTCGTCCGTCCCCCGTGTTTCCGCGGTTGGTGCTGCTCTTGACGGGAACGTCATCGTTCCTGGTCTCTCCTGAGGCCTCGGCCGTAGCCGGAGCAACAGGGTGACGCCACTGGCGGCGGGTGCCGCTGCCAGAGATCTCCCCTCGCTCATGTTCCATGTCGGTGCCCTGCGCGGCGCCGGGGTGTCCGTGGGCCGTTTCGTCCCTGCTCTCAGGGGTGTCTGCTCCCACGGATTCCAGAGCCCGCCGCTGAGGAAGCACGGCGGGGTGGGTCTTCTCACCTGCATGAAACGTAGTCATCCATGGCACCTCCATTCGCGGATGACTTGAGCTGGTCAACCTGGCCCTCCGATTCCATGACGGACGGGGCCTGGCCATAGCGGCCAGGGAGCGATTGACCTACTACCTGATGCCTTGGTCGTGCCGACCAGAAGCGTTACGCAAGCTTGTAGAACTTCTCCGTCTCCTCGACGGCGGTCTGGAACCGCTCGTCGAAGTCGTCCCGGACAAGAGTCCGGACCACATAGTCCTGGACGCTCATTCCCCTTTTCGCCGCATGGTCCCGGAGCCGTTCGAGCAGCTCCCCGTCTATCCGCAGGCTGAGCACACTGGTCCCCATGGGGTCGAGGGTCGCCGGACCACGGCGGGGAATGGGTCACTTTCTGGATGCGACTCACTCATATGAGTGATGTGAAGCTTCAGTGGCCCGTGTCACGGGCATCCCGCGGCTCTTTAGCGAGAGTAATGAGTTACCCTAAAGACATGGCTGAACTCACCCATGGCGACGACGCTGCCGCCGTGAACGCCCTGCGCTCCGCAGTGATGCGGTTGTCGCGTCGACTCAAGCACCAGCGGGTCGACGAGTCGCTGAGCCCGACCGAGATGTCGGTGCTCGGCACCCTCGCCCGCTGTGGCACCGCCACGCCCGGCGAGCTCGCCCGCAAGGAGCATGTGCAGCCGCCCTCGATGACCCGCATCGTCGCGCTGCTCGAAGCCAAGGGCCTGGTCGGACTGGAGCCGCATCCCGAGGACCGGCGCCAGAAGGTCGTCACGCAGACCGACAAGGCCGAGGCGATGCTCGAGGAGAGCCGCCGCAAGCGGAACGCGTTCCTGGCCGGTCTGGTCGAGGCCCTCGACGAGGACGAATGGGCGAAGGTCCGCGAGGCCGCCCCGGTCCTCGAGAAGCTCGCACAGCTGTGACACGGGCCCTCGCAGGGCCCACCGGGCCCACCGGGCGCGCACGCGGCAGGCGCAGCTTCGGCGCGGGCGCCGCGTGGCGGTCGCACCCGCGCACGGCCGGCCGCCGGGCGTGCGCCGGTCGCGGCGTCCCCTGCATCGCGAGGGGCACGCCGTGACGGCCGTGCGCACTGTCCGGCACACATCGCCGTGCCGGAACCTCACCGTGGCAGACGCGGCGCCGCCCGCGTGCCAAGACGTCCATCGCTAGGAGGCGAACTCTTTTGAGTACGGGACCCGGAATAACTTCCGCCCCCGGACCGGCCACCCACGACTCCCCGCCCACCACCGAGCCCACCATCCCTGAGGGTTCCTCCCGCTCCTCGATGTTCAGCTCGCTGAAGATCCGGAACTACCGCCTGTTTTTCATCGGCCAGGTCGTCTCCAACACCGGCACCTGGATGGCGCGCATCGCCCAGGACTGGCTGGTGCTGAGCCTCACCGGCTCCTCCGCCGCGGTCGGCATCACCACCGCGCTGCAGTTCCTGCCGATGCTGCTCTTCGGGCTGTACGGCGGTGTTCTCGTCGACCGCCTCCCCAAGCGCCCCACGCTTCTGGTGACCCAGACGGCGATGGCCCTCACGGTCCTCGCGCTCGCCTTCCTGACCCTCTCCGGCCACGTCCAGGTCTGGCACGTCTACCTGGCGGCCTTCGCCGTCGGCCTCGCCACGGTCGTCGACAACCCGGCCCGGCAGTCCTTCGTCTCCGAGATGGTCGGCCCGGAGCAGCTGCAGAACGCGGTCAGCCTCAACTCCGCCAACTTCCAGTCCGCCCGCCTGGTCGGCCCCGCCGTCGCGGGCGTGCTGATCACCGGCGTCGGTACCGGCTGGGCGTTCCTCTTCAACGGCCTGTCCTTCGTGGCCCCCATCGCCGGCCTGCTGCTGATGCGCACCCGTGACCTGCACATGGTCGAGCGGGCACCGCGCGGCAAAGGTCAGCTCCGTGAGGGCCTGCGTTACGTGGCCGGCCGCCCCGACCTGATCTGGCCGATCGTCCTCGTCGGCTTCATCGGCACCTTCGGCTTCAACTTCCCGGTCTGGCTCTCGGCGTACGCGGACGACGTCTTCCACGCGGGCGCCGGCGCGTACAGCCTCTTCAACACGCTGATGGCGGTCGGCTCGGTGGCCGGCGCGCTGCTCGCCGCCCGCCGCGGCACGGCCCGGCTGCGCATCCTGATCGCGGCGGCCATGGCCTTCGGCATCCTGGAAGTGGTCGCGGCCGCGGCTCCGTCCCTCTGGCTCTTCGCCCTCCTCATGCCCCCGATAGGGATCTTCGGCCTGACGGTCAACGTCACCGCGAACACCGCGGTCCAGATGGGCACCGACCCCGCCATGCGCGGCCGCGTGATGGCGCTGTTCATGATGGTCTTCATGGGCGGTACGCCGCTGGGGGCGCCCCTGGTCGGCTGGGTCACCGACGCCTACGGTCCGCGCGTCGGCTTCGCCCTCGGCGGTCTGGTCTCGGCCGCCGCCGCGACCACGATCGGCCTGGTCCTGGCCCGCGTCGGCGGCCTGCGTATGTCGGTGGGCTGGCACCACGGCCATCCCCGGGTCAGCCTCGTACCGAGAGCACAGAGGGAACAGAAGGAGCAGCTGGTCACGGTGGCGTGAGGACGGCACGCCCGCGCGGGCGCGCACCCGTGTTCCGTGTTCATCGTCCGTGACGATGGCTCGGTGATCCATTCCCTGGAAGGGTGACGTGCATGAGACTCTTTGCGGCCGTGCTGCCGCCGGAGGGTGCGGTACGTGAACTCGGCACGGTGGTGGACGAGTTGCACCGCCTGCCCGGCGCGGACGGCCTGCGCTGGACGGGCCGTCCCGGCTGGCACTTCACGCTGGCGTTCTACGGCGAGGTCGAGGAGGACGTGGTCCCGGCCCTGTCGGAGCGGCTGGCGCGCGCGGCCCACCGCACGCCCCCCTTCCCGCTCGCCCTCCACGGCGGCGGCCACTTCGGCGGCCGGGCGCTGTGGGTCGGGGTGTCGGGAGGCGTCCGTACGCTGCGGCTGCTGGCCGACCGGGCGGAGGCGGCGGCGCGGAAGGCGGGCGTCGAGATGGGCGAGCACCGCCGCTACCGCGCCCACCTGACGGTGGCCCGCAGCCGCGAGACGGCGGACTTCTCCCCGTACGTCGCCGCCCTGAACGCCTTCGCCGGGCGGGACTGGACGGCCGGGGAACTGTGTCTCGTACGCAGCAATCTGCCGAGGTCGGGAGTACCGGGGGAGCAGCCGCGCTACGAGACGGTGGCGCGGTGGCCGTTGGACGGGGCGGGCGACTGAAGGCGGCCGGGGGCGGCCGGTTAACCTCGATGGCGTGAACCCGAAGACCCGAAACCAAATCATGGCCGGTGTGCTCGTGCTGATGTTCGTCGTGGTGGCGCTGGCGGCGGCGGTCAAGTAGTCGACCGCCACCGCCGTCGCGCTCCGCCGGGGTGAGACGGACCGCTGCGGTGGCTCGTTTTCTGCGGGCCGTTCGTGGCTGGTCGCGCCCACGCGGCGGAGCCGCATACGTCCGCAGCTTCGCGCCCCTACGGGGCCCTTCGCTGCCGCCCTACCAGGCGAAGGCCTCCGGGGACGGCCCCGGGCCCGGGAAGATCTCGTCCAGGCCGGTCAGGAGCTCCTCGCTCAGCTCCAGCTCGACCGCGCGCAGGGCGGAGTCGAGCTGTTCGGCGGTGCGCGGGCCGACGATGGGGCCGGTGACGCCGGGACGGGTCAGCAGCCAGGCCAGGGCTGCCTCGCCGGGCTCGATCCCGTGCTTGTCGAGCAGATCCTCGTACGACTGGATCTGCGCGCGGATGGTGGTGTTGGCGAGGGAGTCGGCGGCCCGGCCGCTCGCCCTGCGCCCGCCCTCGACCTCCTTCTTGATGACCCCGCCGAGCAGTCCGCCGTTCAGCGGCGACCAGGGGATGACCCCGAGCCCGTACTCCCGCGCGGCCGGGATGACCTCCATCTCGGCGCGCCGCTCGGCGAGGTTGTAGAGGCACTGTTCGCTGACGAGACCGATGGTGCCGTGGCGCCGGGAGGCGATCTCGTTGGCCTGGGCGATCTTGTAGCCGGGGAAGTTGGAGGACCCCACGTAGAGGATCTTCCCCTGCTGCACCAGTACGTCGATGGCCTGCCAGATCTCCTCGAAGGGAGTGCGGCGGTCGACGTGGTGGAACTGGTAGACGTCGATGTAGTCGGTCTGGAGCCGCTTGAGGGAGGCGTCCACGGCCCGTCGGATGTTGAGGGCCGACAGCTTGTCGTGGTTGGGCCAGGCATCGCCGTCGGCGGCCATGTTCCCGTACACCTTGGTGGCGAGCACGACCTTGTCGCGCCGCTCGCCGCCCTTCGCGAACCAGTTGCCGATGATCGATTCGGTACGGCCCTTGTTCTCGCCCCAGCCGTACACGTTCGCGGTGTCGAAGTAGTTGATTCCTGCGTCCAGCGCCGCGTCCATGATGGCGTGGCTGTCGGCCTCGTCGGTCTGCGGACCGAAGTTCATGGTGCCGAGGACGAGTCGGCTGACCTTGAGTCCCGTGCGTCCGAGCTGCGTGTACTTCATGACTCCCTAGCCAACGGGGTGGAGTGCGCTCTAGGCAAGGGAGGTGCTCCGTGTGGCGGGTCAGTCGCGGGGGAACTCTTCGGTTTGGAGGGTGAGGCCGACCACGGTGGTGGCGAGGTCCACAGGGTCACCGAAGACGATCTTCGCCTCGACTGTGTAGTCGCCGCGCTTGGGCTCGGTGAAGAGGTGACACCTGCCCTGGTAGGGGTCGGCGATGAGGTAGACAGGGACTTCGGCGAGGGCGTACGTGAGCTTCTTGGGGCCGTAGTCGTTGGCGGCGGTGTCCTTGGAGATCACCTCGGCCACGAACTCGACGTCCTGGTAGCGCCAACGGCCCTTGCTGTCCTTCACCGATCGATCGGCCATCGCGGCCACGTCGCAGGCGAAACCATTCAGGTGTCCGGGGAAGTCGATGCGTACGTCCGACGCCAGCCGCTTGCGCGGGTACTTGCCACGCAGTTGCTCCACGATGTCGAGGATGATCTCCCAGTGGTGCTGCCGCTGCGGTGACATGAAGATGTTCCCCCCGACGATCTCGACCTTCGTTCCCTCGGGGATGGGCATCTTCTCGAGACACTCGAACATGACGTCCAGAGTCAGTTCGCCGCTTTCCTCGGCCATCTCGATCCTGTCTTCAAGGACGGTCATCGTGGCGCTCCTCCCCGGCCGCAACCCGGTCGAGTGCAGCCGCGCGGTACAACGATACGCACGGTGACCTGGTTACGTGCCTGGTCGAGGCCGTCCAGCGCCGCAGGCAGCCCCACGCTCGACATCTTCCGTCGGACGTCACCCTTCGGCCCCCCCGGCGCTGAGCCCCGAAGTCAGGCCGCGAGGGAGGCCTCGATCGCTCGGGCACCCTTCTCGAGCGCCAGCTTGACCTGCTCGGGGTCCATCCCGTTGACCGAGATGATCTCCACGTCCTCGATCCCGACGAAGGCGAGCGCGCTGCGAATGTAGGGAGCGTGGAAGTCCATCGTGGCGAAGGCGGGGTTGTCGAAGTCGCTGCCGGAGGCACGGAGCACGATGACCTTCTTGCCGGTGAGCAACCCGCGCGGGCCGTCGGTGCCGTAGGAGAAGGTCCGCCCGGCCATGAAGATCTGGTCGATCCACGCCTTGAAGACGGCCGGGACGCTGAAGTTGTAGACCGGCACACCGAGCACCAGGACGTCCGCCGCTTCGACCTCAAGGATCAGGGCCTCGGACGCGGACACCGCCGCTCGGCTGCCCTCGTTGTGGTGCTCCGGCGGGGCGAAGACCCCGGTGATCCAGTCCTCACTCACCAAGGCGGGAACCTCCGACGCCAGGTCACGGTAGGTGACCGTGCCCTCGGGGTTCTCGCTCTGCCAGGCGGCGACGTACTGGGCGGACAACTGACGGCTCAGTGATCCCTCGCTGCGTGCGCTGGAGTCGATGTGGAGCAGGTGAGACATGACGTTTCCGTTTCTCGGCAAGGGCCTGCGGGCCCGGTGACAAGCGCGGCGCGGACCGCCGTGCGACACCGACCCTACTAGTTCTGGATTAAACATTCAAGAATGGTTACGCATATGGGCCGGACACGCAGAGCGATACTTGATTATTCAATCCACAACGAATACCATGCGGACGTGGCACGCACTCGGGAGTTCGACATCGATCAAGCTGTCGAGCGGGCGATGGAGGTCTTCTGGCATCAGGGCTACACCGCGACGTCGCTGTCCGACCTCACGTCGGCGCTCGGCATAGGCAGCGGAAGCCTGTACGCCGCGTTCGGCTCCAAGGAGGAGCTCTACGCCCGTGCCCTGGAGCGGTACACCTCTCACAACGCCGCCGACCTGGTGGCGCGGTTGGAGTCGGCCGACGCGGTGCGCCCGGCGCTGCGCGCCGTCCTCACCGCCATGGTCGAAGCGGATCTGTGTGATCCGGACCAGGGCTGCATGCTGGTCAACGCCGCCACGGAACGCGCCGACGATCCGCGCACGAGCGAACAGGTTTCCGCGACCTTGCGGCTCGTCGAATCGACCATCGCCGGCGCGCTGGAACGGGCCAAAGCCCGCGGTGAACTCTCGGCGGACAAGAATCCCGTCGAACTTGCCCGCCTGTTGACCACGTTCATCCAGGGACTGCGCGTGATGGGGAAGGCCCGAGCCGGACGGGAGTTCCTCGAATCGGCCATCACGGCGGCCATGCGCAGCCTGGACTAGCCAGGGACTGTCCTAGGTTGTGATCGGCGGGCTCGCGGAAGGCTGCCCGACGGTCGCCCTCGCCGGTCGGACGGTCGCCCTCGCCGGTCAGGCCGTCGCCCTCGCCGGTCAGGCCGTCGGCGTCGCCGGTCAGGGGGAGTAGGGCTCGCCCAGGTCCCAGGCCTGGTACATCGCCTCCGCGAAGGCCTCCGCGATCTTGTGTTCGCCGTTCGCGTTCGGGTGGGTTCCGTCGTACGTGTCGAGGTGGATGTCGTAGGCGGGGGGCGGGGAAGCGAGGAGGGCCGGGGAGCGGGGCTCGTCCAGGTCGGCCACCGCCTTCTCCAGGAGCTCGTTGAAGGCGGCGACCTCGGTGGCGAAGGGGACGTCGGACTCCGCGCGGACGTTCGGTATCACCGGGAGGAGGACCATGTGGATGCGCGGGTTCGCCGCGCGGGCCTGAGCGATGAAGGTGCGGGCGTTCGCCGCCGTCTGTTCGGCGTTCGTGTAGAAGCCCAGGTCGATCAGGCCGAGGGAGACCAGGAGGATGTCCGCGCGCTGGGTGCGGACCGCCTCGCCGATCAGCGGGACCATGTGCTGCCAGCCCTCGCCCCAGCCCGCGAGGTGGGCGCGGGGGAAGTCCGGGTCCGCGTACTCGTGCGAGTCGGGGGACTCCGTCGCCTTGTCGTACAGCGTCTCGCGCGGGCCGACGATCCGGAACGGTCCCCCGTACGTCGCGCGCAGGTGCTGCCACATTCGGTAACGCCACGTGTGTTCGCCCGCGCTTCCGATCGTCATGGAGTCGCCGACGGGCATGAACCTGAGCATCCGCTCATCATGGATGATCGGATGGGCGATCAATACGGGTCGTATGGGCCGTGCGGTGTGAGGATGGACACGCCGGGGTCGGTGTTTCCCCGTAGGCGCGTCCGGGCTCCGGCGCGCCGGGATGGCAGGCTTGGCCCATGCGCCGATCGCCCTCGTTCCTCGCCGGAGCCGCCTCCGCCGCTGCCACTGCCGTCCTCGTGCTCGCGTTGTCGGCGCCGGCCCTCGCCGAGAGCGGGGACGGGGGGTTCACCATCAAGGATCCCCGGATCACCGAGTCCAGTGGGCTCGCCGCCTCGCACCTCCACCCCGGCATCTACTGGACCCACAACGACAGCGGCGACGGGCCGTACCTCTACGCCGTCGACAGCAGGACCGGCGAGACCGTCGCCACCGTCACCATGAGCGGGGTGGGTGCGCCGCGTGACGTCGAGGCGATCTCCCTCGGGCCCGACGGTGACCTCTACGCCGGCGACATCGGCGACAACCTCGGCGGCAAGTGGTCGTACGTGTGGATCTACAAGCTGCCCGAGCCCAAGGTGCTCAAGGACCAGACGATCCGCGCCACGCAGTACGTCGTGAAGTACGCGGACGGGCCCCGCAACGCCGAGGCGCTCATGGTCCATCCGAAGACCGGGCGGGTCTACATCGCCGACAAGAACGAGGACGGCGGCCACCTGTACGAGGGTCCCGCCCAGCTCTCCACGTCGGGCACCAACATCTTCCGGTCCGTCGCCCCCATCGATCTCTGGGTCACCGACGGCGCCTTCTCGCCCGACGGCAAGCAACTGGTCGTACGCGGGTACTTCGGCGGGATCGCGTACGCCTGGAACGACGGGAAGATCAAGCGGCAGGCGCGGCTGAACGTGCCCCTGCAGAGGCAGGGCGAGTCCGTCACGTACACCCCTGACGGGTCCAAGCTGCTGTACGGGAGCGAGGGCAAGGACAGCCCGGTCCAGCCCGGCTCCGTGCCGGGCGGGGGTTCGAGCTCCAAGTCGCCGTCCGGGGGCGGGAGTTCGGCGTCGGCGGACGGGGGCGGCAGTGGGGGCATGAGCTCGGGTGCCAAGGTGGGGGCGCTGGCCGTTGCCGCTGTTCTGGTGGTCGGGTTCGGGATGAAGCGGTTGCTGCGTAAGTCGTAGGGGGTGCGGGATGCGGGGTGCGGTGGAGTTCGGGTCCGCGGGCCGGTGGGGGCTTGTCGCACAGTTCCCCGTGCCCCTGACGGGGCGCGCCCACCGCATCCGGCGTTCGCGTGAATGCCGTACGACATCCTTGACTTGCTGATGGTATGTCAGTTCCCATAGGGGTACGCGGTGCATGGGAGCGCTCCCATCCGTTCCGGGGCCGCGCCTCCCCGAGAGGAACCCGCACATGTTCCGCAGTTTGCGAAGAGCGCTGTGTGCTGTCGCCGCCGGGCTTCTGTTGCCCCTGGCGGGCGTCCACGCGGCGCACGCCGCCTCGGCGGCCGCTCCCGGCGCAGGGTACTGGCACACCAGTGGCCGTCAGATCCTCGACGCGGCGGGGCAGCCCGTCCGCATCGCCGGGATCAACTGGTTCGGCTTCGAGACCGGGAACTACGTCGTTCACGGACTCTGGTCCCGCGACTACAAGAGCATGATCGACCAGATGAAGTCGCTGGGCTACAACACCATCCGGCTCCCGTACAGCGACGACCTCTTCAAGGGCGCCGGTGCCGTGCCCAACAGCATCGACTTCTCCAGCGGCAAGAACGCCGACCTGCAGGGGCTGAACTCATTGCAGGTCATGGACAAGATCGTGGCGTACGCCGGTCAGGACGGCCTCAAGGTCATCCTCGACCGGCACCGGCCGGACGCGGGCGGGCAGTCCGCGCTCTGGTACACCTCCGCCGTCCCCGAGTCGACGTGGATCGCCGACCTGAAGGCCCTGGCGGCGCGTTACGCGGGGCAGAACACCGTCATCGGCATCGATCTGCACAACGAGCCGCACGATCCGGCCTGTTGGGGCTGCGGGGACACGGCTACGGACTGGCGGCTCGCGGCGCAACGGGCCGGGAACGCCGTTCTGTCCGTGAACCCGGACCTGCTGATTTTCGTGGAGGGCGTGCAGACGTATGCGGGTGTCTCCGGGTGGTGGGGCGGCAATCTGATGGGCGCCGGGCAGTATCCGGTGCAGTTGAGCGTCGCCAACCGGGTCGTGTACTCCGCGCACGACTACGCGACCAGCGTGGCCCAGCAGAGCTGGTTCACTGATCCGTCCTTCCCCGACAACATGCCAGGCGTGTGGGACAAGTACTGGGGCTATCTGTTCAAGCAGAACATCGCGCCGGTGTGGGTCGGTGAATTCGGTACGACACTCCAGTCGACCGTGGATCAGAAGTGGCTGGCCGCGCTCGTCTCCTACCTGCGGCCGACGGCCACCTACGGCGCCGACAGCATCTCCTGGACCTTCTGGTCGTGGAACCCCAACTCCGGTGACACGGGCGGGATTCTGAAGGACGACTGGGTGACTGTGGACGCGGTGAAGGACGCGTATCTGGCGAGCGTCAAGGCGCCCGGGTTTCCGAGCACCGGTGGGGGGAGCGGTGGTGGCGGGGGCGGCGGCAGTACGGGCGCCTGTGCCGCCACGTACACCGTGAGCAGTGACTGGGGCAGTGGCTTCAACGCCGATGTGACGGTGACCAATACGGGGACGGCCGCGATCAAGTCCTGGAAGGTGAGCTGGACGTGGGGCGGGTCGCAGCAGGTCACGAGCATGTGGAACGCGAGCTACACGCAGAGCGGAGCCACGGTCACCGCCTCCAACGCTGATCACAACGGGAGTGTGGCGGTCGGCGGTTCGGTGAGCTTCGGGTTCGGGGGAGCGCCGGGGGGTGGGGCCGTGCCGAGCGTGAGCTGTACGGCGGCGTGAGAAGAAGGCGCCCGGCGATCGCTGGATCGCCGGGCGCCTCGCGAGTTTGTGCGGAGGTCAGCCCTGGTGGGTGAGGTGACTGAACGCGCCGGCCTGCGCCCCGGTGACGAATGCCTGCCATCCGTTGCGGGTGAAGGAGAGCAGCGGTCCGTTCTGCTTCTTGCTGTCGCGTACGGCACGACCGCCCCCGGCGGTGGCGGCAACCTCTACGCAGTTGCCCTCCTGCCCGGAATACGACGACTTCCGGAAGGGGCCTATGGGCTCGGTCACGATGCGTCTTCCTTACTGCTCCGCAGTACGCGCCGGATGAGTCTTGCGCTCGCCTCCGGCGTCAGTGCTGACGATCGTAGTAGGTCGAACGCGTTGGCGTAAGCCGCGAGATCTTCCGCGCCCTCAAGGACCGACGTACCCCTCAGGTTCTCCAGTGTCACCGCCTCGACAGTCGGTTCCGAATCGAAACTGAAGGAGGAGAACGCGGAAGTCGAGCCTGTCGCTCCCGCTGTGAACGGCAGTACCTGTACGGTCACATGCGGCCTTCTCCCCACCTCAAGGATCGCGGACAGCTGTTCCCGGTGAATCTCGACGCTCACCAAGGGGTGCACGATCGCCGCTTCCCAGAGGATGGCGGTGTACGCGGTTCCGCCTTCGTCGATCTTGGCCTGTCGACCCTCCCGCGCTTTCACCAAATGGGTGACGCGTTCAGGGGCAACGTAGTTGGGGCCCGTCGTGATGATCGCTTCCGCGTAGGCCGGGGTTTGCAGGAGGCCGGGGAACAACACCGGCTGCCATTCCCGGATGTAGGTGGCGTCGTCCTCCAGCGCGATGTGATCGAGGTAGTCGGGCCGTAGGTGCTCGGCGTGTTCGAGCCACCAGCCGCGGTGATTGCTGTTCTTCGCGAGCCATACAAGGTGCTCGCGTTCCGTCTCGTCGTGGACGCCGTACCTGTCCAGGAGCAGGAGGACTTCCGCGGGTTTGGCTGTGGTGATGCCGTCTTCCATGCGGCTGATCTTGGAGCGTGAGCCGTAGATGAAGACCGCTGCCTGTGCCTGATCGAAACCGGCCTTGACCCTGTGGCGCTGCATCTTGCGGCCGAACCGCCTACTCCGCACAGTCGGCTTCCCACCTGCGGGCATCTGGCCGCCTCCCTCTCTCGACCCCTCAGTCTGCCAAATCCGACCGTTTGTTGGGGCCCCGCAGAGCCGGGTCACTCGATAGTGGTCTCTTGTGCACGTGTGCATGGGATTCGATTGCAGGAGTGGGGAATCCAGGCCTAGCCTCATTGGCATGCGCCGCTGCTACACGGCGTGAACTTGACTATGTGTCAGGGGGAACTGCCCATATGCCCATCGCAGTTGCGTCACAGCCGCGCCGGGAGACCTTCCACGTGCTGAAGCGCGGGAGACACGTTCCGGAAGCCCGGGCGCGGGTCCGGAAGATCCTTGCGGACTGGGGCGTAGGCGACGAACTCGCCGCTGATGTCGCCGCCGTGACCACCGAGTATGTGACCAATGCCGTGCGGCACTGCCGAGTGTCGTTCGCCCGGATCGAGGTGTCTCTCTCTGTCCGGGACGCTCATCTGCTGGTCGAGGTGTCCGATCCCGACAGAACGAGGATTCCCGAACTCCGTGCTTGCGGGGATCAGGAAGAGGGTGGGCGAGGGCTGGTCGTCGTGGCGGCTCTGGCGGAGAACTGGGGGTGCGATCTGCGCCGGTTCGCCAAGTGCGTGTGGGCCACGTTCCCGGTACCCGAGGCGTGCTCCTCAACGGCGCTGCAGACCAGGGAGCCATGACATGCAGAACACTGTTCTGTGGGCAGGCGTCCTGTACTGCGTGTTGCTGCCGCTTCGGCCGCGCAGACGGGGCGGAGAAGGCAGACGCGCCGCGCCGCCGGACCCGCGCGACCTCGCCCGGCCCGTACGAGCCCCGGACCCGTATGTGCTGCGCCTGCCGCACCCGAGGGACGCACGCCGGCTCCGCTGGTTCGAACGCGCCCGCGCCACCGGCCGACCCATGTCACACCCCGGCGAAGATACCTGCTGGCAACGGGAGTTGGGCGTTTGCGGCGACGACGTTGTCCGGCCGTATGTGCGGCAGGCCATAGGGGAGACGTGGCGCCCAGGTGGTGGGGAGTTACCCGATGAGTGAGATGAGCGAGGAGATCGTGCACGCATCTGTTGCGCAGGAGGAGCCGGAATGGCTTGCATGGCTCGATCATGTGAAGTCCTGCACCGCTGAATGCCGGTGCCACGGCAAGGACTGCGCGACGGCAGCCGAGCTGCGGACGGCGCTGCGCCAGGCGCGCGTTCGGGCCGACCGTGACAGGTCCCGATGACTGCCGACGCTGTGGGTGAATCCGGTCGGCTGTGCCCGCTCCACCGCACAGCTACCGGAAACCGTGAACACTTTCCTCCAAAGTGTTCACGGTTTCCGAGGAGGGTGTCCCAGGCGGCGGACTCGCCGACCCCGTTCTCGTACGGGTGACGGTTACAGCTTCTCGATCACGTAGTCGACGCACTTCGTCAGCGCCTCGACGTCCGCCGGGTCGATCGCCGGGAACATCGCGATACGGAGCTGGTTGCGGCCGAGCTTGCGGTAGGGCTCGGTGTCGACGATGCCGTTGGCGCGCAGCACCTTGGCGACGGCGGCTGCGTCGACCTCGTCCGTGAAGTCGATCGTGCCGATGACCTGCGAGCGCTTGGCCGGGTCGGCGACGAAGGGGCTCGCGTACTTGCTGTCCTCGGCCCAGGTGTACAGGCGGGTCGAGGAGTCCTTCGTGCGGGCCGTGGACCAGCTCAGGCCGCCCTGGCCGTTGATCCACTCCAGCTGCTCGTTGAGGAGGAAGAGGGTGGCGAGGGCCGGGGTGTTGTACGTCTGGTTCTTGCGGGAGTTGTCGATCGCCGTGGGGAGCGAGAAGAACTCCGGCACGTGGCGGCCGCTCGCGTGGATGCGCTCGGCGCGCTCGATGGCGGCCGGGGAGAAGACGCCGATCCACAGGCCGCCGTCGGAGGCGAAGGACTTCTGCGGGGCGAAGTAGTAGACGTCGGACTCGGCGATGTCGACCGGGAGGCCGCCGGCGCCGGAGGTGGCGTCCACCAGCACGAGCGAACCCTCGTCGGCGCCGTTGACGCGCTTGATGGGGGCGGCGACACCGGTGGAGGTCTCGTTGTGGGTGAAGGCGTAGACGTCGACGCCCGCCTCGGCCGCCGGCTCGGGATGCGTGCCGGGGTCGGAGGCGATGACGGTGGGTTCGGCCAGCCAGGGGGCGAGCTTCGCGGCCTTCGCGAACTTCGACGAGAACTCGCCGAAGTTCAGGTGCTGCGACTTGTTCTCGATCAGGCCGTGGGTCGCGATGTCCCAGAAGGCGGTGGAGCCGCCGTTGCCGAGGATGACCTCGTAGCCGTCGGGGAGCGAGAAGAGCTCGCGCACGCCCTCGCGCACCTTGCCGACCAGGTTCTTGACCGGGGCCTGGCGGTGGGACGTACCGAGCAGGGAGCTGCCGGTCGCGGCCAGCGCGTCCAGCGCCTCCGTGCGCACCTTGGAGGGGCCCGCGCCGAAACGTCCGTCGGCGGGCTTGATGTCAGCGGGAATCTGGATATCAGCCACGGAGGGAGCGTATCGGTTGTGCGAAACGTGGCGGACACATCGTCCGGCGGGTGAGACGGGATGGAGCGGGGTGCGGTGGGGTTCTTCGCCCCCCCCCGCCACCCCGCTCCATGGGGCGGAGCCCGGGTCAGCCGGTCGTCAGGCGTACCGGGAGTTCGAACAGGTCGTTCTGGGTCACCACCGGCTTGTTGCGGAGCTCCGACGTCGGGACGGCCAGGTCCAGGGACGGGAAGCGGGCGTACAGGGCCGGGAGGGCGACCCCCGCCTCCAGACGGGACAGGGCGGCGCCGGGGCAGACGTGCGGGCCGTGGCCGAAGGAGATGTGCCGGTTCTCCGTCGTACGGGTGATGTCGAACTCCCCGGCCGTCGGACCGTGGGCGTTCTCGTCCCGGCCGATCGCCGCGTACGACACGATCAGCGCGTCACCCGCAGGGATGACCTTGTCGCCGACCGGGACGTCCTCCGTAGCGAAACGGATCAGGACGTGAGAGGTCGGGGTGGAGTAGCGGAGGGTCTCCTCGACCACCGCCGACCAGTCCGCCTCGCCGGAGAGGACGAGGGCGCGCTGCTCGGGGTGGGTGGAGAGGTTCACCACCGCGTTGACGATCAGGGAGATCGTCGTCTCGTGGCCTGCCGCGACCATCAGCTGGAGGGTGGAGACGATCTCCTCGTCGGTGAGGTGGTCGCCGTCCTCGGAGGCCAGGATCAGGGCGGAGGTGAGGTCGTCGCCGGGCTCCGCGCGTTTCGCGGCGACCGTCGCCGCCATGATGCCCGCCAGCTCCGTGAGCGTGGCGATGACCTCCGCGGGCGGGGTCTGCGTCGAGAAGAACTTCTCGAAGAGTTCCTTGATGCGGGGGAGGCGGGACTCGTCGATGCCCATGAGGTCGGCGATGACGAACATGGGGAGGGGGTAGGCGAAGTCGGCCTTCAGATCCACCACATCGCCGGACAGCCCGTCCAGCAGGCCCTCCGTCAGCTTCGTGATCCGCTCGCGCATCTGCTCCACCCGGCGTGGGGTGAGTGCCTGCGCGACCAGGGTGCGCATCCGGCGATGGTCCGCGCCGTCCACCGTGAGCATGGAACGGCCGGGGTTGGCGAGTCCGATCAGCGGCCAGTCGGGAGCTATCTCGCCGCGCTGCCAGGCGGCCCAGACGTTGATGTCCTTGACCAGCCGGGGGTCCGTGAGCAGGGCGCGCGCCTCGGCGTGGTGGGTGACCGCCCACACCGGGACGCCGCCGGGCAGTTCGACGGCGACGAGCGGGCCCGCCTCCCGGAGCCGAGCGCTCTCGCCGTCGAGGTCGGACACTAACGGGTCCAGAGCTATACGACTGGTCATGCGGGGGAGCCTCCAAGGGCCGGGGTGGGGGTGAAACGCACGGGCAGTTCGGTCAGGCCCCGCAGCCACGGGGAGGGGCGTCGGGTGAGGGACTCGGCGGGTACCGCCAAATCGATGTCCGGCAGCCGGTCCAGTACGACCTCGATCCCCGTCCGCGCGATCACCTCCGCGACCTCCTGCGCCGGGAACGGGCAGCGGTGCTCCCCGTGGCCGAAGGAGAAGTGGGCGTTGTTGCCGCCGGTGAGGGCGGAGCCGTCGGTGCGGACCTGGGGGTCGGAGTTGGCGCCCTGGAGGCCCAGGAGGAGAAGGTCGCCGGTGCGGATGCGGCGGCCGCCGAGCTGGGTGTCGCGGGAGGCCCAGCGGCCTGCCACGTTCTGGGTGGGGGTGTCTTCCCAGAGGACCTCGTTCATGGCCTCGGCGACGCTGTGCCGGCCGCCGAAGAGGGAGGCCGCGAAGCGTTCGTCCGTCAGCATCAGGCGCAGCGAGTTGCCGATCCAGTCCGCGGTCGGCTGGTGGCCCGCGGCCATCATGACCATCAGGTCCTGGATGATCTCCTCGTCCGTGAAGCCCGCCGTGTTCGCGAGCATGCGGGACACGACGTCGTTCGCGGGCGCGGCCTTCCGGTCGGCGATGAGCTGTGCCATGGAAGTGGCCAGGTGCTGCTGTCCCGCCAGCGCGTTCTCCCGGCCGTTGACCATGTCGTTCAGGGCGGTGACCAGGCCGGGGCCCTGCTCCTCCGCGAAGCCGTAGAGCGTGGCGAGGATGCGTACGGGCAGCAGGGCGGCGTAGTCCCCGACGATGTCCGTCTCGCCCTTGGCGCACACCGCGTCGATCAGCTCGTCGGCGAACTTCTCCGCATGGGAGCGCAGTTCGGAGGGGTCGACGGCCTCCAGCGCGTCACTGATCATCGCGGCGCGCTCGCGGTGGCGTTCGCCGACGGTGTAGAGGATGGAGGGCTGCTTGCGGCCGATCATGGGCAGCAGCGGCCAGTCGTCGGGGATGCGGTCCCACTGGTTCCACAGCTCGGAGTCGCGGCTGAACAGCACGGGATCGCCGGTGACCTGGTGCAGCTCGCGGTAGCCGAGCACCAGCCACGCCGGGATGTCGCCGTCCAGCACGACGGGCGTCACGGCACCGTGGTCGCGCCGCATCTCCCGGTACAGCGCGGCGGGTTCGGTCTGGAACCGGGGCCCGCTGAGGGGCACGGGGGCGGGGGTCACAGGGCCAACTCCGGTGATTTGACAGTAGCTGGGGAGCTCTGGGAGCTCTGGGAGCTCTGGGTGGTCTGGGTGGTCTGGGTGCTCTGCGCGGCTTGGGCGGCGTACACCGTCTTCAAGTGCTCGACCAGCGTGATCAGTACCCGCTTGCTGGACTCCCGGGAGCGGGCGTCGCAGTCGATGAGCGGGACGTGCGGGTCGAGGTCGAGGGCCTCGCGGATCTGCTCGGGGGTGTGCGTCGGGCCGCCGAAGTCGTTGCAGGCGACGATGAACGGCGTGCCGTGGTGCTCCAGGCGGTCGATCGCGTACCAGGAGTCGTCGATGCGCCGGGTGTCGACGAGCACGACCGCGCCGAGCGTGCCGGAGAAGAGCCGGTCCCAGAGGAACCAGAAGCGTTCCTGCCCCGGCGCGCCGAACAGGTACAGCACATTGCGGGCGTCGAGCGTGATGCGGCCGAAGTCGAAGGCGACGGTGGTCGCGGACTTGCCGCGCACCTCGCTGATGTCGTCGATCGCCTCGCCGGCCCGGGTCATCGTCTCCTCGGTGTTGAGCGGACGTATCTCGCTCACCGAGCGGACCAGGGTCGTCTTGCCCACGCCGAAGCCGCCGACGACGACGATCTTCAGGCCGTTGTCGGCGGTGGCGCCCAGCGGAGTCCTGTCGGGAGCGCTCGCCGGAGCGTTCGCGGAAGCGTCCGCGGGAGTCCTCGCGTCAGAGGTTGCGTAGTCCAACGAGCACCTGCTCCAGGATGTCGGGATCGGGAAGAGCGGCCTTCTGCGGGTGGCGGGCGCTGACGCGGCCCGCGGCGAGGAGGTCGGAGAGCAGGACGCGGGTGATGGACACCGGCAGCTTCAGCACGGCGGCGATCTCCACGACCGCCGTCGGCCGCTCGCACAGCCGCAGGATCGCGGTGTGCTCCGACTGCATGCCCACCACCGGATCGCACTCGGCGACCACGAGCGTCACCAGGTCGAACGGGGTGTCGGGCGCGGACCGGCTGCGCCCTCCGGTGAGGGTGTAGAGCCGGTCGGGCGCGTCGTCCCTGCCCGGACGGCTCATGACGTCCGGGGCTGCGCGCTCAGGTGTTCGCCGAGCTGTTCCACGAGTTCGCTCATGTTGTGCCCGACCAGACCGGCGTCCGCGTCCTCGGCGGTGACCACGGCGAGGTGGGCGCCGTCGCCCGCCTCCACGATGAACAGGACCCCGCCGTAGAACTCGGTCATCGCCGAGCGCACGCCCCCGCTGCCGTCGCCGAACTCCACGGACGCCCCGTGGGACAGCGACTGGATGCCGGCGGCGATCGCGGCGAGCTGGTCGGCGCGGTCGACCGTGAGCTCCGGCGTGCGGCACAGCTTCAGGCCGTCCCGGGAGAGCACGAGCGCGTGCCGGGCGCCCGGGGTGCGCTCGAGGAGGCCCTCGATGAGCCAGGAGAGCTTCTCGTCGGCGGTGGTGGTGCCGGTCATGAAGTGGTGTCGCCTTCCGGGTGCGAGGGAGCGTGCGAGGGATTCGCGGGGGTGGTGTTCCGTACGGCTTCTTCGCCTCGTACGGCGTTTTCGGATTCGTCCCGTACGGAGTCCCGTACGGAGTCCCGTACGGAGTCCCGTACGGAGTCCCGTACGGAGTCGCCCTCGGGCACCGTGCCCTGGACGGCAGCCTGGTCCGGTGCCGTGCCGCGGACGGCCTGGCGGAAGCTGCTGAAGCGGGCGGCGGTGGTCTGGGAGTCGGTGGTACGGGGTTCGGGGGCGGCCTGGTTCGCGAGATGGGCGCGGCTGCGCTCGGCGTCCGCGAGGGTGCGGCCGCGGCGGCGCTTGGGGAGGCCACCGGTCGACGGGGCGTCGGTCGACGGCGTGTCGGTCGACGGGGCGTCGCTGTCGAGCCGGGGCGAGTCGTGGGTGGGGACCGGGTCCGGGTCGAGGTCTCCGGGGGTGCGGGCGGCGGCGTACGACGCCTGGGAGCGCGGTTCGGCGAGCGGCGCGTGCGTCACGCCCTCGGCGGCGGCCGGGGCGGGCACAGTGGGCCTGGCCTCGGATTCCGTCGAGGCCGGGGGCAGGGTCAGGGTCTGGGCCGAGGCCGGGGCCGGGGCGGACGGGAGGCTCAGGATGTCCTGGGGGATGAGCACCAGGACGCCCGTGCCGCCGCGCGCGGAGGGCCGGAAGGACACCTTCAGACCGTGCTTGCGGGCGAGCCGGCCGACCACCGCGAGGCCGAGCCGGGTACCGGTGAGGCCGCCGAGTTCTGCGGTGTTCTCGGCGTCCCCGGAGACGGCACGCTCGGCGCGGCGCAGCTGGACGTCGCCCATGACGAGGCCGCTGTCCTCGACGGAGACGATGACACCGGCCGGGACCTCCTCGACGTACACATGGACCTCGGCGGTCGGCGGCGAGAAGTTCGCGGCGTTGTCGAGGAGTTCGGCCAGCGCGTGCATCACGCCCTCGGCGGCGTGTCCCGCGACGGCGGCGTCGCTGGCGGAGTGGACGCGCACGCGCTGGTAGCCGCCGATGCGGCCCATGGCGCCGCGCAGGATCGACTCCATGACGATGGGGCGCGCCCAGCGGCGGCCCGAGCGGGCGCCCGCGAGGACGGCGACGGAGTCGGCGAGGCGGCCCGCCTGTGCGGTGCGGTGGTCGAGGTGGAGGAGGTCGGCGAGGACCTCCTCGTCGGAGTGCTTCTCCTCCATGGCGCGCAGGTCGGCGAGCATGCCGGTGGCCAGCGCCTGCATACGGCCGGCCGCGTTGGCGGTGGCGGAGACCGCGGCGGCCCGGTCGCCGGTGGCCTGGCGGACCTGCTGGTGCAGCCCGGCCTTCTCCTCGGCGAGTTCGGCGAACCGCCGCCGCTCCTCGGCGATGTCGGCGGCGTGGCGCTGCCGCTCGGCCTCGAATTCCTGGGTGAGGAGGGCGCGGTCGCGGGCCGCGGCGTCGGCCACGCGCGCGCGGTCGCGGGAGGACTCCTCCGTCAGCCGGGAGCGCTCCTGGTTGAACTCCTCGGCCATCCGGGCCCGTTCCTGCAGCAGCCGTCCGGCGTCCTGGGCCACCGCGTCGAGGCGGCGGCGGGCCAGCTTCGCCGTCTGGACGGCGCGGGCGGCGACCGCGACGGCGACGCACAGCAGCACGGCGGCGACGCTCGCGCCCCAGGCGACGGGTACGCGCTCGGAATTCGGTGCCATCGCGACCGCGCCGACGACCGCGAGCGCCGCCGCGACGGCGGTGAACAGGGGTGCGGGGGCTATGGCGCGGAGGGTGGGTCGTTCGCCGGAGGGGATGGGCGCGGTCATGAATCGTGTCCTCGGTCGTGTCCTGGGCGAGGTTCTTAGGCGAGAGGCGACACCTGATGCTCAATTGGCGGTCACTATATGAGACTTCGTGATCGTATTGGGAAGGTTCGGGAAGCGGCCTCATAATCCGAGGGCGATCGACCGGTGATCGCCCGGTGATCGGTGCGTCACGGTTACGGACCGTCGTCGGTCCGCGGGGTCATCCTGGAGACATGACGGATCGTGGGGCGAATCCTGGGGCGAAGGGCGCGGCGGACACGCCGGATGTGGACGGACTGCGGGCCGCCCTCGTGGCGGACGTGCGCGGCGAGGTCGCCTTCGACGTGACCGCGCGGGCGCTGACCACCATGGACGCGTCCAACTACCGCCGCGTCCCGCTCGGCGTCGTCTGTCCACGCGACGCCGACGACGTGGCGGCCGCCCTGTCCGTGTGCCGGGCCCACGGGGTGCCGGTCGTGCCGCGCGGCGGCGGCACGTCGATCGCCGGACAGGCGACCGGCACCGGAGTCGTCCTCGACCTCACCCGCCACATGAACCGGGTCGTCGCGCTCGACGCCGACGCCCGGACGGCCGTCGTGCAGCCCGGTGTCGTCCTCGACCGCCTCCAGGAGGCCGCGGCCCCGCACGGCCTGCGCTTCGGCCCCGACCCCTCCACCCACAGCCGCTGCACCCTCGGCGGCATGATCGCGAACAACTCGTGCGGGTCGCACTCGGTGGCCTGGGGCACGACGGCGGACAGCGTCCACGAGTTGTCGGTGGTGAGGGGGAACGGGTCGGTCGTACGGCTCGGCCGTGACTGGCAGGGCGCCCCGCCCGGTCTCCGGGCCCTGGTGGAGGGCGAGTTGGCGCGCCTGCGCACGGGCTTTCCGGAGCTGCCCCGCCGTATCTCCGGCTACGCGCTCGACGCGCTGCTCCCCGAGAAGGGCGCGGACGTCGCCCGGTCCTTCTGCGGCTCCGAGGGCACGCTCGGGGTGCTCACGGAGGCGGTCGTACGACTGGTCGAGGCGCCGCGCGCGCAGGCGCTGGCCGTGCTGGCGTACGCGGACGAGAGCGCGGCGGCGGAGGCGGCGGCCGGGCTGCTGCCGCTGGGGCCGCTCACGGTGGAGGGGATGGCCGCGGACCTCGTACGGGCGGATGCGGGGCTGCCGCGGGGCGGAGCCTGGCTGTTCGTCGAGACGGGCGGCGCGGACGCGGCGGAGGCACGCGCGCGTGCGGATGCCGTCGTGCGGTCCGCCGACGTCCTCGACTCCCTCGTGGTCACCGACCCGGCCGGGCAGCGCGCCCTGTGGCGGCTGCGCGAGGACGCGAGCGGCACGGCGACCCGGATGCCGGACGGGACCGAGGCATGGCCGGGGTGGGAGGACTGCGCGGTGCCGCCGGCCCGGCTCGGGGCGTACCTGCGCGACTTCCGAGGCCTCATGGCGGCCCATGGCCTGCGCGGCACCCCGTACGGGCACTTCGGCGACGGCTGCATCCACGTCCGCATCGACTTCGACCTGCTGACGGCGGACGGCATCGGCCGTTTCCGCCGCTTCTCGCAGGAGCTGGCGGAACTGGTGGTCTCCCATGGGGGCTCGCTCTCGGGCGAGCACGGGGACGGGCAGGCGCGGGCCGAACTGCTGCCCAAGATGTACGGCGCGGAGCTGGTCGGCCTCTTCGAGCGGGCGAAGGACCTCTGGGACCCGGACGACCTGCTCAACCCCGGGATGCTGGTACGACCGCACCGGCTGGACGAGAACCTGCGGTTCGCGGTGCTGCCGCGCGAGCCGGTGGACGTGGCGTTCGGGTATCCGGCGGACGGCGGGGACTTCTCGGCGGCGGTGCGCAGATGTGTGGGGGTCGCCAAGTGCCGTACGACCTCGGTGTCCGGCGGTGGTGTCATGTGCCCGTCGTTCCGGGCGACGGGAGAGGAGGCGCACTCCACGCGGGGGCGGGCGCGGCTGCTGCACGAGATGCTCGCCGGCGAGGTGGTCACGGACGGATGGCGCTCGACCGAGGTCCGCGACGCGCTGGACCTGTGCCTGTCCTGCAAGGGTTGCCGGTCCGACTGCCCGGTGGGCGTCGACATGGCCACGTACAAGGCGGAGTTCCTGCACCACCACTACGAGGGGCGGCGCCGCCCCGCCGCGCACTACACGATGGGGTGGCTGCCGGTGTGGCTGCGCCTGGTCGCCCGGACGAGAGCGGCCGGGCCGGTCAACGCCCTGGCCTCCGTCCGGCCGTTGGCGGCGGTGGCCAAGCGGCTGGGCGGGATCGCGCCCGAGCGGGAGATCCCGCGCCTGGCACCGGAGACGTTCAGCCGGTGGTGGAGGCGGCGGTTCAAGGAACAGGCGCTGCGGATGATGCGGGAGGGGGCGTACGAGTCCGGCGGCGCCGAGGGACGATCGGGTGAGGTGGCCTTCCTCTGGCCGGACACCTTCACCGAGTACCTCTCACCGTCCGTGGGCCAGGCGGCCGTACGGGTGCTGGAGGCGGCGGGAGTGGGCGTGATCCTGCCGCCGACGGTGGCGATGCGGAAGCGGAAGCCGCAGGCCGGGGAGGAGCGCGAGCCGCAGGTAGGGGAGGAGCGCGAGCCGCAGGCCGGGGAGAACGTCTCGCTCTCCGCCAACCCGTGGTCGGTGGGCTCCCGGGGCCGCGTCTGCTGCGGGCTGACGTACGTCTCCACGGGCCAGCTCGACCGCGCCCGCACGGTGATGCGCCGCACGCTCGACCTGATGGGCGTGTTCCTGGACCCGGACATCTACCCGCAGCCGCCCGCCGTCGTCGTCCTGGAACCGAGCTGCGCCGCCGCCCTCCGTACGGACCTCCCGGAGCTCCTCCACGACGACCCGCGCGGGGCGCGTCTGGCGTCGGCGGTGGTGACGTTCGCCGAGGCCCTGGAGCGTCTCGCCCCGGACTGGTCACCCCCGTCCCTCGACCGCCCGGTGGCCGGCCAGACCCACTGCCACCAGCACGCCGTCCTGGGCGACGCCGCCGACCGGCGCCTGCGCGAGGCGGCGGGCCTGACCGGTTCCCTGGCGGGCGGCTGCTGCGGCCTGGCGGGCAACTTCGGCTTCGAGAAGGGCCATTACGGGGTGTCGGTGTCCTGCGCGGAGGAACAGCTGCTCCCGGCGGTACGGGAGGCCACGGACGACACGGTGCTCCTGGCGGACGGTTTCTCCTGCCGCACCCAGCTGGAGCAGCTGGCGGGCCGGAAGGGGCGGCACCTGGCGGAGGTGCTGGCCGAAGAGCTGGACCGACGGGGCCGCGCGAGAGGTCCTCGCCAGGGACACGGAGGCGCTTGAGGCCTTCGGCCCGCACACAGGGGAACTCGGCGCCGCCGTCTACGACTTCCGCGGCATCACCGACACCCTGGAGGAGTCCAACCACCTCCTCGGCCTCCTCCGCTTCAAGGTCGGCTCGGGCGGCGAGGCCGTCGAGTACCTCGGCGAGTGGGACTTCCCCCTCAACCGCCTGCTCCACAAGGCGCTCGACCTGTACATGTCCCGGCGTTGAGTCCGGCGCCGAGGCCAGGCGCCGAGGTCCGCCCGCCACCCGACGGATAACTAATACTCAGGGTTTTTAGGCAACTCTCAGGTTTCATAAGGGGATTCACAGTCTCCATGTGCTGCATTTTGCTGTGCCATGGGGCGCGGGGCGTGTAGGTTCCTTCATGTCGGGCGGCAGGGAAATCCAAGGTGACGACCAGGAATTCCCGCTCGTTTCCGTAGAGAATTCTCGCTCCACCGCACTATTGCGCTCGCACTTGCGTCGCCAGAAACCTCAAGGAGTTGGCATGAGCTTCAAGAAGCTTGCCCCCCTGCCCCCCAAGCCCAAGTCGAAGCAGCTTCCGCCCCCGCCGGAGCCGAAGCCGCGCAAGAGGGCGCACCCGCCGCTCCCCAAGCCCTTCCCCAACAACGAGGGCTGATCGGGCGATAAGAGAAAGGGCCGACGGTGCGCCGTCGGCCCTTTTTCATAAAGCTGACCACGGGTAATTCCGGCAGCGGACGGAAAATCAACGGCACGGCCTGCAATTTCAATGAGGAGGGCCATGACCCAGCAAAGGCAGCGTCAGGGGCACGAGGGATACGCGGACGTGGACGTGGACGTGGACGCGGACGACGAGTACGAGGATGAGGACGACCTCGACCACGACACCCCGACCATCCCCGCCCGTACCGCCTTCCGCCGCTTCTGGCCCCTGACCAAGGGGCTGCGGAGCTGGCTGCTGGCCATCTGGCTGTGCACGGTGCTCGCCGCCCTCGCCGAGACCGCCGCCATCCTCCTCTTCAGCGATCTGACCGACCACGCCCTGCAACAGGGCTCACTGGCCGCGTTCTGGGCCCCGGCCGCCGAGTGGCTGGCCGTCGCCGTGCTCGGCGCCGCCGTCGCCTACGCGGGCAACTCGCTCGCCAACTGGGTCACCGAGCGTTTTGTGATGCGGCTGCGCGAGCACGTCTTCGACCACGTACAGCAGTTGCCGCCGCACTTCTTCCAACGCCACCGCCAGGGCGACCTGTTGTCCCGGCTGACCAGCGACGTCGAGTCGATCGAGATCATGGTCGTGTCCGGGCTCGTCGGCGCCGCGTCGGCGGCGTTCAGCGCGCTCTTCTACGCGGCGGCCGCGTTCTGGCTGCGCTGGGATCTGGCCGCGGCGACCTTCGTCCTCGCGCCCCTGTTCTGGCTGGCCGCCCGCCGCTTCTCCGGCTCCATCAAGTCCGTCTCGCGCGACGGCCGGGTCGCCGACGGCGCGATCACCTCCGTCGTCGAGGAGTCCCTCGGCAACATCGTCCTCACCCAGGTGTACGACCGCCGGGACGCCGAGCGGCGGCGGCTGAACCAGGAGGCGAACGCCTGGTTCAAGGCCTCCGTGCGCTCCGGGCGTCTCAACGAGCTGTACGAGCAGCTCGTCCAGGTCATCGAGACGGTGTGCGTGCTCGCGGTCATCGGGCTCGGCGTGTGGGAGATTTCCGGTGGCCGGATGACCCTCGGCCAGTTGCTCGCCTTCGCCGCGTTCCTCGGCTACCTCTACCCGCCCGTGCGCGGCCTGGCCCAGCTCGGTCTGACCATCTCCGCCGCCACCGCCGGTGCCGAACGGCTGATCGAGATTCTCGACGTACGGCCCGCGGTCGCCGACCCGGCGCGCTCCGAGGAGAGCCGGCTCGGCCGCCCCGACGGCGCCGTGGAGGTGCGCGACGCCACCTTCCGCTACCCCGGCGCGGAGGCCGATGCCCTGCGCGGCCTGTCCTTCGCGGTCAGCCCCGGCGAGCTCGTGATCGTCACCGGCCCCAGCGGCGCCGGCAAGTCCACCGTCTCCAAGCTCCTCCTGCGCTTCTATGACCCGGACTCCGGCTCCGTCCTCCTCGACGGCGTCCCGGTGCGCGACTTCCCGCTGGCCCGGCTGCGCGAGTACGTCACGCTGCTGCCGCAGGAGACCCTGGTCCTGCACGACACCGTCCGCGCCAACATCGGCTGCGGGCGCCCCGGCGCGAGCGACGAGGCGCTCGTCGAGGCCGCGCGCGCCGCTGACGCGCACGACTTCATCATGAAGCTGCCCGAGGGGTACGACACCAGGATCGACCCCAACTCGGCCCGCCTCTCCGGCGGTCAGCTCCAGCGGCTCGCCATCGCCCGCGCCATCCTGCGCGACGCCCCGGTCCTCGTCCTCGACGAGCCGACGACCGGCCTGGACGCGATGGCCGCGCGCCGCGTGATCAAGCCGCTGCGGCGCCTGATGCAGGGCCGTACGACGATCATGATCACCCACGACCTCAACCTCGCGCCCGACGCCGACCGCATCCTGGTCGTCGACCGCGGCCGGGTCGTCGAAACCGGCCGCCACGACGAACTCCTGGCCCGCGGCGGCGCGTACGCCCGCCTGCACCGCTCGCAGAACAACGCGCTGATGGACACGGGCGAGCTGCGGCTGCCGCTGTTCACGGAGGCGGAGGTCCCCGTGGGCGGTGCGGCGCAGGCGGGGGTGGAGACGGGCGTGCCTGTAGGGGTGCCGATGAATATGGATATGAATATGGGTATGGATGTGGATTACGCGGGGGGCTTCGTGGCGGAAGCGGCTCCGCAGTACGCGTACTACGGGGCCGCTGGGCAGTACGGGCCGGAGGGAGCCTGGTTCCCCAGCGCGCTTCCCGATCCCCTCCCCGACCCCCTCCCTGATCCCGATCCTCTGCGGGACCCTCTCAAGGGCTATCTGCCCGACGGTCGGCCCCTCTTCCGTGACGAGGCGCCCTGGACAGGCGTATAAGGGGTTCACGTGCCTGACTTGGTCCATTACTGTGGACTGAGAAGTGCACCTTGATGCACGACTCCTGAGTCGAGCCCCTGGAAGGCCCCGTGAACACGCCCAGCGCCGCCCCGTCCTCTCCGGCGTCCCCGGCGTCCCCGGTGTCCCCCGCCTCGGTCGCCCCGGCGACGGCACCCGGGCCCACCCCGGGCGACGGCGCCCCGAGCCGATGGGGCGGCGCCCTCGGCCCCGTGGGCCTGGTGCTCGCCGGAGGCATCTCGGTGCAGTTCGGCGGCGCGCTGGCGGTCACCCTCATGCCGCGCGCGGGCGCGCTCGGGGTCGTCACCCTGCGCCTTCTGGTGGCCGCGATCGTGCTGATGGCCGTCTGCCGCCCCAAGGTGCGCGGGCACTCACGGGCGGACTGGGGCACGGTCGTCGCCTTCGGCCTCACCATGGCCGCGATGAACGGCCTCTTCTACCAGTCCGTCGCCCGCATCCCACTGGGCCCCGCCGTCACCCTCGAAGTCCTCGGCCCCCTCGTCCTCTCGGTCATCGCCTCCCGCCGCGCCCTGAACCTCCTCTGGGCGGGCCTCGCCCTCGGGGGCGTCTTCCTGCTCGGCGGCGGAGGCTTCGGCTCCCTCGACCCGGTCGGCGTCGCCTTCGCCCTGTCGGCGGGCGCGATGTGGGCGGCGTACATCGTCTTCAGCGCTCGTACGGGCCGGCGCTTCCCGCAGGCCGACGGGCTGGCGCTCGCCATGGTGGTCGCGGCGGTGGCGTTCCTGCCGCTGGGGATCGGCGAGTCCGGGACCCGGCTGCTCGATCCGACCACCGTGGCTCTGGGTGCCTCCGTCGCCGTCCTGTCCTCCGTGCTGCCGTACACCCTCGAACTGCTCGCCCTGCGCCGCCTGCCCGCCTCCACCTTCGCCATCCTGATGAGCCTGGAACCGGCCGTCGCCGCCACCGCCGGCTTCCTCGTCCTGGACCAGGCCCTGTCCGCGACCGGGGCGCTCGCGATCGCGCTGGTGATCGCGGCGAGCATGGGGGCGGTACGGACACAGGTGGGGCGGGGCAGGGCGAAGAACGTCGGTTCCGTGAAGAACGCCGGTTCAGCCGAGGGGGCGTAGCAGCCGGAGGATCATCTCGACCGTCCGCTCGACAGGGCGGTTGCGCGCCGTGGTGCTGAGCAGAAGCGTGCGGGTCAGGATGGCGCCGAGGAGCATGTCGAAGACGTCGTCCGGGTCCAGGGCGGGGTCGACGCTCCCCGGTGGTGCGGCGCGCACGATGTCCCGGAACTGCGGTCGCGCCGACATGCGCACGTACACCTCCGGACCCGTCCGTCCCCAGCGCCGCATCCACCCGCTCGCTGAAATCCCTGGTGGGAACCTTCTTCGCCGTCTCGATCTGCCCGACCAGGGACCCCGTGCAGAAGATGCACGCACCCAACTCGGTCTGCTTGAGTCCCGCTTCCTCCCTCTTGCGGCGCAACTCCGCCCCGAAGTGGTCCAACGGAGAGGCGCTGGGATCGAGAGCGCGGATATGGACCATGGGCGGTCACCGCCCGGTGGGAACAACACACATGTCGTAGCCAACAGTAACGATGCGAGCGCTCTCGGGCATGAGAATCAATAATGCAAGCATGCTTGCTTGTTTCTTCCCCCGCTGCCATGCTCCAGAACGCACCCGGAAAGACTCCGCACACCGCCGTGCCCCGAGGGGAGCTCCATCGTGTCCGACCCGTCGTCAGTGATCGACGATCTGCACCAGGAGAGCGAAGAACTCGACCTCCTGGTAAGGGACTTGACGGAGGGCCACTGGGTGCTCGCAACCCCCGCCCCCGGCTGGACGATCGCCCATCAGATCGCCCACCTGGCCTGGACGGACCGCTCCGCACTGCTCGCCGTGACCGACCCCGAGGCCTTCGCGAAGGAGGTCGAGAAGGCGATGGCCTCGCCCGGCGGATTCGTGGACGAGGGTGCGGAGGAGGGCGCCGGACTGCCGCCCGCCACGCTGCTCGCCGACTGGCGGTCCGGGCGAACGGCCCTGGAAGAGGCACTCCGCGCGGCCCCCGGCGGCACCCGTTTCCCCTGGTACGGCCCGCCGATGTCGGTCGCCTCCATGGCCACCGGCCGTCTGATGGAGACCTGGGCCCACGGCCAGGACGTGGCGGACGCGCTGGGCGCGGTGCGCATCCCCACGGACCGCCTGCGCCACGTGGCCCGGATCGGCGTACGGGCCCGTGACTTCGCGTTCGGCGTACGAGGGCTCACGCCGCCCACCACCGAATTCCGCGTCGAACTGATCGGCCCCAAGGGCGAGGTGTGGACGTACGGCCCCGAGGACGCCCCCCAACGCGTCACCGGGCCCGCTCTCGACTTCTGCCTCCTGGTCACCCAGCGGGCCCACCGCGCCGACCTCGCCGTACGGGCGGACGGCCCCGACGCGGACCGCTGGCTGGACATCGCGCAGGCCTTCGCGGGCCCACCGGGACAGGGGCGCGAGTCCAAGGGAGACGCCAAGTGAGCGTCGCGCCCCTCCGTATAGGCAACGCCTCCGGCTTCTACGGCGACCGCTTCGACGCGATGCGCGAGATGCTCACCGGAGGCCCCCTGGACGTCCTGACCGGCGACTACCTCGCCGAACTGACCATGCTCATCCTCGGCCGCGACCGCCTCAAGAACCCCTCCGGCGGCTACGCGCGCACCTTTCTCGGCCAGTTGGAGGAGTGCCTCGGCCTTGCGCACGAGCGGGGCGTACGGATCGTGGCGAACGCGGGGGGCCTCAACCCCGCCGGACTCGCCGATGCCGTACGGAAGGTGGCCGACCGCCTCGGCATACCGGTGCGCGTCGCCCACGTCGAGGGCGACGACCTGACCGGCAGTCACCCCAGGAGCCTCGCCGCGCACGCCTACCTCGGTGGCGCCGGGATCGCCGCCTGTCTGCGCGAGGGCGCGGACATCGTGGTGACCGGGCGGGTCACGGACGCGGCCCTGGTCACCGGGCCCGCCGTCGCGCACTTCGGCTGGACGCCGGACGCGTACGACCGGCTCGCGGGCGCCGTCGTCGCCGGCCATGTCCTGGAATGCGGCACCCAGGCGACCGGCGGCAACTACGCCTTCTTCAAAGAGCTCACCGACCACGACCCGGCGCGCCTGCGCCATCCGGGTTTCCCGCTCGCCGAACTCCACGAGGACGGCACCAGCGTCATCACCAAACACGACGGCACCGGCGGCGTGGTGGACGTCGGCACGGTCACCGCGCAGCTCCTCTACGAGACCTCCGGCGCCCGGTACGCGGGCCCCGACGTCACCGCCCGCCTCGACTCGATCCGCCGCACCCAGGAGGCCCCCGACCGCGTCCGCATCGACGGCGTACGCGGCGAGGCCCCGCCCCCCACCCTCAAGGTCGGCCTCAACCGCCTCGGCGGCTACCGCAACGAGGTCGCCTTCGTCCTCACCGGCCTCGACATCGAGGCGAAGGCCGCCCTGGTCCGGGACCAGATGGAAGCGGCTCTCGACACGGCCAAGTCGCGCCCCGCCGAGGTCCGCTGGGACCTCGCCCGCACCGACCACCCCGACGCCGGCACCGAGGAGACCGCGAGCGCCCTCCTCCGCCTCGTCGTACGCGACCCGGACCAGGACGCGGTGGGCCGCGCCCTCAGCGGCGCCGCCATCGAACTGGCCCTGGCCAGCTACCCCGGCTTCCACGTCCTGGCCCCACCGGGAAAGGGCTCCCCGTACGGGGTCTTCGAGGACGTCCACGTCCCCCAGGACGCCGTGGACCATGTGGCCGTTCTCCACGACGGGCGCCGGGTCCCGGTCGCTCCGGCCCAGGACACCCTCGTACTGGAACCCGCGCCCGAACCCGCCCTGCCCGAACCGCTGCCCCCGGGGCCGACGAAACGCGCCCCCCTCGGCCTGGTCGTCGGCGCCCGCAGCGGTGACAAGGGCGGGAACGCCAATGTCGGCGTCTGGGCGCGCACGGATGACGCATGGCGCTGGCTGGCACACGAGCTGACGACTGACAGATTTCGGGATCTGATAACCGAAAGCCGCCATCTGAAAGTCGTCCGTCACACGCTGCCCAACCTCCGCGCCCTCAACTTCGTCGTCGAAGGCATCCTCGGCGAAGGCGTCGCCGCCCAGCACCGCTTCGACCCCCAGGCCAAGGCCCTCGGCGAATGGCTCCGCTCCCGCCACCTGGACATCCCGGAGGCCCTCCTGTGACCGTCCTTTCCACCGCGCTCGACAACACGAGCCCCGACTACACGGCGAACCGCGAAGCCATGCTCGCCAAGCTCACCGACCTGGACGCCGAGCATGCCAAGGCGCTGGCGGGCGGCGGCGAGAAGTACGTGGCCCGGCACCGCAAACGCGGCAAACTGCTCGCCCGTGAGCGCATCGAGCTGCTGCTCGACCCGGACACGCCCTTCCTGGAGTTGTCGCCGCTCGCGGCCTGGGGGAGCGAGTACGCGGTCGGCGCGTCGCTCGTGAGCGGGATCGGCGTCGTCGAGGGCGTGGAGTGCCTGATCACCGCGAACGACCCCACCGTGCGCGGCGGCGCCAGCAACCCCTGGAGCCTGAAGAAGGCGCTGCGGGCCAATGACATCGCCCTCGCCAACCGGCTGCCCTGCATCAGCCTCGTCGAGTCGGGCGGCGCCGATCTGCCGTCCCAGAAGGAAATCTTCATCCCCGGGGGAGCGATTTTCCGCGACCTGACCCGGCTTTCGGCCGCCGGGATTCCGACCGTCGCCGTCGTCTTCGGGAACTCCACCGCCGGAGGCGCGTACATCCCCGGCATGTCCGACCACGTGATCATGGTCAAGGAGCGGGCGAAGGTCTTCCTGGGCGGGCCGCCGCTCGTCAAGATGGCGACCGGTGAGGAGAGCGACGACGAGTCGCTGGGCGGCGCCGAGATGCACGCGCGCGTGTCGGGTCTCGCGGACTACTTCGCCGTCGACGAACAGGACGCCCTCCGCCAGGCACGGCGCGTCGTCGCCCGCCTCAACCACCGCAAGGCGTACGGCGAGCCCGGCCCGGCCGAGCCCCCCAAGTACGACGAGGACGACCTCCTGGGGATCGTCCCCGGCGATCTGAGGCACCCTTTCGACCCCCGCGAGGTCATCGCCCGGATCGTCGACGGCTCCGACTTCGACGAGTTCAAGCCCCTCTACGGGACGAGCCTCACGACCGGCTGGGCGACGCTCCACGGCTACCCCGTCGGCATCCTCGCCAACGCCCAGGGTGTGCTGTTCAGCGCCGAGTCCCAGAAGGCCGCGCAGTTCATCCAGCTCGCCAACCAGCGGGACATTCCCCTCCTCTTCCTGCACAACACCACCGGCTACATGGTCGGCAAGGAGTACGAGCAGGGCGGCATCATCAAGCACGGCGCGATGATGATCAACGCCGTCTCCAATTCGAAGGTCCCGCACCTGTCCGTTCTCATGGGGGCCTCGTACGGGGCCGGTCACTACGGCATGTGCGGGCGCGCCTACGACCCGCGCTTCCTGTTCGCCTGGCCCAGCGCCAAGTCCGCCGTGATGGGCCCCCAGCAGCTCGCGGGTGTCCTGTCGATCGTCGCCCGGCAGTCGGCCGCCGCGAAGGGGCAGCCGTACGACGAGGACGCCGACGCGGCCCTGCGCGCCATGGTGGAGCAGCAGATCGAGTCGGAGTCCCTGCCGATGTTCCTGTCCGGGCGGCTGTACGACGACGGGGTCATCGACCCCCGCGACACCCGCACCGTCCTCGGCCTGTGCCTGTCCGCGATCCACACGGCGCCCTACGAGGGCGCGCGCGGCGGCTTCGGCGTCTTCCGGATGTGAGGTCTCTTCAGTGACCAGCCCAGTGACCAGTCCAGTGACCAGCCAACTGATCGGCTCCATTCTCGTGGCCAACCGGGGCGAGATCGCCTGCCGGGTCTTCCGCACCTGCCGTGAGGTGGGGATCCGGACGGTCGCCGTGTACTCGGACGCCGACGAAAACGCCCTCCACGCGCGCGTGGCCGACGCGGCGGTGCGGCTGCCGGGCGCGGCGCCCTCGGACACGTATCTGCGCGGCGACCTGATCGTGAAGGCGGCCCTGAGCGCCGGCGTGGACGCCGTGCACCCCGGGTACGGCTTCCTCTCCGAGAACGCCGACTTCGCGCGGGCCGTCCTCGACGCCGGCCTCGGCTGGATCGGGCCGCCGCCTGAGGCGATCGAGGCGATGGCCTCCAAGACGCGCGCCAAGAAGCTGATGGGCCTTGAGCCCCTGGAGAAGGTCACCGCGGCCGACCTCCCCGTACTCGTCAAGGCGGCCGCGGGTGGCGGCGGACGCGGTATGCGCGTCGTACGCGAACTCGACTCGCTCGATGCCGAGCTGGCGGCCGCCCGTGCCGAGGCCGTCAGCGCCTTCGGCGACGGCGAGGTCTTCGTCGAGCCCTACGTAGAGGGCGGTCGGCACGTCGAGGTGCAGATCCTCGCCGACACGCACGGCACGGTCTGGGCGCTCGGCACCCGCGACTGCTCCCTCCAGCGCCGCCACCAGAAGGTCATCGAGGAGGCCCCGGCCCCCGGCCTCGGAGACCTCACGGAGACCCTCCACGACCTGTCCGTACGCGCCGCCCGAGCCGTCGACTACGTGGGCGCCGGGACGGTCGAGTTCCTGGTCGCGGACGGCAAGGCCCACTTCCTGGAGATGAACACCCGCCTCCAGGTCGAACACCCCGTGACGGAGGCGGTCTTCGGCATCGACCTGGTCGCGCTCCAGATCCAGGTCGCGGAGGGCGCGGCCCTCGACAACGACCCGCCACGCGCGCGTGGCCACGCGATCGAGGCCCGCCTCTACGCCGAGGACCCGGCGCGGGCATGGGCCCCGCAGACCGGCACCCTGCACCGCCTCGCCCTCCCCGAAGGCGTCCGCCTGGACACCGGTTACACCGACGGCGACCCGATCGGCGTCCACTACGACCCGATGCTGGCGAAGGCGATCGCGTACGCACCCACGCGCGCGGAGGCCCTGCGCAAGCTGGCGGGCGCCCTGGAACGGGCCGACATCCACGGCCCGGCGACCAACAGGGACCTGCTCGTACGCTCCTTGCGCCACCCGGAGTTCGCCCGGGCCCGCATGGACACCGGGTTCTACGACCGCCACCTCGCCGCGCTCACGACGCCCACTCCGGACCCGTACGCACCCCTGGCGGCCGCCCTGGCGGACGCGCACGGCCGCTCCCGCTCCCGGTTCGGCGGCTGGCGCAATCTCCCGTCCCAGCCGCAGATCAAGCACTACTCGATGCACGGCACCGAGCACGAGGTCCGCTACCACCACACCCGCGAGGGCCTGACGGCCGACGGCGTGCGCGTGGTGCACGCCGACGCGCGTCTCGTCGTACTCGAAGCGGACGGCGTGCGCAGGAAGTTCGAGGTGGCGCGCTACGGCGACCAGGTGTTCGTCAACGCCACCGCCCTCACCGCACTGCCCCGCTTCCCCGACCCCGCCGCCCAACAGGCCCCCGGTTCCCTCCTGGCCCCCATGCCCGGAACCGTCGTCCGGGTGGCGGAGGGGCTGGCCGCAGGAGCCCCCGTACGGGCCGGAGAGCCCCTCCTGTGGCTGGAGGCGATGAAGATGGAGCACAAGATCTCCGCGCCGACGACAGGCACGCTCACGGTCCTCCACGCCACCCCCGGCCAACAGGTGGAGGTCGGGACTCTGCTGGCAGTAGTAGATCCAACTCCGTGAGACAAGCGCCCCTTTCAGGGGCGCGGGGCTGTCACATCATGCGGCTCCGCCGCGTGGGCGCGACCAGCCACATACGACCCGCACCGTCAAGACGTCCCCAGGAGCCCCCATGAGCCCGGCAACAGAGACCGAAGAGCACAAGGCACTCCGATCAGCCGTAGCCGCCCTCGGCAAACGCCACGGCCGCGACTACGACATCGACGCACTCTGGTCCGAGGCGGCCAAGCTCGGCTACCTCGGCGTCAACCTGCCGGAGGCATACGGTGGCGGGGGCGGCGGCATAGCCGAACTCTCCATCGTCCTGGAAGAACTCGGCGCCGCGGGCTGCCCCCTCCTGATGATGGTCGTGTCGCCGGCGATCTGCGGCACGGTGATCGCCCGCTTCGGTACGGACGCCCAAAAACAACAATGGCTCCCCGGCCTCGCCGACGGCACCCGCACCATGGCCTTCGGCATCACCGAACCCGACGCGGGTTCCAACTCGCACCGCATCACCACCACCGCCCGCCGGGACGGCACCGACTGGGTCCTCAGCGGCCGCAAGGTGTTCATCTCCGGCGTCGACATCGCGGACGCCACGCTCATCGTGGGGCGTACGGAGGACGCGCGCACCGGCCGCCTCAAGCCCTGCCTGTTCATCGTCCCGCGCGACGCCGACGGCTTCGGACGGCGGCGGATCGACATGGAACTCCACAGCGCGGAGAAACAGTTCGAGCTGACCCTCGACGACGTACGGCTGCCCGCCGACGCGCTCGTCGGCGACGAGGACGCGGGCCTGCTCCAGCTCTTCGCGGGGCTCAACCCCGAGCGGGTGATGACGGCCGCGTTCGCGATCGGCATGGGCCGGTACGCGCTCTCCAGGGCCGTCGAGTACGCCCGTGAGCGCACCGTCTGGAAGGAGCCCATCGGCGCCCACCAGGCCGTCGCCCACCCCCTCGCACAGGCCCACATCGACCTCGAACTCGCCCGCCTGATGATGCAGAAGGCGGCGTACCTGTACGACTCCGGGGACGACGTCGCCGCCGGGGAGGCCGCCAACATGGCCAAGTACGCGGCGGGCGAGGCCTGTGTGAAGGCGGTCGACCAGTCCGTGCACACCCTCGGCGGCAACGGCCTCACCCGAGAATTCGGCCTCGCCTCATTGATAACGGCCTCGCGCGTGGCTCGTATTGCTCCGGTGAGCCGGGAGATGATTCTCAACTACGTCTCCCACCAGACTCTGGGCCTGCCCAAGTCGTACTAGCCCGTTGCTCCACGAGCCGCTCCAGGAGGAACCGTGTTCCGCAGCGAGTACGCCGAAGTCCCGGCCGTCGAGGAACCCATCCACGAGGCGGTCCTGGGCCGCGCCGCCGAGCGCGGCGACACACCCGCGCTGATCGACGGAGTCGACGGCACCACGCTCACCTACGGCCAACTGGACCGGTTCCACCGCCGGCTGGCCGCCGCGTTCGCCGACGCGGGCGTCCGCAAGGGCGATGTTCTCGCCCTGCACAGCCCGAACACCATCGCCTTCCCGACGGCGTTCTACGCCGCCACGCGCGCGGGGGCGTCGGTCACGACCGTGCACCCGCTCGCCACGCCCGAGGAGTTCGCCAAGCAGCTGCGGGACAGCGCCGCGAGCTGGATCGTGACCGTGTCGCCCCTCCTGGAGGCGGCGCGGCAGGCCGCCGAGCTCGCCGGCGGGGTCAGGGAGATCTTCGTCTGCGACAGCGCGCCGGGGCACCGGTCGCTGATCGACCTGCTCGGTTCGACCGCACCCGAACCGGAGATCGACATCGACCCGGTGACGGACGTCGCGGCGCTCCCGTACTCCTCCGGGACGACCGGCATACCCAAGGGCGTGATGCTCACCCACCGGTCCATCGCCACCAACCTGGCGCAGCTCGTGCCCTGCTTGCCGATGGGCGAGGGAGAGCGCATCCTCGCGGTGCTGCCCTTCTTCCACATCTACGGGCTGACGGCCCTGATGAACGCGCCCCTCAGGCAGGGCGCCACCGTCGTCGTACTGCCCCGCTTCGACCTCGACACCTTCCTCGCGGCCATCCAGAAGTACCGCATCAGCGGCCTCTTCGTGGCCCCGCCGATCGTGCTGGCCCTCGCCAAGCACCCGGCCGTCGCGCACTACGACCTGTCGTCCCTGAAGTACATCGTTTCGTCCGCCGCACCCCTGGACGCCGAGCTCGCGGTGGCCTGCGCCGAGCGGCTGGGGCTGCCGCCCATCGGGCAGGGCTACGGGATGACGGAACTGTCCCCGTGTACGCACCTGGTGTCCCTGGACGCCGTCCAGGACGCGCCTCCGGGGACGGTCGGCAGGCTCGTCGCGGGCACCGAGATGCGCATCGTCTCCCTCGACGACCCCGACAAGGACCTGGGTGTCGGTGAGGCGGGCGAGGTCGTCATCCGCGGGCCCCAGGTCATGAAGGGCTACCTGGGGCGGCCCGCCGCGACCGCCGCGATGATCGACCCGGACGGCTGGCTGCACACCGGAGACGTGGGGTACGTGGACGCCGACGGCTGGCTGTTCATCGTCGACCGGGTCAAGGAGCTCATCAAGTACAAGGGCTTCCAGGTCGCGCCCGCCGAACTGGAGGCCCTGCTCCTCACCCACCCCGGTATCGCGGACGCCGCCGTCATCGGGGTCTACAACGAGGACAACAACGAAGTCCCGCACGCCTTCGTGGTGCGCCAGCCGTCCGCGACCGGTTCCGCGACGGATTCCGCGACCGATTCCTCCGGCCTCTCCGAAGGAGAGGTCATGATGTACGTCGCCGAGCGCGTCGCCCCGTACAAGAGGGTCCGCGGCGTCACCTTCATCGACGGCGTGCCGCGCGCGGCCTCCGGAAAGATCCTGCGCCGGGAACTGCGGGAACTGCGAGGCCGGTCATGACCGTTGTCCCGGTGGTGCACGCGGCGCACGACCGCGCCATCACCACCCTCACCCTCGACTCGCCCCACAACCGCAACGCCCTCTCCGCCGCCCTCGTGGGCGAACTGGCGGACGGGCTCACCCGATGCGGCAAGGACCGCGACGTACGCGCCGTCGTCCTCACCCACACCGGGAACACGTTCTGCGCGGGCGCCGACCTGCGCGACCCACCGCACCCCGACGCGCTCGTCGCCCTGCTGCGCCAGATCGTCGAGCTGCACAAGCCGGTGGTGGCCCGCGTGACGGGCCACGTGCGCGCGGGCGGCCTGGGTCTCCTGGGCGCCTGCGACATGGCGATCGCCTCCCGGGAGGCCACATTCGCCTTCACGGAGGTACGCATAGGCGTCGCGCCCGCCGTGATATCCCTCCCCCTCCTGCCCCGTACGGACCCCCGGGCCCTCGCCCGCTACTACCTCACCGGCGAGCGCTTCGACGCGGCGGAGGCGGTACGCACGGGACTGCTGACGGCGGCCGGGGACGATGCCGACGCGACCCTGGCCCCCGTCCTGGACGGCCTGCGCCGGGCGTCTCCGCAAGGCCTGGCCGAGACGAAACGGCTGCTCACGGCTAGGGTGCTGGAGGCCTTCGACCGGGACGCGGCCGCCCTGACCGCGCTCTCGGCCGAACTGTTCTCCTCCGCACAGGCCCGCGAGGGGATGACGGCCTTCCTCGAACGACGGGATCCCGCATGGGTGGTGTGAGCACGACGGAAGAAGCGGAAGACGCCTCACATATTCCACATGTTCCGCGCATTCCACGTGTTCCGCATGTCCCCAAGCAGGACCGCAGCCGGGCCACCCGGCAGCGGCTGCTGGCGGCCGCCGTGGCCTGTCTCGCCGAGCACGGCTGGGCGGGCTCCACGGTCTCCGTCGTGGCGGAGCGCGCCGGCGTCTCCCGGGGCGCCGCCCAGCACCACTTCCGGACCCGCGAGGACCTCTTCACCGCGGCGGTGGAGTACGTCGCCGAGGAGCGCTCCACGGCCCTGCGCGCGCTGTTCCCGCAGGGCGCCGCCGACCGCCGCGCGGTGGTCGCGGCCCTGGTCGACCTCTACACCGGCCCCCTCTTCCGCGCCGCCCTCCACCTCTGGGTCGCCGCCTCCAACGAGGACCAACTCCGCCCGAGGGTCACCGAACTGGAGGCCCGCGTCGGCCGCGAGACCCACCGGATCGCCGTGGAACTCCTCGCCGCCGACGAATCCCGCCCGGGCGTACGCGAAACGGTCCAGGGCCTCCTGGACATGTCCCGCGGCCTCGGCCTCGCCAACCTCCTCACGGACGACGGTGGGCGGCGGGAGCGGGTGGTGGCGCAGTGGAGCGTGCTGCTCGACGAGGCGCTGGGCTGAGCCCCGCCGGCCTCACGGACTGAGGCGTTCCACCCGCCAGCCGCCGTCCGGCACCGCCACGTACCGCAGGCGGTCGTGGAGACGGTTCTCGCGGCCCTGCCAGAACTCGACCGTCTGGGGGGCGATGCGGAAGCCGCCCCAGTGCGGGGGCACGGGGACCTGCTCACCCTCCGGGTAGCGGGCGCTCAACTCCTCGTAGGCGGTGTCGAGTTCGTCCCGGGAGGAGATGACCGAGGACTGGACGCTGGCCCAGGCGCCGAGCTGGGAGCCGTGCGGGCGGGTGCGGAAATACGCGGCGGTCTCGTCGCGGCCGGTGCGCCGGGCCGTCCCGGTGACGATGACCTGGCGGGCCATCGGGTGCCAGGGGAAGAGCAGCGAGACGTACGGGTTCTCGGACAGCTCGCGGGCCTTGCGGGAGTCGTAGTTGGTGTAGAAGACGAAGCCCTGCTCGTCGTACTGCTTGAGCAGCACCGTGCGCGAGCTGGGCCGGCCCTCGGCGTCCGCCGTGGAGACGATCATCGCGTTCGGCTCGTAGACCATGCCCTGCACGGCGGCCTGCGCGGCCTGCTTGAACCAGCGGGTGAACTGGTCCATGGGATGCGCGGCCAGATCGCCCTCGACGAGCCCCTCGGCGCGGTAGTGGGCGCGCATCGCGGCGGGGTCGGCGGCGAATTCGTCGGCGGCGCCCTCGGTCCCTTCTTCGGCGGCGGCCTGTGCCGCGCGCTGGACGAGGGGCTCGGCGGCGGATTCATCCGGGAAGCGGTCGGTCACGCGGCCATTTTGCCGCACTCAGGCCCCCACCCGGCGGGGTGGCCTTCATCACTGAGTGGCACTGAGTGCCGCGCACTCTCCCCAAAGGTGGCACTCGGGGATATCGTGCTGCTGCCGTCCCGTTGGGGTGACCGCCGGCCGTACGGGGCATCACCGGGATGACGTACCGGACCGCGAGTCCATGAGCGACCGTGGAACCGGACGTCGACCAACCAACCATCCATCGCCGGCCCTGCTTGCCAACCGCACGAAAAACGCAGATCAACCCCAACAAATCCACTGTCGTACACATCACGAGGAGCCGCCTGATGTCCGACTTCGTACCCGGACTCGAAGGAGTCATCGCGTTCGAAACGGAGATCGCCGAACCGGACAAGGAGGGCGGCGCACTCCGGTACCGAGGCGTCGACATCGAGGATCTGGTCGGCCACGTCTCCTTCGGAAACG
The DNA here is from genome assembly GCF_045040035.1 of Streptomyces sp. NBC_01384. NCBI lineage: Bacteria > Bacillati > Actinomycetota > Actinomycetes > Kitasatosporales > Streptomycetaceae > Streptomyces > Streptomyces sp. NBC_01384. The sequence continues at coordinate 5,381,688 of NZ_CP109559.1, forward strand.
TCTGGGGCCTCCTCGTCGACGGCGCCTTCAACCCCGGTCTGCCGCCCGCCGAGCCGTTCCCGATCCCCGTCCACTCCGGCGACATCCGCGTCGACGTCCAGTCCGCGCTCGCCATGCTCGCCCCCGTCTGGGGCCTCAAACCGCTCCTCGACATCGACGAGGCACAGGCCCGCGAGGACCTCGCCCGCGCGGCCGTCATGGCCCTGTCGTACGTCGCCCAGTCCGCGCGCGGCCAGGGCCGGCCCATGGTCCCGCAGAGCGAGATCGACAAGGCGCACTCGATCGCCGAACGCTTCATGATCCGCTGGCGCGGCGAGCCCGACCCCAAGCACGTCGCGGCCGTGGACGCCTACTGGACGTCGGCCGCGGAGCACGGCATGAACGCCTCCACCTTCACCGCCCGTGTCATCGCCTCGACGGGCGCGGATGTCGCCGCCGCCCTCTCCGGCGCCGTAGGAGCCATGTCCGGCCCACTGCACGGCGGCGCCCCTTCCCGCGTCCTCGGCATGATCGAGGAGATCGAGCGCACGGGCGACGCGGAGGCCTACGTCAAGAAGGCCCTCGACAAGGGCGAACGCCTCATGGGCTTCGGCCACCGCGTCTACCGCGCCGAGGACCCGCGCGCCCGCGTCCTGCGCCGCACCGCCCGTGAACTCGGCGCCCCCCGCTTCGAGGTCGCCGAGGCCCTGGAGAAGGCGGCCCTGGAGGAGCTCCACGCGCGCCGCCCGGACCGCGTCCTGGCGACGAACGTCGAGTTCTGGGCCGCGATCATGCTCGACTTCGCCGAAGTCCCGGCGCACATGTTCACGTCGATGTTCACCTGCGCCCGTACCGCCGGCTGGTCGGCGCACATCCTGGAGCAGAAGCGCACGGGACGGCTCGTCCGGCCGTCCGCGCGCTATGTGGGCCCCAGCGCCCGGAGCCCCCAGGAGATCAAGGGCTACGAGGACATCGCCCACTGAGCCCCCGATGAGGCCCCAAGGGGCCCGTGCCGGTCATCACGCGGGGGTGAGCAGCTCCGCGTGATGACGGGCGGCGACCAGCGGGTGGGCCCGCAGCTTGCCCTTCAGCTCGTTGAACCCGTACTCGGCGAACAGCGGATTCGCCGGGTCGTCGGTGACGCCGGGCGCGGCGGACACGTGCGGGAAGGGCAGCGGCTCGACCCGCGCGTCCAGCCGCGGGTTGTAGAAGAACGGCACCGAGAACCGCTCGGTGGCCCCGGGCGGACTGACGACCCGGTGGTTGGTGGCGACGAGGTACCCGTTGGTGGCCACTTCCAGCAGCTCACCCAGGTTGACCACGAACGCCCCCGGCAGCGGCGGCACCTCGTGGAAGAGCCCGTCCTCCCGCTGCACCTGGAGACCGCCGACCTGGTCCTGGAGCAGCAGCGTCAGGAACCCGTAGTCCTTGTGCGCGCCCACCCCCTGGTCGGCGCCGTCCCCCGAGCTCCCCGGATACCGCACGAGCTTCAGATGCGGATGGGCCCGGCCGCCGAAGATCGGCTCGTAGAAGTCGGCGGGGGCGCCGATCGCGGTGAGCAGCTCCCGCAGCAGCCGCTCCGCGACCGAGCTGAGCCGGTCGATCCAGGCCAGCGCGGCGGTCCGCAGTTCCGGCAGCGCGGTCGGCCACTGGTTGGGCCCTTCCAGCCACCAGTACGCGGGCTCATCCGTCCCCGGTGTTCGCGCGGGCCGCTCGGCCCCTATGTCCAGCTGGTCCCGCCAGTCCCGGCTGCCGCCCGTCCGCTCGTCGCCGGTGCGGGTGTACCCGCGGAAATGCGGCGAGTTCACGTTGTCGAGGGCGAGCCGGTCGGCTTCGGGCAGCGCGAAGAACCGGTGCATGGCGTCGAGCAGGGCGGCGGTCTCACCCTCGCTCACCCCGTGCCCGACGAGCTGGAAGAACCCCACGTCGTGGGCGGCGCTGTGCAACTGCGCGTGCAGCAGGGCACGGGCCTGGGGACCGCGGTCGGCCGCGGAGAGATCGATGATCGGAAGCTGCTGGTGCAGCTGGCTCTGCCGGTACTGCCGGTGCTGCCGGTACTGAGCAGAAGACGTGTTCGTCGTCATGAGATGCGTCCGCAGGGTGTACGGGTGCCCGGGCGGCCGCCGGGGGTGGGGCGGGGGCCACGGGTGCCAAGGGGAAGAGTGAAGGGCCGAGGTCAGACAGTGATCTGACAGCCCATGCTCGTGACGCGCACGAAGTCCACGTGCCGGCGTCGAACGAGCATCGGAAGCATGCGGCAAGGGTACTGCGGGGCGCTCGATACGCATGTGCCCTGCCTCACACCACCCCGGGAACGCGGAGGACACATACTCCGGGAACGCAGACGACCCGCGAGCTCGGGTCCCCCCGCCTCGCGGCGGAGGAGCCGGCCGGACGTACCGGCGAGCTCGCGGGTCGGGTGACTGCGTGGAATTTCGGCCGGTCGCACGCTGAACTCGCGCGCTGGTCCGGCACCGCACTACGTGTGGTGACGGGCTGCTAGCCCGCAGCCACCTCGCTCGTCCGGGTTCCATACATCTGCCGGATCACCTCCTTTCCTAGCGTGGAACCCACCCTAAGAACCGATCGAACGTGGCTCAACCGGTTTTTCGAAATGTTGGTGGCACTGGCTCCCGCCGGATGGAGTACCCGTAGCCATCGCCCCGCTGTACGAGCCGCAGATTCCAGTGAGAGACGTTGATCCGACCTCGCGCCGTCGTGAGGCTGTGCTGCCCCCTGGCTCGTACGGAGATACGCCCCGTCCACGTGCCCCTCCACTTGCCGGCGGGCACGATGGCACGCACGAGATCCCCGGTGACGTAGCCGAAGTGCTGCTTCGCCCGGGCCCGCCGGAGCCGAGGGAACCCGAACCGGTCGGGCGTGGTGCGGGCGTACGAGCCGCGCCCGGTGGCCTTGGCGATGAGGACGTGCTCGGGCAGCCGGACGATCGCGTCGCCGTTCTCGTGATCCAGGCGGCCGACGGACAGGGCGTCCAGGGTGTGGGTCTTGTTGAGCCCCATCGCCGTGCGGTTCCACTTGGTACGGCCGCCCGACCATGCGTGGACCGGTCTGCCGAGGGTTTCCAGCGCTTCCGTGAGCCGCCAGCGTGTCGCGTTCATGGCGGCAGCGTCATGGAGCGGTGTCTTGACCTGCTGGAGGATTTTGGCGAGGCGGTCGGGGCGGTGGGCGAGAAAGGCGTCGACGGGCGTGCTGCCCTTTGCCTGGTTGCAAGGGGCGCAGGCGAGGACGAGGTTCGAGATGCGGTCGGAGCCGCCGCGGCTGCGGGGCCGGAGATGGTCGATGTTCAGGGGGATGCCGGTGGCGTCGCAGTAGGCGCAGGCGCGGTTCCATTTGGCGTGGAGGTAGGCGCGGGCCTCGGTTCCGGCGAGCGTGCCCTGTTGGTACTCGGTTCCGGCGAGGGGTCTGCCTGCGCTCATGGAGTGGGTGTCGAAGGCGACGCGTTCTATGTGGATCTCGGTGACGGGCGCGTATCGGCACATGCGTCTTGCCAGGGACAGGGTGGTGTCGACGCGGTGGTGCAGTGAGGGAGGGAGCCAGCCTTCGGGGCGAGTGCGGTTCTTCGAACGGGGTGCTCGGTAACGGCGGTTTGCCGACCGTCGTCTGTGCCGGTAGCCGGCGCGCTGTTGCATGCACATGCGGATCTGGTCGCCGCGATGCTGGAGTTCGATCGAGATCAGGCCGCGTCTGACGGTGACGGTGGCCCCGCTTCCGTCGGCCTCTTTCTTCTCGTCGGTGAGGGCGAGACCTGTGCCTTTGGAACCGGGGTCGATGCGTAACTGCACGCCGTCGACCTCAGACTCGGCGAGCGTGCGGTCTGCGAGCCGGATGGTGAACGGGGCCTGCCGGGCCACCACGGCTCGCCCCTTGCGGAGGAGTTCCCGTGCGCGGGCGGGGTGGCAGGGCATGAGGGGGTGGCCGTCCTTGGAGAGGACGAAGACCCTGCTCGCGCCGATGCCACCCGCGTACGCGTGGTCATGCGTGGGAACGTCACCGCTCCCGTTCTCTGCCGTTATCGCCCCCGGAGGTGCGGTAACGGCGTGACGCCGACGGGGCCTGGTGCCGCGCCCGCCGGTCTCCCCTCGCCCATGTTCCCTGTCGGTGTCCCGCGCGGGGGCGGGGTGTCCGTGAGCCGTTTCGTCCCTGCTCCCAGGGGTGTCTGCTCCCACGGATTCCAGAGCCCGGCGCTGAGGAAGTACGCCGGGGTGGGTCTGCTCACCTGCAGGAAACGTAGTCATCGGGGGCACCTCCCTGATCTTTCGGATCGTGATGACTTGGGCTGGTCACTCGACAACCGTCAGGTCGGGGAGCGAGTGACCTCCTTTCTTCGGTACTTGCTTGACGCTAGCGATCAAGTACCGCGAGGGAGCCGAACTCATCCGAAAGCGCCCATCCGTGCGAATAACTCCAATTTCCCGAACGCACAGCCGATCTTGCTGCTGCCCAGGCCACTCCAGCACCCGGAGCTCCCCTCCGGCGCTCACTCGGCGTCTCTCCTGTCGTCCTGCGATTCCTGGGGCTGCCGGGACGGAATCCCTGCGTACAACGATTTCGTCCAATCTTTGGGGAACAGGATGTGGGCTGGGTCACGTTCGAGTTGAATGAAGGCGAGTGAGCGAACTGTCGCGCCGTACGTGCGGACGCAGCCTGCAGGGGGTCCAGGTGAGTGCTTCCCGGCGTAGTGGGACCACCGACGAGCTGGGGCCGGATGAGCCCGAGCGCGATGGTTCCGATCTGCTTGCCGCCCTGCTGGACGGGATGGACGCGGCACTGTGCGCGTTCGACGCCGACGGGGTCGTCACGCATTGGAACCGTGAGGCCGAGCGGATACTCGGATGGACCGCGGCCGAGGCCGTGGGGCGGCGTGGGTTCGCCGGATGGGCCGTGCGGACCGCCGATGCCGAGGAGGTCGAGGCGCGGTTGCTGTCCGCCATGGAGGCCCCCGGGCGGCAGGTGAACGAGTTCGCCCTGCTGACCAAGGACGGCGGGCGCGTGCTCGTACGGACCCAGTCCGCCGCTGTGCGCGGGCCCGACGGGAAGCCGGCCGGGGTGTACTGCGCCTTCAGCGAGGTGCACGCGCAGATCGATCTGGAGCGGTCCATCGCCCTGAGCGAGGCGTTGTTCGAGGACGCCAGCTGGGGTGTGGTGCTGGTGGACGCGGATCTGCGGCCCGCCGTCGTCAATGCCCATGCGGCTCGGGCCCTGGGGATCGGGCGTACGGCGGTGCTCGGGCGGCCGCTGGGGGAGTTGCTCTCCCAGGGAGTCGAGGAGCTGGAGGGCGCGCTCACACATGTGCTCGCCGAGGGCGCGCCGCCCGCTCCCGCCGAGATGTGGGTGAGCGTGCGGTCGGCCGAGGGTGAGAAACGGCGGTGCTGGCGGAGCGGGTTCCTGAGGCTTGCCTCGCCGCTCACGGAAGAACCGGTTCCGCTGGGTGTCGGATGGCTCTTCCAGGACGTGACGGAGGCCAAGCAGACCGAGCAGGAGGCCGCGCTGCTGCGCTTCCGGGCCAACCAGCTGCACCGGGCGGCGCGGGCCGCCGCCGAGTGTGAGGACCCGGGGGAGGCCGCCACCGTCCACCTCGACTTCGCGCTCGCCGGGTTCGCCGATCACGCGCTGATCGACCGGGTCGCGGGCGGCCCGGTCGGGTACGGGGAGGGGCCGGTACGGCTCGTACGCGTGGCCGCCACGCCCGCCGGGGCCCCCGGGCCGAGCCTGCTCACCGGGAAGGCCGGACTGCCTGTGCGGTACGCCGAGGGGCACCCGGCGCTGCAGTGCGTCGAGCGGGCCGGGTCGGTACGGGCCAGCTGCGGCGAGACCGCCCCCGAGCGGGTGCGGGAGTGGGCCACGGCCCGCCAGTGGCCGCCGGACTCGGTGCACGCCCTGTGTGCGGTGCTGCGCAGCCGGGGGCGCACGCTGGGCGTCGTGACGTTTCTGCGGGGGTCGGGGCGCAGCCAGTTCGAGCGTACGGACGCGACGTACGCGGAGGATGTGGCCGTACGGATAGCCATGGCGCTGGACCTGGAGGGGCTGGTGGGACTGGTGGGGTTGGCGGAGCGGTCGTAGCCGTCGTAGCCGTCGTAGCCGTACGGGAGTGCCGCCGGGACGGCCGGCCGATCGGGTGACCCTCGGTTCAACGGTGGTAGAAGATCCGGTCGCCGTACTCCGTCATCACCCGGCTGTTCCATTCGTGGCCGCCGTCGACGTTGCCCGAGCGGAGGAGGGGCGGCTCGATGCCGCGCTCGGCCAGGGCGCCCGCCGCGGTGGCCATGACGGCCTGGAGGAGGGCCGTCGTGACGACCGTGGAGGCGGGGGCGAAGGGGGCGTCGATCGTCTCCAGGGTCAGTTCCGCGTCCCCGACCGCGATCTTCGAGTCGAGGACGATGTCGCAGTGGTCCTTCAGGTAGGTCCCCGAGACGTGCCGGGAGGTGGTCTCCGAGGTGTAGGCGACCGAGGTGACCCCGATGACCTTCACGCCCAGCGCGCGGGCGTTCATGGCCATCTCGACGGGGAGCGCGTTGCGGCCGGACAGGGAGATGATCACGAGTACGTCCCCGGAGCGGAGCGGGCTGCAGTCCAGGACCGCGCTCGCGAGGCCGTCGACCCGCTCCAGGGCCGAACCCAGCGTCGCCGGCATGACGTCGACGCCGACCACGCCCGGCACGGCGAGCAGGTTCATCAGGGCGAGGCCGCCCGCGCGGTAGACGACGTCCTGCGCGGCGAGCGAGGAGTGCCCGGCGCCGAAGGCGAAGAGCCGGCCGCCGTCCGCGACGGTGTCGGCGATCAGCGTCCCGGCCGCCGCGATGTCCCCCGCGTCCTCGTCCCGCACCCGCCGCAGCAGGCCGATCGCGGCGTCGAAGAACTGCCCGGCCAGCGTGCTGTCGCTCATCGGCGAAGCCCCTTTCGGAAGTCTGGAGCGGCTGAACCGGTCGCCCGGCACGGCGGTACTCCCGTCGTGTCGCGGATCACGTTGCGGTCCGGACCAGTGCGCTGTCAATACGGCCCGCAGGGGCGACACTGGGGGCGCGGGCATCGCCCTGGCGCCCGTTGCGTCCGACCGTTACATCAGACCGTCACTTCCGACCCGGCCGAGCCTCGGGTCCATGCCGCCGCAGAGGCAGTCTTCATCCTGTGGTTTCAACGGCGAGGCACGGTTGTCAGTGGTATGCGTCAGAATTGAGTTCAGGGCCAGCGCACACGCCGGTGGGCCACCGAGCCTCCGGCAGAGCTAATCGAGGGGCACGTATGTCCGGACTGATCGACACCACGGAGATGTATCTCCGCACCATCCTCGAGCTGGAGGAGGAAGGCGTGGTCCCCATGCGCGCCCGGATCGCCGAGCGGCTCGACCAGAGCGGGCCGACGGTCAGCCAGACGGTGGCGCGCATGGAACGCGACGGTCTGGTGGCGGTCGCCACGGATCGGCACCTGGAGCTCACCGAGGAGGGCCGTCGCCTGGCCACCCGCGTGATGCGCAAGCACCGGCTCGCGGAGTGCCTGCTCGTCGACGTGATCGGTCTGGAGTGGGAGCAGGTGCACGCCGAGGCGTGTCGCTGGGAGCACGTGATGAGCGAGGCGGTGGAGCGGCGCGTGCTCGAGCTGCTGCGCCACCCGACCGAGTCGCCGTACGGCAACCCGATCCCCGGCCTGGAAGAGCTGGGCGAGAAGGACGGTGCCGACCCGTTCCTGGACGAGAGCATGGTGTCGCTGGCCGAGCTCGACCCCGGTCTGGACGGCAAGACCGTCGTCGTACGTCGGATCGGCGAGCCCATCCAGACGGACGCGCAGCTGATGTACACGCTGCGGCGGGCGGGCGTGCAGCCCGGTTCCGTGGTGAGCGTGACGGAGTCGGCGGGCGGCGTGCTCGTCGGCAGCGGCGGTGAGGCGGCGGAGCTGGAGTCGGGCATCGCGTCCCACGTGTTCGTCGCGAAGCGCTGACGCCCCACCGACCCCCGGTAGGCGCCGACACTCCGGTGCGCGTCTCCCGGCCCTGAGCCCGCGAGGGGCAGCTCCCGGGGACGGGCCACGGGGTCCGGCATCCGCCGGACCCGGGGTCCCGCCCCCGGGAGCCCGCCGGTGCGAACATGCTTGCGCTGGTCGCCGTCGCCGGACCCGTCCCGAACCCCCGCCCCACTCACCTCGTACATGTCAACTCTCGTGACCACAGTGGCAGTTGTGAAGCTTTCGCCACGTCACCGAAACGAAGATTCAGTGCGCGGAATCGCAGCGCCGGGACCATTTGCGTGCCAGGCTGTCGCGTGAGGCATATGACCTGAGGGCTCTTGACCGTGTCCGAGAGGGATGTCGCGCGGTCGGGGAGGGGGCGGGGAGGATGTGCCGTAGACATGATGTGCCGTAGACATGGAGAGGGCCCCGGCGCCAGATGGCGCCGGGGCCTGTCCTCCCCTGTGCTGACCCGGAGCCCCGAGCTCCCAGGGTCATCCCCTTCGGACCGGTTTCCCCGAGCGGTCCGCCTCCCGCTGAAGATCTCCCCGCGGCGGCGGCGGTCAATCCCCGAGCATGGTCACTCGATTGAGGGGTGTTACCGCCGAGAAGCCCATTTTCGAATACTCATTCGATAGCGTGGCGGTGGGGCAGGGGTACCAGGAGTACACGTAGCGCAACACATCAGCAGGAGCGAGCGGTCCGAGCGAGCTAGGGGGGTGCCAGACCTATGGTGCGGCGCATCGACGTGACGGGCGCGGGCGGCCTACGCCTCGCCGCATGGGAGTTCGCCGATCCTCCCAAGACCGACCCGCCGAAGGCCTCGGAGGGCTTGGATGGCTCGGAGGCCTCGGAGGCCTCGGAGGCGCCCGGCGTGCTGCTCCTGCACGGCCTCATGGGCCGCGCCTCCCACTGGGCATCCACCGCCCGCTGGCTCTCCGAGCGGCGCCGCGCCGTCGCGCTCGACCAGCGCGGCCACGGCCAGAGCGACAAGGCGCCGGAGGAGGGTTACACCCGGGAGGCGTACATCGAGGACGCCGAGGCCGCCCTCGAACAGCTCGGCCTCGCCCCGGCCGTCCTCATCGGCCACGCCATGGGCGCGCTGACCGCCTGGCAGCTCGCCGCCAAGCGCCCCGACCTGGTCCGCGGTCTGATCATCTGCGACATGCGGGCCTCGGCGTTAGGGGCCGCGTCGCAGCGTGAGTGGGAGGACTGGTTCAAGGCCTGGCCCATGCCCTTCGCCACGCTCGCCGACGTACGGAAGTGGTTCGGCGAGGACGACCCCTGGGTGGAGCGCCCGAACCCGTCCCGCGGCGAGTTCTACGCCGAGGTGATGCACGAGTCCGCCGACGGCTGGCGCCCGGTGTTCGAACCCGAGCAGATGCTGAAGTCCCGCGAGACCTGGGTGTACGACGCGCACTGGGAGGAGCTCGCCCAGGTCCAGTGCCCCGCCCTGGTCGTACGGGGCCTCGACGGCGAGCTCGGCCGGGCCGAGTCCCAGGAGATGGTCCGCGTCCTGCCGCACGGCCAGTACGCGGAGGTGGCCGACGCCGGCCACCTTGTGCACTACGACCAGCCGGAGGCCTGGCGCGCGGCGATCGAACCGTTCCTCGACGGGGTCCTCATCCGCTGAGTCGCATCCCCTGAGTCTCATCCTCCGAGTCTCCGAGTCTCCGAGTCTCCGAGTCTCATCTGAGGGTCATCCCCTTGAGCCCTCAGCCCTTGGGCGCATCCCCCTGAGCCCTCAGCCCTTGCTGACCGCCGCCAGGATCTCCGGCAGCCGCCGGGCCGTCCGCGGCGCCGCCATCCGCAGCCCGAACATCGTGATCAGCGCCCCGTACCCCGCTCCCAACGGCAGCACCAGCCAGCTCCACCGATCCCCGTCCGCCGTCACGTTCAGCCAGATCGTGAGGGCGATGACAGGGGCGCTCAGCAGCGCCGCCGAGACCATCCCGCCGAAGATGGAGATCCAGGCGAGGCCCGTCTGCCCGGGGGCCACGTTCTTGTAGCCCTCCTGGGGGATCGAGTAGGGGAAGCGGGCCGACGACCACGCGCCGGTGGCCAGCATCGCGCCGAGCAGCGCGAAGGACAGCCCGAGCACCTCGGGCAGCTGGGGCCAGTCGTCGAGCATCGCCGTCGTCAGGACGGTCACGAGGGTCGCGTACGGCAGGGTGATGACCAGGAGCGCCAGCGCACGCCCGCGCAGTTCGATGTACGCGTCGCGCGGGGAGGCGATCGTCATTGCGACCATCCAGAACGCGGACGTGTCCTGTCCGAACTGGTTGTACATCTGAATCCCGAGCATCCCGGCGGCGAAGCACGCGAAGTAGATCGAGCCGGTGCCCTGCAAGGCGTTGAACACGGGCACGATCAGCCCGATCGCCAGGGAGGTCACCCATGCGGCCTTCGTCTTCGGATCGCGCCACACATACCGCAGACTGCGCTCCATCACGGTCCCGGTGCGCCCCGCGGGCAGCAACCGGCTCAGGCCGGCCGTACCCCGCTTCCGCGTCACCGGCTCGCCCGCCTGCAGGGTCGATCCGTCCGGCGAGGTCATCAGCCGTGTCAGGTGCCGTGCCCACAGCGCCAGCAGCCCCACCAGCGCCGCCACGCTCAGGACCAGTTGGGCGCCCCCGACGCCGTACGACCCCTCGCTCACCGAATCCACCGCGCCGATCGCCGACGCGGGCGGCACCCAGCGCAGCACGTCCGCCGCCGGGTCGAGCTGGGACAGCCCGCCCGCCGAACCGAGTCGCTGCGCCCCGAAGTTGACGAGCTGCGTGCCGATCGCGACGACGAGGCCGCTCAGTACGGCCAGGTCGCGGCCCTTGCGGCTGGACAGCAGCCGGATGTTGGCGGCGGCGACGGCCCGTGCGAGGGCCACACAGACGAGCAGGGCCACGGCCACGGCGACGACGGCGGTGACGTAGGCCGCCGTGCCGTGCGCCACGGAGAGGGCGGAACCGACGAGCAGGCACAGGGTGAACAGCGGCCCGATGCCGACCAGCGAGGCCGCGAGCAGCGCCCGTACCAGTGGGCCCGGTTGCAGCGGCAGCATCACCAGCCGTGTCGGGTCGAGGGTCTCGTCGCCGCTGGGGAAGAACAGCGGCATCACGGCCCAGCCGAGCGCCATGATCGCCACGAGCAGGACGGCGACGGACGCGGCGTGCGCGTTGCCGCGCAGGGCGATCAGGCCGAGCAGTTGGAGGGCGGCGAAGAGGAGGACGAGGACGACCGAGGTGATGTACGCGGCCCGCCGCCCGGCCGACTGCCGCAGCCCGTTGCGCAGCAGCGACAGCTTCAGTCGTACGACGACGGGGGTGATCGAGGCCCCGGAGCCACCCGTGCTCATCGCGTCGCCCCGCCGCCCAGCCAGTCCAGGTCGGACCCGAGGTCGCGGCCCTGCGCGCCGACCAGTTCCAGGAACGCCTGCTGGAGGGAGGGCGCGCTGCCGCGGACGTCCGCGAGCGGGCCGTGCGCGCGGATGCGCCCCGCGACCATGACGGCCACCCAGTCGCACAGCGATTCGACGAGTTCCATGACGTGGGAGGAGAAGACGACCGTGGCGCCCGATCCCGTGTACCGCTCCAGGACACCGCGGATGGTCTGCGCGGAGACGGGGTCGACGCCCTCGAACGGCTCGTCGAGGAAGAGGACTTCGGGGTTGTGGAGGAGAGCGGCGGCGAGGCCGATCTTCTTGCGCATGCCCGTCGAGTAGTCGACGACGAGCTTGTGCTGGGCGCCCGCGAGGTCGAGGACATCGAGGAGCTGGGTGGTGCGTTTGTCGACCTCGGCGCCGGGCAGACCGCGCAACCGGCCTGTGTAGGCGAGGAGTTCGCGTCCGGAGAGCCGTTCGAAGAGCCTCAGGCCCTCGGGGAGTATGCCGATGCGGGCCTTCACCGCCGCCGGATCGCGCCACACGTCGTGGCCGACGACCTCGACGCTGCCCTGGTCGGGCCTGAGCAGCCCGGTCACCATCGAGAGGGTCGTCGTCTTGCCCGCGCCGTTGGGCCCTACCAACCCGATGAACCGCCCCGCGGGCAACTCCAGATCGATCCCGCCGACGGCGATTTGCTCTCCGAACCGCTTCCAGAGCCCTTGCACGCGTACGGCTACTCGCTGGGTCATGTAAGCACCCTAAGGGGGAACGCCCTGGTTTTTAGGGGCGCGGGGAACTGCGCGACCAGCCACAGCGCACCCGCAGACGAATACGGCGCAGACCAGCGTCAGCGATCCCGCCCGCACGCATAAGCGAGCGGCGAGATCAACTCCTCCGCATCCGGCAGCCACCGATTCGCGGGCGTCGGCCGGCAGGCCCACTGCACCGCGCCCCGAGACCCGAACCGGGTCGGCGGAGCCGCCACGTACGAGCCCTCGCCCAGGGTGACCAGGTCGAGGGAGGCGGCCGGCCAGCCCAGCCTCCGCACCAGGTCGGGGATCTTCGCCGCCGCGCCGGGAAGCACGAAGAAATGCATGCGCCGGTCCGGCGTGCACGTCACCGGCCCCAGCGTCAGCTCCATCCGCTCCATGCGGGCGAGCGCGAGGAACCCGGCCGTCTCCGGCACATCGATCGCATCGAACGTACGCCCGGTGGGCAGCAGGATCGACGCGTTCGGCTGCTTCGACCACATGCGGCGGGCGACGGTCGCGCTGCCGGTCGCCTGCGTCGCCCAGTCCTCGCGCACCGGGTGTGCGCCGGGTGCGGCGCACGTGGCCTCACCGCAGGAGCAGCGCTGCATCCCGTCGAGGGCCTCCAGCCAGGCGCCCGGGAACACGTCCCAGTGGCGCTCTTCGGCATATCGCACGGCGGTGTCCAACAGTGATTCGCCGCGCTGCTGGGGGATTTGGGCGGCCTCGGGCCCCGCGATGGTCTCTTCCACGATGAAGACAACTCTAGTTGCCTGGGACGGTTACGGGCGTCACATGCGCGGGGGAGGGGCATCGTTTCCCCGTGTGGGGCGCATGGATGCACGGGTGGGGGCGCGCACGGGGAACGACAGCGGGCGGTGGGTAACCAGGGGAGGGGTCGGGCAACCGCCTTTACCCCGGCAATCCTCACATGTCTCGCATCTTCGGTATGTCGGCGGGGCATTGATCTTCATGGCCGACTTCCCTAGCTGTGGTTGGCCGATGAGGACACGTCAACTCGGTGCGTGGGCAGGCACCGCAGCCACAGGGGGTACGCCATGGCCGCAAGGCCTCTCGTCGCCAGGCAGCCGAACGAACGGCTGCAGGCGCTCATCCAAGAAGCGGGCTGTTCCAATGCCGGCCTGGCCCGCCGGGTCAACATGTGCGGCGCGGAGCACGGCCTCGATCTGCGGTACGACAAGACGTCGGTGGCGCGCTGGCTGCGCGGTCAGCAGCCGCGGGGACGCGCTCCCGCGATCATCGCCGAGGCGCTCGGCCGCAAGCTGGGCCGTACGGTCACGATCGACGAGATCGGCATGGCCAACGGCAAGAACCTCGCGTCGGGCGTCGGGCTGCAGTTCTCGCCGACCGTCCTCGGTGCCATCGAGCAGGTGTGTGAGCTGTGGCGCAGTGACGTCGGCCGCCGGGACTTCCTGTCCGGCTCGTCCGTCGCCGCCTCCGCGCTCGTCGAGCCCAGCCGCGACTGGCTGATCTCCGCGCCGGACTCGCAGGTGGCGCGCGCGGCGGGCCCGCGGGTCGGCCTCTCGGACGTCGCGGCGGTCAAGGCGATGACGCAGGCGCTCACGGACCTGGACCACCAGTACGGCAGCGGGCATGTGCGCCCGGTCGTCGTGCACTATCTCAACAGCGTGGTCTCCGGGCTGCTCGCGGGTTCGTACCGGGAAGGCGTCGGCCGTGAACTCTTCGCGGCCGTATCGCGGTTGACGGAACTCGCGGGCTACATGGCCATCGACACCGGTCAGCCGGGCCTCGCCCAGCGGTACTACATCCAGGCGCTGCGGCTCGCCCAGGCGGCCGGGGACCGGGGGTACGGCGGGTATGTACTCGCCGCGTCCATGAGCCATCTGGCGGCGCAGCTCGGCAACCCGCGCGAGATCGCGCAGTTGGCGCGCGCGGCGCAGGAGGGCGCGCGCGGGCGGGTGACTCCACGCGCGGAGTCGATGTTCTACGCCGCCGAGGCGCGCGGGCACGCGCTGATGGGCGACGCGCGCGCCGCCCAGGTGGCGTCCGGGCGGGCGGTCTCCGCCCTGGAGGGGGCCGACGCGGCCTCCGGGGACGACCCGACGTGGATCGCGCACTTCGACGAGGCGTATCTCGCCGACGAACTGGCGCACTGCCACCGGGACCTGGGGCAGGCGGAGGCCGCCGCGCGGTGCGCCGAGGAGTCCCTCGCCGGGCACCCGGAGTCGCGGGCCCGCCGCCGGGCCATCGGTTATGTGCTGCTCGCCACCGCGCAGGTCCAGCAGCGCGAGGTGGAGCAGGCGTGCCACACGGGCCTGCGGGCCGTCGAGTTGCTGGGCACGCTCCGGTCCAACCGCGGCGCCGAGTACCTGGACGACTTCCAGCAGCGCCTGGAGCCGTACCGGGACGAGGCGGTGGTACGGGAGTTCGGGGCGCGTCTGGAGTTGCAGGCGGCGGCGTGAACGGGGCGTGAGCGGATCGTGAGCGCGCCCGTGGGCGAAGCGTGTGCGCGCCGGTGAACACACGGCGCGCATGGGCGTGAACAGGCGTGAACGCTGGGTAAACGACGGCGCCCGGAGGGGAAGGGGACAAATACAGCGCACAGCGGGGCGTATTCGTTACTCCGGTCACACGGGGCAGGGGTAACGCCCTGTGCTGCGTGGCACGGGCTCCTGGGGACCCGGTAGCGTGAGCCGACGATTCCGAAGGTCCCCCATTAGTAGGAGTCCCGGTGACGCAGAGTGGACAGGGCGAGCAGCCCTCGGCGCGCCCCGCGCGCGAAGGCATCGTGCTGCCCTCCGACGGCGGCGAGCCGCTGCTGCCGGGCATGGCGGGTGAGCGGGCCGCTGAGGCGGTCCCGGCGGGCGGTCAGACCTGGGACCGGCCGTGGGGGCCGGACCCGTCCGCGGCACCGGCCCCGCAGCCGGCCGAGGGCTGGGGCCCGGCCGTGAACGGCACCCAGACCTGGGGCGGCCCCGAGCCGTCCCCGTCCGGCGCTCCCGGCCCGGCCTGGGGCAGCCAGGACCCGTCCACCCAGACCTGGGCCGCGCCTTCGGGGCAGGGACAGGCACAGGGACAGGCACAGGCACAGGGCTGGGGCGCCGCCCCGGCCCAGCAGCCACAGGGTTTCGCGCCGCAGCCGGCCCCCGGCGCCGGACCGCTCCCGGCCGAGGGCGCACAGCCGCCGTCGTACGGGGATCAGCAGTCGTACGGAGAGCAGCAGCAGCCGCCGTCGTACGGCGGCCAGGGCGGCGGCGTACCGCAGCAGCATCAGGGCGCGCACGCGGCGGCGCAGGCGCCCGGCGCCTACGGTGCCGCCGGGCTCGCCGGGCCCGCGGGGGCCCTGCCCCCGGCCGTACCGGCCGGCGCGTCGATGCCGCCCGCCGTCGACGAGGGCGCCACGCAGTACATCCCGCCCGTTCCGGCCGTCCCGGCCGCCGACGAGGGGGCCACCCAGTACATTCCGCCGGTCGGCCCGGGCGCGCTGCCGCCCGAGGCGCCCGCGGAAGCGACGCAGTTCCTGGGGTATACGCCGCAGGGTGGACCCGGGGCCGGACCGCTGGCGTCCGCCGTGAACCCCGACGCCGAGGCCACGCAGTTCATCGCTCCCGTGCCCGCCGAGCCCGGCGCGGCGCCGTACGGGATACGGCCGGGCGCGCCGGAGGACCGGCAGCCGCCCGCGGAGTTCGACAACCTGTTCCGCAGTGGGCCCGGCGCGGCCGGTGCGCCGAGTGCGCCGGAAGGGCCCGCGTCCACGCAGCAGCTGCCGCGGTTCGAGGCCGCGGCTCCGCACGCATCGCACGCACCTCATGCCCCGTACGCCGCGCAGGCCCCGGGGATGCCCGGAGTGCCCGGTGGGCGGGCCGCCACCCGGCGCGGCGCTCCCGACGACGGCGACAGTGGTGGACGTGGCCGCGGTGGCCGTGGCGGTTCGCGCGTCCCGCTGATCGCGGCCGTCGGCATCGGCATCGTCGTGCTCGGCGTCGGCGCGGGCGCTCTGTTGAGCAGTGGCGGCGGGAGCGGTGACAGTCAGGGCGACAGCAGCAAGAACGTGTCGGCGACGGCCGCTGCCACGGACGGCTCGTCGGCGGCCGCCGCCCCGGTCAAGGCGCAGGCCGTCGCGCTGGACAAGCTCCTGGCGGACAGCAACAGCAGCCGCGACTCGGTGATCAGGGCCGTGGAGAACGTGAAGGCGTGCAACAACCTGGACCAGGCGGCCAGTGATCTGCGCGACGCGGCCAAGCAGCGTACGGAGCTGGTGACCCGGCTCTCCGGCCTCTCGGTCGACAAGCTCCCGAACAACGCCGAGCTGACCACCACGCTGAACAACGCCTGGCAGGCCTCCGCGTCGGCGGACAACCACTACGCGGCCTGGGCCGACCAGGCGGGCGGCAAGAAGGGCTGCAGGAAGGGCCACGCCCGCACCACAGGCCAGACCCTGGCGGCCAACCAGGCGAGCGGCACCGCGAGCCAGCAGAAGGCGAAGGCCGCGAAGCTGTGGAACTCCATCGCCTCCAAGTACGGACTGACGCAGCGCACGCCGACCCAGCTGTGAGCCCCCGCGGTGAGTCCCTGGGGCCCTCGGACTCCAGGGGCTCGCCGAGGGCCGTATGCCCCGGGAGCCGCTGAGGGCCTCTCGGGTCGGGGGTCGCTCAGTTCGAGTCCGCGTTCTCCAGTGTCTTCGCCATGTTGACGAACCCCCCGCGGGTCGACGTCAGTTGCCCCTTGCGTACGACCTGGAAGGTGACGTTGGCGTTGATCAGGCGCGGGAAGTCGACGGCCGCGATCAGATCCTCGTAGCGCCAGCTGAGGGTCGGGGTGAGACCGCCCGTGGACACCTTGAGGCCGTTGTCGAGGGCGCGCCGGACCGTGAGCGCGGTCACCTTGCCGTCGCCGAGCGACTCGACGACCGCCTTGAACACGTTGTACGCGATCCAGGTGGTCTGCACACCGGCGTCCGCGGGGTCGATCCGGTTGTCGCCGAAGGCCTGCTCCTTGATCGCCTTGCGCATCGGGGCCCAGCGCGCGTCGGTCGCCACCGGGTACCAGCCGGTGACGTACGCGCCTTCGTACGGGCTCGACGCGCCGCCGCTGGAGTCGATCAGTGACTGGTCGATGCTGCTCAGCACCGTGCCCGTACCGACCTGCGGATAGTTCTGGCGGATGCGCCGGAAGGAGTCCATGAAGGTGGCCGTGCGGTCTCCGAGCGCGGTCACCACGCACCCCTGGTTCGCCGGGGCGGAGGTCGCGCGGCCGAGCGCGATCTTCGTCTGCCCGGAGTACTCGGTGGCGTCGTCGGCGGCCCGCTGGTCGGTGGCGGACGCGTGGCCCTCGGTTTTCAGACCGGAGTCGAGCAGCACCGGGAGCTGGTCGCCGGCGACCGTGTCGGGGCGGATGAGCGCCACCGGGCCGCACTTCTTGCCGAGCTGTTCCCCGAGTCCGGCCAGCAGGGCGGCCTCGCCGCCGTTGATCGGATACGAGAGCGGACTCGTGAATTCGTCGTCGGTGACGCCGTAGCCGCCGATGTACGGGATGCCGGCGCCCTCCAGCGGGGCCAGGAAGGAGCGGCCGTGCTGGCTGTACGAGCCGACGACCGCGACCACGTTCTCGCTGGCCGCGCGCCGGGCGCACTTCGCGGCGTACACCGTGTCGTTGTGGTCGTTGCAGGTGAGGACCTTGAGCTGGTGGCCGTTGATGCCGCCGTGCGCGTTGACCCAGCGCGCGTAGGCCTGGGCCATGGCGGGCATGCCGGGCTTGTTGGTCGCGGCGGTGTCCTGCGGTGCCCAGGTCATGACGGTGATGGGAGCGTCCCCGGAGCCTCCGACACCGGGGACGACCCCGCAGCCGACGACGATCGAAGCACACGCGGCCACCGCGCCCGCGAACAGCACTCTGGTCCTGACCCTGGTCCTGATGCGCTGGGGGAGGACGGGTGGGGTGGTGCGGGTGCGTCGACTACCGGTCATGGACACGCACGATTCCGTCACATCACTAACCTGCGTGTGACCCGTGGTCAACGTGAGGTGACGCAGAGGTGAATTGCGGGGGCAGATGATCGCATTTTCGCGAAGAACGTACGATCGTCGACTGTGCAAGGTTCGGAGAACTCTTCCCGTCGCGGCCGTCGCTCCTCCACCATGGGCGGCATGCCACTGAACGACATGCCGTGGTGGCGCTGGCGCAGCAATGTGCGCTCCGCGCTGCACATGCTCTCCGACCCCGCCTTCCAACGTGACGTCTGGCTCGCCGGGACCGACGGGTACGGGGACGTCACCGACGCCGTGTACCGCCTGGTCGAGGACACCTGGCTGGACAGCTGGTCCGCCGAGAAGTACGTCGGCACGATCTTCCGGGACTCCCAGGAGGCGGCCCTTGTCGACACCGCCGTGCTCCGCGTTCTGCGGATCATGCACCAGGTCGGGCCCGACGCGCCCGTCTCCGCGTACCTCGACCACCAGGCGTGGCCGGAGGCGTTGCGGGCGGCACGCGACGCGCACGTACGCCTCTCGGTGAGCGACGGAGAGGATCCCGACGTTCCGCCGCGGACGCTGGAGGTTCTGCGGATTCTGACCCGGTCGGCGTAAAGGCCGGGGTGTAAGGGCGGGGAGTAACTGGGGCCGGGCTGAAGGTCGGGGCCTGAAGGCGCCGGTCCCGGGCCTTTTGTGCGTCCGTGTGTGTCCGTGTGAGGGCGTCCGCGTGGCGGGACGGTCGCCCGGGCCGGGCACCTCGTATGGGACCCTGTCCTGCATGAACGAGCAGTCCGTCAGCGCCGCCGCGCCCGCCGAACAGTACGTCCTCACCCTCTCCTGCCCGGACAAGCAGGGAATCGTGCACGCCGTGTCGAGCTACCTCTTCATGACCGGCTGCAACATCGAGGACAGCCAGCAGTTCGGCGACCACGACACGGGACTGTTCTTCATGCGCGTCCACTTCTCGGCGCACGCGCCGGTGACCGTGGACAAGCTGCGTGCGAGCTTCGCGGCGATCGGTGACTCCTTCCGCATGGACTGGCAGATCAACCGGGCCGAGGACAAGATGCGGGTCGTGCTGATGGTCAGCAAGTTCGGCCACTGCCTGAACGACCTGCTCTTCCGTGCGCGGACCGGTGCGCTGCCCGTCGAGATCGCGGCCGTGGTGTCCAACCACACGGAACTCGCCGAGCTCGTGGCCTCGTACGACGTCCCCTTCCACCACATTCCGGTGACGAAGGACACGAAGGAGCAGGCCGAGGCGCAGCTGCTCGAACTGGTCCGCTCCGAAGGGGTGGAACTGGTCGTTCTGGCCCGCTACATGCAGGTCCTCTCGGACGACCTGTGCAAGCAGCTCAGCGGCCGGATCATCAACATCCACCACTCCTTCCTGCCGAGCTTCAAGGGCGCGAAGCCCTACCACCAGGCGCACACGCGCGGTGTGAAGCTGATCGGCGCGACGGCGCACTATGTGACGGCCGATCTCGATGAGGGCCCGATCATCGAGCAGGAGATCGAGCGCGTCGGCCACAACGTGACGCCCGACGGGCTCGTCGCCATCGGCCGTGACGTGGAGTGCCAGGCGCTGGCGCGCGCCGTGAAGTGGCACGCCGAGCGCCGCATCCTCCTGAACGGCCGCCGCACGGTGGTGTTCGCGTAGGGCAGCGGGGTCCGTTTTCGGCTGCGGGACGGTGGGGGCCGGTCGCGCCCACGCGGCGGAGCCGCACGATGTCACAGCCCCGCGCCCCTTACGGATGCTGTTGGCGCATCCCGTCGACGGCGTGGGCGACCGGCCTTCGGCACGAGGTCCCCTGTATGTGGCCGCGGGAATGTGACACTTGCCGTGCGAGTGTCACATTCCCGCGGCCGGCACCCCACCCGTGGCGGATTCACCAACGGCGTCCGCTTACGGGGCGAAGCCCCCAGGCAGGGATGGGGCGGGCAGGGGCGGCGGGGGCGAGATCCCCCCGCGGCGACCTACATCCGGCTCAGTGACGCGGCGGCGAACAGTACGTCCCTGATGGCCTCCCGGTCACCGACCTGCCCCGCGGCCGCCTCCTCCGGCGACACATGCCCCGCCGCCAACCGGCAGAACTCCACCCCGTCCAGCGCAACATGCGCCACCTCGTGCTCGGCGGAGGCGACGGTGGCCGGGGAGTCGAGCGGGATCAGCCACTCGCCGCCGCCGAAGCCCTCGATCTCCAGGCGCAGGCTGCGCCCGGGCGCACCCGCCGCGACGAGACGCCGGGCCGGCGCAGCCGAAAGGCCCGCCCGGCGGCGCTCCGCGAGTGAGCCGGGCAGCATCCGCGCCGCCAGGTCGATCATCTTGTGCAGATGACGCGGCGCGGGCGGCTCGTACGGATAGTCCACCGCGTCCGCGATGTCCCCCGCGTGCACCCAGCACTCGAAGGCCCGGTCCAGCATCGAGTCCCTGAGCGGCAGATCGAAACCGCCGTACGACACGCCGAGCTGCCCGGACGCCCCGCCCGCGAACGACACGGTACGGACGAGGTTGTGGCTCTGCTCCCGCCAGGGTCCGCGCACGGCCCGGGTCGGCGGGAAGTGCGAGGCGCGCCAGTACGCCTCGGTGCGCCCGGTGGGGGTGCCGGCGTCCGGAGCCGTGCCGTTCTCCGCGGTCTTCGCCGCGCCGAGCGGGTCCTCCAGGCCCAGCGCGACCCCCACCAGCCCGTCCACGGTGAGCAGATGCGCGATGACCCCGGCGACGGTCGTACGCCGGCTCACGGGCCGGTCGCCCTCGAACCAGCGCAGCCGCACCGGCGCGTGCCACTCCGCATCCCCTATGTCCTGCAGCAGCGCGTCGAGCCGCGCGGTCTCCGCGTCGTACGGAGCAGCCCACTCCGGCACCGGGATGCGCGGCGGGCGCCGGTCCAGGCAGCCCTCCAGGACCCGGGTGCGCAGCGTCGGGTCGAGGTCGAGGCTCTCCGGACGGTGCAGCAGCCCGACCGCCTCGCGCAGCCGCAGCGCCTCGTCCGCACAGGAACCGCACTCCCCGAGGTGCTCCTCGACCGCCGCCGTCTCCTGCGCCGAGCAGGCGGCCAGCGCCCACGCGCCGAGCAGCGACTTCAGCACCCGGTGTTCGAGGAGGAGCGGCGCGGGCGCGGGCAGCGGCAGTCCGGTGTCCTCGACGGAGGAACGTGGCATCGGTATGCGCGGCGGCTGCCCCGGACCGGCGGCCTCACCACCACCACCACCACCACCGCCGCTACCGCCACCACCGCCACCATCACCGTCACGGTCCCCGGGCGCGCCGGGCTCACGACCCGGCCCCCACGTCGCCGCGGACCGCTTTTCCGCCCCGTCCCTCTCCTCGAAGTGCGTCTCCTCCCCGCCCTTCTCCTCCCCGCCCTGTTCCCCGTGCTCCCCGTGTTCCCCGTGCTCGTTGAAATGCTCGTCGAAGGCCTCGAACCGGTCCCCTCCTCCCCTCACCGCGCACCCCCGTATCCGGGCGGCGTGCCGGCGGACCCGGCGTCGTGGGCGGTGGACAGCAGTTGCAGGCCGAGTCGGAGCCGGCGGCGGGCCTCGTCCTCGGTGACGCCGAGGTCGGCGGCGGCCTGGCGGTAGTCACGGCGCTGGAAGTACGCCAGCTCCAGGGCGGCCCGCAGCGGGGTGGGCATGGAGGTGACGATGTAGTCCGCGCGGGCGGCGACGGACGCGCTGCGCACCTTGCGCTCCAACTCCTCGGTACTGCCCCCGCCGTCGAGGGCGAGCGCGGCGGTCTCGGTCGCGCGCAGCCGCTGCACGGCGAGCCGGTGGGTCAGCGTGGCGACCCAGGAGCGCAGCGGGCCCTGCTTCGGGTCGTACGACTCGGGGTTCTCCCAGACGTGCGCGAACACCTCGCGCGTGATGCCGTCGGCGGCCCGGTCGTCGCCGAGCACGCGGTGCGCGAGGCCGTGCACGAGCGAGGCGAACCGGTCGTAGAGCTCACCGAGCGCGGCCGCCTCCCCGCGTGCGAGCCGCTGCTGCATCCTGCGGTCCCAGCGGGGCGGTGCGTCTTTTGTCGCCATGCGGCCCCCTCACCCCTGCCCGTGCCCGGCATACCGGTCCAGCCTGTGTGCGTCGTTGTTTCGAATGTAGTCGGCACGTCTGACAGCGCACGCCCCTTTACGTCAATGTGCGCCCCTGGACGGGCCTCGGATGGTAGAAGCCCATCACTTACCCCCTTGGATTCGATCGAATCGGACCGCACTTGACCATCGAACGACCGAAACGGCTCGCTCGTCCAGCATTTTCGACCGTAGACCGACGTTTCATCCATGGCGGACCGGTGTTTCATGGGACGAGGGCGGGGCAGCCGCGCTGAAAGGAAGCGTAGGAATTGCTTCCGTTTTCCGGTGGGCGAGGCGAGCGAGAGGCGTTGCGGTGACGCTCAAGGTGACCGACGGCGAATCGGGCGAGTGGGCCGTGCTCCGGGTGTCGGGCGAGATGGATCTCGTGACGTCGCCGGTGCTGCGCCAGCGGGTGCACGACGCGGTGGCGGAGGGCCGCCGCAGTCTGGTCCTCGACCTCTCCGAGGTCCTCTTCTGCGACTCCAGCGGCGTCGGCGTGCTCATCGCCACCCGCCGTCTGGTCCGCTCCTGCCAGGGCCGCCTGCGCCTGATCCTGCCGGCCCAGGGCGCCGCCGACGGCTCCCACGTCAACCGCGTCCTCGGGGCCCTCGGCGTCCGCCGCCTCTTCGACGTCTATCCGGACGTCGTCGCGGCCGTCGACGAGCAGTCGAGCCCCCTGTCGGCGTGAGCCCGCATGGCACAGTTGTCCCGGAATTCCAGCGGTCTTGGCACAAGCGTCGTTTTCCCCCGCCCTCGGTGGCCTGGGCGTCGTACGCTCCGTGCCAGATGAACACGCAGTCCGGCCGAGAGTCCGGTTGAGTTGGTAAGGCGGTCCGAGAAGACCATGGTCAGTACCGAGTACGAGCGCAGGATTGCCGCCCGCTTCGCAGGCTTCGACCAGGACGGCAACGGCTATATCGACCGGGGGGACTTCAACGCCGCGACGAAGGCGGTCCTCGCCGAGTTCGGTGTGACGGCCCGGTCGGACAAGGGCCAGGCCCTGTACGTCGGCGCGGAGGCGTTCTGGCAGGGCATGGCGGGGATAGCGGACCGTGACGGCGATCAGCGGATCACCCGGGAAGAGTTCGTGAACGGCGCCGTGAAGCGGCTGCGTGAAAACCCCGACCGGTTCGGGGAGATCGCCCGCCCCTTCCTGCACGCGGCCCTCGCCGTCGCGGACACCGACGGGGACGGCGCGGCCACGGTCGAGGAGACCGTACGCGTCCTCAAGGCCCTGGGCGTGCCCGACGACATCGCCGCCGCGGCGGCCGCGACCCTCGACACGGACGCCGACGGCCGGGTCGGGGAGGCGGAGATCGTCAGCGGGTTCGCCCGCTACTTCACGGTGCCGGAGTAGGCCGTACGCACCCCGGGCCCCCATCACCGCCCGGACCCCCATCACCCTCCGTGCGCTCCGTACCCTCCGAAAACCGCTCCCTGAGCTTGTACTTCAGTACCTTCCGCAGTGTCTCGTTGCGCGGAAGGGCGTCCACCACCTCAAGCCGCTCCGGCAGCTTGTGCACGGACAGCCCTTCCGCGCGCAGATACGCGACCACGATGGCGAGTGTCAGTTCGTCGGCCCCCGCCGACAGTTCGACCACCGCGCAGACCCGTTCCCCGCGCTCGGCGTCCGGCAGCCCGATCACCGCGACGTCCCCGACGGCCGGATGCCGGTGCAGCAGATCCTCGATCTCCTTCGCGGAGATGTTCTCGCCCTTGCGGATGATGACGTCCTTCAGGCGCCCGGTGAGGACCAGGTGCCCGCTCTCCGTCAGATGCCCCACGTCACCGGTGATCAGGAACCCGTCCGCGTCGAAGGCCTCGGCGGTCTGGGCCGGGTCCAGATAGCCCTGGCAGACGGCCTCCCCGCGCAACCGCACCTCCCCGTCCACGATCCGTATCTCCATGCCCTCCGGAGGCCTGCCCTCCGTCGTCGCCAGGTTCTCCGCCGTGTCGTCCGGCGCCCCCATCGTGATCATCGGGACCTCGGTCATCCCGTACCCGTGGGTGAGCTGCACGCCCATCTCCCGCACGACGGAGTGGTAGACCTCGGGCGGCTTGGGTGCGCCGCCGCCCGCCAGCAGCCGCAGGGTGGGGATGACCGGCTCCCCCGGCTGTTTGCGCTGCTCGGCGAGGAACATCGAGTAGAACGCCGTCGAACCGCCCGCCACCGTCACCCCGTGCTCGCGATAGCCCTCCAGGGCGGCGGGCAGCGCGAAGTGCTCGAACATCACCGCGGGGAAGCCGTACAGCAGCAGCATCACCGTGTAGTCGGGCCCGGCGATGTGCGCGTAGGGGAAGGCCATCGAGCCCACGTCGTCGGCCGACAGGCGCAGGGCGTGAGCGAGACACGACCCGCCCGCGATCAGCGAACGGTCCGTGTGGAGGACCCCCTTGGGGTCGGAGGTGGTCCCCGAGGTCCAGTAGATCCAGCGGACGGAGGTGCCGTCGCCAGGGGGCGCCGGGAGCACGGCGGGATCGCCGTCCGGCAGCACGTCGTACGCCTCGAAGACACCCTTCACGCCGAGCCGCCGCGCCATCGCCGCGTGGTCGAAGCCGCGCCATTCGCCCGGTACGGCGAAGTACTCGGCCTTGGACTCCCGGAGCGCGAAACCGACCTCGCGGTCGCGGTAGAAGGGGATGACCGGGGACTGCACGGCGCCCAGGCGGGCCAGCGCGAAGGACAGCACGGCGGTCTCGATCCGGGTGGGCAACTGCCAGGCGACCACCGTGCCGGGGCGTACACCCATGTCGTACAGGCCCGCCGCCACCCGCTCGGCGCGGTCGCGCAGGGCGCCGAAGGTCAGGGAGCGGTCGTCCTGGAGGAGGACGGGCCTCTCGGGGGAGAGGTCGGCGCGGCGGGCCACCAGTTCCCAGAGCGTGCGCGCGCGGCCCAGCGCGTGTGCGGTGTCGTCCACGTCGACCCCCTGCTCTAGCTGACAGACAGTCAGATCGTGGAGAGCGTAGGGCTCGGCGCCTTGTCGGTCCATAGGCGCGGGGCTAGCCTGCTTGTGGAAAAAAATCTGACGGACCATCAGTTACGGCCATCGGACACGGCCATCAGATAAGGCCATCGGATAAGTCGTCGGATCAACCGGATCAGCCCGATCGGCCGGATCAACCAGACCGGATCAGTCCGCCAGGCGGAGGGGACTCATGACCGAACTGCCCATCTTCTGCTGCTTCTTCCGCGACAAGCACGGGGTCGCGTCGCTGGACGTCGTGGGCAGGGACAACGCGACCTTCGAGACCGACTACCCGCACGTCGACTCGACCTTCCCGCACACCAAGGAGGTCGCCCTCGACCATGTGAAGGGCCTCGACGACGAGACGGTCCACAAGCTGATGCGCGGCAACGCCATCCGCATGCTGGATCTGGATCTCGACAAGTAGGGGCCCCGACGAGCAATGGACCTCTCCTACACCCCCGAAGAAGAGGACTTCCGCGCCCGGCTGCGCGAGTGGCTCGCCAAGGTGCTGCCGTCCCTGCCCCCGAAACCGTCCCCGGACGACTGGCCGGGCCGACGGGCGTACGACCTCGGGTGGCAGCGGATGCTGTACGACGCCGGGTACGCGGGGCTGCACTGGCCCGTCGACGCCGGGGGTCGGGGAGCCACGCCGACCCAGCACCTCATCTACCTGGAGGAGACGGAAAACGCGGGCGCCCCCTACGTAGGGGCCAATTTCGTCGGACTGCTGCACGCCGGGCCGACCGTCGCCGCCGAAGGGACCGCCGCCCAGCGGGCGCGCTGGCTGCCGCCCGTGCTGCGCGGCGAGGAGGTCTGGTGCCAGGGGTTCAGCGAACCGGACGCGGGTTCGGACCTCGCGGCCCTGCGCACGCGCGCGTGGCGGGACGGCGACGACTACGTAGTGAGTGGGTCCAAGATCTGGACCTCCCACGCGGAGGTCGCCGACTGGTGCGAACTGCTGGTCCGCACGGACGCCACCGCTCCCAAGCACCGGGGCATCTCCTGGCTCGCGATGCCCATGGACGCGCCCGGCATCACGGTCCGGCCGCTGCGCACGCTCGCGGGCTCGACCGAGTTCGCGGAGGTCTTCCTCGACGAGGTGCGGGTGCCCGTCTCCCACCGGGTCGGTGCCGAGAACGACGGCTGGCGCGTGACCATGGTGACCCTGTCGTACGAGCGCGGCACCGCCTTCGTGGGCGAGGTCGTGGCCTGCCGACGGACGCTGGGCGAGGTCGCGCGCGAGGCACGGAAGAACGGTCGCTGGGACGATCCGGTGCTCCGGCGGCGGCTGGGCAGGCTCAACGCCGAGTTCCGCGCGCTGTGGCGGCTCACGCAGTGGAACGTGAGCGAGTCGCAGAAGACCGGGGGAGTACCGGGCGTCGGCGGTTCGGTCTTCAAGCTGCGGTACTCGCACGCGCGCCAGGAGTTGTACGACGCCGCCGCCGAGGTCCTCGGCCCCGAGGCGCTGGACCTCGGCCGGGAGTGGACCCTCGACCGGCTCAGCTCCCTGTCGTACACCATCGCGGCCGGCACCTCGCAGATCCAGCGCAACATCGTGGCCGAACGGATTCTGGGCCTGCCGAAGGGACGGTGAGTGCTGCCGCATGGACTTCCAACTCACGGATGATCAACGGGCGTTGCGGGCGGGTGTGCGGGAGCTGCTGGCCGCACGGTTCGGCCGCGAGCGGCTGCGCGCCGCCGTGGACGAGGGGCCGCGGCTCGACCGGACGCTGTGGCGCGAGCTCGGCGAGGCGGGGTTCTTCGCGCTGCGGCTGCCGGAGGCGGACGGCGGGGTGGGACTCGGCCTCCCGGAGACGGTGTTGGCCTTCGAGGAGGCGGGGCGGGTCCTGCTGCCCGGCCCGCTGATCGCCACACACCTCGCGGCGGGCGCCGTGGAAGGGGCGGCCACCGGTCGGACCGTGGTGGCGGCCGTCGACGGCGGCGGCCTGGTGGAGTGGCTGGCGCAGGCGGATGTCGTACGCGGGGACGCGACCGGTGCCGTACCACTGAGGTCGGTGGATCCGCTGACGCCGCTGCACCGGGTACCGGGGCCCTCGTCGACCGACCCCGGCGCTGACTCCTCAGTCGCACGTCCCCCTGGCGACTCCCCGGCCGATCATCGCCCCGCCGACCCTCTCGTCGTACTTCTCACCGCCGCCGAGCAACTCGGCACCGCCGCCCGCACCTGCGAGATGGCGGTGCAACACGCCCGGACCCGCGAGCAGTTCGGGCAGCCGATCGGGGCCTTCCAGGCGGTCAAGCACCTGTGTGCGCGGATGCTGGTGCGGGTGGAGCTGGCCCGCGCCGCGGTCTACGCCGCGGCCGTGACCGCCGACCCCGTGGACATCGCGGCGGCCCGGCTGCTCGCCGACGACGCCGCCGTGCACGGCGCCCGCGACTGCCTTCAGGTGCATGGCGGCATGGGCTTCACCTGGGAGTCCGACGTGCATCTGTATCTGAAGCGGGCGTGGACGCGGACCCAACGTGCGGGCTCGACTACGGAGAGTGAGGAGTTGTTGGCGGGCGATCTGGCCGCCGGAGTGGGCCGACAGGGCGCTGTGCAGGCACAGTCCGGGATGATGTGAAATGAATGTCGCGGATCGTGGCATACCGGAATTACGGAGCGTTGATATCGGGTTGTGTCCTACGCGTGACTTGTCACGGCCTGGAGTCGGCGGTGAGCTCCGGTACCTTGTGTGAGATGCGAGTGGTTCAGAGATCGAGCCATCCCGGTGTTGCCCCTGAGGCCGCGCCGGATCCGGCGATGCTCGCCGCTCGCAAGGCAGTGCGGACCCCCGCGACTGCCTGTTCGACTCCCCACGGCGAGCGTCGCACAGTATGCCGCACGCGTACTCCTTCGCGCTGGAATATGCCCGAAGCGCTTGTTGGGGTGACTGTACGTCAACCATGCTGTCTCGCAAGGGAATCACGTTCCGTGATCCTGATTCTGGTCATGCAGGTCATGGCCACAATCGTGGCCCTCGTGAGGCGCGAGGCGATGTGTCCGCCGGTTCGGATGGTGTGAGCGGTGCAGGTGCTTCAAGTGCAGCTGGAGATCCGGCCCGACCCCGCGGAGGTGGGGCGAGCTCGGAGATGGGCCCGTTCCCGGCTCGCCGGGTCCGGGATAGGTGCCGATGAACCGCTCGCCGAGACACTGATCCTGCTCGTCTCCGAACTCGTCACCAACGCCGTGGTGCACACCGGCTGTCCGGCCGTGCTGCGGCTCTCCCTGCCGGGCGTTCTCGGCGAGTCTCTGGGCACCGTCCGCCTGGAGGTGGCCGACTCCAGCGCCCGCCCCCCGGTGCCCCGGCACGCCGAGGGTGACGAGACCAACGGTCGCGGCCTGGAGTTGGTCGACGGCCTCGCGGACCGCTGGGGCTGGAACGCCGAGGGTGTCGGCAAGAGCATCTGGTGCGAGCTGGACCGCTGCGCGCCGGGCGCCACGGCCGGGGCCGCGTACACGGCATCCTCGTACGAGGATTTCGCGTACGAGGCGTACGAGGCGGTCTAGTTCGCTCTCGCCCCCGCGCCCGCTCCTGGGGTCGCGCCCGCTCCTGGGCCCGTAGCGCTGGTGCGGGGAGCACGGTTCGAGCATGCCCGCACGCATTCCGCTTGCGTGGCCTCGGGCATGACCGGGTGCGCCGGGGTGTGCTTCCGTGCGCGCCGTCGCAAAGGGCGCGTAAGTGATAATTCCCCGAACGGGTGTTGACGTGACGTGTCCGTTTGATCACGCTTGTGTTCAGCGATGCGCCGCGAGGGGACGACGAGGGTTTCGGTGACGGGAGTCCTCGTCGTGTGCGGGTCGCGATTCGGCGTCGGCTCCTACCAGGCCGGCAGGAGCAGGGTGGGTACGCCGGAGCCGGATGGCGGCGCGCGGTGCCGCGCTCGGGGCGAGCAGCGGCGCGCCGCCAGCCGAGCCCTCTTTCGCGCTTTCGCGCTTTCGTGACTTCAGCTGCAGCTCCCTTGCGCGGCTCTCTTGCGTGGCTTTCTCGCGCGGTCACGACTACAGCAGAGCCACGGGGGCCACCGGCGTGCCCGTGCCGCCCACGAAGGGTTCCGGCATCGCGGACAGCAGGAAGGTGTAGCGCCCTTCTTGTCCACAGGCTGTGGACAACTCTTCGAGATTCCAGTTCTGGCCCTGCAGCATCCCCATCTCGACGAGATCGAGCGCGTGCACGGGCAGCCACAGGTCTTCGATTTCGGGAGGGAAGATCTCAAAGGTGAGAGTGTCGTTCGCGACGGCCGCGACATCGCGCGCGTGGAACCACTCGGGTGTACGGATCGACAGACCCGGCGACGGATACCCGTACGCATGCTTGTCGCCCGCCAGATAGACCTGGATCTGCCCGGTCCGTACGAGCACGATGTCCCCGGACCGCACCAGCGTGCCCGCCAACTCCTCCGCCGCGTCCAGGTCCTCGGGGGTCACGGCGTGCCCGCCGTCGAGGCGATCGAGGCCCCGCGCGCGCGGGACGTCGAGCAGCACGCCCCGCGAGACGATGTGCCGGGGCTTGTCGATGCCGCTGAACTCGGCGCCGCCGTGCGGGGTGATCGTGCCGGCCGGGCGGCCGTTGTAGAGCTTCCCGGAGTGCGAGACGTGGGTGAGCGCGTCCCAGTGGGTCGCCGCCTGGAGCCCGAGGGTCACGGCGTCGTCGCTGCACGCGACCGTGCCGGGCCCGAAGATCTCCTGGTTGATCTGCACCATGACGTGCAGCGGATTGACCCGCCCCGGGATCATCCCGGTCTGCACGCCGTCCTGCTGGAGGGGGAGGGCGAGAGGGACGCGGCGCCCGGAGCGGACACAGGCGGCGGCCTCCCGTACGACCTCGTCCGTGATCAGATTCAGCGTCCCGATCTCGTCGTCGGCGCCCCAACGCCCCCAGTTGTTCACGCGTTTGGCGATGTCGTGGAACTCCGGACGAAGCGTCGGCAGTGACATGAGTCCTCCGCGGGGCTTGTCTCCAGGTATCTGACGGGTCGTAGAATCCGAGGTGCTGAATCTAACGGACCGTCAGAAACTGCGGGAAGGGGCCGGGCGTGGGGAACTTCTTGGCAGACAAGGTCATCGCCGTGACGGGGGCGGGCCGTGGAATCGGCCGCGCCGTCGCGCTCGCCGCGGCGGCCGAGGGGGCACGGGTCGTCGTCAACGACTACGGGGTGTCCATCGAGGGCGCCGAGCCGACCAGTTCGATCGCCGACGCCGTGGTCAAGGAGATCGAGGCGGCGGGCGGGCAAGCGGTCGCGGTGGCCGACGACATCTCCACGATGGCGGGTGGTCAGCGGGTCGTCGACGCGGCGCTGAGCTCGTACGGGCGGATCGACGGAGTGGTGTGTGTGGCCGGCATCCTGCGCGAGCGGATGCTCTTCAACATGTCCGAGGAGGAGTGGGACCCGGTCGTCGCGACCCACCTGAAGGGCACGTTCACGGTCTTCCGGGCCGCCTCGGCGGTCATGCGCAAACAGGGCTCGGGCACACTGATCGGCTTCACCAGCGGCAACCACCAGGGCTCGGTCGCGCAGGCCAACTACAGCGCGGCGAAGGGCGGGATCATCTCGCTGGTACGGAGCGCGGCGCTGGGCCTGCACAAGTACGGGGTGACGGCGAACGCGGTCGCGCCCGTCGCCCGTACGCGCATGTCGGCCAATGTCCCCATGGAGCTGAAGGAGATCGGCGACCCCGAGGACGTGGCCGCGCTGGTGGTCTATCTCCTCTCGGACCGCGCCCGCGAGGAACGGATCACCGGGCAGGTGTACACGATCGCCGGTCCGAAGATCGCGGTCTGGGCCCAGCCGCGGGAACTGCGGGCCGGGTACGCGGACGGCTCCTGGACTCCGGAGAAGATCGCGGACTTCCTGCCGGGGACCGTGGGCGTGGATCCCATGCCGCTGCTGGAGCAGTTGGAGGCGATGGCGCGGGCGGCGGCGGAGAAGGCGCGGCCGAACGCGTGAGGGTGCCGGTGCCGGCGCCGGTGCGGGTGTGGGAGCAGGTGCGGGTGCGGGTGCGGGTGCGGGTATCGCGGTGCGGGTCGGGTGGGAGGAGGACGCGTGGAGTTCGGATTCGACGCCGAGGACGAGGCCTTCCGGCGTACGGCACGGGACTGGCTGGCGGCACACCTGGTCGGGGAGCCGACCCGCCAGGACTGGGAACGGGAACTCGGCCGGGGCGGCTGGATCGGCCTCGGATGGGCGGAGGACGGCTACGGCAACCGGCGGGCGAGTCTGACCCAGCAGGTCGCCTGGGCCGAGGAGTACGCCCGCTCCAAGGCTCCCGCCCGCTCGGGCCACATCGGCGAGAACCTCCTGGCCCCCACCCTCATCGCCCACGGGACACCGGAACAGAAGGCCCGCTTCCTGCCCCCGATCGCCCGCGGCGAGGAACTCTGGTGCCAGGGCTACAGCGAGCCGGGCGCGGGCTCGGACCTGGCGGGTCTACGCACAACCGCCGTACGGGACGGGGGAGACGCGGGAGACACGGGAGGCACGGGGGACGCGGGAGGCACATACCGGATCACCGGCCAGAAGATCTGGACCTCGCTCGCCCACGAGGCGGACTGGTGCTTCGTCCTCGCCCGTACGCGACCGGAGTCGACCCGCCATCACGGGCTGTCCTTCCTCCTCGTCCCGATGGACCAGCCGGGCCGCGTCGAGGTCCGTCCGATCCGCCAGCTCACCGGCACGAGCGAGTTCAACGAGGTCTTCTTCGACGGGGCGGTGGCGCGCGCCGAGCACGTCGTGGGCGGTGAGGGCAACGGCTGGCGGGTGGCCATGAGCCTCCTCGGTTTCGAGCGGGGAGTCTCGACGCTCGCCCAACAGATCGGCTTCGCGAAGGAGCTGGGCCGGGTGATCGAGGCGGCCCTCGCCACGGGCGCGGCGGCCGACCCGGTTGTCCGCGACCGCCTCGTACGCCAGTGGGCGCAGCTGCGCACGATGCGCTGGAACGCCCTGCGGACGCTGGGTGGTTCGGGAGACGCGGGCGCGCCCAGTGTCGCCAAACTGCTGTGGGGCCGCTGGCACCAGCGGCTCGGCGAGTTGGCGGTGCAGGTAGGGGGCGCCGAGGCCGCGACCGGCCCTGCGGACTGGACGCCGACGGCGCCGTACGAACTCGACGCGTTCCAGCACCTGTTCCTGTTCAGCCGGGCCGACACCATCTACGGCGGTTCGGACGAGATTCAGCGCACGATCATCGCCGAGCGCGTGCTCGGTCTGCCTAGGGAGCCGAAGGGCTGAGGGAGTCGCGATGCGAGGCGTGATCTTCGACGGCAAGCAGACCCAGGTCGTGGACGACTTGGAGATACGGGATCCAGGACCCGGCGAGGTGCAGGTCGCGATCTCGGCGGCCGGACTCTGCCACAGCGACCTCTCCGTGGTGGACGGGACGATTCCCTTCCCCGTTCCCGTGGTGCTGGGCCACGAGGGCGCGGGGGTCGTCGAGGCGGTGGGCGCGGGCGTCACCCACGTCCGGCCCGGCGATCATGTCGCGCTCTCCACGCTCGCCAACTGCGGCGCGTGCGCTCAGTGCGACCGGGGGCGGCCGACGATGTGCAGCAAGGCGATCGGGATGCCGCGGCAGCCGTTCACGTGGGGTGGACGCCCGCTGTACCAGTTCGCGTCCAACTCGGCGTTCGCGGAACGGACGGTGGTGAAGGCCGTCCAGGCGGTCCGCATCCCCGAGGACATCCCGCTTCCCTCCGCCGCGCTGATGGGATGCGGTGTGGTGACGGGAGTGGGAGCCGTCCTGAACCGCGCACGGGTGGACCGGGGCGACACCGTCCTCGTCATCGGCACGGGCGGCATCGGGCTCAACGTCCTCCAGGGCGCGCGGATCGCGGGCGCCCTGAAGATCGTCGCGGTCGACACCAACCCGGCGAAGGAGTCCGTGGCCCGCCGCTTCGGCGCGACGCACTTCCTGACCTCGACGGAGGCCGTGAAGGACATCCTGCCCACGGGCGCGGACCACGCCTTCGAGTGCGTAGGCCGTGTCGAACTCATCCGCCAGGCCATCGACTCGCTGGACCGCCACGGTCAGGCGGTCCTGCTGGGCGTACCCCCGGCGACCGCCGAGGCGACCTTCCTCGTCTCCTCCATGTACCTGGACAAGTCCATCCTGGGCTGCCGCTACGGCTCCTCCCGGCCGCAGCACGACATCGCCGTGTACGCCGAGCTGTACCGGGAGGGGCGGTTGCTGCTGGACGAACTGGTGACGCGGACCTACCCGATCGAGGACTTCGACAAGGCGGCGCAGGACGCGGGGGAGGGGAGGGTGGCGAGGGCGGTGCTGACGTTTTGACTGACGTCTTGACTGATGTTTGAGGACTACCAGGGGAGTCCTGTCGGCTGCGGGTGGGCGGGGGCACGCCCGCCCAGGTTCTCGGCCCGGAAGGTGCGGCGATAGGCGGTGGGGGTGACCCCGAGCACCGCCTGTAGGTGCTGGCGCATCGACTGGGCCGTGCCGAAACCGGCGTCCCGCGCCACCTGGTCGACCGACAGGTCGCTGGACTCCAGCAGGTGCCGGGCCCGTTCGACGCGCTGCTGGGTGAGCCACTGCCCGGGGCTGACGCCGACCTCCTCGCGGAAGCGGCGCGTGAAGGTGCGTACGGACATGGCCTCCTGCTCGGCCATGTCGCGCAGCTGGATCGGCTCGCCGAGGCGGCCCAGCGCCCAGGCGCGGGCGGCGGTCGTGGTGGCCGCCTGCGGCTCGGGCACGGGTCGCTGGATGTACTGTGCCTGCCCGCCGTCGCGGTGCGGGGGTACGACGGTGCGGCGGGCCACCTCGTTGGCGACGGCGGTGCCGTGGTCGCGGCGTACGAGATGGAGGCACAGGTCGATCCCGGAGGCGACGCCCGCGGAGGTGAGGACGTCGCCGTCGTCGACGAAGAGCACCTCGGCGTCGACCCTGATCTTCGGGAAGAGCCGCTGGAAGTGCTCGGCGTGCATCCAGTGCGTGGTGGCCGGGCGGCCGTCGAGGTAGCCGGCGGCGGCGAGCACGTATCCGCCGGTGCAGATGGAGACCAGGCGGGTGCCGGGGCGGATGTGGGCGAGGGCGGCGGCCAGCTCGGGGGTGAGGACGCCCTCCTCGTGCACCGGGCCGAGCTCGTACGAGGCGGGGACGACGACGGTGTCGGCGGTGGCGAGGGCCTCCGGCCCGTTCGCGACGAGGACGGCGTAGTCGGCGTCCGTCTCGACGGGGCCGGGCGGCCGGATCGAGCAGGTGACGACCTCGTACAGGGGACGGCCGTCCGCGTCCCGTGCCTTGCCGAAGATGCGCTGCGGGATGCCGAGCTCGAAGGGCAGCAGCCCGTCGAGCGCGAGGACCACGACGCGGTGCCGGCGGAACGTACTCTGAGTGGCCATGGCCCGATCCTAGCGAATGCTGTCCTTCGGGCCACTCGTTCGCGGGGACCGAAGGCCCGAAGCTCTATGACGTGACCCAGACAACCGAAGCCGCCTCCCCGGGGGGCGCCGCAGCCGCAGAGGAACCCCGACCCACCCGTCCCTCCACCCACCGCATCCACCGCGCGTGGTTCGTCGCCGCCGTCACCTTCGTGACGATCATCGGCGCGGCGGCCTTCCGTTCGCTGCCGGGGCTGCTGATCGACCCGCTGCACCAGGAGTTCCACTGGTCGCGCGGCACGATCGGCGCGGCGGTGTCCCTCAACCTCGCGCTGTACGGGCTCACGGCGCCGTTCGCGGCGGCGCTGATGGACCGCTTCGGCATCCGGCGGGTGGTCGCGGTCGCCCTGATGGTGATCGCGCTCGGTTCCGGTCTGACCGTGTGGATGACGGCGGCTTGGCAACTGCTGCTCTGCTGGGGCCTGCTGGTGGGCCTGGGGTCCGGTTCGATGGCGCTGGCCTTCGCGGCGACGGTCACCAACCGCTGGTTCACGGCGCGCAAGGGCCTGGTCACGGGCATCCTGACGGCGGCCTCGGCCTCCGGCCAGCTCATCTTCCTGCCGCTCCTCTCCTGGATCGTCACGGAGCACGACTGGCGCCCGGCCGCGGTGACGGTGTCCCTCGCGGCGCTCGCGGTCGTCCCCTTCGTCTGGCTGCTGCTGCGGGACCACCCGGCGGACGTGGGCCTGAAGCCGTACGGGGCGCAGGAGTTCGTACCGAAGCCCGAGCCCGTCCCGGGGGCCGCCCGGCGCGCGGTGTCGGTCCTGCGGTCCGCGGTCCGCACGGGCCCGTTCTGGCTGCTGGCCGGTACCTTCGCGATCTGCGGCGCCTCGACGAACGGACTGGTCCAGACGCACTTCGTGCCCGCGGCCCACGACCACGGGATGCCGATCACGGCGGCGGCCTCGCTGCTCGCGGTCGTCGGTGTCTTCGACGTGGTCGGAACGGTCGCCTCCGGCTGGTTCACCGACCGCTTCGAACCGCGCCGCCTGCTCGCGGTCTACTACGCGCTGCGCGGCATCTCGCTCCTCTTCCTCCCCATGCTCCTGGCCGCGAGCGTGCACCCCCCGATGATCTTCTTCATCGTCTTCTACGGCCTCGACTGGGTCGCCACCGTCCCGCCCACCCTGGCCCTGTGCCGCGAGCAGTACGGCGAGGACAGCGCCATCGTCTTCGGCTGGGTCCTCGCCTCCCACCAGGTCGGCGCCGCTCTCGTGGCCTTCCTCGGCGGTGTCGCGCGGGACGCGTTCGGTTCGTACGACGTGGTCTGGTACGCCGCGGGCGCGCTGTGCGCGGCGGCGGCGCTGATGGCGCTGGTGATCCGGCGGCGGCCGGCGGTGGCCGTACGGGTGGCGACGGCGGCCACCGCCTGACGCAACCGCCTGGCGTACGGGCGCCGGGTGCCCTGGAGGAACCCCCCTAAGGGCTTGCCGGGAAGCAACACGTCGAATCCCGGCAAGCGCTTAGACGAACCGCCCCTTGTGGAACAGCAGCGGCGCGATGCTGTCGCTGTCGCCGGTGCCGAGCGCGTCCACCCGCCCCACCACGATCAGATGGTCTCCGCCGGTGTGCACCGCGTGGATCGTGCAGTCGACCCAGGCCGCGGTGCCCGCGAGACGGGGCGAGCCGGAAACGGGCGCCGCGTCGTACACGACCCCGGCGAACTTGTCCGCGCCGCTCACCGCGAACCCGCGGCACAACTCGCCCTGATGCGCCCCCAGCACGTTGACGCAGAAGACGCCCGCGCGAGCGATCCGCGGCCAGGTCGTCGACGTACGCCCGACCATGAAGCAGACCAGGGGAGGGTCGAGCGAGAGGGAGGCGAAGGACTGGCAGGCGAAACCGGCCGGGCCCCCGGTGCCCGCCTCGCCCTCGGCGGCCGGGGCGGTGATGACGGTGACGCCGGTCGCGAAGTTCCCCAGCACCCGCCGGAATTCGGCCTGCTCGACCGGCGCGCGCTCATCGTCCCCGACCGCGCGCAGCTCCGGGCGAGGCAGCGCCTCGACGGGTCCCGGCCTCGCGACGGTGGGGGCCCCGGCCGACCTGAGGTAGCGGACGGCGGCGGCCGCCATTCCTGCGTGTCCCATCACATCGACCATTGAAGCTGACGGGGTGTCAGATGGGAAGGGGTGGAGCGGGACCGGCTCAGCGGCCCAGGTACCGCGGACTCCGCCGCTCCACAAAGCTCGCCACGCCCTCGTTCGCGTCCGCCGTCGTCATGTTGATCTCCTGGGCCGCGGCCTCGGCGGCGAAGGCGGTGGCGCGGTCGGTGTCGAGGGAGGCGTTGACCAGCTGCTTGGTGAGGGCGAGGGCACGGGTGGGGCCGGTGGCCAGGCGTTCGGCCCACTCGCGGGCGGTCTTCCGCAACTCGTCCGGTGGTACGACCCTGTTGACGAGCCCGAGTCGCAGCGCCTCCCCGGCCGGCAGCGCGTCGCCGAAGAACATCAGCTCCTTGGCGCGCTGCGGGCCGATGAGGCGGGGCAGCAGATAAGCGCCGCCGCCGTCGGGGACCAGGCCGCGGCGCGCGAACACCTCGATGAACTTGGCCGATTCCGCGGCGAGTACGAGGTCGCAGGCGAGGGCGAGGTGGGCGCCGATACCGGCCGCGGTGCCGTTGACCGCCGCGATCACGGGTTTCTCGCAGTCGAGGACGGCCGTGATCAGGCGCTGGGCGCCGAGTCGGATCATGCGGGCCACGTCCCCGGCCACCCGCTCCCCGGCCGGCGGCCCCCCGCGCAGGTCGGCGCCCGCGCAGAAACCGCGGCCCGTCGCCGTGATCACGACGGCTCGTACGTCCGGGTCGGCGGAGGCGTGGGCGAGGTGCTGAATGAGGCGTTCGCGCTGGTCAGGGGTGATGGCGTTGAGGGTTTCGGGGCGGTTGAGGGTGATCCACGAGACGTGATTGTCAGTGGCGTGCAGTACCAATGAGTCGACGGGATCGGCAGATTTCTCGGGGGAGGACGTCATGGGGATGCTCCGGTTCTTACGGGGGGTGGTGCGGCTGGGGCTGCGGCTGGGGCGCCGGGGCTCAGTGGCAGACGACCAGCGCGTCCAGCGCCACCGCTCCCTGCCCCCTGGGCAGCACCATCAGCGGATTGATGTCGAGCTCGGCGATGTCGTCCCCGAGTTCCAGAGCCATCCGCTGTACGCGCAGGACGACCTCGACCAGCGCGTCCACATCCACGGGCGGAGCCCCGCGTACGCCCTCCAGCAGGGCCCGCCCGCGCAGCTCGCCGAGCATGCTCCGCGCCTGGTCCTCGCCGAAGGGCGGCACGCGGACGGCCGCGTCCCGCAGCACCTCGACGAGGACGCCGCCGAGCCCGACGGTCACGGTCGGCCCGAAGAGCCGGTCGTGCGTGACGCCCACGACCATCTCCACGCCCCGCTCGACCATCTGGCACACCAGCACCCCGTCGAGGGAGATCCCCTCGTAGCGAGCGATGTCGGCGAGCTCGCGGTAGGCGTCCCTGACCTGGCTGGCGGAGGTCAGTCCGATCTTCACCAGGCCCAGTTCGGTCTTGTGGGCGATCTGGGCGCCGGACGCCTTCATGACCACGGGGTAGCCGACGAGACCGGCCGCGCGGACGGCGGCCGCCGCGCTGGTCACCAACTGCTCGCGCGGCACCCGGATCCCGTAGGCGCGCAGCAGCTGCTTCGCCGCGTGTTCGCTCAGCTGCTGCCCGGGCCGCATCAGCGCCCGCGCCTTGCGGAAGGAGGGCGAGGGGGTGCGGGGCGCCTCGTCGAAGGGGGAGCGGTAGGCGGCGACGAACCGGTGGTGGTCCAGGTAGGCCCGCACGGCCGTGATGCAGTTGGCGAACGTACGGAAGGTGGCGACCCGGGACGACCCGAGCAGCGTGTCGCGGTACGCGGCCTCGGTGCCGACCGGCGAGCCCCACACCACGCACACCTGCTTGTCCGTCTGCTCCGCCGCGTCCACCAGGTCCTGCGCGAGCTTGTCGCTCATGGGAGGGAAGGGCCCGGTGATCGGGCAGATCAGCACCCCGACCGCCGGGTCGGCGAGGATCGCGTCGATGATCTTCCGCCCGCGCCAGTCGCCGACCGGGTGCCCACCGTTGTCGACGGGGTTGGTGACGCTCAGGTACTCGGGTATCCACTGGTGCAGCTCGGCCTGCTTGGCGGCGGAGAGGTCCGGCAGCCGCAGCCCCGCCGCCGTCGCCAGATCGGCGAAGTGCGCGCCCGTGCCGCCCGAGATCGAATAGACGACGACCCCGTCGGCCCGCGGGGCGCGGGCGCGGGCCAGCAGGGCAGCGGTGTCCTGGAGTTCGTCGAGCCCGTCGACGCGGATCACGCCGTACTGCCGCATCGCCGCGTCCACCACCGTGTCGGCGCCGGTCAGCTTGCCGGTGTGTGAGGCGGCGGTGCGCGCTCCGGTCTCGGTGCGGCCGACCTTGACGGCGACGACGGGCACCCCGCGACGGGCGGCGCGGTCGGCGGCGAGCAGAAAGGAGCGGCCGTCCTTGAGCCCCTCGACATAGCAGGCGATGGCGCCGACCTCGGGCTGCTCGGAGAAGTAGGAGATGAAGTCGGCGGTCTCGAGGTCGGCCTCGTTGCCGGTGGGCGCCCAGTGGGAGAGCCGCACACCCAGCTCCTGCATCGCGAACACCGGCCGGCCCTGGTGTCCGGACTGGGTGATGAGGGCGATCGCGGGGCCGTCGAGGTCGTCGCGGAACTTCTCGAAGGCGTTGAGGTTGGTGTTGGGCCCGAGCAGTCGCAGCCCGGAGCGGCGGACGGCGGCGGCGAGGTGGGCCTGTGCGGCGGCGCCCTCGGCTCCGGTCTCGGCGAACCCGGAGGCGAAGGCGACCGCGAACTTCACCTTGGCCTCGGCCAGTTCCCCGATCACGGCGAGCGGGTCGCCGACCAGCAGCACGGCCAGATCGACCTGCTCGGGCAGGTCCGCGACAGAAGGGGAGCAGGGGATGCCGAAGACGGACTGACGGGTGGGGTGCACCGGGTGCAGCCGGGCGCCGACCCGCTCGGCCCAGGCGATCAGCTGCCGGGTGATGCCGGTGTTCGGCCGGCCCTCGGCGTCCGAGGCGCCGACGACGGCGACGGACTCGGGGCGGAAGAAGCGGTCCAGATCGGGGGCGTCGGCGTACAGCGGACGGCCGCTCACGTCGAGGTCGTCGACGTCGGCCGGGCGGCCGTGCACGACCGGTGAGGGCTGCTCGCCGCAGGCGATGACGCGGGCCCGGCGGGAGTCGGTGGTGAGGGTGCCGTGGGTTGATCCAAGCATCGGTCCGCCCGCTCCTGTGTGACAGCCAATTAACTGACGCTCTGTCAGATTACTTAACTGACGCCGCGTCAGGAACCGTTGTGCAAGCAAAAGGCTGTGCGGCGGGCGGTTCCCGCAGGGACGGCTGCCGCTTCGCCGGTCGCGTGGACGTTGCGTGGCGGGCACCTGGTTCGTACCCGCCACGCGTGGGAGGGGAACCTGTCGGAGTGCCGCACACTGGCGGACCGTGACAACTATGTGGCCCTGCAGATCGGCGCGGAGAACACCGCCGACTTCTCGGTGACCGGCGCCGCGGTCACCGGCACGGCGGGCCAGAAGGTGACCGCCCCGCTCACCTTCAAGAACAACGGCCCGGCCTGGTTCGCGAACCTCGGCTCCGGCGACCCGGCCGCCAAGGGCCTTCCAGTTGCGGATCGACGCGGTGGGGCCCGGCACGACCGGTGAGGTCAGCATTCACCCCGAGTTCGGGAACTTCGCCTTCGACCCGGACGCTACGAACAACACGGCGTCCCTGAACGTCAACTGACGGGAGATCAGCGCGCGGCGCGGGTCGGACCCGCGTCGCGCGCGGCCGTCTTGGCCGCAGTCTTCTTCGCCTTCGCCGCAGCCTTCTCCGCAGTCTTCTCCGCCTTCTCCGTCACCTTCTCCGCCGTCCTCGCGACGGCCTTCGCGATCTTCTCCGCGTCGAGGGCGAGTTCGCGGAACATGCCGCTGATGGGGTTGGTGAAGCCGGTGAAGTAGAGGCCGGGCGCCTTCTTCGGGGTGCGGGCGCCGTGTACGACCGGGCGGCCCCGGCCGTCGAGGACGCCGAGGTGCCCGACGACGCCCTCCAGGGCGCGTACGTACCCGGTCGCGGCGATCACGACGTCCGGGTCGATCCGCTTCCCGTCGGCGAGGACGACCTTGCCCTCCTCGAAACCCTCCACCGCGGCGACGATCTCGACCCGACCCTTGCGGACGGCGTCGATGAGGCCGACGTCCTGGACGGGGATGGAGCCGTCGTTGACGCGGGAGTAGAGGCCGGTGTCGGGGCGGGGCAGCCCCTGCGCCGACAGGTCCGGGACGCTGAGTTTGGCCATCGGCCCGGCGAGGGCGTCGACGAGGCGCACCGGTAGCCGTCGTACGAGAATTCCGGTGAACTGGGCGGCCCAGCCGGCCGTGGAGCGGCGCACGATGTGCGGCGCGGTACGGACCGCCAGCCGCACCCGCGAGGCACCGCCCTCGACCAGGTCCACGGCGATCTCGGCGCCCGTGTTGCCGACGCCGACGACGAGGACGTCGCGGCCGGTGTAGGGGGTGGGGTTGCGGTAGTCGCCGGCGTGCAGGAGTTCGCCGGTGTACGTGTCGCGGCCGGGCCAGTCCGGGATGTGCGGGGTGTGGTTGTGGCCGGTGGCGACGACCACGGCGCTGCCGGTCAGTTCACGCCCGCCGGTGGCGTGCAGCAGCCAGCCGTCGCCGCCCGGGGCGGGCTCGACGCGCGAGACCTCGACGCCCGTGACGATCTCCAGCTGGTGGTGCTCGGCGTACTTCTCCAGGTAGCGCACCACGTTGTCGCGCGACACCCACCGTCCGAAGGAGCGCGGCATCGCGAGGCCGGGCAGGGCGGACAGCCGGCGGGTCGTGTGCAGGTGCAGTCGGTCGTAGTGGCGCCGCCAGGACGCGCCGACCTGGTCGGACTTCTCCAGCACGACGGCCCGTACGCCCTGGGCGCGCAGCGCGTACGCCGCCGCGAGCCCGCCGGGGCCGCCGCCGATCACGTACACGGGGCGGTCTTCGTGGGACGGCACCGGGCGGGGTGTCGAGGAAGCAGTCGAGTCGGCCATGAGCGCGAGCGTAATCACGTGGTCACTTGATAGGTCTCGGTCAAGCCCGGAATCGGTTGCGAACTGATCACGGCTGTAGGAGGAGTGGGTGGGGCTGGTGGCGTAGGTCACTTGGAATGTGTGGAGTCGGTGGCGAATGGGGTGGGGATGAGGAGGCTCGGCCTTCAGGCGCCCCGGGCCGGCCCAGGGCCTGTCCGGCGGATCGGGGCGCAGGAGAGCAGCGGTGCCTCATCGCTCCGTTTACTGCACTGTCTGGTGGATCCGGTGGCGATCAGCAGGTGGGGGCATGAAGCATCCTCCTTGTGTCTGGATGTGGTGAGTTCTGGGGTATGCATCGGGACTTGATGGATGGCAGAGCTGATCTGCGGCGGATCGGCGCGGTGATCGAGAGCACCGCGGTCTCGCTGCCGTACGTGGTGGTCGATGGGGCCGGCCGGGAGATCGAGCCGGTCAGCCGGTACCTGCGGGATCTGCTGCTTGGTGATGTGAGCCCGCTGACCTGCCGGAGCTACGGTCACGATCTGCTGCGGTGGTTTCGGCTTCTTCTCTGCGCCATGTCAAGCGGAACCAGCAAGCGGCAACTGTTCAGCGAGGTCGTCCAGCGCTATGCGCACACCTACGGCAGCTACGGGACCCGCGCCCTGGCGGAACCCACCGCACGCGGCGCCGTCGAAACGCTGCTCCGGCTGGCCGCGGCCGAATACACCGACCCCACCCACCCGCCGGGCTGCCTGGTCATCAACGGCGCGACCAACTGCACACCGGCAGCCGAGGACGTCAAGGTCGAACTACGCGCCTTCCGCGAGGGGACCAAGCGCGCTCTCGAAGAAAAGATCAACGCCGACATCGGCGCAGGCCGCCTGCCCGAAGGCGCCGACGCCGGCGCGCTGGCCACGTTCTACGCGGCCGTCATCCAGGGCATGTCCACCCAGGCATGCGACGGGGTCGGCCGCGAAGACCTTGAACGCGTGGTCGAAACCGCTCTCAACGCCTGGCCCACCAGTGCACCGCACGAAGCCCGATCCAACTCCGGCACCGCGCCCGGGACCGATCCCCACTGACCGGGAAGCAATCGCCAAGAGTACGAGAGTCCGCCTCGCCACGCCTGGTCGATCCACGTGGCCGGCGCCTTTCGTCGGTGCACCGGTTGCCATTTGGTTCACGACCCTGCGGGCCGGAGACCCGTCATGCCGAGGTGGACCGGCGCGATGCGAGCCGGCCGCCGGCTCTCTTCGCGCTTCTGGCGGAGGAAGGCGAGGGTGAGGTCGATGCCCTCGATCTCACCGAGCCGGCCCTCCTGCTCGGCACAGGCAGCGACGGTACCGGGCCCAGCAGCGGCTCCAGGGACAGGAAGCGGACGGCCGCCGGGATACGCCGCAGTCCCCAAGGCGGCGGATCGGGCTTTATGAGCTGCAGAGTGGATGCGCCACTCGACAATATATGTCGGTCACCGATATATATTGGCGGCATGAGTGACCGACCGCTTCAAGAGCCGACGCTGCTCCTGCTCACCGCCCTGGCCGACGAGCCCAGGCATGGTTACGGACTGATCCA
The DNA here is from genome assembly GCF_045040035.1 of Streptomyces sp. NBC_01384. Taxonomy (NCBI): domain Bacteria; kingdom Bacillati; phylum Actinomycetota; class Actinomycetes; order Kitasatosporales; family Streptomycetaceae; genus Streptomyces; species Streptomyces sp. NBC_01384. The sequence goes on from NZ_CP109559.1 coordinate 5,424,762, forward strand.
GGAGATCGACGCGATCTCCCAGGGCCGCGTGCGGATGCGCACCGGCACCCTCTACGGCGCGCTGGACCGGCTGCTCCAGCAGGGCCTGATCCGGGTCGAGCGCGAGGAGGTCGTCGACGGCCGGGCCCGCAAGGTCTACGCCCTCGCCGAGGCCGGCCGCTCCGTGCTGGCCGCCGAGACGGAGCGGCTGCGCGCCGTCGTCGCCGAGGCGGAGCGCCGGATGGCCGCCCGCAACGTCCCCGCCATCCGCCCGAAAGGTGCCCTGGCATGACGGAGCAGCACCCGCCGCGCCCCCTCCGTTGGGCCCTGCGCTTCCACCCGGCCGCCTACCGTGCCGAGCACGAAGCCGAGTTGAGCGCGATCTACGCCGAGGCCACAAAGGACGCCGGCCCCCTCGGCCGGCTGCGAGAGGCGCTCGACGTCGCCGGCCACGGCCTACGGCGGCACACCGGCCTGGGCTCCGACCGAACTGCCGGTCAGGTCCTGGCGCATGCGGCACCGCTGACGGTCGCCGTCGCGACGGGCGGCAGCGTGGCGAACCTGTTGTGGTTCTTCGCCCCCGGCATCCGGACCCCGCGCTCGTCCTCACTCCCGGGCTTGCTCTCCCTGGCCGACCAGGGCCTCATGCCGCTGCTCTGGCTGGCGGCACTCGCGGCCGTCTGGACCGGGCGCTGGAGTGCGGCCCGGGCACTGGTCGTGCCGGCGACGGTGCTGCGGCTGGCCGACCTCCCCCTGCTCCTGCTCGCGCACCTCTTCGCCGGCACCTACGCGGGCGCTGCGCTGAACCTGACCGTGCCGTTGCTCACCGGCGCCGTCGTCCTCGCCGCACCCAGGGACCTGCTCGGCCCCTCCCAGCCACAGCGCGCCGCGATCGCGGGCACCACCGCGCTGGCCGTCGCGCTGTGGGTGGCGCTGCTCGTCAGCGTCTACTACCCCCTGACGGCGGGCCCGCCGATCACCCATACGCTCTGGGCCGGGGCCTTCGCGGTCGCTCTGCTCTTCAGCAGGCGTGACCGGTTGCTTGCCGCGGGTCTGTCGGTGGCCCTGCTTCCCATCGCGCTGCAGATGACGGCGTCGCTGCTCTATCCGCTTTCCCCCGCGGGCGTGGGCGCCCTGCTCGTGGTTTTGCTCAGCAGCGCGGTCTCCCTCCTGCGCGCGCGCCGGCGCCGCGCCCAGGTAACCCCACTGAGCGCGGCATAGCGGGATCCGGGGCCCGGTCGGCGGCCCGGATCGGGTCAGGGCTTCTGTCGGGTCTCCTGGCAGCCGGGTCTTGTGTGAGGTCTTCCAGGTCTTTTCGACGCGGCCCGCGCCGGTGGCGCGCCCTGCGGTCACCCCTGCGACCGCGGGCCACCCTGGCCCTCCCTGCCCAGCCGGGCGCCATGCCGGGCCGGCTTTTGCGGATGGTTCATGTCACCGCCCGCCACCGCGAACGGCCCGGACCGGCAGGGCCTGCCCCGCACTGTGGCATCGCCGACGCGTGACACACCCGACGGGGGCACACCGACATGCGGTCGCCCGCCGCGCCTGCCGGCCGCCAAACGTAACCAGCCGCACCTGCAGCAGCGCGAGGCCATGACGATGCCACGCCACACCCAGCGCCACGGGCTGCAAGCCCGGTTCCGTCCAAGAAACCCAGACTCGGGAGGATTCATGACCGTCACGGCGTCCAACAGCCGAAAACCAATGACGCGCCGTCGCACGCTCGGGGCAACGCTGATCGCTGGGCTCGGGACTGCCGTGCCGCTCGGCGTCGCATCCCGCGCGTGGGCGGCTCCGACCGCCTCCAGCCCGGTGCAACTCACACTGCCTCCGCCCACCGGACCGCACCCGGTGGGCACGGTGCCGCTCCACCTCGTCGACACCTCACGCCCGGATCCCGTGGCCGGCCCGGGGCATCACCGCGAGTTGATGGCCAGCGTCTGGTACCCCGCCCGCAGGGCGGAGGACCTGCCGCGCGCCCCCTGGATGACCGAGGGCGCGTTGCGGGCGCTCCTGGCGGACGCCGGCTTCGCCCTCGACCCCGCCCTCGGCCCGCTCACCGCCGCACATGCGGGCGCGCCCGTGCACCGTGCTGGCCACCGCCTGCCCGTCATCGTGTACTCGCACGGCGCGGGCAGCCACCGCGCCGACCACACCATCATCGTCCAGGAACTCGCCAGCCACGGCTACGCCGTGGTCACCGTCGACCACACCCACGACACGTTCACCGAGTTCCCCGACGGCCGGGTGGTCACCCCGGGCGACGTTCCGATGTTCCCGAGGGACTTCGCCGCGGACCTCCGGTTCCTGCTCGACTGTGTGGAGGGGCTCGCCGCCGGGCGCAACCCCGACGTCGACGGCAAGGCACTGCCCCCGGGCCTGCTCGGCGCCCTCGACCCGCGGTGCATCGGCGCGTTCGGCTGGTCGAAGGGCGGCACCGCCACCGCGCTCACCATGCTCGCCGACCAGCGCGTCAGGGCCGGGCTCAGCATCGACGGCCCGATGCAGCCGACCATCACCGCCGACCTGGACCGGCCGTTCATGATGATGACCGCCGTGTTCACCCGGGCCGCCATGCCGGACGTCGCCGAGTTCTGGACGCACCTTCGCGGCTGGCGGCTGGACATCCAGGCCGACGGGGCCATCCACAACTCATACGGCGACAACGCGACGCTCATCCCGCAGGCAGGCAAGATCCTCGGCATGACCGACCAGCAGATCCAGGACTGGATCGGCACCCTCGACCCGGCCCGGTCGGTACGGATCCAACAGGCCTACCCGCTCGCCTTCTTCGACCTGCACCTGCGGCACCGCCGAGGGCATCTGCTCGACGGCCCGAGCGCGGCCTTCCCAGAGGTGAAGTTCCTTCCATGAAGCCGTGGACCGCGGCGCTCACGTCCCGCGCCGCGGTCCACGCGCCCCGGCCGCGGCGAAGAGCTGCGGTGAGAACCTCTTGCTGTCCCCGCCGTGCGGAGGCTCGTCGGCGCCCGTTTCGGGAGAGGCCCGGTTCCCGGCGGGGGAGTTCTTGGCCGCGCATGTCTTGTCAAGGGCTTCCTCATCCGCTGAACTGACATACCGTCAGATCTCGCCGACAGCAGGGGAGTCCATGGACACGATCGGGCTGTTCTCGTGAGGTGCCGGTCGATCGGGGTGTGCTCGTGAGCGGGGAGCGTGCGGGGGCCGGGGCGGCGCGTTTCGATCTGCCCGAAGTCGATGCCTTCACCCGGCCCTACTGGGACGCTGCGGCCGAGGGGCGGCTGCTGATCCGCCACTGCGCCTGCTGCGACCGGGCCCACCACTACCCCCGTGAGTTCTGCCCGTACTGCTGGAGCGAGGACGTGCGCTGGCAGCCCGCGAGCGGGCACGCCACGCTCTACACCTGGTCCGTCGTGCACCGCAACGACCTCCCGCCGTTCGGCGCGCGCGTGCCGTACGTCGCCGCGGTCGTCGACCTCGCGGAGGGGCCGCGGATGATGGCCGAGGTGGTGGAGTGCGAGGGAGCCGCGCTGCGGATCGGGATGGAACTGGAGGTCGCGTTCCGGGAAGGGGTGCCCGTTTTCCGGCCCCGGCGCACGGCTGTCCAGAGTGGCGAGCGCCGGGCGCCCCGGGCGTGACCCCTGCGCGCCGACGGGTTTCAATGGCTGGATGTCCGAAGTCCACGAGAAGTCCCTCGACCACCCCTTCCCCGTGCTCGACGGCCACGGTCTGCGGCTGCGCCCCTGGGACGCGGAATCCGACGCCGATGTCGCGACCTGGCTGCGCGGGCTGTCCGACCCGGAGTTCCAGCGCTGGAACACCCCGGTCAAGATCGTCCGGGATCTGGACAGCGCCCATGACTCGCTCCGCTCGCGCGCCCAGAGTGTCGCCGACGGCACCGCCGTCTCCTTCTGCATCACGGACGCGGCCACCGGTACGACCCTCGGTCACATAGGCATCAACGACATCAACCACGTCATACGCGTCGGCATCGTCGGTTACTGGGTCCTGCCGGAGGCCCGCGGCCACCAGGTCGCCACCCGCGCCCTCGCCCTGGCCGCCCGCTACGGCTTCGGCGCCGTCCGCCTGCACCGCCTCGAACTGGGCCACGCTCTCGGCCATGACGCGTCCTGCCGGATCGCCGAACGGTGCGGGTTCCCGTACGAGGGGACGCTGCGGGAGGCGATGTTCGAGGCGGGGCGGCACGACGCGTTCCGGGACGTCCACCTGCACGCACGGATCGCGACGGACCCGGAGCCGACGCTGCCGGTCGTAGGCCCGTAGGCCCGGGCGTCGCCCGGAAAACCGGAGGCGCCGGGCATGCCGAGAGCGGGATCATGCCCGGCATGACTCGTGACGCGCACGACTGGGTGTTCACCCATGACCTGGACGAATTCCTCACGAGTGCGGGGGACTTCCTGCGCTCGCGGCCCGCGCTGCACACGGTGGCGCTGTCGGTGACCAATGCGCTGCGCCGGCGGGGGCCGGGGGTGTACGGGCAGGAGGCGCCGTTCTTCGGCCGGCTCGCGGACGGGGACGGAGACGGGGACGGGGGTGAGTCCGGAGTCGGTGGGGTGTCGGCCGTGCTGTTCCACACGCCGCCGTACCAGCTCAACCTCACCGACCTCCCGGCGGAGGCCGTCGACGCGCTGGCGGAGCGGCTCGCGGACGAGGGGTACTCGTTTCCGGGTATCGGTGGCCCGGTGGACACGGCCGCGGAGTTCGCCGCCGCCTGGGAGCGCCGCGTCGGGGCGCACGCCCAGCTCAGGAGAAGCGAGCGGCTGTATCGGCTCGGTACGCTCACGCCGCCGACGCCCGTCCCGCCCGGCCGGGCCCGGGTGGCCGGCGAGGACGACCACGCGCTCGTCGCTCGCTGGTACTCCGAGTTCGCCGAGATCTTCGGACAGAACGAGAGACAGGACCCGGAGGGCTGGACCGAGAGCCGGCTCGCGTACGGCGGCGTCACGCTCTGGGAGACGCCGGACGGTACGCCGGTCGCCATGGCCGGAGTGACCCCCCTGATCGCCGGGCAGATCCGGGTCGCCCCCGTCTACACCCCGGCACCCCTGCGCGGACGCGGCTACGCGGGGGCCGCCACCGCCGAGGTCAGCCGGGCCGCGCTGGCCGCCGGCGCGGACGAGGTGCTCCTCTTCACCGACCTCGCCAATCCGACCAGCAACGGCCTCTACCAGCGCATCGGTTACCGTCCCGTCGCCGACTTCGCCGTCTACGATTTCTTGTCGCCGCATACGGGCTGACCGTCGACATCAGGATGACCGCGGTCGCTGCAGTCCCTGGAGGAGCAGTTCGACCAATCGGCGGGGGCGTTTTGACGCAGAGCACGGGCTCGGCGGGGTCTGCGGATATGACGTCGCCGAGACCACGGACGAGAACCCCGTGCGGGTGTCCGCGGTCGGGCGACTCACCTGGTCCTACCTCCGCACCGAGCTCTACCCCGGGGATTCCGCCTGACAGGCCGCGCGTGACGCGCTGACAGCCGGCCCCGACCCGCTCGGACGGGTCGAATCCAAGTAACCGCGGTCCCCCTGCTCGGCGTCGAATCGAGCCACGTCGTGCTCGCGACCGCCGCCACACCGGCGTCACCCCCGTCTCAGGGCCAGAGCAGTTCCTTGCGCCAGCCTCCCGTCGAACCGTCCGCGGCGCAGTCTTCCGTACGGTCTTCCGTACGGCGGTAGACGAGCCGTACATGCCGACGCCTCGCGTCCCCCTGGAAGAACTCCACCTCCTCCGGCTGGAGGCGGTAGAGGGTCCAGGTCGGAGCCGGGGCGCCGGGTTCGTCCCGGGCACGGTCCCAGGCCGTGTCCGAGGCCCGTCCCAACTCCTCTACGGAACCGAGCACTTCGCTCTGTCTGCCCACGAGCGCGGCGGCCAGCGCTCCCGTCGAGCGGGCGTGCAGATCCGCCTGGCCCTCCTCAGCCCGTGCGACCGTGACCGGGCCGCGCAGTCGGATCTGGCGGCCCTGGGCGGGCCAGTAGAAGCCGAGCGCCGCGTACGGGCGGGCCGCGAGCTGGCGTCCCTTGCGGCTGCTGGCATGGGTCGCGAAAGCCCAGCCGTCCGCGTCCGCGCCGTGCAGCATCACGATCCGGACGTCGGGCAGACCGTCCTCGTCCGCCGTCGCCAGCGACATCGTGTGCGGCTCGCTCTGCCCCGCCGCCACCGCCTCCGCGAACCACTCCGTGAACAGGGGGAGTGGTTCGGCGGGCGCGGCTGTCGGCTCGAAGGAGGGCAGCTCGACGTCCCACACCCGCAGTGACCTGAGCAGCTCGTGAAGATCCGTTCCCGTTCCCATGCCCCGAGTATCACTCGGTATCACTCGCGGGTCCGGCAGAGCTGCGCCCACCTGGACGGCCTTCCTCCTGCTCCCCCTCGCCGCCGAGGACGTCGTACGGCTGAAGGCGGTGGGCCTGCGCAAGAGAGGTGCCCGGCGCGAATGTGACACCGCACGGGTCATCTGTCACATCGGCGGCGCCTACAACAGGTGGCCCCCGGCAATGACACGGCCACCGTCACCGTCCTGCCCCGACCTCCCGCATCCCTGGCGCACCCCCGTGGCACCAGGGAGCGGAAGAAGCCGTCGCATTTTTACCTGCGTCTAAGATGTGGCGCGAAATGGCCTGCGCGGGAGGACCGAACGTGTCAGCGACGCGGCTGAACACGCCAGTCGCCGCCACGGTGTTGTGAGGTGCCTGTTTTGTGCAGTGTTGCCCTGCCGAAGATGGTGCTCGCGAGGACGATGCGGACCGGACACGAGGCCGGCCGCCTTGCCCGGGAAGCGGGTATCCCGGCGTGGGCCATGGACAGCGACGACATCACCGTCGCCAACGACTGCTTCCTGCGGACCCTGGTACTGGCCGAGCACCACCACGATCTACCGGACGTCGGGTTGCGCGTCGGCGCCGACTTCGCCGTCGGTCAACTCGGCGTCTACGACTACCTGTTCACCACGGCCCGGACCCTCGGGGAGGGCTACGCGGCGAGCGGGCGCCATGTGGACCTGATCACCGGCGTGGGGCAGTACGCCGTCATGGCCGCCAAAGAGAGGGTCGTGCGGGTCACCTTCTCACTGGCCGAGGACGAGGACCGGGGGCGGGAGTTGGCCATCCAGACAGGGATGTCCGACCTGCTCTCCCGCTCCCGCTGGGCGACCGGACGGCCGATCAGCCCCGTGGAGGTCAGCCTGCGGCAGCGCGCACCGCGCAGGTCCACCACGTTCGCAGACTTCCTCGGCACCACCCGGATCGCGTACGGGGCCGACACCGACAGCGTGACCCTGCGCGCCGCCGATCTGGCGCTGCCGCTGCGCACCGCCGATCCCGTCCTCGCCGCCATCCTTGAGCGCCACGCCGCCCTGCTGCCGCACATCCAGCCGCGCCCCACCAACTGGCCCGACCGCGTCCAGCAGGCGCTGGCCGCCGAGACGCTCGCGGAGGAGGGCACGGTCTCTCTCACCGCCGTCGCGCGACGGCTGGCGACGAGTCCCAGAACCCTCCAGCGCCGGCTCGCCGAGGCGGGCACCACCTGGCGCCATGAACTCGACCGCGCCCGGCAGACGCAGTTCGCGCGGCTCCACCGGCACCCGGCCGCGCCCTTGGACCGCGAGGCCGGTCTCCTCGGCTACTCCGACGCCCGCGCCCTGCGCCGGGCCAGACGCCGCTGGGCCACGCACTGAACCCCGACGCTGTTGGCGAATCCGCTGCGGCTGGGTAGTCGGCCGCGGGAATGTGACACTCGCCGCGCAAGTGTCACATTCTCCGGGCTAGCGCCTGTCACGGCACTAGGCACCGTGGTCCTTGGGCCACCGGCCAGACCGCCCGCCACGCCGACCGGGATTCGCCGACAGCGTCTGAACCCCCGCCGGGGCCCTACCGTCCCAGCACCACCGTCCCCGAAGAGCAGAACCACCCGCCCGTGCCGGAGGCCACCGCCAGCTCCGGGAGCCTTCCGCCCGCCTTCCTCACCTGCCGTTCCCCCGCCTCCCCGCGCAGCTGCCGCACCGCCTCCACCAGCAGAAACAGGCCGCGCATCCCGGGATGCTGGGCCGACAGCCCGCCGCCGTCGGTGTTCACCGGCAGTTCGCCGCCCACCGTCAGCCGCCCCTTTCCGGCGTCCACGAACGGCCCGCCCTCCCCCTTCGCGCAGAAGCCGAGATCCTCCAGGGTCACGAGTGTCATGTACGTGAAGGCGTCGTAGATCTCGGCCACGTCGATCTCGTCGGGCCGCACCCCCGCCCGCTCGAAGGCCAGACGTCCGCTCACAGCCGCCGGGGACACCGTGAAGTCGGCCCACTCGGACATGGTGGTGTGCGAGACGTGCTCCCCGGTGCCGAGGACCCAGACCGGGGCCGTACGGCAGTCCCGTACGTACTCCTCGGCCGCCAGCAGCACCGCCGCGCCGCCGTCGGAGCGCAGACAGCAGTGCAGCTTGGTGAAGGGGTCGGCGATCATCGGGCCGGACAGGACGTCGTCGGCGGTGATGGGGGAGCGGAACATCGCCTCCGGGTTCAGTGCCGCGTTCGCACGCGCCTGGACGGCCACCGAGGCGAGCTGTTCCAGCGTCGTGCCGTACTGGTGCATGTGGCGGCGCGCCGCCATCGCGTACTTGGCGATCAGCGTGTGGCCGTACGGGACCTCGAACTGCAGCGGGCCCCGGGCGCCGAAGGAGAGGTTGCCGGTGCGGCGGCCCGCCTTGATGTCCGCGCGGGCCGTCGAGCCGTAGACGAGGAGGACGGCCTCGGCGTGGCCCGCCGTGATCGCGTCCGTCGCGTGGGCGGCCATGACCTCCCAGGTGGAGCCTCCGACGGCGGTGGAGTCGACCCAGGTGGGACGCAGGCCGAGGTATTCGGCGACCTCGATCGGTGCCAGCGTGCCCAGGCCCGCCGAGGCGAAGCCGTCGACCAGTGAACGGTCGATCCCCGCGTCGGCCAGTGCGCGGCGGGCGGCCTGGGCGTGCAGGGCGTAGGGGGTCGCGTCGTCCACCCGGCCGCAGTCGGAGAGGGAGACACCCACGACGGCCACCTTGCGTTTCCCCGGCATCATGAATCTGACGGTACATCAGATGGGTGTGGCCCGGGGAGGCCGTCATGGCTCTGCGCATCACCGCTCTGTGCATCACCGCTCTGTGCATCACCGCTCTGTGCATCTCCCTCGCCCCGGCCTAATATGACGGACCGTCAGATCTGGGAGAAGGGTTGGCCCGCCCATGGACGCCCGTTTCACCGCCGAACAGGACGAGATCCGCCGCACCCTGCGGGAACTCCTGCTCAAGCGCTGCGGTCCGGAGGAGGTGCGGGCGGCCGTGCGGACCGGCGTCGGATACGACACCGGGCTCTGGGACACGCTCGCGCAGCGGCTCGGGCTGCCGGGGCTCGCCCTCCCCGAGGCGTACGGCGGGGTCGGCTGCTCGACCGCCGAGCTCGCCCTCGCCTGCGAGGAGTCGGGGCGGGCCCTTACGCCCTCCCCCCTCCTCGCCACCGCCGTACTCGCCGCCCCGCTGATCCTCGCCCTCGGCACCGAAGCCCAGCGCGCCGCACTGCTGCCCCGGATCGCGGCCGGCGAACTGACCGCAGCCCTCGCCGTACCGGGCGCCGGGCTCCCCACCGCCCTCGGCCTGGTCGGCGACAACGGCGGGGACTGGGCGGGTGGCGGGCGCGCCGGAGGCGTGCAGGCCCGCCGGGGTGAGGAGGGCGGGTGGCGCCTCTACGGGGAGGTGGAACGGGTTCTCGACGGGCACAGCGCGGGGCTCCTGCTGGTGGCCGCGCACACCGGCGGGTTCGCCCGGTCGCGGACACGGATCTTCCTCGTGGCGGAGGGCGCGCGGGGGCTCATGCGAGCGCGGCAGACGTCGTTGGACGAGACTCGGGCGCAGGGGCGCATTCAACTGCGCCACGTACAGGCGGCGTTGCTCGGCGGGGAAGACGATGACGTGCTCGGCGCGCTTGCCTCCGTCGGGGACACCGCCGCCGCCGTGCTCGCCGTCGAAGCCGTCGGCGCGGCCGACCGGGCGCTGGAGCGGACCGTCGCCTACGTGCGGCAGCGCGAGCAGTTCGGGCGGGCGATCGGGTCCTTCCAGGCCGTGAAGCACCGGCTCGCGGATGTGTATGTGCAGATTCAGGCGGCGCGGTCCGCGGCGTACTACGCGGCCTGGGCCACCGCCGGGTCCGGCGGTGGCGAGCGGGTCGGGGGGCTCGCGCTCGCGCAGGGCCTGGAGGCGCTGCGGACCGCCGCGGCCGAGGCGATCCAGCTGCACGGCGGCATAGGCTTCACCTGGGAGCACGAGGCCCATCTGTACTTCAAGCGGGCCTCCGGCGACGAACTGCTCTTCGGTCCCGTGCACCGGCTGCGGGCGTACGCGGCCGACGCGGCCCGGCTCTTCGACGGTGTGGAGGTGGCGGTCTGATGGCCCCGGGAATCCGCTCGCGAGCCGTTGTGCGGGGCGTGCAGAAGGTGTCCTCGACACGGGTCTTCGCCCGCGTCGCCCCGCACCTCATTCCCGGCCTGGACCGCGCGGTGCACCGGCTGACGCGCGGCAAGGTGCTGCTCAGTGCGCAGCTGCTGCCAGGGATCGTGCTGACCGTGCGGGGCGCCCGCAGCGGGCTGGAGCGGCGTACGCCACTGGCCTGCATGCCCGAGGGACCGGAGGGGGCGGAGGGGGCGGGCAGCTGGATTCTCATCGGGTCCAACTTCGGGCGCACCGATCACCCGGCCTGGACCGCCAATCTCCTCGCTCATCCGGACGCCCAGATCAACTGGAAGGGCGAGGACATCCCCGTAACGGCTCATCTGCTGGCGGGGGAGGAGCGGGACGCGGCCTGGAAGGCGGTGCTGGCGTTCTGGCCGCCGTACGCCACGTACCAGGCGCGGATCGATCGCGAGATCCGGCTGTTCCGGATCGTACAGCGCCATACATAGCGCGGCGGGCGGCAGCCCACCGGGGTGATCGACCATCTGTGTGATCGATCGGTTGCCGGAGTGAACTACCGCCTGCATGACAGGAGTTGGGCCGAGTGGCCCCCAAGGGGCGTGGCGCGCGGATGCGCTACTTCGTCGGCTTCTTCCCGGTTACACCGAGATGGACCAACAGCGCCAGGTTCGGCTTGAGTTCAGCCTGTTTGACACCCCAGGTCTGGAAGCCCTTCTGGTGCGAGGCCACCGCGGCGAGCATCGCGACGAGGGAACCGGCGATCGCCGCGGGGTTCACGTCCTTGTCGACCTTGCCCTTGGACTGCAGCTCGGCGACCGAGTCCGCGAGGGAGTTGTTCACCGAGTTCAGGATCTTCATACGGATCTTGTAGAACCGTTTGTCGCCCTCGGCGGCACCCAGGTCGACGACCCGGAGGATCGCCTCGTTCTTGCGCCAGAACTCCAGGAAACCGTCCACGAGTTCCTGCGCGGTCCCCCAGCCGGCCTTGCCGACCCAGGAGCGGCCTTCGAGGAGCTGGGTCAACCCGGCGCCCTCTATGGCCATTTGCTCGGCGATCTCCAGGACGGCGCCTTCGACGTCCGGAAAGTACTGGTAGAAAGTCGCCGGGGACGTGCCCGCCTTCCGGGCGACATCAATGACTTTGACGTCCCGGTAGGGCGACGAGCTGAGCATTTCACTGAGGCAGTCGAGCAGTTTCTGCCTGGTCGCCTGCCCTCGCCGTCCGGCCACGCGGCCGTCGACGGTGCGTACTTGTCCTGTCATGCCGTCAGCTTACCGAGGGGTGATCGGAGCGCGATTCGGCCGACTGCAAATGGGGTGTGCGTGCGCCGCGTGGCGCCCTGGGTCGCCGCGCGAGATGGGTTAAAGGGCATTAACTTGGCTGCATGGCCGCATCCCGGGCATCTGACGCATCCGATGCGCCCCGTACCTACCCAGAGGGCGTCCCCTGCTGGGTCGACGCGCAGCTTCCCGACCTGGACGCGGGCAAGCGCTTCTACGGCGAGCTCTTCGGCTGGACCTTCGGCGAGGGCTTCGGGCCGCGGGAGGCGGGGGTCTGCGCGCGCCATCACGGGGAGCCCGTCGCCGCCCTCGCCGCCAAGTGGGACGGCCGGATGCCCACCGTCTGGACGGTGTCCTTCGCGACCCCGGACGCCGCCGCGCTCGCGGGCCGGATCGAGGTGGCGGGCGGCCAGATGATCTCTGCGCCCACCCGGATCGGCCTCTTCGGTACGGCGGCCCTCGCGGCGGACCCCGAGGGGGCGGTTTTTGGTCTCTGGCAGCCCGGTACCCACGCCGGTTTCGGCAAGCGGCACGAGCCGGGCTCCTTCTGCTGGGCCGAGCTGTACGCGCGGGACCCGGCGGCCGTCGACCGTTTCTACGGCAGCCTCTTCCACGACGCCCTCTTCGGCCCCGACGCGGCCCCCGACTTCGGCCGCGCGCCGGTCTCCGATGTCTTCCCGGCCGAGATGCCGCCGCACTTCCTCGTCCACTTCGGCGTCGAGGACTGCGGGGCGGTACTCGGGACGGTGAACCGGCTCGGCGGCCGTGTCCAGGTGCCCCCCTTCGACACCTCGTACGGAAGAGTGGCCGTCGTCACGGACAATCAAGGGGCGTCGTTCGCCGTACTCCAGCGGTGAATGGCCGTGCTTCAAGGGCGAATCGCCGCATTTCCGAGGGCGGATCGTCGTATTTCCATGGTGAATCGCTGGTGACTCGCCGAACTGACACTCCGGTTTGTCCGGAGACACCCCGATCCGCCCCCGGGTTCGCAACCTGTGGCGCGGACAGGAAGAATCGGGGTGCGTGCCGCCATGGCGGTGCGGTGGTGAGACGCTGCACGGGGCCGCGTTCATATGTGGATGACGTGGTTCGTACGGGGAGGTGGCAGGCAAGTGGTGGATCAGCTGACGCAGCACGATCCGCGGCGGATCGGGCCGTTCGAGGTGCTGGGACGGCTGGGTGCCGGCGGCATGGGGCTGGTCTATCTCGCGCGCTCGGCTTCGGGCCGGCGCGTGGCGATCAAGACGGTCAGGACGGAGCTCGCCGAGGACCAGTTGTTCCGGGTCCGCTTCACTCGTGAGGTGGAGGCCGCGCGGGCGGTCTCCGGCTTCTACACGGCGGCCGTGGTCGACGCCGACCCGCGGGCCGCCGTGCCGTGGCTGGCCACCGCGTACGTCCCGGCGCCTTCCCTCGAGGAAATAGTGAACGAGTGCGGGCCGATGCCGGCCCAGGCGGTGCGCTGGCTGGCGGCGGGCGTCGCGGAGGCGCTGCAGTCGATCCATGGCGCCGGGCTCGTCCACCGCGACCTGAAGCCCTCGAATGTCCTCGTCGTCGAGGACGGACCGCGGGTCATCGACTTCGGTATCGCGTCGGGCGTATCGAACACCCGTTTGACGATGACGAACGTCGCCGTCGGCACCCCGGCCTACATGTCCCCCGAACAGGCGAAGGACTCGCGCAGTGTGACCGGCGCGAGCGATGTCTTCTCGCTCGGCTCGATGCTCGTCTTCGCCGCCACGGGGCACGCGCCCTTCCACGGCGCCAACCCCGTCGAGACGGTCTTCATGCTGCTGCGCGAGGGCCCGGACCTGGAGGGCCTCCCGGACGAGCTGCGGCCGCTCATCGAGTCCTGCATGCAGATGGAGGCGACCGGCCGCCCCAACCCCGCCGACCTCCAGGCGCAACTGGCTCCGCACCTCTTCGGCTCCGGCTCCGACGACAGCGGTACGGCGTCGGCGTGGCTGCCCGAGCGGGCGGTGGGCCTGATCGAGGCGCGCCGCGGGGGCCGTCCGGCGGTGAAGCCGCAGTCCTCCGGCGGGCGGAGCAGCGGGGGCGGACGCCCGGCTCTCCCCCCGCCGCCCTCGCACGCTCCGGTGCCCGTCGGGGCGCCCGACACCGGTCCCGTACGGCTCGCGGGCGCCCAGGTGCCCATCGGCCCCGGGCCGCGCGTCGCCGACGCCCGTGCCGCCGCCGTGAAGGCACCTCCTCCGGAGGCGGGCCTCGCCGCCTCCTGGTCCCGCCCGCGCGTCGGTGTCAACGGCGCAGACCCCGCCCCCGCGGTCGCACCGCCGCCCCCCGTCCCGGACTCCACGTCCGGCTGGCGGCCGTGGCGCTTCCGCATGTCCAACGATGTCTGGGGTACGCCCTCGGTCGCGGGCGACCTGGTCTACGTCACCTCCTTCGAGGTACACGCCCTGGACGTCGCGACCGGCCGGCGCCGCTTCAAGACGCGGGACGTGGCGTGGTCGATGGCGGTCGCGGACGGCCGTATCCACGCTTCCGACGGGCCCACGCTGTTCGCCCTGAACGCACGGGAGGGCGCGGACCTCTGGCGTCTGTCCACGGACGCCTGGGTGTACTCCCTGAAGGCCGACCGCGGCACGGTCATCACCGGTACGCGCGGTGGCGGCGTCCAGGCCTGGGAGGCCTCCAACGGCCAGAAACTCTGGGAGATCACCGGCGCCCAGACCGACTTCGAGTCCCCGGAGGCCGGGCCCGCCGTCCACGACGGCACGGTGTACGTCTGGAAGGACGCCCGGCTGCGTGCCCTGGAGGCCCGAACGGGTGAGGAGCGCTGGTCGTACCCGATCGGCGACGCGGCGTCGTGCGGGGGCGTACCGGTACGGATCACGTCCGCTCCCGACGGCTACGTCTACATCTCCGCGGGCACCCGCGTCCTCGCCGTCGACGTCGCGAGCGGACACGTCCGCTGGCACTTCGAGGCCCCGGCGGTCTTCCTCTGCCCGCCGGCCTTCGTCCCCGGCCCCGCGGTCACGGGCGGCGGCGTGTACCTCGCCGACTACCTCGGCACGGTCTACGCCCTCGACGCGACGGACGGCCGTGACCGCTGGCGCATCGCGACGGAGGCCCGCTCGTCGGTCGAACCGGTGCTGGTCGCGGCCGGTCACGTCCACGTGGGCAGCGGCAAGGGGCTGTACACCCTCGACGCCGTCACCGGCACCCCGAAGTGGCGCTTCCAGGCCGGGGGAGACCTCGTGGGCGCGCCCGCGGTCGCCGAGGGCCGCATCCACTTCGGCTCGACGGACCATCTCCTCTACACCCTGAAGGCGGACGACGGCCGGCTCCGCTGGAAGCTGGCGACGGGTGGGGAGATCACCGGTGCGCCGGTGGTCAAGGACGGGGTGGTGTACGCGTGCAGCAAGGACCGGTGCGTGTACGCGCTGGACGCGGAGAAGGGCACGGGGACGGCACGCACGGCGTAGGGGTGACCGGTTCTTCGGCCGCGCCCCCGGCCCGGTTCAGCGCAGCCGGAACCCGTTCGGGCGCCGCGCGGAGAACAGCTCCGCCTGGCGGGCCGGCGGCAGATTGCCGAGTGAGATGAGGTGCGGCGCCTGGGAGAAGGCCTGGGCGCGGGACGCCTCGTGGGCGGTCCACAGGGCACGGACCGTGCCCTGGACGCCTTCCGGCGGGTAACCGGCGATGACCGTGGCGCAGCGGACGGCGGCCTCCAACGCGCCCCCGGGCGGGGTGAGTTCGGACACCAGCCCCACGTCGTACGCCCGTCGCGCGGACATCCGCTCGGCGCCCCCCATGAGCGCCGTCCGCGCCGCCTCCCCGTACGGCATCCGATGCGCCGCGTACACCGACTCGTACGCGCTGACCATGCCGTACGTCGTGTGCGGATCGAAGAAGGTCGCGCTCTCGTCGGCGACGATGAACTCGGCCTCCCCCAGCAGGTAGAAGGCGCCTCCGCACGCCATGCCCCGCACGGCGGCGATGACGGGCTTCCAGAGGTCGTTGGCCTTCGGGCCGATGGTGAGGAGCGGGTCGTCGACCATGAAGGGGGAGGTGGGCTGGGGGGTTTCGGCGGTGCGGTCGAGGCCGGTGGAGAAGGCCCGTTCGCCCGCTCCGGTGAGGACGACGGCCCGTACCGAGTCGTCGAAGCGGAACGCCCGCCAGGTGGCGGCGAGTTCGGCCGCCAGCGGCTCGTCGATGGCGTTCAGTTTCTCCGGGCGGTTCAGGGTGAGGACCGCGACGCCCGTGTCCTTGTCGGTCGAGACCCGGAGCGTGCCGCCGTTCACGACCGGCCCTCCAGGACCCATTGCGGCAGCCCCTCCCCGCTGAACACCACCCGTACCCGCGCCCCGATCCGAATCCGTTCAGCGGCGAGCGAGTTCAGGGCTGCCCCGGGCCCCGTCACCAGATTGCCGACCAGGCGGATGTGCGGGGCCTCGGCCAGTTCGACGACGATCGCGTTGTACGGGGACTGCGCCGCGTAGGCCGGT
The DNA here is from genome assembly GCF_045040035.1 of Streptomyces sp. NBC_01384. NCBI lineage: Bacteria > Bacillati > Actinomycetota > Actinomycetes > Kitasatosporales > Streptomycetaceae > Streptomyces > Streptomyces sp. NBC_01384. The sequence goes on from NZ_CP109559.1 coordinate 5,440,904, forward strand.
AGCAGCGGGGGGTGCGGGACGACGTACGACCAGACGCGGCCCTGCCCGCTCATCCGCCGCCACTCGCTGCCGAAGGACTGGCAGTGGGGGCAGCAGGGGCGGGGCGGGAAGCGCAGCTCGCCGCAGTCGGCGCACGCCTGGACGCGGAGCTCGCCCTGGGCGGCGTAGCCCCAGAAGGGGGCGCCGTCGTCGTCGGGGACGGGGGAGAGAAGGGGGTCGTTCACCGTGGGCTCCTCAGTTCTTCAGGGTCCTCAGGTCCTCAGGTCCTCAGGTCCTCAGGTCCTTCCTCAGGTCGTCCTCAGTTCCTCAGGAGGAGGGCGGAGGTGGGGACGCCCTCTCCCGCCGTGACCAGGCAGGTGGCGGCCCCGGGGACCTGGGCGGTACTCGTGCCCCGCAACTGCTTCACGCCCTCGTTGATGAGGTTGAACCCGTGGACGTACGCCTCGCTCAGCCCGCCCCCGCCGGTGTTGAGGGGCAGCCGGCCCCCGCTCTCCAGCGCGCCGCCCTCCGTGAAGGCCGCGCCCTCGCCCCGGCCGCAGAAGCCGTACCCCTCCAGGGAGAGCGGGATGAGGGGCGTGAAGGCATCGTAGATCTGGGCCACGTCGACGTCGTCCGGCGTGAAGTCGGCGTGCTTCCACAGGTGCCGGGCGGCGGTCCAGGCGGGGCCGGTGAGGGGGTCGTCGGTCCAGTAGTTGACCATGCCGTGGTGCTGGGCGGGCAGGCCCTGGGCGGCGGAGTGGACGTACACGGGCCGCCGCCGACAGTCCCGCGCACGCTCGGCGGACACGACCACGCACGCCAACGCGCCGTCCGTCTCCAGGCAGTTGTCGAAAAGGCAGAGGGGCTCGCTGATCCACCGGGAGGTCATGTACATCTCGCGGGTGAGCGGGCGTTCGTACATCATCGCGGCCGGGTTCTGGTTGGCGCGGTTGCGGCAGGCGAGGGCGACGTTGAAGAGGTGGTCGCGGGTGGCGCCGTACTCGTGCATGTAGCGGCGCGCGAGCATGCCGATCTCGTCGGCGGGTCTGAGCAGCCCGAAGGGGCGGGTCCACTGGGCGGGGGTGGGGAGTTGGGCAGTCGTGTTCTTCCACGGCCTCGGCCCGCTGCCCCGTTTCCGTGACCGCCAGGCCACGCCCACCGTCGCCTGCCCGGTGGCGACGGCGGCGGCGAGATGCGCGACGGTGGCGCAGGAACCGCCGCCCCCGTAGCCCACCTTGCTGAAGAAGGTGAGGTCACCGAGACCGACCGCCTTCGCGACCTCCACCTCGTCGGTCTCCTCCATGGTGTAGGAGGCGAGCCCGTCGACCTCCGCGGGCGCGATTCCGGCGTCGTCGAGGGCGGCGAGGATCGCGCGGCAGGCCAAGGCCTTCTCGGACTCGGAGAGTTGTCTGGCGAAGGGGGTCTGACCGATGCCGACGACGGCGGTGGCGTCTTTGATCCCGGTCGCGGCCATGGGCGCACCTCCCTGTGGAGCCAAGACGGCTGACAGTGCGTCAGGCTACAGCTAATCTGACGGGTAGTCAGGTACTCGGATGGTCGGGTAGTGGTCAGGTAGTCAGTCAGCTGTCGTCGGTCATGGGGAGGCCCGCCGTGCGCGGTGACTTGGAGTGGGGCAGCATCCCGGGACTGATCCGCTCGGCGACGGAACGCTTCGCGGACCGCGAGGCGGTCGTCGAGGGCCGTACGCGGATCTCCTACGCCGAGCTGGGCGCCCGAGTGGAACGCGCGGCGGCCGCCTGTGTCGCGAACGGGGTGCGTCCGGGCGACCGGGTGGCCGTCTGGGCGCCGAACACCCTGGACTGGATCGTCTCCGCGCTCGGCGCGGTGTCCGCGGGTGCGGTCCTCGTCCCGCTGAACACCCGCTTCAAGGGCGCCGAGGCGGCGTACGTCCTGTCCCGGAGCCGGGCGAGGCTGCTGTTCGTGACGGGGACGTTCCTGGGGACGTCGTACGTGGCGTCCCTGCGACGGGCGGCGGGGGAGGGGGAAGGTGCCGGAAACGGCCCCCTCCCCGGACTGCCGCACCTCGAGCAGGTGGTGGTACTGGCGGACGACGCCCCCGCCGACTTCCGCACCTGGAAGGACTTCCTTGCGGACGGGGAGGGCGTCGGGGCGGCTCAGGTGCGGGAACGGGCGGCGGCCGTGCCGGGATCGGCGCCGTCGGACATCGTCTTCACCTCGGGCACGACGGGCCGACCCAAAGGCGCGGTGATCACGCACGCGCAGAGTCTGCGGGCCTACGAGGTGTGGTCCGAGCTGGCCGGTCTGCGACGGGAGGACTGCTACCTGATCGTGAACCCCTTCTTCCACACCTTCGGCTACAAGGCCGGGGTGCTCGCCTGTCTGATGCGGGGCGCGACGATGATCCCGCAGCCGGTGTTCGACGTGGACACGGTGCTGGCGAACATCGCGTCCGAGCGCGTCACGGTCCTGCCGGGCCCGCCGACCCTCCACCAGTCTCTCCTCGACCACCCGGCGCGGGCGTCGTACGACCTGTCGACCCTGCGTCTGGTGGTCACGGGAGCGGCCGTGGTTCCCCTCCGCCTGGTGGAACGCCTGCGCACCGAACTGGGCGTGGAGACGGTCCTGACGGCGTACGGGCTCTCGGAGGCCAGCGGATTCGTGACGATGTGCCGCCGGGGCGACCCGCCGTCCGTGATCGCGTCGACCTCGGGCCGCGCCATCCCAGGTGTGGAGGTACGCGTCGAGGCACCCTCGGGCACCCCGGGCGAGGTGCTGGTCCGCGGCTTCAACGTGATGCGGGGCTACTTCGAGGACGCCGAGGAAACCGCCCGCGTCCTGACCCCGGACGGCTGGCTGCGCACCGGCGACGTGGGCGTCCTGGACCCGGCAGGCAACCTCCGCATCACCGACCGGATTAAGGACATGTTCATCGTCGGCGGCTTCAATGCCTACCCCGCCGAGATAGAACAGCTCCTCGGCCTCCACCCGGACATCGCGGACGTGGCGGTCATCGGCGTACCGGACGGCCGACTGGGCGAGGTAGGCAAGGCGTATGTCGTACGGCGGGAGGGTTCCGTCCTCACCTCCGACGACCTCATCGCCTGGTCGCGGCGCGAGATGGCGAACTACAAGGTGCCGCGAGTGGTGGAGTTCGTACGGGAACTACCGCGGAACGCGAGCGGGAAGGTGGTGAAGGGGGAGTTGCGGTGCGGGAGCTTCTGAAGCTACGGCGCGAGGGTCCCTGAGTCACGCTCGCGCTCGCGCTCGCGGAGCCGGGAGAGGGCGGCGCGGACATCCTCGATCACGATCGCGGGACGGAGGAAGACATCCGCGGCGGTGTAGCGGAGAAGGAGACGCACCTCCGGGCACTGGAGGACCTGGTTGAAGCGGACGACATCCTGGCGGTGCGACTCGCGTGAGCCGTGGTACGCGTAGCCCTCGATCTCGACGGCCAGCCCCTCCACTCGGAACAGGAAGTCCAGGTAGCGGCGGCGGCCGTCGGGCGTACGGAGTTCGGCCTGGCTCTCGGGGTGAAGGCCGGCGTCGTGCATGCGCAGGCGCGCGACGGTCTCGGCGGGGGAGCCGGAGTTCGGATCGGCGAGCTTCAGCCGTCGGCGGCCGCCTTCCGCTCCGCGCATGGGCGCTTCGAGCGCGAGGGAGACCAGGGCGGCGGTCGTGACGGGCGTGCGGCGGACGCCTCCGACCCTCCGCCAGGTCAGGGCCGATTCGACGGCGACGAGAGCCTCGTCGCGGGGGCCGGCCCGGAGGAGGTCGGCGAGTGTACGGTCGGCGCTCGTGACACGCAGGCCCTCACGCCGGACCACGTGCCCCTCGTCGAGAGGCATGCGGTGTACGAGCACGCCCTTCCCACCGCTGCGGAGAGTGAGGTCGGGATCGATGAACTCCAGGGTCCCTTCGCCCCTCGGGGTGAGCGTCTCGATCAGCCAGAGCGCGGTCGCCGAACGGTGACTCACGACGAGCCGCGGCTTGAGGAGCTGCACGGCCCGCAGCCGGGTGGCGAAGTCCGCATCCCGGCCCGGCTCGATCCAGGCCCCGGCCTGAACCTGGGTCCACCCCTCTCTCCCGAGCACCCGAAGAAGCGACCTCCGCGCCCACCCGGCCTCCCGAGCACGCGAGGTGAGCAACACACCCCCTTCGACCAGCCCCCTCAGCTCCACACCCCGAGGATCCCGGAGTTACGCCCCACCCGCTTCCCCCTGTGGACAACCGGGGCGGGCGCGGTCGGCGAGGTGGGGGATTGGCAGAAATGGGCCAACGACGGGCTGCTACCGCGGGGTGATTGCACGGTCAGCGGGCGGCAGGGGTGGCCCAAATCTGCCAATTGCCCATGGGGTCCGGAGTTAGCGGGGGAGGGTTGCGATGAAGGTGGACCAGGCGGTGGGGGTGATCAGGAGTACGGGGCCGTGCTGGAGCTTTGAGTCCCGGACGGGGATAACGCCGGGGAGGCCGACGGCGACCTCGACGCACTCGCCGCCGCTGCCGTTGCTGTAGCTGCTCTTACGCCAGAGCGCGGAGTTCAAGTCAGCTTCTGTGCGTGCCATTTCGGTAGTCCTCCGCTGCTCGCCCGATCAGGGTCAGGGACTCGTCCGGCGGAAGCGCCGCTGCCCTGAGCAGATCGTACGACCTCCGGTAGTCCTTCACGAGGGCCGGAAAGTCGATGAGTTGGCCGCTGTGGAGGCCCTCCGTATACACCACGGGTGGCGCGTCCGGGAAGGTCATGGCCCTGACCATGCCCATCATGAACGGGTGGGCGGCCGCCGTTTCCGGAAGGATCTGTAAAACGCCCTGCGTGGAGCGGATCACGTGCGCGATGTGCTCCAGCTGGATCGCCATCTCCTCGGGTTCCAGCAGCGGATTGCGGATCAGCGCCTCGTGCAGGACCGCCCAGAACGCCGGGCGGTCCTCACGCTCCCAGAGCTTCGCGCGCTCCATACGGGCGCGGACCTGCCTCTCGACGGTCTCGGGCGGCAGCCATGGCAGCGAGGTCTGTACGACCTTGGTGGCATACGCCTCGGTCTGCAGCAGCCCCGGGATCAGTGACGGCGCCCAGTCCTCGATCGTCTCCGCATGCCGCTCCATCTCCGCCACGTCCGCGAAGTACTCCGCGTGCCCCGACTGCTTTGCCCTGCGTGCATCTTCACAACGGCGCTCGAAAAAGCCGTCCGTGCCGAGTTTCATGTCGACGTGCCGGGCCAGATCCAGCGGCATACGGCGTTCACCCCGCTCGATCTGGCTCAGGAACGGGACCCCACGGAAGCTCCCCTCCGCCAACTGTTCGAGCGTGAGGCCCGCCAGCTCCCTCTTGAAGCGCAGCTCGGCGCCGTAGAAGGAGGGGACGTTCGCCGACGCGTCGGGGTCCTTACGGGAGGGCACAACTCATCACCGCCGTTTGCCAGTTACCGTGCGCAACTCAAACCTCTTTTACGGTACGCCGCTTCACGCCACTGTGTGACTGGTTCAGCACGGAACGTGCATGTGCAGAGGAAGGCGTACCCATGCGAGACCCCCAACCCCCCACCGCCGACGACGTGGACCGCAGCGTGGACGATCTCCGCGCCGCGCTTGCCGCCCACGGCATCGCACTCCCCTCCCTGCACGCGGACCTGCCGAGTTTCGCGGGTGCGTATGCGCCTCCGGCGGGGCTGGTCGCACTCGGCAACTGCAACACCGCCACCGCGCGCAAGCTCACCGTCGCGCTTCGGAAGGCGGCCGAACAGTGAACGCATCGCAGCAGCTTGAGCTCCACCTGCTCGCCCTTCCCGAGTCCGTCCCCGGCCTGCGCCGCGCCGTACGCACGTACCTGGACGTTCCCTGCTCCGACGCTCAGCTGTGCGTGACGGAGCTGGTCGGCAATGTCATCCGGCACCTGGGCGAGGGCACCCCCGTGCGCGTACGGGTGGCTCGCGCGGACGGTCGTACCCGCGTCGAGGTCGCTGACCCCGACCCACGCGCTCTTCCCGTCCTTCTGCGTGCCACGGGCGGCGACGAGTCCGGGCGCGGCCTGGCACTGCTCGACGCATTAGCTCTGCACTGGGGCGTGGAACAGGGGGCGGCGGGTAAGACGGTGTGGTGTGAACTGGGGGAGGCGTAGTGCTCCTGCTTCTCCTGTCGCGCCTCGTCGCACTGTTTGTTCCTGCCACCGGAAGGCGGCGGTCCGGAAGGCGGCGTCCCATGCCTGCGGAGGGGGTGGGGCTCTGGCGGGGCTCAGCGTGGCAGCCGGATGTGTCCTTGCCCCCGCGCCCACCACTCCCACGTAGCCCGTACGCCCGCGAAGCCGCGCTCGGCCAGCAACGGGCAGATCTCGCTGATCGCGCGGCCGATGGCGGAGGAGCCCACCTCGTAGATCACAGCCAGTGCCTCGTGAGACAGGCCGGTTCGCGGGTGGACAGAGGTCACAAAGACACGGTCGGTGAAGACCAGTTCGTACTTCGGCCCGGTCCCGGCCTGCCGTCGGCGAGCGCTCCGGCGCCGTTCGCGCCGAACGGACTCACAACGCGCCTCCCAGCGTGGCGCGAGTTCTTCGATCAACTCGCCGAGATGCTGACGCGAGAGGCCGCAGAAGGCAGGATGCGACATGGCCGCGCGGGCCTGCTTGATGTTCACAGCACAAGAACCCGCGCGGCCGATGCAGTGTCACGGCCCGCCCAAGGGAGAGACGTCAGACCCGCTCCAGGGGCCGGTGCGGCCCGCTGGGAGGCTCCGCTTTGATCGTGTCGCCCGAGCGCACCGCGCCGCCCTTCTTTACAATGCTCATGATTCCGGCCTTGCGTACGATGTTCCCGGCCTCATCGCGGCCAACAACCTGCTTCAGCAGCCCGTCCCGGAAGTTGTCGATCTGCAGGCAGGGATTGCGCAGGCCGGTCACCTCCAGCACTGCATCGTCGCCGATGCGCAGCAGCGTGCCGACCGGCAGGCCGAGCAGATCGATGCCACGGGTGGTGATGTTCTCGCCGAGGTCACCGGGCACCACCTTGAATCCCTCTGCACCGACCTCGGCGAAGAGCTCTCCATGGATGAGGTGGACCTGGCGCAGGTTCGGCTGGGTGGGGTCCTGCGCGACGCGTGAGCGGTGCTTGACCGTCACGCCGGCATGTACGTCACCCTCCACACCGAGCCCGGCGAGCAGCGTGACGCTGTCCCGGTTCGGCTTGGTGAATGAGTACTCGCCGTTGCTACTGACTGCCGTCACTATCCCGCTCATCCTCGGAGCCCCCTCCTCAGTGACAATGATCAGCCACGACCCTAATCCTCGGACCTCAAAGCGCAGCAGCCACAGTCAATCGCGGGTGGTAGGCGCACCCCGGATTGGCCGGCGTCCCGTTGCGCGCGGGCCTGCCTTGCGCCCCCGCCCGGACGCCCTGACCTGAACCATGCCCGGACACACCACGGCCGCGACGGCTCCCCCTCCGCGCCGCCGCGGCCGTACCCCGTGTGAGTAGGTCTGTTCAGGCCTTCTCGTCCGTCGCGTGGTTGTCGAGCGGGGACACCGTGACGCCCGTCGCGTGGTTGTCGAGGGTGGTGATTTCCTCGTCGGTCGCGTGGTTGTCGAGCGTGACAATGTCCTCGACATCCGTGGCGTGGTTGTCGAGCGGCTTGACCACGGAGTCCTTGTTGACTTCGCTCATGACATGCAACTCCCGTTCAGTGATGGGCGATGCCCGCCCGGCAACTCCCCCGAGGACCGCCGGACGGGCATATCAGGGTCGTTCACCCTAGCGGTGTTGATCACCGCTGACCCGTCTGCCCCCCGACGCGACGGATCGACAACTCGAGAGTGCCCTGGAGCGATAAACGAACGATGAACGTGGGGCTCGGGCCTATGCGGCAGCCGCGGGGCTGAGCAGGAGCCGTACTTCAGCGGCCTCCGGAGAGCCCAACTGATCGAAGATGACCAGGGCTTCCTCCCAGCAGGCCTGTGCCCGGCCGGACTGGCTCAGGGCACTGAGCGCACGGCCCAGAACGGTCAGTACGTTGCCGCGCCGCCATTCGCCGCCGATTCCCCGCAGGACGGCGAGAGCCTGCTCGGCCAGGGCCGCGGCGCCTGCCGGCTTGTGCCCCGCGAGGTGCGCCTCCGAGAGCCTGAAGAGGGTCATCCCCTCCCACAGCCGCTGTCTGCTGTCACGGAAGACCTCCAGTGCTTCGGTCAACCGGTCGACGGCGGCATCGAGGCGCTTCTGCCCGGTGAGCGCGAGTCCCAGCGCGTAGCGGCCGTTGGCGCCGCGCAGAGTGTGCCCCAACCGGTCGTAGATGACGATGCCCTGCTGCGCGAGTTCCACCGCGCTGATGACGCGGCCCATGGCCAGATGGATGCGCGAGAGGTTGCACAGGGCGCTCGCTTCGCCGGCGAGGTTCTCGTCCAGACGGAAGATCTCGATGGCCTGTTGCAGATATGCCTCGCCGTCGGCATGGCGGCCCTGATAGAGCGCGATGATGCCTCCGTCGTTCGCGGCCCAGCACCTGGGTGCCAGGTCGTTCGCGATCTCCGCCAGTTCCATGGCCCGACGGGCCTGCTCGCCCGCCTGGTCGAAGCGCCCGGCCACGAGATGGACGTTGGTCAGTGCCGTGAGCGCACGGCTCAGGGCCTGTGGATCGTCCGACTGCTCGGCCGCGTCGCGCAGGACCACCGCGGCGTCTTCGTACTGCTTGGAGTTGGCGCCCGACTCGGCAAGGTCCTTCGCCGCCCAGAGGAGGTCCACCGCACGCCGCAGAGTGGAACTCCTCGCGCACTGCCGGACGAACGCCAGGAGGGTGTGCGCCTCGGCGAACAACCAGTCCTGGGCCTGGTGCCGGTCGTCGAAGACCAGTCCCGGATGCCGGGTGATCTCCAGGTGATCCACCAGCCGGTCCCCGGGGCGTTCGAGCGCGTACACCCCCGCCGCCGTCGCCAGGTAGAAGTCCAGCAACCGCGACATCGCCGCGTCCCGCTCGCTCGGTGGCTGTTCGTCGCGCTCCGCGCAGGCACGCGCGTAGAGGCGTACGAGGTCGTGGTAGCGGTAGCGGCCCGGGGCGGCGGACTCCAGCAACGACGTGTCGACGAGGGATTCCAGGAGGTCTTCGGTGTCGTCGATCGGGAGGTCGAGGACGGCTGCCGCGGCGGCCAGGGAGATGTCGGGGCCGTCGGCCAGGCCCAGCAGGCGGAAGGCGCGGGCCTGGGCCGGCTCCAGCTGGCCGTAGCCGAGTTCGAAGGTGGCCTTGACCGCGAGGTCGCCGGCCTGGAGCTCGTCCAGGCGGCGGCGCTCGTCGCCGAGCTTCGCCGCCAGGACCGAGACGGTCCAGGTGCGGCGGGCGGCCAGCCGGGAGGCCGCGATACGGATGGCGAGGGGGAGGAAGCCGCAGGCCGCGACGACGTCGAGGGCCGCCTCGCGCTCGGACGCGACCCGCTCCTCGCCCACGATCTTCGTGAAGAGCTGGAGGGCCTCTTCCGGGGACATCACGTCCAGGTCGACCAGATGGGCGCCCGCCAGGTCCACCATCCGTACCCGCGACGTGACGAGGGCCGCGCAGCCCTCCGTGCCGGGGAGGAGGGGGCGGACCTGGGCGGCGTCGCGGGCGTTGTCGAGGAGGACGAGGACGCGGCGGCCGTCGAGGACCGAGCGGTAGAGCGCCGAGCGTTCCTCCAGGGAGTCGGGGATGGACGAGTCCGCCGTGCCCAGGGCGCGCAGGAACGCGCCGAGGACCGTCTCCGGTTCCGCCGCCCGCTGGCCGGCGCCCTGGAGGTCGACGTACAGCTGACCGTCGGGGAACGCCGAGCGCGCCTGGTGTGCCACGTGCACGGCGAGGGTCGTCTTGCCCACGCCGCCGATGCCCGCGAGCGCCGAGACGGCCATCACCCGGCCCTCGCCCGCGTCGGAGGAGGCGGCGGCCAGTACGTCACTCAGTTCCCGTACGAAGGACGCGCGGCCGGTGAAGTCCGTGACCGTGGCCGGGAGTTGGGCCGGGCGGACCGGTGCCGCGGCGGGCTCGGCGACCGGGGCCGACGGTTCGGCCAGGCCCGGGTCGGCCTTGAGGATGCGCTGCTGGAGTTCCTTCAGGCCTGCCCGCGGGTCCACACCGAGCTCGTCGGCGAGCAGGCGGCGCGTGTCGGCGTACACGGCGAGGGCCTCGGCCTGCCGCCCGCTGCGGTAGAGCGCCAGCATCAGCAGCTCGCGCAGCCGCTCCCGGAGGGGGTGCGCCGCGGTCAGGGCGGTGAGCTCGGAGACCGCCTCCGCGTGACAGCCCTGTTCCAGGTCCATGTCGAGGCGGGATTCGAGCAGTTGCAGGCGCCATTCCTCCAGGCGGGCGCGCTGCGTTTCCGCGTACGGACCCGGCACGCTCGCCAGCGGCTCCCCGTCCCACCGGCCCAGCGCCTGGTTCAGCAGATCGCGGGCGGTGTGCAGATCCCCGGAGTGCTTCGCCTTCTCGGCGTCGGCGGCGGTCTCCTGGGCCTGGGCGAGGTCGAGGGTGCTCTCGCTCCCGGACAGCCGGATCGCGTAGCCACCGGACTCGCTGATCAGGACGCCGGGGTCCAGGGCCTTGCGAAGCCGGGAGGCGTACGTGCGGACGGCGGCCAGCGCCTGGGAGGGCGGCTCCTCGCCCCACAGGGCGTCGATCAGCTCGCCGGCCGTGGCGGTCCGGCCCTCCCGCAGCAACAGCGCGGCCAGCAGGGCGCGTTGCTGCGGGGACCCCGTGGGCAAGGAATCCTCGCCGCGCCAGGCGCGCACCGGGCCGAGCACGCTGAAGCGCAACGCCGCCGATTCCTCGGCACGTCGCTGCTCCGGCACTCGCGGTACACCGTCCATCGCTGTCCCCCTGCCGAACCGTCAGTACACCGAGGCCAGTTTGCCTTGTTCATGGCGGATGCGTCAGCCGTGCGAGACGGCGATCACAGGCGCGTACACCGGACGGACACGGGAAATCACAGGGCGCTCACAATCTCTCCGCACATGTCCGCACAGAGGCGCCCATTCCAGTGGCGTACAGGATAGCTGGCGGGGTAGCTGACGGGTCGTCAGATCGGCGCTACCGTGGCCCGTATGGAGACCACGAGGACCACTACGGAGACCACGAGGACCACTGAGGACGGCCAGGCGTCCACGACCCCGTTCCCGGAGATCATCTCCGTGGACGACCACACCGTGGAGCCGCCCGGCGTCTGGCGCGACCGCCTCCCGGCGAAGTACCAGGACACCGGGCCCCGCATAGTCCGCGCGCCACTGAAGGAAATGACCTTCCTCGGCGGCAGGTTCGCCCCGGTGATGGGCAGGCCCGGCGACGACGGCCCGATCGGCGACTGGTGGGTCTACGAAGATCTGCACCGGCCCCTCACCCGCCTCGACACCGCCGTCGGATACGACAGGGACGAGATACGGCTGGAGATCATCACGTACGAGCAGATGCGACCCGGCTCGTACGACGTCCCCCAGCGCCTCGCCGACATGGACGTCAACCACGTCCGGTCCGCCCTCTGCTTCCCCACCTTCCCGCGCTTCTGCGGCCAGACGTTCACCGAGGCCAAGGACCGTGAGCTGGGCCTTCTCGCGGTGCGGGCCTACAACGACTGGATGGTGGAGGAGTGGTGCGGCCCGGCGGCCCACGGCCGGCTCATTCCGCTCACCCTGATCCCCCTCTGGGACCCCGAACTCGCGGCGGAAGAAGTACGCCGCAATGCCGCCCGCGGCGTACGCGCGGTCGCCTTCTCCGAGATCCCGCCCCACCTCGGGCTGCCCTCCGTCCACACCGACGCCTGGGACCCCTTCCTCGCCGCCTGCGACGAGACCGGCACGGTCATCGCCATGCACATCGGCTCCAGCAGCAAAATGCCGTCGACCTCGGCCGACGCACCCCCCGCCGTCGGCTCCACCATCACCTTCGCCAACTGCTGCTTCTCGATGGTCGACTGGCTGATGAGCGGCAAGTTCGAACGCTTCCCGCGCTTGAAGGTGATGTACGCGGAGGGCCAGATCGGCTGGATTCCCTACATCCTGGAGCGCGCCGACGTGGTCTGGGAGGAGAACCGCGGCTGGGGCGGCGTCGCCGACAAGGTCCACCGCCCGCCGTCCGAGCTCTTCGCCGACCATGTCTACGGCTGCTTCTTCGACGACGCTTTCGGACTGCGCAACCTCGACGCCATCGGGGTCGGGAACGTCCTGTACGAGACCGACTACCCGCACTCCGACTCCACCTGGCCCAAGTCCCGCGAGGTGGGCGAGGCCCAGATGGGGCACCTGGACGGGGAGGTGGTGGAGCGGATCGTCCGAGGAAACGCCATTGAGCTGCTGGGGCTCACACAGGACGGGCTGTGGGCCGGGCAGGGTGGTCCCCGTTGAGCCCGTCGTCGCCTCTGCTCTACGGGATGCAGCTGCCCGTACAGTCCCAGAGCACCCTCTACGCCGAGCCCTGGGAAGCGGACGCCGGACCCGCCGACCTCGTCGCGATCGCCCGCGCCGCCGACCGCTCCGGGTTCGCGTACGTGGCGAGCTGCGACCACGTCGCCATCCCACGTCGCCTCGCGGGCGCCATGAGCACGGTCTGGTACGACCCCGTCGCCACCCTCGCCTACCTGGCGGGTGTGACCGAGCGCGTACGGCTGCTCAGCCATGTCGCCATCGTGGGGCTGCGGCATCCGCTCGTCACGGCCAAGCAGTACGCGACCCTCGACCACCTCTGCGGCGGGCGGCTGATCCTCGGGGTCGGCGCCGGGCACGTGGCGGAGGAGTTCGCTGCGGTGGGGGCGGACTTCGCGCGGCGCGGAGCGGTGCTCGACGAGTCCGTCGACGCGCTGCGAGCCGCCCTCGGGGCGGACGAATTCCCCGTCCATCACGGGAAGCTGTACGACTTCGAAGGGCTCGGACAGCGGCCCCGGCCCACGCAGGAGCGCGTGCCCGTCTGGGTCGGCGGCTCCTCGCCCGCCGCCGTGCGCCGGGCCGCGCTGCGAGGCGACGGCTGGCTGCCGCAGGGCGATCCGCGGGAGCGGCTGCCGGAGCAGATCGCCACGCTGCACCGGATCAGGGAGGAGGCGGGGATCTGCGCACCGCTCGTCGTCGGGGCGATCACCGAGCCGCTGTACGTCGGCACGCCTGGCTGGCATGTCGGGCGGCGGACCGTGACCGGGGCCCCGGAGGCCGTCGCCGAGTCGCTGCGGGCGTACCGGGCGATGGGGGTGCACCAGATCCAGGTGCGGTTCCGGGCGCGGGGGCTGAGTGAACTCCTCGACCAGATCACGGCGTTCGGCGCCGAAGTCGCGCCCCACCTCAACTAGGGACTCAGGGACTCAGGGACTCAGGGAGATACGGCATGGGCAAGCTGGACGGACGCGTCGTCATCGTCACCGGGGCGGCGCGCGGGCAGGGTGAGCAGGAGGCGCGGCTGTTCGCGGCGGAGGGCGCCAGGGTCGTCCTCGCGGACGTGCTGGACGACCGGGGCGAGGACGTGGCCAAGGAGCTGGACGCGCTCTACGTCCACCTGGACGTGGGGCAGGAGGCCGACTGGGGGGCCGCCGTGGCCGCCGTGAAGGACGCGTACGGGCGGATCGACGGGCTGGTCAACAACGCGGGCATCCTGCGCTTCAACTCCCTCGTCGACACCCCGTTGGACGAGTTCCTGCAGGTCGTGCAGGTCAATCAGGTCGGCTGCTTCCTCGGTATCAAGACGGTCGCGGGAGAGATCGCGGCGGCCGGCGGGGGCACGATCGTCAACACCGCCTCGTACACCGCGATGACCGGGATGGCGGCCGTGGGCACATACACGGCGACCAAACACGCCGTCCTCGGTCTCACCCGGGTCGCCGCCCTGGAACTGGCGCACCAGCGGATACGGGTCAACGCCATCTGCCCCGGGGCCGTGGACACCCCCATGTCCAACCCGGCCCAGCTGGACCCGGCGGCCGATCCCGAGGAGATGACCAAGGCCCTGGACGAGCTGTACAGCAAGCTCGTGCCGCTCGGGCGGGTGGGCAGGCCCGAGGAGGTCGCCCGGCTCGCCCTCTTCCTGACCTCCGAGGACTCCTCGTACATCACCGGGCAGCCGTTCGTGATCGACGGGGGATGGCTGGCGGGGGTCAGCGTTATCTGACGGACAGTCAGCTATTGACGGTGCGGACCCGTGGTGCAACAGTCGGCGGCAAGCCAATCTGACGGGACGTCAGAAACAGTGTTCGGAAACAGACTGGGGACGGTGAACCTCCTTGGAATTCGGGCTCTTTGTACAGGGATACGTGGGCAAGCGCGCCGAGACCGACCCGCTCGCGGAGCACAAGGCGCTGATGGAGGAGACCGAGTACGTCATCCAGGCGGACAAGTCCGGCTTCAAGTACGCCTGGGCGTCCGAGCACCACTTCCTGGAGGAGTACTCGCACCTCTCGGCGAACGACGTCTACCTCGGCTATCTCGCCCACGCCACGGACCGCATCCACCTCGGCTCGGGCATCTTCAACCCGCTCGCCCAGGTCAACCACCCCGTGAAGGTCGCCGAGAAGGTCGCCATGCTCGACCACCTCAGCGGGAACCGCTTCGAGTTCGGCAGCGGACGGGGCGCGGGGAGCCACGAGATCCTCGGCTTCCTCCCCGGCATCACCGACATGAACTACACCAAGGAGATCTGGGAAGAGACCATCGCCGAGTTCCCGAAGATGTGGCTCCAGGAGGAGTACGTCGGGTTCCAGGGCAAGCACTGGCAGCTCCCGCCCCGCAAGGTGCTCCCCAAGCCGTACGGGAAGGCGCACCCCGCGATGTGGTACGCCGCCGGGTCGCCGCCCTCGTACGCCATGGCCGCCCGCAAGGGCCTCGGCGTGCTCGGGTTCAGCGTGCAGAAGGTCTCCGACATGGAGTGGGTGCTCCAGCAGTACAAGACCGCCATCGTGGACGCCGAGCCGATCGGGGCCTTTGTCAACGACAACGTGATGGTGACGACCACCGCGATCTGCGCCCCGACGCACGACGAGGCCATCCGGACAGCCGTGGGCGGCGGGCTGCACTACCTCCCCTCCCTCGTCTTCCGCTACCACGACACCTTCCCGCGCCCCGAGGGCTTCCCCGTCTGGCCCGAGACGCTCCCCGAGTACACCGCGGAGTTCGTCGAACTCCTCATCGAGGAGGAGCTGTTGATCTGCGGCGACCCGGACGAGGTGCTCACCCAGTGCAAACGGTGGGAGCAGGCGGGCGCCGACCAGCTCTCCTTCGGTCTGCCGGTCGGGGTCCCGAAGGAGGAGACCCTGCAGACGATCCGGCTGATCGGCGAGCACGTGATCCCGAAGATCGACACGGACCCGGTGCACCGGACGACCCGTTTCCGCCAAGCTGCCTGAGGAGGGTGCGGCCATGCTCGACCACGTCATCAAGGGCGCGACCGTCGTGGACGGCACGGGCGCGCCCGGGTACACGGCGGACGTCGGCATCCGCGGCGGCCGTATCGCCGCGATCGGCACGGTCACGGAGGCGTCCCGTACGAGCGAGGACGCCTCCGGTCTCGTCCTCGCCCCCGGTTTCGTCGACCCGCACACCCACTACGACGCCCAGCTCTTCTGGGACCCCTATGCGACCCCGTCCCTGAACCACGGCGTGACGACGGTCGCGGGCGGCAACTGCGGCTTCACCCTCGCCCCGCTGAACCCGGCAAGGCCCGAGGACGCCGACTACACCCGCCGCATGATGTCCAAGGTCGAGGGGATGTCGCTGGTCGCCCTGGAGGAGGGGGCGCCCTGGAGCTGGCACACCTTCGGCGACTATCTCGACGCCCTGGAGGGGCGGATCGCCGTCAACGCGGGCTTCATGGTGGGGCACTGCGCGCTGCGGCGGTATGTGATGGGCGCGGACGCGGTGGGCGGGCAGCCGACCGGGGAGCAGCTGGAGCGGATGCTCGCCCTCTTCCACGAGGCCATGGACGCCGGCGCCTGGGGCCTGTCCACCACCCAGTCCTCCACCCACTCCGACGGCGACGGCCGCCCGGTCGCCTCCCGGCATGCCCGGCCCGCCGAACTGCTGGCGCTCTCGCGGGCCGTCGGCGAGCACGAGGGCACCCAGATCGAGGCGATCGTCGCCGGCTGCCTCGACCAGTTCAGCGACGACGAGATCGACCTCTTCGTCGAGATGAGCGCGGCGGCGGGCCGCCCGCTCAACTGGAACGTGCTGACCATCGACGCCGCCGTCCCCGAGCGCGTACCACGCCAGCTGACCGCAAGCGAACGGGCGCGGAAGGCGGGCGGCCGGGTGGTGGCCCTCACCATGCCGATCCTCACCCCCATGAACATGTCGCTGGGCACCTTCTGCGCGCTGAACCTGATCCCCGGCTGGGGGCCGATTCTCGCGCTGCCCGTACCGGAGCGGATCGCGCGACTCCGCGACCCTTCCGTACGGGCCGAGATGCTGCGGCAGGCGAACAGCAAGGAGGCGGGCGTCTTCCGCCGCCTCGCCGACTTCGGGCGGTACGTCATCGGGGACACCTACAGCCCGGCGAACGAGGGCCTCACCGGGCAGGTCGTGAAGGACATCGCGGCCAGGCGCCGCCAGGAGCCGTTCGAGTGTCTCGTCGAGATCTGCGCGCACGACGACCTGCGGACGGTGCTGTGGCCCATGCCCACCGACAACGACCCCGACTCCTGGTCGCTGCGCGCCGAGACCTGGCAGCACCCGGACGTCATGCTCGGCGGCTCGGACGCGGGCGCCCATCTGGACCGCATGTGCGGGGCCCCGTACACGACCCGGTTCCTCGGGGACTGTCTGCGCGGACGGAAACTGACGACGCTGGAGGGGGCCGTGAAGATGCTCACGGACGACCCGGCGCGGCTCTTCGGACTGAGGGAACGCGGGCGGATCGCGGAGGGCTTCCATGCGGACCTCGTGCTGTTCGACCCGGAGCGGATCGACGCCGGCAAGGCCACCCTGGTGCACGACCTGCCGGGAGAAAGCCCGCGGCTCGACTCCAAGGCGATCGGTGTCACGGCGGTCTGGGTCAACGGGGTCGAGTCGATCCGGGGAGACGTGGTGACCGGCGCGGTCCCCGGGAGGGTGCTCCGCTCCGGGCGGGACACCAGGACGGTGAGCACCCGGTGAGGGACAGGTACCCAGTGGGCAATGTGACACAGGCGGGCGATGTGTCACATTGGGGCGAGGAACAACGTCTGTTCATCGGTGGCTCGTGGATCCGGCCGGACGGCGGGCACTACGAGGTGATCGACCCGGCGACCGAGGGCGTCGTCGGGCCGGCGCCGGAGGCCTCGCGGAAGCAGGTGCACGCGGCCGCCGCCGCGGCCCGGGAGGCCTTCGGCCCGTGGTCGCGGACGCCCCCCGAGGAGCGTGCGGCGGTCCTCGGCCGGGCGGCGGACATCATCCGGCGCAACTTCCTCCCGTATGCCGAGCTCGCCCAGGCCGAGAGCGGTGCCACGACCGGGACCGCGCGCGGGATGCAGGTGGGGGTGGGCGCCGCCCGCTTCCGACGCTACGCGCGCGTGGAGCCCGTCGAGCAGCCGCTGCCGCCGCAGATCAACGAGGCCGGCCCGTTCGGGAAGGCGGCCGTGATGGGCGCGCTGGCCGTACGCCAGCCCGTCGGCGTCGTCGCCTGCATCACGTCCTACAACAATCCGTGGGCCAACCCGGCCGGCAAGATCGCCCCCGCCCTGGCCATGGGCAACACGGTGGTCGTGAAGCCCGCCCCGCAGGACCCGCTCTCCGTGTACCGGATGGCGCAGGCGCTTGAGGAGGCGGGCGTGCCGCCGGGCGTCGTGAACGTGGTGAGCGGCTCGCGCACGGAGGTCGGCGAGGCCGCCGTGGACTGCGATGACGTGGACATGGTCAGCTTCACCGGCTCGACAGCGGTGGGGCGGCGGATCGCCGAAGTGTGCGGGCGCGGGATGAAACGGCAGCTGATGGAACTGGGCGGAAAGGGCGCGGCGCTCGTCTTCGACGACGCGGATGTCGACTCGGCGGTGTCCGGCATCGGCACGACGTTCTCCTTCTACAGCGGGCAGATCTGCACGGCGCCGACGAGGGTGATCGCGCAGAAGGGGATCTACGGCCGCCTGGTCGAGCAACTGGCCTCCTACGCCGGGCGGTTGACGGTCGGTGATCCGCGGGAGCCGGGGACGGTCGTCGGGCCGGTCATCTCGGCGGCCCACCGGGACCGGGTCGAGGCGTATGTCGAACTCGGCCGGAAGGAGGGCGCGCGGATCGTCACGGGCGGTTCCCGGCCCCCGTACGACCGCGGCTTCTACGTCGCCCCGACACTCCTCGCGGACTGCACCCCCGACATGCGGGTGGTCCGCGAGGAGATCTTCGGGCCCGTCGTCGTGGTCGTCCCCTTCGACGACGAGGAGGAAGGCATCGCGCTCGCCAACGACAGCGACTACGGGCTGATCGACTACGTCTGGTCGGGCGACGTGGCCCGCGCCTTCCGCGTCGCCCGCGCACTGAGGGCGGGCGGGGTCGGCGTCAACACCGTCGGCCGCAACATGGAGGCACCGTTCGGCGGCTTCAAGAAGAGCGGGGTCGGGCGGGATGTGGGCTCGTACGCCCTGCATGCGTACAGCGAGGTGCAGGCGATCGTTTGGCCGGGGTAACACTTTTCGGGGGCGGCCAGAGGCCGAATTCGGGGCTAGAGGTCGAAGACGGCTCGGAGGCCGATCTCCACGGCCTCCATGACCCGTTCGTCGACGGGGCCCAGCTCCTTGGTGAAGTGAGGGGCTGAGAGGGTGCGGAACTCGCCAAGCACGACGGTGCCCGAGGAAGGGGTGTTGACCGGGATGTCAACAAGGGTCGCTTCGCGCACCTGTTGCGGGTAGACGAGTACGCAAGTGGCTGTCTTGTTCTGCGTGTTGAGGGCGTCGGAGGAGATCACCAGGGCGTGCGCGGGACCTCCGGCGAACGACAGTTCGTAGACGTGGCCGCGCTTCACCTGCCCGCCACCCGCGCCCAGCGCTCCAGCGTGGCGTCCTCGCTTTCGGCGGGCTCCCCGGCAGTGATCACTATGCCCGCCTCGGCCCGCATCCGCGCGGACTTCTCCAGCTCCTCGGCGAGCATCTGTCGGCGCAGTATCCGCGCGGTGTACGCGGAGGCGTTCCCCTTGGCCTTCACGAAGGCAGCCACTTCGTCGGGCAGGCTCATCGTCATGTTGACCGTCATGCGGACATCATACGGTGGATGTGGTGGTGAGTGTGGCGACTGTGGGAAAACTGGCCCCGATGGGGGTTCAGGTCTGGTCTCTGAGGTGGTCGCGCTGGATCTGACGGGCGAGGGTGCGGCGTACGGAGGGCGATTCGGTGGTGGTGGTCATTGAGGGGTCGGGGGTGTCGAGGGCGCGGCTGATCTCGTCGTACGTGTGCCGATAGCTGCCGGGCAGAGCGGCCTGGTGCAGCCTCAGGTCTGCTTCGACCAGACGCCGGAGTTCGTCGACGTTCTGGGGCGTGAAGTGCTTCCTGCCCCGGGCGGCGGCGTTGAGGTGGCGGGTGCAGTGGGCGGCCTCGTGGAGCGTTTCGGAGATCTCCTCGGCGAGGCCCCAGAGGCGTCCTTCGAGCCAGGGTGTGTCGTGCTGGTCGAGAGAGAGGCGCGGCGGGGGTGACGGGTCGTCCCCCTTGTGCTTGGTGACCTGCTTGGACACGGCGGGCTGACTCATGCCGGTGAGGCGGGCGATCCTGTCCTGGGTCCAGCCGAGGTCGGCGAAGAGTTTGATCATCTCGGCGCGCAGCTGTCGCATCTCCTCGCCTGCGCGGATGACGTCGTTCATGTCGGCGAACATCCGCTCGGCCTGTGCCTCGGTCAGGGGCTCGGGGGTTCGACGCGTGTCCTCTTCGGCTGCCATAGCTCGGTTATATACCGAGGTTGAGGCTCTCATCCTCGGCATAACTCGGTTGTATAACCTGGTTATGGCTGTCAGGATCCGCGCCATGCCCACCTTCACCGCACCTGACGGAACCCGGCTCGCCTACCGCGTGATCGGGGGCCGGGACGGCGACGGCGATCCGGTCGTCTGCATCCCCGGCGGTCCCACGGACTCCCGCTACCTCGGCGACCTCGGGGGTCTCTCCGCGCACCGCCGGCTCGCCGTCCTGGATCTGCGCGGTACCGGCCGGTCCGCGCTGCCCCGGGACACCTCCACCTACCGCTGTGACCGCCTGGTCGACGACGTCGAGGCGCTGCGCGCGCACCTCGGGCTGCCTCGGCCGGACCTGCTCGGCCATTCCGCCGGAGCGAACATCGCGACGCAGTACGCGGCCCGGTATCCGGAGCGCGTCGGCAGGCTGGCCCTGATCGGCCCCGGTAGCCGGGCTGTCGGTATCGAGATCACGGGGGAGACGCGACGCGAACTGGCGCGGCTCCGAAAGGGTGAGCCGTGGTTCCCGGCGGCGTTCGCCGCACTGGAGGCGATCGGCGCGGGGACGGGCAGCGACTGGGAGGCCATCGCCCCCTTCTTCTGGGGTCGGTGGGACGCCGCGGCGCGGCGGCACCACGCGGCCGCCCGGCCGGGCAACCCGGAGGCCGTGGCCCTTTTCGCGGCCGAGGGCGCCTTCGATCCGCCGGCCACCCGCGCGGCGCTCGCCACCTGCCAGGCCCCCGTCCTGCTGCTCACCGGGGAGCTCGACCTGAACAGCCCGCCCGGGTCGACGGCCGAGTTCGCGGGACTGTTCCCCGACGCGCGGCTCGTCGTGCAGCCGGGGGCGGGTCACTGTCCCTGGCTCGACGACGCCGACCGGTTCGTGTCGACCGTAGCGGCGTTTCTGGGCTGAGTGTGAATGCGGGTAGCGTCGCTACCGTAATGGTGTTAGCGTTGCTCTCGTCGGGTGGTGAACACCGCTACCCCCGCCACATCGAGGAGCAATGTCATGAGCGAGCAGCCCAGCACCACCACGTCAGGTACCTCCCGCCGCGTGGCCGTCGTCACCGGCGGATCCCGCGGAATCGGCCGGGAGACCGCCGAGCGCCTCGCGGCCGACGGATACGCCGTCGTCGTGAACTACGCGGGCAACGAGGCCGAGGCCGACAAGACCGTCGCCGCGATCACCGAGGCCGGCGGGGAAGCCATCGCCGTCCGCGCCGACGTGGCCGACGAGACCGAGGTGGCCGCCCTCTTCGACGCGACCGAGTCCGCGTTCGGCGGGGTGGACGTCGTCGTTCACGCGGCCGGTGTGATGGCCCTGGCCCCGTTGGTCGACCTCGACCTCGACGCCCTGGACCGGATGCACCGCACCAACATCCGCGGCACGTTCGTCGTCGACCAGCAGGCGGCGCGACGGCTGCGCGCGGGCGGCGCGCTCATCAACTTCTCCAGCTCCGTGCTGGCGCTCGCGATCCCCGGGTACAGCGCGTACGCCGCCACCAAGGGCGCCGTCGAGGCCATGACCCTGATCGTGGCCCGCGAGCTGCGCGGCCGGGACGTCACCGTCAACGCCGTGGCCCCCGGCCCGACCGCCACCGCCCTCTTCCTGGACGGCAAGGACGAGGAGACCATCGCCCGGATGGCGGCCCAGCCGCCGCTGGAGCGCCTCGGCACCCCCCGGGACATCGCCGAGGTGGTCTCGTTCCTCGCCGGCCCGGCAGGCCGCTGGATCAACGGCCAGGTGCTCAGGGCCAACGGCGGCATCGCGTAACTCCCCTCGGTACCCCCTCGACTTCAAAGGAGTTCAGCCATGGGTTCAGACAGGGGTTCAGCCATGGACGCTGTTCAGCGCAGGACGATCGTCATCACGGGCGCCGGTTCGGGCTTCGGCGCGCTGTCCGCCCGCGCACTCGCTCACGCCGGGCACACGGTGTACGCCGCGCTGCGGGACACCGGCGGGCGCAACGCGGCCCGGGTCGTGGAGGCCGAGGCGTACGCCGCCGAGCACGCGGTGGACCTCCGTACGGTCGAACTCGACGTCCTCTCCCAGGAGTCGGCAGACGCGGCCATCGCCACGGTGCTGGCGGAGGCCGGTGCGCTGGACGTCCTCGTCCACAACGCCGGACACATGGTGACCGGCCCGACGGAGGCCTTCACGCCCGCCGAACTGGCCGCGGTCTACGACACGAACGTGCTGGGCACCCAGCGGGTCAACCGGGCCGCGCTGCCGCACCTGCGCGCCCAGGGCCACGGCCTGGTGCTGTGGGTCGGCTCGACCTCCACCCGGGGCGGCACCCCGCCCTACCTGGCGCCGTACTTCGCCGCCAAGGCCGCGATGGACGCGCTCGCCGTGTCGTACGCCGCCGAACTGGCCCGCTTCGGCATCGAGACGACGATCGTGGTGCCGGGCGCGTTCACCTCGGGCACGAACCACTTCGCGACGGGAGGTCGCCCCTCCGAGCAGACAGTTCTCCCGGCCTACGAGGAGCACTACGCGGGCCTGATGGATCAGGTGTCCGCCCGCCTGGCGGCGCTCGCCCCGGCCGACGCGGACGTGTCGCTCGTCGCCGACGCGATCGTCGACGTGGTGGACACCCCGTACGGGAAGCGCCCCTTCCGGGTGCACGTCGACCCCGCGAACGACGGTTCGGAGGAGGTCAGCCGGGTGGCGGACCGTATCCGGGCGGAGTTCCTGACGCGGATCGGCCTCGCGGATCTTCTCTCCCCGCGTCGGACATCCGTATGACCTCGGATAACGTCGCTACCGTGAGTACGTCCGTGAGCAGTACGAAAGCGCGCATCCTCGAAGTGGCGGCCGAGCTGGTGGCGAACTCCCCCGACGGGGACGTCTCCACCCGGGCGGTCTGCGAGGCGGCAGGGGTCGGCGCGCCGGCCCTCTACCGCCACTTCGGTGACAAGGAGGGTCTGCTGTCGGCGGTGGTCGACCACGGGTACGAGAGGTACCTGGCGACCAAGCGCAGCCGCAGGCCCGGCACGGACCCGATCCAGGACCTGCGCGACGGCTGGGACACCCACACCGAGTTCGCCCTGCGCAACCCCAACCTCTACCGCCTGATGAACTCCCCGGCGATGCGCACCCCGCCGGCCGCGGCCCTGGAGTCCCACCGCATCCTCACCGCGGACCTCCAGCGCGCGGCCGAACAGGGCAAGCTGCGCCTGGCCCCCGAACTGGCCGCCCAGATGATCATGTCTGCCAATGTGGGCGTCTCCCTGATGCTGGTCTCCCGCCCGGCGACGTTCGCCGACGAGACCCTGTCGCGGCGCGTACGGGACGCGGTGCACGCGGTGGTCTTCACGCCGGAGGCGATGGGGCCGGAGACCGCGGCCGGCAGCGACGAGGAAGCGAAGGCGGAAGAGGTACTTCCCGCCACCGCCACCCACCTTGCCGCCCTCCTCCGCCAGACCCCGAGGCCGGACTTCACCCCGGGAGAGTCGGCCCTCCTGGGCGAGTGGCTGGACCGGCTGTCCAACACGACGCCGGAGTAGCGGTACTCAGGTCACGATCTCGTGGCGGCCTGAGTACGTTTCGTCCTGGTCGCCGTCGCGGTCCTCCTCGCCCACGACCCCGAATTCCGCGGCGCCGTGTGGACGTTCATCAGGACCCTGTGAGCGGGCGGAGCGTCAGTTCCCGCCGTCACCCGTGGCGGTCTTGGAGTAGCCGTCGTGCCAGGCGGCCCTCGCGCCGGATTCGCCGATGCGGTAGACGTCGACGACGGCGCCGGCGGCCACCACGACGGACAGTACGGCCGCGGCGATCCGCACCATGCCGCCGCCGCGGGTCCCGGCGCCCGCCGGGGAGCCGGCTTGCGGCACCGGCGTCCGGCGGGTCGTCCACCACACGACCACCGCCATCACGAACAGACCGGCGGCCCACGGCAGCATTCCGTCGCCGAGTGCGGCATGCCGGCGTACCAGCGGGTCGCTGCCGACGTGCCGCTCCAGCCACTCGCCGGCCTCCGTCGTCAGGGGCACGGCCACCAGGGTGGCGAACGCCAGTACGGGCAGGATCAGTCCCAGTCGCCGCGCCGCCTTCGGCCAGACGGCGCCCACCACGAGCGCCAGCGCGCTCAGGGGGACCATGACGACGACGAAGTGGACGAACAGCACGTGCGCGGGCAAGCCGTTGACGAGGCTCATGTTGGGGGTGCTCCTCCAGGAGGCGACCACGGGGTCCCCCCTTCTGGGGGCACGGCCAGCCTCCGGCGCGGGCCGCTGCGCGGGCGACAGTCATGTGACCCAACCGATGTACTGCATCTGCGTCCCGCTCCGAGCCGGCATGGAAGGCGTGAGAACAGCCGGAACCGAAGCCGGCGGATCACCGCGTCGGTCTCCCGCCGCACCGCGTGCGCCACCACGGCTCCCCGCTGGTTCTGAGGTCTGACGGGGGTGCGGGGGCGGGTGAGGGAGCGTTCACGGCCCTGTCTGAGGCTCGGCCGTTGATCGTTTCGCGCTGCTGTCCGTTTTCGTCCCGACGTGCCGCGCATCGGGTACGCGGCGGTCGGTCCCACCCGTCCACGGGGACGCCGTTGGCGCATCTACTGCGGACGGGTAGTCGGCCGCGGGAATGTGACACTCGCCGCGCAAGTGTCACATTCGCCGGGCCACACACCCTGCCCCCCGGGGCACCGGCCAGACCGCCCACCACGCCGACCGGGATGCGCCGGCAGCGTCCGCCCACGTGGGTGGAGCCGAACTATGGGCTGGGCCCGGATCTACCTCCGGTACCCGCTTCAGTCCCCCAGGAAAATCGGGTTCGTGAACGCCGCCAACGCACCCGGTACCGGCCCCGCCGCCGTCTCGTGGCGCAACTCCGCCCGTACGTACGCCGCGTACTGCGCCGTCGTGTTCCACTCCACCGTTCCGGAACCGGAGACCGGCAAGGGGGCGCTCGTGAAAAGGACGCCCTGGTCGGTGACGAAGCGGACCGTGCAGCGTGGGGCGCCGGTGGCCTCCAGGCGGACGGTGACCGGGGTGTCGGGGGAAACCCTCAAGCGGCCGCCGATGCCCGCGTGCTCGCCCTTGGAACCAGTAGCCGTGAAGGACAGCGACACCACCTTCGACTCCGCCACGTAGGAGCGCCCCGCGCGCAGGCCCTCCTGGACGGCCTCGCGGGTCAGGTCGTCGGCGAGGACGACCGTCTGCGGGCTGCCGACCGGGTCGGGGTCGCGGTGGGCGTCGCTGTTGCCCATCGCCGGGAGCCAGGAGCGGTCGGGGTTGCCCGAGCGGACGGCCGCCACCAGCGTGTTGTCCCAGTCCGCGAGGGTCACCTCGTCGTCGGGGGTGTACGGGCCGTTCCACACCTCCACCACGTCCGCCTCCCCGAAGCCGAACTTCCAGCCGCAGCCGACACAGGTGGCGTGCGGGTGGGCGGGGACGACGAGGCCGCCCGCGCGGCGGATCTGGCGGGCGAAACGGCCGAAGCGGTTGTCGCGGGCGCGGTAGCGCCAGTCGACGAAGGTGCCGGGGTCCGTACCGAGGGCCACCACGTGGCCGTTGCGCGTCGTGACCTCCTCGCCCAGCATGATCAGGAGGTCTTCACCCGCCTGGTCCGCCCAGTGGGGATGCGAGGAGTGGGTGTTGTGTTCGGACGTGTTGATGAAGTCCAGGCCCGCGGCCCGCGCCAGCGCGGCGATCTCCGCGGGGGTGCGGCGGCCGTCCGAGTACCAGGAATGGAGGTGGCAGTCGCCGCGGTACCAGTCCCGGCCCCGGCCCTTCGCACGGGACGGCGGGTACGTCGGCTTCACGACGGCACCCTGCTCCCCGTACGTCAGCGTGATCGTGATCTCGTACGGCAGGCCCTGCGGCGCCACCGTGTACGGGCCCAGCGCGATGTGCCAGGTGCCCGGCCTGATGACGCCCGGGATGTATCCCGGTGTCGCGTCGTCCGCGCGGACGAAGAACTCGGTGCGCGCCCCGCCCGACCAGCCGCGGAAGCCCTCGCCGCCCAGTGCCGTGCCGCGCTCGTCGAAGAGACCGATGTCGAGGGCGTTGCCCGCGGTGCCGGCCGGGACGGACGGCTTCTCGTAGGTGTACGCGACGTGGATCTCCCGCACGCCGTGCGGAACCTCGACCGGGAGGTACACGAAGTCCGGCGAACTGGTGGGCAGCGTGCCGGACACCGTACGGGTCTCGGTACGGTCGGCCGCGTCGGAGCCGCTCGCGAAGGTCACACTTCCCAACGTAAGGGCGGCCGCCGCTCCCGTCACGAACAGTGCGCGTCTGCCGATGCCGTCGATGCCGTCGATGCCGTGCTCGTCCTCGCACATGCTGCTGCTCCCAGGGTGTCGTGGCAGTGACATGGGTGGTGCAGGGCGGTGCAGGGTGGTGCGCGATGGCACGTACAACCCTGGTGGTCCGCTGTGAACTGCGGGACAAGGGAAGGAAATCGACAGCTTTCGGGGAGGCGGCGCGACTGTCGGGGCCCGACCCGCCGGGCGGCGCCAGTGGCAACCTGTAACGATCTGCCGTACCGGAGGAATATGGCCGCGCCCTGTAATGCCTGATCACCGCGATCGTATGCTCGAAGGATGACGACTTCCGCGACCTCCGGAACCGGCCCGACCGAGAACTCCATGCGTCGCGCCCTCAAACGCGCCCGGGACGGCGTCGCCCTCGACGTGACCGAGACGGCGGTGCTGCTCCAGGCGCGCGGCGAGGCCCTCGACGACCTCGCCTCGTCCGCCGCGCGGGTGCGGGACGCGGGCCTGGAAGCGGCCGGCCGGCCCGGCGTCATCACGTACTCCAAGAGTGTCTTCATCCCGCTGACGCGGCTGTGCCGCGACAAGTGCCACTACTGCACCTTCGTCACCGTGCCGGGCAAGTTGCGGCGGGCCGGACACGGGATGTTCATGTCGCCGGACGAGGTTCTCGACGTCGCCCGGCGCGGTGCGGAACTCGGCTGCAAGGAAGCCCTCATCACGCTCGGCGACAAGCCGGAGGACCGCTGGCCCGAGGCCCGGGAGTGGCTGGACGCGCACGGGTACGACGACACGATCGCGTACGTCCGTGCCATCTCCATCCGCATCCTGGAGGAGACGGGGCTGCTGCCTCACCTCAACCCGGGTGTCATGTCGTGGACCGACTTCCAGCGGCTCAAGCCGGTGGCGCCCTCCATGGGCATGATGCTGGAGACGACCGCGACCCGGCTGTGGAGCGAGCCGGGCGGCCCGCACTACGGCTCGCCCGACAAGGAGCCCGCCGTACGGTTGCGGGTCCTGGAAGACGCGGGGCGGTCGTCCGTTCCCTTCACCAGCGGGCTGCTGATCGGGATCGGGGAGACGTACGAGGAGCGGGCCGAGTCGCTGTTCGCGCTGCGGCGCGTGTCGCGGGCGTACCACGGCATCCAGGAACTGATCATCCAGAACTTCCGCGCCAAGCCGGACACGGCGATGCGCGGGATGCCGGACGCCGAACTGGACGAGCTGGTCGCCACGGTGGCCGTCGCCCGGCACATCATGGGACCGGCCGCCTGCCTCCAGGCCCCGCCGAACCTCGTCGACTCCGAGTACGGGCGGCTCATCGGCGCGGGCATCGACGACTGGGGCGGGGTCTCGCCGCTCACCATCGACCACGTCAACCCCGAGCGGCCCTGGCCGCAGATCGAGCAACTGGCCGAGCAGTCGCGCGCCGTCGGCTTCGCACTGCGCGAGCGGCTGTGCGTGTATCCCGAGTTCGTGCAGCGCGGTGAGCCCTGGCTGGACCCGCGGCTGCTGCCGCACGTACGGGCGCTGGCCGACCCGGAGACGGGGCTGGCCCGCGAGGACGCCGTCGTCGAAGGGCATCCCTGGCAGGAGCCGGAAGAGGCCTTCACTGCGTCGGGGCGCACCGATCTGCACCACACCATCGACACCGAGGGGCGCACCGGCGACCGCCGGGACGACTTCGACCTCGTGTACGGCGACTGGGAGGCGTTGCGGGAGGCGGCGGCGCCGGGGATGGTGCCGTCCCGTATCGACACGGACGTACGGGCCGCGCTGGCGACGGCCGCCGACGACCCGACGAAGCTCACCGACGACGAGGCGCTCGCGCTGCTGCACGCGGACGGGCCGGCCCTTGACGCGCTCACCCGTATCGCGGACGACGTCCGCAAGTCCGCCGTCGGCGACGACGTCACGTACATCGTCACCCGGAACATCAACTTCACCAACGTCTGCTACACCGGCTGCCGCTTCTGCGCCTTCGCCCAGCGCCGCACGGACGCCGACGCGTACACGCTGTCGCTGGACCAGGTGGCCGACCGCGCCCAGCAGGCCTGGGAGCTCGGGGCCGTCGAGGTCTGCATGCAGGGTGGCATCCACCCGGACCTCCCGGGTACCGCCTACTTCGACATCGCGAAGGCGGTGAAGGAGCGCGTCCCCGGCATGCACGTGCACGCCTTCTCCCCGATGGAGGTCGTCAACGGCGCGACCCGGACGGGGATGTCCATCCGTGAGTGGCTGACCGCCGCGAAGGAGGCGGGCCTCGACACCATCCCCGGCACGGCGGCGGAGATCCTCGACGACGAGGTCCGCTGGGTCCTGACCAAGGGCAAGCTGCCCACGGCGACCTGGATCGAGGTCGTCACCACCGCGCACGAGCTCGGCATCCGGTCCTCCTCGACCATGATGTACGGGCATGTGGACCAGCCCCGCCACTGGCTCGGCCACTTCCGCACGCTCTCCCGCATCCAGCAGCGGACCGGCGGCTTCACGGAGTTCGTGACGCTCCCGTTCATCCACACCAACGCGCCGGTGTACCTGGCGGGCATCTCCCGCCCGGGCCCGACCACCCGCGACAACCGCGCGGTGGTGGCCATGGCCCGCCTCCTCCTCCACCCGCACATCCCCAACATCCAGACCAGCTGGGTGAAGCTCGGCACCGAGGGAGCGGCGGAGATGCTCCGCTCCGGCGCCAACGACCTCGGCGGCACGCTGATGGAGGAGACCATCTCCCGGATGGCGGGCTCGTCGTACGGCTCGTACAAGTCCGTCAAGGACCTCATCGCCGTCGCGGAGGCGGCGGGCCGCCCGGCGAAGCCGCGGACGACCCTGTACGGGGAGGTCTCGGAGGAGCGGCAGCGGGCGGCGGCCGTGTCGGACGGGCATCTGCCGGAGCTGCTGCCGGTACTGGATTGACGGCCGAAGCATGCGGTGGAGCGAGTCGCCTCGGAGTACGATGATCCGACCCTCGGCGGAGGGCCCAGAAGCCGTGTGAGCCTGAGGAGTTGCGTGTCCGTGTCTGCCCGACGGCTTCCCTCCTGGGTCTGGGTCACCGGTCTGACCGCCGCGGCGATCGTGGGGGTCACCGCCCTGGCCGCGCAGGCCGACCAAGGGACGCACCCGATCGCCTCCGCCGCGAAGTCGAAGTCGAAGCCGTCCGCGTCGGCGAGCCAGCGGGCCTCCGCCTCGCCCAAGAAGGCCGAGCCGGCCGCCGTACCCGACGGCTCGGGCACCGGACGGCGGATCGTCTACTCGCTCGCCCAGCGGCGGGTGTGGCTCGTCGACACCGGCGAGGCCGTCCGCCGCACCTTCGCGGTGTGGCCGGGCACGGTGAGCCCCGACTCCGGCACTTACGTGATCTCCAAAACCCTGGCGGCGGCCACCGGATCCGACGGTGTGCGGATCGAGCACATCGTCTATTTCGCCAACAAGTCGGGCCTGTCGGTCGCCTTCTCCAACGCGGTCGACAGCTCCTCGCCGCCCCCCGCGGCGGCCGGCAAGCAGACCAGCGGCATCCGCATGCCCAAGGCGGACGGCGCGGTGCTGTGGACCTTCGCCACGCAGCCGAACACCAGGGTCGCGGTCGTCGCGTAGGCTTCCCACCCGGCCCTGGCCGCTCCCTCCCGTCGGCCTTGAGTCAGAAT
The DNA here is from genome assembly GCF_045040035.1 of Streptomyces sp. NBC_01384. Taxonomy (NCBI): domain Bacteria; kingdom Bacillati; phylum Actinomycetota; class Actinomycetes; order Kitasatosporales; family Streptomycetaceae; genus Streptomyces; species Streptomyces sp. NBC_01384. Next base: position 5,470,527 of record NZ_CP109559.1, read on the forward strand.
GGCGAGGCGGGTTTCCGGGGGAGGGTGCGGACGCATGGCGCAGGCGCGACGACCGTCGATGCAGGAGTTGATCGCTCGGCGCAGACGGGCGGGATTCGTGGGGCGGAGCCACGAACGGGCCGTCTTCCGCCGGAACCTGGAGCTGCCGCCCGAGGACGAACGCCACCGCTTCCTCTTCCATGTGCACGGCAACGCGGGGGTCGGAAAGACCTTCCTGGTGAGGGAGTTCGAGCAGATCGCCCGGGACCGCGGGGCCTTGACGGCGTACGTCGATGAGAGCGTCGGTAGCGTGCCCGAGGCCATGAGCACGATCAGTCGCCAACTCGGCTTGCAGGGCCGGAGGTTCAAGGAACTGGATCGGCTGCTCGCCGTTCACCGGGAGCGGCGGCACGAGGCCGAGACGGTCGCCTTGGTCGACGCCGAACCCGGTGAGCCCTCGGCGGCCGGTCTGGTGGTGGCACGCGCCGGACTGGTCGGACTTGGCATGGTGCCGGGCGTGGGCGCCTTCGCGGGCGCCCTGGACGCGGGCCAACTCGCCCAGGGTGCAGACAGGTTGCGGGCGAGTCTCAGCGCGCGCTTCCGCAGCCAAGAGGACGTGCAGCTGGTCCTGACACCCGAACGGGTGCTGACGCCGGTGCTGCTGGGCGAGTTGTCGGAGGCGGCGTCGACGGCGCCCTGGATCGTCCTGTTCTTCGACACCTACGAACGCACCGGGCCGTTCCTCGACGGCTGGCTGCACGAGGTGATCACCACCGACCGTTACGGCACTCTGTCCGCCGACGTCATCATCGTCACCTCCGGTCAACGGCCCTTCGACACCGCCCGCTGGGGCGGCTTCGCGGACTTCATGACGGACGTGCCGCTCGGGCCGTTCACGGAGGCGGAGGCACGGGGGCTGCTCGCCGGCAAGGGGGTGGTGGCCGAGCCGGTTGTCGACGAGGTGCTGCGGCTCACGGGCGGGCTGCCGGTGCTGGTGTCGACCCTCGCGGAGACCCGGCCGGCCGATCCGGACGACGTGGGAGACCCGAGCACGACGGCGGTGGAGCGGTTCCTGAAGTGGGAGCCGGACCCGGTGCGGCGCGCGGTCGCTCTGGCGTGTGCGCTGCCGCGGCGCCTGGACGCGGACGTGTTCCGGGCGGTGGTGGACGGTACGGACACCGAACTCGACGCCCTTTACGGCTGGTTGCGGGAACGACCGTTCGTCGACGAACGCGGCGACCGGATGCAGTACCACGACGTCGTACGGGCCCCGATGCTGCGCCTCCAGCGCAAGGGCTCGCCCAGGCGGTGGGCCGAGCGGCACGAGCAGCTCGCGGCGGCCTTCGCCGGGTGGCGGGAGGAGACCGAGGCCAGGCTGGAGGACGGCTACGAGTGGGCCGACGAGGACTGGCGGGAGCTGCGGCTCGCGGAGTCGTACCACCTGCTGTGCGCCGCACCCCGCTCCGCGCTTCCCGCCGTCCTCACCGACGTCGTGGATGCCTGTGGTCAGGCGGACGACCTGGTGAGGCGCTGGATGCGGCTGCTGGCCGACGCGGGACAGGACGCGGACGCCCAGGCCGTGCGGGCCTGCGGAAGCGACCTGACGCGGGTGCTCGACGAGGGAGGCAAGCCCGAGGTGCTCCGGTTCCTGCTGGGGCGGGCACGGGGCGACGAGCCCTGGCGGGCGCGGGCGCGGGCGGAGCTGGCCGACTTTCTCGCGCGGGACGGCGCCTACGAGCGTGCCCTGGAGGAGTACGGCCGCGCCCTCGCCCTGGACCCGTACCTGGTGCGGGCCCACCGAGGGCGGGCCCTGACCCGCGGCGGCCTGGGCGACCACGAGGGCGCACTCGCCGACGTCGAGCGCGTGGTGGAGCTGGAGCCGGACAACCCCGACAACATCGTCCTGCGCGGCGAGCACCACCGCCTCCTGCGCCATGACGGCGAGGCGGTCCGGGACCTGAGCGAAGGCATTCGACGCGACCCGGCCAACGCCTTCGCCTGGGCCTCCCGAGGCGCCACCCACGAGCGCGCCGGAGACCCCGATGCGGCCCTCGCCGACTTCGGCCGCGCGCTCGACCTCAAGCCGGACTACGCCTGGGCACTGGGCCGCCGGGCCCGGGCCTGGCGTGGACTGGCCGAACACGACCGCCAGTTGGCCGACCTCGACCGGGCCCTCGCCCTCTGGCCCGACTGGGGCTGGGGCCACTGCGAACGTGGCGACGCCCTCCGAGCGGCCGGCCGCCACGAGGAAGCCCTCGCCGACTACGACGAGGCGCTCACCATCGATCCCGAGTACGCCTCGGCCCACGCCAGCCGGGGCGCGGCGCTGGCCGACCTGGGCCGCCGTGAGGAGGCACTCGCCGCCCTGGACCGCGCGCTGGAGCTCCGCCCTTCCTACGAGTGGGCCGGCGCCCTGCGCGCCCGCCTCAGCGGCGGACCGAACTGACGAACTCCGTGGTGGGCGCGGCTTCATCAGCTTCCTGTCCGTACCGCGCCACCTGGTACGGCTGACCATCGGCCGGACCGGGGGACCGAGTGGATCCAGGCCCTCACCAAGGCCACATCGCCGAGGGAGCCGTCGCAACCTGACCGGGCGGGTTCATTCGACCCACACTCGTATACCGATCGTGCCCCTGAACGGACCGTTCCCGGTCGATTACAGTGCTGAGCTGTCGGACGTGCGGACGGTGCCTGGGGAGGTCTCGGTGGGTGCGACAGCCGGTGCCGTCTGGGGCCGTGCGGAGCAGCAGGACTTCCGTAGCCGGGTGCGCGGGACCTTGCTGGGCGCGGCCGTGGGGGATGCCCTGGGGGCGCCGCTCGACGGGCTCACCCTGGAGCTGATCCGGGAGGCGTACGGCGTGGAGGGGCTCGTCGATCTCGCGTTCGGGCACGGTCGGCGCGGCTCCATCACCCATCTCACCCAGCTCACGCTGTTCACTCTTGACGGTCTGATACGCGCTCAGGTGCGCCGTGACACCGGCGCCTGGCATCCGCCGACCGATCTCCACCGGGCGTACCGGCGCTGGGCGGCCACCCAGAGCGACTGGGGCCCGGACGAGCGCCGCAAGGAGGACGGCTGGCTGGCCCGCGAGGAGTGGCTGTACGCCCGTCGCGACCCGGCCCGCTCCTGTCTGGTCGGCTTCGGCGACGACATCATGGGCACGCTGGACGCGCCCAAGAACCCCGGCGAGGTCGGCCCCGAGGCCGTGGCCCGCTCCGCGCCCTTCGGGCTGCTCGTCGGCTGGGAGCCGCAGCTCGTGGTGCAGCTCGCCGTCGAGTGCGCCGCGCAGACGCACGGGCACCCCACGGCGTACCTCTCGGCGGGCGCGTACGCCGTCATCGTGCACGCGCTGGCCCGCGGGGAGAGCCTCGACGGGGCCGTGCAGCGGGCGCTGGCGATCCTCGCCGCGCGTCCGGGGCACCGGCCCGTCACGGACGCCCTCCAGCATGCGCTGGGGGCCGTACGGCAGGGGATGCCGACGCCGGGGCGGGTCGAGGAGCTCGCCGGGGACGGTACGGCGGAGGGGCTGCTCGCGGTCGCCGTGTACTGCGCGCTGGTGGGGGAGGACATCCGGCACGGGTTGTGCCTCGCGGTGAACCAGAGTGGGCCCTCCGGGGCGGCCGGTGCGCTCACCGGAGGGTTGTTGGGGGCCCTGCACGGCGAGACGGCCCTCCCGCCGGCCTGGCTGGCCGAGCTGGAGGGCCGTCCCACGATGCTGGTTCTGGCGGACGACTTCGCCATGGAGATGACGCAGGGTCCGGCCCTGCACGGGCCGGGTGGGTCCTCGCCGGGCTGGCTGGCCCGTTATCCGCGGGCCTGAGGACTTCTCTCGCCCCCAGACCCTCAATAGATCGCGCTCCCGCAGATGGACGAGGGACGAGGGACGAGGGACGAGGGATCAGACGCCCGTCGGGCTGGTGGACGCGTCGTCCGCCTGGGCGGGCACCGTCGCGGCCGTCGAACCGTCGTCATCCGTGTTGATCTTCTCGATGATCGCGTCCCGCTCCGGTGTGTCCTCGGGCTTCAGGAAGCCGATGAGGATGTACAGGACGAGGGAGATGGCCATCGGGACGGAGACCTGGTACTCCAGCTTCACGTCCGTGCGCTGGGAGAAGTCCAGGTTGTAGTTGACGAAGAAGAACGCGAGCAGGCCGCAGGCCCAGCTGGTGAGGGCCGCCGTCGGGCCGGACTTACGGAACGGACGGAGCAGGCCCAGGATGAACGGGATCGCGATCGGGCCCATGAGTCCCGCCACCCACTTGATGACCACCGTGATGATGTCCTTGAAGGTGGGGGAGTTGACCTGCGTCGCCACCGCCATGGAGAAGCCGAGGAAGGCGACGGTCGTGACGCGGCCCGCGATGAGCGCCATTCGGGTGTCCCAGGTGCGCGCGGCCTTGGAGAGGACCGGGACCACGTCCCTCGTGAACACGGCGGCGATCGCGTTCGCGTCCGAGGAGCACATGGCCATCGTGTGGGAGAAGAATCCGACGACGACCAGGCCCAACAGCCCGTGGGGGAGGAGCTGTTCGGTCATCAGGCCGTACGCGTCCGAGCCGTCCGGCTTCTTCGCGGTGACGAGCAGCGGCGACAGCCACATCGGGATGAAGAGGATCACCGGCCACACGAACCAGAGGGACGCGGACAGGAAGGCCGAGCGCGTGGCCTCCTTGGCACTGCCCGTCGCCATGTAGCGCTGGGCCTGGTTCCACATGCCGCCGTTGTACTCGAACAGCTTGATGAAGAGATAGGCGATGAAGAAGACGGTGAGGTACGGGCCCGCGAATCCGTTCGCGTGACCGTGCAGCTTCGGCGAATCGAGAGCCTTGGACAGGCCGCCCTGATCGGAGATCTTGTTCAGCACGATGATCAGCATCGAGAGTCCGGCCAGCAACTGGATCACGAACTGGCCGAGTTCGGTGAGCGCGTCCGCCCACAGCCCGCCGATCGTGCAGTACACCGCCGTGATGCTGCCCGTGATGAGGATGCCCTGGGTGATCGTGACCCCGGTGAAGACGCTCAGCAGGGTGGCGATGGCCGCCCACTTCGCGCCGACGTCCACGATCTTCAGCAGGATGCCGGACCAGGCGAGCGCCTGCTGCGTCGGCACGTTGTAGCGGTCCTTGAGGTATTCGAGCGGCGAGGCCACGTGCAGCCGGGAACGGAGCCGGTTGAGCCTCGGTGCGAAGAGCTTGGCGCCGAGGAGCACGCCGATGGCGATCGGCAGCGCCCAGGTGACGTACGACGTGATGCCGTACGTGTACGCGATGCCGGCGTACCCGGTGAACATCACCGCGCTGTAGCCCGACATGTGGTGCGAGATGCCGGACAGCCACCACGGCATCTTGCCGCCCGCGGTGAAGAAGTCGCTGACGTCGTCCACACGCTTGTGGGACCAGAAGCCGATCGCGGTCATGACGCCGAAGTACGCGACCAGGACGGCCCAGTCGAAGCCGTTCATGTGCCCCCTCCAGGGGTCCGCCTTGTGAACCTGCAGATACCGGACGGCACTTCGCCAGTACGCACATGGGCGGCGCCCCCGTGCGGGAGCGGGGACTTCGGGGATTGAACCGCCGTTCAGACGGAACGGTCAAGACCTTCGTGGTCATGCATATGAACGCAGATCAGAAAGCAGAACGATTTTGCCTCCACTTTACCCGTACGGCTGTTGTCGTGTTCGTGACGTGGACCACACCATGAGCGGGCACTTCGTCAGCATGGCACCGACAAGTCACGGGCGTACGGGATCAAGGCACGGGCGTACGGGATGCGGGTCCCGTACGGCCGAGAAGGGAGCGCGATCCCCACGGTTACCGCATGAGTTCGCCGGCGTTCACGAGCAGCGACTGCCCGGTGATCGCCCGTGCCCGGTCGGACGCCAGGAACACCGCGGCGTCCGCCACATCCCCGTCCGTGGCCAGTTCGGGCAGGGCCATCCGCTCGGTGAGCCGCTTCAGGACGTCCGCCTCCGGTACGCCCTCGGTGTGCGCCGTGAACTGGACGTACGCCTCGACCGGCGGACCCCACATCCAGCCGGGCAGCACGGTGTTCACGCGGATGCGATGCGGGCCCAGCTCCCTCGCCAGCGAGTACATCGCACTCGTCAGCGCACCCTTGGACGCCGCGTACGCCGCCTGCCGCACCTGGCTCGGCGCGGCCACCGAGGACTGCGTCCCGATGATGACGACCGAGCCGCCGCACACCTTCAGCGCGGGCAGGCAGGCGCGGGTCATCCGCAGGGTGCCCAGCAGATTCACGTCGATGACCGACTGCCAGGTGACGAAATCCGCATCCTCCAGACCGCCGAAATAACTGTCCCAGGCCGCCACATGGACAACGGCGTCGATCCGCCCGAACCGCTCCTTCGCGAGTCCCGCCAGCGCCTCGCACTGCCCCTCGTCCGTGATGTCCGTCGCCCGGTACGCCGTGTGCGCGCCGTCGGGGTCCAGCTCGGCCGCGGATTTGGCGAGATTCGCCTCCGTGCGTGCCCCCAGCACCGCGTTGCCCCCGTCGCGCACGACGGCCGCCGCGACCTGATGGCCGAGCCCGGCCCCGACCCCCGAGACGACGACGGTCTTCCCCGCGAGCAGTGACATCTGCGGCCTCCCCGGCTCTGGCGCATTGCCTGACGGGGCGTCAGAGTATGGGCGTCCGGCGGAGGAAGGAAGAGCGAGGAAGGGGATCGTCATGTCGGAGGAGACCCGTAGCGAGGTGTACGCGGAACTGGCCGCCCTCGGCCCGTACGGCGTCCACCCGGGCCACGCCCTGATCACCATGGTCGAGCCGCACCCGGGCCACGAGTACGCGTACAACCGCTGGTACGAGGATGATCACTTCATCGCGGGAGCGATGGCCATGCCCTGGATGTACGCGGGGCGACGCTGGGTGGCCACCCGCGACCTCCAACTCCTGCGCTACCCGGAGAAGTCGGCGATCGCCCAGCCGGTCACCGCCGGGTGCTACCTCTCGACGTACTGGGTCACCGAGGGCCGCTACGACGACCACATGAGGTGGACCGTCGGCATCAACAAACGGCTGAATCGCGACGGCCGGGTGTACCAGGACCGGACCCATGTCTTCACGGCCTTCCAGGATCACGAGGCCACGGTGTACCGCGACGGGGCCGCCGGGCCGCGTGACTTCCACGCCCTCGACCACCCGTATGCCGGGCTGGTCCTCGAGGTTATCGACGCCGAGTCCGCCGAACGGCGGGCCGAGTTGCTGGAGCGGCTGAGGTCGCGACACCTTCCCAAGCGGCTGGCGGGCTCCCCGGCCGCGATGGTCACGATCTTCCGCCCGACCCCGCTCCCCGGCGACCGTATGACGTACGTCAAACAGGTCGAGGGGGTCGACACCCGGCTGACCCTGCTGTGGTTCCTGGAGGCGGATCCACGGGAGTGCTGGGAAGGGCACTTCACGGGCCTGGACGCCGCTGCCTCCGAAGCGGGTCTGGGGGTGGTCGAGTTGGTGGCACCGTTTGTCCCGACGGTGCCGGGGACGGACCAGTACGTCGACAAGCTCCGCTGAGGGTACGGGGGTGAGGACTCCACGGCTGAGCCCCCTCGGCCGGGACGGCGGGCCAGTCGAGAGGGCTCTATCGGTGGTGCGTATGAAGTTGTGAGTGATCATGTGTCAGGAGGGGTCGAAAGCCCCTCGGCCCACCTCTGCCACGAACGCGTTCCATGAGTCCGCGGGGAACGCCAGGGTGGGGCCCGCGGGGACCTTGGAGTCCCGCACGGCCAACGCGGACGGAAGGGCGGACCTGACCTCGACGCACGCGCCGTTTCCGGCCGAGTACGAAGACTTCGTCCACGTTTCCGTGATGCCCTGCAGAATTGCCATTTTTGCTCCGGTGACCAGTTGTTGAGTTGCTGTCACCGCACTACGGGTTCGTTCCGGAACTCGCGGTGCGGTTTGCGCCAACGTTGTTGCTCGATGGCGTGATCGACGCTACTCGCCAACATCCCGGCCTGAAGCGGTGATTCACTCGACCGGATGGCATATTCCACTGGGTCTTCCGTTCTGGTGCGGTGGCGGTGTATCTTCCCGCACCTTCGGGTGCGGGACGGGCTTTTGACCGTCAGCGCGCGTACTCTTTCGCGGCGTCCGAGATGAATTGGCGCGATTGATCCACATTCAGGGCCTGGGCCCGGAGATGTTCGTACATCACGCTGTACTTCTGGACATCCGCGGCCTTTTCCAGGTAGAGGTCGCTGGTGACGCCCTCGATGTAGACGACGCTCGAATCAGCCGCGTCGGGGAACTCGAGGATCGCGTACTGACCGTTCAGGCCGGGGTGCGCCCCCACCTCGTACGGCAGCACCTGCACGGTGATGTGGGGGAGTTGGGAGATCTCGACCAGGTGCTCCAGTTGCTCGCGCATCACCTGGCGATTTCCCACGACGCGATGCAGGGCGGCCTCGTCCAGGACGGCCCACAGGCGAAGCGGGTTGTCCTCGGTGGAGACACGTTCCTGCCGGCGCAGCCGCACCTGGACGCGTTTCTCGATGTCGGCTGTCGAGGTCTCGGGCAGTGCCCCCTGGATGAGCGCCTCGGCGTAGGGGCGGGTCTGCAGCAGACCCGGGACGATCTGCGGCTCGAAGGCCCTCAGTGAGGCCGCGTCGGTTTCCAGCCCGATGTAGACGCTGTACGGGATGTCGCCGAAGGAGTGCCACCAGCCCTGCTGGCGCGAGTCCTTGGCCATCTGCATCAGGGAGTCGACGATCCGGTGGTCCTCGACCTCGTAGACCCCGCACAGATCGCGGACGTCGCGCTGGCTGATGCTGCGCCGGCCGTTCTCCAGCCGGCTGATCTTCGACTGTGAGACCAGCAGCCGCTCGGCGACCTCTTCGGCCGTCATGCCCTTGAGCTCACGGAGCCGACGCAGCTCCTGGCCCAGCCGACGCCGCCGGACGGTGGGATTGACATTGGACGCCACGGGACGTGCACCTCCGGCTGCGGGCCTCTACTTTGCGTATCTGCTGTTGAGCAGACTGCCACCAAGGTGCGTTCTACCGCTGGAAAACGGCGGATATGCGCTGGGTACGCGCCAGTTCGGAGCGTCGGCGGGCGGGTTGCGCGGATCGCGTACGCATACGTCACCTCCGCCTGGACCGCGCGCATATGCGCGGCGCCCGCAGATGCGGCCGCGCGGGGCGGTGGAGCCGTGTCGTCGTCCGGACGTACGGCCCCACCGCCCCGCGCGAGCCAGCGGCTCCCGAACCGGGTCTTGGGGACTGCGGTGCGGCGCTGAGGTCGTGCCGGCGGTGCTGGTACTGCGGTGTATGGCACTTGTGGTGCTCGTGGTGCTGGTACTGAGGGTGGTGCGTTGGTGGTGCGTACGGTGCCGGTGGCGCCCTGGGGCTGCGGCTCAGTGGACCACGGCGCGCGCCATGGAACTGTGGTGCGACTGCATCGGAACACCGCGGGCGGGTTCCGGTGCGGACCTGACTCCGGCGGTGGCCGGACGGCCTGCCGGTGCCGGGCTGCGGCGTGGCTGTGCGGCCACACCGTTCTGCACGTCCATGACCGCGTGGGCCACGAGGCCGCCCATCGGGTCATGCCTGATCAGGTCCCGTAGCCGGGAGCGGGACGAGCGTCCCTCATTGCCCGGGTACAGGTGCTTGCCGAGACCGACCGCATGGGCCAGCGCGGCGAGCGCCGCGGTCCGCGGGTCCGGCGGTACGCCGGTGCGGATCGCGCTGTCCAGCCGGGACCTGATCTCCCGGCTGATCTCCGTGTCCGTCGCTTGGTAGCGAGTCGTCGGAAGCACCCCGCACATCTGGCCGGCCACGGCATGGACCATGCCGCACCTCTCCAGATGCGAGAGGTAGGTCTGGCGAAGTCCCAGTCGGGGTCCGCCAATCCAGTTGACCGCGCGTACGGGTGCTCCGCGTCGGCGAAGCAGTTCCAACGCACAGTCCAGTGTTGGATCTCCAGTCGGCCGCGGCTGCACCACGGCGATACGATCCCCGTCTGGGGCTATCCGTCCGGCCAGCGCCAGCTCTACTAGCTGTGCTCCGGCCAGACCGAGGTCGAGCGACTGCGGCTGTGCGGTGGTACCCGTGGTCGGGTCCAGCGCCAGCAGCAGAAGCTCTTCCGGAAGTGTTCTGCGGCTCCTGCCCATCCATGCCTCCCCGCGTGGATGAATGACAGGGTGACCCCTCTCACATTGGTCTGTCGAGAGTGCCTGACCGGTTCGTGATGGAACCGGCAGGTATGTCGTTCTCGTCTACCGCAGGGGTTAAGCCCGCACACAGGACACTGGTACATGGTTCGGACAGCGATGTCCGGGCGGCGGGTCAAGGGTTTCACGGTTCGTTGGGCGCCCGGTGGTTGGCGCACGGAGGAGGCATCGGTGGCGGGCGAGTCCCCCGACAGGTCGAAGCAGCACGAGTCGTCGGCGTCGTCGGTAGAAGCGACGTCGGGGACCCCGGCCGCGGTTCCGGGCCCGAACCGGGCCGCCGCGGCCGCGACGGCCGATCCCCGTCTGGCGGTGGCCCGTGAACGGGCCGCCACGGTGCGGGTGGATCAGGCGACGGCCGTGTTCTCGACGCGGGCGGTGGCGGAAGGTTCCGCCGGGTCCGGAGAGAAGGCCGCGACCGGGTCCGGCACGAATGGCTCCGACGGGTCGGGGACCAACGGCTCCGGCGGGGATGCGCGACTGCGGGCGGCGGTGGCCGCCTGGGTGGCGGGGACGGGCGAGGACGAAGACGAGGACCGGGACCCCGAGGGGAAGTCCCAGGACGCGGCCCAGGAGAAGGCCCAGGAGGAGCCGGAGGTTCCGGAAGGCTCTGGGAGCGCCACGGAGGACGCCGAGGGCGCGGAGGACGCGGAGGGCGCCGAGGACGCCGAGGATGCGGGTACGGCGGCTGAGGACGGGGCGGCTGACGGGGCGTCGGCTTCGGAGTCTGGGTCTGACACCGAGGCCCCGTCCGAGGCCCCGTCCGAGGCCGCGTCCGATGCCGATGACGATGACGATGACGAGGCTGAGGCTGAAGCCGAGAGCGCGGTGGCGGACGACGCCGATGCCGACGTCGAGTCGAAGTCGGAGGTCGAGTCGAAGTCGGACGTCGAGTCCGAGACGGACGTCGAGTCCGAGACGGATGCAGAGTCGAAGTCGGACGTTGAGCCGAAGTCGGATGCAGAGTCGAAGTCTGACGTTGAGCCGAAGTCGGACGTCGAGTCGAAGTCGGACGTCGGGCCCGAGACGGATGCAGAGCCGAAGCCGGACGCTGAGTCGGAGTCGGGTGCCGACCCCGAGGCGGACGCCGAGACGAATACCGCCGACGAGCCGAAGGCGGCCGACTCCGACTCCGAGCCCACTCCGAAGGACTCCTCGAAGGGCGCCCGGAAGGACTCCCAAGGGGACGCTTCCGAGGGCTCCGAGGGCTCCGAGGGCTCCGAGGGCTCCGAGGGTTCAGCGACCTCCAAGGACTCCACGGATCCCAAGGGCACCAAGGATTCCCTGGACGACGACGACGACGCCGACGCCGACAAGCCGCACCCTGTCGACCAGCCCACCGCCGTCTTCAAGGCGCCCCGGCGCCCGGCGGTGGACCAGCCCACCACCATGCTCAAGCTGGGCGGTGCCAAGCCTGCCGACGCCAAGTCGCCCGCGGATAACAAGCCCGCGGACAAGGACACCGCGGACAAGAAGTCCGAGTCCGCAGCCGAACGCACCAGCAAATTCGTCGCCCTCAAGCCCCTCGACGAACCCGCGGCGAAGCCGAAGCCGGCTCCCAAGCCGAAGACCACCGCAACCTCCGGCACGGCACCGGCCGATGCCACCGCCGCTCTCCCCCAGGTCGGCCCCGAGCGCACCACCCAGCAGCCCCTTCCGCCGAAGCCACCGCTGGACCTCCTGGCCGAGCTGACGAACACGCCGCCGCCCGCGCAGACCCCGGTGCGGACGATCGCGCGCCGGGTGAAGATCTGGACCCCGCTGGTCGCGCTGCTCGCGATCATCTTCGCGGTCGTACAGTCGCTGCGCCCGCTGCCCGCCCCCAAGCTCGACCTCACCGCCGACTCGACGTACACCTTCGAAGGCGGCGACGCCTCCATCCCGTGGCCGTCCGCGGGGCAGGGCGCGCTCGACGTCCAGGGCATCGGTTCCTACGGCACGTCCGGCGCGCAGAAGGCGGCGCCGATCGCGAGCGTCGCCAAGGTGATGACGGCGTACCTGATCCTGCGCGACCACCCGATCAAGTCCGGCGACGGCGCGAAGATCAAGGTGGACCAGAAGGCCGAGGACCAGTCGGTCGCGGGCGACGAGTCGACGGTCAAGGTGCACGCGGGTGACACCATCACGCAGAAGGAGGCCCTGGAGGGCGTCCTGATCGCGTCCGCGAACAACGTGGCCCGGTTGCTGGCCCGTTGGGACGCCGGTTCCGAGACGGCCTTCGTCGCCAAGATGAACGCCGCCGCCAAGGACCTCGGGATGAAGAACACGACGTACACCGACCCGTCCGGCCTGACGAAGACGACCGTGAGCACGGCCGCGGACCAGGTGAAGCTGGCGAAGGCCGCGATGAAGGACGCTGCCTTCCGCGAGGTCGCCCGGATGATGGAGTACACCGACTACAAGGGCACCAAGCACAGCAACTGGAACCACCTCGTCGGCTCCAACAACGTCATCGGGATCAAGACCGGCACCACCACCGCGGCCGGCGGCAACCTCGTCTTCGCGGCGACCAAGGAGGTCGGCGGCGAGATCAGGACCATCGTTGGCGCGGTGATCAGCCAGGGCCCCGGCGGCTCCGACAACACCATCCTCAGCGGCGCCCTGTCCGCGGCCGACAAGCTGATCCGCGCCGCGCAGGCTTCGCTGAAGTCCGCGACGATCCTGAAGAAGGGCGATGTCGTCGGGTACGTGGACGACGGGCTCGGCGGCCGTACGCCGGTCGTGATCACCAAGGACGTCACGGCGGTCGGCTGGGCCGGGCTCAAGGTGAAACTGTCCTTCGTCTCCGCGGAGCTGCCGCACTCGGCGACGGCCGGCACCAAGGTGGGCACGCTCACCGTGGGCGACGGCGGCAGCAGCAGCGCCGTACAGGTTCCCGTCGAGCTCCAGAAGGACCTCGTCGAGCCGGGCTTCGGCGCCAAGCTGACCCGCGTGAGCTGAGCTGAGCGGACGTACGTAAGAGTGAAGTAAGAGCGCCGTAAGGGCGTGCAGGCGTACGAGGGGGCGCACTTACGGCGGGTGGCGTATCCCTCGTACGCCGGTAGCGCCCCGAACGCCACGCGAACGCGCTGTGAGCGCGGCGCGAACGCCCCGCGCCCTGTCGGGGGCGCCCCACCCGGGCGCTCCCCGGCGGGGCGCGTGCTAGCGTCGCGAGATCGGGGCAGGTCGCGGGCCGCGGGTCCCGGCCGAGCACGAGAAAACGGGACACGGGAGCCTTGCAGTGGCGACAGCGGAGCCGACACACGCCGACGACGCCGATCCGGGCCCTGGACCAGATCCTGGACCGGGCTCACGAATACGGCTGCCCGCACGCGCCCTCGACGGCCTCAAGGGCGACAAACCCATGGGCGACAAACCCATGGGCGACAAACCCACGGGTGGCAGATCCGCGGGCGACGAGTCCCAGGAGTCCATGGCGCGCGGAACGGCGCGCGGTGCCCGTCTGAAGCGTTTCGCCCTCCGGCACCCCGTCGCCTTCGTCACTGTTCTGGCCGGCGTCCTGCACATCATCTGGTTCTTCACGTTCGCGAACAGTGGTGGGGACCTCGCGGCGCAGGACGCGTGGGCGGAGTTCGTCGGACGGCACCCGGACTCGGCGTACAACCTCGCCTGGTACGGCGGTATGCACCCGGTGTCCTACAGCGTGGTGTCGCCGTATCTGATGTCGGTCCTCGGCGTCCGTACGACGATGATGATCGCCGGGACGATCTCGGCGGGCCTGATCACGATGATCCTGATCCGCAGCCGGGCGGTGCGCGAGCCGCTGTGGCCGGCCCTCGCGGGTGTTTTCGCGCTCTTGTGCAACGCGGTGTCGGGGCGGGTGACGTACGGCCTCGGCATGGCCTTCGGGCTCGGGGCGGCCGCCGTGGTCTTCTGCTGGCCCTACCGCTGGCGCCACAAACGCTGGGCGAAGGCCCTGTGCGCGGCGTCGCTCGCCGCGCTCGCCACCGCCGGGTCGCCGGTGGCCGGACTGTTCGTCGGTCTGCTCGCGGTGGCCCTCTTCCTCCAGAAGCGGCGCCCCGGCGCGTACGCGCTCGGTATCGCGCCGACGATCGTCGTCGCGCTGTCGGCCTGGCTGTTCCCCTTCTCGGGCACCCAGCCGATGTCCTTCGGCTCGGCCTCGCTGCCGCTGCTCTCCTCCGGGCTGGTCTTCGCGCTCGTGCCCAAGGCGTGGAAGACGGTCCGGATCACGGCGGCCGTGTACGGCCTCGCCGTACTCCTCGTCTGGCTGATCAGCTCGCAGATCGGCTCCAACATCTCACGCCTGGCGATGCTGTTCACGGGCGTGGTGCTCCTCGCCGCGCTCCCCTTCACCGTGCCGAAGTCGCGGAAGTGGTACGTCACCGTCGTCGCCCTCGCCGGGTTCGTCGGGTGGATCGGCTTCAAGTCGGTCGACGACATCGTGCATACGACTCCGGCGGCGTCCTGGGCGCGGGAGCTGGCCCCGCTGGTGAACCAGCTCCAGGTGGTGGGCGCCGAGAAGGGCCGCGTGGAAGTGGTCCCCGCCCGCTCGCACCGCGAGGCGTCCGCGCTCGCCCCGTATGTGAACCTCGCCCGGGGCTGGAACCGGCAGGCCGACATGGAGCGCAACCCGCTCTTCTACGACGACACCCTCAACTCGGCGAACTATCACGAGTGGCTGCAGCGCTGGGCCGTCCACTACGTGGTGCTGCCGAAGGGGGAACCGGACGGGGACGGCGGCGAACGCGAACGCAAGCTGGTGCAGCGTGGCATGCCGTATCTCCGCCAGATCTGGGGCGACGCGAACTGGCAGCTGTTCGCGGTCACGGACCCCACCCCGCTGGCCGATCCGCCCGCGGTCGTCGACCGTGCCGAACAGGGCGAGCTGACCATCGAGGTGAAGAAGGCGGGCCGTGTCCTGATCCGTATCCCGTACTCCCCGTGGCTAGGTCTCGTCGACGCCAAGGGGAAGAGCGTGAAGCCGCCGCAGGAGACCGAGAAGTCGAAGCACCGGGCGGACGGGACTCCGAAGACGTACAAGAACCTCAACGGCTGCGTCATGGAGACCCCGGAGAACGCCTCCGGCGACAAGTGGACAGAACTCCTGGCCCCGGCCCCCGGCACGTACCGCCTGGCGGCCCCGTACCAACTCCCCCGGGGAACCCCCTGCCCCGATGAACTCCGCTGACCCGGCTTCCCTCGCCCCGGGTCTTCAAGGGTGAGGGAAACCGCGCGATCAGCCCCCACTCACCCGAAGCCAAAGGACCCACCGGGGGTCTGGGGCGCTGTCGGCGCATCCCGGTCGGCGTGGTGGGCGGTCCGGCCGGTGCCCCGGGGCCATGGGGGTGTGGCCCGGAGAATGTGACACTTGCGCGGCGAGTGTCACATTCCCGCGGCCGCCTACCCGGCCGCAGCGGATGCGCCAACAGCGTCGGGGGCCTGGGGGCGGAATCCCGTTGCAGCGGCGGCGGGGGCGAGGAAGCCGGCGTCCGCGCCCCCCCGGGGGGCTCAGCTCACCGGGAACGCCACGTCGCACACCGGGTCCTCAGGCCCCGCCGCATCCCAGTCGGCGAAGTACACCTCGCGGCAGGGACCGTCGTACGAGAGCCCCTGTTCGGCGATCCACGCCTCGACGGCCTCGAACGCGGCGTGGATCTGCGGATGGGCGACCTGCGCCTTGGTGATCCGGGCGTAGGCGAGGCGGTGGGCCGGCTCGACGCGGACCTCGATCCCGGACGCCCGCCCCCGCTTCTCGGCCCACACCCGGGCGGCCTCCCCGTCCGCGACGGGTACACACGACTCGGCGGGGCCGTCGCTCTCCATGCTGACCTCGGCGTAGTAGACGACGAAGGGGGCGCCGGTCACCCCTCCGCACTCCCGGGCTCCGTCCTCCAGCCGGCCCAGCGAGGCCGGAATCCAGATCGGCAGCTCGTCCGCCAGCGTGTGCCGCTTCTCCGTCAGCACCACCCGCTCCGGTACGTCCACCGTCTCGACCACGAACTTCCCGTACATTTCGGAACTCCTTCCCGACAGCCGTCCACGGAGGTACTCGGCGAGCGTCCGCTGGGAAGCGAACCGGGACTCGGCAGCCGCCCAGTAGGAGGTGAGGAGCGCAGCCGCCTGCGCTCCGTCCGCCTCCACCACCTCGGCGATCCGCGCGAGCGGCATGTCGAGCTGCCGCAGCAGCGCGACCGTGCGGGCGCGGTCGACCTGGTCGGCGCGGTAGTGGCGGTAGCCGCTGACCTCGTCGACGTACGCGGGGGCGAGCAGTCCGAGCCGGTCGTACAGCCGAAGTGCCTTCGGCGAGAGCCGCGCGCGGGCGGCGAACGCGCCGATGGTGAGCAGTTCCTGATGCACGAGCCCATCCTCCGTCGCCGGACGCCTTCCGCCCGGCGAGAAAGGAGGCTGGTCCCTGCCCCAGGGGCAAGGTCAATCAGCCGAGGGACAACCCGCCGAGGGACAACCAGTCGAGGGATAACCAGCCGAGGGAAAGGTCGGCGCTATGCGAGCGCCTTCTCCAGCGCCGTCACGATCTCCGCCGACTCCGGCTCGGTCTTCGGCGAGAACCGTGCCAGCACGTCTCCCGCCGGTCCGATCAGGAACTTCTCGAAGTTCCAGCGGATGTCGCCGCTGTGGCCCTCGGCGTCGGCGGTGTTCACCAGCCGCCGGTACAGCTCGTGCCGTGCGTCCCCGTTCACCTCGACCTTCTCGGTCATCGGGAAGGTCACGCCGTACGTCGCGGAGCAGAACTCGGCGATCTCCTCGGAGGTGCCGGGCTCCTGCCCCAGGAACTGGTTGCAGGGCACACCGAGCACGGTGAAGCCCTGGTCGGCGTACCGCTCCTGCAGTCGCTCCAGGCCCGCGTACTGCGGGGTCAGCCCGCACTTGGAGGCCACGTTCACGACGAGCACGGTTTTGCCGCGGTACTGCCCGAGATCGGCGGAACCACCCTGGAGGGCCCCGATTTCGACGTCAAGCACAGAGTTGTCAGTAGTCATAAGCGGATGCTAACTCCGCTACCCGACATTCCTGTCAGCCGCCCGTCAGCTGTCTGACAGCCGCGTGAGTCGCGTCAGCCGTATCAGCCGCGTGAGTCGCGCTGGGCTGTGACGAGTACCTCACCGGCCGCCGTCCGCGAGTACAGCACCGCCCGGCCCGCCCGCCGCCGCCGCACGAGCCGCGCGTCCAGCAGCACCTTCAGATGCCGCCCGACCGAGCCCAGCCCCTGCCCGGTCACGGCGACCAGCTGGCTGGTGGACATGGGGGAGTCGAGGAGGACGAGGACGCCGGCGCGGGCGGCGCCGAGAAGCGCGCCGAGGCTCTCGGGCACCGGCGCGGCGCGTACGTCGGCCAGGACGCCCGTGCACGGGTAGACGACGGCGTACCGGTGCGGCTCATCCCAGGACACCCATCCGGCCTTGGGGGTGACGGGTATGAAGAGGAGCTGGGCGCCGGAGATCTCGCGCGGCGGGTACTCGTGGAGGTTCACCTGCAGCCGGTTCCCGCCGAGCCACCGCGTCCCCGGCCGCAGCGCGTCCAGTGCCGCCGCCCAGCCGCCCTGGCTCAACTGCGCGGTCCGCGCGACCACATCGGCCTCCAGGATGCGCCGCCGCCGGTCCCAGTAGGGGCGTACGGACTCCTCCCAGACATAGCTGAGGAGCTCCGCGGCGCGCCGCGGCAGGTCGTCGCGGTCGGCCAGTTCGGCGGGCAGGGGGCCGCGGAGGGAGACGGCGAGGTGGGCGTGCGCGTCCGCCGGCTTCGTCTCCCGTACCCGGGCGACCTCCTCCTCGAAGGACTCGTCGCCGTACGTGGTGGGGGTCAGGAAGTCGGCGATCCAGTCCCGCCCGAGCCCGGAGCGGATGAGCAGCGCGGTGACGGGATCGGCCGCGAGGTGCCTCCGGTACGCGGGCAGGTGGGCGTGCAGCCAAGCCCGCTCACCGGGGTGGGTGGCGGGCCCCGTCTGCAGCAGCTTCAGGCTCGCGAAGGTCTCGGCGAGCGGCGACAGTACGAAGCGGCTGCTGGCGAGGGTGTCGGCGTTGACCTGCCACCAGCCCATCCGCGTCCCTCCTCGCCCGTGCTTGCCCTGTTGGTTTCGCCTCCCCGCGAAACAATAACGACCCTCTCGTACGGCCCCGGAGACTCCGCGCATGCGCAGCTACTCCGACCTCTTCCGCACCCCCGAGTTCACCCCCCTCTTCCTTACTTCCGCGCTCAAGGCCGCGGCCTCGACGATCGGCGGTCTGGCCATCGGGACGCTGGTCTACAAGGCGACCGACTCACCCCTGCTGTCCGCGGTGAGTATGTTCGGCCCGCAGCTGGCGCAGGTGGTCGGCGCGACCACGCTGCTGTCGGCGGCGGACCGGCTGGCACCGCGCGCGACGACGGCGGGCATCGCGCTGTCCTTCGCGGTCGGTACGGCGGTGATGGCGGTGCCCGGTCTTCCGGTCGGGGCGGTCTTCGCCCTGATCGCCCTCCTCGGCCTGGTCTCGTCGCTCGGCGGCGGGGTCCTGTGGGGCCTGCTGAACGAGATCCTGTCCAAGGACGGCTATCTGCTGGGCCGTTCGGTCTTCAACATGGTCAACGGCCTCATGCAGATCACGGGTTACGCGACGGGCGGCGTCCTGGTGGCCCTGCTCTCGCCGAGGCGCACCCTGGCGATCGCGGCGGTCCTGTACCTGGCGTCCGCCCTGGTCGCACGTTTCGGCATGTCCCGCCGGGCGCCGAGGGCCGGCGGCCGCCCCTCGATCGCGCGGACCTGGCGCACGAACGGACTGCTGTGGTCCTCGCCCGCGCGCCGCACGACGTATCTGCTGCTGTGGATTCCGAACGGCCTGATCGTCGGCTGCGAGTCCTTGTACGTGTCGTACGCCCCGGACCGGGCGGGTCTGCTCTTCGCCAGCGCGGCGCTCGGCATGTTCGTCGGCGATGTGACGACGGGCCGCTTCGTCCCGCCGGTGGTCCGTCGCCGCCTGGGCATCCCCTTCCTGCTGCTCCTGGCCGCCCCGTACCTGCTGTTCGCCCTTCGTCCGGGGGTGGGCGTGGCGGCGGTGGCCGTGGCGGTCGCCTCCGTGGGCTTCGGCGCGAGTCTGATCCAGCAGGAACGGCTGATGGCCCTGACCCCGGACGAACTGAGCGGCCACGCCCTGGGGCTGCACTCCGCGGGCATGCTGACGATGCAGGGGGTGAGCGCGGCGCTGGCGGGAGCGGTGGCTCAGCTGACCTCTCCAGGGACGGCGATGACCGTGATGGCGACCGCCTCGGTCGCCGTGACGCTGTCGCTTTCGGGCTACCGCCAACACCTGGAGGTGTCCGCATCGCGGGAAGAGCAATCAGAAGTGAACGCCCTCTGAACCCCGAAAGGTTGTGCAATCAGAGCCACAACTACCCCTTGGGAGCCGCGGTCGAAGGAGATGACCACACGCGCACGGACACGCGCACAGACCTCATCGGGCCCCTTAGGGCCCCTTCGGGCCTCATCAAGGAGAACCATGTTCAGTCGCCGTATCACCGCTCTGCCGGGAGTGCTGGCGCTCGCCACCGCCGCCGTGGCCGTAGCCGTCACCGCCCCGACGGCACACGCCGCCACCGCCAAGAGCGCGACCGCGGTCGTCGTCGGCCAAAAGCTCTACTACACGGCGGCCGCAGGCCAGAAGAACAACCTGACCATCTCCTGGGCGCTCGGCGCGACCGACCCGGCATCCCAGCTGGCCGACTACATCTACACCTTCGACGACACCGTCAAGATCTCCCTCGGCGCGGGCTGTGTCCGTCCGGACGGCGGCGACGACACCAAGGCGGTCTGCACGGTCACGGAGCCCGACTCCGAGGCGTCCGACCTCGACTCCCTGATCGTCGACCTCGGTGACGGCGACGACACCGCGACGGTCAATGCCAACAACAACGGGTACGCGAGGATCTACGGCGGCCCGGGCAACGACACCCTGACCGGCCACGGCGCGGACGTCCTCTACGGCCAGGGCGGCGACGACCACCTCTCCGGAGGCGGCGGGGTCTACAGCGAGGGCGCGTACGGCGGTCCGGGCAACGACACCCTCACGAACTGCGGCTACACCTGCCACGGCGGCGCGGGCAACGACACCCTGTACGGCGGCGTGAGCGAGTCCAACGCCGAGCAGACCGACTACGGCAACGCCCTGTACGGCGACGACGGCAACGACAAGCTGTACGGCAACGCGGGCAGCGACCTGCTCCAGGGCGGCAAGGGCAACGACACCCTGTACGGCGGCACGGGCGCCGACAAGCTGTACGGCAACAGCGGGAACGACGTCCTGCACGGCGGTGCGGGCAAGGACTTCCTGTCCGGCGGGCCGGGCACCGACAAGGAGTACCAGAACTAGTCAGCGACGCACGAGTGAGGCGGCGACTTTGACGCGGTCGCCGCCTTGTTCTCCGGAGTGCGAGTACGAGTACGAGTCAGGCGCGGCCCGGGCCCTCGATGGCGCGCAGGGCGTCGATGACGCTGGCCACGTGACCGCGGGCGGCGGCCTCGGCGCGCTGGGGGTCGCGGTCGGCGATGGCCTCGACGAGGGCGAGGTGTTCGCCCAGGGAGACCTGGGGGCGGCCGGACTGCAGGGCCAGCCGGAACTGGTGGCGGACGATCTGTGCGTTGAGCCGGGTGAGGAGTTCGGCGGCGGTGTCCTGGCCGGAGATGTCGCGGACGAAGTCGTGGAGCTGGCGGTTGAGCTCGGAGTACTTGAGGGGTTCGCCCGCCTGGACCGCGGCACGCAACTGGTCGCCGAGTGCGAAGAGTTGCTCGATCTGCGCGTCGGTGACCCGTTCGGCGGCCTTGGCCGCGCACAGGCCCTCGAGGACCATGCGGCACTCGTAGATCTCGACGGCCTCGCTCACGGAGACGGTCCGTACCCGGGCCCCGCGGTTGCGGATCCGCTCCACCAGCCCGTCCGCCGCCAGATCGACGAGCGCGGCGCGCACGCTGGCGCGTGTGACATCGAACTGGTCGGCCAGCTCGGCCTCGACCAGACGCTGTCCCGGCACCATGTCACCGGCGAGGATGGCCTGGCGCAGTGCGACCAGGGCCTGTTCCTTGGCCGCGGCGCCGCTGCCTTTGGCACTGCCGGTTGCAGGGGACACGTTGCGTACTCCTCTTGATAGTTCTGGGAGATGGTTACCGACCGTAGGTCGGTTAGACAAAATCGTCAACAATTTGCACCTGGCTTGAATCCGTCGCACGGGCGGTCTTCCATAAAATTCGTTCGTGAAGGTATTGTTTGGCGCCTTGGTTCTGGTCGGACGACTATCTCTGGAAGGACACCCGGCGTGGACGACGTGATGGAAGCTCTGCGGGACCGGTTCGGCGGCGCGGGCCCGGAGACCGCCCTCGGCGACGAGGAACTGACGGCCGCGGTGGCCGTCGCGGTGCATCGGCGCACCGGGGCCCGGGAGATCGAGCTCGACGGCGCCGGGCAGCTGACCCTGGACCCCGGGCTGACCTTCCGCGAGGTGACCGCCCGGGTGCGGGAACTCGGCGCCGGGCTCGGCGTGGTGCCGGGAGCCGGTATCGAACTCGACGTGGACCTCGACCGGTTGGCGCTGTTCGTCGAACGGCTCGCCGGGCAGTCCGACGTACCCGTCGACCAGGTGGATCTGGCGTACCCCGAGGAGCTGGAGCGGCTCCGTGCGTGGAACGACACCGCGCACCCCGTGCCCGTGACCACCCTCGTACGGCTCATGGAGGAGCAGGCGGCGCGTACGCCCGACGCCGAGGCGGTACGGGACGAGGCCGGCGCCCTCGACTTCGCGCGTCTGGACGGGGAGGCGAACCGTGTCGCCCGGCTCCTGATCGCCCGTGGCGCCGGTCGCGGGCGGACGGTCGCGGTCGCGCTGCCCCGGTCGGCCCGGCTGCCGACGGCCCTCGTGGCCGTACTCAAGTCCGGTGCGGCGTATGTGCCGTTGGATCTCGATCATCCGGCGGGGCGGATCGCGGCGGTGCTGGAGGACACCCGGCCGGTCGCGGTGATCGCGGCGGGCGGCTCCGGAGCGGCGATCGGAGTGGCGGGATCGGGAGGAGAAGGGGTGCGCGTGCTGGACCTCGACAGTCCCGACCTCCTCGCCGAACTCGCCCGCACCTCCGATGCCCCCCTCCACCCCGACGAACTGACCACCGGTCCCCTCCGTCCCGAAGACCCCGCCTACGTCATCCACACCTCCGGCACCACGGGCCGTCCCAAGGGCGTGGTCGTCTCGCACGGGGCGATCTGCAACCGGCTGCTGTGGATGCGGGAGGAGTACGCGACCGGCGCGCACGACCGGGTGCTGCACAAGACGCCGGTCGGGTTCGACGTGTCCGTGTGGGAGCTGTTCCTGCCGCTGATCAGCGGTGCCGTGATGGTGGTCGCGCCGCCCGGGGCGCACCAGGACCCGATGCGCCTCGCGGAGCTGGTACGGCGTGAACGCGTCACACTCGCCCACTTCGTGCCGTCGATGCTCCAGGTCTGTCTGCAGGACCCCGCGCCCTGGCGGGGTACGGCGCTGCGGCGGATCATCTGCAGCGGCGAGGCGCTGCCCACCGAACTCGCCGCCCGGGCCGTGACGGTCACCGGCGCCGAGGTGCACAACCTGTACGGGCCCACCGAGGCCGCCGTGGACGTCACCGCGTGGGCCCACTCGGCGGCCGACACCACCCCCACGGTGCCCATCGGGCGGCCGGTGTGGAACACCCGGACCCATGTCCTGGACGCGGCGCTGCGACCGGTGCCGCCGGGGACGGTGGGCGAGCTGTACCTCGCCGGTGACCAGCTCGCGCTGGGATACCTGGGGCAGCCGGAGCTGACGGCGGAACGGTTCGTCGAGGATCCGTTCGGATCCGCCGGTGATCGCATGTACCGGACCGGCGACCTCGTACGGCACCTGGCGGGCGGCGAGCTGGAGTTCCTCGGCCGGGCCGACCAGCAGATCAAGCTGCGCGGGGTACGGATCGAACCGGCCGGCGTCGAAGCGGCGCTGGTCGCCCACGCGAGCGTCCGGGCCGCCGCCGTGCTGCTGCGCGAGGACCGGCCGGGGCATCCGTATCTCGCCGCCTACGTGGTCCCGGCCGAGGGTTTCGGCGACGGCGGGCCCGGGGTCTGGCGGGAGCACCTGGCGGGGCTGCTGCCGGACGCGATGGTGCCGAGCGCCTTCGTCACGCTCGACCGGCTGCCGACCACCGTCAACGGAAAACTGGACCGCGCGGCCCTCCCGGCGCCTTCGACGGCCGTCACCTCCCCCGGGAGCCACGAGGCCGGGGAGGCCGGGGAGGCCGAGGAACCGCGTACCGAACGCGAACGTGCCCTGTGCGCCCTGTTCGCCCGTGTCCTCGGCCTGGACCGGGTCGGGCCGCACGACAACTTCCTCCACCTGGGCGGGCATTCGCTGACCGCCGCCCGCCTGTCGACGCTCGTCCGTACGGTCCTGGGCGTCGAGCTGTCGCTCCGCGACCTGTACGAGCGGCCCACCCCCGCCGCGCTCGCCGTACGCCTCGACGACGCCCCGGCCGCCCGGCCGCCGCTCACCGTCGGCCCCCGGCCCGTGCGCATCCCGCTGTCCGCGGCGCAGTCGAGCCTGTGGTTCCTGGACCGGATGGGCGGCGGCGGGGCCGCGTACAACATGCCGCTCGTGCTGCGGCCCCGGCGGGCGCCGGACGTGGCCGCGCTGCGCGCCGCGCTCGCCGACCTCACCGACCGGCACGAGATCCTGCGCACCCGGGTGCGTGTGGTCGACGGCACGCCGTATCAGGAGATCGCCGAAGTGGGCGGCGTACGGCCCGAGCCGGCGGTCGTGGACTGCCCGCGGGACGAGATCGAGGCGCACGTGGCCGCCGCCGCCCACCGCCGGTTCGACCTGGAGCGGGACACCCCGCTGTGGGGTGCCGTGATCGGCGGGCGGGTCGTGGTCCTCGTACTCCATCATGTGGCCGGAGACGGCTGGTCGCTGGCGCCGCTGGCACGGGAGCTGGGGCACGCGTACGAGGCGCGCGCGGCGGGGCGGGCGCCGGAGTGGGAGCCGCTCGCGGCGCAGTACGCCGACTATGCGCTGTGGCAACGGGAGGTGCTCGACCGTACGGCGCTGACGGAGACGCAGAGGGGCTTCTGGCGGCGGGCGCTCGACGGGCTGCCGGAGGAGATCGCGTTGCCCGTGGACCGGCCGCGTGGCGGAGCCGGTGACGGTGAGGCGGGAGGCAACCTCGCGGTGGCCGTCGACGCGCGGCTGCACGGGGCGTTGCGGCGGCTCGCCGCGGAGTCCGGGGCGAGCCTGTTCATGGTGCTGCACGCGGCCCTCGCCGCCCTGCTCACCCGGTCCGGTGCGGGCAGCGACATCCCGCTCGGGACGCCGGTCGCCGCCCGGGGGGACAGCGCGCTCGACGGGCTGATCGGGCACTTCGCCAACACGCTGGTGCTGCGCGCCGACACCTCCGGCGACCCCGCCTTCCGTGAACTGCTCGACCGGGTCCGGGCCGCGGACCTCGCGGCCTACGACCACCAGGACCTGCCGTTCGAGTGGGTGGTGGAGGAGCTGAACCCGGCCCGCGTGCCCGGCCGCCACCCGCTGTTCCAGGTGATGCTGGCGCTGCAGAACAACGCGGACGCCGAACTCCGGCTCGGGGAGGAGGCGTTGACGCTTGAGCCGTACGCCACCGCCACCGCGAAGTTCGACCTGTTCTTCAACGCCGTCGAGCGGCACGCCGGTGACGGCGCCCCCGGCGGAATCGACTTCCGCGTCGACTACCGCGCGGACCTCTTCGACGCGGATACGGTGGCGGCGCTGGGCGAGGCCTGGGTCGCGCTCCTGGAGGCCGTCGCCGTCGACGCCGGGCGCCGGGTGGGCGAACTGCCCGCGCCGCGGCACACGCGGCGCCCCGAGCGGATCTCGGCCTCGGCGGAGTCGTCGGTTCTCGGACGGGACGGCATGCGGGACGCCGTCGCCGTCGAGGGTCCCGACGGCCGTCCCCTCGTACTGGCCGTGCCCGACCGGGACGGCGCGGTGCGGCGGGCCGCCGAGGCCACGGGGCTGCGGGTGGCGGCGGTCTCCGACCTGCCGCGTACCCCGGACGGCCGGGTGGACCGCGCGGCCCTCGCCGCCGTGCCGCCGGTCGACGACGTGACCGCCGCGCAGTGGCAGCGCGAACTCGCCGCGCTGCCCGGGGTGCTGGCGGCCGAGGTCACCTTGGAGCCGGATGTACCGGATCTCGGGGAGCTGGAGTTCGCCACCGGCGCGCGGAGCGCAGCCGTCTCCGGGCCCTCGGCCTCAGCCCCTGCGCCCGACGAAGCCCCCGCCCCGAACGAAGCTCCCGCGCCCCCCGCCCTCAGCGAAGGCCCCGCCCTCCCCGAGCCCGGTGTCCGCACGCTCCCCGAGGCGTTGCTGCGGGCCGCGCAGGCCGGGCCGCAGGGGGAGATCGTGCAGGTGCGGGCCGACGGCGCGGAGGTGCGGCGGAGTTACGAGAGCCTGTACGCCGAGGCCACCCGGGTGCTCGGCGGGCTGCGCGCCCGGGGTCTGGCGCCCGGCGACGCCGTGATCCTCCAGTGCGACGACAACGAGGACTTCCTGGCCGCTCTGTGGGGCTGCCTGCTGGGCGGCATCGTCGTCGTACCGCTGACCGTGCCGCCCTCGTACGACACCGCGTCGGCGGCCCGCGCCAAGCTGGTCGGCGTGCACGGGATGCTCGGCCGGCCCTGGGTGATCACCTCGGGGCGGCACGAGGGCGCCCTGCGGACGGTCCTCGGCGATGCGGGAGGCGATGCGGGAGGCGACGCGGGTGACGGTGCCGCCGCGCCCCGCCTCGCCACGGTCGGCGTGCTGCGCGAGGCCGAGGCGGACCTCGCGATCCACCCCGCGCGGCCCACGGACGTCGCGCTGATGCTGCTGACCTCCGGCAGCACGGGCCTGCCCAAGGCGGTACGCCTCAGCCACCGCAACATCCTCACCCGTTCCGCCGCCACCGCCGCCGTCAACGCCCTCACCAGCGAGGAGACCTCGCTGAACTGGATTCCGATGGACCACGTCACCGGTGTGGTGATGTTCCACCTCCGGGACGTGTACCTCGGCTGCCGACAGGTGCACGCGCCCACCCCCTGGGTGCTCGCCGACCCGTTGCGCTGGCTCGACCTGGCCGACCGGCACCGCGCCACCGTCACCTGGGCGCCCAACTTCGCCTTCGGCCTGCTCGCCGAGCACGCCCACCGCCTGACGGACCGCGACTTGGACCTCTCCCCGCTGCGGTTCATCACCAACGCGGGCGAGGTGGTGGTCGCCGCCACCGCGCGCCGCTTCCTGGAACTCCTCGCCCCGTACGGCCTGCCGGGCACCGCGATGCATCCCGGCTGGGGCATGTCCGAGACCTCGTCCGTGGTCACCGACGCCGAACTGCCCGCCGAGCCGGTCCCGGACGAGGGCGCGGTCGTCAGCTGCGGACTGCCCTACCCCGGGTTCGCGATGCGCGTGGTCGAGGACGTCGACGGTACGGACCGGGTCGTGCCGGAGGGCACACCCGGACGGCTCCAGGTCCGCGGCACCTCCGTGACCGAGGGCTACCACGACAACCCGGAGCAGAACGCCGAGGCCTTCACCGCCGAGGGCTGGTTCGAGACCGGCGACCTGGCGTACCTGCGCGACGGTGAGCTGTACCTCACCGGTCGCGCCAAGGACGTCATCATCATCAACGGCGTCAACCACTACAGCCACGAGATCGAGGCCGTCGCCGAGGAACTCCCGTTCGTGGAGCGGTCGTTCACCGCCGCCTGCGCCGTGCGTACCGACCCGGCCGCCGTCACCGACTCCCTCGCCCTCTTCGTCCACCTCGCGCCCGGCACGGACGAGGCGGCCGCCCTGCGCGAACTGCGCGGCAAGGTCGCCCGCGAGACCGGGGTCGCCCCCGCCCACCTGGTGCCCGTCGGGGCGGACGACATCCCCAAGACCGAGATCGGCAAGATCCAGCGCACCCTGCTGCGGCGGCGCTTCGAGGCGGGGGAGTACGACACCGTCGTACGCCGTGTCGAACGGCTGCTGGGGACGGCGGAGACGGTACCGGACTGGTTCCTGCGGCCGGTCTGGCAGCGCGCGGAGCGCGCCGAGCGAGCCGAACGCCCCGCGGGCGCCGGGAGCGCCGGGCCTTCCCGGACGGCCCTCGTCGTCGGGGCGGGCGCCGCGGGGCTCGCCGGGGCGTGGCGTGCGGCGGGCGGCCTGTGCACGGTAGCGACGTGGGCGGAGGAGTTCGTACGCCGTGACGTCGCCGACTACGGTCTGCGGCCCGACTCCGTCGACGACTGGACCGTACTCCTGGACCGGCTGGCGGCGGACGGGCGTACGCCTGACGTCGTGGTGCTCCTGTGGGAGGACGAGGCCGAGGACAAGGACGAGCACAGGCACAAGGGCGAGGGCGAGGGCGAAGCCGACTCCGCCGAGACCCTGTTGGTCCTGGTGAAGGCGCTCGCCGCGCGGGCGACACCGGTCGCCGTCCACCTGGTGACCGTGAACGCCTGGGCGGTACGGGAGGACGACCGGCCCTCGTACGCCCACGCCGCCGCGGGCGGACTGCTGAAGAGCCTGCGGGCCGAACTCCCGTGGCTGGACGGCCGTCACATCGACGTCGACGAGCCCGACGCCCAGACCCTGTCGGCGGAGATCCGGGGCTACGACCGCACCCTCGAAGTCGCCTACCGTGACGGCCGCCGCTGGGTGCGCAGGCTGGAGCCGGTCACCGGACCACTGCCATCCGCCCCGGCCCTCCCAGCCGGTGGATTCGTCGTCGTCAGCGGCGGTCTCGGCGGGCTCGCCACCGAGATCGGCGCGCAGCTGCTGGCCACCCCGGGCACCCGACTGCTCCTGCTCGGCCGCACCGAACTGTCCGCCGAGCGGGAGGGCTCCGACCGGCTCGCCGCCTACCGGCGCCTGCGCGAACTCGGCCAGGTCCGCTACGAGCCCGTCGACGTCACCGACGAGCAGCGGGTGCGCGCGGCCGTCGATCGGGCGGCGCGGGAGTGGGGTGCCCCGCTCGCCGGGGTCTTCCACCTGGCGGGCGGCTTCGACCAGCGGCCCGCCGTGGAGTACTCGGTACGGGAGTGGCGTGACGCCCTCGCCGCCAAGGTCACCGGCGGCCGGGTGCTCGCCGACCTCGCGGCCGACCACCCGGGAGCGGTGTTCGTCGCCTTCTCCTCCGTCAACGGCTTCTTCGGCGGGGCGCTGAGCGGCGCCTACTCGGCCGCGAACGCCTTCCTCGACGCGCTGGCCACCCATCAGCGCCGGGTCGTGGGCGTCGACGCGCGCAGTCTGGCGTGGAGCCGCTGGGACGAGCTCGGCATGAGCCGCGGCTACGGTCTGGCCGCGCTCACCGAGGCCCGCGGATACCGCACCATCACCCGGTCGGCCGGGCTGCGCAGCCTCCGGGCCGCGCTCGGCATCGACGCGCCGCACCTCCTGATCGGCGCGGACCGCGGCGCGGTGTGGGTGGGCAGCCATGTGGCCGCCCCGGCCCGCCCGCTGTACCGGCCGGCGGCCCGCGTCACCCTCGCCGCGGACACCGACCTGGGCGCCCTGTACCGCGCCGCCGCCGAGACCGCCGTACGGGTCGGGGCGGGGGAGCGGTGGGTGCTGCGGGCGGCGGCCGGGAGCGCGGGCACCGAGGCCGTTGCCCCGGGCTCGGCGCCGGTCCCCGATACGGCCCCGGCCCCGGTGCCGGATACGACCCTGGCCCTGGAGGAGCAACTGACCGCCATCTGGCGCGAAGTCCTGGGCACCGACCGGGTCGGCCCGCTGGACAACTTCTTCGACCTCGGCGGTACGTCCCTGCTGCTGGTCCGCGTCCAGGCGCTGACCGGGGAACGGCTGGGCCACGAGCTCACCGTCGTCGACCTCTTCGACCACCCCAGCGTGCGCGCGCTCGCCGCCCACCTCGCCACCCGCCCGGCCGGGCCGACCCCCGCGCCCGACTCCGCCCCCGACTCGTCCCCGTCCCCGACTCTCCGGCGCGCCCGTGACCGTGCCGCTCGGCACCGTGTCGCCCGCCCCGCCCGCCGCCCCCTGGACACCGAAGGGACCGCACGTCATGTCTGAACCCACAGAGGAATTCCCCGCGGGCGCCGCACCGGAAGTACCGGAAGTACCGGAAGTACCGGAAGCACCGGGAGACACGGGAGCCTTCGATGTCGCCGTCGTCGGGCTGGCCGGGCGCTTCCCGGGGGCCGCGACCGTGGACGAGTTCTGGGAACTGCTCGCCGAGGGGCGGGAGGGAGTCCGGGATGTCACCGACGAGGAGTACCTCGCGGCGGGCGGCGACCCGGCCGGCCTCGACGACCCGTCCCTCGTCCGCAAGGTCTCCGTCCCCGACGGCATCGACCTCTTCGACGCCGCGTTCTTCGGCTACAGCCCGGCCGACGCCGAACTCCTCGACCCACAGCAGCGGTTGCTCCTGGAGTGCGCCTACCACGCCCTGGAGGACGCCGGATACGCCGTTCTGCCCGACGAGCCCGTGGTCGGCGTGTACGCGGGGGCCGAGGACAGCCAGTACTACGCGGCGCACGTCCACCCGCGCTTCGCGGGCAGGCCCGACTCCGTGGCCCGTACGCACGCCGCCATCAGCAACTCGCTGGGCGCGACGGCCACCCGTATCTCGTACGAACTCGGCCTGACCGGGCCGAGCCTGAGCGTCCAGACCACCTGCTCGACCGGCCTGGTCGCCGTGCACACCGCCTGTCAGGAACTGCTCGGCTTCAAGTGCGACCTCGCGCTGGCCGCCGCCGCGAGCATCGACCCGACGGCGGTACTGGGCTACCACCACATCCCCGACGGCCCCTACGCGCCGGACGGCCGCATCCGGGCCTTCGCCGCGGACGCCCGGGGCACGGTCTCCGGCGGCGGCGCCGGCGTGGTCGTACTCAAGCGCCTGGAGGACGCGCTGGCCGCCGGGGACCGTATCCGGGCCGTGGTCAGGGGCACCGCCGTCAACAACGACGGCCGCCGCAAGATGGGCTTCACCGCGCCCAGCGCCGAGGGACAGACCGAGGTGATCCTGGAGGCACAGGCCGCCGCGGGTGTCGACGCCGGATCGATCACGTACGTGGAGGCGCACGGCACCGGCACCCGGATCGGCGACCCCATCGAAGTCGCCGCGCTGACCCGGGCGTTCCGGGAGACCACCGAGCGGCGGCAGTACTGCGCGCTGGGCTCCGCCAAGACCAACATCGGCCATCTCGGCGCCGCCGCGGGTCTGGTCGGGTTCATCAAGACCGTGCTCGCCCTGGAACACCGGGCCATCCCGCCCAACCTGCACTTCGACGCTCCCAGCCCGCTCATCGACTTCGCGTCGAGCCCCTTCCGGGTGCCGACCCGCCTGGAGCCCTGGGAGAGCCCGGACGGCCCGCGCCGCGCGGCGGTCAGCGCGTTCGGGGTGGGCGGCACCAACGCGCATGTGGTGCTGGAGGAGGCGCCGCGGAGCATGTCCGCCGAGCTCGATTCATTGCCCTGGTCGCCCGAACTCGGCGCATCGGCCGAACTCGGCGCATCGGCCGAACTCGGCGCATCGGCCGAGACCGGCGTATCTGCCGAGACCGGCGTATCTGCCGAGACCGGTTCATCGTCCGAGGGCACGGGCTGGACCGTCCTCCCGCTCTCCGCCCGCACCCCGGCCCCCCTGCGCACCATGGCCACCGACCTGGCCGCGCACCTCACGTCGTACCCGCTCCCCGATGTCGCCGAGGGCCTGCGCACCGGGCGCCCCGAGATGCCGTACCGGACCGCCGTCGTCGCCTCCGACGCCGAGGACGCCGTCCGGGCGCTGGACGGCGTCCTGCCGCCGGTCTCGCACGTTCAGCCGGGCCGGGTCCCGCCCGTCGCGTTCCTGCTGCCCGGCGGCGGCACCCAGTACGTCGGTATGGGCGCCGGGCTCTACCGCGCCCTGCCCGTCTACCGCGACGCCATCGACACCTGCGCCCGTATCCTGCGCCCGCACCTCGGCCACGATCTGCGGACCGATCTGTACGAGCACACCGCACCGGGCAGCCCAGAGGCGTTCCTGTCGCTGGTGGCCACCCAGTACGCGCTGGCGAGCACCCTGCTGGAGCACGGGGTGCGCCCCGCCGCGCTGATCGGGCACTCGCTCGGCGAGTACACCGCCGCCTGCCTGGCCGGGGCGATCTCCCTGGAGGAGATGCTGCCGCTGGTCGCCACCCGCCTCCGGCTGATCACCGCGGCGGGCGGCGCCACCACCTCCGTGGCGCTCGGCGAGCGGGAACTGCGCGGCTACCTCGACGAGGGCGTGTCCCTGGCCGCCGTCAACGGCCCGGCCGCCTGCACCGTCGCGGGCCGCGAGGACGCGATCGCCGCGCTGGAGGCCAAGTTCGCCGCGAACGGGGTCACCCACCGGCGGCTGCGGATGCCCGCCGCCGCCCACTCCCTCGTCCTCGACCCCGTCCTGGAGACCTTCGCGACGGCGCTGGAGGGCGTCACCTTCCGGCCGCCGCGCATCCCGTACGTCACCAATGTCACCGGCACCTGGATCACCGACGAGCAGGTGACCGACCCCCGCCACTGGCTCGCCCACACCCGCGAGACGGTCCGCTACGCCGACGGCATCACGGCCCTGTGGGACCGCGGCGCCCCGCTGCTCCTGGAGGTGGGCCCCGGCCAGATCCTCACCACCCTCGCCGAGTCCGCCCTCCCCGACGCGGTCCCGACGACCGTCCCCACCCTGCGCCACGCGAAGGCCGACCGCCCGGACACCCAGGTCCTCGGCGAGGCCCTCGGCCGGCTGTGGAGCGCGGGAGCACCGGCGGACCTGGACCGCTGGAACCGTACGGGCGGTGGTACGGGCGACACGAGGGGCGCGCGCCGCCGGGTGCCGCTGCCGCCGTACCCCTTCGACCGTCGCCGCCACTGGATCCCCGCACCGCGCGCGACCGAGCGGACGGACGTCTCAACATCCGTGTCCACCAGCGCTGTTGAGCCGGATACCGCAGAAACCGCACACTCCCCCCGTACCCCCCGTACCCCCCGCCCCCACCTGGCCGTCCCGTACATCGCACCCCGCACCGACCTCGAACGCGCCGTGACCGCGCACTGGGAGGACGTGCTCGGTATCGCCGGAATCGGTGTCGAGGACAACTTCTTCGACCTGGGGGGCGACTCGATGCGCGCGGTGCTCCTGACGGGGCGCCTGCGCGCGGCCGGAGTGCTGGACGTGCCCGTCAGCCGGGTACTGGCCGCGCCGACCGTGGCCGCCCTGGCCGTCGACCCGGAGGAGAACGGGGCCGGGGAAGGGGCAGGCGAAGGGGCCGGGAACGCCTTCGCGCCGGTTCTGCCGCTGCGGTCCGGCGGCGCGCGGCGCCCGCTGTTCTGTGTGCACCCCAGCATCGGCACCGCCTGGTGCTACACGGCCCTGCTGCCCCGGCTCGGCCCCGACCAGCCGGTGTACGGGCTCCAGGCGGACGGACTCGACGGGCGGCTGCCGGTCGTCGCGGACGCCGGGCGGATGGTCGCCGGCTATCTGGAGCGGGTACGGGCCGTCCAGCCGCACGGCCCGTACCGGCTGCTCGGCGGGTCGTACGGCGGAGTCGTCGTCCATGCCATGGCCACCGAACTGCGCCGCCAGGGCGAGCGGGTCGAACTGCTCGCGATGATGGACTCGCCGCTGCCCGCCCTGCTGGCCGCGCTGCCGGTGCCGGACGTCGCCGAGGCCGAGCGGCAGGTCGCGGCGATCCTGCGTGGCGACGGCTCCGAGGTGCCGGTCGACGACACCGACGTCCGCGCGATGGCCCGCGTCTTCGCCAACAACCTGCGGGTGTCGGGGGGCTTCGAGCTCGGTCGGTTCGACGGCGACCTGCTCTTCTTCACCGCCGACGGGCCCGGCTCCGTACCCGAGGGGCTGCCTTCGTCCACCGGGCCCGAGCCGCTCGCCCGGCAGTGGCAGCGGCACCTCGCGGGCACCGTCCACGACCACCGACTGCCCTGCGGCCACTACGAGATGACCCGCCCGGAACACATCGCCCGCGTCGGCGACGTACTCGCCGAGGCCCTCGCCCACTGACCTGGCCCACTGACCGAACCCGCTGACCCGACTGACCCCGCACTGGAGGGAACCTGCGATGACCACCCTGCTGACACCCCCGATCACCGCCCCGATCACCGCCCCGATCACTGAGCCGACGACCGCGCCGACGACCGCCCCGACGACCGAGGACCTCTACGAACTCGGTGACGCCCCGCCGCTGGGCCGGATCCCCCGGCACATGTACGCCTCGGTGATCCGGCCCGAGCGCTACGGCCGTCCCGCGGACGCGTTCCGTACCGAGGTCGTCGACACCCCGCGGCCGGGCCGCGGCCAGGTGCTGATCAAGGTGATGGCGGCCGGCGTCAACTACAACAACGTCTGGGCCGCGCTCGGCCACCCGGTCGACGTCGTCGCGGCCCGGGCGCGCCGGGGCGACACCGACCCCTTCCACATCGGCGGCTCCGACGGCTCCGGTGTGGTGTGGGCGGTGGGCGAGGACGTCCGTACGCTGAAGCCGGGCGACGAGGTGGTGCTGCTCGGCAACCAGTGGGACGAGAGCGCCGAGGACATCCGGCTCGGCGCCGACCCGGCGACGTCGTCCTCGCAGACGGTGTGGGGGTACGAGGAGAACTTCGGCTCCTTCGCACAGTTCGCCGTCGCCGACGAGTACATGTGCCACCCCAAGCCGCGCCGGCTGTCCTGGGCCGCGGCCTCCTGCTACATGGTCACCGCGGCCACCGCCTACCGGCAGCTGTTCGGCTGGCCGCCGAACACCGTGCGCCCCGGCGACCCGGTGCTGATCTGGGGCGGCGCCGGTGGCCTGGGCTGCATGGCGATCCAACTGGTGCGCTGGGCCGGGGGAGTTCCGGTCGCGGTGGTCTCCAGCGCGGAGCGCGGCGAGGAGTGCGTACGGCTGGGCGCCGAGGGCTGGATCGACCGGCGCGAGTTCGACCACTGGGGGCGGCTGCCGCACACCGACGACCAGGAGGCGATGGCGCGCTGGCTGGCCGGGGCCCGCGCTTTCGGCCGCCGATTCTGGGAGGTGCTGGGCGAGCGGCGGGCGCCCCGGGTGGTCCTTGAGCACTCCGGCGCCGACACCATCCCCACCTCGATGTACCTGTGCGACAACGCGGGCATGGTCGTCATCTGCGGGGGCAGCACCGGCTACAACGGCGATGTGGACCTGCGCTTCCTGTGGATGCGGCAGAAGCGTCTGCAGGGCTCGCACGCGGCCAACGCCCAGCAGGCCCGTGAGGTCACCGAGCTCGTCGACCGGGGCATCCTCGACCCCTGTCTGTCGCTGACCTTCGGCTTCGAGCACCTGGGCGAGGCCCACCAGCTCCTGCACGACAACGCCCACCCCCCGGGCAACCTCGCGGTCCTGGTCGGCGCGCGGGACGCGGAGGAGGGGGCGAGCGTCTGACAGAGCGGCAACGGCCTTGTCTCTACGCCGACTTAGCTGACGTCGTCGACTTCGCCGACGTCGTCGGCCGCGGCACCACGGTGTCCAGGATCTCCCGGACGCGGTCGGCGATGTCGGCGCGGTCGTTGAGCACCCAGGAGATGTGCTGGGCTCCGAAGAACGCGGCGACCAGGACCCGGGCGGTGACGTCCGGGTCGGCCGTGGCGGGCAACTCGCCCTCGTTCTGGGCCTGCTTGAACCAGGTGACCAGCGACTCGGTGTAGCCCAGGTACGGCATCGGCAGGTCGGCGCCGATGAGGGAGCGCTCGATCTGCAGCCGGGCGCCCGCCTGGACCATCGTGTCGTCGCGGAAGGAGAGCGCCGTACGGACCAGGAGCTCGGCCACCGCGTCGAGGGGGGACAGCTCCGCCTCCTGCACCTCCACGTCGATCACCCCGAGCAGGTGGTAGAACTCCTCGGCCACGGCCTGGGCGAGGGCCTCCTTGTTCGCGAAGTGGAAGTAGACGGCCCCCTTCGTCACCCCGGCGAGCTCGGCCACGTCCGCCACGGTGACGGCGGGGAAGCCCTTGGTCGCGAACGCCTCCGCCGCCGCGTCGAGTACCTGCCCGCGGGTGCGCACGGCCCGCTCCTGCTTCAGGCCCGTGTCCTTGTGGCGGGGCGCGGCGTCCCGGGTGGGCCGGGACGTCCGGGAGCTGCTTTCCGCGGCCATGGTGTCCATCCTCATTGGTTCCTTGAAATATACCTTCGGGAATGTATTGTAAGTGGCGGCTCGATGAGCACAAGCGTCGCGCCGATGTTGCCGTCTGCGTGAATACATTCACTGGGGGTTCAGACCATGCATCAGCCTGCCACCATCCCTGTCCCTGCGGCCGCGGCCGCCACCCGGCTCGCCGCCGTACAGGGACCGGACGTCCGGCCCGACCGCTCGCAGCTCAGCTATCTGCAGCCCGTTCCGCGCCACATGGTCCACCGCGCGGCGATCGCCGAGGTCTTCCTCACCGACGCCGTCCGCACCGGCGAGCACAGCTTTCTGGTCGCCGCCCAGTGGCCGCGCGACCACGCGCTCTACTCCCCGGGCAGCGACGGCACCAGTGACCCGCTGCTGTTCATGGAGACCATCCGCCAGTCGCTCGTCTACCTCGCGCACGCCTTCTACGGCGTCCCGCTCACCCATCGCTTCATCGGCTTCGGCTCGGAGTTCGAGATAACCGACCCGGCCGCGCTGCGCATCGGCGGCGAGCCGGTCCCGGTGGTTCTGGAGGCGCAGTGGCTGTGGGTCGGCAATCGTCCGCCGAACCGTTTCGGCATGCGCCTCGAAGTCGTCCTCACCGTCGACGGACGCACCTGCGGCCGGGGGGCGCTGCACGTCGTCGCGGTGGACGACAAGCGGTACGCCATGCTGCGCGGCCGCGGCGCCCGGCCGGTCGGCGCGGCGGTGGCCGGTCCGGCCCCGCGGGCCGTGGAGCGGGTGCACCCGGCCGCGGTGGGCCGGCTGCGCTCCAAGGACAGCGTCCTCGTCCGGGAACGGGCCGACGGTCCCTGGCAGCTGCTCATCGACGTCGAGCACCCGATCTTCTTCGACCACCCCAGCGACCATGTGCCGCTGATGGTCACGCTCGAGGGCTTCCGCCAGCTCGGCCATCTGCTGCTGCACCCGGCGGACCTCCACAGCTCCCCCGTGTACTCCGTGTACTCCGCGTGCTCCGTGTACTCGCTGGTGGGCGTGGACGTCGACTGCCTGGCCTTCGGTGAACTCGACGCGCCGATCGACCTCGTGGTGCGCGAACGGCACCCGGGGGCCGGACCCGGCACCGTGCACCTGGTCACCGACGCCGTACAGGACGGCAAGGTGCTCACCACCTGCCGGACGACCTGGGCCGACACGGGTGCGGGGGCCCAGGCGGGCGTGGGGGCGCTCGGCCATCAGGACGCGGTCTCCCGTACGGCCTGAGCCCCGGAGGGGTAGGGCAGAGGGGAAGTGGGGGAAGCGGGGGACATCGGGGAGGCGGGGAGTGCGTCCCACAGGTCGCGCACCCGGTCCGCGAGGCCCCGCCGCTCCAGGTCGGGCGCGGTGTAGTAGGCACCGACCAGGATCACCGCGGTGAGGTCGGCGAGTGGCGCGGTCGGCGGTCGCTCGCCCAGCGCGCCCTCGCTCCTGGCGCTCTCCACCACCTCGGTGGCCAGACGACGCAGATCGGCGAGCAGCTTCGGCGGCTGGGAACCGGAGTGCGCCTCGTCCATCACCAGCCGCAGCGCGGCGTTGATCCGGACGTCGGACTCGATCCGCTCGGCCAGCGCGCAGGACAGCGCGCGCAGCCGCTCGCGGGCCGTGGCGCCCGCTCCCTCGTTCTCGCCCTCGTTCTCGCCCTCGCTTTCACCCCCGGCCTTCTCCATCATCTCGTCCAGCTGTGCGATCAGGGCCTGCGCCAGCTGTTCCTTGGAGGCGAAGTGGCCGTACAGGGCGCCCTTGGTCAGCCCCGTACGGTCCGCCACGTGCTGGAGGTTGGCGCGTGGATAGCCGTGCCGGAGGAACTCGGCCGCCGCCGCGTCGAGGACCAGTTCATGGGTGCGGCGGGAGCGCGCCTGCTTCGCCATCGCGTGTCCCTTCCGATGCGTGGAGGAGCGGCCGGTTCCACCAGGTGTGCGGCCGGTACACCAAAAGAATACCTTCTTGAACGCACTTTTTCTGTACGTCGGATCCCCTCCCTTTCGGACAAGGAGCAGCTGTATGCCGCACACCGACCCCGTCCAGGTGGCCGCCGAGCACGCCCGACTCGCCGACACGGAACGGAAGTTGGCGGACGACGTGGTCGCCGCGCTGACCGCGTCCGGGCTGCCCGGACACTTCGTGCCCCGCCGCTGGGGCGGCGCGGAAGGGACCTTCGCCGCCCTGCTCGCCGAGGTCGCGGCGGTCGCGGAGGGCTGCACCTCGGCCGCCTGGTGCGGCATGCTCTGGGCCGCGCACGGACGCTTCGCCGCGCTGCTGCCCGAGGAGGGGCAGCGGGAGGTGTGGGGCGCCTCGCCCGACGTACGGATCGCCGCGGCGCTCATGCCGCCCGCGGGCTCGGCGCGCCCGCTCCCCGGCGGAGACGGCTGGCAGGTGCGGGGGACCTGGACCTGCGTCAGCGGCGTCGACTTCGCCGACTGGGTGCTGGTGTCCGCCCCCGAGCCGTACGAGGAGAGCGCGCGGGTACGGGTGTTCGCCGTGCCGGCCCGTGAGGTGGAGGTCGAGGACACCTGGGACAGCACCGGGCTGCGCGGCACCGGCAGTCACACGGTGGTGATCCGGGACGCCGTTGTCCCGTACCACCGCTCCTTCCTCCAGGCCGACTTGATACGGGGGCGCGAGTACTCGGACTCGGACTCGGACTCGGATTCGGCCTCGGCCTCGGCCCCGGACCGCGCCCGGTGCCACACCGCTCCCGCCCAGCTGGCCGGCGGAATCCTGTTCTGCGCCCCGGCCCTGGGCGCCGCCCGCCGCGCGCTGCGCGTGTGGTCGCGGTGGGCCGCCGCGAAGGCGCCCGGCAGTGGGCGCCCGAACCACGACAGCGCGGCGGTGCGCGACACGCTCGCCACCGCCTCCGCCCACGTCGAAGCCGCCGGACTGCTGCTGGCCCGGGCCGCCGAGCGCGCGGACACCGAACCCGTCACGGACCTCCTGGTCGCCGCCAACCAGCGGGACGCCGCGGTCGCCGCCGAGCTCCTCGCCGGCGCGGTGGACAAGATGTTCCGCACCGGCGGCGCCCACATCCGCGACGCCGGCGGTGAACTCCAGCGTCTGTGGCGGGACGTGCACACCGTCGCCTCGCACGGAGTGCTGCGGCTCGAACCGGTGGCCGCCGCCTATGCCCGTGCCGCGCTGGGCGACACGCTCGGAGACTGACTCGGGCTCGGAGACTGACTCGGACTCGGACTCGGGGTCGGGGGCACGGCGGCGCGGGCCAGCGCCGCCTCGCGCTCCAGGTAGAAGCCGATCTTCCAGTCCAGGTAGCGCAGGGTGGAGTCGAAGTCCCGGGCCCGGGCGCGCAGCGACTCGCGGTGCGCTTCGAGGAGTTCGCGGCGGGCGGCGATGGTCGAGTCGCCCGCGCGGTACAGCTCGACGTAGTGGTTCATGTCGGCCGGCGACATCCCGGTGCTGCGCAGATGGTTGAGGAACTCCAGCCAGCGCAGGTGCACCGGGCTGTAGGCGCGCTCGCCGTAGGGGTCCTCCACGGCGCTCTCGATCAGCCCCTGGTCCTCGTACCAGCGCAGCGTCTGCGGGTCGAGCCCGCTGATCCGGACGACTTCGTCCAGGGAGTACGTCTCCGTGTGGGTGGAGTGACCGGCATGGGCGGCATGGGCGGCGTGGGCGGTCTGGCTGGGTGATCCGGGTGCGGACATGGTGATGGTGGCCCTTCGGTCGGGTGCGGTCAGCGGCGCCATGAGCCGGCGCCGCGGTGGGCGGAGTGGGCGGTCCGGTGCCAGCGGGCCCGGCGCCGGACGCCGGGGGACGCGCCCACGGGGGACTCGGGAGAGTCGTCCGACGCGGTGGTGGTGGCGGCGGTGGTGGCAGGGACAGCGGTCGCGGTGGTGGTGGCGCGTGCCAGCCCGAGCAGCGCCGCGGTTGCCGCGGCCAGTTCCTCCGGTGTCGGGCTGCCTCGCAGCACCCGCAGCAGTACGGCCTGGTCGTCGGCGCTCATACGGGCTGGTTCCCGTGCTTGCGGGCGGGCAGCTCGGCGTGTTTGGCGCGGAGCATGGCCAGTGAGCGGATGAGGACGGCGCGGGTGTCGCGCGGGTCGATCACGTCGTCGACCAGACCGCGCTCGGCCGCGTAGTACGGGTGCATCAGTTCGGCCTTGTACTCCTTGATGCGCCGCGCCCGTACGGCCTCGGGGTCGTCCGCGGCCGCGATCTCCCGGCGGAAGACGACGTTCGCGGCGCCCTCGGCACCCATCACGGCGATCTCGTTGGTCGGCCAGGCCAGGGCCAGATCGGCGCCGATGGAACGGGAGTCCATGACGATGTACGCGCCACCGTAGGCCTTGCGCAGCACCAGGGAGATCCGCGGGACGGTCGCGTTGCAGTACGCGTACAGCAGCTTCGCGCCCTTGCGGATGATCCCCTCGTGCTCCTGGCCGACGCCGGGCAGGAATCCGGGCACGTCGACGAGCGTGACCAGCGGGATGTTGAAGGCGTCGCAGAACTGCACGAACCGCGCGCCCTTCTCCGAGGCCTTGATGTCCAGCACGCCCGCCATCGCCGAGGGCTGGTTGGCGACGACGCCGACGACATGACCGTCGAGCCGGGCGAGCGCGCAGACCAGGTTGGGCGCCCAGCCCGGCTGCACCTCGAAGAAGTCACCGTCGTCGACGAGTTCCTCGATCACCCGGTGTATGTCGTAGGCCTGGTTCGGCTCGGCCGGGACCAGGTCGAGCAGGGCGTCGCAGCGCCGCTCGGGATCGTCGTACGGCTGCTCCCGGGGCGGCAGTTCGCGGTTGTTCGGCGGCAGCAGCGAGAGCAGGTGCCGTACGTCCTCCAGGCAGCCCGCCTCGTCGTCGTAGGCCGCGGCGGCCACGCCGGAGACGGTGGCGTGCACGTCGGCGCCGCCGAGGCCGTTGTGGGTGACCTGCTCGCCGGTCACGGCCTGGACGACATCGGGGCCGGTGATGAACATCTGGGAGATGCCGCGCACCATGAACACGAAGTCGGTGAGGGCGGGGGAGTAGGCCGCGCCGCCCGCGCACGGGCCGAGCATCACGCTGATCTGCGGGATCACTCCGGACGCGGCGACGTTGCGGGTGAAGATGCCGCCGTATCCGGCGAGCGCGCTGACGCCCTCCTGGATCCGGGCGCCCGCCCCGTCGTTGAGACTGACGAGGGGCGCCCCGGCGGCCAGCGCGAGGTCCATCACCTTGTGGATCTTGGCGGCGTGGGCCTCGCCGAGGGCGCCGCCGAAGATGCGGAAGTCATGGGCGTAGGTGAAGACGGTGCGGCCGTGGACGGTGCCCCAGCCGGTCACCACGCCGTCCGTGTAGGGGCGCTTGGCCTCCAGCCCGAAGCCGGTGGCGCGGTGCCGGCGCAACGGTTCGATCTCGGTGAACGACCCCTCGTCCAGGAGGAGTTCGATGCGCTCGCGGGCGGTGAGCTTGCCGCGTGCGTGCTGCTGGGCGCTCGCGCCGGGGGCCGGGCCCTCGTGCGCGAGCTGTCGTATGAGCTCGAGTTCGGCGAGGCGGGCGCGGGTTGTCTCGGCGACGGGGTGGTTCGTGTGCGGGGACGTGGATGTGGACGTGGATGTGGATGTGGGCGGGGATGTGGGCGGGGGAGAGAGTGGAGGAGGGGGTGGGGACGCGGGTGGGGGTGGGGACGAGGGGCGGGCCACGGTGCGTTCCTCGATGACGGTCATGCGTCCATCATGGGGGATTAAGATTCCTTCGTGAAGGTATTTTATCTGGACTTTGCGAAGGCCCCGGCCGGAGGGGAGTCCGGGCCGGGGCCTTCGCGCGGGGGGTGGCTGTCGTGGCGGGCGCACCGCCGGGACGTGGCTAGTCGCCCGACCGGTGGGTGAGCCGCGGCAGCAGGAGCGCCGTGGCCGCGGCCGTCACGAGGAGCATCACCACGCTGATGACGAAGCTGGTGTCCATGCCGTGCTGGAAGTGGGAGGTGTCGGCGATCAGTGCGCCGAACGCCGCCACCGCGAGACAACTGCCCACCTGGCGGAAGGTGTTGAGCACCGCGGCCGCGGTGCCCGCCCGCTCGCCGTCGATGTTCTCCAGGATCGCCGCGGTCAGCGAGGGCACGGCGAGACCGCCGCCGAGGCCGATCGGGACGAGCAGCAGGACCGGGATCACGAACGAGGTGTGCGGGGTGACCGTCAGCATCAGCAGCGAACCGCCGGCCATGATCAGCTGCCCGATCGCCATCGGCACCCGGGCCCCCTTGCGGGCGGCCAGCTTGACGCCCGCCATGTTGACGATGGAGATCAGCGCGCACATCGGGATGAACATCGCACCGGCGCTGACCGGGGAGGCGCCCCGCACCTGCTGGAAGTACATGCCGAGCAGGAAGATGGCTCCGTAGAACACCGCGTTGATGGTGAAGCCGGCCGCCAGGCAGACCAGCACCGTACGGGACTTGAAGATGCTCAGCGGCACCATCGGCTGCTTGCGGCGGGACTGGGTGAGGACGAAGACGGCGGTCGCTACGGCGGCCACGGCCAGCGTGCCGAGCACACCCGCGCTGCTCCAGCCCTCCCGGCCGCCCTCGATCACGGCGTACGTCAGACCGGCCAGGGAGATCACCACGGAGAGCTGGCCCAGCAGGTCGACCGGGGCCGCGCGGCGCGGGGAGGGGGCGATCCGGGTGAGCAGGGCGAGACCGATCGCGCCCACCGGCAGGTTCAGGTAGAACACGGCACGCCAGCTCAGTCCGCTGGTCAGCATGCCGCCGATCACCGGTCCCACGGCGACCGCGACCGAACCGGCCGCCGTCCAGATCGCGATGGCCCGCGCCCGCTTACCGGGGTCGGTGTAGGTCTGGCGGATCAGTGCGAGCGAGGCGGGGACCATGAGCGCGGCGGCGCCGCCCTGCACCATCCGGGCCGCGATGAGGGTGCCCAGGTCGGGGGCGAGTCCGCAGGCCAGGGAGGCCACGGTGAAGGACGCGAGACCCCAGGCGTACGCCCTGCTGGCGCCGATCCGGTCCGAGAAGGTACCGGCCGACAGCATGAAGGCCGCGAACATCAGGGTGTAGCCGTCGACGATCCACTGCAGGTCGGCCATGGAGCCGCGCAGGCTGGTGGAGATGGCGGGAAGGGCGACGTTGACGACGGAGCCGTCGAGAGAGATGACGAAGAAGGCGAGCAGCGCCGCCGCGAGGACGGTGGTGGTGGACGAGCGGCGGGGGGCGGGCGCTTCGCCCGCCGGTACGACCGGGGTCCGGTCGGTCCGCGCGGCCCGGGTGAGGATGGCCATGGGAACGCTCCTTGGAGAGGGCGAGGTGGGTGGGGGGAGCCGGGGGCTTGAGGCTTGAGGCGTGAGGGATGGGGGATGGGGGATGGGGGGTACGGAGAGCCGCGCTGAGGATCAGGCGTCGGCGGGGGCGGCGCGGCGGCGGCTGAGTTCGGCGAACTCGGGGTTCGTGCCGAGGACTCCGCCCTCGCCCCAGCGGTTCTGCGGAATCTCGTTGATGTAGACCGTGATCTTGTCGAGGGGTGCGCCGATCACGCGGTGCACGGTCGCCGTCAGCTCTTCGATGAGCTCCTGGCACTTCTCGTCGGTCTGGTTCGGCCACGTGGTCATGGAGAGGATGGGCATGGCGAAGCTCCTTGTGTCGTACGGGAGTTGAGGTGAAGGAGAAGGTGACGACCGGGGCGGCGGGGGTGACGGGGGCTGCTACAGGCCGGCCGAGGCTCCGCCGTCGAGGGTGATCGACGCGCCCGCGAGGTGTCGGGCGGCGGGGGAGAGCAGGAAGGTGACGAGGCGGGCCACGTCGTGCGGTTCGGCGAGCCGGCCGAGCGGGGTCGCGGCGGCCACCTGGGCGGTGACGTCACCGGCGCTCGCACCGGTGCGGTCGCCGAGCGTCTTGGCGATCTCGTCCCAGAGTGGGGTCTGTACGGCGCCGGGGTCGACCACGTTGACCCGGATACCGGAGCGGCCGAGGTCCTTGGAGACGGCCTTGGCGAAGGTGGCGAGGGCGGCGTTGACCGCGCTGTTCA
Organism: Streptomyces sp. NBC_01384; assembly: GCF_045040035.1. Taxonomy (NCBI): domain Bacteria; kingdom Bacillati; phylum Actinomycetota; class Actinomycetes; order Kitasatosporales; family Streptomycetaceae; genus Streptomyces; species Streptomyces sp. NBC_01384. Next base: position 5,513,759 of record NZ_CP109559.1, read on the forward strand.
CGGGGAAGAGGGGGTCGGGGTCCTTGCGGAAGACGCCGCTGACCAGGACGACCGAGCCGCCGCCGGCCGCGGCCATGGGGCCGGCGAGAGCCCGGGTCAGCCGGACCGCGCCCATCAGCTTGCCGTTGAAGGTGGCCTGCCACATCTCGTCGGTGGTCTCCGCGAGCGGGGCGAGAGGGCCGTCGCCGGCGGTGTGCACCAGGGCGTCCACCCGGCCGAGTTCGGCGACCAGGTCCGCGACGGTGGTGTCGACGGCGCCGGTGTCGTTGATGTCGGTTTCGTAGGTCAGCAGCCGGCCGGCGCCTCCTGTACGGGCGTCGATGTCCTGCCGGGTGCGCTCCAGTCGGGCGGCGTCCCGGCCGAGCAGCGCCACGGTCGCGTCGGACCGGGCCAGTTCCTCGACCACGGCCGCACCCATGCCGCCGGTGGCTCCGCTGACGACGATGACGGGGGCGTTGGATTCCATTTTGTCCTCACTTTCCCGGGTCGTGTCCCGGTTCATGGCGGGTGCGGGTGCAGGTGCGGATGGCAACAGGTGTGCGGGCGGCCGGAGTTGACGGGCCGTCGGTCTGCTTCCGCGATCCGGGAAGCGTGTCCGGCCTGGTGATGAAGAAGGTAGCGGGATCGAGGGACGGTTGCAACCATCTAGTTGGTTTTCCGTCCCGGTGATGCGCACGCGCCGCGGGGAAACACCTCGTCAGGGGGCGGATGCGGAACGGGAAAATGAGGGCGCCGGGGAGTGTGCCCGCCCTGCCCTACCCCGGGGTCGGCTACCAGGCCTCTGCCTGCCCCCCGGGGGGAACCGCTCACCCAACCTCCGGCGGGAGCGTTGGAGACCTTGAACCCGGCGGTCAGGAGCCCGAAAACACACCCCCCGCGCACCCCCCCGCGTACATCCCAGGCGCAAAAGGGCACAAAAAAAGGGGAGTTCGACCTCGTCGAACTCCCCATAAGGGGCGGCTGGTTGACCACGGGGATGCCGGTTGACCGCAGGGGCGGCTGGTTGACGACAGGGGCGCCGGTTGACCGTAGGGACGGTCAGTCGACCGCAGAGGCGGCCAGTCGGCCCCGTACGCCCCGCCCCCTCAGACGGACCCCTCCAGCACGTTGTCGATGATGGAGTGCCCGTGCGCGACGATGCTGGCCCGCAGCAGCGCCCAGCCGGACTCCGTGTCGCCGTCCGGCCCCAGCATCAGCCGGCGCTGCTGCGGCACGATGAACGGCCAGGACGCGATGCCGACCAGCGCGATGAGCACCCGGGCCGCCGCCGTGGGGTCGTCGATGTCGAGCGCGACGCTGAGCGCGACCGTCTTGTGGACGTAGTACGCCTCGCGTTCCTTCTCGTCCGGGATGGGCCGGTCGCGGTAGTGCAGTCCCTCCCAGGCGAGCAGCCGTACCAGGTCGGACTTGCGGTGATAGTCGAAGACCTCACCCACGTACGCGCGCAGCCCCTCCTCCGTGGTGGGGATGGGCACGACCGCCGACATGTGCGCGTACACCCGGGTCATGACGGCCGCGAACAGCGCTTCCTTGTTGCCGAAGTAGGCATAGATGCGCTGCTTGTTCACGCCGGACCGCTCGGCGATGCGGTCGACGCGCGCGCCCGCGAGTCCGTGCTCGGAGAACTCGGCCTGAGCGGCCTCCAGGAGCTTTTCGCGGGTCTGCTGTCCCTTGGGTGTCTCTGCCATGCCACGAGCCTAGTCCACGGTGAAACCAACTGGATAGTTCTGAAAAACCAACTAGATGGTTGCATCCGTGTCCGGCGTCCTCTACGGTTCTTCACATCGGCCCCGCCGCCCCGGAAAAACGGTGCAGGGAACGGGAGTTCACCCCGCCCCGCACGCCTTCCGGCGCCAACAGGCCCGTACGCCGGTACGTCAGTGCATGAGTTGGCGAGCCCACGAGCCCACGAGCCCACGAGTGCACGAGCCCGCAAGTCCATGAGTGATCGTCAGTGACAGCTGCACCTGCTCCTCCCGTCCGCGGTACGCCTCCCCAAGTGAGGACCGCCCCACCAAGGAGATCCACATGTCAGCCACCACCCGTACCCTGCTGATCGTCGGTGACCGTTTTGCCGGATTCGCCGTCCAGGAGGACGTCCTCACCGTCACGCAGTTCATCGAGGAGATGCGGCTGGGGGTGTACTCATGGGACACCCTGCCGATCCAGGTGCGCGCCGGACAGGGCGTCACCGCCGACGGCTGGGAGCTGGTGCACGAGCAGGCCCTGCTGCTCGGTCTCGCCGAGCGGCTGGAGTTCCGCTACGAGGAGCCCCTGCTCGCGGCCCGCGGCGAGGCGCACAAACACCGCAGTTGCAACACCCTGATAGCCGATCTGCGGCGCACGGACGAGACCCTCTTCGTCGCGAACCTGCGGGTGCACAACGACAACGAGCTGCTGATCGACCACCAGACCGGCGAGCACGTCCAGGGCATGGTGGCCGTCGAGGCCGCCCGCCAGATGTTCCTCGCGGTCAGCGAGCGCTACCACGCCTCACGCCACCTCGACCGGTCGTACTACTACGTCATCGAGTCGATGAACACCGACTTCGAGAACTTCCTCTTCCCGCTGGACGCCACGATCGAGTACCGCACGGTCAGGGCCGAGACCGACAGCCCCGACCGGCTCTCCTTCACCGCGGAGATCAGCGTTCACCAGGCCGGCCGTCGCGCCTCGGTCACCACCGTCGCGTACACGGCCTTCGACGCCCGGGTCATCGAGGCCAAGGAGCACCGCCGGGCGCGGTTCGCGGTCGAACACGCGATGACGACCGTCACGCCGGCCGAGGCACCGGTGCTCGTAGGAGCCTGACGGCCACCTCGACCCCCCGGTCAAGCAGATCAAATCACTTCGCGTACAGCCCACTTCACGTACAGCCCACTTCACACACCAAGGAGACCGTCATGTCCGCCGCCCTCATCACCGCCACCGAGCTCTTCGCCAAGCCCGAGCAGGTCGCCGCCGTCGCCGAGGCCTGGCAGCAGCACAACGACGCCTCCGGCTTCGAGGGCCGGATCCTCTACCGCGGCCTGGAGACCAACTCCGTCCTGGAACTCGCCCCGCTGGACGGCTTCGAGCACATGGAGGAGCTGCGCGCCGACTGGTGGAAGCTCTGGGAGGCCGTCGGCCCGCTGGGCGAGGGTGACTTCCGCCGCCAGTTCCTGCAGTTCGTCGAGGCGCCCAAGCCGGCCGCCGGTGCCCTGCCCGACACCCGGTACGTGCAGATGCGCCACGTCGAGGTCGTGCCGCGTGTCTACCGGCAGTACCGCGCCTGGCGCGAGGAGACCATCTTCGACGTCGTCCGCACCTCCGCCGAGGTCGAGAGCTTCCAGGCCTTCCACTCGCTGGCCAGTACCGAGCCCGGCGTGATGTTCGTGTCCGGCTTCAACGCCGACCCCGCGAAGTACCTGGAGGCCTTCACCTCCCCGCGCTACCAGCAGATCGTCCGCGAGGCGGGCGACACGTACATCACCGGAGGCGACAACGGCCTGTACACCCGCATCTACGAGCGTGTCACCGCCGCCTGACCCGACCCCGGGGCCGACCCCAGGCCCCGCCCGCCCACGGCCGGTCGCGGAACCCTCGCAAGGCGTCCCGCGGCCGGCCGTTCGTACTGGCAAAGGAGTACGAAGATGACCGTCACGACCGACGCGACCGTCACGACTCACGCGACGGACGCCATCGTCACGACCGACACGACCGACACAACCGTCACGACCGTCACGAGCGACACGCCCGTCATGACGGGCAAGGCCCGCACGACGCGTACGGCCGTCACGACCGACAAGGCCGTCACGGTGGCCGCCCCGCCGCCCACCGCCATGACCCGCACCTACGACCTGAGCGTCACCACCCAGGGCCCCCTCTACCCGCCGAGCGAAATCGTCGACGAGAACGGCGACTTCGTCGTCATCGGGCGGATCAACCGGCCCGGCCCCGACGGCGCCACCGTCTCCGAGTGGGGGAGCGCGGTGGTCTCCCCGGACAGCCCGCTGCCGCCGCTCGGCCAGAACCTGCCGTACGACATCCTCCGCGAACTCGACTGCGCCGACCCCACGTCCGCCGACTCCCTGACCCAGCTCTACACCCTCCCCCTCCCCCTCCCGTGCAACAACTACCCCATGCTCTTCGCCCCGGAGCAGCGCCCCGACGCGCACGAGGTCAAGCGCCCCAGCTACCCGCTGCACGGCGCCCCGATCCCCGACCTGCGCGAGGAGGACGGGCCCAAGGTGCGCGAGCCCATCACGCTCGGCCAGTGGGTCAAGGCCCGCGCCCAGCTGGAGGTCCACGTACCGGCCCACCGGCGCAGCGCCGACTTCTCGTTCGCCTTCACCGGCCTGATCCCCGACAGCCTCTACACGGTCATGTCGCTGCGCGAGCACGACCTCGACCCGGCGGGCCCGACCCGCCCCGGCCCGCTCGGTGTGCCCAACGCCTTCATCAGCGACAGCAACGGCATGGCGCACTACCGGGCGACGCTGCCCAACCCCTTCCCCGAGGCCGGCTCGCCCGGTTCGAACCGGGTGATCAACGTGGTCGTGCTGTGGATGAGCTACCAGCAGAACTACGGAGGCGCCATCGGCCACTTCGGCCTCGGCGGCGACATCCACGCCCAGCTGAAGCTGAAGGGCCCGAGCTTCCTGGAGTTCACGACGATCCCGGCGTCCTGACCACCCCCAGCCCCCTCGCCTTCCCCTCGCCTCGTCCCCCTCGCCTCCTACCCATCGAGCACAAGGAGCCCGACCATGACCACCACGCCCCCCATCGGCATCATCGGCACCGGTTCGTACCTCCCCGCCACCGTCGTCGACAACGACGAGGTCGGCGCAGCGGCGGGTGTGACCGCGGAATGGATCGAACACAAGACCGGCATACGGCAGCGCCGTCGCGCGGCGCCCCACGAGGCGACCTCCGATCTGGCCGCCCACGCCGCCCGTCGGGCGATGGAACAAGCCGGCCTGACACCCGACCAGATCTCCTACGTCGTGGTCGCGACCTCGACCCCCGACCACCCCCAGCCCGCGACCGCCGCCATCGTCCAACACCTGATCGGCGCGACCCGCGCGGCCGCCTTCGACGTCAACTCGGTGTGCAGCGGCTTCATGTTCGCGCTGACGGCGGCGGAACGAATGCTGCGCGCGGAGGCCGCGGGGGAGGACGGCCCTTGTGGGAACGGTCCGAGCGCGAACGGCCCGAGCGTGAACGGCCCGAGCGCGAACGGTCCGTACGCGGTGGTGATCGGCGCGGACATCTACTCCCGCATCCTGGACGGCGCGGACCGCAAGACGGCGATCCTGTTCGGCGACGGCGCGGGAGCCGTGGTCCTGGGCCCGGTGCCCTCCATCACCGGCGGCATCACGACGAGCCTGACCACCCGTGGCGACCAGCACCACCTGATCAGCGTCCCGGCGGGCGGCAGCAGGCACCCGGCCTCGGCGGCCACCCTGGCGGAGGGCGCCCACTACTTCACGATGGACGGCCGGGGCGTGCGCGGCTTCGTGCACGAGAACCTGCCCGGCGCGATCCGCGAACTCCTGGCGAAGGCAGGCGTGCGCGGCAGGGAGGTCCGCCACTTCGTCCCGCACCAGGCGAACGGCGTGATGCTGGCGGAGGTCTGGCCCGACCTAGGCCTGGACGCCGCCCGTATGCACCTGGCCCTGGCCCACCACGGCAACACGGGCGCGGCCTCCGTACCCATCACCCTCGACCTGGCCCACCGGCGCGGTCTCTTCGCCGAGGGCGACCTGACGGTGCTGTCGGCGTTCGGCGGCGGCATGTCGGTGGGCTCGGCCCTGCTGCGCTGGGCACCCACCCGCCACGCACGCCCGGCCCGACAGTTGAGGCTCCCGCACGCGACGGTCGAAGAGCCGGCCTTGGTGGGCGCCCGATAACCGACTGATAACCGACGGCAGCGATCGAGACGTACAAGAAGAGACGTACAAGAAGAGAAGTACAAGAAGAGAAGTGCAAGAAAAGACGTACGAGAAAGACGTACGAGAAAGACGGACCAGAAAAACGGAATCCGGTACACGACATCGAAAAGAGGAGCGGAAATGACCGTCATGACGATCGCGAAGACGACCCCGACGACGCAGCCGCTGACCCAGTTCTCCATCCAGACCAGCGGAACGCTGGCCTCGGTGCAACGCGACGGCGGCTGGTACCTGATAGATACGAGCCCCGGGGCGAAGGCACCCGTCCTGCGCCTGGCGGGCGACACGGACGACGTGGAACTGGAACCGCACATCTGCCGGAGCATCGACTGACCGCCGTAGGCACGGTGAGGGACGACGGTCCAGGACCGTCGTCCCTCACCGCGTGCGGACGGGTTCAGCCGAGCGGCAGCGCGCAGTCGCCCGAGCAGGTTTCCGAGAGCTCGTCCCGCCCCATGGACCAGCAAGCCAGCGCGCAACCGGAGCCGGAACCGGAGCCGGAACCGAAGCCCGAGCGTGAGCCCGATCCGGATCGGGTGGGGCGCTCCTGCTCCCGGCGCCGGGCCAGATACTCCCGTACGGCGGGGTCGTACCCCACGGCGCGCGGGTTGCCGACGCAGTCGAGGAGCGGGAAGTCGGAGGGGTGGTCCCCGTAGGCGAAGCAGTCCTGCGGGTTGACCCCGGGATGCTCCGCGAGCATCCGCAGTGCCACGGACCGCTTGCCCTCACCGATCACCGGCTCCAGCACCTCCCCGGTGTAGCGCCCGTCCACGACGAGGGGCGAGGTGCACAGCACATGGACGGCTCCGACCCGTTCGGCGACGGGCGCGAGGCAGGGCAGGAACGACCCGGAGACGAGCACGACCTCCGCCCCGGCGGCGCGGTGCCGGGCCAGGGCGGCCACGGTCTCCGAGATGAAGAACCCCGGGTCGGCGGAGGCGAGCGCGAACCACTCCCGCCCGAGCGCCGTCATCTCGGCCACGCTCTCCCCGGCGTACGCCCGGTAGTACTCCCGATTGACCCGCTCCCGAGGCGCCCCGTCCGCGGACCGCCGCCGCAACTCCCCGGCGATCCGCCGATACCGCTCCTCGCCGTCCGCCCCGTACCGTCGTACGAGCTGGAACCGCAGGAACTCGAACATGCTCTTGCAGTCGATCAACGTCTCGTCGACATCACAGAACACCAGATACGCGGGCCGGTGCTTCCGCTCCCTGGCGCCTGTCCCTTCCACCACCGCAAGGCTCATCTCCAGTCCTCCCCCTCGTGGCGCGAACGCGACGCCGCACCTCCAATAAAATTCCTTCGTGAAGGTATCACTCGGCCTCGGGCGTGCCTAGTGGCTCAAGTCGCGGACCAGAGCGCGCCCGGAACGTGCCCGGAGCGCGCCCGGAACGCACGGGGAGCGCACCGGGCGCTCGCGCCGTACGCACCGGTGAACTCCGCACCTTCACCTGCCCCGAAGACGCCTCCCACCCCATCCGTCTGAACATTCAGTAGTCACTCAGTCACTCAGTCGCTCACCCCACCCATCCGAACCTGCGGATTCTTGTGACCAGTGCGGGGGAAGACCACGATCGGCGCCTTGAGCCGCCGGCTGGTGACCGCTCTCGACGTGTGGCGGCAGGAAAGCCAATGGCTTGAGGTCGAACTGCGCTGGCCACCCGACGCCGGCGACTGAATCGCCCCCGTGATGCAGCGCATCATGCGCACACACCCGACCCGCGCCACAGTGCGACGACGCCGGCCCGCGCGGACGTGACCGACCCCGCGGACGGGCCGGGCACAGCCGCTCAAGCAGTCGTATGGGACCCGCAGGACTTTCTCCGACCTGGCAGCCGTCGTGGGCATCTCAGGGTTCGCCCCGCCATGCATCTGCCTCGCCTCCTTGGGTGATCTCCTCGACAGGCAAACCGTGCGAAACGGACCTACGGTCGAGCAGGGGACGCTGCACCGAGATACGGATCCCTTTCGTCCGTCCGCTGATCCTCGTCACGACACCAACAGGAGACGAACCGCCATGGCCACAGCATCTGAAACCCCGGTACTGGACACCCTCGCCGCTATGACGGTCGACTCGATCGAGCGGTGCGGGCTGGCCCAGGACACGTTCTTGCTCACACGCATCGCGGCCCTGGCCGCCTCGGACGCTCCGCCGATCTCCTACGTCGCCCACATCGACCCCGCCCTCCAGGCCGGCCTGACCGCCGAACAACTGCAGGACGTCCTGGTCGCCATCGCCCCCATCGTGGGCACGGCCCGTGTCATGGCGGCAGCCGGCAACATCGCCAAAGCACTCGGCATCGCGATTGCCGTCGCCGACGCCGAGGCCGAGGCCAAGGGCCGAGCGTAGAGACGTCGCCCGAGATCTGGAGCCCCCCAGCCGCGCCTGGCATCGATGACCGGCGCGGCTGGGGGCTGAGCAGGGCACGGCACCATCCCGTGCCGCTGATTTCACCCTCATTTCCCCCCTGATTCCCCGCTGATTTCCAGCTGTTTCCCGCACGGTCCGGTCCGGTCGTGCTGGAGTCCGCGGAAAGGGGAACTGGGCCCGATGCGCCACAGGGGATGCCGAAGCCGCCGGATGCTGCCCGCTCGCTCGTTCGCCCCCGATCGTGTCGCCCCCGATCGTGTCGCCCCCTGATCGTGCCGCCCCCCGATCGTGTCGCGGGCCGCAGATCGGCCATTTCCACTGTCGGCCTCAGTTCCGGCAGTGGTGGGCGGCCCACCACGCCGCCCAGATCGACTCCGGCACCAAGACCCCGAACCACCCCGTGGCCGACGGCCTTCCCCGGGCGGAGCCGGTGGGACACCGCTCACGGTCGCTGCTCGCCACCGTCGCCACCGTCGTCGTCGCCTGCCGTCGCCTGCCGTCGCCTGCCGTCGCGACGACCAGACGGGGATGCCCGTGTACGTCTCTGTCCCGGGCCGTTGATGTCAGCGATGGATGCCGGGACTGTCCTTGGTGGCGATCGTCGGTGTAGCCATCTCAGCCGCCCCGCAAACTCGGCCATTTGAGTGGACCGGGTCTCCGCGCAATGGCGTCTTTCCGCTTTTTGATCATGCTCTCAGTAGCGTGAATTACGCATTCGCCGTTCCGGTCGTGCTGTCCCAGCCTCTCCCCGAAGTCAAGCGAGGTCGCGCCAATGAGAAAACGTATTGTCATCAGCCCCCTGATTGCCGGCGCGGCGGTGGCGGCATTGGCTTCCCCCTTGCCGGCTTCGGCGGCGGACACACCGGTGACCGTCCAGGTCACGGCGGGCACGCTCGACATCAGTGTCCCGGCGGGGCCCGTGAATCTCGGCACTGTCGCCGTCAGCGGAAGTGCGCAAACGGTCTCCAGTCCGCTCGGCAACGTCACGGTGACAGACGATCGAGGCGCCATCACGGGCTGGCACGTCACGGCAGGCGCAACCGACTTCACCGGCCCCCAGAACATCTCCGTATCCGCTGCCGGCTCCAGCAGTTACGACACACCGTCGGTCTCGACCAGCGGCACGGTGAATGTCGCCTCGACCAACCTGACTCAGCTCTATCCACCCAGCACCGTTGAGACGGCCACCGGCGTGAGCGGCATCAACTCGGCCACCTGGAACCCGACGATCAGTCTCACCATTCCTGCGAACGCCCTGGCAGGAACGTACAGTTCGACGGTCACCCACTCCGTGCTCTGAGATCTCGTACGTCCTCGCCGCAGAAAAGGAAACAATAGAGGCCCTGTGCCCAGGTTCTTTTCCCTCGCGGTGCTGCTGGCCACGGCGTTTGCCGTGGCCACCAGCACCGCGTCGGCCGCATCCCTCGTATCAAATCCGGTACAGCGACCGAACCCCCCGGACTCCGTGGGCATTCGGCTCGTCGATGCCCCTGCCGACCTCATCCGCGACCCGCGGGCAAGGCAGTACATCATCGACAACCTGGAACCCGGTGTCATCGTGAAGCGGCGCATCGAGGTGTCGAACAAATCGGCCGCCGACCTGCGGGTCGCGGTCTACGCCGGCGCCGCCGACATCCGCAAAGGTTCCTTCACCGGAGCTGCCGGACACGGCCGTAACGAGCTCACCACCTGGATCAAGACCGGTCAACGGATCCTGGACATCCCCGCTCACTCAAGAGCTCGTGACACCGTGACCATCGTCATTCCGAAGGATGCTGCCCCGGGTGAGCGATACGGCGTGGTATGGGCACAGGTCAACGGTCGCGACCAAGGCAGCGGCATCACCCTGGTCAGCCGCACCGGAATCCGGCTCTACCTCTCAGTCGGCGGCGATAATCCGCCTCGTGCCCAATTCACGGTGGACAACATGACGGCTGGGCGCGATGCCAGTGGGCGTGCCGTCGTATACGCCAAGGTCCACAACACCGGTGGCCGCGCTCTGGACCTCACCGGCACCATGAAGATGTCCCAAGTGTCCGGAAGCATCAGCGCAGGGCCGTACCTGGTCGACCCCGGAACGACGTTGGCACCCGGCCAATCCGAGCCGGTGAGGGTCGTCGTGCCCGATCAGGTGGTGGACGGCCCGTGGGACGTCTCACTCAAGCTGAAGAGCGGGCTGTTGGAGGAGACGCATCGGGCTCGAATCACCTTCCCGAACGGTCCAGGTATGGCCGCGGCAGTCCCTTCACATCGTGATGAGCCAAGCTCTCTGAACCGGAGCCTCATCTCAGGATCGGCGGCTCTGGTCCTCCTGATCGCCGCGACGCTCACGACCGTCCGTTCCTATCGCCGACGTGCCGGAGACGATGAGTCCTGAGTCCTGAGTCCTGAGGCCTGATTCCGGTCCTGCCGCCGGCACACGCCCTACTGGGCCCCGCAGTCGCAGTTCGCACATTTCCACCCGTCGACGGTGTACGGGGGGTGGGGGGCAGCCGGTCGCCTACGGCCGGCATCGGTCGGTGGCGGTCACCTCGCGGTCGGCGGCCTGCTCCAGGGCCGTCACCTGAGCGATCGCGGCCATCAGCCGCAGGCCCCTCATCCCACTCCAGTGGCGGGACATCCTCCGGTCACCAGGTGAAGCCGCGGCCCGATCCCTGCCAGGGCGATCAAGGGGAGTCGGTGACGTCGGCCAACCGGCTCTGTGCCCCGACAGACCGTCCGTCACCGGGTGTTCGGCCGACGGGACCTGGAAACGCCCGCTGCCAACGGCCCCCAGACCCGAGGCCGCAGCCGACGCGGGTGGCGAGGACGGCGCCGTGCGCGCCGACTTCCCCTCTCGCCGTGCCGCCTCAGCAGCCGCTCACCCGGCGGGCACGTATGCGCCGACCGCTCTGCGGTGGCCAGGCGTAGGACGAAAGACGAGATGCCGCGCGCAGCGGGCAGTCACGCGCTCCGCCGGACCGCCATGGCGGGGACACCACCAGACCGGGACGCACACGTCATCGCAATCAGCGGCTCGGCAGCGCGACGGCCGCACCCTCCCGCTGAACTCGTGGGCCGGCCGCAGCGGGCGTACTGTGGAGCCGTAGGAGAGAGCGCAGGCGCCGGGCACCCTTCAACGGGGCCGCCGGTGACCGAGGGTCCTCCGGGCGGTCGTATGCCGTGCCCGCGCCCATCCCGCACGCCCCCGGTCGGGCCGAACCCGTCCGGTGCCGCCCGCAGTTGGGCCGCAGCGCGCGGAGTTCACGCATCTCACGGACTCCCGAGGGACTCCTTACCGACCCTTCCAATGGAAGGCATTTCCCATGCGCACCAACACCACACGAATACGCCGTCTCTGCGCCGCCGCCTGCACGGCCCCCCTACTGGTGTTCGCCGGAGCGGCCGGCGCCGGCGCCACAGCGGCGGCCACCGCCCCCGCCGCCGCGCCAGGCGCCCTGCAGGTCACGGGCGGCGAGATCCTGCAACTGGTCAACGCGGAACGCGGCAAGGCCAATTGCCCCGCGCTCAACGAGAACGCGCAGCTCACCCAGGCCGCCAAGACCTTCGCGGACGACGCGGAAAAGAACAACCTGACGAACCACACCGGTTCCGACGGCTCCAGCCCCCAGCAGCGGATCAAGGAAGCCGGCTACAACGCGGGCCCGACGGCGGAGAACATGGCCTGGGGCTCCACCGACGCCAAGAAGATCGTCGACGACTGGATGGGGAGCTCGGGCCACCGCGCCAACATCGTCAACTGCGCACTGACCGACACCGGTGTCGCCGTCAGCGGCAAGTACACAGTGCAGGTCTTCGCAGCGCCCGGGTGACGCAGCGCCCCTGACGAACCGTCACCCACTTGATGGGTGAGGTTCAGGGCCCCGACCGGGCGTACGCGGAGGACGGCAGATCCCTCCGGTCCCCGGCGGGGCCCAACCGGCCGCTGATCCGAGTCCACCATCACGGGTGAAGGCGCTGCGCGGACGCGGCCTGTCGCCAAGTAGGCGCGGCCCAGACGGCTTACGGATGCTGCCCCAGATCGACCGCCTGGCAGAGCACGCGCGGTCTGCCGTCCGTCTCGGCGTGGCCCTGGGCGTCGGCACAGCAGGCCGGCGCCCCGGTGAGTGCTCGGTGTGCGCAGGGTGGGCGACATGCTGATGAGCAGGTCCCGGTCGAGGTAGTGGACCAGGTTGTCGTGGAGGACCTCTGTCAGGACGATGCGGTAGTAGTGCATACGCAGGCGCGGCTGGTCGAGGTCGAACTCGATCGGTCCGGACCAGGCCAGCCCCTCGGAGATTGTCCCGAGGGGCTGTCGCTTGCTCCGTACCTGGTCGGACGCAGAGCCCCTGGCAGGATGCGAACCTGCGACACCCACTGTCCGTTCCCACCGCAGGCTCTTGTGGCGTGGCCTGGCCTGGCCGCCGCCAGGCACTCCCGCAATTCAGCGTTAGCGACCCGGCCGCTGTCCCTGGCTCGGCTTAAGGCGGGACTGCTTCGCGCCACGGACCTGCCACACGGCCCATTCATGACAGACGGCGCTTTGGGCACCAACCCCGGCGGTGCCTACAGCGACCGTCACAGCTCGATCAGCGACCAGCCGCCCGTCGACGGCCCGTTCGGAATCATCTCGAACGCGGACACACAACCGTGTTCGCGGCTGCTCAACGCGATCGGTTACGGGAAGAAGGCACCCACCGCCGATGCCTATGCCGGGATCGACCTGATCGGGTCCGATCGTGTGACCGTGATATCCGAGATTGTGGCCGGCTACCCGCGAGGCGTCGCTGCCAAGATCGTGGCCGATGTGGCGACCGCCGGCTCGACATGCCAGACCGTCTACAGCAGGCGGGCAACCGGCACGGTGGCATCCGAACCCCGTTCCCTCACCGTTCCGGGACTGGGTGACGCGAGCGCTGGAATCGAGTGGTCCATGGGCAGCACGACCGGCTCATCCGACAATGTGCTGGCCGTGGTTCAGGTCGGAAACAACGTGGTGGAGATCGAGGGCGTGCTGATCGCATCGACCAGCACGGTCAAGTTCGATCGGACGATGCTGAACCAAGCATTGGCCAAGGCCTTTGCAAGACTCCGAGCCGCGGCCTGACTCTGCCGTAGGTGCGTCAGCCTGCTGCGGGTGCGGTCTCGACGCTGCGCTGCGTGCCGGGACTTCGTTCGGTTCTCCGGTCGGAGTCCAGAAGCCCGGCCCACTTCCGTCGAGACGAACTGGTCGCAGGGCGGACGCGATCCAACACGCCTGCCAGGTCTGGCAGGTGGGGTGTTGGGCGTCGTTCGGGGCCGTTGCCCCTGGGTTCATGGGCGGTTCGCCACCGACCCGGTCCCGACTCCTGGTCTCGTCTGGTCTCGTCTGGTCTCGTTCGAACGGCCGTGAACGGGGTTCATCGGGCGCCCGCCGCCACTCAATCCTGCATCCTCGGCCCATTGCGCAACGGCAGGCCGTGACTGCCGTTCACCGCTCCGACGAGCGTCGGCTTCGCCCTCGCGCCGTGAACGTGCTGGCCAGGCAGGTCCGTTCGCACCGGAGGTGCTGTTTGGGTAAAGGGTTCGGCATCGACAGTTCAACACTCTTGTCCTGTGCATGTCTCAGTCGATGGGATGCACGAAGAGCACTTCGTGTGACTCAAGACCACCCAGGACCATTCAGGGGGATTCATGCACATAGCCCGTACCGGGCGGGGTGTCGCGGCTTCCACGGCCGCCACCGCCGCCCTCGCCGTCGCCGCGCTGGCGACCGCTCCGCTGGCCGGCGTCACCACCGCCGCGCCTGCCGCCGTACCGCACACCAAGGCGGTTCCGGCCATCGTCGGGCACACCCTGGTCCACGGCGTGGCCAGCCCGCTCTCCAGCGAGCAGTGCCAGGCCAAGTGGCACATCGCCTGTTACAACCCGCTCCAGTACCGCACCGCGTACGACCTCAACCCGCTGTACCGGAAGGGCATCACGGGCAAGGGGCGCACCATCGTCATCGTCGACTCGTTCGGCTCCCCCACCATCCAGCACGACCTCGACGTGTACAGCAAGCAGTTCGGCCTGCGCAGCACCAAGGTCAACGTAGTCAAGTGGGGCAAGGTGCCCGTCTTCGACCCCAAGAACTCCGACATGACCGGCTGGGCGGGGGAGAGCACCCTGGACGTCGAGATGGCCCACGCGGTCGCGCCCGACGCCAAGATCGTCCTGGTGGAGACGGCGGTCGCCGAGACCGAGGGCGTCACCGGTCTGCCGGAGATGATGGACGCCGAGAAGCACCTGATCGACCACGGCGTCGGCGATGTCATCAGCCAGAGCTTCGGTGCCACCGAGGACACCTTCCCCGGTTTCGGCAAGGGCGACTTCTCCAGCATCAAGAAGCTGCGCTACGCCTTCGAGGACGCGAACCGCAAGCACGTGACCGTCCTCGCCTCCTCCGGCGACGGTGGCGCCACCGACCTCCAGGCGGACGGCAAGACCTACTACAAGAAGCGCGTCAACTCCTGGCCCTCCTCGGACCCGCTGGTCACCTCCATCGGCGGCACCCAGCTCCACCTGAACGACAAGGGCCAGCGCGTCAAGCCCGACAGCGTCTACAACGACTACGGCTCGGGCGGCGGCGGCCAGTCCCACGTCTTCTCCCGTCCTGCCTTCCAGAACGGTGTGAAGAACGTCGTCGGTGCCCGCCGCGGCACCCCGGACGTGTCGCTGGCCGCCGCGGTCAACGGCGGCGCCTGGATCTACTCCAGCTTCGACCCGACCGCCACCGGCTGGGACGTCACCGGCGGCACCAGTGAGGCCAGCCCGCTCTTCTCGGGCATCATCGCCCTCGCCGACCAGGCGGCCGGCCACCGGGTGGGCAACATCAACGAGGCGCTGTACGACCTCTCCAAGCGCGCCACCCACCACGACAAGACCACCGGCGTCGTCGACGTCAACGACGGCACGAACAACACCTACGAAGGCGTCACCGGGTACAAGGCCGTCAACGGCTACGACATGGCCACCGGCGTCGGCACCGTGGACGCCCTCCGCTTCGTGTCTGCCCTCGCCCAGGGGAGCGGCCGCGGCTGACGCCACGCTGCAACAGGGTTTCTTCCCCTGACAGTTGCCCCTGAGACGGCCCGGGTTCCGCACCCGGGCCGTCCCTCGTACGGCAGATGCGGGAAATCCTGCCGCTCGTGCAGCGAGTGAAGGTGGAGGGCCGCCGGCCCGGCCTCGTTGTGGCGATCTTCAGCCGCCCAAGAGCAACATGCTCACTCCGCGTCGGCGACGACGGAACCGACACGTTCGGCCAGGCTCGGGTCGCGGCGGACCAGGAGCGTCGCGTAGCCGATGGCGGCGAACAGGGTGGCCAGTGCCGCGAAGGGGAACCAGCTGTACGGCGCGGGCTGTCCGGGCTTGGCGAGGTAGTAGAGCGGAACCAGGATGGCCAGGCTGCCGATCGAGGGCAGCACCAGGTGCCGGACCGTCCGGAACTCCTGTGGACGGTACCTGCGGTAGTACAGCGGCAGGGCGATGTTGGACGCGAGGTAGACCAGCAGGATCAGGATGGCGCCCAGGCTCGACGACTCGGTGAAGAAGACCACGGGGTTCATGGGGCTGCCGTCCGGCCCGAGCAGATGGCCCAGGCCCCAGCCTCCGATGATCAGCAGTGCGGTGGCGGTGAAGGTGACGATCGCGTTGGTCGGCGTGCGGCGGGTGGGGTGCACGTAGCCGAAGAAGGACGGGAGCAGCCCCTCGCGTCCGGCATTGAACACCAGGCGGGCCTGGGAGTTGATGCCCGCGATCAGTACGCCGAGGGTGGAGGTCAAGCCCCCGACGTAGGCGACGAACGCCAGCGCTCCGAGTGTGTCGTGGGCGACGGCGATGAAGGGAATGCGAACGTCGCCGAGCCTGGCCACGTCGTAGTCGAAGCCGGTCACCGTGGCGTAGGAGAAGAGGATGTAGCTCACCGTCATGATCGCGATGGAGAAGAACACGGCGCGGCCGACGTTGCGCCGCGGGTTCTCCGTCTCCTCCGCCAGCGCGGCCGAGTTCTCCCAGCCGACGAACAGGTACACCGCCAGTGGGAAGCCTGCCGCCAGGCCGCTGAGGCCGTGGCTGATGTGGCTGGGCAGGAACGGGTCGGCGGAGAGATGGCCGCGGTGTTCGACGATCGCCGCGATCGAGACCACGACCAGCACCAGCATCTCCACGCCGAAGAAGTAGCCGGCCCACTTGGTGGAGACCACCACCCCGCGCAGCATCAGCACCACCGAGAGCCCGGTCAGCAGCAGCGTCCAGATGATCCACGGCAGGTCTACGCCGGTGTATTCGTGCAGGGTGATCTGGACGAAGCCGCCCGAGATCGCGATGACGGAGGCCATGGCGATGATGTAGCCGAGTCCGGCCAGCAGGGCCGTGGTCACCGCGCTGACCGGCCCGAAGGTCTTGCCGACGAAGGTGATGAAGCTGCCCGCCGAGGGGTGCGCCCGGGAGAACTCGGCGAGCGTGTTGCCAAGGAGCGCGACCGCGACGCCTGCGGCCGCGATGGTCAGCGGGGAGGCGATGCCCGCGGTGGTGGTCAGGAAGGCGAAGCCGAAGAAGAAGCTCATGGCCGGGCCGACGTTGGCCATCGTGGCGGCGGCGATGTCCGCCATGCCGAGGACGCCGCCGCGCAGGCGCTGGGGTGTGCCGCCGACGGGGCCCGACGTCGACGACGGGTCGACGGCTCCGGGGTCAGACATGGCGGCAACTCCTTCTGCGGTGTGGCGGTGCAAGGGGCGTGTGGGGTGTGGGCACTGGGGTCGGCACAACCGGGCGTCAGCTCGGGCGGGCCTGCTGGTGTGTCTTCACCGCCCGCACAGCCGGGTCCATCGCGCCACGGCCGAGTTCGGCGAGCAGTTCGGCGTGGCAGCGGTTCTGCGCCCGTACGACCTCGGCTGTCGGGGCGGGCAACAGCAGGCACAGTCGACCGAGCAGGTCGGCGGCGAACTCGCGGATTCCGCTGCCGCCGAGCGCCTCCGCGAGGTCGAGGTGGAAGCGCGTCTCCAGTTCGAGCAGTCGTGCCTGGTCCTCGGCCAGGTCCATTTCGTCGACCAGCGCCTGCAGCGCTTCGAGACGATCGGGCGGGACCTCGCCGGCACTGTGCGCCACGAGGCCGCACTCGAGCAGCAGGTGGAAGGCGTCCAGTGAAGCCGCCTCGTCGGCGTCGTGCATCAGAGCGACGACCGCGTCCCACTCCGCCGCGACGAAGGTCCCGCCCGCCCGGCCTCGTCGGCGGTCGAGCAAGCCGTCCTGGCACATCACCTCCAGCGCGCGGCGCACGGTGATCTCACTGATCCCCAGCTCCTCGGCGAGGACGCCGGCGTCCGGCAGCCGGTCCCCCGGTGACACGGACTTCAGGCGCACCCGCAGTGCTATCCGTGACCGGACGAGCTCCGATCCCGTCTGGCCCCTGCCGGGCAGGAAACGGGCGTCCCGCACCCCGGCGACCGGCCCCGGCCGTGCCGGCCCCGGCTGGTTGTAGGGCCCGAACTTGCCCGCTGGATTCACCACGCCGCCACCCTAACGGCCTGCTGAGCGGGGTCACGGCCCGCGGGGACGCCGTCCGCACCGGTGGCTCTCGCGACCATGCCGCGGTGTTGTGCATGGGGGCTCCCACGGGGGCCGGAACACAGGGGACGACGCGGCAGCCACAACGGAAGAAGCAACTCCGCGCTGCACGAAAAATAGAGCATGGTGAACAGTTAAACAAGCCTTGTTCTTTTCGATCGTAGTGAACTAATTTCCTGTCGGCCAGCCGTGGCTGCCTCCGCAGACACGGACCATGAGGCCGCGGCCCACCATGCCGTCGCGGTGCCCGTCCCCCTTCGGCAGAACCTGTGCGGTCATCCCCGCCCGGGCCTGCCGACGCATGTCCTCGTCCGAACTCCCCTCCCTGGATGTCGAGATGACCACACGTCCCCCTGTATCCGCCGCAGACCCGGTCACTACCACCGAAAGCACCCCGGCAGGATCCGGCCTGCAAGCCGGACTGAAGAACCGCCACCTGTCGATGATCGCGATCGGCGGTGTCATCGGCGCCGGCCTGTTCGTCGGCTCCGGTTCCGGCATCGCCGCCGCGGGCCCCGGCATTCTCATCTCCTACGCGCTGGTCGGGGTCCTCGTCGTCCTCGTCATGCGCATGCTCGGCGAAATGGCCGCGGCCAACCCCACGTCCGGCTCGTTCTCCGCCTACGCGGACCGTGCGCTCGGCCGCTGGGCCGGATTAACGATCGGCTGGCTGTACTGGTTCTTCTGGGTCGTGGTGCTCGCGGTCGAGGCGACCGCCGGAGCCAAGATCCTGGCCGGGTGGATACCGGCGGTCCCGCAATGGGGCTGGGCCCTGATCGTCATGGTCGTCCTCACCGCCACCAACCTGGCCTCGGTCAGCTCCTACGGCGAGTTCGAGTTCTGGTTCGCCGGCATCAAGGTCGTCGCCATCGCCGCTTTCATCGTGCTCGGCGCCCTCGCCATCTTCGGGCTGCTCCCCGGCTCGGACCACCCGGCGACCGGCTTCTCCAACCTGACCGGGCACGGCGGATTCCTGCCGCACGGGCCGGGGGCGATCCTCACCGGCGTCCTGATGGTGGTCTTCTCGTTCATGGGCAGCGAGATCGTCACGCTGGCGGCCGGCGAGTCCGAGGACCCGCAGGCCGCGGTCGCCAAGTCGACGAACAGCGTGATCTGGCGGATCGCGGTGTTCTACCTGGGCTCGATCCTGATCGTGGTGTCGCTGCTGCGCTGGGACGACCCGGCGATCCTCAAGGAGGGCTCGTACGTCGCCGCCCTGAGCTCCATCGGCATCCCGCACGCCGCCCAGATCATGAACGCCATCGTGCTGACCTCCGTGCTGTCCTGCCTCAACTCCGGCCTGTACACCGCGTCGCGGATGGCGTTCTCCCTCGGCCGGCGCGGCGACGCCCCGGCCGCCCTGGGCCGCACCAGGGGTCGCGGCGTGCCGCAGTCGGCCATCCTGGCCTCGGTGGTCTTCGGCTTCGTCGCGGTCGCGTTCAACTACCTGTGGCCGGACACGGTCTTCCAGTTCCTGCTCAACTCCTCCGGTGCGATCGCCCTGTTCGTCTGGCTGGTGATCTGCTTCTCCCAGCTGCGGATGCGCAAGATCATCGAGCGGGAGTCGCCGGAGAAGCTGATCGTCAAGATGTGGCTCTACCCCTACCTGACGTGGGCCACCATCGCCCTGATCACGTTCGTGCTGGGCTACATGCTGACCGACACGGCCGCGGGCGGCGGCCGCGACCAGGTGGTCCTGTCCACCCTGTTGGCCGTGGGCGTGGTGGCTGTCTCGCTGGCCCGTGCGCGGCTGGGCCGCAGCAGGACGCACAGCGCGGTCACCCCGTCGTAGGGGCCGGGCCGCGGTCGGTCCGCACGGCGCACGTCGCCCTCGGCCGCGTCCTCGGCGGTGCGGTCCGGTCCCGTTGCCCGGCGGTCGATCCTGCCGTCGGCGTGCCTCTGCCACGGACACGTCTTCGTCGGGACGCAGGGCGGGCAGCCTGACCAGCGACCGTGACCGGACCGTCGCCGGTCGTCTCGAACAGGACCAGGGGCCGGCTCAGGAGGGAAACCCCTCCTGAGCCGGCCCCTGGTCCTGTGCCCCGGCAGGATTCGAATGTGCGACACCCGCTTGAGGAGTTCGGTCGCTGCGTGGGGCGACCTCACGGAACGGGCCCTTATGGCCTGCTGCCACCGCGGGCAGAGCTGTCGGAGCCGCGGTCACCGTTCGACAGCCCGGAGCGGCTGATGACGGCGTCGCAAGAGCTGCGGATGGGCCGGGTCAAGCACCAAGCCAAGCACCTCGTCGGCGGACGGCTACGGACCGGGACCGGGACCGGGACGGCTACGATCCGTGCCCGACAGGCCAGAGCGGGCGCGCCTCGTCCGACACGGTGCTGAGAAAGAAGGCAGCCTCGGGTGCAGGCTTGCGTCCGGTTCCGGTCAGGCAACAACGCGGGTGCCGGCAGGCCGACGCCGGGGTCCCCGCGCCCTGAGGAGCGCCCGAGGACAGATCCGGAAAGGCGCAGGAAGATGGAACGGGCACCCCGAGTACGTCGTCGTCACGTTCCCGGGCAGCCGCTTCCGCGTGGACGGGAAGCCAGCCGCGTAGCAACCCGTCGTGGGCCCAGGCGCCGTCCCCGCCGCACTGTGAGCGGGTTTGAGCGACGAAGGCGCTGTGCAGTTCCGAACGTCCGGAGGGCTGACCGGGCGGTCGGGTCACCCATTCGCACCAAGCCTTGCTCAACTCGATCGCATCCCTGACCCACCCCCCTGGAGGCAACCATGGGCAAAGTCCTCGGTGACGTGCTGGGTCTCGCGGCCGCCGTCGCGATCAGCCCGCTCCCGATCATCGCGATCATCCTCATTCTCGCCACGCCTCGGGGACGTCTCAACGGACTCCTCTTCACCGGTGGCTGGATCCTGGGACTCTCGGCACTGGGCGCGGTGATGCTGGCGATCGCTTCCCCCGCCGGTGCCTCCGCCCACAATCACCCGGCTACCTGGGTGGGAGTTCTCAAGCTCGCTCTGGGCGTGTTCCTCGTCCTCTTCGGCGCCCGGCAATGGCATCGGCGCCCGAAGGACCCCTCGAAGGCCCAGCTGCCGAAGTGGATGGCCGCGATCGACCGCCTCACGCCGGTCAAGATCTTCGGACTCGGACTGGCCCTGGCCGCGCTCAACGCCAAGAACGCCCCGCTGACCATCGCCGCGGGCGCCGCGATCGGCTCAGCCGGACTGCCGGTCGGGCAGCAGATCGCATCGCTGGCAATCTTCGTCCTGATCGCCACCCTCGGCCTGCTGGCCCCACTGGCAGTGTTCCTCCTCGGGGGAGAGCGGGCGAAAACCACGCTCGGCAACTGGAAAGACTGGGCAGCTCAGCACAACGTCGCCGTGATGGCCGTCCTGTTCTTCGTTCTCGGGCTGAAACTGCTCGGAGACGGCATCTCCATCCTCACCTCCTGACAGGCCTGCCCACGCGTGGCGGCGTGGTCCGATCACAGACGTGCAACAGAGAAGGCTGGCGGAGCGGCTCTGGGCTGGGGCTGCTTCGGCGATGAAGGCGTTGGAGCTTCGCCGCCCGCTCGCCCGTTAGCGTGTCGCGTGCGCTGGAGGCTGTGTCGGAGTCCGGTCCCTGTCCGCCGCACGTCACACCCGAAGGCTCAGGGCTGCCGGCCCGGCAGAGTTGCCGGGCCACCGCGGCGAGGGGCAGCGGCCTCGCGGCGAAGCCGGCTTTCGCCCGCGCGCGGTAGCGCGAGGTGAGACCACTCAGAAGCGATCCGCTTACTGGCAACCACGGAACAGGCTGCTCGCCCCCGCCAAGCCCCAGCCGGGGATGGTCTACCGGCCCTGAACAACCGCAACAGATCAGCGCCGTCAGGCAGCGACACGCGATGCCCTCGGGTTCCCCGGCTTGGGAAGAGGGGAGGGGAGGGTGAGCTGTGCTTCACCCCGGCTTGTACTGTGCCGCCTGCGTGTCATGCCCCGACGGCCCACAGAACCTTTCCGGAGAAACCGTGCAGCTATCGAGCAGAACCACCAAGCGTTCCATCTCCTGGCACCGACCGGCCGCCGTCGCGACGACGGCCGCCGCGACGCTGCTCGGGCTTGGTATGGCATCCGCCCCGGCCTCGGCCTCGACGTACGACTGGTCCGTGACCTGTTCGCAGGTGACTGTGGATCTCACTGGCTACAACGTCATTGTCGTGCAGGTCGTCGACGTCACGGCAGACGGCAAGGCCCTGGGACCGGAGCTCAGCTTCCGCGACGAGTTCCACAAGACGTACACCGTCCCGAGCCACAGCAAGCCGGTCTCGATCCGTCTCTCGGTGAAGGCCGGCAGCGACGACGGCCAGTCGATCGACGAGACCAAGACGTCCCCGGTGTGCGGGGCGGCGAGCCCGTCGCAGACCCCGTCATCCAGCGCCCCAGCCACCGCCGCACCGACCCCTACCGTGACAAGTGGAACGTCGTCGGACGCGTCCTCCCCGCTGCCGTCACCGGGCACATCGTCCGCTTCCGCACCTCCGCTCGCCGAGACAGGTGCCTCCGGCTCTACTCCGCTGGTCGCCGGGACGGCCGGTGCGGTCGTGTTGGCCGGCGCCGCCCTGCTGGTCGTCACACGCCGACGCCGGACCGCCCACCGCTGAGCCGGATGCCCGAGCCGAGCGGAGGCGGGTGAAACAAAGTCCCCCTGTACCGCACGGATTTGATGATCCGGGCGACGGGGGAGCGGCGTTGTACTCAAGGCCTCTCTGGTCCGCGGCAGCACGCCTGTGGCACGGCACCGGATACGGCGAAGGGCCGGCCTGGGAGGGAAACCCTCCTGAGCCGGCCCTTCATCGTGTGCCCCCGGCAGGATTCGAACCTGCGACACCTGCTTCAGGAGTTCGATCACGGTGGGCGGCGGCCTGCCACTACCCCGCTGCGACGGGCGCCCCATGGCCCCGGCGGCCTCTCTCCACCCTCGCGGCGCCCCGGTCCTTGCCTCCCCCAAGCGCCGAACCGCTCTTCGCGACGTGTTCCGTGTCTGTGGCCACATCTCGATAGCGGACCGGGTGTCTGTGGCCACAGTCTTGATACCGGACAGGAAAGAAAGCGTTTTCTGTCCGGTCTACGCGCGTTACGTTGCCGCGGAGCCGGCGCCTGGCGGGAGTGCGCGCGCAGAGGAGTCCCGTTCCGTGTGGTGCACCTCACCGAGGTAGTTCATCATTCAACCTCTTGCGAGGAAACATCTTCTCTGAAAGATTGATTGATGTAAGCGCCCCCCCTCGGGGGACGGACCACCGCCCCGGCGCGACACCCAAAGGAGGCCGCGATGCCGGCATCCAAGAACCGACTGCAGGGACTGCTGGCACGCTTCGGCCGACCCGCGGCCAGGCACGCCAGGTCTGCGCCCCTGCTTGTAACGGAAGAAAAGGAACCCGTCATGTTCAATGTCGCCAATGTCAAGGCCGCCCCCAGCCCGGACCTGCTGACTCCCGACAACTCCGTGATGCTGTTCGTCGACCATCAGCCGCAGATGTTCTTCGGGACCGGAAGTGGCGACCGCGGCGCGATCATCAACGCCACCGTGGGCCTGGCCAAGGCCGCCAAGGCCTTCAATGTCCCCGCCGTGCTGACCACGGTTGCCGCCGAGTCGTTCTCCGGCCCGCTGCTGCCGCAGCTCGCCGAGGTCTTCCCCGGCCAGGAGATCATCGACCGGACCACCATGAACGCGTGGGAGGACAGTGCGCTCGTCGAGGCCGTCAGGGCCACCGGCCGCAGGAAGATCATCCTGTCGGGCCTGTGGACCGAGGTGTGCCTGGTTCTCCCGGCGCTGTCCGCGCTCGGACAGGGCTACGAGGTGTACGTGGTGGCCGACGCCTCCGGCGGTGTCACCCCGCAGGCTCACGAGCACGCCCTCCAGCGCATGATCAACGCCGGTGCGGTGCCGGTCACCTGGATCCAGGTCCTGCTCGAGCTGCAGCGCGACTGGGCCCGCGGCGAGACCTACGGCGCTGTCATGGAGATCGTCAAGGAGCACGGCGGCGCCTACGGTCTCGGCGTCGTCTACGCCCAGTCCGTCATCGGTGCCCACGCCGCGGGCTGACCGCCGTCCGGGCCGCCGGCCCGAGGGCGCCCCGCCCCGCCCCGGGCCGGCGGCGGCCCGGGGCCCAGGACCTCGATGTGCGCGAGGTTCGGCGGTTTCGGCGGCGCGGACGTCATCTCGCGCCGCAGGGCAAACGCCACCCACCGCAGGCAGGCGCCGAACTGCACGCGAGTGACAGCCTGTTGGGCGGCCCCGGGAGGTGCCGCCGCGTGCAGGACCGAGCACGGCAGCCGTGTCGTCAGCCGCTGGCCGGCGGTCGTGGGCGCCAGGACCTGTCCGACCATTCCCGCCGGGCCCCCGACGCCTGGCACCGCACCTCGCCGCGTTGTCCGGCACGCCCAAGTACGCCCAGTACGAGGGCGACCCTCCGCCTCGCGATGCACGGCACCGGACGCCGCGGTCCGATCCGGCGCGAATGGTCGGACAGGCCCTGGCTAGGGCAGCGGCTCGTCCGCGCGGCCGTCGGCCGGGTGACCGGGGACGCCGGCCGAGATCCCCGACCAGATCCCCGACCAGATCCCGGACACGACCCAGGAGCCGGCCCATGCCTGCGGCGAGCGTCCAGCGGGCACGGCGGACGAGGTCTCCCGTCAGAGCAACCCAGACCGAACACGGGCCTCGACCCAAGGAAGCGACAGTGACTATCAACCAACCGCAGGCCCAGCCTGCGCCGGGCGGTCGCGAGCCGCTGCTGCCGGCCCTCATGACAGCGACGGCCGTGAGCGGCCTCATCGACGCGATCAGCTACCTGGGCCTGGGACATGTCTTCACCGCGAACATGACCGGCAATGTGGTCATCATCGGCTTCGCCGCCGCCGGCGTACCCGGCTTCTCGGTGCTCGGCTCGCTGGTGTCGCTGGCCGCCTTCCTGGTCGGAGCGGTGGTCGCCGGCCGTCTGGAAACCGTGATGCGCCGCGGCACTTCGGCGCGCTGGCTGCGCCGGATCCAGGTTCTTGAAATGGGTTTGCTGGCCACGGCGACAGCCGTCGCCTTCGCCGCGAGCCACGCGGTCTACGCGCTGATCGCCCTGATCGCCCTGGCCATGGGTCTGCGCAACGGGACGGTGCGCAAACTCGCCGTGCCGGATGTGACCACGACGGTGCTGACGCTCACTCTGACCGGACTGGCGTCCGACTCGACTCTGGCAGGCGGCACCAATCCGCGTGCCGGCCGCCGACTGGTGTCCGTGCTGGCGATGCTGGCAGGCGCATTCGGGGGAGCCCTGCTTGTGCAGCACACGGGACTTGGCTGGCCCCTGCTGGCCGGCACGTTCGGTGCCGCTGCCGCCGCCCTGGCCGTGCCCCGCGGCTCATCCTCCGGCTGACGCAGCCCGCGGTCACTCCCACCCCACTGCGGCCCCCAGCAGCCGCTTCACCCCTCACACAGATTCTCAGAACTCCCTGCTCACTGGAGATGATTTCCATGGCCACTATGCCTGTGGCTGGCCTCCCCCCTGTCAACGACGACCACGTCGCCGACATCGTGGTCCGCAATGCCAAGATCTACACCGGCGACCCGGTGCACCCGCAGGCCAGCGCGGTCGCCATCAAGGACGGCAAGGTCACCGTGGTCGGTGACGACAAGGACGTCGCCCCCCTGGTCAGTGCCCGGACCCGAGTGGTCGACGCGCTGGGCCGCCGGGTCATCCCCGGCCTGAACGACTCTCATGTGCACGTGATCCGGGGCGGCTTGAACTACGTCCTGGAACTGCGCTGGGACGGTGTGCCCACACTGCGTCAGGCACTGGCGATGCTGCGCGAGCAGGCCGCCCGCACCCCCAAGGGACAGTGGGTCAGGGTGGTCGGCGGATGGTCGGCGGACCAGTTCGCCGAGAAGCGCCTGCCGACCCTCGCCGAGCTGAATGCTGCCGCGCCGGACACACCGGTGTTCGTGCTGCACCTGTACCAGTCCGCCCTGATGAACCGTGCGGCGCTGAAGGCGGCCGGCTACACCAAGAGCACCCCTGACCCCAAGGGCGGTCAGCTCGTGCGTGGCCGTGACGGGGAGCCGACCGGCATGCTCCTGGCCGCACCCAGCGCGCTCATCCTGTACTCCACCCTCGCCGCGGCACCGACCCTGCAGGGCGAGGACCTGAAGACGTCCACCCGGCACTTCCTTCGCGAGCTGAACCGGTTCGGCCTCACCTCGGCCATCGATGCGGCCGGTGGCTTCCAGAACTTCCCCGACAACTACGGCACCGTCATCGACCTTGCCAAGGCCGGCCAGTTGTCGCTCCGCATCGCCTACCACCTCTTCCCGCAGACCCCGGGACAGGAGATCGACGACCTGCAGCGCTGGATCGGCATGATCCGGCCCGGAGACGGCGACGAATGGCTCCGGCTCAACGGCGCCGGAGAGAACCTGACCTGGTCGGCGGCCGACTTCGAAAACTTCACCGAGCCCCGGCCCGAACTGGCCGCGGACTACGAGGGAAGCTTCGAGAAGGCCGTGCGGCTGCTGATGGAGAACGGCTGGGGCTTCCGCCTGCACGCCACCTACGACGAGACGATCCGCCGCGACCTCGCGGTCTTCGAGAAGCTCGCCGCCGAGGGCCTGTTCCCCGCCGGGAACCGCTGGCTGTTCGACCACGCGGAGACCGTCTCGGGCGACAGCCTGGACCGCATCGCCAAGCTCGGCGGCGCCATGTCCATCCAGAACCGGATGTCCTTCCAGGGCGAGGCGTTCGTACGCCGCTACGGCGCCGGAGCCGCCGCAGACGCACCGCCGGTGCGCGCCATGCTGGAGCGCGGTCTGACCGTCGGCGCAGGCACGGACGCCACCCGGGTGTCCTCCTACAACCCCTGGGTCGCGCTGCACTGGCTGGTCTCCGGCCGGACCGTCGGCGATCTCACGCTCTACCCGCCGGAGAACCGCGTCAGCCGCGAGACCGCACTGACCATGTACACCCAGGCCGGCGCCAAGCTCACCGGAGAGCAGGATGTCAAGGGCATCCTCAAGCCCGGGTTCTACGGCGACCTCGCCGTCCTCTCCGACGACTTCTTCGCCGTCCCCGAGCAGGACATCCCGCACATCGAGTCCCTCCTCACCGTCACCGGCGGCCGCATCGTCTACGCCACCGCCGAGTACGAGGGCCTGGACGAGGAGATTCCGGCGATCAGCCCGGCATGGAGCCCGGTCGCCCACTACGGGGGCTACCAGGCCACCGTCAAGCCCAGCATCTCGGGCGCGCGGCAGGCCGAACTGCTCGGCCAGGCCGTCGCCGAGTCCGAGCAGCACCGGCAGTGGCGCGCCCAGCGCGGCTTCGTCCCGGAGGCTCGGACGGAGATCTTCGACACCTGCTTCGTGCTGTAACGCACGGAAACTCACCACTACCGCACCACCTACCCACGCATGAGGAAAGTGTCATGAACACCGGATTGCTCATCCTGAGGCTGGTCGTCGGCCTGCTGTTCGTCGGGCATGGGATCCAGAAGGTCAGCCACCGCCTCGGCGGCCACGGAATCGAGGGTGGAGCGGCAGAGTTCCGGGCCGACGGGTTCCGCGGCGGCCGGCTCACTGCCGCCGCCGCGGGCCTCGGGCAGATCGCTGCCGGTCTGCTGCTCGGCGCAGGAGCGCTCACCCCTTTGGCGGCCACCATCGCAGGGGGAGTGATGACGGTCGCGGCCACGGTCAAGTGGCGCAACGGGCTCTGGGCGCAGAACAACGGCTACGAGTACCCGCTCGTGCTGCTGATCCTGCCGGCCGTGCTGACGCTCACCGGACCCGGGCGCTGGTCGGTCGACCAGGCCATCGGGCTGCTTCCCTGGGCCCCATGGTGGACAGTCGCGGCCGTCGGCCTCGGCGTTTCCAGCGGACTGATGACCCGCCTCCTCCTCGCACGGCCGGACCTTCAATACTGAGTGATCAGGAACATCCGCGCCGCCAGGGAGTTGACATTGCCATGGAGACCGAAACGAGGGGCCTGCAGAGCGCGGCACCACCGTCGCCGGCCGACGGTGGCAACGGCCGAGATGTCGACCAGGGCGTTGATCGTGAGCTGCTTGACTGGTGGATGCTGGTGATGCAGGGCTTCCACGCCACACAGGAGTCTCTCGTGAGCGAGCTGGCCGAGCGCTTCAACGTCGGCCAAGGCGCCGCTGGTGTCCTGCTGCGCTTGCTCACCACCCCCAAGCACCGGATGCCGATGACACGCCTGGCACACGAGACACGCATGTCCAGCGGCGGGTTCACCAAGCTCGCCGACCGGCTCTGCGCGGCCGGTCTGGCCCGGCGTCTGGCGTGCGAGGACGACCGACGCCTCACCTACCTCGAACTGACCGACCAGGGCGAGGACACGGCCCAGGCCATCTCCCAGGCGGTTACGCAGATCCTGCGCGCCCGGGTACTCACCCCCCTCGGACGCGACGGGTTCGGCAAGCTCGCCGATGCCATGCGTGAACTGCGCGACGCCGACGACGATCTCGGGAAGTGACGACGACACACAGGGGCGTCCGAGTCATCACGCCGGCCACATCGGCGGCCGGAAGCAGTGGCTTCCCCGCCGAATGAGGATTTGGCACGTGAACACGATGCCTTCGTACCGCAGTGGCGAGTCGCGCGGCCTGCTCGCCGTGGAGGAGGGGGCGCAGGGCCTCGCACTCCTGGGCACGGTTCTGGTCGGCCGGCCGTGGCCGCCATCGTTTCCGCACGGTGAGGGCTCGTCGGCCGTCGGCGGTGACCAGGATGGGGCGGCGCTCCCCGGCATCAACCGAGGCCCGCTCCGGGGCCGGCCGAGGGTGTGACCGCGGCCTGCTGCATTGGCATCACCGACGTCACCGGGTTGGGGGATAGCGCCGTCGGCTGGCGAGCCGGACATTCCGGATAAGTGCGACCATCGCACCAGGGTGACATGGCGACTCCGAGCCGTCACCACATCTGGCAGGAGGAGCAATCGATGAACCTCACTCTGAAGCGCCTGCTCTGCGTTACCGCGGCGGTGGCCACGGGCGTGGCGGCCCTGCTCGGCACCGGCGCCGGCACCGCCGGCGCCGCCGGCGCCGCCGGCCGCGCGCACTGTGACCGCGCCGAACAGGACATGTGGAGCGACGGGCCCAGCCGCAACGTGACCGGCCGCCGCTGCAGCATCCCGACCGGCAAAGGTCGCTGGTACACCATCGAGATCGACACCCTCGTACAGAACCACTACAAGGGGGACACTCTGGACGGAAGGGTCGACCGGACCGAGACCCTGCACAGCAGAACCATCAGGTGCCTGGGCTATACCTCCAGCAACGGCACGGTGAACTGGTTCGGATGCCCGCCCGCCTGACACTCCCGCCGAAGGCTCCCGTGCCGACGCCCCTGCCTCTCGGCCTGGCCGGACCTTCCCGAACGCCGTGGTGCGCACTCGCCGGCAGTCACATGGCCGGGATTGCCGAGGCCGGGTGCGAGAGGTCGGCGTCCATCTGGATCACCACGTCGGCGCCCTCGTCCAGCGCACGGGTCATTCCGGCGAGGTAGGCGCGCCCGAGCCCGTCCTTGGCGGTGCGGTGCAACACGCCGACGGTGTCCGGTGACTCGGCGGCGAGCTTGTCGGCGACCTCGCCCGTGCCGTCGGGTGAGTTGTCGTCGACCACGAGCAGGTGCAGGTTCGGCAGCGGCAGGTCCGAGAGCAGGTCGGCCAGGACGGGCAGGTTCTCCCGCTCGTTGTAGGTCGGTACGACGACAACGACCTGCGGGGAAGAGACGGCCATCGGCAACTCCTCGGTCAGGGGTCGGGAACGGTTCAGTGGTGCCGGTCAGTCGGTGGTCCCGGAGTGCAGGTCGCGCAGGGTCGCGGTCAGCGTCCACGCGAGCAGGACCAGCGCGGTCCCTGCCGTCACGGCGATGCGATCCGGTACCTGGCGGGCCGCCGAGGTGGCGAGGACGCTCGACCCGGCCAGCACACTCGCCGCGGTGAGGCTCCATATGCCCGCGCGGAGCCGTCCTGGCCGGGGAGCAATGATCACGGTCCCGCCGAGGCCCGCGAAGACCCGGCAGGTCTGCGCGGCTCCGCCGGCAAGGGTGGTCCACCAGCAGACGGCCGCAAGGTAATGCCAGGGGCCTGCCGCCACCGCGCCCGCATCGAGATGCGCTACGGCAACCAGTCCCGCTGCGAGCGTGGCTGGGACGGTGAGTCGGCGAAGGGCCCTGTTGGTCAGTCGGGACTGCGCCACCGGAGCGCACGTCACCCTTGCCATCGGCTACGGCGGCCGGCAGGAGGTCATCGACGCCATGCGGGAGCTGATGAACGAACGTGCCGAAGCGGGGCAGTCGCCGGCCGACCTGGCGGCGAGCCTGACTGTGGAGGACGTCACCCGGCACCTGTACACGGCAGGTCGGCCGGACCCCGACCTGGTCATCCGCACCAGCGGGGAACAACGGCTGTCGCTGCCCGGCAAGCGGGACCTCACCTTCACGCTCGTTCCCGCAGGCGGAGCGTCGGCCTTGTCGACCCAGCACGCGGCGCACGTTTCCGACGTCACCATCTATGGCCCCAAATAGCAGTGCCAGAAGTAAGTTTGGGTCCAGGCGGGCTGCAAACGTAAACTTCCCGCCATTTTTCCTGTGATCCCTTTGTGTAACTGTTGTGGGCACGCCAAGATCTCCTCCGCGTCGGGACACCCCCATGCCCCCGTCGCAGGGAGGAGAGGGCATGTTGCCCCAACGGCATCAGCGACGGTTCATAACCTGCACCGTCGTAGCCGCCGCGTTCGGACTGGTCACCACCCAGTCGTTCGCCGCGCAGGCCGACACCAGACCCCGGCCCTGGAACGCACGCCACCAGGCCGCCGTGGGCCGCCAGCACATCAAGGCGGTGTACGCCGGCCACGGAAGGTCCGCCTTCGCCGCGACCGAGGGCGACGACGATGGCGCCGACGAGGCGGAGAACTCGGCAGAAGCCACAGCGCAGTTCACCGAGGCGCGTACCGCCCCCGGCGTGGTCGCACCCGGTGCCTACGGGGCGGCCTGGCAGCAGCTCCAGTCGATGCGGCACGCGCGTGGCAGCTGGGACCACGTCACGAAGAAGGCGTACAACTCCGACGATCCCCGCTACCGCGATGTGAACTCCAACTCCAGCGGCGGCGCAGGCAAGGTGGCCGGCCGCATCACCGGGATCGCCGCCGACGACCGGGGCTATGTGTACGCGGGCGGCGCCAACGGCGGCGTCTTCCGGTCCACGACCGGCGGCGGACACTGGAAGCCGATCGCCGACAAGCTGCCGTCCCTGTCGACGGGCACCCTCGCCCTGGACGGCCAGAAGCGGCTTTGGTACGCCACAGGCGAGTCCAACACCGGCGCAACGTCCTTCGTGGGCACGGGTGTCTACGTCCTGAAGGACCCGCGTCAGGGGCAGTTCCAGCCCGGCGACCGCGTGGGCGGCGCCGAACTGGAGAGCACCGTCATCCACGCGCTGCGGTTCGCCGGCACCAAGGTCTGGGCGGCGACCAGCACCGGCGTGTGGTCGCACTCCACCACCACCCTGTCCGGGCCGTGGAAGCAGGAGTTCGCGCCCAACCCCGACTATCTGCCGGGCGGTTCGAAGGCGGACGACCCGAGCGCGCCGTACAAGAACATCGCCAACGACGTCGCCGTCGACCCGAAGGACCCGAACAAGGTTCTCGTCGCGGTCGGCTGGCGCGGCGGCGACACCTACAACGGGCTGTACGCCAAGCAGGGGGACGGCAGTTGGAAGCCGGTCAGCGGGCTCGGTGACCTGCCGACGAACAGTGCCGACGTCGGCAACATGACGTTCGCCGCGGCGGCCGACGGCTCGCGCCTGTATGCCATCGACCAGTCGCCGGCGCAGATGAGCGCCAACCCCGACAGCGGGCTCAAGGGCGTCTACGTGTCCAAGAACGGTTCGCCGTTCGGGCCGTGGACGCAGATCGCGGACTACACCAAGCTGAAGGCGTCCGGCTCCGCCCTCCAGAGCGCGGGCTACATGCCCGGCGTCCAGTCCTGGTACAACCAGTTCCTCCAGGTCGATCCGGCCAACGCCGACCACGTCTACCTCGGCCTTGAAGAGGTGTTCGAGACCAAGGACGGCGGACAGAGCTGGATCACACCGGGCCCGTACTGGAACTTCCCCTTCCCCTGCTGGAGCATCGACCCGGCCAAGCAGACCGGCGACTGCTCGCCCACCGTCCACTCCGACCAGCACGCGGTCGCGATCGGCAGCTACAAGGGCAGGTCGTGGGCCTACGTCGGCAACGACGGCGGCATCTACCGGCGCCCGCTGGGCGGCGCGGTCGACTCCGGCGGCCACGCCAAGGACTGGCAGTCCCTCAACGACGGCACCCTCGACGCGCTGCAGTACTACTCCGTGGGCGTCGGCAAGGACCTCACCTACGGGGGCGTCTCGGTGACGGGCGGCCTGCAGGACAACGGTCAGTCGATCCTGCGCGGCCGGGACAAGGTCATGGGCTCCAACTTCGGCGGTGACGGCGGCGACACCATCGCCGACCCGGCCAACGGCTGCAACATCGCCGCGGAGTACGTCTACCTGGACATGTGGGTCACCCAGAACTGCGGTGTCAACGACGGCTCGTGGAGCACGGACCCGTCCAAGGCCACCGAGTACGAAGTCGCCCCGCCGGACAAGGACCAGGGCGGCTCCGGCGCCCGCTTCATCGCTCCGATCACTGCCGACGCCAAGGACACCAACACCTGGGTCGCGGGCGGCCGGCACGTGTGGGTGCAGACCAAGGGCTTCGCGATCCGCTCCGGCAAGGAGTGGAACAGCGCCTACGACCTCGGTGACGGCCACGTGGCCACCGCCGTGGCCTCCTCGGGCGGCACCGTGTACGTCGGCTGGTGCGGGCCCTGCAACAACCAGGGCTTCACCCGGGGCATCGCGGTCGGCAACGCCGATGGCACGGGCTGGCATCAGCTGAGCCTCCCGGTTGACGGCACCATCCCGAACCGCTACATCTCCGGCTTCGAGGTCGACCCGGCCAACGCCCAGCACGTGTACGTGGCCGTCAACGGCTTCTCCCGCCGGTTCACCGAGGGCCCCGGTGCGGGCGTCGGCCACATCTTCGAGTCGAAGAACGGCGGCACCGACTGGACGGACATCTCGGCCAACCTGCCCGACGTTCCCGCCGACACCGTGAAGCTCCTCCCGGGCGGCGGCCTCGCCCTCGGCACCGACCTGGCCACCTTCTACCGGCCCGCCGGCGCCACCCAGTGGCAGGTCCTGGGCCACGACCTGCCCACCACGGCCGTGATGCAGCTGCGTCTCGGCCCGGACGGCAAGCTGTACGCCGCCACCCACGGGCGCGGCCTGTGGGCCTTCGACGTACGACGCCTCAAGGGCCGTAACGACTGATCAAGGCGGATGCCCGTCACACGACGACGGCCGGTGCGGACCCCACTCCGGGGGCGCACCGGCCGTCTCGCGTTCGGTTCACTGCGCCGGATAAGCCGCCACGCTCAGCCGGAGAGTGAAGACGGGCGCGTCCTGAGCGCCCCAGGTGACGGTCACCGCGCCGGTTCGTGCGGCCCGCACGGTGACGCGGGTGACGCCCTTGCTGTCGGTGGCGGTCGAGGTCACCGTCGCCAGCATCGGATTGCTGGTGCGCGGCTGCGGCCAGGAGCCTTCGGGGCGGGGCTCCAGGACCACGGTCACCGTCGCACCAGGGCGCATACACAGGCTGTGGACGGATGCGTCCCCAGGGCCGTGGGTGACGGTGGCGGAGCCGGCGATGCAGCCTTTCGACGCGGAGGCGGTTCCAGGCGCTGTCCCGGGGGCCGTCG
Source organism: Streptomyces sp. NBC_01384 (assembly GCF_045040035.1). Taxonomy (NCBI): domain Bacteria; kingdom Bacillati; phylum Actinomycetota; class Actinomycetes; order Kitasatosporales; family Streptomycetaceae; genus Streptomyces; species Streptomyces sp. NBC_01384. The sequence goes on from NZ_CP109559.1 coordinate 5,547,393, forward strand.
GGGTCCGCGCCGGGGGCGAGGACGGCGTCCTCGCCGGTGTCGTTGCCGAGGTTGTCGCAGCGGGTGAGCTCGGAAGCCCCGGCGTGCCGGTGCCACTCTCCGAGGGCGTCGTGCTGAGCGGATCGGCGGAAGGGCGCGGCGGTGCCGAGTCCGCCTGTGAGCCGTCGCCGCTGCCTCCGCAGGCGGTCAGCAGGCAGGAAACGGCAACCAGGAAAGCCCCGAACCAAGGCCAGGCCGACCCATGCCCGGGGCCGCGTCTGCTGTGCTCCACCGTCACAACTGCCCCCTTACGTCGCCGCACGCCTCTGTGACGTCCTGGGCTGCCGCTCGGTTCCTGCGGCCACCGCCGGCAGCCGCGGTTCCCCGTGTGCTTGTTGCCCGTGCCCCGGCTACTCGGTCCCGTGCGAGCTCGTCGACACCCGGGTCCGGGCCCGCTTTCACGGCGACGAACTGATCGTCACCGCCGTCGGCGACGACGGCCACTCCTGCGCAGCCGCCCAGCGGGGCGACGCGCCGTGAGTCCTGGTCGCCGCGCTCACGTCGGCATTCCCCGCTCGGCCAGGCCGCTCTCGTACGCGATGATGACCAGCTGTGCGCGGTCCCGGGCGTGCAGCTTGGCCAGGAGGCTGCCGACGTGGGTCTTCACGGTCGGCATGCTGATGACCAGGCGTTCGGAGATCTCCGCGTTGGACAGGCCGTTGGCGATCTGGACGAGGACTTCGTGTTCCCGCTTGGTGAGACCGACGAGTCGTGGAGCGGGGCGGGGCGTCTCGCCGCGCCGGGAGAAGTTGGCGATGACGCGCCGGGTGACCGTCGGGGCCAGTACGCCCTCGCCCGTGGCGATGACCCGGATGCCGTCGACCAGGTCGGACGGCGAGGCGTCCTTCAGCATGAAGCCGCTGGCGCCCGCCTGGAGGGCCGGGTAGACGTACTCGTCCATGTCGAACATGGTCAGGGCCAGCACCCGGACACCGGTCAGCATCTCGTCGGAGCAGATCTCCCGGGTGGCCGCGATGCCGTCGAGAACCGGCATCCGGAGGTCCATCAGGACGACGTCGGGGGCGAGTTCCCGGGCGAGCCGGACCGCCGTGGCGCCGTCGCCCGCCTCGCCGACGACCTCCATGCCGGGCGTGGAGTCGACGAGGACCCGGAAGCTCCCGCGCAGCAGTGCCTGGTCGTCCGCGATCAGTACCCGGACCGACTCGGCCATGCGTGTTCCCCGGTTCCTCGTACGCTCGTAGGTGACATATGACATTTCAGCAAGGCTCTCTCGTCAACTCGCCCGCTACGTAGGGCCCTTCACGCCACAACCGGGTGCCGTGGCCGCCCAGTCGGTCGTAGTAGCGGCCCGGGGTAGGCGGCCGGTCGGTGGTGACCTTGGCGTAGTCCTCGGCGGAGACGCGGTCGGTCGGTTCGATCTGGCTGACGATGTTGCCGAGGCTGCAGAAGACCGGCCTGTTCCGATACAGCTCGACACCGCGAAGGAAATGTGGGCCGTGCCGCCTGTGATCTGTCACGGAAGTTACGGGGCGGACCGTCCCACCGGCATGGGGCAGTTGTCCCATGCCGGTCCTGTCAGCTGTCCCAACGGCGCTGGCGCACCCAGCCCCATCCGAGGGCGGCGACGGTCCAGGCGAGCAGCACCGTGAAGCCGAAGGCCGTGTGCGGGGAGCGGACGGTGAGCAGTTCGTTTCCCGCCTGGTCGGGGAAGTACCGTGCCATCTCCCTGGTCGCCCCGATGAGGGACAGGATGTGCGTCCCGGCGAGCACCATCGGCAGCAGAACGGCCAGCGGTACGACGGCGTTGCGGGCGATCGTCGCGATACCTGCCGCGAACAGGCACATCAGGGTCAGATAGACGACCGCCCCGGCCAGGGCGCGCGGGACTCCGCTCGCGCCGAGCGAGGAACCGTGGGACCCGAGAGCCGCCTGCGTGACCAGGTAGCCGAGGACGGTGACCGGGAGGGAGACGGCCACCGCCGCCAGGGCGGTGACGCTCACTTTCGCCAAGTAGAGTCGCCCGCGCCTGGGTACGGCGAGCAGTGAGACACGGATCATGCCGGACGTGTACTCGCTGGTGACGATGAGCACGCCGAACACGATCAGCGCCAACTGGCCGTAGAGGATGCCGTCGAGACCGGCCTGCTCCGGGGTGAAGTCGGAACGCAGGCTCGGGTTGTCGGACTCCAGCGCGTTCTTCGCGGACCAGCCGTCGAGGGCGGCGATGAGAACGCTGACCGCGGCGAACAGCAGCAGCGAGATCCGGGTGCCGCGAATGCCGCGCAGCTTGGTGGTCTCGGCGCGGACGGCCGCGAGGGTCTCAGACATGCGTGTCCCTGCCTTTCTCACCGAGGGCGCGTTCGCCGTCGGCTCCCGCGCGGGTGCCTTCTTCTCCGATGACGTCGAGGAAGGTCTCCTCCAACGACCCGGCGTGGGTGCTGAGTTCGTCGAGCGGGAAGCCGCCCGCCGCGGCGATCCGGCTGACGTCCGCGGCCGCCATGCCCACGACGTCCAGGCCGCCGCCGGGGATACGGGTCACGGTGGCGCCGCCACCTTCCAGCTCCCTGCCGAGCCTGTCGGGTTCGGGGGTGCGGACGCGGACGTACGACCGTCCGTGGCGCTCGATGAAGTCCGACATTCCGGTGTCCGCGAGGAGCCGGCCCCGGCTGATGACGACCAGGTGATCGGCGACCAGGGCCATCTCGGTCATCAGATGGCTGGAGACGAGGACGGTACGGCCCTCGGCGGCCATCGAGCGCAGCAGGTCGCGCAGCCGGCGGATGCCCTCGGTGTCCAGGCCGTTGACCGGTTCGTCGAGCACCAGCACGGGCGGGTCGCCGAGGAGCGCGGCGGCCAGGCCCAGCCGCTGGCCCATGCCGAGGGAGAAGGTGCCGGTCCGGCGCCGGGTCGCGTCCGCGAGCCCGACCGCCTCCAGGACCTCGGCGACCCGGCCGCGGGCGATCCGGTTGCTCTGGGCGAGCCAGAGCAGATGGTCGCGCGCGGTCAGGCCGCGGTGCGGGGCCGGGGTCTCCAGCAGGGCGCCGATGTGGCGGAGGGGGTAGGCCAGGTCGCCGTAGGCGTGCCCGTCGATCCGCGCGGTTCCGGTGTCGGGGCGGGTCAGGCCCAGCATCATCCGCAGGGTGGTCGACTTCCCGGCGCCGTTGGGGCCGAGGAAGCCGGTGACGGCTCCGGGCCGCACCGTGAAGGTCAGGCCGTCCACGACGGTGGTCGGCCCGTACCGCTTGGTCAGGTTCTGGACGTCAATCACGCGACGAGTCTGGCCGCGGCGGCCGCACCACGCATCGGACCGGGGTCGGGACGGTGCGGGCCGGTTTCACGGACCGGACCCATACCGGAGTATGAGACCGTTTCAGCCATACGCGGTGGGCGGGACGTATGGCGGTTGGCGTGGCACTAGTACGGCAGTGTCGCGAGGATCCGGAAGCCCGCGCCGGGGCGGGGGCCCGCGGTGAGGGTCCCGCCGTGCGCGACGGCCCGTTCCCTCATCCCGACGAGCCCCATGTCGCCGCCGGGCACGGTCGGCCGGTGCCCGGGTCCGGGGCCGTCGTCGGTGACGCCGATCGTCAGCACGCCGTCCTGCGCGGTGACGCTGACCAGGCAGCGGGTCGGGGCAGCGTGTTTGACGACGTTGGTCAGCGCCTCCTGGACGATCCGGAACGCGGTCAGCGCGACCCCGTCGGGTGGTTCCTCCGCGCAATCGGAGCGCAGGTCGACGCTGACGCCCGCCGCCTCGGCCGTATGGACCAGGGAAGGAAGGTCCGACAGTCCGGGGACCGGCTGGAGGTCCTGCCGCTGGTCGACGTGTTCTCGGCGCAGCACCTTGAGGGTGGCCCGCATGTCGCGCAGCGCCCTGCGGCTGATGTCCTCGATGACGGTGAGGGCTTCGCCGGCCTCCTCGGGGTGGGTGGCGATGACGTGGTTGGCGACCCCGGCCTTGATCGCGATCAGGCCCACGCTGTGGGTGACGACGTCGTGGATGTCCCGGGCGATCCTCATGCGTTCTTCGACCTTGGCCTGCTCGGCCGCCTGCACGATGGTTCGCCGCAGGCTCTCGCGTCGCTCCCGTACGGCCGTCCCCGCGGCCCATGTCGCCCCCAGCACCAATAGCCCGAACAGCAGTTGCACCGCCAGGGTGCCGCCTGTGTAGTGCTGCCCGCCCGTCACCGTCAGCAGGGCCGCGCCCGCCGTGCTCGCCCCGCCGACGATCACGGCCGACCGCCCCAGCTGCCGTCGCCGTGTCGTCGCGACCAGGTACAGGGCGTAGGCCGCGGAGAGGAAGACGGCAGGGCCGAGACCGGCGGCCAGCGCCACGCAGGACGCGGTGAGGACGATCGCGAACACCGGGACGGGCCACAGCCGCCGTACAGCGAGCGGCAGCGCGGTGGCGAGCGAGAGCAGCGATACGGCGAGCCCACCGGGCGCGCCGCCGCTGTCGGGCCGTACCAGCGTCAGTTGCGGAAGCAGGGCGAACTCGAGGGCCGCCGCCCCGTCGAGGAGGATCAGGCGTCGGCGCGAGACATCTCCCATGTCCCAAACCTAGGTGCCTGATCAGCCGGACGTCCAACACGGCCGGAACAGGACCATGACCGCTTAAGTCGCGCGTAGGCGCGCAGCGCCGACTCCCGCTGGACGCAGTTGACTCTGCACGCCCGTGCGCCCGCGGGGGGTGCACGGGTGGAACTTCGGGGCGGCCCAGGTCACGACGCGGATCAGTGGCTGAACACCACCGTGAAAACGCCGTGGCCCGACGTCTCGCCCGTAGCGGTACCACAACCTTGACCGATCAGCTCTCCGGTGAGCGACGAGGTGTCATTGGCGAACTTGGTGCTGGTCGGGGCAACGGTCCCGCTCTCGGAGACGGCCACCAGGCCGGCGGTCTCAACCCCATGGATCTTGCCGTAGTGGATATGTGAGGTGGTGCCGTCCGACCATGTCACCGCCACGTCGTTCGTCCCCTCGTTCTCGTCACCCATGCACTGGGCCCCCGGCAGCTGGACCTTCGCCGTGCCCGTCCCGGTGACCAGGAGATTCCCGGAGTATTCGAGACAGGTGTAGTTCTCGGTGCCGGTGTCGGTGACCGCTTCGGCAGTATCGGACAGTCCCGGGTCCAGGGCCGGGCTGACGCTGTCCACGGTCGTCACCGTGCAGATCGCGTCCACTGTGGCTGCCGACGCCGAAGTGGTGCCCAGTGCAACTCCCGAGCAGACCATGCCGGCCAGCACCACGGCAACGCCCATGCGCCGTGCCACGCCCCTGTGACTCTTCATGGTGGAACCCTTCTTCCCGCTCGGCCTTCGAGCTGCGCTTGTGCACCCCCGAGGTGTCGACCGATTCGAGACCTTCACGAGGAAACTCATGCGCATACTAACCAGGAGTGACCGATTTGACACGCTTTGTCATCGGTGAATCGATGGCAGGCTCTCGGGCGCGGCGACGCGCTGCACGGAGCCCGGGAATTGAGCCGTTCCCGGGGGCAGAGGATCCGGTCCGCAGTGTCCTGCCAGGAGTCCCGGACGTTGGAGGCATGCGACATCCAAGGAGAACTCGTGTCCGATAACCGAGGGATCGGGTCCTGGAATGCCCGACGGGCCCGTGATGGACATGCTCATGCCTTCCGTCCTTTCGGTGGGCGGTGGATCTGGAGAGGAGGTTCCCCGGCGAGGGCCGGGGCGGTCAGCAACTCAAGCGCGTCACGCGTGAAGCGTTCCGGGCAGCCTTCGGGAGCCAGGCCCAGTCCGTGGCCGGCGATGTCTGCGGTGCACTGCCCGAGCACCCGGACCAGCTGCGCCCAGTGGGCCACCCGGCACAGGGGCTGCCGCTGTACATGGAAGTAGTCGTCGTAGAGGGCTTGTTCGTCCTCGGTCGGGCCGTGTCCAGGGTGCCGACCAGACTGCTGGAGCAGGGAGGCGCCTCCGGGCACGAGTGTCCCGGCCACTGCCATGTGTACCCGTCGGTTGTCCTTCACGGCGCGGGTCAGCGGGGCGATCCGGGCGGGCGAGTGCTGGTCCCGGGCGGCGCGCAGGGCTGCCCGTACGGAGGCGTGGTCGCGGGACCACTCTCCGCTGAAGGCGGGGTGCGCGGCTGTCATGTGCGGGCGCAGCATGGCGGCGTACAGCTCCGGCGTGCAACTGCCGGCGTACAGGAACAGGACCGAGTATGTGTCGTAGAGCGCAGCCGCCCAGGCGGTCAGGCTGCCGACGGCGGCCTCGGAGGCGGCGGTCAGCGCGTGCAGGACCCTGGCCAGCGACTGCCAGACGCCGAATGCCGCGTGGTGTCCGATGAGCCAGCGGTATCGGACGCGGCTCACCTCGTCCGCCGGAGGCCGGAGCGCGGTGGGCGGGTGCCCTGCGAGGGTTTCGCGCAGAGCGGCCAGTGCTCTGCGCAGCCGCTCCTCGCAGTCCTCTCTGCGGCACTTGGCCGGCAGGGGCTCACCCGGCATGGGCAGCACCAACGCCGGGGCTGCTACGCCCGTCGGGGCTGGGGCGACGGCGGTCATGGGCTGACAGCGCCTTTCTCTGAGGGTGTTCGGCTTTCAGAGGGGGCGGGCGCGCGGCGCGGGGTACCTAGGGGGCTCGTACGGCAGCGGCCGCGCACGTCCCACCCCGGCTGATGGCGGTGACCAGGGCGGCCGTGGGTCGGCCCGGCGCGGAGGCGGAGGAGAGTTCCGTGAGCGGGCGCCGGGTCGCGGTGAGGGGGCGTCGCGCGAGGGTCGGGTCGGAGCAGGCTTCGAGGGCGGCCAGTGTCGTGAGCAACGCGCCCGCTGCCTGGGTGTATCCGGTGGCGCCGCAGATGTTGGCCCGCGGGCCGGGGAAGTGGGCGAGCGCGCGGGCTTCGGCCGCGTCGGTCGCCGGGTGGCCCCAGGATGTGCCGTACAGGTGGGGCAGGTCGTCGGGAGTGATCCCCGAGCGGCGGGCAGCGTCGGCGAGGCAGCGTGCCAGGGTGGCGCCCGATTCTTCGACGCCACCCGGTCCCACGGCGGCTCCGGCTCCGGCGTGCCCGAGGATCCGGCCGAGGACCCTGGCCCCGCGCCGGTCCGCGTGCTCGGCGGACTCCAGGACCAGGGCGACGGCGGCCGGGGTGAGGACGCCGCCGTCGGCGTCCACGTCGTAGGGGCGGCCCGCTTCCTTGGCCAGCAGCCCGTGGTGCGCGAATCCGGCCCGCAGGGCGGGGGCGGCCTCGTCGGCCGCGACGACGTACACGACGTCGGCGCGTCCGGCACGGACAAGGTCTGCGGCCTGGCCGAGTGCGAGCAGCCCGGAGGCGTCGCCGGCCGAGAGGACTACGGTCGGGCCCCGTGCGTCGAGGGCGACAGCGGCATGTCCCGCGTGTACCCCGGCGACCGCGTTGGGGGCGAGTACCGGGCTTGGGGCAAGGCCCTGGGCGTGCAACTCGGCCATGGCGTTGTGGGTGGTGACAGGTCCGGAGGCAGTGGCGAGGACGAGGCCGATCCGCGCCGGGTCGAGGCATGTACCGGGCCCGGCGTCGGCCTCGGCCAGCCGGGCGGCGGCGGTCACGAGCCGCCCGAAAGGGTCCAGGCGTGGCCAGTCGGCAGGGGGGATGTACGGGGCCAGCTCGGCCTCCGTCACCTCGGCTTCGGGGATCGCAGGCCCGGCGGTACGCAGCACGGCCAGGAACGCCGCCCGGCCGGTCGCCCGAGGGTGGACCACGCCCGCGCCGGTGACCAGCACCTCCCCTCCGCCCGGATACGCGCGCCTACCGGAGGCAACAGCTCCGAACACAAGGGCGGCGTTCTGTCCGCCGAAGCCGACGGAGGTGCTCAGGGCGTACTCCAACCCGGGCGCGGGACGTGCTGCCCCGGCCGCGATGTCCCGGCCGTCGCCCACTACGGAGGCGAGCGGCCCGCCCGGTGCGGGGGCCGGGTCGCCGGGCAGGGTGTGATGGCGCAGGGCCAGGACCGTGACTGCCGCCTCCAGGGCTCCTGACGCGCCCAGCGTGTGTCCGGTCTGCGACTTGGTGCTGCTGACCGGCGGCCTCACGTCGAACACCGAGCCCAGTGCCCGCAGTTCGGCAATGTCGTTGGCGCGGGTTCCTGTTCCGTGGCCGTTGACGTAACCGATCAGCTCCGGGCCGATTCCGGCGTCGGCGAGAGCGGCCCGGATGGCGCGTGCCAGCCCTTCACCGTCCGGGTGCGGAGCGGTGATGTGGTGGGCGTCGCCAGTAAGGGCATGTCCCAGCAGGTATCCCAGCGGGTTCATCCCGGCACGCCCGGCGGGCTCCAGCACGAGGAAGGCCACGCCTTCGCCGAGACTGGTCCCGTCGCTACGCCGATACGGGGAGCAGCCCGCCCGGTCCAGGGCCCGCCAACTGTCGAAGGCGGCGAGCACGGAGTCGTCGAGCAGGTTGAGCCCGCCGACCAGGACAGCGTCGGCGCGGCCGGTGCGGACCAGGTCGGCGGCGTGCCCGAGAGCGCAGGCCGAGGCGACGCATCCGTTGACGAACACCTCCCGGGGCCCGGTGAGCCCAAGGGCGCCGGCGATGGCGTCGGCAGCGGTGTGCGGGCGCGCCAGTGCGCGGTCGCGGTGGTCGTCGAGGTGGTGGCGGAAGTCGGGGGCGCCCCAGTCGGTGGTGCCGAGGACCACGGCGACCCGGTCGGGGGCGAGCGCGGACCGAGCCAGGCCGGACGCGGCCCAGGCGCCGGTGGCGTGGTGCACGGCGAGGCGTAGCGCTGCGTCCGGTTCCTCGGCGCCGTCCGGCCGGGCCAGCTGTCCACACAGGTGCCGGGGGCCGCGCGGGGTGAGCCCGCGGACCGCGCCTTCGATACCCGCCCAGACGGCCTCGGGCGTGTCGCCGAGGGAACAGGCGAGGTGGATGGCGCTGACGGCGACGGCGGGCACGGACGATGCGGCCGTCATGCGCTTGCCTGCGGACCGGCCAACAGCTTGCCGAGGGAACTGCGCGGGATGCGGTCGACCAGCCGGACATCCCTGGGGGTTGCGCCGAGGCCGCGCGCGGTGGCTCGTACGCCGTCCGCCGTCAGGGGCCCGCCCCCGGCGACGAACACGTCGTACGTCTCCCCGCGCAACTGGTCGGCCGCGCGCACGCAGGCCACGTCGGCTCCTGGGAGCGCCGCCCGCAGCCGTGCGGCGATGCCGTTGAGGTCGTACCGGACCCCGTTGATCTTGACCAGGTGGGCGCGGCGGCCGGTGCGCGAGAACCGTCGGTCGTCGAGCCGCCGGATCAGGTCGTCCATTTCGTGGCTGTCCGGGTGGCTGCCGTCGGCGGGTGCGGAAAGACGGGGACTGGAGACGGTGAGCGGGGCCTCCTCGGCCGTGTGTGCCCCGGCGAAGGTGACGTCGTCGAACAGGGTCCATGCTCCGGCCGCGTCCCAGCCGCTGCGGTAGGCGACGGCGCTGGTCTCGGTGGAGCCAAGCACCTCGATCATCGTGGTGCGGGCGTCACCCTGGAACCGGCTTGCCTCTGCGGGGAGTTCGGCGGAGCTGTGCAGAACGGTGAGCTGTTCGAAGGCGACTGTCCACTGTGGGTACCGGGTCAGGATCCGGAAGGTCCACGGGATCGCGATGAAGGCTACCCGCCGGGCGGCGACCGGTGGTGGCGGGCAGTCGAAGGAGGGCCAGAACCATACGGGAAGCCCGGTCACGGCGGGCAGCATCATCGTGGCCGAGGCACCGTAGGCGTGCCGGGGCGGCGCGAAACTGACGATGGCCTCGGGAGCGTACGGGGCCAGCAGGCGGGCGAGTTGCTCGGCGTCGGCGCGCAGCCGGGTCCCGGGCAGGATGCGCCGGACGGGGTCGCCGGTGGAGCCGGAGGTGTGGAACTCGAAGTCCCCCGCGAAAAGTTCCGCTCGTGGACCGGCGGCTTCGGTCGTGGAGAGGCGGTGCCACGGCAGGTGCCACGGCCCGTCGGGCTGGGCGCAGGACACGCCGATCCCGGGCCGCTCCCGCAGAGCGTCGAAGCCCAGCACCTCGTAGGGCGAGGCCGTGGTGCTCACGGGGTCTCCGTCAGGTGTACGAGGCGTGCCGTCGCCGCTTGCAGGGTGGCCACGTCCGCGGTGTCCAGCGCACCGGTCGCCAGGCAGAACTCCTTCTCCAGCCGAGTCACGGCCTCCAGTTGCATCAGGCTGTCGTACGCCGCCAACGGGAACTCGGCGAGTGGGGCCGCCTGCGGCCACGTGGCGAGCGAATGCCCCAAGGCGCCTTCCACGACGGCGCGGACCCGGACGGCCGTAGGGCTCGCGGCGTCCTCAGCGGATCCGGTGGCTTCGGCGGATCCATCGACGTCCGTCATGGCTGCTGCTCCTCGTGGTGACAGGCGAGGGCGTCGGGGGCGGCGAGTTCGTCCAGCACTTCGGCAGCCCGGCGGACGTCCGCGTCCAGCGGCCGGTCGGGATCCACGGGCGCGACCACGGCGGAGAGCCGCTCCAGTACGGCGAGGCAACGCGGCGCGCCCGCGCGGCGCTGCGCGGAGAGGACGCCAGACAGATGAGCGCCCTGTCGCAGGGCCACTGCCAGTGAGCCGTGCAGCCAGCGCAGCCGCTCGGCCTGGGCCATCGCGGTGAGTGCGGCCTGGGTGCCGAAGGGGACGATGTCCTGGTTGTGGCCATTGGTCGGCAGGCTCTGCACGGAGGCGGGGACCGCGTCGCGGCGCATCGCTGCGACAGTGGCGGTCGCGGCGAGCTGGATGCCTTGGACCCCATGCTGGCGGCCTGGTCCGGCGGCCAGCATCGGCGGCAGCCCGCCGTTGCGGTGAGGGTCGACCAGCAGGTCGAGCTGACGCTCCGCGAGGTTGCCCAACTGGGTCGCGGTGATGGACAGCAGGTCGGCCGCGAAGGCCACGGGCTGTCCGAAGAAGTTGCCGCCGTGTGCGACCAGGTCGTCCTCGGCGAAGAAGAGCGGGTTGTCACTGATCCCGCCGAGGTCATCGGCGATGACCCGGCCCGCGTGTCCCAGGGAGGCTTCGGCCGCGCCCAGCAGCTGGGGGGTGCACCGGATGCTGTACGGCTCCTGGAGTGGCCGGTCCGGTGCGGGCACTGTCCCTTCCAGCCGCTCGCGCAACGCGGCCGCTGCCCGTACGGCGCCGGGGTGTCCGAAGGCGCGCAGCAGCTGCGGGGCGAGGAAGGCAGGAGCGGCGCCCAGCAGGTCGGCCAGGCAGGCGCTGAGGGTGAGGGCGCTGTCGTACGAGCGGCGCAGCCGGGCCAGGGCCAGTGCGGCCGCGGCGGCCGTTACCGAGGTGCCGTTGACCAGGGCGAGCGCGTCCCGCCCGTCGAGTTCCAGGGGAGAGAGCCCGGCCCGCCGCAGGGCCACGTCGGCGGGGAGTCGTTCGCCGCCGAGATAGGCGTAGCCCTCGCCGCGCAGGGCTCGGGCGGCGTAGGCGAGCGGGATGAGATCACCGCTGGCGCCGACGGAGCCGTACATGGGGATCGCGGGTGCGAAGGACGTACGCAGAGCGGCGCACAGGGAGTCGATGACCTCGGGCGATACCCCAGAGCGTCCTTGACACAGGGACCACAGGCGGACGGTGAGCGCGGCGCGGGCGACGGCGGCCGGTAGATCTTCCCCATGCCCAGCGATCAGATGGTTGATCGCGTTGTCGCACTGATCGGCGTACTGCGCACGGCCGGGGAATGCGACGAGCGGTCCGAAGCCGGTGGTCGCGCCGTACACCGCGCGGCCGTCGCTCATCGCCGTGGCGGTGTACTCGCGGCATTCGGCAACCCGCCTGCGCACCTTGTCATCGACGCTGAAATCGACCGGCAGGGCGGCCCGTTCCAGGACGGCGGGGGTGAGCTCATCCACGAGCGGGATCTCGACCAAGGGCGATGTCATCAGTGCAGACGGAGCAGCAGGCAGAGGGACGGAATCGTCGAGGAGCATTGCTCAATCCCCTATCCGTTATCCGTGCAAGTGACCGGACGGCTCAGCGCCCGGGACCTGTCGGAGACGAACCTTCACGTATCAACGCAAATAGAACGATATCGCGCACCGAAAGAAACGGCTGACTACGGGCCGGCCTGCGCAGAGGAGAGGTCCTGGGCGTGCACTGGGCGTGCACTGGGATGACGTCCCCCTCGACGAGCGCGTCATCCTGATCCGCTGCACCCTCTCCGCGGTCGACAACAACCACCTCGTGCTGACCACCCCCAAGACCAAGACGAGCCGGAACTGGGTCGCCCTCTCCGACCGAGTCGCCACCGCCCTTGAACACCGCGCCCGCGCCAGGGGCGCGGCAAGGAGATTGAAGTGCCGGGGTTGCCGGGCGGCCCGATCTGTGGGGGACGTTCTGCCGTGCGCGGTAAGGGTTCGGCACGCGCGGTGTCCCGCGCACGGTCTCCTCCCGTTGGTCCTGCCATCAGGGAGCGGACAGGACCCTCGCCCTGACCGTCGGCCCCGGTGTCACGGACGCGGGCGGCGCAGCTGCACCACGTTCCACCAGGTCACGCGGCGCAGGCCCCACTCCATCGGCCTGTACCGGCTCCGCGCAAGCCACCAGCGACCGAAGACGCCCCACGGGACAAGGATCATGCCCGCCAGGACCATGGCGGTGCCCCGACGGGGGGAGTCCCGCAGGCCGAACGGACCCCGGCTGCGGCGGCCAACGGGACTGGTGGGCACGGCTGCCGCCACCATGCGGCAGCGGCAGCCGCTGAGTCTCTTCGGGGGCGTCAGCCGTCCGAAGTCCCCTACTGGACTGTGGCCGTGAGGGTCACCTCGATGTTCCCCCGGGTGGCGTTGGAGTACGGGCACACTTCATGTGTGGCCTGCATCAACTGGTCGGCGGTGGACTGCTCCAGGCCCGGCAGGTGCGCGGTCAGTGACACGGCCAGGGTGAAACCGCCGGTCTCCAGCGCGAGCAGGCTCACCTTCGACTGCACGGTCGAGGTCAGCAGTTCGACCCCCTGCCCGCCCGCGATCAGGCGGAGTCCGTTGTGGAAGCAGGCGGCGTATCCGGCGGCGAAGAGCTGCTCCGGGTTGGTCCTGTCGCCGCCGGGGCCGCCCATCTCCTTCGGGACCGCCAGGACTTCGTCCAGGGCGCCGTCGAGGGACCGGACTTCGCCGTTACGACCGTCACCGGTCGACAGGGCCTCGGTGGTGTACAGCGCAGACATGTTGTTTCCCTTTCGTGGGTGCCACGGATGGTGGTGGGCAGGTGTGGTGCGGACGCTCGGGCCGGTGTTTCTTCGGAACCGGCATGGGGAGAGAGGTGCCGGCTCGGCGGGCCCGACCGGTAGTGCGGTCAGCGCACGTTCACCGGGCGCAGTGTGAAGCCGTCGTTCGGTCCGCCGGCCAGCAGGGCGGCCAGGCCGCCGCTGAGCGCGTAGGTCGTGCCCCGCGGGCCGGCCGTGACGGCGCTGCTGACCGGGTCGGCGACGGTGTCGGTGACCGTGACGGTGGCGGACTTCCAGTGATGGCCGGGGCGCACCCGCTGCACGACGGCGGCCTGCCCGCTGAGCAGTCCGCTGCTGATCGCGGCGATCGACCCGTCCGGCAGGACCCGGATGCCCGCGGTGATGGTCTTGAGGCCGGTGAAGAGCCGGACCTTGGCGGCCTGTTCGGGGTGGTGGACCGGCACCCGCACCAGGCTGCCGTCGGCCATCGCGACGATCAGGATGTTCCCGGGCATCCATGCGACGGCGCTCATGCCCACGTCGTTCAGGAAGTCCGGGATATCCAGCTTCCCGGCCAGCAGGTCGTCGCGCAGGAGGACGGAGGCCCGCCCGTCGCGGTCGATGCGGAAGATCGTCGGGGTCAGCTCGTCGACGGCGTACGCCGTGCCGTCCGGAGCGATCGTCACGTCGGACACCAGATGCTGCTTGCCGTCGCCCGCGACCTTGCTCAGGTCGGCGTACCACTCCCGGCGTCCGCTGTCGGCGTCGTAGCTCGCGACACCCGCGACCCGGAACCTGGTGGCAGGCGCGGAGCGGTCGGCGAGTCCGTAATCCACGTTGGTGGCCAGGATCCGGTTCCGCTTGGAGTCCACCCGGACGGCCTGCACGGACACCAGATCCTTGTCGTCGACGAGGGTACGCACCGTCCCGTCCTGGCCGACAGAGGAGATGGTGCTGTGCGCCAGCGAACCCACCACGAACGTCCGGGAATCCGGGTCGTAGTCCACGGAATGAGGGAAGACCCCCGGACCCCTGGCCTCGACGACGGGCACCGCCGGACGGGAAGGGCTGTGGGCGGACGAGGTGGCGTGTCGGCCGGGCGTGGCGTGGGCGGCGGTGGTGCTGGTCAGCGCGGTGCCGAGGGCCGTCATGGCGGTGAGGACCACGGCGATCGCGGAATGCTTCAGCCTCATGGGTCGTGCTTCCTTCCGAAGACGCGGTCCGGCCGGTGCGCCGGACATCGCGTGCGGGACGTGGTGGGCGGGGATGCCGTGGCCAAGTGAGTCGGGCCGAGCCGAAGCCGGGACCGCGTGGACGGCGAAGTCGCCGTACCGGGTTCCGGGCCGGCGACGCCGGTCGGCCCCCGCCCGTGTTCCGTTGCGGGGGCGGCCCTGCTCCTGCTCGTGGGCTCCGAGTGTGCTGGCGTCGGCTGCTCGCAGCCTGCCCTTGCCAGGGGCAGGCTGCCTGGCGTCCCGGTGCTCGATACTCGGCGCATGGACAAGAAGCCGCGGTTGGGGGAGTTCCTCAAGATGCGCCGGTCGCAGTTGCAGCCGGCGGACGTGGGACTCCGGGATTTCGGGGAGCGCCGTCGTGTGCCGGGTCTGCGCCGTGACGAGCTGGCCCAGCTCGCCGGGGTGGGCCTGTCCTACTACACGCGGCTGGAGCAGGGGCTCTCGCTCAACGCGTCACCGGAGGTGCTGGACGCGCTGGCCCGTGCCCTCGGGTTGGACGAGGTGGAGCGGGCCCATCTGCACGACCTGGCCCGCGCCTCGCGCCGCACCGGCACCCGGCGCAGGCCCGCGCCGGAGCGGGCGGGTGACACGACCCAGCAGTTGCTCGGCGCGTTCGGCGACGCACCCGCGGTCGTGCTCGGGCGCCGCAGCGACGTACTGGCCTGGAACCGTACGGGACACGCACTGTTCGCCGGGCATCTGGACCCGCACATCCCCGATCAGCCCGACCAGCGCCCGAACACGGCTCGGCTGGTCTTCCTGGACGCGCACACCCGGGACCTGTACGTGGACTGGCCGAAGAAGGCCAGGGACGTGGTGGGGAAGCTGCGGCTCGCCGCCGGGCAGCATCCGGACGATCCTCGGCTGGCCGCGCTGATCGGTGAACTGGCCATGAAGAGCGCGGAGTTCGCCATGATGTGGTCCGAGCACCGGGTCAGGAAGTGGGACCTGGCGACGTACCGCATGCACCATCCGCTGGTAGGCCGCATGCAGCTCAACCTCCAGACCCTGAACGTCCCGCAGGAGGAGGGCCAGCGCATAGTCGTGGCGACCGCCGACGCCGGGACCGCGTCAGCGGCAGCGCTGAGCCTTCTCGCCCAGGCCGGTGTTCCGACCGGTGTTCCGACCGTGCGGCGGGCGGGGCGCACCGAGGCTCCGGGATCCCCACGGGACGGGGCGGACAGCCGGCGCTAGGCCGGGTCCGGGGAGTGCGCTCCGATGACAGCTCGACCGCTCGACCGCTCGACCGCTCGACCGCTCGACCGCCCGACCGAGCGTGAGCCGGGGGAGCGGGCCGCTTACAAGACGGGGCTGACCGCCGCCGACCGGACCCGGCCGGATTCGGGTCGCCCACTTGTCGGAGATGTTCGAGGCCATCGCCGAGGCCAACGTCGAGATCGCCGAGGGCAACGCCGCGCGGCGCAAGGCGATGAAGGCGGCCGTCGCCGAGATGGAGCCCTACCGCCGCATCGTCGGTCCGGCCACGCGCCAGCGCGTCCGTTCCACTCTACGGGCGGCACTGAACGCCGCGATCGCGCAGCAGCTGATCACCCTCAACCCGGCTGCCCACGTCGAGTTGGAGGCGGGTAAACGGCCCAAGGCGCTTGTGTGGACCGAGGAGCGCCTCCTCCACTGGAAGCGCACCGGCGAGAAGCCCTCGCCGGTGATGGTCTGGACGCCGGAGCACACCGGACTCTTCCTCGACCATGTCGCGGGGGACCGCCTCTACGCGCTGTTCCACCTGATCGCGTTCCGCGGCCTGCGACGCGGTGAGACGTGCGGTCAGCGGTGGACCGACACCCCTGGTTCTCGGTCTCGGTCGCAGGTCGGAGCTGGACGGGACCAGAGACGGATGGCGCCGGCCCGGGCGGTTGCTAGCGTGGAAAGTGGTTCTGGCACCCAGGGGGAAGGAGGCCGACTGATGGCAGTCGAACTCAACCACACGATCGTCGCCGCGCACGACAAGATGGCGTCCGCACGGTTCCTCGCGGATCTGCTGGGTTTGGAGGTGGCACCGGAGTACGGTCCGTTCGTCCCGGTACAGATACCGAACGGCGTGACGCTGGACTACATGGACACGGACGAGTCGATCAGCCCACAGCACTATGCGTTCCTCGTCTCCGAGGACGACTTCGACGCGATCTTCGCCCGTGTCCGCGAGGCGGGCCTGACCTACTGGGCGGACCCGCATCACCACCACCCCGGCGAGATCAACCACAACGATGGCGGCCGCGGGGCGTACTTCGACGACCCCAACGGACACAACCTGGAGATTCTGACCAGGCCGTACGGCAGCGGCGAGGACTGATACCCCGGAGCGGTGCCGGGAGCCGGAGGCGCCTCGGCGACCGTGTGCCCAGGGCACCGTTCGGACCACAACTCCACTAGCTAGATCGGGATGCATTGGTGCATCGATATACGCTCGCCGGCCGGTGGCTCGCAGGGCTCCTGGTCTGCACCTCCGTCCTGGTACAGGGCGTCGTATCAAAGCGCGTATACGGAAGCGACGCCAGATACGGCACCGGATACGACGGGTCGAACGCCATCGAGCGTTCCTCAGCGAGCCACACTCCGTCGCCCTCCGCCAACTGACGGCGCGTCACCCAGGGGGCTGGCCACACCGACCAAGTGCGTCCCTCCCATCGATGTGCCGCGGGTGCCTTCAGTCGCTGGATGGGCGATCGTTTGCCGACAGACGCGACGTCGGCCTTTCCCGGGTAGACGCCTCTCGTTCCACGTCAACTCAAGCCTTGAGACGTGCGCATGAGGGTGGTTCGAAGTTGTGAACTCGGCAAGTCTGGCCTGCTGCAGCTTCCCCATCCTCGCGAGACCGGGCTAGCCTCACCGTTTGCATGGGGGTACAGCGTGCCGGGGGCTTCCAACAGCACCACCGGGATGGCGAGGCGCCGTCTGTCGCGTCCCACCCATGTCTTCTCACCTTCATTAGGAGGAACGGGTGGCCCATCGCGCCCTCGTACGCGGCTCGATCGCCGTAGCCGCATCATTCACCCTGGTCTCAGGCCTCGCCGCGATCGATGCACCGGCCGCCGAGGCCGCCAGCCCCACCGAGACCGTCATTCCCGCTGCTCTGGACTACCTTCCGAGCCTTGACGTATTGAACTTCGCTGGTCCCGGCGGGTTCCTGCACCAGCAGAGCGGCAGCAACCCCGGGGCGGTCTGGACTGCTTACCAGGGCGGCCCGGACATCCCCGTAAAGGGGACTCTCGCCACACACCCCGGCGCCGGCGCGGATGTCGTGGCTACCGTGGACACGACTGGTATCGAACTCCACGACATGGACGCCGATACCACGACGAGCATCCCCATCCCGGCCGGTCAGCATTACATGGGCACGTACGGATCGCACGTTGTGACGATGGTGCCAGGGGCCTCGGGCCAGCGGTTCGCCTCACTGCACATCCTCACGTCGGCCGGCGGCCAGGTCACGGACACCCAGATGACGGGTTGGCCCGCAGACGCGACCATCACCGGCGGCACGGGAGCGGGCGACGCCGACTCGACGGTCGTGCACTACAGCGACACCACGGGCGGACGGCTCGCCCTGGTAGACCTCAACACCGGCCAGATAACTCCGATATCCGGCACCGTGCCCGAGGCAAACGTCTCCGTCCTCCTGACGGACAAATACATCGCCTGGTACTCCCAGCAGGACACCTCGGCCATCCACCTGGTACCGCGGTCCTCCCCAGGCGACCCGCAGACGACCGTCACCGTGCCCGCTGTCGCCGGCATGGTGGCCACCGGATTCGACATCGCAGGCGACTGGCTCATAGCGATCCACAGCCCCTCCAGCACCAGCACCCCAACCTACGACCTAGGCGGACCGTTGACCGCCACACCCCTGACCAGCGGCGACACGCTCACCCTCCTCCCCCACGCCAGCCCGGACCAGATCCGCACGGGACCGGGCGGCGTTCTGGTCACCGGCGGGACGTCGGTCACCGACTGGGCAGCACGCAGGGTGACCCCCGGCCCCGATGGCACCCCCACCGTGACCGCAGTGGACTCCGACCCGGCGACGCCATCACCGATCGACGGACTCTCGCTCGCCGGCGGCACTCTGTTCACCGTCGAACGCAGCAGCACGCCCGCCGTGAACGGTTTCACCCGCACCATCACGCTGGGCACCACGCCCTCCTACGGTGCCCACACGACGTTCGGCCAGACCTGGGCACCCAGCTACTGCGACGCAGCGGCCACCTGCGCACCGATCAGTACCGGTGACGGCCGCATCTCGCAGCTGTGGCCCGGCTCCGGAGGCGACAAGATCACCGTTCAGCAAGGCGAGACCGGCTACTTCATCGAACCTCCCGCGACCGGCGGCACGCTCGTCGACGCCGACGGTCGCTATGTGGTCTACGACGGCGGTTCCACGCACAAGCAGTACATCGGCGACACCGATTCGGCCAACCTCGGCCGGGTACTGTTCACCCGCCCGGTCACCGGGGCGGCGCTGTCGGGCTCCACGCTGTGGGAGGCCAGCCCGACTGCGGGCACCATCAGCCAGGTCGACCTCACCACGCAGAAGACCGTACAGACCGTCGCCACCGGTGCCCCGTGCGTGCCAAGCGAACTGCAGGCCGCGGCCAGCCGGTGGGTCTACTGGTCCTGCGGGAACAACGCACCGGCCGGTGTGTGGGACCTGACCACAGGCAAGGACATCCCCTTGCCTTCCGCAGAGCTCGCCCAGCTCGGCGACGGCTATCTCGTTGAACACGACGAGGCTGCCGGAAAACTGGTGCTCACTGACGTCCACACCGACACCGCGGTCACCAGCGACCTAGCCGATCTTCCGGCCGGGCCCCTTACCGACGACCGCCGCGTGACCTGGGCGGTGGACAAGTACCACGGCGGGATCGCGTACCTCGACGCGCACGAGAACATCCACGTCGTCGACCCGCAGATTCCCGCATCCGCCCCCGCGCCGGCCGCTGGCACCGCCATGCTGTCCGGACAGGTGCTCCCGCCGGGACACCATCTGAGCAGCAGCAGCGTGACGCTGGTGATGCAGACGGACGGCAACCTCGTCGCCTATCTCAAGACAGGCGGCAGTGGCACCGGCCAGGCCATCTGGTCCAGCAGGACCTCCGGACACCCCGGCGCGTACGCGATCATGCAGACCGACGGCAACCTCGTCATTTACACGAGCACCGGCGGCCCCGGTAAGGGCGGCGCCCTGTGGTCCACCAAGACCTACGGCAACCCCGGCGCGCACACGGCCCTGCAGGACGACGGAAACCTCGTCGTCTACCGGGCCGGCAGCGCCGCCCCCGGCGGTGTCCTGTGGTCCAGCGGCTCGTACGCACGCTCCCAGACCATCGCCTCCGGCCAGACCATGAAGGCCGGATGGTGGACACAGAGCCGATACACCCAGCTGGTGATGCAGACCGACGGCAACCTGGTGATGTGCCGCAAGCGCGACGGCGCCGCCATCTGGTCCAGCAAGACCTCCGGACACCCGGGGGCGTACGCGATCATGCAGACCGATGGGAACCTCGTCGTCTACGCAAGCAGCGGCGGCCCCGGTAAGGGCGGCACCCTGTGGTCCACCAGAACCTACGGCAACTCCGCTGCGTACGCGGTGATGCAGGACGACGGCAACCTCGTCGTTTACAAACGCACTGGCGGCGTCGGCAAGGGCGGCGCCCTGTGGGCCAGCAACACCACGCACAACGTCCCCTGACCCCTCTGGTGACCTTGGCTTTCTATGGGGCACCCGTGAGCGAGAGCGTGGTCCCTGCTGGTCGTCCGACAGGGTAAGCCGCCTATGGCTTGGGCACGGGTTGCTCCCCCGAGCCTCGGACGATCAGTCGTGTGGGAACGGTGATGGTGCGGGCGCGGGAGCGGTCGCCGTCGAGTCGTGCCAGCGCCATGGTCGCCGCTGTTCTGCCGAGTTCTTCCGCGTCCTGGGCGACGACGGTCAGGGCCGGTTCGAGTGCCTCGGCCAGCGATACGTCGTCGAAGGCGACGACGGCGACATCCTTGCGCTTGCTGCGGGCCAGTTCGGCGACGATGCCCAGCGCCATGATGTTGTTGCCGGCGAACAGGGCAGTGGGGGGATCGGCCAGGCCGAGGAGTTGGGCGGTCGCGGCCTCGGCGCCCTGCTGGTCGTGGGCGTTGGTGACGAGTGAGCGGTCGTAGGGGATGTCGGCTTCCTGCAGCGCGGAGCGGTAGCCGGCCAGACGTTCACGGCGGGTGTACAGCTTCGGGGGCAGGTCGCCGACGAAGCTGATGCGCCGGTGGCCGTGGGCGATGAGGTGGGCGACGCCGTCGTGGGCTCCGGCGCGGTTGGAGCTGACGATGCTGTCCGTGGCGAGGCCGGCTCCGGGGCGGTCGAGGAAGACGACGGGCAGTCCCGCCGTGCGGTGGGACTTGAGGTGGGAGTGGTCGGCGCCGACGGACGGAACGACGATCAGGATGCTGACTCGCCGGGCGAGGAACTTGTCCGTCAGGGCGCGTTCGCGATCGGGGTCGTCCGCGGAGGAGCCCATGAGCAGGGTCAGTCCGCGGTCGCGGACGGTGTCCTCAATGGCGCGGGCCACGGCTCCGAAGAAGGGGTTGGCGAGGTCGGGAATGACCAGGCCGATGGTGGTGTCCGGGCCGCCGACGCGGATGTTGCGGGCCATCAGGTTCGGCTGGAAGCCGAGCTTGGCCACTGCGGCCAGTACCTGTTCCCTGGTCTGCGCGGAGGCGGGTCCGTCCTCGTTGAGGACTCGGGAGACCGTCTTGGCGCTGACGCCGACTTCGCGGGCGACGTCGGCCAGGGTGGGGCGGCGGTTCGCTGCCATGGAGAAACCGTCTCCTGAGAGCTCTCGGTTCCGGCCGCGGCCTCGGCCGGAAACTGCGAGAGCTGGGTTGTGCTGTCAGGTGGCCTGGACTCCGGCGGCCTTCGCGGCCTTGGAATCCGCTACGACAGTATCTCCGGCCTCGTCGATGCTGAGCGCGCCGGTCATGATGGCGACGACCTCGGCCATGGAGTAGTCGGACGGCTTGATCACGGCAGCGCGTCGGCCCAGCCGGTGGACGTGGATCCGGTCGGCGATCTCGAAGACGTGGGGCATGTTGTGGCTGATCAGAACGACCGGCATGCCCTTGTCGCGAACGCGGCGGATGAGGTCCAGGACCTGACCGGACTCCTTGACGCCGAGGGCTGCGGTGGGCTCGTCCATGACGACGACGCTGCGGGCCCAGGCGACGGAACGGGCGACCGCAACGGCCTGCCGCTGTCCGCCGGAGAGCGTCTCCACCGACTGCGTCAGCGAGCGCAGGCCGATCTTCAGGTCGGCCATGTGCTCGGCGGCCTCCTGCCGCATCCGCTTCTTGTCCAGCATGCGGAAGACACTGCCGAGCACGCCGGGACGGCGGAGCTCACGCCCGAGGAACATGTTCGAGGCGATATCCATGGAGGCCGCCACGGCGAGGTCCTGATAGACCGTCTCGATGCCGTGGGCGCGGGCACTTTGCGGGCCGGAGAAGGTGATGGGCTCCCCGTTGAGGCGTATCTCGCCGGCGTCGGGGACCACCGCGCCGGTGAGGGCCTTGATCAGGCTGGTTTTGCCGGCGCCGTTGTCGCCGATGACGGCGAGGACCTCGCCGGGGAGCAGGTCGAAGTCGGCGCCGTCGATGGCGGTGACGTGGCCGTAGCGCTTGACCAGACCACGGGCCTGCAGAACGGGCGTGGGGGAAGTGGTGGCGGTCATTGGGCCTTCTTCCGGGAGAGCTGGTCGACGGTCACCGCGAGGATCACCAGAACACCGGTGATCAGGGTCTGGTAGATGGAGGCGACGCCCATCAGTTGGAGGCCGTTGCGGAAGACGCCGACGATGAGAACGCCGATGAAGGTGCCCAGGACCGATCCGCGTCCGCCGAAGAGGCTGGTGCCGCCGAGGACCACGGCGGTGATGCTGTCGAGGTTGTCGGTCTGTCCCGCCTGGGGGTCGCCGACTCCGGTGCGGGAGATGAGCAGCAGGGCGGCGATCCCGTACAGCAGACCCGCCACGGTGTAGATGCCGATCGTCAGCCGGGAGGTGCGGATACCGTTCAGCCGCGCCGCTTCCTGGCTGTTGCCCAGGGCGTAGACGTGCCGGCCCCAGCCGGTGCTGCTCAGCGCGTAGGCGAGCAGGAGGAACAGGGCGATGGTGACCAGGGAGCCGTAGGTGATGTCGGTGTGGCCGAGCGGGAAGGTCTGCCCGAGGGCCGTCAGCGGGCCGGGCAGGTTGGTGACCGTCTGCTCCTCGGAGTAGATGTGGGTCAGCGCGAACGCCACGTTGAGCATGCCGAGGGTGACGATGAACGGCGGCAGCGGGATCTTCTGCACCAGCAGCCCGTTGAGCAGCCCGAAGCCCGCGCAGACCGCTATGCCCAGCGCGATGGCGACGAGCGGCGGCAGGGAGCCCTCGGCGGCCATCTTGGCGATCACGATGCTGCCGAATGCCATCACGGCTCCGCAGGACAGGTCGATGCCCGCGGTGAGGATGATCAGGGTCTGTCCGATGGCGAGGGTGCCGACGACCATCACCTGCTGCACGATCAGCGAGAAGTTGCCGCCGGTGAGGAACTGGTCGGTCGAGAGGGCGAAGAAGGCGCAGGCGAGAAGGAGGGCGACCAGAGGGCCGGTGGTCGGTGCCGTGAGCAGTCTGCGGGCCGTGGTCGGCGCTTTGAGCTCGGCGTACGGCGTGGTCGTGGCTGTCATGCGAAGTCCTTGTCGGAAGACAGAAGTCCCGGTGGGAGGACAAGGGGGCGGCCGTCCCCGGTCGGGGAGGTGGGGCCGGCCGCCCCGCTGAGGGGTTTGGAAATGGCGGCCAGGGGCGGGTGAGCGGCTCAGCCCCAGCAGTTGTCCAGGCCGTAGGCGGTGTCCTTCGACGTGACCCCGCCCTGCGCCTTGTCGGTGATCAGCGTGACGCCGGTGTCGGTGTAACCGGACGCTTTCTTGCCGTCCTTGGCGTACGTCACGACGGCCTTGACGCCCTCGGCGGCCATCTTCAGCGGGTACTGCTGCGAAGTCGCGGCGATCTTGCCGTCCTTGACGGCCTGGGTGCCGGTGCAGCCGCCGTCGACCGAGACGATCAGGACGTCCTTCTCCCGGCCCTTGGCCTTCAGCGCGGTGTACGCACCCAGGGCCGCCGGTTCGTTGATGGTGTAGACGACGTTGATGCCGGGCGCCTTCTGCAGGCAGTTCTCCATCGCGGTCTGGCCCTTGGCCTGGTCGCCACCCGTGTCCTGGGCGCACACGACGTCCTTGTCGGTGGCGCCGAAGCCCTTCAGGAATCCGTTGTGCCGCTGGACGCCGACGGAGACACCCGGCGCGAGGTCGAGGGCGGCTATCTTCGCCGTCTTGCCCTTCATGGCGGCCTTGGCGTACTCGCCGATCAGCTGGCCGGCCTTGAGGTTGTCGGTGGCGAAGAGGGCGTCGACCGCGCTCTCCGGCTCGGTCGGGGTGTCCAGGGCGATGACCAGGACACCCTTGGCGCGGGCTTTCTGGATCGCGGGCACGATCGCCTTGGAGTCGCTCGGGGTGATCAGGATGCCCTTCACGCCGGCGGCGACCATGTTCTCGATGGCCGTGACCTGACCTGCGTTGTCCCCGTCGAACCTGCCTGCCGCGGTGGACAGTTGGGCGCCGTTCTCCTTGGCGGCCTTCTCCGCGCCCTCCTTCATCTTCACGAAGAACGGGTTGGTGTCGGTCTTGGTGATCAGACCGACCTTGACGCTGCCCGATCCGGTGCTCGCGGTGCCCGATCCCGATCCGGATCCACAGGCGGTCAGGGCGAGGGCTGCGACACCCGTGCAGGCAGCGGCTCTGAGCAAGGGGGAGGGCAGACGAGAGATGCGTGACATGAACGACTCCTGCGGGATTGCGGGCGAACGGCCGGCATCGGGGCATGCCGTCCCTCGGTGTCATCGTTGACTTATGTCATCGTTGACACTGCTTGGCGAGGATGATGGACTCCGTTCCCCGGCAACGTCAATGCCTTGCACCCGTCACAAATCGGCAACGCCCGCGGCCGTCGCCCGCCCGAAGCCGTCCACCGGCTGCCCGGGACGTGCTTGTTTCTGTCCGCGCATTCCGAGAGAAGAGCAGCCCATGAGCCCGCGCCAGATCACCGTCCTGGGGGAGTGCGTCGCGGACGCCTTCACCGAACCCGCAAGTGTCCCGGATGAGCTCGCCCTGCGGGTGCTGCCCGGTGGCGGACCTGCGAACACGGCGGTGGCCCTGGCCAGGCTGGGTACCCCGGCCCGCTTCCTGGCACGCCTGTCCGGCGATGTGTTCGGCCGCCTGTTCCGGGCCCATCTCGAGGCGTCCGGCGTGGACCTGTCGTACGCCGTCGCGGCCGCCGAGCCCAGCACGCTGGCTGTTGCCGAACTGGACGCCGAGGGTCAGGCTGCGTTCTCCTTCCATGCGCAGGCCACCGCCGACTGGCAGTGGACCAGTGCGGAGCTGGCCGGCGTTGACCTGGCCGACACCGCCTGTGCGCACACCGGCTCGCTGGCCCTGGTCAAGGAGCCCGGAGCGGCCGTGCTGGAGGACTTCCTGGCTGCCGCCGCGCCTCGGGCCACGATCAGCATCGACCCCAACGTCCGCCCGCTCCTGGTGCACCCCGAGGTCTACCGCGCCCGGCTGGCGCACTGGTGTGCCCTCGCGGATGTACTGCGGCTGAGCGAGGACGACCTGGAACTCCTCCTGCCCGGAACACCGCCCGAGCAGGCGTGCGACATCTGGCATGCCGCCGGTGCGCGGCTCGTCGTGATCACACGCGGTGCCGACGGCGCCCTGGCCTCACTCGACGGGGAGCGGGTGCAGGTGCCCGCGGTGGCGACGCCGGTCGTCGACACGGTCGGTGCAGGTGACTCTTTCACCGCGGGACTGCTGCACCACCTGGGCACCCACGGACTCCTCGGCGGCAGGCTGACGGACCTGCGTCTCGGCGATGTCGAGGCAGCCTGCCTGTTCGCCGCGCAGGTCGCGGCCCTGACCTGCGCGGTTGCCGGCCCCAACCCGCCGTGGCCGAACCAGTTGGCGCAGTTCGCGACCGTCGGCGACGCCTGATGGTCTGTCGGTCCGCACCGGAGCAATCGCGCCCGAACCGTTGACGCACTGGCCGGATTGCGCTTCATAATCGGACACTCGATGTCATCGATGACACAAGTCGACGATGACACCCCTGGTCGGCGGCGTGGACGCCGGCCTCGGCCCGGGGCTTTCGGTCCGTCCGCGCCGGGGCCGCGGTCACCGCTGCGCGGATAGCCGGGGGACAAGGAGACATCCTGAGCCCTGTACGCGTAACCCGGCATGCCCGCACGCGAGGGATCGGCTCGGTGAATCTGGACAAGGCCGTCGCCTGGCACCTCGACTTCGCTCACTGACAAGGACACGAAACCGTGAAGAAGACCCTGCTCGCCGAGTTCACCGCCCGAGAGGGAGCGGAGGACGAGGTTGCCCGCCTGATCCAGGACTACGCCCTGAAGGTGCGGGAAGAGGAAGGCAACCTGGCCTTCGACGTCTACACCAAGGCGGCAAACCCGCGCGGATACTGGATCTTCGAGGTCTACCGGGACGAGGACGCCTTCAAGACACACCTGGACGCCCCGTACGGTGCCCCGTTCAACGCCGCCCTCACCCCGCTGATCGAGGAGGACGCCTCCGTACTGACGTTCCTCGATCCGCTGGCCACGCATCCGTAACGGGCGCTGAACACCGGCGGCGACCCGGAGCTGGAGCGTAGAAAGATCGGACTGCTGTTCCAACTCCGGGTCGACGGGGTTTGTACGCGTGCATGTACCACCGGGTCGTGGAGGTGCCGGAGCAGTTGTGGCGGAACGGCCCGCCGCGCTCTGCTTTGCTGGTCAGTCGTGCTCTGCCGCGCCTGGCCGGCGCGGCAGAGCACGACAGGGCCTGCGGTCAGCTGATCGCGGCGGCGAAGATGTGCATCCGCTCGATGTTGGGGAGACCGACGAAGGCGACCTGCTTGCCCTCGGTCAGCGGGACCGTCGTCGCGTAGAGGCTCACGTTGTTGCTCAGCGGCCCCGTGGCTGTGTCCAGGTAGGGGGCAGGGGGCACCCGGCCTTGGGTCAAGCCCCGTGCACGGATGGGGCTCACCTCTGTACAGGTTCGCCGATCCTCGGCTTCCCTCTCCTTGTGCTGGGCCACACCGTATGCGGACCACGGACCCTGATGGACTGGGCAGCGGGTGGGGCACGGGCACCTTCTGATCCGTAGTCGTGCCCTGCCCTGCCCCGTGCCGTCTTCACCTCCGACCTCTTCGCGACCGGCAACGACCGCGACAACCGCGCCGCCGTCCGGGCCGTGCCGACGGAGGAGCTGGACCTGATGAGGCTGGCGGTGTACGGGCCGCGGAACGCGGTGGACAAGGTGCTGAAAGACGCGCGGATATAGACGTGACTGAATCTGCACAGCGAATGCGCAACTGCGGCACGGGTGCGTCCTGTTGGTGCGGAGTTGTCCTGGTCGGAGCCGCCGTGGCAATAGCTGTCGGTTTCCTGTGCGGGGCTGCATGTAGAGAAACTGCCCTCGATTCGTGTGCATGCGTGCACGGATGAGTAGTCGACTGTTTCAACTGCCTTGCTGGGAGCAGCGACCGACTGGATGCCGGGCACGCTCCGTGATTTGATCCTTCGCGCCGCCGGGATCGCGCCAAGACGTCCGGAAACGGATGGCGCGCGCCTGCGGTCGCGGCCCACCGGCTTGGCCGCTCCCCCCTGTGGAACATCCATACGAAGGGCAGTTTCATCATGAACTCCGCTCCCCAGGTTCAGACCCTTGAAATCTCTGACGCCGAGCTCGACACCGTCTCCGGCGGCCTGAGCCCGCAGGTCGGCATCGCCGCCGGCCCCACGGCGATCAGCAGCTCGGACCTCGTGGCTCAGTTCGGCGCGGTCAAGGACGGGGTCCTGGACACCGTCGGCCAGTACCACCAGGTCGGCGTCGCTGTCTCCTTCTGATCGTCAGATCGCGGGACTTCCTCATCGCGGGATCGCTGATACCGGCAGCCTGACCGCCGATCGGCGTCCACAGCGACAAGCCCCCTACCCGCGGGTCCTCGCTGGTAGGGGGCTTGATCGTTAGGGGTTGCTTCTTCTTGCCCTGGGCCTTGCCGGGGATGTTGGTGGCCTGGGTTTTCGCAGTTCAGGGCGGGTCTCGTCTGCGGTTGAGCGGTCGTCATTGGTCGTCGTTGGTCCCTGTTGAGCGACCTCGGACGGCCCAGCCATGGAGTACATGGTCGGCGTCGTACCAGCCGGCGTCGGGGTCAGCGGCGACCTCGGGACCGTTCGTCCGGCGGCCGCGGGAGAACCTGCGGACCGGTATGGCGTCCACGCCCAGGGAGACCTCCGCCAACTCGCTCGGCAGGCTGTGGAGAGGGCGTACGGAGGCGCCCAGGGGGGTGATCAAGCGTTTTGGCGCGTAGGGATCTGACGAGCAGTCAGTTGGCCTGGTTTGAGCCGTCGTTGCCGGTGGGCAAGAAGTCGGGCCGGCCGCCGGCGCGGTCGCGTCGGCAGCTGATCGACGGCATACGGCGGCGGACCATGGCGCCGGAATGCGCGGGCTTCCCCAGTGGCACTGCTTGGGGAACGGGACAAGCATGGAAATAGGGGCTGGACCACTGGAGTCATGCCTATAGAGGGGTTCTCATGCCGATACACACGCATTCCGTCCTGTTGGATCCGCTGACCGATCGGGGTACCGCTTTCACGGCGGAGGAGCGGGAGCGCCTCGGGCTGGCAGGCCGGTTGCCGGACGCTGTGCTCACCCTTGACCAGCAGGCGCTTCGTGCCTACGAGCAGTTGCAGCAGGAGCTGACCGATCTGGCGAAGTTCATCAATCTTGAGCAGGTACACGACCGCAATGAGGTGCTGTACTACCGGCTGCTGCAAGATCACCTCGCCGAGTTGCTGCCGGTCGTCTACGACCCGACCGTGGGTGAGGCGATCAAGCGGTACAGCCACGAGTACCGGAGCCCGCGCGGGGTGTTCTTGTCCATCGACCGGCCGCAGGATGTGCGCAGCTCATTCGAGGCACTTCAGCTCCACCGGGATGAGGTCGATCTGGTGGTGGTCACCGACGCCGAGGAGATCCTGGGTATCGGCGACTGGGGTGTGCAGGGCATCCAGATCTCGGTGGGCAAGCTCGCCGTTTACACCGCTGCGGCGGGGCTGCATCCCGCCCGCTGCGTGCCGGTCGTCATGGACGTCGGCACCGACAACGAGAACCTGCTGAATGATCCCCTCTACCTGGGCGTGCGCCACAGTCGGGTGCGTGGGAATCCGTACGACTCGTTCATCGAGAACTATCTGGAGACGGTCTCAGAGCTGTATCCGAACGCACTGCTGCATTTCGAGGACTTCGGGCCGGGCAATGCCCGACGCATCCTGGAGACGTACGGGGACCGCTATCGGATGTTCAACGACGACATGCAGGGCACCGGGGCGATCACCCTGGCCGCTGCGGTGTCGGCCTTGAAGATCACCGGCGAGTCCTTCCGTGACCAGCGCGTCGTGGTCTTCGGCGCCGGCACGGCCGGGGTGGGCATTGCCGACCAGCTGCGTGACGCGATGGTCCGCGACGGACTGGAGCCCAAGGAGGCCACCCGACGGGTGTGGCTGGTCGACAAGCAGGGGCTGCTGGTCGAGGGCATGCCGGACCTACGTGACTACCAGACCCCCTACGCACGGCCGGCCTCGGAGGTGCAGGGCTGGGCGGACGGAGACATCGACCTGCTCACCACCGCCCGGCACGTCCACCCCACCATCCTGATCGGCACCTCGACCACGCCGGGCACCTTCGACAAAGAGGTCGTCACCGCGATGGCCGAGCATGTCGAGCGGCCGATTATTTTCCCGCTGTCCAACCCCACGGAGAAGATCGAGGCCATGCCGGCCGACCTGCTGGCCTGGACCGACGGCAAGGTCCTGACGGCGACGGGCATCCCGGTCGACCCCGTCGAATACGGCGGAGTCCGCCACGTCATCGGGCAGGCCAACAACGCTCTGCTCTACCCCGGTCTGGGCCTGGGCACCGTCGTCGCCGGAGCTACACGGCTCACCGCCGGGATGCTGCTCGCCGCCGCGGAGGCGGTGGCTGGGCAGGTCGACGCCAGGGCCCCCGGCGCGCCACTGCTGCCGCCGGTGGCGAACCTGCGCGCTTCCTCGGCGACGGTAGCCGTGGCGGTAGTGCGTGCGGCCGTCCAGGACAACGTCGCCACCCGCCGGCCGACCGATCTGGTCCAGGCCGTGCAGGACACCATGTGGCAGCCGGTCTATGGACCGCTGTCCGAGAAGGAGGCGTCGCCATGACCTCCGGGCACCAGGACGCCGTCGTTGGGCAGCCGCCGAAGCTGCTGGACATCCCGATCGGCATCACTGCCACTGGCACCCGCCGCGAAACGGACTCGATGGGCGCCATCGAGGTGCCCGCCGACCGGTACTGGGGCGCCCAAACGCAGCGGTCCCTGATCCACTTCTCCATCGGCGACGACCGCATGCCGAAGGCCGTCTACCACGCGTACGGCTACGTCAAGAAGGCCGCCGCGCTCGTCAACGGGCGCGAGGGTCGCCTGCCCGGCTGGAAGGCCGATCTGATCGCTCGCGTCGCCGACGAGGTGATCTCCGGCTCGCTGGACGACCACTTCCCCCTGTACGTGTGGCAGACCGGGTCCGGCACGCAGAGCAACATGAACATCAACGAGGTCATCAGCAACCGGGCGATCCAGCTGGTCGGCGGCACGCTGGGGTCCAAGACGCCCATCCACCCCAACGACCACGTCAACATGGGACAGTCCTCCAACGACACCTTCCCCACCGCGATGCACATCGCCGCCGTCCGCCAGATCCACGAGCACATGCTCCCGAAGGTGAGGGACCTTCAACACGCCCTGGAAGCCAAGTCCCAAGCGTGGTGGGACATCGTCAAGATCGGACGCACCCACTTGGAGGACGCCGTCCCGCTGTCCGTAGGCCAGGAGTGGTCCGGCTACGCCGCCCAGGTCTCCGACGCCATCGACCGCATCGAGGCCACCCTGCCGGGACTGTACGAACTGGCTGTAGGAGGGACCGCGGTCGGCACCGGTCTCAACGCCCCCGAGGGCTTCGGTGCCCAGGTGACACAGGAGATCGCACAGCTGGCCGACTACCCGTTCGCCACGGCCTCCAACTCCTTTGCCGCCCAAGGCAGCCTGGATGCCATGGTGGCGGCTTCGGCCGGACTGAGGGCTCTCGCCGTGCCGCTGATGAAGATCGCCAACGACATCCGCTGGCTCGCCTCCGGCCCCCGCTGCGGCATCAGTGAACTCGCCCTGCCCGCCAACGAGCCAGGCAGTTCCATCATGCCCGGCAAGGTCAACCCGACCCAGTGCGAAGCGATGCTCATGGTCTGCATCCAAGTCCTGGCCGAGGACAGCGCCATCGCCTTCGCAGGCACCCAGGGCAACTTCGAACTCAATGCCATGCGGCCCGTCATCATCAACAACTTCCTGCACTCCGCCCGCATTCTCGGAGACGCCGGCGAGAAGCTGCGCACCTACTGCATCGAAGGCGTCGAGCTGCATCGCCGGCAGATCGACGACTACCTCTCCCGCTCCTTGATGCTCGTCACCGCACTCTCGCCGGAGATCGGCTACGACAAAGCCAGCCGGATCGCGCACAAGGCGGAGAACGAGGGGACCACACTGCGCGAAGCCGCCCTTGCCACCGGCTACATCACAGCACAGGACTTCGACCGGATCGTCGACCCCAAGAAAATGGTCCACCTCACGGCTGCTTCGTAGCGGACGGCAAGCTTGTCGTAGCGAGTCGCGACGGCCCGGTGCCCTGATCGACCGCCTTGTCCACCACGCCGAGGTCCACTCCCTCAAAGGCGACTCATTCCGCATGCGAGGACGCGAACTCGGACGCGTCCCCGCCGCTACCGACAACGACTGAAACGACCGAACCGAAGACACCCGGGTCAGATTTCACCTGTCCAGACTGGGTCCAGGTTCAGCCGCCGCCGACACATCGGGCTGTCCGCTCACGCATCACTCACGCGCTGTCGGCTGCTGAGCAGCGCGTGGGTCAGATCTGGTCGAGGTCGATCTCCACCGCGAAGGGGGCCGCTGCCTTGAGGACGCCGGTGAACACGTCTCCGTCCCGGTAGGTCTTCGTCGCGGGGTCGAGAACGTAGGTGTACACGAGAGGAACGCCTGTTGCGGCCTGCTCGATCCTCCAGTAGAAGCCGATGCCTGCCTTGGCGTACTGGTCGACCTTCACGATCCGGTCGGTGGTCTCCGAGCCTGGCGACACCACCTCCGCGACCAGCAGCACGTGCTCAGGGCGGGTGGGGGTGATGTCGATAGTGTCTGCGCGGTACACGACAACGTCCGGGCGGCGATTAGTGAGAGGGACGTCCTGAAGTCGGACGTCGAAGTCCGTGTCGGCGTTCCACTCCGGGCCCGCGGCGGCATCCAGGGCGTTCGCCAGAATCCGGGCCAGCCGGTTGTGCCGCTTGGACGCACTCGGACTCACGACGACCATCCCGTCCACGATCTCGATACCGGCGCACTGTTCCTCGGACCAGGACTCGTACTCCTCCGCCGTGATCTGCTCATGCATCCACGCCGGGGCCACCATTTCGGCCGTCATGAAGCACCTCCCGGACACTGTGCTGCGGGCCCGATCCCGCTGGATTCAGCGTACTGTCTGCCCTCCGTCCGGCACGCTGATCTCGCTCACACCCCTCCCCGTCGGCCGGCATCCGACCAGCGAGCCCACGACAAGTGAGGAACCAGCGTCGGCCTGCGGAACGTCCCGGTCGGCAGCCGCGGCCTCGTCGAGGGACCGTACGGGGCGTTCACGGCTCATCACGAGTTCCACGTGGGCTCCGTGGTGGCAGGAAGCTCAGCCCTTGTTCGGTCCGCAAGGCGTACGTCGTCCTCAGCCGCGTTCTCGGCTACGCGGTCAAGGCCCGTCGTCTGGCGGTCCACCGGGCTCACTGCCTGACCACGGCTTCAGGAATCGGAGGCCGCACCCTGCTCGTCACCTTCAACAAGGCGCTCGTTTCCTACCTTGGGCATGGTCATGCCGCCACCGAACCTGTAGATCGAGACGTACCACGCGTTCGCACGCGGCTCCGGCGGTCGGCTTGACCACCCGTAACGGAGGGCGCCCGTCGGTGGACGGCCAGCGGGCAGTCGGCGAGTCGCCGGAGTCAGGTGCGGGTGGCGTCTCGTCAGACCTTCTCGACTCGCACGGAGTGTCCCGCGAGGAGTTGATTCATCTCGTCGGTGTCGGAGGTGAAGACGGTTGCCTCAGCTCCCTGCACGGCTTCCCGCCCGGCCACAGCCGCCAGAATTGCGTCGATGGCGTACTTGTGCCCATGCAGCCCGGCTGTCTTCAGCATGTCGCGTGCCATGGCGATCACCTGGTCGTCCGTGTGCACGACGCGGATCCGGGACGACGTCCAGTTCCACAGTGCCTGCCTCGACGTTTCGCGGGGGTCCCATGCTTCCAAGGTCGTGAGCGCTGAGGTGACGATTGGAATGTCGAGCCGAGGAGCGGTCTTGATCAGCGCAGTTATCTCCCGATCGCCCTGAACTGCCTTGGAGAGAGCCTCGGAGCCGAACACGAAGACGCGCTGTCGCGGGCGGTGCAGCTTCGCCTGGGCGGTGCGGCTCACGCGGCCTCGTCCGAATGTGATCGCTGCTCGTCATGCCAGCCGTCAATGGCGGCGATGCGGTCCAGCGCTGCCTGCTGCTCGTCGTCCGTCACGCCGCCGTGCTCTTCCTCGAGTCGTCCGGCCAGCTCGCGCAGTCGGTCCATGGCGTCCTGATGAGCGGCAGCGGCCGCGATGTAGCCGGACACCCCGCGTGCGTCGACGCGCTCCTTGATCGATTCCACCAGCTCTTCCGGCACGGTGATGGTGATCTTCCGGGTTGCCATACTTTAAGTATGCCATGTCTGACTGGCTCGGAGCCCGTGCCGGAGCATATAGATCCGTTGGGGGAAATTCGGGAGATCAACTCTCCGCCCGCTCACGCAAAACGGCCCCGGACCGGGAAGTCCGAGGCCGACTACGAGGGATGACACGGCGCCCGCCCGGGCCGGGCCGAGCCGACCCGCGGCGCAACAGACCTGCGGGGCGATGATCGACATGCCTGCGCCCGTGCAGGCGAAGCCGATCAGCCTCGCCGGCGGGCGGTCGACCAGCAGGGACGTCCTCATCCCGATCGAGGCCAGGGCGCCGCAGAAGCGTACGAGCGCCACCGAGCCGAACCGGGCCGTGAGTCGGTCGTCGAGCAGTCGTCAGCGACCTGCCCGACGACCGGTAGGCCCTGATCGAGCGCAAGTCATGCGTTCAGTGGTCGGCGGGAACCCTGCCCGCGCCTCCGTCATCAAACCGGGTGAACGCGGTCCTCTCCGGGGTCCTGCATCATCCCACTCGTCCAAGGGGGACGATTAACGCACAGTTTAATCACATCATATGCATGCATATTACCATTTTTTGAATTATCAAGTTTTTTCATCAGGTCGGCGTCATATGCCAGACGGGAGCGAGGAACGGTGCGGAAGAGTCGGGGCAGGTTGTACGCGTCGGTGACGGGGATGGTTGCGGTGGCCGTTGCAGTCGCTGGCTGCGGTGCGGGCGGCGGCAACGGAACCGGTCACGCCGCCCGCACCTCGCAGTCCGCCGCACCAAAAGCCACCGCGGGCAACATTCCTCGCGCTGCTGACGTCGCGGCCTGGCACAGGTGGGGCCTGACACCGCTGCGGACCGCCCCGCAGCCGCCGGCTGACAAGGCGGTGAAGCTCTCCGCCACCGGAACCGTTCCGGTCTTCACCCACATACCGACCTCGCAGAAGGTCGTCTTCATCACGGTGGACGACGGCCTGGAGAAGGATCCCAAGTTCATCAAGATGATGCGGGACCTGAAGGTCCCGATCACGATGTTCCTGATGAACGACGCCATCAAGTCGGGCTACGCATACTTCAAACCGCTGCAGCAGCTGGGCAATCACATACAGAACCACACCCTGCACCATCCCGTCATGAGTTCCCTTCCTCTGGCCCGTCAGAAGGAAGAGGTGTGCGGAGACCAGAAGGTCCTCACCAAGGAGTACGGCACCGCCCCACTGCTGTTCCGGCCGCCCTACGGCGCGTACGACAGCAACACCAAGACCGCGGTCGGGGAGTGCGGGCCCCGTGCGATCGTGTGGTGGCGGGAGTCCATGCAGATTCGCAACATGCAGTACCAGACGGCAGACAAGAAGTTGCGCGACGGTGACATCATCCTCGCCCACTTTCGGGGGCCCTCCGAGCTCAAAGGCCACACGATGACGCAGATGTTCGCCAACCTGCTCAGGCTCATCCAAGAGCAAGGGTTCGCCGTGGCACGACTGGAGGACTACATCCAGCCACCGGTCGGCTGAATCCCGGAGAGCTGAAAGTCATGTTCCGCGATGCGCTGATCCACCCAACTCTCCGTCCGCTCACGCGCCGCTCACGCAAACGGCCCCGGACGAGGAGTCCGAGGCCGAATAAAGCGCCTCCCTGGGCGAAAAATTCCAGGTCAGCGGCGTAACGCGTTGTGCCCCGGCAGGATTCGAACCTGCGACACCCGCTTTAGGAGTTTTCCCTGGGTAGAGCTGTGACCTGCGGAAATGTCGAGCGCAGTGTGTCCCGCCCGGGAAAACGCCCCTCCGTAGTTCTCAGCTGTCCACGAGGTTTCCCGTCCTCGTGTGTGCCGAATGTGTTCCGCAGGGATGCCTTCCTGGCAAGCTCCGAACGGGCGCGGCGGCATCCTGCGGGGCCGAGGCGGCGCGGCGCGGAGTGTCCTCGCGTCAGGTGAGGTCGGATAGATCCTCTTGGGTGAGGACTATCGACCTGGCGGCAGTGTTCTCCTCCAGGTGGGCGACGGAGCCGGTGCCGGGGATGGCCAGAGCGACCGGGGAAGAGGCGAGCAGCCAGGCCAGGGCGATCTGAGGGATCGTGACGCTATGCCGGTCCGCGACCTTGGCGATGCGGTCACCGGTGAGGTCGCTCAGGCCACCGCCCAGTGGGAAGAACGGCACGTAGGCGATGCCGGCGTCCTCGCAGACAGCCAGGACCTCCATGTCATCGCGCTTGGCGGCGTGGAAGTGGTTCTGGACGGCTGCGACGGGTGCGATCGCGCGGGCCTCGGCGAGGTGGCCGGCGTCGACGTTGCTCAGACCGAGATGGCGGATCAGGCCCTCCTCGCGCAACGCGGCCAATGCCTCGAAGCGTTCGGCGACGGATTCGCCGTGCGGCGGCGGCATGATGCCCCCGATGCGCAGATAGACCAGATCGAGGCGATCCACACCGAGGGTTTCGAGGTTCTCCTCGACCATCGGTCGCAGGACCGAGGGATCGGTGGTTGTGGCCAAGCCGCCGTCGGGGGTGCGGGCCGGGCCGACCTTGGTGGCGATGACCAGGTCGGCCGGGTAGGGGTGAAGGGCTTCCCGGATCAGGGCGTTGGCACGAACGGTGCCGTCGCCGCTGGTGTAGAAGACGGCGGTGTCGATGTGGTTGACGCCCAGCTCCACGGCACGGCGCAGGACGGCGCGACCGGTTCCGGGATCGCGCGCCGGACCATGGAAGCTGTTCGTGGGCAGGCGCATGGCCCCGAAGCCGATCCGGTTGATCAGCAGGTCGCCACCAAGGCGGAAGTCGTTTCTCATGGACTCAGCCTGGATGGCGGGGTGTTCGGGCCGCGAACCCGTGGCAGCTTGCTGCCATCGGGCAGAATGGCGGAGTGGCAGACATCGTGACGATCCGCGGTGACCTGGAACTCCTCGCTCGTACCGAGCATGTCTTCTCCTCTGTCCGCGAGGAGTTCATCTGTGTTGCTCGCGACCTCAACACCTGGTCCCGCCCCAAAGCCCGGCAGGCCGCCGGCGACCTACTCCGAAACAGGGACACTCGGCAGATCCGCAAGCTGTTCAGCC
The DNA here is from genome assembly GCF_045040035.1 of Streptomyces sp. NBC_01384. Lineage (NCBI taxonomy): Bacteria > Bacillati > Actinomycetota > Actinomycetes > Kitasatosporales > Streptomycetaceae > Streptomyces > Streptomyces sp. NBC_01384. The sequence goes on from NZ_CP109559.1 coordinate 5,583,702, forward strand.
CGGCTTCGCTCGCCGACGAGCACAGCCGCGAGCACCTCAGCAAGCTCATCGACAAGGGCGCCCGGGTACGGATCGCCGCCACCGCTCTCCCTCACGAGACGATCGTCATCGACCGCCGGTTCGCGATCCTCGCCGGCTTGAACGCCCCCGGCGGCCGCGAATACACCCTGACCACCGCGCCCACCCTGGTCGGCGGCGTATACGCGCTGTTCGAAGCCGCCTGGGAGACCGCCACCGATCTCCAAGCCTTCCTACGCGGCGAGCACCCCCAGCTCGATGCCGAGAGCCGAACGGTCCTGCGCGCCCTAGGATCGGGCGCCACCGACGAGACAGCCGCGCGGGAGCTCGGCATGTCTTTGCGAACCTACCGTCGCCGGGTCGCCGGCCTACTCGACGCCCTCGACGCGGGCTCGCGGTTCCAGGCCGGGGTGCGCGCGGGCGAGATGGGATTGAGTGGCTGAGGGGTCGGCCAAGTATCCATCAGATAGAGCGCCCTCAGCTTGGGAAGCTCGTGTCCTCTGGCCTGGGTTGCCGTGCTGACCTGCGAATAAGGGCGCTGGCGCTCTGGCGGACCACCGTTCGATACCCCGGTGTTCCCCGTGGTTCCCCGCTGGATCTGGCACGCGTCTGGCACGGACCTCTTCGTCCCGAACTCTCGGCTGGGTGGTCATTCAGGCCTGCTGGGCTGGTCGATCGGCTGTAGAGGGGAGTTGAGGGTCAGTTGCGGTCGTTGAGGTTGCTGTACTTGGCTGCTGTACAGCGTCATCAACCTCACGGGCACGAGCGAGGTTGTTGCGAGCGGCGAGGGTGCGGGGGTGGTCGGAGCCAAGGAGGCGTTCGCGGACGGCCAGCACCCGCTCGCGCAGGTCGAGGGCTTCTTGGGTGCGCCCGGCGTCGCTGTAGGTGATGGCGAGGTTGTTGCGAGCGGCGAGGGTGCGGGGGTGGTCGGAGCCAAGGAGGCGTTCGCGGTCGGCCAGCACCTGCTCGTGCAGGTCGAGGGCTTCTTGGGTGCGCCCGGCGTCTCTGTAGGTGATGGCGAGGTTGTTGCGGGCGGCGAGTGTGTGGGGGTGGTCGGGGCCGAGCAGGCGTTCCATGTCGGCCAGCACCCGCTTATCGAGTTCAAGGGCTTCTTGGGTGCGCCCGGCGTCTCTGTAGGAGATGGCGAGGCTGCCGCGGGCGATGAGCGTGTCGGGGTGGTCGGGGCCGAGCAGGCGTTCCATGTCGGCCAGCACCCGCTCATCGAGTTCGAGGGCTTCTTGGGTGCGCCCGGCGTGGCTGTAGGAGTTGGCGAGTTTGCCGCGGGCGGCGAGAGTGTCGGGGTGGTCGGGGCCCAGGGTTTCGTAGCTTTGCTGAAGCATCCTTTGGTCGTATTCAACGGCCTGTTCGTAAAGGCCCACTGCCGTCAGGCTGCTGCTGACCCGGTAAACGCACGCATGTGGAGTGGGCTTCCACAAGCACGGGAAAGTGTGCTGGTCAAGCAGCATGGTGCTGGCGCGTAGGGTGGCGGATAGGTCTCGGTCGTTGTGGTCGAGGTCGGGCCAGAGGCTGAGGATCGCGTCAGCCGCCGTGCGTGCCATCGCGGGCAGGGCTTGCGGAGGGATCGTCTCGCGTATGGCCCGCGTGGTAAGTGCGTGGACGCGGATCGGCGCCTGGGCAGTGTCCTGGGCGATGAGGGCGTAGGTACGCAGGCACTCCAGCGCAGCGTGAATGTCCTGCTCGGTAACGGCCGGCTGGTGGCTGCGCAGCCAGCGACGACGGCCGGGCCGCGATGTGCGCAGATGTGCCCTCACGGGCGGCGTGGTCCACAGGCCGGTGGGGTGGCCGAGTGGGTCCATGAGCGCGATGAATTCCAGGAGCGGACGTGTGAGGCGGGTGGTGTCGGCGGCCTGCAAGGCGTTGAGGGAGACCAGGAGGGCCGTGGTGACAGGACGTCCGTAGCCCTCGGTATCGGCATTCGGCGGCATGAGTTCGCTCAGCTTGTTGCTGGTGTTGCAGAAACGCTCCAGATAGTCAGCGATTCCGCACCGCTTGTTGATCATGTAGGCGGCGGCGTGGCCAAGGGCCAGTGGCAGACGGCCGAGTTCCTCGGCAAGGCGGTCGGCCTGATCGGCGTCGTAGAGGTGGGGGTGTCCGGCGTCGGTGAGGCGGTGGTGAAGGTAGGCGCGGGCTTCCTCGATGGTGTAGAGGTCCAGGCGGATCAGCTTGCGACCCTGGCCGCTGAGCAGGGCGTCACTGCGCCGGGTCGTGGCGAGAATCCAGCCGTTGCGGTGGCTGCCGTCGGGCCACCAGGGATCGACGGCTTCCGGGTCGGTGATGTCGTCCAGCACGATCAGCCAACGCCGCTCGGTGGCAGGCAACCAGGCCAGGAATGCTTTGGCCGCGGCGGCGACATCGCCCGGGGCGCCGCCCGGAAGGCCAAGTCTGTCGGCGGCATCCGCATAGGCCGTGATGATCTGGTCGGGCTCGGTCGCATTCGCCCACACCAGGAGGTCCAATCCGCTGTATTGCGATCGTTCCTGGTCGCGCAGCTCACGTGCCAGCGCGGCGGCGAGTTGGCTCTTGCCGACCCCGCCGTCGCCAGCCAGCACTTGCGAGAGCACCACGCTGCCACCCACGGAGCGGGCCTGTGTGACGGCCTCGCGGGCCTGGGCGCGCGGCTGAAAGGCCGCGGCCAGCCGCGGAACGGTGCCCACCCATATCGGCCACTCGACCTCGGGCTCCCTCACCGGCGGCACCTGGACATTCACGTCACCCGTGATCTGGGTGACGTTCCCCTGCGTGCGGGCGCTCTGCCGCGTGCGGCGCTGGGCCCGGTCCTGCTTCACTGCTGCCGTCCCCCACTACGCCTACGCGCGGTTGCCGCCGACCTGGTCGATGTCACCGCCGCCGCGCGCCTTCTGCCGGATGCTCTCCGGCCGAACACGACGACGGGCCGCAGGCGTGCCACCTTGGTCGCCTCCCGTCTGCGTGATGTTCCCCTGCCCGCGCGCTGACTGCCGCACCCTGCGCGTGTAGGCGACCGTTGGGGCGGTACGGGCCTGGGACGCCCACCAGCCGACGGCCGCCAAAACACCGGCCGCAACTACTCCCGCGACGGGCCCGATGACCTCCCACGGGTCCTTGCCGCCGTCGGACAGCAACGCCCAGGGCACCGCGACAACGAAAAAGGCCAGAACCGAAGCGGCCACCGCCACAAACCACCGCACCACTGCCTGCATGCCAGCCCCCGAGACCCGTCCTCGCCAACGCGCCCTAGAACAGCCCATGCTGGCACGGAACGCCCCGCCTGCAGGCACACATGTAGGGAACCGATGCAGACAACGGGAGGCTGGTCCACGCGGTCGGCGGAACGACTTTGGCCTGGAGCTGCTTTGGCGCAAGTGATCATGGCCCCGTAAGCTTCCGGCGCGTCGGGCAGTCTGTGGACCTGCCCGGTGAAGCACGACGTTGGGGCCATGATCTTCGAGGCTCGCGCCAAAGTGGCTGGCTAAAGTCGTGGAGTCGGCCGCCCCAGCCGCGACGTACCCCTTGATGGAGAGAAGGTCTTATCCCGCTGGGATGAGGCGCTTGCCGTCGTGGCTGCGGACGTGGGGGCCGTTGTCGTCCAGGGCGTCGAGGAGCCCGACCGCGAAGACCTCGGACATGCGCTCGCTGACCTCGTCGGGGGTGAGCCGTACGAGGCACACGTCCGGCTCTACCTGGTGCCGCTCCTCGGCGCCAAGCGTCTGGAATCGCTCGGCGTCGCCGACGTCCGCCGCTTCCTCGTACGCCTGGAGAAGCAGACGACCGCCGCGACCGTCAAGGAATCGCACCGGGTGCTGCGCTCGGCCCTATCCGCCGCCTGCCGGGAGGAACTGATCACGCGCAACGTCGCCAAGCTCGTGGAGCCGCCCCGCACGGCCACGTCCGAGCTGCACCCATGGTCCCTGGACGAGACGCTCGACTTCCTCGCGGCGTCCCGGAAGGACCCGCTCTACGCGGCCTTCGTCCTCGCCATCGCCATGGGCCTCCGCCGGGGAGAGATCGTCGGTCTCCGGTGGTCGGACGTCGACCTCGACAGCCGCGTGCTCTACGTCCGCCATCAGGTGCAGCGTCGCCGTGGCGTCCTGTACGGCGACGACCCCAAGAGCCGCCGTCGCCGGGCCGTTCCGCTGCCCGCGCTGTGCATTGCTCCCTTGCGCTGGCACCGCCTGAAGCAGGCTGCGGCTCGCGCCAAGGCGGGGAAGAAGTGGCAGGACTCCGACTACGTCTTCGCCACGCGGACCGGCCGCCCCATCGAGCCGCGCAACCTCTACCGCTCCTTCACCCGGGTCGCCCAGTCCGCCGGACTCCGGGTGATCCGGCTGCACGACGCGCGCCACGGCACGGCCACGCTCCTCACGGCGGCCGGAGTCGCGCCCCGCGTGGTGATGGAGATCTTGGGCCATTCGCAGATCAGCATCACCATGGACGTGTACACGCACGTCGTGCAGGACACGCAGCGCGAAGCCATGAGCCACATGGACCGACTGCTCAGGAACCGGCGCCCCGGTCGTGAGTGATCGCCCGCGTTGATGTAAAAAGTAGATGTCAAAGGCCCCGGACCAAGATCGGTCCGGGGCCTTTTGCCTGGTGCCCCCGGCAGGATTCGAACCTGCGACACCCGCTTTAGGAGAGAGGCGGGGGGATCGCGCCGCTGACCTGGCGCTTCGACACCGGGCGCGGAGTGTGGAAACTCGACCGCGTGACGCCGCTGTTGACCGTGGCTGACCTCTGCATCTGGCACGGTTGTGGCACGAAGCTCGGCCAACGACAGTCAGCCACGACGGCGGGTGCGCCGGCCGACCAGGCACGCGTATGCCTCGCAGCAGCCCCACCAGCCTCAGCCACGCTACCCGTTTGTGCCCTCGACCGGAGTTGAGCGCGACGGCTCGCCCGGGAGGAAGCGTCTGACATGCTGCGCCCTCGGAGCTCTCAGCTTGGGAAGCTGAGGTGATCCAGGGCCGATCGCTCTGCTGACCTGGGGTGTTCGGCGCATACGAGCAGGGCCTCCTGAACAGCTCGTTGGTGTCTGGTCACCGAGCAGCAGGAGGCCCTGGTGCCGGTGCGTGAGCGCCGGTATCCGACCGATATGACGGACGGGGAGTGGGTCGTGGCCGGCAGATGCTGGACGCGATCCGCTATCTCCGCTTGAGCGAACCTGGCGGTCGGGCCAGGGAACGGCCGTCCGCGGCGAACCGTAGCCGTCGGCCGAGGCCTCCTCGGCCGACGGCAGGCGCCTACTTGAGCGCCGTACCACCCGACTTGCGGTACGCGATCGTCTTGTTGATCAGGTTTCCGCCGTCGGACTCGACCGTGGTCTGTTCCTGCTGCCCCGGACCGAACAGGAGGCCGGCGACGTGCGCGTTCGCCACCTGGTCCATGTGCGCGAAGAACCAGTCGACCTTGTCGTCCTTGTAATGGCTGAGGGTGTTGTTCTGCGCCATGTTGCCCACGGGGATCTGCCACAGGACCACCGGCTTGCCCACCGACTCGGCCATCGTCTTGTACCACCCCAGCGCGGCAGCGGCCTTCTGGTCGTTCCAGAAGGTGTCACGGGCGCCGTGCGCCGGCTGCGCGTACCAGCCCGCATCGCGGTCCGACACATCTGCGACCAGGAAGTCGGCGTTCTTCGCCCCGAGGTCCGTGTAGTCCTTGACGCATTTCTGGACGTCGGTCTGCCAGTCCCAGCAGGTCAGGTGGAACCCTGCGCCCGTGTTCGGCGCGTACTTGTGCGCCATCGCTATCAGGCAACGGGACAGGCCGGCGGCGCTGTTCTCCTGCGATCCGCAGTCCGTCGGATTCGCGGCCGTGACCTGCGCGGCGACCTGGTGCGGATCGCCGAGCGACCGGACGTAGCCCCAGAAGTCGGGCTCGATGTCGATCATGTCGTGCGAGTTGCCGATCTTCTGGAGGAAGAAGCGGTAGTCGTTCATATACCGGGTGAGCAGGTCAACCCTGTTGATGGCCTTGACCTCGCCCGGACCGTCGCCCTCGCCTGCCAGATCCCCGAGGTCGCGCAATGAGTACCAGGTCCAGAGGTTCTTCTGCGGGCGCGGGCTGCCCTGGTACGTCGCCTTGGCCACATGATCGTCGCCCCAGGTCACGTAAAATCCGGGCGCCGTGGTGTCGCCGCTCCAGCAGCCCCACCAGCTCGACCACGCGGCCTGGCAACGCGATGCCGAATAGTAGTCCGACGAGGGCGCGGGCTGGCTGTGCACATAGGCGTATCGCACGTCGAACGGCGCGGCGGTCGTCGAGGCGTCGGACATCGAGCCGCCGATGAGCACCGTGCTACTGCCCATGAAACCTGTCGCCGAGCTGCCGCCACCAGCACCGGCACCGCCACCGGCGGCCGGAGATGACGCCGACGGCGACGGCGAGCGGGTACCGCTCGTAGCCTGGCTTGTCGGAACGCTGCCGCCCGGTGTGGTGGGCGTGGGGGTGCTGCCGGAACTCCCGGTGCTGTCGATGCTCCCGGCCGGGACGAGTTTCCACTCCTGGCTGGCGCCGCCCCTGTCCTTGTTCTGGGCGACGCGGCCCCCGTCGGCCTTGGAGCCGTTCTGGACCTCAACGGCCATGCCACTGAAGCGATTGATCAGACGCACGTAGCCGTCCGACGACTTCTTCAGGTGGAACTGCTGGTTGGCGCCGTTCCGGTCGCGCCACTGCACCATGGCGGAGCCGGCGGTCTTCGACCAGCCGTAGTCGTCCAGCACCTTGCCGGAGTTCCGGTTCTGCAGCCGGTAGTTCCCGTCACCCGAGTCGATGAACCGCCACTGCTGGTTGGCCCCGCCGTGACGGCCCCACTGCACCACCGCCGCACCGTCGTACGTGGCATAGGCGAGGCCGTCCAGCACCTCGCCGCTGTTCCGGTTGACCAGCACGTACCAGGCCTTCGTGTCCACGACTGCCGCTGAGGCCGTGTTGACCACGGCCACGGAACCGCCCACGACAGCCAGGACGACGGCCGCCCAGAGACTCCGACGCTGGTACAACCGACGGCCACGATGTCCCTGCCGTCGCCCCGGAACGGCTGAGCGGAACGACAGGCGACCACGGCGACGACGGCGGGCGCGACCGCCGACGGGCGACGCCTCCGACGACGCGGATGGACGAGGGAACATTTCGGTGCTCTCTTTCAGCCGTTGCCTCTGTCCGAACCGCGTGGTCCGGACAACCCCCAGTTGTCACAGCCCCCGAAAAGGTTGCCCCGGCCCGCGGGAATTTTTTTCGGACGCCGCGCACCGGGTGGCGATCACGTCGTCGGGTCGGAGCGGCGGCCAGGGCGGAACGCAACTGACGGTCGGCCAGCCGGCCGCCCATGGTGGGTATCGGGAGCCGTCCGGCCCATCGCCCGGCGCGCCCGACCAGCGGAAACGCAGCCCTCAAGGGCGCGCCCTTCTGTTCCGTTGTGGGCAAGGCATGTCTTTGACCCGCGGTGACTTCCTCGCTTCTGCCCGCAGCACGTAGCGCGCCGCCGGGCGCGGCCAGCCGGGGCGGAGACAGGAGGCAGGCCGCGCCGCAGAGGCGGCGCGCGCCCGCGCCGTGCGCGGGCACTTGAACCAGTAGAGAAAGTTGTAACTCAGTACCTGGCGTGGGGCTTGAAGTCGTATGCGCAGGACGGAAGTTCAAGACGTCGCCGGTGTGCCAGGGGTGGGAAGAGTACTGGTCGGGCCGTCCAAGTGATGTGTGTGCCGTCCTGGTTGATCGTGCCCGTGCAGGGCTCCGAACACAGGAGAGCTCTTTCAGCTCGCAGACGCCTCCATGACTCACCCCGATGCGGTCTGGTCCCAGTGTGATGAGCCCATCCACCACTCACGCACCGGCCACCCGGAACGTGACTGTGTTCAACGAGGTCACCAACGGTTCGACGCAGATGCGCGAGCGAAGCCGGCACCTAGCCCGCCGAGCATTCGAGGACAACAAGCACATTCAACAGGGCAAAGTTGATCGCATACACGCAAACTGCGAGACTTCTGCAAGGTCCGGTTCTTGCGGGAACCGCACACCCCTCACTCAGCGTTCACCTGTTTATCACGCTGAGTGTGCGCGAGGGGGAGTCGTGGCATGGAAGGTCAACGCCGCGGTCGGTGCGGCGATCATTGGTGTCGTCGGCGCGGTCAGCGCCGCGTTCATCAACGGCTGGTTCAGTACGCATAAGACGGACGACAAGCCCAAGCCGGAGCTAAGTTGCGCCTTCCCGGCCGTTCGGGTTGACGCGCCCAACCAAGTCGGCGGCACTTACGAGACCACGGCCAAGCTCATGTGCCCGCCTTCGGAAGGCACGAAGTACTACCTCATCAGCCAGATGGACAATGTCGGGGAGAAGGGAACAGAACACCCCATGTTCTGTCCTCGTGATCCGATCGGCCCCGGAGCGGAGAAGAAGACGTACACGTCTGAGCGCGACATCCACAGCTCACCTGTCGGGTCCACGCGAAGCCTCTACTACGTCGGGGTCAACGACGACCAGGAGCAACAGCTGCTGGCCAACCTTCACGACACCTGTGCCTGGAGCTTGCCGGCGGGAGTGGCCAAAGTCTCCAACACCATCGAGGTCAAACGTGGCTGGGAGTAACGCGCGGAGACGTGAGCCAGGGGCCGGTGGCGCCCAGTGATGGCCACCGAACAGCGAAGTTCATCGCGGTTGACTGGCACAAGCGCGTCTGCTTCCACTTCAGCTGCCGGACGGTTTTCGCGACGGCCGTAACCGGCGCTGCTGCGCATCGTCGGATGGGCATCGCGTGTATGAGCGTCCGTCGACGGCAGACGGATACGCGGACGGCGTGAGGGCTCGGGGCCCCGAGCTCTTACTCGTCCGCCCGGCGCGAGAACGCTTCCGTCTACTTCCATCCGTCAAGCGACACCTGCGGCCCGCCTTTGAGATGGCGATGGAGGGCGCTGGCGGTGGTGTCCACGAACTCCTCGGGGAGGGCGCCAGCGTCGACCCAGCCGACCTGTGCGTGCTGACGCGGCCGCGGTTCTCGGGTTCGCCGCTGCACTCATGAGCGGCGAAGACGACAGGGAGGAAACCATTGGAGACTTCGACGCCCCCGGCATCGTGGATGATGTGGGCGAGCCCGAGCCCGACGATGCGGGGGCTCCCGGCCCGGAGCCTGTGCCGGATGGTGCTGATCTTTCGGGAGAAATCTCGGAGCTTGGGGACCCGTCCGCTCACGCACCGCTCACGCACCGCTCACGCAAACGGCCCCGGACGAGGAGTCCGAGGCCGAATAAAGCGCCTCCCTGGGGAGGAAACCCCAGGTCAGCGGCGTAATGCGCTGTGCCCCCGGCAGGATTCGAACCTGCGACACCCGCTTTAGGAGTTCGATCACTCCTCGGCCCTGCCGGGGAGCCACCTGGCCACGCTGGCCATGCCAGGTCACCTAGGAGTGCTGGCGTCCGGCGCCGTTGATGTCACTCATGGATGTCAGAGCGGCCCAACTGCGCTCGCTCGCTGGCACGATGGTCCCGTGGTTGACCTGAAACGAATCGCGGCAGAGATCACGGCGTACCTGCGAGCACTCGACGAGAGCGCCACGCTGCGGCACCACTTCCGCCACGCTGACGAAGAAGGCGGCCTCTGGTACATCGAGGCCGTACCCGACCGCGGCGAGTTGATCGTCATCAAGCAGGCCGAGCTGACCTCGGCCGGCCAGCTCCACCGGTACAGCTGGGAGCACCTTGAGGACGAGCACGGCGGCCTGACAGACCAAGCGATCGATCCTGAAGAAGATCCGCTGGAGGCCATCCCGGCCGAAGAGTTCCAGAGAGTGTGGACTCGGTGAGCGCGCTGGACAACCACTTTAGGAGCGAGGTTGGTCGACTCGGTGGCTGATCTGCGAAATGAGCCCTTCACAGGGCGTGGGCTTCACGGCCTGTGGACGCCTGCTGTTCCCCGTGACTCCCCGCTCGTTCTGGCACGGTTGTGGCACGCGTTCAGTCGCCCTGGAACCACAGGTAGCTGCCGGGGGTGTTGGCGCACTGCTGTAGTTGCGTTGCGAGGTCGTCCAGTGCAGCAACCTGGAGCTGATCGCTGCACTGTTGACGCAGACTGCTGATCTCGGTGAGTGCGACGGCGGCCTCTTGCTCGTTCATCAACGTGTCTCCGTACGGATCAACAGCGGTGAGCCGCCCAGGCACCCCTAGCAGTTGCAGGGAGCCGAGCGCATCAGCCAACGCGTCCCCATGCCCGTACGAGCTACGCAGAAGTGTTGCTCGGGATTTGCGCCAGTTTCGCGTTGGCCGTGCGGAGTGCAGCTCCAGGTCGATCCCCATAGGCCCAAGTCTCTCGCAGGCTCCATGGGGGCCGTCAGCATTTGATCCGTAGCTCTACAGAGATCGGCCATCGAAGGTCATACAGGCTGCCGGAAGGGCTAGGAGGTTTGGTGCTGGGCGCCGCCGGTTGGTGGGGTTGCTGTACTTCGCTGCTGTACGGCGGGCTCACCATTCGCGCCACGTGCTGGTAGTCCTTCATGGTCCAGAGACGGCGATGGCGTGGGCGCCAAGTACCTCGGCGACGATCAGGCTGGCCACGGCGATGCCGGCGGCCGTGCGCGCCCGTAAAGAGGCGAGCGCGGCAGGGAGAGGGTCAGAACCGCGCTGACCCACGTGGCGCCGTACGCCGGCGTCTGGCCGCAGTTTGGAAGAGTGTGGCTGCTGCGCGGTGTCGCCCGCGTGCGTCTTTACCCAGCTTGGTTCTTGGCGTGGACGGCAGCCCTGAATGCGTCGTGGAGTGAATCGGTGGGGTCGAAGTCATGTCGCCCTCGAACGGCTCACTCTCCTGCCGAACCCCGGCTGACCGGCAGCTTTCCCGGCCCTGCGAGCAGCACCACCCCGCCGGAACAGTGGAACCCGGCGCCCACCCGACGCGACAATAGGACCCCCGGCATGCCCGCCTTCAGCCACAGAAGGCGAAACGGTCCACCGACTCCGTCGGCGGACCGTCGTGCAAGATCGAAGCTAGGTGCGAATCATGAAGTATCCCCAGCTGCTCCACGTGGGCAAATTAGCTGTATCGGTGCCCTGCGGATTGGACTCCGCACTGACACGGAACCGGTCACCGACCGGCCCAGTGTAGGAGAACGAGTAGGTCAAGCTGCTGGTCGCACTCAGGCGAACGCAGCTCAGGTCCTTCGAGGTATGCCAGGATCCGGAGTAGTAGTGCTGCACGAGCAGCCGCACGCATGCTCCCGGCTTGGCGGGGGCGACGGTCACCGTGTACTTCTGCTTCGCGGTGTGGTGGTAGAACCGATAGGAGGTGCTCCCGTAAAGCGCGGTCGTGTAGTAGCCGCTCAGCGAACCATGAACCGATGCGTGGGCGCCCACAGATTTGGCGACGGTGGTGGCGAAGTAGTCGTAGCTGCCGGCAAACACCGCGGTGAAGGTCGTGCCTCTGGTGGCCTTGTAGCTCACGGCGAGGTTGCCGGAAGAATCCACGGTGCCCGATTTCAGCAGCTGCTTAGTGGCGCCAGCAGGCTGAGCGTAAAGGGAGACCTTGCCACCCGTGAAGCCCACGCTCAGGTGCGCAGTGACCTTGGCGGTGGCGCCGTAGGCGTAGCTGTTGGCGTCGGTGCCGACGCTGAGCACCTTAGCCACGCGTATCGTCGCGGTGGTGTCCGACGGCAGGTGGTCAGCGTCGCCGGAATATCGCACGTGATATGTGTACGTCCCTGTACCGGGCGGCGTGTCCCGGAAAGCGAAGCTGCCGTCGGATGTGAGGGGTGCGTCGGGAAGCACGACACCGCCGGGATGTGCCGCGTCCGCGCGGCTGATGTGGACCACGGCGCCGGCCGAGAAGGGGAGTGCGCTGTTCACCCCGCCGCTCTCGGGGAGGGCAGTTCCCGTGTTGAGGATCAAGTTGGGGTATGTAATGCCCATTGAGGTTTGGGCTGCTCGCGGCCGCAGTAGCTCGTGCAGCCGCAGTGTGCCCATAGTGTCGATTACCGACAACAGCCGGGAACCGTCGGGAGTCCATGCAATGTCCCCCACCGCGATTCCGCTGGACTGGACGTCCGGGAAACTGTAGGTCCGCAGCCTCTGCGTGCCTTGGGGCTGTTCGGTCACGACACTCTCGTGAACCAAACTACCCGTGCCGTCCCAGCCCTCCATGGCCATGGTCCCATCGGGAGCGAATGCGAAGCTATTCAGCCACCAACTCCGGGCGGGGAAGGAGCTGTAATCGGTATCCCGCGAGAGGTCAGTGAGCCGCAGGACGCCGTTGACGTCAGTGGCCACACCCTGGCCGTCGGGCGTGATCACGAGGCGTGACGACCAGACGCCGGGGGCATGCGCCGTGATCCGGGGCGTGCCAGTGGTGACATCGACGACGTCGAGCTCCGGCTGACCGGCCACCTGGAAGGACGCCGCCAGGGTGCCCGGCGCTTTCGGGCTCGACTGCACGGCGTACCCCTGACCCAGTTCTGTGCGGGCGGCCGGCGCGGCCGGATCTGCAGGATCGAGAGAGCCGAGCCCACCGCTGTCGCCCTGCGTATAGGTGAACCAGATTCTCCCCGCGCTGAATGCGAGCGAGGTAGGGACGGGACGGTCTGCAGTTCCGGCCTGCCCGCCAGTGTCGTAGCGGGCGACCTCCGAGAGCGTTGTCGTGTCGATGGCTGAAATCGCGCCCTGGCCCGGCAGCAGCGCATACAGAGTGCTGCTGTCTGGCGACAGCGCCAGCTTGGTTGCACCCGGCTCGTTTGCGATCTCGCCGATCGCAGCACCGGACAGGTCCGTAACGAGGATCTTGTCGTCGGTGCTGCCACCGCTGAGGAAGAGCCGATCATGCACGGGATCGACTATCAAGCTGTCGAAGCCGGCCATGGGGAGCACCGTGCCCGTGTCATCCTCCACGGCTGCCGCGGACCCGGCCACCACCAGATTTGCCGCGAACAGCACCAACGCCGTCACGACACCAAGCCGCACTCTCGTCACTTGCCCCCCTGAACTGCACTGTTGGTGCGAGCACTCTACTGGTTTGGAGGACGCCGTTCCGTGCCCAATTTGAGGTTTCCGATTGACTCGCGGGTCTGGCTCCGACAGGAACCACAACTGTCCCTGCTGCCATCCCGTCCGCCTTCGACCCACACACCGTGGAGCGGGCGTGGTTCAGGGCGTCAAGGTGGAGCGCGCCACTGTACGAACGACCTTGACGCCCTGGGCCGCGTCTGCTCGACTCTGCCTGGGGCGAAGGTGGTCGGGATGGCAGCCTCCAACACTCGCCACGATGTGCCGGCACTCGCATACGTCGCCCCGTCCATCCCGGAGTCTGAGCGCCCCCGCCGGAGGCATGGTCTTGTCGTTGAGCGGCTGTGGCGTCCACGGGTCTCGACTCATGCCCTCGGGCTTAGTCAGCGGGCGCGCGTCGGCGCAGCGCGCGCAGAGCGGGCCGAAGGCAGGAGCGCAGCGCGCAGCGGAGCCGGGAGCGCGCCCGGCGGAGCGGAGCGCAGCCGGGTGCCTTGAACCAGTAGAGAAAGTTGTAACTCAGTAACTGGTGTAGGGCTTGAAGTCGTATGCGCAGGACGGAAGTTCAAGGCTTCGCCGGTGTGCCAGGGGTAGGAAGAGCGCTGGTCGGGCTGTCCAAGTGATGCGTGTGCCGCCCTGGTTGATCGTGACCGTGCAGGGTTCCGAGCACAGGAGGGCTCTCCTCGTCTCGATGCGGCCCTCGTACAGCCATTCCCAGGCTTCGTCGGAGGCTCTGGGGTCCAGTGCTGGTGTGATGGTGCGCAGCGCGATCGCTATCCAGCGGTCTGCCTGTCCGGGGGAGTGGGCGTCGAAGGAGCCGCGGAGGGTCGGGTGCTGCGTCTCGGTGAGGTCTTGGGTCCAGCATTCGCACCAGAAGCCGCGGGTGTATCCGTTCACGAGTTGGCTCCCGGTGGGTAGGCCACGAGGACGTAGCGCGTGTTTTCGTCGCGCAGGGTGAGTTGGTAGGCCGTGCCCGTTGTCAGGTGGGCGAGGGCTTGTTCGTGTTCGGCCTCGTCCCTGAGCCAGTAGTGGCCCGGCTGGGCGTATGCCATGTCGAGTTGGTCCGTGACGTTCCTCGTGCGCTCGCGGAGCCATCGCAGCGCCAGGCGGGGGCTCGTCGCCTCGTGTGATCCCAGGGGGATGGAGCTGGCCTCGTGCAGTGGGTAGGCCGTGGCCCAGCAGCGGTACGTGCCGTCCTGCCCCGCCGCGGCTAAGTCCTCGGGAGTGGTCGACGTCAGCAAGGGTGGCCTCCCGCGCGGGCGCTCGTGAAGAGTTCCGCGGTGACCGTGTGGCCGGCATGGCTGTCGTGGATCACGACTCGGTGGGCGATCGCGCTGACCATGCCGAGGCCTCGCCCGTGTGTGGCGTCCTGGTCGGCGTGCTCGGCCTTCGGCGCCGTCCCAGTGCCGCCGTCGTCCGTGACCGACAGGGCGACCACCTGCGACGAGACCGCGAGGGCCAGATGGAAGCTGCCCGACTGCTGTCCGCTGGCCGTGTGGAGGACCGCGTTCGCGCTCAGCTCGCTCACGATCAGTTCGGCGTCCTCGGCTAACGGTGAGCCGCGCAGGATGTCGCGGGTCCAGCGGCGGGCCCTGCTGACCTCTTCGGGAAAGCCTGGGCAAGTGAGTCCCCAGACCCGCGCAGTGCTCGTATACTCGTGCATACAAGTTCCTTCGTGCTGGTAGGCCGCCATGTGCAGCGGGTTCGGGCTAGACGAGTTTCACGCCGTCGTGGGCGCGGATGGCCGGCGGGGACGCCGCGTCGAGTGCGTCCAGGACGCGGATCGCGTATGCCTCGTCGGCGAGGTCGGTGACTTCTTCGCGGGTGGCCCAGCGCAGTGCGTAGGTCTCGTCCCCGGTGGTGGGTGTGCCGTTGGCGGCCTCGCAGCGGAAGACCAGCGAGACGATCAGGCCCGTCATGTTCTTGTAGACACCGGTGAGGGTCGCGGGAAGCGCGATCTTGATGCCGGTTTCTTCGAGGACTTCACGCTGAAGTGCCTCGGGGAGAGTTTCCTCCCGCTCGACGATGCCGCCCGGGGGTTCCCAGTGACCGTTGTCGCGACGCTTGATCAGCAGGGCTCGGCCCTGGTCGTCGACAATGACTCCGGCAACGCTCACGGAGTGCGGGCGGTCAGTGGTCACGTTCCTCGGCCTTCTCGGATGGCTAGGCTCTCCACCGTAGCAACAACACTCGCCCACTCGTCTAGATACCTAAAGGAGTACTCGTGACCTCACTCCCGACCAGCCTGCTCGGCGACCTGGACCCCACGAGCGATCGTGCGGTGTTCCGGCAGATCGCCGACCAGCTGCGCGAGGCCATCGACCGTGGGCGATTCAAGGAGGGCGAAAAGCTCCCCTCGGAAGCTGAGCTCGTCGAGCACTACGGTGTGTCCCGGATGACCGTCCGGAACTCCTTCTCCATCCTCCAGGGCGAGGGGCTCGTCCATGCCGAGCACGGGAAGGGTGTCTTCGTCCGACCGCGTCCACCCGTGCGGCGGCTCGCCTCCGACCGGTTCGCCCGGCGCCACCGCGAACAGGGGAAGTCCGCGTTCATCGTCGAGGCCGACGCCGCCGGAAGTCACCCGCAGGTGGACAGCCTGGAGGTGAAGGAGGAGAAGGCCAGCCAGGACATCTCCACCCGGCTCGGCTCCGTGCGGCGCGTGCTCGCCCGCCGGCGCCGGTATCTCCTCGACGGGCGTCCGGTCGAGTTCGCCACCTCGTACCTCCCGCTCGACATCGCCCGGGACACCCCGATCGCCGAGCCCAATCCCGGCCCGGGCGGCATCTACGCCCGTCTTGAGGAGCTGGGGCATCGGCTCGACCACTTCGAGGAGGAGATCCGGGCCCGGATGCCCTCGCCGTCCGAGGTCAAGACGCTCCGGCTGGCCTCCGGCGTGCCCGTGATCCACCTGATCCGGACCGCGTACGACACCGAGGGGCGGGCTGTGGAGGTCTGCGACACGGTCATGGCGGCGGACGCCTACGTCCTGTCGTACCAGCTCCCGGCGACGTGACCGGCGCGAGCGGGTGATCCGCGGTGGTGCGCGGGGCCGCTTCCCGGAACTCGTACACGCCAACAGGCATACTCGTATAGACGAGTGGGCAAGTTGTGTGGCAGGGTGGTCGTCGTTCCCGGAGATCGGGTTCGAAGGCCGCATCTTGTATAGACGAGTAGACAGGAAGAACTCTTGCGCACCATCCGTGTGGAGACCTCGGCCGCGACGATCCTGCTGACCGAGGCGCCCGAGCCCAAGGTCCGCGACCGTCAGACCGGTGAGATCGCCAAGGACATCAACAGCGGTGAGGCCCTGATGACGATCGGCGTCGTCTACATCGAGGAAGGGGAGTCCTCTCTCATCAAGGTCACGGTTCCGGAGAGCGGTGTTTCCGAGGGGCTCGCGCTCGGCGCTCCGGTTTCGCTGCCGGGGCTCGTGGCCCGGCCCTGGGAGAGCGTGTTCAACGGGCAGCAGCGGCACGGCATCGCCTACCGCTCCGCCGCCGTCACTCCGGCCGCGTTCCCGGCGGCCCTGGGGGCCACGGCCTGATGACCGATCTGGCAACGCTTCTGGAGGTGGGTGGTCCTGTCGCCGCGCTCGGCGGCGGGGCTGCCTACACCCGGGCCAAGCACCCCGGGGTCTACTGGTCCACGGTCGGCCTCCCGATATCCACGGCCCGGCTGCTCAGCTCCTACAGCTCCATCATGGAGGCCTGCGGCCTGACCGTCGCTCCCTCCCGCCTGCGGGTCCTGGCGGTCAAGGCCACCACCCGACGCGAGATCCGCCCCGTACCGCCCCGCCGGGGAATCATCCGGCCCACATCCACCGGGTTACGGCTTCGCCTGCGGCTCGCCCCCGGGCAGGAACCCGCCGACGTCGCCGCCTCGGCCGAACGGCTGCGGCACGCCTGGGGCGTCCACGCCGTGTACGTCACGACCGTCAAGCCCGGTGTGGTCGAACTGCGGCTCGTCGGCTTCGACGTGCTGCGGCGGGTACGGATGCCGCGCAAGGTCGATGGCGGGTTCCTCAAGGTGCCTGTGGCGCTGCGGGAGGACGCGACTCCCTTCGTACGGGACTACCGGACCGTGCCTCATCAACTGACCCTCGGCGCCACACTGTCCGGCAAGTCCATGTACCTGCGGCATCTCGTCGCCGGGCTCGCTCCGCAACCCGTCGCCCTGGTCGGCATCGACTGCAAGCGAGGTGTGGAGTTGGCGCCGTTCGCCGCCCGGCTTTCGGCGCTGGCCACCGACCCGGAGCAGGCGGCCGAGCTGCTGCCCGTGCTCGTCAAGGAAATGGAGGACCGATACGACCTGATCAAGGCCCGGCAGGGGATCGCGCCGGACGCCCCCGACGAGGAGATCACCTCGGACGTCTGGGGCCTGCCCGAACACGAACGCCCCGTCCCCATCGTGCTGTTCGTCGACGAGGTGGCCGAACTCTTCCTCGTCGCCAACCGCAAGGACGAGGACCGGCGCGACGAAATGGTCACCCAGCTCATCCGTCTCGCTCAGCTCGGCCGCGCCGCCGGTATCTACCTGGAGGTCTGCGGGCAGCGCTTCGGCGCCGAACTGGGCAAGGGAGCGACCATGCTCCGGGCCCAGTTGACCGGCCGTGTCTGCCACCGCGTCAACGACGAAGCCTCCGCCAAGATGGCGCTCGGCGACATCGCCCCCGAAGCGGTCTCCGCCGCGTGCGCCATCGCTGCCGAACGGCCTGGCCTGGCCGTGGCCGGTGACACCTCCGGTGGCTGGTCCCGCATCCGCACGCCGTACCTCTCTCTCGGCGACGCTGCCGAGATCTGCCGCGAGTCGGCGCACCTGGTGCCCGACCTGCCCGCGCTGAAGCGCTTCCGGCCTGACGTGCCTGTACGGCCCGTCGAAACTGCGGCGGCCCCGGTACTCCAGCCGCGCCCCGTGACCGACTGACCCTCGCCCCTCCCCACCCCGGTCGGCGTGACCGCCTCGCGCCAACTCCCTACCCCTGCCATGCCTGAATCCGGAAGGAGCCGCAGCATGCGCGCCCAACTGGCCCGTATCGACGCGGTACTCGTACAGGCCCTCATCGCCGCAGCGCTGTCCTTCGCCCACCTGCACGACGTCGCCTCGGCGGCCGGTCAGGACGGGTGGAAGGCCTGGGCGTATCCCGTCTCCGTCGACCTGCTGCTCGTCGCCGCCTGGCGCCGACTACGGACCGGCGACGCGAAAGCGGCTGGGTGGTGCTGGTTCGTCATCGCGCTCACCGCGTCCCTCGGGGCCAACGTCGCCACCGCCGGACTCCTGGACCTGAACCAGGTGCCGGCATGGCTGCGCATCCTCGTCGCGGGCTGGCCCGCGGTCGCCTTCCTCGGCGGAACCCTCCTCGCCCACTCGACCCCGGCCCCGCACGAGGACACCGAGGACCAGGACGACCAGGGGGACGCGCCCGATCCCGCCCCGGAGCCGCCCGCGCAACCGGCTCCCGAGCCGACCCCCGCTCCGCCTGCTGTGACTGTCCCGGCTGCCCTGGTCGAACACGCCCGCAAGGTCGCTGCCGAACACCACACCCGTACCGGAGCGGTCATCGACACCCCGACCCTCCGCGCCCGGCTCGGCGTCCCCGCACCCATGGCCGACGCCATCGCCGCCCACCTCTGAAAGGAGTCCCACATGTCCCCTGACCGGCGCTTCCGTGACGTCACCCGCATCGGCCCCGTGCAGGTCGGCACCGCCTACGACAACCGGGGCCGTGAGAAGCACACCGCGGCCTGCACCGCGCCCCGCTGCGGCTTCTCCGCCGACTACGACAGCCGCGCCGCCGCCGAACTCGCCGCCCGTACCCACCGCTGCCCCGTCCGCTGAAAGGACCCGCACCACGTGACCGTCAGCCTCCCACTCGTCCTCGTTCTCGGCTTCATCGCCTGGGGAGCGGTCAAGTTCCTCGGCGTCCGTACCTGGATCGTCGTCGTGATCGCCCTGTTCGGCTTCCTGCTCTCGCACACCTTCATGGCCCCCGCCATCGACTCCGGCACGCGTTCCGGCGTGGGCATTGTCAACGGCTCACATGACTAGACGAGTAGATAAGGAGAGTGTCGCCGTGTTCCTGCCCAAGTACCCCGATAACCCGACCCCGCCGCCCGCGCACACCCACGCCCCGGCCGATCCGGTGCCCGTACGACGCACGCTCCCGCAGATCTCCATCAGCCCCGGAGCGGTCGCGGCCGTCCTCGTCGGCGGAGTCGTCCTGACCGCGCTCCTGGCCGCCGTCGCCGTCACGGCCATATCCGTCGCCGTCGCCGCCGTGGTCCTGCGCTCGATGCTCCGCGAGCACCACCGGCGCTGAACGGCGCCTGATGCCCCGGGGCGGTTCGACACGGCCAAGCATCCGCCGCCCCGGGGCTCATCCCTCCTGACCAGCCAGCAAGCCAGCCAGAAGGAGAACGCCATCTTCACCCGCCCCACCCCGCCCCCACTGCCCGAACTCGCCAAGCTCGCCCAGCACGGCACCCTGCCCGGTATCCTCCGCCAGCTCTCCGGACTCGGCGGCTGCACGACTCCGATCCGCCTCGACGGCCACCGCACCGAGTACGACGTCGACACCCGCACCGGGGAGATCGGCAACGTCCTCCACCGCCTCGACTCCACCAGCCTCCCGGCCGGTCACCTCCTGGTCCGCTGCAACAACCGCCGCACCACCCGCTGCCCGGCCTGCGCCGAGGTCTACCGCCGCGACACCTTCCACCTGATCACCTCCGGCCTGCGCGGAGGCAAGGGCATCCCGGAACGCGTCGCCGCACACCCCCGCGTCTTCGCCACCTTCACCGCCCCCAGCTTCGGCCCCGTCCACAACCGCCCCACCGGCCCGGCCGGTTCAGTCCGCCGCTGCCGCTGCGGCGTCCACCACGACCAAGACGACGCCGAACTCGGCACCCCGCTCAACCCGAACACCTACGACTACGAAGCCGCCGTCCTCTGGAACGCACACGCCGGTCCGCTCTGGCGCCGCCTCTCCACCTACCTCCGCCGGGAGGTCGCCAAGCGAGCCGGACTCTCACAACGCGCATTCCGCCAGTACGCCCGGGTCTCCTTCGCCAAGGTCGCCGAATACCAGAAGCGCGGCGCCGTCCACTTCCACGCCGTCATCCGCATCGACGGCCCCGAGGGCGGCGACACCCCGCCCCCGGCCTGGGCCACCGCCGAGCTGCTCACTGATGCCATACGCGCCGCCGCTGCCCACGTCCGCGTGGACGGCCCGCTCATCGACGGACGCGCCCACACCTTCACCTTCGGCCGCCAACTCGACGTCCGCACCATCCGATCCGCCGACTTCGACGGCAACCAGGAACTGACCGAGCGGGCCGTCGCCTCGTACATCGCCAAGTACGCCACCAAAGGCGCCGAGACCGCCACGGGAGCTCTCGACCGCCCGCTCAAGTTCCTCGCCGAACTCGCCCCACTCGACATCACCGACCACGCCCGCCGACTGATCCGCACCGCCTGGACCCTCGGCGCACGCAAGGACCTGGAAGACCTCCGACTCCGGGCCTGGGCCCACATGCTCGGCTTCCGCGGCCACTTCTCCACCAAATCCCGCCGCTACTCCACCACCCTCGGCGCCCTCCGCACGGCCCGCGCCGAATGGCGCCGCGCACAAGCCGTAGCAGCCACTGAGGCCGAGCCTGACACGACATACGTCCTCGCCCACTGGGCCTTCGCCGGAACCGGCCTCTCCTCCGCCGAAGCCTGGCTCGCCGCATCCCTCGAACCCGCTCCCGGCACAGAAGGAGAACCGACGCATGCGTGACGAAGAGCTGTTGACCGTGGCCGACGTCATGGCTCGGCTCAAGCTCGGCCGGTCGACGGTCTACGACCTGATCCGCTCCCGTCGGCTCCCCTCGATCACGATCGGCCGGTGCCGCCGCATACCGGCGCGGGCCCTCAGCGACTACATCTCTCACGAACTGGAGGCGACTGCCTGATGGCCGGTCAGCGCAAGCGCAATCCCAACGGCGCGGGAACGATCACCAAGCGCAAGGACGGCCGGTTTCAGTGCGCGGTCTACGTGCTCCAGCCGGACGGCACCCGGGCCCGCAAGTTCGCCTACGGCAAGACCTGGGCCGAGTGCGACACCAAGCGACGGGAGCTCCTCGCCAAGGTCGACCAGGGCGTGCCCGTTCCCACACGGTCGGCCAAGCTCTCCGAGTGGCTCCCGTACTGGCTGGACAACGTGATCAAGCCTCGGCGGAAGCTCAGCACGTACGACAAGTACGAGTCACACGTCCGGCTCTACCTGGTGCCGATTCTCGGCGCGAAGCGGCTCGAATCCCTCGGGGTCGCCGACGTACGCCGCTTCCTCGTGCGCCTGGAGAAGGAGACCACCGCGGCAACGGCCAAGGAGTCCCACCGAGTGCTCCGTTCCGCTCTGTCCTCCGCCTGCCGCGAGGAACTGATCACGCGCAACGTCGCCAAGCTGGTCGAGCCGCCCCGCACGGACAACAGGGAGTTGAAGCCCTGGACGCTGGACGAGACGCTCGACTTCCTCGCCGCCTCTCGCAGAGATCCGCTCTACGCGGCCTTCGTGCTGGCCATTGCTATGGGGCTCCGCCGGGGCGAGATCATCGGCCTCCGCTGGTCCGATCTCGACCTCGACAATCGTGTCCTGTACGTCCGTCAGCAGACGCAGCGCCGCCGTGGCGTCCTGTACGACGACGATCCGAAGAGCCGCCGCCGTCGCGTCGTACCGCTGCCCGCGCTCTGCATCGCCCCGCTGCGCTGGCACCGGATGCGGCAGTCCGCCGCACGCGCCAAGGCGGGGGAGAAGTGGCAGGCGTCCGGCTACGTCTTCACCACCCGCACCGGCCGCCAGGTCGAGCCGCGGAACGTCTACCGCTCCTTCACCCGCATTGCCGACTCCGCCGGCATCCGAGTCGTCCGGCTGCACGACGCCCGGCACGGCACGGCGACCCTGCTTACAGCGGCCGGAGTGGCGCCCCGCGTCGTGATGGAGATCCTCGGGCACAGTCAGATCAGCATCACCATGGACGTCTACACGCACGTCGTGCAGGACACGCAGCGCGAGGCCATGAGTCACATGGACCGGCTGCTCAGGAGGCGTCCCGGTCGTCAGTGACCGTGCTCGTTGATGTCAGCTGTGGATGTCAGAGGGGCCTCACCTCCCAAATTTGGGAGGTGAGGCCCCTCTGAACTGGTGCCCCCGGCAGGATTCGAACCTGCGACACCCGCTTTAGGAGTGGGATTGGATCCTTGCCGGGGAGTGACTGGCCCTGCCGTGTGGTGCTGTTCTGCCTGATCAGCGCCACACGGTACAGGGGGGTGCGCCAGTCTGTGACGGCCAGTCCCACAACGTCCGCTCACGCATCGCTCACGCATGTGGGACGTTCTCACCTGCGGCGGAGTGTCTCTGGTTAGCTGTCGGACGTGCGCCCCGCCCCCGGGCGGTTCGCCGCGGGCAGACAGGAAAAGATCCCGAGAGGGTTGGTGCACCGCTGTAGAGGCATGCCAACGTAGACGATCTTTCCGATCGCGGGGGAGGGACTCACCGACTCCGGCGGCGGCACCCACGAGTTCATCGCCTGGCTCGCGAAGGGCAGGTGGCTGTCGTACTCGGTCGGGGTGACCATCACCGACGCCATCCATCAGGCCGTCCTGAAGATCCCGGCCTGGACTGGAACCCGACGGCGAGATCCGCGACGGCGCCTGGGGCGTCGAACTCGCCGGCGACTGCTTGACCGGCTGCCCGAAAGGGCTATGGCTGATCGTGCGCAAGGAACGGCCACACCCCGGCGCCCAGTTGCGTTTCACTGACGCCGACGGCATGCGGCTGACCCGCTTCGCCACCAACACCACCGGCGAGGCGATCGCCGCCCTCGAACTGCGACACCGGCAGCGGACCCGGGCCGAGGACCGCATCCGCGCCGCCCGCGCCACCGGCCTGCGCAATCTCCCTTTCCATGACACCGTGCAGAACCAGATCTGGCTGGAGATCGTGCAGATCGCCCTCGACCTGCTCGCCTGGATGCCCCTGCTCGCCCTGACCGGCCAAGCCCGGCTCTGGGAGTCCCGCCGCCTGCGGTTTCGGCTGTTCTCCACCGCCGCCCAGCTCGTCACCACGGGCCGCCGCCGCATCCTCCGCTTCGCAGGGCACTGGCCTGGACCGACGTGATCACACATGCCCTGGACCGGCTCCAGGCCCTCCCGAACCCGGGCTGACGAGCACCTTCTCATCCCTGCGAGTAGCACCACCCCGACCGGAGCCGTGGAACCCGGCGCACACCCGACGCGACAGCCGGGCACTCCACCTGCCCAGACTCCGAAATTCCCCACCAACACTCACCACAAAGGGTCCGTCAGCAAGCTGACGGACCCTCATGCAAGATCGGGGTTTGCGAACTACAGGTAATCCCAGAAGACTTCACTTGCACGGTCTCTATGTAGCTAGCATGCTGGAAGATCCCACTGCTCACGAGAGGCGGCGCCGGTTGGCCAGGCATCATCTGCGCTTCGCGCCCAAGATCCTCACGCGTCTCGGTGAAGAGCTCGTTCCGCATCCGGACATGGGAATCATGGAGTTGGTACGCAACGCGTACGACGCCGACGCCACCGAGTGCAGCATCGAGTTGGTCGACTCCGCGCGCACTGGCGGCT
Organism: Streptomyces sp. NBC_01384; assembly: GCF_045040035.1. Taxonomy (NCBI): domain Bacteria; kingdom Bacillati; phylum Actinomycetota; class Actinomycetes; order Kitasatosporales; family Streptomycetaceae; genus Streptomyces; species Streptomyces sp. NBC_01384. The sequence continues at coordinate 5,607,324 of NZ_CP109559.1, forward strand.
CGATCATCGTTTCGGACAACGGGCACGGCATGACCGATGCCGAACTCACCTCCGACTTCCTGCTCATCGGCAGTTCCAGGAAACCGTCGTCACCGTTCACCCGCAGCGGTCGAAGGCGGGTCGGCGAGAAGGGGCTTGGGCGTCTGGCAGCGCTTCGCCTGGGTCGGCGTGTGAAGGTCACGACACGGTCCGCGGCGACTCCAGGTGTGCAGTACACCCTGGGTATCGACTGGGACGAACTCGACTCCGCTCACGCGGTGGAGGACGTAGCGCTCGAACTCCGCGACGTCCCGCCTTACGCCCGTGTGGGAACTCGTATCGAGATACACGATCTCCGGCAGGGGTTGAGCGTCGCCGATGTCGAGCGGCTTACGCGCTCGCTCACGCTGCTCACGGGCCCCTTTCAGACCGAGTCGACCTTTAAGATTCTCTGGAATCACACGGCGTTCGGGTATGAGGACCTCACCTCGACCGTGACGGATGAACACCTGCAGTGGGCCGAGTTCCATTTGTCGGGACGGCTCGGAGCGGATGGCAGTCAGTCGGCGGAGCTCAGGGACCATCAGGGAAATCTGATTGGCACCGCAACGGCGAAAGACCTTCGGTCCGCGGTCGCCGGAGGCCGACGCCCAACGACCGCAACCGGCGGCGAGCCCCTTTTCACCAGTGCCCCTGCGGCCAAGTTCGACCTGTGGATGTTCAATCTCAACCCGAGGCATTCGGTCGCCCTGCGTGACTCGATTCAGCCAACACCGGAGATTAAGAGCTGGCTTGCCGACGTCGGCGGTGTGCACCTGTATCATCATGGGTTGCGAGTTCAGCCCTATGGTGACCCTGACGACGACTGGCTGAGCATCAACGTCCGTCGCGCTGTGCTCTCCGAATTCCGCCCCTATACGAACAACTCCGTAGGGGCGCTGGTCGTCAATGACCCGGAAGATCGCCTCCAGCCGAAGACGGACCGTAGTGGTTTCGTGCAGAACGCCGCCTTCGGTGAACTACGTGAGTTCGCCCGGTCCGCAATTGAATGGGCATCACAGCGCCGTCGTCAGATTCGCGAAGCCGAACGGCAAGAACAACGCAAGCGCGCGAAGGCGCAGACGGCCGATGCCGAGGCCGACTTCACCGAAGCTAAGAAGGCCCTTGAGGAGCAGCTCGCAGATAATCAGGGCCGCCTGGATGGCAACTTTGACCGTGCGTCGGTCCAACGTATCTTGACCACCTCGCAGCTCCTTGCGGACCAGCGTCTGCGAGAGATCAAGGATCTCCAATCCGAGTTGCTCCTCTACCGGGCCCTCGCCACTGTGGGAACGAGTACCTCCGTGTTCGCCCACGAAGCGCAGCAGCCAGCTGATCGCATCCTCCAGGAAGCGCGTACGGTCGACCGGAGGGTGCGTCGGGACATCGATCCGGCAACTGTCGATGACCGCTATAAACCGTCTCTGAGTGCCATCATGGATGGGGCTCGTACCTTGCAGATCTTCGCCAAACTTCCTCTAGAACTTCTTGTCCGCAAGAAGCGCGATCTGACATACGTGGACATCGACGAAGTGTGCCTGGCCACATTGCGTCTGTTCCACAATTTCCTCAGTGACCGCTGCATTCACGTCACCCATGATCTCGATGGCCGGAACCTTCGCGTACGAACTTACGAGGCTGCGGTCGAATCCATCGTCTCCAATCTTCTCGTCAACTCCGTCCACGCGCTGACGCGTACGGACGGCGGCCTGGAGCGCAGGATCCACCTGGCGACCCGCTCCTTCGTAGATAAGGACGCTCCGTGGATTCGCCTAACCGTGGATGACTCGGGCCCGGGGATCCAGGACGCCTCGACGGAAGAGATTTGGGTTCCCGGATTCACCACCCGAGACGGTGGGACAGGCTTGGGTCTGACCATCGTCCGTGACACGGTTGGCGACATGTCGGGACGCCAGCAGGCGATCAGAAACGGCCCCCTAGGGGGAGCCCGGCTACTGGTCGAGTTGCCTGCCTCGACGACGTCGGTTCCCGCTGCCGGTAACACGAACGACGAAGGGGAGGAGTGACGATGGCTCTGCAGCTTGAGGATGTCCACAGGGTCGGCATCGTGGACGATGTAAAGGCCGACGCAGAAGCCCTCGGCCGACTCTTCGAAGACTTCGACATGCAGGCTCTGATTATGCCCCGGCCGCGTCCCCGCGCCACGGCGGAGGAGTATCTGTCGACGTTACCTCCTCTGGACGTACTCGTCTGCGACCACCAGCTGCGTAGCAGTTGGACGGTCGCATTCACGGGAGCGGAGCTCGCCGCCCGGGCCAACAGCCGCCCTCACAAGCTCCCGGCCATCGTCATGAGTTCGCATGTAGGCACCCGCGAGGCATCATCCATCCACCGATGGCGGGCCGACATCCCCGCAGTCGTCCCCAAGCAGGCCGACGACGAAGAAGTCCTCGGCGCCGTCCGATACGCTCTCGAAGAGGCGGCGGGCAAGTGGTCACGAGAGCGGAGCCGGTTCCGCACCCCGATCGAGGTCCTCGCCGTGCACCCGGGAGGCGAAGCACCGTACGCCGAAGTGCTGGTCAGTGGCTGGAGCCTGACGCAGGTGGCGCAACTGCCGCTGCTGCGCTTCGAGGAGGACACTGGGATTCCCGCCGACGCCCTGCTGCCTGGCACCTGGTTGCGGGCCGAGGTCAACTGCTACGCCCCTCGGGCTGAGGACCTCTGCTTCGCACACATCTCCCTGGCCCCTCAACTGTCCGAGGATGTCCGCGCCCTGTGACCGTTCCATTTCTCCCCCGTCAGAGCGCACCTTCCGAGGGCGACCTCGCAGTTACGATCCTGGACGTCGGTCACGGCAATTCCGCCATCGTCCGCGACGGGCAACGGTGCGCGGTTGTCGACGCCGCGGACGACACCACACACGCCGAACTCGAAAGACTCGGCTGCACGGGCCTTGAGGAAGTCATCGTGTCGCACGTCGACAACGATCACATCGCGGGAATGAGCAGGCTCCTCCTGGACCCGCGGTGGTCGCTCGGCCGTGTCCGAGTCAACACCGACGCGTCCAAGGACACGCGGGCGTGGCGGCACCTCCAGGAAACCCTGCAGCTCGTGGCGGACGACGAGCGCATCACAGGCATTCTTCCAGTATCTACGGATACGGGCCTTCCCATCCGGGTGGGCCGGGCGGAGCTCGAAGTGTGTCACCCTCGATCGCTGATGGCGCTCTCGGGTCCGCGCACGCGCGATGCCCGGTTCGGCACGGTGACGAGCAATACAATGTCCGCCGTCATCCGGATCCATCTCGACGGCGCGGCGGCCGTGCTCCTCGCCAGTGACATCGACGGCGTCGGCTTGCGGGACATCCTGGATCGCCGGAGTCAGCAACTTCGCGCGGATGTTCTCGTCTTTCCGCATCATGGCGGCCTCCCCGGAGCTATGAATCCGGTGGAGTTCGCCCGCTCGCTCACGTCCGCAGTCGAGCCGCGCATGGTGATCTTTTCGATGGGGACGAGTGGCCGAACAGCCAATCCGCGACCGGAAATCATTGAGGGCGTACGAGCGGCGGCACCCGACGCGCACATCGCCTGCACGCAGCTGTCGGTCCACTGCCACGAGGCGGGGTCGCCGCCGCCATCCGAGGGGCACCTCTCCAAGGCCATGGCCCGTGGCCGCTCCACGAGTCGCTGCTGCGCGGGCAGTATCGTGATCACCCGCACCGAGAACGGCTTCCAGTATGCGCCGCCGCTGTTTCGTCATGGGGAGTTCGTGCTCGCGTTGGCGTCAGAGACAGGGGCAGGATCGTTGCCCTTATGCCGCGCGGGGGCGTCGCCGATCCTGAACCCTGCGGCTGGCAACAGTGTCAGATAGCAGCAGGTGGACGAAGTCAGCTGTATCTCGGCCGGGACCGTCTTAGGGCTTGCCGGGAATCAAGTCGTGGCTTTCAGCTGTGTGACTCGATGTTCTGGTATGGCGAGACCGGAGGGGATCGAGGCCGTCCTGGCTGCGAAGTTCCAGGTGTTGTTGCCGCATCTGGACGAGCGTCAGCGTCGGCTAGTCATAGGGGCGGAAGCGCTGTCGCCGGGGCATGGAGGGGGCAGGCGCGTCGCTGCCGCAGCAGGGGTCCGGGAGGGTACGGTCTCTCGCGGAGCGGCTGAACTGGATTCTGGGCAGGCTCTGTTGGGGCCGGTCCGTCGACTTGGTGGGGGCCGGAAGTAGGCCGTGGACCTTGATCCGGGGCTGCGGCCGGCGCTGCTTGCGCTGGTCGAGCCCGACGAGCGGGGCGCCCCGACGCCGCCGCTGCGGTGGACGACTAAGTCGACCCGGAAGCTGGCAGCGGAGCTGACCCGGCAGGGCCACCGGGTCGCCGCCGACACGGTGGCCGGCTGCTGCGGGAGGAAGGCTTCAGTCTGAAGGCCAACGCCAAGACCATCGAGCGTGCTCAGCACCCCGACAGGAACGCCCAGTTCCGCTACCTCAATGAGCAGGCCCGAGACCACAGGGACGCCGGTGACCCGGTGATCAGCGTGGACAGCAGCCGCATGCTCCCGGGGTCGTCGCATCCAGGCCGTGTCGCCGGTACCAGCGCGCTGTCGCGGGTGCCGGTCAGTGACAGGGCCGGATCATCACGGTGAGTACAGGCGAGGCTGGTGACGGTTGACTCTGCCCGATGTCCTCGTACCCCCACGACTTGTAGAGCGCGTGAACCTTTCCGTCCCCGGCGGCCGGGTTGACCATGAGGGTGACGAAGGACTCGTCGCGTGTGGCGAGGAGGGTGTCATGGATACGCCGGGCGGTGCCGGTCTTACGCCAGGCCGACCGGACGCCAATCTCCTTCAGGGCCACGGCTGGACGCTCGGTGTACATGCCTGCCGGCGCCGGGCTGGTGCGCTGCCAGTAGCGGTCGCCGTGCTCGATGGTGTTGCCGTAGGCGTAGCCGACTGGATGTCCGTCCGCGTACGCGAGGACGGCTGTGAACCCCGGCTCGGCGCTGTGCCGGTCCAGGCGCTCACCGAACGCGGTGACCGCGTAGTTCGGTAGGTGGAGGAGCGGGGCGCGGACGTCGGCGTACACGTCGAGGAGGTCGCCGCGGGCAGTGTCGAGGGTGGTGAAGGTGCGCAGTTCGATGGCGGGCGCCGTGGTCATGCGGCCATCCTCCAGGTGGCGGTGTGCTCGGTCCAGGTCTGCGCGGTGGAGCTGCCCGGTGCGGTGGCGCGCAGTGCGGCCCCGAACTCCTGCAGCATGCGTGTGACCCGGGCGTGCTGGGTGGCAGCTTCGGCGGGGACCTTCATCGCGGTAGCCGTGGCGGCGTCGGGGGCGCCCTGTGCGAGCTGGGCGTGGGCTAGCCGGGTCGTGGTGATGGCGCGGGACCGGATCATGTGGGGCCGGAGGGCGGACAGGCAGCGGTGGGCGTGGTACTCGGCGGTCGAGTAGTCGCCGAGGGCCAAGTGTGCGGAGAGAGCCAGGGAGTCCAGTTCGGCCTGGTCGTAGAAGGCGAGCATCCACACCGGCCGGTAGTCGGCGGGGTCGGCGCGCAGCATGGCGTCCTGCGCCTGCTCGAAGGCCCGGCGGGTGCCGGTGCGGTCCTGCGCTGTGCCGTGGATGGCGCCCTGGCGGGCCAGGCCGAGGGAGGCGAACAGGGGGTCTCGGCGGGTGAGGTGCAGGTTGCGGGCGACGTCGTTGGCGGCAAGCGCGTCGGCGGGGCGGCCCATGTGGCGGTACATGGTGCCTGCGTGGCTCCAGATGCGGAACTTGATCGCCTGGTCGCCGGACATCTCGGCGAGGGCCTGGGCCTCGCGCATGTGCGCCTTGGCGACGTCGTAGCGCCGGCCGTCGATGGCGGCCCACATCGCGGAGGAGCGGAAGGCTGCTGCAGAGGCGTAGAGGTTGCTGCGTACCCGCTGGGTGGCGCTGCCGGCGTTCTGGAGGTTGAGTGCCTCGTCGGCAAGGGCGGCGGCCCGCTGCTCGATGCCGAGTTGTCCGCCGTGGCGGTGGTCGCTGGCGATGATCTCGGCGAAGCGCTTGTTGAGGCGGTTGACGTCGCTCATGCCGATACGGCGCGGCGATGCGGTGCCGGGAGCGGCTGCTGCTGCGGCCGCCGCTGCGATGCTGCCTACGAGGGTGCGGCGCTTCATGTCGGGGTCCTCCTGCTGCGGTGGGGCCGGGGTGGACGAAGGCCGGCTCCGTGGCACGAACCCTAAAGCGACGGCGGGTAGTCCGGTGACGTCCTCAAGTGCCTTGCGGGCGGCTGACTTTGGCCACGTGACCCGGCCCGCTTTCCATGCCCGGACCGATGAGCCGTCGAGTCCTCCAGGGCGCCCGGTCAACCGTTCAATGGCCCTGTTCACTGCCTCGGCGAGGCTGTTGGAGCTGTAGCCGTGTTCGGTCATCCACGCCTCAAGAACGGTGTTGCGGGTGGTGTCCATGCGGGCACGGTAGCCCGCGCAATCCCCGCTCGCCAGGTAAAGGAGAGGTCAAAACGTCCTAGGCGAGTCCGTCGGCTGAGTGCCTGAACGTCCTAACCAACCTGTTGGGAAAGGGAGTTGTCTGGGTGCTGGTCGCCCGCCGCGCCCCACTGTGCGGGCGGCTGTTGACGGCCCGGCCCGCCCTGAGGTTCCCCCGCGGGGGCGGGCCGGGCGCCGAGACGACACGAAGGCTCCACCCCAATGACGAGTCTGAGAAAAACAGTTGAGGTCCTCTCCGTCGGTCACCTCACGTACAGCCAGACCTTCCCATGCGAGCCGTCCACGGCTGAGCTCGGCCGTCGACTCGTCCGAGACGTCCTCGACGTGTGGCACCTCGACGGCCTCGCCGACCGTGCCGCGCTGATCATTACAGAGCTGATCGCGAACGCCTCCAGGCACACTCCGTGTCCCGAGATCCGCCTCACGGTTGGGCGGCCGAGCGCGACACGACTGCGTGTCGGGGTCGTGGACCGGGAACCATCGCGTCTGCCCATACTCAGCCAGGCGGCTGACGACGACGAGTCGGGGCGCGGGCTGCTCCTCGTCGATGCCGTCGCCGACCGGTGGGGCTACGACCTGCACGGCTCGGGCAGACGCCCTTGGGGCAAAGAGGTCTGGGCGGAACTCCGTACCGAGGGCGGCAAGTGAGCATCCCGGCCACGGCACCCTCGCCCCTTCCGGACCTCGCCCGACTCCGGCCCCGCCAGCAGATGGCCATGGACTGCGCCCTCTGCGCCCGGCCGCTGGGAGCGAGCGGTCGACGACTGGGCGATCTACGCCACCGGGGCCTGCCGTTCCAGCTCTGGGCCTGCGCTCCCAACTGCCAGGCCACCAGATCGACTATCCCGACCAGCTGAGAAAGGGGACGTCCTTCCATGGAGTGGCCGTGGATCACCGGTGATTGCTGGCTCGGCTGCGGGCGTACGGGAGTCCTGGTGATCTGGCTCGGCCCGGTGCAGTGGGACGGGCAGCACGCCCCCTTCTACGCGTGCGAGCCGTGCCTCGATCGCCTCAAGGCACAGGCGCTCGCCTACTTCATGGAGCGGCGACCGGCATCCGCTTGATCAGTCTCCCGGCACACGACTTCCCGGCGTGAGGGAGGCAGCCCGCGAGGACTTCCTACGCGGAGCACGTCCCCTCGCGCCGGGCGGCCAGGAGCCGTCGGGGGAGCAGCCGTCTGGCAGCGCTCCCGTGGCGGCACCTGGTGGGCGCTCCAGCCCAGTAACACCACAACGATTACAAGGAGTTGAAGCATGACGCGCAGCACCGTAGTTCCCAGCCGCACCGAAGTACGCCCGCAGATCCCTGGGGCGTCGGACGGCTTCGACCTGGATGTCTCTCTCGTCGAGATCGCCGACCCGGCTGGCCTGGTCAACCTGACCGACGACAACTGCGGGTCCACCTGCGGCGCCTGCACCACCAACGTCGCCTGACCCGGACTCCAGATCACCCAGGGCTGGTGCCGCCGCGTCTCCGCGCGGCGGCACCAGCCGCCCGCCCCCTCACCTACGGAGGTACTTGATGGTTGCTCCGCCTGCAGCGTTCCGCACCGGTTCCACTGTTCTCGTGCGCGCCGTGGCCCGGCCCTCGCTGCCGATTCCTCCATGCCCTGACCTCGATGACCGCTCGCCCAGTGGTTCGTCTGCCCGTGTGTCGTGGCTACGCGCGGCCTGGGCGGACAGGGATGTCGCCGAGGCCCTCCGGTACTCCAGCCCGGTCCTGGCCGCGCAGGTAGGGGCCCTGTGCACGGCCGAGCACCCAGCCATCCGGGATGTGCAGCGCGCGGCGCTGTCGGTGGCCCGCTACCTGCTGCGAGCCCAGCATCGGGCAACCCCCTTCGGCCTGTTCGCCGGCGTGGCCACCGCGGAGTTCGGCCCGCAGGCGCGGGCCGACTGGGGCGAGGAGCACGTGGCCGTCGGCCGCGCAGGGGCAGAGTGGCTGGCGGCCCTGGTCGCACGGTTGGAGTCATGCCCGGACCTCCTCGAACGGCTGCCTATCGTCATCAACAACACCGTGACATACCGGGGAGACCGGCTCATCGTGCCGTTCCAGCCCGACGTCCAAAACGACCGGACGCGCGCGGTCGAGGCGTCTCTGGCCCTGACCGGACCGGTGCGCACGGTCCTTGCCGCGACCCGACTGCCGATCCGGTTCGGCACCCTCGTGGACAAGCTCCAGGCGGAGTTCCCCGAGGCCGGTCCCGAGAAGGCACGTCAACTGCTGGCGGAGCTGATCCGGCGGCGGGTACTGATCACGGGCCTGCACGCTCCGAGCACCGAGACCGATGCCCTCGGGTATCTGGTGGGCCAACTCGACGCGATCGACGCCGGCAGCCTCGCCCCGGTCGCCGAGACCGTACGCGAACTCCACGCCATCCGGGCGGGCCTGGAGGAGTGCGCCACGCACGGCCGCCGGGACAGCGTCGCGGCGCGGATGCGAGACCTCGTCCCGGGCCTGCGTCGCCACCCCGTCGCGCTCGACCTCCGCCTGGATGCGCGGCTCGTTCTGCCGGAAGCGGTCGCCCGAGAGATCGAGCGCGCCGCTCTCGTCCTGCCCCGCTTGAGCATCCGCCCGTACGGGACCGCCGCCTGGAAGGAGTACCACCAGCGCTTCTACGAGCGGTACGGCATCGGCACGATGGTGTCGCTCAAGGAGGCCGTGGCGGACAGTGGCACCGGCTATCCCGACGGCTACCCAGGCGCTCCGGCCAGCACACGCCAGCCCCGCGTCTCCGGTCGGGATGACGCCCTCGTACGACTGGCTCAGGCCGCCGCGCTCGACGGCCGTGACGAAGTGATCCTCACGGACGAACAGATTGAGGCGCTGGACGTGGGTCCCGACGAGCCTCGGCTGCCGCCGCACTTGGAGATCGGGGTGCGAGTGCACGCGGCCAACCTGGAGGAGTTGCAGCGCGGGCGGTTCCGGCTGGAGATCGTGAGCGTGTCCCGTGGTGTCGGCGTCTCCACGGGTCGATTCCTCAGCGTGCTGGCTCCCGCCGACCGGGATGCCCTGGGCGCAGAGCTTGCCGACCTCCCGGCCGCAGATGGCAACACCGTGCCCGCGCAGCTCTCTTTCCCGCCTCTGCTCCCCGAGAGCGCCCACGTCACTCGCGCCCCACAGGTCCTGCCCACTGTGATCAGCCTTCAGGAGCACCGCGTCCCGCAGGACACCGTCCTCACTCCGGAGGACTTGGCTGTGGGGTGCGACGGCCGCCGCATGTACCTCGCCGTCCCTGAGCGAGGCCACCGCGTGGAGGTTGTTGGAATGCACGCGCTGAACCTGCGCACCCACACCCCACCACTGGTGCGGTTCCTCACCGAACTGTCCCGCGCCCAGTGCGCGCAGGTCACCGTCTTCGACTGGGGCGCCGCCGCGGCGATGCCGTTTCTTCCACGTCTGCGGTACGGCCGGACAGTACTGGCACCGGCACGCTGGAGGCTGGAAGCGTCCGAACTGCCCGGCCATGCCCGCCCTCGGACCGAGTGGGACGCCGTGCTCAGCGACTGGCGTGCCCGGCGGAGGCTGCCGCGCCGCGTCCATCTCGTTGAGGACGATCGACGTCTCTTCCTTGACCTCGACGAGGCCGGCCACCGTGCGCTCCTGCGCAGACACCTCGACCGGACGCGCCTGGCCGTACTCGTCGAGGCCCCGGAACCAGATGCGTATGGCTGGTGCGGCGGGCGAGCCCACGAGGTCGTGGTGCCACTCAAAGCAACCAGGCCGTCGACATGGCCACCACTGCCAGCCCCCAGCCGGGCCCGTGCCCTGTCTGCGGACCAGATGCAGACGCCTGCCTCTTCGTCGGTTCTTCTCGCCGCCCTCTACGGCGACCCCCGCCGCCAAGACGTCTTGCTCTCCCGGCACTTGCCCGGCCTCCTCGAACAGCTCGGCAGCCCGCCGTGGTGGTTCATCCGCTTCCGCGACCCGGACCAACACCTCCGCGTACGCATCGCCCTCCCCGACCCGGAAGCCTTCGCCGACACGGCCCGAACGGTGAGTGCCTGGGCCGACGAGCTACGAAGCATCGGCCTGCTGGCCGACCTGCGCTATCCCACCTCCTACCGGGAGATGGGCCGCTGGGGCTCCGGCACCGCATGGGAGGCGGCCGAGCAGGTCTTCCGGGCCGACTCGCGCACCATCCTGGCCCAACTCACGCAGCCACAACGTCCCGGACAGCGCACGCTGGTAGCGGCCCACACGGTCGCCATTACCTCCGCGTTCCTCGGCAGCACCGCAGCCGGGATGCGGTGGCTGATCGACCACATCCCTCCGACAGCCCCCGCTCCCGTTCCACGCCCGCAATTCACCGACGCCGCACGGCTCGCCGACCCGAGCGACGACTGGCTGGCGCTGCGCTCTGTCCCGGGCGGGGACGCCATCGTGTCGGCATGGGCTAACCGGGATACGACGCTCGCCGCGTACCGGCCGCACCTGCCCGGCCCGGACACCCAGGGCATCGCCGTCGACGACGTCCTGACCTCCCTACTGCACGTCCATTTCGTGCGCCACGTCGCCGTGAACTTTCCGGAGGAGGAGGTGTGCCTCTACCTGGCGCGTGCCGCCGCCCTGGCTTGGACCGCCCGCACCAGAGGGAGGGCTTCGTGACCGCCCGCCCCGCGCTCGGCCTGGTCGACGCCATCGCCGACCGGCTCGCCGATCCCGACACCGTGCCCCTCGGCTCCAGGACGCTGTCCTCGGACCGGCAGCACCTTGCTTACGGCCCGCCCGGAATCGCGCTCCTTCACATCGAGCGGGCCGCGAGCGGCCTCGGCCCGTGGCACCGCGCCCACGCCTGGCTCGCCGCCGCCTGTCGGCAGCCGCTCACCAGCGGCCCGGACAGGCACCCGTTCTACGGGGCGCCCGCCTTCGCCCACGCCCTGACCTGTGCCGCCGACCACCTTCCCGGCTCCTACCAGCGTGCCCTCAATGCGATGGACGGACAGATCACCATCAACGTCGGGCGCCGTCTCGATGCCGCGCACCGCCGCATCGACGCCGGACGCCTGCCGCAGCTCGCCGAGTTCGACGCCATCCGGGGCCTCACCGGATACGGCGCCTACCTACTGCGCCGAAACCCCGGCAGCTCCACGATGCGCGCCGTTCTCGACTACTGCGTGCGCCTCACCGAACCGATCACCCACCATGGCGAGCCACTGCCGGGCTGGTGGACGGAGACCGGGCCCTCAGGCAGCCCGGACGACCGATTCCCCGGCGGACACGCCAACACCGGCATGGCGCACGGCATCGGCGGTGTGCTCGCGTTCTTGGCCCTCGCCGCTCGGAACGGCTCCGTGACTGACGGGCACCACGTGGCACTGCACACCATCCTGACCTGGCTGGACCGCTGGAAGCAGAGAGCTGACGGCGGACCGGTCTGGCCGTACTGGGTCACTCAGGACGAGCTACGGACGGGGCATCTCGCCCCGTCCGCGCCCCGGCGGCCGTCCTGGTGCTACGGCACCGCCGGCCTCGCCCGCGCCCAGCAACTTGCCGCGCTCGCTCTCGGCGATGCCAGCCGCCAGATCGACGCGGAGAACGCGCTCGTGGCCGCCCTCACTGACCCCGAGCAGCTGAAGGCCACGACGGACAACGGCCTCTGCCACGGGTTCGCCGGCCTCGCCCACGCCGCCGCACGTACGGCAGACGACGCCCACCCCTCAACCGCGGGGAAACTCCGCGCCGCGATCCCGGCCCTCCTGGCTGCAGTCACCCCACCAGACACTGACCCCGAACTCACGGCCACAGCGCTCGTCCATGACCAGGAAGGCGGCCCCGGCCTCCTCGACGGCGCCGCTGGCATAGCTCTGGCCCTCCTGGCGCCCAGCACCGCCGCACCACCCCGGTCCGCCTGGGACGCATGCCTCCTCATCGCTTGATCCACCGACCGAAGGACCTCTATGCCACCCGACCGCTGGCAGCAGCACAACATCACCTTCGTCGACGGCGAGATGGCACGGCGCACCATCGCCGAACGCCTCGGTCCCGGTCTGATCGAGGCCGAGGCCGGCGGGCAGCTCACCGGCTGGTGGTTCATGAACAAGCAGCCCTGGCCGCTGCGTTACCTTGCCGACAAGCCCTCACCAGCCATCGAGTCGCTCCTGAGCGATTTCATCGGCGACGGCGTGGCCACGTTGTGCCTGCCCTGCGTGTACGAGCCCGAGACCGACGCATTCGGTGGGCCCGAGGCCATGGAGGCGGCCCACGAACTCTTCCACAGCGACTCCCGCCACCTGCTCACCTACCAGCCGAGCCCGATGCACTTGGGACGCCGGGAGACCGCGGTCCTGCTCGCGAGTGCCATGATGCGCGGCGCCGGACTCGACTGGTTCGAACAGGGCGACGTATGGGCCAAGGTCGCAGCTCTTCGACCGGTCACCAATCCACCACCACCCGAACGAGCCGCCGAACTGATCTCGCCGATGCAGAAGTTGATGACCGCGGATGCCCGCAGCCTCTGCCGCCCGAACGGTCCACTGCACAGGTATGACGAGTGGGTGACCGCCTTCGAACGGGCCGGAGCCACGCTCGCCGACCTCGCAGGCCGCGGCGCCCTCACCCGCGGCCTGCGAGCCGTCATCGCCCACCACGTGATCTTCCATGCCAACCGCGCCGGTCTCCTCCGGGACGACCAAAGCGCCCTGTCCTACATCGCACGAGAGGTAGTCATGGGAACGAGTGACCACACCGAGTCGCCCACCGAGGCAACGGCCAGCATCGATAGCGTCAGCGCGGTGAACACCGACACGATCACCACCCCCACGGCGGACGCCGAGCGTCTCCGCAACGCCCTGGTCGATCAGCTCCGTACGGACGGACACGCCCGCACGCCCGCCGTCGAGACCGCGTTGCGGACCGTGCCCCGCCATGTGTTCGTGCCCGACGCGTCACTCGAAGACGCCTACGCCAACGCACCCGTGCACATCAAGTACGACACCGACGGCACGTCCATCTCCTGCGCCTCCCAGCCAGGCGTCGTCGCCCTCATGCTGGACCAACTCGAAGCCCAACCCGGCGAGCGCATCCTCGAACTCGGCGCCGGCACCGGCTACAACGCCGGTCTCCTCGCCCACCTGGTCGGCGAGAACGGACACGTGACCACCCTCGACGTCGACGACGACCTCGTGGAAGGCGCCCGCACGCACCTCGCCGCCGCCGGAATCACCAACGTCGAGGCCGTGACCCGCGACGGGGCACTTGGCTACGCCGAAGCAGCGCCGTACGACCGGATCATCGCCACCGTCGGCGCGCACGGCGTACCGCACGCCTGGCTGCAGCAGCTCGCCCCCGGCGGCCGGCTCCTCGTCCCCCAGCGCCTCAAGGGCACCGTCTCCCGCTCCATCGCCTACGAGCAGCGCGACGGCCGGTGGGTGTCCCTCGGCAGCGAGATGAACACCTTCATGCCGCTTCGGCGGGGCATCGCCGACGACGACCGCCGAGTGATCCCTCTCAGCACAGACGGCGCCGTACGACTCCAGGCCCCCGCCGGCCTCAACATCGACGCCGACGCCCTCGCAGGTGTACTTGACCAGCCGCACACCGAGGAGTGGACCGGTATGACGGTCCGCGCCATGGAGTCACCGGAGTGGATGGAACTGTTCGTCACCTGCTCCCTGCCCTCCGGTCTGATCCGGATGCTGTTCCCCCAGAGCGCCAAGGGCACTCTGCTCACCGAGGACCCCTACCCCTCGTCGACTGCGGTCGTCGACAAGGGCACTGTCACCTACCTCGCCCGGCGCCTTTCGAAGGAGAAGACTCCCGAGGGCGACAGGCTCTGGGAGTTCGGCGTCATCGGCCACGGCCCAGGCAGTGACGAACTGGTCGCGAGGGTAGCCGACGCCATCCGCACCTGGGATCGCGACTACCGCCACCGTGAGGCCACGTTCGAAATCCAGCCCCTTGACGCCCCCGAGATCGAGCAGCGCCCCGGTCTCTTCGCCCTCGACACCCCGCTGAACCGCATCGTCGTCGACTGGCGATGACGCCCCCACCCCTAGCGGACGGTGCCCGTCGGCACACGACTGGCGGGCACCGCCGCCTCAGCAGTCCTCACTCTCGACCCGGGGGATCCATGGACCCGCACGGCCTCACAGCCCAGCGCTTCCCGCTCGTCGCCCGATTCCGCCCCGCCTGCCTGCCCCTGCCTGAACGCGTACGCGCACTCGTCGACCTGGCCGACACCGCAGTGAAGAAGGCCGACCAGGGGCTCGCATCGGCCGTCTACAACCAGGCCGCGCTCATCGCCTCCGACCTCGACTTCCCCGACCTCGCCCGCGAGATGTGCCACCAGCACGCCGCCGCCTACCTCCACGCCTGCCCCCTGCCCGGCATGAGCGCGATCCGAGGACTGGAACCGGTCGTCAACCTCGCCCGCCTCCAGATCCGCGATGGCCACGCCGATGAGGGGCGCCAGCGACTCCTCGACCTGCACAAGGCCGTCGAGACGGGCACAGCGGCACGGTTCGAGGGCGTCAACGTCCCTGCGGACCTCACAGCGACCGGCGAAGACCGCCAGGAAGTTCGCGCGTGGCTGTGGCGCGTCCTCCTCGCCGACGGCACGCGTACCCTCACCACCGAGGGGCGATGGGCCGAGGCCCTGGCGCACATCGAAGCCCACCATGGCATCGGACAGCGGATGCTCGACGGTCGGCAGGTCGCCGTACTCACCGGCCTCGTTGCGAACGACACGGCAGCAGCGGCTGGTCTCCTCGCCGACACGATGCCCGGCGACCCGTGGGAGCAAGCCGTCACGGCATGCCTGACCGTCCTGTGCCGCCGCGACGCCGGGCAGCCGATCGACAGCCACCTGGCCGACCTGCTCACGACCTACTCCGGGCGGAAGGCCGAACCCGGGATGACCGTCTTCGACACCCGCCTCGGACTTACCATCCTCGACGCGATCGGTTCCGCCGAGGCGCTCGCCGCGCACCGCATCGTCGAGGACCTCCACCGCAGGACGACGGACGCCGAGGACGGCTACGCGGCCCGCGAGAACTTGGCTCACCCTCTGTTCACCGAGATCGCCACGGACCGGCAAGTGCAGGACTGTCGCGCGCTGGTGCGCGCCTGCGCCCTCGGCACAGGAGTCCTCCCGGACGAACTGCGAGGAGAACTGACGTCGGCTCTGCACGCCAGCGACAGCGTGATCCGGGAAAGCCTCACACGTTCCTCCGATCCCGGACGAACGCAACCCCTGCGGGCCTGACGGTGCCTATCGGCGCTGTCGGCGCTGCTGTTCGGTAGGCGTCGTAGCAGCCGACGGAAACTGACCGTCGTGGGTCTGCCGGACGCGGACCGAGGCTGCGAGGGTGGAGCGGCGACGGGCAGCTTCGGCTCGCCGATTGGGTGCCGGGTTGCGGCCGGTGTGCTGGATGCGGGTGATGAGCACGCGGGCGGGTTGGCGGGCGGTGGTCAACTCGCGCTGAGCCGCGGCTTCCCGAAGGAGTTGGTGGGGTTGGTGGCCGCGGGCTTCCGCGTCGGCGAGGACGGTGGCGAGCGCGGGCCAGGCCGGGTCGGTGAGGATGCGCTCAGCGTGGTCGGGGACGGCTGCCCGTACGTCGCCGGCCAGAATGCGGCTGGCTTCATCCCTGGGCGGTCGGGCGGTGAGTTCGGCGAGCGTCGGGGCGAGGGTCAGGTCGGCGGCCGTCTGGAGGTGCTGGACGGCCTGGCGGGCGGCGTCGGCCTGGTGGGCGTGGTGCTTCGCTTCGTGCCAGCGCGCGGCGACGATGGTGGCCCAGACGAGGGCTGCGACCAGGGCGGCGAGTGCGCTGCCGTCGGGGCCGGTGGCGGTGTGCACGATGTCGCGTGCCGCGCCGCGCAGGGCGTGGGCGGCACGGTCCTCGGCCCGGACCTGGGAACGCTGGGCCCGGGCGAACGCCTTGGAAGCGGCCTGGAGTTCGGCGCGCAGAGGGGCAGGTACCTTCTGGGCGGTAGCTTCCAGGAGTTCGCCAAGGGCGGTGATGTGGGCCTGGGCGTGGGTGTCGTCGGCCAGATCGGTGTGGAGCATGTCGAGGGCGCCGGCGGCTTGGTGCCAGGGGGTGCTGGGGTGGTTGCGGCGGGCGGTGGGGTGTTCTTCGGGTCGGCTGGATTCGAGGCGGGCCTTGATTTTGGGCAGGGAGAGGTCGGGGGAGATCTTGCTTCCGGGGTGGTAGATCTGCTCGCCGGCCTCGTTGACGTCGCCGGGGCGGCCAGCGGCGTAGCCGAGGAGGTCGCCTGACGGGCCGCGCCGGATCTGAACCTCAACGCCGCTGGCTTCGAGGTAGGCGACAAATTCCTCGGCGCTGGTCACGTGGGGGATGGCGGCGCGGATGCGGTCCTGGAGCCACTCGGGGCTGGGCTCATCCCAGCCGAGG
Source organism: Streptomyces sp. NBC_01384 (assembly GCF_045040035.1). Taxonomy (NCBI): domain Bacteria; kingdom Bacillati; phylum Actinomycetota; class Actinomycetes; order Kitasatosporales; family Streptomycetaceae; genus Streptomyces; species Streptomyces sp. NBC_01384. Next base: position 5,624,116 of record NZ_CP109559.1, read on the forward strand.
CGTTCGGCCTTGTGCATCTCGGCCTGAGTCGGGCGACGGCTTCCGGTCCCGTCCCCCTTCTTCAACTGCCGTAGCCCGTAGTCCTTCTCGATCGCGCGGCACTCGTCACCGACGCGCACGCCGCTGCCGTGGAGTTTGGGACGGCGGCCGTCTTCGCGGACGGTGGTGGCGAGGATATGGATGTGGTCATCCGCGTGCCGTACGGCGATCCAGCGGCAGCCCAGATCATCACCGGTCGGCGCGATACCGGCCGCTTCAACGATGCGCTGGGCGATCTCGCCCCACTCGGCGTCGGAGAGGTAACGGTCCTCGGGGGCGGCACGGACCGGGCAGTGCCACACGTGGTCGGTGACCTGTTTGCCGAACTCGCCGTTGCGCAGCCGCACGGGCTCGTCGAGGTAGCGGGCGAGTTCGGTGAGGGTGGCGTTCTCGTCACGGCCAGGGTCGGGCATGCCGAGCATCGCGAACCCCGCCACGATGTGCGGATCGAGGTGCTCGTCGTGGCGGCCTGGGCCGTAGAGGTAGGCGAGCAATCCGCGGGTGTTGGACCCGGCCGGTTTGATGGCGGCGATCACGCGGCTGCCTCTGTCTCCGGGTCGGCGGGCTGGCGCAGGGCTTCGGCGATCAGCTCCAGCAGCTGGTGGAGTTCGGTCAGGCGCTGGCGGATGTCGGGTGGGGTGTGGTCGCTGTTGAGGGCGCGGGCGATCTGGTTGACGTTGACGCCGATCCGGTTGAGCTGGCGCAGGACCTGGGCGCGGAAGATGTGGGTGCGGCGGCGGTCCTCGGACAGGGGCAGGTTGGCGGTGAAGTGGCCGGTGATGAAGGCGAGGACGATGTCGGCGGCGAAGCCCGAGTCACCCCTGTAGCCGTGCTCGGCGGCAGTCTCCTGGAGGCGGGTGTGCTCGTCGCCGGTGAAGCGCAGCGGGCCGACGCGGACGACGCGCTTGGTGCCGGTGAAACGGCGGATCGTGGGCTGCACGCTCTTCACGACAGGCTCACCGCCGACGCTCTCGGCGCTGTCGGCGGCACGTACGCGGCGCAGAGTCTCGCACTGGAGGGTGTGGAGCATGTCCTCGTCGGAGCCGCCCTCGGCCCCGACGCCCTTGCCTGGCGCCCCCTGGCGCTGGGCCGTCTCCGCCACCCCCGGGGCGGAGACCCCCGAAGACCGGCCCTGAGTCGGACTCGGGGTACTACTGGCTCCGCCCGGGGCAGGTCGTCCGAACGCGCGCCGCCAACGGTCCATCAGCGTAGGCGACTTCGTCAGCGGCAGCGGCTCGTCGGGGGCGTTCTCGGGGGCGAGTGGGTTGTGAGTCATGGACGGTTCTCCAGAGCGGGGTGGGGAGGGCGTGCGGGGCACGGCGGAGATCAGGCGGAGTTCGGACGGCTGCCGCCTCATCCACAGGTGGGGGCGATCGCGCGATTCTTGGGAGGCGGTATGGCGGGCCGGGTGACCGGAAGGGTTCCGGTCACCCGGCAGCGGTTGCGGTCAGCCGCCGGACCGATCGGTCTCGACAACGGCATCGGGCTCGGCCCGGAGGATGTCCATCACCTCGGTCAGCCGCTGGCTGCCGACCGTCAGCCCTTTGTCCTCAACCGCCGTCCGGACGATGGCCCGGGTGAGCTTGCCCTGCTCAGCGGCAGCGGCCCGGCCGATCTCCACGAGTTCCTCAAGGGGAGCCCCGGGCGGACGGCCACCGCGTACCTTGCCCGCCGCAGCGGAGGCGGGCGGTTTGGGAGACTGGACGGATACAGCGGCCGATAGCCCAGCGGCCTGGACGGGCTCAGTCAATAGCTCGGCAGGCCCGAAGCGCCCGGCCGGAACCTCGCCGGACCGGCCGACCGCGATGGCCGGCGCCTCGCCGAGGTGGACGGAAGTGGTGACCGACGGTTCCGGCACCTGCACCGAATCGGGGCCCGATTGGTCGACATCAGGCTGTGCGACGAGTTCGTGGATCTGCCGCATCAGCACGCCGAAGGCCACCATCGCGGCGGCCGGGGGAACCGCGGCGACCACGTAGTCGAGCAATGGGACGCTGCCGGCGTCGCGCGTGCCGGTCACCCCGGCCACGTTGAGCCCGATGGAGCCGAATGATCCGATGGCGGTGACGCCGATGGCCCACGGGTCGGTGACGCGGCGCAGGCCCGCGCGGAGCATGAGGAGTTCGCCCGCGACGATGAATGCGTCCAGCGTCGCGGGCCACGCCCATCGGCGGATCGGAGAGTCGCGGAGTCCGTGCTGGGCGGCGACCTCGGCCAGGTGGGCGTAGGAGAGCCAGAACGCACCGGCGGTAAGGGCCACGATGACGATGCCGGCCGCGCGGAGCACGTACTGCTCCGGGGAGCTTCGCCTTCGCTGGTTGCTTCTGACCGGGCTGGTCGCCGCGCGGCGGGCGGTCTCGGCGACGGGACATGAGAGGGACCTTCAAGCGGGGTACTCCTGGCGTAGTCGTGTGGTGCGTATTTGCCGTCTTGGCCGTTGCAAGCGCAGGTCACAGCGGGTACGGCAACCGCCTCGGCCTTCCGTCCTGGCGTGTGCCGCCGACGTCGTGTTCCGAGTCGGAACACGACGTCGGCGCATCCTGGCGGGCCTGGTGCCGGTGTGGCCGTGCCCCGGGCCGGGACGGTGGCGTTGTGTCTTCCGTCCCGGTGGGCGGTGCTGTGGCCTGCGCTGATACGGCAGGACGGCGGGGGACGGCGCAAGACAGATGCGGGCGGCGTCTTGGCGGTAGGGCTGCGATGGCGGATCGCGTTGCCGTCTTGGCCCCGGTTGGCGTCTTGCCGGTATGCCGTGTGACCTGCGAGATCACGGCAGGGACGGCAGGGACGGCAACAAGGGGGCGGGGTTCAGCCCGCGTCGAGTTCGCCGGGCAGGGCGTTCACTCAGTGAACGGCGGGTGGTTCACCGGGCGTGCCGCCTGGGGGCCCACTGAGTGGACGGTGGGGCAGTACCGGCTCCAGGCATCCAGGAACTTGTTGCGCATGTAGCCCTTGCGCTGGGTCCGATCGGCCATGCGCACGTTGCCGGGCCTGATCTCGAACTCGCGCAGCATCCTGCCCAGTTCACGGGCGGTCAGCCCGCCCCGCCCCCACTCCGCCCACGGCGCCTCCGCGTCCTGGCGCAGGTGATGGAGGAGTTCCTCGGTGGACAGACTGTCCACCTCACGCTGGGCGTAGAAGACCCGGCGGATGTCGGCAAGGATCCGCGCTCCGCTCGGGTGGTCCTCCTCGGCCGCCACTTCGGCGGCGACCATCCGCGCACACGCGAGGCGCGCCAGCCTGGGCCAGTGACCGCCGGCGAGGTCGGCGACGATGACCAGGGGTTCCCAGGTGTCTGCGGCGCGGTCCTCGACGGGCATGTCCGGCTCCAGGTTCGCGGCGTCGTCCAGCAGGGGCCTGGCCCACGCGGCGATGCGGTCGCGCAGATCGTGCAGGGCCGGGATGTCGCGGCGGGAGCGGAAGGGCTTGACCTTCTCGCCCTCGGCCCGGCGCCGCATGCGGATCACGACCGACCGGTCCATGACCGTGTCGGGCAGCTCGCCGATTCCCGCGATGGCCGCCATGGCGAAGGTCGCGAAGCGGTGCGGGGTGTGGTCGTTGCCCACGACCCGGGTCACGTACCGCCCTCGCTGGTGGCCGGCGTTGAGCAGGCCGCGCGTCTCCTCGTTCTTCTCCGCGACCTTCGGGCCGAAGATGGTGTCCGCCTCGTCCACGAGGAGCGTGGGCGGGTTGTCCTCGGAGATCGACCGGAAGATGGCCGCCGGGGTGGTGTTGATGGTGAGCATCGGTTCGTGGACCGTCTCGGTCAGCACGTCCAGCAGCCGCGACTTGCCGCACCTCTTCGCCGGGCCCACCACCGCCAGGCGCGGGGCGTGCTGCCATGCGGGCTGCAGGTGCGTCGCTGCCACCCACAAGGTGATCGCGTCGAGGGCCTCCTGGGAGGGCGGGATCACGAACTGGGCGATCTGCCCGCGCAGTTCGTCCAGCAGCGCGGAGCCGTACGTCGGCTCCGCATCGGATATTTCCTCCGGCCCGCTCGGGGTCTTCGCCTCGTCGGTGCTGCGGGCGTCCGCATCACTGCTGGGGCTCGGATCGGCGTCGTCGGCCTGCGTGGCGTGCAGGTGGGCGCCGGGTCGGCCGGGGATGGCCGCTGCGGGCCAGATGGCCTGTGCGGGGCCGGAATAGGGTTCGGGGTTCTCGGGTTGCACTCGGCAGCTCCTCGTCTGGCGGTGGCGGGCTCGCACGCCCTTGCCGCCGGGTTGGTTCTTCCAGGGCCGTTCGGGGTTGCTCGGGCCTCCGGCGTTGCACCGCCGGGGGCCCACCCTCTTCTCGCGAGCGTTCGGTGATCGCGAGGGAACACGGACCGTACGTCCACGCCCGGCAACAGTCCAGCGTTTCTGTGTCAGCTCAGCGCAGAACGGTCTGCTACGGTTCCCCGCTCTCATGCGGCCAGGCCCAGCAGGGCCAACAGGTCTGCGGTCACCACCCGGTAGGCGTTGCCCAGCCGCAGCACCTTGCACGGGTACTGGCCGCGCTTGGCCAGCTCGTACCCCTTGCTTCGCCCGAGCCCCAGCGCCCGGTTGCCTGTCTCCAGGTCAACGGCGGCGGGAAGCTCCAGCAGCTCCTCGCGGCTCATGCCCTTCACTCGGCCGGCCGGTCCGTTCTCGCGCATACGCGCTCCATCCATGACTGAGCCCTCGGCGAACACGACGATCACGCTCGTCTCCAGGCCATGGAATCAACGGTAGGGAAGTTAATGTGTCTACATGACACAACACGGTTTCGATGCTGGAAGGGACGAGGACGACGTCCCGGAGTGGGTGGACCAAGTGATGGCCACCGTGGCCGCCGAGGTCCGCAGACGAAGGAAGGAGTTGCACATGAGCGCCCAGGACCTGGCCGACCGCTGCGAGGAGATCGGCCACCCGATCCCGCGCAACGTGATCGCCAACATGGAGTCCGGCCGCCGCGCCAACCTGCCCCTGGTCGACGTCATCGTCCTCGCCGAAGCCCTGGACACCTACCCGATCTGCCTGCTCTACCCCGTCGGCTACGTCGACCGAGTCCAGCGCCTCCCCCTGCAGCACTCCGAACGGACCTGGGATGCCATGCGCTGGTTCACCGGCGACAGGGAGGAGCTCGGCAGGGATGACGCCATGTTCCGGTCCTTCCGCGCCCACATCCGCCACCAGCGCGCCGCCCTGGCCGCCCTGAAAGGCGAGAAGCACGAGCGCTGGAAAGCGGAGACAGCACCCAACAAAGCCGAACGCGAGGAAGCCCTCCTCGCCCAAGCCGACTACGCGGAAAGGGCGTTGGAAGCCAAGTACCGGCTTCGAAGCGCCCGCGCCTTCATCCGCGAAGACGGCGGCACACCACCGCACCTGCCGCCGGAACTCGCCGATGTCGACCCACCCGAAACCGCCCCCAACACCACCGAGGAGAACGATCTTTGAAGGGTTCCACCCACCGCCGCTGCTACTGCCGCGACCCCTACACCGGCAAGCCGCTCGGCAAGAAGTGCCCCAAGCTCTCCAGCCGCAAGCACGGCTCGTACTCCATACGCCAGGAACTCCCGCCCCGCGAGGACGGCACCCGCCGCTCCTTCAGTCGCGCCGGCTACGACTCCCTCAAGGCCGCCCAGGTCGACCTCGACCACGTGCGCGCGCTCGTCGGCCTGGCCGACGCCGACGACTCCGAGGGCCTGGCCCAGATAGCCGAGTTGCTGGAGAAGGTGGCCGACGAGAAGGCCCCGCTGCCGAACATCGAGGCGACCCGCAGGCGCCTCAGCCACGGCCTGGACCTGACGAGCAGGCTCACGGTTGGCGAGTGGCTGGACATGTGGCTGGCGGGCAAGAAGGGGCGGCAGAGCGCCATCAGCCGCGACGAGAGCAACATCCGGGTGCACCTCAAACCACGGATCGGGCATTACCGGCTCGACCGCCTCCGGGTCGCCCACCTGTCGGAGATGTTCGAGGCCATTGCCGAGGCCAACGTCGAGATCGCCGAAGGCAACGCGGCCCGCCGCAAGGCGTTCGAGGACCTCGCCCAGATCCCCTGGAAGGGCCGCGAGCCCCGCGCCCGCCGCAAAGCGATGAAGGCAGCCATCGCCGAGATGGAGCCCTACCGCCGCATCGTCGGTCCGGCCACACGCCAGCGCGTCCGCTCCACCCTGCGGGCCGCGCTGAACGCTGCGATCGCCCAGCAGCTCATCACCTTCAACCCGGCGGCCCATGTCGAGTTGGAAGCGGGTAAGCGGCCCAAGGCTCTCGTGTGGACCGAGGAACGCATCCTTCACTGGAAGCGCACCGGCGAGAAGCCGTCGTCGGTGATGGTCTGGACGCCGGCGCACACCGGCCTCTTCCTCGACCACGTCGCGGAGGACCGCCTGTACGCGCTGTTCCACCTGATTGCGTTCCGCGGACTGCGGCGGGGCGAGGCGTGCGGCCAGAAGTGGACCGACACCAACCTGGACGCCGGTCTCATCACCGTCGCCAAGCAACTCGTCGTGGACGGCTGGGAGGTGTACGAGGACGACCCCAAGACCGACGCCGGCGCGCGGACCATCGCGCTGGACTCCGACACGGTCCAGGCCCTCAGGCGGCACCGCGCCCAGCAGGACAAGGACCGTAAGGAGTGGGAGAACGCCTGGGTGGAGACCGGCCGCGTCTTCACCAAGGAAAATGGTGAGATGCTCCACCCCGCCAATGTCACACGGCGGTTCATCGAGCTGTACGAGGAGATCGACCTCCCTCCGGTCCGGCTCCACGACCTCCGCCACGGTGCCGCGACCCTCGCCCACGCGGCCGGGGCCGACCTGAAGGACATCCAGGAGATGCTCGGCCATTCCTCGATCACCATCACGGCCGACACGTACACGAGCCTGCTCCCCGAAGCGGACCTGGCGATCGCCGAGGCCGCAGCCCGGCTCGTCCCGCGTGCCCGCGACACCTCGGAGAACACCGCCTCCGAAGCGGAGCCTGAGCCCGACGACGCGGAGGATCCCGGCCCGGAGTCCGTGCCGGATGATGCTGATCCGTTGGGAGAAATTCCGGAGATCAACTCTCCGTCCGCTCACGCACCGCTCACGCAAACGGCCCCGGACGAGGAGTCCGAGGCCGAGTAGAAGCCCTCCCTGGGGAAGAAACCCCAGGTCAGAGTGCTAATGCGTTGTGCCCCCGGCAGGATTCGAACCTGCGACACCCGCTTTAGGAGAGCGGTGCTCTATCCCCTGAGCTACGAAGGCGGGGATCTGTCGGAAAGCGTGTCTGAAATTAATGCCCAAGTGAGCGGGCTCATCCAGACCGGATCCCAACAGTGTTGTGGTGGTCAGGCCAGTCCACGGCTGTGCCACCGCCGACAGTGTAGCGGGTGACGCTCGGGCGGTCGGCGAGTTGGGCGGGCAGCCGGTGGGTGGCGGGTCCGTGTGTCGGGTCCGCCCTGGTCGCGCGGCCCGGGAGGGGGGGAGGCGCCTCTCTGTGGGGAGGGTCGGGCCGCTGTGCTTGTCGGCCCTGGGGCCATGATCCGGGCTGTGGAGTTGTTCTCCCAGGCGTAACCGATGTGGATGAGCAGGGTGCCGTTGGCGCCGTATGCGGGGAACCGTTTATGGGGATATGGGTGAGCGAAGATTGAATGATTTGTGGCACTTTGCATATATCGTGCGAGTCTGGGATTGAAACCAGTTATGCGATTTCACGGCGTAACGGTCACCTTTGAAACCACCACGATGTACGTGGCACGCGGTCTCGTCCGGGATTGAGCGGAGCGCGGTCCAGGTGTCGCGCTCGCGGGCGTAGTCCATGGTCAGTTGCAGCCGCCAGTTCGCGTGCGTGCCGTAGACCGTCGCATCCGTCACGATCCGGCCTACGAGGCGGGCGTCGTCGCCGTCGACCTCGACGGTCACCTCCTTCTCCGAACCGTCCGGCTCGCATCTGGGACAGCCACTCCGTCTTCGGCTGCTCGTACCCGGTGATGTGGGTGAGGGCGAAGCCGTCGTCGAGCATGTCGTCGAGAGCTTCGGTGTCGCCGTCGGTCATCGCTTGCAGGTGGGCGCGGTAGGCCTCGATGACCTCGTCGTGAGCGTTCTGATCGGGGGTTGTGTGCATGGTCGCTCCTGTCGTTGGGGTGGCTCTGTTCGTGGGCGGCGTCGTGCGGCGTCGTGCATGAGACCGCGGGTAGCTCTCCGACCCGCACGCTCTCCGGCCCTCCCCGGTCTTCCAGATGTGCGCCGCTCGCATCGCATGCCCTCCTGACGCGTGTTCCGCGCCGGCTGATGGGTCACTCGACGCTGCCATCGACCCCCTCGACACGGGCGTACGCGCCGGCCCCGACCCGGAGCTCATCAACCCCACGACCTACCCGAAGAAGGTCGAGAACTGACGCGTCCTCGCACCACCGGAGGCGTAACGACAGATGACCGGTCGTATTGGTTGTTTGCGGTCGTGGCGTCGTGGCGGGAAGGCCGTGCGCGCGGGCCTGGCGGGGGGCGTTCACGCGCTCATGCGTACGTGCGCTTACGCGCTCGGCACTCGCCGGAACTGCCCCGCCACCCACAGATCCGCCTCGACCCGCCCCGCCGTCGCACGCAACTCCGGCAGCACCTGATCGACACACTCCTCACGCGTACGACGACTGCTGTGCATCGCGACATTGACGGCGGCCACGACCCGCCCACCGCGCTCGCGCACCGGTACGGCGATCGAGCGCAGTCCCTGTTCCAGTTCCTCGTCGACGAGGGCGTACCCCTCTTCCCGTACGCGGTCCAAGGCGCCCCTCAGCTGTGCGGGGTCCGTGATGGTGTGCGGGGTCAGGGGGCGGAGTTCAAGAAGCCGTGGCTCGGGCTGGTCCGCCAGCATCACCCGGCCCAGTGAGGTCGCGTACGCGGGCAGGCGGGTGCCGACGGTGATGTGGACGCTCATGATCCGGCTGGTGGAGACGCGGCCCGTGTACTGGATCTCGTCGCCCGCGAGGACAGCCAGCGACACCGACTCGTGCAGCCGCTGCGAGAGTTCGGTGAGGTGCGGGGCGGCGATCTCAGGGAGCGAGGTCCGGGACAACGGGGGGTAGCCGAGGCCCAGGACGTGGGGGGTGAGGCGGAAGACGTGGTCGTGCGCGGTGACGTATCCGAGGTGCTCCAGGGTGATCAGGGCGCGGCGCGCGGTCGCGCGGGCGAGGCCGGTGGCCCGGGCGACCTCGGTGAGGTTCAGTTCGGCGCGGCCCTCGCCGAACGCGGTGATCACGGTGAGGCCGCGGGCCAGCGACTCGATGAAATCCCGGCCCAGTTCCTGCTTGGAGGCGCCCGTCCAGACGGCCAGGCCGGTGGGAGTGGTGGGGGAGGCGGGTGCGGTGGATTCGGCGAGCCGCGCCTCGCGCAGCTCGCGCTCCATCGCCGCCACGGCCGCCCGCAGCCGCGGCAGCAGGGTGTCGCGCAGATCGGCCGCGGTGTGCCGGCTGGTGTGGCTCACCACGCTCACCACACAGGCGATCCGACCCGACTCCCGCACGGGCATGGAGAGGGCGACCAGGCCCGCTTCGATCAACTGGTCGTCCAGCGCCCAGCCGGCCTCCCGCGCCTCGGCCGTACGGCGCTCGAAGTCGTCGCCGAGGGTGGGGAACCGACCGGCACCCGAAGGGCCCTGGGCACCCGAAGGACCGTGGGCGCCCGAAGGACCGTGGGCACTCGAAGGGCCGCCGGCACCTGAAGAGCCGCCTGTGCTCGAAGGGCTCCCTGCGCTCGAAGGGCTCCCTGTGCTCGACGGGAACGGGCCGCCCCTGTCCTGCTCGTCCCTGGCCTCGATCGGCCGACTCCGCGCCGGGACCGTCGGAAACCCCCGGTCCTCCGGATCCGCAGCGCGCCGCTCGCGCCACCGTGCCCACTCCCGCTCGCCCCACTCGGTGGCGAACAGCGGGCCCGGCGCGGTGCGTTCGGCGGGGAGCAGGTCGCCGATGCGGAAGCTCAGCGACATGGCGCGGCGCCGGGTCGCCTGGTGGATGAAGCGGATGCCGTCCCGGTCGCCGACCGCGAGCGAGACGGACTCGTCGAGCTCGTCGGCGAGGGCGTCCGCGTGTGGGTCGAGCAGGCGGGGCAGGCGCAGGGCGGCCAGATAGGCGTTGCCGAGTTCCATCAGACGGGGGGCCAGGACGGCGTCCCGGCCGTCGAGGCGTATGTACCCCCGGCGTGCCAGGGTCGCGGTGATCCGGTCGACGGTGGAACGTGCGAGCCCGGTGGACCGCTCCAGACCACTGAGGCTGGACACTCCGTCGGCGTCGGTCAGCCGTCGCAGTACGGCGATACCGCGGATCAGAGGGGTGACGGCCTCGGCGGGCACGGTGGCCTCGCCCCCCGCGGTGCCGGCGGTATCGGCTGCGGTGCTGCCTGCAACGGCTGCGGTGCTGCCGGTCTCGGCCTCGGGGGCCGGCACGACGTTCGATGGCATGGGCTCTCCGTTGCGGCTCTCTGAAGAGTCTCGGAACAGACACCGTAGTCCTTGCAGGACCGGGTCAGCAGGTCGGCGAGCCACCGTGAGCGGCCCGGATCGGCAGGTCGGCGGCAGGTCGGGGGCGGGTCGGGGGCGCGTCAGCGGTGCGTCAGCGGCGGGTCACGGACACCTTGTAGTTCTCCGAGGGATCCGCTCCGGTGACGGAGATGGTGACGCCGCTCTTGGGGTCCATGAAGGACTCGCCGGGGGCGAAGGGCGCGTCGGAGAGTTCCGCGTGGACGTTGGGGCTGCGGGTGCAGCCGCCGCTGTTGCGCTTGGAGTCGTAGACGGTGATCGGACCGTTTCCGGTGTCGACTCCTGCGTCGACCTTGTAGATGAGGATGCCGGGGCGGCAGACCGCGGAGTCGTTGCCCCCGCGGGTGCGCAGTTCGAGGGCGTACCCCGTTTTGGAGCTGGTGGGCACGAAGACGAGCTTGGGGCCACCGGGCCGGTACAGCGGGGTGAGGGTGTACTTCGTCGTCCCGGGCATCGTGGCGCAGCTGACCTGTGCGTCGTCGAGCCAGCCCAGCTTCCACTTGTGCCAGCCGAGCAGGTCGTTGTCGGCCCCCCAGTCCTCGCTCATGATGTCCCAGTGGCCGACCGCGCCCCCGCCGTCCTGGGTGTAGAGGTCGGGCAGGCCGAAGGTGTGGCCGTTCTCGTGGGGGAGTACCCGGTAGCCGGTGTCGGCGTAGGAGCCGGAGCCGTCGTCCTGGCGGCTGTAGACGAAGGACGCGTTGGAGATGTGGACGCCGTCGGCGACCGGTGCCTCGGTGTTGCCGGCGAAGGTGACGGACAGGACGGTGTCCAGGGCGGAGGGTCCGGCGTTCGGCGTCATCAGCACGTTCAGGATGTCGTACGAGCGGAAGTCCACCTCGGGGTCGGCCGCGGCCACTATGTCCTGGACCAGGTCGCGGTAGCCGGGGTCGAAGGGGGCGCCGCGTTCTATGCCGTACGCCTTGAAGGGTTTGGGCATCCGCAGCCAGTGCCGGACGGGGGTCTCGGGGCGGTAGTCGAGGCGGCCGTAGGAGCTGGTGCGAAACCAGTTCTGGGTCTGCGGGAAGAACTCGGCGAGCCGGTCGAGCGCGCTGCCCGGGCCGGGCGCGTCGGAGAAGTCGACCATCAGGGTGAGGGCCCGTATCGTTCCGGTGGGGTGGGCGTATCCGGTCGGGGTCGGTATGCCTTCGCCCATTTGTACGCTCATCGCGCCGCTGATCATGCAGGGACCGAGCGCCGTGGAGCGGGCCAGCGCGATGGAGCCCGCCGTCGTGGAGCCACCCGTGAGGTGACCGGTACCGGCGGAGGTGCTGACCGCCAGCGTCAGAAGGGTCACCGTGGCGAGCGCGGCCACGCGGCGCGGGCGTATCCGGCGGCTGGTCGGCTGCTGCATCGGCTGCATGCAGGGGCCCTTCGCTTACGGCAGCCACCCGGTCACCGGCTGCACCCTGTGCGATCACCCTGTGTCGGGGGATGCGCGGGCGCGCGCTGGAGGAGCCCGATCGTGGGTTTTCCCGCCCGGACGGGTGTGACGTAGGTCACAGAAGATCTCGCGGAATGCGGGAAATAACTGGGGACGGTTTCCCCGTTTGACCCTGTGTCCGAGCGAAACGGGGAAGGAATCCCCGGATCGCACCACAGCCTTCATCCAGCTTGAGTATCAGCTTGAGCACTTGAGCAACTGCTTGAGCTACGTCCGAGGAGGACGCCGTGGAGACCGCCACCCCCGTGAAGCGTCGCGTGCCCCGGCCCCGCGCCGATGCCCTGCGCAACCGGGAGCGGATCGTCGCCGCCGCGCGCGAGATGTTCGTCGAGTTCGGCTCCGATGTGCCGTTCGACGAGATCGCCCGCCGTGCCGGTGTCGGCAACGCCACGGTGTACCGCAACTTCCCGGACCGCGACGCGCTGGCACGGGAGGTCGTCTGCTCGGTCATGGACCGCACGTCGGAGTGGATCGAGTCGGCTCTCGCCGAGGGCGATGACGCCTTCGAGACGCTGAGCGGCTTCGTGCACTTCGCGGCGGACGAGCGGATCGGCGCCCTGTGCCCCATGCTCTCCGAGGCCTTCGACCAGCACCACCCCGATCTGTTCGCCGCACGCGAGCGGATCACGGAACTGATGGACGAGCTGATGGCGCGCGCTCGCGAAGCCGGACAGTTGCGACCCGACGTCGAGTCCGGCGACGTGCTCATCGCCCTGAGTCAGCTCACCAGGCCGCTGCCGGGCCTCATGTGCCAGGGCATCGACCGCTTCGTACACCGTCATCTGCAGCTGTTCCTGGACGGACTGCGGGCACCGGCCCGTTCCGTACTGCCCGGAGTGGCGGCCACCGTGGAGGATCTGCGAACAGCCTGACCGATGAGTTCAGCGCGCGGCGCCAGTCAGTAGTCCATCCGTAGTCCAACAAGGTCCATCCGTAGGCCGACAAGCTTCCGGCCGTCGACGGCGACGAGCCGTGCCCTTCCCTGACGTTCACCGACGTTCACCGACGTTCCCTCACTATCTCTCACCATCCCTCACTTTTTCACTGCGAAGTACCGGAGTGGGTATCCCCATGTCTGAAACAGGCACCTCAGCCTCCGCAACGTCGGCGGCGGAACTCGCCGACGCACACAGCAACCGCTGGAAAGCGCTCGCGTTCATCGCGCTCGCTCAGCTGATGGTCGTCCTCGACGCGACCATCGTGAACATCGCGCTGCCCTCCGCCCAGCATGACCTGGGGATATCGGACGGCAACCGGCAGTGGGTCATCACGGCCTACGCCCTCGCCTTCGGCGGCCTGCTGCTCTTCGGCGGCCGTATCGCCGACCTGTGGGGCCGCAAGCGCACCTTCGTCACCGGTCTGATCGGCTTCGCCGGCGCCTCCGCCATCGGCGGTGCCGCGCAGAGCTCGGCGATGCTGCTCGGCGCCCGCGCGCTGCAGGGCGCGTTCGGCGCACTGCTCGCCCCCGCCGCGCTCTCGCTGCTCGCCGTGATGTTCACCGACGCCAAGGAGCGCGCCAAGGCGTTCGGCATCTACGGTGCGATCGCCGGTGGCGGTGGCGCCGTCGGCCTGATCCTCGGCGGCTTCCTCACCGAGTACCTGAACTGGCGCTGGACGTTCTTCGTCAACATCCCGTTCGCGATCGTCGCCGCCATGGGCGCGTTCTTCGTCATCCGTGAGCCGGCCGGTGGCCGCAACCGCTCGCCGCTCGACATCCCCGGCGTCGTCCTCTCCACCCTGGGTCTGGTCTCCCTGGTCTACGGCTTCACGCGTGCCGCGTCCGACGGCTGGAGCGACTCCACGACCATCGGTCTGTTCGTCGCCTCGGCGGTGCTGCTCGCGGCCTTCGTGTTCACCGAGTCCAAGGTCAAGGCCCCGCTGCTGCCCCTGCGCGTCATCACCGAGCGCAACCGTGGCGGCGTCTACCTCTCGCTCGGCCTCGCGATCATCGCGATGTTCGGCCTGTTCCTCTTCCTGACCTACTACCTGCAGATCGTGAAGGGCTACTCGCCGGTCAAGACCGGCTTCGCCTTCCTGCCGATGATCGCGGGCATGATCACCGGCTCCACCCAGATCGGCGCCCGGCTGATGACCCGCGTCCCGCCGCGGATGCTGATGGCTCCGGGCTTCGCGCTGGCCGCCGTGGGCATGCTGCTGCTGACCCAGATGGAGATCAACTCCTCCTACGCGGGTCTGCTGCTCCCGGCCCAGCTGCTGCTCGGCCTCGGCATGGGTTCGGCGTTCATGCCCGCCATGTCCCTGGCCACCTACGGCGTCCAGCCGAAGGACGCCGGTGTCGCCTCCGCGATGGTCAACACCTCGCAGCAGGTGGGCGGCGCGATCGGTACGGCCCTGCTGAACACGATCGCCGCCTCGGCGACCACCTCGTACGTCAAGGACCACATCGCCGGTGCCGCCTCCAAGCCGCAGCAGCAGCTCGTCCAGCTGCAGGGCATGGTGCACGGCTACACCAACGCCATCTGGTTCGCCGTCGGCATCCTGGCGATCGCCTCCGCGATCGCCGCGACCTTCGTCAACACCGGCCGCCCGGACCTGACCGCGGGCTCCGGCGCGGGCGAGGGCGCCGAGGACGAGATCAAGGTGCCGGTGATCGCCCACTGATCACCCGTACCGCTCGTACCGCCGCTGGTACTTCCGGTACTTCGGTCACTTCGGGCACTTCCGGTGCTTCAGGTGCTTCGCGTACGGGCGCGGGGTGGGGACGCCTCGCTCGTACGATTCCCAGGGTCCGCCCCGGTTCCGAGTTCATCGGAGCCGGGGCGGACCCGCGTCCACACCCCCCGCGTCTCCGCCGTGACCGACCGGACAGGTCCTAGCGCAACCAGGGCAGGTCCGCGCCCGCGTCCTTCGGCTGCAGCCCCTCGGCGACGATGCGCATGGCGTCGCCGAGGGCTTTTTGCTGTTCGGGCGTGAGCCGGTCGAAGAAGGCCTGCCGTACGGCGCTGACATGACCCGGCGCGGCCTTGCTCAGTACCTCGTAACCGGCGTCGGTCAGCACCGCGAACTGGCCCCGCTTGTCGGAGGGACAGTCCTCGCGGCACACCCACCCGTTCTTCTCCAGGCGCGCGATCGCGTGCGAGAGGCGGGAACGGGTGATCTTCGCGCTCATGGCCAGCTCGGTCATCCGCAGCCTTCTGCGCGGCGCCTCGACGAGCTGCACGAGCAGACCGTAGTAGACGTGTGGCATGCCCGCGTCGCGCTGCAGCTGACGGTCGAGATGGTCCTCGAGGAGGGTGGCGGCGCTCATGTACGCACGCCAGGTGCGCTGTTCCTCGTCGGTGAGCCAGCGCGGCTCTTCAGCGGATGCGGATGCCGTATTCATGTACTCCACTGTACGAGCCCCTTCTTGAATATTAAACAAGTCGAGAGTATGGTCGATCCCGAGAGCTTGAGACTTCAATTAACTAGTCAATCGGTCTTACGATGAACCCCCGGAGGGAGTAGCCGCCATGTCCGTGGCCACGTCTGCCGTTACCGAGGGGCGTGCCCCGCAGGAGCGCATGCCCGCCCTCTACCTCAGCCATGGCGCCCCGCCGCTCGCCGACGACCCGATCTGGCCCGCGGAACTGGCCGCCTGGTCCGCCGGACTGCCCCGCCCCAAGGCGATCCTGATGGTCTCCGCCCACTGGGAGGAGGCCCCGCTGGCCCTCGGCGCGGTCCGGACCGTACCGCTCGTCTACGACTTCTGGGGCTTCCCCGAGCACTACTACCAGGTCCGGTACGCGGCTCCCGGCGCCCCCCAACTCGCCGAGTCCGTACGGAAGCTGCTGCGCGCGCCCGGCATTCCGGTCCAGGACATCCCGGACCGCGGCCTCGACCACGGGGCGTACGTTCCCCTCGTCGAGATGTTCCCCGACGCCGACATCCCTGTCCTGCAGATCTCCCTGCCGACCCTCGATCCGGTGAAGCTGATGGAGATCGGACGCAAGCTGGCGCCGCTGCGTGACGAGGGCGTGCTGATCGTGGGCTCAGGGTTCTTCACACACAACCTGGCGGCGCTGCGGCACGCCGGCGGTGGCGTCCCGTCCTGGTCGAGCGAGTTCGACGACTGGGGGCACCGCGCGCTGGACGCCGGCGACGTGGACGCGCTGCTCGACTTCGAGCGCAAGTCCCCGGTGGGCCGCCTCGCCCACCCGCGCACCGAGCACTTCGCCCCGCTGTTCGTGACCATGGGCGCGGCGGACGCGGCCGGCGAGCTGGACGGGCAGAAGTCCGTCATCGACGGCTTCTGGATGGGGATGGCGAAGCGGTCGGTGCAGTTCGGCTGACGTCGGTGCAGTTCGGCCGACGCTGACAGTTCGGCTGACGCCGGCAGCTCTTCGGCTGACCTGACAGTTCGGCTGACCTAGAGGTCTTTTTCATACCAGGCGACGTCCCAGTACCGGCCGAACTTCCGGCCCACCTCCCGGTACGTACCGACGTACCGGAACCCGAAGCGTTCGTGCAGTCGCACGGACGCTTCGTTGGGTTGCGCGATGCCCGCGTAGGCGCGGTGCACATCCTCGCCCGCGAGCGCCTCGAAGAGGGCCTTGTAGAGCAGTGTGCCGACGCCGCGGCTGCGCGCGTCGGTGGCGAGGTAGATGGTGACCTCGACGGAGGTCACGTAGGCCGGCTTGGGACGGAACGCGCTGCTGGTGGCGTACCCAAGAATCGCCCGCCCGTCTCCCGGCCGCCGCCCCTCAACGAGGCGCTTTCGCGCCGCTGCGCCTGATTCATAGTCCGTGTCCGTGGCAACCATCAGACGGTGCGGGCCGTCTTCAGGGTGAGAGAGCAGCCAAGGGCGACGCTCCTCCGACGTGAAGACGGCGGTGTCAAATGTGATGGGCGTCTCGCGTACGTAGTGGTTGTAGATGTCTGTGAGGGCGTCGAGGTCACTCTCGGCTCCTGGTCTGACCTGCACCTCTGTACGTTCCGTCGACATCCGACCTCCCACTGTGGCGGCACAGGGTACTGCATGATCAGAAAAATAGAGGGGCGGGTTGGGAATTCTGTCCGGATTCCAGTCGTTGTTTCCTTCGGATGCCGGGCACTCGGAAGAGTGTCCGAGCCGCCACTAGGACCCGCAAGCCCACCATCGCAAGGGAGCACGCATGGCAACCCGTGCCGTCGCCCGTCGTCAGTCCGCCACCGGCGAGACCACCGACGCGGCACGCAGTGTTCGCGCCGGAGGCGGCGAAATCGCCGACCGCGACCTGGTCGGCATGTACCTCGACGAGATCGCGCGTACACCGCTGCTCGACGCCGCCAAGGAAGTCGAGCTGTCCCAGATCATCGAGGCGGGTGTGTTCGCGCGGCAGATCCTCGACGACGAGGTGGATGCCCCCAAGGCGGACGCGACCCGCGAGGAGCTAGAGACACTGGTCGCCGAGGGGGAACGGGCGAAGGACGTCTTCATCCGCTCGAACCTGCGGCTGGTCGTGGCGGTGGCCCGGCGGTATCCCCGCAGCGGCCTGCCCCTGCTCGACCTGATCCAGGAGGGCAACGCGGGCCTGGTGCGCGCGGTCGAGAAGTTCGACTACCGCAAGGGCTTCAAGTTCTCCACGTACGCCACGTGGTGGATCCGTCAGGCCATCACCCGCTCCATCGCCGACCAGTCGCGCACGATCCGCCTCCCCGTGCACCTGGTCGAGGAGCTGGGCCGGATCCGCCGCGTGCAGCGCGAGTTCAACCGCAAGAACGGGCGGGAGCCCGAGCACGCGGAGATCGCCGCCGAGCTGGACTCGACCCCCGAGCGTGTGACGGACGTCCTGGACTGGGCCCGCGACCCGGTCTCGCTGAACATGTCGGTGGACGACGACGGCGACACCCAGTTCGGTGACCTGCTCGAGGACACCTCCGCGGTCTCGCCCGAGCAGTCCGTCCTCACCCTGCTGCGCAGCGAGGAGCTCGACGACCTGATCGGCCGTCTCGACCAGCGCACGGCCTCGATCATCAAGATGCGGTACGGCATCGACGACGGCCGCGAGCGCACGCTCACGGAGGTCGGCAAGGAGCACGGGCTCACGCGCGAGCGCATCCGCCAGATCGAGAAGCACGCGCTGCTGGAGCTGAAGAAGCTGGCCCGTGACACGGGCTTCGACGCGGTGGCATGAGAAGGCAGCGTGGCGGCACAAGAAGGCGGCGTGAGGAAGCGGCGTGAGGAAGCGGCGTGAGGAAGCGGCGTAAGAATATGTGCGGTTCGCGCGGTTTGCGCGACTCATACGGTTCGTGTGCCACGTATGGTTCATACGGATTCGAGGTGATGTCGGCCGACCGTACCGGTGGGAGGTCGGCCATAAGTCGACCGGACATGGCCATGTAACGCCGCTTAACTCGCTGGGCTCTGGGCACAAAACCTCAGGGCCCAGGGTTCAGGGTCCCGGGGCGCAGCCCCAAGACCCCCCAGAACCGAGTCCCGACGCACTCCCCCCCCGCGCCGGGACTCTTCGAGAGCCGAGCTTCGGCGCCTTCCCCCCCCCTGGCGCCGGGGCTCGGCTCCTTTTGTGGGCGCGGAGCGCCGCGGGGACGAAAGCTGTGGGCGCGGCACGCTGATTCCGGCAGGTCCACCGGCCGGGCACGTCCACCGGCCACTTTTTGGGCAGGCCGACGGGCCACCCCGAACCTGAACCCCGGGGTGACCCGGACGGCAGATTGTGCCACAAGGGCATAACCTGCCGTCCGTGACCGGTAGTACCCGCGGTACGCCATCTGGAAGCCGTGCGCGACTTTCCCTGGGGCGCCGTGTGAGCGAGCCCCGGACCAAGGTGGCCCCCGGACTTGGGAGGTCGGCGTAAGGGACACTCCACGCTGACGCCGCCCCGTTCCGCAACGCCCCGCGGCTGCCTTCCGATCGGCTGCCTTCCTGCCCGCCCGTCTTCCTATCCGCCCGCCGCCCGCGTCAGACGCCCGCCCAAGTCCCGTACGCAACTCACCAGTTCCGCCGGCTGACGTACCGTGAACTCGCAGTCGACCATCGCGAGCCGCACCGCCAGCCACTCCACGGCGTCCCCGGCGCGGGAGCGCAGTCGGCAGCTGTGCTCGTCGATCGGCTCGGGCGTGCCGAGCCAGTGGGGCAGGCGGGCCGCGACGAACTCGGCGGGCGCGGCGAAGGTGACATCGACGTCGTACGTCTCCTGGCGCCGGTACATCGACTGCCGCAAGTACTCGGCCGCGCTCCCCGTCGGCAGCTCGCGCGGTGTGAAGCGGGCGCCGGTCGCGAAAGGCTCGGCGACCCGGTCGACGCGGAAGGTGCGCCAGTCGTCGCGGTCGAGGTCGTAGGCGACGAGGTACCAGCGACGGCCGGTGGAGACGAGCCGGTACGGCTCGGTCAGCCGCCGCGACGGCGTCCCGTCCCCGGAGCGGTAGGCGAACCGCAGCCGCTCCCGCCCCGCCACCGACGCGGCGATCACGATCAGCGTCTCGGGCGCGATGCTCGCCCCGTCCCCGCTGGTCAGCGGGGTGGTCGCGGCCTGGAGCGTGGACACGCGGTGCCGTAGCCGGGACGGCAGCACCTGTTCCAGCTTGGCCAGGGCTCGTACGGAGGCCTCGTCCATGCCCTCGACCGCGTGCCCGGCGCCGGCCCGCAGCCCGACCGCGATCGCCACCGCCTCCTCGTCGTCGAGCACGAGCGGTGGCATCGCCTTGCCGGCCACCAGTCGGTACCCGCCGTCGGCCCCCTTCGTCGCCTGCACCGGATAGCCCAGCTCACGGAGGCGGTCGACGTCCCGGCGGACGGTACGGCGGGACACGCCCAGCCGGTCGGCCAGCTCGCCGCCGGGCCATTCGCGGGGCGTCTGGAGGAGGGAGAGGAGCTGGAGGAGCCGGGCCGGCGTATCCGTCGTCATGTTTTCCAGAGTGCCGTACATCTAGGACACGATCTGACCTAATGAGGCCTTACCTTCAAGCCATGACCTCCACCGAGACCACTCGCAACAGCCCGGCCGGGCAGCCGCAGGGCCCGGCCGCCGTGGCCGACCGGCGGCGCTGGTTCGCGCTCGCCATCGTGATGACCGCGGCCTTCATGGACCTGGTCGACGTCACGATCGTCAACATCGCGATCCCCTCGATCCAGCGGGACGAGGGCGCGTCCTTCAGCCAGATCCAGTGGATCACCGCCGGCTACGCGCTCGCCTTCGCCGCAGGGCTCATCACCGGTGGACGGCTCGGCGACATCCACGGCCGCAGGCGGCTCTTCCTCGTCGGCATATTCGGCTTCACGATCGCCTCCGCGCTGTGCGGCTTCGCCGCGAACCCGGAGATGCTCGTCGCCTCGCGCATCCTGCAGGGCGCGATGGCCGCGATGATGGTGCCGCAGGTGCTGTCGATCGTGCACGCGACCTTCCCGGCACACGAGCGGGGCAAGGTCTTCGGTCTCTTCGGCGCGATCGTCGGACTGGGGGCCGTGTCCGGTCCGCTGCTCGGCGCGCTGCTCACCGAGTGGAACCTCTTCGGTCTGGAATGGCGGCCGATCTTCCTCATCAACCTTCCGGTGGGCATCGCCGCGCTGATCCTCGGCAGGAAGTTCATCAGCGAGTCCAAGGCTCCGAAGGCCCTCAAGCTGGACCTCGTCGGCGTCGCCCTCGTCACGCTCGGTCTGCTGATGCTGCTCTACCCGCTGACCCGCGGGCGGGAGCTGGGCTGGCCGGTCTGGGGGTACCTGTCGATGGGCGGCGCCCTCGTCGTCTTCGCGGCGCTGGTGGCGTACGAGCGGCGGAAGGCGGCGCGGGACGGTTCGCCGCTGGTCGAGCTGTCGCTGTTCAAGGTGAAGAGCTTCGCGGCGGGCATCGCCGTACAGACCGTCTTCGGGGTCGGCCTCGGCATCTTCTTCCTGGTCTGGACGCTGTACATGCAGGTCGGGCTGGGCTGGAGTCCGCTGCGGGCCGGGCTGACCGGGGTGCCGTTCTCGATCGCGGTGTCCGCGGCGGCGGGGATGTCGGTGCAGCTGCTGGTCCCGCGCTTCGGGCGCAAGGTGCTGCAGGCGGGCGCGCTGATCATGGCGGTCGGGGTGCTGCTCTATGTCTGGGAGTCCGAGCGGTACGGGCTCGCCATCCACTCCTGGCAGATGGCGCTTCCCCTGGTCGTCATGGGCGCGGGCATGGGCTTCATCGTGGCCCCGCTGACGGACGCGGTGCTGTCGGAGGTGCCGCGCGAGCACTCCGGTTCGGCGTCCGGGCTCATCAACACCGTGCAGCAGATGGGCAACGCGCTGGGGCTCGGGCTGGTGTCCGTGGTCTTCTTCGGCCAGATCGGCGACCGGTTGACCCCGGCCCAGGTGGGTCCGGCCTTCGTGAACGGCTTCCAGCATGCGCTGGGGTGGGTCGCGGCGGTGATGGTGGCCATCTTCCTGCTGATGTTCGCGCTGCCGGGTCGATCCTCCGCGGTGAGCGGCGAGGTGATGGACGGCGAGGTGACGGACACGGTGGGGGAGAAGGAGCCGGCGCTCGCCCGGTGAGCCACGGTTGAAGGGGCCCGGCACCTCAGGTGCCGGGCCCCTTTTCGCTGTCCCCGCTGTCCCCGCAGACCCCGTAGTGGGGAGCTCAGACCGTTCCTATGGACTGAGCAGGAGTGAGTCTGCTCAGCCGCGCGCCCCGAACGGTCTTGGGCGCTCCCCCACTGCCTTAAGGGCGTGGGAGGTACCCCCAGGTCCCCGGCGTACTCAACCCCGGGGCGGCGACACGCATCCTGTGCGTGGTCCGGTCCCGGGAGGCCAGTTCCCTGCGCGACCTGGCCATATGGGTACGGCCAGAGGCGACGGGGAGGCCCTGAACCATCACTCTGGTGGAGCAGGGGCCCCGCACGCTGGCACCGCACCCGGCGTCCCAGATCGCACAGCCACGCTAACCCGGAGGGCCCAGGGCGCCGCAAGCCCGGAAGCCGACCATCACACGATCGAGCTAAAACGACCTCACGCACGCTCCTCGACGAGCAGGTGCCAACCCCGCAGCGGGAAGCGGAAGTCCGTTCATGCCCGAATGGCGCCCGAACCTGTTTACTTTCTGGAAATCCGAGCGTAGCCTCCCGGTGAAACCACAGGTTCGGGCATCAGCCGGACGTTAATCGGAGGCGAACGGACATGTACGCACCGGAGCGGCAGCAGGAGATCCTCCGGCTCGCCCGTGACGGCGGCCGGGTGGACGTGCTCTCGCTGGCCGAGGAGTTCCAGGTCACCGCGGAGACCATCCGCCGCGACCTGAAGGCCCTCGACCGCGCAGGACTCCTGCGGCGGGTGCACGGCGGTGCCATACCGGCCGGGCGGCTGGACTTCGAGCCCGACCTCGCCGAGCGCGAGTCCACCGCGGCCGACGAGAAGGACCGCATCGCACAGGCCGCGGTCGCCGAACTGCCGGAGGAGGGCACGATGATCCTCGACGCGGGGTCGACGGTCGCCCGGCTCGCCGGCTCCCTCCCGCTGGAGGCGACGGTCACCGTCGTCACGCACAGCCTGCCGATCGCGGCCCGCCTCGCGGACCACCCCGGCATCCAGCTCCATCTGGTCGGGGGACGCGTCCGGCACCGTACGCGCGCCGCCGTGGACGCCTGGGCGCTGCGGGCGTACGGCGAGATCCGCGCCGACGTGCTGTTCGTCGCGGCCAACGGTTTCTCCGCCGAGTACGGACTGACCACCCCCGACCTCGCCGAGGCCGCCGTGAAGCGCGCGGCCATCCGTGCCGCGCGCCGCGTGGTGCTGCTCGCCGACTCCTCCAAGCACGGCCAGGAGCACTTCGCCCGCTTCGGCGACCTGAGCGATGTGGACCTGCTGATCACCGACAGCGGGTTGAGCCCCGAAGACGCCACCGCCATCGAGCGCGGCGGCACGGAAGTAGTGCGCGCATGATCCTCACCGTCACCCCCAACCCCTCCCTCGACCGTACGTACGAGGTCCCGTCGCTCGACCGCGGCGAGGTCATCCGGGCCACCGGCGAACGCATGGACCCGGGCGGCAAGGGCGTGAACGTCTCGCGCGCGGTCGCGGCGGCCGGACAGCGCACGGTCGCCGTACTGCCCCTCGGTGGTGCGCCCGGCGCACTCGTCGCCGATCTGCTCGACGCACAGGGCATCGAGGTCGCACCGGTCCCGGTTGCCGGAGCCACCCGCTCGAACATCTCGGTCGCCGAGCCGGACGGCACGCTCACGAAGATCAACGCCCCCGGTCCCGAACTCTCCGCCGCCGAGGCCGAGCTGCTCCTGGAGACCGTGCGTCAGCAGTATCGTTTCGGCGACACCGACTGGATTACCTGCTGCGGCAGCCTGCCGCGCGGACTCGGGCCTTCCTGGTACGCCGACCTGGTCGCCCGCGCCCACGCGGCGGGCGCCCGGATCGCACTGGACACCTCGGGACCGGCGCTGCTCGCGGCGCTGCGCGAGCGGCCCGACGTCGTGAAGCCCAACGCCGAGGAGCTCGCCGAAGCCGTCGGGCGCCCTCTCGCCACCGTCGGCGACGCGGTCAAGGCCGCCGAGGAACTGCGCGAACTGGGTGCGGGCGCCGTGCTCGCGAGCCTCGGCGCTGACGGGCAGCTGCTCGTGGACGGCTCCGGCGTCTGGTTCGGCAGCGCCCAGGTGGATGCCGTACGCAGCAACGTGGGCGCCGGTGACTCCTCCCTCGCCGGATTCCTGATCGCCGGCGGCCGCGGCCCGGAGGCCCTCGCCTCCGCCGTCGCCCATGGCGCCGCGGCCGTACAACTGCCCGGCAGTGTGATGCCGGGCCCGGCCGACCTAGACCCCTCCGCCGTGACCGTGACGTCGGAGGTCCCCGTGGACCGCGTGCTGACGGAGCCGGTGTCATGACGAATCCCCATGTCATGACGACCGCCACTCCTGCGGCTCCACCCCCTGGACCGGCACTGATGAGGCGGGGTTTCCCCGGCCCCGCCTCCGCCACCTCAGTCCCGGTCTCTCTCCCCGTGTACCCCGCGCTCCTTGAGCACGGCGCATACCCCGCGCTCCTTGAGCACGGCACCTACCCCGCGCTCCCTGAGCGCGGAACCCCCGTCCCCACCCTCGCCCAAGACTTCCCCCGGGCGATACGCGTGCGAAGGAGCCCGCGATGAGCGAGATGATCACCGCGGACCTGGTCGACCTCGACCTGTCCGCCGAGACCAAAGAGGCCGCGGCACGCGCCCTCGCCGAGCGCATGGTGACG
This sequence comes from Streptomyces sp. NBC_01384, assembly GCF_045040035.1. Classification (NCBI taxonomy): domain Bacteria; kingdom Bacillati; phylum Actinomycetota; class Actinomycetes; order Kitasatosporales; family Streptomycetaceae; genus Streptomyces; species Streptomyces sp. NBC_01384. The sequence continues at coordinate 5,648,204 of NZ_CP109559.1, forward strand.
TTGGGCAGGGTGACCGACCTCGACGGCTTCCTCGCCGACGTGGCCGCCCGCGAGGCCCAGATGCCCACCGGCCTCGACGGCGGGATCGGCATCCCGCACTGCCGCAGTGAACACGTCACCGAGCCGACGCTCGCCTTCGGGCGCAGCGCGGCCGGGATCGACTTCGGTGCGCCGGACGGGCCTGCCGACCTGATCTTCCTGATCGCCGCCCCGGCGGGTGCCGACGACGCGCATCTGACGATCCTGTCGTCGCTGGCCCGCCAGCTCATGAACGCCGAGTTCACGTCCGCGCTGCGGGCCGTGGACGACGCGGCGGCCGCGGCCGCGCTCATCCGCGGGGACGAGTCCCCGGCGGCCGCGGCCTCGACCGCGGCTGAGGGCGCCGAGGGCTCCAAGAACTCCGTGGCGGTGTCGGCGGCGGCCTCCGCCGACACCACCACGGACACCAGCGCCGACACGTCCGCGGGGCAGCGTCCGTTCCGGATCGTCGCCGTCACCTCCTGCCCCACCGGCATCGCGCACACCTACATGGCGGCCGAGTCGCTGGAGAACGCGGGCCGCGAGGCGGGTATCGAAGTCGTCGTCGAGACGCAGGGCTCGGCCGGTTTCACCCGGCTCGACCCGGCGGTCATCGCGGCCGCGGACGGCGTGATCTTCGCCCACGACGTGCCCGTACGGGACAAGGACCGGTTTGCCGGGAAGCCGACCGTCGACGTCGGTGTGAAGGCCGGCATCAACAAGCCCGCCGAGCTGATCTCCCAGGTGCGGGACAAGGCCGCGCGCGGCGAGGTCACCTCCGGCTCGGCCCCCGCCACGCCCGTCGAGCGCGGCGGTGAGTCCGGCGAGGGCTACGGGACCAAGCTCCGCAAGTGGCTGATGTCCGGCGTCAGTTACATGGTCCCGTTCGTCGCCGCGGGCGGTCTTCTGATCGCCCTCGGGTTCGCGATCGGCGGCTACACGGTCAACAAGGCGCCGTCGGTCATGGACCACTTCCTGTGGACCCAGGCGGACAGCTGGGGCGCGCTGTTCTTCCAGATCGGCGTCGTCTCCTTCGGCTTCCTCGTCCCGGTGCTGGCCGGCTACATCGCCTACGGCATGGCGGACCGGCCAGGTCTCGTGCCCGGCTTCGTCGGCGGCGCGATCTCCCTCACCATCAACGCGGGCTTCCTCGGCGGTCTGGCCGCCGGTCTCATCGCCGGTGGAGTGGTGATCGGGATCCAGAAGGTGAAGATCCCGGCGGCGTTGCGCGGCATCATGCCGGTGGTGGTGATCCCGCTGATCTCGGCGGCGATCGTCGGATTCCTGATGTTCGTGGTCATCGGCAAGCCCATCGCCTCGGCGCAGAAGGGCATGACCGACTGGCTCAACGGCCTCACCGGCACCAACGCCGTCCTGCTCGGCGCGCTGCTCGGCCTGATGATGTGCTTCGACCTCGGCGGTCCGGTCAACAAGGTCGCGTACACCTTCGCCACCGCCGGTATCGCGGTCGCGAGCCCCAGCGACTCGGCCATGAAGATCATGGCGGCCGTGATGGCGGCGGGCATGGTGCCGCCGCTGGCCATGGCCCTGGCGACGACCGTGCGCGGCAAGCTCTTCACGCAGACCGAGCGCGAGAACGGCAAGGCGGCCTGGGTGCTGGGCGCCTCCTTCATCTCGGAAGGCGCGATCCCGTTCGCGGCGGCCGACCCGCTGCGTGTCATCCCCTCCGCCATGGTGGGCGGCGCGGTCACCGGTTCCCTGTCGATGGCCTTCGGCGCCACGCTGCGCGCCCCGCACGGCGGTATCTTCGTGGTCCCGCTGATCGGCAACCCGTTCCTCTACCTCATCGCCGTCGCGGCCGGTGTCTGTGTCACCACCGCCCTGGTGGTCGTCCTGAAGGGCATGCGCAAGCAGGCCCCCGGGGGCAACGGCGCTGGCCTCGCCGACGCTCCGATAGCGGCGAAGGCCGAGTCCAAGGAGCCGGTCGCGGCCTGAACGGCCAACTGCTCGCCCTTTTAGGGCATCTGCGAGATACATCACGGTCCGGGATCAAAGTCCCGGACCGTGGTGTCTACTGGACGGTATGCCTGAGCACGTGTCGATCCTCCAGCTGACGGGCGTGCCCGTCCTCGCCCTTGCGACCGCCATCTGGATCGTCGGTCTGTCGCGCCTGCTGCGCCGGGCCCGTGCCGAGGCCGCCGCACGGCGGCACTACGGACATGTGCTCCGGACCATCCCCCATCAGCGGCGGTCCGGCCCCGCCGCGGAGTCGGTCGAGCTCACCCCCGAGGAACACGCCGCTTTCGCCGGCCTGATACGCCAGTTCAGCGACAGCCGCCCCTGACCGATCCGCCCCCATGGTCCTAGGGACCGATCCGCTCCCTGGTCCCTGTCCTTGGCCCCGGCCCCGGCCCCGGCCTCGGTGTGGGCCGAGTCGCCCCGGTGTCAGCCGAGTCGGGCCGCCCGGCGCTCCATCGCCGCCCGGGCCTCGTTCTCCGTCGGATAGACCTCGCACATGTGGCGCCCGTCCGGCGTCGCCGTGTGCTCGACCTCCCACAGGGAGATCTCCTGGCCGTCGCGGAGCAGGAACGCGTGCTCGTAGAGCGAGAAGCACAGCCCGGCCTGGCCCGCCCGGCAGGGGCGGCCGAAGGCCTGGGTGATCTGGTGCGCGAACGCCGTCCGCAGCAGCAGCGTCGTGATGTCGGCGCCCGGCCGGTCCGCGTTCTCCGCCCGCCGCAGCAGCCGTCGCGCGTGGTCCGCCGAGTCGTCGGCCAGGTAGGCGTGGGGCGGCTCGGGGATCGGCGACAGATGGACCAGCACCGGCAGTTCGAAGTCCGGTGTGTCCTGCGGCAGCGGCAGCCGCGCCGTGGCCGCGCGCAGTTCCTCCTCGTCGACGTACACCTCGTGCTGCGGCTCGCTGCCGGGCGCCGTGTTGTGCACGAGCTCCCACAACGTGACCGCCGAGCCGTCGGCGAGCAGCCAGGTGTGCCGGTACGTCTCGCGGTGCAGCCCCGCGCTGTGGTGCGCGGAGTGCAGCGAACTGTCGTGCGCCAGCGCGCAGTCGAGCCGCCGTATGGCTTCGTCGGGCAGCTCGAAGGAGTTCAGGGCACGGCCGAGGAGTCGCTCGAGGTGCTCCTCCGGAGACTCGGGCGACTCGGGTGGTTCGTACGCTGCTGTCTCGTACGGGACGCTCAAGGCTTCTCCCGGCGTTGCTGCATGTCACCTTGTGGGTGCATACCGTAGCCCCTCGGTCGGACATCATTCCTGTGAACCGAGAAAACGTATGGACAGAAAACGAGCGGGCCGCGTGGCAAGTTCCCACACGGCCCGCTGAGACGTCAACGGCCCCCGGTCAGACGGTACTTCCCGCGGTCCACGCGCTCCACGCCATGTTCCAGCCGTTCAGCCCGTTGTCCGGCGAGACGGTCTTGTCAGGCGAGTTCTTGACTGTCACGACATCCCCGACCAGGGAGTTGTCGTAGAACCACTTCGCGGTGGTGTCCCCCTGTGCCCCCTGCACATCGGCCAACCCGACGCATCCGTGGCTGGTCCCCTGCCGCCCGAAGGGCGGATTCCCGCGGTTGTACCAGTAGTTTCCGTGGATGAACGTCCCCGACGACGTCAGCCGCATCGCGTGCGGTACGTCCGGGATGTCGTACTCGCCGCCGTAGCCCACCGTCGAGCCGTTCATCCGCGTCTGCACGAACTTCTCGGAGATCACCATCTGCCCGTTGTACGTGGTGTGCTCCGGGCTGCCCGCCGAGATCGGCAGCGTCTTGACCGTCTTGCCGTCGCGCACCACCGTCATGGTCTGCGTGTTGACGTCGACGGTGGAGACCTGGGAGCGGCCGACGGTGAAGGTGACCGTCTTCTTCTGCACCCCGTAGACGCCGTTCGCGCCCTCGACACCGTCCAGGTCGATCTTCATCGTGACCTTGGAACCGGCCTTCCAGTACTCCTCGGGCCGGAAGTCGAGCCGCTGCGCCCCGAACCAGTGCCCCACCACCTGCTGCCCGCTGCTGGAGGTGACCGTGATGTGCGACTGGACGGCCTTCTGGTTGTTGATCACCTTGTCGAAGGTGAAGGAGACCGGCATTCCGACGCCGACCGTGGTGCCGTTGTCGGGCGTGTATGTGCCGATGAAGCTGTTGCTCGAAGAGACCGTCGTGAAGATGGCGTTGGCGGCGGCCGTACGCCCGCTCGCGTCCTTCGCGGTCGCCGAGATCTGATACTTCGTCCCGCGCTCCAACTGCGCCTTCGGCTTCCAGCTCCCGCCGTCCGCCGCGATCGCCCCCGGCACCGCCGTCCCGGCCCCCGCCACCGTCATCCGCACATCGGTCAGCTTGCCGTCGCTGACCTTCACGCCGGTCGCGTTGACGGACGCGCTCGTCGAACCGTCCTTGGCCGAAATGACGATCTTCGCCGTGGACGTCTTGGCCGAGTTGCCGCCGTCCTTCGCGCCCTTGGTGTCGGTGTCGGCGTTGGCGTTGCCACCGCAGCCGGTCAGGGTGAGGGCGCCGACCATCAGGGCGGCACAGGCCCCCAGTGCGCGCCGCGCTGCTATGTTCGGCGTTGTCACGGGCTGCTCCAGTTTCTTGTGATGTGCGTGATCCGCTCCAGTGCGTGGAGAAAGAGCGAGCACCGCCGCGAAGGGTTCCCACCGTCCCCACCTATCACCGTCCGGTGACAGAAACGGGACAATGACCGGGCGGCCACATACCGAACACCCAGGCCCTAGTCCGACTTGAACATCCACGTCCTGGTCCGACGTGGAGTCGCGGAGTCGGCGGAGCAGGTCACGAGCGAGAAGGGTGTCCGGGCAACTCGGTCTTCTCCTGGACACGCGGAAGCAGCATGCTCACCACCGGTCAGGCGCCCCCGTACAACTCTCCGTACGACGGCCACACCCCGCCCGGCCCGTCCACCGACTCGGCTGCCCGTACCGCGCGGACGATCGCCCGGGTCACCAGGTCCGCGCCCGCCGCGAGGATCTCGTTGAGGGCGAGGGGGTTGTCGGCGGCGAGGGGGCGGGCGCCCGTGGCCAAGGCGAAGACCGTGTCGCCGTCGTTCAGGAGGTGGACCGGGCGTACGGCGCGCGCGATGCCGTCGTGAGCGGTGCCCGCGAGCTTGTGGGCCTGCGCTCGGGTGAGGTCGGCGTCGGTGGCGACGACGGCGAGCGTGGTGTTCAGCGGGGGAGGCGCGTTCTTCGCGGCGGCCTCGGCGAGCCGTCGCCGCGCCGCCTCGTGGACCTCGGGCGCGGGATATGTCGCACGGCCGCCCCCCAGCAACTCCCCATACAGCACCCCCGTTTCCGGATCCACCGCCGAACCCGCCGCGTTGGCCACCACCAGCGCGGCCACCGTGATCCCCGAGTCGAGCACGACGCTCGCCGTCCCCACCCCACCCTTGATCCGCCCGACCGTCGCCCCGGTCCCGGCGCCCACGCACCCCTCCGGCACTCGGGCAGCCGGCTCGCTCGCCTCGGCCGCCTCGACCGCGGCCCGGCCCATGGCCGCGTCCGGCCTCGCTCGGAAGTCGCCGCCGCGGCCCAGGTCGAAGACGCAGGCGGCGGGCACGACCGGCACGACGTGCGCCGGATCGGGACCCACCCGCACCCCGCGGCCCCGCTCCTCCAGCCAGGCCATCACCCCGGACGCGGAATCCAGCCCGTACGCGCTGCCGCCGGTCAGTACGACCGCCTCGACCTTCTGGACCAGGTTGCGCGGGTCCAGCGCGTCGGTCTCCTTGGTGCCGGGCCCACCGCCCCGCACGTCCACGGCAGCGATGGCGCCGCCCTCCGGGGCGAGTACGACCGTGGTGCCGGTGAGCCAACCGTCACCGGTACGCGTCGCGTGTCCCACGCGCAGCCCCGCGACATCCGTCAGAGCGTCAACTGTCATGCCTCCAGTGTTTCCACCTTCGCGGCCCCCACCTCTCCCCGCGCGACCATCCGCGCTGTCAGGGTCACCCCGACCGCCACCGTCAGCGCCGCCACGATGCCCGCCGCCAGCACCGCCCAGCCGCCCGGGAAGGTGGACGCATGACCAGCAAGCCACGACGAAGCACAGGTCGAACAGGAGCTGCGGCGGCGAGGAGACCCGGTGCGCCTCCTCCCGTCTCCGGCCGGTCATTCTGTGCAGCGGCCCGAACAGGGCCGCCCTGGGCGCCGGCGCGGATGCGGAAGCGGCACTGGACGTCATAGGGTCAAGGACTTCAGAAGAGAGTCCCGGCCGCCCGGGCTGAGGGCCCACGGTCCCGGCCGTGCCGGGGTGGGCCACCACCCCCTCGTCGTACCCTGGACGCATGAGTACCGCCCCCGAGCCGCGTGAAGCACCCGAGCCGCGCGAAGCCCCCGCAGCGCGCGTTCCGAAGTCGGCGCTGGTCTTCGACGACCCGCTGAGCCAGCAGTCCTCGGACGACACGGACCGGGGGTGGGGCGAGCAGTCCCGTGGCGACGGTGACAGCGCGGCGGACCTGAAGCGCTTCCTCGACGAGAAGCCGCCCCACCACCTCTGAGAGCCCCCGATCCCCGTCGCTAGTTCTGGCGGTGTCCCGAGCCGCGCTGTGCCAGCAGGGCGTCGCGGATCTCCTTCAGTACCTCCAGCTCGGACACCTCGATGACCTCCTGTGTGCCCTCCTTCGCCTTCTGGCGGTCCGCCTGCCGCGCGAGGAACTTCGACATCGGCAGGACCATCAGGAAGTAGACGACGGCCGCGGTGATCACGAAGCTGAGCGTGGCACCCAGCACCGAGCCCCACAGGATCCGGACGCCCGTCGCGGTGTCCCCGCTGCCGGTGCAGGGCGCCTTGAGGCAGGAGTTGTAGCCGTCGAGGTTCTGCGTGCCGATCGCACCCACCAGCGGGTTGATGATGCCCTTCACCACCGAGTTGACGATGTTGGTGAAGGCCGCGCCGACGACCACCGCGACGGCCAGATCGACGACGTTGCCCCGCATCAGAAAGGTCTTGAACCCTTCCCAGACGCCGGGTTGCTTCTTCTTGCTCACCAAGAGGCCCCTCTGTACAAGTTGTGGAACAAACAGCTCCGCAACCTACGGCAGGGCGTGCCCGGCTGGTCCAATTCGGCAGCTTGATCGAGAGACTTGACACCGATTCGATATCCAGGACGGCAGTCGGCGCGGCGCTCAGCACAGTGTCACCGCCAGCCGTGCGGTCGTGCCCGCGCCGGCCAGCCGCGCCGCCGTGGACCGGGGCACGGAGAGCACCACCAGCGCCCCGGTCTCGGTGGCGGCGAAGTCCGGCACCTCGGTCACCCGCGCCCCGGCCGCGACCACACGCCCTTCGCTCCCGCCGTCCGCCGCGACCACATCGACCCGGTCGCCCGGCCTGAGCAGCCGCACCGTGGCCGCGTCGGCGATCCGCACCGGCACCGCCACCATCTCGACCGCGCTCCGGCCGCGTACGGAAGTGGAAGAGGGGGCGCGCATGGACGTGGGCGACGTGGGCGACGTGGGTGACGCGGGTGGGGAAGTGGCCGCCGGATGGCCGCGCGTTCGCTCCGCGTCGTGGGGGCCCGCCGCGACGAGAGCCGCCGCCGTGACCGCGAGCCCCGCGGCCACGGCCCGCCGCCGGTGCCGGGCGAGGCGCCGCAGCCGACACCGCCCGCCGCGCACGCGAACGGGCGCGAACTGCGGCACCTCGCAGGTCGCGGGTGCGTCCACGCCGGGCGGACCTACGAGATCGGTGAGATCGGTGAGATCGGTGAGAGGGGACAGTTGAGCCACGGGGACCACCACCTGCGACGAGAGATCGGCTTGCGATCCCACGATGCGGCCTCGCGGCGGATCCCGCTGGAGCCCGTGGACTACCGACGAGTTGTGGACAACTCCCTCACCCGAACCGGAGGTTCCACCTCTCGGAAGCGATCGTCGGGCAGGCCGTCACGGCAGCTCGAACCCCGGGTCCATGCCGCCCAGCGCCGTCGTGCACAGACAGTCCCGCGTCCCGTTCCCCGGCAGCGCCGCCACCACGTCGAACAGCACATCCCGCAGCCGGTCCACGTTCGCCGCGAACACCTTCAGCACGTCGTCGTGCGAGACGCCCTCGCCGGCCTCCGCGCCCGCGTCGAGGTCGGTGACCAGGGTCAACGAGGTGTAGCAGAGTTCGAGTTCACGGGCGAGCGCGGCTTCGGGATGGCCGGTCATGCCCACCACGGACCAGCCCTGCGCCTGGTGCCACAGCGACTCGGCGCGGGTAGAGAAACGGGGCCCCTCTATCACCACGAGCGTGCCACCGTCCACCGGCTCCCAGTCCCGGCCGCGCGCCGCCTCAAGGGCGGCCTTGCGGCCGACGGGGCAGTAGGGGTCGGCCAGCGACACGTGCACCACGTTCGGCACCGTGCCGTCCGGCAGCGGCAGTCCGTCGAAGAACGTCTGCGTCCGCGCCTTCGTACGGTCGACCAACTGGTCCGGCACGAGCAGCGTTCCCGGCCCGTACTCGGGTCGCAGTCCGCCCACCGCGCAGGGCCCGAGGATCTGGCGGGCGCCGAGGGAGCGCAGTGCCCACAGGTTGGCCCGGTAGTTGATGCGGTGCGGCGGCAGATGGTGGCCGCGGCCGTGGCGGGGAAGGAAAGCGACCCGGCGCCCGGCGATCTCGCCGAGGAACAGGGAGTCGCTGGGGGGTCCGTAAGGGGTGTCGACCTGTATCTCGGTCACGTCGTCGAGGAAGGAGTAGAAGCCCGAGCCGCCGATGACACCGATCTCTGCGTTCGCCATGACGAGCACATTAGCGGGCGGTGAGGGCCTGTCTTTTGGATCAGGCCTGGGCCGAGGGACCGATCAGGCGCCGTTTCCTGAAGCGACCTGATCCATCCAAAGGACAGGCCCTCACCCGGCCCCGAAAACGCCGGAGGCCCTGCCGTCGTACGACGGCAGGGTCCCCGCGAGAAATCCTTGCGCGGCCTGGCTGCTGCTCGAGCTTCGCCCGGCCGAGCCGCTGCTCGGGCTCTACGCGGCCGAGCTGCTGCTCGACGAGCCGCTGCCCGACGACTTCGAGTCCGACGAGGACGACGAGCTCGACGACGACGACGAAGACGACGACGAGGACGTCGAAGAAGCCGACGGCTTGGACGCCGCCGAGCTGCTCGACGACGAGCCGCGGCTGTCGTTGCGGTAGAAGCCGGAGCCCTTGAAGACAATGCCGACGGCCGAGAACACCTTCTTCAGGCGGCCACCGCAGTTGGGGCACTCGGTCAGGGCATCGTCGGTGAACTTCTGCACCGCCTCGAGGCCCTCGCCACACTCGGTGCACTGGTACTGGTAGGTCGGCACTTGTCTTCCTCCTGGCACTCTCACTCAGTGAGTGCTAACGACGATCCATACTGACGTATTCCGCGAGATCAGTCCACTGTCACCGGCACTCGGTGACCGACGCCACGTGCGACGGTGCGTCCGGCGGGCCGCGTGGCCAGCCGTGAGCGCAGGGTCACCAGAGTCACCAGTGCCAGTGCCGTACCGGCCATCGGCACCAGGAATCCGGCGCCGTCCCACAGGCGGTCCTCCAGCTGTCCGGCGACCGTGACGGCCGCCGCCTGGCCGAGTGCGACGGCTCCGGTCAGCCAGGTGAAGGCCTCCGTGCGGGCGCCCGCCGGCACCAGGCCCTCGACCAGCGTGTAGCCGGCGATCAGGGCCGGAGCGATGCACATGCCGACCAGGAGGCCGATCCCGGCGAGCACGGCCACGGAGTGGGCGGCCCACAGCCCGGACGCGGTGAGCGCCAGGGCGGCGTACCCGACGACGAGCCGTCGCTGCGGGGCCACCTTCCAGGCGATGGCGCCGCAGACGACGCCGGAGAGCATGTTGCCCGCGGCGAAGACGCCGTACAGGACGCCGTTCAGACCGGGCTCGCCGATCGACTCGCTGAACGCGGCGAGCGAGACCTGCATGCCGCCGAAGACGGAGCCGATGCCCAGGAAGGTCATGATCAGCACGCGCACTCCGGGGACCCGCAGCGCGGAACCGTGCTGCACGCGCGCGTGCCCGGCGGGAGCGACAGCGGGCTGGGTGCTCTTCTGTGCGGCGAAGAGGAGACCGCCGATCAGGGTCAGACCGGCCTCGGTCAGCAGGCCCGCGGCCGGGTGCACGGCGGTGCACAGCGCGGTGGCGAGCAGCGGGCCGAACACGAAGGTCAGCTCGTCCGTGACGGACTCGAAGGCCGCCGCGGTGGTCATCAGGGGAGAGTCCTGCAGTTTCACGCCCCAGCGGGCGCGCACCATGGGCCCGACCTGCGGCACGGAGGCGCCGGTCGGCACGGCGGCGGCGAAAAGGGCCCACAAGGGGGCGCCCATCAGTGCGAGCGCCGTCAAGGAGAAGCCGGACAGGGCGTGCACCAGGACGCCGGGCAGCAGGACGGCCCGCTGCCCGTGGCGGTCGGCGAGACGGCCGGTGAAGGGCGCGAACAGCGCCATGGAGACGCCGGTGGCGGCGGCGACGGCACCCGCGGCCCCGTACGAGCCGGTGGTGTGCTGGACGAGGAGCACGAGGGAGATGGTCAGCATCGCGAACGGCTGGCGTGCGGCGAAGCCGGGAAGCAGGAACGTCCAGGCGCCGCGGGTGCGCAGCAGCTGTCCGTACCCCGGGCGGGAGGTGACCGTGGATGCCACGGCCCGTGCCTTTCTGCCGCCTGGTAGCGCGGCCCCTTTTGTCGGGCGGTTCGCCTCCGGGGTGCTGCAGCCGGTGTCGAGAGGCCGACCGTGCTCAGCCCTTCGGGCCTCCGCGCGCTCGACCTCTCGACACCGTCGCACCCCTTTGGCTCACTCGCCCTGCGGGGGGCGCCGAGAGCTGTCCTCTTGCGCGGAACTGCGGTAGATGCCGCGCCGCCCCCTGCGGGGGCACCGCGACCGCCATACGGTCGCGCCAGCTCTGCTTCAGGCAGAGTTGGTTCGATCAAGGTGTGCCTTCATCGTACAGGGGGTGGGGGTTCCGGTGCCTGTGAAAGTGAGCACCATGGCGGCGTTCGCCTGCGAATGCACATCGCCCCTTAATGTCCCGTTTGTTTACTGTCGGGAATGTCCCGAGTGGTGTCCGGCACCGTTGCCCGCGAGCCCCAGCCAGCTCGCCAGCTTGCCGCCCTGGCCCACCGCGCGCAGCCGCCGTTCGGTCGCGTCCCGGACCGGGTCGGTGGCCACCACGAGCAGTTCGTCGCCGCGTCGCAGGACGGTCGCGGGCAGGGGCACGAAGGACGTCCCGTCGCGCACGACGAGGGTGACGGCGGCGCCCGCGGGCAGTCGTAGCTCGGCCACCTCGACGCCGTGCATGCGCGAGCCCTCCGGGATCGCGACGGACAGCAGATGGCCGCGCAGTCGCTCCAGGGGCGCCGACTCGATTCCCAGGTCGGCGGGCCCTTCGGACTCGCCCAGCCGCAGCTTGCGGGCCAGCCAGGGCAGTGTGGGCCCCTGGATGAGGGTGTAGACGACGACCAGGACGAAGACGATGTTGAAGATCCGGCGGCTTTCGGGGATGCCGCTCACCATCGGGATGGTCGCCAGGATGATGGGCACGGCGCCGCGCAGGCCCGCCCAGGACATCAGCGTCTGCTCCTGCCAGGGCACGCGGAAGGGCAGCAGGCCGACCATGACGCTCAGCGGCCGCGCGACCATGGTGAGCACCAGGCCGATGACGAGGGCCGGCCAGATGTCGTCGCCCATCTCATGCGGGGTGACCAGCAGGCCGAGCAGGACGAACATGCCGATCTGGGCGATCCAGCCGAGTCCGTCGGCGAAGCCGCGGGTGGCGGGCCAGTGCGGCAGCTTGGCGTTGCCGAGCATCATCGACGCGAGGTACACGGCGAGGAAGCCGCTGCCGTGGGCGAGCGCGCCGGCCGCGTACGCCGTGACCGCGATCGCCATCACCGCGATCGGGTAGAGGCCGGAGGCGGGGAGCGCCACGTGCCGCAGTCCGTAGGCGCCCAGCCAGCCCACCGCGAGGCCGATGGCCGCGCCGATGGCCAGCTCCAGGGTTATCTCGCCCAGCAGCACGTACCAGTGCTCCACGGGGCCCGCCTTGCTGAAGGCGACGACGAGGATGACCACCGGGGCGTCGTTGAAGCCCGACTCGGCCTCCAGGACGCCCGTCACGCGCGCGGGCAGGGGCACTTTCCGCAGCACCGAGAAGACCGCGGCCGCGTCCGTCGAGGACACCACCGCGCCGATGATGAGCGCCTGCCGCCATTCCAGGCCGATCAGATAGTGGGCGCCCATGGCCGTCACCCCGACGCTCACCGCGATGCCGACCAGCGCCAGCGAGGTGGCCGCGGGCAGCGCCGGCTTGATCTCCTTCCACTTCGTGCCGAGGCCGCCCTCGGCCAGGATCACGACCAGGGCCGCGTATCCGATGACCTGGGTCAGCTCGGCGTTGTTGAAGTGGATGTTGCCGATCCCGTCCTGGCCCATGGCGATGCCGATGCCCAGGTAGACGAGCAGGCTGGGGAGCCCGCTGCGCGAGGAGATACGAACCGCTGCCACGGCGACGAGCAGAACGAGCGAGCAGACGAGCAGGAGCTGGTTGAGGTGGTGGACAGTCAGCGGCCGTTCCCTTCACGCCAATCCGGGCACTGGATTCGAACACGTCGATGCGAACGCGCCGAGACGGTGCGAACGCGTCGGTCCGTGCACGTGGATCCGAACACCCGAAGTCGGTACATCAGTCCAAGTACTTCGTTACCTTACCTAACTCTTGACCCTTTCTTGACGCTCCAGGGGCCGAGACCGAACGCTCGTCCGCCCTGGTACCCGACTCCGCGTCAAGGCGCGCCGGGCCCTGCGCCTATGGTTGCTCCAGCACTCCAGGACCGCCTGCCGCTCGCGTTAGGACAGCAAGGACAGCGATGCCCCCGAACACCACCGCCTCTTCCGGCCAGAAGCCGGGCAAGTCCGGCAGGAAGAAGGGGCGCAAAGCCCGACTGGTCCTGATCATCCTGGTTCTGGCCGTCATCGGAGGCGTGGCCTTCGGCGGGTACTGGGGCGTCAGCACCGTTCGTGCCTCCTTCCCGCAGACCAAGGGCTCCCTCACGCTCGACGGACTGTCGGGGCCCGTGGACGTCAAGCGGGACGGTTACGGGATCCCGCAGGTATATGCCTCGTCCGACGAGGACCTGTTCATGGCGCAGGGCTATGTCCAGGCGCAGGACCGGTTCTACGAGATGGACGTACGCCGTCACATGACCTCGGGCCGGCTGTCCGAGATGTTCGGCAAGAGCCAGGTCAAGAACGACGAATTCCTGCGCACACTGGGCTGGGACCGGGTCGCCGAGCAGGAGTACGACAAGAAGCTGTCGGCCTCCACGAAGAAGTACCTCCAGGCGTACGCCAAGGGAGTCAATGCCTACCTGAAGGGCAAGGACGGCAAGGACATCTCCCTGGAGTACGCGGCCCTTGGCTTCACCAACGACTACAAGCCCCAGGAGTGGACCCCGGTCGACTCCATCGCGTGGCTGAAGGCGATGGCCTGGGACCTGCGCGGCAACATGCAGGAGGAGATCGACCGGTCCCTGATGACCAGCCGCCTCGGCCCGAAGCAGATCGCCGACCTGTACCCCGAGTACCCGTACAGCCGGAACAAGACGATCACCCAGGAAGGCCGGTACGACAGCGTCACGGGGTCGTACGTCCAGGGCAGCAGCACGACGTCGGGTTCCGCGACGCGGTCCACGTCGGGCACCGGGCTGGCGGGAAACACCATCGCTCCGGGTGGCCTGCAGAGCCAGCTCTCCAAGCTCTACAACGTCCTCGACAACGTGCCCACGGCCGTCGGCGTGAACGGCAACGGCATCGGCTCGAACTCCTGGGTCGTCTCGGGCGACCACACCATCACCGGCAAGCCGCTGCTGGCCAACGACCCGCACCTGTCCGCCTCGCTGCCCTCGGTCTGGTACCAGATGGGCCTGCACTGCACGAGCGTCTCCAGCAAGTGCCAGTACGACGTCTCCGGCTACACCTTCGCGGGCATGCCCGGCGTGGTCATAGGTCATAACCAGGACATCGCCTGGGGCATGACCAACTCCGGGGTGGACGTTACCGACCTCTACCTGGAGAAGATCACCGGCGAGGGCTACGAGTACGACGGCAAGGTGCTGCCCTTCACGACCCGCAAGGAAACGATCAAGGTCGCGGGCGGCGCCAGCAAGACGATCGTCGTCCGGGAGACCGACGACGGGATGCCGCTGCTCTCCGACCGCGACGACGAACTGGTCAAGGTCGGCAAGAAGGCCACCGTCGACAGCGGGGCGCCCGACCGCGGCGACGGCTACGCCATCGCGCTGCGCTGGACCGCCCTGGACCCGGGCAACTCCCTGGACGCCGTCTTCGAGCTGGACAAGGCGTCGAACTGGACCGGGTTCCGCAAGGCGGCCGCGTCCTTCGACGTGCCCTCGCAGAACCTGATCTACGCCGACACCGACAACCACATCGGCTACCAGCTGCCCGGCAAGATCCCGACCCGGGCCAAGGGCGACGACGGCTCGCTCCCGTCGCCCGGCTGGGACCCCAAGTACAGGTGGACCGGCTACATCAAGCAGTCCGAGCTGCCCTACGAGTACGACCCGAAGCGCGGCTACATCGTCACCGCCAACCAGGCCGTCGTCGACAAGGACAAGTACCCCTACACGCTCACCACGGACTGGGGCTACGGCACCCGCAGCCAGCGGATCACCGATCTGATCAAGACGAAGATCGACGGTGGCAAGATCTCGACCGACGACATGCGCCAGATGCAGCTGGACGACAGCAGCGAGATCGCCAAGCTGATCGTGCCCAAGCTGCTCAAGATCGACGTCGCCGACAAGAACGTCCGTGACGCGCAGAAGCTCCTGGAGGGCTGGGACTACACCCAGGACGCCGACTCCGCGGCGGCCGCGTACTTCAACGCGACCTGGCGCAACATCCTCAAGCTCGCCTTCGGCAACAAGCTGCCCAAGGAGCTGCGGGTCAAGGGGCAGTGCCTGTACGTCGACCCGGTCGACACCACGGGCCCGGCGGACGAGAACCAGGCGGTCCGCGAGTGCGGTGAGCGCGAGGCGGACCAGGCGCAGCCGGACGGCGGCGACCGCTGGTTCGAGGTGGTCCGCAAGATCATCGACGACCAGAACAACGACTGGTGGAAGGCGCCCAAGACGCGCCTCGACAAGGCCGCCAACACCCGTGACGAGCTCTTCGCGCGGGCCATGAAGGACGCCCGCTGGGAGCTGACCGCCAAGCTCGGCAAGGACATGGACACCTGGAGCTGGGGCCGGCTGCACCGCCTGTTCCTGAAGAACCAGACCCTGGGCACCGACGGTCCCGGCGTCCTGGAGTACATGCTCAACCGCGGTCCCTGGAAGATCAGCGGCGGTGAGGCGACGGTCAATGCGACCGGCTGGAACGCCGCGGGCGGCTACGGCGTGGTCTGGGTGCCGTCCATGCGGATGGTGGTCAACCTCGGCGACTTCGACAAGTCCAAGTGGATCAACCTCTCCGGCGCTTCCGGCCATGCGTTCAGCGCCCACTACACCGACCAGACGGACAAGTGGGCCAAGGGCGAACTGCTGCCGTGGTCCTTCTCCGGCAAGGCGGTCGACAAGAGCACGAGCGACACACTGGTGCTCAAGCCGTGACCCGCTGACGGCGGTAAGCGAAAGGGCCCTCCACGCGTGCGTGGAGGGCCTTCTCACGTCCGATTGGTGACCTTTCATGTCTATTGGCGCACTTTCGCATCTGTTGGCGCCCCCACGTATTCGTTGGCGCGCTCAGCGGAAGCGGCGTACACCCGACGGCGTCACCACCGCATGGACCGGACGGTCGTGCGGCTCTTCCGGGACGTGCTCGACGACCTCCGCGTCGTACAGGAGCACCACCAGCGCGGGATCGGCCCCCGCGCGCTCAAGACGGGCCAGTACGCGGTCGTACGAGCCGCCGCCGCGCCCCAGGCGCATCCCGCGCCGGTCCACCGCCAGACCGGGCAGCAGGACGGCGTCGGCCTCCCGGACGGCCTCGGGGCCGAGGCGCTCGCCCGCAGGCTCCAAGAGAGCCATCCTGCCGCCGTGTTGGACCTCTGCGAGGGAGCCCGCTCCGGCGTACGCGCCCCAGTCCAGGTCGTTGTCCGCCATGAGGACCGGCAGCAGCACGCGCACCCCGCGCGCGTGGAGCACGTCCAGGAGCGCGAGGGTGCCCGGCTCGCTCCCCATGGAGACGTACGCCGCCACCGTGCGCGCCTGCGCCAGCTCCGGCAGCTCCAGCGCGCGCACGGCGAGGGAGGCCGCGGTTTCCCGCAGGTCATAGGGTGTCAACCTGCTTCTCACCGCGAGGAATCCTCGCCGCAACATTCGCTTGTCAGGCTCTGCTTCACGTCCGAGGTGACTCACGGATCGCTTCCGTACCCTTTCTTATGCGCTCATATGAGAGTTAATTAAGGTGGAGCAACAGATTGCGCTCATAGCCACCGGATATGGTTACGGGCATGACTGAGTCGCACCCCAGGATCAGCAAGGCTGTCATCCCCGCAGCAGGCCTCGGCACCCGGTTCCTGCCGGCCACCAAAGCCACTCCCAAGGAGATGCTGCCGGTCGTCGACAAGCCGGCGATCCAGTACGTGGTCGAAGAGGCCGTGTCGGCGGGTCTCGACGACGTCCTGATGATCACCGGCCGCAACAAGCGCCCCCTCGAGGACCACTTCGACCGCAATTATGAGCTGGAGTCCGCCCTTCAGAAGAAGGGAGACGCCGACCGGCTCGCCAAGGTCCAGGAGTCCAGCGACCTCGCCACCATGCACTACGTGCGTCAGGGCGACCCCAAGGGCCTCGGCCACGCCGTGCTGTGTGCGGCTCCGCACGTCGGCCACGAGCCCTTCGCCGTGCTCCTCGGCGACGACCTGATCGACCCGCGCGACCCCCTCCTCGCCCGCATGGTCGAGGTCCAGGAGCAGCACGGCGGCAGCGTCATCGCGCTCATGGAGGTCGCGCCCGAGCAGATCCACCTCTACGGGTGCGCGGCCGTCGAGACCACCGACGAGGGCGACCTGGTCAGGGTGACGGGCCTGGTCGAGAAGCCGGACCCGACGGACGCGCCCAGCAACTACGCGATCATCGGGCGCTATGTCCTCGACCCGCACATCTTCGAGATACTTCGCAAGACCGAGCCGGGCCGCGGCGGTGAGATCCAGCTCACCGACGCCCTCCAGCAGCTCGCCCAGGACGAGAAGGTCGGCGGCCCCGTACACGGCGTCGTCTTCAAGGGCCGCCGCTATGACACCGGCGATCGCGGCGACTACCTGCGTGCCATTGTCAGACTCGCATGCGAACGTGAAGACCTGGGCCCGGACTTCCGGACCTGGCTTCGCAGTTACGTAGCCGAGGAGATGTAGGAACTTGAGCAGCGCCGCGACCCGCGTCACCAGCCAGGACCACCTCTGGTCGGTGACCGAGCACCTGGAGGACATCCTCGCGACCGTCCGCCCCCTCGAACCCATCGAGCTGCAACTCCTCGACGCCCAGGGCTGCGTCCTGGTCGAGGACGTCACGGTGCCGGTCTCCCTGCCGCCGTTCGACAACAGCTCGATGGACGGGTACGCGGTCCGGGTCGCCGATGTCGCGGGCGCGAGCGAGGAGTATCCGGCGGTCCTGACGGTCGTCGGCGATGTCGCGGCCGGCCAGGGCGAGCAGCCCCATGTGGGCCCCGGCCAGGCCGCCCGCATCATGACCGGTGCCCCGCTGCCGCCCGGCGCCGAGGCGGTCGTCCCGGTGGAGTGGACCGACGGCGGTCTGGGGGAGGGCCCGGTCTCCGGGATGCGCGCCCACAGCGCCGCCCCCGAGGGCGCCTCCGGCCAGGTGCGGGTCCACCGCCCGGCCGAGGCACGCGCGCATGTGCGCGCGAAGGGCAGCGATGTGAAGGCCGGCGACCGCGCCCTCGACGCCGGCACGATTCTCGGCCCGCCGCAGATCGGCCTGCTCGCCGCGATCGGCCGCGGCACCGTACGCGTGCGCCCGCGCCCGCGCGTGGTCGTCCTGTCCACCGGCAGCGAACTCGTCCAGCCCGACGAGGCGTTGGGCACCGGCCAGATCTACGACTCCAACAGCTTCGCCCTGTGCGCCGCCGCCCGCGACGCCGGGGCCATCGCCTACCGGGTGGGCGCGGTCGCCGACGACGCCGAGACGCTCCGCTCCACCATCGAGGACCAGCTCGTCCGCGCGGACCTGGTGGTCACGACGGGCGGCGTGAGCGTCGGCGCCTATGACGTCGTCAAGGAAGCCCTCTCCTCCGTGGGAGACGAGGACGAGGCGGGCAGCGGCATCGATTTCCGCAAGCTCGCCATGCAGCCCGGCAAGCCCCAGGGCTTCGGCTCCATCGGCCCCGAGCACACCCCGCTGCTCGCCCTCCCGGGCAACCCCGTGTCGTCGTACGTCTCCTTCGAGCTGTTCGTCCGCCCCGCGATCCGCACCCTGATGGGCCTGGACGACGTCCACCGCCCCACCACCAGGGCGACCCTGGAGACGGAGAAGGCGCTGACCTCGCCCGATGGCCGCCGGCAGTTCCTGAGGGGGCGGTACGCCGACGGAAAGGTGACCCCGGTCGGCGGCGCCGGATCGCACCTGGTCGCGGCCCTCGCCCAGGCCGACGCACTGATCGTCGTCCCCGAGGACGTCACCTCCGTCGAGCCCGGCACCGAGGTCGAGGTGGTCCTGCTCGGCTGAGCGGCCGGAGGCCAGGAGGGTCCTGCCCCGCTGGACGCACCCGGTTGGAGGTACCGTGTCGCGCACAAGAGGCCCGACCTGGAGCGCCGCGCAGATATGAGTACGCAGGACCGACTGACCCACATCGACGAGGCGGGCGCCGCCCGTATGGTCGACGTCTCCGGGAAGGACGTGACCGCGCGCACCGCCCGCGCCAGCGGCCGCGTCCTGGTCTCCCCCCGTGTGGTCGAGCTGCTGCGCGGCGAGGGGGTCCCCAAGGGCGACGCCCTGGCCACCGCGCGCATCGCGGGCATCATGGGCGCCAAGCGCACCCCGGATCTGATCCCGCTGTGCCACCCGTTGTCGGTGTCGGGTGTCAAGCTTGATCTGTCGGTCGCGGACGACGCCGTCGAGATCATCGCCACCGTGAAGACCACCGACCGTACGGGCGTCGAGATGGAGGCCCTCACAGCGGTCAGCGTGGCGGCCCTCACCGTGATCGACATGGTCAAGGCGGTCGACAAGGGGGCGGTCATCACGGATGTGAGGGTGGAAGAGAAGACCGGCGGGAAGTCGGGCGACTGGAGCCGGTCATGACGGCACCGTCATACCGCGCGCTCGTGGTCACCGCGTCGAACAGAGCCGCCGCGGGGGTCTACGAGGACAAGGGCGGTCCCTTGATCGCGGAGGGGCTGACGTCGTACGGCTTCGAGGTCGAAGGGCCCCGGGTCGTGCCGGACGGCGACCCTGTGGAGGCGGTGCTGCGCGCGGGCGTCGACGCCGGGTACGACGTGATCGTGACGACGGGCGGTACGGGGATCTCGCCCACCGACCGGACGCCCGAGGCGACCCGGCGCGTACTCGATCACGAGGTGCCGGGCATTCCCGAGGCCATCAGGGCGTTCGGAAGAGAGAAGGTGCCGACGGCGGCGCTGTCCCGGGGGCTCGCCGGGGTCGCGGGACGGACGCTGATCGTCAACCTGCCGGGTTCCACCGGCGGGGTGAAGGACGGTCTGGCCGTCCTGGAGCCCCTCCTGATCCACGCCGTCGATCAGCTCCGCGGCGGCGACCACCCCAGACCCAGCGGCAGTGGGGGTGCGAGCTGAACAGCCCATCCTGGCCCGTCGAGCTGGTGGACGGCGATGTCGTCCTCCGGCCGATAAAGGTGCGCGACCAGCGGGCCTGGCGCGAGGTGAACCGGCGCAACCGGGACTGGCTGCGGCCGTGGGAGGCGACGATCCCGCCGCCCACCCCCAGCGGCCCGATCGCGCACCGGCCGACCTACCGCCAGATGGTCCGGCATCTGCGTGCCGAGGCCAACGCGGGCCGGATGCTGCCCTTCGTGATCGAGTACCAGGGCCGTCTGGTCGGCCAGCTGACCGTCGCCGGGATCACCTGGGGATCGATGTGCTCCGGGCATATCGGCTACTGGGTGGACCAGGCGGTGGCGGGGCGCGGCGTGATGCCGACGGCCGTGGCGCTGGCGACCGACCACTGCTTCCGCACGGTCGGACTGCACCGCCTCGAAGTCTGCATTCGCCCGGAGAACGGGCCGAGCCGCCGCGTCGTGGAGAAACTCGGATTCCGTGAGGAAGGGCTGCGGCCCCGCTATCTGCACATCGACGGGGCCTGGCGCGACCATCTCGTCTTCACGCTGACAGCGGAAGAGGTGCCGGAGGGGTTGCTGGGTCGCTGGCGGCGGGCACGATCGGAGCAGGCCTCACAGAAGCAGCAGGCCTCCCAGAACCAGAGCAGGCCGGGCAACGCCAATAAATGAAATAGGTGTTCGAATTTGATCGCCCTGCGACCGTCTCGAGGCATTAAATCGGCGCTCCCGATGGCCTGCTGATCACATCGGGCACAAAAAAAGCTCGAAATATCAGCCGGATCGTGCGACACACCGGCCCAATTGGCAGATGGCCTCACGCAAACCCCTCTACCGTGTGAGGCGTGAGCAGCAGCGGCCTCATCTACGCAGTCATCGTCGGGGCCTGGGCCGCCTACTTGGTGCCGATGTGGCTCCGTAGGCAGGACGAGCTGAACGAAGCCCGTCCGACGGAACGCTTCAGCACCGCCATCCGGCTGCTGTCCGGACGGGCGGGTATGGAGCGCCGGTACGCCAGGGACCTGCGGGCGCGCTCCGCCGAAGAGGGGGAGCCCAGCGCCGATCCGGACGGCGCCACCGATTCGGTGGACGTCCGGGCCTTCGCCATGCCTCCGGCCCGGCAGCAGGCCAAAGCCCAACTCCCGTCCCAAGCCCAGCCGGAGCAGCAGCAGGCCCCGCAGCCCGCCGCCCGGCAGAGCGCCCCGGCAGCCGGTAGGCCGGTGCCGCAGCAGTCGGCCAAACCCGCGCCCAAACCGTCGGCGTCGGGGTCGGCGTCGGCGTCGGGCCCGGCCAAGTCCGCGGGCGCGCAGGTTTCAGCCGCCCGCCGGGCTTCCGCGGCGGAGGCCGCGGAGCGCGCCCGGCGCTCGAAGGTGCTCGCGCGTCGGCGGCGTACGACCGTGATGCTCTTCCTGGCCTTCACGCTCGGCGCGATCGTGGCGGCCGTCGGGGGACTCGCGTTCCTGTGGGCGCCCGGTGTGCCCGCCGTGATGCTGAGCGCGTACATCGTGTACCTGCGCGCCCAGGAGCGGCGGCGTTTCACGTACACCATGGACCGGCGCCGGGCCGAGGCCGCGGCGCAGCGGCTGCGGGAGCGGCAGCCGCGCCGGCGGCCCACTATCGACCCCGGCGCCGACGAGCCGGACGACAGCCCCGAGCCGGAGGCCGACCCCGGTCTGTCCGCGCTCGCGGCCGACCGTCGCGCCCTCGTCGAGCAGACCGACCACGCCGAGTGGGTCGACCAGCAGCGCGAGCGCCAGCGGGGCCCCGGCCGGGGTGACAGCTGGGACCCGGTGCCGGTTCCGCTCCCGACGTACGTGACCGCGCCGGTCGCGCCCCGGGCCACGTCCAGCGTCGACCTGGGGGCGCCGGACGCGTGGAGCTCGGCGCGCTCCAGCGCCGTTGAGCCGTGCGACGAGGAGCCCGCCGCCGATGAGGAGCCCGAAGCCGCCGAGTCGGCCGACTCGGCCGAGGCTGTCGACGACGGCCGCAGTGACGCCCGGCGCGCCGCGTCCGCCCGGCGCGCCCGCGAGCGCGGTCGCACCCCGCTGTTCGACCAGTACGAGGACGGCGAACGGCCGCGCGCGGCCAACGAGTGACCGCGAAGCCGAGAGCCGCACTCGGGAGCCCCCTGCTGACCAGCCAGGAACGGATTTCCAAGCACCCAGACGGGGATGCTAGAGTTTCACTCGTTGCAAGGGCCTGTGGCGCAGTCCGGTAGCGCACCTCGTTCGCATCGAGGGGGCCAGGGGTTCGAATCCCCTCAGGTCCACTGCAATTCAGAACCCCGTCGGATTCAATCCGGCGGGGTTCTTGCCTGTTCGGCTCGGTTGTTGTTCTTACCGCACGGTCAGCGGCTTGGCGTAGCAGAGGCTCAGCTCGTGAAAGCGGTAGTAGCCGAACTTGGCGCACGGCTCGTAGCCGCTGGAGAGGTAGAGGGCGACCGCCTCGGGCTGCTTGGAGCCGGTCTCCAGGACCATGCGGGTGCGGCCGGCCGCGCGGGCGTCCTCCTCCAGGGCGGCCAGGACGCGCCGGGCGAGGCCGAGACCGCGGGCCTGCGGGACCACGTACATGCGCTTGAGCTCGGCGTCGCCGTCCGCGTACCCCTCGTCGTTCTCGTCCTGGCTGCGCCAGCCGCCGGACGCTATCGGGCTGCCCTGCTCGTCGTACGCGAGGAGGTACAGACCGAGCGGCGGCCTGAACATCGACGCGTCGAGCGGTGTGGAATCGCCCCCATCGCCGTAGCGCTCGGCGTATTCGGCCTGCACCTGGTCGTTGAGCTTGACGGCGTCGGGGTGGTCGTACGGGACCAGGCGGATACTCATGCGGAAAATCGTACATCTATGCACTCGCTGAGTGGAACAGATTAAGTATCGTGCCTGGGTGCTGACTGTTACCTCGGTGAATGTGAACGGGCTTCGGGCCGCCGCGAAGAAGGGTTTCGTGGAGTGGCTCTCGGAGACCTCCGCGGACGTGCTCTGCCTTCAGGAGGTACGGGCCGAGCCCGGGCAGCTGCCCGAGGAGGTGCGGACGCCCGAGGGGTGGCACGTCGTGCACGCGCCCGCGGCCGCCAAGGGGCGCGCGGGAGTCTCCCTGTACACCCGGCGTGAGCCCGATCGCGTGCAGGTCGGGTTCGGGTCCGAGGAGTTCGACTCCAGCGGGCGGTACGTCGAGGCCGACCTCCCCGGCGTCACCGTCGCAAGCCTCTACCTGCCCTCCGGCGAGGTCGGGACCGAACGGCAGGACGAGAAGATCCGGTTCATGGACGAGTTCCTCGCCTACCTGAAGGAGCTGCGCGAGCGCGCCGCCGCCGACGGGCGCGAGGTCGTCGTCTGCGGCGACTGGAACATCGCCCACCAGGAGGCCGACCTCAAGAACTGGCGCGCCAACAAGAAGAACTCCGGCTTCCTGCCCGAGGAGCGGCAGTGGCTGGGGCAGGTCCTGGACGCGGGCGACGGCGGGTACGTCGATGTCGTGCGTGCCCTGCATCCGGACGTCGAGGGGCCGTACTCGTGGTGGTCGTACCGCGGGCGCGCCTTCGACAACGACAGCGGATGGCGCATCGACTACCACGTCTCCACGCCGGGGCTCGCGGGCAAGGCAGTGAAGGGGTTCGTGGAGCGGGCGGCGACGCACGGGGAGCGGTGGTCCGACCATGCGCCGGTGACGGTCGTCTACGACCTCTAGATCCGCCGGATCCGCTTCACGGGACTGGACGGGGAAGTGGCGGAGGGCGGGTTGGGGAGCATGGAGCTGGTGGCACCGTTCATTCCCGCGGCGCCGGGGACGGACCGTTACGTGGACGAGCTGCGGTGCTGGGAGGCCTGCGGTCGGACCGGCGACATCTCCGGCCAACCGCAGGCGGCCCTGCTCATGGTGCTGATCACCGTTGCCGTCTTGGCGCTGGAGATCACGGCCCGCTACAAGACGTACGCCGGTACCTGAAGATCGTCACACCTGTCCCGACGGCCTCCCTCGCTGTCGAACGGACTCGACGGATGGCGACATGACACCGGCCCGGCCCTCTGGCACTAGGCGGCCCAGAGCCCGCGGGCGTGCCAGACCCGGGCCGTCGTCATCGGCGCGGTGGGGGAGACGAGTTGCGGTCCGGCCGCCAGCAGCCGGAGTGCGGCGCGCAACTCGTCAGCGGCCAATGCCGCCTGTACCAGGTCCACGTAAGCGCGCTGCGCGGCCTCGCTCGGCTTTACCGTGACGAGATTCCTGAGGACCCGCCAGGCCGCCGCCGCGTTCCCGGCCGCGAGGTGGCTCAGCCCGGCCGATGCGCGGGAGCTGTTCGCCGTGGCAGGGATAGAACTGGCCGAGTCGGCGCTGGTGTGGCACCCTCGCGCAGGACTTGCAGACAGGGGTCCGGGTGACACACCCGCTCCCGGCCCAGGAGTGGGACACGCTGGTCACCACGCTTACCTCCCTCCACGAGGACCAGCGGGAAGCGCACCTGGACAAACGGCGCGGGCGCCGGCCCCGCACAACTGCTGCACGCACGGCCGTGTAGCCGAACGGCGCACATGCGTCAAAGACTCACTGATCCGCGGTATCCCGCAGTTCGGCCAGCAAGACGTGCAAAGCCGCCATGACCTGCTCGGTGATCGCGTTGAGGTTGGTGGCGGTCGGCTCCGTGTCGGCCCATCTCGAAAGGTCTATCGGGCGACCTGCCACGGCGGTCACCGACGTCCGTGAGCGCAAGTGCCACTTGCGGGTGCGCGGGTCTAACACGTTCTGCGGGCCCCAGGTCACGAGGGGCACCACCGGTGCCGCCGTGGCCAGGAACAGTCGCGCGACACCGGTCTTTCCCCGTCGTGGCCACAGATCGCCTTCCTTGGGCGTGGTTCCCTCGGGGTAGATGACGACGCAGTCCCCCGCCTGGACGGCATCCGCCGCGGCATCCAGCACCGAGGCCGCGTCAGCGGTGCCCCGGTATACGGGTATGCACCCCACCAGATAGAGGAACGGTCCCAGAATCGGGGCTTCGAGCAGGCTCGCCTTGGTGAGAAAACGCGGCCAGCGTCCGGCATCCCTCAAGCAGTGCCATACCACCAAGGGGTCGAACTCCGATACATGATTGACCGCTATGATACAGCCGCCTTCGCGAGGGATATTTGACAGATTCGACCAGCTTCGTCTGGTGAGCGACAGCGTGAAGATCTTTATCAGGCCGCTTCCACACCGCCGCCGAAATCCTGCCGTGCGCCGTTCCACGCTTGATCTCCCCCTGTGCCCTTGAGATGTCCACCCGGAGGGTACACGTTACCCACCCGCCACCCGTGAAAAGCAATCGTCAGTAATTCACCGCATCACGCGTTTGCTGCCCGAAGGTCGGGCGGCAACTACCCCCGGATCTCTCATAACTCACGCAGGCCGCCGAGTCGACCCCACCCGCCTCCACGGCAAACCGATACAAAACAGCCATTCTTTGGCGGCCCCCTCGGTTGCTCCGTTTAATCCACTCTCGTACCCTTAAGGGCGAATCTGGCTATCACCCTGCGGACGGGGCCGCCGCGCAGACGTGAAACCCGACAGAATCGGGGATGTTCCAGAAGGGGGCGGCGCGGCGGCGCTCTTTACGCTTGTCATCTTCACGTCCTTTCCCTATCGTTCCTATCGCTTGGGCGGCCCGGGTCCCATTTCGAAGGCCGCACACCGGGATGGAGAAGTGCAGGAATCCTCCGTCCGATCATCGCCCCCGCCGAATGCGACAAGATACCTGAAAATGACATACCGGATCTTCAAGCTCACCATCCTGTCGGTGCTGCGCTTATGGTTTCGCCCCAAGGTGGACGGAATCCGTAACCTGCCGCCCGGGCCGGCGATCATCGCCGCCAACCATCTCTCGTTCCTCGACGCGTTCTTCCTGGCTGCGGTCATGCCCCACCGAATCACCGTTCTGGTGAAGTCCAGCCTCTTCACCGGACCAGGTATCAAGGGGTGGCTCATATCGCGGTTCTTCCACGGCCTGGGCGCAATACCCGTCGATCGGGTCGGCGGATCCGTCGGCGACACCGCCCTGCAAACAGGTGTCCAGGTGCTGCGACGAGGTGGTTTCTTCGCGGTTTTCCCGGAGGGCACGCGTTCCCCCGATAGCCGGTTGTACCGGGGCCACACGGGCGTCGCGCGGATGGCGCTGGCAACCGGCTGCCCGGTCATCCCGGTTGCCTTGATCGGCACGGACAAGATCCAGCCGCCTGGCGCCACCGTGCCGAAGCGGTCCCCGCTGACCATACGCATCGGTCAACCACTTAACTTCCCCGTCGGGGAAGGGGCGGAATCCGACCGCGTGGCGCTTCGCGCAATCACGGATGAAATCATGCGCGGGGTGCAGCGACTATCGAGACAAGAATATGTCGATGAGTACTCTCCGGGGCCCGGGCTTCGCTGACGCACGCAGCATGGCTTGTCGCGTGCTCGGCGTCCGCGTGCGCCGCTGCGCTAACTGCTGTGGTACACCGCGATCGAGATCGCGGTGTAGTGGCAGACGAAGGCCGCGAGGGTGAAGCCGTGGAAGACCTCGTGGAAGCCAAACCATCGCGGCGAGGGGTTCGGCCGCTTGAGGCCATACACCACCGCACCGACCGAGTACAGCACGGTCCCGACAATCGTTAGCGCCACCACTGCCACGCCGTCGGGCTGCGGGAAAGCGGGCAGGTTGAACATCACGGTCCAGCCGAGCACCAGGTAACACGGGACGTACACCCAGCGCGGGGCGGAGAGCCAGAGCACCCGCACCGTGATGCCGATCAGCGCCCCGGCCCACGCCATGGCCAACAGCACTGGCGCCGACTCGTGCGGCAGCCCCACCACCACCAGCGGCGTGTACGTCCCGGCGATGATCAGGAAGATGTCGGCGTGGTCGATCCGGCGTAGCAGGGCGCGGGCCCGCGGGCTCCAGGTGCCGCAGTGGTAGACCCCGCTCACTCCGAACAGGAGGCAGGAAGTGGCCGCGAACACCGCGCACGCCGCCGCCGCGCGCGCGGTGGGCGCCAGGCAGGTCAGTACGATCCCGGCGGCCAGCGCGGGTAGGAAGGCTCCAGCGTGCAGCCACCCACGTAACTTCGGCTTGATCGCCCCAACTGCTGCGCCGGCGACTGGCTCTGTGGCCAAAGCCACAACCTGCGTCGTCGAGGAGGTCGAGGAGTCCTTCGACAACCGCAGCACCAGAGCCTGCACCTGTGTGGTCAACTCAGCGATCTGGATCAGCAGCTGGTCGATCCGCTCATCCTTCGCGGCCTCCCGGCTCCGTGCAGCCACCAACTCGCCGCGTATCGCGGCCAACTCTGCGAACAGATCCTTCACGGACCAGTCGGGATTCCCCACCCCGACACCCTAGCGATCGGGCCGGCCAGCCGGTGAACCGCACCCTGCTGAATAGCTACTGATCTTCTGCCGCGTGATCTTCTGCAACTTACGGGAACATTTGATCGACCGTCGAACGCCCGTCCCAACCCTTTTTCATTCAATCCCGTGAATGCGCCATATGGCGTAGACCCCACTTCCAGGCTTGCCGTACTACTGGTGGAGCTGATCGGCAACTGCCCTCGGGAGGTGGGTCCATGGCGGGAGAGACCACGCACCGGTGGATCGTGGTGCTGGACATCGAGAACTTCAGCCCGCGCCCGGATCCAGTGCAGAGGCGGGTGCGGGCCGCGATGTACGAGGTCCTCGACGGCGCCATGGAGCGTGCTGGACTCATGGCCGCGGACACCGTGGTCGAGGACCGCGGCGACGGTGTGCTGATGCTGATCTCCTCATCGGTCTCTCCGCTCCTGATCGCCGGACCCCTGGTGCGTGAGTTGGACGAGGAGCTCGCGCAGAAGGCGAATATGCTCAACGAGGCGCACGCCCTGCGCTTCCGCGTGGCGCTGCACCAGGGGCTCGTGACGCGGGATCCCCGGGGATGGTCGGGTGACGCGGTCAACACGGCGTGCCGACTGGTGGACGCCCAGCCACTGCGGGACGTGCTGACCGCCGCTCCCTCCGCGCGGATGGTCTTCGCCGTCTCGGACCAGACGTATCAGGGCGTGATCAGACACGGCCACCGGGGGATCGATCCCGCGGCCTATCTGCCGTACGGCTTCACCACCAAGCACGGCGAGGCCATCAGCAGCTGGATCACCGTGCCCGGGTATCCCGCGCCTCCCGGACTGCCCACAGCCGCAGCCGGACAGCAGGCGGATGACGCCGGCCAGCAGACGGGCGACGCCGGGCAGCAGACCGCGGACACCGTGCCCGCCGGTGCCGCGGGGCAGGCCACCGGAGGTCGCGGCACGGTCACGATGAACGCCGGGACCGTCCAGGGTGACCAGGTCGGCGGAGACAAGCACGTGACCGTGCACACCACCGGGACCGCGCGGCCATGACGGGCGGGGCGGCAGGAGGGACTCCGGCCGTCGGTGCTCCAGGGGGGAGCCAGCCGACGGCCGGTACGGGGGGAACAACGGGGGGAACAGCGGCGGGCGGGGCGGGGCCGGACCCCAAGCCGCCCGCCGCTGGTCAAGGCGGCGACACACCGGACAGCCGGCCCCCGGGGCAGCCGGGCGCGGAGGCCGGTGCGGCACAGCAGCAGACGCCGCAGGCAGGCCGCGGCGCGGAGTCGTACGAGGCCACCGGGCAGCTCGGACAGGGTTCGCAGCGGCGTGGCCATCTGCAGAACGCCGTCGCCAACGTCGAAGGGGACATGGTCGGCGGCGACAAGTTCGTACTGCTGCTGGGAGGCCAGAGACGTCGGTTACGGGTGCTGTCCCCGCTCATCGAGGAGCGTGTCCGGTTCGCCTACTGCGCGCATCAGGATCTGCCCGACAGCCGTGAGGCGCTGAAGCGGCAGAAGGTCCTGATCCTGCGCGGCGCGACCGGGTACGGCAAGTCCGCGCTGGCCGTGCGGGCGCTGCTCGGCGTCTGCCAGGGGCCGCTGTACCACCTGGACAGCGGCGTCGACTTCGCCTCCCTCGCCGAGCAGTTGGAGAGCGACAGCGGGGTGATCGAGACGGGGGTGGGCTTCCTGCTCGACCGCCCAGCCGACATCGGCAACCTCGGTCGCGAGGTCTACGAGAAGGTTCAGGGAGCGCTGGCCGCGGCCGGGGCCTGGATGGTCGTCACCGTCGCGAGCGGAGAGCTGGCCGACGGTCAGCTGCTGGCCGGTGTGAAGGATCTGACGGGAGCTCCGGAACCAGTGGCCGTGGTGCGCGCGCACACGCGGTGGCGGCTGGGGGAGCGCGAGGCCGACCATCTCCTGGCGCGCGCGGAAGTGCGCGAGGTGATCATGGAGTTGCTGGGCGACGCGCCCGCCTGCCAGCAGGCCGGTGACCTCGCCGCGGCCCTGTGCGAACAGCACGAGTCGGGCAGCGTGGACGTGGCACGGCTCAGGGAGCACCGGGCCCGTCTGGAGGCGGAGGACTTCGAGATCTGGGCCGAGAGCCTGCCGGACCCGGCGACGCGCAGTTTCGCCCTGGCCATGGCCGTACTCAACGGTCTGCCGCAGGAGGACATCGCCCAGGCCGCCCGGTCGCTGCGCGGCCGCATCGAGGACGACGGCCCGTACCTCAGGGGCACCGGACCCGATGGACGCGTCGTCCGGCCGAAGGATCCCTTCGTGACCCCGCTGAGGCGTCGGCTGGTGCAGCTGCGGGCCCAGGAGCTGGACCAGCCCGACGGTGAACCCGGGAAGGTACTGGAGTACAAGGACCCCGACTACGCGCGCCAGGTCATCCTCCACGCGTGGACCCAGTACGAGATCCAGGAGGAACTCCTCGACTGGCTCAGCGAGCTGGTGCTCCACCCTTCCGAACAGGTGCGGGTGTACGCGGCCGCCTCCGGGCTCGGCGTCCTCGCGGCCGAGTCCTACCGGCACATCGAGCAGCATGTCTTCCGCCGTTGGGCGCAGAGCGAGAACGCGCTGCGCCGTATCGCCGTGGCCTTCGCGCTCTCGGTCGCGTGCCAGGACCCATGGGTGCGCGAGCAGGCCGCCGCCCTCGTCAACGGCTGGTACGCCGACGACAGCCGTCCCCTGGGGCGGGCGACGGCAGCCCGGGTGCACGGTCTGGCGGCCGTGTCGGACAGCCCCGTCGCGGAGATCGCCCGACTGTTCGTGATCGACAGCGTCACGGTGGCCGTGGCCGTGGGCTGCGCGCTGGCCGACCTGGTGGCGGACGACCCGGACGCGGCGGGATCCGTGCTCGCCATGCTGCGGCAGAAGGCCGAGGAGCACAGGTCGCGGCGGGCCGCGCTGCTCGCCTTCCTGATCGTCGCGGCCCAGGTGGTCGTCGAGACCAAGGACGTGAAGCCGGCCGCCGAGGTCCCCCAGTGGCCGACGCTGCTCTTCCTGGCCCATCGCAGGGAGGAACTCCGGACCCCCTTCATCACCTTGTGGCGTGACGCCCTGAACGAGGCGTTCTTCCACGAAGAGGCGGAGCAGGTCATCGGCGGCTGGGCGGCGCTGGCCGAACAGGACTCCGAACTGCGGGAGATGTTCCGTCTGATGGTCGGGGCGATCGCCTACGGCGATGTGCGCTCGGGGCGCATCCTCCGCCAGTGCGCCGACGCCTGGACCCACTCGGACCGGATCGTCCCGTTGCCCCTCACCGCCGCGATGGTGCACGCACAGCTCGACCTGGAAAGGGTGTGAAGATGTCCGTCTCCCTCATCCTCAACGACCGTGCGATTCCGCGCAGTCGGGTAGGTGAGCTGTCCGATCTGCCGCCGGCGATCGCGATCGTCTATCCGGTGGACGGCGGCCCTTGGGAGGTCGAGTCCGTACGGACGCTGGGGCAGCGCTGGTTAGGACTGGGCAGGAACCGCTCCTGCTACGCCGTCGACCTCAGCGACCACCGGCGTCAGGCCGCCGTCACGAAGACACCGTTGACCTGCAGCGATGGTGGGCACCGTTTTCAGGCCACCCTGGATGTGGGGTTCCGGGTCCACGACCCCGTGCGCGTGGTGCGCGGGAACGTGCGCGATGCCCTCGGCGTCGTCTACGGCTATCTGACGGACCAGATCCGTCTGCACGCCTCGCAGTTCGCCATCACCGAGGCCATGCCCGCTCAGCAGCGCATCAACGGGGCGCTGGCCGCGGACATCCAACTCCCCGAGGGCATCACCATCTACCACTGCAAGGTCCAGATGGAGCCCGACGCCGCGGCGGCCCGGTACATCCAGGAGCTGGAGGAGTCCCGGCGGCGCAGCAAACTCGGCACGTACGTCCATCAGGCCGAGGTCGGCAAGGTCATGTCCGAGGAGCGCATCAAGGACATCGAGGAGGAGGGCCGACGGCGCCGGCAGGCCCAGGAGCGTGATCTGCTGCGCGGCGCACCGCTCGACTTCGAGAACCTGATCAGAGAGCACCTGGTCCGGCACCCGGGCGAGACCGCGCACGCCCTCGAACTGCTGGCCAGAGTCCGCGAGACCGAGGCAGCCCAGCACGAGATCCGGGACCAGCGGCACGCCGAGATGGTCCGGTACCTGATCGACCAGGGCGTCGTCAGGGAGGTCGACCTGCCGGGGCTGCGGCAGGGGGTGCTCGGCGCGAGCGCCCCCGGCACCGGCGTCGCGGGCGTCCTCGAACGTCCGGACGCGTCGCGGGCTCCAGGAGCCGGCGGTGGCGCGGCACCCGTCGCCGGAAACGCCCTTACGGGCGGCTCGGGCGGCCCGGGTGGCTTCGGCGGCCCGAGTGGCTCCGCTGGTTTGAGTGGCTCCGGCGGGCCCGCGCCCCAGGACGGCGGGCGGGTGCAGTGGGGCGGTAGCGGCAGCG
Organism: Streptomyces sp. NBC_01384; assembly: GCF_045040035.1. Taxonomy (NCBI): domain Bacteria; kingdom Bacillati; phylum Actinomycetota; class Actinomycetes; order Kitasatosporales; family Streptomycetaceae; genus Streptomyces; species Streptomyces sp. NBC_01384. The sequence continues at coordinate 5,679,696 of NZ_CP109559.1, forward strand.
GTCAGACGGCCGCGACGGCGCCGCCGGCGGGCCTGGTCCCGGTGTACGTCGTCCTGGACACCTCGTCGGCCGCGGCGGGATGTCTGACCGACCTGGGGAACGCGCTGCGCTCGTTGCAGACCCTGCTGGCCAACAGCCCCGATGTCGCCGCGGCGATCCGGCTGTCGGTGATCACGTACGCCGACCGTGCGGATGTGGTGCTGTCCCTCACCGAGGTCTCCTGGCGGACCGGGGTCCCGGGGCTCAGCGCCGCCCCGGGCTGTCGGTACCGGCCGGTGTTCCAGCGGCTGCTCGATCTCGTACCGCTGGAGACCGAACGGCTGAAGCAGCAAGTGCCCCGGGTGCTGCGGCCCGTTGTCTTCTTCCTGGGTGTGGGGCAGGCCGAGGACGACGTGGAATGGCCCGACACGCAGGCCGAGTTGATGCGGCACAAGTACGCGCCGCACATCGTGGCGTGCGCCATCGGGGACGGTCGGGTGCGTACGGCGCAGCGGATCGCCTCGCGGCCGGAGCTGGCCGTCGTCGCCACCGAGTCAGCCGCCCTGGACCAGTCGGCGGTGCAGTTCTCCGTGCTGTTGCAGAACACGGTGCTGCACCTCGGCCGGAGCGCGCTCGCCGGACAAATGGAACTGCGTCTGGACTGCCCACACGGTCTGAGACCGGTCACGGCGGATTGAGAGAGAGGGAGTTACCCGAATGGCTGAGACACTCGGGCAGTTGCTGCCGGTGTACGTGCTCGCGGACGAGTCGGGGTCGATGGCCCCGTACGTCAGCGATCTCAACGAGGGCATGAAGTCGCTGCACATCGCCTTGCTGGGGGAGCCGATGGCAGCCGCCAAGGTACGGTTCTCCGTCCTCGGCTTCTCCAACAAGGTCTCGGAACGGATGATCCTGGCCGACCTGAGAAGCGAGAACGAGCTGCCGCTGCTGTCGGCCGGCGGCGGGACGAACTACGACGCGGCCTTCGGCGCGCTGCTGCAACGCATCCCGCAGGACGTCGGGACCCTCAAGTCCCAGGGCTATCGCGTGCACCGTCCCGCGGTCTTCTTCCTCAGCGACGGACAGCCGAACTCGGGCGCGGACTGGAAGGACAAGCACCGTCGGCTCACCGACCGGTCCGTCACCAGCGCGGCGCCGAACGTGATCGCCTTCGGCATCGGCGCGGCCGAGGCGGAGACGATCCTGTCCGTCGCGACCCGGCAGGAGTTCGCGTTCGTGTCGATCCCGGGCGCCCAGCTGGGCGACTCCATCGCCAAGTTCTTCACCGCGCTCACCAAGAGCGTGGTCGAGTCCGGGAACGCGATGGCGTCGGGACAGGCCGAGCTCGTGGTCGAGAAGCCCGAAGGCTTCAGGCTCGCGATCGACGAGGTCTGATCGTGGCGCCGAGGCTGTGGAGGCGGGGTGGCCGGGACCCGTCGGACCCGTCGGACGCGTCCGGCTCCAACGGTTCCGACAGTTCCGACGGGTCCGCTCGTGCTGATGAGGGGGGCGGTCCGATCGGAGAGGCGGGTGTGGTGGGCGTGGAGGCGACCGGTGAGACGGGTCCGGCCGGTGCCGGATCTGTGGGGTTCGGGGCCGGGGGAACGGCGTACGGCGGCGGCGATCCGATGACCGGGCGGTCGTTCGGCCCCGCCCCGCCGTCCCACGAGCCGAGCGCATGGCCCGCTCACGACGGACAGCGTGAGCAGCCTCGGCATGCGGCGCCGCGGCCGGAGCCGTATGCCGGACCCGGCTCGCCCCCGGGGGATGCCGCTGCCTGGACGGGTGAAGGCGAACAACCGCCGTCGCCCGAGTCGTCGGCGGGCGCGGCTCAGTCACCGGCGGAGGGTTACGGGCCGTACGACCCCCGGCTGTCCGTCACCCGGCAGCCGTACGGTCCGCCGCAGGGACAACAGCAGGGGCCGGGACAGGGGCCGGGACACGGACAAGGGCCAGGGCCGGGACAGGGGCCGGGGCAGCGGCTGCCCGCGGACGCGGCGCCCGCTTCCTTGCCCGCTTCTCGCCCCGCGCCCACCCGATGGGAGCGCATCGTCCTGGGCAGGGCCACCGCGCGTGTGGAGCCGAAACCGCCCCCGGCCGCCCCCTACCGACCGGACACGGTGTTCGACGGCTGGTCCACTCCGCGGCTGACCATGCGGCTGGCCTCCGTCCGCGGCGACGAGCACCGCTTCAGCGGGCTGCCCCGGCAGGACGAGGCGGTCGTGGCCTGGCACGAGCCGTCGGGTGCGGTGGTGTTCGCCGTGGCCGACGGGGTCTCCTCCGCACCGCAGTCGCACGTGGGTGCCGTACTGGCCTGTCGTACGGCCGTCAACGACGTGCTGACGCAGCTCGCCGAGGACCGGGCGCGCCCGGACTGGTCCCGGGTGCTGCGGGCGGCCGCGTATCAGCTGGTGATGCGGGTCGCGGGCGGCGGACAGCCCGGCGAGAAGGACTATGCCGAGGCGGCCCGGACCCTGGCGACGACCCTTGTGGCGGGCACGGTCGAACCCACCCCGGAGGGCGCCATGCGCGTCACGCTGGTCCGGGCGGGCGACTCCTCGGCGTGGTGCCTCAGGAGCGGTCAGTACAGCGAGCTGCTGTACGACGAGGGCCAGGGGAGCGGCGAGATCTCCAGCACCGCCGTGGTCGGGCTGCCGTGGGTGCCGCCGCGTGTCGTGCCGAGGTCGTTCGACCTGCCCCCGGACTGTGTGCTGCTGGTGGGCACGGACGGGTTCGGCGTCCCGCTCGGCGACGGCAGCGGCATGGTGGGCAGCCTCTTCGCCGGTGAGCTCGGCTCCCCGCCGGACGAGCCCAGGACCCTGGCCCACCTGCTGGACTTCTCACGGGAGACGTTCGACGACGACCGGACCCTACTCGCCGTGTGGACCCGCCGACAGCGGCCCGGTGAGGTGCCGTGAGCGCTACCGGGGCACCGCGCATCCCGTACTCCTCGCTGTCCATGGGCCCGCGCCTCGGCGACGGCGGCCAGGGCACGGTGTGGACGGTCCACAAACGCCTGATCAACAACACCTGGCCGGTCGTGTACAAGGAGTACAAGCAGGACGCGCTCGGCAAGTTGAAGGTGGACGCGCTGGAGCGCATGGTCGGCTTCCTGCCCGGCATGACGGCCCCGGAGGGGCGCTGGCTGGCGGAGCACACGGCGTGGCCCGCCGCGCTGGTGACCGAGGGAGCGGCGGTCCGTGGGTTCTTGATGCGGCAGATCCCGGACGAGTACTTCATCACCCTGCGCAGCAGCGGGGAGAAGAAGCCCGCGGGCTTGGAGTTCCTGCTGAACCCCGAGGCGTATCTGCGCAAGGTCGTCGGGGTGGTGCCGTCCCCCCGCCAGCTCTTCTCCCTGCTGCTCGCCCTGGCCGACACACTCCACCGGCTGCACACCCTCCATGTGGTGGCCGGTGATCTGTCACCGAAGAACCTGCTGTTCTCGCTGTCCGGACAGCCCGGCTGTTTCCTGATCGACTGCGATGCCATGGGGGTCGGCGGCGAGTGGGTGCTCAAGCCGGTGCAGACACCCGCGTGGGGGCTGCCCGCCGGGGAGCAGCCCGTGACACCGCAGGGCGACGTCTACAAGTTCGCGCTGCTGGCCGTCCGGCTCTTTCTGCGGGAGCAGCAGGGGGACGACCCGACGGTTCTACGGTCGGTGAACCGTGCCGTGGCCGAGCTGGCCGTACGCGGCCTGCACAGAACACCGGGCAACCGGCCCGCGCTCGCGGAGTGGCTCGAACCGCTGCGCCAGGCGGTCGCCTCGGCGCCGAACGCCTGGCCGAGCCGTACGGCGCAGACGGTCGGCAACCCGTCGGTCGGCAACCCGTCCGTCGGCAACCCGTCCGTCGGTACGCAGACGGTCGGCACGCCGGCCGCTCCTGCGCAAGCGGCCGGCGGACGGTCCGGGAACGTGGGCACAGGGTCCCCTCGGCCGTCGGCCTCCGGGCCCGGCCGGGGCCGACCCGCTTCGACGACGTCCTACGGGACGTCCTACGGGACGCCCTACGGCGGGAACGCGCCCTCGCGCGGTTCGTCCCCGCCTCGCCGGGGGACGGGGCAGCTGGTGGGGTTGCTCCTGCTGGCGATCGTCGGCTGGGGAGGCTGGACGGCGCTGCACCATGCGGACGACGGCAGCGCGGGCAGCTCCAGCAGCGCGGGCTCCGGCAGTGGTGGCGGCTCCGGCAGCAGTGGCACCGACCAGGTGACCCAGACCCCGGCGACACGCCAGGCCCAGGCGGAGGGACTGAACGGGCTGCTGGTCGACAACAGCGGCAATCGTGGAAGTGTCGCCAAGGCCGTTCAGTCGGTGCTGTCCTGTCCCGGGTCCGCCGCTCTCCAGGACGCCAGAGAGGTGTTCGGCAGCGCGGCCGACGCGCGTTCCGGGCTGCTCGACAAACTGGACACACTCGCTGTCGATCAGCTTCCCGACAGCATGACCTCGGACTTGCGTACGGCCTGGCAGAGTTCGCGGGACGCCGACCAGGCCTATGTCCGGCTGGTCGACGAGGTGTCGGGCGGCTGCGTACGCGGTCAGGTCACCGCCGCGGACGCGTGGCAGGACGCCTCGCGCGCCGGCGAACGGGCCACGACGGCGAAGAAGGACTTCGTCGCCGCCTGGAACCCCGTCGCGGAGACGTACGGCATGCGCTCGCTGGCCTGGACGGACCTGTGAGCTACCGACCCGCGAGGTACGGACCTGCGAGGTACGGACCTGCGAGGTACGCACCTGCGAGGTACGGACCGGGGGCGTGCGGCGACGGGGGTGCTTCAGCTTCTGCCGTCGGGCGTGCTCTCGCACTCCCGCTTCAGCGCGTCGGCGTTGTCGATGACGAGGTGCGTACGGCCGGTGGTCACCCAGCCGTCGGTTCGCCACTGCTCGAGAATGCGGCTGACGGTCCTGCGGGAGCTGAGTACCAGCCCGGCGAAGTCGTCCTGGGACAGCGGCAGTCCGATCTCGACCGCTCCCGAGGCGTGCCGCCGTCCATAGGCCGTGCCGAGTTCGAGGAGCAGCGCGGCGAGTCTGGCGGCGACCGTGTCGGCGCCCGCCGAGGTCCGCTGTCGGTCGGCGTCCCTGAGCCGCGCCGAGAGCATCTGGTGGACGGCGGCCGTGATGTCCGGGTGGGAACGCGCGGCCTGGCGGAAGGAGTCGGCGGCGATCCACAAGGCCTGAACGGTGGTGAGCGCCGTCAGCGTCGCCGATCGTGGCCCGCCGTCCAGGCCGGCCTGCTCACCGAGGAGGTCGCCGGGGGTGCGGAGCGCGAGCACCGCCTGATAGCCGGCGGAGGAGACGGCGGTCACCTTGACGCAGCCGCTGCCGACGACCAGGAGGTGGTCGGTGAGGTCGTCCTGCCTCATCAGGTGCCGGCGTGCCGCGAACGTCCGCACCTCACCCACGTTCCGCAGCGCCTTCCGGGCGGCGTCGTCCAGCAGGCTCCAAAAGGGAGTTCTGCCGGGCCCGTGCCGGCCCGGCGCGCCACTTCCGAAATCCGCCGTCATCGCCCTTCCTTCCGGTCCACCCGTGGTGAGGTCGGCCCGGAGCCGGCGCGTCGTCGGCCCGTGCGCATGAGGCCGTGCGGGCGGACTCTCGCACCATAACGGTCAAGCGGCGGGAAGGTGGCGAACCGGCCCACTGTGCCGGGGACTTCACATGGGCCTGTCCCGGCGCAACCGGCGGTCCAGTGCCATCGACAGTTCCGCCTCCACCACGCTCTTCGCCAGCGGGCGCAGGCGTTTCAGGTCCTCCGTCGTGCGGTTGTGGGTGAGGATGACGGTGGCGAAGAGTTCGGCGAGGGCGTCGGCGTGGTCGCGGACGCGGCGCGCGGCGGTGAGGACGTCGGCCAGCGGGATGCCCTCGCGGACCAGGGCCGCCGAGACATCGAGGAGGCGGCGGCTGATGTGGACGATCTCGCCGCCGTCGGTGGCGAGGTAGCCGAGGTCGAGGGCCGCGGCGAGGTTCTCCGGGGTGGCCTGGCCGGCGAAGACGTCGGCCAGTTCCTCGGGGGAGAGGCGGACGGGGGTTTCCTCGGTGGGTTCGCCGAGGCCGAGGAGTTCGCCGACGTCGCGGCCGTGGTCGAAGGCCTCGGCCAGCTCGGCGATGCCGCTCAGGGTGTGGCCGCGTTCCAGGAGCGCAGAGATCGTACGCAGACGGGCCAGGTGGGTGTCGCCGTACCAGGCGATACGGCCCTCGCGGCGGGGCGGCGGTATCAGCTTGCGCTCCCGGTAGAAGCGCAGGGTGCGCACGGTGATGCCGGCCTCCTTGGCCAGCTCCTCCATCCGGTACTCACGCTTCTCCGCCACGTGCGAAACCTTACGTCGTACCGTCGGTAACTTTCGTGGCCGCGACCCCTACCCATCAGTACGTACCTGCTCTACCCTCCCCATTGCGCCAGTGTTCACTGGCAGGGTCGTGCGGCTGGGAGGCGTCGGGATGGGCGGAGAGGTCGGGACGGCCGAGCATGAGCATGAGCATGTGCGCGTGGCGGTGGTCGGGTCCGGGTTCGGCGGTCTGGGGGCCGCGGTGCGGCTGCGGCGCGAAGGGGTCACCGACTTCGTCGTCCTGGAGCGGGCCGGGAGTGTGGGCGGTACGTGGCGCGACAACAGTTACCCGGGGTGTGCCTGTGATGTGCCCTCCCATCTGTACTCGTTCTCGTTCGCGCCCAACCCCGACTGGCCGCGCACCTTCTCGGGGCAGGAGCACATCCGGGCCTATCTGGAGCACGTCACCGATGTCTTCGGGCTGCGCCCGCACCTCCGCTTCGACTCCGAAGTGAAGATGATGACGTGGGACAAGAAGAAGCTTCGGTGGGAGATCGAGACCAGTAGCGGGGTCCTGACCGCCGATCTCGTCGTGTCCGCCACCGGGCCGCTGTCCGATCCGTCGATCCCCGATGTTCCGGGGATCGACTCCTTTCCCGGCAAGGTCTTCCACTCGGCCCGCTGGGACCACGACTACGACCTGCGCGGCAAGCGCGTCGCCATGATCGGTACGGGGGCCTCGGCCATCCAGATCGTGCCCGCCATTCAGCCGGAGGTGGCCCGGCTGACCCTCTTCCAGCGCACTCCGCCGTGGGTGATGCCCCGCGTCGACCGGGCCATCAGCGGCGCCGAGCGATGGCTGCACAAGCAGTTGCCCTTCACCACGCAGGCCCGGCGTGGATGGCTCTGGGGGATCAGGGAACTGCAGGTCCAGGCGTTCACCAAGCGGCCCGATGAGCTCGGTCTCGTCGAGCGGCTGGCCAGGCGGAACATGGCCCGGGCCGTGAAGGACGCCGGTCTGCGGGCCAAGCTGACCCCCGACTACCGGATCGGGTGCAAGCGGATCCTGCTCTCCAACACCTACTACCCCGCGCTCACCCGGGCGAATGTCGACGTCGTGGCCTCCGGGCTCGCCGAGATCGACGGTTCCACCCTCGTCGCCGCCGACGGCAGCACGGCCGAGGTCGACGCGATCATCTTCGGTACGGGCTTCCACGTCACCGACATGCCGATCGCGCAGCGGGTCGTCGGCGCGGAGGGCAAGACGCTCGCGGAGGTGTGGCGGAGCGGTATGAAGTCGCTGCGCGGGGCCACCGCGTCCGGGTTCCCCAACTGGATGACGATCATCGGGCCCAATACGGGGCTGGGCAATTCCAGCATGATCCTGATGATCGAGTCCCAGCTGAACTACATGGCCGACTTCGTACGGCAGCTGGACGTCCTTGGGGGACGCGTCGCCCTCGATGCGCGGCCCGGCGCCGTGCAGGGCTGGAACCACGAGGTTCAGGAGCGGATGAAGCGCACGGTCTGGAACACCGGCGGCTGCACCAGCTGGTACCTCGACGCGAACGGCCGCAACACCACGATCTGGCCGGGCACGACGACCGAGTTCCGTAGCGCGACGCGGCGGGTGGACCTGGGAGAGTACGAGGTGCTGCGGGCGCCCCAGCCGCGCACCGGGACCACCCCCACGACCACCCCGAAGTCCTCTACCCCGAAGTCCACCCCGGAGTCCATCCCCAAGAAGAAGGCGGAGGCCGGAGCGTGAGCCGACTGACGCAGGTGGAGCACGAGGCGTACGCGCCGCCCGTGCCCGCGCGCGAGCTGACCGCCGTTTCCGCCGACGGCGCCCGGCTGCACGTCGAGGTGCACGGGCCCGAGGACGCTCCGCCCGTCGTCCTCGCGCACGGCTGGACCTGTTCGACCGCCTTCTGGGCCGCGCAGATACGGGACCTCGCCGCCGACCACCGGGTGATCGCGTACGACCAGCGCGGGCACGGACGCAGTCCCGCGAGCGGGACGTGCACCACGGACGCGCTCGCCGACGACCTGGAAGCCGTGCTCGCGGCCACGCTCGGGCCCGGTGAGAAGGCCGTGCTCGTCGGGCACTCCATGGGCGGGATGACGCTGATGGCCGCCTCGGCGCGGCCGCGCTTCCGGGAGCACGCGGCGGCGGCCCTGCTGTGCAGCACGGGCAGTTCGCGGCTGGTGGCCGAGGCGCGGGTGGTGCCGATGCCCGCCGGGTGGCTGCGGACCCAGGTCACCCGGCGGATCCTCGGATCCCGGGCGCCGCTCGGGCCCGTCACACCGGTCGCCCGGCGAATCCTCAAGTACGCGACCATGGGCGCCGGTTCGTCGCCGGGCATGGTCGAGGTGTGCGCCCGGATCGTGCACGCGTGTCCGCGCACGGTGCGCCACGCCTGGTCGCGGGTGCTCGACCTGCTCGATCTCGACCACGGCGTACGGGAGTTGGCGGTGCCCACGGCCGTGGTGGTGGGTACGGCGGACCGGCTGACGCCCGTGGTGCACGCCCGCGCCCTGGTCGCCACGCTGCCGAACTGCGTCGGCCTCACCGAACTGACCGGGCTCGGACACATGACACCGGTGGAGGCGCCGGAGCTGGTCACCTCCCGCATACGCGAGCTCGTTTCCACCTACGGAGAGATCAAGGAGGGCGCATGAGCAGGGTGAGTCTGGAGGGGCAGGTCGCGGTCGTCACGGGAGCCGCGCGCGGCGTCGGTGAACTCCTCGCCCGCAAGCTCTCCGCGCGCGGCGCCACGGTCGCGCTGGTCGGCCTGGAACCGGACGCGCTCAAGCGGGTCTCGGAGCGGCTGCACGGCGAGAGCGGCTTCTGGTACGCCGATGTCACCGACCACGAGGCGATGGCTCGGGTCGCGGCCGAGGTGAAGGAACGATTCGGGAAGGTCGACATCGTCGTCGCCAACGCCGGGGTCGCGAACGGCGGGCCCTTCATGGAGTCAGATCCCGTCGCCTGGCGGCGGGTCATCGAGGTCAACCTCATCGGGTCGGCGGTCACCGCGCGGGCGTTTCTGCCCGTGTTGATGGAGAGCCGCGGGTACTTGCTGCAGATCGCCTCGCTGGCGGCCATCACACCGGCGCCGATGATGACCGCGTACTGCGCGTCCAAGTCGGGCGTGGAGGCGTACGCGCACAGCCTGCGCGCCGAGGTCGGCTACAAGGGCGTACGCGTCGGGGTCGGGTATCTGTCCTGGACCGACACCGACATGGTGCGCGGCGCCGACCGGGACGAGGTGATGCGCGAACTGCGGCAGCGGCTGCCGTGGCCGTCCAACAAGACCTATCCGCTGGGGCCGGCGGTCGATCGCATCGTCGCCGGGATCGAGCGGCGCTCCAGCCATGTGTACGCGCAGTGGTGGCTGCGCGGGATGCAGGGCGTCCGGGGCTACCTGCCCGGGATCATCGGGGCGGTCGGGCAGCGGGAGATGCGGCGGTTCGAGCCGCGGCTCAAGGGCGTGGGTACGGGGCTGGTCGGCGCCGGTGGGGCGGCCGACGAGCAGCGGCGGCAGGGGATCTCACCGTGAGTAACTGCCCAAAATGCGTGCTTTCTCCGTGCGTGTAAGTCTGGTCGAGCCCGATCCCCCTCACCCACAAACGGGAGTGAAACCTCATGGGCAAGAAGGACCAGACGCAGAGCAAGGCCGAGAACATGAAGCAGCAGACCAAGAAGAAGATGGGCCAGACAGGCCAGGAGAAGGGCACGCCGGGCGAGCGCACCTCGCAGCCGGGCGAGCGTTCCCCGCGGCCGGGCGAGCGTTCCCCGCAGGGGCGTGAGCGGTCGATCCCGGAGAACGAGCGTCTGCAGCAGGAGGCGCAGGACCGGTTCGACCAGGACTACGACGCGTAGCCGCTGCGCTGGGCTCAGGCCGAGGTGTGGGGTGCCCTCTTTATTGGGGGCGCCCCACGCTTTTGTTTGGGGTCGGGGGGTGCGTTGTCGGGTGCGGGTGCGTTGTGGCTGGTCGCGCAGTTCCTCGCGCCCCTGAGTAAGGGGCGCGCCCCTTACTGATTCCTCGGGGGGAGTTTTGGTCTTGATCTGTCCGGGACGTCTGTGTAGTCGGGTGGGGAGGCCGCGGGGTGGGTGGTCAGGAGGTCCAGGGCCAGTTGGATCGCGGTGTCCATCTCGGTGTGGTGGCCCTCCGCCCACTCCAGCGGGGTGCGCAGGACCGCCAGGTCCGGGGGGACGCCCTGGTTCTCGATGGACCAGCCGTACGCGTCGAACCAGGCCGCGTTCATCGGCACCGTGATCACCGTGCCGTCGCCGAGGCGGTGGCGGCCGGTCATGCCGACGACTCCGCCCCAGGTGCGCTGGCCGACCACCGGGCCGAGCTTCAGCAGCTTGAAGGCGGCGGTGATCATGTCGCCGTCGGAGGCGGTCGCCTCGTCGGCGAGGGCGACGATCGGGCCGCGCGGGGCGTTCGAGGCGTACGACACCGGCTGGGCGTTGCGCGTCAGGTCCCAGCCCAGGATCGTGCGGGTCAGCTTCTCGACGACGAGCTCGCTGATGTGGCCGCCCGCGTTGCCGCGCACGTCCACGATCAGTGCGGGACGCGAGACCTCCAGGCGCAGATCGCGGTTGAACTGGGCCCAGCCCGAACCGCCCATGTCGGGGATGTGGAGGTAGCCGCAGCGGCCGCCGCTCAGCTCCCGTACGACTTCGCGGCGTTTGGCCACCCAGTCCTGGTAGCGCAGGGGCCGCTCGTCGATCAGCGGGACGACGGCGACCCGGCGTGAGTGGCCCTCGCCCGCCGCCGGGGTGAACGTCAGCTCCACCGTCGTACCGCCCGCGCCCGCGAGCAGCGGGTACGGGCCGGTCACCGGGTCCACCGGGCGGCCGTCGACGTGGGTGAGGACCGCGCCCTCGCGGATGCCCGTGCCGGCGAGCGGTGAGCGGGCCTTGGAGTCCGAGGAGTCGCCGGGGAGGATGCGTTTCAGTATCCAACTGCCGTCGCGGCGGACGAAGTTGGCGCCCAGCAGTCCCTGCAGGCGCTGGTAGTGGGCCGGACCCTCGTTGCGGCGGGCGGCGGCGACGTAGGCGTGGGAGGTGCCGAGTTCGCCGAGGACTTCCCGCAGGAGGTCGGCGAAGTCGTCGGGGGAGGCGACCCGTTCGACGAGCGGGCGGTACTGGGTGAGCACCCCGTCCCAGTCGATGCCGCACATATGGGGTTCCCAGAAGTAGGCGCGGGTGAGGCGGCCCGCCTCCTCGTAGGCCTGGCGCCATTCGGCGGGCGGGTGCACCTCGTGGATGATGCGGCGCAGGTCGATCCAGACCGTCGAGTCGGAGTCGCCGGACTCGGTGGAGGGGACGGCGCGCAGGTCGCCCTCGTCCACGACCACCAGCCGCGAGCCGTCGCCGCTCACCGCGAACCAGTCCAGGTGCTGGACGAGTTCGGACTTCTTCGCCTTGCTGATGTTGAAGAACTCCAGCGTCGGCCGGCCAGAGGTGTCGTCGGGGTTGACGAAGGTCTCGCCCAGCGCGCCCGAGATCGGCCAGCGCAGCCAGACCAGGCCGCCGCCCGCGACCGGGTGGAGCGCCGAGTACTTGGAGGCGGCGACCGGGAAGGGGGTCACCCGGCTCGCCAGCCCTTCCAGTTCCACGCTCACCGCGCCGTCGGCGCCCTCGTCCTCGATCGGGTCCAGGCCCCCGGCGACCGGCCGCCCCTCGGGGTTGAGGGCGAAGGGGGAGGGGGTGGCGGAGGACAGCGGGACGAGGTACGGGCGGCAGCCGAGCGGGAAGGACAGGTCGCCGGTGTGGACGTCGTACACCGGGTCGAAGCCGCGCCAGGAGAGGAAGGCCAGGTAGCGGCCGTCCCGGGTGAAAACCGGGCTCTCGTCCTCGAAGCGGCCGTTGGTGACGTCGACGATCAGCCGGTCCTTTATCCGCGCGATCTTGATCTGGCGGAGGGACCGGCCGATTCCCGGTTGCGACCACGTCAGCCAGGCGCCGTCCGGGGAGAAGGCGAGATCGCGCACCGGCCCGTTGATCGACCTGATCAGCTCCGTGACCTCGCCTCCCCCGGACTCCGTCCGGGAGGTGTCCCCGGACTCCTCTGTGCCCGCGGCGGCAGCCGCTGTATCGGAAGTATCAGATGTGTCGGGCACATCAGAGGTGTCGGAGGTATCAGAGGTATCAGAGGTATCAGAGGTATCGGACACGGTGAGGAGCAGCAGCCGTCCGTCGTGCGCGGCGATCGCGAGGCGTTCACCCTGCGAGTCGGACACCAGTTCCAGTACGCGGCCCAGTTCGCCGGAGGCGAGGCGGCGCGGCTCGCGTTCGCCGGAGGCCCGCGGCAGATAGGTGATCTCGATCGCGTCCTCGCCGTCCGCGTCGGTGACGTAGGCGACCTGGCCGCTGGAGCCGAGCATCTCGGGGAGCCGGACCCGTACGCCGGGGGTGTCCGCGATGGTGCGGGCGGGGCCGTCGCGGTGGGTGAGCCAGTACAGGCTGCCGCGTACGACGACCGCGCTGGCCCGCCCCGTCTCGTCGACCGAGATCCCGTCGACGTGCTGGGCCGCGGGCACCTGGTACGTACGCCGTCCCGCGCGCGGACCGCCCAGGCGGACGTCGAGGCGGCGTGGGACCGAGTCCGCGGACAGGTCGTCGACGATCCACAGGTCCCCGGCGCACTGGTACACGACCCGGGTGCCGTCGCTGGAGGCGTGCCGGGCGTAGAAGGCGTCGTGGTCGGTGTGGCGGCGCAGGTCGGAGCCGTCGTACGCGCACGAGTACAGGTTTCCGATGCCCTCGTGGTCGGAGAGGAAGGCGATTCGGCCGCCGACGAACATGGGGGAGTCGAGGTGGCCGTCGAGGTCGGCGAGCAGCCGCCGTCCGTGCAGCCAGAGCCGGCCGGTGGCGCCGCCCCGGTAGCGCTTCCAGGAGGCGGGTTCGTGCGGTGGGGTGCCGGTGAGCAGCAGTGTCTTGTGTTCGCCGTCGATGTCGGCGACCTGGATGGCCGAGACCGGGCCCCAGGGGAGTGCTCCGCCGGGGTCGCCGTTGGTGGGGACCTTGTAGGCCCAGGTGAAGTAGGAGAAGGGCTGGTTGTGCGAGGCGACGGCGAGGATGTCGCTGTGTCCGTCCTTCTCCGGGGGTGACCAGCCGCAGACCTGGGTGTCCGCGCTGCCCCAGTAGGTGAGCCGGTGGCCGGGGCCGCCGTCCACCGGCGCGAGATGGATCTCCGGCACGAGGCTGCGCCAGCTCGTGTACGCGATGTGCCGGCCGTCGGGGGAGAAGCGGGGGTGGCCGACCTTGGTCCGGTCGACGGTGAGCCGCCAGGCGCGGCCGGGCCCGTCGAGGGGGGCCACCCACAGGTCGTCCTCGGCCGCGAAGCACAGCCGGTCGCCGCTGAGGTGCGGGAAGCGGAGGTAGCCGGAGGCGTTGTCCCCGGTGGTCGCCTTCTCGTGCGCGTCGCTCACCTACCCATGCTTTTCCTCTGGGCGGGCCGTGGCAACTCGTGAACATGTGTGCGTGTATGTGAAGGGGTGCGGGTGCGCGGGTGCGCGTGACTCAGGACACGTACGAAACGGTTTCGTTTCGCAGAAGCTCGGGGTATCGTCGTAGACGTACGACGGTGATGTACGAAACAGTGTCGTTCGGAGTGAGAACCGGAGTCGGAGGGTGAGTGGGATGACTGAGACCGCGACGGTGCGACGCAGTCGGATCACGCCCGAGCGTGAGGCCGAGCTGTACGCGGCCGTGCTCGACCTGCTCCGGGAAGTCGGCTACGACGCCCTGACCATGGACGCCGTAGCCGCCCGCACCAAGTCCAGCAAGGCCACCCTCTACCGCCAGTGGGGCGGCAAGGCCGAGCTCGTCGTGAGGGCGCTGAGGAAGCAGAAGCCGGCCGCGCTCGGTGGTGTCGACACCGGGTCCCTCCGGGGCGACTTCCACGCGATGGTGCGGCGCGAGGACGACTGTCATATGGAGCAGAACTCCGCGCTGATGCGGGCTCTGGCCATGGCGATCCATGCGAACCCCGATCTCCTGAAGGCCTTCCGGGAACTGATCATCGAGCCGGAGGTCGAGGAGATGCGGTCGGCGTTGCAGCGCGCCGTCGACCGGGGGGAGATCCGCCCGGACAACCCCGCGATGGACTATGTGCTGCACATGATGATCGGTGGCTTCGTGGCCCGGACCCTGATCGACGATCTGCCACCGACCCAGGCCTACCTCACCTCGTACATCGACGCCGTGATCCTCCCCGCTCTCGGCGCCTGATCCCTGTACGACTCCTCGATCATCCCCAGTAAGCGCACCTGACACGACCGCTCACGTCGTCGGGCTGATCTCCCCTGCCCAGTTGCCATCCCACGACCTGACCGGGAGTACGCACTCGTGGCCACATTCCTCTACAAACTAGGCCGACTCGCCTTCAGGCGACGGCACTTCGTCGCCCTGATATGGGTGGCGCTGCTGACGCTCGCGGGTGTCGGCGCGGCCTCCGCGCCCACCGCGGGCGCATCCTCCTTCTCGATCCCCGGCACCGAGGCGCAGAAAGCCTTCGACCTGCTGGAGCAGCGCTTCCCCGGCATGAGTGCCGACGGCGCGACCGCCCGCGTCGTCTTCAAGGCGCCCGCCGGCGAGAAGTTGGGCGACAAGGCCAACAAGGCGACCGTCGAGAAGACCGTCAAGGCGCTCGGCGACGGTTCCGAGGTCACCTCCGTCTCCGACCCCTTCAAGTCCCACGCGGTGAGCAGGAACGGGTCGGTCGCCTACACCTCGGTGAAGTACAAGGTGTCCGGCATGGAGCTGAAGGACGCCTCGAAGACCGCACTGGAGGACACCGCTCAGCAGGCGCGGGATGCCGGGCTGACCGTCGAGGTGGGAGGTGACGCCCTCCAGGCGACGCCCGAGACCGGGTCCACCGAGGTCATCGGTATCGCGGTCGCCGCGGTGGTGCTCGTCATCACCTTCGGTTCGCTGATCGCGGCGGGGCTGCCGCTGCTGACCGCGCTGAT
Source organism: Streptomyces sp. NBC_01384 (assembly GCF_045040035.1). Lineage (NCBI taxonomy): Bacteria > Bacillati > Actinomycetota > Actinomycetes > Kitasatosporales > Streptomycetaceae > Streptomyces > Streptomyces sp. NBC_01384. Next base: position 5,694,924 of record NZ_CP109559.1, read on the forward strand.
CGGCGTGGGCATCGGCGTCTCGACGATCACGGCGCTCGCGAACGCGCTCGACCTGGGCACCACGACGTCGACCCTGGCGATGATGATCGGCCTCGCGGTCGGCATCGACTACGCGTTGTTCATCGTTTCCCGCTACCGCGCCGAGCTGGCCGAGGGCCGGGAGCGCGAGGAAGCGGCCGGGCGGGCCGTCGGCACGGCGGGCTCCGCGGTGGTCTTCGCGGGTCTGACGGTCGTGATCGCGCTGGTCGGCCTGTCGGTCGTCAACATCCCGATGCTGACGAAGATGGGTGTCGCGGCGGCGGGCACGGTCGCCATCGCCGTCTTCATCGCGCTCACCCTGATTCCGGCCCTCCTCGGCTACACGGGCCGCAAGGTCCAGCCCGCCGGCAAGAAGAGCAAGCTGCTCGGCGGCGGCCGGGCCGCTCGCAAGGAGGGCAAGCCCAACATGGGCACCCGCTGGGCGAGCTTCGTCGTCCGCCGTCCGCTCGCCGTGCTGGTGCTCGGTGTGCTCGGCCTGGGCGCCGCGGCGCTTCCGGCGGCCTCGCTCCAGCTGGGCCTGCCCGACGACAGTTCGCAGCCGACGTCGACCACACAGCGCCGCGCGTACGACCTGCTGGCCGACGGCTTCGGCCCCGGCTTCAACGGTCCCCTGATGCTCGTCGTCGACGGCAAGTCGAGCGACAACCCCAAGGCCGCGGCCACCAAGGTCGTCGACACGGTCAAGGGCATGAAGGACGTCGTGTCGGTCAGCCCGGCGGCGTTCAACAAGGCCGGGGACACCGCGACGATCACGGTCATCCCCGACTCCAAGCCGTCCTCCGTCAAGACCGAGGACCTGGTGCACGCCATCCGTGACACGGGCGGCGACATCAAGGCGGACACCGACGCGCAGGTGCTGGTCACCGGCACGACGGCCATGAACATCGACTTCTCGCAGAAGCTCAACGACGCGCTGATCCCGTATCTCGCGCTGGTGGTCGGCCTCGCCTTCCTCCTCCTGATCGTGGTCTTCCGCTCGATCCTGGTCCCGCTGAAGGCGGCGCTCGGCTTCCTGCTGAGCGTGATGGCGGCCCTCGGCGCGGTCGTCGCGGTCTTCCAGTGGGGCTGGCTGTCCGGCCTCATGGGGGTCGAGGAGACCGGCCCGATCATGTCGATGATGCCGATCTTCATGGTGGGTGTCGTCTTCGGTCTCGCGATGGACTACGAGGTGTTCCTCGTGACCCGGATGCGCGAGGCGTACGTCCACGGGGAGAAGCCCCACCAGGCGATCGTGACCGGCTTCAAGCACGGCGCCCGTGTTGTCACGGCCGCGGCCGTCATCATGATCGCCGTCTTCTCCGGTTTCATCGGTTCCAGCGAGTCGATGATCAAGATGATCGGCTTCGGCCTCGCGATCGCGGTCTTCTTCGACGCGTTCGTGGTCCGCATGGCGATCGTCCCGGCGGTGCTCGCTCTGCTGGGCAAGAAGGCCTGGTGGCTGCCGAAGTGGCTGGACCGGGCACTGCCCAACGTGGACGTGGAGGGCGAGGGGCTGCGTACCGCGGAGGAGAGGGGCGACGGCCGCGGCGGCAGGGACGAGGACCGGGAGCTGGTGCGGGTCTGAGGCCTGACCGAGGCTTGCCTGTGGCCTGGCTGAGGCCTGACTGATGTGGTGAGGGGCACCCTGCGTTGTGGCGGGGTGCCCCTCACTATTGCCCTCACTTGCCCCCGGTGGCCGGGTCCTCGGCGAACACCTCGGTGGTGGAGGTGGCGGTGATGGCTCGGTTGAACCAGCGGGTGAGAGTGTCGAGGTCGTTGCATTTGGAGATGCGTTCGCGGTCGGCGTCCGGGACGAGGACGCCGCGGCGGTCGAGGAGGAGCAGGACGTCAGCCGTTCTGCCCCGGGAGTATCCCTTGAGGTACTCCCAGGAAGTCTCTCTGACGTAGATCTCGCCGTATCCCCGGGCAAGTTCCTCGCGCACTCGCTCGGCGCGGACCTCCCGGGCCAGCGCGCCGACGGGCACGGGCTCTTCGGGGAACCTTTCGGAGAGGGGGGTGACCTTGGAAACGGACAGGCCCACGCGGTTCAGGGCCGTAAGGATGCCCTCGGCCGCGACCTCGGCGGGAATGTCCGAACGTTCTGACCAGGAGGACGATGTGAGGGCCCGGCAGAGCTCTTCGGACGGTCCGTTGCTCGGGGGGTTCTCTGTCACTGCTTCTCACCGGGTTCCTGGGTGGCCGGGTCCTCGGCGAACACCTCGGCGGTGGAGGTGGCGGTGATGGCGAGGTCGATCCAGTGGGTGAGGGTGTCGGGGGCGTCGCAGGTGGTGATGCGGTCCCGGTCGGCGTCGGAGACGGGGATGCCTCGGCGGTCGAGATGGTGGAGGAGGTAGTTGGCGAGCGCCTTGACCTCCCCCTCGGCGCGACCTTCGTCGCGGAGCTCCTGTGACAGCGATGACGTGAAGAATGAGGTTTCGGCGGCCAAGAGTTGCCTCCAGAGCTTGAGGGCCTCGGTCTTGTCCAGGCCCTGATTGGTGAATTCCGCGAAGACTCGCGCGCTGTCCGGGTCGCGGGCCTCCATGGCCCTCAAAGCTGCTGCCAGTACCTTGAGTGTGGCATCGACCGACCGGTCCCGGGCGTGCAGAACGGCGGACAGAACAGTCATCGGGACGTCGCGGGTGGCTTCGTCCACGGTCTCGATGAGGGGGATGTCGTCCGGTCCGAAGACCAGGGGCCGCAGGGCGAGACCTTGCCACTGCGGGGGGCCGATCTTCACGGGGCGGGCCGCCCAGTCAGCGGTCTTCCGGTCCCGGCAGATGACGAGGAGCACGGGCGGAACCTTGTACTTGTCGTTCACGAAGGCCATGTACCAAGCCCAGCTGGCATGTTTGGACTCGTCCGGTTTTCCCTGTGCTTCGACGGCGACGATGTAGCTGCAGGCCGCCTCCTTGATTTCTAACAGCGTGTCCACCCGCCGCTCCACCGGGTGGTTCTCGCTGAGGTCGGTGGGGAGTTCGGTGACGGAGATCGGCGTTCCGAACGCCGGGATGCCGAGCTTGCGGGTGACGCGGGCGAAGAGTCCCGGATCCTGACGGAAGATCCGGTGCATCGCCTCGTGCGGGGAACTGACCATCGTGGAGATTGCGCTCCTTACGTCTTCCTTGACGTCATTCGTGATGAACGGTGGTGAGCATATGACGGTGGGATATGTGCTTACACGGCCAATCGGGTGGTGATCACCCATGTGGGTGATGAATCCTGCTTACGTCCACGTCCGCCCAGACCGTCTTCCGGGGCGGCGGACCGAGCACCACGCCCCAGCGGGCGGCCAGCGCCGCCACCAGTACGAGCCCCCGGCCCGATTCCGCCTCCGGCTCCGGGCTGTCGAGGTGGGGGAGTCGGTCACCCCGCGTGTCCGTCACCTCGATACGGAGCGTGTCGCCGACCACGTACAGCGTCAGCCGGAAGTCACGGCCTGCGACCCGGCCGTGCGTCGCCGCGTTGGTGGCCAGTTCGGCCACGATCTGGCTTGCCGCCTCCAACGGAAGCCCCCAGCTGCGGAGTTGCTCCACCGCGAGCAGCCTGGCCAGGCGGGCGCCGCGGGGTGTGGGGGACAGGATCACGCTGAAGTTGCGAATGGGGGAGCCGAGTTGGGCGTGGGGGTCGGCGGTTTCTTGATTCACGTCACTCAGCGTGGCGGGTTCTGCGTACGGTGGGGAGTCGCGGCGCGTGTGCGTACGGTGACTGTCCGGCGTTTGTCTCGGGCTGTCTCGGCTGTCTCCGTGCCGTACGGGTACGGGAGCGCGTTGGAGGTGGGCGATGAGTGAAGACGTGGACGAGGCGGGCTGGGGAATCGAGCCCGGGGACGAGATGGCGCCGATGATCGAGGTCGTCGGCGGTGTCATCAAGTTCTATCGAGAGGCCGCGGGGATGCGCGCGGCCGACTTCGGGGAGGCGATCGGGTACGGCGAGGACATGATCCGCAAGATCGAGCGTGGGGCGCGGATTCCCCGGACGGAGTTCCTCTACCAGGCCGACGAGGCGCTGAACGCGGGCGGGGCGATCACCGCGCTGCGGATGCACACGGAGAAGGCGCGCTATCCGAAGAAGGTGCGGGAGCTGGCGAAGCTGGAGGCGCGGGCGGTTGAGTTGCTCTGGTACCGCACCCACAACCTTCATGGGTTGTTGCAGACACCGGAGTACGCGAAGGCGCTGTTCGAGATGACGCAGCCCGCGCTCTCGGCGGACGTGGTGGCGCGGGAGGCCGACGCCCGCATGGCCCGAAAGGTGATCTTCGAACGGGATCCCGCCCCGACGCTCGGCTTTGTCCAGGAACAGGTAACGCTGGAACGCCCCTACGGGGGGAAGATGGTGTTACGTCGACAGCTCGAACACCTGCTGGAGGTGGCGCGGTTGCGGAACGTGACACTTCAGGTCATGCCGACCGACCGGGAGGAGCACGCCGGGACGCAGGGCCTGATCGAGGTGCTGAAGTTTCAGGACGGCACGGCGGTCGGGCGATCCGACGGGGCGTTCAACGGCCGCCCGGTCTCAAGTCCCAGGGATCTTCGGATCCTTGAGCTGCGCTATAGCATGATCCGGGCGCAGGCTCTCACGCCGAGGGAGTCGCTGGCCTTCATCGAGCAGAAGCTGGGAGAACTATGAGCATCAGGGAACTCCACTGGTTCAAGAGCAGCTACAGCGACAGCGGCGAACCAGGCGACTGCGTGGAGGTGGCGCTCGACTGGTTCAAGAGCAGCCACAGCGACAGCGGCGAAGCCGGCGACTGCGTCGAGATAGCCGTGGCCCCCACCACCATCCGCATCCGCGACTCAAAGACCCCCGCCGCCCCTCACCTCACCGTCGCTGCGACCACCTGGGCCGACTTCCTCACGTACGCGTCGTCCAACCGTCAGTGGTGAGGTGACCGTGCGGACCCCTACTGGCTGTCTGCTGCCAAGCTGATGGTGTTGGCGAATCCGCTGCCGGGGGACCACCCTTCCCGCAAACCGTGAACACTTTCGCGGAAAGTGTTCACCGTTTCCGGCACCTACGGGGTGGAGGCGTCACCGCCGACCGGATTCACCAAAGGCGTCCGGCCGTCCGCCGCTGAGCCGACCCGGCGTGCCGCCGAGGTGCGAGGGCGCCCGTCGACGTCGGACACGCGACACAATCCACCTCACCCGTCGGCCGAAGGCCGATCGGCGCAGCCGACGCGCAGCGCCCTTTACCTGGACCGTGGAAGCACGACACCGGTAACGGAACCGGCGACACCGGACAGGTCGCGGACGGTCACGCTGTTGCGGTCGGTGACCGAGCGGCCGAGGGCGTGGTGGGGCCACAGGCCCCCGGCCACCCGGCGGCTGCGCTCGGCCCACGCGCGGGCCGGGGCGTCGGCGGCCTTGTAGTGGTTGAGTGCGAAGCCTCCGGAGTGGATCCGTAGCAAGCAGAAGCCGCCGGGGTAGTCCTTGACGGCGCTGACCTCCTGCTGGGTGACGTGCGAGGCCTGCGGCAGGACGGTGTGTTTGTTGCGGTGGGTGTGGCCCGCGTGGTGGAGGAAGACGCCGGGGGCGGTGGCGTAGGCGTCGAGGATCGTGCGCGCCTGGCGGCGGTCGAGGCGCTGTCCGCGGCCCATGGGGAAGACGGAGTCCCGTACGGCCAGCGGATGGTGGCCGAACACCACGGTCGGCTGGTCGCCGTGCTCCTTCAACCGGGCCCGGAACCAGGAGAGTTGCTCGGCGCCGAGCCTGCCCGCGTCACCGCCGTTGCCGTCCTTCTCGTAGGTGTCGAGGCCGATGATCCGCAGCCCGCCGAGGTCGCGGGCGAAGTACGCGGGCCCGTCACCGTCGCGGAAGCCGTCGAGAAAGGCGTCGTGGAGGGCGTCACCGGGCTGCCTGGGGCGGTCGTGGTTTCCGCGTACGACGAAGTAGTCCTGTCCGTGGGTGCCGAAACCGTCCAGGATCCGCCTGGCCTCGGCCAGGTCCCGCGGGGCCCCGCCGGCCGAGATGTCTCCGGCGGCCAGCAGCAGGTCCGCCCCGCGCCGACGCGCCTCCTCGACCACGGCCCGGCTCATGATCTCGGGGTACGGCGCGAGCCCCGGCTCCTGCGACACCCCGCGTATCAGGGGGATGCCGGCCACCAGGCCCGCGGTGGTCTCGCCGAGGTGCAGATCGTTGCAGAGCGCGATGGACAGGAGATGGCGGCCGGGTGGGGGCTGGGGCGCGGTGAAGGAGTACGGGCCGCCGACGGAGCCGAGGCCGTGGAGGGAGGTGCCGACGGCGTTGCCGCGTACGAGGTGAAGTGGTGTGGGTGTGGCGGCTACGCCCCGCGAGCGGGCCCGGTAGTAGTACGTCTGGCCCGGTTCCAGGTCCGTGAGCTCCACGTAGTGGTGTGCGGTGGGCCGGTCCTCGGCCGCGGTGCGGTTGAGCCGGGCGGGGTGGGTGCCGTAGACGACCTCGCCCTCCGTCACCGCGGGGAGCGGATGACCGAGGCCGTCTTCGGTGCCGGGTATGCCGGTGTACCAGGTGATGATGGCGTGGTCCTCGGCGAGGGTGACCAGTTCCAGGTTGACCGCGGCCAGGGAGTCGGGGTGCCGGCGGCCTCCCCTGCGTACGGCGGCGGTCCGCAGCAGGGCGGGGACGAGGAGAGTGCCGGAGCGCAGGACGTCGTAGGGGGAGGGGAGAGCCGACAGGGCGGCGAGGGGAGCGGAGAGGCAGCAGCGCATGCCGGGTAGCTGCCCGCCGGCAGTGAACGGCCGTCGTGGTGGCGGGGGCGGCACCAGGTATGGGGCGCGACAACTTAAGCCCGCGAGCCTCAGCCCGCGAGCGCCGCCCGCACCGCCCCTACCAGCGCCTGCGCCCGTGGGTCCGCCGTCACGCTCTTGCGGAAGCCGTTCGTCACGTAGCCGAGGGCGATGCCCGTCTCGGGGTCGGCGAAGCCGAGGGCGCCGCCTCGGCCGGGGTGCCCGAATGAGCCCGGCGAGAGCAGGGGGGACGCCGTGCCGTGCAGCATGTAGCCGAGCCCGAAGCGGGTGTTGACGACCAGGACCCGGTCGGGGCCCGCGGACTGCTCGGCGCGGGCCAGCTCAACCGTCCCCTCGGAGAACAGTCGCACCCCGTCGACCTCCCCGATCAGCGAGGCGTAGAAGCGTGCCAGTCCCTCCGCCGTGGCGACACCGTTGGAGGCGGGGAGGACCGCGGCCAGGTACACCGGGTCGTTCTCGTCCGGCTGCGGGGTGATCGCGGCGAAGGCGCGCCGGGTGAGTGAGGACGGGTCCGCGTACGCCTCCGAGACCGTCCGCTTCGGGCGGGTCCGCAGACCACCGGCCGCCGCCGGGGCCTCGATCTGGGCGACCCGGCCCACGCGCCCCCGTTCCGCGTCCGGCAGCCCGACCCACAGGTCCAGGCTCAGCGGGGCGGCGATCTCCTCGGCTATCCACGCGCCGATCGACCGGCCCGTGACCCGCCGCACCAGCTCGCCCGTCAGCCAGCTGTACGTCTGCGCGTGATACCCGTGGTCGGTCCCCGGCCCCCACGCGGGCCGCTGGGCGGCGACGGCGGCAGCGGCCACATCGGGGTCCGCCGCGTCGGCCAGGGTGAGCGGACGGTCGAGCACGGGCACCCCGGCCCGGTGTGCGAGCACGTGCCGGACCAGGGCCCGTTCCTTGCCGCGCGCCTTGAAGTCGGGCCAGTAGTGGCTCACCGGAGCGTCCAGGTCCAGTTCCCCGCGCTCGGCGAGCATCAGCAGTACGGCGGCGGCGACACCCTTGGTCGCGGAGCGCACGATCTGCGCGGTGTCACGCTCCCAGGGCGCCGAATCCGCCGCACCGTCCACGTCCCGCACGCCGGCCCACAGGTCGACGACCTTGCGCCCGTCCCGGTACACGGCGACCGCCGCGCCCCGTTCCCCGAGCGTGTCAAAGTTCCGTACGAACGCTTCCCTGACCGGCTCGAAGCCCTCGGCCACTGTGCCGTTCACGTCCACGTCCACGTCCGCGCTCCCTGTTGCCCGACCACCGTCAACACTGGGTGCAACAGCCACCGACCGCCGGCGATTCCTAGCCCAGCAGGATTGTGACCTCGATGTTGTTCCGGGTCGCGTTCGAGTATGGGCAGACCTCGTGGGCGGCATCCACCAGCTTCGTCGCGACCTCCTGGTCGAGGACGGGCAGCGAGACGCTCAGGGCGACCGCGAGGCCGTAACCGCGCTGCTTGTTGGGGCCGATGCCGACCTTCGCGGCGACGGTCGAGCCGGTCAGGTCGAGTCCGGCCCGGCGGCCCACCAGCACCAGCGCGTTGTGGAAGCAGGCGCTGTACCCGGCCGCGAAGAGCTGCTCGGGGTTGGTGCCGTTGCCGTCCCCGCCGAGCGCGGGCGGCATCGCGACCTTCAGCTCGATCTGGCCGTCCTGGCTGGTGACATAGCCGTCACGGCCGCCGTGCGCGGTGGCCTCGGCGACGTACATGATCTTTGTCGGACGAGTGTCGACGACGGTGCCTTCAGCAGTGGTGCCTTCGGCAGTGGTGCCATCGATCATGGCGGGATCTCCCCCAGGACGGAAACGCAGAAGTGTGCGCGTACCAAACACCGAAGTGTGCAAGTACATCGTGCACAAGGTACCGTCCGGTACGGGAGATGTGATCACCAGGGGGCAGAAACCGCAGGTAACCCCAAGGTGCCCGGAAATGCCGCAGGTCAGCGCCAGCGCCAGTGTCAGCGGTCGCGCCCCGCCGCGCCCTCCGCCCGCTCGGCCAGCCCCCACAGCTCCGCCCGCATCCGTGCCACCTCGTCCCCGCCCAGCCCAGTCGCCGCCAGCAGCGCCCGCGGGACGCCCGCCGCACGCTCCCGCAGTGCCTCGCCGTGCGCGGTGACCGCGACGAGCACCGAGCGTTCGTCGTGCGCCGCGCGCTCACGGCGGACCAGCCCGGCCGACTCCAGCCGTTTGAGCAGCGGCGACACCGTGCCGTAGTCGAGCCGCAGCGCGCCCGACAGCTCCTTGATGGTGGTCTCGCCGCGCTCCCAGAGGAACAGCAGGACGAGGTACTGCGGGTAGGTGAGGCCGAGCTCCTCCAGCAGCGGGCGGTACGCGGCGGTCACCGCGCGCTGGGCCGCGTACAGCGCGAAGCACAGCTGTTCGTCGAGGAGCAGCGACCCGGCCGACCCGAAGTCCTCTTGGTCCCCTTGTTTCGTCACGCGCCCATTGTCACGGAGTACTCATGGCTATGGAGTGCTCATGGCTGTAGAGCGTGGGTCGAAACCGAAGGGCAGCTCCAGTCGGTGGGTACGCATGAGGCCGTCGTCGGAGAGCAGCTCGCCGGTCTTCCCGTCCGCCGCGATCACGCCGTCGCTGAGGATCAGCGACCGGGGGCACAGTTCGAGGGCGTACGGCAGGTCGTGCGTGACCATGAGGACGGTGACGTCCAACGACCGCAGGATGTCGGCGAGTTCGCGGCGCGAGGCCGGGTCGAGGTTGGAGGACGGCTCGTCGAGGACGAGGATCTCCGGCTCCATCGCGAGGACGGTCGCCACCGCCACCCGTCGCCGCTGCCCGAACGACAGATGGTGCGGGGGACGGTCGGCGAAGTCCGCCATACCGACCTGCTCCAGGGCCGTACGGACGCGTTCCTCCAGCTCGGAGCCCTTCATTCCGGCGGCGGCGGGCCCGAAGGCCACGTCTTCGCGCACGGTCGGCATGAACAGCTGGTCGTCCGGGTCCTGGAAGACGATGCCGACCTTGCGCCGGATCTCGGCCATGTGCCGCTTGCCGACCGGGAGCCCGGCCACCGTCACGGTTCCGGCGCCGCCGGTCAGGATGCCGTTGAGGTGGAGGACGAGGGTGGTCTTGCCGGCGCCGTTCGGGCCGAGCAGCGCGACACGTTCACCCCGGTCGATGGTGAAGTCGACGCCGAAGAGGGCCTGATGGCCGTCCGGGTAGGCGAAAGCGAGCCCGGACACCTCCAGCGAGGGTGTGGTGTCCCGCGAGGGTGTGGTGCCCAGCGAATGTGTCACTTCCGGCGAATGTGTCACAAAGTCCATCCCAACAGGCAGACGACAAGGGCGGCGAACGGCAGGGCGAGGGCGTACGACCACTGCGCCCGGGACGCGGTCATCTCGTCGATGACCGGCATGGAACCGGCGTACCCCCGGCTCACCATGGCGAGATGCACGCGCTCCCCGCGCTCGTACGAGCGGATGAAGAGCGCGCCCGCCGACTTCGCGAGGACGCCCCAGTGCCGTACACCCCGCGCCTCGAAGCCGCGCGACTCCCGCGCGATCCGCATCCGCCGCATCTCGTCCGTGATGACGTCGCCGTACCGGATCATGAAGGAGGCGATCTGCACGAGGAGCGGGGGCAGCTTCAACCGCTGGAGTCCGAGGAGCAGTTCACGCAGTTCGGTGGTGGAGGCGAGGAGGACGGAGGCGGCGACGCCGAGGGTGCCCTTGGCGAGGACGTTCCAGGCGCCCCACAGACCGTTCACGCTCAAGGACAGGCCGAGGACGTCCACCCGCTCGCCCTCCGCCACGAACGGCATGAGCACGGCGAAGGCGACGAACGGGATCTCGATCAGCAGCCGCTTGAGCAGGAAGGCGGCCGGTACGCGGGCCTGGTACGCCACCGTCGCGAGGAGCGCGGCGTACAGCGCGAAGGCCCACATCGCCTCGCGCGGGGTGGACACGACCACGACGACGAAGGCGAAGGCCGCGGCGAGTTTGGTGTGCGGGGGCAGGGCGTGCACGGGCGAGTGGCCTTGCCGGTAGAGCCGGTGGGTGTGACCGGCGCCCACGTCAGACGCCCTCGGGGAGGGAGGCGGGCGAGGCGTCGGCCGTACGGCGCCTGCGCACCGCCCAGAAGATCCCGCTGCCCGCGACGGCCGTGACGCCGACGCCGATCACGCCCGCGAGGCCACCGGAGAGCCGGGCGTCGGAGATGTTCTTGACGCCGTACCCGGCCAGCGGGGAGTCCCCGGTGTGGTGCTTCTTGGTGTTCTTGTCGATGCCCTGGTCCTTGGCGACCTTCACCAGGCCGTCGGGGCTGGAGGAGGCGTAGAAGCTGACGAAACCGGCGAGGACGAGGGAGGTGACGAGGCCGACCGCCCACACCTTGCGGCGGGAGGCCCGGGCGGCGACGGGAAGGGCGGGGGCGGGCGCGTCGACCAGCTCGCCGCCCACCCGCAGCTTGAGCCGCTGCCGCAGACCGCGCGCCCCGTACACGAGATCCGGTCGTACGGCGATGACCGCGCCGACCGTGAGGGCGGTGATCGTGGCCTCGCCGATGCCGATGAGGACGTGCACGCCGATCATCGCGGTGGCGACCTTGGTGATCGGGACATCGGTGGTGCCGCCGAGGGCGTAGATGAGGGTGAAGACGGCGGCGGCGGCCGGGACGGACAGCAGCGCGGAGACGAAGGCGGCGACGGTGATGGAGCGCCTCTTGCGGGGCAGTACCTTCACCAAACCCCGGAAGACGGCGTACGCGACGACCGTCGTGACGATCGCCATGTCCGTGATGTTCACGCCGAGCGCGGTGAGGCCGCCGTCGGCGAAGAGGATGCCCTGCATCAGCAGAACCACGGAGACGCAGAGGACCCCGGTGAAGGGGCCGACGAGTATCGCCGCGAGCGCGCCGCCGAGCAGATGTCCGCTGGTCCCGGCCGCGACCGGGAAGTTCAGCATCTGCACGGCGAAGATGAAGGCGGCGACCAGGCCGGCGAGCGGCGCGGTCTTCTCTCCCCCACTCTCGGCTTCGTTCGAGCGGGAGGTGCCCCCAAGCTCGCGGCGGGCGCCGCGCAGGCTCACGGCGATGGCACCGGCGGCGACCACGCCGGTGACCGCGGAGACCGGGGCGTTGATGAATCCGTCAGGCACATGCACCGTTCGATGATAATGCCTTGTTGCGAATAACTTGCAAGAGCGAGTCACCCATGAATAGTGGGGGACGACCTGGGAACCCGGAGACAGGAGTGATCCGCGGGCGATTTCTCCGAAATGTGCGACATTGGAAAGGCGACGGATTCAAAGATTCCAGACAGGTAACGCAGCGTAAGGATTGGGTTCATGTATGCCGTCGAACAGTACGCGCGCGCCCACATCGTCACCGACACCAACGACTCCTTCGACGACGAGCACCCGGCCGTTCCGGTAGCCCTTCGATACGACCCCGAAGACGACCCTCGCCGAGTGCACATGACACTTCCCGGCCCCCATGAGTGGGTCTTCTCCCGCGAGCTGCTGGAGAAGGGGCTTCGGGGCCCGGTCAGCAGCGGCGAGGTGAGCGTGTGGCCGTGCGGTCGGGTGCAGGCGATCGTGGAGTTCCATTCATCCCAGGGGGTGGCGGTCGTGCAGTTCGACTCGAAGACGCTGATCCGCTTCCTGCGCCGCACGTATATGGCGGCTGCGCCGGTGGCTCGCTGACACACCCGTCAAACACACCCGTCGAACACACCCGTCAAGCTGACAGAAGCCGATGCAACCGGCTGACCCGCGTGCAGCATCAGCCCGATCCCCACCACCAGCAGCCCGGCCGCCGCGATCTGCGGCGCCCCGAAGCGGTGGTCGTCCGCCCGCCGACGAGGAAGGGCAGGGGGTTCGACACCGACCGGGTGGACATCAAGCCGAACCCGCTGGACTAGCCAGAGAGGGCAGGAGTGGTGAGCTGCACAGCTCACTGAGGCCGGCCGCACTCCCCTTGACGCCCTTCTATCGCTGCCAGCAATCTCTGGATGCGTCTTCAGGGGTAGCCTTGCTCGATCAACGATATCGGGGGCGTGAAAACATGTCGTTCGATCAGGAGTGGGCGGAGCTGAAGGCGAAGGCCCAGATGCGGCTGGACAGTGTGCCCAGCATGGATCCCGGCGGGCCGTCGCCCGGTGGCGCGGACCTGATCGTCAAGTATGACGACATGGGGAAGATCGGGCACGCCGCGTTCCTGCTGCACCAGCACCTGTCGAGCGCCGGCACGCACGCCCAGTCGCACACCGAGGCCGCCGCGAAGAGCCTGGAGAACGACGGGTTCGACATGGGCGCCGCACTGGCCAAGGCCGAAGAGGGCTGGCAGGGGCAGCTTCAGGTGCTGGTCGATGCCTGCGCTCAGATCTCCAACCATCTCGACTACTCGGTGAAGTCGTCGAAGCAGGACGACCACTTCATCGCCGCGCAGATGAAGGTCTCCAAGATCTCCGAGTACCTGGACGTGCCACCGCCCACCGCGGATTCCGACGCGCCCCACGTGCCGAAGGCGGACGGTCCCATCATGTGACGTCTGGTCAGTGTGTGCGGGGCGGAGGGATTCCGAAGCGGACCGGGAACCCTCCGGAAAACGCCGGCGGCGACGCCGGGAACGACAGGGGGGCCGGTGCCGACCTTCGAAGAACTTCTCCACGCCAATCTCTCACCGCTGCAGTCGGCGGCCGACGACTGGGCCGCCATGGCGGCCCTGCTGAACAAAGTCGCCAAAGAGGCCGGGAGCATGCGCATCCTGGCCCAGGGCACCGAGTGGAAGGGCGAGAACGCCTCCGTCACCAAGCCGTTCGTCGTCCGGGTGTCGGACGAGTTCACCGACGCCGTCACCGAAGCGGAGAGCATCGGGAACCTGCTGAGTTCCGCGCACGACAAGATCAAGGCGGCGAGGAACGACCTGAAGGATCTCTGCGAGAATCCGCCCGCAGGCATCACGATCCATGCCGACGGCACGCTGAGCCGTAGCGTCCAGCCCCAGCGCATGTCGCACGGGGATCCCGAGTATGTGGTGACTCAGGACGACTTCGACGCCCTGCAGGAGCGCATCGATGCGATCATCGGCCGGGCGGCGGAAGCGGACTCGACCTGTTCCTGGGGCCTGTGGCAACTCACCAAGGACAAAAATGAGTTCGGTAGCACGTACTACGGCTCCCTCAAGGACGCGAGGACCTACGCCCGGCAGGCCCAGCAGACCCAGACGGACTCGGAGGAGTACACGCCACCCTCGAAGTGGGGCAGCGGCACCATCAAGCCCATTGCCGAGTTCCTCAGTTACCGCTCCTGGATGGACGGCGGCGAGGCGGCACTGCACGGAGACCTCAACGGCGCGATACAGGGCGCAATCGGCGGCGCCCCCTCCGCGGCCGGCGGCGAGGCCAGCAAGCACCTCGCCAAGGGCGCGCTCCTGAGCGACGTCCGCGGAAAGCACCATCGCCCCACGTTCATCAACACGATCGGCAAGTTCGGGGAGAAGATATTCGGCGTGCCGGTCGCCGTGGTCGCGACGGGGGTCGACTTCTACTACACGCCCGAGGCGCCCAAGGGGCCGGGCGACACCCATGTGGACGCCCCGGGGGAACCGGGAAAGGTGAGGTATCAATGACGCACTCCGCTGGACCGCCCACGCGCGGGCGCCGCCGCCCGGACCTGCGGCACTGGCTGAGACCCCAAAGTTCACGGATGCTCGTCTTCGGCTTCTGCATGGCCGTCGGCGGGCTCGCCGGTGGGGTGCGCTCTGCGTTGGACGGCAAGGGGATCTGGACGATCTTCGGCACCTTCGGCCTGGGGATTTTCGGCGTGCTCGTTGTTGTGAGCTACTTCGTCAACTACGAGGACCGGCGAGGCCGCCGCTGAGCCCCTTGGAAGTTCGATGCGGCCGACGCCCGACGGCCCCTGCCCCACCGCATCGAGAGGACCGGAGACCTTCGAGCGCCACGTCGCCGCGGTGGAGATCCGGCTGCTGCGGCCGCCTCGGAGGGGAGAGCGGGAACGGGCTGTGGCCGAGCTGTTCAGGCCACTGCGGCAGATCATCGAGCGGCGACCGGCTGGTCACCTGACAGAGCCAACCTCGATGTGCGCCAGACGCAACCTTGACCCTACTGGGGACACAGAGCGCGTTTGAGATCTGCTGCTGCACCAGTTCTGGTCGGTTAGTTTGATCGGCATGGATCAGGGGCGGGTAGTTGAAGCGTTTCGCCTTGAGGCGAGGCAGCTTGCGCGGGCGATGACTGGTTGTAGGTCGCCGACGGACGGTCGGCAGCTGTGGTGTCCATGGCGCCAAGTCCAGCAGGTCGAACGGGCGATGACCAAAGATGTGGCATGCGCGACCTGGCCTCGGTCCGACAGGACAGATCGGCGATGGGCCGGATGGCTCGCGTTCTGAGGCGGGGCGTTTCCTCGCGACAGAAGGGGTCCCTGGCCGACGGTGACGCCGGCCAGGGACCCTTGACGCGATGACGCTACGTCAGCCGTCGGACTCCGACGACGGGATGTAGGCGCCGGGTACGTCGTTCGGTGCGTAGACCTTGCTGTCGCCGGGGTACGGCTTGGTCCAGTTGTGGGTCTGGTACCAGGTGTAGCGGTTCATCTGCTCGGGGTTGGCGTAGTCGGGCACGGCGTGCGGGCCAGTCAGCCGCTGGTGCGAGGCCCAGGTCTTCCACTCGGCCGCGAGCTTCTGCTCGGCCTGCGGCACCGCGGCGGACGTCGGCGCGGCGGCCGCCTTGGTGTCCTGGGGCGCCGGGGTGTCCGAGCCGCAGGTGGGCTGGGGGCTCACACCGAGGGTCAGCGAGGTCCGGTTGGGCACGGCAGTGAACGGCGTGTTGTTCGGCTTCAGGCTGAACGCCCCGTACATCGGGGTGGCGGCGCTGTCCTTCTGGTTCATCGGGTGGATCCCGAGGATCTGCTCGATGGTGCGGTTCATCGTGATCTGCGAGTAGTAGCGGTTGTCGACGGTGCCTTGCTTGGCCCAGGGGCTGATGATCTGGACCGGGGCACGGTGGCCGTCTATGTGGTCGAGGCCGTTCTGGGAGTCGTCCTCGACGACGAAGATCGCCGAGTCCTTCCAGTACTTGCTGTGCGAGATCTCGTCGACCATCTTGCCGACCGCGAGGTCGTTGTCCGCCACCTCGGCGGACGCGTTCGCCGGGCCACCGGTGTGGTCGTTGGAGAACCAGAACATGTTCAGGTTCGCCGGACCGTTCTTCTCGAAGTCCTGCTTCCAGATCTGTTCCTTGTAGATGTCCGGGACGTTGAGGTCGAACAGCGGGAAGCCCTGCACCGACACGTTGTTGAGGGAGGGGATCGCCGAGCCCGTCTTGATGGGGTAGGCGGTCTGCGCTCCGGTCGCGGCCATGTTCTTGCTGTCGCAGTACAGGTTCTGCCAGGTCGCGCCGGCCGGCTTGGTCTCCAGCGACTGGAACTCGCCGAAGTCCTTCGCGGACTTGCCGGCCGCCTGCGCACCGGTCCAGATGAAGCCGGACTTCTGGTGGCCGAGGACGTCGTCCTCGGTGTCGTAGCTGCGCTGGTACTCACCGGCGGAGGACTCGGTGTACTCCGGGTTGTCCGACTGCATCAACCAGTTGTGGCCCTCGGCGGAGTTCGTGCCGACGTCGTAGAAGTTGTCGTAGAGCCCGAACTGCTGGGCAAGCGCGTGCTGGTTCGGCGTCACGTTTTCGCCGAACTGCGTGAGCGAGGAGTCGCCGTTGCCCTGCGGCAGGTCACCGAAGACCTGGTCGTAGGTCCGGTTCTCCTTGACGAGCAGGAAGACGTGCTTGATCGTCGAGGGGTCGCCGAGCCGCACCGGGACGGGGAGCGGCGTGGCGTAGCTCTTGCCCTTGGCCGTCAGGACCGAGCCACGCGTCCAGCCGTTCTGCTTGAAGACCTTGGCCGTCTGGGCCCTGATGACGCTGTCGTCGGGCAGCGTGAACTGGGTCAGGCTCGACGTCGTGTCGTGGGTGCCGTGGCCGGTGCTGGTGGTGGGGCGGCGGGCGTCGATGCCGCGGGTGTTGGAGACGACCACGTTCTTGCCGACGGTGGCGATCTCCGAGGGGAAGTAGTCGGTCGGGAGCAGGCCGACGTAACTGGCGGGCTCCTGCGGGGACTTGTACCGGTAGACGGCGACCGCGTCGGCGCGCCCGAGCGTCACCAGCAGATGGTTGTCGTCGGTGAGCGTCACGGCGTTCGGCTCGTAGCCGACCTTCGCCTCCGGCCACGGCTGGGTGGCGATGGTCTGTACGACCTTGTCCTTGCGGGTGTCGACGACCGACACGTTGTTGTCGGCGGTGTTGGTGACGAACACCGCGCCCTTCTTCGCGTACACCGCGGTCGGGTGGAGACCGACGTCGATGCTGCCGACGGCGGCGGACGGGTCCGTCGTGTCGATGACGCTGACGGTGCCGGTGGTGCTGGCACCGGTGTCGGCGTCGGCGGGCACGTCGGTGCCGTAGGAGTTGATGGTGGTGTCGCCGGCCTCGGCCGGGCGCCCGCCCTCGTTGCTGACGTAGAGCTTGCCGCCGACCAGGGCGATGCCGCGGGGGGCGTTGCCGACGGCCCAGCTCTGCTTGATGGTTCCGGTCGCCGCGTCGATGGCGACGACCCGGTTCTGGCCGTTGACCGCGGAGTACACGGTGGAGCCGTCGGCCGAGAAGACCGCCGCGCCCACCAGTGCGTGCTTGGTGCCGTCGGCCGGGATGGCGACGGTCACCGGGTTGGAGAGGGTGCCGTCCGCGCCGACGGTGAACTTGGTGTAGCCGTCGGTCTGGCCCAGCCACAGCTGCGAGCCGTCGGGCGAGTAGGTCGGGCCCTCCTGGCCGACGGAGGCGCTCTGGATGCGCAGGTCGTCCGCCGCCTTGGTGCCGACGCGCTGCTTCACCTGCCCGGTCGAGAGGTCCGTGATCACCAGCGCCGCGTCCCCGTCGGCGACCGAGGCAGCGAGGTGGCTGCCGTCCGGGCTGACCGTGGACGACATGATCTTGCCGTCGTTGATGACGGTGCGGCTGCCGTACGGCTTGATGTACTGGTCACTGGAGATGACCTGGCCGTTGGGGGTGTCCTGGGCGACCTGCCGGGTGCCGAACTGGTACGTCGAGGCGACCGCGGTGCCCGTGACGCCGAGGGCGACCGCGATGCCCGCCGTCACCAGCATGGCCCGGCGGCCGACGTGTCTGCCGAAGAGGTTGAACTGCTCCTTCTCGTTAACCCGGCGCTGCCGTGTTACCTGCATGGAGTTATCCCTTCGAGGTGGTGTCGAGCAGCTCGACGTTGCCGTCGAACTGCCACAGCGGGTTCGGCGCGTCCCCGGTCGAAGTCCGCACCAGGAAGTAGCCGTTGACTTCCTTGGGTCCGTCGCCGTCGGCCACGAACCGTCCGTCCGAGCCGACGTCGAGCTGGTAGATGGCGGTCCCTGTCACCGCGGCGCCGGGGAGATGCCAGGTCACGACGCACCGCCAGTCGTTGCCCGCACCCTCCTGGACGCCCTGGCCGTCGCTCTTGGTGCACGCCGCCGTGGCCCGCAGCTGCGCCTCGGTGACGGCGGGGCGGTTCAGCTGGCGGGTCTGCATGCGGTAGAGGTGCGCGAATGCCGTGGCGAGGGACCGCTGGATCTTGTCCTGCTTGATGCCGGAGCCCATGGACGGGGTCGCCACGGCGATGCCCCCGACCGTGAGGGCGGCCAGTGCGGCCAGCGGCAGCACTCCGATGGTGAGCGCGCGGCGCCCGGCACCGTCGTAGGCGAGGTTGGTGAAGTCGCGCCGGAGGAACAGGAGATACGCCAGCGCCGTCGCGAGCACGGCCCACACCAGACTGACCACGATGCCGATCAGGAGCGGGCCGAGCTGTGCCGGGCCGGCGAACAGACCGTTCCAGGCGATGAAGGCGTAGCCGGGCAGGGCGAGACGCACGGCTACGGGCAGCGGCAGCATCTGGGCGACCTGCATCGCGAGCGCGACCAGCACGGGCAGCAGCAGCCCCATCGGGGACCGCCCCAGCGCGACCGACCCGAGGAGTCCGATCGCGGCAAGGGCCAGGGTCGGGGCGAGGGCGCAGACCCAGGCGAGCAGGACCCTGCCGGCCGCGTCCCCCGGCGCCAGCAGGTGGCCGTCGAGGCCGACCAGCGGCTGGTTGCCGACCGACACGAGCCCGCCGGCCGCGCTGGAACAGGCCAGCCCGGCCACGAGCAGCAGGATGACGGTGAGGCTGGCCAGAGACTTCGCCACGAAGATCCGCCTGGGCGAGCGGACCGCCACCAGCAGGTGGCGCCAGGTGCCGAGCCGGTCCTCGGAGGCGAACACGTCG
Source organism: Streptomyces sp. NBC_01384 (assembly GCF_045040035.1). Lineage (NCBI taxonomy): Bacteria > Bacillati > Actinomycetota > Actinomycetes > Kitasatosporales > Streptomycetaceae > Streptomyces > Streptomyces sp. NBC_01384. The sequence goes on from NZ_CP109559.1 coordinate 5,713,926, forward strand.
CCGGCGACCAACGAAGTCAGCAGCGGGAGCGCCCAGGTGCCCGCGAAACCGAGCATCACCAGGGGTCCGGCCCACCCCGTGGCGTGCATCCAGCGGCCGAAGAGAGTGTCGGCGGGGAGCGTGCTCTGCCGGCTCACCCCGGCGACGAAGAGCGCCGGCGCGATCCAGCAGGCGAGGACCAGCAAGCGGATCCGCCATTGCGAGACCAGCTTGACCAGCTCGAAGCGATAGCCGCGCGAAACCGAGACGCGGCGGACACCGGCAACGCTGTCGTCGGCGTCGGCGTCGGCGTCGGCGTCGGCGTCGGCGTCGGCGACGGTCATCGGCCGACCTCCTGCTGCTCGGTGAGCGCGAGGAACGCGGCCTCAAGCGGCGACACCACGGGGGCGAGCTCGCGCACCGCGATGCCCGACTGCACGAGACCCACCATCAGTTCGTCGAGGGCGGGCACCAGCGCGCGCACGACGAGCACTTCGACGTCATGCCGTGGCCCGGAGTCGTCGACGACCCGGATCCCAGGCGTGTCGGCAGCCCGCAGGCGCGCGGCCCGCGGGTCGGAGGTGCGCAACCGGTAGTCGAGTTCACGGTTCTCGGCAGCCAGCTTGTTCAGCGGGCCGGAGAAGACGACCCGTCCGGTGGCAAGAATGGTGACCTCGGAGCACAGTGCCTCAAGGTCGTCCATGCGGTGGCTTGAGAGCACGACGCTGGTTCCCTCCGTGGCGAGCCGGGTGAGCACACCGTGTACTTGTCTTTTGCCGGCCGGGTCGAGGCCGTTGGAAGGTTCGTCGAGCACGAGCAGCCGGGGCCTGGTGAGCAGGGCGGCGGCGAGCCCGAGCCGCTGACGCATGCCGAGCGAGAAGCCGCGGGTCCGGTCGTCGGCGACATCGGTGAGCCCGACCTGGTCGAGCACCTCGTCGATCCCCGCTGTCCGCGCGTCATGGCCGCGGAGTGCGGCCAGCGCGGCGAGGTTCTGCCTGGCGGTGAGCGAGGGGTAGAGACCGGGCCCGTCCACGAAGCCGGCGACACCGTCGGGGGCGGCGAACGCCCGCCCGACCGGCGTACCCAGGATCTCCAGGCGGCCGCCGTCGGCGACGGCCAGGCCCAGCAGGAGACCGAGCAATGTCGTCTTGCCGGCCCCGTTCGGCCCGGCCAAGCCGTGGATCTGTCCCTGCGTCACGTCCAGATCGACGCCGTCGAGCGCGACAACGTCGCCGAAGCACTTGGTGATCCCGGTAGCCCGGACCGCGTGGAGTGTGTCCATGAGCCCCTTCTTTCGAATCCTCAGGGACCCTAGGGACAACACACACCCCAGACACAGACAGCTGGCTGAACGCTCATGGAACGGATCGTCAAGTCGTCGGCAAGTCGTGTGAGCGAGTAGCCGACATGGAGCCGGACCTGGGCGTGCACTCCAGCGCGAAGCAGGCGTTCACTGCGCGCTGTCGGGCGCTGCAACAGCGCCGAAGGCGTCCGGTTGGGCGACTCTCCTGAACAGCACAGTTATTACTGCGTCAGCACGGCTTGACCGACGTGAAGTTGAGGGCTGACGGGACTACTTGCCTGCGATGAGCAGTCGGTATCCATAGTCCATGCTCTGCTGACCCAGCAGGTCGGCGTGGTGGCGGTGCCAGGTGCCGGAGTCGAGGTCGGTACGGAGCCGGGCGATCGCCGCTTCTACGACGGACGGCGGCAGCTGCGCAAAGGTGGAGCTGGCCAGCCGGATGACCGGGTCGAGGTAGAACTTCGGTCGGCGCCAGTAGGCGATCTGGAAGCCGTCGGTGAAGTCGTGCGGGATGGGAAAGGGCAGCACGGTGTGCGCGTCGAGCGCGTCGGCGACCTCTGCCAGAGGGGTGAAGCGGGCGTGCTCCAGCTCGCGGATCTCCGGCAAGTACTCCTCCAGCAGCCACAACTCCGGCCGGTGGGTCGGGTCCCAGGTGAAGACGACCTGCCTTCGGGCGACGCGGCGCAGTTCGTCGAGTCCGCGGTGCAGGGCGGGCCAGTGGTGGACGGTCATGATGGCCATGGCCGCGTCGAAGGAGCCGTCCGCGAACGGCAGCGCTTCGGCTCCGGCCTTCACCTTCTTCGTCCCAGGGTGTTGGTCGAGCATGACCTGGGAGGGGTCGACTGCGGTCACGTCGACGCCTTCCGGCTCGTAGGAGCCAGTACCGGCACCGACATTGACAACGGTACGGGCACCTTCCAGCGCCTGGCCGATCAAGGCGTGCAATCGGGGATCGGGACGTCGGATGTCGCTGTACCCAATGCCGATGCGGTCGTAGGTCGCCGACGGACGGTCGGCAGCGGTGGTGTCCATGAGGCCAAGCCCAGCAGGTCGAAAGGGCGAAGACCAGAGATTTAGCATGGGCCGAATGTTGATGTTCCGGCTGAACTTGCGCGATCTCGCCTCGGTCCGGTTCGCTGTGTCCCCGCTGCAGGAGACGGTCCTGAGCTTGTGGGCATGGCACAACCCGATCAGGCACGTGGTGCACCAGTCGTTCCTGAGGCAGTCCGCCCCGTTGCTCTCCCACTTGGACTGGCCGCTGCTCCAAGCGCTCGTCGGTCCGCGGCGCTTGCTTCCCGACTTCCTCACGCCCCACCCGGCGGCGCCGAGCCCTGACATCGACGACGAGTTTCGGACGCTGCGGGGGACTCCGTCTGAGCGCGTCCTCAACGAACTCTGTCAGGCGGCCGGCGGGCAGCCACTGCATCCACGGCTGCGGCAGGCCCATGAGGACTCTCCGGGGTTACTCAGGCGTATCGCCGAGGCTCAGGGAGGAAGCATTGGACGTCAGCCGCCTGGGCATCCGATGGCTCACGCTGGGTTGAGAACGTCGCCAACTGACGCCGGCGAAACGGTAGATCTCCATCGCGCTCTCATGGCGCGGGGCGAGGCCGGGGCGTCCGGAATGGCTTCTCCGGCCCCCTGAACAGCGAAGTTATTACCGCATGAGCAAGGATCGACTCACCACCATGGCCACGTCGTCGCGCAGGCCCGCGGCGGCGGGAGATCTGCAAGGCGCCGTCGAAGGCCCATGCCCCCACTGTCTACCCGTCACGGTTTCCCTGCTGATCAAGTCCGGACGGGCACGGTAGTCGGCCAGTTCGACGTGACTGGTCGTCTTTCCCTTCGCCTCGCCGGCGGGCGAGGTACCAACGTCGGCCGGTGGCAAAGGCGCGCCGTGCCGTGCGTACGGCAGCGATCTGGGTGGCAAGGTGGAGTTGGTGGTGCCAGGGGTTCTGGCCACCGTGGCGTACCGACATGGCGTGCGCGAACGCCACAGCGTCGCGGTCGATGTACTGGTCCAAGTGCTCGAACCACGCCATGCTCGTACGCGAGGCCGCCTGCACCGGATGGAGTTCCGCGCGGCGATGGCGGTCGTACTCCCGCAGGGCGTCCTCCACGTCAAGGTATTTCTGCAGGCTGTGTGCGAGGACGATCGCGTCGATGATCGCCAGTCTGGTGCCCGACCCCAGCGTGAAGTGGGTGGTGTGGGCAGCGTCGCCGACGAGCACCGTCGTGCCGTGGTACCAGGTCTTGTTGGTCACGTGCGCGAAGCGCTGCCAGTGCGCCGGTGCGCCCCGTGATCGACTGATCAGGCGGTGGCCGTCGAGTGCGCGCTTGAAGGTGTCCTCCAGCAGTCGCACTCCCTGGTCGCGGCCGAGCACGTCGAGTCCCAGACTGCGCCAGGTCTGCGGTGAGCATTCGATGATGCAGGTGCTGATTCCCGCGACCGAGGGGTAGGCGTGAAACCAGATCCATCCGGCGGACGTCTGTTCGAAGCCGAACACGAAGCTGCGGAACGCCTGGTCCGTGCCGAGCCAGATGTAGGGATTGAGACCGGCTTCAATGCGAGTTCCGAACGCTGCGCTCTGTCCCCGGATCCCGCTGTTCGCACCGTCGGCGGCAACGAGAAGGTCCGCTTCGGGAAGCGTCGAGAGATCTGCAACACGGTGGCCGTACTGGACGTCGACGCCGAGCTGCGAGGCACGCCGGGCCAGGACGTCGAGCAATGCAGCTCGGCTCATGCTGTATCCGTAACCCCCGAAGTACGCCGTCTGCTCGCCGCCCGAGCCGTGCACACGTACCTCCTGGTCCTGCCACAGCACGGACCTGGCGGTGACCTCCCGGGCGCTTTCCGGATCGTTGCGATAGAGGACGTCCAACAGGTCGTCCCAGTACACGACGCCCCAGCCGTAGGTGGCCGCGGGCGGGTCATGGTCGTACACGGTGATCTCGTGCCCGGCATCGCGCAACTTGGCCGAGATCGCGAAATACAGCCCTGCAGGCCCCGCACCGACGCACACGATCCTCACCGCTACGCACCGCCCCGACTATCAGTCGGATGGGAGGCCTGTCGCTTCAGACGGGTCCGGATGCCCGAGGTGTCCGGGCATCCGGATTCGGCACTCACAAAACTGCCGCACGTTGATCGCGAGCTCACTGCGCTGGAGCGTCAGTAGCCATGCCCGCCACCGCCATGCCCGCCACCGCCGTGGTCACCTCCGAAGCCGTGATCGCCACCGCCGTGGTCACCTCCGAAGCCGTGATCGCCACCGCCGTGGTCACCTCCGAAGCCGTGATCGCCACCGCCGTGGTCACCTCCGAAGCCGTGGTCACCACCGAAGCCGTGATCACCACCGAAGCCGTGATCGAAGCCCCAGCCCCAGCCGCCACCGAAGAAGCAGCGACCTCCCCAGCCCCAGCCGTCACCGGAGAAGCAGAGATCTCCCAGGCCCTTGCTGTCGTGGGAGGGAGCCGAAGTAGCCGAAGCGACATGGGACGACGAGGGGAAAGCGGCCGCGCTGGCAGCGCCGGCTCCGGCCGCGATGGCAAGGATGGGTGCCGTGCAGACCACAGCGGCTATCCGCCGCATCCTGCTCGTAGTTGCGCGCATGATGATGTCCCCCTTCCGGGGGTCGTAACAGGGATCTCGGGCGCTCAGGGGGAACGCCCATACGCGCCAGATCCTGCGCGCGGGTCTGACACGTGGTGATCCACCCGCCGGACCTGTTGAACCACGTCGCAGCAGTTTCCAAGCAGGCTTGCGGATCTTACTATTGAGTACAAGATTGAGCATACAGTACGAAACGCGTCGTTTCGCCAATATAGGGTCACTTTCCGGGCAAAATCAACGGGGGTGCCAGTGGCTCACAAGGGAGGCATGCGGTGGACACTCCCAGGCCGCAAGACGGCCGCCAGAGCACTTTGGCTTCTGAGTACGCCCAGCCCGACCGCATCACGCCTGACTCGCGGCGGCGTCGCCGGGAATCTCACGAAGCCGTGCTCCGAGCCACGAAAGACCTCCTCGGCGAGGTCGGATACCAGCGGCTGACCTTCGAAGGCATCGCCCGGCGGGCCGGAGTCAGCAAGGCCACCATCTATCGGTGGTGGCCGAACAAGGCCGCACTCGTGATCGAGGCCCTCAGCGGGGAAGTCCCCCTGCCTCCCATCCACGAGACCGGTGACCTCGAAGCCGACCTGCGCACCGCCGTCCGTCTCACCATCGAGCTCGTCTCCGCCATGCCCACTTGCCTGATCCTCCCGGCGCTTCTCGCCGACGTGATCGAGGATCCCACCGGCACCGGAGCCTTCGCCGAGCTCATCGAACCCCGCCGCGCGTCGGTCGTGAACCTGCTGGAGCGGGCCCGCCTCGAAGGCCGGTTGCCGCCGGACACCGATACCTCACTGATGGTCGACATCTACTCCGGAACCGTCGTGTACCTGGCCGCGGTGAACCGCATACCGCCGGGCGAGGCGGTGGTTGGCCAGCTCGTCAGCCTCCTCTTGCACGGCCACCTCCCGGTCTCGAAGGGACCCGCCCTGGCAGACCGGGAAGGCGCCACGCAGGCGGTAGGCGGCGTACGACGGGATCACGACCTCCTGGACGGCCATCAGCCAGGCGATGTACCCGAGTGAGGAACCGGGGCGCGTACGCCGAGCCCGTCCACGACGGTGTACGCGGCGATCGACAGGCCCGTGGCCAACGCCGCGCCGATGGCCGCCCAGTGGGGGCGCCGACCGCGCATCCCCCACAGCGCGACGCCCGTCACAGATACGGCCACGCCCCGGCGGCCGGGACCGCCACGAACGGCACGCTGGCGGTGGGTGCAGGAGACACGCGACCGAGTTCGGGTGCACCGGGTGCCAGGGCCTGCTGAAGGCAGATCCTAACTCCCCGCCTTCAGCAGCGCCGCCACGATCGGCCCCGCCGTGTCGCCGCCGTGTCCGCCCTGCTGGACCACGCCCGCCGCGGCGAGGTCGCCCTTCCACGCGGTGAACCAGCCGTTCGGTTTCTTCTGGCCGTCGACCTCCGCGGAGCCGGTCTTCGCGCCGTAGTCGGGGCCGAGGCCGGACATCGCCTCGGCGGCGGTGCCGGCGGCCGCCGTGTACTGCATGAGTTCGCGGAGCTGGGAGAGGGTCGAGGCGGGGAGGGTGTGGGAGGCCTTGGCGAGGGTGCGGTTGTCGACCGTCGGGGACACCAGATACGGCTGGCGGAAGACGCCCGACTTGACCGTGGAGGCCACCGACGCCATGTTCAGGGGGTTCATGCGGACCCCGCCCTGGCCGATCAGCGAGGCCGCCATCTGGGCCGCGGACTGGACGGGAACCGAGCCGTCGAAGGTCGGGACGCCGATGGCCCAGTTGTTCATGGAAAGGCCGAAGTACTGCTGGGCCTGGTTCGTCAGGTCGGCGTTCTGCAGCTTCTTCGCCTGGCTGATGAAGGCCGTGTTGCAGGAGCGCGCGAAGCTCGCCTTGAACGTGCCGCCCTTGATCTCGAAGTCGTTGTCGTTGTGGAACTTCCAGCCGCCGTACGTCACCGTCTTGGGGCACGGGTGCGCCTTGTCGGCGGAGGCGAGCCCCTTGTCGATGAGCAGCGACGACGTGATGATCTTCATCGTGGAGCCGGGGGCCAGGGAGCCCTGGAAGGCCGCGTTGAAGCCGTGGCTGGTGTTGGCGACCGCGAGGATCTCGCCCGTCGAGGGGCGCATCAGGACCACCGACGCCCGGTCCTTCTTGGCGACCTGCTGCTCGGCGTCCGCCTGGAGGGTAGGGCTGAGCGTCGTCTTCACGGTCCCCGGGGTGCCCTCGCTCAGCGTCACCAGGGTCTTGTCGGGGGTCTTCTGGGTGCCCTTCGTCGCGGCCTTGCGGACCACGCGCAGTTCGATGCCAGACTTGCCGCCGGCGATCTTGCCGTACTTCTCGCGCAGCCCGTCCAGCACCGTGCCCAGCGAGGGGTACTTCGCCGTGGTGATCTCACCGCCGTTGCGGTCGAGGGCGGTGATCGGGGGAGTGCCCGCCTCGCCGGTGACCAGGCGGTCGCCGTCCTGCAGGTCGGGGTGCACGACCGACGCCTTCCAGCCGACCAGCGCCGCACCGTCCTTGGCGCGGCGCACGACGGTCAGCTTCGACTCGTACGCCAGGGGCTTGCTCTTGCCCTTGTAGGTGACGGTGGCCTTGACGGAGAAGGGGACGGAGGTTCCGGACGCCGTGCCCGGCGTGAGCTTGACGCCGGTGATGTGGGCGTCCTTGCCGTAGCCGGTCAGCGCCGTCGTCGCGGCCGTCGCGTTGTCCGTGGCGGCGGCCGCCTTCGCGACGTCACCGCTCTGCCAGGCGGTCAGGAACCGCGTGGACAGTGCCGTGACCTCGGTAGCCGACGGCGGTCTGGTCTTCACGGCCTTGTGGTCGGCCGTCGCCGACGTCCGGTCCTCGGCCGCCGCACCGCCGCCGAACAGGCTGTAGGCGCCGAACGCCCCGCCGCCCACGACGACCGCGATCAGCCCGCCGACCACGGCGGGGTTCGTCTTCCGTCGCTCGGCGACGCGCCTTCTGTTCCCCACAGTTTTCGATCCTCCGCCTGTTCCCCAAGTCCCCCGGCACCCTCATGCTCCTCAACGAGAGCCCCCACCCTAGGGTCCCGCCCTGTCAAGGGTGACTTCAGCCGCCCGTTCGTAGCACAGCTGCGACGATCGGACCGGCCGCGTCCACTCCGTGGCCGCCGCCCTGGGTCATCGCGGCGGCCGCGATGTCGCCCCGATACCCGGTGAACCAGCTGTTCGACTTGGACTGGGCGTCGACCTCGGCGGAGCCGGTCTTGGCGCCGATGTTGCCGCTGAGCCCGGCCATCACCTGGGCGGCGGTGCCGCTGGTCGCGGTGAGGTTCATCATCGAACGCAGCTGCGCGGCCGTACCGCTGGGCAGGCCCTTCGCCGTCGCCAGTTCGCGGTTGTCGAGCTTGGGCGACACGATGACCGGCTGCCGGAAGGAGCCCGTCACCACCGTCGCCGTCACCGAGGCCAAGTTCAGCGGGCTCATCTGGATCTGGCCCTGGCCGATCGCGTTCGCCGCGCGGTCCGGGCCGCCGGAGGCCGGGATGTCGCCGTCGAAGGACGGGATGCCGGTCTTCCAGTTGTTCTGGCCGAGACCGAACCGCGTCTGCGCCTCCGTCGTCAGCGACTCGTCCGTGAGCGGCTTCTCGTCGATCAGCTTCACGAAGGCCGTGTTGCAGGAGCGCGCGAAGCTGTTGGCGAGGCTCGCCTTCTCGTTCGGCACGAGGCCTGTGAGGTTGTGGAAGGTCTGGCTCTGCCAGGTCGCGGTCTGTGGGCAGGGCGCCGGGCCGTTCATGGTGGTCACGCCGTTGTCGATGAGCATCGCCGCGGTGATGATCTTCATCGTGGAGCCGGGGGCCAGGGTGCCCTGGAACGCCGCGTTGAAGCCGTCCTTCCGGTGGTTGGCGACCGCCAGCACCTCACCGGTGCTCGGCTTCACCGCCACCACGGACGACTCGGCGAACTGCGCCACCGCCTTCTCCGCCGCGGCCTGCGCGCTCGCGCTGAGGGTGGTGTGCACTTTGCCCGGTTTGCCCTTGGTGAGGGTGACCAGGCTGGTGTCCCCCTCGCCCTCGGTCGCGTGATGGATCGCCAGCTCGATGCCGGCCGTACCGCCCGCCGTGTCGCCGTACTTCTCGCGCAGCGCGTCGAGGATCGGCCCCAGCGACGGGTACTTCTCCTTCGTCAGGACAACGTTGTTCCGGTCCACGGCCTCGATCGGCGGGCTCGCCGACTCGCCCGTGACCAGCGTGTCGCCCTCCTTCAGATCGGGATGCACGACGGACGGATCCCAGCTCACCAGCGCCTTCCCGGTGGTCTTCCCGCGTACGACGGTCAGGTGCGAGGCGTACGAGAAGGGCTTGGACTTCCCCTCGAAGGACACCGTCGCCTTGACGGAGAACGGCACGGAGGCCCCCGTCGGCGCCCCCGGCGTGATCTTCACGCCGGTGAGGTGCGCGTCGGCGCTGTACCCGGTCAGCAGGCTTTCCGCCGCCGTCGCGTAGTTCGTGTACGCCGCGGCCTTGGCGGCGTCACCCTGTTCCCAGGCCGCTAAGAACTTCGTCGAGGTCTCCTTGACCTCCGCGCTGCTCGGCGGCCCGGTCTTCACGGCCGCGGGCCCGTTCGCCCCTGAGCCCCCGTCACTGCTGAGCGCCGACAGCACATTGAACGCGCCGTATCCGGCGCCCCCCACCATCACCGCGAACACACCACCGATGACGGCGGCCTTTGCCCCCTTGCGCATCGCGCGAAACCCTCCCCGTGGACCCCTTCCCGAACTTCTGAACGCGTTCAGAAAGGCTTGTCATGTCCGCACTGTATGCGGGAGGAGTGACGCGTGGGGGCGACGTTCCCTGATTGTTAGCCCGCCGGAGCAAGCGATGGTGAGGCGCCCGCCCCAAGCGGGTAACCCTGCCCTTGGAGGCGGGACGCCTTGGAGGTGTGGTGGGGGGTATGTGGTGGGCGTAGAAGCGGTGACCGCCGGGGCGGCCACAGTGATCGCGTTGGGCTCGCTCTACGTTTCGATCGTCCAGTCGCGACTGAGCATGCGACACAATAAACAGTCGGTACGTCCGCTCCTCCAGCAACGACAGATACGGGATCGTGTCGCTCACCGGGCGGGCATCGAACTGATCAATGCGGGACTCGGACCTGCCATCGTCACCCGGACGCTGGTCTACCTCGATGGCGAGCACATCGGACAGTGGACCAGGCCGACCTTCGAGCGTGTCCTGAGGCAGACGCCAGAAGATCCAGAAGATGTGGAGAAGTACGCACTGCCCGGCGGTGTGGTGCTGTTGTCCGGGCAGAGCGTCTTTCTGCTGAGACTCACTCCCTTCGACCGTGATCGACATGCCGGCTTCGGTGATCTGGTTCTGCGGCGGCTGCGGATTGAGATCCACTACGAATCTCTCTACGGCGGCGAAGACTTCGTCTCAGCGTCCCCGCCCATCTGACCCACTCGGCTACGCAGCTAGACCCAGGTGTCCAGCCACATCCGGGAGCGCCACTGGTCTATGGGGATCGCCGTGCCCGTGTACAAGGGCCAGAAATAGATGAAGTCGCTCTGTCGCGGCTGGCGTAGCGCCTGACCAGGTACTTCATGTTGGCTGGGTGCACGATCTCCGCTCTGGGCCGTGCATGGGCCGTGACTGTAATCAGGGGCTGCGCGAGGGATGCATTCGCGCCGTAGATTGCGTAGACCTGAGCGAGCACGGCCCCCGCCTGCCTCCTCTGTCAACTTGCGTGATCACTTTCGCTAGGATCCGACGGCGCTTCCGGGGGGAGCTCGGATGCACGTTCGGGAGGGGTGAAGGTGGAACGAAGATGGGCTGGGGTGATGGTCGGGGTGGCTATGGTGGCGCTGGTCGGAGTCGCAGTAAGCACGGCTAAGTTGTCATTCGAGCCGGACAAGAACGCGCTGACGTTCACGTATCACCGGGAGAGCGGCGACAACTACATCAGCCAGACACTGTCCATCAAGAACACCAACGCAGGCTCGGTCGTCCCTGTATTGGCGTTCACCGCGTTTGATCGGCTCGGTCACCGGCTACCAGGGGTGCAGGTCCGAACCGTCTACGGTAGCGACAGCGGCCGTTTGGTGGTTCCTTACGGGTGGGGTTACGACATCCTGCGCTTCTCGGGGTCGGGCGAGCACCAGGTTTACGACGTTCGCGTCACCGTTGCTCACCTGGCCACCGCCAAGGTCCGGGCCAATATCCACCCAGTGACCACCCAGCCGCTGGACGCTGCTGGGCACGTCGTGAGCAAGTTTTCCCGCTTCACCGCCGTGCGCGTGACGAACACCGACGCCTTCGCAGTTTCTGTGCGTGTCGCCTACCTCGTTTACGACCAGCCGGCTGAGGGCGAGACGCAGCAAGCGATCTCCGTCACCCCCATCGGGGGGCTGGTTCGCGTTCCGGCTGACGGTACGGCAGTCGTCAAGGTCACCGGCGACGCCGCCCGCGCGGTAGCCAGGTACTCGGACGGCCCGGCAGTGAGCGTCAAGGCCTACGACTCTCAGTGACCAAGGGCGGCGGGGCCGCTCCCGCCGCCACTCACGTCACCTACAGGTACAGCTCATCTATGGCCTTCCGGGTGCGTCCCTCACTGCTCGGCATGAGGTGCGTGTAGGTCCGGAGCGTGAACCCCGGATCGCTGTGACCGAGGTACTGGTTCAGGGCCCGACCACGAGGGCGCGGCAGGCTGCCGCGCCCTCGTGGTGTGTCCGTGCAGCTAGACCCAGGTGTCCAGCCACATCCGGGAGCGCCACTGGTCTATGGGGATCGCCGTGCCCGTGTACAAGGGCCAGAAATAGATGAAGTTCCAGGCGATCAGGAGGACCAGGACGCCCGCGCTCGCCGCGCCGATCAGGCGGCGGCGTTCCGTGGAGCCGGGTGGGCCGAGGATCGCGCCGATCATCATGGCCACGGCCAGGCACAGGAACGGGACGAAGACGACGGCGTAGAAGAAGAAGATCGTGCGCTCCTGGTACATGAACCAGGGGAGGTAGCCGGCCGCGATGCCGCAGGCGATCGCGCCCGCCCGCCAGTCGCGGCGGAACGCCCAGCGCCACAGGACGTAGACGATCGCGAAGCAGGCCGCCCACCACAGAAGGGGCGTGCCGAGCGCCAGGACCTCCCGGGCGCACTTGCCGCCCGCGTCGGCCGGGCAGCCGTCCTTGCCGGGCAGCGGGGACTCGTAGAAGTACGAGACCGGGCGGCCCAGGACGATCCAGCTCCACGGGTTCGACTGGTAGGTGTGCGGGGACGAGAGGTGGACGTGGAAGTTGTACACCTCGTGCTCGTAGTGCCACAGGCTGCGCAGCCAGTCGGGGAGGAAGGTCCAGCTGCCGCCCTTGCCGTCGGTCGCGGCCCAGTTGCGGTAGTAGCCGCCCTTGCCGTTGGCGGGGGAGAGGATCCAGCCGGTCCAGGAGACGAGGTACGTGGCGATCGCCGCCGGGAACGTCGCCAGGAAGGCGATGCCTGCGTCGTGCTTGAGGGCCGCCACGTACGGGTGACGGGCGCCCGCCACCCGGCGCGCGCCGACGTCCCACAGGACGGCCATCACGCAGAACGCCGCCAGGACGTACAGGCCGCTCCACTTGGTGCCGAGGGCCAGGCCCAGCATCAGACCGGCCGTCCAGCGCCAGGGGCGCCAGCCGAGGCGGGTGGTCTCGGCGATGTGCGCGTCGGGGCGTACGACGCCGTGTGCGTCGGCGGGGAGGGCCGCCGCGAGCCTGGCGCGGGCCTTGTCGCGGTCCACGACCAGACAGCCGAAGGCCGCCAGCACGAAGAACATCAGCACACCGTCGAGCAGCGAGGTCCGGCTCATCACGAAGTGCAGCCCGTCCACCGCCATCAGCGCGCCCGCCAGACAGCCCAGGAACGTCGAGCGGAACATCCGGCGCCCGATCCGGCACAGCAGCAGCACCGACAGCGTGCCGAGCAGCGCCGTCATGAAGCGCCAGCCGAACGGGTTGAACCCGAACATCCATTCGCCGATGCCGATGACGTACTTGCCGACCGGGGGATGGACGACGTACGCGGCGTCGGAGGGGATGCCGACATGCCCGTTGTTCTGGAGGATCAGGTCGTTGGCGTTCTTGTCCCAGTTGACCTCGTATCCGCGGTGGATCAGCGCCCAGGCGTCCTTGGCGTAGTACGTCTCGTCGAATATCACCGCCTTCGGGCTGCCCAGGTTCCAGAACCGCATCAGCCCCGCCATCAGGGTCACGAGCAGCGGGCCGCCCCAGCCCGACCAGCGCTTGACGCGCTCGGCGACCTCGTGGCGCAGCCCGAACGCCGCCCAGATACGGGGACTGGGCTCGGCGTACGGCGGCACGAGGCGGTCGCGCACATCGCTTCTCGGTGGCGCCGTGTATCCGAAGCGGCGCAGCCGCTGCTGCCACGACGGCCGCAGCTCTTCGGCGGCCTGGCCCTGCCGGGTGTCCGTGGAGGACGCGGTACTGGTCACCGCGCCATCGTAGGGAACAGGTCTGTGGGAGTCCCGTGCACGGGCCGTAATAGGGGCATGAGGAGTGGAAGAGGCGTGGTCGCGGCTGCCGTGATGAGTAGATCGTGATGACTGGATCGTGATGACTGGATGTGATGAGTGGATCTGGATGTGATGAGTGGGTGTGGAGTGAAAGAGGCGTGGCCTTGGCTTATCTGTGAGCGGATGCGGCTGCCGTGGATCGGCCCTGCGAGGATGGAACCGTGACAGGAACCCTTGTTTTGGCCGGCACCCCCATCGGCGACGTGGCCGACGCCCCGCCCCGGCTCGCCCAGGAGCTGGCGGGCGCGGATGTCGTCGCCGCCGAGGACACCCGGCGGCTGCGGCGGCTCACGCAGGCGCTGGGCGTCCAGCCCGCCGGGCGCGTCGTGTCGTACTTCGAGGGCAACGAGGCCGCCCGGACGCCCGAGCTCGTCGAGGCGCTGGCCGGTGGGGCGCGCGTGCTGCTGGTCACGGACGCCGGGATGCCGTCCGTCTCCGACCCCGGGTACCGGCTGGTCGCGGCGGCCGTGGAGAAGGACATCAAGGTCACCGCCGTACCGGGGCCGTCCGCCGTGCTCACCGCGCTCGCGCTGTCCGGGCTGCCCGTCGACCGGTTCTGCTTCGAGGGGTTCCTGCCCCGGAAGGCGGGCGAGCGGCTGTCCCGGCTGCGGGAGGTCGAGGGCGAGCGCCGCACGATGGTCTACTTCGAGGCCCCGCACCGGCTCGACGACACCCTCGCCGCGATGGCCGAGGTCTTCGGGGACGGGCGCCGGGCCGCCGTCTGCCGCGAGCTGACGAAGACGTACGAGGAGGTCAAGCGCGGCCCGCTGGGCGAGCTGGCCGCCTGGGCCGCCGAGGGCGTACGCGGGGAGATCACCGTCGTCGTCGAGGGCGCGCCGGAGAAGGGCGCCGAGGAACTGGACGCCGTCGAACTGGTGCGCCGGGTACGGGTACGCGAAGAGGCGGGGGAGCGCCGCAAGGAAGCCATCGCGGCGGTTGCGGCCGAGGCGGGAATTCCCAAGCGCGACGTCTTTGATGCGGTGGTCGCGGCAAAGAACGCGGCGCACAGCGCCCCATAGACGAGCAAAGGAGCGCCACCGAAAGCAAAGCTCAGGCCGGGTCCCGAGAGCATTCCGACAAGGAAAGGCCAAAACGACTCCAATAGTCGACAGGCCTGATGCGTTCCCGCTCGGAGAAGCGTCCACTGGTTGAAGGGACGTACCCGTCCCTCGCCCCCGCTGACCGGGGGCGCTTGTCCAGCGGAACAGCAGGAGCTGGCATGAGTGAGATCGCAGGGCAGCGCGGCAACCGCAGCGCGGCGACCGCCGTGGTCAACGAGTCGTATTCCTTCGCTTGCATGCGCTGCGGGCACGGCTGGGAGCAGTCGTTCGAGATAGAGCACCACCGCGACGCCGGGGGCAGCGAGTTCGTGATGTACGTGACCGACGGCCATGTCGTGCCGTCGCCGCTGAGCCGGCCCTCCTGCCAGAACTGCGACGGCCATGTGGTGCGCATCATGCGCGCCGGCCAGGTGTCCTCCGTCCAGAACTCCATGCACCAGCACGCGCACCGCCCGGTGCCGAACCACCCCGAGCCGGCCCACGACGAGGCCTTCGACCAGCCGGCCGTGCCCGAGGAACCGCACCACTGGCACCTCTCCGACCTGCTGCACCCCTTCCACCACCGCAAGGCGGGATGAATCTCGACGACGGGACGATCTCGAAGGAGGGGTGACCTTACTCGGGTGAGGTCCGGCGTGCCCCTTTCGTAGGATCGGGGCATGCCCTCCGACAAGACCGAAGCGCCGCCGCTCCCCGAGCCGCTGCGCGTCCCCGTCGCCGACTCGCACACCCACCTCGACATGCAGTCCGGCACCGTCGAGGAAGGCCTTGCCAAGGCCGCGTCGGTCGGCGTGACCACGGTCGTCCAGGTCGGCTGCGACCTGAACGGCTCGCGCTGGGCGGCCGAGACCGCCGCGGCGTACGAGGCCGTCCACGCCACGGTCGCCCTGCACCCCAACGAAGCGCCCCGTATCGTGCACGGCGACCCCGACGGATGGTCCCGCCAGGGCGCGCGGCAGCCCGGCGGTGACCGTGCCCTGGACGAGGCGCTCGCCGAGATCGACCGGCTCGCCGCCCTTCCCCAGGTCAAGGGCGTCGGCGAGACCGGGCTCGACTACTTCCGTACGGGACCCGAAGGCAAGGCCGCCCAGGAGCGCTCCTTCCGTGCCCACATAGAGATCGCCAAGCGGCACGGAAAAGCCCTGGTCATTCACGACCGTGACGCGCACGCCGATGTGCTGCGCGTCCTCAAGGAGGAGGGCGCGCCCGAGCGGACCGTCTTCCACTGCTACTCCGGCGACGCGGCGATGGCCGAAATCTGCGCCCAGGCCGGATACTTCATGTCCTTCGCCGGAAACATGACCTTCAAGAACGCCCAGCCGCTGCGCGACGCGCTGGCCGTGGCCCCCCTGGAACTCGTCCTCGTCGAGACGGACGCGCCCTTCCTGACCCCCGCTCCCTACCGCGGACGGCCTAACGCGCCCTATCTCATTCCGGTCACGGTGCGGGCCATGGCGGCCGTACGGGACATCGACGAGGACACGCTGGCGATGGCGCTGTCCGCGAACACTGCGCGCGCTTTTGGTTACTGAGGAATAACCCCTCCGGCTGTTTTCCGTGGCCTCGGCTCTGGGGAGTGTCGCGACACAGCGTAGCCGCGTTGCTTGGGAGAGTGACGACCGCTCCGCTAGGTTCTGGTCGCCCACCCGTCTCCCACCACCACCCTGGACGAGCCCTGCGGGCGCACTTTTTACTCCGCCGGACCCCTTGGAGCGTTTCGTCGTGAGCAACTCGCCCAACTCGCAGTTCGAGACGTATGGCCTGGCTGGAACGTCGTTCGAGGACCACGAGACCTACGAGAACCGTGAGCAGCCGTACGGTGCCGGTGCCGGCGCCCATGACGGAAGCCTCGAGGGACTCTATGGCGGCGGCTACATGGACACGTATCGGCCCGCGTACGAGGTGGCGGCGTCCTGGGTGCCGACCGTGCCGACCGTGCCGACCCTGCCGACCGTGCCGACCGGGCCGGTGCTGCCCCGGCAGGCGCAGGGGGACCTGACTGGGGCGGCTGGGGCGGCTGGGGCGCCCCGGGGTGGTGGGCGGGCCGAGGCGAGGCGTGCGGCGAGGCGTTCGGCCCGGCGTCGGCGTACCGTCGAGCGGTCCGATCCGCTGCGTCGGCTGCTCCCTCAGGCGCTGGTCGTCGCCTTCCTGGCCGGCGGTACCTCCGCGTTCGTCGCCAAGGACAAGGCCGTCGAGTTCAGCGTCGACGGGAAGCCGCGCACGTTGCACACCTTCTCGGACGACGTGACCGAGCTGCTCTCCGAAGAGGGCGTACGGGTGGGCGAGCACGATGTCGTCGCGCCCGCCCCCGGGACCGCGCTGACCAGCGGCGAGGAGGTGGCGGTGCACTACGGCCGGCCCCTGCACCTCACCCTCGACGGTCAGTCGCGCGAGGTGTGGACGACGGCGCACACGGTGGACGCGGCGCTCGAACAGCTCGGGGTGCGGGTGGAGGGGGCGTACGTGTCGACCGCGCGCTCCCGGCGTATCGGGCGGGAGGGGCTCAGGCTCGACGTCCGGACCGAGCGGACCGTGACGATCATGGCGGACGGGCGGGCGCGGACGATCCGGACGAACGCGGCGACCGTGGGTGAGGCCGTCGAGGAGGCCGGGATCACCCTCCACGGCCAGGACACGACGTCGGTCCCGCCGGGGAGCTTTCCCCGGGACGGGCAGACGGTGAGCGTCATGCGGATCACCGGGGCGAACGAGGTCCGGGACGAGGTGATCCCCTTCGAGGTGCAGTGCACGCACGACCCCTTGCTCTTCCGCGGCACGGAGGTCGTCGACCGGGCCGGGGAGGCCGGGACCAGGCGGGTCACGTACGTGCTGCGGACCGTCAACGGGGTCAAGCAGCGGCCGTGGAGGGTGGGCGCCGAGGTGGTGCGGGAGCCCCGGGTGCAGGTGGTGCGGGTGGGTACGAAGCCGCGGCCCGAGTCGGTGCAGGGTGTCGACCGGCTGAACTGGGCCGGGCTCGCCCACTGCGAGTCCGGGGGCCGGCCCGGGGCCGTGGACCCCTCCGGTACCTACGGCGGTCTCTACCAGTTCGACATGCACACGTGGCACGCGCTGGGTGGTTCCGGGCGGCCCGAGAACGCGCCCGCCACGGAGCAGACATTCCGGGCGAAGAAGCTGTACATCCGCACTGGGGCGACACCGTGGCCCCACTGCGGCGCCCGCCTCCACGACTGACCCATCCCCAATCCGGGGTTCCGTCCCAGACCCCCAGGTACAGGATGGGACGGGTAGGGGCGGCGGGGACGAGGAAAACCTGGGCACCCCGGCGCACCCGTACCCTTGGGGCGTGAACAGCCCCACCCCCGACGCCCTCCTGGGCCCCGCCGACATCCGCGAACTCGCGGGTGCCCTCGGCGTGCGGCCCACCAAGCAGCGCGGCCAGAACTTTGTGATCGACGCCAATACCGTGCGCCGCATCGTGCGCACCGCGGGCGTACGGGACGACGACGTGGTCGTCGAGGTCGGCCCCGGCCTCGGCTCGCTGACCCTCGCGCTGCTGGAGGTGGCCGACCGGGTCGTCGCCGTGGAGATCGACGACGTACTGGCCGGGGCACTGCCGACGACGATCTCCGCCCGTATGCCGGCCCGCGCCGAGCGGTTCGCGCTCGTGCACTCCGACGCCATGCGGGTGAACGAGCTCCCGGGCCCCGCGCCCACCGCACTCGTCGCCAACCTGCCCTACAACGTCGCCGTACCCGTGCTGCTGCACATGCTCGACACCTTCCCGACCATCGAACGCACGCTGGTGATGGTGCAGGCCGAGGTCGCCGACCGGCTCGCCGCCGACCCCGGCTCCAAGGTGTACGGCGTGCCGAGCGTCAAGGCCAACTGGTACGCCGAGGTGAAGCGGGCCGGCGCCATCGGACGGAACGTCTTCTGGCCCGCGCCGAACGTCGACAGCGGGCTCGTCTCGCTCGTCCGGCGCTCCGAGCCCCTCAAGACCACGGCCTCCAGGCACGAGGTGTTCGCCGTCGTGGACGCCGCCTTCGCCCAGCGGCGGAAGACCCTGCGCGCCGCCCTCGCCGGCTGGGCCGGGTCCGCGGCCGCCGCCGAGGCCGCACTCGTCGCCGCCGGTGTCTCGCCGCAGGCCCGCGGCGAGTCGCTCACGGTCGAGGAGTTCGCCCGTATCGCCGAGAACAAGGAGCCGGTCAAGCCGTGACCCAGACGGAGAGGGAGAGGGAGACGGAGACGGAGACGCACACGCAGACGGTGACGGTACGCGTCCCCGCCAAGGTCAACGTTCAGCTCGCCGTCGGCGCCGCCCGCCCCGACGGCTTCCACGACCTGGCCAATGTCTTCCTCGCCGTAGGGCTGTACGACGAGGTCACGGTGACGGCGGCGGACGAGCTGCGCATCACCTGCGAGGGTCCGGACGCCGACCAGGTCCCCCTCGACCGTACGAACCTGGCGGCCCGCGCGGCCCTCGAACTCGCCCGCCGGTACGGCATCGACCCCGCCGTCCACCTGCACATCGCCAAGGACATCCCCGTCGCGGGCGGCATGGCGGGCGGCAGCGCCGACGGCGCCGGAGCGCTGCTCGCCTGCGACGCCCTATGGGGGACGAACGCCTCCCGCGAGGAACTCCTCGACATCTGCGCCGAGTTGGGCAGCGACGTGCCGTTCAGCCTGGTCGGCGGCGCGGCGCTCGGCGTCGGACGGGGCGAGCAGCTGCGGACGCTGGAGGTCGGCGGGACCTTCCACTGGGTCTTCGCGATCGCCGAGCGCGGACTGTCGACCCCGGCGGTGTTCCGGGAGTTCGACCGGATGAACGACGGGGTGCGGATTCCCGAGCCCGTCGCCTCGCAGGCGCTCCTCGACGCCCTGGCCAAGGGGGACGCCGGGGCCCTCGCGGGCGCCGTCTCCAACGACCTCCAGCCTGCCGCCCTCTCCCTCTTCCCGGCCCTCGCCGACACCCTCGCCGCGGGGCGGGCGGCCGGTGCGCTCGCCGCGCTCGTCTCCGGCTCCGGCCCGACCACGGCCTTCCTCACGCCGGACGCCGAGTCCGCCCGGACGGTCGCCGACGCGCTGCGCGCCTCCGGCACCTGCCGGGCGGTACGGGTCACCGACGGGCCCGCCCCCGGCGCGACGGTCCTCTGACGGGTACACGGGCACGGGCACACGGGGGCATACGGGCATACGGGCACACGGGTACGTAGTAGTCAGAGGCCCGGACTACTCTTGAGGGTCGATCGTCCCCCTTGTTCAGGAGAGAAATGGCCGTCAACCTGGTCAATGTCGAGTCCGTCAGCAAGGTGTACGGCACCCGCGCCCTGCTCGACGGAGTCTCCCTCGGCGTCAGCGAGGGGGACCGGATCGGTGTGGTCGGGCGGAACGGCGACGGCAAGACCACCCTCATCCGCATGCTCGCCAAGCTGGAGGAGGCCGACACCGGCCGCGTCACGCACTCCGGCGGCCTGCACATCGGCGTGCTCACGCAGCACGACTCCCTCGACCCCACGGCCACCGTCCGGCACGAGGTCATCCGCGACCTCGCCGACCACGAGTGGGCGGGCAACGCCAAGATCAGGGACGTACTGACGGGGCTGTTCGGCGGGCTGGACCTGCCCGGGTTCCCGCAGGGGCTCGACACCGTCATCGGCCCGCTCTCCGGTGGCGAGCGCCGCCGTATCGCGCTCGCCAAGCTGCTCATCGAGGAGCAGGACCTGATCATCCTCGACGAGCCCACCAACCACCTGGACGTCGAGGGCATCGCCTGGCTCGCCCAGCACCTGCGCGAGCGCCGCTCCGCACTGGTGTGCGTCACCCACGACCGGTGGTTCCTCGACCAGGTCTGCACCCGCATGTGGGACGTGCAGAAGGGCGCGGTGTACGAGTACGAGGGCGGGTACTCCGACTACGTCTTCGCGCGTGCCGAGCGCGAGCGCATCGCCGCCACGGAAGAGGTCAAGCGGCAGAACCTTGTGCGCAAGGAGCTTGCCTGGCTGCGGCGCGGGGCGCCCGCCCGTACCTCCAAGCCGCGCTTCCGCGTCGAGGCCGCCAACGAGCTGATCGCCGATGTGCCGCCGCCCCGCGACAAGAGCGAGCTGATGAAGTTCGCCAGCTCGCGGCTCGGCAAGACCGTGTTCGATCTTGAGGACGTGACCGTGCAGGCGGGCCCGAAGGTGCTGCTCAAGCACCTCACCTGGCAGCTCGGGCCCGGCGACCGGGTCGGACTCGTCGGGGTGAACGGGGCGGGCAAGACCTCCCTCCTGCGCGCCATGGCCGAGGCCGCCCGCAGCGAGGGGGAGCGGCAGCCCGCCGCCGGGCGGATCAGCACCGGCAAGACCGTCAAGCTCGCCTATCTGTCGCAGGAAGTCGCCGAACTCGACCCGACCTGGCGGGTGCTGCAGGCCGTCCAGGCCGTCCGCGACCGGGTCGACCTCGGCACGGGGCGCGAGCTGACCGCCGGGCAGCTCTGCGAGACGTTCGGCTTCAACAAGGAGAAGCAGTGGACGCCCGTCGGCGATCTGAGCGGTGGTGAGCGGCGTCGGCTCCAGTTGCTGCGGCTGCTCATGGACGAGCCCAACGTCCTCTTCCTCGACGAGCCCACCAACGACCTCGACATCGAGACGCTGACCCAGCTGGAGGACCTGCTCGACGGCTGGCCCGGCTCGATGGTCGTGATCTCCCACGACCGGTTCTTCATCGAGCGCACGACCGACAACGTGTTCGCCCTGCTCGGCGACGGCGCTTTGCGGATGCTCCCGCGCGGCATCGACGAGTACCTGGAGCGGCGCAAGCGGATGGAGGAGGTCGCCGCGGCCGCCGTACTCGCCGCCGCGCCCGCGACCTCCGCCAGGACCGCCTCCGCCGCCGATGCCCGCGCCGCGAAGAAGGAGCTGCAGAAGATCGAGCGGCAGCTCGACAAGATCTCCGAGAAGGAGACCAAGCTGCACACCCAAATCGCCGACAACGCGACGGACTTCGAGAAGGTCGCCAAACTCGACGCCGAACTGCGCGAGTTGGTCGGTGAGCGCGAGGAACTGGAGCTGCGCTGGCTGGAGCTCGCGGAGGACGCGTAATCCACGGTGCAGAGCGCGTAAAGGCGCATAACGAGGGCATCACGGGCCGGTCCTCCCTTGGGAACAGGGGGAGGATCGGCCCCCTGTGCGAGGGCGTCAGAGTGATAGAAAGGTCCGTCTGAGAACAGTCTGAGAACCACCGGCGTGGCGCGAAGTCGACCGCCCGCCATGCCGCCGGTGGGGCGCGACATCAGTGAATGACGCGACTTCAGTGAATGAGGGAGACGCGCTGATGAGTCAGCCGCCGGATCAGCCGCCGCAGGGCGGCTTCGGGGCACCGCAGGACCAGCCGCCGTCGGCACCACCATCGGCATCACCGGCGCAGGGCGGTTTCGGCGCACCCCCCGGCATCCCCCAGGGCACGCCCCCTCCGCCCGCCGGTCCGCCGCACCCCGGCTACGGATATCCGCAGCAGCCGGGCCCGTACGCCCAGCCGGGCCCGTACGCCCAGCCCGGTTCGTACGCCCAGCCGGGACCGTATGCCCAGCCGGGCCCGTACGGTCAACCCGGCTCCCACGGTCAACCCGGCCCGTACGGTCAACCCGGTCCCTACGGCGGGCAACCCGGCTACGGACCGGGGTACGGCTACCCGCCGCAGCCGCAGTACCCCGGCCCGCCCGGAACTCCTCCTCCGCCCCCCGGCGGTTCCGAGAACCCCTTCAAGGGGCGGCCCGCTGTGATCATCGGCGTGGCCGTGGCCGCACTGCTGGTCGCCGGCGCAGCCGTATGGGCCGTCGGCGGCGGTGTCGGCGGGAAGAAGCCGGTCGCCGAGGACAGCAAAGGCGGCAAGACCTCCGCCTCCGGCGCCCCGGTCAACCCCGGCGACGGCAGCGGCAACGGCGGCAAGGACCCCGAGAACCTCAACTCCGGCCGGAAGCCCGGCGAGGCGAAGGTGCTCTGGTACAAGCAGGCGCCCGACGCGCCCGGTTCCGGCGCCGACGCCCCCGGCCTGTGGATCACCGACAAGACGGCGGTGAAGCCCGCGTACAAGCAGGTGTTCGCGTACAACGTCGGTGACGGTAAGCCCACTTGGGACCCGATCACGTTCCCGCAGAAGATCTGCGCGGTCACCCCGCGGAAGACGTCCGACGACAAGGCCGTCGTGGCGTACATGAGCGGCGCGGGCGACAACGCCAAGTGCAACCAGCTCCAGCAGATCGACCTCGACACCGGCGCCAAGGGCTGGAGCGCCAAGGTCCCCGACGGCGCGCTCTTCGACAGCACGCTCTCGATCGAGTTGTCGATCGCGGGCAAGACGCTGATGGTCGGCCGCTCGCAGTCCGGTACGGCGTACGACGTCACCAGCGGCAAGCACCTGTGGGACAAGGAGAACTACGGCGCGGGCTGCTACCCGGCCGCGTTCGCGGGCGGCGCCAAGCTGCTCGCCGTCTCCTCCTGCGGCATCGCCACCGACACCGAGCACGACGAGGTGCAGGAGCTCGACCCGGCCACCGGCAAGGCCAAGTGGACCACGAAGATCCCCAAGGGCTGGACGGTCGAGCGCATGTACTCCGTCGACCCCGTCGTCATCTACATGACCAACAAGGACGAGAATCGGGTCAACGTCACCACGCTGAGGGACAACGGCGACGTCCGCTCGCAGCTCAAGAGCGACGACGCCTTCGCACCCGAGTGCGGCTACGCCTCCCTCGACCGTGATCTGCCGGGCTGCTTCGGCACCGCCGCCGACGCCGGCACCCTCTATCTGCCGACCGAGGCGAAGACCGGCGCCAACGAGATCGTCTCCTTCGACCTGTCGACCGGCAAGGAGAAGTGGCGCGTCAAGTCCCCGGCCGCCGAGTCGATGCTGCCGCTGAGGATGGACGGCACGCGGCTGATCGCGTATGTCGAGCCGTCGTACGACGCCGGTGGGCAGATCGTGTCGATCCCGACGACCGGCGGCAGCCACCGGCCGACGAAGCTGCTGCAGAACCCGCAGGGCACGGCGGCGATCGAGAACGGGTTCTTCTCGAAGGCGGTCGACTACGTGGACGGGCGTCTCTACATCGCCACCACCCGGCTGACGGGCAACGACCGGTCGAGGGAGAAGTTGATGCTGGCGTACGGCAAGTGACGCGCGCGTACGCCACCTTCACTCCCTTCGCCTCCTTCATGGTCTCCGTCGTCTCCGTCCCCGACGCATTCGCATACACGTCATGAGTCAGCCGCCCCCACCACCGCGAGCCGTCCGGCGCGACCGAGAAGGAGTACTTGGTGATCGCGTTCGGCACGCCGTAGGTCAACTTCTGTTGACCATGGCCCCGTCCCAGCTCAGGGACGGGGCCGTTCGCTTACCCCTCATCACTCCCGAATGCGAGGAATTTCGATATTCCGGGGCACTTCTCTCCAGTAGGGGAAGCGCAACGTCGAACAAGCGTGTAGCTTCCGGGGGTGGAGAGCCGGGGGGCTCCTAATCCACGGGGAACCAGTGGGGATGCTTGGGGGGACTGGGGGGTTGCTCGATGGGAGTGCGGCTCATGGTGGTCGACGACCACCGACTGCTCGCCGAGGCGTTGGCCTCGGCGTTGAAGCTGCGGGGGCACCGGGTGCTCGCCGCGGCGGCGCCCGCCGCGGGAGCGGCGGAGCTGGTGATCACAAGGGCACCCGAGGTGTGCCTGATCGGTACGGCGACACCCGCCGAGCCGGGAATCTTCGACCCGGTGATCAAGATCAAACGGGAGCGTCCCCAGGTGGCGGTCCTGGTCCTGGGCCCGGTCCCGAACCCGCGCGGCATCGCCGCCGCGTTCGCCGCGGGCGCGTCGGGCTATGTACGCCATGACGAGCGCATAGAGGGCGTGGAGCGAGCGATCATGAAGGCGCGGGCGGGCGAGGCGGCGGTGGCCCCGGCCCTGCTCCAGGGCGCCTTCAACGAGCTCCTGAACCCCGCCGCCCAGCCGGACGACGAGGGGCAACGCCTGCTCCAGATGCTCACCCCACGCGAGGTGGAGGTCCTGGTGAGGGTCGCGGACGGGGAGGATACGAGGCTCATCGCGGCCGGAATGGGGATAGCCCCGTCGACCGCCCGGACCCATGTCCAGCGGGTGCTGATGAAGCTCGGGGTGGGGTCACGGCTGGAGGCGGCGGCGCTGGCGGCGCGGACGGGGCTGCTGGACCGGGCGGGGCCGGTGCCGATGCCTTCCGGGGGCGCGGCGGAGGACGCCGGCTGAGAAGGACGGCGAGGTCACGGGCGAGGCGCTGATCGCGCTCAGGAGAACCCGGCATCACATGCGCACGTATTGCTCGATGTCCTCTCTGAACTCGGTGAGCGCCTGTTCGGTGAGCGAGGGACGGGTGTCGGCGATGGCGGCGAGGTAGTCCTCGGTGCCGGCCGGCGCGCCCCGGCGCTCGGTGACCTCGCGTTCGAACGCGGCTTGGGCGCCCTTGCGGGCGGCGAACTCGATGTCGGCGGGCGTGAACATCTCACTGGCCGCCACCAGCCGGTGCAGCCCGACCCCGTCGGCGGCGCGGCCGAGATAGCGCCGCCAGATCGCTTCCCGGGCGACCGGATCGGGGGGACCGACCGGTATGACGTAGTCGAACCGGCCAGGGCGCAGGAACGCCGGATCGAGGGAGCGGACGGAGTTGGTGGCGCAGATCAGCAGACGGTCGTCGTGGTCGCGGAAGCCGGGGATCAGCTTGAGCAGTTCGTTGGTGACTCCGTGGCCGGGGTCGACGGCCACACCGGACCGGACGCCGGCGATCTCCTCGACCTCGTCGATGAACAGGAGGACGGTCTCCAGCCCGGCCAACTCGTTGAACGTGTCCCGTAGCGAGGCGGCCAGGCCCCCGCTACCGTCCGCCGCGAGCCGGGAGGGGAAGAGTTCCACGAACGGCCACTCCAGCCGGGAGGCGACGGCTCTGGCGAAGCTGGTCTTGCCGGTGCCCGGCGGGCCGAAGAGGATGACCGCCTTCGGCGGCGTCACCCCGTACCGGTCGGCCAGCGCGGGCTCGGCCAGCGGCAGCACGATCCGCCGCTCGATGGCTTCCTTCTCCCGCTCCATCCCCGCGAGGGCACCCCAGAGTCCCCCCGGCTGCACCCTCCCGCCGAGCTCCGCGAGGAGACCAGCATCGCTCGCGCCGAGGTGCTCGACCTTCTCGTAGAAGACCAATCCGTCACGGGTCCGGTAGCCGGAGTTCTCCAGCGCCGCGGTTCCGGTGACCCCGGGGGCGAGCAGCGCGCCGATCCGGCGTATCCCCTGCGTGCGCAGGCGCCGTTCGAGCTCGGCGATCAGGGCGCTTCCGATCCCACGGCTGCGCCAGTTCCCCGCGAGCGCCACCAGCGTGATCCAGGCCCGCTCGCCCTGGGCCTGCGCCACCGCCATGCCCACCAGGTCCTCGCCGACCACCGCGACCACCGCGGGCCCGCCGGTCCGGGCGGCGGCCATGACCTCGGAGACGGGGAACACGGGAGGCGAATCGTCCGTCTGCCGGTCCTGATCCCAGATCTGGATGGCGCGGTCGAGATCGTCGTCGCGGAAGTCCCGCAGTCGCCATGTCGGCATCATCGCCACCTCGCCGACTACTCATTCTCCGCGCAGATCGAACGCCGGGCGACCGGAGGGCCCGACGATCAGGCCAGGGGCGTACCGAGCCCGCCGGTCTTTATGTGGTGGAGGAGGTGGGAGAGGGGGGTGGGGGTGGTGGTGAGGTGGGTGGCGGGTTCTTCGCTCTCGCGGAGGTGGATGGTGGCGGGGGTGGTGGTGGCGAGTTCGAGGCAGGTGTTGCCGTCACCGCCGTCGGAGAACGTGGACTTCTGCCAATGCAGGGTCTGGGTCATGGAAGCGCCTCACAGTTCCTTTGACAGACGGTGGATGAAGTCCCGCGACGCCGCGGGGTCCAGCGAAGCCTTTTCCACCCTACGGAAGAGCGTTCGAAGCTGCTCCAGTTGGGGTTCGGCGTCGATGAACGCGGTGCCCGTCGGGGCATCGCGCAAACCGGTGTCCAACCGGGGCACCGGGCCGCCGGTGTACATCATCGAGGCTCCGGCCCCGGCGAAGCCGTCCTGGTCGGTGGGGATGATCCGCACGGTGGCGTGACCGCGCTCGATCTGGTCCAGGATCTGGCGGAGTTGAGCGCGGGCGACCGACCGGCCGGACACGCGGATGCGCAGGGCGACCTCGTGGATGATCGTCTCGTACGGAGTGGGATCGTCGCCCTCGATCGCGACGCGTCGCCGCATGCGCTGCTCCACGCGAGGCTCCAACTCGCTCTCGGGCAGCCCCGGGACCATGTACGAGTAGATCGCCCGGGCGTAGTCAGGGGTCTGTAGGAGCCCCGGGACGTGCGTGATCACCACCTCGCGAAGGAACGTTGCGTGGTGTTCCAACTCGGCGACATCCAGGAACACCGGCGGCAACACCCCTCGGTACTCCTCCCACCAGCCCCGAGTCCGGTCGGTCGCCATGGTCACGAGGGTTTCGATCAACGCCTCGTCGGTGCAGGCGTAATGGGCGGCGAGACGGCGCACGCGTTCCGCGCTCACGCCGACGACGCCGGACTCGATCTGGCTGATCTGGACCGAATCGGCACCGAGCAACTCGGCGGCCTCCCGGGCCTTCATGCCCGTCGCCTCACGCAGTTTGCGCAGTTCGGCGCCCAGTCGCACTCTGCGGGCCGTGAGATGTCTCTTCGGCGGCATCAACACCCCCTCGTCCCAACTGTCCCGTGTGTGTACCTCGTTCGGGGGTCAGAATACGGCAGCGTGTTGCGTATTCCTAAAGTTAGGAAATACCGTCAGTGACGCGACGCACACGCTGCGAAACCCCGGGGTACCGGAAGCGCACCACTCCGTCCTGCCACGACGGCTGCGGCCATGCCACCGCCCGCCATCGCCGCGTATCTCCAACCCCCCACCGCCCGAACGGAGTTCACCCATGCCCGAAACCGTCGCCGAACCCTGGGAGTACATGATGTACATCCCCCACGACCTCCGCGCCGTCACCGTCAGTCGTCGTACCGTCCGCCTGATCCTCACCCTGCACGGCCTGATCCGCCTCACCGACGCCGCCGAGCTGATCGCGGCCGAGCTGGTCTCCAACGCCGTACGGCATACGAAGGGCCAGGCGGCGCTACGGGTGCAGTGGCGGGCCGGGGTCCTGCGTATCGGCGCCTGGGACGCGGACCCCCAGCCGCCCGAGCCGTCCCTGCCGTGGGACCGACTCACCGATGCCGAGGAGGGCCGCGGCCTCGGCCTCGTGCGGGCCTGTGCCGATCTGTGGGGCTGGCAGCCGCTGGCCAGGAACGGGCAGCGCGGCAAGTACGCGTGGTGTGACCTCGCCGCCGCGTAGCTCGTTGATCACGTCGTACAGGAAGGAGGGCTGATGGTCAGCTCGTCGCATGAGGCGCTGCACCACTTCGGCCAGAAGGACACGGCCGGGTTGATCCGCAACTTTCAGCGGCTGTTCCATGTGCCGTTCCCGGAGCCGTGCGGCTTCACGGTGCTCAACACGGACTTGACCGAGATCGAGCCGGTCGAGCGGCGCGTGGACAGCCTGGTGCGGGTGAACACCAAGGAGGGCGACTATCTGCTGGTGCTGGAGTCGCAGGGCAAGAAGGACGAGAGGAAGCGCGGGAGTTGGCCGTACTACCTCTCGTACCTCTACGAGGAGTACCGCTGTGAGCCGGTGCTGGTCGTGATGACCCAGAGCAGCTCCACCGCGCGGTGGGCCGCACAGCCCATCCGGTTCGGTCTGCCCGGCTGGGCCTCGCTCGTCGTACGGCCGATGGTTCTCGGACCGGACAACGTGCCGGTGATCACCGACGAGAAGGAGGCCGCGCAGGACGTGTCGCTCGCGGTGCTCTCGGCGATTACGCATGGTAAAGGGCCGCGTGCCGCTGCGATACTGGGACCACTCGCGGCGGCTCTGGAGACGATTGACCCGGCAAGCGCGGCTCTGCTCGTACAGCTCGTGACGTCTGGCCTGGTGGATTCCCAGGCGAAGGAGATTTGGAGGGACCTGATGGCTCCGGTGAACTACTTCTTCAAGAACCCGGCCGCGGAGAAGGTGAGGGAAGAGACGCGTGTCGAGGAGCGGGCCGAGATGACTCTGAGGACCCTGGAGCTGCGCGGCCTCCAAGTTCCCGACTCTGTCCGGCTCCGGGTAAAGGCATGTTCCGACGTGGACCAGCTCAAGATCTGGTGGGAACGAGCCATCCACGTGACCGAAGCCACCGAACTGTTCGATGACGACGGGGCCTGAGGAGAAGGACGGTAGCCAACAACAGGACTCGGCGCCCTGGAGGCTGCCCTCGTACATCTGGCACCCAACGGTACGACGAGCATGGCTGGAGGCCGCCGAGCAGGCCTGGACCGAGGGCTATGCGGAGCGCTTCGAACGGGGGCGCCTGCAGCGCATCGTCCTGAAACTCCTGTACTGGCGGGGCATTGAGGCGCCACCTGACGTCAATGCCAGGGTGTTCGCGACCACCGATCTGGAGCGGCTCCAGATCTTGCGCGATCGCGCCTTCGAAGTGACCGATCCGGCCGACCTCTTCACCCCCGAAGCGCCGCATAGCCGTCCGGGGCCGGAATCCTTGGAGAACCCCGGCCCCACGTACGACCGTTACTCCGTCGGCCCCTCCTCATCCGGGAACGGCACCGGTGGTGCCAACGGGCGCAGCCACAGCCACACCAGGAAGAACACGCCCAGGGCCAGCATGCCCAGGCCCGTCCAGAGGTTGATGTTGACGCCCTGGGCCTTGGCGAGGCTGGCGTCGGAGGCGGTGAGGCCCGCGACGGTGACGATGATGCCGTAGACGACGAACAGGCCGCCGATGACGGTGCGGATGTCGAAGAGGCGGGTCGCGGTCGTGGACTGGTGCTCCAGCTCCGTGACCTCGCGCTGGACGTCGCGGTCCGAGTAGTGGTCGGACATGGGTTCCTAAGCCTCCCTCGTCGGGGCGAGATCTGGGCGATCAGAATGAGAACGGGATGTAGCAGACCGCCGCCAGGATCAGCGCGCCCCAGCCCAGCAGGGCCGGCTTGCGGTACCAGGCGTCGTCGCCGACGGCGGGCGGCTCGGCCATGCCGGGGGAGCGCGTGCCGTAGACCAGGCCCTGGAGGTCTTCCGCCGGTTTGGGGGCGGTGACGAGCGAGACCGCGACCATGACCACCGCGCCGGCCACGAAACCCGCGATCGCCGACACGAAGTTGGCGCCCTGGTCGGAGGGGATGCCGATGATCCCGTGCTTGTAGATGACGAAGTAGTTGACCATCGCCGCCGTCGTGCCTGCCAGCAGGCCCCAGAAGCCCGACTTCACCGACGCCCGCTTCCAGAACATGCCGACGACGAAGACCACGAACATCGGCACGTTGAAGAAGGAGAAGAGCGCCTGGAGGTAGCTCATGATGTTGGAGAAGGACGACGCCAGGAACGCCGTGCCGATGGAGGCCAGCACGCCGACCACCGTGATCAGGCGGCCGAAACGGACGTAGTAGAAGTCCTCTCGGCCCCTCACCACGTACTTTCCCCAGATGTCGGTCGTGAAGACCGTGTTGAAGGACGAGACGTTGGCCGCCATGCCCGCCATGAAGGCGGCGAGGAGGCCGGTCACCGCGATGCCCAGGACGCCGTTCGGCAGTAGCGCCTGCATCAGGTAGGGGACCGCGTCGTTGTACTGCAGGTTCGAGCCGCTCGTGCCGATCTTCGGGACCAGGACGGCCGCCACCAGGCCCGGGATCATCACCAGGAAGACGATGAAGATCTTGGGGTACGCGGCGATCAGCGGGGTGCGCCGGGCCGCCGACAGGTTCTTCGCCGAGAGCGCTCGCTGCACCTCCGCGAAGTTCGTCGTCCAGTAGCCGAAGGAGAGGACGAAGCCGAGGCCGAGGACGATGGTCAGCCAGTTCGCGCCCAGCGGGTTCGTCTCACCGATGCCCGTACCGCCCCAGGCCGTCGTGAAGTTGGAGCCGTGGGTCTTGTCGAGTGCGTCGGTCAGGCCGTCCCAGCCGCCCACCCGCTTCAGGCCGAGTGCGGCGATCGGGATCAGCGCGGCGAGGATCACGAAGAACTGCAGCACCTCGTTGTAGATCGCCGAGGACAGGCCGCCGAGCGTGATGTACGCCAGGACGAAGAAGCCGGCCACCACGATCGCCACCCACTGCGGCCAGCCGAGGAGTGCCTCTACGACGATCGCGAGCGAGTAGAGGTTGACGCCCGCGATCAGGATCGCCGCGCAGGCGAACAGGATCGAACTCAGCAGGTGTGCCGCTTTGTCGAAGCGCAGAAGCAGGAACTCCGGGACCGAGCGGACCTTCGAGCCGTAGTAGAAGGGCATCATCACCAGGCCCAGGAAGACCATGGCGGGGATGGCGCCGATCCAGTACCAGTGCACGGTGTAGACGCCGTACTGCGCGCTGTTGGCGGCCATCCCCAGGATCTCGGTCGCGCCGAGGTTGGCCGAGATGAACGCGAGGCCGGTGATCCAGGCGGGCAGCGAGCGCCCGGAGAGGAAGAAGTCGAGGCTCGTCCTGACCGAGCGCTTCGCGGCGAAGCCGATGCCGAGCACGACGACGAAATAGATGCCGAGGATCGTGTAGTCGAGCCCGTTCGTGGGGAGCCGGAGCTCGGCGGCCAGGCGGGCGGAGCCGTTCGCCAGGTGGGTCGGGCCGTCTGCCAGGTAGGTGGGGGTAGGCATGCCGCTATCTATGCCCCGTGCGCCCCACAACGCTGCTCCAGCTTCACGGACACCCCCCGAACCCCTGCGGGCATTGACGTTGCTGTTGCTTTGTGGTTTGTTGTGTTTGTTTCTGTTTGGTGGTTGAGTGTGGTGTGGATGAGGAGTCCAGCGGTGAAGAAGACCTCGACCCGGCTCGCCGACGGTCGTGAGCTGATCTACTACGACTCACGCGACGACACGGTGCGCGACGCGGTGGACCGTCGTCCGCTCGAGCCGACCGTCACCAGCTCCCAGGTGCGCCGCGACCCGCTGCTCGGCGACTCGGTCGCGATCGCCTCGCACCGCCAGGGGCGGACGTATCACCCCCCGGCGAACGAGTGTCCGCTCTGCCCCTCGCAGGGCGACCGGCTGAGCGAGATCCCGGACTCCTCGTACGACGTCGTCGTCTTCGAGAATCGTTTCCCCTCGCTCGCCGGCGACTCCGGACGCTGCGAGGTCGTCTGCTTCACCTCCGACCACGACTCGTCCTTCGCCGACCTGACGGAGGAGCAGGCGGGGCTGGTGCTGGAGGTGTGGACGGACCGGACGGCGGAGCTGTCTCACCTCCCCTCCGTCGAACAGGTTTTCTGTTTCGAGAACCGCGGCGAGGAGATCGGCGTCACCCTCGGTCACCCGCACGGCCAGATCTACGGCTACCCGTTCACCACCCCGCGTACGGCGCTGATGCTGCGCTCGCTGGCCGCGCACAAGGAGGCCACCGGTGGCGAGAACCTCTTCGACGAGGTCATCGCGCGGGAGCTCGCCGAGGGCGACCGGATCGTCCTGGAGACCGAGCAGTGGGTGGCCTTCGTGCCGTACGCCGCGCACTGGCCCTACGAGGTCCACCTCTACCCCAAGCGGCGGGTGCCCGACCTGCTCGGGCTCGACGAGGAAGCGCGCACAGAGTTCCCCCAGGTCTATCTGGAACTCTTGAGGCGCTTCGACCGGATCTTCGGTGAGGGCGAGCCTCCGACGCCGTACATCGCCGCCTGGCACCAGGCGCCGTTCGGCGCGCTGGCGGAGTTCGAGGGTGTGAGCAGGGACGACTTCGCGCTTCACCTCGAGCTTTTCACCATTCGCCGCACTTCCGGCAAGCTGAAGTTCCTCGCGGGTTCCGAGTCCGGCATGAGCGTGTTCATCAACGACGTGCCGCCGGAAGCCGCGGCCCAGCGACTGCGAGAGGTAGCGAGTTCATGAGTGGGAAGTACCTGGTCACGGGTGGCGCGGGTTATGTCGGCAGCGTGGTCGCGCAGCATCTGATCGAGGCCGGTCACGAGGTCACCGTCCTCGACAACCTCTCCACCGGCTTCCGCGAGGGCGTGCCCGCCGGGGCCACCTTCATCGAGGGCGACATCCGCGACGCCGCCAAGTGGCTGGACTCCTCCTACGACGCCGTCCTCCACTTCGCCGCGTTCTCGCAGGTCGGCGAGTCCGTCGTGAAGCCCGAGAACTACTGGGAGAACAACGTCGGCGGCACCATGGCGCTGCTCGGGGCGATGCGCGAGGCGGGCGTGCGCAAGCTGGTCTTCTCCTCCACGGCCGCCACGTACGGCGAGCCGGAGCAGACCCCGATCGTCGAGTCCGCGCCGACCAGGCCCACCAACCCCTACGGCGCCTCCAAGCTCGCCGTCGACCACATGATCACCGGTGAGGCGGCGGCCCACGGACTGGGCGCCGTCTCGCTGCGCTACTTCAACGTGGCCGGCGCGTACGGGGCGCAGGGCGAGCGCCACGACCCCGAGTCGCACCTCATCCCGCTCGTCCTCCAGGTGGCGCAGGGACGCCGGGACGCGATCTCCGTCTTCGGCGACGACTACCCGACGCCGGACGGCACCTGCATCCGCGACTACATCCACGTCGCGGACCTGGCGGAGGCCCACCTGCTGGCCGTCGAGGCGGCCACCGCCGGTGAGCACCTCATCTGCAACCTCGGCAACGGCAACGGCTTCTCCGTCCGCGAGGTCATCGAGACCGTCCGCCAGGTCACGGGGCACCCGATCCCCGAGGTCATGGCCCCGCGCCGGGCCGGTGACCCGGCCGTGCTCGTCGCCTCGGCGGCGACCGCGCGCGAGCGGCTCGGCTGGAACCCGTCCCGCGCGGATCTCGCGGGGATCGTCGCGGACGCGTGGGCGTTCGCTCAGAACAAGGAGCGGTAGGTAATTCGGTGGGCGTACGCGAGGGGTTCGAGGAGCTGTACGGGGCCGCGCCCGAGGGTGTCTGGGCGGCTCCCGGCCGCGTCAACCTGATCGGCGAGTACACGGACTTCAACGAGGGGTTCGTGATGCCGCTCGCCCTGCCGCACACGGCGGTCGCGGCGGTCTCGCGGCGCGACGACGGTGTCCTGCGGCTGCACTCGGCCGACATCGAGGGCCCGGTCGTCGAGCTGCGGGTGGATGAGCTCGTGCCGCTGACCAACACCAGCTGGGCCGCGTACCCGGCGGGTGTGGTCTGGGCGCTGCGCGAGGCGGGGCACGCGGTGACGGGCGCGGATGTCCATCTCGCCTCGACCGTGCCGACGGGCGCGGGCCTGTCCTCCTCCGCCGCCCTGGAGGTCGTGACGGCGCTCGCCCTCAACGACCTGTACGAACTCGGCCTCACCGGGCCCGAACTGGCCCGGCTCTCCCAGCGCGCCGAGAACGACTTCGTCGGCGTGCCCTGCGGGATCATGGACCAGACGGCCTCCGCGTGCTGCACCGAGGGGCATGCCCTGCACCTCGACTGCCGCGACCTGTCCATCCGGCAGGTCCCCTTCGACCTGGCGGCCGACGGACTGGAGCTCCTGGTCGTCGACACGCGCGTCAAGCATGCGCTGGGCGACGGGGCGTACGCCGAGCGGCGCGAAGGGTGCGAGGAGGGCGCGCGGCAGCTCGGGGTCTCGCATCTGCGGGATGTCGCGTACGAGGAGCTCGACGCGGCGCTCGCGCGCCTGTCCGACGAGCGGGTACGCCGTTACGTACGTCATGTCGTCTCGGACGACCACCGGGTGGAGCGGGTCATAGCGCTGCTGGACGCCGGTGACGTACGGGCGATCGGGCCCGTGCTCACGGACGGGCACGCCTCGCTCCGTGACGACCTGCGGATCTCCTGCGAGGAGCTGGACCTGGTTGTCTCCACGGCCAATGCCGCGGGGGCGCTGGGGGCGCGGATGACGGGCGGCGGCTTCGGCGGCTCGGCGATCGTGCTGGTGGAGTCGGCGGATGTGGACACGGTGACGAAGGCGGTGACCGAGGCGTTCGGCTCCGCCGGTTATACGGCTCCTCGGGTCTTCCCGGCGGTGCCCTCGGCGGGCGCCCGCCGTGTGAGCTGACGCTCGGGTGTGTTCTTTGTCTGCGGGTGGGTGGGGGCTGGGCGCGCCCACGCGGCGGAGCCGCACAATGTCACAGCCCCGCGCCCCTAAGAGCCTCGGGGTGACCGGTGTTCGCAGGCGGGGGAGTCCTGGTCAGGGCAGCGGCTTGGTCAAGGTGTATTCCGTGATTCCGGGGGGATAGTCCGGGATCACGCACACCACCTCGTAGCCGTGTTTCTTGTAGAACTCGGGGGCCTGGAAGTCCCAGGTCTCCAGGCGGGAGTTGTGGCAGCCGCGCTCCTCGTGGGCGAGGCGCTCGGCCTCGGCGAGGAGGCGGGAGCCGAGGCCCGTGCCGCGGTGGGGGTCGTCCACCCAGAGGTACGTCACGTGCAGCCAGGTCGTCCAGGTGTGGCCGACGAGGCCGCCCGCGAGGGCGCCGGCGGGGTCCAAGGCCCAGACATGGAGCGGAAGTTCCCGTTCGGCAGGGGTTCCGCGCAGGGCGCGGAGGACCGGAGACGCCTGCGTGTTGGTGTCGAGCAGCCGTCGGCGGAGCAGATCACGCCGTTCTTTGTCGTCTCCTGTCTCGATATGAAACATAGGGCTCACCATAAACGCACTGGCCAATCAGTTCTGCAAATTGCCTTCCGCTCCTCGCCCCCAGCCGTACCCTGTGAACAGCGCCGGTGGGGGCCGGTGCTGATCAGGGGGCGAGACAGTCGGGTACGACGCCCGAAGTGGGGGTAGCAGTTCCAGCACGGCGGCGGCCGTGCGACTGCGGCACCCCGTTTTCCGAGTTCGAGCGGGCTCGGGGTCACTTCGGGTGTCGTACCTGCGCCGGTCGTCCCCCGACCAGTGGGGGTATCAGTGGTTCGCATCCGTGTCCTGGTCGTCGACGACCACCGCATCTTCGCCGAGTCGCTCGCCGCAGCCCTGGCGGCCGAGCCCGACGTCGACGTGTCCGCCGCCGGCAGTGGCCCTGCCGCGCTGCGCTGCCTGGAGCGGGCGGCCGCGGAAGGCCGCAGATTCGACGTACTGCTCGTCGACGCCGACCTGGGCGGCAATCTGCCGGGCGCCCGGCCCGCCGTACCGGTCCAGGAGGGCAACGAGGACGGGCTCGTCGACGGGATCTCGCTCGTCGCGGGCGTCCGCTCCGGCCAGCCGAGCGTACGTATCGTCGTGCTCGCCGAGAAGGACGACCCGCGCCGGGCAGCCCTCGCGCTGCAGGCCGGTGCTTCGGGATGGGTCGCCAAGGACTGTTCTCTGTCGCGGCTCCTCACCGTCATCCGGGGTGTGCTGCGCGACGAGACGCATCTTCCGCCCGCCCTGCTCACGGGCGTACTGCGGGAGTTGACCGCCGCGCGCAAGCACCGCACCGAGAGCGAGCGGCTCGTCGAATCGCTCACGCCCAGGGAGCGGGAAGTGCTGCGGTGCATGGTCGCGGGGCTGGGCAGGAAGGCCGTCGCGGAGAGGCTGTTCCTCTCCCCGCACACCGTCCGTACGCATATGCAGAACGTACTCGGGAAGTTGGGCGTGCATTCGACGCTCGCCGCGGTCGCGCTCGCCCGCCGCGCCGGGGTCGGGCCCGTCGACCTATCCGGGGATGTTGTCGAACGGGGCGGTCAACTGGCGTAGCAGCGCCGCGAGTTCACTGCGCTGCGCCCAGCTGAGCTCGGCCAGGATCGCGCGCTCCTGGTCGAGGAGTCCGGCCAGCGCCTGGTCGGCGCGGTCGCGGCCCTCGTCCGTGAGGCGGACGAGGACGCCCCGGCGGTCGCTCGGGTCCGGGAGGCGCTCCACCAGGCCCTTCTTCGTCAGCCGGTCGATGCGGTTGGTCATCGTGCCGGAGGTGACGAGTGTCTGGGTGAGCAGTTGACCGGGGGAGAGCTGGTACGGGGAGCCCGCGCGCCGCAGGGCGGTCAGCACGTCGAACTCCCAGGGCTCCAGGCTGTGCTCGGAGAACGCCAGCCGTCGGGCGCGGTCCAGGTGCCGGGCGAGCCTGCTCACCCGGCTGAGTACCTCGAGCGGTTCCACGTCGAGGTCAGGGCGCTCCCGGCGCCATGATGCGACCAGCCGATCGACCTCGTCCTCCATACGATCAGTGTAGTGGTTGTGTCGACATGAAGTCTCTTGATGTGGAGTTTCTTGATGGGGAGTCTCTCGGCGTAGAGCCTCTTAGTGTGGAGTCTCTTGACGTCGAGATAATTTCTTGCGAGCGTGGAACCTGCCTGGACGGATGATGTTCGTATGTGAATTCGAGGAGGGCCTTCCATGCCTGCCGCCACCACCCCCACCTGGGACCCGAGCCAGTACCTGCGCCACGCCGACCACCGCGCCCGCCCCTTCGCCGACCTCCTCGCCCGCGTCCCCGCCCTGCCCGCCGACCCGGCCCGGATCGCCGACCTCGGCTGCGGCCCCGGCAACGTCACCGTCCAGCTCGCCGAACGCTGGCCCACCGCCCACATCACCGGCTACGACAACTCCCCGGAGATGCTCGCCAGGGCTGAGGCGTACGCGGGAGCCACGGCCGGCGGTGGTCGG
Organism: Streptomyces sp. NBC_01384; assembly: GCF_045040035.1. Lineage (NCBI taxonomy): Bacteria > Bacillati > Actinomycetota > Actinomycetes > Kitasatosporales > Streptomycetaceae > Streptomyces > Streptomyces sp. NBC_01384. Next base: position 5,750,888 of record NZ_CP109559.1, read on the forward strand.
CTCGACTTCGCCCACGCCGACCTCACGGACTGGGCGCCGACAGGGACGTACGACCTGATCGTCTCCAACGCCGCGCTCCAGTGGGTGCAAGGGCACCTGGACGCCTTCCCCGGCTGGCTCGACGCGCTCGCCCCCGGCGGCACCTTCGCCTTCCAGGTGCCCAACAACATCGACGCGCCCCTGCACGCCCTGATGCGCGAACTCGCCGCCACCGCCCGCTGGAAGGACCGCCTCTCCGACGTCCTGCGCCACGAGGACTCCGTCCATCACCCGCTGGTCTACCTGGACCGGCTGGCCCGCCTCGGCTGCGCGGTGGACGTCTGGGAGACGACGTACATGCAGATCCTGACCGGCGAGGACCCGGTGCTGGACTGGGTCAAGGGCACCGGCCTGCGCCCCGTCCTCACGGCGCTCGCGGACGACCCCGAGGCCCGGGACGCCTTTGTGACGGAGTACCGCGACCTGCTCCGCGACGCCTATCCGACGGCCCCGTACGGCACGGTGCTCCCCTTCCGCCGGCTGTTCGCCGTGGCGTACAAGGGAGCGTGACCGGATGCTCGCCGCCATCGACCACGTCCAGCTCGCGGCCCCGCCCGGCAGCGAACCCCGCCTGCGCCCGTACTACGTCGACATCCTCGGCATGACCGAAGTCCCCAAACCGCCCGCCCTCGCCGCCCGCGGGGGCTGCTGGTTCCAGGCGGGCGCGGTGCGGCTGCACCTGGGGATCGAGGACGACTTCAGGCCCGCGAAGAAGGCCCACCCCGGGTTGCTGGTCACCGGCATCGACGCGTACGCCGTCCGGCTCGAAGCCCACCACGCCCCGGTGACCTGGGACGACAACCTCCCCGGCCACCGCCGCTTCTACGCGGAGGACCCGGTGGGCAACCGGCTGGAGTTCCTGGAGCCGTGCGTCACGGAGTACGGCCGAGGTGTGTGACGAGGACGCGGATGACGTCGTCGCCGATGACGTAAAGAACCCGGTAGTCGTCGATGCGCAGGCGGCGGAGGTCGGGTGACTCGTAAGGCGTCGACCCCGCCGGGCGGGGGTTGTGGGCGAGTTTGTCGATGGTGTCCAGAACCACGGCGAGACCGCTCGCGGTCTGGTGTTGCCCCCAGCGGGTAGCCAGCGCGTCGGTGATCAGCAGGCCGCGTCCGCGTTCCCGCTCGGGCCCTGGTGTGTCCGGTACGAAGACCTGGGATCTCTGGCCTTCGTCGGTCACGCTGACGGTGGCTGTGTCGGCGGTGTGGGAGAGTGCGACGGCGATGGAGTTGCTGACGGTGTGCTCCAGCGCGTTCGCGGCGAGCTCACCGGTGATCGTTTCCAGGGTGTCCGCCGTGTCGGGTGGGAGTCCCCACGATCGGGCCGCCGTACGTACGAAGCGTCGGGCGGCGCCCGCGGAGGTGAGATCCCCGCCGGGGAGCGAGAGCAGATCGAGCGCCTGGGGCGTGGGAGGGCAGCGGGCCAGCGCGTTGTGGATGACCTCGACGAGGGGTGGCGTGGCGCGAACTCCGTTCGGCAGGACTCGACCGTTCTCTGCCGGAGCGAGGCGAGCGCCTCGGCTTTTGGCGATGAGCAGCGCGTCGCGGAGGGCGTCCGTCAACTGGCCTGCCAGAAAACCGAGTTCCGTGGACGGAACCGAGCAGGGCTCGGTGAGTGTGCCCCGTGCCCGGTCGAGGAGCCCGCCCGCGAGGCCGAGCTGTACGTTCTCGATCCGGTCGGCGAGCCGGGAGGCGGGGCCGGTGCCGTCGGTGGAGAGGTAGCAGGGTTGGCCGTATGCGCCGGTCCAGGGCAGCAGGCGGGGCGGGGGTCCGCCGGTTTCGGCGGGGTTCATCGGGCGACCTCCATGCCGTGGATGTGGCGCGGGCCGACATCGATTCCGTATGTGGCCAGCCATAGGGCGCGGCGGCGGCTGCGCTGCTCGGGGGTGAGGAGGTAGGGGCGGATCAGGGCGGTTGCGCGGCCGTCCAGAGGGGTGTCGGTGGCGTATGGGCCGGGGTGTCGGGCTGGGGTCGGCCGGGGTCGGGGCTGGGGTGGGGGCAGCGGTTGCCCGGCGCGGTGCCGGCCGCGCGGGGAGAAGAGAGTGCGTGCATAGGCTGCGAGTCGGAGGATCAGGTCGGTCATGCCATCAACTCCCCTTTTCTGCAAGGTTGTTCAGGTTGTCGATTTCGGCCCACAAGGACGAACCGTGCGTCGTCATGTCGTGGCCGTACCGGTCGGCGTCGGCAAGGGTTGTCAGCAATGAGCGACGGCGGACGTCGGTGAGTTGGGGCGGCAGCGCGATCCTGATGTGAATGCGATCCGGGAACTCCTCGACGTGTGCCTCGTGGCCCGTGAGCGCGGTGAGCTTGGCGGCCAGCGCGACCGCTTGTGACTTTGCAGAGCACACGAAGGAGGCCTCCGTAAGCACATGAATGCGGAGAGTATTTCTACTTCAGTAGCTTCTACCTGATGCAGTAGCTTGTCAATGTCGTTGGGAACACTCGCCGACCTGTGACCGAGAAATCGGAGAGCTGTCCATGCCTCGAGAGGCGCCGTACCTTGAAGTGGCCAACTCCCTACGCGCCCGAATCCTCGCGGGAGAGTGGGAGGTTGGCGAGCGGCTGCCTTCCCGGGCGCAGCTCGCCGAGGAGTACGGTGTCGGCCGTAACGTCACCCAGCGGGCCATGGATCGGCTGATCATCGAGGGGTTCCTCGAAGGTCGCGCGGGATCCGGTACGTACGTCCGGAAGCCCCGCGAGCGGCTGCGGATGGTCCGTTCACATCACCGTGAGCGCCGCGGTGGCTCGCCGTTCCGCGCCGATATGAAGGAACGGGGCAAGGCTGGAACCTGGGAGTCGCACAGCCAGGCGCGAGTGCCTGCTCCCGAACCCGTCGCCGAGCGGCTTGCGATCAGTCCAGGAGACCTGTGTGTAGTGACGCGCTACGAATTCCTGGCTGATGGGCAGCCCGTCCAGCTCTCCGAATCCTGGGAGCCAATGGCGATCACTGATGGGACGCCCGTCGTGTTGCCCGAGATGGGACCGCTTGCCGGGGCGGGGGTCGTCGAGCGCATGCGATCCATCGGCGTTGGTGTCGAGACCGCTGTCGAAGTGCCACGTCCGGCCCGCGCCACCCAAGCGCAGGCGAATCTGCTGGGGATCAGTGTGGGCGATCTGCTGCTTGAGATCGAGCGGACGTACTACGACACCGATGGGCGGCCGGTGGAGACGGCGAACATCGTCGTGCCGGATGCTCGCTGGGAAGTGGCGTACGAGTTCGGGATCGAGGCGCCGTAGCAGGGCGACGGGCTGGACCGTACCCTCTGACGCGACCGCTTCCGGTACGACACGAAGCGGGCCTGCCCGGCCACCCGCCGCGCGGCCTGTGCCGCCGCGAAGGCGGGCCCGTCGCCACCCGCCCCCACCTGGAGCCGGTGGCCCGACCTCACCCGTTCTGATGATCAGAAGGCATCTCGCCGCACCGGGGCGTTGACGAGGAGGGCCTCGGTGTCGACGCAGCCGGTGTCCCCATGGTCATCGAGGTTGTCCCGCCCGGTCGGCTGAACGAGCAGCGGGACCGCATCCGCAAGCGCCGCGAGTACGCCCGGGCGGGGATTCCGCTGTACATCCTCGTCGATGACCACGACGGTGACGGCACGGTCGTCGTGCTGGCCTCACCCGACCCCAAGAAAGCTGTCTACACCGACGAGCACCGTGTCCCGTATGGCACGGACGCCGTGATCCCCGATGGCCCGGCGAAGGGCTTTGTCATCGGCGAGGCGATCACCCGGGCCTGACCCCGCCCGATGCCGCTGTACCGTCAGCTCCGTCAGCTCTTGCGGTGCCCGATCAGCCGAGGCTTCGGCTCCAAGCCGTCCAGACCGTGCCACGCCAGGTTCACCAGATGGGCCGCCACCTCCGCCTTGCGGGGCTTACGGACGTCCAGCCACCACTGGCCCGTCAGGGCGACCATGCCGACCAGGGCCTGGGCGTAGAGGGGAGCGAGCTTCGGATCGAAGCCGCGGAGCTTGAACTCGCGGCCCAGGATGTCCTCCACCTGGGTGGCGATGTCCGAGATCAGGGACGCGAAGGAGCCCGTGGACTGGGGGATGGGGGAGTCACGGACGAGGATGCGGAAGCCGTCCGTGTACTCCTCGATGTAGTCCAGGAGAGCGAACGCGGCCTGTTCGCACAGCTCGCGGGGGTGACCGGCGGTGAGGGAGCCGGTGACCATGTCCAGCAGACGGCGCATCTCACGGTCCACCACCACCGCGTACAGACCCTCCTTGCCGCCGAAGTGCTCGTAGACCACCGGCTTGGAGACACCGGCCTTCGCCGCGATCTCCTCCACCGACGTCCCCTCGAAACCCTTCGCCGCGAAGAGGGTGCGACCGATCTCCAGCAGCTGCTGACGGCGCTCGGCACCGGTCATGCGGGTGCGGCGCGCACGCCGCGGCTTTTCACTGCTGCTCGGGGTGCTGCTGGAGTCGGTCGCCACGCCTTCAATCATGCCGCGTCGGCGGTTTCCGTTTTGCGTCGGGAGTCCGACCCGTCCGAGTTGCGGCGGGAATCGATACGCGAGCGTGACGGCCAGCGCACGTCGTACGCCCAGCCGAGCTGCTCGCACCAGCGGATGATCCGGGCCGAGGAGTCGATCTGACCGCGGTCCACACCGTGCCGCGCCGAGGTCGGGTCGGCATGGTGCAGGTTGTGCCAGGACTCGCCGCACGACAGCACCGCCAGCCACCACACATTGCCCGAACGGTCACGCGACTTGAACGGACGCTTGCCCACCGCATGGCAGATCGAGTTGATCGACCAGGTGACATGGTGAAGAAGGGCCACCCGGACGAGTGAGCCCCAGAAGAAACCGGTGAACGCGCCCCACCAGGACATCGTCGCCAGCCCGCCGATCAGGGGAGGGAGAGCGAGCGAGAGCATCGTCCAGAAGATGAACTGACGCGAGATCGCACGGATCACCGGATCCTTGATCAGGTCCGGCGCGTACTTCTCCTGCGGAGTCCGCTCCTCGTCGAACATCCAGCCGATGTGCGCCCACCACAGGCCCTTCATCAGAGCCGGGACCGTCTCGCCGTAACGCCAGGGCGAATGCGGGTCACCCTCCGCGTCGGAGAACTTGTGGTGCTTGCGGTGGTCGGCGACCCAGCGGACGAGCGGCCCCTCGACCGCCATCGACCCCGCGATCGCGATCGCGATCCGCAGCGGTCGTTTCGCCTTGAAGGAACCGTGCGTGAAATAGCGGTGGTAGCCGATCGTGACGCCGTGGCAACCCAGGTAGTAGAAGAACACCAGCAGGCCGAGGTCCAGCCAGCTCACCCCCCAGCCCCAAGCCGCGGGCACCGCCGCGAGCAGCGCGAGGAACGGGACGGTGATGAAGAGGAGAAGCGTGAGCTGTTCGAGTGAACCCTTCTTCTCGCCGCCCAGCGTGGCGGCGGGGAGCTGGGTGTCGTCGCTGGTCGCCCGCGGGGCGTCGTCGATCACATCGGAGCTCGTGGTCATGGGCGTCCCCTGTGGGGTTTCGAGGGTGAAGAGAGCTGTCCGCACGGGATTCCATGCTCTTCCCGTCATCTGACGAGAAGACCTACGGTTCCGTAACCTACGGCGTCGTAAGTATGGCAGCGCGCGGCTCGGCGGCAAGAGCCCAAGAACCTGCGCGTCCGCTTGGACACCTATCCTTGGAGTCGGTCGGACAGCGCGGTCCGTTCTCTCTTCTTCCCGGATGCCACGTCCCTAAGCGGCACCCGCCGCGCGGCCGCCACCCGGGTTTCCTCTCAGCCGAGCTTCAGACGAGCTTCCACACTCTTCAGCCGAGCTTCCACACTGCAAGGAGCCGCACCTGTGAGCAGTGCCGACGACCAGACCACCACGACCAGCAGCGAGCTGCGCGCCGACATCCGCCGCCTGGGCGACCTGCTGGGTGAGACCCTCGTCCGGCAGGAGGGCCCCGAGCTCCTGGAACTGGTCGAGAAGGTCCGCCGCCTGACCCGCGAGGACGGCGAAGCCGCCGCCGAGCTGCTGCGCGGCACCGAGCTGGAGACCGCGGCCAAGCTGGTCCGCGCCTTCTCGACGTACTTCCATCTGGCGAACGTCACCGAGCAGGTCCACCGCGGCCGCGAGCTGCGCGCCAAGCGGGCCGCCGAGGGCGGACTCCTCGCCCGGACGGCGGACCGCCTCAAGGACGCCGACCCCGAGCACCTGCGGGCGACCGTCAAGAACCTGAACGTTCGCCCGGTCTTCACCGCCCACCCGACGGAAGCCGCCCGCCGCTCGGTCCTCAACAAGCTGCGCCGTATCGCCGCGCTCCTCGAAACCCCCGTCATCGAGGCCGACCGCCGCCGCCACGACACCCGGCTGGCCGAGAACATCGACCTCGTCTGGCAGACCGACGAACTCCGCGTCGTCCGCCCCGAGCCCGCCGACGAGGCCCGCAACGCCATCTACTACCTCGACGAGCTGCACGCCGGCGCGGTGGGCGATGTCCTGGAGGACCTGACCGCCGAGCTGGAGCGCGTCGGCGTGACACTGCCCGACGAGACCCGGCCCCTCACCTTCGGCACCTGGATCGGCGGCGACCGCGACGGCAACCCCAACGTCACCCCCGCCGTCACCTGGGACGTCCTCATCCTCCAGCACGAACACGGCATTAACGACGCCCTGGAGTTGATCGACGAACTCCGCGGCTTCCTGTCGAACTCGATCCGGTACACCGGCGCGACCGAAGAGCTGCTGGAGTCCCTCCAGGCCGACCTCGAACGACTGCCCGAAATCAGCCCCCGCTACAAGCGCCTCAACGTCGAAGAGCCCTACCGCCTGAAGGCCACCTGCATCCGGCAGAAGCTGGAGAACACCAAGCAGCGCCTCGCCAAGGGCACACCCCACGAGGCAGGCCGCGACTACCTCGGCACCGCCGAACTGCTCCGCGACCTCACCCTCATCCAGACCTCGCTGCGCGAGCACCGCGGCGGCCTCTTCGCCGACGGCCGCATGAACCGCACCATCCGCACGCTCGCCGCCTTCGGCCTCCAGCTCGCCACCATGGATGTACGCGAACACGCCGACGCCCACCACCACGCGCTCGGCCAGCTCTTCGACCGCCTCGGCGAGGAGTCCTGGCGCTACGCCGACATGCCCCGCGACTACCGCTCCAAGCTCCTCGCCAAGGAACTCAGGTCCCGCCGCCCGCTCGCCCCGACCCCGGCACCGGTGGACGCCGCCGGCGAGAAGACCATCGGCGTCTTCCAGACGGTCAAGCGAGCCCTGGAGGTCTTCGGACCCGAGGTCATCGAGTCGTACATCATCTCGATGTGCCAGGGCGCGGACGACGTGTTCGCCGCCGCCGTCCTCGCCCGCGAGGCCGGTCTCCTCGACCTGCACGGCGGCTGGGCGAAGATCGGTATCGTGCCGCTCCTGGAGACGACCGACGAGCTCAAGGCCGCCGACACGATCCTGGAGGACATGCTCTCCGACCCCTCCTACCGCCGCCTCGTCGCGCTGCGCGGAGACGTCCAGGAGGTCATGCTCGGCTACTCCGACTCCTCCAAGTTCGGCGGCATCACGACCTCGCAGTGGGAGATCCACCGCGCCCAGCGCCGCCTGCGCGACGTCGCCCACCGCTACGGCGTACGCCTCAGGCTCTTCCACGGCCGCGGCGGCACCGTCGGCCGCGGCGGCGGCCCCTCCCACGACGCGATCCTCGCGCAGCCCTGGGGCACGCTGGAGGGCGAGATCAAGGTGACCGAGCAGGGCGAGGTCATCTCCGACAAGTACCTGGTGCCCTCGCTGGCCCGCGAGAACCTGGAGCTGACCGTCGCCGCCACGCTCCAGGCGTCCGCCCTGCACACCGCCCCGCGGCAGAGCGACGAGGCACTGGCCCGCTGGGACGCCGCGATGGACGTCGTATCGGACGCCGCCCACTCCGCCTACCGCAGGCTGGTGGAGGACCCGGACCTGCCGGCGTACTTCTTCGCCGCCACGCCCGTCGACCAGCTCGCCGACCTGCACCTCGGGTCACGGCCGTCCCGCCGCCCCGACAGCGGCGCCGGACTCGACGGCCTGCGGGCCATCCCCTGGGTCTTCGGCTGGACCCAGTCACGGCAGATCGTGCCGGGCTGGTTCGGCGTCGGCTCCGGCCTCAAGGCGCTGCGGGAAGCAGGCCTGCGGCAAGAAGGGGACACCGTGCTCGACGAGATGCACGAGCAGTGGCACTTCTTCCAGAACTTCCTCTCCAACGTCGAGATGACCCTCGCGAAGACGGATCTGCGGATCGCCCGGCACTACGTCGAGACCCTCGTCCCCGACGAGCTGAAGCACGTCTTCGCCACCATCGAGGCCGAGCACGAGCTGACGGTCCGCGAGGTCCTGCGCATCACCGGCGGCAAGAAGCTCCTGGACACCAACCCGGTGCTCCAGCAGACCTTCTCCATCCGCGACGCCTACCTCGACCCGATCTCCTACCTCCAGGTCGCCCTCCTCAAGCGCCAGCGCGACGAGGCCGCGGCCGGCGCCGAGCCGGACCCGCTGCTGTCACGGGCCCTGCTCCTGACGGTCAACGGTGTGGCGGCCGGACTGCGCAACACCGGCTGATCCCCTACGAGCGGCTGATCCCCTACGAGTCGGCTGATCCCCTACGAGTCGGCGGTGCCCCGAGCGCGGGGCACCGCCATCGGCCATCGGCTCACAAGGCCAGGAACGTGACCGTCAGCTGCACGATCCCCGCCCCCGCCAGCACCCACGCCGCCCGCGTCCGCCGCAGGCCGCCCGCGACCACCACCGAGGCGAGCAACAGGGCGCCACCGAGCGGGACCCAGGCATACAGGATTCCCGCGGGACCGCTGCGGACGACATCACCGCTGCCGGGCTTCACGGTCACCGTGTACGTCCGGCCCTTCTTCACCGCCACCGCCTCGTCGATGGTGACGCGGGCCCGCGCCCGGGAACCCGCGGACGTCGGCGCGTACGGCCCCGTACAGGTGTCACCGGAACAGGCCGTCACGGTCATGGTCCCCTGCTCCCGGCCCTTGCTCAGCATCACGTGCTGAGCCGTGCCCCAGGAACCCCAGACGCCCGCGATCAGGATCAGCACCGCGACCGTACCCATCGCCGCGAACCGCCCGAACCGCAGCGCCGGATGTGCGCTCCTACGGGAGCCTCGATGTGAGGTGACGGCAGGCATGGCGGCGATCCTTGGCCATGGCTGCGCACCTGGTCAACCCCGGTGGGGGACAAGTCGGCAGTTGTACGAGTACATCGACCGCCCCCGGCAATCACTCAGGAGTTGTACGTGCTCTGCGCCCGCTCCAGCCCCTCGATCACAAGGCACTCCACCGCGTCCGCCGCCCGGTCCACGAAGTAGCCGAGCTCCTTGCGCTCCGCCGAGGAGAAGTCCTTCAGAACGAAATCGGCGACCTGCATCCGGCCCGGAGGGCGCCCGATGCCGAACCGCACCCGGTGGTAGTCCGGGCCCATCGCCTTCGTCATCGACTTCAGCCCGTTGTGGCCGTTGTCGCCACCGCCGAGCTTCAGACGCAGCACGCCGTAATCGATGTCCAGCTCGTCATGGATCGCGACGATGTTCGCCGTCGGCACCTTGTAGAAGTCGCGCAGGGCGTTCACCGGACCGCCGGACAGGTTCATGTACGACATCGGCTTGGCCAGGATCACCCGGCGGTTGCCCGGACCGGGCGGGCCGATCCGCCCCTCGATCACCTGCGCCTGCGCCTTACCGGCCCGCTTGAACTTGCCCCCGATCTGCTCCGCCAGCAGATCGGCGACCATGAAGCCCACGTTGTGCCGGTTCATGGCGTACTCGGGGCCGGGGTTGCCGAGGCCCACGATCAGCCAGGGGGCGTTGGCGTCGGTCGTCACGTCGGTGTCTCCCATGTGTCCTTGATACGCGCCGTGTCCTTGATACGCGCCGTGTCCTTGAAACGGGTCGTGTCCTTGATACGCGGCAGCCGCCGCTCCTGACGGGAGCGGCGGCTGACACAGATGATGATCCCGGGGGGAATCAGGCCTCGGCGGCCGCTTCGCCCGCGCCCTCGCCCTCGGCGGCGGGCTCCTCGGCCTGGGCGGACAGGACCTGCAGAACGACCGCGTCCTCGTCGATCGCCAGCGTGGTGCCCTTGGGGAGCGGGATGTCCTTGGCGTGGACGGAGGCGCCGGCCTCAAGGCCCTCGACCGAGACGGTGACCGACTCGGGGATGTGGGTGGCCTCGGCCTCGACCGTCAGGGTGTTCAGCACGTGCTCGAGCAGGTTGCCACCGGCGGCCAGCTCGCCCTCGGTGTGGACCGGGATCTCGACGGTGACCTTCTCGCCACGCTTCACGAGGAGCAGGTCGACGTGCACGAGGTGGCCCCTGATGGCGTCGCGCTGAACGGCCTTCGGGATCGCCAGCTCGGTCTTGCCCTCGACGTCCAGGGAGAGCAGGACGTTCGGGGTACGCAGGGCGAGCAGCAGCTCGTGACCCGGCAGTGCGACGTGGAGCGGCTCGGCACCGTGGCCGTAGACCACGCCGGGAACCTTGCTCTCACGGCGGATGCGGCGGGCGGCGCCCTTGCCGAACTCGGTACGGGTCTCGGCGGCGAGCTTGACCTCGGACATGTTCACTCCTCGTAGATCAGTTGGGGAAGGTCACCCGGCCAAAACATCGGCCTGCTACGAAGAGCGCGTCGATAACGGACCGCCGAACCGCTTTCGCAAGCAGTACGGCCTCCCTCGCCGAGCAACTGTGACAGCTTACGCGGCGGGGAGGCCGTACAAGAAATCGATCTAGGCGATCCAGGCGATCGAGAGGATCGAGGGCTTACTGCTCCTCGAACAGGCTCGTCACCGAACCGTCCTCGAAGACCTCACGGACCGCGTTCGCGATCGTCGGCGCGATCGACAGCACCGTGATCTTGTCGAGCTCCAGCTCACCCGGGGTCGGCAGGGTGTTCGTGAAGATGAACTCGCTGACCTTCGAGTTCTTCAGACGGTCGGCAGCCGGACCGGAGAGCACACCGTGCGTGGCCGTGACGATGACATCCTCCGCACCATGCGCGAACAGCGCGTCCGCGGCGGCGCAGATCGTGCCACCGGTGTCGATCATGTCGTCGACGAGGACACAGACGCGGCCCTTCACATCACCGACGACCTCGTGCACGGTCACCTGGTTGGCGACGTCCTTGTCACGGCGCTTGTGCACGATCGCCAGCGGGGCGTCGAGACGGTCGCACCAGCGGTCGGCGACGCGCACGCGGCCGGCGTCCGGGGAGACGACCGTCAGCTTCGCCTTGTCGACCTTCGCGCCCACGTAGTCCGCGAGGATCGGCAGCGCGAACAGGTGGTCGACCGGGCCGTCGAAGAAGCCCTGGATCTGGTCGGTGTGCAGGTCGACGGTGAGGATGCGGTCCGCGCCCGCCGTCTTCATCAGGTCGGCGATCAGACGCGCCGAGATCGGTTCACGTCCACGGTGCTTCTTGTCCTGCCGCGCGTAACCGTAGAACGGCACGATCACGGTGATGCTCCGCGCGGAGGCCCGCTTCAGAGCGTCGATCATGATCAGCTGCTCCATGATCCACTTGTTGATGGGAGCCGTGTGGCTCTGCATCAGGAAGCAGTCGGCGCCGCGTGCGGACTCCTGGTAGCGGATGTAGATCTCACCGTTGGCGAAGTCGAAGGCCTTCGTCGGGACAAGCCCGACACCCAGCTGGTGGGCGACCTCCTCGGCAAGCTCGGGGTGGGCGCGGCCGGAGAAGAACATCATCTTCTTCTCGCCGGTCGTCTTGAACCCGGTCACAGCACTGTCTCCTCAGAGGTGTCTCAGCTGGGGCACGAGAGGTCTTCTCGGCTGGAGTGCGAGAGGCGTTCTCAGCTGGGGGGTGCGGGTGTGCACTTATCACGGTACGCCGTGTCAGACGCACCTGTTTCCGGTCAGGCTTCGCCTTCCGGCTCCCGGGAGGCCGTCTCCGCCGCCTTCGCGGCCGCGCTTCCCGGACGCTTGCGGGCCACCCAACCCTCGATATTCCGCTGCTGGCCACGGGCCACGGCCAGCGAACCGGGCGGCACGTCCTTGGTGATGACCGAGCCCGCCGCGGTGTACGCGCCGTCCCCGACCGTGACAGGAGCCACAAACATGTTGTCCGACCCGGTACGGCAGTGGGAGCCCACGGTGGTGTGGTGCTTCTCCTGCCCGTCGTAGTTCACGAAGACGCTCGCGGCACCGATGTTGGAGTACTCGCCGATCGTCGCATCGCCCACGTAGGACAGGTGCGGGACCTTGGTGCCCTCGCCGATCGTGGCGTTCTTCGTCTCGACGTACGTACCCACCTTGGCCTTCAGACCGAGGCGGGTGCCCGGACGGAGGTACGCGTACGGGCCCACGGTCGCCTGCGGCCCGACCTCGGCGCTGTCGGCGACGGTGTTGTCGATACGGGCCCCCGCGCCCACCGTGGTGTCCTTCAGCCGGCAGTTGGGCCCGACCTCGGCGCCCTCGGCGAGGTGCGTGGCACCCTGCAACTGCGTCCCCGGGTGGACGATCGCGTCCTGCTCGAAGGTGACGGCCACATCGATCCAGGTCGAGGCGGGGTCGATGACGGTCACCCCGGCGAGCATGGCCTCGGTGAGCAGCCGGTCGTTGAGGATGCGGCGGGCCTCGGCGAGCTGGACCCGGTTGTTGATACCGGCGATCTCGCGGTGGTCGCCGGCGACGGAGGCGCCGACGCGGTGCCCGGCCTCGCGCAGGATGCCGAGGACGTCGGTCAGGTACTCCTCGCCCTGACTGTTGTCCGTCCGCACCTTCCCGAGGGCGTCCGCGAGGAGCTGCCCGTCGAAGGCGAAGACCCCGGAGTTGATCTCCCGGATCGCGCGCTGCGACTCACTCGCGTCCTTGTGCTCGACGATCGCGGTGACCGCGCCGCTGGCGCCGTCGCGCACGATGCGGCCGTAGCCGGTGGCGTCGGGGACCTCGGCGGTGAGCACGGTGACGGCGTTGCCGTCGGCGGTGTGGGTGGCGGCGAGCGTCCGCAGGGTCTCGCCGCTCAGCAGCGGGGTGTCGCCGCAGACCACGACGACGGTGCCGTCGACGGTGCCGCCCAGCTCTTCCAGGCCCATGCGTACGGCGTGCCCGGTGCCGTTCTGCTCGGCCTGCACGGCCGTCCGCACGCCGGGGTCGGTCTCGGCGAGGTGCGCGGTGACCTTCTCGCGGGCGTGGCCCACCACGACGACCAGGTTCTCGGGCTCCAACGCGCGCGCGGCCGCGAGCACATGGCCCACCAGGGAACGGCCGCACAGTTCGTGCAGGACCTTGGGTGTGGCCGACTTCATACGGGTGCCCTCACCCGCTGCGAGAACGACGACGGCTGCCGGAGGATTGGCGCTCACGGATATGCCCTTCGGCTTCGGATGGCTGGGGTGTGGACATCCGCAGGATACCGGGGTGTTTCAGGGGGGACATGAGAGCGGGCCCTGACGGAGTTGTCAGGGCCCGCTCGGTGGGGGCTCCCGGGGAAGGAATCGAACCCTCATTCAAGAGACCAAAACTCTTTGTCCTGCCATTAGACGACCCGGGATGGTTTGCGCGCTAAGTCCGATTCGGTTGATCGGCCTCGCGTGCGGACAACACTATGCCGTACCACCAGCCTTCAATGCGACGGTACAAGTCCGCGCTCTGCAGAACGCGGACAGCCAGGCAACCGCGGTAGTCCACGCTGATGTTCTTCCGGTTGGTCTTCGGGTTATGTTTTTTGAGCGTGGTCTTGCCGAAGGTGGCATCGGTGCCGACGAGCTGAGCCCAAAAGTGCTCGGCCTCTGCTACGTCGGCCGACTCGTGGATGTGCACGTGGAACCGCAGGCGATCTTGGCTGACGCCCAGCAGGCGGAGCCAGGCCAAGTAGGCCTCGATCATGTGGGGGTCGCTGTTGATGAAGGTGACCCGCTCCTGTGGACGGTGCGGCTTGGCTTTGGAGCCCTCGGCCCAGTAGAGGCCTACGCCAAGGATGAAGAGCTCGCGGTCGGACATCGTGCCGATCTCACGAACGGATGCTTTCTTGGTCTGCTGGCGCTCCTCCTCGCGGCGCCGCAAAGTCGCCTCCCAACCGCGCTTGGCGATTGCCGAAGCCTCCTCCGGAGTGCGCTTCCGCTCCGGCCTCGGCAGATCCCGTACCCACAGCGAGATCGAACTCTTCGAGCAGCCCAGCCCCACCTGGATCTGGTCATAGGTCCAGCCCTGGAGCCGTAGCTCGCGGGCCTTGTCGCGGAGGTCGTCCTTCGCGTTCGGGCGTTTGGTCCACTCCGGGGGCGGCTCTCCCTCCAGGAGTCGGTTGAGGATGTCGTTGTTGTCGACGTGGAGGCGGTCGCGGATCTGGCGGCGGCTGAGTCCCGCCCGTCGCAGCGCCACCGCCCGCTCCCGCAGCGTCTCGAAATCGGCGTATTTGCCATGTGGATGTGCCATGGGCATACCGTCCGGGCGGTATGGAGGCTTCCGGGGTCGAACGGTGAGCGATTCGGCAGTTCGAGGGATACCGGACGGTTTCGCTTCTGTTCGATTGCGGAGCGTGGTGTAGGCCAGTAGGCGAAAGTCACCGGAAAAGGGGCGGTGGGCGAACGTAGGCTGGGGTCATGACCACGACGGGGGAAGAGCACACCGCGGCCGGGACCGGGCCGTGGTGGTGGGTCAGATGGCGCAGTGCCCTGCTGGACGCGGGCCTGGCGTCGGCGTCGGCGGCGGAGTGCGCGATCGAGGGGATTCCGTTCGCGCACGACGCGGGGCTGCCGGTTGCGGTGGGGATGGGGTTCGGGCTGATCGCCGGGTCCGTGCTGTTGCTGCGGCGCCGGTGGCCGATCGCCGTGGTGCTGGTGTCGATCGCCATCACGCCCGCCCAGATGGGGTTCCTGATGGGGCTCGTCGGGCTGTACACGCTCGCCGCGTCCGAGCTCCCGCGCCGGATCATCGGGGCGCTCGCGGGGATGTCCTTCGCCGGGATGCTGATCGTCACGTTCGTGCGGGCGCATCAGGGCATGGTGCGCGGGGACGTGACCATGGGGGACTGGTTCGTCCCCTTTATTTCTATTACGACCGCCATCGGCATGACCGCTCCGCCCGTCCTGCTCGGGCTGTACGTGGGGGCGCGGCGGCGGTTGATGGAGAGCCTGCGGGAGCGGGCGGACTCGTTGGAGCGGGAGCTGCAGTTGCTCGCGGAGCGGGCCGAGGAGCGGGCGGAGTGGGCGCGCAACGAGGAGCGGACGAGGATCGCCCGGGAGATGCACGACGTGGTCGCGCACCGGGTGTCCTTGATGGTCGTGCATGCCGCCGCGCTGCAGGCCGTGGCGCGGAAGGATCCCGAGAAGGCTGTGAAGAACGCCGCTCTGGTGGGTGACATGGGGCGGCAGGCGTTGACCGAGTTGCGCGAGATGCTGGGTGTGTTGCGGACGGGGGAGGGGCTGACGGTGCGGGCGCAGCCGGTGCCGTTGGCGGCTGTGGGGGTGGCGGCTGCCGCTGCCGCCGCGGCGTCGCGGGCGGTCGACGATCCGGCCGACGGGCCCTGTCTTGCCGAGCTGGATGAGTTGATCGGGCAGTCGGCGGCGGCCGGGATGGTGGTCGATCTGTCGGTGGAGGGTGATGCGCGGGCGTACGCGCCGGAGATAGAGCAGACCGCGTATCGGGTCGTTCAGGAGGCGCTGACCAACGTCCACAAGCATGCTGCGGGTGCGAAGACGTATGTCCGGCTCGCTCATCGTGACGCCGAGATCGCCATGCAGGTGGAGAACGAGTGTCCGCCGGAGCTGGGGTCGGGGGCCGTTGTGCATCTGCCGAGTGGTGGCAATGGTCTGCTGGGGATGAAGGAGCGGGTTGCCGCGCTGGGTGGGGTGTTTGTGTCGGGGCCTACGGATGCGGGTGGGTTTCGGGTGTCGGCGGTGATCCCGGCGGGGGCGTGAGGGCGGGGGCGTGAGGGGCGGGTCTCCTCGCCCCCGCTGCCCCCACCCTCCCCGCGCCTCTGGGCCGGGGCCGGACGCTGTTGGGGCATCCGCTGCGGCCGGGTGGTCGGCCGCGGGAATGTGACACTCGCCGCGCAAGTGTCACATTCTCCGGGCCATACACCATGGCTGGGGCTGGGTCAGCCGGCCGTCAGGCGTACCGGCTCGATGCCCGACAGGAGGGTGGTGAGGGCGGCGTCGATGTCCGGGCCCAGGTACCAGTCGCCGGTGTGGTCCAGTGCGTACACGCGGCCTTCGGTGTCGATGGCCAGCAGGGCGCGGGAGTCGGACTCCTCGCCGAGGGGGCAGACCTCGGTGTCCAGGGCGCGGCCGAGGTCGCCGAGGGTGCGGGCCAGGTGGAGGCCGTGCAGGGGGTCGAAGTGCAGTGCGGTCGGGGCGAGCTGGCGGCCGGGGCCGGACGGAGTCACGTGCAGGCCGCCGAATTCCGCCCATGCCTCCACCGCCGCCGGGAACACGGTATGCCGGTGCCCGGCGGGTGACTCGTATCCCCGCAGCACGTCGGCCCAGTACTCGGCCTGCTTTATGTCCCAGCGTCCGGGCTGCCATCCCGCGGAGCGCAGCGCGGCGTCCACGGGGACGGAGAAGCGTGTGGTGGAGGTGCGGTCGGCGTGCATCTGCCCTTCGTTCGTCGAGTGACGTGGAGTCGGGGGGTGGGAGGTGGGATGGGGGATGGGGGAGGTATGAGGGATGGGGGTTGGGACGTCGGTGCCGTGGGGCGCCGTCGTATGTACGTGTGGGGGAGTGGGGGAGTTCAGGCGTTCGTCGTCGCTGTCGGGTCGACGACGCGGACGCCGAAGTGGTCGCTGAGCGCCGTGCAGGCGCGGCAGGGCTGGGCGAAGCTGCCGTGCAGCGGGTCGCCGTCCTCGCGGATGCGGCGGGCGGTGAGCTTGGCCTGCTTGAGCGCCTTGCGTGCCTCGCCGTTGGTCATCGGCTTGCGCGCGGCCCGTCTGCTGCGGGTGGCGTCGGCCGTGGTGATGTGCCGGGAGATCAGGATCGCCTCGGCGCAGCGGCCGGTGAAACGGTCGCGTTGCGCGCTGGTGAGGGTGTCGAGGAAGTCCTGGACGAGGGGGTGCAGGGCGGGCGGCTGGTCGCCGCGTGCCGCCGTGCCGGTGAGGGTCTCGCCGCGTACGGAGAGGGCGGCGGCGACCGTCGGGAGTATGCCGTCGCGGCGGTGCAGGAGGGCGGGGGCGTGCGGGGCTTCGGCGCTGCTCCAGCCGACGCGTGGGTCCCCGGACGTGCCTGTATGCGTCGCGTTCATGATTGTTCTTTCCCTCCCGTGCATCCCCCGGTGCGGCTACAGACTGCCAAATGGCGTGGCGGGTGCGGAAGCTGGGGCGTGCGACACGCCCGGGCTTCGTCGCACCGTCACGGCGGGGTGACGGCAGGTCACGGAACCGGAGGCCCGGTGACCGGTGTCTTCCAACCGCATAGGCTGTCGACATCCGCGATCCATACAGCTATTGAGAACGCCGCAGGGGGCAACCGTCATGACGACAGGTCGGCTCGGGCAGCAAGCCGCGCCGCCGAACGCGGCGTACGCCGGGCAGGTCGTGCATTTCCCGGATCCGGTCCGGGCCGCTCGCCACCCCAGAGGCGTACGGGTCGACGCGCACGGCTACCCCGACTTCTCGCCGTACGCGCGTGCCGCCGCGGAGATCGCCGAGCCTCCGGAGGGTTTCGGTGTGGACGAGTTGCGGCTGACGGACTATGTGTCCGCGAATGCCGCGCTCGCCGCCACCGGGCACGATCTGTGGGACACGATCCCCTCCGTGGCCACCCCGCACGGCTGGACCTGGCACCACGTGCCGGGCACCCGTCGGCTGGAGCTCGTTCCTGTTGAGGTCAAGGCGTTGTTGCGGCACCACGGTGGTATAGCGACCGCGGCCGTCGACCAGAACAAGCGCGGGACGCGGCCGTTGCAGGAGACGCGGCCCGCGCACTTCGGGTTGCCGAAGTCGGCGGTGGCGGTGAGTGAGCAGCAGGTGCTGGGAGTTGAGGAGGACCTCGGCTATCGGCTGCCGGGTGTCTATCGGTCGTTCCTGAAGGCGGCGGGTGGCTGTGCGCCTGTCGGTGCCGCGCTCGACGCCGAACTGGGGCTGCTGATTGACCAGCCCTTCTTCACGGTGCGCGAAGAGGCCGCCGTCAACGACCTCGTCTACATCAACAAATGTCTGCGCGACCATCTGACCAAGGACTACCTGTGTGTCGGGTTCGTGCAGGGTGGTCTGCTCGCCGTGAAGGTGAAGGGTGACGCGATCGGGTCGGTCTGGTTCTGCGCGTACGACGACGCCCGCGACCAGGACGCCTGGCCGCCGGCGGAGCGGGTGCGGCGGCTGCTGCTGCCCTGCGGCGCCGACTTCGACCAGTTCCTGTCCCGGCTGGCGGGCAATCCGCCGGAGTTGGAGACGGTGGCGAACCTGATGGTGGACGGCGGCTTCGCGCGTGCCGTCCCTGTCTCTTCAGTGGCCTCGGTGTCTTCGGTGTCTTCGGTGGGGGAGTGAACTTCCGATGGTGACCTTCGCGCAGGCGCAGGAGCGCGCGGAAGAGTGGATCAACGGGGATGTGGCCTCGTACCAGCATCGTGAGGTGCGGGTGCGGGAGTTCGAGCTCGGGTTCGTGGTGTGGGCCGAGGACCGTGCCGGGGGTCCGCGCTCCGACGGGGGCGCGCAGCGGCTCGTCCTCGCGCGGGACAGCGGGGAGGCCACGCTGTGGCCCGGGCTGCCGGTCGGTGAGGTGATTCGCCGGTACGAGGAGGAGTACGGGGTGCCGGAGGCGTCCCCGGAACCGGCGCCGGCGCCTGCGGCCCGGGTCGATCTGAACCAGACCTCGTTCCTGTTGAGTCCCCCGGAGTGGTTGCAGGAGGCCGCGGACAAGCTGGGGATTCCTGATCGGCGGGCGGGGGCGTCCAGCGGTACGCAGGGAGTTTCGGCGGGCGGTGGCTCGGTGGCCTCGGCGCCGGGGGCGCATGCCGCGTCCTCCGGAGCCACGCCGTGGCCCGCCGCTGCGGCCGGTGATGTGCGGGACTCGGGTCCGCAGGACGCCGTGCCGGCGTCGGGCGTGCCCGATTCGGCGACCCCGTGGGCGGGGACGGACACGAACGCGGACGCGGGCGAGGATCGTTCCGTACCGCTGCCGGCGACCGTGTTCGCGCCGCCGCTGACCGACGTCGACGACGGGGCGCGTCCGGGTACGCCGCCGCCGGGGGTGACCCCGGATGCCCAGACGGCCCTGATGTCCGGCGGCAGCCAACTCCCGCGCACGGCGCAGGCACCCGCGATAGGCGACCCCGACTTCGGTCGGCCGCCCGGTTTCCCGCAGGGTGTGGAACCTCACGGTGTGGCACCTCACGGCGTGGCGCCTCAGGGCGCGCCGTCGTACGGCTATCCGCAGGGTGGTCCGGGTACGCCCGGTATGCCGCCTCTCGGTGCGCCCGCGTACGGCTTCCCGCAGGGGCCCGGTGGCGTGCCCGGGACTCCGCCGCCTCCTTCTCCTCCCGTTTCCGCTCCCGCGCCGCCTTCGGGTGCGCCCGCGTACGGCTACCCCCAGCAGGCTCCGCCGCCGCTCGGCGGTCCGGGGGCCCCCGTGGCGCCTCGCCGGCCGCTGGCGCCTAACGCCGGTGACATCGCCGACGCCGCGACCAGCAAGGCGCAGGCGCCGCCGCGGGGCGCGCGGGGTGGTGGCGTGAGCGCGCCGCCTCCGCCGAGCGCCCCGGGTGTGCCGGGCGTGCGGCCCGGGAGTACGCCTCCGCCTCCGCCTCCACCGTCCGGGCCCGGTGTTCCGGGTACCCCGGCGGGCGGGTACGTACCGACGCAACTCGTATCGCAGCTCGGCCCGGACGGGCCCGCGGGCCTGGCGGGTCCGGGTGCGCCTGCCGCGCCCGGTGCTCCGCAGCCTCCGGGGGGTACGCCTCCCGGCGGTGTTCACCACGCCGCGACCATGCTGTCCGGTCCGCCGGTCGGCCCCCCGGTGGTCGGCCCCGGCGCCCCGCCTCCGCCGCCCCCGCAGGCCCCCGGAGTGCCCCCGGGCGCCCCGCAGCCGATGCAGGGACAGCCCCCCATGCCGGGCCAGCCGATGCCTGGTCAGCCCCTGCCGGGCCAGCCCATGCCGGGGCATGTGATGCCGGGGCAGCCCATGCCGCCCGGCCAGCAGCCCCTGGCGTACGGCTATCCCCCGACCGGTCAGCCGACCGTCGGCCCCGGCTATCAGGCCGTCCTGCGCTACCGCGCGCAGGACGGTTCCGAGCGGCAGTTGATCCGGCGCTCCGCGCCGGGGACCCCGCACCCGGAGTGGCAGATCCTGCACGAGCTGCGGGCGATGAACGTACCGCCGCAGCAAGTGCTGGAGCTGCACACGGAGTTGGAGTCGTGTGAGCTGCCGGGTGCGTACTGTGCGCGGATGATCCGGGAGAGCTGGCCGCAGGCGCGGATCACGAGCATCGCCCCGTACGGCACGGATCACACGAGCCGTCAGCAGGGCATGCACGAGCTCCTCGCGCACCAGGGCGAGTTGCACCAGGTGGCGGACGGCCCGGCGCGCCCCGCGCCGGTGCGCGCGCCGATTCCGCCGGTGCAGCCGGCGCCGCCGGTTCCGCCGGAGGCGATCGGGCAGGAGCTGGCGGCGGCGTTCGGGCCGGGCCTGTTCCGGTTCGACCAGGCGGCGGTGTCGCGGCAGGGTGTGCCGAACCTGGTGGCGCACACCCTGGTGGTGGCCGGACTCCCGGTCGACATGGGCCCGTTCTTCTGGGCGCAGGCCCAGCCGGGCCGCCCGGTGCCGACGCTCGCGGAGCTGGCGCAGGAGCGCGGGGTGCAGCCGGCCGCGGACGCGGGCTCGTACCTCGTCATGGGTAGCGACTTCGGCAAGGCGATCTGTGTGCAGTACGGCACGGCGAACATCGTCGCGGTGCCCGTGGAGGCGGGTCCTGGGGGATCCTCCGTACCGCCGCAGTTCGTGAACACCGGGCTGCCCGAGTTCGCGCGCTGTCTGGCGCTGCTGGGCCGGATGTGGCGGCTGCGGTTCGGGCTGAACCAGGAGCAGGCGGGTCGCTGGACCGTCGACTTCCAGGCCCAGCTCGCCTCCCTCGACCCGGCGGCGCTCGGCTCTCCGGAGAGCTGGTGGTCGGTGTTGCTGGAGCAGATGTGGGACGGGTTGTTGTGACGCGCCGCTGAGGGTGGCTCATGGGTGGGACCGGGTCGTATGACCGGGTCCCACCCATTTTTTATGCACCTTGACCGGAACGAATGGGCGGAGTGTCGCGTTATGTACATCTATGCCTGATCCACCAAGATATGCGCCAAATCATGTTGACGAATCATGTCGTATGGCGCACATCGGAGAGGGGTTCGGGGATGAGCAGCACATCGGTGTCGCCGCACGGCTTCATGGCCGTACGGGGGCGCGGTTACCGTCCCGAGCAGGTCGACGCGTACGCCGCGGCGCTCTCGCGGGACCGCGACGTGGCCTGGGAGCGCGCCGCGCGGCTGACCGTCCTGGCCAAGGAGATGGACGCGGAGGTGCGGCGGCTGAGGGACGTCGTGGCGCGGCTCGTCCCGCAGACGTACGAGACGCTCGGCGAGCGCGCCCGCCGGATCTGCGAACTCGGCGAGGAGGAGGCCGCGTCCGTACGGGAGACCGCGCGCCGTGAGGCCCGGCACGCCGTCGACGAGGCCGAGGCGGTGGGGTGCCGGGTGCGCGAGGCGGCCCAGGCGTACGCCGACGAGGTGCGCGGCGAGGCCGAGGAACGCGCCCGGCAGCGGCTGCTCGCCGCCCGCGCGGAGGCCGACGAGATGCGCGTCTCGGCCCGTCGCGAGATCAAGGAGAACCGCGGGGAGGCGCTGGCCGCGCTGCGTGAGATGCGGCAGCGGACGGCGGGGGTCCTGGAGGAGCAGGAGAAGGAGCACGCCGCGCGCTGGGACGAGGCCGAGCGGGCGGCCGTCGAGCGGGCGGTCGCGCTCGACGCGCAGCTTGTGGAGCGGGCGGCATGCGCCGAGGCCGCGCTGTCGGAGGCCAGGCACGCCTTCGCCGAGGCCGAGGAGGCGGCTCGGCGTGGGCAGGAGGACGCGGTGGTGCGGGCCGCCGAGCTGGTTGCCGAGGCGCGGGTGCGGGAGGAGGGCATGGCCCGGGAGACGGAGCGGGTGCTGCGCGAACACGGTGAGCGGTGGGACGACGTACGGGCGCAGATGGATCACGTACGGGCGAGTCTGGCGACCCTGACGGGGCGGGCGCCGGCGGAGTAGGCGGGCGCGTGAGGGCTCACTCCTTGAGCACCGGAAAGCGTCGCGGTGCCACGAACAGCAGGATCAGGAAGGCGAGTGCGGCGGCGCCGGCCGCGCCCAGGTAGACGGCGTGGACCGCGTCCGCCACCGCGCGGCGCAGGTGTTCGGCGGGTGCGCCGGAGTCCAGCGCGCGCGTCACCGCGTCCAGGTCCCCGGCGCCGCCGAGCCGTGAGGCCAGTACCCCGTTGGCGACCGCGCCGAACAGGGTCGCGCCGATGGTCTGGCCGGTCTGGCGGCAGAAGAGGACGGACGCCGTCGTCGTACCGCGTTCCTCCCAGCCGACCGTCGACTGGACGCCGATGATCAGGGGGAGTTGGAAGAGGCCCAGAGCGCCGCCGAGCAGGAGCATCAGCAGGGCCGGCTGCCAGGGCTCGCCGGGGTAGGGGAGGAAGGGGAAGGCGAGGAGGATCAGGGTCGCGGCGCCGATGCCGAGCATCGCGGTGTTGCGGAAGCCGATCCGGCCGTAGAGGTGCTGGCTGAACGCCGCCGACACCGGCCAGCTCAAGGTCCATACGGAGAGGACGAATCCGGCGGCGACGGGGGCGAGGCCGAGGACCGCCTGCGCGTACGTGGGGAGGAAGACCGAGGGGGCGACCATGAGCAGCCCCAGTGCGCCGAGCGCCAGGTTGACGGCGGCGATCGTGCGGCGTCGCCACACCCACCCGGGGATGATCGGCTCGGCCGCCCGGCGCTCGATCACGACCACGGCACCGATGAGTCCGAGTCCGGTGCCGAACAGGGCGAGGGACGGGGCCGACAGCCAGTCCCAGGCCACCCCGCCCTGCACCAGCGCGGTGAGCAGTACGCCGCCGCAGGCGAAGACGGCCAGCGCGCCCGCCCAGTCGATCCGGGGGCGACGGCCGGACGTATCCCGTACCGGCTCGTGCAGGTGGCGGACGATCAGCCACAGCGCGAGCGCGCCGATCGGCAGGTTGATGAGGAAGATCCAGCGCCAGTCGGCGTACGCGGCGAGGACCCCGCCGAGGCCAGGGCCCGCGACCGCCGAGGTCGCCCACACCGTGGACAGCTTCGCCTGGATCTTGGGGCGTTCCTTGAGCGGGTAGAGGTCGGCGGCGAGCGTCTGCACGGTGCCCTGCAACGCGCCGCCGCCCAGGCCCTGCACGATCCGGAAGGCGATGAGCGCGGCCATGTTCCAGGCGGTGGCGCAGAGCAGCGAGCCGAGGAGGAAGACGGTGGCGCCCGCGATCAGCACCGGCTTGCGGCCGAAGGTGTCCGACAGCTTGCCGTACACCGGCAGGGTGACCGTCACCGCGAGCAGGTAGCCCGAGAACAGCCAGGAGAAGACGGAGAAGCCGCCGAGGTCGCCGACGATCTGCGGTACGGCCGTCGACACGATGGTGGAGTCGAGCGCGGGCAGCGCCATGGAGAGCATGAGGGCGGCGACGACGGCGCCCCTGCGGCTGCGTGAGGTCGGTGACTGTTCCGCCGCCGCGGCCCGTATCCCGGTGTCCCGCTGGCCCACTTGGGTGCCCCCCTGATTCGTTTCCCCCTGCACCTATCCGCCGCCCCCCACCATCTCACTTGACCTTCACGTAGCGGGAGGGTGGACGCTGACCGGATCCGAGGGTGGAGACAACCCTGAGGAGTACTCCACCGAGGGGTGGATTGCCCCTAGGGGTCCCTCCTCACTACGTCTCGGGGAGCGCTCGTACCGGCGGAGGACGAGACGGGGCAGGGGGTGTCCTTAACCTGGTTTTACGCCGCGGGGGAGCGGGAGCAGTCGTACAGGCCGCACGTTCCGGGGTGGGGTTTTCCCCAGGAGAAGACTGCGCTGGGCACCAGCGCGCCGGACCGTCCCCCGTCGCCAGACTTACCGACGAAGCGCAACGCACGTCTGCCGCCCAGCAATCAACATAGGAGACATACCGTGACATCGGCTGTGACCATTCCCAGGCACGGGGGCACTGGAGGGCGTACGGCCGTTGCCGCGCGGGCGCGGCAGGTCGTCAAGGCGTACGGGTCCGGGGAGACCCGGGTCGTCGCCCTCGACCACATCGACGTGGACATCGCGCGGGGGCAGTTCACCGCGATCATGGGCCCCTCGGGGTCCGGCAAGTCCACGCTGATGCACTGCCTCGCCGGACTCGACACCGTCACCTCCGGCCAGATCCACCTCGACGAGACCGAGATCACCGGTCTCAAGGACAAGAAGCTCACGCAACTGCGCCGGGACCGGATCGGGTTCATCTTCCAGGCGTTCAACCTGCTGCCGACGCTGAACGCGATCGAGAACATCACGCTGCCGATGGACATCGCGGGCCGCAAGCCGGACAAGGGCTGGCTGGACCAGGTCGTGGAGACCGTCGGGCTGGCGGGGCGCCTCAAGCACCGGCCGAACCAGCTCTCCGGCGGCCAGCAGCAGCGCGTCGCGGTGGCGCGGGCACTCGCCGCCCGGCCCGAGATCATCTTCGGGGACGAGCCGACCGGAAACCTCGACTCCCGGGCGGGCGCCGAGGTACTGGGCTTCCTGCGGCGTTCCGTGGACGAGCTGGGCCAGACCATCGTGATGGTCACACACGACCCGGTGGCCGCCTCGTACGCGGACCGGGTGCTGTATCTCGCGGACGGCCAGATCGTCGACGAGATGCACCAGCCGACGGCCGATCAGGTGCTGGACCGGATGAAGGACTTCGACGCCCGGGGGCGTACGTCATGACCGTCCTGAAGACCTCGATGCGCAACTTCTTCGCGCACAAGGGGCGAATGGCGCTGTCGGCGGTCGCGGTGCTGCTGTCCGTGGCCTTCGTCTGCGGCACGCTGGTGTTCACCGACACCATGAACACGACGTTCGACAAGCTGTTCGCCGCCACCTCCGCCGACGTCACCATCTCGCCGAAGGCGGCGAAGACCGACGACACCCCGCGGAACGGCAAGCCGGAGTCGATTCCCGCGTCCGTCCTGGCGCAGGCCCGGAAGGCGGGCGGCGTCAAGTCGGCCGAGGGCGCGATCAGTTCGATGAACGTGACCGTCGTCAACAGCGCCAACAAGAACATGGGGTCCAGCAACGGAGCCCCGACGATCGCCGGCAACTGGACGCACAACGACCTGCGTTCGATGGAGATCACCTCCGGTCGCGCCCCGCGCGGTCCCACCGAGACGATGGTCGACGCCGACACCGCCGACAAGCACCACCTCAAGCTCGGCGACGAGCTGCGCACCATAGCCGTGACGGGTGACTTCAAGGCGCGGATCGTCGGCATCGCCACCTTCAAGGTGACCAACCCCGGTGCCGCCGTCGTCTACTTCGACACCGCCACCGCCCAGCGTGAACTCCTCGGCACCACCGGCCGGTTCACCCACATCGACGTCGTGGCCGCGCAGGGCGTCACCGACGCGCAGGTCAAGCAGAACGTCATCTCCTCCCTCGGCGGCGCCGGTTCGTACAAGGTGCAGACGCAGAAGGAGTACGCGGACGAGAACCGCTCCGGCGTCGGCTCGTCCATGAACGTCATCAAGTACGTCATGCTCGGCTTCGCCGGAATCGCGTTCCTGGTCGGCATCTTCCTGATCGTCAACACCTTCTCGATGCTGGTCGCCCAGCGCACCCGCGAGATCGGCCTGATGCGGGCGATCGGCTCGTCCCGCAAACAGGTCAACCGGTCGGTGCTGGTCGAGGCGCTGCTGCTCGGCGTCGTGGGCTCGGTCCTGGGCGTCGGCGCGGGCGTCGGCATCGCGATCGGCCTGATGAAGCTCATGTCGTCGATGGGCATGGACCTGTCGACGCGGGACCTGACGGTGAAGGCGACCACTCCGGTGACCGGCCTGGTGCTCGGCGTCGTCGTCACCGTTCTGGCCGCCTACTTGCCGGCCCGCCGCGCCGGCAAGGTCTCCCCGATGGCCGCACTGCGCGACGCCGGTACTCCGGCCGACGGCAGGGCGGGCTGGGTGCGCGGTCTGGTCGGCCTGGTGCTCACGGGTGCCGGCGGGTTCGCGCTTTACACGGCGGCGACCGCGGACAGGGCGAGCGACGGCGCGCTGATGCTGGGCGCGGGCGTCGTGCTGACCCTGATCGGCTTCGTGGTGATCGGTCCGCTGCTCGCGGGCGGGATGGTCCGGGTGCTCAGTGCGGTGCTGCTGCGGGTCTTCGGACCGGTGGGGCGGATGGCCGAGCGCAACGCACTGCGCAACCCGCGCCGTACGGGCGCCACAGGCGCGGCCCTGATGATCGGCCTGGCGCTGGTCGCCTGCCTGTCGGTGGTCGGCTCCTCCATGGTGGCGTCGGCGACCGAGGAGCTGGACAAGTCGGTCGGCGCCGACTTCATCGTCAAGACGGACGGCGGCATGCGGCCGCTCAACCCGGCGACGGAGAAGGCGGCGCGGGGCGTCGCGGACCTCGCCCACGTCACCCGCGTCAAGGAAGTGCCCGCCGAGCTGACCGCGCCGAACGGCACCGTCCACAAGGAGCAGCTGCTCGCCACCGACCCCGGCTACATGCAGGACCTGCGCCGCACGACGCTCTCCGGCGCGCTGGCCGGCGCCTACGGTGCCGACGCGATGTCCGTCGGATCGGAGTTCGCCGAGAAGAACGGCGTGAAGACCGGCGACACGCTGACGGTCGCCTTCGACGGGGGCCGCACGGCCCGGCTCCGGGTGGCCGCGGTCACCTCGGACGACACCGGGCTCGACAAGGGGGCGATGTACACGAACATCACGACGGTCGAGCGGTACGTCCCGGCCGGCCGGATGCCGTTGGACACGGGCCTGCTCGCCGCGGCGAAGAACGGCCAGGAGGACCGGGCATACGCCTCACTCAAGGCCGCCGTGGCCTCGGACCCCACGGTCAAGGTCATGGACCAGAGCGACTACAAGCAGAGCCTGCGCGACCAGATCGGGCAGCTGCTGAACATGGTCTACGGCCTGCTGGCCCTGGCGATCGTGGTCGCGGTCCTGGGCGTGGTGAACACCTTGGCCCTGTCGGTGGTGGAGCGCACCAGGGAGATCGGGCTCGTGCGGGCCATCGGCCTCTCCCGACGCCAGCTGCGCCGCATGATCCGGCTGGAGTCGGTGGTGATCGCCCTCTTCGGCGCGCTGCTGGGGCTGGGCCTGGGGATGGGCTGGGGCGCGACCGCCCACGAGCTCCTCGCGCTGGAGGGCCTGAAGGTCCTGGACATCCCGTGGCCGACCATCGTCGCTGTGTTCGTCGGCTCGGCCTTCGTGGGGCTGTTCGCGGCCCTGGTGCCGGCGTTCCGGGCGGGCCGGATGAACGTGCTGAACGCGATCGCGACGGAGTAGGGGGCTCCGGCGCGGTCCCGGCCGGCGGGGCGTGGGGAGAGGACCCGCGCCCCGCCGGCGTCGGCCCGGTCACCGTGACGGTGACCGGGCCGAAGGGGGTCGGCGAGAGGGGTCAGCCGAGGGCGCGGACGGCGTTGTAGTACTTCGTCGCCGTCTTGTAGCAGGCCGCCTTCAGCTTCTTGCGCACGGCCGGCGGGTACGGGTCGGCCCAGAACTTCTGCCCGCAGACTCGGTTCAGGTCGCCCTATGAGCCGGACGGAAGATGCGGGAGTGAGGGCGGTGCGTCATCAACGGGGGCAGGATGGGGAGCGTGCGGGCGGCAGAAGGTTTATTGGAAAATCGTTGGAGAAAACTTTGGGGAGGGCCGTTCGGAATCTGCGGGACGAGAGCGGAATGACGCAAATTCAGTTGGCCGAACTCTCCGGTATGACACAGGCGGCGATTTCCCGGCTTGAGCACGGAAAATGCATGCCGACGTTCCCTTTACTGGAGAGGATCGCCGCGGCGTTCGACTCCGTCCTCCTCGTGGCCGTCGAACCGCACCGCGGGGTCTCGGTCACCTTCGCCCGCCCGCGGTGCGAGGGAGAGAGGGCGGTGGCGTCGCGAGCGTCGTAGGCTGGGGACCCCCGGCCCGTGCGACGTGTCGGGCGGTTCGCGTTGCCCACTCTCCGGGATGGAAGCCCTTCATGAGCCTGCACGGTCTGCTCGACGCCGTCGTCAAGGACGCCGCCCTCGCGGAAGCGGTGAAGGCCGCCACCGACGGTAACCGGATGCATATCGACCTGGTCGGCCCGCCCGCCGCCCGCCCCTTCGCGGTGGCGGCCCTGGCCCGCGACGCCGGCCGCCCCGTCCTCGCGGTGACGGCGACGGGACGCGAGGCCGAGGACCTGGCCGCGGCGCTCAGGTCCCTCCTCCCGGCGGACACAGTCGCGGAGTACCCCTCGTGGGAGACGCTCCCGCACGAGCGGCTGTCCCCCCGGTCGGACACGGTCGGCCGCCGCCTCGCCGTCCTGCGCCGGCTGGCCCACCCGCGCCCCGACGACCCCGAGACCGGCCCGGTGGCGGTCGTGGTCGCCCCCGTTCGTTCGGTGCTGCAGCCGCAGGTCAAGGGCCTGGGCGACCTGGAGCCGGTCGCGCTGCGCACCGGCCAGACCGCAGACCTGGGCGGGATCGTCGAGGCGCTCGCGGCAGCGGCGTACTCCCGGGTCGAGCTCGTCGAGAAGCGCGGCGAGTTCGCGGTCCGTGGCGGCATCCTGGACGTCTTCCCGCCCACCGAGGAGCACCCCCTTCGGGTGGAGTTCTGGGGCGACGACGTCGAGGAGATCCGTTACTTCAAGGTCGCCGACCAGCGGTCCCTGGAGGTCGCGGAGCACGGCCTGTGGGCGCCGCCGTGTCGCGAGCTGCTGCTCACGGACGAGGTACGGCAGCGGGCGGCCCGGCTGGCCGAGGAACACCCCGAGCTGGGCGAACTCCTCGGCAAGATCGCCGAGGGCATCGCCGTAGAAGGAATGGAGTCGCTGGCTCCGGTCCTGGTCGACGACATGGAGCTGCTGCTCGACGTCCTGCCCAGGGGCTCGATGGCCGTCGTCTGCGACCCGGAGCGGGTGCGGACACGGGCCGCGGACCTGGTGGCGACCTCGCAGGAGTTCCTGCAGGCGTCCTGGGCGGCGACGGCCGGGGGCGGCGAGGCCCCCATCGACGTCGGCGCCGCCTCCCTGTGGTCCATCGCGGACGTCCGGGACCGGGCCCGCGAGCTGGACATGATGTGGTGGTCGGTGTCGCCGTTCGCGGCAGACCTCGAACTGGACGCGCCGGCCGCGGACACGCTCAAGTTCGGCATGCACGCTCCGGAGACCTACCGCGGTGACACGGCCAGGGCTCTGGCCGACACCAAGGGCTGGCTGGCCGACGGCTGGCGCACGGTGTACGTCACCGAGGCGCACGGCCCCGCCGCCCGTACCGTCGAGGTGCTCGGCGGCGAGGGCATCGCGGCCCGCCTCGACACGGACCTGGCGGACATCAGCCCGTCCGTCGTCCATGTCTCGTGCGGCTCGATCGACTACGGCTTCGTGGACCCGGCGCTCAGACTCGCCGTCCTCACGGAGACCGACCTCTCCGGCCAGAAGGCGGCCGGCAAGGACGGCGCGCGGATGCCGGCCCGCCGCCGCAAGACCATCGATCCGCTCTCCCTCGAAGCCGGCGACTACATCGTCCACGAGCAGCACGGCGTCGGCCGCTACATCGAGATGGTGCAGCGGACCGTGCAGGGCGCGACCCGCGAGTACCTGGTGGTGGAGTACGCCCCCGCCAAGCGCGGCCAGCCCGGCGACCGCCTCTACATCCCCACGGACCAGCTGGAGCAGATCACCAAGTACGTGGGCGGCGAGGCCCCCACCCTGCACCGCCTGGGCGGCGCCGACTGGACGAAGACCAAGGCGCGCGCGAAGAAGGCGGTCAAGGAGATCGCCGCGGACCTGATCAAGCTGTACAGCGCGCGCATGGCGGCTCCCGGGCACGCGTTCGGTTCCGACACGCCGTGGCAGCGCGAGCTGGAGGACGCGTTCCCGTACGCGGAGACCCCCGACCAGCTCACGACGATCGCCGAGGTCAAGGAGGACATGGAGAAGACGGTCCCGATGGACCGCCTGATCTGCGGCGACGTGGGCTACGGCAAGACGGAGATCGCGGTGCGCGCGGCCTTCAAGGCGGTGCAGGACGGCAAGCAGGTCGCGGTCCTGGTCCCCACGACCCTGCTCGTGCAGCAGCACTTCGGGACGTTCTCCGAGCGCTACTCGCAGTTCCCGGTGAACGTCCGCGCCCTGTCCCGCTTCCAGACGGACACGCAGGCGAAGGCGGTCCTGGAGGGATTGCGGGAGGGCGGGGTGGACGTGGTCATCGGCACCCACCGGCTGTTCGCGTCGGAGACGAAGTTCAAGGACCTGGGCCTGGTCATCGTCGACGAGGAGCAGCGCTTCGGCGTCGAGCACAAGGAGCAGCTGAAGAAGCTGCGCGCCAACGTCGACGTCCTCACGATGTCGGCCACCCCCATCCCCCGCACCCTGGAGATGGCAGTCACGGGCATCCGCGAGATGTCCACGATCACCACCCCGCCGGAGGAGCGGCACCCCGTACTGACCTTCGTCGGCCCGTACGAGGAGAAGCAGATCGGCGCCGCCATCCGCCGCGAGCTGCTCCGCGAGGGCCAGGTCTTCTACATCCACAACCGGGTGGAGTCGATCGACCGGGCGGCCGCCCGACTGCGGGAGATCGTCCCCGAGGCGCGCATCGCCACGGCCCACGGCCAGATGTCGGAACAGTCCCTGGAACAGGTGGTCGTCGACTTCTGGGAGAAGAAGTTCGACGTGCTCGTGTCGACCACGATCGTCGAGTCGGGCATCGACATCTCCAACGCCAACACGCTGATCGTCGAGCGCGGAGACAACTTCGGCCTCTCGCAGCTGCACCAGCTGCGCGGCCGGGTCGGCCGCGGGCGGGAACGGGGCTACGCGTACTTCCTCTACCCGCCGGAGAAGCCCCTGACGGAGACCGCGCACGAGCGGCTCGCGACCATCGCCCAGCACACGGAGATGGGCGCCGGCATGTACGTGGCGATGAAGGACCTGGAGATCCGCGGCGCGGGCAATCTGCTCGGCGGCGAGCAGTCGGGCCACATCGCGGGCGTCGGCTTCGATCTGTACGTCCGCATGGTGGGCGAGGCGGTCGCCGACTACCGCGCCTCCCTGGAAGGCGGCGTCGAGGAGGAGCCGCCCTTGGAGGTCAAGATCGAGCTCCCGGTCGACGCGCACGTCCCGCACGACTACGCGCCGGGTGAGCGACTGCGCCTGCAGGCCTACCGCGCCATCGCCTCCGCCAACACGGAGGAGGACGTGAAGTCCGTACGCGAGGAACTGACCGACCGCTACGGCAAGTTGCCCGAGCCGGTGGAGAACCTGCTGCTGGTGGCGGGCCTGCGGATGCTCGCGCGGGCGTGCGGCGTCGGCGAGATCGTGCTTCAGGGCAACAACATCCGCTTCGCCCCGGTGGAGTTGCGGGAGTCCCAGGAGCTGCGCCTCAAGCGGCTGTACCCGGGCACGGTCATCAAGCCGGCCGCCCACCAGCTCCTGGTCCCCCGCCCGAAGACGGCGAAGGTGGGCGGGAAGCCGTTGGTCGGGCGGGAGCTGATGGGGTGGACGGGGGAGTTCCTGGCGACGATTCTCGGGTCGTAGGGGTTGGTTCGTGTGGCGGCCCGGGGGATGGGGTGCGGACAGGTGAGCCGGGGCGGATGACGGGCGCGACTGCGCGTGCCCCGCGCCACCACGAGCGGGCGGACCTGATCGAGTCGAGGCGCGCACGGCGAACGGCTATCGCGTGTGCGAGGCGTGGACCGTCACCCGCGTTCGCAACACCCGCCATCCGCCATCCACCACCTGCCATCCACCACCTGCCATCCGCCACCTGCTGTCGGCGGGCCTCACCCTCGACATGGGCGAACGTCGAGGTCACGCAGACGGTGACTGGAACAACATCCCCGTCAGCGTGCGGAAGACCTCCTCGGGGTCCTGGCCGCCGACCGCGCCGACCCCGCCGATCGCTCCGATCGCTCCGTCCAGGTTGTGACTGAGGAGCAGCGTGGCGAAGCCGTGGGCCAGGGACCAGGCGGCGATACCGGCGAGACGGGGGTCGATTTCGTCGGAAACCCCGGAGGCGGTGGAGACGGCGGTCCGTAGGCGGTCGGCGGTCAGGGCCCGGGCCGTGGTCAGTTCGAGGTCGTTCTCACGCAACAGCTCCGGCGTGAACATCACCTGGAAGTGCGCGGGGTGCTCCCGGGCGAAGCGTACGTAGTGGACGCCCGCGTCCCGCAGATCCGTGGCCTCGGCGAGCGTGGCCGACAGCAGCTCGTGGCCCTCGGCGGCGATCGCCGTGAGCAGGCCGGTGCGGTCCTTGAAGTGGTGCGCCGGGGCCGCGTGCGAGACGCCCGCGCGGCGGGCCAGGTCGCGCAGGCTCAGGGCGGAGGGGCCGTCGGCGGCGATGACGTCGAGGGCGGCGCTCAGGATCGCGCGGCGCAGGTCGCCGTGGTGGTAGGGACGTTGGGGGGCGCTGGTCTCCATGGTTGTCAGCGTACGCGGAATCTAGGCATTGACAAGTTTGGCGGGGTGGGGCAATCTTGTCAGTGTCAAGTTGTCGAGTGGGTGGGGACGGGACGAGGGGGTTCGCCATGTCGGAGAACGGCAGTGAGGTCGACGGGACGGTTCAGGGGGACGGGGCGATCGGTATGGGCGCGAGCATGGGCATGGGCATGGGCATGGGCATGGGTACGGGGATCGGTATCGAGCTCGGTGAGGTGCGCCGCCTGTGGCACCTGCTGGAGCCCCTGCACGCGGTGCTCTACTACGCGCCGGAGGTCTTCGAGGAGTCGGCCGCGCTCGGGTACGGAACGGGGGAGCGCTGGCCGACCTACTTCCCCCTCCGCGCCGCGCCATTGGGGGCGGTCGGGAGTGAGCGCGTGGCGTCGGCCTTCTACAGCTTCAGCCCGCGGATGGTCGCCGAGCACATGGACTCCGCATGGTCCACGGCCGGCCCCGCGGACGTGCTGAAGGCGAGGGAGAGGGGCATCGACCGGACCTACCGAGCGATACTCGGCGAGCGCGTGGCAAGTCCCGAACTCGCCGAGGCCGCCCGGCTGCTGCGCCGCGTCGCCGAGGCCGCGAACACCGCAGGTCGCCCCATGGCCGCCGCCAACGCGGAGTTGGCGTGGCCCGAGGCCCCGCACCTCCAGCTCTGGCACGCGGCGACGATCCTGCGCGAGCAACGTGGCGACGGCCACCTCGCGGCGCTGCTCGTCGCCGGGCTCGACCCCGTCGAGGCGCTCGTCTCGTTCGCGGCGATCGGCGCGGCCTCCGTGGAGCGCTTCGAGAGCCGCGGCTGGAGCCCGGGGGAGTGGAGCGCCGCCCGTGAACGCCTCGTCGCGCGCGGCCTCGTGACGGATTCCGGCAGCGCCACACCGACGGGCCGCGCCCTCCGCGCCGAGGTCGAGCGCCACACGGACGAACTGGCCGCCGCCCCCTGGCGCGCCCTCACCCCGACCGACCGCACCCGCCTCGCCGACCTGCTCGGCGAGTTCTGGGTCGCCGTCCTGGGCTCGGGACTGCTGCCTTCGGAGTCGACGCTGGGGATAGGGAAGGTGTGAGCGCGGGCCCCCGCCCGGTGACCGGCCGCTGTTGGCGAATCCCGGTCGGCGTGGTGGGCGGTCTGGCCGGTGGCCTCAGGGGCACGGTGTATGGCCCGGAGAATGTGACACTTGCGCGGAGAGTGTCACATTCCCGCGGCCGACTACCCGGCCGCAGCGGATTCGCGGTGGGTCCGGGCGTCGCGGGGTGACGGCTTTTCGACCTGTAGATCGGGCGTTCTCCGGCGTCGGACGCGTCCTTGCCCTTGGACTTCGCCTGGTCCTTGAATCTGCCGAAGATGCCCACGCGGAAGCTCCTTCCGGAGGTCCGCCACCACCGGCGATACGCCCGGCGTGCACCTACTGCCCCCGTAAGGCGGGTATGGCCTCGGCTGCCCGGCCGCTACCGTGGGGACCAGGGGAAACGCGCCCGTGCAGGGCGGACCCGGGGAGGCAGGGGGAGGGGCGTCGTGGTGCGTCTGAGGGGTGGGTCGGTCGCGGCCGCAGTGGTGCTGTTCGCCGCCGGTGCCGGTGTCAGCGGCTGTACGAAGGACACCGCGGGTTCAGCAGGCTCCGCGGGTTCAGCAGGTTCGAAGGGGGCGGGGGCCGGCGGCGCCGCGCTCACCGCAGTGGACTCGCTGACCGTCAAGGGGCGCGCGCCCAGGACGGGGTACAGCAGGGCGAGGTTCGGCACGGCCTGGGCCGACACGGACTCCAACGAGTGCGACACCCGCGTTGTCTTTATGCTGCGCGGCATGATCGCAGGGTTCTCACAGCTCATGGCGGGGGCGGTGCGCTGTGCGTACTGAGAGGCATGTGAGGCACAGTGGTGGAAGTCGGCGCGTCCTCGTGGCGTCCGCCGCACTACTGGCTACCGGATTGATGCTTGCCGGCTGTGAAGGCCTCGCCCCGTCCTCGGACAGCGGCCCCTCTGGTTCCGCCGTTCCGACTGCCGGCAACGGTCGCGCTGTGAACCCGCTGGACAACCCGGACGGAACGAAGCCCGGGCTGGCGGCGGTCACTTCCACCGCGGACATGGCGAAGGCGCGGTCGTTGATCGAGAAAGTGGTGACGAAGGGGCGCGGCCCCAAGACGGGCTACGAACGGGACAAGTTCGGCTACGCCTGGATGGACTCGGCTCCGGGCGGTATTCCCTATGCTCACAACGGATGTGACTCGCGAAATGACCTCTTGAAACGCGATGGCGAGAATGTCCGCTTCCGGGCTGGCTCGGACTGCGTTGTCACCTCCATGACGTTGCGTGACCCGTACACCGGGAAGACGATCGAGTGGGCCAAGTCCCGTGCGACGACGGTCCAGATAGATCACGTCATGCCGTTGTCGTACGACTGGCAGATGGGCGCCTCGCACTGGACGCAGGGCAAGCGGGAGGACATCGCCAATGACCCGCTCAACCTGATCCCGGTGGACGGACCGGCCAACGGCGCGAAGAGCGACTCCGGTCCGGCGACCTGGCTGCCTCCGAACAAGCAGATCCGCTGTGCCTACTCGGTGCGCTTCGCCCAGGTGTCGTTGAAGTACGACCTTTCCGTGACGATGGCCGACAAGCAGATGATGCTGAAGCAGTGCGGCGGGTGAAGCGGCATCGGCTTTCTCACCTCAGGCCAGGAAGTCGCCGTACTTCCCCGACGTTCATGAGACGGGCGAGAACGAGATAGCTGAGTGCCATCGTGACCGCTCCCACCGCAAGCGTGATCGCGGTGGACCAGGTGCCCGTGTTCATGGCCGTGGTAAGAGCGTGCGAGGCAGCCCAGCTCAGTGCCGCGGCAAGGCTGGCGGCGCACAGTGGCTTCGTGTAGGTGCGGCACAGTGCGCCATCGTCGAGGCGGCCACCGACCTTCTTGCGCAACAGCCGTGCCGTCAGGGCGAGTCCGGCCAGGTATGACATGGTGTAGGCGCCCGCCATACCGGTCACGGTCCATCGCGCGGGCAACAGCAGGTGGCAGATGGTAGCCGGCGCGATGTTCACCGTGGCGATCCGGGCGGCCATGAAGAACGGGCCGACCGCGGTAGGGAAGCCGCACGGTGCCGCCGACACCTTGGTAGCCCTTGTCGGCCCAGTAGCGCATGTGAGTGACTTGCACCCGAGGCGAACGGAAGTTCGCGCAGTGGCACGGTTTCTGCGACGGAATGCCAGTCGAGCCAGTGCTCTGCCCACGGCTCTGGACGGTCGTCGGAATACACACAGCTCACAACGTAGGTTTTGGAAACCCGTTGACTCCAGCATTCACTCCTATAGCCCACTTTTGTAACCCGGTTGGAGTGCGTGGCCGCGCCTGCCGGTGCGGATGGGCGAACACTCAGGTGCCGTAGGTCTCCAGGTTCCACGGAAGGCGAGAGTGACATGGCAGCATTTCCGGTCCCCGGATCACGGCGCCGAATAGGTCGCACACCCGTCATCGCGGCCGGGTGCGCCATGGCCCTGTGCACGACCGTGGCGGCCCCTGCCGCCGCGGGCGGCGGCACGATCACGACCAAACCCACCATCGTGCTGGTGCACGGGGCGTTCGCGGACGCCTCCAGCTGGAACGGGGTCGTCGAACGGCTCGAACGCCGTGGCTACACCGTCATCGCCGCCGCCAATCCGCTGCGCGGGCTGTACAACGACTCCGCCTACATCGCCTCCGTGCTGGACAGCATCAAGGGCCCGATCGTATTGGTGGGTCACTCGTACGGCGGCGCCCTGATCAGCTCGGCCGCCGCGGGCAACGCTCGGGTGAAGTCCCTGGTGTACGTATCGGCACTGATGCCCGACGTGGGCGAGAGCGGCATGTCCCTGGCCGCCAGGTTCCCCAGCGAACTCGGCACCGCCACGAAGTCCGTTCCCTACCGGGCCGGCGGCGTCAGCGGGACCGACCTCTACCTCAAGCCCGACAGGCTCCGTCAGGTCTTCGCCGCCGACCTGCCGGAGAGCACCACGAGGGTCCTGGCGGTGACCCAACGGCCCGTGGCAACGACCGCGTTCTCGGAGAAGGCCAAGGTGGCTGCCTGGAAACACATCCCGTCATGGTTCCTCGTCGCGAAGCAGGACAAGACCATCAACCCCGACCAGGAACGCTTCGAGGCGAAGCGCGCGGGTTCACACACGGTGGAGATCGATTCCTCCCATGTGGCCATGATCGCCCACCCCGAAGCGGTCACCGACCTCGTGCTCCAAGCCGCCACAGCGGCCGATTCCGTCCGGCCTGCGCTGGCCGCCATGGGGTCTACCCATGACGCCCTGGCCGAGACCGCACTCACCGGCATCGCCGCCGCCTCGTTGATCGCGGGCGCAGGAGCCGTCCTCCTGGGCCGCCGGCTGAGGCACACCGAGCCCTGACGGCGCTCCAGGACGGCGTTCTGTGGGAAGAGGTGAAGCTTCTGGTAGCTGGGTTGTCGACCAGGAGCAACCTGTCCACCCGGAGCTTCGCGTGCTTGTCCACCCATCAGGGATCGATCTGTCCAGCTCGGCACTTCGGTTCCAGTCCGGTCTGCTACGCGCCCGAGGCCAGGAGTGGGGCCCCGCAAGGGGAGTGCCGTCCGAATCTGCCTGACGAATCCCGACGACCGCCTTCATGCCGCCTCGTAGGAGTTCTGTCGTACGGGGAGTAGTTGGGAACGTTGGCGGGCTGCCAGGTCTGGGACTCCTCAGCCGAGCGTGCCCGCGGCCGACTCCGTACTGCGCGGCCTGCTTCGGTGTGACTGCTCTCAGGGCTCGTTACGCCTCGGCGAACAGTTCCTCGGTGGTGGTGGCTGTGAGTGCCCGGTCGAACCACGTGCTGAGCAGCTCCAGGTCGGTGCAGGCGTTGACACGCTCGCGGGCGGCCTCGGGGATGTCGATGGCGCGGAGATCGAGGATGCGGAGGATGTCCTCGGCGCGGCCCTCGGCACGGCCCTCGACGCGGCCCTTGGTTCGGGTTTCCTCGATGAGGGTGCCGCTGCCGGGGAAGCGGCTGGGGCGCAGATTCATCAGGTGCCTCCAGAATGCGCGGCTCTGGGTGTCCCCCAGGCCGATCTCGGTGTATTCCGCCCAGTCCTCCGCGGTCTCGCCTCCGGTGTTGGCGAGTGCCGTCGCCAGCGCCTCCAGTATCGCAGGGAGGGCGGGGTCGTTGGCGTGGGCGAGCGCGGAGAAGACGGCGAGGGCCAGGTCTTCGGCCGCCTCGTCCGGGTCGATGATGGCGGGGAGGTTCTCGGGGCCCAGAACCAGTGGGAAGACCGCGATGCTGGTGTGGGCGGGCAGGCCGATGCGGATGGGCTGCGCGGCCCAGGACGCGGTGGGCTTGTCCTGGCAGACGACGAGCAGGAGGGGCGGCAGCTTGTATTCGGCGTAGAGGTACGCCAGGTAGTACGTCCAGCTGTTGAGCTTGTCCGGGTCCGGTTTGCCTTGCGCCTCCACGGCGAGCAGGTAGCTTCCGCTGTCCGCCGTGTTCACGCGCATCAGGGTGTCCACGCGGCGCACCAAGGGTTTGATCTCGGTGAGATCGGTGTCGAGGAGCTCGATCGTGGTCGTACGAATGAATATGCCCCAGGTCTATGCCACACGTGATCGAGGTCAGCGCGTGACCGGCAGGGCCGCGGCGAACCGGTGGCCGTCGGCGCGGGTCTGAACCGGGAAGTCGACCTTGAGGGAGCCCTCCTGGCCCTCGACGGTCAGGTGGGTGACGACCTTGAGACCCAGGAAGGTCTTCTTGGGCGCGCCGGCGGTGACGTACGGGCGCGGGAGGTTCATCAGCAGCTTGCCCGGCTTGCCGCCTCGGTTGCCGTCGAAGAACAGGATCCGTTGGTTCGTCAGAACGATGTACATCGGGCGCGGGGTGACCGTCGCCATCACCGTCCCCAAGCTGAGTACGCCGACCACGGCCGCGGTGAGGGCCTGCTTGCGCACCGAGACCGTCCCGATGCCGGCCACGCTGGTGAGTTCGACCTGCTCGCCCTGGAGCAGCAAGGGGGCCGAGATCTCCAGCAGTTGTCTGGCGCGGCGGGCGTTCATGGCCATGGGTGGGGCTCCTGATGACAGTGGGGACAGGTGGGTGTGGAGAGGGGGGAGCGGGGGTGTCGCTGCATGGAAAGCGTGAAGCCGTGAGCGGCGTGGGTCCCCGCCCGCGCGGCAAGGCGCGCGCAGCCTTGCGCGCGGGGGGCGCGAAGGCGAGCGTGCGGTGGGGGTGCGCGCGGCGGGCGCGTGAGTACGTCCGGCTCTCGGAGGTCAGGTGCTGCGGCTGCCGTCGCACCTCGCTCGTACATAGATTGTTCCAAGTCGGGGGAAAGCCGGAAGGAAACCTCCGACAAGGTGAACTCAAGTTCGAGTCATGGCAAGGTCAAGTGTGGCCAATGGCGGGTCAAGTCGACGTCTCTATGCGCTGTTTGGGCATTGTGTTCCCACAGGTTCGACTCACCTCGTCCGAAACCGCTTCCAACCCTCCACTTACCATCCGCTCCATGCCGACCGACGCATCCCTCCCACCCCCCGACTTCGAGCTCGCCTCCGCCTTTCCCGAGGTCGGCTGGCTGCGGCAGGCCACCGCCGCCCGGGACTGGGCGGGCATCCGGCAGTACGTCGACGGGCTTCCGAAGGGCGTCGACCGGGCGTTCCTCGTTCGCGTCGTCGCCGAGGTGCCCGGGGTCGAACACCCCCTGCGGGAACTCGTCGCCGCCGCCCCCGACGACGTACTCGCCCTCACCCTGCTCGGGACCCGGGAAGTGGAGCTCGGCTGGGAGATCCGGACCGACGCGCGGGCCAAGAACGTCAGCCGGGAGCAGTTCGAGGGGTTGCACGCACACCTGCGGCAGGCCGAGCAACTGCTCATCCGGGCCACCGCCCTCGACCCGTCCCACGACGCGGCCTGGGCCTCGCGCCTGACCACGGCCAGGGGGCTGCAGCTCGGGCAGAACGAGGCCCGGCGGCGCTACGACCGACTGGCCGCGTACCACCCGTACCACTTCACCGGACAGGCCCGGCTGCTCCAGCAGCTCTGCCCCAAGTGGAGCGGGAGCTGGGAGGCGGCGCACGGGTTCGCCCGCGAGTGCCTGCTGAACGCGCCGGAAGGGGCGCTCAACGGTGGGCTGGTCGCGGAAGCGCATCTGGAGCACTGGCTCGCCCTGTCCGCCGGGGCCGAGCGCACCGAGTACCTGCGACAGCCCCATGTCCACGCCGAACTCGTCGAGGCCGCCGACCGCTCCGTGCTGCACCCGCACTACCGGCCGGCCTACGGCTGGGTCACCATCCACGGCGTCTTCGCCGCCCTCTTCTCGTTGATCGGCGACACCGCACGCGCCGCCGCGCACTTCCGCGCGCTGGGCAACCTGGCCTCCGAGTACCCCTGGAGCTACCTCGGCAAGCCCGCGGAGGCGTACGTAAGACACCGTTCCGCCGCCCTCGGAAGAGGCTGAGCGGATGCCGAACAAGACAGGCAGAGGCAGACGATGAGCCAGGCCATCCACCACACCGAGGTCGACGGCGTACCCGCCCTCTTCGCGTACGCCACCGGGCCCGTGCGCGCCGGACTGGTCTTCCGCGTCGGTGTCGCCGACGAGACGCTCGCCGGGGCCGGGATCACCCACCTGGTCGAGCACCTGGCACTGCACCGCCAGGGCCTGGCCGACTACCACTTCAACGGCGCGACCAAGGCCGCGTTCACCCACTTCCATGTCGAGGGCGCCGAGCACGAGATCGTCGCCTACCTCGACGGCGTGTGCACCTCCCTCCTCGACCTGCCCATGGAACGGCTGGAGACCGAGAAGGAGATCCTGCGGACGGAGGAGGCGCGGCGCGAGCCGGGGCAGTTGCCGCTGTGGCGGTACGGGGCTCAGGGGTACGGGCTGGTCAGTTACCCCGAGTGGGGCGTACGACAGCTGAAGCCGGACGA
The DNA here is from genome assembly GCF_045040035.1 of Streptomyces sp. NBC_01384. NCBI lineage: Bacteria > Bacillati > Actinomycetota > Actinomycetes > Kitasatosporales > Streptomycetaceae > Streptomyces > Streptomyces sp. NBC_01384. The sequence continues at coordinate 5,791,415 of NZ_CP109559.1, forward strand.
CGTACGGAGGTGGGCGGGGGCCTGGTTCACGCGGGACAACGCCGTGCTGTGGATCGCGGGGGAGCGGCTGCCGGCCGGGCTCTCGCTCAAGCTGCCCGCGGGTGAGCGCCGCCCGATGCCCGCCGTCACCTCCGCCCTCCCCACCGCTCCCGCCTACTTCTCCGACGGCAAGGGCGGCGTCCTGCTCGACTCCGTCGTCACCGACACCACCGCCGCCCGGCTCTACGCGGGAGTCCTGGAGCGCGAACTCTCCCGCTCCCTGCGTCAGGAGGGCGGCTACTCCTACACGGCGGCCACCGACTACACCTCCCGCCGGGACGGTTTCGCGCTCGTCACCGCCTTCGCGGACGCCCTGCCCGCCAAGCAGGACGCGGTGCTCGGCGGCTTCGTCGACGTGCTCGCGGGGCTCCAGGTCGGCCGGATCGCGCAGGCCGACCTGGAGGCCGTACGCAGCCGCAGCGACGCCACGCTGACCGCGCCCGACGCGGCCGTACGGCGGCTGCCGGGCGCGGCGGAGGACCTCCTCGCCCATCGTCCGCCGCGCGGGCTCGACGAACTGCGGGCCGAGCTGTGGGCGATGACTCCGCAGCACGTCCACGCGGTCGCGCTGGAGGCCGCCGGGACGGCACTGCTCCAGGCGCCCGCACGCCACACCGCCGACTGGGCGGGCTACACCGCGGCCCCGACCACCTCGTCGTACACCGTCCAGGGCACGCGCTTCGACTCCGTACGCAAGGACGGTTCCGCCCTTGTCGTCGGGGGCGAGGGCGTCAGCCTGACGGCGGGCAACGAGCAGGCCACCGTGGTCTTCCGCGCCTGCGCCGCCCTGCTGAGCTGGGCCGACGGCGGGCGCCGGCTCATCGGCCACGACGGGCTGTCCGTGGAGGTGGAACCGGGGCTGTACGGGATCGACGCGCACACCATGGCGACCATCGACGCGGCGGTGCATCCGAGTGCGATCGTTCAGCTGCCGCCCCGGCCCCGGCAGCCGGAAGACGCTGCTCCGGGGGGCGAGGTCAGGGACTCGGCCGGTGGCGCCGGTGCCGGCCCAAGGGGGGCTTCGGCTCCGGTACGGCGTACCGGCGGTCAGACGGCCCTGCTCGTCATCTTCGGTGTCCTGGCGGGCCTCTGGTCCATCGTGGCGTTCACGTTCACCCTCTTCGGCTCCTCGGACCCGCAGACCAGCATCGGCGAATGGGCCGGGCTCACCGTCTTCCTGTGGGGCGTCGGCGCGCTGCTGGCCTGGCCGGCCGTGCGGGTGCTGCGGCGGACTCGACGCAAGCCATCCAGGTGAGGCGCCGGGTGGGGAGCTGACGGGTACCTTCGTCCTGGTCCGGTTGTCGCACCGGGCCTCGGGGGAGGGGTAGCGGCATGTCCGTCACGTCGGAATCGGGGGCCGCCGGAGAAGAGCGCGGCGCCGGAGAAGAGCGCGGCGCCGCGGGTGGGAGACGAACCGCGTACGGCAAGCGCGGGGGATCGGTTCTCCTGCCCCTGCTCACCGGGATCCTCGGCGGGGCGACGGCCACGGCCCTCCTCGCCGGACTCGTCTGTCTCCTGTTCGACCTCGGTGGCCGCTTCATGATGGCCGTGCTCATTGTAGGCGGGCTCGGTGGCCTCACCGTCATGGTTCCGTGCCTGGTCGTGGCGTTCAGGAGGCCGCGGCGCGGGCTGCCCGGCGTGCTGGTCGGAGCGCTGACCCTGGTGCTCGTCTGCGTGACCCTGGGCGGGCACGGGGTGCGGCAGGCATGGGCGGCGGAACGGGACCGGCCCTCGGACGCTGTTGCGGTCGGCAGCTGGTCCGACGACGCGGCGGGCATCGTCGTCCGGGTGCGTGAGGACATGGCGGTCGGCTATCGGGTCGACGACGGCACGGTCGCCTGGCGCTGGACGCCACCGGGCCAGGACGAGGTGTGCGCGATGAGCGACTCGGCCGGCGGCGGAACGGGCCTGCTCGGGCACGCGCCCGCCGGCAGTCCATGCGGCGCGGTCACGGCAGTCGGCCTTGCCGACGGCACCGCCCGCTGGTCGACCCCGGTCCGGGCTCCCGAGCGCACGGACGGGACGGCGGCCGACAGCGGGCTGCTCGCGGTCGCGGGCGATGTCGCCGTACTGCAGGACGCGGACCGCTGGCGTGCGGTGGGGCTGTCCGACGGCGCGCCGCGCTGGCAGGTGTCGGCGGGCCGGGGCTGCCGGGCCGCCAAGGCCGTGGGCGGGGGAGAGACGGTGGCCGTCCTGGCGTACTGCGGCGGTGACGAGGCGGCGGCCGACACCGGGCGGCCGGTACTGCGGTCGCTGTCCGCGGTGGACGGCAGCGAGCGGGCCCGCCCGGAACTGCCGGTCCACGGCGACCTGCACGCGCTCGAACTCCTGTCCGCCGACCCACTGACCGTCTGGGTCGAGGAGACGGCCCTGCGCGGCACACACGCCGTACTCTCCTACGCGCGATCGGGCCGGCTGCGCGCGACGATCCCGACCTCCGGGCCCGACCACGACGTCCTGGTCAACATCGGTGACCGGCAGGACCAGTTCACGCCCGCGTTCGAGGCCCGCCCGGCACGCGGGGCGGTCGTTGTCGACGGCATGCTGATCGCCCCCGCCGCCGAACCGGGTGACATACGGTTCTACAACAACGGCAACCACGGCGTCGGTCGCAGCGCCGAGGGGCGTCTCGTGGGCTACTCCCTCACCGACGGACGGCAGCGCTGGACCGCGCCGCTCGACGACGAGGTCACCGGTGTCGCCGTACGGGGAGAGGCGGTGTGGGCACTGGCCGGGGACACGCTGACCAAGGTGGCGGCCTCCAGCGGAAAGAACCTCGACGAGCTGCTGATTCACGCCGACACGCAGTCTCTCGGCGCTCAGTTGTACGCGATGGGCGACCGCTTTGTGATCGTCAACGTGGACGGCACCGACAGGAATCCGCCGGTGCGCGTCCTGCGCTGACTCCGAGCCCACCGGACACGCGCCGTACACACGTCCAAGGCACGTCCAACACACCTCTGACGCACGTCTCAACGCATGTCTAACGCATGTACGGGTTGCCCTGCGGAGGACCCGGTACCGAACTCGCCATGACCGAGGTGTACTTCGGCAGCCGTTTGTCGAACAGCGCGAACAGCAGCATCCCCACCGCCATCACCATGCCGACGAGTGCGACCGTGCCCAGGATGGGATCACCCGATCCGTTCGACCGGACGATCGCCCACGGCAGTGTCACCACCTCGTACAGCAGGAACGCGGCGAACGCGCCCCAGTCCGAGCCCCGTCCGCGACGGATCGCCACGTACAGGAACGGCACCCACACCAGCAGACCCAGCGTCGCGACCACCAGAACCGACCACGCGATCCGCTGGGCCCAGCCGGCCTCCAAGCGCTTGCCCATCAGACCCCCCGTGTCCCCCGAGCACCCCTCGAGCCCCGAGGGGTTTCCCGGGGCCCCCGAGAAACCTCTCGGGGGCGTCATGCTCCCACCCGGTGGGTCATGCGCGCTGGTGTTCGCCCTTCAGGGACGTGACGATCTGCGCCGCCAGCTTCTTCGCCGTGGCCGCCCCGTTGTCGTGCCCGTCCGTGGACATGACGCTGACGACATCGGTTCCCGTGCGCACGCCGATCAGGGTGGAGCCGTTCTCCCAGGCGCTGCAGGTCAGGGTGATGGTGTACGCCGCGTCGCCCAGGCCGGAGGTGGCGGCGCCGGTGGCCTTCACCTTGGTGTGGGTCTGGGAGTCGGTGAAGGTTGCGCAGGTGGTGGCGGCCTTCTCCAGCTCCTTCAGCACGGTCGCCGAGGTCGTGCCGCGGTAGGTGTCGACCTCCTGGGCGATGTCCTCGGAAGTGTTCTTGCTGACGTAGTCGTTCTGGGCGAAGGACACCCCCGAGTCGCGGGTGATCGTTATCCAGCTGGTGCCGCTGAGCAGGGAGCAGTCCGGCTTCGGTGCGGGGGAGGAGCTCGGAAGGGTGTACGTGGTGCCGGAGTCCCGCGCGGCGCTGGGGTCGACCGCGAAACCGGAGGCGAAGAAGGACGCGGGCGCCAGCGCCTTCTTGAGCTGAGCGCCCGTCAGCAGACCGGCGTTGGGGTCCTTGGCCGCCTTCGTCTTCGTGGCGGCTGCGGGGTGATCGGTGGTTCCGGAGGAGCAGGCCGCCAGGGCCAGCGGGAGCACGGCTGCGGCGAGCAGCACCTTGGCCGCGCGGGAGGGGTGACGCATCGGTATCTCTGAATCCTTTGACGATGACCGGCGGGAACCGGTGTCAACCGGTGGGACGAGCAAGCGTTCGGCCCGGGCGGACTCTAGTGCATAGGCCATGCACAGGCATGCGCGTGTCAGATTTAGGAAAAGAGGGAGAGAGGCAGCCGGGGGTTCCATGGGTTCGCCATGTTTTGCTGTGCCTTGAGTGATTCTTGTGGTGAATGAGGTGAAGGGTTTCCCTCTCGGAGGGATGGCGTCGGTTACCGTGCGATCCGCCCCGCGCGCCGGGGGCCGGACACCCTTCGTCGGTGGGCCGGGATGGCGTCGTCAGGGGCTCAACTGTCTTTGGTCCGTGCGTCTCACGCGTTCCGCGTGCCGTGACGTACGCATGTCGTGAATGGGGTGGGGATGTCCAGCCATCGGATGTCTAAGAAGGGCCGTTACATCGCTTGGGCGACGGCAGGCGCCGCCGTGATCGCCGGAGCGGGGATCGCGGCGCAGACGTCGATGGCGGCGACCACATGGCCCGCGCAACGGACGTTCACGGGCCGTGCCTTCGACACCTGCGCCGCGCCCTCGCTGGCCGCGATGAAGGCCTGGAACACCGGCTTCTACGGCGCGGCCGCCGTCTACATAGGCGGCAAGAACCGCGGGTGCAACCAGCCCAACCTCACCGCGTCCTGGGTGAAGTCGGTCAGCACGGTGGGCTGGAAGCTCATCCCGCTGTACGTCGGTGCTCAGCCGTCGTGCCAGACGGGCTCCAACCCGGAGAAGCTCACCGCCTCCAACGCCGCCTCGCTCGGCACCGCCGACGCCGCGGACGCGGTCGCCAAGGCGTCCGCACTGGGGATGAAGGCGGGCAGCCCGGTCTACCTGGACATGGAGTCCTACGACACCACGAACACGGCGTGCAACAACGCCACGCTGACGTATGTACGCGCCTTCGACAAGGCGCTGAAGGCCAAGACGTATCGCACCGGGTTCTACGGCTTCACCAGCTCCAGCGCCAAGGCCATCGCGACCGCGACCGACAAGACGGACCTGCCGGGCAACCTCTGGTACGCGCTGTGGGACAAGGTGAACACCACGACCACGGACTGGCCGTGGGGCTCCACCCAGTTCACCAACCACAGCCGCGCTCACCAGTACATGGTCAACAGCAAGGAGGCGCGCGGCGGTTACACGATCACCGTGGACCGCGACGCCTGGGACGCACCGGTCGCCATCACCGGCTGAGCCGACCGACGGTCCGAGTCGGTGGTCCGTGTCGGTTGTCCGAGTGGAGGAGCAGGACATGCGGGTCGAAAGGGTTCCCGCGCTGGTCGGGCCGTCAGCCGTTCGTGCCGGGCTGATGGCGCTGCCCGTCGTCAGCCTGAGGCTGTTGAGTCCTGTTCCGCCCCTCGTGATCGCCCCGCGTCGACGCTCCCGCGCGGACTGGGCCGCCTTCGGCGCGTTCAGCGCCGTGCTGGTGGCGTGGGTCATGCAGCTCACGCCCGAGACCACCCATGTGCTGGAGTTCGCCGACGACCGGCTTCTGATCCTGGCGTCGATGGCCGGCGCGGCCGTGCACGCCTGGACGGTCTGGCCCCGGCGCGTCGGACACTAGCGGCGCACCGGGCGCACCGGGCGCACCGGGCGGACAGAAGAACGAAAGTACGGGAACCACGTGGTCAAGCGGGTCAGACAGGTGCCGCAGGCGCAGCGCGCGAAGGCGGCGCACGACGCCACGAAGGAGTCGCGGCTCGCCGTCGGCGTGCGGACCGTACTCGAGTGGCCGCGGGCACTGGGCGGCCGGGTGATCGCGATGGTGGCGGCCGCCGTGATGGTGGTGGCCGCCGTCGCCGTCACCGGGTACTTCCTCTCCCGCGCCGACAGCACGGAGCGGCAGCTGCCCGACACCCCGGCCCGGCACTACAAGGACGTCGACGCCTGTCTGCTGACCGGCAAGGACGGGACAGCGGCCGGGACCACCGCGGCGGAGGTCTGGCAGGGCATGCAGGACGCGTCCCTCAAGACGCACGCGCGCGTGAGCTACGTACCGGTGACCGGTGAGCAGTCCGCGGCCAACGCGCGGCCGTACCTCGACGGTCTGCTCCAGCGCTCCTGCGACGTCGTCCTCGCCGCCGGAAAGCCCGAGGTCACGGCCGCCGCGCAGGCGGCACCGCGGTATCAGAAGGTCGGCTTCGTGCTGGTGGGCGACGGCGGGACCGGGGCGACGAACGCCAAGAACACCAGCGCCAAGAACATCACCGTGGCCCACACCGGCGACGGACTGCGCGCCGAGGTCGCCGGGGTCGTCGAGCGCGAGGTGAACGCACGCGGTTAGCGGTCGGCTGTACGGCGGGACGTGACCGGGTCGTACGGCCGGACGGTGGTCGTCCCGTGCGGCACGGGAGCCGCGGCGGTACCTGAAGTCTCCGCGAATCGTTGGTCGAATGGCTGGCCGAGAGCCGGGCCACTGCCTACCATCGATCACCGCAAGACTTTGTGCACCGTCGCACAATCTCCTCGGGAGGTTTCCTTGCACCGCCGCCGTCGCACCGCGTTCGTCCTTTCCGCCGCGATCGTCGCCGCGGCCCCCCTTCTCACCGCGTGCGGCAGCGAGGCGCACCCAGGCGCCGCGGCCGTCGTCGGCGGTCAGCGGATCACGGTCGCACAGTTGGAGAGCCGGGTGAGCGAGGTGCGCTCGGCGCAGCGGGCCGCCGTCAAGAACGAGGCCCAGTACGAGCAGGTCGTCGCCAAGACCGGGAGCCTCACCCGCGACACCCTGCACACCATGGTCCTCGACCGCGTTCTTGACCAGGCGGCCAAGGACGCGGGTGTGACCGTCTCCCGCAAGGACACCCAGCAGCTGCGGGCCGGGCTGGAGCGGCAGGTGGGCAGCGCGAAGGGGCTGGAGACGGCCTGGCTCCAGCAGTACGGGGTGGCGCCCCAGCGTCTCGACGACAACCTCCGTACCGAGATCGAGGCCCAGAAGCTCGCCGCCGCGCTCGGCGCCGACATGAACACCACCGAGGGCAAGGCCACGTTCTGGAAGGCCATGTCCGAGGCCTCCAAGAAGCTGAACGTCGACCTGAACCCGCGCTACGGCGCCTGGGACGTCCAGAAGAGCAGCCGCGTCGACGCGAAGACGCCGTGGCTGCGGGAGGTCACGTCGACGGGGACGCAACAGACGACGTAGTAGGCGGGCCAGGCCCCGGGGCGGGTCTGTGGGGCTGTGGGGCTATGGATAAACGGGCGGGCTGTGGATAAGTGACTCGACCGCCCGTCGCCCTGTGGATAACTTCCGGGACGGTCGGCGGCGTGGGTTACGTTCGTGGGGTGAACGCAACCAGCTCCGACGCCACCGCCCAGGCCCCCACCCCTGGCCGCATCGTCCTGCTCACCACCAGCCACCGCGTCGCGCCCGGACTGCTGTCCTGGCCCGCCTGGCAGGTGCTGCGCGCCGCCGACCAGGTGCTGTGCGCGGACGGCGCGCATCCGCAGCTGCCGTATCTGCGCGAGGCGGGCATCACCGTCGACGAGGCGTCCCCCGACGCCCAGGACCTGGTGGACGCCTGTGCCGACGGCCGCACGGTGGTCGTCGTCGCCACCGGCGAGGGCGAGCCGCGCCTCACCGACGGCCTGGCCCGGCTCGCCGGCTCCGGCCGCATACAGATGCCGGACCTGGAGCTGCTCCCCGCCTCTTACGACCTGCCGGGCGCCCGTCTCCTCGACCTCGTCCAGGTCATGGACCGCATTCGCGTCGAGTGCCCCTGGTCGTCCCAGCAGACCCACAAAGGTCTCGCGAAGTACGGGATCGAGGAGGCGTACGAGCTCGTCGAGGCGATCGAGGAAGGTGACCGGGACGAGCTCAGGGAGGAGCTCGGCGACGTCCTGCTCCAGGTGGTCTTCCACGCCCGGATCGCGGAAGAGGACGTGGAGACTCCCTTCTCCATCGACGACGTGGCCGGCGGCATCGTCGCCAAGCTGATCCACCGCCACCCGCATGTCTTCGGGGACGAGACGGCCACGACCCCCGAGGAGGTCAAGGAGCACTGGCTGCGCACCAAGGCCGTGGAGAAGCGGCGGACGTCCGTGACGGAGGGGATACCACTGGGCCAGCCGGGCCTGGCCCTCGCGGCGAAGCTGGCCTCACGGGTGCGCACGGCGGGACTCGAGGTCGAAGTGCCGCGCGGCGAAGGCGTCGGCTACGAGCTGCTGGCGATGGCCGCGCGGGCGGAGGCCGAGGGCGTGGACCCGGAGGCGGCGTTGCGGGCGGCTGCGCGGGCCTACCGGGACGCGATCCGGGCGCGGGAGTCTGCCGGGGCGGCCGATGACGACTGAGGGCCGGGGCGAGGGCGAGGGCGAGGGGCTGGTTCATGGGCCTGCTGCCCGAGGCCTGTTGCCCGAGGGCTGCGAGGCCGCGAGGCTGTCGGGCTGTCGGGCTGTGGGGTCGAGGGGCTGACGGCCGGCTGATTGGCCTGTTCGCCCGCCGTCGGCCGGGCGTGCCGGGCCCCGTTCCCGGCGCCACGCCGGGTGATGCGCCACGCTGCTTAACAGCCCGGGGCCTGATGGTTCAGGTTCATGGCCTGTCGCTGTGAAGGCCGGGGTCTGATCGCTCGTGGACCCGCTGCCCCGGAGACGGGGTTACGCGCTCGGGGCGCGGCTCGCCGGGTTGTGCCAGTTCGGTTGAGGCCGGCCGAGGAGCCACTCCGCCGCGCCCAGCGGGCGGGGACGGGCCTCTCCGGTGGGGGCCAGGAGGTCGCGGTAGATCCGTTCGGGCGGGGTGCCGAGGGTGGGGAGGACCTCGGTGATCTCCTCGACGAGCTGGGGCGGGCCGGCGACGTAGACGTCGTGGCGGGTCCAGCCGGCGCGGTTGCCCAGCGCGGTCAGCAGCCGTTCGGTGGCCTGGGTCCTGGGGCGGCCGGGAGCGGGGGTGATGAAGGTGACGGCGAGGCGCGGCAGCCGGGCCTGCAGGCGTTCCACGGCGGAGCGGTCGTAGAGGTACGAGGTGTCGCGGGCGACGAGGAACAGCCGGGCCTCGTGCGTGGTCTCGTGCGTGGCGTCGAGCTGTTGCAGCAGAGCCTTGACGGGGGCCCAGCCGGTGCCGGCCGCGATGAAGGTCAGCGGGCGTTCCGCGGGCGCCCGCAGGGTCAGTCCGCCGCCGGGCGCGCCGAGCCGCAGGACGTCACCCTTCCGGGCCTGCCGGACCAGGGCGGTGGACAGCACCCCGTCCTCGACCTGACTGATGTGCAGGTCGACGGTGTGGTCGGCGCGGGGTGCGTTGCCGAGCGAGTACGGGCGCCAAATGCCGGGCAGGTGGGGGACGTTGACGCTGACGTACTGGCCGGGGCGGTAGCGGAGCCGGTGGTGCGGGCGCAGGGTCAGTACGACGAGGTCGTCGCTGTGCCGGGTCCGGGACACGACCTCGGCGTCCCACCAGGGCGGTTCGCCCCCGCGCTGTGCCTCCCAGGCGCCCTGGAGCATGACGTTCGCGATCGCCCCGTACGCCTCGGCCCAGGCCTTCTCGGCCTCCGCGTTCCACGCCGACCCCGCGACGACGGCGAACGCGGCGATCAGGCTCGCCCCTACAGCCGCGTAGTGCTCCGGCTCGGCCAGATACTTGCGGTGGTCCCGCCCCAGCTCCCGTAAGTACCCCGGCAGTGCCGGGTCCTCCAGTCGTTCCAGCACATACGTGAGTGCCGCGAATAACCGGTCCCGCTGTCGTTCCATGTCCTCAGGGAAGTCCAGCGGGAAGAGCCCGCGGACGTCCGGATGGTGCCGGAAGAGATGCGAGTAGAAGTACTTGACCGCGAACTCGGCCCGTCTCTCGACGACCGCGAAGCTGGATCTGAGTATTTCGGGGTCCACGGCGCGAATTTAGGGAGCGGGCGTTCCATGGAGTCAAGGAGAGGGAGATTTAAGGATAGTCTGGGGTGAAAGGGTTATTGGCGGGCGAATGCCGGAAACCGCCGCGGCCGGTGACCGGGAGGGACCACCCCAGCGAGCTGATCCACACCTGTCAGGCGGCCGTGAATTCCACGGGGAGGTTTCGCAGCCCACGCATGATCAGACCGCCTCGCCAGCGCAAGTCCGCGGGATCGGCGGCAAGCCGGAGGTCGGGCAGACGGCGCAGCAAAGTGGCCAGAGCGGTGCGGCCTTCGAGACGGGCGAGCGGGGCGCCGATGCAGTAGTGGATGCCATGTCCGTAGCCGAGGTGCTGGTTGTCCCTGCGAGTGAGGTCGAGCGTGTCCGGTTCGTCGAAACGCGCGGGATCGCGGTCGGCAGCGGCGAGGACCACGAGTACGGGATCACCCGAAGCGATTCGTTGTCCACCCATTTCGAGGGCTTCGGTCGCGTAGCGCCAGGTGGCCAGCTCGACAGGACCGTCGTATCGGAGAAGCTCTTCGATGCTGGTATCGAGCAGTTCCTGTTCGCCACGCTCGATCGACTTCTGTAGTTGCGACCGTTGCTCCGGGTTGCGCAGCAGCGCATACGTGCCATTGCCGATGAGGTTGATAACCGTCTCAAAACCGGCGAACAACAGTACGAAACACATGGCCGCGGCTTCGTTCTCGGTGAGGTGCTCGCCGTGGTCGGAGGCGCGGATGAGCCCGGAGATGAGGTCTTCGCCGGGGCCGGGGTTATCCGGGAGAGCCTCCCGCTTGCGGTGGATCAGCTCCGCGAGATAGGCGCGCATCTTCTTGACCGACCGGGCGACACCGCCTCTCGGCCCTCCACCGTGCCGGATCATCATCCCCGCCCAGTCCCGGAAGTCGTCCTGGTCCTCGCTGGGGACACCGAGCAGGTCGCAGATGGTGTAGATGGGGAGGGGGAACGCGAACTCGTGGATGAGGTCGGCACTTCCGGTCTGCGCGAACTGGTCGATGAGGCGGTCGGTCAACTCTTGGACGCGGGGGGCGAACTCGGCGACGCGACGGGGGGTGAACGCCTTGGAGACGAGCCGCCGGAGCCGCGTGTGGTCCGGCGGGTCGATGTTGAGCAGGTGGGTCATGAGGTTGGCGCTGCGCTCGCCGGGGATGCCCGTCTTGCTCTTGCCGCGGGCGTCGTCGGAATGGTGCACGGGATTCTTGGAGAGCCGCTGGTCGGCGAGCGCCTGTTTGGCGTCCGTGTACCGAGTCACAAGCCACGCCTCGACACCGCTGGGAAGTGTGGTGCGGTGCACGGGTGAATGCTCGCGGAGCGATGCGTAGGCAGGGTAGGGGTCGGCGGCGAACTCCCAGGTGAAGAGTTCAGGTTCGAAATGTGGGGCGTTCACGGGGTGACGGTACCGGGAGTCACGTTGCGTTGCGTGGGCGAGGACTCCGACGGATGGCTTGACCAACATCCGGAAGTCACCGTCTATGAGTCCTACGTGGACGAAGCCGTGTCCGGGGCCATGGAGAGCCGACCCGAGATGGACCGTCTCGTCGCTGACGCACACCAAAAGCGCTTCAACCGCGTCCTCGTCCCCCAGGGTCGACCGCGCGTGTCGGAGGCAGGCCGGAGGTGCGTCGGAGCCGTGCCGGGGGCTGTCGCAAACCTGACGCATCATCAACTCTGTGATCTTCACGTGATCTGCGCTGCATCGACTTGTGACAAGTGATCGGGTGCGGATACGTTCACTCGTCAACGCGGCTCATCCGCCGCGTAGTCACCTGCTGTCACGCGAAAGGCTTCCGCATGCTCTCCGGGAACGGCCGCCATCGTCGCCCCCGTCAGGCCCCGGCCCTCATCGTCGCGGCAGGAGTGACCGGATCGGCGATCGCGATCCCGTTGCTCGGTGCCGCGAGCGCGCACGCGGCCGACGGCACCACCTGGGACCGGGTCGCGGAGTGCGAGAGCGCCGGCCAGTGGAGCGCCGACAGCGGCAACGGGTACTACGGCGGGCTCCAAATGAGCCAGGCCGACTGGGAGAAGTACGGCGGCCTCAAGTACGCGCCGAGCGCCGACGAGGCCAGCCGCTCGCAGCAGATAGCCATCGCCGAGAAGGTGCTCGACGGCCGGGGTCTCGTCGCCTGGCCCACCTGCGGACCGCTCTCCGGACTCAGCAAGAAATCCGGTGACGTCGCGGTCGACACGGGCGTGGCGAACGACTCGTCGAGCACACCCGATGCGTCGAGCTCGTTCAGCTCGTCCAGCTCCACGAACTCGACGAACTCGACGAACTCGACGAAATCATCGAGTTCGAAGGGTTCGTCCACTTCGTCTGGTTCATCTGGTTCGTCCGGTTCATCAGGCGACGCGTCGCCGTCCGGTTCGCCGTCATCCGATTCGTCTTCATCTGACTCGCCTTCGTCCGTTTCATCCCCGAATGCGACCGAGAGCACGACGAAGGCCGCGACCGGCGACACCCAGGGAACCGACAGCTCGGCCACGGATGGGACGAAGAGCAGCGACTCGGACAACTCCGGGCAGAACGATGACTCTTCGACTACGTCCGAGGGTGCGACGACCGGCGCCGGACGTCACCGCGGCGGCAGCGCCGACGAGAGTGCGACCGACAGTCTGCTGGACGGTCGTACCGACGACGCCTCCGGCCGGCATGCCTCCCGCGACTCCGGTGTGTCCCGTGAGGTCATCGACGGTTTGTACGTCGTTCGTATCGGAGACAGCCTCTGCACCATCGCCGACGCCCTTGATCTCGAAGGCGGATGGACCGAGTTGTACGACACGAACAAGAAGACCGTCGGCGTCGACCCGAACCTCATCCTTCCCGGTCAGAGCCTTGCAGTTGGTGCTCAATCGGGCGAAAAGTAGGGGCAGTTCACGTCATGGTTCGTCGTGGAATGTCCGGTTTGGCGCGAGTGAGATATGGATCTCAAAGGCCCTGATCGTCTTTGGAATTCACCGGATCGACTGCTTACGGTCATCACCGCTCGCCACAGCGGGCCCCGACGGTCGCAACGCCGAATCCTGCCAACGGCCGCACGGGAACAGTCGACGCGTCAGCGCCGTAGGCAGGAGCGGGGGACCCAAGGTAAGCGCCGCGCCCGGTAGTTGACCGGAGCGGCTTGGGGTGAAGCCGTGCGCCCAGAGCGCACGGCCGGGCACTCACCCGCCCGAACCCGACAGCTCACCTCGCAGGCGTCGGTGAGGGGATCACTCCATGCTGCTTTCCAGCAAGGGCAAGCACCGCCGTCCGAACAAGGCCACCCGTATCGCCACGCTCGCCGGTGTCACCGGCATCGCCATCGCCGCCCCGCTGATGGCGGCCGGCAGCGCCTCCGCCGCCACCACCTCCGAGTGGGACACCGTCGCCCAGTGCGAGTCCGGCGGCAACTGGTCCATCAACACCGGTAACGGCTACTACGGCGGTCTGCAGTTCTCGGCCTCCACCTGGGCCGCGTACGGCGGCACCGCGTACTCCTCCACCGCCGACCAGGCCTCCAAGTCCGAGCAGATCACCATCGGCGAGAAGGTCCTCGCCGCGCAGGGCAAGGGCGCCTGGCCGACCTGCGGCACGGGTCTGTCGAGCGCCGCGTACACCGGTGGTGCGAGCGGCACCCCGTCCAGCCCGTCCACCCCCTCCACCTCTTCGGGCTCTTCCAGCTCGGCGAGCGCCGGTACCACCCGGTCGGCGGACACCGCGGCCTCCCGTTCGGCGACCCGCCCGGCCGTCGAGAAGACCGTGTCCACCCCGACCGGCAAGAAGGTCAAGAAGGGCGACGGCGCGTACAAGGTCGTCAAGGGCGACACCCTCGGCTCGATCGCCGAGAAGAAGAAGGTCAAGGGTGGCTGGCAGCAGCTGTTCAAGCTGAACAAGGACATCATCGACGACGCGGACTTCATCTACCCGGGTCAGCAGCTGCACCTCGGCTGATGATCGGCAGCTTCGCCCCAGCTGAATGACAGGTCCCTCATAGAAGGGGTCTCCACACTGGAGACACCGATGAGGACCACCCCCCGTCCCCACGGGCCCCCCGCTCCGGTGCGTGTTCCCCCGTACGCACTGGAGCGGGGTTTTTTGTTTCCGTTTTTGTTCCGTTCTGAAACAATGTGTACGTTCAGTTCTGCCCAAAGGGTGGGCGACCGGCTGGCCGATCCCCCCGGGGCGGTTAGGCTCATGTCGCGGAGTCATCACAGGTTCCGCGTTACCCGCGTCACATCCCAGAAGGAGATGCTCGTGCCGTCCATCGACGTCGTCGTAGCCCGGGAAATCCTGGACTCCCGAGGCAACCCCACGGTCGAGGTCGAGGTCGGCCTCGACGACGGCAGCACCGGTCGTGCCGCCGTCCCGTCCGGCGCCTCCACGGGGGCCTTCGAGGCCATCGAGCTCCGTGACGGTGACCCCAACCGTTACGGCGGCAAGGGTGTCGAGAAGGCCGTCCTCGCCGTCATCGAGCAGATCGGCCCGGAGCTCGTCGGCTACGACGCCACCGAGCAGCGCCTGATCGACCAGGCGATGTTCGACCTGGACGCCACCGACAACAAGGGCTCCCTCGGCGCCAACGCCATCCTCGGCGTCTCGCTCGCCGTCGCGCACGCCGCTTCCGAGGCGTCCGACCTCCCGCTCTTCCGCTACCTGGGCGGCCCGAACGCGCACCTGCTGCCCGTTCCGATGATGAACATCCTGAACGGCGGCTCGCACGCCGACTCCAACGTGGACATCCAGGAGTTCATGATCGCCCCGATCGGCGCGGAGTCCTTCTCCGAGGCCCTGCGCTGGGGCGCCGAGGTCTACCACACCCTCAAGAAGGTGCTGAAGACCAAGGGTCTGTCCACCGGCCTGGGCGACGAGGGCGGCTTCGCCCCGAACCTGGAGTCCAACCGTGCCGCGCTCGACCTCATCCTCGAGGCCATCAAGCAGGCCGGTTACATCCCCGGCGAGCAGATCGCGCTCGCGCTCGACGTCGCCGCGTCCGAGTTCTACAAGGACGGCAAGTACGAGTTCGAGGGCAAGTCCCGCTCGGCCGCCGAGATGACCGAGTACTACGAGGAGCTCGTCTCCGCGTACCCGCTGGTCTCCATCGAGGACCCGCTGTACGAGGACGACTGGGCCGGCTGGAAGGTCATCACCGACAAGCTGGGCGACAAGGTCCAGATCGTCGGCGACGACCTCTTCGTCACCAACCCGGAGCGCCTGGCCCGTGGCATCGAGGAGGGCTCCGCGAACGCCCTGCTCGTCAAGGTGAACCAGATCGGCTCGCTGACCGAGACCCTGGACGCCGTAGAGATGGCCCAGCGCAACGGCTTCAAGTGCATGATGTCCCACCGCTCCGGCGAGACCGAGGACGTCACCATCGCCGACCTCGCCGTCGCGGTGAACTGCGGTCAGATCAAGACCGGCGCCCCGGCCCGCTCGGACCGTGTCGCCAAGTACAACCAGCTGCTGCGCATCGAGGAGATCCTCGACGACGCCGCGGTGTACGCGGGCCGCTCGGCGTTCCCGCGGTTTCGCTCTGCGAACCAGTAAGCACAGCAAGGGCTGACCTCGGCAGGGCCGAGCCATGGCCATCGGCAGGGCCCATCCTTAGCCAGTCGTACGTACGTCCCCGTACTCGGTCCCGTACCGTGTGCGGGGACGTACGCACATGACGGGACCGTAGTACTGGGGAGGCGGGACTCATGGCCGGGAAGGACAGGGACCGGTTCTCCACCGCGACCAGGCTGCGGCTGCTCGGCGAGCAGACGGCGGCCCGGGTCTACCGCTCGCAGACCAAGCGGCAGGCCCGCCGCTCGCGGCTGACGGGCCGCGCCGCGCTCCTCGCTCTCGTACTCTGTTCCTTGATCGTGGCCCTG
This sequence comes from Streptomyces sp. NBC_01384, assembly GCF_045040035.1. Taxonomy (NCBI): domain Bacteria; kingdom Bacillati; phylum Actinomycetota; class Actinomycetes; order Kitasatosporales; family Streptomycetaceae; genus Streptomyces; species Streptomyces sp. NBC_01384. Next base: position 5,807,320 of record NZ_CP109559.1, read on the forward strand.
GCCTACCCGATAAGGCAGTACGTGTCCCAGCGCGCCGAGATCGCCGATCTGGAGCGCCAGCGGGAGCAGGCCCGCGCGCGGGTCGAACAGCTGCGTGACCTGAAGGCGCGCTGGCAGGACGACGCGTACGCGAAGCAGCAGATCCGGGAACGGCTGCACTATGTGATGCCGGGCGAGACCGGATACGTCGTGATCGACCCGACCGCGGCGAAGCAGTCGCGTACGAACCCGGGGGTGGCAGCCCGCCCCTGGTACGCCAATGTCTGGGACGGCGTCGACAAGTCGGACCGCTCCGACCGCTGACCCGACGAACCGGTGAACTGGTGAACCGACGAACTGGTGAACCGGTGAATTGATGAAGAAAGAGACTTGAGCACAGGCATGGAAACGCCCCCGCCGCCCACCCCGCGCACCGAGCCGACCGACGCGGACGTCGAGGCATTCAAGCAACAGCTCGGCCGGCCGCCGCGCGGGCTGCGTGCGATCGCGCACCGCTGTCCCTGCGGTCAGCCCGACGTGGTCGAGACGGCGCCCCGGCTGCCCGACGGTACGCCGTTCCCGACGACGTACTACCTGACGTGCCCGCGGGCGGCCTCCGCGATCGGCACGCTGGAGGCAGGCGGCGTCATGAAGGAGATGACGGAGCGGCTGGCGACCGATCCCGAGCTGGCCGCCGCGTACCGGGCCGCCCACGAGGACTACATCGCGCGTCGCGACGCCATCGAGGTGCTGGAGGGCTTCCCGAGCGCGGGGGGCATGCCGGACCGGGTGAAGTGTCTGCACGTACTGGTGGCGCACTCCCTGGCCGCGGGGCCGGGAGTGAACCCCCTCGGGGACGAGGCGATCGCGATGCTGCCGGAGTGGTGGGCCAAGGGCCCGTGTGTGATGCCGATGCAGACTCAGGAGGACATCCTGAAGCTCGGTGCCAACGGAGGCGGGTTCTTCGGTCTGGACGAGACGGACAGGGAGGACGACAAGTGACCCGTGTCGCCGCCATCGACTGCGGTACGAACTCCATCCGGCTGCTCGTCGCCGACGCGAACCCTGAGACGGGTGAACTCGTCGAGCTGGACCGGCGGATGATCATCGTCCGGCTCGGTCAGGGCGTCGACCGCACCGGACGGCTCGCCCCCGAGGCGCTGGACCGCACCTTCGCGGCCTGCCGCGAGTACGCGGCGATCATCAAGGAGCGCGGCGCGGAGCGGCTGCGCTTCGTGGCGACCTCCGCCTCGCGCGACGCCGAGAACCGGGACGAGTTCGTCCGCGGTGTGCTGGACATCCTGGGTGTCGAGCCCGAGGTCATCACCGGCGACCAGGAGGCCGAGTTCTCCTTCACGGGGGCGACCAAGGAACTGACGGGCCGGGACGACCTCGCCAAGCCGTATCTGGTCGTGGACATCGGCGGCGGGTCCACCGAACTCGTCGTCGGCGACGACCACGTACGCGCCGCCCGTTCCGTGGACATCGGCTGTGTACGGATGACCGAGCGGCACCTGGTGCACGACGGGGTGGTGAGCGACCCCCCGACCCCCGCTGAGATCGACGTCGTCCGCGCCGACATCGAGGCGGCCCTCGACCTCGCCGAGCAGACGGTCCCCCTGCGCGAGGCCCATACCCTCGTCGGCCTCGCCGGTTCGGTCACCACGGTCTCGGCCATCGCGCAGAACCTCCCCGAGTACGACTCGGCCGCCATCCACCACTCGCGTGTCCCGTACGAGAAGGTCCGTGAGATCACCGAGTCGCTGCTGGCCTCCACCCACGCCGAGCGGGCCGCGATCCCCTCGATGCACCCGGGGCGTGTGGACGTCATCGCCGCCGGGGCCCTCGTACTGCTCTCGATCATGGAGCGGATCGGCGCGGAGGAGGTCGTGGTGAGCGAGCACGACATCCTCGACGGGATCGCGTGGTCCATCGCGTGAGTCGCGTGAGTCGCGTGAGTCGCGTGAGTCCTGTGCGTCCCGGCAGGGCGTGTGGGGCTCCCGCGTGGCAGCTCCGACGAGACTTTGCTACCCACTGGTAGCCTCTCCTGAGCAGGTCGGATAACGTATGAGCGCGCCCAGAGGGCCATCCGGACCCTCTCGGCGACACGCCGCCGGAAAACTTCGTGAAGTTCTTCACAAGGAATTGGACCCTGTCGAGGGGCGGCTGGGCCGCTCGGGTGCTCTCGGGGGGCTCACCGGGCTTGGGAGCGTGCTCGGCGGAGCGTTCCGGGAGTGTTTCCGGCGGGTGAAGCGGAGGGGCGGTTCGACCCCTTTGGGCGCCGGGAGCGGCAGCTCACAGGGTGTTGACAGCGGTACGCAGTACACGGTGGTTCCCCTCCGCCGCCATGACCTGGGGCACGTGGGCCGCGCAGTGTAGCAGAGGGCATGCCCAAGCTTGTGAAGGGGCGCACGAGCGACCCTCTAGGGGCGGGTGGATACTCGATGGCATGAGCACCACGGAGCGTCCCAGGATCCTCGTAGTAGGCGGTGGGTACGTAGGCCTGTACGCAGCTCGGCGCATTCTCAAGAAGATGCGCTACGGCGAGGCGACCGTCACGGTCGTCGACCCCCGGTCGTACATGACCTACCAGCCCTTCCTCCCCGAAGCCGCCGCCGGCAGCATCTCCCCTCGGCACGTCGTCGTCCCGCTGCGACGCGTCCTGCCGAAGGCGGAGGTCCTCACCGGTCGGGTCACCACCATCGACCAGGACCGCAAGGTCGCCACGGTCGCCCCCCTCGTGGGCGAGGCGTACGAGCTGCCTTTCGACTACCTCGTCATCGCGATGGGCGCGGTCTCCCGCACCTTCCCGATCCCCGGCCTCGCCGAACAGGGCATCGGCATGAAGGGCATCGAGGAGGCCATCGGTCTGCGCAACCACGTCCTTGAGCAGCTCGACAAGGCCGACTCGACGACCAACGAGGACATCCGCCGCAAGGCGCTCACCTTCGTCTTCGTCGGCGGTGGTTTCGCGGGTGCGGAGACCATCGGCGAGGTCGAGGACATGGCCCGCGACGCGGCGAAGGACTACACCAACGTCTCCCGCGAGGACATGCGGTTCGTCCTCGTAGACGCCGCGGACAAGATCCTTCCCGAGGTCGGCCCCAAGCTCGGCCAGTACGGCAAGGAGCACCTGGAGAGCCGCGGGGTGGAGATCTACCTCTCCACGTCCATGGACTCCTGCGTCGACGGCCACGTCGTTCTGAAGAACGGCCTCGAGGTCGACTCCAACACGATCGTGTGGACGGCCGGCGTCAAGCCGAACCCCGTCCTCTCCCGCTTCGGCCTGCCGCTCGGCCCGCGCGGTCACGTGGACACCCAGACCACCCTCCAGGTGCAGGGCACGGACTACATCTGGGCCGCCGGCGACAACGCCCAGGTGCCGGACGTCGCCGCCCGCAAGGCCGGTGTCGAGAACGCCTGGTGCCCGCCGAACGCGCAGCACGCGCTGCGTCAGGCGAAGGTCCTCGGCGACAACGTGGTCTCCGGTATGCGGGGCTTCCCGCAGAAGGAGTACTCGCACGCCAACAAGGGCGCTGTCGCGGGTCTCGGCCTGCACAAGGGCGTCGCGATGATCGTCATGGGCAAGACGAAGATCAAGGTCAAGGGTCGTCTCGCCTGGTACATGCACCGTGGCTACCACGGTCTGGCCATGCCGACCTGGAACCGGAAGATCCGCGTCTTCGCGGACTGGACGCTCGCGATGTTCCTCAAGCGTGAGGTCGTCTCGCTCGGTGCCATCGAGACTCCTCGCGAGGAGTTCTACGAGGCCGCCAAGCCGGCGCCGGCCGCCGCCGCCCCGGCTTCCGTCGCCAAGACCGAGGAGAAGGCCAAGGCCTCCTGACCTCCGGTCACCCGCCCGTCCCGAAGGGGCCTTCCGCCATCCGTGGTGCGGGGGGTCCCTTCGGTGTTCGGGGCCACCCAGGGCTCCTCGCCCCCTGGACCCCCGCGTCGGCCTGAAGATGCGGACCCGCGCGCGAAAAAACATGGCGGGTACAGGCATTTTGCCCAGCTGTAACGCGGAAGGGGGACTGCGCACGAGGCCAGTTGGTGTTTACGTGGTGTTGGAGCGTTCGGGAGTGTTGTCTCGGAGGTGTACGCCATGCAGGACGCCGCGCCGCGGCTGAAGAGCCTTGTCGAACAGTTGCTGGGGGCCCCGCTCCCGCTGCGCATCCGCGCCTGGGACGGTTCGGAAGCCGGCCCTCCCAACGCCCCCGCCCTCGTCGTGCACAACCGGCGCGCCGTACGCCGACTGCTGTGGAAACCGGGCGAAGTGGGCCTCGCCCGGGCCTGGGTCGCCGGGGACCTCGGAGTGGAGGGCGACCTTTACACCGCCCTCGACCTGATGTCGGGATTGGTGTGGGAACGGGGGGAGGACGCCCGAGGGGTCGCGGAGTCCCTGCGCGACCCGCAGGTACGGGCCGCCGTGCGCGGCCTGGTGAAGATGGGCGGCCTCCCGCTGCCGCCCGCCCCGCCCCAGGAAGAGGCACGCAGGCGCCGCCGCCGCCTCCACACCAAGCGCAGCGACCAGAGCGCCATCACCCACCACTACGACGTGGGGAACGACTTCTACGAGATCGTCCTCGGGCCCTCGATGGTCTACTCGTGCGCCTACTGGCAGGACGGCGGCACCCTCGAGGACGCCCAGCGCGACAAGCTCGAACTCATCTCCCAGAAACTCGCCCTGAGGCCGGGGCAGCGGCTTCTCGACATCGGCTGCGGCTGGGGCTCGATGGCGATTCACGCCGCCCGCGAGCACGGCGTCAGCGTCGTCGGGGTCACGCTGTCGCACGAGCAGGCCGCGTACGCCCGTAAGCGGGTCGCGGACGAGGGGCTGACCGACCGGGTGGAGATCCGGGTGCAGGACTACCGGGACGTCGAGGACGGGCCGTACGACGCGATCTCCTCCATCGGCATGGCCGAACACGTGGGCGCCGAGCGCTACCTGGAGTATGCCGAGGTGCTCCACCACCTTCTGAAGCCCGGTGGGCGGTTGCTGAATCATCAGATCGGGCGGCGGCCCCAACGGGATGAATCGGCCTACGCCGTCGACGAGTTCATCGACGCGTACGTCTTCCCCGACGGCGAGCTCGCGCCCGTCGGCACCACCGTCACGCAGCTCGAACGCGCCGGGTTCGAGGTCCGTGACGTCGAGTCGATCCGCGAGCACTACGCCCTCACCCTCCGCAGCTGGGTCACCCACCTGGAGGCGCAGTGGGCGCGGGCCGTAGCGCTCACCAGCCCGGGTCGCGCCCGCGTCTGGCGCCTCTACATGGCGGCCTCCGCGGTCGCCTTCGAACGCAACCGCATCGGCGTCAACCAGGTGCTGGCGGTCCGGACCCCGGGGACCTCGGGGGCCTCCGGGATGCCGCTGCGGGCCAGGACCTGGAACCCCGCCCGCTGACAGCGGCCCGCCGACGACCGGGGCCCCGTTCCGGTCCGGACGCAGTTGGCGCGTCCGCTGCGGCCGGGTAGGCGACCGTGGGAATGTGACACTCTCCGCGCGAGTGTCACATTCCCCGGGCCATACACCGTGGCCCTCGGCGCACCGGCTCACGTAACCGGTCCCCGGCTACTCCCGTCCCCGGCTACTCCGACTTGATCGCCGTCAGCATGTTCAGACGGGCCGCCCGGCGGGCCGGCCACAGCGCGGCCAGTACGCCGACCGTCCCCGCGAGGAGCAGGAAGAGGGCCATCCGGGCCCAGGGCAGGACCAGTTCGTACGTCGACATCTTGCTGCCGATGAGTTCGCCGGCCGCCCAGCCGAAGAACACGCCCAGGCCGATGCCGAGCACGCCGCCGAAGAGCGAGATGACCAGGGACTCCAGTCGGACCATCCGCTTGATGCCCTTGCGGTCGAGGCCGATCGCGCGGAGCATCCCGATCTCCTGGGAACGCTCGAAGACCGACATGGCCAGGGTGTTGATGACACCGAGGACGGCGACGATGACCGCCATCGCGAGCAGGCCGTAGAGCATGTTCAGGATGAGGGTGAACATCGCCGCGATGCCGTTGGAGATGTCCTTCTTGTCCTGGACCTGGATGGCCGGGTTGTTGCCGAGGGCCTTCTCCAGTTTGTTCTTGGTCGCGTCGGACGTGCCGCTGGACGTCTTCAGCATGACCTGCATGTCGGAGGCGTCGGTCTGGTGCGGCGAGAGGGTCGCGTTGTCGAGCATGATGCCGTTGATCATCTCGTTGCCCTGGTAGACCCCGGCGACGGTGAGGTGCTGCTTCTTGCCGTCCTCGTACGAGACCGTGAAGTCCGAACCGGCCTTCCAGCCGTGCGACTTGGCGGTGTCGTCGTCGACGACGACCTGGGTGCCGCCGACCTTGAAGGCGCCCTCGTCGAGTGTGAGGTCGGTGAGCTTGGCGATGGACTTGCCGTTGACGCCCGTCAGGTACTCGGTCGTGCCGTCGATGCGTGAGGGCGCGTTGCGCAGGGAGCTGGTGTCGGTGACCGAGTCGAGGCCTGCGAGGGTCTTCTCGACCTCAGGGGAGAGGGGGCTGCGGTTCGCCATCGACACGACGTAGTCCGCCTTGATCGCGGAGCTGGCCATCTTGTCGATCGACTTCTGCAGGCTGCCCGCCATCACCGTCATCCCGGTGATCAGGGTGAGTCCGATCATCAGGGCGGAGGCGGTGGCGGCCGTACGGCGCGGGCTGCGCACCGAGTTCTGGCGGGCCAGCTTGCCGGAGACCCCGAAGACGCGGAGCACCGGGGCCGCGGCCGCGATCAGGGGGCGGGAGAGCAGCGGGGTCAGGACGAAGACGCCGATGATGAGCAGGACCGCGCCGAGGCCCATCGGGGCCTGGCCGTCCGAGCCGCTCATGGTCGTCGCGTACAGGACGACGGCGACACCGGCCGCGGCGAACACGGCGCCGATCGTGTTCCGTACGACCAGGGTCTTCGTCGTGGCCTGTGCGTGCACGCTGCTCATCGCGGCGACCGGCGGGATCCTCGCGGCGCGGCGGCCGGGCAGCCAGGCGGCGAGCATGGTGATGAGGATGCCGACGAGCAGGGCCGTGGCGACCGTGCCGGGGGAGATGATCAGCGGGCCGTCCGGGACGGTCGCGCCGAGCGAGCCCATCAGCGAGCGCATGCCCGCGCCGATGCCGATGCCCGCGACCAGACCCGTCACCGCCGCGACCGCGCCGACGACGAAGGCCTCGACGAGCACGGACCGGGTGACCTGGCGGCGGGAGGCGCCGACGGCGCGCAGCAGGGCGAGTTCCCTGGTGCGCTGGGCGACCAGCATGGTGAAGGTGTTGGCGATGATGAACGTACCGACGAACAGCGCGATGCCCGCGAAGACCAGCAGGCCGGTCTTCATGCCGCTCATCGCGGAGGCGATCGCGCTCGCCTGGTCGTCGGCGAGCTGCTTGCCGGTGATGGTGGAGGCGACGTTCTTCGGGACGACCTGGTCGAGGGCGCCGCGCAGGGCGGTCTGGCTGGTGCCGGAGGCCGCCTTCACATCGATCTCGTCGTACTCGCCGACCCGGTGGAAGAACCGCTGCGCGGTCGCCGTGTCGAAGAGGGCGAGGCTGCCGCCGGCGGCGACGTTGCCGTCGTCGGTGGTGAAGATGCCGACGACGGTGGGGGTGAGGACGGGGCCGTCGACGGACAGCCGTACGGTGTCGCCGACCTTGTAGCCCGCGCGCTTCGCGGTCTCCGAGTCGATCGCGACCTCGTTCTTGCCCTTGGGCGCGTGCCCGCTGGTCAGCGGGTAGCGGGCGTCCTTGCTGCCCCAGTAGTTGCCGCCTTGCGACTGGAAGCCGCCGCCGACGAGCTTGCCGTTCTTGTCGGCTATGGCGGTGAAGCCGTTCACGACACCGACGGTGGTGCCGGCGCCGGGGACCTTGGCGGCTTTGGCGAGCAGTGCCTGCGTGAGCTTCTGCTCCTTGCCGACCGTGTCGCCCTTGTCTTCCTGGCTCTCGGGCTGGATGGCGACGTCGACCTGGTCGAAGCCCTTGGCGGAACTCTTCTGGTAGGCGTCCGAGATGGTGTTGGTGAAGACCAGGGTTCCCGAGACGAACGCCACGCCGAGCATCACGGCGAGCACGGTCATCAGGAGCCTGGCCTTGTGCGCGAGCACGTTGCGCAAGGCGGTACGGAACATGGGGTTTTCTCAGTCCAGGAGGGTGAGGTTGTCGGCGGGTGGGGGCTGGTCGCGCGGCCTCCGGGTTCGGGAGGCGGCGGGGGCGAGTTGCCTCTGCCTCAGCTGGTGCGGCCCTTGGCGTCGAACTGCTTCATGCGGTCCAGGACGGAGTCCGCCGTCGGCCCGTGCACCTCGTCCACGATCCGTCCGTCCGCGAGGAAGACGACCCGGTCCGCGTACGCCGCCGCCACCGGGTCGTGGGTCACCATCACCACGGTCTGCCCCAACTCCCGTACGGAGTTGCGCAGGAAGCCCAGCACCTCCGCGCCGGAGCGTGAGTCGAGGTTTCCGGTCGGCTCGTCGCCGAAGATGATGTCGGGCCGGGAGGCGAGGGCGCGGGCGACGGCGACGCGCTGCTGCTGGCCGCCGGAGAGCTGGGAGGGCCGGTGGCTGAGGCGGTCGGCGAGGCCGATCATCGTGATGACCTTGTCGAGCCACTCCCGGTCGGGCTTGCGGCCCGCGATGTCCATCGGAAGGGTGATGTTCTCCAGGGCCGTCAGCGTCGGCAGCAGGTTGAACGCCTGGAAGATGAAGCCGATCTTGTCCCGGCGCAGCTTGGTGAGCTGCTTGTCCTTGAGGGAGCCCAGCTCGGTCTCGCCGATGCGCACGGAGCCGGAGGAGAAGGTGTCGAGGCCCGCCACGCAGTGCATCAGCGTGGACTTGCCGGACCCCGACGGGCCCATGATCGCGGTGAACTCGGCCTGCCGGAAGTCGACGGAGACCTGGTCGAGGGCGACCACCTGGGTCTCGCCCTGTCCGTAGACCTTCGACAGTTCCGTGGCGCGGGCGGCCACCGTGGTGGCCCGGTCGGCTAGGGGTGTGCTGGTCACGGGAGGGTGCTCCTGTCGGGACGACGGCGTTTTTTGGGGACGTGTCCCATCGTCGCGGGTGTTCGGCGCTGTGTAGTCAGCCGCTGTTCCGGTTCCGGGGGCAGCCTGGGGTCGGACCGCGAACGGCCGTCTCATACCTGGGGATGAGGGCGCTCCCTGAGTGGCGTCGGGGTACGACTTGAGGGAGTGCGTCCGTTCGGGCGGTGAAATTCCGTCATTCCGTATACGCGGGCTCTCGCCGCCCGAAAGGCTATTGGCAAGTGCGGATGGCCCGTACCGAGGGCTGATGCACCCTCAGACGTCAATAAAATAAGACAACATCGGTTCGCCCGTTCGTTGTTCGAGGGATGCGCCCCGATAGGCTCGGAACCTCGATGCGGAGCCCATGGCCTGCCCGGATGGTGGAATGCAGACACGGCGAGCTTAAACCTCGCTGCCCCTCGCGGGCGTACCGGTTCAAGTCCGGTTCCGGGCACCTCCGACACTTCTGTCCCTTACATCCCTCATGGGCGTTTCTCGTCGATGGACGCCATGGACGCCTCTGACGACTCCATCGCGAACCGTTGACAGCAAGCGCGTGCGGTCGGAGACTCCCGTCAGGAATTGGTGAAGCAAATTTCACCAGACGAACAGACTTGAGCGGAACGCGAAGGGGCGTGCCGGATGCGTACCACCGTCGGGATCATCGGAGCCGGGCCGGCCGGTCTGCTGCTGGCGCGGCTGCTGCGCAACGCGGGGATCGGCTCCGTGGTGCTGGAGAGTCGCGACCGGGCGTACGTGGAGCAGCGGCAGCGCGCCGGAATCCTGGAGCAGGGGACGGTGGACGTGCTGCGGGCCGCCGGGGCCGGGGAGCGGATGGACCGGGAAGGGCTGCGGCACGACGGGATCGAGCTGCGGTTCGAACGGGAGCGGCACCGGGTCGACTTCCCCGCCCTCACCGGCGGCAGCTCCGTGATGGTGTACGCCCAGACCGAGGTCTGCAAGGACCTCATCGCGCTCCAGCTGGGGGAGGGCGGACCGCTGCTCTTCGAGGCCGAGGCGCTGGCCGTGGAGGGGGCGGAGAGTGAACGGCCGCGCGTCCGCTTCCGCCACGACGGGCGCGAGGACATACTCGAGTGCGATTACGTCGTCGGCTGCGACGGCTTCTGGGGGGTCGCCCGGAAGGCGGTACCCGCCGAACTCTCCCGCGTCTTCGAACGGACGTACCCCTTCGGCTGGCTCGGCATCCTCGCCGATGTGCCGCCCTCCCACGACGAACTGGTCTACGCCCACCACGACCGCGGCTTCGCCCTGCTCAGCATGCGCCCGCCCGTCACCCGCCACCACCCTTCCAAGGAAGTCGCTTCGCTCCCTATCGGATCCTTCGTCTCCCGGCTCTACCTCCAGGTGCCCGAGGGCACGGACGCCGAGGCGTGGGCGGACGAGGAGATCTGGGACGAGCTGGAGCGGCGCTTCGAGACCGCCGACGACTGGCGGCTGGAGCGCGGACCCATCACCTCCAAGTCCGTCACCCCCATGCGCAGCTACGTCCATGAACCCATGCGGCACGGGCGGCTCTTCCTCGCCGGGGACGCCGCCCACATCGTCCCGCCGACCGGCGCCAAGGGACTCAACCTCGCCGTCGGAGACGTCGTCACCTTCGCCCGCGCGCTCGTCCACCTGGAGGAGACCGGATCGGCGGAACGCCTCGACGCGTATTCCGAGACCTGTCTGCGCCGCGTCTGGCAGGCCGAGCGGTTCTCGTACGACATGACGACCCTGCTGCACCGCGCCCCCGACGCCACCTCCTTCGAGGACCGCCTCCAACTGGCCCGGCTGCGCAGGGTCGCCGGGTCCCGGGCGGCCGAGACGGACCTCGCCGAGGGGTACACCGGGTTTCCCCTGGACTGAGACCTGGACCGAGACGGGGCGAAGAGCCGGTCGCGGACTCACGGACGTCACGGACGGGCTAAGCACGGCCTAAGGGCCCTGTCACGGCTTGGTACCAGTGCTCGCAGGTCATGGGACACACGCGTACCTTGGCAGGGCGAGGGAAAGATCCTCCCCAAGCACTAGGGTCAACCCTTTGCCTACCTATTACTCTTGAGGCCAAGGCCATGCACCATGGCCATGGAGGAGCGAAATGAGGAGCAGCAACCCGGTCTTCTCGCGACGGGGGTTCAGCCGCGACAACGGCTACGCGGGATTCAACGCGGCGCCGCAGGCCGGGGGACCCGCTGTCGGCACGCAGGCCAACCCGTACGCCCAGCAGGGCGGCAACCCCTACGCGCAGAACCCTTACGCCCAGCAGGACCTGCAGGGCGCCCCGCCGCAGGCCCCGGCCTCCACCGGCCGGATGACGATGGACGACGTCGTCATGCGCTCGGCCATGACGCTCGGCACCGTCACCGTCGGCGCCATCCTGGCCTGGGCGCTGCTTCCGGTGTCCAACACGAGTTACGGACTCGCGGCCGCCTCCGGCCTGGTCGCGTTCGTGCTGGCCATGGTGCAGTCCTTCAAGCGCACGGTCTCGCCCGCGCTGATCCTCGGTTACGCCGCCTTCGAGGGCGTCTTCCTCGGGGTCATCAGCGAGATCTACAACAGCCGGTGGAACGGCGCGCCGTTCCAGGCGGTGCTCGGCACCATGGCGGTCTCCGGCGCGACCCTCCTCGTCTACAAGGCGGGCTGGATTCGCGTGACCGCGCGGTACGCGCGCATCGGTATGTCCATCGCCATCGCCTTCGTGGTCGTCATGGCGGTCAACCTGCTGCTTGTCGCCTTCGGCGTCGCCGAGGACGGCGGACTGCGCAGCATGGGCCCGCTGGGCGCGATCGTCGGCATCCTGGCGATCCTGATCGGCGCGTTCTTCCTGACCCTCGACTTCAAGCAGATCGAGGACGGCGTCGCGTACGGCGCGCCGAAGGAGGAGGCCTGGCTGGCCGCGTTCGGTCTGACCATGACCCTCGTGTGGATCTACGTCGAGATGCTGCGACTGGTCGCCATCTTCAGTAGCAACGACTAGCGAGCAGCCGAGCGGTAACGTCTGAAGGGCCCGCGAACCACCGGTTCGCGGGCCCTTCGTCGTTCGCATGCTTCATTCGCATGCTTCACCGCATGATTCGTTCGAACGCTTCGTTCGGATGCCTGGTCGTCCGGTCTCGGTGGTGCGCGCTCAGAGCAGTTTGCGCGCGGCCCTCCTCAAGTCGTACTCGTGAATGATCGCCTTGGCGTGGCCGTACGCGAGGTCGTGCTCGGCGCGGAGCCAGCTGACCTTCTCCTCGAAGCGGAAGAGGGCGGGGCCTTCGTCGACGGTGCGCAGCCAGTCGGAGACTTCACGACCGGTGCAGTGGGGGATGCGGGCGAGCAGATTGCGATGGGTCTCCTGGGAGAACACTTGGGACATCGGCGCCTCCGGACGCAATGGGGATGTAAGCCGGTCCTTCACGCCACCGTGCCTGAGGGTTGGGTTGTTGGCAACAGTCCCGTCGCGGCGCGTAGTCTCGCGGCGTGCTTGATACGACGCCGTTGACGCGAGCCGTGGACCACTTCGCCGACCGGTTGCGGGCCGCTCCGCAGAGCCGGCTGCAACGGGGGGCCGCCGCCGAGGCGCTGGGGCTGGCCAGGGAGTTGGCACTGCGTGCCCAGCGGCTGGAGGACCCGTCCGGGGAGCCTCATGAGATGCCTGACGCGGGGATGTTCGCCGCCGCCGATCAAATCACCGTCGCGGGGCATGACTTGGCGCTCGTGCTGCGGGACGAGGGACAGCTCGCGGAGGCTGTGGGTCTTGTGGAGGAAGCGCAGAAGAGGGCGGGGGTGTGACGGCGGGTCCGCCGACTGCCGGCCGTCCGGGGTTGCTCGCGCCCGCGCGGCGGAGCCGCACAGGTCGCGGCGGAGCCGCACAGGTCGCGGCGGAGCCGCCAGGTGACAGCCCGCGCGCCCCTTACGGGGCGCTCCCACTGAGTGTGTTTCTACAGTGACGCTATGACCCGGTCCGCCAGGACGTAGATGCTCTCCTCGCCGCAGGCGAAGGTCAGGGCGTAGGCGCCGGAGATGCCGGAGCCGCCCAGGAGGACCGGGCTTTCGCCTGCGGCGAGGGCCGCGGACAGCCGCTCGGCGGTTTCGCGGTGGCCGGGGGTCATGCACAGGGTCGTACCGTCGGCGAAGACGTAGACGTCGAGGGTGCCGAGGGGGCCGGGGCGGACATCGGCCAGCTCCGTGCGGGACTCGGCGAGCTCCTCCAGGCAGGCGACCGTGCGTTCGTGGTCGTTCACGACGGGTGACTGGACCGGTACGAAGTCGGGGTGCGAGGGGTGGCGGCGGCGGGCGGCGGCCAGTTCGGGCGAGTCGCTGGTGGTGCCTCCCTGCACGAAGTCCTTGGGGAAGTACTCGTCGGCGTCGAGGCCGGCCTCGGTCACCGGTTCCAGGGGCTCCAGGCCCGCGAAGTCCGAGTGGCGGGGCAGGAACAGTTCGCTGTCGGGCAGCCCGAGCAGCGAGGGCGCGTCCGAGGCGTCACGTGCCTCCTGGGCGGCCCAGAACGCCCGTGCCTCGGCGAGCTCCTGCTCCCGCTCCTCGGCGAGCGCCTCGGCCACGGCAGCGCGTATCTCGTCCGCGTCCGCGGCTGAGCGCGCGGCCGGTACGAGGCCGCGCGCGGCGGTGGCCCTGCTCTCGGCGAGTTCGGCGTGCAGGGCCGCGACCTGCCGGCGCAGACCCCGCAGGATGCGCAGAACGGCGACGCCCACGACCGCGGTCGCGGCGGTGGTGAGCAGCAAAGCAATCGGCATGGCGCTCACTGACGTACTCCCAGTTCCAAGTCGGCCCCCGACTTCCTACATCAGCTTGAAGGGTGGACCATCGAGCTGTCAGTGCGTAACGTCACAAAATGGACAGGACTTTATGCCTGAGGTTTAGTTGCGTAACGCCTCTGACCTGCGTAAATCGCTCTCCAGGGGGAGATAGGTCACATCTTGGGGGGGATTGGATCACAAATCGGCCCAGAGCCCTGGTGGGTACGGGGCTCCGGGCCGATCCGGTCACGCCGGGTTCAGTCGCCGTTACGGGAACGGGTTCAGCTGAGGCGCTCGATGACCATCGCCATGCCCTGGCCGCCGCCGACGCACATCGTCTCCAGACCGAACTGCTTGTCGTGGAACTGGAGGGAGTTGATGAGCGTGCCGGTGATGCGGGCGCCGGTCATGCCGAAGGGGTGGCCGACGGCGATGGCGCCGCCGTTCACGTTCAGCTTGTCCAGCGGGATGTTCAGGTCGCGGTAGGAGGGGATCACCTGGGCGGCGAAGGCCTCGTTGATCTCGAAGAGGTCGATGTCGTCGACGCTCAGGCCGGCGCGCCGGAGCGCCTGCTTGCTGGCCTCCACCGGGCCGAGGCCCATGATCTCGGGGGAGAGGCCGGTGACGCCGGTCGAGACGATCCGGGCGAGCGGGGTGAGGCCGAGCTCGCGGGCCTTCGTGTCGGACATGATCACGAGGGCGGCGGCGCCGTCGTTGAGGGGGCAGCAGTTGGCGGCCGTGACCATGCCGTCGGGGCGGAAGACGGGCTTCAGACCCTGGACACCCTCCAGCGTCACGCCCGCGCGCGGACCGTCGTCCTTGCTGACGACCGTCCCGTCGGGGGTGGTGATCGGGGTGATCTCGCGCTCCCAGAAGCCGTTCTTGATGGCTTCCTCGGCGAGGTTCTGGGAGCGGACGCCGAACTCGTCCATGTCCTGGCGGGTGACGCCCTTGATGCGGGCGAGGTTCTCGGCGGTCTGGCCCATCGCGATGTACGCGTCGGGGACGAGGCCGTCCTCGCGCGGGTCGTGCCAGGTGGAGCCCTCGCTCTGGGCCACGGCCTCGGTGCGGGCCTCCGCCTCGGCGAAGAAGGGGTTGCGCGTGTCGGGGAGGGAGTCGGAGTTGCCCTTGGTGAAGCGGGAGACCATCTCGACGCCGGCCGAGATGAAGACATCGCCCTCGCCGGCCTTGATGGCGTGCAGGGCCATGCGGGTGGTCTGGAGGGAGGAGGAACAGTAACGGGTGATGGTGCAGCCGGGGAGGTGGTCCATGCCCATCTGTACGGCGACGATGCGGCCGAGGTTGTTGCCCTGCTCGCCGCCGGGGAGGCCGCAGCCGAGCATCAGGTCGTCGATGTCCTTGGGGTCCAGTTCGGGGACCTTGGCGAGGGCGGTCTGGATGATGGTGGCGGTGAGGTCGTCGGCGCGTACGTCCTTCAAAGAGCCCTTGAAGGCGCGGCCGATCGGGGAGCGGGCGGCTGAGACGATCACGGCTTCGGGCATCAACGGCTCCATTGGCGCTATGGGGTGGAAGGGCCTGGCTGCTTGGGAAGTTACCCGCCCGTACCGCCCAGGTCACCGCTCCGGCCGTGTGACTCCGGCCGCACTTTTCTAAGCGCTTGCTTTTTCGCCCGGGCCGGTCGCGCCCACGCGGCGGAGCCGCACGATGTCACAGCCCCGCGCCCCTGGAGACTCCCGGCCCGTCCGGCGTTCGAGGACGAGGCCGTTCAAGCTCAGGTGGATTTCAAGCTCAGGTGGATGGTGTGGGGGCCGGGGCCGGGTCTGTTTCCGGGACGCGGCGGCGTCGGCGGCGTTTGAGGAGGGCCCAGGGGCCCCGCGGGCCGGTGGGCATGGCGGCCGTGACCTCGGTGCCGGCCTCGGAGGCGGCCTCCGCGGCGGCCCGCGCCACCGGCAGGAAGCCCTCGCGACGGGAGACGTCCGGGCGCTCTTCCTCCGCCGGCCAGAGGCCCAGGCCCGCGCAGACGGTGGGGAGCAGGGCCATCGCCGCCGTCGCGTAGCCCTCCGCCGAGGGGTGGTAGTTGTCGGGGCCGAACAGCTCGCGCGGGTTCGCCTCGAACTCCGGGCCCAGCAGGTCGCCCAGTGACACCGTACGGCCGCCCTGTTCGACCGTACCGATCGTCTGGGCGGCGGCGAGCTGACGGGACGCGCGGCGCGCCAGCCAGCGCAGCGGCTGCTGGACCTGTTCGACCGTGCCCAGGTCGGGACAGGTGCCGACCACGACCTCCGCCCCGGCCGTACGCAGGCGTCTCACCGCCGCCGACAGATGACGGACCGACCGGGTCGGCGGCATCCGGCGGGTGACATCGTTGGCGCCGATCATGATCACGCAGACGTCGGGCACCCGGGAGGTGTCCGAGAGGGCCAGCGCCACCTGCCGGTCGAGGTCGTCGGACTGGGCGCCGGGCAACGCGACATTGCAGAGTTCCACCGGGCGCTCGGCGACCGCCGCGAGCCCGGAGGCGATCAGCGCGCCCGGCGTCTGGCGGGCCCGGTGCACGCCCTGCCCGGCCGCGGTGGAGTCACCGAGCATGGTCAGCCGCAGCGGCGGACCGTCCTGCGCCGCGTACGCATAGCCGTACAGACCGTCCGCGCGGGGCGCATGGCTGTCCCCGTTGCCCACATGACGCTTCGCCAGCTGCACCTCGGCCAGCACCACACCGACCGCCGCGGCGCCGACCAGCCCGATCCCGCCGCCGCCGTACGCCGCGCCCGCCGCGATCCGCCGTGCCACCCTCGCCCTCGACAAGCTCGACATGCGTCGCCGCCACCTCCTCGTAGCCGTACAACCACTGCTTGCCCCGCGGAGCGGGTCGGCCAATCTCAACGGCGAGTGAACCGTCACCCAGGGCCTTAGGCTGACGGGACCATTCCTGTTAAATCGCAGCTCCGGAGACAACGGTGCAATTCCACGACTCGATGATCAGCCTCGTCGGCAACACCCCGCTGGTGAGGCTCAACAACGTGACCGCGGGCATCCAGGCGACCGTCCTGGCGAAGGTTGAGTACTTCAACCCCGGCGGGTCCGTGAAGGACCGTATCGCCCTGCGCATGATCGAGGCCGCGGAGGAGAGCGGCGCCCTCAAGCCCGGCGGCACGATCGTCGAGCCGACCAGCGGAAACACCGGCGTCGGGCTGGCCATCGTGGCGCAGCAGAAGGGGTACAAGTGCATCTTCGTGTGCCCCGACAAGGTGAGCACCGACAAGATCAATGTGCTGCGGGCGTACGGGGCCGAAGTCGTCGTCTGCCCGACGGCCGTGGACCCGGAGCACCCGGACTCGTACTACAACGTCTCCGACCGGCTGGTGCGCGAGACGCCCGGCGCCTGGAAGCCCGACCAGTACTCCAACCCGAACAACCCCCTCTCGCACTATCACTCCACCGGCCCCGAGCTGTGGGAGCAGACGGAGGGGAAGATCACCCATTTCGTGGCGGGTGTGGGGACCGGCGGCACCATCTCCGGGACCGGGCGCTACCTGAAGGACGTCAGCGACGGCAAGGTCCAGATCATCGGGGCCGACCCCGAGGGGTCCGTGTACTCCGGCGGGTCCGGGCGGCCGTACCTCGTCGAGGGCGTCGGTGAGGACTTCTGGCCGACGGCGTACGACCGGACCCTCGCGGACGAGATCGTGGCCGTGTCCGACAAGGACTCGTTCCAGATGACCCGTCGGCTCGCGAAGGAAGAGGGGCTGCTCGTGGGCGGCTCCTGCGGGATGGCCGTCGTCGCCGCGCTGCGGGTCGCGGAGCGGCTGGGCCCGGACGACGTCGTGGTCGTCCTCCTTCCCGACAGCGGGCGCGGGTACCTCAGCAAGATCTTCAACGACGAGTGGATGGCCGACTACGGCTTCCTGGAGGACTCGGGCCCGAGCGCGCGCGTCGGTGACGTGCTCAACGACAAGGCGGGCGGCACCATCCCCTCGCTCGTCCACATGCACCCGGACGAGACGGTCGGTCAGGCCATCGAGGTGCTGCGCGAGTACGGCGTCTCGCAGATGCCGATCGTCAAGCCCGGCGCCGGTCACCCGGACGTGATGGCCGCCGAGGTCGTCGGCTCGGTCGTCGAACGGGAGCTGCTGGACGCGCTGTTCACCCAGCGGGCCTCGCTGCAGGACCCGCTGGAGAAGCACATGTCGGCGCCGCTGCCGCAGGTCGGTTCCGGCGAACCGGTCGGCGACCTGATGTCCGTTCTCGGCAATGCCGACGCGGCGATCGTGCTCGTCGAGGGCAAGCCCACCGGCGTCGTCAGCCGCCAGGACCTGCTGTCCTTCCTCGCCAAGGGCGGCGCCAAGCAGTAGCCGGGCAGCGGGCACGGAGGCGCTCCTGAGAGGGATCTTCCGCCGTTTCGGCAGGGAACTTCGCGGAAGTGGTACGAGCGCGTCACGTCCGCGCAGCACCCGCTTAACACGGGTCCGGCACATTGGTGGGTGTCGGCAGGGCGGGAGCGGCTCCCCGCCTCGGCCGACACCAAAACGGCGCCAAGGACCTCCGGAGCGGCTCCCGGACCTCCATGGACGCCATGGACGCGCAAGCCCGGTCCTGACCCGGCCCGCGTCCCTCGCGGGGACCGCCGTCGTCCCGCCCTCCCGGTAACGGGGGGTGCGGCGGTCCCCGCGCAACACGTGGGAAGGGCCCGGCACCTGTGAAGGTGCCGGGCCCTTTCGCGTCTTTGCGCCTGAACCGGCGCCGCTCTCGCGGACCTGGTTGCTCGCCGTCGTGGTTCCTCAATTAGTGGTTACGGCATTCGTCGCTTCAAAAACGGGGTTACTCGTCCCAGTCCGAGCCCTGTGACTTGCCCGTGCGGCGGCCGAAGAAGTCCGGGGTGACGCGCGCGGCCTGGACCACGTTGATCCCCACGATGCCGGCCCAGGCCACCAGCACGCCGGTCAGGCTCGCGAAAGCGCCGCCGATCGCGGACAGCGGGATCGCGAGCACCAGCGAGACGATCCCGAAACCGAAGCGCTCGCCCCACGAATCGGACGTCCCCCGCGGGGAACGTGCGCCGCGGGCCACCACCATCTGCTGCTCGGCCAGCTGCCGCCGCACCCGGCGGTCCACCGCGCCGTCGAGACGCTGCTCGACCTTCTCCAGGAACGATTCGACGAGCGCGGACTCGTAATCCTCGCCCAGCTCCCTGCGCGCGTGCAGAGTGGCGTCGAGTTCCTTCTTCAGTTCGGCGTCGCCGCCCGCTTGCCTACCCGTCATGGTGTTCACGTTAAGGGGCGGTGGCCCCCGTGGCACTGGGGATAGCCCCCCTGTTCGGGCTGTGCACCCCCGGGGCCAGTACCCCGAGCGACTCCAGCACCCTGCGGTGACCGTGTTCGACCCCGGTGATGCGGACCTCGATGCCCCGGCCCCGCAGATCTCCGACCGCGTCCTTCAGCGCGAGCGCGCCGGTCGCGTCGACGGCCGTGAGACCCGACAGCCGCAGGTCGACCGCCGACACCCCGTGCACGTCCGCGAGGCTGCTGCGGAAACGGTGGGCCGCGGCGAACAGCAGCGGTCCGTCGAAGCGGTACGTGACCTCCGCGCACCCCGGCCCCTCGTCGGTCGCGGCGGGCGTGAGGCGGCTGCCCCGTACCGCCGCGCGCAGGGCGAGCAGCACGGACACGGCGAGGCCCAGCAGCACCGCCCGCACCAGGTCGAGGGCGAGCGTCGCGCACGCGGTGAGCGCCAGGACCAGTGCGTCCCCGCGGGTCGCCCGGGCCATCGCCCGTACCGCGCCCGTCTCCACCATCCTTACGGCGGTGGCCAGCAGGACGCCCGCGAGCGCGGCCAGCGGGATGCGGGCCACCAGTGGGGCCGCGGCCGCCACGATCCCCGCGAGGAGCACCGCATGGGTGAGGGCGGCGAGCCGGGAGGCCGCGCCGGTACGGACGTTCACCGCCGTACGGGCGATCGCTCCCGTTGCCGGTACGCCGCCGAAGAGCGGGGCGGCGAGGTTGGCGATGCCCTGTCCGAAGAGTTCCTTGCCGGGGTCGTGGCGTTCGCCGGGCCGCATGCCGTCCGCGACAGAGGCGGAGAGCAGGGACTCCAGGGCGGCGAGTGCCGCGACGGCGGCCGCAGGTGCGAGCAGGGAGGGCACGCGGGAGGCGTCGAAGAAGGCGAGGGAGGGGGCGGGGAGGGACGCGGGCAGGCTTCCGATGCGGGTCACGTGCAGGCCGAGTCCTTCCGCCACGACGGTCGCCGCCGCCACCGCGACCAGCGAGAACGGCACGCCCGGCCGCAGGCGGGCCCCGGCGAGCATGACCGCCGCGGCCCCCAGCGACAGCGCGAGCGCCGCCCACTGCGGGCTCCGCCCGAACTCCTCTCCCGCCCGCGCCGCCACGGCCGCGACCTGCTCCCCGTGCGGCACCGGCACCCCCAGCGCCGACGGGACCTGCTGCAGCGCGATCACACAGGCGATGCCGACCGTGAACCCGGCGATCACGGGCGCCGGGACGTACGCCATGGCCGCCCCCGCCCGCGAGAAGGCGAGCCCCAGCAGCATCACCCCCGCGATCAGACCGACCGTCAGCACCCCGTTCGCGCCGTACTCGTGGACGATCGGCACGAGGACCACGGTCATCGCCCCGGTGGGCCCGCTGACCTGTCTCGCGGACCCTCCGAACAGCGCGGCGAGCGCTCCCGCGACGATCGCGGTGACCAGCCCGGAGGCGGCGCCCAGTCCGGAGGTGACCCCGAACCCGAGGGCGAGGGGGAGGGCGACCACGGCGACGGTCAGACCGCAGAGGAGATCCCGGCGCGGGGCGCGGGCCATGGAACGGAAGTCGGCGGCGGAGGGCAGGACGGAGAGCGCCCGGGTGAGGGCGGGGGAGTGCTTCATCAGAGTGTGCGACTTCTTCGCGTACGAGGGTGAAAGGAACGCGCCGAGGGTGGGGCGGGCTCAGGGGAGGAGGGCGACCAGGCTGGTGTCGAGGTCGAACCTCGCGGCGGCCACATGGGCCGGGGTGAAGGCAGGGTCCGCCCGGATCGCGTCCCGAACCCAGGCCGCGTGCGCCCGTATGGTGTGTTCGGCCCAGTCCCCGGGCACCGCCCGGGTACGGAGCGCCGCGGGCATGATCTCGTCGACCAGGAGCGCGAGATGGCCGGGTACGGGTGCCCCCGTACGGAGGTGTTCGAGCGTCGCCGCGACGGCCCCGCAGCGCTCGTGTCCCAGCACCAGCACCAGCGGAATGCCGAGCTCCGCCACGCCGTACTGGATGGATCCGAGGACCGCCTCGTCCAGCACCTGCCCGGCGGTCCTTATGCAGAGCAGGTCCCCGATCCCCTGGTCGAAGACCAGCTCGGGCGGGACGCGGGAGTCGATGCAGCCCACGACGACCGCGAACGGATGCTGCCCGGCGGCGAGGACATGCCGCCGGGCGCGCCCCTCGTGCGGATGACGGGGCCGTCCGGCGGCGTACCGCCGGTTGCCCGCGAGGAGTTCGTCGAGCGCCGTGCGGGCGGTCGTCGGCCGGGGTCGGGGTGCGGCGGCGGCCGACGCCGGCGCGGCTGTGGTGAGTACGGAGGCGGTGGTCGCCGCCAGAAAGGCCCTGCGGTTCGAGGGCATGACGCTCCCTCAGGAGTTGTGCTTATGGCGCTCATTCACCGTACGCACACGCACACTCACCCTGAGTATCGATTTAACGACCCTTGGTCGATTCGTCGTCAGATCATCGCCGCCGCGATACCGCCCCTTGATCAGGCGGCGGAGCTGTCCGCGGGAAGGTTCAGAGGCCGCAGCTCGTCCGCGTACGAGACGGAGATCCGGCGCATCAGGCCGTCCTCGGTGATGTCGTACTGGCCCAGGCGCCACAGCGGCGGCGAGTACGCGTGGATCGACACCGCGTCGTCGGTGGCACCGGTGAGACGGTGGATGTGCTCGGGGCCGAAGCAGAAGGACTCGCCCGCGCCGACCGTGACGGACAGATGGCTGCCGCCGATGCGCGGGTTGGACTCGGTCAACGAGCCCTGTACGACGCCCACCGCGCCGGAGGAGATGTCGTGGTCGTGCCAGCCGGTGTCGTTGCGCCGGGTCCAGCACAGCAGCCAGACGTCGACGTACTCGTCGCGGTACAGCGACGCGTAGTACCGCTCCTCGTCGGAGAACGCGACCTGTTCGCGCCAGAGTTCGGGGCGGGTGGCGAGGTCGTCGACGAGGTCCTGGAGTTCGCGCTTGTCGAGCGTGCGGTCCGGCAGGGACTGGTATGCCGTGGACCGGTCCGTCATGGGGTGGCTCCCTTCAGGAGGCGGGCGGGGTTGGCGGTGCGCAGGGCGTGCACGGCGGCGGCCGCGCCGAGGTCGGGGACGGTGGGGGTGGCGTAGGGGCGGTCGCTGCCGCTGACGACCACGTCGATGCCGACGGCCCGGACGAGCGCGTCCACGGCGCGGGTTCCGTACGACGAGGTCTCGTAGAAGGCGTCGAAGTCGACCTCGCCGCGCCCTCCGCCCCGCGCCGCGAGCCGCTCGCCGTGCAGCGGGGCCAGGCCCGCGAGGGCGGCGAAACAGACGCGCAGGCGCGGGTGGCGGGCGCGGCCGAAGGCGCGGAAGGCGAACCAGGACGCGTGCATCTGGTGGAGGTAGGGGACCAGGGCCGGCCACCAGGGCGGGGTGTCGGGGGTGGGCGGGGCCGTGCCCGGGTGGACGAAGAGCGGCTTGTCGTGGCGGGTGAGGACGTCGAGGAGGGGTGCGCAGTAGTCCCAGCCGGCCGCGTCCAGCAGGGCGGTGGCGGGGAGTTGGAGGCCCGCGCAGCCGCGGTGGAGTTCGCGCTCGACCGCATCCGGGTCTGTGTCCGGTTCCGACAGGCAGGGCGAGGCCCAGACGCCGAAGGGGGCGGGGAGCGCCAGGGCGCCGTCGTGGAAGGCGGCGAGCAGCGGGGCGGCCTCGGCGGGCGGCAGGTATTCGATTCCGAGCGGGCTGGAGAGGGAGACCAGGGCGAGGTCCAGGCCGTCGTCGGCGGCCAGGCGGGTGCGGGCCGCGAGGTCGTGGTCGGCCGGGTCGACCTCGTACGGCGGCTCACCCGCCAGGTGCAGGGTCCAGCCGTCGAGGTACGGGGGCGCGGTGCGGGCGCGCAGCAGCTCGACGAAGGCGGGCGGCCAGATGTGCTGGTGGACGTCGGTGGGCACGCGGCGGTCCTCGCAGGATGGACGTGAAGTTAAGCGCTTCACTGATGCGATTAACTTAAGCGATTAACAAGGGGGCGTGTCAAGGGTGCGCCCGGAGCGCGGACGGGCCGTGCGCCCACAATGCGGACGCATCCCGGTAGGCTTCCCGGCATGGCCAGGCCCAATAAGCGCACCACCCTCCGGGAGGTGGCCGAGGCCACGGGTCTCTCCACCGCCGCTGTCTCCTACGCGCTGCGCGGCAAGCACGTCTCGAAGGAGACCGAGGAGCGGGTGCGCAGGGCCGCCGCCGAGCTCGGCTACGAGGCCGACCCCATCGCCCGCGCCCTGGCCAGCGGCCGCACCAGCATGGTCGGCGTCCTCGCGGGCGACCTTCAGGACCTCTGGCAGCAGCAGCTGATGGCAGCCATCGGCCGGGAGCTGCTGGCCGGCGACCGCTATGCGCTGATCCTGGACGCGGGCGGTGACCCCGACCGCGAGCTGAAGCTCGCCAAGCAGCTGCGCGACCAGCGCGTCGACGCGCTGCTGGTGTCGCCGGTGAACCCCTCGGCCGAGGAGTGGGCGGCGATCGCCGAGGCGCTGCCGGTGGTGGCCGTCGGGGACTCGCTCAGTGCGGCCCGTACGGCAGGGCAGGTCATCTTCGACAACCGGGCCGGCATCGACGCCGTACTGGAGTATCTGCACGGCCTCGGCCACCGCCGGGTGACCGTGCTGACCCCGACCCGGCCGAGCACGCCGGACCGGCCGGCCGACGTGTACGTCCGCGAGGCCGCCGAACGGCTCGGGCTGCAGGCCGAACTGGTGCCGTGCCCCCAGGAGCTGGGCGAGGCGACGGTGGTGGCACGCCGCCTGCTGGTCGGCCCGCGGCCCGCGACCGCCGTCTTCTGCTTCTCCGACTCACTGGCGTACGGGGTGTACGCGGCCGCCGCCGAGGCCTCGCTGGAGGTGGGCCGGGACGTGTCCGTGGTCGGCTTCGACGACCACCCGGTGTCCCGGGTCCTCACCCCGCCGCTGACCACGGTGGACTGGGGCCTGCCGGAGATCGCCGCGGAGGCGGCACGCCTGACCGTCGCGGCGATCGAGGGGAAGCGGGTACGGAAGAAGAGGATTCTTTGCGCGCCGCGGATGAGTGAGCGGGGGTCGGCGGTACGGGTGTAGCCCTGCGGGGCCTCTTCTCCACAGTGCCTGTCGGCGTGCTCTGCGCGCGGGCGCCTCTTGTCTGCCAGGCGATCGGGACTTCGGCCGGGATCAGCCGTCAGACCAGCCAGGACACGGCCGGATTCCGTGAAGGCCCGGGTCGGAGGCCCGGGCCTTGTTTGCCGTTCGAACCACCATGAGCGCACGCACCCTTCGCGTACGCAAGACGACTGACGTCTCGTCCTGCGCATCGCGAGATTCGGGGCCGGGAGCTTCCGGCGGGCCGCGAAACGGCCCGCCGGCAGAAGAGGCGGGCGGGCCGTGGCCGAAGAGGTCTCCGCCGATCAGGCGGGCCCGTCCA
This sequence comes from Streptomyces sp. NBC_01384, assembly GCF_045040035.1. NCBI lineage: Bacteria > Bacillati > Actinomycetota > Actinomycetes > Kitasatosporales > Streptomycetaceae > Streptomyces > Streptomyces sp. NBC_01384. Next base: position 5,831,665 of record NZ_CP109559.1, read on the forward strand.
GGCTGACGTAGCACGTGTAATTGCTCCCGGGGTTCTCCGACGGAGTTCCGTTGTATCCGTCTTCCCAGCCGCCTCCGTCCTCGGGGAATCCTGTGTACGCCTCCTTCTTGGTCCCACCGATCCAGAAGTGGGCCTCCCGGCTGTTGTCGACGTCGGAGTCCAGCACGCAGGAGAAGTTGTTCTTGCACCAGAACTTTCCGCTCGGTGTCCCCGTGGAAACAAATTCGACATACCAGTAGTCGAATTCCTCCGAGCCGATCCCGGTCTGGTAGTGCCGAACGAACGGTCCGGCACTCTCCCCGTTCTTCAGCGAGTCGATCTTATATGTATCGGATTCGACACCACTCTTGGAGGTGCTGAACTTCAGAATGACGCTCTGAATGTCCGCACCCCACATGTTGAAGAACCGTACATTGATGGTCCGATCGGTCGACACTTCGAAACTCCCTTGGTCGGATTGGGTGTGCGAGCCGCATATGGCACCTCGCCCAACACCAGATGCACGTCAAACTTATTTGACCTGATAAACCCCCGCAAATGGTGCGCGGAGAAACCACCCGCATGGCCCCGGCCGTAGGGCGGCAAAATCGAAGGCGTGGCCGAGGCGTATGCGGAGCCTGACGCGGTGGCCGAACATCGGGCGTTCTCTTGGGCTTGATCCGCTTTGACGGACATCTGAGATCAGGGGTTCTGCCCCGGGTGGGTTGCTTGCCCGAGCGGCCTGAGGGAACGGTCTTGAAAGCCGGAGCCGCCGGGGCAGTCTCGATGCCGCCATGTACTCCCTCACCATGCATACGAGGAGGGCGGAATCGGGATCGCCGGCATTGCCCCGACGGCTCGGCGCTTGAGGCCCTGGGCCTCGTAACGTCTCCTGCCGTGGGCGGCCACATTCGACGGCCCGGCGTCCGGCTCGCGCATCCGCCGGGGTGAACGAATCCGCGCCAAAGCCGCCTGGCGAGCCGGTTTTTGAGGAAGGCAAGGGTGGATCATGGCCTTTCCTTGAGGGCGAGGCTGACACGATTGCGGCTGCGTGTCAGCGCTGAGCCGAGCGGTCCGCGACGGCCAACCCGCCGTCCACCAGCGGTCGTTCGCCCCCAACTGGCATGCTCGTCACGCACTCCGTCGGTCGACGACTCAGCACTAAGCCCCAGGGCTCATCGCCCGCACCGCGAATTCTCCGTGGAGATCCCATGCGTAGACCTCGCCCCGTAGTCGGGGTGTCTGTGGCCGTGCTCGTCGTGGCAGGAATGGTGAGCGGCTGGGGGACCGATGAGGCGTCGGCGGACGTAGGTGCGGCCGGCACGCTGTACGTGAACCACGACGTGGCGTGCAGCGACACCGGTGCCGGCACACAGAGCGTGCCCTTCTGCACCGTGCAGGCTGCGGCGGACGTGGTGGAGCCGGGGCAGACAGTCCAGATCGAGTCGCCGAACAACCAGCCTTACTCGGGATCGGTGACCTTGACGCGGTCGGGCACCAAGGACGCACCGATCACGTTCACCGGAACACCCCTCGGCGTGGGCGGCTCACGGGCGGTGCTCGCGTGGCCCGGCTCCGCGCCGGCGCTGACACTGAAAGCGGTGCACGACGTACGCGTCGAATCGCTGACGGTCGCCTACGACGACGGAAACGGGGTGGCGGTGACGGGCTCTGAAGGCGTCACCCTCGACCGGCTGTCGTTCGACCGCCCCGTACTGTCGGCCTCGGGCACGGGAACCGCGGTCAGCGTGGACGGCGAATCCTCGGACGTGACCGTGTCGCGGAACTGGGTCGGCGACGGATACGCGTACGGCGTGCGGGTGGAGCCGGGAGCGGCCCGGGTCACCGTGACGACGAACGTGGTGACCACCCCGCGGCAGGGCGGGATCGCGGTGAGCGGGACAACCGGCACGGACGTGACGAGCAACACGGTCGTGGCGCCGTGCGCCCCCGGAATCTCACTGGACGGCCAGAGCTCGGGGGCGGTGGAGAACAACGTGGTCGCTTCCGCGGCGGCGAGGCAGAGCAGTACGTGCCCGGCGCCCACCGCGCCGCTGTACGCGGTGTCGGCCGACTCGGCGGCCCAGATCATTAGTGACTACAACGTAGCCGCGAACGGTACGGGCGCGTCCGTCCGGCCGCGCGCCGAGTACTCCTGGGCCGGAACCTCCTACGCCACCACTGCGGCGCTGCGGGACGCAACCGGGCAGGGCGCGCACGACATCGACGGACTCAACGTGCTGTCCCTCACGGCACCGTACGAACACTCCCCCCTCATCGACTCGGCCGACGCTGACGCGCCCGGCGCGCTCGGCACCGACATCGACGGCTCCAAGCGCGTCGACGACCCGCTCGTCGCCGACACCGCCACCGGCACGTCGGCCCGCCCCGACCGGGGCGCCATCGAGCGGGAGGACACCATCACCGTCCCGTCCGACGACATGCCGTCGCCGACAAGCGGAGTCGCCCCCTTCACCGCCTCGGTCAGGACCGACGACGCCACCAGTGCCTGGGGCGAAGCACTCACGTATTCGGCCGACTTCGGGGACGGCACCACCCCGGTCACCGGCGTCGCGGGCACCGCGATCACCCACACCTACACCACGCCGGGCATGTATCCCGCCAGTATCACAGTGACCGACACCGACGGGACGAGCCGGACCCTGCGGTACGGCAACATGGTGGCAGGTACGGCCACCCCGCCGGCCGCGTCGCTGTCCGTGACCACGGACACCACGAGCGACGGGCAGGTCAACGGGGGGGCGGCACAGTTCGCCGTTGCGCAACCGGCGGACGCGTGGGAGGTACTCAGCCAGACCGTGGCCTTCGGCGACGGCAGCCACGACACAGCGGGCGGCGGCGCGCAGCAGACGTACCACCAGTACTCGGCGCCCGGCACGTACACCGCCACGCTGACGCAGACGGACCGGCTCGGCCGGACCACCACCGCCAAGGTGACCTTCCACGCCGCGGACACCTTCACGCCCATCGCCCCGCTCTACGACGCCGAGAGGACGATCGCCGCGCACGGGGTGCTGAAGCTCTCGGCGGCCACGGTGCAGGCCGATTCCGACGGAGTGGACGCAGCCCAACTGCAGATCGTCACCAGCGAGGCCAAGGCGAGCGGTTCCCTGACTCTCTACACCGACGGCACCACCCGGCCGGGCACCTCCAGCATCAACTTCGAGCCCGGCCGGACGGCCACCAACGAGGCGACCGTGAAGGTCACCCCGACCGGTTCGGTCGACATCTACAACGGCAGCTCCGGCTCGGTGACCGTCAACGTCGCCACGGTCGGCCTCCACGCCCACGCCCAGTTCGCCCGCACCTACCACCCCGCCACACCGGCCCGCCTGCTCGACACCCGCAACGGCACAGGCGGCGTCACCGGCCCGGTCGCCGGCGGCCACTCGGTCACGCTGACAGTCGCCGGCACCCACGGCGTCCCGACCGGAGCGGACGCGGTGGTGCTCAACGTCGGGGCGACCACCACCAAGGCGTCCGGTAGCCTCACCGTCTCCACCCACGGCACCTCCGACTCCAGCGTGACGGGCCCGTACTGGACCACCGGGCAGACGGCCTCCGATCAGATCGTGCTCCCGCTGGTGGACGGCAAGGTCGTCCTGCACAACGACAGCAGGTCGTCGGCGAACCTGGTCGCGGACCTCGTCGGCTGGTACGGCCCCACCGCGAGCGGTTCGGAGTTCCAGCCCGTCGGGCCGGGACGGATCCTCAACACCCGCACCGGCACGGGAACCGGCGGGAAGATCGCCAAGCTCGGCGCCCACGCCACGCTCAAGCTCAAGGTCACCGGCGCACACGGAGTCCCGGCGAGCGGGGTCAGCGCCGCCGACCTCAACCTCACGGTGCCCTCACCTTCCGGCAGCGGCTACCTCGTCGCCTACGCCGACGGCACCGCCCGCCCCGGCGTGCACTCGGCCGACTTCACCACCGGACATACCGTGGCCAACCGCGCGCTGGTCAAGGTCGGCACCGACGGCGAAATCGACCTCTACAACGCCGGCTCCACCTCCGTCGACGTCTACGCCGACCTCCTGGGCGACTACGCTGTCTTCCCGGTGGGCTGACCGGCCGACAGCCGGCTCGCGGCTGGCCGGTGTACGCCAACCTGTACGCCAACAGCGGCGCACGAACACGGCCAACCGAGATCATCAACCGCCGTGTGATCAAGCCCAGCCCCGCCAAGGCGCGGCCTGAAATTCGCCCGACCCGGTGGGCCGGCGTTTTTGAAACGCCGGACAGGATGAAACCGTCCGGCGTTCGAAGGCTCACGCCAACTTCTTCGTGCGGAAGATCGCGATCTGGTCGCCGAGCCGGACGGCCTCGTCGATGTCGTGGGTCACGAAGACGATGGTCTTGCTGAGCTCCTTCTGGAGGCGGAGCAGTTCGTCCTGGAGCTGGGTGCGCACGACCGGGTCGACCGCGCCGAAGGGCTCGTCCATGAGCAGGACGGGCGGGTCGGCGGCGAGCGCGCGGGCCACGCCCACGCTCCCCCAGTGCTTTAAGAGCCTGGGGGGACCCCCAGCTGCCGGCCGCCGGAGAGCTGGTGCGGGTAGCGCTTGCCGGCGTCGGCGGCGAGGCCGACGGTCTCCAGGAGCTCGGCCGCCCTGGCGGGGGCCTTCTTGCGGCCCCAGCCCAGCAGCAGCGGCACGGTGGCGATGTTGTCGAGCACCGTGCGGTGCGGGAAGAGGCCGGCCTGCTGGATGACGCAGTCCCTTGCCCGGTCTGCATATCGTCATGCAGAGTTCTCTGTACCTGAATAGGTTGCCAACGGTCCGGTGTTAATCGCTGGTTACTTATGGCCACCAGGCAAGATCCAATGTCCGTGCTGAGGGGAGTTTGGGATCTATGTCGTCACGGAATGCGGACACGCCGAGTGCAGTGACGGCCGGTCTCACAGCCGGTCTCGTGGTGCTCGACGGGTGCAGCACGGGTGTCGGCGACATCGTGCGGCTCGCCGACGGGGCCGCGCGCCCCGTTCCCGGCACCGAGGCGATGAAGCGCGTCGAGCAGTCCTGGGACGCCGCCCGGCAGATCGCAGCCACCGGTCGCGTCTACGGCCGCTCCACCGGCGTCGGCGCCAACCGGAACGAGGACGTGCCCACCGAGGCCGCCGCCGAGCACGGCCTGCGCCTGCTGCGCAGCCACGCCGGCGCCATCGGCGAGGAACTCCCCGCCCGCCAGGTCAGGGCCATGCTCGCCGTCCGCGCCAACCAGCTCCTGGCGGGCGGAGCGGGCCTGCGCCCCACCGTCGTCACGGCGCTGTGCGAGGCGCTGGAGAACGGTGCGTATCCGGTCGTGAACGAGTTCGGGTCGGTGGGCACGGGCGACATCGCGGCACTGGCGCAGGTGGGGCTGGCGCTGGTGGGGGAGCATCCGTGGCGGGGGCCGGACGCCACGCAGGTGCGGGGCGGCCGGTCCGAGCCGCGACCCCAGGAGCGGGGCGCGCCGTCTCCGGGACAGGGTGTGCCGTCCCCGGGGCAGGGGATCTTGTCCCTCGGTGAGCGCGTCTCGTCCTTCGAGGAGGAGGTGTCGTCCCTCGGACACGGCGTGCCGCCCGAGCCCCAGCCCCTCGACAACAACGACGCCCTCGCGCTCATCAGCAGCAACGCGCTCACCCTCGGGCAGGCCGCCCTCGCGCTGGATGAACTGCGCGGGCTGATCGAGGCCACGCAGGTCGTCGCCGCGCTGTCGCTGCTGGCCGTGGACGGGTCGCACGAGGCGTACGCGGCGCCCGTGCACGCCGCGCGCCCGCACAAGGGGTCGACCGAAGTGGCCCGGCGGATGCGGGAGCTGATCGGGGCGGCGGACCGGCCCACCCCTCCGCTCGGGCGGATCCAGGACCCGTACGGCTTCCGGTGCGTTCCGCAGATCCACGGGCCCGCGCACGACGCCGCGGACGCGCTCGAAGGGGTCCTCGTCGTCGAGATCAACGCCGCCGCCGAGAACCCGCTCATCTCCCCCGAGGACATGGCCGCGTACCACCACGGCGGCTTCTACCAGGCCCAACTCGCCCTCGCCCTGGACCACTTCAGGCTGGCGATCACCCAGGTGGCCCGTCTGTCGACCTCCCGGCTCTCCACCCTCAACGAACCCGCCTACACCCGACTGCGCCCCTTCCTCGCCGACCACGAGCCCGCGTCCTCCGGCGTGATGATCCTGGAGTACGCCGCCGCAGCCGCCCTCGGCGACCTGCGGGCCTTCTCCGCACCCGCCTCGCTCGGCCACGCTGTACTCTCCCGGGGCGTCGAGGAACAGGCGAGTTTCGCCTCGCTCGCCGCACGGCAGACACTGCGGGCGTGCGGTGCCTACCGTCTCGTCGTCGGCTGCGAACTGGTCGCCGCCGTACGGGCGCTGCGCCAGCGCGATCTGCGGCCCGACCCGGAGCTGCCGGTCGGGCGGGCGCTGGAGCTGGCCGAATCGGTGCTCGGCGCGGACCAGGCCGACCGCCCGCTGACCGACGACGTGACGGCGGCGGCCGCACTGCTCGACCGGTTCACGGACATCTGGAGGGGGAGCGAGTCATGAGCGTGGACAGGAGCATGGACGTGAGCGCGGGCGTGAACGCGGGATTGAGCGCGGACGTGAAGACGGGATCGAACGCGGACGTGAATACCGACATGAACGCGGACATGAACTCGGATGTGAACGCGGATGTGAGCGTGACGGACAGTCCTGCCGGGCGCCTGCAGGCGCTCTTCGAGGGGCACCGGCTGACACCGACCCAGCGGCGCATCGCGCACAGCATGGTGCGGCGCGCCGCCGACGTGCCGTTCCTCTCCAGCGTCGAACTCGCCGAACTCGCCGGCGTCAGCCAGCCCTCCGTCACCCGCTTCGCGGTCGCGCTCGGCTTCGACGGCTACCCGGCGCTGCGCAAGCACCTGCGCGAGGTCGCGCCCACCGAACAGCCGGCGACCCCGGGCTCGTACAACGAATACCAGCAGGCCGTCGAGGCCGAGATCGAGAACCTGAGGCATCTGGCCGAGATGCTCGCCGACCCGCGCCCGGTGCAGCGCGCGGGACGGCTGCTCGCCGCCTCCCGCCCGCTCCCGGTCCTTGGGCTGCGCGCCGCGGCCTCCCAGGCGTACGGCTTCGCGTACTTCGCCGCCAAGGTCCACCCCGACGTACGGCTGCTGCACGAGGGCGGCACCATGCTGCACGACCGCATCGACGCGGCCGTCCACGCCGGAGCCACCACCCTGCTCTGCTTCGCGCTGCCCCGCCACCCGCGCGAGGTCGTGGACTCGCTCGCCTACGCCAAGCAGGCGGGGCTGACGGTCGTCACGGTCGCGGACTCCGCCTTCGCGCCGGTCGCGAAGGTCTCGGACCTCCTCCTGCCCGCCGCCGTCGGCACCGGGCTCGCCTTCGACACGGCCTGCTCCCCGATGCTCCTCGGGCGCGTCCTGCTGGAGGCGATGTGCGACGACATCCCGGACGCCCAGGCGCGGCTGGAGGAGTTCGACGTGCGGGCGGCGGCCAGGGGCCTGTTCGTGGAGTAGCCGTGGAGTAGCCGGGGAGCAGTCGCGGTCTCCGCGGGGCCGAGGCTCTCTCAGATTCATCTCACCTTCGCTCGTTAGCGTGCGCGCCCAAAGGACGCTGAAGACGCATGTACGGGAGGCGGAGATCGTGGCGCGCGGAGGGCAGGGGCTGGCTCGGGTGGCCGTCGTCGTGAGGGCCGGGGCCGCACCACTGTGGTGGTTCGGGGTGTTCGCGGCCGGTATCGGGGTGCTGCTGCCGGGGCTGACCGGACGCCGGATCGGGGTCATGGCCGGGGCCGCGCTGTTCATCCTCGCCGCCGCCGTCGTGGCGTGCACCCGCCGCAAGCGGTACGCCGCGCTGGTCCGCTCGGCCGCCCGCGCGAGCAAGCACGATGTGCTCCAGGACCGGGCCGTGACGGTACGCAACTGGCGCCGGGGCCACCGCCGGTGGTTGCTGCTCGCCTTCGTGGCCGCGCTGGGCAGTTCGTTCGCGGTGCCCGCCGCCGGTGGCATGCTGCTGGCCGGCGCGGGCGTCGGGCTGTGGCTCAAGGCCGGCTGGCTCGGGCGCCGCGAACGCGCCGAGGAGTCGCTGATCTGGGTACGCGTCGACTGGCTCGACCGGCGCGCCGGTGCCCCCGCGGGCAAGCCGGTCAAGGCCTGCCGGGCCACCGGAGTGGCGGCCGGCGACGCCGCGCCCGGCGGAGCGCGACGCCGCTGACCCGAGGCCGTGGCGACTGGGGGTCGCTACACCTCGAGGTCCGCCTCGATCCTCTTCAACTGGTGCCTGGCCATCGCCAGGTTGGACCGCTTGGAGTCCAGCACCACATACAGGAAGAGCCCGTTGCCGCCGCGTCCCTTGATCAGCCGGATCAGGTGGTACTGGTCGGACAACGTGATCAGGATGTCCTCGATCTCGCCCTTCAGCCCCAGGTGTTCCATGGTGCGGAGTTTGGCGCGTACGACGTCGGTGTTGCCGGCCGCCGCGACGGTGAGGTCGAAGCCCTTGCTGCCGCCGATCGTGCCCAGCGCCATACCGCTGGTGTAGTCGACGAGAGCGGCTCCGGTCGCACCCTCGATGGAGGCCAGCGCTTCTTTCAGCGCGGTTTCGGTGTTGCTCATGGTGTGGTTTTCCCTTTCGACTTTCCGGTCCGACTTTCCGGTCCGACCCTTCGGTCCGACTCTTCGGTCAGCTCTCTGATGTGGTGGGGGTGTTGGGGGTGGGGGCGGGGGTCGAGGGCGTACGGGGTGTGCCGCGCGCCGTACGCGTGCGCGTCGGCAGGGAGGCCGCCCGCGTGGGAGCGCGCGCCGGGGTGACCGGCTCGCCGCGCGCCGTCGCGGCCTCCACGAGCTCGCCGATCCGGGTGCTGGAGCGGCGCCCCTCCAGATGCAGCCGCCCGACGTTGACCCGGTCCTGGGCCAGCAGCGTCAGCACGGCGGTGGCGCCCGCCGCGTAGGTCGCCACATAGCCGTCGACGCCGCGCACCAGCAGTTCGCGGAACTCGCCCTGCCCGGTGGCGTCCGCCATGCGCATGGCGACCCCGAGCGCGGCGGCGGTGAGCGCGGCCACGCCCTCGGGCTCCACTCCCGGCGTGTCGTGGGCGAGCACGAGGCCGTCGACGCTGGCCGCCAGCGCACCGGTCAGTTGGGGCACGCGGGCCCTCAACCGGTGCAGCTCGTCGAGGACTTCGGGTTCCGCCGCCATCAGCAGTCTCCTCTCGGCACGCTGTCGCAGCGCGCGGATCACAGGGCCTCCAACGCGTCTCGGAGCCGGCGCAACAACGCGACGTCGGGATCGGCGGAGGGCTGGGTGAGCACCCGGGGCAGCGGCGCACGCTCCGGCGCTTTCGCCGCCGTGACGGCCCCGGCCGCGGCCAGCCGGCGGACGTCGACCAGGGTGTGGAACGCGGGCCGCCCGAGGGCGAGCGAGATGTCCGACGCCGTCCGCAGGCCGTCCACCCGGCCGAGCACGGACCACTGGCGCAGCGGAACCGACGGCTCGGCCGCGCGCCTGGAACGCGCCAGCGGCGCGGTGTCCGTCGCCGCGTCGGGCCAGACCCGGTGCAGCAGCTCGCGGCGGCGCAGCGTCTCGCGCTCCAGCGCGGCCACGGACACCGGGCGTACGGGGCCGAGCCAGTGCGCGGCCCCGTACCGGAACCGGGCCGGGGTGCTGCTCGGCCCCAGCACGAAGTACGCCGCGTCGTACAACGCTCCGAGGTGGCACAGTTCCAGCGCGCCCTCGGCGATCCGGCCGCGCTCGACCAGGAACCGTCCCACCTGCCGCCGTGCCCCGGCCTCGGCGACCGCCTCCCGCCAGGCCTCGGCGGTCAGCACTCCGCGCGCGGTGAGCAGCACGTCGAGCGAGGGGGTGGCGGGGCTCTCGGCGTGCACGACCTGCCCGTCGCAGAGGTAGAGCACCCCGCGCTCGCGCACCAGCACACCGGTGGCCCGCTCGGCGGCGAGCCGGCTGAGCATGGGAGAGAGACCGCCGCCGGGGCCCGCCGCCTTGTCCTGGTCGCGGTCCTTGTCGCGGTCCTTGTCGCGCACCGGGAGTTCGAGCGCGGGAGGCGTTCTGACCTGCGTCATCCCAGCACCAGCCGTCCGGCCATCTCGCCGAGCCGGATCCGGGCCAGCGCGAGGTTGCCGTCCGCGCGGTCCAGCCACAGATGCAGGAAGACGCTGCTGTCGAAGGTGGTCCTGACGAACCGCAGCAGGTGGTAGCTGTCGCGGTTGCTGACGATCAGGTCCTCGACCGGGGTCTCCTGCTCCGACCAGTCGGAGCCGTCGGCCGGGGCGAACGCCTTGTGCTCGGCGGCGAGCCGGGCGAGCTCGGCGGCCTCGGCCGCGGTCGTCTCGTGGTCACCGCCCGGTGCGTCCCCGACGGTGCCCAGGGCCAGTCCGCTGGTCCAGTCGACCACCGCGGCGCCCCGGGCACCGGGCAGTCGCATGGCTTCCAGTAGGCACTCGTCGATTCCGGGCACCACGTATCCCCTCCCGCCAAAGGGTTCGGCCGAGTGACGACGAAGTTACGCAACGTGTGCGCGACGGATGAGGGATCTGGCATTTTCCTGTGGAACATGCCCGCGATGACTAAGGTGGGTCAGCTGACCATATTTTCTGGCTGGTGGGGCCGGTGTGGGGGCTGGTGAGGGCGTTGCGAAGGCGCGCGAGAGGGCGCTCGCAGGCCCGCCAGGGTGTGCGGCGATCCCGCGAGCGCCGTGTCCTTTCGCCGGGTGCCGGGTGCCGGGTGCCGGGTGGGCTACAGCCCTGTAAGTGCCGCCGGCTGTGCCCCGCCCGACTCCGCGACGATCTCGTCGAGGCTCTGCGGCTCCCGTACGACCGCGAACCGCACGCCCGTGCTCCCGCCGTCGTCCCCGCCCCCGCCCTCGTCCCCGCCGTCGTCCCTGCCCTCGACCGTCGCGAAGCCGTAAATGCCGGGACGCGCCAGGGAGTTGTACGCGTAGTGGTGCGCGAAGTAGTACGCGCCCGTGTCCAGCGCCGCCGCGTAGTCACCCTGTTCGAGCAGCGGCAGCGCGCGCCCCTCGGCGAGCAGATCGCCCGCGAAACAGGCGGGCCCCGCGATGTCCTGGACGACGTCCGGTCCCGTCTTGGGGCGGCCCTTCGCGTCGTACGCGGTGATCCGCAGCGGCCAGGACCCGGGCGCGTAGACCGTGCGGGTCGCGATCTGCACCCCGGCGTGTGTGATCGCGACGGGCCGGCCCCCGGCGGACTTCGCGTACTCGACCCGCGCGACCACGGTCCCGTGCTTGGCCAGCAGCGACCGCCCGAACTCGGTGACCAGCCCATACCGACCGTCGAACAGTCCCGGCACGGTCTCGGCGAGCAGCCGTGCGTACTGCGTGTACGTCGGGGTCGTGACGTCCGAGCCGAAGTTGACCGGCAGTCCGCCGCCGATGTCGAGCGTGTCGATCTGCTGTCGCCCGACGCGCCGGTTGATCTCCTCGGCGAGGGCGTACGTCTCCCCGATGCCGCGCGCCATCAGTGAGAGCGGGATGCCCTGCGACCCGGTGTGCGCGTGCAGCCGGGTCAGCCAGGGGCGGTCGGCGTACGCCTGGACGATCCACTCCCGCGCGCCCTCGTCGCACAGTGCCACCCCGAACTTCGACGTCGCCGTCGCCGTGGACAACGCCTCGATGGAACCGGCGCCGACCTGTGGGTTCACCCGGATTCCGAGGGGGGAGCGAGTGGCCGCCGACCGCACCGTCGCGTCGATGCGGTCCAGCTCCTGCGGGTTGTCCACGTTGACGGCGATCCCCAGCGTCAGCGCCTCGCGAAGCTCGGCGGGGGTCTTCGCGGGCGAGTCGAGCACGGTGTGCGCCGGGGGTACTCCGGCCGCGCGTGCGAGGGCGAGCTCGCCCGGGCTCGCCACCTCCGCGCCGATGCCCTGCTCGTGCAGCAGCCGCAGCACGGGCACCAGCGGGGTCGCCTTCACCGCGAAGGCGTGCAGCACGGGCGTGCCCGGCGCCGTCACGGCGTCGAAGGCGGCCCGCAGCTCCGCCGCCGAGGCCCTGATGCCGGGAACGTCGAGCAGGGCGATGATGGGGGCCTCCGGCCCCAGCAGCCCCAGCTCCACGGCGGCCCGGACGGCCCGGTCGCGCCGTGAGGCGCCATGGGGGTCGGGGTCGCCGCCCCCGCCCGTCGAAGACACCACAGTTCCTGTCACTCCGTCGCCCACTGGATTCCCCGTCCTGTCCATGTCTGCGCCCATACGTCCCAGCGAAACATCCGCGCCGCGCCCGCGCTGGCCCACGCATCTATTGACTAGCTCTATTCAAGAAGTCAGGATGTGAATATCTATTGCAACAGTCCGCTGGAACATCAGCCGCACCATCAGCCGCATCATCAGCTGGAACAGTCCGCATAGGAGGCAGACCATGTCAGGACCCCGCCCCGTCCGAGCGCCGCGCGGTACGGAACTGAGTGCCCTGGGATGGCAGCAGGAAGCCGCCCTGCGGATGCTGCAGAACAACCTCGACCCCGAGGTCGCCGAGCACCCCGACAAGCTCGTCGTCTACGGCGGCACCGGCAAGGCCGCCCGCGACTGGCGCTCCTTCGACGCCATGGTCCGCACGCTGCGGACCCTGAAGCAGGACGAGACGATGCTCGTCCAGTCCGGCCGCCCCGTCGGCGTCATGCAGACCCATGAGTGGGCCCCGCGCGTCCTCATCGCCAACTCCAACCTGGTCGGCGACTGGGCGAACTGGGAGGAGTTCCGCCGTCTGGAGGCCCTCGGCCTCACCATGTACGGCCAGATGACGGCCGGCTCCTGGATCTACATCGGCACCCAGGGCATCCTCCAGGGCACCTATGAGACCTTCGCCGCTGTCGCCGCCAAGAAGTTCAACGGCACGCTCGCGGGCACCATCACCCTGACCGCCGGTCTCGGTGGCATGGGCGGCGCCCAGCCGCTCGCCGTGACGATGAACGACGGCGTCGCGATCTGTATCGACGTCGACCCGCGCGCCATCGAGCGCCGCATCGAGCACCGCTACCTGGACGTGAAGGCCGACTCCCTGGAGCACGCCCTCCAGCTCGCCGTCGAGGCCCGCGACCAGCGCAAGCCGCTCTCCATCGGCCTGCTGGGCAACGCCGCCGAGCTGCTGCCCCGCATGCTCGCCGAGAGCGCCCCCATCGACATCGTGACCGACCAGACCTCGGCCCACGACCCGCTGGCCTACCTCCCCATCGGCGTCGACTTCGACGACATGGCCGACGCGGCCACCAAGGACCCGGCGGGCTTCACCACCCGCGCCCGTGAGTCCATGGCCAAGCACGTGGAGGCCATGGTCGGCTTCATGGACGCCGGTGCCGAGGTCTTCGACTACGGCAACTCGATCCGCGGCGAGGCCCAGCTCGCCGGGTACGAGCGGGCGTTCGCCTTCCCCGGCTTCGTCCCCGCCTACATCCGCCCCCTCTTCTCCGAGGGCAAGGGCCCCTTCCGCTGGGCGGCCCTTTCCGGCGACCCGCAGGACATCGCCAAGACCGACAAGGCGATCCTCGACCTCTTCCCGGAAAACGAGTCCCTGCACCGCTGGATCAAGCTGGCCGGCGAGCGCGTCCACTTCCAGGGCCTGCCCGCCCGTATCTGCTGGCTCGGCTACGGCGAGCGCGACAAGGCCGGTGAGCGCTTCAACGACATGGTGGCGTCCGGCGAGCTCGCCGCGCCCCTGGCCATCGGCCGCGACCACCTCGACTGCGGCTCCGTCGCCTCCCCCTACCGCGAGACCGAGGCCATGCTCGACGGCTCCGACGCGATCGCCGACTGGCCGCTGCTGAACGCCATGGTGAACGTCGCCTCCGGCGCCTCCTGGGTCTCCATCCACCACGGCGGCGGCGTCGGCATGGGCCGCTCCATCCACGCCGGTCAGGTGTCCGTCGCCGACGGCACCAAGCTCGCCGGTGAGAAGATCCGCCGCGTGCTCACCAACGACCCCGGCATGGGCGTCATCCGCCACGTCGACGCCGGGTACGACATCGCCGAGACCGTTGCCGAGGAGCGCGGCGTGCGCATCCCGATGCGCGAAGGTCGCGAGGGTGGCGCCGCGTGACCTTCCACAGCATGTGGGCGGAGTTGCTGCCGATCGGCCACAACTCCGCCTCGGGCGGCTACCGCCGGTTCGCCTGGACCGGGGCCGACACCGACTGCCGGGCCTGGTTCCGGGCGCAGGCCGAGTCGCGCGGGCTGCGCTACGAGCTGGACCGGAACGGCAACCAGTGGGCCTGGCTCGGCGACCCCGCCGAGGGCGATGCCGTGGTCACCGGCTCGCACCTGGACTCCGTGCCCGACGGTGGGGCTTTTGACGGGCCCCTCGGCGTCGTGTCCTCCTTCGCCGCCCTCGACGAACTGCGCGCCCGGCACGCCGAACTCACTCGCCCCCTCGCCATCGTCAACTTCGGTGACGAGGAGGGCGCCCGCTTCGGGCTCGCCTGCGTCGGCTCCCGGCTGGCCGCCGGACAGCTCACCGTCGAGCAGGCGCACCGGCTCACCGACGCCGACGGCATCACGCTCCCGCAGGCCATGGAGCGCGCCGGATACGACCCGGACACCATCGGGCCGGACCCCGAGCGCCTCTCACGCATCGGCGCCTTCGTCGAACTGCACGTGGAACAGGGCCGTGCCCTCGACCTGAGCGGCGACCAGGTCGGCATCGCCAGCGCCATCTGGCCGCACGGCCGCTGGCGCTTCGACTTCCGGGGCGAGGCCAACCACGCGGGCACCACCCGGCTCGTGGACCGCCGCGACCCGATGCTGTCGTACGCCGAGACGGTCCTCGCCGCCCGCCGCGAGGCCCGGATCGTGGGCGCCGTCGCCACCTTCGGCAAGATCGCCGTCGAGCCGAACGGCGTCAACGCCATCCCCTCCCTCGTGCGCGGCTGGCTCGACTCCCGCGCCGCCGACCAGACGACCCTCGACACGGTCGTCACCGGCATCGAGAAGGCGGCCCGCCAGTACGCGGAAGCCCAGGGCGTCGAACTCGACGTCGTCCGCGAGTCGTTCACCCCCGTCGTCGAGTTCGAGCACGCCCTGCGCGACGAGCTCGCCCGTATCCTCGGCAAGGACGGGGAAGGGGACGCGGCACTCACGGTCCCCGTGCTGGGCACGGGTGCCGGACACGACGCCGGAATCCTCTCCGGGACCGTCCCGACCGCCATGCTGTTCGTACGCAACCCCACGGGTGTCTCGCACTCCCCGGCCGAGTACGCCGCCGAGGACGACTGCGTGGCCGGGGTGACCGCACTCGCCGACGTACTCGAAGGGCTGGCCTGCAGGTGACGCAGACGTACTGGCTGGAGCACGCCTGGCTCGACACCCACGTCGAGCCGGGCGTCGCCCTGACCGTGTCCATGAGCGGCTCCGCCGCGGGGGCGGACGGCCGCGTCACCGCCGTCCGCACGGGCCTCGACACCCCGCCCCCCGGCGCCGAGATCCTCCGCGGACTCACCCTCCCCGGGCTCGCCAACGCCCACTCGCACGCCTTCCACCGCGCCCTGCGCGGCACCGTCCAGGTCGGCTCCGGCACCTTCTGGACCTGGCGCGAGATCATGTACTCCTTCGCGGACAAGCTGACCCCGGAGACCTATCACGCACTCGCCCGCGCCGTGTACGCCGAGATGGCGCTCGCGGGCGTCACGGCCGTCGGCGAGTTCCACTACGTGCACCACGCGCCAGGCGGTATCCCGTACGCCGACCCGAACGCGATGGGCGAGGCGCTCATCGCGGCCGCGGGCGAGGCCGGCATCCGGATCACCCTCCTCGACACCGCGTATGTGTCCTCCGGCCTCTTGAACGAGCACAGAGGGCAGCCGCCCAACCACCACCAACTCCGCTTCTCCGACGGCAGCGCGGAGGCCTGGGCGGAACGCTCTTCACTTCTCAAGGACCGTGATCACGCACGGATCGGTGCGGCCATCCACTCCGTACGGGCCGTGCCCGCCGGACAGCTGGCGACGGTCGCGCGCTGGGCCGAGGAGCGGCGGGCCCCGCTCCATGTGCATCTGTCGGAGCAGACGGCGGAGAACGACGCCTGCCAGGAGGCCCACGGCCGCACGCCCACCCGGCTGCTCGCCGACCACGGCGTCCTCGGCCCGCGCACGACCGGTGTCCACAACACGCACCTCACGGACGAGGACATCGCGCTGATCGGCGGCTCCGGGACGGGCACCTGTATGTGCCCGACGACGGAACGGGACCTGGCGGACGGCATCGGCCCCGCGGTCGCCCTGCAGAAAGCGGGCTCGCCGCTCTCCCTCGGCTCCGACAGCCACGCCGTCATCGACCTGCTCGAAGAGGCCCGCGCGATGGAGCTGAACGAGCGCCTGCGCACCCGCACCCGCGGTCACTGGACGGCGGCCGCCCTCCTGCGCGCCGCCTCCGTGGACGGCCACGCGGCCCTCGGCTGGCAGGACGCGGGCGTCCTCGAAGCGGGCGCGCTCGCCGACTTCACGACGATCGCCCTCGACTCGGTCAGAACAGCGGGACCGGTGCCGCGCCTCGGCGCCGAGACGGCCGTATTCGCGGCGACGGCGGCCGACGTACGCCACACCGTCGTGGGCGGTCGGCACGTCGTACGAGACGGAGCGCACGCCCTTGTTCCCGATGTGCCGCAGGCCCTCGCGCAGGCAGTGGAAGCCCTGCGCGCCTAGAGACGACCGCCGAACTCCGCCCCCGCGAGGACGCCATGAGCAGCACCACCGGCACGACCACCGTCATCACGAACATCGCCACGCTGGTCACCAACGACCCCTCCCTCGGTGACAGATCCCCCCTCGGTCTGATCCAGGACGCGGCCGTCGTCATCGACGGCGACCGCATCGCGTGGACCGGTGATTCAAGAAAAGCACCCGCCACTGACAATCGGGTCGACGCCGGTGGCCGGGCTGTGATTCCGGGCTTCGTGGACTCCCACTCGCACCTCGTCTTCGCGGGCGACCGCACCCAGGAGTTCAACGCCCGCATGTCGGGCCGCGGCTACACGGCCGGCGGCATCCGCACCACCGTCGCCGCCACCCGCGCCGCCGGCGACGAGGACCTGGAGCGCAACCTCACGCGCTACCTCCGCGAGGCCCTCCGCCAGGGCACCACCACCTTCGAGACCAAGTCGGGCTACGGCCTCACCGTCGAGGACGAGGCCCGTGCGCTGCGCATCGCGGCGGCGCACACCGACGAGGTCACCTACCTCGGCGCGCACATCGTCTCGCCCGACTACGCCGACGACCCGGCCGCGTACGTGGCGCTGGTGACCGGCGAGATGCTCGACGCCTGCGCCCCGTACGCCCGTTGGATCGACGTGTTCTGCGAGAAGGGCGCCTTCGACGGCGACCAGGCCCGCGCGATCCTCACGGCCGGCAAGGCGAAGGGCCTGCACCCGCGTATCCACGCCAACCAGCTCTCCTACGGCCCCGGCGTCCAGCTCGCCGTCGAACTCGACGCGGCGAGCGCCGACCACTGCACCCACCTCACGGACGCGGACGTCGACGCCCTGGCGAACGGCCGGACGGTCGCGACCCTGCTGCCCGGCGCCGAGTTCTCGACGCGCGCCGAGTGGCCCGACGCCCGCCGCCTCCTGGACGCGGGCGTGACCGTCGCCCTCTCCACCGACTGCAATCCGGGCTCGTCCTTCACCTCCTCCGTGCCGTTCTGCGTCGCGCTGGCGGTACGGGACATGGGGATGACCCCGGACGAGGCGGTGTGGTCGGCCACGGCGGGCGGCGCGGCGGCCCTGCGCCGCGAGGACATCGGCCGCCTCACCGTCGGCGCCCGCGCCGACCTGGCCCTCCTGGACGCGCCCAGCCACGTCCACCTCGCCTACCGGCCGGGCGTTCCGCTGGTCACCGGCGTCTGGCGGCGCGGCGTACGCGAGGTCTGACGTCGGGGTTACGAGGCACCCGCTTCCGTTCAGCGGCTGGAGCGACAGGCCGTCCCCGCCGTTCGGCGTGACCGCGGTCACCGTCGACCGAGCCGCAGTCCCAGATCCCGACGCCGTTGGCCACGGAGCCGCGGCTGTCCAGGCAGAGGCGAAGGCGGCCCGCAGTCCGGTTTCTGCGGGTAAGCCGACGAGCCCTCCGGAAACCGAGGCGGACGGCCGGAAAACGAAGCGGTCCGGCACTGTCGGCCGGACCGCTTTCAGTCGGAGAGCTCGGGGAGCTCGGGGAGGGCGGAGAGGTCGGGGAGGGCGGAGAGCGTGGAGAGGGCGGAGAGGGTGAGGACAGTCACTCAGCCGGAGAGGACGGGGGCAGTCACTCAGTCCGGAGGGTGGGGACAGTCACTCCTCGACGGTCAATCCCTTGCGCAGGCGCACCAGCGTCCGCGACAGCAGCCGCGACACATGCATCTGCGAGATCCCGAGTTCGTCGCCGATCTCGGACTGCGTCATGTTGGCGACGAAGCGCAGCGAGAGGATCTGGCGGTCGCGCGGCGGTAGTTCGGCGATCAGGGGCTTGAGGGACTCCACGTACTCGATGCCCTCGAGCTCGTGGTCCTCGTAGCCGATGCGGTCCGCGAGCGCGCCCTCGGAGTCGTCCTCCTCGGGCTGGGCGTCCAGCGAACTGGCCGTGTAGGCGTTCGAGGCGGCCATGCCCTCGACGACCTCGTCCTTGCCGATGCCCAGGTGCTCCGCCAACTCGCCCACCGTGGGGGCCCGGTCGAGCCGCTGGGCGAGTTCGTCGCCCGCCTTGGCCAGGTCGAGGCGGAGTTCCTGCAGTCTGCGCGGTACGCGCACGGACCAGGAGGTGTCGCGGAAGAAACGCTTGATCTCGCCGATGATGGTCGGCATCGCGAAGGTGGGGAACTCGACGCCGCGGCTCAGCTCGAAGCGGTCGATCGCCTTGATCAGGCCGATCGTGCCGACCTGGATGATGTCCTCCATCGGCTCGCTGCGGGAGCGGAAGCGGGAGGCGGCGAACTTCACCAGCGCGAGGTTGAGTTCGACCAGTGTGTTGCGGACGTACGAGTAGTCGTGGGTGCCCTCTTCGAGGGACTCCAGCCGCTCGAAGAGCGTCTTGGACAGGGCCCGTGCGTCCACCGGCCCCACCTCTTGGTAAGGGGGGATCTCCGGGAGGTCCAGAGAGGGTGTCGACGTCGCCGTCCGGGTCTGCGATGCGTCGAGCCGGGGTGACATGGTGTCCTCCATCGTTCTCGGCATATGGCCGCCGATGCCAGTACGTGCACTGCGGTGTGCGGCGCCTCCGAAGCCGGCCGTGTCGAATAGCTGTCTCTACTAGCCCTACCCGCTTTCGCACACCCCTCGCAAGTGCGTTTCATTATGAAATGTCCATTTTCGGGCGGTTGTTCGGCTGTCGGAGGTCGCGGGGAAGGCGTAGTGTTCGAGTGCGAAAAGCAGCAGTCGCGACGCTCGGGAGAGAGACGGCATGGACCGCGGGACGGTCGGCAGCGCACAGTCGGGCCGGCTTCTTGTCGAGGTGCGGGAAGAGGGCTCAAGCGCCGTCGTGACCCCCGCGGGTGAGTTGGATCACCACACGGCCGAATTGTTGCGTGAGCCACTCGCGGACTGCCTCGAAAAGGGGTATGTCCGGCTCGTCGTCGACTGTTCGCGGCTGGAGTTCTGTGACTCCACAGGGCTGAACGTGCTGCTCGGCGCCCGGCTGAAGGCCGAGGCCGCGGGCGGCGGAGTCCATCTGGCGGGGATGCTGCCGGTGGTGGCCCGGGTCTTCGAGATCACCGGGGCGGAGGCCGTCTTCGCCGTCCACGAGACGCTCGATGCGGCCCTGGCCGACTAGGTCTGGGCCGACCGGCTCTCTCGCGCCAGGGTGATGCCTGCCTCGGTCGTCTCCGTCAAATCCGTCACTTCCGCCGTCTCCGTTGTCTCCGTGTGATCGGCGCGTTACTCCCGTCACGTGTTCCGTGTCGAATAAGTGGGTGTTCGGACGGTTCGGTCGGGCAGGAGACATCCTGAACACGTCGGCAGCGCGTGGGCCGGGAGTCAGAGAATGAACACGGCGCGAGCGCCGTTGATCCGCAAGTTCGATCCGCACGTACTGAGTCTTGAATCGTGCTGAGTCTTGAATCGTGAAACTGGTGAATCGGTGAGGTGAAGCGCTGATGAGCACCACCCGGCCTTACTCGCCGGGCGACCGCGGCCCGGAGGCGGGCGACAGCGGCGCTTCCGGGGCGCCCGAAGACGGCCCGGCCGTCCCGTCCGGGGGGCGGCAGGCCCGCAGGCTGAGCTTCGACGGCGAGAGCGCCGTCGTGCCGCTCGCCCGCGACTTCGCCCGCCAGGCACTGCACGCGTGGGGCTGGCTGCCCGCCGCGAGCGCCGACCAGCGGGCCGCCGCCGAGGACGTCCTGCTGGTCGTCTCCGAGCTCGTCACCAACGCCTGCCTGCATGCCGAGGGCCCCGAGGAACTCCGGATCGCCTGCGACAACAAGGTGCTGCGCGTCGAGGTCGCCGACCGCGGCGCGGGCCAGCCCACCCCGCGCACCCCGCACCGCGCCGGGCGCCCCGGCGGCCACGGGATGTTCATCGTGCAGCGACTGTGCCTGGACTGGGGGGTCGTACGGACTCCGGGGGTCGCGGGCAAGACCGTGTGGGCGGAGCTGGGGGCACCCGCGTAGCCCCACCCCATTCCGCGGGCAACTCCCACCTTGGGTTACCCGCGGTTCGAACCCTTCTTCGTGCGCCACTGGGTACGTCACTCGGTGCGCCACTTCGTACGTCACTTAATGCGCGCCGGATCTCCTCGGATCCGGCGCGCACTTTGTCTTCCTTCCACAGGACCCCGGGCGTACCTTGACGGCCGATCTGATGTTCCGTCAGGAATGAGGCCCCGAGGTGTCGTACCGGACGTACCAGAAACGAACCGCCGCGCTCGCGTTCGCCGCGGCCCTGGCCGGCTCGGCGGTGCTGATGGCAGCCCCCGCCGCCCAGGCCGCCGTGGTGAACGTCAACTACCAGTGCAAGACGCCGATCGGCGACAAGAGCGCCGTCTCGCCCATCGACATCAAGAGCGTCAAGAGTGGCAGCGGCTACAAGCTCACCATGTCCTGGCAGGAGGGCGTCTCCTCCAGCCCGGTGGAACTGGGCAAGGGTGCGATGGCCCCGAGCGCCGTGATCAAGGTGGGCGGCGCGGACAGCGGCACGGTGGCCGTGAGCGGACCGGCCAACGCGGCCGCGATCCCCGCCAACACCCCCATCAAAATCAGTGACTTGTCGGGCACGTACACGCCGAAGAAGACCGGCAAGGTCACCTTCACCGCGGGCGTGCTCACCATCAAGGCGCTCGGCACGACGACCACGTGCACGCCCACGAACAACCCCGGGCCGTCGCTGACCCTCGACGTCACGGCCGCGGGCGGCGGTTCGGGATCGAGCGGATCGAGCGGATCGAGCGGGTCAAGTGGGTCAAGTGGGTCGAGCGGTGGTTCGAGCAGTGGTTCGAGCGGGTCCCAGACCGGCTCGGACTCCGGTGGCCAGCTCCCGCAGACCGGCCCCGCCGACTCGGCGATCGCCCTCGGCACGCTCGGCGGCACGGTGCTGCTCGCGGGCGCGGCGGGCACGCTGTGGCTGACCCGCAGGCACCAGACGACCCGCCGCTGAGGGCGCTGCGACCCCGTACGACCGTACGACCAGCAGGAGCCGCCGATGCCGTCCGCCCCCGTCCTCTGCTGTGCCGTCGCCGCGCTGCTGTCGGCCGCCGCCGCACCGGTGGCCGTGGCCGACGACGGCTGGTCCCTCGTGCCGTCCGCGAGCGCGGCGGACGGGCGGCCGTACGTCTACGCGGAGGGCGCGCCCGGCACGGTCCTGCAGGACAGCGTGTCCGTGCTCAACCCGGGCGCGCGGCCGCTGACGGTCCGGCTGCGCGGCGCGGACGCCGACAACACCGCGGGCGGCGGCTTCACCGTACGGCGGGCGGCGACGGACACCGGCGCGTGGATCGGCTTCGCGCGGGTGGCCGACGGGCGGCGGCTGCCGGTGCGCACGCTCTCCCTGCGCGTCCCCGCGCGCACCCGTGCCGACGTGCCGTTCACCGTGAACATCCCGGCGGGCGCGACCCCCGGCGACCACCCCGGCGCGATCGTCGCGGACGCCGACGGCCGCTCCTCGGCGGTCCGGCTCCACCTCCGGCTCGCCGGGCCGACGCTGTCCGCGCTCACGGTCGAGCACGTCACCGTCCACGCCGGGCGCATCTCGTACGAGCTGGTCAACCGCGGCAACACCGTGCTGACCCCGAAGCTCGCGGTACGCGCCGACGGCGTCCTCGGCCGGGCCCTGGACCGCGCCCCGCGCACCCTGCCCGTCGAACTCCTGCCCGGCCGCCGCGTCACCCTCACCGAGCCCTGGCGCGACCCCCCGGCGCTGGACTCGGTCCACGTACGGCTGACGGTGACCGCGGCGGACGGGGCGCACGCCACGGCGTCCACGTCGGTGCGGTTCGTGCCGTGGGGCGCGGTGGCGGGCGCGGCCGGGGGCGGGCTCGCGGCGGTGGGTGCCCTGTGGGCCGTACGGCGTTCCAGGCGTCGTCGTGCGGCGCGGGGCGAGGCGGGCGGACAGCCGCGTACGGAAGTCGAGTGGACGGGAGCGGTGTCGTGAACGGTGTGGTGAGGGGTGCCGTGAGCGGTGCGGTGAGCGGTGCCGCGACCGTCAGGATGCGGGCGGCGGGGCTGGTGGCGGTGGTCGCGCTGGTCTTTGCCCCCCTCGCGGGGGCGTCCACCGCGTCCACCGCGTCCACCGCGTACGCCGCGACCACCGCCTCCGCCGCCGGGACACCTAGCGTGAAACTGTCCACGTCCCAGGCGGGAACGGGCGGTTCGATCACCGTGAGCGGCAGCGGATGGCGGCCGAAGACGCTGCTGATGATGCTGATCTGCGGACAGTCCGTGCCGTCCCGGGGCGTGATCGGCGGCACCAACTCCTGCGCCAACGCCGACGGCCGCGCCGTCACCACCGACGCCAAGGGCACCTTCAGCAAGAAGCTGCCGGTCGCCGAGCCGCCCAAGCCGTGCCCGTGCGTGGTGCACGTGGCCACGGTCATGGGGGAGAAGGCGGCGGCGGACGCGATCTTCATGGTCGCGGGCCACTCGGTCGAACCGCTGCCGAAGGAGACGGGCGGCGGGCGGCTCTCGGTACTCACCGACACCCGCCTCGACGGATCCAGTGGCCTGCTGACCTGGTTCGGCGCGCCCCCCGCCCGCCAACTCGTCTTCACCGTCGGCAACCTCGGCACCGCCGCCGTCAAGGACCCCGTCTTCCGGATCGGCACCTCCCACGGGGTGTTCGCCCCGCAGTGGGAGGAACAGCAGTGGCGCGGCACGATCGCCCCCGGGAAGAAAGCGCTGATCAAACTCCCGGTCGAACTCGCGGCCGGGGCGCACGGCGACTACACCGTCTCCCTCCAGTACGGCGGCAAGGTGCTCGCCGAACAGCCGTGGGGCGTGGGCCGCCCCTGGGGCGTGACTCTGTTCTGGATCCTGCTCGCGGTGGTCGTACCGGCGGCGGTGTTCCGGGTCGGCATGGCGATGGTGGATCGGGTGCGGCCGCGCCGATCGCCGGGTCGGGCGGGCCGGTCGGCGGGTCGGGCGGGCCGCCACGGCAGCCTGCGGCTGCCCGATCGCACCCTCCGCATGCCCAGGCTGAGCCCGTCCCGTATGCCCGGGGTCGGCGCGTCGCCGGGCACGCCGGTGACGGCTGAGACCACTACGACCCCGACCCCGACCCTTCCCCCGACCCTGCCGTGGTTCACACCGGACAACCATCCGGGGACCTCGGCGAACGGTCAGCTCTCCGCACCGCAAGAGAACAGTCCTACGACGAAGGGATCAACGTGAGAGTGCGAGGGAGAGCGCGAGCAAGAGCCCAAGGGAGAGTGAGCGCGGCCGGGGTCGCGCTGCTGCTCGGCGGCGCGGGCATCCTGGTGGGCGTGGCGGCGGGCCCCGCCCAGGCCGCCGAGGTGTCGTACGCGACCAAGTGCGTCCCGCCCGCCGCCTCCGGACTGGACCCCGTAGAGGGCACCACCAAGGTGGAGATCACCGCGCCCGCGACGGCGACCGTGGGCGATGAGATCGAGGTGGTTTGGAAGTTCACGCAGGCCGCCTCGAAGAACCCCGACCTCATCGACCTCCCGGCCAACTCGGTCCAGCCGAGCGGCACCCTCAAGGCGGCCGGTGCGCAGACCGCCGACCTCGCGATGCAGGGACCGCGCGAGAACCCGGCCATCCCCAAGGGCGGGGCCATGGTGCTCTCCGACATGAAGGGCACGCTGAAGCTGACGGCACCCGGTGAGGTGACGCTGACACCGGACGCGTACACCATCAACGCCTTCTCGACGGACACGAAGTGCGCGCCGATGGAGACGGTGCAGCCGGCGGCGACGATCGAGGTGACGGCATCCTCGACAACACCGTCCACAACACCGTCCACGACCCCTTCGACGACACCGTCGACGACCCCCTCCACAACACCGTCGACGACGCCCTCCACGCAGCCCACCGACTCGGCTTCGGCAAGCGCGAGCGCGAGCGGGCAAACGGACTTCACCGGCAAGGAAGTCTCCGTCCCTTACGCCTGCAAGACGCCCATCGGCGACAAGAGCGCCACGTCCCCCGTCCAGATCAACGCCAAGAAGGACGGCGGGAGTTACGACCTCACGGTCCAGTTCAAGAAGTCCGTGATGGACAGCCCGGTGGACATCCCCGCCGACTCGGTCAAGCCGTCGATGGAGGTGGCGTTGGGCGGCGCGGACAAGGGAACGGTGCATGTCGAGGGCCCGACCAACGCCCAGGCGATCAAATCGGGCGACCCGATCGAGGTCCCGGACCTCACGGGCACGTACAAGCCGGGTGCGAGCGGTCAGTCGACCTTGTCCCCGGGCGTGCTGACGGTGAAGGCCCTCGGTACGACGACGACCTGCACCCCGACCACGTCGGAGGTCTCCCTGACCCTGGACACCACCCAGCAGGCGGGCGGTGCCTCGGGCGGCGACTCCTCGGGTGGTACGTCGGGCAGCGGTACGTCGTCCAGCGGCGGCCTGGCGGCAACCGGCTCCGACAGCCACGGCGCGCTCAAGGCCCTCGGCCTGGTCGCGGGGACGGTCATCCTGCTCGGCGGGGCGATCTTCACCTTCCTGCCGCACCGCCGCGTGCGCTGAGTGTGCTGGCTTTCGTCGGCATCGCCGCCGCTTTGATCTGCTATCGCCGTCTTGCCAGGCAGACGGGGCCGCCGGTTCCTCATATCCCGTTGCAATGACCCGTTCCGCGAAACAACCATGGCTGTCATGGAGCGACCGAGTCAGATCATCGAGTGCGGAGACTTCGCCCTGCGACGCTGGCGGGGACAGGGCGACTTCGCTCCGGCGTTCAAGTTGATCGAGGAGTCTCTGGACCACCTGCGCCCCTGGGAGCCGTGGGTCGCCTGTCACAGCGAGAAGAACACCCGAGACTTTCTCGCGAAGTCCGAGTCAAAGTGGGCAAGCGGCGACGTGTACAACTACGCCATCACCAAAGACGGCACGCTCATCGGCATGTGCCAGACCTACCGCGGGGCCGAACCTCAGGGATGGAGGTTGGGGTACTGGCTGCACCCTGCCGCCATCGGCCAGGGCATCGCCACGAGAGCGACGGCGGCCATGGTTGCCGAGATGTTTGCCCTGCCGGACGTGGAGTACCTGGAAATCGCGCACGACCTGGCCAACACATCCAGTGGCGCCATTCCGCGCCGGTTGGGGTTCACCGAAGTCCGGCGTGAGCAGGCAACACCACCCGCAGCTCCCTCAGGCAGCGGCATCGACGTGGTCTGGCGCCTGAACCGCCCTTCACCGCCTATTAACGGCACTCCCGCTCCCTGAACATCTGGACCGACAGGTCTCAGCTCCTGTTCCTTCAGCACCAATCGAGACGACCTCCAAGTGTGAGGATCCCGCTCCAGAAGGCGTCTGTGAGCGGGGTCCGACAGCACCCCCTCACGTGTTCATGTGTTCACGTGCCGTGCGCGGACCGCAGATGCGCGCGCATCCGTACGTTCGCGTCGCTCACCGCGCTGTGGTCGAACACCGCCCGCGCCGCGTGGCGCCGTGCGGCGAGCTCCCGGCAGGCCTCGCAGCCGTCGACGGGAACGGGCGGACGGCTCACGTCGTCCGTCGGCCCGATCACGGCATACACCCCTCCGCGTGTCTGCCGTGCGCCCGCAACTCCCGGTCGCATTCGGCGACTTCGCCCGTGCGGCCCGCTTCCTTCGCGGCCGTCCGCTGGGCCAGCAGCGCCGCGCACACGTCGCAGCCGCCGCCGTACGGGGGTGTCGGCGCCGCCACCGCCGTACGCGCCGTCATGCCGACCACTGCGCGAGCGCCGCCTCGATCGCCCGCAGAGCCGCGGGGGTCGGACGCGCCCAGCCGCCGGGCGGGGTCCAGGGGGATGAGGTGGTGCTGTGGGTACGGGTGCGGCGGGGGAGTCGGGGGAGGGTCGTGGTGGTCATGGGGCTCACTCCTTGGTTGCGTGGTCGCGGACATGCCTGTGCGGAGCGCACCCGGTGGATTACGGTGCGTGTTCAGGCAGTACGAGCATGCCGTGTGAGCAGGGCGGAAATGCCGTGGAAGCGCGCTGGTTCCACACCGGGCACTCCAAATTCCACAAATTCCACAGCCGCCGGAGGGGGAGGACGGGATGCCGCAGAGACGGACGGTGACGAGCCGCAGCCAGGAGCCGCGCAGGCGATTCGCCGAGGAGGTGAGGGAGTTACGTGAGCAGAGCGGCGCCAGCCTGCGTCAGCTCGCGGAGCAACTGGGCTGGGACTGGTCGACGCTCGGGAAGCTGGAGACCGGGCACACCCTGGGGAGCCCTGAGGTGGCCCAGGCGCTGGACCGGCATTACGGGACGCCGGGGTTGTTGCTGGCGTTGTGGGAGCTGGCGGTGGGCGACCCGACGCAGTTCAAGGAGCAGTACCGCAGGTACATGCTGCTTGAGGCGGAAGCGGGGAGCTTGTGGCACTTCGGGGTCACGAGGGTCCCAGGCATGCTCCAGACCAGGGGGTACGCGACCGAGGTGCTCGTGGCGGGGGACATCCGGGGAGAGGAACTGGTCCAGCAGGTTGAAGCGCGGCTCGGCCGCACCGAGTTGCTGACCAGAGACGGGGGACCGAGCTTCCGAACCATCCTGTATGAGGCGGTGCTGCGCATGGCGCTGCGGGACACCGAGGCATGGCGCGAGCAACTGGAGTACCTGCTGGAGGCCGCCGAGCGTCCGAACATCACCGTCCAGGTACTGCCGTTCAGCGCTGGGCCGTGCAGCCTGGACAGCACCGACGTGATGTTCCTGCGGATGCCGAACGGGCGTACCGTGGCCTACACGGAGACCGCTCACCGGGGTGAACTCATCGAGGAATCAAGCTCGGTTGGGCGGCTGCAGCTCGCATACGATTCGCTGCGCGACCTGGCATTGTCCCCGGCTGAGTCGCGGAAGTTCATCGGGCAGATGCTGGAGGAAGCACCGTGCGATCCATCGACCTGACGGCCGTGACGTGGCGCAAGAGCAGCTACAGCAATTCGGACGGCGGCGAGTGCGTCGAGGTCTCCGACGACTTCCTGGCTGCCGCAGCCTGGCGCAAGAGCAGTTACAGCAATTCGGACGGCGGCCAGTGCCTCGAAGTCGCCGACAACCTCCCGACCCCCGCCACCCCCCTCGTCCCCGTCCGTGACTCCAAGAACCCCCACGGGGCCGCTCTCATACTCCCCGCCACCGCCTGGGCGTCCTTCGTCACCGCCGTACGACGTGACGAGCTGCCCACCGCCTGATCCACGCGGCGGGCGCGGTTCAGGGCCGGCCGGACGGGATCAGCGGCGCTCTCCCAGCCGCCCGGCGGCGATCGCGGCGCGCCATTCCTGTGCGGCGGCTCGGGCCCTGCGTTCCGTCGGCTTCCCTGTCGGCGTGGTGGGCGGTCTGGCCGGTGCCCCAGGGGCCACGGTGTATGGCCCGGAGAATGTGACACTTGGGCGCCGAGTGTCACATTCCCGCGGCCGACTACCCGTCCGCAGCGGATGCGCCGACAGCGTCACACGCGAAGGGGCCGCCGCACCCACTGGTGCGGCGGCCCCTTCGGTGGAACGCCAGGTTCGGGCGTGCGTCAGTGCACGTCGCCCATCAGTTCCTTGACCTTCTTGCGGTACATCCACACCGCGATGCCGGCGATGACGGCGAGGGTGGCCTCCAGGGCGACGATGCCCGTCTTGTTGAGGTCGACATTGGCGATGGAGAGCAGACCCGTCGTGGCGTCACCGGCGGTGACGGCCAGGAACCAGACACCCATCATCTGCGAGGCGTACTTCGCGGGAGCCATCTTCGTGGTGACGGAGAGGCCGACCGGGGAGAGCGTCAGCTCACCGACGGTCTGCACGAAGTAGATCGCGACCAGCCACATCGCGGCCGCCTTGTGACCGCCCTCGGCGATCGTCAGCGGAGCCAGGAACAGGAAGAACGACGCACCGATCAGGATCAGACCCGAGGCGAACTTGGTGGCCGTGCTCGGCTCCTTGCCGCGCTTGTTCAGCGCCAGCCACGCCCAGGCGAAGACCGGCGCGAGCGCCATGATCATGACCGGGTTGACGGACTGGTACCAGGAGACCGGGAACTGCCAGCCGAAGATCGTGTTCTCGGCGGAGGAGTCGGCGAAGATCGACATCGTCGAGCCGCCCTGGTCGTAGATCATCCAGAAGACGGCCGCGGCGACGAAGAACCAGATGTACGCGGACATCTTCGACTGCTCGGCGCGGTCCAGGTCCTTGTCCCGCTTGATGCGGCCGATGACCATGATGGGGATGATCAGACCGGCGATCGTGATCGGGACCAGGAGCCAGTTCAGGGTGTAGTGGCCCGAGAAGCCGACGATGCAGTAGAAGACGACGGCGACAGCGGCCCACAGCGCGGACTTGCGCAGCGTCGCGGCCTTCTCCTCGGCCGACAGCGGGGTCGGGATCTGGTGCGAGCGCGGGTTCAGGTGACGGCCGCCGAGCAGGTACTGGGCCAGACCCAGCGCCATGCCGACCGCGGCGAGCGCGAAGCCCAGGTGCCAGTTCACGTTCTCGCCGACGGTGCCGATGACCAGCGGCGCGGCGAAGGCGCCGAGGTTGATGCCGATGTAGAAGAGCGTGAAGCCACCGTCACGGCGCGGGTCGTCCGGGCCGTCGTAGAGGTGACCGACCATCGTGGAGATGTTGGCCTTCAGCAGACCGGAGCCGATCGCGACGAGGCCGAGGCCGCCGTAGAACGTGCCGGACGACGGCAGGGCCAGCGTGAGGTGGCCCAGCATGATGATGACGCCCGCGACGGCGACCGTCTTACGGGGGCCGAGAACACGGTCGGCGAACCAGCCACCCGGCAGGGCGAGCAGGTACACCAGCGACAGGTACACCGAGTAGATCGCGGTCGCGGTGGCCGCGCTCAGGTGCAGGCCGCCCGGTGCCACCAGGTACAGCGGGAGCAGAGCCTTCATGCCGTAGTAGGAGAATCGCTCCCACATCTCGGTCATGAAGAGAGTGGCCAGTCCGCGGGGGTGGCCGAAGAAGGTCCTCTCGGAACCGGGGGTGCCCGGAGTCACCGAGTCCTTCGTCAGGCTGGACGCCATGGTCGTTCCTTGCTGGTCGGGACGCGCTGCTTGAGCGTCGCGCGCCCGGTGGGGGGCGGCCGGCACCGGCGGGGTTCGACCGTCCTTCCCCACGCCCACGGGGAGTCCGCTCCGGATTGCGAAGCGGTGGACGGCGACCACCGGGATCCACGCCCGTCACGCGTCGATGCGCTCGGGCCCGGCCACAGGTCATTCCTTTCAAGGCTGGCAAACACCAGCCCGCACACAAAAGAGACCTTTAGCGTCAATACCTCGCCAAAGGTCCCCGTGTGGTGCTACAGGCGTCTGGTCACCATACGACATTCCAATGCGGCATATGGAAGGACTTGAGAGATGGATCACAGGTAATAATGGAACCACGGACACGCATTCGAAGGCCCCATCCAAGATCGCATCCCACAGCCGAAGGCAAGGATCCGCACAGCCGCAGGTAAGAATCCCGGTTGGCGATCACGCCACAGGCGCTGTCCGAGGCGGACTACCATCACCCCATGACCCGTGTACTGCTCGCCGAGGACGACGCGTCCATCTCGGAGCCGCTGGCCCGTGCCCTGCGCCGGGAGGGTTACGAGGTCGAAGTGCGCGAGGACGGACCCACCGCGCTCGACGCCGGAATGCAGGGCGGCGTCGACCTGGTCGTCCTGGACCTGGGCCTGCCCGGTATGGACGGCCTGGAAGTGGCCCGCCGACTCCGCGCCGAAGGCCACACCGTCCCCATCCTCATCCTGACCGCGCGTGCCGACGAGGTGGACACCGTCGTCGGTCTCGACGCGGGCGCCGACGACTACGTCACCAAGCCCTTCCGTCTTGCCGAACTGCTCGCCCGTGTCCGGGCCCTGCTGCGGCGCGGCGCCGCGGAGCCGCAGCAGCCGCCCGCCACGCACGGGGTGCGCATCGACGTCGAGTCGCACCGGGCGTGGATGGGCGACGAGGAACTCCAGCTCACGGCGAAGGAGTTCGACCTGCTGCGGGTCCTCGTCCGGGACGCCGGCCGGGTCGTCACGCGTGACCAGCTCATGCGCGAGGTCTGGGACACCACGTGGTGGTCGTCCACCAAGACCCTCGACATGCACATCTCCTGGCTCCGCAAGAAGCTCGGCGACGACGCGGCGAATCCCCGGTACATCGCGACGGTACGAGGCGTCGGCTTCCGCTTCGAAAAGAGCTGAGGCCCTACCGGGCGGGAGGTCCGTTCCTGGGGGCTGCGCCCCCGTAAGGGGCGCGGGGCTGTGACATGGTGCGGCTCCGCCGCGTGGGCGCGACCGACGAGCCCCCGCCCCGGCCGGCGCAGCGTCAAGGCACACTGGTCCACGTATAGCCACCCGCCCGGAGGGCCCCGTGCGTCGCCGTCTCATCCAGTCCACGCTCAGTGTCGTGCTCGTCGTGATCGCCGTCTTCGGCGTCTCCCTCGTGATCGTCGAGACCCGCACGATCAGCAACAGCGCCCAGGAGCGCGTGGACTCTGAGGCCCTGCGCCTGGCCAGCATCGTGGACAGCCGCATCCTCGGCGACGAACACATCAACGGGGAGATCCTCAAGAACCAGGTCGCGGAAGACCGGTACGCCGTGATCCGCATCCCCGGCCAGGCCCCCGTCGAGGCCGGCCTCCAGCCCAGCGGTGACGTCATCCACGCCACGGCCAAGGGCGAGGAGGGCGAGACGGTCACCGTCCAGGAGCCCCGCTCGGCGGTGACCCGCGAGGTCGGCCGTACCCTCCTGGTCATCGCCGCGGTCGCCCTGCTCGCGATCGTCGCCGCCGTCCTGCTGGCCGTACGCCAGGCCAACCGCCTCGCCTCTCCGCTCACCGACCTCGCGGAGACCGCGGAGCGCCTCGGTTCCGGCGACCCCCGCCCGCGCCACAAGCGGTACGGCGTTCCGGAGCTGGACCGCGTCGCGGACGTCCTGGACCGCAGCGCGGAGCGGATCGCGCGGATGCTCACCGCCGAGCGCCGCCTCGCCGCCGACGCCTCCCACCAGCTCCGTACGCCGCTGACGGCCCTCTCCATGCGCCTGGAGGAAATCACCCTCACGGATGAACCGGACACCGTGAAGGAGGAGGCGACGATCGCGCTGGCCCAGGTCGAGCGCCTCACGGACGTGGTCGAGCGCCTGCTCACCAACGCCCGCGACCCGCGTACCGGCTCCGCCGTCTCCTTCGACCTGGACGAGGTCATCAAGCAGCAGCTGGAGGAGTGGCGCCCGGCCTACCGCAGCGCGGGCCGCGCCATCGTCAGCTCGGGCAAGCGGCATCTGCAGGCCGTGGGCACCCCGGGCGCGGTCGCCCAGGTGCTGGCCGCGCTCATCGAGAACTCGCTCATGCACGGGGGCGGCACCGTCGCCCTGCGTACCCGTGTCACCGGCAACCAGGCCGTCGTGGAGGTCACGGACGAGGGTCCTGGCGTCCCCACCGACCTGGGCGCCCGCATTTTCGAGCGCACGATCAGCGGGCGCAACTCCACGGGCATCGGCCTCGCGGTGGCGCGTGACCTCGCGGAGGCGGACGGGGGCCGGCTGGAGATGCTTCAGGCGCAGCCGCCGGTGTTCGGACTGTTCCTGTCGCGTACGCCGATGAAGAGGCCGCCGTTCGCGGAGGAAGAGGAAGAGGAGCGAACGGTCAGGTAGAAACCGACCGAGCCGGGTGGGTCACCCGGAACCCGACCGAACCCGCATCGGTCATCTGGAACCCGACCGGGCTCGTGCCCGCGGACGCTGGGGCTCAGGCTCCGCGTCCAGGAACGCCTCCGCGCTCGCCACGACCTCGCTCTCCTCGTCGTCCCCGTCGTCCTCCCCGCCGGATGCGGACGGCGTACGGAACACCCACGTCCGGTACGACCAGAATCGGAACAGCGTCGCGATGCCGATGCCGAGGAACTTGAAGACGTTGCTCTGCAGCGGGCTGTCCCAGCCGAACGTGTACGTCGCCACGTACAGCACGCCGTTCTCGATGACCAGCCCCACCGCGCTGAACAGCACGAAGAGGCCCATCTCCTTGGTGCGGCCGCCGCGGTCGCGGTCACGGTACGTGAAGTAGCGGAACCCGATGTAGTTGAAGATGATGGCGACGATCGTGGCGACGACACTGGCCCGCACGACCTGCAGCCCGGTCGCCTGACGCACCAGGTTGAAGGTCACGAGGTTGACGAGAAGCCCCGCTCCGCCGACCGCCCCGAACTTCGCGACCTCCCGCAGGATGTGGTCGAATCGGCGGCGAACCGCGCTGCGAGGCCGCGCATGAAGCCCCGAAGAAGCATTGCCCATGGTGTCGCGAGCTCCCGTAGGTCGTATATCGGTCGTATGGCGGTCGGAAATTTCAACCCAGCCATGCTAACCAGCGAGCCCCTGCCGCGCCTGCAGACAGCATTACGAGACCGGTAAGAGCGCGTCACAGACAGGAAAAACCAGAACCGCGGGCGCGGAAACCGGCCCCCATGGCGCGGCCGATACTCTTGGAGTGTGACGTTCCCGGTAGTCGGCATGGTCGGCGGGGGTCAGCTCGCTCGTATGACACACGAGGCGGGCATCCCGCTCGGCATCAAATTCAAGCTCCTCAGTGACACCCCTCAGGATTCCGCGGCGCAGGTGGTCAGCGATGTCGTCATCGGCGACTACCGCGACCTCGACACGCTGCGTGACTTCGCGCGGGGCTGTGATGTGATCACCTTCGATCACGAACACGTACCCACCGAGCACCTGCGTGCCCTGGAGGCGGACGGCATCCCCGTCCGCCCCGGCCCCGACGCGCTCGTGCACGCCCAGGACAAGGGCGTGATGCGCGCGAAGCTCGACGAGATCGGCGTGCCCTGCCCACGGCACCGGATCGTGACCGACGTCGACGACGTGGCCCGGTTCGCGGCCGAGGGCGACGGCGAGGGAGACGGCTTCCCCGTCATCCTCAAGACCGTTCGCGGCGGCTACGACGGCAAGGGCGTCTGGTTCGTCCGGTCGATCGAGGAGGCCGCCGAGCCCTTCCGCGCCGGTGTCCCCGTCCTCGCCGAGGAGAAGGTCGACTTCGTACGGGAACTCGCGGCGAACGTCGTCCGCTCCCCGCACGGCCAGGCGGTCGCCTACCCCGTCGTCGAGTCCCAGCAGGTCGACGGCGTCTGCGACACGGTGATCGCCCCCGCGCCCGGCATAACGGACGAACTGGCCCTCCAGGCCGAGGAGCTCGCCCTGCGCATCGCGGGGGAGCTCGGCGTCGTCGGTCACCTGGCCGTGGAGCTCTTCGAAACCGCGGACGGCCGCATCCTCGTCAACGAACTGGCCATGCGCCCGCACAACTCGGGCCACTGGACCCAGGACGGCGCGATCACCTCCCAGTTCGCCAACCACGTCCGCGCGGTCCTCGACCTCCCCCTGGGTGATCCGCGCGCACGTGACACATGGACGGTCATGTGTAACGTTCTCGGCGGCGACTATCCGGACATGTACTCCGCGTACCTGCACTGCATGGCCCGCGACCCCCAGCTGAAGATCCACATGTACGGCAAGGACGTGAAGCCCGGCCGCAAGGTCGGCCACGTCAACACCTACGGCGACGACCTGGACGACGTCCTCGAGCGGGCCCGCCACGCAGCCGGATACCTGAGAGGCACGATCACCGAATGAGCCCCGTCGAAGGCATCGCCGTAGGAATCGTCATGGGGTCGGACTCCGACTGGCCCGTCATGGAAGCGGCCGCCCAGGCCCTCGACGAGTTCGAGATCCCGTACGAGGTCGATGTCGTCTCCGCACACCGCATGCCGCGCGAGATGATCGCGTACGGCGAGCAGGCCGCCGAGCGCGGGCTCAAGGCGATCATCGCGGGCGCGGGCGGCGCCGCCCACCTGCCCGGCATGCTCGCCTCGGTCACCCCGCTGCCCGTCATCGGTGTGCCGGTCCCGCTGAAGTACCTCGACGGCATGGACTCGCTGCTGTCGATCGTGCAGATGCCGGCCGGTGTCCCGGTCGCGACCGTCTCCGTCGGCGGCGCGCGCAACGCGGGCCTGCTGGCCGCCCGTATCCTCGCCGCGCACGACGAGGAACTCCTCGCCCGGATGCGCGAGTTCCAGCAGGAGCT
This sequence comes from Streptomyces sp. NBC_01384, assembly GCF_045040035.1. Taxonomy (NCBI): domain Bacteria; kingdom Bacillati; phylum Actinomycetota; class Actinomycetes; order Kitasatosporales; family Streptomycetaceae; genus Streptomyces; species Streptomyces sp. NBC_01384. The sequence goes on from NZ_CP109559.1 coordinate 5,866,281, forward strand.
GAACGACCAGGCCACCGAGAAGGGCAAGCGACTGCGCGCCAAGGTCGAGGGCGCGACCGGCGGCTTCGGCTTCGGGAAGTGACGCGGATGACCTCCTCGTCCCTTGCGGAGTCCCTTGCGGAAGCCCGGGAGCTGCTGCGGGAGTTCCCCGTCGTCGACGGCCACAACGACCTCCCCTGGGCGCTGCGCGAACAGGTCCGCTACGACCTCGGCGCCCGCGACATCGCCACCGACCAGAGCGCCCATCTGCACACCGACCTGGCCCGGCTGCGCGCGGGCGGCGTCGGCGCGCAGTTCTGGTCGGTGTACGTCCGCTCGGACCTCCCGGGCGCGGTCACCGCGACGCTCGAACAGATCGACTGCGTACAGCGGTTGATCGACCGTCACCCCTCCGACCTGCGCGCTGCGCTGACCGCCGCCGACATGGAGGCGGCGCGGGCTCAGGGCCGTATCGCCTCGCTGATGGGCGCGGAGGGCGGCCACTCCATCGACAACTCCCTGGCCGTGCTGCGGGGGTTGTACGCGCTGGGCGTGCGCTACATGACGCTCACCCACAACGACAACATCGCGTGGGCGGACTCGGCGACCGACGTGCCCGCCGTCGGCGGTCTGTCGGCCTTCGGCCGCGAGGTCGTCCGGGAGATGAACCGCGAGGGCATGCTGGTCGACCTCTCGCACGTCGCGGCGACGACCATGCGGGACGCGCTGGACACGACGTCCGCCCCGGTGATCTTCTCCCACTCCTCCTCCCGCGCGGTGTGCGACCACCCGCGCAACATCCCGGACGACGTCCTGGAGCGGCTGCCCGCCAACGGGGGAGTGGCGATGGTGACGTTCGTACCGAAATTCGTCCTCCAGGCAGCGGTCGACTGGACGGCCGAGGCCGACGAGAACATGCGTGCGCACGGCTTCCACCACCTCGACACCACCTCCGAGGGCATGAAGGTGCACCGCGCCTTCGAGGAGTCGCACCCGCGCCCCGTCGCCACGGTGTCCACGGTGGCGGACCACCTCGACCACATGCGCGCGGTCGCCGGCATCGACCACCTCGGCATCGGCGGCGACTACGACGGCACGGCCTTCACGCCCGACGGCCTGGACGACGTCTCCGGCTACCCGAACCTCATCGCCGAACTGCGTGACCGCGGCTGGTCGAAGACCGACCTGGCCAAGGTGACCTGGCAGAACGCGGTACGGGTGCTGGGCGCGGCCGAGGACGTGGCCCGCGACGTCCGGGCGACGCGGGGGCCGTCCCACGCGACCATCGAGCAACTGGACGGCTGACCCCTCCGGGTCGGGTACCGGGGCCGCGCATCCCGGTACCCCCGAACGCGCTGCCCACCAGGAAGCGTCCTTGGCTCCGTGCGACGGTGACGGTACAGCGATCACGACGCCGATCTCGACGTACGGAGCCCGCCATGGCCGACCTCCAGGACGAACTGCACACCACCCCAGAGGCCGGCGGGCTCGACGACCGGTCGGCGGAGCCCTTCGCCGCCGACCCCTTCACAGAGCCGTACGTCCCCGACGCCGTCCCCGACGCCGGCCCCGCTGCCGACCCCCTGGTGCGGGCCCACACCTTCCTCGCCAGGCACCCCGTCGCCGACGGCTACAGCGGTCTGCCCTGGGCGCTGCGCCATCTGCCCCGCTACGACCTGGAGCTGGGCGAGAGCGCCGTGGACACGGATGTGCCACGGATGCGGGAAGGGCATGTGGGCGCGCTGTTCTGGTCGCTGCACCTGCCCGAGGGGCCGGCCGGAGACCGGGCCGTCGGTGCGACCCTGGAGCAGCTGGACCTGGTCCGGACGGTGGTCCGGGCCCACCCCGAGAGCCTGTGCATGGCGTATACCGCCTCCGACGTCAACGACGCCCGGCACCGCGGCCGCGTCGCCGTCGTGGCCGGCCCGGCCGGAGCCGGCGCGCTCGGCGACTCGCTCGGCATTCTGCGCGCCCTGCACTCGCTCGGCCTGCGCGTGCTCACCCTCTCGGGCGCCTCCTGGGCGAGCGGGGCGGGCCTGACCCGGTTCGGCGAGGAGGTGGTGCGCGAGATGAACCGCGTCGGTGTCCTCGCCGACCTCTCCGGGACCTCGGACGCCACGATCGCCCGCGCCATGGCGGCTTCCAAGGCCCCGGTCGTCTTCACCCGCTCCGCGGCCCGCGCCCTGCGCCCCCACCCGGCGAACCTCCCCGACGACGTCCTCGCCGAACTCGGCGCCGCCAAGGGGGTCTGCCTCGTCCCGCTCACCGCCGAGCAGACGGGCCCGACCGTCCGGGACGTCGCCGACCACCTCGACCACGTCCGCGCGATCGCGGGCCCGGAGTGCGTCGGCATCTCGGGAACGTACGACTCCGGAGCCGCCCACCCCCAGGACCTCGCCGACGCCTCCTGCTACCCGCACCTCATCGCGGAACTCCTCTCCCGCGGCTGGTCCGAGACCGACCTCGCCCTGCTCACCTGGGGCAACGTCCAACGCGCCCTGCGCAGCGCGGACTTCACGGCCCGCGCGGCCCAGCAGCGCCGCGAGCCGTCCGCGGCCAAGATCGCGGAACTGGACGGCTGAACACCGCCGGGGCAGCAGGGACAAGGGCAGTCGGGCGGACGCCCCTCGGGCGCACAGCGAAGTGGTGCAGAATGCAACAGACGCCGATCCGGCCGACTGAGCCTCGGCCGGATCGGCGTCACCCACGGCGTGCTGAGCGGGATCAGCGCCCTTCAGAGGGCGCGGGGAACTGCGCGACCAGCCACGGACGGCCCGCAGTTCGCGAACCGTTCCTCCAGCGGAGCGCTTACGCGGTGGGGCGTCCCATCGCCCGGTACGTCCAGCCCGCCCGGCGCCACAGCTCCGGGTCGAGGGCATTGCGGCCGTCGAGCAGGACGCGGGAAGTGGCGACCTCGCCGAGGGCGGCCGGGTCGAGCTCGCGGAACTCCCGCCACTCCGTGAGGTGCAGGACGACGTCGGCGCCGCGCACGGCCTCGACCGCGGAGTCGGCGTACCCGAGCGTCGGGAAGAGCCGCTTGGCGTTCGCCATGCCCTTCGGATCGTAGACGGTGACCTGGCCGCCCTGGAGGTGGATCTGCCCGGCGACGTTCAGCGCGGGCGAGTCCCGGACGTCGTCCGAGTCGGGCTTGAAGGTCGCGCCGAGCACCGCGACCCGCTTGCCGAGGAAGGACCCGCCGCCCAGCGCCTCCCGGGCCATCTCCACCATCTGGCCGCGCCGCCGCATGTTGATGGAGTCGATCTCGCGCAGGAAGGTCAGCGCCTGGTCGGCGCCGAGCTCACCGGCCCGTGCCATGAAGGCGCGGATGTCCTTGGGCAGGCATCCGCCGCCGAACCCGATCCCCGCCCGCAGGAACTTCCTTCCGATCCGCTCGTCGTGCCCGATGGCCTCGGCCAGCAGCGCGACATCGCCGCCGGCGGCCTCGCAGACCTCGGCCATGGCGTTGATGAAGGAGATCTTGGTCGCGAGGAAGGAGTTCGCGGAGGTCTTCACCAGCTCGGCGGTCGGGAAATCGGTGACGACGAAGGGCGAGCCCTCGGCGACGGGCGTCGCGTACACCTCACGCAGTATCTTCTCGGCCCGCTCGCTGCGCACGCCGGCCACGACCCGGTCGGGGTGCATCGTGTCCTGCACGGCGAAGCCCTCACGCAGGAACTCCGGGTTCCAGGCGAGCTCGGCGTCCTCACCGGCGGGGGAGAGCTCGGCGAGCGTGCGCGCCAGCCGCTCCGCGGAGCCGACGGGCACGGTGGACTTGCCGACCACGAGGGCGGGCCCCTTCAGATGCGGGGCGAGCGTCTCGAAGGCCGCGTCGACGTACGACATGTCGCAGGCGTACTCGCCGTGCTTCTGCGGCGTGTTCACACAGACGAAGTGGACGTCGCCGAACTCCCCGACCTCGGCCCAGTCCATGGTGAAGCGCAGCCGGCCCGTGGACCCCTCGATGCCCGCCACATGCTTGCGCAGCAGGTCTTCCAGCCCCGGCTCGTACATCGGGACCTCGCCCCGCTGCAGCATCTCGATCTTCTCGGGGACGACATCCAGCCCCAGCACCTCGAACCCGAGCTCGGCCATGGCCGCGGCGTGGGTGGCGCCGAGATAGCCGGTGCCGATCACGGTGATCTTGAGGGCCATGGGTGCTCCTGGGATGAATGGCTTCAGTGCGCTGCCCGAGCATAGTCGGGGCATGTTCGGGCCCCTCATCGGGCAGGTTCCCCCCTGTCGCGAAGCTCACGTATCCCTCTCGTGGGCCGACCCCTAAAATTTGGGTTACTTAACGGTAATTAGCGTCCTTGGAGCGTGAGAGACCTTGGCCGGATCGGCTGATTTCGACCTGTACCGCCCGTCCGAGGAGCACGACATGCTCCGTGACGCGATCCGCTCGCTGGCCGAGGCGAAGATCGCGCCGTACGCGGCCGTGGTGGACGAGGAAGCCCGTTTCCCGCAGGAGGCCCTGGACGCCCTGGTCTCCTCCGACCTGCACGCCGTGCACGTTCCCGAGACGTACGGCGGCGCGGGCGCCGACGCGCTCGCCACGGTGATCGTGATCGAGGAGGTGGCCCGCGTCTGCGCCAGCTCCTCCCTCATCCCCGCGGTGAACAAGCTGGGCTCGCTCCCGGTGATCCTCTCCGGCTCCGAGGCCCTGAAGCAGAGGTACCTGGCGCCTCTCGCCAAGGGCGACGTGATGTTCTCGTACTGCCTCTCCGAGCCGGACGCGGGCTCCGACGCGGCGGGCATGAAGACGAAGGCCGTCCGCGACGGCGACGACTACGTCCTCAACGGCGTGAAGCGCTGGATCACCAACGCGGGCGAGTCCGAGTACTACACGGTGATGGCGGTCACCGACCCCACCAAGCGCTCGAAGGGCATCTCGGCCTTCGTCGTCGAGAAGTCGGACGAGGGCGTCTCCTTCGGCGCCCCCGAGAAGAAGCTCGGCATCAAGGGCAGCCCGACGCGCGAGGTCTACCTCGACAACGTCCGGATTCCGGCCGACCGCATGATCGGCGAAGAGGGCACCGGCTTCGCCACGGCCATGAAGACCCTGGACCACACCCGCATCACGATCGCCGCGCAGGCCCTCGGCATCGCGCAGGGCGCCCTCGACTACGCCAAGGGCTACGTCCAGGAGCGCAAGCAGTTCGGCAAGCCGATCGCCGACTTCCAGGGCGTCCAGTTCATGCTCGCCGACATGGCCATGAAGGTCGAGGCCGCCCGCCAGCTGACGTACGCGGCTGCCGCCAAGTCCGAACGCGGCGACCGCGACCTCACCTTCCAGGGCGCGGCGGCCAAGTGCTTCGCCTCGGACGTGGCGATGGAGGTCACCGTCGATGCGGTGCAGCTCCTCGGCGGCTATGGCTACACGCGGGACTATCCGGTGGAGCGGATGATGCGCGACGCGAAAATCACACAAATATACGAAGGAACGAACCAGGTTCAGCGGATCGTGATGGCGAGGAACCTTCCCTAGTAGGTTTTTGCAGGTCAGCGATCCAGCGCATCTTGGGTGCGCGCCGGGAGCACGGTAGATCCTGCGGCGCGCGCCTGAGGTGCTTCTGTCTGCCCCGACATGGGCTGATGCCGGTCCGGAATCTGCTGGAGACCACCGGCAAGCAGCTGCGCAAGCTGATGAGCCGGGTCGACGAGGAGGCGTAAGCCCCACGCCCGAGGGGTCGGAGCATGCTGCTCCGGCCCCTTCGGCGACCCGGGAGTAACGCCCGGAACGAGACGTTGTCCAGCCCGAGCGGACCTGCGCTGGGCGAAGGTGACCCGTTCCGCCCTGCAGAAACGCCGTCTCCATCGCCGCGCTGTTCGTCACCACCGAGGCCGTCATCGCCGACAAGCCGGAGAGGTGGGCAAGCAGACTCGTCTCTTGAGCGGACAGCACAGCGCTTCCTTCTCCGGGCGCCGGGTTGACGTACGCCGCAGCGATGAATGAAAGTTCATTCTAGTCGCGGCGATCGTCGTCGACCGACGCCCCGTACCCCTCCTCCGGACGCCGGGTTGACGCCAGTTCGCTATGAATGAAGGTTCGTTCGCACGACGTGCGCGTTCTGTGGCACGTCCATCGCCCATGGAGCAGTCATGCACTACGCCGGCCGCACCGCGCTGGTCACCGGAGCCTCCTCAGGAATCGGTGCCGCTTTCGCCCGGGAACTCGCCGCCCGCCGCTGCGACCTCGTGCTCGTCGCCCGCCGCCAGAGCCGGCTGGCGGAACTCGCCGAGAAACTGCGCAGCGAGCACGGCGTTTCCGTCGACGTCGTCGCCGTGGACCTTTCGCTGCCCACCGCCGCGGCCGAGGTCCGCCGGGCGACCGACGCCATGGGAAGGACAGTGGACATCCTCGTCAACAACGCCGGGTTCGGCACGTACGGCCGCTACGAGGAGGTGGACCCGGCGCGGGACCACGCGCAGGTGGCGGTGAACGTGTCCGCCGTGGTGGACCTGACCCACGCCTACCTGCCTGGCATGGTGGCCCGCGGCCACGGCGCGATCGTCAACGTGTCGTCGGCCGGATCCTTCCAGCCCATGCCGTACCAGGCCGTCTACGCCGCCAGCAAGGCCTTCGTGCAGTCGTTCAGCGAGGCGTTGTGGGCCGAGAACCGCGGCAGGGGGATACGCGTCACCGCCTGCTGCCCCTCCGCCACCGACACCGAGTACTTCGACGTGTTGGGCAACGAGGACGAGGCGCGCTTCGGGCCGAAGCGTCCGCCGGTGGGCGTGGCGCGGGCCGCGCTGCGCGCCGTCGAGCGGAACCGGCCGTACGTCGTCGTCGGCCTCCCCTGGAAGATCACCACCAAGGTGCCTCGTGTCCTGCCGCGCTCCGTGATGGCCCGGCTGGGAGAGAGGCTGCTGCGGCCCAAGCAGGGCTGATGCGCGCTTCCGGGCGCGTGACCTGTGTGCCACGCCCGCCCGGCGGCAGTGCCGCCCGCTGGCGGGGCCTCGCTGCTGTCGGTCTTCGAGGCCCCGGTTTCCCCGGACCCGGCCGGAGTGGCCCAACTGGACCCAGATTCAGCCGGGCTTGTGGTCGGCCGGTGCCGCCCGGCGGCACCCCGGCCCGGACCTGCTTGCCGGTGCCCAGTGGTCTTGCCGGCGGACGAACGCCAACGCCGGCTCCGTCCCGGCATCGGATCGCCGGTGCGGCCCCTCCTTGATGGCCAAGGTCGAACAGGGTGAGATGCACGAGTGAGAGCCGAAATGATCATGACTCAATACATCCCATAGAAGTTGAGCCATCAACCAGCGGCGTGCTTTAGTTGACACGTCAAGGTAATCACCCTCCTCGGACAGGGGTAGCTGGCATGAACGGCAAGAAGGTCATCGCGGTCGCCGGAGCAGCGGGTGCACAGGGCGGCGGCGCCGCCCGGGCGATCCTCGCCGATCCGGCCTCCGGCTTCACGGTGCGCGCGCTCACGCGGACTCCCGACTCGTCCGCCGCAAAGGAACTCGCCGATCTCGGGGCGGAGGTCGTACGGGCGGACTTCCACGACGAGCCGAGCGTGCACAAGGCGTTCGAGGGTGCCTACGGCGCATTCCTCGTCACCAACTTCTGGGCACATGGCTCGGCGGCCAAGGAGACGGCGGAGATCGAGGTCCTCGTTCGGGCCGCCAAGGCCGCGGGTCTGCGGCACGTGGTGTGGTCGACGCTGGAAGACACCCGCGAGCTGCTGCCGCTGGACGACGACCGGATGCCCGTCCTGCAGGACAAGTACAACGTGCCGCATTTCGACGCCAAGGGTGAGGCCAACGAGTTGTTCAGGCAGGCCGGAGTGCCGACCACCTTCCTGAACACCACCTTCTTCTTCCAGGGCTTCCTGCAGGCCCTGGCCCCCAAGCGCGCCGAGGACGGCGTGCTGACACTCACCCTGCCGCTGGAGGACGGCAAGCTCCTCGCCGGGGTGGACGTGGCGGACATCGGCCGGACGGCTTACGCCATCCTGAAGGGCGGCGAGCCGTTCATCGGCAGCACCGTCAGCCTGGCGGGTGACCATCTGACCGGTGCGCAGTACGCGGAGAAGCTGGGGGCCGCGCTCGGCGAGCCGGTGCGTTTCCAGTCGGTGCCCTACGACGTCTTCCGCACCCTCGACATCCCGGCGGCCGAAGAAATCGCCAACATGTTCCAGTACTACGGTGACTTCGACCAGGAGTTCACGGGCGCCCGTGACCTGAACCGGCTGCGGGAGATCAACCCGGAGCTCAAGGACTTCGACACCTGGCTGGCCGAGAACGCCTCGAAGATCCAGGTGGGCTGACCGGCGCGACGATGAACATCGACGACGGCGGCTACACCGTCTGAGAGCGGCACCACACGGGGCCCGGGCCGTTGACCCGGGCCCTTGTCGGAACCGCCTCGTGGTCGTCGGCTTCCTTCGCGGCCTCTCGGGGACGGCGGTTTCGCAGCGAAGGAACTGTCGGCGACACCGGCATGCATCACGTCGTTGTCGGGATCGACTTGTGCCGTTACCGCATGAGCGGTGAATCTGGACGTCATGGCTGGGTCCCAGCAGGGGACCCGCTGAGCTTCTGCATGTTCCTGAACTTCATGCGGATCAGCCCGCAGCACCACAGTCTGGGCATCGCCGCCGGGCCGCACGCCTCGATCCACCACGTCTCCTTCGAGTTGCGCGGACTCGACGAGTTCCTGCGCGGGACCGGACGGCTGCTCCGTACCGGGGCACGCCTGGCGTGGGGCCCTGGCCGCCATCTGGCGGGCGACAACGCCTTCTCCTACTTCTTCGACCCGCACGGCAACAGCGTCGAATACACCACGGAGATGGAGGAACTGGACGAAGACGCCTGGCACCCGCACCACTACTCGGTCCTGGACGAGGAAGTGACTGACCAGTGGGGAACAGCCAACCCGCTGACCGAGCCGATTTTGAAGGAAATGCAAAACGACGTCGACCGCGGCCTGTTTATCGCTCCACCGGTATGACCGTATTGCAGCCCGCGCCGTACTCGGCTTCCTGCCGGACGACGTGGGTACTGGTGGCCCCATACGATCCGGCCGTCGGCAGCCGGGCGACCGCGCAGGATGACGGACGATCCCACGGGCGCCGAGCGGGCCGCTCGCGCTGACGTCCGGCGATCAACAGACCGCACAACTCCTCAGCTTCTTAGGCAACTTGACGCTGTCGGAGATGGTGCCGGCATCCGTCAGTAGCGTGGGCGCTCCTGACCGATCGCGGAAGACCACCGCCGGTGTGGCGACCTCTTTCACGCGGGCGGGCGGCAGTGACGCTCAGCACGCGGCCGCGCTCAACGGCCGACGGTTCCACTGAATGAATCTTCATTCACGTCAGAGCTTGACAAGATCGGCCCACCTCAACGAAGTTTCAATGGTGCCAATGCCCCCATCTGCGACGAGTGACGAGACTCCGATGCGCCGCAAAGTGCTGGACGCTGCGCTGGAACTGTTCGACGAGCGCACCTGGGACGGCACCAACGTCCCGGAGATCGCGACCCGAGCCAGCGTCGCCGTCGGCACGATCTACCGCTACTTCCCGAACAAACAGGCCCTGGGAGAAGCAGTCTTCACCGAAGCGAAGGCAGCATTCGCCAACGCCGTGATCACGGACGAAGTGCGCAGGGCCGATCCCGTGACCGCCATCAACATGATCTGGTGCAACCAGGTCGCGTTCGCCACCGCCTACCCTCAGGCATTCTCATTTCTCGAGCACCAGATCCACAGCTACTACTTGCGCCCACAAGCACTGGAGGTTGTCCATCGGCTCAACTCCGAGCTGGTGGAGATCCTCCGGGCAGCGCAGGCGACCGGTGCGGTTCGTCCGGGCGACCCACAGGTCCTGCTCTCCATGGTGTTCGGAGCGTTCGTCGGCGTCACGAAGCACTCGCGCGCCTCGGGCATCTCCCTGGACGAATACAACTGGGACGACATCAGACGCGCCGTGATGAGCCTGATTGGCCTCGCCGACGAGGTTTCTGGGGCCGTCGGCAGCTGAGGAGCTGCCGACGCGGTGCGTGGTCCCCTCACTCGGGCACCGGTAGAGCTGTTGGACCGCGGTGTTTCGGCGAGGATCCGCGTCGCCACGAACTGGATGCTGCACGTGGTGGCGGGAGACGATTTCGTCCGTACCGGATTCCTCGCCGGACAGCCGAGCACGATCCGGGCGATGGAACATACAGATGCCTACCTCACCAGTGATCAGGTTCGTGCCGCCACTGACTCCGGGACGCGCGCGGGGAGGGGACAGTCGCCATGAGGAGGGGAGCGGTCCGTGCGGTCGCGCCGCCGAGCCCGCCCCGAAGCCCCGGTAGACCGGGCGAAGTTCGACGGCCCGCGCCGCCGCGGCCGGAGTACCCTCCGCGACTGACCCGCCGCCGACCGGGCAGGCCCTCGCCGGTCAGGGACCGTTCAACGCGCGCCGCAGGTCCTCCGGTACGCGGTAGTGAGCCGTCCGCATGCCCAGCGCGGTGGCCGCCCGCACGTTCTCCAGGGTGTCGTCCACGAACAGGCACCGCTCGGCCGGTACGCCGGCCAGGTCGACGGCGAGGTCGTAGATCCGCCGGTCCGGCTTGGCGAGGCCCACCCGCGCGCTGCTGACCACGTGGTCGGCGAGGTCCGCCAGGCCGAGCACCTCGAGATCCTCTTCCAATTGGACCGACGCGTTGGTGACGAGGATCAGCGGCACCCGGGTACAGGCCCGCCGCAGGAGCGCCACGACCGTGTCGTCGGCGTGGAAGGGGGAGTGCGCGAGTGCCGTGGTCAGTTCCAGGGCCGTCACCTCGGGCACGAGCCCGCTCAGGCCCCGCGCGGCCGACCACGCCCACTCGTCCGGCGTGATGCGGCCGAGCACCAGCGGCAGCACCGTGTCCGGCGCGAAGGCCACCTTCATGGTGGTGCCCTCGGCGAGTCCGGCGGCGCGCTCCAGCGCGGACAGAGGGGTCGGGTCGTAGACGCGGATCACGTTGTCGACGTCACAGAGCACCGCGTCGAAGGGGCGACCCGACACATCCGATGCATCCGACACATCCGATGCATCCGACACATCCGATGCATCCGGTACGGGAGATTCAGTCATGGTGACGGTGAGGGCGGTAGTCGTCAGTTGCCCGACACCGTCACCTTCTCGTCGTTGTTCAGCTCGGTCACCAGCGTCTTGACCTTGGCCTTGTCCCAGACGAGGTTGCCGCCTATGGAACCGGAGATCGGCATGTTCATGGACTTGCCGTCGCCGCCGGTGACGCCCTTCATCGCCCAGAACATGCTCGCGAGGTTCCACAGGCTCATGTCCTTGTCGACGGTGAGGCTGTCGAGGCCCGAGCCCATGGTCGGGTACAGCTTGAACGGGTTCAGGACGGTCCCGGGGGTCGCGACCTGGTGGGCCAGGGCGGACAGGAACTTCTGCTGGTTCTTGGTGCGCTGGAGGTCGGAGGCCGCGAAGGCGTGGCGCGTACGGACGAAGGCGAGGGCCTGCTCGCCGTTGAGGGTCTGCTTGCCCGCCTTGAAGTCGGCGCCGGAGTACTTGTCCTTGAAGCCCTGGTCGAGGGTCATCTCCACACCGCCGACCGCGTCGACGATGTCCGCGAAGCCGGCGAAACCGATCTCCACGTAGTGGTCGATGTGCAGGCCGGTGTTGGACTCGATGGTGCGGACCAGCAGCGTCGGTCCGTCCTCCGCGTACGCCGCGTTCAGCTTCACCTGGCGGCCCGTGCCCTGGAAGGTCTTGCCGGACGCGGAGCCCTTGTACGTGGGGATCGTCACGTTCGAGTCGCGGGGGAGGGAGACCAGCGTGTCTCCGTTGTCCCCGACGTGCAGGATCATCATCGAGTCCGTGCGCTTGCCCTCGGCGGACCCGGTGTGCAGCTTCTTCTTCTCCGCGGCGGACAAGCCGGCGCGGCTGTCGGAACCGACGATCAGATAGTTCGTGCCCTTGCCCGAATCGGGCCGGTCGATGACCGTCGAGAGATCCACGTCGCGGTGGAGCTTGGAGTCCGCCCAGAAGTACGTGCTGACGGAGACCACGACCAGCAGCGTGACCAGCGTGATCGCGGTCCACTTGATCCGCCGCCGCCAGTTCGGCGCGGGGCGCGGGCCGCGCGTGTTCGGGCCGCCGGGGCCCTGCGGACCGCCGGGGCCGCCCGGGGACCCGTAGACCTGGCCGGTGTTGTAACCGGAGTCGTACTGGTCGCCGTACCCCTGGCCGTCGCCGTATGTCGGCTGCTGGGGCACGCCGCCGTACGGCGGCGCGGCCGGGCGCGGACCGGGCGCCGCCGGGCCGCGCTGTACCTGCCGCATGACGCGGGCGCCCTCAGGCTGAGCGCCTGCGCTGCCGCGTCCGTAACGGTTGCCGCCGCTGCCGCGGTTGTCGTCGGACCACCCCTCGGGCCAATCGTTCATGCGGACCAGTGTGCCGGGCCGCACGGTGTGTCTTACAAGAGAGTCAGGAGATCTGGGTCACGCCTGTTGCAGAGCTGATGCAAAAAACCCCTGCGCGCCTGCGCATAGGGTGGAGCGCATGACAGACCAGGCGCCCACCCCGGAATCCGATATACCGGGCAAGCCGACCTCCGCGTCCCGGACCACCCTCAGCCACATCATGACCCACAACGACACCAACCTTCTGGGCACGGTGCACGGCGGCGTGATCATGAAGCTGGTCGACGACGCGGCAGGCGCGGTGGCCGGGCGGCACTCCGGCGGACCCGCCGTCACCGCCTCCATGGACGAGATGGTGTTCCTGGAGCCCGTGCGTGTGGGCGACCTCGTGCATGTGAAGGCCCAGGTGAACTGGACGGGGCGGACGTCCATGGAGGTCGGTGTCCGCGTCCTCGCCGAGCGGTGGAACGAGTCGGCGCCGGCCCAGCAGGTCGGCTCGGCCTATCTCGTCTTCGCCGCGGTCGACGCCGATGGCAGGCCGCGGCGGGTGCCGCCGGTGCTTCCGGAGACCGAGCGGGACGAGCGGCGCTACCAGGAGGCCCAGATCCGGCGCACGCACCGGCTGGCGAGGCGACGGGCCATCATGGAGCTGCGCGAGAAGCGCGCGGCGGAGGGACTGGAGGACTGAGGCACCGACTCCGGCCCCGCCGCCCCGGCCTCGGCGCCCCGGGGCTGCCGCCCAAGAGCGGCCTCCTTAAGGACACAGCACCTGATCCCCCGTTACCACCCCCGCATCTCCCTGATACGGATCCTCCACCCGTACCCGCGTGACCTCCTTGAAGTCCGCCCCCGCGAGCACCTTCAGCAGGGGGCCCTGCCCGCGTACGGCGCGTAGTTCGCTGCCGGGGAGCGCGGCCGCGAGGGACTTCGCCGAGCGGTCCCAGCGGGGGTCGTAGGTGATGACGGTGTGCTTGAGGGTGCGGTCCTGGGCGTTGACGGGCTGCCCCGTCGTGTGGAAGCCGGTGGCGGCGAGCGCGCCGTCCACGCGCTTGCCAAGGCCCTCTGTGGGCGACCCGTTCTGGACCTGGACCTGGATCTGCCCCGGGGCCACGTCGACGTGCACGGTCTCGGGCTGCGCCGCCGCCTTGTGTGCCGCCTCGTGTGCCGCCTTGTGTGCCGCCTTGTGCGGCGGGGCCAGTGGCTTGTCGTCGCGCAGGGACTGGAAGAGCGCGGCGGCCTTCGGTTCGTCCCACTTCAGGGTCGAGCCGAGCCCCTTGACGACGTAGGACATCTGCCCGATCGGCACGGTGGTGAACTCGGAGGAGGAAGGGGAGAAGTTCCGCATCGCCCGGCCGAGGTCCAGCAGTTCGTCCGTGCCGAACCCCTGGTCCGCGCGGACCGAGCCGAGCACGGCCCGGGTGACGTCACGGAACTTCATCGGGTTCAGCAGTACCCCGGACGACGTGGCCCGCTCGATCAGCGCCGCCAGGAACCGCTGCTGGCGCTGCATCCGGCCGATGTCCGAGGCGCCGTCGACATGGCGGGAACGTACGTACTGGAGCGCCTGTCCGCCGTTCAGCGTGTGCGTGCCGGCGGTCAGGTCGAGTCCGGTGTACGAGTCCTTCAGGGGCTGCTTGGTGCAGATGCTCACGCCGCCGAGGACGTCCACCGTCTGCATGAAGCTGGTGAAATCGACCTCCAAGTAGTGGTCGATTTTGACGTGGGTCAGGCTCTCGACGGTGCGCACGGTCAGCTGCGGACCCCCCTCCGCGTACGCCGCGTTGAGCTTGATCGGGTGCGGGCCGTGCTCTGTGCCGGTGGTCTGGTCGGTGTGCGCGGGTGTCTCGGCGTACGAGTCGCGCGGCAGGCTCACGATGCTGGCCCGCTCCTTGTCCGCCGCGATGTGCACGATCATGATCGTGTCGGTGCAGTGGCAGGGGGCCCCGCCCAGGCGGTACTTCCGCCGTTCCTCCTCCGTGATCTTGTCGCGGCCGTCGGTCCCGACCAGTAGTACGTTCATGCCGTGGCCGGCCGCGGGGCGGTTCTTCATGTCCTTGAACGGGTCGACCCGGGCGATGTTCTCGTCCAGGCTGGTGACCACCGCGTGCCCGATGCCCGCCGAGGCGAGGACCACCACCGAGATCGTGGTGACCACCCGCATGGCCCAGCGTGGTTTTTTCCTCTGCACGGGTGGCCGTACGGTGGACCGCTCCGGAGGCCGCCGGGAGCGGGGCGGCTGCGGGCGGGGCGGCTGCGGGTGGGTCCGGGGGCGGGCGGGGGAGCGGGGCGGCGTGGGCAAGGGGGACACCTCCGCTGGGGGTGAACGTGGGGATCGGTGAGCACCGTAGGCCCATAGGATCTGCTGCCCGGGCCTTAGGCCGGGCGGCGCGCGCCCGTGTCCCCCATTCGCGGTAACGTGACGTCCGATGAGCGAGAAGTCTGACGTGCGGCCCCCCGCCGTTTCTGTGATCATGCCCGTCCTCAACGAGGAGCGGCATCTGCGCGGGGCCGTCCAAGCGATCCTGGCGCAGGAGTACGACGGCGAGATGGAGGTGGTGATCGCCATCGGTCCGTCCTCGGACCGTACGGACGAGATCGCCGCCGAGCTCGTACGCGATGACCCGCGCGTCCACACCGTCCCGAACCCGACCGGCCGCACCCCGGCAGCGCTGAACGCGGCGATCAAGGCGTCCCGGCACCCCGTCGTCGTCCGCGTCGACGGGCACGGCATGCTCTCGCCGAACTACATCGCGACCGCCGTGCGCCTCCTGGAGGAGACCGGCGCGCAGAACGTCGGCGGCATCATGCACGCCGAGGGCGAGAACGACTGGGAGCACGCGGTCGCCGCCGCGATGACCTCGAAGATCGGGGTCGGGAACGCCGCCTTCCACACGGGAGGCGAGGCCGGCCCCGCCGAGACCGTGTACCTCGGTGTGTTCCGGCGCGAGGCCCTGGAGCGGCAGGGCGGCTACAACGAGGAGTTCATCCGCGCCCAGGACTGGGAGCTGAACTTCCGCATCCGCGAGGCGGGCGGCCTCATCTGGTTCTCGCCCGAGCTGAAGGTGTCGTACCGGCCCCGCCCGTCCGTCAGGGCCCTCGCCAAGCAGTACAAGGACTACGGGCGTTGGCGCCATGTCGTCGCCCGCTACCACGAGGGCTCCATCAACCTGCGCTACCTCGCCCCGCCGACCGCCGTGTGCGCGATCACGGCGGGCGTCGTGGTGGGCGCGGTGCTGACGCCCTGGGGCTTCCTGATCCCCGGCGGCTATCTCGCGGCGATAGCCGCGGGCTCGCTGCCCGCGGGCAAGGGGCTGGGGCTGAAGGCCCGCCTGCAGATCCCCGTCGCCCTCGCGACGATGCACATGTCGTGGGGCTTCGGCTTCCTCACCAGCCCGAAGGCGCTCGCGAAGAAGGTCATCGCGTCCCGCCGCCCGGCGGTGCTCAGCACCACCGAGCCCGCCAACTGAGCCTCGCCATACAGCAGTTGGGCCCCTCTCGATGTCGAGAGGGGCCCAATTTCTTTTACCGACCGGTCTACGACCAGGTGTAGTCCTTGTTCACGTGCATGCAGGCGTCGGTCTTGGCGCCGTTGAGCGCGTCCGCCGACTCCGGCGTCGTGTCGTCCTGCGCCTTGGCCTTGTACGTCGTACCGTCGCGCCAGTCGGCGCCGACCACGAGCGTGACGCCCGAGACGTCCGTCGACTTCGTCACCGCGCTCAGCGGGATCCCCAGCGCCTTGGCGACCGCCTGGGCGTCGCCCTGCAGATCGGCGCTCGGGTAGCGGATCACCGTCGTCTCCTCGGCGGTCGCCGTCGAGGTGTCCGCCGTGGCCCTGGTGAAGCCCTTTCCGGCGAGCAACTGCGCCACCGTACGCGCGCGCAGGCGGACCGCGCCCAGCGTGGCTGTGCCGGTGCCGTTCTGTACCGTCACACCGATCTGGTCGTCCGCGGCGGCCGGGTCCGTGGAGGCCTTCACCGCGGTCGTCGTCGTCTTCTTCTTCTTGTCCTTGCCGTCGAGCGCGATGTCCTCGCGCACGAGACGGAACAACTGCTCGGCCTCGACCGGCCTCGGTTCCACGCGGCTACTGTCCGACACGGCCCACCGCCAGGGCATCGTGGTCATCGTGATGCGCTTCGGCTCGACCTTCTTCAGCTCGTTGCTGAGGTCGTAGAGCTTCAGCACGCTGCCCAGGCCCTTGTCGACGGTCAGCGCCGTGGTGGCCGTCTCCGCGAGGCTGCGCAGCTTGCCGGGGTTGCTGATCGTGGCGTTCTCGCGCAGCTGGCGGACCATCGAGTTCATGTACTGGTGCTGCGCCTTGGTCCGGGCGATGTCGGTGTTGTCCTCGAAGCCGTACCGCGTCCGCAGCCACGCCAGGGCCTGTGTGCCCTTGACGGAGGTGGTGCCCTTCTTCAGCTTCAGCCCGGAGCCGTGGCCCTGGCTGTCCTTGGAGTAGACGTTGGCATCCACGCAGACCGGGACACCGCCGATCGCGTCCGCCATCGACACCACACCCGAGAAGTCGATCTTCATGAAGTGGTCGATGTGGATTTTGGTGAGCTTCTCCCAGGTGGCCACCGTGCAGCCCGGACCACCGCGCCCCAGGGACTCATTGGTCATCTCCGGGCGGGTGGACTCCGGGTACTTGTGACCGGTTTTCGGGTCCGTGCACTTGGGGATCGTCAGCAGGGTGTCGCGCGGCATGCTGATCACCGACATGTTGCTGCGGTCGGCGGAGAGGTGCAGCAGCATCTGGACGTCCGCGAGCGGGGGGGCGTTGAAGTCGTCCTTGGCGCCGCCGAGCGACTGGTTCTCCTTGGTGTCCCGGGCGTCCGAGCCGATCAGAAGGATGTTCAGCGGGGTCTGCCCAGCCGCGTTCGCCTTGCTCTTGGCCGCCCGGTCCTTCTCGTCGCCGAGGTTCAGGTCGTCCTTCTTGATGTTGTCGTTCAGGTGCTGGTAGTAGAGATAACCGGCACCGGCGGTGCCAAGTATCAGGACCGCCAGAACGGACGCCGACCAGCGCAGTACGCGGCGTCTGCGCCGTGGGCTCCCGCCGTCCCCGTCTCCAGGCCGACGCCCGCCGCCACTGCCGTGCCCGCCCTGCCCACGCGGTTCGGCCGACGCGTCGTCGTCGCCGCCCCCGTCCGTGGGTCTGTCGCTCTCTTCGCCCTTGCCGCCCTGCTTGCCCTCGGCACCCCGGTCACCCTTGTCCGTGGGATTGCCGTTCTCGTCGTACAGGCTGTCGTCCCAGCCCAGATCACCGGCCTGCCGCTCACGTGGTCGAGCCCCCTCCCCACGCACACTGCTTCGCGCCATCTCCCTGCCCCTCCCCACCCTGCGCCTGACAAACGGGTCTCTCCCGCGCCCTGTTGGACGCGCGCGTCTGGACCGGACACCCCTTGCGTCCGGTCCTTGCGTCCGGTCTGGACGCGCTTGCGTCCTGTTAGACGTCTGACGGACCCGTCAGGTCATCAACTGGCGCACACTGTCTTGTCCGCCGTGGACTTGACGACGGTCGGCGCCTTCGTCGGAGTGGTCATCGACACCCCGGCGCCCTTGAAGTCCTTGCCCAGGGTCAGCACGATCGCGGGCAGACCCTGTGAGTTCGTCTCGCTCTTGCCAGGCTTCATCGCCGAAGCGGGCAGCCCCATGAGGTCCGCCAGCTTGCGTGCCTGATCGGCCTGGTCGGGAGAGTACTCCAGGGTCGTCTTGCTCAGCGTCGCGCCGGCGTTACCGAGCTGGCTGGCCTTGGGTACGCCCTCAGTATTCTGCAGCCAGTTGAGAGCCTCCTGTGCGCTGCCTCCCGCGGCGCCGCCGTTGTAGATGTCGACCCGGATGTCGGAGGCGGCGGAACGGGTGCCCTTGAGGAGGGCGGCCGCCGCGGACTTCTCCTTCTTCTCCTTCTGCTTCACCGCGGTGAAGGAGACGTCGTTCTTGATCGCGTCGAACACCTGGGGGGCTTGCGCCTGGTTGACGACGACGGTCGCCTTGATCTTCTCCGCCGGGTTGTCGAGGACCGGCACCGTGGTGAAGGTGATGTTCTTCGTGGGCACCTTCTTCAGCTCCAGGGCCACGTCCTTGAGGGTGCTGACACTCCCTATGCCGGTGTCCACCGTGAGCGCCTTGGTGGCGGCCTCGGCCAGACTGAACAGCTTGGCGGGGTTGGTGAGGGTGTCGCTGGAGGCCATCTTGCGCATCAGGGACCCCAGGAACTGCTGCTGCGCCTTGATGCGGTCGAGGTCGCCGTGGTTGCCGAAGCTGTGCCGGGTGCGGACGAAGGCCAGCGCCTGCTCGCCCTGGACCTCGGACTTGCCCGCGGGCAGTTTGAGGTGCGACTCCTTGTCGTTGACGGCGTGCGCCACACACACCTCGACGCCGTCGACCGCGCTGGTCAGCGTCTTGACCGCGTTGAAGTCGGCCATCATGAAGTGGTCCACCGAGATCCCGGTGGCCTCCTTGACCGTACGCATCGTGCAGCCCGGGTCCCGGCCGTCCTGGCCGAGGCTCGTGTTGAAGCGGACGTTCTGCGTGCCCGGGATGATCTTGGTGGTGCCGTCGGTCTGCTTCGTCGGACAGTCCGGCACGTTGACGATCAGGTCACGCGGAATGCTCAACGCGGTCGCGTTCGTACGGTCCTTGGAGACGTGCAGCAGGATGTTGGTGTCCGCGTGCCCGACGCTGCCCGCGTCGCCGTACCCCTCGTTGCCCTTGCCGGTGCGCTTGTCGGTGCCGATGATCAGGATGTTGAAGGCCTCGTTCTTGCTGAAGCCCTTCTTGCCCGCGCTGCCGACGTCCGTCGTGGTGACGTTGCCCTCAAGGTGCTTGAGGTAGAGATACCCCGCGGCCGAGACGGCGACCAGCACGAAGGCCATCGTGCCGCCGGTCCACAGCAGTATCTTCTTCGCCTTCGACTTCTTCGGCTTCGCCTTCGTCCGGCGGCGGCCCGGCGGCGGCTCCGCCGGGGCACCCCGGCGTCGGCGCTGCCCGGGCACGTCCGGGCCGGGAGCCGACGGACTCTCCCGCTCCCGCTGCGGCGCCGTGCGCGCACGCGTTCCCGCCCCCGATGCCGCGGAGGCGCCGCGGCGCGGTCTCGGGACTCCCGACTGCGGTGCGGAAGGAGTCAGTCGCAGTTCGTATTCGCCGGTGTTCGGGTTAAGTACCCACTGGTCTGCGGGATCGATGTTGTCCGCCCGCCCACGGCCTTGCGCGTCCACGGTTGTCTGAATCCTCCGTCGGGGCCACGCGGCGCCCTTCCCCCTCAAAAGGCGCTCGGGTCTCGGTCAAACAGTGCGCGACCCCCAGGACTGCCCTCGGGCCCGGTGCACCGGATCGCTCACACTATCCGCACGGTTCAGGGTCGAGCGACGGCGGTGACAAATTCCACGTCCCTACAACTGGGCAATCCGCCCTATTTCTCAGAGACTTCTTCGCTCAACAGTTCTCCGCTTGACGCGCGCTTTACTCGCAGCCTCCCTCGGCCGCCGTGTTCCCCCGGAAAGTCGGCGCGGGAGGAGGGGTATCGGCGGGTCCGGCGGGTTGCTTTCCCTTCGACTTCCTGTTGCCGAACGACTCCTCTTCGTAGTCGAATGCGGAGTCGTACGCGCCTTCGTCACCACGCTTGTACGAGTTCCCCGCACGGTCCGAACGCCCGGATGCCGCATTCTCGCTTTTCGCGGCGGAATCCTCCGGAAGGTCCTTCGCGACCACCACCGGCGCGTCCGCGCGCAGCCGCGTGAAGAGTTTGTGGGCCGCGGGTTCCACGAGCTGGTCGCGATTGGCGTCGTGGGCGTACGACGTCCGGGGCACCGTCAGGAACTGCACACGTTCCGTGGGGATGTCGCGCATGCCGCGCACCAGGTCGTACAGCCCGCGCAGACTCGCCAGATCCGGGTCCGTGGTGAGCGAGGAGGTGGCCGCGTCGAGCATGGGATAGAGCTTCGCCGGATTGAGCAGGACGTCGTTGCTCTGCACCTTGTTGACGAGCGCGCCGAGGAACCGCTGCTGGCGTTCCATCCGCTCGGTGTCGCTGCCGTCGCCGATGCTTTTGCGGGCGCGGACGTACCCGAGGGCCTGTTCGCCGTCGAGCACGACCTTGCCGGCCGGCAGCTTCAGTTTGGCGGCCTTGTCGTCGATGGGCTCCTTCAGGCACACCTCGACGCCGTCCACGGCATCGACCATGTCCTTGAACCCGTGGAAGTCGACGACCATGTGGTGGTCCACGCGGATGTTCGTGAGCTTCTCGACGGTCCGGATCGTGCAGGCCGAACCGCCCACCTCGAAGGCGGAGTTGAACATCGCGAACGCCGGCCGGGCGCGGGTGCCGTCCTTCCGTCGGCAGCTCGGCACGTCCACCATCAGGTCGCGGGGCAGCGAGACGGCGGTCGCGCTCTGCCGGTTCGCGGCCAGGTGCAGCAGGATCGTGGTGTCGGAGCGCTCGGTCCCGGAGTCCCGGCCGTACTTCCGGTTGCCGTCCCCCGACCGCGAGTCCGACCCGATCAGCAGGATGTTCTGCGCGCCGCGCACCAGCGCGGTGGGCCGCTCCTTCTCGTAACGGGCGAGCTCGGCGGCCGCGTCGTTGTCCGCCGTGATGTTCCCGCTCAACTTCTCGTACGCGCCCCAGCCGACCCCGACGGCACCGACCACGACGACGGTGACACCGAGCGCCACGTACCGGACCCAGCGCCGCCGTCGCCGCCGTATGAGCCCGGCACCGGTGGGCGAAGCCCCCGTTCCCGGCCCTGCGCTGTCGGTCACGTCGGAGTCCACCCCTCATGGCGTACGAGCGTGCGGTGCTCCTACGACCATGGCGCGGACCCGCGGCCAGGGGTGGGCTTTGATGGGCCGAACGGGGGATGGGTCCAGTAGGGGGCGCGGGCCTACGGCAGGGCGCGCCCCGTGAGGGGCGCGGGGCTGCGGCATATGTGCGGCTTCGCCGAGTGGGCGCGACAAGCCCCCACTCGCCCGCAGGCGACAAACAACCCCCGGCAACCCCCGTGGCCTCCCTGCCGATCCCTACCGAACCGTCGAAGTCACCCTCTCACTCTCGATCCGCTTGGCCACCGCATCCTCGCCCAGCCGCTCCAGATGCCGACAGAGCACCACGGAGCCGCCGGAGGCGAGCGGCGCGTACAGCCCCGCGCTCAACCCCTCCCACGTGTCGTACGGCAGCGCGGACAGAATCCGCGACCCGGGCCCCGTCAGATCCAGCGAAGCCGCCTCCGCGCGGGCCCGCTCGACGACCTCGGCCCCCGTGTGCTCGGCCCCGGCGACGATCAGCGCCGGCTCCTCCGGGTCCACCGGCGTGTACGGCTGGAAACGGTCCCCCTGGCTCGGCACCTCGACGGCGTAGTCGGCGTACCCGGCGGGCGGTGTCGGAAAGCGGCGCCCGAGCGGCGCGAGCGAGAGGGCGACGCGCTCGCCGGAGCAGGCGAGCCCGGCCTCCAGCGCGTCGGGCCCCGCCACGACGAGGTCGGCGGCTCCTGGATCGCCCTCGACGTCCACGAGGACGCCCACCGAGGAACACGCGAGCAGCCACACCGCCGTCTGCCAGTGCGCGGGCAGCAGCAGCGCCAGCCGGTCGCCGGGCTCGGCGGACAACTCGCCCTGGAGGAGGTTGGCGGTCTTGGCCACCCAATTGGCGAAGGTGGCCACGGACAATTCGACACGTTCGCCCGTGGCGTCGTCGTAGAAGGTCACCAGAGGTCGCGCGGGGTCCGCGGCGAGCGCGGATCGCAGCAGGTCGGCAGGGGTGCGGTCGGTGGCGTTCACGCGCGCAAGCGTACGCGGGGGCGGCCGGTGGGACGCGACGCCCGGACCACCGGTTCGGAGGAGCGCGCCCGACGGCCCGTCAATTTCGCGATGGACAGATATGTATGACTATGTCCACGATCGGGGGCATGCGTGGATTCCTTGCTTCCTCGGCCGGCGTCACCTGCGCGGCCGCTCTCGCCCTTCCGCTGGCCCTGTCCGCCCCGGCGCAGGCCGGACCCCAGGCGGCGCGGACCGAGCCCGCCGTCCCGGGCGGCACCCAATCCCTCCCCCTCGTCCCGCTCGGCGCCGACCGCGACCTCGGTGCCGCCGCGCCCGAACAGGGCCTCGGCAGACGGGACGTACGGTCGTTCTCGCTCGTCGGTGTCATCTGGGACGACCCGGACACCGAACTGCGCGGTCGCGTCCAGGTCCGCACCCGCGCCACCGGAACCGACCACTGGACCGGCTGGCAGGACATCGAGACCCACAACCACGATCACGCGGCCGACCCGGGCACCGCCGAGCGCGACTCGGGCCGGGTGCGCGGCTCCACGGCGCCACTGTGGGTCGGGGACTCGGACGGAGTCGAGGTACGTGTCCAGGCGGAGGCGGACGAAAGAGCCACGGAACCCGGAGACTCGCCGCTCCCCAGAGGCATGCACATCGAGCTCGTCGACCCCGGCGCGGAGCCCCCGTCCGCATACACGCCGGCAGGCGTCGGGCGCGCCGGGCGTGCCGGGCGCACCGGCGCGCTGAACGCGCGGACGGCGTACGCGTCCGCGGCCAACGTGGATCTCGCGCCCCTGGGTGCCACCGAGATCCCGGCGCTCTCCCGCCAGAAGACGGAACGGGACCTGCTCGCGGGAATGCCGGAGGGCGCCGCGCGCGAGCCGTACATCGGCGAGCGCCCGACCATCGTCACCCGGCGCGGCTGGGGTGCGGACGAGAGCCTGCGCGAGGGCGGCTTCGTATACACCAAAAAGGTGAAGGCCGCCTTCGTGCATCACACGGCCTCGGGCAACAACTACCTCTGCTCGCAAGGCCCTTCGGTCATCCGCAGTGTCTACCGCTACCACGTAGTGAGCAGTGGCTGGCGCGACATCGGCTACAACTTCCTCGTCGACAAGTGCGGAAACATCTACGAAGGCCGCGCCGGGGGAGTGGCCAAGCCCGTCTTGGGTGCCCACACCCTCGGTTTCAACAACGACAGCATGGGGATCGCGGTCCTCGGAAGCTACGGCAGTACCAAGCCGTCCGCCGCCGCGGTGACCGCCATCGCGCGACTCGCGGCATGGAAACTCGGCCTTTACGGAGCCGACCCGCGTGGCACGACATACCTGAAGTCCGGTGGTGGCAATCTCTTCCCAAAAGGTAAGAACGTACGACTGAACGTGATCTCCGGCCATCGGGACGCGTTCGCCACGGAGTGCCCAGGGCGGCTCCTGTACGGCAAACTCGGCTCGGTCAGGACGGCCGCGGCCCGCTACCAGGGCCGGTGAGGTCCGCATCCAGCCATCGAGGACAACCCCACTGCCGTCGAAGGCCTCTTACATCCGACTGCATACACTGGCCAGCCGAAACACCATCCGCCGGTCCCGGCAGGAAGCAGAGACGACAGGTGACAGAAGCGATCCTCCTGGTCGGGGGCAAAGGCACCCGGCTGCGCCCGCTGACGGTGAACACCCCGAAGCCGATGGTCCCGGCGGCCGGGGTCCCCTTCCTCACGCATCAGCTGGCGCGGGCGAGAGCGGCGGGCGTCGAGCACATCGTCCTGGCGACCTCCTACCTGGCCGAGGTCTTCGAGCCGTACTTCGGCGACGGCTCGGCGCTGGGTCTCCACCTCGAGTACGTCACCGAGGACGAGCCCCTCGGCACGGGTGGGGCGATCCGCAACGTGGCCGCGCGCCTCCACTCGGGCCCCGACGACCCGGTCCTGATCTTCAACGGCGACATCCTGACGGGCCTGGACATCCGGGCCTTGGTGGCGACCCACGAAACGACCGGCGCGGACGTCTCCCTCCACCTCACCCGCGTCGAGGACCCCCGGGCATACGGCCTGGTCCCCACGGACGCGACGGGCCGCGTGACGGCCTTCCTGGAGAAGCCCCAGACCCCCGAGGAGATCGTCACCGACCAGATCAACGCGGGGGCGTACGTCTTCCGCCGTTCGATCATCGACACGATCCCCGAGGGCCGCCCGGTCTCGGTGGAACGCGAAACGTTCCCCGACCTCCTCGCCACCGGGGCCCACCTCCAGGGCATGGTGGACTCGACGTACTGGCTGGACCTGGGCACCCCCCAGGCCTTCGTGCGCGGCTCGGCGGACCTCGTCCTGGGCCGCGTCCCCTCACCCGCCGTACCGGGCCGCTGCGGCGACCGCCTGATCCTGCCCACGGCCCGGGTCGCCCCCGACGCCAAGCTGACCGGCGGCACGGTCGTCGGCGACGGCGCGCACATCGGCGAGGGCGCCCGCATCAGCGGCAGCACGATCCTGTCCGGCGCCGTCGTCGAACCCGGCGCCGTCATCACCGACTCCCTCGTCGGCACCCGCGCCCGCATCGGCGAACGCACCATCCTCACCGGCACGGTCATCGGCGACGGTGCGGTGGTCGGCCCCGACAACGAACTCCGCGAGGGCGTAAGAGTCTGGTGTGAGGCAAGGATCCCAGCCGCCGCGGTCCGCTTCTCGTCGGACCAGTAGAGATCGACCAGTAGAGCCCCCAGCACGGGCGGACGGGGCGGCGTCTCGCTCTCCCCGCCCGCCCGCGGGGCCGCGCCCCGGATTCCCGCCCGCCCGGAGTCTTTGGCTGCGGGCCGGTGGGGGTTGGTCGCGCACTTCCCCGCGCCCCTTACGGGGCGCTGCGCCCCTGGCGGGGTCTGGGGCGGGGCCCCAGAGGGATGGGACGGGTAGGGGCGGCGGGGGCGAGGAAACCCGAGCCCAGCCGCCCCCACCGACGCAACCGACTACAGCCGCCCGATATCCCCCCGCGGCATCCGCGGAACCCGTCGCGGCGGCGTCCGCCCCGACAACAAAATCAACCGAGCCGCCCGATGCCGCTGCCCGGCATACGGCTCCAACAGCGAAAGCATCACGGAGTCGTCCGCATCACGGTCCCCCGCCAGCGCGTACCCCACGATCCCCGGCAGATGAAGATCCCCGACGGTCACGGAATCCGCCGCACCGTGACTGCGCTGCACGGTCTCCGCCGAGGTCCACGGCCCGATCCCGGACACCAACTCCAACCGGGCCTGCGCAGCCCCCGCCTCCATCCCCACCGCCTCCTCGAGCCGCCCAGCCACCCGCACGGCCCGCAGAATCGTCGACGCCCGCTTGTTGTCGACCCCGGCCCGATGCCACTCCCAGGAGGGAATCAACGCCCAGCCCCGCGGCGCCGGCATGACGGACATCCGCTCCGGCGCGGGCCCCGGCGCCGGTTCCCCGAACTTCCGTACGAGCAACCGCCACGCCCGATACGCCTCGTCGGTGGTGACCTTCTGTTCCAGAACAGACGGGATCAGCGACTCCAGCACCAGCCCGGTACGGGTCAACCGCAACCCCGGCCGCCGATGCCGCGCCAGCGCGACCACCCGATGCCGGGGCTCGAAGACACCGGGGTCGTCCGCCGCGCCGAGCATCTCGGGGAGTTGCTCGAGCAGCCACTCACTCCCCGGCCCCCAGGCCTCGCCCCGCACCACCCCGTCCCGCAAGGAGACCCGCAGCGTCCCGGCCCCGAGGGGCGTCCGACTGGCCCGCCACACGGCCCCGTCCGGCGTCGCACGGAAGGTCGGATCCCCCGGCCCTCGCCGCAACGGCCCGAGCACGAGCCCGAGATCGAGCGGCCCGGGCGGCGTCCAGGTACGCGTACGCCCGGGCACAACCGCCTGCCGCGGCACTCCACCGGGCACGGCGACATGCCCGCCACGCACAGTCGTGCGCGTCGGCCGAGGAGCGAAACGTCCAGCCACGAAAAAGGTCCTAAGGATCGGGGTGCCCTACGAGAATAGGCGCTCAGCTCTCAGCACACCCCGCCTCTCAGCACACCCCGCGCACCACACACCCTGCGCGCACCACACCCTCGCGCGCACCGCACCCCGCGCTCACCGCACCTGGACAAACGCGGCAGCATCCCGCTCGGGCCGAGCCCTGGGCTCCTCCGCCGCATGTCCGACGGCCACGGCCCCCATCGGATCCCACCCCTCCGGCAGCCCCAGCACGTCCCGTACGACCTCCCGGCAGAACATCGTCGAAGACACCCAGGCGGACCCCAGCCGTTCCCCGGCGAGGGCGACCAGGAAGTTCTGCACGCCCGCTCCGACAGCGACCACGAACATCTCCCGCTCGGCCGCGTCCCGGCGCGGATCGCCGTACGCATGCGACCCGTCCATCACCAGACACGGCACCACGAGATACGGCGCCTTGCGCAGCACATCCCCGCGTCGCACCCGCTTGGCGATGGACTCCTCGGTCTTCCCGTCGCGCCGCAGATCCGCGATCCACGCGTCCCGCATGGCGTCGAGCAGCCGCGTCCGCGACTCCTCGGACTCGAGCAGCACGAATCTCCACGGCGTCGTGTGGTGCGGCGCGGGAGCGGTCACGGCCGCGGCCACGGCCCGCCGTACCGCCCCCGGATCGACCGCCTCGTCCGTGAAGGCCCGTACGGTACGCCGCTGGGTCACCGCCTCCCGTACGGCCTCCGAGGTGCCGAGCCGGAACATGTCGTCGCGGGCGCCCCGCACCATCGCCCGCGCCCCTTCGCCCTCGGCCACCACATGGGGCAGCCCGCGTACGACGGCGACGGGCAGCCCGGAGGCCTTGCCCTTGATCAGGTCACCGGCGGCGGCGAGCTCGTCGGCGGTGGCGACGACGGTCGCGCTCAGCGGATTGCCGTGCGCGTCGGTGCCGCCGCGCAGATCGTCCAGCACCCGTACGCCCGCGGCCCCGATGGCGACATCGGTGAGCCCGGTGCGCCAGGGCCGCCCGAAGGTGTCGGTGATCACGACGCCGACGTCGACCCCGAGGCTGTCCCGCAGTCCGTCCCGGATCGCCCGCGCCGACGCGTCGGGGTCCTCGGGCAGCAACAGCACCGTCCCGGCCGGGGTGTTGGAGGCATCGACCCCGGCGGCGGCCATCACGAGCCCCTGCCGGTTCTCTACGATCCGCAGGGTCCCGCGCCGCGCCACGACCCGTACGGTCTCGGCGTCGATGGCGGCCTCCCGGTCGGCGGCCTCGACCACGCGCCCCTCGGCCTTGGACACGATCTTCGAGGTGACGAGAAGGACGTCCCCGTCGACCAGCCCGGGTTCGGCAACGGCGATCAACTTGGCGAGGTCGTCCCCCTGCCGCACCTCGGGAAGCCCGGGCAACGCCCAGACCCGGTAACCGGGAGAGACGACTGCACCGCCCGAGGCCTCGTCGCCCGAAAGCCCGTCTCCCGGAGAAAGCCGTCCGCTCAAGACGCCCGCACCTCCTCCGCCAGCGCCAGCGCCTCGCGCGCCATCTGTGCCGCGGCGTCGAGGTCGGACATCATCAGCGGCACGGCCCGGCACCGGATGCCCGCCTCCCGCACCCGCTCCACGACGGACGCGTCCACCGTGTCGACGAGCCAGCCGTCGAGGAGCCCCGAACCGTAGTGCTCGGCGACCGCCGCGGCGGTCGATTCGACGCCGACGGCCGCCAGCACCTTGTCGGCCATGCCCCGCACGGGCGCGTCTCCGACGATGGGGGACAGGCCCACCACGGGCACGCCCGCGTCGGCGATGGCCTCCCGGATGCCGGGCACGGCGAGGATGGTGCCGATGGACACGACCGGGTTGGACGGCGGGAAGAGGATCACGTCCGCCTCCGCGATGGCCTCCAGGACACCCGGCGCCGGCTTGGCCTGCTCGGCGCCGACCGGCACGACGGCCTCGGCCGGCACGGAGGCCCGCAGCCGCACCCAGTACTCCTGGAAGTGGACCGCCTTGCGCTCACCGTCGATCTCCACGGCGACGTGCGTCTCCACGCGGTCGTCGGACATCGGGATCAGCCGGACGCCCGGCTTCCACCGGTCGCACAGGGCTTCGGTCACCGCGCTGAGCGGGTAGCCCGCGCTCAGCATCTGCGTCCGCACGATGTGCGTCGCGAAGTCGCGGTCGCCGAGCCCGAACCACTCGGGCCCGACTCCGTACGCCGTGAGCTCCTCCTTGAGATGGAAGGTCTCGTCGGTCCGACCCCAGCCCTGCTCCTCGTTGATGCCGCCGCCGAGCGTGTACATCACCGTGTCGAGGTCCGGGCAGACCTTCAGTCCGAAGAGATGGATGTCGTCCCCGGTGTTCCCGATGACCGTGATGTCCGCGTCCGGCACGGCCCGCTGGAGACCACGCAGGAACCGGGCACCACCGATACCGCCTGCCAGAACCACAATGCGCATGGTGTTCAGTCTGGCAGGCGGGTACGACAACGCGTGAGGCGGTTACGAGACCGCCGGCGCCCTCAGGCCGTGACGACCGTGGGCGCGCACTGGGGCATGGGGGTCCCCCCGGTCGAACGAAGCCGAGACTGGGGGCGCGTCGGCATCTCGGTGAGACCCGGGTAATAAACGTGCAGGCTCACGGCCGGTTCGAGGGAGTCGTTCACGACCTCGTGGACGTACCCCGGCGCGAACACCCGCTGAGATCCTGCCCCCAATGCGCGTGTGCCGCGCTCCGTGCGCTCCGTCAACGCGCCCTCCAGGACGGTGAGTACGCCGGAGGAGCGCCCGTGGTCGTGCGGTCCGCTGCCCTGTCCGGGCACCCAGGACAGTAGCCACACCTCGTAGCCGGGCCCGGTGTGCAGTCGGTGGTACCAGCGCGAGGTCGCGTCGTACTGGACGAGGTGCTCCCACCGGGAGCGGTCGGCGGCGATGGAGCGGACGAGGCCGACGAACTCGGCCACGGTGGCGGGGTGCTCGCGCGGCGGCTGGAGCAGATGCGGTACTTCGAGGATGTCGCCGGCGATCTGGAGGTCGTTGTCGCTGTTCATGGGTGCGGTGGTTCCTCGGCGGGAGAGTGCTGGGGTGTCGCGGGGCCATTTCCGTCCGGGTCAGGGACGGGGATTCCGCCCGGATCACGGACGGGGAGGAGTGCCCTGGTGCGGGCGGTCGTCCCGGAGGCCGGGGCGGGGATTCGCCTCAGTGGCGGCGAGGCAGCCGGAGCGCGGTACGGCTCAACAGCTGGAACAGCAACAACAGCTACAGCGAACGCGGGCAGCACCGTGGGACCCGGCGGTGCGGGTCGAGGTGAGTGCCAAGTTCGCGAGCATGCCCACAAGGAGATCGGTTCACACCTCGACTGTCAACTTCATGTCCGCTATATGGGAAATGTTTCACCTCATCCGGTTCATCTGTATGGCGAAAGGTTTGCTCAGGAGGCGCCCCGGACACATGGCGCACAACCGGGCGCGCAAACCTCGATGCGATCCCGTGATCAAAATGTGATCCGGTTCGCATCGAAGTCCGCGTCGGAACGAGATCGAACTTCTGGGCGTCCTTCTCGGTAGCGGGTCGGAGGTCTGGTGGGGACCCTTGAGGCCGTCATGGTTTATGCCGATTTGAACACTTTCCGCATAACCTTGGTTCCGCAGAGTGAATAAGGGGCCCAATAGCAGATCTCGGCTTGACTGGCCCGGATCGGCACACTTGTAATTTCACTCGTGTCGTTCAGCCGAAATCGGTAACGGCAGCATCACGGGGACGCGAAAGACAGACGAGGGGCGCACATGACCGAGCTGGTGCAGCAACTGCTGGTCGACGACGCGGACGAGGAACTCGGCTGGCAGGAGCGCGCGCTGTGCGCCCAGACCGACCCCGAGTCCTTCTTCCCCGAGAAGGGCGGCTCCACCCGCGAGGCCAAGAAGGTCTGCCTCGCCTGTGAGGTCCGCTCCGAGTGCCTTGAATACGCGCTCGCCAACGACGAGCGGTTCGGCATCTGGGGCGGTCTGTCCGAGCGTGAGCGCCGCCGCCTGAAGAAGGCCGCCGTCTGAAGCCGTCCGAAAACACGTCGTACGCGCGCGTGCGTGCCGCTGACCGAACGGCACCCACCTCTCCGTACCGAACCCGACACGTACCGAACCCGACACGTCCCGAACCGACACGTAACGAACGGCCCGTCGCAGGTGGGTTATCCACAGGCGGCGGGCCGCCGTGTTGCTCAGCCGTTAGTGTGGGCCCTCGTCCGAGACGTCCCGCTGTCCCCGCCGGACACAGACGTCCACCGCAGTCCATCGAACCGGGGCCCGTACCTCGATGTCCGTGCACAGCCATTCGGCAGTCCCACACGACGCCGCCACCGCGCCGTTCGACCCGGCCCGCCCAGCGTCGTTCGACCCGGCCCGCCCACCCGAGTTTCCGCGCCACGTGGTGACCGCGGTGCTCGTCTCCCACGACGGTGCCCGCTGGCTGCCCGACGCGCTCGCCGGCCTGCTCGGCCAGGAGCGCCCCGTGCAGAACGCGGTGGCGGCCGACACCGGCAGCGCGGACGAATCCGCCCAGCTGCTCACCGACGCACTCGGCGCCGACCGGGTGCTGCACCTCGCCCGGCGCACCGGCTTCGGCCAGGCCGTCGAGGAGGCCACCCGCGGCGCCGGTGTGCTCACCCCGGACGACCTGCCCTACCTCAAGCGCCCCAGCGGCTGGGACCCCGTCACCCGTACGTGGCGTGACGACACGTACGACATGCCGGAGCTCCCGCACGGCGAACCCGAGCAGTGGCTCTGGCTGCTGCACGACGACTGTGCCCCCGAGCCCGACGCCCTGGCCCACCTGCTCCGGGTCGTGGAGAACGAGCAGGAGCTCGGCCACGAAGTAGCCGTGGTGGGCCCCAAGCTCCGCGGCTGGTACGACCGGCGCGCGCTCCTCGAGGTCGGCGTCACCATCGCCAACTCCGGCCGCCGCTGGACCGGCCTGGACCGCCGAGAGCAGGACCAGGGCCAGCACGACCATGTGCACCCCGTGCTCGCCGTCTCCACCGCCGGCATGCTGATCCGGCGCGATGTCTTCGAGGAACTCGGCGGCTTCGACCGACGGTTGCCCCTGATGCGGGACGACGTCGACCTGTGCTGGCGCGCCCAGGCCGCCGGACACCGCGTCCTGGTCGCCCCCGAAGCGGTCGTCCGGCACGCCGAGGCCGCCTCCCGCGAGCGCCGCACCGTCGACTGCGTGGGCCGCACCGCCGCCTCCCCGCACAAGGTCGACAAGGCGGGCGCCGTCTACACCCTCCTCGTCAACGCTCGTACGGCACAGCTGCCCTGGATCCTGATCCGGCTCGTCCTCGGCACCCTGCTGCGCACCGTCGCCTACCTCGTCGGCAAGGTCCCCGGACAGGCCGTCGACGAGATCCGCGGCCTGCTGGGGATCCTGCTGCGCCCCGAGCGGATCCTCGCGGGCCGCCGCAGACGCGGCCGCCCCCAAGTCGACAAGAGCGAACTGCGCGCGCTGTTCCCGCCGCCCGGCGCGACCGTGCGGGCCACCGTCGAGCAGGTCGCGGGCAACCTCGTGGGCCGCGACGACCCCGAGGCCACCACCGGCGCCGGACGGCACGGCGGCGCGGTCGAGTCCGGTCCCGGCGGAGACGACGCCGACTTCCTGGACATCGAGCAGTTCGCCCGGCTCAAGCGCATCGCCCGCAACCCCGGCCCGATGCTCTTCCTGGTGCTGCTGTTCGTCTCCCTCCTCGCCTGCCGTGCGCTGCTCGGCGGCGGAGCGCTCGCGGGCGGCGCCCTGCTGCCCGCGCCCGCCGACGCCTCCGAGCTGTGGTCGCGCTACCTCGACGGCTGGCACCCGGTGGGCGCCGGAGGCACCGAGACCGCGCCGCCGTACCTCGCGCTCGTCGCGCTGCTGTCCTCCCTGCTCCTCGGCTCCACCGGGCTCGCGGTCACCGTGCTCCTGGTGGCCTCCGTGCCGCTGGCCGGCTTCGCCGCGTACTTCGCGTCGCGCCCGCTCGTCGAGTCGCGCCTGCTGCGCGCCTGGGCGTCCGTGGTGTACGCCTTCCTGCCCGCCGCCACCGGCGCCCTCGCCGGCGGCCGCATCGGCACCGCCGTCCTCGCGATCCTGCTGCCGCTCATCGCACGCGCGGGTATCGCCGCGAGCGGACTGGCCCACTCCTCCGGCGCGCGCGGCAGCTGGCGCGCCACCTGGGCGTACGCCCTTCTGCTGACCTTCACCACGGCCTTCACGCCCATCGTCTGGCCCATCGCGCTGGTCCTCGGAATCGCGCTCCTCGCAGTGCGCCGAAGGGAAATCACCGCCTACGGGGCGCGCTTCCTGGCCCAGCTCGGCACCCCGCTGCTGGTCCTCGCCCCTTGGTCGCTGACGCTGCTTCCGTTCGGCTTCTTCAAGGAAGCCGGTCTGCCCTACGGCGAGAGCGCGGCCTCCACGCTCGACCTGCTCGGCGCCAGCCCCGGCGGCCCCGGGACGGTCAGCGGAGTGATGCTCCTAGGCATCGTGCTCGCCGCACTGGCCGCCCTGATGCGCAGCGATCGGCAGCGAGCGGTGTGGGCCGCCTGGGCCGTCGCGCTGGTGGCGCTCGTCTTCGCCGCGCTGTCCAACAAGTCGGCGTGGGCCGGTCCCGCCACCCTCGTCTACGGCCTCGCCCTGCTCGCCGCCGCCACGCTCGGCGCCGACGGGGCACGCGCGCGCGTGGCCGAGCAGAGCTTCGGCTGGCGCCAGCCGGTCGCCGCGCTCATCGCGTTCGCCTCGGCCGCCGGCCCGCTGCTGGTGGCCGCCGGATGGATCCTCAGCGGCGCCGACGGGCCCGTGGAGCGACGCGACCCGGTGCAGGTGCCCGCGTTCGTCGCCGAGGAGAGCGGCACCCGCGACCAGGCCCGCACCCTCGTCCTCGACAGCGACTCCGGAGCCCGCGTCGGCTACACCCTCGTGCGCGGCTCCGGCGCCCGCATGGGCGACGGCGAACTCGCGGCGGAGGCCGGGGAGAACAAGAAGCTCGACAAGGTCGTCGCCAACCTCGTCGCGGGCTCCGGCGCCGACCAGGCCGACCAGCTCGGCGGCTTCGCCGTGCGCTACGTCCTGGTCCGCAAGGGCGCGCCCCGCGAGGTGAGCCGCGTCCTGGACGCCACCCCGGGCCTGACCCGGCTCAGCCAGCAGGACGGCAGCGCCCTGTGGCGCCTGGACCGGCAGGTCTCGCGCGTCTCGATCGTTCCCAAGTCCGGCGAGGCGCTGTCCA
Source organism: Streptomyces sp. NBC_01384 (assembly GCF_045040035.1). Taxonomy (NCBI): domain Bacteria; kingdom Bacillati; phylum Actinomycetota; class Actinomycetes; order Kitasatosporales; family Streptomycetaceae; genus Streptomyces; species Streptomyces sp. NBC_01384. The sequence goes on from NZ_CP109559.1 coordinate 5,899,558, forward strand.
TCGCCGCCGGACCCGTCGAGCTGCACACCACCATCCCCTCCGGGGGAGAGGGCCGCGTGTTGCGTCTCGCCGACACCGCCGACGCGGGCTGGACGGCGACCCTGGACGGAAAGCCGCTCACTCGCACCACCGTCGACGGCTGGGCGCAGGGCTTCGAACTGCCCGCGAGCGGCGGCAAGCTGGACGTCGCCTTCGACGCGCCGATGGGTCACACCGGCTGGCTGTGGGCCCAGGGCGCACTCGCCGTCGTCCTGGTGGTCCTCGCCCTGCCCGGGCGGCGCCGTGACGTCGACGACGACCTTCCCGAGGAGCAGGTCGTCCCCGCCCAGGACGCCACGGGCGAGGGCCGCCGGGCCCGCCGTCTGCGCGCCCAGGCGGAGGCCGAGGCCGAGGCGGAGGCCGAGGAGCAGTCGACCGAGACCGTCCAGACCGCCCAGGACACCGACCCCCTTCCTCCTCCGGAGGAGGAGACCGAGCCGGCACCCGCCGCGGTCCCCCACCAGCAGGCGTACGGCGAGTGGGACACGCCGAGTTACGGGGGCGCCGAGTACGACACCTACGGCGGCGAGCAGTACCAGGGCCGGCAGCAGTACCCGGCGGGCACCTACGAGCAGCCGTACCAGGCGGACCCCTACCAGGCGGGCCAGTACGACCCGTACGCCTACGGGGGCACGGCGCCGTACGACCCGATGCAGACCTACCACCAGGGCTACGACGGGACCGGCCAGGGCTACGACGGGACCCAGGGCTACGACGCGGCCTACGACCCGAACACGCCCCCGCCCCCGCCGCACGGCACCGACAGTGAGCGCCCCGACGGGAGCCAGCAGTGAACCGCACCACCCTGTCCCTGATCGCCGGCGCGACAGCGCTCGCCGCCGTCACCGGCTTCGCCTCGCTCAACGCGCCGGCCGCCTCCGGCGACAACACCGCCAGGACGGCCGTCCAGCAGCCCGTGGAGCGCACCAGCCTGCTCTGCCCGCAGCCCAGCACCTCCGAGATCGCGGAGACGGCGTACACGTCGTTCACGCCCGTCACCAAGGGCACCGACGACACCGGCAAGGCCGAACTGCAGGCCGCGACCGAGGAGTCGGCGGACTCCGCGAGCGGCAAGAAGAGCGGCAAGAAGGCCGCCAAGCCCGCGCTGGAGCCCAAGGAGCCCGGCAAGCCGGCCACCGGCGACAGCTCGGGTGCCGACGCGCCCGCCCTCGTCGGCACCGCCGAGGGCAAATTCGCGCCCGGCTGGACCGTCCAGGAGACCACCGCGGTCGCCGCGGGCACCGGCCGCGGCCTGCTCGGCACCAACTGCACCGCCCCGGACACCGAGTTCTGGTTCCCGGGCGCCAGCACCGCCGACAGCCGCACCGACTACGTGCACCTGACCAACCCCGACGACTCGGCCGCCGTCGTCGACATCGAGCTGTACGGCAAGGACGGCACCCTCAAGTCCACGGTGGGCGAGGGCATCACGGTCCAGCCGCACTCCAGCGAGCCGATCCTGCTGAACACGCTCACCGGCGCGCCGCAGACCGACCTCACCGTCCATGTGACCGTCCGCAGCGGCCGGGTCGGCGCCGTGATCCAGGCCCTGGACGACAAGAACGGCGGCGACTGGCTGGCCGCCTCCACCGACCCGGCGGGCAGCCTCGTGATGCCGGGCATCCCGAAGGACGCCACGGCCGTGCACCTGGTCGCCTTCGTGCCCGGCGACCAGGACGCCGACCTGAAGGTGCGGCTCGCCTCGCCCTCGGGCCTGATCACCCCGGCCGGGAACGAGACGCTGCACGTCAAGTCCGGCATGACCGCCGCGATGGACCTCGGCGACGTCACGCGCGGCGAGGCGGGCTCCCTGGTGCTCACGCCCACCGACACGTCGGTGCCGGTCGTCGCCGCCGTCCAGGTGATGCGCGGCAAGGGTGGCAAGCAGGAGATGGCGTTCATCCCGGCCACCAGCCCGGTCGCGGCGCGCGCGACGGTCGCCGACAACAGCTCCAAGGGCTCCACACTCGCCCTGACCGCCCCCGGCCGGACCGCCCAGGTCAAGGTCACCGCGTCCGCGGGCAGCGAGGGCGGCACGGCGACGACGAAGACGTACACGATCAAGGGCGGTACGACCCAGGACGTCGACGCACTGGTGCCGACCGGCCTCAAGGGGACGTACGCCCTGACCGTCGAGCCCGTCTCAGGAGGCCCTGTCTACGCCTCCCGGACCCTCGCCTCGACCCAGGAGGGCGTCCCCGGGTTCACGGTCCAGACCCTTCCGGACGACCGCGGGACGGTAGCGGTACCGGAAGCGGACCAGGACCTCTCGGTGCTGCTGAAGAATTGATCCCGTACGGGTGCTCCACCGGGTCCTCCAGGGGACCCGGTGGCGCTCCGACGGTGTTCCGGTGATCCAGTGATCCAGTGATCCGGTGTTTTGGCGGTTCGGCGGTTCGGTGGTCCTCAGTCCTCGCCGTACCGCGGGTCCACCGTCTCCGGCGTCAGCCCCAGCAGCTCCGCGACCTGCTCCACGACGACGTCGTGCACCAGCGCGGCGCGCTCGTCGCGGCCCTTGGTGCGGATCTCGACCGGGCGACGGTAGACGACCACGCGCGGCGGATGGCCCTCGCCTGCCGGAATCGTGCCTCCCAGGGGCACCGCTTCGTCGCTCCAGCCCTCGCCGGAGCCGTCCAGTCGCGGCACTTCCAGGACCATGAAGTCGATGTCGGCGAGCTGCGGCCAGCGCCGCTCCAGTCGCTCCACGGAGTCCTGCACCAGGTCCGCGAACACCTCGGCGCGGCTCGCGGCGAGCGGCACCTGTGGGGGCGCGACGGGGCCGCGCATGCCCCTTCCGTGGCGATCGCGACGGCGGGGCCCGGGTGCGGCGGCGGTGGGAGGTACGGGGTTGTCCATCACTGACGAAGAGTAGTCCCCACGAGGTCCGCGCGCCCGGCCCCCCACGCGGGGTCCGGGGCGGGAAGCCCGGTGCCGGTTCCGGATGTCGCCGGATGACCATTCCAGCCAAGCTTGGGCTCGATTCCGTATCCCTCCCCGACCGTCGCTCACATTGCAATTGACGTGGTTTGCACCAAGTGGTGACCGGATTCAGGTCCGTTCGGTATCTCGTCATGGGATGTCGTCCCAGGTCAGGGCGGGATGTCCGGAGGCCCCTGTGCGCGGACTCGCGGCACGACACGGTGGGGTGACCTGGGGGAGAGTCGTCGCGGCCCGCTCAAGAGTGCGGTACCGTCCAACCTCGTGAGCCCTGTACGTCGCTGTTCGCGAACCGCTTGCGGCCGCCCCGCCGTCGCGACGCTGACGTACGTCTACGCCGACTCGACCGCGGTCCTCGGCCCGCTCGCCACCTACGCCGAACCCCACTGCTACGACCTGTGCGCCGAGCACTCCGAGCGCCTCACCGCCCCGCGCGGCTGGGAGGTCGTCCGGCTCGCCGACACCTCGGCGCCTTCCCGCCCCAGCGGCGACGATCTGGAAGCGCTTGCCAACGCGGTGCGCGAGGCGGCCCGTCCGCAGCAGCGCGCAGCCGAGGCCGGTGGCGGCAGCGCACGCTCGGCGGACCCGATGGAGGTCGCACGCCGCGGCCACCTGCGCGTGCTGCGCTCGCCGGACAACTGAGCGTCCACTTCGTCCGCTCTGACGGCTGGTCGTCAGGGGCACGATCATTTTCGCCGCTTGCTGAAAATACTTTCCGCATCGCGGAATCCCCCGCACGGTGACATCCGGTGAGGCGCCCCGTACGTCCAGGAACTCTCGCCGGCCTCGTCCCGCTCGCAGGCGTCCCCATGAAGGCGCACCGGGCCGGGCCCATAAGCTTTTTGATCGCCGTCTCGAACCAGCCCGGCGTGCAACTCGCCCGCATCGGCGCCTCCTTGGCCCCTGACGGCCGGCGCTTCGATCCGTGCGTTACTCCTGGGTGACGAGTGGGACCCCAGGTGACGGATACGCGTCCGATCAGCCACTTCACAGCGGACTGTCAGCCGGGACGGGTAGTTTGGGGTGACCGAAGTGGACTTCTGGAGGGTTGGCCGTGACTGCTGATCTGTCGCAGCTCGTGAAGGCGTACGACGTACGCGGGGTGGTACCGGACCAGTGGGACGAGTCGTTGGCCGAGTTGTTCGGGGCGGCCTTCGTCCAGGTGACCGGAGCGGAAGCCATCGTGATCGGGCACGACATGCGGCCCTCGTCGCCCGGTCTGTCGCGTGCCTTCGCGCGCGGGGCGGCTGCCCGCGGTGTCGACGTGACCGAAATCGGGCTGTGCTCGACGGACCAGCTGTACTACGCGTCGGGTGCGTTCGACCTGCCGGGCGCCATGTTCACGGCCTCGCACAACCCCGCCCGGTACAACGGCATCAAGATGTGCCGCGCGGGCGCCGCTCCGGTCGGCCAGGACACCGGCCTGGCCGAGATCCGCGAACTCGTCGAGTCCTGGCTCGACTCGGACGTCCCGACCTCGGACGCGACGCCCGGAACGATCACGCAACGTGACACGTTGGAGGATTACGCGGCGTACCTGCGTTCGCTCGTCGACCTGACCTCCATCCGCCCCCTGAAGGTGGTCGTCGACGCGGGCAACGGCATGGGAGGGCACACGGTCCCGACCGTCTTCGCCGGCCTGCCCCTGGATCTCGTGCCCATGTACTTCGAGCTGGACGGCACGTTCCCGAACCACGAGGCGAACCCGCTCGACCCGGCGAACATCGTGGACCTCCAGCAGCGCGTGCGTGAGGAGAGCGCCGACATCGGCATCGCCTTCGACGGTGACGCGGACCGCTGCTTCGTCGTGGACGAGCACGGCGACCCGGTCTCCCCGTCCGCGATCACGGCCCTGGTCGCCGCCCGCGAACTGGACAAGCACGGCGGCGGGACGGTGATCCACAACCTCATCACCTCGTGGTCGGTGCCCGAGGTCGTCCGCGAGCACGGCGGCACCCCGGTCCGCACCCGCGTCGGCCACTCCTTCATCAAGGCCGAGATGGCCCGCACCGGCGCGATCTTCGGCGGCGAGCACTCCGCGCACTACTACTTCCGCGAGTTCTGGAACGCGGACACCGGCATGCTGGCCGCCCTCCACGTCCTCGCCGCGCTGGGCGGCCAGGACGGCCCCCTCTCCCAGCTCGTCGCCGAGTTCGACCGCTACGTGGGCTCCGGCGAGATCAACTCCACCGTCGACGACCAGGCGGCCCGCCTCGCCGCGATCAAGGCCGCGTACGAGGGCCGCGAGGGCGTCACCCTCGACGCCCTCGACGGCCTGACCGTCACCGCCGACGACTGGTGGTTCAACGTCCGCCCCTCCAACACCGAGCCCCTCCTCCGCCTGAACGCGGAGGCGAAGGACGAGGCGACGATGGCGAAGGTACGTGACGAGGTACTGGAGATCATCCGAGGCTGAGCCCCGTAAGGGGCGCGGGGGAGCCGCGCCCCGGCTCCCACCGTCCCACGGCCGAAAGGATCCCTCGGGGTCCAGGGACGGGGCCCCTTGGCGGGCGCGGGGGGCGAAATCCCCCGCGCCCGCACAGCCCCGCACCCCACCCCTCCACAGCGGTACGCTGACCAGGCCGCATTCACCTTGTTCGAAAGGACACCCCATGCCGCTCGAAGCCGGCCTCCTGGAGATCCTCGCCTGCCCGGCCTGCCACGCCCCGCTCAAGGAGCAGGAGAGCGAGCTGCTCTGCACGGGCCAGGACTGCGGCCTCGCCTACCCCGTCCGGGACGGCATCCCCGTACTGCTCGTCGACGAGGCCCGCCGCCCCGCGTAAACGCCCCACGGGCAGTACTTGCAACACACGTGACACCCGTGGCACCTGCAACCCCCGCAACACAGGCGACATCCGCGATACAGGCGTAAAGGCGACACACCGGCGATCGGGAGGCTGCCGACCCATGCTCGACGAATCGCTGCTCGACGACCCAGAGGCGCTCGCCCGCGCCGACCGTCGCGAGCTGCTCAGGGGCGCCGCCGAGGCCGGCGCCCGTGTGCGTACCGCGGTCCGGCACGCCGCGGAGGCCGGAATCTCGGACCTGAAGCCGGACGGCCGCCCCCGTGCCGTCATGATCGCCGGCCCCGGCATGGCCGCCACGGGCGTCGCCGAGCTGCTCGGCACGCTCGCCGGAGCCAGCTGCCCCATCACCCGGCTCACCCCCACCGGCGTCGCCCCCGCGGCGGGCGCCCTGCGCTGGGAACTGCCCGGCTGGGCGGGCCCGGTGGACCTCCTGCTCATCGCCACCCCCGACGGCACCGAACCCGGCCTCGAACTCCTGGTCGAGCAGGCGTACCGACGCGGCAGCACCGTCGTCGCGGTGGCCCCCGCCGGCAGCCCGATCACGGAGGCGGTGGAGGGCGCACACGGCCTGTTCGTACCGATGGCGACCGCTCCGTACGAGCCGATCGCGCCCCTGGCGGCCTCCGCCCCCGGCGTCCTGTGGGCACTGTTCACCCCGCTGCTCGCACTGCTGGACCGCACCGGTCTGGTCTCCGCCCCGCCCGAGGCTTTGCAGAAGGTCGCCGACCGCCTCGACCGCGTCGCCGAACGCTGCGGCCCGGCCATCGCCACCTACAGCAACCCCGCCAAGACGCTCGCCGCCGACCTCGCCGAAGCGCTCCCGGTGATCTGGACGGAGGGCACCTCCGCGGGCCCCGCGGGCCGTCGCTTCACCGCCGCACTCGCGGAGCTGGCAGGCCGCCCCGGACTCACCGCCGAACTCCCCGAGGCGCTCGCCGCCCACCGTGTGCTGCTCGCGGGCGCACTCGCCGCCGGCGCCGACCCCGACGACTTCTTCCGCGACCGCGTCGAGGAGGCACAGGCCCTGCACGCGCGCGTGGTGCTGCTGCGCGACCGCCCGGCCGGCGGCCTCACCGCCGCCCCCGCCGCCCGCGAACTCGCCCTCAGCCACGACACCGCGATCAGCGAGCTCGAACCCGAAGAGGGCGGCGAGCTCGAAACCCTCGCGGAGCTGATCGCCACCACGGATTTCGCCGCCGTTTACCTGGCGCTCGCTTCGGGGGCCTGACCTTGAGCCTGGCCCCCTGACCAGCGCCTGCTGGAACCGGGATTCCTGACCAGCGCAGCGTACGTACGGAGAGAACACCAGACATGGACCGCCTCGACAACACCGTCCGCCCCTACGCCTGGGGCTCGACCACCGCCATCCCGCGGCTGCTCGGCGTCGAGCCGACCGGTGAACCGCAGGCGGAGATGTGGATGGGCGCCCACGCGGGCGCGCCCTCGCTCACCGCGCGCGGTCCCCTCACCGAGGTCATCGACGAGGACCCCGAGAAGGAACTCGGCCGCGCGGCCGTCGCCAAGTTCGGCCCCCACCTGCCGTTCCTGCTGAAGATCCTCGCCGCGGGCGCCCCCCTCTCCCTCCAGGTGCACCCCAACCTCGAACAGGCGAGGGAGGGGTACGAGGACGAGGAGCGCCGCGGCGTTCCCATCGACGCGCCGCACCGCAACTACAAGGACGCCAACCACAAGCCCGAACTGATCTGCGCCCTCACCGAGTTCGACGGCCTGTGCGGCTTCCGCGCCCCCGACGAGGCCGCCGAACTGCTCGCGGGCCTGGACGTCGACTCCCTCAAGCCGTACGTCGACCTGCTGCACGCCCACCCGGAGGAGGCGGCGCTGCGCGAGGTCCTGACGGCGGTACTGGGCGCGGACCCCGACGAGATGGCCCACACGGTCACCGAGGCCGCGGCCGCCTGCGCCCGCCTCGGCGGCGCCTACACCCCCTACGCCGACATCGCCCACCACTACCCGGGCGACCCCGGCGTCATCGCCGCGATGCTCCTCAACTACGTCCAACTGCAGCCCGGCGAGGCCCTGTTCCTCGGCGCCGGCGTCCCGCACGCGTATCTGAACGGCCTGGGCGTCGAAATCATGGCCAACAGCGACAACGTCCTGCGCTGCGGCCTGACCCCCAAGCACGTCGACGTCCCCGAACTGCTGCGCATCGTCCGCTTCGAGGCGAGCGACCCCGGCGTCCTGCGCCCGGAGGCGTCCCCCGACGGCGAGGAGGTCTACGAGACCCCCATCGACGAGTTCCGTCTCTCCCGGTACACCCTCGCGGAGGGCGCCGCCCCGCACGACCTCACGCGCGCGACCCCGCAGATCCTGCTCTGCACGGCGGGTTCCGTACACGCGGACGGCACCACGCTGGCACCCGGCCAGTCGGTCTTCGTACCGGCGGCCGAAAAGGCCGAGGTGTCCGGGTCCGGCACGATCTTCCGTGCGACAGTGGTGGCCTGACGAGGTGAGTGTGGTGGCCTGAGGCGCCGCTGTCGGACCGGGCTGCAAGAATGGCCCACCGCAAAGGGCGGGCAAAGCCCGGACCGGCGTACGAGGGTACGAACGGGGCCCGGACGGCGTACGAAGGGACAGCAGGAGCACATGAGCGCTTCAGGCGGCACCAGAGCGATCGTGGCGGCACTCGGCGCCAACCTCGCGATCGCGGTATCGAAGTTCGTGGCGTTCGCCTTCAGCGGCTCGTCCTCGATGCTCGCCGAGGGCGTCCACTCGCTCGCCGACTCCGGCAACCAGGCCCTGCTTCTGATCGGCGGCAAGAAGGCCCAGCGCGAGGCGACCCCGCAGCACCCCTTCGGCTACGGCCGCGAGCGCTACATCTACGCCTTCCTCGTCTCGATCGTCCTCTTCTCGGTCGGCGGCATGTTCGCCGTCTACGAGGGCTACGAGAAGATCAAGCACCCGCACGAGATCGAGCACTGGTACTGGCCGGTCGGCGTCCTGGTGTTCGCGATAATCGCCGAGGGCTTCTCCTTCCGGACGGCCATCAAGGAGTCCAACGAACTGCGCGGCACGCACTCCTGGTCGCAGTTCATCCGCCGCGCCAAGGCCCCCGAGCTGCCGGTCGTCCTCCTGGAGGACTTCGGCGCGCTCATCGGTCTGGTCCTCGCCCTCGGCGGCGTCGGCCTCGCCCTGCTCACCGGCGACGGCGTCTGGGACGGCATCGGCACGCTGTGCATCGGCATCCTGCTCATCCTGATCGCGCTGGTGCTGGCTGCCGAGACCAAGTCCCTCCTGCTGGGCGAGGCCGCGGGCATCGAAGAGGTCAAGAAGATCGAGGCTGCGATCGTCGACGGCGCCACGGTCACCGGCATCATCCACATGCGCACCCTCCACCTCGGCCCGGAGGAGCTCCTGATCGCCGCGAAGATCGCCGTCCAGCACGACGACACGGCCACCGAGGTCGCCGCCGCGATCAACGCCGCCGAGTCCCGCATCCGAACCGCCGTCCCGATCGCCCGCGTGATCTACCTGGAGCCGGACATCTACAGCGAGGCGGAGGCGGCAAAGGGCCCAGACCCCGAAGCCACCCCCGGCGGCCCGGCCCAGACCCCTTCCGTGCACTGATCCCACCTCCTTTCGCACGACCCACCTCCTTTCGTACGCCGCTGGGGCCTGCCTGGATTTCAGACGGGCCCCAGCGGCGTCCAGGTCCGCACGGACCCGGACAGGCACGACCGACCGAGCGACTTCCCGGCAGGAACACCCCGCTGTGAACACCCCGCTGGTCGGAAGCGTGCCCCGGCTCGTCCGAACGCCCGACGGCGAGGCCTACGACCCGCCGACACACGGGGCTCGTCGCCGTCCGGGGCCTTGCCCGGGACGTCTGTTGGCCGAAGCCGGGCTGGGGAGGCCCGGGGCAACCGGTGTAGCTTGGTCACTGAGCCAGACGTCGCTGCTGATGGCGGTCGGGCGGTCCCACCGCGGACCGGCCGAGGGAGAGAGGGCCTCCGACGGACTGCGCTGCGCGCATCAGGCACGCCTGTGTCCTGCCGGGCACCAGCGTGCCTGGATTGGGCGTGCGTATGCTCGCCGCCGCGCAGACCAGCCGTATCCACCTCGCCTTATATCCCGAGGAGCAGCTCCCCATGACGACTGTCGACAACCGACAGGACTTCAAGGTCGCCGACCTCTCCCTGGCCGAGTTCGGCCGCAAGGAGATCACCCTCGCCGAGCACGAGATGCCCGGCCTGATGTCGATCCGCGAGGAGTACGCCAAGGCGCAGCCCCTGGCGGGCGCCCGCGTCACCGGCTCCCTGCACATGACGGTGCAGACCGCCGTCCTCATCGAGACCCTGGTCGCCCTCGGCGCCGAGGTCCGCTGGGCCTCTTGCAACATCTTCTCCACCCAGGACCACGCCGCCGCCGCCATCGCGGTCGGCCCGAACGGCACGCCCGACAACCCGCAGGGCGTCCCGGTCTTCGCCTGGAAGGGCGAGACCCTGGAGGAGTACTGGTGGTGCACGGAGCAGGCTCTGACCTGGCCGAACACCCCCACCGGCGGCCCGAACATGATCCTGGACGACGGCGGTGACGCCACTCTCCTCGTCCACAAGGGCGTCGAGTACGAAAAGGACGGCAAAGTCCCCTCGGTCGACACCGCCGAGTCAGACGAGCACCGCGTCATCCTCGAACTCCTGCACCGCACCATCACCGACGGCTCGCAGAAGTGGACCCAGCTCGCCTCGGAGATCCGCGGCGTGACCGAGGAGACCACGACGGGCGTGCACCGCCTGTACGAGATGCACCGCGACGGCACCCTCCTGTTCCCGGCGATCAACGTGAACGACGCCGTCACCAAGTCGAAGTTCGACAACAAGTACGGCTGCCGCCACTCCCTGATCGACGGCATCAACCGCGCCACCGACACCCTCATCGGCGGCAAGACCGCCGTCGTCTGCGGCTACGGCGACGTGGGCAAGGGCTGCGCGGAGTCCCTGCGCGGCCAGGGCGCCCGCGTGATCATCACCGAGATCGACCCGATCTGCGCGCTCCAGGCAGCGATGGACGGCTACCAGGTCACGACCCTCGACGAGGTCATCGACAAGGCCGACATCTTCGTCACCACGACCGGCAACAAGGACATCATCATGGCCTCGGACATGGCCAAGATGAAGCACCAGGCGATCGTGGGCAACATCGGTCACTTCGACAACGAGATCGACATGGCCGGACTCGCGAAGATCCCCGGCATCGTCAAGGACGAGGTCAAGCCGCAGGTCCACACCTGGAAGTTCCCCGATGGCAAGGTGATCATCGTGCTGTCGGAGGGCCGCCTGCTGAACCTGGGCAACGCCACCGGCCACCCCTCGTTCGTGATGTCCAACTCGTTCGCGGACCAGACCCTGGCCCAGATCGAGCTGTTCACCAAGCCCAGCGAGTACCCGACCGACGTCTATGTGCTGCCCAAGCACCTCGACGAGAAGGTCGCCCGTCTCCACCTCGACGCCCTCGGCGTCAAGCTGACCACGCTCCGCCCCGAGCAGGCCTCGTACATCGGCGTAGAGGTCGAGGGCCCGTACAAGTCGGACCACTACCGCTACTGAGCACCCCGCCGAGCAGCGGTACCACCGCTCGGCGTACGGATGTCAGCAGGCCCTCGCCCCCGTGGCGGGGGCCTGTCCCCGATGAGGACCTGAACGCCCATGCCCCGCGGCCGTTATTCGCTCCACGATCCGCACGATCACACCCCCCTCGCCGAAGAACACTTCCACTGCGCGCCCGGCCCCTCCGGCTGGCGCTACGTCTCCCAACTGACCACCCCCTCCGGCGACCATCTCGGCTCCGTCGACCTCGCCCTCGACGAACTGGGCCGCCCCATCCGTCTCGAACTCCACGCCGCGGCCTGGCAGGTCCGTGGCGCCGCACTCGACGGCGTCACCTGGGTCCGCACCGACCCCACCGGCACCGAGGCCACTGAAGGCAATGTCCGCGCCCACGCCTTCACCGGCGCCTCCCCCGCGTTCCTCGTCGCCACTGCCCGTCTCCTTCGCCTCACCCCCGATGCCTCCGCAACCCGCGTACGCCTCGTCGCCTTCACCGACCCGGTCCTCGCCCCGCGCACCCTCGACCAGTCCTGGGCCTTGATCTCGAGAGAAACACACGCCACTGACAACGGCCCCCTGACCGTGGACGAATACCAGGTCACAGCGCTGGATACGGGGGAGCAGCACGCCGTGCACCTCGCGGGAGACGTGGTCCTCGCGGCGCCCGGCATCGAACTCGAGCACCTCGAATCGCCGCCGTCGGTCTTCGCCTGACGACGTCGGGAGGTTCAGGACTTCACTTCAGAACTTCGGAGGTTCGGAGGTTCGGAGGTTCGGACAGCGTCAGGCAGGTGGCGCGAACCCGGTGGTAGGGCGGTCGGCCTGCTCGTCCCGCGGCTCCGCGGGCTGCGGCGCCCGCGGCGCCGACGCCGCCGGGCGGTCCGAGACAGGGGACGACGACTCATACGAGCCTGCCGGCGCCACAGGCGAGGGGGGAGCCGCCGGCGGATAGGCGTAGGCCCCCGGTCGCTGCATGACCGCGCCGCCTACGCCGGGTATCCCGGCGACAGGCCCACCCGGACCCCCGGGCACGGCCGGGCTAGCCCCACCACCAAAGGCCCGCCGGGCATCGCGCGCCTGCCGTTCCTGCACCACGGCCGCGAGATAGGAGGCCGCAGGCACCCCCTGCGGCGCCGGCGCCCCCGTACGGGAGGCGAGATCGACGGCGAGGCGCTCCGCCATCGCCGCACCGACCTGAGGATCCAGCTGCTGCATCCGCGTCAGGTACTGACGAATGGCCAGCCACAGCCCGTCCGGCACCGCCGACAGATCAAGTCCGGAGAACCGCCCCGCCAGCCAGGGCGGCGGCGGAGGCACGAAGCCCATACGTCCGACCGGAATCCTCTCGCGCACGACAAGGGTCCCCGCGAACACATCACCGAGCCGCCGCCCCCGCGCCGACACGAGCGAGGCGACACACGCGACGGTTCCGAACGTCATCAGAATCTCGACCACGCCGATGGCACCGCGCACCAGCGCATGCCGGAACCGGATCGGCCCCCCGTCGTCCCGCACCACCCGCAGCCCGAGCGCCAATTTCCCCAGCGAACGGCCGTGGCTGAGCGTCTCCACCGCGATCGGCCCGCCCACCAACAGCAGAATGAAGCTCGCGATCGACACCGCGATCTGCGCCGCCTCGTCCAAGGTCGCCGTCGAAGCCACCAGGGCGATGGCGACGACGACATAGACGGCCATCGCCACGATCAGGTCGAGCAACACGGCCAGCGCCCGGCTCGGCAGCTTCGCGGGGCGCAACTCCAGCGCCACCGCCTCGCCTGTCACTAGCTCACTCACGCTCGCTGTCCTTCCCCTGGCCTGCCCCGAGAACGGCCAGTCTGCCAAGCTGAGGGCACATCGCGCCGCGGTACGACAAGCTGACACGCAGTACGAGAGGACGAGGAGCAGCAGAACCGATGGACCTCGACGTCTTCGTGTCCGCCCACCGCGCCGAGTGGGATCGCCTCGACGTCCTGCTGCGTCGCCAGCGCCGACTCACCGGGGCCGAGGCCGATGAACTCGTCGCCCTCTATCAACGTACGGCCACTCACCTCTCCCTGATCCAGTCCAGCGCCCCGGACCCGCAGCTCACGGGTCGGCTCAGCCAACTGGTGGCACGCGCGCGAAGTGCGGTGACGGGCACCCGCCGCGCCTCCTGGCGCGATGTCACCCGATTCTTGTCCCACGGTTTCCCGGCGGCGGTCTACCGCTCGCGTCACTGGTGGGTACCGACGGCTCTTCTCTCGACCCTGGTCGCGGTCGTCCTCGGATGGTGGATAGGCACGCATCCCGAGGTCCAGTCCTCGATCGCCGCGCCCGGCGAACTGCGCCGGCTCACGCGCCCCGGGGGCGAGTACGAGACCTACTACTCGAGCCACCCCGCCGCGGCCTTCGCCGCCCAGGTCTGGACGAACAATGCCCAGGCCGCCGCGATGTGCCTGGTGCTGGGCGTCTTCCTCGGGATACCGGTCCTCTGGATCCTCTTCCAGAACATGCTCAATGTCGGCGTAGGCATAGGCCTGATGTCGTCGGCAGGCCGCCTCGACACCTTCCTGGGCCTGATCCTTCCGCACGGCCTCCTGGAACTGACCGCCGTCTTCGTGGCCGCGGGCACTGGGCTGCGACTGGGCTGGACCTTGATAGACCCGGGTCCCCGCTCGCGCCGCACGGCGCTGGCGGAAGAGGGCCGCGCCGCTCTCGGCATGGCGATAGGCCTGGCGCTGGTCCTCTTCGTCTCGGGCGCCATCGAAGGCTTCGTTACTCCGTCCGGTCTCCCCACCTGGGCCCGCATCGGCATCGGAATAGCGGCTGAACTGGCCTTTCTCGCGTACGTCTATGTCCTGGGCGGTCGTGCGGCACGGGCCGGTGACACCGGAGACATCGACGAGTCCGAGCGCAGCGCCACGCTCCCGACGGCCGCCTGATGTGCGTCCACACCCGCTGACCTGCTAGTCTCCTCTTCGCCCCACAAGACCGTTGACACGGAGCTGGTGGGGAGGTAGATTCAAACAGTTGCCTAGAGCTGGACAAGTCCAGACGGTGGCGGTTAGTATCTGCGAGCTCCTTGCGAATGTGATTCGCGAGAAGCACCTCCCGATTATTCAGGACTGAGTGGCCGGTAAGACCGGTCGAAAACTTCTGATAAAGTCGGACTCGCCGAAAGGGAGCCGGAAGGCAATCAAATAGGCAAAGGCCTTCCAACGGCCACCGGAAATGAATTCCGACCGGAAACGGAACGGAAAGCGGATCTGGTAAGGTTGGAAACACCGAAGGGAAGCGCCCGGAGGAAAGCCTGAGAGAGTCTCTCGGGTGAGTACAAAGGAAGCGTCCGTTCCTTGAGAACTCAACAGCGTGCCAAAAATCAACGCCAGATATGTTGATACCCCGTCTCCGGCCGATCGGCTGGGACGAGGTTCCTTTGAAAAAGTCCTGCCGGGCACTGCCTGGCAGGCGCACAGCGAGGACGCTGTGAACCGAGGGGATTATTCCTCCCCTTGGTTCCGCTCTCGTGGTGTCGTCCCGATTACGGGAAAACATTCACGGAGAGTTTGATCCTGGCTCAGGACGAACGCTGGCGGCGTGCTTAACACATGCAAGTCGAACGATGAAGCCCTTCGGGGTGGATTAGTGGCGAACGGGTGAGTAACACGTGGGCAATCTGCCCTTCACTCTGGGACAAGCCCTGGAAACGGGGTCTAATACCGGATAATACCTGCTTGGGCATCTGGGTGGGTTAAAAGCTCCGGCGGTGAAGGATGAGCCCGCGGCCTATCAGCTTGTTGGTGAGGTAGTGGCTCACCAAGGCGACGACGGGTAGCCGGCCTGAGAGGGCGACCGGCCACACTGGGACTGAGACACGGCCCAGACTCCTACGGGAGGCAGCAGTGGGGAATATTGCACAATGGGCGAAAGCCTGATGCAGCGACGCCGCGTGAGGGATGACGGCCTTCGGGTTGTAAACCTCTTTCAGCAGGGAAGAAGCGAGAGTGACGGTACCTGCAGAAGAAGCGCCGGCTAACTACGTGCCAGCAGCCGCGGTAATACGTAGGGCGCAAGCGTTGTCCGGAATTATTGGGCGTAAAGAGCTCGTAGGCGGCTTGTCACGTCGGGTGTGAAAGCCCGGGGCTTAACCCCGGGTCTGCATTCGATACGGGCTAGCTAGAGTGTGGTAGGGGAGATCGGAATTCCTGGTGTAGCGGTGAAATGCGCAGATATCAGGAGGAACACCGGTGGCGAAGGCGGATCTCTGGGCCATTACTGACGCTGAGGAGCGAAAGCGTGGGGAGCGAACAGGATTAGATACCCTGGTAGTCCACGCCGTAAACGGTGGGAACTAGGTGTTGGCGACATTCCACGTCGTCGGTGCCGCAGCTAACGCATTAAGTTCCCCGCCTGGGGAGTACGGCCGCAAGGCTAAAACTCAAAGGAATTGACGGGGGCCCGCACAAGCAGCGGAGCATGTGGCTTAATTCGACGCAACGCGAAGAACCTTACCAAGGCTTGACATACACCGGAAACGGCCAGAGATGGTCGCCCCCTTGTGGTCGGTGTACAGGTGGTGCATGGCTGTCGTCAGCTCGTGTCGTGAGATGTTGGGTTAAGTCCCGCAACGAGCGCAACCCTTGTTCTGTGTTGCCAGCATGCCCTTCGGGGTGATGGGGACTCACAGGAGACTGCCGGGGTCAACTCGGAGGAAGGTGGGGACGACGTCAAGTCATCATGCCCCTTATGTCTTGGGCTGCACACGTGCTACAATGGCAGGTACAATGAGCTGCGAAGCCGTGAGGCGGAGCGAATCTCAAAAAGCCTGTCTCAGTTCGGATTGGGGTCTGCAACTCGACCCCATGAAGTCGGAGTTGCTAGTAATCGCAGATCAGCATTGCTGCGGTGAATACGTTCCCGGGCCTTGTACACACCGCCCGTCACGTCACGAAAGTCGGTAACACCCGAAGCCGGTGGCCCAACCCCTTGTGGGAGGGAGCTGTCGAAGGTGGGACTGGCGATTGGGACGAAGTCGTAACAAGGTAGCCGTACCGGAAGGTGCGGCTGGATCACCTCCTTTCTAAGGAGCACTTCTTACCGATCCCTCCGGGGTGAGGTCAGAGGCCAGTACATCAGCGAATGTCTGATGCTGGTTGCTCATGGGTGGAACGTTGATTATTCGGCACACTTGACTGTCTTCTCCTTCCAGTACTGCTCTTCGGGGCGTGGAACGAATGAGGGAAGCGGTGAGGGTGTCGGGCACGCTGTTGGGTGTCTGAAGGTACGGCCGATTTTGGCTGCCTTCAGTGCCGGCCCCAGTGAACTCCGGTGGTAACCGGGGGTGATGGGTGGTTGGTCGTTGTTTGAGAACTGCACAGTGGACGCGAGCATCTGTGGCCAAGTTTTTAAGGGCGCACGGTGGATGCCTTGGCACCAGGAACCGATGAAGGACGTGGGAGGCCACGATAGTCCCCGGGGAGTCGTCAACCAGGCTTTGATCCGGGGGTTTCCGAATGGGGAAACCCGGCAGTCGTCATGGGCTGTCACCCTTGCCTGAACACATAGGGCAAGTGGAGGGAACGCGGGGAAGTGAAACATCTCAGTACCCGCAGGAAGAGAAAACAACCGTGATTCCGGGAGTAGTGGCGAGCGAAACTGGATGAGGCTAAACCATATGCGTGTGAGACCCGGCAGGGGTTGCGTATGTGGGGTTGTGGGATTTCTCTTTCACGGTCTGCCGGCCGTGAGACGAGTCAGAAACCGTTGATGTAGGCGAAGGACATGCGAAAGGTCCGGCGTAGAGGGTAAGACCCCCGTAGTCGAAACGTCAACGGCTCGTTTGAGAAACACCCAAGTAGCACGGGGCCCGAGAAATCCCGTGTGAATCTGGCGGGACCACCCGCTAAGCCTAAATATTCCCTGGTGACCGATAGCGGATAGTACCGTGAGGGAATGGTGAAAAGTACCGCGGGAGCGGAGTGAAATAGTACCTGAAACCGTGTGCCTACAAGCCGTGGGAGCGTCGGACATCAAGCTTGCTTGGTGTCTCGTGACTGCGTGCCTTTTGAAGAATGAGCCTGCGAGTTTGCGGTGTGTTGCGAGGTTAACCCGTGTGGGGAAGCCGTAGCGAAAGCGAGTCCGAATAGGGCGGTTTAGTAGCGCGCTCAAGACCCGAAGCGGAGTGATCTAGCCATGGGCAGGTTGAAGCGGCTGTAAGAGGTCGTGGAGGACCGAACCCACCAGGGTTGAAAACCTGGGGGATGACCTGTGGTTAGGGGTGAAAGGCCAATCAAACTCCGTGATAGCTGGTTCTCCCCGAAATGCATTTAGGTGCAGCGTCGTGTGTTTCTTGCCGGAGGTAGAGCACTGGATAGGCGATGGGCCCTACCGGGTTACTGACCTTAGCCAAACTCCGAATGCCGGTAAGTGAGAGCGCGGCAGTGAGACTGTGGGGGATAAGCTCCATGGTCGAGAGGGAAACAGCCCAGAGCATCGACTAAGGCCCCTAAGCGTACGCTAAGTGGGAAAGGATGTGGAGTCGCAGAGACAACCAGGAGGTTGGCTTAGAAGCAGCCACCCTTGAAAGAGTGCGTAATAGCTCACTGGTCTAGTGATTCCGCGCCGACAATGTAGCGGGGCTCAAGCGTACCGCCGAAGTCGTGTCATTGCAGCTATAGGGCCAACGCCTGCTGTGATGGGTAGGGGAGCGTCGTGTGCCGGGTGAAGCCGCGCCGGAAGGCAGTGGTGGACGGTTCACGAGTGAGAATGCAGGCATGAGTAGCGATACACACGTGAGAAACGTGTGCGCCGATTGACTAAGGGTTCCTGGGTCAAGCTGATCTGCCCAGGGTAAGTCGGGACCTAAGGCGAGGCCGACAGGCGTAGTCGATGGATAACCGGTTGATATTCCGGTACCCGCTGTGAAGCGTCAAACATTGAACCAGGCGATGCTAAGTCCGTGAAGCCGTCCCGGAGCCTTCGGGCAAAGGGGAGTGGTGGAGCCGACGGACCAGACCTGTAGTAGGTGAGTGATGGGGTGACGCAGGAAGGTAGTCCATCCCGGGCGGTGGTTGTCCCGGGGTAAGGGTGTAGGCCGTGCGATAGGCAAATCCGTCGCACATCAAGGCTGAGACCTGATGCCGAGCCGATTGTGGTGAAGTGGATGATCCTATGCTGTCGAGAAAAGCCTCTAGCGAGTTTCATGGCGGCCCGTACCCTAAACCGACTCAGGTGGTCAGGTAGAGAATACCGAGGCGTTCGGGTGAACTATGGTTAAGGAACTCGGCAAAATGCCCCCGTAACTTCGGGAGAAGGGGGGCCATCACCGGTGATGAGTCTTGCACTCTGAGCTGGGGGTGGCCGCAGAGACCAGCGAGAAGCGACTGTTTACTAAAAACACAGGTCCGTGCGAAGCCGTAAGGCGATGTATACGGACTGACGCCTGCCCGGTGCTGGAACGTTAAGGGGACCGGTTAGTCACTCTTCGGGGTGGCGAAGCTGAGAACTTAAGCGCCAGTAAACGGCGGTGGTAACTATAACCATCCTAAGGTAGCGAAATTCCTTGTCGGGTAAGTTCCGACCTGCACGAATGGCGTAACGACTTCTCGACTGTCTCAACCATAGGCCCGGTGAAATTGCACTACGAGTAAAGATGCTCGTTTCGCGCAGCAGGACGGAAAGACCCCGGGACCTTTACTACAGTTTGATATTGGTGTTCGGTTCGGCTTGTGTAGGATAGGTGGGAGACTTTGAAGCGGCAGCGCCAGCTGTTGTGGAGTCGTCGTTGAAATACCACTCTGGTCGTGCTGGATGTCTAACCTGGGTCCGTGATCCGGATCAGGGACAGTGTCTGATGGGTAGTTTAACTGGGGCGGTTGCCTCCTAAAGAGTAACGGAGGCGCCCAAAGGTTCCCTCAGCCTGGTTGGTAATCAGGTGTTGAGTGTAAGTGCACAAGGGAGCTTGACTGTGAGACCGACGGGTCGAGCAGGGACGAAAGTCGGGACTAGTGATCCGGCGGTGGCTTGTGGAAGCGCCGTCGCTCAACGGATAAAAGGTACCCCGGGGATAACAGGCTGATCTTCCCCAAGAGTCCATATCGACGGGATGGTTTGGCACCTCGATGTCGGCTCGTCGCATCCTGGGGCTGGAGTCGGTCCCAAGGGTTGGGCTGTTCGCCCATTAAAGCGGTACGCGAGCTGGGTTTAGAACGTCGTGAGACAGTTCGGTCCCTATCCGCTGTGCGCGTAGGAATATTGAGAAGGGCTGTCCCTAGTACGAGAGGACCGGGACGGACGAACCTCTGGTGTGCCAGTTGTCCTGCCAAGGGCATGGCTGGTTGGCTACGTTCGGGAGGGATAACCGCTGAAAGCATCTAAGCGGGAAGCCTGCTTCGAGATGAGTATTCCCACCCCCTTGAGGGGTTAAGGCTCCCAGTAGACGACTGGGTTGATAGGCCAGATCTGGAAGGCGGGTAACCGCTGGAGGTGACTGGTACTAATAGGCCGAGGGCTTGTCCTCAGTTGCTCGCGTCCACTGTGTTGGTTCTGAAACCACGAACAACCCCATGCCCTGGGCCACTGGGTATGGTGCGGTAGTTACAGTTTCATAGTGTTTCGGTGGTCATAGCGTGAGGGAAACGCCCGGTTACATTCCGAACCCGGAAGCTAAGCCTCACAGCGCCGATGGTACTGCAGGGGGGACCCTGTGGGAGAGTAGGACGCCGCCGAACAAATTTTGAGAAAACCCCCTTGCCTTATGGCAAGGGGGTTTTCTGCGTTCGAGATCATTTCTAGGGGCCTCCTGAAAAAGGAGGCCCCTTTTTTGTGCCCGCTTACAGCCGCCCTGCGGCCTTGAGTGCCAGATATGCATCCGCGAGAGCAGGCGCCAGGTCGTCGGGAATCGCGTCCACGACAGTGACTCCGTGGCGCTGCAGCTGTTCGGCCGTGCGATGGCGTTCCGTCTGGGCCTGGGCCGCAGCTGCTGCTTCGTACACCGCTTCGGCGGTTCCTCGAGCCTTCGCCATGCGGGCGACGTGCGGATCGGCCACCGACGCCACCAGCAGCGTATGGCGTTGGGTGAGGAGGGGGAGCACGGGAAGCAGGCCCTCTTCGATGGGGGCCGCGTCGAGGCTGCTCAGCAGGACGATCAGGGAGCGGCGGGGTGCCGTACGGAGTGCTGTGGCGGTCAAGCCGCGGGCGTCCGTCTCGACGAGTTCCGGTTCCAGGGTCGCCATCGCGTTGACCAGGGACGGGAGGACATCGCCTGCCGCGCGGCCCTGGACGAGGGCGCGTACCCGGCGGTCGTATGCGAGGAGGTCCACACGGTCGCCGGCCCGGGACGCCAGGGCGGCGAGGAGGAGGGCCGCGTCCATGGAGGCGTCCAGGCGTGGGGCGTCGCCCACCCGGCCGGCCGAGGTGCGGCCCGTGTCGACGACCAGGAGGATGTGGCGGTCGCGTTCGGGACGCCAGGTGCGTACGGCGACCGTGGTCTGGCGGGCCGTGGCGCGCCAGTCGATGGAGCGGGTGTCGTCGCCGGGGACGTACTCGCGCAGGCTGTCGAATTCCGTGCCCTCGCCGCGGGTCAGCACGCTGGTGCGGCCGTCGAGTTCGCGCAGGCGGGCCAGTTTGGACGGGAGGTGCTTGCGGCTGGTGAACGGCGGCAGGACTCGTACGGTCCAGGGGATCTTGTGGCTGCCCTGGCGCGAGAACAGACCCAGGGGGCCGTACGAGCGAATCGTGACGCGGTCTGCCGTGCGGTCGCCGCGGCGGGTCGGGCGCAGGCGGGTGGTGAGGCGTCGACGTTCGCCGGCGGGAACCGTCAGGTGGTGGCGGGAGGCGGCTACCTCGGTGCCCGGCTCCCAGCTGCTGGGGGGCCAGGCGTCGCGGAGGTGGGCGCGCAGGGGGCGGCCGGACGGGTTCGTGACGGTCAGGGTGACGTCGGCGGTTTCGCCGAGGCGCACGGAAGTATCGCCGGAGCGGGTCAGGCCGAGGCGGCGTACGGGAGCCGCCAGGGCGGCGTCGCAGGCGCAGGCCAGGGCCAGGGGGGCGTTCACGGCGAGGATGCCTGTCCAGCTCGGCTCCCAGATGCCGATGGGGAGTGTGCCGAGAGCCGCCAGGAGGGCGGCGCGTCCGGTGAGTGCCATCAGCGGGGGACGGGGACGTGGGCGAGGATCGCGTTGATGACGGAGTCGGCCGTCACGCCCTCCATCTCCGCTTCGGGGCGGAGCTGGATGCGGTGGCGGAGGGTGGGGAGGGCCAGGGCTTTCACGTCGTCGGGGATGACGTAGTCGCGGCCCGTCAGCCACGCCCAGGCGCGGGCGGTGGCGAGGAGGGCCGTGGCGCCGCGCGGCGAGACGCCGAGGTTGAGGGACGGCGATTCGCGGGTGGCGCGGCAGATGTCTACCACGTAGCCGGTGATCTCGGGGGAGACCACGGTCTTGGCCACGGCGGCGCGAGCGGCTTCGAGGTCGGCCGGGCCCGCTACGGGGCGTACGCCGGCGGCGCGCAGGTCGCGTGGGTTGAAGCCCTCGGCGTGGCGGGTGAGGACGTCGATCTCGTCCTGGCGGGACGGGAGAGGGATCGTCAGTTTGAGGAGGAAGCGGTCCAGTTGGGCTTCGGGGAGAGGATACGTTCCCTCGTACTCGACCGGGTTCTGGGTCGCGGCGACCAGGAAGGGTTCCGGGAGCGGGCGGGGGGTGCCGTCGACCGTGACTTGACGTTCCTCCATCGCTTCGAGGAGGGACGACTGGGTCTTGGGCGGGGTGCGGTTGATCTCGTCGGCGAGCAGCAGGTTCGTGAAGACCGGGCCGGGCTGGAAGGAGAACTCGGCGGTGCGGGCGTCGTAGACCAGGGAGCCGGTGATGTCGCTCGGCATCAGGTCGGGAGTGAACTGGACGCGCTTGGTGTCGAGTTCGAGTGCGGATGCGAGGGCGCGGACGAGCAACGTTTTGGCAACTCCGGGGACTCCTTCAAGTAGAACGTGTCCGCGGCAGAGGAGGGCGACGACGAGGCCGGTCACGGCGGGGTCCTGGCCGACCACGGCTTTGGCGATCTCGGCGCGCAGGGCTTCCAGGGAGGAGCGGGCGGTGCCCGGATCCCCGGCGTACCCGGCGTTGTCAGTGGTCGGGTCCATCATGAACGGCGTACCTCTCTTTCGAGGGCGTCGAGTTGGTCGGCGAGGGAGATGAGGGCCGCGTCGTCGTGGGGCGGCGGCGGGCCGAAGAGGAGGACGTGCAGGGCCTGTCCGTCGCCGTGGAGCTGGGCGGACAGGGCGGGGAGCAGCGCCTCGGGCGTGTGCGCCTGGGAGGGGGACACGCCGACGAGGGGGGCGAGGCGGGTGCGGGTGGTGGAGCGCAGAGCGATGGCCGCGCGGTCGCGGGCGTTGGCTTTGCGGTAGAGGCGGGCGCGGCCTTCGACGGTTTCGGAGGCGCGGATCGCGACGGGGAGGCGTTCGGGTACGAGGGGGCCGAGTCGGCGTGCCCTCCAGAGGGCGGCCAGGGCTGCCGCGATGAAGAGCTGAAGTGTGCCCCAGAGCCAGCCCGAGGGGAGCAGGTCGAGGAAAGTCCGGCCGCCCGCGTCGGTGGCCGAGGTGTCGGAGAGCGAGGGGAGGTACCAGACCAAGTGGGGCCGGGAACCGAGCAGTTGGAGGGCGAGCGAGGCGTTGCCCTGCTTGTCGAGACGGTTGTTGTAGAGGATGTCGGGGGCGCCGATGACGACGGTGTCGCCGTTCGGGGTGGCCGCCGGGATGCGCAGCAGGGTGGGCAGGCCGTCGCTGGGGTAGCAGGCGTCGGCGCCGAGGTCGGTCGTGCTGTAGCGGATGCCGCCGGTGTCGGCGCTGCCCGCGCGGCGGGCGGCGGGCAGGTCGCAGCCGGGGGAGAGCGTCGAGTCGAAGCTGATCGCGGGGTCGGCGGTCACTCCGGGGGCGAGGGTGCCGAGGGAGGGCGACTCGGGGGCGATCAGGACCGTGCGGGCGCCGGAGTTCTTGGTCGCCGTGTGGAGGCTCGCCTGTTGACGGTGGGTCAGCAGGTCGGGGGCGGCGATGAGGAGTGTGGTGTCGGGGCCGGCCGCGGCGCGAGCCTCGTCCAGGGTGGTGACCACGCGCGTGGAGACCCCACGGTCGCCGAGGAGTGCGGCGGTGGCGCGGCTGCCGTAGGGGTCGGCGGAGCGCGGGTCGAGGCGGCCGTGCTGGGCGCCGGAGCGGATCGCGGCGATCGCGACAGCGGCCGCCAGCAGGACCACGACCGCGAGGGTGATCCCTCGGGCGCGGGTCCACACCTGGCGGGCGGTGGGCGAGGCCGAGGTGGACGTCAGGGTGGCCTCGGTCATGAGGCGGCCCCCTGGCGAGCGTTGTGGGCCGTGCTCCGGGCGCTGCTGGTGAGTACGGGCTTGGTGCGCTCCAGGTCGCGGTCGAGTTGGGTGAGGCGGTGGTATGTGTCGGAGCCCGCGGCTCGGCCGCCGTATGTGACGTCGTCGAAGTCCTGTGCCGCGGCGCGCAGTCGGTCCGTGTGGGAGGGCAGCGAGCGGCCCGCCTCGGCCGCGGCCTCGTCCGCGGTGCGGCCGGGGCGCGGGTCGAGTAGGGCACGCTCCTCCAGAGAGCGGACGACGGCGCGCATGCGTTCCTGGACGGCCTGGTTCCAGTGTCCCTGGGCGGCGTGCGCCTCGGCAGCCGCGCGGTGTTCCGCGGCGCTGCGGGGGCGGTCGTCGAAGAGCGCGGCGGATGACGTGGGGGTGCGGCGCGGGGTGCCGAGGCGCCACCAGAGGGCGGCCACGACGGCCAGTACGGCCAGCAGGATGACGACAAGTCCGAGCGCACCGCCGGGAGTTGCCGAGGAAGCGGCGCCGAACAGCTTGTCGACCCAGTCCCAGAAGGCGTTCAGGGCGCGCTGGACCAGGCTGGGGTCGTTCTCGTGGTACATCCGCTTGGACAGCTCGCGCCTGGCCGCCTCCCGCGCGGGGTCGCGCGGGATCGTCACCGGTGGTTCGTCGCCGCGCGGCAGCGCGAGGACCGCCGTGGCGCCGGTGCGCGGCAGTGCCACTACTGCTGTGAGAACTCCCCCCGCCGGACTCACCGCATCAACTCCCCGGGGTGGTGCCGGGGGTGCCGGAGCCGTAGTCCTGGACGCCGGCGGCGCGGGCCAGGTCGAGGTCGAGGGCCTCGCGGCGGATGCGCTGGTCGATGTAGAGGAGCACGGTGACGCCCGCGGTGATCGGGAAGGTGAGCATGGACCCGATCACCGAGCCGATTCCGCTGACGATGAGGAACGTCCAGCCGAGGCTGCCGTTGCCGCTGTTGAGGAAGCCGGTGACGCCGTCGCCGCTCAGGGCACCGGCGAGGAAGGTGAACGGGATCACGACGATCGACGCCACGATGTTGGCGATGATCGTGGCGAGCAGCTGGATGCCGAAGACCCGCCACCAGGAGCCGCGGACGAGCTTCGCGGAGCGGCTCATGGACTTCAGGACGCCTTGCTTTTCGAGCATCAGTGCGGGCGAGGCGAGCGAGAAGCGGATCATCAGCCAGAGAGCGACGACGCCCGCGCCGAGTCCGCCGAGAACAGCGAGTGCGGCGCCGGCGCCGCTCGCTCCGGCGAGCGCGATGAGCACGCCGGGCAGGGTGCCGACGCCGATGATCGCGACGGCGAGGAGCGGCAGCAGGAAGGTCAGGCCGAACAGTTTCGGCAGCTGGGGTCGGGCGTCGCGCCAGGCCTCGGCGGTGGTGACCGACTTGCCGAGTACAGCGCGGCTGGTCACGGAAGTGAGCAGGGCCGTCGCGACGATGGTGCCGAGCAGGGAGATGAGCAGGACGACGCCGGAGCTCAGCAGGGCGTCGCCCAAGGCGCGGCTGAGCTCGCCCACGGTGGCGCTCGGGTCGTTGAGGGCGTCCGTGCTCGCGGTGTCGTTCAGGACCAGGCCCTGGAGCAGGATGACCGCGATCTCCGTGACGACCGCGACGGTCAGCGAGATGCCCAGGACGGTACGCCAGTAGGTCCGCATCGTGGAGACCGCGCCGTCGAGGATCTCGCCGACGCCGAGCGGGCGCAGCGGGATCACGCCGGGCTTGGCGGCGGGCGGCGGACCGCCCCAGTTGCCTCCCCAGCCACCGGGACCCCCAGGGCCTCCGTAGCCGCGGCCGGGGCCTCCCCAGCCGCCGTAGCCGCCGCCCCGGCCTCCGTGGCCGCCCGGGCCTGGAGGCTGCTGGCCGCCCCAGCCCGGACCGGGCGGTGGCGGGGTCTGGCCGGGGTCCTGCGGACTGGGAGCGGACCACTGGCCGGGCGGGGGCTGCTCCTTGGACCACTTCGCGGGCGGTTCAGGCTGGTCCGCGCCGCCCTGGTCCGAGGGCTGCGAGGCGCCGGAGCCGTCCGGCTCCTGCCCGTTGGAGGGGGCAGATCCGGGCGAGGCCCAGCCCGGAGTGTCTTTCATCGTCGCTCCTTCACGGTGCCCGCCCGCGGTCGCGGCGGCAGGTTGGCAGCCATCGTGCCACGGTGTGCCCGGCTGGGGACCGGCCCCCGTATGGGCTGTGCACCTTCAATTGTCCGCCGGGTACGGGGCAGACTGGGCGGATGGCTGATCAGTACGCGCAATCCCGCGAGCACGACGGGCCACTGGAGATACCGACGATCCGCTGGGACGAGCCGCCTGAGGGGCCGGTATTGGTCCTGCTCGACCAGACGCGGTTGCCCGCTGAGGAGGTCGAACTGGTGTGCACGGACGCACCGGCCCTGGTGGAGGCGATCCGCACGCTCGCCGTGCGCGGGGCGCCAGTGCTGGGGATCGCCGGGGCGTACGGTGTCGCGCTCGCCGCCGCGCGCGGCTTCGACGTGGACGACGCCGCACGTGCGCTGGCGGGTGCCCGGCCCACCGCGGTGAACCTCGCTGTCGGCGTGCGCCGGGCGCAGGCGGCGTACCGTGCGGCGGTCTTGGGCGGCGGTGATCAGCGGCAGGCCGCCGGGGCGGCGCTCGCGGCGGCGCGGGCGCTGCACCGAGAAGACGCCGTGGCCAGTGCGCGAATGGCCGAGCATGGGCTGGCGCTGCTCGACGAGCTGTTGCCGGGCGGTGGGCACCGGATCCTGACCCACTGCAACACCGGGGCGCTGGTGTCTGGAGGGGAGGGCACGGCCTTCGCGGTGGCCCTCGCGGCGCATCGGGCGGGGCGGCTGCGGCGGCTCTGGGTGGACGAAACGCGTCCGTTGCTGCAAGGTGCTCGCCTGACGGCTTACGAGGCGGCGCGCAACGGAATGGCGTACACCTTGCTCACGGACAACGCGGCGGGGTCTCTGTTCGCGGCGGGGGAGGTGGACGCGGTGCTCATCGGGGCCGATCGGATCGCTGCCGACGGTTCGGTGGCGAACAAGGTGGGGAGCTATCCGCTCGCGGTGCTGGCCCGGTATCACCATGTGCCGTTCATCGTGGTGGCGCCGGTGACGACGGTGGATCCGGACACCCCGGACGGAGCGTCCATCGAGGTCGAGCAGCGCCCTGGTCATGAAGTGACTGAGGTCACAGCGCCCCAGGTGCCGGTGCCGTTGGCGGGAGTGGAAGCGGGAGGCGGGATACCGGTGGCACCCCTGGGAACCCAGGCGTACAACCCGGCGTTCGATGTGACGCCCCCCGAGTTGGTGACGGCGATCGTGACCGAAGAGGGCGCCGTGTCGCCCGTGACAGCTGAGGCGCTTGCCGAGCTGTGTGACAGGTCACGCCAGGTAACGATTTAGTTAATGGGATGATGTCGTTTATGAAGGGACGAGTCCTTGTCGTCGATGACGACACCGCACTGGCCGAGATGCTCGGCATTGTGTTGCGTGGTGAAGGTTTTGAGCCGTCTTTCGTAGCCGACGGCGACAAGGCGCTGGCCGCTTTCCGTGAGACCAAGCCCGATCTGGTGCTCCTGGACCTGATGCTTCCCGGCCGGGACGGCATCGAGGTGTGCCGCCTGATCAGGGCGGAGTCCGGGGTGCCGATCGTGATGCTCACGGCGAAGAGCGACACCGTCGATGTCGTGGTCGGCCTCGAGTCGGGCGCGGACGACTACATCGTGAAGCCGTTCAAGCCAAAGGAGCTGGTGGCGCGGATCAGGGCACGGCTGCGCCGTTCGGAGGAGCCGGCGCCCGAGCAGCTGGCCATCGGCGATCTTGTGATCGATGTGGCCGGTCACTCCGTGAAGCGGGACGGGCAGTCGATCGCGCTCACGCCGCTGGAGTTCGATCTGCTGGTGGCGCTGGCCCGCAAGCCGTGGCAGGTGTTCACGCGGGAGGTGCTCCTCGAGCAGGTCTGGGGCTACCGGCACGCGGCGGACACCCGCCTGGTCAACGTCCATGTCCAGCGGCTGCGCTCCAAGGTCGAGAAGGACCCGGAGCGGCCGGAAATCGTGGTGACCGTCCGTGGTGTCGGTTACAAGGCCGGACCGAGCTGACATGTCCCGGGACAGTGCCGCTTCGGCGCCCGGTGAGCCGGGAGTCCGTTCGGGGCGGCCTGTCGGCCGAAAGGTGACGGGCTCCCGCTGGGGACGGTTCTTGGAAGGCGGGCTGTTGCAGGGCGGAGTCCAGGGCAGCCCGGTCCTACGGTTGTTCATGCGCTGGGTGCGCCGACCGCTGCTGCCCGTGATGCGGCTGTGGCGGCGCAACATCCAGCTCAAGATCGTCGTCACGACGCTGCTGATGTCGCTGGGCGTTGTGCTGCTGCTCGGCTTCGTCGTCATCGGGCAGGTGCGCAACGGCCTGCTGGACGCCAAGGTGAAGGCCTCGCAGAGCCAGGCCACCGGTGGCTTCTCGGTGGCCAAGCAGAAGGCTGACTCGGCCGCGACGGCGAACGGCGACGACGGTTCGACCGCTGATGGCCGCCCGTCCAAGAACGTCAGCCAGTGGATGAGCGACCTCGTGGTGTCACTCTCCAGTGGTGGGCAGGGCGCCTTCGACGTGGTGACGCTCAGCTCCGGTGTGGCCGGAAACGGCGGCGCGGGGCTCGGGCCGCGCTACTCGGGCAATGTCGATCCGACGGTCAGCGTGCCGGTTGACCTGCGCGCACGCGTCGACAGCAGCACGCTGGCGGCCCAGAGCTACACGCGTGTCGTCTACAAGGACGACAAGGAGTCGCAGCCGGCGCTGGTCATCGGCAAGCAGGTCAACGACCCCAACGGAGACCCCTACCAGCTCTATTACCTCTTCCCGCTGACGCAGGAGGAGAAGTCGCTCAGCCTGGTCAAGGGGACGCTCGCGACGGCCGGACTGTTCGTCGTGGTACTCCTGGGGGCCATCGCCTGGCTAGTGGTGCGCCAGGTCGTCACTCCGGTGCGGATGGCGGCCGGGATCGCCGAGCGGCTCTCAGCAGGGCGTCTGCAGGAACGGATGAAGGTCACCGGCGAGGACGACATCGCGCGGCTCGGCGAGGCCTTCAACAAGATGGCGCAGAACCTCCAGCTGAAGATCCAACAGCTGGAGGACCTGTCGCGGATGCAGCGCCGGTTCGTGTCCGACGTGTCGCACGAGCTGCGTACGCCGCTGACGACCGTCCGGATGGCGGCCGACGTCATCCACGACGCGCGTGCGGACTTCGATCCGATGACCGCTCGGTCGGCCGAGCTGCTCGCCGATCAGCTGGACCGGTTCGAGACGCTGCTCGCGGATCTGCTGGAGATCAGCCGGTTCGACGCGGGCGCGGCAGCGCTGGAGGCCGAGGCGATAGACCTCAGAGACGTCGTACGGCGTGTCGTGAGCGGGGCCGAGCCGCTCGCCGAGCGCAAGAGCTCGCAGATACGCGTCGTCGGCGACCAGCAGCCTGTGATCGCCGAGGCGGATGCCCGGCGGGTGGAGCGGGTGCTGCGCAACCTCGTCGTCAACGCCGTGGAGCACGGCGACGGCAAGGAAGTGGTGGTCAAGCTCGCCGCGGCGGGCGGGGCGGTCGCGGTCGCGGTGCGCGACTACGGCGTCGGCCTGAAGCCCGGCGAGGCGACCCGGGTCTTCAGCCGCTTCTGGCGCGCCGACCCGGCACGCGCGCGTACCACCGGTGGTACGGGGCTCGGGCTGTCCATCGCCCTGGAGGACGCCCGGCTGCACGGCGGCTGGCTGCAGGCGTGGGGTGAGCCGGGCGGCGGTTCGCAGTTCCGGCTGACACTGCCGCGGACCGCGGACGAGCCGCTACGGGGGTCCCCGATACCCCTGGAGCCCAAGGACTCGCGGCGTAATCGTGGACTTAATGACGCGGGATTGCCCTCCGGCGGCGGTGACAAGCTCGCCACGGTGCCGGTGCAGGCCGCGGGCGGGTACGTGGCACCGCCCATGCCGCCGCGCACGCCCATGGTGCCGAGAATGGCCGGGGCGTCCCCCACGGCCGATCCGACGGCGCTGCCGGGCAACGGCGCGCGTGTGGTGCCGCGGCCTTCCGGGGCCGCGCGGCGGCCGGACGACGTGGCTGCCGTGGGTGGGGAGCGGAGCGTGGAGGAGCGCGGCCGGAAGGGCGGCGCGCTTGAAGAGCTCGGACAAGGTGAGCCCGAGGAACTCGGGCAAGGGGAGGCATTTCGTGGGCGCTGACCGCGAGGGGAGCGGCCGCCGGCGTCCTGCGCGCGTGGGGGCGTACATCGGCTGTGGTGCGCTGCTGCTGGCCGGGTGCGCCTCGATGCCGGACAGCGGGGATCTGCGCGGGGTCGAGTCCACGCCGAGGCAGGACTCGCAGGTCCGGGTCTTCGCGATGCCGCCGCGCGAGGACGCCCCGTCGGCGGAGATCGTGCAGGGCTTCCTGGAGGCACTGACCAGTGACGACCCGCAGTACGAGACGGCACGCAAGTATCTGACGGCGAGCGCCCGCAAGACGTGGGACCCCTACAGCTCCACGACCGTCCTCGCGGACGGGCCGAACACCGAGTCCGAGCACTCGGGGGCCAGAGAGGGCGACGACTACTCGTACACGCTGTCCGGTAGCAAGGTCGCCACCGTGGACGGGCAGCACGCGTACGCGCCGGACTCCGGTGACTACCGCAAGACGGTGCACCTCACGCTGCAGAAGGACACCAAGCAGTGGCGCATCGACGGGCTGCCGCAGGGTGTGGTGATGGGTAAGTCCGACTTCCAGCGCAACTATGTGTCCGTCAACAAGTACTACTTCGCCTCGAACGCGCCCTCCGGGACGGGCGGACCGCTCGAGACCGTCGCCGATCCGGTCTATGTACGCGGGGAGGTGGACCCGATGACGCAGATGGTCCGGGCACTCCTGAAGGGGCCCACGCGCTGGCTGGACCCGGTGGTGACGTCGAGTTTCCCCTCCGGTACGGACCTGAAGAAGGGCGTCACGTCGCTGTCGCCCGACGACCGCAACAGGGTGACGGTCCCGCTGAACTCCAAGGCCGACCGGGTCGGAGAGACCCAGTGCAACAAGATGGCGGCCCAACTCCTCTTCACGCTCCAGGATCTGACGCCCACGGGGGTCGACGAGGTGGAGTTGCAGCGGTCGAACGGTTCGCAGTTGTGCGTGCTCGCCGAGGACCGGGCGGAGACCATCGCCTCGCACGGCACGGGCAGGCGCCCGGGGTACGAGTACTTCATCGACGGCAAGCAGCGGCTCGTACGGCTGTCCAGCGGCAACGGAGACACGCAGGCCGAGCCGGTGCCCGGTGCGCTGGGTGAGGGTGACAAGAAGCTGCGGGCGGCCGCGGTGTCGCGGAACGAGGACAGCGCGGCCGGCGTGTCGGCCGACGGGAGTTCGCTGTACGTCGGATCGCTGGTGTCGGGCTCCTCGCTCGGGGACGCGGTGCTGCACAGCCAGGGCAAGACGGCTGCCGACCGGCTGACGACGCCCAGTTGGGACGGGCGGGGCGACCTGTGGGTGGCCGACCGTGATCCGAAGAACCCGCGGCTGCTCCTGCTGGAGAAGGGCATGGGTACTCCGCTGCAGGTCACGGCGCCGGGGATCGACGGGCGCGTCCAGGCGGTGCGCGTGGCCGCCGACGGGGCGCGCATCGCGCTGATCGTCGAGAAGGACGGCAAGAGCTCGCTGCAGATCGGGCGTATCGAGCGCGACACCAAGAGCAGCGAGCCGCCCCTCGTCTCGATTCTCGAACTGCGCTCCGTCGCGCCGCAACTGGAGGAGGTCACGGCCATGTCGTGGGCCGGGGACAGCCGGCTCGTCGTCGTCGGGCGCGAGTCCGGTGGCGTGCAGCAGATGCGGTACGTCCAGGTCGACGGTTCCACTCCGGTGGGTACCGCGCCCGCCGCGCTGACGGGGGTGAAGGAGATCGCCGCGTCCGAGGACGACAGGCTGCCGCTGGTGGCGCACTCGGAGGAGGACGGCATCGTGCGGCTGTCGTCCGGGGAGCAGTGGCAGAAGGTCGTCAAGGACGGCACGGCGCCGATTTATCCAGGGTAGGGACCTTCCGCCGGCCCGCCGGGTATCGACTTCCGCCGTCCCGGGTGGGTAGGGATTTCTGCCGTCCCGGGTGGGTCAGCCTTGTGGGTGATGGCCATGTGGTTGTCCACAGAGAGTTATCCACAGGGGTGGCCGGTCGGCCCGTGCGTTGGCACAGTGGTGGGCATGCGGGGGTGGTGGCAGGACCTCACCGATCTGGTGCTGCCGGCCGAGTGCGGAGGCTGCGGGAGGCCTCGCACGGTGCTCTGCCCGGAGTGCCGTGCCGCCCTGAGCGGGGCCGCACCGCGCCGGGTGCGACCGGATCCGGAGCCGCCCGGGCTGCCGGTGGTGCACGCGGCGGCCCCTTACGAGGACGAGGTGCGCGCGGCACTCCTCGCCCACAAGGAACGGGGGGCACTGACACTCGCGACACCGCTGGGAACGGCCCTGGCGGGCGCTGTACGGGCAGGAGTGGGGCACCTGTGCCTCCCGGTCCCGGAGGGACGGCCTACGGCCTCGGACGGGCGCCTGAGGGGAAGCAACGGGCACCTCTGGTCCGGGGGCGGTCCGTCGGGAGCGGCCGCCGTCGGGGGCGGGCGAGGGCCCCTGCTGCTCGTCCCCGTGCCGTCCTCCCGACGGGCGGTGCGGGCACGGGGCCATGACCCGGCGCGGCGGATCGCGCTCGCGGCGGCGGGCGAACTGCGGCGCACCGGGACGCCGGCCCGTGTGCTGGCCGTGCTGCGGCAGCGACGGGCCGTGGCGGACCAGTCGGGGCTCAACTCCCGGCAGCGGCTGGAAAATCTCACGGGCGCCCTGGAGGTCGCCGCAGGGGGTGCCCGGCTGTTGACGGGCGGTGGCGGGGTCGTGCTCGTGGACGACCTGATGACGACGGGCGCCTCGTTGACCGAGGCGGCGCGTGCCGTCCGGGCGGCGGTGGCGGACACTGATGCGTACGGCGAAGAAGCGGGGGAAGCGATGGGGGAACGGATGACCGAGGCAACGGAAACGGCAACAGCGGCGGGCCTCGACCGGACACAAGTGCACCAAGGAATGGCGGGTGTGAGCGAAGTCGGCGACACGATCCGCGCAGCCGTGGTCGCGGCCTCGCCGGACTCTTTCAAAATAAACCGGAACTGACTGGGAACTTCCATCGTTGCAGGTAATGACCGGGTCAATTCACCTGACCGGAGGTACGCCGCAGTAGAGGGTGACGACATCCGTCCAGGCGAGATATGTTCGGTTGTGAGGCAATGGCGCTGGCCGTACCTCGCCTATCCGAATGCCGTACTGCGGGTTTCTGAATCACCCGAAGCGGTGGGGTGTAGATCTTCCCCATGGGGGAGGAGGAGGTGAAAGTCACCAAGTCCGAGGTTCCGGGACTCACCGGGATCTGGTGCAAAAGGGAGACGCTCCGCCAGTGCAGCGGAGCAATCCGGGAACGGAGTTCTGCGTGGACATCGTCGTCAAGGGCCGCAAGACCGAGGTGCCCGAGCGGTTCCGCAAGCACGTGGCCGAGAAGCTGAAGCTGGAGAAGATCCAGAAGCTCGATGGCAAGGTGATCAGCCTCGACGTCGAGGTGTCCAAGGAGCCCAACCCTCGGCAGGCCGACCGTTGCGACCGAGTGGAGATCACGCTCCGCTCCCGCGGTCCGGTGATCCGGGCGGAGGCAGCGGCAAGCGACCCGTATGCAGCACTCGACCTGGCGGCGGACAAACTCGAAGCCCGGCTGCGCAAGCAGCACGACAAGCGCTACACCCGCCGTGGCAACGGCCGGATCTCGGCAGCCGAGGTCGCCGACCACGTCCCGGGCGCCGCGACACTGAACGGGAACGGGAGCGTCGTCCACGAGGATGAGCTGGACAGCGTGCCGACCAAGAAGATCGGCTCGCTCGAGGTGATGGGCGAAGGCCCCCTCGTCGTCCGCGAGAAGACCCATGTGGCCGCCCCGATGACGCTCGACCAGGCGCTTTACGAGATGGAGCTGGTCGGGCACGACTTCTATTTGTTCGTCGACTCCGAGACGAAGGAACCGAGTGTCGTCTACCGACGGCACGCGTACGACTACGGCGTCATCCACCTCAGCACGGACCCCATGGTCGCCCAGGCCGGATCTGACGCGCCGGGCGGTGCGCTCGGCGGCTGACCCGTCCCGGTGACGGCTGAGCCGGTGCCCCTGGAGCGCGTGTGCGCCCCCAGGGGCACCGGTGTGCGACCACTTCGCGACCCGCTCTGTCACCGCACTGACGTCCGGGCATGAAATCATGGCCGCACCGGCCTCAATCGGTGGGTCGTTGCCTTGGGTTGGCGATGGCGCAGGAACACAGGCCACGGCCTTCAGGGGGAGGAACGATGGCGGACAGCTTCGGACCGATGCGTGATGGGGATGCCGACGGCGGCGTCGTCGGCATAGGCCCGGACGGGGGCTCCCCACGCAAGGAGCCCATTCGGGTCCTCGTCGTGGACGACCATGCCCTCTTCCGCCGCGGCCTGGAGATCGTGCTCGCGGCCGAGGAAGACATCCAGGTCGTCGGCGAGGCGGGTGACGGGGCGGAGGCGGTCGACAAGGCGGCCGACCTGCTTCCGGACATCGTGCTGATGGACGTACGCATGCCGAGACGGGGCGGCATCGAGGCGTGCACCTCCATCAAGGAGGTGGCTCCCAGCGCGAAGATCATCATGCTGACGATCAGCGATGAGGAGGCCGATCTCTACGACGCGATCAAGGCGGGCGCGACCGGTTATCTCCTCAAGGAGATCTCCACGGACGAGGTCGCCACGGCCATTCGCGCGGTGGCGGACGGACAGTCGCAGATCAGCCCGTCGATGGCGTCGAAACTTCTTACCGAGTTCAAGTCGATGATTCAGCGGACGGACGAGCGCCGACTGGTGCCCGCGCCCCGGCTCACGGATCGTGAGCTGGAGGTTCTCAAGCTCGTCGCGACGGGGATGAACAACCGGGATATCGCCAAGGATTTGTTCATCTCCGAGAACACGGTCAAGAACCATGTGCGCAACATCCTGGAGAAGCTGCAGCTGCACTCCAGGATGGAGGCGGTGGTGTACGCGATGCGGGAGAAGATCCTCGAGATCCGGTAGGTCCGGTCAGGCCAGCGCGCGGGTGAGTTCCGTCGTGAGTGGCTCGCGCAGCTCCGGGGCGTCCACTCGCTCCACGCGTATGTTTGTGCAGTCCACCCAGCTTGCCGCCTCCAGCAGGGCTTGGGCCACGGCCGGGACTGCCTTCAGGCCGTCCAGGGTGACCTGTTTGGCGACCAGGGTGCGGCCCTCGCGGGCGGGGTCCACGCGGCCGACGAGGTGGCCGCCGGCGAGGACCGGCATCGCGAAATAGCCGTACACCCGCTTCGGCCTCGGCGTGTACGCCTCCAGGCGGTGGGTGAAGCCGAAGATCCGCTCCGTGCGGGCCCGCTCCCAGATCAGCGAGTCGAACGGGGACAGCAGCGTCGTACGGTGGCGGCCGCGCGGGGCCGACTTCAGGGCCGCCGGGTCCGCCCATGCCGGCTTGCCCCAGCCCTCCACCGTGACCGGGACCAGACCCGAGTCCGCGATCACCGCGTCGACCTGCTCGCCCTTGAGGCGGTGGTAGTCGGCGATGTCCGCGCGCGTGCCGACGCCCAGGGACTGGCCCGCCAGGGCCACCAGTCGGCGCAGGCACTCCGCGTCGTCCAGCTCGTCATGGAGCAGGGCGTCGGGGACGGCGCGCTCGGCCAGGTCGTACACCCGCTTCCAGCCGCGGCGCTCGGTGCACACCACCTCGCCGTACATCAGCGCGCGCTCGACGGCCACCTTCGTGCCCGACCAGTCCCACCACTCGCTGGTCTTCTTCGCGCCGCCCAACTCCGTGGCAGTGAGGGGGCCATCGGTGCGGAGCTGCTTGACGACCTGGTCGTAGGTGCCGTCCGGCAGGGCGTGGTTCCAGTGCGGGCGGGCTCTGTAGGCGCGGCGGCGGAAGGCGAAGTGGGGCCACTCCTCGATGGGGAGGATGCAGGCGGCGTGCGACCAGTACTCGAAGGCGTGCGTGTCGGTCCAGTAGGCCTGGTCGACCGTTGCGCGGCCCATCGCGCCGAGGCGGGCGTACGGGATGAGTTCGTGGGAGCGGGCGAGGACGGAGATCGTGTCGAGCTGGACCGCGCCCAGGTGGCGCAGCACTCCGCGGACGCCGGCCTTGCGGTCGGGGGCGCCCAGGAAGCCCTGGGCGCGCAGGGCGATGCGGCGGGCTTCGTCGGCGGAGAGTTCTGTGGTGGGACGCGGGAGGCTGCTCGTCATGCCCACACGGTAGGGGGTGCCACTGACAGTCCCTCGCCCCCGCCGCCCCTACCCGTCCCATCCCCGGGGCAGCGCCCATGGACCCCGGCGGGGCTGCGCCCCTGCACCCCGCTGAGGGCTGCC
This sequence comes from Streptomyces sp. NBC_01384, assembly GCF_045040035.1. Lineage (NCBI taxonomy): Bacteria > Bacillati > Actinomycetota > Actinomycetes > Kitasatosporales > Streptomycetaceae > Streptomyces > Streptomyces sp. NBC_01384. The sequence continues at coordinate 5,935,616 of NZ_CP109559.1, forward strand.
GCCCTCCCCGAGACCCCGCTTCGGCCTGAACGGCCTCGTCCTCAAACGCCGGACGGGCCGGGGGTGGGTGGGGCACGGTCCTCGGGTCTTGTTCTCGAATGCCGGGTGGGCTGGAGGTGCGGGCCGGGGCTGGGGGATTTGGGGCGGGGCGGGTGGGCACGGACCGCGGCATTTTGCCTGACGTCGGACGGGCCGGGGTGTGGGTCCCTGCGCCGGAATGTGGGTGGAGGCGGCTTGCGGGTTGGCTCTGGGCGTCGGGTTATCCGGACGGTGACGGTGTGCTGGATGGTGACGGGGGCGGGAGGTACGGGGCTGTCGATGCGAGGCCGAAGTCTGAGGGGAGCAAGGAGCCGACCCAGCAGTCTCTGCGTACGCCCTTGTTGTTGAGGGCGGAACGGAGGGTGCCCTCCAGGGTGAAGCCGGCGCGTTCGGCGACCGCGCGGGAAGCCCTGTTGCCGACCTCGGCGCGCCATTCCAGGCGGTCGACGGCGAGGTTGGTGAAGGCCCAGCGGGAGGCGGCGAGGGTGGCTTCGGTGATGTAGCCATTGCCGCGATGCTCCTTGGCGGCCCAGAAACCGACCTCGCCGACGCCCAGGGAGCGCATGGTGATGCTGAGCATGCCCGCAAGCTCCCCGGAAGGGAGGAAGACGCCGAAGGTGAACATGGATCCGTCCGCCCAGCCGTCGGGCACCATCTGATCCGTGAAGCCTGCCGCGTGCTCCCTCAGATAGGGCGAGGGGATCGTGGTCCAGCGCTGGATGTCGGGGTCCTGGACGGCTTCGTACACGGCGTCGGTGTCGTGCGGGCCCACGGCGCGCAGCAGCAGACGGCCGGTGGTCAGTGTGACGGGGTCCATCGGCTGATTCTGCTCGCGCCGACGGAAGGGCGCCATCGCTTTGCGCTGAGTGATGGTTCGGTTACTTTTCGCAGCGTGGACGCGGCACCTTCAGCAACCCCTGTCCGTTGTCCTAGTGGCTGTCACTGGCAGACCTCCCGGCGCGGTGGGGTCCTCGCTTACGATGGCCGTTGCTCAAGCTGTGATTTGAATCTGTCATTGAATCCGACCGTCCCAGGCCCGACCGGCAAGGAGACCAACCCCCGTGTCCGTCCTCTCGAAGATCATGCGTGCAGGCGAAGGCAAGATCCTGCGCAAACTGCACCGCATCGCGGACCAGGTCAACTCCATCGAAGAGGACTTCGTCGACCTCTCCGACGCCGAGCTGCGCGCCCTCACTGATGAGTACAAGCAGCGGTACGCGGATGGGGAGAGCCTGGACGACCTGCTCCCTGAGGCCTTCGCCACCGTGCGTGAGGCCGCCAAGCGCGTCCTCGGTCAGCGTCACTACGACGTGCAGATGATGGGTGGCGCCGCGCTCCACCTCGGCTATGTCGCGGAGATGAAGACCGGTGAGGGCAAGACCCTGGTCGGCACGCTGCCCGCGTATCTGAACGCCCTCTCCGGAGACGGCGTTCATCTGATTACGGTCAACGACTACCTGGCCGAGCGCGACTCCGAGATGATGGGTCGCGTCCACAAGTTCCTGGGTCTGGATGTCGGCTGCATCCTGGCCAACATGACGCCGGCCCAGCGCCGCGAGCAGTACGCGTGCGACATCACCTACGGCACGAACAACGAGTTCGGCTTCGACTACCTGCGTGACAACATGGCCTGGTCGCAGGACGAACTCGTCCAGCGCGGCCACAACTTCGCGATCGTCGACGAGGTCGACTCCATCCTCGTCGACGAGGCCCGTACGCCGCTGATCATCTCCGGCCCGGCCGACCAGGCCACCAAGTGGTACGGCGACTTCGCCAAGCTGGTCACCCGTCTGAAGAAGGGCGAGGCCGGCAACTCCCTCAAGGGCATCGAGGAGACCGGGGACTACGAGGTCGACGAGAAGAAGCGCACCGTCGCCATCCACGAGCCCGGCGTCGCCAAGGTCGAGGACTGGCTGGGCATCGACAACCTCTACGAGTCGGTGAACACCCCGCTCGTCGGGTACCTGAACAACGCCATCAAGGCCAAGGAACTCTTCAAGAAGGACAAGGACTACGTCGTCATCGACGGCGAAGTCATGATCGTCGACGAGCACACCGGCCGAATCCTCGCCGGCCGCCGCTACAACGAGGGCATGCACCAGGCGATCGAGGCGAAGGAAGGGGTGGACATCAAGGACGAGAACCAGACGCTCGCCACGATCACCCTGCAGAACTTCTTCCGCCTCTACGGCAAGCTCTCCGGCATGACCGGTACGGCGATGACCGAGGCCGCCGAGTTCCACCAGATCTACAAGCTCGGCGTGGTCCCGATCCCGACCAACAAGCCGATGGTCCGCAAGGACCAGTCGGACCTGATCTACCGCACCGAGGTCGCCAAGTTCGACGCGGTGGTCGACGACATCGCCGAGAAGCACGAGAAGGGCCAGCCGATCCTCGTCGGTACGACGTCGGTCGAGAAGTCCGAATATCTCTCGCAGCAGCTCTCCAAGCGCGGTATTCAGCACGAAGTGCTGAACGCCAAGCAGCACGACCGTGAGGCGACGATCGTCGCCCAGGCCGGCCGCAAGGGCGCCGTGACCGTCGCCACGAACATGGCCGGTCGTGGTACGGACATCAAGCTCGGCGGCAACCCCGAGGACCTCGCCGAGGCCGAGCTGCGCCAGCGTGGCCTCGACCCCGAGGAGCACATCGAGGAGTGGGCCGCGGCGCTGCCCGCCGCCCTGGAGAAGGCCGAGCAGTCCGTCAAGGCGGAGAACGAAGAGGTCAAGGATCTCGGCGGGCTCTATGTGCTGGGCACCGAGCGTCACGAGTCCCGGCGCATCGACAACCAGCTGCGCGGTCGTTCCGGCCGTCAGGGCGACCCCGGCGAGTCCCGCTTCTATCTCTCCCTCGGCGACGATCTGATGCGCCTGTTCAAGGCCCAGATGGTCGAGCGCGTCATGTCGATGGCGAACGTCCCCGACGACGTGCCGATCGAGAACAAGATGGTCACCCGCGCGATCGCCTCCGCGCAGTCGCAGGTCGAGCAGCAGAACTTCGAGACGCGTAAGAACGTCCTGAAGTACGACGAGGTGCTCAACCGGCAGCGCGAGGTCATCTACGGTGAGCGCCGCCGCGTCCTGGAGGGCGAGGACCTGCAGGAGCAGATCCAGCACTTCATGGCCGACACGATCGGCGCGTACATCGAGGCCGAGACCGCCGAGGGCTTCGCCGAGGAGTGGGACCTGGACCGGCTGTGGGGCGCCTTCAAGCAGCTCTACCCGGTGAAGGTCACCGTCGACGAGCTGGAGGAGGCGGCCGGCGACCGTGCCGGTCTGACCGCCGAGTTCATCTCCGAGTCCATCAAGGACGACATCCACGAGCAGTACGCGGCCCGTGAGGAGCAGCTCGGCTCCGAGATCATGCGGGAGCTGGAGCGGCGGGTCGTCCTGTCGGTCCTGGACCGCAAGTGGCGCGAGCACCTCTACGAGATGGACTATCTCCAGGAGGGCATCGGCCTGCGCGCCATGGCGCAGAAGGACCCGCTGGTCGAGTACCAGCGCGAGGGCTTCGACATGTTCTCCGCCATGATGGACGGCATCAAGGAGGAGTCCGTCGGCTACCTGTTCAACCTGGAGGTCCAGGTCGAGCAGCAGGTCGAGGAGGTCCCGGTCGAGGACGCCGCGCCGTCGCTGGAGAAGAAGGAGGACGTCGTCCCCGCGGGTGCGCGTCCCGAGATCCGCGCCAAGGGGCTCGACGCCCCGCAGCGGCGCGAGCGGCTGCACTTCTCCGCGCCGAAGGTGGACGGCGAGGGCGGCATCGTCGAGGGCGACTTCATCAGCGACGACGAGGAGCCCGTGCGCTCCGAGGCGGACGGCCTCACGCGTGCGGAGCGCCGCAAGCAGCAGAAGAGCAACGGGCGGCGCCGCAAGAAGTGACGCCACCGCGCGAGCGGGCTGAGCGATGAAGGGCCGGGCACCTCGGGGTGTCCGGCCCTTCGCGTCGCTCCGTGGGTCGTTCAGGGGCCCGCAGGTTCAAGGGGCCCGCAGGAGGTACTCAGTCCTCGTCCTGGCGGGGCATGCGGGGGCCGCCCAGGTCCACCGCCGTGCAGCGCCAGCGAAGGTCGGGGCCCTGTTCCAGGCGGAAGGCCATCGCGCGGAGCTGGTCGCCGGCGCCGATGCGGGCGAAGGCCTCGATCGCGCCGGGGCGGGGGACGTAGTAGCCGACGTCACGGACGATCGGGTGGGCGCCGCGGGCGCGCAGGGGGCCGCGCTCGGCGAGCCAGGCCAGCTCGTCGTAGGCCCGGCCCGCGGTGTGGCGCAGCATGCAGTGGACGGGACGCCGGCCGCTGAGCACGGCGAGCAGGCGGTCGGCGAAGAGGTCGGTGGGGCGGGGCTGCGGCACGGGTCCTGGCGGGGCTGCGACCGCTGTTCCCGCTGCTCCCGGCGTCGGCGTACCTGCCGTACCTGCCGTACCTGCCATACCCGCCGTACCCGCCGTACCCGGCGGAGGGCTGCCTCCCGGGGTCGGGCGGGGTGTGCCCGCGGCCGGGGTGCGGGGTGGGGTGTTGCCCGGGCGGCGGGTGTCGTGGCGGCCGGGCGGGCGGGTGCCCGGGCGGCGCTTCGTCCTGGTCATCACCTTGTTCATACGTCGTCCCCGCTCGCTGCGACCCGGTGGTACCGGGCGGTAACTTTCGTGTCGGGGTTCTTGTACGAGGCGGGAGCGGGCCCCCGCAAGGACGCCCGAGGCGCGCCGCGGCGGTCGGGAGGTTCACCTATCAGGGTGACCTGGAGGAGTGCGGCGCTTGGCGGGGACGGGGTGTACCGGGTGAATCGACGGCCCGGGGTGGACGCCGTACGGGGGAGGGACCGGGACCCGAAAGGGGACGCCCGCACGTATCCTGAAGGCCCTCCAGGGAGGCGCGGGACCGCCCTTCCAGGAGCCTCCACCCCAGGAACCCCCGACTACGAAAGCGGCCAACCATGCGCGTCTACGTCCCCCTGACCCTCTCCGGTCTCGCCGAGGCGTACAAGACGGGGGAGCTGGGAACGGGACCGTTCGTCGCGTACGCCGTCACGCCCGCCTTGCGCGAGTGGTACCTCTCCGACGACATCGAGGAACTCGAGTACGCGGCGCTGAACCGGGCCGCGCTGGCCTCACTGCGGCTGCTCGCGGGGGAGCCGGCGACCGTGCGGCGTCGGGTGGTCGTCGCGGTCGACGTCGCCGACCGGGCCGCGGTCGCCGATCCCGACCGGGGGCTCGATCCGGCGGCGCTCGGTGAGGTGCGGGTGTCGGGAGCCGTGGCGTTGGCGAAGGCCGCCGCGGTGCACGTCGACGCCGATGACGCCGAGGAGGATGTCACGGCTGCCGTGGAGGCGTTGGGGGCGGCCGATCACGGGGACGACGACGCGCAGTTCATCGTGGACGGGGCCGAGGACCACGAGCTGCTGTGGTTCGCGACGCAGGAGATTTCCCATCTGGTGGGGTTGGGGGACTGAGTCTTCGCCCGTGCCGGGACAAGGGGGCGTTGTCAGTGGCGGCGGGTACGTTCTTGGTATGGGGAAGCAGGGCGCAGCAGCGCACATCGTGTGGGACTGGAACGGGACGCTGTTCCACGACAACGCCGCGATCATCGGGGCGACGAACGCGGCGTTCGCCGAGTTGGGGATGGAACCGCTCACGCTGGAGCGCTACCGGGCGTTGTACTGCGTGCCGGTGCCGAAGTTCTACGAGCGGCTGATGGGGCGGCTGCCGACGGACGCCGAGTGGCAGGTCATGGACGAGACCTTCCATCGGTACTACGCGGAGCACCGCATAGCGTGCGAGCTCACCGACGGGGCGGCGACGCTGCTCGCCGACTGGCGGTCGGCGGGGCGCAGCCAGTCGCTGCTGAGCATGTATGTGCATGACGAACTGGTGCCGTTGGTCAGGGGGTTCGGGATCGAGCCGCACTTCGTACGGGTGGAGGGGCGGGTCGGGCCGTCCGGCGGGAGCAAGGCCGAGCACATGGTGCGGCACATAGGTGCGCTCGCGGGGGTGGATCCGGAGCGCACCGTGGTGATCGGGGACGCCGCCGACGACGCGGTCGCCGCCCTGCACGTGGGGGCGCGGGCCGTGCTCTACACCGGCGGTTCGCACAGCCGCGCCAGCCTCGAGGAGGTCGGCGTGCCCGTGGTGGACAGCCTGGAGGAGGCGGTCGAGGAGGCCGAGCGGCTCGCGGCCTGAGCGGAGGCGGCGTGCTCCCGGGGACGCTGGAAGGAGGCGCTGGACGGGCGCGGGTGGCCTCTCCGGCTCACCTACCGGCGTCCTCCGGCCCGGGCCGCCGAGGTCCTCCGGCTCACCCACCGGCGTCCTCCCGCTCAGCCCACCGGAGTCTCACTAACCCGCGCCGCACTCACCTGTGTCTCAGCCCACCCGAGCCTCAGCCCACCCGAGCCTCAGCCCACCGGCGCCTCAGCCCAGCGGCGCCTTCGCTCGCAGTACCGTGAGGAACTCGCGCATCCAGGCGGAGTGGTCCGGCCAGGCGCGGGCGGAGACGAGTGTGCCGTCGACCACCACCTCCGCGTCCTGGAAGGTCGCGCCGGCCGCCTGCATGTCCAGCTCCAGCGCCGGGTACGCCGTGACGCGGCGGCCGCGCAGGGCGTCGACGGCCGCCGTGAGCAGGGGGCCGTGGCAGATCTGGGCCACCGGCTTGTCCGAGTCGAAGAAGGACTTGAGGATCTTGCGGAGTTCGAGGTCGTTGCGGAGGTATTCCGGGGCGCGGCCGCCCGGGATCACCAGGGCGGCGTACTGACCGGGGTCGACCTCCGCGAACGCCAGGTCGGCGGGCCAGGTGTAGCCGGGCTTCTCCGTGTACGTGTCGAAGCCGGGTTCGAAGTCGTGGACCACGAAGCGGAGTGTTTTGCGGGTGGGGGCCGCGATGTGGACCTCGTAGCCCTCCTCGCGCAGGCGCTGGTAGGGGTACAGGACCTCCAGTGATTCCGCCGCGTCGCCGGTGATCATCAGGATCTTCGGTGTCATGTCGGTGCCGCTCCCTTCGGTGGAGCCTCAGCGGGGCCCAGCGGGGCTCCAGCTCCATTCCGCCCCCGTCGGCCGTCCTCGTCAACGTGCCGCTCCGGGAGGAGGTTGCCGAGGGACTGCACGTCCCCGTCCCTTTCGTCCCTGTGCAGACTGTCAAAGTTCCACCCCCTGTTTTGTACACATACGGCTCATGACGGGGCCCGGGTGAGGAGCGATAGCCTGGTGGCGTGATCAGCGCGATATCTCGCGGGGGCGTCATCGCCCCTGCCCCGCGCCCGGACCGCACGGACCACATCCGTGACCGGGCGGCGGTCGCTGATCTTCGTGGGCGGGACGGGACGGCGAACGCGACAAGCGCAAGCGGAACCGCAGGCGCGAGTGGAAACGCAAGCGCAGGCGGACCTGAGGGCGCAAGCGGAGACGCAGGCGTCGACGGAAACGCGAGCGCACTCCGTATGGCCAGGGAACCCCAGGGACGGACGCCGCAGAGATCAGCGTCACAGTCTCCGTGGGCGCCGAAAATGGCCGATACACCCCCGCTCATCTCTCCATGCCGCATAGCGTCGGACCAGACCGGACACCCCGCGTCACGGCGTTACGTCGGAGAAGAGACCGTACTTCCTTCTACGTCACGCAACGGCGCGCGACAGGAGCCAGAGGACAATGCAGACCAAGCTGGACGAAGCCAAGGCCGAGCTGCTCGAGAGGGCTGCCCGGGTAGCTGAGAACAGCCCGGTCGGGGGGCACCTACCGACTGGGACGACGGGCGAGGGCACCCCTGACAGGGACACCGTGCTCGCGTTCCTCCAGCGCTACTACCTGCACACCGCCCCGGAGGACCTGGCCGACCGCGATCCGGTCGATGTCTTCGGAGCCGCTTTCTCGCACTACCGACTGGCCGAGAATCGCCCCCAGGGCAAGGCCAACGTCCGGGTGCACACGCCCACCGTCGAGGAGAACGGCTGGACGTGCAGCCACTCCGTCGTGGAGGTCGTGACCGACGACATGCCCTTCCTCGTCGACTCGGTCACCAATGAGCTGTCCCGGCAGGGGCGCGGCATCCACGTCGTCATCCACCCGCAGTTCGTCGTACGGCGTGATCTGACCGGCGAGCTCATCGAGGTACTGCCCGACCGGCCCGCCGCCGAGGAACTGGCGCACGACGCGCACGCCGAGTCCTGGATCCACGTCGAGATCGACCGCGAGACCGACCGCGCCGACCTGAAGCAGATCACCGCCGATCTGCTGCGCGTCCTGTCCGACGTCCGCGAGGCCGTCGAGGACTGGGAGAAGATGCGCGACGCGGCGATGCGCATGGCGGAGGAGCTCCCCAAGGAGCCGACCGCCGACGACCTGCGCGACCAGGAGGTCGAGGAGGCCCGTGAGCTGCTGCGCTGGCTCGCGGACGACCACTTCACCTTCCTGGGGTACCGGGAGTACCAGCTGCGCGACGACGACTCGCTGGCCGCCGTGCCCGGCACCGGGCTCGGCATCCTGCGCTCCGACCCGCACCACGCCGGCAACGAGAGCCACCCGGTCAGCCCGTCCTTCGAGCGGCTGCCCGCCGACGCCCGCGCCAAGGCCCGTGAGCACAAGCTGCTCGTCCTCACCAAGGCCAACAGCCGCGCCACCGTGCACCGGCCGTCCTACCTCGACTACATCGGCGTGAAGAAGTTCGACGCCGAGGGCAATGTCGTCGGTGAGCGGCGCTTCCTGGGGCTGTTCTCCTCGGCCGCGTACACCGAGTCCGTGCGGCGCGTGCCCGTGGTCCGCCGCAAGGTCGAGGAGGTCCTCAAGGGCGCGGGCTTCTCGCCCAACAGCCACGACGGCCGCGACCTGCTGCAGATCCTGGAGACCTACCCCCGCGACGAGCTCTTCCAGACGCCCGCCGACGAGCTGCGCTCCATCGTCACCAGCGTCCTCTACCTCCAGGAACGCCGTCGGCTGCGGCTCTACCTGCGCCAGGACGAGTACGGCCGTTACTACTCGGCCCTTGTCTACCTCCCGCGCGACCGCTACACCACCGGCGTACGCCTCAGGATCATCGACATCCTGAAGGAGGAACTGAACGGCACCAGCGTCGACTTCACCGCCTGGAACACCGAGTCGATCCTCTCCCGGCTGCACTTCGTGGTCCGCGTCCCGCAGGGCACCGAGCTGCCGCAGCTCAGCGAAGCGGACAAGGAGCGCATCGAGGCCCGGCTCCTCGAGGCCGCCCGCTCCTGGGCGGACGCCTTCGCCGAGGCGCTGAACGCCGAGTGCGGCGAGGAGCGCGCGGCCGAGCTGCTGCGCCGCTACGCCGGCGCCTTCCCCGAGGGCTACAAGGCCGACCACACCCCGCGCGCCGCCGTGGCCGACCTGGTCCACCTGGAGAAGCTCACCCGCGACCCGAGCAAGGACTTCGCGCTCAGCCTCTACGAGCCGGTGAACGCGGGCCCCGGCGAGCGCCGCTTCAAGATCTACCGCACCGGCGAGCAGGTCTCGCTCTCGGCGGTCCTGCCGGCCCTCAACCGCATGGGCGTCGAGGTCACCGACGAGCGCCCGTACGAGCTGCGCTGCTCGGACCGTACGACGGCCTGGATCTACGACTTCGGGCTGCGCCTGCCCAAGTCCCTGAACGGCAACGGGGACTACCTCGGTGACGACGGCCGCGAGCGCTTCCAGGAGGCCTTCGCCGCCACCTGGACCGGCCAGGCCGAGATCGACGGCTTCAACGCCCTCGTGCTGAGTGCCGGGCTGAGCTGGCGGCAGGCGATGGTGCTGCGCGCGTACGCGAAGTACCTGCGCCAGGCCGGTTCCACCTTCAGCCAGGACTACATGGAGAACACCCTCCGCAACAACGTCCACACCACCCGGCTGCTGATCTCCCTCTTCGAGGCGCGGATGTCGCCGGAGCGCCAGCACGCCGGTGTCGAGCTGACCGACGCCCTGAAGGAGGAGCTGGACGCCGCCCTCGACCAGGTGGCCAGCCTGGACGAGGACCGGATCCTGCGCTCCTTCCTCACCCTCATCAAGGCGACCCTGCGCACCAACTTCTTCCAGGAGGCGATGGGCGCCAAGCCGCACGAGTACATCTCCATGAAGTTCGACCCGCAGGCCATCCCGGACCTGCCGGCGCCGCGACCGGCGTACGAGATCTGGGTGTACTCGCCGAAGGTGGAGGGCGTGCACCTGCGGTTCGGCAAGGTCGCGCGCGGCGGGCTGCGCTGGTCCGACCGGCGTGAGGACTTCCGGACGGAGATCCTTGGCCTGGTCAAGGCGCAGATGGTGAAGAACACCGTCATCGTGCCCGTCGGAGCCAAGGGCGGCTTCGTCGCCAAGCAGCTGCCCGACCCGTCGGTGGACCGTGACGCCTGGCTCGCGGAGGGCATCCGCAGCTACCGGACCTTCATCTCGGCGCTGCTCGACATCACCGACAACATGGTCGCCGGTGACGTCGTGCCGCCCGCCGACGTGGTCCGGCACGACGGGGACGACACCTACCTCGTCGTCGCCGCCGACAAGGGCACCGCGACCTTCTCGGACATCGCCAACGAGGTCGCCGAGAGCTACAACTTCTGGCTCGGGGACGCCTTCGCCTCCGGCGGCTCCGCCGGGTACGACCACAAGAAGATGGGCATCACCGCGCGCGGTGCCTGGGAGTCCGTGAAGCGGCACTTCCGGGAGCTGGGCGTCAACACCCAGACCGAGGACTTCACGGTCGTGGGTGTGGGTGACATGTCCGGTGACGTGTTCGGCAACGGGATGCTGCTCTCCGAGCACATCCGGCTCGTCGCCGCCTTCGACCACCGGCACATCTTCATCGACCCGACCCCGGACGCGGAGACCTCGTACGCCGAGCGCCGCCGTCTCTTCGAGCTGCCGCGCTCGTCCTGGGCCGACTACGACGCCGAGCTGATCTCGTCCGGCGGTGGCGTCTTCCCGCGCACCGCCAAGGCGATCCCGGTCAACACGCACGTCCGCGAGGCCCTCGGCATCGAACCGGGCGTCACCAAGATGACCCCGGCCGACCTGATGAAGGCGATCCTGCGGGCACCGGTCGACCTGCTGTGGAACGGCGGCATCGGTACGTACGTCAAGGCGTCCACCGAGTCGCACGCGGACGTCGGCGACAAGGCCAACGACGCGATCCGCGTGGACGGCGCCGCCCTGCGCGCGAAGGTCGTCGGCGAGGGCGGCAACCTGGGTCTGACCCAGCTCGGCCGGATCGAGTTCGGGCAGCACGGCGGCAAGATCAACACGGACGCCATCGACAACAGCGCGGGCGTGGACACCTCCGACCACGAGGTGAACATCAAGATCCTGCTCAACGCGGTGGTGACCAACGGCGATCTGACGGTCAAACAGCGCAACAAGCTGCTCGCCGAGATGACCGACGAGGTCGGCGCCCTGGTCCTGCGCAACAACTACGCGCAGAACGTGGCGATCGCCAACGCGCTCGCCCAGTCCCCGAGCATGCTCCACGCCCAGCAGCGCTTCCTGCGCTTCCTGGTCAGGGAGGGCCACCTCGACCGGGCGCTGGAGTTCCTGCCCACCGAGCGGCAGATCCGCGAGCGGCTCAACTCCGGGCAGGGCCTGACCGGTCCGGAGACGGCCGTGCTCCTCGCGTACACGAAGATCACGGTCTCCGACGAGCTGCTCGCCACCTCGCTGCCCGACGACTCGTATCTGCAGAGCCTGCTGTTCGCGTACTTCCCGACCGCGCTGCGCGAGAAGTTCCGCGAGCAGATCGAAGCGCACGCGCTGCGCCGTGAGATCGTGACGACCGTCCTGGTCAACGACACGGTCAACACGGGCGGTACGAGCTTCCTGCACCGTCTGCGCGAGGAGACCGGCGCGTCGCTGGAGGAGATCGTCCGGGCGCAGACCGCGGCCCGTGCGATCTTCGAGTCGGGCAAGGTGTGGGACGCGGTGGAGGGGCTCGACAATGTCGTCGACGCGGCCGTCCAGACCCGGATCCGGCTGCACTCGCGCCGGCTCGTCGAGCGCGGTACGCGCTGGCTGCTCAACAACCGGCCGCAGCCGCTCCAGCTCGCCGAGAACATCTCCTTCTTCCGGGAGGGGGTCGCGCAGGTCTGGGGCGAGCTGCCCAAGCTGCTGCGCGGCGCGGACCTGGAGTGGTACCAGCAGATCTTCGAGGAGCTGACGGGCGCCGGCGTCCCGGAGGAGCTCGCCACGCGGGTGGCCGGGTTCTCCTCGGCCTTCCCGACGCTGGACATCGTCGCGGTGGCCGACCGCGTGGGCAAGAACCCGATGGCCGTCGCCGAGGTCTACTACGACCTCGCCGACCGTCTGAACATCACCCAGCTCATGGACCGCATCATCGAGCTGCCGCGCGCCGACCGCTGGCAGTCCATGGCCCGCGCCTCGATCCGCGAGGATCTGTACGCGGCCCACGCGGCGCTCACCGCGGACGTCCTGGCCGTCGGCAACGGCACCTCGACCCCCGAGCAGCGCTTCAAGGCCTGGGAGGAGAAGAACGCCGCGATCCTCGGCCGCGCCCGCACCACCCTGGAGGAGATCCAGACCTCGGATTCGTTCGACCTGGCGAACCTGTCGGTGGCGATGCGCACGATGCGGACGCTGCTGCGCACGCATTCGTAGGTCATACGTTCGCTCATTCGCCGGTGGAAGCGCCCCGAGTTTCAAACGGCTCGGGGCGCTTTTCTTGCCTCGCTCTTGTCGATTTCTCGGGAAAACCTGACCTGGAATTTACCTATTGCTGATAAAAGGGACAATTGTGACTGTGAACCTCTCCGAGGGGCGGGCCCTTGTGGACCATCAGGCCCCCGCGCCGACCCAGCCCGCACCCGCCGCCACCCCTCCCGGGGTGATCGAACGGACCCGGCGGATCGTCCTCGAAGTGGTGAAGTTCGGGGCCGTCGGCGGCAGCGGCGTCGCGGTCAACTTCCTGGTCTTCAACCTCCTCCTGCACGGCCTGAAGTGGGCCCCGATGGCGGCCACGGTCATCGCCAGCTGCGTCGCCATGGGCAGCAACTACCTCGGCTTCCGCTTCTTCGCCTACCGCGACCGGGCCTCGCGCACCCGGCGCCAGATCGCCCTGTTCTTTGTCTTCAGCGGCATCGGCGTCATCATGGAGAGCGCGCTGTTCTACGTCGGCTACCACGGCCTGGGCATGAACAGCCCGCTCGGCTCCAACCTCGCCAAGGCGGTGTCGATCGTGCTGGCCTCGGCCTTCCGCTTCCTGGTGTACCGGACATGGGTGTTCGAACAGACGAAGCACGGTCGCTAGACGGCAGCCAGTACAACCCTTTCCGGGCGATCGGCATCTACTTGAGTGGTACACAAACTGAGTGGTACACAAACGGAGTAGATCGCCTAGGTGGAACCATCAGGAATGTCTAGCATCAATAGGATGAACGTGGATCACCGCCGCCCGCCGGCAGAAACAGCAGTCGTGCCCGCCGTGTCCGTGGTCGTGATCGTCTACAACGACGCGTCCCGGCTGCCCACGGCCGTGCGCTCCGTCCTCGACCAGACGCTGCGGAGCGCGGAGGTCGTCATCGTCGACGACCGGAGCACGGACGGCTCGTACGAGGTGGCCCAGCGGCTCGCGGCCGAGCACCCCGATCGCGTACGCGCCTTCCGGCTGCCGGAGAACAGCGGCGGCTGCGGCGCCCCCCGCAACCACGGCATCCAGCAGGCCCGCGGCGACTACGTCCTCTTCCTCGACAGCGACGACGTCCTGGAGCGCAACGCCTGCCGCAACATGCTGGAGGCCGCCGAGTCCACCGGCGCCGACCTCGTCTCCGGTATGTGCGTGCGCGTGCACGTCGACTCGCGCAACGGCAAGGAGGTCAAGTGGTACCCCTGGCTGTACGAGCGCACCCGCACCCTGGAGTCCATCTCCGAACTGCCCGACCTGCTGGTCTTCGACACGCTGTCGACGAACAAGTGCTACCGCAGGCAGTTCCTGCTCGACGAGGGCCTTCAGTTCCCGGTCGGGATCCACTACGAAGACCTGCTGTTCTCCGCGCAGGCCTACGTGGCCGCCCGCCGCATCACCCTCATCCCCAACCGGGTGTACGACTGGCGGATCGTGGACAAACCGGCGAATTCGTCCACTAAGTCCATCAGTAACCGGCGTGACGAGATCGCCAACTTCACGCACCGCATGGAGATCCACCGCCGGGTCGACCAGCTCCTCGCCGACCACGGCCTGCTGGAGCTGAAGTTCGCCAAGGACGTCAAGTGGCTCAAGCACGACCTGGTGCTGCATCTGCGCGAGCTGCCGTTCCGTGACGAGGGCTACCGGCAGGAGTTCGCGGAGATCGCGCGCGCCTACCTGGAGTCGATCGACCGGGCCGCCTTCGACGAGATCGAGCCGATCCACGCCATCTGCGCCTACCTCCTCCACGAGAGCGACTGGGATAACCTGCTGCCCGCCGTGGACACGCTCAGCAACCGCGACAAGATCTCCTCGCCGCTCGTCGAGCGCGACGGCCGCGTGTACTGGTGCGCCGAGCACCTCGAGGACGACCCCTTCGGCCGGCATGTCCTGGACGTCACCGAGCTCGGCTACCACGCCAAGCCGGTCGAGAAGATGTTCCTGCGCAACGCGCTGACCGGGTACGCGGAGAGCGACGGCACCGTCCGGCTGGCCGGGCGCATCACCAACCCGCTCGGCGTGATCCAGCCCGAGGCCCGGCTCTCCGCGCAGCTGGAGTTCTACGCCCGCCGTCCGGGCGTGCGCTTCCAGACCTTCCGCTTCCCCGTGGCCACCGTGCGGCACGAGGGCGAGGCCATCGCCTGGGAGACCTCGGCCGACCTCGCCAAGGGCCTGCGCCCGCTGGGCATCGTGGACGAGGTGTGGGACGTACGCCTCCACCTCTCCGTCGCCGGTGAGGGCGAAGGCGCCCGGACGGTCCGCACCACGACCCGGCTCACGGCCTCCGAACCCGAGCTGGCCCAGGGGCACCTGCCCGTGCGGCCCCGCCTGACCCGGCTGGTCGCCGACCGCATCGAGCCCGAGGTCTCCTCCCGCGGCCACCTCTCCTTCCGGCTCGTCCCGGACAAGAAGGCCAACGACCTGGTCCAGCGCGGTGTGCAGGGCCCGACCGGGCGGCTCGCCAAGACCGGCTACCGCAAGGCCAAGGCGCTGCGCAAGGAACTCGCCTCCGGCGACACCAAGCTCCGCGTCTACCACGACCTGTTCAGCCGCCTGCCCGTCAAGAAGGGCCTCGTCGTCTTCGAGAGCCACCTGGGCCGGCAGTACAGCGACAGCCCCAAGGCCATCTACGAGGAGATGCGCCGCCAGGGCATTCAGTTCGAGGCCGTCTGGGCCTACGCGGAGGACCCCCAGGGTTTCCCGTCCGACGCCACGCTCGTCCGCCGCTGGTCACTGCCCTACCTCAAGGCGCTCGCGCAGGCCGAGTACTGGGTCGACAACCAGAGCTACCCGCTGAAGGTCGCCAAGCGGCCCGAGACGACGTACATCCAGACCTGGCACGGCTCGGCGCTCAAACGGATGGGCTTCGACGAGCCGGAGTGGAAGCTGAAGTCCCGCGAGGAGCAGGCCGAGCAACAGCGCACCCTCGACCGCTTCGACCGGTTCCTCATCCGCTCCGAGCACGATGTGCACACCCTCGCGCGGGCGTTCCGGCTCCAGGAGCGGACGCTGCTGCGGGTGGGCTACCCGCGCAACGACGCGCTCGTCCAGGCCAAGCAGCAGGAGGAGGCCACCGGACGCCGTGAACGCGGTCCGCTGGCCGCCGAGCTGGGCATCCCGGAGGACAAGCAGATCCTGTTGTACGCCCCGACCTTCCGCCAGCGCGGCGGCAAGCGGCGGTTCGAGCTGCCCTTCGACGTGGAGCGCTTCGCCGACACCTTCGGCGACCGCTATGTCCTCCTGGTCCGCTCGCACTATCTCAACCACGTCGTGCTGCCGCCCTCCGTGCGCGGCCGGATCATCGACGTGACCAACCACCACGACATGACCCCGCTGCTGGCGCTCGCCGACGGCCTGATCACCGACTACTCATCCGTGATGTTCGACTACTCCCTCCTCGACCGCCCGATGTTCTTCTTCGCCTACGACTACGACGAGTACGTGCACGAGGGCCGCGGTACCTACTTCGACCTGCTGGAGAGAGCCCCCGGCCCGGTCGTCCGCACCGAGGACGAACTGCACGCCGTCCTCGACTCGCTGGAGGAGCAGAAGGTGAAGTACGCGGCCCCGCGCGAGCGGTTCGTCGCCGACTTCAGCGAGTTCGACCAGGGGAACGCCGCGCAGAGCATCGTCGACCAGTTCTTCTCCCAGTGGAGGCGCGCGTGACCGCGAACAGTGAGCGGGACATCTTCTTCGTCTCCAACAGCGTCGACGAACTGGGCGGGGTGACCAGCTGGTCGCACCAGATGGCCCGCCTGTTCACCGAGCGCGGCCACCGCGTCCATGTCATCGGCATCACCGAGCCCGCGGTCGTCCAGGAGCTCGGCGAGCTCTCGTACCCCACCACGACGCTGTACGACGTCCATCCGCCGCGCGTCGGCTCCGCGCGCGGCATCAAGGGGCGGCTCAACGTGGCCGAGCGCAAGCTGCGCGCCGAACGGGCCGCGGGCATGCGCGAACAGGCCGCCAAGCTGACCCGGCTCTTCCGGGCCGCGCGCCCCGGCGCCGTCGTGATCGTCACCCAGGTGTGGGCGATGGAGTGGGTGGAACTGGCCGACACCACCGGCCTGACCGTCATCGGCATGAGCCACGAGTCCTTCGCGTACTCGAAGGCGACCTCGCGCTTCGGGCGGGTGGAGAAGCACTACAAGGACGTCGACCGGATGCTCGCGCTCACCCGCGAGGACGCCGACCTGTGGATCCGCCAGGGCCTCGACAACGCGTCCTTCATGCCGAACCCGATCCCCTTCATGCCCGAGGTGCCCTCGCCGCGCACGGAGAACGTCGTCGTCAGCATCGGCCGGCTCTCGGACCAGAAGGGCATCGACATGCTCCTCGACACCTGGGCCGAGGTGGCGCCCCGCCATCCCGACTGGACCTTGCGGATCTTCGGCTCCGGCGAGGACGAGGAGATGCTCAAGAAGCAGTGCACCGCCCTGGGCCTCGACGACTCCGTCGAGTGGATGGGCCGCACCAGCGACGTACCCGGCGCCCTGCGCGGCGGCTCCGTCTTCGTCCTGTCCTCCCGAGGCGAGGGCTTCCCCCTCGCCCTCATGGAGGCCATGGCGACCGCCCTGCCGTGCGCCGCCTTCGATTGCGCACCCGGCGTCCACGAGATCGTCCGCGACGGCGAGGACGGCCTCCTGGCCACCCTCGGCAACACCGCCGAACTGGCCCGCCGCCTCGACACCCTGATGTCCGACAAGGACCTACGGGACCGCATGGGCGAGGCGGCCCGCGTCAACATCCAGCGCTACACGACGGACGAGATCGTACGCAGGTGGGAGGACCTGTTCGCCTTCCTGGAGAGGTGAGCTGAGGCGCCCCGAAGGGGCGCGGGGCTGTGACCTGTGCGGCTCCGCCGCATAGGCGCGACCAGCCACGGTCAACCCGCGGCCGAGATCGCGCAGTTCCCCGCGCCCCCTACTTCGTCCCGCCTACTTCCCCGTGAACTTCTCGTACTCCTTGAGTACATCCTCCGTGGGCCCGTCCAGGCGCAGCACCCCGCGCTCCAGCCACAGCACCCGATCACACGTGTCCCGGATCGAGTTGTTGTTGTGGCTCACCAGGAACACGGTGCCCGCGTGCTTGCGCAGCTCCCGGATCCGCTCCTCGGAGCGCTTCTGGAAGGAGCGGTCCCCGGTGGCCAGGGCCTCGTCGATCATCAGCACGTCGTGATCCTTGGCCGCCGCGATGGAGAACCGCAGCCGCGCCGCCATCCCGGAGGAGTACGTCCGCATCGGGAGGGTGATGAAGTCGCCCTTCTCGTTGATGCCGGAGAAGTCGACGATCTCCTGGTAGCGCTCCCTGACCTGCTCGCGGGACATGCCCATGGCGAGCCCGCCGAGGTATACGTTCCGCTCACCCGTGAGGTCGCTCATCAGGGCCGCGTTGACGCCGAGCAGCGACGGCTGGCCGTCGGTGTAGATCTTGCCGTTCTCCACGGGGAGGAGGCCGGCGACCGCCTTGAGCAGGGTGGACTTGCCCGAGCCGTTGGTGCCGATCAGTCCGATGGCCTCGCCGCGGTAGGCGGTGAAGGACACGTTCTTGACGGCGTGCACCGTGCGGACGCCCGCGGCCTTCTCGGCCTGCTTGCGCCGCAGCATGCGGTTGAGCGCGGCGGTGGCGGAGCCGCGGCCCGCACCGGTGCCGTTGACCCGGTAGATGATGTCCACGTGGTCGGCGATGACGGTGGGGATGAGCGCGTCGGCGGCACCGGCCGCGCCCTGGGGCCGGGCGTCCTGCGTGAGGGTGTCAGCCATGTCAGCCACGTCCGTACGTCTCCTCGGCCTTCCAGAAGTAGATGAAGCCGCCGACCCCGGCGAGCAGGGCCCAGCCGATCGCCAGCGCCCACACGTGGTGCGGCAACTGGTGGGCGTGGAAGCTGTTGATCAGCGCGTAGCGCATCAGGTCGATGTAGACGGCGGCCGGGTTGCTCTCCAGCGCGACCATCGCCCAGTGCGGCATGTGGCTGTGCTTGAGCGTCGAGGCGATGCTCCACATGACACCGGAGACGTACATCCAGGTGCGCAGCACGAACGGCATGAGCTGCGCGATGTCCGGCGTCTTGGCGCCCATCCGCGCCATGATCATCGCCGCACCCGCGTTGAAGGCGAACTGCAGCACCAGGATGGGCACGACGAGCAGCCACGAGGCGCTGACGGGGACGCCGAAGCAGAGCAGGATGACGACCAGCGCGGCCATCGAGAACAGCAGCTGCTGGAGCTGCTGGATGGCGTACGACACCGGCAGCGCGGCCCGCGGGAAGTGCAGGGCGCGGACCAGGCCGAGGCTGCCGGAGATCGCCCGGGTGCCCGCCATGATCGAGCTCTGGGTGAAGGTCCAGATGAAGACGCCGGTGACCAGGAACGGGACGAAGTCCGGCACGCCGCGCTTGGTGCCGAGCAGCACACCGAAGATGAAGTAGTAGACCGCCGCGTTCAGCAGCGGGTTCATGACCTGCCAGACCTGGCCGAGCTTCGCCTCGCTGTACTGGGCCGTGAGCTTGGCGGTGGCGAAGGCGGTGATGAAGTGGCGTCGTGCCCAGAGCTGGCGGACGTACTCGGGCAGGGTCGGGCGGGCGCCGCTGACGGTGAGGCCGTAATGGGCGGCGAGCGCCGCGGGGTCGTCGGTGGGGGGAACCGACGTCGGCGGTGTGTGGAGGACCTGGCTCACATCCGCTGCTTTCGCTCGGGGGGTGGGATGCGCGGGCCGTCTTTACCGTTTCTTGCTGCGCCTTTGCCAGCTTCTTAGGTCGGGACGGGACCGTATCGTCGCAACGCGAGACTAGAGCTTCTTGACGTCGGAACGCAACCGTATCGTCGTAACGGCCTATGCTGGAGCGCATGACGACGAACGCCGACACCACCAGTGCCGCCGCGAGTGCGGAGAGTGCCGTGGGGAGTGCTGCGGGGAGTGCCGCCGGGAAGGCCCCGCGTCGTAGGGCCCCGGCGGGCGCGGCCGTGTTGCGGGAGGACGTGACCGAGGCGATCCGGGCCGCCGTCTTCGAGGAACTCGCGGCCGTCGGCTACGCCCGGATGTCCATCGAGGGCATCGCGCGCCGCGCGGGCGTCGGCAAGACGGCGGTCTACCGGCGGTGGCGTTCGAAACTTCACCTGGTCCTCGACCTGGTCTCCGCCATCGCGATCCAGGGACTGCCCGCCCCCGACACGGGCTCCCTCGAAGGCGACCTGCGTCTGCTGTACGAGCTCACGTCCCGCGCGCTGCGGCACCCCGTGGCCGGCCAGATCATCCCGGACCTCCAGGCCGAGGCGGCCCGCAACCCCGATATCGCCGAGGCCATGCAGAAGGCGCTGAGGGAAGGCCAGCAGGGGGTGGCGAGCGGGATCGTGGCGGCGGCGGCCGCGCGGGGCGAGGTGCGCGAGGGGATCGACCAGGAACTCGCGCTCGATCTCATGTCGGGGCCGCTGTACTGGCGGGCGGTGGTGGTCCGCGGGCCCAAGCTGCCGAAGGGGTATCTGGTGAGCCTGGCCCGGGCTACGGCGGCGGCGCTCCGGGCCTTGTGAGGGCATCTGTCCGAGGCGGGTTCAGGCACCTGTCAAAGGGCCGGGCTCAGGCGGCGTGCGGTCCGTGCCCCCGGCCCTTGAGAAGGGCGCTGCCCGCTCCGAGGGAGACGACACCCATGCCGACCGCGGTCGCGAGAGGCGCTGACGGAGCTGCGGCACGTCGTGCGCGGCATTCATCGGCCGATCCGTACTGGCGTACCTCAACAAGGATTCGTAACCGGACGGGTGCTCGTCAGGTCCTGGGGTCCTCAGGCCTTCGGTTCCGAGGTCTTCAAGTCCTCAGGTTCTGAGGTCCTCGGGGCGCGGTGGCCGGCGCTCAGGCCGTCAGCCGCCGGGCAAGGCCGACGAGTTCGGGTGCCCGCAGTACCCGCCCGCCGAACCCCGGCAACGGCACGTGCAGCGGCGCGACCCACCGCGCCGGGATGCCGTCCGCCCCGTACACGGCTCCGGCCAGCCCACCCGTCACGGCGGCGACGGTGTCCGTGTCACCGCCCAGATCGACGGCGGCCCGCACGGCGTCCTCGTACGAGCCGGTGGTCCGCACCGCCCACACGGCGGACCCGAGACAGGGCCACACCGCGCCGTTGAACTCCGTGGCCCGGTCGGGATGCCAGTCGTCGGCGAGAACGACGGCGTACCGAGCCCGGTGATCCGGATGCACGGCCTCCAGGGCTGCCGGTACGGCGGCGACCGGATCGCCGCCGTCGAGCGCGACCCGGATCAACTCGTGGAACACCGCGGTGCCTTCCCAGGCCGCCCGGTCGCCGTGGGTGAGCGCGGCGATGCGCCGGGCGGCGTCCATGGTGGCGTCCCGTCCCTGCGCCGCGAAGTACACCGCGGAGGGGGCGGCCCGCATCAACGCCCCGTTTCCCGCAGCCCGTTGACTGACCTGGAAGTGCAGCGCGGCGGCGAGGTCCCAGGGGTCCCCGCCGCCGAGTACGGCCTCGGTCTGCAGCCCTATGTCCTTGGGCTCGGCGGCGGCCCACCGCTGGAACCTCCGGAACATGTCGGGGAGTTCAAGGCCCTCGCGGTCCAGCAGCGACTCCCCGACCAACACCGCCATCTGCGTGTCGTCGGTCGCCTCTCCCGGGTCCCATCCGCCGCCTCCGCACATCTCCCCGCCGCACCCGGGTTCCGGGAAGCGTGCCGAGAACGCCCCCTCGGGTCCGAACTCGAAGGGTGCGCCGAGTGCGTCGCCCACGGCGGAGCCGAGGACGGCACCGATGGCTCGGAGTTCGCGAGGGCCGGTCATGGGGGCAGCGTACGGGGGTGACGTGGGCGTTGGTCGTGTGGTGGCTGTTGGGTCCGCCCGCTTCCAGGTCAGTGTCGTGCTTCCGCGGTCCGAGTAAAGGGCGCTCCGCTGCGCTGTGCGTCGGCTACGCCGATTCCGCTTCGCTCCACCCTTGACACGGCCCGCTCCAGCACGGGGGAGAAGCGAGCGGGCGGTCCGGAGGGAAGCGGTCCCCGGGTCGGCCCGCCCCACTGTTGGGCAGCATGGGGGCCGGGGCTGTGGGGCGCGATCGCGCCTCGCCTGCACGCCGGGCCGGCTCAGCGACGAACGGCCGGTGGGTGGCTGCGGGAGCGCACCCGCCGAGCGGCGGCAGGACGGGCGGGCTCGGTGGCAGACGGACGGTGGGTGGCGCGTCCACGGACACGGTGTCCGGGCTGCTGCCGAGACCGTCGTCGTCCGCAGGTGTTCTGAGGAAGCAAGGGTCCGCAGAGTCTCAGCTCTGTCCGCCGTAAGACCAGGTCGGCGTCGTGGAGGGGCGTGCCCGGTGGGACTCGGAAGACAGTTACCGCCGAGTGGGCTGGTCGGCGGGTCGGGAGGCGAGCAGGCTGCGGCCGACGACGGTCTCGTCGGCGGGGGTGCACCGTGGTCGTGGATGTGGACGCGGCTGGCCGAGGAGGGCGCGGGAACGCCCCTGCCCCGGTGGGGCACGCCGTGGCGGCTCGGGGACTGACGGCCCGGTGGGCGGGGCCGCAGGAACCGGACCGCCATCCGCTCGCGGCGAGGAAGGCGGGCGCGGTGGTGACTCAGTCGCGCGCCGCCCCGGGATGCAGCCGCACCCACCCCGCCCACGCCGACACGATCATGTCCTGGACGTCGTACTTCGCCTTCCAGCCCAGTTCCACCGCGATGCGGTCGGCCGAGGCGACGACCCGGGCCGGGTCGCCCGGACGGCGCGGCGTGGTCACCGGAGGGCGGTCGTAGCCGGTGATCGCGTTGATCCGGTCGATCATCTCGCGGACCGAAACGCCTTCCCCGCGGCCGATGTTGAGGGTCAGGTCCCGCCCGGGCGAGGCCTCAAGGGCGCGGGCCGCTGCCACATGCGCCTCCGCCAGATCCACCACGTGGATGTAGTCGCGCACGCACGTCCCGTCGGGCGTCGGATAGTCGTCACCGAAGATGCGCGGCGGCGCGTCCTGTGTGAGCTTCTCGAAGACCATGGGGACGAGGTTGAAGACGCCGACGTCGGCGAGTTCGGGGGTCGCCGCGCCCGCCACGTTGAAGTAGCGCAGCGACGCCGTGGACAGACCGGTCGCCCGGCCCGTCGCGCGGACCAGCCACTCGCCCGCCAGCTTCGTCTCGCCGTACGGGCTCATCGGCACGCACGGCGTCTCCTCCGTCACCAGGTTCACGTCCGGCATGCCGTACACCGCGGCCGAGGACGAGAACACGAAGGAGGCGACGGACGCCGCCGTCACGGCCTCCAGCAGGACCCGCAGGCCCTCGACGTTCTCCCGGTAGTAGTGCAACGGGAGGTCCACGGACTCGCCGACCTGCTTCTTCGCCGCGAGGTGGACGACGCCGGTGACGGCGTGCTCCTCGATCGTCCGGGCCAGCAGTTCGGCGTCCAGGGTCGAACCGACCACCAGCGGTACGTCGGAGGGGATCCGCTCGGCGATGCCCGTGGACAGGTCGTCGTAGACCACGGCCTGTTCGCCCGCATCCCGCATCGCGCGCACGACGTGCGCCCCGATGTAGCCGGCGCCGCCGGTGATCAGCCAGGTCATGGACGGTTGTCCCCTCGTCGGTGAGTCATTTCGTGCTGTTTGTACTGCCGCTGTCGCAGCCCGCTTGCCGCTGTCGCAGTATTACCGCTGTCGCAGCCCGCCTACCGCTGTCGCGGTCCGCGTATCAGTGAAGCAGGCGCTTCAGTCGACGGCGTACCACTTCGGTCATTCCTCGCCATCCGGGCGCGAGCCGCAGCGCCAGCGCCCCCGCGTGGGTGCGGTACGGCTGCACCAGCAGGACGCCGTGCCGGAGGTCGAGGACCGCGCGGCGGCGCAGCAGGCCCGGCCCGCCGACCGCGTGGGCGGTGACGTCCCGGCTCGTGCCGTCACGGTAGTGGACCCGCAGCCGCAGGTCCCAGGTGTCGCAGCCCAGCGCCGACAGGTCCACGGGCAGCTCGGCGGACCAGGTGTCCTGGCCAGGGTCCGGCGCGAGGGTGACCGACTCGCTCAGGCCGATGCGCCCCTCGTCCCGGTGCACGAACTCGACGTCCGCCGAGGCCGGGCCGGCCTCCGCGATCCGCCCGTACAGGTCGTGCAGGCGCAGCCGCAGCCGGGCCCCGCGCGCGCTGGGACGCAGTTCCGCGTCGACGGCGGCGGGCAGCCCGTGCACGGGGCGCTGGAGGTAGTGGTCCAGCGTGACCTGGGGGAGGTCGTCCGACCAGACGGGTGTGCCGTCGGCGGCGCGGGCGTACGGCGGGCGCAGCCGGGCTGGCCGGGCGGCGAGTTCCTTGAGGCGGGGCAGGTCGCGGGGCTCTTCGGAGGCGAGGACGACACGGGCGATCAGCCGGCCGGGGGCGTTCGGGTTGACGGTGAAGTCGCTCGCGTCGAACGTCGACAGGTAGGCGCGTGTGAGCTCCCACCACGCCCGCCGGTAGTCGGCGTCGCGCAGCTCCAACTCCTTGGCGTACATGCGCAGTTCGTGGTCGAGGAACTTGGCGTTGGCGGCCCGCGCGAGCTGCTTCTCACCGGCGCCGAGCAGGATCTCGTACGCCGTCCGGTGTGCCTCGATGCGCGCCCGCCAGTTGTCGATGTCCGCGCGGTCCAGCGAGATCGACAGCCGCCCGGCGCCGCGCCGCACGTGCCACACGTACACCGTGTCGGGGATCAGCGCGATGCGCGGCCCGGCGGCCAGGACGCGCGCGGTGAACACGAAGTCCTCGTAGGGATGGCGGCCTTCGGGGAAGCGGATCTCGTGGTCACGAAGGAAGTCGGTGCGGTACAGCTTGTTGACGCAGAGCGTGTCGTGGACCAGACGGAGGCGCCGCGACGGGTCGGGGATCAGCGCGGCCTTCGCGTACAGGTCGCGCTCCCAGGGGATTTCGCGGCCCGAGGGCAGTTCGCGGCGCACGCACAGGCCCGCCGTGACCTCCGTGCGCTGCTCCAGCGCCGCCCCGAGCAGCGCGTCCACGGCGCCCGGCGGCAGCACGTCGTCGCTGTCCAGGAACATCACGTACGGGGCGGTCGCCGCGTCGATGCCGTTGTTGCGGGGGCTGCCGCAGCCGCCGCTGTTGTCCTGCCGGCGCATGACCTTCACACGCGGTTCTTCGGCGGCGAGGCGGTCGAGGAGGTCCGCACTGCCGTCGGTCGAGCGGTCGTCGACGGCGAGCACCTCCCGGACGGCCGGGCCCTGCGCGAGCGCCGAGCGTACCGCGTCCGTCACATGGTCTGCGTCGTTGTACCCGATGACGACGACGCAGACCTGCGAGTGGTGAGGGTTCATGGGAGTCACGGCCCGGGATTGTAGGGGTTAACAGTAATTTTCCGTTAAGAGGCGCTTAACGTCCGGTCCGGAAGACGGCAGGAATCGGGTGTGGGTTCCGTGTCGGCGCGGCGGATTCCAGTCGTTGCGGGACGGGAAGGCCGGAACGCCACAGCCGGGTGAAGGACAGGACCGCCGCGGCCGTCAGCAGACCGTTGCGCAGGAGCATCAGCAGACAGCCCGCCCAGGTGCTGTGGATGACTTCCCGGTAGAGGCCGGGGTACGCGACCGAGCTGACCACGGTCGCCGCCAAGATCAGCACGGCCACCGGGCGCTGGGTGGTGTGCCGCGAGGTCAGGCACACAGCGGCCAGCCCGAGCAGCCACACCATGTACTGGGGGCTGATCACCCGGCTTGTCACCGTGAACAGCAGCACGGCGGCGAGCGCGGCGTCGTACGGGGTCGCCGCCGTCCAGCGCCGGGCCCGCACCCGCCACAGCAGCAGGAGCCCGAAGGCGGCGGCCGTGAGGCCGAGCGAGACGGTCGCTACCGTCTGGACGTACGGGCCCACGAACTCCATCGCGCCGTACCGGTAGCGCACTCTGCCCGGCCAGCCCAGGTGGCGCGCGAGGCCGAGCACCGTGCCGCCGAGCGACTCGATCTGCACGCCCCGGCCGCCTTGTTGGCGCAGGAAGTCGAAGGGGTTGCTGAAGGCCGTCGCCAGGACGGCGAGCAGGGTGACCGCCGTGAGCACCGCCGACGTCCAGGCCTCCCGGGTCGTACGGCCCCGGGGGGCGCCCACGAGGGCCAGCGCGGGCCAGACCTTCACCAGGGCGCCGAGCGCGGCGAACGCGCCGCCCGCGCGCGGGGAACGCGACAACGTCAACAGGGAGATGACGGCGAACGCCGTGACCTGCACGTCGTACCGGGCGAGCGGAAGGTGCAGCAGCAGGGGCAGGCCCAGTGTCCACAGGGCCGCGCCGCGCAGACTGTGGCCGGGCCGGCGTCCCGCGCGCGCGAGGGCCCACGCGATCACCGCGTCCGCGAGGAGCGTGAGGGCCACGAAGGCGTGAAAGTACGTCAGGCCCGGCAGCAGCCCGGGCGCGAGCAGCACGGGGCCCGCGCCGGGCGGGTACTGCCACAGCCGGTCGCCCGCCGGATAGGCGCCGTGCGACAGGATGCCGTACCAGCGGAAGTACAGGTGGCGCACCTCGTGCGAGACCCCTCCGCTGCCCAGTGCGGAGAGGTCGTCGTGCGTGAGCAGCCACAGCATCAGGGCGCGGGTGGCCACCCAGGCGGTGGCGAGGGTGGCCAGACGGTGTCGAGGGGTCGGATAAGCGCTCATCAACGCCGGATCGTAAGCTGCGCGCATGCCTCAGCGGAGTCGATACGCCGCAAACACCCTTCGAAGGTTAGTCAACGGTAAGAAAACGGTCATAAAATGAGGGCGTCAATGAAGTGGTCCGACACCGGCGACCCGGAAGCCGTGGCGCAGGCCCCGGCGACGGTTGTGGCGCAGGCCTCCGCGAAGGCCGGGGGAGGGTCTGGGGGAGAGCGTCCGACGAAGGCCGGTGCGCGGTCACCGGCAGCGGTCGTGGCGGTGCTCGTGCCCGTGCTCGTCATGCTCGCGCTCGGACTCTGGAGGCTCGACCGCGGGGGCATGTGGCGCGACGAGGCGGCCACCTTCCAGGTCTCGCGGCGTTCGGTCCCGCAGATCTGGCATCTGTTGCACCACGTCGACGCGGTGCACGGCCTGTACTACCTCTTCATGCACGTCGTCCTCGCCGTCGATCCCAGCGAGGTCGCCCTCCGGCTCCCCTCGGTCATCGGCGCCGCCGCCACCGCGGGCCTCGTCGCCGCCCTGGGCGTCCGCCTGTGCCGCCCGCGCGTCGGCCTGTGGGCGGGCCTGCTGTACGCGGTCACCCCCCTGGCCGGGCACTTCGCCCAGGAAGGCCGGTCGTACGCGCTGGTCGCGGCCGGGGCCACGGGAGCGACGCTGCTTCTGGTCAAGGCCGTTCGCACAGGAGGTTGGTGGGGATACGGTGTGACTCTCACCGTCACCTGCATCCTGCACGAGTTCGCCGTACTCCTGCTGCTCGCGCACGCCACGACCCTGGCGCTGACCCGGATGCCGTGGCGGGTGTGGCGGCGGTGGGGGTGCGCGGCGGGAGCCACGGTGCTCGTCCTGTCGCCGCTGGCGCTCGTCTCGCACGGGCAGTCCGCGCAGGTCGCCTGGCTGTCGGCGCCGAACGGGGAGAGTGTGGACCTCCTGGTCCGGGCGTTCACCGGACCGGCCCAACTGGTGGTCGTGCCCTACCTGTTCCTGATCGCCCTGGGCCTTTGGCCCCTCGTACGGCGCGGCGAGATGACCCTCGCGGCGGTCGCCCTGCCGCTGCTGCTGCTCCCGCCCGCGGTACTGATCACGGTCTCCCACTTCTGGCCGCTGTACGACGAGCGGTACGTGCTGTACGCGATGTCGGGGGCGCCACTGCTGGCGGCGGCCGGGGCGGACCGGCTGCTCGGCGCGGTGCCGCAGCTGCGGAGTGCCCTGCCTTCACGCGTCGTCACCGTCGCCGGTGTGCTCGCCGTCGCGCTCGTCCTCACCGTCCAGTTCCCCCTGCTCCGCAAGGACCGCAACCCCAACCACCGGCCCGACAACCTCGCCGCCATGTCCGCCGCAGCCGGGCGTGAACTGCGGCCGGGCGACCCGGTGTTGTTCCTGCCCTCGCTCGCGCGGCGGTCGGCGCTGGCCTATCCGGCGGGCTTCCGCGGGATTCGGGACATCGCGCTGACCAGGTCCGCGACGGCGTCCGGGACGCTGTACGGGGAGGAGGCGGGCCCACGCGAGCTGCGCCGCCGTCTCGACCGGCTCGACCGGGTCTGGGTGGTCGCCGAGCACTTCGCAGCCCGGAGGAACTGGCATCCGGACACCGGGGTGGCGACCGAGGAGGCCAAACTCGCCGTGCTCCGCGAGGAGTTCACCCTGCGCGAGCGGATCGTCCGCAGGGGCATCACCCTGCGCCTGTACGTACGCCGCCGTTGAGCGAGTCCCGGCGGCGGCTACTTCGGCCCGACGGAGTCCAGCGCCGCCGGGTCCAAGGGGGTGGTGTCCAAGGCGGAGGTGTCCAAGGCGGAGGTGTCCAGCGCGGCCGCGTCCAGCGCCGCCGTCAGCCGGTCGAGCCGCGCCCGCAGCTCACGGATCTCCTCGAGGTCCGCACCCGTTGCCGCGGCGATCCGGCGCGGCACCTGCAGCGCCCGCTCCCGCAGGGCCGTGCCCTCCTCGGTGAGGTGGACATGCACGGAGCGCTCGTCCAGCGCGCTGCGCTCCCGCCGTACCAGACCGGCCGCCTCCAGCCGCTTGAGCAGCGGGGACAGCGTCCCGGAGTCGAGCCGCAGATGCTCGCCGACCTTCTTCACGGGCAACTCGCCGTGCTCCCACAGCACGAGCATCACCAGGTACTGGGGGTAGGTGAGACCGAGGTCCTTGAGGATCACCCGGTAGACGCCGCCGAAGGCGCGCGACGCGGCGTTCAGAGAGAAGCAGATCTGCTGGTCGAGACGGAGGTAGTCCCCGTCGGACGGAGCCTGGGGGCTCGGGGTCGGCATGGCGGTCATGGACCCAGGATAGCTCTTGCTCGTCATTAAGTTGTGCGCAATTGAATTGCGTGCTCTAATTGAGGTCGTGAGGCGGTCGGACCGGCCGCCGAGGTAAGAACTCGACTTGAGAGGGATGGTCTCCATGGACGCGCTCTACACCGCCGTCGCCACCGCCACCCACGGCCGCGAGGGCCGCGCCGTCAGCTCCGACGGCAAGCTCGACCTCCAGCTGGCGATCCCGGTGGAGATGGGCGGCAGCGGTCAGGGCACCAACCCCGAGCAGCTGTTCGCCGCCGGTTACGCCGCCTGTTTCGCCAGCGCCCTCGGTCTCGTCGGCCGCGCGGCGAAGGTCGACGTCAGCGAGGCCGCGGTGACCGGTGAGGTCGGCATCGGCAAGCAGGGCGAGGGCTTCGGCCTCGCCGTCACGCTCCGCGTCGAGCTGCCCGACTCCGTGGACGAGGCCACCGGCCGCAAGCTGGTCGAGCAGGCCCACCAGGTCTGCCCCTACTCCAACGCCACCCGCGGCAACATCCCGGTCGAGCTCGTCATCGAGTAGTTCGGGACGCTGTCATCGAGCGTGCACCCCGTGCCCCTTCAGGGGTGCGGGGCTGTGACATGTGCGGCTCCGCCCCGTGAGCGCGTTCAGCCCCCACCGCCCCGCGGTCTCCAGGCGACCTCTCACACCCCCACCCGCGCGAGCACCTCACCCGTCCGTCGGCTCCGATCCACCACCGTCGCCTCCTCCGGCACCCGACGCCACCGCGTCAACAACAGCCACCGCACGTGGTACCGGCGCACCACCGCGGAGCGCCCGGCATGGGTCGACGCGGGGTCGAGATAACCCCGCACCGCCGCCAGCCGCCGCACCCGTTCCCGCTCGTCCAGCGCGGCGTCCGGCCAGGCGGGCGCGGCGAGGTTGGGGCCGTAGCCGGCGATCAGATGGACGGCGTAGTACCCGTCGGTGATGACCACGTCGCCGGGCTTGATGTGCCGCGCCGCCCAGTCGTACGCCGGCCAGCGCGGCGGCTGGTCGAAACCCACCGGATCGAGTGAACGCGGTACGACCGCCCCGGCCTGCACCGTGAGGAACCCGACGCAGGCCCCGACGGCCGCCACCACCCCCAGCGCCCGCCGCCACACCGGCCACGGCCGCGCCGCCGCCAGCTCCACCGCGAGCGCGAACTGCGGCGCCACCAGCGTGAGCCCCAGGATCCTGCCGTAGGTGTAGTGCCCGCTGACCCAGCCGTACGCCACCACCAGGCAGTCCAGCGCGAAGATCAGCACGAGCGGATCCCGCCAGGAACGCCGAGCGCGTCGCGCCCGTACCCACAGCGCCGGCACCCCGATCAGCGCCAGCCAGAAGTGCCCCGGCATGCCCTCGTAGAGCCGCTCGTGCATCGCGTCCACGCCGCGGTCCCCGTTCAGCGCGAAGACGTCGAAGTACGGCCAGAGGTGCGCGACCAGCAGCGCCGTCGCCCCCGTGAGCGCCCACCGGCCCACCACGGCCGCCCGCCATCCCCGCTGCCATCCGGCCACGAGCGCCACCGCCCCGAGCGCCGCCGCCACCGAGGTGATCGGATGGACGAGCAGGATCAGCCCGTACAGGACGCCCAGGCCCTTGTACCCGGAGAGGCCGCGCAGCCCGCTCGGGCCGACGTACCGGACCGGGCCGCCGTGTTCTCCCGCGCGTGTGCCCGTGAGCGCCCAGGCCCAGAAGGTGAGCCCGATGGCGAACGTCGACGGATGGCCGAGGTTTCCCGCCATCGACATCAGCCCGAGATAGCCGCTCCACCAGGCCCGCTCGGTACCCCACGGCAGCACCATGGCGAGCAGCGCGAGCACGGGCGCCCAGGGGCGGCGGGGTGCCAGGACGCGCATGAAACGGCCGATCCCCGTCAGCAGCACCAGCAGGTTCAGCGGTGCCGAGAGCCGGACCGCCTCCCAGCCCGTAAGGCCCGTCAGCCGGGCGATCGCGCCCTGCGTCACGGCGTACGGCGAGTAGGAGGGGCTGCCCTCGCCCGGCAGGTCCGCCATCGGGTGGGCCGGATGGAGGAGGTTCGCCTTGAGGCGCTCGACGACCGCCGCGTGCCGGCCGACGTCGCAGCACATCGGCACCCGCCAGGAGGCGAGCCACATCACCAGCCAGAACAGACCGCCGAAGACCTGGTAGGGCGTGGGGCGCCAGGGGGCACCGCCGCGCAGTGCGGTCGCGCCGCGCGCGGTCCGCGGGCCGTGGAGGTCGGAGTGGTCGGCGCGGCCGGTGTGGGCGGCGCCGGCCTGAGCCGTTCGGGGCATTTGCCGTATATGCCCGCCAGGGCCAACGGCTTTGCCACCCTTCACCTCATCGAGCGACCCTGGCGTCCACCCCGGCATCCTTCCGGAGGGGCCCCGGCACCGAGTCCAGGCCCCCCGCCCGCAGTCGTACGACCGATTCCAGCAGCAGCGGAAGCCCCAGCACCGGCAGCACCCACGCCAGCACGATCAGCCGGTCCCCGTAGATGTCGATGTCGGGGTGCCCGGCCTGGTTGAGGATGCCGGTGAGCGCGGCCGCGACCAGGAACACGCCGAAGGCCGGGCGCCGCCGCAGGACGCCCCAGGCCGCCGCCACCAGCGCGGAGAGGAAGAGCGGCTCCCGGAGCGCGCGGCGCAGCCACTCCACCCAGAAGTTGACCTCCAGGTCCAGGAACTCCGGCCATGGATGAGCGCGGTCGTGCCGGGAGAAGTGGGCCGTGAGCAGATCCTGGAGGGATTCCGTCTCGGACGGGTAGCCCAGCACCCTCGCCGCGAGCAGGGTCATGGCAACCCCGCAGGCCGCCACCACTCCCACCTCCCGCAACGGCCGCGCGAGCCTGCGCAGCGGCTGCCGCAGTCCCCCGCGCCGTACGCCGAGCACCGCGCACGCGCCCGCCAGGCACAGTCCGAGGAACAGCGCCTGCGAGTGCTTCACGGTGAAGAGGGCCGCAAGGCAGCCGCCGACCAGCCATGTTCCGGCTCGCGCGTGGCCCTCCAGCGCCAGCGCGCAGCCCCACAGCGCGGCCAGCGTCAGGGTCAGCAGCAGGCCCTCGGTCATGGGGCGCATGGCGGTCGTGCCGCACGGCAGGACGTAGAAGAGGGCCTGTCCGGTCAGGGCCGCGACGGTGGGGGCGCGCAGGGTGCGCAGCACGAGGAAGGCGAGTACGCCCCCGGTGACCGTGATGAGGACGCTCGACGTCCACAGGCCCCACGGCACACCGAGGACGGTGACGAAGGGGACCAGGAACGCCGGATAGCCGGGCCGCGTCTCGAAGATCCGCATGAAGCGGGGCGGCATGAACGGCACGGTGTGGCCCGAGGTCTGCCCGGCCCGCAGCCGTTTCGACACCCATTGCCACTGCTCGCGCCGGCACTCCTCGACGACCTGCCGGGCGGGGCTCGGATCGCGGAAGTGCACCACGTTGACGCTCTGGTTGCGGCGCGCGACGGACGCCCGGCCGGCGCAGGCGTAGTCGATGGTGGCCGCGGCCGCCTCGTGCTTGCTCGCGCCGCGCAGGCTCAGCGCGTACGAGAGGTAGTTCTTGGTGTCGGGGGTGTCCCGGCCGGTGACGTTCGCGAGCTGGAGCAGAGCGAAGACGACGGCCAGGAGCACCACCCAGGTACGGGGCCGCACGGCGGGGGGCCTCACGAGGACGCGAGGACGTCGTGCCCCGCCTGCGCCGGTACCGGCGCGAGCGACACCGGCTCCTGCATGCGCTCGCCGAGCATCAGCGTCCGTACCACCCGCTCGGCCGCCCGCCCGTCGTCGAACGCGCAGAACCGTGCCCGGAACCCGGCCCGCAGCCGCGCCGACTCCCCGTCCCGCCAGGACCCGGACGCGAACAGCCATGCCAGCTCCCGGTAGGAGTCCGCCACATGGCCGGGCGGGTCCGCCGTGATGTCGAAATACGCGCCCCGGCTCGCCGCGTACGCGCCCCAGTCGTCCGCGTGGATCACGATCGGCCGGTCCAGGTTGGCGTAGTCGAACATGAGGGCCGAGTAGTCCGTGACCAGCGCGTCGGAGGCGAGCATCAGATCCTCGACGTGCGGTTCGTCGGTCGCGTCGACCACGACCCCGCGCCGGTGCAGCTCGGACAGGCCCATCCCGCGCGCCGGGCCGTCCACGAGCGAGGGGTGCAGCCGTACGAGGAGGGTGTGGCCCGCGCCGAGGTCGTCGGCGAACCGGGCCAGGTCGATACGGTCGACGAGCCCGCCGCGGACGTAGTCGCGGCGGGTCGGCGCGTACAGCACCACCTGATGGTCGGCGGGGATGCCGAGGCGGGCGCGGACCGCCGCACCGTCCTCGGGGCGCGCCCGTACGAGGACGTCGTTGCGGGGGCTGCCGGTGCGCAGCGAGGTGAAGTGGCAGGGGTAGGCGCGGTCCCAGACCAGCTCGGAGTGGCGGTTGGCAACCAGGCTGTAGTCCCAGCGGTCGGCGCGGCGCAGCATCTGCGGTACGTCGAAGCCGTGCCGGGCGCCGGGCTTGTCGAGCAGGTCGGCGGCCATGTACTTCAGCGGGGTGCCCTGGTGGGTGTGGAGGTGCACGCTGCCCTCGCGCTTGACGAGGGTGCCGGGCCAGTTGACGTTGTTGACGAGGTACGTGGCGCGGGCGGTGACCTGGCGGTAGGCGAGCGAATCGGGTGCGACGTACTCGACGCCGGGCGGCAGCAGCGGCACCTGGTCCTCGCGCACCACCCACACCCCGCGGATGTGCGGGGCGAGTTCACGGGCGGCGCGGTAGATGGCGCCCGGGTCGCCGAGCACCCCGCGGTGCGAGAACGCCGAGTACACCGCGAGGTTCGGGTCGAGCGGCCGGTGTTCGTGCACCGCCGACCAGCCGCCCTTGATCCGGGTGACCGCCGCCTTGCGCACCAGCAGCCCGCGCCGCCCGAGTTCCGCGCCGGCCCGGCCGGTCCCCCGCCGGGCGCGGTACCTCAGGTAACCGCCCTGCAGGACGCGCAGCTCGCGCGGCACCGGGCCGCCGCCCTGGTGCTTGCGGAACAGCGCGGCCGTACGCCGGAAGAACTCGCCCTTGTCGGAGTCGGGCAGCCGGTCCGGCTTGGCGAGGATGTCGAGACAGTGCTCGCCCATCTTGCCGTGCAGATAGGGGCGCCAGCTCGACAGCTGGGGGCGGGAGTCGACGAAGGCGAAGACCCGCTCGTACTGGTCGTGGACGTCGAAGTGCTTGCGGCTGGTGGTGGACAGGATGTTGCCCTGGCGGCGCTGCCGGTAGTTCAGGCAGATCCGGTCGAGCGTCGCGATCCGCTCCGCGCTGAGCATGACCGGGAAGGTCCAGGGCGTGTCCTCGTAGTAGCCGGGCGGAAAGGCGAAGCCCTCCCGCTCGACGAACGCGCGGCTGTAGACCTTGTTCCACACGACCATCAGCAGGTCGAGGATCTGCGGGTGTTCGGCGGCCGTGAAGGTTCTGTCGCCGCACTCCGCCAGTACCTGCGCGAGGACGTTCCGGCGGGTTCCGCCCCACCAGTAGGTGCGCGCGTAGTCGAAGACCAGCACGTCCGGGTCGGCGGTCTCGTCGAGGCGGTCGGAGATGGCGCGCAGGGCGCCCGGTGTGAGCGTGTCGTCGCTGTCGAGGAAGAAGAGGAAGTCCCCGGTGGCGTACGGCATTCCGGCGTTGCGGGCGCGGCCGAGTCCCACGTTCCGCGGCAGATGCAGCACCCGCAGGCGCGGGTCGCGGGCCGCGTACTCGTCGAGGATCGCGCCGCAGCCGTCCGGCGAGCAGTCGTCGACCGCGATGACCTCGATGTCGCCGTACGACTGCTCCAGGACCGAGTCGAGGCACTCGCGCAGAAAGCCCTGCACCTTGAAGACGGGGACGATGATGCTGAAGCGGGACACGTCAGCTCCTTACGAGGGTGGACGCGGCGGGGGCCGGAAGGCGCTCGGCGAGGGGGATCACCGGAGGGATCGCCTCGGGCGGTTCGCCCAGCAGCACTCTGCGGACGACCCGCTCGGCGGCCAGCCCGTCGTCGAACTGGCAGAAGCGCCCCCGGAACGCGGCCCGCAGGGCCCGTGCGGAGCCGTCCGTGTAGGAGCGGTCACGGAAGATCCGGGCGAGCTCCTGCGGGGTGCGGGCCACCGGGCCCGGCGGTGCCTCCATCAGATCGAAGTACACGCCCCGCGTCTCCTGGTAGATCTCCCAGTCGTCCGCGTACACGACGATCGGACGGTCGAGATGGGCGTAGTCGAACATGATCGACGAGTAGTCCGTGATGAGCGCGTCGGCGGCCAGGCAGACGTCCTCCGACGAGCGGTGCCGGGTCACGTCGATGATCCGGCCGCTGCCTCTGCGCCCGCGCCCGTCGTAGAAGTAGTGCGCGCGGAGCAGGACGACGAACTCGTCGCCGATCTCCTCGCAGAACGCCTCCAGGTCGAGCC
Source organism: Streptomyces sp. NBC_01384 (assembly GCF_045040035.1). Classification (NCBI taxonomy): domain Bacteria; kingdom Bacillati; phylum Actinomycetota; class Actinomycetes; order Kitasatosporales; family Streptomycetaceae; genus Streptomyces; species Streptomyces sp. NBC_01384. The sequence continues at coordinate 5,970,489 of NZ_CP109559.1, forward strand.
GGGACTCGAAGCCGGTGCGGTAGTCGCGGTGGGTGGGCGCGTAGAGGAGGGCGGTCCTGCCCTCGGGAACGCCCAGTCGGGCGCGGACGCGGAGCACGTCGTCGGCCGTCGCCGTGTAGTAGACGTCGTTGCGCGGATAGCCGTACTCCAGGGCCTCGTAGGTGCCCGGGAAGGCCCGTTCCCACATCTCCGTGGAGTGCCGGTTGGAGGAGAGGTTGTAGTCCCAGCGGTCCACCCGGGTCAGCAGCTTGGCGAAGCTGCCGGTCGCGGCGGCCACGATCGGGTAGGTCGACTGGTCGACGCCCATCGTCTTCAGCGGGGTGCCGTGCTGGGTCTGGAGGTGCACGCTGCCGCGGCGCTTGACGACCTCGTCCGCGAAATTGGCGTTGTTGATCAGGTACTTGGCGCGGGCCAGCACCTCCCACGCGCGCGGGCTGCCGATCACCGCGTGGTCGAGATCCTTCGGGACCCGGTCCACCGCGTCGGCCTCGACCAGGAACACCGAGCGCAGGTGCGGGGCGAGTGCGCGGGCCTTGGCATGGATCGCGGCCGGGTTGCAGGCGTAGCCGCGGCCCCAGTACGCGCAGTACACGGCGAGGTTCTCGTCGAGAGGGCGGCGCAGCTGGACGGCGTACTGCGCGCGGGTGCGCAGCCGGCGGACGCGTGGCAGTTGCCGGCCGGCCTTCGCCAGCTGCTGGTTGGCGCCGCGCAGTGCCCGGAACGCGCTGTACGCCCCGGCCGCCAGCAGCCGGTGCTGCACCCCGATCCGGCCCGCCGGGGGCTGGAACCCCGCCGGGCGGTGACGCCGGTAGAGCCTCCCCGCGCGTCGGAAGAAGGCCCGGCGCCGGTGCAGGGGAAGCCGCTCCGGATGGGCCGCCGACCTCAGCACCGCCGTGAAGAGGTCATCGAACAGCGGCCGCAACCGCTCCGCGGACAGCTTCTGTTCGGCCGCCCGGGTCAGCACCAGGCCGACCTGGTCGAGCAGCTCGAACTGGTGCTCGCCGGGTTCGTTCAGCCGACTGCCCTGCCTGCGCAGCAGATGCCGTACGACGACCGCGCGCAGCACCGCCACCCGCCCGGCGGCCACCGTCACCAGGCCGCCCCAGCCGAGATCCGTGAAGTGCCCCTCGGGGAAGGCGAGGCGCTGCTCGCGGAGGAACGCCCGGCGGTAGGCCGCGCTCCACGCCGGCAGGCCCACCCCGGTGAGCTGCGGCGCCCGGTCCGGGGTGAACACCCCCGCGGGTGTCCTCGGGAGCGGGGGCGTACTGGTCTCGACGTCCCACCAGTGGACGCGCTCGTGCCCGAAGTAGAGGACGTCCACCTCCTCGGGCTCCTCGGGCTCCTCCTGGAGTTTGCCCTCCAGGGCCGTGAGCGCGCCCGGCGCCAGGACGTCGTCGCCGTCGAGGAAGAGCAGATACGTGCCGGCCGCCGCCCCGATCCCGGTGTTCCGTGCCGCGCTCAGCCCGTCCGAGGGCGGCGAGTGGACCGGGACGACCCGGGAGTCCCGCGCGGCATACCCGGCGGCGACCTCGCCCGCCGGGGAGTCCGGCCCGTCGCAGACCGGAATCAGCTCGAAGTCGGCGAAGGACTGGTCGAGGACCGAGTCCAGCGCGAGGGGCAGTCGCCCGGCGACTCCATGGGTGGGGACGATGATGCTGAAGCGGGGCATTCTGCTCTTTCTCTCACGTAACGCTGAGGTCTCAAGGGACTCTGAGGCGGGGTGTCATCGCCCCGGTCGCCCGGCGGGGCGCCAGGTGACGGGCCTCGTCGGGGTGGGCCGGGAGGGGCTGGAGGGCAAGGCCTGCTCCGGGGCAGAGGTTTCGGAGGGGGCGGAGATTTCAGGGGGGCAGAGGGTTCAGAGGGTCTTGATGACAGGGACGGCGGTGCCGGGCGCGGGCACCGTCGCGAGAGGCAGCCGGGGGCCGGCCGCGGCGGCGGACGGGACCGGGTTGCGCTTCGCGAGCGGTACGACCCGCGGCAGCCCGCCGCTCTGGCCCAGCACGACATGGCGTACGACCCGCTCCGCGGCGCGCCCGTCCTCGTACGGGCAGAACCGCTCGCGGAACGCGGTCCGCAGCTGGGTCGAGCGGGAGCCGCGCCAGTGGCCGGTCGCGAAGATGTCGATCAGCTCGTCCTCGCTGCGCGCGACCGCGCCCGGCGGGAAGGCGCGCAGGTCGAAATAGGTGCCCCGGGAGGCCTCGTACGCCTCCCAGTCGTCCGCGTGGATCACGATCGGCCGGTCGAGGACCGCGTAGTCGAACATCAGGGACGAGTAGTCGGTGACCAACGCGTCCGAGGCGAGGCAGAGGGACTCGATGCTGGGGTGGTCGGAGACGTCGATGAGCCGGGCCGATGAAGAAGGCGCGGCGGTGGCGAGCGGGCCCTGGCACGAGTGGTGGGCGCGGGTCAGGACGACGAAGCGCGGGCCGAGCCTGCGCAGGACGCGTTCCAGGTCGAGGGTGAGGCGCTGGGTGCGGCGGTAGTCGCGGTACGTCGGCGCGTACAGGACGGCGACCGTGCCCTTGGGGATGCCGAGCGACTCGCGCAGCCGGGTGACGTCCGCCGAGGTCGCCCGCTGGAACGCGTCGTTGCGGGGGAGGCCGTACTCCAGGGTCGTGTACGAGGCCGGGAAGACGCGCTCCCAGACGAGGGTGGAGTGGCGGTTGCCGGAGAGGCAGTAGTCCCACTTGTCGGCGCTGCGCAGCAGCTCGGCGAAGTCCGTGTCACGGGCCGCCGCCGGGCGGTCCTGGAGGTCGAGGCCCATGTGCTTGAGCGGGGTGCCGTGCTGGGTCTGGATCATGATCTGGCCGCGGCGCTTGACCAGCCGGCGGTCGAAGTTGACGTTGTTGACGAGGTACTTGGAGCGGGCGAGCGCCGTCCAGTACGCCGTCGTACCGGGCCGCAGGCGTCGCGTCGGGGCGGGGATCGTGTGGTGGTGCTCGGGGTGCGCGATCCACGCCGTACGGATGTGGGGGGCGAGGTTGCGGAACGCGGACTCCAGGGCGCCCGGGTTGCAGCCGTGGCCGCGCCCCCAGTAGCTGGAGAAGACGGCGCGGTCGGCGCGCAGCGGCAGCCGGAGCTGGATGCGGTAGTGGAACTGGAGGGCGGCACCGCGGGCCTTGCGGAGCAGGTCCTTCGTACCGCGCAGGGTCTTCTTCTGGACGCGGAAGGCCAGGGACAGCAGGCGGTACGTGCGGTGGTTGCCGAGCCGGACCAGGGTGTGCCGGACGCGGGTGCGCAGGCGGACGGGGGCGCCCGGGGTGCGGTAGCGGCGGTAGTGGGCGCGGGCCCCCCGCAGGAACTCGGCACGGACGCCGCGCGGCAGCCGGCCCCGCTTGGTGAACACAGTGGAGAGGTGGTCGACCATGCGGCGGAACAGGACCGGGCGCCACCGCGCCAGCTCCGGGTGCGCGTCGAGATACGCGAAGAGGCGGTCGTACTGCGCGAAGATGTCGAAGTGCCCCCGGCCGCTGGTGCCGAGGATGTTGCCCCGGCGGCGCTGGCGGTAGTGCACGCAGACCCGGTCGAGGGTCGCGATCGTCTCGGCGGAGATCAGCGCCGGGTAGGTCCAGGGGGTGTCCTCGTAGTAGCCGGGCGGGAAGGTGAAGCCCTCGCGCTCGACGAACTCCCTGCGGTAGGCCTTGTTCCACACCACCATCAGGACCCTGAGCAGCCCCGGCCGGTCGTCGAGACGGAAGGGTGCCGGGCCCTGCTCGCTGAGCTGCTCCGCGAACCGGTTGCGGACGATGTCCCCGTTCCAGTACGTGCGCGCGTAGTCGTAGACCAGGACGTCCGGTTCGGCGGTCTCCTTCAGCCGGTCGGCGATCGCGCGCAGCGCGTCCGGGGTGAGGGTGTCGTCGCTGTCCAGGAAGATCAGGTAGTCACCGGTGGCGTGTTCGAGACCGGCGTTGCGGGCGCGGCCCAGGCCCACGTTCTCCGGGAGGTGCACGGGGCGGACGCGGGCGTCGCGGGCGGCGAACTCGTCGATGATCGCGCCACAGGCGTCCGGCGAGCGGTCGTCGACGGCGATCAGTTCGAGGTCGGGGTAGGACTGCTCAAGGACGGATTCAAGGCATTCGTGCAGGTACGCCTGAACCTTGTACGCGGGGACGATGACACTGAACCTGGGCAAGGGACATCCATGGGTCGGCGCGGGCATACTGCCCGGCAACGGCCGAAGGGGTGACTTGGTTACGCCAGATGTGGCATATGGGGGACCCGCGGTGAACACCGAGGGGCGAACCGGTATCCGGCCCGCCCCTGACGTGGTTACTTGTTCGGCTACTTCACCGCGCCCGCCATCACGCCCGAGACGAACTGGCGCTGGAACGCGAAGAACACGGCGAGTGGGATGACCATCGAGATGAAGGCGCCGGGCGCCAGGACGTCGATGTTGTTGCCGAACTGGCGTACCTGGGTCTGCAGTGCGACCGTGATCGGCTGGCTGCCCGAGTTGGAGAACACCAGCGCGACCAGCATGTCGTTCCACACCCACAGGAACTGGAAGATGCCGAGCGAGGCGATCGCGGGACCGCCGAGCGGCATCACGACCTTGACGAACAGCCGCAGTTCACCCGCACCGTCGAGCCGGGCCGCCTCCAGCAACTCCCTTGGGATCTCCGCGAAGAAGTTCCGCAGCAGGAACACCGCGAAGGGCAGGCCGAAGCCGACGTGGAAGAGGATCACGCCGAAGACCGTGCCGAAGATGCCGATCCTGCCGAAGAGTCCGGCGATCGGGATCAGTGCCACCTGTACGGGGACGACCAGCAGGCCGACCACGCCCAGGAACCACCAGTCGCGGCCCGGGAACTCCATCCAGGCGAAGGCATAGCCCGCGAGTGAGCCGATGACGACGACGAGGACGGTCGCCGGGACGGTGATCAGCACGGTGTTCACCAGCGAGCCGGTGATGTCACCGTTCTCCAGGAGCTTCTGGTAACTGTCGACGGTGAGTTGGGAGGGCTCGCTGAAGACCTTCCACCAGCCGGACGCGCTCATGTCCTCCGGTGTGCGCAGTGAGGACAGCAGCAGCCCGATCGTCGGCACCAGCCAGAACAGGCCGACGAGGAGCAGGAAGAAGCGGACGAGACCGCCGCTGACGCCGCTCGCGAGCCGGGAGCCGAACGACTGCCCGGCCTTGACGACGGTGACGGGTGCGGACTTCGGGAGACCTCCGGGGTGGGTGGTCATCGCCGTACCTCCCGCCGTAGACGTCGGATGTTGAACCACATCACAGGGATCACCAGCAGCAGCAGGAACACGGCGATCGCGCTCGCGATGCCCGGCTGGTCCTCGGAGAAGCCCTTCCGGTACAGCTCCAGGGCCAGCACGTTCGCGTCGTCCTGGGACGAGCCCGGCGGGATGATGAAGACCAGGTCGAAGACCTTCAGCACGTTGATCATCAGGGTGACGAGGACGACGGCGAGGACGGGGGCGAGCAGCGGCACCGTGATCCTTCTGAACACCTGCCACTCGTTCGCGCCGTCCACCCGTGCCGCTTCGAGGAGTTCGCGCGGCACGCCCGCGAGCCCCGCCGCGATGAGCACCATCGCGAAACCGGCCCACATCCACACGTACGCGCCGATCACCGCCGGGGTGACGAGGGACGGCCCGAGCCAGTCGACGCCGTTGTACGGCTCGCGGAAGTTGCTCGCGGGCAGCCGCAGCCGGGCCCCGTCGGCCTGGCCGGAGAGCGTGAAGGTCCCGTCGCCGCGCACCTTCGCCGTATCGACGACCTTGCCGTCCTTCACGGCCTCGACCTTCATGCCCGCGTAGCCGAGCTCACCCGGGTCGACCTGGCCGAGCTTGCCGACGCCCTTGCCGCGGGTGAAGTCCTGCCAGGCGGTGCCGGTGACCTTGCCGGGCTCCGGCTGCGCCTGTACGGCCTTCTTCGCGCCGCTCGGCATCTTGTCGGGGGCGACACCGACGAGGGGAAGGGTGACGGACTGCCCGGCGTGCACGGCCTGCCGGGTGATGAACCCTCCCTGTTCGGGCTGGAGGGGTGACTGCCGCCCCGGGTGCGCCTTCGGGAACGCCGACGACTCGGCGAAGGTGTCGTGCACCCCCACCCACACGGCGTTCGCGACGCCCTTCTGCGGGTCCTGGTCGTACACCAGCCGGAAGATGATTCCCGCGGCGAGCATCGAGATCGCCATCGGCATGAAGACGACCAGTTTGAACGCCGTTCCCCAGCGGACGCGTTCGGTGAGCACCGCGAAGACGAGACCGAGCGCGGTCGCGACGGTGGGTGCGAACACCACCCAGATGACGTTGTTCTTGAGCGCGGTGCGGATGCCGTCGTCGGTGAACAGGGCCTTGTAGTTGTCGACTCCGGCGAAACCGTCGCCGGACCGGTTGAGGAAGCTGCGGATCAGCGAGTACCCGATCGGGTAGACCACGAGCGCGCCGAGCAGCACGAGACAGGGCAGCAGGAACAGCACCGCCACGGTCCCGCGGGTGCCGGTCACGCTCTTGCGCTTACGGGCCGGAGGAACCGGTGCGGTTCCTCCGGCCGTCGCCGACGTCATCGCCGGATCAGCCCTTGAAGGCCGCGGCGGCGTCCGATTCGAGTTTCGCCTGCGCCCCCGCCACGTCCTTCGGGTTCTTCAGGAAGTCCTGCAGGTCCTTCCACTCGCCCTTGCCGGGCGTACCGCCGAAGGCCTGCGGGGCCTGGTCGGACATGTCGAAGCGGAAGTCGTCGCCGGCGGCGATCAGCGCCTTGGCCATCGACTGCTGGACCGCGTTCGGGTAGGCGGAGTTGTCGACGTTCTTGTTGGGGGAGAGATACCCGCCGAGCTTCGCCCAGATCGTCGCGGCGTCGGGCGAGGCGAGGAAGGTGAGCAGGGCCTGCCCCGCCTTGGAGTCCTTCAGCAGGACGGCCGCGTCACCGCCACTGACCACGGGGGCGCTGCTGCCCACCGCCGGGAACGGGAACACCTTGGCATCCGTGCCGATCTTCGCCTTCGTCTCCGCGATGTTGACGCCCACGAAGTCACCCTCGAAGACCATGCCCGCCTTGGGCTGGTCGCCGCCGGTGAACGTCTGCGTCACGGAGGCCGGGAACTCGGTCTGCAGGGCGCCGTCCGGGCCACCCGCGATGAAGTTCTTGTTCCCCCACAGCTGGGCGAGCGTGGTCAGCGCGTCCTTCACGGACGGGTCCGTCCACTTGATCTTGTGCTGGGCGAGCTGGTCGTATTTCTCCGGCCCGGCCTGGGACAGATACACGTTCTCGAACCAGTCCGTGAGGGTCCACCCGTCCGCGCCGCCGACCGAGACGGGGGTGACCCCGGAGTCGTAGATGGTCTGCGCGGTGCTGAGGAAGTCCTTCCAGGTGCCGGGCTCCTTGGCCCCCGCGTTCTCGAAGACCTTCGCGTTGTACCAGACCAGCGACTTGTTGGCGGCCTTGAAGTACACGCCGTACTGCGTGCCGCCGACCTTGCCGAGATCCTGCCAGCCCTGCGAGTAGTTCTTGGCGAGCTGGGCCTGGGCCTCCGGCCCGACCGGCTTGGCCCACTTCTTCTCCACGGCCTGCTTGATGGCGCCGACCTGCGGAAGCATCGCCACGTCCGGCGGCGCACCGCCCGCGATCTTCGAACCGAGGAAGTTGATGATCGGGTCCTGCGCGGGGACGAAGGTGACCTTGGCGCCGGTGCGCTTCTCGAACTCCGCGAGCACCCGCTTGAAGTTGGCCTGCTCCGGCCCGGTCCAGACGGCGGCCACTTCGAGACTCTCCCCGTTGAGCTTGGGGAGGGCGACGGTGCCGCCGCCGCTGCTACTGGCGCTGCTGTTGCCGCCGCCGTTGTTGTTCTTGTCCTTGTTGTCGCTGCCGCAGGCGGTGAGAGTGAGCGCGCCGACGACGACGGCGACTGCGGCGGCTTGTGCGGCCCTGCGTGACCTGTATGTATGAAGAGTTCTGCGCATCACTGCCCCGTTCTCGTTCCTCGTTGAACGTCCGGCGCTGTCCCGTGCCGTCTGGTCTACGCCCGGGGCGTCGAGGGCGGCAAGAGCGCCTGCGCTGTCAAGTTACTGATCGTGATCGGGTCGTGACGTAGGCGGCTTCGCGGACGGGGGACGCCGAGGCGGTGCGGGCCCTGTTGGAACAGGGCGCGGATCGCGGATCCGGAGACGGTGGATGCGAACGGGCTGCCGGTGTTGTGCGCGGCTGTGGCGGCGTACGACGAGCCGGTCGCCGACGCACCCCGACCCCGACGTGTCTCAGCGGGCCAGCGGGGCAGCGGGTTCAGCCGGGGCGGGGCTCGGGGAGGGGCTGAGTGCTCTTTCAGGACAGTGAGGTCATCGCCGCTCCCGCCTTTTGCCCGGGCGGCCGGCCGGGCTGTGCTTGCATGGCACGGTGAACAGCGAGAGCGGCACCGCGTCCGGTGGACCTGAGGTCCGGCATCGAACGGATCGTGACCTCGTCGACTGCGTCCGGGTGCTCGCCGAGGTGCACGCGGCCGACGGCTATCCGGTGAACTGGCCCGACCGGCCGGGCGAGTGGCTGTCCAAGTCCTCCTTGTTGACGGCCTGGGTCGCGGAGCTGGACGGTCGGCTCGTCGGTCACATCGGTCTGTCCCGCAGCGAGCCAGGGGATCTGGCACCCGGTCTGTGGGGTGCCCGGGAGGGCGCGGGCGGCGAGGCGACCGCGGTGGTCAGCAGACTGTTCGTCGCGCCGGGAGCCCGGGGCCACGGGATCGGCGCGCTGCTCATGGAGCGGGCCGTGCGGGAGGCGCGACGTCGCGGTCTGCATCCGGTCCTCGACGTCGTCGCCTCCGATGTGGCGGCGGCAGCCCTGTACGAGCGGCTGGGGTGGGAACTGCTGGCCACCGTCGAGCAGCGGTGGAGCGCGGACCAGGTCGTGGCCATCCGGTGTTATGCGGCGACAACCTGATCCCTCTGAGCCCGCACCGCACGACCCGCAACGCACCGGACCGTCTGAAGCACTCCCGACCACCTGAAGCACACCGGACCACCTGAAGCGCCCTGGGCTACAACAGCGACGGCACCTCCACCGCCGCCACCGAGCGTGCCGCCCGCTCCAGCGCACTGGCCAGCAGTGCCAAGTCCGTCGGCCCGTTGCCGAGTTCGCGGACCGGGCGGCGGGCCGGGGGGTCGCCCATGCGGTGCCACTCCAGGGGGACGACCGTGGGGCGGAGGGTGGCGGTGCGGGGGATGCGGCCCGTGACGCGGCCGGCCTGGAAGGGAGTGAGGCGGCCGTCCGGGGTGGCCAGGCGGCCGCGGCCGGGGGCGGGTTCGTCCGCACCGGGTGACACCGGGTCGAGGGTGATGCGGAGGGCGGCGGCGCGGCCCAGTTCGGTGGTGGCCGTGCGGCCGTCGTCCGCGGCGGATGCCACGAGGTGTACGCCCAGGCGGTCACCGTCGCGGGCGACCGCTTCCAGCGCTCGTACGACCGAACCGGCCGCCGGCCGGCCCGGTGATCCCAGGGCGGGGGAGAGCAGGGCGTCCAGGTCGTCGACCATGACGACGAGACGGGCCAGCGGGGGGCCCGGATCCGTGCGCTCGCGGGTGGCCGCCGGGCGCAGCCGCAGGGTCGAGCTGGGATGCGCGTCCAGGTCCGCGGCGCCGGAGGAGGAGACAGCGCCGGGCGGTGCTCCGGGGGAAGGCTTGGGCGCGCGCTGCGTGACTATCCGGCCCGTCACCTCGCGGTTGGTGTGCCACTCCGTGAAGTCCAGCCGGCCGAGGAGTTCCGCCCGCCGCTTCAGTTCGGCGCTCAGGGACTGGGCGAACTCCCGCATCCGTACGGGGTCGTTGGCGGTGAGGTGGGTGGTGACGTGGGGGAGGTCGGTGCAGACCCGCAGGCCCTGCAGTCCCTCGGTTCCCTGGCCCGTGCCATGGCCGCCGGTGCTGTCCCGGCCGTCCATCAGGACGATACCGAGCCGGTCGGGGCGCTCCGCGGCGGCCAGGGACGCGGCGATCGAGCGGAGAAGTTCCGTACGGCCACTGGCCGGTGGGCCCTCGATCAGGAGGTGCGGGCCTTCGGCGGGGAGGTCCACGGCCACCGGTCCGCGCGGGCCCGCGCCGAGGACCGCCCGGGCACGGCCGCCGAGCGACTCCGAGTCGTCCGCCGCGTCCGCCCAACGTGTCATGAGTGACGCGGGGGTGGCGCGGGCGAGTCCCAACTCGTCGAGCAGGCGTGCCGCTTGAGGCAGGGGTGCGGACAGGCGCGCGCGGTGGTCGGGGTGGGTGCCGTCCGTGCGGAGAGGCGCCAGCGCGCGGGCGAACCGCTCCGCCCAGGCCGGTGACACCGCGTCCACGGCGGCGACCGTGCCCTGACCCACGGGGCCGCCGGACGCCACTCGCAGCAGCCGCAGCGCCGTCGCCACATCCCCGCTGAGCAGCGCCACCGCCCCGCACCCCCGGAACGCCGGTGACGCCTCGCAGGCCGCCTCGTACGTGTCCGTCACCGGGGACGACGGCGAGGCCGACGCGGTCTCGGCGAGGCACACCACATGGATGCCCGCTCGGGGCCCGTCGTGCGCCAGCCGCAGCACGGCCTCCCGTACGTCCGCGCCGCCGGGGTCGCCGTCCACCACGAGCACGGTGTACGGGCCGTCGTAACCTCCGTCCGCCGGGTCCTCGTCCCGGGCCCAGGAGGGGCGCCGGGCGCCGCCCCGTGCGTCCAGGGGGATGCGATCGGCCTTGTCGTACTCGCCGTGCTTGCCGTACGTGTCGCGCGAACCGTGGGTGCCGTGGGTGCCGCCCGATTCCGTGAGGTGGTCCTCCAGGCGGCGCAGCAGTTCGTCCGTGCGGGCCGTCGCCTGTTCGCGGTCGTAGGCGAGGAGGAGGCGGCAGTCCTGGCCGTGGGTGGGACGCAGGTGGGGGAGCCAGCCGAGCCAGGACCACTCGGCGGTGCGCTCCTCGGCCGAGCGGGAGCGGTCCGTGCTGATCAGGACGATGTCGAGGGCATCGGGGGAGTGCAGCGCGGCGAGCTGGGCCACCACCGAGCGGGCCAGCCCGGCCAGCCGCGCCCGGGGTCCCGCCAGGCCCAGCGCGCCGACCTCCCGCAGGCCCGCGGTCACCGGCACCGCGGGCAACAGCCCCGAACCGTCGGGCGCCGCCCGGTCGGCCGTCCCCAGCCGTACCGTCAGCGTCTCCGGGTGGCCCGGGCCGCGCTCCCACAGCCGCGGTCCCGGTCCCAGCGCCGTGAGCAGCAGCGTCGCGGGGTCGGGCCAGCTCTCCGGGGCCTGGGCGGGCAGGGAGGCCGCCAGGAACTCGGCGGCCCCGTCGTCTCCGTCCGTGTCGTACGGGCCTTGCGGCCCGGTGCCGGACAGCTCGCCCCGGCCCCCGGTCAGCCGCCGCGCCCACGCGCCGAATCCGCCCCGCTTGCGCACACCGGGCGGCACGTCGGTGCCCCGCATGGGGGTGCCTTTGCGGGTGCTCGGGGCGGCGGTGCCCGGGTAGGGGGTGGCCGAGGCGGAGGTGGCCGGGTCGGAGGTGGCCGTGGCCCGGGTCGTGGCTCTGGTCGCCGGCGTGTCCGGACCGGACGGTCCCGTCGGCCTGTCCTCGATGCGGGGGGCCCTGCCCTGCTCGGGCACGACGGGCGGCACGGGCCTCGGCGCGGTGCGCGGCGGTACGACCGGGCCGTGCTCCTGCGCTCCGGGGACACCCCCGGCGGCTCCCCACTCCGCCGATCCGTAGCCGTGATGTGTCTCACCGGCGGGCGGGACGGGGATGCCGTCCGCGCCGGAGAAGGGACCCACGCGCGCGTGGGTCACGGCAGGCATGGAGGGCGTAGGAGGCGCCGAAGACCCGGAGACCGGCCCGGAGTCGGGCTTCGGGCGGGCGGCGGGTCCGGTGGCGGCGGGTCCGGTGACCGTCGTCACCCTGACGTGGCCCTCCCCGTCCGGCGTCGTCCCCACAGGCCCCGCGCCGCCGGGCGGAACCAGCCGCAGGGCGGACTCGCCGACACGCAGGAGCGCGCCCTGCGCGAAGCGGACCGGGCGGGTGTCCACGGGGATGCCGTCCAGCGTCGTACCGTTCGTGGATCCCAGGTCCGTGACCGAGACGCGGCCCTCCGGGGTGACCGTGACCGCGCAGTGCAGGCGGGATACGTCGGGGTCGTCCAGCGGGACGTCCGCGTCGGCGGAGCGGCCGATGTCGATCCGGCCGCCGTGCAGCAGGTGGACGCCGCCCGCGTCGGGGCCCCCGACCACATGGAGCTGGGCCGCGACGTCGTCCACGTCCGGACCGGGCTCCGCGGGCGAGCCCAACGACAGCACGGCACCGTCCGTCAGAGGCGGCTCGCCCAGCGTGCAGCGCTGGCCGTCGAGGCGCTCCGCGCCCGCGTACAGCACGACCGGACCGCCCCCGAGCTCTCGGCTCCGCTCGGGCTGGCCACTCCCCCCGTCCCCGCCGACCGCCGAGGCCAGACCCGCCGCCACCGCCGCCAGCGCCGTCCCGGCGGGAGCGGTGACCAGCACATCGCAGGCCGCGGCACGCCCCCGCGGCTCCGAGGGCGAGCCCAACGGGTCAACGACGGTCAGCCGGATCTGCATCGCCGTCAGCGGTCCCTTCCGCACAGGCGCCCGTGAGGAGGGCGAGGCTGTGCCGCGGTCCCCCCACCGCAGATTCCCCCACCGCACACGGGCACGTCGGCCAGTACTGAAGGCATCCTCGCACCTGTCACTGACAACACGCCCGCCGCCCACCCGCAAGTGATCTTGATTGGTCGGCTCTGCCCGCAAAAGTGCCTGACCAGTGCTCGACCGGTGCCCGCTTGAGATCGGTCACGTCGTCCCCGCGGAACCCATTCGGAACCCATTCGGCAACCAACCGCCCGATGCGAGCGTCTTTCCATCGAACATGTACGGGAGCGCGTACGTAAGCGCTTATGCGAAGCGCACCCGCCCATGGGAAGCGGTGGGAAACACAGGAAGACGACAGTCCAGTGCCATGTATCCCGGCACTACAGTGGGGCGCAACCGCTGGAGCACGCTGACGACGGCGGACGGACCAGGCAAGCAAGTAACAGGGAGCGCATGACGTGCGGCCGGTAGGGAGCAAGTACCTCCTTGAGGAGCCGCTTGGGCGCGGCGCCACAGGCACTGTCTGGCGAGCCCGCCAGCGGGAGACCGCGGGCGCCGAGGCGGCCGTCGCGGGGCAGCCCGGCGAGACCGTGGCGATCAAGGTCCTCAAGGAGGAACTCGCCAACGACGCGGACATCGTGATGCGGTTCCTGCGCGAGCGCTCCGTCCTGCTGCGCCTGACCCACCCGAACATCGTGCGGGTACGGGACCTCGTCGTCGAAGGCGACCTGCTCGCGCTCGTCATGGACCTGATCGACGGGCCCGACCTGCACCGGTACCTGCGCGAGAACGGGCCGTTCTCGCCCGTGGCCGCCGCCCTCCTCACCGCCCAGGTCGCCGACGCGCTGGCCGCCAGCCACGCCGACGGTGTCGTACACCGCGATCTGAAGCCCGCGAACGTCCTGCTCAAGCAGGACGGCGGCCAGATGCACCCGATGCTCACCGACTTCGGCATCGCCCGGCTCGCCGACTCCCCTGGCCTCACCCGCACCCACGAGTTCGTCGGCACGCCCGCGTACGTGGCGCCCGAGTCCGCGGAGGGACGTCCGCAGACGTCCGCCGTCGACATCTACGGGGCGGGCATCCTGCTGTACGAGCTGGTCACCGGCCGTCCGCCGTTCGCGGGCGAGTCCGCGCTCGAGGTACTGCACCAGCACCTGAGCGCGGAGCCGCGCCGCCCGTCCACCGTCCCGGACCCCCTGTGGACGGTCATAGAGCGCTGCCTGCGCAAGAACCCGGACGAGCGGCCCAGCGCCGAGAACCTCGCGCGCGGGCTGCGCGCCGTCGCCCAGGGTGTCGGCGTGCACGCCACCGCCGCGCAGATCGCCGCCGCGGAGGGGGTGGGCGCGCTGCTCGCCCCCGACCCGATGCCGACGGCGGTTCCGGGCCTGCCCGGCGCTGCCGACCCCACGCAGGTGCTGCGGCACAGCGCTCCGGTGGCTCCGGGGGCGTACGACCCGAACGGCGCGACCAGCGTCCTGCCGCACACCGGCGCCCCCGGCGTCCCCGGTGCCGCCGACCCCACCGCCGTACTCCCGCACCGCGGCGCCGCCGACCCGACCGCCGTCATGCCACCGGTGCCGCATCACCAGCCGGGCGGGCAGCAGGGACAGCCGGGTCAGCCTGGGCAGGGCGAGGACCCGCACCCCTGGCAGAGTCAGATGCGGGCGGCCCGGGACCGCAACGAGCAGACGCAGGTCCAGTACCTCGATCCCGGACAGGACCCGCTGCGCCGCCGCCCGCAGCGGCAGGTCGCGCGGCCCCAGCAGCAACAGCAGCGGCCGCCGCAGGGACAGCAGCCGCCGCCCGGGTACGGGTATCCGCAGCAGCAACAGCCGCAGCAGTACGCCCCTCAGCAGCAACCGCAGCAGTACGCGCCCCAGCAGCCCCAGCCGCAGCAGCAGCCTCAGCGCCGGCAGCAGCGTCAGCAGCCGCCGCAGGGGTACGCGCCCGCGCCCCAGCACCAGCCGCAGCAGCAGCCTCAGCGGTACGCGCCCGCGCCGCAGCAGCCCGCGGCCCCGGCGCCCCGGCAGCCGCGCGAGCCGCGGCAGCGCAGCGCCAACCCGATGAGGATCCCGGGACTCGGCTGCCTCAAGGGCTGCCTGTTCACGATCGTCATCCTGTTCGTCGCCGCGTGGCTGATCTGGGAATTCAGCCCGCTTCAGCATTGGATCGGGACCACCAAGGGGTTCTGGGACCTGCTGAGCAGCGGGTTCCACAAAGCCACCAAGTGGATCGGGAAACTCGGCGGCTCCGGTAACTAACCTTGGGGATTTGTCGACACCTGACGGGTGATTTCCGTCTCCGGAGTGAAGGTTGGGTCTTCGGACGCGTACTTTTAGCGACAACACGCGTCAGTAGGAGCAGTCTTGGCACGGAAGATCGGGAGCCGGTACACCGCCAACCAGATTCTGGGGCGGGGTAGCGCCGGCACGGTGTGGCTCGGTGACGGACCTGAGGGGCCCGTCGCCATCAAGCTGCTGCGCGAGGACCTCGCGTCCGACCAGGAGCTGGTGGGCCGCTTCGTACAGGAGCGCACGGCTCTGCTCGGGCTCGATCATCCGCATGTGGTGGCGGTACGGGATCTCGTCGTCGACGGCAATGACCTCGCGCTCGTCATGGATCTCGTACGGGGTACGGATCTGCGCACCCGGCTCGACCGGGAACGCCGGCTCGCGCCCGAGGCGGCCGTCGCGATCGTGGCCGATGTCGCGGACGGGCTGGCGGCGGCGCATGCGGCGGGGGTCGTGCACCGGGACGTGAAGCCGGAGAACGTGCTGCTCGACATGCAGGGCCCGCTCGGCCCCGGCGGCTCGCACCCCGCACTGCTCACCGACTTCGGTGTGGCCAAACTCATCGACTCGCCGCGGCGGACCCGGGCCACGAAGATCATCGGCACGCCGGACTATCTCGCGCCCGAGATCATCGAGGGACTGCCACCGCGGGCCGCCGTCGACATCTATGCCTTGGCGACTGTCCTGTACGAGCTCCTTGCCGGGTTCACGCCCTTCGGGGGCGGGCATCCGGGGGCGGTGCTGCGGCGGCATGTGACCGAGAGGGTCGTACCGCTTCCCGGTATCCCCGAAGAGCTGTGGCAGCTGATCGTGCAGTGTCTGGCCAAGGCGCCGGCGTCGCGGCTGCGGGCGTCCGAGCTGGGGGCGCGGCTGCGGGAACAGTTGCCGTTGCTGGCGGGGATGCCGCCGTTGGACGTGGACGAGCCGGACGGTGAGCCGGCGGAGGACGTCCACGAGGGCGAGACCGTGGAACCCGCGGTGCCGGCTTCGCGGGCGCGGCGGGGGGCGGTCCCGTTGGTGCCGGGGGCCACGCCGGACTCCAACCGGGACACCCATACGTCGATGCGGGTGCCGGGGCCCGATGAGCTGGCGGGTGGGGCGCGCGGGACGGCTCGTGCGCCGCGGGCGGCGGGGGCGCCTCGGCCGGGGTCGGCCCGGCACCGGGCGTCCGCGCGCCGCCGTCGGATCACACTGGGGGTGGCGGGGGCCGTCCTTGTCGCCGCCGTGGGTGTCGGCACGTGGCTGGCCACCTCGGGCGACGACGCGGGAGCCACCCCCCAGGACACCAAGAACTCAGCCCCCGCTTCCCCATAAGCACCTTCCCAGCCCCAGCCCACCCGCAGCCGGGCGATTCGGGGTGGGCCGGGGATTCGGGGCGCAGCCCCGCCCTAGGGGCGCGGGGAACTGCGCGATCAACCCCCCACCCACCCGCAGCCGAACAACCCCGGCCGGGGTCCGGGGCGGAGCCCCGGGGGATGGGACGGGTAGGGGCGGCGGGGGCGAGGAAACCCCCCAGCGCGCCCCGGGCCCGGCCCGCCCCGTTGCGCAGCCCCCGTCGAACGAGGGGCAAGCCCCGCTTGCGGCAGCCGTTACGCTGGAGGCGTGGCAGTCGTCGATGTATCCGAAGAGCTCAAGTCCCTCTCCTCGACCATGGAGTCGATCGAGGCCGTCCTGGACCTCGACAAGCTGAGGGCAGATGTCGCCGTGCTCGAGGAGCAGGCGGCCGCGCCGTCCCTGTGGGACGACCCTGACGAGGCGCAGAAGATCACCAGCAAGCTGAGCCACCTCCAGGCGGAGGTCAGGAAGGCCGAGGCGCTGCGCGGGCGTATCGACGATCTGAGCGTGCTCTTCGAGATGGCCGAGGAGGAGGACGACCCGGACACCCGTGCCGAGGCCGAGTCCGAGCTCGTCGCCGTCAAGAAGGCGCTGGACGAGATGGAAGTGCGCACGCTGCTCTCCGGGGAGTACGACTCCCGTGAGGCCGTCGTCACCATCCGTGCCGAGGCCGGCGGCGTCGACGCCTCCGACTTCGCCGAGAAGCTGCAGCGCATGTACCTGCGCTGGGCCGAGCGGCACGGGTACAAGACCGAGCTCTACGAGACCTCGTACGCGGAAGAGGCGGGCATCAAGTCCACCACCTTCGCCGTCCACATCCCGTACGCGTACGGAACGCTGTCCGTGGAGCAGGGCACCCACCGCCTCGTGCGGATCTCGCCCTTCGACAACCAGGGGCGTCGGCAGACCTCCTTCGCCGGAGTCGAGATCCTGCCCGTCGTCGAGCAGACCGATCACATCGAGATCGACGAGTCCGAGCTGCGCGTCGACGTGTACCGGTCGTCCGGCCCGGGCGGCCAGGGCGTCAACACCACCGACTCCGCGGTGCGGCTCACCCACCTCCCCACCGGCATCGTCGTCTCCTGCCAGAACGAGCGGTCGCAGATCCAGAACAAAGCGAGCGCGATGAACGTGCTCCAGGCCAAGCTGCTCGAGCGGCGCCGCCAGGAGGAGCAGGCCAGGATGGACGCCCTCAAGGGCGACGGCGGGAACTCCTGGGGCAACCAGATGCGTTCGTACGTCCTGCACCCGTACCAGATGGTCAAGGATCTGCGGACCGAGTTCGAGGTCGGTAACCCGGAGGCCGTTTTCGGCGGTGAGATCGACGGATTCCTCGAGGCCGGAATTCGCTGGCGCAAGCAGCAGGAGAAGTAAGCCGTCTCCTGGTGTCTCCGGACACCTCTTGATGCCTCTTTGTCGACAAGGCAACTGCCGCCTGCCGGGCGGCAGTTGCCTTTTGTGTGTGGGGTTTCTGGGTTTTACGTCACAGTCACATGACCTCACGGCAGGCAAATGACGTTGATCTGGACATCGCGTACGCAACGACCTTGACGTTGCTGTGAAAACTGGGAAAGGTGGCGCGTGGCATGCGTATCTCTGGGGCGCATGTGAACCGGGGGGCTGAGTGAGCCACCTGTGACGCCGTGGCCCCGGGCGCTGCTCCATTGACGATCAGCTACTGGGGGTAGCAAGCAGATGACCAAGAAGACGCGGATCCGCGTTGCACGGATAGCCGCAGGTGTGGTGATCGCCGCCGGTGCCTCTCTGACTGCCGCGGGTGCCGCCTCGGCTTACGTCGGCACCACGGCCGACGACCCGAGCCCCACCCCGACCGAGACGGGTATTCCGACCTCGCCGGAGCCCACCGAGACGACTCCGAGCACCCCGGAGAGCACCCCGCCGGCGCCCACCGAGACGGCCCCGTCGGAGACCGCTCCGACCACCATCGCGCCTACGGACGAGCCCACGGACCCGACCGAGGAGCCGACCGAGCCCACCGACCCGACGGACGACCCGACCGGCGGGTCCGGCACCGGCACCGGCAATGACAGCAACCCCGACGGCGGCTCCAAGCCCGTCGAGCAGGGCAAGGGTTCCTCCGGCCTGACCGACACCGGCTCGGACACCTCCTCCGGCACCTCTGTCCAGGGCAAGAAGGGCCAGCTGGCCGAGACGGGTGCCGCCGAGACCACGTTCCTGCTGGTCGGCGCCGCCACGATGATCGCGGGCGGTGTCGGCTTCCGTCTGCTGCCGCGTCTCATGGGTGGCCGCGGCGCAGCCGCCTGACGCACCTGAGTGCAGGCACGGGAGGGGCCCGGAGCAGCTCGCTCCGGGCCCCTCCCGCGTCAGGCATGTCGGGGAGTGATTCTGGTCACACCAACGCTCTCGTGAGGCTCACGCCGTCTGGTGCGCCAGCAGTGCCACCGCCGCGATCAGTACGGCGAGCAGCGCGATCAGCGCCATCGGGTTCAGTCCCGCGAAGGGGCTCTCCTGCTGCAGCCGCTCCCGGTTCGCACGGCAGACCGGGCAGCGACCCTCGCTGACGGGCGCCGCGCAGTTCGCGCACACCAATCGGTCGTACGTCATGCGCTTGCCCTCCTTGCGCTGTCCTCCGCCTACATAACGCCGCGGGGAACGCAACCGTTCCCCTTCCACTGTGCCAGGTTCCGCGGATTTCGGCGCGGCTCGCCTTATCCTGCCCCGCGCTCCACGGGTCAGTCCGGGAAACGGCCGTTCTCGGTGGGGTGGCCGGGCGGCTCCTGGGGCTGTGCAAAAACGCACAACCCGGCGCAACCCCGACCGGAGACTGCGCTCGTACACCCGGTTCGCGTATGGTCACGCACACCTACCCCCGGCGACCCGTGGTGCATCCGTGATCCGATTCGACAGTGTCTCCAAGGTCTACCCCAAGCAGACCCACCCCGCTCTCAGGGATGTCACCCTTGAGGTCGAGCGCGGTGAGTTCGTGTTCCTCGTGGGGTCCTCCGGCTCCGGGAAGTCCACCTTCCTGCGGCTGATCCTCCGCGAGGAGCGGTGCAGCCACGGTCAGGTGCACGTCCTGGGCAAGGACCTCGCGCGCATTTCCAACTGGAAGGTGCCGCAGATGCGGCGCCAGCTGGGGACCGTCTTCCAGGACTTCCGTCTCCTGCCGAACAAGACGGTCGCCGAGAACGTGGCCTTCGCCCAGGAGGTCATCGGCAAGTCCCGCGGTGAGATCCGCAAGTCCGTGCCCCAGGTGCTCGACCTCGTCGGGCTCGGCGGCAAGGAGGACCGGATGCCCGGCGAGCTGTCCGGCGGTGAGCAGCAGCGCGTCGCCATCGCGCGAGCCTTCGTCAACCGGCCCAAGCTGCTGATCGCCGACGAGCCGACCGGCAACCTCGACCCGCAGACCTCCGTCGGCATCATGAAACTGCTCGACCGCATCAACCGGACGGGCACGACTGTGGTGATGGCGACCCACGACCAGAACATCGTGGACCAGATGCGCAAGCGCGTCATCGAGCTGGAGAAGGGCCGTCTCGTCCGCGACCAGGCACGCGGCGTCTACGGCTACCAGCACTGACGCACTGACGACGTCCACGGAAAGGCTTAGCAGACGCCATGCGCGCCCAGTTCGTTCTGTCGGAGATCGGTGTCGGTCTCCGTCGCAACCTCACGATGACCTTCGCGGTCGTCGTCTCGGTCGCCCTCTCCCTCGCCCTGTTCGGTGGTTCGCTGCTGATGAGCGACCAGGTGAGCACCATGAAGGGCTACTGGTACGACAAGGTCAACGTCTCGATCTTCCTCTGCAACAAGAGCGACGCGCAGTCCGATCCCCACTGCGCCAAGGGGGCCGTGACCGCCGAGCAGAAGGCCCAGATCAAGAGTGACCTCGGCAAGATGTCCGTCGTCGAGAAGATCTCCTACGAGTCGGCGGACCAGGCGTACAAGCACTACAAGGAGCAGTTCGGCGACTCCCCGCTGGCCAGCTCCCTCACGCCGGACCAGATGCAGGAGTCGTACCGCATCAAGCTGAAGGACCCGCAGAAGTACAAGGTCATCGCGACCGCCTTCGACGGGCGTGACGGCGTGCAGTCGGTGCAGGACCAGAAGGGCATCCTGGACAACCTCTTCGGACTGCTCAACGGCATGAACTGGGCCGCGCGCGCGGTGATGGCGATGATGCTCGTCGTCGCCCTGATGCTGATCGTCAACACCGTGCGCGTCTCCGCGTTCAGCCGACGGAGAGAGACGGGCATCATGCGCCTCGTCGGCGCCTCCGGGTTCTACATCCAGGCGCCGTTCATCATGGAGGCCGCGGTCGCCGGGCTCATCGGCGGCGGGGTGGCGTGCGGATTCCTGCTGGTCGCCCGCTACTTCATCATCGATCACGGTCTGGCGCTGTCCCACAAGCTCAATCTGATCAACTTCATCGGCTGGGACGCCGTGTTTACCAAGCTGCCGCTCATCCTTGCGACGAGTCTGGTGATGCCCGCGCTGGCCGCGTTCTTCGCGTTGCGCAAGTACCTGAAGGTGTGACGCATGCCAAGGGGGCCGTACTGCCAACCGGCGGTACGGCCCTTTGCGTTGTCCTAGACTCACCGCCATGTCAGGCCGAGACCTGTTCTGCCAGCCCCGCCGCGCAGGCCGCGGGGCCGCCCTGACATTGCTTTTCGCGAGCGTTCTCGTCGCGGGGGCCGCGACCGGGTCCTTCGGTGATCCGGACCGGAAATCCCCGCATCCGTCGGCGCGTTCGTCGGCGGCCGCCCACCGCGAGGCGGTCGCCGACGCCGCCGCCGAGGCGATGGCCGACGGCAAGTCGCCCATGGAAGCCGCCGAGCGGGCCGTCAGCCGCAGCGGCGACCGCTGGGGCGCGGTCTACTCCCAGGGCGAGTACGAGGAGTTCGAGGAGGCCCTCGACGGCCAGTACACGGGCGTCGGGCTGTGGGCCAGGCGTCAGGCGGACGGACGTATCGAAGTGACCCGCGTCCAGAGCGGCTCGCCCGCGGCCGGCGCCGGGATCCGCAAGGGCGACCGGCTGCGCAGCGTCGACGGGGAGAAGGTCGACGGCCGCCCGGTCACCGAGGTCGTCTCCTCACTGCGCGGCGACGCGGACGCCGCCGCCGCCGGTACGAAGGTCTCCCTCGGCCTGGAGCGCGGCACGCGCGCGTGGAGCGAGACCTTGCGCCGGGCCAGACTGTCCACGGACTCCGTGACCGTACGCAAGGTCCCCGGCGGCGTCACCGTGATCAAGGTCGCCGCCTTCACCAAGGGCGTCGGCGACGCCGTAAGGACCGCCGTCGACCAGGCCCCCGAGCACGCCGGGATCGTCCTCGACCTGCGCGGCAACTCCGGCGGCCTGGTCACCGAGGCCGTCACCGCCGCCTCCGCCTTCCTCGACGGCGGCCTGGTCGCCACCTACGACGTCAACGGCGCGCAGCGCGCCCTGCACGCCGATCCCGGCGGCGACACCACCAGACCCCTGGTCGCGCTCGTCGACGGCGGCACGATGAGCGCGGCCGAGCTGCTCACCGGGGCCCTCCAGGACCGCGGCCGTGCGGTCGTCGTGGGCTCCAGGACCTTCGGCAAGGGCTCGATCCAGATGCCGAGCCGGCTGCCCGACGGCTCCGTCGCCGAGCTGACCGTCGGGCACTACCGCACCCCCGCCGGGCACGGCGTCGACGGGCGGGGCATCACCCCCGACCTGGAGGTGGACGCGGAGGCCCTGGAGCGGGCGGAGACCGTGCTCAGCGGCCTCGGGGACCCTTCGTAGTCACCAGCTCGGTGCTCTTGTAATCGGCTTTCCCCCGGACCCCCCTGTAGTGCGAAAATGGTCAGCACTATGAGTAAGGGAATGTACGTACCGAAGGAGTCCCAGCCCAAGCAGGGCGGAGGGGCCGCGAAGGCCAAGGACGGCAAGCGCAAGATCGTCGCGCAGAACAAGAAGGCACGGCACGACTACGCGATCATCGACACCTACGAGGCCGGGCTCGTGCTCACCGGCACCGAGGTGAAGTCGCTGCGCCAGGGACGCGCCTCGCTGACCGACGGCTTCGTCCAGATCGACGGGAACGAGGCGTGGCTGCACAACGCCCACATCCCCGAGTACAGCCAGGGTACGTGGACCAACCACACGGTGCGCCGCAAGCGCAAGCTGCTCCTGCACCGCGAGGAGATCGACAAGCTGGCCTCGAAGTCCGAGGAGACGGGTCACACGATCGTGCCCCTCGCCCTGTACTTCAAGGACGGCCGCGCGAAGGCCGAGATCGCGCTCGCCCGCGGCAAGAAGGAGTACGACAAGCGGCAGACCCTGCGCGAGAAGCAGGACCGCCGGGAGTCGGACCGCGCGATCGCGGCGGCGAAGCGCAAGCAGCGCGGCGAGTAGGAATACGGTGGCATCGGCGTGCGTTGGTCACGTACGATGGGTAGTGCACCCCACAGCGGGTGTGTAGCGGTTTGAAAAAACAACATGGGGATGATCGGTTTCGACAGCGGCTGTCGAAGCAGGGGAAGCGTGTCGAGGAAGCGACAATGATCTCGTTAACCATATGTCGCAACCAATAATCGCCAATTCTAAGAGCGATTCCCAGTCCTTCGCCCTCGCTGCCTAATAAGCAGTGAGTGAAGGACCCTTAATGGGTGTCAGCCCGGGGGTGTTCCCGACCCGGACCCTGGCATAATCTAGGGAACTAAACCATCGAGCCCGGTCACGGGGTTCGATGGGAAATCAAACAGTGACTGGGCCCGTCGGCGACTTGTTCGCGGGATCGCCGGGGCCGAGAAAATCGCAGCGAACTGCACACGGAGAAGCCCTGATTCTGCACCGGTGGACGCGGGTTCGATTCCCGCCATCTCCACGATCAGGAGGTTCTCCCGGACCTCCACATCCCATGTGGGCAAAGGCCCCGTCGCTTTCGAGCGGCGGGGCCTTTGTCATGCCGGTAGCCGACGATGGCGGGCGATGGTGACGGTGACGGGCCGTGGCGGGCGATGGGCTGGAGGGGCGATTTTTGGCCAACTCTGGCGGGAGAAGGCCTGCCCGGCCCGCCCGGCCGGCCGCTGTCTTCACGAGGGGCACACATGTAATCCCCTGTTTACGCACGGGACTTGCTCGTGTCGGGGGCTGTCGGCCGCCATGGGTGCTATCGCGCCACACCGTTTTGGCCTCGACATATTCATTGTCCTGTCCCGGTCATCTCTGCCTATGGTGATCGCCGTGCCTGGCGGAGTCTGACCCCTCAGCCAACGCGCGTGTCCATGGGCGGCCGGGGGAACACCGTCGCCACGGGGAGGGAAAGACCGTTATGCCGCGATACCGGCTCATCACGCATGCCGTTTCGGCCAGGAGCGCCTGTGGCTCTGGCTGGGCCTCGGCCTGGGCCTCGACCTGTGTCTGTGTCTGCCGCCCCTGCCTCCTTACCGAGACAGCGGGCTGACCTTCACGCATCTCCTCCGCCCCTTCGGGCGGGCGTCCCCGCCTGCCCTCCTTGCGATGAAGGAATGCTTCTTTGCGCCCAAGACCAGGGTCCTTCACACCCAGATCCAGATCACGGTTCATGCCTAGATCACGTAAATCCTGATTCCTCACCTCCGTCACCACCTCCGCGGTGGCCGTGGCCGTACTGAGCGGAGTGGCCGTCCAGCCCGCTCTGCTCGACCGGAACGCGGGCGACGCCAGCCCCGTGGCGGACAGCTACGACGGCTTCGACGCCAAGGCGGCCGAGCAGCTCCGCCAGGACCAGTGCCTGATGGCCGGGGTGCTGCGGCTGGGCGGGCCAGGCATGTTCAACCTTGCGCAGGACGCGCTGAACCGGGCGCCGGACAAGCTTCATGCGGCGGCGGACCGGCAGTACTGGAACGACACTCCGCTGTCCAATGCGTTCGAGCAGGACAGGGACGCCGCCGAAAAGGAAGGGTCGGCGCTCAGCGACCACATCCGCGACTGGGAGATCTCCGGTCTGCCCTACCCCGGCGGATTCAAGAGCGTCGCCGACTTCGAATGGCCACCGGGCATCGGCTCTGGAGAAAAGGACTTCTTTGACCAGACCGGCCTGGGTCCGTGGGTCGGCAAGCGCATGTGGCTGACCGAGGACGGCTTCTACGAGGACTCGACCCCGCGGGCCGACGATGCCACGGTGAAAGCCGTCAAGGATCTCGGTACTCCGTTGTACGGGAAGTATCCGGACTCGTCGGTTCCCGGCTCCGAACGGCAAATGCGCACCGACGAGCACGAGGCGTGGCAGAGTCTGACGGAAAACTCCTTTGAGCCTCTCGGCGCGGACAACGCCCGTCTCTTCCTCTCCTTCGGCGGTTTCCCGCGCACCGCGCCCGAACCCGGCGGCCTGGAGTTCCGCCTCGCGGTCGAGGACCTCAAGACCCGCTTCGCCGCCTGCGCCTGGCGCACCCCGGCCGACCCGGACAAGGTCCTCGGCAAGGAGGTCGCCGCCGCGTCCGCCGAGTGGCAGCAAGAGATCACCGGGCAGGCCACGCAGAGAAACCAGATCCTGAACGCCAACCGTGACGCCACCAAGGCGCTCGAGGCCGGCGCCAAGGCGCTCGGGGAGTTGCTCGGGCAGTCGTGGCTTGCCGACCACCTGACCCGCTGGCAGGACTGGTGGTCCCCCGGCGGTCCCGGCTGGATCGGCGACAGCCCGATGGTCGTGCACATCCACGCCGCGTCCGGCAAGTGCCTCGACGTGCAGGGGTCCAAGAAGGACAACGGCACACCGGTGCAGCTCTACACCTGCAACGGCTCCGCTGCCCAGCAGTGGGAGATCCGTGATGACGCGCTGGTCAACGTCAACTCCGGCAAGTGCCTGGACGTGAAGAGCTCCGATACCGCCAACGGCACCGTGGTGCAGATCTGGACGTGCAACCAAAGCGGCGTCCAGAAGTGGGAGTACGACACGCACGGGACCACGCGTCTGTACAACTCGGGCGTCGGCAACTGCCTCGACCTGCACGCCTACGACAACGGCCGCGACGCGTGGATGTGGGACTGCAACGGCACCGATCCGCAGAAGTTCGACATCGTGCCGTCCGGCCACAACGGCACCGACAAGCTGGACTACCCGACCAAGGCCCAGTTCGACAAGGCCAAGAAGGGCATCACGGACGCTCAGACCGAGGCAAAGAAGCAGCTCGACCTGCTCAAGGCTCAGGCCGCCGCGGCAAAGAAGGCCGCCACCTCCACGGACACCGCCGAGCAGGCCGCGTACGCCATCGCCGACAAGGCGGGCGCCCCCAGGGGCCGCGCTCTGCTGGTAGGACAGCAGAAGGCACAGGTCACGAAGGCGTCCGCAGCCGCGCTCGACGCGCTCTCCAATGCCGGCGACACCGCGTACGCCGCCACCCGCGCCGCCGCCGGGGACAGCGCGACCATCGCCGCCCGCGCCGTGACACAGGCCGCCGCCTCGAAGGCCGCGTTCCGCACGGCCGCGGCGCAGGAGGCCAACGCGCAGGCGAAGGCCGCCGCCGATGCCGCCGCCGTACAGGCGAAGAACGCGAAGGACGCCCGCGACACCGCCAGGACCAAGCTCGCCGAGACGCAGAAGGCCGAGGCCGACGCGAAGGCGGCGGCCGCCACCGTGCACGCCAAGCGGCTCGCGGCGGAGGCGGAGGAGGCCACGGCGAAGGCGGAGAAGGCGACCGCCGCGCAGAAGCAGTCCGAGGCCGCGGAGCACAAGAAGAACGCCGAGGGCTACGCGACCACGGCCAAGGACGCCCAGGACAAGGCGGAAGCGTCCGAGTCCACCGCCAGGGACAAGCGCAAGGACGCCGAAGCAGCCCGGGACAGGGCGAAGGGCAAGCGCGACGACGCCTGGGACGCCGAGAACAAGGCGAACGCCGCCCGCGCGAAGGCCGACGCCAAGGACGCCTACGCCGACGCCCACGACTCCGCCGACGACGCCACGGCATCGCGGGCGGCGGCGGACGACGCGGACAAGGCCGCCGACGACTCGGAGGCGGCCGCGAGCTCGGCCCGCTCCGAGGCGGACGCGGCGACCAAGGCGGCGGCCGACGCCGACGCGGCGGCGACGCGCGCCGAGGCCGCGGCCAAGCGGGCCCGTTCCGACGCCGACGCCGCGCAGGCGGCCAAGCTGAAGGCGGACGCCGCGGCGCGGACGGCGACCAGTGCGGCGGCGGATGCCATCAAGGCCTCCCAGGACTCCGCCACGGCCGCACGCACCGCGGTCAAGCTGGCCGACGACGCCGACAAGAGCGCCGCCGACTCCAGGAAGCAGGCCGACGCGGCCCAGGCCGAGGCGGTCAAGGCGGTCGCGGGAGCGGCCGACGCCGCCGGTCACGCCTATACGACCGCGCAGGCGGCGGAGGACGCCGGCGTCTCGGCGCAGCAGGTCGCGGCCCCGGCCAACGACGCGATCCAGCTAGGCTCCCCGTACGTCACCGCCGACTCCGCCGCGGGCCTCGCCGTCCTGACGGGTCAGGCGTCGAAGACGATCGCCGAACAGCAGCAGGCCGTCGCCGAGGCGCACGCCGCCAACGCGCAGAAGAACGCCGAACAGGCCGCGAGCGTCGCGAATGCGGCGACCGGGGGACGCCAAGGCTGCCTACACGATCGCCGCCGAGGCCGCCGGACACGCGGCGGACGCCCGCAAGTCGGCGAAGGAGGCGCTCGGTTACGCCGCCGAGGCGGCACAAGCCGCGGCGGACGCGCAGAAGTCACTGGCCCGCACCATCGAGTACGACCAGCAGGCCACCACCGACGCCGACGCCGCCGACAATGCCGCCGGCCGCGCCGAGGGTTACGCGAAGGACGCCCGCGACTCCGCCGACCAGGCGGCCCTGGATGCCGAGGCCGCCCGTACGGCAGCGTCCGAGGCCGAACAGGCGGCGAAGGACGCCCGTTCGGCGGCCGACCGCGCGGATGCCGATGCCACGGCGGCCGAGGACGCGGCCAAGGACGCGCAGAAGTACGCGGACTCGGCGCAGGAGGCCGCCGAACAGGCACAGCAGAACGATGCGAACAAGCAGGTGCAGGCGGGTGCGGCGACCGGTGTCGGAGGCGTGTTCTCCGTCATCGACGACATCAAGCAGCACGGAGAGCCGGAACAGCTCCCCAACGAGTGCCACGGTCTGGACTGCAACACGTTGGTGTTCGTCGCGCACTTCGACGCGGTGGTCAGCTACTACCTGTGCACCA
The DNA here is from genome assembly GCF_045040035.1 of Streptomyces sp. NBC_01384. Taxonomy (NCBI): domain Bacteria; kingdom Bacillati; phylum Actinomycetota; class Actinomycetes; order Kitasatosporales; family Streptomycetaceae; genus Streptomyces; species Streptomyces sp. NBC_01384. The sequence goes on from NZ_CP109559.1 coordinate 5,997,803, forward strand.
ACCCGGACGTGCCCGCCACGGAGGCCGGCTGCCCGGCCGAGGACACGGTCTTCCTCAAGACGCAGACGTTCCCGAATCTGACCAAGACGGTCAAGGTCTCCGCGTGGGAGATGACCAAGGACGTCTGGAAGGGCATCTACGAGTCGATCATCGGCGACTTCACCGGCTGCTACCACAAGTTCAACGGCGACGGCAGCGGCAGCTACGGCGACTGCGCCTGGGCCGCCACCTGGCTTCCGCTCGGCGGGCCGATCGCGAAGATCACCGAGGCGATCCGGGCCGTGGACGCCGCCATGCGCACCGGGGTCGGAGTCTCCGACGCCATGAAGGCGCTGAGGGCACTGGACGTGGACGCCCGCACGCTCGCCGAGATCGAGCGGAGCGCGAACGTCTACGAGGAGGCGCGCACGGCTTGCCCGGTCAACAGCTTCCCCGGCAGCACCGAGGTGGTCCTGGCCGATGGCAGCCGCAAGGCACTTCGTGACGTGCGGGCCGGTGACCTGCTGCTGGCCGCCGATCCGGCGACCGGACAGACGCAGGGCGAGCCGGTCACGCGTACCTTCCACCACACCGCCGTCGACCTGGTCGACGTCGCCCTGGCGGACGGCGGGCGCCTCACCAGCACGCCCGGACACCGGTTCTTCGTGGCCGGCCGCGGCTGGACCCTGGCGTCCGACCTGCGGTCCGGAGACGGCCTGCGCAGCCCGGACGGAACCCTCCGCACCGTGGCTGCGCTGCTCGACCGGCACGAGGCCACGCCCCGGACCGTGTACGACCTGACCGTGTCGGGCCTGCACACCTTCTACGCCGTGGCGGGCGCCACTCCGGTCCTGGTCCACAACTGCAACGACCTCGTGTTCGACGAGCAGAAGTTCCCCGGCCAGGCGCACACCCTCGATGAGCACGTGCGCCCGGAGAAGGAGGAGGCGGTGGACCTGGCCAAGGCGAAGACGGAGAAACTCGGTGTGGACACGCCCAACAGCGTGTGGGTCAACCAGGAGACGGCACAGGAGATCGTCGACTTCGCGCTGAAGGACAAGGCCGGCAAGATCACCAAGTGGCTCCGGGAGAAGAAGTCGAACGAGCTGACCTGGAGCGGTACTTTCGGACCGAAGGACTCCTCCCTCGGCAAGGTGTACTACGCGAACGGGACCGAGAAGGCCGCGGGCAACGGGTTCACCATCAAGATCGTGAGGGCGCCCGACAAGCACAAGTACGGCTACTACGTGCAAACGTGCTTTCCAAAGTAAGGAGTGGCAGGCAGTGGAGCGCTTCACCGCATTCGATTTTGGTGTCTCATGGGTGATGAGTTTCTTCCACCAGGACGGGACTCATGACGGGGACACAGCCGCCGACATCGTGGCGAAACACCTCTCGGAATCGGCCGACGAGCTGGCACTGGCAGTCCGCCGCGATGCACGGACACTCCTCGACAACCTCCCTTCGGAGACGCTCGAGGTGCTGTGGAACGCCGGAGCGCAGTACATGGCGAGCTTCGAGGGGACCTCAGGAGCGGAGTGGACGCGGACGGTCATCGGCCTGTGTGATGCCCGGCTGGCCGCGAAGGCGGACGTACGCCCGCTTACCGGAGCCGACACGGAGGACGGCTGGGCGTGCCGGGACGCCGTCATCGCTGAGATCGAGCGGGCGGAGTTTCTGGCCGCCGAGGTGCGCGAGGCGCTCGTCGACTGCGCTCGCCACTGCACTCCGGACCTGGCGTTCCGTGTGCTGCTGAGGGCCATCCTGAACGCCCCAGGTGGGTCGCTGTCTCCGGAGCAGTACACGAGGATGGAGACCATCGGATCGGCCCTCCTCTACGGCGAGTTCGTGGTGGACTCCGTCGACTTCCTGGTCGAGGAGTAGCCGCCGCCACCGGTGCGACCGCCGGCCGACGGCTGAACGCACCACAGGGGCCCGCACTCACCCGAGTGCGGGCCCCACTCTGCGCCCCCACACCGGTACGAGTCTGTGATCCGGTGAATTCCTACTGACCCGATGACTGACCCCGCAAAGGACCCACCTGCCCGTGCTCCTGCTCCGTTTCCTCCCTCTGCTGCCCCGCGAGATATCCTTCGCCGTCGTCGGGCTTCTCTTCGGGCTGTTCCTGGCCGTGCACGGTGCCCTGTAGGCCTATGCCGAGGCGACCGGCGTCCCCGGCACGGTCACCGTCACCGAGTGCACGCCCGCGACCGGCGGCTTGAGCGACCTGTGGCAGGACGGCTGGGCCTGCGAGGGCTCGTTCGCCGCTACCGACCACACCGTCAGCATCAGCAGCGTCGCCGTCGACGGGGTCATCGAGACCCGCCCCGCCGAGGGCACCCTGCCCGCACTCGTCGACAGCTCCGGCGACCACACCGCGACCCGCAACGGCTCCGGCAGTTGGAAGATTCCGACCCTCACCGGCGTCGTCATCCTCGGCTTCACCGCTTGGCGGATCCGCTCCCTCACAGCCCTGCTGCGCTTGCGCCGAGCCGCGCGGACCGCCGAGTCGGCGACCTGACCGCCGGTCCGGTGTCATGCGGACACCGCCCGCTGGGCCTCCGCCTCGGCTGCGGCCAGGTCGGGGTTCGCTTTGGGCGAGGGATGAGCTCCTGGCCGTGATCAGGCCGGGTGGTTAGGTGAGGCTCCTTCATTGTGTGCTCCTTGCGCCCACGGTGCTGGCGGGTGCGGACAGGGAGCCTGTAGTTCGAACCAGACCGTCTAGCCCATGCCGAAGGGGCGGGGTTCGGCACCCCACTTGTCCGCCAGCGTGGCCACCAGGGTCAGATGGGCGGGACCGGCTTCGGCTGATCGCGGACGTGTGCCCGGAGCGGCTGACGGACGTCGCCCCCGAGTACACCCCCGTCGTGGCCCCCGCCCGCACCGAACTCACGGACACGGTGCTGCGGGAAGTCCGGGAGACAGTGCCCGCGGTGGCGGCCCAGGCCGTCAGCCCCCACTGGCATCCCGTTCCGGCCACGGACGTCATGGACGCGCTGGAACACGTCGTCACCCAGATCGATCCCGATCTCGGGTTCCGGTTGTTCCTCCGGGTCCTGAACACGCTGTTCGTGCCGCTCACACAGGAGCAGTACGACCGGTACCAGGCGATCGGCGAGCGGTTCGGGTACGGCGAGTACCACGTCTCGGACGTGGAACACCTGGTCGAGGCCGGCTGACCCGACCGACCGGACCGGCCCGAGGGCGCCCCTCCCGCGCGGAGGAGCGCCCTTGCCGTGTCCGTCTCAGCGCAGCCTGAACGTGGACAGCCGCACACCCCCGCTCAGCACCAGGTACACGTCCGTACGGCCCTTCGCCGCGCCGGACAGGGCGGTGGTCACCGTCGTGTAGGCGTACGGCGATGACGTGCCGTCCGTACGAGCGGTGCCGGCGAGCGGGCCGGTCGGGGAGCCGAGCCGGACCTCGACCGTGCCGGACGCGCCCGCGACTCGTGCGCCGAACTCCGTCGCGCCCGCACCCAGTTGGGCGTCCGCGAACTTCAGCCAGGCCCCGTCGCCGCCGGAAGCCACCGCTGTGCCGCGCGCCTTCGATTCGTCGACCAGCCGTACGTTCGCGTAGTCGTCGAAGTTCTCGGCACGGGTGACCTTCGACAGGTCACGGGGCGGGATGGTCTCGCCCTGCGCCCTCAGCGTCGTACGGGTGCGGATGTCGGACGAGGAGGCGCCCACCAGGACGTCGTACGTGCCGCTCTCCACCACCCACTTCGAGCGCGTGACGTCCCAGTGCGCGAGGTCCTTCGTACGCAGCTTCAGCCGCACCGTCTTCGTCTCGCCCGGCCGCAACGACACTCGCGCGTACGCCTTCAACTGCTTCAGCGGCTGCTTGTCGCGGGAGACGCGCTGGTGGGTGTAGAGCTGTACGACCTCGTCGCCGGCGCGGCGGCCGGTGTTCGTGACCGCCACCTCGTAGCCGCCGTCCACGCGCTGCAGCGAGCCGTAGCGGAACGACGTGTACGAGAGGCCGTAGCCGAAGGGGTAGAGCGGCTGCCCGTTGAAGTACTGGTACGTGCGGTCGGACTTGATGATGTCGTAGTCGAGGATCGACGGGAGGTCCGATGTCGATTGGTACCAGGTCTGGGTGAGGCGGCCTGCGGGGTTGGTGTCTCCGTACAGGACGTCGGCGAGCGCGTCGCCCGTCTCCTGGCCCGCGTGGGTGGTCCACAGGAGGGCCGGGACCTCTTTCTGGAGGGCGCCGAGGGTGGTGGGGTAGCTGTTCTCGACGATCACGACCGTCTTCGGGTTGGCCGCGTGCACCGCCTTGACCAGGGCTTCCTGCGACGGGGCCAGGCCCATGTCCGTACGGTCATGGGCCTCGCGGCCGTTGATCGACGGCATCGAGCCGACCACGACCACCGCCGTGTCCTTGCCTTTGACCGCGGCCACCGCCTCGTCGACGCCGCTGCGGGCGACGTCCTTGGAGTAGTGGGCGGCCCCCGACTTCTCGACCAGGCCCAGGGTGCCGTCGGGGCCCGTCGGGCCGAGGTAGACCGGGTTCGACCACCAGGACTCGGCGGTCTCGTATCCGGCGTAGCGCAGGAGGTATGTGCCGTCGTCCTGTTGTTCCAGCTTGAACTGCTGCTGGACGTACCAACCGTTCGGCTGGACCTGGTCGTTGACGAAGTTCGACCAGTTATAGCCGACGTACTTGCCGTTGGCGGCCGAGCGCAGGGTCACGATGCCCGAGCCCCAGTCGAACGCGTCGAATTGGGTCGCGATCCCTGTGTCCGTGCTTTCCTTCAGGGCCGCTCCGGTGTCCGACGTCCCCGCGGTCACGTACCGCCCCGTCGCCGTGTCTTTCAGTGCGATGCGGTCGACGCCCTCGCTGCTCGCCACCGACGTGCCGATCTTCGCCGCGATGCCCTGCGCGGGGGTGACCGCGTACGGCAGGGTGCCCGAGTACCAGTCGGTGTAGAGGGTGTCGGCGAGGGGTCCGACAACCGCCACATTTTTCGATGACACTTTCAGCGGAAGTGTCATCGAGTTTTTCAGCAGTACTGCTGCCTCGGCGGCGGCCTTGCGCGCCAGCTTCTGGTGGGCCGGACTGTTGATGACGGACTTGTCGATGGACCCGTACTTGCCGCCGTTCGGGTCGAATTCGCCGAGCCGAACGCGGATGGCGAGGATGTGGGAGACGGCCGTGTCGACGTCCGACTCCTTCAACAGGCCTTGGGACAGAGCCGACGTGACTGCCGTCGTGGTCGGGGCGGAGTCGCCGTTGTTGTCCGTGAAACTGTCGATGCCGGCCTTGAGCGCCGCCGCGTCGCCCTCGGCGAGGGTGTCGTAGTAGTTCTGGGCGCCGGGGAGCAGGTTGCCGGGGGCGAAGGCATCGGTGGCGTTCAGAAGATCCCGGGAGGTCCACGTCCGTACGACGTCGTTCAGATCCGGGTTCACCGTGTCGGGGCGCCCGTTGACCAGGTTGTACGACGCCATCACGCCCGTCGTCGCATCCGCCTCGACGGCCGGTCTGAAGGCCGCCTCGTCGTACTCGTGCTGGACGCGGGGGCGCAGGTCCGAGGACGTGGTCGTGCGGTTCACCTCGTTGTTGTTGGCGAGGTAGTGCTTGAGGGTGGGGGCCGTCTTGAGGTGGTCGGGGTCGCCGCCGGTCAGGCCCTCGCCGTACGCCGTGGAGATCGAGCCGGTGAGGTACGGGTCCTCGGAGTAGCCCTCCTCGTTGCGTCCCCAGCGCGGGTCGCGCAGCAGGTTCACCACGGGCGCCCACAGATTCAGGCCCCAGCCGTCGGGGCGTTCCTGCTGGAAGCCGCGCGCCTCGTCGCCGACCGCCGAGCCGACCTGCTCGATCAGCGCCGGGTCCCAGGTGGATGCCAGTCCGACGGCCTGGGGGAAGACCGTCGCCTTGCCCAGCCACGCGACGCCGTGCAGGGCCTCGGTGCCGGTCCGGAACGACTGGATGCCGAGGCGGGGGATCGCGGGCTCGTACTGGTGCAGGAGGGAGATCTTCTCGTCGAGCGTCAACCTCCCGACCAGGTCGTTCACGCGTTCGGCGACGGGCAGGCGCGGGTTGCGGAAGGCGTACGCGGGATCGTCCGCCCCCGCGGGAACGGTGGCTCCCAGACCGGCGATCAGCGCGAGCGCCAGGACGAGGGTACCGAGGGTGGCTCTCTGTCTTCTCTTGCTTCTCTTGCCTTTCATGTCGCGGCTCCTTAAGGGGTCAGCGTGCGCGGTGCGGTGCTCGCGCGTTCCGTCAGCCGGGGTGCGAGGAGCGTGGCCTCGGGTACGTCGGCGCCGCCCAGCTTCTTGATCAGCAGGTCCACCGCCCGCGCGCCCACCTCGGTGGACGGGATGGCGATGGAGGTGACGGGGACGACGACGTTCTCGGCGAGCTCGTCCGGGCAGATGGCGGTGACGGAGAGGTCGACGGGGACCCGTAGACCCAGTTGCTCGAAGGCGTCGATCAGCGGTTCGAGGATCGGCTCGTTGTGCACGACGACGCCGGTCAGCGCCGGCTGCTCGCGCAGGAGCTGTTCCGCGACCCGGCGGGCGGCCGCGGGTGAGGCCTCGCAGGGGTGGACGGAGGACGCCAGCCCGTTGCGGTCGGCGGCGGCGGTGAAGCCCTCCACCACGCGCTGGGCGAACGCCGTCCCCCGTACGTACACCTCGGGCGGCGACCCGACCAGCGCCACGACCCGGTGCCCGAGCCCCGCCAGCCGCTCCACGCACAGCTCGCCCGCCGCCTTGAAGTCGAGGTCGATGCAGGTCAGCCCGGCGGGCCGGGAAGGGAATCCGATGAGGACCGAGGGGCGGTCCAGGGCGCGCAGCAGCGGCAGCCGGGGGTCGTGGAGCTGGACGTCCATCACGATCAGCGCGTCCACGAGCGCGGTGTCCGCGACCCGCCGCAGTCCCTCCTCGCCCTCCTCCTGCGTCAGCAGCAGGACATCGTGATCGTGTTGCCGCGCCGCCGTCACCACCGACACCGCGAACTGCATCACCACCGGCACGTGGATGCCCGCCCGCAGCGGCACCACCAGCGCCAGGACGTTGGACCGGCTGCTGGCCAGCGCCCGCGCACCGGCGTGCGGCCGGTAGCCCAGCTCGCGGATGCTGGCCTCGATGCGCTGCCGGGTCTCCTCGGAGATCGGGCGCTTGCCGCTGAGGGCGTAGGACACGGTGCTGGGGGAGACCCCGGCGTGCCGCGCCACATCAGTGATCTTCACCATCACTCGGACTCCAGCTCCGGTCCCGGTCCCAGTTCCAGTTCCAGTTCCAAGGACAAGAACCCCGTTCCCGCCTTCGCCCGCACCTCGCGTCCGCCCGCCGCCAGCCCCCACGGCGCCGCCGGATCACTGGACGAGGCCCGCAGGGTGTTCCCCTCGCGGACGACCGTGAAGGTCACCCCGCCCACCGGCACCGTGACCTGGGCGCCGCGCTCCAAGCCGTACGCGCGCAGGGTGACCCCGTCGGCGTAGACGTAGTCGGGCCGGTCGTCCACCGCGCCCACCGGAATCACCGAACCCGGCCGTACCAGCAGCGGCACGCTCAGGAAGCCGTGCCGCTCGCGCACCCAGCGCGGACCGGTCACCGTGCGCCCGCTGAGGAAGTGGGTCCAGGTGCCGTCCGGGACGTAGTAGGAGACGTCTCCCTCGTCGCTGAAGACGGGCGCGACCAGCAGGTCCGGGCCGAGCATGTACTGCCGTTCCAGGTGCGTGCACCCCGGATCGTCGGGGAATTCGAGGACCATCGCCCGCATCATCGGGACGCCCTCCGCGTGGGCGGCGCGGGCGGTCTCGTACAGATAGGGCATGAGGCAGAGCTTCAGCCGGGTGAACAGCCGCAGGACGTCCACGGCCTCCTCGTCGAACAGCCACGGCACGCGGTACGAGGACGAGCCGTGCAGCCGGCTGTGGGAGGACAGCAGCCCGAAGGCGATCCAGCGCTTGAACAGCGACGGTGTCGGCGTTCCCTCGAAGCCGCCGATGTCATGGCTCCAGAACCCGAAGCCTGACATCCCGAGGCTCAGTCCGCCGCGCAGCGACTCGGCCATCGACTCGTAGGTGGCCTCGCAGTCGCCACCCCAGTGCACCGGGAACTGCTGGCTCCCGGTCGTCGCCGAGCGCGCGAACACGACGGCCTCCGCCTCGCCCCGGTCCTTGCGCAGCACGTCGAAGACGGTCCGGTTGTAGAGGTACGTGTAGTAGTTGTGCATCCGCTCCGGGTCGGCGCCGTCGGCGTACGCCACGTCGACCGGGACCCGCTCGCCGAAGTCGGTCTTGAAGCAGTCGACGCCCTGGGCCAGCAGCGCCTCCAGTTTCGACGCGTACCAGTCACGGGCCGCCGGGCTGGTGAAGTCGACCAGCGCCATGCCCGGCTGCCACAGGTCCCACTGCCACACACTGCCGTCGGGCTTCCTGAGCAGATGGCCGAGGGCCTTGCCCTCCGCGAAGAGCGGGGAGCGCTGCGCGATGTACGGGTTGATCCAGACGCAGATGTGCAGGCCCTTCTCCTTCAGCCGGGTCAGCATGCCTTCCGGGTCCGGGAACACCCGTGGGTCCCACTGGAAGTCGCACCAGTTGAACTCGCGCATCCAGAAGCAGTCGAAGTGGAAGACGGAGAGAGGGAGTTCGCGCTCCCGCATGCCGTCGATGAAGGAGGTGACGGTGGCCTCGTCGTAGGAGGTGGTGAAGGACGTCGAGAGCCACAGGCCGAACGACCAGGCGGGCGGGAGGGCCGGGCGGCCGGTGAGCTCGGTGTACTTGCGCAGGATGTCCTTCGGGGTCGGGCCGTGGATGACGTAGTACGTCAGTTGTTGTGTCTCGGCGCTGAACTGGACCCTCGACACCGCCTCCGAGCCGACCTCGAAGGAGACCCGGCCCGGGTGGTCGACGAAGACGCCGTAGCCCGCGTCCGTCAGATAGAAGGGGACGTTCTTGTACGCCTGTTCCGTCGCCGTGCCTCCGTCGGCGTTCCACATGTCCACGACCTGGCCGTTCTTGACGAGCGGGCCGAAGCGCTCGCCGAGGCCGTAGACCTGGGTGCCGACGCCGAGGGTGAGCTGTTCGCGCAGATAGTGGGCGCCGGTCGCGTCCCGCATGATGCCCATGCCCTTGGGGCCGCTGGTGGTGAGGGTGCGGCCGTGCGCGAGGAAGTCGACGTGCCAGGGGGTGGTGCGGGCGACCCGGACGGACAGGGCGCCCGCGGTGAGGGTCGTGTGCTCGTCGTCGTACTCCACGGTGGGGGTGCTGTGCTTTTCCGGGGGACATCCCCCGGACCCCCGGACGCTCCGGTGGAGTTCGAACCGGGGGCCGCGCGGTTCCTCGCCCTCGAAGTGCGTGAACGTGACGCCGATGACGTCCGGCATCGGCGCGTGCGCGCTGATCGTCACGACCGGTCCCTTCAGCAGGTCGCCGCGGTGGCGGATGGGCTGGGTCGGCGCGTGGATGTCGAGGGTTCCCTCTGACGCGCTGACGTCGAGAACCTCGACCGGGTGGGCCGCGATGACGCCCTCGCGCAGCAGCCAGTAGCCGTCGGTGAACTTCACGCACCCACCCCTTACTTGACCGCGCCCACGGCGATGCCGCGGGTCAGCGTCCGCTGGAAGACGAGGAAGAAGACGATCGCGGGCAGGACGCCGAGGAGGGCCGCCGCGTTGGTCATGGTCGCGTCCATCAGGCGCTGGCCCTGCAGGACGCCGAGCGCCACCGACACCGTCTGGTTGTCGTTGGAGATCAGCATGACCAGTGGCAGCAGGAACTCGTTCCAGGTCCAGATGAAGAAGAAGACCAGGAGCACGCCGATGGTGGGGCGGCTGACCGGGACGACGATCCGCCACAGCACCTGCCACTTGTTCGCCCCGTCGATCCGGGCGGCCTCGATGATCTCGCGCGGGAACTGGCCGAGGACGGAGGAGAGCAGATACGTGCCGAAGGCCGCCTGGACGACCGTGAAGACGATGATCACGCTGAGCCGGGTGTCGTAGAGGCCCGCCTGCTTGCTCAGGTAGTAGATCGGGTAGACCAGCGCCTCCTGCGGCAGCATGTTCGCCAGCACGAAGAAGGCGAGGACCCAGGTGCGGCCCTTGATACGGCCGATACCGATCGCGTACGCGTTCAGGACGGACAGGATCGCGGCGCCGATCGCCACCGAGCCGGAGATCAGGATCGAGTTGATCAGCTTCTGGCCGTAGTCGACGCGCTGCCAGAAGTCCTTGAGGCCGTCGAGGTAGAGGCCGTGGGGAAGGCTGAGGGGCCCGTTCGACGAGTACTCGGCGGGGGACTTGACCGCGTTGATGGCGACGATGCCGAAGGGCAGCACCATGAACAGGGCCGCGATGATCAGGGCCACGAGGACGGGGTAGCGGCGTACGGCGGTCATGCGCGGAGTCCTTCCTCGGCGTCCTCGGCGCGGGTCTGGAGCTTCAGGCCGATCAGGGCGAGTACGAGGATGATCACGGTCAGCACGGTGGAGATCGCGGCGCCGTAGCCGACCTGGGTCTTCTCGAAGAAGGTGGTGAAGGAGAAGTAGGAGGGCACGTCGGTCGCGCCGCCGGGGCCGCCCTTCGTGAGGACGTACACCGCGCCGAACACCTTGAGCGCGGCGATCGTGCACCAGAGGAGGACGACGTAGATCTCCGGGCGGATCTGCGGCAGCGTGATGTGCCAGAAGCGGCGCCACCAGCCGGCGCCGTCCAGCTCCGCCGCCTCGTACAGCTGCGGGTCCACGCGTTGCAGCCCCGCCATGAAGATGACGAGCGGGAAGCCGATCTGCACCCACACCATCACGCCCATGACGCTGTAGAGGGCGACGTCGGGGTCGCCGAGCCAGTCCTGCTGCCAGGACCCGAGTCCGACGGCCTTCAGGAGTTCGTTGAGGGAGCCGTTGTCGGGGGCGAGGATCCAGCTCCAGACGATTCCGGCGACGGCGATGGGCAGGACCTGGGGGAGGTAGAAGCAGGCGCGCAGGACGGCGGCGGTCTTCGTGCCGAAATGCTTGCCGACGAAGTCGAAGAGGGCGGCGGCCAGGACGAGGCCGAGGACCGTCGGTACGGCGGCCATGGCGACGACCATGAAGAGGCTGTGCCGGAAGGACGCCCAGAACTCGGAGTCGTCCATCAGCTCGCGGTAGTTGGCGAGCCCCGACCACTTCGGGGAGCCGACGCCCTGCCAGTCGGTGAAGCTCACGCCGGTGTTCATCAGGAACGGCACGACGATGACGGCGAGGAAGGCGAGGACGCCGGGGAGCAGGAAGAGGGCGTAGGAGGTGTGGGGGCGGCGCGGTTGCGTCGTACGGCCGTGGTGCCGGTGGTGCGCGCGGACGACCCGGCCGCCCCGTCCCCGTCCCCGTCCCCGTTCGACGGTGACCGTCATGTCTTCGGCGCGCCCTTGTCGTACGCCGACTGCAGCGCGCTCAGATAGGCGTCCGGTTTCTCGCTCCCCGTGATCAGCTTCTGTGTCTCGGAGACGAGGACGTCGTAGAAGCCGGCGACCGGCCAGTCGGGGTAGAAGGCCAGCCCGTCCTTGCCGGAGAGGGTGTTGAAGTCGGCGATGAGGGTCTTGGCCTGCGGGTCGGTGATGGCGGCGGTGTCGGCGGCCACCGGGACGCCGCCCTTGTTGCCCAGCAGGTTCTGGATCTTCTGCGACATGGTGATGTCGATGAAGTCGTAGGCGAGGTCCTTGTTCTTGGCGCCCTTGGGGACGACCCAGATGTTGCCGCCGGAGCCGAGCGTGAGGTTGCTGCCCGGCCACAGGAAGGTGCCCCAGTCGAACTTGTTCTCCGTCTTGAAGCGCCCGTACCACCAGCTGCCGCTGAACAGGATCGGGCTCTTGCCCTGGATGAAGGAGACGCCCGCGTCCTCGGCCTTCGTCCCGCTGGACTTCTTGCTGATGTAGCCCTTCTTCACCCAGTCGGCGAAGGTCTCGGCGGCGTACGTCCAGGCGGCGTCGTGGAAGTCGGTCTTGCCCTTGTAGAGCTCGTACGAGTCGACCCACGACCGGTCGGCCTTGGACAGCGCCAGCTGGTAGAGGTACTGCTGCGCCATGTACTCGGCGCCCGCGTTCGCCAGTGGGGTGATGCCCTTCGCCACGAACGTGTCCATGGCGGCGGTGAGCTCGTCGAGGGTGGTGGGCTGCGCGATGCCGTACTTCTTGAAGAGGTCCTTGTTGTAGAACACCATCGTGTACTCGGCGTAGTTGGGCACGCCGTACCACTTGCCGGAGCCCATGACCCCGTTGGAGTCGTACTGGCTGGTGGTGCGCACGCCCGCGCTGAGCTTCTTGTCCCAGCCGCGTTTCGTCGCCTCGGCGGTCAGGTCCGACAGCAGGCCCTGTTTCGACAGCAGACCGGCCGTCGCGTTGCCCTTGTTGTACTCCATGATGTCGGGCGCGTCGTTGGAGTTCAGGACCATCGGAGCCGTCTTCTGGATCTGTTCGAAGCCCTTCTCCTCGAACTTCACCTTCACGCCCGGGTGTTTCGCCTCGAACTCCTTGATGGCCTCGTTCCAGGCCACACCCATCGCGCTGTCCGGCCCTTCGTAGTGCCACAGCTTCAGCGTCTTGCCGTCCGACGAACCACTGTCCGAGCCGCCGCAGGACGCCAACAGCAGGGAGCCCGCCAGGGCCACCGCCGCCGTCGCCACCACACGCCTTTGTGTCGTCAACATCCATTGCCTCCAAGGGAGTTGGATGAATTTCGGGACCGTCACGCAGCGTTCGTCGAATCGTTTCGATGCGTGACGTCGAAGCGCTTCGACGGGGGAAGGTAGGGGGGAGCTGTGGACGCGTCAATGGGGTGCGCGGGAATTGGGGCAGAGGGATTGGCGGCTGTTCGACGGGGCGGACGCTGTCATTGACCTGTGAGTCGTGCCCCCGCGAACGAGAGGGCGAGCGCGGTCCCCGCCGCCGCGACCGGCACCCCGTACCCCGCCGTCGCCGAGACGTGTTCGACCACCCAGCCCCCGGTCGCCGAGCCGCAGGCGATCCCGCCGAGCAGGCCCGTCACCCCGAGGGTCATGCCCTCGTTCAACCGGCCCTCGGGCGTGCGCTGTTGCAGGAGCGTCATGCCGGTGACCATGGTCGGGGCGGTCGCCATTCCGGCGATCAGCAACGCGCCCGCCAGTGCCAGGAGCGAGCCGGTCAGCCAGGCCGCGAGCAGGGGCAGGGCCATCAGGACGGTCATGGCGGCGAGGCACAGCGGATAGCGACGCGCGGCCGGACCGGCCGGTTTCCGTGCCCCGTACAGCAGCCCCGCCGTGCACGAGCCGGCCGCCTGCAGGGCGAGCACCACGCCCGCCGCCGACCGGTGGCCCTGTGCGTCCGCGAATGCGATCGTGACGACCTCCATCGAGCCGAACACGGCGCCGGTGGCGAGGAAACAGAGGAGGAGGGGCGGCATTCCGGGGGCCAGGGCGGGGGACTTGGAGGTCGTCGTACGTGGGTGGGGCGGGGGTTCCGTCGAGCGCTGGGCGGCGAAGACGAGGACGCCGGTCATCAGCAGGACGGCGCCGACGAGCGTGCCCGCCTCCGGGAAGAACGCGCCGCACAGGAAGGCCGCCAGTACCGGGCCCAGCATGAAACAGAGCTCGTCCGCGGCCTGTTCGAAGGAGTTCGCGGTGTGCGCGGCGGCCGGATCGTCCCGGAGGAGGTGAGCCCAGCGGGCACGGGACATACCGCCCGTGTTGGGGGTGGTGGCCGTGGCGGCTTCCGCGGCGAACAGGGTCCAGTCCGGCGCCCCGAAGCGCACGCACAACAGCAGCGCCAGGCTTCCCAGCAGGGCGAAGGCCGTGGCAGGCACGGCGATCCGGGCCTGGCCGTGGCGGTCGACCAGCCGTGCGGTCCAGGGGGCGACCAGCGCGGTCGCCGCGAGTCCCGTCGCCGTCACGGCACCGGCGAGCGCGTACGAGCCGCGCGACCCGGCGATCATGATCACCGCGCTGACGCTGAACATGCCCATGGGCAGTCGGGCGAGCAGATTCCCGATCGTGAAGGCGCGGGCGCCGGGGACGGCGAAGAGACGGTGGTACGGGGTTGTCCGGCGATACGGGGTTGTCCGGCGGTGCGGGGCCTTCTGGCGGCGTGGGTGGAAGTCGGCGATCACCAGGCTGTCGCCGGTGACGGTGAGCAGGGGCAGGAACGTCTGCTCGGAGGGCTGTTGCGGCATGGATCAACCGTCGCCGGGTGTGGGGTGGACGGTCCAACACTTACTCCGTGGCCATTGACGCACCTGCGTTGTAAGTTCGCGTGATGCCCGCCCCTCTCCACCACCATCTCGACCCCCGTCTCCTCCGCGCCTTCCTCGCCGTCGCCGAGGAGTTGCACTTCACGCGGGCCGCCGCCCGGCTGTACGTAGCCCAGCAGGCGTTGAGCCGGGACATCCGGCGGCTGGAGCGCGAACTCGGGGCGGAGCTGTTCGTGCGGACGACCCGGCAGGTGGCGCTGACGGTGGACGGCGAACGGCTGCTGCCGTATGCGCGGCGGGTGCTGGAGGCGCAGGACGCGCTGCTGTCCGCGTTCGCGGGGGGCGGGCCGGAGCGACCGCTGCTCGTCGACGTCAATTCCCCGGGGCTGGCCTCCGGCCGGGTTCTCGATCGGGCCCGCGCGCTCGCCCCCGACTGCGAGCTGATGGCCCGCTTCGAGAGCGGGCTCACCGGCGCGGCGGGGGAGCTGCTCGCGGGGCGCCTGGACGCGTCGTTCGGGCGGTTCGCGGGGCTCGAACCGGCGGTCCGGGCCCGGCTCGAACAGCAGCCCGTACGGTACGAGCCGATGACCGTGGTCCTGCCCGAGGACCACCGCCTGGCCGCGCTGGACGCGGTGCCGCTGGAGGCGCTCGCGGGCGAGACCGTGTACGCCGGTGCGGGAAATCCGCGGACGCGGGAGTGGACCGACCTGGCGTGTCAGCTTTTCGCGGGGCGCGGCATCGAGCTCGCGCCGCCCGCGCCGGTGGCCGTCGGCGCCGAGGAGTTCCGGCGGATCATGACCAAGAAGCGGAACCCCGTCCTCGCGGTGGTGGACTTCCCGGCCATGCCCGGCACCGTACGCAGGCCGCTGATCGACCCCGTCCCGCTGTCACCGGTGTCGCTGGTGTGGCGCAAGGGGCTGACGCATCCCGGAATCGATGCGCTTCGACGCGCCGCGGGGGAACTGGCGTCGGAGGAGGGGTGGTTGCGGCGTCCCGCCGGGGGGTGGCTCCCGGCCGCGGACGAGGAGCTTATGGGAATGGGGCAGGGAGAGCACCGCCACCTCACCGTCGCCCCCGCGCTCTCGTGAGAGCAACGTTCCTTTCCGGTCACTCACAGCCACAGACCGGAAACGCGTCCTCCCTACCTTCGGGACTCAGCCAGTCGTTGTACGACACCTGGGCACCGCACCGGAGAACCGTGGAGGCGTCATGACAGCCCCTAGTACAGCCCCCGCACAGAGCAGGGGAGGCCGCTGGATCCAGGAGTGGGATCCGGAGAACGAGACCTTCTGGAAAGAGACGGGTGAGAAGGTCGCCCGGCGGAATCTGCTCTTCTCCGTGCTCTCCGAGCACATCGGGTTCTCGATCTGGACCATGTGGTCGGTGATGGTCCTGTTCATGGGGCCCGAGTACGGGCTCACCCCGGCCGACAAGTTCATGCTCACCTCGATGGTGACGCTGGTCGGGGCGGTGGTGCGGGTGCCGTACACCTTCGCTGTCGCGATCTTCGGTGGCCGGAACTGGACCATCGTCTCGGCGAGCCTGCTGCTCATCCCGAGCGTCGCCGCGTTCGTGGTGATGAAGCCCGGGACCTCGTTCAACACCTTCCTGCTGGTCGGCCTGCTCGCCGGTATCGGCGGTGGCAACTTCGCCTCCAGCATGACCAACATCAACGCCTTCTTCCCGCTGAAGAAGAAGGGCTGGGCGCTCGGACTGAACGCCGGCGGCGGCAACATCGGCGTGCCCGTCATCCAGCTCGTGGCGCTCGCGATCATCGGCGCGAACGGCGGTCCGAGGGTCCTGCTGGGGATCTACATCCCGCTCATCGTCGTCGCCGCCGTGCTCGCCGCCGTCTACATGGACAACATCGCGTCCGTGAAGAACGACACCGGCGCCGCCAAGGACGCCGCGAAGGACGTGCACACCTGGATCATGTCCTTCCTCTACATCGGCACCTTCGGATCGTTCATCGGCTACAGCTTCGCCTTCGGACAGGTGCTGCAGAACGAGTTCGGACGCACGCCCCTGCAGGCCGCGTACGTCACCTTCATCGGCCCGCTGCTCGGCTCGCTGATCCGGCCCGTGGGCGGCTGGCTCGCCGACCGCTACGGCGGCGCCCGCATCACGCTGTGGAACTTCGTCGCCATGGCCGGCGCGACCGGTGTCATCGTCGTCGCCTCCACCCAGAAGTCGCTGCCGCTGTTCACCGTCGCGTTCATCGCGCTGTTCGTGCTCACCGGCCTCGGCAACGGCTCGACGTACAAGATGATCCCCGGCATCTTCCAGGCCAAGGCCGTCGCCAAGGGACTGGAAGGGGAGGAAGCTGCCTCCTACGGGCGGCGGCTGTCCGGCGCCTCCATGGGCCTCATCGGTGCGGTCGGCGCGCTCGGCGGCGTCGGCATCAACCTCGCCTTCCGGCAGTCCTTCCTCTCCTACGGCTCCGGCACCGGCGCCTTCGTGGCCTTCCTCGCCTTCTACGCGGTGTGCTTCCTGGTCACCTGGGCCGTATACCTTCGCGGCCCCGCCACCCAGACCCGGACCACCACTGCCGCAGAGGCGAAGCCGCAGCTCAGCTACGTCGAGGTCTGACGTAACACGGGTGACATCAAGCGGAACCGAGCCTGTCACGGGGCGTTGACAGGCTCGGTCAGCCGTAGGTGCACAAAGACCCCAGCGCGAGACGAGAGCCATGGACGACGAAGAGCAGCGGCCGGCCCGGCAGGACCACGGCCCCCTCGCGGGGTTCACCGTGGGCGTGACGGCCGCGCGTCGGGCCGACGAACTCGGGGCACTGCTCCAGCGGCGCGGCGCCGCCGTCCAGCACGCGCCCGCCCTGCGTATCGTGCCGCTCGCCGACGACAGCGAACTGCTCGCCGCCACCAAGGAACTCATCGACCGGGCGCCGGACATCGTGGTGGCCACCACCGCCATCGGGTTCCGCGGCTGGATCGAGGCCGCCGACGGCTGGGGGCTCGGCGAGGCCCTGCTCGGGCGGCTGCGCGAAGTGGAGCTGCTCGCACGCGGACCCAAGGTCAAGGGCGCCATACGGGCCCAGGGGCTGACCGAGGAGTGGTCGCCGTCCTCCGAGTCCATGGCCGAGGTGCTCGACCGGCTCCTGGAGGAGGGCGTCGAGGGGCGCCGTATCGCCGTACAACTGCACGGCGAGCCGCTGCCCGGGTTCGTGGAGTCGCTACGGGCCGCCGGAGCCGAGGTCGTGGGGGTCCCCGTCTACCGGTGGATGCCGCCGGAGGACCTCGGGCCCCTCGACCGGCTCCTCGACGCCACCGTCACCCGCGGCCTGGACGCGCTCACCTTCACCAGCGCCCCCGCCGCCGCCTCCCTGCTCTCCCGCGCCGAGGACCGCGGCCTGCTCCCCGAACTCCTCGCTGCCCTCCACCACGACGTCCTGCCCGCCTGCGTCGGCCCGGTCACCGCACTCCCCTTGCAGGCGCACGGCATCGACACCGTCCAGCCCGAGCGCTTCCGGCTCGGCCCCCTCGTCCAGCTGCTCTGCCAGGAACTCCCCGGCCGCGCCCGCACGTTGCCGATCGCCGGCCACCGGGTCGAGATCCGCGGACACGCCGTGATGGTCGACGGGGCGCTGCGGCCCGTACCGCCCGCCGGGATGTCGCTCCTGCGGGCTCTGTCACGCCGCCCCGGCTGGGTCGTTGCGCGCGCCGAACTGCTGCGCGCGCTGCCGGGAGCCGGGCGGGACGAGCACGCCGTCGAGACGGCCATGGCCCGGCTGCGTACGGCACTCGGCGCGCCCAAGCTCATCCAGACCGTCGTCAAGCGCGGCTACCGGCTCGCGCTCGACCCTGCCGCCGACTCCAAGTACGCCGACATGTAACGCCTGCCGAACCTTCCGTACAGGAGCAGCGCACGGGCCGGCGCGGTCGTACGCCGCCCCCGGCCTTTGCCCGTGATGGCTGGGCCTTGGCCTGTGATGTCTGTCATGGGACTCAGTCAACCGACGCCCCGGCACAGGTGACATGGCTCAGGGCGCGCGCCCCCGTACGCGGTCGTCCACGGCCCGGTCGGTACCGGGTCTTCCGGTCACGCACGCGGCCATGCACTGTAGGGGGTACGGCCCCTACCGGCCCCTCACGGCGGTAACCCCAAGGCGGTGACAGGCGCATGGCATCGGGCATGGCATCGGGCATGGCCGCGGCCTCGTACGAGCTGCGGTTCGACTCCGGGCGGATCTGCCTGGACCTCCTGGCGACCACCCACCCCGAGGAACGGCTCGACTCGGTGGACCAGCTGCGCGCCTGGATCATCCGCTCCGGACTTGTCCCCGCGGGCACCCCGCTCGCGGCGGCCGACACCGCCTGGCTCGTGGACTTCCGCGAACTACGCGGTGATATCGCCCAGTTGGTCCGCGGTGAACTGGACGGGCGACCCGTCGACGCCGCGCTCGCCCGCGTCAACGCCGTCGCGCTCGCCGCCCCGCCCGCCCCCTGGGTCGTACGCGCGGACGACGGTTCGCTGCGGCGCCGGCTGCACACCCCGCCCGGCTGCCCCGGGCTGCTCGCCGTCATCGCCCGCGACGCCCTCGAACTGCTCACCGACCCGGCGGCGCGCGCGAGTCTCAGGCAGTGCGAGGGGGACAACTGCCCGATCGTCTATCTCGACACCTCCCGAGGGCGGCGCCGGCGATGGTGTTCCAGCGAGGTGTGCGGCAACCGGGAGCGCGTGGCCCGGCACCGACGCCGGGCGGCTCTCGCTCGCGCGTGAAGGGACTTTCCGGGCTTTATCTCAGCCCTACGTGATCTTCCGATCGCGCCCAGTGATCAAGACGACATCTTCACAACTCCATCAAGAAATATGTGCCAGCTCTTTGAACGCATCCGCACGCACACACGTACCCCGGGATGAGCGACCGACTGGGGGATCCCCCGGACACCGGAGGTAGGCGTGCGCAAGGATTCCGCCGTGGCTGATGAACGAAGGTCAAGGGCCCGACATCGCATGAATCCGTCTGCGTCGGCTTCGTCGAGCGAACCCGACGAGGAGCTGATGCGCGCGCTGTACCGGGAGCATGCAGGTCCTTTGCTGGCGTATGTGCTGCGGCTGGTCGCGGGGGATCGGCAGCGTGCCGAGGACGTTGTGCAGGAAACACTCATCCGTGCCTGGAAGAACGCCGGTCAGCTCAATCGTGCGACCGGTTCGGTACGACCCTGGCTGGTGACGGTCGCCCGGCGCATCGTCATCGACGGCCACCGCAGCCGGCAGGCCCGGCCGCAGGAGGTGGACCCGTCACCGCTGGAGGTCATCCCCGCGGAGGACGAGATCGACAAGGCGTTGTGGCTGATGACACTGTCGGACGCGCTGGACGACCTGACCCCTGCTCACAGGGAAGTTCTGGTCGAAACGTACTTCAAAGGGCGTACGGTCAATGAGGCGGCCGAGACGCTCGGCATCCCCAGCGGCACCGTGCGCTCCCGGGTGTTCTACGCCCTGCGGTCGATGAAGCTGGCGCTGGAGGAGCGGGGGGTGACGGCATGAACACATACGGGGGATACGGAACAGGCGGTCCAGGAGCCATGCAGGGACCACGAGGTCAACAGAACCCCGGTGACAACATCCACGAGACCGTCGGCGCCTACGCCCTCGGCATCCTCGACGACGCCGAGGCGACGGCCTTCGAGGGCCATCTCGCCACCTGCGAGTGGTGCGGCCAGCAGCTCGACGAGCTCGCCGGGATGGAACCGATGCTCGCCGCGCTCGCGGATCTGCCCGCCTCCCAGGGCACCCCGGCCATCGGCGAGTCGCTGTCCCTCCGCCCGAGCCCACGGCTCGCGGAACGGCTGGTCGACGAGGTGTCGGAGCGCCGCGCGATCAAGCGCCGACGCGGTATGTACCTGGTGGCGGCCGCGGCCGCGCTGATCATCGGCGGTCCGCTGACGGTGATGGCGGTCAACGGTGGCAGCGACAGCAGTACGTCGCCGCCCGTGGCGATGGCGACCAGTCCGGCCAAGGCCGCCTTCGACGTCATGACGGACAGGAAGTCGGCCACGGACCCGAGCACCAAGGTCAACGCCGTCGTCGCGATCGAGAAGAAGGACTGGGGCACCCACGCCGTCCTTCAGCTCAAGAACGTCAAGGGCCCGCTCAAGTGCTCCCTGATCGCCGTCGGCAAGAACGGCGAGCGTGAGACGGTGACCTCCTGGGCGGTTCCGAAGTGGGGTTACGGCATTGCGAACGCCAAGGCCGCAGAGGGGAAGAACCCCCTCTACGTGCACGGCGGCGCGGCCTTCGCCCCGAGCGAGATCGATCACTTCGAAGTCATGACCTTCGACGGGAAGCGGCTCGTCGAGGTGAACGCGTGAGCGAACTCAGGGCGCGCACGTAGCCTCACGGGGCCCCCTTCGCGTACGGTTGACGGCTGCCCAGCACGTCAGAAGGGGGCCCGGTGGCCGCTCAGGCTCAGCAGGAAACCGCGCTCGACCAGATCCACGATTCCGCACAGGACGATTCCGTACGGGATCGTGAGATCAGCGTCGAGCAGCAACATCTGGACCGGGTGTACCGGCGCCTCGAGGAGAAGATCCACGAGGCGGAGTTCTTGATGAACGACGCCGCCCAGCGCGGCCAGGTCGGTACACCGGGGGCGCTCGCGGAGCGCGACGCCCAGGTGTTCCGGGCGGGAATTCACCTCAACCGCCTCAACAACGAGTTCGAGGACTTTCTCTTCGGCCGGATCGACCTGCTGCTCGGGAAGGACGGCAAGAAGGGGCCCGACGGCGCGTACACGGCCGTCGAACCCGCCGAGGGTGTCGTACGGACGGACGAGACCGGCCAACACGCCTCCATCGCCGAGACGCTCCACATCGGCCGGATCGGGGTGCTCGACGCGGAGTACGCGCCGCTGGTCATCGACTGGCGGGCGCCCGCCGCGGCACCCTTCTACCGCTCGACACCCGTCGACCCCGGCAGGGTCGTACGCCGCCGGGTCATCCGCTCCAAGGGCCGCAAGGTCCTCGGCGTCGAGGACGACCTGATGCGCCCCGAGCTCAAGGCCACCCTCGACGGCCGTGAACTCCCGGTGATCGGCGACGGCGCCCTGATGGCCGCGCTCGGCCAGGCCCGCAGCCACACCATGCGCGACATCGTGGCGTCCATCCAGGCCGAACAGGACCTGGTGATCCGCGCCCCCGCCGCGTCGGTGACGTACGTGGAGGGCGGCCCCGGCACCGGCAAGACGGCCGTGGCCCTGCACCGGGCCGCCTACCTCCTCTACCAGGACCGCCGCCGCTACGCGGGCGGCATCCTGATCGTCTCGCCCACCCCCTTGCTGGTCGCCTACACCGAGGGCGTGCTGCCCTCCCTCGGCGAGGAGGGCCAGGTCGCCATCCGCGCCATCGGCTCCCTCGTCGACGGCGCGGAGGCCACCCTGTACGACTCCCCGGCCGTGGCCCGCGCCAAGGGCTCGTACCGGATGCTGAAGGTGCTCCGGAAGGCGGCGCGGGGCGCCCTGGAACCGGCGCCGAACCCCAGGTCCGCACGCTCCGCGCGGGACGGTGCCGCGCCGGCAGACGGCTCACGGACGGGCGGCTCACGGACGGGCGGTTCACGGACGGGCGGTGCCGAGCGGCTCGCCGCCGGTGACAGCCCCGAGCAGCCCGCTCCCGGCGGCGATGTCGAGCAGCTCACCTTCGGTGACGGCACCGGGCAGCTCGCCTTCGGCAACGGCGCCGGCCGGCTCGCCTTCGGCGACGAGGACGAGCCGCGAGGCCCGGCGACAGTGCCCACCCGCCTCCGTGTCGTCGCCTTCGGGCGGCGGCTGGAGCTGGAGGCCGCCGAGCTGGACCGGATCAAGCGCAACGCGCTGAGCGGCACCGCGCCGGTGAACCTGCTGCGCCCGCGCGCCCGCAAGCTCCTGCTGGACGCGCTGTGGGCGCAGTCCGGGGCCGGTACGCGGCACACGGACCCGGAGCTGGCCGCGGAGCTGCGGTCGTCGTTCGACGAGGACGTCGCCTCCGAGGACAGCTTCATCGAGTTCCTGAACGCGTGGTGGCCGGAGCTGACCCCGCGGGGCGTCCTGGCCGCCATGGCCGACGAGCGGCGGCTCGGACGCTGGGCGCGGCGCATTCTCAACCCCGGCGAGGTACGGCGGGTCGCGCGCTCGCTCAAGCGGGACGGGCTGTCCGTGCACGACGTGGCGATGCTGGACGAGCTCCAGGCGATCCTGGGGGTGCCCGCCCGGCCCAGGAAGCGGCGCGAGCTGGACCCGCTGGACCAGCTCAGCGGCCTCGAGGAGCTCATGCCCGTACGCGAGGAGTCGCAGCGCGAGCGGGCCGAGCGGCTGGCGCAGGAGCGCACCGAGTACGCGCACGTCATCGTCGACGAGGCGCAGGACCTCACGCCCATGCAGTGGCGCATGGTGGGCAGGCGCGGGCGGCACGCCACCTGGACCGTCGTCGGCGACCCGGCGCAGTCCTCGTGGTCCGACCCCGACGAGGCCGCCGAGGCCCGTGACGAGGCCCTGGGGACCCGTCCCCGGCGCCGCTTCAACCTCACCGTCAACTACCGCAACCCCTCCGAGATCGCCGAGCTCGCCGCCAAGGTCCTCGCCCTCGCCATGCCCGGCTCCGAGTCCCCGTCCGCCGTACGGTCCACCGGCGTCGAGCCGCGCTTCGTGGCGACGAACAAGGGGCACGGCGCCGCGACGAACAACGGACACGGCGCCGCGACCAACAACGGACACAGCGCCGTCGTACGGGACTCGCTCGCGGGGACCGTACGCGCCGAGGCCGCGCGTCTCCTGGACCGCGTGGACGGCACCGTGGGCGTCGTGGTGGCCATGAACCGGCGCGAGGAGGCCGCCCGCTGGCTCGCCGGGCTCGGCGACCGGGCGGTGGCGCTGGGCAGCCTGGAGGCGAAGGGACTGGAGTACGACGCGACGGTGGTCGTCTCGCCCGCGGAGATCGCGGACGAGTCGCCGGCGGGGCTGCGGGTGCTGTACGTGGCGCTGACCCGGGCCACCCAGCAGCTGACCGTGGTGTCGGGGGAGCGGGACCAACCGGATGCGAACGGGGTGCCGGACCTGCTTCGGGACTGACACGGGGCGGTGTTTCCCCGGCCGCCCACCCGTCTGGCCCCGCTCGCCTCGCCGAAAATGAACTCTCGGGGTGGGAATTGCCTTACGGGGATCGTTTGTTACCTTGGATGTGACACCGGCCCGATCCAAGCCCCCGGGCCCAACCTTCGTCGCCACGAGCGACCACTTGCCGCGAGGCGAGCATGGCGGGTCGGTGTCATTGAACGTGTGAGGGAAGGAATGAGGTCCACGTCACCTTGTGACGTGGACCTCATTTTTTTGCGAATGCCTCCGAACGCCTTGAGAACAAAACGTTCGCAACCCGGGGCGGCTACCACGTACTCCGCGGTAGGTGCGACGATCGGACGGCAAACCAAGCGTCACGGTGAAAGCAGAGGAAGTCGGCCATGGCAACGGCGCCCAGCGTCTCCTACTCGATGACGGTCCGGCTGGAGGTACCCGCGAGCGGAACCGCGGTCTCCCAGCTCACCACGGCCGTCGAGTCCCACGGAGGCTCGGTCACCGGCCTCGACGTCACCGCTTCCGGCCACGAGAAGCTCCGGATCGACGTCACCATCGCGGCGACCTCCACCGCGCACGCCGACGAGATCGTCGAGCAGCTGCGCCACATCGAGGGCGTGACTCTCGGCAAGGTCTCCGACCGGACGTTCCTCATGCACCTCGGCGGCAAGATCGAGATGCAGTCCAAGCACCCGATCCGCAACCGTGACGACCTCTCCATGATCTACACCCCGGGCGTGGCCCGCGTGTGCATGGCGATCGCCGAGAACCCCGAGGACGCCCGCCGCCTCACCATCAAGCGCAACTCCGTTGCGGTCGTGACGGACGGCTCCGCCGTGCTCGGGCTCGGGAACATCGGTCCCATGGCCGCCCTGCCGGTCATGGAGGGCAAGGCGGCCCTGTTCAAGCGGTTCGCCGGCATCGACGCCTGGCCGCTGTGCCTGGACACCCAGGACACCGACGCGATCGTCGAGATCGTGAAGGCCATCGCCCCCGGCTTCGCGGGCATCAACCTCGAGGACATCTCCGCGCCGCGCTGCTTCGAGATCGAGGCCCGGCTGCGCGAGGCCCTCGACATCCCCGTCTTCCACGACGACCAGCACGGCACCGCGATCGTCGTCCTCGCGGCCCTCACCAACGCCCTGCGGGTGGCGGGCAAGGACATCGGTGACATCCGTGTCGTCATGTCCGGCGCGGGTGCGGCCGGTACCGCCATCCTCAAGCTGCTGATCGCCGCGGGCGTCAAGAACGCCGTCGTCGCCGACATCCAGGGCGTCGTGCACGCGGACCGCGCGGACCTCGTCGACGCCGCCTCCGATTCGCCACTGCGTTGGATCGCCGACAACACCAACCTCGAGGGCCTCACGGGCACGTTGAAGGAGGCCGTGCGCGGCGCCGACGTGTTCATCGGCGTCTCCGCCCCGAACGTGCTCGACGGCGACGACGTGGCCGCCATGGCCGAGGACGCCATCGTGTTCGCGCTCGCGAACCCCGACCCCGAGGTCGACCCGGCAATCGCCCGCCAGACGGCGGCAGTTGTCGCCACCGGCCGCTCGGACTTCCCCAACCAGATCAACAACGTCCTGGTCTTCCCGGGCGTCTTCCGCGGTCTCCTGGACGCCCAGTCCCGCACGGTCAACACGGAGATGATGCTGGCTGCCGCGACCGCCCTCGCGGACGTGGTGACCGAGGACGAGCTCAACGCGAACTACATCATCCCGAGCGTCTTCAACGACAAGGTCGCGGGCGCGGTCGCCGGAGCGGTGCGCTCCGCGGCGAAGGCGGCGGGGGCGTCGGCGGCGGTCGAGTAGGAACCCGGGGTCGGTGCGGGCATCGCCTGGGGCCGGCGCCCCCGGACCCCCGCATCGGCTCGGGTGATGCCGGTCGGCGCTTTGCGTGGTGTGACTTGCTGTGACGATCGCCACGGTGCCCGTGTGTCGGCGCGTCGCGGGATGCGGGGTCCCTGGCCGCCCTCTAGGGTGGCGGCCAGGCTCAGGCCTCCCAGGCCCTGCGGTCCGCTGCCGGGAGCGGACGGAGCGTCACCACACTGAGGCAGTGGCGCTTTTCGTGTGACTCCCAAGGGTGTTCGTGTGACTCCCAGGGGTGCCGGATTGGCTTTCCCGCCGCAGGTGGGGGCAGGATGCGTCTTCGGGCGCGAGGGTCTGGCTACGGACCCGGGTCCGGGGACCGACCGAGGGCCCTGGCAGCATCGGCTTCGCCGCATTCAGCATGCGGCTCCGCCGCGTGGCACGCCTCAACGGCAAGAAGAACACGGGAGTAACAACATGAACCGCAGTGAGCTGGTGGCCGCGCTGGCCGACCGCGCCGAGGTGACCCGCAAGGACGCCGACGCCGTTCTGGCCGCGTTCGCCGAGACCGTCGGCGAGATCGTTGCCAAGGGCGACGAGAAGGTCACCATCCCCGGCTTCCTGACCTTCGAGCGCACCCACCGTGCCGCTCGCACCGCGCGCAACCCGCAGACCGGCGACCCGATCCAGATCCCGGCCGGCTACAGCGTGAAGGTCTCCGCGGGCAGCAAGCTCAAGGAAGCGGCCAAGGGCAAGTAAGCCGCGTTCGTGTGCTGCGGGACGGCGCACGACCCGCAGCAACGCCGGCAGTAACGCCAATGGGGCGGCCCCCTTTACCGGGGCCGCCCCATCGTCGTACGTACGCCTACCGCCGCTCCCCGAGCGACAGCCGTGCTGTCTGTGCTATCCGAGCGCCTTGCCCGGCAGCTCGACCTTCGCGCCGAGTTCCACGAGCTTCTCCATGAAGTTCTCGTAGCCGCGGTTGATCAGGTCGATGCCGTGGACGCGGGAGGTGCCCTGGGCCGCGAGGGCGGCGATCAGGTACGAGAAGCCGCCGCGGAGGTCGGGGATGACCAGGTCGGCGCCCTGGAGCTTGGTGGGGCCGGAAACGACGGCCGAGTGCAGGAAGTTGCGCTGACCGAAGCGGCAGTTCGAGCCGCCGAGGCACTCGCGGTAGAGCTGGATGTGCGCGCCCATCTGGTTGAGCGCGGAGGTGAAGCCGAGCCGGGACTCGTACACCGTCTCGTGGATGATCGACAGGCCCGTGGCCTGCGTCAGGGCGACCACCAGCGGCTGCTGCCAGTCGGTCTGGAAACCGGGGTGGACGTCCGTCTCCAGGGCGATGGACTTCAGCTGCGAGCCCGGGTGCCAGAAGCGGATGCCCTCGTCGTCGATCTCGAACGCCCCGCCCACCTTGCGGTAGGTGTTCAGGAAGGTCATCATCGAGCGCTGCTGGGCGCCGCGGACGTAGATGTTGCCCTCGGTCGCCAGCGCCGCGGAAGCCCAGGAGGCGGCTTCCAGGCGGTCCGGAAGAGCCGCGTGGGTGTAGCCGCCGAGCGAGTCCACACCGGTGATGCGGATCGTCCGGTCGGTGTCCATGGCGATGATCGCGCCCATCTTCTGCAGTACGCAGATGAGGTCCTCGATCTCGGGCTCCACGGCCGCGTTGGACAGCTCGGTGACGCCCTCCGCGAGCACCGCCGTCAGCAGCACCTGCTCGGTCGCGCCGACGGACGGGTACGGCAGCTGGATCTTGGTGCCGCGCAGCCGGTGCGGAGCCTCCAGGTACTGGCCGTCCTCCCGCTTCTCGATCTTCGCGCCGAACTGCCGCAGCACCTCGAAGTGGAAGTCGATGGGACGGCCACCGATGTCGCAGCCGCCGAGACCCGGGATGAACGCGTGCCCCAGACGGTGCAGCAGCGGGCCGCAGAAGAGGATCGGGATGCGCGACGAGCCCGCGTGGGCATCGATGTCGGCGACGTTCGCGCTCTCCACGTGCGAGGGGTCCAGCACCAGCTCGCCCGGCTCCTCACCCGGACGGACCGTCACGCCGTGCAGTTGCAGCAGTCCGCGTACGACGCGCACGTCGCGAATGTCGGGGACATTGCGCAGCCGGCTCGGCTCGCTGCCCAGCAGGGCGGCGACCATGGCCTTCGGTACGAGATTCTTCGCACCGCGGACACGGATCTCGCCCTCGAGCGGGGTTCCGCCGTGGACAAGCAGTACATCGTCAGAGCCGTTGACGGTCATGTATCTCGCGTTCCGATGAGTTGGGCAGGAGTGAGCATCGGCAGACCTGTTGGGCGGGAGCCGAAGAGCAAGGGTAATCGCCGCCCACCCCCCTTAAGTAAGCCCGAGTACCACTCAGCCACGTCATAGCTTTGCCACAACACGAACCGTTTGGAATCGGGCACACGGGGTCACCGATGGCGCTGTGCGCGGGGGGCGCTTCTCTGCGCCGTGGGCTGCATTCACCCGGGTACGGGTATTGGGTCCCCCTACGCGGGGAAGATGCGGGATCATGTCTGGCATGACCGAGGTGTCCTCGCTCACAGGGCGGCTGCTCGTGGCCACACCCGCCCTGGCGGACCCGAACTTCGATCGCGCGGTAGTGCTGCTCCTCGACCACGACGAGGAGGGCTCGCTCGGTGTCGTCCTCAACCGGCCGACCCCGGTGGGCGTCAGCGACATCCTGGAGGCCTGGGCGGACCTGGCCGGGGAACCCGGTGTCGTCTTCCAGGGCGGCCCGGTGTCGCTGGACTCGGCACTGGGCGTCGCGGTGATCCCGGGCGGCGTCGCGTCCGAGGAGCGCGCACCCCTCGGATGGCGGCGCGTGCACGGTGCGATCGGCCTGGTCGACCTGGAGGCCCCGCCGGAACTCCTCGCCTCGGCCCTGGGCTCCCTGAGAATCTTCGCCGGGTACGCGGGCTGGGGCCCGGGCCAGCTGGAGGACGAGCTGACCGAGGGCGCCTGGTACGTGGTGGAATCCGAACCGGGAGACGTCTCCTCCCCGTCCCCGGAACGCCTCTGGCGCGAGGTCCTGCGCCGCCAGCGCAGCGAACTGGCGATGGTGGCGACGTACCCGGACGACCCTTCGCTCAACTGATGTCTGTGACCTTCAGTACCCTTGGCGCTTATGAGCACTCTTGAGCCTGAGACCCAGCCCCAGCGAGGCACTGGGACGGGAACCCTCGTGGAGCCGACGCCGCAGGTGTCGCACGGCGACGGGGACCACGAGCGCTTCGCCCACTATGTCCAGAAGGACAAGATCATGGCGAGCGCCCTCGACGGCACGCCCGTCGTGGCCCTCTGCGGCAAGGTGTGGGTCCCGGGCCGCGACCCGAAGAAGTACCCGGTGTGTCCCATGTGCAAGGAGATCTACGAGTCCATGGGCGCCGGCGGCGACAAGGGCAAGGGCGGCCAGGACAAGTAAGGCAAGTTTGGACAAGTAGCGGGCACGGGCGCGGGCACGAGTCCGCCGGCCTGACGATCGCAAGGCCCCCTGGGCGCGTTTTGGTGCGCCCCGGGGGCCTTTGCGCCGTCTGCCGTTGCACAGGGTGCGTCGCCCGGTCACAAGGTGGTTGAGACCTCTTGTGGGCATGTTCATGTAGTCCATAGCGTCCGGTGTGTTGTGCAGAGCGAAACCATCATTGCGCATGTTGCAACGCCCTCTCATCGGAGGATGCTCGATGAAGCTCTCTGTGAAGCTGCCCGTGCTGCCCGTGAAGCTCCCTGCCCGAACGGCCGTCGCCCTCGCCGCCCTTGTCGTCGCCACCGCCTGCGCTCCCCAGACCTCCGGCAACTCCTCCTGCGGAAAGGACGGATGACGAACGGCGGCGGCATCGCCGGCCAGAACCTCGTGCTGAATGTGTACGCCTGCCAGAAGGCGTTCGCCTCCTCGCAGTACGGCCTCGGCTCGGCGATCGGCGTGGTGATGCTGGTGATCCTGCTCGCGGTCACGCTGGTGTATTTGCGACGGCTGCGCAGACAGGGGGAGGAACTGTGAGTCTTGTACCCGGCTTCGTACGGCGTCCCCGGCGTCCCCGGCGTCCCCGGCGTCCGTGGCGGCTCGCCGCCGAAGCGTCCGCGCTGTTGATCGCCGTGGTCGTCGCCTTTCCCCTCTGCTGGATGGTGCTCAGCGGCTTCAAACCGGCCGGAGAGATCGAGTCGACCGAGCCCCGGCCGTGGACGCTTTCGCCCTCCCTGGATTCCTTCCGGCGCGTCTTCGGGCAGCGGGAATTCGGCTGTTACTTCCTCAACAGCCTGGCGGTGGCCGGCACCGTGGTCGTCGTCTCGGCGCTGATCGCGTTTCTCGCGGCGACGGCGGTCACACGATTCCGCTTCCGTTTCCGGACCACCCTGTTGATCATGTTCCTGGTCGCGCAGATGGTGCCCGTGGAGGCGCTGACGATCCCCCTCTTCTTCCTCATGCGGGACTTCGGTCAGCTGAACACGCTGGGCTCGCTGATCCTGCCCCACATCGCCTTCTCGCTGCCGTTCGCGATCTGGATGTCGAGGGGGTTTGTGAAGGCCGTTCCGGAGGCGCTGGAGGAGGCCGCGTACATCGACGGGGCGAGCCGTGCGCGATTCCTCTGGCAGATCCTTTTCCGCTCGTCTTCCCGGGGTTGGTGGCCACGAGTGTCTTTTCCTTCATCTCGGCCTGGAACGACTTCCTGTTCGCCAAGTCCTTCATCATCAGCGACACCTCGCAGTCCACCTTGCCGATGGCTCTCCTGGTCTTCTGCAAGCCCGACGTTCCGGACTGGGGAGGCGTGATGGCGGCGTCCACGGTGATGACGATTCCGGTGCTGATCTTCTTCGTACTCGTACAGCGACGACTGGTCTCCGGCCTCGCCGGAGCGGTAAAGGACTGACGTGACCGATGTGATTCCGGCGCCCCGCGCCGTCGAGGGACCCATGCGCTGCGGGGTCATGTTCGAAGCGGACACCACCCTGTGGGCCGCGCCCGGCACGGGCACCGTGGAGCGCTGGCTGCGCGCCGCGCTCGGCGCGGCGCTCGGCCTGCCGCTGCCACCAGGGCCGCAGGACGCCCGCAACGCCGTACGGCTGCTCCTCGACGACACCCTGGAGCCGGAGGCGTACAAGCTCAGCGCCGTCGTCAACTGGGGCGTCGAGATCCGGGGCGGCAGCGCGGCCGGGGTGTTCTGGGGCGCGCAGACACTGCGCCAGCTCCTCGGGCCCGACGCCTTCCGCCGTGCCCCCGTCCGGCCGGGAACGACCTACGGAATCCCGAGCCAGATCATCGAGGACGCCCCCCGATTCCGCTGGCGCGGACTCATGCTCGACGTCTCCCGGCACTTCATGCCCAAGGACGGCGTCCTGCGCCATCTCGACCTGCTGGCCGCCCACAAACTCAACGTCTTCCACTTCCACCTCACCGACGACCAAGGCTGGCGTGTCCAGATCAAGCGCTACCCGAAGCTGACGGAGGTCGGATCCTGGCGGGCGCGCACGAAATTCGGTCATCGCGCCTCACCCCTGTGGGAGGAGAAGCCGCACGGGGGGTTCTACACGCAGGACGACATCCGCGAGATCGTCGCGTACGCGGCCGAGCGGCATATCAGCGTCGTCCCGGAGATAGACATCCCGGGGCACAGCCAGGCCGCCATCGCCGCGTATCCGGAACTGGGCAACACCGACGTCATCGCCGCAACCATGGAAGGCGCCACCTCCCTCTCCGTCTGGGACACCTGGGGCGTCTCCAAAAACGTACTCGCCCCCACTGACAACACCCTGCGCTTCTACGAGGGGGTGTTCGAGGAACTCCTCGACCTGTTCCCGGCGGACGCCGCCCCGTTCTCGCACTTCTTCCACATCGGCGGCGACGAGTGCGCCAAGGACCAGTGGAAGCAGTCGCCCGCCGCGCAGGCGCGTATCAAGGAACTGGGGCTCGCGGACGAGGACGAGTTGCAGTCGTGGTTCATCCGGCACTTCGACAACTGGCTCTCCGCGCACGGGCGTCGGCTGATCGGCTGGGACGAGATTCTGGAAGGTGGGCTTGCGGATGGCGCCGCCGTCTCGTCGTGGCGCGGCTACGGCGGCGGCGTCACGGCCGCCCGGGCCGGTCACGACGTCGTCATGTGCCCCGAGCAGCAGGTGTACTTGGACCACCGTCAGGCCGCGGGCCCGGACGAGCCGGTGCCCATCGGATACGTCCGCACCCTGGAGGACGTCTACCGCTTCGAGCCCGTTCCACCCGAGCTCACCGAATCGGAGGCACGGCATGTGCTGGGCACTCAGGCGAACGTGTGGACCGAGGTGATGGAGGATTTCGCGCGCGTGGACTACCAGGCGTACCCGCGGCTCGCGGCCTTCGCCGAGGTCGCCTGGAGCGCTCTGCCCGCCCCGGCCGAGCGGGACTTCGCGGACTTCGAGCGGCGGATGACCGCCCACTACAGGCGACTTGACGCCCTGGGGGTGGCCTATCGCCCGCCTACCGGGCCCCTTCCGTGGCAACGGCGACCGGGCGTGCTCGGACGCCCGATCGAGGGGGCGCCCCCAAACGTGTGAGGCGACGCCCTACCGGCGTGTCCCGGCCCGTTCGCCCTGGCACCGTGTCCCCACAAGGCAAAAGGCGCCCAAGGATCACCGAAGGGTGGCAATTCGCACTGACCGGCGATGTCGTACGAAAACGGACCATCTCCCTGGTGAGGGGGCGAATGCCTCCTAGCGGACCCCCGCGTCGGGGGCCGGGGAAGATGTGCCAGAGTTGCCACGTCCGCCCTGTCAGCACGTACCGTACGCGCAACACAGGTGGGACCAGGTGGGGCAGCGGGAAGGGGCAGCCGGTTTTGACCACGCACGCACCGCAGGCGGCGCAGGCCGTGACGCTGCCCGCCTCGCTGGACGAGGCAGTGGCGGCGCTGGCCGCCATGCCCGCCGCCGTTCCCGTGGCCGGCGGCACCGATCTCATGGTCGCCGTCAACTCCGGACAGCTGCGGCCCGCCGCGCTTGTCGGCCTCGGCCGGATCAGCGAGATCCGCGGCTGGCAGTACCAGGACGGCCATGCGCTGCTCGGCGCCGGCCTCACCCATGCGCGCATGGGGCGCCCCGACTTCGCGGCCCTCATTCCCGCGCTCGCCGCCGCCGCGCGCGCGGCCGGGCCGCCGCAGATCCGTAACGCGGGCACCCTGGGCGGCAACATCGCCTCGGCCTCGCCCACCGGGGACGCGCTGCCCGTACTGGCCGCCTTGGAGGCCACGCTGATCATCGCGGGCCAGGGCGGGGCCCGCCGGGAGATCCCGGTGTCGCACCTGCTCGCGGGCATGGAGATGCTCCGCGGCGGCGAACTCATCGGCTACGTGCGCGTGCCACTGCTGCACGCGCCGCAGGTCTTCCTGAAGGCGACCGGACGCACCGGACCCGGGCGCTCCATCGCGTCCGTGGCACTCGTTCTCGACCCGGCCCGGCGTGGCGTGCGGTGCGCCGTCGGCGCCATAGCGCCGATGCCGCTGCGGCCCCTGGACGCGGAGGCGTGGGTCGCCCAGCTGATCGACTGGGACAACAACCGCGCGATCGTGCCGGAGGCGCTCAACGCCTTCGGGGAGTACGTCGCCGCGGCCTGTATCCCCGACCCCGTCCCCGCCGAGGACGGCTCCGTACAACAGCTTCCGCCCGCCGTACTGCACCTGCGGCGCACCGTCGCCGCGCTGGCCCGACGAGCACTGGGGAGGGCACTGTCGTGACCGACGACCAGCACGGAGAGGGCACTCCGCAGCGCAGCAGCGGCCGGTGGGACCCCCTCCCTCAGGGTGACTACGACGACGGCGCCACCGCCTTCGTCAAGCTTCCCGAGGGCGGCATCGAGGCCCTTCTGGCGGAGCGTGAAAGCCCGCTCGCGGCGCCCGGCCACAGCTATGTGCCCCCGCAGATCGCCGTGGCGCCCCCGGCGGCCGAGCCCGGGGTCGCGGGCACGTGGAACGTGCCGGCCGAGGCGGTCCAGTGGCCGGATCCCAACGCCGGACACCAGGACGCCACGCATCACGACGCCACGCATCACGACACCGGGTACCTCGACACCGGGCATCAGCAAGCCGGTCTTCACCAGGCCGCGCGTCGCCAGACCGCGCACGACGGGTTCTCGTACCACCCGGGCGCCACCGGGCAGTGGGACTTCGGGGAGGCCGCCAGGGAAGGCGCCTCCACCGGGCACCACGAGACCGGCGAGACCGGCGTGTCGGGTCACGATGTCACCGGGCAGTGGTCGATTCCGGTCGCCGGAGGCGACCTTCCGGACGAATCGGGCGAGTTCACCACGTCGGCGCTGGTCGAGCAGTGGGGCGGCACCCCGCCCGCCACGCTCCCGGGCGGCGCGGCCGCGCCCTGGGCCACGACGGAGACCATCGGGCAGCCGTGGTCCGCCGCGCCACGGACCGTGGACCCGCAGGCCCCTGAGGCCCCTCACGCCCCCGCGGAGCCCGCACGGGCCTCGCGTGCGGATTCGCCCGCCGAGGCCGTCCAGGCGCCCGCACAGGCCGCTCACGAGGCTCCTGAGCCGGTCGCCGGGCCTGCCCCGGCCACGGTCGGGGCATCCGGGACCCCGGACGCGCCCGAACCGGACCCCGCCCCGGCCCCGACCGCCGCCTCGCCTTCGGCCCCGGAAGCCCCTGAAGCCCCCGAGTCGGACGACCGCCACGGGTCGGATGCTCCCCCGGCCGACGCCACCGAGCCGGAAGCCCCCGCCGAGTTCCCGGCACCCCCGCACGACGAACACCCCCTCGCCTCCTACGTCCTGCGCGTCAACGGCGCAGACCGCCCCGTGACCGACGCCTGGATCGGCGAGTCGCTGCTCTACGTCCTGCGCGAGCGCCTCGGCCTCGCGGGTGCCAAGGACGGCTGCTCGCAGGGCGAGTGCGGAGCCTGCAACGTCCAGGTGGACGGGCGGCTCGTGGCGTCCTGCCTGGTGCCCGGCGTCACCGCCGCGAGCAGCGAGGTGCGTACGGTCGAAGGCCTGGCCGCCGACGGACAGCCCTCGGACGTACAGCGCGCGCTCGCCAAGTGCGGCGCCGTGCAGTGCGGTTTCTGCATCCCCGGCATGGCCATGACCGTGCACGACCTCCTCGAGGGCAACCCGGCCCCCACTGAGCTGGAGACCCGCCAGGCGCTGTGCGGCAACCTGTGCCGCTGCTCCGGCTACCGCGGGGTCCTGGACGCCGTACGCGAGGTCGTCGCCGAACGCGAGGCGCACAGCGCGGCCGCCGCCGAGGCCGCGCCGGACGCGGACGAGGTGCGCATCCCGCACCAGGCGGGTCCCGGCGCGGGCGGCGTCAACCCGTCGGCGTTCGGAGCCTCGGGCGTGTCGCCCGGCTCGCCCCCGTCGGTGTACGAGGACTCCGCACCGTACGGGGCCCCTTCTCCGTACGGGGCCGCTTCTCCGTACGGCGACCCTTCTCCGTACGACGACCCTTCCGCGTACGACTCGCAGGCGCCGCATGAGCAGCCGTACGGCCAGGACGGAGGCCAGGCGTGAGCAACGAGACCGTGACCGCGACTGCCGCGGCACCCGAGACCGGCCCCGAGCCGCTGCCGCACGGGCTCGGCGTGTCGCTGCCCACCGCGGAGGCCCGCGCCAAGACGGAGGGCACCTTCCCGTACGCGGCCGACCTGTGGGCCGAGGGCCTGCTGTGGGCGGCCGTGCTCAGGTCCCCGCACCCGCACGCGCGCATTGTGTCCATCGACACCAGCCACGCGCGCGAGATGCCCGGCGTCCGGGCGGTCATCACCCATGAGGACGTACCCGGCGCCGCGCTGCACGGCCGCGGCAGGGCGGACCGCCCGGTGTTCGCCTCCGAGGTCGTACGCCACCACGGGGAGCCCATCGCGGCCGTCGCCGCCGACCACCCGGACACCGCGCGGATGGCCGCCGCGGCCGTCATCGTCGAGTACGAAGTACTCGATCCGGTGACCGACCCGGAGCAGGCCTTCGAGGCCGAACCCCTGCACCCCGACGGAAACCTGATCCGGCACATCCCGCTGCGCCACGGCGACCCGGACGCGGTCGGCGAGATCGTCGTCGAGGGCCTGTACCGCATCGGCCGCCAGGACCCGGCCCCGATCGGCGCCGAGGCCGGTCTCGCCGTGCCCCGCCCGGACGGCGGGGTCGAGCTCTACATCGGCTCCACCGACCCGCACGCCGACCGCGACACCGCCGCCGCCTGCTACGGCCTGGAGCCCGAGCGCGTGAAGATCGTCGTCACCGGAGTGCCCGGCGCCACCGCCGACCGCGAGGACCAGGGCTTCCAACTCCCGCTCGGCCTGCTCGCGTTGCAGACCGGCTGCCCGGTGAAGTTCACCGCGACACGCGAGGAGTCCTTCCTCGGCCACGCCCACCGGCACCCGACACTCCTGCGCTACCGCCACCACGCCGACACCGACGGCAAGCTGGTGAAGGTCGAGGCACAGATCCTGCTGGACGCGGGCGCGTACGCCGACACGTCCTCCGAGTCGCTGGCCGCCGCGGTCTCCTTCGCCTGCGGTCCCTATGTCGTCCCGAACGCCTTCATCGAGGGCTGGGCCGTCCGCACCAACAACCCGCCCTCCGGCCATGTACGCGGCGAGGGCGCCATGCAGGTCTGCGCCGCCTACGAGGCGCAGATGGACAAGCTGGCCAAGAAGCTCGCCCTCGACCCCGCCGAGCTGCGCCTGCAGAACGCGATGGCCACGGGTGACGTCCTGCCGACCGGCCAGACGGTGACCTGCCCGGCCCCGGTCGCCGAACTCCTGCAGGCCGTAAGGGACTACCCGCTCCCCGCGCTCCCCAAGGACACCCCCGAGGACGAGTGGCTGCTCCCGGGCGGCCCCGAGGGCGCGGGCGAACCCGGCGCCGTACGCCGCGGGGTCGGCTACGGCCTCGGCATGGTCCACATGCTCGGCGCCGAGGGCGCGGACGAGGTCTCCACGGCCACGGTCAAGGTCCACGACGGCGTCGCCACGGTCCTGTGCGCCGCCGTCGAGACCGGCCAGGGCTTCACCACGCTGGCCCGGCAGATCGTCCAGGAGACGCTCGGCATCGACGAGGTGCACGTGGCACCGGTCGACACCGACCAGCCGCCCGCGGGCCCGAGCTGCCGGGGCCGCCACACCTGGGTGTCGGGCGGAGCGGTCGAACGCGCCGCGAAGATGGTCCGTACGCAGCTGCTGCAGCCTCTGGCGCACAAGTTCGGCATGTCCACCGAGCTCCTCCAGATCACGGACGGCAAGATCACCTCGTACGACGGCGTGCTCTCGACCACCGTCACCGAGGCGATGGACGGCAAGGAGCTGTGGGCGACCGCGCAGTGCCGCCCGCACCCGACGGAACCGCTGGACGCGGCCGGGCAGGGCGACGCCTTCGTGGGCCTCGCCTTCTGCGCGATCCGCGCGGTGGTCGACGTGGACATCGAGCTCGGTTCGGTACGGGTGGTGGAGCTGGCGCTCGCCCAGGACGTGGGCCGGATCCTCAACCCGGCGCAGCTGGCGGCCCGTATCGAGGCGGGCGTCACCCAGGGCGTCGGCGCCGCGCTCACGGAGAACCTGCGCACCGCGCGCGGCCTGGTCCGCCACCCCGACCTCACCGGCTATGCCCTCCCGACCGCCCTGGACGCCCCCGACATCCGCATCGTCAAACTCGTCGAGGAGCGCGACGTCGTCGCCCCCTTCGGCGCGAAGGCGGCCAGCGCGGTGCCGGTGGTGACCTCCCCGGCGGCCGTCGCGTCCGCCGTACGCGCGGCGACCGGCCGCCCGGTCAACCGCCTCCCGATCCGCCCCCAAGCCGCGGTGGTGACGCCGTCATGAGTACCCCTGAGCCGATGAGCCCCGAATCACCCGAGCCCACCCTGGCCGGCGATCCCGAACAGCCCCGCTACGAACCCCCGCCCAGCGTCGGGAAGCTGATGATCTGGGTCCTGGTGTTCTTCGTGGCGGCCTTGGCGGTCGTCCTGGGCGGCGTGTACCTGACCTGAGCCCGGCCGACGGCGGTGCGTGGCCGCGGATGGCTTGAACCCGCGCGTTTCCGGGCTGTACGCCGTGCGTGCCTGCGGGTTTCCGGCGTTGTCAGTGGGGCGGCGTATGGTTCTGGTCAGTGGGGAACGGCCGCTGGGCGGCGGCGTGTTACCCGCGGGAAGCACATATGCGTTCACATGCGCGGGGGAGCCATGAGCACGACTGACACCGATGTCGTCGGCGCGATCACGCTGACAGAGGACGAGCTGAATCCGTACGTCACACACGCGGGTACGCGCCAGCGGCTGACGGGGCCCGGGCTGCCGTCCGACAGCGCGCTGCTGGGGTTCGGCGCACTGCGGGAGCACGGGCTGCGCAGGGTCGCGGACCTGGCCGGCGACGCCGACAGACTCGCCGCGGAGCTCCAGGACCAGCTGGTCATAGGGGCCCTGCGGACCTTCGACCGGGACCTGGAGTCGATCGTCCTGGACGGGGCGACGGGACGGGTCGGCACGACCTACTTCCACTCCAAGCCTTCCCTCATGGACCTCTCGCCCCTGGCACCCTCCCTGGAGGCGCTGCTGCGCTTCGCCGCGGCGACGGAGGAACTGACGGCGTCCCGTGGGCAGTTCGCGTCCTACGAAGGCCGGTTCGGCCCGAAGGCGGTCACCGAGGCGTCCGAGTCGCTCGCCGCGGTCTTCGAGGCGGACGCGGGTGACGCGGTGGCGCACTACTGGCGGATGGCCGCCCTGATCCGCCCCCTCGCCCGGATCGCGGGCCCCGGCGAGGGCCTGGTCCTCGACTTGCCCAAGCGGCTGCTGGACGAGGAGTTCGGCGCGGGCGCGATCATGCGCTTCGAGGACGTCGACTTCCCGCCCGCGCTCGTGCACGAGCCGACCCGCCGCTTCCTGCGCGAGACGGGCCTGCCCGAGGACGGCTTCCTCTTCCAGCTGGACACGGAGGTGCCGCTGCCGGCCCTCGCCGACTACTACGCGGACGAGCGCCCCGACGACTTCACCGCCGACGAACTCCCCGCGAAGGCGGACCGCCTGATACGCCTCGGTTATCTCATCGAGGACACCAGTCTCGTGGTGGACGGCACCACGGGCGCGGTTCTCGCCTGGAGCGAGCCGGACATCACCCTGCGCCCGCTCAACGCCGACATCTCCACGCTCGCCTTCACCCTCTGGCTGCTGCACCGCGAGAAGACGATCGACGCGGCCCACGACCTCACCGACTCCTACGAACAGCTCGCCGCCACCATGGCCCAGACCCTCGCCACGGTCGACCCGATCGCCTGCGACCCCACCCCGAAACTGGGGGGCGACGACGGCTGGCGCTATTGGCCGGAGATATTCGAGGACGAGGCGGGCGGAGTGCTCTGAGAGCGGGTGTGCGGCCGATCTTCAGCCACCGTCCCCAGCGCCTGCATGGGCGCGCGGCCCCCTGTGCCCACATGGCCAGGGGTGCGCCCGCCCCGTATGCCGGGCGGGCGGACGCCTGTCGCAAGGACGGCGCCGAACCGGCCGAGCCCGGCCCATGCGGAAGCCGCTGGGCGGGACATCGTTCGTCGGTCAGGGGAGTGAGGCGGGCAGGCCGAAGGGCGCGAAGTGGTCGGGGCCGAGGAATGAGGTGATCTCGGCGAGCTGTTCGCCGCGCAGGTGATCCGCGCGGGACGCACCACGTGCTCGTTTCATAGCCAGCCGCGTCGGGTGGCGGTGAGGCCGGCCTGGAAGCGGGTGGAGGCGCCGAGTTGGCACATGAGTTGGTGGACGCGACGCTGGGTAGTCCGCTCGCTCCAGCCTTGGGCGCGCGCGATGGCCGCGTCGGTGAGGCCGGAGGCGAGCAGGGCAAGCAGGGACCGAGTCTCCTCATCAGGCTCTGCGTCCTCGGATTCCGCCGCGGTGGTGGCGTCGCCGGGTGGCAGTGGGGCGTCCGACAGCGGCACTGCGCGCTCCCATTGTGCCTCGAAGAGCGATTCCAGGGCTACGAGCACGGGGGAGCGGTGGACCAGGTAGGCGACTGACTGGCCCCCAGGGCCGAGGCTGAAGGGGAGGATGGCCGCCCGGTCGTCGCTGATGACGAGTTTGAGGGGCAACTCAGGGTGTACCCGTGCCTGCTCGCCCGCCTTCATGCTGGGCACGATGTCGTTGTTCAGCCTGCCGGGCCAGGCCACCGCTTCGCGGTCGTAGATCACCCGGTGGATCACGCCGCGCCGCTGCTGCTGGAGCTGGCGGTCGAGGTTGCTGCCGGGGCCGTCGACATAGGGCGGGCGGTCGAATGCACGCACCTGGTGGCGGGCGTCGACAGTCAGCCGGTGCACGGCGGCGCTGATGTGCTCACGGCTGGTGAGCAGTTCGACGGCCATGTCGGGATGGCTTATCCGGGCCGCCTCCCGGTGAGTCTCGGTCAACCGCTGTACCAGGGCTCGTGCTTCCTTGAGCTGGTGCTCGCGCTGGTCTATCAGCGCGGTGACGGCGACATCCGGGGGAGTGGCGGTGAAGCGTGGCGGGCGTCGGGCGTCCTGCACGGCGAGCCCGACCTTGACCAGTTTGGACAGCAGTCTTCCCACAGTGGTCGCGGGCATGCCGCAGACGTCGGCCAACTCCGAAGAGGTGCAGCGAGGCTGCCGGACCAGTGCCACGTAGACGTGTTCTGTTTCTTCCGCAAGCCCGAGCACGCTAAATTCCATACCGCTCCGCCAATTTCTGTGGCGGCTTCCGCCACCTGGCAGAGATCCGCCAGCCTCTTAACCTTGTGTTTCGTTGGTCGCGGTTGACATCTTTCACGCTGAAGTTGGCGCTGTCCTGAGCACGTTCGAGCGGGCAGCGCCTTCCGGTGTGGATCCGTGCTCGCGGATTCGCTCCCTGAGAAAGGTGTCCCATGACGTATGCCCACACGCGCGGCAGACGGCTTGGTGCCGTCGGTGTCGCGCTCGTGGCCATCACCGCGGCCGTAACGATACCCGCGGCCGCGCTTCCCTCAAGCTCCCCCGGGTCCGGCTCCGCGGCCACTGATTCCGGCCAGTCGCCGGCCGTCAAGACCCCGCTCGGCAGCAGCTCATCAGCGGCGCTGCCCGGTGCGGGGGCCGCGCTGCCCTCCACACCCGGATCCTCAGCGCTCGGTCCGTGGCGCTCGTTCCTGAAGCCCACGCCCGCGCAGTCGGCGAAGAACAGCCCTCACCAGGTCCTTGTGGTACTCGGCTCGGCCACCCAGGTGACGGGCACGTCGCTGGGCAGGCAGCGCAATCTGCAGGTCCGTACCCCGCTGACCTCAGCCACCGCGGTCAACACCGCGCTCCAGCGGGCCCACGCGGTCTCCATGCGGCCCCTGGTGCCGGAACTGTCGGCCGCCCAGGCGAAGCAGTTGCGCTCAGCCGCCCAGGCGAAGCTGGGCTCCGGGGCGATCGACCTGTCCAAGGTCCAGGTCGTCCAGCTCGCCCGCGGCGACGCCTCGGCGGCTGCCCGGGCGCTGGCCGCCACACCCGGTGTCGTCTACGCCGAGCCCGACCAGACCGTCTCCCCCATGAACACCGGCTCCGTGCCGCTGCCCTCCTCGGTGAGCGCCGCGGCGGGGAAGGCCGGCTCGTCGGCGAAGGGGCAGGACGGCGGTGCGACCGGCTCCCACGGTGTGCCCGGCAACGCGGCTCTCGGCACCTCGGTGCAGAGCTTCCTCAACGCCGGCGGCGTCAACGCGACGGGTGCCTTCAGTGTGTTGAAGCAGAAGTTCGGCCAGCAGCCGGGCACCGGTGAGACCATCACCAACGTCTCGGTCGGCGACCTCACTGACACGTCAACGCCGAACCTGGGCGCAGCGGGGCCGACGACCGTCGTCCAGAACGGCCGGCGGTACCTGGACATCCCCACGATGCCGTTGATCCCCACCTACACTGCGGACGCGACCGGCGCACTCGACCCGACCGGCTCGGCCCAGGGGCAGGACCCTGCGCTGGGTGAGGTGCTGCTGGACTTCTCCGTGATGGCGCCGCTTCCGCACGAACTGCAGCGTCCGGGCATGCAGGGCAGCGGGTCCTCCGACCTGCTGGGCATCGCCCCGGGCGCCAACTACCGGCTCGTCGTCCCGCAGCAGCCGACGTTCAGCCAGATCGCGGTGGCGCTGCTGGCCGCGGCCCGGCAGCAGCCGCGACCCGACGTGATCACCGCCAGCCTCGGCTACGGCACCGACGCTCAGGGGCTCCCCGGCCGCTACCTGGAGGACGACCCGGTCCAGCAGGCCGTGATCGCGTCGATCGTGCAGCAGTACGGCATCACCGTGGTGGTCTCGTCGAACGACGGGACCAGGCTGTTCACCAACGCGGCCGTCGGGCCCGACGGCGGCAGCACCGCGACCGACGTTACGCGCAAGGCCGCAGACACCACCCGGATCGACGACGACCAGCTGTCGACCACGCCCAGCAAGGTACTGGACTCCGGCGCGATCGCCGCGGGCGGCACCACGACCGACGACACGCTGTCCGTTCCTCCGCAGAACGGCGGAGCCGCGTCGGCCAACGGCACCTGGGCGACCACCAGGCTCAACGGTTCCGAGGTCTTCTCCTCGGGATTCGGCACCCGCGTGGACGTCTCGGCGCCCAGCGACGGCATCCCCGCCTTCGAACACCGGGGCCGGACCGCACAGTCGGTGACGGAGGTCCTCAACGGAGGCACTTCGGCGTCCGCGCCCGAGATCGCGGCCGCCGCCGCGGTCGTGCTACAGGCCTCCCGGCTGACCGGGCAGCACCCGTCGCCCGATGACGTCCGGTCGCTGCTGGAGCGCACCGGCCGGGCCGTGCCCACGCCGCCGCAGATCGACCAGCCGCTGCACGTGGGCCCGCAACTCGACGTCACCGCCGCGCTGCAGGCGGTCCTGGCCAAGGCGCACGGCAGCCATGCCGACACCGGCACGCCCCGCATCGTCCGGCTCTCCGTGGCGCATCGACAGACCACGGGCGGACTCGGTGGTGCGTACACCGAAGGCACCGACCCCGGCTACATCGACCTGGCCGGACCGGGCACGGGCGACGGCGCCAGCGGGGAGGGCCTGGTGGGACCGGTGACCATCGGCGCCGACGTGACCGGCCTGCCCGGCCGGCAAGGCGTCAGCTACGCGCTGCGCATCGGGAATCACGAGTTCACCTCCGATGTGCCGGCGATCCGGCTGACCCCCACGCAGATGCTGATCGCGGCCGGGCTGTCGGTCGTCTCCGCGACGGACCGTCAGGTCTCGCTCACCTTCGAGGTGCGCCACGGCCACCAGG
Organism: Streptomyces sp. NBC_01384; assembly: GCF_045040035.1. Classification (NCBI taxonomy): domain Bacteria; kingdom Bacillati; phylum Actinomycetota; class Actinomycetes; order Kitasatosporales; family Streptomycetaceae; genus Streptomyces; species Streptomyces sp. NBC_01384. Next base: position 6,039,995 of record NZ_CP109559.1, read on the forward strand.
TGCTGGCCTCGGCCACGCACGAGCTGACCTTCGGCCCCACCGACGGCGGCTACGTCGAGTCGCTCGCCCCGGTAGTCCAGCCCGTCGTCAAGGCGGGACATTCCGTTCAGGTGAGCTACGACCTCACCGGAGTGCGGAACGTCAGCTCGCCGAAGTTGGTCGTGTCGGGAGTCGGCCACTGGAACCCCGCGGCGGCGCCCATCTTCTCCGCCTCCTACACCGCCCCGCTGACGGGACTTCGCGGCACGGTCACCGTCCCGGCCGGCACCTTCTCCGCCGCCGGCGGCGGCATCTACGGGATCGGTATCCTCGAGAACCCCACAGGCAACAGCAAGCGTGGCCCGCTGTACGGCGAGTTCGCCTCGATCCGGGTCGACGGCGGTGACCTTTCGCAACGCCCGGCAGCGCCGACCCTGGCCGCGAAGGCATCCGGAGAGTTCGGTCACCTGCTGGAGATCAACCAGGCCGCACCGCAGTTCTCGGTGCACTACGACGTATCGGGCATCAAGGGCGCCACCGGCACGCTGCTGGAGTTCTCCGCGCCCGGGCCGAACATGTACAACTCGTACAACCTGGTCAGCAACCAGAACGGCACCACCCGCGACCACAACGGGGTGGACAGCCAGGCCACACTCGACCGCTCGCTGACGGGCACGCGAGGCACGGCGGCACTCGACGCCCAAGCGCTCAAGCTGCCCTCATCGATCGCCTACGACCTGCGGGTGTTCGCCGTCGACCGGCACGGCAGGATAGTCGGGCAGGCCTCGTCGACGTCGCTGCTGGGATACGACGACGGGCTGGCCCCCGACGGCACCAACCTGACCAACTTCGCGATCGTTCCCGGCGGCACGTCCGTCGCGGCGGTCGAAAGCCCCACCGGTGAAGGCTCGGTGTACGACTACGACGCCGCCACCGGAACCTATGGGCGCAAGTTGACGAGCGACCCCGCGTACGGCTCCATCTACGAGGTGTTCGGCGTCGACTCCGCCCACCACACGCTGGTCCTGCACAAGCAGACCACAACCGGTGAGCAGTGGCTCGAGACCTACGACACGAGCACCGGCGACGCGGTCGGCAGCCCCGTCCGAATCGACGACCAGTACGTCGTGACGGGCGGGCGGGTGGACGCCAAGCGCCACCGTGCGGCGGTGCTCGCCTACCGTTCGGGCGACCGTGCGGGCTTCGTGCTCCCCGTGGACACGGCGACCGGCACTCAGGGGACGCCGCTCCAGCTCGAGCCCACCTCGGACGGGAGAACCTCGTACGGCCTGCTGGACGTGGACGAGTCGACCGGCGTCTTCTCCGCGCAGAAGTCCGGGTCCACCATCAACTGCTTGGCCTCGGTCGGGTCCGGCACCATGGCCGCGATCGACCTGGACAGCGCAACGGTCACCCACAGTCAGGGAGGATCCCCTTGCGCCACGGACCTCGCCTCCGACCAGCAGGGCAACCTCTACGAAACGTGGTACCACTCATTTAGCGTCAACTTCCCCGGCACCGGGTACGTCGCGCAGTTGCCCAGCGGGGACCAGGTGAATCTCGGAATGGCGCAAGCGCCCCTCGCGCTCGCCGTCGACGGCGTGCACCACCTGGCGCTGCTCGCCTTCCGGCTCCCGGACCTGAAACCGACGGGCGGCTTTCAGCAGTACGGCTTTGGCGACAACAACGCCACCGGCCGCATCGCCGTCGTCGACCTGAAGACGGGCCAAACGGTGCGCACCGTGACCGGCGTCGAGTACCCGCTGTTCGGCTCCTACAACGGCCGACTCGAAACCCATCGCGAGCGCGCCATCCAACTCGACCCGGCAACCCGCACCGGCTGGACATACGCAGGCGACGGCAGCCAGATCCAGCAGTTCTCCTACTGACCCGATCCGCTGCTCGACCACATGGGTCCGCGGGCGCCACGGCGCCCGCGGACCCGCGGCGTTTTCGGAGGACCGGCGGCGCCCGCCCCGGCCTGCCCGGCCCGGGCCGGTGTCCCGCGTGACGGCGAGCGCCGTACGGCTCTGCCCTGCGACCTCGGGGGTGCCGCCCTTTCGTTTTGCCTGGTCAGGCAAATGGAGGCCGTGGCGGGAATTGAACCCACGTAACTCGCTTTGCAGGCGAGCCCCTGAACCACTCGGGCACACGGCCATTTCAGGTGCGGCACGGCTCACTCGTTCCGAACCTGATGGGTTGACCGTAGGCGGGGGTGAGGGACGGGCTCAAGGGGTGCGGGGGCGCTGCAATGGGACTGCCATACGCCGTTCATGAAAGGGGGCGGCCGGGGGCCCGTGGACCTGGGGGACTACGACCAAAGGCTCAGGTGATCACGGTCTCCGGACAGGAGTCACTGTCAGTCGTGACCCTTACGCTGACGGCCATGACAGCCCTGGAAGCACGTGATGCCGCGACCGCCCCACCCGAGGGTGAGGGGGGTGTGCTGAGCCGCCCCTACCGGGCGCTCAGCGTCGGGATCGTGTTTGTGGAGTTGCTGATCGCCTTTGAGGCGACGGCCGTCGGGACGGCGATGCCCGTCGCGGCGCGGGAGCTCGGCGGGGTGTCGTTGTACGCGTTCGCGTTCTCGGCGTATTTCACGACGAGCCTGTTCGGGATGGTGTTCGCCGGGCAGTGGGGGGACCGGGACGGGCCCCTGGCGCCGCTGACCACAGGGATCACGGCCTTCGCGACGGGGCTGCTGCTGTCCGGGACGGCCGGGACCATGTGGCTGTTCCTCCTCGGGCGGGCGGTGCAGGGACTCGGCGGCGGACTGGTCGTCGTGGCGTTGTACGTCGTCGTGGTGCGGGCCTACCCGGAGCGGCTGCGCCCGGCGATCATGGCGGCGTTCGCGGCGAGCTGGGTGATTCCGTCCGTCGTCGGACCGCTGGTCGCAGGCACGGTCACCGAACACCTGGGCTGGCGCTGGGTGTTCACCGGGATACCGGTACTGGTCGTCTTCCCGCTGGCGCTCGCGCTGCCGCAGATACGACGACTGACGTCCGGGCGGGGAGCGGAAGCGGAGGCCGTCGGACGCGTGCCCTTCGACCGGCGCCGCATCCGGTCGGCGCTCGGGATCTCCCTCGGCGCCGGGCTCCTCCAGTACGCCGCCCAGGACCTGGACCTGTTCTCGCTCGTCCCCGGCCTCGCGGGCGCCGCGCTGCTCGTCCCGGCGGTCCTCGGGCTGCTGCCGCGCGGCACCTGCCGGGCGGCGCGCGGGCTGCCGTCCGTGGTGCTGCTGCGCGGGGTCGCGGCCGGCGCCTTCATCGCCACCGAGTCCTTCGTGCCCCTCATGCTGGTCACCCAGCGCGGGCTGTCACCGACGCTCGCCGGGTTCTCCCTCGCGGCGGCCGGCGGGACCTGGGCGCTGGGGTCGTATGTGCAGGCACGGCCCCGGACGGAGCCGTACCGCGACCGGCTGATGTTCCTCGGGATGGTGCTGCTCGCGGCGGCCATCGTCTCCGTGCCCAGCGTGCTGATCCCCGCCGTGCCCGTGTGGACCGTCGCCGTCGCCTGGGGGTTCGGCTGCTTCGGGATGGGGCTGGTGATCGCCTCGACCAGCGTGCTGCTGCTGCGCCTCTCGGCGCCGGAGGAAGTCGGCGCCAACTCCGCCGCGCTGCAGATCTCCGACGGCCTGTCCACCGTGCTGCTGCTCGCCGTGGGCGGTGCGGTCTTCGCGGCCCTCGGCGGCGGAACCGTCACGGATACCGCCACCCCGGCGACCGGCTCACACCCCGCAGCCTTCGCCGCCGTGTTCCTGCCGATGGCGGGGGTGGCGTTGGTGGGGGCTTGGATGACTACGCGGGTGCGAGTGAAGTGATACCACAGTGGCCCCGTTTTTGGTACCATCGCGGTATGGCTATGAATCTTCGTCTGCGCGACGACCAGCAGGAGGCGCTCAAACTGCGTGCCGAAGAGGAGGGGCGCAGTATGCACGCCATAGTGCTTCAGGCGATCGACCGGTATCTGGAGCAGGAGGCGGACCGGGCCACGGTCCGTCGCCTGGGGGCGAAGTATGCGGCGGGTCATGCCGACCTGCTGCGGAGGCTTGGGGAGTAGATGAAGTACCTCACGGTCCAGGAGGTCCTGGACCTGGCGGAGCTGGCGTGTGGGGAGCAGACGCAGGTTGCCGTCCGTGACCTGGGTCTGCTCAGCTCGGCCGTCCACCGTCCCCAGTCGCAGATGTTCGGCGTCGAGGCGTACACGGACCTCTTCGAGAAGGCCGCGGCGATACTTCAGTCGCTTGCCGTGAACCACCCTCTGGTGGATGGCAACAAGCGCATGGCGTGGATGTCCACGGTCGTCTTTCTCGACTTCAACGGCATCGAGATGCTCGACGTCGACCAGGACGAGGCGTACAAGCTGGTCATCGAGGTGGCGGCCGGTGCTCTGGAGGACGTGAGGCTGATCGCCCTGCGTCTGAGGGCCCTGCGCGAGGCGATGTGAGCTGAGTCCCATCCAAGGGCGCCCCGGCGTCGTCCGCGCGTTGACACCTCCGGGGCGCCGGTAGGGTGGCCCGGTTGTCATACGTAGCCGAGCCGCTCAACCCCACCACGGAGACCGTGACTACCACCGCCGCCAGTGCCGCCTCCTCGCACCACCTCTCACCCGCCTTCCCCGGCCGCGCCCCCTGGGGTACCGCCAACAAGCTGCGTGCCTGGCAGCACGGGGCGCTGGAGAAGTACATCCAGGAGCAGCCGCGCGACTTCCTGGCCGTCGCCACGCCCGGCGCCGGCAAGACGACGTTCGCGCTGACGCTCGCGTCCTGGCTGCTGCACCATCACGTCGTGCAGCAGGTGACCGTGGTCGCGCCGACCGAGCACCTGAAGAAGCAGTGGGCCGAGGCCGCCGCGCGGATCGGGATCAAGCTGGACCCCGAGTACAGCGCGGGGCCGCTCAGCAAGGAGTACCAGGGCGTCGCCGTGACGTACGCGGGTGTGGGCGTGCGGCCCATGCTGCACCGCAATCGCGTCGAGCAGCGCAAGACCCTCGTCATTCTTGACGAGATTCACCACGCCGGTGACTCGAAGTCCTGGGGTGAGGCCTGCCTTGAGGCGTTCGAGCCCGCCACGCGTCGGCTCGCGCTCACCGGTACGCCCTTCCGGTCCGACACCAACCCCATCCCCTTTGTCACGTATGAGGAGGGGAACGACGGGATTCGGCGTTCTTCCGCCGACTACACGTACGGGTACGGCAACGCGCTGGCCGACCACGTCGTGAGGCCCGTCATCTTCCTCTCCTACAGCGGCAACATGCGGTGGCGTACGAAGGCGGGGGACGAGATCGCGGCGCGCCTCGGCGAGCCGATGACCAAGGACGCCATCTCGCAGGCCTGGCGTACCGCGCTCGACCCGCGCGGTGAGTGGATGCCGAGTGTGCTGCGCGCCGCCGACCAGCGGCTGACCGAGGTCAGGAAGGGTATTCCGGACGCCGGCGCCCTCGTCATCGCCTCCGACCAGGACTCGGCGCGCGCCTACGCCAAGCTGATCCGCGAGATCACCGGCACGAAGGCGACCCTCGTCCTGTCCGACGACACGGGCGCGTCCAACAGGATCGACGAGTTCAGCCACAGCGAGGACCGGTGGATGGTCGCCGTCCGCATGGTGTCCGAGGGTGTCGACGTTCCGCGGCTCGCGGTCGGCGTGTACGCCACCACCATCTCCACGCCCCTCTTCTTCGCGCAGGCCGTCGGACGCTTCGTACGGTCCCGGCGGCGCGGCGAGACCGCCTCCGTCTTCCTCCCGACCGTCCCCGACCTCCTCGGCTTCGCCAACGAGATGGAGGTCGAGCGCGACCACGTCCTCGACAAGCCCAAGAAGGAGGGCGAGGAGGACCCGTACGCCGAGTCCGAGCAGGAGATGGAGGAGGCGAACCGGGAACAGGACGAGGACACCGGGGAGCAGGAGCAGTTCTCCTTCGAGGCGCTGGAGTCCGAGGCCGTCTTCGACCGCGTCCTGTACGACGGCGCCGAGTTCGGGATGCAGGCCCACCCGGGGAGCGAGGAGGAGCAGGACTACCTCGGGATTCCGGGGCTGCTCGAACCCGACCAGGTGCAACTGCTGCTCCAGAAGCGGCAGGCCCGGCAGATCGCGCACAGCCGGAAGAAGCCGGACGAGGAGGCCGATCTTCTCGAACTGCCCGCCGAGCGCCGTCCCGTGGTCTCGCACAAGGAGATGCTGGAGCTCCGCAAGCAGCTCAACACCATGGTCGGCGCGTACGTCCACCAGAGCGGCAAGCCGCACGGGGTGATCCACACCGAACTGCGGCGCGTGTGCGGTGGGCCGCCGAGCGCGGAGGCGACGGCGGGGCAGTTGCGGCAGCGGATCGCCAAGGTGCAGGAGTGGGCCACCCGGATGCGGTGACGCCGGGCGCTGTGCCGGGGCGGTCGCGGTTCGTGGGGCGCTGGTCGCGCTTCGGCTGTGGACCGTCCGTGGACCGTCTGCGGCTGGTCGCGCGGTTCTCCGCGCCCCTTTCAGGGGCGCGTCCGTGAGCGTGTGCGCCGCGCGTATCGGGACAAAGGCTCCGTAAAGAGAAAGAGTCCGTACCAGCCACTGACCGGATTCTGGACGGAGACTTCCGCTGAGCGAACTGGCTCGCTAGTGTCACGCTACGCACACGTCCCGTGGCAGCGCTGCCGCGGAGCGCAGCCGTGAAGCGACTCCGCCCGGGAAGAACTCGGGTCGTCAGCCGACGGCGGCCTTTGAAGCGCGTCGCCGACGGGACTCGGTGACGCAACCGCCGCGAGGGGGCCGCCGACCTCACCACTAAGGAGTGGGCGTCGTGACCGCGGAGACCTCTCAGACGCTCGACCGGGGACTGCGTGTCCTCAAGCTGCTCGCCGACACGGATCACGGGCTGACCGTCACCGAGCTCTCGAGCAAACTGGGCGTCAACCGGACCGTTGTGTACCGGTTGCTCGCCACGCTGGAGCAGCACGCACTCGTCCGCCGGGACCTGGGAGGCCGCGCCCGGGTCGGGCTCGGGGTGCTGCGCCTGGGCCGTCAGGTGCATCCGCTGGTACGGGAGGCCGCACTTCCCGCGCTGCGCGCGCTGGCCGAGGACATAGGGGCCACCGCCCATCTCACGCTGGTCGACGGGACCGAGGCGCTCGCCGTCGCCGTCGTGGAGCCGACGTGGACGGACTATCACGTCGCCTACCGTGCCGGGTTCCGTCATCCGCTGGACCGGGGCGCCGCGGGGCGGGCGATTCTCGCCGCGCGGCAGGCGCCGGCGGGCGACCCGGGGTACACGCTCACGCATGGGGAGTTGGAGGCGGGGGCGAGTGGCGCCGCGGCGCCATTGATCGGCGTGACGGGGGTCGAGGGCAGCGTCGGTGTCGTCATGCTCGCGGATTCCGTGCCGGAGCGGGTGGGGCCGCGGGTGATGGACGCGGCGCGCGAGGTCGCGGACGCGTTGCGCTGACGCCCAGGGGTCACTGACACCCAGGGGCCACGGTCGCCCCGCCCGGCGTTTCCACTCACCCCCCGGCTTTGGCCGAGCGGCCAAACAACCGCCGCGCACCCCGGGCATCGGGAGCGAGCCGCTGCCGGAGGCGCTGCACCGTTTCACGACCGCCCGGCGGGACCTCCCGGCGGGACCTGTACGGAGGCCGCGCCGAGCGGTCACGTTAGATTGATTCCGTGCTCTCTCGCCTCTCTCGCCTCACGCGCCTCCAGGCCGTCGCCGTCTGCGCTGTTCCCGTCGTGGCCCTGCTCGCCACGGCGGCGTTCGCGCCGCTGCCGTTCTCCGTGGCGCAGCCCGGCATGACGGCCAACGTCCTCGGCGAGAACAAGGGCGCCCAGGTGATCACCATCAGCGGGGCACCCACGCGCACGACGAGCGGGCAGCTGCGGATGACGACGATCGAGGCGACCGGGCCGGACGCGAGCGTCAGCCTCGGTGACGTCGTCGACGGCTGGTTCCGGACGGACCGGGCGGTGATGCCCCGTGACTCGGTCTACCCGAGCGGGAACTCCGTCAAGGAGATCGAGCGGCACAACACCGACGAGATGAAGAAGTCCCAGGACACGGCCACCCAGGCGGCCCTGTCCTATCTGCACGAGAAGAACGGCGTGAAGGTCACGCTCAAGCTGGCCGACGTCGGCGGGCCCAGCGCCGGCCTGCTCTTCACGCTCGGCATCATCGACAAACTGGACGGCGACGGCAGCGGCGGCGACCTCACGGGCGGCCGCACCGTCGCGGGTACGGGGACGATCGATGCCGACGGCAAGGTGGGTGCGGTCGGCGGGGTCGGCCTGAAGACCCAGGCCGCCCGGCGGGACGGCGCTACGGTCTTCCTGGTCCCCAAGGCGGAGTGCTCGGATGCCAAGGCGGAGCTGCCGAAGGGGCTGCGGCTGGTTCCGGTGACCACCCTCAAGGGCGCGGTCGACGCGCTCGTCTTCCTGGAGAAGGGGAAGGGCTCGGTCCCCGGCTGTTAGCGAGCCGTCAGTGCGCGACGGCGACGCGGGGCGCGGAGGCCAGGCGCAGACCGACCTCGACGAGGGTCCAGCCCAGGCGCGTACGCAGTTCGCCGGGGCGTCGGGCGGAGCCGCGGGCGAGACGGTGGGTTTCGGCCTGGGCCTGGAGCTCGGCGGCGCGCAGGTGGTGCAGGGCGAGGTGGGTGTCGGGGTGCGTCATCGTTGCGTCTCCGTTCGGTCCTGCTCGATGGGGAAGGCGTGCATGTGGAAGCGGACCCGCTCCGCCTCGGGGTCGTCCTCGGCGGGGGCGAGGGGGCGATAGCTGAGGAGCAGGGCGTGCATCTTGCCGGTGAGTTCGCGCGTCTGCCCGGCCGTCAGCCGTAGCGTCCAGTCGCTCATGTCGGAGGCGCGGTACCACTCCTCGGACCAGTCGTCGCGCGTGCCCAGCCAGGTCGACAGTTCACGGGTGTGCGTGGTCGCGATCTCGTGCAGGAAGGTGTCGGCCGCCCCGCGTACGGCCGGGTCGGGGTCCTTGAGCAGATTCTCGTCGAAGTACAGGCCCTGGTCGACGGACTGCCACCAGCGCTCACGGCCCTTGCCCCGCTCGGGTGCGTCCTCGACGAAGCCGTGTGCGGCCAGCTGCCTCAGGTGATAGCTGGTCGCCCCGCTGGACTCGCCCAGCCGCTCGGCGAGCATCGACGCGGTGGCCGGCCCCCGCCGCCGCAGCGCGCGGGCGTCGAGTGTGCGGACCTGTCGTTCCTGGGGGTCTTTGGACTCCTCGGGCTCCTCCATGCATGCAAAGGAACGGTTGCAAGGGTTTCTTTGCAAGCACTCCTTTGGAAGGTGCCGCCCCGCTCACCCTCCCTTGACCACCCCTCCAACCCTCATGACCCCGCCTCCAGCCCACGCGGCCTGAGCAGCAGTTCCGCCAGGGAGGCGAACCAGTCCAGCAGCAGGGCCAGTGCCACCGTGAGGATCGAGCCGAGGAGCAGGACGGGCATGCGCTGGGTGGTGATTCCGGTGGTGATCAGGACGCCGAGGCCGCCGCCTCCGCCGAAGGCGGCGAGGGTCGCCGTGCCCACGTTCAGGACCAGGGCCGTCCGTACGCCCGCGAGGATCAGCGGGACGGCCGGCGGGAGTTCGATGCGGGACAGCACCTCCAGGGGGGACATGCCGATGCCTCGCGCCGCCTCCAGCAGGGTCGGGTCGTTGGCCTTCAGGCCCGCGATCGTGTGGGAGAGGACCGGCAGGACGGTGTAGACGGTGATGCCGATCAGGGCCGCCTTCTGGCCGGCGCCGAGCCAGACGACGAGGAGCGCCAGCAGGCCGATCGCCGGGGTGGCCTGCCCCATGTTCGCGAGGGCCATCGCGAACGGCGTCGCCTTCCGGAACGCCCGCCGGGTGAGCAGGATGCCCAGCGGGATCGCGAGGATCAGCACGAAGAAGGTGGAGACCACCGTCAGCTGGATCTGCTGCCACAGGGCCTTCGACACCTGCCCGTTCGACAGCGCGTTCTCGGAGATCGGGTCCAGGTGGGCCTGCCGGACGACCTTCGCCAGCCGGGCCGGGCGTGACATGCCGATGCTCTTCGCCGCGTCCACCAGCGCGGGGTCGACCCCGCGCAGGCCCACGATCGCGTTGCGCGCGACCGGCAGCAGCCCGCACAGCGTCAGCGCGATCACCGTGGGCGGGACGCCCAGGCCCGCGATCGGGACCAGCAGGCCGATCATGGCGAGCGAGGGGATGGTCAGGATGGAGGAGGTTGAGGAGGATGAGGAGGCGGTGGTCGTGGCGAGATGGCCCGCCCAGTCGCTGCGACAGGTGACGACGCCGATCACCACGCCGATGAGCGTCGCGACGACCATGCACTGGAAGACCACGCCGGCGTGGTGGTACGCATCCGAGAGCAGCTGCTGATGGCGGCTGCTCAGGTACTCCCAGAAGTTCACGCCACCTCACCCCGGTCGTCGGTCAGTGCTCGGTCGCCGCCTGTTCCACCAGCGGGATGATCCGCAGCGGAACGGGGTTCTCCATGACGATCGCCGTGGAGGCCCGGACGATGCCATCAAAACCGACGACGCGGTCGATCACACGTTGGAGATCCGCGTTCGAGCGGGCCACCAGGCGGCACAGCATGTCGCCGCTGCCGGTGGTCGTGTGCAGCTCCAGCACCTCGGGGACGGTCGCCAAGTGTGCCCGTACGTCCACCCCTTGCCCCTGCCGGATCTGCAGGGTCGCGAAGGCCGTGACGGGGTAGCCGAGCGCGGCGGGATCCACCTGCGGACCGAATCCCCGGATGACTCCATTCGATTGAAGCCGGTCCAGCCGGGCCTGCACGGTGCCGCGCGCGACCCCGAGCCGCCGGGACATCTCCAGGACGCCGATGCGCGGCTCCTCGGCCAGCAGCACGATGAGCCGGCCGTCCAGTCGATCGATCGCCATACCGTCCTCCCCGGGTGGTCATCCTGTACAGAACGCCCGCCGATCCGGGTGCTGTGCCAAGCATATTGTCCAGCTCATTCGCAGACTGTTGCGCACCTTGTGGAACAGGGGGAGTCTGCGGCCATGACGCAGACCACACACCTCACTCCCGACACCGCCCGGCAGGCAGACCCCTTCCCGGTCAAGGGAATGGACGCGGTCGTCTTCGCCGTCGGCAACGCCAAGCAGGCCGCGCACTACTACTCCACCGCGTTCGGCATGCGCCTGGCCGCCTACTCCGGACCGGAGAACGGCAGCCGCGAGACCGCCTCGTACGTCCTCACCAACGGCTCGGCACGTTTCGTGTTCACCTCCGTCATCAAGCCCGCCACCACCTGGGGCCACTTCCTGGCCGAGCACGTGGCCGCGCACGGCGACGGGGTCGTCGACCTCGCCATCGAGGTCCCGGACGCGCGCGCCGCGTTCGCGTACGCCGTCGAGCACGGCGCCCGCCCCCTCGCCGAGCCGTACGAGCTCAAGGACGAGCACGGCACGGTCGTGCTCGCCGCCATCGCCACGTACGGCGAGACCCGCCACACGCTCGTCGAGCGAACCGGCTACGACGGCCCCTACCTGCCCGGGTTCGTGGCCGCCGCCCCGATCGTCGAGCCGCCCGCCCACCGCACCTTCCAGGCCATCGACCACTGCGTCGGCAACGTCGAGCTCGGCCGGATGAACGAATGGGTCGGCTTCTACAACAAGGTCATGGGCTTCACGAACATGAAGGAGTTCGTGGGCGACGACATCGCGACCGAGTACAGCGCGCTGATGTCGAAGGTCGTCGCCGACGGGACCCTGAAGGTCAAGTTCCCGATCAACGAGCCCGCCGTCGCCAAGAAGAAGTCCCAGATCGACGAGTACCTGGAGTTCTACGGCGGCGCGGGCGTCCAGCACATCGCGCTCAACACCAACGACATCGTCGAGACCGTACGCACCATGCGCGCGGCCGGGGTCCAGTTCCTGGACACGCCCGACTCGTACTACGACACCCTCGGCGAGTGGGTCGGCGACACCCGGGTCCCCGTGGACACCCTGCGCGAACTCAAGATCCTCGCCGACCGCGACGAGGACGGCTATCTGCTCCAGATCTTCACCAAGCCGGTCCAGGACCGCCCGACCGTCTTCTTCGAGATCATCGAACGGCACGGCTCGATGGGCTTCGGCAAGGGCAACTTCAAGGCCCTCTTCGAGGCGATCGAGCGGGAGCAGGAGAAGCGCGGCAACCTGTAGAGCCCGCCCCGTCCTCAGTGTGACGCCCCGTCCTCAGCGTGACGTCGTGCGCCGAGGCGCGGGGAAGGGGGCGGCGGAGGGAGCGGGCGCGGGAGCCGGAGGGCGGCGGGGCACGGCCGGGGCCGCCGAAGGGTGGCGGGGCAGGGCCCCGGCCGCCGGTGGCCCCTGGTCGCCCTCCGGCTCCGCCGGGTCCACCGGCTCCTCCGGCTCGGGCAGGGGCTCCTTCGGAGGCTCGCCCAGGGCGGCCAGGGCCTGCTTCGCCGAGGGAGCGAAGACGGGGGAGAAGTACGGGTTGATCTGGAGGGACTCCGCGAGGTGACGGCGGGCCGGGCCGAGCAACTTCAGGCCGCGTTCGATCTGGCCCAGGTGATAGACGTAGAGCGCACTGCGGACACCGCCTCCCTTCGTCTTGTCCGTCGCCTTGGTCGCGAACTTCAGCGCCTCCTCGTTGAGCCCGGCCCGGTGCAGCGCCCACCCCAGCGCGTCCGCGACGGCGATGCCCGGCTGCCGCTCCCACTCCCCGCGCAGCCGCCGCACCGCGGACTCCGGATCGCCGTGGTCCGCCTCGAACAGCCCGAGGACCAACTCGTCGTCGACGCCGCCCGCGGTCTCCGACCGCACCCGCGCCCGCAGCAGGTCGTACTGCTCCCGCGCCTCCCTGCCCATCCCCAGCGACTCCTGCAGCTCACCCAGCTCCAGCGCGTACCGCGGATCGGGCTGCCTGGAGAGCGCCGTCCGGTACGCGCGCAGCGCCTCTGGCGTGCGTCTGAGCGCCGCCAGCGCACGCCCCTGCCCGGCCAGCGCGCCGTGCTGGTCGGGGTCGGCGCGCAGCGCGGCCTCGTAGTAGCGCAGCGACTCCTCCCGGTCCCCGCGTTCCCACGCCAGCCGTCCGGCCCCCGCCAGCCAGGCCGCCCGCTCGGTCGGGGTCGTCGCGCCCGCCGCCGCGTCGGTGAGCGCGGCGCTCGCGTCCTCACGCCAGCCCAGGTCCCAGTACACCTGGGCGGCCCGCGCCAGCACCGGCGGCCCGTGATACAGCCCCTGGAGCTTCTCCAGCGCTTTGCGGGCGCCCTTGTAGTCGCCGACGCCGGTGCAGGAATCGATCAGCAGCGGATACACCGTCCACTGCTTCGGCGCCTGCGCCACCGCCTGCTCGGCCCACTTCCGCCCCTCCTGGAAGTCATTGCGGGCGTTGGCGAGCGCGGCCAGCCCGTCCAGCGCGGCCACGTTCCCCGTCGGCCCGGTCTCCAGCGACGTACGCAGTGCCTGCTCGGCCTTCGGGAAGTACGCGGGCGTGGCGGTGCGCCGCCCCTGCTCCACGTAGGCCGCGCCGAGCACCGCCCACGACTGCCCGTCGCGCGGATGGGCCCGCAGATGGGCCTCGCGGTCGCCGATGAGCGCCGCCAGATCGGGAAGCGCGACGGGCAACCCGGCCCCCACCGCCGTCATCGCCTGCGTCAGCGGCCCCGGCCCCGGCGAGGGCGGCGCCGCGATGTGCGGGGCGGAGGGCGCCAGCACCAGCACCCCGCCGAGGACGACACACCCGGCGACCACGCCGAACAGCGCGCCCTTGGCGACGCGGGAGAGGCGCGGCCCGGAGGGCCCCTGAGGCTGCAGCCCGGTGAGCACCGGCTGTCGCTCTTCGATCTCCATGCCGCTCACTGTGCGTCAGTACGAAGACCACATCCCGGCACCCCAAGCCTCCTGCGGACGGGGTTCACACCGATGGCCCCGAGTGCGAACCTGTGATCATGAGCCGTATCGAAGCCCCGCGCGATGAAGACACGGCGGTCACCGGCAACCTCACGGACCGCCTGCTGAGCGGCCTGCCGGCCGAGGCCGTCCTCACCGACCCGGACGTCACGGCCTCGTACGCCAACGACATGGCGAGCTTCTGCGAGGCGGGCACTCCGGCCGTCGTCGTCCTGCCGCGCACCGTCGAGCAGGTCCAGCACGTCATGCGGGTCGCGACCGAGCTGCGTGTCCCGGTCGTCCCGCAGGGCGCCCGCACCGGCCTGTCCGGCGCCGCCAACGCCTCCGAAGGCTGCGTCGTGCTGTCTTTGGTGAAGATGGACCGGATTCTCGAAATCAACCCGGTCGACCGGATCGCCGTCGTCGAACCCGGCGTCATCAACGCCACGCTCTCCCGCGCCGTGAACGAACACGGCCTGTACTACCCGCCGGACCCCTCCAGCTGGGAGATGTGCACGATCGGCGGCAACATCGGCACGGCCTCGGGCGGCCTGTGCTGCGTGAAGTACGGGGTGACGGCCGAGTACGTCCTCGGACTGGAGGTCGTCCTCGCCGACGGGCGGCTCATGTCCACCGGCCGCCGTACGGCCAAGGGCGTCGCCGGGTACGACCTCACCCGCCTGTTCGTCGGCTCCGAGGGCTCGCTCGGCATCGTCGTACGGGCGGTCCTGGCGCTCAGGCCGCGGCCGCCGCAGCAGTTGGTGCTGGTGGCGGAGTTCGGCTCGGCGCGAGCCGCCTGCGACGCCGTGTGCCGGATCATGGAGGGCGGCCACGTACCGTCCCTGCTCGAACTGATGGACCGTACGACCGTCAAGGCCGTCAACGACCTGGCCCACATGGGCCTCCCGGAGACCACCGAGGCGCTGCTGCTCGCCGCCTTCGACACCCACGACCCGGCCGCCGACCTCGCCGCGGTCGGCGCGCTGTGCGAGGCCGCGGGGGCGACGCAGGTGGTCCCGGCGGAGGACGCGGCAGAGTCCGAACTCCTCCTCCAGGCACGGCGGTTGTCGCTCACCGCGCTCGAAGCGGTCAAGGGCACGACGATGATCGACGACGTGTGCGTGCCGCGTTCCCGGCTCGGCGACATGCTCGAAGGGATCGAGCGCGTCGCCGAGAAGTACTCCCTGACCATCGGCGTCTGCGCACACGCCGGCGACGGCAACACCCATCCCACCGTCTGCTTCGACGCCACCGACCCCGACGAGTCCCGGCGCGCCCGCGAGTCCTTCGACGAGATCATGGCCCTCGGCCTGGAACTCGGCGGCACCATCACCGGCGAACACGGCGTGGGCGTCCTGAAGAAGGAGTGGCTGGCACGCGAACTCGGCCCGGTGGGGGTGGAGATGCAGCGCGGTATCAAGGCCGCGTTCGACCCGCTGGGCATCCTGAACCCGGGCAAGGTGTTCTGAGGCCACAAGCCCGGGAGCCGACCCTCACACGATCGGGTTAAACCGACCATATGCTCGTTCGTCGGCGAGCAGTCGCCAACCCCTGCCCTTCTCCCCGCCGTCCTTCTCCTCACTGTCCTTCTCCCCGCCGTCCTTCTCCTCACCGGTGCTTCTCCTCGCCGTCCTTCGACTCGTCCGACGGCCACGGGCCGCGCAGCCACAGGTCGTCGGCCGGGGTCGGTGCGAGCAGCTCGGTGAGGCCGTCGTCGATGCCGAGCTGCTCGGCCTCGGAGCCCGGGGGGACCGCCCACAGGGTGCGCTCCAGCCAGGCGGACACCTGCGCGACAGGCGCTTCGAGCAAGGCGTCGCCGTCGGGCGAGCTCAGCGCCATCAGGACGACACCGCGGCCCGCGACCTTCGTCGGCCACACCCGTACGTCCCCGTGCCCGCACGACCGGAACACCCCCTCGACGAGCAGTTCGCGGGCGAAGGTCCAGTCGACGGGGTGGTCGGAGCCGATGTGGAAGGCGATGTGGACGGCGTACGGGTCGTCGGAGCGGTAGCTGAGCCGGGCCGGTACGGGGATGCTGCGCTCGGGCGACAGGACGAGTCTGAGCTCGAGTTCGTGTTCCACCACGGTGTGCATGTCGATGCACTTCCTCCTCGGGTACGGGGACCCTGAGGGCGGGCCCGTACGAGTGGGGAGCGCGATCACGCGGAACCATTACGCGAGTTCGGAGAAGTTTTTTGACGGGCGTTTCGCGGCCGGGCTTGCGGGTGGCGATCGGATGTGGCGGAACCTTGCCCGAAAGAGGTGGGTACGGCGGGAGCGCCGCTGACGGGGGCGCCGGTCTGATAGATGTGGAGCCCCCAAAACCCCCGAGCAGATACGGGACGACGGACATGAGCGCCCCAACCCCGGCCCCCGGTGACGACAGGCCCCGTGAAGGGTATTACCCGGACCCCTCTATTCCTGGATATGTCCGGTACTGGAACGGTGCCGCATGGGTACCGGGTACGAGCCGTCCGGCGCCCTCCGACGGCGTACCGCTCACGCCGCCCCTCGGCGGCACCCGGCCGGCGGCCTCCGTGCCGACGCCCTCCGTGCCGACGCCCGCCCCGGCTCCCGCCGAGGAAACGGGGCCGCACTTCTTCGACGAGGACCCGCAACCCGCCGCCGAGCCGCGGCGGATGACCCCGGCCGAGGCGCAGCACGGCAGCCGGCCCGAGCCCGCGACCGCGTGGGGTGCCGACCGCTCCCAGCAGTCCGGCTTCGGCGGCGAGCAGGACCGCCGGGTGTTCTGGGGCGGGCAGCCGACGGCCGATCCGCGGCTGCCGCGCGCGGCGGAACCCGGTGACGCGGTCGTCCAGCCCTTCGTCCAGCCCGACGGCGAGTCCGCCCGCGCGGACGGCACGGCGACGTTCCAGCCCGCGGACCGGGGCAGCGGTGCGCAGCCCCCGGCGTCCGGCGGCCCGGTGGTGTCCGGCCGCCCGACGGGACCGGCGCGCTCCACCGGCGCCGAGAGCGCGTCCGGGGCCACCGCCCCGGCGAGCGGTGCGCAGTTCGCCGGCTCCGGTCACCCCGACGGCACCGCGGGCCCCCAGGACCCCGTCGCCGTCGAGGGCACCATGACCTTCCGTGCGCTCTCCCCGCGCACGGGGCGGCAGCCCGGGAGCACGGCTCCGGCCACCGGCGCATCAGGGGCGGACGCCGCCGCGGCGGGTGGGGCCGGGGGCGGCTTCGGCGCCGCCCAGGCCGCCCAGGCCGCCGCACAGGCGGCCAACGGAGCCAATGCGGTCCAAGCGGCTCCGGCCGCCGCCGCGCCGCAGTCGTCCGCCCCCTCCACCCCCTCCGTCCCCTCCACCCCTTCCGTTCCTCAGCAGTCCACCAGTCCCGCCGCCACGCCCCTGACGAGCGGCCGCGGCGGCGGACAGCCCTCCTGGGCCCAGCAGGTGCACCAGCTCGCGGGTGACCCGGCCGCCGAGGGGCAGCCCGTGGTGCCGTGGAAGCCGCCGGTCGACGACGTGTTCCAGGCAGCCGCCCGCAGACAGTCCGCGGCGCGCCCCGCGAGCCTCGGCAAGCGGCTGCTGGCCCGGATCGTGGACACCGCCGTGCTGGCCACCGTGACGGCGGTGGCCGCCGTACCGCTGGGCACCAAGGCGATCGACCACATCAACGAGAAGGTCGACGCGGCCAAGCGGTCCGGTCAGACCGTCACGGTCTGGCTGCTCGACGGCACCACCGCGGGCTATCTCGGCGTCGTGCTGGCCGTCCTGCTCCTCTTCGGCGTCCTCTACGACGCGCTGCCCACCGCCAAGTGGGGCCGCACCCTGGGCAAGAAGGTGGTCGGGATCGAGGTACGGGACATCGAGGGCCACGAACCCCCGACCTTCGGCCTGGCGCTGCGCCGCTGGCTCGTCTACGCCGTCCCCGGCGTTCTCGTCATCGGGGTCGTCGGCATCCTGTGGTGCCTGTTCGACAAGCCCTGGCGTCAGTGCTGGCACGACAAGGCGGCCCACACCTTCGTAGCGGCGTAGGCGTCGGCACAGCGGCCCGGGCGCCGGGATCGGTCCCCCGGACGGCCGCTCGCCGGATGCGGAGCCGACGGGTTCGCGGTCGACTCGGGCCATGAGCAGCGAACCGCCGCCCCCGGAGTCCGGCCGGCCACCGGACGAGGACCCGTTCAAGAAGCAGCCCCCGCCCGCCGAGAGCGGCGGCTCCTCGTCCGACGGCACCTCGCAGCCACCACCTCCGGGTTCCCCGTACGACCGGCCGTACGGTGAGCAGCCGCCCCCGTACGGCGGTGAGCAGCCGCCCCCCTATGGCGGCGGAGGAGGAGGTCCGTACGGCCCCGGCGGTCCCTACGGCGGTGACCCGCTGGCCGGCATGCCCCCGCTCGCCGACAGCGGCAAACGCACGGTGGCGAGGATCATCGACATGATCCTGGTGGGCATCGTGGTGTGGCTGCTGTCCTGGGCGTTCGGGGTCATGGAGTACAACATGAACGCCGACAAGATCGAGTACAGCAGGGGCTTCTGGCAGTCCGTGATCGCCGCGGTGCTCTACACCGGCTACGACACCATCATGATCAGCACGTCGGGGCAGACGCTCGGCAAGAAGCTGTTCAACCTGCGGGTGGCCGACCTCGACAACGGCGCCACGCCCTCCACGCAGACCTCGCTGATCCGCGCGTTGGTCCTGTGGATCCCGTTCGCGTTCTGCTGCGCGTGCATCTGGACCGCGATCGCGGGCGGTTGGAGTTTCTTCGACAAGCCCTACAAGCAGGGACTGCACGACAAGGCGGCCAAGACGGTGGTGGTCAGCACCGGTTGATGCACACGGTCAGTACCGGCTGACATACGCGATCAGCCGCACTCCGGGAGGAGACGGCTGATCTGCGGAGCGGCGGGTCCCTTCGGTCACGGGCCCGCCGGTTCGTGCACGGCGGACACGGACACAGCTGCGGACACGGACGCGGTCTCGCGGTGTACCGGTACGCGCTCCTGAACGGGAGCCGGTACGGCGGTCGGCGCGGCGGCCGTCACCGCGGACTTGGTCGCGGAAGGCGCGCGCTTGGGCAGCGGAACCGTTACGGCGACGAGCAGTCCGAGAGCGAGTGCCGAGAGGGTGATCACCGCGATCCCCAGGCCCGAACTCGTCTGAGACAGCAGCAGCATGGCGAGCGTGGAGAAGATCACGGTGCAGGAACCGTAGATGAGCTGTGCGGCGGTCGGACGAGGCATGGCGATTCCTCGGGGTGGGGGTACTCCCCCCGTGCCTCTCGCGATGGGGGAGGATGCGGACAACGACGGGGGTGGGGCTGCGGATCGGGGTGGCGCCGTACATCGGGGTGGCGCCGCCGTACTTCGGGTCGGGCTTGCGAATCGTGGGACGACAACGGTGTCGACTTGCCATTCCGTTGACATTCCAACGTTCCGCCAATCGACTCTATTCGCCTGCATGCCCGAGCGGAACGTCCGGTAAGCGTGACCTTACCCACGGTGCCGGAGCACAGGGGGCGCATGGAGTCATCGCGTCCACCAAGTGGACGGACGGACGCGCCCGTTGAGGGGGTAGATCGCGGTTCGGATACCGAACTACCGCTCCGCATAATGCAGCTGCCAGGTTCAAGTCAAGATCGGACTTCAGCCCGAGGAGCAAGTCAACAGAGCGACGGTGGCGTGGCGCTGAAGGGCTTCGCGGCCGACGAGATCGCCGTGACCGCGGACGGTTCGGCGCTCTTCTCGGACAACGCCGAGACCGCGGACGCCGCGTGGACCGCCGCCGGCTTCTCCCGCGTCGGCGCGTCCTTCACCGACGACTACCCGCAGTACTACATCGCGGAGAACCGTCAGTACGTGTCGTACGACAAGACCCTCAAGACCGGCCCGTACAACTTCGGCTTCTCGACGACGCGTCCGTCCTGGGTGGAGCACTACCCGTACCAGAACGGCCTGTTGATCTGGAAGTGGGACACCTCGCAGAAGGACAACAACGTCAGCGAGCACACGGGCTCCGGGCTGATCCTGCCGGTCGACTCGCACTCGACCGCGCTGAAGTGGTCCAACGGAACGGTGATGCGCAGCCGGATCCAGTCGTACGACTCGCCGTTCAGCGTCTCTGGAACTCTTAAGGATCCTGGGTTATCGCGTGGCCCCGAGGGGTGGAAGCGGTAACGAGCGTGGACGAGTCCGGGCCGATCCTTGGGTAGAGCCCGTGTGCGGCGTCACTGGCGGTGACGCATTGCCAGCGTCTGGACTGTGCCCGGCTCTTTCGGGTCGGGCACACCCTGGGATCGCTGCCCCGCCGGACGCTGAACCGGTCACCGCGGGTGAAGCGCGATGCCAGTGGCGGGGACCGCGCGCATTTCAAGCACGCGGCGTGCATGTCAGTTAGAACGAGAGGCAGTCCATAGGGTTACGCCCGAGCCGGAATCAGCTTTCCGCGGCTTCACCAAGCCAATCGCCGCACCGTTGGAGACCCTGGACCGCACGGACGGTCTGACGCTGCACAGCGCGGACGTGGCGACGAAGATCCCGTCGAAGCCGGGGGTGCCGGTCTTCAACGACCACACCAGCACCTACTACGACACGACGGCCCCGACCGCGGGTGTCAAGATCACTGACACCAATACCAAGATCAAGATCGCCAAGGAGGCCAGGGATGGCTCGACGATCTCGCTCGAAGTGGGCCCTGCGGTGAAGTAAGCGGCATTTCTGCAGGTCAGAAGCGTATCGGCGGTGACCCCCTGGCGGGTTGCCGCCGATCGTGTTTAGGTGCGTCCTGTGGATTTCTTATTGACAGTCTTCTCGATACGGGTGCGCGCGGGAGTGTGACTGCATGGCCGCAGGAGGTTTCTGCAAGCTGCCGAACGGCAGTGTGGTGGTGGCGCTGAACCTGCCCAGCCCGGCGGGTTCGGCCACGGGCTGCGTACGTGTTCTGGTGCTGGCCCAGAACCGTGCCCGCGCCCTGACCCGCCTGCGCAACCTGGGTCTGCGCGCCGTCTACCTCCGTGGCAACGCGGCTCCGCCCACCCCCGACGAGATCACCGCCGTCCTGCACCACCCCGACGGCCTGATATGGCGCACCGGCCCCGACGGCGGTGTCCCGGACCCGGAGCAGCCCCAGGAGCTGTGGCGCCCGATCAGAGCCCTCCTGAGACGCCCGGCAGCGCCTCAGGGGCTGTGAACCGCGCGGGCCGTGAACCGCAGGGGCGGTGCATCACGCGGCCCCCCGGTGAACCCAAGGGGCTGTGAAAGGCCCCGGCCGCCCCGACTGGGCCCTCCCGGCCCCGACTGGGCCCTCCCGGCCCCGACTGGGCCCTCCCGGCCCCGACTGGGCCCTCCCGGCCCCGACTGGGCCCTCCCGGCCCCGACTGGGCCCTCCCGGCCCCGACTGGGCCCTCCCGGGCTCTTGGGCTCCCGGGCTCCTGGGCGACTCAGACGACCGGCTTGCCCGTCAGCTCCACGCCCGCCGCCCGCAGCTCCTCCAGGGCCCGTTCCGTCGTCCCCTCGGCCACCCCGGCCGTGAGGTCCAGCAGGACCTGGGTGCGGAAGCCCTCGCGCGCGGCGTCCAGGGCGGTGGCGCGCACGCAGTGGTCGGTGGCGATGCCGACCACGTCCACCTCGTCGATCTCGCGGGCGCGCAGCCAGTCGCCCAGCGGCACCCCGTTCTCGTCGGCGCCCTCGAAGCCGCTGTACGCCGCCGCGTACGCGCCCTTGTCGAAGACGGCGTCTATCGCGCCGGAGGCGACCACCGGGGCGAAGTTCGGATGGAACCCGACCCCCTCCGTGCCGGCCACGCAGTGCGCGGGCCAGGAGTGGACGAAGTCGGGGTTGTCGGCGAAGTGGCCGCCGGGGGCGATGTGGAGGTCGCGGGTGGCGACGACATGGCGGTAGCCGGCGGGCGCCTGCCCGATCAGCTCCGTGATGGCGGCGGCCACATCGGCACCCCCGGCCACCGCGAGGCTGCCCCCCTCGCAGAAGTCGTTCTGCACGTCTACGACGATCAAGGCGCGGCGCATGGTCGGTGTCCTTCGACTATGGGGTCGGTGGATGTGGAGAAGGGGTGTGCGGGCCCGGCCTGTGGAGCCGAGCCTAGAGACTTCACGTGCGGCGCGGGAGGGGGCATTCGGTTACGGCCGACTGCGGTGTGCGTGTTGCCGTTGCATTCCCGCTGACCGCTCGTTCATTCGTGTTCGCCCAAGGGCGGACACAGGCGCGGCCGGAGGGCCGCCCGCGCACGCCCCCGCGTACTCCGCGCACGCCCCTGGTGCGTATCAGATGTATTCCGTATGTATTCCGCTCAGATGTATTCCGTCGGAATGACCGGTTCCCCGCGTGAGAGCTGCGTCGCCGACAGCGGCAGATTGGCCCGGGCGGACGCATGCCGGTCGCGTACGACGTCGAGGGGCTCACGGGCGAGGACCTGGCCGCCCTTGATGAGCTCGACCAGCAGCTGCCGGTCGGCCAGCTCGGCGGGGACCGGCCCGGTGCCGATGACCTCGGCCTCGGCGACCTCCTGCTCGTCCAGCCGGCGCGCGGCCCATTTGCGCCCGCCGATCGAGGTCTTCCCGCCGGTGGACTTCTTGGCCACGGGCTCCAGCGGGGCCTTGGAATCCGCCGACTCGGCCCGGGCGACCAGCTTGTAGACCATCGAGCAGGTGGGATGGCCGGAACCCGTCACCAACTGCGTACCGACCCCGTACGCGTCCACGGGCGCCGCCGCCAGCGAGGCGATCGCGTACTCGTCCAGGTCCGAGGTCACGATGATCCGCGTGTCGGACGCGCCCAGCTCGTCCAGCTGCTGGCGCACCCGGTGCGCGACCAGCAGCAGGTCCCCCGAGTCGATCCGCACGGCCCCGAGCTCCGGCCCGGCGACGTCGACCGCCATCCGTACGGCCTCCGCCACGTCGTACGTGTCCACGAGCAGCGTCGTCCCCCGGCCGAGGGAGTTCACCTGGGCCTGGAAGGCGTCCCGCTCGCGGTCGTGCAGAAGGGTGAAGGCGTGCGCGGAGGTGCCGACGGTCGGGATGCCGTAGCGGAAACCGGCCGCCAGGTCGGAGGTGGTCGTGAAGCCCCCGACGTACGCGGCCCGCGCGGCGGCGACCGCGGCCAGCTCGTGGGTGCGCCGGGCGCCCATCTCGATCAGCGGCCGGTCCCCGGCGGCGGAGGCCATCCGGGAGGCGGCGGCCGCGATCGCCGAGTCGTGGTTGAGGATGGAGAGGATCACGGTCTCCAGGAGCACGCACTCCGCGAAGGACCCCTCGACCCGCAGGATCGGCGAGCCCGGGAAGTACACCTCGCCCTCCGGGTAGCCCCAGATGTCCCCGCCGAAGCGGTACGAGGCGAGCCACCTCAGGGTCGGCTCGTCCACGATGGCGTTCTCGCGCAGGAAGCCGAGGACGTCGGCGTCGAAGCGGAAGTTCTCGACGGCGTCCAGGACCCGTCCGGTGCCCGCCACGACGCCGTAGCGCCGTCCCTCCGGCAGCCGCCGCGTGAAGACCTCGAAGACCGAGCGTCGCTCGGCGGTCCCCGCGGCCAGTGCGGCCTGCAGCATCGTCAGCTCGTACTGGTCCGTGAAGAGTGCCGTCGAGGGAACGTCCACCGGCAGCCCAAGGTCCGCTGTGTTCATAGGACTGGATGGTACCCCCATCTCGTCACACTGACGATTTATGGAGGCAGGCCGTCTTCCGGTGGTATTCCGGGGGTCCATTTGTGCGGGCCCCCCTCTCTGATGGCAGCATGGGCCGTGTGACGGCTCCCGCACCCCTAGAGATCGAAAAGACCGAGTCGGCGGAGGAGGTCTTCGCCGTACCCGAGCCGGACGTTCCCTGGGTGACGATCGTCCACAACGATCCGGTCAACCTCATGAGCTACGTGACGTATGTCTTCCAGACGTACTTCGGCTACCCGAAGGACAAGGCCACCAAGCTCATGCTCGACGTCCACCACAAGGGCCGGGCGGTCGTCTCCAGCGGCACGCGCGAGGAGATGGAACGCGACGTACAGGCCATGCACGGCTACGGTCTGTGGGCCACCCTTCAGCAGGACCGGAAGTAGCCCGAGCCCCTCCCGAAGCAGCCCGAGCCCCTCCCTGTAAACCGCGAGCAGGACCGGAAGTAGCGAACTCACTCCATGCCAGGACACTTCGAACCGCTCCCCGGCGGCGGCGCGGCCGTCGCGCTCGACGAGGTCGAGATCTCCATCATCCGCTCCCTCGCCGTACAGCTCCTGGAGCTCATCGGTCCCGGCCCCGCGGAGAACGCCCCCGACGACCCGCTCGCCGAACTGTTCGCGGAGGGCCCCAGCGAGCCGCCCTCCGACCCCGTGCTGCGGCGCCTCTTCCCGGACGCCTACAGCGGCCCCGACATCGAGGCCGGCTCGCCCGACGAGGCCGCGGAGCAGCGCGCCCACTCCGCCGAGTTCCGCCGCTTCACGGAGAACGACCTGCGCGCCGGCAAGCGCGAGAACGCCCTCGCGGTGATCCGCTCGCTGGACGCGCTCACCGTGGCGGGCGACGGCGGCGCGGTCCTCAAGCTCTCCGCCGGGGAGTCCGAGCAGTGGCTGCGCGCCCTCAACGACCTGCGCCTGGCGATCGGCGCCCGGCTCGACGTCGTCGACGAGGAGGACACCGACCTCCTCTACCGCCTCCCGGACGAGGACCCGCGCAAGCCGATGGTGATGGCGTACCTGTGGCTGGGCGGCCTCCAGGAGACGCTCGTCGAGACCCTGATGTCCTGACCGGGGGTTCGATCGGAGACTCGATCGGAGGCTCGATCGGGGGACGGATCGATCCGGGGTTGGCTCGATCCGGGATTGGATCGGCGTTCGATCGGCATTCGATCAGTGTTCGCTCAGTGGACGCTCAAATCCGGATAACGATCCCGTCACCGTAACGGCCCCCTATGTGCCTCTAGGTGCTTTTTGTCCCCTTCTCTCTGTGGCATGTCGTACATCAGCCACAGTCTCCCCATGTTGCGGCCGTGATAAATCTTCACGACCGCCCGACAGGACACCACCCATGTCCGGTCGGGTGCGCCACCGAGCCGGCGGACCGCCGGCCAGGCGGAGCGGCATCGCCCGCTCGGCTCCACCTGTCCGGGGGGATCGGAAACCGATCCGAAGCCAAGGGACTGGCTCGGATCGGCATGGAGAAAGGCGCACCACACATGACCTCGTCGCAGGTCGACAAGACCGACGAGCCCCGTGCCGGCAGTGAGGCCGTGGGCGGCGACGCCACCGAAGAGGGGTACGAGCGCGGGCTCGGCAGCCGCCAGGTACAGATGATCGCGATCGGCGGCGCCATCGGCGTCGGCCTCTTCCTGGGCGCCGGGGCGAACATCGCCAAGGCGGGGCCCAGCCTCATCCTCATGTACGCCCTCGCCGGCGTGATCATCTTCTTCATCATGCGGGCGCTCGGCGAGCTGCTCCTGTACCGCCCGGTCTCGGGCTCCTTCGCGGAGTACTCCCGCGAGTTCCTCGGCCCGTTCTTCGGCTACTTCACCGGCTGGACGTACTGGCTGATGTGGGTGGTCACCGGCATGGCCGAACTCACGGCCGCCGCGATCTACGTCCACTACTGGTTCCCGTCCATCCCCCAATGGGTGACGGCCCTGGTCTTCCTGATCGTCCTCTTCGTGGCCAACCTGATCTCGGTGAAGCTCTTCGGAGAGATCGAGTTCTGGTTCTCGATGGTCAAGGTCACCGCACTGATCGGCATGATCGTGATCGGCCTCGGCGTCCTCACCTTCGGCTTCAGCTCGGCCGGTGACACCGCCTCCGTCGCGAACCTCTGGCAGTTCGACGGCTTCTTCCCCAAGGGCATCGGCTCGTCCCTGATGACCCTCCAGGGCGTCATGTTCGCCTACCTGGCCGTCGAACTCGTCGGCGTCACGGCGGGCGAGTCCGAGAACCCGGAGAAGACCCTCCCCAAGGCGATCAACACCCTCCCGTGGCGCATCGCCCTCTTCTACGTCGGCGCGCTCACGGTCATCCTCTGCGTCGTGAAGTGGACGGAGTTCGCACCGGGCGTCAGCCCCTTCGTCGAGGCCTTCGCGAAGATCGGCATCCCGGCGGGCGCCGGAATCGTCAACTTCGTGGTCCTGACCGCCGCCCTGTCCTCCTGCAACTCCGGCATGTACTCCACAGGCCGCATGCTGCGCACGCTCGCGGACAACGGCGAGGCCCCGAAGGTCTTCAACAAGCTCTCCTCGACCAAGACCCCGGCGATCGGCATCACCGTCTCCATGCTCTTCATGGGCATCGGCGTGATCCTGAACTACATCGTCCCGGAGAAGGCCTTCGGCTACGTCACCTCGGTGGCCACCGCCGCCGGCATCTGGACCTGGCTGATGATCCTGGTCAGCCACATCCTCTACCGCCGCGCGGTCGACGCCGGCCGCCTGCCCGCCTCGTCCTTCCCGGCCCCGGGCGGCGCCAAGTGCAGCTGGATCGCGGTCGTGTTCCTGCTCTTCGTCACCGGCCTCATCGCCTACGACGCCGACTCCCGGATCTGCCTGTATGTGATGGCCGGCTGGGCCGCCGCGCTGGGCGTGGGCTGGTTCGTCCTCAAGACGCGCAACCCGCAGGTCACCGAGCGCCGCGAACCGGCGTTCGAGAAGGTCGGCTGACCTTCCCGGTTCACCATGTGGGCCGCTCCGTACCACCCCTCGGTACGGAGCGTCCCGCCCGTCGCCCGCCACCACCCTGCCTGACGCGCTGCGCGCGGCCCCTTTTGATTTCCTGTTTATCCTGACCACCATGCTGACCATCACCCAGGCCCTGTTCGACCAGATCGTCGCGCACGCGCGCCAGGACCACCCCGACGAGGCGTGCGGCGTCGTCGCGGGCCCGGAGGGCACCGGCCGCCCCGAGCGCTTCATCCCGATGCTCAACGCCGCCCGCTCGCCCACGTTCTACGAGTTCGACTCCGGCGACCTGCTGAAGCTGTACCGCGAGATGGACGACCGCGACGAGGAGCCGGTGATCATCTACCACTCCCACACGGCGACCGAGGCCTACCCCTCCCGCACGGACCTCTCGTACGCCAACGAGCCCGGCGCGCACTACGTCCTCGTCTCGACGGCGGACACGGACGACGTGGGTCCGTTCCAGTTCCGCTCGTACCGGATCGTGAACGGAGAGGTGACGGAAGAGGAGATCAAGGTCGTGGAGTCCTACTGACCCCCGCCGACTGACCCCGCCGACTGACCCCGCCTGCGATTCGGCCCGACTCCGCTTGCCGATTCGCCCTGACTTCGCCCGCTGATTCGGCCCACGATCCCGAACTTCGGTCAGAATTCATCCACCATCTGAGATCACATTCCGGGACCCGGACCGGGAATCGATACGATGAGCCCATGGTTTCCCAGGACGTGAGCGACAAGACGCCGGGCATGCTGCTCGTGGCGCGGCTGCACGTCGACCTGTGCAGGCTGCAGAGCGCCATCTGTACGCGCTGATCCTGCCGCCGCCGTAAGGCCGTGAGCCGCGGCTACGCAACCGGCGTACCCCCTGCTTTCCCGCTCGACCCGCGCTGCCGCGCGCCCACCGACCGACCTTCCTTCCGACAGGAGCCCGCAACCATGGCCATCGAGGTCCGCATCCCCACCATCCTCCGCACCTACACCGGCGGCGAGAAGGCCGTCGAGGGCGGCGGCGCGACCCTCGCCGAGCTCTTCGCCGACCTCGAGACCCGGCACGCGGGCATCCAGGCCCGCATCGTGGACGACGGCCAGCTGCGCCGCTTCGTCAACGTGTACCTGAACGACGAGGACGTCCGCTTCCTCGACGGCATCAACACCAAGCTCACCGACGGCGACAACGTGACGATCCTGCCGGCCGTCGCCGGCGGCATGGTCTGATCGGCTGCTGACCGCTGATGCGCTACGACTCCCCGCTCGCCGCGGTGGGCAACACCCCTCTGGTGCGCCTGCCGCGCCTTTCGCCGTCCGCGGACGTCCGCATCTGGGCGAAGCTGGAGGACCGCAACCCGACGGGTTCGGTCAAGGACCGCCCGGCGCTCCACATGGTCGAACAGGCGGAGAAGGACGGCCGGCTGACACCCGGCTGCACGATCCTGGAGCCCACCAGCGGCAACACCGGCATCTCGCTGGCCATGGCGGCGAAGCTCAAGGGCTACCGCATGGTGTGCGTGATGCCGGAGAACACCTCGCAGGAGCGGCGGGACCTGCTCGGCATGTGGGGCGCGGAGATCATCTCCAGCCCCGCGGCCGGCGGCTCCAACACCGCCGTACGCGTCGCGAAGGAACTGTCGGCCGAGCACCCCGACTGGGTGATGCTCTACCAGTACGGCAACCCCGACAACGCGGGTGCGCACTACGCGACGACGGGCCCGGAGATCCTGGCGGACCTGCCCTCGGTGACGCACTTCGTGGCGGGCCTGGGCACCACCGGCACCCTGATGGGCGTGGGCCGCTACCTCCGCGAGAACAAGCCGGACGTGAAGATCGTCGCCGCGGAGCCGCGCTACGACGACCTGGTGTACGGCCTGCGCAACCTGGACGAGGGGTTCGTCCCGGAGCTGTACGACGCGTCCATCCTCACCTCCCGCTTCTCCGTCGGCTCCGCCGACGCGGTCACCCGCACCCGTGAGCTCCTCCAGCAGGAGGGCATCTTCGCGGGTGTCTCCACCGGGGCCGCGCTGCACGCCGCGATCGGCGTCGGCAAGAAGGCACTCGCCGCCGGGGAATCCGCCGACATCGTCTTCGTCGTAGCCGACGGCGGCTGGAAGTACCTGTCGACGGGCGTCTACACCGCCGCGACGACAGAAGAAGCGATCGAAACCCTCCAGGGCCAGCTCTGGGCGTAGGGCAGGCGCGGGTGGCGGGGAACTCCTCGCCCCCGCCCACCCCTACCCGTCCCACCCCCCTCTGGGGCGCGGGGAACCGCGCGACAAGCCCCCACTCACCCGCAGCAAACGAACCACCCCGGGGGTCTGGGGGGCCGGAGCGGAACGCTCAGCCGGCCAAGTAGCGCACCTGATCCCACAACACCGGATCCACCACCCCCACCCGCCGCCGGAACTCCCACAGCGACACCTCGCGCAGCTCGTCCGTCTCCAGGAAGCTCGCCCGCCCGTGCGCATCGCCCACGGCACCCGGCGGCAACGGAATCACCCCGGCCCGCTCGTCGTGGTACTTGCTGGTGATCTTCGCGACGACCGCACGGTCCCCCCGTACGGACAGCACCAGACAGGGCCGGTCCTTCTCCCCGGCCCCGGCCCCGGCCCCGGCCCCGCCCTCGGCCCCGGCCCCGCCCCTGCCTCCGGCCCTCTCCTCGTACGGAACGTTCGCCCACCAGATCTCCGCCGGCCGCGGCCGAGGCGCACGCCGTCGCTCCCCGGGCATCCGCCGTCCGGGCGGCCGGGTCCCGGCAGTCGGCCGGTGCCGACGCCCACGGCGTCCCCAGCCGTCCACCAGCGTCGCGACCAGCGCGAGCAGCACCACAGCCGCCAGCGCGAGCCACCAGGACGTGTCCATACCAAAGAAGGTACCGGGGTGCACCTCACCCCGCCCCCTGCCCGCCCGGCCCGCGCACCCCACCCCGACTCCACCCCACCTCCGTCCCACCTCCGTCCCACCTCCGTCCGACCGTCCATCCGAACCGGTGACACCACAGGTGAGTTCGCCCACAACAGCCCCTGGCGGAGGAGCGACCCGCCCTTTTGCGCCTTACGCTCGACGGACCGCACGACCCCCGTATCCGTATCTGCATCCGAGTATCTGCACCCCGCATCTACTCTCTGCACTTCCTGCCAGCGCGGAGGTTCCAGCTCTTATGAAGCTCACCGTCGTCGGCTGCTCGGGGTCGTTCCCGTCCGCGGAATCGGCCTGCTCGAGCTACCTCGTAGAGGCCGACGGCTTCCGGCTGCTGCTCGACATGGGCAACGGTGCCCTGGGCGAGCTGCAGCGCCACTGCGGTCTCTACGACCTCGACGCGATCTTCCTCAGCCATCTGCACGCCGACCACTGCATCGACATGTGCGCGTACTTCGTCGCGCGCTACTACCGCCACGACGGCGGCCGCTGCGACCCGCTCCCCGTCTACGGACCCGAGGGCACGGAACAGCGCCTGACCACCGCGTACGCGGACACTCCCACCGCCTCCTCGATGAGCGAGGTCTTCGACTTCCACACGGTCAAGCCGGGCACGTTCGAGATCGGCCCGTTCACCGTGCACACGGAGCGGGTGCGCCACCCCGTGGAGGCGTACGGCATTCGCCTGGAGCACGGCGGGAAGTCGCTGACGTACTCAGGGGACACCGGCGTCACCGACGCCCTGGACGAACTCGCCCGCGACACCGACCTGTTCCTCTGCGAGGCCGCGTTCACACACGGCAAGGAGCACATCCCGGACCTGCACCTCAACGGCCGCGAGGCAGGCGAGAGCGCCACCCGCGCCGGTGCCCGCCGCCTGCTGCTCACCCACATCCCGCCGTGGACGGACCCGCGCATCAACCTGGCCGACGCCCGCACGGCGTACACGGGGCCCGCGGATCTGGCGAAGCCCGGGATGACGTACGAGCTCTAGAACGATCCAGAACCGGTACGGCGGTACGGCGGAGCCGTACACACCCATACGTACGAGTGGGCCCCCGGAGAATCCTCCGGGGGCCCACTCGTACGTATGGGTGTGTCGGGCAGGCCTACTTGGCCTCCGCCTTCAGCAGCTCCGCCAGCTCCTCGTCCGACTCGCGGCCCGGCGTGGGGAGGTTCCACTTCGTGATCGCGAAGCGGAAGACCACGTAGTAGACCGCCGCGAAGCACAGACCCACCAGGACCAGGCCCCACGGGTTGGTCGCGATGCCGAGGTTCAGGCCGAAGTCGACCGCGCCGGCCGAGAAGCCGAAGCCGTCCTTCATGCCGAGCGCCCAGGTCAGCGCCAGCGAGACACCGGTGAGGACCGCGTGGATCGCGTACAGGACCGGCGCGATGAACATGAACGTGAACTCGATCGGCTCGGTCACACCCGTCACGAACGAGGTCAGCGCGATCGAGAGCATCATGCCGCCGACGACCTTGCGGCGCTCGGGGCGGGCGCAGTGCACGATCGCCAGGCACGCGGCCGGGAGGCCGAACATCATGATCGGGAAGAAGCCGGTCATGAACTGGCCGGCGCTCGGGTCACCGGCCAGGAAGCGCGCGATGTCACCGCTCTTGCCGTGGTAGTCGCCCGCCTGGAACCACGGGTAGGAGTTCAGCAGGTGGTGCATGCCGATCGGGATCAGCGCACGGTTGGCGACACCGAAGATGCCCGCGCCGACGGCGCCCGAACCGACCAGCTTCTCACCGAAGTTGTGCAGACCCGTGCCGAGGACCGGCCAGATGTAGCCGAAGACGATGCCGATCAGCAGACCCGCGAAGGCGGACAGGATCGGGACGAGCCGGCGGCCGCCGAAGAAGCCCGCCCAGTCGGGCAGCTTGGTCCGGTAGAACTTCTGGTACAGCAGGGCGACGACGATGCCCATCACCACGCCACCGAGGACCTTGGCGTCCACCGGCGCGTTCACCATGACCACCTTGCCGTCGACGGCCGTGGCCACCTTCGGCAGGTTCTTGTCGGTGAACGTCGCCAGCACGTTCTTGAAGACCAGATAGCCGACCACCGCCGCGAGCGCCGTCGAGCCGTCCGACTTCTTCGCGAAGCCGATCGCGATGCCCACGGCGAACAGCAGCGCCATGTTGTCGAGGATCGCGTTGCCACCGGCCGACATAAAACCGGCGATCTTGGTGAGGAACGTGGGGAAGGACGGGCGTCCGAGCATGTCGGTGTTGCCGAGACGCACGAGGAGCGCGGCGGCGGGCAGTACGGCGACCGGCAGCATCAGGCTGCGGCCGATGCGCTGCAGGACAGCCATCGCGCCCGAGCCTTTTTTCTTGCTGTCGGCCGCGGGAGCGGCGCTGGCCGTGGTCACAACTTCCTCCAGTGGGCAAGGCGCCGCCCAGGGAACAGGGGAGGGGGGTGGGGACGGCGTGGTCTACACCACTCAGTGGTGTAGACCTGTTGTAGCACGGTGAAGGTGAGATAAGGAACCCACGAATTTTGTGGCCTGGGACATGCGGCCTGGAACATAACGGGAACGTAAAGGGAGGAATCGGCTCCGGACGTGCCAAAGCCGCGCCCCGCAAGGGTCGGGGCTGTGACCGGCTGCGACTTCAGGCGGCTCCGCCGCGTGGGCGCGACCAGCACCCCCCCTATGAACCCGCGCGCCTATGGCTCCTATGCCCCCTCGCGGCTCCTATGGCCCCGGCTCCTATGCCCCCCCGGCTCCTATGCCCCCCCGGCTCCTATGCCCCCCGGCCCCTATGCCCCCCCGGCTCCTATGGCCCCCCGGCTCCTATGCCCCCCCGGCTCCTCTGGCTCCTATGGCTTCGTCGTGTCCTCGTGCTCCTCCTCCGACTCCCTCCCCGGAGTCTTCAGATCGAACTTCGTGATCGCGAACCGGAAGATCACGTAGTACACCGCCGCGAAGCACAACCCGATCGGCACGATCGCCCACGGTCTGGTCGCCAGATGCCAGTTGATGACGTAGTCGATGAGCCCCGCGGAGAAGGTGAAGCCGTCGTGCACGCCCAACCCCCACGTCACCGCCATCGACACCCCCGTCAGCACCGCGTGGACCCCGTACAGCAGCGGCGCGACGAACAGGAAGGAGTACTCGATCGGTTCGGTGATGCCCGTGACGAACGAGGTCAGCGCGACCGAGAGCATCAGCCCGCCGATCTCCTTGCGCCGGCTCGGCAGGGCGCAGTGCGTGATGGCCAGGGCCGCCGCCGGCAGCGCGAACATCATGATGGGGAAGAACCCGGACGTGAACTGCCCCGCGTTCGGATCGCCCGCCAGGAACATGTTGATGTCGCCGTGCACGACCGTCCCGTCCGGCGTGGTGTAACTGCCGAACTGGAACCAGACGGGCACGTTCAGGAACTGGTGCAGACCGATCACCAGCAGCGCCCGGTTGGCCACGCCGAAGAGACCGGCACCCCAGGAGCCCAGTCCCACCAGCCAGTCGCCGAAGTGTTCGAGCCCCCGGCCGACCGGCGGCCAGACCCACAGGCACAGCGCCGCGAACGCGATGGCCACGAACGCCATGATGATCGGCACCAGCCGCCGCCCGTTGAAGAAGCCGAGCCAGTCGACCAGCCTGGTGCGGTGGAAGCGCTGCCAGAAGTACGCGGTCATCAGCCCCATGGCGATACCGCCGAAGACCCCCGGATTCTGGTACGTGAACGGAGCCACGGTGAAATCGGCCGCCTGACAGCCGATGTTCGGCAGGGCCTTCGCCCCGCCCGCGCAGCTCACCGGGAACTGGCGCAGCACGTTGTAGTAGACGAGGAACCCCGCGACCGCCGCGAGCGCCGTCGACCCGTCCGCCTTCTTCGCCATGCCGATGGCCACACCCACGCAGAACAGCATCGGCAGCCCCAGTGAGCCGTCGAGCAGCGCGCCGCCGGCACCCCTCATCACCTTGGAGACGTTGTCCCAGCCGAGCCCCTCGGCGCCGAACACGCCGGGCTGCCCGAGCCCGATGAGGAGACCCGCGGCCGGCAGCACGGCGATCGGCAACTGGAGGCTGCGGCCCATCTTCTGCAACCCCTGGAACAGGCTGTTCCAGCGGGCCCGTGCGGGCGCGGCGGCGCTGTCGGCACTCATGGGCGTCCTCCGGACGGGGCCGGGTTGGCGACGGCCCGCCCACTGGTGTAGACCAGTCGGCGAACGGTTGCGCTGTCGTGAACGCCATCATTCGGTACGCACGACCTGGCCGCT
The DNA here is from genome assembly GCF_045040035.1 of Streptomyces sp. NBC_01384. NCBI lineage: Bacteria > Bacillati > Actinomycetota > Actinomycetes > Kitasatosporales > Streptomycetaceae > Streptomyces > Streptomyces sp. NBC_01384. The sequence goes on from NZ_CP109559.1 coordinate 6,073,530, forward strand.
CGCAAAGATGGGCCAACTGTGGGTTACTGCGACAAAGCGGTTCTGATCAGGGAGTAGGACATGGCCACGAAGGCTGAGAAGATCGTCGCCGGGCTCGGCGGCATCGACAACATCGAAGAGGTCGAGGGCTGCATCACCCGCCTGCGCACCGAGGTCGTGGACCCGAGCAAGGTCGACGAGGCCGCCCTGAAGGCCGCCGGCGCCCACGGCGTCGTCAAGATGGGCACCGCCATCCAGGTCGTCATCGGCACCGACGCCGACCCCATCGCCGCGGACATCGAAGACATGATGTGAACCGATGTGGGTCAGATATGAACCGACGTGAGTCAAAGGGGCACCCTTGAGCCCCCGTAGCTCACCCCTGAGGGGCCGCTTCCGCAACCGGAGGCGGCCCCTCACCCGTATACGGCTAGGCTCATCGCCATGTCTCGAATCGACGGCCGCACCCCCGAACAACTGCGCCCCATCACCATCCAGCGCGGCTGGAGCAAGCACGCCGAGGGCTCCGTCCTCGTCTCCTTCGGCGACACCAGGGTGTTCTGCACCGCCTCCGTCACCGAGGGCGTCCCGCGCTGGCGCAAGGGCAGCGGAGAAGGCTGGGTCACCGCCGAGTACTCCATGCTTCCCCGCGCCACCAACACCCGCGGCGACCGCGAGTCGGTCCGCGGCAAGATCGGCGGCCGTACCCACGAAATCTCACGTCTCATCGGCCGCTCCCTGCGCGCCGTCATCGACTACAAGGCGCTCGGCGAGAACACCATCGTCCTCGACTGCGACGTCCTCCAGGCCGACGGCGGAACGCGCACGGCCGCCATCACCGGCGCGTACGTGGCCCTCGCCGACGCGATCACCTGGGCGCAGGCGAAGAAGCTCGTCAAGCCCGGCCGCAAGCCCCTGACCGGCACGGTCTCCGCCGTCTCGGTCGGCATCGTCGGCGGAGTCCCCCTCCTGGACCTCTGCTACGAGGAGGACGTGAAGGCCGACACCGACATGAACGTCGTCTGCACCGGCGACGGCCGCTTCGTCGAGGTCCAGGGCACCGCGGAGGCCGAACCCTTCGACCGCAAGGAGCTGAACGCCCTGCTCGACCTGGCCGTCGCGGGCTGCGACGACCTCGCCGCGATCCAGCGGGCGGCCCTTGAGGCAACCGCGGAATAACCCTTCGCGTTCTTAGGGGTACGGGCGTACGGTCCAGCCGTGCGCCCCCGCCGGCCCCCGCACGGGGTCGAGCGACCGCGCCGCGGGGTCGAGCAGACCGCGCTACGGGGTCGACCACATCTTGTCCACGGGGAGGGACCGTTCCATGGCCGCGCGCCACCGACGCCGCACAGCCGCATTCGCCGTCGTCGCCGCACTCGTCGCCCTGCCGGCGGCCGTCGGCTGCGACGCCGTCAACAAGGCCCTGGACTGCGTCCAGACCGCGGACTCCATCGCCGACAGCGTCACCAACCTCCAGCAGGCGGTGGAGAACGCGGCGAACGACCCGACGCAGACCGACGAGTCCCTCAACGCGATCGAGAAGAACCTCGACAAGATCGGCAACAAGACGGACAACGCCGACGTCAACAAGGCGGTCGACGACCTGAACAAGGCCGTCGGAAACGTCCGTACAGCCATCAAGAACGGCGACAGCACCCCCGACGTCAGCCCGGTCACGGACGCGGCGGGAGAACTGACGAAGGTCTGCACGCCGTAACCGGCACCTCTCCGGCCCTTGGATACTGGTCCCCATGACCCGCCTGATCCTCGCCACCCGCAACGCCGGAAAGATCACCGAGCTGAAGGCGATCCTCGCCGACGCAGGTCTCACCCACGACCTCGTCGGCGCGGACGCCTACCCGGACATCCCCGACGTCAAGGAAACCGGCGTCACCTTCGCCGAGAACGCCCTCCTGAAGGCCCACGCCCTGGCCCAGGCCACAGGCCTCCCGGCCGTCGCCGACGACTCCGGCCTCTGCGTGGACGTCCTGAACGGCGCCCCCGGCATCTTCTCCGCCCGCTGGGCAGGGCAGCACGGAGACGACCGCGCAAACCTGGACCTCCTCCTCGCCCAGCTCACCGACGTCGACGAGTCCCACCGGGGCGCCCACTTCGCCTGCGCGGCGGCGCTCGCCCTGCCGGACGGCACGGAGCGGGTCGTCGAGGGCCAGCTGAGGGGGACGCTGCGCCACACCCCGACCGGCACGAACGGCTTCGGCTACGACCCGATCCTCCAGCCGGAGGGGGAGACCCGCACCTGCGCGGAGCTCTCTCCCGAGGAGAAGAACGCGATCAGCCACCGGGGGAAGGCGTTCAGGGCGCTGGTGCCGGTGGTTCGGGAGTTGTTGGGCTGAGATACGGAGAGGGGCCGCCTCGCCGGACGGCCCCTCTGCGCGTGTGCGGCCGATGGGATTCGAACCCACATGGGCGCAAGGCCCAGAGGCACCTAAAACCTCCGCTTATACCATTCAGCAACGGCCGCGTGCGAGCCCATGCTACCGGTGATGCGGTGCTCGTCTATGTGCGACGTCGGTTTCCACCTCTGCACCACGTGCTGGTGATCGCGTGGCAGTTGGGGCACAGCAACCGCAGGTTCTCGCGCCGGTCGTCGCTCCAGTCTCCGTTGATGTGATCGACCTCCAGCGTCATCGGCTCGCCGAGCCACTCAGGGCCGGTAGCGCACTCGGCGCATTCTTCTGGTACGCCGCTTTCGCGGAGCGCCCGGCGAAGTAGTGCCGTCCTCGTGCGACGCCTGCCGCTGTGCTTGACGAGCAAGTCCTCCGGCCGCTTCAGAGGTGTCGGGCCGGGTTTCCCGCGCTGATGTGCCTGCCCCAGGAAGTGCGAGGTGTCGATGCCGTATGCGGTGGTCAACTCGGGGAGCAGCGCGCGTAGCCGTGAGTTGTCCGGGCGTTGCAGTAACCGGAGAACGCCAGCGATGGAAATGGACTCGGTGACTGCTTGGCGCAACTCACTCTCACTCGGCAGGTCCTGCGGCCCACGTCGGCCATTGCGGGGGAAGTGCGAGGTGTCGATCCCGAAGTGCTCGAAGCGTTTGTAAAGGTGTCGACGGAGCTTGCCGTACGGCCGGGTGCCGAAGAAGGCGATGACCTCGTCGATGTCGGAGCACTGCCCGGCGGCCTGAATCAATCGCTCGTGGGTGTACTGCACGCCGTTGCTCATGAGGTGCCACTCCTTGCATGTCCTTTGCCGCGACCTCGGTAACTGTCCGTCGTCGAGTGGCAGTTGGGGCAGAGGAATCGGAGGTTCTCGATGCGGTTGTCACGCCAGTTGCCGTCGATGTGGTCGACCTCCAGGGGCAGTGGGTGTCCACGCCAGACCGGTTCCGTACCGCAGCGCGCGCAACGCTCAGGCACTCCCAGGGCTGTCAATGCCCATTTGAGGCGGTCGCTGGGGATGCGCCGGGCATGGCCAGCCGTCTGCTCGACGAGCAAGGCCTCCGGCGTCCGAGGTCGTCTGGTCTCCCCACGTCGGGTCGGCATTTGGAAGTGCGAGGTGTCGATGCCGTACGCCTTGATCCGGCGGCTGATGTGCGTGTGATGTCCACCGACGACCTCAAGCCCGAGTCTGCGGAGCACCTCGCACATGTTCGTCGAAGCCGAAACCGCCGCCTCAAGGATGTCTTTCGTCCATCGCACCCCTTCGTGCTCGAAGTGCGAGATGTCCACGTCCAGCTTCTTCATGCGCTCGTTCAGATACCGCCGTGACGAACTCTTCGGATCCACCCCCAGTTTCGTCAACGCCTCCGATAGCGTCCGCGACGACCTCGCCGCCTCCTCCAGGCGCTCCCTCGTGTACGGGCTGACCGGCATGATTCCCCTCCGTTCCGGCCACATGTTCGTGACCTCGCACGGAGTAACGAACCGTTGATCGGATGGTTACGTCGCTCGATATTCTGCTGATCGGCAGTCGGGCCTTTCGGGCGTGCACACATGTCCACTCGGGAGGCTTCCGACCGTCCCGTACTCGCCCAGGCAAAAGGGGCTGGTGACCATGGTCACCAGCCCCTCTGAACGGCATACGCCCTACAAATACAAGCCGGTCGAGTCCTCGGAGCCCTCGAAGCGGTCGGCCGCCACGGCGTGCAGATCCCGCTCCCGCATCAGCACGTACGCGGTCCCCCGTACCTCGACCTCGGCCCGGTCCTCGGGGTCGTAGAGGACGCGGTCGCCCGGTTCCACCGTCCGTACGTTCTGCCCGACCGCGACGACCTCGGCCCAGGCGAGGCGCCGGCCGACGGCCGCCGTCGCGGGGATCAGGATGCCGCCGCCGGAACGCCGCTCGCCCTCGGCGGCGTCCTGCCGCACCAGCACGCGGTCGTGCAGCATGCGGATGGGCAACTTGTCGTGGTGGGGTGTCTGCTTGTCCCGATTGGCGCTCACGTTCCGAACCTACCTGTCTTTGACCGGTCCGTACGCAGCCGGGTCAGCGCTTGCGCCGTCGCGAGCCCACGGTGAGCAGACCCACGACCCCGACCACGACGAGCGCCACGGGCACGATGCGCTCGAGCCGCGGCGCGCCGTCCTCGGTGACGAACTGACCCTTCACATCGCCGACCACGCGGTTGACGCCGACGTAGGCGCGGCCGAGCGTGTGGTCGATGTTCGAGGCGACCTTGGCCTTGGCGTCTCCGATGATCGTCTTCGGGTGCACGCGCACGCCGATCTCGTCGAGCGTCTCGGCGAGCGTTTCGCGGCGGCGCTTGATGTCCGCCTCGATCTGCGCCGGAGTCCTGGTATCCGACGTTCTCGACGTATCCGACACCGCGCTGCCTCCGTGGTCGTGTGGTGATTCGTGCCATCGACAGTCTGTCAGCTTGGGTCGCCGCTCACTCCCCGGCACCCCCATTACGCTCGTTCCGTAGTCCCGTAGTCCCGTAAGCATCCCCCGGCCACGTGAGGTACCGATGAGCGAGCGACTCCAGCCCGGCGACACCGCCCCCGCCTTCACCCTGCCCGACGCCGACGGCAACGAGGTCTCCCTCGCCGACCACAAGGGCCGCAAGGTCATCGTCTACTTCTACCCGGCCGCCCTGACCCCCGGCTGCACCAAGCAGGCCTGTGACTTCACGGACAACCTCGACGTCCTCGCGAGCGCGGGCTACGACGTCATCGGCGTCTCGCCCGACAAGCCCGAGAAGCTCGCCAAGTTCCGTGAGAAGGAGTCCCTGAAGGTCACCCTCGTCGGCGACCCCGACAAGACCGTCCTGGAGGCGTACGGCGCCTACGGCGAGAAGATGAACTACGGCAAGACGTACGTCGGCGTCATCCGTTCCACAGTGATCGTGGACGAGGAGGGCAAGGTCGAGCGGGCGCTGTACAACGTGAAGGCGACCGGGCACGTGGCGAAGATCATCAAGGATCTGGGGATCTGAGCGTTCGCGCAGCGGTCTCTGGGTGTCTCTGGGTGTCCCTGGGTGTGTCCCTGAGTGTCCCTGAGTGTCCCTGGGTGTCCCTGAGGGTGGAACGGCCCGCACCGGTTCGATGTGATCCGGTGCGGGCCGTTCCGCCGTCCAGGGACGGGGCACTGCTTTCGTCACTGTTTACGTCACTGCTTACGTCACTGTTTTCGCGACGTCAGTCCGCTCAGCGCGCCCGCCCCCGCGGTCGTCCCCGTCGTGCCTCCGTCCGTCGTCCCGCCCGACGGGGCCGTGGTGCCGCCGGTGGTGGTGCCGGTGGTGGTGCCCGTGGTGGTGCCCGCGTTCGTCGTGCCGCCGGTGGTCGTTCCGGTGCTTGTGCCGCCCGTGGTGGTGGTGCCGCCGTTCGTCTGGCCCTGCGTCTGGCCTTGGGTCTGTCCCTGCGTCTGGCCCTGGGTCTGGCCGTTCGTCTGGCCCTGGGTCTGACCCGGGGGCGGGCTCTGGCTGGCCGTTCCGCCGGTGGTCGTGCCGCCGGTGTTCTGGCCGCCGGTGCCGGGGGACTGGTCGGTGGGGCCGGTGCTCGGGAGCTGCTGCTGCTCCTCCGCGCCGGGCTGGAGCTGGAGGTCGAAGTCCTTCGCGCTGGTGCCCTTGAGGGCGGACTTCGTGTACTGGGCCCAGATCTTCGCCGGGTAGCCGCCGCCGTTGATGCGGGGCTGGCCGAGGGCGCCGTAGAGGGACTTGTGGGCGCCGGTGTCGGGGTCCTGGCCCATGACGGCGACGACGGTGGCGAGGTTGGGGGTGTAACCGGCGAACCAGGCCGCCTGGTCCTCCTCCGCGGTGCCGGTCTTGCCCGCGGCGGGCCGGTCGGCGGCTTGCGCGGCCGTACCGGTGCCGCCCTCGACGACGCTCTGCAGGACGGAGGTGGTGGTGTCGGCGGCCTCCCGGCTCACCGCCTGCTTGGTGGCCTGCTTGGGCAGGCTCACGTCCGACGTACCGTCCTTGGTGAGCTTCTCGACCAGCGTGTACGTGCCACGCTTGCCATGGTTGGCGAGCGTCGCGTACGCCCCCGCCATGTCGAGGACGCTGGCGGTGGACGGGCCGAGCGCGATGGACGGGGTGGCGGTCAGGTCGGGGGTGGTGGAGGGGACGCCGAGGTCGACGGCCGTCTGCTTGACCTTGCTGGGGCCGACGTCGACGGCCATCTGCGCGTACACGGCGTTGACGGACTTGTCGGTGGCGGTGCGCACGGAGATGGGCCCGTACGAGACGTTGTCCTCGTTCTCGGGCGCGTACGAGCCGCCGCTCCAGCCCTGCACGGGGCGCTTGTCGGTGCCGTCGTAGACGGTGTTCGGGGTGATCGCGCGGCCGTCCTGGGTCTGCGAGCCGTTCTGTACGGCCGAGGTGAACACGAGCGGCTTGAAGGTGGAGCCGACCTGGTAGTCACGGCGCGTCGCGTTGTTGACGTACTGCTTGGTGTAGTCGATGCCGCCGTACATCGCGACGACCTTGCCGGTGGCCGGGTCGATGGAGACGCCGCCGGCGCGGACGTACCGGTCGACCTTGCGGTTCTTCTTGTCGAGGTTCGACATCACCTGGTCGTTGACGGCCTTCACGAAGGCGTTCTGCTTGGACTTCTGCAGGGTGGTCGTGATGCGGTAGCCGCCGGTGGCGAGGGTGTCCTCGTCGATGATCTTGTTGGTGGTCAGGTAGTCCTTGACCGCCTGCACCAGGTAGCCGCGCTGGCCCGACATGCCGGCCGCGACGACCTCCTGCCTGGGCTGCGGGAACGTCACCTTGTCCCGCGCCGCCTGGGTCAGCCACTGCTTCTTGACCATGCCGTCGAGGACGTAGTTCCAGCGCGCCACCGCCGCCGCCTTGTTCTCGGGGTGCGCGACCACGTCGTACTCGCTCGGTGCGTTCAGCAGCGCGGCGAGGTAGGCGCCCTGGCCGACCGTCAGATCCTGGGCGTCGACGCCGTAGTAGGCCTGGGCGGCGGCCTGGATGCCGTACGCGTTGCGGCCGTAGTAGCTGGTGTTGAGGTAGCCCTCGAGGATGTCGTCCTTGCTCGTCTGGCGGTCGAGCTTGATGGAGATGAAGAACTCCTTCACCTTCCGCGTGGCGGTCTGCTCCTGGCCCAGGTAGTAGTTCTTCACGTACTGCTGGGTGATCGTCGAGCCGGACTGCTTGCCCTTGCCGGTGGCGGTGTTCCAGCCGGCGCGGATCATCGCCTTCGGGTCGATGGCCGACTCGGTGTAGAAGTCCCGGTCCTCGGCGGCGAGCGCCGCGTGCTGGGCGTCCTTCGAGATCTGGGCGAGCGTCACGTTCTCGCGGTTGACTTCACCGTCGCGGGCGAGCTGGCTGCCGTCCGCGTACAGGTAGACGTTGCTCTGCTTGGTCGCGGCGTCGTTCGCGGGCGGGATCTTCACCATGTAGTAGCCGAGCGCGAACAGGCCGATCAGGAGGAGTGTCACGCCGACGAACGTGCCGAGCACCACCCGCCAGGTCGGGATGAGCCGCCGCCAGCCGGTCCGCTTCCGCTTGGGCTTCTTGCCGGGTGTGCTCGGACCGGGGGGTGTGCTCGGACTGGCGGGTGTGTCCGGACCGGGGGGTGTGCTCGGACTGGCGGGTGTGTCCGGACTGGCGGGTGTGCTCGGACTGGTGGGTGTGTCCGGACCGGCGGGTGTGTCCGGACTGGCGGGTGTGCTCGGACTGGTGGGTGTGTCCGGACCGGCGGGTGTGCTCGGACCGGCGGGTGTGCTCGGACTGGTGGGCGTGTCCGGACCGGCGGGTGTGCTCGGACTGGTGGGCGTGTCCAGACCGGTGGGCGTGTCCGGACCGGCGGGTGTGCTCGGACTGGCGGGCGTGCTCAGACCGGCGGACGTGTCCGGACTGGCAGGCCTGCTCAGACTGTCCAGCCCCTTCTGTCTGCCGGGTTTGCCCAGCTCCTTCTGGCCGCCAGGCTCGCTCGGCCCCTTCTGTCTGCCGGGCTTGCCCAGCCCCTTCTGACCGCCCTGACCGCCTGGCTCGCCCTGACCGCCGGGTCCCCCCGGATTGCCCGGCTTCCCGGGCGTCCCCGGCTCGGCCGCCCCGCTCGGTGTTGCCTGAGGAACCGACACTGGTTCCCTGGGTGCCCAGCCCTGGCTGTTCTGCTGCGGCTGCGGCTTGTCGCTCATCTGTTCGCCGTACTCCTGTTTCGCGTCGTACGTTCCCGTACGCCCTCGTACGCCTTATGCGCCCCCTCTTGAAGACTGCCGCACCAAGCGTTCCGTTCCCGGATCCCGGCACCCGTCGCACCCGGTAAATGCCTGGCAGGGGATGCCGGGAGGGGGCTAGGCTCCTGCGCTTCGGCCAAAACGGCCCTCTTGGTGCAAGGAGGACTTCCTCGTGGGGACAGGGCGGTTGTACACGGCCGTCGCGGTGGGCGCGTTCCGCCGCTACGCCACCTATCGGACGGCGACCGCGGCCGGGGTCTTCACCAACACCGTCTTCGGGCTGATCCTGGCGTACATCTTCATGGCCCTGTGGGACGAGAAACCGCACCTCGGCGGCTATGACCAGGCCCAGGCGCTCACCTATGTGTGGCTGTCCCAGGCGCTGCTCATGGTGATGGCCACGATGGGCGGAGGCTTCGAGGACGAACTGATGGAGCGCATCCGTACGGGTGACATCGCGATCGACCTGTACCGTCCCGCCGACCTCCAGCTGTGGTGGCTGGCCCAGGACGCGGGCCGTGCGCTGTTCCATCTGCTGGGGCGCGGCGTGATCCCGCTGCTGTTCGGCGCGCTCTGCTTCGAACTCGCGCTGCCCGTCGACCCGTTGACCTGGATCGCGTTCCTGGTCGCGGTCGCGCTCGGGGTGCTCGTCAGCTTCTCGATCCGGTATCTGGTGGCGCTGTCCGCGTTCTGGCTCCTCGACGGGGCGGGCGTGGCGCAGATGTCCATGATCGCGGGCGTCTTCTGCTCGGGGATGATGCTGCCGCTGAACGTCTTCCCGGGCGTGTTGGGCGAGGTCGTACGCGCCTTGCCCTGGTCGTCCCTGGTCCAGGCACCCGTGGACGTCCTGCTCGGCACGGCGGATCCGCTGGGCACGTACGCCTTCCAGGGGGCCTGGGCGCTCGGGCTGCTGGCACTCGGACGGCTGATCCAGTCGGTGGCGACGAGGAGGGTGGTGGTGCAGGGTGGCTGACTCTGCGGGCGGGATGGCTGATGCCGTGGGCGGGGTCGTGGACCCTGTGGGCCCGGTGGACCCTGCGGACGAACGGCCGGTGCACGACTCTTGGGTGGCGGCCCAGCAGGGGGCGTACGCCCGCGTACGCGACGGAGTGCGCGCCTACCGCATGATCGCCGCCATGTGGATCCGCTCCACGATGGCCTACCGCGCCTCCTTCGCGCTGACCACCTTCGGCAACTTCGCGGCCACCGCCCTCGACTTCGTCGCGATCCTGCTGATGTTCTCGCAGGTCGACCGGCTCGGCGGCTACAGCCTTCCCGAGGTCGCGTTCCTGTACGGCGTCGCGGACACCGCCTTCGGGCTCGCGGACCTCGTGCTCGGTTCGATGGACCGGCTCGGGCGCAGGGTGCGCGACGGCACGCTGGACACGCTCCTCGTGCGCCCCGTGCCCGTTCTCGCCCAGGTCGCCGCCGACCGCTTCGCGCTGCGCCGCCTCGGCCGGATCACCCAGGGGCTGCTGGTCCTCGGGTACTCCGTCGCCGTACTGGACATCGACTGGACGCCGCTCAGACTGCTCATGGTCCCGCTGATGCTGCTCAGCGGCGGCGCGATCTTCTCGGCCGTGTTCGTGGCGGGCGCGGCCTTCCAGTTCGTGGCGCAGGACGCCTCCGAGGTGCAGAACTCTTTCACCTACGGCGGCAGCACCCTCCTGCAGTACCCGCCGACCGTCTTCACCAAGGACCTGGTGCGCGGGGTGACCTTCGTGCTTCCGCTGGCCTTCGTGAACTGGCTGCCCGGGCTGTATGTGCTGGGGCGGCCCTATCCGCTCGACCTGCCGACCTGGGTCGCCTTCACACCACCCCTGGTCGCGGCGGGCTGCTGCGCGCTGGCGGGGGTCGCCTGGCGGGCGGGACTTCGTTCGTATCGCAGTACGGGGAGCTGAACTGACGTGGAAAACACGGAAACTGACGCGGGCAAAGCGAATGCTGACACGGACAAGGCGAAAGCCGACGCGGGCAAAGCGAATGCTGACACGGACAAGGCGAAAGCCGACTCGGACAAAGTGAAAGCCGACTCGGAAAACTCGGAAACTGGCCTGGAATCATGCCCGGTTACGGACCCGGTCGACGCCTTCATCGAACTCGACGGCGTCGAGAAGGTCTTCGACGTGCGCAGGAAGACCGGCTTCCTGCGCAGTGAGCGGCGCCAGGTGCGGGCCGTCGACTCCCTCTCCTTCACCGTGCCGCGCGGCGAGATGGTCGGCTACATCGGCCCGAACGGCGCGGGCAAGTCGACCACCATCAAGATGCTGACCGGCATCCTCACCCCGAGCGGCGGTCGGCTGCGGGTCGCGGGCATCGACCCGTCCCGTGAGCGCACGCGGCTCGCGCAGCGCATCGGGGTCGTCTTCGGGCAGCGTACGACCCTGTGGTGGGACCTCCCGCTGATCGACTCCTACCGGCTGATGCACCGCATGTACCGGATCCCGGACGCCCGTTACCGCGACAACCTCGACCGCTGCGTCGAACTCCTCGACCTGGGCGACCTGTTGGACGTTCCGGTGCGGCAGTTGTCCCTGGGGCAGCGGATGCGCGGTGACATCGCGGCGGCGCTGCTGCACGACCCCGAGATCCTCTACCTCGACGAGCCGACGATCGGCCTGGACGTGATCAGCAAGGCCAAGGTCCGGGGCTTCCTGCGGGACTTGAACGCCGAGCGCGGTACGACGGTACTGCTCACCACGCACGACCTCACCGACATCGAGCAGTTGTGCCGGCGGGTCATGGTCATCGACCACGGGCGGCTGATGTACGACGGTCCGCTGACCGGGCTGCACGAGGTGGGGGAGAGCGAGCGAACCCTCGTGGTCGACCTGGAGCGGGAGCTTCCGCCGATCGAGGTGGACTCGGCGCGGGTGGTGAAGGTGGAGGGCCCCAGGCAGTGGCTCGCCTTCCCCGCGGCGGCCTCGGCGGCCGAGCTGGTGGCACGGGTCGCGGCCGAGTACCCCTTGGTGGACCTGTCGGTGCGGGAGCCGGACATCGAGGCGGTCATCAGCCGCATGTACGCGGAGAAGGCTCTCTCGTAGGCTGGCTTCCATGACCGAAGCTGAGTTTTCCGGGGGAAGCGACGATCAGCGGCTGACGCCGCAGGCCCCCCGGCCCCCCGTTCCGGAGCTCCGAGCCTCCGACGCCGATCGTGAACGAGTCGCCGAACAGCTGCGGGACGCCCTCGCGGAGGGCCGCCTCGACATGGAGGAGTTCGAGGAGCGGCTGGAGGCGACGTTCAAGGCGCGTACGTACGGCGAGCTGGCGCCGATCACCCGCGATCTGCCGGGTGCGCAGGCCGTGTCCCCGGTCTCCATGGTCAAGCAGCCCGCGGAGAGCGGGGCTTGGGCGGAGCGGATCGTCGGCGGCGAGGGCTCGTCCTCGTGGGGTGTCGCCATCCTGTCGGGCTTCGAGCGCAAGGGCCGCTGGACCGTGCCCAAGAGGTTCGCCTCCTTCGCGTTCTGGGGCGGCGGCGAGATCGACCTGCGCGAGGCGAACTTCGCGGACCGCGAGGTCGTCGTCAACTGCGTCGCGATCATGGGCGGCATGAACGTCGTCGTACCGCCGGGCGTCGAGGTCGTCGTCCGCGGCATCGGCATCATGGGCGGCTTCGACCACCGCGAGGAGGGGCGGCCCGGGGACCCCGGCGCCCCGCGCGTGATCGTCACGGGCTTCGCCTTCTGGGGTGGCGTCGGCGTGGAACGGAAGGCGACCCGGGCCGAGCGGCTGCGCCTGAAGGAGGAGCGCCGCCAGGAGAAACTGGAGCGCAGGGCCGCCCGCAAGGAACTGGAGGGTTCGCGCCGCGAGGACGGTGAGGGCCGTGAGGGCCGTGACGGCCTCGGCGACATGTTCGACGCCCTCGACGACGCCCACGACCTGATCCGCGAACGCCACGAGGAACGCAGGGAGCGCATGGAGGAGCGCCGGGAGCGCCACAGGGAGCGCAGGGAGGACCGCCACAGGCGAAGGCACGGCGGCTACTAGCGTCCGACGTCGCCTGGCGCCGGGTGCGCGCGTGACAGTCTGCCACGGGTTCATTACGGATCGCTCACCCGACTGGAGTGCCTCCGGCCGAGTGGAGCGTCCCGTAAGGGGCACGGAGAACCGCGTCGAACACCTCCGCCATCCGCTTGTACCCCTTGTCGCTGGTGGAGATGACCCCGAGATCCCCCTGATTTCCTCCCGCACACACAGACACGGGGAACTCCTGCTCCGTTCCGGGAGTCGGTCATGAAGGGACAATGTGTACGGGGCCCTCGCACGGGACCATCGAACGGCTCGGTGGACGAGGTCGGCGAACGGGGTCGGCGAACGGGTGGAGTGAATGGAACGCACGGAACGGAAAGAACAGAAAGAACGGAAAGAACGGAAAGAAGCGGACGTCGAAGGGCAGCATGCCCGGCCGGGCGCCCTCACGAACCGCGCGACGACCGCCGTCGACCAGACCGGCCGCGCGACGACCCCACCTGGTTCGGCGAACCGCGCGATGACCTCGTTCAGCCCCGCCGACGAGGAGAAGCGCCGCGGGGTCCGTCGTATGAAGGCGACGGCGACCGGCCTGCTGCTCTTCGTCGCACTCGTGTACGTCCTGGCCAAGTGGGTCTCCCACGAGGGCGCGGGCACCTGGGCCGATTACGTCGCCGCGGCCGCCGAGGCGGGCATGGTCGGCGCGCTCGCCGACTGGTTCGCGGTCACGGCCCTCTTCCGCCATCCGCTGGGCCTGCCCATCCCGCACACCGCGATCATCCCCACCAAGAAGGATCAGCTGGGTGTGTCGCTGGGCGAGTTCGTCGGCGAGAACTTCCTCTCCTCCGATGTCGTACGACAGCGCCTGCGCGCCGTGGGCATCGGCAGTCGTCTCGGCACCTGGCTCGCCGAACCGGACCACGCCGACCGGGTGACCGCAGAGCTGGCGACCGCACTCCGCGGTGCCCTCACGGTCCTGCGGGACTCGGACGTACAGGCGGTGGTGGGCGAGGCCATCACCCGCCGCGCCGACGCCGCGGAGATAGCGCCCGGCATAGGAAAGATGCTGGAGAAGATCGTCGCGGACGGCGGCCACAAGCGGGTCGTGGACCTGATCTGCATCCGTGCCCACGACTGGCTGGTGTTCCACGACGAGCAGGTCATGGACGCGGTCCAGGGCGGCGCGCCCGGCTGGACCCCGCGCTTCGTCGACAAGAAGGTCGGCGAGCGGGTCTACAAGGAGCTGCTCCGCTTCGTCACCGAGATGCGCGACGCGCCCTCCCACCCGGCCCGCGGCGCCCTCGACCGCTTCCTCACCGACTTCGCGGCCGACCTCCAGTCCGACACCGACACCCGCGCGCGGGTGGAACGCCTCAAGGGCGAGGTGCTCGGCCGTGGCGAGGTCCAGGATCTGATCGCCTCCGCCTGGACGGCCGTACGGTCCATGATCGTGTCCGCCGCCGAGGACGAGCGCAGCGAGCTGCGGCTGCGCGTGCGGGCCTCCCTGCTCTCGCTGGGCGCCCGCATGGCCACCGATCCCAAGCTCCAGGCCAAGGTCGACAGGTGGATCGAGGGCGCGGCGGTGTACGTAGTGACGACGTACCGGAAGGAGATCACCTCCCTCATCACCGACACGGTGGCCGGCTGGGACGCCGAGCACACGACGAAGAAGATCGAGGCCCACATCGGCCGTGACCTGCAGTTCATCCGGATCAACGGCACAGTGGTGGGTTCGCTGGCCGGGCTGCTGATCTATACGGTGTCGCAGGTGGTGGGAGCGTAGGCCGCTCTCGGAAGGGAACCCGGGACCTGATCATCAACGGCGGCTTCCGGCTGGGCACGATCGGCGGCTCCCCGCTGTCGATCGTGGCCCCGAACACCGCTCCCCTCCCGGCGAGCTCTCTCGACCCGGCGGACATCGGCCGGCGACCGACCTCCGCCCCCGGCACGGTCCTCAAGGCCGAACGGCTGGTGGCGTCCGTCCGTGGAGGAACGTGTCTGCGCGGAGATGCCCCCGCGACGTCGAGCCGACCCGCCGAACGCACCATCATGTAGGTGTTTCTGAGTACGCGTACTCTGTCGGCCCGCCGCCCGGGCGGGGACCCTCGTACACATGACCGAGAAGCTGTTAGGCCCTCTGCGAACGCGCCCCTGGCCGGAACGCTGGCTGACGCGCGTGCTCGGCGCCGCCCTCTCCAGTGCGGCGTACCTCCTCTGCCTCCCCTGGGACCTGCGCAACCGCCCCGAGACGACGGGGTCGATCACCGAGACGACACCGGTGACCGTCCTCGGCATCGTCGTCCTCGGAGTGGCCCTGCTGCTCCTGGCGGCGTACTTCGGCCGCCGGGACGCGCTTGCCTGGCCGTTGCTGCTGGTGGCGGTGCCACCGGCCGCGCTGATGTACCTATCCTTCCACTCCCAGCCGGAGCCCCCGGACGCGGTGGTCTGGCCGCTGGCCTGGGCGTTCTTCACGCTGGTGGTCGCGGCGGGGGTGCTGGTCGCGACGACGGTGGCGCGACGGTACCGGTCCGGGTGGCCGATGTCGCCGGACTCTCCCGGCTCTCCCGACTTTCCCGACTCTCCCGATTCGCCGGACGAGGAACTGTCGCTCGCGCAGTGGTGGTGAACCGGTACGCGGGCGTGACTGCGCCCGAAAGCCGGCTTGCCGCGGTACATGCCCACGTACTGCCGGGCGCTGTCGACCACGACGGGTCGGCCGGCTAAGCGCCCGTGGTGGACCCCGGTCGGACGATCATCAGGATCGTGACGGTGGCCCAGAGGAGGTTGAAGAGCCCGGTGAACATGGCGAGCCGAGCCGTGGCCCGCTGAATGACGCCGCTCTCCCCAGCCCCGTCAGGGCTCTCCCCGATGCCCTCCATGATCGCGGCCTGCCGGGGCAGGACCAGCGCGGCGAGGACGACGGCGGCGAGGGCCGTCAGCACGATCGAGACGATCAGCCAGGTGTCCCCGAGTACGCCCATGTTCTGGGCCGTGGCGAACCCGAACGCGGGAACGACGACGCCGACGATCGCGTACACGCGGCAGATGCTGTACAGCACCCGGACGGTGGAGAGGGCCTGGGCGTCCCCGGGCGCGGCGAGCGCCTTGCGCGCACTGGGCGGGAACATGCTGGCGGCGACCGTGACGGGCCCGACCGCGACGATCGCGGCGAGGACGTGCACGGCGAGAAGGAACTTGGTCACGGAGTGACGCTAGGGGCGGTCCCGATCTTGCAGAAGTGGCAGTTCTGCCAGGTCTCAACGGATTCTCGCCAAGCCCTTGGCCCCTCGCAAGGCCTGGTCACGTTGGGAAAACGATCCGAACACGGTCCCAAAACGGTCCGAACACGGCCTTACGAGGCTGTGGGTGCCCCCCTTGGCCACAATCCGCCGTATGCCTACGCTCTGGCCATGCACACCGTGGCCGTACTGGCGCTCGACCAGGTCATCCCCTTCGACCTCTCCGCCCCGATCGACACCTTCGGCTGGGCCCGGCTGCCGGACGGCCGCCAGCCCTACCGGATCCGGGTCTGCTCGCCCACCGCGGACGAGGAGGTGAGCGCGGGCCCGTTCACGATCCGCGCCCCCTACGGCCTGGAGGCGCTGGCCGAGGCCGACACGATCATCCTGCCCGGCGTCGCGGACCCGGCCGCCCCGCTCCCGCCGGGCGTGGCGCAGGCGCTGCGCGCGGCGGCCGCGAACGGCACCCGGATCGCCTCGATCTGCGTCGGCGCCTTCGTCTTCGCCGCCACCGGCCTGCTGGACGGGCTGCGCGCGACCACACACTGGTTCGCGGCTGCGGACTTGGCGGCCAGATACCCCGCCGTGACCGTCGACCCGAACGTCCTCTACGTCGACAACGGCCAGTTCCTCACCTCGGCGGGCGCGGCCGCCGCCCTCGACATGTGCCTGCACATGATTCGCAAGGACCACGGTTCGGCGGTCGCCGCGCACGCGGCCCGGATGTCGGTCATGCCGCTCGAACGGGAGGGCGGCCAGGCCCAGTTCATCATCCACGACCAGCCCCCGGTACCGTCCGGCACCACGATGGAGCCCCTCCTCGCCTGGCTGGAGGAGAACGCGGACCGTGATCTGACCCTGGAGGACATCGCCGCCCACGCCGGCATGAGCATCCGTACCCTCAACCGCCGCTTCCGCGAACAGACAGCCACCACGCCCCTCCAGTGGCTGCACCGCGCCCGGGTCCGCCGAGCCCAGTACCTTCTGGAGACGACCACGTACCCGGTCGAACGCATCGCGACCCAGGCGGGCTTCGGTTCACCGACGGCGTTCCGGGAGCGGTTCAGGCGGGTGGTCGGCACGAGTCCGTACGCCTACCGCCGGGCGTTTCAGGGCACGGGGTCCTCGGTCACGCTCTCGGCCACGCCCCCGGTCTCGGGCTCGGGCGCGGAGTCCGTATCCACCGTCGCGGCCTCATAAGCGCGCAAGGTGTCGATGACCAGTTGCCGCTGATCGGGGGTCAGCGGTTCCAGCGCCTGACGCCAGGCGGTGGCTCCGCGCGACAACCACGCGGAGATGGAAGGCCGTTGGGCGTCGGTGATGCTGATGATGCGTCGCCGCCGGTCGGCCGGGTCTTCCCGCCGTTCCAGAATCCCCTTCCCGCTCAGCTCGCCGACCATGAGGCTGACGGTGGTCGGCGCGACTTCGAGGCGGGCGGCCAGGTCGTTGACGCTCATCGGCCCGTCGAAGAGCAGATACGACAGCAGCGACAGGTGCCGCGGGGCGAGCGCCAGCGACTGGAGCTCCTCGGGCACCGGGATGCGCTTGGCCCGCCCGACCATGCGGGGCATGAGCAGCAGCAGCGCCCTGATGGCTTCGTCGACGCTCGTTGACATCGTCCATCCCTCGAATTAGCTTTGAGGCCAAAGATACTTTGCCCTCAAAGGGAACTGTGGTCATGCTACCGACCGCCTGGCCGGCCACCCGCTGACGCACTCACTTGACCTACTGTCCACGTGAACGGAGATCTCCCATGCCACACCTCACCGTGCAGATCCGCGAGGAGACTCTCGACGGAGACGTCGAACCGAAGCTCATCCGGGCGCTGACCGACGCGGTGGCCGCCGTGGTCGGAGAGTGGGCGCGTACGGTCGCCGTAGTGGAACTGTTCGGCGTCCCTGAGCACCGCTGGGGAACCGCGGGCACACCCGGCAAGGCACCCGCACCGCTCGTCACGCTCAGCATGCGCGAAGGGGGCCTGACCCACCCCCGGATCCCCGACGCACCCGCCCGCCTGATCAGGTCCCTGACGGAAGCGGTGACCACGGTCCTGGGCGAGTCCGTACGGGAACACGTGACCGTGCTGATCGTGGGTGTCCCGGCGGGACAGTCGGGGGTGGGCGGGGAAGTCGTCTGAGCCGTTGCCGACGCAGTCGGCGTAGAGAGGGACCGCCGCCGGGCTCATGGTGAGGAGCGGGCCCGGCGGCGACCGTCGTACGTACTCAGGCCCGTACGGCCGCGTACGAGCTCAGGCCCGTACCATCGCGCACGCGCTCAGGCCCGCCGGTCGGCCACGACCCACGAGGCGAGGGCCACGGCCCCGGCGACACCGAACACGGAGGGCCAGGCGCCCACCTTCTTGGCCAGCGGATGGGACCCGGCGAAGGCGGCGACGTACGCGGCGGTCAGCGCCCCGGCGGCCTTCCCACCGGCCTGCCGCCGCCACTGCTGCGCGGCCGTAGCTCCGGCAGCGGCCAGCACAACCCCGCCGAGTTGCCGCTTCTTGGTCCACCGGGCCACGCCGTACCCGCCGATGAGCCCACCCGCGGCCACCGCCGCGGCCGGTACCTTCGCCATTGCTGCCTCCCGCTGCTGCGTCTGTCGAACGAACCGAGGCTAACTCGCGCAGACGGTCGGTCGGCGACCACCCTCCCCACGGGAGACGCGACACCTGTTGGTCCTGTTGGGCGGATGCTGTCCCGCTGGGCGGATGCCGTGCCGCTAGGCGGATTCGGAGCGCTCGGCGACGAGCATGATGCGCCGGAGCATGTCCGACAGGGCCTTGCGCTCACCGGCGTCGAGGGCCCCCAGCAGGCGGTACTCCTCATCGCCGAGTACGTCCATCGCGCCCAGCCAGGCCGCCCGCCCGGCATCGGTGAGCTGGACGTCGACGCGGCGACGGTCGGCGGCGGAGTGGACGCGGCGGATGTAGTCGCGCCGTTCGAGGGCGTCGAGCCGGCCGGTGACCGAGGCGGGGGCCAGGTCGAGGTCGGCGGCGAGTTCGGAGGGGGCGGCGTGGCCACCGCGTCCGGCGAGCGAGTGCAGGGTGTCGAATTCGTGCCGCTGGAGGCCGAAGTCGACCAGGGACCGCTCGCGGACCCGGCGCAGGTGGCTGGAGAGCAGCTTCATTCGGGTGACCGCGCCCTCGATGTCCGGGTCGAGGTCAGGCAGAACGGGCAGCCAGCGGTCGACATGCCCATCGGTCCAGTCATGCCCATTGGTCCCGTCATGGTCCTCCATGGGCTGATCCTATGGCGCCCGTGGCTCATGAGCGGCTGCTGGACGGCTCCTGCGAAGCCACCGGCGAACGAAGTATTTCGTTGACGAAAGATTAGGTGCCGAAATACATTCTCCGCTGTGAATCCTCTCGGGCTTCCCGCCTTTCGTCTGTTCTTCGCCGGGCGCTGCGTGTCCCTGCTGGGCGACGCCGTCACCCCGGCTGCTCTCGCCATCGCCGTCGCCAAGGCCACCGGGTCCGCGTCCGCGCTGGCGCTCGTCCTGGGCTGTGCGATGGTGCCGCGGCTTCTGCTGCTGCCGATCGGCGGAGTGATCGCCGACCGCTTCGACGCCCGGCTGGTCGCGCTCGCCACGGACCTGGTGCGGTGCGCGGCCCAGCTCTTCGTGGGGCTCCAACTGATCGGCGGAGACCCGGCATTGGCTCACATCGCGGCCGCCGAGGCGGTCGGCGGGACGGCATCGGCGTTCGCCATGCCGACGCAGGCGCCGCTCGTCACGGGGACGGTGAGCGCGGGCCCCGGCCGACAACAGGCCAACGCGCTGCTGGGCACGGCGTCCAGCACGGCGCGGCTGGCCGGCCCCGCGATCGCCGCCTTGATGTTCGCGACCGCGGGCGCGGGCTGGGCTTTCGTACTGGACGCGGTGTCGTTCCTGGTCAGCGCGGGCACGCTGGCCGCGATCCGGATCGAGCGGGTACCGGTGGAACACCGCTCGCTGCGCGCCGACCTGAACGAGGGCTGGGCCGAGGTACGCAGCCGGGATTGGTACTGGACCAGTCTGCTGGCGCATGGCGTATGGAATGGGGCGGCGGCAGTGCTGGCCACCCTCGGCCCGATCGTCGCACTTCACGAACTCGGCGGGGAGGGGGTCTGGTTGGCCGTCCTCCAGGCGGGCGCGATCGGACTGCTCACCGGTTCGCTACTGGCCGGTCGGGCCCGCCTGCGACGCCCGGTCCTGACCGGGAACCTGGGCCTGGCCAGCTACGCCCTGCCGCTGATCGTGCTGGCGATACCCGGCCCGGTACCGCTGCTCGTGATCTCGTACGGACTGGCACTCGCCGCACTCGGTTTCCTCAACCCCGTGTGGGAAACGGTCGTCCAGGAACGCATCCCGGCCCACGCCCTGGCCCGCGTCACCTCGTACGACTGGCTGGTTTCCATGGCCGCCATGCCGATCGGCTACGTGCTGGCACCACTGGCCGCAAACGCCTGGGGCACCGCAGTGCCGCTCACCTCCGCGGCCGCCCTGGTCGCAGCGGCCTGCCTGGCCACGGCGGCGATACCAGGGGTACGACGACTTACGGCGCGGGACGCGTCGTCCGGTGCACCGGGGCCATCCCTTCCGCCGGGTCCGTCCGGCCAGAAGGCCACGCCGGAGCCGAGCGGTCTCCCTGACTCGTCCACCACAGCCGGGGATTGACGCGGCCAGCGGGGTGCGCCTCCTCAAGAGGAACGTCGGGGAGGAAGGCGCGGCCGGGCACCGTCCCCACGGCGGCCTCGACCCGGGCGTCACGGAGGCCGTAGATGTCCTCCGTCGTGATGCCGTCGACCAGGCGGCTGCGCAGCTCTTCCGGCGAGGCGTCGGTAGTGGTCTTCATGGTGTCCTTCCGGCTCCTTTTCCCTGGGACTGGCGTCCCCCGAAGGCACCCCACTGCTCGGAGTAGTGGCCGACCCGTGGCGGCGGGAGATCTTCACCGCGATACGCGGCGGAGGCGCTCACCTCAACGGCACGCCTGTCCGCGCGGCCGACCACACCACCCTCACCGGCCACGTGTTCCTCACCGAATGGGCGGCTCACGCGCACTGGCCCGGCATGGACCACCTCCTGACCGAACTGGCCGCCCGCCACTGCACGGTCCGCGTGATGGGCTCCACGGCCCTGTCCCTGGCCCAGGTCGCCGCGGGCCGAGCCTCGGCCACGGCGATCGGCGAGTTCCACCCGGTGGACGGCCTCCCGGCCCTCCTGATCGCGACGGAGGCGGGGGCGGTGGCGCTGCCGGAACTCCCGGCGTACGACGAGCCGTTGCTGCTCACCGCATCCGGGGTGGCGGAGGAGGCGGCCGAACTATGGAGCACGATCCCACCGACGGCGCCCGGAAACTAGCCCACATCTCCCGTACCCGCCTACGCCTTGTCCTCCCCGCCCCGTAGTGACGACAGGACCAGTCCCGCCTCCTCAGGCGGGACTGGGAAAGCCGCTACTCCGGTGCGTCAGGGTGACTGAACTGCGTCGGCTGGTCAGAGTTTGGGCTCGACGGGGAGGGGAAGCTTGTCCGCCCAGCTGGCGAGAGCCATGGTCGCGATCTCATGGGTTTCCCCGTCGGCAGCGGTTTCCGTGAGGAGGGTCCGTTCGGCGTTGGGGAGGGCGAGCTGGCGGTAGAACTGGAGGTCTTCGAATCCGTTGACGGCAACGTCATGGCTGGTGGCAGCGTAGACGAGGCGAGGAACGCGGGCCCAGTAGCAGGCGACCAGGCACATGGGGCAGGGCTCGCTGCTGGCATACATCACGGCGTCTTCCATGAGGTGGCGCCCGAGTTCGGCACCGGCGTTGCGCAGGGCCATGACTTCAGCGTGGGCAGTGGGGTCGCGGAGTTCGACGACTGAGCTCGTGCCGGTGGCGATGACTTCCCCTTCGATGACGATGAGGGCGCCGAAGGGGGTTTTGCCCTCGTCTTCAAGGGCGTGACGGGACAGGTCGATGGCCTGAGTGAGGAATGTGCGGTCCTGGGCGGCCTCGGGGGCGTAGGACACCTTGTCTCCAAGTATCAGGTTGAGCCGGTTTCGGGTGCATTTACATGTGTATGGAGGGATCCGCGTCGCCGAACGGGCCATCCAGATCCATGTCGTAGCCGGTGAGTGGGGTAGTGGCGCCGTCGGTGTCCACGGTGTGCAGCGCCAGCCCGGCTTGGTGGCGCTCGGTCCAGTCGCCGTTTCTTAACAATTCGACCATATCCGGGATAGGGGCCCTGGGCTGGTCTCCGCGGAGGATGAGGCGATGGATGCGGGACGCGGATGGGCTGTTGGAGCAGAGCAGGACGCTGGTGGCGGACAGGCGGTGGTGCCATTCATCGAAGGCCCGGCCGATGGCAGCCGGCCGGTAGGCGGCGTCGGGGGTGAGGGGAAGGTTGTGCAGGATGATGCGAGTGATGGTGATTCGGTCGCCGCGGCGTAACTGGGCAGTCATGAGGGCCTGGTCGACTTCGTTGCGGAACGCTGTGAGCTCGGGCTGGAGCCAAGCCTGGTCGCATTGCACGACCACGGCGGCGGTCACCTCGGCAGCCTCGAGGTCGGCCAGGCGTTCGCGCCACGCGGTCACGTCTATGGCTGGGGCGGTCACGTTCCCTCCCGAGTATGGGCGCCAACCAGCTGAAGAACGTTAAGACCAATGGTGATGGCCTCGACGGGATCGGTTTCCGCAGCAGCTCCCGGCAGAATGCGGGCGGCGAGGCGAGCGGCGGCAGTCAGGGCCGGGGCGGGGAGTGCGTTGAGGAAGGTGCGTAACTCCGCGGCGCTGTCGCCGGGGGCGAGTGGTGCCAGCCGGCAGGCGATGGCAAGGATCATCGCGGTCGGCCGCTGGTGCGGCTCGACGAGTGGGACGGGCACGCGGTAGGTCTGGTCACGCCGTGAACCGCGTATCTTCGCGGCCGGCGCACCGGGAAGGTCGGTGCGGCAGACGAGGCTGAGGAGGGCTTCGCGGGCTTGCGCGGCGGTGGTGAAGTAGCGGTGGGTGGCGAAGGTGCGCAGGTAGGCCCCCAACAGCTGGTGATCGGGCGTGAATTCGGGACGGATCAGCTCCGGCGGGTGCGGCAGGCGAGTGTCGCGCAGGGTGGCGAGTGCCGTCACGGAGACCAGGGCCCAGAAGTGGTCGTACTCCGCTTCGGAGCCGAAGGCGCTCCGGGAAGCGTCCGCTTCGGGCGAGGACACAGCATCCGCGCCGCCGTACAGGGCCTGGCGCAGTTGGGTGAGGATGGATGCGCCGTCCCAGTAGTTGCCCATGAACTTGGTGCCGGTGAGGATCTCGTATGCGCCATACAGGGCGCTGGCTTGGTGGGCGCCGTGAAATTCGGTGAAGTCGCCGGCCCACAGCAGGACCTGGAGCGGGTCGGTGAGGATGGTGCCGAGCTCGTCGCGGGTGGTGGCCGACTTGGGGTCGGGGTCGACGCAGCGCAGGATCTTCAGACGAGCGTCGGTGGTGAGGGCGACCAGTTCACGGGCAGCCCGGTTGGAGGCCACGCCACGTACCGACATCAGCAGCGCGGTGTTTGCGAGCCAGGCCAGGTAGCGGCTGAGGGCGCCCAGCGGTGGAGCGGGGTTGGGCAGGCGGCGGCAGTGACGGATGGCCGAGTCGATCAGTGCGTGGGCGCCGCTGACCTGGACCGGGTCGGCGCCGCCGGCCAGGGTGGCGCGCGAGAGGCGGTGCAGGACGTCGAGGTGAACAGTGATGGCGCCCTCGGCGGCCTCCACCGGTACCTCGGCCTCCACCAGTTGGTCGACAAGATGTCGGATCGCAGTGGGATCGTTGCTGGTGGCGGCTTGGCTGATGCTGCCCAGATAGGAGTTGACGATGGAGTCGTTCTTGAGCTCGTAAACGGAGGAGCCAAAGCCGGCGGCCTGTCGGGCCAGTGCCCCGGCCAAGGTGCGACGCAGCAGCCGGTTGCGGCCGCCGATGCTGGCCAGGCCGAAGAGGCGTATGAAGGAGAAAATCCCGAAGATGTTGGCCAACAGGAACAGCAGCGCGCCGTAGGTGGCGCTGACGGGGTTGTCGCTGAGCAGCCCGCAGGCCGTGAACAGGGCTGCGAACCAGCCGATGAGCACCCATTCCCGGAAGGCGATGTGGCTGTCTATTGCCCGTAGCGAGGGCCAGGAGCTGGCCGCGGAGAACGTGAGGGCGAAGATGACGGCCTCGCCGGTCAGCAGCGTGGCGAAGAAGGCGATACTGAACTGGGTCGCGTCCACGATGTCGGTCTGTCCGCGCGGGTAGTTGAGCGCAACAAAGCCGAGCGCTACCGCACACAGGAAGAGCGCGATCTGTCTCAACGTCTGCACTTTTGCCCCGCCCGGCTCCTGGACTCCACCAGCGTCGTCCAACTCTCGCAGGCATCAGTGGTGTTGCCAACAGGGTGTTTGCGCCCGGGGCCCAGCGCTGGGGAAGGATGCCTGATCGTTGCAAGGCCTGAAACGCCGGGTGGGGAAGGCGAGTTAACCTTCCCGGGACACTGCGGTCGTGGACAGGGTGAGCGGATGCATGGCGCTGCTCCAGTGCGCGATGACGAGATCCCCTGTGTCCTGCACGGCCGCCGGCAACCGACCGCGAGGGGTAGGTCATTTCACCGAAGCGGCCAAGAACTTGCACCACACCTTGGCTGACACGGCGACATGCGGACCCTCGGGCCGCTTGGAGTCCCGTAGCAGAACTCCGGCGGGTACGAAGGCCGCCTCTACGCACTCGGTTGCGTTGCCGCCGCTGTATGACGACTTGAACCAGACGGGCTGGGAGACGGACTGGGGGGTGACGGGCATTCACAGCTCCTTGCGGGCACGATGGATCACGGCGGAGGAGGCCTCCATGTCCAACGCTTGTGCGCGGAGGTACTCGAACGCAAGTCTGTATCGGTCCAGTTCCTCCTCTTTCTCCAAGAAGAGGGAGCCGGTGTGGAAGTCGACGTACACGACATCAAGGGCGGGTTCCGTGCCTCCGATGATCACGAAGCTGCCGAGAGCTGCGGAGTGGGCCCCCTTGGAGAAGGGCAGCACCTGAAGTCTGATGTGAGGAGACTCGCTCGCTTCCAGGAGTCGATCGAGCTGCTCCTTCATGATCTCGGGCGACCCGACGACTCGACGGATCACGGACTCGTCGAGGATCGCCCATAGGCGCGGCGACTTCGGCCTGGCTAGAACTTCCTGTCGCTTCATGCGGATGTCCACGAGCCGCTCGATCTCCGCCGGTTCCAGGGGTACTTCGTTGGCCTTCTGCAGGGCTGTGCTGTAGGCGCGGGTCTGCAGAAGGCCTGGCACGTAGACGCAGGAGAAGTGATCCTCACGTACGGCCTCGTCCTCAAGCGTGAGCAGAAGGTTCATGCCCTCCGGGATGGAGTCGGCGAACGAACTCCACCAGCCCTGCTGTTTGGCGTCCTTGGCAAGATCGACAACAGCCCTTTGCTCGGCTTCAGTCGCCCCGTACTCGCGACACAGTGCGTCGACCACGATCCACTTGACCGGGCCGGCTTGGGTTTCGTACCGGCTAACCGTCGCCTTGGACACCCCGACGAGCCGTCCGGCTTCCTCAAGGGTCAGCCCCTTGCGGGCGCGCAACTTGCGCATCATCGCGCCCAACTGGCGACGACGTGTTGTGGTCCGTGCGGACATGCGGCTCCTCTGTGCGTGCGCCGGGCGACCGCCCGGAGGCCCAATCAGGCTAGGCAGTATGCAAGTTGCCGTACTACTGGATTCACTCGATCGATTCTCGTGAGAAGTTACACAGTGAGAGTTCTCTATGCCATGCTCGCTCACAGATCGCTACGCAATGCAGCCGTACGGACACGGCAGGCGCAGCATGGCGTGGCATGGGACGGAGGAGTGGCCGTGCCTGGCTACGAAATCACCGAACCCCGACTCCGCTGTGTGCTGCCTTTCGAGGCGGAGCCGGCAGAAGTGCGTCTGCTTCGGAGAGCCGCTGCTGCCCAGCTCAGTCGGTGGGGAATGCCCGTGGCTGCCGACGAAGCGGAGCTGTTGGTCACGGAGCTGGCAACGAACGTCATGAAGCACGTCGGCGAAGGCGTGTCGGCGACCTTGATCCTTGAGTGGAGGGCCGAGCGGCTACGCGTGGAAGTCCACGACAAGAGCCGTACGGTGCCGTCACTCAGAACTGCGGGCTCCGAAGAAGAGTGCGGTCGGGGCCTCCACTTGCTAGCAGCCCTGGCGGTGGATTGGGGGACGGTCCTGACGGCAGTCGGCAAGTCGGTCTGGTGCGAGATCCTGCTCGACTCAGGATCCCGCGCATGCCGGCGTATCGAGCGAGCCGTCGAAGTGTTGGAGGGTTACCAGGAGGTTGGTGGTGGAGCTGCCTTGCAGGGCGGCAGAAGGGGCATCGCCCTTGAGGAGTCCGCGGTCGAACTGATTGCGGATCTGCTCCATTGGACCGCCGCCCGCGGCCAAGACCCGGATGACGTACTGGACCGGGCCCAGATGCACTACGAGGCCGAGGCGGCTGCTGCCGTCTGACCACTGGCCCGCTTGCCCCTGGTCTCATGGTGCTCCTTGCTGCGCCGACAGGGCCGCTTGCAGGAGTGCGGCGGCATCGTCAGGTGCTCCGTGTTGGTGAAGCTGGGCCGCTGCGCGCATCACATGAGGATGGGGGTTGTCCCGTCCGTAGATGTGGATCAATGTGCCTGCTAGTTCGTCTAGTTGCCCCTCCCGCAAGACGCATACAAGGGTCGCGGTCTCTGCCGGGCTGAGTACTTCCGCGGAGTTGTGTAGCAGGGCCAGGGCCCCGTCTTGCCGGCCGCCGATCTGTAGTGCTTCGGCTTGGCGGGCGACATTCAGCGCGGCCCTCATCTCGGGATTGCTCTGCTGCCGGTCCCCCATCCGAGGGGGGACCGGCAGCAGAGCTGCGCCAGCTCGCGCAGCCAGACGGGATCGATGGCCGGCCTGAATAGTGCGTCGTGCGCTGGTCTTGAGTGTGTGCACCTCCTGAGCCTTTAGTGCCTGCACCTCAGCCTTTAGTGCCTGCACCTCGCGCTTCAAGGCGGCAGCCTCCTCCCGCAGAGCTGCGGCCTCCTTCTGGACGGCAGTGAGTTCAATGGCGCTCTCGACGGCCTGTTGCCGCAACGTCGAGACCTCGTCGCGCAACTTCACGCAGTCACCGCATAGCTCGGCGGCGGCCTGGGAGTGCAGCTTCTCCAGGTCGGTAAGTGTGATGCCCGCCTTCTCTGCGCCGCCCGCGTCGATGGTCGCGACCGCGTGAAGAGCCCTGACGATGGCTATTCCCGGCAGGTATGCGGCACTGAGGAATCTGGACAGCGACGTATCACTGACGGGCAACCGGTCGGCTGCCTGCTTCTGTGTCGGGGCGCTGCCGTCGGGGTTCAAGGCCAGCAGGCGGCAGAGTCTCTGCAGTTCGGCGGCAAGTGCACGCTTCCCTGGAGGAACGTCACTGCCAAGCTCTTTCGTCGTCCAGCCGTAAGGAGCGGAGCTGCCTTTTGCTCGTGGCATATCACTCACTTCATTTCCGGGCTATGTGTAGCAAATTAGCTGAAATCGGGTTATTGCTGGCGGGTCTTGTCGGCGTCGTGGCTGTGTCGGGCGCAGGTCGGGCCAATTGTGCACGACGGAGGATGAGTTGCGCTCTTGCTGTCTGGTGCGCAAGTGTTCCAGTGGGGACTGATTTTCGGTTTGCGGTGCGACACTGTGATCAGCCGCTCGTGGAGCGGGGGGTGGCCAAGACGCCTGTGCCGCTGCGGGAGTTACGCATGCACGCATACTGCGCCTTTGCCGAAAACGTGCGATTTAAAACAGGAGTGAGCAAATGGCACTGCCGTCCTGGCGGGAAACCGGTATCGGAAGCATGGCTCGGGCTGCACTGTGGCTGGTGCAGGAAGTAGGGGAGGGCAACATCTTCACGAAGGCCGAACTGCGCGAGGCGTTCCCGGACGTCGCACAGATCGACCGGCGTATTCGCGACCTGCGCGACCATGACTGGAAGATCTCGCCGAGCCGTGAGGACCCCACGCTCCGTCAGCAGGAGCAGCGGTTCGTGGCCCAGGGGGCGGAGGTGTGGATCCCTGGGAAGTCGAAGGCGCCGAAGCACAAGGCGAGCCTCACGGCCGCCCAGCGCGCGAAGGTGCTGGACGAGGACGGTTACCTCTGCCGCACCTGCGGTATCGCGGCTGGTGAGGCGTACGAGGAGGGGATCGAGCAGGCGGTGCTCAATGTGGC
Organism: Streptomyces sp. NBC_01384; assembly: GCF_045040035.1. Taxonomy (NCBI): domain Bacteria; kingdom Bacillati; phylum Actinomycetota; class Actinomycetes; order Kitasatosporales; family Streptomycetaceae; genus Streptomyces; species Streptomyces sp. NBC_01384. Next base: position 6,101,473 of record NZ_CP109559.1, read on the forward strand.
CCGCCGCCAGGTGATCCAGCCCAACGGAGACACGGCCTATCAGTTGATCACCGAGTGCAAGCGGTGCGGTGTGGGCAGCTCAGGTCGGCAGGCCGACTTGGGGCGTGTCATGGAGCAGGCGGCTGCTCTGTCGCCCATGGAGCAGCGGGTGCTCGGCGCCTGGATCGCTGCGGACCGGCGTTCCTTGAGCCCGCTGGACAAGCTCTGGGGGCAGTACCGGACTCTTCCGGAGCCCGCCCGTAAGGCCGTGGCTGACGTGTTCGACGGCGCGAACGACTAGGACAGGACGGAACGGACATGATGCGGGAACTTCCTGATCCGCCGCGGGCGGACGAACTGAGTGAACTGATCAAGAAGAAGGTCGCGGAGGCCCAGACGGCCGGTGGCACCCGCGAGACGGTGACCGTTGACTGGGACGAGCAGAAGGCGCACGTCGATGTGATCGACCTTCCTCTCAGCAAGCTCTACTTCAACCCCAGCACGCACCGTATCCGGGCCCAGCGCAGCCACGACGCTGCAAAGGACGCGGAACTGGACCGGAAGCCGTGGATCGGGGAGAGCCAGGACTACCTCCGTTTCCTACTCAAGGTTTCGCCCACCGACACGAACCTGCGTGACGTCGAATTCGACGCCCTCAAGAACAGCCTCGACGAGTTCGGCCAGAACGACCCCGGGCTGGTTACCCATCAGGGCATCCTGGTCAATGGCAACACCCGGGCAGCCGCTCTGCATGAGCTTGGCGTGCAGTCGATGCGCGTGGGCGTGCTGCCCGAGTCGTTCACCTGGGCGGACATCAACGCCGTGGAGCTGTCCTTGCAGCTCCGCCGGGATCACAGGCGTGACTACTCCTACATCAACCGCATCATCGCCATGGAGGAACAGGCGGCCCTGGGGCGGACGCCCGAGCAGATCGCCAAGGAGTTCCGGATTCAGGTCCGGACGTACCATCAGGAACGCTGGATCCTCGCCACGATCCGTGAGCTGATCAAGCGCAGCCAGGACGCCGGCGGCAACGGGCTCCGACTGGTCGACTGGGAAGGTGCTCAGGAGCGCCTCAAGGAACTCCAGCGCTTGTACGTGAAGCTGGAGACCCTTGACCGCGACCAGGCTGAGATCCTCAAGGAACTGCGTCTGGCCGCCATCCTGCTCAACTTCTCCAAGACCGACGTACGGCACATCAACGAGGACTTCCTCAAGGAGGGGCTGGAGCAGAGGCTGTTCTCCGCTGGTCCGGCGCCTGAGGACCGGCCTGAGGTCAAGCCGGCGGGCGTAGTGATCCCTGGGCTCGGGGTAGAGGTCCCGGCTGCCTCCTCTGCGGTGGCTGACATGAAGGCACTCAACGACCGTCTGTTGCGTGCCGCGGCTGTCGTACGCAGTAGGAGCGAGGGCCCTGACCTCGGTAACGAGGCGAAGGAGCAGGCGCAGAGCGTTTTGGACGACGCGAGGAGCGCTTTCGACGACGCCATCGAGGCCGCTGGCCGCAGTGCCCGGCTGCGCAAGCGCAAGCAGCTCGCGCCGGCCCGGCTTGCGGAGGCGTGCGCCAGCATCGACCAGTGCGTGAGTGACCTGGTGCAGGCCCGCACCTCGCGCAGCCTGGACGAGGAGGCTTTCGATGACGCGGTGATCAAGCTCCGCGGCAGCCTGCTGAAGCTCGCCAAGCAGGCCGGCCGCGGTCTCCAGGATCCGGGCGACGGCGTGGCCTGGCTGATGGACGCCGTCGCCATGGAAGGTCGGCAGTGACGAACGAACCGAGCGAAACGTCCCTGCACCTGGGGTTCGACGAGACACACACACGCGTCGTGCTCCGGACCGCTGAGCGCCACCAGCCGGACCTGGTCCAGCTGGCTGCCCGTTTCCGGACGGGCGGTCAGCTCAGCGTGCTCAGCGCCTCTGTTGCTCTTGATGACTTCTTGGCCAACCTGCAAGTCCTTGGCGACTGGCCTGACGCCAACGGCGTGGAGTGGTCCTCCGCACTCAGGAAGCTGGCGACCGGCGTCCTCCAGGACGCGCGGACCGTGGAAACCAGGCTGGCGGGCACGGGGTCCGTCGGCGAGGTTGATGCGGATGATGTCCCGAGTCTGCTCGGCGACAACTGGAAAGGTGAGCTGAGCGCCTTCCAGCGCAGGGACATCGCGAAGCTGCTGTCCCTGCAGCACGGCGCCAACTTCAGCGTGCCCGGGGCCGGCAAGACGCGGGTCGCGCTCGCTGTGTACGCGGCTCAGAAGGCCGCTGGCCACGCGCGGCGGCTTCTGGTCGTCTGTCCGAAGTCGGCCTATGACTCCTGGCGTTTCGAGACGTCGGAGTGTCTGACGCACGCGCTGCGCGTCAACGTCCTGGACGGGTCGCTGGACCAGTGGGCGGAGGTGCTCGTCGTCAACTACGAGCGGTTGGACCGCTCGCTGTCGATGCTGACGGCTTGGCTGGCAGCCCAGCCCTCCATGATCATCCTTGATGAGGCGCACCGGATGAAGCTCGGATCCCGGGGCACTTACGGTGCCGCGTGCATGGCCCTCGGACCGCATGCGGACCGACGCCTGATCCTTACGGGTACGCCGGCCCCCAACGGTTCCAAGGACCTGGAGAACCTCCTGGGCTTCGTGTGGCCGGGGCATGGGCAGCAGACCGTGGTGCGCGCGGTGGCCGGAGGTGACCTTCGGCATGCAAGTACGGTGCTGCGGCCGCTGTTCACGCGGACGACCAAGCAGGAACTTGGTCTGCCCCCTGTCGATCTGGGCATCCGCTACGTGGACATGCCGCCTCTGCACGACGAGATCTACAGCTCCCTGGTGGGCGGCATGAGTAACGGGGCGGCCAGGGAGGATCTCAGCGCGCTCGGCAAGACGGCTCTGCGGCTTCTGATGGCCGCGACGAGCCCGGCTCTGCTCCTGGAAGGAGCCACCAGGTACGAGCCGCTGGCCTACCAGCTGCCTCCGTTGGAGATTCCCCAGGGCGGCTCCCTGTACTCGATGATGCAAAACCTCCCTGACTACGAGCTGTCACCGAAGTACAAGGAAGCCGTGGCGATCATCGCCGAGAACGCGGCGGCCGGACGCAAGACCCTGGTCTGGACGACGTTTGTCCGAAGCCTCACGACGCTGGAGCGCATGCTGGAGAAATTCAGCCCGGCCGTGGTGTACGGAGGGACCCCCGACCGAGAAGAACAGCTCCGGCGCTTCCGTGAGGACCCGGCTTGTATGGTGCTCATCTCCAACCCGGCGACCTTGGGTGAGGGCATCAGCCTGCACCACGTCTGCCATGACGCTGTGTACGTGGACCGTGACTTCATGGCGGGCCGGTTTCTGCAGAGCCTGGACCGTATCCATCGCCTTGGGCTCGCACCCGACACCGAGACGCGGGTCACGGTTCTCGCCGTGCGTAATTCCATCGACGAGGTCGTGGCGGCGCGGCTGGAACAGAAGCTGGCGTTCATGGGCCAGATCCTGGATGACCCCACAGTCCAGCAGCTTGCCGATTTGGAGGAGGAGCCGTCGGTGGCTGCTGGTCTGGCGCCGAGTGACATCGAAGCGCTGCTGAGCCACCTGGGGGGCAACCTGTAGCTGGCTGCGTGCGGCGGAGGCAGCGCACTACGATTGAGGCTGTGTCCTCCGAAGCCGAATGGGTAGCCCCGGAAGGTTCGTGGGCTTCGTCTGCCGCCCGCCGCCGCAACATGCAGGCGATCCGCAGCCGCGATACAAAACCAGAATGGCTGATCCGGCGTCTGGTGCACGCTCAAGGGCTCCGCTACCGGGTGTCAGTACGCCCCATACCCGACCTTCGCCGGACGGCCGACTTGGTATTCCGTCCCGCGAAGGTCGCGGTATTCATTGACGGCTGTTACTGGCATGGATGCCCTGAACATTATGTGCCGCCTAGAACAAACTCCGGCTACTGGTCGGAGAAGGTGCTACGTAATGTGAAGCGAGACCGGGACACGGATCAGAGGCTCAGTGACGCGGGCTGGCTCGTGCTCCGCTTCTGGGAGCACGAGCAGTCAGAAGCTTGTGCCGACAAGGTTGTCGCGACGGTCCTCGCGCGCAGACGCGGGGGTGTTTTCCGCTGAAATTGAGATTTCCATTTGGTGTGGCATGTCATCCAGGGCAGTTGTGCCCGAGGAGTCGACGTCGTAGTTACTGAGAAGTTCTTCCCGGTACTCCGGTCGCAGAACTGCCGCGATTGCGCGGCCTACGGCTTCAGCGACCGGCGGAGGGAAGGCATTGCCCACCTGCCGGTACTGTGCTGTCTTTCTCCCCTGGAACCGCCAGTTTCGCGGAAATCCCTGGATTATGGCGGCTTGCTCGACGGTGAGCATAGGGCCGTTCTCCCTGAACAAGTCCCGTTCCGGGTCGCATGCGTCCAGGTCGTTGGCCACCCCCATGGCGTCAACCCCCATGGCCGCCCAGGCCCTCTTCGCTCGCGTGGGCCCAAGGTCAGCGCCGCCATGCTTCCTGGACCCACCCACCAATGTGGGGGCTACGCCATGGCCGGCGGCCGCGGACTTGTGGGCGGCGTCGAGCCAGTCGTTGTAGACATCCTCTCCTGTCCGCTCGCCGGGCTTGGCCGACTCACCCCACTGGTTCTTGTCCCAGTACCGAAGGCACCGTTCCCGCATGGTCCTTCTGAGGCTTTCAGCGACAGTAGTTTCGTCGCCCTTGATTCCCAGCGGCCAGCGGAATTCGTTGACACCGGGCTTTGAGAAGTCTTCACGGATCGCGACCAGGATGGCCCTGGGGCGTAGCTGGGGGACGCGGAAATCTTTCGCGTCGAGTCGGCGCCACACCTTTCGCATCTCAAGATCCTGAGCTGCTGGAGAAAGCGAGGTGTCAATATCGGGGACTGTGTAGCCAGCGCGGCGCAATCGATCGAGGATTTTGGCCCGATATTCGATGAAAACACCCGGCGGCTCAAGGATTCCCCGGACGTTTTCAATCATGATTGCTTTGGGGGTAAGTTTTTCAATGATGCTGAGAGCTGCTGGGAATAGGTCGCGCTCATCGTCTTCGCCCAGTCTTTTCCCGGCCAAGGAAAAAGGAGGGCAAGGGACGCCGCCTGCGAAGAGGTCGACGGTATCACCTTTGAGATCAAGAGCCTTGCATGCGTCTGATGCGAGAAAATCCTTGACGTCCATCGGGGTGAGCGCCTGAGCCTTTTGCGGCGTCCATCCGGGCCAGCGTCCGACGTTGGCCCGCAGCGTACTGACCGCGTGCTGGTCCCACTCGACAAGCGCCAAGTGATTAAATCCGGCATTATGCAGCCCCACGGCCTGCCCACCGGCCCCCGCACAGATCTCGATCGAGGTCAGTGGCGTAGTGAACTGCGGTCGCTTCTGGCCGCTGGGGGGCATGCCGCTCCTTCTGGGGTAAACCATCATGCTGAGGAGAGTCCGTGGTCGTGGACGGCCACTCCGAACCAAGAGTCTCGCATCTATAAGGCCCTCCACCGACACCAGTAGGTTACCGGCCGGTACCAGGCGCGAGACTAGCCCTCGGTTACGCACAGCGCACCGGACAGTGGCGATTTTCAAGAGACGTACAGAAAGGCGTTGGCCGTTCTAGACGTCCTTGCCCTGGGTGGCCCCGTGACACTCGCCGTATGAGTCCCCCGACCCGCACCAACACTCCACCCCCCTCTGCGGCGGCCAAGCCACAGCCAGCCCGCGGGCCGCCAGTGTCGTCGCGTACTGCGGCAGCAGTGTCGCGTCCGACGGGGACGAGGCCTCAGACGCGGCGAAGGCCTCGTACGACGGGACCGTGCCCGTGACGATGCCCAGGTTCGGGGTGCCGGAGGCTGCCAGCTCTCGCAGGGACGCCTCTATGGTCGAGAGGTGTTCCTCGCGGGACGGGTACTCCGCGGTCAGGGAGGGATACGCGGCCATGAGTTCGGCGAGTTCGGCGGTCGGCCAGTGGAGGATCGCTACCGGGAACGGGCGGGACAGCGCCTCCCTGTATGTGCCGAGCTCGGCGCGGAGGCGGGAGATCTCTGCCTGGAGTTCGGCGGGGTTGTCCGAGCCGAGGGACCAGACGCGCTTCGGGTCGTGGAGTTCGTCCAGGGACACCGGGGACGAGTGGAGGGTGTCGGCCAGGGTGTCCCAGTTGTCGTGGGCCTCGCCCAGCATGCGGCGGACGCGGTGGCGGCCGAAGAGGAGGGGGTAGGTGGCGTACGGGGGCTCCGACGTGTCCGACAGGAGGAGCTGGGCGGCCGCGGTGAACGTCTCCTGCGCCGCCTCCAGTTCGTCGTGGCTCTCCAGGGCCTCGGCCACGATCACCCAGGGGGCGGGGTCGCGGGGGGACGTGGCGCGGATGCCGTCGATGATCGCGCGGGCCTCGGCCTCGTGGCCGTACTCCCACAGGTTCGATGCCTTCAGGGCGCGGACCAGGTGGGGGTGCTCCAGGGGCGTCGAGGACGACAGCAGGCGGTCGTAGAGCGCGGTGGCTCCGGGGCGGTCGCCGGCCAGTTCGAGGTGGGCCGCGGCCTGCACGAGCAGGTGTTCGGCGTCCTCGGGGTAGAGGCCGGCAGTCCGCTCCAGGCGCGCTGCTTCGGCGTTGTGGTCGACGTGCTCGGCAGACGTGTCGGGGCGCATGGGGGACACCGTACTGCCGATGCCGTACGAGGGAGAGATACCTGCAGGCCAGAGCCGGAGGGTGGGATCACTTCATTGCCCTTGGGGCGGGAGAAGGGGCGGAAGAAGGGTTCGGGCGGTTATGGGGCTGGTGAGTTCGGGGCGCAGCCTTTATCTTGCGGGCCCGCGGTGAAGGAGGCGAGACATCGGCATGCGGGCTTCCGGCATCGTGCGGCGCGGCCTCGGGGTCCGCGGCGTCGTGGATCACCGCACTCGGCGGCGACGGGCCGCGTACCGGCGGGTGGTGTGGGGCGGGGGCGAGGTTCTTGTCACCGTTGGCCTGCTTCTTCTGCTCCTCGTCGTGCATCAGCTCTGGTGGACCAATCGGCAGGCCCGGGAGGGCGCCGAGAGGAAGGTTCAGGCGCTGGAGAGGGAGTGGGGGAGGGAGCGGGGGAAGGGGAGCGCGGAGGAGAAGGAAAGCGCGGGGGCGGGCGCGTGGCGTGCGGGGAGTGTGGGGAGTGCCTCGGCCGTTCCGGGGGGCGATGGGTCGTCCTCCGGCAGCGGCTCCGGGGCGGCCGGCGCGGGTGGGCGGACCCAGGGATCGGGTCGCTCGTCGCAGGCGTACGCCGTTCTCTCCATTCCCCGGCTCGGTCTCCGCGTGCCCGTCGCGGAGGGTGTCGGGAAGCGGGATGTGCTCAACAAGGGGTACGTCGGGCACTACCCGCACACCCAACAGGCCGGTCAGGTCGGGAACTTCGCGCTCGCGGGGCATCGGAACACCCACGGGGAGCCGTTCCGGTACATCAACCGGCTGCGGCGTGGGGACGAGATCGACGTCGAGACCGCGGCCGGGCGCTACGTCTACGTCGTCGACAAGACCCTTCCGCAGACCTCCGCGAGTGATGGAGGGGTCATAGGCAGGGTGCCGCGCAGTACCGTTCGGCCCGCCTATGGGTACAGCGCGCCGGGGTACTACATCACCCTCACCACCTGCACGCCCGAGTACACCTCCAGGTATCGGCTCGTGGTGTGGGGCACGTTGACCTCCATGCGGTCCCGTTGACTTCCATGGGGTCCCGTTGACCTCCATACGGCCGCGGTGACCCGGTCGGACCACGGGTCACCGCCCCGCCCGCGGAACGTCAGGCCCGGTCCCGGAGGGCCAGCACACTCGCGCCCGCCACCAGCGCCAGCCCCGCCGACACCACGATCGCGATGTCCGCGCCGTGCGCGAGCCCGCCCGTGGAGGTGACGATGGCGATGGTCAGGGCCACGCCGGCGCACGAACCGATGTAGCGGAGCGTCTGCTGTGCGCCCGAGCCCATCGCGGCGCGGGTCGCGGGGACGGACTCGACCGCGACGAGCGGCAGTGCGGCGTTGAGGAGTCCGCTGCCCACGCCGGAGATGAGGAAGCCGGGCAGCAGGCGGGTCCATGAACCGGCGTCGAGCGCGCCGAGCATCGTCAGGACACCGACCGCGTGCAGCGCGAAGCCGAGGGCGAGTTGGTGGCGCGGCGAGACCCGGCCCGCGAGGCGCCGTACCTGCAGCGCGACCCCGAAGGACAGTCCGGACCAGAGCAGGAACAGCCACGCCGTGTCCAGCGCGGACAGCCCCAGGGTCCGCTGGAGCAGCGCGGGCAGGAAGCTGAACAGGCCGATCACCGCGAAGCCGGTGAACAGACCGCTCACGGAGGAGGCGAGGAAGCGGCGGTGGCGGAGCAGGCCGAGGTCGATCATGGGCGTCGCGGTACGGCGTTCCACCAGGACGAACGCCGACGTCAGGACCAGGAACGCGGCCAGCAGGACGCCCACCGACGGGCGCAGCCAGCCGTCCCGGCCCAGGGTGAGCGCGGCCACCAGAGCGACCAGCGCGAGGCCGAAGGTCACCGCCCCCGCCAGGTCGGGGCGGCCGCCCCGGGAGGCCCGGGACTCGGTGAGGACCCGGGTGCCCAGCAGGGCGACCAGCAGCGCGGCGGCGCCCAGGACGGCGTACGCGACCCGCCAGTCCAGCGTCTGGGCGATCGTGCCCGCGAGCAGCGGGCCCAGGGCGATGCCGCCGCTGACGAACGCGCCCCACACGCCGGTCGCGTGCAGTCTGCCGCGCGGGGTCGGGAAGGCGTGCACGAGCAGGCCCAGGCTGCTGGCGAGGATCGCCGCGCTCGCCGCGCCCTGCGCGACCCGGGTCAGTGTGAAGAGCCAGGTGGAGGACGTGAGCGCGCCCAGGGCGGTGGTGATGCCGAGGGCGACCGTGCCGGAGAGGAAGATCCGGCGGCGGCCGTAGTCGTCGGCGAGGCTGCCCGCGACCAGGAGCAGCGCGGCCAGGCCCAGCGGGGTGCCGTTGAGCAGCCAGGCCTGGGCGGAGACCGGGGTGTGCAGTGCGGCGGCGGTGTCGGGGAGCGTGACCAGCGGCGCGGTGTACGTCATCAGGGCCACGGCGGTGGCGGCGCTGGTGACGGCGAGGGTGGCGGTCGCCCGCGGGGTGTCTCGCCCCGGGGGTGTCTCGGGGCGTGTGCCGGGGGGTGCCGAGGACCTCGTCACGGGGGTCGTGCGGTCGGGCTGGGACATGGCCTGCCTTTCGGGCTCCGGAGGGGGTGAGTGGCGAATAGGCGGGGAGTGGGTTCATTCAATGAACCAGCCTGTACGGGTCGACCGTAGCACCTTAGGTTCGTTCACTGAACCAACGTGTCGAAAAGTGGCTACAGTGGGGTCATGGCTCTCGGCAAGGACTACGCGACGCAGGAATGCTCGATCGCCCGCGCGCTCGAAATCGTCGGCGAGCGCTGGACGCTCCTCGTGGTGCGCGACGCGCTCTACGGCGTACGGCGCTACAACGACTTCCTCGTCCACCTCGGCATCCCGCGCGCCGTCCTCGCGGCCCGCCTCCAGACGCTCACCGCCGAGGGCGTCCTTGAGAAGCGCCGCTACCAGGAGTCGCCGCCGCGCGACGAGTACGTCCTCACCGACCGCGGCATCGCCTTGTGGCCGACCCTGCGCTCGCTCGGCCTGTGGGGCCGCGAGCACTACGGCGAGGTTCGGCTGCGGTACTTCCGGCACGCGACCTGCGGTACGGAACTCGGCTCGTACGGCGAATGTGCCACCTGCGGAACCATCGTCCCCGTCCCGGACGTCGAAATGGTGCCGGGACCCGGACTCGATCCGGACCCGGCGGATCCGGTCAGCCGGGCGCTGCTCAAGCCGAGGCGGTTGCTGGAGCCGATCGAGAGCGGTTCCGTGCTGCGGTAGGGCGGCAGCAGTAGGGCGGGTGCGAACTCGCGTACGACGCGTACGAGAGGAGGGGTGGTCCGTGGTCCGGAGCTGGGCGAACGTGCGTCCCGGGGCCCTCCTGCTCGTGCTGCTCCTCGAAGTCGCCGTGCTCGACAGCGGCTGCCTCCCGGCCGCCCTCGCCGTCGCGTTCACCGCGACCGCCGCGGCCGGTACCGCGCTCGCCGTCTGCGCCCTCATCGGCTCGCGCTGCGCGCCCGCCGTCCCGCGTACGCGGGTCCGTACGGCCATCCGCGACCGTGAGCACCGTACGGCGTTCCTGCCCCAACGCGATCCCGACGCCTCGGGGCGTCCGCGCCCCCGAGCGCCCGGGCGGGCCCTCCTGACGGCCACCGCGTAGGGAACTCCCCGGCTTCCCCAGCTCTCCAGCTCCCCAGGTCTCCAGTCGTACAGCCATGTCTGGGTACCCCGCGCGGGTCGTCATGCCGATGCGTCACCCCTCATCCCGGCACGACGAGACCCCGGAGGGCTCACCCATGTCCACGCCCATGTCCACAGCCATGTCCACAGCCGTGTCCACACCCATGTCCGCGTTCATGTCCGCTTTCGCCGGGCTGGTCGAGCGGCTCGCCGATCTGCTCGAGCCGCTGTTCCACGCCTCCGCGGCCGCCGCCGCGATCGTCCTGTTCACCGCGCTCGTACGACTGCTCGTGCATCCCCTGTCCCGGGCGGCGGCGCGCGGACAGCGGGCGCGTGCCGCGCTGCAGCCGCGGATCGTGGAGCTGCGCAAGAAGTACCGGAAGAGCCCTGAGAAGTTGCAGAAGGCGGTGCTGGAGTTGCACAAGGAGGAGAAGGTGTCGCCGCTGTCCGGGATTCTGCCCGGGCTTCTTCAGCTGCCGGCGTTCTTTCTTCTGTACCACCTGTTCTCCAGCTCCACCGTCGGCGGTGGCAGCAATGAGTTGCTGAGCCACCAGTTGTTCGCCGCGCCGCTCGGCGGTCGGTGGGCGGACGCGCTCAGGGGCGGGGGCGGTGGGGTGTTCGGTGCCGCCGGGCTCGTCTACCTCGGTCTGTTCGTGGTCGTCGCCGCTGTCGCCACCTTCAACTACCGGCGTACGAAGCGGACGATGGCCGCCTCGGCGCCCGCGGCCGGCGGTGCGGAGGTGCCCGGCCTCGGTGCGGTGAGCGCGTTTGTGCCGTTCCTGTCCTTCTTCACGCTGCTGACCGTGGCGGTGGTGCCGTTGGCCGCCGCGCTGTACGTGGTGACCAGTACGACGTGGAGTGCCGTGGAGCGGGTCGTGCTGTATCCCTGAAGGGGTGGGCTCGGTCCAGTCCGTGAACGAGGTATTGCGGGCTGGGCGTCCAGCTTGGAGGATCGACCAGTCCTCCGATGGCTGCACCCATCGGAGGCTGCCCACGATCGAGGGAGATTGTGATCATGAAGCTGCTGCGAGTCGGTACGGCGGGATCGGAGCGGCCCGCGCTGCTCGACGCCGAAGGGATTCTTCGGGATCTGTCGGGTGTCGTGCCGGACATCGACGGGGCGCTGCTCGCCGACGACGCGGCGCTCGGCCGGGTCCGTGCGGCCGCCGAGTCCGGGGAGCTGCCCGCGCTGGACGCGGACGGGCTGCGCGTCGGGCCGCCGCTCGCCCGGATCGGCAAGATCGTCTGCATTGGGCTCAACTACCACGACCATGCCCGCGAGACCGGGGCGGAGCCGCCCGCCGAGCCGGTGATCTTCTTCAAGGCGGCCGACACGGTGGTCGGGCCGCACGACACCGTGCTCGTGCCGCGCGGGTCGGTCAAGACCGACTGGGAGGTCGAACTCGCGGTCGTCATCGGGCGCACCGCCCGCTATCTGGAGTCGCACGAGGAGGCGCTCGCGCATGTCGCCGGGTACGCGGTGGCGCACGACGTCTCCGAGCGGGAGTTCCAGATCGAGCGCGGGGGGACGTGGGACAAGGGGAAGAACTGCGAGACGTTCAATCCGCTGGGGCCGTGGCTGGTGACGGCGGACGAGGTGGCCGACCCGCAGGATCTGTCGCTGAAGCTGTGGGTGAACGGTCAGCTGAAGCAGGACGGGACCACGGCCGAGCAGATCTTCTCGGTGGCGGAAGTGGTGCGGTACGTCAGTCAGTTCATGACGCTTTATCCGGGGGATGTCATCAATACGGGGACGCCGGCGGGGGTGGCGTTGGGGCGGCCTGAGCCCAAGCCGTATCTGCGGGCCGGGGATGTGGTGGAGTTGGAGATCGGGGGGTTGGGGCGGCAGCGGCAGGAGTTCAAACCGGCGTAGGCGCTCCGCTGGGTTGGGCGGGGGGTGCTGGTGGGTTTGGGGTGCGTTGTCGGGCGCCGGTTCGTTGTGGCTGGTCGCGCAGTTCCCCGCGCCCCTTAAAACCCTTCCGTTCCCCGTGCTTCAACGTTCCGTAGGTCATCGCGACCCTTTTGCGCAGTTCCCCGCGCCCCTGAAGACAGGGGCGCGGGTGTGACCCTAGCTTTCCAGGAACTGCTTCAGTGCCTTGACGACCATGGCGTGGTCCTCCAGTTGTGGCAGTCCCGATACCACCACCGTGCCGATGACGCCCGCACCCTCGACCGTGAGGGGGAACGCGCCGCCGTGGGCCGCGTAGGTGTCGGGGTCGAGGCGGGAGGAGGCCTCGAAGGTGGTGCCCTTGGCGCGGAAGCGGGTGCCGACCAGGAGGGACGAGCAGCCGTAGCGCTCGACGACGCGGCGCTTGCGGTCGATCCAGGCGTCGTTGTCCGGGGTCGAGCCGGGCAGTGCCGCGTGGAAGAGCTGCTGGCCGCCGCGGCGGATGTCGATGGCGACCGGGGCGGCGGCCTCGCGCGCCATGTCCACCAGCAGGGTGCCGAGGGCCCACGCGTCGTCGTAGGTGAAGTGGGGGAGGACCAGTTGCTCCTCCTGAGTCTCCAGATCGGCGATCAGGCCGGACAGGTCCTGGGCGTCCCGGGCGTCCTGGGTGTTCACAGGGACACCACCGTGCCCTCGGCGGCGGAGCGGCGGGCCGCCTCCAGTACGTCGAGGGCGGCCGCGGCCTCCAGCGCGGTGACCGGGTTCGGGGCGCCGTCGCGGAGGGCGGCGGCGATGGCCGCGTAGTACGCGGGGTACGCGCCCGGGAGGCTGGGCTCGGGACGGCCGCCACCCGTGAGCGGGGACTCGCCGGAGCCGACGCGGCCCCAGAGGGACTCCGGTTCGACTCCCCAGTCGGCCGTGCTGCCGGGGCGCTTGCCGTCGCGCAGGTCGGCCTCCTGCGGGTCCAGGTTGTACTTCACGTAACCGGCCTGCGAGCCCAGGACGCGGAAGCGCGGGCCGAGCTGGGCGGTCGTCGCGGAGACGTAGAGGTGGGAACGGACCCCGTTCGTGTGCGTGATCGCGATGAAGGTGTCGTCGTCGGTCTGCGCGCCGGGGCGGCGGATGTCCCTCTCGGTGTACACCGAGGCGGCGGGGCCGAAGAGGACGAGGGCCTGGTCGACGAGGTGGCTGCCGAGGTCGTAGAGGAGACCTCCGATCTCTGCCGGGTCGCCGGACTCGCGCCAGCCCCCCTTGGGCTGCGGGCGCCACCGCTCGAAACGGGACTCGAAGCGCCATACGTCGCCCAGCTCGCCCTCGGCGAGCAGCTTGCGGACGGTCAGGAAGTCGTTGTCCCAGCGGCGGTTCTGGAAGACGGAGAGGAGAAGGCCGAGTTCGTCGGCCAGTGCGGCCAGCTCGCGGGCCTCCGCCGCCGTACCGGCGATGGGCTTGTCGACGACGACCGGCAGGCCCGCCTTGAGGGCGGTGGTGGCGAGCGGGACGTGGGTCTTGTTCGGGGAGGCGATGACGATCAGGTCCAGCTCGTCGGCGCGCGCCCAGAGCTCTTCGGGCGTGGCGGCGATACCGACTCCGTCGCCGAACTCGGCGCGGGCCTGCTCCTGTCGGTCCGGGTTCGAGGTGACGATCGTGTCCAGGGCCAGGCCCTCGGTCGTGGCGATCAGTGGGGCGTGGAAGAGGGAGCCGGCGAGGCCGTAACCGATGAGGCCGACGCGGAGGGGAGTACCAGTCATGCCGTCTACTTTCGCAACGCTGTTGCCAAAGTGCAAGCGCGGGGGACAATGGCCTACGTGAACAGGACCAATGCCGAGTCGGGAGTCAATCTGCTCGCCCTGCGCAGCCACAACGGGGCGCTGGTGCTCGATCTGCTGCGCACGGCCGGGGAGGGCGGCATCAGCCGGCTCGAACTCGCCGAGCGCACCGGACTGACCCCGCAGGCCGTCAGCAAGATCACCGCCCGGCTGCGGGCGGACGGACTGGCGGCGGAGGCGGGGCGCCGCGCGTCGACCGGCGGCAAGCCGCGTACCGTGCTGCGGCTCGTACCCGAGGCCGGGCACGCGGTCGGGCTCCACCTCGACCGGGACGAGGTGACGGTCGTGCTCTGCGATCTCGCGGGGGCGGTGGTCGCCGAGCGGCGGGTTCCGCTCGATCTGGGGGCCGGGGCGGAGGCGGTCGTCGAGTCGGCGGCGCGGGAGGTCGAGGCGCTGCTCGCGGGGGCGGGGGTGTCCGCACTGGGCGTGGGCGTCGCCCTGCCCGGGCCGCTGGACCATGTCCGGGGCGTGCTGCATCGGGTCACCGGGTTTCCCGAGTGGGACGGGTTTCCGCTGCGGGATGCGCTGGCGGGGCGGCTGGGGGTGCCTGTGGTGGTGGACAAGGACACGAACGCGGCCGCGCTGGGGATCGCGGTGGTGGGGGGTGAGGGCGGAGCCGGGGAGCCGGGCGCCGGCGCTTCCGGCTCTTTCGCCTCCTTCAGCTCCTCCGACTCCTTCGCCTATCTGCACCTCGGTACGGGGCTCGGGGCGGGGCTCGTGATCGGTGGGGGTGTGCATCGGGGGGCGCGCACCGGGGCGGGGGAGTTCGGCCATCAGGTCATTCAGCTGGACGGGCCCCGGTGCGGCTGTGGCAACCGTGGCTGTATCGAGGCGTTGTGCCTCGCCGCGGTGGACCGTGGCGCGCTGGGTGAGGCGGCGCGGGTGCTCGGGGTGGGCGCCGCGAATCTGGTGGGGCTCTTGGACATCGACCTCGTGCTGCTCGGCGGGCGTACCGTCGCGGCGCATCAGGAGGCGTTCGTACGGGGTGTCGGTGCCGTTCTGGAGGAACGGGCTCGGCTGGAGGGAGTGGACGACGGGGCGGTTCCGGTGCGGGTCGCGCCCGGCGGGGCGCGCGGGGTCGCTGAGGGGGCGGCGCAGTTGCTGCTGGCGCCGTTGTTCGGGCGCGGGGAGGGGTGAGGGGGCGGGTGTTCTTCACTCCGGGCGGACGGGACTCCGGGCATGGAACTGCGGGCGGACGGGACTCCGGGCGGACGGGCTGAGCGGCTCGGCCGATCGAGGGGATTTCCGGGGCCGAGTGGGGTGTATCGCGGGCGTGGCGGGGTGGTGAAGGCCGACCGGCGTGGGACGGTCACGGGGCCGTTGCCCTGTACCGCCTGACGCTCCCGATCCCCCTTCCCGCCGCCCTTGATCGGCAAAGGCCCCTCATGCGACTGCGCAAGACCAGCCCCTTCGCCCTGACCGCCGTTGCCCCCGCCCTGGGCCTCGCGCTCGCGCCGACGCCCGCCGCCCATGCGCTCACCCCCCTCGGCGCCACCGCGACCCCCCGCCCCACCTGTGCCGAGCCCGACACCCGGGCCTTCCCCATCAAGACCCGGATCCACGGGGGACCCGACGCCTACGACGTCGGCGGCGACTTCCGGACCTGGTACATCGACCTGACCAACACCACCGCGCACACCTGCGGCAACATCCACCCGATCGTCGTACTCGTGGACAGCAGGCGGGCGCTGCGGCCGGAGCAGACGCGGCTGGAGTTCTACGAGGGGGAGCGCACGCATCCCGTCGCGTTCGAGAAGAGCGACCAGGACGAGAACGTCGGGGCATTCGACGACGGGTTCCCCGGGTTCACGGTCGGACCGGGCCGGACGCTGACCGTGAAGGTCCGGCTCTCCGTGACCTCCGACGCCGCCGTGCCGAACGACGTCATCGCCAACGCGGCCGTGGTGCAGCGGCACAACAACGACGGGGACTGGGTGGGGGAGTCGAACGAGTACCGGTTCCGGATCGACGACGTGAGCAAGGCGAGCGACGGCGGCGTCGTAGACGGTGGGGGCAGCGGGGGCAGTGGGGGCAGCGGTGGCGCCGACGATGGCGGAGGCGGCGGCGGTACGAGCGCGTCTCCCGACCGCAGCGGCACCGGCACCGGCAGTGGCACCGGCAGTAGTACCGGCAGTAGTACCGGCAGTGCCACCAGCCCCGGTGGCGGCGGCGGTGGCGGCGCGGGCGGTGACAGCGACGCCGTAGGACGGGATCGGGACGGGTCCTCGTCCGCGGACGAGTTGGCCAGCACCGGGCCGCGCGGGTTCGGCCTGGCGGTGGGCCTCGGCCTGTTCGCCGCCGGGGGCATTCTGCTCGTGGCCTCCCGCTGGTCCCGGTTCCGGCGCCGGTGAGACCAGAGACCCGGGCCGCGGACCCGGGCCAGTGGCGCGAGAACGATCACACGATCAAACGAGGTCGACAAGATCCGCGATGGAGTCCACGACCTTGGTCGGGCGGTACGGGTAGCGGTCGATGTCGCCCTTGCCCGTGAGTCCGGTGAGGACCAGGAACGTCTCCATCCCGGCCTCCAGGCCCGCCAGCACATCTGTGTCCATGCGGTCACCGATCATGGCGGAGGTCTCGGAATGCGCTCCGATGACGTTCAGTCCGGTCCGCATCATCAACGGGTTCGGCTTGCCGACGAAGTACGGCTCCTTGCCGGTCGCCTTCGTGATCAGTGCGGCGACGGAACCGGTCGCGGGCAGGGCGCCCTCGGGAGAGGGTCCCGTGTTGTCCGGGTTGGTGGCGATGAACCGGGCGCCGTCGTTGATGAGCCGGATCGCCTTCGTCAGCGCCTCGAACGAATAGGTCCGAGTTTCACCCAGGATCACGAAATCTGGGTCCGAATCGCTCAGCACGTAGCCGACGTCGTGCAGCGCGGTCGTCAGCCCGGCCTCACCGATGACGTACGCGGTGCCGCCGGGGTGCTGGGTGTCCAGGAACTTGGCGGTCGCCAGAGCGGAGGTCCAGATGTTCTGCACCGGCACGTCGAGGCCGATCCGGTTCAGCCGGGCCTGTAGGTCGCGCGCCGTGTAGATCGAGTTGTTGGTGAGCACGAGGAAGGGCTTGCCGGACTCACGCAGTTTCTTTATGAAGGCGTCGGCTCCGGGCACCGGAACCCCCTCGTGCATGAGCACGCCGTCCATGTCGGTGAGCCACGATTCGATGGGCTTGCGCTCTGTCATGGGTGCGGACTCCTGCCCTGTTGGCCTGTGGAGTGGCCATGGTATTCGTTCATCAGGTCGAAGGCCGGTGGCTTGACCAGGGACTTCACCGCACCCCTGCGATGACGGGACTCGCCCGTGGAGGATCAACCTCAGTGCCTCCACAGGATCTCGATCAGCTCAGGTCGGAATGCCCCTCGCTGCCCTTGGGCGCGCGCCGGACCATGGGCGCGCCAAACCATTTGGGACCCGTATGGAGCAGTCGGCGGCCTCTGAGGATGCGCTCCGCGGGCCGGAGGGGGAGTCTCCAGGTATCTGGAGGTTCACGATGAGTTCATGTCGACTCGCTCTCTGTACGCGACTCACTCTCTGTGCCGGTGCGGTGCTCACGGCGGCGTTCACCGCGGCGCTCACTCCCACGGCGTTCGCGGCTGACGGCGGTGTCTCCGTCGTCCCCGCGTCCCCGGCCCCTGGCAGCGACATCCAGTTGCGGGCGTCGGGCTGCGCGGGGACGACCGGTACCGCGGTCTCCTCGGCGTTCGTCGTGGACGCGCAACTCACGGGCCAGGGCGGAGGGCAGGGCGGGGCGCTCGTCGGCGAGACCCGCGTCCGCTCGTCGCTCGCGGCGGGCACGTATGACATCAAGGTCAGTTGCGACGGCCGCCAGAACCGGGTCACCGGCACGGTCACGGTCGTCGCGCCGGGCGGGTCGGCCTCCTCGGTGTCCGCCCCCGCCGTCCCCGTGCGCCCCACCGCGTTCGCCTCGCCCGTCGCCCCCGTGCATGCGGGCGGCGGCGGCACCGCGCACTTCGCCTCCGTGGACGCCCGGGGAACGGGCCCCGGCACCAAGCAGGCGGTGATCGGCCTCGTCCTTGCGAGCGTCGCCGCGGTGGTGGTGGCGGTCCGCAGTGCGCGCCGGGGCCACGACACCCGCGACTGACAGGTCCGACGACATGCCAGGCGACATACCAGGCGACATACCTGACGACACGGCCGACGACATGTGTGTGAACGAGCGTTCTTCCGGCGCCGGGCGGCTGCTGACCGGTGTCGCCTGGGTGGTGCTGCTGCTCGGGCTGTGGCTGTGGGGCCGCGAGGTGACCGACGTACGGCAGGGGATGTCGGCGCCGGCGACGGGGGACATCGCGGCGGTCGGACGGCCGCCCGAGGTGCGGCTGCCGCCCCCGCTGAAGCCGATGGCGAACGCCCTGCCGCAGCGCATCGACATTCCGTCGATGGGGGTGCAGGCACCGGTCGTGGGCCGCGGGCTGGACGCGCGGGGGGCGATCGATCCGCCGCCCTTCGGCCAGTCGGGCGTGGTCGGCTGGTACGCCGCCGGAGTGCGGCCGGGGGCGGCCGGGACCGCGCTGTTCGTGGGGCACGTCGACACCGCGACCAGGCCCGCGGTCTTCTACAAACTCAGCGCGGTACGGCCGGGCCAGAAGGTCCGGGTGGTCCGCGACGACGGGACGGTCGCCGACTTCACCGTGGACGACGTCCAGGTCTTCCCGCGCGACCACTTCGACGCGCAACAGGCCTACGGGCCACGGCAGTCGGGGCGGGCGGAGCTGCGCCTCGTCACCTGCGGCGGCACCTTCGACCGGGTGAACCGCACCTACACCGCGAACGTGGTCGTGTCGGCGTACCTCACCGGCCGCGGGCGGTGACCGGGCGCCGTCCACCCGGCCCGGTCGGCGACCCGCTCCCCCCGGGGCCGCCGACCGGACTGGTCCTCGACCGCGCGCGCACGGGATGCGGGAGTAACCCGGCGACCGGCGCGGGAGGTTCTTGGGCCATTTGAGGCAACTCTAGAACGTATGAGCGTCCTGGCCTAGAGGGTGTTTGACGCCAGGTCGACGACTCGTCGCGCTGTGTGACCGGTGCGGGCGGCGGTCGCTTCCGTATGGATTACGGGTGTAACAGCTCTCCGACAAGGTTTGGGTGATCTCGTGGGCGAGGCGACGCCTATGTCACGATTGGCCCTTAGGACAGTGCACCCGAGGGGGAGTTGCATGAACGGCAGCAGGGGGGCCGGGGCACGGGCGTCCGTTGCGGTGGTGGGGGCGTTCTTGCTGTTCGCGGGGTGCTCCTCCGCGGGAGGCGGCGGAGACAAGAGCGACGGCAGTGGTGGCTCCGGTTCAAAGATCACACAGCAGCCGAAGAATTCCGACCCGTTCTGGGTCAACCCGGCGGGCAACGCGGCCGAGCAGGTCGCCGCGTACGTCAAGGCGGGCAGGACGGACGACGCCGAGCAGATCCGCAAGATCGCCGAACAGCCGACCGGCGAGTGGATCGGTACGGAGAATCCGGAGCAGGAGGCGCGCGGCTTCACCGAGGCGGCGCAGCAGGCCGGCCGGGCCGCCATCCTGGTCCTCTACAACATCCCGCACCGCGACTGCGGCCAGTTCTCGCAAGGAGGTGCCGCGGACGGCAACACGTACCGGGCCTGGATCGACGGGGTCGCCCGCGGTATCGAGGACCGGCCCGCCACGGTGATCCTGGAGCCGGACGCGATCCTGCACCTGGTCAACCAGTGCACGCCGGCCCAGTTCCAGGAGGAGCGGTACTTCCTCCTCAAGACCGCGATCACCAGGCTCAAGTCCCTGAAGAACACGAAGGTGTACCTGGACGCGGGCAACGCGGGCTGGGGCCACCCCGACCAGATCTTCCAGCCGCTGAAGCAGGCGGGCATCGACCAGGCCGACGGCTTCGCGGTCAACGTCTCCAACTTCTACTCGACCCAGGACTCCCTCGCGTACGGCAAGCAGCTGTCCGCGAAGGTCGGCGGCAAGCACTTCGTCATCGACACCAGCCGCAACGGAAACGGTCCCTACACGGCCGGTAAGGCCGAGGAGAACTGGTGCAATCCGCCGGGGCGGGCGCTGGGTGAGAGCCCGACGACCAAGACCGCCGATCCGCTGGTCGACGCGTATCTGTGGGTCAAGCGGCCCGGTGAGTCGGACGGCACGTGCAAGGGCGGGCCGCAGGCGGGGGACTGGTGGCCGGAGTACGCGCTGAAGCTGGCCAAGGCATCCGACTAGCCCGTATGTGAAGGGGGGCGCCCTCTGCCGGACCTGAACTCGGCGGAGGGCGCCCCCAGTCACGTAACTCCCAGAAAATCAGGGCACCTCGACCCACTGGGCCTTGCTCGGTGTGCCCTGGTCGTCCGTCACGAACAGCATGTACCAGCCGGACTCCACCAGGTTCCGGCTCTTCGGCACGGTCACCGTGATTCCGCTCTTCGTCTTCTTGAAGTCCAGCGCGATGGAACGCTGGTCGACGTCGGTGACATGGGTGGACGCGCTCGGCCGGATCAGCCGGGCCGTCCTGATGGTCGAGGCGTGCTGGGAGGTGAAGGTCCCGGACGCGCCGCGGGCGATCGTCTGGGGGCCGCCGGAGAGATCGGGCCGCGAGTCCCGGTAGAGGTACGGCGGCGTGTAGATCTCGATGCGCTGCTCGAACGTGGCCGGTTTGGTGTTGGCCTTGTCCGCGTAGAGCGAGTTGGAGCCGAAGAACATCACGCGGCCGTCGGGCAGCAGGATCGAGCCCGAGTGGTAGTTGCGGCCCACCAGCGGGTCGGCGACCCGGTCGAAGGTGTTGGTCCTTCCGTTGTAGATCCGGGCCTGGAGGATGTTGGAGTCGCTGCGCCCGCGGTAGTCCTCGGAGCCGCCCGAGACGAGGACGGTGTCGTCGGGCAGGATCGAGGACTGCGGGTAGCGGGTGCCCTTCTCCAGCTCGGGCCCGTCCACGAACTTCGGATTCTTGTCCTTGAGGTCGATCAGCCGGGTCTTCTTGCTGGACAGCTTGGACTCGCCGACCCCGCCGCCGCCGATCACCATGTACTTCTCGTCCTGTGCGGGCGGCAGCAGCACCGTGCCGGAGGTCTCCATCATGTTGGGGTCGCTCAGGCCCGGCAGCTTGGTGAACTTGTTGGTCGCCACGTCCCAGATGCCGGGGTCGCGGCCCACGTTGTCCGGTCCGTAGCCCGCGTTCGAGCCCGAGTAGAACATCTCGCCGTTCTGCATCAGGGAGATCGCCGGGTAGGTCGGGAACTGGCGGACGCCCTTGGTGTACGTCCACTTCTTGGTCTTCGGGTCGAACACCTCGTTCTTGCCCGGGACCAGCTGGCCGATCTCGTCCAGACCGGAGAGGCTGAGGATCTTGCCGTCGCTCATGGTGGTGAGCGTCGGGTACCAGCGGGCCTCGTTCATCGGGTCGACCTTGATGTACCTCTCGGCGACCGGATCGAACTCGTACGCGTCCCGGATGCCCTGGAAGTCCTTCTTGTCCAGGGCGAGCTTCTGTGCGATGCCGTAGGTGTTGCGGGCGTCGGCGCCGGTCAGGCCCTGGACGCGGTAGTTGTCCTGGGTGCCCGTCTCGTACTTCTGGCCGCTCTGCTGGGCCTCGACGTAGATACGGCCGAGACCCGGGTCGTTGCGCAGGAACTTGCCGGTCGCCTTGTCGAACACCTTCGTCGCGCGCGGGACGAGCACCGGGTCCTTGGAGACGAAGGTCTTGCTGTTCTCCTTGCCGGTGAACCTGGTGCCCGCGGGCAGCGTGATCGGCTTGTCCGGGTTCTCGTTGTGGACGACCATCAGACCGCCGGCCTTGGTGACGTCACCCTTCAGCGTCTCGTAGCGCTTGGTGCCGCCCGCGATCAGCAGATTGCCGTTGGCGAGCTGCGTGTGGCCCGTGCAGAACAGGTCGGCCGGCGTCGGGATCTTCTTGATGGTGCCCTTGACCGGGTCCCAGATCCGCGTGTCGAACTTCTTCGCGTCGAAGTTGTCCTGATTGTTGCCCGAGCCCGCGATCAGCAGGATCTTGCCGGTGTGCAGAAGCGCCGCGTGGATGGTGTTCTGTCTGTACTCCTTGGGGAACTGGATGATGTCCCAGTGCCCGTTCTTGGCCTTGTACTCGGGCTTGTTGATCGTGTACTCGTGGTACTTCTCCGTGCCGAAGCGGTACACCCACGGCCCGTTCATCCCGGCCAGCGCGAGCACCACCGCCCCGCCTATCGCAAGACGACGAGCACGGCGGCGACGGGCACCGTCTTTCATTTGTTACGTCCCCCAAGGGAAATCTGCATGGTCTGGTCGTTGCCTCCGCCACCCTCGCCTCCCTCGCCGCCCCTGTTGGCGGCGGCCCAGCTGGGCTTCTGCTGCGGGGCATGCGGGGCATGCGGGGCGGGCTGCTCCGGCTGGGGCGCCGAGGACGGGGCCTGGGGCGCAGAGGACTGAGCGGGCAGCGGCCCCGTCTCCTCGGGCGAGGACGGCGGCACCGGAGGCTTCTTCCTCGCCTGGCGCAGGGTCCATTGCCAGGCGAGGATCGGCGAGGCGGTGATCAGCAGGGCGAAGGAGGCCCAGGTGATCATCGCGGGGTGGGAGTGCCCGAGCAGCAGTCCGGCGACGATCGAGCCGGCGAAGACCAGAATGAAGAACAGGTGGATCCGGAAGGTCCCGAACAATGTGTCGGGGCTGGCCGAATCACCCTTGGGGGTCACCACGAACCTGCTCTTGCGGCGCAGCACCGCGTCCATCAGCGAGCGGGCGTAGATCGGTGCGGAGAGCGCCGACATGATCATGCCCGCCACACCGCCGGAGCCCTCGGGCTCGTGCGGGGAGACGTTGTGCCGGCGGTTCCACACGTACAGGCCGATCTGCAGAGCGGAGGCGTTGCCGTAGAGCATCAGCCAGACCGTCGGGTCGATGTTGACGCCCGATGCGCCCAGGCCCAGGAAGAGCGCGCAGCTCAGTGCCGCGAGGATCCAGTTGAGGGCGGACATCGGGTAGAAGATGATCATCATGGTGTAGTTGAAGAGCCTGCTCGGCGGCAGTGAGAAGAAGCCCTTCCAGTACTGCTTGAGGATCGTCTCGTACGTACCTCGGGACCAGCGCAGCTGCTGGGTGAAGAAGTCCGTCCAGGCGTTCGGGCCCTCGCCGACCGCGAGGACGTCCGGGGTGTAGACCGAGCGCCACTTCCTGCCCGTGGCCGGGTTCTTCGCGCGGTGCATCTCGAAGCCGGTCGCCATGTCCTCGGTGATCGAGTCGTACAGACCGCCGATCTGCTTGAGCGCCTTGATGCGTACGGCGTTGGAGGTGCCCACGAACATCGGCGCGCCGTAGCGGTTGCCGGCCCGCTGGATCAGCGCGTGGAAGAGGAACTGCTGGGACTCGGCCGCCTTGGTGATGGGGTTGTCGTAGTTGCCGTAGACCTGCGGGCCGATGACGAAGCCGACGTCCGGGTCGCGGAAGAAGCCGAGCATCCGCTCCAGGTAGTTGGGCAGCGGTACGTGGTCGGTGTCGACGGAGGCGAAGTAGTCGTACTGGTCGCCGTGGGCCTCCAGCCAGGCGTTGTAGTTGCCGTGCTTGGTCTTGGCGCGGTGCGGGCCCTTGGCCTGGTTCCACTTCGCGACGCCCTTGCGGGAGAAGTGGTGCACGCCCAGGCGCTTGCAGACCTCCTTCACCTCGGGGTCGTCACCCTCGTCGAGGAGCCAGACGTGCAGAAGACCCCGGTGGCGCAGCTTGACGGCCGCCTCCAGGGTCTTCGTCACCATCGCGAGCGGCTCCTTGCCGGGTACGAAGGAGGTGAGGAAGGCGACTCTGGTGCCGGTCTCGGGGACCACCGGGATCGGGTCGCGGGCGACCAGGGTCGCGTGCGCGTTCGACAGTACGTTCATGCAGCGGAAGAACTCGATCAGACCGATCGAGACCAGCATCACGATGTCGAGGGCCGGCAGGAAGTCGTAGGCCGGGTAGTCGCGTTCGGTCCAGTGCTCCGGCTGGAGCAGCCAGCCCAGCAGGATGAGTGACAGCAGCGGCGCGGCGCCCAGCATCAGAGCGGCTCGTATGCGGTGCGGCTCCTGGGACAGCAGCGAGCGGTACTGCACCTTGTACGGCTTGTTCGGGTCGGGCTGTGTGAGGGGTCCCGCGAGTCGGCTGTAGTGCTCGTAGTCGTATCTCGGCAGGGTCTTCTTGATTCTGCGGAAGCTGCCGGTCCGGTGCGACGGCACGCGGAGCTGGGTCGTTTCTGACGGGTCGAAGTTCTGCCGGGCGCCGGTCGGCGTCGACGTCATGAGTTATCCCCCCGCACGCACGATCGAGTGCGTGTTCGTCGGTTCTTGGCGCCCGTTCGGGTCCCCCTCGACCGTCCCGGACGCATCGCTGGCTGGTCGGCGTCACCACATCATTCCCACCAAATGGACATGAAACGACGACCTTCCGGTTGCACGATGCCCCCCTCGGCATCGGATCATGAACGGGACCCCCAGCCCCCATGGCCGCAACCGGTCAAAACCCCCAACTGTCATGTATCGACAGTCCCTTGAAGCCCAGGGTTCTACGCCGTTCATCATGATCGCAAGATGCGAAACGCGCTGTTAACCGGTCATACGCGCTAATTGGGACGTGTGTACGAGAATGGGTTCGCCGCCCCATACGCCGGGCGCATATGCCGTCCCGTATGTACCCGGTCGCGCCTGTAAGCCCCCGTACGTCCGTGTACGCCCCCGTGTGCTCATCCATGTGCCTGTTGCGCCGGGGGGGTCCGCCGCGCCGGTACGCCGAAGGGCCCCTCACGCTGGTGAGGGGCCCTTCGGTGTCGGTGCGCCGCCAGGGACTCGAACCCCGGACCCGCTGATTAAGAGTCAGCTGCTCTAACCAACTGAGCTAGCGGCGCCTGCTGACTCGAGAACTCTACCCGACCGGGGAGGATGCTCCGGACCACGGGTGTGTCGGGGGGTGAACCGTGGGGCGTCCCGGACCGGCCGGAAGTGGCCCCTGTACATCATTCGGACCGTCAACATGCGACAAGAGGGGACAGTTGCGAAACTGACGCCT
Organism: Streptomyces sp. NBC_01384; assembly: GCF_045040035.1. NCBI lineage: Bacteria > Bacillati > Actinomycetota > Actinomycetes > Kitasatosporales > Streptomycetaceae > Streptomyces > Streptomyces sp. NBC_01384. Next base: position 6,126,383 of record NZ_CP109559.1, read on the forward strand.
GTGCAGAAGCGCGGAGATATGGACCTGGAGTGTGAGGGGAATCGCATGGAGGCTCCGGTATTCGAGGAATTCGATCCCGCGAGCGACTGTGAGTGCCCCGGATGCGTGCACTGGCGGCGCGTCATGCCCCCTTCCTCTGTGCCGGCGCCGGGGCCCGTGGGTCGTCCGGCGACGCGGGGCGCGCTGCTGCTGGCCGCGGCGGCGGGCACCGTCCTCGTCGCGGGCCAGTCGGCGCCGGCCGTCGCCGCCGCGCACGGACCCGCCCGGCCGGGCAACCCCACAGGTGACGAGCCCGACACCCCGCAGGGCGGCAAGGCGCCGCTGCACGGTCCGGGCGGCACACCCGGCGGCCTCGCACGGCCGGGGACCGGGGTCGAGGTGCGCAGGACCACCAGGGCGGCGATCATCAAGCGGGCCAAGAAATGGGTCGCCGCGCAGGTGCCGTACAGCATGTCCGCGTACTGGTCGGACGGATACCGGCAGGACTGTTCGGGTTTTGTCTCGATGGCCTGGAACCTGCCGGGAAACGAATGGACGGGCAGCCTCGACACGTTCGGCGTGCGCATTTCCCGCGATCAGCTGCAGCCCGGCGACATGCTTCTCTTCCATAATCCGGCGGACCCCGAGAAGGGCTCGCACGTCGTCCTTTTCGGCGGCTGGGCGGACTACACGCACACCTATTACCTCGCCTACGAACAGACCCGCCCGCACACCCGCAGGCAGTCCACTCCGTACGCGTACTGGAGCAACTCGGACCACTATGTGCCCTACCGCTACAAGGGGCTGCCCGAGGGCGCGAGCGGCGCGGGCGCCTCGGCGTCGAGCGCGAAGGCCACCGGCTATCCGGGGCTGTCCGCCTTCGGCCCCGGCGCGGACAACACCTACGTCACCCAGCTGGGCCGGCTCCTCGTCGAGCGGGGCGCGGGCCGCTTCTACCCCACCGGGCCGGGGCCGCGCTGGTCGGACACGGACCGGAAGGCCACCCAGACGTTCCAGCAGGCGCAGGGCTGGAAGGGCGCGGATGCCGACGGGCTGCCGGGGCCGGAGACCTGGCGCCGGCTCTTCTCGTGACAGGGCTGGTCACCCGGCTCGTAAAAGGCTCGCGGCAAGGTTCGTCACACGGCTCGCAGCAAAGGTTCTTCATGCGGCTCGCAGAGAGGTTCGTCTCGCGGTTCGGCAGAGGTTCTCATACGGGCTCGCGGCAAGGTTCTCGCACGGCTCGCAGCAAGGTTCGTCACGCGGCGGCTCGCCGCACAGCTCGTCACACGGCTCGCACCAAGGGTTGTCACACGGCGGCTTGTCACACCGCGGCTTGTCACACGGCCGGGATCACACTTCCACGCGCGGAGGCATGGAGGCAGCTATGAGTACGACGACTTCACCCACCCCGGAGCCCGGCGGGACACCGGAGGGCGGCGGCGCCCCATGGTCCGCCCGGCTCATCCACAACGAGGCGACCACCGAGATCCCCGTCCATCTGCTCTTCCGGGACGACCCCGAGCCGGTGTCCGTGCCGCTCGCGCCCGCCGTCGTGGGCCGCCGGCGCGGCACCGGCGAGCAGCCCCGCATCCGGCGGCCCGTGCCGGGCCGGGCCCCGCGCCCGGTGCCGGAGGTCGACCCCGAGCTGGTGGAGCGGCCCGCGCGGGTGCTGCCGGGAGTGGCGGGTGTGCTGGGCGGGGCCTGCGGGATGGCCGGATGTGTACTCACCTCGTGGTGGGCGGGCGTGCTCCCGCCGACCGCGGGGGCGGCGCTCGGGCTGCCCTGGTCCGTGGGCGCCGGGCTCGGGTCCGCGCAGTGGGCCGCGTACGCCGGGTCCGGTGCGCTCGGCCTGTTCGGGTTCGGCGGGCTCACCCGCGGCCGGACCGGGCGGGCCTGGGTGCTGGGCCTCTTCGGCCGCTACCGGGGCACGGTCCGGCGCACCGGGCTGATGTGGGTCAACCCGTTCGTGCTGCGGCGCCGGGTCGACGTACGGCTGCGGCACTGGCGCAGTGAGCCGATGTCCGTGGTCGACGCGAGCGGGGTCGGGCTGCGGGTGGTGGTGCTCGTGGTGTGGCGGGTCAAGGACACCGCGCGCGCCACGCTCGGGGTCGAGGACCACCAGACGTATCTGCGCGAGTGTGTGGAGGCGGCGCTGTCGCGGGTGCTCTCGCAGCTGCCGGCCGAGGTGCCGCCCGCCGTCATCAAGGACGCGGCGACGCTGCGCAACACGGACGCGGTCGGCGAGGCGCTGACCCGGCTGGTCGCGGCGGACACGGCGCCGGTGGGTGTGGAGGTGTTCTCGGTACAGCCGACCCGGATCGAGTACGCGCCCGAGGTCGCGGCCGTGATGCAGCGCCGCCGGATCGCGACTCTGGACGCCCAGCTCCGCGACAGCGTGCTCAGCTCGGTCGTCGACTCGGTGGAGGACACGGTGACCCGGCTGGCCGTGCGAGGGCTGGTCGAGCTTGACGACTACGAGCGCAAGGCGCTGGTGAAGGACTTGACGGTGGCGTTCTGTACGGGGCGCGGGGAGCCGTCGTCGGGACGGGAGCCGACAGGCTTGTGATTGGTCTGGACATGTTCAAGTCCTCGCCATAATCTGAGACTTGGTCTAGACCTGAAATTGCCTGAAAGTGCCTGACCCTGCGCGCACGGCTCACGAGAACCTCCCCCACGTCCTCCAGGAGCGGCAGGATGCGCATACGGACGACCAAGCAGATGACCGGGAAGGCCAAGTGGTACGCGGCCGTTGTCGGCCTCGCCACCGCCGGCACCTTCGTGCTCTCCACCGGGAGCGCCGGCGCCCACGGGTACACCGACCAGCCCCTCAGCCGGCAGAAGTTGTGCGCGGCCAACGGCGGCACCGTCGCGGGCTGCGGTGACATCCAGTGGGAGCCACAGAGTGTCGAGGGCCCCAAGGGCTTCCCGGCGGCGGGTCCCGCGGACGGCCAGATCTGTTCCGCGAACCACACCAACTTCAGCCAGCTCGACCAGCCCAAGACCCCCTCGGGTGCGGCCTGGCCGACGACCAAGGTCACAGGCGGGCAGAGCTACACCTTCCGCTGGCAGTTCACGGCCGTGCACGCCACGACCGACTTCAAGTACTTCGTCACCAAGCCCGGCTGGAATCAGAACCACGCACTGACCAGGTCGGACCTGAACACCACACCGTTCCTGACGGTCCCGTACAACGGACAGCGCCCCCCGTCCACGCTCACCCACACGGGCACGCTGCCCTCCGGCCTGAGCGGACACCACGTCATCCTCGGCGTGTGGACGATCGCCGACACCGCGAACGCGTTCTACTCCTGCGCGGACGTCACGTTCTAGTCGCGAACGTCACGGTCCGGTGTCTGAGCTTTCCTTGAGGCGCTCGCGCACCCCCCACGGGTAGGTTCCACGCACGTCGACATGACCATGACGGCGTGCGTGGAGCCGTACCGAGTACAGCCGTACCGAGTACAGCCGTACCGAGTACAGCCGTACCGCACAGCGCGGCTGTACCGGACAACGCGGGAATACGGGGGAATGTCGTGGACGTCTTTTTCTATGTCGTGCCCGGGCTGATCATGACGGTGGCGATCTTCATCGCGGTCAAGGTGATCCGCCGCTCGCTGGAGCTGAACCGGGCGTGGAGCAGCGGACTGACCGCGGAGGCGCGCTGTCTGCGGTCGTACGCGACGACCAGTGGCGGAGGTGACACCTCCGTGAGCACGACCCTGCACCACGTGTACGAGTTCAGGACGCGCGAGGGGCGCACGGTCCGCTTCGAGGAAGCGAACGGCCCGGGGACGATCCTTGAGGGCGACATCGTCCCCGTCCACTACATCGCCGAACGCCCCGAGAAGGCCACGGCCCACGTGCCGAGCCGGGGCAAGCTGACGGCGGAAACCGTGGTCGTCCTGGTGATCTGCGGGGTGGCCGTCCTGTTCTGCGTCGGCTTCATCGTGGGGGTCCACGAGTTCTTCTCGATCTGGAACGAGTCCACGGGGGGCGACGACGGCCAGGAAACAAGCCTCCCCTTCTGACAGTACGTCAATTACCTTGCGTCTCCATGGAGTCCAAGAGGCGTACCGTCGCGGAACTCGTACAGGAACGGTGGGGCGACCACCGGCCGGGGCTGTGGTTCGAGGGAAGGGTGCTGAGCCACCACCGGGTGGCGGCCGACGCGGCGGCGCGGGCGGCGCTGCTCGCCGACCTGCTGCCGCCGGGCGCCGAGCCGCACGTCGGCGTACTGCTGGACAACACCCCGGAATATCCGCTGTGGCTGAGCGCGGCGGCCCTCGCCGGTGCCGCCGTCGCCGGAATCAACCCGACCCGGCGCGGCCCCGAACTGGCCCGTGACATCCTGCACACCGAGTGCCGCCTCCTGGTCACCGAGCGCGCCCACCTGCCCCTGCTCGACGGACTCGAACTGCCCGGCGTACGCGTCCTGGTGACCGACACGGAGGCGTACGACGAGCTCCTCGCCCCGTACGAGGGGGCGAAGCCGGACGCCTCGTCCGCCGCCACGGCGGACGCCCGGCTCCTCCTCTACTTCACCTCCGGTTCGACCGGCGCCCCCAAGGCCGCGATCTGCACCCAGGGCCGGCTGGCCGCCGCCGGACGCTCCCTGGTCGACCACTTCGGGGTGCGCCCGGACGACACGCACTACATCTGCATGCCGATGTTCCACGGCAACGCCGTGATCGCCGACTGGGCGCCCGCGCTGGCGGCCGGTGCCCGGATCGCGCTCAGGCGGCGCTTCTCGGCGTCGGGGTTCCTCGCCGACGTAAGGGCCTGCGGGGCGACGTACTTCACCTACGTGGGGCGCGCCGTGCAGTACCTGCTGGCCACGCCCGCCCGCCCCGACGACCGGGACAACCCGCTGCGGATGGGCTTCGGGACGGAGGCCGGGGCGGTCGACGCGGCCGCCTTCGAGCGACGCTTCGGGGTACGGCTGGTGGAGGGGTACGGCTCCTCGGAGGGCGGCGCCGCCATCCAGTGGTCGCCCGGTACCCCGGCGGGCGCGATCGGGCGGGCGGCACCCGGAGACGACCTCGCGGTGGTCGACCCGCGGACGCGCGCCGAATGCCCGCCCGCCGTCTTCGCCGGGGACGGGCGGCTGCTCAACGGGACCGAGTCGATAGGGGAGTTGGTGAACCGGGGGCCCAACCCCTTCGAGGGCTACTGGCGCAACCCGGACGCGGACGCGGACCGTCGCCGCGACAGCTGGTACTGGACCGGGGACCTCTTCTACCGCGACACCGACGGCTTCCTCTACTTCGCCGGGCGCGCGGACGACCGGCTGCGCGTCGACAGCGAGAACCTCGCCGCCGCGATGATCGAGAACATCCTCGCCCGGTACGGGGGCGCTGCCGCGGTGGCTGTGTACGCGGTGCCGGACCCGGTGGCGGGGGACCAGGTGATGGCGGCGATGGCTCTGCGGGAGGGGGCCGGCTTCGATCCGGTCTTCTCCCATCCGGCCTCCTCCCATCCGGCCTCCTCCGACCCGGCCTCCTCCGACCCGGTTTCCTCCGATCCCGTCTCCTTCGATCCGGCCGGCTTCGCCGCGTTCCTTGCGGCCCAGCCCGACCTGGGGACCAAGATGGCGCCCCGCTTCGTCCGGATCGTGGAGCGGATGCCGGTCACCGCCACCAACAAGATCCACCGGGTGGAGCTGCGGCGGGAGGGCTTCCGGTGCGCCGACCCGGTGTGGTGGCGGCCGGCCGGGGAGTCGGCGTACCGCAGGCTGCGGGAGGCGGACGTCGAGGGGCTGCTGGCCGAGTACCGGGCGCGCGGGCGCGAGGAGTTGTTCCCGGCGAGGTAGCGGCGGCGAGTGATCCGCGTGGGCAGGTGTCGGTCGCACCGGCCTGTCTGAGAGGGTGGGCGGGGTCCGGGGAGAGAGAGGTCGCGAGGAGCAGAGGAATCCCCTCCGCCCGACGAGGGGAGGATGCCCCCGGACACCTGTGCGGAGCGTGTGCAGCGCGCGCGTCGAGGAAAGCGGAAAACGGAAAGAGGGAACATGCGTCACCTGATCCGGGTCGTGGACATCGCCGACGCCGCACCGCCCCCCGGCGCGTGGGAGCGACCGGACCTCCCGGATCGGCTCGTGGCGCGGCACCGGTGACGGCCGACGGGCGCTATCGCGTCCTGATCGCCGGCTACTCCGTCTCCTCGTACGGCACCTTCCTCAACATGGTGGCGCTCAACCTGTTCGTCTACGCCACCACCGACAGCGCCCTCGCCGTCGGCCTGTTCATGGCGGTGCGGCTCGGCGCGGGGTTCCTGGCCGGGACGGTCGCGGGGCGCGTCCAGGCCCGGTTCGGGGTCAAGCCGGTCATGCTGTGGGCCAACATCGCCCAGGCCGTTGTCATGTTCCTGCTGGTAGTGACGCCGGACGGGGGGTTCCGGACCGGCGTGCTGTTCACGGTGTCCGCGGCCGTGGGGGCGTGCAGCACCCTGTTCATGGTCGCGCTGCGCAGCTCCATCCCCGACCTGGTCGGCGCGGAGCGGCGCGGCTGGGCCAACTCGCTGATGGTGGGCGGGCGTTCGCTGGCCATGGTCGCCGGGTTCGCCTCGTCCGGCGTGGTGGTGCCCTGGCTCGGCTTCACCGCCGCGTTCCTCGTCGACGCGGTGAGCTTCCTGGTGTGCGCGGCGGCGGTGGCGTGGCTGCCGGGGGCGGAGCGCGCCCCGGAGTCCCCGCGGGCGCCGGAGACGGAAGGCGCCCCCGCGCCCCCGCGGGCGCGGGACGAACCCCGCGAGAAGCAGGGCGTGCGGGTCGCCGTGACGGCGCTGGCCGCCGTGCCCGCGCTCGGCCTCATGATGTGTCTGCGCACCGTCGACGCCCTGGGTTCCTCCTCGCACAACGCGGCCCTGCCCGTCTATTCGAGCTCCCTCGCCCCGGACGACCCGGCGGCGTTCGTCAGCCGCTTCTGGCTGTTCTGGGCGCTGGGCAACGTCCTGGTCCAGCAGGTCATCCAGCGCTGGGTCAAGCGCACCGGCCGCTTCGTCGGGGCGCTCGGCTTCGGCCTCGGCACGATCGCGATGTCCTCCGCGTTCATCCTCGGCTTCGCCGGGTTCCCGCTGCCGGTGACCGTGGTGATCGCCCTGGTCGCGGGCGCCGCGGACGGGCTCACCGAGGTGTCGTACACCTCCCATCTGCAGACCCTGCCGGAAACCCTGCGCGGCCACGCCTTCGGGCTCACGGCGACCGTCGAGAACCTCGGCTTCGGACTCGGCATGATCGGGGTGTCGGCGGCCCTCGAATCGTTCTCGGCGTTCACCGTAGTGGCCTGGTCGCACGGCCTCGCCATCGTCGTCGCGGGGATCTACCTGCTCCGGTTGTACGCGGTCCACGGCGCCGGCGGGGAGGGGACGAGCGATGCGTACGGCAGTCGTCGGAATGGCGCTGAGGTTTCCGGGAGCTGACACCCCCGCCGGGTACTGGCGGGACATCCGGGCGGGCGTGACGCACGTACGGCGCTTCAGCGACGCCGAGCTGGCGGCGGCCGGGTTCACCCCCGAGGAGTACGGCGCGCCCGATTTCGTGGCCGCGAGCGCCCCGCTGCCCGGCATCGACGGCTTCGACGCGGCCTTCTTCGGGATGAGCGCCCGCGAGGCGACGGTCACCGATCCGCAGCAGCGGCTCCTGCTGGAGTGCACGCACCACGCCCTGGAGGACGCCGGGTACGCACAGCCGCGGGCCGGGGTACGGATCGGCGTGTGCGCGAGCACCGGGTACCGGCTGTACTCGCTGCACAGTTACCTCGCCAACAACCTGGCGGAGGAGGCGGGTTCGGGGGACTGGCAGCGGGTGAAGCAGACACAGGTCGGCACCTATCCGGACTTCGCGGCTCCGCGGGCGGCCCACCGGCTCGGACTGACCGGGCCCGCCCTGAACGTGGCCACGGCCTGCTCGTCCTCGCTCGTCTGCATCCATCTCGCCCGCCAGGCCCTGCACTTGGGCGACGCGGACATCATGGTCGTCGCCTCGGCCGCACTGCACCTGCCCCAGGTCACCGGGCACCGGCACGTACGCGGCTCGACGCTCTCCCGCTCCGGGGCCGTGCGCGCCTTCGACGCCGACGCGGACGGCACCGTCGGCGGCAACGGCGTCGCCGCCGTCGTCCTCAAGCCGCTGGAACGCGCGCTCGCCGACGGCGACACCGTGTACGCGGTGATCGCCGGGTCCGCCGTCACCAACGACGGCGCGGACCGGACCGGGTTCGCCGCGCCGGGCCTGGCCGGTCAGCGCGACGCCGTACTCGGCGCCCTGCGCACGGCCGGGGTGCCCGCCGACTCCATCGGCTACCTGGAGGCGCACGGCACCGGCACGCTCAAGGGCGACCCCATCGAGTTCGCCGCGCTCACCGAGGCGTTCCGGCTGCACACCGACCGGGTCGGCTTCTGCGCGCTGGGCTCGACCAAACCGGCCATCGGCCACCTGGACAGCGCGGCCGGGCTGGCGGGGCTGATCAAGGCGGTGCTGGTCCTGCGGCACGGGGAGATACCGCCGCTGGTCAACCACGCCCGCCCCAACCCGGCCCTGGACGTGGCGGCGAGCCCCTTCGCCCTGCCCTTACGCGCGCTGCCCTGGCCCGCCGAGGAGGGACGGCCGCGCCGCGCGGGGGTGCACTCCATCGGGATGGGCGGGACGAACGCGCACGTGATCCTGGAGGAGGCACCGGCCCCGGCCCCCCGGCCGCCGGAGCGCAGTCCAGCCCCCACGCTGCTGCCCCTCGCCGGCCACACGCCCGAGGCACTCGTCGCCTCGGCCCGCGCCTTCCGCCACCACCTCGCCGAACACCCCGGAACCGACCCCGCCGACCTGCTCCTCACCACTGCGCTGGGACGGCGGCAACCGCGGCACCGGCTGGTGGTCACCGCCGCACCCGGTGACGTGGTGGCCGCGCTGGACGCGTTCGTGCGGGGCGAGCCGGGCGCGTATGCGCGGGGTGTCGCCGAGGAGGAAGCGGGCGTGGAGGCGGTGTTCCTCTTCACCGGCCAGGGCAGCGGGTACGACGGGATGGGCGCGGCACTCGCCGAGCGGTTCCCGGTGGTGGCGCGGACCCTCGCGGAGTGCGCGGAGATCCACCGGGACGAGACGGGGGAGGACGGGTTCCTCGACCGGTTACTGGGCGCTCCGACCCCGACCCCGACCCCGACCCTGTCTCCGGCCGGGATCGGGGCCGGGGCGGGGGCTGAGGCCTGGGACACCGCCTTCGCGCAGCCCGCGCTCTTCGCCCTGCAGCTCGCGCAGACACGGCTGTGGCGGCGGTTCGGCGTCGAGCCGGGCGCGGTGGCCGGGCACAGCGCCGGGGAGTACGCGGCCCTGTGCGCGGCCGGAGCGCTGACGCCGGAGGACGGGCTGCGGCTGGTCTGCAAGCGGGGGCGGCTGATGCGGGACGGCACCGCCGCCGGGGGCATGCTCGCGGTGTCCGCCGCCGAGGACGTCGTACGGGGGCTGGTCGCCGACGTCGACGGGCTGGAGCTCGCCGTCGTCAACGGGCCCGGGCAGTACGTCGTGGGCGGTCCGCCCGCCGCGGTGGCCACCGCCCGCGCCCGGCTCGCGGAACGCGGCACGCCCGCGCGGCCCCTGCCGGTCGACCGCGCGTTCCACACCGCCCTGCTCGACCCGGTCCTGGAGGACTTCAGGGACGCCTGCGGAAAGGTTCGACTCCGGCCCGTTCGGGTCGAGTTCGTGAGCGGCCCGGACGGGGTCCGGCATCCGGTGGGCTGGCTGCCCGACGCGGACTACCTCGTACGGCAGACCCGGCGGCCGGTGGACTTCGCCGCCGTACTGCGCACGCTGGACGGGACACCGCAGCGGACACCGGAGCGGACGTCCGAGCGGGCCCCTGACCCGTCGTCGCGGCGGTCGGTCTTTGTGGAGGTCGGCCCCGACGCGCCCCTCACCGGCCTCGTCCGCCAGGCCCGGCCGGACGTCACCGCCGTCCCCACCCAGCGCCGCGCCGACCGGGGCCTCGACACCCTCTGGGCGGCCGTCGCCCGGCTGCACTGCGCGGGCCGGCCCCTCGACTGGGCGGCCCTGCTCGACGGCTGCCACGGCCGCCGGATCCCGCTGCCCCCGTACCCCTTCCAGCACCGTTCCCACTGGACCGGACCACCGCCCACGCTCCTGCCCCACGACCGCGGCGAGGACGACCGCGGCGATGACGACCGCAGCACGGAGGATGGCATGACCGAACAGGCCTTGCTCGACCGGGTGTTGAAGATCGGCGCACGTCACCTCGGATACGCGCCCGAGGAGATCGCGGCGGACCAGACCTTCGTCGGGCTCGGGGCGGACTCCCTGCAACTCATCGGGATGCTCCGGCAGTTGGAGGCCGAGTTCGGGGTGGAGATCGGGATGCGGGAGATCCTGGAGGAGGCGGGCACGCCCCTCCTCGCGGCGCGGCTGATCGCGGCGCGGACGGCTTCCCCGGACGCGGACGACGAGCCGGTGCACGCCACCCCGGACGAGGAGCCCATCTACGCCACCCGCGCCGAGGTCGAGGAACTGGCCAGGCAAATACGGCAGTTGGCCGAGACTCAGACCAGAATGCTCGGCCAGCTCACCGAAGCCGTGGCCCTGCTGACCGACCACGGCAACCGCAAGGCGGCCGAGGGACGACAGGGATGACAGGGACGACAGGGACGACAGGGATGACAACGGCGCAGGCCAGGCCCGGGACGGAGACGAACGCCGAGGCCGTCGCCCGTGCCGTCGCCCTCTCCGGGCGGCTCGACGAACTGCTGGCGGCCGCCCGCCACCGGACCGAGGCCACCTCACCCCTCCACCACGGCCCCCACGTCACCCTTCCTCCTGACTCCGGCATGTCCGCGGCCGGTGCGACCGATGCCCAGCGGGCCCACGCCGGCGACCTGGTCCGGCGCCTCACCGAGCGGACCCGGACGTCGAAGGAGCTGGCCCAGCGGCACCGCCGGGTGCTGGCGGACAGCCGGGCCGTGGTCGGCTTCCGGCGGGCGACGAAGGAGATGCTGTACCCGATCGCGGCCCGCTCGGCACACGGCGCCCGGCTGACGGACGTGGACGGAAACGACTACACCGACATCACCATGGGCTTCGGCGCGCTGCTGCTCGGCCACGAGCCCGAGCCGGTGACGCAGGCCGTGCGCCGGCACCTCGCCGACGGACTGCGCCTCGGCCCGCGCTCCGAGGACACGGGCGTGGCCGCCGAGCTGCTCGCCGAGCTCACCGGCATGGAACGGGTGGCGTTCGCGAACTCCGGCACCGAGGCCAACTCCGCCGCCGTACGCCTCGCCCGCGCGGCCACCGGACGCGACCGCGTGGTCATGTTCCGCGGTTCCTACCACGGCCACATCGACTCGGTTCTCGGCCGCCCGGGCCCCGACGGCCGCCACGCCGTCCCCGTCTCGCGCGGCATCCCCCCGAGCGCCGTCCGCGAACTCCTCGTCCTCGAATACGGCGCCCAGGACAGCCTGGACGTCATCGACGAACTCGGCGACACGATCGCCGCCGTCCTCGTCGAACCGGTCCAGTGCCGCAATCCCGCCCTCCGGCCGGCGGAGTTCATCCGCTCGCTGCGGGAGCTGACGGCCCGGCGCGGCATCGTCCTCCTCTTCGACGAGATGCTCACCGGGCTGCGCCCCCACCCGCGAGGCGCCCAGCACCACTACGGTGTCGTCCCCGACCTCGCCACCTACGGCAAGGCCCTCGGCAGCGGCCACCCCATCGGCGCGATCGCGGGCCGCGCCGACCTCATGGACGGTGTCGACGGCGGCTTCTGGCGGTACGGGGACGACAGCGGGCCGTCGCGCGACACGACCTTCTTCGGCGGTACGTACATCCAGCACCCCCTGTCGATGGCCGCGGCCCGCGCGGTCCTCACCCACCTCAAGGAGGCGGGAGGGGGGCTCCAGGAAAAGCTGAACGCCCGCACCGACGCGCTCGCCGCCGACCTCGACCACTTCTTCCGCGCCGAGGAATTCCCGCTGGAAACGGCCCACTTCGGGTCCATGTTCCGCTTCACCCACCGCGCCGACATGGAACTGCTCTACCACCACCTCCTCCTGCGCGGCATCTACGTGTGGGAGTGGCGCAGCTTCTACCTCTCCACCGCGCACACCGACACCGACGTCGAGCGCGTCGCGGACGCGGTGAAGGACTCGCTGCGGGAACTGCGCGCGGGCGGCTACTTCCCGACGACGGCCCGCCACCGCCACGGCAAGGGCTTCGAACGCACCGAACTGACCGGACGCACCGAACGCCCCGCCCCCGACTTCGGTGTCTACTTCTTCGGCGACCACCCGGACGGCGAGAACAGCGCACAGGCCTACGACCGGCTCATCGACACCGCCCGCTTCGCCGACGCCCACGGCTTCAGCACACTCTGGCTCCCCGAACGCCACTTCCACTCCTTCGGCGGCCTGTTTCCCAACCCGTCCGTCCTCGCCGCCGCGCTGGCCCGCGAGACCCGCCGCATCCGGCTGCACGCGGGCTCCGTGGTCCTGCCGCTGCACGACCCGGTGCGGATCGCCGAGGAGTGGGCGGTGGCCGACAACCTCTCCGGCGGCCGGGTCGGCATCGGCTGCGCGACCGGCTGGCACGCGAGCGACTTCGCCCTCCACCCGGACCGCTTCACCGACCGCACCGAGATCGCCTTCCGCCACCTGGAGGACGTACGGCGGCTGTGGCGCGGCGAGAGCGTGCCGCGCCACACCGGCGAGGGGCACCCCATCGACGTACGCGTGCATCCGCGACCCGTGCAGGAGCTGCCGCCGCTGTATCTGGCGACGTCCGGGCGGCGGGCCTCGTACGAGGAGGCGGCCCGCCGCGACCTCGGGATCGTCACCAACCTCATGAACCAGACGGTCGAGCGGCTCACGGAGAACATCCGCCACTATCGCCGCGTCCGCGCCGAGAGCGGCCTCGACCCCGACGCGGGCCGCGTCACCGTCCTGCTCCACACCCACCTCGCCGAGGACCACGCCACCGCCCGGGCCGCCGCGCGCGAGCCGATGAGCCGCTATCTGCGCTCCTCCCTCCAGATGCGTTCCGCCGCGACCGCCGCCGGCGGCCGCCCCGAGGACGTGGCCGGCGCGAGTGAGGCCGACCTCGCCTACCTCTTCGACCGCGCCTACGACCGCTACTGCGACCAGCGGGCCCTGATCGGCTCCCCGGACACCTGCGCGGCCACCGTCGACGCGCTGCGGGCGGCGGGCGTCGACGAGATCGCCGCCCTGGTCGACTTCGGGCTCCCACCGGAGGCGATGACGGCGGGCCTGGAGCAGCTGGACGTACTGCGCCGCCGCTACCACGGGCAGTCCGTGGATCCCGGGGCCCCCGGGCCGGCGAAGGAACGGCGGGCTCCCGCGACCCCCGCCCAGCGCCGCCTCTGGCTCGCCGCCTCGCTGATCGCCAACCCGGCCGCGTACAACGAGATCCAGGGCGTACGGCTGCGCGGTCCGCTGGACGTCGAGGCGCTGCGCACCGCCGTGGACGGCCTCGTCCGGCGCCACGACGGACTGCGGACCGTGTTCCGGGCCGAGGGCGAGGGGGTCGTCCAGGTCGTACGGGAGGATCGGGGGCATCCGGGACTGATCGTCGACGACGACTTCCGGGACCGGAGCGCCGAGGGCGGAGAGAGCGCCGACGGCGCGATCCGGACCGCCCTGCGGGAGGAGAGCACCCGGGCCTACGACCTCGCCGAAGGACCGCTGTTCACGCCCCGGCTGCTGCGACTCGCCGACGAGGACCATGCGCTGATCCTCGGTATGCATCACCTCGTCACCGACGGCCACTCCGCCGGGCTGATCGCCGCCGAGCTGGGGGAGTTCTACCGGGCGGCGGTGGAGGGGCGCGCGGCGCGGTTCGAGCGAGCCGCCGGGAGCGCGCTCGACGCGGTGCCGGCGCCGGTGGCCGGGAGCGCGGACGACCTGGCGTGGTGGCGCGCCCACCTCGGTGCCGGGCCCGTCGCGCCCGCGCTGCCCACGGACCGGCCGCGCGCCCGCAGCGTCGCCGGGCGCGGCGGTGCGGTGGGTGTCCGGCTCGGCCCGGAGCGGACGGGGCGGCTGCGGGAGTGGAGCGGGCGGCAGGGAGTCACCCTGTTCGCGACGCTGCTCACCGCCTGGCGGATCGTGCTGCGCCAGTACGCCGGGCAGGACGACTTCGTCATCGGGTCCACCTTCGGGCGTCGTACCCCCGCGAATTGTGACACTGTCGGCTTCAGTGTCACATTGCTGCCGCTACGTGGGTCCCTCACGGACGACACCGCGCTGAGCGACGCCGTACGCGCCACCCGGGACACGCTCTTCGCCGCCGAAGCCCACCAACACGTCGACCTGGACGCCCTCTTGGCGTCCCGCCACCCCGACCCGGGCAACCCGCGCCCCCTCGTCACGGTCTCCGCCGACCTCGACACCGCGCCCCTGACCGCCGTCGACCTGCCGGGGCTGCGCGCCGAACCCCTCGACGGCGGCACGGAGTCCGCGCCCCTCGAACTCGCCCTCATGGCCACCCGCACCGCCGACGGAGACCTCGGCCTGCGCATCCGCTACGACGCCGACCTCTTCGACGAGGTGACGGTGCGGGGGCTTCTGGACCGTTTGGAGGGGACGCTGGCCGGGATGACGACGGGGGCCGCCGAGACGGTCGGCGAGCTGACGCCCCGGGCGGCAGGCGCCCTTCACGACGTCTGGCAGGAGGTCCTGGGCGTCGACGCGCTCCCCTACGACGCCAACTTCTTCGAGCTCGGCGGCAATTCGATCGCCGCGATCAAGTTGGTCAACCGGGTCCGGGACGCCTTCGGCGTGGAGTACCCCTTGGCGGAGTTCTTCGCCGACGCCACGCTGGGTGCGATGACTGCCCGGCTCGCGCCACCCGAGGACGTGACCGTGGTGGACACGGCACCCGTCAGCGATCAGCAGGCCCGCCTGATCGCGGGCGCCCTGAGCGCGCCCCGCCCCGAGGTGTGGAACATCCCGACCCGGATCCGTTTCACCGGCCCCCTGGACGTGGCCGCCCTGCGCACCGCGGTGGCCCAGCTGATCGGCCGCCACCACGGGCTCCGCTGCCGCTTCGTACCGGGACCGGGACCGGACACGGTCACCCCGGACACGGTCACCCCGGACGACGGGACGACCTGGCGGCAGGAAGTCCTCGACGTACCGCCCCCGCCGCTCCCCGTCGAGGACCTCACCGGCCTGCCGGAACAGTCCGCACGCGACGCCCGTGCCGATGAGCTGTGCCGCGCGGCCGCCGCCACGCCCATCGGGCTGACCGGACCCGTCCTGCCCGTCCTGCGGCTGTTGCGCGTCGCGCCCGACCGCTGGACCCTGATGTTCGTCGTGCACCACATCTGCATCGACGGCTGGTCCCTCTCCCTCCTCCTCGACGAGCTGGCCGCGCTCTACACGGCCGCCGCCGCGGGCCGTCCGCACGGCCTGCCCGAACCGGCCGCGCAGTGCACGGACTACGCGCGCTGGCAGCGGGAGCACGCCGACCCGGCCGAGGAGGCCCGCAGGGCGGCGTACTGGACCCGGTATCTGGACGGAATCCCGGCCGGCGTCGAGATCCCCGGCGACCGGTCCCGGCCCGCCGTGCCCAGCGGGCGCGGGGACACCCTGCGCGGGACCGCCTCCGGTGAACTCCGGCGCGCCGTCGAGGAGTTGGCGGCCACGCGGCGCACCACGCCTTTCGCGGTGGCGGCCACCGCGCTCGGGGTGCTGCTCGCCCGCCGATCCGGTGGCCGGGACATCGTGATGGGCACGCCCTACGCGAACCGCGAGCGCAGCGCGTTCGAGTCGCTGGTCGCGTGCACGTCGACCAGTGTGGCCGTCCGGGTGACCCCGGACCCGGACGAGACACGCGGCGCCCTCGTGGAGCGCACCGGCGCCGCGGCCCTGGAGGCCACGGCGCACGTCCTGCCGACGGCGCGGATCGTGCGGGCGCTGCGCGAGAGCGGTGCCCGTGCGGTGCCCGAGCGCTTCCCGCTGACCATCGCCTTTCAGAACTCCCTGGACACGGACATCGAGATCCCCGTTCCCGGACTCGATGTCGAGGTCTCCGACCTCGCCCCACCCGTGTCCCGCGGTGACCTCTCCTTCGGTCTCGCCCCGCGCCGCGACCCGGCCCAGGGCTACCGCACCTTCCTGGAGTACTCCGCCGACCTGTGGGACCCCGCCACGGCGCAGCGGCTGCTCGACGACTGGCTCGCCGTCCTCGCCGGCCTGTGTACCCGGCCGGACGATCCCGTCGCCCCGCTCCTCAACCCCGTACAGCCCCTCCGAAAGGCTTGAGCGCCCATGCCCCCCACACCTGACCGCGGTCACAGCGACGATCTGCTGTCCTTCGTCCGGACCAGCCCCTCGCCGTACCACGTGGTCGCCAACACGGCCCAGCGCCTGGAGAAGGCAGGCTTCCAGGAACTGCGGGAGACGGACGACTGGACGGCCGGCGCCGAGGGCGGCCGGTACGTCGTCCGCGGTGGCGCGCTGCTCGCCTGGTACGTCCCCGAGGGCGCCCCGGCCAGTACCCCGTTCCGGATCGTCGGCGCCCACACCGACTCCCCGAACCTGCGGATCAAGCCCGAGCCCGACACCGGCTCCGCGGGCTGGCGGCAGATCGCCGTGGAGATCTACGGCGGCGTCCCGCACAACACCTGGCTCGACCGTGACCTCGGCATCTCGGGACGGCTGACGATGCGGGACGGGTCCACCCGTCTCGTCCGCATCGACCGGCCGCTGCTGCGCGTGCCGCAGCTCGCCATCCACCTCGACCGCGCCGTCAACGAAGGCGTCGCGCTCGACCCGCAGCGGCACATGACCCCGCTGTGGGGGCTCGGTGAGCCCCGGCCCGGCGCCCTGCTGGGCCGGGTCGCCGCCGAGGCAGCCGCCGATGTCTCGGAGATCCTCGGCTGGGACCTGATGCTGCACGACATCCAGCCGCCCGGATACCTCGGCGCGGACGAGGAGTTCCTCGTCTCGTCACGCCTGGACAACCAGGTCTCCGTGCACGCGGGCCTCACCGCGCTGATCGCCGCGGCCACCGACGTGCGGCCGCCCGCCCACGTCCCCGTGCTCGCCGCGTTCGACCACGAGGAGGTCGGCAGCGGCTCCCAGTCGGGCGCCCAGGGGCCGTTGCTGGAGCGGGTGCTGAGCCGGGCCGTCGCCGCGCGCGGCGGCAGCGGGGAGGACTTCAACCGGGCCCTCGCCGGCGCCCTCTGCGTCTCCGCCGACATGTCGCACGCCGTGCACCCCAACTACGCCGAACGCCACGAGCCGGGCCACCAGCCCCTTCCCAACGGCGGCCCGGTCGTCAAGGTCAACGTCAACCAGCGGTACGCCACCGACGGCACCGGAATCGCCGCCTTCGCCGCGGCCTGTGAGCGCGCCGAGGTGCCGTGGCAGCCGTTCGTCTCCCACAACTCCATGCCGTGCGGGACCTCCATCGGCCCGATCACCGCGGCGCGGCTCGGTGTCGCCACCATCGATGTGGGCGTACCGGGGCTGTCGATGCACTCGGCGCGTGAACTGTGCGGGGCGCGGGATCCCGGGCTGCTGGCCCGGGTCCTCACGGAGTTCGTCACGACGGGGTAGGCGGAGCAGCCGGCGTAAAGGGAGTAAGCGGAGCAAGCGGCAGCACCGACCTCACTCGTGAGAGCGAAGACCGTGGGAGCGAAGAGCGTGGGAACGAAGACAGGGAGAACGAAAAGCGTGGAAGAGACCCACCTCGTCTGTCTGCCCTTCGCCGGGGCGGGCGCGTCCTTCTTCAAGCCCTGGCAGGACCAGCGGCCGACCGGCCTGCGGGTCCTGCCCGTCCAACTCCCGGGCCGCGAGGAGCGGTTCGTCGAGGAGCCGCACACGGACGCGGTACGGGCGGCTGCCGAGGCGTACACGCAGGTCGCCCGGCAGCTGCCGGAGGGCGCGCGGGTGGCGGTGTTCGGGCACAGCCTCGGCGCGGTGCTCGCCTACGAGCTGGCGCACCGGCTGGCGGACGAGCCCGGCGTCCGCCTCGACGCGCTCGTCGTCAGCGGGGCGCCGGGCCCGTGGACCGGCCGCGCGGACCGGGCGAGCGGGCTGCCCGACGCGGAGTTCCTGGCCCGGGTGCGCACCTTCGCGGGGTATGCGCATCCGGCCCTGGAACACCCGGAGATGCGCGAGCTTCTGCTCCCGCTGCTGCGGGCGGACGTACAGATGCACGAGACGTACCGGCCCGCCACCGACCGCCCGCTCGCCGCCCCCGTCCTCGCTCTGCGCGGCCGCGACGACGAGCTGGTGAGCGCGGCCGAGG
Source organism: Streptomyces sp. NBC_01384 (assembly GCF_045040035.1). Lineage (NCBI taxonomy): Bacteria > Bacillati > Actinomycetota > Actinomycetes > Kitasatosporales > Streptomycetaceae > Streptomyces > Streptomyces sp. NBC_01384. The sequence goes on from NZ_CP109559.1 coordinate 6,144,618, forward strand.
CCGCCGAGTGGTCCCGCGCCACCACCGGCAAACTCACCACGGCGGAGCTGGACGGCGGCCATATGTACCTGACGGAGAACCCGGGCGCCCTCCTCCGCCTGATCGCCGTCGAACTCCGCGCCGGACACGCCCTGTGAACCCGGGCGGCCCGCGACTGTCGGGGAAGGTCGCCCTCGTCACCGGCGCGGCCCGCGGTATCGGCCGGGCGATCGCCGTCGCCTTCGCCCGCGAGGGCGCCGATCTGATGCTCGTGGACATCGCGGCGGACCTCCCGGGCGTGCCGTACCCACTGGGCTCCGAGAGCCAGTTGGCGCACACGGCGGAGCTGTGCCGTGAGACCGGGGCCGCCGCGCGCACGGCCCGGGTCGACGTACGGGACCTGGCGGCCGTCGAGACGGCGGTGAAGGAGACGACGGCCCGCTTCGGACGGCTCGACGTCCTCGTCAACAACGCAGGGATCGCCGCGCCCTCCGGCCGGGCCGTTCACGAGATCGAGGAGCACGAGTGGCAGCTGATGCTGGACGTGGACCTCTCCGGGGCCTGGCGCACGATGCGCGCGGCGGGTGCCCTGATGACCGCGCGGGGCGCCGGCTCGATCATCAACATCGCCTCCACGGCCGGCCTGGTCGGCTACCGCCACTTCGCCGGGTACGTCGCCGCCAAGCACGGTCTGATCGGCCTGACCAAGGCGGTGGCCCTCGACTACGCGCCCCGCCGGGTCCGCGTCAACGCCGTCTGCCCCGGTTCGGTCCGCGACGACCCGCGCGTGGAGGGCCGCATGCTCGCCGAGATCGCCCGCGCGCTGGACGTCCCGGTCGCCGAGCACGAGCAGACCTTCGTACAGGCCCAGCCCATGAACACCCTCGTCGAACCGGACGATGTCGCCACCGCCGCCCTCTGGCTCGCCTCGGACGAGTCCCGTCAGGTGACCGGCACGGTCCTCACGGTCGACGGCGGCTTCTCGGCCCGCTAGCCCACGGTTGGAGACCGAACGTGACGTGTCACGCCCTCGCCCTGCGCGTACCCGCGTCCGCCGACCCCGGGCCCGTCCTCGACGCGGCCGTACGCGGCTGGTGGCCCGAACTCCCGCACCGTTGGCCCGCGTTGTGGCACGACCTGGTGCCCGCGCGGTTCGCCGAACACCGTCTGCGGGCCGAACTGCGCCGGCCCGTCACCGAGTGGGGCCCCGCGTTCCGCGCGGTCCTGCTGCGGTACGAGGACGGGGGCGAAGACGGGGGCGGGGGCCAGGGTGCCCATCTGGTCCTGGTCGCGCACCACGCTGTCCTCGCTCCGGCCGCGCTGCGGGACATCGCACACGTCCTGCGCGGCGCCCGGACCGCCGACGGCCTCAGCGTGCCGCTCGGCTCCGCCGCGCCCCCGCAAGGCCCACGGGCACCCCGCATCGACTGGGCGACCGGCGACGCGACGGCGGGCGACCGTACGGGCGTCCTCACCGTGCCCTCGCACGGCTCCCCGGCCGCCGCCGCCCTGGTCCTCGCCCGCTACGAGCACCGAGAGCCGACCGGGGAACTACCTCCGTACGCCGCTGTCCTCGACGACGCGGGACCCCCCGACCCCGCCTTCACCCACGGCCTCCTCCACCAGAGCGCTCCCTTCCCCCTCACCCTCGTCCCACGCGGGACCACCGTCGAGCTGCACCACCAGCTCCGGCACATCGACGAAGCCTCCGCCCAGGCCTTCGCCCGCCACCTCACTCACGTGCGGGGTCAGCTGGGCCACCGCCCCCTCGCGGAGATCGAACTGATCCCCCGCGAGGAGGCAGAGCGCCTGCTCCCGCACCCCGCCGGGAAACCCCGGCCCGACGACTCCATCCGTATGGACTCCATCCACATCGGCGCCGCCCATATCGGCACCGCACGCATAGACACCGCACGCATGGACACCGCCCGTATCGACACCGCCTTCGACGCCCGCGCCGACCGCCACCCCGACGCCCCCGCCCTCACCCACGACGGCACCACGACGACGTACGGCGCACTGCGCGAGCGTGCCGAGCGGCTGGCCGCCGGGCTGCGGGCCGGCGGGGTCCGCCCCGGTGACCGGGTCGGGATACGCCTGGAGCGGGGCGCCGACCTGGTGGCGACCATGCTCGCGGTGCTGAAGGCGGGCGCGGCGTACGTGCCGATGGACCCGGCGCACCCCGAGGACCGTCTCGACCGCACGGCGCGCGACGCGGACGTACGTCTGGTCGTCCGGGACACCGCGCCCTACCTGGACGACACCGCGCCCTACCCGGGTGCCACTCGCCTCGACGCGGGGCAGCACGACGGAAGCCCGCAGGACCCCGCCTACGTCATCCACACCTCCGGTTCGACCGGCCGCCCCAAGGGTGTCGTCGTCCCCCACACCAATGTCCTCGCCCTCCTCGACGCCACCCGCGAGGACTTCGCCCTCACCGCCGACGACACCTGGACCCTCTTCCACTCCAGCGCCTTCGACTTCTCGGTGTGGGAGATCTGGGGCGCCCTGCTGACCGGCGCCCGGCTGGTGATCGTGGACCACTGGGTGGCGCGCTCGCCGGAGGACTTCCACGCGCTGCTGGTACGGGAGTCGGTGTCCGTGCTCAGCCAGACCCCGTCGGCCTTCGGGCAGCTGAGGGCGGTGGACCGGAGCGCGAAGGAGCGGCTGCCGGTGCGGCTCGTGGTGCTGGGCGGTGAGGCGCTGGATGCCCGGCCGCTGCTCGGCTGGTTCGACCGCTACCCGGAGGACCGTTGCCGCCTGGTCAACATGTACGGGATCACGGAGACCACGGTCCATGTCACCGCGGCGACGGTCACCCGGCGCGCGGCCCTGGCCGCCTCCCGTTCGGTGGGCCGCCCGCTGCCCGGCTGGTCGGTGTCGGTGCGCGACGAGCGGGGTCATGTGCTGCCGACGGGCGCGGTGGGGGAGATCTGGGTGGGCGGGGCCGGGCTCGCCCTCGGCTATCTGGGCGACCCTGAGCTGACGGCCGAGCGGTTCGTGGACGATCCGTACAGCGGGCGGCGCTCTTACCGCAGCGGTGACCTGGGGCGGCTGCGGGCCGACGGTTCGCTGGAGCACCTGGGCCGGATCGACCGCCAGGTGAAGGTGCGCGGGTTCCGGATCGAGCTGGACGAGATCCGGGCGGTGCTGCTGGAGGACCCGCTGGTCACGGCGGCGGCCGTGGTGCTGAGCGGCGATGCCTTCGAGGACGCGGCGGGGGTGCGGATCGACGCGTACGTCGTGGCCGACGGGGACACCGGCGACGTACGGCGTCGGGCCGCGCGGCTGCTGCCCGACCACATGCTGCCGACGACGGTCACCGCCGTACCCGCGCTGCCGCTCACCCCGAACGGCAAGCTGGACCACGACCGCCTGCCCGCACCGGAGGCCGCGCGGCCCCTGTCGGTGCCCGTACCCGGCGGCGACCCTGTGACGGCCCTCACCGAGATCTGGGAGGAGATCCTCGGCGTTCCCGTAGCGCCCGACGACAACTTCTTCGAGCTCGGGGGGAACTCCCTCTACGCCATCCGTCTCGGCGCCGCCCTGCGGGAACGCGGTCTGCCCCCGCTCCCGATGCGGCTGCTCTACACGACCCCGACGGTCCGTGCCCTGGCCGAGACGCTGGGGCATGCGTGAAGGCCCCCCACTGCTGTGGAGGGCCTTCCCATGTGCGCCGCCAGGGACTCGAACCCCGGACCCGCTGATTAAGAGTCAGCTGCTCTAACCAACTGAGCTAGCGGCGCATGACTCCCGCCTCCCGCTCTCGCGGTCGGCGACAAAAGAAATACTACCTGGTCCGCAGGGGTGCTTTCGACCACCTGGCGACCACCTGGTGACCACGTGGGCGCGGGCTAGAGGGCGAGGGACAGGAGTACGGGGGTGGCGCCGCGGTTGAGCGTGTCCGCGGCCCGGCGCAGCCGGTGGGCGTGTTCGACCGGGAGGGAGAGGGCGAGGCAGCCGACGGAGGAGCCCGCGGTGATGGGGACCGCCGCGCAGACCGTGCCGATCGCGTACTCCTGGAGGTCGAGCACCGGCACCGTGGGCGGCTGGGCGTCGAGCCGGGACAGCAGCAGCCGCTCGTTGGTGATGGTGCGCGAGGTGAGGCGGGCCATCTTGTGGCGGAAGAGGTGGTCGCGGCGGGCGTTCAGATCGAGCTGGCCGAGCAGGCTCTTGCCGATGGCGCTGGCATGGGCCGAGGAACGGAAATCCACCCATTCGTTGACCGCGGGGGTCGCCGGGCCCTCGGCGCACTGGGTGACGTGCACCTCGCCGTCGATGTAGCGGCTGATGTAGATGGCGGCGCCGACCGAGTCGCGCAGCCGGTCGATGGTCTGCTGGAGCTTCTCGCGCAGCGCCTGGTCGCGGCCGTGGGCGGAGCCCAGCCGGCCGAGCGCGGCACCGGCGACGTACGCGCCGTCGGTGACCTGCTCGACGTACCCCTCCCGGCGCAGCATCCGCAGCAGCGCGGTCAATCGCTCCGCGCCGAGGCGGGTCTGGCGGGCGAGCTCGGCGTCGGTGACGCCGGTGGAGTGCCGGGCCACTATCTCCAGGACGCGCAGGGCGTCCTGGGCCGAGTGGTACGGCGCGGTCGGCTCGTTCATCAGCGCCACGGTTTCCCCCTGCGCTTTTTGGGCCATCGATCCGGACAGCTGAGCTCCTCCACGATAACTGTCAAACGGTCGGTGGGGAGGGGTTGTTGACGAGATTGTGGGCGCGCTCCGGTTCTCTCAGCAGGAGTGCGGCACTCTGGCATATGCCCAGGTCATGAATCGGTGGGCATGCCGCGCGCTCCGGACCTTGGACCTTGTCGCGTTCACTTTTTGTAGTCACGGGATCGCGCTGAGAAATTCGCGGGTGCGTTCGCGCTCCGGATCGGTGAAGATCCGTTCAGGTGGACCGGACCCGATGACATGGCCGGAATCGAACATCGATAGCCCGGCCGGGATTCTCAGTGTCCCGGCACGTACCCGCGCTTCTTGTCGACCACGTTCGGCAGCGGTCTGCCCGCCTCCCAGCGCTCGTACATCTCCACGAACTGCGCGCCGAGCTCGTCCCGCCAGCCGACCGTGTCCCCGCTCATGTGCGGCGACACGATCAGCCCGGGGACATCCCACAGCGGGCTGTCCGGGCCGAGCGGCTCGTCCTGGAAGACATCGAGGGCCGCGCCCGCGATCCACCGCTTCGACAGCGCCTCGGCGAGCGCGTCCTCGACGACCAGCTGCCCGCGCCCGACGTTGACGAAGCGTGCCGAGGGCTGCATCATCCCGAAGCGCCGCGCGTCGAACATGCCGTACGTGGCCTCCGTGAGCGGCGCCGCCGAGATCACCCAGTCGGCGCGCGCCATCAGCCGGTCGAGCTCCTCGGGGCCGTGGATACCGGTGCGCGGGGTGCGCCCGACCAGGGCCGTGATGACGCCAAGTGCCTTGAGCGTCTTGACGATCGTCCGCCCGATCGGCCCGGAGCCGACCACGCACGCGCGCGTGCCCGCCACCCGCTGCGACTCCCGGTGCCGCCACTCCCGCTGCCGCTGCAGGTCCCACGTCCGCGGCAGGTCCTTGGCCATCGCGAGGACCAGCGCGGCGACGTACTCGGCGATCGGCCGGTCGAAGATGCCGCGCGCGTTGGTCACCACCGTGTCGGACGCGGCGAGTTCGGGGCACATCAGATGGTCGACGCCCGCGCTCGCCGTGTGCACCCAGCGCGGCCTGGGACCGTCGCCGGGCCAGGCGCGGCGCACCGCGTGCGAGGTGAAGTCCCAGACCAGCAGGACGTCCGCGCGCGGCAGCCGGTCGGCGAGCGTCGACTCGTCGGCGTGCTCGATCCGCACCCGGCCGGTGAGTTTACCGAGGCGGGGGAGCGGCTCGGCGTCCAGGACGAGGAGGGTGGTCCCGGATACCGGGCGTGGTGTTCGTGGGAAACCGTTCCGCAATGCGAGTCCGCTTTCCTGAGAGGATCAAACTGCGACGAACCGCACCGAACCATGATGGACCATGACGAACCGTGACGGGCCTGTGGGTGTAAGGGTGGCCGGAGCCGTCTGAGATGCGCGGATTGACCACGCTCGCACCCGAACCTGCCGTCGTCAACACGAACGCGAGCACGGTCCGTTTCCCCTTCGTGCCCCTCCGTGTCTCCGTGAATCCCCCGTCGGCGGTCGGGAATAAGCGGGGACTGTCTCCTGTTAGGACACCGAAGACAGCATCGCGTCAGCAACAGGAGGCACCCCGGTGGATGACACGGACGAGATCCGAGGCACCGCGCAGGGCAGCGCGCCCGTACCCCTCTCCGTACTGGACCTGGTCACCGTGGGCGCGGGCCGCACCGCCACCGACGCCCTGCGAACCAGCGTCGAGATCTCCCGTCTCGCCGAGTCCCGCGGTTTCCACCGCTACTGGGTCGCCGAGCACCACTCCATGCCGGGCGTGGCGTCCACGTCCCCCGCGGTGATCCTGGCCCACCTCGCCGCCCACACGCACCGCATCCGCCTGGGCTCGGGCGGCGTCATGCTCCCGAACCACGCACCACTGGTGATCGCGGAGCAGTTCGGCACCCTCGAAGCCCTGGCCCCGGGCCGCGTGGACCTGGGCCTGGGCCGAGCCCCCGGCACGGACGGAGCGACCGCCGCGGCCCTGCGCCGCACCCACAGCCTCAACGAAGGCGCCGACGACTTCCCCGAGCAGCTCGCGGAGCTGACCCGCTTCCTCGACGACGACTTCCCGGACGGCCACCCCTACGCCCGCATCCACGCGGTCCCGGGCCCCATCCAGGCGACCTCCCCCGGCGGCGTCCAGTCCCCGCACCGCCCCCCGATCTGGCTGCTGGGCTCCTCCGGTTTCAGCGCCCGCCTGGCCGGTGTCCTCGGCCTCCCGTTCGCCTTCGCCCACCACTTCTCGGCCCAGAACACGGTCCCGGCGCTGGACCTCTACCGCGAGTCCTTCCGGCCGAGCGCCGTACTCGACGCCCCCTACGCCCTGATCGGTGTCTCCGCCCTCGCCACGGACGACGAGAAGGAGGCCCGCCGCCAGGTCCTGGCCGCCGCCCTGAACATGGTCCGTCTGCGCACCGGCCGCCCGGGTCTCGTCCCGACCCCCGAGGAGGCGGAGGCGTACGACTTCAGCCCGATGGAGCGGGAGTTCGTCGACTCCTGGAACGCCAACGTCATCCACGGCACCGCGGACGAGGTCCGCGCCGGCCTCGACGACCTCCAGAAGCGCACCGGCGCCGACGAGCTGATGCTCACGGGCAACGCCCACAGCGGCGACGTACGCCTGCGCTCGTACGAACTGATCGCGGACGCGTACGGACTGCCGAAGGGTCAGGCCTGAGCATGTGAGTGAAGGTGCCGCCTCCCGACGCGGAGGCGGCACCTTTGTCGGTGCCTGTGTGCCTGTGTGCCTGTGTGCCTGTGTGCCTGTGTGCTTGCCTGCGCCGTCGGCCGCCTCCTCCCGGCGAGCCGGTCACTGTCAGGGATTCGCCGTCAATAGTGCGGAGATACGATCCGGCGCCACCGGGCGCGAGTACAGCCAGCCCTGCCCGGTGTCGCAGCCGATGCCGCGCAGGCGGGTGGCCTGGGAGGCAGTTTCCACGCACTCGGCGGTGACCGTCAGGCCGAGGCGGTGGGCGAGTTGGATGAGGGCCTCGACGATGACCTCGTCGGCGGGGTTGGGATGGGCGCCGTCGGCATCGCCGTCGGGCCCCTCGTACTGGAAGCCGCGGACGAACGAACCGTCAAGTTTCAGGACGGAGACCGGGAGGCGGCTGAGATAGGCGAGGTTGGAGTAGCCGGTGCCGAAGTCGTCGATGGCGATGCGGACGCCCATGTCGCTGAGGGCCTGCAGGGCCTGGAGAGGGCGACCCGCCGAACCCATGACCGCCGACTCCGTCAGTTCCAACTGCAGCAGATGCGGGGCGAGCCCCGTCTCCGCGAGGATCTCCGCCACGTCCGCGACCAGGTCGGAGTCCCACACCTGCCGTACGGCGACATTGACGCTGACGAAGATCGGCGCCGCGTCCGGGTGGTCCAACTGCCAACGGCGGGCCTGACGGCAGGCCGTGGCCAGCACCCAGCGGCCGAGCTGCACGATCGAACCGTCTTCCTCGGCCAATCCGATGAACCGATTCGGCGTCAGCGTGCCGAACTGCGGATGGTTCCAGCGGACCAGCGCCTCGACGCCGCGTACGTCGCCGTCCTCCATACCCACCAGCGGCTGGTACTCCAGGGCGAATTCGTTCCGGTCGATGGCCGCCCGGAGGGTGGAGGAGAGCGCCTGGCGGGTCATGCGGTGGGCGTTGCGCTCCGGGTCGAAGAGGGTCCAGCGGCCCTTGCCGTCCGCCTTCGCCCAGTACAGCGTGGTGTCCGCGGCCTGCATCAGATGGGTCGCGGTCGTCCCGGCGGCGCGCCGCTCGACGACCCCGATCGACGCGGAGAGGGACAGCCGCTGCCCGGAGAGGTCGAAGGGCGCCTGAAGGGACTTCAGGACGGAATCGGCGAGGTCGGCCAGCTGGTCGGTTCCCGTCGAGTCCTCGACCAGCAGCGCGAACTCGTCGCCGCCCAGCCGGGCCACCAGGGGAGTGGCCCCTCTGGCGTGACCCGCCTCGTCGGCGCAGCGCGTCAGCCGTTCGGCGACCGCCGCGAGCAGCCGGTCGCCCACCCGGTGGCCGAGCGTGTCGTTGACCGCCTTGAACCCGTCCAGGTCCAGATAGCAGAGCCCGATCCGCCCGGTGCCGCCCTCCTCGTACGCCTCCGTCTCCAGGGCGGACGAGAGCCGCTCGAAGAACAGCGTGCGGTTGGGCAGCCGGGTCACCGGGTCGTGCATCTGCAAGTGCCGCAGCCGCGCCTGGAGTTCACGGCGGGCGCTGATGTCCGCGATGGACAGCAGCACCGCCCGCTCCTCCGGGGGCAGCGGTGCGACGGCCACCTGGACCCAGAGCGAGTGCCCGTCGGGGTGTTTGAGGCGGCGCGTGCAGCGCAGCCGGGCCTGCCGGCCGCGCAGCACCTCGAGGTACGCGTGCCAAGTCCGGGCGTCCGAGGCCAGGTCCACCAGATCGGCGGCGATCCGCCCGACGAGCGCGCCCGATCCGGTGCCGAGCAGCGCCCCCAGCGACTCGTTGGCGGCGGCGACCAGCCCCTCGCGGTCGACGACGGCCATCGGGAGGGGCGCGGCGTCGAAGGCGGCACGGGACGTACGGGGCGACGCCCCGACAGCCGGGTTGAGGGCGGGGTCGGGAACGGGAGCGGGGGCCGGGGCGGGGGAGGACTCGGGTGTGTCGAGTGGCGTCTCCGCCGAGGCGTGGGCGCCGGGAGGGGAAACGGCGGAGACGGATGCGCCGGGAGGGGAAACGGCGGAGACGGATGCGCCGGGAGGCAACTCGGCGGATGTACGAGGCGTACGAGGTGTGTGAGACGTACGAGGTGATGTACGCCGAGACGTGTCAGTGTGACGCTCTGTGACGGCCGGCCGGACGGGGTCTGCCGCGGGCGCCGGCCCTTCGGACGTTCCGCTCACCGCTCGCTCCCGCAGTGCACTCGTTCTTCGTATGGGTCTTCGGGGTGGTCGGCCGGTCCTGGACGGCCGAACAAGCCGCGTCCGTGCAGGAAAGTGTGCCGATCATAGAGGCTGGTCTCGAGGCCTTCCAGCCACTGTCCAGTGTCCCGGAACAACCACCCGTTCTGACAGATCGTTTCTGCCTGCATCTGGACCGGATCCTCCACCCCTCGACTCTACGTGACGTTCCGTAAGTGTTCGGGGTGTCGTTCGGGGTTTCGGTGACTCGCGATCTCTCACCCTTCTGGTGCAGACAAACAGGGCGATGTATTCCAAACTCCACCAGGCTGGGTGCGATATCCCGAAAACCGCATCCGGAGGTCGACGTGCCGCGTCAGCGTCCCCTGAGGGGTCTCGCTCGGGAGGCCCGACAGGGTCTGACCCGTGGGGTCGTCCCGCGGAGGCCGCCTAGTGACGTCCTGCGGGAGCGCGTCCGCTCGGGCGCGCCGCGCCTACGCAGTACCGCGGCCGTGGTCACCTCGATGACGGCGCTGACCGCGACCTCCCTGGTCACGGGCCCCGCACTCGCCGAACCCCTGTTCTCCCCCTGCGCCCTGCAGCGGACCGAGGCCCACCACTCGGAGGGCCTCGACACCTGGAACGCCGCCTATCCGCGCCCCACTCGCCCCCTCGACGCGGTGCTGGTCTTCCTCTCCTTCCCGGACTCGCGCCCGCACACCACCCCCGCCGAACTGACCGCCGACTACTTCCCGGCCACCAGTCAGTTCTTCGAGCGGGCCTCCTATGGCAAGTTCACGCTCCATCCGCATCCGCAGTCCGACTGGATCCGGATGCCGCACGCCTCCACCTCGTACGCCATACGGCGCGACTGGAACGCCGCGCGCCGCGCCGCCTATCTGCGCGACGCGATCACCGCGGCCGACCGGCAGGTCGACTTCTCGCGCTACGACGTCGTCTACTTCGTAGCCGATCCGGACGCGCCGGGCGTCGACTCCGACGCGACGAAGGTCGTCAACCTCGACACGCCCGTCGAGGCCGACGGCAAGGACATCCGCCGTGTCGTCACGGTCTTCGAGAAGCATCCGCCGGACCGCCTCGTCCTCGCCCACGAGACGGGGCACGCCTTCGACCTGCCCGACCTCTACCACCGCCCCTCCGACGGCAACGGCGACTGGGACACGTACGTCGGCGACTGGGATCTCATGGGCAGCCAGTTCGGCCTCGCGCCCGACCTGTTCGGCTGGCACAAGTGGAAACTGGGCTGGCTGGAACCGCGTCAGGTGGCGTGTGTGCGGGGGCGCGGGACTACGCGGTTGACGTTGGAGCCGTTGGAGGCGGGGCCGGTGCCGGCGGCGGCCGGCGCGATGGCGGGAGCGGCCCAGGCAGCGGCTTTCGGGGCGGGCGCGGGGGCCTCCGGCTCGCTCGCGGGGGCCTTCGGCTCCGGCCGCGGTACCAAGCTGGCGGTCGTCCGTACGGGCCTGGGCAGCGCGCTGGCCTTCGAGGCGCGCGGCTCGACGGGCAACGACGGTGCGACCTGTACGCAGGGTGTCCTCGTCTACCGCGTCCGCAGTGAGGCCGAGTCCGGCGCCGGCCCGGTCGAGGTCGTCGACGCCCACCCGCACTCCGAGTCCTGCTGGGGCGACTCGGTCTACCCGCCCCTCGCGGACGCGCCGGTCGGGCTCGGGGAGAGTTTCACGGTTCCGGGCGAGAACGTCCACGTCGAGGTGGAGGGCCGGACGGCTTCGGGCGCGTGGACGGTGAAGATCACGATCAGCTGAGCATGCGCGGTCGCGTCCACGCCCCCGTCATCTTCTTCGCGGTCCTGCAAGAGGGCCGCCGGCCTCCGGGTCCGGCTCGGGCAGCAACGGCTCGACGAGCGACCACAGTTCATCCGACACGATCCACGGCCGCGACCGACGTTTCCCCACGACCGGACCAACGACCATCCACCGAAAGTCGCATGACTGACGCCTTCCTAGGACCTCGGACCATGTAGGACTTCGATTCGGGCTGCACCGGGACCTGCGGAAGATCCGCCAGGACTTCAGTCGTGCGCGGCGTCGTCATAGGGGCACCCCCGCCGCGGCGAAGCCGGGCAGAAATGACGGTGGGCAGAAGCTGGGCAGAAGCTGGACAGAAATGACGATGGCGAGGCCGTTCGCGCGTTTCCGCGAACATGCCTCGCCATCGCTAGCGTGCGCCGCCAGGGACTCGAACCCCGGACCCGCTGATTAAGAGTCAGCTGCTCTAACCAACTGAGCTAGCGGCGCCTGCTGACGTCGTAGACCTTAGCATCCTGATCGGCGGGAGGAAAAATCGATATCCGCACCGCGGCGGAGGCGGCCGTGCGGGCCGCGCGGACCGCCGCCCAGAGCAGGATCTCGGGCCCGGGAAGCCACGGATGCCGGGTGTCGGGGGCCACCAGCCAGCGGGATTCGAGGCGGGCGACGGGGCTCAGTGCGGGGACGGTCACCGCGTCGCCGGGACCGTGGCAGAGCAGCGGAGGAATGGCGTCGACGCGCCCTGTTCCTCCTGATCCCCCTGTTCCCCCCGATCCCCCTGTTCCGTCTGGTCCGTCCGATCCGCCGAATCCCCCCGATCCGGGGGAGCCCCAGTCCTCCCACTCCAGGAGCGAGGGCAGCCTCTGGGCGGTGCCCGGCGCGCTGAACAGCAGCGTCCGCCCGCGGTACACGGCCACCGGCCCCGATCCCGGCCCCTCCGCCCACAGCCGGCCGAGCATCCGCCGACCGAAGATCGCGGGAACGTTGACGACGTCGAAGGCGGTGCCGCAGGGCAGTACGACCGGGGCGGTCGGCCGTTCCTTCCAGAGGGTGAGGGTGCTGCGCGGATACGTTCCTGCCGAGGCGAGCCAGGCGGCCCCGTCCGTGGTGACGCCGGACGCGTCGAACTGGTCGGGCAACGGGGCGGCGGGGCCGTGCCGGCCCTGGGCGGAGGCGCTTGCCGGGTTCCGTGTGCTGCTCATACCTATGAGATCTACCGTCGGTAAGCACTCGACCCCTGAGGGTTGCGGAAAACCGGGACGGGAGGGGGCGAGAGGGAGTACCTTGCCCCACCGGCATATGCCAGACACCGCCCGGGCCCTGCTCCAGGTGGGGGCTCAGGGTGGAGCCCCCACCCGGAGTGCCTTGGCCGCGGGCCGGTGGGGGTTGATCGCGCAGTTCCCCGCGCCCCTGACGGGGCACTCCTGTCGGGGCGCGTTTTCCAGTGCGGGCCGGCACCATTCAGCCCGTCCGGAGTTTGAGGACTTTGAGGGCGAGGAACCCGGTGCTTGCCCCGGGCCCACCCGGCTCAGACGTGGTCGCCCACCCCGTGCCCGTGCCCGTCCGCGTCCGCGTCCGCCCCGCCCCGCAGCAGATCACGACCGAACTCGACCATCTTCTTCGCGTAGTCCTCGGTCCACTCGGCCTGCTCGGCGATGGCAGCCGGCGTGAGCCGGTCGAAACGGCGAGGATCGGCAAGCTGCGCGGCGGCGATCGCCTGGAACTCCAGCGCCCGATCGGCCGCCGCCTGAAACGCGAGCGTCAGTTCCGTGGCGCGCGCCAGCAGTGCCTGCGGATCGTCGATCGACTCGAGATCGAAGAAGTGCTCCGGGTCGCCGGCCGCCTCCGCGGGCTCGAAGAGCAGGGGCGCGGGGCGTAGCCGCGGTTCGTTCCGACGCGGCGTGGGCTCCGCCATGTCTTCTCCTCCTCGTACGGTTCGGGGGGTCCACTACGGGGGTGGGTCACCGTCCATTCTCCCCCGCCCGCGCAAGTAGGCCCGAGTGACCATGCGGGCGGGGGGCTACGGCCGCCACACCACCCGATGCTCCGCCAAATGCGACAGCACTGCGTGATTGGCCTCCCAGCCATCAGGAAACTTCACGGTGACCCCCAGCTGCACCGGCTCCGTCGACGGATGGTCGTCCAGCAGCTCCGACACCCCCGCCCGGCACACCACGATGCACGCGTGCCGATGCCGGGAGGCGAGGACGCACAGCCGTCCCGTCTCCAGGTGGAACGCGGTCGCGTCGGGCCGCCCCGACAGCGGATGCAGCACCACCGTCACATCGAACTCCCGCCCCTGGAGCCGGTTCGCCGTGTCGACGGTGACGTCCGCGACCCCGAGGTCCGCGAGCGCGGCGCGCACGGCCGCCGCCTGGTCACGGTGCGCCGTGCCGACGGCGATCCGGTCGGCCGTCAACGGCACCGGTTCGGCCGACCGCTCCGAGGTGGCTGCCCCTCCCCGGTCCAGCAGCCGCCGTACGACCCGGGCCACCGCCCGTACCGCCTCGGGGTCCGTACGAGGCGTGTGCCGGGCCGGCAGCTCCAGCAGCCCCCACCCCGCCTCCGCCGCCTCGTCGATGACCCGGTCGGGACCCGAACCGTCCGACGCCACGCCGAAGGTCAGTCGCCGGTCACCATGGCCCGTGCCGCTGCGGAAGGGCGTGTACGGGTAGAACGCGTCCGAGACCAGCGGCGCCGCCGACGCGGGCAACCGCCACGACACCGGGAGGCGGTGCTGCGGCAGCTCCGGGTTGTGGGCGAGCAGTGTCGTCACCGCGGACGCCGACGGGTCGTACGACAGCCCCGCCCACTGCTCCGAGCCGACGATCGCGAACGGGTCCAACTGCCCCGGATCGCCCACGAACAGCGCCCGCTCGAAGAGCCCCGCCACGGCCAGCAGCGCGTCCGATCGCATCTGGTACGCCTCGTCGACGATCGCGTGCCGCCACGGCTCGACCCCCTTGACGTGGGCCCACTTGGCGGCAGTTGAGATCACCACATCCAGTCCGGCCAGATCGCCGGCCTTCGTGGACTTGCGTACGTTCGGCAGTTCGTCCAGCGCCTTGTCGTACGGGTCCGGATCGCTGCTGTGCAACCGCCCGACGGGCAGCTCCGGGTCCTTCTCGGCGAGCCGCAGCACCAGGTCGTCGACCTGGGCGTTGGTCTGCGCGATGACCATCAGGGGGCGCCCGGCGGAGGCGAGTTCGAGCGCCGCGCGGACGACCAGGGTCGATTTTCCGGCGCCGGGCGGGGAGTCGACCACGACTCCGCGGTGCGTGCCGTGCAGGGTGTCGTTCAGGATCGCGTCGGTGGCGCGGCCGGCCGCGGCCCCGGGATCGAAGACGGTGGTCACAGGATGTCCCCCTCGGTCACCGGGTCCGGCAGCGGTACGGCGTCGGGGTCGCCCGGCGGGCCGCCGTGCGTCCACGGGGTCTCCTCCGGGTCGGGCAGCTTCGCGCCGCCGCGTTGCTCGTGCTCGAAGAGCGTGAAGCAGACGCGGTCCCCCTTCTCCGGGACGGACCCGGCCTCGGGCTCCTTGCCGCGCCCCATCTTGTCGACGATCCGCAGGACCACCAGGCCGTCGCCCTCCGCGGACCCCTCGTACCCGGCGAACTCCGCCGCCTGCGGCTTCCCGCCCAGCGACCGGTACACCTTCGTACGCTCCCCGAGATGCGGCCGGTCGTCCGTGCGCACGGTCACCAGGGGGCGGGGACTAGGCCGTTTGCCCTCGCTGTACGTCATGACGACGTCCGTGACCTCGCCCGCGAAGGCCTCGCCGACCAGCCGCCGCCCGGCCATGACGAGCGGATCGTCGAGGGCCTCCTGCGCGTCCAGGCGGGCCTGCTCGCGCTCGCGCGTGGCCAGCTTGTTCGCCGCGGTGACCGCGTCGTCGCGGCGCGGCTGCGGGGGCTCGCCCGCGGTGATCCGGTCGCGATGGCCGGTGAACGACCAGCGGTCGCGGGTCCACCGGTCGGCCGCGTGCGCGCCCTCCGGGGGGGTGCGCAGCAGGTCGAGGCCGTGCCACACCGCGTCCCAGGTGGGCCGGGTGACCTTCTCGACGAGGGCGCGGATCTCCCGCTCGGTGGCGGTGAGGTCACCGAGCCGGTCGTCCGCCTCCAGGCCGTCCTCGGCGGCGGCGAGGGCCGTCCGCGCGCGGTCGTAGCGCTCGATGGCCGGGGCCAGCAGTCTGTTGTCGAAGGCGGGATCGGTGGCCGGTCCGGCGGGCGGGCAGACGAGCTGGCCGTCGGAGTCCCGCAGAAGCTCGGCGCGCAGCGCGGCCTGCGCGCCCGACGCGCCGTCCGCCGGGTCGATCCAGGCCAGCAGCGCTCCCAGGTGCTGGTCCTCCAGGCTGCTCTGGCCGGTGGCCCAGTGCCGGGACAGCACGTCGGTGAGGGCGAGCAGCAGGGCGGAGCCGGGCACCCGGGCCCGCTCCCCGAAGTGCGTCAGCCACCGCCCGAGCAACGGCACCCGGGGCGGCGCCGGATGGGGTGCCTCCGGTTCCTGCTCCGCGGTGCGCCGAAACCGCATGGAGCGCCCGAGCAGTCGTACGAACTCCACGCCCGCCCGGCTCGGCACGATCAACTGCGGGGCGTCCGCGCACAGTTCGACCTCGACCTTGACGCGCTTGCCGGTCTCCGGATCGGTCTCGTTGCGCTCGGCCGCCTCGACGACGTCCGCGTACGAGTCCACGTACGGCAGTACGACATCGGCCAGCTCCGCGAGGAACGCGAAGCGCAGGTCGCGGTCCCGGGGCTGCGGCACGACCAGCAGCCGGGGCGCGTCCCGGTCCGTGCCGACCAGCGCCCCGAGCGGGGCCCCGGCCTCACCGGCGGTGGTCAGCGGCACGAACACGAGGGGCCGGTCGGTGAGGTGCCGGTGCCGCACGGTGGCGAGGGGCTGTGCCCGCCCGCTCTCGACGGCTTCCAGCCGGGCGAGGGTGGTGATCAGCGACAAGGGGCCACCTCCGCGAGGTCTTCGTCGCCCGTGACGGGGCCCTTCGGGAGCTCTTCCAGTCCGGTGGGGTGCGTCTCGCGTGCCCTCAGGGCCTCCGCCCGCAGCGCCGCCGCCCTGCGCAGGGCCGCGACCGCCGGATCGTCGGGGTCCCCGGCCGCGCCGTGGGCCGCCGCCAGGACTTCCCCGATCGTCGTCAGCCCGCCCAACTCGGAGCGGAGCGAACGCCCCAGGGCCGTCACCACGCCCTCGGCGCGGGAGCGGTCGCGGCAGTGGAAGGCGAGTTCGCAGGCGGCCAGGCACTCGGGGGCGTACGTCGCGGGGACGGACTCGACGGCGGTCGTCAACCGGTCGGCCGGCACGTCGGGGGCGAAGCAGGTGCCCTCGGGGAGGGCGTCCGCGATGTCCTCGACGCGGGTGAGGCGGGCCAGCTGGCGGCGGGTGACCGCGCGCTGCTTGCGGACGTCGACGGCGGACGCGGTGGGGAGGTTGGAGAAGTCCTTGGGACAGACAAGGAGGACGTGGTGGCGGACTTCGGGGCCGGGGGCGCCTCCTTGGTTGAGGCGCGCGGCGACCTCCTCCAGTGCGAGTACGTACACCGCGGACTGGCGGGCGGCCGCGCCCACCTTCGCCGGGTCCGCCGAGCCGTCCAGCATCGGGAAGGACTTGATCTCGACGACCGTCCAGCCGCCGTCGGGGTGCACGACGACGGCGTCCGGCTCCAGGAAGGCGGGAGTACCCGCGACGTCGAGGGCGAGCATGGGGTGGTCGAGGAGAGTCCAGCCCCCGGTCGTGGTGGCCTCGCGCAGGGCGAGCGCCGTACGGGCCGCGCGGCCTTCGGGACCCACCGCGCTCAGGTCGGGCACGAAACCCGCCGTGGGCGGCTCGGCGCCCGGGTCCAGCTTCTCGTGCACGAGCTTCAGCAGCTCCGCGCCCCCGTCGGCTTTGACCCGCGCCTCGAACGCGTTGCCCCGCATGAAGGCGAACTGGGACTGGCCGAAGGCGGACGGCGAGCCCAGCGCGTCCGCCAGCTTCGCCTTGTCGACGCCCGCCCCGTCCAACAGGGCGCGCCGCTCGCACCCGGGATTCGCGGCGAGCGCCGCGAGGGCGCGCGCGTCCAGCGCCTTGGGCGGTACGGCGGGACCGCGCAGCTCAGCGAGCCGCTGTCGCAGCGCCTTCTCCCGCGTCGGCGGGGGAGGCACCCGGCTCGGCTCCGGGCCCGGTTCCGGGTCCGGTTCGGGACTCGCGCTGTCGGGGAATTCGCTCACCCGTGGAAGTCTGGCATCCGCCACTGACAATTGAGGAAGGTGCGCCGCCGGAGGCGCCCGCGACCCGCGTGAACGGAGCGCCGAGCAGCAGCTTCACCCGGTCGGCGAGGCGCATCACGAACGGCGTCAGCAGCAGTCCGGTCCCCATCACCGTGGCACCCGCCACCGCGTCGAGGAAGTAGTGGTTGGCCGTGCCCATCACGACGATCGTGGTGAGCAGCGGATACGCGATGCCCGCGAGCCGGACGACGCGCGTGCGGCCGTACCGCCACAGCATCACTCCGCACCACAGCGACCAGCCCACGTGCAGGCTGGGCATCGCCGCGTACTGGTTGGTCATGCCGCCCATCCCGCGGGGCGCGCTCGCCTCGGCGCCCCACCAGCCGTACGAGCTGTACTGGGCCATCGTGTCGACGAAGCCGTGGCCGGCCGAGAGCAGCCGGGGCGGGCAGGTCGGCAGCAGCGTGAAGCCGAGCAGTCCGATCACCGTGGACGTCATCAGCCAGGTGCGGGCCGCCCGGTAGCGCACGGCCTGGGAGCGGAAGAGCCAGACGAGGATCGCGGGCGTCACCAGGTAGTGCAGTGACGCGTACCAGAAGTCGGCGGGGACGCCGAGCCAGGCCTCGCGGGTGAACAACCGGTTCAGCGGGTGCTCGGCGTTGAGGTGGAGGGCCTTCTCGATGCGCAGGATCGCCAGGCCGTGGTCGACGGCGTCGTCGGTGTCGCCCCGGGCGAGCAGCCGGCCCGCCGAGTACGACGCGTACACCAGCACGAGCAGTGGCAGCTCGGTCCACCAGCGCAGCCGGGCGCGCGGTGCGGCGGTGATGCGCAGCTCGGTCCATCGGCGCAGCCGGGCGCGCGGTGCCGCCTCGGTCCGCCGTGCATCGGTCTGCGGCATCCGATCGTCCTCCCCCATCTGCGTGTGTGACCTGTGGTTGTCGCTTGCGTGACCAGCCGTTTGCGTACCGGTGACGCGACCAAGCGATTTTACGGTGTATGTGAATGGCCTAAGGAGGCGCCCCCGGTCGTCAAAGACGCAGAGGTCGCCCGCCGGGTTGCCCGGTTCGGGGGTGAGCGATGATGGAATGACCCATTCCCCGGGTCCTCGTCCCCGGGTCCTCCACGACGTTCTTCACGCGAACCGGAAAGGCTCCTCTTCATGGCACCGCGCATCCTGCTGGCCCGGCACGGACAGACGGAGTGGTCGCTGTCCGGCAAACACACCGGCAGGACCGACATCCCGCTCCTGGAAGAGGGCCGGCGCGGCGCCAAGGTGCTCGGCGAGCGACTGCACCGGGCGCCCCTCGACGGGCTCGCCGGGGTCGAGGTGCGCACCAGTCCGCTGGCACGCGCGCGTGAGACGTGCGAACTGGCCGGCTTCGGTGAGCGTGCGACCACCTGGGACGTGCTCATGGAGTGGGACTACGGCGCCTACGAGGGCATGACCCCGGCCGAGATACAAGGGGTACGCCCTGGGTGGTTCATCTGGCGCGACGGCGTCCCCGAGGGCGAGACCCTGGAGCAGGTCACCGCGCGCGCGGACGAGGTCGTCGCCTGGGCCCGTGCCGAGGACCGCGATGTGCTGGTGTTCGCGCACGGCCACATCCTGCGTTCCATCGGCGCCCGCTGGCTCGGCCTCCCCCTCGACTTCGCGGCCCGCATCCGCCTCAACCCGACCTCGTTGTCGGTGCTCGGCTGGGCCTACGGGGAGCCCGCGATCGAGGCGTGGAACGACTGCGGACACCTGACCGCGTAGACAACCGCGTAGACACCGGCCGACGACTGGGCTCACGCGGTGCGCGGCAGACTCGCGTGGCGCTCCAGGAACGCCGAGACGCCCGACGCCCCGCGGTGCGGCAAAAGCACGCGCGCGGTGCCCGCCAGCATGGTCTGGATACGGGACGACTGGACCTCGCCCAGCAGGTCGAGGACGCGCAGGCCCGCGAGGGCGGCCTCGTCGGGGCGGCCGCCGCGCGCGAGGTCGTCGGCGAGTTCGGCGGTGTAGAGGGCGATGTTGCGGGTGAAGTGCGGGTCCTGGAGATGCGCGGCGCGCCGGGCGTGCCGGGCCGCGCGGGGCCAGTCGCCCAAGGTAGACCAGCACTGCGCCTCGAGACCCTCCAATTCGGCCTCTCCGTAGAAGGACATCCACTCGGGATCGGCCTGGGAGGACCCCCGCTCGAAGAGCGTCTGCGCGCGGGCGAGCGCCTGCTCGCACCCGGGGCGGTCGGCGAGGCCCGCCCAGCCACCCGCCTCGCGCAGCGCGAGCAGCGAGAGCAGCCGCGGGGAGCCGAGCGGGCGGGCCGCGCGCTGCGCCGCCTGTGCCGCGCGCACCGCCTCGCGCGGGCGCCCCGCGTCGCGCGCGAGGAAGGCCGTGTTGCAGAAGGCGTGTGCCTCCAGGCCCGGGTCGCCGGACATCCGGGCGGTCGCCAGCGCCTCCGCGTAGTGCGAGCGCGCGTCGTCGAAGCGTCCGGAGTCGTGCGCCAGCCAGCCCACCGAGATGGCGAGTTCGCCCGCCCCCGAGTACAGCCGGTCGGTGATGGTCTGCCGGGCGGTGCCCGCGTCGAGCAGCTCGTAGGCGGTCCGCAGCGGCGCCGCGGCCCGTCGGTAGAGGCCATCGGCCCCGTGCCGGTCGTCGAGCAGCCGAATGCGGCGTACGGCCTCTTCGAGGGCGCCCGCCTCGGACGTCCCCACTCGGTGGACACGACGGTCCGTGGCCTCGGCCGGGGCGCCGAACGCGACCCCGAAGGGGCCCAGTGAGGCCGCCGCCACGGTGGCGGTGCCTCCAGTCATGAATGCGCGACGTTGCACGTCGCTCTCCTCGTGGTTCTCGTGCGGGTCGTACGGGTCGTACGGGTCCTGGGTGTCATACGTCTCGTGCGCCTCCTCCGTCTCACCGGTGGCGTACGTCAGGCTCGTGGTGTGCGGAGGGGGCGCCTCGTCCATGCTGTGCGCCCCTCGGCCGCGTACGGACGAGCGGGGCGAGAAGCCCAGGTCGGTCAGCGTGCGGCCGGGGAACATGTGGAGGAACACCCGTTCGTAGGCGTAGTTGGGGCAGCGGATCTCGCCCGCCTCGACCCGCCCGATGTAGCGCGCGTCACAGCTGACCCGCTCGCCGATCTCGCGAGCGGCCCGCCGTACCGCCGCGGCGAACTCGCCCGGCGAGCGCTGTGCGCGCAGCCGTCGGAAGGCGAGATTCGGCCGTGGTGGCCGGGGGGACTGGGATGAGGTCACCGCTGACGACGCCATGGCCGGGCCCTCTCTTGCGAACCGTCGAACCATGCCGGATTCAAGGTGAGTTGTCCGTGTCGTGCACTGTTTCACCTTGCCCCGGCGGAGCAAGAACGTACCGGCTGTGACGGCGTCACCATGCCGTGTTTGGCTACAAAACGGATATCTCATCCACGATCTGCCATGAACTGCCATCCTTTGCGGCTGTGTTACGCCGTAGCCGTTGACGTTCCGAAGCGTTGAACCCTGTGGACCGGGAGCGCACCCGAACTCCCGACCCGCTCGTGCAGGAGGAGGGGTTCCGTGTTGGAGGCCGGGATGGAGAGCACCGAGTTCCGTACGCCGCTGTCGACCGCCGAGCACAGGCCGTCCCCGGAGTGCAGCGCCCCGCCAGAGCCGGTCGCCGACTGCGACCTCGTGACCGTTCCGGCGCGCCAGGGCCTGGAGGCGGTCGACATCCTCCGCCGTGGCTCCGGCGACTGCGTCGGGCCCGTCCTGCACGACGACGGCTGCGACACCCTCGGCTTCCTGGTGCCGCCGGGCACCGCCGACGCCTGGGACATGCCGGGCAGCACCTGCACCCAGACCAACGGCCGCGGCCTCAGCCTGGTCGCCCCCGAACCCCCGGTCGAAGGCTCGGACTGGCTGCTGCCGCCCGGCGACGCGGACCTGGCGACCGACCCGGCCGTGCTGCGGGCGGCGCTGGGCGAGGCGGCCCGGCTGATCGAGGCCGCGGACAACTGCCGCTGACACCGGAAACACCGGACAGCAGACACTGGAAACACCGGGCAGCCGACACGGGAATCGCCGGGCGGCCGCCCGAAGGGCTGCCGCTGAGCCGACCTCCCCGTACGCCCTGATAATGGCGGGATGGGAAGGTCGAGGAACAAGCGGTCCGCCGACAAGCGGTCCGCCGACGGGCAGGACATCGCGCGTGACGCGGTGCGTGGCGGGCGGCGCGGGCAGGGGGCCACCGAGGCCGTCGTCGAGACGGTCGACGGCGGGCTCGCCGAGCTGATCCCCGACCGGGACCGCCCGCGCGCCTGGACCCTCCTCATCGACGGCGCCCCCCAGTCGCACGTCGACCTCGACGACCCCTCCTACCTGAGCTTCGAGTACCAGCGCCGCCTCGGCCACGTCATCGACCTCGCAGCCCCGCCCGGCAGACCCGTGCACGCCGTCCACCTCGGCGGCGGCGCCCTCACCCTCGCCCGCTACACCGCCGCGACCCGCCCCCGCTCCACCCAGCAGGTCGTCGAACGCGACGGAGCCCTCGTCCAACTGGTCCGCCGCGAACTCCCCTTGGACCCGAACGCCCGCATCCGGGTGCGCTCCCTGGACGCACGCGAAGGCCTCGCCAAGGTCCCCGACGGCTGGGCGGACCTGGTGATCGCGGACGTCTTCAGCGGCGCCCGCACCCCCGCCCACTTGACGTCCGTCGAATTCCTCGACGACGTCCGCAGGGCCATCAAACCCGGTGGCCTGTACGCCGCCAACCTCGCCGACGGCCCCCCGCTCGCCCACCTGCGCGGCCAGATCGCCACCGCCGCGACCGTCTTCCCCGAACTCGCCCTCATCGCCGACCCGACGGTCCTGCGCGGCAAACGCTTCGGCAACGCGGTTCTCGTCGCCTCCGACCACCCACTCCCCGTCGCCGAACTGACCCGCCGCGCGGCCTCGGACCCCCACCCGGCCCGACTCGAACACGGCAAGCAGCTCACCGACTTCACCGGCGGAGCACTGCCTGTCCTGGACGCGGCAGCGGTGGCCTCACCAGCACCACCGGCATCGGTCTTCCGCTGACAGAGGGAACTTCGAACGCCGGTCGACCGGGGTGCCCCGACAGGGGCGCGGGGCTGTGACATATACGGCTCCGCCGCGTGGGCGCGACCAACCCCATACGGCCCGCACTCTCCCGAACGGCCGGCGGAGCTAGTACGTACCGATCTCCACCCGCGGCGGCCCGTCATGCCACGTACAGAACACCGACACCCGATCCGCCCCCGACGTGAACTCCACCCGAATCCACGACTCCGTCTTCCACACCTGCATCGACCACCCCGAACCGGGCGTGGCCGAGACGAGAGTGGCGGAGGTCGTACCGAGATCGAAGGCGGCGCGCCCGCCATCGGTGTCGTAACTCTTGACCTGCCCGGACTGCCCGGACTGCCCGGACTGCCCGGACTGCCCGGACTGCCCGGACTGACCGGAGGTGGCCGGACTCGTGCTGGGGGACGGCGACTTCGAGGGAGAGGGAGTGGCGGTCGGCTTGCGGCTTGTCTCCGGCTTCGGCGCGGTGGGACTCTGCGGCGCCGGAGGCCGACCCGTCGACGAGGCAAGCGGCTTCGCCCCCTGCGTGGTCGCCCCGCCCACCGTGACGGGCAGCGCGCGCGGCGGATCGTACGCCGTCCCCGTCATCACCGTGTGGACACCCCACCACGACAGCGTGACCGCCGCGCCCGTGGCGAGCGACCAAGCCAGTACGTGTACGAGTCCTCTGAGCATCGCGGGCCATACTGCCTCACACGCCCCACGGGTGTCTCCCGTGTCTCCAGATGGGCCGGCGGCCGGAGTTGTCCACAGGCGCCGGACCGGCATCGCACAGATGGCGTACGGTGCGGCGCATGGCAAGTGTGCTCGTGGTCGAGGACGACCAGTTCGTACGCAGCGCTCTCATCCGGCATCTGACCGACGCCTCGCACACCGTGCGCAGCGTCGGCACGGCGCTCGAGGCGCTGCGCGAGGTCGCCCATTTCCCCTTCGACGTCGTCATCCTGGACCTCGGACTGCCCGACCTGGACGGGGCCGAGGCCCTGAAGATGCTGCGCGGCATCACCGACGTCCCGGTGATCATCGCCACCGCGCGGGACGACGAGACGGAGATCGTCCGCCTGCTGAACGACGGGGCGGACGACTACCTGACCAAGCCGTTCTCCGTCGAGCACCTGTCCGCGCGGATCGCCGCCGTGCTGCGCCGCGCGCGGACGGCCGGGGGTACGCCCGCGCCGCCGGTGATCCGGGTCGGCGGTCTCGCCATAGACCCCCTGCGCCGCCAGGCCGAGTTGGACGGTGCCCGGCTGGACCTCACCCGGCGCGAGTTCGACCTGCTCACCTTCCTCGCCGGGCGGCCCGGTGTCGTCGTCCCGCGCAGGGAGCTGCTCGCCGAGGTGTGGCAGCAGTCGTACGGGGACGATCAGACCATCGACGTCCATCTGTCGTGGCTGCGGCGGAAATTGGGCGAGACGGCGGCGAGGCCGCGCTATCTGCACACCCTCCGGGGGGTCGGCGTGAAGCTGGAACCACCGAGGTCGGAGCCGCCGCTATGAGGTGGGCGCTGGTCAAGGTGTGTGTGGCGGTGACCACGATGGTCGTCGTGGCCTTCGCGGTCCCGCTGGGGCTCGTCATCAAGGAGATGGCCCGCGACCGTGCGTTCTCGAACGCCGAGCGGCAGGCCGCGGCCATCGCGCCCGCGCTGTCCATCACCACGGACCGGGACCAGTTGGAGCGGGTCGTCGCCTCCGCGGGCTCGGACGACGGGATGGCCGTGCACATACCGGCGGGCGATGGCGCCAAGGCGGTCGACATCGGACGGCAGCGCGCCGCCACCAAGGACATCGCGACCACCCGCAAGATCGGCCGGGCCTCCACCGCGGAGGTCCCCGGCGGCTTCACCCTGCTCCAGCCCACCGCGCTGAGCTCCGGCGAGATCGCGGTCGTCGAGGTGTACGTCCCCGAGTCCGAGGTCAGTAACGGGCTCGGTACGGCCTGGGCGGTGCTCGCCGCGGTGGGCGTCGCGCTCATCATCGGCTCGGTCGCGGTCGCCGACCGGCTGGGCGTACGGATGGTGCAGCCCGCCCAGCGGCTGGTCGAGGGCGCGTACGAGCTGGGGGAGGGGAAGCTCGGGGCGAGGGTGCCGGAGGAGGGGCCGTCCGAACTGCGGCTGGCGGCAGTGGCGTTCAACTCGATGGCGGATCAGGTCGTACAACTGCTGGCAAACGAAAGGGAGTTGGCGGCCGACCTGTCCCACCGCCTGCGCACCCCGCTGACCGTGCTCCGCCTCAACACCGCCTCGCTCGGGGACGGACCGGCCGCCGAGCAGACGCGGGCGGCGGTGGCGCAGTTGGAGCGGGAGGTCGACACGATCATCCGGACGGCCCGGGAGGCCAAGCCGCAGACGGTGACGATAGGCGTCACCGCCGGGTGCGACGCGTCCGAGGTCGTCCGCGAGCGGATGGACTTCTGGTCGGCACTCGCGGAGGACGAGGGGCGCAAGGTGCGGGTCGCGGGCGTGGACCAACCCGTACGCATACCGGTCGCCCGGGCCGACCTGGTGGCCGCGCTCGACGCGCTCCTCGGGAATGTCTTCCGGCACACCCCGGAGGGCACGGCCTTCGCGGTCGACGTGCACAACGGCGGGGACGCGGTGATCGTGCTGGTGTCGGACGCGGGCCCGGGGATCGTGGACCCGGAGGCGGCGATGGCGCGGGGGAGGGGTTCCGGGAGCGACGGCTCGACCGGACTGGGGCTCGACATCGTGCGGCGACTGGCGGAATCGACGGGCGGGGATGTGCGGATCGGTTCATCGGTGCTGGGCGGCACCGAGATACGGATATGGATCCAGCTGGACGGGCGGGCGCCGGTGCGGCGCGGGCACAGAGGGTCCGTACGGCGTCGTAGGCGCGGCGCGGGCGTGAGCTGATCCGAGCCGATGCGCGCCGAGGCCTGGGCCGAATTGGTCTCTACCTTTAACCGTCCCCGATGCCTTCCTTAAGCGCACCATAAGATCGCCAACGGCCGCCCTGATCAGGCGGTTTGCCCGATTCCGGATCGCTAGCGTGCTGCCGCACCCCACCCCCAGTGAACCCTGAAGGCAGGCACACGCGATGAGCAGCACGCACCGGCGCGAGGTCAGTGGCAGGAGCAAGGTGATAGGCGGCGCCGTCGCCGCGGCCGTGGTCGGTGGTGGCGCCTTCCTGTTCTCCGGAACCGCGTTGGCGGCCGGTGTCGGCGCCGCGTACACCAAGACCAGTGACTGGTCGACGGGTTACACCGCGCAGTACGTCATCACCAACGACACCGGTCAGGCGAAGGGGGACTGGACGCTGGAGTTCGACCTGCCGACGGGCGCGAAGCTCAGCTCGCTGTGGAACGGCGAGTCGAGCGTGAGCGGGCAGCATGTCACCGTGAAGCCGCCGTCCTGGGACAAGGACGGCCTGGCGGCCGGCGAGTCGGCCACCGTCGGCTTCGTCGTGAACGGCACCGCGGACCCGACCGGTTGTGTCATCGACGGCGCCAAGTGCTCGGTGGACGAGGGCGCGACCCCGGAGCCGAGCGGCCGCCCGACGCAGTCGCCGACCCCGACACCCACCGCTACTCAAAGCCCGACGCCGACCCCCACCTCCACCCCCACCCCCACTTCCACCCCCACACCCACCGCCTCGCAGAGCACCGGCAGCGGCAGCGGCACGACGACCGGCGCGGGCTTCGCGCCGTACGTCGACACCTCGCTCTATCCGGCCTTCGACCTGGTGGGCAGCGCGACGGCGACCGGCGTGAAGGACTACAACCTGGCCTTCATCACCGACGGCGGCGGCTGTACGCCGAAGTGGGGCGGTGTGACCGACCTCGCCAGTGACGGCGTGGCCTCGCAGATCGGCGCGCTGCGGGCGAAGGGTGGTGACGTCCGGGTCTCCTTCGGTGGTGCCTCGGGCTCGGAGCTGGCGACGACGTGCGCGTCGGCGGACGCGCTGGCGACGGCGTACGGGAAGGCCGTGGACGCGTACAACCTGACCAAGGTCGACTTCGACGTCGAGGGCGGCGCGCTGCCGAACACGACCGCGAACACGAACCGGGCGAAGGCGATCGCGAAACTCCAGCAGCAGCACCCGAACCTGGACGTGTCGTTCACGCTCCCGGTGATGCCCGAGGGCCTGACCCAGGACGGCGTGAACCTCCTGTCCAACGCCAAGGCGAACGGTGTGAAGATCTCCACGGTCAACATCATGGCGATGGACTACGGCGCCTCGTACAGCGGTGACATGGGCACCTACGCCGAGCAGGCCGCCACCGCCACGCAGGCCCAGGTGAAGAGCGTGCTCGGGCTGTCGGACAGCGCGGCGTGGAAGGCCGTCGCCATCACCCCGATGATCGGCGTCAACGACGTCGCGTCCGAGATCTTCAAGGTCGACGACGCGACGCAGCTGGTCGCCTTCGCCCAGTCCAAGGGCCTTGGCTGGCTGTCGATGTGGTCCGCCTCCCGCGACAAGCAGTGCGCGGGCGGCGCGAAGAACTCCGCCGACGCGATCTGCAGCTCGATCGTCCAGGACGCGGGCGCGTTCTCGAAGGCGTTCGGCGCGTACAAGTAGACGCCTCCGCACGGGGGTTACGTGCCGCGGCGGAACAGGGCCGTCCAGAGGAAGGGCTCGCCGAAGAGCGCGGACTCGGGCGGCTCGTCACGCATGCGGCGCAACTCGACCTCGGTCAGGTCGGAGAAGATCCAACGCAAGGACTCGGGGGTGTAGGCGAGCCCGCCGTGCAGAGCGGACTGCTGGTAGAAGGCCCCGTCGGGGAGTTCGGACCCCATCCCGCCGGCGGCGAAGCAAGTGAGGGCGAGATGGCCGCCCGGGGCGAGGGTGCGGTCGAGCAGGGCGAGGTAGCTGATGCGGCGGTGCGGCGGCAGGTGGTGGAAGCAGCCCGAGTCGTAGATCAGGTCGTACGGGCCGCCCCAGTCGCCGTCGGTGAGCGCGAACGCGTCGCTGCAGTGGAAACGGATCTCGGCCCCGGCCTCGCGCGCACGGTCCTCGGCCCAGGCGAGGGCCGTCGGGGAGAGGTCGACCGCGTCCACCTGGAAGCCCGAGGCGGCCAGATGAAGGGCGTTGCGCCCCGGGCCGCAGCCCAGATCGAGGGCGCGGCCCGGGGCGATCAGGTCCTTGTCGAGGTACGCGACCAGGTTCTCGTCCGGCTTCGCGACGAAGAACGGTACGGGCCTGGAGCGGTCGGCGTAGAAGCCGTCCCACCAGGCGGCCCCGCCCGCCGTCCACCGGTCGGCTTCCGGCGCGAACAGGCCGTCCAGGAGGTTCAGCACATCGTCGATCGTGCGTATGTTCCGGTCCATCCGCTCCCCTTTTCACGAAGGTTCATGAAGGCTCGTGACGGGGAAACGGTAGGCCCGATCTCCACGAAAGGCCAGGTCAGGCCGGATGCGCGGAGGGATGCGGAGAGGCGTGAAGGGCCCCTGCGGGAGGCGGGGCCGGAGGGCGCGCCCACGCCCGCCGGGGTCATGGCCCGCGGCCACCCACACCCCCTCCCAAGGCCGCCCCGGAGGCATTCCCGGAGCCGCCGGGGCACCTTTCTGAAGAACTCCGAAGAACTCCGAAGGGCGCTGAAGGACGCTGCCTGAAGGACACTGAGCCCCTCAGTGGGCCCGCGCGTCGTACCCGGCGTGTTTGTCCCGGACCTCGGCGTTGATGCCGCCCTGCAGCGAGGCCGGGAAGCTGTACGGCACGGCACGGCGCGGTGCCGCCGCCTGGCGAGGCCACGAGCCTGCGGCCGGCGCTGAACGCGCCCGACGCCTCCTGAAACAACCACCCCGGCTCGGTCAGGCGTTTCGCCTTCGAGCGCACCCCTTCGACCCTCGCTGCCACCGCGGCGTCGATGCCCAGCGCGGCCGCGATCTCCTTGGCCCGCAACGGCTCCGCCCCAGGCCGGTCCCGCTGTGGCGGCCAGTTCGTTGCGAACCCTCCACGCGGGCGTCTCCCTGCCCGCACGGTCCTCGGGGCCCACGGTCTCGAACATCTCCTCAACCTGACCAACCTCCGGGTGCGGCCTGCGGTGTTGTGGTCCTTCCGCATGGCATGTACTTTCCATAGTGGAAAGTACATGCCATGCGATGGAGGTTGTCATGAACGACGGTTCGCGGGATCTGCAGCAGCTTCAACAGCAACGGACGGCGTTAGCTCAGCGGCTGAGGCTTCCGTGGTGGTATCTGGCGGCGACCGCGGTGCTGATAGCTGCGGTGCTGGCCCTGCCGTTCCTGCAGCCGCGGTACATCTCTGAGGAGGTGGGCCAAAGCTCATTGCCGGTGTTGATCCTGACCCAGATAGGCCTGAGCCGCCTTCTGGTTCGCACCACCGGTGTGAAGTACCGGGGCCGGAACACGACCTACCCGTCGGCCCGACCCGTCATGTGGGTCACGCTCGCGTGGGCGCTGACATCCGTTGCCGGCGAGCACGTGCTGCTCGGAAGAGGGCATAGCGTGCTCGCGATCGCGCTGGTAATCGTCATGGTGGCGGCGGCAGTGGGCATTGCGCTGTGGCAGAACGCGGCGATCCGTCACGACATCCGGCAAGGGCGAGCGGTATCGCGATGACCAGACCCGAAGGACGCGGGCGACTGGACGAGATCATCCATCCGGTGACCCGGCTGTCGATCTGCGGACTGCTCGCCGCCGGCCCGCAGTGGGTGGAGTTCTCCGTCGTGCGGGACACCGTGGGGGTGAGCGATTCGGTGCTGTCCAAGCAGTCCCGGATCCTGGAGGACGCCGGCTACCTCGAAGTACGCAAGGGTGCGATCGGACGACGTCCACGAACATGGTTCCGGCTCACCCCTGAGGGCCGCACCGCGTTCACCGAACACCTCACCTGGCTGCAGAACGCCGCTCAACTCGCCGCCGACCAGGCAGCAGCCGACGAAGGCGACCCGGAAAGCTGAATCGGCCGACCAGACCGACCGGCCCGGACGCTGTTGGCGCATCCGCTGCGGCCGGGTGGTCGGCCGCGGGAATGTGACACTCGCCGCGCAAGTGTCACATTCGCCGGGCCACACACCGTGACCCCTGGGGCACCGGCCAGACCGCCCACCACGCCGACGGGAATTCGCCAACAGCGTCGGCGGAGCTAGGGCCTCCTGGCTGCGACCGGCTGCAGGGCACCCAGCACCCAGGGCACGTTCTCCTTCTTCGTCGTGATGAGCACGGGAGTCTCGCCGTCCCGGCACTCGACCACCAGCGTCCCGGCGCCGTAGTCGCTGCGGTCCGACCAGTAGGGCAGGCGCACGCGCTGGGGGACCAGGGTGGGCGGTACGGCTCGGCGGGCGAACGCGCCGGTCGGATCGGGCGTTTGCGCCAGCAGGCCGGGCGCCGCCACCAGATAACCACCGCCGTTCTTGCCGTAGGGGACCTCGCCCACGATGCCGCCCAGGAAGCACTGTTCGGTGTCCGGGACGGTCGGTGTCACCTCGACGGTGTCGTCACCGCTCTGCCGCCGCCGGAGAACCAGGACGGCCACGGCGCATCCGACCAGCACCAGGCCGGCGGCCCCCGCGACGAACAGCAGCGCGGCCCTGACCCCGTCGGTCACCATGGGCGCGAGGGCACCGGCGCAGGCGAGGACGACCGCGCCCGTCATCGAAACGGACACCTGCCAGGGGTAGCGCAGGGGAGAGACGGCGGAGATCCGGGCCCACCAGTACGTGCTCACGAGGAATCCCGCGCCGAAGAGGCCGAGGCCGAGCCCCGCGGAGTAGTAGGGCCGGTAGCTGCCGCGCGGGTCGGCGTGCGTGTACTGGCGCCCGTCCGAGAAGGCGACGTACCGGATCTTCCCCCGCCACTCGGTGACCTGGATCCGGGCCCCGGACCAGGCGGTCGCGGACGCCGGACCGGAGGAACCGTCGATCCGGGCGCGGTCGGTCTTGCCGCCCGGCTCGGTGACGTACAGCCAGTACGCCGCCGACCTGGTCCCTTCTACCGGATCGGTACGGTCGATCCGTGCCGTCACGGTACGCAGGCAGCCCTCGGAGCCGGTCGAGGCGGTCCGCTCCGGACAGGCGACCGCGGCCCTGAAGTCCCGCTCCTCGTGCAGGGCGTCGCGCATGGGCCCCAGCAGCAGCCACACGGCGACGAGTACGAGAGAGCCGGCGAACGCCAGGAGCCCTAGGAACCTCGGGCGGTTCTTCCTGGGCGGTCGATCGTCGGCTCTTCCGGGCGACGAAGTGTCGTGTACGGACGTCACTGATTCATTCTCCGCCGACGCTCACGGAGCCGACCATGCGCCGGGCAACAAGGACGCGTTAAGGATCGTCAACGCCGTGCGGGCAGCCCGGACTTGCCGGACTTGATGACGCCGATGAGTGCGGCCAGGGCGTGGGGTGTGGTGGTGGCGATGGTGGTGGGGTGGTCGCTTTCGCGG
The DNA here is from genome assembly GCF_045040035.1 of Streptomyces sp. NBC_01384. Taxonomy (NCBI): domain Bacteria; kingdom Bacillati; phylum Actinomycetota; class Actinomycetes; order Kitasatosporales; family Streptomycetaceae; genus Streptomyces; species Streptomyces sp. NBC_01384. The sequence goes on from NZ_CP109559.1 coordinate 6,175,520, forward strand.
AGGTGGATGTGGCCCGACGGCGGGGCTGCCGCCAGCTCTATGCACTCGCCTTCGCCGCCCGTGCTGTACGACGACTTCTGCCAGGTGAGGTGGGGCATCGCGGCTCCTCTCGACGTACCCGCCCAATCAAGGTTGGGTGATCCGTTCGGCTTTGATGGCGCCGAGCAGTCCCGCCAGGGCGTGGCGTGTGATGGTGGCGACCTCGTACGGTTGGTCGCTTTCGCGGAGGTGGATCCGACCGGATGTCGCGGCTGCCGCCAGCTCTACGCAGTTGCCTTCGCCGCCGCCGCTGAATGAGGACTTCTGCCAGGTGAGTCGGGGCATCGCGTTTCCTTTCAGAGGGCGTACATGACGTGCTGGATCAGGCTCAGTGAGTCGCGGGACTCGTGAGTTTCCGGCGCCGACTGGGGATCTACAGGAGCCAGGGCCAGCCCGGAAAGTCGCTCGAACATTTTGGCGTACTCGTCGAGGTGCTTGCCATCGCCGAGGAAGAGAGAGTTCCGCGGGTGCTCCAGGTAGACAGTGTCCAACGCGGTCGCCACTCCTCCGAAGATGGCGAACGAACCGCTGTACGCGGAGTACCCACCACCCTCGAACGGGAAGATCTGCACGGTCACATTGGGCAGTCGGGAGACCTCGATCAAGCGGAGGAGTTGCCTGCGCATGACCTGAGGGCCGCCAATCAGGGTGTGCAGTGCCGCTTCGTGGATGACTGACCGGTACGTCACGGCCGCACCGCCTTGTAGGATGCGCTGCCGAGCGAGGCGGAACTCGACATAACGGTCAGCCCGTTGAGGGTCCTCCTCGGTTTCGCCGAGGACGGTGCGTGCGTACTCCTCCGTCTGGAGCATGCCGGGGATGAACAGCGGTTCGTGCGTGCGCAGTACGGCGGACCGTGACTCCAGCTCTGCCAGGTTTCTCGCGGTGGGGCCGATCGTGTCGTCGAACTCGTCCCACCAGCCCTTCCCGCTCGACTGGGCCATGCTCATGAGCTCGTCGAAGTACGGTCCTGCTGGGCAGTCGTACGCGCGGAGCAACTTGTACAGCCGATTGTGGGAGACATTGAGCCGCCCGGCCTCGATGTGGCTGACCCGAGTGCGCTCGCCCTCCAGCAACGCGGCGGCGTCGTCGGTCGACATGTGCGCGCGCAGCCGGAGTTTGCGCAGCTCCGCGCCCAGACGTCGTTGACGTTCGCTGGGGCTGCTCCGTGGTGGCATGTTCCCTCCTTCTGAACCGTGCGCAGTGTGCCGCGACCACGGCAGCGGCGTCGACCCGTTGCTTCCGACGTCACCCACATGGGTCGTAAGTGGCGTTCACGATTGAACTCAGCTCACGACTGACCGTACCGTCGAAGACGACCCACCCCCGCGCCCCGAGGAAGTACCCCCACCCTCACCCCAGTTGAGGCCCCGGACCTGGTCACCGCGTGCGCGCGCCCGCAACCGCTGAAGGAGCCCCCTCCATGGACGACCCCCCACACCCCATCTCCATCCCCGCCCCCAACCCCACCGACGTCTCCCTCGTCTTCCCGCCCCACCCCGTCTGGGTCCGCGCCGCCCGCGAAACCGTCCGTACTCTCCTCGCCGCCTCCCACCGCCCCGAACTCACCGACACCGCAGTTCTGTTGACCTCGGAAGCCGTCACCAACGCCATCAACGCCTGCGCGGGCAAGGGCTGTACCACCCCCGTGACGCTCTACGCCGGCTGGGCCGACCCCCACCGACTCCGCGTCCTCGTGCACGACGAAGCCCCGGGTCTGCCCACCTGCCGTACGCCCACCCCCGACGCCGAAGACGGCCGCGGCATACAGCTCATCTCGTACGGCTCCGACGCCTGGGGCGTGTGCACGCACGGGCCCGGGCCGGGCAAAGCGACCTGGTTCGAGCTCGGGCGTTGAGCGAGCCGCACGCGACGGGGGCGCGGCGCCCCCCAGGCACCGCGCCCCCTCCCCCCGCTTCCCCCGGGCAATGGACTCTGTGGCTACTCGGCGGCAGCCGACGTCACCGGCGGCAGCGACCCCGTCCGCGCCACCTCCCTGTACCAGTGCGCGCTGGACTTGGGCGTACGGGTCAGGGTCGCGTAGTCGACGTACACCGCCCCGAACCGCTTGCCGTAGCCGTACGCCCACTCGAAGTTGTCCATCAGGGACCAGAGGTAGTAGCCCCGGACATCCGCGCCGTCGGCGATGGCGCGGCGCACCGCCGACAGGTGGCCGTGCAGGTAGGCGATGCGCTCGGGGTCGTGGACACGGCCCTCGGGGTCGGGCTTGTCGTCGTACGCCGCGCCGTTCTCCGTGATGTACAGGGGCAGGCCCGGCGCCTCCCTCGTGTACCGCATGATCAGGTCGTGCAGCCCCGTCGGGTCGATCGTCCAGCCCATCTCCGTACGGTCGCCGGGGGTCTGGTGGAACGCGACACCGTCCGCACCCGGCCACGGGGAGTAGGAACTCGCCCCGTGTCCGTCCGGGCGCGGACCGTCGGACGATTCCGAAGCCGCCGACACCAGCGTCGGGGTGTAGTAGTTCAGGCCGAGGGCGTCGAGGGGCTGGTTGATGGCCGCGAGGTCGCCGTCCAGGACGTACGACCAGTCCGTGATCGAGGACGTCTCCGCGAACAGGCCCTCGGGGTACGCGCCGTGCAGCATCGGGCCGTGGAAGACGCCGTTGGCCAGGTTGTCGATGCGCCGGACCGCCGCCAGGTCCTCCGGGGACGGGGAAAGGGGCCTGACGACGGACGAGTTGAGGCTGACCGCGACCGTGTTGCGGGCCGGCATCGCGGACCTCAGGGCGGTGGTGCCCAGGCCGTGCGCCAGGTTCAGGTGGTGGGCCGCCCTCAGGGAAGCCGCGGCATCCGTCCGGCCGGGCGCGTGCACCCCCGAGCCGTAGCCCAGGAACGCGCTGCACCACGGCTCGTTCAACGTGATCCACTGCTCCACGCGGTCGCCCAGCGCCTCGCCCACGATCTGCGCGTACTCCGCGAAACGCAGCGCCGTGTCGCGCTCCGGCCAGCCGCCCGCGTCCTCCAGGTGCTGCGGGAGGTCCCAGTGGTAGAGGGTGATGGCCGGTTTGATGCCGTGCGAGAGCAGTTCGTCGACCAGTTTGCGGTAGAAGTCCAGGCCCCGCTGGACCGCGGGGCCGCGGCCCGTCGGCTGCACCCGGGACCAGGAGATCGAGAAGCGGTACGCCGACAGGCCCAGCTCCGCCATCAGGGCCACGTCGTCGCGGAAGCGGTGGTAGTGGTCGACAGCGATGTCACCGGTCTCGTCGGCGGCCGTCTTGCCTGGCGTGTGGCTGAAGGTGTCCCAGATGGAGGGCGTGCGGCCGTCCTCCCGTACCGCCCCCTCGATCTGATACGCGGAGGTCGCCGCGCCCCAGAGGAAGGCGGGGGGAAAGGTCACGGGCGATGCGGGTTCAGGCATGGAAGCGCTCCCATAGGTGGTCGTGGAGACCGACGGTAAGAAGAGGGGGGAGGCGGGGCCGGGGCGGCGGTGACCCGGCCCCCGGGAAGGTTCCCGAAGGGGGACCCCTGTGGATGTCGGGCGTCAGCCCTTGACGGCGCCCTGCATGATGCCGCCGACGATCTGCTTGCCGAACAGGGCGAAGACGAAGAGCAGCGGCAGCGTGCCGAGCAGCGCGCCCGCCATGATCAGGGACTGGTCGGGGGTGAAGCCGCGGCCGAGGCCCGCGACCGCGACCTGCACGGTCGGGTTGCCGGTCTGGGTGAGCACCAGGAACGGCCACAGGAAGTCGTTCCACGTCTGTACGAACACCAGCATGCCGAGCACCGCCATGGCGGGCCGGGCGGCCGGGAACACCACGTGCCAGATCACCCGCCAGCTGCTCGCGCCGTCGACACGGGCCGCCTCGATCAGCTCGTCCGGCAGTGCCTGGATCAGGTACTGCCGCATGAAGAACACCCCGAACGCGCTCACCAGCGACGGGAAGATCACCGCCTGCAGCTGGTCGGTCCAGTCGAGCTTGGCGACCATCATGTAGAGCGGGATCACGCTGAGCTGCGGCGGCACCATCATCGTGCCGACGACGATCAGCATCAGGGCGCCACGGCCCCTGAAGCGCAGCTTGGCGAAGGCGAACCCGGCGAGCGTCGACAGGAAGACCACGGTCACCGCCGAGACACCCGCCACGAACGTGGTGTTGACGAAGGCCTCGCCCAGGTTGGCCTCCGTCCAGGCGACGTCGAGATTGTGGAAGAGGTTCGAGCCGAACCAGAACGGCGGCGGGGACTGCGCCAGCCGGTTGGTGTCGCGGGAGGCGGCGATCGCGGTCCACACCAGCGGGCCCAACGAGCCGATCGTGAACAGCGCGAGGATGACGTACGCGAGGGGTCCCGCGTGCATCTGGCCGCCCGCGCGCGCCGACTTGGGGCGCCGCAGACGCTTCGGCGGTTCGGGTACCGCGTCCGCCGGGGGTTTCGTCAGGGTCGTCGTCACGGCCGGTTCTCCTTAACTACTGGCGCGCAGCCGGCGCGAGATGACGTAATTGACGATCCCGATCACGATGAGGATCAGGAACATCGTCCAGGCGATCGCGGAGGCGCGGCCCAGGTGCTGGTTCACCCAGCCCTGCTCGTAGAGGTACAGGCCGAGTGTCTGGAACTGGTGCTCGGCGCCGCCGGACGCGCCCTTGTTGGCGTCGAACAGCAGCGGCTCGCCGAACACCTGGCTCGCTCCGATGGTCGAGACGACGACGGTGAACAGGATCGTCGGCCGCAGCGACGGCAGGGTCACGTGGAAGAACTGCTGCCAGCGGTTGGCCCCGTCGAGGGCCGCCGACTCGTACAGGTCCTGCGGGATCGCCTGCATCGCCGCCAGGTAGATCAGCGCGTTGTAGCCGGTCCAGCGCCAGATGACGATCGTCGAGACGGCGATCTGCGAGGGCCACTTGTCGTTCTGCCAGTCGATCTTGTCGAAACCGATGGCGTGCAGCGCCCAGTTGATCATGCCGTAGTCGCGGCCGAACAGCAGCACGAACACGAGTGAGGCTGAGGCGATCGACGTCGCGTACGGCGCGAGCATCATGACCCGGTAGAAGATCGAGCCGCGCAGCTTGTAGTTGAGGATGTGGGCGAGGCCCATCGCCATCAGCAGCTGCGGGACGGTCGAGATGATCCCGATCGTCAGGGTGTTCTTCGCCGCGTTCCAGAAGAAGTCGTCGTCGAAGATGCGGGTGTAGTTGCGCAGACCCGCCCACTGCATGTCGGTGGGTGCCGTCAGCTCCACCGTGTGCAGCGAGGCCCAGCCGGTGTAGATCAGCGGGAACAGGCCGAACGCGAGGAACAGCAGGAAGAACGGTGAGACGAACGCGTACGGGCTCCACCGTATGTCCCGCTGCCAGCGGCGGGAGAGCCGGGCCCGGCGCCGCTGGTCCTTCTCGTCGGGTACGACGTCGGCGGGCGGACGGCCCGGGGCCGCGCCCCCCTCGGCGGGGGGCGCGGCGGTGTCGTGCCGGGGTGTCGTTCCGGTCACCTGACGTCTCCGAGTGGGTATCGGCCTTCAGGCCGGGGTCCGCGGGACGTCCACACGATCGGGTGAACTGTGCTCGATGCATTGCGAGAACCAGGCATGCGGCTGGATCCTTGGTGTCGATGTAGACCGGGCTGGTTCCAACCCGGCTGGTGTTGATCGCGTAAGACTCGATCGCTTGCTGAGTGGCCGAGCGGCGTGAGCCAGGAATCCCCTTGCTCCGTCTGGGGGAGGGCTCAATTCTCCAGGTTGTTGTCGATGGTCTTGGTGGCCGTGTTCCAGGCCTCCGCGGCCGACTTGCCCTTCGTGACGAGGATGACGCCGTTGTCGGTCAGACCCTGCTGGATGATCTGGTCCTTCGGGCCGATCACCTGGGTCGGGATGGCCTTGGCGGCCTCGGCGAAGACCGTGCCGATCGGTGTGTCACCGGTCATCGAGTTCTTCGCGCCGGTCACCAGGGGCAGGTTGTAGGCGCCGGGTGCGCTCGGGAAGCTGCCCTGCACGCTGAACAGCTTGGCCTGCTGGGCGGGCGCGGTCAGCCAGGTGACCAGCTTCTCGGCCTCCGTGACGTTCTTGCCGCTCTTGGGCACGGCCAGGAAGGTGCCGCCCCAGTTGCCGGACTTGGGCGCGGCGGCCACGTCCCACTTGCCGGCCGCTTCCGGCTTCGACTTGCCCTTGAGGTAGCCGAGCATCCACGGCGGGCAGGCCACCGCGGCGAACTTGCTGTTGGCGATCGTCGTGTCCCAGGCCGGCTGGAACTGCGTCTGCGCGCCGACCAGTCCCTCCGAGGCGGCCTTCGCGGTCAGGTCGAAGGCGCTCTTGATGGCCGGGTTCGTCTTGTAGACGACCTTGCCGGAGGAGTCGTAGAACTTCTGCTGGTCACTGCTGATGACCGCGTTGAGCAGACCGCCGGGGGAGTCCATGAAGGTGGTGCCGCTGGGCGCCTTCTTCTTGTACGTCTCGCCGGCGGTGACGAGCTTGTTCCAGTCGCCCGCCCACAGCTGCCCGACCTTGTCGCGGTCGGTGGGCAGGCCGGCCTGCTGGAAGAGGTCCTTGCGGTAGCAGATCGCCATCGGGCCGATGTCGGTGCCGAGTCCGATCGTCTGGCCGTCCTGGGTGGTGGCCTGTTGCCACTTCCAGTCCAGCCAGTTGCTCTTGCTCACGCCCGAGACCTTGGACAGGTCCACGAGCTTGCTCGCCTGGGTCTGCACGACCTCGGCGATGTTGCCGACCTCGACGGCCTGGACGTCCTGCAGGCCGCTGTTGGTGGTGAGGTGGTTGACGAGCGCCGGGTAGTAGTTCTCGTTCCGCTCGACGACATTCTCGGCGATCTTGATGTTCGGGTTGAGCTTCTCGTACTCGGTGTAGAGGCCGGCTTCCTTGAATCCCTGGGTGCCGAACAGCCCCAGGGTGATCGTCGTCTTGCCCTTGCCACCGCCCGTGTCACTGCTGCTGCCACCGCTGCCGCTTCCACCGCTGTCGTCGGCACAGCCGGCCAGCAGCCCTGTGGTCAGCGCGGCGACGGCCGCGAGAGCCCCCAGACTGCGGGACCGACGGGTAATCGTGCGCATTGCGTCCTCCTGTTGCCTGACGTGCCGACCCCCCGGCCAACTGCACTGTTGGGCCCGTTGTTTCTCGCTGCGGCTCGGGCGGGGAACGTGCGGGATGTGTATGTGTCAGGTACCGTGGGAGCGCTCCCACAGGTGATGTGTTGAAGAGTCGTCGGTTCGCGCGGGGGTGTCAAGGGAGCGGACGCGGAGAGACGCGTTCAGTTATCGGCCCGTTAACTAACTTCGGGAGACGGGTCCGACGGGTGGTGCGCGGCGGGTCGACTGGCTCGTGTCAGCGCGACTTCCCGGTGTCGGCGGGCAGCCCCGGCGAGGCTGCCGTCACGGCCGGGTCCCCGTCCATGAACGGGACCGTGAACGCGACTGTTAGATTCCAGGCCAACGTAGGTCGGCGAGAGGGCGGAGCCAATGGCAGGCCACGGAGCGCGGGGCCGGAGCGGCGGGCGGCCGACCCTCGAAGAGGTCGCCGCGCGTGCCGGAGTGGGCCGCGGCACGGTGTCCCGAGTGATCAACGGCTCCCCACGGGTCAGTGACGCGACCCGCGCGGCCGTCGAGGCGGCGGTCGCCGAACTCGGCTATGTCCCGAACACGGCGGCGCGCGCCCTCGCCGCCAACCGTACGGACGCGATCGCCCTCGTCGTCCCCGAGCCGGAGACCCGCTTCTTCGCGGAGCCGTACTTCTCCGACATGCTGCGCGGTGTCGGCGCGGAGCTCTCCGACACCGAGATGCAGCTGCTGCTGATCTTCGCGGGCAGCGACCGGGAGCGGCAGCGCCTCGCCCAGTACCTGGCGGCGCACCGCGTGGACGGCGTCCTGCTCGTGTCCGTCCACGCGGACGATCCGCTGCCCGACCTGCTCTCCCAGCTGGAGATCCCGGCGGTGATCAGCGGTCGCCGCTCGGCGGACGAGACGCTGCCGTCGGTGGACTCGGACAACTACGGCGGCGGCTTGATGGCCGTGGAACATCTGGTCTCCCGGGGGCGGCACAGGATCGTCCACCTGGCGGGCCGTCTCGATGTCTTCGGCGCCCAGCGCCGCGTCGACGGCTACCGCGAGGGCCTGCGCGCGGCCGGACACGAGGTGGACGACCGGCTGATCATCCCCGGCGACTTCACCGAGGAGGGCGGCCGGCGCGCGATGACCGAGCTGCTGGCCCGCTGCCCCGACCTGGACGCGGTCTTCGCGGGCTCGGACGTGATGGCGGCCGGTGCCCGCCAGGTCCTGCGGGAAGTGGGCCGCCGCATACCCGACGACGTGGCCCTTGTCGGCTACGACGACTCCGCCATCGCCCGCCACATGGACCCGCCCCTGACCAGCGTGCGCCAGCCGATCGAGGAGATGGGCCGCGCCATGATCGACCTCCTGCTGGGCGAGATCGCGGACCGCCGCCCGGCGGTCTCGCGCGGCCTGGAGAAGCGCCAGGTCGTACTGCCCTCCGAACTGGTGGCACGGGCGTCGTCCTGACGTGCAATAAGGCTTCGGTAGGGCAATCTGACAGGTATGGTCCTCCACTCCTTGCTCGGTGTCGATGAAGTGCCTGCCGTGGAGCCCTATCTGGGCCGGGTGGGCGAGGTGTTCCTGGTGTTCCGGGAGCAGGATTCCGGGTGCGTGTCGTACGGGGTGCGGCTGCTCGACGGGGCGCGCTGGTTCGTCAAGGAGGCGGCCACCGACCAGGGGCGCCGCTCGCTCGAACGGGCCTGGGCCTTCCACCGGGCCGTACGGCACCGGGCGATCGTCCCGCAGGTCCACCGCATCGCCGTACGGGGCGGTGGCGGCTGGGCGGTGGTGATGCCCTGGCGGGAGGGCGAGGCGCTGTACCCGGCCACGGCGGGCGGACCGCGCGACCGTACGGGCCCGGAGAGCCCGATGGCCCGCTTCCGCGCCCTGCCGGTCGCCCGCGTCCTCGCCGCCTTCGAACGCGTCCTCGACGCCCATCTCGCCGTGGAGAACGCCGGTCATGTCGCGGTCGACTTCTACGACGGCGCGCTGCTGTACGACTTCGCGGGCGACGTCGTCCACCTGGTCGACCTGGACGAGTACCGGCCGGGCCCGTTCGTGGTCGAGGACGAACGCCTGCCGGGTTCCCGCCGGTTCATGGCCCCCGAGGAGTTCGTACGGGGCTCCGTGATCGACACCCGTACGACCGTCTTCACCCTGGGCCGCACCGCCCGGCTCCTCCTGGACGCGGGCGACGAGGAACGCGCCTGGCGGGGCACCCCGGCCCAGCAGGCGGTGATCGTCCGCGCGACCCGGGCCGATCCCGGCGACCGCTTCGAGGACGTCCATCACTTCGCCGACGCGTGGCGGGCCGCCGACAGCCCGCAGGGCGGGTGATGTCACCGCCGTACCGTCAGCTCCCACCGGACTTCGCCGTCCTGGTACCGATCGGTCGGAGCCAGCCCGGCGGCGGTGGCGACGGCCGCGGAAGCCCGGTGGCCGGGATGGATGTGCGCGACGACCGTACGGACCCCGGGCTCCTCGCCCAACCGGCCGACCAGCCCCCGCGCCGCCTCCCCGGCGAACCCCCGCCCCTGCCAGGGCGTGCCCACCACCCAGGCGATCTCCGCGACCTCCCCGGCGACGGTCGCCTGGACCGTACCGACGAGACACCGGTCCTCGCGCGGCCGCAGCACCCAGTTGCACCAGAGGACCCCAGGGTCGGGGGAGCCCGCGACGAGGCGTTCATAGCGTGAACGCAAGGCCTCGGGAGTGGCGGGCGCGCCGCCGATGAAGGCGTGCAGCGCCGGATCGGACAGCACCTCGGCCATTTCCTCGGCGTGTGCGACGCGGAGGGGGAGGAGGTCGAGGCGGGGGGTCCGGATGGTGTCGTCGTACGGCGGCATTGGGCGAGCGTAGAGGGCGTACCGGACGTACACCGGACGTACATCGGACGCGCGCCGGACGCGCACGACTGAGGCCCGGTCCGCTTTCGCGGACCGGGCCTCAGTCGATCAGGGTGAGTGACGGGACTTGAACCCGCGGCATCCTGGACCACAACCAGGTGCTCTACCAGCTGAGCTACACCCACCACGACCGGTCTTGGTTTCCCTGACCGGCCGAGAAAAAGTGTACAGGGTCCGAAGGGGTGCTCGCGCCCCCCTTTATCCGGCGCCCCTCGGGAGTTCGTCAGGGCCCCGGATCTGGCTCGCTGCCGGGCTCATTCCGCGGGCAGTACGTGCTTCGCCGCGATGGCGCGGGCGGTGTCCGAGTCGGGGCCGGGCTGCGGGACGAAGATCGCCTCGCGGTAGTAGCGGAGCTCCGCGATGGATTCGCGGATGTCGGCGAGGGCGCGGTGGTTGCCGTTCTTCTCCGGGCTGTTGAAGTAGGCCCGGGGGTACCAGCGGCGGGCCAGCTCCTTGACGGAGGAGACGTCCACGATGCGGTAGTGGAGGTAGTCCTCGAGGGCCGGCATGTCGCGCGAGAGGAAACCCCGGTCCGTACCGACCGAGTTTCCGCACAGCGGGGCCTTGCCCGGCTCCTTGACGTGCTCACGCACGTAGGCGAGGACGTGTGCCTCGGCGTCCGCCAGGGTCGTGCCCGCGGCCAGCTCGTCGAGGAGACCGGAGGTCGTGTGCATCTGGCGCACCACGTCCGGCATCGTCTCCAGCGCCCGCTCCGGCGGGCGGATCACGATGTCCACCCCTTCGCCGAGTACGTTCAGCTCCGAGTCGGTGACCAGCGCGGCCACCTCGATGAGTGCGTCCTCCGACAGCGAGAGCCCGGTCATCTCGCAGTCGATCCACACCATGCGATCGTTCATGCCCCTAACCCTACGGCGCGCTCCGGCGCACGGGCAGATCCGGGACGGCGCCGACCTGGGGCGGACAGCGGGACGGGCGGCCCGGCACCCTCGTCGGGTCCCGGGCCGCCCGTCCTGCTGGTCCGCCCACTGCTACTTCGTTACGGCGCGCTGCGCTGCCCCGGCAGGCTCGGGCGCCCGGCCGCGTACAGCTCCGCGCCCGCCTTGCCCGGCTCCGTCGACAGCGACGTGGACGGGCCGAGGGCGGAGGCGGCCGCCGTGCGGCGGGTCTGCAGCGGGACCGGGCTCTCCTGGCTCAGGGCGGGCGGTGGCCCGGCCTGCCCCGCGGAGCCGTCCGTGTCCGACGGCCGGTCGGACTGCGGCCTGCGCGCCCGGTACGCCGCCCGGTACGCGGCCGGGGACGAGCCGAGCTGGCGCCGGAAGTGCCCGCGCAGCGCGACCGGCGAGCGGAACCCGCAGCGCCCGGCGACCTCGTCGACCGAGTAGTCGGAGGTCTCCAGCAGCCGCTGCGCCTGCAGTACGCGCTGAGTGATCAGCCACTGCAGGGGAGCACTCCCCGTGAGCGAGCGGAACCGGCGGTCGAAGGTGCGACGGCTCATGTACGCGCGTGCCGCCAGCGTTTCGACGTCGAACTGCTCGTGGAGGTGCTCCAGCGCCCAGGCGACGACCTCCGCGAGGGGGTCGGCGCCGATCTCCTCTGGTAAAGATCGATCGAGATAGCGCTCCTGACCGCCGCTCCGGCGCGGGGGCACGACAAGACGGCGGGCCAGCGCACCGGCCGCCTCGTTGCCGTGATCCGTCCGCACGATGTGGAGACAGAGATCGATTCCGGCCGCCGTACCCGCGGAGGTCAGCACGTCGCCGTCGTCCACGAAGAGTTCCCGTGGGTCGACGTGGACCGACGGGTAGCGCTTGGCCAGCGTCGGTGCGTACATCCAGTGGGTCGTCGCCGGGCGGCCGTCCAGCAGTCCGGCGGCGGCCAGCACGAAGGCGCCGGTGCACAGCCCGACTATGCGGGCCCCCTCCTCATGCGCCCGGCGCAACGCGTCGAGCGCCTCCTCCGGTGGCGGAGAGGTGATCGAGCGCCAGGCCGGCACCACCACGGTGCCCGCCCGGGAGATCGCCTCCAGGCCATGCGGCGCGGTGAGTTCCAGGCCCCCTGTGGTCCGCAGCGGGCCTTCTTCGCCGCCGCACACCAGAAGTCGGTAGCGCGGCACGCCGGCGTCCTGGCGGTCAATCCCGAACACCGACAGCGGTATGGAACTCTCGAAGATGGGGCCGCCGCTGAACAGCAGCACCGCGACGATCTCCTTGCGGCGTCGCCCGGAAAGCTTCCGGGCCGCGGCTTCCGGCGCGGCAGTGGAGTCGTGGCTCATACTGCTAAGCCCCCCTCGGTGGTCGCGGCTCCTCGGTTGTGTCGCTCCTGCACGTTTCCCCTCGGTCCTGCACGAGTCCCCCGCCGTAAGACAGTCAAGATCGAATCTACTGTGTCCCGTGGCGCCAAGGTGACCAGTTCGGCACTCGGCAGAATGTCGACTTGGCAACTTGGCGTGAAGCATTCGATCACGAAGCGTTGCACTCGTGGGCCGTGCAGGGAAGTGCGCCTCGTGCCAGTGGCCAATCCCCATAGGGTGCGTACGCCCTCCGGGGCCCTTTCGGTGCAGGTCGAACGCGGGTTGAGGGGTCGTTCGAGCAAGGGATGCGCGGGTGGCCGAAGTTGGCTGAAAAGAAGCGGGGGCGTGCGCACAAACCGGTCAGTCAACCGGCTTCTTTCCTCCACCGTGGCACCCGCCCCTGCGCGCCCCCGAGCCACTACTGCCCTGCGAGCCGTTCATGATGTGCGAGTCGGCCACATCTCGCGTGCCGACTTCACGGTGGAGCGGGCCGGGTCTGCCGTGGCGGGGGCGGGGTGGGATGTGCTCCTCGGCGCGCAGGCGGGCCGCGCCCCGTTCGGACTGACGGAGCAGTACCCGGCAGACCCCGGTGACGGCCGCCAGGCCGAGCGCCGTGCCGGTCGCGCCGGCGAGTGAGGTGCCGTACCAGACGAGGACGACGGGGACCAGGACGCAGCTGAAGGCCGCCCAGCGCACCACGTCGCTCACCGTGTCCGGCGCGGGGGCGGAGGGTGACGCGATGGGTACGGAGGGTGACGTGGCGGGCGCGGCGGGGGAGTGGTGGGAGGCGGTCTCTGGTCCGGGCACGGTCTGCTCCCTGGTTCCCTGGTTCCTGGTTCCCTGGTACTCCAGTGCACTCCATGGCAGTGGCTCAACGGTTCAACGCGTGTTCGACCCGCCGGTCACCCGGGAAAGACCCCGGGCCCGGGTGAACGCTGTGCAAACCGCCTGTACGGGGCAGCAACCATTGCGTTACGGGCGCCTCTCATGCATGCTCCGGGGAACGCCGCGTAGCGCGCGCGGGATCTGGGCAGAGGAGGCGTGCCGCCGTACCCTTGGGGGTATGGGGTTGGGAAGATGATTCCCGGACACAGCTCTGCACACCGTTCTGCCGATCGTTGTCGTCCCCACCACGAGGATCCAAACGCCGAGATACCCATGGCCGGTCACGAATTCTTCGATCCCGCGGACCGCAAGCGCCCGCTCGCCGATCCCACGGCGGCCGAGCCCCTGGCGGCGGAAGACCCCCGCCAGTCCTGCGATCCCGCCTTCAAGCACGGCGTCGTCGTCGGTTTCGACGGTTCGACGTCCAGCGAGCGTGCCCTCGCCTATGCGATCGGGATGGCCCACCGCTCCGGTTCGGGCCTGATCATCGTGCACGTCGCCAACCGGCTGCCCACCACCGTGTGGGCGGGCTGCGAGCCACCGGTCTTCGTCGACGTGCCCGACCATCGCACCGAGGTGCTCGGACTCGAGCTCGCCTGCGCCGAATACCTGGCCGAGGTGCCCTGGATCCTTGTCGAGCGCGGCGGTGACATCTGTCACGAACTCGAAGAGGTGGGGCGGGAGTACGAGGCGGACGCGATCGTCGTCGGCTCCACGCACGGCATCGTCGGGCGCATCTTCGGCTCGGTGGCCGGGCGGCTCGCGAAGCGCGCGCAGCGCCCGGTGGTCGTCATTCCCTGACCCGCCCTCATGTGCTGACCCGTCGTCAACTCCCTTGGGCGGGTGCGTGAACCGTTATGAATCTACTCACGCGTAGAGGTGGTTTGTGCCCTTGTGAAGGGTACGTACCGGTCACCGGACCAACCGTACGGCCGGTACCACGCAGCACAACTGCACATGCATGAAGGGAGCCCGCCGTGGACAATGACGTCTCCGCGGGAAGCATCACCTCGACCCTCGGCCAACTCGCGCTCGGACTCACCCTGTTGCTCTTCGGCCTCGGGCACACCCGAGTGATCGACGGCGTGACAGCGGCCGACTCCGTCTCCCTCGCCACCTATGTCGGTGGCATAGCGCTCTTCGTCGCCGGCCTGTTCGCCCTCCGCGACCACGACGCCTTCACCGGTACGGCCTTCACGGCACTCGGCGCGTTCTGGTTCACCTGGGGTGTCACGGCCGACGCGCAGATGTCCGCCAACGCGGCCGGTCTGTTCCTGCTCCTGTTCGCGCTCGTCGCGCTGAGCCTGACCGCCGCGGCCTCCGGCGCCCCGACGCTCGTACGGGGCACGTACGCGTTGCTCTTCGTGTCGCTTGTTCTGCTCGCCATCGGGCAGTTCGGCGACTCCAGTGGGCTTGCGAAGGTCGCGGGTTGGTTCGCCGCCGTGGGTGGCCTGTTGGCCTGGTACGGGGCTACGGCGGCCATGGCGCACTGGCCCACCACCCTCCCGGGACGCGCCGCCGGCCGGGGGGTGACGGCCACCGGCTGAAGCGGGCGCGGGCCGGGGCATGGGCGGCCCCGGCCCCCTGAAAGAACGGGTCCCTGTGCGCTGGTGGCGTGGCACAGGGACCCGTTCTCTGTTTTTTGCGCCTAAACCGGCGCCGCTCTCGCGGAAGTGGTTGCTCGCCGCGGGGGTTCCTCAATTATCGCTTTGGTGGTCTTGTGGATATTTACTCCACCGTCACCGACTTGGCCAGGTTGCGCGGCTTGTCGATGTCGCGGCCCAGGGCCAACGCCGTGTGGTAGGCGAGGAGTTGCAGCGGGATGCCCATCAGGATCGGGTCCAGCTCGTCCTCGTTCTTCGGGACGACGATCGTCTGGTCGGCCTTCTCCTGCTCCTGGTGCGCCACCGCGAGGATCCTGCCGCTGCGGGCCTTGATCTCCTCCAGGGCGGCGCGGTTCTTCTCCAGCAGGTCGTCGTCGGGGACGATGGCGACCGTGGGGAGCGCGGGCTCGATGAGCGCCAGCGGGCCGTGCTTGAGCTCGGAGGCCGGGTAGGCCTCGGCGTGGATGTACGAGACCTCCTTGAGCTTCAGGGAGGCCTCACGGGCCACCGGGTAGCCCCGGACACGGCCGATGAAGAGCATCGAGCGGGCCTCGGCGTACTCCGCGGCCAGCTTCTTGATCTCGTCCTCCTGCTCCAGGATCTCGGAGATCTGGGCGGGCAGCTTGCGCAGGCCCTCGATGATCCGCTTGCCGTCGCGGACCGACAGGTCACGGGTGCGGCCGAGGTGCAGGGCGAGCAGCGCGAAGGCGACGGTGGTGTTGGTGAAGCACTTCGTCGAGACGACGCAGACCTCGGGGCCCGCGTGGACGTACATGCCGCCGTCCGCCTCGCGGGCGATCGCAGAGCCGACGACGTTGACCACACCGAGCACCCGCGCGCCCTTGCGCTTCAGCTCCTGGACGGCCGCCAGTACGTCGTACGTCTCACCGGACTGGGACACGGCCACATACAGCGTGTCGGGGTCGACGACCGCGTTGCGGTAGCGGAACTCGGAGGCCGGCTCGGCGTCCGCGGGGATGCGGGCGAGCTCCTCGATCATCTGGGCACCGATCATGCCCGCGTGGTACGAGGTGCCGCAGCCGAGGATCTTCACGCGGCGGATCTGGCGCGCCTCGCGGGCGTCCAGGTTCAGGCCGCCGAGGTGCACGGTGGAGAACCGGTCGTCGATGCGGCCGCGCAGCACACGGTCCACGGCGTCGGCCTGCTCGTGGATCTCCTTGTGCATGTACGTGTCGTGGCCGCCCATGTCGTACGAGGCCGCCTCCCACTCCACGGTGGTCGGCTCGGACGTCGTACGGGTGCCCTCAGTGGTGTACGTGCGGAAGTCGTCGGCCTTGAGGGTGGCCATCTCGCCGTCGTCCAGGGTCACTATCTGGCGGGTGTGGGTGACCAGGGCGGCGATGTCCGAGGCGACGAACATCTCCTTCTCGCCGATGCCGAGGACGACGGGGGAGCCGTTGCGGGCCACCACGATGCGGTCGGGGAAGTCGGCGTGCAGGACCGCGATGCCGTACGTGCCCTCGATCACCCGGAGCGCCTCGCGGACCTTGTCCTCGAGCTTCTCGGCCTGGGCGCGGGCGATCAGGTGGGTGAGGACCTCGGTGTCGGTCTCGGAGAGGAACTCGACGCCGTCCGCCTCGAGCTTCTTGCGCAGGTCGGAGGCGTTGTCGATGATCCCGTTGTGGACGACCGCGACCTTGCTGTCGGCCGACATGTGCGGGTGGGCGTTCACGTCGGAGGGGGCGCCGTGGGTGGCCCAGCGGGTGTGGGCGATACCGGTGGTGCCCTTGAAGCGTGCGGGGACCTTGACTTCCAGGTCGCGGACCCGGCCCTTGGCCTTGACCATCTTCAGGCCGGCCGACTTCGGGGTCGTGACGACGATGCCCGCCGAGTCGTAGCCGCGGTACTCCAGGCGCTGCAGGCCTTCGAGCAGCAGCGGTGCCACGTCACGCTTGCCGATGTATCCGACGATTCCGCACATAAAGTCAAGGCCCCTGGTTGTAGAGGTGGTAAAGATGATCGTGATCAGCTGATCGGCGGTCCCTTGGGCGATCAGCCGTAGACGATGCGTCGCAGCTGCCTGAGCGTGAGCTCCGGCGGTGCGACCGCCCGGTACTTCAGGTCCGCCTCGATCCGATCGAAGATCGTCGCGTTGACCAGGCCCTGGGCCTGGAGCTCGCGGTGGCGGCGACGGACGTATTCCTCGGTCGTCTCGTCGAAGTAGGCGAGGACGTCCTGGACCACCCGCAGTGCCTCGCCCCTGTTCAGAGGCGTGGAGCGCGTCAGATGATCAACAAGTTCGTCGTGCACCCGTTGATCCTGGAGTACGAGGAGCCGATTCGCAAGAATCCTGCCCGATATCGGGCAAGCGGCTGTTGAAGGTCTTATGGGGGGCTGTTTGCAAGCTGTCCATCCTGTGTCTTGTGCCATGTCGATTACCGGGAGCAACTTCTGTGGCCATGGACACTCCACGCATGGGCGTACCGGAGAAGCTCGCTGAGCGCATGAGCATGGCTGAGCAGCACGAGTATCTCCGCGCCAAGTTCTCCCGGCGCAACATGATCAGAGGCGGGGCCGTGACCCTCGGCGCCGTCGCGGGCGGCACCTTCGTCCCGGGCGCCGTCGCACAGGCCGCGGTACCGACGCAGGCCACCGCCCCCTCGACCGAGACGGTCGACGGCGCCCTCGTCGCCCCCTTCGGCCGCCACCTCGCCTACGGCAACGACCCGCGCACGGAGATCACGGTCTCCTGGCAGGTTCCGGCCCTGGTGAAGAAGCCGTTCATCCGCATCGGCGCCCACCCCTGGGACCTCTCCCGCAAGATCGAGGCCGAGGTCCGCACCCTCTACACCCCGGCGGGCGTCGGCGCGAGCGGCGACCACACGCAGTACTACCTGCACGCCAAGCTCACCCACCTGCGCCCCGGCAAGACGTACTACTACGGCGTCGGCCACGCGGGCTTCGACCCGTGCGCGCCCCATCTGCTGGGCACGCTCGGCACCTTCACCACCGCGCCCGCGAGCGCCGAGCCGTTCACCTTCACGGCCTTCGGCGACGAGGGTGTCGGCTACCACGGCCTCGCCAACGACGCCCTGCTGCTCGGCCAGAACCCGGCCTTCCACCTGCACGCCGGTGACATCGCGTACGCGGACCCGTCCGGCGCGGGCAAGAAGGAGGACACCGGCTTCGACTCGCGCATCTGGGACCAGTTCCTCGCCCAGACCGAGACGGTCGCCAAGCAGGTCCCGTGGATGCCGGCGTACGGCAACCACGACATGGAGGCCTGGTACTCGCCCAACGGCTACGGCGGCGAAGAGGCCCGCTGGACGCTGCCGGACAACGGCCCCGACAAGGCGAACCTGCCCGGCGTCTACTCCTTCGTCTACGGCAACACGGCGATCATCTCGCTGGACGCCAACGACATCTCCTTCGAGATCCCGGCGAACCTGGGCATATCCGGAGGAACCCAGACGACATGGCTGGAGACCCAGCTCAAGAAGTACCGGGCGTCGAAGGACGTCGACTTCATCGTCATCTTCTTCCACCACTGCGCGTACTGCACCTCCACGGCGCACGCCTCGGAGGGGGGCGTGCGACAGGAGTGGGTGCCGCTGTTCGAGAAGTACACGGTGGACCTGGTGATCAACGGCCACAACCACCAGTACGAGCGCACGGACGTCATCAAGGGCGACGCGGTCACCAAGAAGCTGCCGATCGGCGGCACGGCGTACCCGGAGACCGACGGTGTCGTGTACGTGACGGCCGGCGCGGCCGGGCGCAGCCTGTACGCGTTCAGCGCCCCGCAGTCGTACGAGGGTCACGAGAACGAGGTCGACTCCGTCGCCTCCTTCATCAACCTGAAGGACGGCAAACAGAACGAGACCGTTGCCTGGTCGCGGGTGCGGTACCTCAACTACTCGTTCCTGCGGGTGGATGTCACGCCTGCGCACAAGGGCCGGCTGGCCACGCTGAAGGTGCGTGGGATCGCCGAGACGGGTGAAGAGGTCGACCACTTCACGGTGGCGCGCCGAGTTCGCTAGCCGGCGCTTCACTGGTCGTATGCCTCGAAGGCAAGGTGTGACGACCTCGGGCGGTCCTCAAGCGGGTTTCTACATTCGCTTGAGGACCGCCTGCTTGGCCAGGGCGAACTCCTCGTCCGTCAGGACGCCCTCCTTGTGCAGCTCGCCGAGCTCGCGCAGGCGGCGCAGGAGGGCGTCGTGGTCGGCCTCCGGGGCGATCGCCGCCGGCTGCTCCTTCACCGCCACCGCTTCCGGAGACGCCGTCGGATGGGGCAGCCGTGCCTGTACCGCCGCCGCGACCAGCGCCATCAGCGGGTCCTTCCTGAAGCCCCAGAGTTCGACGGAGTTGGGGTCGTACTTCGGCGGGGCCTGTGTCTCCGCACCGCGGACGGTGAAGCGGAGGTAGCCGTTCTCCAGGCCGACCGCGGGGTGCCACTCGACGGTGGCGAGGTCGCTGAGGGCGAGGGAGCGGGCGCCGGCGGCGGATTTGGAGTCCTCGGTCTTCCAGTTCCACTCCAGGCGTACGCGCTCGCCGTCGAAGCTCGCGGTGCCGTCGCCGGCGGAGACGGACAGCGGCACGGAGGGGCCGGGGAGCAGATAGCCGTCGACCGGGTCGGCCGGCACCTGGTCGAGGAGCAGCGCGTCCCGGATCTCGTCCACGATGTACTCGGCGACGCCGTAGCGGTCGGACTCGACGGTGAGTTGGTAGGGGTCGTTCGGTTCGGCGAGCTTGCCGCCGGTGGCCTGGAGCAATGGGTCGGCGCCGTCGCGCAGCCTGAGCCGCAGCCGCCCGGCCTTCTTGCCCTGTTCGAAGGAAATTCCCGCCAACGCGCCCAGCGGGACGGTCAGTTCACCCAGGGTGTTGCGGAGCAGGCTCACGTTCTTCTCGCGCCCCGGAGTCAGCCGCAGCGCATCGCCGTCGAAGGTCCATGTTCCGTCCTTCTGGATGATTTCCGCCATGAGGGGGATTGTTTCACCGGCTCTGCGGCACAGTGGTCTATACCCATTCGATGGGCCACCGAAGGGAGCGCATGTGACACAGCACAGAACGCCCCGCCTTCTCGGTACGCTGCTGCTCGTGGCGGCCGCCGGTTTCTCCCTCGCCGGCGCGGAGGCCTCCGCGGCCGACCGCACCGCGACCCCGCTCGGCCGGGTGGTCCCGGCTCCCGCCTCGGTCGACGCGGGCGGATCCCCGTATCGCATCACCGACGCGACCCGCATCCGGGTCGACGACTCGCCGGAGACCCGCCGGGTCGGCGCGTACCTGGCCGGCATCCTGCGCCCCTCCACCGGCTTTTCGCTGCCCGTCACCTCCCAGGGCACGGGCGGCATCCGACTGCGACTCGGGGCAGGGTCGGGGGCAGGTTCCCTGGGCGCCGAAGGCTATCGGCTGGACAGTGGCCGGGACGGCGTCACCATCACCGCGGGGAAGGCCGCCGGGCTCTTCCACGGTGTGCAGACCCTGCGCCAGCTGCTGCCCGCCGCCGTCGAGCGGAACTCCGTGCAGCCCGGCCCCTGGCTCGTCGCGGGCGGCACCATCAAGGACACCCCGCGCTACGGCTACCGAGGCGCGATGCTCGACGTCTCCCGGCACTTCTTCACCGTCGCCCAGGTCAAGCGCTACATCGACGAGCTGGCCCTCTACAAGGTCAACAAGCTCCATCTGCACCTCGGTGACGACCAGGGCTGGCGCATCGCGATCGACTCCTGGCCACGGCTGGCCACGTACGGCGGTTCGACGCAGGTGGGGGGAGGCGCGGGCGGTTTCTACACCAAGGCCGACTACCGGGAGATCGTGCGGTACGCCGCCTCCCGCTATCTGGAGGTCGTCCCGGAGATCGACATGCCGGGGCACACCAACGCCGCGCTCGCCTCGTACGCCAAGCTGAACTGCGACGGCACCGCACCCCCGCTCTACACCGGCACCGACGTCGGGTTCAGCTCGCTGTGCGTGGCGAAGCCGGTGACGTACGACTTCGTGGACGACGTCGTACGGGAGCTGGCGGCGCTCACGCCGGGCAAGTACCTCCACATCGGCGGGGACGAGGCCCACTCCACCAGCCACGCCGACTACGTGACCTTCATGGACAAGGTGCAGCCCGTCGTCGCCAAGTACGGGAAGACCGTGATCGGCTGGCACCAGCTGACCGGCGCGACCCCGGCGAAGGGCGCGCTCGCGCAGTACTGGGGGCTCGACGACACCAGTGCCGCGGAGAAGGCGCAGGTGGTGAAGGCCGCGCAGAGCGGGACGGGGCTCGTGCTGTCGCCCGCCGACCGGGTGTACCTCGACATGAAGTACACGGCGGACACCCCGCTCGGGCAGGACTGGGCGGGCCTGGTGGAGGTGAAACGGGCGTACGACTGGGACCCGGGTACCTACCTTCCGGGAGCCCCCGGTTCGGCGATCCGCGGGGTCGAGGCGCCGCTGTGGACCGAGACCGTCGTCACGGGGGCCGACATCGACTACATGGCCTTCCCGCGGCTGCCCGGCGCGGCCGAGCTCGGCTGGTCGCCCGCGTCGACGCACGACTGGGACACGTACAAGGTGCGGCTCGCGGCGCAGGGGCCGCGCTGGGAGGCGCTGGGGATCGGCTACTACCGCTCACCCCAGGTTCCCTGGCCGAGCGCCTAGGACAGGTCCTGGACCAGGTCCTGGATGCGGAGGCGGGGCTCAGGAGGACCGTCTCCTGAGCCCCACCCGGTATCAGAACCCGCGGTATCAGAGACCCGCGAGGGGGTTCTTCAGGTTGCCGACGAGCTGGAGGGCTCCCGACGGGTCCGCCAGGTCCACCATCTGCTTGTTGTCGCGCAGCTGGAGCCGGTTGAGGCAGGACAGTGCGAACTCCGGCGCGAACATGTCGTACTGCCGGAACTTGTCGGCGAGTTCGGGGGCCGACTCCTGGTACTCGCGTACGCCCTCGGCGACCGTCCGCCAGAAGACGTCCTCCTCGACGATGCCCTCGGAGGCCAGGTTGGCCGCGAGGAAGCGGAAGAAGCAGTCGAAGACGTCCGTGAAGATCGACAGGAGTCTCTTGTCCTCGGGGACCTCGACGCGGATGCGCTCCACCGCGGGCGGCAGCACCGCCTGCGGGTCCATGACGGCGATCTCCTCGGCGATGTCCTTGTAGATCGCGCGCCGCACGACGCCGTCCTTGAGGACGAGGATGACGTTCTCGCCGTGCGGCATGTAGACGAGGTCGTAGGCGTAGAAGCTGTGCAGGAGGGGGGTGAAGTAGGCGTGCAGATAGCGGCGCAGCCACTCCACCGGCGTCAGCCCCGACTGCTCGATCAGCGCGCCCGCGACGGAGGCGCCCGCCTGGTCGACATGGACCAGGGAGGCCATGGTGGCCAGGCTCTCGCCCTCCTGGAGCACGGGCACGGGGCTCTCTCGCCACAGGGCCGCGAGCATTTTGCGGTACGGGGAGTAGCGGTCGGTGGCGGCCTCGTACTCCAGATGGCGGTAGCCGACGGCGGCGCGCTCGCGGATGATCGACAGGCCGGTGGACTTGAGCACCGGGTCGTTCTCGACGAGCTGGGCCAGCCAGTCGTTGATCGCCGGGGTCGCCTCCATGTAGGCGGCCGAGAGTCCGCGCATGAAGCCCATGTTGAGGACCGAGAGCGCCGTTTTGACGTAGTGCTTCTCGGGGGCGGACTTGTTGAAGAAGGTCCGGATGGACTGCTGGGCCAGGTACTCGTCGTCGCCCTCGCCCAGGCAGACCAGGTGGCGCCGGGCGACCTCGGCCGCGAAGGTCACGGAGAGCTTGTTCCACCACTGCCAGGGGTGGACGGGGACGAGGAGGTAGTCGGCGGGGTCGAGGCCCAGGTCGGTGAGGGTGCCGGCGAACCGCTCGACCGTCTCCGCGCCCAGTTCCTCGCGCACGAAGGACTCGTACTCGATGCCCGCACCCGCCGTGAAGGCGGCCCGGGAGCGGTGCGCGGCCAGCCACACCAGCCGGACCGGGCGAGCGGTCTCGGGCGCGTACGAGAGGTACTCGTGCACGCCGAAGCCGAGCCGTCCGTTGTTGGCGACGAAGCAGGGGTGGCCCTCCGTCATGCCCGTCTCGATCTCCTGGAAGGAGGCTTTCGTGAGCTCGGCGGCCGGGATCTGCGGCTTGGTGAGTTTGAAACAGGTGCCCGAGAGGGTGGAGGAGATCTCCTCCAGGTAGACCGGCAGGACCTCGTCGCTCAGACCGAGCGACTCCTTCAACTCGATGAAGAAGTCGAGGGCGGCGAGCGGGAGTTCGACGCCGTCCCGGTGGCGGGTGATCGACTCGGCGTCGACCTGCCAGTGGTCCAGGGCGCGGACGGTGGCGGTGAAGCGGTAGCGGGTGAGCCCGTCGTCGCCGCGGACGACGTACCCGCCGTCGCGGTCGGCCTCCGGCGTGATCAGCCGCTCGTGCGCGAACTCGGCGAGGGCCTTGCGTATGAGGAGGCGGTTGGCGCGGGCCCAGCGCTCGGGGGAGAGGTGGGCCACGGCGTCGGCGAGGGTCATGAGGCCACCCCCGTCGCCTTCTCGAACCGCTCCCGCGTGCAGAAGCTCAGCAACGCCTTCTTCTCCGGCTTCTGGATCTCGCGCTCGGGCACGAACCCGACGGCTTCGTTGAGGGCGTGCACGGCCGTGTTGCGCACATCGGGCTCGACGACGACCCGAGCGGTCGTCGGGTCGGCGAACAGGTGATCCATCACCGCGGTGATCACGGCCCGGGTGAAACCGCGCACGGGCGTGTCCGTCGGCGCGACCAGGAAGTGCATGCCGACATCGCCGGGCGCGGGCTCGTACAGGCCGACCAGTTCGACGTGCGCCGGGTCGTACTTCTCCATCAGGAACACGGGTTCACCGTCCAGCGACCCCAGGAACGCGTCGTGGTACTCGCCGGCCGCGATGGCCATGTACTCCCGCTCCACGTCCTGCAGCTTCGCCTCCTGCATCATCCAGAAGGCGGCCTTGGGGTGGGTGACCCAGCCGTGCAGCAGCTCGGCGTCCTCGGTGGGGTCGAGGGGGCGGATGGTGAAGGTGCCTGTGCTGGTGTCGGTCGTCCTCATACGTTGAACTCCTGGAACGCGATCGTCTTCTCGACCGGGTAGTACTCGGTGCCGAGCAGCTCACGGATGAGGTACGCGTTGCGGTACGGGCCCATGCCCAGGTCGGGGCTGGTGACGCTGTGCGTGTGGACGCCCGCGTTCTGGAGGAAGACGCCGCGGCCCGTGGTGTCGACGGCGTAGTTGCGGGCCACGTCGAAGTTGCCGCGGGTGTCGTAGCGCAGCCGGTCGCGGACCGGCTTCAGGAACTCGGGCTCGGCGTATTTGTAGCCGGTGGCCAGGATCAGGCCCTCGGAGCTCAGCTCGTAGTCCTTGCCCTGCTCCTCCTGGCAAAGGCCCAGGATGTACGTGCCGTTCTCGTGAGCGGCCGTGTTCAGGGAGGAGTTGGTGAGCAGTCGCGTCGGGACGGGGCCGCTGAGGTTCTTCTGGTAGAGCAGATCGAAGATCGCGTCGATCAGCTCGCCGTCGATGCCCTTGAACAGGCCCTTCTGCTCGTTCTGCAGGCGGTAGCGGGTCGGTTCGGGCAGCGCGTGGAAGTAGTCGATGTACTCCGGGGAGGTCATCTCCAGCGTGAGTTTGGTGTACTCGAGCGGGAAGAAGCGCGGGGAGCGCGTGACCCAGTTCAGTCGGTAGCCGTGGACGTCGATCTCGCTGAGCAGGTCGTAGTAGATCTCGGCGGCGGACTGACCGCTGCCGACGAGCGTGATCGATTCTTTGGCCTGGAGCTCCTGCTTGTGCTGCAGGTAACGGGAGTTGTGAATGAAGTCGCCGCCGAGGTCCGCGCAGGCCTCGGGGAGGTATGGAGGCGTTCCCGTGCCGAGGACCAGATGGCGGGCGCGGAACACCTCGCCGGATTCGGTTCGTACGTGGTAGAGATCGCCCTCGTACGTCACCTCCGTGACCGTCGTGCCGAAGCGGACGCTGCTCAGTTTCGAGGCGGCCCAGCGGCAGTAGGCGTCGTACTCGACCCGGAGCGGATAGAAGTTCTCGCGGATGTAGAACGCGTACAGACGGCCGGACTCCTTCAGGTAGTTGAGGAAGGAGTACGGGGAGGTCGGGTCGGCGAGCGTCACCAGGTCCGACATGAACGGGGTCTGGAGGTGCGCGCCCTCCAGGAACATGCCCGAGTGCCACTCGAAGTCCGGCTTGGATTCGAGGAAGACGCCGTCCAGTTCGGCGATCGGCTCGGTGAGGCAGGCGAGGCCGAGGTTGAAGGGGCCGAGACCGATCCCTACGAAGTCGTACGTCTTGTCTGCGGACGTCGTTTCCATGGCTTCAGGAAGCGCGGTCAAGGGACTCTCCCAGGTACTGCTCGGCATGGCCGGCGATCAGAGCGAGTACGGCGGCGATGTCGTCGGCCGTGGTCTCGGGGTTGAGCAGGGTGAACTTCAGGTAGTGGCGGCCGCCGACCTTGGTGCCCGCGACAACGGCGTCACCGGAGGCGAACAGGGCCTCCCGGGCGTACAGATTGGCGCGGTCGATCTCGGCCGGGTCGCTGACGGCGGCCGGGACGAAGCGGAAGACGAGAGTGGACAGGGACGGCTCCACGACCACGTCGAAGCGCGGGTCGGAGACCAGCAGCTTCCAGCCCTCCTGGGCCAGGTCGCAGACCTCGTCGAAGAGTTCGCCGATGCCGTCGGCGCCCATCACGCGCAGCGTCATCCACAGCTTGAGGGCGTCGAAACGGCGGGTGGTCTGCAGGGACTTGTCGACCTGGTTGGGGATGCGCTCCTCAACCATGCGGCGCGGGTTCAGGTACTCCGCGTGGTAGGTGGCGTGGCGCAGGGTGGAGGCGTCGCGGACCAGCACGGCGGACGAACTCACTGGCTGGAAGAAGGACTTGTGGTAGTCGACGGTGACCGAGTCGGCGCGGTCGATGCCGTCGAGGCGGTCGCGGTTCTTGAGGGAGGTGAGCAGTCCGCAGCCGTAGGCCGCGTCCACGTGCATCCAGGTGCCGAACCGGGCGCACAGCTCGGCGATCTCGGGCAGCGGGTCGATGGACCCGAAGTCGGTGGTGCCGGCGGTGGCGACGACGGCCATGGGGATCAGTCCGTCGCGCTCGCAGCGCTCCAGCTCGTGCGCGAGGGCGAGGGTCTGCATGCGCTTGTCGTGGTCGACGGGGATCGAGACGACGCAGTCCGCGCCGAGGCCGAGGAGTTTCGCCGACTTCTTGACGCTGAAGTGGCTGACCTCGGAGGCGAAGATACGCAGTTTGGCGAGGCTGTCCCCGGGTTCCCACCCCGCCTGCCCCGGCTTGGCCTCCTCGCGGGCCAGCAGCAGCGCCTGGAGGTTGGACTGGCTGCCGCCGCTGGTGAACACGCCGTCGGCGGCCGGGCCGAGGCCGATGCGCTCGTTGGTCCAGTCGATGAGCCTGCGTTCGATGAGGGTGCCGCCGGCCGACTGGTCCCAGGTGTCCAGAGAGGAGTTGACGGCGGACAGGACGGCCTCGCCGAGCACGGCGGGGATGACCACCGGGCAGTTGAGGTGCGCGAGGTAGCGCGGGTGGTGGAAGTAGACCGCGTCCCGGAGGTAGACCTCTTCGAGCTCATCGAGGACCGCCGTGGTGTCGTGCAGCGGGCGGTCCAGGTCGATCCGCTCGATACGAGGAGCGAGGGCGTCGACCGTGACACCCGTGAACGGACGGTCGGTGGTGGCGAGTTTGGCCGCCACCCGCTCGATTCCTTCGGTCACGGAGCGGCGGTACCGCTCCGCGGTCGTGTCATTGAGCAGGTGCGAGCGCATGTGGGGGTCCTCCGTGCGGGACAGTCCGAGCGGGACGGGTGAGGGGGACGGGTGAGGGGTGCGCCGGGACGAGAAGACGGGCGGGCCCTGGCGTTCAACTTAGGTTAGCCTAACCTAAGTCGATCGTGCGACCCCATCCCTCCACCCCCTCGCTTTCGCGATGTGACACATCTCCGTGCTGTGTCACATTCCGTGGGTCACTCCTGCTCGCGCAGCTGCTCCTCGGTCAGCCCGCGCCGCCAGTAACCGACGAAGGCGACCCGCCCGCGGTCGATGCCGCGCTCGCGGACGAGATGGCGGCGCATCTCCTTCACGCACCCGGACTCGCCCGCGATCCAGGCGTACGGGTGCTCGGTGGGCGGCAGTTGGGCGGCCCGTACGGCGTCGACGGCCATGGGGGCCCCGTCGTCGCGCACGAGCCAGGTGATCTCCGCGTCGGCCGCGACGAACAGGTCCAGGATGTCCTCGGCGTGCGGGACCTCCAGCCAGGCGCGGGCGCGGGTGCCGGCCGGCAGGGATTCGAGGATCGCGGAGGCGGCGGGCAGCGCGGTCTCGTCCGCCCACAGGACGACCAGGTCGGTGTCGTCGGTGTCGGCGGGCGGGCGGAAGCGGATCGCCCGGTTGTCCTCGATCGCCGGGCCGAGCCGCCTCGTCCGTACGACCTGGAGGGAGAAGAAACGGAACGGGGCGGCTACGGCCGTCGTCATAAGTGCTCCTGAGTCGGCGTCAGGGGGCATGGATGGGTTCACCGCAGGGGGTCACGACAGGAGGTTGGCACCTGCTCGTCGAGGAGCGTGCGTGAGGTCGCGTTAGCTCGATCGTGTGATGGTCGGCTTCTGGGCTTGTGGCGCCCTGGGCCCTCCGGGTTGGCGTGGCTGTGCGATCTGGGACGCCGGGTGCGGTGCCGGCGTGCGGGGCCCCTGCTCCACCAGAGTGATGGTTCAGGGCCTCCCCGTCGCCTCTGGCCGTACCCATATGGCCGGGTCGCGTAGGGAACTGGCCTCCCGGGACCGGACCACGCACAGGATGCGTGTCGCCGCCCCGGGGTCGAGTACGCCGGGGACCTGGGGGTACCTCCCACGCCCTTAAGGCAGTGGGGGAGCGCCCAAGACCGTTCGGGGCGCGCGGCTGATCGGGCTCACTCCCGCTCAGTCCATAGGAACGGTTTCAGGCGACCTTCTTGGCGTTCTCGATCGCCTCGGCGAGGTTGTCGAGGAGCGGGGTGCACTTGTCGTACGACACGATCGGCTCGGGGGAGCGGGCGATGACCTGGCCGGCCTTGACGGCGGGCAGCTTCTTCCAGGTGGCCTCGGTGATGTCGGCCGGCTGGATGGTCGCGCTGCGGTCGTCCATGACGATGACGTCCGCCGGGTACTTGTCGACGTTCTCCCAGCTCAGGTTCTCGAACCAACCGCCGCTGGCCTTCAGGGCCTTGGCGGAGGGCTCGACGAGGTTCACGCCGAGCGCCTTGAAGTACTCCAGGTCGATGGAGAGGTTGGAGCCGGAGACGTAGAAGATGTCCTGGCTCGCGGAACCGGCGAGCACCTTGATCTCCGGGCGGGCCTTGGCCGCGGCGCGCAGCCGTTCGGCGGCCGTCTCGAACTTCTTCTTCGCCTCGACGATCGCGGCGGACTTCGCGTCGGCGCCCAGCGACACGGCGAGCGCGAGCATGCGCTGCAGTGACGCGGGCAGCTGACGGTCGTACACGGAGATGCCGACACTCGGGGCGAGCTTGAGGATCTTGTCCTTGGACTCCTCGGGGACGTACCAGAGGGTGCCCGCGGCGTCGAACATCGTGGAGATCAGCACGTCGGGCGCGAGGGCCGCGTACTTCTCGATGTTGAACTGGCCCCACTCGTTGCCGAGGACGGTCAGCTTGCTGACGTCCATGTCGCCGGCCTGGACATCGGCCTTGCCGTCCTTGGTGGTGGTCGGGCCGAAGACGCCCTTGACCTCGATGCCGTAGTCGTGGAGCGCGGCGGCGACACCGGTGAAGGCGACGATGTTCGCGGGGATCTTGTCCAGCTTCACCGTCGTAGCGCGGTCGTCCTTGAACGTCCAGGGGCCGGACTGGGCGGCGGCGGCCTTCGTCGCGTCCGCGCCACCGCTTTTCGCGTCGTTGTCCTCGCCACAGGCGGCGAGGACGGCACCGAGGCCGAGGGCGCCGCCCGCGGCCAGGACGCCGCGACGGGTGAGGTGGGTGGCACGGGCGTTGGGCATGAGAGTGGCTGCTTTCGGCACGGGGCGGAGCGCCCGCCGGACAAGTTCGAAGGTAGGTTAGCCTAACCTCACTAACTGTCCAGAGGGTTGGGGCGGGGTCGGCCTGGAGCCCGCCTCGCGAGGTGGATGTTTCACGGAGTGTGTCCATGTGACTCCTTTGCGTATCTATCCTTGTTGTCGGTGAGCCGTGACGACGGCGTCGCGGCGGGGAGGGAGCCGACATGTCTCAGCCGAAGCATCTGGACCCCGCGTCCATGGGGGAGTTCTACGGCGCGGAGCTGCGCAGGCGGCGCGAGGACGCGGGGCTGACGCAGGGCGGGCTCGGGGAGTTGGTGTACTGCTCGGGGCCCTACATCGGGCAGATGGAGATCGCCATCCGCAGGCCGCAGTTGGACCTGTCCGAGCGGATCGACGGCGTGCTGCGGGCGGACGGGTTCTTCCGGCGGCTGTGCGCGGCCATCCTCAACTCGTCCAAGTTTGCGGACTACTTCGCCGCCGCGGCCGAGTTGGAGCGGCGAGCCAGGACCGTCTGCGACTTCGCCACGACGGTGGTGCCCGGCCTGTTGCAGACCGAGTCGTACACCCGTGCCCTCATCCGGTCCGCCCGGCCGCTGGTCGCCCAGGAGCTGATCGAACGACATGTCGGCACGCGGCAGGAACGCGCCCGTGCGCTGCTCAAGGACCCGACCGATCCCGAGCTGTGGTTCGTCATCCACGAGGCCGCGCTACGGGTGCCGGTCGGCGGGGACGAGGTCATGCGCGAGGAGTTGGAGCACATCGCCGAGGTGTCCCGGGAGCATCGGGCGATCGTCCAGGTCATGCCCTTCTCCGGTGGGGTGAACCCGCTCCTGTACGGCCAGATGACGCTGATGGCCTTTGCCGAGGAGCCGCCGGTCGCCTACACCGAGAGTGCCTACTCCGGGCAGCTGATCGAGGACCCGGCCCTGGTCACACAGATCGCACAGTCCTACGATCTGGCCAGGGCCGCCGCCATGTCCCCGGAGGCGTCCCTCGACTTCATCGGCCGACTCACGGAGGACTACACACCATGAACAGCACGCGTGATCTGCCGTCCGCCCACTGGCGCAAGTCGTCGTACAGCAACGCGGACGGCGGTTCGTGCGTCGAGGTCGCCGACGGCTTCCCCGGCGTCGTGCCCGTGCGGGACAGCAAGGACCCGGGCGGGCCGGTGGTCCTGGTGTCCGCGGGGGCGTGGATGTCGTTCATCGGGGGAGCCGTCAAGTAACGGGCCGGCACGGGTGGTCCCGTGGCACCTCAGCCCACGAGCCCCAGCTCCCTCGCGATCAGCATCCGCTGGACCTCGCTCGTGCCCTCGCCGATCTCCAGGATCTTGGAGTCGCGCCACATGCGGGCCACCGGGTACTCGTTCATGAAGCCGTAGCCGCCGTGGATCTGGGTGGCGTCGCGGGCGTTGTCGACGGCGATGGTGGAGGAGTAGAGCTTGGCGACCGCCGCCTCCTTCTTGAAGGGCTCGCCCGCGACGAGACGGGATGCTGCGTCGCGCCAGCCGACGCGGGCCATGTGGGCCTTCATCTCCATGTCGGCGATCTTGAACTGGATGGCCTGGTTCGCGCCGATCGGACGTCCGAAGGCGTGCCGCTCCTTGGCGTACTTCACCGACTCGTCGACGCAGCCCTGCGCGAGGCCGGTCGCCAGCGCCGCGATGGCGATGCGGCCCTCGTCCAGGATGCGCAGGAACTGGGCGTAGCCGCGGCCCTCCTCGCCGAGCAGGTTCGCGGCCGGGACGCGGACGTCGGCGAAGGACAGCTCACGGGTGTCGGAGGCGTTCCAGCCGACCTTCGAGTACGGGGCGGCGACCGTGAAGCCAGGGGTGCCGGACGGGACGATGATCGCGGAGATCAGCGGCTTGCCGTCGGGCTTGCGGCCGGTGACCGCGGTGACCGTGACCAGGCCCGTGATGTCCGTGCCGGAGTTGGTGATGAAGCACTTGCTGCCGTTGATCACCCATTCGTTGGTGTCCGGGTCGAGACGGGCGGTCGTACGGGTCGCGCCCGCGTCCGAGCCGCCGTCCGGCTCCGTCAGGCCGAAGGCGCCGAGGATCTCGCCGGAGCACAGGCGCGGGAGCCACTCCTGCTTCTGGGCCTCCGTGCCGAAGAGGTGGATCGGCATCGCGCCGAGCGAGACGCCCGCCTCCAGGGTGATGGCCACGGAGGAGTCGACGCGGGCGAGTTCCTCCAGGGCGATACCGAGGGCGAGGTAGTCGCCGCCCATGCCGCCGTACTCCTCGGGGAACGGCAGTCCGAACAGACCCATGCGGCCCATCTCCCGCACGATCTCGTACGGGAACTCGTGCCGCTCGTAGAAGTCGCCGATCTTCGGTGCCACGACGTCGTGCGCGAACTCCTCGACCGTACGGCGGAGTTCTTCGAGTTCGGGGGAGAGACGGTGGTCCAGGGACATGGGGATCACTCCTGGTGGGAGAGGGCTTTGACGGTGCGGGACGGGCTGGGTCGGCCCAGTTGTCCGGCCATCCACACGCTGGTGGCGGTGAGGCGGCCGAGGTCGACCCCGGTGTCGATACCGAGGCCCTGGAGCATCCATACGAGGTCTTCGGTGGCGAGGTTGCCGGTGGCGGACTTGGCGTAGGGGCAGCCGCCGAGGCCGCCCGCGGACGCGTCGACGGTCGTGACACCGTGCTGGAGCGCGGCCAGGGTGTTGGCGAGCGCCTGGCCGTAGGTGTCGTGGAAGTGCACGCCGAGGGCGCTGGTCGGTACGCCCTCCTCGTTCAGCTCCGACAGCAGGTCCTGGACGTGGCCCGGCGTCGCCACGCCGATCGTGTCGCCGAGGCTCAGCTCGTCGCAGCCCATGTCCATCAGGGCCTTGCAGACACGCACGACCTGGTGGATGGGGACGGGGCCCTCCCAGGGGTCGCCGAAGCACATGGAGATGTAGCTGCGGACGTGCACCTTGTCCGCCTTGGCCCGCTCCACCACCGGCTCGAACATGGCCAGGGACTCGTCGACGGTCCGGTTGAGGTTGGCCTTCGCGAAGGACTCCGTCGCGCTGGCGAACAGGGCGACCTGGCGGGCGCCGAGGGCCAGCGCCCGGTCCAGACCCCGTTGGTTCGGTACGAGGACCGGGAGGTGCACACCCGGCGGATCGCTCCGGTGGCTCCGGTTGCCCAGGTCGCTCACGAGCGGGAACAACTGCTCCGCGTCCGCCAGTTGGGGCACCCACTTGGGGTGCACGAAGCTGGTGGCCTCGATGGTGGCCAGGCCCGAGTCGGCGAGCCGCCGGATGAACTCGGCCTTCACCTCCGTCGGCACGGTCGCTTTCTCGTTCTGCAGCCCGTCGCGCGCGCCGACCTCGTAGATCCGCACCCGGGCGGGCAGGTCCGGGGCCGGTACGACCATGGGAAGGCCGAGTTCGGGGGTGCTCATGTCGTCTCCTCGTACGGCGTGATCACGGCCAGCACCTGGTCCATGGCGACCGTTGTGCCCGGCGTGACGTCCAGTTCGCTGACGATCCCGGCGTGCGGGGCGGAGATGACGTGCTCCATCTTCATCGCCTCGACCACCAACAGGCTCTGTCCGGCCGCCACCTCGTCCCCTACGGCCACCTTCACGACGGTCACCGTGCCGGGCATGGGCGCGGTGAGCGAGTCGGCCCCGGAGTGCGCGGCACCGGTGAGGGAGGCGGCCACGGGGTCGTGGTCGCGTACCTGCCAGGCGTCGCCGTCGCGGCCCACCCAGTCGCCGGCGCGGTGGAAGGTGTGGCGTACGCCGTCGAGGGTGACGGAGACACGGTCCACCGAGACCGTGGCGGTGCCCGTCGCGACGTATCGCACGGGGTCGAGTCCCGGCACCCGCAGGTCGAATCCGACCGGCTCGGCCGAGCCCCCGAGCCGCCACCCGCTCGGCACCGAGAACGGGTCGGTCCAGCCCTCGCCCCGGGGTTTCAGCCCGTCGAGGCGTACGGCGGCCGCCGCCTCGTACACCTCCTCCGGCACCTCGTACGAGACCAGTGAGTCCGCTTCCCGCTCCACCAGCCCCGTGTCCAACTCGCCCGCCACCACGGCCGGATGGGCCAGCAGCCGCCGCAGGAACCCGGCGTTGGTCTGCACGCCGAGCGTGACCGTCTCCGCGAGGGCGGCGCGCAGCTTCCTCAGCGCGGTCGCGCGGTCGGGCCCGTACGCGATGACCTTGGACAGCATCGGGTCGTACAGGCTGCCGACCTCCGTGCCCTCGCTCAGTCCCGAGTCGGTTCGTACCCCGTCGCCCTGCGGCTCGTGCAGGGCGAGCACCGTGCCGCCCGAGGGCAGGAAGCCGCGCGCCGGGTCCTCGGCGCAGACGCGGGCCTCCACCGCATGCCCCGTGAGCGTGATGTCCTGTTGTTCGTAGGGGAGTTGCTCGCCCGCGGCGACTCGCAGCTGCCACTCCACCAGGTCGAGCCCCGTGACCAGCTCGGTGACGGGGTGCTCCACCTGGAGGCGGGTGTTCATCTCCATGAAGTAGTACGAGGACGGGTCGGAGCCGGGGACGATGAACTCGACCGTGCCCGCACCCTCGTACCCGCAGGAGCGGGCCGCCTGGACCGCCGCCTCGCCCATCGCGGCCCGGGTGTCGGCGTCCAGGAGCACACTGGGCGCCTCCTCGATGATCTTCTGGTGGCGGCGCTGGAGGGAGCACTCGCGCTCGCCCAGGTGGACGACATTGCCGTGGCCGTCGGCCAGGACCTGGATCTCGATGTGCCGGGGGCGGTCGATCCAGCGCTCCACGAGGAGGGTGTCGTCGCCGAAGGAGGCGCGGGCCTCACGGCGGGCGGCGGCGATCTCGTCGGACAGCGCCGATGAGTCCCGTACCAGCCGCATGCCCTTGCCGCCGCCGCCCGCCGATGGCTTGAGCAGCACGGGCATGCCGATCTCCCGTGCGGCGTCGGCCAGTTCCGCGTCCGTGAGCCCGCTGCCGCGGGACCCCGGCACCACGGGCACTCCGGCCGCCTTCACCGTCTCCTTGGCGCGGATCTTGTCGCCCATCAGCGCGATCGCGTCGACGGGCGGGCCGATGAAGACGAGCCCGGCCTCGGCGCACGCGCGCGCGAACGAGGCGTTCTCGGCGAGGAAGCCGTACCCGGGGTGCACCGCCTGCGCCCCCGTCCGGGCGGCCGCCTCCAGCAGCCGCTGTACCGACAGATAGCTCTCGGCGGCCGGCGCCGGACCGATCCGTACCGCCGTGTCGGCCTCCCGGACGTGCCGGGCGTCGGCGTCCGCGTCGGAGAAGACGGCGACCGAGCGCACACCGAGCGCGCGCAGGGTGCGGATGACGCGTACGGCGATCTCGCCCCGGTTGGCCACAAGGACTGTCTCGAACATCTCGGGCACCCTCATCACATCCGGAAGACGCCGAACTGGGGCTCACCCAGTGGCGCGTTGGCGCAGGCGGTCAGGGCGAGCCCCAGCACCTGCCGGGTCTCCAGCGGGTCGATCACACCGTCGTCCCAGAGGCGGGCCGTCGCGTAGTAGGCGCTGCCCTGCCGCTCGTACTGGGCGCGGATCGGGGCCTTGAAGGCGTCCTCGTCCTCGGCGGGCCAGGACTCGCCGCGCGCCTCCAGCTGGTCGCGCTTGACGGTCGCGAGGACGGACGCGGCCTGCTCGCCGCCCATCACGGAGATCTTGGCGCCGGGCCACATCCACAGGAAGCGCGGCGAGTACGCCCGGCCGCACATCGAGTAGTTGCCCGCTCCGTACGAACCGCCGATCACCACGGTCAGCTTCGGCACGCGGGTGCAGGCCACGGCCGTCACCATCTTGGCGCCGTGCTTGGCGATGCCCCCGGCCTCGTACTGACGCCCCACCATGAAGCCCGAGATGTTCTGCAGGAACACGAGGGGGATGCCGCGCTGGTCGCACAGCTCGATGAAGTGGGCGCCCTTCTGGGCGGACTCGGAGAACAGGATGCCGTTGTTGGCGACGATGCCCACCGGGTGGCCGTGGACGCGGGCGAAGCCGGTCACCAGCGTCTGCCCGAACTCGGCCTTGAACTCGGCGAAGCGCGAACCGTCCACCACGCGCGCGATGACCTCGCGTACGTCGTACGGCGTGCGGGAGTCGACCGGCACGGCGCCGTACAGCCCGTACGGGTCCACTTTGGGCTCCACGGACTGTTCGACCGCCCAGGGCAGGGGGCCGCGCGCGGGGAGCGTGGCCGCGATGTTCCGTACGATCCGCAGCGCGTGCGCGTCGTCCTCGGCGAGGTGGTCGGTGACGCCCGACACGCGTGCGTGGACCTCGCCGCCGCCCAGCTCCTCGGCGGTGACGACCTCACCGGTGGCGGCCTTCACCAACGGGGGCCCGCCGAGGAAGATCGTGCCCTGATCGCGCACGATCACGGCCTCGTCGCTCATGGCCGGGACATACGCGCCGCCGGCCGTGCAGGAGCCGAGGACGGCGGCGATCTGCGGGATTCCCGCTCCCGACATCCGCGCCTGGTTGTAGAAGATCCGCCCGAAGTGCTCGCGGTCGGGGAAGACCTCGTCCTGCATGGGCAGGAAGGCCCCTCCGGAGTCGACGAGATAGACACAGGGGAGGCGGTTCTCCAGCGCCACCTCCTGCGCCCGCAGGTGCTTCTTCACCGTCATCGGGTAGTACGTGCCGCCCTTGACGGTGGCGTCATTGGCGACGATCACGCACTCGCGCCCGCTGACCCGCCCGATCCCGGCGATCACTCCGGCGGCCGGTGCCTGCCCGTCGTACATCCCGTGGGCGGCGAGGGGGGCCAGCTCCAGGAAGGGGGAGCCGGGGTCGAGGAGCGTGTCCACGCGCTCGCGCGGGAGCAGCTTCCCGCGCGCGGTGTGGCGCTGCCGGGCCCGCTCGCCGCCCCCGAGCCGCGCCTCGGCGAGCTTGGCGCGCAGCTCCTCACCGAGGGCGCGATGGGCCGCCTCGTTGGCCCGCCAGGCCTCCGACGCGGGGTCTGCCGCGCTCGTCAGCTCCGGTGCTTCTCGCATGTCCTGCGGTCCCCTCACCAGTGGTCCACCAGTTAATGAGCGTTAACGCATTTCCTCAAGGTTAACGACCGCTAACCTCCCTGTCTAGAATTGCTTCCATGGCCACGAGAACCGACGCCCCCACCCGACGCGAGCAGATCCTGAAGGAGGCCGCCCGGCTGTTCGCCGAGCGCGGCTTCCATGGCGTCGGGGTGGACGAGATAGGAGCGGCGGTCGGCATCAGCGGCCCCGGTCTGTACCGGCACTTCGCGGGCAAGGATGCGATGCTCGCCGAACTGCTGGTGGGGATCAGCGGGCAGCTGCTCACGGGTGGCAAGCGGCGGGTGGCGGAGGCGGACGGGAACGCCGAGGCGGTCCTCGACTCGCTCATCGAGGGGCACATCGACTTCGCGCTCGACGACCGCCCGCTGATCACCCTGCACGACCGCGAGCTGGACCGCCTCCGCGACAGCGACCGCAAGCTCGTACGACAGCTCCAGCGGCAGTACGTCGAGCTGTGGGTGGAGGTCGTGCGCGAGGTGTACCCGTCCCTGGCGGAGCCCACGGCCAGGTCCGCCGTGCACTCGGTCTTCGGCCTGCTGAACTCCACACCGCACCTGGGACGACCGGGCGCGCTGCCGGGACGCGCGGGGACCGCCGAGCTGCTGCACCGGATGGCGAGGGGGGCCTTCCGGGCCGCCGGGGCGTGACGAGCGTCATGGACTGGTTGGTCTGGACGACCGTCATGACCGGCGGGTAACCTGCCATCTGAGCAAGCGCTTAGACAGAAATCCCAGGTGGAGGTGGCGGCGGTGCGCCGTACTGTGTTCAACGAGGACCACGAGGCGTTCCGGGAGACCCTGCGGGCCTTCATCGAGGCCGAGGTCGTTCCGGTCCACGACGAGTGGTTCGCCGCGGGCCAGGCGCCGCGCGACTTCTACTACAAGCTCGCCGAGCTCGGCGTCTTCGGCATCCGCGTGGACGAGGAGTACGGCGGCGCCGGCATCGACTCGTACAAGTTCGAGGCCGTGATGTACGAGGAGACCGCCCGCGCGGGTGTCTCCTTCGGCGGCTCCGGCGTGCACGTGCTGCTCGGCCTGCCGTACATAAAGATGCTGGCCACCGACGAGCAGAAGAAGAAGTGGCTGCCGAAGTTCGTCTCCGGTGAGGAGATGTGGGCCCTCGCGATGACCGAGCCGGGCACCGGTTCCGACCTCGCGGGCATGAAGACCACCGCGAAGCTCTCCGAGGACGGCACGCACTACGTCCTCAACGGCGCCAAGACCTTCATCACCGGTGGCGTGCACGCCGACCGTGTCATCGTCTGCGCCCGCACCTCCGCGCCGACGGCCGAGGACCGCCGCTTCGGCATCTCCCTGTTCGCCGTGGACACCAAGTCCGAGGGCTACTCCGTCGGCCGCAAGCTCGACAAGCTCGGCCTGAAGACCTCCGACACCGCCGAGCTGGCGTTCGTCGATGTGAAGGTGCCGGTCGAGGACCTGCTCGGCGAGGAGAACAAGGGCTTCTACTACCTCGGCGGCAACCTGCCCTCCGAGCGCTGGGGCATCGCCTTCGGCGCGTACGCGCAGGCCGCGGCGGCCGTCCGGTTCGCCAAGGAGTACGTCCAGGAGCGCACCGTCTTCGGCAAGCCGGTCGCCCACTTCCAGAACACCAAGTTCGAGCTGGCCGCCTGCCAGGCCGAGGTGGACGCCGCGCAGGCCGTGGTCGACCGCGCCCTGGAGGCCCTCGACGCGGGCGAGTTGTCCCCGGCCGAGGCCGCCAGCGCCAAGCTGTTCTGCACCGAGGTCGCGCACCGCGTCATCGACCGCTGCCTCCAGCTGCACGGTGGCTACGGCTTCATGAACGAGTACCCGATCGCCCGCCTGTACGCGGACAACCGCGTCAACCGCATCTACGGCGGCACCAGCGAGGTCATGAAGATGATCATCGCGAAGGACATGGGTCTGTGACCTGGCCCGCGACACGGGCTCGTAAGGCCGGCGAAATTACTGCACGGTACAACTGACACCATGAGTCAGGCACTTCAGTCTCTCCTCGATCTGCTCGACCTCGAGCGGATCGAGGAGAACATCTTCCGCGGCCGGTCCCAGTCCGCCGTCGTCCCGCGCGTCTTCGGCGGGCAGGTGGCGGCCCAGGCGCTGGTCGCCGCGGGGCGCACGGTCCCCCAGGACCGGTTCGCGCACTCCCTGCACGCGTACTTCCTGCGTGCGGGGGACCCCGGCGCGCCCATCGTGTACTCGGTGGACCGCATCAGGGACGGCCGTTCCTTCACCACCCGCCGGGTCGTCGCCGTCCAGCACGGACAGCCGATCTTCCACCTCTCCGCGTCCTTCCAGACGTACGAGGAGGGCATGGAGCACCAGGCGGCGATGCCGCCCGCGCCCGACCCGGAGACGCTGCCCACGGCCGCCGAACTGCTGCCGCTGTACGCCGACGTCATCAAGGACCCCGTCGTCGTGGAGCGCCTCCTCGAATCACGCGAGTCCGTCGACCTGCGCTACGTCGACGCGCCGCCGTACGGCAGCGTCGGCGAGCCCCGCGAACCGCACTCCCAGGTGTGGTTCCGCACCAACGGCAAACTGGCCGACGATCCCCTCCTGCACGTCGTCCTCGCCACGTACGTCTCCGACATGACGCTCCTCGACTCCATCCTGCTCGCGCACGGACGCGGCGGCTGGGTGACCGGAGACGTCGTCGGGGCCTCGCTGGACCACGCGATGTGGTTCCACCGCCCGTTCCGCGCCGACGAATGGCTGCTGTACGACCAGGAGTCGCCGTCGGCCTCCGGCGGCCGGGGCCTGGGTCAGGCCCGCATCTACACGCAGGACGGCCGGCTGGCCATTTCGGTGATCCAGGAGGGCGTGGTCCGCATTCCCCGGTAGCCCGGTAAGACTGGGGCATGGTCACGACTGAAGCGGAAGTCGCACAGGAGGACGGCGGCGGCGAGAGCACCGCCACGGTGGTCGTCGCCGCCCTCGCCAATCTCGGGATCGCGGTGGCCAAGGCGGTCGCGGGCGTCATCAGCGGATCGAGCGCGATGCTGTCCGAGGCCGCGCACTCGGTGGCCGACACGGTCACCGAGGTGCTGCTGCTGACCGCGCTGAAACGCAGCGAGAAGCCCGCCGACGAGGAACACCCGCTGGGCTACGGCCCCGAACGGTACATCTGGGCGTTGCTCGCCGCCGTCGCCACCTTCGTCGGCGGTGCGGTCTTCTCGATGTACGACGGCATCCACACCCTCGCAGCGGGCGAGGAACTGGGCGACCCTCTCATCTCGTACATCGTCCTCGCGGTCGCCTTCGTCCTGGAGGGCTACTCGCTGCGCACCGGCCTACGCCAGGCGCGCGGCGAGGCGGAGCGGGTCGGGGCGTCCTTCAAGCGCTACCTCCGGTACACCCCGGACACCGCGGTGAAGGCCGTGGTGCTGGAGGACTCGGCCGCGCTGATCGGGCTGGTCCTCGCCGCGGGCGGTCTGCTCGGCGGGCAGCTCACCGGCTCGGGCGTCTGGGACGGCATCGCGTCCCTGCTCATCGGGATACTCCTGCTGTACGTCGCCTGGGTCCTCGGCCGTTCCAACGCGGAGCTGTTGATCGGCCGCCCGCTTCCCCAGTCGGTGCGGGAGCGGATTCGGGCCGAACTGCTGGCCGTGGAGCACGTGGAGGCCGTACTGGAGCTGACGACGCTGGTGCAGGGGCCGCGCGAGGCGTTGGTCGCGGCGAAGGTCGACTTCCGGGACGTGTCGACGGCAGGGCAGATCGAGTGGGCCTGCGAACAGGCGGAGCAGCGGCTGCGCGAGGTGTTCCCCGTGGTGAGCCGGGTGTACCTCGACCCGACGCCCGGGCGTGCCCAGCGCCGCGAGGAGGGCCTGGACCCGCGGCCGTGACGGGCCGTTGCGCCCCCGCCGCCCGTACCCGTCCCACCCCCAGGGGCTCCGCCCCCGCACCCCGCCAGGGGCGCTGCGCGAACGGCCCCCACCCACCCGTAGCCGAAAACGGACCCCGGGGTCCGGGGGCGAAGCCCCCAGGTCGGGACGGGACGGGTAGGGGCGGCGGGGGCGAAGAACCGGTTACAGACCCGCCGCGGACAGCAGGTACGCCGTCATCGGGTCGTAGAGCCGGGGGCTCGTGACGTGGTCGTCCAGAGGCACCGTCACCTGGACCGTGCCCTCGGACTCGGCGAGGAACAGCGCGGGGTCGTTGCAGTCCGCGTAGCCGACGGAGTCGATGCCGAGCTGGCCCGCGCAGCCGGCCCAGCCGTGGTCGGCGACGACCAGGTCGGGCAGGGGGCTGCCCGCGCCCTCCAGGCCCTTGAGGATCGCGCGCATCGGCTCGCCCGAGTGGGTGTGCCACAACGTGGCGCCGTGTTCGAGCACCGCCACGTCCGCGAACTGCATGACGTACCCCTCGTCCGTCTGCAGCCCGTCCGGGATGACGACGATCTCGCAGCCGGCGCCGCGCAGCGCGGCGGCGGTCGCGCGGTGCACGTCGAGGAGTCCACCGGGATGGCCGGTGGCGAACAGCACCCGCTGCTCACTCTCCGCCGCCTTGCGCAACCGCGCCGCCATCCGGTCCAGCGCGTCGACGGTCAGCTCGGGGTCGATGGTGTCCTGGCCGTAGCGGTACTCCGGGTCGTCGTTCACGCCGCAGCGCTCCGCCATCACCGCGAGGACGTCCTGCTCGTCGCTCCAACGGTCGCCGAGCTCCAGGCCGAGCCAGAAGTTGCGGTCGCCGTTCGCGAGCTTGCGGTAGTGGGAGAGGTTGTTCTCGCGGGGCGTGGCGACGTCGCCCGCGATACGGGTCCTGACGAGGTGGTCGACAAGCTCGGCGCGGCTGGGGGTCCCGGATATCGGCATGCCTCCCATTGTGCCGGGGCGCTCCGTTCGGGGGGCGGGTGTCCCGAGCGCTGGGACATGGGTCACTCGGGGGGTACCGGGACTTCGGCGGTACCGGCTCACCCCTCCCGCAACGCGAACCACAACTCCATCCGTACGTCCGCGTCGTCGAGGTCCGCCTCCAGCAACGCCGCACACCGTGCGATGCGTTGGCGGACGGTGTTGCGGTGGACGGCGAGGGCGACGGCCGTGCGGTCCCAACTGCCGTGCAGGGATAGCCAAGTGCGGAGGGTCTCGGTGAGGGCGGGGGTCGCGGCGATGGGCGCGAGAAGGGCGCGGGCGTGGGCCTCGGCGTCGGCCGGGGGCACAAGGTCCGCCAGGGCGGGGCGCTCACCGTGGCGGACGAGGGGCGTGCGGGTCGCCCGGGCGCGGGCCAGGGCGCGGGCCGCCTGCGCGTCGGCGGACGCCCACTCGTGCGGGCCGACCGCCGCGCTGACCCCGCAGATCCAGCCCTCCTGCGCGGTCGGCTCGCGGTCGCCGGGGACGAGGACGCGTACGACACCCCCGCCGGTGTCGATGAGCACGGAGCCCAGCGCCGCCCCCAGCGCGGACGCGGCGACGGCGTCCGGCGCCGGGCCGTCTGCCGTTGGGCGGGCGTGCACGACGGTCCACCGGTCCCCGCCGAGCAGCGGGGCCACGTCCTCGGGCGTGGCGCCCAGCAGGAGGCGTACGAGCGCCGCCGAGCGCGCCGCGCCGCTCCCGCTCTGCTGCTCCCCGGTGAGGAGGGAGAGGAGGACGGCCGCGACGGAGGCGATGGTGTGGTCCCCGGGGTCCCGGCGCGGCGCCGCGACCCCGAGGACGAAG
Source organism: Streptomyces sp. NBC_01384 (assembly GCF_045040035.1). Lineage (NCBI taxonomy): Bacteria > Bacillati > Actinomycetota > Actinomycetes > Kitasatosporales > Streptomycetaceae > Streptomyces > Streptomyces sp. NBC_01384. The sequence goes on from NZ_CP109559.1 coordinate 6,216,873, forward strand.
CCCCGTCCGCCGCCGAGGGCGTACGCGGCGAGGTGGGTGCCGCCCACGGTGTCGGTGGCGGAGGAGGGGGTGGGAGTGGGGGAAGGGGTGGGATCCTGGGGGCCTGCGGTCTGGGTTGCCCCGGGGCGTACGACGGCGGCCAGGGCGCCGAGGGCGGTCACGGGGCCGTCCTCCGGTGTTCTCCCCGCCCGGGCCAGCTCCGCGCCCTCCGGGCCGTACAGCACCGCCCAGCCGCTCACCCGCTGGGCCAGCCGCCGCAGCACCGCCGCCACCGGGTCCGGGCGCGCCGCGGCGGCCGCCAGGCTCTGCTGGGCCTCCGTGACGCGCCGCAGCTCCGCCAGTCGGGCCTGCGCCATCAGCTGCCACACCGCGCGGGCCACGCCCGAGAAGGTGGTCTGGGGCGGGACCTCCAGCAGGGGCAGGCCGTAGGTGTCGCAGGCCGCGACCAGGGCGCGCGGGACCGTGTCGTGCACCGGCGCCAGGCCGAAGCCGAGCGCCGCACCGCCCGCCGCCACGATCCGGGAGACGTAGTCGTCGAAGTACGTGCCCGAGCCCGCCGCCTCCGGGATGTGCACCCCGGCGGTCAGCAGCAGCTCACCGCCCAGCAGATACGGGTACGGGTCCGCCATCTCCGACGTGTGCGCCCAGTGGATCACCGTGTCCAGGTCGGAGGGGCCCGCGATGTGGCGCAGGCCGAGATCCTCCCGGGCCAGGAGTGCGGACAGTGGGACCGGTGGGGTGGGCGGGACTGGTGTGGCGGATGTGTCCGACACGGTGGACGTTCCCTCCATCCGGATCGGCTGCAATGGATGAAACGTACACTTCAGAGTCATCTTCCGGCCACCTAAGGTCAGTGCCGTCGGCAGCCGCGGGTACGGGCGTATGTCCCCGCGATCAGCTGCCGGACTCCCGGCCGGGTATCGCTCGCCCGGCCCGCGTCCCCACGTCCATCTGCACGACACGCCACCGACGAGTGCGCGAAGGAGGGCCCCCTATGGCCGTCGACTACACAGTGATCGTCGTCTATCTGGCCGGCATGCTGGCCATGGGCTGGTGGGGCATGCGCCGCGCCAAGTCGAAGAGTGATTTCCTGGTGGCCGGGCGGCGCCTGGGCCCCGCGATGTACTCCGGGACCATGGCCGCGATCGTCCTCGGCGGCGCGTCCACCATCGGCGGCGTCGGGCTCGGATACCAGTACGGGCTCTCCGGCGCCTGGATGGTGTTCACCATCGGCCTCGGGCTCCTCGCCCTCTCCGTCTTCTTCTCCGCCCGCATCGCCCGCCTGAAGGTCTACACCGTCTCCGAGATGCTCGACCTCCGCTACGGCGGCCGGGCCGGTGTCATCTCCGGTGTCGTCATGTGGGCGTACACCCTGATGCTCGCGGTCACCTCGACCATCGCGTACGCCACCATCTTCGACGTCCTCTTCGACATGAACCGGACACTCGCGATCATCATCGGCGGCTCCATCGTCGTCGCGTACTCCACGCTCGGCGGCATGTGGTCGATCACCCTCACCGACATGGTGCAGTTCGTCGTGAAGACCGTCGGTGTGCTGCTGCTCCTGCTCCCCATCGCGGTGATCAAGGCCGGTGGGTTCAGCGAGATGAAGGCCAAGCTGCCCACGGAGTACTTCGACCCGCTGGGCATCGGCGGCGAGACGATCTTCACCTACGTGCTGATCTACACCTTCGGCATGCTCATCGGCCAGGACATCTGGCAGCGCGTGTTCACCGCCCGCGGCGACAGGACCGCCAAGTGGGGCGGCACCGTCGCCGGCACCTACTGCCTGGTGTACGCCCTCGCCGGCGCCGTCATCGGCACGGCGGCCAAGGTGCTCTACCCGACGCTGCCCAGCGCCGACACCGCCTTCGCGACCATCGTCAAGGACGAACTCCCGGTCGGCGTTCGGGGCCTCGTGCTCGCCGCCGCCCTCGCCGCCGTGATGTCCACGTCATCCGGCGCCCTCATCGCCTGCGCCACCGTCGCCAACAACGACATCTGGGCCAAGCTGCGCGGGGCCGTACGGCGCGACGGCGAGGTGCGTGACGGCGAGGCGCACGACGAGGTCAAGGGGAACCGTGTCTTCATCCTGGTCATGGGCATCGCCGTGATCTGTACCGCCATCGCCCTCAACAACGTCGTCGAGGCGCTGACCGTCGCGTACAACCTGCTCGTCGGCGGTCTGCTCGTCCCGATCCTCGGCGGACTGCTGTGGAAGCGCGGGACCGTGCACGGCGCGCTCGCCTCCGTCGTCGTCGGCGGGCTCGCGGTCATCGGGCTGATGGCGACGTACGGCATCCTTGCGAACGAGCCCGTCTACTACGGGCTGCTTTCCTCGCTGGTCGCGTACGTGATCGTCTCCCTGGCCACACCCGCGACCGACCCGGCGGTCCTGGCCGCCTGGCGCGAGCGGCTGGCCGGGCACGGCGCGAATGCCGAGGCCGCGGCGGAGGCGGCGACCGTGGGCGCCTAGCCGCCGCACCCCCAGCCCCCGAAGAACTTCGGCCCGGCCGCCACACGGCGTCCGGGCCGGGCGGCCCCCGGTCAGTGGGGTCCGCGACACTGGAAAAGCACCACCTGTACGACGCATCACCTGTACGACGCATCACCCGTATCACGCATCACCCGTACCACCTGGAGGAGTCCGACGATGAGCAGCACCGAGTACCCGGCAGCAGGCGGCAGCCAGCCACGCGGCCCCGTCGACTCGTCCCGCGTCCCGCGGTACGCGGGCCCCGCGACCTTCGCCCGGCTGCCGCGCCTCGACGAGGTCGGCAGCGCCGACGTCGCCGTGGTCGGCGTGCCCTTCGACTCCGGGGTCTCCTACCGGCCGGGCGCCCGCTTCGGCGGCAACGCCATCCGTGAGGCCTCCCGCCTGCTGCGCCCGTACAACCCGGCGCAGGACGCCTCCCCCTTCGCCCTCGCCCAGGTCGCCGACGCCGGTGACATCGCGGCGAACCCGTTCAACATCAACGAGGCCGTCGAGGCGGTCGAGGCCGCGGCCGACGAGCTGCTCGGCACGGGTGCCCGCCTGATGACGCTGGGCGGCGACCACACCATCGCCCTCCCGCTCCTGCGCTCCGTCGCCAAGAAGCACGGCCCGGTGGCCCTGCTCCACTTCGACGCGCACCTCGACACCTGGGACACCTACTTCGGCGCCGAGTACACGCACGGCACCCCGTTCCGCCGGGCCGTCGAGGAGGGCATCCTCGACACCTCCGCCCTCTCCCACGTCGGCACCCGCGGCCCGCTGTACGGCAAGCAGGACCTCACGGACGACGAGAAGATGGGCTTCGGCATCGTCACGTCCGCCGACATCTACCGGCGTGGCGCGGACGAGGTCGCCGACCAGCTGCGCCAGCGCATCGGTGACCGCCCGCTGTACATCTCCATCGACATCGACTGCCTCGACCCGGCGCACGCCCCCGGCACGGGCACGCCGGAGGCCGGCGGCATGACCTCCCGCGAGCTGCTGGAGATCCTGCGCGGACTGTCCTCCTGCAACCTGGTCTCCGCGGACGTGGTCGAGGTCGCGCCCGCGTACGACCACGCCGAGATCACGGCGGTGGCCGCGTCCCACACGGCGTACGAACTGACGACGATCATGTCCCGCCAGATCGCGGCGGCCAGGGCTCAGGAGGCCGGGAACAAGTGACTCACGACCACGACCTGGTGCTCCGTCCGTCGGCGGCACAGACGGAGGCCGCGCTGAATCCGCCCCCCGGCCGCAACGGCGGAGACCTGGTCGTGGAGACCCTCTCCGGTCTCGGCGCCACGACCGTCTTCGGCCTGCCCGGCCAGCACGCCCTTGGCATGTTCGACGCCCTGCGCCGCTCCTCGTTGCAGTACATCGGCCTGCGGGTGGAGAACAACGCGGGGTTCGCGGCCGACGCGTACGGCCGCATCACTGGTGAGGCGGCGCCCCTGCTGCTCTCCACCGGCCCGGGAGCGCTGACCTCCCTGGCCGCGCTCCAGGAGGCCGCCGCGGCCTCCGCCCCCGTCCTCGCCATCAGCAGCCAGATCCCCACCGCGGGACTGGGCGGCGGACGCCACGGCTATCTGCACGAACTCCCTGACCAGCAGGCGTCGTTCAGGGGTGTCGTCAAGTCCGTCCACACGGTCCGTACGCAGTCGCAGATCCCCTCCGCGATCGCGGCGGCCTGGGAGTCGGCCCTGACCGCCCCGCACGGCCCGGTCTGGGTGGAGATCCCGCAGGACGTCCTGCTCGCCGAGACCCACCTGCCGCAGGTCACGGCGATGGACGCGACCCCGGAGGACGTGGTCCCGCGCCCCGAACTGACCGCGCTGGCGGCCCACTTGCTGTCCACGGCGGCCCGCCCCGCGATCATCGCGGGCGGCGGGGTCGTACGGTCGGACGCGTCCGGCAAGCTGAAGTCGCTGGCGGAGAAGCTGAACGCGCCGGTCGTCACCACCTTCGGCGGCAAGGGCGCCTTCCCCTGGACCCACCCGCTCTCGCTCCAGTCCTGGCTGGAGGACCGGCACACCACGGACTTCCTGGAGGACGCGGACGTCCTCCTGGTCGTCGGCTCCGGCCTCGGCGAACTGTCCTCGAACTACCACACGTTCAAGCCCCGCGGCCGGGTCATCCAGATCGAGGCCGACCTCGGCAAGCTGGAGTCCAACCACCCGGCGATCGGCATCCACGCGGACGCCAGGCTCGCGCTCTCCGCGCTCCTGGAGACCGTCGAGGACCGCCCCGACCCGGCGGCGGCGGACCGCGTCCGCGTGCTGCTCGACCGGGTGGGGGAGCGTATCGCCGCACAGGAACTCACCCTGGAACAGGAAGTGCTGGCGTCCGTCCGCCGGGCCCTCCCGTCCACCTCCCCGTCCTTCTGGGACATGACCATCCTGGCGTACTGGGCGTGGTCCGCCTTCGACCCGCGCGGGAAGAACACCATGCACTCCGCCCAGGGCGCGGGCGGCCTCGGCTACGGCTTCCCGGCGGCCATCGGCGCGGCGGCGGCCGATCCCACCCGCCCGGTCCTCGCGGTCTCCGGCGACGGCGGCGCGTTGTATTCGATCGCGGAACTGGCCACGGCGAGGCAGCACGACCTGAACGTCACCTGGCTGATCATCGACGACGGCGGCTACGGCATCCTGCGCGAGTACATGACCGACGCCTTCGGCCGGCCCACGGCGACGGAGCTGGTCCGCCCCGACTACGTGGCCCTGGCCGAGTCCTTCGGCGTCCCAGGGGTCCGTACGACCCCCGAGACGCTGGAGGAGGACCTGTCGAAGGCCTTCGCGAGCCCCGGCCCGTCCGTGGTGCTACTCCCGGCGGTGCTGCGGATGTTCGCGCCCACCCACCTCTGAGGTCGACGCGAACGTGTGGAGGCGGCCCGGGCCGCCCCGTGCGCGGAGGCCGGCAGAACCGGCCGAGTAGCCCGGCCATGAGGGTCGCCATAACCTGGAGGGAGATCCCCCAGATCCTGGCCGCGGCATCCAGCCACCTGCGGGCAAGGGCTGCCAGGCCCTGGATCGGCCTCGTCGCGGACCGCCAGGGGGTCCCGGCACCCCCGTCAGTCCCCGCACATCCTCAGCGGAGGAACTGGTCATGCTCTCAGACACGTCGCGGCCGGTCGTCACAGCGACGCTACCGGTCGTCGCCGAGCACATCGGAGAAATCGCCCAGCGTTTCTACCGGCACATGTTCACCGAGCACCCCGAACTCCTGGACGGCATCTTCAACCGTGCCAACCAGGCCCACGGGGAGCAGCAGAAGGCGCTGGCCGGATCGGTGGCGGCGTTCGCGAGTGGACTGGTGGCAACACCGGAGCAGCTTCCGGAGCATCTGCTCTCGCGGATCGCGCACAAGCATGCGTCCCTCGGCATCCGTCCCGATCAGTACCAGATCGTCCACGACAATCTGATGTGGGCGATCGCCGACGTCCTGGGCGAGGCGGTCACTCCGGAGGTCGCCGCGGCCTGGGACGAGGTCTACTGGCTGATGGCCAACGCCCTGATCAACCAGGAACGCGGCCTCTACAGCGCGCGCGGGGTCAGGCCGGAGACGGTGTGGCGGCAGTGGGAGGTGGAGAAGAAGATCCGGGAGACCCACGACGTCGTGACCTTCGTCGTCAAGCGGATCGACGACCGCCTGGTGAAGACCTCGCTGCCCGGCCAGTACGTCACGGTACGGATGACGATGCCGGACGGGGTGCGCCAGCCCCGCCAGTACAGTCTGACGCGGGCCGACGACGGGGAGCACCGTCAGTTCTCGGTCAAGCGGGTTCAGGGCGCCGACGGAGAGCCCGACGGCGAGATGTCGACGCTCCTGCACGACTCGGTGGACGTGGGCGACGTGCTGACGCTCTCGCTGCCCTACGGCGACGTCGTGCTCGACGACGCGGGACGGCCGGTGGTGTTCGCCACCGCGGGCATCGGGATCTCCCCGATCGCCGGGATGCTCTCGCACCTCGCCAAGGCGGGGTCCGGGCTGCACATCACGCTGCTCCACGCCGATCTCGACGAGGCCTCCTTCCCCCTGCGTCGCCAGGTGATGAGCGACGTCCTGGAATTGCGGCACGCGGAGCTGTACGTCTGGTACGAGAAGGGCGTCGAGAGCATGGAGCCGGTGAACGGGGTCTTCGCGGGGATGATGGACCCGGCGGCTGTCGACCTGCCGGAGGACGCCCTGTACTACTTGTGCGGCCCGCTGCCGTTCATGCAGGCGGTGCGCAGCAGGCTGCTCGAACGGGGCGTCGGGGCCCGCGACGTCCAGTACGAGGTGTTCGGCCCCGACCTGTGGCAGGCGGACCTGGACTGACCTCCCCGTCTCGGCTGGGTGGGCGTAGGCGCCGATGCCGGCGCTACGACGGGGGATGTGACAGAACTCCCGGTGACGTACCGGGAGTTCCATCGAGAGTCCAACCCGTGCGCGGCCGTCTACCAGATCGCGTCGACCCACTCCGGGTGGTCGATGAACGGGTTGCGGTTGTGCTGGTAGGTGTCGTAGATGACCTGGTTGCGCTTCTCCTCGAAGGCGCTCGGCGGGTCCTCGTCGTTCCACTCCTTGAGCACGGAGAGCTTGCCGATGTACGGGTTGCTTCCGTTGTCCACCTTCTCGTTGGGCTCGAGGTCGGCGAAGCCGTCGCCGCCGTCGTAGCGCACCGCCATGTAGAGGATCATGCGGGCCACGTCGCCCTTGTCCGCGTCGCGCGGCTCGAACGAGTCGGAGTCGGTGAGGCTGCCGCCCCCGCCGCTGACCGCGCTGCCGCCGTCGTCGAAGTCCTTGTTGCCACGGATGCTGTTGACCTGGACGTCCGCGGGACGCAGGTGGTGCAGGTCCGTGCCCGGGCCGGTCACCTCGCCGAAGTCGCCGTGGGACTTGGCCCACACGTGCTCGCGGTTCCAGTCGCCCGTGTCTCCGCCGTTGAGGGACTTGGCGCGCGAGGCGCCGCTGTACAGCAGGATCACGTTGTTGCTGTTGTTCGGGTCCTGGTCGGTGACCTTCAGCGCGTCCCAGACCGCGGAGTACGAGATCTTCGACTGGCTGCTGATGATCGTGTGCAGCGAGGACTTCAGGCTGCTGCCGGTCTTCCCGACCGCGTTCTTGTAGTACGTGCTGTCGTACGCGGTCGTCGTGGCGCTCGCGGGAGTTGCGGTCATCGTCGGCAGGGTGAGGCCTACCAGGAGGGCTGAGGTCGTCAGTGCCAGCGTCTTCCAGCGGCGTATGTGCGTGGCGGGCATGGTGGGGGCGTCCGTTCTACGCGGGTTGAATGAGCGGGCACCGGAGCGTGACATGGACATGCGTTTCAGGGAATGAACAGGACGTGTCGGTTGCGTGTCGGAAACCGGCAAGTCGCTTGCTCTGCCCGCGATGTGACACACCAAAAGGCCCCTGCCCGACGGGGAGTCGGTCAGGGGCCCTGAGGGGAGTCGGTCAGTTCAGGTCGGAGGGGTCCAGGCGGTAGAGCGCGGACGTCTGGCCGCTCTGCGCCTGCGAGTCGGACTCAGTCGAGGTCTTGGTCGAGGTCTTGGCCGAGGTCTTGGAGGTCGACGAGGTGGAGGTGCTCTTGCTGTACGCGCTCTCCTTCACCACCGTCGCGTGCTTCTGCACCCAGGCCGTGACCTCCGAGCTGACGCTGTCGGAGCCGCCCTGGCCCATGCCGCCGCCTCCGCCCATGCCTCCGCCGAGCTGGATGTAGTGCAACTCGCCCTTCTTCACGAGCTCCTTGAGCTTGGCGAGCGTCATCGCCTTGTCGGTGCCGGACCAGCCCCACATGGAGATCACGGGCTGCCCGGTGCTGACGATCAGCTGCGCGGCGCTCTGCGAACTGGACACCGCGAGCAGCCACTTGGCGCCGTCCCGGTGCTTCTTCAGGTACGTGACCAGCTCACTGTCGGCGCCGCCGCCCATGCCGCGGCCCATGCCGCCACCGCCGAAGCCGCCGCGCGTCGCGCCGCCACCGGTGCCCTGGTCACCACCGGTACCGGTACCACCCGGGGGAGTACCCATGGCCTCGCCGCCCTGCTGCTGACCGTCCTCCTGGCCGCCCGGCATCCCACCGGTGGGCGCGCCACTGGGGGCTCCGTTCGGCGGCGTACCTGTCTGACCGTTCTGGCCGCCCTGTTGCTGGCCACCCTGCTGGCCGCCGGGCATCTCGCCCCCGCCGTTGCCGCCGGGGAAGCCGCCCGCGCGGTTCCCTCCGCCACCGGGTCCGCCCATGCCGTTGCCCGTGGTCGGACCGGCGGTCGGGTTGGTGCCGCCCATGCCGCCGCCCGAGCCCGAGGGTACGGACGCGGCGTACGCGGTCGGCCCCGCGAGGGACGCGACGACCGCGGCGGCCACCGAGGCCGTGAACAGCTGTACGCGCCGACCGGAGCGGAAGACCAGCAGCCCCGCAATCGCCAGCGCCATGAGCACGGCGATCGTCGGCCACAGCCAGGTGTTCCAGCCGGAGGCCCGGCGCAGCAGCACGATCGACCAGATGCCGGTGGCGCCCAGGGCGACGGGCAGCACCCACACCCACCTCTTGTCGTCCCGGAAGGCCCGCAGCAGCATGACCCCGCCGCCTCCGCACAGGGCCGCGATACCGGGGGCGAGCGCGGTCGTGTAGTACGGGTGCATGGTGCCTTCGGCCATGGCGAAGGTCAGGTAGTGGAAGAGGGTCCAGCCGCCCCAGAGGATCAGCGCGGCGCGGGTGAGGTCGGTGCGCGGGGCGCGGCCGCGCAGGATCAGACCGCCGACGAGGGCGATCGCGGCGAAGGGCAGCAGCCAGGAGATCTGGCCGCCGAGGATGTCGTTGAACATCCGGCCGAGACCGGCGGTACCGGCGAAGTTGGCGCCACCGCCACCCCCACCCCCACCGCCGCCGTTGCCGTCGCCGCCGAAGACCCGGCCCAGGCCGTTGTAGCCCATGATCAGGTTCCAGGCGGTGCCGTCGGTCGAGCCGCCGATGTACGGCCGTTCGGAAGCCGGCACCAGGGACACGGCCGCCGCCCACCAGAAGCTGGAGACGGCCAGGGCCACGCCCGCGAGCAGCAGGTTGATGATCCGCTTCACCAGGGGGAGGCGGGCCGCGTACAGGTACATGGCGAACACGGCGGGCAGGGCGATGTAGCCCTGGAGCATCTTGGTGTTGAAGGCGAGTCCGAAGCACACCGCGGAGCCGAGCAGCGGCACCAGTTTGCCGTCGCGGCCGGCGCGTAGCGCCAGAGCCGCGCCCCCGACCATCAGCAGCACCAGCAGCGAGTCGGGGTTGTTGTCACGGTTGATCGCGACGGTGATCGGGGTGAGCGCGAGCACCAGTGCGGCGATGGCGGCGGCCGCGTGCCCGAACACCCGCTTCACCGACGTGTGCAGGATCCAGATCGTGCCGACCGCGGCGGCGATCAGTGGCAGCATCATCTGCCAGGTGCCGAAGCCGAAGACACGGCAGAACAGGCCCATGACCATGAGAACGAGTGGCGGCTTGTCGACGGTCATGAAGTTGCCCGCGTCCAGCGAGCCGAAGAACCACGCCTTCCAGCTGTGCGTGCCACTGAGCACGGCGGCGCTGTAGAAGCTGTTCAGGCTGGAGGAGGACAGGTTCCAGGAGTACAACGCGGTGGCCAGCGCCATGATCGCGATCAGGGCGGGGAGTGACCAGCGCGGTGCGGTGGGCTCGGTGGGCGTGGGGGACGGCCCCTGGGGTGGCTCGACGCTCGGTGCGCCGGGGGCCACGGAGTGGCCGGGGGCCGGGGGCAGTGGGTCGGTGGCAGATGTCACCAGTGCACCATGCATACGGCCGATGGGCGGGGGCTGTGGTCTGCCTGGGGGCAAGCTGTGGATGGATGAGATCCCGGTAAGAGAACGGCGTGCCCTAACCGCGGTCCGGCTGGGAGAGCCAAGGGGCGAGCACGTCGCTCATCAATGCGGCGAAGGCACCGTCCAGGGTGTCTTCCCTGCGCTGGTCGCCCACTGCTTCGGGGCAGAGGGCGGCAGGGCGCGCGATCCAGAGGATCTTCCAGGTGCCGGCGTTCAGCGCGGGGTCGCCCCAGATCCCGCCGTTCGGGACGAGCGGGTGCAGCAGATCGCTGATCCGTTCCAGCGCGAGCCGTACCAAAAGGCCCTCGGTCGCTGTGTGCGCCGTAGCGAAGGCCTTGGGTGAGGAGCGGGCGACGGCGGCTGTGGTCGGATGGCGGCGGATGCTGCGAACAACCTGTGTCAGGTGGTCGGTGATCCCTGGAACGGTCCCGTCGCTGGGGCGGGTGCGGTGCGTCGCGTCGAAGGCGTGGGCGAGTTCGGCCTTCAGCGCGCGCAGGTGCAGTGCGGAGGCGGACTTCCAGTTGGCGTAAAGGAAGTTACGTGACGTGCCACAGCTGCGGGCGATGGCGGCGAGGGGCACGTCCAGGCCGTCGGTGCGCATGAGTTCGCGCACTACGGAGACCACCTGGGCCGTGCCGTAAGGGTTGCGCTCGTACGGGAATCCAGGGCTCATGGCACCCACTGTGCAAAAAGACGTGAGCAGTCGGGGGGTGATTGTCTCTCATGCACTCAAACGAGCGACCTGTGAGCGGTGGGGGCGGGATTGCGCACGGTTTCCGGCGGAGGTAGTGCCGACGCGGGGGGTGGTGGGCTCGCTCGGTACGGGTCGGCTGGAGTACGTGCCGCTTTGACGGATGTGACGAACGCCGACCCATCGGTGGCGGAGAAGACCGGCGCGGGGCCGTGCGGGATTTTGGAGAGCGGCGCGACTGCTCCCATGGTCCGGCGCGGGCTACCTCTCCCGCGTCGCCGACACCATCGAGAGCGTGCGGCTCGGCATGGCGGCGAACTCCTGGACGACGCGGCCGACATGTTGGCCGACCACAGGGCCACCGCCGCGCAACTCCGCTTCCTCGCGTGCCGTATGACCGAGTCGCCCGCCTTCCCGTACCCCCGTCCGCAGAACGCGCGTACAACTTTCGGCCACTCGAACGAGTCATGAGAGGCGGGTGCGCCATGGGCGCGCTCGTATCGGTTCAAGGGGATGGGAAGCCTCCATGACTCACCGGATGTCCCGGCGTGCCCGTGTGCTCGCAGCGAGCCTCGGTGCCGGGGTGATCGTGCCGTTTGCGGCGGCTGCCGCACCGGCCACCGCCGCCACGGCGCCGCAGGTCAGCTGTACGTCGAGCAAGGCGGGCCTGGCCACCAAGCTGCAGACGGACATCACCACGGCGCTCAAGGGCCGCGCCGGCACCGTCGCCGTCGGTCTCTACGACCGGACGACGAAGACCACCTGCACCCTGCGGAGCACCACCGCCTACGACTCCGCCAGCGTCGTCAAGGTCACCGTGCTGGCCACGCTGCTGTGGGACGCCAAGAAGCACGACCGGTATCTGACCAGCCGTGAGCAGAGCCTCGCCACGGCCATGATCACCAAGTCGGACAACGCCGCCACCAGCACGCTGTGGAAGCAGCTCGGCGTGACCAAGGTGAAGGGCTTCCTCACCGCCGCCGGGATGACCCAGACCAAGCCGGGCGCCAACAACTACTGGGGTCTCACCCAGATCACCGTCCGGGACGAGCAGAAGCTGCTCGCGCTCCTCACCGCCAAGAACTCCGTGCTGAGCGACAACGCCCGTGCCTACGAGCTGAAGTTGATGAGCAAGGTCATCTCCTCGCAGCGCTGGGGCACCCCGGCCGGAGCACCCTCCTCGGTCGCCGTGCACGTCAAGAACGGCTGGCTGTCACGCTCCACGCACGGCTGGCGCGTGCACAGCGTCGGCACCTTCAACGGTGCGGGGCACGACTACATGATCACCGTGCTCACGCACGGCAACAGCACCATGCAGTACGGCGTCAACACCATCCAGGCCGTCGCCAAGGCCATCCACAAGGACCTGGTGCCGACCACCTCCACGAGCAGCGCGAGCGTGCAGCGGTACGTGCCCACGAGCAACCCCCAGGAAGCGATCCCGGCGGTGCCGTCCGCGGGCTGACGCTTCATGAGACGGCCTCCCGCGCGTCACCGAGTCGCCCTACCGTGACCGGCATGCGCCTGAGATCCGTACTCGCCACCGTCACCGCCGGCCTGGCGGCGGCCACCTCCCTGACCGCCGCCGGGCCTGCCGTCGCCGGACCTGTCGCCGCCCCGAGCGCCAACGCCTGTTCGCCCGCCGTCTCGATCGAGAGCTACTCCGACGCCCTCGACAAGACGACGTACGACAACACCTTCGTCGGCAACCTCTCCGCGCTCGCCGTCGACCGCGACGGTCGGATCGCCGCGCTCTCCGACCGGTCCTCCCTCTTCACCCTGGACCGGAAGACGCTGAAGCCGACGAGCGTCGTGAACCTCACCGACGAGAAGGGCGCCGCGCTCGACTCCGAGGGCCTGGTCGTCGACCTCCCCCACTCTCGGCTTCGCTCGAGCGGGGGGACCCCCACCGGCACCCGTCTCGTCACCTCCGAGACCGAGCCGTCCGTACGCCGCTACGAGCGGGACGGCACCCTGGTCGGGGGCCTCCCCGTACCGGACGCGCTCAAGGTCGCGCCCGCCGGTCGCGCCACCTCCAACCAGACCTTCGAGGGGCTCACCCTCCTCCCCGGCGGACATACTCTGCTCGCCGCCATGGAGGGCGCCCTCAGCGGCGACACCACCGGCATCGTGCGTTTCCAGACCTGGGAGCGCGGCACCGAGCACAGCGACTTCCGGCTCTCCGCCCAGTACGGCTACCGCACCGACACCGGCCTCGGCGTCTCCGAGGCCCAGGCCACCCCGGACGGCCGCCTGCTCGTTCTGGAGCGCGGCTTCACCTCCGGCCTCGGCAACACGGTCCGCCTCTACCTCGCCGACCTCCGCCACGCCACCGACACCAGCCACATCGACACCCTCACCGGCCAGGACGGCGTGGGGCTCGCCCGCAAGACCCTGCTCGCCGATCTCGTGAACTGTCCTTCACTGGGCGCCCAGGCCAAGCAGCCCCAGCCCAACCCCCTGCTCGACAACATCGAGGGCCTGACCATCACGGGCCGCACCCCGGACGGTCGTCTCAAGCTCCTCCTGGTCAGCGACGACAACCAGAACGTCGTCCAGACCACCCGCCTGTACTCCCTGCTCGCCCGCCTGCCACACACGGTGAACGGCTGATTATTGCGGAGGGATGAAATCCGCTTCGTTCAGCGTTGGTGCCTTCCGGCGGAGTGAGATCTACGGAAGGCACCGGCGTGGCAGTGGAAGAGGGTGGGGCCGGGCAGGGGACGCCCGGCTGGGCACGGCGACTGGCCGGGTACGCGTGGCGGTACCCGAAGGACGTCCTGCTCGCGCTCGGCTCCTCGCTCGGAGGCATGGCCGTGATGGCGGTGGTCCCGCTGATCACCAAGGTGATCATCGACGATGTCATCGGCAACCACAGCAAGGCCATGGCGCCCTGGGCGGGCGCGCTGATAGCCGCGGCCGTCCTCGTCTACGTCCTCACCTACATCCGCCGCTACTACGGCGGCCGTCTCGCCCTCGACGTCCAGCACGACCTGCGGACCGAGATGTACGAGACGATCACCCGGCTCGACGGGCGGCGCCAGGACGAGCTGTCCACCGGCCAGGTCGTCGGCCGGGCGACGAGCGACCTTCAGCTGATCCAGGGCCTGCTCTTCATGCTCCCGATGACCATCGGGAACGTGCTGCTCTTCCTGATCTCCCTCGGGATCATGGCCTCGCTCTCCCTCCCCCTCACCCTGGTCGCGCTCGCCGTCGCCCCCGCCCTCTGGTTCGTCGCCAAGCGCAGCCGCTCCAAGCTGCACCCCGCCACCTGGTACGCGCAGGCGCAGGCCGCCGCCGTGGCGGGTGTGGTCGACGGTGCCGTCAGCGGCGTACGCGTGGTGAAGGGCTTCGGGCAGGAGGAACAAGAGACCGGGAAGCTCCGGGAGGTCGGGCGGCGGCTCTTCGCGGGGCGGTTGCGGACCATCCGGCTCAACGCCAAGTACACCCCGGCCCTCCAGGCCGTGCCCGCTCTCGGCCAGGTCGCGATGCTCGCGCTGGGCGGCTGGCTCGCGGTACGCGGGCAGGTCACGCTCGGCACCTTCGTGGCGTTCTCCTCGTACCTCTCCCAGCTCGTCGGACCCGTACGGATGCTCGCCGTGGTCCTGACCGTCGGGCAGCAGGCCCGCGCGGGCGCCGAGCGCGTCCTCGAACTCATCGACACCGAGCCGTCGATCAAGGACGGCACGAAGAACCTTCCCGCCGACGCGCCCGCGACCGTCGAGTTCGACGACGTGTCCTTCGCGTACGAGGACGGGCGGCCGGTTCTCGACGGGCTGAGCTTCGAGATCCGGCCCGGCGAGACCCTCGCCGTGGTCGGTTCGTCCGGCTCCGGCAAATCGACGGTCTCGCTCCTGATGCCCCGCTTCTACGACGTGACGCACGGCGCGGTCCTCATCGGCGGCCACGACGTCCGCGAGCTGACGCACGAGTCGCTGCGCGCCGCGATCGGACTGGTCCCCGAGGACTCCTTCCTCTTCTCCGACACCGTGCGCGCCAACATCGCCTACGGCCGCCCGGAGGCGACCCAGGAGGAGATCGAGACCGCCGCCCGTGCCGCCCAGGCGGACCGCTTCATCGCCGAGCTGCCGGACGGCTACGACACCAAGGTCGGCGAGCACGGACTCACCCTCTCCGGCGGGCAGCGCCAGCGTGTCGCCCTCGCCCGCGCCATCCTCACCGACCCGCGCCTGCTCGTCCTCGACGACGCCACCTCCGCCGTGGACGCCCGCGTCGAGCACGAGATCCACGAGGCGCTGACGCACGTCATGGAGGGCCGGACCACCCTTCTCATCGCCCACCGCCGCTCCACCCTGAACCTCGCCGACCGCATCGCCGTCCTCGACGGCGGCCGCCTCGCCGACATCGGCACACACGAGGAACTCCAGGCGCGCTCCCCGCTCTACCGCCGGCTCCTGACCGACCCGGACGAGCTGGGCGGCGTCTCGCCCGGCCACGCCCAGCCCGCGGCACCCCAGGAGGACACCTCCGTACGGGACGAGCTGGACGCCGAGTTCGACGCCGAGCGCGGGGTCACTCCCCACCTGTGGACCGGCGACCGCGAGCCCAAGGACAACGCCCTGTCCGGCATGCCCGCCACGCCCGAACTCCTCGCCCTGGTCGAGGCGCTGCCCGCGGCCACCGACACCCCGGGCATCGACGAGGCACGCGCGGTCCGGCCCGAGGAGTCGTACGGACTGCGCCGGCTGCTGCGCGGCTTCGGGCCCCCGTTGCTCATCAGCCTGGGGCTTGTGGCCGTCGACGCGGGTATGAGCCTGCTGCTGCCGGTGCTGATCCGGCACGGCATCGACCAGGGCGTCACCCGGATGGCGATCGGCGCGGTGTGGGCCGCCGCCGCGCTGGCGCTGGTCACCGTGCTCGTCCAGTGGGCGGCGCAGATCGGCGAGACCCGGATGACGGGCCGGACCGGCGAGCGGGTGCTCTACTCGCTCCGTCTGAAGATCTTCGCGCAGCTCCAGCGGCTCGGACTCGACTACTACGAGCGGGAGTTGACGGGTCGGATCATGACCCGGATGACGACGGACGTCGACGCGCTGTCGACCTTCCTCCAGACGGGCCTGGTCACCGCGTTCGTCTCGGTCGTCACCTTCTTCGGCATTATGGCCGCGCTGCTGGTGATCGACGTACAGCTGGCGATGGTCGTCTTCGTGACGCTCCCGCCGCTGGTCATCGGCACGTTCTTCTTCCGCCGGGCCAGCGTCAAGGCGTACGAACTCGCCCGCGAACGCGTGTCGGCGGTCAACGCCGATCTGCAGGAGTCGGTCTCCGGGCTGCTGATCCTGCAGGCGTTCAGGCGCGAGCGCTCGGGCGGACGGCGGTTCGCGGAGGGCAGCGACAGCTACCGCAAGGCGCGTATCCGCGGGCAGTGGCTGATCTCGATCTACTTCCCGTTCGTGCAGCTGTTGTCGTCGGTGGCCGCGGCGGCCGTGCTGATCGTGGGCGCGCACCGGGTCGACGCGGGCACCCTGACGACCGGCGCACTGGTCGCCTACCTCCTCTACATCGACCTGTTCTTCGCCCCCGTGCAGCAGCTCTCCCAGGTCTTCGACGGCTACCAGCAGGCCACGGTCTCGCTGGGCCGCATCCAGGAACTGCTTCAGGAGCCGACGTCGACGAAGGCGGCCGACGAGCCGGTGGAGGTGCTGTCCCTGCGCGGCGACATCGCCTTCGAGGACGTCGACTTCGCGTACGGCGACGATGAGGAGGCGCTCAGCGGGGTGTCGTTGGCCATCCCCGCCGGGCAGACGGTCGCCTTCGTCGGCGAGACCGGCGCGGGCAAGTCGACCCTGGTGAAGCTGGTCGCCCGCTTCTACGACCCCACGGGCGGGCGGGTGACGGTCGACGGCACGGATCTGCGCTCCCTCGACCTGACCTCGTACCGGCACCGGCTCGGCGTCGTCCCCCAGGAGGCATACCTCTTCCAGGGGACGATCCGCGACGCCATCGCCTACGGCCGCCCCGACGCCACCGACGCCGAGGTGGAGGCCGCCGCCCGCGCGGTCGGCGCCCACGACATGATCGCCACGCTCGACGGCGGCTACCTCCACGAGGTCGCCGAGCGCGGCCGGAACCTGTCCGCCGGCCAGCGCCAGCTGATCGCGTTGGCCCGCGCCGAACTCGTCGACCCCGACGTCCTGCTCCTCGACGAGGCCACGGCGGCGCTGGACCTGGCGACGGAGGCCCTGGTCAACCAGGCCACCGACCGCCTCGCCGGCCGCCGTACGACGCTGGTCGTCGCCCACCGGCTGACCACGGCCGCCCGCGCCGACCGGGTCGTGGTCATGGACCACGGCCGGGTCGCCGAGGACGGCACTCACGACGAACTCCTCCAACTGGACGGCCGCTACGCGGAGCTGTGGAGGACGTTCGTAGGGGCGCCGGAGCAGGAGGAGCCGGTGGCTTCATCGGCCTGACGCTCCGCACCCCGTCGGCGTGCTCGCGCTTCTCCCCCGTCGGACGGCCGGCGGGTGAAGGGAACCATCCGACGTACGTCCTGCGTCCGTACACCAGTACGCTGATGACCGGGGGAGGGACGACAGTGGACCTTGGTGGTGCGATGAGTCGACGCTTTGTGCTCGGACTGGCGGTGCTGACCGCGTCCGGGCTGCTCGCGCTGGTGAGCCCGGGCAGCGCGCAGGCAGCCGACGGCAACTGCTCGGGGCGCAAAGTCCGTACGCTCGCCTTCTCGACCGGCTCCGTCGAGATCTACAAGCGCGACGGCTACGTCTGCGCGGTGACCATCCCCAAGAGGCAGCAGCCCAACAAACGGCCGATGTCCATCAGCGTGCAGGCGCGCGGCAGCCGACCGGTGGTCGACAAGGGCAGTTTCGCGCGCAACGCGGGCCCGGTGACCATCCACGCGGGCCACCGCTGCGTCCGTATCGCGGGCTCGGTCGGCTCGGGTTCGGTGAGCTCGGGCTGGATTCTCTGCTGAGGCGCCCGCCCGTCGACTACACCGGGCGGGCGCAGCCCACCGGCTTCTTGCCGCCCAGCTGGACATAGAGGGCCGTGGACGACGGGCACTCGGCGCGATCGACGACCGCCGACGTCACCTTGTACTCCGGGGGCTTCTTGCCCTTTCCGTCGCACGCGGTCTCGCGGACCTGCCCGCTGCCGGCGCCGTAGACACAGTCGCCGACGATGGTGCGGGGGCCGCCGCCACCGCCGGGGTCGCCGGGGTGCGGGGGCTCCAGTTTGCGCATGCAGGCGTAGCCCTGGGGGACGACCCCGTCGCCGTTCTCGTCCGAGGCGGGCCGGGTCTCGCTGATGTGCAGGACGAAGTCCGTGGTCGCGGGGCACAGCGGCCCGTCGGCGACCTTGCCGTCGTAACGGGCGATCACGCGCGCGGCGGCCCGTTCGCTGGTGCAGGGCACCTCGGTGAAGCTGGTCGTCCCGAAGGAACTGCACTCGTCGACCGCGAGGAACACCGCGCCGTAGCCGGAGGGCTGCGTAGACGTCGTCCCCGGGCTGGGTTCGGCGCTCCCGGAGCTCGACCAGCGGTCACATCCCGTCAGCGTGGCCACGGCCAGCAGCAGCGCGCACGCCACCCCTACGGAACGCCGACTCGACGAGCTGGCTCGCATGGCTTCCCCCCGATACCCCAGCCCAGCGTGACCCGTTGCGACGGGCACACGCCAGACATCCGGGGTGCTTTGCGTCCTTTGGGGGTGGTGCGCGGGGTGTGCGACGTAGGGCCTAGTACGTCAATCCGTACCCGATCGGATACAGCACCCGCGCCGGGTCGTCCGCCCGTCGCACCGGCACGGGGAGCTTGCCGCGGGGCCGGACCCTGCCCGCGATCACCCGTGCCGCCGCGCGCAGTTCGACGTCCGTCCAGGAGTATGCGGCCAAGTGGGCTCCCACGGAGGGAAGGTGAGCCACGTCGTACGGGTTGCGGATCGCGATCGCGACCACCGGGACGCCGGTGGCGACGAGCCGGTCGACAAGGGTCTTCTGCGAGCCGGTCGCCGTCACGTTGTACGTCCCCACGACCACCGCGTCCACGCCCCCGGCCACCGCCGTCGCCACCGCCTTGTCGATGGTCGCGGCGGAGGGCGCCGTACCGGTGGACAGCGCCGTGGCCGCGAAACCCAGCTCGGTGAGGGCGTTCGCGAGGACGGTGGTGGGCGGTCCGTCGGTGCCGGAGGGGGAGGCGGGGTCGGCGCCCACGACGAGCACGTTCTTGTGCGTGCGCCGTGACAGCGGGAGCAGGCCTTCCTTGTTGACCAGCAGCGTCGTTGTGCGCTCGGCGATCCGGTCGGCCGCCGTGCGGTGCGCCGGGGTGCCGACCGCGCGGTCGACGCCGGGGTCGGTGACGTACGGATTCTCCAGCAGGCCCAGCTTCGCCTTGAGGCGCAGGACGCGCAGGACGGACTCGTCGAGGCGGGCCTCGGTGAGCTCGCCACCGCGCACCGCGTTCAGAACGGCGTTCCAGGCGACGTCGATGGACGGCGGGTTGAGGAGCTGGTCGACACCGGCCTTCAACGCCAGCACGGGGACGCGGTCGTCGCCGTATTTCGTCCGGACCCCCTTCATGTCCAGCGCGTCCGTCACCACGACCCCGTCGTAGCCGAGCTCTCCGCGCAGGATGCCGGTGAGGATCGGGTGGGAGAGGGTGGCGGGGTCACCGGCCGGGTCGAGCGCCGGGACCATGATGTGCGCGGTCATGATCGAGTCGATGCCGGCGCGGATCGCGGCCCGGAAGGGCACGGCGTCGAGGGCGGACCACAGCTCCCGGCTGTGCGTGATGACCGGGAAGCCGGAGTGGCTGTCGACGGCGGTGTCCCCGTGCCCCGGGAAGTGCTTGGACGTGGCCGCCACGCCCGCGCTCTGATACCCCTTCACCTCGGCCGCCACCAGCCCGGCCACCGCGTCCGGGTCGGCGCCGAAGGACCGTACGCCGATGACCGGGTTGGCCGGGTCGACGTTCACGTCGGCGACCGGGGAGTAGTCCTGGCGGATGCCGAGCGCGCGCAGTTCCGTGCCGCTGAGGCACGCCACCGTACGGGCGTCCTCCCGCGAGCCGCCCGCCCCCAGCGCCATCGCGCCGGGGAACAGCGTCGCGGGCTTGCCCACGCGTGTCACCGCTCCGTGCTCCTGGTCGGTGGAGATGAGGACGGGCAGCCCGCGCGGCTGGTCGAGGGACGCCAACTGGATGCCGTTCGAGAGGGCGGCGATCTGGTGCGGGTCGCGGGTGTTGTGCGTCCAGGTGAAGTAGATGATCCCGCCGACGCGGTACTTGGCGATCAGCTCGGCGGCCGTCCTGACGCCGAGCTCCTTCAGGTTGGTGTCGATGTCGGCCTGGTCGGGAGCGGTGGCCGAGTGCCCGTACACCCGCATCACGAAGAGCTGGCCGACCTTCTCCTCCAGCGTCATACGGGAGAGGAGGGCGAGCAGTTCCTTGTCGCGGAGTCCCTTGTCGTGGAGTGCCTGGTCGTCGGCATACGCACGGGCGCCGTTGGCGACCACGGCGGTGACGCCCGCGGTCGCGGCGAGAACCGTGCGTCTGGACAGTCGGTGTGCGGTGCTTCCCGTGCTGGAGTCGCGCACGTGCGCTCCTTCCCTCATGAAGGAAACTTCCGAGGAGTCACGAATATCCGGGAAGTTTCTTCCAGTCAAGGGTGTGCACAGTAACCCGCTGAGGGGCCGTCACCGGCGCAGTTGGAGGGGGCGCGCCGGTGACGGCGTGCTGCCGGCCGCAGGCGGCGGAGAGGGTGGTCAGCGATCGCAGCCAGCAGCGAGGCCGACACCGCACTGCGGAGACTCATCCGGCAGCATGCGGATTGGACGAACCGGCGCGCACCGGGGTTCCCCGGTTTCCGGAGGTTCAGAGAAGTTGGTGCGGGTGTGCCGAATGGGAGGGATGGGCCGACGCCGAGGGTCGGGTCCATTTGGCGGACGGTCCGGCGCCGGAGCGGGTCGGGGAGCCAGCATGAGGACATGGCCGTAGTCGACATTCCCGGTTCCAAGTCCATCACCGCGCGTGCGCTCTTCCTGGCAGCCGCGGCCGACGGGGTCACCACCCTCCTGCGGCCGCTCCGGTCGGACGACACGGAGGGCTTCGCGGAGGGCCTGACCCGGCTCGGCTACCGCGTCGGCCGCACCCCGCACGCCTGGCAGGTCGACGGCCGCCCACAGGGCCCGGCGGCCACGGACGCCGACGTGTACTGCCGGGACGGCGCGACCACCGCCCGTTTTCTGCCGACCCTGGCCGCCGCCGGACACGGCACCTACCGCTTCGACGCCTCCGCGCAGATGCGCCGCCGCCCGCTGCTCCCGCTGACCCGCGCCCTGCGCGACCTCGGCGTCGACCTGCGGCACGACGAGGCGGAGGGCCACCACCCGCTGCGGATCGCGGCGTCGGGGGTGGAGGGCGGTGACGTGACACTCGACGCGGGTCAGTCCTCCCAGTACCTGACGGCCCTCCTGTTGCTCGGCCCGCTGACCCGCAACGGCCTGCGGATCACCGTCACGGACCTGGTCTCGGCGCCGTACGTCGAGATCACGCTCGCGATGATGCGGACGTTCGGCGCGGACGTACGACGGGAGGGCGACGTCTTCGTCGTCGAGCCCGGCGGCTACCGCGCCACCACCTACGCCATCGAGCCCGACGCCTCCACCGCGAGCTACTTCTTCGCCGCGGCCGCCGTGACGGGCCGCGAGGTGACGGTCCCGGGCCTGGGGACGGGCGCGCTCCAAGGCGACCTGGGCTTCGTCGACGTACTGCGGCGGATGGGGGCGCGGGTGGAGGTCGGCCGCGACGCCACCACGGTGACGGGTACAGGGGAGTTGACCGGCGCCACGGTCACCATGCGGGACATCTCCGACACGATGCCGACGCTCGCCGCGATCGCGCCCTTCGCCTCGGGCCCGGTCCGCATCGAGGACGTCGCCAACACGCGCGTCAAGGAGTGCGACCGCCTGGACGCCTGCGCGGAGAACCTCCGGCGGCTGGGCGTACGGGTGGAGACCGGGCCGGACTGGATCGAGATCCACCCCGGTACGGCTCCCGTCGCCGGCACGGAGATCACGTCGTACGGCGACCACCGCATCGTCATGTCCTTCGCGGTGACCGGGCTGAGGGCGCCGGGGATGTCGTTCGACGACCCCGGATGCGTACGGAAGACGTTTCCGGGTTTCCATGAGAAGTTCGCGGAATTTCACTCGAATCGGTGAGCGTGCATGGTGGCGGGTTTCTCGAACGTGTGAGGGTCTGGCGCCCGCTTTCGCTGTGAGACGGCGATTCCCCTGGGATGAGCCGCATTCGGGCTCGCATGCGCCCGGCCCGTTCGACTTACGCTCTCGCCCCATGAACGAAGTCGTGATCACCGGCATCGGGCTGATCACCCCCGCGGGGATCGGCACGGCCGCCACCTGGAACGGCCTGCTCGCCGGTTTGTCCACCGCGGCCACGGACCCGGAGCTCGCCGGACTCCCGACCGACTTCTGCTGTCGGGTCCCCGGCTTCGACGCCGGTGCCCTGCTCGGCCGCCGCCTCGCGGGCCGCCTGGACCGGTTCACAGTGATGGCGGTGCTCGCGGCACGGGAAGCGGTCGCGGCGGCCGGCCTGGTCCCCGCCGAGTGGCCGGCCCGCCGGGTGGGGGTGGTCGTCGGCACCGGTACGGCGGCCATGGCCAGCTATCTGACCGAGGTCCCCAAGGTCGCCGAGGGGCGGCACCGGCGGGTCGACCCCTTCTCCGTGCCGCGCACCGTCCCCAACATGTCGGCCGGCGAGGTCGGCCTCGACCTGGGCGCCCGCGGCCCGAACCTGGTCACCAGCACCGCGTGCGCCTCGGGCACCACGGCCATCGGCACCGCCTTGCTGATGCTGCGCGCCGGGATGTGCGATGTCGTCGTCGCGGGCGGTGCCGAGTCCGTGTGCTCCCGGATTCCCGCCGCCACCTTCGGCCAGATGCGCGCGCTGTCCGTGCGCCGCGCCGAACCGGCCGCCGCCTCCCGGCCGTTCGACGCCGACCGGGACGGGTTCGTGCTCGGCGAGGGCGCCGCCATGCTCGTACTGGAACGCGTCGAGCACGCGCGGGCACGGGGCGCGCAGGCCCAGGCCCGGCTGGCCGGGTACGGCGCCGGGTGTGACGCCCACCACTTCATCGCCCCGCACCCCGACGGGCGGGGAGCCGCCGAGGCCGTCCGGGCGGCCCTGGCCGACGCGGACCTCGTCCCCTCCGACATCGACCATGTCAACACGCACGGCACGAGCACCGCCCTCAATGACATCGCCGAATTCCGCGCCCTGCACAGCGTTTTCGGGTGGCCGCCGCCGGTCACCGCCAACAAGAGCGTGCTGGGGCACGCGATCGGCGGGGCGGGCGCCATCGAGGCCGCCTGCACGGTCCTGACGCTCCGCCACCAGCTCATCCCGCCGACCGCCAACCAGGACCGTCAGGACCCGGACATCGACCTGGACGTCGTCAGCAAGGTCCCCCGCCCACACCGGATGCGGGCCGCGCTGACGACGTCGTACGGCTTCGGCGGCCAGAACGCGGTGCTGGCGTTCACCACCCCGTGACCCACGCCGGAATCCCGGTTGCCCGGTAGGGCTGGTCAGAGGTTGTTCAGCGAGGCCGGTCAGAGGTTGTTCAGTGGGGGATGTCGTCGATCAGTTCCCGTGCGCCCTGGCGCAACAGGGCGACGGCGACCGACGTGCCCAGGGTCGCGGCGTCGAGGCGGCCCGCCCATTCGTGGGCGTTCAGTACGGTCTTGCCGTTGGGGGTGAACACGCAGGCACGCAGGGAGAGTTCGCCGCCGCGCTCGGCCCGCGCGTAGCCCGCGATCGGTGAGTTGCAGTGACCCTGGAGGACGTGCAGGAACATGCGCTCCGCCGTGGCCTCGCGGTGTGTGTTCGGGTCGCCGAGGTCGCTGACGGTCTCGATCACGGCGGTGTCGCCCTCGCGGCACTGAAGGGCCAGAATGCCCGCGCCGATCGGCGGCATCATCGTCTCCGGCGACAGGGCTTCGGTGATCACGTCCGCCCGGCCGATCCGTTCCAGCCCCGACACCGCCAGCAACACCGCGTCCGCCTCGCCCGCCGCCAGTTTCTCCAGCCGCCGGTTGGCGTTGCCGCGGAACGGTACGCAGTCCAAGTGCGGGTGCGAGGCGGCGAGCTGTGCGACCCGGCGCACCGAGGACGTACCGATCCGGGTGCCCGGCGGCAACTCGTCGAGGGTGAGCCCACCGGGGTGGACGAGGGCGTCCCTGATGTCGTCCCGGGCCAGGAACGCGGCGAACAGCGTCCCCGCCGGAAGCGGCCGGTCGGCGGGGATGTCCTTGACGCAGTGCACCGCGAGATCCGCCTCGCCCGCCAGCAGTGCCGCGTCCACCTCCTTGGTGAACGCGCCCTTGCCCTCGACCGTGGCCAGGTCGCCCAGCCACTTGTCGCCCGTCGTCTTCACGGGCACGACCTCGGTGCGGATGCCGGGATGCAGTGCGCCCAACTCGGCGCGGACGCGCTCCACTTGGGCCAGGGCCATCGGCGAGTCGCGGGAGACGATACGGATCAGTTCCGGGGCGGCCATGAGCTCCACGATAGCGCGTCGGGTGGGTGGAGGCGGGGGTACGGTATTCGGCCCATTCGGGGTTCCCCGTCCCACGTTCGGGTGGCCTGAATGTGCGTCATGTGCCGTACGGGTCGATATTGACCGGTAATGGAACAGCGCCCCGCCGCCGGCGGCACAGCGCACTCTTGAGGAGGCACTCCATGCGTGGAGCGACGCATGCCAGGTGGACCGCGGGTGCGGCGGCGGTGGCCCTCGTGGCGACCGCCTGCGGGGGCGGAGGCGGCGGCGGGGGTGGCGGTGGCGGCAGTGGCTCCGGGGTCCTCAGTTCCTCCTGGGGAGACCCACAGAACCCGCTGGAGCCGTCCAACACCAACGAGGTGCAGGGCGGCAAGGTCCTCGACATGATCTTCCGGGGTCTGAAGCGGTACGACGCCAGGACCGGCGCGGCCCAGGACATGCTGGCGCAGAAGATCGACACCTCGGACTCGCAGAACTTCACGATCACCGTCAAGGATGGCTGGACGTTCAGCAACGGAGAGCCCGTCACCGCCCAGTCCTTCGTGGACGCCTGGAACTACGGGGCCAGTCTCAAGAACAACCAGAAGAACGCGTACTTCTTCGGGTACATCGAGGGCTACGACAAGGTCCACCCCGACACGGGCACGCAGAGCGCGGACACGCTGTCGGGGCTGAAGGTCACCGGCGCCCACACCTTCACCGTCAAGCTCAACCAGAAGTTCTCGACGTTCCCCAACACCCTCGGCTATGTGGCCTTCGCGCCGCTGCCCAAGGCGTTCTTCAGCGACCACGCGGCCTGGCTTAAGAAGCCGATCGGCAACGGGCCCTACACCGTCGACTCCTACACCAAGGGCTCGATGATGTCTCTGCGGAAGTGGGACGCGTATCCCGGCACGGACAAGGCGCAGAACGGCGGGGTGGACCTGAAGGTCTACACCGACGGCAACACCGCCTACACCGACCTGATGGCCGGCAACCTCGACCTCGTTGACGACGTGCCCGCCTCCCAGCTCAAGAACGTGAAGAGCGACCTCGGGGACCGGTACATCAACACCCCGGCCGGCATCATCCAGACGCTCGCCTTCCCGTTCTACGACAAGGACTGGGACAGGAGCGGGATGGAGAACGTCCGCAAGGGTCTGTCCATGGCGATCAACCGCGACCAGATCACCAGCACGATCTTCCAGAAGACCCGCACCCCGGCCACCGACTGGACCTCACCGGTGCTCGGCAAGGACGGTGGCTTCCAGGACGGGCTGTGCGGCGCCTCCTGCACCTACGACCCCGCGCAGGCGAAGAAGCTGATCCAGGACGGCGGTGGACTGCCCGGCGGACAGATCAAGATCACGTACAACGCGGACACCGGCTCGCACAAGGAGTGGATCGACGCCGTCTGCAACTCCATCAACAACGCGATGGGCAACGACAAGGCCTGCGTCGGCAACCCCGTCGGCACCTTCGCCGACTTCCGCAACCAGATCGGGCAGCACAAGATGCAGGGTCCCTTCCGGGCCGGCTGGCAGATGGACTACCCGCTGATCCAGAACTTCCTGCAGCCGCTCTACTACACGAACGCCTCCTCCAACGACGGCAAGTGGTCCAACAAGGACTTCGACAAGCTCGTCGACCAGGCGAACGCCGAGACCGACAAGACCAAGGCCATCCAGCTCTTCCAGCAGGCCGAAGGGGTCGTCCGCGACAACATGGCCGCCATCCCGCTCTGGTACCAGAACGGCAGCGCGGGTTACTCGGACAGGCTCTCCAACGTGGCGCTCAACCCGTTCAGCGTGCCCGTCTACAACGAGATCACGGTCAGCTGAGCCGTCCACGGGGCGAGCCGCCGGCGCCTAGGCGCACCCGAGGGCTCGCCCCGTACTACCTCCGGAGCCCCCCCCATGGGACGGTATGTGATCCGGCGCCTGCTGCAGATGATCCCGGTCTTCATCGGCGCCACCCTCTTGATCTTCCTGATGGTGAACGTGATGGGCGACCCCATCGCGGGCCTGTGCGGCGAGCGGCAGTGCGACCCCGCCACCGCCGCCCAGCTGCGCCGGGAGTTCGGCCTCGATAAACCGCTGTGGCAGCAGTACCTGACGTACATGGGCAATGTCTTCACCGGCGACTTCGGCACCGCCTTCAACGGGCAGCCGGTCACCGAGCTGATGGCCACCGCCTTCCCGGTCACCATCCGGCTGACGATCGTCGCGATCCTCTTCGAGATCGTCATCGGCATCCTGCTGGGCGTCGTCACCGGGCTGCGTCGCGGCCGGCCCGTCGACACCGGCGTGCTGCTGCTCACCCTCGTCGTCATCTCGGTGCCGACCTTCGTCACCGGTCTGCTGCTGCAGCTGCTGCTCGGCGTCGAGTGGGGCTGGATCAAACCCTCCGTCTCCACGGACGCCACCTTCGGCGAACTGATCGTGCCCGGGCTGGTCCTCGCCTCCGTCTCCCTCGCCTACGTGACCCGGCTGACCCGGACCTCCATCGCGGAGAACAAGCGGTCCGACTACGTCCGTACGGCCGTCGCCAAGGGCCTGCCCCGGCACCGGGTGATCATCAAGCACCTGCTGCGCAACTCACTGATCCCCGTGATCACCTTCATCGGCACGGACATCGGCGCGCTGATGGGCGGCGCGATCGTCACCGAGCGGATCTTCAACATCCACGGCGTCGGCTACCAGCTCTACCAGGGGATTCTCCGGCAGAACACCCAGACCGTCGTCGGCTTCGTGACCGTCCTCGTCCTCGTCTTCCTGGTCGCCAACCTGCTCGTCGACCTCCTCTACGCCGTACTCGACCCGAGGATCCGCTATGCCTGAGCAGCCGCCGTACCAGCCGCCGTACCAGCCGCCGTACCAGTCGGAGGGTGCCATCGCCGCGACCGGCGCGGGCGGCGCCATGGACCTCGCCACGAGCGAGGGGGCGACCCTGCAGAGGACGCCCGGCGGTCCGCAGGGCACGGGCCCCCAGGAGAAGCCCAGGAGCCTGTGGTCGGACGCCTGGCGCGATCTGCGGCGCAACCCCGTCTTCATCGTCTCCGCGCTCGTCATCCTCTTTTTGGTGATCATCTCGATCCGGCCCTCGCTGATCACCACCCAGAACCCCCTCAAGTGCGACCTCGCCAAGGCCCAGGAGGGCTCGCAGCCGGGGCACCCCTTCGGGTTCGACGGGCAGGGCTGCGACGTCTACACGCGGACGGTCTACGGGACCCGCGTCTCGATCAGCGTCGGCGTCTGCGCCACCCTAGGCGTCGCGATCCTCGGCTCGGCACTGGGCGGGCTCGCCGGATTCTTCGGCGGGGTGGGTGACTCGGTCCTCTCCCGGATCACCGACATCTTCTTCGCGATCCCCGTCGTGCTCGGAGGCCTGGTCCTCCTCTCCGTCGTGACCAGCAACACCATCTGGCCGGTCATCGGGTTCATGGTGCTGCTCGGCTGGCCGCAGATCTCCCGGATCGCCCGCGGCTCCGTCATCACCACCAAGCAGAACGACTACGTCCAGGCCGCCCGCGCCCTCGGCGCCTCCCACTCACGGCTCCTGCTGCGGCACATCACGCCCAACGCCGTCGCGCCGGTCATCGTCGTCGCCACCATCGCGCTCGGTACGTACATCTCGCTGGAGGCGACGCTCTCCTACCTCGGCGTCGGCCTGAAGCCCCCGACGGTCAGCTGGGGCATCGACATCTCCTCGGCCTCCGCCTACATCCGCACGGCCCCGCACATGCTGCTGTGGCCCGCCGGCGCCCTCGCGATCACCGTGCTCGCGTTCATCATGCTCGGCGACGCGGTGCGCGACGCCCTCGACCCGAAGCTGAGGTGACGCCGTGCTGCTCGAAGTGCGCGATCTGCACGTGGAGTTCCGCACCAGGGACGGGGTGGCCAAGGCCGTCAACGGAGTGAACTACGGCGTGGACGCCGGCGAGACCCTCGCCGTCCTCGGCGAGTCCGGCTCCGGCAAGTCGGTCACCGCGCAGGCCGTGATGGGCATCCTCGACATGCCTCCCGGGAAGATCACCGGCGGCGAGATCCTCTTCCAGGGAAGGGACCTGCTCACCCTCAAGGAGGACGAGCGGCGCAAGGTCCGCGGCGCCGAGATGGCGATGATCTTCCAGGACGCGCTGTCCTCCCTCAACCCCGTGCTCAGCGTCGGCGACCAGCTCGGCGAGATGTTCACCGTGCACCGCGGGATGTCCAGGAAGGACGCCCGCGCCAAGGCCATCGAGCTGATGGACCGGGTACGGATTCCGGCCGCCGCCGACCGGGTGCGCGACTATCCGCACCAGTTCTCCGGCGGTATGCGCCAGCGCATCATGATCGCCATGGCGCTGGCCCTGGAACCCGCGCTGATCATCGCCGACGAACCGACCACCGCCCTCGACGTCACCGTCCAGGCCCAGGTCATGGACCTGCTCGCCGAACTCCAGCGCGAGCTCGACATGGGGCTCATCCTCATCACCCACGACCTCGGCGTGGTCGCGGACGTCGCCGACCGGATCGCCGTGATGTACGCGGGCCGGATCGTCGAGTCCGCGCCGGTCCGCGCCCTCTACAAAGCCCCGGCGCACCCCTATACCAAGGGCCTGCTGGAGTCGATCCCGCGCCTCGGCCAGAAGGGTCAGGAGCTCTACGCCATCAAGGGCCTGCCGCCCAACCTCATGCACATCCCGCCCGGCTGCGCCTTCAACCCGCGCTGCCCGATGGCCCAGGACATCTGCCGCACCGAGGTGCCGCCGCTGTTCGAGGTGGACCATGTGGACCATGTGGACCATGAAGAAGGGGACCGCACCAGCGCCTGCTTCTTCTGGCGGGAGTGCCTCGATGGCTGAGGCGATTCTGGAGGTCAGCGGCCTGGTCAAGCACTACCCGCTGACGCGGGGGATCCTCTTCAAGAAGCAGGTCGGCTCGGTGAAGGCCGTCGACGGCGTCGACTTCCACCTCGGCCGCGGCGAGACCCTCGGCATCGTCGGCGAGTCCGGCTGCGGCAAGTCCACGGTCGCGAAGATGCTGGTCAACCTGGAGAAGCCGACCGCCGGAACGATCAAGTACAAGGGCGAGGACATCACCCGGCTGACCGGCAAGGCGCTCAAGGCCGTACGCCGCAACATCCAGATGGTCTTCCAGGACCCCTACACCTCGCTCAACCCCCGTATGACCGTAGGCGACATCATCGGGGAGCCGTACGAGATCCACCCCGAGGTCGCGCCCAAAGGCGACCGCAGGAGGCGCGTCCAGGATCTGCTGGACGTGGTCGGACTCAACCCCGAGTACATCAACCGCTACCCGCACCAGTTCTCCGGAGGCCAGCGCCAACGCATCGGCATCGCCCGGGGGTTGGCGCTGCACCCCGAGATCATCGTCGCCGACGAACCGGTCTCCGCGCTCGACGTCTCGGTGCAGGCCCAGGTGATCAACCTGATGGAGAAGCTCCAGGACGAGTTCGACCTCAGTTATGTCTTCATCGCGCACGACCTCTCCATCGTGCGGCACATCTCCGACCGGGTCGGCGTGATGTACCTCGGGCGGATCGTGGAGACCGGCAAGGACGCCGAGATCTACGACCACCCGACGCACCCGTACACCCAGGCACTGCTCTCCGCCGTGCCCGTCCCCGACCCGGAGGCCCGCGAGCGCCGGGAGCGGATCATCCTCGTCGGAGACGTTCCCTCCCCGGCGAACATCCCCTCCGGCTGCCGCTTCCGCACCCGTTGCTGGAAGGCGCAGGAGCGCTGCACGCTGGAGGTGCCGCTGCTCGCGGTGCCCGCGGAATTCCGCCTCAGCGAGGGTCCGGCCGCACACGACTCGGCGTGTCACTTCGCCGAGGAGAAGCAGGTCGTACCGCCGGAGGAACCGCCCGAGTGAGCGACATAACCCCGCAAATACTGACGAACTTCGTTAACATGCAGGCAACTTTGCGGAAGCGGCACCGATATACGGACGCGTCAAGGTAATCAGCGTACGGCCGTGCGGGTGCCGTAGATGGGCCGGGGCGCGCCATGTCGCCCCGGCCCACTCTCTTTGCGCCTAAGCCGGCGCCGCGCTCAGTTTGAGGGCGCGCTTCAGGAAATCCACCTGGAGCAGCAGCAGGTTCTCCGCGACCTGTTCCTGCGGGGTCATGTGCGTGACGCCCGAAAGGGGCAGTACCTCGTGCGGCCGGCCCGCGGACAGCAGTGCCGAGGACAGCCGCAGCGCGTGGGCGACCACCACGTTGTCGTCCGCGAGGCCGTGCACGATCATCAGCGGCCGGTGCGGCTCGGCGGCTGCGGACAGCCCCTCGTCGGTGATCAGCGAGCTCTTCGCGTACGTCTCCGGCGCCGCCGTCGGGTCACCGAGGTACCGCTCCGTGTAGTGGGTGTCGTACAGCCGCCAGTCCGTGACCGGGGCGCCCGCGATGCCCGCGTGGAAGACGTCGGGGCGGCGCAGCACGGCCAGCGCCGCGAGCCAGCCGCCGAACGACCAGCCCCGGATCGCCACCCGGGACAGGTCCAGCGGGAATCGCTCCGCGAGACCGTGCAGCGCCTCGATCTGGTCGTCGAGGGTGAGCGTGAAGTCGTCGCGGATCGCCTTCTCCCAGGCGGGGGAGCGGCCCGGGGTGCCGCGGCCGTCGGCGACGATCACCGCGAAGCCCTGGTCGGCGAACCACTGCGAGGTGAGGTGCGCGTTGTGCGCCGCCAGCACCCGGGGGCCGTGCGGACCGCCATAGGGGTCCATGAGGACGGGGAGGGGAGTGTCACCGTCGTAGTCAGTAGGCATAAGCAGGGCGCATGGGATTTTCTGTGCGCCCCCCTCGGTGAGCGTCACGCGCGGGGACAGACCGGGATGTTCCGCGTACGAGGGGACGGTCGCTACTCGCTTGAAGTCCCGCAGCACCTGCACCTGGGCGCCCGGCTGGTCCGGCACCGAGGAGATCAGTACGGTCACGCCCCCGCCGCGCACCGCCGAGTGCACGCCGGGTTCCTGGGAGAGACGCTCGACACCGAGCTCGTTGACGCGGTAGACATGCACCTCGCCGGTTTCCGGGGCGGCCGCCGCCTCGCCCGCCGCCGCCGAGATCAGCACGTCGTCGTCCGAGACATCCAGCACCGCGCGCACATGCAACTGCGGTCCCGTCAGCGGGCGCTCACCGAAGGCCAGCACCCGCGCCCCGCCCTCGTCGGCGATCCGTACGAGCTGTCCGGAGGGGCTCCAGCACGGTACGCCAGGGAAAAGATCCAGCCATTGTCGATCTTCATCGGCGTGCACCATCCGGGTCACCCCGGTGTCCGGGTCGACGGCCAGGAACAGCTGGCTGCGCTGGTCCCGCGCCTGTACCAGAATCAGCGGCGCACCCGCCGCTGACCAGTGCACATGTGCCAGATACGGGTAGCGCGCCCGGTTCCAGACGACCTCCGTGCGCACCCCGTCGAGGGCGATCACGAAGAGTCTTACGTCCGCATTGTCCGTTCCGGCCGCCGGGTATGCGACCTGCTGAGGGGCACGTTCCGGTTGTGCGGGATCGGAAATCCACCAGCGCCGAACGGGTGCGTCGTCGACCCGCGCGACGAGCAGCCGGTCCCCCTCCGGAGACCACCAGAAGCCCCGCGTACGCCCCATTTCCTCGGCCGCGATGAACTCGGCCAATCCATAGGAAACCGTCCCCGATTCCGCCGCGGGCTCCGGCTCCGCGAGCGCCCGGTCGTCCTCCCCCTCGGCGCCGACGACCCGCAGGGCGCCCCCGGAGACGTACGCGACGAGCCGTCCGTCGGGGGAGGGGCGCGGGTCGATCACCGGCCCCGGGACGCGTAGTTCGCGTGCCGTGCCGGCCCGTAGCTCCGTCGTGAAAAGCCGCCCTGACAAGGCAAAAGAGGCCAACTCGACCGCCGTGTCGGTGGCGTAGCCGACGACCCCGGCGCTGCCCTCACGGCTGCGTTCGCGGCGCGCCCGCTCCGCCGTCGAGAGGTGCTCCGTGGCGCCGCCGAGCAGCGCCCCCGGGTCGGCCGCGACGCGCTCCTGTCCCCCCGCGACATCGAGGACCCACAGCTGATTCGCCCGGTCCGTCCCGGAGGAGGACCTCAGGAACACGACCCGGGAACCGTCCGGGGACACGGTGAACGCGCGGGGCGCTCCGAGGGTGAAACGCTGCGTCCGGGCGTACCGGCGCGGGAAGGAAAGAGGCTCGGTCGTCATGCCCCGACCATATTGGCCATGCGCCCCCTTGTGCGGCCGTGCGCCGATCGATGCGCGCGTATGGATAGTTATGATCACTGGCGGTGCGTGGGTATGAACCCGCTGGCCGCTGTATGGATTTACCGACCCCCATGTCCGACGCCCCGTGTCCCTGGGATCTTTGGAGGTGAGCCGCCGTGGCACTCTCGATTTCGGCGGTGGTGCTGCTGGCGATCATCGTTGTCATCCTGGTCAGGAAGTCCGGGTTGAAGGCCGGGCACGCGGTCGTCTGCGTCCTGTTCGGCTTCTACCTGGCCTCCTCGACGATGGCCCCCACCATCAGCAGCCTCACTACGAACGTGGCGGACATGATCGGCAGCTTCAAGTTCTGACGGGTGCCGGGTCGGGTGCCCGGCTCCGGGCACCTGTACGGGTACCAGCCCGTCCTGGGCGCGAGGTTGTCAGCCCTTTGACGCGTACGGTACGAAGTCGGCCCACGCCCTCGGCGTAAGCGCGAGCTGGGGGCCGGCGGTGTTCTTCGAGTCGCGGACGTGCACGGTGTCGGGGGTGGTGGCGATCTCGACGCAGGAATCGCCTTCACTGCTGCTGTAGCTGCTCTTGAACCAGTCCAGTTCGGGGAAATCCCTGGCCGGGATGTTGCGCGTCATGTTTCCCCCAGCAGTTGCTCGACGAAGGCCATCGACTCCCGTGGGGTGAGAGCCTGAGCCCGGATGATGCCATACCGCAGTTCTAGGATGCGGAGTTGCCTGGGCTCGGCGACCGGACTGCCGTTGGTCAGGGCAGGAGAACGCCCGACTGCCGAACCCTCCGCGAACTTCAGCACCTCGATCCCGCCTACCCCTCCAGGTTCACGGTAGGTGCACGCCGCCACGCTGAGTGACGTGAATCAAGAAACCGTCACCCCCGAGGCCCAACCCGGCACTCCCCTCCGCAACTTCAGCGTGCTCCTGTCGCCCACGCCACGCGGCGCCCGCCTCGGCAGTCTTCTCGCCACTGAGCAACTCCGCACGCGGGGACTCCCCTTGGGACCGGCAACGCACATCGTCGCCGAACTGGCGGCCAACGCGGCGACGCACGGGCGTGTCCCGGGCCGCGACTTCCGGCTCATGCTCTCCGTCGTCGCAGGCACTCTCCGGATCGAGGTCACCGACACCCGCGGTGACCGCCTGCTCCGGCCCCAGCCCCTCACCCCTGACGCCGAGTCCGGCCGCGGTCTCGTCCTGGTCGACGCCTTCGCCGACCGCTGGGGCCGGGTCCCGGGGCCGCCCCCGCGCAAAACGGTATGGGCCGAGCTGGACCTCGCACCGGAACCCGTCCGCCCGTGCTCCGGTGCGACGGGCGGTCTTTTTCAAGAAACACAAGGGTGAAAGAACCCGACCAAACCCCACCCCTCCCGCCCGCCGCGCAAACTCACCCGCTCGGGTGAACATCACCAACTCGGCTGGATTCGGGACCGGTTGCCTGCCCTACGCTCAGCGCAACACAACCGCAGACATGCGACGGCCCCCGCCGGGACGGCAATCCCAATGCGAGGGCCTGACCACCGAGGAAGAGAAGGACTTCCCGATGGATACGCAGAACCCTAGCGCGCCCCCGCACGCCCAGTCCCGTATTGCGGGCGACAAACACCCCAAGCGGCACCCCCGCTCCGGCGGCGGCCTCGTCCACGACAACACCCGCCACACCACCCGCTTCACGGTGATCGGCAACCACCTCGCCCAGCACCCGGAGCTCTCGCTCCTCGCGATCGGGCTGGCCGTGCACGTCCAGTCGCTGCCGAAGGGCGCCCGGGTCGACATCAAGACCCTCACCGCCCGCTTCCCCGAGGGCGCGACCCGCATTGCCGCCGCGCTGCGCGAGCTCGAAGACCACGGCTACCTGCGCCGCGCCCGCGAACGCGTCCCCGGCGGCCGTATCGTCACCCGCACGGTCTCCTGCAACCAGCCCGGACGCCGTACGGGCCACGAGGCCGCCCCCGAACCCACACGGCCCGCGCACCCCACCCCGGGGCATCCCAGGACGCGTGCACCCCGTAAGCCGCTCCCTGCGGTACCGCACCCCGCCTGCCCCGCCCCCGCCCTCCTCCAGGCCGCTGCCGATCTCCTCGCGGACCTGCGCCGCGACGACCCCTGCCTGCTCCTCTCCGCCCGCGACAGCGCCCACCTCGCCCCTGGCGTGGCCGCCTGGCTGGAGCGCGACGTCAGCCCCACCGCCGTACGCCACGCACTCACCACCGACCTGCCGCCCGAAGGACCACGGCGCCCGGCCGCCCTCCTGGCCCACCGCCTTGCCGCGCAGCTGCCACCGCCGCCTCCGTTCCGAGTCCCCGCCCCGCCATCGGCCGTCCAGCACCCGCTCCAGACCTGCGACGGCTGTGACCGTGCCTTCCGGGCACCTGAGCCCGGCCGCTGCCGCGACTGTCGGGCCGCCGTTCCCGCGGCCACCTGACACACGCTTGTTCAGGTAGTCAGACGTTCAGAGCACCGGCTTTGCGACAGGAAAGGTTCCGGGCTCCACCGCCGTGCAGAGCTGGGTCCTGACCTGGGCCAGGGACATCGAAATCGCCCGCCGCCCCGATCTGTCCGCCCGTTGCTCCCACGCGAAGGTTCAGCTGGAACACGAGGACCCGGCCACCGCTCAGGAAGCCCTGCGAGAACTGAGTTCCGTCCTGGACGAGGCCATGAAGGCAGTCCGCGCGTGAGCTGGAAGTGGGAGTACGCCTTCGGGGCGGAGGAAGTCGCTCGTACCGCTCCGGCCGACTTCCTCGCCAAGGTGGAAGCGAAGGCGGACGAGCTGGTCAGGGCGGCTGAAGCTTTCCACGTTCACGGCCGGTCCCACGACGGGGGCGACCCGAAGGGGGGCGACATCATCGTGCCCGGCGGGATGTTCACGTGTTCACGTGTTCACGTATCAGGTCGTCGTGCGGAGCGAGCGCGTCTACGTCGTTCAGATCACGTATCTGGGTTTCTGAACCGTCGGCTCATCAGCCCCTGGAGACTGTGCCGCGACTGCCGATCGGTCGGGCGAGTCCTGGACAGGCGAGGTCGCCGGCTGGCCGGAGGAGTGGGATCCGGAAACGTACAGGCCGGAATCGTCCACCTTTGTCCAGGGCTTGCCCGCCGGCTTGACTGGCCCCCGTGCGGCTCGGGAATCGTGATCGAAGATTTCCGAGGTACTCAAGCTCGTGACGGAGAAGAAAGTCAATGACCTGTTCCAGGGCCGTACCACGCTGACCGAGAAGAAGCTTCGCAGTCGCTATCCGGAGATCACCGGGCGCAACAAGACCGGATCTCCGGTGCGCTCCAGGCGCCCGGCCACCCCTCGGACCATGACTGGATCTGCTCATCCGTCAGGGACCTGGCCCCATCCGACGACCGGGACGCTGTTGGTGAATCCCGGTCGGCGTGGTGGGCGGTCCGGCCGGTGCCCTGGGGGTCATGGTGTGTGGCCGCGGGAATGTGACACTTGGGCGGCGAGTGTCACATTCCCGCGGCCACCTACCCGGCCGCAGTGGATGCGCCAACAGCGTCCGAAGACCGGGCAGGGGCCAGAGCCGTCACCACAGAGCGTGAGCGATCGGCTGTTGCTCGGGAATCCGAACCACCAATGCGTCGTGCCGTGCTCCCACCCGTACGGGGTATCAGTGGTCTCCAGCACGAGGCACGACGACGGCGACGTGTTGCAGTCGTGGTGAGCGTTGAGCCACTTGACGGTCGCCACGTTCACCACCGACTCGTCGGAGCGGAAATCCCACATCTGGTGGTAGCGGCCGCCGTTGCATTCCATCCAGTAGACCTGGCCGGCGCTATTGCTGTCCGGGCACTGATTCGTATGGGCCCGGACGATATTGCTTCCTCGCCGATCCCACAGCTGACCCTGATCGTTCCTGTTGCGGTATGAAATGTACACTTTGCCGGTATCGCCGGAGTCGAGACAAATAGGTCCAAGCGTCGTTCTGTACGAGGGTGTTCTCGGCGGTGCTGGCGCTGGTGGTGATTCCCCCGGTGAGGGCTACCGCCGCGGCTGACGCCGACGCGGCCCGGAGAGCCCACTTGAGCTTGCTCTTCGGGTGGCGCACACCGGTGATCATGGCGGCCGCTTGTCAGGACTTTGGTGTGGAGCGTACGGACGTGCGGAAGTCGTTACGGAGCCGGCATGGCTGCTGTGACGAGGGGGGCAGACGGCCAGGAGGTGGCGGAAGGGGGCCGGGTGCCTCGTAGGGTGGGTTCCATGACGGAACTGCCCGACCGGCGTCTGCTCCTGGTGCACGCGCACCCGGACGACGAGTCGATCAACAATGGCGCGACCATGGCCAGGTACGCGGCCGAGGGCGCCCATGTGACGCTGGTGACCTGCACCCTCGGCGAGGAGGGCGAGGTCATCCCGCCCGGGCTCGCGCACCTCGCGCCCGACCGCGAGGGCGGACTCGGCCCGCACCGGATCGGTGAGCTGGCCGCCGCCATGAAGGAGCTCGGGGTCACCGACCACCGCTTTCTCGGCGGCCCCGGGCGCTTCGGTGACTCCGGGATGATGGGCGTCGAGCAGAACCACCGCGCGGGCGCCTTCTGGTCCGCCGACATCGACGAGGCCGCCGAATACCTGGTCGAGGTGATCCGCGAGGTACGCCCCCAGGTGCTCGTCACCTACGACCCCGACGGGGGCTACGGACACCCGGACCACATCCAGGCCCACCGCGTCGCCGTGCGCGCCGCCGAGCTGGCCGCCGACCCCGGCCTCCGCCCGGACCTCGGCGCGCCCTGGGGGATCGCCAAGGTCTACTGGAACCGCGTCCCGCGCACGGTCGCCGAGGAGGGCTTCCGGCGGCTGCGCGAGGCCCTGCCCGGGCTGCCGTTCGAGGAGTCCGCGGCCGTGGACGACGTACCCGGCGTGGTCGACGACACGGTGGTCACAACCGAGATCGACGGGAACGCGTATGCCGCCGCGAAGGCCGCCGCGATGCGGGCGCACGCAACTCAGATCGAGGTGGTCGAACCCTGGTTCGCGCTCTCGAACACTCTCGCACAACCACTGTTCACCACCGAGTACTACGAGTTGGTGCGCGGGCAGCGCGCGGGACCCGGTCGTGAGACCGACCTCTTCGCAGGCGTCGAACAGGGATCCACGGGAACCGAGCAGGGAAAGGCGGACGCGCGATGAGCATCTCGGGACAGCGGGGGAGCGTGCTCGCCCAGCCACTGCCGCGGCCCTCGGCCGGGCGGATCGCGGCCTACCTGGGCCTGTTCCTGCTCGGCGCGGTGGTCGGGGCCGCCGGGACGCTGGTGCAAGCCGCCTGGTTCCCGGGCGGGTTGCTGCTCGCCCTCGCGGGCGCGGCCGGCCTCTTCCTGGGCGGAGCGCGGGCGACCGGCTCCCGGGCCGGGGCCGTGGCGCCCGGAGCGGGCTGGATGGTCGCCGTCGTACTGCTCACCTCCACCCGTCCGGAAGGGGACTTCCTCTTCGGTGCGGGCCTTGGCTCCTACCTCTTCCTGCTCGGCGGGATGGCGGTGGCTGTGATGTGCGCCACGCTTGGTCTGGGGCGGCAACCGGACGACTCCTTCGTCCGACTTGGGAAGTGACGTACCACTTCGCCGTATCGGACAGGTGCGGGTCCCGTGCAAGTTTCCTGGGCGGGCGAGGTTTGCGCGCCGAATACGGCCAGTATGGTGGTGCGCGCCGCCGAGCTGCCCGAGATGAGGTCTGGTAAACGGGCGGCGGAGCCAACCGGGAGAACCTGCCTTGAGTCGTGAAACTGACAGTTCGTCCTCCGGGCCCAACGGGCGCGGTGGAGCCGCGTACCCGTCGGGGACGCCCCCCTACGGGACCCCCACGGCTTCCGAAAACGGTGCCGACGCGGGCCGTTCGGCCACCGGCGCCCCGCCGGAGGAGCGCAAGACCGAGACCACGCTGACGACACGGATCCGGATCAACATCCCCGGATCGCGGCCCATCCCGCCGGTCGTCGTGCGCACACCGGTCGGGGACGCGGAGTCGTCCGCCGAGTCCGCCGGTGCCGCGGGAGCAGCGGGAGCCGCGGGAGCCCCCGCGGATGTGCAGCGTGCCGTGAGTGCGCCCGTGGCCGCGGCCACGGCCACCGAGACGTCGACCGAAGCCGCCGCCGCGGGCGGTGCTCCGGCCAGAGAGAAGGCCAGCGACTGGTTCGCACCCCGCAAGTCCGGTGCGCCGGGCGGCGGGTCCACCAATGGAGCGGGCCTGCCGGGCGGTTCGGGACCCACGGGGCCCGCGGCGCCGCAGGGCGCGGGCACGCTGGGCGGCACCGGTGCCGGCGGTACGCGTCCGGGCGCTCAGGGTGCTCCGGGCGGCAAGGGCCCCGGGGTTTCCGGCGGCGCGAACGGCACGGGTCCGCTGGGTGCCGCGGGCGGTGCCCGGCCCGGCGGGGCGAACGCGCCCCGCCCCGGGAGCGGCGGTACGAACGGTGCCGGGCTGCCCGGTGCCACCGGCGCCGGACCCGTGGCGCCCGGCCACGGCGGCGGCACCGGCTCGTTCGACGTCTCCGCGGCGCTGGGGAACACGGCCGCCTTCCCGGCCATAGGAAGCGAGGGCCCGGGCGGGCCCGGCGGACCGGGTCGACCTGGCGGACCGGGCGGCGAACCGCGCCGCGACGACCTCCCTTACTTCGCGGAGAACTTCTCGGGGAACGGCCTGGGCGGCCCCTCGGGCCCGACCGGCGGTCCGGTCACCGGGGACGGCCCGCTGGTGCCGCCGACCGGTCCGGGCGCGGCTCCGGGCAGTCTGGCCGCGAGGCCCGGTGGCCCGGGATCGGGATACCCCGGTGGCGGCCTCAGCGACGACACCGCGATCCTCACTCCGCAGAAGCCCGCGCCCGAACCGGGCGGCCAGGGCTACGGCGGCCCTGGGGACAACGTCTCCGGGCACACCCTGACCAGTGGCATCCCCGTCGTGCCGGGCGCCCAGAACTCCCCGTTCGGGCCGGGCGCGCGCAGCGACGGACCGCTTCCGCACACCCCGCCGAAGGCGCCGGAGCCGGCCCCGAAGCCCGCGGCCTCCTCGAAGAAGCCGGCCAAGAAGAAGGGCCGCAGCAAGCTGACGCTCCTGGTCGTCGGCGTGGTCTTCATCGGCGGTGGCGTCTACGGCGCGGGACTGCTCATGAACCGCTCCGACGTGCCCAAGGGCACGACGGTGCTCGGCGTCGACATCGGCGGCGGCACCCGCGACGAGGCCGTCAAGAAGCTCGACGACGCCTTCGGCGCCCATTCGCACCAGGCGCTCAAGCTGTCGGTGGACGGCACCACGGTCTCGCTCAAGCCGGACCAGGCCGGGCTCCAGCTCGACACCCAGGACACGGTCCGCTCCGCCGCGGGCAGCGACTACAACCCGATCTCCGTGATCGGCTCGCTGTTCGGCCAGCAGCGCGTCGTCGACCCGAAGATGCCCGTCGACGAGGAGAAGCTGCAGGCCGCGCTGCAGGACGCCGCGGGCGGCTCCGGTTCGGCCGGCGACGGCACCATCAAGTTCGAGGCCGGCAAGGCCGTCGCCGTGTACGGCAAGGCGGGCAAGGGCATCGACGTCGGTGCCTCGATGCAGGCCGTCGAGGCGGCGTACCGCGCCCAGGTCGAGACGGGCACCACCACCCCGGTGAAGGTCGCCACCACGACCCGTCAGTCGACGGTCTCGAACACCGAGGTCGACCGGATGATGAAGAGCTTTGCCGAGCCCGCGATGTCGGCCGCCGTGATCGTGCGGACGGACGCGGCGCACTCGATCCTGATGAGTCCGCAGAAGTCGCTGTGGAAGTTCCTCAGGGTGACGGCTGTTGACGGAAAACTGGTCGACAAGCCCGACCTGGCCGCTCTGAAGGTGCTCTACGGTCAGGCGTTCGACAAAGTGCTCATCACCCGGGCCAACGGCAAGAAGACGCCCGTGACACCCCAGGACGTCTACCTCGCCCTGCGCCAGGCGCTGATGAGCAAGACCAACCGGGTCGCGGTCATCGACACGAACCCGAGCTAGTCCGACCACGGAGGGGGGCGTCCACCGGGCGCCCCCTTTGTCGTGTCTGTCACCCGATCCGCATGACATCTGTCATCCGGCACTCAGGACCGCCGACACTGCCGGGCCCAGGGCCCCCGCCGCCAGCATGGATGCCATGACAACGACAGCGGCACCGCCCACCACCCCGGTGGTCGGGTTCGAATCGGTGACCAAGAGCTATGGCAGCGTTCGGGCCGTGGACGGGCTGACGCTCGACCTGCACCCGGGCGAGACGGTCGCCCTGCTGGGTCCCAACGGCGCGGGGAAGTCGACCACGCTGGACCTGCTCCTCGGCCTCAAGCACGCCGACAGCGGCGCGGTCCGGGTGTTCGGCACCAGCCCCCGCGAGGCGATCGTCGCCGGCCGGGTGGGCGCCATGCTGCAGAGCGGCGGCCTGATGGACGAGGTGACGGTCGGTGAGCTGGTCAAGCTCGCCTGCGACCTGCACCCCAAGCCGTTCCGGGTCACCGACGTGCTGGCCCGCGCGGGTATCTCACCGATCGCCGACCGCAAGGTCAACAAGCTCTCCGGCGGCCAGGAGCAGCGCGTCCGTTTCGCGCTCGCCACCGCGGGCGCCAACGACCTCATCGTCCTCGACGAACCCACCACCGGCATGGACGTCTCCGCCCGCCAGGCCTTCTGGGCCACCATGCGCGAGCAGGCCGACCAGGGCCGCACCGTCCTGTTCGCCACGCACTACCTGGAGGAGGCCGACGCCATCGCGGACCGGGTCCTGGTGCTGCACCGAGGACGCCTCCTGGCCGACGGCACCGCCGCCGAGATCAAGGCGAAGGCCGGCGCCCGCCGGATCGCCTTCGACCTGGAGGGCCCGATCGACGAGGCCCCGCTGCGCGCCCTGCCCTTCCTGACCTCGATAGACGTGTCGGGGCACACCGTCCGCATCCAGTCCTCCGACGCCGACGCGACCGTACACGCGCTGTACGGGCTCGGCCTCTACCCCCGCAATCTCGAAGTCGCCGGGCTCGGGCTCGAGCAGGCCTTCGTCGCCATCACGGCCGCCGAGGAGGCGAAGTCGCAGTGAACAGCCTCATCAAGCTCGAGATCACCCGAGCCCTGCGCAACAAGAAGTTCCTGTTCTTCTCGGTCGTCTACCCCTCGGCCCTGTTCCTGCTGATCGCGGGCGGTGCCGACAGCACCACCAAGGTGGGCGGCACCGGGCTCACCCTGCCGACCTTCTTCATGGTCTCCATGGCCTCCTTCGGCGCCCTGACAGCCGCACTGATGGGCAACAGCGAGCGCATCGCGAAGGAGCGCGAGAGCGGCTGGGTACGGCAGTTGCGGTTGACCACCCTGCCGGGCCGCGGCTATGTGCTCGCGAAGACCGCCAGCGCCGCCGTGATCAGCCTGCCGTCCATCGTGGTCGTCTTCGCGGTCGCCGCCGCCGTCAAGCACGTACGGCTGGACGCCTGGCAGTGGCTCGCGCTCACCGGCGCGATCTGGGTGGGCAGCCTCGTCTTCGCCGCGCTCGGCGTGGCCATCGGCTATCTGGCGAGCGGCGACGCGGTCCGTCCGATCACGATGATCCTGTACCTCGGGCTCTCGGTGCTCGGTGGCCTGTGGATGCCCACGACCACCTTCCCCGGCTGGTTGCAGAGGATCGCTTCCTGGCTGCCCACGCACGCGTACGCTGCCCTCGGGCGGTCCATCGAACTGGGCGACGCCCCGCACGCGAAGGACCTCGCCATCCTCGTCGTCTCCTTCCTCCTCTTCGCGGGCGGCGCGGCATGGCTGTACCGGAAGGACGCGCTGAAGGCGTGAGCGGTGTCGGCATCGGGCAGCGCCCGCAGAACCGTAAGCAGAGGACGGTCAAGGCCGTCT
Source organism: Streptomyces sp. NBC_01384 (assembly GCF_045040035.1). Lineage (NCBI taxonomy): Bacteria > Bacillati > Actinomycetota > Actinomycetes > Kitasatosporales > Streptomycetaceae > Streptomyces > Streptomyces sp. NBC_01384. The sequence goes on from NZ_CP109559.1 coordinate 6,259,398, forward strand.
GGACCGGCATCTGGCTCGTCTATCTGAGCGCGCCCGTCAGTGACCTGGTGCACGGCGGGCACAGCACCGGTGTCGTCGTGCTCGGCTGGTTCGGCCTGGTGGCCTTCGTCGGGTGGTACGGGGCGCTGGTCTTCCGCACCGGCCGGGGCGACACGACCCCCTTCGTGTTCGCCTCACTCGCGGTCCTCGCGGCCGAGGCCGCCCTTCTCTCCTTCACCCTGGGGCGGGAGTGGCTCGTCCTGTTCGTGTACGTCTCGACCGCGTCCGGCGCGGTGCTCCCGCTGCGGATGGCGCGCTGGGCCGTCCCGGCCGTGGCCGCCCTGCTGACGGCGATCGCCCTGACCGTGCCGGGCGGCAAGGCGTATCTGGCGGGGCTGCTCATCCCGGCGTTCCTCGGCGGGTTCGCCATGACCGGCGTACGTGAACTGATCCGTACGACGATCGCGCTGCGCGAGGCCCGTGCGACGGTCGCCCAACTGGCCGCGAACGAGGAGCGCCTGCGCCTCGCCCGAGACCTGCACGACCTGCTGGGCCACTCGCTCTCCCTGATCACTCTCAAGAGCGAGCTGGCCGGGCGGATGCTCCCCGACCACCCCGAGAAGGCGGCCCAGCAGGTCGCCGACATCGAACAGGTCAGCCGCCAGGCCCTCGTCGACGTGCGCGAAGCGGTCACCGGCTACCGGCGGCCCCGGCTGTCCGGTGAACTCGCGGGCGCCCAGGTCGCGTTGACGGCGGCGGGGGTCACCGCGGACCTGCCCGCCGAGCCGGACCTCACCGACGTCGCCGAGGAGAGCGAGTCCGCGCTCGCCTGGGCGCTTCGGGAAGCGGTCACGAATGTCGTACGGCACAGCGGGGCGCGGCGCTGCACGGTGGAGCTCGTCCGCCGCCAGACGCTGGAGGGCTTGGTGCTCGAACTGAGCGTGGAGGACGACGGTTCGGGCGGCGCCGTCAAGGGCCACGGCAACGGTCTGACGGGCCTGACCGAGCGCTTGGAGAAGGCGGGCGGAACCCTGGAGGCGGGCCGGGTGCGGCGCGGCTTCCGGCTGGTCGCACGGGTGCCGACGCAGGCCCCGTTCGAGGCCGCCGGGCACCCCGTAGGATCCGGTGCATGAGCCGCACGATCAAGGTCCTGCTCGCCGAGGACCAGTCGATGGTCCGCGAGGCGCTGGCCGCGTTGCTGGGCCTCGAACCGGACATCGAGGTGGTCGCCCAGGTGGCGCGCGGCGACGAGGTGCTGGCCGCGGCCCGTGCCCATGACGTGGACGTGGCGCTTCTCGACATCGAGATGCCGGGCAGGACGGGCATCGAGGCGGCGGCCGAGGTCCACAAGGAACTCCCCGGCATCAAACTGGTCATCCTCACGACCTTCGGCCGCCCCGGATATCTGCGCAGCGCCATGGAGTCCGGCGCCGACGCCTTCCTCGTCAAGGACGCCCCCGCCGCCCAACTCGCCGAAGCGGTACGGAAGGTGCTCGCCGGCGAACGGGTCATCGACCCCACCCTCGCGGCAGCCGCCCTCGCCGAGGGCGCCAACCCCCTGACCGACCGGGAACGTGAAATCCTGCGCGCCGCAGCCGACGGCTCCACCAACGCCGAACTGGCCACTGCCCTCCACCTCTCCCAGGGCACGGTCCGCAACTACCTCTCGACAGCGATCCAGAAGCTGGCGGTCCGCAATCGCGCGGAGGCGGTGCGGATAGCAAGGGAAAAGGGCTGGCTGTAAAACCCCGGGCAGAGGAGCGAGGAGCGCCCCTTCAGGGGCGCGGGGCTGTGACATCATGCGGCTCCGCCGCGTGGGCGCGCTCAGCCCGATCGAGCCCGCAGTCGCCCCATGTCAAAAGCCCCGCGGCGCCGAGGCGAGCTCAGTTCAGCATCGCCCGCGCCGCAAGGGCCTGCCCCCGAACCCGTTCCGCCGCGGCCTGATCCACCGCAGCGACCACATCGGCGTAGGCGTCCAGCTCCGAGGCCCCGCCCAAAAAATCCCCGCGCTGCACAAGAAGCTGAGCCCGCTCGTACCGCAACCGCGCGGGATGCGAAGGCAACAGCAGCGACAACTCCACGGCCCACAGGGAGACATCCGACCGCTCCGGCCGCGCGGCCGCCCACGCTCGGATGTTGTTCAGGATCCGCACGACCACGTCGAGCGGAGGGGCGGGGACGAGCATCGAGGGCTGGAGGGGCGCACCGGTGGCCCCCTGCACGAGCAGCTCGGCATCGGAGCCGCTCAGCACCCGCCCCCCGTCGAAGGGATCGGCGAGCGCCTGTTGTTCGGTCGGCCCGAAGCCCACCACGAAATGCCCGGGCAGCGCGACCCCGTACACCGGTGCACCGGCTCTCCTGGCCACCTCCATCCACACCACGGAGAGCAGGATGGGCAGCCCGCGCCGGCGCCGCAGCACCTCGTGCAGCAACGACGACTCGAGCCGTTGATAGTCCCCGGGCGAGCCCCGGAACCCGCAGCGCCCGCCGAGCAGTTCGGCGAGCGCGGTCGCCCAGGACCGCGGGCCACCGGGCCGGAACGGCAGCTGCCCGGCGAGCCGGTCCAGTTCGATCTGCGCCGCGTCCATGCCGGCCTCGTCCAGCGCCCCGTCCGCCGCCGCCCCCACCAGCAGACACAGCGCCGCCAGATCGGGCCGTTCGGACCGTGCCTCCTCGGCGAACCTCCGCCGTACGTCGGCGGCTCGCTCCGGCTCCGGGGGATGCGGGGGACGCATGGCAGCCTTGTACCCCTTCACGCCGGCCGACGGCGGTCGCCGCCGGACACCTGAGGTTCCTGAGGCTTCTGAGGTCCCTGTGGCGTCTGTGGTGCCTGAGGCGCGCGGTAGTGGTGGTACGCGTGATGCGCCGCGAAGCCCATCCCGGCGTACAGCGCCCGCGCGCCCGCGTTGTCCGTCTCCACCTGGAGCCAGGCCGCCGAGGCGCCCTCGTCCAGGGCGCGGCGGGCGAGCGCGGCCATGACGGCGGTGGCGAGGCCCCGGCGCCGCTGGGCGGGGTCGACCTCGACGGCCGCGAAACCGGCCCACCGCCCGTCGACGACACACCGCCCGATCGCGGCCGGAGGCTCACCCTCCGCGCCGGGCATCGTCGCGAACCACACCGAGGGCCCGCTGCCCAGGACGTGCAGCGCGACCTCGCTCAACCCCTTGCGCTGGTAGCGGCCCAGCCACGCCGCGTCCGCCGAGCGGGAGAGGACGACCTCGGGGACCCCGGGGACCCCGGGGACTTCGGGAGCCTCGCGGTCGGCGAGGGGCGCGAGCGCGCCGATCCACAGCTCGGCGCTCACCTCACTCGCCCAGCCGCGCGCCTCCAGCTCCGCGCACAGCAGTTCCTGCGTGCCTTCCGCCCCGGTCGCGGTCTGGACGTAGGCGGGCAGGTCACGGGCCGCGTACCAGTCGCGTACGTACGTCAGCGCCTCGTCCAGCGGGACGCCGGGGTCGCCGAGCGGCAGCACGGAGTTGGCGCGCCGGGTGAAACCGGAGGCCGCCCGCAGCTCCCACTCACCCAGTCGCTCGCTCTCCACCGGCTGCCAGGCGCGCGCCGCGACCGGCGCCAGCTCCTCGTACGAGGCCGCGGGGCCCCGCCGACGCGCCGGGGCGGCCGGTACGACCTTGCCCGCCACCAGCGAGGATTCCGGAATACGGACACGTTCGCCGTCCCGCCGTGTGATCAGCAGCACACCCTTGTCCCATGATGTGAGAACGCCCACCGTGTCGGTGAACTTCTCACCCCCGGCGACACCTTCGATATCTTTGATCATCCGCCGAACAGAGACACGTTTGCCCACGTCAGCAGCGGTGATTCGGACCTCGAGACGTCCAGCCGCAGAGATTTCCACAGGTCAGTTCACCCCTCCTGTATGGATCACGCCCCGGAACGGAGATACTAGGTGCGGGCATCGACGACGCCGCGCTCCCGCGCGCCAGGCGGCGGAGCCTATGGAGGCCCGCCAGCGCCCTATCGAGGAGGAACGACAGCGTGACCTACGTCATCGCGCAGCCTTGTGTCGACGTCAAGGACAAGGCGTGCATCGAGGAGTGCCCGGTCGACTGCATCTACGAGGGCTCCCGGTCCTTGTACATCCACCCGGACGAATGCGTCGACTGTGGAGCCTGTGAGCCGGTGTGCCCGGTCGAGGCGATCTTCTACGAGGACGACACTCCCGAAGAGTGGAAGGACTACTACAAGGCGAACGTCGAGTTCTTCGACGAGCTCGGCTCGCCCGGCGGCGCCAGCAAGCTCGGCCTGATCGAGCGCGACCACCCCTTCATCGCAGCGCTGCCGCCGCAGAACCAGTAAAGCGGCCCGCACAACGCGCCGCCTCGGTCCCGTATGGCCTGATCGCCTTGATCGCCGTACGGGACCGAGGCGTTTGCCGTACCGGCGAGGCGTTTGCCGTACCAGCGAGTACAGAGAAAGTGAGCCCGATCCCGTGTCCGCAGTCTCCGACCGGCTTCCCACCTTCCCCTGGGACAAGCTGGAGCCCTACAAGGCGACGGCCGCCGCTCACCCGGGCGGCATCGTCGACCTGTCCGTCGGCACCCCGGTCGACCCGGTGCCCGAGCTGATCCAGAAAGCTCTGGTCGCCGCCGCGGACTCGCCGGGCTATCCCACCGTGTGGGGCACGCCCGAGCTGCGGGACGCGCTCACCGGCTGGGTGGAGCGGCGGCTCGGCGCGCGGGGCGTCACTCACCACCACGTGCTCCCGATCGTCGGCTCCAAGGAACTCGTCGCCTGGCTCCCCACCCAGCTGGGCCTGGGCCCCGGCGACAAGGTGGCGTACCCGCGCCTTGCGTACCCGACGTACGAGGTCGGCGCGCGCCTGGCCCGCGCGGACCACGTGGTCTACGACGACCCCACGGAGCTGGACCCGACCGACCTGAAGCTCCTGTGGCTGAACTCCCCGTCGAACCCGACGGGCAAGGTCCTCTCGGCCGCGGAGCTCACCCGGATCGTCGCGTGGGCCCGCGAGCACGGCATCCTCGTCTTCTCCGACGAGTGCTACATCGAGCTGGGCTGGGAGGCCGACCCGGTCTCGGTGCTTCACCCGGACGTGTGCGGCGGCTCGTACGAGGGGATCGTCTCGGTCCACTCGCTCTCCAAGCGCTCGAACCTGGCGGGCTACCGCGCCGCGTTCCTCGCCGGTGACCCCGCCGTCCTCGGCGACCTCCTCCAGATCCGCAAGCACGGCGGCATGATGACGTCCGCGCCGACCCAGGCCGCGGCGGTCGCCGCCCTCTCGGACGACACCCACGTCCGCGAACAGCGCGAGCGCTACGCCGCCCGCCGCACCGCCCTGCGCGATGCCCTGCTGCGGCACGGCTTCCGCATCGAACACAGCGAGGCGAGCCTGTACCTGTGGGCCACCCGCGACGAGTCCTGCTGGGACACGGTGGCGCACCTGGCCGAGCTGGGCATCCTTGTGGCGCCGGGCGACTTCTACGGGGAGGCGGGCGAGAAGTTCGTCCGCGTGGCCCTGACGGCGACGGACGAGCGCGTAGCGGCGGCAGTAGGGCGCCTGGCTTGAGGAACGCCCGCACATCACGAACGGGCATGCGCGAGGGGTCCAGGGAAACTCCCTGGACCCCTCGCCGGTACAGCCCCGGCGGCTAGCCGACCGGCAGACCCTTCAGCGGCAGCTGCCCGGTCGGGAGGCCGCCCTTGGTCACCGCGTCCGTCGGAAGACCGCCACCGGTCGCCGTCTTCGCGGTGTCACCGAGCAGACCCCCGGCCTGCCCCGCCGCGTCCCCGGCCACCTTCTGGGCGGCGGGCGTCGCCGTCTTGGCGACCTTGCCACCGGTCTTGCCCGCTGCCGGTACGGCCTTCTTGAGCGCGTCGCCGCCGGTCGTGCCCGCGAGCCCGGTGACATGCTGCGTCGCACCGTCGAGGGTGGTGCCGACATTCGCCCCGTCGAGGGCGGTCAGCCCGCCGAGGTCGGGGGTGGCCGGGAGTTCGGCCGCCGCACTGGCGGAGCCGGCCGCACCGACCACAGGCGCCGCTCCCGCTGCGATGAGCAGCGCGGCACGGGCGATCCGGTGGGTCAGGGGGAGGGACATGATGCTCCTTAGACGGAAGAGAACGGTGAAGTGTCCGACCGTGCCCGGGAGTTGACCGGCTGCCGACCGGCTGTCGGCCGCCCCGTTGATCGTTCCGGGCTCGGACGCAGTGACTACCGCTCGAAACCCGCGAAGGTTGCGGTGGCCCGACGTAAAGAGTTGGCAATGAGTCGCATTATCGGTTGTGGATAAAAGCGGGCAAAGGGCGTCCTGTCGGAAAGTCTGCCGAATCCTTACGGCCCTTTGTTTTCAAGGGGTCCGGCGGATTCTGAAGTGAGCAGGCGAAAAGCTGGGCCCAGCGTCGACGCGGGGACGCCACACGTCCCCCGCCAGGGTGAGGGCCCGTACTACTGCGCGGTGACGATGCGGACCTCGGCTGCGGACTCCGTGGCCGTCGAACCGTCGTTGGCGTCCGATGTGCGCCACTCGCCGTTCGTTCTCCCCGCGGTCCACTCCCGCCCCGCGTAGGAGACCCGTTCGATGTGCAGTGTCGAGGAGTTGGCCACGGCCCAGTGCGCCAGTTCCCAGCCGCGCTGCCGCACGCTGGTCCCGGCAGCGGACTTCTTGCGCAGTGGAACGGTCACGGTCCGCCCGGAGACGGTCGGCGACGGGGCGAGCGCCGCTGAGGCCGTCGGGGACGCCGCCGGGGAGGCGGAGGTGCCCGCGGCAACCACGTCGGCCCCCGCCTCCTGCAGCACCTCACGCCCGAAGTCCCGTACGAGCGCGGCCCGCACCGAGTCGGGACCGCCGACCGGGGTCGCCCCGGGGCGACCCTCACAGGTCAGCGTGGCCGCCGCGCGACCGGTCAGGGCCGCCGCCAGCAGCGTGGCGTCCGGCTCGTGCTTCGCGTACGCCTGCGGATAGCCACTGCGCTGCACGCGCTGCGCGGCGACGGTGAGCGGCATACTTCTATAGCCGTGCACCTTGACCAGATGCTCGTAGAACACCCCCGCCGCGTACGTCGGGTCCATGATCTGCTTCGTCGTCCCCCAGCCCTGCGAGGGCCGCTGCTGGAACAGACCGAGCGAGTCCCGGTCGCCGTGCTGGATGTTGCGCAGCCCCGACTCCTGGAGCGCGGTCGCGAGGGCGATGGCCACGGCGCGCTCGGGCAGGCCGCGGGTGGTGCCGACCGCCGAGATCGTCGCCGCGTTCACCGCCTGCTCCGGCGTGAACTCGTACGAGGCGCCGTCCCCCTTTCCGGAGACGACTTTGCACCGCGGCGCACCCGTCCCTCCTGTGAGGTACTGCACCGCGAGATACCCCGCGAGCGCGAGCAGGACTACCACGGCCGCCCCGAAACGGAAGAGGCGGCCGCGCCGGACAGGAGTGGGGGACGGCTCTGGCACGCGTACAAGGTACTGGAGGTGACTGTTGGTGGCGTGTGGGACTGTGGACAACCGACGCGCGGTCAACCGCCGGCCACGGGGCGTTAGGGTCGAGGGCATGGCCGACACCTCGCTTGACCTCACGCTGGACGCCGCCGAGCTCACCGCGCGGCTCGTCGACTTCCCCTCGGAGAGCGGCAACGAGAAGCCGCTCGCGGACGCCATCGAGGCCGCCCTGCGCGCCCTGCCGCATCTGACGGTCGACCGGTACGGCAACAACGTCGTGGCGCGGACGAACCTGGGGCGGGCCGAGCGCGTGATCCTCGCCGGCCACATCGACACGGTCCCCATCGCCGGCAACGTGCCCTCCCGCCTCGACGAGGACGGCGTGCTCTGGGGCTGCGGCACCTGCGACATGAAGTCCGGCGTCGCGGTACAGCTGCGCGTCGCGGCCACGGTCCCCGCCCCCAACCGCGACCTCACCTTCGTGTTCTACGACAACGAAGAGGTCGCGGCCCATCTGAACGGCCTGAAGCACGTGGCCGAGGCCCACCCCGAGTGGCTGGCGGGCGACTTCGCGATCCTCCTGGAGCCGACGGACGGCCAGGTGGAGGGCGGCTGCCAGGGCACGCTCAGGGTGTTCCTGAAGACCAAGGGGGAGCGCGCGCACTCCGCGCGCGCCTGGATGGGCTCCAATGCGATCCACGCGGCGGCCCCGATTCTGGCCAGGCTCGCCGCGTACGAGCCCCGCACGCCGGTCGTGGACGGTCTCCGGTTCCATGAGGGCCTCAACGCCGTCCGCATCGAGGGCGGCGTGGCCACCAACGTCATCCCCGACGCCTGCACCGTCGTCGTCAACTTCCGTTACGCGCCCGACCGTAGCGAGGAGGAGGCGGAGGCCTTCGTGCGCGACTTCTTCGCGGACTGCGACGTGGACGAGTTCATCGTCGACGACCACTCCGGCGGGGCCCGGCCCGGCCTGACCCACCCGGCCGCCGCCGCCTTCGTGGCGGCCGTCGGAGGCGAGGCGCGCCCCAAGTTCGGCTGGACGGACGTCGCCCGCTTCAGCGCGCTCGGAGTGCCCGCGGTGAACTACGGCCCCGGCGCCCCGCTCCTCGCGCACAAGGTCGACGAGCGGGTGCGGGCGTCGGCGATCCCGGAGGCGGAGGAGCGCCTGCGCGCCTGGCTGACGTCCTGAGGCCTGCCCGAACCGCCCTGGTGCACGGCGGACATGCGCATGTCCCCCCTCCGTAACCAGCGGAGATCTACGCTGGAGCTGAACGATGGCAAGCGGAGGGAGCGCACATGGCTACTGGCAACCCCGAGGGCAAGAAGCGCCCACCGGAGGAGCAGCGGCTGGGGCCGGTGCTGCGCAGACGGGACCAGGTGCAGGCGAGCACCACGGACCAGCGGCTGCTGGACGCGGGCGGCCCCTCCGACTGGGTGCACACCGACCCCTGGCGGGTCCTGCGCATCCAGTCGGAATTCATCGAGGGCTTCGGCACCCTCGCCGAACTCCCGCCCGCGATCAGCGTCTTCGGCTCCGCCCGTACGCCCGTGGACTCGCCCGAGTACGAGGCGGGAGTCGCCCTCGGCCGCGGCCTGGTCCAGGCGGGCTTCGCCGTGATCACCGGCGGTGGTCCCGGCGCCATGGAGGCCGCGAACAAGGGCGCCTGCGAAGCCAAGGGCATCTCCGTAGGCCTGGGCATCGAGCTCCCCTTCGAACAGGGCCTCAACCCGTACGTCGACATCGGCCTCAACTTCCGGTACTTCTTCGTCCGCAAGATGATGTTCGTCAAGTACGCCCAGGGCTTCGTGGTCCTCCCGGGCGGCCTCGGCACCCTCGACGAACTCTTCGAGGCGCTGACCCTCGTCCAGACCCAGAAGGTCACCCGCTTCCCGATCGTTCTCTTCGGGACGGCGTACTGGGGCGGTCTCGTCGACTGGCTCAAGAACACCCTGATCGCCCAGGGCAAGGCCTCCGAACAGGATCTGCTCCTCTTCCACCTCACGGACGAGGTGGAGGAGGCCGTGGCCCTGGTCTCGAAGGAGGCGGGCCGCTAGCGGGCCGGGGCTCACCCGAAGATCGCAGGGGCGACGGGGGCGAGGAAAGCCCTACGCCAGCCCCCGTCGGGCCACCGTCGGAGGGCGGTGGCCCGCGATCGACGCCACCATGTCCAGCACCTGCCGCGTCTCCGCGACCTCGTGCACGCGGTACACCTGCGCCCCCAACCACGCCGACACGGCCGTCGTGGCCAGCGTCCCCACCACCCGCTCCTTCACCGGCTTGTCCAGCGTCTCCCCGACGAAGTCCTTGTTGGAGAGGGAGACGAGCACCGGCCACCCCGTCTCGACCATCTCGCCCAGCCGCCGCGTCGCCTCAAGGCTGTGCCGCGTGTTCTTTCCGAAGTCGTGCCCAGGATCGATCAGCACGGACTCCCGCGGCACCCCCAACGACACCGCCCGCTCGGCCAGCCCCAAGGTCACCCGCAGAATGTCGGCCATGACATCGTCGTACGCGATCCGGTGCGGCCGCGTACGAGGCTCGGAGCCCCCGGCATGGGTGCACACCAGCCCCACCCCGTACCGCGCGGCCACCTCCGCGAGCCGCGGATCGACGCCGCCCCACGCGTCGTTGAGCAGATCCGCCCCCACCTCGCAGACCGCCTCCCCGACTTCGTGCCGCCAGGTGTCGACGCTGATGATCACGTCGGGGAACCGCCGCCGCACCTCGGCGACGAAACCGACCGTACGGCGCGCCTCCTCCTCGGCGGTCACCTCTTCCCCCGGCCCGGCCTTGACCCCGCCGATGTCGATGATGGCGGCGCCCTCGGCCACCGCCTGTTCCACGCGGGCGAGCGCGGGTTCGTCGCGGAAGGTGGCTCCCTGGTCGTAGAAGGAGTCGGGGGTCCGGTTCACGATGGCCATGATCACCGGCTCGTGCGGGTCGAATTCGTGCCTGCCCAGCCTGAGCATCCCCTGTGACCTCTCCTAGTAAGTCCCGCTGCTTAGCCGCCTGCGACCTTAACTGCCAGACTCGCATGGCACGATCGGACCTGACACTTTCGGAGTCAGGACTTTCAGAGTCAGGCAGCTTCAGTACTTTCGCGCCGGCGCGACCCGCGTCGGCACCAGAGCGTGGGGACCTCAGCGATGTTCATGTTCTTGTTCCTGGTCGTCGCGCTCGCCGTCGTGGTCGCCGCGGTGACACTGTCCGTGGTGGGCGGCGGCGAGAGCGCCCCCCTTCCCGAGGCCGAGCCCGAGCGGCTCGCGGACCCGCTGCCCCTGGACCGGCCGGTGAACCGCGCGGACGTGGAGTCCCTGCGCTTCCCGCTCGCCGCCCGCGGCTACCGGATGGCGGACGTGGACGACGCCCTCGGCCGACTCGGCGCCGAGCTCGCCGAGCGTGACGCCCGGATCGCCGACCTGGAGGACGCGCTGGCCGGTGCCCGCGCCGCCTCCACCACCTCCCTGACCAAGCCCGTGGAGGGAGAGCAGCAGTGAGCGACGCGCTGGCCGGGCCCGACGGGGCGCTGCGCTGCCCCTGGGCCCTGTCCACGGAGGAGTACGTCTCGTACCACGACGAGGAGTGGGGCCGCCCGGTCCACGGCGACGACGCGCTGTACGAGCGGCTCTGCCTGGAGGCCTTCCAGTCGGGTCTGTCCTGGATCACCATCCTGCGCCGCCGGCCGGGCTTCCGGGCCGCCTTCGCCGACTTCAAGATCGTCTCGGTGGCAGCCTTCACGGACGCCGACAAGGAGCGCCTGCTCGGCGACGCGGGCATCATCCGCAACCGCGCCAAGATCGAGGCGACTGTCGCCAACGCGCGTGTGCTGGCCGACTGGGCGCCGGGCGAGCTGGACGAGCTGATCTGGTCCTTCGCCCCCGACCCGGCCACCCGCCCCGCTCCGAAGCGGCTGGCCGAGGTCCCGGCCGTCACCGACGAGTCGACGGCCCTCTCCAAGACCCTCAAGAAGCGCGGCATCCGCTTCGTCGGCCCGACCACGGCCTACGCCCTGATGCAGGCGTGCGGCCTGGTGAACGATCACTTGGAGGATTGCGCGGCCAGGAGCGCCCCTTAAGGGGCGCGGGGCTGTGACATTGTGCGGCTCCGCCGCGTGGGCGCGACCAGCCACAGACGGCCCGCAGTTCCCGTACCGGCCTCCGACCGCCGAATCCAGCGAAGCGTCACCGCCCCAAGTACTTCGGCTTCTCCTTGTTGACGAACGCCTGCACTGCGATCACATGGTCCTCGGACACCCCCGCCCGAGCCTGCAGCTCGTCCTCCTTCTCAAGGGTCTCGTCCAAGGAGTGGGTGAGCCCATAGGCCACGGCCTCCTTCAGCGCGGCATAGGCCACCGTCGGGCCCGCGGCCAGCGTCCGGGCCAGTTCCTCCGCCTCGCCGCGCAGCGACGCCGACGGGACGAGCCGGTTCGCGATCCCCAGCTCGTACGCCTCCTGGGCGGTGATGCTGCGCGGGAAGAGCAGCAGGTCGGCGGCCCGGCTGGGGCCGACCACCCGCGGCAGGGTCCACGACATCCCCGAGTCGGCGGTCAGCGCGACCCCGGCGAACGACGTGTTGAACGCGGCGGTGTCGGCGACGATCCGATAGTCCGCGGCGAGGGCGAAGCCGAAGCCGGCCCCGGCGGCGACGCCGTTCACCGCGGCCACCACCGGCTTCGCGGCGCCGGTCAGGGCGCGCACGATCGGGTTGTAGTGCTCGCGCACGGTGCTCATCGTGTGCCCCGAGCCCGACTCCTTGTCGGCGGCCAGTAGTTTGATGTGCTCCTTGAGGTCCTGGCCGACGCAGAACGCCCGGTCACCGGCGCCGGTGAGCAGGATCGCCCGTACGCCGTCGTCCGCCGCGGCGGCCTGTGCCGCGTCCCGGAAGGCGACCTTGGTCTCGGTGTTCATCGCGTTCATCGCCTCGGGGCGGTTCAGCGTGATCGTCGCGAGTCCGTCGCTCACCTCGTAGAGCACGGTGTCGGCCATGGCGGGTCCCTCCGGTGTTGCGGCTCCGACGTACCGGCCGGTACGTCCTGGGTCCGAGGACAGCATGCAGGACAGCATGGCGGAGATCACGGTCCGGGCGTGGACAGGACATGTGACCTGCGTCAAAGAATTCCGCGGCGTGGAAGTCCATGCGGCGGCGCAGTATCGCAGTCACACCGCCGAAATGAGTGGTTTTGCTCAAGCGCGTTGCGTAAGCGATGCCGACTGATGTTGGTCATCGGGTCCTGAGATGCGGGATAATGGCCTGGAAGCAATGTGTTCGATGCCGGTGACGTGTGTCCTATGAGGGGACGTGCGTGCCCTTCAAGGGGCCGTCGGCGACGATGAGCTGGTTTCAGGAAGGGGAACGAGCATGGCGGCCATGAAGCCGCGGACGGGCGATGGCCCGCTCGAGGTGACCAAGGAGGGGCGGGGCATCGTCATGCGCGTTCCGCTCGAAGGCGGCGGTCGGCTCGTCGTCGAGCTGACCCCTGACGAGGCCGACGCGCTTGGCGACGCCCTCAAGAAGGTCGTCGGCTGACGCGGAAGCGACCATACCTTTTCAGCTGCCCCGGCATCGTAATCGGTGCCGGGGCGGTGGTTTTCCAGGGGTGCGTCATCGGCGTACCCCTTTGGTGTCGGCGCAGGTCAGAAGCGTGGACAGACGCGCATAAGGGGTATACGGGTCAGCGCTTGACCGCGCACAGCAACCCGTCGCCCACCGGCAGCAGCGAAGGCACCAGGTCCTGGCTCTCGCGCACCGCGCGCAGCAGCTCGCGCAGCCGGCCGACCTCCGCGGGCTGCGGGCCCGAGTCCACCGTGCGGCCGTCCGCGAAGACGCCCTCGAAGACGACCAGCCCGCCCGGACGCAGCAGGCGCAACGATTCAGCGAGATAGTCCAGGCATTCCAGGCGGTCGCCGTCGCAGAAGACGAGGTCGTAACCGGCGTCCGCGAGCCGGGGCAGGACATCCAGCGCGCGGCCCGGGATGAAGCGGGCGCGGTTGCTCGCGAAGCCTGCCGCGCGGAAAGCCTGGCGGGCGAACTGCTGGCGGTCCGGCTCCGGATCCACGGTAGTCAGTACCCCGTCCGGCCGCATGCCGTGCAGCAGATGAATTCCGGAGACGCCGGTCCCAGTCCCGATCTCCGCGACCGCTTTCGCGTCCACGGAGGCGGCGAGCAACCGCAGGGCTGCGCCCGTGCCGGGCGACACCGGGCGCAGCCCTGCCTCGCGGGCCCGGTCCCGGGCCCAGCGCAGCGCCTCACCCTCGGCGACAAAGGCGTCGGCGAACGCCCAGCTCGTCTGCCGGTTGCCGGTAATGACCCTCTCCTGTCCCCGTGGTTGCCTGGGCGTGACTGTATCCGTTGGTGCCGGGAACCCGCAGATGGGACCGGGCGTTTAGAGAGGTGGGGAGACAGAGCGGGGGGAAGCGGATGGATCAGTACGTAGGGCAGGACACAAAGCAGGACGTAGAGCAGGATGCAGAGCAGGGCGGCGAGCAAGTGCTGACGCAGCCATATGAGCGCGTATCAATTTCTCGTAAAACCGCTTATCCGGAGCTAACGGGCGAGGTGGCTATGGTAGGGGCTCCACTGGACACCACCAGAGCCGACAGGGGAGGTGCGGCTGCGCCTGTGGATCGAGGGCGGGTGCTGCGGCGCCTGCTCAGATCGGCGGGTGAGCCGAAATCCGTGACCGACATCGCTGACAAGTGCCATGCTGCTGCCCCAGCGCAGACCGCGACGTTCACCACCGACGCGGAGTCGCAGGCGTGGACTCCGCCCACCTGGGAGGAGATCGTCAGCACGCACAGCGCCCGGGTCTACCGGCTCGCCTACCGCCTGACGGGAAACCAGCACGACGCCGAGGACCTCACTCAGGAAGTCTTCGTCCGTGTCTTCCGCTCACTGTCGACCTACACCCCCGGCACCTTCGAGGGCTGGCTGCACCGCATCACCACGAATCTCTTCCTGGACATGGTACGCCGCAAGCAGCGCATCCGCTTCGACGCCCTTGGCGACGACGCGGCCGAGCGCCTGCCCAGCCGCGAGCCGTCCCCGCAGCAGGTCTTCAACGACGCGCACTTCGACGCGGACGTCCAGCAGGCGCTGGACACCCTCGCGCCCGAGTTCCGCGCCGCGGTCGTCCTCTGTGACATCGAGGGACTTTCGTACGAGGAGATCGCCGCGACCCTGGGCGTCAAGCTCGGTACGGTCCGCAGCCGGATTCACCGTGGCCGCTCGCAGCTGCGCAAGGCCCTCGCGCACCGGTCTCCCGAGGCTCGTGCCGAGCGCCGCGGCTTCGCGATCCCGCGAGTTCCGGCGCTGGGAGGAGGGGGCGCGACCGCGTGAGTGGATCCCGGCCCAACTCTACGGAGCGGCGTGTTGCCGACCAGCATCTTGGAGATCGACTCTCTGCCCTGGTGGACGGAGAGCTCGGTCATGAGTCGCGCGAGCGCGTCCTGGCCCACCTCGTCACCTGTGCGAAGTGCAAGGCCGAGGCGGACGCCCAGCGCCGACTGAAGAACGTCTTCGCGGAAGTCGCTCCTCCGCCCCCCTCCGAGAGCTTCCTGGCCCGTCTCCAGGGACTTCCGGGGGGAGGTGACTTCGACGGCGGTGATGGCTCACCGCTCGGCGGGGGAGGATTCGGCGGCGGATTCCCCTCCGGGTCCTCCGTGACGGGGGTCTTCGGAGTGCGCGGCGAACCCTTCGGGTACGTGCCCGCGGGGCCGCACGCCGACGTACTGCCCCCTTCCACCGGGCGCGGTTTCCGCATCCATGACGTCAGCCGCCACGAGGCCGACAGATCGGCCTCGCGCGGACTGCGCTTCGCCTTCGTCGCCGCCGGTGCGGTGTCGCTGGCCGCGGTCGCGCTCGGCGGGGTGTCGACCGGGGTGCCGGGCGACACCGCGGACGCGCGCGGCGGCCCCGGCGGAAGCAATGTGACACCGGCGCGCACGCCGGGCTCGGGGGCCGCGACGGCTCCCGAGACGCAGCGCCGCCGCTCCGACGGGCCGCTGCTCGCCCAGGGCGAGCGTTCGCTCGGCGTGGCGCCCGTGGTCCCCACCTCGATGTCCGCACCCCTGCTGCCCGGAGTCCCCGCTCCGGCGTCCCAGGGCGACGACGTCATGCACACGCTGACGACCCCCGTGGTCGCCGGCGCCGCCGCGATGTCCCCGCTCATACGTCCGCTCACCGAGGCCCAGCCGGTCGCGCTGACCTCCTGGCCGACGACGCCCGGCCTCACGGCTCCGGGCCTGCTCGCCGCCCCCGCCGCCACCCCGTCCCCCTCTTCCTCCCCGTCTCCCTCCCCCCGTACCGCCCGCTGACCCGCCCTCTGCGCCGCGGCCCCGGAACCTGGTTGAATCCGGGGTGGGCCGCGTCCGCCGGAGGGATTCCCGGACGCGGAGTCGACGATCTGCTGTGACCGCCGGTGAGTTGTGCCGCGGGCCAGGGCCAGGTGCGGGGAGAGCATGAACGAGGGGAAGCCCACGAAGGCGAAGTGGTGGAGCCGGCCCCGTCCGGTCCCTCCGGGGGCCGGCGCGGTGGGTCCGGTCGAGGGCATCTCCGAGTCCGAGGACGGCTACAGGTCGGAGGACGGCTACAGGCCCGAGGGGGATTACAGGCCCGAGGGGGACTACAGGTCCGAAGGGGACTACGAGCTGGAACGTCCCGCCGCGGCTCGTGGGGGCGGTGTGCCGGGTGCCGAGGTGCCCGGAGGCCCCTCGTCCGGCGTCCTGCCCGCGGACCGGCCTCCCGTCGATGCCGTATCTGCGGAGCGGGCCTCCTCCGGCCGTTCCATGCCCCTGCACGACCCCGATCCCTACAGCACCCCGCCGTACGGCGAGCCGGGCCCCTGGGCGCCCGCTCCGCCGGTCCAGCATCCGGCGGCCGGCCCGGTGTACGGCACGCCGGCACACGGCACCCCCATGCCCGCAGGCCCGCCGTCGGCCCCGTACGCGAGCAGCCCCCACCCCACCGCCCCCACCCCCTGGCAGAGCTACGACCCCTGGGCCGCGCCCGGACCGCTCCAGCAGAACGGGGCGGCCGTCGCGACGAAGGCCCAGCGGCGTAAGCGGGCGAAGAAGGTGCTGGTCCTCGGTGCCGTGCTGATCGCCGTCGTCTCCGGAGGCGTCGGCGGCGCCGTAGGGGCCTATCTGGAGCGCAACGGCGGGCTGGGTGGCGTAACGCTGCCGCAGGCCGCCAAGGAGGCGCCCGGGCGGGCTCCGGACAGCGTGGCGGGGATAGCCGCCCGCGCGCTGCCCGGCGTCGTCACCCTGCATGTGCGCGGCTCCGGCGAGGAGGACACCGGCACCGGGTTCGTGCTCGACGCCCGGGGGCACATCCTCACCAACAACCACGTGGTCCAGCCGGCCGGCACCGGCGGCGAGATAACCGTGACGTTCAGCGGCGGCGAGAGCGCCAAGGCCACCGTCGTCGGACACGACGGCGGATACGACCTCGCGGTGGTCAAGGTGTCCGGGGTCGGCGGGCTCCAGCCCATGGCGCTGGGCAACTCCGACAACGTCCAGGTGGGCGACCCCGTCGTCGCCATCGGCGCGCCCTTCGACCTCGCCAACACCGTCACCTCCGGGATCATCAGCGCCAAGGAGCGGCCCATCACGGCGGGCGGCGAGAAGGGCGACGGGAGCGACGTCTCGTACGTGGACGCCCTGCAGACCGACGCGGCCATCAACCCCGGCAACTCCGGCGGCCCCCTGCTCGACTCCCGGGCGCGGGTCATCGGCATCAACAGCGCCATCCGCTCCGCCGACGGCGGCACCGACGCGCAGGGGAGTCAGGCCGGTTCCATCGGGCTCGGCTTCGCCATCCCGGTCAACCAGGCCAAGCGCGTCGCCGAGGAGCTGATCAACACCGGCAAGGCCACCCACCCCGTGATCGGGGTGACGCTCGACCTGAACTACGCGGGCGACGGCGCCCGGGTCGGCACCAAGGGCTCCGGCAGCAGCCCGCCGGTCACCGCGGGAGGCCCTGGTGCCGAGGCGGGCATCAAGGCGGGCGACGTCATCACCGCGGTCGACGGCCGGCGCGTCCACACGGGCGAGGAGCTGATCGTGAAGACCCGCGCGCACCGCCCCGGCGACCGGCTCCGGCTGACGCTCCAGCGGGGCGGTACGGAGAAGACGGTCACCCTGGTCCTCGGCTCCGCGGACGGCACCTGACCGTTGTAGCCAGCAACTGACATGAACTTCACAGGAGCGGGGTCGATCCCCTTCCTGAGCGGCAAACATCCGGGAAAACTCAGGGTGTACACGCACCCGGAAGGCCCGGGACAGTTCCGGACGGACGGGATCGGCGGGTACCGTGGACCGTGCCCGGACCAAGGAAAACCGCCGAGGGCCGAGGACCGAGGACATCGCAAGGAGTTTCAGGTGTTCAATGACGTAGGACCGCTTGAGCTGGTGACGCTCATAGTCCTTGCCGTGCTCGTCTTCGGTCCGGAGAAGCTCCCGAAGATGATCCAGGATGTCACGCGCACCATCCGCAAGATCCGCGAATTCTCGGAGAGCGCCAAGCAGGACATCCGCGAGGAACTCGGCCCGGACTTCAAGGACTTCGACTTCGAGGACCTCAACCCCAAGACGTTCCTGCGCAAGCAGCTGGACAACGACGAGCTGGGGCTCAAGGAGATCCGCAACGGCTTCGACCTGAATAAGGAGATGGCCGAGGTCACGGACGCGGTGCACGGTCGTGACCCGGAGTCGTCCTCCTCGTCCGGGGCCTCTGGTTCCTCGGGTACTTCTGGTTCTTCCGGTTCTTCCGGTGGTGCCGTCGACATGACCAAGAAGCCCGAGAAGCCCGACCCGGACGAGCGTCCGCCCTTCGACGCGGACGCCACCTGAGCCGTACCCGGTTCGCCTTCCGGGCGATCCGGGTTCTGGGCGATTCGGGCCGTGGGCGGTCCGAAAACGGCGCGTGCACGACCCACGCGCCGGGTGCTTTCCCTGCTGCTCGGAGCGGTGTGGCTATGCTGCCCAGTTGTTGTGCGGACTGCTGAGGACGCCCGAGGGGGGCGGGCCGCCCGGTCCGACGAGAACAAGGAGGCGTCCGGGCAGATGGAGACGACAAGTCGGGTAGGCGCGCAGGCGCCGGCCGCGGAGGGCGGACAACAGGCCCCCTTCGCCCGGCGCACGGTCGACAGCTACCTGCCGGCGCACTTCCCGTGGTACGGCCTCGATGAGGCCTTCACGGGGCCGCGCTGGCTGATGCAGGTCGGTACGTCGGCGGACGGTGCCGTCGAGCACGGTTCGATCGGGCACGGGGACGAGCCCTCGGTGCGCGGGGAGTCGACCGAGGACAAGGAGCGCTTCGCGGTCGTGGTGACCGTCGCGGCCAGCCCCTCGCGCCGCAGCGCGGACGGTACGGGGCTGCTGGAGGCCACCTCGGTGTCCTCCGCGGCCTGGCTGGCCGGGGTGGGGCTGCTGGCCTTCACCTGGCCGGGACAGATGGACCACACCCTGCGGGACGACTGGCTGGACCAGCAGACCGAGACGGCGTGGGTCCTCGCGGACGACCTCGACGGGCCCGACTGGTCCTCGCTGTCCCTCCCCGTGGACGGCGTGCCGACGCCCTTCCACTACCGCGAGTCCGAGTTCGGCTGGGTCCTCGCGGGGTCCACCCAGGAGGGCGTCCATGTGGGGGCCTACGGGCGGGGCATGAGTGCGTACGGGTTGGGCTTCGCCATGATCAAGGACATCTCGGCGTACGCGTAGTCGATCCTCCCGCTGATCCCTCCGCTGATTTTTTAGTCGATGCCCTCGGACGGGCGGGGCGGGGACTGCGCCCCTTTCGGGGCGCTCCCGCTCAGAACTTGTTCCTCGGGGTGATGCCCAGGGACATGCCCGACAGGCCTCGCTGGCGGCCGCCGAGCTTGCCCGCGATGGAGCGCAGGGCGGCGCCCGCGGGGGATTCCGGGTCCGTGAGGACGACCGGCTTGCCCTCGTCGCCGCCCTCGCGGAGGCGGACGTCGATCGGGATGGAGCCGAGGACCGGGACCGTGGCGCCGGTGGTGCGGGTCAGGCCGTCGGCGACGGTCTGACCGCCGCCCGTGCCGAAGACGTCGACCATCTCGCCGCAGTGCGGGCAGGGCAGGCCGGACATGTTCTCGACCACGCCGACGATCTTCTGGTGGGTCTGGACGGCGATGGAGCCCGCGCGCTCGGCGACCTCCGCGGCGGCCTGCTGGGGGGTCGTCACCACCAGGATCTCCGCGTTCGGGACCAGCTGGGCCACGGAGATCGCGATGTCGCCCGTGCCCGGCGGGAGGTCCAGGAGGAGGACGTCCAGGTCTCCCCAGAAGACGTCCGCCAGGAACTGCTGGAGGGCGCGGTGGAGCATCGGGCCGCGCCAGACGACCGGCGCGTTGCCCGGGGTGAACATGCCGATGGAGATGACCTTCACACCGTGCGCGGACGGCGGCATGATCATGTTCTCGACCTGGGTCGGACGGCCGTCGGCGCCGAGCATGCGGGGCACCGAGTGGCCGTAGATGTCCGCGTCGACGACACCGACCTTGAGACCGTCGGCCGCCATCGCCGCCGCCAGGTTCACCGTCACCGAGGACTTGCCGACACCACCCTTGCCGGAGGCGACCGCGTACACGCGCGTGAGCGAGCCAGGCTTGGCGAAGGGGACCTCGCGCTCGGCCTGGCCGCCGCGCAGCGCGCTCGCCAGCTCCCGGCGCTGCTCGTCGCTCATCACGTCCAGGGTCACGTCTACGCGCGTGACGCCCTCGACCTTCGAGACCGCCTCCGTCACGTTCTTCGTGATGGTCTCGCGCATGGGACAGCCGGAGACGGTCAGATACACGGTGACCGCGACCGCACCATCCGCACCGATCTCCACCGATTTGACCATCCCCAGCTCGGTGATGGGTCGCTGGATCTCGGGGTCGTTCACCGTCGCCAGTGCTTCGCGCACCGCGTCTTCCGTAGCCATAACCACGATGGTACGGCGCCCGGCAGGGGGCCCGGAAAGCCCCGTCAGCGGTCGTCTACGTCACGTCCGGGCGACCGTTCTGCCGGGAATACGACATGGCCGTCGACGTGCTGTTCCTCCAGGTCCCTGGCCAGGTCCTGAAGTTCGGAGCGGATCCAGTCGCGGGTGGCCACCTCGCCGAGGCCCATGCGCAGGGAGGCGATCTCGCGGGTGAGGTACTCGGTGTCCGCGATCGACCGCTCGTTCTGCTGGCGGTCCTGTTCGAGGTTGACCCGGTCGCGGTCGGACTGGCGGTTCTGGGCGAGCAGGATCAGCGGGGCGGCGTAGGAGGCCTGCAGCGACAGCATCAGGGTGAGGAAGATGAACGGGTAGTTGTCGAAGCGCAGGTCGCGCGGGGCGCTGACGTTCCACACCACCCACAGGATGATGACGACCGTCATCCAGACGATGAATCGCCAGGTACCCAGGAACCGGGCGATCCGCTCCGACAGCCGCCCGAAGGCCTCCGGGTCCCACTCGGGCAGCAGCCTGAGGTGAGGCGGCTTCGGCTGGTCGAGGCGGGTGCGGGGCCGGGTGGTGGCGGTCGCCCCGGTGGCGGCCCGCTCGCGGGTCTCGCGCTCAGGGGCCATGAGGCTCCCCCTCTTCGGACGCCTGGGACGCCTCGGCCTCGGCCTCGGACGCCTCGGACGCCCCGGGCTCCTCGAGGTGGAACTCCGTCTCGCGCC
Source organism: Streptomyces sp. NBC_01384 (assembly GCF_045040035.1). Taxonomy (NCBI): domain Bacteria; kingdom Bacillati; phylum Actinomycetota; class Actinomycetes; order Kitasatosporales; family Streptomycetaceae; genus Streptomyces; species Streptomyces sp. NBC_01384. Next base: position 6,280,450 of record NZ_CP109559.1, read on the forward strand.
AGTCCTCCGGCAGCATGTGGTCCAGTACGTCGTCCACGGTCACCACGCCGAGCAGCGAGCCGCTCTCGTCGACGACGGGCGCCGCGACCATGTCGTACGTGGCGAAGAAGCCCGCGACGACGGGCAGCTCGGCGTCCGGGGCGAGCGGCTGCAGATCGTCGTTGTCGAGGAGCGAACTGACCAGCGTGTAGGGCGGGTCGCGCAGCAGCCGCTGGAAGTGCGCCGTGCCCAGGTACTTGCCGGTCGGCGTCTCGTCCGGCGGGCGGCACACGTACACCTGGGCGGCGAGCGCGGGGGACAGGTCGGGGTTGCGGACCCGGGCGAGCGCGTCGGCGATCGTGGCGTCGGGCCGCAGCACGATGGGCTCGGTCGTCATCAGACCGCCGGCGGTCCGCTCCTCGTACGCCAACAGCCGTCGTACGTCGGCGGCCTCGTCCGGCCGCATCAGCGTCAGCAGCCGCTCCACGTCCGCCTCGGGCAGCTCGGCGAGCAGGTCGGCCGCGTCGTCCGGGTCCATCGCCTCCAGGACATCGGCGGCGCGCTCCTCCTTGAGCTTGCCGAGGATCTCGATCTGGTCGTCCTCGGGGAGTTCCTCGAGGACGTCGGCGAGGCGCTCGTCGTCGAGCGCGGCGGCCACCTCGCCGCGCCGCTTCGGGGAGAGGTGGTGCAGGACGTTGGCGAGGTCGGCGGCGCGCAGCTGCTCGAAGGTGGCGAGGAGGCTCTCGGCGCCCTGTCCGTGCTCCTCCAGCGAGAACCCGGTGACGGCGGACCACTCGACGGTCATCGTCTCGCCCTTGGTGCGCCGGAACGTTCCGCTGCGGGCCTTGCGCACGAAGACCCGGCCGATCTCCCACTCCCGGCGGGCCGGACGCTGCTGGATGGACACGTCGAGCACGGTGACCTCCTCGTCCGTCTCGACGAGCCGTACCCGCCGGTCGAGCAGTTCGCCGAACACGAGCCGCTCGGTGGGCCGCTGTTCGAAGCGGCGCACGTTCAGGACGCCGGTGGTGATGACCTGGCCGGACTCGATGCCGATCACACGGGTCATGGGCAGGAAGATGCGCCGCCGCGTGGACAGTTCGACGACCAGCCCGAGCAGCCGGGGCGGGCGCCGGCCGACGCGCAGCATGGCGACCAGGTCCCGCACGCGGCCCACCTGGTCGCCGTTCGGGTCGAAGACGGCGACACCGGCGAGGTGCGAGACGAAGATCCGGGGGGTGGCAGCGGCCATGCCCGCGTCTCCTTCGCTGTGAGCGCCCTGTGCGTGTTTGATCCTGCTCTGTCCGCTCGGGTGGGCTTCAGGCTAGCCCGTCCCGGTCGGATACGCCCTGGTGAGCGGTCCGGACGGACTGGCTCCGCCGGGCGGGGGCGGCACCGGTACGCTGCCGTACGCCGTTGAGGACATCCGTATGGACAGTCCGTATGGACAGTCCATACGGACACTCGTATGGGCACCCACACGAAAGGCAGCCCCACCTGTGACCGCAATTCCCCAGGGCCGTACCCGCAGGGCCGCACTGGTGGGCGCGATGTGCGCACTGGTCGTGACGGGGGCGGGGCTGACGGGGTGCAGTAGTGAGGATCCGGACGCGGGCACGAACGGGGTGGGCAAGCTGGCCGCCGCCGAGATCCAGTCGAAGACGCGCAAGGCGGCCACGTCCGCCGAGACGGTACGGCTCGCCGGGACCGTGGTGTCGAACGGGCGCACGTACAAGCTCGACATGCGCCTGAAGTCGGACGGCGGCACCGGTTCGGTGACCTCGGAGGGGGCGAGCTTCCACCTGCTCCGGGTCGGCAGGCACCTCTTCCTGAAGGCCGACGCGGAGTTCTGGAGCCACCAGGACGGCAAGAGCGGTACCACCTCGGCGGACACCGCGGCCGCCGACAAGCTCGACGGCATGTACGTGAAGGTCCCGAGCGGCGACCCGGCGTACAAGCGTTTCATCAGCTTCACGGACAAGGATGTCCTTCTGGACGGTCTCCTGACGCTGCACGGCACGCTCGCCACGGACGGCCATCACGAGCAGTCCGGCGTCCGCACCATCCGCATCACCGGCGACAAGGGCGCGGGCGGCACCCTGGACGTCTCCCTGAAGGGAACCCCCTACCCCCTGCTCCTGGTCCGCGCGGGCGACGCCGGCACCCTGCGCCTCAGCGACTGGGGCAAGGACTTCGCGCTCGCGGAACCCGCCAAGGACGAGACCGTGGACTACGGCAAGCAGCTGCCGACGTCCTAGTCACGCCGGGGCCCCACCAGGACCCCACCGGGACCCCGTTTGGGGCCCTACCGGCGGCGCCCCCGCTTCTTGAAGAGGAGCCGGGGTACGGCGGCCGGGATCGGCCGGCGGGTCGTCGCCGAGGTCGGCAACGGTACGGCGGCCAGGGAGCCGTCCGGCAGGGGCAGCGTGCCGACCTGGGGCTCCAGGCGCAGCACCCGGCACTCGCGGGCCCAGCGGGCCGGCATCTCCTCGCCGTCGGTCGCGTTCAGGCGCTTGCCCTTGAGCTCGGCTACCGCCGCCTCCCACGCGGGGGAGGCAGGCGCGAGCTCGACCACCTTCGCGGTCCAGGCGACCACCCGCCCACCCTTGTCCTTGCTGCGTACGATGACGACCGCGTCGCCCCCGTCGACCAGCCCGGGCAGCGGCTGCTCACCGGGTCCGTCGCCGACCAGACAGGCCGCACCGTCGTGCCACACGTGCCACAGGGCCTGGGTGGGTGCCTCGGGGCCCGGGGCGCCCGGCGCCGGTGCGCCGCTGCCCCGCACCCAGATCAGCCCGGACTTCTTCGTGGCCTCCTCGACGAGGGCCCGGTCGAGCAGCTGTTCCGTCATGGCCCCAGCCTATCCACGGGCACTCGGCGCTCACTCGACGCGCTCAGAGCCAGCCGTTGCGCTTCAGGATCCGGTGGATCGACAGACACATCCCGACCGTGGCGGCGAGCACCAGCGGGTAGCCGAACTTCCAGTGCAGCTCCGGCATGTAGTCGAAGTTCATGCCGTACACGCCGCACACCATCGTCGGTACGGCGATGATCGCGGCCCAGGACGTGATCTTGCGCATGTCCTCGTTCTGCGTGACGGACGCCTGCGCGAGGTTGGCCTGGAGGATCGAGTTGAGCAGCTCGTCGAAGCCGAGGACCTGCTCCTGGACGCGGGCGAGGTGGTCGGCGACGTCGCGGAAGTACTTCTGGATGTCCGGGTCGATCAGCCGCATCGGCCGCTCGCTCAGCAACTGCATGGGGCGCAGCAGCGGGGAGACAGCGCGCTTGAACTCCAGCACCTCGCGCTTGAGTTGGTAGATGCGGCCGGCGTCCGTGCCCCGCGGGGTGCCCTTGCGCCCCGGCGAGAAGACCTCGGTCTCCACCTCGTCGATGTCGTCCTGCACGGCGTCCGCGACCGCGATGTACCCGTCGACGACGTGGTCGGCGATGGCGTGCAGCACGGCGGAGGGGCCCTTGGCGAGCAGTTCGGGGTCGTCCTGCAGCCGGTGCCGCAGCGCCCGCAGCGAGCCCTGTCCGCCGTGCCGGACGGTGATGAAGAAGTCCCGCCCGGTGAAGCACATGACCTCGCCGGTCTCCACGACCTCGCTGGTGGCGGTGAGTTCGTCGTGCTCGACGTAGTGGATGGTCTTGAAGACGGTGAACAGGGAGTCGTCGTAGCGCTCCAGCTTGGGCCGCTGGTGGGCCTGTACGGCGTCCTCGACGGCCAGCGGGTGCAGTCCGAACTCACCGGCGATACCGGCGAATTCGGCCTCTGTGGGCTCGTGCAGGCCGATCCACACGAACCCGCCGTCGCGGCGCACCAGGCGCATCGCCTCCTGGGGCGTCAGCGGCTCGCGGGTCTGGACGCGGGCGCCGTCGCGGTAGACCGCGCAGTCGACCACGGCGGAGTTGGTCCCGGGGGCGCGGGTGTGGTCGTACGAGCCACTGTCCTTGCGCATCGAAGGGCGGGGGCGGACCGCGGCACGGAGGTCACGGATCATCGACATGGCAGGCTCCTTTTCGCAACGGAGGCGCCTGTGACGGTTGAAACTACCCGGAATGGGGACGTCCTGACTGCGGATGTTTGGCACGTCCACAAAGCGGGGAGCACCGCACCGTCGCGGTGGCGGCTTCGCTACTGATTCAGATCAGACAGATCGGATGGATCAGGCGGAAACGAAGCGCTCTTCCGTGGTGCACCGGGACAACGCTGACACGTATGCACACGTTCGCAGGAGGAAGCAGCCGACAGAGCTACGGGAGCTGTGGAAGAGGGCTGAAACCAGCTACAGAACTTCAGCGACCGGAAGAGCGGGTGGTACTGCACGGTCGACTTCGGTCCATTGCAGCCCCACCTCCTCCGGCCGGTCCCCCGTGAGGGACGATCCATCCCCCGTGGGGGAGCTGCCTCCCCCCGTGGAGGAGTCAGTCAGTCTCAGTGCGTCGGAGCTCGAGAGCGACTCCCCCAGTGCCTTAAGGGCCTGGGCGGTGCCCCCACTGCATGCTGCCCCGACCAGCGGCCAAGACTATCAGCGCCCGGAAGCGTCAAGCCGCCGCTTTGCCCGTTACTGACGAGTTCTATGCTCGGGTCATGGCTGATGTTCTTCCTCTGGTCGAGGCCCGGTTGCGCTCCGCGCTGGGCGAACCCGACGCACGCGCCGCGGTCACCTTCCTCGGCACCGACCGCATCGAAGTGCTGCGCTTCACGGAGGGCGACATCGTCCGCTACGCCACGCTCGGCATGTCCGCCCAGCCGATGGCGGACCCCACGGCGGTCCTCGCCGACCCGGTGAAGGGCCCGCGCGCGGAGCTGGTCCTCTCGGTGCGCGCGGGTGACGCCGACACTGACAAGGTGCTCCGCCCGCTCGCCGTGCTCGCCGCGTCCCCGCAGGTCGAGGGGCTGATCGTGGCCCCCGGCGCCTCGCTCGACGTGGGTGAACCGCTGTGGCCCGGCGCGCCGTTCACCTCCGTGCTGGTCGCGGAGTCCGGCGGTCTGATCGAGGACCTGGAGCTGGACGAGCCCGCCGATCCCGTACGTTTCCTGCCGCTGCTCCCGATGACGCCGAACGAGGCCGCGTGGAAGCGCGTGCACGGCGCCGGGGCCCTCCAGGAGCGCTGGCTGAACGGCGGAACGGACCTGCGCGATCCGCTGCGCAAGTCCGTTCCGCTGGACTGAGTCGTCCTTTTCCCGCCCCTTCCCGCCCCTTTCCCGCCCTTTTGCACCTGTCTGAGGTCGGGTCAGTTTCCTGACCGAAAACGGTCAGTTGACAAACACAGTCAGTTGGCAAACACGGTCACACTGTCTTCGGTGGCGTGCTTCGGCTGGAGCTCCTCGGCCTCGTGCGTGAGCGCGTCGCGCCGTACGAAGACCACCACCGCGCCGGTCACCGCGGTGATCGCGGCGACCACGAACGGCATGTGGATGTCGCTCCACTCCTCGATCTTCGGCGCGAAGTAGGGCGCGGCCGCGGCGGCGAACCACCGGACGAAGTTGTAGCCGGCGCTCGCCACCGGGCGCGGCGCGTCCGACACGCCGAGTGCCAGCTCGGTGTAGACGGTGTTGTTCACGCCGATGAAGGCGCCCGACAGGACCGTGCAGACGACGGCCGCGGTGTGGTTGCCGTATCCGAGCACGAGCACATCGGCGGCGAGCAGCACCAGGGAGCCGCCCAGCACCTTGAGCGAGCCGAACCGCGCCTGCATGCGCGGCGCCACGATCACCGAGAACACGGCGAGCAGCACGCCCCAGCAGAAGAACACGGCGCCCGACTTGTAGGGGGTCATGTTCAGCACGAACGGGGTGAAGGCCGGCACGGTGAAGAACGTGTAGTTGTAGAAGAACGCCGACACGGCCGCCGAGGCGAGACCGCCGTGGCCGAGCGCCTTGATCGGGTCGAGCAGCGAGGTCTTCTTCGCGGGCTTCGGCTGCTCCTTCAGGAACACCGTGACGCACAGGAAGCCGACCGCCATCAGGAACGCGGTGCCGAAGAAGGGGTAGCGCCAGCTGGCGTTGCCGAGCAGTGCGCCCAGCAGCGGCCCGCACGCCATGCCGAGGCCGAGCGCGGACTCGTACAGCAGGATCGCCGCGGCGCTTCCTCCCGCCGCCGCGCCGACGATGACGGCGAGGGCGGTGGACACGAACAGCGCGTTGCCCAGGCCCCAGCCGGCCCGGAAGCCGACGAGTTCGCCGACCGAGCCGGAGGTGCCCGCGAGCCCCGCGAAGACCACCACGAGCGCGAGGCCGAGCAGCAGGGTCTTCTTGCCGCCGATGCGGCTGGAGACGAAGCCGGTCACCAGCATCGCGACCGCGGTGATCAGGAAGTAGGAGGTGAAGAGCAGCGAGACCTGGCTCGGCGTGGCGTCCAGGCCCTTGGCGATGGACGGCAGGATCGGGTCGACGAGCCCGATGCCCATGAAGGCGACGACGGATGCTCCGGCGGTCGCCCAGACGGCCTTCGGCTGGCGCAGGATGCCGCCCGCACCGGTGTCGAATGTGTCCCCTTCGGCGGGGCCTCCCGTGCTGCTGATCATGTTCGCTCCTCGACGGCGTGTGGAGAGATCGTTGGCGTATACACATAATGAGTTAGGTGGGCTAATTAATGCAAGCTGCATCTAGTTTCGCCAGGTGACGGCACGCTGCGGACGGGTGATCGTCCTTGACGCGGCGAAAGACGGGGAGGACCGTGGGGCCCTATGAGGGGCGAACCCAGTTGCCCGAAGTGTGGTGGCCGGGTCAGGGCTCCCGGCCTCTTTGCCGACTCCTGGCAGTGCGATGTGCACGGGACCGTGCATCCGCTGCAGCCCGTGATCCCGCCCAGTGTCGAGGCCCTCGGTGTGGTGGTGCACCGCGCCCGGGTGCCGGTGTGGATGCCGTGGCCGCTGCCGGTCGGCTGGCTCTTCACCGGTGCGGCCTTCGCCGGTGACGACCGCAGCGGGGGGCGGGCGACCGCCGTGGCCTGCTCGGGCCCCGGACCGCTCGGCGGCATAGGGGAGCTGATCCTCGTCGCCGAGGAGCTCGGCGTCGGCCTCGGATCGCGGTACGCCGGCATCGACGGGCCCGACCCGGGACCGTACATGAGTGTCGAGAAACCGCCCCAGGCGAAGGTTCTCGCGGCCGGCCGCCCGACCCCGCTCTGGCATGTCTCCGGCAGTCCCGACGACCGCGCCGTCTTCGCGGGCGAGGCGCGCGGGCTGTGGCTGTGGGCGGTGGTGTGGCCCGAGCAGTCGGGGCTGCTGATGTACGACGAGCTGGTGCTGACGGATCTGCGGGATGCGGGAGCGGAGGTGGATCTGTTGCCGTGCGGGGCGTTGTCGCCACGGATCTTGGAACCGTGACGCTTGGCGGGGTGTCTGCGGTCGGCGGATGGGTGCGGGTTGTTCTGGGCTCGGCGCGCCCATGCGGCAGCCCCGCGTGATGCGGCGGCCCCGTGTGGTGCGGCGGTCCGGCGTGGTGCGGCGGTCCGGCGTGGTGCGTGCAGCCCCGCACGATGCGGCAGCCCCGCACCCCTTACGGGGCGCTCGACTCATGGGGCGCTCGCGGGGCGCTCGCGGGGCGCGCGTAGGGGGTGCTCGATGGGTGCGGGTGTGACGGAGGTGCTCTGGAATCCCGTTATCCTTGAGCGGTCCCGTCCGTTCCCATGCCGCCTGGAGTCGCGTAGTGCGCATCGATCTGCACGCCCACTCCACCGCTTCCGACGGTACGGACACCCCGGCCGAGCTGGTGCGCAATGCCGCCGCGGCCGGTCTCGACGTCGTCGCGCTGACCGACCACGACACCACCCGCGGATACGCGGAGGCGGTGGCCGCGCTGCCCGCGGGGCTCACCCTCGTCACCGGCGCCGAGCTCTCCTGCCGTCTCGACGGCATCAGCATGCACATGCTGGCCTACCTCTTCGACCCCGCGGAGCCCGACCTGCTCGCCGAGCGCGAGCTGGTGCGCGACGACCGGGTGCCGCGCGCCCAGGGCATGGTCGCCAAGCTCCAGGAGCTGGGGGTACCGGTCACCTGGGAACAGGTCGCGCGCATCGCGGGCGACGGGTCCGTGGGACGGCCGCACGTCGCCTCCGCGCTGGTCGAGCTGGGGGTCGTGGACAGCGTCTCCGACGCCTTCACCGCGGACTGGCTGGCCGACGGCGGCCGGGCCTACGTCCCCAAGCACGAGACCGACCCCTTCGAGGCGATCCGCCTGGTCAAGGCGGCGGGCGGCGTGACCGTCTTCGCGCACCCGGCTGCCGCCAAGCGGGGCCGGACCGTGCCGGAGTCCGCGATGGCCGAGCTCGCCGCCGCCGGCCTCGACGGCATCGAGGCGGACCACATGGACCACGAGCCCGCGACCCGCGCACGGCTGCGGGGGCTCGCGGCCGACCTGGGGCTGCTCGCCACGGGGTCCAGCGACTACCACGGCAGCCGCAAGACCTGCGTGCTCGGAGAGTTCACCACCGACCCCGAGGTGTACGGGGAGATCACCCGACGGGCGACCGGGGCGTTCCCGGTGCCGGGTGCAGGCGGAGCCTGACGCCTACGTTCGTCCTTCCAGGCCCGTTCTTCCTTCCGGGCTTGTTGTCAGGCACTCGGCGCTGCCGGTCGTGCCCATCCGTTCCCTCTCGGGGAACCTCCGTTCCCTCTCCGGGAGCGCCTGCCCACAGCGGTAGCGGGAGTACCCGCCGTGCTGCTTTCCCCACCCTCGCAAGGCCTCACCCATGTTCGACGTCGCCGTCTTCGGCTCCCTCTTCCTGACCCTCTTTGTCATCATGGATCCCCCCGGGATCACCCCGATCTTCCTCGCGCTGACCGCGGGACGCCCCTCCAAGGTGCAGAAGCGGATGGCCTTCCAGGCCGTCTGCGTGGCCGGCGGAGTGATCACCGTTTTCGGTCTGCTGGGCCACCAGATCCTCGACTACCTGCATGTGTCCGTGCCCGCGCTGATGATCGCGGGCGGGCTGCTGCTCCTGCTGATCGCCCTCGACCTGCTGACCGGCAAGACCGACGAGCCCAAGCAGACCAAGGACGTCAACGTCGCCCTCGTACCGCTCGGCATGCCGCTGCTCGCCGGCCCCGGCGCGATCGTGTCGGTGATCCTCGCGGTGCAGAAGGCCGACACCGTCGCCACGCAGGTGTCCGTGTGGACCGCGATCCTCGCCATCCATGTCGTGCTGTGGCTGGTCATGCGCTACTCGCTGCTGATCATCCGCGTCATCAAGGACGGCGGTGTCGTGCTGGTGACCCGGCTCGCGGGCATGATGCTCTCGGCGATCGCGGTCCAGCAGATCATCAATGGGGTCACCCAGGTGATCCGGGCGAGCTGACCGTGTGCGGTTGAGGACGCGCAAAGCCCCGTACGGCATCGTGCCGTACGGGGCTTTGAAGTCTGAAGGCGTCCGCCCAGTCATGAACAGCTGTCAACTGTCATGAACAGCCATGAACAGCCATGAACTGTTATGGACAGCCGTGAACTGTTATGAAGCAGACGATTCGGCCGGGCGGATCCACAGTCGCTGCCCGATGGCGGCGGCCTGCTGAACGATCCGGTTGACGGAGGCGGCGTCTACGACAGTGCTGTCCACGGGCGTGCCGTCGACATCGTCGAGTCGCATGATTTCGAAGCGCATGGGCTTCTCCCTTCGTCTGGTCATCCTCCTGAGGAGAACTACTCGTGCGTGGTGCGCGAGGCGGCAGTGCCCTCGCTTCCGTTCATAGTCAACGGGGTGCGTGTTACAAACATTCCCTACGCTAAGGAAATTTTTCGAGAACCTAATTACTGACGGGTAAGAAGTATTGAGGAGACTGAACGGGACCAGTTGTGTTCGCAGCGTGACCGCCGGGACAATGGAGGTGATGAACGACGACCACGCGGCGCTCGGCGCCCGCATCGACCGCACGAACGAGCTGCTCCAGCGCATGCTCGCCGAGGTGGCGAAGACGCCCTCGACCCATGCGATCTTCGTCGACGCCGGATACCTGTACGCGGCCGCGGGACGGCTCGTCGCCGGGACCGAGGACCGCCGCGCCTTCGACCTCGACGCCGAAGGCCTCATCGAGGCGCTCATCGACAAGGCCCGCACCATCTTCGCCGACAGCAGGCTGTTGCGCGTCTACTGGTACGACGGCGCCCGCCGCCGCATCCATACCGCGGAACAGCAGTCGATCGCCGAACTGCCGGACGTGAAGGTCCGGTTGGGCAACCTCAACGCCAACAACCAGCAAAAGGGCGTCGATTCCCTCATCCGCTCCGACCTGGAGTCCCTCGCCCGGCACCGCGCCATCAGCGACGCCGCGCTGCTCGGCGGTGACGAGGACCTGGTGTCGGCGGTCGAGGCGGCGCAGGGGTACGGGGCGCGGGTCCACCTCTGGGGCATCGAGGCGCCCGAAGGCCGCAACCAGGCCGAGCCACTGCTGTGGGAGGTCGACAGCCAGCGCACGTTCGACCTCGACTTCTTCAAGCCGTACGTGTCCCGGCGGACCTCCGCGACCTACGACGCCACGGCGGCGAGCCGGCCCACGCGCGAGGACGTGCGGTTCGTGGGCGCCCAGATCGCCGCGAAGTGGCTGGCCGCGCGGGGGCGCGAGGCGCTGGTGGACCTGCTGCCCGGCCACCCCTACCTTCCTGGCTCGGTCGACCAGGATCTGCTGGTCGAGGCCGAGGGGCTGTTGCAGTACTCCCTGCGGGGGCAGGCGGATCTGCGCCGCGCACTCAGGGACGGTTTCTGGGAGCACTTGCAGGCGCAGTACTAGCAGTACCAGCAGTACTGGCAGTCAGTACCGGCAGTCAGTACTAGCAGTACTAGTTACCGGTCCGCCCTGGTTGCCGGTTTGTGTGGTCGGTCACCGGATTGTGTGGTCCCAGAACTTGGCGAGGGCGAGGACCGTCTGCTCGGGCTGGTCCGTGTTCGGGGAGTGCTCCGCTCCGCGTACGACCGTACGCCGGGCCTTGAGGCGTACGGCCATGTCGTCCAGGAGCGGCACCGGCCAGGTGTCGTCGTACGCCCCGGACAGCACATGCTTCGGCAGGCGTACGGTGGCCAGTTCGGCGACGCGGTCGGGCTCGGTGCACAGTTGGCGGCCCGTCGCGATCAGCTGGGCGGGGCGGGTGCCCAGCCAACGGCGCCGCAGGTCTGCGCGATCGTCCAGCCCCGCGTCGATGCCACCGGTGTCGGTCTCCTCCGGCGGTTCCATCGCCTGGATCGCGTCCCACACCTGGGCCATGTCCATCACGGCGAGCGCGTCCCGGAGCAGTTTGACGCGCTGCTGCTGGGAGGCGGAGATCTGGGCGGGGCCCGAGGACATGAGGGTGAGCGAGACGAAGGGGGCCGGGTCGAGGAGGACGGCGGCGCGGGCGATCTGACCGCCGAGTGAGTGCCCGACGAGGTGCACGGAGGTGCCGACGGCCGCCGCCTGCGCGAGCACGTCCCGCGCCAACTCGTCCTGCCCGTACGCCGTTTCGTCGTGCTCCGGCCCGTCGGTCTCGTGCTGCCCGCGGCCGTCCACGGCCACCGTCCGATACCCCGCCGCCGCCAATGGCTCGTGCAGCGCGATGAAGTCCTCCTTGCTCCCGGTGAACCCCGGCAGCAACAACGCCGTCCCCCTCAGCGGCCCCTCCGGCACCGCGTCGAGCACAGCGAACTCACCGCGTGCGGTGGGAAGCCGGTATGCGCGGACTCCGGCGGGCGGGACGAAGGTGGGAGGCCTGCTCATGCCACGAGGCTAGCGGCCCCGGGGGTTCCTCGCCCCCGCCGCCCCTGCTCGCCCCCTCCGTTCCTGGGGAGCGGACATACCCGGGGAGGCGGACATGCTCCGCTGGATCGGCACCGGCGCTCGCAAGCCGTGCGGTCGCCCTGATCACCGGGTCGGGCGACATCACGCCTGATCGGCAGTCCATGGGGAGACCGGCCGCTCGAAGAAGGTCTCCAGCACCACCGTGGCCTGCGTCCCGCTCACCCCGTCGATGGCGTGGATCCGGCGCAACACGTCTTGCAGTTGCCCGGTGGTCGCGGTCCTGACTTTCACCAGCACCGAAGCGCTGCCGGCGATGATGTGCGCCTCCAGGATTTCGGGGAGCGCCGCGAAGTCCTTCGCCGCCTCACCCATCCAAGAGGTCGAGTCGACCATCACATACGCCAGCACGGCGCTGCCCACCGCGGCCGGGTCCACCTCGGTCGCGGTGCGTCGGATGACGCCGCGCTCCCGCAGCTTCCGTACGCGCTCATGAGCGGCACCGGCGGAGAGACCGACGGCCTGGCCCAGCGCGGCGTAGGACTGGGTGGCGTCCTGCTGAAGCTGCGCCAGCAGGGCACGGTCGATGTGATCCACGACTCTCCGTTCGAAATCTTCTTGCAGCGACCATAGCTCATCTTGCAATCTTCGACTCAGGCCATATGTGGTTCGGTGTACGCCAGGTGCACGCTATGTGTATGTCAGCTGCGTGTACGTCATCCGTGCGTACGTCATCTGTGGGAAGGGGAGGGCCCCATGAGCGGTGAGCGTCCTGGGCTGTACGAGATGCTCGACGACCGGTTCCGTACCGGGCGGTGCATGAACGGCGATGAAGGGCTGGAGGTCCTGTACACCGGCTGCCGCTGGGCCGAGGGCCCGATCTACCTGCCCGCGTGGCGGCAGGTGATCTGGAGCGACATCCCCAACGACCGCATGCTGCGCTGGGAGGAGGAGACCGGCGCTGTCAGCGTCTTTCGCCGCTCCGCCGGGTACACCAACGGCAATACCCTCGACCGCCAGGGCCGAATGATCACCTGCGAGCAGGGCAACCGCCGAGTGACACGAACCGAACACGACGGCACCATCACCGTGTTGGCGGACCGGTGGAAGGGCAAGCGCCTCAACAGCCCGAACGACGCTGCCGTGAAGTCCGACGGTTCGATCTGGTTCTCCGACCCGGACTTCGGCATCACCAGCGACTACGAGGGCTATCGCGCGCAGAGCGAGATCGGCTCCAACAACGTCTACCGCATCGATCCGGCCACCGGCGAAGTGCGCCTGGTCGCCGACTGCTTCGGCGCGCCCAATGGCCTGGTCTTCTCGGACGACGAGCGGCACCTGTTCGTCTCCGACACCAGGGCGGGCTTCGTCCGGGTCTTCGACGTACGCGATGACGGCACGCTGTCCGAGGGCAGGATCTTCGCCGAAGCGAGTGCCCGCGAGAAGGCTCGCTTCGACAACATCCGCTTCGACGACGGCGGCCGGCTCTGGGTCGCCGCGATGGACGACGGAGTGCACTGCTACGACCCCGACGGCACCCTGATCGGGCGTCTCGACGTCCCCGAGGCGGTTGCCAACATCTCCTGGGGCGGCGCCAAGCGCAACCGTCTGTTCATCGCCGCGGAGACCAGCCTCTACTCCGTGGTCATGGGCGTCACGGGCACCCACCCGACCGGACCGGGGCGCCGGCCCTGGCTGGACGCGGAGTCCCGATGAACTTCCCGTCGATCTATCAGCACGGCTTCGCGCGGATCGCCGCGTGCACCGGCCACACCGCCATCGCCGACGCGCCCGCCAACGCCGAGGCGGTCCTGCGCCAAGGGCGCAGCTTGGCCCAGGACGGCGTCGCCGTCGCCGTCTTCCCCGAACTCTGTCTGACCGGCTACTCGATCGAGGACCTCCTGCTGCAGGACGTGGTGCTCGACGAGGTCGAGGCCGCGCTGGAAGCCGTGGTGGCCGGGTCGGCCGACCTCCTGACGGTGCTCGTCGTCGGTGCCCCGCTGCGCCATCGCCACCGCGTCTACAACTGCGCGGTGATCGTGCACCGTGGGCGGATCCTCGGCGTCGCGCCCAAGTCGTACGTGCCGAACTACCGGGAGTTCTACGAGCGGCGGCAGATTGCCACGGGCGAGGACGAGCGCGGCGGCACGATCCGGATCGGCGGCGCGAACGTGCCGTTCGGGGCGGACCTGCTCTTCGCGGCCGAAGACGTCCCCGGTCTGGTGCTGCACGCGGAGATCTGCGAGGACATGTGGGTGCCGGTGCCCCCGAGCGCCGAGGCGGCACTGGCCGGCGCGACCGTGCTCGTCAACCTCTCGGGCAGCCCGATCACGGTCGGCCGGGCCGAGGACCGCAAGCTGCTGTGCCGCTCGGCATCCGCGCGCTGCCTGGCCGCCTACGTCTACGCGGCGGCGGGTTTCGGCGAGTCGACCACCGACCTGTCCTGGGACGGCCAGACCCTGATCTACGAGAACGGGGTCCTGCTGGCCGAGACCGACCGGTTCCCGCTCGACGAGCAGTACGCGGTGGCCGACGTCGACCTCGACCTGGTGCGGCAGGAGCGCCTGCGGATGGGCACGTTCGACGACAACCGCCGCACCCACGCGGCACGCACCGACGGCTTCCGGCAGGTGCCGTTCCGGCTCGGCGCGCCGACGACCGATCTCGGCCTGCGCCGCCGGGTCGAGCGGTTCCCGTTCGTGCCCGCCGACCCCGAGCGTCTCGCCCAGGACTGCTACGAGGCGTACAACATCCAGGTCGCGGGCCTGCAACAGCGGCTCGTGGCGACCGGCGGCGCGAAGGTCGTCATCGGGGTGTCCGGCGGCCTCGACTCCACGCACGCGCTGATCGTCGCCGCCCGCGCGATGGACCGTGCGGGCCGCCCGCGCAGCGACATCCTGGCGTTCACGCTGCCCGGCTTCGCGACCGGTGAACACACGAAGAAGAACGCCCATGACCTGATGCGCTCGCTCGGCGTCACCGCGGCCGAGCTGGACATCTCGCCGACCGCGCGGCTCATGCTCCAGGAGATGGGACACCCGTTCTCGTCCGGTGAGCCGGTGTACGACGTCACGTTCGAGAACGTGCAGGCGGGGCTGCGTACCGACTACCTGTTCCGGCTGGCCAACCAGCGCGGCGGCATCGTGCTCGGCACCGGTGACCTGTCCGAGCTGGCGCTGGGCTGGTGCACGTACGGCGTGGGCGACCAGATGAGCCACTACAACGTGAACTCCGGTGTGCCGAAGACGTTCATCCAGCACCTGATCCGCTGGGTCATCGGCAGCGGCCAGTTCGACGAGGACACCGGCGAGACGCTGGCCGCGATCCTGGACACGGAGATCAGCCCGGAGCTGGTCCCGGGCGAGGAACTGCAGTCGACCGAGTCCAAAATCGGCCCGTACGCGCTGCACGATTTCACGCTCTTCCATGTGCTGCGCCACGGCTTCCGGCCGTCGAAGATCGCCTTTCTGGCTTGGCACGCCTGGCGCGACGAGAACGCCGGCGTGTGGCCGCCGAACTTCCCCGCCGCCAAGCGAGCGGCCTACGACCTGCCGGAGATCCGGCACTGGCTGGAGTACTTCTGCCGCCGCTTCTTCCAGTTCGCGCAGTTCAAGCGCTCAGCCATGCCGAACGGCCCGAAGGTGTCGGCCGGCGGTTCCCTCTCACCGCGCGGCGACTGGCGCGCGCCGTCCGACAGCACGGCCCGGGCCTGGCTGCGGGACCTCGCCCGATGGGACATACCGGGGGACGGGCAGTAGCCGGCGTTGTCGCCCGTAGGGTCCCGGGTTCCGCGGAGGGTACGAGCACACCGCCCCGCGGAACCCGACGGTGTCCCCGGGGTTCGGGACGGGGGGTTCGGGACGGGACGACGCAGCGGCGGGGAAAAACCCCGATGGCCCGGCCCCACCGGGAAGACGGTGGGACCGGGCCAACAGGATCAAGCGGGGAATCAGCCCTCCGAGGGCTCCACGGCAGCCGCCGCGACCTTACGGGTCCGACGACGCGGCTTGGCGGCCTCGGGCTCCTCGACCGTCTGGGCCGGGATCTCGGCGGCCTCGACGGCCTTGCGGGTGCGACGACGCACCGGCTTGGCGTCCGCGGCCTCGGCGGTGTCCACAGCGGCCTCGGCGGCAGCGGCGGTCGTGGCCTTGGCC
Source organism: Streptomyces sp. NBC_01384 (assembly GCF_045040035.1). Lineage (NCBI taxonomy): Bacteria > Bacillati > Actinomycetota > Actinomycetes > Kitasatosporales > Streptomycetaceae > Streptomyces > Streptomyces sp. NBC_01384. The sequence continues at coordinate 6,296,292 of NZ_CP109559.1, forward strand.
CGCGTGCGCCGCGGCTTGGCCTCGGCCACCTCGGCCGTGGCCTCGACGGCAGTCGCCACCGCAGCCTTACGAGTCCGTCGCGGCTTGGCCGGAGCCTCGGCTACACCCTCCGCCGTCTCGACAGTGGCCTCCGCGGTCTCGGCGGCCTTGCGGGTGCGACGACGCGCGGGCTTGGCCGGAGCCTCGGCCTCCTCGGCCGCCTGGGCAGGGATCTCGGCTGCGACGACAGCCTCGGCGGCCTTGCGGGTGCGGCGACGTACCGGCTTGGCGTCCGCGGCCTCGGCGGTGTCCACAGCGGCCTCGGCGGCAGCGGCGGTCGTGGCCTTGGCCCGCGTGCGCCGCGGCTTGGTCTCGGCGACGACGGCGGCCTCGGCGGCCTCGGCGGCCTCCGCCACGGCCTCGACCGTGTCGACGACAGCCTCGGCGGCCTTGCGGGTCCGGCGACGCACCGGTTTGGCCGGGGCCTCGGCGACCTCGACGGTCTCCGTGGCGGCGCTCTCGATCACGGCCTCGGGCGTGACCGCGGTCTCGGCGGTCTTACGGGTCCGGCGACGCGCGGGCTTGGCCGGGGCCTCGGCTGCCTCGGCGGCCTCCGCCACGGCCTCAACCGTGTCGACGACAGCCTCGGCGGCCTTGCGGGTCCGGCGACGCACCGGTTTGGCCGGGGTCTCGGCGGCCTCGACGGTCTCCGTGGCGGCGCTCTCGATCACGGCCTCGGCCGTCGCCGCCGTCTCCACGGCCTTGCGGGTCCGGCGACGACGCGGCTTGGCCGCCTCCTCGACGACGCCCTCGGCCGTGTCCACAGCGGTCTTCGCCGGCGCCTCGGCCGTGTCCACAGCGGTCTGTGCCGACGCCTCGACCTGCGTCACGGCCGCGACCTGCTCCGCTGCCCCGCCACGCGTACGACGGCGGCGGCGCGGCGTACGGGACTCGGTGGCCTCCGCGGAGGTGGACTCGGTGATCGGCTCCGCAGCCGCAGCGGCGGACCCGGAGGTCTCCTCCAGCGGTGCACCGTTGCGCGTACGACGACGGCGGCGCGGCGTGCGCGCCGGGCGTTCACGCTCGGCAACGGGCGCCGGCGCCGACGTACGGCCACCGCGGCCGCGCGGGCCACCACGTCCGCCGGTCTCGCCGAGGTCCTCGACCTCCTCGGCCGCGAGCCCGGCGCGGGTGCGCTCGGAACGCGGCAGGACACCCTTGGTGCCGGCCGGGATGTTCAGCTCCTCGAAGAGGTGCGGGGAGGTGGAGTACGTCTCCGGCGGGTTGTTGAAGCCGAGATCCAGCGCCTTGTTGATGAGCTGCCAGCGCGGGATGTCGTCCCAGTCGACGAGGGTGATCGCGATGCCCTTGGCGCCCGCGCGGCCCGTACGGCCGATGCGGTGCAGGTACGTCTTCTCGTCCTCGGGGGACTGGTAGTTGATGACGTGGGTGACGCCCTCGACGTCGATGCCGCGGGCGGCGACGTCGGTGCAGACGAGGACATCGACCTTGCCGTTGCGGAAGGCGCGCAGCGCCTGCTCGCGGGCGCCCTGGCCGAGGTCGCCGTGGACCGCGCCCGAGGCGAAGCCACGCTGCTGGAGCTGGTCGGCGAGGTCCGCCGCCGTGCGCTTCGTGCGGCAGAAGACCATGGCCAGGCCACGGCCCTCGGCCTGCAGTATGCGCGCGACCAGTTCGGGCTTGTCCATGTTGTGCGCGCGGTAGATGAACTGCGCGGTGTTCGCGACCGTCGCGCCCTCGTCGTCCGGCGCGGTGGCGCGGATGTGCGTGGGCTGCGACATGTAGCGGCGGGCCAGACCGATGACGGCGCCGGGCATCGTCGCCGAGAACAGCATCGTCTGACGGCGTGCCGGCAGCATGTTCATGATCTTCTCGACGTCGGGCAGGAAGCCCAGGTCGAGCATCTCGTCGGCCTCGTCGAGGACGAGCGCCTTGACGTGCTTGAGGTTGAGCTTCTTCTGGCCCGCGAGGTCCAGCAGCCGGCCCGGGGTGCCGACGACGACGTCGACGCCCTTCTTGAGGGCCTCGACCTGGGGCTCGTACGCCCGGCCGCCGTAAATGGCGAGAACGCGTACGTTGCGGACCTTGCCCGCGGTCAGCAGGTCGTTGGTCACCTGGGTGCACAGCTCGCGCGTCGGGACGACGACGAGGGCCTGCGGGGCGTCGGTGAGCTGCTCGGGCTGGGCCCGGCCGGCTTCGATGTCCGCGGGGACGGTGACGCGCTCGAGGAGCGGGAGGCCGAAGCCCAGCGTCTTGCCGGTGCCGGTCTTGGCCTGGCCGATGACGTCGCTGCCCGAAAGGGCGACGGGGAGCGTCATCTCCTGGATGGGGAAGGGGGTGATGATGCCGACGGCTTCAAGGGCCTCGGCCGTCTCGGGAAGGATCCCGAGCTCTCGGAAAGTCGTAGTCAGGGTGCTGCCTCTTCTGTGTACGCGGTGCGAGGCGAGCGCGGGGGTCGTGTCTGGGGACCGTGCCGGGGACGTCAGCCGCTCTTGACGGGCGGGCCGAGTGGCATGGGACCACTGCCGACGCTCGAGCTCTCGTACCGCTGAGGGTCCCTCCGGAAGTCGTACGCAGAGTGCCGTACGGACGAGGAGGGCTGTCGGGTCGGAGCCGATCGGGCCACCGACCGGGCATCCTCATTCGTGCGGCCCGTCGAATACTCGCCGGGCGCATTACCACCATACCCCGGAATCGCGCATATGCGATGGCCGGTTTCGTCACGTAGTCGTCGTCACACTGATTGACCAGGGACTTCCGTGTTGCGGTCAGCGGGCTATTGTGCGCTTCATGACGACTCCTGACAATGCCGCGAAGCCCGACCAGGCCGCTGACACGTCCGCCAAGGCCACCGACGCCACCACTCCCGCGGCCACCGGAGTCGCCGCGCAGAACTGGGACACGGCCGCCGCCGACCCCCAGTACCGCGCCGCGGTCGTGGACCTGCTGGGAGCGCTCGCGTACGGCGAGCTGGCGGCGTTCGAGCGGCTCGCCGAGGACGCCAAGCTGGCGCCGACGCTCAGTGACAAGGCGGAGCTGGCGAAGATGGCGTCGGCCGAGTTCCACCACTTCGAGCGGCTGCGGGACCGGCTCGGGGCGGTCGGCGCGGAGCCGACGCAGGCCATGGAGCCGTTTGTCGCCGCGCTCGACGGCTTCCACCGGCAGACGGCTCCCTCGGACTGGCTGGAAGGCCTGGTCAAGGCGTTCGTCGGCGACTCGATCGCCAGTGACTTCTACCGGGAGGTCGCGGCGCGCCTCGACTCCGACACGCGCGGGCTCGTGCTCAGCGTGCTCGACGACACCGGGCACGCGAGTTTCGCCGTCGAGAAGGTGCGCGCCGCCATCGACGCGGACCCGCGCGTGGGCGGGCGGCTCGCGCTGTGGGCGCGGCGGCTGATGGGCGAGGCGCTGTCCCAGTCGCAGCGGGTGGTCGCGGACCGCGACGCGCTGTCGACGATGCTCGTGGGCGGCGTGGCGGACGGCTTCGACCTCGCGGAGGTCGGCCGGATGTTCTCGCGGATCACCGAGGCCCACACGAAGCGGATGGCGGCGCTGGGCCTGGCGGCCTAGACCCGCTCCCTCTTGGCCCTGGGGTCACCGTGGTCCCTATGGTCCCCGGGGTCTCCGGGGGCTTTGTGGTTCTGGTCCCTGGGGTCTCCCGGGGCCTTGTGGTTCTGGTCCCTGCGGTCGCCGGGGGCTTTGTGGTTGCCGGGTTCCCCGGGTTCCCCGTGGTCTTCGGGGGTCTTGTGGTCTCCAGGTTTCCCGCGGTCCCTAGGGGTTTCGCCGTCGCCCGGTTCGGTCACGCCGTCGCCGAGCGGCGGCGAAATCTTTCCGCCGGGCGCAGCAGGAGCGACAGCAGCGCCACGGAGACGATCGCGGCGCCGGCCAGGATCACCAGGAAGTGGCCGGAGCCCAGCGCCGTGTGCGTCAGGAGGGCCCCGAACAGCGCTCCGGCGACACCGGTCGACAGGACCAGGCCGCGGCTCGGCAGACGGTGCGGCAGGCGGTACGCCGCCCCCCACGCCAGGGCCAGACCGAGCATCGTGGAGCCGAGCGCTTCCAAGAACATGGTGGGGGTCCCTCCCGCACGGCCGGTGCAAATCGGTCCTAGCCGGTCTTACCCCTGACCTGCGGAACGCAACCCTCCTCTGTGGATGTTCTGTGCTCCATCCGTGGTCACGGGACCACGGATGCGAAGGGGCCCGGTGACAGTGTCACCGGGCCCCTTCCGCTTCCGCTCGCCTGAACTACAGCGCGCTGAATCCCACCTTGCGCTGGGTGGGCTCGCCGAGCTCCACGTACGCGAGGCGGTCGGCCGGAACCAGGACCTTGCGGCCGTGGTCGTCCACGAGGCTCAGCAGCTGCGACTTGCCGGCCAGCGCATCGGACACCGCGCGCTCGACCTCTTCCGGGGTCTGACCGCTCTCCAGAACGATCTCGCGGGGCGCGTGCTGCACGCCGATCTTGACCTCCACGGCTTTGTCCCTCCGACGGTCAGTGATGTGCGCGTTGTGTCCGCGCCGTACGCAGCACACATTAGCCCGGTGAGGGGAGGTACACGCTCCGCTCAAGAACGCCAGGAGCGAACAGCGGATGGGAACAAACGGGTGGTCAGTGGTGATCGGTGCCGTGCAACGGGAAGCCCGCGATGCCGCGCCAGGCCAGTGAGGTCAGCAGCTGGACCGCCTGGTCGCGCGGCACGCTGCGGTCGCTGTGCAGCCAGGAGCGGGCCACCACCTGGGCCAGGCCGCCCAGGCCCGAGGCGAGGAGCATCGACTCCGCGCGTGAGAGCCCGGTGTCCTCCGCGATGACCTCGCAGATCGCCTCGGCGCACTGGTGCGTCACCTTGTCGACGCGCTCGCGGACCGCGGGTTCGTTCGTCAGGTCGGACTCGAAGACCAGCCGGAAGGCGCCGCCGTCGTCCTCGACGTACGCGAAGTAGGCGTCCATCGTCGCGCGGACGCGCAGTGAGTTGTCCGTGGTGGACGCGAGCGCCGTCCGGACGGCGTGCAGCAGGGATTCGCAGTGCTGGTCCAGCAGCGCGAGGTAGAGGTCGAGCTTGCCCGGGAAGTGCTGGTAGAGAACCGGCTTGCTGACGCCCGCGCGCTCGGCGATGTCGTCCATGGCGGCCGAGTGATACCCCTGCGCAACGAATACTTCCTGGGCGGCGCCGAGGAGCTGGTTGCGTCGGGCACGGCGCGGCAGGCGAGTGCCCCGCGGGCGTGCCGCCTCTGTCTGCTCGATGGCTGTCACGCCGCCTCCCAAAATTGTCCACATGCGGTGTGCGCCGCGCCGCCATCGTACTTTTCGGTAACCCCGCTGCGCGCGGTGAGAGCGCAGAATTTCACGGACCGGACGCGTGCGATAACGGCACAGAGAGTGACGAAAGCGGCGAGAAGGGCGCGACATCGCTCCGGATACCGCTGGTCAGCGGCGTCCGGTCACATGTGGTCATCCCCTGTAGTCGTCCTCGTTGAGCCGGACGACCCTGGCCTGCTCGGCGAGGTCGGCCTCGTTGGCGTTGAGGGGGTCGCCAGGGGGTTCCGGGTCGATGTCGTCCACCGGATCCAGTTCGCTGAACTGCTCGGCGAGGTCCGCCTCCGGGGCTTCCGCGTCGAGGATCTCCCGGAACCGGTCGTTGAAGGTCTCGGGGTCTGTCGGGTCGACTGTCATGGTTCCTCTTCCCGAGCGGTGCGAGTGCGCTCCAGATGTACGGCTCCTGATGTACGTACGAGTGCCCTCGTTCGAAGCCTAGGAGACACCCGATCGAGGCGCTAGATGATCCGCGTTCGATCTGTGACAGCCAACACAGCCGAACACATGAGCCACTGCGTGATCGTCTCGTAACATTGCCGCATGTCTTCGACCGAGCTGCCCGCCGCGCTGGCCACCACCGTCACGCCGAGGGTCGGGACCGTCCGGGTCGCGGAGGGGGAGCGCCTGCGATCGGTCGGTCTGCCCGGGATCACCCTGACCGTGCGCTCGAGACAGCCCGCGCGCGAGGGACTGCCGCCCGCCCTGTACGTCCATGGCCTGGGCGGTTCCTCGCAGAACTGGTCGGCGCTGATGCCGTTGCTCGACGGGCTCGTGGACAGCGAGGCCCTCGATCTGCCGGGCTTCGGCGACTCGCCGCCGCCGGACGACGGGAACTACTCCATCACCGGGCACGCGCGCGCGGTCATCCGATACCTCGACGCGGCTGAGCGCGGCCCGGTGCATCTCTTCGGCAACTCGCTCGGCGGAGCGGTCTCGACACGTGTCGCGGCCGTGCGCCCGGACCTCGTTCGTACGCTCACCCTGATCTCGCCCGCGCTCCCGGAGATCCGCGCGCAGCGCACCGCGTGGCCCACCGCGCTGCTCTCGGTGCCCGGTGTGGCACGGCTGTTCACCAAGCTCACCAAGGACTGGAGCGCCGAGCAGCGCGTGCGCGGGGTCACGGCACTCTGCTACGGGGATCCCGGCATGGTGACGCCCGAGGGGTTCCGTGACGCGGTCGAGGAGATGGAGCGGCGGCTCGCCCTGCCCTACTTCTGGGACGCCATGGCCCGATCGTCGCGCGGTCTCGTGAACGCCTACACGCTGGGCGGCCAGCACGGGCTGTGGCGGCAGGCCGAGCGGGTGCTCGCGCCGACGCTCCTCGTCTACGGCGGCCGTGACCAGCTCGTCGCCTACCGCATGGCCCAGCGCGCGGCGCGCGCCTTCCGTGACTCCCGGCTGCTGTCGCTGCCGGACGCGGGGCACGTCGCGATGATGGAGTACCCGCAGACGGTAGCCTCGGCGTTCCGCGAACTCCTCGCGGAAACAGACGAGTCGACCGCCTCGGCCGCCACCGGCGCGGGGAGCTGAGGCGGGGCGTGGGACGTCACAGTCGCCGGGGGCGGGCAGGGAAGGGCGACACGGGGGAGACGCCGGCGGTTCCGGCACCCGGTGCCGCACCGCGCACGGCTCGGGGGGTGGCGCAGGACAAGGGTCCTGGGGCGACCTCGCCGCAGGGTGCGGCGCGCGGCGCCCTGGGGCCGCAGCCACCGCAGCCCCGACGCCCCTCGACGGGCGGGACTCCGACGCCCGTCGACCCGCGTTTCCAGGACGGGACCCCGGCCCACGGTGTGCCGCGTCTTCCGGACGGGACCCCGGTACAGGGCATCCCCCGGTTTCCCGACGGGACGCCGGTGCACGGTGTCCCGCGTATGACCGGCGGCACGCCTGCCGGTGGTGTGCCGCGATTGCCGGACGGTACCCCTGCCCGGGGTGTGCCCCAGGCGCGTGCGGGACACCCCGAGCAGCGTGAACCCGGCGGTGGCTGGGGCGAGTTCAGGGGCGGCCCGCAGTCGGCGGGGGTCGGGTACGGCGGTCCTCGAACGATGCCGCAGGGTGCGCCCCAGAGTGCGCCTCCCGGACCCCGTATCCCCCAGCAGCGGCAGGAGACCGACGCCGGGCTCGGGTCCGGACCGGGACCCCGGCAGGCCTACGTCGATGCCTTCGACGAGAGCGAGAGCAACGGCGAGAGCGAGGGCAGGCGCAGGGGAAGGGGCAGAAACGGCGATCTCCACGCCCCTGTCGCCCACCGGACCCCGGAGGCCGTCGAGGACCCACTGCCGGGGGCCGAGGAGGCGGGCAAGGGCAAAGGCGCCAAGGGGCGGACGTTCGCCGGAATCGCCGCGGCCGCCGTCACCACCGTGCTCGCCGTCGTGGTGGTCGGCCACGTGGTTGCCGGGCGGAACGACGACACCGCGCGGACGCAGTCCGCCGCGGGCGGTGGACTGGACGCCCTCGCCTCCGCCTCGCCCGGCGACACCGGGGCGACCCCGTCCGAGACGCCGAGCGTGACGCCGCTGACGTACGACCAGGAGATGGGTGAGAAGTACAAGCTCGGCGCCACACTCAAGGGCTCGGGCAAGTTCGCCGCCGTCACCGGGTTCGACAAAGCGCCCGGAAAGGGGCGGAAGTACACCTATCGGGTGGACGTCGAGCAGGGGCTCGGCCTCGATGCGGAGCTCTTCGCGCAGGCCGTGCAGAAGACGCTGAACGACAAACGGAGCTGGGCCCACAACGGCGCCCGCACCTTCGAACGGATCTACTCCGGCAAGCCCGACTTCGTGATCACGCTGGCCAGCCCCGGTACCACCGCCGAGTGGTGCGCCAAGTCCGGACTGGACACGACCGAGGACAACGTGTCGTGCGACTCGGCCTCCACCGAGCGCGTGATGATCAACGCGTACCGCTGGGCCCAGGGCTCCAAGACCTACGGTGACGCAATTCACCCCTACCGGCAGATGCTCATCAACCACGAGGTCGGCCACCGCCTCGGATACGGCCATGTGACCTGTGACAAGGATGGCGAACTCGCGCCCGTCATGCAGCAGCAGACCAAGTTCCTCGACCATGACGGAATTCACTGTCTGGCCAACCCCTGGCCCTATCCGGCGAGTTGACGGGAGGGGCGAAACGTAACTGCTTGATCCCGTAGCGCGACGGAACGCGACCTGCACGGGAAAGTTACGCCCGTTCACCCCTTTTGGTGGCGTGATGGACAACCGTCCGTCGCGCCACCGCCAAGTCCGCGTACCTTCGTCCCGCTGCGAGCCGTCGGGTCAACGGCGGCTCCCCATAGGGAGATCGGGGGTGCACTCGTGCGCATCGGACTGCTTACGGAGGGTGGCTATCCGTATGTGAGCGGTGACGCCAGACTCTGGTGCGACCGGCTCGTGCGCGGGCTTGGGCAGCACGAGTTCGACATCTACGCGCTCAGCCGCAGCCAGCGGCAGGAGGACGAGGGCTGGATCCAGCTGCCGCCGCAGGTCAGCCGGGTGCGGACGGCCCCGCTGTGGACGGCCGAGGACGACGGCGTGGTGTACGGGCGGCGGGCGCGCCGACGGTTCGCCGAGTGCTTCGGGGAGTTGGCGACGGCCGTCTGCGGGGCTCCTTCCGGGGCGCTTTCCGAGGCCGGTTCGGGGGCTGATACGAGGGCTGGTACGGGGGCTGGTTCGGGGGTCGGTTCAGGGGTTTCCGGCGGCTCGGAGGGCTCTCGCGGTCAATCGGAGGGCTCTTGCGGTCTTGAGGCGGACCGTTTCGGCAGCGCGCTGTACGGACTCGCGGAGCTCGCCCGCGACGAGGGCGGGCTGGTCGGGGCACTGCGCTCCGAGGGCGCCGTGCGCGCGTTGGAGCGCGCCTGTCGCGCGCCCGGCGCACTGCGTGCCGCGCGCACCGCCCGTGTACCCGATCTGCTCGCCGTCGCCGCCCACATCGAGCGGGCCCTGCGCCCCCTCTCACTGGACTGGTACGAGAACGACGGGCTCGGCTCGGTCGACCTCTGCCACGCGGCCGCCGGTGGCGCGGCCGCCCTGCCCGGCCTGCTCGTCCGGCACTTCGCCGGGGTGCCGCTGCTGGTCACGGAGTACGGCGTGCAGCTGCGGGCGCATTACCTGGCCTCCGCCGTCGTCGAGGAGCCCCCCGCGGTACGGGCGCTGCTCGCCGCCTTCCACGGCGGGCTGGCCGCCGAGGTCTACCGCCGGGCCGCGCTCATCACGCCCGGCAACACCCACGCCCGCCGCTGGCAGGAGCGCTGCGGCGCCGACCGCGCCAAACTGCGCACCGTCTACCCCGGCATGGAGGCGTCCCGCTTCGCGGAGGTGGGTGAGCGAGCGGAAGATGCCGGGTGCGCGGACCCGGACACGCTGGTCTGGGTCGGCCGTATCGAACCGGCCAAGGACCTGATCTCGCTGCTGCACTCCTTCGCCGAGATCCGCAAGGAGGAGCCGAAGACCCGGCTGCGGATCGTCGGGGCGCCCGCCGACGGGCCGGAGGGCGCCCTCTACCTGGCCCACTGCAAGGCGCTGGCCGCACAGCTCTTCCCCGACGAGGCGGAGGGCGTGCACGCGGTCGGCGACAACCCGGTGTCCTTCGAGGAGATAGGCGGCCCGGAGGTTCCCAGCCTCGCGGAGGCCTACGCGTCCGGCGCCGTCGTCGTCCTCTCCAGCGTCGTCGAAGGCTTCCCGATCAGTCTCGTCGAGGCCATGTTCTGTGGCCGCGCCACTGTGTCCACGGATGTGGGCGCCGTCGTCGAAGTCATCGGCGGTACGGGGCTGGTGGTACCGCCGCGCAACCCGCGAGCGCTCGCCGAGGCGTGCGTGGCACTGCTGCGCGACCCCGAACGCGGCGCACGCCTGGGCGCGGCGGCCCGCGCGCGAGCCCTCGAACTCTTCACCGTCGAGCAGAACGTCGCGGCATTTCGCGGTATTTACCTGGAGATCGTCTCGCACTCCCCGGTCCGGCGGCTCGTCGTGGACGACGAGGGAGCCCCACTGCCCTTCGGCGTACCGGCCGAGGCACACGTGCCGGGCCGCTGGACCGAGGCCCGCCTCAGGGCCGCGGGTCGGCCGCGCTGGGCGGCCGGTGCGCCGGTACGCGCCACGGCTTCGCTGCCGGCGGGGGAGGGCGCGTGATGAGCGAACTCGGCCATGCGCGGCCCGAAGCTCCGCCTCGGGCAAGAGGCGCCGGTCGCCGCGGTGCCGTGGACCCCGTGAAGGCGCTGATGCACCGGCACCGCGAGCTCTGCGAGCGCGCCGTCGACCCGCTGGAGATCGCGGCGGGCCTGGAGGCGCACGGGGTGACCGACCGGACCGCCGCACGGTTCCGGCACCGGGACGTGTTCTCGCTCGCCGAGGAGATGTACGCGCGCGTGGCCCGCGACGCGGAACCGGTGCCGCGACCCGCGGCCCCGGAACACCCCGACGCGCGCGCCGCCTGGGCCGCGCTCACCCTGCTGCCGGGCGCCCTGTGCGCGGCAACCGTGGCCGGTCTGCGGGTCACCGAAGGACAGCCGCGCCTCGCGGTCGCCGCGACCGGCACCCTCGCCGTGACGCTGGGCCTGCGCACCGCCCTCCGCCGCGGCCCCCTGAGGACCACGCACCGCACGACGAACGGCACGCGCGCGTGGACCTGCTGGCTGATCGCTTACGCCCTGCTCGGCGACGGACTGCTGAGCACCGCACTCGACGGCGGCCCCGACGGCCCCTGGTCCCTGGCCACGGCGCCTGTGCTGGCCCTCGCCCTGGCGTGCGCCCCCGCGGCCTGGTGCGCCCACCTCTTCGCCGTACACGCCCGTCGCAGGCTGACCGCCAGCCGCGGCCTGGAGGAGTTCGCCGTCTCGGTACGGCCCCTGCTCCTGGCGGTGTTCGCCCTGTTCCTGTGCGCCCTCGGCACGCTGCTCGCGTTGTGCGGGGCGGTGCTGGGTGAGCCCGCCGCGTACGCCGGAGCGGGTGCCCTCGGCGCGCTGCTCCTCCTCTCGCGCCTGCTCACCGTGCGCGCCTTCACGCACGCCCCAGCTGTCGTCCTCGGTGCCGCCGGAGCCGTCGAGACGATCGCCCTGGCCACGGTCTTCGCGGGCCGCCTGCCCGGCTGCTCGCTCCTGGCCACGCCCGTCGAGACCGTCGTGGACGCCTGGGGCCCGGGCGCCGTCCCGGCCCTGGTGTGCGGCGCCGCCGCCGCCGTCCTCCTGGTCCACGCGACCCGCACCCTGACCCGGGCCTCGGCCCACGCCACACCCGAGGGGACGCCATGAGCCCCGACCCGAGACCCGGCCCACGGCGCCGCCCCCCACCGCCGCGAGCCGCAACCGGCGCCCGAGGGCCCAGCCCTCGCACCGGGTGCACCCCTCCCGCGGGGCCGACACCGCGGGCGCTCCGTCCGACCCACGGCACCACCCTGAAGGAGAACGCCAGATGATCACCTCCCGAACCGGAGAATCCGCCCCGGGAGCCGCCCGATGAGGGTCCTGCTGATCGGAGCCAACGGATACCTCGGCCGTTTCGTCGCCGACAGACTGCTCGCCGACCCGGCCGTGCAGCTCACCGCCCTCGGCCGGGGTGACGACGCCGACGTACGGTTCGACCTCGCCTCGGGCAGCCCCGGCGCCCTCACCCGCTTCCTGGACGCGGTGCACCCCGGGGTCGTCATCAACTGCGCGGGCGCCACCCGCGGCGGCGCCCGCGAACTGACCCGGCACAACACCGTCGCCGTCGCCACCGTCTGCGAGGCCCTGCGCCGCAGCGGCTGCGGGGCACGCCTGGTACAGATCGGCTGCGGTGCCGAGTACGGGCCCAGCCAGCCCGGCTCCTCCACGGCCGAGGACGCAGTACCTCGCCCCGGCGGCCCGTACGGCGTCAGCAAGCTCGCCGCCACCGAGCTCGTCCTCGGCTCCGGCCTCGACGCCGTCGTCCTGCGCGTCTTCTCGCCCGCGGGCCCCGGCACCCCCGCCGGATCCCCGCTCGGCCGCCTCGCCGAGGCCATGCGGCGCGCCATGCAGTCCGGCGACGGCGAACTCAAGCTCGGCGGACTCGGCGTCCAGCGCGACTTCATCGATGTCCGCGATGTCGCCCGCGCCGTGCACGCCGCCTCGCTCTCCGCCGCACAGGGCGTCATCAACATCGGCTCGGGTCGCGCCGTCCGGCTGCGCGACATCGCCTCCGTCCTCGCGCGCGTGGCCGGCTACGGCGGCGCCCTGCACGAACTCGACGGCCCGTCCGGACCCATGAGGGCGTCCATCGGCCACCCCCGCCCCGATCCGGACCACGCGTCCCCGGTCGCCTACCCCTACCCGGACGGCTGCGGCAGCTGGCAGCAGGCCGATGTGCGCACCGCCCGCGACCGGCTCGGCTGGCGGCCCCGGATCAACCTCGAGGAATCCCTCGCCGACATCTGGATGGAGGCGGCATGCCGCATCTGACCAGCACCGCGGCCGGCACCGCGAGCACGGACTTACAGGCGGGCTTCGGCATCCCCGGCTATGCGCACCCCCTCGTCGCTCCGGCGGAATGGGGCGAGCTCGCCCGCCCCGGCGCCCCGGTGCACTGGGTCGTCCTGAACGTGGCGGGCGGTCCCGGCACCCGCCCCGACCCGCACTGCCTGGAGGCCGCCGGCCGACTCCGCGACGCGGGCGTGCGCGTCCTCGGCCACCTGGATGCGACGTACGGCGCACGCGGCTTCGGCGAGGTGATCTCCGACGCGCACCGGTATCGCGACTGGTACCGCGTCGGCGGCTTCCTCCTGCACCGCTGCCCCGCCGAGCGCGCCGCGCTGCCCGAGGTCCGCCGCACGATCGGCACACTGCGCACGCTCCTCGACGACGCGCACATCGTCCTCGGCCACGGCACCCACCCGCACCCCGGCTATGCCGAGAACGCCGACCAACTGGTGACCTTCTCCGGTGCCTGGAGCGACTACCGCTGGTCGCAGGTCGCCGAGTGGACCGCCGACTATCCGCCCGAGCGCTTCTGCCATTTCGTGCACGGTGTACCGCGTGGCCATCTCGACGAGGCGCTGCGCATCGCCCGCTGGCAGGGGGCCGCCACGATCTACTTCACCGACCGCACGGACCACGGCGGACGGGCCGACCCCTGGGAGACGATGCCCGGCTACTGGGACGAAATCGTCTCGCGGATCGGAACGGGTGTCTCGGAATGAAGAAGGGCGTGGCAGTGTTACGGGAAGAACAACCGTAGTGATTGACCGACCAACGGAGTCCCCGTGTCGCTGCCACCCCTGGTCGAGCCGGCTGCCGAGCTCACCGTAGACGAGGTCCGCAGGTACTCCCGCCACCTGATCATCCCCGATGTGGGCATGGACGGGCAGAAGCGGCTGAAGAACGCCAAGGTGCTGTGTGTGGGCGCCGGCGGCCTCGGATCGCCGGCGCTGATGTACCTGGCCGCCGCGGGCGTGGGTACGCTCGGCATCGTGGAGTTCGACGAGGTCGACGAGTCGAACCTGCAGCGCCAGATCATCCACAGCCAGGCGGACATCGGCCGCTCCAAGGCCGAGTCGGCGCGCGACTCCGTGCTGGGCATCAACCCGTACGTGAACGTGGTCCTTCACGAAGAGCGGCTCGAGGCCGAGAACGTGATGGACATCTTCAGCCAGTACGACCTGATCGTCGACGGCACGGACAACTTCGCGACCCGCTACCTGGTCAACGACGCGTGCGTGCTCCTCAACAAGCCGTACGTGTGGGGCTCGATCTACCGCTTCGACGGCCAGGCCTCCGTCTTCTGGTCCGAGCACGGCCCCTGCTACCGCTGCCTCTACCCGGAGCCCCCGCCGCCGGGCATGGTCCCCTCCTGCGCCGAGGGCGGCGTCCTGGGCGTGCTGTGCGCGTCCATCGGCTCCATCCAGGTCAACGAGGCGATCAAGCTCCTCGCGGGTATCGGTGAGCCGCTCGTCGGCCGCCTGATGATCTACGACGCCCTGGAGATGCAGTACCGCCAGGTCAAGGTCCGCAAGGACCCGAACTGCGCGGTCTGCGGCGAGAACCCCACCGTCACCGAGCTCATCGACTACGAGGCCTTCTGTGGCGTCGTGTCCGAGGAGGCCCAGGAGGCGGCGGCCGGCTCGACGATCACTCCCAAGCAGCTCAAGGAGTGGATCGACGAGGGCGAGAACATCGAGATCATCGACGTCCGCGAGATCAACGAGTACGAGATCGTCTCGATCCCCGGCGCCAAGCTGATCCCGAAGAACGAGTTCCTCATGGGCACCGCCCTGGAGACCCTCCCGCAGGACAAGAAGATCGTCCTGCACTGCAAGACGGGTGTCCGCAGCGCGGAGGTCCTCGCCGTTCTGAAGTCCGCGGGCTTCTCGGACGCGGTGCACGTCGGCGGCGGCGTGATCGGCTGGGTCAACCAGATCGAGCCGGAGAAGCCGGTGTACTAGGCGCCCGTGTACTGGGCGTACGGCTTTTCGGGAGGGGCTCGGCACCACGCGTGCTGGGCCCCTTTCCGTTGGGCGGGTGGGCTCCGTCGGCCAGGTGGGCGCTGTCGGCCCACTGAGCCCGGACAGCGCCCCCTGCCCGCCCGCCGCGCCGGCTACGACGCGCAGACCTTCCCGTCCTTGGGCACCGTCCCGTCCAGCAGGTAGCTGTTCACCGTGGAGTCGACGCAGTCGCTGCCACTCCCGTACGCCCCATGGCCCTCGCCCTTCCAGGTGAGCTCCACTCCGACGCCCTTGCCCAGCTCGTCGGCCATCCTGCGGGCGCCCTCGTACGGAGTCGCCGGGTCCCCGGTGTTGCCGACGACCAGGATGGGCTTGGCACCGGGTGCGCTGACCCGCGGGTTGTCGTACTGGCCGGCCACCGGCCAGTCGTGGCACCAACCCGCCGTGTCCCAGCCCATGAAGTCCCCGAAGACGGGCGAGATGTTCTCGAACTCGGGCAGCAGCTTCTTCGTCTGTTCGGGAGCGGGCCGCTGCTTGTCGTCCAAGCACGATATGACCCGTTGGGAATGCGTCGTCGTGCCGTAGTGCCCCGAGGAGTCACGGTCGTTGTAGCCGTCGGCGAGCGCCAGCAGCTCCGAACCGTCCCCTTCCTCGGCACCCTTGAGGGCGTTGGTCAGGCGTGGCCAGCCCTCTTTGCTGTACAGCGGCAGGACGATGCCGGTGAGCGCGAGGGTCTGGGTGAGCTTGCGGCCGCCGGCCGTCGGCAGGGGGTGGGCGTCGATCCGGTTCAGCAGGTCCACGATCTTCTGGGAGCCCTGCTTGGGGTCCTGGCCCGTGGACTTGAGGTAGTCGTCCAGGGCGCGTTGGAAGCCCAGGGTCTGGTTCTTGGCGTGGCCCACCGTGTCGGCAGTCGGGTCGACGACGGCGTCCAGCGTCAGACGTCCCACGTTCTTGGGGAACAGGTGGGCGTACACGCCGCCGAGTTCGGTCCCGTACGAAAAGCCGAGGTAGTGCATCTTCGGGTCGCCGAGGACTTGGCGCATCAGGTCCATGTCGTGGGCCGTGTCGGTCGTCGAGACGTGCGACAGCAGCTTTCCGGCGGCCTTCGCGCAGCCCTTGCCGAAGTCGGCAGCGTCCTTGAAGTACGCCGTCTCCTCGGCCGCGTCGTCCGGGGTGGCGTCCACCGACTCGGCGGCCTGGATCGCCTTGTCGCTGCGGCAGCGCACGCCTTCGCTGGCGGCGACGCCGCGCGGGTCCCAGCTGACCAGGTCGTACCGCTCATGGAGTGGGCCGACGACACTCTCGTACGACGGCATCGTGGCGACGCCGGAGCCGCCGGGGCCGCCGAAGTTGAACAGGAGCGAGCCGATGCGCTTGCTCTGGCTGCCGGTCGCCTTGGAGCGGATCAGGGCGAGGCCGATCGTCTCGCCGTCCGGCTTCGCGTAGTCAAGCGGCACCTTGAGCGTCGCGCACTGCCAGCCGCTGCCTGGACCGGGGGAGTCCGACCTGCTCTTGCAGCGGCCCCAGTCGAGTTTCTGCGAGGTGAGTGAGGCGGGCAGCCCCGAGGCGAAGTCGGAGGAGGGTGCGGCGGCCGACGCGGGGTCGCGGTTCTTCCCCTCGTCCTTGCCGTCACCGGACGAGCCGCTGCCACAGCCGGCCACCAGCAACGTGGCGGCGGCCGCGGCCGTCCACCGTGCGAAACGCGTCATGAGCTTCCCCCCTCGCCCGTGGTCCGCCGGATGTCGCGGATCACCTGCAAGCCATATTAGGCGTCGGCGGGCAGCCACTGCGGAGGCCTGTGAATAACGCTCTGACCTGCATGTTTCTAGGTGCAGACGGTTCCGGCGGGCGGCACGGTCCCGTTCAGCAGATAGCCGTTCACCGCGTTGTGCACGCACTTGTTCCCGCTGTCGTAGGCGCCGTGCCCCTGACCCTTGTACGTCAGTTCGACGCCGACACCCTTGCCCAGTGCGTCCACCATCTTCTTCGCGCCCTCGTACGGCGTGGCCGGGTCGCCGGTGTTGCCGACCACGAGGATCGGTGCGGCCCCGGAGGCGCTGACGTCCGGGTGGTCGGCGGCGCCCGGGACGGCCCAGCCGGTGCAGCTGACCATGCCCCAGGCCAGAAAGTCGCCGAACAGCGGTGAGGCGGCCCGGAATTGCGGCAGCCGTGCCTTCACGTCGGCGGGGGTGTAACGCGGCTTCTCGTCCGCGCAGTTGATGGAGACGTTCGCGGCGGTGATGTTGCTGTACTGGCCGTCCTGGTTGCGTCCGTTCATCGTGTCGGACAGCAGCATCAGCACCTTGCCGTCCCCGCTGTACGCCTGGTCCAGGCCCTCCGTCAGGTACTCCCAGAAGTCCTTGGAGTACAGCGCCTGCGCGATGCCGTTGGTCGCGGCGGTCTGGGTGAGTTGGCGCGGGAAGACGCCGGGGATGGGCTTGCTGTCCAGGTCTTTGAGGAGTTTGGCGATGCGGTTCTTGACATCCTGCGGGGTGTCGCCGATGGGGCAGGGTTCGGTTTTCGAGGTGCAGTCCTTGGCGAAGTTGTCGAGCGCGAGCTGGAAGCCCTTGGTCTGTCCGAGCGAGCTCTGCTCCGGGTTCTGTGTCGGGTCGACGACCGCGTCGAAGACGGCGCGTCCCACGTTCTTGGGGAACAGGTGGGCGTACACGCCGCCGAGTTCGGTGCCGTATGAGATGCCGAAGTAGTGCAGCTTGGCGTCGCCGAGGACCTGGCGCATGAGGTCCATGTCGCGGGCCGCGTCGGTGGTGCGCACATGCGGGAGGGTCCGGCCGGAGTTCTTCTCGCAGGCTGCATTGAACGCCTTGGTGTTGTTCAGGTACGTCTTCTGTTCGGTGGTGTTGTCGGGGGTGGCGTCCTGCTGGAAGAACACATCGAGCTGGCTGTCGTCCTCGCACTTGACGCCCGCGCTGCGGCCGACCCCGCGCGGGTCGAAGCTGACCAGGTCGTAGCGGGTACGCAGTTTCGCGTAGTCCTCGCCGAAGGCGGGCAGGGCGGTGACGCCGGAGCCGCCGGGGCCGCCGAAGTTGAACAGGAGCGAGCCGATGCGCTTGCTCGGGTCGCCGCTCGACGTCGCCCGGATCAGCGCGATCTTGATGGTGTCGCCCTTGGGCTCGGCCCAGTCGAGGGGCGCCTTCAAGGTGGCGCACTGCCACCGCGTACCGCTCGGCAGGGGTGAGGGCGAGTTGCCGCCGCCCTCGGACTCGGACGGTGCCGGGCAGTCCTTCCAGGTCAGCTTCTGCGCGGTCAGATCCCCGCCCTTGGAGTTGTCGCTGCAGCCCGTCACCACACAGGACAGCAGTACGGCGGTGACGGTCAGGGCAGCGGCGCGCAGCCGGGACGGGTTCGGCATATTTCCCATCCTGCGCCCGTAGGGGGCGGGGCGCTTGGGGCGCGGGCCGTGCGGGTGAGGGCGCGCGGAGGTTCGTACGACGTGCGCAGGCTCGTACGGGACGCTCGTACGGGATGACCGCGGAGGGCCCGTGCGGACGGCCCCCGTGTGTGGCTCTAGAGCGCGCCCTTGCGTGTCAGGTGGTTGAAGAACAGCCAGCCCGGCAGCACCGGCAGCCACAGCGTCAACAGCCGGTAGAGCAGCACGGCGGGCGCGGCGACCTCCTTGGGGAGCCCGACGGCGATCAGACCGACCGTGAGGGTCGCCTCGACCGCGCCGACGCCGCCGGGGGTCGGCGCCGCGGAGCCGAGCGCGTTTCCGGCGAGGAAGACGACGGCGACGCTGGCGAGGCTGAGTGTGGTGGTCTGGTCGTGGCCGAAGGCGCGGATCGACGCGTCCAGGCACATCACGAAGCAGGCGGTCAGCAGCAGCATGCCGCCGATGCCGGTGATCAGCTTCTGCGGCCGCTGCAGTACATCGAGCATGCGCGGCACGACGCCCGCGAACAGCGACCTCACGCGCGTGGCGACGAATTTCCGCAGGAACGGCACCGACGTCATGACCAGGACCAGCACGGCGACCGTCAGCAGACCGGCGATGACCGTGCGGGACGGCGACAGGGACGGCGTCTTCTCGGTGCCGGTCAGATAGCCGAAGGACAGCAGCATCAGGATGTGGCAGCCGAGCCCGAACAGCTGCGACGCGCCGACGCTCGCCACCGCGAGCCCCGGCCGCACCCCGGCCCGCTGCAGGAAGCGGGTGTTCAGGGCGACACCGCCGACCGCGGCGGGCGCCACGATCTTCACGAACGAGCCGGCGACCTGCGCGGCCACGGCCCGCATGAACGGCACCCGCTCCGGGACGAAGCCGAGCAGGGCCATCGCCGCCGCGAAGTAGCTCAGCGCCGAGAACAGCACGGCCGCCGCGACCCAGCCCCACTGGGCGTCTTCGAAGAGGGTGGCGAACTCGATGTGGGTGAGCTGCGTCAGCAGGAAGTATCCGCCGATGGCACCGGCGATGAAACTGATCAGTGTGCGCGGCCTGACCCGCTCCAGGCGGGCCGGTTCGACCGGCGCCTGCGGCCGGATCAGCAGCACCTGGTGGCGGATCTGAGTGAGCAGATCCTCCTCGCGCGCCTCGTCCAGCGCCTCGTCGATCGCTCGTTTCTCGGCCCGCTGCTCCGCGCGTACGGCCTTCTTGCCGGGCTTTTCCGACCCGGGTTCGGCGTGCTGGGCCTGCTCCGCACGGGCGAGCTTGTCCTGCCGGGAGGCGTCCAGGACCGCGTCGCGCTCGCGCTGTGCGCGCTCCCGGGCCAGCTTTCGCAGCGTCGCGCGCGTGGAGCGGGTCAGCGCGATGGGCTGCAGCAGCGGCAGGCAGTCGGCGATCGCGTCCGGACCGAGCACGCCGACCGCCGACGCCACCGTGCGCTCGGCGCCGACGCGCAGCCCCAGCGTGGTCAGCAACTGGGCGATGTCCATCCGCAGCAGCAGATCGCCGGCCGCGATCTCGCCGCCGCGCAGATCAGTGAGGATCACCGTGCCGGAACGATCCACCAAGATCGCGTCACCCGCGAGCCTGCGGTGTGCGATGCGCCGCGACTGCAGGGCCTGTACCTGGTGCCAGGTGTCGCGCAGGAGATCGTCGGTGATGAATTCGTCGGGTAGCGAGTCCAGGGTGCGTCCACCGGTGTGCTCGTAGACGAGCATCACGGCGTCCGGACCGAGCTCGGAGGTCGCGATCAGCTTCGGCGCGTTGGCCCCGGCCGCGATGGCCGCGTACGCGAGGAGCGCCTCCTGCTCCAGAGCCTGGCGCAGCGACTGGAGGCTGCGGCGGGTGGCGAGGCCGCGCAGCGTGATGTTGCGCCACACCCGGTAGAAGAATCCTTGTGCCTGCTGCTCGCGGTCGACCACCGTGACGTCCAGCGGCGGGCCGTCCTCCAAGGTGACGAAGTAGCGCCGGCCGCGGTCGCCGTTCTCCGTCGTGTCCGGCGTCTCCTCCCGGGCCGCGCTGACGGGGTGGAAACCGACGTGCCGCAGGCCGGCCATCAGCGTCCGCCCGGTCGGGCGGACATTCGGCGAGCCGACCGCGTACAGCGTCCCGTAGGCGATGGTCCAGCCGATCAGCACCGTCAGGATGATCGAGAACGGGGTGGTGTAGCCGGTGACCAGCATGGAGAAGGCGTCCAGCAGCAGCACTACCCACAGCACCGCGCGCCAGCGCGGTCTGCGGGACATGCCGACGGCCGTCATGTACGCGATGACCGGCGCGAGATAGCCGTGAACCGGATCGGTGAGGGCGTGGATGTCACCTGGCGAAGGCTGGGTGAGCGCCTCCTGGATGGAGCTCGGGGCGGCCTTGGCGACCCACAGGTCGGTGGCGAGCGTCACTCCGTGCGCGAGGACCGCGGCGAGGACGCCGTCGGCGATGCGCAGCCCGTCCCGCTTGATCAGCCGCTCGATCGCGAAGGCGACCGGCACCAGGAGGATCGCGATACTCGACGCCAGACCCGCGATCTTGATCAGCAGATCGGGTGCCTGGCCGGTGCCCTTGTTGATGTCCTGTTCGAGTCCCGAGGTGGTGCCGTGGGCGAACGCGGCGATGGCGAGCAGCACCACGATCGCGAGGAAGCCGACCATGAGCCGCATCAGGTCCGACGGGCGGTGTACGCGCGCGGGGGACAGCGGCTCGTCGCCCTCGACCTCGTCGTTGTGGACCTCGTCACCGCAGTCGTCGTCCGGGGCGACCCGCTGCTCGGCGCTTCCGTGCGTGTCAGGGGCGGGGGCTTCGTCCACCGTCGCGGTGGGCTCGCTCGCCGCCTTGTCCGGGTCCTTCGGGTCGGTGTCGCCGGTGTCCGGGCGCGACGAGGCCGCGGAGGTGCTCTCCGCGTCTTCGGGGTGCACGCCCTGCTCTCTCATCGTCTCTTCTTGATCTCGTATCACCAGTCACCGCCCGCACGATGGTGGCATGCCCGACCGACACACGGGGGCATCAGGGTGCAAATACGGGGGCGCACAGTCTGCCCGAAGCGCGCCGGCGGGGCGAAGGATACGCACAGTCGCCGCCGCGTCACACTGTCGGTGGGGTGGGGCAGGATGGGTCGGATGAGCGAGCAGAGCCTTCCGGCGGACGCCCTGCCGGAGTACGCGGAGCGGGTCCTCGAGGTCGCCGAGCTGATCCCGCCCGGGCGCGTCATGACCTACGGGGACGTCGCGGAGTGGCTGGAGGAGGGCGGGCCGCGTCAGGTGGGCAGGGTGATGGCCCTCTACGGAGGAGCGGTCCCGTGGTGGCGGGTCGTCCGCGCGGACGGCGTGCTGCTCCCGGGCCACGAACTGGACGCGCTGGGCCACTACCGCGACGAGGGCACGCCCCTGAAGGAGGCGAGCAGGGCCTCCGAGGGGCATCTGCCGCGCGTCGACATGAGACGGGCACGATGGGACGGCGACGAACGCGCGCAGGTTCACACCTGACAGCTTCCGGCATCGGACGGACGGATGGGGAACCTGTGGCCCGCACGGGGGAAGCGAGGCACGTCCGTGACATGCCGTACGTTCGAGAACCGGGGGACGCACGTGGTGTGAGGGAAGAAGGGGAAGCCCTCCTTCCATGGCGCTCACCGGCGTAGCGTCGACGGCGCGCATCCCCCTCACCCCGCGGCCACCGCCCCGAACGCGCGGCGCTCCGCCCACCAGTACGACCTCCAGGACCGGCGAACCACGTGAGCTCCTCTTCTTCCACCAGGCGCCTGCCGCACCCCCAGATGCGGCGGGGGACCCGCGGCGCGTACCGGCTGGTGCGTACCGCGCCGGTCCGGGTGGGTCCCCCTCGTCTGGACGCAGGGCAGCGCGCGGTGGTTGACCATGGCACCGGCCCGCTGCTCGTGCTGGCGGGCCCCGGCACCGGCAAGACGACCACGCTCGTCGAGTCGGTGGCGGCCCGGATCGCGCGCGGCGGCGACCCGGAGCGGATCCTGGTGCTGACCTTCAGTCGGAAGGCTGCCGTCGAACTGCGCGACCGTATGGCGCTGCGCATAGGGGCCGCCCGTGCCCCCCGGGCGACCACCTTCCACTCGTTCTGCTACGCCCTGGTCCGCGCCCACCAGGACAGCGAACTGTTCGTGGAGCCCCTGCGGCTGCTGTCCGGCCCCGAACAGGACGTGGCGGTGCGCGAACTGCTCGCGGGCCAGCCCGACCTGGAGCGGCTCGGCCTCGCCCACGTGCGCTGGCCGGACGAGCTGCGCGCCTGCCTGACCACGCGCGGCTTCGCCGACGAGGTCCGCGCGGTGCTGGCACGCAGCCGCGAACTGGGACTGAGCCCCGACGCCCTGACCGCCTTCGCCCGGCGTATCGGCCGCCCCGACTGGGGTGCGGCAGCGGCCTTCCTCGCCGAGTATCTCGACGTTCTCGACCTGCAAGGAGTGCTCGACTACGCGGAACTCGTCCACCGCGCGGTCCTGCTCGCCGGGCGTCCGGGCGTCGCCGAACGCCTCGCCGCGCAGTACGACGCCGTCTACGTGGACGAGTACCAGGACACCGACCCCGCTCAGGTACGACTGCTGCACGCCCTCGCCGGCGGCGGCCGCACCCTTGTCGCCTTCGGTGACCCCGACCAGTCGATCTACGCCTTCAGGGGCGCGGATGTGAACGGCATCCTGGACTTCCCCGACGCCTTCCCGCGCCCGGACGGCCACCCGGCGCCGGTCGAGGTACTACGCACCTCCCGCCGCTCCGGCGCCGCTCTCCTCGCCGCCACCCGCCTGCTCACCCAGCGCATGCCGCTGACCCGTCTTCCGGCGGAGAAGGTACGCGCCCACCGCGAGCTGTCACCGGTACGCGGCGGCGGAGGTGTCGAGGTCTACACGTACCCGACGGCGGGCACGGAGCTGGACAACATCGCGGACCTGCTGCGCCGCGCCCACCTGGAGGACGGCGTCCCCTGGGGTGACATGGCCGTCCTGGTGCGCGCCGGCTCCCGCACCATCCCGGCGATCCGGCGGGCGCTCACCACGGCGGGCGTGCCGCTCGACATCGACGGCGACGATCTGCCGCTGCGGCACGAACCGGCGGTGACGCCCCTGCTGACGGCACTGCGGGCGGTGGCGCGCGCGGAGTCGGGTGCGGACTCGGCCTCCGGCGCCGACAGCGGCGTACCCGCCGATTCCCCTGAAGACGTCGACGTACCTGAAGACGCCGACGTACAAGCCGCTGCCTGGCTCGACACCGAAACCGCGCTCACCCTGCTCGCCTCGCCCCTCGCGAGCATGGACGCCGCCGACCTGCGGCGCCTGGGGCGCGCGCTGCGCGAGGAGGAGCGCGCCGCCGGCAACCACGTACCGCCCCCCTCCGACGAACTGCTCGCCCGCGCGCTCGCCGAGCCGGAGCGGCTCGTCGCCCACGACCCGGCGTACGCCCGAGGAGCCCAGCGGTTCGGCGCACTGCTGCGCAAGGCGCGGGAGCGTCTGGCGGGCGGCGGGACCGCCGAGGAGGCGCTCTGGGACCTCTGGGAGGGCACCCCGTGGCCGCAGCGCCTGGAGCGGGCCGCCCGGCGCGGCGGCGCGGCCGGGCGCAACGCCGACCGCGACCTCGACGCCGTCTGCGCGCTGTTCGCGACCGCGGCCCGCGCCGAAGAGCGCACCGGCGGGCGCGGCGCCCTCAACTTCCTGGAGGAGATCGAGGCGCAGGACATCGCCGCCGACACCCTTACTCGCAGGGCCGTACGCCCCGACGCCGTACGCCTGATGACCGCGCACCGCTCCAAGGGCCTGGAGTGGCGCCTCGTCGTCGTCGCGGGTGTCCAGGAGGGCCTGTGGCCGGACCTGCGCCGCCGCGGCTCCCTGCTGGAGGCCGACCGCATCGGACGCGACGGCCTCGCCGAACCCCTCACGCCCGGAGCGCTGCTCTCCGAAGAGCGCCGTTTGTTCTACGTGGCTGCCACGCGCGCGCGTGAACGCCTGATCGTCACCGCCGTGAAGGCCCCCGCCGACGACGGCGACCAACCCTCCCGCTTCCTCACCGAACTCGGCGTCGAACCCAAGGACGTCACCGGCCGCCCCCGCCGCCCGCTGTCCGTCGCCGCCCTGGTCGCCGAACTGCGTGCCACGACCGTCGACCCGCGTGTCTCGGACACCCTCAGGCAGGCCGCGGCCCACCGCCTGGCCAAGCTCGCCGCCCTCGGCGACGACGACGGCCGCCCCCTTGTGCCCTCGGCGCACCCCTACCGCTGGTGGGGCATGTACGAGCCGACCGAGAGCAAGGTGCCGCTGCGCGACCGCGACCAGCCCGTCGTGCTCTCCGGAAGCGCCCTCGACCAGCTCGCCAACACCTGCGCCCTGCAGTGGTTCCTGGGCCGCGAGGTGAAGGCCGACGCGCCCGCGACCGCCGCCCAGGGCTTCGGCAACGTGGTGCACGTTCTCGCCGACGAGGTCGCCTCCGGACGCACCCCCGCCGACCTCGCCGTCCTCATGGAGCGCCTGGACTCCGTGTGGAATGCGCTCGCCTTCGACGCGCCCTGGAAGTCGGCGCAGGAGAAGGAGCACGCGCGCGTGGCGCTCGAACGCTTCCTGAAGTGGCACGTCGACTCCAATGGTGTCCGTGCGGGACGTGAGCCGGTGGCCAGCGAGCACGACTTCGACGTGACCCTGGCAGCGGGCGACTACGAAGTGCGCATCCGCGGCTCCATGGACCGCGTCGAGGCGGACGCCGAGGGCCGCGCCTACGTGGTCGACTTCAAAACCGGCAAACAGGCGCCCAGCGCCGCCGACGTGGCACACCACCCGCAGCTCGCCGTCTACCAGCTCGCCGTCCGCGAGGGCGCCGTCGATGACGCCTTCGACGGCGCACGCCCCGAATCGGGCGGCGCCGAACTCGTGCAGCTGCGCCAGGGTGCCGCCAAGAAGAACGGCGGCGAGACCCTCCCCAAGGTGCAGGCCCAGCCTCCCCTGGAGGGCGAGTGGGTCGGCGACCTGCTGGCCACCGCCGCTGGGAAGGTCCTCGACGAACGGTTCTCGCCAACCATGGGACAACACTGTACTCACTGCGCATTCCGGGCATCGTGTAGCGCTCGGCCGGAGGGACACCACGTAGTCGAGTGAGGGCCCAAGGGGACGTCACGCTATCGAGTGACGTACGGCACCACACATGCTGACCAGCGCTTCTTCCGTCCCGGCGGCCGATGTGGCCCCCACTGTCAGTGGGCGCCGCTAGCCTCTCCGACATGCCCGCCCGTATCACCGACCCCGAGCAGCTCAAAGAGCTCCTCGGTATCCCGTTCACCCCGGAGCAGACGGCCTGCATCACCGCACCGCCCGCCCCGCAGGTGATCGTGGCCGGAGCCGGTTCGGGCAAGACCACGGTGATGGCGGCACGCGTGGTGTGGCTCGTCGGCACCGGACAGGTTGCCCCCGAGCAGGTCCTCGGTCTGACGTTCACCAACAAGGCGGCGGGCGAACTCGCCGAGCGCGTCCGCAAGGCGCTGATCAAGGCCGGTGTCACCGACCCGGACGTGATCGACCCCGACAACCCGCCGGGCGAGCCGGTCATCTCCACCTACCACGCCTTCGCGGGCCGTCTGCTGACCGACCACGGACTGCGTATCGGACTCGAACCGACGTCCCGCCTGCTCGCCGACGCCACCCGCTACCAGCTCGCCGCACGCGTGCTGCGCGAGGCCCCGGGACCGTACCCGGCGCTGACCCGGTCCTTCCCGGACCTCGTCGGCGACCTCCTCACGCTCGACTCCGAGCTCTCCGAACACCTCGTACGGCCCGAGGACCTGCGCGCGCACGACGCCGAGCTGCTGCGCTTCCTGGAAGGCGCCAAACTCACCAACGCCGACCTGCGCAAGGTCCCCGAGGCGGCCGCGGCCCGGCGAGAACTCGCCGAGCTGGTGGGCCGCTACCGGGCCGCCAAGCGCGAGCGCGACCTCCTCGACTTCGGCGACCAGATCGCCCTCTCGGCCACCCTGGCCCGCACCCGCCCCGAGGTCGGCGAGATCCTCCGCGACGAGTTCCGGGTGGTGCTGCTGGACGAGTACCAGGACACCTCGGTGGCCCAGCGCATCCTCCTTGCCGGCCTCTTCGGCGGCGGCACCGGCCACCCCGTGACCGCGGTCGGTGACCCCTGCCAGGCGATCTACGGCTGGCGCGGCGCCTCCGTCGCCAACCTCGACGACTTTCCCGAACACTTCGCGCACGCCGACGGCCGCCCCGCGGCCCGCCAGGCGCTCAGCGAGAACCGCCGCAGCGGCGGCCGCCTCCTCGACCTCGCCAACGGCCTCGCGGAGCCCCTGCGCGCCATGCACGCGGGCGTGGAAGCCCTCCGCCCGGCCCCCGGAGCCGAGCACGACGGCCAGGTCCGCTGCGCGCTGCTGCGCACCCACGCCGAGGAGATCGACTGGCTCGCCGACTCCATCGCCCACCTCGTACGCACCGGAAAGGCGCCCGGCGAGATCGCCGTGCTGTGCCGCACGGCGAGCGACTTCGCCGAGATCCAGGGCGCACTCGTCGCCCGCGACATCCCCGTAGAGGTCGTGGGTCTCTCCGGGCTGCTGCACCTGCCCGAGGTCGCCGACCTCGTCGCCGTCTGCGAAGTCCTCCAGGACCCCGGGGCGAACGCCTCCCTGGTCCGGCTGCTCACCGGCCCGCGCTGGCGGATCGGCCCGCGCGACCTAGCCCTCCTGGGACGGCGGGCCCGGCTCCTCGTGTCCCATGTGCGCGTGGGAGCCGACGACGACCCGGACCGCCGCCTCGCCGCGGCCGTCGAAGGGGTCGACCCCGCCGAGGTGATATCGCTCGCCGACGCTCTCGACACGTTCCTGGAGATGCCCATCGAGGCCGAAGGGGACGACGACGGGCTGCCCTTCTCGCCGGACGCACGGGTGCGCTTCGCGCGGCTCGCCGCCGAACTGCGCGACCTGCGCCGCTCGCTCGCCGACCCCCTGATGGACGTCCTGCACCGGGTACTCGCCGTCACCGGACTGGAGGTCGAGCTCTCCGCGTCCCCGCACGCGCTGGCCGCCCGCCGCCGCGAGACCCTGTCGAACTTCCTCGACGTCGCCGCGTCCTTCGCCGCGGGCGACGGCGAGGCCACCCTGCTGGCCTTCCTCGGCTTCCTGCGCACCGCCGCCCAGTACGAGAAGGGCCTCGACAACGCCCTGCCCGGCGGCGAGAACACCGTCAAGGTGCTCACCGCGCACAAGTCCAAGGGCCTGGAGTGGGACGTCGTCGTGGTCCCCGGCCTCGTCACCGGCACCTTCCCCAGCACCCAAGGCCGCGAGAAATGGACCGCCCAGGGCAAGGTCCTCCCGCACGAGCTGCGCGGAGACGCCGACACGCTCCCCGACATCGACACCTGGGACGCCAAGGGCATCAAGACCTTCCACGAGGCCATGAAGGACCACCAGCACACCGAAGAGCTCCGCCTCGGCTACGTCACCTTCACCCGCCCCCGCTCCCTCCTGCTCGGCTCCGGCCACTGGTGGGGCCCCTCCCAGAAGAAACCGCGCGGCCCCTCGGACTTCCTGCACGCCCTCTACGAGCACTGCGCCGCCGGACACGGAGAGATCGAGGTCTGGGCGGACGAGCCCGTGCAGGACGAGGAGAACCCCGCACTGCACGCGGCGGCCGCCGACCACGCGTGGCCGCTCCCGCTCGACGACGCGGCACTGGCCCGGCGCCGCGCGGCCGCCGAGACCGTACTCGCCCACCTGGAGCGGGTGGCGTCCCACGAGGAGCCCCACCCAGGAGCCGAGGGGGGCCGGCACGCGGCCGACCACGACCCCTCCTCGTACGACGACCCGGACTGGCCACCCCCACCCGAGGACGGCGCATCCGCGTACGACGAGCCGCCCTACGAGGAGGGCGATTCCCCCGATTCCCCGGACTTCCCTGATTCCCCGGACTTCCCCGACGGGGATGACTCCGACTGGGACTCCTGGTCGGCCGACCGTCCGAAGGACCGACCGACCGGCACCCCTGTGGACCGCCCGACGGTTCCGCACCAGGCGCCGGCCCCTCAGGCCCGTCCGCACCCCGAGGAGCCGGTGCACCTCACTCCTGACGAGGCACGCACCCTCGCCTCCTGGGACCGTGACCTCGATGCGCTGACCGGAGAGCTCCTGCGCGCCCGCGCGAGCGTCACCGACGTACCCCTGCCCGCCTCGCTCACCGTGACGCAGCTCATGCACCTGGCCGCCGACCCGGACGGCTTCGCACAGGAGCTCGCGCGCCCCATGCCACGCCCCCCACAGCCCGCCGCGCGCCGCGGGACGCGCTTCCACGCCTGGGTGGAGTCCCGTTTCGAAGAGCTGCGGCTGCCGATGCTGGAACCGGAGGAGCTGCCCGGCGGCGACGCCGAGATCGCCGACGAGCGCGACCTGGAGGCCCTCAAAGACGCCTTCGAACGCACTCCCTACGCACACCGCACGCCCCACCGTGTCGAGGCCCCCTTCCAGCTCGCCATCGCCGGACGCGTTGTCCGGGGCCGTGTCGACGCCGTCTACCGCGCGGAGGACGGCGACGGCACGACGTACGAGATCGTCGACTGGAAGACCGGCCGGACCGGCACCGCCGACCCCCTCCAGCTCGCGCTGTACCGGCTCGCCTGGGCCGAGCAGCAGGGCGTGCCCCTGGAGTCCGTCAAGGCCGCGTTCCTGTACGTCCGCAGCGGCGAGACGGTCCGCCCGGACCACCTCCCGGACCGTGCCGCACTGGAACGGCTGCTCACACAAGACCCCGCAGACTCAGCAGACCCACGGGAAGCGTCGCCCGGGGAACCGCCGGACGAACACGCCTCCGTGGGCGGATAGGCTCGTAAGCATGAGCAAGCCCGTTGACAACGCCGTCAGCACCGTCCGCACGTACATCCAGAACCACCGCACGGCCTTCCTCGACGACCTCGCCGAGTGGCTGCGCATCCCTTCGGTGTCGGCCCAGCCCGACCACGCCGCGGACGTGAGGCGTAGCGCCGACTGGCTCGCCGCCAAGCTGCAGGAGACCGGCTTCCCGACCGCGGAGGTCTGGGCGACCGACGGCGCCCCCGCCGTCTTCGCCGAATGGCCCGCCGAGGACCCCGAGGCCCCCTCAGTCCTCGTCTACGGCCACCACGACGTACAGCCGGCCACCCGCGAGGACGGCTGGGACACCGACCCCTTCGAGCCGGTGATCCGCGGAAACCGCCTCCACGCGCGCGGTGCCGCCGACGACAAGGGCCAAGTGTTCTTCCACACACTCGGCGTCCGCGCCCACCTCGCCGCCACCGGACGCAGCGCACCGGCCGTCAACCTCAAGCTCCTGATCGAGGGCGAGGAGGAATCAGGCTCCCCGCACTTCCGCGACCTCGTCGAAACGCATGCCGACCGGCTCGCCGCCGACGCGGTGATCGTCTCCGACACCGGCATGTGGTCCGAGGACACCCCCACCGTCTGCACCGGCATGCGCGGCCTCGCCGAGTGCGAGATCGAGCTGCACGGGCCGCAGCAGGACATCCACTCCGGCTCCTTCGGCGGCGCCGTGCCCAACCCGGCCACCGCCGCTGCCCGCCTCGTCGCCGCCCTGCACGACGAGCACGCACGCGTGGCCGTCCCCGGCTTCTACGAAGGAGTGACCGAACTCACCGACCGTGAGCGTGAACTCTTCGCCGAACTGCCCTTCGACGAGGAGCGCTGGCTGCGCACCGCCAAGTCGACAGCCACCCAGGGAGAGGCCGGACACACCACCCTGGAGCGCATCTGGGCCCGTCCCACCGCCGAGGTCAACGGCATCGGCGGCGGCTACCAAGGCCCCGGCAGCAAGACGATCATCCCGTCCTCGGCCACGCTGAAGCTCTCCTTCCGACTGGTCGCGGGCCAGGACCCGGACCACATCGAGAAGGCCGTCCGCGGCTGGGCCGCCGACCAGCTGCCCGCGGGCATCCGGCACGAGATCACATTCGGCGCGGCCACCCGCCCCTGCCTCACGCCGCTGGACCACCCGGCCCTGCAGTCCGTCGTGCGTGCCATGGGCCGCGCCTTCGAACAGCCGATCCGCTATACCCGCGAGGGCGGCTCCGGACCCGCGGCCGACCTCCAGGAAGTCCTCGGCGCCCCCGTGCTCTTCCTCGGTATCTCCGTCCCCTCCGACGGCTGGCACGCCCCCAACGAGAAGGTCGAACTCGACCTCCTCCTGAAAGGCGTCGAAACCAGCGCCTATCTATGGGGCGACCTTGCCGAGAACTGGCGCGAGGCAGACTGAAAAAGCCCCTCCTCGCCCTGCCCGGACAGCCCGTCCCCACCCTGAACAGCGCCCTCCGCACCCGCCCTGCCGAACCGCCCGCCGAAATTTCCGTTCCACCGGGGGAGTTGGAAGCACCCGTGACCACCTGGACCGACCGCACCGCCGACCGTCCCATCTCGCTCACCGCCCCGAGCGGCATCGACCGGGCCGCCCACCACCGGCTCGACGAGGCCTGGCTCGCGGCGGCCTGGAGCCACCCCACCACCCGCGCCTTCGTGGTCTCCGGCGGTCAGGTACTCATCGACGAGAACGCGGACGGCACCACCGAACTCGTCATGACCCCCTCCTTCGAAGCCCCGCTCACCGAGGCGCACCGCTACTTCCTGGGCACGGACGACGACGGTGTGAGCTATTTCGCACTCCAGAAGGACGCACTGCCCGGCCGCATCGACCAGTCCGCCCGCCCGGCCGGCCTGCGCGAGGCGGGACTCCTGCTCTCCCCCCGCGACGCGGGCCTGATGGTGCACGCCGTTGCCCTGGAGAACTGGCAGCGGCTGCACCGCTTCTGCTCGCGCTGCGGCGAGCGCACCGTGATCGCGGCGGCCGGCCACATCCGCCGCTGCCCCGCCTGCGGCGCCGAGCACTACCCGCGCACCGACCCGGCCGTGATCATGGCCGTCACGGACGACGACGACCGCATCCTGCTCGGCCGCCAGGTTCACTGGCCCGAAGGCCGCTTCTCCACGCTCGCCGGCTTCGTGGAACCCGGTGAGTCCATCGAGCAGTCGGTGCGCCGCGAAGTCTTCGAGGAGGCGGGCGTCACGGTCGGCGAGGTCGAATACGTCGCCAGCCAGCCCTGGCCGTTCCCCTCCAGCCTCATGCTGGGCTTCAT
Source organism: Streptomyces sp. NBC_01384 (assembly GCF_045040035.1). NCBI lineage: Bacteria > Bacillati > Actinomycetota > Actinomycetes > Kitasatosporales > Streptomycetaceae > Streptomyces > Streptomyces sp. NBC_01384. The sequence goes on from NZ_CP109559.1 coordinate 6,327,498, forward strand.
GGCCCGCGCCACCTCATCCGAGATCAACGTCGACGGCGAGGAGATCCACGAGGCCCGCTGGTTCTCCCGCGAGGAGCTGCGCACAGCCTTCGAGTCCGGCGAGGTACTGCCCCCGTACGGCATCTCCATCGCGGCCCGCCTGATCGAACTCTGGTACGGCAAGCCCCTGCCGCGCCCGGGAGCGGCAGCCGCCTGACCGAGGCGCACGCCACACCATTCGCGCGAGTGGCGCAAGTCACACAACAGGGGCGGTCCTTGAGTCAGGCTCAAGGACCGCCCCTGTCACCGCCCGCAGCAACCGCTCGGGCGCGCTCCGATGGCGAACCGCTTACGCACCGATCTTCTGCTTGACCTGCGCCGGCGAAGTGTTCCCGGAGTCAGCCTGCGGGACTCGCGCACCGTCGAGGTGGCCGGGCCTGTTCCGCAGCTCTACCGGCTCTTCGGTGTCTTCATGCGAGTAGCGGCGTCACTGACCGACCAGCAGCCCTATTGCTGAGCAGCCGCACGGAGACGAGACCCCGTCCGTCATTCTTGGGCGGGGTCTCGTGCGCCTACTCCCGGGTCAGACGCCGAGCGCCTGCTTCACCTGGGCAAGGCTGGGGTTCGTCATCACGACCTCAGGACCTCCACTGAGGGGAACTACCTGAACGGTGGGAACCGTCTGGTTTCCGCCATTCGCCTTCTCCACGAACGCCGCGGACTCCGGGTCCTGCTCGATGTTGATCTCGTTGTACGCGATGCCCGCGCGGTCCATCTGGCCCTTCAGTCGCGTGCAGTAGCCGCACCACGTGGTGCTGTACATCGTCACAGTGCCCGACATGTCTTCGCGCTCCTTCTGCTGCTGGGGGTGCGTCGTCGCAGAGGGGGAACGTATGTAAGAGGTCCGCCATTCCCGCACGCGGGTACCCCGGCCCCGTACACGAGCGCCCCTGGCGGCCGCCGCGTGAGCAAGAGCACCCTCGGCGTCTGCCGTATTAGTACGACAGCAAGGGTCTCCCTGTGGACAACCGGCTCATCCGTCCCCGGCGACCTGGCAGCATGGCGGGGTGACAGCAGCAACGCACTCCACCCTCTTCCCGCAGGTTCCGGACACGGCCGACGCGGTGCTCGACGGGCTCGACCCCGAGCAGCGCGCGGTCGCCACCGCCCTGCACGGTCCGGTGTGCGTGCTGGCAGGCGCCGGCACGGGCAAGACGCGAGCGATCACCCACCGCATCGCCTACGGCGTGCGAGCCGGGATCCTCCAGCCCTCCAGTGTGCTCGCCGTCACCTTCACCAACCGAGCCGCCGGCGAGATGCGCGGCCGCCTCCGCCAGCTCGGCGCCGGCGGAGTCCAGGCCCGCACCTTCCACTCCGCCGCACTGCGCCAACTCCAGTACTTCTGGCCGAAAGCAGTCGGCGGCAGCCTGCCCCGGCTCGTCGACCGCAAGATACAGCTCGTCGCCGACGCGGCCGCGGCCTGCCGCATCCGCCTCGACCGGGGCGAACTGCGCGACGTCACCGCCGAGATCGAATGGTCCAAGGTCACTCAGACCATCCCCACCGACTACGCGGCAGCCGCCGCCAAGGCAGGCCGTGAATCCCCCCGCAACCCGGCCGAGATCGCCCAGCTCTACGCCACCTACGAGGACCTCAAGCGCGACCGCGCGGTCATCGACTTCGAAGACGTCCTGCTGCTGACCGTCGCCATCCTCCAGGACCGGCACGACATCGCCGAACAGGTCCGCTCCCAGTACCAGCACTTCGTGGTCGACGAGTACCAGGACGTCAGCCCCCTCCAACAGCGCCTCCTCGAACTGTGGCTCGGCGAGCGCGACAGCCTCTGCGTCGTCGGCGACGCCAGCCAGACGATCTATTCATTCACCGGTGCAACTCCCGACCACCTTCTCGACTTCCGCACCCGCCACCCCGCAGCCACCGTCGTCAAGCTCGTCCGCGACTACCGCTCCTCACCCCAAGTCGTGCATCTCGCCAACGGCCTGCTCGCCCAGGCCCGCGGCCGGGCCGCCGACCACCGCCTGGAGCTGATCTCCCAGCGCGCCCCGGGCCCCGAGCCCGTCTACGCCGAATACACGGACGAACCCGCCGAGGCCGAAGGCGCCGCCCGCCGAATCCGCGACCTCATCGCCTCCGGCATCCCCGCGGGCGAAATCGCGATCCTCTTCCGCACCAACTCCCAGTCCGAGATCTACGAACAGGCCCTCGCCGACGCCGGAGTGCCCTACCAGCTGCGCGGCGCCGAACGGTTCTTCGACCGCCCCGAGGTGCGCAAAGCCGGTGCCGCCCTGCGCGCAGCCGCCCGCTTCGGCGCCAACGACTCCCTCCTCGACGACGCCGTCGACCTGCCCTCCCAGGTCCGCGCGGTGCTGTCCGGCGAAGGCTGGACCAGCACACCCCCGGCCGGCTCCGGCGCGGTCAGGGAGCGCTGGGAATCACTCGCCGCCCTCGTTCACCTCGCCCAGGACTTCGCCGCCGCCCAACAGGGCGCCACCCTCGGGGACCTGGTGGCGGAGCTCGACGAGCGCGCGAGCGCCCAGCACGCCCCGACCGTCCAAGGAGTCACCCTCGCCTCCCTGCACTCCGCCAAGGGACTGGAGTGGGACGTCGTCTTCCTGGTCGGCGTCGCCGAGGGCATGATGCCGATCACCTACGCAAAGACCGACGAGCAGATCGAGGAGGAACGCCGCCTCCTCTACGTCGGAGTCACTCGCGCCAGGGAACACCTCTTCGTCTCCTGGTCCCTGTCCCGCTCACCCGGCGGCAGACCCAACCGCCGGCCCAGCCGCTTCCTCGACGGACTGCGCCCAGGTTCCGTCGCGACCGCGGGCCGCAGCAGCGGCGGCGGCCCAGGAGGCATCGAGCGCGGCATCGGGAGCAGCGGCGGCACCGTCGTCCGGCGGACGAGCCGGACCCCGGCCCGCTGCCGGATCTGCGGCCGCACCCTGACCGACGCCGGCGAGATGAAACTGATGCGTTGTGAGGACTGCCCCTCCGACATGGACGAAGGCCTCTATGAGCGACTGCGCGAGTGGCGGGCGGTACAGGCGCAGCGCAGCGGCCAGCCCGCGTTCTGCGTCTTCACCGACAAGACACTCATGGCGATCGCGGAGACCGTGCCGGACGACGAGGGCGAGCTGGCGCGGATCCCCGGGGTCGGCATGCGCAAGCTCAACCGGTTCGGAGTCGATGTTCTGGCCATCTGTGCAGGTCAAGAGCCTGGAGGAGATGGCGAAAGCGACTGACGCAAACTCGTCGAAAAAATAGTTTGCGCATGCCCCAGCAATCCCCATAGGTTCTTAACCACGGCAGCAGCGGCCTTCTCCAAGGCCCTGGTTCCGTGCTGTACTTAATAACCGTCGGACTGGCTCACCCCGGTCCCCTCAAGACGCCGAGAGGAGGCGATTCCAGTGATCAGCATCAGCATCAGCACCAGCTCCATCAGCACCGTCAAAATGACCGATCGCTCTGTCGTCTCCCTGTGCACGCTCGGCGTCTCGAACCCGGGCACCGGTCTGTCCGGCATCCCTGCCGTCCGGCCGGCGTCCTCCGTGTCTCTCGCGGGTCTTCCCATCCGTGAGCGCAATGAGCGACCGATGAAGGCACTGGAAGCAGCAGTAGTGGCAGAGGCTCAGGCCTATGCCATTGCGGCAGCCGGTGCCGGATCCCAGAAGCAGACGACGCAGCACCACACGATGTGGGCCTTCCGTGGGCCTGAACCCTGGAGTGATCCAGCCTGATCCTCGATCAGGCCGGCGCCTTCAGGGCCGCGGAACCCCACCCGGGATCCGCGGCCCTTCTGTTTGTCCCCGAACGGGGATGGCAGAGCGAAGGGGCCTCGGGACAAGAAAAGAACCCGGTACCAGCCGCCAACCGGCCAACCCGGCCGGCACGACCAGACGAGGAAGACGAACCGTGCAACTCGAAGCGCACGCCCCGTCCGTACCGCCTTCCGAAACGATCCCCCCGCCCGGCCTCACGGAGGACTCCACCTTGATCCCGCTCACTGCGCTCACCGCGCTCGACGACGCCATCGAGAACCTCGGCGTACCCGTCCCCTGCCGCTCCTACGACCCGGAAGTCTTCTTCGCCGAGTCGCCGGCCGATGTCGAGTACGCCAAGTCCCTCTGCCGCACCTGCCCGCTGATCGAGGCCTGCCTCGCCGGCGCCAAGGAGCGGCGTGAGCCCTGGGGCGTCTGGGGCGGCGAGCTCTTCGTCCAGGGTGTCGTCGTGGCCCGCAAGCGGCCCCGTGGCCGCCCGCGCAAGAACCCGGTTGCGGCATGAACACCGTAGGAACGATCGATCGCCCCCTGACGCACGACCCCAAGAAACAGGCCCCGATGAAGCCGTCCACCAGCGAGCCCGCAGGCTCCGCCATCCCAGACTTCACCACCACCGGCGCGAACGACTCGCGCCAGAACAGGACCCGAGAGATGCAACTCATCCCAGAAGCCCTGGCTCGTGCGCATATGCACGAGCGACTGCACGAGGCCGAGCGGGAACGCCAGGCCGTGCGCCTGGCCTCTGCCCGCCGGATGCAGCGTCGGGCCGAGCGCGCCTCGATGCGCGCCCGGCGCGCGCTGGCCATGGCGGTCATGCAGTAGCCGAAGGCAGTCGCAGCAGTACCAGGCAGTGATTCCTCGCGGGGGTCGGTCCGTTCGGGCCGGCCCCCGCGGTGCGTTGCGCCGGGCGAACCGCCGACAACGGCGTTATCGTCGCCGAGTGACGAGTCTTCCCGGGGACAGCGACACCACCGGCTCTACGCAGCGGCCCGATGCGGCCGCGGCCCAGTACATCGTGTGCGCCCGCTGCGGCACCCTGGCTGACGGCCCCCAGCCGACCTGGACCTGCTCCATGGAGAACGGCACCCGCCACTACTTCTGCGACAGCTGCGCCCGCAGCAACCTCAGGGCGATCGAGGGGCGGCTGGACTCGGCCTGGTGGTAGGCCACGCCCCGGGTCGAACGCCCGGCCCAGCCGGATCGCTCACCGCCGTCCCGGCTGCTCACGTCCACAACAGCGATCACGTGACCGGAGGCTCGGCCAGCAGCACGACACGGTCCCCCGCGACATGGAACCCGAGCACCGGATGCCCGTGATGGCCCTCTGGATCCATCAGCACCGGCTTACCCAGCCGCTGTCCGATCGCCCGCAGAAAACCACAGAACACATCCAGCCGCTCCTGACCTTGCAGCTCCCGCAGATCAACATCGAAGTCGATCTCGCCGGCAGCATGGAAGCGGAAGATCGCCAGTACATCGGCAACCGGCCAGACCCGCAGCTCCGGGTACTCGGCGTCAGCCGGGCGGGAAAGCACTGCCTCGGCACGAGGCAGCGGCATCACGGCACCGCCCTCGGAGTACTGGCACGTCCAGCCGCTCGCGCTGAACAGATCGAGGACCGCCTGCCAGTCCTCCACCGAGGCATCAGGGACACGCATGTCCGGCAGCGACCCCATCTCGTCAGGGTCGAAGAAGTACTTGACATCAGCCCACAGCAGATCAGGCACCCCGCCACGCTCCCCGGCGTCCCGCCCGAAGGCAGCCCAAGTCACGCTTCGGCTGCTGATCCCTCCTCGTTCAGCAGCTCTTCCGTCGGGTCTTCTCCTGGCACGAACCCCGGCAGCCACTCCTCCAGTTCGTCGCGCAGGCGGACCGTCGCGCCCAGCTGGCACAGGACGCCGATGGTGCTCAAGGTCACGCGGTGTATGAGGAGGTAGGACGGTGGCAGGTTGAGCTGCCTGCCCAACTGGTGGGCGGGGGAGCGGGGGTCGGCGATCCGGGCGGCCTGGCTGCGCATCCAGCCGCGGGTGAAGGTGAACTCGTCGGCCTGGGCCGGTTCGATGATCGGCAGGAGGTAGTCCAGGACCGCGTCGGGTTCGAGCTCTATCGACTCTTTGACGAAGCCCTCCTCGCGGAGCAGTTCGTAGACCGCCTCGGCCTCGCCGTCGAGGGTCATACGGAGGGAGTCGCCGATCGGCGAGGGCAGACCGCCCGGGAGCCGGTCGACCGTGCCGAAGTCCAGGACGCCCAGTCGCCAGCCGCTCTTCTCGTCCGGCAGGAGGCGGAAGTTGCCCGGGTGCGGATCGGCGTGCAGCAGGCCGGTGCGGGCGGGGCCCGAGAAGAGGAAGCGGGCCAGGAGCTGGCCCGCACGGTCGCGCTGCACCTGGGTGCCGTCGGCGATCACCTCAGACAGAGGTGTTCCGTCGATCCATTCGGTCACCAGGATCTGGTCGCACTGGTGGACCACGGCCGGTACGAGGACATCCGGGTCGTCCGCGAACTCGGCGGCATGCGCTTCCTGGGCCTGCGCCTCCAGTGCGTAGTCGAGCTCCTCGGACACCCGGTCGCGCAGTTCCGCGATGAGCGGCTTGATGTCCATGCCGGGGATGAGGGGGCCCAGGAGTCTGGCGAAACGACTGAGCTGCGTCAGATCGGACAGCAGGGCCTCGCCCGCCCCCGGGTACTGCACCTTGACGGCGACCTCGCGTCCGTCGTGCCAAACCGCCCGGTGCACCTGGCCGATCGAGGCCGCCGCGGACGGCTTGTCCTCGAACTCCAGGAACAGCTCGGACCAGTCCTCGCCGAGCCGCTCCCGCAGAGCGGAGTGCACCGTGCGCGTCGGCATGGGCGGCGCCGCCTCCTGGAGTTTCGTCAGCGCCGCGCGATACGGCCCCGCGACCTCCTCCGGCAGCGCCGATTCGAAGACGGACAGGGCCTGCCCAAATTTCATCGCACCGCCTTTCAGCTCACCGAGCACCTTGAAGAGTTGCTCGGCCGTGCGCTGCTGCAGCTCGCGGCCCACGATCTCCGCCGACTTCCCGCCGATCCGCTTGCCCAGCCCCCAGGTCGCGCGCCCGGCGAAGCCGAGCGGTAGCGCGGCGAGTTTGGCAGTACGGGTGACTGCCTTCCGGGGAAGATCAGACATGCGCCCTCCAAGTCCCAGACAGCCGTGCCGCGTGCGGCTGTTGCCCCGCCATTGTCTCGTGCGGTTCCCCGTCCTCGGCAGCGCGCTCCCCCTTCTTACTTTTCTCCGCGGCACCGCACGGACATGCCGGATGTGACCACACCGGCTTCTCATGCCAGTCGAGCCCGGGTACCGAGGACTCCCAGCGTGCCCCCGCGGTGGAGGGCAGCTGTCCGTCGAGGAAGGCGAGCGCATGTCCCGCGGCCAGTCCGGCGACGCCGGTCGCCAAGGCGAGGTCGCACGCCGGTACATGACGGGACGAGCCGGAGCGCCACTGGGCGATCAGGCGTGGCCAGGTCGGATCACGGTCGATGCGCCCCTGGTCCAGGCAGCCGGCGCAGCCGGTATCGCCGGGCAGGACCAGGGGGCCGACGACGCCCGTTCCTTCCACGACTCCCGCGTACAGATGCGGTGTGCCGGAGGTGATCAGGGGCTCGGCGGCGATCGGATCGGGGGCGTGCACGGCCAGGCCGTCCCGAGGCGCGATGATCACCAGAGAGAGTCCGAGTTCCTCGCCTTCGGTGGCGGGCCGGGGTGGTCGGTCCGGTGCCGCTCGGCGCACCGCCCGCCGGGCGGCCTCCTCCCGGCGTTCGCCGATGGACTGCGTGGGCAGTCCGCCCGGTGCCACGTCCCACGGCTCGACGCGGCCGACATCACGCACCTCGACCTCGCCCACGCCCGCGCCGGCCAGCAGAGAGGCCAGCACGACGCCCACCCGGCCCGCGCCTCGCACCTGCACCCGCAGGGAGCGTCGAGCCGCCAGGTGTTTCATCGCGTCGCCGGGTGCGGGGGCGAGGAGGGAGAGGGCGGCGAGGTCGGGCCGCAGCCGGTCCAGGACCGCTTTCTTCTCGCGCAGGGCGTCCGCGGCCGGGCCGCCGGCCGTCGCGTCGTCCAGCAGGCCGGAGCGGGCCAACCGCTCCACGAGTGCGTCGACGTGTCCGTCGGGCAGGCCCATTGCGCGTCCTTGGTCGCGCAGGAGCGGCAGTCCGCGGGTGCCGTCGAGCAGGTCGAGGAAGCTGCCCGTCGCCGTGTCCACCGGGCCCAGCACCATCGCGTGCGCGGGTGCCATCCCGAACTGCACGGTGTTGAGATCCCGCCAGCCGCGCCGCAGCGCGGGCTTCACCATCGGATGCATGACCGACCCCCGTACCCATAGAGCATCCCCGTGTGTCGGCGGGGTCCGTCCTGGTCCCGCCGCTCGAATGCCAGCATGCCCGGCTCGGCGGAACGGTGCGGAAGGTTGTCCACAGGCTGTGGTGTTCGTCGTATGAATCAAGCGCGCGGGGTGCGGATCGGCACCGAACCGTCCGGGGACGGGACTTCCCCCGTGCGCAGCGGGTAACGTCGGGGCGTGCCCGCCGACCCACTGCACCGCGCCGGAAAACCACAGCGCAGCACGACGAGCCTGCCGCCAAGCGGCTCGGGGGCGAGCGCGATCGAGGTTCGCAGGAGCGCGCGCCGGCGCAGAACGGTCTCCGCGTACCGCGAGGGCGATCGCACCGTCGTGCTCATCCCCGCCCGCATGTCCGAGGCGGAGGAACAGCGCTGGGTCACCGTCATGCTCAACAAGCTGGCCGCCCAGGAGAGCAAACGGGTGCTCGGCGACGCCGAGCTGACCGAGCGCGCCGCGCGGCTGTCGGACCAGTACTTCGACGGCCGGGCCCGGCCTACCTCGGTCCGCTGGGTCACCAATCAGAACACGCGCTGGGGCTCGTGCACCCCGGCCGAGGGCAGTATCCGTCTTTCGCACCGGTTGCAGGGCATGCCCGAGTATGTCGTCGACTACGTCCTCGTCCACGAACTCGCGCACCTTCTGGTGCCCGGACACGGGCCCCGCTTCTGGCGGCTGTTGGAGGCCTATCCGCGGACGGAGCGTGCGCGCGGCTACCTCGAAGGGGTGGTCGCGGCCGACCGGCTGCCCCATCTGCCCGCCGCGCGCGACGAGTAGTGGCAGGGTGGCGGCGGTCCGTTCCCGCCGAGGGGTGATTGTGTACCGGGTCTGTACCGGCGGCGTCCGCTCCCAGAGTTTCCCGTTAGCCTGACGCGACGCAATCGCATTCGGGATGGGGGACGGTCGTTACGCATGGCCAGGGAATTCCAACGCGGCCACAAGGCCAGGATCAGTGACCTCACCGCGGGCACCGATCTGTACGTAGGTGTGCAGATCACCGGCCCCGGACTGACCTTCGACATCAGCTGCTTCGGTCTGGACGCCGACGAACGGCTCTCGGACGACCGGTACTTCGTCTTCTTCAACCAGCCGAAGACCCCCGAAGAATCCATCCAGCTCCTCGGCGCCCAGTCGGGCGACACGGAGTCCTTCCGCGTCACGCTCGACCGGATTCCGGCGCAGATCCAGAAACTGTCGTTCACGGCGACGATCGACGGTGCCGGGCAGATGTCGCAGATCGCCCCCGGGTACCTCCGTGTCGTCGCGGGAGGCGAGGAGGTGGCCCGGTACTCGTTCAGCGGCGCGGAATTCTCCACGGAGCGTGCCGTGATGCTGGGCGACTTCTACCTGAAGGACGTCTGGCGGTTCGCCGCCGTGGGGCAGGGCTTCGACGGCGGCCTCGAGGCGCTGCTGAAGAACTTCGGCGGTGAGGTCGCCGAGGAGCAGCCCGCCGCCCCGCAGCCGCAGGCCGCCGCCGCACCGGCCTTCGCGCCGCCCGCCCAGGCCACCGCGCCGCCGGCGTTCGGCACCCCGGCCGCGCCGGCCCCGGCTCCCGCGCCCGTGCCGCAGTCCGCCGCACAGGGGTTCGCACAGCCTCCCGCCCCGGCGCCCGCCGCACCCTCGGTACACGCCGCGCCGACCATCGTCGCGCCGCTGCACACCCCACCGGGCGGCCCCGTGCCGCCGCCGGGCCCCGCGCCGTACGTCCAGCCGCCCGGGCCGCCCGGTCCACCGCCGGGCTACGGCCAGCAGCCGCCCGGCCAGACGGCACCCATGCCGCCCGGATACGGCCAGCAGGTCCCGGCCGCGCCCCCCGGCTACGGTCAGCAGCCGCCATACGGCCAGGTCCCGGGCCAGGCGCCCGGTCAGTATCCGGGCCAGGCCGGTACGCCCGCCCCGTACGGCGTTCCCCAGGGCGCCCCGCAGGGTGGCGCCGGTGTGGCGGCCGCGCTGGGGGCCTTCAAGGAGACGCCCACCGGCCAGCGGTGGACCCAGCAGAACAAGAAGCTCATCCGGGTCGACCTCGGTATCGGTGACCAGCCCGTGCTGGCCCGTCAGGGCAGCATGGTGCTCTACCAGGGCAAGGTCGACTTCAGCTACAAGGGCGCCGGGTTCGCGGGACGGATCGTGGGCAACGCGACCGGCCAGGAGATGCAGCTGATGCGCTGCTCGGGCCGCGGCCAGGTGTTCCTCGCCGAGAACTCCACCCACGTACACCCCATCGAACTCCAGGGTGACGCGATCTGCGTCTCCGCGGACAGCGTGCTCGCCTTCGACGAGTCCCTCCAGCACGAGGTCCGCCGCATCGAGGGACACGGCATCCCCGGCGGCGCGCTGTTCACCATGCAGTTCCAGGGGACCGGCACGATCGTCGTGAAGACGCACGGGGCACCCGTCGTGCTGCCGGTGACGCCCACGACCTTCGCCGACTGCAACGCCGTCGTCGCCTGGTCCGCGGCCTCCCAGGTGATCGTCTCCAGCCAGGTGCGGATGCGCCGCAACGCCTACCCCGGTGACACCGGAGAGAGTGTGAACCTCCAGTTCCGCGGCGCGCCCGGCAATTTCATCGTCGTCCAGCCGTACGAGGTCTGAGGTCCCCGTCATGAACCAGCCACTCGGGGGCTTTGCCCCGGCACCTGTCACCGCCCGCATGGAGAACCACGGCAACCACATGCTGAAGGTCGCCATGCAGACCGGAAACGACCTCTTCGCGCGCGTGGGCTCGATGGTCGCCTACGAAGGGTTCGTCCAGTACGAGCCCAACCCGCCCGCCGTACGCCAGATCGCGCGGGACTGGATGACCGGTGAGGGCGCGCCCCTCATGAAGTGCCACGGTGACGGCCTGCTCTACCTTGCCGACTACGGGGCGAACGTCGTTGTGATCAACCTCAACGGGGACGCGATCTCCGTCAACGCCACCAACCTGCTCGCCTTCGACGCGCACCTCACCTGGGGCGTCGAGCGAGTCAAGGGGCTCGCCAAGTTCGCCGGGCAGGGCCTGTGGAACACCAAGATCTCCGGCCAGGGCTGGGTCGCGCTGACCTCCCGCGGCACGCCGATCGTGGTCGACTGCGGCGGTGGTGAGGACGAGACGTACGTCGACCCGGACGCGCTCGTCGCCTGGTCCCCGAACCTCAAGGTGAAGGGCAAGCGCAGTTTCAAGGCGCAGTCGCTGATCGGACGCGGCAGCGGCGAGGCCTACCAGATGGCGTTCTCCGGGCAGGGCATCGTCGTCGTCCAGCCCAGCGAGGACAGCACCGACCGCCTCCGGATCCGGGGCTGAGGGGGAGCACGACATCATGCAGAGCCCGCTTTTCGGCTACAACGAGCAGCAGACCCAGGAGCGCTACAGCCTGCAGAACTCGCAGATGCTGCGGGTCGTCATGGAGGGCCACGACGACATCCTGGCCCGCAAGGGCACCATGGTCGCCTACCAGGGGCTCGTCGAGTTCGACGCCGAGTACCAGAACAACAGCCAGCACCGTGCGCGTGCGTACACCGGTGAGGGCCTCGACCTGATGCGCTGCCACGGGCAGGGGACGGTCTACCTCGCCAACCTCGCCCAGCACGTGCACGTGGTCGACGTGGATCAGGACGGGCTGACCGTCGACAGCAGCTACGTCCTGGCGATGGACTCCGCACTGCACCACGAGGTCATCGCCGTGGACAGCCAGTACGGCATCTCGGGCTCGGGCAAGTACCAGCTCAACATCACCGGCCGGGGCAAGGTCGCTCTGATGACCTCCGGGGCGCCCCTGATGATGCAGGTCACGCCCGACAAGTACGTCAACTGCGACGCCGACGCGATCGTCGCCTGGTCCACCGGCCTGCGCGTCCAGATGCAGGCCCAGACGCACTCCTCCGGGGTGTGGCGGCGCCGGGGCAACACCGGTGAGGGCTGGGAGCTCAGCTTCCTGGGCCAGGGCTTCGCGCTCGTCCAGCCCAGCGAACTGCTGCCGCCGCAGAACGCGCAGATCGGCTCGGGGCTGCGCGCCCAGTACGGGATGGGGCAGCAGGGGGCACGGGCGCAGAACCAGGGGAACGTCTGGAGCTGACGGGGCGACCGGCCGACGGTCCGGGAAGCATATGTAAGGGGCGACCGCCGTGGCGGTCGCCCCTTACATATGCCTCAGGCCAACGTATGCCTCAGGCCGAGAGCCTCGCGCGGGTTGCCGCCAGCAGGCGTACGACCGATGCGTCCGCCACGTCCGCGACCTCCTCGTAGCCGAACCAGCGCAGGTCCAGGGACTCGTCGCTGATCGCCGCCTCGGCGTCGGCCGGGGCCAGCGCGGCGTACTGGACGTCCAGATGCCAGTGGCACGGCGCCGGGATGGCGTGCCGGTCCAGGGTCACGGGGCCGCCCGGCAGCAGGGTCAGACCCTCGATACCCGACTCCTCGGTCGCCTCGCGCAGCGCGGCCGCCGCCAGCGTCACGTCGCCCGGCTCGCAGTGGCCGCCCATCTGCAGCCACATCCGCAGCTTGCGGTGCAGGGTCAGCAGGACCCGGCCGCGCGCCGGGTCGATGACCAGCGCGCTCGCCGTGACGTGCCCCGCCGTGCACGACTTCCACATGCCGTCGGGGTGCTCGGACAGGTGGTCCAGATACGTCTGGCGCAGTTCTTCCTGGTCCTCGTACTTCTTCAGTACGAGGACCGTGTCGTCGTACAGGCTCACTCGGCGCCGTCGTCCTTGGAGTCGTCGGAGTCGTCGTCGTCCTTCTTCAGGTTCGGCTTCTCGGCGGAACCGCTCGCCGCCTCGCCGAGCATCTTGTCGAGCTCGGAGAAGTCCAGCTGCTCACGGTGCACAAAGCCGTCCGGGTCGTCCAGGTCGGACGCCGTGGGCAGCATGTCCGGGTGGGCCCACAGGCCGTCGCGGCCGTCGACACCGCGCGCGTCGGTGAGCGACGCCCACAGGCGCGAGGCGTCCCGCAGCCGGCGCGGGCGCAGCTCCAGGCCGATCAGCGTGGCGAAGGTCTGCTCGGCGGGACCGCCGGTGGCGCGTCGGCGGCGCAGCGTCTCGCGCAGCGCGTCCGCGGATCCCAGGCGCGGCTTCGCGGCCGCGTGCACGACCGCGTCCACCCAGCCCTCGACGAGCGCGAGCGCCGTCTCCAGACGGGCCAGCGCGGCCTTCTGCTCGGGCGTGTCCTCCGGCTGGAACATGCCCTGCTGGAGGGCGTCCTGCAGCTGCTCCGGGTTCTGCGGGTCGAGCTGGCCGACCACGTCCTCCAGCTTGGCCGTGTCGACCTTGATCCCGCGCGCGTAGCCCTCGACCGCACCGAACAGGTGCGAGCGCAGCCACGGCACATGCGCGAAGAGGCGCTGGTGGGCGGCCTCGCGAAGGGCCAGGTAGAGCCGCACCTCCTCCTGGGGGATGCCCAGGTCCTTGCCGAACGACTCGATGTTCAGCGGTAGCAGCGCGGCCCTGCCGGCCGGGCCGAGCGGCAGGCCGATGTCGGTGGAGCCGACGACCTCGCCCGCGAGCACGCCGACGGCCTGCCCGATCTGCGTACCGAACATGGCGCCGCCCATGGAGCGCATCATGCCGATGAGCGGGCCCGCCATGGCCTGCATCTCCTCCGGCAGGACGTCGCCCATGGCCGCGCCGACCCGCTCGGCGACCGGGTCGACGAGCTCTTTCCACACCGGCAGGGTCGCCTCGACCCACTCCGCGCGGCTCCAGGCCACGGCGGAACCGGCGCCGGACGGCAGGGACGTCGCGTCGTCCAGCCACAGGTCGGCCAGGCGCACGGCCTCCTGGACCGCGGTGCGCTCCGCGGGGCCGACACTCGCGTCCTTGGAGCCGTCGGAAGCGCCCTGGGAGACCGTCTGGCGGGCGATCTGCTTGGCCATGTCCCAGTTCACCGGGCCGCCCTCGTACGAGAGCATCTGGCCCAGCTGCTGGAACGCGGCACCCAGATCGTTGGGGTTCATGGAACCGAACATCGCTGCGAGCGGATTGTCGGCGCCGGGGCCGCCGGCTCCGGGCAGCCCGAAACCGAACGGGCCCTGACCACCGCCGCTCTGCTGGTCCTTCTTCTTGCCCTCGTCGCCGTTCTCCGGCTCCTCCGGCGGAAGGCCGAATCCGAATGGGGTGTCACTCACGGGATTCCTCGGCTGGTAAGGCCGCCGGTTCGTTCCGACGGCGGCTGCCCGACAACACCACCCAGCGTAGACACCCGAGCCCGATCGGGCCTCGGTGCTTCGCCGACTCTTCGCCTGCGGCAGGATGGATGCCACCTGGTACGTACGCGTAACGCGCGTCCGTTACTGAAGACAACCGCTGGAGACGCCCGGTGAGTTCCCCAGATCCACAGGTTCGCGCAGCGCGAAACCACTCAACCAGCCCGCCCTTGCGCGGGCCCGTCGTCGCGGTCACCGGCGCCGCGTCCGGCGTGGGCGCGATGCTCGCCGAGCGGCTGGCCGCCAGCGAGGAGATCAAGCAGGTCATCGCCATCGACGAGCGCCGTGGCGAGTGCGCGGGCGTCCAGTGGCACATCCTCGACGTCCGGGACCCGGCGATCGCCGAGAAGCTGCGCGGCGCGGACGTCGTGGTGCACCTCGCGCTCGACCTCGACCTGGAGACGGACGCGGCGGCGCGCACGGCGTACAACGTCCGGGGGACGCAGACCGTGCTCACGGCGGCCGCCGCGGTCGGGGTGCACCGGGTCGTGCTCTGCACCTCCGCGATGGTCTACGGAGCTCTGCCCGACAACGAACTGCCCCTCTCCGAAGACGCCGAATTGCGGGCGACCGCCGAGGCCACGGGGGTCGGTGACCTGCTTGAGATCGAGCGGCTCGCTCGGCGGGCGCCGCGAGCGCACCCGGGGCTCAATGTCACGGTCGTACGCCCGGGGGTGTTGGTCGGCGGTGGTACTGATACCGCGCTGACCAGGTACTTCGAGTCTCCTCGGCTGCTTGTGGTGGCCGGGTCCCGGCCTGCTTGGCAGTTCTGTCACGTCGAGGACCTGTGCAGTGCTCTGGAGTACGCCGTCCTGGAGAAGGTGGAGGGGGAGCTGGCTGTCGGGTGTGACGGATGGCTGGAGCAGGAGGAGGTCGAGGAGCTGAGCGGGATTCGGCGGATGGAGTTGCCGTCCGCCGTCGCGCTGGGGGCTGCCGCGCGACTTCACCGGATTGGGCTCACTCCTTCGCCTGCCGGGGATCTGGCATACACGATGTACCCCTGGGTGGTGAGCGGGAGCCGGCTCCATGACGCCGGGTGGCGGCCGCAGTGGACCAACGAGGAGGTTCTCGCGGAGCTGCTGGAGGAGGTTGCCGGGCGGCACACCGTGGCTGGGCGGCGGCTGGGGCGGAAGGATGCGACGGCTGCGGGGGCCGCGGGGGCGACGGTTGCCCTTCTGGGTACGGCTGCGTTGGTCCGGCGGGCTCGGAAGGCCCGGCGGCGGATCTGAGGCTGTGGCCGGGTGCCATTCGGGTGTCACGGGTGCGGGTGGCTGGGGTCCAGTGGGCGTCCCCAGACCCCCCGATCGGCCCGATCGGCCGGATCGGCCTTGAACGGCCTCGTCCTCAAACGCCGGACGGGCTGAGCGGGGGACGCGCTCTCCAGGACGCTTCAAAGGTTCACGCGTGCGTGCCGGGTGAAGGGCGTATTTCGTGGGGTCGGTGGGGTGCGGCACGATGGGCGTATGGCACCTACCTTTGACCACCCCGGTGAGCAGGGCGCGCAGGATCCGATTCGGCTGCTGGCGATCCGGGACGAACCGCTCTCCCTGGACGAGGTCTTCCGGGCGGTCGGGGACGACGCCGCCGGAGGGACCGCGCTGTTCGTGGGGACCGTGCGCAATCATGATGGGGGCGTCGACGTCGACGGGCTGGGGTATTCGTGCCATCCCAGTGCGGAGGCGGAGATGCGGCGGATCGCCGAGAAGGTCGTCGCCGAGTATCCGGTGCGGGCGCTGGCCGCCGTGCACCGCGTCGGTGACCTGGCCGTCGGTGATCTCGCGGTCGTCGTCGCCGTGTCGTGTCCGCACCGTGGTGAGGCCTTCGAGGCGTGTCGCAGGCTGATCGACGATCTCAAGCACGAAGTGCCCATCTGGAAGCACCAGAAGTTCTCCGACGGTACGGAGGAGTGGGTCGGAGCCTGTTGAGGAGCCGGCCCGGCGGGAGAGCCCGGCCTCGCCAATTTCTCACCTGGGCTCCGGTTGCGTAACCGACCCCCTGGCGTGAGCGTTAACAGGACGGATGGCTAATCTGCTGATCAGTCAGTTGCGGTCGCTTATAGGGTTGGGAGGTCGGCATGGCGTCGCTCGCCTGGTTGCTGATTCCGCTTTTGGCTGCGATCGGTGCCGGACTGTGGGGCAGTTGGGCCGGCCGGAACCGCAAGACCGCGGGAGACGGTGCCGAGCTCGAGGGCTACGCGCGCTTCCGTGCCGCCATGGAGCGGTCCGAGGCCGTCATGGTGCAGCCCGAGGCCGTCATGGTGCAGCCCGGGGCCGGGGAGAAGCCGCACTCCGACGCGGTCTGAGGCCGCGCCGCCCACGGCGTCCGGGCCCCGTACGGGCGGCCCCGACGGTGCGCTGACAGCGCCGTCCCGTACTGTCGTGGCATGCCACGCCGCACCGCGACGATGCTCGCCTCCACCCTGATCCTGATCGCGCTCCTGTGCGCGGGAGTGTTCATCAATGTGCCGTACGCGGAGATGTCACCGGGGCCGACGGTGAACACGCTGGGCCAGCACGACGGCGAGCCGGTGCTGCAGATCTCCGGGCACAAGACGTATCCGACCACCGGGCATCTCAACATGACCACCGTCCGGGTCACCAGCGCCGACTACAAGATGAACCTTGTAGAGGCCGTTTACGGGTGGCTTGCGCATGACAATAAGGTCGTGCCGCACGACACGCTTTATCCGGACGGCAAGACCGAGCAGCAGTCGACGCAGGAGAACGCCGAGGAGTTCAGCCAGTCCCAGGAGAGCGCCAAGGTGGCCGCTCTGAAGGAACTGGGCATCCCGGTGAAGTCCTGGGTGATCGTCTCCACCGTCGTCAAGGACTCCCCGGCCGAGGGGCGGCTGCACGCCGGTGATGTCATCAAGAGCGTCGACGGTACGGCCGTCAAGGCGCCCGACGACGTCGCCAAGCTGGTCACCAAGCACAAGCCCGGCGAGAAGGTCGTCTTCACCGTCGTGCCCGCCAAGGAGCAGGCCGCCGCCGCGAAGGCCGGCAAGACGGCCACCACGACCACGGACGTCACCATCACCACGGCGAAGTCCACCGACAGCGGTGCGTCCCGCGCCATCGTCGGCATCTCGGCCGGCACCGACCACACGTTCCCGTTCAGCATCGACATCAAGCTCGCCGACGTCGGCGGCCCGAGCGCCGGGCTGATGTTCTCGCTCGGCATCGTGGACAAGCTGACCCCGGGCAACCTCACCGGCGGCAAGTTCGTGGCCGGCACCGGCACCATCGACGACAACGGCACCGTCGGCCCGATCGGCGGCATCGAGCTGAAGACGATCGGCGCCCGCGAGAAGGGCGCCCAGTACTTCCTGACGCCCAAGGACAACTGCGCGGCCGCCGCCAAGGACACCCCCGGGGGCCTCACCCTCGTCAAGGTCAACACCATCGACGACGCGATGAACGCCCTCAAGGACATCAGCTCCGGCAAGACCGCCGACCTGCCGAAGTGCACCACCAAGGGCTGAGGACGGACGAGGGCGTACGACGAAGGCATACAGGGACAGGTCTGGGCCGTACGTAGAGGGGGGCGCCCCGAAACCTGAGGGGCGCCCCCCTCCACGTGCACCCGGACGTCAGTCCGCGAACGTCGCCGACAGTGCCTCCGCCAGGCCCGGCACCAGACCCGCCCCCGTGAGGACCTCGGTCGGCGCGTCCTTCTCGCGCAGGCGCAGTGCCGAGTCGCGGGTGCCGTTGCGCAGGACGCCGACCGTCATGCGGACCTCCTGGCGGTCGGGGTGCTCGGCGACCCACCTCGTGAGCTTCTTCTCGCTCAGGCCCTCCGGAACGGAGGCCTCCGCGGACGGCGGCAGCATCAGCCGCTCCACGGTGAGCGCGCAGCCGACCACGGCGTCCGGCCAGGCGATGGTGCCGAGGAACTCGTCCAGCGGCTTGTCGGCAGGGATCTCGTCCTGCTCGATGGGGGTGAGACCGGTGGTCTCGGGCTCGTCCTGCAGGCCGAGCTGGGCCGCGAGGCCGGGTTCCTGGGCCCGCAGCCGTGCGGTGTCTACGAGGGCGAAGAGGCGAGCGGGCTGGTCCCAGCCGAGGCCGGAGGCGTACTCGTCGATCTCGAGTACGGCCCGGGTGAGCGGGCTCGCTGCCATGGGAGTGTTGGACATGGTCACAATCCTGCCTCGTTCGTACCCGGAACCGGGAACCGAGTAAAGCGTGAGTAAGTTGCATAGATGAGGCTCCACGATCACGGAGCCTGACCTATGGTCCGCGTTCACGGGGGCCTGACGGATCAACAGCGACTTCGAGGTGCGCACCTTGGCTTTCCAGATGCCGGACCGCGGCGGAGGCCCGACGGGGCCACGGATCAGAGTGGGCCGACCCTCCCGGCGTGTCCGGACCCTGCTCGTGACACTGGGCGTGCTGGCCGTGCTGGCCATGGCCTTCGTCATGTTCGCGGGGTTCTGGACGGACTGGCTCTGGTACCGGTCGGTTCACTACTCGTCGGTCTTCACGACCACCCTGTGGACCAAGATCGGGCTCTTCTTCGTCTTCGGCCTGATCATGGCGGCCTCGGTCGGCGTGAACATCTGGCTGGCCCACCGGCTGCGTCCGCCGCTGAGCGCCATGTCGATGGAGCAGCAGAGCCTCGACCGCTACCGGATGGGCATCGCGCCCTACAAGAGGTGGCTGCTTCTCTCCATCACCTCCCTGGTGGGGCTGATCGCCGGCGCGTCGGCCTCGGGCCAGTGGCGCACGTGGCTGATGTGGGTGAACGGGGTTCCCTTCCACCAGAAGGACCCCCAGTTCCACCTCGACGTCTCCTTCTACGCCTTCGACCTGCCCTGGTACCGCTTCCTGCTCGGCTTCGGCTTCGCCGCCGCCGTGCTCTCGCTGATCGCCGCCGCGCTTACGCACTACCTCTACGGAGGGCTCAGGATCACCTCCCCGGGAGCGCGCGCCACGGCCGCGGCGACCGGGCATCTGTCGGTGCTGCTGGGCATTTTCGTCGCTCTGAAGGCGGTCGCCTACTGGCTCGACCGGTACGGACTCGCCGTGAAGTCCAGCGACTTCAAGGCGACCGGAAACTGGACGGGCCTCAGGTACGTCGACGCCAACGCCTATCTGCCCGCCAAGACGATCCTGTTCTGCATCGCCGTCATCTGTGCGCTGCTGTTCTTCGCCACCCTGTGGCGGCGTACCTGGCAGCTTCCCGTCATCGGCTTCGGCCTGATGGTCCTCTCGGCGATCCTCATCGGCGGCCTGTACCCGGCGATCGTGCAGAAGTTCCAGGTCCAGCCGAACGAGCAGGCCAAGGAAGCGCCGTACGTCGAGAAGAACCTGAAGGCGACGCGTCAGGCGTACGGCATCGACGACGCCCAGGTCACCGACTACTCCGGTACGAGCGACACCAAGGACAAGACCAAGCTGCGCGACGACGCCGAAAGCGTCGCGAGTATCCGGCTGATGGACCCGAACGTCGTCTCACCGACGTTCCAGCAGCTCCAGCAGGTGCGCAACTACTACGGGTTTCCGCAGAACCTCGCCGTCGACCGCTACAAGACCAAGGACGGCAAGGCCCAGGACACGGTCATCGGACTGCGTGAGCTGAACCTCAACGGCATTCCGAAGCACAACTGGATCAACGACCACTTCCGCTACACCCACGGGTACGGCGTGGTCGCGGCCAACGGCACCGAAGCCGACGCTGAGGGCCGCCCGGTGTTCGCCGAGTACGACCTGCCGTCCAAGGGCGACCTCGGAGCGTACCGGCAGCGGATCTACTACGGCGAGAAGACCACGCAGTACTCGATCGTCGGCGGTCCCCAGAAGGAGATCGACTACTCCGACGACAGCGGTGAGAAGACCACCAGCTACCAGGGCAAGAGCGGGGTCAGCCTCTCCAACCCGATCAACCGGGCCGCCTACGCGGTGGCGTTCGGCGAGCCGCAGATCCTGTACTCGGGCGCGATCGGCGAGGGTTCGCGGATTCTCTACAACCGCACTCCCAAGGAACGGGTCGAGGCGGTGGCCCCCTGGCTGACCATCGACGGCGACGCCTACCCGGCCGTGGTCGACGGGAAGATCCAGTGGATCGTCGATGCGTACACCACCACCAACGGTTATCCGTACGCCTCCCGCACCACCCTCGGTGACACGACGGCGGACTCGCTGACGGCGGCCAACAACCAGCGCGCGGTGGTGGCCCAGCAGAACCAGGTGAACTACATCCGCAACTCGGTGAAGGCGACCGTCGACGCGTACACCGGCGAGGTCAAGCTCTACCAGTGGGACACCCAGGACCCGGTCCTGAAGACCTGGATGAAGGCGTTCCCGGGCACGGTCAAGCCCAAGACCGACATCTCCGCCTCGCTGATGGACCATCTCCGGTACCCGCAGGACCTGTTCAAGGTCCAGCGCGAGCTGCTCACCCGCTACCACGTGAAGGACGCGCAGACGTTCCTCAGCGGCAGTGAGGTGTGGCAGATCCCGGATGAACCGACCAACAAGTCGGGCGACGCCGTGCCGCCGTACTACCTGAGCATGAAGTTGCCGGGCGAGAACTCCCAGGCCTTCTCTCTGACGACGACGATGACGCCGAACGGCCGGGACAACCTGAGCGCCTTCATGTCCGTCAACGCCGAGGCGGGCACGAGCGACTACGGCAAGATCACCATCCTGAAGCTGCCGACCGGCAAAACCATCGACGGACCCAAACGGGTACAGAGCCAGTTCAACTCCGAGCCGTCCATCGCCGAGTCCATCAGCCTCCTGGAGCGTGGCGACTCCAAGGTCGAGTACGGCAACCTGCTGACGGTTCCGCTCGACGGAGGACTGCTCTACGTGGAGCCCGTCTACGTACGCGGTGGTGACCTCAAGTACCCCTTGCTGCGCAAGGTGTTGGTGACCTACGGAGGCAGCACCGCCTTCGAGGACACGCTCGACAAGGCGCTCAACAAGGTCTTCGGGGCGGACGGTTCGACCGCCCCGTCCTCCGATCAGGGGACCGGCAATCCGCCTACGTCGAGCAATCCCACGGTCCAACAGGCGCTCAATGACGCCCAGAAAGCCTTCGACCAGGGCCAGAAAGCCCTCCAGAAGGGGGACTGGACGGCGTACGGCCAGGCGCAGAAGGATCTTCAGGACGCGCTGAAGCGGGCCGAGGACGCACAGACCAAGGCCGACAAGACCAGCGGCAGCGGCGGCAGCAAGGGCGGCAGCACGAGTAGCAGCCCCAGCAGTAGTCCGAGCAGCAGTCCGAGTAGTAGTCCCAGCGGCGGTAGCAGCTCGGGCGGCGGCTGATCCAGCTGCTGGTCAGAGGCCACTCCGCGCCGTGGTACGGTTGAAACACAACGGCGCGGGGTGGAGCAGCTCGGTAGCTCGCTGGGCTCATAACCCAGAGGTCGCAGGTTCAAATCCTGTCCCCGCTACTGAAACGCGAAGGCCCGGATCCTCCAGGATCCGGGCCTTCGCCATGTGTGGACGCGTGTACTGCGGCCGTATGACGACGTGCGGACGACGCGTACGCGCAGTACGTACGGGGGTGATCGGCGACGCGCCCGAAGACTCCTCCATCCGTGGGGAGTTGGGAAAACTGTGTTTGACTTGTCTCTCTGTGGGCATGTCGACAAAACGCTGAAGTGACCTCACTGACTGCGGTATACCAGGTGTACCCAGGTTGCAGGTGGTGCGACGATGGACGTTATGGGGGACAAGGCAACTCTGTTGGAGACAGGGCGTTTTGTGCAGCCTTCGGGCATTGCGCAGCCTTCCGGCCGGGACGAGACCGGCGAGGCTGCGGAGGAAGCGCGCCAGAGGCTCGCCGCCGAAGCCGGCGACGTCGAGGCGATGAGTGTCCTCGGGGCGATGCTGCTGCGCCGCGGTGATCTCGACGGAGCCGAGCCGCAGCTGCGCGCTGCCACCGCCGCAGGTGACCGCGCCGCCGCCAACAATCTGGGTGTCCTCCTGCACCAGCGCGGGTACACCGACGAGGCCGCCGGATGGTGGCGGATCGCCGCCGTCGCCGGTTCCGCGGCCGCCGCGCACGCGCTCGGGCGCTACCACCGGGAGCGGGGCGACGAGCCCGCCGCCGAGTACTGGTTGCGCCAGTCCGCCGAGCAGGGCCACGCGCTCGGGGCGTACGCGCTCGCCGATCTGCTGGAGCACCGCAGTGACGTCGGCGCGGAGCAGTGGATGCGGGCGGCCGCCGAGCGCGGGCACCGCGAGGCCGCGTACCGGCTCGCGCGCACGCTCGACCGCAAGGCCGCGGACGCGTGCGAGGGCAGGGCTGACAACGGTGTCATCGGGGTCATAGGGGCCGCCGGTGAAGAGGCCGAGCAGTGGTACCGGCAGGCCGCCGCGCGCGGGCACCGGCGGGCCGCGCTGCACCTCGGGGCGATCCTGGAGAAGCGGGGCCACCTCAAGGAGGCCGGGCGCTGGTATCTGACGTCCGCCAAGGACGGTGAGGCGCGGGCCGCCTGCGCGCTCGGCTTCCTGCTGCGCGACGCGGGGGACACGGAGAGCGCCGCCGTGTGGTGGCTGCGGGCCGCGCAGGACGGGGACGGGAACGCCGCGAACGCGCTGGGCGCGCTGCACGCCGAGCGCGGTGAGACACAGACCGCCGAGCGGTGGTACCGCGCCGCCATGGACGCCGGTGATGTGAACGGCGCGTACAACCTCGGGCTGCTCTGTGCCGAGCAGGGGCGGACCGCGCAGGCCGAGCAGTGGTACCGGCAGGCCGCGTACGCCGGGCACCGTGAGGCCGCGAACGCTCTGGCGATCTTGCTGCTCCAGGTCGGGGACTCGGCCGGGGCCGAACCGTGGTTCTCCAAGGCCGCGGAGGCCGGGAGCGTGGACGCCGCGTTCAACCTCGGGATTCTGCATGCCGGGCGGGGGGCCGAGGAGGACGAGGAGGCGGCGCTGCGCTGGTACGAGCGGGCGGCTGCCGCCGGGCACACCGAGGCGGCGCTGCAGGTCGGTATCGCGCGGTTGCGGGACGGGGACGAGCGGGAGGCGGAGCGGCATCTGCGGTGCGCGGCGGGGGGTGGCAGCGCGGAGGCCGCGTACCGGCTGGCCGCCGTGCTCGACGCTCGGCGGCCGCCGGCGCCCGCGCATGAGCTCGGGGAGCCCGCACAGGAGAAGAGCGAGTGCGAGGAGTGGTACGAGCGGGCTGCCTCCCAGGGGCATCGGCGGGCGCAGGTGCGGGTCGGGATGCTCGCCGCGGCTCGGGGTGACGTGGTGGAGGCGGCTCGGTGGTACCGGTCGGCCGCGGAGGCCGGGTCTCGGAACGGGGCGTTCAATCTGGGGCTGCTGCTGGCTCGGGAGGGGAGCGAGCCGGAGGCGGCGCTGTGGTGGACTCGGGCCGCGGATGCGGGGCATGGGCGGGCGGCGCTTCGGCTTGCCCTCGTGTATGCGCGGCGGGGGGAGTTGGCGGAGGGGCAGCGGTGGGCTGATCGGGCGGTGACGCTGGGGCCTGCGGAGGTGGCTGAGCGGGCGGCTCGGTTGCGGGATGCGTTGCGGCAGGAGTTGTCCGCGTGACGGTGCATCGCTGAGTGGGGATGCGCCGGGTTTCGCCCCCGCCGCCCCTACCCGTCCCATCCCTGCCAAGGGGCTGCGCCCCGGACCTCGCCAAGGGGCTGCGCCCCCTGGCCTCCCGCTCGCCCGAAGGGCTCGTCCTCAAGTGCCGGACGGGCTCGATGGTGCAGGCCTGCGCCGAGAATGGTGCCGGGGTGGGCCGGAGGGTGGGCCGGGCGGGCCGTGGAGTGGCTGATGGGATGGTTGGCGGGGCTGCTGTTGGCTGTGAGGGGTTTGGATATGCGATTTGCACTGTCCACCCGGTTGACGTAATGTTCAGTTCACCGACGCGGGGTGGAGCAGCTCGGTAGCTCGCTGGGCTCATAACCCAGAGGTCGCAGGTTCAAATCCTGTCCCCGCTACTCAAGCCCGAAGGGCCCGGATCGTTAAGATCCGGGCCCTTCGGCGTTCCCGTGCGCGCAAGCGCTCAATGAGAAGCCCCGGCGTCCGTCAAGGGAGCCGGGGCTTCAGAATCAGAAGGTCAGACTGCTGCGCAGTTGGGGCACATGCCCCGGTACGTCACCTCTACGCCCGAGACCGTGAAGCCGAAGCGCTCCGAGTCGGGGAGGTCGGCGAGCGGGTTGCCGCTCGGGTGGACGTCGCGGATCGCGCCGCACCGGGCGCAGACCAGGTGGTGGTGCGGGCGGTGCGCGTTCGGATCGTACCGCTTGGCGCGCTTGTCCGTGGCGACTTCCAGCACCTCGCCCAGTGAGACCAGCTCACCCAGCGTGTTGTAGACGGTCGCCCGGGAGATCTCGGGCAGCTTGGCGACGGCGCGCGCATGCACCTCGTCGGCCGTCAGATGGACGTGATCGCCGTCGAGGACCTCGGCCACGACACGCCGCTGCGCGGTCATTCGCCAGCCGCGTCCGCGCAGTCGTTCCAACAGGTCACTCATACAGAGCAGCTTAACAGCAAGGGGACCAGATCCCGAATGGGTGTGACTTTAGATGCCAGCTTGACTTAGACATTGTCCATTGTAGGATCGAGTTCGGTATTGGCCAAGGGGCAGGACTGGCCTGGGACGACGCAGGAGGCGCACGTGACGCAGGGACCGCTTACGACGGAGGCCGGCGCGCCGGTGGCCGACAATCAGAACAGCGAGACCGCGGGCGTCGGCGGCCCGGTGCTCGTTCAGGACCAGCTGCTGCTGGAGAAGCTCGCCCATTTCAACCGTGAGCGCATCCCGGAGCGGATCGTGCATGCCCGCGGTGCCGCCGCGTACGGCACCTTCACGCTGACCCGTGACGTCTCGCAGTGGACGCGCGCGAAGTTCCTCTCCGAGGTCGGCAAGCAGACCGAGACCTTCCTGCGGTTCTCGACGGTGGCCGGCAACCTCGGTTCCGCGGACGCCGTTCGTGACCCCCGCGGCTTCGCGCTGAAGTTCTACACCGAAGAGGGCAACTATGACCTCGTCGGCAACAACACCCCGGTGTTCTTCATCAAGGACGCCATCAAGTTCCCCGACTTCATCCACACGCAGAAGCGCGACCCGTACACCGGTTCACAGGAAGCCGACAACGTGTGGGACTTCTGGGGGCTGAGCCCGGAGAGCACGCATCAGGTGACCTGGCTCTTCGGCGACCGTGGCATCCCCGCCTCCTACCGGCACCTCAACGGGTACGGCTCGCACACGTACCAGTGGAACAACGAGGCCGGCGAGGTCTTCTGGGTCAAGTACCACTTCAAGACCGACCAGGGCATCAAGAACCTCACCCAGGCCGAGGCCAACAAGCTCGCCGGTGAGGACCCCGACTCCCACCAGCGCGACCTGCGCGAGGCCATCGAGCGCGGTGAGTTCCCGTCCTGGACCGTGCAGGTGCAGATCATGCCGGCGGCCGAGGCGGCGAACTACCGCTTCAACCCGTTCGACCTCACCAAGGTGTGGCCGCACGAGGACTACCCGCCGGTCGAGATCGGCAAGCTGGAGCTCAACCGCAACCCGGAGAACATCTTCGCCGAGGTCGAGCAGTCCATCTTCTCGCCCGCGCACTTCGTGCCGGGTATCGGCCCCTCGCCCGACAAGATGCTGCAGGGGCGCCTGTTCGCGTACGGCGACGCGCACCGCTACCGCGTCGGCATCAACGCCGACCACCTGCCGGTGAACCGCCCGCACGCCACCGAGGCGCGCACCGACTCGCGGGACGGCTTCCTGTACGACGGCCGCCACAAGGGCGCGAAGAACTACGAGCCGAACAGCTTCGGCGGCCCGTTCCAGACGGACAGGCCGCTGTGGCAGCCGATCGCGGTGACCGGCCACACCGGCGCCACCGAGGCTCC
Source organism: Streptomyces sp. NBC_01384 (assembly GCF_045040035.1). NCBI lineage: Bacteria > Bacillati > Actinomycetota > Actinomycetes > Kitasatosporales > Streptomycetaceae > Streptomyces > Streptomyces sp. NBC_01384. The sequence continues at coordinate 6,353,630 of NZ_CP109559.1, forward strand.
GACCCACGCCGAGGACAACGACTTCGTGCAGGCGGGCAACCTCTACCGCCTGATGTCCGAGGACGAGCGGGGCCGTCTGATCGAGAGCCTGGCGGGCTTCATCGCCAAGGTCTCCCGTGACGACATCGCCGAGCGCGCGATCAACAACTTCCGTCAGGCGGACGGCGACTTCGGCAAGCGGCTGGAGGCCGCGGTCCAGGCCCTGCGCCCCCTTTGCGCCTGAACCGGCGCCGCTCTCGCGGATGTGGTTGCTCGCCGTGGGGGTTCCTCAATTGATGGTTGCGGTTTCGTGCGGTGCCTGTGCGGGCCTTGTCCGTACAGGCACCGTCGCGTTTCAGCCCGTCAGGGCACCTGCGCGCTGCCGCGTCGGCGCCCAGCAGCGGATGATGTCGCGGACCGAGACGATGCCGACCGGGCCGTTGCCGTCGAGCACGATCAGATGGCGGAAGCCGCCGTGTGCCATCGCCGCCCCGGCCTCCTCCAGGGTCCAGACGGGGGCGGCGAAGACGACGTCGGTGGTGGTGTGGGTGTCGGCGGTCTCGGTGTCGGGGTTCTGGCCGAGGGCGAGTGAGTTGAGGATGTCGCGCTCGGTGAGGATGCCGAGGCCGCCGGCGTCCTCGTCGTGCACGACGGCCGCGCCCACGCGGCGGGAGGACATCAGGCAGGCCGCCTGGCGGAGCGTGTGTGCTGGGCCGATGGTGAGGATCACCGTGCTCATGGCGTCGCGGACGAGCATGGTCGGAGCCACCTCCTACGAATCCGCTGGGCAGGACCAACGGGCAGGGCCAATGGACAGAGCCAATGGGCAGGGCCGATGGGCTTGCGCACGGATTCACATGTTCACAAGTGGGGGGACTCTCAGAGTCGCAGTTAAAGGGAGAGTCAACAAGGGGGCGCGTGTGGTGAGTTCGGGGCGCCCGGGGTTACTCAGGAGCCCCACGCCAGTCGGGCTTACCCAGGAATCGCCCTCAGTACCGCTGGTTCAGATACCCCAGCATCTCGTCGTGGAGCATGCCGTTCGACGCGGCGGCGTTGCCGCTGTGCGGGCCCGGGCGGCCGTCGAGGCCGGTGAAGGAACCGCCCGCCTCGGTCACCACGATCGCGTTCGCCGCCATGTCCCAGAGCGACAGCTCGGGCTCCGCGCAGATGTCGACCGAGCCCTCGGCGACCATCATGTACGGCCAGAAGTCGCCGTATCCGCGGGTGCGCCAGACCGCCTTCGTCAGGTCCAGGAAGCCGTCGAGACGGCCCTGATCCTCCCAGCCGGACAGGGAGGAGTACGCGAAGGACGCGTCGGCCATCCGGGAGACGCGGGAGACCTGGAGGCGGGAGGCGGCGGAGAGGCTGCGGCCGGTGAAGGCGCCGTGTCCCTTCGCCGCCCACCAGCGGCGGCCGAGCGCGGGCGCGGAGACCACCCCGACGACCGGCTGATAGCCACCTTCACCCGCCTCCATCAGCGAGATCAGCGTGGCCCAGACGGGTACCCCGCGGACGTAGTTCTTGGTGCCGTCGATCGGGTCGATCACCCAGCGGCGCGGGCCCGTGCCCTCGATGCCGTACTCCTCGCCGAGGATCGCGTCACGCGGGCGCGCCCGCTGGAGATGGCCGCGGATGAGCTCCTCGGCGGCCTTGTCCGCCTCGCTCACCGGCGTCATGTCCGGCTTGGTCTCGACCTTGAGGTCGAGCGCCTTGAACCGGTCCATCGTCGCGGCGTCGGCGGCGTCCGCCAGGACATGGGCCAGGCGCAGGTCATCGCGGTAGTCGGGCATGACTGCACCGTATATGGCCCACTCGGGCCACAGCCATACGGCCCGGGGGATCATCGGGCCACAGCCGTACAGTCCGGGGGATCATCGGGCACGGTCAGGGGGCCGGGGGATCATCGGGTGCGGTCAGGGAGCCCGGGGCGCATCGGGGCGCGGTCGTACGCGCCCTGTGGTCGCCCCCGTCGTACGGTCCGGTTGATCACCGCGGCGCGCGGCCGACGCCGTACGCCCCTCAACGCCGCCGCGAACCCTTGACAGTGCTCGTGTGCGCGTCAAATCTGAGCTGCAGTGCCGCCCGCTCGCCCCAGGGAGGCGAAAGATGCCTGCAGCGCGGGAATCCCTTCTGGACGCCGCCTATACGGCGCTCGCACGCCGCCCGTGGTCCATGGTGCGGATGGTCGACGTCGCCGCCGTGGCCGGTGTGTCCCGCCAGACGCTCTACAACGAGTTCGGCAGTAAGGAAGGACTCGCACGCGCCCTCGTACGGCGGGAGGCCGACGGCTATCTCGCCGGTGTCGAGCGTGCGCTGGCCGCCCACGCGGACGCGCGCGAGCGGCTGGTCGCGACCGCGGAGTGGATCACGTCGGCGGCGCGCAGCAATGCACTTGTACGGGCCATGCTGACCGGGTGCTGGAGCGAGCGGCTGCCCTCACCGACGCTGTCGGCGGTGCCGTCGTCGTCCGCGGTGCCGGCGCAGCGGCGGGCGGACGGGCCGTTGCCGTCGCCCGCGGACTTCGTGGCGCTGGTCCGCGACCGTGCGGTGGCCACGCTCTCCGGGCCCGCCACCTCCAGGCCGGACGCGAGCGAGCTGGCCCGCTCCTGCGAACTCGTCGTCCGGCTCGCCCTGTCCTGCGTGGCGGCGCCGCCCGCCGAGGGCGGGGTCACGGACCTGGTGAAGGCCGCGCTGCTCGCGCCGCACCGGCTGGGAGTGCAATGAGTCGTTGAGTCGTTGAGTCGTCGAGCCACGTCGGTCCGGCCCCGGAGGAGTCGAATTCCGGCCTTGTCATGCACTCTTTGTGCGGCTGCGGCAGAACACGGTCAAGCTGACCGTGGACACCGACGCCCCGGGAGGACAGCACCGTGGCCGCCTTCCTGGCCAAACGCCTCGGCTATTACGCTGTACTGCTGCTCGCGGCCGTCTGCCTCTCCTACCTGCTGGCCTCGCTCGCGCTGGACCCACGCGCGTACTACGAGGGGCGGCAGCCCCCGCTCTCCCCGGCAGCCGTCGACCACCACCTCACGGCCGTCGGCGTCAACGACCACCAGCCGCTGCTCGGCCGCTTCCTGCACTGGGCGGGCGGCGCGCTGCACGGCGACCTCGGGAAGACGATCGACGGTACGTCGGTGGGCGCCGAGTTCGGCCGCAGGATCGGCGTGAGCCTGCGGCTGCTCCTGGCCGGCACCCTCGCCGGTACCGCCCTCGGAGTCCTCGCGGGCGCCTGGACCGCCGTACGCCAGTACCGGCTCTCCGACCGCCTGTTGACCCTCGGCTCCTTCGTGCTGCTGTCGACCCCGGTGTTCCTGCTCGCCGTGCTGCTCAAGACCGGCGCCATCTGGTTCAACCAGGAGACCGGCACCGAGCTCATCCGGTTCACCGGCGAGAAGAGCCCCGGAGTCGACTCGGGCTTCTGGACGGTCCTCAGGGACAGAAGCGTGCATCTGCTGCTGCCCACGATCTCCATCGCCCTCGGCGTGATCGCGAGTTACAGCCGCTACCAGCGCAGCACCATGCTCGACGTCCTCGGCTCCGACTATCTGCGCACCGCGCGGGCCAAGGGCCTCAGCCGGCGGGCGGTGCTGCTCAAACACGGGCTGCGGACGGCGCTGATCCCCATGTCGACGTACTTCTCGTACGGCTTCCTCGCGCTCTTCACCGGTGCCACCTTCACTGAGACGATCTTCGGGTGGCACGGGATGGGGGAGTGGTTCGTGTCCTCGGTCGGCAAGAACGACGTCAACTCGGTCGTCGCCGTCAATGTGTTCGCCGCGGTGACCGTCCTGCTGTCCGGCTTCTTCGCGGACGTGCTGCACGCCGCGCTCGACCCGCGCATCCGGCAGGTGTCATGACGGCCACGCTCACTCCCACGGCGGCCGTACGTCCGGTGGGGCGCGGGACCGTCGTGCTGCGCCGCTTCGTACGCGACCGGGGCGCCCTCGCCGGGGCCGTCGTCCTCGTGCTGCTCTTCCTGCTGGCCTTCGTCGGGCCGTACGTCACCCCGTGGTCGTACAGCCACATCGACTACACCGCGCTGCGCTCGGGGCCCAGCGCCGAGCACTGGTGGGGGACCAACCGGATCGGGCAGGACGTGTTCGCGCAGACCGTGCGGGGGCTGCAGAAGTCGTTGCTGATCGGGTTACTGGTCGCGGTCTTCTCGACCGGGCTCGCCTCGCTCGTCGGCGCCTGTGCCGGGTACTTCGGCGGATGGACCGACCGGGTGCTGATGTTCTTCGTCGATCTGCTGCTCGTCTTCCCGTCCTTTCTCCTCATCGCGATCATCTCGCCGCGGCTGCGCGGTGGTGGCTGGGTCGCGTTCGTCGGGCTGCTCGCCGTCTTCGGGTGGATGATCACCGCGCGGGTGGTGCGGTCGATGACGCTGTCCCTGAAGGAGCGCGAATTCGTGCGCGCGGCACGGTTCATGGGGGTCGGTCCGTTCCGGATCATCTGGCGGCATGTGCTGCCCAACGTCGCCTCCTTCCTCATCATCGACGCGACCATCGCGGTGGGCGGGGCCGTGATGAGCGAGACGGCGCTGTCGTACTTCGGGTTCGGGGTGCAGCCGCCCGACGTGTCGCTCGGCACGCTGATCGCCTCGGGGACCGGGGCGGCGGTGACGTACCCCTGGATGTTCTTCTACGCGGCCGGGCTGCTGGTGGTGTTCGTGCTGGCGGTGAACCTGGTGGGGGACGGGCTGCGGGACGCCTTGGACCCGACCGCGCGTTCACGGAAGGGGAAGAAGCGTTCACTGAAGGGGAGGAAGAAGGAGAAGCGGGAGTTGGGCCGGTGACGCCCTCGGTGCTCGAAGTGGTCTCTCTGGACGTCGACTTCGACGGCCGGCCCGCCGTCCGTGACGTGAGTTTCTCGCTGGCCCGGGGCGAAGTCCTCGGCCTGGTGGGCGAGTCGGGGTCGGGGAAGTCCGCCACCGCGCTCGCCGTCCTGGGGCTGCTGCCCGCGGGCGCGACCGTACGGGGGTCCGTACGCCTCGACGGACAGGAGCTGCTCGGAGCCCGGGAAAGGGAGTTGACCCGCATCCGGGGCAGCCGTGTCGCCATGGTCTTCCAGGACCCGCTGTCCGCCTTCACCCCCGTGTACCGGATCGGCGACCAGATCGCGGAGGCCGTACGGGCGCATCAGGACGTGTCCAGGGAGCGCGCCCGGGAACGTGCCGGCGAACTGCTCGACCTCGTCGGTATCCCCGCGTCCCGGGCGCGGGCGTTCCCGCACGAGTTCTCCGGCGGGATGCGCCAGCGCGCCATGATCGCCATGGCGATGGCGAACCAACCGGACGTGATCCTCGCGGACGAGCCGACCACCGCCCTGGACGTCACCATCCAGGCCCAGATCCTCGACGTACTGCGCACGGCCCAGCGGGAGACCGGCGCCGCCGTGCTGCTGGTCAGCCACGACCTGGGGGTGATCGCCGGGATGGCGGACCGGGTGGCGGTGATGTACGAGGGGGAGGTGGTCGAGTCGGGGACGGCCGTCGACGTCTTCGGGCGGCCGCGGGAGGCGTACACACGCAAGCTGCTCGGGGCCGTACCGCGCCTCGACCACGCCCGCCCCCGTCCCGAGCCCGGCGCCCGCCCCCGTACCGAACTCCCGCAGACCGAGCCCGTGTTGAAGGTGCGCGGTCTCACCAAGACCTTCCCCCTCCTCAAGGGGAGCGCGTTCAAGCGGCGCGTCGGAAGTGTGTACGCCGTCGACGGCGTCGACCTCGACATCCGGCGCGGGGAGACGCTCGCCCTGGTCGGGGAGTCCGGGTCCGGGAAGTCCACGACCCTCTTCGAACTGCTCGAACTCGCCGCGCCGGAGGGCGGGACGGTCGAACTGTTCGGGCAGCGGCTCGGAACCCTGCGGAAGGCCGGGCTGAAGGCGCTGCGGCGCCGGGTGCAGATCGTCTTCCAGGACCCGATGGTCTCCCTCGACCCGCGCATGCCGGTCGGCGACATCGTCGCCGAGCCACTGCGCGCCCAGGGCGCCGACCGGGCCACCGTCGCCCGGCGCGTCCCCGAACTGCTCACCCAGGTCGGGCTCGACCCGGCGCACGCGGAACGCTTCCCGCACGAGTTCTCCGGCGGTCAGCGCCAGCGCGTCGGCATCGCGCGGGCACTGTCGGTCGAGCCGGAACTGCTCGTACTGGACGAACCGGTGTCGGCGCTCGATGTCTCCGTCCAGGCCGGCGTCCTCGACCTGCTGGACCGGCTGAAGAACGAGCTGGGGCTCGCGTATCTCTTCGTCTCGCACGACCTGTCCGTCGTCCGGCGCATCGCGGACCGGGTCAGCGTCGTCTATCTCGGCCGGACCGTCGAGGCGGGCCCGGTCGAGGAGGTCTTCGAGCGGCCCCGGCACCCGTACACCCAGGCCCTGCTGTCCGCCGTACCGCTGCCCGACCCGGAGCGCGAGCGGCGGCGGCAGCGCACCCGCATCCTGCTGGCCGGGGACCCGCCCAGCCCGACGCGCCGCTACGACGGCTGCCGGTTCCGGGAGCGCTGCCCGCTGCATGCCGCACTCGCCGAGGAGGATCGGGGGCGGTGCGCCCATGACGTGCCCGTCCTCGCGGGAGACGGGGCCGCCTGCCACTTCCCGCGGGTACGGAAGGTGATCTGAGGCGGGGTCAGTGGGCCGAGCCCGACAGCTGCAGGCCGATGACGCCGATGATCACCAAGCTGATGGAGATGAGCTTCAGGACGGAGACCAGGTCACCGAGGAAGATCATGCCGTAGATCGCGGTGCCGGCCGCGCCGATGCCGGTCCACACCGCGTACGCCGGGCCGACGTCGAGCTTCCGCAGGGAGAGGGTCAGCAGACCGAAGCTGCCGAGGGCGAAGACGCAGAAGGCGACCGTCGGCCAGAGTCTGGTGAAGCCGTGCGAGAGCTTGAGGCAGACGGCGAAGCCGGTTTCGAGCAGTCCCGCCACAACGACCAGCAGCCACGCCATGTTTCGTTCCTCCCGCGTCCGCACGTCGACTGCTTCGTCTGGTCTGGCTTGGGTCCGGCTTGGTGCGATTATGCATTTACCGACCGGCTAAGCACTTACCGACGGGCCGCCCACGCAAACAACGCGGAGGTCACAAGGCTCAAGGGACTCAGTCGCCCTCCGTGCGCTCCCGCGTCGCCAGCAGCCGACGCAGGGAGTACAGCCGCTGCGGGTCCGCGTGCCCGTCCGCCACCCACTGGTCCAGCGCGCAGTCCGGTTCGTCGTGGCTGCACGCGCGCGGACAGCCCTCGGTGCCGGGTTCGAGGTCGGGGAAGGCGTGGATGACCCGCGACGGGTCGACGTGGTGCAGGCCGAAGGAGCGGACGCCGGGGGTGTCGATGACCCAGCCCTCGCTGCCCGGCAGCGGGATGGCGCGCGCCGAGGTCGTGGTGTGCCGGCCGCGGCCCGTGACGGCGTTCACGTGGCCGGTGCTGCGCCGCCGTTCCTGCGAGACCAGCGCGTTGACCAGGGTCGTCTTGCCGACGCCGGAGTGTCCGACGAACGCCGTGATCTTGCCGTCGAGCTGCTTGCGCACCCGGTCCACCGCCGCGCCGCTCTCCAGCTCCTCGCGGCTCGTCACGACGTATGGGACGCCCAACGCCCCGTACAGCTCCAGGAGTTCGTCCGGCGGGGCGAGGTCGGACTTGGTGAGCACCAGCAAGGGCTCCAGGCCGCCGTCGTACGCCGCGACCAGGCAGCGGTCGATCAGGCGCGGGCGCGGCTCGGGGTCGGCGAGGGCGGTGACGATGGCGAGCTGATCGGCGTTGGCGACGACCACGCGCTCGTAGGGATCGTCGTCGTCGGCCGTGCGGCGCAGCACCGAGTTGCGCGGCTCGATGCGGACGATACGGGCGAGGGTGTCCTTCTCGCCGGACAGGTCGCCGACGATGGCGACGCGGTCGCCGACCACCGCGGCCTTGCGGCCCAGTTCGCGGGCCTTCATCGCCATGACCACGCGGTCCTCGACGAGGCAGGTCAGCCGGCCCCGGTCGACCGTGAGGACCATGCCCTCGACGGCTTCCTCGTGCTTGGGGCGGATGTTCGTACGGGGACGGTTGCCCTTGCGGTTCGGGCGCTGGCGGATGTCGTCCTCGTCGGTGTTCTTGCCGTAGCGGCGCATGATCCCGGTCCGCCCGTCAGTTCCCGAGCATTCCGGACCACATGTCAGGGAAGTCCGGCAGGGTCTTGGCCGTCGTCGCCACGTTCTCGATCTGGACGCCCTCCACCGCCAGCCCGATGATCGCACCGGCGGTGGCCATCCGATGGTCGTCGTACGTGTGGAAGATGCCGCCGTGCAGTCGGCGCGGGCGGATGTGCAGGCCGTCGGCGGTCTCGGTGACGTCACCGCCGAGCTCGTTGATCTCCTTGGTGAGCGCGGCCAGCCGGTCCGTCTCGTGCAGCCGGAGGTGGGCAACGCCGCGGAGCGTGGAGGGGGAGTCGGCGAGGGCCGCGACCGCGGCGATGCCCGGGGTCAGTTCGCCGACCTCGCCCAGGTCCACGTCGATGCCGTGGATCGCACCCGAACCGGTGAACTCCAGGCCGTTGTCGGTCAGTCCGCAGGAACCGCCCATCTCGGTGAAGATCTCCCGCAGCCGGTCACCGGGCTGGGTGGTGCGCGCGGGCCAGTCGGGGATGACGACCGTGCCGCCGGTCACCAGGGCCGCCGCCAGGAACGGCTGCGCGTTCGACAGGTCCGGCTCGATGATCAGGTCGCGGCCGAGCAGGGCGCCGGGCGTGACGCGCCAGACGTTGGGCTCGCCTCCCGACTCCGGGGTGTCCACCTGGGCGCCGACCGCGCGCAGCATGTCGACCGTCATCCGGATGTGCGGCATGGAGGGCAGCGTCGAGCCGATGTGCCGGACCTCGACGCCCTGGTTGAAGCGCGGCGCGGACAGGAGGAGGGCCGAGACGAACTGCGAGGACGAGGACGCGTCGATCTCGACCGGGCCGCCGTCCAGGGCGCCGCCCCCGTGCACGGTCAGCGGCAGCGCGCCGCGGCCGTCGTCGTCGATCCGGGCGCCGAGCAGGCGCAGCGCGTCGATCACGCCGTTCAGGGGGCGCTCGTACGACCGCGGGTCGCCGTCGAAGCGGATGGGGCCGTCCGCGAGGGCGGCGACCGGGGGCAGGAAGCGCATCACGGTGCCCGCGTTGCCGACATCGACCGTGGCTGGGCCCTGCAAGCCCGAGGGGATGACCCGCCAGGCCTCGCCGGAGGCGTCCGGACCCGCGGCGACCGTGGAGCTGGACGCCACCGTCTCCTCGATGCCGACGCCCATCGCGCGCAGCGCGCCCGCCATCAGCAGCGTGTCGCGGGAGCGCAGCGGGCGGCGCAGCCAGCCCGGCTCCGAGGCGAGCGCGGCGAGGACCAGGGCGCGGTTGGTGACCGACTTGGACCCCGGCACGTGGACCGTCGCGTCGACGGCTCCGCTCGCGTGCGGGGCGGGCCAGAGGGCGGTGTGGGCGGGGTTCGCGGTCATGGGCTCCACTTTAGTGGGGGTTCGCTCCGCCGGGTTTGGCCGGGGAATGCGGGTCGTCCGCTGCTGCGGGTGCATCGTGGCTGGTCGCGCCCGCGCGGCGGAGCCGCATATGCCGCCGCGTATGTCACAGCCCCGCGCCCTTTACGGGGCGCCTTTGCGGGGCGTGTGAAAAGTCAGCCCCGCAGCAGCCAGCGGCCGCCGCCTATCAGTGAGCACAGGGACACCGTGTGGAACAGGAACAGCCACAGGCCCGCCGGGACGTGGGTGAGGCGGGAGAGCTGGTCGGCGTCGGAGTCGCCGGCGCCGCCGCGGCTGCGCTTGGCCTGGAGTTCGAAGGCCGGGCGGACGCCACCGAGCAGCAGGAACCACACCACGGCGTACGCGAACGCCGCCTGCACCTGGGGTCCGGCGAGCCAGGACACCACCAGGAACATGCCGCCGGTGAGGATCACGGTGAGCGCCCCGTACGCGTTGCGGATCATCACCAGCATCGCGATGAGCAGCGCCGTGGCCAGCCACAGCAGCAGGGTGATGCGGCCCGCGCCGAGCAGCGCGGCACCGCCGAGGCCGAGCAGCGGGGGAGCGGTGTAACCCGCGGTGGCGGTGAGGATCATGCCGAGGCCGGTGGGCTTGCCGCGGCTGACGGTGAGGCCGCTGGTGTCGGAGTGCAGCCGGATGCCGCTGAGGCTGCGCCCGGTCAGCAGCGCCACCAGGCCGTGGCCGCCCTCGTGCGCGATGGTGATGGCGTTGCGGGAGACGCGCCACACGCCGTGCGGGACGATCACCGCGAGGGCGGCGACCATGGTGGCGATCACCACCCACAGATCCGGGTCCGGCTGGGTGCCGGAGACCTGGTCCCAGAGCGAGGCCAGCGAGGTGGATGCGGTGCTGTCCATTGTCTGCGGTGGCTCCCTCAGGTGTGGCGGAATCTGGCAGTGTGGCACGTATGTGCGGACGGTATGCAGCGAGTCGTAGGCCCGAGGATCTCGCAGGAATCTTTGAGGTCGAGAAGTGGGAGCCCGAGGAGACGTTGGCCCCCGACTACAACGTGGCCCCGACCAAGGAGGTCTACGCCGTCCTGGACCGTCCCCTTAAGGACGCCGACAGCCCGAAACCGGTTCGCCAGCTGCGCAGGCTCAGGTGGGGGCTCGTGCCGTCCTGGGCCAAGACGCCCGAGGGCGGCGCCCGGATGATCAATGCCCGCGCGGAGACCGTGCACGAGAAGCCCTCGTACCGCCGCGCCTTCGCCGCCCGGCGCTGCATCATCCCCGCCGACGGCTACTACGAGTGGGTCACCGGGGCCGGCGAGCGCGATCTGGAGGTCGAGGGCAAGAAGAAGCGGCCGCGCAAGCAGCCGTACTTCGTGCTCCCCGCCGACGGCTCGGTCTTCGCGATGGCCGGGCTGTACGAGTTCTGGCGCGACAAGACGCTCTCCGACGACCACCCCCTGGCCTGGTGGGTGACGTGCTCGGTCATCACGACCGAGGCGGAGACCTCGCCCCTCGCGGTCGCGCCCGCCGAGGGTCCGCACGCCCTCGCCGAGATCCACCCGCGGATGCCTCTGATGCTCACGCAGGACCGCTGGGACGCCTGGCTCGACCCGGCCCGTACGGACGTCGACGGCCTGCGCGAACTGCTCGCGCCGCCGCCCCCCGGGCTGATGCGCGCGTACCCCGTCTCCACGGCCGTCAGCAACGTCCGCAACAACGGGCCGGAGCTGCTGAAGGAGCTGGAGGGGCCCGAAGAGGGCACCCTCTTCTGACGTTACGGATGTGATGAATGTGACGGACGTGACGCATATGACGGATGTGATGGAAGTGGCGGAGGTGACGGAGGTGGACGTGGCGGAGACGGGTGTGACGGAGAACGTCGAGACCGACGCCGGTACCGCCCGCATCACCTGGCACCGGGCCAAGAAGGCGCGGCTAGTGCTCGCCGTCAGTCATGGCGCGGGTGGCGGAATCGAGGCGCGTGATCTTCAGGCGCTGGCCTCGGTGCTGCCTCGCCACGGGGTGAGCGTCGCACTCGTCGAGCAGCCCTGGAGGGTGGCCGGCAAGAAGGTGGCGCCCGCGCCGAAGACGCTGGACGCCGGATGGCGGGGTCTGTGGCCCGCGATCGCCGAGGCCGGGCTGCCCGTGGTCGCGGGCGGCCGCAGCGCCGGAGCCCGCGTCGCCTGCCGTACGGCGACGGAACTCGGTGCCGCCGCCGTCCTCGCCCTCGGCTTCCCGCTGCACCCGCCGGGCAGGCCCGAGAAGTCCCGCGCCGACGAACTGCTCGGCTCCGGGGCGCCCACCCTCGTCGTCCAGGGTGGCAACGACCCGTTCGGCAAGCCGGAGGAGTTCCCGAAGGGCTCGTACGAGCTGATCGAGGTGCCGTACGGCGATCATGGCTTCGCCGTGCCGAAACGTGCGCCGCTCGGCCAGGACGAGGCCCTGAAGATCATCACCGATGGCGTGGTGAAGTGGACCGCGTCACACTGGTGACACCGGTGGCATAGATGGCATAGGTGACACGAGTGACAGTGGATCGCGTCACTCGGGAGGCGCCCGGGAATGTTGGGCGGCGGACCACTGTTGTGCCGAGCAGACAGCAGGGAAACCGTGCTGATCCGTTCGAACGAGAGGAAGTCCGCCGCATGGGTTCGACCATCTGCCCGAGCCGCAGCAGCAGCGCTGAGCTGGACTGGACGGTGCTGCCCGCGGCGAAGACCGCCCCCGTTCGGGCGGCGGCGGGTATGGATGTTCGTCTATCCTCCGATTCGAGTGGGACCGGTTTCGGTCCCACCAAGTCGCTGGAGGAGGTGGGTCCGGTCACTGGGACCGACGCAGGGACCGATCACGGCCAGGCGGAGCAGCCCGAGGGCCAGGGCACGGGCACGGAGTCGTCCGCCGAGCGCACCGCGCGCTTCGAGCGGGACGCGCTCGAATTCCTCGACCAGATGTACTCGGCCGCGCTGCGCATGACGCGCAACCCGTCCGACGCCGAGGACCTCGTGCAGGAGACGTACGCCAAGGCGTACGCGTCCTTCCACCAGTTCCGAGAGGGCACCAACCTCAAGGCATGGCTGTATCGCATTCTCACCAACACCTTCATCAACTCGTACCGTAAGAAGCAGCGCGAACCCCAGCGCAGTGCGGCCGAGGAGATCGAGGACTGGCAGCTGGCGCGCGCCGAGTCGCACATGTCGACCGGTCTGCGCTCCGCCGAGTCGCAGGCGCTCGACCACCTGCCCGACTCGGACGTCAAGTCAGCGCTGCAGGCGATCCCCGAGGAATTCCGCATCGCGGTGTATCTCGCTGACGTAGAAGGCTTTGCGTACAAGGAGATCGCGGACATCATGGGGACACCCATCGGTACGGTGATGTCCCGGCTGCACCGGGGCCGTCGCCAACTGCGCGGCATGCTCGAGGACTACGCCCGTGACCGCGGGCTGGTCCCGGCCGGCGCCGGAGAGTCGAACGAAGCGAAAGGCTCGGGCTCATGAGCTGCGGAGAGCCGCACGAGACGGATTGCAGTGAGGTACTCGACCATCTGTACGAGTTCCTCGACCATGAGATGCCGGACGCGGACTGCACCAAGTTCGAGGTGCACTTCGAGGAGTGCTCTCCGTGTCTCGAGAAGTACGGGCTCGAGCAGGCCGTGAAGAAGCTGGTCAAGCGGTGCTGTGGGTCGGACGACGTGCCGGCCGACCTGCGCGCCAAGGTCATGGGCCGTATCGACCTGGTCCGCTCCGGGCAGACCGTGCCCGACCACGACGTCACCGCGACGCCTCAGGAGTCCTGAGCTCCCGGTCGTGGATCGGTCGTGGATCGGTCATGGATCGTCCGGTTATCACCCGAACGTGCTAATCCGCGGGCTCTGAGCCCGCGGATTCGGCCGTACCCGTCCCCGTATCGACCCCGCCGTCCTAGGCTCCGGAGCCTGTACTCGGGACTCGGGGGAGGGGACGAGGATGGGGTCGGTTCCGGCGTGGGCCCGGGTGTACGTGGCCTGTGTCGTTCTCGCTGCCCTGGCCTGTCTGACTTCCCTGCCGCACCTCCACGTTCCGTGGTGGATCGTCGCACTGCTCGCCGTGCTCTATGCCGGGTGCGAGCGGATCACCCTCCCGCGCGGGCCGAGGGGCGCGGGCGCGCCCGGTCGTGACACCCGCGACGGCCGTGAGGGCCCCAGGGCCATGGGCACCTTCCTCCCCGTGCTGCTCGCCGGGGCCTTTCTGCTGCCGCCGCCCGCCGCCGCGCTCGTCGCGCTGCCGGGGGCGCTGCTCGCACGCGTGGAACAGCGGCCGCGCCGGCTGCGCCGCGTCTGGCGCGCGGCCCAGCTCGCCGTCGCGATCTGGGCGGCGTCCCGGGTGCACTGGGCGCTGGGCGGCAGGGACGCGGTCGTCGCGCCCCACTTCCCGTACGCCCTCGTGCCCGCCGGGGCCGCGGTGCTCACCTTCTGCCTGGTACTGACCGTCCTCGACGGCGGCATCCTGGCGCTGGCCGAACGGGTGCCGGTGCGCGGGGCCTGGCGCGGGCTCTTCTCGCGCTCCCTCGCCTCCGTCGCCGTGCACGGGCTCGCCGGGCTGATGATGGCGGTGCTGTGGCGCAGCCCGTACGGTCCCCTCGCCGCGCTGCTCGTGCTGCTGCCGATGTACGTCTCCTGCTGGGCGTTCGCCCAGTACCACCGCGAGCGGGCCGCCCATCAGGCCACCATCCGGGCCCTCGTGCAGGCCGTCGACATCAAGGACGGGTACACGCGCGGGCACAGTGAGCGGGTGGGGCAGGCGTCCATGATGATCGCGCGCGAGCTGGGCATGGACGACGAGCGGGTCGAAGCGCTGCGGTTCGCCGGAATCCTGCACGACGTGGGCAAGTTGGGGGTCCCCACGCGGCTGTTGCGCAAGGACGGGCCGCTGACGCCGGAGGAGCGGCGGATCATCGAACTGCATCCCGAGTACGGGCACGAGATGGTGCGCGGGATCGGTTTTCTGGGCGAGGCCCGGTCGGCGATCCTGCACCACCATGAGCGGCTGGACGGGAGCGGGTATCCGTACGGGCTGGTGGGTCGGCAGATTCCGGAGTTCGCGCGGGTGGTGGCTGTCGCGGACGCGTTCGACGCGATGACGTCGACTCGGTCCTATCGTCGGGCCCGGCCGGTGCCGGTGGCTGTGGAGGAGCTGGAGCGGTGTGCGGGGGCGCAGTTCGATCCCGGGATGGTAACGGCGCTGGTGCGGGCGTTGGATCGACATGGCTGGCATCCCGCGGTGACCGCGGGTGTTCACCCGCCCTCCCCCAAGTTCCCGGCTTCGCCGGTACAGGGGGGACCCCCATCACCTGCGTCCAGTCGGACGGAAAGTCACCCGGCAAGCGAAGAAGACGGGTGCGCGACGAGCGTGGACGGTGGCGCGGCGGGCTCGGGCGGGCAGTCGGCGGACGGCGTCGGGCGGGGGAGGCCGTGAGCGTCGCCGGTACGGAGGTCCCCGGATACGGCCCCGTGAGCCGGCCCCGCGCCCCGCTCACCCTCACCCTCGTCCACGCAACCGCCCTCGTCCTCACGTTCCTCTCCCTGGCCGCCACCTGCTGGCACGGTCTCGACGAACGCGGCACCGCCCTCGCCTTCGGCATCCTCATAGCCGTCGGGGAACTCACCCGCTGGAGCGGCGCCGAGGAACGCGAGTCCGCTCCTCTCGGGGCCGCGGGCGCGCTGTCGTACGCGCTGCTCGCGGAGCAGGCCGGGCGGCCCACCCACCATGGCGTTCCCCAAGTCGTAGCCGTCGTGAGCGCCGCCGCGCTGCTGGGGTGTGTGCCGCACGTGGCACGCGGCCGTGGGCCCACCGCCGATCACCTCACCCGCCGCGTCCTCACCGTCGCCTTCGCCGCCGTCTGCTTCCAACCCCTGTACAGCCAGGGACGGTTGATGGGCCGGGGCGGACCCTCGTACGCCCTGCTGCTGGTCGCCCTGCTGGTGCTCACCGCGCTGTGCGACGCCGTGCTCGCGGCGGCGATGGCGCACGCCCGCACCCGCTGGCCGTTCGGACCGCTGCTGAGGGACGAGCTGCGGGCCATGCTCGGCATCGGGTCCGCGGTCTGCGCGACCGGCGCCGT
Source organism: Streptomyces sp. NBC_01384 (assembly GCF_045040035.1). Taxonomy (NCBI): domain Bacteria; kingdom Bacillati; phylum Actinomycetota; class Actinomycetes; order Kitasatosporales; family Streptomycetaceae; genus Streptomyces; species Streptomyces sp. NBC_01384. The sequence goes on from NZ_CP109559.1 coordinate 6,369,154, forward strand.
GATGTCGCTCGCCGTGGCGGTCGTGGGGCTGTGGGCGCTGCCCGTGTTCTCGTTGCCCCTGCTGCTCACCCAGCTGTCCTTCCGCCGGTACGCGGCCGTGCGCGTCACCTATCGCCAGACCATCGCCTCACTCGCGCGAGCGACCGAGATCGCCGGGTACACCCCCGCGGGGCATGCCCGGCGGGTGGCCGCGCTCAGCCGGGCCGTCGGGCGCGAGCTGGGGCTGTCCGAGCCCGATCTGACCGTCCTGGAGTATGCGGCGCTCATGCACGACATCGGACAGCTCAGCCTCGTCGACCCCGTGCCGGCCGGAGCCACCTCCGTGCTCTCCGCCGAGGAGCAGCGGCGCATCGCCCTGCTCGGCGGGGCCGTCGTACGCCAGACCGGGGTGGACGCGGAGGTCGCGGTGGTCGTGGAGCGGCAGGCCGATCCCTACCGGGAGCAGCCGGTCACGGCGCGGATCGTACGGGCCGTGAACGCATACGAGGAGCTGGCCCGGGAAGCAGGGCCGGGAGGGCCCCTCACCGCCCTGGAGAAGCTCCGGCTGGCCACCGCCCGCGACTATCAGCCCGAGGTCGTGGAGTCGCTGGCCAGGGTCCTGTTGCGGGACAGCCTTACCCTGCCCCAGGCTGGGTAACCCATGGGTAATGAGCGGCCGTCCGACCGTCCGTGGTTGGATGCGAGGAAGAGGGTATTCGGGGGCACGGGCCAGCCCGTGGCCGCGCTGTCTTCAAGGGACTCTTCGAGAAACCGGCAGGCGGGAATCGCAAGGAACTGGCAGGCGGGAATCGTGAGGATCTTCGGCAAGGGACGACACCGGCCCTCCGCCTCATGGCGGCAGGCCACCGACCGTGCGTTCACGCTGATCGGCGACGGCCGGTACGAGGACGCGGGAGCGCTGCTGACGCGCGCCGCGGACCTGGAGCCCTGGCTGTCCGAGTCCTGGTTCAACCTGGCCCTGCTGCACAAGTTCCGGCACGACTGGGAGCAGGCCCGGGCCGCCGGGCTGCGCGCCGTCGCGCTGCTCGACCGGGAGGCGGGCGCCCCCGACTGGTGGAACGTCGGCATCGCCGCCACCGCCCTGCAGGACTGGCCGCTGGCCCGCCGCGCCTGGCAGGCGTACGGGCTGCGGGTGCCCGGCGGGGCCGCCGTCTCCGGGGAGCCGGCGGGCATGGACCTCGGCAGCGCGGCCGTACGGCTGTCGCCGGAGGGCGAGGCCGAGGTCGTATGGGGGCGCAGGCTCGATCCGGCCCGGGTCGAGGTGCTGTCCATTCCGCTGCCGTCCTCCGGGCGGCGCTGGGGCGAGGTCGTGCTGCACGACGGAGTGCCCCATGGGGAGCGGACCACGGCTGCCGGGCACGCCTACCCCGTCTTCGACGAGATCGAGCTGTGGGCGCCCTCGCCCGTTCCCACCTGGGTGGTCCTGCTGGAAGCCGCCGCCGAGGAGGACCGGGACGCCCTGGAGCGGCTCGCCGCCGACGCCGGCTTCGCCGCCGAGGACTGGTCGTCCTCCGTACGGCTGCTCTGCCGGATGTGCTCCGAGTCCCGGATGCCGTCCGACGAGGGCGACGGCGAGCACCTCGACCCGCACGACCACAGCGAACCGGGCCACCCGGGCCCCCTCGGGCACCGCACCGACGGGCAGCTGTGGGTGCCCGAGCGCGAATGCGGGATCGCCGCGCCGGCCGGGCTGGTGCGGGGGTTGCTGGACGGGTGGGTCGCGGACAGTCCGGATTCGCGGGACTGGCGGGACCTGGAAGAGGTCTGCTGACGTCTGCCGAGAGGTCCGCGGAGAGGTCTGCACAGAGGTCCGCAGAGATGTCTGCACAGAGGTCCGCGGACAGGTCTGTCGAGAGGTCTGCCGAGCGGTGCGTTCGGGCCCCGTAGGCTGTATGGGCACCACACACATGGATTCCAGGAAGGCGTACGTCGGTCATGGCGCAGCAGGACACCGATCAGCAGCACGCGGGCGTGCTCCCCGTGGACGACGAGGGCTTCGTCATCGACACCGAGGACGGCGAGGAGCGCGAGGCGGCCTATCGCGAGCGCGGCACCTCGCGGCCGATCACGGTCGTCGGCAACCCGGTGCTGCACAAGGAGTGCAAGGACGTCACCGAGTTCGGCGCGGAGCTGGACGAGCTGGTCGCGGACATGTTCGCCAGCCAGCGCACCGCCGAGGGCGTGGGCCTGGCCGCCAACCAGATCGGCGTGGACCTGAAGGTCTTCGTGTACGACTGCCAGGACGACGAGGGCAAGCGGCACGTCGGTGTCGTCTGCAACCCCGTCCTTGTCGAACTGCCCGCCGATCAGCGCCGCCTGGACGACAGCAACGAGGGCTGCCTCTCGGTGCCGACCGCGTACGCGCCGCTGGCCCGCCCCGACTACGCCGAGGTCACCGGGCAGGACGAGAGGGGCAACCCGATCAAGGTGCGCGGCACCGGTTACTTCGCGCGCTGCCTGCAGCACGAGACCGACCACCTGTACGGGTACCTGTACATCGACCGGCTCTCCAAGCGTGAGCGCAAGGACGCGCTGCGGCAGATGGCCGAGAACGAGCCCCGCTACCCGATCGTCGCGAACGACTGAGTCGGAAAGGGCAGTTGGGGCTCGCGATCACTCACGAGCACGACCGAGCGGCGCCTGATCAGGGAACACCCCTGACCAGGCGCCGTTCGCATGCGCGTCGCACGTTCGCCCCCTTGTGCTCTTCCTGTGATCCATAATCAGTCACACAAGGGGGGATTCTCAGCACTGTGGGGTAGTGAGTGGAGCAAATCCGTTCCCATAACGGTCAGTTGTGGTGCTGAATGGGAAGTGCGGGGATACGCAACGGCGCACGCCCGGCACGGGGGGAGGGGCGTAGCGTCAACTGGCGGCTGAGAGGGGTTTGTTCGTGCATGCTTTCGCACACGGCACTTCATCGACACCGACCGTGGTCGCGGTTCCACCGGCGCTCTCTCTCCCGGTGATCGAGTCCGCGTTTCCCCGTCAACTGCATCCGTATTGGCCGAGGCTCCAGGAGAACACACGTTCGTGGCTGCGGGAAAAGCAGCTCATGTCGGCGGACAAGGTCGAGGAATATGCCGACGGCCTTTGCTATACGGATCTGATGGCGGGCTACTACATGGGCGCCTCCGACCAGGTCATGCAGGCGATAGCGGACTACAGCGCATGGTTCTTCGTCTGGGACGACCGGCACGACCGCGATGTCATCCACGGCCGGCCCGCGGCCTGGCGGAGGCTCAGGTTCCAGCTCCATGCGGCTCTCGACTCCCCCCGGGAACACCTGCACCACCAGGATCCCCTGGTCGCGGGGTTCGCGGACAGCATGGTGCGGCTGTACGCGTTTTTGAGCAAGAAGTGGAACGCGCGCTTCGCCCGGCACTTCCACGCGGTGATCGAGGCATACGACCGGGAATTCCGGAACCGTACGACGGGCGCCGTTCCCACGGTCGACGAATATCTCGAACTGCGGCGGCTCACCTTCGCGCACTGGATCTGGACCGATCTTCTGGAGCCGAGCGCCGGCCGAGAACTCCCCACCGCTGTGCGGAACCATTCCGCATATCGGCGGGCGGCGCTGCTGAGTCAGGAATTCGCCGCCTGGTACAACGACCTCTGTTCGCTCCCGAAAGAAATCGCGGGCGATGAGGTCCACAATCTCGGAATCAGTCTCATTCACCACGAGGGGCTGACTCTCGAAGAAGCGGTCACAGAAGTCCGGCGGCGCGTCGAGGAATGCATCATCGAATTCCTCGACGCGGAAGACGAACTCGACCGGTTCGCCGACACGCTCGCGGACGGCACCGTGCACGGCAAGGAATTGAGCATCGCCGTGAAAGCGTGCCTCGGCAATATGCGGAACTGGTTCAGTTCCGTGTACTGGTTCCACCACGAGTCCGGCCGGTACACCGTCGACAGCTGGGACGACCGCTCCACACCCCCGTACGTCAACAACACACCCCCGTGCGTCACCAACGAAGCGGCAGGTGAGTCATGACCGTCGAGTCCGTGAGGTCCGCGCAACCCGCGGCACCGGAACTACCCATCCCACCCCTGGCCGGGGGCGGCGTACCCGTCCTCGGCCACGGCTGGAAACTCGTCCGCGACCCGCTGGGCTTCCTCGCCCGGCTGCGCGACCACGGCGATGTCGTACGGCTCAAGCTCGGTCCCAAGACGGTGTACGCGCTCACCTCGCCGGCACTCACCGGAGCGATGGCGCTGAGCCCCGACTTCAAGATCGCCGGGCCGCTCTGGGAGTCCCTGGAAGGCCTGGTCGGCAAGGAGGGGGTCGCCACCGCCAACGGGCCCCGGCACCGTCGCCAGCGGCGCACCATCCAGCCCGCGTTCCGGCTCGACATCATCCCCGAGTACGGGCCGATCATGGAGCAGGAGGCGCGGGCGTTCGCCGAGCGCATGGGCTCGGGCGAGGCCATCGACTGCACCTCGGAGTCGTTCCGCGTCGCCGTGCGCATCGCGGCCCGCTGCCTGCTGCGCGGTGAGTTCATGGACGAACGCGCCGAGCGTCTGAGCGTCGCGCTCACCACCGTGTTCCGCGGCATGTACCGGCGCATGGTGATCCCGGCGGGCCCGCTCTATCGGCTGCCGCTTCCGGCCAACCGTAAATTCGACCGCGCATTGGCCGATTTGCATCTCCTGGTCGACGAGATCGTGGCCGAACGCCGGGCATCCGGTCAAAAGCCGGACGATTTGCTGACGGCATTGCTCGAAGCGAAGGACGAGAACGGCGAGCCGATCGGCGAACAGGAGGTCCACGACCAAGTCGTAGCGATACTCACACCCGGCAGCGAAACCATCGCCTCCACGGTCATGTGGCTCCTGCAAGTCCTCACCGAACACCCGGAACACGCCGTCCGGGTGGCCGAGGAGGTCAAATCCGTCGCGGGGGACCGACCCGTCGCATTCGACGACGTCCGGAAGCTGTCGTACACGAACAATGTCGTCGTCGAGTCGATGCGACTGCGCCCCGCCGTCTGGATTCTGACCCGGCGGGCGGTGACCGAAACCGAACTCGGCGGCTATCGGATTCCGGCCGGTGCCGACATCGTCTACAGCCCTTACGCGATCCAGCGCGATCCGCGCTCGTACGACGGGCATCTGGATTTCGACCCCGCCCGCTGGCTTCCGGAACGCTCCAAGGACGTTCCGAAGCACGCCATGAGCCCCTTCAGTGTGGGCAACCGGAAGTGCCCGAGCGATCACTTCTCGATGGCGCAGCTCAGCCTGATCACGGCCACGGTGGCGTCCCGGTGGCGCTTCGAGCAGGTACCCGAGTCCAACGACGCGACCCGCGTCGGCATCACGCTGCGGCCGTACCGGCTGCTGCTGCGGGCCCTGCCGCGGTGACCGCGCGGCGTCCGGTGCGCGCCGCTGATGTGCGCCTCTGACGTGCGTCGCTGACACCGTGTCCGTACCGGCGTACGTTCAGGCAGCCCGAGGGCCCCTGAACGTACGCCGGTACGCCTGCGGGGTCGTCCCCAGACTCCGGATGAACTGGTGGCGCAGCGCGGCCGCGGTGCCGAACCCGGTGCGGCCCGCGATCGCGTCCATCGTCTCGTCCGTCACCTCCAGCAACTCCTGTGCCAGCAGCACCCGTTGGCGCAGGATCCAGCGGTACGGCGTGGTGCCGGTCTCCTGCTGGAAGCGGCGTGCGAAGGTGCGCGGGGACATGTGGGCGCGGGCCGCGAGCTGCTCGACGGTCACCTCCTCGTCGAGGTGCTGCTCCATCCACACCAGCACCTCGCCGACCGTGTCGCAGGTCGAGCGGGGCAGCGGGCGCTCGATGTACTGGGCCTGCCCGCCGTCCCGGTGCGGGGGCACCACCATGCGCCGGGCGATGGCGTTGGCGACCTCGGGGCCCTGCTCCTTGCGGACGATGTGCAGACAGGCGTCGATACCGGCGGCGGTGCCGGCCGAGGTGATCACCGGGTCCTCGTCCACGTACAGCACGTCCGGCTCGACGATCGCCTTCGGGTACTGCCGGGCGAGCTCGTCCGCGTGGTGCCAGTGCACGGCGCAGCGCCGCCCGTCGAGGAGTCCGGCCGCACCGAGCACGAAGACACCGGAGCAGACGCTGAGCACCCGGGCACCGCGATCGACGGCGCGGCGCAGGGCGTCGAGCAGCTCGGGCGGATAGGCGCGGGAGACGTAGGAGTTCCCGGCCGGGAGGGCGACGAGGTCGGCGCTCTCCAGCCGCTCCAGGCCGTGCTCCGTGCTCAGCGAGAACCCCGCGCGGGTGCTCAGGGTCGGTCCTTCGGCGGAGGCGACCGCGAAGTCGTACACCGGCAGCCCGTCGTCGCTTCGGTCGGTGCCGAACACCTCGCAGACGACGCCGAGTTCGAAGGGGTGCACACCGTCGAGCAGCACTGCGGCCACGTTCTTCAGCATGGTGTCCAGTGTGCCTCGCGACTGGCAGGAATTCGAGGGCGCACGGCAGTCCTGCCACTGACGGTGAGGAGCGAACGGTACGACAGTGGTGTTCATGAAGACACTCACCGACTCCATCGAGTTCGACAACCTCGTCGCGGTCCTCACCGTCCTCGGGATCTTCGTGGTCCTGGCCCTGCCCGCGCTGATCGGCCTGGCCCACGAGCGCCGTGTCGACCGTCAGCTAGGGCTTCGTGACCAGCACCGTGACCGTCCACTCCTGAATGCCCTTGCACGACACCTTGCCCGGGGCGGTCGCGCAGAGGGGGCGGGACGAGGTGAGGTGGGCCGTTCCGGCCGAGACCGCCTTGAAGGCGGAGCTCGCGTCGCCCGCCTGGAGGACAACGCCGCTGTTGGTGGCCTCTAGGCCGGTGCCGCCGACCTTGACGGGAGTCCAGGGGCGGGCGGCGGTGCCGGCCAGGGTGAGGCGGAGTACGCCGCCGGTCGTGAGGCAGTACGTGTGGCCGGTGTCGGCGGCTCCGAGCTCCGCCGGAGCCGTGTCGCAGCCCTGGTGGGTCGTCGTGGGGGACGACGAAACGGTTTTGCTGCCGCCCGCGTCACCCCCGCCCTGTGTGCCGCAGCCCGCGAGCAGCAGCGTCAGGGCCGTGAGGGCGATGATCCGATGGTGGGTCGTACGGTGCATGGGGTGGCACCTCCTTGTCGCTTGGACGTACCACCCCCGCATCAGGATCCACAGACAGGGCCCTGACCGCGACGCCGGTCAGGGCCCTGCTGGTCATGGTCAGCCGGCCAATCGGCCAATCGGCCAATCGGCCAGCCGGTCAGCCGGTCAGCCGGTCAGCCGGTCATGGTCAGCTGGTCGTGACGGCGGTGTCGTCGACGACGAAGCTGGTCTGGAGCGAGGAGTCCTCGACACCGCTGAACTTCAGGGTGACGGTGGACCCGGCGAACGAGGACAGGTCGAACGTCTTCTGGGTGTAGCCGGAGGCGGCGTTGAGGTTCGAGTACGTCGCCAGGGTGGTCGATCCGGCGGTGACCGTCAGCTTGTCGTACTGGCTGCTGGTGGTGGTCTCCGCGGTGTCGATGTGCAGATAGAAGGTGAAGCTGGCCTTGCAGCCGGACGGGATCGTCACCGACTGGGAGAGCGTGTCGGTGTGGGTCGAGCCGTAGCCGTCCATCCAGGCCATGTACGAACCGGCGTGCGCGGCCTCACTGGTGGAGTTGGTGATGACGCCGCTGCTGGCGGTCCAGGTGGTGTTGCCGGACTCGAAGCCGGGGTTGCCGAGCAGCTGTGCCGAGGTGCAGGTGCCGCCGCCACCGGAGCTGCTGACGGTCCAGGTGAAGGAGGCCGAGCCGGAGGCGCCGGTGCTGTCGGAGGCGGAGACGGTGACGCTGTAGGTGCCCGCCGTGCTCGCGGTGCCGGAGATCAGACCGGTGGAACTGCTGATCGACAGACCGGTCGGCAGCCCGCTCGCGCTGTAGGTGAGGGTCGCGCCCGCGCTGTCGCTGGCCGAGATCTGCAGGCTGGCCGAGCCGCCGGTGGTGGTGGACTGGCTGCCCGGGTTGGTGACGGTCACCGTGTTGCCGGTGCTGGTGCCGGAGGCGAAGGCGGTGGTGCCGTTGGGGGTGCCCCAGCCGGTCGGGCCGTCGTAGCCGGTGCCCGCGGTGCAGAAGTACGAGGTCGAGCAGGAGCCGTTGCTGCCGCTGGTCACGTCGTACAGGTTCGAGGTGTGGGAGTACGGGTACTTCGCCGGGTAGTCGCTGGAGCCCGGGGTGCCCGCGAGGGCGTACACACCCGCGATGATCGGCGAGGAGGCACTCGTACCGCCGTAGACCGCCCAGCCGGAGCCGCCGTAGGTGTCGTAGACGGCCACGCCGGTGGCGGGGTCGGCGACCGCGGAGACGTCGGCCTCCATGCGCGTGGAGCAGCCGGTGTCGGTCTGCCAGCTCGGCTTCGTGTCGTAGGCGGAGCAGCCGGAGCCGGTGCCCTCGGTGCTGCTGGTCTCCCACACGGACTCGGTCCAGCCGCGGGTGCTGGAGCTGGTGGACAGCGCGGTGCCGCCGACGGCGGTCACGTACTGGGACGTGGCCGGGTACTCGGCGCCGTAGGCGGAGTCACCGGAGGAGACGGTGATGGCGACGCCCGGGTGCTTGAAGTACGAGGTGTCCTCGCTGGTCTGCGAGGAGGACTCGGAGCCGCCCCAGCTGTTGGAGACGAACTTCGCGCCCAGCGTCACGGCCTCGTTCTCGGCGGTGCCGAGGTCGGAGTCGGTGGCGGAGCTGGCCTCGACGAGGTCGATGTTGCAGTTCGGGCAGACCGCGCTGACCATGTCGATGTCGAGCGCTTCCTCCCCCGCCCAGCCGGTGTCGTTGGTCGGCAGGGAACTGGTCGAGCCGGTCTGGCTGACCTGCTTGAAGCAGCCGCTGGCCTTGGTGCAGGCCGACAGGCCGAACTGCGAACGGTAGGTCGCGAGGTCCGACTCGGCGTTGGGGTCGTTGAACGCGTCGACCACGGCGACGGTCAGGCCGGAGCCGCCGGTCGAGGGCAGGTTGTAGGCGCTGTGCAGGTTGGCCGGGCTGAGGCCGGACACCGCGGCGGCGGCGTTCGGGGATATCGCGGCGGCCAGCTTCTGCTTGATGTCGGTGCGGCGCTGCGCGAAGCAGGCCGCGTGACCGGCCGTCGGGGCGCCGCACAGGTGCGTGGTCGGCACCTTCTGGCCCGCCTTGCCCGTGGAGTGCACGGCCTGTGCGGCCGGGGCGGTGAGGGCCTTCGCGTTCTGGGTGACCCGGGAGGGCTTCGCGGTGGCGGGCGCCGGCTGCGCGTTCGCGGCCGGGGCCGCCATGAGTCCGGCGACCGTGAGGGCGAGGGCGGGCGCGGCGGCGGTCAGAAGTCTTCGCAGCCGCCGGGTGGGCCTGCTGGGGGGTGTCTCACGCATGAGGTGCTGCCTCCATCGGTTTGAGGCCGGTGCCGCGCGGGCCGGGGTAGGGCCGCGCACGGCTCCACAGCCGGGAGTGGGGTTCTCGGCGTTGCGTGGCAGGCCCGTGACGCGCGTAGCGTGAGCGTGAGAGAGGGATGTCATGGGCATGCCAATCTGTCGTCCTCTCATGCCGCCGTGCATGACATGCCAGGACGGCCAGAACCTAGCCGGGGCCGATGACGCCCGGATAGTCGCGCTCGAAGAACTTTGCCGCCCCATAGGGGGTCCATGGACGGTCCATGGACCGTCCATGGACGAGACGCGATGATGCCGGGCCGTACGCGCCGGCCCGGCGTCATCGGTGTCGCACTGTCAGAAGACCTTGCCAGACCGCGACTTCGGGGACTGGAAGCCGTGACTTCGAGGTCTGCTCGAGGTCTGCTCGAGGGCTGTTCGAGGACGGTTCGAGGACTAGAAGTCCTCGTCGAAGCCGACCGAGCCCTCCACCGCCACCTGGTACGCCGAGGGGCGGCGCTCGAAGAAGTTGGTCAGTTCCTGGACGCCCTGGAGCTCCATGAAGGAGAAGGGGTTCTCGGAGCCGTACACCGGGGCGAAGCCCAGGCGCTGGAGGCGCTGATCGGCGACGCACTCCAGGTACTGGCGCATCGAGTCGGTGTTCATGCCGGGCAGGCCGTCGCCGCACAGGTCGTGGCTGAATTGCAGTTCGGCCGTAACAGCCTCCTTGAGCATGTCTGTGACCTGCTGCTGGAGTTCGTCGTCGAAGAGGTCCGGTTCCTCCTTGCGCACGGTGTCCACGACCGCGAACGCGAAGTCCATGTGGCAGCTTTCATCTCTGAAAACCCAGTTGGTGCCGGTGGCGAGACCGTGCAGCAGACCCCGGCTGCGGAACCAGTAGACGTACGCGAAGGCACCGTAGAAGAACAGGCCCTCGATGCACGCGGCGAAGCAGATGAGGTTGAGGAGGAAGCGGCGGCGGTCCGCCTTGGTCTCCAGGCGGTCCAGCTTCTCCACCGAGTCCATCCACTTGAAGCAGAACTCGGCCTTCTCGCGGATCGAGGGGATGTTCTCGACGGCGGAGAACGCGGCGGCGCGGTCCTCCGGGTCGGGGAGGTACGTGTCCAGCAGGGTCAGGTAGAACTGGACGTGGACCGCTTCCTCGAACAGCTGCCTGGAGAGATACAGGCGCGCCTCGGGTGAGTTGATGTGCTTGTAGAGGGTCAGCACCAGGTTGTTCGACACGATCGAGTCCCCCGTGGCGAAGAACGCGACCAGCCGGCCGATCATGTGCTGTTCGCCCTGTGAGAGCTTCGCGAGGTCGGCGACGTCCGAGTGGAGGTCGACCTCCTCCACGGTCCAGGTGTTCTTGATGGCGTCCCGGTAGCGCTCGTAGAAGTCCGGGTAGCGCATGGGGCGGAGGGTGAGTTCGAAGCCGGGGTCGAGCAGGTTCTTGTCACTCATGATTACTGGCAGGCCTCGCAGGACTCGGGGTTCTCAAGGGAGCAGGCCACCGCATCCGGGTCAGTGGTTTGCTGTTGGGGGATGAGGGCGGCCGCCGCCGAAGAGGAACCGGCGGCGCGGGCGATACGGGTCGCCGGGCGGGAGCGCAGGTAGTACGTCGTCTTCAGGCCCTGCTTCCAGGCGTACGCGTACATCGAGGAGAGCTTGCCGATGGTCGGCGTCTCCAGGAAGAGGTTCAGGGACTGGGCCTGGTCCAGGAACGGGGTACGGGCGGCGGCCATGTCGATCAGACCGCGCTGCGGGATCTCCCACGCGGTGCGGTACAGGTCGCGGACGTCCTGCGGCACCCAGGTGAAGCCCTGCACCGAGCCGCCCGACTCGCGCAGTGCCTCCCGGGTCTGCGCGTCCCACACGCCGAGCTTCTTCAGCTCGTCCACCAGGTACGAGTTGACCTGGAGGAACTCACCGGAGAGCGTCTCGCGCTTGAACAGGTTCGAGACCTGGGGCTCGATGCACTCGTACACACCCGCGATGGACGCGATGGTGGCGGTGGGCGCGATGGCGAGGAGGAGGGAGTTGCGCATGCCCACGGCGGCGATACGTTCCCGCAGGGCCGCCCAGCGCTCCGGCCAGGTCGGTTCGACGTCGTAGTGGTCGGGGTGGAGGACTCCGCGCGCGGTACGGGTCTTCTCCCAGGCCGGGAGCGGGCCGCTGCGCTCCGCGAGGTCGGCCGAGGCCTCGTACGCGGCGAGCATGATGCGCTCGGCGATACGGGTGGAGAGGGCCTTGGCCTCGGGCGAGTCGAAGGGCAGGCGCAGCTTGAAGAAGACGTCCTGGAGGCCCATCGCGCCGAGGCCGACGGGCCGCCACTTCGCGTTCGACCGGCCGGCCTGCTCGGTCGGGTAGAAGTTGATGTCGACGACGCGGTCGAGGAAGGTGACGGCGGTGCGGACCGTCTCGTCCAGCCGCTCCCAGTCGATGTCCCCGGCCGCCCGGTCGACGAACGCGCCCAGGTTGACCGAGCCCAGGTTGCAGACCGCGGTCTCGCCGTCGTCCGTGACCTCCAGGATCTCGGTGCAGAGGTTCGAGGAGTGGACGGTGTGGCCCGGCTCCGCGGTCTGGTTGGCGGTGCGGTTGGCGGCGTCCTTGAAGGTCATCCAGCCGTTGCCGGTCTGTGCGAGGGTGCGCATCATGCGGCCGTAGAGGTCGCGGGCCGGGATGGTCTTCTTGGCGAGGCCCGCCGCTTCGGCCTCGCGGTACGCGGCGTCGAACTCCTCGCCCCACAGGTCGACCAGGTCGGGCACGTCCGACGGGGAGAACAGGGACCACTCGGCGTCCGCGTTCACCCGGCGCATGAACTCGTCCGGGATCCAGTGCGCGAGGTTCAGGTTGTGCGTACGGCGGGCGTCCTCGCCGGTGTTGTCGCGCAGCTCCAGGAACTCCTCGATGTCGGAGTGCCAGGTCTCCAGGTAGACCGCGGCAGCGCCCTTGCGCCGACCGCCCTGGTTCACGGCGGCGACCGAGGCGTCCAGCGTCTTCAGGAACGGGACGATGCCGTTGGAGTGTCCGTTGGTGCCGCGGATGAGGGAGCCGCGGGAGCGGATACGGCTGTACGACAGGCCGATGCCGCCCGCGTGCTTCGAGAGGCGGGCCACCTGGTGGTAGCGGTCATAGATGGAGTCCAGCTCGTCCAGCGGGGAGTCGAGGAGGTAGCAGGACGACATCTGCGGGTGCCGGGTGCCGGAGTTGAAGAGCGTGGGGGAGGAGGGGAGGTAGTCGAGGCGGCTCATGAGCCCGTAGAGCGCCGCGACCTCGTCCAGGGCCCGGGTCGTGTCGTCCTCGGCGAGGCCCGACGCCACCCGGAGCAGGAAGTGCTGGGGCGTCTCGATGACCTTGCGGGTGATCGGGTGCCGGAGCAGGTAGCGGCTGTGCAGGGTGCGCAGGCCGAAGTAGCCGAAGCGGTCGTCGCCGGCGGCATCGATCAGGGCGTCCAGACGGGCCGTGTGCAGACGGACGAACTCGGCCGTGCGGTCGGCGATCAGGCCCTCTCGGTGGCCGGTGGAGACGGACTCGGAGAAGGTCCTGACGCCCTGTGAGGCGGCCTCCGCCGCGATGCTGACCATCAGCAGCCTGGCGGCCAGCCGGGAGTACGCGGGATCCTCGGAGATGAGGCCCGCGGCGGCCTCGGTGGCCAGCTCGCGCAGCTCCGTGTCGTCCGCGTGGGTGGACCGGCCGCGCAGCGCGGCGGCGGCGACCCGGCCGGGGTCGGCGTCGGGGAGGTCGGCGGTGAGATCGGTCAGGGTACGCAACAGCGTGGTACCGGGACCCTCCGTCTCCACCTCCACCGGGGCCTGCGGGGCCTGCGGGGCCTGCTTCACGGAAACTGAAGCCGGGTCGGCTGGCGCGATGGTCACTTGGGGCTCTCCCTCGCTCGGCACGGGGCCTGGCGGGGGCGGGGCAGCTCACGAGCGCACGCGGCGTCGCGTCCACCGGCCCATTCCGCGAGGCCCGGACGTCATGCACCCGGGCCGGACGGCCGGGCGCGCTGTCGGCAGGTCCTCGGACTGACGCGAGTGCGGGCACGCGGGTACGCGAACACGCACAAGTACACCGTTGCGGGACAGTTCCGGATTCGCACCGGATTCCCCTGCGGCGACAGCGAGCATGAGCATACATCTTGTGCCGGGCCCCGGTGGCACCCCCACATGTTGTGTCATGTCGGCTTCGGAGGGTGTCAGAGCGTCAACTCGTAGGTGAGGAGAGTGATGTCGTCGAGGTGGGGAACCGGGTTCCAGTCGCGGGTGGGGGTGCGGGTGAAGCCGAGGCGTTCGTAGATGCGGTGGGCGGTGTGCATGGTGCGCTGGGTGGAGAGCACGACACGTACGCAGCCGGGGGTGGCGCGGGCGCGGTCGACGCAGGCGCGCACGAGGGCCTCGCCGGTGCCGCGGCCGCGGGCCTCACGTGCGACGGCGAGCATGCGGATCTCGGCTTCGCCGGGTTGGGCTATGTCGGCCATGGGGCCGCCGTGCGGTACGAGGGTCACGGCGCCGAGGACGTTGCCGTGTTCCACGGCGACGAGGACCTCCGCGGCGGCGGCCCGCTTCGCCACGTCCCGCAACTCGCCGAGGTACTCGTCATTCTCCCCGAAGTCGAGCAGGCCGTCCCCGAGATAGGCCCCTGCGGTGATCTCGCCGATGCGTTCGTACTCGTGGGGGCGGGCCTGTCTGATGCGGATGTCCATGCGGGTGAGTGTGCATCAGGGTGCGGGAACGGGCCGCCGGATTTTCGTCCGGCGGCCCGTGGTGCCTTGTCTGCGGGCCGGAGAGGGTTGGTGAGGGCTGGTGGGGGGTGGTCGCGCAGTTCCCCGCGCCCCTTGAAAACCTCGGCTCGACCTGCGTTCGAAGGCGAAGAACCTAGTGGGCCGACCCGGCCGTGGCCGGGGGCAGTTCGACCTCGACGCCCGGGTCGCCCACGTCCGCCGTGTAGTCCTCCGGAGACGTCTCGTCGATGCCGTCGGGGGCCTTGAAGGCGCGCAGGGCGAAGGTGAGGACGACGCTCACCGCGGCGTTCAGGACGAATGCCGTCAGGCCGATGTAGCCGATCTCCCCGATGCCGGGGATCTCCTTCGAGCTGCCGCCGAAGTGCTTCTGGGTCGGCGAGGCGACCCCGTACGCGGCGAGCGTGCCGTAGAGCATGCCGACCGCCCAGCCCGCGAGCAGCGCCCAGCGGTGGAACCAGCGGGTGAACAGGCCGCCGACCAGGGCGGGGAAGGTCTGCAGGATCCAGATGCCGCCCAGGAGCTGGAAGTTGATCGCGACCGTCTTGTCCATCGTCAGGACGAAGACCAGCGCGCCCACCTTCACCAGGAGCGAGACCAGTTTCGACACCCTGGTCTCCTGCTGCGGGGTCGCGTCCGGCTTGATGAAGTCCTTGTAGATGTTGCGGGTGAAGAGGTTCGCGGCCGCGATGGACATGATCGCGGCGGGGACGAGTGCGCCGATGCCGATGGCGGCGAAGGCCACACCCGCGAACCAGTCCGGGAACATGTTCTCGAAGAGCTGGGGGATGGCGAGTTGGCTGTTCTTGACCTTCACTCCGGCCGCGATCGCCATGAAGCCGAGGAGCGCGAGCAGGCCCAGCATCAGGGAGTAGAGGGGGAGGATCGTGGTGTTGCGGCGGATCACCTCACGGCTGCGGCTGGACAGGGTCGCCGTGATCGAGTGCGGGTACATGAAGAGCGCGAGCGCGGAGCCGAGCGCGAGGGTGGCGTACGTCCATTGGCCCGCCTCGGCCGGGACCAGCCCGCCGGCGCCCGCCGCCGTGTACTTGTCGCTCGCCGCCTTGAATATCTCGTCGAATCCGCCCAGCTTGATCGGGATGTAGATGATGGCCACCGCGATCACGATGTAGATCATGGTGTCCTTCACGAACGCGATCATTGCCGGGGCGCGCAGGCCCGAGGAGTAGGTGTACGCGGCGAGGACGCCGAAGGCGATGAGGAGGGGGAGGTCCTTGACGAACCAGTTGGTGTTGTCGCCGCCGCCCACACCCATCACGTCCAGGACGGCCTGGATGCCGACCAGCTGGAGCGCGATGTACGGCATGGTGGCGAGGATGCCGGTCACGGCCACGGCGAGGGACAGACCCTTGGAGCCGAAGCGGCCGCGTACGAAGTCCGAGGTCGTCACATAGCCGTGCTTGTGGGAGACCGACCACAGGCGGGGGAGGAAGGTGAAGATCAGGGGGTAGACGAGGATCGTGTAGGGCACGGCGAAGAAGCCCGCCGCGCCCGCCGCGTAGACCGCCGCCGGTACGGCGACGAAGGTGTACGCCGTGTAGAGGTCGCCGCCGAGCAGGAACCAGGTGATCCAGGTTCCGAACGACCGCCCGCCCAGGCCCCATTCGTCGAGGCTGTGCTCGTCGTCGGCCCTGCGCCAGCGCGCGGCCAGGAAGCCCATGACCGTGACGGCCAGGAAGAAGAAGATGAAGACGCCGAGTGCGACGCCGTTCACGCCGTCCTTCATGCTCCGGCACCACCCTTGGCAGAGGCACGGTCGCGCTGGTCGCGCTGCCACAGCTTGTACGCGGTCATCGTGAGCGCCGTGGAGATGAGCACCCACAGCATCTGGTACCAGTAGAAGAACGGGATGCCGATGAAGGCGGGGTCTGTTTTGGCGTAGGAGCCGACCCACAGCATCGCGATGAAGGGTGCGAGCAGGCAGAGAGCGATCACTCCGCGGACCGGTGTCACCACCGGTGGTTTCACTTCAGGCGCGTCTGACATATGGCGGCTCCATCCCCTCAGTGGTCACCTGTGTAACGCGCAGGCAATCTAGGCGACGGCGTCAGGCGAACGGAACCCCTCGCCCGGATTTCGGTCCGCGAATGGCCAGGGTCTTTCCGGTGTCGACGGCGTCGGCCCAGCGGCTGCGGCCGCTGGGCGAGGGCGAGCACGGGACCGGCCCGTGGCGCCCGCCGACGCGACGAGGGTCCGGATGACGATGGTTCGGGGATGGCGGTACGCACCCCCTGCCGGTGCTTGAGCCGCTGTTGGTCCTGCGGGTGCTTGAACCCTTGTCAGTCCTGCGGGCGCTTGAGCCCCTGTCAGTCCTGCGGGCGCTTGAGTCGCGCCACGAACTTGTAGCGGTCGCCCCGGTACACCGACCGCACCCACTCCACCGGCTCGCCCTGCCGGTCGATCGAGTGCCGGGAGAGCATCAGCATGGGCAGGCCGACGTCGGTGCCGAGCAGGCCGGCCTCGCGCGGGGTGGCCAGCGAGGTCTCGATGGTCTCCTCGGCCTCGGCGAGGTGGACGTCGTACACCTCGGCGAGCGCGGTGTAGAGGGACGTGTACTTCACCAGGCTGCGGCGCAGTGCAGGGAAGCGCTTCGCGGAGAGGTGGGTGGTCTCGATGGCCATCGGCTCCCCGCTCGCGAGGCGCAGCCGCTCGATGCGCAGCACCCGCCCGCCGGGCGAGATGTCGAGCAGTTCGGCGAGGGTGTCGTCGGCGGTGATGTAGCCGATGTCCAGGAGCTGCGAGGTGGGCTCCAGGCCCTGGGCGCGCATGTCCTCGGTGTACGAGGTGAGTTGGAGCGCCTGGGAGACCTTGGGCTTGGCGACGAAGGTGCCCTTGCCCTGGATGCGTTCGAGGCGACCCTCGACGACCAGTTCCTGGAGGGCCTGGCGCACGGTGGTGCGCGAGGTGTCGAACTCGGCGGCGAGGGTGCGCTCGGGCGGTACCGGCGTGCCGGGCGGCAGTGTCTCCGTCATCTCGAGCAGGTGCTTCTTGAGGCGGTAGTACTTGGGCACGCGCGCGGTACGGATGGGGGCCCCACCCTCGTTCTCCGCACTGCTGACGTCGGTGCTCATGCTCTGCCTTCCCGGCTCCGGGTGCCGAAGCGACCGACATCCCATCGGTCACGGCTCACATCGTGGCACGGCTTCGTGTGTGAGTGTCCCCCGCACGCTCCGTGATCCCCTCTATATACCGTCGGCGCACCTGTTGGTCTAGTCCATCACGCGGAGAAGGGGGAGGGGCGGGGCGGCGGCCGGGGCGGCGGCGAGGTGGCGATGGGCCGGCGGTGGGGCGGCGATGGGCCGTGAAAGGTCCTGCCATTTATGCGACTTACCTACTTAAAGGTCCTTGCATATGTAGGTCCGATAACGGACGGTCAGCCGGGCTTACACACCCTTGACACCCCTCTAGGTCTAGGCCAAGCTCCCCGTGCTGGTCTACACCATTGGTCCAGTCCCAGTCCCACGGGCAGTACTCGGCAGCGATTCGGCGTGTGTCACCGCGGTGGGCAGGGGGGTTTGTGGCATCCCTGAGGAGGGTGGCGTGAAGCGGAAGCTGGCAGCCGCGATCGGTATCGCGGGCATGATGGTCTCCATCGCGGCGTGCGGGGGCAGTGACAACAAGTCCGGGGGCTCGGACAAGGGTGCGGACGCCAAGGAGCTGACCGTCTGGCTCACGGTGGACGCGCAGAACAACTGGCCCGAGCTGGTCAAGGCCGCCGACGCGGCGGTGCAGAAGGCGCACCCGGGCGTCAAGATCAACCACGAGTACTACGGCTGGCCGGACAAGAACACCAAGCTCGACGCGGTCCTCGCCACCGACAAGGTCCCCGACGTGGTCGAGATGGGCAACACCGAGATGCTCGGCTACATGGTCAAGGGCGCCTTCGCTCCCATCGACGCCTCGAAGCTCGACAACTCGGCCGCGTGGCTGGACGGCCTGAAGGCCTCCGTGACGTACGACGGCAAGACCTACGGCGTGCCGTACTACGCCGGTGGCCGCGTCGGCAACTGGCGCAAGGACGTGGCGGCTTCGGTCGGTGTCAAGACGCCGCCGAAGACGTACACGGAGCTCATCTCCGACCTGGACAAGATCCAGAAGAAGGAGGGGAGCAAGTTCAGCGCCTGGTACCAGCCGACCCGTGACTGGTACGCCGCGATGTCCTTCGTCTACGACGCCGGAGGCTCCATCGCCAAGGAGGACGGCGGCCAGTGGAAGGGCAACCTGTCGTCCCCCGAGTCCCTGAAGGGGCTGAACGACTTCAAGACGGTCGTCGACAAGTACATGCACGGTGACAAGACCAAGGACGAGTCCGACCGTTACATCGTCTACGGCCAGGGCAAGTCCGCCATGATCTTCGGCGCGGCGTGGGAGGGTGCGAGCGCGGCCGACCCGAAGGCCGACAAGACCGGCAAGCTCAAGGGCAACCTCGAGAACTTCGTGATGCCCGGCCCGTCCGGCAAGAACATCCCCGTCTTCCTCGGCGGTTCCGACCTCGCCGTCCCGGTGAAGTCCAAGGCGCAGGCGCTCGCCGCCGAGTGGATCAACGCCTTCACGGGCTCCACCGGCCAGAAGGGTCTGATGGCCAAGGGCAACCTGCCCAACAACAAGACCGACCTCGCCACCCTCAAGAACGACCCGGCGACCGTCGTCCCGGCCACCGCGGCCGAGTCCAACTGGTTCGTGCCGATGGCGCCGGGCTGGGGCCAGGTCGAGAAGGCCCAGATTCTGCAGACGATGCTGCAGAGCATCGGCACCGGCAAGAAGTCGGTCGAGGCCGCCGCGAAGGAAGCGGACGCCGCGATCGACAAGGTCATCAACACCAAGTGAGCTGAGCGCAGGGCCCTGTGGGACCAGGGGGTGCTTCCGGGATGCTTTCGGGGGGATTTCGGGAGTGCCCTCGGGGTTCTGCCGGGGGGCGTGCTCGGGGGCGCCCCCCGCTTCCTGCCGGGGGCGTTCTCGGGGGGCTTCGGAGTCCTGCCGAGGCGCGCTCGGGGACGGGGTCCTGCCTCTCGTACGGACCGTGCGGGGCCCGGCCGCGTACAGCCGAGCGAGGCCTGGGCCGCGTACGACCCGGGCGGGTTCCGCCGGGGTACGACCCGGGGGGCTTGCGTCCGTGTACGACCGACCGTGCCGGGTTCGGACCGCGTACGACCCGTGCCGGGCTCGCCCCTGTGTACGACCGCGCGTGGCCCGGGCCGCGTATGACCCGTGCGGGCCCTGCTCGGGTACGACGGTGCGGGTCCTGCCCGTGTTCGACGGTGCGGGCCCCGGCCGCATATGACCGTGCGGGTTTCACGCACGTACGACGGTGCGGCGGGCCCCGCCCGTGTACGACCCTGCGGGTTTCGCCCGTGTACGACCGTGCGGGTTTCGCCCGCGTACGACCCCGTGCGGGGCTTGGCCTTCGTACGAACTGAGGGATCGCTGAGGAGCGCGCGATGAGTGCCGCAGACACGACCACCCCTGCCAAGGTGCCGCCGCCGCGGCAGGCACCGCCACCGCCCGCGCCGCAGCGACGACCACGCGGGAAGCGGGTCTCGGGCGGCGCCGCCGTCCCCTGGGTCCTGCTCACCCCCTGTCTGCTGATCCTCGGGCTGGTCATGGGCTATCCCCTGGTCCGCATGGTCACCCTCTCCTTCCAGAAGTTCGGGCAGTCCCAGCTGTGGGGCTTCCAGCCGGCCGAGTGGGTCGGCTTCGACAACTTCGGCACAGTGCTGGGGGACAGCGAGTTCTGGACCGTCGTCGTCCGCACGATCGTCTTCGCCGGCGGGTCGGTCGTCTTCACGATGGTCGCCGGCATGCTGATCGCGCTGCTCCTCCAGCGCGTCTCGGGCTGGGTCAAGACGCTCGTCAACATCGTGCTGGTGGCCAGCTGGGGCATGCCCATCATCGTGGCCACCACCGTCTTCAAGTGGCTCTTCGACTCGGACTACGGCATCCTCAACGCGCTGCTGAGCAAGCTGCCCGGCGTCGACATGATCGGCCACAACTGGTTCGCCAGCGGCCCCCAGGGGCTGGCCGTGATCATGCTGCTGGTGGTGTGGGGCGCGGTGCCGTTCGTCGTCATCGCGCTCAGCGCCGGGCTGACACAGGTGCCGCAGGAACTGGAGGAGGCGGCCCGGCTGGACGGCGCGGGCGCGTGGGGCGTCTTCCGTTACGTCACGCTCCCGATCCTCAAACCCATCGTCGTGATGCTCACGACGCTCTCCGTCATCTGGGACATGGGCGTCTTCCCGCAGGTCTTCGTGATGCGGGGCGGCCACCCGGAAGCCGAGTTCCAACTGCTCCTCACCTATTCGTACGACCGCGCGTTCATGGTCGACGACTACGCGCAAGGGTCGGCGATCGCCCTGCTGACCGTGGTGTTGCTGCTGGGCGTGGTCGCCGTCTACATGCGTCAGATGCTGAAGATCGGAGAGGTCGAATGAGTACCGTCGCGACGGCCGGCGGTCGGCGGAAGTCCAAGCTCGGCTGGAACCTCCTCGGCCTCCTCGTCTTCGTCACCGCGGGCTTCCCCGTCTACTGGATGCTGAACACGGCGTTCAAGCCGGCCAAGGACGCCATCGACCCCGATCCGAGCCTGTTCCCCACGGGGATCACGCTCGACAACTTCCGCCGCGCGCTGGACATCGCGGACTTCTGGGGCCCCGTGGGCCGCAGCCTGATCGTGTCCCTTGCGGTGGTCGTGATCGGTGTCGTGGTGGGGATGCTGGCCGCGCTGGCCATCTCCCGGTTCGCCTTCCGCGGCCGCAAGATCGTGATCGTCGGCATCCTGGCGGTCCAGATGGTCCCGCTGGTCGCCATGATCATCCCGGTCTTCCTGCTGCTGAACGACCTGAACCAGTACGACAAACTCTCCGGCCTGATCATCACCTACCTGACCTTCATCCTCCCCTTCACGGTGTGGACGCTGCGCGGCTTCATCGTCAACATCCCGAAGGAGCTGGAGGAGGCGGCCATGGTCGACGGCTGCTCGCGCACCGGCGCCTTCATACGGGTGGTCTTCCCCCTGCTGGCCCCCGGCCTGGTCGCCACGTCGGTCTACGGATTCATCCAGGCCTGGAACGAATACATCTACGCCCTGATGCTCATGAGCCAGAAGCACCAGACCGCCACCGTCTGGCTCGGCAACTTCACCACCAAGCACGGCACCGAGTACGCCCCGATGATGGCCGGTTCCACGATGATGGCCGTGCCGATCGTCGTCCTCTTCCTCATCGTCCAGCGCAAGATGGCCGCGGGGCTGACCGCGGGCGCCGTGAAGGGATAACGCCACCCGATGACGACACTCGCCAGTGGTACGACAGCGTCCCCTTCGGGAAACGACGGCCTGACGCGCGACGCGCTCACCGTCCTGCAGCCCGGCTTCACCGGGACCACGGCCCCGGACTGGCTGCTCCGCCGCCTCGGCGAAGGGCTCGCCTCCGTCGGCCTGTTCGGCCGCAACATCGCCTCGCCCGAACAACTGTCCGCCCTTACGGCCCAGTTGCGGGCGGAGCGCGACGACGTCCTCGTCGCCATCGACGAGGAGGGCGGCGACGTCACCCGCCTGGAGGTCCGCACCGGCTCCTCCTACCCCGGCAACCACGCCCTGGGCGCGGTCGACGACGTGGACCTGACGAGGGAGGTGGCCTCGGCACTCGGCCACCGGCTGACCGCCTGTGGCGTCAACCTCAACTGGGCCCCGTCCGCGGACGTGAACTCCAATCCCGACAACCCGGTCATCGGCGTACGGTCCTTCGGCGCCGACACCGACCTGGTGGCCCGGCACACCGCCGCCTACGTCCACGGTCTGCAGTCCGCGGGCGTCGCCGCCTGCACCAAACACTTCCCCGGGCACGGCGACACGGCGGTCGACTCGCACCACGCGCTGCCGCGCATCGATGCCGGGCTGTCGGTCCTCCAGACCCGCGAACTCGCCCCGTTCCGGGCCGCGATCGCCGCGGGCACGCGCGCCGTGATGAGCGCGCACATCCTGGTCCCGGCCCTGGACCCGGACCGTCCGGCCACCCTCTCCCGCCGCATTCTCACCGGGCTGCTGCGCGAAGAACTCGGCTACGACGGCCTCATCGTCACCGACGGCATGGAGATGCAGGCCATCGCCGCGACGTACGGCATCGAGCGGGGCAGCGTCCTCGCCATCGCGGCCGGCGCGGACGCGATCTGCGTGGGCGGCGGCCTCGCGGACGAGGAGACGGTACGGCGGCTCCGCGACGCCCTCGTCACGGCGGTCCGCACCGGCGAACTCCCCGAGGAGCGCCTCGCGGACGCGGCGGAGCGGGTACGGAGTCTGGCCCGCTGGACGGCTACGGCTTCATCGGCCGCCACCCCCCTGGACGCGGGGGAGGAGCGGACCGATGTGGGTCTCGTCGCCGCCCGGCGCGCGCTGACGCTGACGTACGCGCCGTCGCACGCCCGGTCGTACGAACCGGTGAGTGAACCCCCGTACGTCGCCGCGTTCACACCGGCGGCGAACATCGCCGTCGGTGACGAGACCCCCTGGGGCGTGGCCGCGGAACTGGCCCGCCTGCTCCCCGGCACCCGGACGGGCGGCTTCGCGGGGGAGGAAGCGGGGCGCGCGGTGCTGGAGGCGGCCGGGCGGCGCCGGATCGTCGCCGTGGTCCGCGACGAGCACCGGCACCCGTGGATGGCGGCCGCCCTGGACACGCTGCTGCGGGAACGCCCAGACACGGTCGTAGTCGAGATGGGCATCCCGCAGGCCCCGCCCCGGGGCGCCCTCCACATCGCGACGCACGGCGCGGCGAGGGTGTGCGGCCGGGCGGCGGCGGAGGTCATCGTGGGGGAGGGCGCCGCGGAGGCGGTCGCGGAGGCGGTCGCGGGGGAGTAGCCCCGTTCATGTGAAGGTGCCGGGCCCCCTGTGGGAGACCCGGCACCTTCAGGTGTCTGTGCCGGTCCGTGCAGGTCTGTGCCGGTCCATGCCGGACTGTGCGAGTTCATGCCAGTCCACGCCGGTCCGCTCCGGCCCGTGCCAGTCCGTGTCCGCGCCGTCAGATCCCCTGCCAGTCGGGCTTGTTGGCATAGGTGTGCCGGAAGTAGTCGGCGAGCTTCAGCTTGGACGCGGCGGCCTCGTCGACGACGACGGTCGCGTGCGGGTGGAGTTGCAGCGCGGAGGCCGGGCACACCGCGGCCACCGGCCCCTCCACGGTCGCGGCGACCGCGTCCGCCTTGCCCTCGCCGGTCGCGAGCAGCACCAGGTGCCGGGCCTCCAGGATGGTTCCGATGCCCTGCGTGATGACGTGGTGCGGCACCTGTTCGATGTCGTCCTCGAAGAACCGCGCGTTGTCGACCCGGGTCTGCTGGGTCAGCGTCTTGATCCGGGTGCGGGAGGCCAGCGAGGAACAGGGCTCGTTGAACCCGATGTGCCCGTCCGTCCCGATCCCGAGCAGCTGGAGGTCGACCCCGTCGGCCTCGGTCAGCGCCTTGTCGTACGCCTCGCAGGCGGCGGCGACGTCCTCGGCGGTGCCGTCCGGCCCCATGAACGCGTCCATGCCGATGCCGAGCGGTTCGAGCACCTCGCGCCGCAGCACCGAACGGTACGACTCGGGATGCTCGGCGGGCAGCCCCACGTACTCGTCGAGCTGCGCGATGCGGGCCCGCGACGCGTCCACGGCACCGGAGCGCACCTTCGCCGTGAGTGCCTGGTAGATGGGCAGCGGGGTCGAGCCGGTGGCCACGCCGAGCAGGGCGTCGGGCTTGCGCCGGAGCAGCTGCGCCATGGCCTCGGCGATCAGCTCGCCGCCCGCCTTGGCGTCCGGAACGATGACAACTTCCACGCTGGGCCTGCCGATCTGGAGAGGGGCTCGCCGGGAACCGTGGGGAGCACGTGTGGTGTAGACCAATCTAGCAAAGATGGTCCACCCATGACCCCTCGGCAGCCCTGCTGCGGCCCTCCTGCGGCCCTCCGGCGCACCGAGCTCCACCGCTTGGCCGTCCTGGTGATCGCCGTCAGCCAGTCCGGCGGCTCCCCGGACCTGGTCGCCTCCACCCGGGCCGCCCGCGAGGCCGGCGCCATCACGCTCGCGGTGACCAACAACCCGGACTCGCCGTTGGCCGCCGTCTCCGAGTACCACCTCGACATCCTGGCCGGACCCGAGAAGGCCCTTCCCGCCACCAAGACCTATACGGCCTCCCTCCTCACCCTCTATCTCTTCGTCGAAGGACTGCACGGCGGCGACGGCGTCGCGGCCAAGGCGCTGCCCGATCTCGCCGAGCATCTCCTCACCCGCCAGGACGAGGTGCGGACCCTCGCCTCCCGCTACCGCTTCGCCGAGCGCATGGTGATCACCTCACGCGGCTACGGTTACCCCACGGCCAAGGAAGCCGCCCTCAAGCTGATGGAGACCAGCTACATCCCGGCCCTCTCCTATTCCGGCGCCGATCTTCTGCACGGCCCCCTAGCCATGGTCGACAACATCTCCCCGGTCATCGCGGTCGTCACCGACGGCAAGGGCGGCGAGGCGCTCCAGCCCGTGCTCGACCGGCTGCGAGGGCGTGGCGCCGACCTCGTCGTCATCGGCCCCAGGGCCCAGGTCGAACAGGCCTCGGCCGGATTCGTCCTGCCCACCGAGGGCGTGCCCGAAGAGCTCCAGCCGATCCTGGAGATCCTTCCGCTCCAACTCCTGGCCTACGAGGTCACCATCGCCCGCGGCCAGGACCCGGACGCGCCGCGCGCCCTGGCGAAGGTGACGGAGACCCGCTGACCGCCGGGCTGCCGGCCAGGCCTGGACACGGCGCCGGGCCGTCCGCCCAGCCCTCCTCGCTCCCGTTCAGGAAGCCGGCGGCGCTGTCGGGCATCACCGCGCTGCGTGCGAGCCCCGACGATATGTAGATGACGCGCCCGCCGTCCCGCCGCAGCCGCTCGGCGATGCCCCGCCCGATGCCCCTGCTGCCACCTGTGACAAGTGCCGTCCTACCCGCGAACACGTCCATACCGGCTCCCCCTCCACATTTTCATAGTGGTTGCTACAGAAAAACCGTACAACGGGCTGCCGACATTTCTCTAGTATCCGCTATAAAATCCACCCTGTGGTGGACAAGCGGGTGGACAAGCGGGTGGACAGACAAGTGAGCGGGCAGGCCAAACGGCGCGGTCGTCCGCGTTCCTTCGATCGCGAGACCGCGCTGGAGAAGGCGATCCTCGCCTTCTGGGAGCGCGGCTACGAGGCGACCTCCGTCTCCGATCTCACCCGTGTCATGGGTATCGGTGCGCCGAGCCTCTATGCGGCGTTCGGTGACAAGCGGTCGCTCTTCGAGGAGGTCGTCCGCGAGTACGGCGCGAAGTACAGCTCGTTCGGCGAACGCGCCCTCACCGAGGAGCCCACGGTTCGCGGCGCGGTGGAGCGGACGCTGCGCGAGGCCGCGATCGAGTACACGGACCCGGGCCACCCGCATGGCTGCCTGGTCATCCACGCGGCCATCAACTGCACGACTCCCGAGGTGGAGGAGTCCCTGCGTGCGCGGCGCAATGCCAACATCGGCGCCCTCGAGAGCCGGATAAGGGCGGGCATCGCCGCGGGCGAACTGCCCGCGGACGCCGACGCCGCGGCCCTCGCCCGGCACACCGGGGCGCTCATCCAGGGAATGTCCCAGCAGGCCCGCGACGGGGCCACCCGGGCGGAGCTGGAGGCCCTCGCCGAACTCGCCATGACGATCTGGCCCCGGCCGTGACGTCCATGACCGCCATGCCCCTCATTCGGCCCCACTCATGAGTCGATCCGGCCCCCACCGGGGGCCGAAGCGGGCTAGTCTGCGTGGTGGATGCTGTTGGAAGTTCGATAAAGAGACAACAACAAACATCCGCCGACGCATGGACGTGACAGATGGTCTAGTCCACAATGTGCAGGTAAAGCAATGGATCGACCGAAGGGTTGATTCAAACAAGCCTCCGTCTTCCCCGCACAGGAAGGCGGACCGAGGAACCGGTGCTCTCTGCCCTGACTGCTCCGGGTCCTCTCCTTCGGCCGGCGGGACCGCACACCCCGTGGCCGTTGCTGCTCCGGGCTGCGGTGCCGGGAGGGTTGAGGGTCCCTCCCAGGCGCCGCGGCCCGCGGGTGTTTTCGGGCCGGGGTCAAAGCCCCAGGTAGGCTCGCACATGTGCCCTCCATGAACGACCTCGTCCGCCAGCACACCGATCTCGGTGCCTCCGACCTCGAGTGGCTGCATCTGCTGGTCTCGGAGTGGCAGTTGCTCTCCGACCTCTCCTTCGCCGACCTCGTGCTGTGGGTCCCCACGCGTGACGGCACCCGGTATGTCTCCGTGGCCCAGATGCGGCCCAACACCGGCCCGACCTCGTACCAGGACGACATGGTCGGTCACCTCGTCCCACGCGGTCGGCGCCCCCTGCTGGACGCCGCGCTCGACGAGGGCCGGATCGTGCGCGAGGGCGATCCAGAGTGGCGGGAAGAGGTTCCGGTACGGGTCGAGTCCATTCCGGTACGGCGGGAGGGGCGCGTCCTCGGTGTCATCGCGCGCAACACCAATCTCCTCACCGTGCGCACCCCGAGCCGGCTGGAGCTGACGTATCTCCAGAGCGCGTCCGATCTGGCCCAGATGATCGCCGCGGGCGCCTTCCCGTTCCCCGACCAGCAGGTCGACATGGACGCCTCGCCGAGGGTGGGCGACGGGCTGATCCGTCTGGACGCGGACGGCATCGTCCAGTACGCCTCTCCGAACGCGCTGTCGGCGTACCACCGCCTGGGCCTCGCCTCCGACCTGGTGGGCCACAACCTCGGCGTGACCACGGCAGAACTCGCTCCGTCCCGCGGCCCGGTGGACGAGGCCCTGTCCAAGGTCGCCAGCGGCTGGGCGCCCCGCGAGTTCGAGATCGAGAGCAGCGAAGGGGTGATCCAGCTGCGTGCGATCCCGCTCAAGCCCAAGGGCACCCGCGTCGGTTCCCTCGTCCTCCTGCGCGATGTCACCGAACTGCGGCGCCGCGAGCGCGAGTTGATCACCAAGGACGCGACCATCCGGGAGATCCACCACCGGGTGAAGAACAACCTCCAGACGGTGGCGGCGCTGCTGCGGCTGCAGGCCCGGCGTATCGAGTCGGAGCGCGGCCGGGAGGCCCTGGAGGAGGCCGTACGGCGGGTCGGCTCGATCGCCATCGTGCATGAGACGCTGTCTCAGAACCTGGATGAGCGGGTGGAGTTCGACGAGATCGCCGACCGCGTGCTCGCGATGGTCGCCGAGATCTCGCCCGGCAAAGTCATCGGGCGTCGCACCGGTCGCTTCGGAATATTGGACGCCGAGGTCGCGACCCCGCTCTCCATGGTTCTCACCGAGATCCTGCAGAACGCGCTGGAGCATGGTTTCCGCGAGGGCGACCGGGGGACGGTCGAGGTCTCGGCGGTCCGTGGCGGCACCAGCAAGGAGGCCCGCCTGCTGGTCACCGTCCAGGACGACGGAGTCGGCCTCCCGGAGGGCTTCGACCCGCACCGCTCGGGCAATCTCGGCCTGCAGATCGTACGGACCCTGGTGGAGGGGGAGTTGGGGGGCACGTTCGACATGGTGGCGGCCCCGGAGCGCGGTACGCAGGTCATCCTGGACATCCCGGTACGGGCGAACAAGTAGCGAACGAGTAGTACGTAACCGTGCCCCCGCTGGCACATGACAGAGGCCCCGGACCTTTCGGTCCGGGGCCTCTGCTTACGTTGCTATGCGCATCGGGGGTACTGCGCGCTGCGGCTCGGGGGCGGGAGATGCGTACTCGCTGTACGCGCCGCCAAGCTCAGGCTCGTGCGGGGTGGGGTGTCAGGCGGTGGCCTGACGAGCCCGGTTGCGGGCGGCGCGGCGCTTCATGGCGCGACGCTCGTCCTCGCTGAGGCCACCCCAGACGCCGGAGTCCTGGCCGGACTCAAGCGCCCACTGCAGGCACTGCTCCATGACGGGGCAGCGGCGGCAGACGGCCTTGGCTTCCTCGATCTGCAGCAGCGCAGGACCGGTGTTGCCGATGGGGAAGAAGAGCTCGGGGTCTTCCTCGCGGCAAACGGCGTTGTGACGCCAGTCCATGGCTGCTACCTCTCCTTGGTATTACATGCACGTTGCTTGTGAATGTGAACGCTTTCACGAATCCCTCAACAAGTGAAGGGCCGACTGCCAGGTTTCCCTGACGTGGTCCTGTGATTTGAGGAGGGGTTCTGGCTCTCTGTGGGGCCGATGTTGCGGGCCGTCCCGATCGCCACGTAGAGACTCGCAAACCTCGGCGGCGGATACAACCCCTACCGGAAAGTTTTTTTTGATTCCTCGGTGTCGACTAGGTCACAGCCGTACTTCCATGGGGTGGACCCTGGTCTAAACGTTCGAGTGAAAGGACTTTGAGGCCTTCCGCTCACACAATCACACGCAGTGCACGGCGTACGCCTGTGAACGTCACGCTGGTGCGCAGTCCGAGGTGGTCGCCGTCCATCTGGAGGGGGAGCGGCACCTTCGAATGCAAGGTGAAGTCGGTCAGGTCATGCAGGGAGAGGGCGTGCTTGCCGTGGGGACCACGCTCGGGGGACGAAGTGAGCAACTGGGTGGCATACCGGGCAACCGCGGCTGTCGACATGCGGTTGAGAGCGAGTACGTCGAGCCCGGTATCGAACGAAGCCTTAGGCGACGCGTACACCGGACGATTGCCGAGAAACGTCCAGGGTGAGGTGTTGCAGATTATGGACAGGACAAGATCGGTGACCGGGTCCTGGCCGGGGCGCTCCAGTGTGATCATTCCGTGTCTGCGGTGAGGTTCGTCCAAAAACTGACGCACCATTTGGCGCAAATACAGGGCATGCGTGGAGCGCTTGCCGCGCTCGCGCTGCTGCTCGACCCGGCCGATCACCCCGGCGTCGAAGCCGAGCCCCGCGCAGAACGTGAACCAGCGGGAGGGGACGGCTTCGTCCTCGGTGCCGGGGGTGCCCGCGGCGAGGCCGAGGCCGATCGCGCGCTCGCGGTCCTCTCTGAGCGCGTCGAGGAGGGCGCCGGTGGCCTCCACGGCGTCGTTGGGCAGGCCCAGGGCGCGGGCGAAGACGTTGGTGGAGCCGCCGGGGACCACGGCGAGGCGGGGCAGGCGGTCCAGGTCGGGGCCGTTGTTCAGCAGGCCGTTCACGACCTCGTTGACGGTGCCGTCGCCGCCGAGCGCGACCACCAGTTCTATGTCGTCGCTCTCCGCGGCCTGCCTGCCGAGGTCCCTGGCGTGCCCGCGGTACTCGGTGGTGACCACCTCGAGCTTCATCTCGCTCGCCAGCGCGTGGATCAAGACGTCGCGCGTGCGCGCACTTGTGGTGGTTGCTGCCGGATTGACCACGAGAAGTGCACGCATGCGAAGCAGCGTACCTACCGAGGGGTACTCGTCCCAGACCGAGTTAGGGATCAGGTAAGAGATCGGGGCGTGAGTCTCGACACGGTGAGGTGCGGGAGGCGGTGAGGAGGCCGGTCCACGGAGGCCGGCCGGGAAGCGGTCGGGAAGCGGCAGGCGAGCGGCAGGCGAGCGGCCGGGGTCCGGCGGTGTGCCCGTACCCGAGGGCTACCCTTCAGGGGTGAGCGCTGAGCAGACCCCCACCTCCGACACCCCCACCGCGGAACCCCGCCCCGGGCGGCTGACCGCCGCGGCGGCGCTGGCCGCGCTGGAGGGGCTCGCCCTGGCCGTGGGGGGCGCGTGGATGCTCGTACTGGGTCTCACCGGGGACCCGGACGACCGGCAGCAGGCGGTCACCGGGGGCGTGACGCTGATCGTGCTCGCGCTGCTGCCCCTGCTGGCCGCCCGCGGTCTGCTGCTGCGCCGCAGCTGGAGCCGGGGCCCCGCGGTCATCACCCAGATCATGGCCCTGCCCGTCGCCTACAACCTGCTCCAGGCCGACAGCATCGCCATCCCCGCGGGGATCGTGCTCGCGGTGGTCGCGATCACCGCTCTGGTCCTGCTCGTGAACGCCGAAACGACCCGCGCGCTGGGCATCCGCGGCCCTGGCCGCGTGGAGGACCCCAAGTAGTCCCCGGCGGTCCCAACTAGATCCAACTAGATCCAACTAGATCCAACTAGATCCAACTAGATCCGAGTAGATCCGACGCGAGCCTCCGGTGGCGCGCACCTCACCACGTGCTGCTCGCGGCGTCGGGTTACTCCTCCACCAGCAGCTTCTCGCGCAGCTGGGCGAGGGTGCGGGCCAGGAGGCGGGAGACGTGCATCTGGGAGATGCCGACTTCCTGGGCGATCTGGGACTGCGTCATGTTGCCGAAGAATCGGAGGAGAAGGATCCGCTTCTCGCGGGGCGGGAGGTCCTCAAGGAGCGGCTTGAGGGACTCGCGGTACTCGACGCCCTCCAGGGCCTCGTCCTCCGCGCCCAGCGTGTCCGCGACGGCCGGGGACTCGTCGTCCGTGTCGGGGACGTCCAGGGACAGCGTGGAGTACGCGTTGGCGGACTCCAGGCCTTCCAGGACCTCCTCCTCCGAGATGGCCAGCTTCTCGGCCAGCTCGTGGACCGTGGGGGAGCGCCCGTGCTGCTGGGACAGCTCGGCCGTCGCCGTGGTCAGGGCCAGGCGCAGTTCCTGCAGCCGCCGCGGCACCCGTACCGCCCAGCCCTTGTCGCGGAAGTGCCGCTTGATCTCGCCGACGACCGTCGGGGTCGCGTACGTCGAGAACTCGACGCCGCGCTCCGGGTCGAAGCGGTCGACCGACTTGATCAGGCCGATGGTCGCGACCTGGGTGAGGTCGTCCAGCGGCTCCCCGCGGTTGCGGAAGCGGCGCGCGAGGTGCTCGACGAGCGGCAGGTGCATGCGGACCAGCTGATTGCGCAGCTCCGCGTACTCCGCGCTGCCGTCCTGCAGCTTGCGCAGCTCGATGAACATCGCTCGCGCTCCGCTGCGGTCCTGCGGGTCGTGCTGGATGTGCTGGGCGCTCGGCCCCTGCTGCGTGCCCTGCACGCTCTGCACCCCTGGCTTGTCGTGTTGCTCGTGCTCGCTCATAGTCCCGCCCGTCACCAGCCGCCGTCCTTCCGAGGACGTGCTCCGCGCGGCACCCTCCGGATCCCGTTGCCCGTCGTCCTGGCCGGAGAGCTTCTCCTGTTCTTCCTCGTCGACCGGCGTCTCCCCCGAGCTCTCGGCTTCGCTTGAACCGGGGGAACCCCCATTCTCGGACGCTGCGCCGTCCTCCGGGTGCGGCCGGGCCTGTTCGGGGATGCCGTCGACGCCATCCACCGCGTGCCGCGGCCCGTCGAGCCCGTTGACACGCCCGGCGGGAAGCTCCCGTGTGCCGCGCTCTTCGTCCCGCACCGGCCCGTCCCCGTTCCTCACGCCGGCCCGGGTCCCGCGCCGCGCTGTTTGTAGAGGCTGATCGAAACGGTCTTGTCCTCGGCGACGGTGGAGTCGACCTTGCCCGCGAGCGCCGACAGGACGGTCCACGCGAACGTGTCCCGTGACGGAGCGTGACCGTCCGTGGTCGGGGCGGAGACCGTCACCTCGAGCGAGTCGTCGATGAGCCGGAAGACACAGCTGAGCACCGAGCCGGGGACGGCCTGCTGCAACAGGATTGCGCAGGCCTCGTCCACCGCGATGCGCAGGTCCTCGATCTCGTCGAGGGTGAAGTCCAAACGCGCCGCGAGGCCGGCCGTGGCCGTACGCAGCACCGACAGGTAGGCACCCGCGGCCGGCAGCCGGACTTCCACGAAGTCCTTCGTCGCGGGCTCGCCTGCGATCTGGGACACCCTCACCTCCAAGGTGGTACAAGCTCATTCGAGCTCTTTCGGGGCCGAGGGTCGCCCCCCGGGGGTAACGCGCTAGGTGGTTCAGCGGTGACGCTACCGCGCTCCCAAGTTTCCTGTCCTGGGGACCCCGCCCCTTGCTGTCACTCATAGTAAGCCTATGAGTACGGACAGTGGCTAGGGGTCTGCGGCCCCAAATAGGAAGAGCGTGCGCCGGGTTGACGTACCCAGGCGTCAGACGGTCGAACCGTCCGGACCGAGGGTCACACGCGTACGTGATCCACGGGTCGTATCAGTATGCCGTCGACGCGTCATACGAGGACATGGTCGACGAAGCACCAGCGCCAGCTCTCACCGGGTTCGAAGGTACGCATCACGGGGTGTCCGGTCTCCTTGAAGTGCTCCGTCGCGTGCTGCAGCGGCGAGGAGTCGCAGCAGCCGAGGTGCCCGCAGCTCAGACACAGCCGCAACTGCACCGGGTGCGTACCGGCGGCCAGGCACTCCAGGCAGGTCTCGCTCAACGGCTCGGGCTCGGGGTGCTGCAGCTCGTCGGCATGCGTGCACTGTTTCATGATTGCCAGGTTACGTCGGGCGTGCGGGATGCCGCGCGAAAATGAGGGCGGGCGGAAGACGATGCACGTTTTGCCACTGCTGTTGCTGGTCGCGGGGAGCGCCGCGGTCGCCGGGCTCGCCCGCCGCACCCCGGTACCGGCGCCGCTGCTGCTCGTCGCGGCGGGCCTGGTCGTCTCGTACGTCCCTGGAGTGCCCGGGTACGAGCTCGACCCCGAGGTCGTGCTCCCGCTCGTGCTGCCCCCGCTGCTGTACACGGCGGCCACCGACAGCTCGTACCTCGATCTGCGGGCGCATCTGCGGCCCATCGCGCTGCTGTCGGTCGGGTACGTGCTCTTCGCGACGCTGGTCGTCGGCTGGGCCACGTACCTGATCGTGCCGAGCCTGCCGCTGCCCGCGGCGCTGGTCTTCGGGGCGGTGGTGGCGCCGCCGGACGCGGTCGCGGCCACTGCGGTGGCGCGCCGGGTGGGGCTGCCCTCGCGGATCACCACGATCCTGCAGGGCGAATCCCTGGTGAACGACGCGACCGCGATCACCGCCTACAAGGTGGCCCTCGCCGCGGCGGTCGGGGAGGGCGCGACCTGGGCGGGCGGCATCCGCGAGTTCCTGCTGGCGGCGGTCGGCGGTGTCGCCGTCGGCGTCGTCCTGATGGTGCCGATCCACTGGCTGCGCACCCACCTGGAGGAGGCACTTCTCCAAAACACCCTCTCCTTGCTGATCCCCTTCGTCGCGTACGGGATCGCCGAGCAGGTGCACGCCTCCGGGGTGCTCGCGGTGGTCGTCGTCGCGCTCTACCTCGGACACCGTGCCTGGGAGGTGGACTTCGCGACCCGGCTCCAGGAGGAGGCGGTCTGGAAGATGGTCGCGTTCGTCCTGGAGTCGGCGGTGTTCGCCCTGATCGGTCTGCAACTGCCGGTCGTCCTCAAGGGCCTCGGCCAGTACGAGGGCGCCACCGTCGGCTGGTACGCGGTGGCCGTCTTCCTGGCAGTGGTCGCCGCCCGGTTCGTGTGGGTGTATCCCGCCAGCTTCCTGCCCCGGATCCTCTCGGCACGCATCCGGGAGCGCGAGGAGACCCTCACCTGGAAGGGGCCGTTCATCGTCGGCTGGGCCGGAATGCGTGGCGTGGTCTCGCTGGCCATCGCCTTCTCCATCCCGCTCACCGTGCACGGCGGCGCCGGCTTCCCCGACCGCAACCTCGTCCTCTTCCTCACCTTCACCACCGTCATCGGGACCCTGGTCGTACAGGGACTGACCCTGCCCCCGCTGATCCGCCTCCTGAAGCTGCCGGGCCGCGACCCCCAGGCCGAGACGCTCGCCGAGGCGAACGCCCAGGCGCAGGCGTCCCGGGCCGCGGAACGGCGCCTCGACGAGCTCCTCGCCGACGAGCGCAACGCCCTGCCCCCGCCGCTCGCCGACCGGCTCCGCTCGGTCCTGGAGCGCCGCCGCAACGCGGTCTGGGAGCGGCTCGGCGCCGTCAATCCCGTGACCGGGGAGACCGCCGACGACACCTACCGCCGCCTCTCCCGCGAGATGATCAGCGCCGAGCGCGAGGTCTTCGTGAAGCTCCGCGACCACCGCTACATCGACGACGAAATGCTGCGCACGCTGCTCAGACGCCTGGACCTGGAGGAAGCGGCCGCCTATCGGGAGGCGGCTTGAGGCGCCGCACGAAGGGTCAGAAGGGTGCTCCGGTGATCACCGCCGCCACCGTCGTCCCCGGCGCGAACGCCCCCTCCTCCACCAGAGCGACAAGTCCATACAGCATCTTGGCGACATAGAGATGCTCGACGGGCAGGCCGTGACGTTGCTCGAAATCCTGGGCGAAGGCGTCGAGTTCGGGGGTGGAGCGGGCGTAGCCGCCGAAGTGGAAGCGGTCGTCGAGGCTCCAGGCGCCGCGGCGGCCGCCGAAGGCGGACTCCTGGAGGGCGCCTATGCCGGCGCTCAGGAAGCCGCCCTTGAGGACCGGGATGCCCAGGGCCCGCTGGTCGGGGGCGAGTCCGGCGGCCAGGCCCGCGAGGGTGCCGCCGGTGCCGCAGGCCAGGGCGGCCACGTCGACACCATCGTGCCCGCGCAACTCCGCGCCGAGCTCCTGGCAGCCACGTACGGCCAGGGAGTTGCTGCCGCCCTCGGGGACGACGTACGCGTCCTCGGCGTCCGCCGAGCGCAGCAGGGCGGCCAGTGTCTCCGGCTCGGTCTTGCGGCGGTACGTCGATCTGTCGACGAAGTGGAGTCGCATGCCGTCGGCCGCGCACCGGGTCAGCGAGGGGTTGAGGGGACGGTCGGCCAGCTCCTGGCCACGGACCACCCCCACGGTCGTCAGCCCGAGGAGGCGGCCCGCGGCGGCCGTGGCGCGCAGATGGTTCGAGTACGCGCCGCCGAAGGTGAGGACCGTGCGGCTCGCCGCCGCGCGGAGGTTCGGGGCCAGCTTGCGCCACTTGTTGCCGATCAGATCCGGGTGGATCAGATCGTCCCGCTTGAGGACCAGCCGTACGCCGTGGCGCGCGAAACGCTCGTCCGTGACCGGGTGCAGCGGCGAGGGCAGTCGCGGCCGCAGATCGGTCAGGTCGAGCGCGTCGGGGACGCCGGGAACGAGCGGGGTGTCCGGGCGGTCCGGAGTGTCCCGGCGTTTCGGAGTATCCGGAGTGTGGGGGCTGGGCACCCCACCATTGTCGGACAGCTGTCCGGTATGCGGGCAGCCGCCCCGCGTCCGGCCGTCACTTGAGGCGGTCGCGGACGCGCTCTCTCATCGAGGCCATCGTGAAGCCGCGCGGGTCGACCTTGCCCGGCTGCCATTCCAGGTGGCCGATGACCGAGCGCTCCGTCCAGCCGTGGTGGCGGCAGACCGCGGCCGCGACCTTCTCGATGGTCTCCAGCTGGACCTCGGGCCAGGGGTCCTTGCCGTCGCCCAGGTTCTCGCACTCGAAGCCGTAGAAGAGGCGGTTGCCGTCGGTGTTCGCCTCGTTGACCGGCGGGAGCGCCTTCTCCGCGATCACGGCGCGCAGCACGTCGTCGTCGCCCGCGCCCGCGTGGTTGGCCCGGCCGTACCCCACGAGATGGAGGACGCCGTCCTTGGTGATGACGCCGTGGCACAGCGGACCGGGCAGGTCCGAGCGGCCCTCGCGGCAGATGTCGATGGTGCGCTCGCTCCCCGAGGTCACCGTGTGGTGGATCATCACGCCGTGCACCGGACCCCACGGACCCTTGTGATTGCGGTTGTGATGCTCCCAGTCGCCGATCTCGACGACGGTGACGCCTTCCTCCCTCAGGCGGTTGAGGAAACTGCCCGCGGACATGGGTGGGGCCATGACCGCCTCCTTCGCGCTGCACGCCGGCCACCGGGCGCGACCGACTCGTACGGCAGCTGTACCCGGAACTGGAGACTCCGGCTCAGTCGTTCGTACGGCGTGCGAGCCGATCCGGTCAGGGGTGCGGGCACGTCCGACCAGCGCGTTCGCGGCGCGTTCGGCTCGTAGGGCGGTAGGACTTGTGGGGCCTGTGGGGCTTGTCAGGAGTGCAGGAACGCGTCTCCGTTCGCCGCGATGTGGCTTTCCAGGGCCTGAAGGGCCTGTTGGGTCGCGGCGGGGGAGCCGCTGCCGCGCCGCTCCGCGTAGTACGCCGCGCCCAGTCTTTTGAGGAGGTCGTTACCCGCGCGCTGGGCCTGCACCTCGTCGAGCTTCTGCTTGCCCTGTGTGAGCCCTCGCTGCGCCTGCTCCTTGGCGCGGTCCAGGAAGCCTGCCATTGCCGTCTCCTGTCGTCGTCCGTCACCGCGTCAAACGGTTGGCCGGATCGTGGAGTTCCCGACCGCAACGGCACCGCGCTGTTCGATGGCGACGGCCCCGACTGTTCGATATCGCGGCATCGAACAGTCGGGGCCGATCGACAAAAGCGTGCCCTCTGCCCAATCCCCCCGTGATCCATTCCCGCTCATTCGTGTAATAGCACCGACACGCTCCGTGATGGAAGGCTGGTCGGCGCAGATCAGTGCACGACCGGGAGGGCAATTTTCATGTCGGTAGGCGAAGAGGTCCGTGCGGGTCAGGGCAAGCCGCAGCAGAGTCTCGGCACATCGGCCGCGCGGAACCTGGCCACCACCACCAAGTCCGCACCCCAGATGCAGGAGATCAGCTCACGATGGCTGCTGCGCATGCTTCCGTGGGTGAACGTGCAGGGTGGCACGTACCGAGTGAACCGGCGGCTCAGCTACTCCGTGGGCGACGGCCGTGTGACGTTCGTGAAGACCGGTGACCGTGTGCAGGTCATCCCCGCGGAGCTCGGCGAGCTGTCCGTCCTGCGGTCGTACGAGGATCAGGAGGTGCTCGGCGAGCTCGCCCAGCGCTGCCAGCAGCGGGAGTTCGCACCTGGCGAAGTGCTCGCCTCGTTCGGCAGCCCGTCCGCCGAGGTGTTCCTGCTCGCGCACGGCAAGGTCGAGAAGATCGGCACGGGCCCGTACGGCGACGACGCGGTCCTCGGCGTCCTCGCCGACGGCGCCTACTTCGGCGAGCAGGCGCTCATCGACCCGGACGCCATCTGGGAGTACACGGCCCGCGCCGTCACCGCGGTCACCGTGCTCACGCTGCCCCGCCAGGACCTCGAACAGGTCGCGGAGCGCGCCGAGTCCCTACGCACCCACCTCACACAGCTGCGCGCGGTTCCGGAGCAGCGCACCAACAAGTACGGCGAGAAGGAGATCGACCTCGCGGCCGGCCACACCGGCGAGCCGGACATCCCCGGCACCTTCGTGGACTACGAGGCCGCGCCGCGCGAGTACGAACTGAGCATCGCCCAGACCGTCCTGCGCCTGCACACGCGCGTGGCCGATCTCTACAACCAGCCGATGAACCAGACGGAGCAGCAGCTCCGCCTCACCGTCGAGGCATTGAAGGA
Organism: Streptomyces sp. NBC_01384; assembly: GCF_045040035.1. Lineage (NCBI taxonomy): Bacteria > Bacillati > Actinomycetota > Actinomycetes > Kitasatosporales > Streptomycetaceae > Streptomyces > Streptomyces sp. NBC_01384. The sequence goes on from NZ_CP109559.1 coordinate 6,406,401, forward strand.
GCGCCAGGAGCACGAGCTCATCAACAACCGGGAGTTCGGACTGCTCAACAACTGCGAGTACGACCAGCGGCTCCAGCCGCACGACGGCGTGCCCAGCCCCGACGACCTGGACGAGCTGCTCAGCCGTCGGCGCGGCACCAAACTGTTCCTCGCCCACCCGCGCGCGATCTCCGCGTTCGGCCGCGAGTGCAACAAGCGCGGACTCGTCCCCGAGAGCATCGAGATCGCGGGCAACCGCATCCCGACCTGGCGCGGCGTGCCGCTCTTCCCGTGCAACAAGATCCCGGTCAGCGACACCCGTACGACCTCGATCATCGCCATGCGTACCGGCGAGGCCGAGCAGGGCGTCATCGGCCTGCAGCAGGCGGGCATCCCGGACGAGATCGAGCCGAGCCTGTCGGTGCGCTTCATGGGCATCAACGAGCAGGCGATCATCTCCTACCTGGTGACCGCGTACTACTCGGCCGCGGTGCTCGTGCCGGACGCCCTCGGCATCCTGGAGAACGTCGAGATCGGTCGCTGGCGATGACCTTCCCGACACCGGCCGCCGTGTTCCCGCCCGACCGGGCGGGAACACCGGGGACGGGACAGAGCCCGGCCGGGCCCCGTGGCGGGCGCAGCCCCATCGGCAGGCCCTTGGATGGCGGGCCTACGGATGGCGGGCCCATGGAACGGATGGTCCCGCCCGGTCCGCTCGACGGGCTGGAGGCGGCCGGCATCCTGGAGCGCGCCCGGGCGTCCGTCGACCCCGAGCTGCGCAGGGCCGTCGACTCGCTGCCGGGCTCCATGCGCCGGATCGCGCTCTACCACTTCGGCTGGGAGCACGCGGACGGTACCCCGGCGGCGGGCAACGCGGGCAAGGCGATCCGCCCGGCCCTGGTGCTCACCGCCGCCGCAGCGCTCGGCGGGCAGCATGCGACGGCCGTACGGGCGGCGGCGGCTGTGGAGTTGATCCACAACTTCACGCTGCTGCACGACGACGTCATGGACCGGGACACCACCCGCAGACACCGCCCCACCGCGTGGACCGTGTTCGGCGACGCCGACGCGATCCTCGCGGGGGACGCCTTGCAGGCGCTCGCTCAGCGGCTGCTGGCCGAGGACCCGCACCCGGCGTCCCAGGCCGCTGCCGCCCGGCTCGCGTCCTGCGTCGTCGAGCTGTGCGCCGGGCAGCACGCGGACACCTCCATGGAGAAGCTCGGCCCCGCCGAGGTCACCCTCGACGAAGTGCTCGCCATGGCCGAGGCCAAGACGGGCGCGCTGCTCGGCTGCGCCTGCGCGCTCGGCGGGCTGTACGCGGGGGCGGACGACGAGGACGTCGACGCGCTGGACGCGTTCGGCCGGGAGGCCGGGCTCGCCTTCCAGCTGATCGACGACGTGATCGGGATCTGGGGGGACCCGAGCCGCACCGGCAAGCCGGCCGGGGCGGACCTCGTCGCCCGTAAGAAGTCCCTGCCCGTGGTCGCCGCGCTCGCCTCCGGCACCCCGGCGGCGACGGAACTCGCCGAGCTGTACGGAGTGCCGTACACGGAAGTGGAAGGGGATCTGGAGCGCACGGTGCTGGCCGTGGAGCGGGCGGGCGGCCGTGACTGGGCGCAGCTCCAGGCGGCCGACCGGATGTCCCGGGCGATGCATGAGCTGTCCCGGGCGGTCCCCGACCCGGAGGCGGCGGGCGGCCTCCTCGCGCTCGCGGAGTTCGTGACGCGGCGCAACAACTGAACCGTCAGCCCCTTCAAACCGTTCAACCCGTTGGGAAGGGCGGTTGAAGCCCCGGGGCCGCCGGGGCCGTACGGCATCTGACCTCCGTACGGCCCCGGGCTCCGGCCGGAGCGGGTCCCGCGCATCCCCACGGCGCGCGGGGCCCGCCCCTCTTTTCCCGAGCCACTCTTCCTCCGGGCCCCCGCGGCAGGGCCTGGGCTGCAATGGCCTTACGATCAAGGGAAGTTGAAGCGAAGGGGCGGGATATGGACGTGGCGATCCGGACGGCGGGCGAGGACGATCGCGAGCTGGTCACCCGGCTGCTCGACGAGGCGTTCCAGGACGACCCGGTGAGCGGTTGGGTCTTTCCGGACGCGGCGCGCCGTCGTAGCAGGCACCCTTTGTTGATGGGGGTGTTCGTCGACATCGTGCTCGCCGAGGGCCGCATCGACGTCACGGAGGACGGCACGGCCTGCGCACTGTGGCTGTCCGTGCCCGCCGACGCCGACCACGCCGACCACGCCGAGGACGAGGACGACGGTTCCGTACGGCTGCGCGAGGCCGTCGGCCCCGACAACGAACGCGTCGAGCTGATCGGCCGGCTGACCGCCGGGATCCATCCCGTCGGCCGCGCCCACGAGTACCTGTGGATGATCGGCGTGGCGCCGGAGCGGCAGGGCGAGGGCCTGGGCACCGCGCTCGTCCGGTCGGTCCTCGACCGCTGCGACCGCGAGGGCGTGCCCGCCTATCTGGAGGCGAGCAACGCCGACAGCCGCAAGCTGTACGAGCGTCTCGGCTTCGACCTCACCGGCGCCCCCCTCGACCTGCCGGACGGCCCGCGGATGTGGCCGATGTGGCGCGAACCGCAGTTCGGGGTGTCCTGACAGTCTTCCTGGCAGTCCCGACGTCCGTAGCGGGTCTCCGGCGTAGAGCGGAAGCGCTGAGCCCTCTCCCGCCCTACCCTGAAGACATGGGCACCGATGAGCATGTCTGCCCCGTCTGCAAGCAGCCGGTCGCCACGGTCGTACGGCGCCACAAGACGCTGGGCGCGTTCGTCCCCGTCTGGGGCCCCGGGCCATGCCGGAACCCGAAGTGCGAGGCGTACGCCGACCCGTCCGGGGCCAGGGCCGGCCGAGGGCACCAGACCCACCAGGTCCGCCAGGTCCACCCCCGGGACCATCCCGAGGAGTCCGTCGCGGACGAATCCTGAGGGGACGCAGCCTCCAGGAGGAGGGCTTCATCCACTGCTCACCGAGGCACCGGGTCCCGAAGGGCCGTGCGGCCCGGGGGCGAGGAGTTCCGCCTGGGCCGGGAGACCGCCCGTTTCCGGGTCGCGGCCCGTCAGGCAGTACGTGCCGCCGACCGGGTCCCGCATGACGATCCAGCGCGCCCCGCGGCTGACGGCCGTGGCGCCGAGGCCTTCGTGGTGGGCGCGGACCGCTTCGATGTCCGAGCAGGCGAGGTCGAGGTGTGCGGAAGCGGGGCCGGCCGTGCCGAGGCGTTGCAGGAGGATGCGGACGGGCAGCCCGGCGGGCGGTTTGACCAGGTGGAACTCCGGGAGCGCCCCGGGGCGGGACTCCCATCCGGTGAGGGCGCTCCAGAAGGCGACTTCGGCCTCGTAGCGGGCGGGTGGCACGTCGACGCACACCTGGTCGAGACGGCTGGTGGCGCCGGTCGGTCCCTGGATCACGGGTGGCCGTGCCGACTCGCCGTGCCGGCCGACCGCGCAGAACAACTGGCCGCCGGGGGAGCGCAGCACGGCCCACCCCTCGTCGTCGTGGTCGGCGACGACCTCGGCGCCGAGCCGCCGGGCCGACTCCACCAGCGCCGGTACGTCCTCGACGGCGAGGTCGAGATGTGCGCCGCCCTCGCCCGTGTCGATGCCCTGCGCCTTCAGACAGGGGTCCGTTCCGTCCGGCAACAGGGTGACGAACTCGTCCTGGTCGCCGCGCGGTGCGGACGGCTTCGTGCCTGTGACGGCGGTCCAGAAGTCGCAGGCCCGGGCGAAGTCCTTCCTGGGCCGGTCGATGAAGGCGTAGGTCCACCGGATGGTTTCGGCCATGGGTCGTTTCCCGCTCTCTGTCAGACGCCGTCTACGGCTCGCACCGTCTCCTGCCCGATCAGTCCGCGCAACGACGTTGTCACGCGCGCGACGAAGGTGTTCCGCGTGTCGGGGGAGAGGACATCCAGGGACAGATACGGGTTGAGGTCCTCCAGCTCTACGAGGAGCAGCTCGCCGCCAGGGGCCCGGCAGGCGTCGACGCGCTGGATGCCGTACGCGATGTCGTTCCAGTCGACGAAGCGCTGCGCGAATGTCCGGTCCTCGTCGCTCGGTTCGTACGGCTCCAGGGCCCACCGTTCGTCCGGGCGGGGCGCGTAGAGGGCGTACTGGAAGGTGCGGTCGACGAAGTAGAAGGACACCTCGTAGCGGAAGTCGATGCGCGGCTGGACGAGGAGGTTGTCGTACGACAGTTCGGTCAGTCGGTCGCGCGGTACGAACTCCAGGCCGATGGAGTCCGCCCCCAGCTTCGGTTTCACGACGTATGTGTCGACCTCCGGCAACCGGTTCAGATCGGCGGCGCGGTCGACGGTGGGGATGACCGGGTAGCCGGCCGCGGTCAGCTCCAGCAGGTACCCCTTCCCCGCCATGTCCCCCTTGCCCGACAGTTGGTTGTACACACGTACGCCGTCCGTGACCGCCCGCTCGCGGAACGCGTCGTACTCCGCCTGGTAGTGCAGCACCGGCCCGCTGTTCCGTACGACCACGACGTCGAAGCCGTCCATCAGCGCGGCCGCGTCGAGGGGGTGACACACGGCGACGTCGAACTCCTCGCGCAGCCGGGAGGTGAGGAAGATGTCCTCGTCGCAGTACCGCCGCCCCTTGGCCGGATAGGCCAGGTCACTGACGTAGAGGACGCGGGGGCGCGCGGACGTCATGGGTGACTCCTCGGACGTGCGGGGCCGGCAGGACGTTCCGGGCTCGCAGTGTTTCGGGACGGTGGGACGGCGTGTCCGGCGTGTCCGGCGGAGCCGGTGGTGAAGAGGTCGGCGGGGCCGACGTGACGGTAGCCGGGGTCAGGCACGTGGGCGTTCTTTGAAGCGGAGGAGGTTGCCCGCCGGGTCGCGGAAGGCGCAGTCGCGGACGCCGTACGGCTGGTCCATCGGTTCCTGGAGGACTTCGGCGCCGTAGGCACGGACGCGCTCGTAGAGGGCGTCGCAGTCGGCGGTGGAGAAGATGACGCCGCGCAGCACGCCCTTGGCGAGGAGCTCGGCCATGGCCTGCTTGTCGGCGGGAGAGGCGTCCGGGCTCGCGTCCGGGGGCTCCAGGACGATCTCCACGTCCGGCTGGAGCGGGGAGGCAACCGTCACCCAGCGCATTCCCTCGAACGCGACGTCGTTGTGGACCTCCAGGCCCAGGACGTCCCGATAGAACGCGAGCGCCTTGTCGTGGTCGTCCACGGCGATGAAGCACTGGGAGAGTTTCAGGTCCATGGTCTTCAACTTAGAGGCGCGAGCCCGGTTCCGCTTCCGGATTGCGGCGGCGGGCCGGGCGGGTGAGGCGCTGGGCCACGCAGGGCGGGATCGGGGCCCCGTGGTCGTGCGGGCGGGCCCGGTACGCGCTCGGGGTCTCGCCGACGAGCTCCGTGAAGCGGGAGCTGAACGAACCGAGCGACGTACAGCCCACGGCGAGGCAGACCTCCGTGACCGTCAGATCGCCGCGGCGCAGGAGGGCCTTGGCCCGCTCTATGCGGCGGGTCATCAGATAGCTGTACGGCGTCTCCCCGTACGCCGCGCGGAAACTGCGCTGGAAGTGCCCGGGCGACATCAGCGCGGTGCGCGCGAGCGCGGCGACGTCCAGTGGCTCCGCGTACTCGCGGTCCATTTGGTCGCGTGCCCGGCGTAGCCGGACCAGATCCTCCACGGTCATGTCATCAGGATGGCACGGGCCACTGACAGCGAAGGTGCCACTGTCGTACGTGGCCCCTGTGGCCGGGCGAGCGGCCGGAGACGCTCTGCCACGGTGCGCAGGAGGTCGTGTCCTTGGTGCCCTTGCACACAGTGAGGTAGCCAGTCGTAGTGGGTCGGTACGCCCGTAATCTTGACGGCAGTTGTTCAGCCAGGCTGAGGTGTGTTCAGTGCGTTCAGCAGAGCCGCGCCGCGCTCGGCGTCGTCGACACTGACGGCGAATTCCTTTCCCTTGTCCCGCGTGCGGATGACGAGACATTCTCCGCTGCGCAGCATGACCGTGGTGCCGAGGCCGCTGAGTCGGTAACCCCAGCCGCCGACCTGTGCGGGTGTGCGGTTCTCGGCGCGGGCGGATTCGATGTCCGCAGTCGGCCAGTGCCGCACCGGCCAGCCGAGCGGGCCGAACGCCACTTCCAGGCCCTGCTCCGACACGCGCGCCTGCACCGCCGTGCAGCCGGCCAGTGCGAGGGATGCGAGCGTGAACGGGGTGAACAGTGCCCACAACGGGCCGGGGGCGGCAAGGCCACTGACAAGGGCGACGACCGCGGCAATGGCGACCAGGCCGGTTGCGGCCGCCAGCAGCTGTAGCCAGGGGTTGGCGGTGCGGGAGAACCACACCAGACGCTGCCCCTCGGGGATCTCCAGGGCCGGTTCTTCACGACGGTCAGGTCCGACGGTAGCGGTAGTGGTAGCGGTCCGTCCGCGCGTGCTCACCAGCCATCCGGCGACTCCTGCGACAACCGTCGCCACGAGGGTGGCAATAAGCCACGGGGTCGGTTGATGCGCCTGATGCCAGTCCGTACGGTCGAGGTTGGAACGGACGACAGACGCCTGAGCGCCGCACAGCAGGACGCCTCCGGACAGCAGCGCGGTGGTGGTCCACGGTCGCCACGCCGTACGTGCGGCTTCTCCGCCCCGTTGTAGCGCGAGGACCACGGCTGCTGCCAGCACCACCCACATCAGGGTCGGGAAGAGAGACGCGGCCCAGACGGGCATCGAGCTGTCAGGTGTACTCCGCCCAAGGCTCCAATGGGTGGCCAGCCGGTCCGGCAGCCGTCCGCTCGCGGCCCAGGGCAGCGCGGCGATCAAAGCCGCGGTGCCCGCCGTCCATGCCACGGTGCCCCAGCGCGCCCCATGTTCGGCCCTTGTGCGGTCGCTCACGGTATCCCCCTGATCATCTCGATGAGCTCGGTCCTGCTGTAGCCCAGGCGTGCAGCCTCGGCCATCAGCGCATGGACTCGGTCCAGCAGACCCGACCGCTGGTCGGCGCCCTCGGCCACGGTCACTCCCCGGCCCCTGCGGAACTCCAGCAGGCCATCGTCCCGGAGGCTGCGCAGGCCCCGCAGGACGGTGTTGACATTGACGTCCAGCGCCTGGGAGAGGTCACGTGCCGACGGCAGACGATCCCCCGGCCGGCATTCACCTTCGGCAATGGCGCGGCGGACGGCGCCTGCCACCTGCTCGTGCAGGGGGCGAGTGTCTCGCTTGTCCAAACGCAGCAACATGGTGCTAATGAAGCTAGCACCAACCACTTGATTGTGGGTAGTGGTGCTGTCGACCGGGACGTCTTCCGGGGCGCCGAGGAAGTCGACGACCGACGCGGGATGGTGGCGTCAGACGCCTAGGACTGGAGCTCCCCATCGCCGCGGGGTACCGGTGGACGGGGCCAGCCGCCAGCGGGCTCCGTCGAGGCGGGGGAGGAGCCGCAGCCAGGCGCGGCGAAAGTGCTCGCCGGCCTGCTGTTGGGCGTAGGTCTCGACGCGGTTCGGGATGCCCATACGGCGGGGCAAGGCGGTGAACGTGGCAGAGGGCGCCGACGAGTTCGGTCAAGGCCTGTTCGCCGAGGGCCTGGGCGTAGGCGCGCTGGTAGCGGTGACCGGTTGCCGGGGCGGAGCGAGCGTCAAGCAGGTCCAGCTCGTCCTCGGCCATGCGTCCGCCGTCATCACACTGCGGATCTACGCGCACCTGTGGCCGGGCGAAGAAGACCGCACCCGGACCGACATGGACGCCGTTCTCGGCGGCCTGCGGACCGGGTGCGGAAAGGAAGACCACGCGACCCAAGAAGGGCTCAGGTCGAGCGGCATGACCAAGGGTCAGGCCTTCTTGGTCTCCTAGTAATGGGCCGGGTCGGTGACCTGCGGGGATCTTCCCTGTGGGCCGCTGACCTGGCCTTTTGGTGATGGGTGGTGATGGGGGGCGACGGTCTTGATTGGGTGTCTTGCGGACTGTGTGCGGACTGCAGGGCTGCTGGCCAGTTCGCTCTGGAACTCTGACGTGCGGGATGACAGTTACCTCGGTGCGTAAAGCGGCGTGGCCTTCAGCTGTGCGGCGGCTGGCTGGTCGGTGTCGGCGACGCCATCCACACCCCGAAAGCCGTGCAGGGCAGCGTGCGCTGAACTTGAACGGTTCGGCTGTCCAGGCACATGTGTTCGGTCTTGTGACCCATGACGCCTGTGCCTCTGTAGGCCAAGTCCAGCGGTCCGTGAGTGGTGGCCGACACGCACCACCGTGTCAGGAGCGAGCACTCTCGGGAATGAGTCTTGGCTTGGGCTTGCCGTGAATGAGGCGTCCCGGCGAGTCCTATTCAGCGGCTCCATCGCCAATCGAATCGTCGGGGACGGCCCACCCTTCGCCCTCGTATTCTTTCCGGAGGTGCGAGACCATCTCGGGGTACTTATCGGCGATTGTACGTAACTCAGTTACGTACTTTGCGACGAGATCAGGACGATCCAAATCGTCACATATAATCATTGCTGCAAGGCATGAAGCACCCCGAAGATAGGGAGATACAACCCCATCTCCGATTCGCATAGCCTCTTCAGCATGGAAAAGAGCTCGCTCGTTCTCGTCTATTTCCTTAAAAGCAAGTGAGAGGTTCTCGTGGGCGCTCACCGCGTCTCTCACTTCCCCATGCCTGAGGAAGACTTCGATTGCCTTGTTGGCTGCATCCAGGGCAAGGTCTGCCTTCCCTGCCTTGAAGAGCATCGGAACTTGTCCCAGCAGAGTACGAGCAAGCCGGAGTTCATCCCCAAGAGCGCTGAGCACCGAAACGGCCTGCTCAAAAAGTCGCTCAGCCTCCGCATCCCTGTCGAGCTCCACCAACAGGACTGCCGCGTTCGCTTTCGCGAGTGCTTCCCCGGACACATTTCCACATGCGCGAGATCGCTCTATGTCTTCAAGGTGTAGGCTAAGCGCTTCTTGCGCTTTATGCTGATGTCTCAGGCTAATAGCAAGGTCGTTGCAGACCATGCTCACCTTGTGAGGGTTTCCGACACTCTCGAATATTTTTAGCGCTTCGCGCTGATAGCTCTCAGATTTGGAGAATTCGCCAATCTCCATATGGGTTAGTGCAAGTGTGTTCATTGTCTCGGCCGCACCTGACGCATCACCAACCTCGATGCAGATTTCTAGATCTTGTTTGAAGTGTTCAATAGCCTCGTGAGCGCGCCCGGAAGCCCGGTGTACCGTCCCCAGGTTATAGAGAGCCTGTCCCATTTCATGGCGCAGCCCAAGCTCTCTGCTTAGTGAAAGGCTCTCTTCAAGTAGCGGCTGTGCCCCTGCTACATCCCCAACGTCCACGCGTAGGCAGCCGAGAAGTTTTGCGGCATTCGCAATGAGCATCTTGTCCTGCGCCTCTTGCGCTCTGGGATAGATCTTTGAAGCCAAATCCAGAGCTGGCTGGAACTCTCTCCGATAGCGCAGAAGATTCGCTCTGGAGCTGAGTATCGGCACGTCGAATAATGGGTCGGGGTGCGATTCTGTGATCGAGATTCCCCGATTCACTACATCCTCCCACGCCTGCCAATCCCCAACGACTTCGCAAGCGAAAGAGAGTTGGATGGCAAGTGCCTTTGCTCTATCCGTATCGCCAGCTCTCAGCAGCAAATCGATTGCTGCTGAGGCGTTTGCAGCTTCGTCTGCAATCCAGGCAGCTGCCTCCTCGATTGAACCAATCTCAGCCACGGGCACAGAAGGGAATTCAAATCTTCCGATCTGGCCATTCAGGGTGAGGTTCGCCTTCAGTGCAGAATAGGACAACCAGTCAAGCATTCGAGAAGATGCAGCTGCGGTCTTCTTGGGCGAGTCGCGCTCGAACTGCTCTTGGGCGTAGAGCCTGATCAGGTCGTGAAGCCGGTATCGACCTGCGCGCGGGGACGCCTCAATCAAATTCGCCTCAGAGAGCTTGCGGAGCACACTTTTTGCGCTTCGCTCGTCTGAATCATTCAACGCAGCACACAGAGTGGCGCCGAAGTCTCCTCCTGGCGCCAATGAAAGTCTCTTTAGCGAGTTTCTAGTACTCTTCCCTAAATTACGAAAAGACAGGTTGAAGGCCGCGCGAACTGCAAGGTCGCCCGCTTCCAGGGCCCCCAGTCGATTTCGCTGATCAGTCAGCTCCTCCACTAAATCGGTCATCGTTGCTGTTCGCAACCGATTTCCCGCAATCCGGAGAGCGAGCGGCAAATGGCCACAGAGGGTCCCGACCTTGCGCGCACTGGATACATCACCATCTACAACCTCAGCCCCGACGGTCTTGCGGAGGAAAGCCAGAGATGAGTCGTCATCAAAGATGTCAAGGAAGAGGTGATGGGCGGCCTCAAGGCCGCTCAGATTAGACCTGCTAGTGACTAACACAAGGGCTTCGCCCCCTGGGGGAATAAGAGGGCGCACCTGAGCTTCACTGCCAGCGTTGTCCAGGATTATTACTACTTTGCGACGGGCGAACTCGCGTCTATATCGGTCCAGCCTTGCATCATTACTCGCCGGGATCTCGTCTTCAGCAACCCCAACCCCTGCGAGAAATCGACCCATAATTTCCTCAGGGAGTGTTGGATTGCTCTCAACCCCTCGGAGGTCCGCATAGAGCGCGCCATCCTCGTACTGACTGGCCACCTTGTAGGCTACGTGTAGAGCTAGTGTCGTTTTACCGACACCAGGCTTACCTGTCACCAGTATGACCATTCGGTTTACCGAGGAGATCCCGATTTCAATCTCGGAGATCTCTCGGTTGCGGCCTGTAAAGTCGGGAATTTCAGGCGGCAGGGAATGAGGCGAATTCCACGCTCTACTGTGACCGACCTCATTCTGAAAGGTCACTGGTCCGGTAAAGATATAGCCGTTGTTGTCATTGCCGACAGCTACAGCTCCTGTAGCGCTCGCTATGGTCTTTGAGGTGCGCATTTGTCTTTACCCCTGTGCTCTTTACGCCTCGGTTTCGATAGAGGATTCATTGTCTCCTCCGATGGCAACCGATCCTGGGCCCTGGGCAATGACTCCGCCACTCGGTGTACTAGAGGGCGATGCAGTGCCGCTCGACCGGGTTTTTATCTTCTCGCCCCGCGATGACCCACCGATCGCCACCGATCCGGCACCCTGCGCTGCCACGGGCACGTGTCCATCCTGGTTCGGTCGCAAGGTCAGATACAGCTGAAGCCCGGCCCCTACGATCACGAGCACCACGAGTGCTATGCACCAGCCCCAAGTGGGCCTGCTCGTTGCAGCGTTGGTTACGACCCCGCTTGCAGCAGCTACAACGACGGTAAGTGCTGCAGCGCCTCCCCGCTTGGCTGAGCTCGACACACGCATCCTCTGATCCGATCGCTACAAGCCTGAACGGGCATGTGTCTATCGCATGGCTCGCTGCCTTGCGAACGCTTTCCGGAACTTGTCTGCATCGCGTGCATTCCGGCGAGAAGGTGTCTGAAAAGCCTCGTTTCGAGGTAGGGCTCTCACAACCTGGCGCAGTCGGAGCATGGCTGTGGTCAGGCACATCGCGTTGTCCTGGCTGGCGGCCAGGTAGCCACAGCCAGGGAGTGAGCCAAACACGCCAGCGGCCGGTCTTGGTTGTCGAGTACGAGTTGGGGAGGCCTGCCCTGGGAACCGGTCGAGTCGCATCGGTGCCTCTTTCACCAGCCGTCGAGGGAGACTCCCGGGTCGTCGGCGAGGTACCGGTGAAGGGCGCTGGCGGTGGTCTCCACGAATTCCTCGGGGATCGTGTCGATGTCGACCCAGCAGACCTGGGCATGCTTGCGTGGCTCGCGGTTCTCGGGCTTACAGGTCCATTCGTGGGCGACGAAGACGACAGTGAGGAAGCCGTTGGGGGCTTCGACACCCCAGGCGCCGTGGATGATGTGGGCGACCTTCAAGGACTCGGGCTTCACGGTCAGACCCGTCTCCTCGTAGAGCTCGCGCACCGCGGTCTCGGTGATGGGCTCGCCGGCTTCGCTCTTGCCCACGGGGAGGTCCCACATGCCCTGGGCGAATTTGGCGTTCTGGCTGCGCTGGAGGAGGACGACGCGGTTGGTGGCCTTGTCGTGGACGATGACGGCGGCGACCAGCAGGGTCATGGATTCGAGGGCAGGAGGTAGGGCTTTGGGCTGGTGGTCGGTCTGCGGCTGAGTCACGGTTACGTCCCTTCGTCGGCCGCTTTGGGTAGATTGGGCCAGTGCTTCGCGAGCACAACGGGCCACCGCGCCCCAGGCGCCCCTGGCAAGCCATGTGTTTGTGCGTTCGCGGCCGAGCCACTGTACGCAGGGCAGCCGGAGCTGGAGGGCAGCAGCTGCCCTCCAGCTCAGGTCGCATCATGCGGCAGTGCGTTGGATCTCGATGGCTAGGGCGCCGAGGGCTTCCTTCTCGGGTGGGTAGATAGTGCGGATGTTGGCGAGCTGCTGCTCGCGGGTGGCGGTCGGGTTGACGTTCGCCGGTCCCTCGCCGTCGAGAAGGGCCTCGAAAGCGGAGTACTCGGTGACCCGCAGGACCCTCACATCGCAGGTCTCATTGGTGCCCTTGATGCGGAAGCGAATGGTGTCGCCGGCGGCGAGGTCAGCGAGGTGCGGGTATTTCACCCGCACCTCGATGGTCTTGGTGCCCGCGGCGACGAGGTCGAAGTACTCGCGGTAGAGATTGAGTTCGCGGATGCGGGCGGTGACGTCGGTCATGGTGCGGGAACGCTCCTGGTGGCTGGGGCAGTCATCATGCGGCCGATCTCGGCGGCCGAATACGAGCGGAAGAAGTGGCGCGGGTCGGACAGGAAGGTATCGGTCATGGCCAGCACTTGCTCGGCATACTGCGCGACGGTGCCGGGCCACTGTCGGGTGTCGAGCATCCAGTGGGCGGTGCCCTCGGGCAAGGGAGCGCGGCTCTCGCGGATCAGCGACTTGGACAGCTTGGCGCCGGTGTCGGTGACGATCTGCGGGCAGAACAATCGGGCGGGCAGTTGGGCGCGGGTGAGACCGACGGCATGGAGGGCTTCGTCGACGAGGTGGGAGCCGAAGACCCAGTCGCCGCCCTTGACCATGACGTGCAGGGTCCCATGGGGGTTGGACAGAGCGAGTTCCTTGATCGCGTTGCGGTACAGGGTGGCCAGGTCGAGGTAGGCGCCTGCTGTTGGGGTGATGGTCGCCTGGTAGGGACCGTGGTGGAGGCATACGGCAGCGACTTGCGCGGTCTCGCGGTCGAGGAGGTGGACTCGGGTGCGTTCGGCGTGTTTCTCGGCCCAGCCGCAGCCGGGGTGCGAGCAAGGGACGCGCAGGTGTGGGGTGCCGGTGGAGGGAGCGAGCCACCAGCGGGCGGCGTCAAGGCGGGGCAGGAGTCGCAGCCAGGTGCGGCGGAAGTGCTCGCCGGCCTGCTGCTGGCTGTAGGTCTCGACCCGATAGGGGATGCCCAGGCGCCGGGAGAGTGCGGTGAACAGGGGTCGGTAGAGGGCGGTGACGAGGTCGGTCAGGGCCTCGTGGCCGAGGGCTTGGGCGTAGGCGCGCTGGTAGCGGTGGCCGCTTGCCGGGTCGGTGGTCAGTTCGTAGGGGGCATTGTCCAGGGCGCTGAACAGGACTTCGGTGGGGATGCCGAAGCGGTCGCGCAGGCGGGTGGCCATGGCGAAGGCCAGGGACTGCACGAGGGAGGTACCGATGTGCGGGGCGCCGTTGATCTGGGTGCCGACGACCAGCACGATCCTGTCGGGCGGGGTGGCCAGGATGCGTGGGGTCAGGACGTCCTCGGCGTGGTGGAGGGCGTTGGCCAGGACGGTGTTCGGTGAGACGGGGTGGGGCGTCACGGGATGTCCCCCTGGGATGGGTTGGGGTTCATTCGGTTCGGGTGTGACCGAAGAGGAGTCGCTGGCGGAGCGTGGCGCGGTCCAGGTAGGTGTCGATCTGTGCTGGTGTGGCGCTGCGGGAGAGCGGGTCGAGGCCCAGGACGAGGGCCACCGGGGTTCCTTGGCCGAGTAGAAGGGACCAGGGGCGGCCGGTGGGGATGCGTTTGCGGTAGGGGGTGCCGTCGAAGCGCAGGACTACCTCGGTTGGGGTGATCAGACGCAGGCGTGGCCCGATGTCCGGCGGGGGCGCGGTGGCGGGGCCGAGGCGCAGAGCCTCGGCGACCGCGCGCATGCGTTGCTCGATGACGGCTGGCGTCTCGTAGAAGCTGCGCGGCGGTTGGGGCACCAGAAGGAGGCAGCAAAGAGTGGCGCCGGTCGGCGTGGTGTCCAACCACGTGGTGGTGGCCAGGGAGGCGATCAGGCCGGCGGACGGCCTGAAGGACTCGGTGTGGGCAGGCGTCAGCATGTGGGCACCGCGCTGTGGTGGAAGGCGGCCCAGACGCACTTGCCGGGGCCATGGCGTTCCTTCACGCCCCAGTGGTCGGCCACTGCGGATACGAGGAGTAGGCCGCGGCCATCGGCGTCAGTGCTCCGTGCCTCTCGCTTGGTGGGTGTGCCGTTGCCGCCGTCGTGCACCTCGATGCGCAGCACGGCGGCGTGCAGTTCGACGCGTACGAGGACCTGACCGCCTGCGGGGGCTCCGTGGAGGACGGCGTTGGTGGCGAGTTCGGAGGTGCACAGCCGGATGTCGTCGAGGCGTTCGGTCCGGCCCCATTGGGTAAGGGTCTCGGCGACGAAGGAGCGGGCGGCACCTGGGGTGGTCCGGCGTCGGTCGAAGAGCATCGATTCGTGCTCGACGGCGCCGTCGAGGGCTTGGTCCGGTGCGAGGGTGTCCGGCTCGCCGGGCAGTCTGCTGGGCATGGCCAACAGCCAACCGCTGTCGCTCGTTTGGGTCGGGAGCCAGCACGGGGGCCATGCCAGGGGCCACTATGGGGGCCAGAATTCACGTGCTGCAGGGAGAGGGGATGAGCGACACGGGGATCGGTGCGCTGCTCATCAGGCTGCGTACCGAGCGTGGCTGGTCCCAGCAACGGGTGGCCGACGAGTACAACGCCCTGGAGGGGCGTGCCACCAAGACGGGCAAGGAGATCGGGCGCTACGAGCGCGAGGTACGCGTCCCGGTGCCGTACACGCGGAAATACCTGGCGCAGGTGTTCGGCGTCGATGCAGGGGAACTCGACCGAGCGGTTGTGATCAGCAAGAGCCGACGGAACGGCGGCGGCCCGGCAGATGCGCAACAGACGCTGCCCGCGCAGCCCATGGCGCATCCGCGCACCGCAGTGGGGGCTGTGTCGGTGGATGCCGTGGACTCGGCGGAGTTCGCCCGGTTCATCGCGCAGCGGAACGCCGACGAGTTTGTCGTAGAGCAGTTGGAGGCCGATATCGCTCGGCTCGCCCGTAGCTACGTCAGTCACCCGCTGCTGGAGCTGTACGTCGAGATCAAGCGACTGCGGAACGGGGTGTTCGAGCTGTTGCGCGGACGGCAGCACCCCCGGCAGACCACCGACCTGTACGTCGCAGCCTCCCGCCTGTGCGGCCTGTCCGCTCACGTGTGCCTGGACCTGGGCGACTACGACTCCGCAGCCACACACGCTCGCACTTCCCGGGCATGCGCCGAAGCTGCCGGCCATGAAGGGATGCTGGCCTGGGTGCGAGCCGTTGAGTCCTTGATCGCCTACTGGACTGGACGATACGAGCAGGCGGCGCGGCTGGCACAGGCAGGTCGTCAGCACCGGGCGGGCGGGAGCATCGGGGCTCGGCTGGCGAGCCTGGAGGCGCGGGCGCTGGCCATAGTCGGAGACCGGGCGGGTGTGGTGGCCGCGCTGGCGGATGCCGAGAGCTCTCGCGGCGCGATGCTGGGTCCCGATGAGGTGCCGGGCATCTTCGCTTTCCCTGCCGCCAAGCAGTTCACGTACGCCGGGACTAGCCACTTGGCGGTGGGTGGGCGGGAGCATATCCAGCAGGCCATCGTCAGCGCGGACACCGCGATCCGGCTCTACCGCAGCGCCGAGGACGACGACCAGTCGGTGGGAGACCTGTTCGCCGCGCATGTCGATCTCGCTCGCGGCCATCTGCTCCTGGGCGATCTGGACGGCACGGAGGCGATGCTCGGCTTCGTCCTCGACTCCGCGCCGGAGCGCATGTCGGCCAGCATCGTGCGTCGGCTCACCGCTCTGGGCCGGGAGCTGAGCGAGCCGCAGTACGGTGGAGCCGCGCAGGCTGCACACCTGCGCGAACGACTCCAGCACACGGCCGTCCTCGCGGCCTCACCCGCCGCCCGTCCTCCGGAGCTGCCGACGTGACCGAACTGTCCGCCGCCCACGCCGCCGCCGTCACCGACCGGGGCCGCCTCGCCGGAAGCGCCTACAGCAACGACCGGGATCTCGCCGCCCGCCAGTCGCTCTACCAGTGGCAGGCGCCCCGTTATGACCTTCCCGGTATTGTCGCCGAGCAGCTGAGGGGCGTGCGCGGGCGTGTGGTCGATGTCGGCTGCGGCAACGGCAAGTTCATCCAGCGGCTCCGCGAGGACCGGCCCGATTTGGCCCTGCTGGGCTTGGACATCGCTCCCGGCATCCTCGCCGGTGTCCCCGGCCCGGTCGCCGTGGCGGACGCCACCCGCCTGCCGCTGGCCACGGAGAGCGTCGACGCCGCTTTGGCACTGCACATGCTGTACCACGTCCCCGACATCCCTCAGACGGTCAGGGAGATGTCCCGCGTCGTCGCCCGTGACGGGCTGGTGATCGCCTCCACCAACAGCGACCAGGACAAGGCCGAACTCGACGACCTGTGGCAACGGGCCGCGGGTGATGTCCTCGGCACCGGACGCGGCCCGGCCCGTATCTCGCTAAGTGCCCGCTTCTCTCTGGAGAAGGCCCCGGCCTACCTGGGGGAGGAGTTCGGCCGCGTGGAGACGATCGAACTGCCCGGCACCATCACGGTCCGCGCCGCCGAACCGGTCATCGCGCACATGGCCTCCTACCGGGCGTGGGCGGACCAGCATGACGTGCCCTTCGAGGCCACGATCGAGCGGGCCCGCACCATCCTGGTCGACCGCATCGCTCAGCATGGGGTGTTCGAGATCACCTGCCTGGGCGGGATTCTGGTCTGCCGTCGCTGAGCGGTGGCGTAGGGGCGGCGTCTTCGAGGTGAGTCGATCGCCGTCTCGCGTTTCGAGGCGCAGAAGAGGCCCAGCCGGACGTCCGGCCGAGCCCCTTCAGAACGCTCGCTGACCTGCGAGGGTGCACCGCTCGCCGGTCGTGGCGAACTGGTAACGAGCCCTGCGTCAGGCCTTCTTGGTCTCCCAGAAGATCTTGTCGATCTGGGCGATGTAGTCCAGCGCCTTCTGGCCCGTGGCCGGGTCCGTGGACGCCTTGGCGGCCGAGAGGGCCTTGAGGGCGTCGTTGACCAGCTGGTGCAGCTCCGGGTACTTCTCGAAGTGCGGGGGCTTGAAGTAGTCGCTCCACAGCACCGAGACGTGGTGCTTGGCGAGCTCGGCGCGCTGCTCCTTGATGACGGTGGCGCGGGCCTGGAAGTGCGGGTCGTCGTTGCCGGCCATCTTTTCTTGGACGGCCTTCACCGACTCCGCCTCGATGCGGGCCTGGGCCGGGTCGTACACACCGCAGGGCAGGTCGCAGTGCGCGCTGACCTTGACCTTGGGGGCAAACAGGCGGGAGAGCATTGAGCTGTCCTTCCTCGTGATCGTCTTCTCAGGTGGGACATTACTCCGTGGGAGACGTCTTTTCTCGAGTGCCCCCATGGGCTTAGGACAAAAGTCCAGGGTGAGACTGGGACTGGTGGAGGATGGACCGGGGAGGTGCCGGTGATGCCGGAGCTGTCGCAGGAGACCGAGCGTGGGAGGGCCGTGCTGCCGTTCGGGGGCGCCGAGGTGACGGGGCCCTCGATGGTGCCCACGCTCCAGCACGGGGATCGGCTCGTCGTGCAGTACGGGGCCCGGGTCAGGCCCGGTGACGTGGTCGTTCTGCGTCATCCGTTCCAGCAGGACCTGCTGGTCGTGAAGCGGGTGGCGGAGAGGAGGGAAGGGGGGTGGTGGGTGCTCGGTGACAACGCCTACGCCGGCGGGGACAGTACCGATTACGGGACCGTGCCCGAGGAACTCGTCCTCGGGAAGGTGCGGTTCCGGTATCGGCCCCACCAGTCGAGTCAGCGGTCGCCGCTCGCGCTCGTGCGCTGGGCGCTCGGCGCCGCCAGGCCCGTGCTCTCCGACCGGTCCGCCTCCAGGCGCTTGCGGGCCCGGTAGGCGGCCACATTGGCGCGGGTCGCGCAGCGGTCCGAGCAGTAGCGCCGGGAGCGGTTCGTCGACGTGTCCAGGTACGCGTTGCGGCACGGGCTCGCCTCGCACAGGCCGAGGCGGTCCACGCCGTACTCCGTCAGGTGGAACGCCAGACCCATCGCGGCGATCGCCGCGTAGCCCGCTGTCGCGTTCGACGGGTGGTCCGCCAGGTGCATGTGCCACAGCGGGCGCCCGTCGTCGTCCCGGAAGTCGTGGCCGGAGATCTGCGGGCTCACCGGGAATTCCAGGAGCAGGGAGTTCAGCAGGTCCACCGCCAGGGTCTCGTCGCCCGTGTCCGCGGCTTCGAAGACCGCGCGCAGCCGGGCTCGTACCGAGCGGAAGCGCGTCACGTCCGCGTCCGTGGCGCGGCGGGCGGCCGAGGAGCTCCCTCCGAAGAGGTCCCGGACCGCCTCGACCGAGGTGAGCGAGTCCTTGCCCCGGGTCGGCTCCTCGGTGTTGACGAGGCGTACCGCGTAATCCGAGTAATAGGCCAGTTCCACTTGTAGTCCTTACGGGGGCGCTCTATCGTCGTGCGTGCGGTCAGGTAACGGCTGATTGCACTTCCAGGGTATTACGCGGGCGAGTGAAGACGAACGAAGAAGGGGCTTCCATGACCGTCGGGACCGGAATCGACAGCAACGAGACCCACGCCGGCGGAACCGACTGGCACGCTTGGCAGGAGAGCTGGGACCGGCAGCAGGAGTGGTACATGCCGGACCGTGAGGAACGCTTCCGGGTGATGCTCGACATGGTCGGGGCCCTGGTCGGCCCCGAGCCGCGCGTCCTCGACCTCGCCTGCGGCACCGGCACCGTCACGGCCAGGCTGCTGGCCCGCTTCCCGAAGGCCACCAGCACCGGCGTCGACCTCGACCCGGCGCTGCTCACCATCGCCGAGGGCACCTTCGCGGGCGACGACCGGGTCTCCTTCGTCACCGCCGACCTCAAGGACCCGCGATGGGCGACCCGGCTGCCGTACGACTCGTACGACGCCGTACTGACCGCCACCGCCCTCCACTGGCTGCACAGCGAACCCCTCGCGGCCCTCTACGGTCAGGTCGCGGAGCTCGTCCGCGACGGCGGTGTCTTCATGAACGCCGACCACATGATCGACGAGTCCACGCCCCGGATCAACGCGGCCGACCGCGCCCAGCGGCACGCCCGTATGGATCAGGCCAGGGCGAGCGGGGTGCTCGACTGGGCCGGATGGTGGGAGTTGGCCGCGCAGGACCCCGCCCTCGCCGCCCCGACCGCCCGCCGCTTCGAGATCTACGGCGAGCACGCCGAGGGCGACACCCCGTCCGCCGACTGGCACGCGCGCGTGCTGCGCGAAAAGGGCTTCGCGGAGGCCCGGCCGGTGTGGCGCTCGCCGTCCGACGCGCTGGTGCTCGCGGTGAAGTAGGCCCCGGGGGGACTGGTTGAGGCCGGCACTCGGCGGGTCCGGCATCAATTACGGTCCCTCCGTCACGCGCGGAACCAGCGGACCGACTTCTGCGCCCGGGGTTCAGAGTTGGTGAACGAAGGGTGGCAGGTGTACTACGGCGGGAAGTGGAACAACCGCTGGGTGGGCTGATTCCCTTCCTGGGTCCATGAGTTCTCGTGCCTGCTGAACAGATGCTCTTGGATACCTTCAGCTACTGAAAATGGGCCAGCCATGTCGGAAGGACATGGCAGGCCCATTTCGTTCTTCACAGCACCTTCGTTTCCCTACAGGACCTTCGACAGGAACGACTTCGTGCGGTCGTGCTGAGGGTTCGTCAGTACGTCACGCGGATGGCCGGATTCGACCACCACGCCGTCGTCCATGAAGACCAGGGAATCGCCGACCTCACGGGCGAAGCCCATCTCGTGGGTGACGACGACCATCGTCATGCCGTCCTCCGCGAGGTCCCGCATCACGTCGAGGACCTCGCCGACGAGCTCCGGGTCGAGGGCCGAGGTCGGCTCGTCGAAGAGCATCAGCTTCGGCTCCATCGCCAGCGCGCGAGCGATGGCGACCCGCTGCTGCTGGCCACCGGAGAGCTGGGCCGGGTAGTGGCCGGTCCGGTCGCCCAGGCCCACGCGGTCCAGCAGTCGCTGCGCCCGCTCCCGGGCGACGGCCTTGGACTCGCGCTTGACCTGGAGGGGCGCCTCCATGACGTTTTCCAGCGCCGTCATGTGCGGGAAGAGGTTGAAGCGCTGGAACACCATGCCGATGTCCCGCCGCTGGGCGGCCACTTCCTTTTCCTTCAGCTCGTAGAGCCGGTCGCCCTTCTGCCGGTAGCCGACCAGTTCACCGTCGACGGACAGCCGGCCGGCACTGATCTTCTCCAGGTGGTTGATGCACCGCAGGAAGGTGGACTTGCCGGAGCCGGACGGGCCGATCAGGCAGAACACCTCGCGCGGGTTCACCTCCAGGTCGATGCCCTTGAGGATGTGCGCAAGACCGAAGGACTTGTGCACTCCCTCTGCCTTGACCATCGGGTGGCCGCTCGTGGGCTTGCCGAGGCTCTTGCTGATGCCACTCATCGGGCCACCTCCGGGCGGCGGAACGAACCGAACAGACGGAGGTTCTTCTTCAGGCGCTGCAGGGGGGTCGGCGGCAGGTTCCGCGACGAACCGCGGGCGTAACGGCGCTCCAGGTAGTACTGGAAGACGCTGAACACGCTGGTCAGGATCAGGTACCAGATCGACGCCACGAAGTACATCTCGACGACCGCCAGCGAGGTGCTGGAAATGTCCTGGGCCCGCTTGATGAGTTCGTTGAACTGGACCACGTAGGCGAGCGACGAGGTCTTCAGCATGTTGATGAACTCGTTGCCGGTCGGCGGCACGATCACTCGCATCGCCTGCGGGAGGATGACCCGGCGCAGCGTCTGCCCCTGTGTCATGCCCAGCGCGTGCGAGGCCTCCGTCTGTCCCTCGTCCACCGACTGGATGCCGGCTCGGACGATCTCCGACATGTACGCGGCTTCGTTCAGGCCGAGACCCAGCAGAGCCGTGAGCAGCGGGGTCATCACCTGGTTCATCTCGTTCTTGTAGAACCCCAGGTTGAGGATGGGGAACACGAGCGAGATGTTGTACCAGAGGAGGAGCTGGACCAGGACCGGTGTGCCGCGGAAGAACCAGACGTAGAACCAGCCCACGGTTCTGGTGACCGGGTTCGCCGACATCCGCATCACCGCGAGAATCACGCCCAGGACGAGACCGAGCAGCATCGCGAGCACGGAGATGTACAGAGTGTGCCAGGCGCCGGACAGGATCGTGCCGTCTGTGAGGTAGTCGGGGATGATGCTGTAGTTGATCTTGGCGTTGGAGAACGCGATCCCGATCAGTACCAGGACGGCGATGACCGCCACGCCGGCCACCCAGCGGCCGTAGTGGCGCACCGGGATGGCCTTGATCTGCTCCGGAGGCACCGACGGTGCCGGGACCTTGTCGAGAGTGTCAGTCACGGTGACTGCCCTTCAGCGTTCCGTCAGGCAAGGTCAGGAGCCGCCGTTGATCTTCGACTCGGTCACCGCGCCCTGCGTGACGTTCCACTTCTGCAGGATCTTCGTGTATTCGCCGTTCTTGATGATGGCGTTCATGGCAGCCTGGAGGGCATCCCGGAGCTGGGTGCTCTCCTTGCTGACGGCGATGCCGTACGGGCCGGCCTCGATCTGGTCGCCAACGACCTCGAAGTCTTTGCCGCCGCCCGAGGTCTTCGCGTTGTAGGCCGCGACCGGGAAGTCGTTCAGGTCCGCGACGGACGCGCCCTGCTTGAGGCGGAGCAGCGCCTCGGGGTCGGTGTCGAACGTCTGCAGCGTGATGGCCTTCTTGCCATCCGTCTTGCACTTCGTGCTCTGCGTCTTGGCGATGCCCTCGGAGGTGGTGCCCTGCTGGAGCGCCACGACCTTGCCGCAGAGGTCGTCCAGGGACTTGATGCCCTTGGGGTTGCCCTTCTGGACCAGGATCGAGGTGCCGGCGGTGAAGTAGTCGACGAAGTCGACACCGTTGCCGACCTTCTTGCCGGTGTCCGAGTCGATGCCGTTCTGGCGGTCCTTGGTGTCGTTCATCGCAGACATGATCATGTTGAACCGCTTGGCCTGCAGGCCCACGATGAGCTGCGCGAACTTGCCGTTCTGGAAGTCCACCTTCACGCCCAGCTGCTTGCCGAGGGCGTCTGCGATGTCCGGGTCGATGCCGACGGCCTTGCCGCTCTCCATGTACTCGACCGGCGGGTATGCGATGTCGGAGCCCACTTTGATGACACCGGCACTGCGGATGTCCGAGGGGAGTTTGGCGGCCAGCGGCGCCGAGGAGGACGACGTGTTCGAGCTGTTGCTGCTCTTGTCGGTCTGGTCACCGCAGCCGGTGAGGACCAGGGCCCCGACGACCGCGATCGCACCGACCGCTGCTATCCGGGACTGCGCGGCGGTCGTACGACGGGTGGAGCTTGCGGTCATGGTGGGTTCCTCCGGCGGGTGAGGGAATTGCCGATGGGTCGACGAGAACACACACCATCGGGTGTCGCGACCTCGTGTGATGACGGCATCTTGCCATTCGGACTACGCACTTCAGGGGACCCGCTATGTCAAAATCGGATAACGGGTGACCCCCGACCCACCATGGACGGCTCCATCAGGGCCGGACCTTGTGCGGGAATCTCCCCTTCCGGCCGGAGGATCTTCGGCGCATCTCACGATGCGAGCTGCCGCTACTCCGCACGTGCGGCGCTCTGAGGTCATGTCCGGGACTTGTCCACACATTCAGGTATGAGTCATGTCATCGGAGTGTGAGCTTCGCACTATGTACTCGTCCTCGGCACTGCCCGTCCGGTAAGAAGGTTCTTTACACCCCTCATCCGGGGCTCAGGGCGCGTGTGCGGCGCGCCCGTCGCGTATCCGCCCGTACGCAACCACGGCGGTTGGGCATACGCGGTGCCCGCCCACCCCTCAACCAGGAGTGGTCACCCTCAAATCAATGAAGACTTAAGGGGTAAAACAAAGTGGCAGCGGAGATCGTCAATCCTCGCAGCGACAGCAGTACCGATCAGGAGGGCGGGGCCGAGCCCCTCGATTCCTTCGACCCTGCGTTCGCGCTGCACCGTGGCGGCAAGATGGCCGTGCGGGCCACCGTGCCCATCCGTGACAAGGACGACCTGTCCCTGGCGTACACGCCCGGCGTCGCGAAGGTGTGCAGCGCCATCGCCGAGCAGCCCGAGCTCGTTTACGACTACACGTGGAAGTCGTCCGTCGTCGCTGTGGTGACGGACGGGACGGCTGTTCTGGGGCTGGGGGACATCGGTCCCGAGGCTTCCCTTCCGGTCATGGAGGGGAAGGCGATTCTGTTCAAGCAGTTCGGCGGGGTGGACGCCGTGCCGATCGCGCTGGACTGCACCGGCGTCGACGAGATCGTCGAGACCGTCGTCCGGCTCGCTCCTTCGTTCGGGGGCGTCAACCTGGAGGACATCTCGGCGCCGCGGTGCTTCGAGATCGAGCGGAAGCTTCAGGAACGGCTGGACATCCCCGTCTTCCACGACGACCAGCACGGGACCGCGGTCGTGACGCTGGCGGCGCTGCGGAATGCCGCGAAGCTGACCGGGCGGACGCTGGCGGATCTGCGGGCGGTGATCTCGGGCGCGGGTGCGGCCGGGGTGGCCATCGCCAAGTTCCTCCTCAAGGCCGGAATCGGGGACGTCGCCGTCGCCGACCGCAAGGGGATCGTCTCGGCGGACCGGGAGGATCTGACCGAGGTCAAGCGGGAGCTCGCCGAGATCACCAACAAGGCGGGGCTCACGGGTTCGCTGGAGTCGGCGCTCGCGGGTGCGGACGTTTTCATCGGCGTTTCCGGCGGTACGGTGCCGGAGCCGGCGGTGGCGTCGATGGCGGAGGGTGCCTTCGTCTTCGCGATGGCCAACCCGAATCCCGAGGTGCACCCCGAGATCGCCCACAAGTACGCGGCCGTGGTCGCCACCGGGCGGTCGGACTTCCCCAACCAGATCAACAACGTGCTGGCGTTTCCCGGGATCTTCGCGGGGGCGCTTCAGGTGCGGGCGTCTCGGATCACGGAGGGGATGAAGATCGCGGCGGCGGAGGCGTTGGCTTCGGTCGTCGGGGACGACCTTGCCGCGGATTATGTGATTCCGTCGCCGTTCGATGAGCGGGTGGCGCCGGCGGTTACCGCGGCGGTGGCCGCGGCTGCTCGGGCGGAGGGTGTCGCCCGCCGCTGACGCGGAGGGTTCACCGCTTACGCGCGGTTCCTGTGGCCTCGCCGGGAGTTTCTCCGGCGGGGCCATTTTCGTACCCGGGCTCACCCACGCTCACCCACGCTCACTCGGGCTTACTCGGGCTTGCCCCGGCTTACTCGGGGGTTACTCGGGGGTTGGGCCGGGCGCAGCCCCACCGTCCCGCAGCCGAGCACATCGGGGTGGGCGGGCATTCGGGGCGAAGCCCCGCCCGAGGGCGCGGGGAACTGCGCGACCACCCCCCCACCCGCGGCCGAAGAACTACCTGGCGGGGCCTGGGGGCGCAGCCTCCGGGGGACGGGACGGGACGGGACGGGACGGGACGGGTAGGGGTGGCGGGATGCGTGTCACAGGGGGACATGGTTCCGTCGGGAGGGGGCGGAGCCTATCGTCAAGGTCATGTTCGCTGCCTACGCCGCCCGGATCGACCGTGACCACCCGCTCAATGGCCTGGAGTTGGGGGAGCGGCCGGCCCCCGAACAGCGGCCGGGCTGGACCACCGTGAACGTCAGGGCCGCGTCCCTGAACCACCATGACCTTTGGTCCCTCCGCGGAGTCGGCCTCGCCGAGGACAAGCTGCCGATGATCCTCGGGTGCGACGCGTCCGGGGTCGACGAGGACGGCAACGAGGTGGTGCTGCACTCCGTCATCGGACAGACGGGGCACGGGGTCGGCCCCAAGGAACCCCGTTCCATCCTCACCGAGCGCTACCAGGGCACGTTCGCCGAACAGGTCTCCGTCCCGACATGGAACGTCATCCCGAAGCCCAGGGAACTGTCGTTCGAGGAGGCCGCCTGTCTGCCGACCGCGTGGCTGACGGCGTATCGCATGCTCTTCACCAACGCCGGGGTACGGCCTGGCGACTCCGTCCTCGTTCAGGGGGCCGGCGGCGGCGTGGCGACCGCCGCGATCGTGCTCGGCAAGGCCGCCGGGCTTCGGGTCTTCGCCACCAGCCGTGACGAGGCCAAGCGGAAGCGGGCCGTCGAACTGGGGGCCGTGGAAGCGCTGGAATCCGGCGCGCGGCTGCCGCAGCGGGTGGACGCGGTCATCGAAACCGTCGGTGCGGCCACCTGGTCGCACAGCGTCAAGTCGCTGCGGCCCGGCGGCACTCTGGTCATCTCCGGCGCCACGAGTGGCGACCGTCCCGCGCACGCCGAGCTCACCCGCATCTTCTTCCTCGAACTCAAGGTCGTCGGCTCCACGATGGGCACCAAGGACGAGCTGGAGGATCTGTTGTCCTTCTGTGCCGCCACGGGGGTGCGCCCCGTCATCGACGAGGTGCTTCCGCTCGATCGGGCCCGGGAAGGGTTTGAGCGGCTGGCGGCGGGCGATCAGTTCGGGAAAATCGTGCTTGCGGTGGGCTGAGGCGCGGCTGAGACGCACGGCTGGGGGGCGGGGCTGAGGAGCGGGGCGGGGGCCGCGGGGCTTTCGGCGGCGGGTTCGGGATCTTCCCGAGCCCGCCGTCTGCGTGTCCGGGCAGGAAGGGCTGTCAATCGTGGTTGACGTCATCGAGGTGTCAATGTAGGTTGACAGATATGACCGAAGCAACGGATCTCGCCGAGCGTGCGGGTGACCGCGATCCGCGGATCGGGCTGCGGGCCGTCTCCGCGCTGCGGAGGCTGCTGGAGCAGTTGGAAGCGGTACAGGTGCGCAGCGCGCGCAATCAGGGCTGGTCGTGGCAGGAGATCGCCGCGGAACTCGGAGTGAGCAGGCAGGCCGTGCACAAGAAGTACGGGAGGCAGTGATGTTCGAGCGGTTCACGAAGGATGCCCGGGCTGTGGTCGAGGGGGCGGTCGGGCACGCCGAACGGGCAGGTGCCGAGACGGTGGACGAGGAGCATCTGCTGCTTGCCCTCCTGGAACGGGAGGGCGGCCGTGGGTCGTTCGCGTTGGCGTCGCTCGGGATGGCCGGGCGTCGTGACGCGGTGGAGCGGGCGCTTGCCGAGGCGCGTCGGCGGGGTGGACTCTCCCGCGCCGATGCGGATGCGCTGTCGGGGCTCGGGATCGACGTCTCGGAGATCGTCTCCCGGGTTGAAGAGGCGCATGGGGCCGGGGCGTTGGGGGCGGGACGGCGGAGTGGAGGGATGAGCGGTGGAGGGGCCCGGTGGTCCAGGCGCCGGCCGTTCGCCCGGGGGGCCAAGGAGGTGCTGACGCAGTCCCTTCGGGTGGCGCTTGCCCGTCATGACCGGCATATCGGCGACGAGCATCTGCTGATGGCTCTCACCGTTCGGCCCGGTGTGCTTGCGGAGGTGCTCGCCGATCACAGGGTCACGTTCGAGACGGTGACGCGGGTCCTGTACGGCGGTGGGGGGGCCAAGGCGGGGTGAGGTGGCGTGGGCGGGACCGGGGTGGGTGAGACCGCGGGTGGCTGAGACCGGGGGATGGGGGTTCCGTCTCGCTTCTGCCCCGGCCCGCCCACCCCCCCCGTGTCGCGATGGCGAGACTCAGTCTTTCTGGGTGCGCAACGTCGCCCCGATATGGGCCGCCGCCGTCGACAAGTGGCGGCGGGCCGAGCGGAGTTGGTCCTCCGTCACCCCGTGGTCGCGGGCCGCGTCGCGGATGTCGTCGCGGAAGCGGTCCAGGAGGCGGTCGAGGTCGCGGGCGGGGTCGCCGGTGGAGTCCTCGTGGGCCCAGGAGGGTTCGTAGTCGGCGGGGAAGTCCTCGGGGGTGAAGGTGTAGCCGGGGTCCTGGGGCTTCCCGGCGGCCCCCGAGGCACCGGCGGCACGCGGGGCACCGGAGTGGTCGGTGGGAGTTTCCGTCGGTCCTGTGCGGCCTGAGCCGAAGTCCTTGGCGAAGTCCTTTCCGAAGGTCTTGCCGAAGTCGCCGAACTCCTTGGCGAGTTCCGTCAGGCCCTCGCGGACCCCCGTCGGCCAGTCGCCGCGCGCGAAGTGGTCCTGGACCTGGTCCTGAACCCGCTTGGCCATGCGCTGCATCTCTTCCTGGGCCTGGGCGCGGACCTTCTCCTGGGCCTCCTTGGCCTGGCGCCGTGCGCGCTGGGCCTCGTCGCGGGCACGCCGGCTCTCGTCCTTCGCGCGCCGGGCCTGTTCCTTCCACTCCTGCTTGACGCGCCGCATCTCCTCCTTCGCGACCCGCCACGCTTCCTTGTCGTGGTAGTCCCCGAAGCCCCCGTATTCTCCGGAGTTCCCGCCGGCTCCGGTGTCTCCGCCGCTTTCCCCAGCTCCGAACTTGCCCGTGGTGCCCGCCGTACCTCTTGTGCCGCGCCGGGCCTCCGAGGCCGCCGCTCGCATCTCGCGGCGCAGATCGCCGGCCGCGCCCCGTACGTCGGCGCGGATCTCCGCAGCGAGTTCCGCGACCGACTCGCGGATCTCCAGCTCCAGGTCGGCCAGTTCGCCGCTTCGGTCGGCCAGTTCGGCGCGGCCCGCGTCCGTGATCGCGTACACCTTGCGGCCGCCCTCGGTGGTGTGGGTGACCAGGCCTTCGGCCTCCAGCTTGGCGAGCCGCGGGTAGACGGTGCCCGCTGAAGGCGCGTACAGGCCCTGGAAGCGCTCCTCCAGGAGTCGGATCACCTCATACCCGTGGCGCGGGGCCTCGTCCAGCAGCTTCAGCAGATAGAGGCGCAGACGGCCGTGGGCGAAGACGGGGGGCATGTCAGAGCACCTTCTTGTCGGTCGGGCCGGACGCGGTCGGGCCGGACGCGGGCGTGTCGGTCGGGGCCTGCGGTGTGGGTGAGGTGTCGGCTGTGTCCTGCCGTGCCGGATCGTCCTCGTGCCGATCGCCGCCGTACGGATCATCCTTGTGCGGCTCGTCCCCGTACGGCTTGTCCTCGTACAGCTTGTCCTCGTACGGCTCGTCCTCCGTCGGTGGCCTGCGGAGCAGGGCGATGGAGCCGGAGGCGGTCATCGCCCTCAGCTTGCCGTTGCCCGCGCCCAGTCGGCCGGTGATCTTCTTGGCACCCCACTGGCCGCTGACCCGGAGGTCCTCGAAGGCGCTGGAGACCGTGCCGCTCGCGGTGTTGGCCTCCACCTCGGCGTCCGCGGGGTGGGGGAGGCGGATGGCGATCTCCCCCGAGACGTTCGTCAGGCGGACGTCGGTGGGGGTGCCCTTGGGGTCGAGGTCCACGATCATCGAGCCGGTCACCGATTCGGCCCGCACGGAGGAGCCCGAGGCCTCGACCACGGTCAGGTCCCCGGAGACGGAGTTGAAGCGCAGGTCGCCGGTGACGGCCTGGGCCTCCAGGCTTCCGGACACGGTGTCCACCCGGACGGGGCCGGCCACGCGTACGAGTGTCGTGTCGCCCGTGACGCCCTTGACGTCCACCAGGCTCTCCATCCCGGAGACCATGGCGGCGGCACCGACCACGCCCACCTCGACGCGCGTGCCCGCCGGGACGGCCAGCGAGACCACCGCGCTGCGGCGCCAGCCCTTGCGGTCGAGCCACTTGAGGAAGCCCTTCCAGGGCAGATCCTCGTACGCCACCGTGAGCGTGCCGTCCTGCTGGGTCACCTGCAGCGGCGGGCCCTCCAGCTCGGACACCTCGAGTCGGGCGGAACCCTCGTCGGTGCCCACGACGTTCACCGTTCCGTTGACCACGCGCACATGGAGTGTCGTCACGGGGGCGTCGAAGGTGAGCTTCCTCGGCTCTGCGACGGACCACTCGGACATGGTGCAGACCTCCCAACGACCGGACCGGACCACGCCGGGGCGCGGAGCCGGACTCGACGCGCCATATCGCGTCTTCCGTTATTCACGATATATCGCGGCTACGGAAAGTCAAGACACTCGTTCGGGGTGTGCGAGGCACTCGTTCGGGGGTGCGGGGCGTCGATGGCCGGGGCGTAAGAGAGTGAACGGTCAGGGCATGGGGGAGTAAAAGGGGCGATTCGCTCCGCGGGCGACCTAACGTATGACCATGTCCACGACGCCCGACGCGCCGCACGCCAAGGCCCCCGGCGCCCTGCTGCTCTGCCGGGCCGGGCCCGAGTCCGTCGGCCCCGCCGCCCAGCTGTTGCGGGAGCGGATGCTGCTCACCAGGGCGGGCCCGGAGTGGAGCGTGCTGGTTCCCGAGGGGAGGCCCTGGCTGGACGGCGCCGAACCCGTCGACCGCGTGGTCACGGGGTGGGCCTCCGCCCTCGCCGTCAGCGTCCCCTGGCCCGTACTGGCCCTCTGGTGGGACGCCGACCGCAGTGGACTCACGCTCGCCTCGGGGTTCCGCCGCAGCGTGGGCTACGAATGGCTGGCGAACGGCACCCCGGTCGGCGAGGACGAGGCGATGCGCACCTTCGCCGCGCGGCTCGGCCTCGAACCGGTCCTCGACGTGCAGGCGCTCAACGCGCTGACCCAGCCCGACTCGGCGGCGGACGCCCGCGCGCGCATGCGGGGGCTGCTCGCCGTCCTCACGCGCGCGGGGGTGGTGCTTCCGGCCGGGCTCAGTCCCGGGGAGTCCACCGACCGGCTCCGTGACGTGGCCCGGATCCAGCCCGGTGCCGAGCAGATCGAGTGGAATGGGTGGCGTGCCGCGGTCCGCGCCGAACTGGACGCCGTCGAAGGGAGCACCTTCGGTTCCTGGGCGCGTGGGCCCCGGGCCCGGGTTCTCGCGGCCGGGGAGCTGGCCGTCGGGCTGCCGCTCACCCTGTGGGGCCTGCGGCGCCGCAGTGGCGGGTGGATCGTCGGGGGGGCACTCCTGACACTCCACGGCGCGCTCGGACTCGCGTACGACCAGCTGCGCGCCTTCGACTGACGCTCACCGGCCCGGTGAGCCTCCAACGGTCCCCGTACGCGAGTCCCCGTACACGAGTCCCCGTACGCGCGGATCTACTCCTCGTCGTCCTCGTCGTCCAGCCGGGCCAGCCAGGTCGCCAGCCGCTCCACCGGGACCTCGAAGTCCGGATTGAGGTCGACGAACGTACGCAGCTGCTCGGCGAGCCACTCGAAGGTGACCTCCTCCTCGCCGCGCCGCTTCTCCAGTTCCTCGATGCCACGGTCGGTGAAGTACATGGATGGTGCTCCGTCGGTGAAATTGAAGTGGAAGGGTGGGAAGAAAAGGATAGGTGGGGGGCGCACGGAGCGCGGAGGTCCTCTGTCGCGGGCGCCCCCCTGCGGCTACCCTGCGGCAACCGACGAGCGGTACCACGGGGGCGTGGGGGAACGGGGAAACGGGGGATGTCATGGGTGATGAAGTGACCCGGATCGCACGGATCGAGATGCCGGACGGGACGCCGGTGTGGGCCCGGATATCGGGGGCCGAGGAGCTGGAGGAGCCGTCCGGAGAGCTGTCGTTCACGGACGTCGGGTTCGGTGAGCGGGTGGAGGCGCAGGTCGAGAGCCTGCAGTCGGTGATCACGAGCGTCGCGCGCTCGCTGGCGGCGCCGCTGCGCGCCGTGCGGCCCGACGAGGTCAGCGTCGAGTTCGGGATCGAGCTGACGGCGAAGGCCGGCAAGGTGGTCGGCCTCCTCGCGGACGGCGAGGCCAAGGCCGGGCTCACGGTGACGCTCACCTGGAACGGCGGTCCACCCGACCTCGATGACATCGGGGACACCAGGGACACCAGGGACCCTGTGCGTCCCGCGGATCCCGGGGGCCCCGACGGCAGTGGTGGCGGTGGTGGCGGGGGCGCGTCCTCCGGCGCCCGGGCGCACGGGGGCACAGGCGACGGCTCCGTCGGGGGCCGGGCATGACGGACGGGCACGCCCGGGGCGCACCGGGTGGCCCCGAGAACGCTCACCGTGCGCTGCGTGATCTCGTCATGGCGGCCACGGTGCGCATCCATCGCGCGGGGGCCGGGTATGACCTGGAGGAACCCGGCACGTTCCTCGGGAGCGGATTCTTCATCGCTCCGAACTGGGTTCTCACCTGCGCACACGTGGCACGGAGTGGGGAGGGGGGCGAGGTCACCGTGGTCTACGAGACCGGGCCGGGGCGCGGTACGTCCGCCGTCGCCGGTGAGGTGGCGACGGTCCTTCCGGAGACTCCTCCGGAGGCTCTTTCGAAGGCCCTCGCCCGGCACTCCGGGCGGGCCCCGCGGGGCAACTGGCCGTCTCCGGACCTGGCGCTCGTCCAGCTCCGCGAGCCCGTCGACCACGACTGCGCGTACATCACCGAACGCCCGGCGTCCTACTACGGCGAGGCCACCGTCCTCTACTCCGGCTGGTCCGTGGTGGGCGGGGAGCTGCGCCGGCTGATCGGGACCTGTTCGGTGCAGGGCACCCTCGGCGGCTGGTCCACGGACGAGCAGATACGGCTGGGCGGCGACGTCCTGCCGCCCGGCGTCTCCGGCGGGCCGGTGGTGGATCCCGTACGCGGGGAGGTCGTCGGCGTCCTGAAGTCGCAGGCGGACCGGGGGCTGGGCGGCACCTCCACGGGGGTGGAGCAGTTACGGTCCCTGCCCGTCCCGGCGGACGGGGTGCGGGCCGAGCACGACGACGTGTACCAGGCGGTCTTCCATGCCCACGACCGCTACCACCGGGACCGGCAGCGGCATCCCGACTCCGATCGCAGCACCTGGGCCGACGTCCAGGGTCAGCTGGGTGCCCGGCCCGGCCGGGCGCTGAGTCCGGACGAGCGGACCCAGTTGCTCGGCAGGCTCGCCGACCTTCCGCCCCCGGTCAGCACCCGCGCCCTGCTCGGTCTGCTCGAATCCCTCCTCGGCAGCCAGGCCGCGATCCCGCATCCGGCGCCGCGCGGCTGGCGCGACGGCCTCGGGGCGCTGTACGAGAGCTCGCGCCAGGACGGCGCGCTGGAACTCGTCCTCGACTACGCGATGCGCGTGATGTCCGCCGAGCGCCCCTTCGTGGCGCCCGGCACGCAGAGCGCGGAGCGGGCTCTGTGGGAGTGGGTGCGGCAGGCCGCGGAGGGACTCGGTCTGCGCTACCGGCGCGATCTCGCGCAGCGGCGCATCGAGCTGCTCCGGCTGCCGCACCGCTTCCAGGGGCTGGACCAGCGGCCGCCGGGTCCCGGGCGGTACGACGCCAGGGATGCCAGGGATGTCAGGGACGCCAGGGACACCGTCGACGTGGTCCATGACGCGCCGGGCGGCCGGGACGCCGTACCCGACTCGGCCGGAGGAGCCGAGGTAGCGCCGGCGCACGGCGCCGACCGTGCGCCGGGTCTGTCCGCGCTGCTCGAACTGGTGCAGCGGGGCTGGGAACCGGACCGCTGCGACTGGCGGGTCTCGGTGGCCCACCCGAACGGAGAGGTCGTACGGCTGCACGAGGCCGAGCGCACCCCGCTGGCCGAGCTCCCCGCCACCCTCGCGGCCCCCCTCGCGGAGGCCTTCCGCCGCTGCGACGAGCCCGGGTTGCCCGCCGTCCTCCAGGTCGCGCTGCCCCATCTGCTGCTCGGCCTGGAGGTCGACGCCTGGCAGCTCCATCCGGACGAGCCGCCGCTCGGCGCCCACCGGCCGGTCGTCGTGCGCTGCGCCGACCGCGAGCAGCTGCCCGACGGGGAGGACGCGGCCGCCTTCGGGAGCAAACAGACCGCCGACGAGGGCGACGAGGGGCAGAGCCGGGCGCGGGGCCACGTACCGAACCATGGAGAAGGCCAGGTACCGGGCCACGTACCGGGGCAGGGGCATGGCGAGGGGCACGGCGAGGGACACGGTGAGGACCGCGACGAGGATCATCTCGAACGTGAGGCCCGCTGGCGGTGGATCCACTCCTACGGGGCGGAAGCCGAAGTTCTGGACTGTGAGGACGGGTTGCGGGTACCCGTGCCGCCCGCGCAGTCGCTGCGCGGGCTGCCGCACCGAACGGTTCCGGTGCTCTGCCGCTACGGCGACCAGCGGTTCGAGGACGATCCGGTGGCGCTGGTGCGGATCGTGCACGGAGGGTTCGGGGTCGCGCTGTGGCGGCGCTGGCGGGGGAAGCCGGATGCCGTGTGCGGGGAGTTCCATCGCAGGGCGGGTGACACCGTGGCGGGCGCGGGCAGCGCGGAGCGGCTCCCGGAGCTGGTGCGGGCCCTGCGGGCAGGGGTACGGGCCGGCCGCGCGGAGACGTACTGGGCCGACGGCATCGCCCTGTTCTACGACGATCCGCGCCGGCCGCTGCCCGGCACGGGCGATCTGTTGGAGGCGCCATGAGATCACCAGGCGCGCCGCGCCGACGGGCTCGCACGAGGTGTGGTGAGGCCCTTACGAGGTGTGGCGAGGCCCTTACGAGGTGTGGCGAGGGTCGATACCGTGATGCACGTTCGACGACCGCCGTGGTCGTCGGCGCCGAGGGGCGTGACGAGGACCGCCATGGTCGTCCGCGCCGAGAGGTGCGACGAGTGACGACGAGGACTGGGTGGACTGGGCAATGACCGAATCCAGCGAGTGGCTCATCTACCGCGGCGCCGGTGAGCCCCACGACGGCATAGACCGCCTCCCGGCCCCACCCCCCTGGCGCGACTTCGCGAGCCGGGACGCGGCCGGGAAGGACGGCGAGGGGAACGGCGGCGCGAACGGCGACGGGGACGGTTCCCAGGACCGCAGGCTCGGCGCGCACCGGCACCTGGCCGAACTGCACCGGCCGGGCGCCGAGGAGCTCGAGATGATCAACGCGGCGCTCTATCTGCGCCGCCCCCTGCTCGTCACCGGCAGCCCCGGCGCGGGCAAGAGCACGCTCGCGCACTCGGTGGCGTACGAACTGGGTCTCGGCCAGGTGCTGCGCTGGCCCATCGTCAGCCGTTCCACCCTTCAGGACGGGCTCTACCACTACGACGCGATCGCCCGGCTCCAGGACGTGCAGATCGCGGCGGGCGGGGCACCTCGGACGTATCGGGCGCCTGAGACACCTGAGACACCTGAGGCGTCTGAGACACCTGAGACGCCGCCGCAGGCACCTCAGACGCCCGGGGCGGTCGCGCCCGGCTCCGTCGAGGGCATCGGCAGCTATATCCGGCTCGGCCCCCTCGGTACCGCGCTGCTGCCCTCCGACACCCCGCGCGTGCTGCTCATCGACGAGCTCGACAAGAGCGACATCGACCTGCCGAACGACCTGCTCAACGTGCTGGAGGAGGGCGAGTTCGCCATCCCCGAGCTGGAGCGCATCGCCGACCGGCTGCCCGGCGGCGAGGCCGAGGTGCTCACCGCCGACGGCACCAAGGCGCGGGTGCGCGACGGCCGGGTGCGCTGCCGCGCCTTCCCGTTCGTGGTGCTCACCAGCAACGGCGAGCGCGACTTCCCGGCCCCGCTGATGCGCCGCTGCATCCACCTGGAGCTGGGCCGGCCCGACCACCAGCGGCTTGCCACCTTCGTACGGGCCCATCTCGGCCTGGAGGCGGCGCGCGCCGGGGACGACCTCATCACCCACTTCCTGGAGCGCTCGCGCAGCGAACTGGTCGCCGCCGACCAGCTGTTGAACGCCATCTACCTCACCGACGCGGCCGCCCCGCCCAGCCGGGACCGGCTCGCGGACCTGCTCATCCAGCGACTCGACCGCCCGAGGTGACGTGCTGATGCCCGACGCCGCGGCGCGCCACGGACCCTCCCTGCCTCCCGACGTGCCCGACCTCGGGGGGAGCGGCGGCGACCCCATCGCCGAACTCGTCGCCCGGCTGCGGCAGATCGGGCTCGATCCCGACGCCGACCAGCTGTGCGACGCGCTCTGGCTGGCCCGCTGGGCGCGCCCCACGGACGGCGCCGAGGCGGGGGAGGACGGCGGGCTTCCCTCCGGTGACGTGCCCGCCGGGCGCGACTTCGCCGGGCAGCGCCCGACGGCACCCGACACCGCCCCGGTGCCGCCCGCCGAGCGGGCCGCCGCGCCGCCGGTCACGGGGACGGACCGGCGGGTGGCGCTGTACCCGCTGCCGCGGGGCGGCGGGGCGCGGACGCGCGGCCCCGGCCGGGCGACGGCGCTCCCGGTGGGGGTGCCCGCCGCGCCCGCGTTCCCCTCCCCGCTCGAACTCCAGCGCGCACTGCGGCCGTTGCAGGGCTATCGGACCGCCGCGCCGCCGCTGCGCACGACCCTCGACGAGACGGCGACGGCGGAGCTGAGCGCCCGCGCCGGGGGCCTGGTGCTGCCCGTCTTCCGCGGGGTGACCCGGGCCGACGCGGCGCTCCAGCTGGTGATGGACGCGTCCTCCTCGATGCGGGTGTGGGACCGGATGTTCGCCGAACTGGAGCAGGTCTTCGGCCAGTTGGGCGCCTTCTGGGACATCCAGGTCAGCCATCTGCACCAGGGCCCGGACGGCGAACCGGCGGTCAGCCGCAGCCCGGAGGCGGGGGCCGCCCCACTGCACTCCGCGGACCGGCTGAGCGATCCCACGGGCCGCCGGATCACCCTCCTGGTCAGCGACTGCGCGGGCCCGCTGTGGCACAGCGGCCACGCCCACCGGCTGCTGTACCACCTGTCCCGGCAGGGCCCCGCCGCCGTACTCCAGCCGCTGCCGCAGCGCATGTGGAACCGGACCCGACTGTCCGTGTCGTACGGCGAGTTGACCCGCGGCGAGGGCCTCGCGGGCGCGGCCACGCTGAAGGTCCGCCTCCCGACGGGCAGC
The DNA here is from genome assembly GCF_045040035.1 of Streptomyces sp. NBC_01384. NCBI lineage: Bacteria > Bacillati > Actinomycetota > Actinomycetes > Kitasatosporales > Streptomycetaceae > Streptomyces > Streptomyces sp. NBC_01384. The sequence continues at coordinate 6,442,139 of NZ_CP109559.1, forward strand.
CCGCCGGACGCGCGCGGCGGCGCCCTCCCCGTGCCGGTGCTGCCGCCGGAGCCCACCGCGCTCGGCGCCTGGGCGCGGCTGCTGTCCGGGACCGGTGCCGGTCCGGTGGCCGGCGCGGTCGGCTGGGTGCGCCCGGACCACCCGCCCGCCGCGGCCGCCCGTCCAGGGCGCCGGCTGTCCGCGCTCGAACTGGTCAGCCGCTTCCGCTCCAACGCCTCCAAGACCGCCGGACGGCTGGCCGGCTACCTCGCGGCGGCGCCGCTCAGCCTGCCCGTGATGCAGCTCGTCCAGCGGACCATGCTCCCCGACTCCGGCCCGTCCGAACTGGCCGAGGTGCTGCTCAGCGGCCTGATCTCACGGGCCAAGGCGGAGGAGTACGGGGCGGACGGCGCCCAGTGGTACGAGTTCGCGCCGGGCGTGCAGGAGGCGCTCCTGTCGCCGCTCGGCCGGGACGAGGCCATGCTCGTGCTCAAGCACTGCTCCGAGTACATCGAGCAGCGCTTCGGCAAGGGCGGACCCAACTTCCCCGCCCTGGCGCTCGCGCAGCTCGGAGACGGCGGTTCCGGGCGTCCGTACGCGCCGGGCGCCGCCTACCCCGGCGAGAACGGCGACAACGGCGACAACGGCGGCGCCGCCCTGGTCCCGCAGCCCTTCGCCGAGGTCGCCGCGCGCGTCCTGGAGCGCTTCATGCCGCTGCCGGAGCAGTTCGCGCCCTACGGCGGCCGGGGGCGCGCGGACCTGGCCGACGACCGGCCCACGCACACGGCGGTGATCCGCGCCCGGACCCTGGTCGCCCAGTTCGACACGGACGGCATGGTTCAGGACCTCATCGACGCCGTCCAGCTGCTGCGCGGCGCCACCGAGCACGAGCGGCCGGCCGGTGCCGACCCCGAACTGTGGGCCGAGTACGCCAACTGTCTGCTGCGTCTGTGGGAGGTGCAGGGGGGTGCGGAGTTGCTGAGGGAGGCGGAGGCGGCCGCCGAGCGCGCCGTCGCGCACCCGCGCGCCCTGCGCGAACGGGCCGTGCTGGCCCGGGTGCTGTACGCCGCCGCCACCGACCGCAGGCGGCGCGGCGACCGGCACGGCGCGCTCGACCTGCTGCGCCGTGCCGACCGTGAGTACGCCGTCGCCTGCGCGGCACCCGAGCTGGAGACCACCGAGGCCCTGCGGCTCACCCTGGAACGGGTGCGCGCGCTGGAGGCCCAGTGGCGGCTCGGCGGCGACAGCGCGCTGCTGCAGGGAGCGGTCGGCATGCTGGAGGCGTTCGCCGACGCCTGGCCCGACCGGCGCAGCCGCCCGCCCGAACTCCCGCTGGCCCACGGCCGCGTCCTGCTCCGCCTCTCCAGCGCCACGGCCGACCCCGAACAGGCCCGCCTCTACGCCGAACAGGGCGTCCACTCGCTCAGCGACGCCCTCGCACCGGGCCCCGAGCCCACCCTGCCCGTCTCGGGCGAGCCCTCCCGCGACCGCGTCCGCATCCTCCTCGACCTCGTCGACGCGATCCTGAAGTCGGGCGGCGCGCTGGACGAGGCGCAGACCCGCGTCGACGAGGCCCTCGGTCTCACCCGCGACCAGGGGCTGCGCGCCTCGCTGCGGGTGCGCGCGGGGCGCATCCGGGTGGCGCGGTACGCCGAGACGGGCGACCCGCGCGAGCTCCAGCAGGCCGCGGACCACTTCGAGCGGGCCGCGCGCGGGGTGCCCCGTGACGCCCCCGCACACGCCGACGTCCTCGCCGAGTGGGGTGAGGTACTGCTGCGCCGGGCGGTGCTCGACAACGGCGCCGCCACGCGCGAGTCGCTGTCCCGGGCGATCAGGGTCCTGCGCGACTGCCGTACGGAGACCCCGGCTGGCAGCGGCGAACTGGCGTACCGCCTGCTGCTGCTCGGCAGGGCGCTGATGCTGCGCCACCGGACCCGGGGCGACCGCGTCGACCTGCGCGAGGCCGAGCACCTGTTCGGGCTCGCGGCGGCCGAGGCGACCGAGGCGGACGATCCGCTGCTGGCCGCCCGCTGCTCACTCGAACTGGGCCAGGCCCAGTTCGAGGCATACCGGAGCCTGGGCCGGCCCGCGCGGCTCGACGAGGCCGTCGACGCCTTCCGCGGCGCCGCGGAGTCCGCGCGCGAGGCGGAGCAGGCGGCGGAAACCGACCGGCGCCGTCAGGAAGCCGTGGAGTTGAGTGCGCAGGCGCACCACTGGCGGGGTATGTCCTACCAGGCGGCGTCCCGCCCCCGCGCGGCCCGCGAGGAGTATCGGGCGGCGCGGGCGGAGTGGGCGAGGATGCCGGAGGGTGCGGTGGGTACGGGGGAGCCGACGGCCGGGGAGACGGCGCGGCGGCTGGCCGAGCTGGAGTGACCGAGGCCGATACACGAGGGGCAGGGCATGGACGTACGGGACGAACCACCGGGTGCCGAGGAGCGGTTCCCGGATCTGCTCGGGCTGGATCTGCTCGGGCTGGATCTGGCGGATCTGAGGACGATCCAACACCCGGTGCTGGCCGAGGTGCTGGAGGATTTGACAGAGCGGGCCGGGCAGCCGGGCGAGATGCTGTGGGGGTTCAACAACGCCTTCTGACGCAGAGAGCAGAAGAAAAGGCGGTCAGTACGCGCCTGGAGAAAGACAGTTCCGGTCTGACCGGCGGTTGAACCGGACAACTTCCATCGGGTCGCGTTTGTGCCGGGGCCCCGTCAGGGAATGCGGCCCCGTACGGCAGGGGGCCGTGGCGCGGGACCGCGGGCCGTACGGCATGGGGGTGCGGAGTGTCTGAAGAGGTGACCTCCGTCCCGGCACCCGAACCGGCCGCCGCCCCACCCCGGGCGCCGGAACCACCGTTCCCGTTCCGGCAGTTCATCGTCAAGGTGCACGGCCGCTGCAACCTCGCCTGCCGCTACTGCTACCTCTACGAGGGCCCCGACCACACCTGGCGCACCCGCCCCGCCGCCGCCCCGCCCGACGTCCTGGACCGCACCGCGGACCGCGTCGCCGAGCACGCCCGCGCGCACGGCCTGACGGCCCTCTCCCTCGTCCTGCACGGCGGCGAACCCCTGCTCGCGGGCGTGGACACGCTCGCCCGCCTCACCGACCGCGTCCGCGACCTGGTCCCGGACCCCCGCGCCGTCCACGCCACCGTCCAGACCAACGCCACCCTGCTCACCGAGCGGCGGCTCGCGACCCTGGCCCGGCACGGCATCCGCGTCGGCATCAGCCTCGACGGCGGCCTGTCCGCCCACAACACGCGGCGCACCGACCACGCCGGCCGCCCGTCCTGGCCCGCCGCCTCGCGAGGCGCCCGCCTGATCGCCGACCGCTTCCCCGAGGCGTACGCCGGAATCCTCACGGTCGTCGACCCGGCGACGGACCCGGTCGAGACGTACGAGTCCCTGCTCGCCCTGCGGCCACCGGCCCTCGACCTGCTGCTGCCGCACGGCAACTGGTCGGCCCCGCCACCGCATTGGCGGCCCACGGGCGCCCCGTACGGCGACTGGCTGTGCGCCGTCTTCGACCGCTGGTGGGGCGCCGGACGGCGCGAGACCCGGGTGCGGCTCTTCGAGGAGTGCATCGCCCTGCTGCTCGGTCTGCCCGCCGCGACGGAGTCGCTGGGCCTGGCCCCGTTCGACGCGGTGGTCGTGGAGACGGACGGCTCGATCGAACAGGTGGACTCCCTCAAGTCCTGCTACGAGGGGGCCGCGCAGACCGGCCTCGACGTCTTCCGCCACCCCTTCGACGAGGCACTGCGCCACCCCGGTGTCGCGGCCCGGCAGGCGGGCGCCACCGCGCTGGCCGCGCGCTGCCGGGCCTGTCCACTGCTGTCCGTCTGCGGCGGCGGACACTACGCGCATCGATACCGGGCGGGGGACGGCTTCGCCAACCCCTCTGTGTACTGCGGTGACCTGCAGCGCCTGATCCGTCATGTGGCCGGGCGGCTCGCCGCGACCGCTCCCGCCTCCTCCCGTGCCTCTTTCGAAGGGGGTGTCCTGTGATCCTTCCGGTGGTCCCGGAGCAGGCCCTGGGTGAACTCGGCCGCACCGAAGGCAGCCCCGAGACCCTCGGGCTGCTGGTACGCGATCAGCACACCCGGCGGCTGCTCCTGCTGCGCGCGGTGCTCGACGCCGCCGAGGCGGCCGACCCCGCGGTCTGCCCCGTCGAGGCCAAGGTCCGCCTGCGGGAGGACTGGGCGCTGCTGGAGGAGGCGGACAGAGGGGCGAGGCCCGGCCGACCGTGGTCTTCGGCGTACCCCGGAGCGGGGGCGGAGGGGGCCGTCGCGGCCGGGGGCTCCACGCTCTCACCCGTCCGCACCTGCCTCCTGCACCCCCTCGTCGGACCGTGGGCCCGGCAGTGTCTGCGCGGGCTCGCCGCGGGGAACGGGCCGCGTGCGCAGCGGGACACGCGCGAACCGAGCCAGGACCTCGCCCACTTCAGCGCCCTCGCCGCCGTTGCCGCCGCCCGTGCCGGGCTCTCCTACGCGGTACGGCTGCGCGCACGCGACGGAGCGCTCACGCTGCCCTCCCTGGGCACGCTGCGCACGGCCGTGCCCGGCGACACCGCGGTCGACGTCGTCCACCGTCGCCAGAGCCTGACCCTGCGTCAACCAGGTGAGACGGACGTCGTCGTGCGCCTGCAGAGCGGTTTCGGCGCGTGGTCCGACGCCGCCGCCTGGACCCCCGCGCACGCGCTGCCCGGCCTGCTGCCCGGCTCCGACCCCGTACCGCTGGACGACCTCGACCCGTACCGCACCGCGCGTGGCGCCCCCGGTCACCACACGCTGAGCGGGCCGGTCACCCTCGACGACGCCGAGCGCAAGCGCTGGCTGCACTCCTGGTCGGGCGTCGCGTCCGCGCTGCGGCTCGGTGGCGAGTACCGCGTCACGGAGGCCGAAGCCCTGCTGCGCTGTCTGGTCCCGCTGTCCGCGCCGCCCGGCTCGATTCCCGGCGGCCGTACCACCGGCAGCTGCAGCGGCACCCGGCGCGAGGCCTTCGGCGCCGTCCTCAGCAGCACCCCGCCCAGCCCCACGACCTTCGCGGCCACCCTGGTGCACGAGTTGCAGCACACCAAACTCGCCGCGCTGAGCGACATGCTGACGCTCCATCACGCCGGACCCCAGGCACGCTACTTCGCGCCCTGGCGCCCCGATCCGCGCCCGTACGACGGGCTGCTGCAAGGTGCCTACTCCCACCTCGCCCTGGCGGACTTCTTCCAGCGCCGCGCGCTCGTCGGTACGCACCCGGCCGACCGGGACTCCGCCTGGGCCCAGCACGCCCGCTACCGGGAGCAGGTCGGCGCCGTACTGCCGGCCCTCGTCGGATCGGGCGATCTCACCGGGCAAGGGCGCCGGTTCGTCGACCAGATGGTCGTGGTGTACGAACGGATGGCCGAGCATCCGGCGCCCCGCGGACAGGCGGCACGGGCGGCGGCGTACGTCCGGGCGGCCCGCGCACTGTGGACGCAGCGTCATGCACCCGCCGAATAATCCGGGTTGCCGGACGTGGAGCGATCCTTGCGCCAAGATCGTCGCTTGAAAAGGAACCGTGGAGTGAGCGACTGGTTTCCGACAGTGCCTATCGCGGGGCTTCACCCAGGTTCTAAAATCACGCGCGGGGAGGCCGCTGCATGTCTGGAGCTCGTACGCCGGTCGGGCCCACCGAAAGGGGGGCCGCGAGGCAGACCGTCACGATCAGCTTCGCCGGTTTCAACCGGGCCTGGGCGGCCTGGATCGGGGATCGTCTGAAGCGGCGCGGCCTGCGCGTCAACTTCCTGCTGTGGGAGTCTCCGGCCGAGGTTCCCCTCGTCGAACTGCTGCGCGACCTGAAACTCGCCGAGGGCCGGATCCTGGTCGTCGTCAGCGAGTGGTACTTCCAGCTCGGCCCGCGCACCCACGAGGAGTGGAACGCGGCCCTGCGCGAGGTCGTCGTCCCCGACCCGACGCGTTTCGCGGCCGTCTCGGTCACCACGGCCTCGGTGCCCAGCGCCGCCGCGGTGCTCGCCGCCGTCGACCTGACCAACACGGGCGCCGACGAGGCGGAACGGCGCGTCCTGGAACGCCTCGACCTGCCCGGCGACCCGCTGCCCGAGTCCGCGGACAGCGCCCTGAGAGGCCCCCGCTTCCCGGCGGCCATGCCCGAGGTATGGGGCGGCGTGCCGCGTCGCAACACCCGCTTCACCGGCCGCGAGCGGCTGCTGAACCAGGCCTACCACCTGTTCCAGGGCGCCGAGGCCGGCGCGGGCGTGGTCACCATGCACGGCATGTCGGGGGTGGGCAAGACACAGCTCGCCGCCGAGTACGTCTACCGCTTCGGGTCCGAGTACGACGTGGTGTGGTGGGTCAACGCGGAGAAGCGGGTCACCTACCGGCGCCGACTGGCCGAACTGGCACCGCAGTTGGGGCTGTCCACCGGGGCCGAGTACGGCGAACGGCTGCGCGCGGTACGGGACTCGCTGCGTCGCGGTGAGCCGTACTCCCGCTGGCTGCTCATCCTGGACGGCGCGGACGAACCGGACCAGATCTGGGACCTCGTACCGACCGGTCCCGGCCATGTCCTGATCACCTCCCGCAACCCGGAGTGGAGCGAGCACAACAGCAAACTGCTGGAGGTACCGGTCTACGCGCGCGACGAGTCGGTGGCCTTCATCCGCCGCAGAGCGCCCCGGCTCACCGAGCCCGAGGCCGACCAGTTGGCCGAGGCCCTGGAGGACCTGCCCCTCCTCCTCGACCAGACGGCGGGCTGGCTCAACGACTCCGACCTCTCCGTGCAGGACTACATCGCCCTCCTGGAGGGCGGCATCGACGGGGACGTCGTCAAGGTGTCCGCGGACTTCCCGGTCGCCTTCCAGACCGCCTGGTCGATACTGCTGAACAAACTCCGCGACACCGTCCCGGAGTCCGTCGACCTGCTGCGCCTGTGCACCTTCTTCGCCCCCGGCTTCATCCCCGTACGCCTCCTCAAGGAGATGCCGCACGACGAGCTGCCCGAGCAGATCGCGGGCCTCCTGAACGACCCGCTGCTGTGGAACAGGGCGATCAACCAGCTCCGCCAGTACTCGGTCGTGCGCCTGGAGTCCCACGAGACGGGCACGGACGAGACCGCGTCCTCCGGAGAGTCTCTCTACCTGCACCGCATGGTCCACCAGATCGTCCACAAGGACATGCCGGACGAAGACCGCCGCGAGTTCGTCGACGTGGTGCGGCGGGCCCTCGCCGCCGCCGATCCGCGGCGCCCCACGGACACCCGGCTGTGGCCCGGATACGCGGAGATCGTGCCGCACCTGAAGTACGCGGACGTGCTGCAGAGCAAGGACTCCGCCGTGCAGGGGCTGGTCTTCAACTGTCTTCGCTACATGTACATCTCGGGCGAGTACAACGCGGGTATCAAGTTGGCCGAACGGGCCATGGAGGCCTGGCGGACGCTGCTCGGCGAGAACCACCCCCGGATCTGGGAACTCACCCACCACTACGCCAACCTGCTGCGCGCGGTCGGCGACTACCAGCGCACCGAGGCCATCGAGCGCGCCGCCGTCGAGCACCTGCGCGAGGAACGCGGACCCCAGGACCTGGAACACCTGCGCGCCGCCACCGGTCTCGCCGCGGACCTGCGGGGCCTGGCCCGCTACGACGAGGCGTTGGAGCTCTGCCAGTGGATTCTCACGGCGTACCACGACCTTCTCGGTGAACAGGACTCGCGCACCCTGGGCGCGCAGAACAACCTGGCGGTGTCCCTGCGGTTGCTCGGCCGCTACGAGGAGGCCCTGGACATCGACCGGCGCACCATGGAGTCGCGACAGCAGTTCCTCCGTGGCCGGCACCCCTGGACTCTCTCTTCGCGGATCTCGTACGCGACGGATCTGCGGCTCCTGGGCCGCTACCAGGAGGCGGCGTCCAGCCAGACGGAGAGCCTGCGCGAACACCGCATCGTCATGGGCGACGACAGCCCGCAGACTCTGGACGCCGAACACAACCTCGCCCAGTGCCAGTACCGCAGCGGCGACCGCCGGGCGGCGGGGCGGCTGTTCGCCCGGGTGCTGGAGCGCAGTGAGCGCGTGCTGGGCGAGACTCACCCGGACACGCTGAGGTTCGCGGCCACCACCGCCTGTTTCGTGCGCGAGCACGGCGACATCGACCAGGCACGGGAGCTCGGCGAATCCGTCATCGCCCGCTACGAGGTGATGCTCGCCGAGGGCCATCCCTACATCGCCGGTGTACGGGCCAACCATGCCCTGGTCCTGCGCAGCGTCGGCGAACGCGACCACGCGCACGTCGTCATCGAAGAGGCGCTGGCCGACATGACCGCGGCGGTCGGCGAGCACCACCCCTGGACGCTCGGCTGCGCCATCGACGCCGCCGCGCTGCGCAACCTCATCGGCGACCCCGAGTCGGCCGCCGCGCTCAGCCAGGACGCGGTCACCCGGGCCACCGAGTCCCTGGGGCGCACCCACCCGCTGACCCTCTCGGCCCGTATCGCCCTCGCCGCCGACCTGCGCGGGCTGCGGGACCGTCAACAGGCCGAAAAGGTCGAACAGGCAGCCCTCACCGACCTGGCCGCCACCCTGGGCCCCCAGCACGTCCACACCATCTCGGCCCGCTCCCGCAACCGCCCGTACTGGGACTTCGAGCCCATCTCGACCTGATCCCCGGGTGTCCGCCCCCGGGTGCGCATAACCCCTCGCGCACCGAAGGGCCCGGCCCCCAGTCCGAAGACTGGGGGCCGGGCCCTTCGGCAGGCGGGTTCAGAGGCTCAGGCCTCGAACACCTCACGCACCAGCTGCTCCTGCTCGGCCTGGTGCCGCTTCGCCGAGCCCACGGCCGGCGACGAGGACGCCGGACGCGAGATGCGGCGCAGGCGCTCGCCGTGCGGGACGTCGGCGCCGACCGCCAGGTCGAGGTGGTCGATCAGGTTGAGGGCGATGAAGGGCCACGCGCCCTGGTTCGCCGGCTCCTCCTGGGCCCACAGGTACTTCTCGGCGTTCGGGTACTTGGCGATCTCCGCCTGGAGCTCCGCACCCGCGAGGGGGTACAGGCGCTCGATGCGGATGATCGCCGTGTCCGTGACGCCGCGCTTCTGCCGCTCGGCCTCGAGGTCGTAGTACAGCTTGCCGGCGCAGAAGACGACCCTGCGGACGGCGGCCGGGTCGGCCGACTCGTCGCCGATCACCGGGCGGAACTGACCCGACGTGAACTCCTCCGTCTTCGACGCGGCGGCCTTGAGGCGCAGCATCGACTTCGGGGTGAAGACCACCAGCGGCTTGTGGTGCGGGTTGTGCACCTGCCACCGCAGGAGGTGGAAGTAGTTCGACGGGAGTGTCGGCTGGGCGACCGTCATGTTGTTCTGGGCGCACATCTGGAGGAAGCGCTCGATGCGCGCGGACGAGTGGTCCGGGCCCTGACCCTCGTAGCCGTGGGGGAGCAGCAGCGTGACGCCGGACGTCTGGCCCCACTTCTGCTCCGCCGCCGAGATGTACTCGTCGACGACCGTCTGCGCGCCGTTGACGAAGTCGCCGAACTGCGCCTCCCACATCACGAGGGACTCGGGACGGGCCAGCGAGTAGCCGTACTCGAAGCCCATGACCGCGTACTCGGAGAGCAGGGAGTCGTAGACGTTGTAGCGGGCCTGGTCGTCCGCGAGGTACTGCAGCGGGGTGAAGTCCTCGCCCGTGACCCGGTCGATCAGCACCGCGTGGCGTTGGCCGAAGGTGCCGCGGCGGGAGTCCTGGCCGGAGAGACGGACAGGGGTGCCCTCGAGGAGCAGCGAGCCGACGGCGAGGGTCTCGCCCATGCCCCAGTCGATCGTGCCGTCCTCGATCATCGCCGCCCGGCGCTGCAGCTGCGGCAGCAGCCGCGGGTGCACGGTGACGTGGTCGGGGATGTTGACCTGGGACTCGGCGATCCGCTTCACGACCTCCTGGGAGACCGCGGTCTGCATGGCCACCGGGAACTCGGCCCGCGGGTCCGCGATCTGTACCTCGGCCGCCTGCGAGACGGCCTCGCGGACCTCGGTGAAGACCTTCTCCAGCTGGCCCTGGAAGTCCTGGAGGGCTTGTTCGGCTTCCTCGAGCGTGATGTCGCCGCGGCCGATCAGGGACTCGGTGTACAGCTTGCGCACCGAGCGCTTCTTGTCGATCAGGTCGTACATCAGCGGCTGCGTGAACGCCGGGTTGTCGGACTCGTTGTGTCCGCGGCGGCGGTAGCAGATGAGGTCGATGACGACGTCCTTGTTGAACGCCTGGCGGAACTCGAAGGCCAGGCGAGCGACGCGGACGACGGCCTCGGGGTCGTCGCCGTTCACGTGGAAGATCGGGGCCTCGATCATCCTCGCCACGTCCGTCGCGTACATCGACGAGCGAGAGGACTCCGGGGCCGCCGTGAAGCCGACCTGGTTGTTGATGACGATGTGGACCGTGCCGCCGGTGCGGTAGCCGCGCAGCTGCGACATGTTCAGCGTCTCGGCGACCACACCCTGGCCCGCGAAGGCCGCGTCACCGTGCAGGGCGACCGGCAGGACCGTGAAGTCCGTGCCGCCCTTGTTGATGACGTCCTGCTTGGCGCGGGCGATGCCCTCGATGATCGGGTCGACCGTCTCCAGGTGGGACGGGTTGGCCGCCAGCGAGACCTTGATCTGCTCGCCGTCCAGGCCGGTGAAGGTGCCCTGGGCGCCCAGGTGGTACTTCACGTCGCCGGAGCCGTGCATCGACTTCGGGTCGAGGTTGCCCTCGAACTCGCGGAAGATCTGCGCGTACGACTTGCCGACGATGTTGGCGAGGACGTTCAGGCGGCCACGGTGGGCCATGCCGATGACGACCTCGTCCAGGCGGGACTCCGCGGCGCTGTCGATGACGGCGTCCAGGAGCGGGATGACGGACTCGCCGCCCTCCAGGGAGAAGCGCTTCTGGCCGACGTACTTCGTCTGCAGGAAGGTCTCGAAGGCCTCCGCCGCGTTCAGCCGGCGCAGGATGCGCAGCTGCTCCTCGCGCTCCGGCTTGGAGTGCGGGCGCTCGACGCGGTCCTGGATCCACTTGCGCTGCTTCGGGTCCTGGATGTGCATGAACTCGATGCCGGTGGTGCGGCAGTACGAGTCGCGCAGCACGCCGAGGATGTCGCGCAGCTTCATCATCGACTTGCCGGAGAAGCCGCCGACCGCGAACTCGCGCTCCAGGTCCCACAGGGTGAGGCCGTGCTCGGTGATGTCGAGGTCGGGGTGCTTGCGCTGGCGGTACTCGAGCGGGTCGGTGTCGGCCATGACGTGGCCGCGTACCCGGTAGGAGTGGATCAGCTCGAAGACACGGGCGGCCTTGGTGACGTCGTCGTCGTGGCTGGCGTCGATGTCCTTGAGCCAGCGGACCGGCTCGTAGGGGATGCGCAGCGACTCGAAGACCTCGTCGAAGAAGCCGCTCTCGCCGAGCAGGAGGTTCGCGACGACCCGCAGGAACTCGCCGGAGGCGGCGCCCTGGATCACCCGGTGGTCGTAGGTCGACGTGAGCGTCATGACCTTCGCGATGCCGAGCTTGTTCAGGGTGTCCTGGGAGGTGCCCTGGAACTCCGCCGGGTAGTCCATGGAGCCGACGCCCATGATGACCGACTGGCCGGGCATCAGACGCGGGACCGAGTGGACGGTGCCGAGGCCACCGGGGTTGGTCAGGGAGACCGTGACACCGGTGAAGTCGTCCATCGTGAGCTTGCCGTCGCGGGCGCGGCGGACGATGTCCTCGTAGGCCTGCCAGAACTCGAAGAAGTTCAGCGTCTCGGCCTTCTTGATGCCGGCGACGACGAGCTGGCGGTCACCGTTCGGCTTCACCAGGTCGATGGCGAGACCGAAGTTGACGTGCGGAGGCTTGACGAGGGTCGGCTTCCCGTCCTTCTCCGCGTAGTGCCAGTTCATCGACGGCATGGCCTTGATGGCCTGCACCATCGCGTAGCCGATGAGGTGGGTGAAGGAGATCTTCCCGCCCCGGGCGCGCTTCAGGTGGTTGTTGATGACGATGCGGTTGTCGAAGAGCAGCTTCACCGGGACCGCGCGCACGGACGTGGCCGTGGGCACCTCGATCGAGGCGTTCATGTTCTTCGCGACCGCGGCGGCGGGCCCGCGCAGCGGGACGACCTCGGGGCCTTCGGGGGCCCCGGTCGCGGGCTCGGCCTTCGGCTTGGCGGCGGCCGGGGCGGCCTTCGCGGGAGCCGGGGCGACGGCAGCGGGCTTCGGCGGCACCGGAGCAGCCGCAGGAGCGGGCGCGGGAGCCGCCGGGGCGACAGGAGCCGCGGGAGCGGCCTGAGCCGGGGCTGCGGGCGCGACAGGAGCCGCGGGCGCGGCGGGCGCGGCCGGAGGCGCTGCCGACGGGGTGGTGGTCCCTGCGGCCCCCGCGGCCGCAGTACCCGCCGGAGCCGAGGCGGCAGGAGCCCCCGGCTTGTAGTCGGCGAAGAAGTCCCACCAGGCTCGGTCTACCGAATTCGGGTCCTGGAGGTACTGCTGATAGATCTCGTCGACGAGCCATTCGTTCGCACCGAACGCGGCCGCGGGGTTCTTCCCGGCGGCTTGGTCATCGGTCGAGATGCTCGAGTTACTGGGGGACTGTGGCGACACGGCGGCAACCGCCCTCTTCCGCTTCACAAGGTTATGGACAGCGGAAATAAAGGCTACGCCTCCATGGCCGAGAAGGTCAGGCCGGGCCGGTCCAACGTCACGTAAGTCACATCAGAAAGCGTGTTTCGGGGAGGGAAATGGCGGGAAACAAGCGGGGTTCCGGTCCGGAACGGGTACGCCGATTCAGGGTCGCGGTACGCCTCACACGGCCCTCTGCCTGATCACACGTGTCCACGAGCACGGGACACCGATGGATCTTGTGGCTCCGGTTCGAACTTTACGTCAACTTGGAAGAGATGGAAGCCCTGGAAGGGTGACCTGGATCCGGCAGCCCCGCTGGGATTCGGCCACGCCGATCCGTCCGCCGTGCAGATCGACCGCCCAGCGGGCGATCGCGAGCCCGAGGCCCGTACCGCCGTCGCTGCCCGGGCCGTGCGGCGAGGGCACCCCGCCGCGGTTGAAGCGCTCGAAGACGCGGTGCCACTCCGACTGCGGAATGCCGGGGCCCTCGTCCAGGATCTCCAGGGCCAGCGACTCCGGGAGGTCGCCCCGCCGCGCCTTCACCGTCACCCGGCCGTGCGGCGGGCTGTGCTTGACCGCGTTGTCGATGAGATTCGCCACGACCTGGTGGATCCGCTCCGGGTCCGCGTGCGCGGTCAGTTCCGGCGGGGACACGTCGAGGTGCAGATGGACGTCCGTGCGGGTGTGGACGCCGGAGCCCGAGGCGATGCCCGCGCGCGCGGAGGCGACCATATTGGCCTCCTTGAGCACGCCGGACAGGTACGGCCACACCTCGAAACGGCGCTTGCGCAGGGGTACGACGCCGTTGTCCAGCCGGGAGAGGTCCAGCAACGTCTCCACCAGCCGGCCGAGGCGCTCGGTCTGCTTCAGGGCCGTACGCATCGTCTCGGGGTCGGCGGCCGAGACGCCGTCCACGACGTTCTCCAGGACCGCGCGCAGACCCGCGATGGGGGTGCGCAGCTCGTGCGAGACATTCGCCACGAGCTCCTTGCGCTGGCGGTCCTGGGCCTCCAGCTCGTCGGCCATGAGGTTGATCGTCTGCGCCAGGTCGCCGAGCTCGTCGCGGCGGTTCTCGCGGACCCGGCGCGTGTAGTCGCCGTGCGAGATGGACCGGGCCACGGCGTTCATCTCGTCCAGCGGCGCGGTGAGCGAATGGGCCACGAACTGCGTTATCAGCAGTGTGGCGATCATTGAGAAGACCGTGATGAAGCGCAGCTCCGTCTGCGTGCGCACCGCGATCATCAGCAGACCGGTGGTGATGAAGACCGAGACGACGACCAGCGTGCCCAGCTTCGTCTTGATCGAGAACGGGCGCACGGAGCCCCAGGACCCCGCGCTCCCGGTCCCGACCTCGACTCCGGTTCCTGTCGGGGGCCCGACTCCGGTTCCTGTCCCGGCTCCGGCCCCGACACGGGCTCCGGTTCCGGTTCCGGTTCCGCGCTCTTCCGGTCCGCTCATGAGATCAGCCCCCTCAAACAGGTCCCTGAAGAGGCCCCGCTCAGGGAGCCGGGGTCTCCAGCGCGTAGCCCACGCCGTGGACGGTACGGATCCGCTCGGCGCCGATCTTCCGGCGCAGTGCCTTGATGTGGCTGTCCACGGTCCGCGTGCCCGAGGCGTCCGCCCAGTCCCAGACCTCGGCCAGCAACTGCTCGCGGGAGAGTACCGCGCGCGGCGTGTTGGCCAGGCAGACCAGGAGGTCGAATTCGGTGGGAGTGAGGTGCACGTCCTCCGAGCGCACCCGCACCCGGCGCTGCGCGTGGTCGATCTCCAGCTCGCCGAGGCGCAGGATCCCGGTGCGCGGCGTCGAGGCGGCCACCACGGCCCGCTCGACCCGGCGCAGCAGGACGTGCACGCGCGCGGCCAGCTCGCGCATCGAGAACGGCTTGGTCATGTAGTCGTCGGCGCCGACGCCGAGCCCGACCAGCATGTCGGTCTCGTCGTCGCGCGCGGTGAGCATCAGCACCGGCACCGGGCGCTGGGCCTGCACGCGCCGGCAGACCTCCAGGCCGTCGAAGCCGGGCAGCATGATGTCGAGGATCAGCAGGTCGGGCTGCCAGGCCTCCGCTGTGTCGACGGCGGCCGGTCCGTCGCCCGCGGTTTGCACGAGGAATCCCTCGGCTCGCAGGCGGGCCGCGATGGCGTCGACGATCGTCGGGTCGTCCTCGACCACCAGCACCCGGCGCTGAGCGCCCGGCGTCGCCGCCGTGCCGTTGTGGGATGTGTGGGTCTGCTCCATCGCCCGCCCCTGAGGTGTGCTTTCCGGAATCCGTGGGGTGATCCCATGACTGCGCTTGACGCTTGAATCATCTGCGCCAGGGAAGCAGGGTACGGGCAGTGACCTTCGCTCGGCTATCCAGGCCTGATCGCGAGATGGACGACGTCCGGAACGCCCCGGGCAACCGGGATCTCTTCGGTACGCACCCGACGGAATCCGGCATTCCGCAAGGTAACTTCAAATTCCGGAGAGGGCTGCGCCGACCACACGGCGAGTACCCCGCCCGGCCTCAACGCCCTTGCGCAGCTTGCCAGTCCGGCCGGTCCGTACAGGCCGTCGTTGTCCTCGGTGACGGTCCAGTCGGGCCCGTTGTCGATGTCCAGGCACAGTGCGTCGTACGTGGCGGAAATCTCATTGACGTGAGCGAGCAGGTCGGCTTCCACGATGTCGGTCCGCGGGTCGGCGAACGCCGCCGCGGAGAGCTGTGCCAACGGCCCGTCGCGGTGCCATTCGATGACGGCCCGCTCGCGTTCGACGACGGTGATGCGCCCCCAACGCGGGTCCGCCGCGGCATGGGTGAGCGAGAACCCGACGCCGAGGCCCCCGATCAGCACACTCGGCTCCGCCCGCCCGTCCAGGGCGTCCAACGCGGCGTCGACGAGCAACCGCTCCGAGCGGCCGTCGGAGGTGTCCATCAGGAAGCACCCGTTGGCGATGATCTGCAGCAGCTCCCCGTGCCGCCGCAACACGACCTCACCGTACGGGCCTTCTCGGCGATCGATGACTACAGGGATGTCGTACGAGGCAGTCATGACTCCCATCCTGACAGTTTCACCAGGAAGGGCAGCCGAATTAATTCTGAGGGGGCCGGAGATTCAGCCCGTGCCCGTAGGGAAACACCGGACCCTCTCGGCGCTGTTGGGGGACGCCGGGCCATGCCGCCTCCATCGCGGCCGCGGGGTACGGCAGTTCGAACTGCGGCGGCGTCTCGACCCCGGCGTGTCGACATGGCCGTCCGTTGCGGCGCTGTTCCGACCGGCTGCCGCGCTCGTCACCTCTTCGGCGCCAGACTGCCCTCGGACTGCCCTCGGACTGCCCTCGGACTGCCCTCGGGCTCCCCTCGGACGCGCGTACGGACCGGCTCGGACGTGCGTGCGGACGTGGAGATCGCGGACGCCGGTCACGCCTGTCGGGTTGCTATGAATCCCCTTGCACGTGGCGTCGGTCATAGACAGCGATACGCCAGGACACCAAGGGTGGGGCGGAGACGGAAGGAGCACTTCATCTTGGACCGGAGCACGACCGCGACGGCAACGGCCACGACCGCGAGGGTCACGGCCACGGCTACGGCCACGGCGGCCTCCTCGGCCGATGCCGCGCCCAGGGACCCGGAGACGGGCACGCTTCTGCTGGACGGGATGCCGCGACAGCGCGGCGGTATGCCCCCCGTCGCGGTGCCGCCTCCCGTCGCGGTGCCGGCCTGCGTATCGGCCCCGGCTGCCGTACGGGCCCGCGCCAGGCTTCGTTCGCTGCGCTCCCTCCGCCCCTGGCGGCTGTTCCCCACCCCCACCGGGACGCCCTTCACCTTCGGGTACGCGGCCGTGCTCATCGTCACCTCGGTGGTGGCCGACTACGCGGACCCGTCCCTGGTGCACGCGTTGCATCAGGGCTCCAGCACGGACGTCGCGCACCTCGTACGGAATCCGGTACTGGTGCTGGTGGCCAGTGCGCTGTGGATCGTGGGCGGGGTCACCTCGTCGTACGCGATCGGGTTCCTGCTGGTGCTGACCGCTCTGGAGCGGCGGATAGGCGGGCTGCGGGCGGCCGGGGTCTTCCTGTTCGGGCACGGCGTGGCCACGCTGGCCACCGAGGTGCCCGTCGGGCTTTTGGTACTGGCGGGACACCTTCCCGACAGCTCGCTGCACCGCCTCGACTACGGCATCAGCTTTGGCGTCGCCGCGAGCCTCGGCGCGCTGACGGGGCTGCTGACGCCGTGGCTGCGCTGGCCGATGCTGATCGGCTTCGGCGGGATGCTCGTCGGCGATCTGCTCGCCTTCACCGACCCGATGACGGACTGGGGGCACCTGATGTCCCTGGCGATCGGCGTCTCGACCTGGCCGCTGGTACGGGGCTGGAGGCGCGCGCGTACGGGGGCGGCCCGGAATCCCGGCGCCCCCGCCGTCGTCCGCACCGCTCAGGCACCCGGCGCCATCGCCGCGTAGCGCCTCGCGGCGTCTTGGGGCGGCCAGGAGCGGCCAGGAGCGGCCAAGGGTGACCAAGGGTGACCAGGGGAAGCGGTTGGCGCAGTGGGCGGCCGCCCCGGATCGCAGTCCCGCCGAGCTCGCGGCCCACGCCGAGCTGGTCGCCGGGTCCGTGCACCGCTTCTTCCTCGGCCCCCTGGTCACCCGCGCGGTCACCGCGGCCGGTGACGAACTGGCGCAGGAATTCACCCGACGCCTCGGAACATGATCGGAGGACCGCGCCTTATACCTACACGTGTGCCGGATACCTACGCGCGTGCCGGCACACCTCACACGTGCACCTCCGACACGTACACGTAGGCGGACCAGCGGAAATCGCGGGCCATCGCCCCGTCACGGGGCGATCGCTGAGAGCGAACACCCCGTGGGGAACATTCGGGGGCTCACAAGCATTGAGTCGGCATAGCTCAACTTGCTTGTCGAGAGGAAGATCATGGCTGCCGACTCCACGAAGTCCGCCCCCCTCACCCTGCCCGTGCTGCCGCTCGACGACGAGGTCGTGCTGCCCGGAATGGTGGTCCCGCTTGACCTGAACGATGCCGATGTCCGCGCCGCGGTGGAGGCCGCCCAGGCCGCCGCACGGACGGAGCCCGGCAAGCCGAAGGTGCTGCTGGTGCCACGTATCGACGGGGAGTACCCGAGCACCGGTGTGCTCGGCACGGTCGAGCAGGTCGGCCGCCTGGCCGACGGCGACCCGGGTGCGCTGATCCGCGGCCGTGGGCGCGTGAAGATCGGCGCCGGGACGACCGGTCCGGGTGCCGCCCTGTGGGTCGAGGGCACCCGGGTCGACGAGACCGTGCCCGACCCGCTGCCCGGCCATGTCACCGAACTGGTCAAGGAGTACAAGGCCCTCGCCACCAGCTGGCTGCGCAAGCGCGGCGCCTGGCAGGTCGTGGACCGCGTACAGGCCATTGAAGACGTGTCCACCCTCGCCGACAATTCCGGTTACTCGCCTTTCCTGAGCACCGAGCAGAAGGTCACGCTGCTGGAGACCACGGACCCGGTGGCCCGGCTCAAGCTCGCCACCGAGCAGCTGCGTGAGCACCTCGCCGAGCAGGATGTCGCCGAGTCCATCGCCAAGGACGTCCAGGAGGGCGTCGACAAGCAGCAGCGCGAGTTCCTGCTGCGGCGCCAGCTCGAAGCCGTCCGCAAGGAACTGCGCGAGCTGAACGGCGACGCCAAGGAGGGCGAGGAGTCCGATGACTACCGGACCCGCGTCGAGGCCGCCGACCTCCCCGAGAACGTCCGCGAGGCCGCGCTCAAGGAGGTCGACAAGCTGGAGCGGTCCAGCGACCAGTCGCCCGAGGGTGGCTGGATCCGGACCTGGCTCGACACCGTCCTGGAACTGCCGTGGAACGAGCGCACCGAGGACGAGTACGACATCCAGGGCGCCAAGAGCATCCTGGACGCCGAGCACGCCGGTCTTGAGGACGTGAAGGAGCGCATCACCGAGTACCTGGCCGTGCGCAAGCGGCGGTCCGAGCGTGGGCTCGGCGTGGTCGGCGGGCGACGCGGCGGTGCCGTGCTCGCGCTCGTCGGTCCGCCCGGTGTCGGCAAGACCAGCCTCGGTGAGTCCGTCGCGCACGCCATGGGCCGCAAGTTCGTCCGCGTCGCTCTCGGTGGCGTACGGGACGAGGCGGAGATCCGTGGACACCGGCGTACGTACGTCGGTGCGCTGCCCGGCCGTATCGTCCGCGCCATCAAGGAGGCCGGGTCCATGAACCCGGTGGTCCTGCTGGACGAGATCGACAAGGTCGGCTCCGACTTCCGCGGTGACCCCGCCGCGGCGCTGCTCGAAGTCCTCGACCCCGCCCAGAACCACACCTTCCGGGACCACTACCTGGAGGTCGAGCTCGACCTCAGCGACGTGGTGTTCCTGGCGACGGCCAACGTGCTCGAAGCCATCCCGGAGGCCCTGCTCGACCGTATGGAGCTGGTCCGGCTCGACGGGTACACCGAGGACGAGAAGGTCGTCATCGCCCGTGACCACCTGCTGCCGCGTCAGCTGGAGCGGGCCGGTCTGGAGAAGGACGAGGTCGCGCTCGACGAGAGCGCGCTGCGCAAGCTCGCCGGGGAGTACACCCGGGAAGCGGGCGTACGCAACCTGGAGCGGGCCGTCGCCCGGCTGCTCCGCAAGGTCGCGGCGCAGCACGAACTCGGTGAGCGGGAGCTGCCGTTCACGGTGACCGACGCCGATCTGCGCGGGCTGATCGGGCGGCCGCACCACGTGCCCGAGTCCGCTCAGGACCCGGCCGAGCGCCGTACGGCGGTGCCCGGTGTCGCCACCGGTCTGGCCGTCACCGGCGCGGGCGGTGACGTCCTCTTCGTGGAGGCGTCGCTGGCCGACCCGGAGACGGGCGCGGCCGGTCTGACCCTGACCGGTCAGCTGGGTGACGTGATGAAGGAGTCGGCGCAGATCGCCCTCTCCTTCCTGCGCTCGCACGGCGCCGAGCTGGAACTGCCGGTCGGCGACCTGAAGGACCGGGGCGTGCACATCCACTTCCCGGCGGGCGCGGTCCCCAAGGACGGTCCGAGCGCGGGCGTCACGATGACGACGGCGCTGGCCTCGCTGCTGTCCGGCCGGCTGGTCCGCACGGACGTGGCGATGACGGGTGAGGTCTCGCTGACGGGGCGTGTCCTGCCCATCGGCGGGGTGAAGCAGAAGCTGCTCGCCGCGCACCGGGCGGGTGTCACCACGGTCATCATCCCGAAGCGCAACGAGGCCGACCTGGACGACGTCCCTGCCGAGGTCCTGGAGAAGCTCGACGTCCACGCCGTCACGGACGTCCGCCAGGTCCTGGAGCTGGCGCTGTCGCCGGCGACGAACGGCGCGACGGCGGAGGTTCCGGTAGCGGCGTGACGGACGTTGCCGGATGAGGGAAGGCCCGGGTCCCGTGAGGGAGGCCCGGGCCTTCGCCCTGTTGCGGGGAGGGGCCGGACCGCCGTGGCCGAGCCCCGAGTCGGAAGGCGTCGGCGGTCGGCGGCTAGAAGTCGGCGGTCGGCGGTCGGCGCGGGAAGGGGTAAGAGGTAAGGGTGACCAGGGGATGCCGTTGGTATACGCCTGCGAAATACTGACGGAGCTGCTGGAACGGCTGGTTTTGGCGGAAGCTTTCAGGATCGGGAAACCGGGTCAGGGGTCTGGCGTGCGCGAGGGCGGAAACGGTGACGGACGGGGTGCCGAAGCCGAGGCGTCGGGAAGTGGTGTGGACCGGCCCGCCGCGCACGACGGCAAGGAACGGGAGTTCCTGTCCCTGGAGCGGGAGTTGACCGTGTTCCTGCGCCGCGCCCGCGCCAACCAGGGGGAGATGGCACGCGAGGTCCATCCGGACCTGGAGTCCGCCGCGTACGGGCTCCTCGTACGCCTCGACGAGTGCGGTCGCCAGCGTGCGACGGAGCTCGCCGCCTACATCGGCGTCGGCAAGGCCACCATGTCCCGCCAACTGCGCGCACTGGAGGAGCTCGGCCTGGTCGCCCGCGAGCCGGACCCCGCCGACGGCCGCGCCTGGCTCGTCCACCTCACTGAGGAGGGCCGCGGCCGGGTCAGCCAGGTACGCGAGGCCCGCCGCGCCCGCTACGTCAGCCAGCTCGCCCACTGGGACCCCCACGAGGTCGAGGAACTGGCACGGCTGCTGCACCAACTGAACCTCGGCATGGAGAGATAGATGAAGAAATAAAGGGGGCGGTCAGGGGAGGCAAAGGGGGAAATGACCCGGCGGGCACGCCTCCGTTCACCCGTGTCCTGTGAGGATGCCCCGGTGCTCGCACTCCACGAACACCACCGTCGCGTCGTCGTGCGTCTTGCTCCGCCGCAGCCGCGTCCGCTCCACCGCGTCCGCCCGTTCCAGCGCCCGCACGCGGTCCACGAGGGCCTGTGCGCCCTCCTTGCGTATGACGGTGAACAGGCTGCCCCAGTCGCCCTCGTCGAACTTCTCCACCCAGCGGGTCGCGCCGTCCGTCAGGGCGGCCAGGGCGCGGACCTCGGCCCGGGGCACCGTGCCCGTCACCGCCCGGGCCGCGACCGACGGGTCGGCGGCGGCCGTGAAGAAGCCGCCCTCCTTGTTGCGGACGGTCGCGTCGGCGATCGCGTCCGAGGCGAGGGAGGCGCGGGGGACGCGGATGAGGCGGTCGTCCAGGACCGGTGTGACCAGGCCCGCGGGGGACTCCAGCAAAAGGGCCGAGTCCGACAGGACCAGGTACTCGACGAGGTCGGCGGACCACCGGGCGAGGACCACGGTTGCCTGGGGCGTACGCGGGTGAGAAAGGTCACAGGTGTCGGAGTGGGCCTCGGAAGTGCGCCGGATCGACCGGGAAAGGATCTCCGCCAGGGTCAGATCCCGGCGGGAAGCGGACAGTTCGGTCAGGGCTCCGCCGAGGCGCGCGGAGAACCAGGGGACGGAATGCAGACAGCCGTCGTCACCCGCGGGGGGCGTCACGCCGTCGAGGACGACCAGTGATCCCCCCTGCCCTGACGCCGGAAGTCCGATTGATGCGAAGTCCTCATTGGGGCGGGCCGGGTCACCCGGCTCGGAAACGAGTTCGGTACGCATTCGGCCAGTCTGCACGACCCTTTCACAAGGTGCACGAAAGCCTGGCAACGGTCGCAGGATGGGTACGGAGCCGCAGCTCAGCCGCCGGGTTTGGCATGGAATGATCGACTCCGGCAAGGCGTGGCGGCGAATACTGCCAAAGCGCGCCGTCGACGTCCAACCGACCCGCCGCGCAAGGGGGTCGCGCACGCCAGAGGAACTTGCCCGGCAACTCCCGTCCGGGGTTCACTCCTTCGGGTGGCCGGCCGGATGATGCGGGACCACTGCCCACCGGCACTGGGAGGGTCGGGAACCGATGGGGGCACCCCCTGCTCGAGCGAAGTCGAGAGCTTGGGGGAGGGTGGACGCCCCAGTTGACGGAACGTCACCCGCACCCTTGGGTACACGAGTCAGGAATGCGAGCACCGGTGCAGAAGATGCGGTCTCGGCGCACAGGCAAGCAGTCGGCCTCCGGAGGCAAGCAGTCGGCCTCCGACGGGGGCGCGGAGCGCACGCCGGGTGCCGTGGGGGAGACCCCCGCGGGCAGGGGTCGTCCCGCTCATGTCCGCAATCGGCTGATCGTCGCCGTGGCGGTCGTCGCGGCCGCCATCGCCGGCGCCGGAGCCCCCACGGTCATGGCGGCCTCGGAACAACTGAACGACTCCCAGAACCTGGTGACGCTCGCCGGGCGCACCCAGCAGGCGCTGACGCTCGCCCACGCGCTGGCCGACGAGCGCGACGACGTCACCTCGTACATCGCCGCGGGCCGGCCCAAGTCCAAGGCACCCTCCGAGCAGCGCAGCGCCCGGGTCGACCGGCAGGTCGAGGAGTTGCGGGCGGACGAGGACGCGCCCGCCGTACTGCTGAAGGACCTGAACGACATCGGCACCGTCCGCAGAGCGGCGCTCACCGGCAAGAGCACCGCTCTCGAAGCGCACGAGGCGTACTCCGCCGTCATCACCGATCTCCACGGCCTCGCCGAGGACCTGGCCGAGCAGCTGCCGCCCCGCGCGGGCTCCGGTGCGCACGCCCTCGCCGAGCTGGACTCCGCCGTCCAGCAGTCCGCCGCCGCCCGCGGACTGCTCCTCGCGGCGCTCAACATCCCGGTCACCACCCAGACGGTCATCAGCCCGGTCACCGGCCTGGCGACCACCGTCACAGGCTCCTCCGCCTCGGACACCAAGCAGCGCGACGTGCTCAGCGCCGCCGCCCAGCAGGCCCGGCTGCGCTCGGAGGCGGCCCTCGCGAACTTCCGTGAGACGGCGCCCGAGGCCGCCAGGGCCTCGTACGACTCCACGGTCACGGGGCCGGACGTCACAGCCGCCGACAAGTACCTCACCGACCTCACCGACCAGCCGACGCTCTCCGACTCCGAGCTGGACACCAGCGCGAAGAAGGTGGACGCGGCGCTCTCCGCCCGCGTCGAGCTGATGCGCGGCGCCGAGGCCTCCCTGAACGACCACCGCACCAAGTCCCTGGAGCGGCTGCGCGACGACGACGTCACCGCGCTGGAGATCCGCGTCGCCCTCATCGGCACCCTGATGCTGGTCGCGGTCGGCGTCTCGATGGCGATGGCCCGCTCGCTCACCCGCCCGCTGGCCGTACTGCGGCTCGGCTCGGCCCGCCTCGCCGCGGACCCCGGGGCCGGGGAGCCGGTCAAGTTCACCGGCCGCAACGACGAGTTCGCCCAGGTCGTCCGCTCCGTCAACGCGCTGCACACGCACGCCGCCGCGTTCCACGAGCGGCTCACCACCCTTGAGGCGGACCGCAAGCACCTCATCGGGCAGCGCCAGCTGATGGCCGACGAGCGCGACCAGCTGCGCGCCGAACTCGCCGACGCCGCCGCCCGCTTGGAGCAGGTGCGCGGCACCATCCACGGCACCTTCGTCAACCTCGCGCTGCGCACCCTCGGCCTGGTCGAGCGCCAGCTCGGTGTCATCGAGGGTCTGGAGGAGCGCGAGGAGGACCCGGACCGCCTGGGCACGCTCTTCAAGCTGGACCACTTCGCGACCGTCATGCGGCGCCACAGTGAGAACCTGCTCGTCCTCGCGGGCCATGAACACGTCCAGCACCACGCGGGCCCCGTCCCGCTCGTCGACGTCGTGCGCGCCGCGGTCAGCGAGATCGAGCGCTACGAGCGGGTCCGCATCGCCGCGCTGCCGCCGCACGCGCACCTCGCCGGGTTCGCCGCCGACGACCTCTCGCACCTGCTGGCCGAGCTCCTGGAGAACGCCTCGTCGTTCTCGCCGCCCGACCTGTCCGTCGAGGTCTCCGGCTGGCTGCTGCAGAGCGGCGAGGTGATGCTCTCCGTGCAGGACGAGGGCATCGGCATGGCCGCCGAGCGGATGGTCCAGCTCAACGCCCGCCTCTCCGCGTTCGATCCGGACGACGCCTACGACCAGGAGAGCGGCGAGGGCCTCGGGCTCGGGCTGTACGTGGTGGCCCGGCTGGCCCACCGGCACGGCGTCCGCGTGCAGCTGCGCGAGCAGAAGCAGGGCGGCACCGCGGCCGTGGTCGTCCTCCCGAAGACCCTGCTCGCCACCGCCCCCGCCGTCACGGTCCCCTCGGCCACGCCGGTCCCCGGAGTCGCCCCCTCGGTCACCCTCCCGGGCGCCGACGCGGAGGCCAACTCCAACGTCCTGCGCGGCCGCTCGGCCCTCACGGCGAGGAAGCCCGCCGGTCCGCCCGGTTCGGCCAGTCCGGCCAGTCCGTCCGGTCCCGCCGGGGACGAGGACCCGCTGATCGCCGCCGCGGAGCAGGCCGTACGGGCGGACGCCGCCGCGCAGGAGCCGGTACGCGTCCCCGAGCCGACGACGTCCGAGACCACCATGCTGCTCCTGGCACCGGTGGCCCCGCCGGACGAGCCCGGCGCATCCGAGACACCCTTCGCCCCGGACGTCGTCCCGCCCGCCCGGACCACCCCCGCCGACCCCTACGCCATCGGCCCCGACGCCCACGAACGGGTGGCGGACGAGGAACCGGAGCCGGTCACCGACAAGGGCCTGCCCAAGCGGACGCCGAAGATCTCGGCGCCCGCGCCGGTCCCGCGGCCGCGCGTCGGCGGTGTGGATGCCGAGGCGCTGCGGCGCCGGCTCGGCGGCTTCCACCGGGGTGCCACGGAAGGCCGCCGCGACGTGGAGGCGGAGATCGCCGAACAGACGGCCCAGACGCAGACGCCCACCGCACAGAACACCGCGCACGACGCCGCGCGCAGCACCGCACACGGCACCGCACACGGCACCGCACAGAACACCGCGTTTGACCGCACGCAGGACGCAGTAGACGCATCGGGGGGCACAGTCGAGGAGGCAAGCAGTTGACCGCGCCCAGTACCTTCGGTCTGAGCAGTGAAGCCCGCAATCTGCACTGGCTGCTGACGAATCTCGTCGAGGAGGTGCCGGGCCTCCTGTCGGTCGCGGTCGTCTCCTCCGACGGTCTGTTGCTGCTCTCCTCCGATCCCGGGAGGAACGCGGAGGTCCGCACCGGGGCGGAGGCGCGCCCCACCGGCCCCAAGGGATCCGCCGCCGACCTCGCCACCATCGTCTCCGGCATCGGCAGCCTCACCATCGGCGCCGCCAGTCTGATGGACGCGGGCGGGGTGAAACAGACGATGATCGCGATGGACGAGGGCAGTCTCTTCGTCATGTCGATCAGCGACGGCTCGCTGCTCGGCGTGCACGGCGCCCCGGACTGCGACATGAGCGTGGTGGCGTACCACATGGCGCTCTTCGTCGGCCGGGCCGGCCATGTGCTGACCCCCGAACTCCACAGCGAGCTACGCCAGTCACTCGAAGCCGAGCCGACGGGGAGTGCCCAGTGAGTTCTTCCTCCGCGCCCAAGCTCCCCATACGCGGCGGGGACCGCAAACCGGCCCGCGTGCGCCCCTACTCGCTCACCGGCGGCCGCACCCGCTTCGGGCACGTACTGCTCGTCGAGACGTTCGTGGCGGCGCTCGAAGCACCTGAGGAGCGCAAGGAGCTGACCAACGGCTCGCTCGCGACCCGGGTGATGCCCGAGATGCAGGCCATCGTCGAACTCTGCCGCCGGATGCGCACGGTGGCCGAGATCGCCGCCCTCCTCAGGATGCCGCTGGGCGTGGTCCGCGTCCTCCTGAGCGACCTGGCGGACCAGGGAAAGATCCGCGTGTACGGAACAGGTCACGGCCCGGGACAGCCGGACCGCGCTCTGCTGGAAAGGGTGCTGAATGGACTCCGTCGTCTCTGAGGGCGCGCCGAGAACGGCCTTCCCCGCCACGGCTCCGATGCCGTCGGCCCCGGCCCCGGCCCCGGCCCAGGTGCCGGTGCCCGAGTCCGACGAGAACCTCCAGGCCTGGCAGACGGACCGCACCCGCGCCCCGGTCGCCACGAAGATCGTGGTGGCGGGCGGCTTCGGCGCGGGCAAGACCACGCTGGTCACCGCGGTCTCCGAGATCACGCCCCTCCAGACGGAGGCGCTGATGACCCAGGCCAGCGAGGAGACGGACGACCTCACCGGCACCCCGGACAAACTGACCACGACCGTGGCGATGGACTTCGGCCGCATCACGCTCGACGACGACCTGGTGCTCTATGTGTTCGGTACGCCGGGCCAGCAGCGGTTCTGGTTCATGTGGGACGACCTGGTGCGCGGCGCGATCGGCGCGGTGGTCCTCGCCGACACCCGCCGCCTCAAGGACTGCTTCCCGGCGCTCGACTACTTCGAGAGCTGCGGACTGCCGTACGTCGTCGCGGTCAACCACTTCGACGGCAGCGAGCGGTTCGACGCCGCGGATGTGCGCGAGGCCCTCACGGTGCCCTCGCACATACCTGTCATGATCATGGATGCCAGGCGCCGGATCTCGGTCGTCGAGACCCTGCTCGCGCTGGTGGGGCACGCGCTCGACGTGAGCCCCGAATAAGACGTACACGGAGTTAGGACGCGCATGCGGAAGATACTCGTCGTCGGAGCCGGTCAGTCCGGACTCCAGCTTGCCCTCGGCCTCCAGTCGCACGGGTACGAGGTCACCCTGATGTCGAACCGGACGGCGGACGAGATCCGCACCGGCCGGGTGATGTCCACCCAGTGCATGTTCGACACGGCACTCCAGCACGAGCGTGATCTCCAGTTGAACTTCTGGGAGTCCCAGGCCCCGAAGATCGAGGGACTCGGCGTCTCGGTCGCGGCCCCCGGCTCCTTCGACCCGGGTCCCTCGCAGCGCGCGATCGACTGGGTGGGCCGGCTCGACGGCTACGCGCAGTCGGTCGACCAGCGGGTGAAGATGGCCGGCTGGATGGAGACCTTCGCCCAGCGCGGCGGCCAGCTGGTCATCCACGGCGCCGCGGTCTCCGACCTGGACTACTTCTCCCGTACGTACGACCTGGTCCTGGTCTCGGCCGGCAAGGGCGAACTGGTCTCCATGTTCGGTCGGGACGCCTCCCGTTCCCCGTACGCGTCGCCGCAGCGCGCCCTCGCCGTCGCCTACGTCCACGGCCTGGGCCCGCGCCCCGAGCACTCCGACTACGACGCGGTCCGCTGCAACCTGGTCCCCGGCGTCGGTGAGCTCTTCGTCATGCCCACCCTCACCACGTCCGGCCGCGCGGACATCCTCTTCTGGGAGGGCATACCCGGCGGCCCGGTCGACGCCTTCACCGGCGTCAAGGACCCGGCCGAACACCTCTCCCTGACCCTGGAACTCATGGAGAAGTTCCTGCCGTGGGAGTACGCCCGGGCCACCAAGGTCGAACTCACCGACGAGGGCGGCACCCTGTCCGGGCGTTACGCCCCCACCGTCCGCAACCCGATCGGCCGCCTCCCCGGCGGCGGCCTGGTCCTGGGCGTCGCCGACGTGGTCGTCGCCAACGACCCGATCACCGGCCAGGGCTCCAACTCCGCCTCCAAGTGCGCGGCGGCGTACCTCGGTGCGATCCTCGAGCACGAGGACAAGGAGTTCGACGAGGCGTGGATGCGGTCCGCGTTCGACCGGTACTGGGACACGGCCCAGCACGTGACGAAGTGGACGAACGCCATGCTGGGCGTGCCGCCGGAGCACGTCCTGAACCTGATCGGCGCGGCTGGTCAGATCCCGGCGGTGGCCCATCGTTTCGCCAACGGCTTCAACGACCCGGCGGACTTCGAGAACTTCTTCTATGAGCCGGAGAAGACGGAGGCGTACCTCGCCTCGGTCGCCGGAGCCTGATGAGGTCCTGACCAGCGGTCCGGCGGTCGTCATTGGTTGTTGTCGGCCGTCGTGGGCCGTCCTCGGACGGCCCACAGACGGCCCAGCATTTTTCGCACCGCAGGTGGTGGGTATCCCCACAGCCCAGTGGGGATGCCCACCACGATGTCGAGCCGTACGTCTCATCGGCTGATGAACCAGCCGCCGTACGTGCCTGGGGCAGTGATGGTGGCACTGTCTGCGGTGGTGGTCACGTCGGCCCCTCTCTAGGGCTGGCAGGCAACGGTAGTTGCTTTCGAAAGGTTGCGCCAAACACGCGTTCGAGTGGCAAGTTGCGGATGCGGAGGCGCGGTTGGCTAGGCGGGTATGGGCTAGCCCTGGGTCAGCGCCCGCGTCATGCGCGGAGTAAGCCGCTGCTAGGCGTGTCGCCTCGGCGCGTTGACCTCGCTCTTTGCGGGCTGCGCCCTATGAGTGCACGCGCCGCACCAGTCTGCATTTGCGGCACGTGTGCTTTCGTGTGCGACACGCGGGCCCTAGGCGAATTTACGCGTCAATCCCCACATCTAGTGGTTGGATTGCTGTAGCAGCCCAGAAGTTGTGGTCCCCCGGGTCCTTGGGGTACGTGAACTGGCCTATGCTTGGGGCTGCTTCCTTCCGGAGGTCCCGCCCGAGATTTTCGCCTCGGCGTGAGGCGAAGTCCTGAGCAGCAGCTCAGGGCCCCTACTGGGATCGAAGGGAGGGGTACCAGGTGGCCCAGGAGTCTTCTCCGGGTGATCACTGTGCACGGTGCGAGCAGCGCCTGTCGATAAGGCAGGCGATGGTCGACTGGATGCCGGTGATCATCGCGGTCATCACGGTGGTGCGGTCGTTCTGGTCTTGACCAGAAGAGAGTTCCGGACGTGTGCGGCACGGGCAGCAGTGAGCCCGGCCGAGTGCAAGACGGCCGGGCTCGTGACTGCGGCACCCTTGAGGGGCCTGACGCTGGTTGCACAGCGTTGGGCCCTTCTTGGCCTCTCCCAGCTCGTCGAGGTTCAGTGAGCCTTGGCGAGTCTCGGTGAGGCTTAGTGCGTTCACTGCATCGTAAGCCATCGGCATGTCTTGGCAATGCATCGGGCTGCACTGTCAGATATCGAATTGGACGACGAGAGCGGCGAGTCAGGATCGTCGTACTGTGGCCACTCGGCCTGCCGATGCTAGCGGTGATGACGCTAACGTTAGCAGCGTCGCTAGCGGACAAAACCTGACCTGAGCAGCATGTTAGCGGTTAGCGTCCGATCTGCGCAGCCCTAAAAGTCGGCTCGATGTGACCACTTGGAAGCCTGCTGCCGGAGCGCTATCGGTGGGGGCCGGCCGTGGGGTCCGTTAGCCGCCCTGGGAAGGCTCGAAGGACCGCCCTCCGGGCGGGCGACCCTCGTCCGCCCTCCCTTCGTGCGTCCATCGAGTCGTGGGCGACTGCGAGCGCTGAGCTGTCGAAGAGACCGCCTCTCGGACGGCCGCGTACGGCGATGAACGAGACGGAAGCTGAGACGGAGCGAGGACGCCAGGGCTCGGCTCAGTTCACGTGCGGGGTACGACTCCGACGAACTCCGCCCCCTTGTGGTTGCCCATGATGAAGGCGAAGCCGTGCCCGTCGCCGCACACAAGATCGACGCGGAGGTATCCGCCACGGGTCCCCAGCGGGCTCTCGTAGTCGTCTCGGTCGGGCTGCACGGTCACCGCCTCATGGTCGCCAGTGACGTCCGCTCGTTCGACCGCGCCGTCGCCGCAGGCCGGACACTTGAGCTGCCATTGCATGTTCCATGAACCGCCAGCACTCTCCGCCGGTACCAAGATTTCCGCGTGAGACATGGGCATAGCGCTTCCTCCATTGCGAGCAGGCTCTGAGGCGGATCACTAACTGGAGACGCTACGCTGCAGGTTGGAGCCATGAGAGGGCTAGCGCCAAAGAGCGTCGGACTGTCATTGCATCGTAGATCCAGGAGAGGAGCCCAACCCGGTGGCTGTCGAACGAACTCTCGTCCTGTTTAAGCCTGACGCCGTGGCACGAGGCCTGGCGGGCAGGATCCTGCAGCGGTTTGAAGATGCTGGCCTCAAGGTGGTCGGCGTCAAAATGAAGCAGATGGACGCAGAGTTCACCCGGAAGCACTACTTCGATCTGGAGGAGCGGTTCGGGAAGAGCGTCTACGAAGCAACCGCGGAATTTATGCAACGTGCCCCTGTCATCGCCCTCGTACTTGAGGGGGTTGAGGCCGTTCCTAGCGTGAGGCGGATCGTAGGAAATACGTTCCCTAACGAGGCTCCAATCGGAACGATCCGTGGCGACTTTGCACACACCTCCAAGGCGCATTCCGAGGCTGAGGGTAAGGTAGTGGCTAACTTGATCCATGCCTCGGGTAACTCAGACGAGGCTAAGTATGAGGTTGACCTTTGGTTCTCCTCGGATGAACTTTTCGCATATGAAACTCTCGCCGAGCGGTTTACGTTCTAGTGTTATCAAAAACAACCCAGGGAGATGGGGCAGCAGTGACTCACGTCGAAAAGCTCGATGAGCTGGTGGCGGAATTCGAGAGGCGTCGCAACATTGGCGATGACCGTGGATCAGCGGAGTATTCCTACGTGATCGTTGAGCGACTTCGCTCAGAGGGTAGGCTTGCTGAAGCGCGCGGTTATGCCGAGGAATGCCTCAAAATTTCCCAACGGTTGCCCTCGGATACCCTGGAGGCGGTCTCGGTTGACAAGCTGTCGCTTGGGGGAGTCCCGCTGCCCGAGAAGTTCCATGACGGGGTAGTCCAAATGAAGTTTGCGGGACTGCTAGAGTTTCGCTGAGGTCAGAAAAATAGGGCGCCCTGTAGGGAGTACAGGGCGCCCTATTTGGTTACTACTTGAGCTTTGTGTTTAGGTAATCTTGTACCGGCTCAAAGAACGGGTACGGGACGTACTCGTTGAGCAGAGCATGGTCGCACCATGCGAGTTCAGCAAGTTCTTCGGTGTCGACTACCTGCGCAGTCTGATCCCCGTTCAGTTCACAGGCGACGTAGACCATGGTTCGACCGGTGTTTGGGTGCACTCGCTCCCCGAGAACTCGGATCGCTGAGACCTCAACGCCGACCTCTTCCCGCGTCTCCCTCACTGCGGCCTCGTCGCCTCGTTCTCCCTTTTCCACTTCACCGGCAGGAAATTGCCACGAGAGTTTCCCCTCTTTCACGCGGCGGCGGACCATTAGCACGCGCCCCTCAGAGGCGATAATGGCCGCAGCAATTGGAGCGGACTCGTTCTTTTCTTCTTCTGTCATGTTAATCCTTTCAGGACTCGCAGAACGGGAGGGAAAATGGTGTCGGTTGCAATAAAATTGGTGACATCCTTCGCAGGTGACCAGAGTACGCTGATGTTCTCCTCTTCATCGCGATTCTCTGCCCCACCAGTTAGGTAGTCACACAAGAAATACTCGCAACGCACCTTCGAGAGTGGGTGGATCCTGTCTCCCAAACTCTCTCGAATCTTGCAGTGTACGCCCGTCTCAGCGAGTGTTTCACGCACGGCAGTATTTGCTGCGGCGGCTCCGGGCTTAACAATGCCGGCCGGAAATTGCCATGAAATGCCACTCGGTTCGGAATCTCGACGACAGACCAATAAGACACTGGTCTCATGTAGAACGACCGCAATTGCAGCAGTCAGGCGAACTGCTGCTTCCTTCGCGGTCTCGATGTCGTCGGCGTCTGCCTCTTGCAATCGACGTGCGAAGCGCACTTTCGCAGACTGGGGCGCTTGCTCAAAGAGCGTATCGAGCGCCTGTTGTAGCTCATTGCGCAGAATTGTGTCTGCCTTTTCATGCCATGCGGCTACGGTTCGGCGAGCGACGCCAAGTCGAGAGGCTAGCTCGTCGTGGCTCATGCGTAGCGCGAACTGCAGAGCAGTCGCATGACGGCCCGTCCACTGGTCGACCACATCCATCGGCGACGCCCCCGTACAACACGCGATTGTGGAGTAGTGGAGTCTAGCGAGCGGCTCTGACCGCTTAAAGATGGCTGGTGAGCCACAGGTTGGCCTGAAGGCACGCGAAGTGCACTGTCGTTGCACCGTGGTTGCACCTGCACCTCGTCGTCTTCGCCCCTGGATCGATGTTGACTTGAGGCATCGAGAGAGGAGGTCACCCACCGTGGTGGGAGCCGCGCCGAGGGCGGGCCGCTTGCCACTTCCGGATCGAGTCCGGCTGCCACACCGGTGATCGGCCAAACATCCGGTCGGCTGCGGGCGCCTGACCACGAGACACATATGCGTTCCACGTAGCGCGGCTGATCGGGGCGCCGGCCTGTTTCAGGAAGGCGAGCACGTCAGCCGTCGTCCACCAGTCATCTGGCAGTGGCCCCTCGGGCTGCTCGCTGGTCGTCGTCTCAGACATCGGAACAAGCCTACGGGAGCGCAGGCCTTGCGGGAATACAACATCAAGTTGTAGCTTCCTGGCATCGAGTACAACACGAGCTTGTATTCGACGCCCTGGGTGCCTGTTACTTGACAACTCAACAGAGTGCCGGCCCAGCCACCTGAACTCGGGTGGTCGATGGGTGCGGGTCATCATCCCGACCGCCCATGTCGGGCCGGATGACCTGCCCGGATCTGCCCCACGGGGTGGTGACTGGCATTGCCTGATCTGAGCTCCGCAGCACCTTCGCGAGGGTCAGCCCCTCGCCTCCGTCTGCTTAGTGGCCCAACGCCGCTGAACGACACCACCGACCGACCGCTGCACATCTGGCACGCACAGAGGAGAAGCACATGAGCGACAGCGAGAGCGGCGCCGTCTTCAACTTCGGCGACAGCGACATCACGTTCGGCGGATCCGTGGTCCTGGGTGACCAGGTGGCCGTGTCCGGCGGCGTCGTCCACGGCGACGTGGTCATGGGCTCCAGCAGCAAGACCGAGAACACCGACGACGAGTAGGACCCGTACTCGCCCCACCACCACGCCGCGTGTAGCCCACACGGCCTTCCACCATCAACGAGACGCCCCCCGGAGTAGCCGCTCCGGGGGGCGCTTTCGGGCCGTACCACCGACTAGGGAGAACACGACCCAATGAAGGACATCGTCACTGTTCAGGAAGCTGTTACCGCGTTCGCTGACTGGAACGAGCCGACGGACGCGGAACTCGCCGCGATCGAGTCGGAGCTCCCGCTGATCCTGGCGGACGTCGACCTGATCGACGCGCAGATCATCGCCATGGACCACACCCCGAACGAGGTCGACACCCGCCGTGTCCGCCGCGCCCTCGCGCGGGTGCTCACCGAGTGGCGGATCCTCGCCAACCGCACCGCCGACGAGGCGACCGGGGGCGCGGCATGAGCGCCACCACGGGTCAGAGCCTCACGGCCGCACACGCGGAGGTGAAGGCGGAGATCGCCCGCACCGACACGAAGACTGGTCTGTTGCTGGCGTTCGTCGGCGCCGTCCTCGCCGGGACGTGGACCGTCGGGCACGACCTCCCCCTGACCCGCCCCGCCCTCGCGGCCGGCATCGCGGGTATGGGGCTGCTGGTCGTCGCGGCGGGTCTGCTGCTGCGGTCGGTCCGCCCGAACCTGCGCGGCCGGCACGGCTTCCCGCTGTGGGCGACCCTCACGGCCGAGGAGATCCCCGGCGCCCTCTCGGCCGATCTCGCCGCCGACATCGCCGGACTCGCGCGGCTCGCGGTCGCCAAGTTCACCTGCCTGCGCCGCGCCATCGATCTCACCTACGCCGTCGGCGCCCTGCTCATCCTCGCCGCCCTGCTCACCCTCGGAGGTGCGGTATGAACGGCAGGACCACCAAGACCGTGCTTCCCGCCGTCGCGATGACGGCGGTGTCCATGGTGCTCACTCTGGCCGTGGTGGTGATGTGGCTGGGCACGGCGATGCCGTGGCCGGTCGCCCTGGTCGTCGGTCTCGGCATCGACGGCGGATGGCTGGCCACCCTCGCCTACGAACGCCGCCTCGCCGCCCAGGGCGACCACAGCCACGCGGTCACCGGTGTCGGCTGGTCCTTCGGCCTGATCGCCGCCGGCGTCCTGATCGCCCACGCGCTCACCGCCGAGGCGTCTGCCGGCGCGTGGCTGGCCGTGGCCTGGCTGCCCATCGCTGCCAAGGCACTGTGGCTGGTCCACGGACTGTGGGAGCGGACCGCACTCACCCCGAACGCGCTCGGGGCGATCCGCGGAATCCAGCAAGAGGCCCGCGACGAAGCGGCCGTGGCCCGCGCCCGCCTGCGGGCCGAAGCCACCACGGAGGAGACCCGGCTGACGGCCGTGACGCAGGCCGGCGCCCGCGTCGCACGCGTCCAGGCCAAAACCGCACAGACCCTCTCCCGGGCCTGGTCGACGCTGGAGACCGCACGCGACGGCGAGGACACCAGCAGGGCACTGACCAGCGTGACGAACCGCGTCACACCCGACGTCACACCCCGCTGGCAACTGCCCGTCTGGGGACCCACCGAACCGGTATCCACGTTCACGCTGGACGCGGCACCCTCCCTCACGAACGAAGCGCTCGACGCGCTGGTCGACGAGATCCGCCACAGCGAAACCCCCGCCCTCTCATACCGCGAGATGGCCAGCCGCTTCCGCTCGGCCGGCCACTCCGCATCCGAAGTACGGCTGCGGGCGGCGTGGAAGCGCGTGGTCGCCTGATGAGCATCCGCCGCGAGACCGCCGCCGACGACTGCGCCCGCACCGTAGGCCTGATGGCCGCACTCGGCGACTCCCTGCCCCCCGACCGCGAGCCGGACCAGTTCGAACAGACCATCGCTCGCGCCCTGTACGCCAACCGGTGCGACCAGCCGCCCGCCGGCCACACCTACCCCAGGAGGGGATGACCATGGCCAACTCCGACATCCGCCGTCTGGACCGCGAGATCCAGCAGACACAGAAGAAGCTGGAAGCCGTCCGCCGGGGCGAGTGGTGGCCGCTGAACGGCTCGGAGCGCCGCGCTATGGCCCGCGCGCTGGCCGGCGGCGCCTACCGCGCCTCCCGCGGCCGCAGCACGTGCCGTGCCGAGGAGCAGATGGACAGCACGGGTTCGGCGGCTGAGATGCGGCTGAACGCGGAGCTGACCGCCCTGCACGGCGAGCGCCAGCGCCTCATCACTGAGGCCGCCCGCGCCAAGGCCGCGAAGAAGTCTTCCCGCTGGTTCTGACCAGCCTGCACAACCCGCCGGGGTGACCGCCCCCTGCCACACGGCCACCCCGGCGCCCTCCACAACTCCCGCCCCGAAGGGGCAGTCAGGAGAAATCTCAGCATGTCTGAGAACGTCGTTCACCTCCACAAGCCCACCGACCCCCCGACCGACGACCCGGCGCCCACGGTGCTGACCGTCGTGCCCGATGCCCCGCCGGCGCCCGCGGTGCCGCTGTGGGTGCGCTCCGGACGCGCCGTCAAGACCGCGGTCACGCACGAGACCACCAAGACAACCGCCCGCGCCATCGCCCGGCACGGCCTCTACACGTTCAACGGGGGCCGGATCGTGGCCCGCCGCACCTGGGACGGCAAGACCGGAGCCCGCTACGAGCGCATGATCCGCGCCGCCGAAGCCGCGGGGAACCTGGAAGCGGCCGAGGAGTGGGAGGAGCGGTTGCAGCGCTTCCGCGCCGCCCGCCACCACCGCCGCATGGACCTGCTCCACTCGCCCGTAGAGGCCGCCAAGGGCCTCGCGGTCGGCACCGGGGTGAGCATCGGGGTCCTGGTCGCCCTCGGGGTCGTCATGGCCATCAACAACCACGACGTCACCGACGTCATCACCCCACTCCGGGCGACCATCGACTTCATCGCCCTGCTCATCCGGATCGTGCAGGTCGTCTGGGGACCGGCCCTCACGATCGGCCCGTTCCTCGCCCTGCTCGCCCTGTGGACCGTCGGCAGCAAGCAGCAAGCCGCACCCCAGTGGGCCCTGCCCGCCAACGTCCGTTCCGGTGAGGGCGAGCCGATCACCCCGTCCATCGTGGTCAAGGCCCTGCGCGACCTGGGAATACCCGCGCTGCGCAACGCCATCAAGGAGATGGGCGACGCCGGCGCCTCGATGCTCGGTCCGATCCGGATCGCCGGATACGGCGTGGAAGTCGACGTCACCCTGCCCTCGGGGGTGTCGACGAACGAGGTGCAGGGCAAGCGGCGCAAGCTCGCAGAGAACCTGACCCGGCACGAGCACGAGGTGTTCATCACCATCCCCGAGGCCGCCCGCACGGTCCGCCTGTGGGTCGCCGACTCGGGGGCCTTGGACCAGCCGATCGGCCCGTCCCCGCTGGTCACCGACGAAACGATGACCGCCGACTACACCAAGGGCCGCGCCCCCTGGGGTCAGGACCTGCGCGGCGACGCCGCCGCGCTGAGCGTCTACCAGCGCCACCTGCTCATCACCGGTCTGTCGAACCAGGGCAAGACCGCCGCCCTGCGCTCGATCGCCCTGTGGCTCTCCCTGGACCGGTCGGTCGAGTTCTGGATGGGCGACCTCAAGGGCGTGGGCGACTGGGCCATGTTCGACGGGCTCGCCACCCGCCTCATCCAGGGGCCTACCGATGACCACGTCATCCAGGTCACCGAGATGGTGGAAGACGCCGTTGAGGAGATGAACCGCCGCATCCAGGCGCCGCCCGGAACAACGTTCCCGCCGCTCATCGTCATCGTGGACGAGGCGCAGGTCGCGTTCATGTGTCCGGTCAAGGACGAGGACAAGCGGCCCTACGGCGGCTCCAGCTCGACCTCCCGGTACTTCATGGCCGCGCGGAAGATCCACAACCAGGGGCGGGCCGTGAACGTGCTGCTGTGGCAGGGCACGCAGGACCCGACTGATCAGAACCTTCCCAAGCTGGTCCGCGAGGGCGCCCACACCCGCGCCTCGCTCGCCCTGGGCACCGAGTCGCAGGCCCGTATGGCCCTGGGGGACAAGGCCGTTGACGGCGGCGCCGCGCCGAACCTGCTGCGCCCGGGGCTGGACCAGGGCACCTTGGTCGTCGCCTCGGACGGCATCGAGATTCCCAAGGGGCAGTCGTCCATCACGGTGCGCACGCACTACATCAGCACCGACGATGCGAAGGAGATCGCGGCCCGCGCCAAGGCAATGCGTGACGGGGTCACCACCCTGCACGTCATCGAGCGGGGCGAGGAACGCGACCCGCTCGTCGACATCGCCGCCGTGGTCGGCGACGCGCCCCGAGTGCGTACAAAGGACGTCCTGGCCCGGCTCGCCACCCTGAACGCTGACGCCTACGGCGGCTGGTCGTTCATCGACCTCAAGCGCGTCCTGGACGACGCCGACGCGGAGCCGTACAAGTCCGACGGCGTCATGGTCGTCAGCCGCGACCGCCTCACCCGCGCCCTCGCCAACCGCGACACAGAAGGTTCCGCTTCCGCCGACGGATGACAGGGAGCCGACCCCCGACGGGTCAGGGAGGCAGGGAGAACTCCCTGAACCCCTCCCTGACCCGCCTCCCTGCCCCTGAGCTGCACGAATGATCCATCAGGGAGGCAGGGAGGCCCGCAGGTCAGACCCCCGAAAACCCCCTCCACACGCCCCCCCGCAAGGGGGTGTCCCCGCCTCCCTGAACCGTTCCGAGAAGGGATTCCGGATGTACCCCGAGAACATCGGCCACCTGCCCGCCGAACGGGCCGTGACCATCCACCAGCCCCAGCCCCAGCCCCTCGCCCCTTACGACCTTGCCGCGCCGGTGGCCATGGACCCGTACACCGAGCGTCAGCCGGTGGTGTGGGTGCCCGACGCCTACGGCCGCTTGGTCCCCATGCCCAAGCACCTCGCCCCGCCCGCCGTCGTCGCCCCCGCGCCCCGAGACCTGACCCCGCTCCCGCTCCTTGACCCCGTCGCGCAGCGCCTCATGGGCGCCGGCATCGGTGGCGGCGCCCTGTCCGCCGGGGCCGGATACGGCATCGGCGAAGTCATCAACGCCGCCGCCGGCTTCAGTGGCGGGGCACTGATCTGGATCGCCCTCGTCGTCCTCGCCCTGCGCACCCCCGCCCGCGCCATCACCGGCGGCAAGGGCAGCACGGTCAACATCCGCAAAGCCGTCATCAAGCGCAGCCACTTCCACGGCTGAACACCCCCGGAGGAGAACCGTGTTCGACATCCGCATCATCTGCGACCCCGCCGACGAGCAGGCCATCACCCGCGCGTTGACCGCCGCGTTCGACTGCGACCCCATCCAGCGCCGCCCCGCCCACAACGGCCACCGCGTCCGCCTCTACACCAAAGCCTTCCACCCCGACCCCGCCGCGCTGCTCAACGACGCCCCCGAGGCGACCGAGGCGGGGCCGACAGCATGGCCCACGCCGGAAGACGCCTACGCCACCGCCCCCGGCATCACCTACGAGATCGCATGGACTGCTTCCACCGCCAGGACGCTCGCCAAGAACCCGCACCGGGGCGACGTGGACCGTGAGTACTGGCTGCGCAAAGCCGCCCTGCTGGACCGCATCGCGCTGGAGTACGCGGCCGACGGCGTCCGCAACGGAACCGACGAGATCGCGGCCAACGCCGCTCGCCGGCTCATCGAGGTCGACCAGGACAGCGAGGGCGACCACAGCGGCGCCCCGTACTGGCCGGATCATCCGGCCACGCTCGCCCACCCGCGCGGCTACGTCCGCCAGGAATACGCCGTCTGGGCCGAGAACCAGTAGCTACGCCAAGGGCGGCCCCCGTCTCGCCAAAGTCCGG
This sequence comes from Streptomyces sp. NBC_01384, assembly GCF_045040035.1. Classification (NCBI taxonomy): domain Bacteria; kingdom Bacillati; phylum Actinomycetota; class Actinomycetes; order Kitasatosporales; family Streptomycetaceae; genus Streptomyces; species Streptomyces sp. NBC_01384. The sequence continues at coordinate 6,480,552 of NZ_CP109559.1, forward strand.
GACCGCCCTTGCCAACCAGCACCCAACCCAGGAACTGGAGACAACCAGCATGACCCAACCGAACGAAATCCGGCGAGCCCTCGCCACCCTCGCCCCCCGGCTGGAGGTGGCGGCGTGAGCGAGCACTTGCGCACCGCGCTCAGCCTCGCGGCCCACGGCGTGCCCCCGTTGCCGTTACGGGCTGGGAAGGTGCCGTTCGGGAACTGCCCGGCCTGCGCCAAGAACGCCTGTGGGGGCCGGCCGAACATGAAGACCCCCGGCCCCTGCACCTGCCCGGCGCCATGCCACGGCTGGGCCGCCGCCACCACCGACCGCAGCGTCATCAACGCACCGACGTGGGCGCGAGCGTGGCGGGAAGCCGCTGGGGTGGCGTACCACCCCGGCGGCGCCGGTCTCACCGTGGTGGATCTCGACAACGCCGACGCCATCGCGTGGGCCCATGCGAGCCTGCCCGTCACCCGGACCGTGCCGACGACACGGGGTGAGCACTGGCTCTACCAGGGCGTCATGCAGTCCGCCAACGCCGTACGGCCCGGCGTGGACGTCAAGTCGTCCATGCAGTACGCCCGGTGGCTCGGGCCCGGCACCGGAACCATGACGGCCCTGCCGGACGTCGTGCGCTCCTTGGCCGCGAAGGAGCCGGCCACGGTCCGACCGGTGGCCGTCACGGTGCCCGCGCCGGTCGGGGGCGGCGCGTGCCCGCACCGCACGCCCACCTACCTCGATCGCGGCATCGCCATGGCGGAGCAACGCATCACCGATGCCCGTGAGGCGGTGCACGCCACCGTCTACCGAACGTTCCTCGCTGTGCTGTCCACGCACGGCCGGTGCGGCTGCCTCACCGACGCCCACACCGCGCGGCTGTTCACCGCCGCACAGGCCAAGGGCGAGTCGCCCCGGCACTGCACCGACGCGTGGACCAACGCCCTGACCACGTTGGGACTGAGCCATGTCTGAGGACGAGAAGAACCCCGCCCGCGAAGTCATCGCGGACTACGCACAGTCCCACTTCCGGTACTTCCGCACCGCCGACGGGACCGTGTACGCGCAGAAGAACGGCCACCCCGTGGCCCGCCCGATGCGCTCGCAGGGCACCACGGGCAGCCACCGGCAGGAACTCATGGTCGGCCTGTTCAAGGACGGGCGCGGCGTGTTCAACGGGTCGGCGATGAAGGAGGCGTTGGACTTGATCGAAGCCCTCGCGTTGGACGCGGACACGCACGCCGTGCACATCCGTGTCGCTCCCGGTTTCGACGGGGCGACGTGGCTGGACTTGGGCCGCGATGACGGGAAGTCCGTCCGTATCCACCCCACCGGCTGGGAAGTCCTCGTCCCCGACCCGCGTGAGGTGTGCTGGCGGCGCACGCAGCTCACCGGGGAACTTCCCCTGCCGGCCAAGGACACCGACGGCAAGGGCATCGACCTGCTGATGCGGCTGTGCAACTTCGCCAACGCCGAAACCGAATGCCTGGCCATCGCTTGGCTGATCGGTTGTCTCGGGCCGTCCGTGCCGGTACCGGCACCGTTCCTCACCGGGCCGCAGGGGGCGGGGAAGTCGACCGGAGGCCGGATGCTCACCCGGATCATCGAGGGGATGAGCGGTGACCTGCGACGAGCGCCGAAGGACGAGGAGAACCTCATTGCGGCGGTGGCAGCGGGATGGATCACCGCGCTGGACAACCTGTCGCACATGACGCCGGATCTGTCGGACGCGATGTGCTGCATCGTGACCGGAGCCGAGAGCGTCAAGCGCGCCCTGTTCACCGACGGAGACGTGTTCCGCGTCGGCTACCGCCGCCCCCTGCTCCTCACCGGCATCGACGTCGGCGTCATCCGCCCCGACCTAGCGGAGAGGCTCCTGCCTCTGCGTATGGAGCGGCCCCGCGTCCGCCGCACCGAAGCCGAACTCTGGGCGGACTACGCGGAAGTCCTGCCCGTGGTCCTCGGCTCGCTCCTCGACCTTACGGTCAAGGTCCGCGCGGTGGACGCGGAGACCCCCACCGACCTGCGGATGGCGGACTTCGCGCACCTGTGCGCGCAGTTCGACGCAGCAACCGGCCTCGGAGCGCTCCCCGCATACCGGGCCAGTCTGGACGACCTGAACGACGACGTGATCGAGGGTGACCTCCTCGCGCAAACCGTCCTCAGGCACGCCGACACCATCGAGCCGGGCGCGGCGCAGCAGATGACCTCCACCGAGTGGCTGTCCTGCCTCAGCCGCCTCTACAGCGGCGAGGACGGCCGTCCCCTGCCCAAGGGATGGCCGACCACGGGCAAAGTCCTCTCCGACCGCCTCAAGCGCCTCCAACCGACGCTGGCGGCCCGGGGTGTCCTCATCGACTCGGGCCGCACCAAGGCGGGCCGCTACCTCGAAATGACCCGCACGGTCGTCCTAACCCTGCCTCCCCACGAGCAGACGCGGGCGTTCTGATCCGCGATCCGCACGCTCAAGCGAACAGCAAGAGGAGCACGTGCTCCTCTTGCTGTTCGGCGGAACGCCGCCCCAAGGTCGCGCCGCGCAGCGGCCCCTTCTTCGCTCTGTGAGGCGCACCGAACTACAACAGGCAGCCCCTTCTTTGTCCTAAGAGGGAAGACGCTGCGTCACCTGCGTCACCCGGCTCGGAAAACGGCCGCTGACCTGCGACAACAGCGATGACGCAGACGGCTGGCTCTGCGTCATCCTGCGTCACCTGCGTCACCCGGTGACGCAGCCGATGACGCAGCGGTGACGCAGCCCACATCCTCCGCGTCACCCAAAACAGCAGGTCAGAGCCTCAAGTGACGCTGATGACGCGGTGACGCAGAAATCCGAACCTCGGACAGAAGCGCACCGAGAGAAGCCCCCGAGCCATCCCGACTCGATGCCGAGGCCCCTTATGAGCCGATCCCATCCCGCTCAACCCGACCCCCGAAGGACCCTCCGTAGCGCCTTGCCCGATCGGTACCTCACACCCGACGACATCGCCGAGATGTTCGAGGTGCCCATCGAGACCGTCTACCAGTGGCGCAAGAAGCGGACCGGCCCGCCCGGCTTCCGCATCGGCAAACACCTCCGATACGACCCCGCCGACGTCCGCGCCTACGTCAGCGAACGCAAGAGCGCCGACCAGGCCGCCGCCTGACGGCACCAGACACCGCACCACACCGCTTCCCAAGGGAGGGCCACACCCGTGGCCCTCGCTTCTCCATGCCCAGAAGGGAACGCCACCGCATGGCAGGTCACATCCAAGACCGCTGGTACAAGACCGAGACCACGCCCGCCGGCAAGACCGGCAAGGTCAAATCCGACCGCTACGGGACCGGCCTGCGCTACCGCGCCCGGTACATCGGCCCCGACGGCACCGAGAAGTCCAAGAGCTTCCGGGATGGACAGAAACGCCTCGCCGAACAGTGGTTGAAGGACATCGAGGCGGACATGTCGAGTGGTCAGTACGTCGACCCGCGCGCGGCCAAGATGACGTTCCAGCAGTACACCGAGAAGTGGCTCAAGACGCTCGGGGCGGACCCGAACACCATCGAGTCCATGAACTCCCAACTCCGGCTGCACGCCTTCCCGCACATCGGCTCTCGCCCGCTCGGGTCGTTCAAGCCGGAGCACATCCGTGAGTGGGTGGCAGCGCTCGAAGGAAGCGTGCCCGGCTCGTACGGCCGGATCATTTACGCAAACGTACGCGCCGCCCTGAGTGCCGCCGTGGACGACGGCTACCTGAGCCGCAACCCCGTATCCGCGCGTTCCGTGAAGCCGCCGGCGCTTGACCCCCGGCGAGTGGTCCCGTGGACCGCGGGGCGGGTGTTCGGGGTACAGGCAGCGATGCCTGAGCGATACCGGGCGATGGTCGACCTCGGGGCGGGCTGCGGCATGCGGCAGGGGGAAATCCTGGGGGTAGCTGTAGACGCGATCGACTTCGACTCCGACACCCTTCACGTGGTCCAGCAGCTCAAGCTCAGCCGGAGTAAGCCCGTGTTCGCCCTACCCAAGGGCGGCAAGACGCGGGACGTGCCGCTTCCCGGGCCCGTGGCCGACGCACTGCGGGCCCACATGAAGCAATTCCCGCCGGTTGAGATCACGCTGCCCTGGAAGACGGTCGACGGTCCGAAGGTGACCAAGCGACTCATCTTCACCGCACTGCGCGGCAGCCATGTGTGGCGCACCTCCTTGAACCAGGAAGCGTGGAAACCCGCTCTCGTCGCGGCGGGAGTCATTCCCGAACCTGAAACCAAGGAGGAGGGTTACGCCGCCGCGCGCGAGCACGGCATGCACGCGCTGAGGCACTTCTACGCGTCGGCACTGTTGGACGGCGGGGAGAACATCAAGGCGGTCAGTGAGTACCTGGGACACAGCAATGCAGCGCTGACGCTCCGGATCTACGCTCATCTCATGCCGAGCAGTCAGGAGCGCACGCGCACAGCGATCACGACCGTCTACGACGAGGCCCAACGCCCGGTCTGACGGCCCAGGGACGGCCCACGGCTCCTTTCGGGCAAGCTGGTTGGGGAGAACCAGCAGGTAGTGAGCCCGCGAGGCCGTGGGATGACTTCTCTGAGCCGGAGAAGACGGAGGCGTACCTCGCCTCGGTGACCGGGGCCTGAGCCCCGGTCCCTCCGGGTGCGCTGCCCGGTCTACTTCGGGTGCGGGGCGGTCGTGGCCGGTCGCGCGATTCCCCGTGCCCCTGGAGAGGCAGTCTTCTTGAACCCCTCCGAGAGGCTCGGCGGTGTGTAGTGGCGCAGGGGACTGCCGGTCGGATCCGGGCGGACGGCGCCCAGCAGGGGGTTGGCGGCGATGGGGGAGACCTTGATGTTCGTTCCCGGTCTCGGGGCCTGCACGACCATTCCGTCCCCCACGTACAGGGCGACATGCGTGGCCTCGGGGAAGTAGACGACCAGGTCCCCGGGGCGCAGCTCGCTCAGTGGAATCCGGGGGAGCTGGGCCCATTGCTGCTGGCTGGTGCGGGGGATGGGGTGGCCGGCGTGGTCCCAGGCCTGGGAGGTCAGCCCCGAGCAGTCGTACGAGGCCGGTCCCACGGCCCCCCACTCGTACGGCTTCCCGAGCTGCCGTACGGCGTACCGGACCGCCTCCTCGCCTTCCCGCGAGGGCGGCCGCGCACTGCTCGGCGCCCCCGAGGTCACCGGCTTCTGCTGGGTCTCGGCCAGCCCGGACTTCTCCAGCCGGGCCAGCTTGGCCAGCTGTTCGGCGCTGAGTGAGGCAAGCAGCTCCTCGACCGACTTCAGCCGCCCGCCCACCTCGTCCCGCTCCTTGTGCTGCCGCTCCGCGAGGGTGAGTTGACCGTCGAGGGCCTTGCGGGCCTCGCGCGCCAGCGCATCGGTCTCCTTCTCCTGCTTCACCAGCCGGTCCACGGTCTCGACCCGCTCCCGGGACAACTGCCCGATCACATGCCCCTCGTCCAGCGCGTGCTGCGGATCACGGGCGAGCAGCAGCCGTACGTACGACGAGATCTCGCCGCTGTTCTGATACTGCTGCCGGGCGAGCCGCCCCGCCTCGTCGCGGCTGTCGTGCAGCGCCAGGCGGGCCTTGGTGAGATTCCGGTTGAGCCGGTCGACCTCGGCCCGCTGCTTCTTCAGCTTCTCCTCGGTGGCGTTGTACGTCTCGGTGGCGCGCTCGGCGTCCCGGTGCAGCCGCTGAAAGTCCGTCAGCAACTCGGCCACGGAACGTCCTTCGGGCCCGGGATCCGGGACGGCCACCGCAGGCGCGGTCGCGGGCACGAGCAGTGCCCCGGCCGTCACCGCGGCCGTACAGACCAGGCGCAGAAGCCTTCCTGACACGTCATCACCTCCGGTGCTGTGGTGGTATCTCCACCTCGCACCGGCAGGATCAGGGCAGCGCATCCCGAGAGCGCGCCGACTGGCCGCCTTGGCCCAAGAAGGTCACTCGTCGGCGTGGGACTCCGGCGTGGCTCCCTCGCCCTTGGCGCCCGGCTTGGACCAGGGCCACTTCCGCCCGCCGCTCCCCGCGTCGCCCGAGGGGTCGTACGCGTACTTCCACCCCTGATGGAGCCCCAGCTTGCTCACCCGCGCCTGGACCCGCCGATAGACGAGCACGGTCGGCGGCCCGCCCTCGGCGTCCGGAACCGGAACCCGGTACACCTTCGGCGGGTGTCCGGTCAGGCCGAGCAGGACGGGCAGCACACGCCCGTCCAGCGGGCCGCCCTCGAAGGGGGTGTCTTCGCTCTTCACGCCACCAGTGTCACAAACACACCCGTCACAGCAGCCGCGCGGCGTCACCGATCACCGGAAGAACCGCCCGGGCCAGCCCACCCACGGCCCCTTCCCTCGCCTCCAGGGCGAGCGCGGCCCGCACCACCTCCGCGGTCTGCGGATCACGCCCGGCACTGACCACGACCATCGCCACGAACTGCTCCACGAGCCAGTCCCGCAGCTCGTCCAACGGCGGCTCCTTGCCCCCGTCCAGCCAGCTCAGCGAGGCACCCTCCACAGCCGTGATCCACATCCGTACGGTCATCCGCAGCCGCCGCCCCGGATCCTTCACGCCCACATGATCCAGAATGTGCTCCGCCGCGGCCCGCCGCACGCCGTCCACTATGGCCGTCGTCCGGGACGTCTCGACGACACTCCCCCCCTGAAGCAACGCGGTGAACCCCGCGTCGTGCTGGTCGACGAACGCCAGATACCGGTCGAGAGCCCTGGACAGCCGCTCGCTCAGCGGCCCCTGTGGTGGCTCCGCGAAGCAGTGCTCCAGCTCCTGCGCGGCGGACCGCAGGGCGGCCTCGTACAGCTGCTGCTTGCCGCCCGGGAAGTACCGGTACACGAGCGGCCGCGACACCCCGGCCGCCTCCGCCACGTCATCGAGCGAGACCTCCTCGGGAGCCCGGTGCGCGAAGAGGGACAGCGCCGCCTCGAGGAGCTGCGAGCGCCGCTCCTCGACACTCAGCCGGCGGTATGCGGGGGTGGGAGCCTGCGAGGTCATATCGGCAGCGTAACGGCCGGGACACAAGCCTCCGCTCAACCGCAGCCGCGTACGCACGGAAGGGGTCGTGGCGGTACGTCGCAAGCCCGTCGCTCACGTTCGGATCGAGCAGCGGCTCGCTTGCCCGGCCCACGCCTGATCCGGCGGCGACGGGCTCGACGTACCGCCACGCCCCCGACCCGCCACCGGCACCCGGCGTCGCGCCCTCAGGCCAGCAGCCCCGACGACTTCCACAGCCGCCGCCCGACCCCCCGCAGCACACCGATGTCGTCCAGGAAGTCGGTCAACCGCTTCGCCCCGGTCTGCATGACCTCCCGCCGATGCCCGCTCGCCCGCACCTGTGCCACGGCTTCCCGCTGGTCGAGGCCCACGTTCGAGTAGACCTCCGGGTTGATGAAGGCGACCGAGAAGACCCGTGCGAACTCCCCCGACGTCACCCTCGTGAACTCCTGCGACCACCGCGGCGCCATCACCATCTGCCGCCGCAGCTCCTCCCGCGCGTACCGCACGTGCCGCGCCTCCTCCACCACGTGGATGCGCGTGACCCCGCGTATCAGCGTCTGCACCCGCTCGTCCGGGAAGGTCAGCCGCTGCATCCAGTCCAGGATCTCCTCGCCGAGCAACGTCGCGGTGAAGGACCCGGGCGTGGTCGAGATGGTCTTGAAGACCCGCCCCAGATTCAGGTGCGCCCGGCTCACCGGGTAGTACGGCGTGCCACCGCGCGAGATCAGCCGGGCGAACATCTTCGAGTGCCGGCACTCGTCCTCGATCTCGGTCAGCGCATAGCGCACATGCGCACTCGTCGCCGCCTTGTCGTAGATGTGCCGCACCAGCAGCTGCATCAAGATGATCTCGAACCAGATGCCCAGGGAGGCGAGCGCCGCGGCCTCGTGCCGCGAGAGCAGCAGCCGCTGCTCCTCGCCCATCCGCTGCCACAGCGGGGTGTCGTACAGCGACACCAGCTCCGGCGGCCAGAACCACTTGCCGTCCTCGAGCGGCGCGTCCCAGTCCAGCTCCTTGTCCGGGTCGAAGGAGTGCTTGGCGGCAGAGTCGAGCAGCCGCGCGGCGACCTGCTCCCGGTCCTTGAGCAGACCGAGCGCATCGCGCAGCACATCCACTTCCGTCACCGTCGTCATGACTGTTCCCACCTCGTCGTACGGGATCTACAAGGGTTACCGTCGGTCAGCACTTATGAGACTGCTTGTCAGCAAGCCCGTCAATCCCCTGCGCGCGACTTGTTGACGACACGTCTACCCCATGTGAGCCTGCGAGGTATGCCGACGAATGAGCTGTACGCCAAGGACCCGGGAGACCCCCTCTGGCAGATACCGGCCTCAGGGGCGGCACGGTTCAGCTGGGAGTACGAAGACGGTCGCGAACGCCTCCTCGCCCTGTACCAGAAGGGCAAGGACAAACAGTGGGACGGCCGGAAAAGAATCGACTGGACCCTCGAAGTCGACCCCTACGACCCGCTCGGCACCCCCGAAGAGGCGATGACCCTCTACGGGACCCCGTACTGGGCGAAAATGACCGACCGGGACAAGGGCGAGCTGCGCCGGCACTTCGCGTCCTGGCAGTTCAGCCAGTTCCTGCACGGCGAACAGGGGGCGATGGTCTGCGCGGCACGGATCGTCGAATCGGTCCCCGACCTCGACGCGAAGTTCTACTCGGCCACCCAGACCATGGACGAGGCCCGCCACGCGGAAATCTACGCACGCTTCCTGCAGGAAAAGATCGGCATGCTGTATCCGATCAACGACAACCTCCAGTCCCTCCTCGGCGACACCCTCCGGGACTCCCGCTGGGACATGCCGTACCTCGGAATGCAGGTCCTCATAGAAGGCCTGGCCCTGGCCGCCTTCGGCATGATCCGCGACACCACCGACAAGCCCCTCCCGAAACAGATCCTCGCGTACGTGATGCAGGACGAGGCCCGCCACGTCGCCTTCGGTCGGATGGCGCTGCGCGACTACTACAAACAGCTCTCCGACGCGGAACTCCGCGAACGGGAGGAATTCGTCATCGAGGGCTGCTATTTGATGCGGGACCGGCTGCGCGGCGTAGAGGTCCTGGAAAACTTCGGCATCCCCAAGGCCGAGGCAGAGGAATACAGCGAGCGGTCCGAATTCCTCCGCCTCTTCCGCCGGTTGCTCTTCAGCCGGATCGTTCCCTGCGTCAAGGACATCGGCCTGTGGGGCGAACGCCTCCAGCAGGCGTACGTCGACATGGGCGTCTTCGAGATGGGCAACTCCAACCTCGACCTGCTGATGGCCGAGGACGAGGAGATCGCGGAGCGGTTGGACAAGGAGCGGTTCGCGACGGAGGAAAGGGAACGCGTGGCGGAAGTCGAGGAAATGATCGACAGAGGGGCGACCTCGTAGACCCCCCGCGACCTCGTAGAACAGCACCGCCCCACCACTCCGGTGGAACCGTACCCTCCCCACCACGCCGAACGACATGATCGACCCATGACGTCCACCCCGCACCCCCCGCCTTCGGACCGTCCCGCCGCCCGTCGGGGCCTGGAGGGCCTGGCCCTCGGCGACGCCTTCGGCGAACGCTGGTTCCCGCTCTTCCGGGACCGCACCCAGGCGTACGAGGAGATCCGCGCCCGGTGCACCCGGCGCCGCCTAGGCCACCCTCGTCGTCAGTTGTTCCAGCTCTCGTCGTACGGGTCGTGCGGGGTCGGGACCGGCTTGGCCTCGGTGATGTCGAGGAACGGGATGCGGCCCTCGTTGACGGGGTCCTTGGTCTGCTTGGCGGTGTAGGTGCCGGTGACCTGGAGCCAGGTGTCGGGCTGCAGGACGGGCGGGATGTGGCCGGTCAGGCCGATCTTGACCGGCTGGGCGTCGGCGGCGCAGCAGTTGAGGGCCATCCGGACCAGGTAGGGGGTGCCGTCCTTGGCGAGGGCGACGAAGCCGGTGACCTCGACCCGCCGGTGGGCCAGGGTGCGGCCGTGGTCGTAGGCGGCGCGGCCCGCGTAGTCGACGACGCCCAGCGGGAGCGGGTCGGTGGCCGGCAGGGACGGGTAGGCGAGGGGCGCCTGCAGGGCCGTACCGGCGTGCATGGCGCTGTAGGAGCCCAGCGCGGGCGGGGCGACCAGGATGAGGGCGAAGAGGGGGAGGACGAGGAGCCAGGCGATACGGGGTTCCCGGTGGGCGTGCCCGTGTCCGTGCCCGTCGTCGCCTTCCCCGGCCACGTTCCCGTGCCCGTGTCCGTCGTGGTCCTCAGCCTGTGAAGCCTTCGCGCCCCGCCGCTCGTACCACACCGTGGCCAGCGCCGCCACGATCAGTACGACCCCGGCGGCCAGCAGCAGCGGCCGCAACCCCGCCTTGACGTATCGCAGGTAGAGGTCGGTGAACCCGGCGTGCAGGACCGCCGCGCCGACGAGGAACAGGACCGCCGCCTGTGCCTGCCGGTTCACAGCAGTACCGTCCCGACCAGGACCGAGCCGAGGATGGCCAGGGCGAAGGTGGCGGGCGCGAACCGCAGGGCGAACCCGCGGCCGAACGTGCCCGCCTGCATGGCGAAGAGTTTCAGGTCGATCATGGGTCCCACCACGAGGAAGGCCAGCCGCGCCGTCAGCGAGAACTGGGTCAGCGAGGAGACGACGAACGCGTCGGCCTCGGAGCAGATGGACAGCAGCACGGCGAGGACCGCCAGGGCGAGGATCGCCACCACGGGGTTGGCCGCGGCGGCGTGCAGCCAGGTCGCCGGTACGACGGCCTTGAGTGTGGCCGCCGCCATCGCCCCGATGACGAGGAACCCGCCGGCGTGCATCACATCGTGCCGCACGGACCCCCAGAACGCGGCCCCCTTGCCGAGCCCCTCGTGCGAGGGCCGGGCCGGCGGCCGCAGCCAGTCGGCGCGCCCCAGCCGCTGCCACAGCCACCCCATCGCGCAGGCCACGAGCAGGCTCGCCACGAACCGGGCGAGGACCATCTCGGGATTGCGGGGGAACGCGACGGCGGTGGCCGTCAGCACGATCGGGTTGATGGCGGGCGCCGACAGCAGGAACGCCAGCGCCGCCGCGGGCGTGACCCCCCGCCGTACCAGCGCCCCCGCCACCGGCACGGACGCGCACTCGCAGCCCGGCAGCACCGCCCCGGCCAACCCCGCGACGGGCACGGCCAGTGCGGGCCGCTTCGGCAGCGCCCGGGCGAAGAAAGTCGGCGGCACGAACACCGCGATGACCGCCGACAGCAGCACACCGAGCACGAGGAAGGGCAGCGCCTGGACGACCACCGCGACGAACACGGTCATCCAGCTCTGCATCACCGGCGCGGACAGCGCCCGGCGGACCGGCCCCTGTGCCACCACCAGTACGAGCAGCAGCATGATCAGGACGAGCGGCGAGTTGAACTGCCAGCCCTGGGATGCGGCCGCCTGCTCCCGTGGACCGTCCGGTGCGTCCGCGTCGCGGTGGTCGGCCCCGGGCGGGGCCGCTTTGGTGATGCTCACGGGCGAGGTACCTCCGGCAGGGCACGGGCTGGGATCTCGTGGGTGGGTTCCCCTCCCCATAAATACGCCCGTATCAGTACGCCCGTTCAGGCGGGGCCGCTCATTTCCGCAGGACCCGCCGGAAAGGACCTGCGCAACGTGAACGCGTACTCCGTCGCCCCGTGCTCCCGCAGATGCAGCAGCCGCGCCTCCGCCTCCGCCACCGTCGGCCGGTGCCCCGCCGGAACCCACCACAGCACGGTGACCGCCTCCTCCAGCCGCTCGAACCACTCCCGGCGGCGGGACAGCAGCTCACGGTGCTGCCCTTGGTACATGAAGGCCGTCAGTGTGTTGATGTCCTGCCAGGTGGACATGTTGATGACCAGCCAGTCGTCGCCGAAGACAGCCACGTCCGTCGCGTTGCCCGAGTCGCTCTGCAACCGCCACACGAACCCGTCCGCCGCGTCCGCGACCGCGTTCACCGGGTCGAGTGCCTCCACGAAGTCCTTCAACTGCGGTGAGTCCAGAGGGGCCTTGAGGCGGGCGATGTTGACCTGGGCGAGTTCGTACGCGGCTGTGATAGAGGTCATGACCGAACGATAGGTCGGCCCGATGAGTACCCCAACCCCCGTCTCAGAACCCGAGCACCGCCTTCATCACCGCCTTGGCGATCGGCGCCGCGTCCCCGCCCCCGCTGATGTCCCCGCGGTCGGCCGCCGCGTCCTCGACGACGACCGCGACCGCCACCGCGGGCTCCATGGCGCCGTCCGCCTGGGCCCAGGAGATGAACCAGGCGTACGGCAGCCCGTGGTTGTCGATGCCGTGCTGGGCGGTCCCGGTCTTGCCGCCGACCGTCGCCCCGGGAATCGCGGCGTTGGTGCCGGTGCCCTCCGTCACCACGTCCGTCATCAGCTCACGCATCCGCGCGGCGGTCACCGGGTTCATCGCCTGGTGGAGCGTGCGCGGACTGGTCGCCTGGACCGTACGGCCGCCCCGTGTGGTCGTCTTCTCCACCAGGTACGGCGATGTGACGTATCCGCCGTCGGCGACGGCCGACGAGATCATCGCCATCTGGAGGGGAGTGGCCCGGGTGTTGAACTGGCCGATGGAGGAGAGCGCCAGCTGTGCCTTGTCGAGAGCCGTGTCGAAGTTGCTGGGCGCGACCGAGAACGGAATCCGCAGCCCCCGGTCGTTGAAGCCGAAGTCCGCCGTCGTACGGGTCATGTCGCGCAGCCCGACGTCCACGCCCAGCTTGGCGAAGACCGTGTTGCAGGACCACTCGAAGGCGTACCGCAGCGAGGCGTTCTCGCAGCCGTCCGCCTCGTTCGTCAGACGGGTCGTGCTGCCGGGCAGCCGGTACGGGTCCGGGGAGGTGGTCGACGTGTCGACGTCCGTCACCACCCCCGCCTCCAGCGCGGCCGCGGCCGTCACCACCTTGAACGTCGACCCGGGCGGATAGGTCACCCGGATCGCCCGGTTGAGCATGGGTTTGTCCACCGCTCCGTTCAGCCGCTTCCACGCGTGCGCCACCGCCGTGCCCGTCCCGGACAGCTCCCCGGGGTCGTACGACGGTGTGGAGACCAGCGCGAGAATCCTGCCGGTGGCCGGCTCGATGGCGGCCACCGCCCCGCGCCGCGAACCGAGCCCCTTGTACGCCGCGCGCTGTGCGGCGGGGTTGAGCGTCGTGACCACCTTGCCGCCGGGGTTCCGGGCGCGCGTGGCGTCGTTCCACAGGGGGAACGGCGAGAGCAGCGGGTCGGTGCCGGAGAGGGTGTCGTCCTCCGAGTTCTCCAGGAACGCCGTCCCGTACACCTGCGAGGCGAAACCGGTGACGGGCGCGTACAACGGGCCGTCCGTGTACGTCCGTTCGTAGCGGAGCTGCTCGCCGCTGTCCTTGGAGCCGGTGACCGGCCGGCCGCCGACGAGGATGTCGCCGCGTGGCTGGCCGTAACGGGCGATCGTCGGGCGGCGGTTGGCCGGGTTGTCGTCGTACGCCCGGGCCTGGAAGACCTGGACGCGGGTGGCGTTGACCAGGAGGCCCAGCAGCAGCACGGCACAGAGGGCGGCGGCCCGGCGGATGTACTTGGTCATGGCGCCGCCGTCCCGTCGTACTGGCTGCGCGCCGAGTCGCTGATGCGGATCAGCAGCGCCACGATGATCCAGTTGGTGACGACGGAGGAGCCGCCCTGGGCGAGGAACGGCATCGCCATCCCGGTCAGCGGGATCAGGCCGGTCACGCCGCCCGCGATCACGAAGACCTGGAGCGCCACGATCGAGGCGAGGCCGATGGCGAGGAGCCGTCCGAAGGGGTCGCGCAGGGCGAGGCCCGCGCGGTAGCCGCGTTCCACGAGGAGGCCGTAGAGCAGGAAGATCGCGCAGAGTCCGAAGAGGCCCAGTTCCTCGCCCGCGGTGGCCAGGATGAAGTCCGACTTGGCGGCGAAGCCGATGAGGATGGAGTGGCCGAGGCCGAGGCCGGTGCCGAGCACGCCTCCGGCGGCGAACGCGAAGAGGGACTGGGCGAGTTGGTTCGGTCCCTGGCCCGCGTCGATGGACGCGAAGGGGTGCAGCCAGTCCTGCACCCGGTAGTGGACGTGCGGTTCCAGCCAGCCGACGGCCACCGCGCCGACGCAGGCGAGCGGCAGGCCGACGGCGATCCAGCCGCTGCGGCCGGTGGCGACGTACAGCAGGATCACGAAGAGGCCGAAGAACAGCAACGAGGTGCCGAGGTCCCGTTCCAGGATCAGGACCAGCACGCTCAGCAGCCAGATCGCGACGATCGGTCCGAGGACGCGGCCGGTGGGGAGCTGGAGCCGCTTGAACCGCCAGACGGGGCGGCCCGCGTACGCGAGCGCGTTGCGGTTGGCCGCGAGGTAGCCCGCGAAGAAGACCGCGAGCAGCACCTTCGCGAACTCGCCCGGCTGGATGGAGAATCCGGCGAACCGGATCCAGATCCGGGCGCCGTTCACGGCGGGGAAGAGGATCGGCAGGACCAGGAGGCCCAGCGATGTGACAACCGAGACGTATGTGTAACGCTGCAGGACGCGGTGGTCGCGCAGCAGGAGCACGGCCACGATGAAGAGCGTGACGCCGAGCGTCGACCAGACGAGCTGGATGGGGGCGGCCCGGTCGCCCGGGGTCTCCAGGTCGAGGCGGTAGATCAGCACCAGGCCCAGGCCGTTGAGCAGGACGGCGATGGGCAGCAGCAGCGGATCGGCGTACGGCGCCCGCAGCCGCACCGCGAGGTGGGCGACGAGCGCGAGCACACCGAGCCCGGCACCGTAGACCGCGGCGCCGGGCGGGACGGTGCCGTGCCGGGCGAATCCGACCGCGCAGTAGCCGTACACGGACAGGAGTACGGCCATGACGATGAGGGTGAGCTCGATGCCACGGCGCCGGGGCAGGCGGACAGCGGGGGCGGGTGGGTCCGCCGCCAGGGCCGTTCCGGCCGGTCCGGGTCCGGGCATTCCGGGCTGGATCATGCCCGGAACGTAGCAAGCGGTGAATCTGATGTCCTGTTATGTGGCCACAAACGGGCCGTTCCGGTGGATATCTCGGGGCTTGGCCGTCATGGGTTCAGCACCAGCGCGGGGACCGGCCGATGATGTCGATGTGGCGCGCCGCGCCCCAGGCCCAGGTGCCGTCGGTGAGCAGGTACCAGATCGGGTTGCCGCCGACACGCGCTCCGGACGTCTTGCAGAAGATGTGGACCCGCTCGCCGAAGGGCGCGATGCGGATGATCCGGCTGCCGCGGTCCGGGCGGGTGTGCAGCGCGAGGCCGTCGCGGGAGGTGATCCGGCCCTCGAAGCGGCGGTCGTCGCGGCTGTCGTCACCGAACCGACCGTCCTCGAACCCGCTGTCGTCGTCGAACCGGCCGTCGTCGAACCGGCCGTCGTCGTCCCAGTCGCCGTCGGTGTCGGCGTGGGCGTGGGCGTGGGCGTGAGCGAGGGCGAGGGCGTGAGCGGGGGCGGGGGCGGGGGCGTGGGCGAGGGCGGGGGTGGCGCTGGCGACCGCGATGAGCATGCCGGCGACGAGCGCTGTCCCGGTGCAGGGGAGGGTATGGCGCAGGGACATGAAGGCTCCTCCGGAAAGGTGGTTAATCTGACTAATCGCCACATTAGGAGGGGGGTCGGGCGGGTGCAGGCCGCACTGCGCCATCGGGGATGTGCGGGCGCTCAGAGTGCCCCGGTTGGCCCTTCTTCGCGGGACGCGAGATCTCCCGGTCCGCCCTGCTCGTACTGAGGGAGCGTCAGAGTCGCCACCGCGCCGCCGTCGGGGGCGTTGGCGAAGACCAGCCGCGCGCCCAGTACCTCCGCCTGGCCGAGCGCGATCGTCAGCCCGAGCCCGTGCCCCTTCGAACCGCCCTCCGTACGGAACCGCTGCGGCCCGTGCTCCAGCAGATACGCCGGATAGCCGCCGCCGTGGTCCCGCACGGTCACCACCGGGCCGTCGACGGTCAGTACCACCGGCCCCGCGCCGTGTTTGTGCGCGTTGGCCACCAGATTCCCGAGCACCCGCTCCAGGCGGCGCCGGTCGGTCTCCACCCGGGTGTCGCGCACGACCCGGACCCCGGTCTCGGTGCCCGACGCCCGCACCACCCGCTCGGCCAGCGGAACCAGCGGCTCCGAGTCCAGCTCCAGCCGCTCCCGCCCGGCGTCCAGACGGGAGATCTCCAGCAGGTCCTCGGTGAGCGTGCGCAGCGCGGCGACCCGGTCGCGGACCAGCTCGGTCGGACGGCCCGGCGGCAGCAGCTCGGCCGCCGCGTGCAGCCCGGTCAGCGGGGTGCGCAGCTCATGCGCCACGTCCGCGGTGAAGCGCTGCTCGCTCATCAGTTTGCTCTGCAGCGAGGACGCCATCGTGTCGAGGGCCCCGGCGACCGCCGCCACCTCGTCCTGGGGACGCGCCGGGTCCTGCGTACGGGCGTCGGCGACGGCGCGCGGGTCGTTGACGCGCGCGTCCAGGTCGCCGGCGCTGATCCGCCGGGCCACCCGCGCCGTCGCGTGCAGCCGCCGGGTCACCCGCGTCACCGCGAACGCCCCCACCAGCAGCGTCGCGCCGATCGCCAGCGCCGAGGACCACACGATCGACCGGTCCAGGGCCTCGATGGCGTGCGCGCCCTGTGAGTAGTCGAGCTGCACGGCGAGCGCCCGTCCGCCGCTCGCGGGCCCGGCCGCCCACATGGTGGGGTGCGGGTCGTTGTCGCCGACCATCGTGCCGCGGTGGCCGTCCGTGGCCAGCTCGCGCAGCTGGGCCGGTAGCCCCGGCAGATCGATGCCCGCGCCGGGCGGCAGCCGGTCGCCCGCCTCGTACTCCGCCGTCACCTCGGTCAGCCGGTCGAGCGCCCGGCCACGGGCCTCGCCGACGGTCTGGTGGGTCACCGAGACATGCACGAGGACGCCGAGCAGGGCGGCGAGACCGCAGCACATCACCGTGATGAAGGCGGCGGCCTTCCAGGTGAGGGTGGCGGTCCAGCCGGGGAGGCGGCGGAGGGACCGGAGGCGTCGGAAGGTCCGGAGGCGGAGGCGGAGGCGGCGGGGGAGGGGCTCTCTCATGAGCTGCTCGGTGAAGGGGAGAGGGAGGGTGAGGGTGAGGGTGAGGGGGCGGGGGAGAGGGAGAGGGAGGGCCTCGGCGGAGTCGGGCCGGGGGTGCCCACGCGGAGGATCTCGTCGCGGGTCGCCAGCATCGCGTGCTGGTGCGGGTCCCAGGCCCAGACCGTGCGGTACTCGTAACCCGGCAGCGTCGAGGGCGAACGGATGATCACGTCCCGGCCCGCGACCTCGACGCTGATCGTGCTGTCCGCGGTGCCCATGATCTGGACCAGCTCGTGGTGCTCGAAGGCGTACACGCGCACAGCCAGCTGGTTCCGCGGAAAGCGGATGCCGAGCACCAGGTCGTCCTTCCGGTCGCCGGTGAGGTCCCGGTAGTAGGCCTGGAGGATCGGGCACTTCCCGCCGAGCGCGCCCTTGCCGGTGCAGTACGTGAGCTGCTGGGCCGTCGCCCGGTACGGGGCGTGGACGGCGGTGTACTCGGCCGGGTGCCGGGCGACCTCGGCGCGGAACACGGCGACCGGGTCCACCTTGTGGAGGTCGTCGCCCGGCGCCGTGATGCCCTGGACCGTCTCGGTGTCCGCCTCGCCGTAGTCGAGAGCCGCCGTCGACGCGGGCGGCAGCTCGGGCCACAGCCGGGCCGGGCCGACGGCGGTGGGCGTCGCCCCCGCGCCGCGCAGGGCACCGGAGTCGCCACAGCCCGCCACGGCCGCCAGCACGGCGACGAGGGCCCCGAGCGCGAGACGGCTGGGCCGGATGGGGGTCACTGCACTCCCTGCGTCTCGATGAAACCGACGCCGTACACCTTAGACGCCATATTCGTAGGGAAGTCCTTTTTGTGCGCGCGAGAGATCGCCGGGGATACCCTCTGTTTGTGCCCCTGGTCGTGCTGATGGTCGTGACGCTCGTGCTACGCGTTGTGCCGCGCGTCGGCTCGGCTACTCGGCCAGTTCCTCCAGGAGGCGGGCCGTGGGCAGCCCGGACCGCAGGTACTCCACGAACAGCTCATTGTGCAGGGCCCAGGGGGAGCGGCGACTCCGTATCAGCCGTATGGCCTCGTCGGAGCTGTGCCCCGCGAGGACGAGCGCGTGTGCGACGACGAGTCCCGAGCGGTTGTAGCCGTGATAGCAGCGGACGAGGACCCGGCGCCCGTCCTCCAGCGCGTCGTCCGCGGCCCGGGCCAGACGGATCACGCCCGCAAGCTGCGTCCCGTCCAGGGGGCCGTCCGGGATCGGCCACACATGGTGCTCGACACCCGGGTCCGGACCGTGCCCCGGCAGCCGCAGCAACGTCAGGACCAGGTCGAACTCATTCCGTACGACCGCGAATTCCGGCTCGCCGGAGTGCCCCGCGAAGGCGTGCCCGCCCATCCACAGGCCAGGCACGATCTCGCTCCACGGGCTGTCCGGAGCGGGCACCTCGGGTTGCTTTCTGCGAGTCCGCAACAGCGCCTCCCACAACTCCCCCAACTCCTCACAAAGGTAACCGGGTTCTTGCCCCTGGAGCACCCCGACTGTTCCCATGGTCGTGGGGTGGTGGTGCATGAACGGACTGCGTGTCATACCTACCTGGCGCCACGGGCAGGAGCGCCTGTACGTGTGCCTGACCGACGGGAGGAGCGTCGCCTGGTACGACCGTGAGGCAGCCCGCGTCAATCTGCTCAGCGAGGACCGGCGGGAGGACGTGCTCGACGCGCTCGGCCCGTTCCTGACGGGTCCCGTGACAGTGGGGCCACCGCCCGTCCCCACCCCGGCCGAACTGGCCCGGCTGACCCTCCACCCGGACGACGACCTCGCGCCGAACCGGCCCGGTGAGGCACTGGTGATCGACCTCGACCGCGACCCGGGCCCCGCGCACCGGCTGCGTCCCGACCCGCGGCGCCGTCTGCTCGCTGCCGAGCAGACGGTGGGCGAGGCCCTGGACCGGATGGAAAGCGCGGGTTGGCACACCCTGCACTCGATCCCACTCCCCGGCGGCGACCGCCTCCACCACCTGCTCATCGGCCCCGGTGGCCTCTTCGCCCTGTGGGCGCTGTACGCCCGCAAACAGCGGGTCCTCGTCACCGACCCCATGGTCACCGTCGGCCGCCGCGAGCCCCGTCCGCTGCTCCGCCAGGTCCGCGCCGACGCCGACCGGGCCTCGTACGCCCTGACCGCCGAGGTCCACCCCGTGCTGGCCCTGGCGGGCCCCGCCGACCTCGACGTCCTGACCCCGCTCCGCGAGGTCCGCGTCCTCCAGGACACCGACCTGGCGTCGCTGTCCCGCCTGGGCGGCGTCCTGAAACCGGCGGACGTGGAGGCCCTGCACGCCATGGCCCGCGACCGCCACACCTGGCTGAGGGTGTGATTTGCCCGCCCCCGCCGCCCCTACCCGTCCCGCAGTTCCCCACGCCCCTGGGCCGAGGCTGGGCGTGCAGGCCCGCACCGGCCGGCCCGTCCGCGAGGAACGGCTGGGGCTACGGCAAGGCGTGCGCCTGGGCGGGGTCCAGCAGGGGGCCCAGCAGGTCGCCGTACCGCTCCAGCCGTGAAGCGATGTCCCCGGCGTAGAGAACGAGCCCCTCCGCATCCGAACAGCCGGCGACCTCGTCCCAGGTGACAGGGGCGGACACGGTGGGTGCGGGCCGGGCCCGCAGCGTGTACGGAGTCGCCGTGGTCTTGCGCGCGGCGTTCTGGCTGTGGTCGACGAACACCTTCCCGGGCCGCAGGCTCTTCGTCATCCGGTGAGTGACGAGGGCGGGCAGCGCCCGCTCCGCCTCCACGGCCAGACTCTTGGCGTACGCACTGACGTCCCGGGACGGCGCCGGCACCAGCGCCGCCAGCAGATGCAGCCCTTTCGACCCGGACGTCTTCGCGTACGCCTCGATCCCGTCCGCCCCGAGCCGCTCCCTCAGCCACAACGCGACCTCACAGCACTCGACGACCGTCGCGGGCGCCCCCGGGTCGAGGTCGAACACGAGCCGGTCGGCCAGACCGGGCGCGTCCACCTGCCACTGGGGCGTATGGAACTCCGTGACGAGGTTTGCCGCCCACATCAGACTCGCGAGGTCCTGGATCAGAACCATGCGCGCGGGGCCCTCCGACCGGGGGACCTCGGCAGTCCGGACCCAGTCGGGTGTGCCGGGTGGCACGTTCTTGGTGAAGAAGACCTGCCCGTCCGGCCCGTCGGGGTAGCGGAGGAAGGAGGCGGGCCGGTTGCGGAGGTGCGCCAGCATGGGTTCGGCGGCCGTCGCGTAGTAGTGCAGCACCTCACCCTTGGTGAAGCCGGTCGCGGGGTACAGCACCTTGTCCAGGTTGGTGAGCGCGAGCCGCCGCCCCTCCACCTCCGTGATCGGCGTCATGCGTCGAGAGTCGCATGAAATCAGGGCGAAGATGCCTTATTGGCTGCTTGCGGAGGTGATGCGGCAAACACCCGTTTAGCCTGGCTTTCAAGGGCACCCGACGCATCCGTCTCAGTCAGGAAGGTGCTGCACGTGCGATCCATCTGGAACGGCGCCATCTCCTTCGGCCTGGTCAGTATCCCGATCAAGCTCGTGAACGCGACGGAGAGCCACTCGGTCTCCTTCCGCCAGATCCACCTGGACGACGGTGGCCGCATCCGGTACCGCAAGTTCTGCGAACTGGAGGACCACGAGGTCACCACCGGTGAGATCGGCAAGGCGTACGAGGACGCGGACGGCACGCTGATCCCGGTCACGGACGAGGACCTGGCCTCGCTGCCGATCCCGACCGCGAGGACGATCGAGATCGTGGCCTTCGTACCGGCCGAGCGGATCGATCCGCTGCAGATGGACACCGCGTACTACCTGTCCGTGAACGGTGTCCCCGCGACCAAGCCGTACGTCCTGCTGCGCGAGGCCCTCAAGCGCAGTCAGAAGGTCGCCATCGCGAAGTTCGCGCTGCGCGGACGGGAGCGGCTCGGCATGCTGCGGGTGGTGGACGACGTGATCGCCATGCACGGGCTGCTCTGGCCGGACGAGATCCGTGCCACGGACGAGGTCGCCCCGGATACCGGCGTGACCGTCCGTGACAAGGAACTCGACCTGGCCGACGCACTCATGGACACCCTCGGTGAGGTCGACCTCACCGATCTGCACGACGACTACCGCGAGGCCCTTGAGGAACTCATCGCCGCCAAGGCCTCCGGCGAGCTCGCGCCCGCGCCCTCCGCCGGGGAGAAGCCCGGCGGCAAGGTGCTCGACCTGATGGCCGCGCTGGAGAAGAGCGTGCGCGCGGCCAAGGAGTCCCGGGGCGAGAAGACCGGTGAGGAGCCCGGCGAGGAGCGCGGCGAGCCCGCCGGGGTCACCCCGCTGCCGGCCCGTAAGTCGGCGCGTACGGCTCCCAAGGAGGTCGGCGGGAAGAAGTCCACGTCGACCACGAGGAAGACGGCGGCGAGGAAGACGGCGGCGAAGTCGACGGCGAAGTCGACGGGCCGGTCGGCCACCAGGACCTCGGCCACCAAGACCACCGCCAAGAAGACGGCAGCGGCAGCCACAGCCAAGACGACGACCGCCAAGAAGACGACGGCCAAGAAAACGGCCGCGAAGAAGGCGACCACGAGGAAGGCCACCCCGCGCAAGCGCGCCTCGGCCTGATCACTCCGGGGCCGTCGATGGCGTGTGCGGCCCGCTCCAGCAGCCCCCTGTCCGAAACGGGCGCACCTGCGGGCCCGTAAGATCCCGGGCCCCATTACTCGTATGGTTCACCCCGTACGCCGCAACGCATGACCGCGAACCGGCGGGGCGCGACGACCATGTCGTACGACATCACCCGCGCCCGAGCCGGGCTGCCGCGAGCGGTGGAAGTGATCTCGGGAATTCCCGCGACATCCATCCGGTGGCAGGCCACGGTCACTTGATGGCCTCGCCCCCCCCGCGCGCGGCCATGGACGCGGCGCCGCCCGCCCGTCACCGTTTCGACGTCCTCGGCATCCTCCTCTCCGGGGCCGGACCGGTCGGCCCCTTCATCGGCGTCTCTCAGACCGTGGACGGAGCACCTAGGACTTACGATCCTGGAGCTGATGGCGCTGGTTGCCGTTGAGGTCCAGGTCACCGGGCTTCAGGTCCAACCGTCGGCCCCAGCGTGTCGATGGCGCGGGGGAGGCTGCCCAGGAACCGGCGGCCACCTCGTCGGGGGTGAGCACGTCGTCGCCGTAGAGATCCCGCAGCCAACTGGTCTGGTAGATGGTGTCGAGGTAGCGCTCGCCGAGATCCGGGCCGACGGCCACCGCGGTGAGTTCGTGTGCGTCATGCCGGGCCAGCCAGTCCGTCGCGCCGCTGACCACCGTGCCGGTGGAGCCGCCGAACAGGAATCCGCGCCTGGCCAGACGATGGCAGGTACGGACGGTGTCCGCCTCCTCGACACGCATCACTTCATCCACATAGGACTCGTCGAGCAGCGGCGGGCGCATGCTCATCCCCAGGCCGGGAATCATCCGGCGGCCCGGCGGACCGCCGAAGGACACCGAGCCGACGCTGTCCACCGCGACGATCCGCACCGGCCGGTGCCACTCCCGGAAGTAGCGCGCGCAGCCCATCAGGGTCCCGGTGGTGCCGGCCCCGACGAACAGCACGTCCAGCCGCGGGAACTGGCGGGCGATCTCCGGCGCGGTCTTGCGGTAGTGCGCCTTCCAGTTGCTCGGATTGGTGTACTGGCTGAGCCACACGTACCGCTCGTCGGAGGCGCACAGCGCGCGGACGTAGTCGATCCGCGCGCCGAGATAACCGCCGTTGGCCTCCTGCCCGGCGATCATGTGCACCTGGCTGCCCAACGCCTCCATCATCATCCTGGTCGACAGGTTGCCGCGGGAGTCCGTCACGCACAGGAACCGGTAGCCCTTGCTCGCCGCGATCATGCTCAGCGCCACGCCGAGGTTGCCGGACGAGGACTCGACCAGGATCGATTCCGGCGTCAGGACTCCATCCCGCTCTGCGGCCTCGACCATCTCGATCGCGGCCTTCAACTTGATCGAGCCGGCGAAGTTGAAGCCCTCACACTTCAGGAAGAGCGAGTGCCCGAAGATCGACCGAAGGTCGACATAGAGATCCTCTTCGTTGTAGGCGTGGGGAACGGAAATGACGGGCACGACGGTCTCCTCTATCTGGAGCAGAGCACTTTCGGAATGTCCGTCCGACCATGGGCGGGCTTCTGGCTTGTGCGGGCGCAAGCCCGTGTCCAACCGAGCCGGACGGGGCCCTGCGCCAGCGGCCGCTGTCTCGTGCGGCCCGATCCGCGGCGACTTGACCGGTGATCTCTCCTGGGATCAGCCCTGCGCAAGCCCCCTGCGCTGTCGGCCGGCTCATCCGTACCGGCTCAGTTCGTGGAAGAAGTCGTCGACGACGCGCAACTCCCCGCAGCGGACCACTTCGTCGTAGACGTACTTGCCGACCGCGAGGTCGAGCACCCCGAGGCCGAAGGGCGAGAACACCACCGGCCGGTCCGCCGGCACCGTCACCCGCCCGGCCATCACGTCGTCCAACGTGCCGTGCACGAAGTCCCGGTTGCCCGTGAGCTGCTCGGTCAGATGCGGCGAGGTGTCGGCCTTCAGGCAGTGCTCGATGTCATCGACGATGTTGGTCGAGGCGAGCAGGATCTCCGGCGCGAGGTCGCGCAGCGACACATGCAGCACCAGCGGGTGGTGTGCGAACCATGACGGGTCGCTGACATGCGGCTGACCGGCGATGGTGGCGAAGACGACCAGGTCGCTGTTTCGGATCAACTGCTCGGCGCTGTCGTGCACGGTGATCCGGCCGGTGGTGCCCGACTGCTCCAGGTAGCACCGGAAGCCTGCCGCGCTGTCGGCGGACAGGTCGTGCACGCCGATCTCGTCGAACGACCAGCCGGTGCCGGCCAGGAAGGTGTGGATGTAGCGGGCGATCAAGCCCACCCCGAAGAACCCGACACGCGCCGGTCGCGGCCGGTCGCGGCTGAGCAGGTCGGCCGCCGCCGCTGCCGACGCGGCCGTCCTGGTGGCGCTGATGATCGAGCTTTCCAGACAGGCGAACGGGTAGCCGGTGTCGTGGTCGTTGAGGATCAGCACGGCCGAGGCCCTCGGGAACCCGGCCGCCACGTTCTCCGGGAAGCTGGAGACCCACTTCAGGCCGTCCACCCGCACGTCCCCGCCGACCGAGGCGGGCAGCGCGATGATCCGGGAGGAGGGGCGGTCGGGGAAACGCAGGAAGTACGACGGCGGGTTCACCGAATCACCGGCGCCGTGCACCTGGTAGGTGGCCTCGACCAACTCCACGATCTGCTTCTCGCGTCCGTGCAGCGCGCGCTGGACCTGGGCACCGGAGATCACCGCGAACGGTGGCACGGTGATCGGTGCGGCCATCGCGGACCGCGTTGCGGTGGAACCGATGGTGGTCATGCTGCGGTCACCTCGACGGTCGGAGAGCAGTCGGCCAGACGGACCGGGTCGGCCAGGGCGACGAGCACTTCGCGCGGTCCCTCGAAGGGCTCCCTGCTGTGCGCGGTGCGGACGTTGTCGACGAGCATCAGGTCGCCGGCCTGCCACGGCTCGCGTTCGGTGATGGCCTCGTAGACGTTGTTGAGCAGCTGCACGACGTCCTCGCCGATCGGGTCGCCGTTGCCGAAGCGGGTGTTGAACGGCAGCCCGTCGGGGCCGTAGACGTCCAGCAGGTACTCACGCACCTCGGGGGCCATCGTCCACTCGTTGAGGAACGCGATCTGGTTGAACCAGCAGCGCTGTCCCGTGACCGGGTGACGCACCACGGCGCTGCGGCGCTGTCTGGTGCGCAGCCCACCGTCGGGCCCCCACTCGAACGCGATGGCGTTGGCGCGGCAGTAGCTCTCGACGGCGCCACGGTCCTCGGTGCCGAACGCCTCGGCGACGGACGCCCCGATCTCGTCGTTGTAGCTGCGGGTGAGCAGCCAGCCCTCCCGCTCGAAACGCTCGGTCAACTCGGCGGGCAGCGCGTCGAGCACGGTCGGTGCGTCGGCCACCGCGGTCGCCCCGCCGTCGGTGGGCGCGCTCAGACAGGCGAACATCATCAGGCCGGGGAACTCGAGCGTGTAGCTCAGTTCGTGGTGCATGCACATCGGCTGGTTCGGCGGCCACTTCGTCGAGGAGTACACACCGTCGGAGTAGGTCCGCCGGGGCGCGAAGACCTCCTTGTCGGTCATCAGACCGGTGGCCAGGCTCGAGAAGACGGCGCCGGTCTCGGCCGCGTCGCGCAGCCCGAGGCCGCGGACCAGGACGCAGCCGTGTTCGGCGACGACAGCGCGCAGCGCGTCCCGGTGCTCGGCTGCCCAGCTCGGCGTGCCACCGGTGGCCTCGGCCCGCAGGAGCGGGGGTTTGCCGGGTTTGAGTTCCACGTCGACCAGCGACGCCGTGGAAATGGACGACATCTCGATTTCCTTTCGGTTGTCACTCAGGAGGAAGCCACTCGGGAAGAAGCCATTCGGGAAGAGGCCACTTGGGAGGAAGCCACCTGGGAGGAAGCCACTTCGGAAGAAGCGGACAATTCGGCAGCGCGTAGTACGGCCTGTGCCGCCTCGGTCGGACGGGTGCGCAGGAAGTAATGGCCGCCGTCGGCGAGCTCGTGCAGCTCGACCTGCTCGGCCAGGAGCTGCCAGTCGCGGTACCGGCGCGGGTAGTCCGCCGTGCTGGGATCGTCGGCCGCGACGACCACGGTGACCGGCGCGGACAGCTTCGGCGTCGGCGGGCTGTCCAGGGCGTCGGCGAAATAGCGGTGCGCGGACACGCAGTCGTGCCGGTAGGCGGCACCGATGTGCTCGGCGTGCGGCGCATCCAGCTCACCGAGTTCGGTGTACCCACCGTCCGCGCTCAGTTTCGCGGCGATCTCGGCGTTGCTCAACCCGGTCAGCTCGTCGATGGTGGCGCGCCGGTCGGCGGCGTCACCGGGCAGTTGCGCGCCGAGGAACACCCGCTGGACGTCCACCCCGCGCTCCTGCAGCTTTCTGGCCGTCTCCAGGGCGGGCGCGGTACCCGAGGAGTGGCCCCACAGCATGACTCTGGTCAGGCCACGCCGGATGATCTCGGCGACGACCTGTTCGACCACCTGGGTCATCGGCGCGAACGGCTCGCGCTCGGCGGCCACGTCGTGACCGGGCAGTTCGACGGCGTAGGCCGCCGGCCCGCCGTCCGGCAGTGCCCTGGCCATCGGCTGGAAGTTCACCGCGTTGCCGCCGGCGTACGGGAAGCACACCAGGGCCCCGGCCTGCGCGCCGTCCGACTCCGACAGCGGGTGCACCAGCTCGGAGCGCCGCTCGGACCTGCCGTCGACCAGCCCGGCCAGATCGGCGAGGACCGGGTGACGGGTGACGTCCTTGAGGGACACCGCACGGTCCAGGGTGATCGCCAGTTTCACCGCCGACAGCGATGTGCCGCCCCGGTCGAAGAAGTGGTCCAGCCGTCCGATCCGGTGCTGCGGGATGCCGAGCACCTTCGCCCACGCGGCCGCCAACTGCTGTTCGGTCGGCGTGTTCGGCGCGTGGTAGTCGTCCTGGACGACGTCGAGTTCGCCGGCGAGCGCCTGCAAGGTCTTCCTGTCGATCTTGCTGTTGGCGGTCAGCGGCAGGCTTTCCCGCCAGTGGAAGACCGACGGGACCATGTACTCGGGCAGCGACTCACCGAGCCGGGCCGGCAGGACGTCGGCTTCGAGTGGCCGCGGGCCGGAGTAGAACGCCACCAAGTGTTTGCTCTGATCGGCCCGCTCGGCGACCACCACCGCACCGTCGCGCACCCCCGCCACCCGCAACAGGGTGTTCTCGACCTCACCGATCTCGATCCGGAAGCCACGGATCTTCACCTGGGTGTCCCGGCGGCCCAGGAACTCCAGCTTGCCTCCGGGCTGCCAGCGGCCGTAGTCGCCGCCCTGGTAGAGCCGGGCGCCCTTACGGTGCGGATCGGCCAGGTAGGCCTGTCGGGTGCGCTCGGGGTCATTGACGTATCCGCGGCCGACGCAGACGCCGGAGAAGACGATCAGGCCGGGGGCGCCGAGCGGCACCGGGGTCAGGTGCTCGTCGACGACGTACACGTGCACGTTGTTGACCGCGGGACCCAGCAGGACCCGGTCTCCGTCGGGCACGCGGTCCATGATCTCGTGGTTGGTGTCGTCCGAGGTCTCGGTCAGCCCGTAGGCGTTGACCAGCTTGATCCCGGGCTGGGCGGCGAACCAGCGCTGCGTGAGCTCCTTCTTCAGCGCCTCGCCGGTGACCGACACGCACCGCAGGTCCGGCAGCTCGCGGGGGTGCTGCCGCAGGAAGGACACGACGACGTCCAGATAGGAAGGGACGACCTGGAGGACGGCGACCCGGCCTTCGACGATCTTGTCGACGAACCGCTGGACGTCCAGGATCACCTCCTGCTCCACCAGCAGGGTCCGCCCCCCGACCAGGAGGGCGGACACCAGTTGCCACAGGGAGATGTCGAAGCACTGGGGTGCGGTCTGGGCGACCACCTGTCCCTCGCCGAGCTCCAGGTCGTCGATCTTGGCGTAGACGTGGTTGAGCATGCCCGCGTGCTCGCACATCGCGCCCTTGGGCTCCCCGGTGGAGCCGGAGGTGAAATAGATGTAGGCGAGCTGGTCCGCTGCGACGGGCAGGCCCAGATCATCGTCGGCATGGTCCTGCGCGTAAGCCGTGTCGATGAAGACCGTTCCGGTCCCGGGCAGGGATGCGAGGGCGTGGTCGAGGGTGGTGGTGCTGCCGTGTTCGGTCAGCACGAGGGCGCACTCGGCGCGAGAGAGCGTGGTGGCGATGCGACCGGACGGGAAATGCGGCTCGATGGGCAGGTACACGCCCCCGGCCTTGAAGACCGCCAGGACGGCGGCCAGCCAGTCCAGGTTGCGCTCGGTCACGACCGCGACCACACCTTCCCGGCGCAGCCCCCGTGCGAGCAGAGCGCGTGCCAGCCGATTGGCGCGGGAGTTGAGCTCGCGGTAGGTCCACCGCCGTTCACCGTGTACGGCCGCGACGGCGTCCGGGTGTGCCCGCACCCGCTGTTCGAACAGCTCGTGCAACCGGCGGTCCGGCAGCTCCCGGCGCGGTCCGGCGAGCCCTTCGAGCTGGAAGTGGAGCTCCTCGGCACTGATCAGGCTCTGCAGCCTGTGCTCGGCATCCGGATCGGCGGCGATCAGCGCGAGCGCGGTGACGTGATAACCGGCGATCCTGGCAGCGCAGTCCGCGTCGAGCACGTCGGTCCGGTACCGCAGCCGCAGCACGAGCCGGCCGCCCTGCCGCGAGAACCCCACCCACAACACGGTGTCCTCGGCCAGCTCTCCGCCGACGCCGCCCGGATCGAAGACGGTCTCGAACGGTGGTTCGGTCAGCCCCAGCTCGCGCCTGAGGTCGTCGACCGGAAAGTCCTGGTGCGACAGCAGTTCCGATGCGACGTGACGGGTGTTCAGCAGCAGCGTCCGCCATGTGCCGGGTTCGGTCGTCAGCCTGCAGGGCAGCGGCCGGCCGCCGTCGGCGGCGACGTAGCCGGACACGACCTCGCGCTCACCGGACAGCGCGGCGAGCACCTTGGCATGCGCGGCCAGCAGCACCGAGTCGAGCGGCACCGCCAGATCCTCGGCCAGCCGCCGCAGCGGCCCTACGACGTCTTCCCGGACCGTCGTCTCATGGTCGGCGACGCCCGAAACCGGATGGAGCGTCCACCGCGGGATCGCGGTGAATCCACCGGCTACGAGCTCACCGCGCCAGAACTCCCGGTCGGCTTCCACGTGTACTCCCATCGAATCTTCCCCGTCCACTCACGGTCGCCACGGCGCTGTGGTCCGCCGGTCGGGGCGGCGCCACAGTCGGCGTGGGTTTCTCGGCAGATCTACGGGCCGACCGTGCTGTTCAGCCGGTCGGGCTTGCTGACCGAGGCGGTCCCGCCGGGCCTCCGGTGCCGACGCGGCCGGCTGATAGGGGGCGCCTCGCATCTCCGCGGCGGGGTTTCCGCCCCATCGAGCGCGCTCCGGGACTTCCTCGCCCTTCATGAGAAAGGAGTCGGGGGCGAGCACCGCGCCGTCGTCCATCGTCACGCCGTAGTGGACGTGGGCGGCGACACCGAGGGTGCAGCCGACGCCGATCGTGCTGCGGTCGGACTTGAAGGTGCCGTCCTCCTGCGAATGGCACTGGATCTTGCTTCCCGCGTTGAGCGTGCAGTCGTTCCCGATGGTGGTGAGCGTCCGCTCCGTCAGATAGCAGCCGTCGTCGAAGACCCTGCTGCCGATCCGGACACCCAGCATCCGCCAGATCACGTTCTTGAAAGGGGTGCCGTTGAAAATGTCGAGGTATTCGTCAGGCACCTTCCAGAGGCGCTCGTGCCACCAGAAGTACGGGTCGTAGATGGAACACAACTGCGGTCGCAGCATGCGGAATGCCGCGATGCAGCGCTCCACCAGTACGAAGTAGACAGCGGTGAAGCCAAGGCTGAACACCAGGAACACGGCGATCCCTACATGACCGTAAGAATCGTACAGATCGACGTCCGCGAGGCCGACCACCGTGAGTACGAAGAAGTGCAGCCACCGTACGAGCAGGAAGAAGACCATCGAGCGGATGTTGTAGCGGTTCTTCGCGGCGAGGCTGCGGCGCAACTCGTCGCCGGTCCGGAAATGGTCGAACCGGGAGTCGCGCTCGACCGACCGGGGAATCTCGAAGCACGGAGAGCCGAGCAGGCCCACCCCCTCACGTACCTCGCCGTCGAGCGGAATCATCACCTTCGTCGCGAGGAGGCAGTTCTCGCCCGTCCTGGCCCCTGAGGGAAAGGCGATGTTGTTCCCGAGGAAGTTGTGTGGCCCGATCGAGGCCCGGGACACCCGGAAGGACGTACTGGAGAAGTCGGCGTTGACGATGGAGAGCGCGTCGGCGACCATCGTTCCGCTGCCGACGGAAACCAGATACGGGGTCTCGTGCTGCACTTCCGTGCCGAAGTTCGACCCGGTCTGCTCGACCCGGGACAAGTCGTATCCGAGGCCGCGCAAATAGTGGACGATGTAGGAGCTGTCACCGAGCAGCCATTTGAAGAACTTCACGTTGGTCATGCGCCCGATCGCACGGTGCATCGAGTAGTGAAAGCCGTACAGCGGATAGACCTTGTCCGGCTTGACGAAAAGGTTCATCAGACGCGGAACGGTGCACAGTACGGCCAGGCCCACGACGACGAGGCCGAAGAACAGCACGAAGGACAGGATCAGTGCGTCGACGTAGAGAGCCGGCGAGGTGAACCCCACCGAGCCCGGGCCCAGCCGGTTGCGCAGCGCCGGAACCAGGGTCAGCAGCATGTACGCACCCCCGACCGTCAGCGGCACGTAGAGGAAGAGCAGCTGAAGCACGGTGACGAGGCCGAAGCCGGCCCGGCGCAGCGTGCCGCACTTGGCCGGCCCGATCCTCACGTAGTCCTGCTCCGTGAGCTGTGCCGGGGATCCGTGCCAGCGCTGGCCGTCCGGGACCGCCTGGCCGCTGTACAGCGTGGACGTGTGACCGAGCTGCGCCCCGTCGCCCATCGATGTGTCGATGTCGAGCACGGTCTTCTCGCCGATGAACACATCGCGGCCAAGGGTGACCCGGCCCGTCTGGATACGGCCGGCGTGCGCCCGGTAGCAGAGGAGGAACGAGTCTTTGCGGATCACCGTGCCGGCGCCGATCGTGAGCAGATCGGGGCAGGCCGGAACGTTGTGCGAGAGGATCGTGACCCCCTTGCCGATCCGTGCGCCCAGGGCTCGCAGGTACAGCACGTACAGGGGATTGCCGACGAAGAAGATCATCGGGTTGGCGTGGATCAGCACCTTGACGGTCCAGAAGCGCAGATAGGTCAGTCCCCAGACCGGGAACTCACGCGGCTTCCACCGTCCGACGAGGAGCCATTTGGCCACGATCGGGAAAGTGCACAGACCGACGAAGCAGACGCCGCCGAAGACCAGCGACCGCAGGTAGATGCCGATCACATCCGAGCCGGCGGAGACCCATGTATAGCCCCGGTCGGTGACGAGGCCGGCGAGGAAGGAATATCCCAGGAAAAGCAGGAACTGCAGCGTTCCGCAGAGGGCGTACCGCCCTGTGCCGGACGGGGTCACCACCTCGGACGGCGCCGACGGCGCCGGGACCGACGACTCGGCAGGGGTGGGCGCGGCGTCCGCGAGTCCCGTCGCCAGGCTTCGGATCGTCGGGTTCCGGTAGATGTCCCTCATCGACGCCGAGGGAAGGTCCGCCCGCTTTCTGACCCGTGCACAGAATTGGGCCATCACCAACGAGTTGGCACCGAGGTCGTCGAAGAAGTGGCTGTCGACCGACACTCGTTCGACGCATATTACGTCAGCCAGCACCTCGGCGAGGTCTCTCTCGATGCCGGTCTCCGAGCCGGTGGAGCTGCGCTTGGCGCTCGCAGATTCACCCGGGCCGGGCATCAGGACTTCGACGGATTTCTCCTCCATACGAGCTCCTTGAGGAACTTTCGAGCGCCGCCGGACTTTACGGTCGACGCCCTGCACTCATACTTTTCGATGGCCGGAGCGAGTAATCCGGAAGTCATGAGGTTGCGATCTGTTGTCCGGTCACAAAACCGTTGCCTCAGTCTTAGCTGTCCACCGTCGCGCCTGCCACTCGAACTCGATCGCGTTGGCGCGGCAGTGGCTCTCGACGGAGCCAGGGGGTCTCGCTGTCCGACGCCCGGCATCGGCAATACGGAGCCCTCGCCACCCGCTTTCCTTCCTCCTCCACGATTCCGCCCAATGGGAAGGCGATGAACTGCGCGCGGGTCACGCCTTACTGCATACGAGTGGCGTGTACCTGAGCCGGGACAGAGCCGTGCGCAAGAAGCCCGCACAAGCGCCTGGACACGACGTACGGGGAAGGGCCGGGCCATGGCGCGTTCGATGGTCCGGCGGGGCGGCCCCGCCGTTCGGAGGACTCGACGCCTCCGCGGGTGATGCGGTGCGGGATGCCGCGGGCGAGGGCTTCGAGCGCCTGGCTGACACCTCGCGATCCGCACAGCGCCTCCGGCCGCCACCCCGCGACCGCGTCGGCGCCTCCGGTACCACCGGTGCCACCGGCCGAAACAACTCCCCTCAACTCCCCCAACCCGTCGCGCACCAGACTCTCCATCACCCACGCGCGTACGGGGCAGCCGGGTCGCCAAAGGGGATGATCTCTATGCGGATCGGCCACCGGCGGCCCTGGAGGCGGCCTCCGGCTT
Source organism: Streptomyces sp. NBC_01384 (assembly GCF_045040035.1). Taxonomy (NCBI): domain Bacteria; kingdom Bacillati; phylum Actinomycetota; class Actinomycetes; order Kitasatosporales; family Streptomycetaceae; genus Streptomyces; species Streptomyces sp. NBC_01384. The sequence continues at coordinate 6,512,646 of NZ_CP109559.1, forward strand.
CGGCCCTGTCACCGCCGGGGAGGGGGCGCCGCGTGCTCCGACGGCGCTGTCGCCGCGGCCGGTACGCGCACCACGTCCACGTCGTTCGCCCGGACGTAGGCGATCCGGTGGCCGAACTGGATCTCGTAGTACTCCTCCTGGCCCTTCACCACCAGGCCCGGTGTGTCGCTGAAGGACGACCTGTCGATGTAGGAACCGACGGGGCGGGACTGTGCCACGTACCGCTGGCCCGCGAGGAGGTTGTACGGCAGCGGAGACTGGTGCTGCTGCGGCACTTCTGCCGGGTAGGCGTCCTTCTCCGGGAGGGCACGCCCGTACACCGGGATCTCGTTCAAGCCGTCCCTCGGAGTGACGAACTGGCCGCTCGCACCGACGGCCGTCGGGTGCGTCTTCGAATTCCTGAACCACGCTTCCCGGCCCAGGTACCAGATCGCCGTCCAGTCGCCACTGCGCCCGGCGACCGCGTAGGTCTGGCCGGCGGAAACCCGCGACCCCAGGTCGTTGACGTCCTCCGTGGAGTCGTCGCCGTTCGGGCGCCGGCCCGGGTCCTGGATCAGTGGGGCGCGCTCGTCCGGCTCGGTGTGGAGACGGACGGCGCTGGAGCCGTGCGGCGCACACTCCACACCGCTCTTGGTGCACCCCGTGAACACCGGCTTGTGGGTGGCGAAGTCCGGCAGCACGGTCACCAGGTCGCTGTCCGGTCCGGCCGTGGCACGCAGGGGCGCGCCGAGGAGGTCGAAGTAGTGCCGCCAGTCCCAGAAGGGGCCGGGGTCGTCGTGCATGTCGGGGATGGACGAGGCGGTCGGACCTGCCACGTTGTCATGGCCGAAGATGTGCTGCCGGTCGAGCGGGATGTCGTACTTCTTCGCCAGATAGCGCACCAGGCGGGCCGAGGCACGGTACATCTCCTCCGTGTACCAGGCGTCCGGCTGCCTGAGGAATCCCTCGTGCTCGATGCCGATCGAGCGGGCGTTCACGAACTGGTTCCCGGAGTGCCAGGCCACGTCCTTGGTCCTGATGTGCTGGGTGATGTGGCCGTCCTTGGAGCGGATCGAGTAGTGCCACGACACCTCCGTCGGATCCTGCACGGTCTTGCGCATGGACGGCAGGTCCGCCTCGGTGTCGTGGATGACGATGTACTCGATCTTCTCGTCCCGGGGCCGGTCGGCCAGGTCGTGATTGCCGTAGTCGCCGTTGTCGTCGAACTGGACGTACGGCGCGGCGAGCCAGTCGCAGGACAGCTCCGCAGGGCACTCGACCTCCTTCGGCCGCCGTGCGCCCTGCGGGCCGGAGGTGTCAGAGCGCACGCCCGGGCTGGCGGGGAGGGTGACCTGCTGCCCCGCGTCGGTGGTGCGGCGCGCGCCCTTGCGGATCACCGCGAAGACGTCGTTCGCGTACGTCGCCGCCGACTCGGTGTCGTCCGTGCCCGGGAAGCGCGCCACCGCCTCCCACCAGTCCGCCGGGTCGGCGCTGAGCGGTTTGCCGAGCTGTCGTTGCGTCTCCGCCAGAAGTGCCGCACCCCCACGCACATTGGCGGCGGCGTCCGTCCGCAGCCGCCCCGCCGGGGCCCCGATCAGGCGTGCGGCCCGCCGCAGGTCCGCCGGCTGCGCGGAGCGGCTGCCCGAGGAGTTCTCCCCGGGTGAGGCCGACGGCCCCGCCGCGGCCGCGGGCGGCCGGGCGCTCCCGCGGTGCGACTCCGTCGGAGCCGGTGTCCGGGTCTTGGCCTGGAGGGCGTCCACCAGGTGCATCGGCCCGTAGCCGCCGACGACGCTCGGTCTACCCGGCCGGGAGTCCCATCTCGACTGCAGGTAGGACACGCCCATGAGCACACTTCGCGGCACGTGGTACTCGTCCGCGGCGTCCGTGAAGGCGTTCTGCAGGTGCCGGTCGGCCGCCGTCCCGCCGGCACAGGCCGCCGGGCCGGCCAGCAGCGGCATCAGGAGCGCCGCCGACGCGGTCATTCGGACTGTCCGGCGGCGCCCGCGTACGGCGTTGGGGACACGGGGGGCGACACGTCTTCTCATCGCAAGGGTCTCCAATCATGCTCGTCGCATTGCAGGACAAAGGAGTTGCCCTTTGCATCACCTCTCGTACGTTTCCGTGCCCGACACGCCACGTCGCGCCAAGCGTCACCGGTGTGGCCCAGCAGTCCGGCAGAGGCCACCCGGTCGGCGGCAGAACGTCCGCCCCGGCGCGGAGTCGCCGAAGGCCCCCGTACCTCAGGGCAAGCCCCCGTACCGCAGCGCAAGTCCCCTCGTTCGGCGCGGTGCGGTCAGGCTTCGGCGGCGTGATGGCTCAGTCCTGGGCCTCCTGGGCCTCTTGGACCGGGTCCACCTGCCAGTCGGGGTGCCCCGGCATGGGCGGGGTGTGGGCCCCGTACAGCCACGGGGTCAGGAACGGGTTCAGGTTCTCGCCGGCGACCTCGGAGGCGAGCGCGACGAAGTCCCGGGTGCCGGCGGCCCGGCCCCGGTACTTCGTCACCCAGGACCGCTCGATCCTCTCGAAGGTCCCCTCGCCGACCTTCTCCCGGAGGGCGTAGAGCACCAGCGCCGAACCGTCGTACCGCATCCGCTTGAACAGGGTCGCCTCGGTGCTGGGTTCGGCGGGCGCCCCGTCGTCGTGACGCCACCGGTCGTGCTGCTCGTACGCCGCCCGCATCGCGGACTCGATGCTGTCGCCGCCGTGCGCGTCGGAGTAGAGACGCTCGTAGAAACGGGCGTGCCCCTCGCTCAGCCAAAGGTCGGACCACCGCCGGATGGCCACGCTGTCGCCGGTCCAGTGGTGGGTCAGCTCGTGCACGAGGTCGCGCTCGGCGTCGACCCGGTCACCCTGCAGGTCGCCCCTCGGCACGAGGGACAGCGACTGCGTCTCCAGCGCCACCGGCAGGTCGGTGTCCCCCACCAGCACGCCGTAGCGGCGAAAGGGGTACGGGCCGAGCCGCCGTTCCAGCCAGGCCAGGTGCTCGGGGGTGAGCGAGCGGTACGCCTCGGTGTCGGTGACCAGGCCGTCCGGGACCACGTCCCGGACGGGCAGCCCGTGCGGGCCGGTGCTTTCGGCGAACGTGAACTTCCCGATCGCCATCTGGACCAGCTGCGCCGCGACCGGCTGTTCGGAGTCGTACGTCCACCGGACCCGTCCGTCGGGCCGCCGGACGCGCTCGACGAGCCGGCCGTTGGCCACCGCGCTGAGGCCCGGTGGAGTGGTGATGCGGAAGGTGACCGGCGCCCGCAGGCTCGGGTGGTCGTTCGCCGGGAAGATCATCTTGGCGCCGTTGGGCTGCGGATAGAGCACGGTGCCGTCGGGCGTGGGCACCCAGCCGTAGTCTCCGATCGCGTCGCCGCGGTGCCGTCGCTGCGTCGGGTCGGCGGTGTAGGCGATCCGCACGGTGAAAGCGCTGCCTTGGGGGATCGGCTTCGCGGGAGTGACGACGAGTTCGTCGCCGTCGCGTACGGCGGTCGCCGGAGCGCCGTCGACGGTGACCGTGTGCAGCGTGTTGCCCGCGAAGTCGAGGTCGAAGCGGGACAGGGCCTGCGTGGCGGTGGCGCTGATGGTGGTGCCGGCGTCGAAGGGTGTCCTGGGTGCCCGCCAGTCGAAGGCGAGCGCGTAGCGGCGGACCGTGTAGCCGCCGTTGCCGTCGAGCGGCAGGAGCGGGTCGCCGATGCCCGGGGCGCCGGGGGACGGGGCCGCGCCGGACAGGGCGGCGGAGGGGCCGGCGGCGGGGGTGCCGGGGTGGGCGGGGGAGCCGTGGTCCCCGTGGGGGAGGGCGCCGACGAGGACGGCGGCACCGGTGATGCCGGCGGCACCGGCGAGGGCGAGGGCGAGGGCCGTACGGCGGGTACGGGGGCCACGAAGGTCACTGAGGTCACTGAGGCCGCGGAGGCCACGGCGGGGGCGCCCCCTCCGGGCCGGTTCCTGTGGGGACCGCGTGAATGACGCCTTCACCGGAGGAACCGGTGGGCGTCGCGGGATGCACGGATCGGCAGGGCACACGGCTGCTCATCGGCCGACGCACACGGCTGGGCAACGCCCGGCGCACACGGCTGCTCAACGGCCGATGGATGCGGCTGCCGGCCGGTCGACGCATGCGACTGCGGGACGGTTGACGCACGCGACTTCCGGCAGCACGACCGAGTCGGCCGCCGGCGGTCGTGGATCTCCATGGCCGCACTATGTCAGCACGAGATCCTCATAGTGACGCATTTCCTCACATATCGGCGTCGATACGCTCGCGCGGCAGACATAAGCGCGGGGAGGGACCGGGCACTGTTGGAGGAAGGGGTGCGCACGAGCCGTTGGCCTTGCGGGAATTGGCAGGCCCAAAAGGCCCTGACCGGCATTTCTGCTGGCCAGAGCCTTGTTCCGGAGTGCCCCCGACAGGATTCGAACCTGCGCAGAAGGCTCCGCGACCCCTTGGCTCCCCGACGCCGCAGCAGGTCCTAGCGTTGGAGACCCTCACGTGTGGTTCGTCGGACGGACCCTGCCGACAGATGGTCCACGACCGACGGAAGGAGCACGGGCGACTCCTTGGATGAGAACGTGTCCTATGTCTGTGTGGGGTGAGATGCGCACCACCTCATTCGTGACGGCGGCTTTCGGTCACTCTCGATCACTCGCGATCACTCACGGGAACAATGCGATCCCGACGAGGACCAGCAGGATGATGCCGACGACGAGCGCGACAGTAGCCCACGTCCCCCGGTGCCTCAGCGGCGTGGCGGCCCCGCCTCCACGTGGCCGGTCCTCCGGCAGTGCGGGGTGGGCCGGGCGTCCGCTCGCGTAGAACTCTTCGTCGGTCGGATAGACGTTGCGCGGATCTTCGAAAGCGCGCGGATCGATGTCGTGTGAACTGCTCATGAGAACTCCTTGCGCGGCGCTCATCAGAGCCGGAGACCCGGCGGACGCCAGGGCCTACGTGAGAAGTGGTGGCTCACCACTTCCCGGGCGCGTAGTCCTTGAGGAAGACGTCGTACAGGTCCGCGCCCTGCCCACCGCGCACAATCTGAGCGTATACCTGGGTCGCGCCGACGGTGAGGTCCAGCGTCGACAAGGTCCAGCGGGGCATGATCCTGCGCGACCTTCCCGGCGACGATGAGCCCGAGGCCCGCTACGCCTTCAACATGTAGGTGTGCGGCTCGGAACGAATCGCGCTTGGGCGTTGTCTCGTCAGATCTTGATGACGGTGACGCGTCCGCCGCACAGGGCGGTGAGGTCCTCGGGGTCCGAGGTGAGAATCGTGACCGGGCCGGAGGCGGCCGGCGCGGTGGCGCTGAGCATGGCGTCGACGGCGTACTTGTGGCCGTGCAGTCCGGCGTCGGCGAGGAGGGTGGCGGCGTGGCGGGCGATGGGCTCGGTGACCGGTTCGACGACGAGGCGGGAGAGGGTCCATTCCAGGGCGGGGCGGTTGATGCGAGGGTGGATCACCTCGACGAGGGTGGCCGCGGAGGTGATCACGCGCAGGTCGTCGGCGCGGGCCAGGGCGAGCCGGCCGGTGACCGTGCGGTCGCGCAGGACGGCCTTGGCCAGTCCCTCGCTGTCGAGGACCAGGGTGCCGCCGGGGACTGCGGTTCATGTTCTTCACGCGGCCGGATCCCCGGGCAGTCGGTCGAACGGTCAGCCGGTGTGAACGGTCAGCCGTCCCAGCCGTCCCCCTCGTCCAGGTCCTCCTTCAGATCCTCCTCGTCCAGCCCATGGTCGGCCATCAGCTGCTCGGCCTCGGTCCCCGCGCCGCGTGCCCGCAGGGATCGGACCAGTACCACGACCGCGTTCCAGCGGGTGCCGTTCCAGGGGTCGTCGGAGTCCGAGTCCGTCAGGAGGTCCAGTGCCGCGCGGGCCGCCTCCTCCGCGGCGCCTGGGGCATCGAGACGCAGATGGACGCCCGCGAGTGCGGTCAGGATCTCGCCGAGCAGTTCCGCGGTCTCGGCGGACTGCGCGGCGGAAGGCCCTATGAGGAGACCGCGGGCGGTCGACAGGTGCGTCGCGGCCTCCGCCAGCCGCCCGTCGCGGTACAGCATCCGGGCGCAGGCGTGCAGAAGCCCGGCCCTCGTCCCGACCGGCGTGTGCGGCTCGGCCAGTGCGGACTCCGCCTCGGCCAGCAGCTCGGCCACCGCCGCGGGGGCGGGGTTGCGCAGCAGCGCCTGCCGCAGCGCGGACAGCCGCTCCGCGGTGCGACCGGAGGCGGCGAAGCCCCGTGCCGCCGAGGAGTACCAGCGTGACGCCTCTGGGCCATACCCCAGCCACTCGCCGAGCGTGACCTCCCATTCCGGGCGGTCGGGCGACCCAGGGACTTCCCCGTGCTGCTTCTCCAGCAGCTCACGCAGTCGGCGGACGGCCTCGCCCCGATGGCCGTCCTGCTTGTAGGCGCGGGCCAGCAGCACCTCGCAGCGGGTGGCGTCCTCGGCCATGCCGAGGCGTTCCAGTTCGCGGATCGCCTCCTCCGCCGCTTCCACCGCCTCCGCCGGGCGCTCGGTCTCCAGCAGGGCTTCGGCCGCGGCGAGCCGCGCGCGGGCCGCGCCCTTCGCGTCACCTGCGGCGGTTGAGGCGGCCACCTGCTCGATCAGTCCTCGGACGCGTTCGCCGCCGCGCGTGTGCGCCCGTGTGGAGAACACGGACATGGGTACGGGTTCACCGATCGGCCCGGCCGCCATCCACCGCCGGATCCGGTTGCTCTGGTAGTCGTTGCCGTTGCGGGTGTCGAACCGTGCCGCGCAGCCCAGTGCCCTTTCCCGGAGTTCGGCGGCGAGGGCGGTGACGGTGGTGTCCGGGCGGCGCCGGCCCTCCGCGGCCGGGAAGCGCAGGGGCAGCTCGCCCTCGCCCTGGTTCTCCAGCGCGGTCAGGACGGCCACCGCCGCAGCCGCGAACTCCACTTCCGCCAGCGGCGTCCGGGCACGGTCCAGCCAGGACAGATGGCGCTCGATCAGGTCGAGGCCGCGGCCTGGGTTGCCGGTGTGCACGCAGAACAGCAGATTCAGGGCGAGCTCGGCCAGGTGGTGTGGATTGTCGCGGATCCGCCGGTACGCACTGCGGTGGGCCTCGAGCGCCTTCTCCCCACGGCCGGTGCGTACGTACGGCAGCAGCAGTTCGGAGTTGATCCACTGGGGCTGCTCGCTGCAGAACGAGGTGCGGGCCGGCTCCCCGATCCGTATCGCCTCCTCGTCACGGCCCAGCGCGACCAGGGTGCGCACCTGACTGCTCGGGACACAGCCCGAGCAGTCCGACAGCGAGTCACGCCGGGTGCGGGCCATCTGCTCGTAGAAGTCCTGGGCCTGCTCCAGTTCGCCCACGCTCTCCGCGATCAGGCCGCGGTGCTGCAGCACGGCGTGCATGCTGTGGCCGCCGCGCCGGTAGCGGCGCTCCATGTCGTCCAGCAGGTCGAAGGCGCGCTGCAGCGGGATCTCCGGGAACTGGTGGACGCTGTAGATCATCCACTTGATGTTCCACAGCAACTTGTGTTCGGCCCGCGCTCCGAAGCGCTCGGGCTCACGGTCGTACGCCGCGAGACACCAGGAGTAGGAGAGGAGCGCCTTGGCCGGGACCCAGCTGTGCTGGAACACCGAGGTCGCCTGCATTCGTACATCGAAGGCGAACTCCACCAGACCGAGCGCGTCCGCGTGACGCACCACCTCCTCCAGCGCCGCGAACTTCGCCGCGCCCCTCGGCATGCTGAAGGTGTCCTGGTAGAGCTTGCGGAGCTCCTGTTCGGTGTGGCTCACCGGGCACCTCCGGCGACGGCGCGGCCGATGAGGCCGAGGAAGGACTGGTTGAGGACGGCGGTGTCCGTCGGGCGCAGCGGATGGTGTCCGAGCAGCAGCGCCTGCACATACAGGCCTTCCAGACAGGTCGCACGCAGTTCGGCGTCGTCCAGCGCCAGCACTTGGCGGGCGAGTGCGTTGCGGTGATTGAGCACGAGGCGGGGGCGGGGGTCCTCGGTGGTCTGGAAGCTGCCGAGGATCGACGCCCAGACGTCGTCCGCCTGCTCCGCGGCCCCACGCAGGTCGACCTGGAACGCGGTGTCGTCGTCGAGCAGATAGAGAGCCGGGAGTCCGGACGGTTCGAACGACCGTACGAGAAGGTCGCAGCCGAGCCGTGCCAGGACGCGGTCCGATGCGGCGAGGGCGGGGGCGATGGCCTGTTCTTCGGCGGCGGTCAGCCGCTCCAGGTGCGTGGTCAGATCGGCCGCGCGCAGCGTCTCGGCCTCCAGCTCCCGGTCCACCGTGACCAGCCGGTCGATGATCTGGGCGTCGTACACATAACCGGCGTTGACGACGGCGAGGCCCTGGGCCGCCGCGACGGGGGCCAGTTGACGGAACTCGTCCACCAGCGGGGTGAACCTGAGCACGCCGTACCGCTCCCGGAACTCGGCGAGGGTCAGCGGGCCGACATTGGTCTCCATCGGCCAGAAGTCCGTGACCAGCCGGAGCATCTCGTCGTCGTGCAGCGCCAGTGCCTTCACGCCCAGGTGGTGAACACGCAGGAACTCGCGCAGCCGGGCCGGGTCCTGCCGGCTGAGGCGGACCAGCCACGCACGCAGTCCGTCGCCGAGCGTGTCGCGGGTGTTCTCCAGCAGTGAGTCCTCGTAGAGGGCTTCCCGGCTCGCGGTGGGGCGGAGTTCCGCGGTATCCGCGACGCAGCGTACGAAGAAGGCCCACTCCGGTAGCAGCCGCTCGGCGCCCTCGGACAGCAGCATCTGCTTGAGGTAGAGGCGGTGCGCGGCGGGCACCGCCGGATTGGCGGGCATCGGCAGGACGAAGGCGACGCCGCGCAGGCCCGCCTCGGCGGCGGCCAGGTCCACCATGTCGAAGGGGGTGAAGCCGAAGACCCGCTCGCAGTAGGCCTCCAGCCGTGCGCGGCGCTGTGCCGGATCCTCGTTCTCAAGGCGGTCCCAGGGCGCGGGGCCACCGGTGATCCGCACGCCGTCCACGGTGACGGTGTGCGGCAGATGGGCACCGTAGTGGGTCACCAGCTCGGTGACGGCGTCCCGGGTGAGCAGGTGTTCGCAGCCGGGGCGGGGGCGCAGGGTGACCGTGGTGCCCGGCTCGGCGCGCTCTTCCCCGGACGTGGCCGGGCGCACTGTGTAGCTGCCGTCGGAGCTGCCGTGCCACAGCACGGTGGGCTCGTCCGCACGGCGGGTGGTCACCTCGATGGAGTCCGAGACCATGAAGCAGGACAGCAGTCCGATGCCGAACTGGCCCAGGAACTCGTGCCGGGCGAACCCGAGTTCGTCCCGCTTGGAGCTGCGGCCGATGGTGGCCAGCAACTCGTGGACCTGCACCTCGGACAGCCCGATTCCGTTGTCGCTGACGGTCAGTGATCCGTCGCCGGTGGAGTCGGTGGAGTCGGCGGATGAGATGACGATCCGGCCGGACTTCCGAGCGGCCGCGTCGGGACCATGTGCGGCGGTGATCGCGTCCACCGCGTTCTGCAGCAGCTCGCGGGCGTATACCTGCGGGCTGGTGTAGAGGTGGTGGCTCAACAGGTCGACGATCCCGCGCAGATCGACGCGGAAGGTTTGGTTCACGGACTCTCCCCGTTCTGGACTGGCTAGCACCTTAGGGCCGGGGACTGACACTGCAGAACGAATATCGTCCACGGGTCCGATCGCCGGGTCCGATCGCCGGGTCCGATCGCCGGGTCCGATCACCGGGTCCGATCACCGGGTCCGCCCGCACCGTCCATCCACCCGTCCACCCGTCCGGTCGGCCTCGCGCGATCCGCGTCCACATGTCGCCCTCCGGCCCGCTGGTTCGACGAACGGACCTGCCACACCGCTCCGGTTGCCCTGCGGGCTCACCTGGACGCGTTCGGCACGGCCAAGGAAGGGCGAGTGTTCGGCAACGAACGTGGGGGCGTGGTCGGCTCTTCTACCTACTGGCGGGTGTGGGAGGAAGCGCGGGAGTACGCACTCCCACCTGACCGCGTCGACTCGCCGTTGGCCGGGCGCCCGTACGACCTGCGCCACGCCTGCATCACACGGTGGCTGAATGCGGGGGTGCCGATCGCCGAGGTAGCCCGGCGGGTCGGCAACTCTCCCGAGGTGATCCACCGCCGCTACCACGGCTGCATCGATGGCCACGAAGAAGCGGCCAACGCGAAGATCACAAAGGCGCTGGAAGAAGACGGCGATACGGCCCAGCTAGGGGTCGTCCCGGAACGGACACGCGACGAGGAGGTTCACCTTCTCCGACGCCTGGCCTTTTACACTTTCGCCGTCACACAGCGAAAGAGATGACGTGAGAAAGATAAACGAAATGCTGCGTATGCGTATGCGTAGGCCCCCACGCCCCCTTGTGCTCCGTGCGGTGCTTATCACCACGCTCGTCGCGCAGTCGGCTGTGCTCATCGCCCAGGACACGCAGATCGACAATCTGCGGGCACAGCACGTCGACCTCGAGACACAAAGCGTCGTAGCCGGCCCCTCCGGCCCGCCAGGCCCGTCGGGTCCGGCCGGCCCTGCTGGCCCGGTAGGAAGGAACGGGCAGGATGGGAGGAACGGGCAGGAGGGGAGGAACGGGCAGGAGGGGAGGCCTGGCAAGGACGGCAGCGACGGCAAGGACGGCAAGGACGGCAAGGACGCTGTTGCCACTCCAAGGCCTACCGTCACCGTCACCGTCACCCAGCACAGCTGAGCCCCACGGTCACAATGGGGACGTCAAGGATGGGCTCTCTCGGGCATTTCCTCCGTCACGCCTGGATGTTCAACCAGCGTATAACCGGACGGGGTAACTTGCGATTGCGGCCGGCAATACACGACGAACCGCGCGGAACCAGCACCGGTACCCCGCGGACGAGCGCGTATGCCGCGCGTAGGGAACGCGTCCGCGAGCCCCTTAGCCCCTACCGTTCCACCGTCCCCCGCGGGATCTGGTGCGCTAGTGGTGCGAGTCGCCCTTCCTCCATCAACTTCCGCAGGACGGCCCTCGGTCGAGCAGCCTCTAGTGCCGCCTCGGGGCCTTGGGCGGCGCTCACCCTCGCTCGCGCTTCGCCTCGATGACGGGCTTCAGTGCCTCGTGCGGTGATCGACAAGCTCGCGGCGTTCGGGGTCGCTCTGGGGCAGGCGCGCGACGAGGAGGACAGCCTTGTCCACTCCTTGCCATTTACACCTTTCCGTCGCGTAGCGTGAGGGATAATGTGAGAAACGTAAAAGAGAAACTGCTTAAGTGGCGCCCCCTCGTGCTTGGTGCCGCCCTGATCGTCGCGCTTGTCGCACAGTCGGGCGCGCTCGTCGCCCATCAAATGCAGATCGACGATATGTGGGCACGGAACGTCGAGCTCCAGACGCACGGCGTCGAGGTGGGCCCTTCCGGTCCGCCAGGCCGCTCCGGTCCCCCCGGTCCGCCCGGCCCCACCGGCCCGCCGGGCAGAAAGGGGACGGACGCGCGGGCCGGGAGAGACGGGATCGATGGGGACGATGGGCCCAATGGGAGGACGGGACGTCACGGAAGAAAAGGGAAAGATGGTGTAGTACTGGCGCCCGAGTAGCAACGCCGTTCAGTTGGGCGTGAGGCCCGTCGGTCAAGGCTTGCCCGCAGGTGGGAGCCCCGACACCTGCGCCTGCGGCTGTTCTCCACCGCGACCCAACTCGTCACCACCGCCCGCCGACAGTACCTGAGGTTCGCGGCCCACTGGCCCTGGACCGACCTCATCACGGACGCGATCGAACGGCTGCACGCCCTCCCGAACCCCGACTGACAGTGAGGATGTGACGTGGTGACGCTGCGGGTGGGTCTGACCCTCCGACTGACTGACGTCTCGACTGTCCTGTTTGGGATTTGTCGGCTCGCCGGGCGTCACCACGCACGTGGCCGGACGGGCGTTTGTGACCTTATAGGAGCTTGGTCCAGAAGCCCCGTCACTGTCTTGTCCACCCGCCCGACCGGCGCGTGCCGCCCTCGGAACGGACTCGCAAGGACGGACATGACCAGCATGACGCACGACGGCCCGCAGATCACCGGCGGAGTCGACACCCACGGCCTGACCCACCACGCCGCCGTGATCGATCAGATCGGGCGGCGCCTGGCCGACCGGGAGTTCCCCGCCACCATCCGCGGCTACCGGGACCTGCTGGACTGGATGCGCGGCCACGGCACTGTCACCGCGATCGGAGTGGAGGGCACCGGTGCCTACGGAGCGGAGCTGGCCCGGGTCCTGACCGCCGCCGGCGTCACTGTCGTCGACGTGGACCGCCCGGACCGCAAAACGCGCAGGATGAAGGGCAAGTCGGACCCGATCGACGCGTACGCTGCCGCGACGGCCGTGCTGTCCGGCCGGGCCACCGGCATCCCCAAGAGCCGGGACGGTGTGGTCGAGGCGGTGCGGGTGCTGCGGATCGCCCGCCGCAGCGCGGTCAAGGCCCGCACCCAGGCGATGAACCAGATCCGCGGCCTTCTGGTCTCGGCACCGGCGATGCTGCGCGAGCAGGTCGCGGGGCTGGAGCGGGCCGCGCTGATACGCACGCTCGCCCGCCTGCGGCCCGGGGACGACCTGTCCCGCCCGCTGGCGGCGACCCGGGCGTCACTGCGGCGGCTCGCCCGCCGTCACCAGGCGCTGGACGCCGAGATTGCCGAGCTGGACACCGAGATCGGCCCGCTGGTTAAGCAGGCCGCCCCCGCGCTGCTGGAGCTGTTCGGCGTCGGGCCCGAGACTGCGGGGCAGCTGCTGGCCTCGGCCGGGGACAACCCGGAACGGATGCGGTCCGAGAGTGCGTTCGCGCACCTGGCCGGGGTCGCTCCGATCCCGGCCTCGTCCGGCCGCACCCACCGCCACCGCCTCAACCGCGGCGGCGACCGGGCCGCGAACAACGCCCTGCACACCATCGTGCTCACCCGCATGCGCTTCGACGAACGCACCCGTGTCCTTGAGCTTCATGGAATGAACGTTCAAGCTCTCTACCGATCCTCGGGAATCGAAGCAAATCACCTACACTTTCCGCAGTATCCTCTTTTCGAGGCAGACGGTCGAGCTTCCCTTCTGGACTTCATGGCTAATTTCAGCGAGGACGGGCGAGAGGCAACAAGATAAGGTCGGCGGAGTCTTAATGGACGAGTCAAGTGGTACACGATCTTGAAAACCGTTGTGGCAGTGATGCCACCGTGGGTTCAAATCCCACACCCACCGCAGATGAACGGCCCCTGACCAGGTAACTCGTTCGGGGGCCGTTCTCATGTGTGCTGACCGTCAACCACTGTGGTTCCCCGTCAGTTACCGGGTGATCGGGCACGGCAGGGGTACGGGCACGTTCTGATCCGTAGCTCTATCTGGATCGGTTTCTGAGGGTCATTCCGGTTGCGTGGCAGTGTCTGGCGAATGCAGAAGGTCGGCGGCGGATGCTGAGGTTGCTGCATCTGGTTGCTGTACGGCCTTGGCAGCCTCACGGGCGCTGACGAGGTTGTTGCGGATGGTCAGGGTGTGGGGGTGGGTGTCGCCAAGGACCTGCTCGCACTGGGCGAGGGTGGTCTCGTACAGGGCGATGGCCCGCTCCAGATCCCCTGCCTCCTCGTAGGCGTGGGCGAGGTTGTTGCGGCTGACCAGGGTGTCGGGGTGGGTGTCACCGAGGACCTGCTCCCGCTGGGCGAGGGTGGTCTCGTACAGGGGGATGGCGCGTTCCAGATCCCCCGCCCCCGTGTGGGCGCCGGCGAGGTTGTTGCGGCTGGTCAGGGTGTGGGGGTGGGTGTCGCCAAGGACCTGCTCGCACTGGGCGAGGGTGGTCTCGTACAGGGCGATGGCCCGCTCCAGATCCCCCGCCGATTTGTAGGCGCTGGCGAGGTTGTTGCGGCTGACCAGGGTGTCGGGGTGGGTGTCACCGAGGACCTGCTCCCGCTGGGCGAGGGTGGTCTCGTACAGCGGGATGGCGCGTTCCAGATCCCCCGCCCCCGTGTAGGCGCCGGCGAGGTTGTTGCGGCTGGTCAGGGTGTGGGGGTGGGTGTCACCGAGGACCTGCTCGCACTGGGCGAGGGTGGTCTCGTACAGGGCGATGGCCCGCTCCAGATCCCCCGTCTCCTCGTAGGCGTGGGCGAGGTTGTTGCGGCTGACCAGGGTGTCGGGGTGGGTGTCACCGAGGACCTGCTCGCACTGGGCGAGGGTGGTCTCGTACAGCGGGATGGCCCGCTCCAGATCCCCTGCCTCCTCGTAGGCGTGGGCGAGGTTGTTGCGGCTGACCAGGGTGCGGGGGTGGGTGTCGCCGAGGACCTGCTCGCGCTGGGCGAGGGTGGTCTCGTGCAGGGGGATGGCCCGCTCCAGATCCCCCGCCGATTTGTAGGCGCTGGCGAGGTTGCTGCGGGTGATCAGGACGCTTGGGTGCGTGTGGCCAAGGACCTGCTCGCGCTGAGCGAGGGCGCTCTCGTACAAGGGGATGGTGCGGGCTGTGTGGCCTTGCTGGTGGAGACGGTAGGCAGCGGTGTTATACGCGTCGGTGAGTGGGGTGTTGTGGTGTCCTGGCGGGGTGGTGGCCGCAAGGGTGACTAGGTGGGGTGTGAGGGCGTCCCATTGGCCTTCGGTGGTGCTGTCCTGGCCCGGAGGTGGCGCCAGGTGATGGAGGACTGTTTGCTCGGCGTGGTCGCGTCCTCGGAGGTGCCGGGACAGCTGGCTGGCGTCCGTGATCTCTGGGATGCGTAGGACGGTTTGGACCAAGCGGTGGATGCTGACGGTGGTGCCTGTGTCGGTGACCATGCTGTAGGCGGCCAGGGTGCCGATGGCTTCCGCGGTGTCGTCCGGGTCGGTATCGGGCGGGGTCAGCAGGGTGTGCGGGATGTCGTCGGGGGCGAGCCAGGCGGCGGTGGACAGCACTTCGACGGCCAGCGGGTTATCACCCTCCAGGGCCTGGAGGGTGACGTGCCAGATGCGGGCGATGGTGCGTTCGGCGTCGATGCCGTGGGCGGTCTTGCCGAGTTTGGTGCCTAGGCGGCGCCGGTAGGCGGCGAGGCTGATGCCGCGATTCTGGGCGAGGTAGGCGCCAGCCTGTTTGATCGCCAGAGGAAAGTGTCCCAGGTCGGAGGTTAGGGCGCGGGCCTCGGCCTGCTGCCGGGGGGTGGGAGCGGTGTCCTTGAAGACGAGCTGGCACAGCAGGGTGGTGGCGTCGTCAGGGTCGAGGGTTCCCAGGGCCAGTGTGGGGGCACTGTCGGGCCAGCCGAGGGTGCGGCGGCTGGTGGCCAGGTGGTGCCCTTGGTGCAGTGCCCCGGTGTACGGGGCGAGGTCGTGGGGGTCCTCGACGTTGTCGTAGATCAGCAGCCAGCCTGGATGCCAGGTCAGCCATTGCATCGCCCAAGCCACCTGGGCAGAGCGTTCTGCCTTGGCGGCCCATACGGGAACCAGCGTGTGCGTGAGGCTGGTGAGGGAGGTTTCGATCTCGTCGGGGGACGCCGCGTTGATCCACCAGATCAGGGTGTGGTCGCCGCGGTGGCGATGGCCGTAGTGCAGGGCGAGGGTGCTCTTGCCGATCCCGCCGAGCCCGTGTATCGCCCCGCTCTGGGTGATGGCACCTTCCCGCTGGTCAGACAGGACGCGGCGCAGCCAGGCCAGCTCTTCTTCACGTCCCAGGCAGAGGCCAGCTGGGGGCAGGTTCGAGGTGTTCGGGGCCGCCGTGACCTTCTCCGGCGCGTGCAGCGCCTCGACGGGCAGCAGCACGTTCCCCGTGAAGGCGTTGCCGATCTGCTCGGCCGCTATCGACCGGTGCCCGGCAGTCTCGATACGCAGCCTGGACACGGTGTCGTCCGAACTCATGGCCGTGGCGGGGCGTGACCGTCACCTGTGATCGCGGTGCCGATGCGCTGGGCGGCGATCGAGCGCTCGCCGGAAGCCGTGATGTTGACCGTGCCCGCGGCCGGGATGGGTAGCATGGCGGCCAGTTCCTTCCGCAGCTCGGGGTCGTCCTGCAACGCGTGCTTGAGTAGCCTGCTCAGTACTGCCGCGGTGTATGTGTCGTCCTGTTCGTCGGCGGCTTCGTCCACCACGCGTTCCAGCTCGGCCCGGCCCGCCTCGCCCCGGCGTCGCCACACTGCCTGGAGAATCCGCTGCCCGAGACCAACCGTGACGTCGGCGGCGGCGCCCTCCGCCCGGGTCAGCACTGCCGCCCCGTAAGCGCTCACTGCCGCCGTCACGGCAGGCGCGGCCTGTTGTACCCACTGCGCAATCTCCGCACTCAATATGCCCAACCCCCGTCACGGACTCGTCTGTTACGGAACATCCCCAAGCATTTGCGCGCCCCAGGATAGGCCCTTGTACCCCAGTGCGCCGGGTGCGCGGAAAATCCGTTGGGGCGGACGGAAGCGCGCGGTCGGCAAAGTGGCCTTGGCCCGTGTCCTGTGTGGTTGGGGATGGGGCGTGGACAAATAGAAGCGCAGTTCTGGCATCAGCCACCGAAAGTCAGCCACGATGGTGGGTGCGTCGAACGAGCACCCGCCACGTGTGTTTCCAGCAACCCCGTGGCGGCCTCAGCCACGTTGCTTCGACGCGTCACGGCCCCCTACTCCGGCCGAGCGTTGTCGGCGTACTTTCATAGCGACTGGGCTCGCCTGTGACTTTCAAGGCCGGTCGTGGAGCCAACTGCCCTCGAGCCACGACGTACCCCTTGTCTCAGGGCAAGCGGTTGATCGCTGTGCGCGCGGCACGGGCGTCGGCCGGGCTGGAGCGGGGCGGAGACAGGAGCGCAGGCCCGGCCGGGGACCGGGCCGCGCGCGGGGAGCGGAGCGAGCCGCCCTTGAACCAGTAGAGAAAGTTGTAACTCAGTACTCGGTGTAGGGCTTGAAGTCGTATGCGCAGGAAGGAAGTTCAAGGCTTCGACGGTGCGCCAGGGGTAGGAAGAGCGCTGGTCGGGCCGTCCAAGTGATGCGTGTGCCGCCCTGGTTGATGGTGACCGTGCAGGGCTCCGAGCACAGGAGAGCTCTCCTCGTCTCGATGCGGCCCTCGTACAGCCACTCCCAGGCTTCGTCTGAGGCTCTGGAGTCCAGCGCTGGCGTGATGGTGCGCAGTGCGATCGCTATCCAGCGGTCTGCCTGTCCGGCCGAGTGGGCGTCGAAGGAGCCGCGGAAGGTCGGCTGTCGCGTCTCGGTGAGGTCTTCGGTCCAGCATTCGCACCAGAAGCCGCGGGTGTATCCGTTCACGAGGTCGCTCCCGGCGGGTAGGCCACGAGGACGTAGCGCGTGTTCTCGTCGTGCAGGGTGAGTTGGTAGGCCGTGCCTGTGGTCAGGTAGGCGAGGGCTCGTTCGTGCTCGGCCTCGTCCCTGAGCCAGTAGCGGCCCGGCTGGGCGTATGCCATGTCGAGTTGGTCCGTGACGTTCCTCGTGCGTTCGCGAAGCCACCGCAGCGCCAGGCGTGGGCTCGTCGCATCGTGCGCTCCCAGGGGGATGGAGCTGGTCTCGTGCAGCGGGTAGGCCGTGGCCCAGCAGCGGTACGCGCCGCCCTGCCCCGCTGCGGCTAAGTCCTCGGGAGTGGTCGACGTCAGCACGGGTGGCCTCCCCGGCGGGCGCTCGTGAAGAGTTCCGCGGTGACTGTGTGGCCGGCCTGGCTGTCGTGGATCACGACCCGGTGTGCGATCGCGCTGACCATGCCGAGGCCTCGCCCGTGTGTGGCGTCCTGGTGGGCATGCTCGGCCTTCGGCGCCGTCCGGGTGCCGCCGTCGTCCGTGACTGACAGGGCGACGACCTGGGAGGAGACCGCGAGGGCCAGATGGAAGCTGCCCGACTGCTGTCCGCTGGCGGTGTGCAGGATCGCGTTCGCGCTCAGCTCGCTCACAATCAGTTCGGCGTCCTCGGCTAACGGTGAGCCGCGCAAGATGTCGCGCGTCCAGCGGCGGGCCCTGCTGACCTCTTCAGGGAAACCTGGGCAAGTGAGTCCCCAGACCCGCGCCGTGCTCGTATACTCGTGCATACAAGTTCCTTCGTGCTGGTAGGCCGCCATGTGCAGCGGGTTCGGGCTAGACGAGTTTCACGCCGTCGTGGGCGCGGATGGCCGGCGGGGACGCCGCGTCGAGTGCGTCCAGGACGCGGATCGCGTACGCCTCGTCGGCGAGTTCGGTGACTTCTTCGCGGGTGGCCCAGCGCAGTGCGTAGGTCTCGTCCCCGGTGGTGGGTGTGCCGTCGGCGGCCTCGCATCGGAAGACCAGCGAGACGATCAGGCCCGTCATGTTCTTGTAGACGCCGGTGAGGGTCGCGGGAAGCGCGATCTTGATTCCGGTTTCTTCGAGGACTTCGCGCTGAAGCGCCTCGGGGAGGGTTTCCTCCCGCTCGACGATGCCACCCGGGGGTTCCCAGTGACCGTTGTCGCGACGCTTGATCAGCAGGGCTCGGCCCTGGTCGTCGACAATGACTCCGGCAACGCTCACGGAGTGCGGGCGGTCAGTGGTCACGTTCCTCGGCCTTCTCGGATGGCTAGGCTCTCCACCGTAGCAACAACACTCGCCCACTCGTCTAGATACCTAAAGGAGTACTCGTGACCTCACTCCCGACCAGTCTGCTCGGCGACCTGGACCCCACGAGCGATCGTGCGGTGTTCCGGCAGATCGCCGACCAGCTGCGCGAGGCCATCGACCGTGGGCGATTCAAGGAGGGCGAAAAGCTCCCCTCGGAAGCTGAGCTCGTCGAGCACTACGGAGTGTCCCGGATGACCGTCCGGAACTCCTTCTCCATCCTCCAGGGCGAGGGGCTCGTCCATGCCGAGCACGGGAAAGGCGTCTTCGTACGACCACGGCCACCTGTGCGGCGGCTCGCCTCCGACCGGTTCGCCCGGCGCCACCGCGAACAGGGGAAGTCCGCGTTCATCGTCGAGGCCGACGCCGCCGGAAGTCACCCGCAGGTGGACAGCCTGGAGGTCAAGGAGGAGAAGGCCAGCCAGGACATCTCCACCCGGCTCGGCTCCGTGCGGCGCGTGCTCGCCCGCCGGCGCCGCTATCTGCTCGACGGTCGTCCGGTCGAGTTCGCCACCTCGTACCTCCCGCTCGACATCGCCCGGGACACCCCGATCGCCGAGCCCAACCCCGGCCCCGGCGGCATCTACGCTCGCCTTGAGGAACTCGGACACCGACTCGACCACTTTGAGGAGGAGATCCGGGCCCGGATGCCCTCGCCGTCCGAGGTCAAGACGCTCCGGCTGGCCTCCGGCGTGCCCGTGATCCACCTGATCCGCACCGCGTATGACACCGAGGGGCGGGCCGTGGAGGTCTGCGACACGGTCATGGCGGCGGACGCGTACGTCCTGTCGTACCAGCTCCCGGCGACGTGATCGGCGCGAGGAACGGGTGATCCGCGGTGGTGCGCGGGGCCGCTTCCCGGAACTCGTACACGCCAACAGGCATACTCGTATAGACGAGTGGGCAAGTTGTGTGGCAGGGTGGTCGTCGTTCCCGGAGAGCGGGTTCGAAGGCTGCACCTTGTATAGACGAGTAGATAGGAAGAACTCTTGCGCACCATCCGTGTGGAGACCTCGGCCGCAACGATCCTGCTGACCGAGGCGCCCGAGCCCAAGGTCCGCGACCGGCAGACCGGCGAGATCGCCAAGGACATCAACACCGGCGAGGCCCTGATGACGATCGGCGTCGTCTACATCGAGGAAGGGGAGTCCTCCCTGATCAAGGTCACCGTTCCGGAGAGCGGGGTCTCCGAGGGGCTCGCGCTCGGCGCTCCGATCTCGCTGCCGGGGCTCGTGGCCCGGCCCTGGGAGAGCGTGTTCAACGGCCAGCAGCGGCACGGCATCGCCTACCGCTCCGCCGCCGTCACCCCGGCCGCGTTCCCGGCCGCCATGGGGGCCACGGCCTGATGACCGATCTGGCAACGCTTCTGGAGGTGAGTGGTCCTGTCGCCGCGCTCGGCGGCGGGGCTGCCTACACCCGGGCCAAGCACCCCGGCGTCTACTGGTCCACGGTCGGCCTCCCGATATCCACGGCCCGGCTGCTCAGCTCCTACAGCTCCGTCATGGAGGCCTGCGGCCTGACCGTCGCTCCCTCCCGGCTGCGGGTCCTGGCGGTCAAGGCCACAACCCGACGGGAGATACGCCCCGTACCGCCGCGTCGGGGAATCATCCGGCCCACCTCGACCGGGTTACGGCTTCGCCTGCGGCTCGCCCCCGGGCAGGAACCCGCCGACGTCGCCGCCTCGGCCGAACGGCTGCGGCACGCCTGGGGCGTCCACGCCGTGTACGTCACGACCGTCAAGCCCGGTGTGGTCGAACTGCGGCTCGTCGGCTTCGATGTCCTGCGGCGGGTCCGGATGCCACGCAAGGTCGTGTCCGGGTTCCTCAAGGTGCCCGTGGCGCTGCGGGAGGACGCCACCCCGTTCGTACGGGACTACCGGACCGTTCCTCACCAACTGACCCTCGGCGCAACGCTGTCCGGCAAGTCCATGTACCTGCGGCATCTCGTCACCGGACTCGCCCCGCAACCCGTCGCCCTGGTCGGCATCGACTGCAAGCGCGGTGTGGAGCTGGCACCGTTTGCCGCCCGGCTCTCGGCACTGGCCACCGACCCGGAGCAGGCGGCCGAGCTGCTGCCGGTGCTCGTCAAGGAAATGGAGGACCGATACGACCTGATCAAGGCCCGGCAAGGGATCGCGCCGGACGCCCCCGACGAGGAGATCACCTCCGACATCTGGGGACTGCCCGAGCATGAACGCCCCGTGCCCATCATGCTGTTCGTCGACGAGGTGGCCGAACTCTTCCTCGTCGCCACCCGCAAGGACGAGGACCGGCGCGACGAGATGGTCACCCAACTCATCCGCCTCGCCCAGCTCGGCCGCGCCGCCGGTATCTACCTGGAGGTCTGCGGGCAGCGGTTCGGCTCCGAACTGGGCAAGGGAGCGACCATGCTCCGGGCCCAGTTGACCGGCCGCGTCTGCCACCGCGTCAACGACGAAGCCTCCGCCAAGATGGCGCTCGGCGACATCGCCCCCGAAGCGGTCTCCGCCGCGTGCGCCATCGCTCCCGAACGGCCCGACCTGGCCGTGGCCGGTGACACCTCCGGCGGCTGGTCCCGCATCCGCACCCCGTACCTCTCCCTCAGTGACGCCGCCGAGATCTGCCGTGAGTCGGCCCACCTGGTGCCCGACCTGCCCGCGCTCAAGCGCTTCCGGCCCGACGTGCCCGAACGCCCCGTCGAGACGGCGACGACCCCGGTACTCCAGCCGCGCCCCGTCACAGACTGACACTCGCCCCCTCCCCATCCCGGTCGGCGTGACCGCCTCGCGCCAACTCCCTACCCCTGCCATGCCTGAATCCGGAAGGAGCCGCAGCATGCGCGCCCAACTGGCCCGTATCGACGCGGTACTCGTCCAAGCGCTCATCGCCGCAGCACTGTCCTTCGCCCACCTCCATGACGTCGCCTCGGCGGCCGGTCAGGACGGATGGAAGGCCTGGGCGTATCCCATCTCCGTCGACCTGCTGCTCGTCGCCGCCTGGCGCCGACTGCGGACCGGCGACACGAAAGCGGCTGGGTGGTGCTGGTTCGTCATCGCACTCACCGCCTCCCTCGGGGCCAACGTCGCCACCGCCGGACTCCTCGACCTGGACCAAGTGCCGGCATGGCTCCGCATCCTCGTCGCAGGCTGGCCCGCGGTCGCCTTCCTCGGCGGAACCCTCCTCGCCCACTCGGCCCCAGGTCCGGCCCCGCACGAGGACACCGAGGACGTGCACGACCAGGAGGACGCGCCCGATCCCGCCCCGGAGCTCCCCGCGCAACCGACACCCGAACCGCCCCCTGCTCCGCCCGCCGTATCCGTCCCGGCTGCCCTGGTCGAGCACGCCCGAAAGGTCGCCGCCGAGCACCGGACCCGTACAGGAGCGGTTATCGACACCCCGACGCTCCGCGCCCGACTCGGCGTCCCCGCCCCCATGGCCGACGTCATCGCCGCTCAGCTCTGAAAGGAGATCCGCGTGACCGCCAACCGCCGCTTCCGCTCCGTCACCCGCATCGGCCCCGTTCAGGTCGGCACGTCCTACGACGGCCGGGGCCGTGAGAAGCACACCGCCGCCTGCACCGCGCCGCGTTGTGGCTTCTCTGCCGACTACGACAGCCGCGCCGCCGCCGAACTGGCCGCCCGCACCCACCGCTGCCCCGTCCGCTGAAAGGACCTGACCCCCGTGACCGTCAGCCTGCCGCTCGTTCTCGTGCTCGGCCTCATCGCCTGGGGAGCGATCAACTTCCTCGGTGTCCGCACCTGGATCGTCGTCGTGATCGCCCTGTTCGGCTTCCTGCTCTCGCACACCTTCATGGCCCCAGCCATCGACTCCGGCACGCGTTCCGGCGTGGGCATTGTCAACGGCTCACATGACTAGACGAGTAGATAAGGAGAGCTTCGCTGTGTTCCTGCCCAAGTACCCCGACAACCCGACGCCGCCGCCCGCACACACCCACGCCCCGGCCGATCCGGCCCCCGTACCACGCACGACGCTCCCGCAGATCTCCATCAGCCCCGGAGCGGTCGCGGCCGTCCTCGTCGGCGGAGTCGTCCTGACCGCACTCCTGGCCGCCGTCGCCGTCACGGCCATCTCGGTCGCTATCGCCGCCGTGGTCCTGCGCTCGATGCTCCGCGACCACCACCGGCGCTGAACGGCGCCTGATGCCCCGGGGCGGTTCGACACGGCCAAGCATCCACCGCCCCGGGGCTCATCCCTCCTGACCAGCGCAGCAAGCCAGCCAGAAGGAGAACGCCATCTTCACCCGCCCCACCCCGCCCCCACTGCCCGAACTCGCCAAGCTGGCCCAGCACGGCACCCTGCCCGGTATCCTCCGCCAGCTCTCCGGACTCGGCGGCTGCACCCACCCGATCCGCCTCGACGGCCACCGCACCGAGTACGGCGTGAACACCCGCACCGGCGAGATCGGTAACCTCCTCCACCGCCTCGACTCCTCCAGCCTCCCGGCTGGTCACCTCCTGGTCCGCTGCAACAACCGCCGCACCACCCGCTGCCCGGCCTGCGCCGAGGTCTACCGCCGCGACACCTTCCACCTGATCACCTCCGGCCTGCGCGGCGGCAAGGGCATCCCGGAACGCGTCGCCGCCCACCCCCGCGTCTTCGCCACCTTCACCGCACCCAGCTTCGGCCCCGTCCACAACCGCCCCTCCGGCTCGGCCGGTTCAGTCCGCCGCTGCCGCTGCGGCGTCCTCCACGACCAGGACGACGCCGCGCTCGGCACCCCGCTCAACCCAGACACCTACGACTACGACGCGGCCGTCCTCTGGAATGCCCACGCTGGTCCGCTCTGGCGCCGCTTCTCCACCTACCTGCGCCGCGAGGTCGCCAAGCGGGCCGGACTCTCACAGCGCGCGTTCCGCCGGTACGCCCGGGTGTCCTTCGCCAAGGTCGCCGAGTACCAGAAGCGCGGAGCGGTCCACTTCCACGCCGTCATCCGCATCGACGGCCCCGAGGGCGGCGACACCTCGCCACCGGCCTGGGCCACCGCCGAGCTGCTCACCGATGCCATACGCGTCGCCGCTGCTCACGTCCGCGTGGACGGCCCGGTCATCGACGGACGCGCCCACACCTTCACCTTCGGCCGCCAACTCGACGTCCGCACCATCCGCTCCGCTGACTTCGACGGCGGCCAGGAGCTGACAGAGCGGGCCGTCGCCTCCTGCATCGCCAAGTACGCCACCAAGGGCGCCGAGACCGCCACGGGAGCTCTCGACCGCCCCCTCAAGTTCCTCGCCGAACTGGCCCAGCTCGACATCACCGACCACGCTCGCCGACTGATCCGCACCGCCTGGACCCTCGGCGCACGCAAGGACCTGGAAGACCTCCGGCTCCGCGCCTGGGCCCACATGCTCGGCTTCCGCGGCCACTTCTCCACCAAGTCCCGCCGCTACTCCACCACCCTCGGCGCTCTGCGTACCGCCCGCGCCGAATGGCGCCGCGCCCAAGCCGCAACAGCCACCGAGACCGAGCCCGACACGACCCTTGTCCTCTCGCACTGGGTCTTCGCCGGAACCGGCTTGTCCTCCGCCGAAGCCTGGCTTGCCGCATCCCTCGAACCCGCCCCTGGCACGGAAGGAGAACCGACGTGGACCCGCGTCGCGACGAGCTGATGACCGTCCGCCAAGTCTTGGAAGAACTGGGCGGAGTCTCTCGCCGGACGTTCTACCGCTGGCGTGAGTTGGGATATGGGCCGGCAGCTTTCAAGCTGCCCAACGGGGAGCTCCGACTGTGGCGGAGTGACTTCACCACGTGGCTGCGACAGCTGGAGGCCGCGGCGTGAAGTCTCTCGACGTGAAGGTCTGGGCCGTGCGCAAGCGCGATACCAAAACGCCCTCATACGGCGTCCGCTGGTCTGTGGCGGGCAACGTCTTCTCCGACTCCTTCCGCACCAAGGCGCTTGCCGATCACTACCGGACGAAGCTCATGCGGGCGATGCGCGACGGCGAGGAGTTCGATAGGGAGTCCGGCCTCCCGGCCTCGATGGAACAGAAGAAGTCGGCCGTGTCTTGGTACGACTTCGCTCTCAGGTACCTCGCCATGAAGTGGCCTCATGCCGCCCCGAATACGCGGAGCGGCATCAACGAATCGCTTACCAGCGTCACCGTGGAGCTCCTTGACGATCGAGCTGGACGGCCGTCTGACGAGGCAATCCGTAGAGCGCTCCGCAACTGGGCCTTCGTACTGCCGGGTCCCGACGACCGAGACGTCCCGGACGATGTGCGGAACGTCCTTCACTGGGTGTCGAAGGCGTCGCGGCCGCTCGCCGATCTCGCTGAGCCAGCCACGGCTCGTGCGGTGCTGGACTCGCTGAAACTCAAGCTCGACGGCACGGCCGCGGCAGCCGAAACCGTGCGGCGCAAGCGGCGGACGCTCGTCAATGCAGCCAATTACGCGGTTGACCTGGGGGAGCTGCGCGAGAACCCGATTACGGCCGTCCGCTGGCAGAAACCGAAGATCTCCAACCAGGTCGACCCTCGCGTTGTCGCGAACCCTGAGCAGGCTCGCAATCTTCTGGCGGCCGTCTCCTACGTGGGCGGCTACCGGCGTGCTCGTGGTCGGCGCCTGGTGGGTCTCTTCGCTGCCATGTACTTCGGCGGTCTTCGGCCGGCTGAGGCGGTCGGCCTCGTTGAGACGGATCTAGTCCTTCCCGAGCATGGCTGGGGATCGGCTTTGCTCCATCGGACTCGTCCGTCGGTCGGCAAGCAGTGGACCGACTCGGGGGAGACCCACGACGACCGAGGGCTCAAGAATCGACCGTCCGAGGACGTCAGGCGGGTACCTATCCCGCCTCACCTCGTAGCCGTGTTTCGCGAGCACCTGGCCACCTTCGGTACGGCGGATGACGGGCGGCTCTTCTTCAGCGAGAAGGGCTCGGTCGTCCCGTCCTCCACCTACTACCGCGTCTGGCAGGAAGCTCGGCTCCTCGCTCTCCCGCCGCCTGCTGCGGCCTCACCGCTTGCAAGTCGTCCGTACGATCTTCGGCACTCGGCGCTGTCGACCTGGCTCAACGCTGGCGTCGACCCCACCGAGGTGGCCGAGCGCGCCGGCAACAGCGTTGAGGTCCTGCTGACCCGCTACGCGAAGTGTCTCGATGGGCGGCAGGACGTAGCCAACCGGCGTATTGAGGCCCTGCTTCGCGAATACGAGTGACACGGCCTGTCCCAAGATTGAAGCCCCTGGACTTTTGTTCAGGGGCTTCGCTGTTCCCGGGCGGACTCCATCGGTTCGACTTGTGGCGCTTGGCGACCACAGTGTCATCAGCCCCACCGGGAGACGATGGCTTCCTCGACGCTGAAGATCGCATCGCACTCGGCGCACTGCGCGTCACCGAAGACGTGGGTCAATTTACGCGCGATGTCCGGATGGCCGTCTGAGAGTGCGCGGGAGTAGAGCCTTTGGGCGAGCCCTTCCAAAGCTGCGGGGGCTTGAGGTCGCAGCGGCACTTGCCTCGCCGTGGTGGAAGGCTCCATGTACATGCTGTCGGTGGTTGAGAAGAAGCCGTACTTGCCGAAGGCTATGAAGTTCTCCGCGCTGCACGAGGGGCAGGGCACCTCGTACTCCTCATCGTTCAGCCCGTCGAGCTGCTCGCCCCAGATCTCGACGCTCTGGAAACTCAGCAGTGTGCCCAGCAAGTCGACGTAATTCGTGGGGTCGTCGGCAAGTCCTGGGTCCTGTAGGGCTTCCTCGGTGAGTTGCGTCAGGTCGGATATCTGGGGGGCGTAGGTGACTTGGGGATCCTCATCGCCGTACGGCTGATCTGTGCTGGCCACAATGGAGCCGGCCAGGTAGAGGGGCGCCCTCCGGTCCACCGCTGACCACTGACGCGCCATTTCCGTCAGAGCGGGCAAGGCCGCGTAGCTCGCCGAGTAGACGGTGCCCTGATGACACAGCCGGGACCAGAGCTTGTCCCAGCTGGGGTCCTGCGTGTCCGGGCCCACTGCGTCAAGCAGGCCGGGGACGTCTTCTGCCGTGCCGTAGGCGTGGTGGAGCCGAGACCAGTCCGTCATGCCGATGATCTAAGCAGCCGAGCGGGGCACGATACCGGGGAGGTCGCGTTCGCCGGCCGTCTCTGGAATCCGACAGTGACCTGCGGCCATGTCCCAAGATCCCGTCCACGCCTCGTCCACGCCTCGTCCACGGACCCCGACATACGGCCGCTTCGGGCTGCGTCCGCCTGCACATACGCGAAGACCCCGGCCTCAGCGTTTCCGCTGGTGACGGGGTCTTTGGGCACCTCTTACAGGGTGCCCCCGGCAGGATTCGAACCTGCGCACACGGCTCCGGAGGCCGTTGCTCTATCCCCTGAGCTACGGGGGCGTGTCGGGCGCGGTGTTCGCGGCGACGGGTAGAACCCTACCAGCTCTTTCGGGGGTGACTGGCACGGTTTTATGTGGGGGAGGGGCGGTGTTCTGGGGAGGGGGAGACGAGCCGGCCTCGGGGGCCTCCCTCGGGCATCTGGTGCGGGACCCCACCCGATGCCTGGGACCCCCGCGTGGGGGTGGGAGTAGGGAAAACCCGGACGCCGTGGCCGGCGCGGACCTACTCTCGAGTTGTGCCAGGCGCGTCCGGCCGGGTGCTTGTTGTGGACGACAACAAGGTCATCCGGCAGCTGATCAGGGTCAACCTCGAGCTGGAGGGCATCGAGGTCGTGACCGCGGCCGACGGTGCCGAATGCCTGGACGTCGTGCATCACGTGCGGCCCGATGTCGTGACCCTGGACGTGGTCATGCCTCGGCTCGACGGGCTGCGCACCGCCGCCCGGCTGCGTGCCGATCCGCGGACCCGCAATCTTCCCCTCGTCATCGTCAGCGCCTGCACTCAGTACGAGGTCGAGAGTGGGCTTGATGTGGGCGTTGACGCGTTTCTCGCCAAGCCCTTCGAGCCTGCCGAACTCGTGCGGCTCGTACGCGAGTTGATGGAGCGGCGAGGGAGCGGAGGTGGAGGGGGGCGCCGGGGTGGCGGTGGTGGTGACGATCGCGAGGCGCCGTTTGAAGGGGCCCTCGATGCGGGGGGATTTTCCCCGGAGACCTTTCCCTCTGACGTATTTCCCCCGGAGGGGTTCGGTCCGGAGGAGTTCGGTGCTGAGGAGACCCAGCGCGCCGGCCACTGAGATGACCGGGCCAGTCGCAGTCGGTCAATGGGAGCGCCCCGCCCCCTGGCCAGCCGCCGCGGGCACCCCCGTCCACATCCCGGACCCCTGCCAAATCGGCTCGCCTACCCACCCCCCTTCTCCCCTACGCTTGTCCCGTGACCCCCGTCGAGCTCTCCCGTAACGTGCTGCGCGCGGTGCGTCGTGCCGTGGACGAGGGGGAGCTGAGTGTGGCCGTGCCGGTACGGGCGGTGGTGACGCCGCCGGGGCCGGGCGGGTGCGGGGACTACGCCACCAACATCGCCCTGCAGCTGGCGCGGGCCGCCGGGCGGCCGCCTCTCCAGGTCGCCGAGATCCTGCGGCCCCATCTCACCCGTACCGACGGTGTCGCCGACGTCGCGATCACCGGGCCCGGGTTCCTCAATATTCGGCTCGGGGGAAGTGCGGTCCCCTCCCTCGTACGCGACATCCACATCCAGAGGGACTCCTACGGGCACGGCGACACCCTCGCCGGGCAGATCGTCCCGCTGTGGATCCCGTACGACATCCGGGCCGAAGTCGTCGCCGACGCACTCGTGCGGATCGTCGCCACCCAGGGCGGCCGCGCAGAGGTACAGCACATCGCAGTGGTGCAGAACACGGCAGAGGTGCAGAACACGGCGGGGGTGCAGAACGCCGCAGGGGTACAGCACACTGCCAACGTCCAGCCCGCCGAGCCGCCGCCCGCCAAGGGGCCCCACGCCCAGCCCCCGCACGCCGACCCCGTGACCCTCCGGCCCGTGCCCGCCCCCGAGGACCCCGCCCCCCTCGGCCCCGACGCCGCCCGCTGGGCCCTGCTCCACCCCGCACCCCATGACCGGCCGCGGATCAGTGCCGATCACCTCGTCCAGCGTGAGAGCAACCCTCTCTTCCGTGTCCGGTACGCCCACGCCCGTACCCGGGCTCTCGGCCGCAACGCCGCCGCGCTCGGTTACAGCGGCGCCCCCGGTGACGTACCCCATAGCGACGGCAGCGACGATCTCGTGGGCGCCCTCGCGCATCACCCGGCCGTGCTCACCCAGGCTGCCGTCCATCGCGCGCCCGACCGGCTCGCTCGGCATCTTGTCACCGTCGCCGACGCCCTCCTCGCCTTTCAGCACACCGTGTTGCCGCTCGGTGACGAGAAACCCTCGGCCGCCCACCGCGCCCGGCTCGCGCTCGCCGAAGCCGCCGGGACGGTGCTGGCCGGCGGCCTGTCCCTGCTCGGCATCAGCGCACCCGACTATCTGTGAGAGAAGAATGAGCCGTTCCGCACACCCCGCCGGGCCCCGTCACGCCGATGTCCTCCCCGAGGGCCACTACTTCGCGCCGCCCGCCGACCTCAACGCCCTCGACCCCAAGGTCTGGGCGCACACCGTCAGCCGTACGGATGATGGAGTCGTCAGCGTCGGCGGGGTCGAAGTCACCACGCTCGCAGAAGAGTTCGGCACCCCCGCCTACTTCCTCGACGAGGCCGACTTCCGGGCCCGTGCGCGGGCCTGGCGTACCGCCTTCGGGCACGACGCCGACGTCTTCTACGCCGGGAAGGCCTTCCTGTCCCGCGCCGTCGTGCGGTGGCTGCACGAGGAGGGGCTCAATCTCGATGTGTGCTCCGGTGGTGAGCTCGCCACCGCCCTCTCCGCCGGGATGCCCGCCGACCGCATCGCCTTCCACGGCAACAACAAGTCGGCCGAGGAGATCACCACCGCCGTCGAGGTCGGTGTCGGGCGGATCGTCCTCGACTCCTTCCAGGAGATCGTCCGCGTCGCCCACATCGCCCGGTCCCTCGGCAAGCGGCAGCGTGTGCAGATCCGGGTGACGGTGGGTGTGGAGGCGCATACCCACGAATTCATCGCCACCGCCCATGAGGACCAGAAGTTCGGGATCGCGCTCGCCGACGGGCAGGCCGCGGAGGCCGTACGACGCGCGCTCTCCCTCGACGGGCTGGAACTCGTCGGCATCCACAGCCACATCGGGTCGCAGATCTTCGACATGGCCGGGTTCGAGGTCGCCGCCCGGCGCGTCGTGTCGCTGCTGGCCGCCGTTCGTGACGAGCACGGGGTCGAGCTGCCCGAGATCGACCTCGGTGGTGGTCTCGGCATCGCCTACACGAGTGACGACGATCCCCGCGAGCCGCACGAGATCGCCAAGGCGCTGAGCGAGATCGTGACGCGCGAGTGCGAGGCCGCCAAGCTGCGGACGCCTCGGATCTCCGTCGAGCCGGGGCGCGCCATCGTCGGGCCGACCGCCTTCACGCTCTACGAGGTCGGCACCATCAAGCCGCTGGACGGGCTGCGGACGTATGTCTCCGTCGACGGCGGCATGTCCGACAACATCCGGACCGCGCTGTACGACGCCGAGTACAGCGTCGCCCTCGTCTCGCGCACCTCCGAGGCCGAGCCGATGCTCGTCCGCGTCGTCGGCAAGCACTGCGAGAGCGGGGACATCGTGGTCAAGGATGCCTTTCTGCCCTCCGACCTGGCCCCCGGCGATCTCATCGCCGTACCCGCCACGGGTGCTTACTGCCGGTCCATGGCCAGCAACTACAACCACGCCCTGCGTCCGCCCGTCGTCGCGGTCAGTGAGGGTGCGGCCCGGGTCATCGTCCGCCGGGAGACGGAGGAGGACCTCCTGCGTCTCGATGTCGGATGACGTCATATGACTTCGCATGACTTCGCATGACGTCGCGTGACGTCATATGACTCAGGTGGAAGATCTCCTGCGTCCACCTGGCAGAAAAATGAAATAGATGTCTCACGATCCGGACCAGGGATAGAAACCCCCGTCCGGTGAGTGAGACTGGTCCAACCGTAGACGGTATGAGGAAACGAGGTCGGATGATGCGTACGCGTCCGCTGAAGGTGGCGCTGCTGGGCTGTGGGGTTGTCGGCTCAGAGGTGGCGCGCATCATGACGACGCACGCCGACGACCTCGCGGCCAGGATCGGGGCCCCGGTCGAACTGGCCGGCGTGGCCGTCCGCCGGCCCTCCAAAGTGCGCGAGGGCATCGACCCCGAGCTCGTCACCACCGACGCCACCGCCCTCGTCAAACGCGGGGACATCGACGTCGTCGTCGAGGTCATCGGCGGTATCGAGCCCGCCCGCTCCCTCATCACCACCGCTTTCGAGCACGGCGCCTCCGTCGTCTCCGCCAACAAGGCGCTCCTCGCCCAGGACGGCGCCGCCCTGCACGCCGCCGCCAATGAGCACGGCAAGGACCTCTATTACGAGGCCGCCGTCGCCGGGGCCATTCCGTTGATCCGGCCGCTGCGCGAGTCCCTCGCCGGTGACAAGATCAATCGAGTGATGGGGATTGTCAACGGGACGACGAATTTCATCCTCGACAAGATGGATTCGACGGGCGCCGGTTATCAGGAAGCCCTCGACGAGGCCACCGCGCTCGGTTATGCCGAAGCCGACCCGACCGCCGACGTCGAGGGGTTCGACGCGGCCGCCAAGGCCGCCATCCTCGCCGGAATCGCCTTCCACACGCGCGTGCGGCTCGACGACGTCTACCGCGAGGGCATGACCGAGGTCACCGCCTCCGACTTCGCCTCCGCCAAGAACATGGGCTGCACCATCAAGCTGCTCGCCATCTGTGAGCGGGCCGCCGACGGGGGGTCCGTGACGGCGCGCGTGCATCCCGCCATGATTCCGCTGAGCCACCCCCTCGCTTCCGTGCGCGGCGCGTACAACGCCGTGTTCGTCGAGTCGGATGCCTCCGGTCAGCTCATGTTCTACGGGCCGGGCGCCGGCGGCGCCCCCACCGCGTCCGCCGTGCTCGGTGACCTCGTCGCCGTCTGTCGCAACAAGCTCAGTGGCTCGACCGGGCCCGGCGAGTCGGCGTACGCCGCCCTGCCCGTCTCGCCCATGGGCGAGGTCGTCACCCGTTACCACATCAGCCTCGACGTGGCCGACAAACCGGGTGTTCTGGCCCAGGTGGCCACCGTCTTCGCCGAGCACGGGGTTTCCATCGATACCGTGCGTCAGCAGGGGAAGGACGGCGAGGCCTCCCTCGTCGTCGTCACCCACCGTGCGTCCGACGCGTCCCTGAGCGGGACCGTCGAGGCGCTGCGCAGCCTCGACACCGTGCGGGGTGTCGCCAGCATCATGCGGGTTGAAGGAGAGTAACCAGCAATGACCCACCAATGGCGCGGAATCATCGAGGAGTACCGGGACCGGCTGCCGGTGTCCGACAGTACGCCGGTCATCACGCTCCGTGAGGGCGGTACGCCGCTTGTGCCCGCGCAGGTGCTCTCCGAGCGCACGGGCTGCGAGGTCCACCTGAAGGTGGAGGGCGCCAACCCGACCGGGTCCTTCAAGGACCGCGGTATGACCATGGCCATCTCGAAGGCCAAGGAGGAGGGTGCCAAGGCCGTCATCTGCGCGTCGACCGGTAACACCTCCGCCTCCGCCGCCGCGTATGCCGTACGGGCGGGAATGGTGTCCGCCGTCCTCGTCCCGCGGGGCAAGATCGCGCTCGGCAAGATGGGCCAGGCCCTCATCCACGGCGCGAAGATCCTCCAGGTCGACGGCAACTTCGACGACTGTCTGACGCTGGCGCGCTCGCTGTCCGACAACTACCCGGTGGCGCTGGTCAATTCGGTCAACCCGGTGCGCATCGAGGGCCAGAAGACCGCCGCGTTCGAGATCGTGGACATGCTCGGCGACGCGCCCGACATCCATGTACTGCCGGTCGGCAACGCGGGCAACATCACGGCTTATTGGAAGGGCTACACGGAGTACGCCGCCGACGGCATCGCCAAGCGGACCCCGCGCATGTGGGGTTTCCAGGCCTCCGGTTCCGCGCCCATCGTGCGCGGCGAGGTGGTCAAGGACCCGTCCACCATCGCCACCGCGATCCGCATCGGCAATCCCGCCTCGTGGAAGTTCGCGCTGGCCGCGCGAGACGAATCGGGCGGTTTCATCGACGAGGTGACGGACCGTGAGATTCTGCGCGCCTACCGGCTGTTGGCCGCGCAGGAGGGTGTCTTCGTGGAGCCCGCGTCCGCCGCTTCCGTCGCCGGTCTGCTGAAGGCCGCCGAGCAGGGCAAGGTCGACCCCGGCCAGACGATCGTCTGCACGGTCACCGGAAACGGGCTCAAGGATCCGGACTGGGCCGTCGCGGGCGCCCCACAGCCGGTCACCGTTCCCGTGGACGCGGCCACGGCGGCGGAGCGGCTCGGACTGGCGTAAAACCGCCTGTCGCCGTCCCGCCGGCGGGACGGCGGGGCCTGTCAGTAGCACGTCAGCGCAGTGTCAGTGGTAGCCAAAGGCGGGCGGAAGGTGCCGGAAAGTCGGCCGAAACCGCCCACCTCCGCGGCCATCCCTACGGCAACCCGACAGGGGGTGCACGGGGGGCTTACGACACGCATCGTGCGCCTCCTGTGCGCCCTATGTCGCCACAGAACCTTCCTTCGATAGGCTGTACTGAACCCGCCCGCCGCATATGCCGCGGTGCCGCGCCGTCATTGCAGTCATTGCGGCCTCCGGGTCTTCCGTACGTATCGCAGTCCGTCGCAGTTCATCGAAGCCGTCTCGTAGTCCATCCCGCAGAACATCCCGCAGTACATCTCGCAGTACATCGACAATCTCGTACATCACGCAGCTCAAGGAGAGTCATCGAGCGATGGCCGGTCCAGCGTTCCGCGCCGCCGCCGTCCGGGTGCGCGTCCCCGCCACCAGCGCCAACCTCGGGCCGGGCTTCGACGCCTTCGGCCTGTCACTGGGGCTGTACGACGACGTGGTCGTCCGGGTGGCCGACTCCGGGCTGCATATCGACATCGCAGGTGAGGGCAGTGAGACACTGCCCCGTGACGAGAGTCACCTCCTCGTACGCTCCCTGCGCACCGCCTTCGATCTGCTGGGCGGACAACCGCGCGGCCTCGAGATCGTCTGCGCCAACCGCATCCCGCACGGGCGGGGCCTCGGCTCCTCCTCGGCCGCCATCTGCGCCGGAATCGTCGCCGCGCGTGCCGTGACCATAGGCGGCGACAGCAAGCTCGACGACACCGCGTTGCTTGAGCTCGCCACCGAGATCGAGGGCCATCCCGACAATGTCGCGGCCTGTCTGCTCGGCGGTTTCACGCTCTCCTGGATGGAGGCCGGCGCCGCGCGGGCGATCAGGATGGACCCCGCCGATTCCATCGTTCCGGTGGTTTTCGTCCCCGGAAAGCCGGTCCTGACCGAGACCGCGCGCGGTCTGCTGCCGCGCACCGTGCCGCACGTCGACGCCGCCGCCAACGCGGGCCGCGCCGCACTGCTCGTCGAGGCCCTCACCAGGCGCCCCGGGCTGCTGCTGCCCGCCACCGAGGACCGGCTGCACCAGGAGTACCGCGCCCCGGCCATGCCGGAGAGCGCGGCGCTGGTGGAGCGACTGCGCGCCGACGGCATCCCCGCGGTGATCTCCGGCGCGGGCCCCACGGTCCTCGCCCTCGCGGATGAGGAATCCGCCGACAAGGTCGCTCATCTCGCAGGTCAGGGCTGGGCCGCCAATCGGCTGGACCTCGACGCCGCGGGAGCGTGCGTACTGCCACTCGCCCCGGCGGGTGTCCATCAATAGCGCGCGGTTGCCGGATTTGGAGAGGGGGAATGTTTGTTGGATCCGGTAGTGTTAACCTCAAGTCTGCACCCGACCCCACCATGGCGAGGTGCTTCGTGTCCCCGTCCGGGACAACCATTCTTCCGGGAGCCTCCCAAACTGCTTTGTGCCATGCATTGGGTGCTATGCGCTGAGCAGTGCTGAGCACGCTCCGGAAACCGGCGTGACCGTGCCGATGACACCGCAATTCAGTGCCACGGCTCCGGAATCGTCATCACCAGATATCTCTTCCGCCTCTTTGGCGGACCACCGCCCCGGCACGGTCCACACAGCAAGGACCGAAGCCGGACAGCACAACCGGTCGCCGAGCCAGACAGGCCGACGTCCGCTCCAGGGAAGGACCCTTCGTGAGCGACACCACCGATCTGATGGGCGCACGTGTCGAGGAGACCGCTGCCGCGCCCGCCACGGACGCCTCTGCCGCGCCTGCCTCCGGTGCCGGCTCCCGGCGGCGCCGCGGTACCGGCCTCGACGGCATGGTGCTGGCCGAGCTGCAGCAGGTCGCGTCCGGCCTCGGTATCAGGGGCACCGCGCGGATGCGCAAGAGCCAGCTGATCGAGGTCATCAAGGAGGCGCAGGCGGGCGGGGGAGCCCCGGCCAAGGCCGAGGCCGCCGCCGAGACCAAGCCGAAGCGCCGGGCCACCTCCAAGGCCCGTACCGGCGATGACGCAGCTCCGGCCGCCGAGAAGAAGGCCGCCGAGAAGCCCGCCGCCGAGAAGGCCGTGGCCCAGCAGCAGATCGAGATCCCCGGCCAGCCGGCCAGCGACGACGCTCCCGCCAGTGAGCGCCGTCGTCGTCGTGCCGTTGCCGAGGCCGGCAGCCCCGATCCGCAGACCAGCACTGTCGCCGAGGCGCAGAGCGAGCCGAAGGTCGCCGCCGAGGTTTCCGTCGACGTCAGGGCCGACGCCGGTGACGGCGCCGACGGCCGGCAGGGCCGCAGGGACCGCCGTGACCGCGGCGAGCGCGGTGACCGTGAGCGGGGCGGCCGTGACCGCGACCGCCGCGGTGGCAAGAGCGACGAGCAGCAGCAGGGTCAGGCTCAGGGCCAGGCTCAGGGCCAGGGCCAGGGCCAGGGCCAGGGCCAGGGCGGCGCCGGCCAGCAGCGCCAGGAGCGTCAGGACCGCCAGGACCGTCAGCAGCAGGGCGGCGGTCGTCAGGACCGTCAGGATCGCCAGCCGCGCGACAACGGGCCGCAGGACGACGACGACTTCGATGGCGGCCGTCGCGGCCGTCGGGGGCGCTACCGCGACCGTCGTGGCCGTCGTGGCCGTGAGGAGTTCGCCACCAACGAGCCGCAGCTCGCCGACGACGACGTCCTGATCCCCGTCGCGGGCATCCTGGACATCCTCGACAACTACGCGTTCATCCGTACGTCCGGCTACCTGCCGGGCCCGAACGACGTGTACGTCTCCCTCGCCCAGGTCCGCAAGAACGGCCTGCGCAAGGGCGACCACGTCACCGGCGCGGTCCGTCAGCCCAAGGAGGGCGAGCGCCGCGAGAAGTTCAACGCGCTGGTGCGCCTGGACTCCGTCAACGGCATGGCGCCCGAACACGGCCGTGGCCGCCCGGAGTTCAACAAGCTGACGCCGCTGTACCCGCAGGACCGCCTCCGCCTGGAGACGGACCCGGGTGTGCTGACCACCCGCATCATCGACCTTGTCGCGCCCATCGGTAAGGGCCAGCGCGGTCTGATCGTGGCCCCGCCGAAGACCGGCAAGACCATGATCATGCAGGCGATCGCCAACGCGATCACGCACAACAACCCCGAGTGCCACCTGATGGTCGTCCTGGTCGACGAGCGTCCGGAAGAGGTCACCGACATGCAGCGGTCGGTCAAGGGCGAGGTCATCTCCTCGACCTTCGACCGCCCGGCCGAGGACCACACCACGGTCGCCGAGCTCGCCATCGAGCGCGCCAAGCGCCTCGTGGAGCTGGGCCACGACGTCGTCGTGCTGCTCGACTCGATCACGCGTCTGGGCCGTGCGTACAACCTCGCCGCCCCGGCCTCCGGCCGCATCCTGTCCGGTGGTGTCGACTCGACCGCGCTGTACCCGCCGAAGCGCTTCTTCGGTGCCGCGCGCAACATCGAGGACGGCGGCTCGCTGACCATCCTCGCGACCGCGCTCGTCGACACCGGGTCCCGCATGGACGAGGTGATCTTCGAGGAGTTCAAGGGCACCGGCAACGCGGAGCTCAAGCTCGACCGGAAGCTCGCCGACAAGCGCATCTTCCCGGCGGTGGACGTCGACGCGTCCGGTACGCGTAAGGAAGAGATCCTGCTCGGCAGCGACGAGCTCGCCATCACCTGGAAGCTGCGTCGCGTGCTGCACGCGCTCGACCAGCAGCAGGCGATCGAGCTGCTGCTCGACAAGATGAAGCAGACGAAGTCGAACGCCGAGTTCCTGCTGCAGATCCAGAAGACGACGCCGATGCCGGGCAACGGCAACGACTGAGGTCAGCAGGGTCAGTAACGCCAAGGGCCGCCCCCGTCACGCAGATGACGGGGGCGGCCCTTTGTGCTGCCTGGGACACATGTACGACGGCGCTCTCTTTCAACGTATGAGTCTCAGGGGGGACTTGAGTGGATACGTCGATGTCCGGGCGCGGTCGTCACAGACGCCGGATGCGCATCGCCGTGCCTGTCGCGGCGGCGACCCCGGCCGCCGCCGTCGGCGGTGCGCTCCTGATGTCGTCCGCGAACGCCGCCACCGCGCAGCCGACGCCGGTCGCCAAGGCGAGCAGTTCCTCGCCGAGCCCGCACCCGCATCGTCGCCCCCGGTGACGTCACCGGCGACGCCCTGCCCGACCTCCTCTCGGCCGACTCCGGCGGCGTCCTGTGGATCTACCCCGGCAACGGCAACGGCACCTTCTGGGCCCGCGTCAAGGTCGGCTCCGGCTGGAACCAGTGCAACGTCCTGCGCGGCCACGGCGACTTCACCGGCGACGGCAAGGCCGACCTGATCGCGCGTAGTAAGACCGGCTCGTACATGTACCTCTACAAGGGCAGGGGCAAGGCGGGCAGCGGGGCGTTCTCCAGCCGTATCAAGGTGCGCGCCTGGGGCGGCTACAACGCCTTCGACGCGGTCGGCGACGTGACCGGCGACGGCAAGGCCGACTTCCTGGCCCGTACGCCCGCCGGCGCGCTCTACCTGTACCCGGGCACCGGCAAGGCCACCAGTGAGATCTTTGCCACAAGGATCACCATCGGTACCGATTTGAAGCAGTACGACATCTTCGGCTGACATCGCAGGTGAGCGGGGTTCCCCCGAACTCGCCGGTCACGCAGCGTGCCCACCGCACCACGTGGTGGGCACGCTGCGTTGTGCAACCCTTTGCCCAGTTTCCCCGTCTGACCGTACGGAGTGGCCATGAGGCCGTATGCGTCACGCCGATGGACCGGGCTTGGCCCTGAAAGCAGGGGGTAACCGACCGCAACGAGGACAAGAGGAGCACATGCCTGCCGAGAGCATGCCGGAACCCGGCACACCGGGCGATCCCGAACCCGGCACACCGGGCGAGCCCGGCACGAGCGTCCCGAGTCACCGCGCGAAGGGCCGCCGCCGGAGGACCCGCAGCACCCGAAACAAGGCCCTGCTCATCACGGCCTGGACCGCGGCGGGCATCGTCGTACTGGGGGGCACCGGCGTCGGGATCCTGTACTTCAAGCTCAACAGCAACCTCAAGACCGTCGACATCAACCAGGCCCTCGGCACCGACCGGCCGCTGAAGGTCGACAACGGCTCCGAGAACATCCTGGTCCTGGGCTCCGACACCCGCTCCGGCAGCAACAAGAGCCTCGGCGGCGGCACCGACGACGGCAGCGCCCGCTCGGACACGGCGATGATCGTGCACATATACGAGGGCCACAAGAAGGCCAGTGTGGTCTCCATACCCCGGGACACCCTCGTCCCGCGCCCCTCCTGCACCGACGCCAAGGGTGTCACCCACGACGCCGCCACCAGCGTGATGTTCAACTCCGCGTACTCCACCGGCGGCGCCGCCTGTGCCGTGAAGACCGTCGAGTCCATGACCGGTGTCCGCATGGACCACTACATCGAGGTCGACTTCAGCGGCTTCCAGAAGCTCATCGACGACCTCGACGGTGTCCCGGTCACCACGACCAAGGACATCAAGGACGCCGACAGCCACCTGAACCTCAAGGCCGGCACGCACACGCTCGACGGCCGGCAGGCGCTCGGCCTGGTCCGCACCCGGCACGGCGTCGGCGACGGCTCCGACCTCGGCCGCATCCAGCTCCAGCAGGCGTTCATCAAGGCCCTGGTCAACCAGGTCAAGCACATCGGCCTCCTGTCCAGCCCCACGAAGCTGTACGACCTCGCCGACACCGCCACCAAGACCGTCACCACCGACTCCGACCTCGGCTCCGTCAGGGACCTCGCGTCCTTCGCCAACGGCCTCAAGGGCATCAGCTCGTCGCACATGAACATGGTGACGATGCCGGTGCAGTACGACAGCGCGAACGCCAACCGGGTCCTCGTCGACGAGGCCAAGGCGAAGCTGGTCTGGAAGGCCCTCAAGGACGACCAGGCGATCCCGAAGGCGGCCACCAAGGGCACGGCCACGGGCACCGCGAAGGGCGTCGTCAGCGGGTCCTGAAGCCGTACGGAGGCCGGTCCGAGGCCCGTCCGAGGCCGCTCCGAGCCCCGTACACAGGCCCGGGGAACCCCCTGCACGGGCCCCGGAGGCCCCTCGTGCACAGGCCGGGGAATAGATAATCCATCCCCCCGGTTTTGGGGGATGCGCCCAGTCCTGGCAGACTGGTACGTCGGCTCCGGTTCACGCTCCCGCAATCCGCGGTGGCGACCCGGCGCCCTCCCGAAACTAGGAGACACCTTGAAGCGCGACATCCACCCCGAGTACGTCGAGACGCAGGTCAGCTGCACCTGTGGCGCGTCGTTCACCACCCGTAGCACGATCTCCAGCGGCACCGTCCGTGCCGAGGTCTGCTCCGAGTGCCACCCGTTCTACACGGGCAAGCAGAAGATCCTCGACACCGGTGGCCGCGTGGCCCGCTTCGAGGCCCGCTTCGGCAAGGCTGCCGCTGCCAAGAAGTAGCGAGCCCACAGCGCCGGTCTTCGGCGTCCCCGGCACGGGGGCGCCGGGACCGGCGCTTTGCGGTGCAGCCCCCTCCCCCAACTCTCGGCTTCGCTCGAGCCGGGGGGACCCCCATGTCTTACCTACGTCCCCGAGCCCATCATGGAGCTGGGGACAGTCCATTGGAGCCGGAGATGTTCGAGGCGGTCGAGGAACTCATCGGCGAGCACGCCGATCTGGAGAAGAAGCTCGCTGACCCGTCGGTCCACGCCGACCAGGCCAACGCGCGCAAGCTGAACAAGCGCTACGCCGAGCTGACCCCGATCGTCGCGACGTACCGCTCCTGGAAGCAGACCGGGGACGACATCGAGACGGCGAAGGAGCTCGCCGCCGACGACCCCGACTTCGCCGCCGAGGTCAAGGAGCTGGACAAGCAGCGCGAGGAGCTCACCGAGAAGCTCCGTCTGCTGCTGGTCCCGCGCGACCCCAGCGACGACAAGGACGTCATCCTCGAGATCAAGGCGGGCGCGGGCGGCGACGAGTCGGCCCTGTTCGCCGGCGACCTGCTGCGCATGTACCTGCGCTACGCCGAGCGCGTCGGCTGGAAGACCGAGATCATCGACTCCACCGAGTCCGAGCTCGGCGGCTACAAGGACGTCCAGGTCGCCGTGAAGACCAAGGGCGGCCAGGGCGCCACCGAGCCGGGTCAGGGTGTCTGGGCGCGGCTGAAGTACGAGGGCGGGGTGCACCGCGTGCAGCGCGTGCCGTCGACCGAGTCGCAGGGCCGCATCCACACCTCCGCGGCCGGTGTGCTGGTCACGCCCGAGGCCGAGGAGGTCGACGTCGAGATCCACGCGAACGATCTGCGCATCGATGTCTACCGCTCCTCCGGGCCCGGCGGCCAGTCCGTCAACACGACCGACTCCGCGGTGCGCATCACGCACCTTCCCACCGGAGTCGTCGCCTCCTGCCAGAACGAGAAGAGCCAGCTGCAGAACAAGGAGCAGGCGATGCGTATCCTGCGCTCCAGGCTCCTCGCCGCGGCGCAGGAGGAAGCGGAGCGGGAGGCCGCGGACGCCCGCCGCAGCCAGGTCCGCACCGTCGACCGCTCCGAGAAGATCCGTACGTACAACTTCCCGGAGAACCGCATCTCGGACCACCGCGTCGGATTCAAGGCGTACAACTTGGACCAGGTGCTCGACGGCGAGCTCGACCCGGTCATCCAGGCCTGCGTCGACGCCGACTCGGCCGCGAAGCTCGCGGCCGCGTAAAGGCTGTACTTGTAAGCCGTACGACAACAGCTCAGCCCCGGAGGACCAGCGTGAACCTGCTGCTCGCGGAAGTGGCCCAGGCCACCCAGCGGCTGGCCGACGCCGGCGTGCCCTCGCCGCGCAACGACGCGGAGGAGCTCGCCGCCTTCGTGCACGGCGTGAAGCGGGGCGAGCTGCACACCGTCAAGGACGCGGACTTCGACGCCCGCTACTGGGAGGTGACCGCGCGCCGTGAGGCCCGCGAGCCGCTCCAGCACATCACCGGACACGCCTACTTCCGCTACCTGGAACTCCAGGTGGGTCCCGGGGTGTTCGTCCCGCGCCCGGAGACGGAGTCCGTCGTCGGCTGGGCCATAGACGCCGTACGGGCGATGGATGTCGTCGAGCCGCTGATCGTCGACCTCTGCACCGGCTCGGGCGCCATCGCGCTCGCCCTCGCGCAGGAGGTCCCGCGCTCCCGCGTACACGCCGTGGAGCTGTCCGAGGACGCCCTCCAGTGGACGCGCAAGAACGTCGAGGGGTCCAGGGTCGACCTGCGCCAGGGAAACGCCCTGGACGCCTTCCACGACCTCGACGGCCAGGTGGACCTGGTGATCTCCAACCCGCCGTACATCCCGCTCACGGAATGGGAGTACGTGGCGCCGGAGGCACGGGACTACGATCCCGAACTCGCCCTGTTCTCGGGGGAGGACGGACTCGACCTCATCCGCGGCATCGAGCGCACCGCGCACCGGCTGCTGCGTCCCGGCGGCGTCGTCGTCATCGAGCACGCCGACACCCAGGGCGGGCAGGTGCCGTGGATCTTCACCGAGGAGCGGGGCTGGGCCGACGCGGCCGACCACCCGGACCTCAACAACCGGCCGCGGTTCGCGACCGCCCGCAAGGCGATGCCGTGAGTACGCGCATCCCGTTCCCCCGCCAGCAGTACGTGTACGAGGAGGCCCGCTAAATGGCACGGCGATATGACACCAACGACGCGACCGACCGCATCACCGGTCTGCGTGAGGCCGCGTCCGCCGTCCGCCGTGGCGAGCTGGTCGTCCTCCCGACGGACACGGTGTACGGCATCGGCGCCGACGCGTTCACCTCGGAGGCCGTCGCCGATCTCCTGGAGGCCAAGGGCCGGGGCCGCACCATGCCCACCCCCGTCCTCATCGGCTCCCCGAACACCCTGCACGGCCTCGTCACGGACTTCTCCGAGATGGCCTGGGAGCTCGTGGACGCGTTCTGGCCGGGCGCCCTCACCCTCGTCGCCAAGCACCAGCCGTCCCTGCAGTGGGACCTGGGGGACACCCGGGGCACGGTGGCCATCCGTATGCCGCTGCACCCGGTCGCCATCGAACTGCTCACGGAGGTCGGCCCGATGGCCGTCTCCTCCGCGAACCTCACGGGCCACCCGGCGCCGGAGGACTGTGACGCCGCGCAGGAGATGCTCGGCGACTCCGTCTCCGTGTACCTGGACGGCGGTCCGACCCCCGCAAACGTTCCCTCCTCGATCGTCGACGTCACCGGCAAGGTGCCGGTCCTGCTGCGCGCGGGTGCCCTGTCGGCGGAGGAGCTCCGGAAGGTCGTACCCGACCTCGAGGTGGCGAATTGACAGCCCCTGACGCGGGGCGTGGCATAGGCACGGGGATCACGGGGACCCATGGGTCCCCCAGGGGGTCCTTCCGCATCCTCCACGTCAGCACCGGCAATGTGTGCCGCTCGCCGATCACCGAGCGGCTGACCCGCCACGCGCTCGCGGACCGGCTCGGCGACCCCCTGTGGGGTGGCCTGATCGTCGAGAGCGCGGGTACGTGGGGGCACGAGGGCGCGCCCATGGAGGCCAACGCCGAGACGGTCCTCGCCGACTTCGGCGCGGACGCCTCCGGCTTCGTCGGCCGCGAACTCCTCGACGACCACGTCATCCGAGCCGACCTGGTCCTGACGGCCACCCGCGACCACCGCGCCCAGGTCATCTCCATGGGCCACTCTGCGGGCCTGCGCACCTTCACCCTCAAGGAGTTCACGAGACTGGTGCGCGCTATAGACACGGCGACGCTCCCGCCCCTGGAGGACGGCGTGGTCGAGCGTGCCCGCGCCCTGGTCCGGGCGGCCGCCGCTCTACGCGGGTGGCTGCTGGCCCCCACGGCGGAGGCGGACGAGGTCTTCGACCCGTACGGCGCCCCGTTGCCGTTCTTCCGTTCGATCGGGGACGAGATCAACGAGGCGCTGGACCCGGTGGTGACGGCGCTGACGGGGGTGCGGGCGCGGGCCTGACGCGGGGGTGTGCGCGTGGCAGCGGCTCGGCAGGCCGCAATACCGGGGCGTCCCACCGGTCAATACCGGGCGTCCCACCAGTCCCGGTTCTACATTGGACATATCGCACCCGCCGAGGTCCGGAGTCCACCATGCCGGTCGCACAAACGCTGGAAGCGGATGTTCTGCCTCGGCAGGACCCTGAGCTCGCCGAGATCCTGATCGGGGAGCTGGAGCGGCAGTCGACGACGCTGCAGTTGATCGCGGCGGAGAACTTCACCTCGCCGGCCGTGCTGGCCGCGCTGGGGTCGCCGCTGGCGAACAAGTACGCCGAGGGGTATCCCGGCGCCCGCTATCACGGCGGCTGCGAGATCGTCGACGTCGCCGAGCGCCTCGCCATGGAACGCGCCAAGGCCCTCTTCGGCGCCCGGCACGCCAACGTGCAGTCCCACTCGGGGTCTTCGGCCATGCTCGCCGCGTACGCCGCCCTGCTGCGCCCCGGTGACACCGTGCTGGCCATGGGGCTGCCGTTCGGCGGTCACCTCACGCACGGGTCGCCCGCGAACTTCTCCGGCCGCTGGTTCGACTTCGTCGGGTACGGGGTGGACGCGGAGAGCGGGCTCATCGATTACGAGCAGGTGCGCGCGCTGGCTCGTACGCATCGGCCGAAAGCCGTCGTCTGCGGGTCGATCTCCTATCCTCGGCACATCGACTACGCGCTCTTCCGGGAGATCGCCCACGAGGTCGGTGCCTATCTCATCGCCGACGCCGCCCATCCCATCGGGCTGGTCGCCGGGCGAGCGGCGCCCAATCCGGTGCCGTACGCCGATGTCGTCTGCGCCACCACGCACAAGGTGCTGCGCGGGCCGCGCGGCGGCATGATCCTGTGCGGAAGCGAGCTGGCCGAGCGCGTCGACCGGGCTGTCTTCCCGTTCACCCAGGGCGGCGCCCAGATGCACACCATCGCCGCCAAGGCCGTCGCGTTCGGCGAGGCGGCCACGCCCGCCTTCACGGCGTACGCCCATCAGGTGGTCGCCAATGCGAAAGCCCTCGCGGAGGCTCTGGCCGCGGAGGGGCTCGCCCTCACCACCGGGGGCACCGACACCCATCTGCTGGTCGCGGACACGGCACCGCTCGGTGTCGACGGGCGCAGCGCGCGCGGCCGTCTCGCCGCTGCCGGGATGGTCCTCGACACCTGTGTGCTGCCTCACGGCGATGCCCGTGGCCTGCGCCTCGGTACGGCGGCGCTGACCACGCAGGGGATGGCCGAGGCCGAGATGGCGCAGGTCGCGAAGCTGTTCGCGGCGGTGCTGCGGGACGAGGTCGACAGCAAGCGAGCACGTGAAGAAGTGCGGGAGCTGACCGGAAGATTTCCGCCCTATCCGGACGAGTGAGGGGGACGCGCACTCGTGTGCACAGCCACTCGTGCAACCATCGTCGCTACCCGGAAGTCCCCAACCATATGTGCGCATCGCTAGGGTGTGGGGCTGAGATGGCCAGCGAGACCTGTGGGG
Organism: Streptomyces sp. NBC_01384; assembly: GCF_045040035.1. Lineage (NCBI taxonomy): Bacteria > Bacillati > Actinomycetota > Actinomycetes > Kitasatosporales > Streptomycetaceae > Streptomyces > Streptomyces sp. NBC_01384. Next base: position 6,556,820 of record NZ_CP109559.1, read on the forward strand.
AAGCCCGTGCGTGAATATCTGCTGACGCTCTGTATCACGGCCGCGGTGACGTATCTGCTGACAGGGCCGGTACGGAAATTCGCGATCGTGGCCGGAGCCATGCCGCAGATCCGGGCACGTGACGTGCACCGGGAACCCACGCCGCGGCTCGGCGGCATCGCGATGTTCTTCGGCCTGTGCGCGGGCCTGCTGGTCGCCGACCACCTGCGGAACCTCAACGCGGTCTTCTCGAACTCCAACGAACCGCGCGCCCTGCTCTCCGGCGCGGCCCTGATCTGGCTGATCGGCGTCCTGGACGACAAGTTCGAGATCGACGCCCTGATCAAGCTCGGCGGCCAGATGATCGCCGCGGGTGTGATGGTCATGCAGGGTCTGACGATCCTGTGGCTGCCCATCCCGGGTGTCGGCCTGGTCGCGCTCACCCAGTGGCAGGGCACCCTGCTGACCGTGGCACTGGTCGTCATCACGATCAACGCCGTGAACTTCGTCGACGGCCTCGACGGCCTCGCCTCCGGCATGGTGTGCATCGCCTCCGCCGCGTCCTTCCTGTACGCGTACCGCATCTGGTACAGCTACGGCATCGAGGCCGCCGCCCCGGCGACCCTCTTCGCGGCGATCCTCATGGGCATGTGTCTGGGCTTCCTGCCGCACAACATGCACCCCGCCCGGATCTTCATGGGCGACTCCGGCTCGATGCTGATCGGCCTGGTGCTGGCGGCCGGCGCGATCTCCATCACCGGGCAGATCGACCCCGACGCGATGAACCTGTTCTCCGGTTCGGAGCGCAACACCGTGCACCAGATGGTGCCCGTCTACATCCCGTTGCTGCTGCCGCTGACGATCATCGCGGTCCCGGCCGCCGACCTGGTGCTCGCCATCGTGCGGCGCACCTGGCGCGGCCAGTCGCCCTTCGCCGCCGACCGCGGCCACCTGCACCACCGCCTCCTGGAGGTCGGGCACTCGCACAGCCGGGCCGTCCTGATCATGTACTTCTGGTCGGCGCTGATCGCCTTCGGAACCCTCGCCTTCTCGGTGAACTCGGCGTCCATGTGGATCGTGCTCGGCATCGCCGCGCTCAGCGCGGTGGGTCTTGTGCTGCTCCTGCTGCCGCGCTTCACGCCGCGTGCCCCGCGCTGGGCCGAGAGCCTCGTCCCGCCGCGCTACCGCCGCCGTCGCAGGGCCGCCCTGGTGGCCGAGGCCGAGGCGGCCATGGAGGCGGCCGTCGCGTACGAGGCGCAGGCGGCTCAGGAGCCGCAAGAGGGCGTCCGCGAGCACCGTGCCCCGGTCGCCGCGGGTGTCTCAGGAGTCAACGGGGCGACGGCGATTGGCACCCGTGCGCGCTTCCTGGATCGGCGCAAAGCGGAATCTTCACGCTGACGCAAAGTAAGAATTCCGCAAGAGGGATCATTGGCAAACCGCCTTAATACCAGACAAGTTGCCCCTGATCTTGCACAAACGCGCATGTTCAGTCTCATGTGTGACGGCGAGCACACCTTCTAGGTAAAGACCGCATCAAATAGTTTGTGATACGGTTCACGAGAACCCGGGACAGAGCCGAGGGACCGCAATGAGACGGCCCCTTGGCGCGAGGTTCTCTCTCAGCCCGGGACTACGCTCGTCCATGACGACACCCTGCCCCCGAAGCAAGCGGAGTTGCCGCCATGCCGTCCAATGACGCCCGGATTCTCCTTCAGGCCGCTGTGCCCACAGCTGCCGTCGGCGCGATTGCCGCCGTCGTCAGTGGTGTGGTCGCCGGCGGCAAGGGAGCCATTGGGGCAGTCGTCGCGACGCTGATCGTGATCCTCTTCATGGGAATCGGGCTCTACGTACTGCAGCGCACTGCCAAATCGCTTCCGCATCTCTTCCAGGCGATGGGCCTGATGCTCTTCGCGGCGCAGATCCTTCTGCTCTTCATCTTCATGGCCGCGTTCAAGCACACCACCTTGTTCAACCCCAGGGCCTTCGCGTTCACGCTGCTCGCCGACACCATCATCTGGATCGTCGCGCAGACGCGTGCTCATATGAAGGCCAAGATCCTCTACGTCGAGCCCGAGAAGTCGGGGCACTCGTCGTGAGGGGTAGGGCCGGGATAAGAGCGCGCAAGAGATCCTGCTATCGTCCGGTGCCAACTGCGGCATCGCGGGCGCGGGCATCTGAGCTGACGCCTGCTCAATCGCGAGGCTTGATGCCCCACAGCCGCCCCCACATCCGTAACACCAGTCCAGTGCCGAACCGCGGCTGCGCGCCGCGCCGACACAACGAGGTTGCCGTACCTATGCGCCACGCTGAAGGAGCCCGCGGTGAGTGCTGACCCGACGCAGGTGCTCGCCTTCGAGACCGACTGCCACATCTTCGACGGCTGTGGCTTCCCGGCTCCCGGCCTGCACTCGTTCCTGTTCAAGCCCCTCCTCGGGGACGGGGACAGCAACTTGTACTTCAACAAGACGATGCTGCTGGCGCTGCTCGGCTCGATCGTCGTTGTCGGCTTCTTCTGGGCCGCCTTCCGTAAGCCGAAGGTCGTCCCCGGCAAGCTGCAGATGGTCGCCGAGACGGGCTACGACTTCATCCGCCGCGGTGTCGTCTACGAGACGATCGGCAAGAAGGAGGGCGAGAAGTACGTACCGCTGGTCGTCTCGCTGTTCTTCTTCATCTGGATGATGAATCTCTGGTCGATCGTTCCGGTCGCCCAGTTCCCGGTGACGGCGATCATCTCCTACCCGGCGGTCCTCGCGGCGATCGTCTACATCACCTGGGTCTCGCTGACCTTCAAGCGACACGGATTCGTCGGTGCGTTCAAGAACTTCACCGGCTACGACAAATCGCTCGGCGCGGTTCTCCCGCTGGCCATGTTCATCGAGCTCCTCTCGAACCTGATCGTCCGGCCCTTCACGCACGCGGTGCGACTGTTCGCGAACATGTTCGCGGGCCACACCCTGCTGCTGCTGTTCACGATCGCCAGCTGGTACCTGCTCAATGGCATCGGGATCGCCTACGCGGGCGTCTCGTTCATCATGGTGCTGATCATGACCGCCTTCGAGCTGTTCATCCAGGCCCTGCAGGCGTATGTGTTCGTCCTCCTGACCTGCACCTTCATCCAGGGCGCGCTGGCCGAGCACCACTGAGCGCCGCCCCCTCCGACCCCGCACTCGTCCGGTGGCCAACCCCCACCGGTCCGTAAAGAAAAGGAAGAACTGGCATGTCCCAGACCCTTGCCGCCGTCGGCGGTTCGCTCGGCTCGATCGGTTACGGCCTCGCGGCGATCGGCCCCGGCGTCGGCGTCGGCATCATCTTCGGTAACGGCACCCAGGCGCTCGCCCGCCAGCCTGAGGCCGCCGGTCTGATCCGCGCCAACCAGATCCTCGGCTTCGCCTTCTGTGAGGCGCTCGCCCTCATCGGTCTGGTCATGCCGTTCGTCTACGGCACCTGATCCACCGATCAGCGACAGCCCACTAGACGAAAGGCACTGACATGAGCCAGCTGCTCATTCTGGCGGCCGAGAAGGAGAACCCTCTCTTCCCGCCGATCCCCGAGCTTGTCATCGGCCTGATCGCCTTCGTCATCGTCTTCGGCTTCCTCGCCAAGAAGCTCCTCCCGAACATCAACAAGGTTCTGGAGGAGCGCCGCGAGGCCATCGAGGGCGGTATCGAGAAGGCCGAGGCCGCTCAGACCGAAGCCCACAGCGTGCTGGAGCAGTACAAGGCCCAGCTCGCCGAGGCCCGGCACGAGGCCGCGCGTCTGCGCCAGGAGGCGCAGGAGCAGGGTGCCACGCTCATCGCCGAGATGCGCGCGGAAGGCCAGCGGCAGCGTGAGGAAATCATCGCCGCGGGTCACTCGCAGATCGAGGCCGACCGCAAGGCCGCCGCGCAGGCGCTGCGTCAGGACGTGGGCAAGCTCGCCACCGACCTGGCCGGCAAGCTCGTCGGTGAGTCCCTCGAGGACCACGCCCGGCAGAGCCGCGTCATCGACCGCTTCCTCGAGGACCTCGAGGAGAAGGCCGAGGCGGCTCGATGACCGCACACGGAGCGAGCCGCGAGGCCCTCGCAGCAGCCCGTGAGCGTCTCGACGCGCTGACGGACTCGACGTCCGTGGACGCCGTCCAGCTCGCCGACGAGCTGGCCGCCGTCACCGCGCTGCTCGACCGCGAGGTCTCGCTGCGTCGGGTCCTCACCGACCCGGCGCAGCCCGGCGAGGCCAAGGCCGAGCTGGCCCAGCGCCTGCTCGGCGGCCAGGTCGGCGGGCCGACCGCGGACCTGGTGGCCGGCCTGGTGCGCTCGCGCTGGTCGCAGTCGCGTGACCTGGTGGACACGCTGGAGGAGCTGGCGAGCATCGCCGACCTCACGGCCGCCCAGCGGGCGAACACGCTCGACGACGTCGAGGACGAGCTGTTCCGGTTCGGCCGGATCGTCTCTTCGAGCACCGAGCTGCGCGCCGCGCTGACCGACCGCACCGCCTCGAAGGCGGCCAAGAGCGAGCTGCTGCACAGCCTGCTCGGCGGCCGGGCCAAGGCGACGACCGAGCGTCTGGTGACGCGCCTTGTGGCAGTGCCCCGGGGACGTAGCCTGGAGGCGGGACTCGAGTCCCTGTCCAAGCTCGCCGCCGAGCGCCGCAACCGCATGGTCGCCGTCGTCACCTCGGCGGTCCCGCTGAGCGACGGACAGAAGCAGCGCCTCGGCGCCGCCCTGGCGAAGCTCTACGGCCGCCCGATGCACCTCAACCTCGACGTGGACCCCGAGGTCATCGGCGGGATCCGGGTGCAGGTCGGCGACGAGGTCATCGACGGCGCCGTCGCGGACCGGCTTGAGGACGCCCGCCGCCGCATCGTCGGCCAGTAGCAACTCAATACGCGTTACCACGTAGTACTTACGGCCCTGGTTGGGCCGTGCAGAGGATTCCTGGGGGCTGACCCCAGACCCCCCAAGAAAACTTCGGGCCCAACAAGGAGAGCAGGGAACCCAGATGGCGGAGCTCACGATCCGGCCGGAGGAGATCCGGGACGCGCTGGAGAACTTTGTCCAGTCGTACAAGCCGGACGCGGCCTCGCGCGAGGAGGTCGGTACGGTCACCGTCGCCGGCGACGGTATCGCCAAGGTCGAGGGTCTGCCCTCGGCCATGGCGAACGAACTGCTGAAGTTCGAGGACGGCACCCTCGGTCTCGCGCTGAACCTGGAAGAGCGCGAGATCGGTGCGGTCATCCTCGGCGAGTTCAGCGGTGTCGAGGAGGGCCAGCCGGTGCAGCGCACCGGTGAGGTGCTGTCCGTCGCCGTGGGCGAGGGCTACCTCGGCCGCGTCGTCGACCCGCTCGGCAACCCGATCGACGGCCTCGGCGAGATCGAGACCACCGGACGCCGCGCCCTCGAGCTGCAGGCCCCGGGCGTCATGGTCCGCAAGTCGGTGCACGAGCCGATGGAGACCGGCTACAAGGCCGTCGACGCGATGACCCCGATCGGCCGCGGCCAGCGTCAGCTGATCATCGGCGACCGTCAGACCGGCAAGACCGCCCTGGCCGTCGACACGATCATCAACCAGCGCGACAACTGGCGCACCGGCGACCCGAAGAAGCAGGTCCGCTGCATCTACGTCGCCATCGGTCAGAAGGGTTCGACCATCGCCTCCGTGCGTGGCGCCCTCGAAGATGCCGGCGCGCTGGAGTACACGACCATCGTCGCCGCCCCGGCGTCCGACCCGGCCGGCTTCAAGTACCTGGCGCCGTACACCGGTTCGGCCATCGGTCAGCAGTGGATGTACGAGGGCAAGCACGTCCTCATCATCTTCGACGACCTCTCGAAGCAGGCCGACGCCTACCGCGCCGTGTCCCTGCTGCTGCGCCGCCCGCCGGGCCGCGAGGCCTACCCCGGTGACGTCTTCTACCTGCACTCCCGTCTGCTGGAGCGCTGCGCGAAGCTCTCCGACGAGATGGGCGCCGGTTCGATGACGGGTCTGCCGATCGTCGAGACCAAGGCGAACGACGTGTCGGCGTTCATCCCGACCAACGTCATCTCCATCACCGACGGCCAGTGCTTCCTGGAGTCCGACCTGTTCAACGCCGGCCAGCGTCCGGCCCTGAACGTCGGTATCTCGGTCTCCCGCGTCGGTGGCTCCGCCCAGCACAAGGCGATGCGCCAGGTGTCCGGCCGACTCCGCCTGGACCTCGCCCAGTACCGTGAGCTGGAGGCGTTCGCCGCCTTCGGTTCCGACCTGGACGCCGCGTCGAAGTCCCAGCTGGAGCGCGGTCAGCGGTTGGTCGAGCTGCTCAAGCAGGCTCAGTACCAGCCGATGCCGACCGAGGACCAGGTCGTCTCCGTGTGGGCCGGTACCACCGGCAAGATGGACGACGTACCGGTCGCCGACATCCGCCGCTTCGAGAAGGAGCTCCTGGAGTACCTGCACCGCAAGGAGCAGGGCCTCATGACCTCCATCAAGGAGGGCGCGAAGATGTCGGACGACACCCTCACCGCCATCGCGGACGCCATCGCGGACTTCAAGAAGCAGTTCGAGACCTCGGACGGCAAGCTGCTCGGCGAAGACGTTCCGGCCGCGGCCAAGTGACGTAAGGAAGGGACCTGACTCATGGGAGCCCAGCTCCGGGTCTACAAGCGTCGCATCCGATCCGTCACCGCGACCAAGAAGATCACCAAGGCGATGGAGATGATCGCCGCCTCGCGCGTCGTCAAGGCGCATCGCAAGGTGAGGGCCTCCACGCCGTACGCGACCGAGCTCACCCGCGCGGTCACGGCGGTCGGTACCGGCTCGAACACCAGGCATCCGCTGACCACGGAGGCGGAGACGGCGACCCGTTCCGCGGTGCTGCTCCTCACGAGCGACCGCGGACTGGCCGGCGCCTTCAACTCCAACGCCATCAAGGCCGCCGAGCAGCTGACGGCGCGCCTCGAGGCGGAGGGCAAGGAGGTCGACACGTACATCGTCGGCCGCCGGGGTCTGGCCCACTACAACTTCCGCGAGCGCGCGGTCGTGCAGTCGTGGTCGGGCTTCACCGACGAGCCCACCTACGCGGACGCCAAGAAGGTCGCGGCTCCGCTGATCGAGGCCATCGAGAAGGAGACGGCGAACGGCGGCGTGGACGAGCTCCACATCGTCTACACCGAGTTCGTCTCGATGATGACGCAGACGGCGGTCGACGGCCGCCTGCTGCCGCTACGCCTCGAAGAGGTTGCGGAGGAGGCGCCCAAGGGCGAGATCCTTCCGCTGTACGAGTTCGAGCCGTCGGCGGAGGACGTCCTCGACGCCCTGCTGCCGCGCTACGTCGAGAGCCGGATCTACAACGCGCTGCTCCAGTCGGCTGCCTCCAAGCACGCCGCCACCCGCCGCGCGATGAAGTCGGCGACCGACAACGCGGGCGAGCTGATCAACACGCTCTCCCGTCTTGCCAACGCGGCCCGCCAGGCCGAAATCACCCAGGAAATCAGCGAGATCGTCGGTGGCGCCAGTGCCCTTGCCGACGCGACCGCGGGGAGTGACAAGTAATGACGACGACTTCTGAGACGGCCGTTGCCACGGGCCGCGTCGCCCGGGTCATCGGCCCGGTCGTCGACGTGGAGTTCCCCGTCGACGCGATGCCGGACATCTACAACGCCCTTCACGTCGAGGTGGCCGACCCGGCCAACGCCGGCGAGAAGAAGATCCTGACCCTGGAGGTCGCCCAGCACCTGGGTGACGGCCTGGTCCGCACGATCTCCATGCAGCCCACCGACGGTCTGGTCCGCCAGGCCGCGGTCACCGACACCGGCGCGGGCATCAGCGTCCCGGTCGGCGACTTCACCAAGGGCAAGGTGTTCAACACCCTCGGTGACGTGCTGAACTCCGACGAGAAGTACACGGGCGAGCGCTGGTCCATCCACCGCAAGGCCCCGCGCTTCGACGAGCTCGAGTCGAAGACCGAGATGTTCGAGACCGGCGTCAAGGTCATCGACCTTCTCACCCCGTACGTCAAGGGTGGAAAGATCGGTCTGTTCGGTGGTGCCGGTGTCGGCAAGACGGTGCTCATCCAGGAGATGATCTACCGCGTCGCCAACAACCACGACGGTGTCTCCGTGTTCGCCGGTGTCGGTGAGCGCACCCGTGAGGGCAACGACCTCATCGAGGAGATGTCGGACTCCGGGGTTATCGACAAGACCGCCCTTGTCTTCGGTCAGATGGACGAGCCCCCGGGCACCCGTCTGCGCGTGGCCCTCGCGGGTCTGACCATGGCGGAGTACTTCCGCGATGTGCAGAAGCAGGACGTGCTGTTCTTCATCGACAACATCTTCCGCTTCACCCAGGCCGGTTCCGAGGTCTCGACCCTGCTCGGCCGGATGCCCTCCGCGGTGGGTTACCAGCCGAACCTGGCCGACGAGATGGGTCTCCTCCAGGAGCGCATCACCTCGACCCGTGGTCACTCGATCACCTCGATGCAGGCGATCTACGTCCCCGCGGACGACCTGACCGACCCGGCCCCGGCCACCACCTTCGCCCACCTCGACGCGACGACGGTTCTTTCCCGTCCGATCTCCGAGAAGGGCATCTACCCGGCCGTGGACCCGCTGGACTCCACGTCCCGCATCCTGGACCCGCGCTACATCGCGGCGGACCACTACAACGCCGCCATGCGCGTCAAGTCGGTCCTCCAGAAGTACAAGGACCTCCAGGACATCATCGCGATCCTCGGTATCGACGAGCTGGGCGAGGAGGACAAGCTCACCGTCCACCGTGCCCGTCGCGTGGAGCGCTTCCTGTCCCAGAACACCCACGTCGCCAAGCAGTTCACCGGCGTCGACGGGTCGGACGTCCCGCTGGAGGAGTCGATCGTGGCCTTCAACGCGATCATCGACGGCGAGTACGACCACTTCCCGGAGCAGGCGTTCTTCCTGTGCGGTGGCATTGAGGACCTCAAGGCCAACGCCAAGGAACTCGGCGTCTCCTGACGCGAGTCCCCTGTTCGTACTGAGGGGGGCGGGAGCGCACCTCGCGGGGTGCGGTCCGTCCCCCTCCGTACGCCCATTAGACTTTGACCCAACACCCGGCGGCCATGCCGGGTGGTGACCCGAGGAGCCCACCTTGGCTGCTGAGCTGCATGTCGAGCTCGTCGCCGCGGACCGCAGTGTCTGGTCCGGCGAGGCCACCCTGGTCGTCGCGCGTACCACGTCCGGCGACATCGGCGTCATGCCCGGTCACCAGCCGCTGCTCGGTGTGCTGGAGTCGGGCCCGGTGACCATTCGTACGAGTGATGGTGGAACGGTCGTCGCCGCGGTGCACGGCGGTTTCATCTCGTTCGCCGACAACAAACTGTCGCTGCTGGCCGAGATCGCCGAGCTGTCGGACGAGATCGACGTCCAGCGCGTGGAGCGGGAGCTCGAGCGCGCGAAGGCGGAGGGCGACGAGTCCGCCGAGCGTCGCGCGGACGTCCGACTGCGAGCGGTGTCGGCTCGCTGACTGGGGGTACCTCCCAGGCCCTTTAGGCACTGGGGGAGTGTCGTGTGATGCTTTGCCTCAGCCGCGGCGGGGACCGGATGACTCCGGCCCCCGTCGCGGCTGAGGCAAATGCGGAGGTTTTTTCTTTTCCGTTACCTAGGAGACGAGGAGGTCGGTGTCGATGGTCCTCGCTCTGACTGTGTGCGGATTGGTAGTGGCGCTCGTATTGGTGGGGCTGTTCGTCTTCGGCCTCCGCCGCCGGCTGATCCAGCGCTCCGGCGGCACCTTCGACTGCAGCCTGCGCTGGGACGTCCCGGAGAAGAGCGACCCCAACGGCAAAGGCTGGGGTTACGGCGTCGCCCGCTACAACGGCGACCGCATCGAGTGGTACCGCGTCTTCTCGTACTCCCCCCGCCCACGCCGTGTCCTGGAACGCTCGGCGATCGAGGTGGCCGGCCGTCGTACCCCGGACGGCGAGGAGGAGCTCGCGCTGCTCTCCGACGCGATCATCCTCGCCTGCGTCCACCGGGGCACGCGCCTGGAACTGGCGATGAGCGAGGACGCGCTGACCGGTTTCCTCGCGTGGCTGGAGGCAGCCCCGCCCGGACAGCGAGTGAATGTGGCCTGAAAGGCCGCATCTACTCACTGTCCGGGGGAGCGTCAATGTGGCGTGACGCCCGGTGGAGTGACTTCTAGCCCAGTCCGCTGTTGATGGCGCTCACCAGCTCGCCATTGCTGGTGTCCCCGCTGAACTCCCAGAAGAAGGCGCCGCCCAGCCCCTGGCTCTTGGCCCACGCCATCTTCGTACCGATGGTCGCCGGGGTGTCGTAGGACCACCAGTTGCTGCCGCAGTGCGCGTACGCCGTCCCGGCGATCGTGCCGGTGACCGGGCAGGACGTCTTGAGCACCTTGTAGTCCTCGATGCCCTGCTCGTACGTGCCCGCCGCGGGCCCGGTCGCCGTGCCGCCCGGCGCGTCCTGGGTGACGCCCGTCCAGCCGCGTCCGTAGAAGCCGATGCCGATCAGCAGCTTGCTCGCGGGCACGCCCTTCGCCTTGTACTTGGCGATCGCGTCGGCCGTGGTGAAGCCGGGCGTCGGGATGCCGCTGTACGAGGTGAGCGGGGAGTGCGGGGCGGTCGGGCCCTGCGGGGAGAACGCGCCGAAGAAGTCGTACGACATCACGTTGTACCAGTCGACGTACTGCGAAGCGCCCGCGTAGTCCGCGGCGTCGATCTTGCCGCCGGAGGTGCCGTCGGCGGTGACGGCCGCGGTGACGAGGTTGTTGCCGCCGAACTTGGCGCGCAGGGCCCCCATCAGGTTCTTGTACGCGGCCGCGCCACTGGTGTCGCAGGAGAGCCCGCAGGCGTTCGGGTACTCCCAGTCGATGTCGATGCCGTCGAAGACGTCGGCCCAGCGCGGGTCCTTGACCAGGTCGTAGCAGGACTGCGCGAAGGCGGCCGGGTTGGCGGCGGCCTCGGCGAAGCCGCCGGACCAGGTCCAGCCGCCGAAGGACCAGATGACCTTGAGGTTGGGGTACTTGGCCTTCAGCTCACGCAACTGGTTGAAGTTGCCGCGCAGCGGCTGGTCCCAGGTGTCGGCCACGCCGCTGACCGACTGGTCGGCGGTGAACGCCTTGTCGTAGTCGGCGTAGGAGTCGCCGATCGCGCACTTGCCGCCGGTGACATTGCCGAAGGCGTAGTTGATGTGCGTGATCTTCGCCGCCGAGCCGGACGTCACCAGGTTCTTGACGTTGTAGTTGCGGCCGTAGATGCCCCACTCGGTGAAGTAGCCGAGCTTGACGGCGGAGCCGGAGGACGGCGGGGGAGTGGTGGTGCCGCCGGTGGTGTGCACGGCGACCGCGCCGCTCACCGGACCGGTCTGGTCGGCGGTGTCACGGGCCTGGACGGTGTACGAGTAGTCGCTGCCGGCGGTCAGACCGGTGTCCGTGTACGAGGTCGTGGTCACGGTGGCGACCTTGGTGCCGTCACGCAGGACGTCGTAGTTCTTGACGCCCTTGTCGTCGGTGGCCGCGCTCCAGGACAGCTGCACCGAGGTGTCGGTGATCGCGGAGGCGGTCGGGGTGCCGGGCGCGGAGGGCGGGTTGTCGCCGGGCACGGTGGTCCCGCCGTCACAACTCCCGTCGTTGAGCGTGCAGTTGGAGGGCGAGCCGGTACCGGCGCCGTTGAAGCCGAAGGAGACGGAGGCGCCCGCGGCGAGGGTGCCGTTGTAGGACTTGTTCTTGGCCGTCCAGTGGGTGCCGGAGGACGTGACGTCCGCGTCCCAGGCGGAGGTGACGGACGTACCGGAGGGGAAGTCCCACGCGATCGTCCAGGAGCTGATGCTGGTGGTACCGGTGTTGGTGACCGTCCACTTGCCTTCGAAGCCCGTACCCCAGTCCTGGGTCTTGGTGTACGTGGCGGTCGCGGACGTGGCCGCCGAGGCGGGACTCGCGAGCCCGACGAGGGCGGCGAGCGGAAGCAGCAGAGTGGTGAGCCCTGCCACGGTTCGCTGTCGGACTCTGGTTCTGAAGCGCATGCTGCCTCTCCTCTTTTGTTTGTTTCGCCTCCGGCGCGCCCCTTTGGCGAGGGAGGGATGTCGTGGGCATGGCTAAGCGCGGTGCGGCGAGAATAGAAAGGTCTGGACCATAGGTCAATAGGTCTGGACCAGTGCGCCCGCGCGTCGGGTCGGACCCCCAACTCCTGTGCGGGCACGGCGGCTTGGACCCGGCCGCGCAGCTCCAGCTTCCTCGGCGGACGGCTGACGTGGGTCTTCACCGTCGCCTCCGCCCTGTCCGAACGAACTCGGCTCCCGTACGGGCTTCGCCGCGAACGCGTCCATCGGCATCGGGTCCGGGCGGGGGAACAGGGCGGCACGCTGGTCAGGCGGCCGTTTCTGACGGTCGGTGCCGTCGGTGCGGTGCTCTGGTCACTGACGGCCTGCGGCGGGAAGCCGCAGGCGTGCGAGCCGCTCGCGGTCGTCCCCGAGGTCTCCGTGACCTGGCGGGGCGGACGACCTCCCCTACGGCCAGGACTCCTCGTACCGGCTGTGCATGGGGATGCTCTGCGAGAGCGGGGCGCCGCGCGTGTACGGCGACCTGGTGCACGTGTCGCTGCACCCGGCGGACGGCTTCGACGAACGGCGGCCGAGCGTACGCATCCAGCTCTCGGGCCCGCAGGGCGCACCCGAGCTGGACGAGGCCCGCACCTCACCTTGCGGCGGCGGGCGGCGGGCGGCGGGATGTGACCGGGACCTGAGCGCGGCGCTGCGCCTCACCGCGGACGGCGTACTGGAGGAGTCCCCGCACTCCCTGTAGTCCCTATAGTCCCCACAGTCCTAGTGGTCCCAGCCGCCCTGGTGGTCAGCGCTCCCCGCCCGGCACCCACAGCACATCCCCGGTCTCCTTGTTCGCCGTGCGGGCGAGGATGAAGAGGAGGTCGGAGAGCCGGTTGAGGTAGGTGGCGGTCAGCGGATTCATGATGTCGCCGTGGACCTCCAGGGCCGCCCACGTCGACCGCTCGGCCCGGCGTACGACCGTGCACGCCTGGTGCAGCAGCGCCGCGCCGGGTGTGCCGCCGGGCAGGATGAAGGAGCGGAGCTTCTCCAGCTCGTCGTTGAAGCGGTCGCAGTCCGCCTCCAGCTTGTCGATGTAGAACTGCTCGACGCGAAGGGGCGGGAACTTCGGGGCCTCGACCACCGGCGTCGACAGGTCCGCCCCGACATCGAAGAGGTCGTTCTGCACGCGCGTGAGGACCGTGACGATCTCCTCGTCGAGGTCGCCCAGCGCGATCGCCGTCCCGATCACCGCGTTCGCCTCGTTGGCGTCCGCGTACGCCGAGATCCGCAGATCGGTCTTGGCGACCCGGCTCATGTCGCCGAGGGCGGTGGTGCCCTGGTCGCCGGTCCTGGTGTAGATGCGCGTCAGATTGACCATGAGGCCAATTTAGACGGTCTCAGGACGGGCGCCGGCGTATGACTGAGCACTCCTTCGGCGCCTCTGCATCTCTCATCCCGCACGCTCCCGGGCCGTGTGGAACCTCGGGCTCGAACAACGACGTGACCCGTCTGCGGGTATGCGGGTCACAGGTCGTGGAGACCTCGGCATTCGGTCCGCGAAGCGCCAACCAGCTTGAAACCGCAGGGGATTGACGCCCCGACCGCCGAGGCCGGAATTCCTTCGGCTCCGGCCGGGGGAGGATCTCCAAGTCCGTCGGTCGAGACGTGACGACCGTCTCAGGGCGTGAGACCGTGACACGCATTACTTAGGGGTCACACGGGCCCTCACGAGCGCTAGTGTCCGCCCGAGAAGCAGATATAAACAGCGCGTCAGGGGAGTCGCACAGTGGCAGGGAAGCTCGCCGTCATCGGAGCCGGGCTCATGGGGTCCGGTATCGCCCAGGTGTCCGCGCAGGCGGGCTGGGACGTCGTTCTGCGGGATGTCACCGACGAGGCGCTCACGCGTGGCCTTGACGGGATCAAGGCCTCGTACGACAAGTTCGTGAGCAAGGGCAAGCTGGAGGCGCACGACGCCGATGCCGCGCTCGCCCGGATCACCGCGACCACCGACCTCGACGCCGTCGCCGACGCGGACGTCGTCGTCGAGGCCGTCTTCGAGAAGCTTGAGGTCAAGCACGAGATCTTCCGCGCGCTCGACAAGATCGTGCGGGACGACACCGTGCTCGCCTCCAACACCTCCGCCATCCCGATCACCAAGATCGCCGCGGCCACCGAGCGCCCCGAGCGGGTCGTCGGTGTGCACTTCTTCTCACCCGTGCCGATGATGCAGCTGTGCGAGCTGGTGCGCGGCTACAAGACGAGCGACGCAACCCTCGCCACCGCGCGGGAGTTCGCCGAGTCCGTCGGCAAGACCTGCATCGTCGTCAACCGTGACGTGGCCGGCTTCGTGACGACCCGCCTCATCTCGGCGCTCGTCGTCGAGGCCACCAAGCTGTACGAGTCCGGCGTGGCCACCGCCGAGGACATCGACCTCGCCTGCAAGCTGGGCTTCGGTCACGCCATGGGCCCCCTCGCCACGGCCGACCTCACGGGCGTCGACATCCTCCTGCACGCCACCGGCAACATCTACACCGAGACCCAGGACGAGAAGTTCGCCCCGCCGGAGCTGATGCGCCGGATGGTTGATGCCGGTGACATCGGGCGCAAGAGCGGGCAGGGCTTCTACAAGCACTGAATCACGCACTGCATCACGCACTGAATCAAGCATCATCCGTCGCGGAAACCGCACGTGCCTCTGGGGTGTCACCCCATGAGGTGAATTCGGTATCGGTTCGCTCACAGACGGCAACCTCTGCGGCCTCAAGGCAGTCAGACGGTGCACACGCAAAACGCAGACTGACGCAGCGTACGAGACGCACTCTCGGGGAGCGCATATGTACATCAGGGGCGACCACGCCGAACTGGTCGTCGGGGGCCGCCTCGACGTACGCAGCGCGGCGGACGCCCGTACGGTCCTGCACTCGGCCGTCGACGACGGAGCCGGCGACCTGGTGCTGGACCTGTCCGAGCTGGACTCCTGGGACGCCACCGGCCTCGGTGTCATCATGGGGGCCCACCGACGGGCCGGGCGGTGCGGCCGACGGCTCGTGCTGCGCGGCGTACCACCGCAGATGCAGCGCCTGCTGGTGGCCACCCGACTGCACCGGATCCTGGCGATCGAGGGCGGCATCGGGGTCGAATCACTGCCCCGGGTATGACCCGGCGTACGCGTCCTGAACAGCGTACGAAACGCACCTCGCGCGCAATCCTCACGAGACTGTGACGTCTCGGACGGCGCGGTACCCCGGCTGCTCGTAGATACTGTGCAAAGGTTTAGGGTTCGGCTGCCCGCCACCCGAAACCCTACGGGCGGGCACCGGACCAGAAGCGACAGCGCGGTGTGCAGCAAGGCCGGGAGGGGCCTGGGTCCTGTCACCGGACTCCCGGCGACAGAACTCGCACACGACGCTTTTGGGGGGCTTGGAACATGGAACCGATCAACCCGGGACCCGAAAAGTACGGCCATGACGACGACGGCCAGGCGCCTCGCTCGCGCCCGCCACGCGATCCGCTCACCGCCGACCTGGGTCAGCACACGCCCGCACTCGCCCGTACCGTCCAGCTCGTCTCGGGCGACTTCCTGCTCACTGTCAACCCCGTCGACGGCAGCGAGATAGAGGCCTGCCCGCCGGGAGAGCGGCCGCAGCGGCCCACGAAGTTCAGTGCCACCGAGCGCGCCGAACTGGCCCGCGCCGCTCAGCCGCCCGTACCGCCGGGACCGGCCCAGCCCCGGCTGCCGCTCCTGGAACGCCAGGAGGAGCGCGAGCGGCTCGTCCGCCTGCTGGCGCGCGGCCGTTCCGTACGCCTCACCGGTCCCGCCGGCTCAGGCCGCACCAGCCTGCTCGAAGCCGTCGCCGAGGACTGCGCCGACCTCGCCCCCGACGGCGTCGTCCGCCTGTCCGGATACCGGCGGACCGCGAGCGACCTGCTCCACGACCTGTTCGCCGCCGTCTACAACGCGCCCCTGCACCGGCCGGAACGGGACGAGTTGCTCGAACTCGTCCACGGCATCGGCGCGGTCGTCGTCCTCGACGACGTGGAGATCGGAGGCGGCGCGCTCGACGAACTCCTCGACGCCACACCCGAGTGCGCCTTCCTCATCGCCGCGACCCCCGACGTCCCCGCGCCGTCCACCGACTCCCTCCTCGAAGAGGTGTTCCTCAGCGGACTCGACCGCAGCGGCGGTCTGGAGCTCCTGGAACGGGCCGTCGGCCGCGTGCTGACCGAGGAGGAGTCCAACTGGGCGGGCGACCTCTGGTTCGAGTCCGAGGGCCTGCCGCTGCGCTTCATGCAGGCCGGGGCGCTGCTGCGACATCGCGACCAGATGCAGGCCGACGAGGACGCCTTCGACGAGTTCGGCGTCTTCCAGGACGCCCCGGTCGACGTGCCGGTCGACGCGCCCTTCGACACCGGCGTCGGCCATGACGTACCGCTGCCCTCGCTCGCCGAAGGGGCCGCGCCCGCCGCGCTGCTCGCCTCCCGGCTCAGCGAGTGGGCCCGCGCCACCCTGCGCTTCGCGGTCGCCCTCGGCGGTGAGGTGCCGCACCAGACGCATCTGCCCGCCCTCGTGGACGACACCCACGCCGACGCCGCGCTGGCCGAGCTGGCGAACTGCGCGCTGGTCTCCCCGGTCGGCTCCCGCTACCGGCTCGCGGCCGGCGTGCAGGCCCAGCTGGAGGCCGCCGGATACGCCGACGGGCTGGAGGAGCAGGCCCGTACCGCGGCCCGGCACTACACCTGGTGGGCCGGGCACCCCTCGGTCACCCCGGAGCGGGTCTGCGCCGAGGCCGACGCCGTGCTCGCCGCGCTCACCGTCCTGGTTCCGCTCACCACGCCGCCCCTCGACGAGCAGGACGAGAGCATCGCCGTGCAGCTGGCCCGCACGGCGGCGCCCGCGTTCGCCGGAGGGCTGCACTGGAGTGCCTGGGAGCGGGCGCTGCGGGCCGGTGCCGAGGCCTCCCGGCTCGCCGATGACGTGGGCGAACAGGCCTACTTCCACCACGAGTTGGGCATCCTCGCGCTCTGCGACGGCCAGCTGGACCGGGCCCGCGCCGAGCTGGAGGCCTCCATCGGGCTGCGCGGCGCCCTCGCCGACAAGCGCGGCACCGTCGCGGGCCGCCGCGCCCTCGCGCTGGTCGCCGACCGCTCCGGGGCCGTCCTGCCCGGCGGGCGTACGGCGGCGGGCGAGGAGGTGCCCGACGCGCGGCACGAGGAGTCGGCGTCGCCGCCCGGTGGCGTACCGGCCGCGTTCGGCCTGCCCGCCCCGGCCGGGGAGGCCTCGACGCTGGTCACCAACCGGGTCGAACCGGGCCTGGCGTCGAAGCGGGTGAGCGTCGCCGGACGGCTGGTGAGCGGCACCCGGCGCAACCTGGTCGCCGCGGGCGCGGGCGCGCTCCTCGCCGCCGTGCTCGGCACCGTGGTGACGCTCGGCGCGACCTCGAACAACAACAACGACACCCCGTCCGAGAAGGTCGGCGTCAACCCCTCGGCCAGCCAGGGCGGCCAGGACGACAGCCTGGGCGCGGACAAGGCCAAGAAGGGCGGCGGCAGCGACACGGGCGTGGTGACCGTGCCGACGGATCCGGGCCCTGACGGCACGTACGGGACCTCGGACGACCCGACACCGCCGGCCGGCACGAGCCGGCAGCCGTCGGACAACCCGACTGGGACGAAGTCGGGTGGCGGTACGTCGACGTCGCCGTCCAAGTCGGCTTCGACGTCGCCGTCCAAGAGCCCGTCGCCGACGCCTTCGAAGTCGACGAGTCCGTCCTCGTCGACGAGCCCGACGGGCTCTACGACATCGCCGTCCCCCTCCGCCTCACCCACCCCGTCGACGACGCCGACCACGTCGAACTCCGCCAGCGGCCCCGCCTCCAGCATCCCGGCGAGCACCACCGCCGGCGCGCCGCAGAGCAGCGCGGCGAGCGTCCCGGCGAGCAGCGGCGCCGCCGGGTCGCCGGGTGGCTCGGTGATCTGAGGAGTGTGACAAGAGGGAGGGCCGGGTCCGACGCGGACCCGGCCCTCCCTCCTGTCGTCGGGTCAGAACAGCCGCAGTTTGTCGTCCTCGATGCCGCGCAGCCCGTTGTAGTCCAGGACGGTGCAGCCGATGCCGCGGTCCGTGGCGAGGACCCGGGCCTGCGGCTTGATCTCCTGGGCGGCGAAGATGCCGCGGACCGGCGCGAGGTGCGGGTCGCGGTTGAGCAGCTCGAGGTAGCGGGTGAGCTGCTCCACGCCGTCGATCTCGCCGCGCCGCTTGATCTCGATGGCGACGGTCTGGCCCTCGGCGTCGCGGCACAGGATGTCGACGGGGCCGATGGCCGTCATGTACTCGCGGCGGATGAGCGTGTAGCCCTCGCCGAGGGTTTCGATGCGGTCGGCGAGGAGCTCCTGGAGGTGCGCTTCCACGCCGTCCTTGATCAGGCCGGGGTCCACGCCGAGTTCGTGCGAGGAGTCGTGGAGGATCTCCTCCATCGTGATGATGAGTTTCTCGCCCGCCTTGTTGATGACGGTCCAGACACCTTCCTCGTCGCCGGACCCCTCCTTCAGGGTGCAGGGCGGCGACATCCAGTTGAGGGGCTTGTAGGCCCGGTCGTCCGCGTGGATCGAGACGCTGCCGTCCGCCTTCACCAGGATGAGGCGGGGGGCCGACGGGAGATGGGCGGTGAGCCGGCCCGCGTAGTCAACGGAGCAGCGGGCAATGACGAGACGCATGGTCGGCAACGCTACTCGACGGGCAGAGGTCCACGCGATTCGCCCGCCCGTCTCCCACCACCACCCTCAACCGAGGGCCCTGCGGGCCCACCCCTTTGATCCTGAAAGACGCCTGTTCGGTCGTGGCTGATTGTGTGCCTACTGAGAGTTCGCTATGTGCGCATTCTCCTGGTGCCGTCACGGTCCGCTGCTTACCGTATAAACGGGAGGTCGCGATGCATGTACTGAGAGTGTTCGATATCGCGAATTCCCGTACCTGTCCGGCAACCCCCGAGGTCTGGGGGTGCGAGAGGAGAACCCATGTCGCTCGACGTCTCACCGGCCCTACTCGAAAAGGCCGAGCGAGGCGAGGTCGACGAAGCTGAATTCGTCGACTGCGTCCGGACCTCCCTGCCCTACGCATGGGAGATGATCAGCTCCCTGGTGGCTCAGCTGAAGGTGGACGGCGGCAACTTCGCCGACAACCAGACGCCTCCGCCGGACGAGCAGGCGCGTGGCCAGCTGCTGCGTGCGCTCGCGAGTGACGCGATACGCGGCGCGCTGCAGCGGCACTTCGGTGTGCGGCTGGCCTTCCAGAACTGCCATCGGGTGGCGGTGTTCCCACTGGACGCCTCAGTGGACGACACGCTGGCACGCTTCACCTCGGTGCGCAGTCAGCTGCTGAACCAGTCGCCGGAGTTCCGAGACTGCTGACGTGGCGCCTTGATGCCGCATCGCTTGCCGCTCCGTACGCGGGAGGTGCATTTGTACGGGGCGGCAGGCCCCCACGGGTTCGCCGAGCCGACAGCGGGACGCGGGGCGGGACAACTCGGCTGTGGGGGAGGCTCGTTGGGGTTCTGGCGCCCCTCCTCCGGATGGGGGCCGTTCGCCCGCGAGGCACCCGTACGGGGCCCTGGGGACCTTCAACCGGGCCCGGGGCGCCCTCGCCCTCACCCGGGGCCCGTACCACCCCCGTCACCCGGCTCAGCCGAGGTGGGGGAGCACCTCGGCGCCCAGCCGCCGTACGTTCTCCTCCGTCGCCGCCAGGTCGCCCGAGCCCTCGACAAGGAGGGCGAAGCGGGAGATACCGGTGCGTTCCGATGTCGCCGCGAGGCGGTCGGCGCACAGGCGCGGCGTGCCCACGGGGTGCAGCCCGCAGAGCAGTTCGGTGTACGCCAGCGGGTCGCGCATCGCGCGGGCGCGGCCGTCGACCGTCACATGCGCGTCCAGCCCTTGTTTCAGCCAGCCCGGCATCGCCTTGAGGAGCGCCTCGACGGCGTCGGTGCGGCGGTCCGCGATCTGGCAGACCCCGGCCGAGACATGGGCGGCGCCGAAGATCTCGTCGGCCGGGCGGCCCGCCACACGCGCATGCTGCCGCCACAGGGCCACCATTTCGGCCTTCTCCTCGTCACCGACATGCATCCCGAGGAGCATCGGCAGCCCGCGCTCGGCCGCGAGCCGTACGCTCGCCGGTGAGGTGCAGGCGACGACGACCTCGGGGTCGGGGGAGCCGCTCAGCGCCTCCGACGGCCGGGGTACGACGGGCACTTCGCGGAACCTGAACCGCTCGCCCAGGCCCGCCACGGACGGCTCGCGCAGCCAGCGCACCAGCAGATCGAGTGATTCCGGGAACCCCTTCTCGTACGCCTCCAGTCCTGAGCCGAAGACCTCCAGGTCCACCCAGGGCCCGCCGCGCCCCACGCCGAGCGTGAAGCGGCCGCCGGACGTCACGTGCAGCAGCGCGGCCTGCTCGCCGAGGGCCACGGGGTGGACGGTGGGCAGTACGCTCACCGCCGTACCGACGCGGAGGCGGTGGGTGCGGCCGAGCAGCAGGGCGGCGAGGGTGACGGCCGACGGGCAGGTCCCGTACGGTACGAAGTGGTGCTCGGCCAGCCACACCGCGTCGAGCCCCGCCTCCTCGGCGACCTCGGCGGTGCGTACCGCGCGGTGCAGGGCCTCCCCCTGACCCTGGCCCGGGAACTGGGCCGCCAGTACAAAACTTCCAACGTGCATGGTGCTTCCCGCTTCCTCGGCTCCGACGCGGAGCTCCCCCACCGGCATAACCGCCCGACACGTGCCGAGGACACGGCTTGTCGGAGAGATTTGCGGATTGTCTGCAGAATGGGCCGACGGGAGGGCAATCTGTGGGGGTTGGTGGAGTACGACTACCCCTGTCTGCTCCGCGTAGGCTGGAGAAGACCCTGCCCCCTGTACAGCTCCGTGAGGTGTCCTGTGTCCCCGCGTCGCAACCGTCCCAAGGGTTCCGACTCCTCCGGCCCGAGTGCGGAAGACGACCGCTCCGGGCGGTACGGCGGCTGGCAGTCCACGGAGAGCTGGCGGGGCGAGGAGTGGAGCGTGCGCCATGTGGCGGGCGCCAGCGCCGAGGGCAAGACCTACCGCTGCCCGGGCTGCGACCAGATGATCCCCTCCGGCCTCCCGCACGTGGTGGCCTGGCCCGAGCACTCGGGCGTCGACGAACGCCGCCACTGGCACAAGGCCTGCTGGAACGCGAAGGACCGCCGCACCTCGCGGGTGCAGCGGTCCCGTAACGCGCCCAGGTTCTAGGCGACTTCAGGTCAGGTCAGGTCAGGTCAGGTCAGGTCGGGGCGGGGCGGGGCGACCTCACACGTCCCGGCGCTCCAGCAGGACGTACGCACCGGCGATCGCCGCCGCCGTCACCCCGGCGAGCAGGCCGAGCTGCGCGCCGCCGTTCCCGTTCTCGCTGTTCAGCGCGAAGATCCTGGCGAGGGCGTTGGGAGCGGCGTACTCCTGCATCTTCTCGCCGATCGTGCGCATGCTCTGGGACATCATCAGGAACGCGGGCAGGATCGAGGGCACCAGGACGACACCGAGCATCGTGGTGATCGCGCCCGCCGAGTGCCGCAGCATCGAGCCCACCGCGAGCGAGAGAACCCCGAGCAGCGAGACGTACAGCGCGCCCTTGATGACCGTGCCGCCCCACGAGACGTTCGAGGAACCGCCGTGCATGGCCGAGGTCATGAGGCCGACCAGGACGATGGAGAACACCGAGACGGTGAACGCCACCGCGAAGAAGATGATCAGCTTGGCGGTGAGCACCCGGTACCGCTGCGGCGAGGCGGTGAAGGTGGTCCGGATCATGCCCGTGCCGTACTCGGACGAGACCACCAGGACGCCCAGCGTGATCAGACAGATCTGGCCGAGGATCAGCCCGAAGAAGGCCGGAATCGTGTATGGCACGTCGCTGAAGTCGGAGTCCCGGGTCTGCGCGGCGACCAGGAAGCCGATGCCGATCACCAGCAGCAGGAAGGTGCCGAGCGTCCAGATCGTGGAACGCACCGACTTGATCTTCGTCCACTCGGAGTTGAGCGCGTGGCCGAGGTGGGTGCGGGTGATCGGGATCGGCGAGGCGTACGAAGTGCCGGGCGCCGCCTGCCAGTTGGGGGCACCGGCGGCCTGCTGCGGCATCGGGGGCTGGGGCGTGCTCATCGGGCGTCCTCGGGCTTGGTCAGGTCGGGAGCGGCGGCGGGGGCGGCAGGCTCAGTGGGCGCGGCAGGGGCCGCGGGCGGCTGTGCGGAGGCCTGGGACGCGGGCCGGGCGTACGGGTTGGCGTCCGTGGCGCCGGGCGCGGCCGGAGCGCCGTACGGGCCCGCCTGCGGTGCGCCCTGCGGCATCGCGAACGGCCGGCCGCCCTGCTGGGGAGGCGGCGGGGCGTACCAGCCGGGCTGGCCCTGTCCCGGTACCGGCAGCTGCGGCGGCGGCATGGCGCCCGGCGGCAGCTCCTGCTGGAGTCCGGCCTTCTGGTCGATGGTCGAGCGGTAGTCGACGGCGCCCTGAGTCATCCGCATGTACGCCTCCTCCAGCGAGGCCTGGTGCGGCGACAGCTCCCACAGGCGTACGTCGGCGGAGTGTGCGAGGTCGCTGATACGGGGGAGCGGCAGGCCCATCACGCGCAGCGCGCCGTCCTGCTCGGGCAGCACCTGGCCGCCCGCCTCGGTGAGGGCGGCCGTCAGCTTCTCGCGCTGCTGCGGCTCCGTTTCCGGGGTGCGGACCCGGGCGAAGTCGGCGGAGTTGTGCGAGATGAAGTCCTTGATGTTCTGGTCGGCGAGCAGCTGGCCGCGGCCGATCACGATGAGGTGGTCGGCGGTCAGCGCCATCTCGCTCATCAGGTGCGAGGAGACGAAGACCGTACGGCCCTCCGCCGCGAGCGCCTTCATCAGGTTGCGGACCCAGAGGATGCCCTCGGGGTCGAGGCCGTTGACCGGCTCGTCGAAGAGCAGCACCTGGGGGTCGCCGAGGAGGGCGGCCGCGATGCCGAGGCGCTGCCCCATGCCGAGCGAGAATCCCTTGGAGCGCTTTTTCGCCACGTCCTGGAGTCCGACGACACCGAGGACCTCGTCCACGCGCCGGGCCGGGATGCCGGACAGCTGGGCGAGGCAGAGCAGGTGGTTGCGGGCGTGCCGGCCGCCGTGCACGGCCTTGGCGTCGAGGAGGGCGCCGACCTGGCGGGGCGCGTTCGGCAGCTTGCGGTAGGGGAAGCCGCCGATGGTCACCTGCCCCGAGGAGGGGTTGTCGAGGCCGAGGATCATCCGCATCGTCGTCGACTTGCCCGAGCCGTTGGGCCCGAGGAAGCCGGTGACGGCGCCCGGCCGCACCTGGAAGGAAAGGTTGTACACGGCCGTCTTGGCGCCGTAGCGCTTCGTCAGGCCGACTGCCTCGATCATGCTCCGCACCCATCGAAAGGTTCAGGACGTCGGGGCACACGCCCCCGTAAGGGTTAGGAGGATATCGGGGCGCTGACGGTTCCACTCAAGAGAAAGTAAAAGTGTGCAGGTCACGCGGGGGAGAGATCGAGTAAGGGTCTTACTCGGCGTCTTACCTGCATCCTTGTGTTTGTCAGGTACCCGTCGCTACGCGTCCCGTTTCTTGAGCAGGGCGTAGCCGCCGATGAGTGCCGCGACCACCCACAGCACCATGATCGCGAGGCCGCCCCAGGGCCCGTACGGGGTGTCGTCGCCGATCGGGGTCACCACCCGCATGATCTTGCTGCCGGCCTGGTCGGGGAGATAGCGGCCGATCTTCTTGGTCGCGGAGACCGCGCCGAGGATGTTGGAGATCAGGAAGAAGAACGGCATCAGGATGCCGAGCGAGAGCATCGGGCTGCGCAGCATCGTCGCGACGCCCATCGAGAAGACCGCGATGAGCGTCATGTAGAGCCCGCCGCCGATCACCGCGCGCAGCACTCCGGAGTCGCTGATCGACGCGCTGTGCGTGCCGAGCGCCGCCTGTCCCAGGAAGAAGGCGATGAAGCTGGTGATCATGCCGACGACGAGGGCGAGCCCCGTCGCCACCGCGATCTTGCCGAAGAGGAACGTGCCGCGCTGCGGGACCGCGGCCAGCGAGGTGCGGATCATTCCGGTGCTGTACTCGTTGCCGACGACGAGCACCCCGAACACGATCATCGCGAGCTGACCGAGGCTCATCCCCGCGAAACTGATGAACGTCGGGTCGAAGGAGAGCCGGTCCTTCTCGCTCATCTTGTCGAACTCGTTCTTCGACAGCAGCGAGATCAGGATGCCGAGCGCGATCGTGACCACCGCGGCCAGACTGAGCGTCCAGACGGTGGACGCGACGGACCGGATCTTGGTCCACTCGGACTTGAGGACCTGGGTCGCCGCCATGCTCAGGTCTCCTTGTTCCAGCCGTCGCCCCACTCCTGGGGCGGGGCCTCGGTGTGTGCGTGGTACTCCACCGACTCCGCGGTCAGCCGCATGAACGCCTCCTCCAGGGAGGCCTGCTGCGGACTGAGCTCGTGCAGCACGATCTGGTGCTGCGCGGCCAGCTCGCCGATGTGCTCGGACTTCGAGCCGTCCACTTCCAGCATCCCGCTGCCCGTCTCGACGACCGTGATCCCGGCGCCGTGCAGTATGTCGAGCAGCCGCTCGCGCTGGGGTGAGCGGATACGGACGTAACTGCGGGAGTTCTGCTGGATGAAGTCGGCCATGGAGGTGTCGGCGAGGAGCCGCCCCTGGCCGATGACGACGAGGTGGTCGGCGGTCAGCGCCATCTCGCTCATCAGGTGCGAGGAGACGAAGACCGTACGGCCCTGGGCGGCCAGCGACTTCATCAGGTTGCGGATCCAGTGGATGCCCTCGGGGTCGAGGCCGTTCACCGGCTCGTCGAACATCAGGATCCGCGGGTCGCCGAGCAGCGCGCCCGCGATGCCGAGCCGTTGGCCCATGCCGAGCGAGAAGCCCTTGGCCTTCTTCCTGGCGACCGTGGTGAGGCCCACGGTGTCCAGGACCTCGTGCACGCGTGCCGTGGGGATGCCGTTGCTCTGGGCGAGGCAGAGGAGGTGGTTGAAGGCACTGCGGCCGCCGTGCATGGCCTTGGCGTCCAGCAGGGCGCCGATGTACTTCAACGGGTCCTTGAGGTGGTCGTAGTGCTTCCCGTCGATCCGTACGTCACCCGCGGTGGGACGGTCGAGGCCGAGCATCATCCGCATGGTCGTGGACTTGCCCGCGCCGTTCGGTCCGAGGAACCCCGTCACGATGCCGGGTCTGACGGTGAAGGTCAGATGGTTGACCGCCACCTTCTCGCCGTACCGCTTGGTCAGCCCCTCGAGCTCGATCATGCGGTCACGGTAGGACGACGCGTGGGGCCGTGCCACTTGAGCGGGCAGGTGTTCGCCGCTTGTTCACCGAGTTCGACCGCTGCGCCGTGGGGGCTGCGCGCGCCACCGGTCTCGTACGTACGGCTGCGGCCCGCACCCGAGGAGGGTGCGGGCCGCAGCCGATGCCAGGAACTACTACCGGAACTACCGGGTCTGCTGGGCCGGAACCCCACGCGAGATCGGCTCGTCCTCGGCCGGCGTGCTCGCGGCGGCCACCGCGGCGCCCGTGAGCGTCGCGAGCATCTCGCGGACGTTCGTGAGCTGCGCGTTGATCGAGTCGCGACGGTTCGTCAGCGCCGCCAGCTCGCGCTCGGATTCCGAGCGGATGCGGTCGGCCTTGGCGTTCGCGTCGGCCACGATGTCCTCGGCCTGGCGCTGGGCCGTCTCGACGGTCTGGCGGGCGCGGCGCTCGGCGTCCGTGCGCAGCTTCTCGGCCTCCAGACGGAGCTGCTCCGCACGGTGCTCGATCTCCGCGAGGCGCTTCTCGGCCTTGGCCTGGCGCGAGGCCAGGTCGCGCTCGGACTGCTCGCGGCGCTTGGCGAGGTTCGTCTCGAAGTCGGCGGCGGCCTGCGCGGCCTTGGCACGGGTCTCCTCGAAGAGGGCGTCCGCCTCCTCGCGCTTGGACTGCGCGTCCTTCTGCGCCTCCTGGCGCAGCTGCGAGGCGTCGCTCTTGGCCTTCTCGACGATCCGGACGCCCTCGTCCTCCGCCTTGGACTTGCGGTCCGCAGCGAACGATTCTGCGTCGTTGCGGACCTGCTGGGCGGCCGACTCGGCGAGCTCACGGTGCTGCTCGGACGCGCGACGGGCCTCCTCGCGCAGATCCTTCGCCTCCTCCTCGGCGAGGCGGAGGATCTTCTCGACGCGTGCGCCGAGACCCGCGTACGACGGCTCCGCGTCGCTGACCTGGGCCTGGGCGTTCTGCGTCTCGAGGTGGAGCTCCTCGATGCGCTTTTCGAGAGCAGTGATTCGGG
This sequence comes from Streptomyces sp. NBC_01384, assembly GCF_045040035.1. NCBI lineage: Bacteria > Bacillati > Actinomycetota > Actinomycetes > Kitasatosporales > Streptomycetaceae > Streptomyces > Streptomyces sp. NBC_01384. The sequence continues at coordinate 6,583,090 of NZ_CP109559.1, forward strand.
CCAGAGCGCTGTCACGGTCGGAGACGAGCTTCGAAATGCGTTCGTCCACCTGAGCGCGGTCGTACCCACGCCGCACAAGCTCGAAGCCGTAGGGGGAAGTGTCGCTCATGGGGTTCCTGTCGAATGAGACCGGTGAGGTGATAGGGGGAATCCTAGGGGCCAAAGCGGTGTGTCATCGAGCGGATGCGTGTTTGATCTGGAGAATGAGACTCCTTTTGGGTGGCTAACTGTCAGAGGGCTTGCCAGGACCTGTGACAAAGGTCCGCACAAAGCACGGAATGGGTGCTTCTGGCTAGCCCTCCGACGACTTGCCACTCGAACGTGTCGCGCCGGCGGCAGCGCCCGCTTTGACCCCACCGTCCTTGTTGCCGGACGGGGCCTCAAAGGATTCCAACGCCTCCAGGACGTCCTGGACACGGGAGATCTCGGCATTGATGTCCTCGCGGCGGCGGATCAGCACCTCCAGCTCGCGCTTGCCCTCCTCGACCGCGGCCCGCGCCTCGCGGATGGCCTCGGCCTTGATCTCCGTCGCCTCCGCGATGAGCGAGCTCTTCTTCTGCTCGGCCTCCTTGAGGAGCCCCTCCGCCTTCCTGACCGCGGCGATGCGTACCTTGCTCGCCTCGGAGTTGGCCTCCGAGACCAGGTCCTTCGCCTTCGCCTGGGCCTCGGCGAGCTGCTCCTCGGCGGCCTTCACCAGCGCGTCGCAGCGCTCGCCGGCCGTCTTCATCGCCTCGGCCGACTCGCGGCGGGCCCGCCCGTGCAGCTCCTCGATCTCGGTGGTGATGCGGTCGCGCAGCTCCTCCGCCCGCTCCCTTATGGCGGTCGCGTCCCGGCGCGCGCCGATCAGCAGCTCGTCGGCGTCCGTACGAGCCCGCTCCACAAGGGAGTTGCCCTCGACGGTCGATTCGGAGACCAGCCGCTCGGCTTCATTGCGTGCGGCGCCCACCATGCTGTCGGCCTGCGCCTCGGCGTCCGCCGTGGTCTTCTGCGCGCTCTGCTGCGCCTCGGAGAGCAGCTTGTCGGCCTCGGACGCCGTCTCGGAGATGAGGGTGTCGACCTGCTCGGCCGCCTCGGAGCGCCGCTTGTTGGCCTCCCGGCGCGCCGCGTCCAGCGTCCGGTCCGCCTCCTCGCGCGCCGACGAGGTGAGCCGCTCGGCCTCCGCCTCGGTCTCGGCCCTGAGCCGCTCGGACTCGGTGCGGATCCGCTCGGCGTGCAGCTGCGCGGAACCGACCGTCTCGGCGGCCTCGGCGCGCAGCCGCTCCGCGTCCCCGGTCGCCTCCGAGATCCGCTGATCGGCCTTGGCCACGGATTCCGCGCGAACCCGCTCGGCCTCGGCGTTGGTCTCGTTCGTCAGCCGCTCCGCCTCGGAGCGCGCCTCGTTGATGAGCGTGTCCACCTGCGTGGCCGCGTCCGAACGGATCCGGTTCGCGTCCTCCCGGGCGTCCGCACGGGTGCGCGAAGCGTCCTGCTCGGCGTTCGCGATGGTGTCGGAGGCCTCGGTGCGTACCCGCTGGGCGTGCTCGGCAGCCTCCGAACGCAGCCGCTCGGACTCGGCGATCGCGTCCGAAACCGTGCGCTCCGCGAGCGACTTGGCGGCGTCCGTCTCCTCGGCCGCCTCGCGCCGGATCCGGCTCGCGTCCTCGGACGCCCGCTCCCGCTCCGCGTACGCGTCGGCGCGGACCCGGTCCGCCTCCTCCTGCGCCTCGGTCCTGGTCCGGTCCGCCACGTGCTCGGCGGCACTGCGCAGGCCCGTGATCTCCTCCTGGGCCTGCTCGTGCAGCCCCGCCACGGAGTCACGCACCTGCTGCGCGGTCTGCTCGGCGTTCGAGACCATCTCGGTCGCGCGCCGGTCGGCCTCCTCGACCAGCCGTACGGCCTCGGCCTGAGCCTCTTCGACACGGTTGCGGGCGGACGCGAGGAGCTCCTCGCTCTGCTCGCGGGCCCGCTCGCGCTCCTGGTCGGCCTCCTGGCGCGCGGAGCCGAGGAGTTCCTCGGCCTCGCGGCGGCGCCGGGCGGCCTCCTCCTGGGCGGCGGCCAGCGTCTCCGCGCCCTCGATGGCCAGCCGCTCGGCCGCGGCCTGGGCCTCCGCCCGTACCCGGTCGGCGCTGTCCTGGGCCTCCGATTTGAGCCGCTCGGCCTCCGCCGCGGCCTCCGACCGCAGTCGTACGGCGATGTTCTCGCCCTCGGCCCGCGACGCGGCGGCATCCGCGGCGGCCTCGTTGCGCAGCCGCTCCGCCTCCGCCTCGGCCTGCGCCTGCAGGGTGCGGATCCGCTCGGCGGCCTCGGAACGGAGCCGGTCCGTCTCCTCGGCGGCCTCGCGGCGGATCCGCTCGGACTCCGCCCGTGCGTCGCTCAGCGCCTGCTCGGCCGAGGCGAGCCGCTGCTCGGCCTCGGTGTGCAGCCGGGTCAGCTCCTCGGCGGCCTCCGCCCGGCGGGCCGCTATGGCCCGCTCGGTCTCCTCGCGCAGCCCCTCGGCGGCCCGCTCGGCCTCCGCCTTGATCGTCTCGGAGAGCTCGACGGCCTCCTCGCGGTTGCGCTCGGCCTCCTTGCGGGTGCGCTCCAGGGTCTCCTCGGCCTGGCGGCGCAGCGTCGTGGCGCGCTCGATGGCCTCGGTGCGCACGCGCTCGCTGTCGGTGGTGGCCGTGTTCCGGAATTCGTCCGCGTCCGCCTTGGCCTTCGCGAGCAGCTCCTCGGCGGTCCTGGCCGCCTCCTCGATCTGCTGGACGGCCTCGCGCCGGGCCTCGCTGCGGATCCGCTCGCCCTCGGCATTGGCGTCCGAGCGCAGCTGCTCGGCCTCGCCGCGCAGCCGGCGCGCCTCCTCCTGCAGCTCGACCGTCTTGGCGCGGTACTCCTTGGTGTCGTCCTTCGCCGTGCCCTTGAGCTGCTCGGCGATGTCGTGCGCCTCGGCACGCAGCCGGTCCGCCTCGGACTCCGCCTCGGTGCGGATGCGCTCGGCCTCCTCGGCCGCCGCCTTCCGGGTCGCCTTGGCGTCCTCGGACGCCTTGTCGAGAACGTCCTCGGCGGTCCGGGCCGCCTTGGAGAGCTGGGAGGCGGTCTCCTCGGCGGTGAGACTGCGGGCGGTCTCCTCGGCCTCCGCGACGATCTTCTCGGCCTTGGTCTTGGCGTCCGCGACGGCCTGCTCGGCCTCGGACTTGGTGGTCTCGGCCTCCTTGGTGGCCTCGCTGACCAGCCGGGCGACCTGTTCCTTCGCCGTCCGCGTGCGCTGTTCGTTCGCCGACTCGGCGCTCGACAGGGCCTTGGCCGCGGCGTCCTTCGCCTCGGTGACGACCTTGTCCGCCTCGGCCCGCGCCTCGCGCAGTGCCGACTCGGCCGCCGTCATGCGCTGCTCGGCGGCCCGGCTCAGCTCGGTGGCCTGGCGGCGGGCGGCGTCCGACTCGTTCGCCGTGGAGCTGCGCAGCTGCTCGGCGTGGTCGGTGGCCTCCTGCGCCTGCGTCGAGGCCGCGTTCAGCAGCCGCTCGGCGTCGGTGCGGGCCCGGCGCAGCAGCGCCTCGGCCTCAGCGCGGGCCGACTCGGCGTCGTTCGTCAGCCGCTGACGGGCCTCGGCGGCGACCCGCTCGGCCTCCGCGCGGGCGGCGCTCAGCGCCTGGTCGGCCTCGGCACGCGACTCCTCCAGGAGCCGGCGGGCCTGCTGCTCGCTGCGGGCGCGCAGCTGCTCGGCCCACGCCACGTTCTCGTTGACGTGCGACTCGACGGTCTGGCGGCGCTCCGCCAGCTCCTGGTCGAGCTGCTGGCGGCGCGCGACCGCCTCCTGGTGCAGCTCGGCCTGCAGGCGGGCGGCCTGCTCGGCGTGCTCCTGGAGGATGCGCTGCGTCTGCGCCCGGGCCTGGCTCATCTCGCGCTCGGCGTCGGCGCGCAGCTGATCGGCCTGGATCTGGGCATTACGGAGCAACTGCTCGGCCTGATAGCCGAGGTCGCCGCCGCTGTCGTAGGCAGGCCGGGTCGCCAGACTGCGGCGCGCCTCGTGCAGCTTGGCGCGCAGCACCTCGACCTGATAGCCGAGGTCCTCGGCGTGCTGGACGGCCTTCTCCCGCTCGGTCTTCAGCCGTTCCATCTCGGCCTCGAACCGAGAGAGGTGGTCGACGTCAGCCGCCGGCTCTCGCTCCTGGCGTTCGTAGCCCCGCACTGCGCGGTCCCATCCGTCCCCTGGTCGCAAGTCTCTCCAAACGAGCCCCGTCCATCGGCCGAACGGGACCCCCGGGGAATGGTGTCAGATCAACAGCGGAGCACGGGCTGCCGCCCCGACGCTCGTCCCCCGAAACCTGGACCCCGGCCCTTGGCCACGCCGCCCTGAGGGCGGCATGACCTCAGGGCCCGTCGTTCGGACGGGCCCTCGGCCACCCCGAAATGGCAGCGGCCGCCCCCAACCCTACCGGCCCAGATATACGGAGGTCAGTGCTCAGGTGACTCAACAGCCGCCGAAGTGACCAGTTCTGTCAGGACACCGTGGCAATCCTTGGGGTGGAGGAAGGTGATTCGGGACCCCATGGAGCCGCGTCGGGGCTCGTCGTAGAGGACTCGTACGCCTTTGCCCCGGATGTCGGTGGCATCGGCATCGACATCCGCTGTTCCGAACGCGATGTGATGGACGCCTTCACCGTTCTTCGCCAGCCACTTCCCGACGGCGGAGTCCTCGCGGGTCGGTTCGAGCAGCTGGAGGTAGGAGGCACCGCCGTCCGAGGTCTCATTGATCTTGAGCATGGCCTCGCGCACGCCCTGCTCCTCGTTGACCTCGGAGTGGAACACCTCGAAGCCGTACGTCGCCCGGTAGAACTCGACAGTCTTGTCGAGGTCGAAACAGGCGATCCCGATGTGGTCGATTCGCGTCAGCATGGAGTCAGTGCAGCGCTCTCGCGGCGGTTACGCAACGTGCGCGCGATCACACCGACAGCCGGATGACGGGTGGCCTACCGCTCAGTACATTCAAGTAAACCCTCGTTCACTCCTCAGCTGTCACAAGCTGGAAGGGGATCGCACCTCATGTCTGGAACGAACAGCACGACTTCCGTGATCGTCGCGGGTGCCCGCACCCCGATGGGACGGTTGCTCGGCTCGCTGAAGTCCTTCTCCGGAGCCGACCTCGGTGGCTTCGCGATCAAGGCCGCCCTCGACCGTGCGGGTATCGGCGGCGACCAGGTGCAGTACGTCATCATGGGGCAGGTGCTGCAGGCCGGGACAGGGCAGATCCCGGCACGCCAGGCCGCCGTCAAGGCGGGCATCCCGATGAGCGTCCCGGCGCTCACGATCAACAAGGTGTGCCTGTCCGGGCTCGACGCGATCGCGCTCGCGGACCAGCTCATCCGAGCGGGCGAATTCGACATCGTGGTCGCGGGCGGCCAGGAGTCCATGACGAACGCCCCCCACCTCCTCCCGAAGTCCCGCGAGGGCTTCAAGTACGGCGCGATCGAGATGCTCGACGCCATGGCGCACGACGGTCTGACCGACCCCTTCGAGAACATCGCCATGGGCGAGTCGACGGAGAAGCACAACACGCGCCTGGGCATCGCCCGCCCCGAGCAGGACGAAGTGGCCGCGCTCTCGCACCAGCGTGCGGCCGCCGCCCAGAAGAACGGCATCTTCGAGGCGGAGATCACGCCCGTGGAGATTCCGCAGCGCAAGGGCGAGCCCGTCGTCTTCACCAAGGACGAGGGCATCCGCGCCGAGACCACGGTGGAGTCGCTGGCGAAGCTGCGTCCCGCCTTCACCCGGGACGGCACGATCACGGCGGGCACCTCCTCGCAGATCTCGGACGGTGCGGCGGCCGTGGTCGTGATGAGCAAGGCCAAGGCGCTGGAACTGGGCCTGGAGTGGATCGCGGAGATCGGCGCGCACGGCAACGTCGCGGGTCCCGACAACTCCCTCCAGTCCCAGCCGTCGAACGCGATCCTGCACGCCCTGAAGAAGGAGGGCCTGGACGTCTCGGACCTCGACCTCATCGAGATCAACGAGGCGTTCGCCGCGGTCGCCGTGCAGTCAATGAAGGACCTCGGGGTATCCACCGAAAAGGTGAACGTCAACGGTGGCGCCATCGCCCTCGGTCACCCGATCGGGATGTCCGGCGCCCGCCTCGTCCTGCACCTGGCACTGGAGCTGAAGCGGCGCGGCGGCGGGATCGGTGCGGCGGCGCTGTGCGGTGGCGGTGGGCAGGGTGACGCACTGATCGTGCGGGTATCCAAGGCCTGACACTTCCGATAAGTGACCGCCGGAACCGCCGTAACACTCGGAACCGTCGTGACTGTCGTGACCGTCGTACGACTCTGAACGGAGCTGTGATGCAGGACGTCTCCTCGCTGGTGGCCCAGGCCAGGGAAGGCCGGCCGCGGGCCGTGGCCCGGCTGATCTCCCTGGTGGAGGGGGCGTCTCCGCAGCTCCGCGAGGTCATGGCGACGCTGGCGCCGCTGGCGGGCGGGGCCTACGTCGTCGGGCTCACCGGCTCTCCGGGCGTCGGCAAGTCGACCTCGACCTCGGCGCTGGTGACGGCGTACCGACGGCAGGGCAAGCGGGTCGGCGTCCTGGCCGTCGACCCGTCCTCGCCCTTCTCCGGAGGCGCGCTGCTCGGCGACCGCGTCCGGATGTCCGAGCACGCCTCCGACCCCGGCGTCTACATCCGCTCGATGGCGACCCGCGGTCACCTGGGCGGTCTGGCCTGGGCCGCCCCCCAGGCGATCCGGGTCCTGGACGCGGCGGGCTGTGACGTGATCCTGGTCGAGACGGTCGGCGTGGGCCAGTCGGAGGTCGAGATCGCCTCGCAGGCCGATACGTCCGTGGTGTTGCTGGCCCCCGGCATGGGCGACGGCATCCAGGCGGCGAAGGCCGGAATCCTGGAGATCGGCGATGTGTACGTGGTCAACAAGGCCGACCGGGACGGCGCCGACGCGACCGTCCGCGAACTGAACCACATGCTCGGACTCGGCGATTCCCGTGGCCCCGGTGACTGGCGCCCGCCGATCGTCAAGACGGTCGCCGCGCGCGGCGAGGGCATCGACGAGGTCGTCGAGGCCCTGGAGAAGCACCGCGCCTGGATGGAGGAACACGGCGTACTCGCCGAGCGCCGCCTCGCCCGGGCCTCCCACGAGGTCGAGACGATCGCGGTGACGGCCCTGCGGGAACGGATCGGCGACCTGCATGGCGACCGGCACCTCGGCGCGCTCGCGGAGCGGATCGTGGCGGGGGAGCTGGATCCGTACCGGGCGGCGGATTCCCTGGTGGAGGGACTGACGGAGGCCTGAGCCGGGGGTTTCCCGCCCCCGCCGCCCCCTGTCCGGGCGCTCCGTCCCCAGCCCCCGAGGCCCTTTGCCGGCTGCGGACGGGTGGGGGCCGCTCGCGCCCACGCGGCGGCGGCCTGGCGGCCCGGAGCACCGGCCCCCGCACTCGGCGCCCTCGCCGTCGCCGCGGGCGTCCGCACACCGCCCCTCGGGCCCACGACGCGCGCCGTGTGGGGCGAAGTCCTGGGTGCTCGCCGCGCTGTCGCTGGACAGCGCCCTGGGCGGCCTGATGAACGGCGCCGCTCGCCGACGAGGCGGCCCCGCCCGGCCACCGCACCCAGGCCGGAGCCTGGGTCAACACCGCGGTGAACGCGGGGAGTTCGGGCGGTGCCGCGGGGGTCGCAGTCCTGGTGGGTCACTTGTCCGTGGGCCTGTGCTTCGCGCTCTCGGGGACCGTGGCGGTGGCGGCGGGTCTCCTCTCCGTGCGGCAGGCCGACCCGCGCCCCACAGGGGCGCGGGTCGATGACATGTGCGGCTCCGCCGCGTCGGCGCGACCAGCCACGGACGGCTCGCGCGCGTAGAGCGCGTAGAACAAGCCCGCGGCCCCTACGGCCCCTGTCGCACCCGGCGGAGCGCTACGGCTTACCGCGCTGCCCCCGCAGATGCTCCGCGATCGGCAGCAGTGACTTGTGCAGGTCTTCCAGGGCCTCGGGGGAGAGCAGGTCCATGAAGTGCCTGCGCACGGACGACACGTGGTGCGGGGCGACCTTCTTCATCGTCTCCATGCCGTGGTCGGTGAGGACGGCGAACAGTCCCCGGCGGTCGGACTCGCAGTTCTCGCGCCGGACCAGGTCCGCGTTCTCCATGCGGGTGATCTGGTGCGAGAGCCGGCTCTTCGACTGGAGGGTGGCGGCCGCGAGGTCGCTCATCCGCAGCCGGAAGCCCTCCGACTCGGAGAGGTTCACCAGGATCTCGTAATCGTTCATCGTCAGCCCGAATGGCTGCAGGTCCCTTTCGAGCTGGTACGTCAACAGCCTGTTGACCTCCAGGTGGGTGCGCCAGGCGCACTGCTCCGCATCGGTCAGCCAGCGCGTGGCCGTCTCGGTCTCCATAAGTGAAGTCTACCTAAGATGTTGAAAAGCGAACTAGTGAGGGTGGTGTGACTGCGTGCACGCGTTCGATGTCACACTCCGCAGACTACCGCTCACAGACCGAAGCGACGCTGGAGGTCCCCGAGCTGTCCGGGAAGACGCGGTGCGCCGGCCTGCTGACCGTGCTGCCCCTGGTGACCTGGTACCCCGCCGCCGCCGGGCACTCCCGGCTCGTGCGGAACCGCCCCCGTGGCCTGCTCGGCCATGAGTACTTCCGTGGACTGGAGCAGCACGGTGCCGGCCCCCACGAACTCGAACTGGTGCTCCTCTCCGGAGGCCCCGCCGAGGCCTGTCAGTGCACGTAGACCGCCCATGAGGCCCGTCATGTACCCGTGGTCGTAGTGATGGCACGGGGACGGGCAGTCGGCCCAGCCGACAAGCGCTTGCGGATCCACCCGGATGGGAGGTTCCATGAACACCACCGGACCGTTGGAGGCCGCGACGAACTTGCCGGTTCCGATCAATGTCAGAAAGCCCGGCACGATCGACTGCTTGAGCGCGAGACTTGGCTGAAAAGCGAGCAAGTTGCCCGAGCGAATGGTCAGGTTGCCGTCGTCCAAGTCATACGAATTCACGTCGAAGGCCCGGTCGGCGAGGAGCATCTTGCCCGAGCCCTCCGCCACCACCCAGTCGCTCGCGTGCAGAGGCGAATGGAACGACGTACGGACCAGACGGTCGAGGCGGCCGTGCCCGATGCCGTTGAATTCCATCGACCCGTAGTAGGCGATCATCTTGCCCTTCTGCAGGAACCACTGGCTCCCCTTGAGCTCCACGCAGAAGGTGTACTTGTTGACGTTGTCGTCGACGGGCAGGGTCATCGGGTCGTGGATCACCGGGCCGCCCGGAGTCCCGCCGCCCGGATACCCGCCGCCGGGAGTTCCGTAAGGGCTCACAACTTCTCCTCCGAGGCCTGGACGTACACCGCACCACTGCCGCTCAGCTCCAGCTGGAACGCCTCGCCCGAGCCGCGGCCCACCATGTCGCGCCAGCCGAGCGCCGTGGACAGCTTGTTGCGCACGTCACCGTGGTGCGCCACGTACGCCTGCGGGTCGACATGGACCGGGCGCTGCGGGGAGATGGGGACCTCGATCACGCCCCCGTGCGCCATCACGGCCACCGCGCCGTGCCCCTTGAGGGTGGTCGTGAAGAGCCCCTGGCCCGTCACCTGGCCGCGGACCATGCCCATGACCCCGCCCTGCGAGCCGAGGAACATCGTGCCCTGCTGGAGGGTGCCGTCGAAGGCCAGCAGCCGGTCCGCCTCGACGTACAGGGTGTCGCCCGAGAGGTTGATCACCTGGATGTGATGGCCGCCGTGCCCGAAGAAGACCGTGCCGCTGCCCTCGACGGTCATCAGCGGGGTGGCCTCATTGGCGACCCGGCGGCCGATCATCGACATGATCCCGCCCTGGCCGCCCTGAACGTTGGGCGTGAAGGAGACCTCGCCCTTGTAGGCGAGCATCGCGCCGCGCTGACTGAACAGGCGCTGCCCGGGCAGGACCGTCGCCTCGATCATCTTGGAGTTCACTTCGCGGAACGGCATGTCACAGGTCCCCCGCGATCGTGTTGCGCTCACTGGGCTGTACGTAGACCAGTCCGTCGCCCTCGAAACGGATCTGGAAGGCCTCACCGCCGCCCTCGCCCATGAACGTGCGGAACGTCACGCCGGCCTGGAAGGACTGCCGGACATTGCCCTGGTGCGCGATGTACGCCCCCGGGTCGACCGTCAGTGGGTACTGGGAACTGACGCGCAGCACCACCGCCGGGCCGTCGGACATGATCGCCGCCTGGCCGTGGCCCTCGACGGTGGTCGTGAACAGCCCGTTGCCCTGCGAGGCGCCGCGCAGCCCCGTGAAGGACGTGCCCGTCCTGAGGCCCGCGTCGGTCGCCAGCAGATTGCTCGACTCGACGTACAGCTTGTCCCCCTGGAGGTTCACCAGGTTGATCTCGGAGGCCCGGTCCGCGAACCAGCAGGTCCCGTGCCCCTTCACCTCCATCACCGTCATCTGCTCGCCGGTGATGCGCCGCGTCACCATCCCACGGATCCCCTCACCACCGCCGCTCAGCTTCTTGAACGCCATCTGACCGTCGTACGCGACCATCGAGCCGTTCTTCGCCTTCACGGCGTCCCCGGTCATGTCGACGGCCAGCATCTTGCTGCCTTGAAGTCGGAACATCGCCACGTGGTGAAGGTAGCGGCCGGGTGGGAGCGCGGACAGGGTCCATGGCGGATCTCACCCCTGAACGGACCCTTAGGGGCCAAGCGGGCACACCGGTCCCGCACCCCGGGACGGGGGCGCCCGGGTCCGGGTGCCACAATGGGGGACGTTTGTGCTTACGTTCACAAAGCGGCGTCCCGCCGAAAGCGAATCTCCCACCGAAGGTGACCCGTGGACCTAAAGACCGCCACCGCCCTCCGCCGCCTCCGCCTGGTCTCGGCCCCCGAGGCCGTCTCCTTCCTGCTGCTGCTCCTCTGCTCGGTGCTGAAGCGGACCACGGACTTCAACGCGGTGCCCGTCATGGGCTCCATCCACGGCGTCCTCTTCATCCTGTACGTGATCTTCTGGGCCGACGCCTGGAACCGCACCAAGTGGAGCGCCGGCACCGGGCTCCTCTACTTCGTCCTCTCCGTGCTGCCCACCGGCGGCTTCTTCGCCGAGCGCAAGCTCCGGCGGGAGAGCGAGGACGCGGTCATCGCCACCCGTGCCCGCCGCGAGGGAGTCGTGAAGTCCTCATGATCGTCGCCTTTTCCGTGACGCCCCTGGGTGTCGGCGAGGATGTGGGGGAGTACGTCGCCGACGCCGTCCGGGTCGTCCGTGAATCGGGGCTGCCGAACCGCACCGACGCCATGTTCACCTCCATCGAGGGGGAGTGGGACCAGGTGATGGACGTGGTCAAGCGCGCCGTCGCCGCCGTCGAGGCACGGGCGCCGCGCGTCTCCGTCGTCCTGAAGGCGGACATCCGCCCCGGGGTGACGGACGGTCTGACCTCCAAGGTGGAGACGGTGGAGCGGCACCTGTCCGCGTAGGACTTCGGTAGGAAGGCCCCGAAACCCCGGCCCAGTGGGCCGGGGTTTTTCGCTCCCGGTTGTTTGAGCGATCGCTCAAACCCCGCTAATCTCAGGAACGGCCGATTGAGCGATCGCTCAAAAAGGGTCAGTGATCTGGGGGTTCGGCAGTGGGGCTCTACGTAGAGGTACATATACGAGGCGATCTCGACGACCTGTGGACACGGACGCAGGACCCCGCCCAGCACCAGCGCTGGGACCTGAGATTCACCTCCATCGACCACCTCCCGCCCATTGAGGGCGAGCCCCAGCGTTTCCGTTACGCCACGCGCGTGCTGCCCTTCCTGACCGTCACCGGGACGGGCGTCTCCGCCGGGGAGAAGGAGCGTCCCGACGGCACCCGCACCTCCGCCCTGCGCTTCGCCTCCCCGCACCCGCTCTCCCTGCTCGCCGAGGGCAGCGGCTACTGGCGCTACGTCCCCGTCGCCGACGGCGTCCGCTTCCTCACCGGGTACGACTACCGCCCGCGCTGGGGCCGCTTCGGAGCCGTGGCCGACCGGCTCCTCTTCCGCCCCCTCATCGGCTGGGCCACCGCCTGGTCCTTCGACCGGCTGCGGCTCTGGCTGGAGCGGGGGATCACACCGGAGCGGGCGCTGCGTCACTGGCTCGCCGAGTCGGCCGTCCGGGCTCTCGTCCTCCTGGCCGCCTGTTCGGGGATGGTGTGCGGCGCGCTCGTGGACATGGCGGGCCCGCTGGTGCCGCTCGCCCTCTACTCGACGCCGGTACTGGCCGTCCTCGCCGTCCTCCTGGCCCTCTTCGCGCCCCCGGGACCCGGCACCCCGGCCGCCCGCCGCTGTCTGCGCACCCCTCTCGCGCAGGTCCGTGCCCCGCGTGTCCTCGTCACCCTGGAGCAGCGGTGACGCCCTCCATCTTCCGCACCGCGATGGGCGCCGACTTCGAACGCCTCCACCCCGAGCTGCGGCGGCGCTTCTCCGTGGGCCTGGCAGGCGGGGAGGCGTGCACCGGCCACGGCGTCATGGAGCGCGTCTGGCACGGGAGGGGCTTCGTGAAGCCGTTCCTGGCTCTCGGCGGCACCCGCCACATCCTCGTCCCGCGCGCGGGACGCAACGTCCCCTTCATGATCGAGAACGTGCCGTACGCCGACACCTTCGGCCGTGAGACGGTGACGTTCGTGCGCACCTTCGACCTGCCTGGCCGCTCCCGCCGCTTCGACGCCCAGATGGTGCTGAGCCCCAGGGGCGACCGTGTCCTGGACTACCTGGGCACCCACCAGCACCTCGCCAGCGACCTGCACTTCCGCGCCGAGCCCGACGGTTCCCTGCTGATCCGCTCCGGCGAACACCGCTTCCGGGAGGGCCCGGTGGACGTGCGCGTCCCCGAACTCATCGGCGCCGACGCCGAGGTGCGCGAGTCCTTCGACGACTCCACGGGCCGCTTCCGCATCCAAGTCCGGGTCGTGAACCGCCACTTCGGCCCGCTCTTCGGCTACGAGGGCACCTTCCGGACGACGTACACCGACGTCCGTGCACGCGGGGTCCGGCCCGGGCTGCGGCCCGTCCGCGAGGAGGCGCGCGCGTGAGCGAGGCGACCAGGACGAAGCTCCTGGAGGGCGCGCTGCGGACGCTCGCCGAGCAGGGGATCGCGAAGACCTCGGCCCGTACGATCGCCGCGACCGCCGGGGTCAACCAGGCCCTTGTCTTCTACCACTTCGGTTCCGTCGACGAGTTGCTGTCGGCCGCGGTCCGGTACGGGGCCGAGCAGCGGGTCGCGATCTACCGGGAACGTCTGGCCGAGGTCGGGTCGCTGGCCGAACTCCTCGCGTTCGGGCGGGAGATGCACGAGGTGGAGCGGGAGGAGGGGCACGTCGCCGTGCTCGGCCAGCTGCTCGCCGGCGCGCAGACGGACGCGCGTCTCGCTCCCGCCACCACGGCGGGGCTGGATCTGTGGATCACGGAGATCGAACAGGTCCTGGTGCGGGTGCTCGCGCCGACCCCCTTCGGAGAGTTCACCGATCCGGCCGGGCTGGCGCGGGCCGTCACCGCGTCGTTCGTCGGCATCGAGCTGTACGAGGGGGTCGACCCCGCGGGTTCCCGGGCCGCCCTCGACGCCCTGGAGCAACTGGCGGCCCTGGTCACCGCCCTCGACACCCTCGGCCCCGTAGCCCAACGAGCCGTCCGCCACCACCTACGCCGCACACCTCGCGGCTGACCCCGGGGCGAACCTGTTGGCGAATCCCGGTCGGCGTGGTGGGCGGTCTGGCCGGTGCCCCGGGGGCCATGGGGGTGTGGCCCGGAGAATGTGACACTTGGGCGGCGAGTGTCACATTCCCGCGGCCGCCTACCCGGCCGCACCGGATGTGCCAACAGCGTCCGTAAGGGGCGCGGGTCCCCCTGGGGGCCGGGACCGAAAGGCGAGACGGGGCTGACCACGATGTGACCGGCGGGTAAGGTTTTGTGCCGTGCCGAAGCCGCTCAGCCTTGCCTTCGATCCCATCGCCCGCGCCGACGAACACTGGAAGCAGCGCTGGGGATCCGTGCCGTCCATGGCCGCGATCACCTCGATCATGCGCGCACACCAGATCCTGCTCGCCGAGGTCGACGCGGTCGTCAAGCCGTACGGACTGACCTTCGCACGCTACGAGGCACTGGTCCTGCTCACCTTCTCCAAGGCCGGCGAGCTCCCGATGTCCAAGATCGGCGAGCGGCTCATGGTGCACCCGACGTCCGTCACGAACACCGTGGACCGCCTGGTGAGGTCCGGGCTCGTCGACAAGCGGCCCAACCCCAACGACGGGCGCGGCACGCTCGCCTCCATCACCGAGAAGGGCCGCGAGGTCTGCGACGCGGCGACCCGCGACCTGATGGCGATGGACTTCGGGCTCGGGGTCTACGACGCCGAGGAGTGCGCGGAGATCTTCGCGATGCTGCGGCCCCTGCGCATCGCCGCGAGTGACTTCGACGAGGAGTAGGCCCAGACCCAGGGGTGCCTGAAGATCGTGCAAAAGGGGTCGTTACGCTCGTACGCATGAAGAAGAGCGTGCTGACCCGCTACCGCGTGATGGCCTACGTCACCGGTGTGCTGCTGGTCCTGCTGACCCTCGGTGTGATCGCCAAGTACGTGCTCGACATGAACGGTGCCGGGGACTTCACCCGCATCGTCGGAATCGCGCACGGCTGGCTGTACGTCGTCTACCTGGTCTTCGCCTTCGACCTGGGCTCCAAGGCGAAGTGGCCGGTCGGCAAGCAGCTGTGGGTGCTGCTCGCGGGGACCGTTCCGACGGCCGCGTTCTTCGTGGAGCGCAAGGTCACTCAGGAGCTGGAGTCCAAGATCGCGGAGGACTCTCCCGCGGTCGTCAAGGTGTGACCCGTACCGCCACGGGAGTGGTCCGTGGCGGTCAATCACATCAGCCGCTGCGCGTCGGGCATCGACATTTACTAGGACGTCCTAGTAAATTCGAGGGTATGGACGCTGACGCCATCGAAGAGGGCCGCCGACGCTGGCAGGCCCGGTACGACACCTCGCGCAAGCGTGAGGCCGACTTCACCACGCTCTCCGGTGACCCCGTGGACCCGGTGTACGGGCCGCGGCCGGGGGACAGGTACGACGGCTTCGAGCGGATCGGATGGCCCGGCGAGTACCCCTTCACCCGTGGGCTGTACCCGACCGGCTATCGAGGGCGTACGTGGACGATCCGCCAGTTCGCCGGGTTCGGGAACGCCGAGCAGACGAACGAGCGCTACAAGATGATCCTCGCCGCGGGCGGCGGCGGACTGTCGGTCGCCTTCGACATGCCGACCCTCATGGGGCGCGACTCCGACGACCCGCGCTCCCTCGGCGAGGTCGGGCACTGCGGGGTCGCGATCGACTCGGCGGCCGACATGGAGGTCCTCTTCAAGGACATCCCGCTGGGTGACGTCACGACGTCGATGACGATCAGCGGGCCGGCGGTCCCGGTCTTCTGCATGTACTTGGTGGCGGCGGAGCGGCAGGGCATCGACCCGTCCGTCCTGAACGGCACGCTGCAGACCGACATCTTCAAGGAGTACATCGCGCAGAAGGAGTGGCTCTTCCAGCCCGAGCCGCACCTGCGCCTCATCGGCGACCTGATGGAGCACTGCGCCGCGAAGATCCCCGCGTACAAGCCGCTGTCCGTCTCCGGGTACCACATCCGGGAGGCGGGCTCCACGGCCGCCCAGGAGCTCGCGTACACGCTGGCCGACGGGTTCGGGTACGTGGAGCTGGGACTCTCGCGCGGGCTCGACGTGGACGTCTTCGCTCCCGGTCTCTCCTTCTTCTTCGACGCGCACGTCGACTTCTTCGAGGAGATCGCCAAGTTCCGCGCGGCGCGGCGGATCTGGGCGCGGTGGATGCGGGACGTGTACGGGGCGAAGTCGGAGAAGGCGCAGTGGCTGCGCTTCCACACCCAGACCGCCGGTGTCTCGCTCACGGCGCAGCAGCCGTACAACAACGTCGTGCGTACGGCGGTGGAGGCGCTCGCGGCGGTGCTGGGCGGGACGAACTCGCTGCACACGAACGCGCTGGACGAGACGCTGGCGCTGCCGAGCGAGCAGGCGGCCGAGATCGCTCTGCGTACCCAGCAGGTACTGATGGAGGAGACCGGCGTCGCCAACGTGGCCGATCCGCTGGGCGGTTCCTGGTACGTCGAGCAGCTGACCGACCGGATCGAGGCCGACGCGGAGAAGATCTTCGAGCAGATCAGGGAGCGGGGGCTGCGGGCGCATCCCGACGGGCAGCACCCGATCGGGCCGATCACCTCCGGCATCCTGCGGGGGATCGAGGACGGCTGGTTCACCGGGGAGATCGCCGAGTCGGCGTTCCAGTACCAGCGGTCGTTGGAGAAGGGCGACAAGAGGGTGGTGGGGGTCAATGTCCACCACGGCTCCGTCACCGGGGACCTGGAGATCCTGCGGGTCAGCCATGAGGTGGAGCGGGAGCAGGTGCGGGAGCTCGCGGTGCGCAAGGGCGGTCGTGAGGAGGCGCGGGTGCGCGCCTGCCTGGACGCGATGCTCGCCGCCGCGCGGGACGGGTCCAACATGATCACGCCGATGCTGGACGCGGTGCGGGCCGAGGCGACGCTGGGAGAGATCTGCGATGCCCTCCGGGAGGAGTGGGGGGTGTACACGGAACCGGCGGGTTTCTGACCCCCTGGGGTTGTGCCCCGGACCCCGGGTGCGTTCTTCGGCTGCGGTCCGGATCAGGGCTCGTTCGTCGCGCCCGTCAAACCCAGCAGCAGGACCCTGGTGAACGCGCGGACCCACTCCTCGTCCGCCGGTTCCGCGCTGACCAGGGTGCGGTGCACCACCGCGCCCGCGACGACGTCGAAGATGAGGTCCGCGGTGCGGGCGGCGGTGTCGGGGTCGGGCTCCGGCGGGAGCTCGCCGCGGGCGGTGGCGCGGGCCCGGCCCTCCAGGACGAGGCGTTTTTGACGGTCGACGATGGACGTGCGGATGCGTTCGCGCAGCGGTTCGTCGCGGGTGGACTCGGCGACGACCGCCATCAGGGCCGTCTTGGTCTCCGGGCGGTTCAGGAGTGCCGCGAACTGGAGGACCACGCCCTCGATGTCGGCGGCGAGGCTGCCGCGGTCGGGGAGCTCCAGTTCGTCGAAGAGGACGGCCACCGCGTCGACCACGAGCTCGTTCTTGCCCGCCCAGCGACGGTAGAGGGTCGTCTTGGCGACCCCGGCCCGGGTCGCCACGTCCCCCAACGTCAGTTTGGACCAGCCCAGTTCGACCAGCGCCGCGCGCGTCGCCTCCAGGATCGCGGCGTCCGCGGCGGCGCTGCGCGGGCGCCCCGTACGGGGGGCGGAAGTGCGACTCTGCATGTCAGGACCCTATCCGCCGCCCCCACCGAGCACATCAGGCGGTTGTGTGAAGCCGTGAGGGAGATCACCGGGGGATGGCGGACAGGGGAGCCCCGGGGCAGTTACGCTACGAGTCGTAGCGAAAGCTCGTACGCGGTGACTCGTGGGCGGGCGACAACCACTGGCGCCAGGTGGGGACCCGGCGCCCGACAGCACGGATCGAGTCGGGTCGCGTCGTAAAGCGGACCGGCTTTCACAGCGTTTTTCACACGTGCGCGAGGAAGGGGGAGGATGTACTCATGCAGCCACGGAACATGTCCATGAGCGGAGTCGTCGACCTCGCCGCGGTGAAGGCGGCCCAGGAGGCCAAGGCGAAGGCGGAGCAGGCGCGCGCCGAAGCGGCCAGGCAGGGCGGCGGAGGCGGGGCCGTGTCTCCCGCCAGCCTCGTCATCGATGTCGACGAGGCGGGGTTCGAGCGCGATGTACTGCAGCGGTCCACCGAGGTTCCCGTCGTCATCGACTTCTGGGCCGAGTGGTGCGAGCCCTGCAAGCAGCTGAGCCCGGTGCTCGAGCGGTTGGCCGTCGAGTACAACGGACGGTTCGTCCTTGCCAAGATCGACGTCGACGCCAACCAGATGCTGATGCAGCAGTTCGGGATCCAGGGGATCCCGGCGGTGTTCGCCGTTGTCGCGGGGCAGGCGCTGCCGCTCTTCCAGGGGGCGGCCGGTGAGGCCCAGATCCGGGAGACCCTCGACCAGCTCGTCCAGGTCGCCGAGCAGCGCTTCGGCCTCACCGGTCTGGCCGTCGACCCCGACGCCGAGCCCGGCGGCGCCCAGGCGGCGCCCGAGGTGCCGGCCGGCCCGTACGACGCGCTCCTTGAGGCCGCCGTACAGGCACTGGACGCGGGTGACTTCGGCGGTGCCGTGCAGGCGTACAAGAACGTGCTGAGTGACGACCCGGGCAACACGGAGGCCAAGCTCGGCCTCGCCCAGGCCGAGTTGCTGCAGCGGGTGCAGGGTGCCGACCCGCTCCAGGTGCGCAAGGACGCCGCCGAGAAGCCCAAGGACGTACAGGTGCAGATCGCGGCGGCGGACCTGGACCTGGTGGGCGGGCATGTCGAAGACGCGTTCGGGCGGCTCATCGAGACGGTGCAGCGCACGGCGGGTGACGACCGTGATGCCGTACGGCTGCGGCTGCTGGAGCTCTTCGAGGTGGTCGGCGCCGACGACCCGCGGGTGACCGCGGCACGCAGGGCGCTGGCCAGAGCCCTGTTCTGACGGGTGATCCGGACGGGGATCCGGCGGGGGTTCTGACCTGTCCCTAAACGCCGGGGCTTGTGTTGCCCAGGTGAAAGATTTGCCGAGAGGGCGGCAAGTGGCCGCGCTTTACCAAATCTTGGTAAACGCGGCCGCTGTTACTTGGAGTAAGTCAGAGGCGTTGATCTGTCGGATTCTGCCCAGGGATCGGCCGCTTTGCCGTCGCCCTTGGTGCCACCCTGAGTTGCCGACCGATACCGGTGGGTCGTTGTTCGGTTATCCGCCCGTTACTAGCCAGTAACGAACCCCCTTGTGCGGGCGGCGAGAATGCACCACGATCGGCGACGCTCGGTCCATTCCCCCCTACCCCGACAGCCAATCGGGTCAAGGGGTTTTCTGGGTCCCCACCGGGTAGGGGCGGCGGCATTGGAGCCGCCTCTTGGACAGGGGGGTCTCTGCCGCTCGGCGGAGCCTGTCCAGCAGGTTGTGCGTGATGTGTGTCAGGCGCGACCAGTGGTTGTCGCTCGGGGGTGATCGCCGGTGAGTTCGGGCGCAGTTGGCGCCCGGGAAGTACGGGCGCTCTCCTTCCCGAGGACGTAGCACTTCTCCCATCCCTGCCCGGCTGAGCCGCTGATACGGGGCAGTCAGGGCCAGGAGATGTACGTCCGAGAAGGAGGAAATATGGAGTCCCAGGTGCGTGGCGGGACCAGATGGAAGCGGTTCGCTGTGGTCATGGTGCCCAGCGTGGCCGCCACGGCAGCGATAGGTGTCGCCCTCGCGCAGGGCGCTCTCGCCGCGTCGTTCAGTGTGTCGGGGCAGTCGTTCAAGGTCAGTGCGGACTACCTGCACGGTGAGGGTTTCTCGCAGTACGGCGCGGTCGACTCGGGGTACACCCTCGCCGGTAAGCAGACGCTTCACCCCGTCGCGGTGTCGGCGTTCACGGATGCCCGCATCCAGAACATGTGCCAGTCCGTCGTCACGCCGAACATCCCGCTGCTCGGGTCCGTCACCCTGACGCTGAAGGCAGGCGACAGCCAGGACGAGAGCAAGCAGGTCACGGCCTCGAACCTGTACATCGACGTCGAGGACCTCGGCACGTCCAAGGCCGTCTTCAACGGCATGGACATCGGTGTGGGTGCCGGCAGTATCACCAAGGGCCCCAAGGTCAAGGCCGACGAGGTCAAGCAGCAGCAGGCGAACCCGTACGGTTTCGCCCAGCAGGCCACGTCGGCGGACCTGTACGACGTGAAGCAGACGGCGTGGGCGACCACCGCCGGAACCTTCACGCTGCCCGGTCTGCACATGTCGCTGTCGGCGAACGGCAGCGAGTGCTACTAGGCACTCGGTGACGGGCGGGGGAGCCGGTGGCGCCCCCGCCCGTCCTCTAGGAAGGCTCCGCCTTCACACGCTTCACAACTCACCACCACAGCAACGCCGCACCAGGGAGCTGTTTTCCATGAGCGCCGAGACTCCTGCCGCACCCGGCCAGTTCACCCGCCGGAGGCTGCAGTTCCGCGCCTGGCGGGGCAATCGCCCGTTCTGGGCCGGCCTGTTCATCCTGCTCGGTGGCTTTCCGATCATGTACTTCCCGTACGCGCATCTGCAGATCGGTCACTTGACGCTGGCGATGTCCACCACCGCGGGCGCCGGGTCGCTGATCATCGGTGTGCTGCTGGTTGTCCTGGGCATCAGCCTGTGGTTCCAGAAGCACGTCCGCACCTTCGCGGGCGTCGCGGCGATCCTGCTGGGGCTGGTGTCCCTCCCCGTCTCCAACTTCGGCGGCTTCCTCATGGGGTTCCTGCTCGCCCTCATCGGCGGTGCGATGGCGGTGTCGTGGATGCCGGGTGTGCCGCCGGAGGAGCAGTCGAAGGACGCCGGTGCGGAGGCGGGTGGCGCTCCGCAGGAGGCGGCCCCCGAGGGTGATACCACTACCTCTGCGGCCTCTTACAGCGAGGGTGCGGTGTTCACCACGGACGCCGACGAGCCGGGCGAGCCGAAGGACCTGTCAGGAACGAGCCCGGTGAACGGGGCGAACGGGAGGCACAGTGCCGGCTGACGAGGCGATCCACGGGACTGACGAGGACGAGTTCCGTGTGAGAACCGGCCCGCGGCACGCGGCCCCGAGGAAGCCGCTGTTCACCAGGTTCCATGTGCCCGCGGGAAAGGCCGTGGCCCTCGCGGCGATGCCGACCGCGGTCCTCATGGGTATGGGGTTCACGCCGACGCTCGCACGCGCCGACGACCACGCGTCGTCCAAGACCATGACGGCGGAGGAGTACCAGGCGTGCGTCGAGGCCGTTGACGGCAAGGGCGCGTCGGCCAGCCCGTCACCCTCCTCTTCCTCCTCTTCCTCTCCGTCTTCCTCTTCCTCGGCGAGCGCCTCCGCGTCCACCGACACGACGGAGCCGACCCCTGCGGCCACCGCGTCCTCGGGCACGACCTCTTCGTCGGATTCAGGTTCCGACGACAAGGCCGGGTCCACTCCGACGCCGTCCGCGACCTCCGCGAGCAAATCGGCCCAGAGCAGCAGCGGTCAGCAGGCCACGGCGACCCCGTCGGCGTCCGCGAGCAGCGGTGGTGGCGACGTGCTGGGTGCCATCGGCAACGCGATCACGGGCATCTTGACGGGCGGCAGCGACTCCACGGCGAGTGCCACGGCCACCCCCACTGCGACCGCCTCCGCGTCCGCCTCGGCGAGTGCGACCACGGGCAGCACGGGTACGAGCGGCACGTCCGACACGGTCAAGGACACCACCGACAAGGTCACCGACACGGTCAAGAACACCGTCAAGGACACGACCGACACGGCGTCCAAGGCGGCCGAGGTCACCACGAAGGCGGTCACGGACGCGGCCACCTCGTCGCCCAGCCCGTCCGCGAGCTCCAGCGTGGACCCGGCGAACTGTCCGGCCGCCACGGACGAGACGGGCGGTGTCGACAACGCGATCGCCCTGCCCGACGACCCCTGGTATCTGAACGCCAGTTCGCTGCTGCTCAAGGGCGCCGACTACCAGGGCATCGTCAAGGTGCGCACCGCCGGCGGCACCGTCAAGAAGGTCCTGAAGTACGTCATCTCCGACGGCACGGAAATTGGCGATCTGCACCAGACGGTGAACGACAAGCTGACCGGCAAGACGTACCACGTGCAGGCGGCCAGCGGCTCGAAGTCCACCATCACCGACGGCAAGACGATCATGTACACGGAGAGCATCTCGGGCAACCTGCTCGGTCTGCTCCCGGTCACGTTCACCCCGGACAACCCCCCGCCGTTGAACATCCCGACGATCTACTTCACCAAGGTGAAGGTCGTACAGGCCGGTCAGTTCGGCGGAACGCTGACCGTACCCGGGCTGCACCAGTACACGACCGGCTGACGGCCGGTCACACACAAGACCCGTCCGGGAGCCGCAACACACTGAGGGCGCCCCCTGTCACAGGAGGCGCCCTCAGCGGCGTACGGGCACGGGGACCGTGGGTCAGACGGTGCGGCCGCTTTCGCCCAGGTGGTGCACCCGGACCATGTTGGTGGTGCCGGGGACGCCGGGGGGCGAGCCGGCGGTCATGATGACGACGTCGCCGTCGTCGAAGCGGCGGAGCTTCTGGAGCTCCTGGTCGACGAGGTCGACCATCTCGTCGGTGCTGTTCACGAACGGCACGACGTGGGACTCGACGCCCCAGCTCAGCGCGAGCTGGTTGCGGGTGCCCTCGTCCGTGGTGAAGGCCAGGATGGGCTGGGCCGCGCGGTAGCGGGACAGGCGGCGGGCGGTGTCGCCGGACTTGGTGAAGGCGACCAGGCCCTTGCCGCCGAGGAAGTCGGCGATCTCGCAGGCGGCGCGGGCGACCGAACCGCCCTGCGTGCGCGGCTTCTTGCCGGGGACGAGCGGCTGCAGGCCCTTGGAGAGGAGTTCTTCCTCGGCCGCCACGACGATCTTCGACATCGTCTTGACCGTCTCGATCGGGTACGCGCCCACGCTCGACTCGGCCGACAACATGACCGCGTCGGCGCCGTCGAGGATCGCGTTGGCGACGTCGGAGGCCTCGGCGCGGGTCGGGCGGGAGTTGGTGATCATCGACTCCATCATCTGGGTCGCGACGATCACCGGCTTGGCGTTGCGGCGGCAGAGCTCCACGAGGCGCTTCTGCACCATCGGGACCTTCTCCAGCGGGTACTCGACGGCCAGGTCACCACGGGCCACCATGACGGCGTCGAACGCCGCGACGACGGCGTCCATGTTGGCGACGGCCTGCGGCTTCTCCACCTTGGCGATGACGGGGACCCGGCGGCCCTCCTCGTCCATCACCTTGTGCACGTCGTTCACGTCGTGCGCGTCGCGCACGAAGGACAGGGCCACCATGTCGCAGCCCATCTTCAGGGCGAAGCGCAGGTCGTCGATGTCCTTCTCGGACAGCGCCGGCACGTTCACGGCGGTGCCGGGCAGGTTGATGCCCTTGTGGTCCGAGATCACACCGCCCTCGATGACGACCGTCTTGACCTGGGAACCGTCGACCTCGACGACCTTCAGCTCGACGTTGCCGTCGTTGATGAGGATCGGGTCGCCCTTGGAGACGTCACCCGGCAGGCCCTTGTAGGTCGTGCCGCAGATGTGCTTGTTGCCGGGCACGTCCTCGATGGTGATGACGAACTCGTCACCACGCTCCAGCTCGACGGGTCCCTCGGCGAAGGTCTCCAGGCGGATCTTGGGGCCCTGCAGGTCGGCGAGGACACCGATGGCCTTGCCGGTCTCGGCGGCGGCGGCCCGGACCCGCTCGTAGCGGCCCTGGTGCTCGGCGTGCGTGCCGTGGCTGAAGTTGAAGCGGGCCACGTTCATGCCGGCTTCGATCAGCGCGACCAGCTGCTCGTGGGAGTCGACCGCGGGGCCGAGAGTACAGACGATTTTCGAACGGCGCATAGGGCGATCCTATCGGTTTGTTTCGCTACGGAATATTCAGTCTGGCGGAAGATACAAAGGGGCGCGCTGCCGCTCAGGTGAGGCGGCACGGTGCCGCCCGGACGAGGTGGCGTGGTGCCTCTCAGGTGAGGTCGTGGGACGCGCCCACGAGTGCGTAGGTCTGCGTGGCGATCTCCAGTTCCTCGTCGGTCGGCACCACGGCGACCGCGACCCGCGCGCCCTCGGGGGAGACGAGCCGGGGCCCGTCCCCTCGAACCGCGTTCAGGCCGGCGTCGACCGCCAGGCCGAGTTCCTCCAGACCGGCGACCGCGGCCTCGCGCACCGGGGCGGCGTTCTCGCCCACTCCGGCGGTGAAGGCGATCGCGTCCACCCGGCCCAGTACCGCGTAGTAGGCGCCGATGTACTTCTTCAGGCGGTGGATGTAGATGTCGAAGGCGAGCCGCGCCTGCTCGTCACCCTCGTCGACACGGCGACGGATTTCCCGCATGTCGTTGTCGCCGCACAGACCGATCAGGCCGCTCTTCTTGTTGAGCAAAGTGTCGATCTCGTCCGTGGACATCCCGCCAACACGCGTCAAATGGAAGATGACCGCGGGGTCCATGTCGCCCGACCGCGTGCCCATGACCAGTCCCTCCAGCGGCGTGAGCCCCATGGAGGTGTCCACGCAGCGGCCGCTTCGTACGGCGGAGGCGGAGGCGCCGTTGCCGAGGTGCAGCACGATGACGTTCACGTCTTCGGGCGCCTTGCCCAGCAGCCTCGCGGTCTCCCGGGACACATACGCGTGCGAGGTGCCGTGGAACCCGTACCGCCGGATGCGGTGCTCGTCGGCGGTCTTCACGTCGATCGCGTAGCGCGCCGCCGACTCCGGCATCGTCGTGTGGAAGGCGGTGTCGAAGACGGCGACCTGGGGGAGGTCGGGGCGCAGTGCCTGGGCGGTACGGATGCCGATGAGGTTCGCCGGGTTGTGCAGCGGGGCGACCGGGATCAGCCGCTCGATCTCGGCGAGGACGGCGTCGTCGACGACGGTCGGGGCGGTGAAGGACTTGCCGCCGTGCACCACCCGGTGGCCGATCGCGGCCAGCTCGGGGGAGTCCAGGCCGAGCCCGTCCTTGGCCAGTTCCTCGGCGACGGTCTTGAGGGCGGCGGCGTGGTCGGCGATGGGGCCGTTCGTCTCGCGGGTCTCGCCCGTGGTGAGCGCCGTGTGCTTCAGACGCGAGGTGCCCTCGCCGATGCGCTCGACGAGGCCCATGGCGAGGCGGCTGCTGTCGTGCATGTCGAGCAGCTGGTACTTCACCGACGAGGAGCCGGAGTTGAGGACGAGGACGCGGGTGGCGGTCACTGCGGAGGTGCCTTCTGGGTGGAGGACGGTGGAGGTCATGCCTTGTTCGGAGTCTGGGCCTGGATCGCCGTGATCGCGACCGTGTTGACGATGTCCTGTACCAGCGCGCCGCGGGACAGGTCGTTGACGGGCTTGCGCAGGCCCTGCAGGACCGGGCCGACGGCGATGGCGCCGGCCGAGCGCTGTACGGCCTTGTAGGTGTTGTTGCCGGTGTTGAGGTCGGGGAAGATCAGCACGGACGCCTGCCCGGCGACCTCGGAGTCCGGCAGCTTGGTCGCCGCGACGGTCGGCTCGACCGCGGCGTCGTACTGGATCGGCCCCTCGATCTTCAGGTCGTCGCGCCGCAGCCGCACCAGGTCGGTGGCCTCGCGCACCTTGTCGACGTCGGCGCCCGACCCGGACGTACCCGTCGAGTACGACAGCATCGCGATCCGCGGCTCGACGCCGAACTGTTCGGCGGTGGCGGCCGACTGGATGGCGATGTCGCAGAGCTGCTCGGCGTTCGGGTCGGGGTTGACGGCGCAGTCGCCGTAGACGAGGACCTTGTCGGCGAGGCACATGAAGAAGACGGACGAGACGATCTTGGTGTCCGGCTTGGTCTTGATGATCTCGAAGGCGGGCCGGATGGTGGCGGCGGTGGAGTGCACGGAGCCGGAGACCATGCCGTCGGCGAGGCCCTCCTGGACCATCAGGGTGCCGAAGTAGTTCACGTCGGCGACGACGTCGTACGCCAGCTCGACGGTGACGCCCTTGTGGGCGCGCAGGGCGGCGTACTTCTCGGCGAAGCGGTCGCGCAGCGGGGAGGTCGCCGGGTCGATCAGCTGGCAGCCGCCCAGGTCGATGCCGAGGTCGGCGGCCTTCTTGCGGATCTGGTCGACAGGGCCGAGCAGTGTCAGGTCGCACACGCCCCGGCGCAGCAGCACCTCGGTGGCGTGCAGGACGCGGGCCTCGGTGCCCTCGGGGAGCACGACGCGGCGCTTGTCGGAGCGGGCCTGTTCGAGGAGTTTGTGCTCGAACATCATGGGCGTCACGCGGTCACTGCTCGGCGCGGAGACGCGCTTCAGCAGGTCACTCGTGTCCACGTGCCGCTCGAAGAGGCCGAGGGCGGTCTCCGCCTTGCGCGGCGTGGCGGCGTTCAACTTCCCCTCCAGGGTGAAGAGTTCGGCCGCGGTGGGGAAGGAGTTCCCGGCCACCGAGATCACCGGGGTGCCGGGGGCGAGGCGGGCGGCGAGGGTGAGGACCTCGTCGCTGGGCCGCTCGTTCAGGGTGAGCAGGACGCCGGCTATGGGCGGGGTGCCCGCGCTGTGCGCGGCGAGCGAACCGACGACCAGGTCGGCGCGGTCGCCCGGGGTGACGACGAGGCAGCCGGGGGTCAGGGCGTTCAGGAAGTTCGGCAGCATCGCGCCGCCGAAGACGAAGTCGAGCGCGTCCCGGGCCAGCCCCGCGTCGTCGCCGAGGAGCACCTTGCCGCCGAGTGCGTGGGTGATCTGCGCGACGGTGGGCGCGGAGAGCGCGGGCTCGTCCGGGAGGATGTAACAGGGCACGGGGAGGCGGGAGTCGAGCCGCTCGCTGATGTCGGCGCGGTCGATCGGGGCCACCCGGTTCACGACCATGGCGAGCACGTCGCAGCCGAGCCCGTCGTACGCGCGGTAGGCGTTGCGGGTCTCGGCGCGTACGGACTCGGCGGTCTGCCCCCGGCCGCCGACGACCGGGATCACGGAGGCGCCGAACTCGTTCGCCAGCCGGGCGTTCAGCGCCAGCTCGTCCGGGAACTGGGTGTCGGCGAAGTCGGTGCCGAGGACGAGGACGACGTCGTAGTCACGGGCGACGCGATGAAAACGGTCGACGAGGGTGGAGACCAGCTCGTCCGCCCCCTGCTCGGCCTGGAGCGCGGACGCCTCGTGGTAGTCCATGCCGTAGACGGTCGCCGGGTCCTGGGTCAGCCGGTAGCGGGCGCGCAGCAGTTCGAAGAGCCGGTCCGGGCCGTCGTGGACGAGCGGACGGAACACACCCACCCGGTCGACCTGGCGAGTCAGGAGCTCCATGACCCCCAGTTCGACGACCTGGCGGCCGTCTCCGCGGTCGATCCCGGTCACGTAGACGCTGCGGGTCACGCGTGGTCTCCATCCATGGCTTGAGGTGTGGTGAGGCTTGAGGTGTGGTGAGGTGTGCCGGATCTTTTGGGCTGGGCAAAATAGCCCACCAGGGTGAGCAGAACCCTCTTGACAATACCTCTGAGGATGGTTAAGGCGCCCGTCAGGGCAAACGCCCTGGTGGCACCCTGGTGACACCCCGGTGAGACCGGAGCGGGGGTCGGGAGGGCGGACGGATCCGGGTGGGGGGAATCGGCGGAGCCCTCCGCGCCGTGAAACAATCGGACCGGCTCACACGAACCAGCAGCGAGCAGGAGACACAGCACGATGCGTATCGGAGTTCTCACCGCAGGCGGCGACTGCCCGGGCCTGAACGCAGTGATCCGGTCGGTCGTGCACCGAGCGGTCACCAACTTCGGGGACGAGGTCATCGGCTTCGAGGACGGCTACGCGGGCTTGCTCGACGGCCGCTACCGCACCCTCGACCTCAACGCGGTCAGCGGCATTCTGGCCCGTGGCGGCACCATCCTCGGCTCCTCGCGACTGCAGCGCGACCGGCTCCGCGAGGCCTGCGAGAACGCGCAGGACATGGCCCGCGAGTTCGGCATCGACGCGCTGATCCCGATCGGCGGCGAGGGCACGCTGACCGCCGCCCGGATGCTGTCGGACGCGGGTCTGCCGGTGGTCGGCGTCCCGAAGACGATCGACAACGACATCTCCTCGACGGACCGCACCTTCGGCTTCGACACGGCGGTGGGCGTGGCCACGGAGGCCATGGACCGCCTCAAGACCACCGCCGAGTCCCACCAGCGCGTGATGGTCGTCGAGGTCATGGGCCGGCACGCGGGCTGGATCGCCCTGGAGTCCGGCATGGCGGCCGGCGCCCACGGCATCTGCCTGCCCGAGCGCCCCTTCGACCCGGCCGACGTGGTGGCGATGGTCGAGGAGCGCTTCGCCCGCGGCAAGAAGTTCGCGGTCATCTGCGTCGCCGAGGGCGCGCACCCCGCCGAGGGCACCATGGACTACGGCCACGGCGAGATCGACCAGTTCGGCCACGAGCGCTTCCAGGGCATCGGTACGGCGCTGGCGTACGAGCTGGAGCGGCGCCTCGGCAAGGAGGCCAAGCCGGTCATTCTCGGCCATGTGCAGCGCGGTGGCACGCCGACCGCGTACGACCGGGTGCTCGCCACGCGGTTCGGATGGCATGCGGTGGAGGCCGCGCACCGGGGTGACTTCGGGCGGATGACGGCGCTGCGGGGGACGGACGTGCTGATGGTGCCGCTGGCGGAGGCGGTCACGGAGCTGAAGACGGTGCCGAAGGACCGGATGGACGAGGCGGAGTCGGTGTTCTGAGCCGTACGTGTGGGCGGGCGCCCCGGACCCACGGGGGCGCCCCGGCGCGGTACGTGCCCGGGGCTCAGTACGTGTTTCTCTGGACCATTGACCAGAAATGATCGACGATCCGGTCGAGGAAGTCGCGGCCGGAGTCGTCGGCGTCGGCGGTGGCCGCTCCGCCGCCCCAGCTGAGCGTGGCGGCCGTCTGCCCCTGGTACTCCGTGTGCATCTCCTGGAGGACGTCCTCCAGGAGGCGCCGGTCCAGCGGGATCATCTTCCCGACCGGACGGACGTACGCCTGCCGGCGCGTCGTCACCGCGCCGCGCAGCAGTTCGGCGAGCTTGCCGTCGCGCCCCGTGACGGTGACGAAGTCCCGCAGGGACAACTCGAGCGCGTCGGCGAGCAGGGCCGACTGTCGGTCGTTGCCCCGCCACTCGTCGGCCTCCTCCATCCGCTGGTACGCCAGGAGTTCGAGGCCGACAGCACGGGCGATGTCCTCCTGGGCGAGGCCGCGCGAGACGCGGTGCTCGCGCAAGGTGCGCGGCGCGCCGACGAGTTCACCCGGCGAGCACCACAACACGCTGGCGAGCGCGGTGAGTTCGGGTCCGCTGGGGCTGACCGTCCCGCGTTCCCAGGCGGTGACGAGGTCGGGGGTGACGTACGGCAGCCCGTACGAGGCTCTCATTCCGTACGCGACGTGCTCAGGTCTCATGCCGAGCGCGGCCCTCAGCCTGCGGGCGGCCGGGGCGTTGAAGGGCGGGGTGGGCCGATGGGCCTGCGGTCGGTGCACGCGCACAAAGTATGGGGTCGGGACAGTGGTGACTACGGCCTGTTCGGCCACAATCACGGATTGTGGGAACATGCGGGTTTGCCCTTGCGGCCCTATCCGTTTCCGTCCGTTCCGGTCCTGTCCCATCCTTGTCCCGTCCCGTCCCGTCCCATCCCCGGCCCTGGTCAGCCGGTGTAGCCCGCCAGCGCCTTCGTGAAGGCGTACGCCGTCTGGGCGATGCCGCTGCAGGCGTCGGCGTCGGTGGTGGCCTCGGCGCAGGCGCGGTCGCGGTTCACGGACCAGACGGAGACGCGGGCGAGGTGGTGTTTCGTGGCGTACGTCAGCATCTTCCTGAAGCCGGCGACGGTGACCGTCTCGCCGGTGGAGTCGGTGGTGCCGTTCATGGCGGAGAAGCCGGTGTGGCGGTAGGCGGTGGAGGAGGACACGTCGTAGGCGTGGGCGACGATGTCCTTGAGGGCGTTCACGGATGACTCGGTGGCCGCGGGCATGTCGGTGTCGGTCGTGCCTTGTTCGAAGTCGAACGGCATGACGGTCCAGGCGTCGACGGTGAGGTGCGCGGCGGCGGCGCGGCGGATGAGGTCGGTGCCGTTCGTGCCTGGTCCGTCGGTTCCGGTGGTGAAGGTGACGTACACCTTGAGGCCGGGGTTGTTCTTCTTGACGGTCTTGAGGGCGCCGACGACGCGCTTGCGCACGGTGGCGCGGGTGAACTCGGTGGATTCGAGGTCGATGTCGATGGAGTGGAGGGCGTAGGCGTCGATGACTTTCTGGTAGGCGGCGGCGAGGGCGGTGGATGTCGAGCACTTCTCGCCCAGCTTGGCGCCGCCGGCTCCGCCGAAGGAGACGGTGACGTCGCCGCCGGCCTTGCGGATGGCCTTGATGGCGGCCGCGTCGGTCCCGTTCTTGAGCCCCCGCTCGCCGTCCCACTTCGGGGTGCAGGTGCCGTCGGAGAGGACGAAGGCGAGGGTGAACTGGGTGGCGCCGGTGGCCGACATGACTCTGGTGGGGGACGGGGGATTGCCCCAACCGAGGTAGAGGTAGGGGGCGTTGATGCCGCTGGTGGTTGATTCGGTCGCGGCTGCCCGGTCCTGCGGCGCCACGGCGAACCAGAGGCCGCCGGCGACGAGGGCGGTGACCGAGAGGGCGGCGAGAGGTCTGCGGCTCATGCGGGTAAAAGCTAGTTAAGCGGCATGGTCACACCAAGGTGTGGCTGATGAGTTCCTTCTCAGGTGGGTGAGAAGTGGGTGAGCCGGGTCAGCGGGGTGGGAGCTGGTCGTAGGTCTTGAAGGTGTAGTACGCGGACATGGTGAAGGCATTTCCGGTCGTCGCCGGGAGGCCGAGCCGGTTGTTGACGAGCTTGCCGAGAGGGCCGCAGTGGTCGGCGGCCGGGGCGGTGAAGGCATCTGCTCGGGGACGCGCTCGGCGGGTTCAGCAGTGCCCCGGGGAGGTGGCGGACCTCCGGGGCGCACAGGCGTATCGGGTCGGCGCCGCAGGCTGGGTGTACCGCGTCGGTTCGGCGTCAGCGGCGAGGGCCGGTGCTTCCTCCGGCTCAGGACGCCGGTCCGACAACGATGGCGTCCCGGGTGCTCTCGACGATGGCGAGCAACTCCGACCGTTCCTGCTGCGCCACCTCAAACTTGTCGAGCGTCTGGTTGAGGTCGTCGATGAACGCCTCCCACTCGTCGCCCGTGATCAGCAGGTCACGATGGGTTTCTTCCATCGTGCGCCCCGAGTATCGCTGCGGCCCCTCGGCCGCTTCACCGACCATTTCCGTCACCAGGTACTTGAACCCCGGCGGCAACACGCGATGGTGCGCCTCGTCGACGCGAGGATTCACGTTCAGTCGATCGTCAACCATGATCCGATCGATGAAATCGTCAACGACGGTGGCAATGCTGTAAATGCCACCCAGCCGCTCGTAGAGCGAAGCCGATCGCACTCCCATGTTCGCTTCCTCCGGATTTACGGTGATTCATATCCGAATCACGCGAGCGTGACGTGATCGCCACGCCGGATTGCGCCGCCCGCGATAACGTCGGCGTAGATCCCCACATTCGCCTGATTGTGCTGCGCTGCCGTACGCAGGATGCCGACGTCCCGCGGCAGGTCGCCCTGCGGCAGCGTGGTCATGACGCAGCGAGGGCAGGGGCCGGTGATCCGCAAGCGGACCTCGCCACCGATCGCCACCGTGCGACCGATCCAGTCGTTCTCCACGAAGCCCTGCTCGTCCGGGTCGGTTGCCACGACAATGTTCGGCCGAAACCGCCGAACCTCGAACCGCCCCTCGGGATACAGCACGCGCAGCCGGTCGATCGTCGCCGTCGTCACCAAGTGCACGACGGCGAGATCGAAAAACGTCCCCGTCGGCAGTTCCCACTCGGTCACGGTGTCTCTGTGGTCGAGACCCTCCACGTCCGGCCAGTACTCCTCGGCCGTCGCGCCCGACAACTCTCCCTCGCCCCGCGCCCTCACAAGCGTGACCTCCCGGCCGAGTGCTTTGGAGAGGATCTGCGCCAGGTGGGGCTGGTTGCTCGTCACGGCAGTCCCGTCGGGCAAGGTCAGTCGGACGACAGGCAACTTCGATCCCGCCCGCGGAGGCTCCACGTACGCGGCGCGAAAATCGAAGAAATTGCCCCATTTGTGCGGATTCTTCGCGCCCGCAACCTTTCCCGTCGCTGCATCGACAATGGCGAATTGCCGATCCCCGACCAGCCCGCACTCCGTGATCTCGGACGCGTTCAATTCCTCCCCCAGCATCGACTTCACCGGGTAGCGCCACAGCCCCACAACCGAACCGCCCTCCACCTGTGCGGAAGTCGAGTGCGACGGATCCGTTTGCATAACGGCCTCTTTCGGTTCGACACACAGGCGCAGCGCAGCGCGCCGGCGCCCTCCCATCAAGCGGAAACCTCCGGCATCCTCCTGTCAAACGGAAATCCCGGGGCACGGGGCCTCCAGCCGAGTTGTGACCTCGCGATCTTGCGCTGGGTCCGCGTGAGAATGGGAACGGCCACCGCGGGATCATCGGGGGTTGTGTGGACTCCTGAAGATCGTGCGTGGCCGCGGGCCGCAGCGTAGACGCAGCCCGTTGGCGAGCGATGTTCGACCAGGCCATGGCCCGGATCGCGGGCCGGTTCCGGCAGGTGGAGCCGCGCGCGACCGCCCGCGCCTTCGCGCTCGGGCTGCTGTCGGGTATCGAACGGAAGAATTGCTGGCGGCTGGCCGAACAGGCCGGCCATGCCCGCCCAGGGCCGATGCAGCGGCTTTCGGGACGGCCCCGGCAAGACCGTCCCGCACCCGCCGCGCACCCGCTGAACTCCCTGCCGCCAGGCCGTTGACCAGGGAAAATCTAGAAGTCCGGCTGGAGTACTAGAGGAGGTGGTCGGCCTTTCCGGCCTTGATGTCCTGGATGAGGGTACGGAGGGCTTCGAGGGTGTCGGTGACGTACTGGTCTTCTTGGCCGGCGATGGCGATGTAGGCGTTGTTGTTTTGGTCGGTGCCTATGCGGAAGCAGTTGGCGCCTTCACCGCAGTAGGGGTCTTCCCAGGTGATGTCGGGCACGGGTTCTCCTAGAGATCGTCGGCGAGGGTACGGATGAAGTCGACTGAGGCCGTGGGGGCGAGGGCCACGGACTCGGCGGCGTCGAGCTGGGCCCGGTACTTGTGCAACTGTGCCTCGGTGTCGATGAACTCCGGGCCATGTGTGCTGTCCAGTTCCACGGTGTCGAGGCGAGGGACGGTCGACTCGGCGAAGACGACGGACTGCCCGGCGCCGGGGAAGCTGCCCGCCTTGAACGGGATGACGCGTACGGTCACGGTCTCGCGCTCGGACATGTGCAGCAGGTGCTCCAGTTGCCGTCGCGCGACGGCCGGTCCGCCGAACTCCATGCGGAGGGCGGCCTCGTGGAGGATCACGTCGAGGTGTGGGGGCTCGGGGCGGTCGAGTACCTGTTGCCGGTCGACGCGGTGGGCGACGCGTGCGTCGACGTCGGACTGGGGCAGGGGTGGGATTACGGCTTCAAAGACGGCGCGGGCGTGTTCCTCGGTCTGGAGCAGCCCCGGCAGGTGCACGGTGACCGCGATCCGCATTCGCCGCGCGTGCCATTCCATCTCGGCGATATCAAGCAAGCCGTCGGGGAGTTGACCCCGGTACGCCTCCCACCAGCCCTTCTCGCGCCCGGCGGTCATGGTGGCCAGCGCCTCGACGAACTCCTCGTCCGTGCATCCGTAGTTGCTTGCCAGGGTGCGGACGCGGTCGGCGCTGATGCCGGAGCGGCCCGACTCCATGTTGGGCACGTTCGTGCGGGGGACGCCGAGCAGTCCGGCGGCGTGCTCCGTCGTCATCCCGGCTGCGGCGCGCATCCTGCGCAACTCCGCGCCGAGTCGCCGCTGCCGCTCTGTCGGCGTGCTCCTGGGCGGCATGTGTCCCCTCCCGGTCGGATGTGTGGCGGGGTCAGTCTGCCGTCGGGGTGTGTGATCGGTCCACCGGGATCTTCCTCAAAGAGTAGTACATGTACTCCGACCATGCTCTACAGTCAGTGACTAGTCGCTTACGGCCCGACGTCGTCGGAAGTGCATCGCGCGAGCCTGCCTGCGTTCTCCTCCCCTGGGAGGGGCGGGGTCGTGCCAGGGAGACAGGCCACTGGTTGGGCCGTACGCACGCGTCAAGACCGCTGTAGATCAAGGGAGTTCGTCATGTCCGCATCGTTGGCCGCTTCGGCCTGTCCCCTCTCGACCGACATGGGGGTGTCGGCGCCGCCGACCCCGGACACGCTCGCGTACAGCTTCACGTTGCCCGCCGGGGCGGCGAGTTCGCGGGTTGCGCGGGCGGCGACGCGGGTGGTTCTACAGACGCATGAGCTGGAGGAGATGGCGGAGGCGGCGGTTCAAGTGGTGGCTGAACTGGCGGCTTGTGCTTGTCGGTTCACTCCGGATGTCGAGGTGTATGTGTCGCTGCGTTATCGGGAGGGGGCGTTGAGGGTGGTCCTCTTCGACGGGCATCCTCGGCACGGTCATCCGCGGCTGGCGGCGGCTTGCGATGCGCGGAGGCGGGCGGCGCTGCGGGTGTTGGGGTGCGTGGTGCGGGTTTGTGGTGGGGAGTGGGGGTTTGGGGAGGCTCGGGAACCCGGGGGTGGGACGCGGATGTGGGCGGTGTTGCCTGGGTGGGGGGCTCGGGAGTTTGCGGGGTCCTCGAAGTTGAGCGGTGTGCGAGGAGCGCCGGAGCCCGGCGTGTGACTCGCAGGGATGTGACACTCGGCGCTGAAGTGTCACATTCTCGTGGTCGAGGTGCACCCAGGCAGGCGCCGGCAGAGGACTGCACCGCTCAACTTTGAAGACCCAGTTTGCGGGGGTGGGGGTCGGGAGGGGGTGAGGCGTGGGGCGGGGCGGCTGTTGTTCCAGCGTTGGAGACCCTCGGCTTGGGGCGCCGGCCCATCGCGGCGATACCCGCCGGGCATCACGCAAAGCCGTCCAGTGCGTGGTCGACCTGC
Source organism: Streptomyces sp. NBC_01384 (assembly GCF_045040035.1). Lineage (NCBI taxonomy): Bacteria > Bacillati > Actinomycetota > Actinomycetes > Kitasatosporales > Streptomycetaceae > Streptomyces > Streptomyces sp. NBC_01384. The sequence continues at coordinate 6,617,518 of NZ_CP109559.1, forward strand.
TCGCCTTCTGCCTCGTGCCGCTCGCCGGGCTCGTCGTGTACTGGAGCGGCGGCGAGGTCGCAGGGCTGGGGCTGCTCGTGCTCTCGGTGGTCGAAGGGCTTGCGGTGGTAGGGCTGGGGAGCCAGATCGTGTCGTACGCGGGGAGTCGCCGCTGATCCCGCGGCCTCCGGTCAGGCCTTCACCCACCGGTACTGCAACTCCGGCCGCCCCACCTGCCCGTACTGCGGGGCCCGCGCCGCCCGGCCCGAGTCCACCAGGTGCTCCAGGTAGCGCCGGGCCGTGATCCGGGAGATGCCGACCGACTCCGCGACCCCGGCCGCCGTCAGGCCCTCGGCGCGGTCCCGCAGCGCCCGGGTGACCCGTTCCAGCGTCGGTGCGCTCAGACCCTTGGGGAGCGCCGCCGGACCCGGGGCGCGCAGGGTGGCCAGGGCGCGGTCCACCTCGTCCTGGCCGCTCGCCTCGCCCACCGCCGCGTGGAACTCGGCGTACCGGACCAGGCGGTCGCGCAGGGTGGCGAAGGTGAAGGGCTTCAGGACGTACTGGACGACGCCGAGCGAGACCCCTTCCCGTACGACCGCGAGGTCCCGCGCGGACGTCACCGCGATCACGTCCGCGTGGTAGCCGGCGGCGCGCAGGGAGCGGGCGAGCTGCAGTCCGTGCACGTCGGGCAGGTGCAGGTCGAGCAGCAGCAGGTCCACCGGCGTACGGTCCAGGGCGCGGCGCGCCTCCGCGCCCGTGTGCGCCTTGCCGACCGCCGTGAAGCCGGGCACCCGGCCGACGTACATGACGTGCGCGTCGGCGGCGACCGGGTCGTCCTCGACGACGAGTACGCGGATGGGGTCGGCGGGGTCGGCGGTCATACGTCGCCTCCAGGCAAGGCGTGCTGGGCGGACTCGGGCTCGGCGGGGGCCCCTTCGGCGGTGGCCGGGGCCGATCCTTCGGCAGCCCCCGACACGGATGGGGCAGGGGTGTCCGAAGCCACCGTAGGCAATGGCAGCCGTACCTCGAACTCCGCCCCGCCCCCGGCCGCCTCCGCCACCGTCAGCGTGCCGTCGTGACGGCTCACGGCCTGGCGTACGAGAGCCAGACCGAGGCCCCGGCCGCCGGGTCCCGCCGGTTTGGTGGACCAGCCGCGCTGGAAGACCGCCTCCGCGTGGGCCGGGTCCACCCCGGCGCCGGTGTCGGCGACCCGCAGCACCAGCCCGGAGTCGTCCGTGAAGGCCGTGACGGTCACCCGCGCACCGACCGTGCCCTGCGCCGCGTCCATCGCGTTGTCGATCAGATTGCCCAGCACGGTCACCAGGTCACGGGCCGGAAGGCCGGTCGACAGCAGATCGTCGTCGATGCCGCTCTCCTCCGACACCACCAGCTCCACGCCCCGCTCGTTCGCCTGCGCCGCCTTGCCCAGCAGCAGGGCGGCGATGACCGGTTCGCTGACCGCCGAGATCACCTCGTCGGTGAGTGCCTGCGCCAGTTCGAGTTCGGCCGTGGCGAACTCGACCGCCTCCTCCGCGCGGCCCAGTTCGATCAGCGAGACGACGGTGTGGAGTCGGTTCGCGGCCTCGTGCGCCTGTGAGCGCAGCGCCTGGGTGAAGCCGCGCTCGGAGTCCAACTCGCCCATCAGGGACTGGAGTTCGGTCACATCGCGCAGGGTGACCACCGTGCCGCGGCGCTCGCCGCCGGACACCGGGGAGGTGTTCACGACCAGCACGCGCGAGGCCGTCAGGTGCACCTCGTCCACCCGTGGCTCCGCCGACAGCAGCGCGCCCGTGAGCGGCGCGGGCAGGCCGAGCTCGGCCACGGAACGGCCGACCACCTCGTCCGTCACCCCCAGCAGCTCCCGCCCGCCGTCGTTCATCAGCGCCACCCTGTACTGCCCGTCCAGCATCAGCAGCCCCTCGCGTACGGCGTGCAGCGCGGCCTGGTGGTAGTCGTGCATACGGCTGAGCTCGGCCGCGTTCATCCCGTGGGTGGAGCGGCGCAGCCGGGCGTTGATGACGTACGTACCGATGCCGCCGAGCGCGAGGGCGGTGCCCGCGACACCTACCAGCGCCGTCACCTGGTCCTGTACGCGCTGGGTGATCGCCTCGACCTTGATGCCCGCGCTGACCAGGCCGACGATGTGGCCGTTGTCCAGGATCGGGGTGACGGCGCGGACGGACGCGCCCAGGCTGCCGGTGTACGTCTCCGTGAAGGACCTGCCGTTCAGGGCGGGGCCGATGTGGCCGAGGAAGTGCTTGCCTATCAGCGTCTCGTCGGGGTGGGTCCAGCGGATGCCCTGCGGGTTCATGATCGTCACGAAGTCGACGCCGGTGTCCCGCTGCACCTGGAGGGCGTACGGCTGGAGGTCCTTCGTGGGGTTCGTGGTGCGGATGGCGGTGCGGACGGACGGGGCGTCGGCGACCGAACGGGCGACGGCCATGGCCTGGCGGCCCGCCGCGTCCTCCGCCTGGCTGCGGTCGCTGACGTACGTGAACAGCGCGTACCCGGCGACGAGCACCGCGATGAGCACGGCCTGCATGGCGAAGAGCTGGCCGGCCAGGCTGCGGGGTCGCGGGACAGGGGGGAAGCGCATGTCGTCAGTCTGCCTCTCCTTACAAACGTGAACTAAATGAACGGAAGGGTGACCGCCCTCACAGGGCGGGAGATAGTCACCACACCCCCGGGAGCACGCCTCCCGGTTCCGGCCAGGGAGTCAGGCTCCCGGTCGGATCCCCCGGAGTGAGCCGCACACCGGGTTCCGCCGGACGTGAGCCGCACGCCGGATGATGCCGATGACGTCGTCAAGGAGGGCAGCCGTGGCCAGCAGCCAAACGGCACCTGCCGCACCCGCCGCCAAGCGGGACCGCACCCACTATCTCTACATCGCGGTGATCATCGCGGTTCTGCTCGGCATCGGCGTCGGGTTCGCCGCGCCGGACTTCGCCAAGGAGCTCAAGCCGATCGGCACGGGCTTCGTGAGCCTCATCAAGATGATGATCTCCCCGATCATCTTCTGCACGATCGTGCTCGGCGTCGGCTCGGTACGGAAGGCCGCCCAGGTCGGCAAGGTCGGCGGGCTCGCGCTCGGCTACTTCATCGGCATGTCGTTCGTGGCGCTGGCCATCGGCCTGGTCGTGGGCAACATCATCCACCCGGGCAGCGGCATGCACCTGACCGAGGCCGTGAAGGGCGTCGGACACACGCAGGCCAAGGCCGCCGCCGAGGGTCCTGTCGACTTCCTCCTCGGGATCATCCCGACCACCTTCGTCTCGGCCTTCACCGAGGGCTCGGTGCTCCAGACGCTGCTCATCGCCCTGCTCGTGGGGTTCGCGCTGCAGGCCATGGGCCGTACGGGTGAGCCGGTGCTGCGCGGGGTCGAGCACATCCAGAAGCTGGTCTTCCGCATCCTCGGCATGATCATGTGGGCCGCGCCCGTCGGCGCCTTCGGTGCCATGGCGGCCGTCGTCGGCGAGACCGGCATGGACGCGCTGAAGGCGCTGGGCACGATCATGCTCGGCTTCTACATCACCTGTGCGCTGTTCATCGTCATCGTGCTCGGCACGCTGACGAAGCTGGTCGCCAAGGTCAACCTCTTCCAGCTGCTGAAGTACCTCGGCCGGGAGTTCATCCTGATCGTCTCCACCTCGTCGTCCGAGTCCGCGCTGCCGCGGCTCATCGCCAAGATGGAACACTTGGGTGTCAGCCGCCCGGTCGTCGGCATCACCGTGCCGACCGGCTACTCCTTCAACCTCGACGGCACGATGATCTACCTGACCATGGCCTCGCTGTTCATCGCCGACGCGATGGACCAGCCGATGAGCATCGGTCAGCAGATCGGTCTGCTGCTCTTCATGATGATCGCCTCGAAGGGCGCGGCGGGTGTCTCCGGCTCCGGTATCGCCGTCCTGGCCAGCGGTCTGCAGTCGCACAAGCCCGCGCTGGTCGACGGTGTCGGTCTGATCATCGGTATCGACCGGTTCATGAGCGAGGCGCGTGCGGTCACCAACTTCGCGGGCAACGCGGTCGCGACGCTCCTCATCGGTACCTGGACGGGTGAGGTCGACAAGGAGCGGGTGAACCGGGTTCTGGCCGGTGAGCTGCCGTTCGACGAGACGACGCTGTTGGACAGCGATGACGATGACGCCGATGACGCCGATGTCGTCGGTGCGGAGGTGCCCGAGCAGGGCGGGGAGAAGGAGCTCGCGAAGGCGTAAGCGCCCCGCTGGGCGCCGTGCGTAAACCGCGGGTTCGCTGTGGCCGGTCGCGCCCACGCGGCGGAGCCGCATGATGACACAGCCCCGCGCCCCTTGCGGGGCGCCCCCTCAAGCCGCCGAGCGGCCAGGTTCTCCCCCCGTAGACCTGGCCGCTCGGTGTATTGCCGAAGAAGCGCGACGTATTGCCGAAGAAGTGCGACGAAGAAGCTCAAAAACTCAATCGCTCAGCTTGGTCACCAGTTCGGTGGCGCGAGAGGCGACCTGAGGAAAGGCGTGAGCCTTCGGGACCCTCGGAACCGTGACCCTCGGGCCCCCGTCTCGTAGAACATGCACTACCGTGCCGCGCCGGACTGACCGGCACGGCAGGGCGGCGGGTTCTGCGGAGGGCACGGAGTATGAAGATCGACTGGGACCGGCGGACATGCGCGCGGCGCGGCCATGTGACGTACGTGCCCGACGAGCCGGAACTGCGCGAGCGGCTGCGCGCCGGGACAAGCCTCGGCGAGGCCTGGCGCTGTCTGCGCTGCGGCGACTTCGCGCTGGGCGAACCGCATGGATCGGGTCCGGCGGACGAGGCGCCGCTGGTGCCGCGCGGCAAGGTGCTGCGTGATCTGTTCATCCTGCGCTTCCTGGCGGTCGAGCGGGCCGTGCGCGGGGTGTTCATCGTGCTGGTCGCGGCGGCGGTGTGGAAGTTCAGCAACAGCCAGGACTCGGTACGCCGGCTCTTCGACGAGAACCTCAACGTCTTCCGGCCGGTCTTCAAGCACTTCCACTACGACCTCGACCACTCACCGGTCGTCGGCACCATCCAGAAGTCCTTCGGCTACAAGCACTCCACGCTGGTCCTGGTGGCCGCGCTGCTGCTGGCGTACGCGCTGATCGAACTCGTCGAGGCGGGCGGCCTCTGGTACGCCAAGCGCTGGGCGGAGTACCTGACAGTGGTCGCCACCGCCGCCTTCCTGCCCCTGGAGATCTACGAACTCACCGACCACGTCAGCTATCTGAAGATCGTCACCCTCGTCCTCAACATCCTCGCCGTCCTCTACATCGCCCTCGCCAAACGTCTCTTCGGGCTGCGCGGCGGGCGCAAGGCGTTCGACGAGGAGCGGCACAGCGCGTCGCTGCTGGAGGTGGAGGAGTCGGCGGGCGTGGTGGCCCACGTCTGACGGCGCCCTACGCGGCGTCAGCGCCTACCGCCGCTGTTTCTGATCACGGGGCCCGCCGCCTTGAGGGTGCGCAGGACAGGGGCCGTCTCCAGCGTACGGATCGCCTCCAGCGCGCCCAGGCGGCGGGTCAGATAGGTGTGCAGGGCGGCCGGGTCGGGACACAGGGCCTGGGCGACCAGGTTGGTCGGGCCGGTGGTCGCGGCCACGAAGGCCAGTTCGGCATGGCCGGCGAGCGTGCGCGCGACCTCGTCGAGGTACGCCGGGGCGACCGACATCCACAGCAGGGCCTGGGCGGTGGCGCCCAGCAGCGAGTCGTTCATGTCGACGTCCAAGTCCGATGTGTTCGGTCGCACGTTGTGGCCGACTGGAAGGTGGGCGTGCTGGTTTCTCGCGACGTTGGTGGCGGCGTGCCGCAGCAGTGACATGCTCCTCGCTATGTATGAAGATCCGCATGACAGGACAACGCCGGGGTTATGGGGATGCATCGCGTGTGCCTGGGCGGTCGCTTTCGCCGTGCTCCATTTTTACTGGGCGCTGGGCGGCAGTTGGGGCCTCAGTGTCTCGGCGGGGCCCCTGGCCGAGGAACGCCCCGGGTGGTTCGTGGCGGTGGGCTTGTGGGGCGTGGGATTGCTGTGCCTTGTCGGCGGTGTGCTGGGATGGCTTCTCGCCAGGCCGCGGCCTCATGGTCTGGCAGGACGAGTGGTCAAGGCCCTGGGGTGGTGTGTCTGCGCTGTGCTGCTAATACGTGGCATCGCCCTCGAGGTGCTGCTGCTGACCGACGCTGCGGGCTCGGAAATAGACGTAAGCCCGGAACAGCGGCTGTGGACGCTGCTGCTGTGGAATCCCTGGTTCATGGTCGGTGGTCTCGTCTTTGGTTTGGCCGCACGAAGGTCCGGACGCTCGGGGAGCCCGAGTAGCGGTGTCGCCTGACGGTGCGTTGGGGAATGCGAACGGGGTGCTTCGGAGCGCTCCGGAGCGCTCCGGAGCGCTTCGAAGTGCTGCGGAACTGTTTGCGTTGACGTCGGCGTCAAGGAATACCGTCAACGCATGCGAATCGGCGAGCTGGCGGCGAGGGCCGGGACCACCACGCGGACTCTGCGCTACTACGAGTCGCGGGGACTGTTGCCCGCGCGGCGGGGCGAGAACGGGTACCGGACGTACGACGAGCACGACCTGAAGCTGCTGCGGCAGATCAGGACGCTGCAGGACTTCGGGTTCGACCTGGAGGAGACGCGGCCCTTCGTGGAGTGCCTGCGGGCGGGGCACCCGGAGGGGGACTCCTGTCCGGCCTCGCTCGCAGTCTACCGGCGCAAGCTGGGCGAGCTCGACGCGCTGATCGGTGAGTTGCGGGCCGTACGGGCCGAGGTCGGCGCGCAGTTGGCGCGGGCCGAGCGGGCGCGTGAGGAGCTGGCGGCCGAGGCGGAGGTTCCGGGCGGCCCGGACCCCGTATGCGAACTGGGAGGGCGGACGCGGTGATGAAGGTGGCAGGCGTGGCTTCGGTGACGGACGCGGACTTCGAGACGGAGGTGATCGGCGCGGAGCTGCCCGTGCTGGTGGAGTTCACGGCCGACTGGTGCCCGCCGTGCCGGCAGATGGGGCCGGTACTGAGCGCCCTCGCGGCGGAGGAGGGCGAGCGGCTCAAGGTGGTCCAGCTGGACGTGGACACGAACCCGCTGACGACGAACGCCTACCGGGTGCTGTCGATGCCCACGTTCATGGTGTTCCGCGGCGGCGAGCCGGTGAGGTCGATGGTGGGCGCCCGGCCCAAGCGGCGGCTGCTGGAGGAACTGTCCGACGTGCTGTAACTGCTCGTCGCAGGCGCTGATGACACAGGAAATCCCCCGAGCAATTGCGCTCGGGGGATTTCCTTGCGTATATTGAGTGGTTCGCGACTTCGAGGGAATATGGTCGCGAAGAAGTTCACTGAGCACAGTATATCCGGGCGGGAGTGGAATTGTCAAACAGGGGCGCAAACGCAGAATTTCCCGATGATGAATTGCGGCACGAGCAGGAATTCATCGACGGGTTGTACGCGCGCGTGGACGTGCTGCGGGGCGACACCGAAGCCTCCGTCGGCGACGCGCTCGCGCAGGGCAACACGCCCATGCAGGCCAGGCTCGAACGGGACGTACTCGTCGCCGAGCGCTCAGGCCTGCTCGCCGCGCTGAACGCCGTGGACGGCTCGCTCTGCTTCGGCCGGATCGATCTCACCTCCGGCGTCAGCCACCACATCGGCCGCATCGGCATCCGCGCCGACGACACCGAGCACACCCCCATCCTCATCGACTGGCGGGCCCCGGTCGCCCGCCCCTTCTACCTCGCCACCGGCCACACACCGATGGACCTGCGCCGCCGCCGGCACATCACCACCGACGGCCGCCGGGTGACCGACCTGCACGACGAGATCCTCGACCTCGGCGACCAGGAACGCACCGGCCACGAGGACCCGACCGGCGACGCCGTACTGCTGGCCGCGCTCAACTCGGCGCGCACCGGCCGCATGAGCGACATCGTGCAGACCATCCAGGCCGAGCAGGACCAGATCATCCGCGCCCCGTACAAGGGCGTGCTGGTGGTGGAGGGCGGCCCCGGCACCGGCAAGACCGCCGTGGCACTGCACCGCGCCGCGTACCTCCTCTACGAGTACCGGGAACTGCTCGCCAAGCGCGCCGTCCTCATCGTCGGCCCGAACCCGGCATTCCTCGGTTACATCGGCGAGGTGCTGCCCTCGCTCGGCGAGACGGGCGTGCTGCTCGCGACCGTCGGCGAACTGTTCCCCGGCGTGAAGGCGACGGCCATCGACACCCCGCGGGCCGCGGCGGTGAAGGGCCGTGCCGACATGGCCGAGGTGCTCGCCGCCGTGGTCCGCGACCGGCAGGTGCTGCCCGACCCGGTCATCGCGATCGAGCACGACCGGGACATCCTGATGCTCGACGCGGGGCTCGTCCAGGTCGCCCGTGAGCGCACCCGCGAGGCGAAGCTGCCGCACAACGTGGCCCGCGAGTACTTCGAGGGCCACATCCTCAACACGCTCACCGACATGCTGGCCGAGCGCATCGGCACCGATCCCTTCGACGGCACGAACCTGCTCGACGCGAGCGACATCACGCAGATCCGCGACGACCTGGCCGAGAACCCCGAGGTCTGGTCGGCCATCGGCCAGTTGTGGCCGCGACTGACCCCGCAGCGCCTGGTCGCCGACTTCCTCGCGGACCCGGACGGATACGTCTCGGACGAGGACGCGGCCGCGATCCGCCGCCCGGTCACCCGGGCCTGGACCACCGCCGACGTCCCCCTCCTCGACGAGGCCGCCGAACTGCTCGGCGAGGACGACCGGGTGGCCCGGGCCCTGGCCGACCAGGAACGCCGAGCCCAAGTGGCGTACGCACAGGGCGTGTTGGACGTGTCCTACGCCTCCCGTACCTACGAGTTCGAGGACAAGGACGAGGAGGACTCCGAGGTTCTGTCCGCGCACAACATCATCGACGCCGAGCGGATGGCCGAACGGCACGAGGAGGAGGACCACCGCAGCGCCGCCGAGCGGGCGGGCGCCGACCGGACCTGGGCGTTCGGCCACATCATCGTCGACGAGGCACAGGAACTCTCGCCGATGGCCTGGCGCCTGCTGATGCGGCGCAGCCCGACCCGTTCGATGACGCTGGTCGGCGACCCCGCGCAGACGGCGGAGGCGGCGGGCGTCGGATCGTGGAAGGAGATTCTTTCTCCCTACGTGGAGGACCGCTGGGAGCACACGCGGCTCGCCGTCAACTACCGCACCCCGGCCGAGATCATGGACGTGGCCGCGGGCGTACTGCGCGCCGAGCACCCGGACTTCGAGCCGCCGCGTTCCGTGCGGTCGACAGGGGTACGGCCCTGGGCGCGCCCCGCCGGGGAGGACCTGCCCGGCACCGTCGCGAAGGCCGTCGCCGAACTCACCCCCACCGAGGGGCGGCTCGCGGTGATCGCACCCCGCGAACTGCACACCTCGCTCGCCGCCCGCCTGGACGGCGTGACGGCGGGCGAGGAACCCGACCTGACCCGCGCGGTCGTCCTCCTCGATCCCCGTCAGGCCAAGGGCCTGGAGTTCGACTCCGTCCTGGTGGTCGAACCGGCGCGGTACGGGACGAGCGACCTGTATGTCGCGCTGACGCGGGCCACGCAGGCGCTGGGGATCGTGTACGCGGGGGAGCTGCCGGAGGCACTGCGGACGCACGCGGTCTGACCCCCGAGCCCGGTGACCGGCACCTGGGGGCGCGGGGCTGTGACATGGTGTGGCTCCGCCGCGTGGTCAGGCGGGGCGGAGCCAGATGGTGGCGAGTGGGGGCAGGGTCAGCCGCAGGCTGGCGGGGCGGCCGTGGGCGGGGTGGGGTTCGGGTTTGACGGGGTGGGGGTTGCGGACGTCGCTGCCGCCGTAGCGCGCGGCGTCGGTGTTGAGGATTTCGTGCCAGGCGGGGATGTCCTCGGGGACACCGAGCCGGTAGTCGTGCCGGACCACGGGTGAGAAGTGCGAGACGGCGAGGAGGGGTGTGCCGTCGGCGTCGTGGCGGAGGAAGGCGAGGACGTTGTCGTCGGCGGCGTCCCCGGCGGTCCAGGTGAAGCCGGCGGGGTCGGTGTCGCGCTGCCAGAGGGCGGGTTCGTCGCGGTAGACGGTGTTGAGGTCGCGGACCAGGTCGCGTACACCCCGGTGGTCGGGTTCGGCTGCGTAGGCGGGGTCCAGCAGCCACCAGTCCGGGCCGTGTGTCTCGGACCATTCGGCGCCCTGGGCGAATTCCTGTCCCATGAAGAGGAGTTGTTTGCCGGGGTGGGCCCACATGAAGGCGAGGTAGGCGCGGGTGGTGGCGCGTTGTTGCCACCAGTCGCCCGGCATCTTCGACACCAGGGAGCGTTTGCCGTGGACGACCTCGTCGTGGGAGATGGGCAGGACGTAGTTCTCGCTGTAGGCGTACACCATCGAGAACGTCATCTCGTTGTGGTGGTACTTGCGGTGGATCGGCTCGTGGGCCACGTATCCCAGCGAGTCGTGCATCCATCCCATGTTCCACTTCAGCCCGAAGCCCAGCCCGCCGAAGCCACCGGGACCGGTGTGGTGGGTGGCCCGGGTGACGCCGTCCCAGGCCGTCGACTCCTCGGCGATGGTCACCACACCCGGCGCGCGGCGGTAGACGGTGGCGTTCATCTCCTGCAGGAAGGCGACGGCGTCGAGGTTCTCCCGGCCGCCGTGTTCGTTGGGTGTCCACTGGCCCGGCTCGCGTGAGTAGTCGAGGTAGAGCATCGAGGCGACGGCGTCCACGCGCAGCCCGTCGATGTGGAACTCCTGGCACCAGTACACCGCGTTGGCGACCAGGAAGTTGCGTACCTCGCGGCGCCCGAAGTCGAATTCCAGCGTGCCCCAGTCGGGGTGCGCGGCTCGCTGGGGGTCGGCGTGCTCGTACAGCGGACGCCCGTCGAACTCCGCCAGCGCCCAGTCGTCGCGCGGGAAGTGGGCCGGCACCCAGTCCATGAGGACCCCGATCCCGGCCCGGTGCAGGGCGTCGACGAGGTATTTGAAGTCGTCGGGGGTGCCCAGCCGCGCGGTCGGGGCGTAGAAGCCGGTGACCTGGTAGCCCCACGACCCGCCGAAGGGATGCTCGGCCACCGGCATCAGCTCCACATGCGTGAAGCCCAGGTCACAGACGTAGGCGGGAAGCTGCTCGGCCAACTGCCGATACGTCAGCCCGGGGCGCCAGGACGGCAGATGCACCTCGTACACCGAGAACGGCGCCTCGTGCACCGGACGGTCCCCCCGCCGCGCCATCCACTCCTCGTCCCGCCATGAGTGGTGCGAGGAGTGCACCACGGACGACGTGCGCGGCGGTACCTCGGTGCGCCGGGCCATCGGGTCGGCCCGCAGGGTACGGGAGCCGTCCGGGCGGGTGATCTCGAACTTGTAGAGCTCGCCCTCGCCGATCGCGGGCACGAACAGTTCCCACACCCCGGAGGAGCCGAGCGACCGCATCGGATACCCCGTACCGTCCCAGAAGTTGAAGGTGCCGGCGAGGCGGACGCCACGCGCGTTCGGGGCCCAGACCGTGAAGCGGGTGCCGGTCACACCCTGGTGCACCATCGGCTCCGCGCCCAGGGCCCGCCACAGTTCCTCGTGGCGGCCCTCGCCGAGCAGGTGCAGGTCGAACTCGCCGAGCGCGGGCAGGAAGCGGTACGCGTCCTCGGTGTCCTGGACCGTCCCCTCGTACGTCACGAGCAGCCGGTACGACGCCGGGACCGCGCGCAGCGGCACCAGCCCCGAGAAGAACCCGTCCCCGTCGTCGCGCAGCTCGGCCCGCAGGTCGTCCGTCACGACGGTCACTGCGAGCGCGTACGGCCGGAAGGCCCGGAAGGCCACCCCGCCCGGCACCGGATGGGCGCCCAGCACCCCGTGCGGATCGTGGTGCGTGCCGGAGAGCAGCCGCTCCCGGTCACCGGGTTCGACGCCGGCGAAGACGGGAAGGCCCTCGACGGCGGCGGGGTCGGCGACCTCCGGCACGGCGACCTCCGGCACGGAACCCCGCGGCTCAGCAGCCTTCTTCGCGCCCTTCGTGGCCTTGCTCCCGGCAGGCTTCTGCGCTGCGGACTTCTTGGCCGTCGTCTTCTTGGCCGCCGCCTTTTTGCCGGTGGCTTTCTTGGCTGCTGCCTCGGTCGCCGTCTTCTTGGCACCGTTCTTCTTCGGACTGTCGTCGGACGGGGGGCGGGGCGTCACGGGCAGGGCCTCCTCGGCGGGGTGAGGTGGGGAAGGTCAGTCGGATGCGGCGAGCCGGCGTATCGCCGCCATCGGTACCGGCAGCCAGTCGGGCCGGTGCCGGGCTTCGTACAGCACTTCGTAGACCGCCTTGTCCGTCTCGTAGGCACGCAGGAGTACGGGATCGGTGCGCGGGTCGCGACCCGCGACCTCCGCGTATCCGGTGCAGTACGCGGCCCGGCAGGTGTCGGCCCAGCCGGGCACCGGCGGGATGGGGGTCCCCCCTGCCCGAGCGGAGCCGAGAGCCAGGGGGAGCGCGTGGGCCGCGTAGTCGAAGGAGCGGAGCATCCCCGCCACGTCCCGCAGGGGTGGCTGGGGCATGCGACGCTCGGCGAGCGGTTTCGACGGCTCGCCCTCGAAGTCTATGAGCGACCACTCCCCGGAGGGCGAGCGCAGGCACTGGCCGAGGTGCAGATCCCCGTGGATGCGCTGGGCGGTCCAGGTCTGCCCCTCGGCGGCCAGGTCGGCCAGCGCCTCGAAGGCGGTCCGCAGGCCGGGCGTGTACGGACGCAGGGACGGCACCGCCTGGGCGGCCGACTCCAGACGTTTGACCATTCCGTCCACCAGCGGTTCCATCCGCGCGCGTCCCAGCGTGACCGTGGGCAGCGCGCGGGCGAGCGCCGTGTGGACCTCGGCGGTGGCCCGGCCCAGCGCCCGCGCCTCGTCACCGAAGCCCTTGCCGCCGAAGGCCTCGCCACCGAGACCCTCACCAACAAGACCCTTGCCATCGAGGCGGGCGCCATCGTGCTCTTCGTCCTTGGCCAGTTCGCTCAGCGCCAGCTCCCAGCCGTCCACCGCGCCCTGGACGTAGGGCTGCAACACCCCGAGGACGTACGTCTCCTCGCCCAGCTCCGCGACCATCCACGCCGTCGGCGCCGGTACCCGCGGGCAGCCCTCCCGGGACAGGGCCAGCGGCAGCTCCAGGTCGGGGTTCACCCCCGGAACTATTCGGCGCAGCAGTTTCAGGATGAACGTATCTCCGTAGACGAGGGACGAATTGGACTGTTCCGAGGTCACCAGGCGCGGCACCAGATCGCCCCGGATCTCCTGGCCGCGGTTCCGCTCGAAGCGCAGCTCGCCCACGCGGGCCCGGGTGCGCAGGGCTTCCAGGAGTACGTCGGCGGGGCGCGGGTCGTGCAGCGCCTCGTAGACCGTGTGTCCCGCCAGTGGTCCTTCCTGCACATGTCCGATCAGCGCGGGCGCGAGGTGCGGCGGGAGTGCCTCGCGCACGCCGATCAGCAGCTGGTAGCAGTCACCGGGGTGGGTGGTGGCCCCCTGGGCGGGGGTGAGCGGCTGGTGGGCCCGGACCAGCAGGTGGAGCAGGCCCAGCTGTCCCGTCGACGGCAGCAGTTCGTTGGCCGTCACCAGGGAGAATCCCGTCACCGGGCGCCCCTTGCCCGCGAACCAGCGCTGCCGTGGCAGCCATTGCCGCAGCAGCGGATCGAGCGACGCGAGCAACTCGGGGCGTGCGACGGGGGCCGTGACAGAGTGGGTTGCGGCTTCCGACATGGCGTCGCGTCCTTTCCCCAGGGGCCCGGAGACCGGGGGCGTCGGGGTGTTACTGATGCGTGCCCAGGGCGGGACGGTGGAAACCGCCCCGCCGCCCGGGTTCTAGACGGCGTCCTTGCGGAGCCGGAACCAGTAGAAGCCGTGACCCGCGAGGGTGAGCAAGTACGGCAGCTCCCCGATGGCCGGGAATCGCACCCCGCCGATGAGTTCGACCGGGTGGCGGCCGTTGAAGGCCCGTAGGTCCAGTTCGGTGGGCTGGGCGAAGCGGGAGAAGTTGTGGACGCAGAGGACCAGGTCGTCTCCTTCGTCCTCGGTCGAGGGGGCCTCGCGCAGGAACGCGATGACCGCCGGGTTCGAGGACTGGAGTTCCGTGTAGGAGCCGAGGCCGAAGGCCTTGTTCTGCTTGCGGATCTCGATCATGCGGCGGGTCCAGTGCAGCAGCGACGAGGGCGAGGACATCGACGCCTCGACGTTTGTCACCTGATAGCCGTAGACCGGGTCCATGATCGTGGGCAGGAACAGCCGGCCGGGGTCGGAGGACGAGAAGCCCGCGTTGCGGTCGGGCGTCCACTGCATCGGGGTGCGCACCGCGTCGCGGTCACCGAGCCAGATGTTGTCGCCCATCCCGATCTCGTCGCCGTAGTACAGAATCGGCGACCCCGGCAGCGACAGCAGCAACGCCGTGAACAGTTCGATCTGATTGCGGTCATTGTCCAGGAGAGGCGCCAGCCGCCTGCGGATCCCGATGTTGGCGCGCATCCGCGGGTCCTTGGCGTACTCCGCGTACATGTAGTCGCGTTCCTCGTCGGTGACCATTTCGAGGGTCAGCTCGTCGTGGTTGCGCAGGAAGATGCCCCACTGGCAGCCGGACGGGATCGCCGGGGTCTTGGACAGGATTTCCGACACCGGGTAGCGGGATTCCCGCCGCACCGCCATGAAGATGCGCGGCATGACCGGGAAATGGAACGCCATGTGGCACTCGTCGCCACCCGACGGGAAGTCGCCGAAGTAGTCGACCACGTCCTCCGGCCACTGGTTCGCCTCGGCCAGCAGCACCGTGTCCGGGTAGTGCGTGTCGATCTCCTTGCGCACCCGCTTCAGGAACTCGTGCGTTGCCGGAAGGTTTTCGCAGTTCGTCCCCTCCACCTGGTACAGGTAGGGCACCGCGTCCAGCCGGAAACCGTCGATGCCCAGGTCCAGCCAGAACCGCAGCGCGGAGATGATCTCCTCCTGCACCGCCGGGTTCTCGTAGTTCAGATCCGGCTGGTGGGAGAAGAAGCGGTGCCAGAAGTACTGCTTGCGCACGGGGTCGAAGGTCCAGTTGGAGGCTTCGGTGTCGACGAAGATGATCCGCGCGTCTTCGTACTGTTTGTCGTCGTCGGCCCAGACGTAGTAGTCACCGTAGGGCCCGTCGGGATTCGACCGGGATTCCTGGAACCACGGGTGCTGGTCACTCGTGTGGTTCATGACGAAGTCGATGATGACGCGCATGCCGCGCTGGTGGGCGGCGTCGACGAATTCGACGAAGTCGGCGAGGTCACCGAATTCGGGGAGGACGGCGGTGTAGTCGGAGACGTCGTAGCCGCCGTCCCGCAGGGGGGACTTGAAGAACGGCGGCAGCCACAGGCAGTCGATGCCCAGCCATTGCAGGTAGTCGAGTTTCGCGGTGAGGCCCTTGAGGTCGCCGACGCCGTCGCCGTTGCTGTCCTGGAAGGAGCGGACCAGGACTTCGTAGAAGACGGCGCGTTTGAACCAATCGGGGTCGCGGTCCCTGGCCGGGGTGTCCTCGAAAGTGTCCGGGACGGGCTCGTTGACGATCATATGGTGGGTGACCCTCCGATCTGCGGTGAGGACGGTCGCAGGACGGTGAGGATGTGCGCCGGGCTATGCCCTGGCTCAAGACGCACATAGTTGGCCCTGCCCCAGTTGTAGGTCTCGCCGGTGAGCTCGTCGCGCACCGGCACGGACTCGTGCCAGTCCAGGCCGAGTTGCGGCATGTCCAACGAGACCGTCGCCTCCTGGGTGTGGTGCGGGTCGAGGTTGACCACCACCACAACCGTGTTCGATCCGCGTGCGTCGGTTGCCGACTTCGAGTAGGCGATCACCGCCTCCTTGTCCGTGTGGTGGAAGTGGAGGTTGCGCAACTGGCGCAGCGCCGGACTGCGCCGCCGGACAGTGTTGAGCGCACTCAGCAATGGCGCGATGCTACGTCCGTCACGCTCCGCCGACTCCCAGTCACGCGGACGCAGTTGGTACTTCTCGGAGTTCAGGTATTCTTCGCTCCCCTTCCGCAGCGGGGTGTTCTCACAGAGCTCGAACCCGCTGTAGACACCCCACGTCGGAGACAGGGTCGCGGCGAGCACCGCACGCGACTCGAAGGCCGGCCGGCCGCCGTGCTGCAGGAACTCGTGCAGGATGTCAGGGGTGTTGACGAAGAGATTGGGCCGCATGTAAGAGGCGGCCTCCCCCGACAGCTCGGTCAGGTACTCGGTCAGCTCCTGCTTGCTGTTGCGCCAGGTGAAGTACGTGTACGACTGCTGGAAGCCGATCGCCCCGAGCGTGTGCATCATCGCCGGCCGGGTGAACGCCTCTGCCAGGAAGATCACGTCCGGGTCGGTGCGGTTGACGTCCGCGATGACCTGCTCCCAGAAGACCACCGGCTTGGTGTGCGGGTTGTCGACGCGGAAGATCCGCACGCCGTGGCTCATCCAGTACCGCAGCACCCGCAGCGTCTCCTGGACCAGACCGGGCATGTCCTTGTCGAAGGCGATCGGATAGATGTCCTGGTACTTCTTGGGCGGATTCTCCGCGTACGCGATCGAGCCGTCCGCCCGATGATGGAACCACTCCGGATGCTTCTCCACCCATGGGTGGTCCGGGGAACACTGGAGCGCGAAGTCGAGGGCGATCTCCAGCCCTTCCCGCTCCGCCCGTCCCACGAACGCGTCGAAGTCGTCGATCGTGCCGAGATCCGGGTGCACGGCGTCGTGCCCGCCCTCCGGGGAGCCGATCGCCCACGGCACGCCGACGTCGTGCGGCCCCGCGGAGAGGGTGTTGTCGGGCCCCTTGCGACAGGTGGTCCCGATGGGGTGGATGGGCGGCAGATAGACGACATCGAAGCCCATCCGCGCGATGGCGGGAAGCCGTTCGGCGGCGCTGCGGAAGGTGCCGTGGACCGGCGGGTCGAGATGCCCGCTCTCCGAGCGCGGAAAGAACTCGTACCAGGAGCCGTACAGCGCCCGCTCACGCTCCACGAGCAGGGACAACGGCTCCGACGAGCTGACGAGTTCGCGCAGCGGATGGCGGGCGAGGATCTTGTCCACCTCAGGGGTGCGGGCGGCGGCGAGCCGGGCCGCGGTGGGACGGTCGAAGTCGCGCAACGCCTCCGCGGCGGCGAGGACGGCGTCCCTTCTGCCCTTGCTCCTCGGTACCCCGGCGGCCGCGCGTTCGTACAGCCGGGCGCCCTCCTCCAGGACCAGTTCGCTGTCGATGCCCGCCGGGATCTTGATCCCCGCGTGGTGGCGCCAGGTGGAGACCGGATCGCTCCACGCCTCCACGGTGTACGTCCAGCGACCGGTCTTCCCGGCGGACACCGTGGCGCCCCAGCGGTCGGTGCCGGGGGCGAGTTCGCGCATCGGGGTCCAGGGGCCGGCGCGGCCCTCCGGGTCCCGCAGGACGACGTTCGCGGCGACCGCGTCGTGGCCTTCGCGGAAGACGGTGGCGGTGACCTCGAAGGCCTCGCCGACGACGGCCTTGGCCGGCCGGCGGCCCTGGAGGACGACGGGCCGTACGTCGAGGACGGGGATGCGTCCGACGTTTGCGCTGCTTCCGCCGGCCTTGGCGGAGGGTTTCTCCGGGGCGCGGGGACCGGCGTAGGCCTTGCGGATGGGGGGTGTGTCGGAGGTGCTCGTCGGGGGTGGCGACGTGTGGTGCGTGGCGGGCATGACCGCTCCTGTCCGCGTCAACGTGGGTGGGCGGATGAGGGTGTGGGGAGGTGGGGCCTGCGGGGTGTACCGGGGGAGCCTTCCCACCCTATTCGGGTGGGCAATCCGGCGCTTTGTTAACTACTCATGCCTTTACCTGCGCACAAGACCGGCCTCGTCCGTGCGGGCGAGGCCGGTGCCGGTTCGGACACCTCGCTACGGATTGTCGACCTGCAGCAGCTTGTTCGGCGAACCGGGCCCCGCGCCGCCGACTTTCCCGGACACCGCCCGCTGCACGAGCGCCTTTCCCACTTGGGCCGGGGTCGCCTTGGGATGGCCGGCGAGATAGAGCGCCGCCGCGCCCGCGGCGTGCGGGCTCGCCATCGACGTACCGGAGAAGGTCGCCTTCCCGGTGTCGCTCGTGTACGACGCCGAGGTGATCGCCACACCAGGGGCGAACAGGTCGAGCGCGGCGCCGTAGTTGGAGAAACTCGCCCGGGTGTCCGCCTTGTCGCTGGCGCCCACCGTGAGCGCCTCCTTGACGCGGGCGGGAGAGTACAGCCCGGCGGGCAGACCGTCGTTGCCCGCCGCGACCGCGTACGTCACCCCGGAGGCGATGGAGTTGCGTACGGCGGCGTCCAGCTGGGCGTTCGCGTAGCCGCCGAGGCTCAGATTGGCGACCGCCGGCTTGTGCGCGTGCCGGGTCACCCAGTCGATGCCGGCGATGACCTGCGCCGTGGTGCCGGACCCGGCGTTGTCGAGAACGCGCACGGAAACGACCTCGGCCTTCTTGGCGACCCCATATGTCGTCCCGGCGATCGTGCCGGCGACATGGGTCCCGTGCCCATTGCCGTCGCTCGCGTTCTTGTCGTTCCCGACGAAATCCCAGCCGTAGGCGGCCCGCCCCCCGAAGTCCTTGTGCGTGATCCGTATCCCCGTGTCGATCACATACGCCGTCACGCCCGCGCCCGCCGACTCCGGCCAGGTGTAGCCCTTGTCGAGCGGCAGACCGGGCTGGTCGATCCGGTCCAGCCCCCAGGACGGCGGGCTCTTCTCGAAGTGATCGAGTGCCACCCGGGTGTCCTGGACGACGGAGGCCACACGCGAGTCCCCCGCGAGCCGCCGAGCCTGTTTCTCGCCCACGTTCACCGCGTAACCGTTGAGCGCCGCACCGTACGTGTGGCTGATTCTCGCCCCGTACTTCTGGGCGATGCCCTTCCCCTCCGATGACGGAGCCTTCGTTCCCCCTTTGAACGTGACGATGTAACTCCCGCTGACGGAACCGGGGTCGCCGGCGCCGAGTATCTGCCCCTCCGGGGCGGCGTGCGCGGGCAGGGCGATGGCCGAAAGCACCGCGGCCGTCGTGACCGCGGTGAGGCCTCCTGCCCAGCGCAGACGCCACTGTCTCGTCTGTGCCATGACGTGAGTTCCCCTCCTCGACTCGGCGCACGCCGACCACGGCCGACCGGTGCGCGACCGCCGCCGCCCGTACGCCACTTGGCAGCCTCTCGTGCGGTGCGAAGCCCCACAAGGCCGCCTATGCGGGCAGAATCGGCCATACCCGCCGGGGGTCACGCGAAAAGGTTGCGCCAGTCTCCGGCCGATTTCCTCCAGAGGCCTGCGCCCCCGTCCCCCCCCGGGGGCCTGCGCCCCCCTGCACCCCGGCGGGTTTTCGTTCCTGCACCCCGGCGGGGCTCAGTCCCTGGACCCCGCCGGTGGCCGCCGCCCCCTGGACCCCCGCTTCGGCCTGAACGGCCCGTCCTCAAACGCCGGACGGGCGGGGCTTTCAGGGGCGCGGGGAACTGCGCGATCAGCCCCCACCCACCCGCAGCCGGGCAATCCAGGGCGGCCGGGGATTCGGGGCGTAGCCCCGGCCGCCGGGGACGCGGGCACCGCGTGGTCGGATCACACCCGTCCCGACCCGCCGGACCGGAGTTCAACGATGCGCCGTGTTGCGGAGGCACCCTCGCCGCTACCGTCGTGGGTGACGAAGGGCGCACAAGGATGTGCGTCCCTCAGCCGCGTGCCTCAGCGCGTACGTCCCGCCGCATACGTCCTGCCGCACTACGTCCTTCGTGAAGGTGGAACTCCGTGAAGGCAATCCGCAGATTCACCGTACGGCCCGTACTCCCCGAAGCCCTTCACCCGCTCAGCGACCTCGCACGCAACCTGCGCTGGTCCTGGCATGCCGAGACCCGCGACCTCTTCCAGTCCGTCGACCCCGAACGCTGGACCGCGTCCGACGGCGACCCCGTACGCCTGCTCGGCAGCGTCCCGCCCCGGCGCCTCGCCGAGCTCGCCGACGACCGCCGCTTCCTGCGCCGCCTCACCGCCGCCACCGACGACCTGCGCGACTATGTGACCGGCGAGCGCTGGTATCAGACCCAGACGCAGATTCCCGACCTGCCCGCCGCCATCGCCTACTTCTCACCCGAGTTCGGCATCACCGCGGCCCTGCCCCAGTACTCCGGCGGCCTCGGCATCCTCGCCGGCGACCACCTCAAGGCCGCCAGCGACCTGGGCGTACCCCTCATAGGCGTAGGACTCCTCTACCGGCACGGATACTTCCGCCAGTCCCTCTCCCGGGACGGCTGGCAGCAGGAGCACTATCCCGTCCTCGACCCCCATGAACTGCCCCTTGTCCCGCTGCGCGAGAGCGACGGCACCCCCGCGCAGGTCTCCCTCGCCCTCCCCGGCGGACGCGCACTGCGGGCCCACATCTGGCTGGCCCAGGTCGGTCGCGTTCCGCTCCTCATGCTGGACTCCGATGTCGAGGAGAACGACCTCGGCGAACGTGGGGTCACCGACCGGCTGTACGGCGGTGGCAGCGAACACCGGTTGCTGCAGGAGATGTTGCTCGGTATCGGCGGAGTGCGCGCCGTGCGGACGTACTGCCGGCTGACCGGCCACGCACAGCCCGAGGTGTTCCACACCAACGAGGGCCACGCCGGCTTCCTCGGTCTGGAACGGATCGCCGAACTCGCCGACGGCGACGGAGGGCTGGATTTCGAGGCCGCCCTCGAAGCCGTCCGTGCCGGTACCGTCTTCACCACTCACACCCCCGTCCCCGCCGGCATCGACCGCTTCGACCGCGAACTGGTGGCCCACCACTTCGGCCAGGACGCCGAACTCCCGCGCATCGACGTCGAGCGGATTCTGGGCCTCGGCATGGAGACCTACCCGGGCGGCGACCCGAACGTCTTCAACATGGCCGTGATGGGGCTCCGGCTCGGCCAGCGGGCCAATGGGGTGTCGCTGCTCCATGGGCACGTCAGCCGGGAGATGTTCTCGGGCCTGTGGCCGGGTTTCGACCCGGACGAGGTTCCGATCACCTCCGTCACCAACGGCGTGCACGCGCCGACCTGGGTGGCACCGGAGGTCTTCCGGCTCGGCGCCCGCCAGGTCGGCGCGCAGCGCACCGAGGACGCGATGACGGTGGGCGGCTCGGACCGCTGGGACGCGGTGGCGGACATCGCCGACCAGGAGATCTGGGACCTGCGGCGTGTGCTGCGCGAGCAGCTGGTCCTGGAGGTACGGGAACGTCTGGACGCCTCCTGGCGCCAGCGCGGCGCCGGAACGGCCGAGCTCGGCTGGATCGACGGGGTGTTGGACCCTGATGTCCTCACCATCGGCTTCGCGCGGCGTGTCCCGTCCTACAAGCGCCTGACCCTGATGCTGCGCGACCGCGACCGCCTCATGGATCTCCTCCTGCACTCCGAGCGTCCGATCCAGATCGTGGTCGCGGGCAAGGCACACCCCGCGGACGACGGCGGCAAACGCCTGATCCAGGAGCTGGTCCGGTTCGCCGACGACCCACGCGTACGCCACCGCATCGTCTTCCTCCCGGACTACGGAATGGCGATGGCGCAGAAGCTCTATCCCGGCTGTGACATCTGGCTGAACAACCCCCTGCGCCCGCTGGAGGCCTGCGGCACGTCCGGGATGAAGGCGGCGCTCAACGGCTGCCTCAACCTCTCCGTCCTGGACGGCTGGTGGGACGAATGGTTCCAGCCGGACTTCGGCTGGGCGATTCCCACGGCGGACGGCACGGATGGGGGTCCCCCCACGCGTTCGGTAGTGGGGGAGGACGACGACCGCCGCGACGACTTGGAGGCCGCGGCCCTCTACGACCTCCTCGAACAGCGCGTGGCGCCGCGCTTCTACGAGCGGGGCCAGGGCGGCCTGCCCGACCGCTGGATCGAGATGGTCCGCCAGACGCTGACCCACCTGGGCCCGAAGGTGCTGGCCGGCCGGATGGTGCGTGAATACGTGGAGCGTCTGTACGCTCCCGCCGCCCGCGCCCATCGTTCCCTCTCCCCGGACACGGCCCGCGAACTGGCCGGCTGGAAGTCGCGCGTCCGGGCGGCCTGGCCGCGGGTCACGGTCGACCACGTGGAGGCCTCCGCCGCCACGACGACCGCCGAACTCGGCACCACCCTCTCCCTGCGCGTCCGCGTCGCCCTGGCCGACCTCGCCCCGGAGGACGTCGAGGTGCAGGCGGTCTCCGGCCGCGTCGACTCCCAGGACCGCATCGCGGACGCGGTCTGTGTCCCGCTGAAACCGGCGGGCGGTCCTGACCTGGAGGGCCGCTGGGTGTACGAGGGTCCGCTCTCCCTCGACCGTACCGGCCCGTTCGGCTACACGGTCCGCATCCTGCCCACGCACCCACTGCTTGCGTCCGGCGCCGAGCTGGGCCTGGTGACGGTGCCTTCGGAGGAGGTGGGGGAGGAGGCCGGGGTCTTGCTGCGCTGAGGGCGCGGGCTACGGTTCAAGCCCCGCGCACAACCGGCGCAGTACCGCCCCGCACCGCCGCGCGTACGCCTGCTGGAGCCCCCGGGTCGCCGGCCCGCCCGCGCGGGCGTACCACTTGGCCGCACGGCTGAAGGCGGTCACGGTCAGCCAGACCGTGCCGTCGCCCGTGCGGTCGACCACGAACGACTCCTCGCCGCACTCGGGGTGGCCGGGCAGGGTGCCGTAGGCCCAGCCGGCCCGGCGGTACTCCTCGACCGTCCAGACCACCCGGCAGGGCGCCTTGAGGGGGCCGAGGCCGACGGTCACGTCGACTCCGGGCGCCGCCTTGTCGGCGGTGGCGGTGATGCCCACGCCCATCGCGCGGTGCATCTCCCAGGTCATGACCGCTTCGGAGGCTGTCCGGAAGGCGGCCTCGCCCTCGCCGACGCGGGTGCGTACGTGCAGGGGGTGGAACCCCGGCGGGCAGCGGCCGTCGCGCGTCGCGCCCACGTCCTCGTATGTGAAGGGATTGCCCCGGGAGACCATGGGGAACAGCGTAGGGCGGTACCCGGAAGTGTCTTCTCTCCGGGTACCGCCCCAGGCGCCTAAGTGAGCCCGAAGGACTCTGCGGGCACTAGCTCACGTTGACCGCGGACCAGGCCGCCGCCACCGTCTTGTACTCCGTGCTGCTGGAGCCGTACAGGTCCGACGCCGCCGAGAGCGTGCCCGCGCGGGCCCCCGCGTAGTCGGTCGTCGACGTGAAGTACGTCGTCAGCGCCTTGTACCAGATCTGCAGGGCCTTGGCGCGGCCGATGCCGGTGACCGTCGAGCCGTTTGACGTCGGTGAGTTGTAGCTGACGCCGTTGATGGTCTTGGCGCCGCTGCCCTCGCTCAGCAGGTAGAAGAAGTGGTTGGCGACACCGGACGAGTAGTGCACGTCCAGGTTGCCGACGCTGGAGGACCAGCTGTCCGCCGAGCCGCCGTCCTTGCTGGGCTGGTCCATGTAGCGCAGCGGGGTGCCGTCGCCGTTGATGTTGATCTTCTCGCCGATGAGGTAGTCACCGGGGTCCGAGGCGTTGTTGGCGTAGAACTCGACGCCGGTGCCGAAGATGTCGGAGGTCGCCTCGTTCAGGCCGCCGGACTCGCCGCTGTAGTCCAGGCCGGCGGTGTTGGCGGTGACGCCGTGGCTCATCTCGTGGCCGGCCACGTCCAGCGAGGTCAGCGGGTCGGTGTTGCCCGAGCCGTCGCCGTACGTCATGCAGAAGCAGCTGTCGTCCCAGAACGCGTTGACGTACGAGCTGCCGTAGTGGACGCGGGAGTAGGCGCCGACACCGTCGTTCTTGATGCCGCTGCGGCCGAAGGTGTTCTTGTAGAAGTCCCAGGTCTCCTGCGCGCCGTAGGCGGCGTCCGCGGCCGCGGTCACGTCGGTGGAGGAGCTGGAGGCGGTGCCGGTGCCCCACGTGTTGGTGGTGTTGGTGAACAGGGTGCCGGTGCCGGAGCTGGTGCCGTGCTTCAGGTTGTACGTCTTGTGGCCGCCGCGGGAGGCGTCGGTCAGCGAGTACGTCGAGCCCGACAGCGTGGTGGTGAGGCTGACCGTGCCCGAGTACAGGGTCTTGCCGGTGCCGGTCGCGTTCTCGATGCCCTGGTACTCGAAGAGCTTCTTGCCGGTGGCGGCGTCGGTGATGACGTGCAGCTGGTTCGGGGTGCCGTCGTCCTGGAGGCCGCCGACGATCGTCTCGTAGGCGAGGACGGGCTTGCCGGAGCCGGCCCAGATGACCTTGCGGGCGCCGTCGGCCTGGGACTTCGCGGAGCCCGCGGCCTTCGCGGCGGTCAGCGCCTGCTTCTCCGCCTTCGCGACGGTGACCTGCGGCTTCAGGGAGGCGACCTTGATGGTGGCCTTCGTCGCCTTGGTGACGCCCTCGGTCTTGCCGGCCTTCTCGTGGACGACCAGGTCGCCGCCGAGGACCGGCAGGCCCGCGTACGTGCGCTCGTAGCGCGTGTGAGTCGTGCCGTCCTTGTCCTGGACGACGTCCTTGACGATCAGCTTCTCCTTGGCGCCGAGACCTATCTGCCGCGCCGTCTCGGGCGCCGCCGTCTGCGCCTGCTGGAACAGGCTCGTGCGGGCGGCAGCGGAGAGCGCGGCCGGGGCGGCGGCCAGGGTGGCCTTACTCGCCGGGGCCGACTCGGTCTGGGCGGAGGCACCGGTGGTCAGCCCGGTGGTGAGCAGTGCTCCGGCCGCGACAGTGGTGGCGATGGCCAGAGTGGTGCGCTTGTGACGCGCGTAGAGGGGGGTCACGCAATCTCCTCTTGTGGGGGCAACCGGACGGCGTGGGGTGGCCGTACGGAAGGTGTGAAGTTGCGGTGCGGGTGAGCCGTGCGGTGGAAGAGTGACATCTGGGACGCGTACATGTCAGGAGGGGGACTAAAACTTGGCTGAAAAGCGTCCGTTGAACGAAGATCGCTGTTCGTTGAGTGGATTTCGATCACGGTCAAGCGGCAACAAAAGAGGGGTCATGGCAGAGCAAGGAGGGTGCCGCCCCGGGGAGTCGAACCCCCGGGGCGGCACCCTGTCATCGCCGCGCGTTCACCCGTGGTCTACGGGAACGTCAGCTTCCAGCTGTTGATGGTGCCGGTGTCCTGCGCCGCCTGGTCCTGGACCTTCAACTGCCAAGTACCGTTGGCGACTTCGGACGATGCATCGACCGTGTAGGTCTCCTGGACGTTGTCCGCCGAGTCGGAGGAACTGAAGTTCTTCAGGCGGTACGTCGAGCCGTCCGGGGCCACCAGATCGATGACCAGGTCACCACGCCAGGTGTGGGTGATGTCCACGTTGACGAGGAGGTTCGACGGCGCGTTCCCGGTGCGGCCGGTGACCGAGATCGACGAGGTGACCGCGGGGCCGTTGTCCGGAATCGATACGTGGGTCGTGTTCTCGTACGACGTACCGGTGCCGCCGCCACCGCCCGGACGCGAGCCGACCTTCACGGCCGCCCACGCGTTCGCGACCGCGGTGTACTCGGCGCTCGTCGTGCCGTACAGCTCGCCCGCCGCCGCGAGCGTGCCGGTGCGGGCCGCCGCGTAGTTGGTGGTCGAGGTGAACTTCGTGGTGAGTGCCCGGTACCAGATCTGCAGGGCCTTGTCGCGGCCGATGCCGGTGACCGGGAGGCCGTCGGCGGTCGGCGAGTTGTAGCTGACGCCGTTGATGACCTTGGCGCCGCTGCCCTCGCTCAGCAGGTAGAAGAAGTGGTTGGCGACACCGGACGAGTAGTGGACGTCGAGGCCGCCCACGCTGGAGGACCAGTTGTCCGCCGAGCCGCCGTCCTTGCTGGGCTGGTCCATGTAGCGCAGCGGGGTGCCGTTGCCGTTGATGTTGATCTTCTCGCCGATGAGGTAGTCACCGGGGTCCGAGGCGTTGTTGGCGTAGAACTCGACGCCGGTGCCGAAGATGTCGGAGGTCGCCTCGTTCAGGCCGCCGGACTCACCGCTGTAGTTGAGGCCGGCGGTGTTGGAGGTGACGCCGTGGCTCATCTCGTGGCCGGCCACGTCCAGCGCGGTCAGGGGGTCGGTGTTGCCCGAGCCGTCGCCGTACGTCATGCAGAAGCAGGTGTCGTCCCAGAACGCGTTGACGTACGCGTTGCCGTAGTGGACCCGGGAGTACGCACCCACGCCGTTGTTCTTGATGCCGCTGCGGCCGAAGGTGTTCTTGTAGAAGTCCCAGGTCTCGGCGGCGCCGTAGTGTGCGTCGGCGCCCGCGGTCGCGGCGTTCGACGTGGTGCCGTTGCCCCAGGTGTCGCTGGTCTGCGAGAACAGGGTGCCGGTGCCGGACGTACCGCCGTTCAGGTTGTACGTCTTGTGGCCGCCGCGCGCACCGTCGGTCAGCGTGAAGTTGGAGCCCGACTGCGTGGTGGTCAGCGCCACCTGGCCGCTGTACTGGGTGTTGCCGATACCGGTCTCGATGCCCTGGTACTCGTAGAGCTTCTTGCCGGTGGCCGCGTCGGTGATGACGTGCAGCTGGTTCGGCGTGCCGTCGTCCTGGAACCCGCCGACGACCGTCTCGTACGCCAGGGTCGGCTTGCCGTCCGCCGCCCAGATCACCTTGCGGGGCGCCCGGTCGGCGGCGGTCTTCTTCGAACCGTCGGCCTTGGCGATGGAGAGGGCCTGCTTCTCCGCCTTCGACGCGGCGATGGTGGGCGTGAGCGAGGCGACCTTGAGGGTGGCCCGCGTCGCCTTGATGACGCGCTCGGTCTTTCCGGCCTTGGTGGTGTCGACCACCAGGTCGCCGCCGAGGACCGGAAGTCCGTCGTACGTCCGCTCGTAGCGGGTGTGGACCGCGCCGTCCGCGTCCTTGATGACGTCACGGACGACGAGCTTCTCCTTGGCTCCGAGGCCGAGGTCCTTGGCGGTGGCCGCCTTGGCGGCGTCCGCGTCGCGTATCAGCTCGGCGCGCTGCGAGGGGGTGAGCTGGACGGCGAGGGAGCCGCGGTCGATCTTGCCCAGGGAGGGCTTCTGGGGAGCCGCGCTCGCGGCGCCCGACTGGACGGCCGCGGCCAGCAGGGCGGAGACGCCGACGAGGGCGACGGCCGCGACGCGGCGCTGGGTGGTGTGGGAGGTGCGTCTGTGGAGGGAACTGCTGCTCAACACTGACTCCTTCTGCGTGGCCACGGCGCGCGCGGCCAGTGGGGATCCGGGCGGGGGGTACCCGTCCGGGCAGAACAGGCAGAACAGGGTGGAACGGAACCAGTTGCATGGAGGGTCGAGGGCCGCGACACAGCGGAATGCTGTGGGATTGCTGTGAAGTGGCCGTGGGAAGAGTGGCAGGAGATGTCGCCCTCTGTCAGGACCGCGTCAGAAACTTGGCCGGAATTCGTCCGTTGTCCGGGAGTTCATGTTCGGCATGCGGACTGTTTGCTGGAGTGTGTATGACGTTGGCTTTGGGGCGGGAACGGCGAACGAGGCGTACCAGTGGCCGACGCTGGACGCGACCCGATTCGCCGCCTCCTAGTCCCGGTCCCCGTGCCACGTCCGCCACAGCGCCGCGTACGCACCCCCGGCGGTCACCAGCTCCTCATGCGTCCCGAGTTCCGTCAGCCGCCCCTCCTCCATCACGGCCACCCGGTCCGCATCGTGCGCGGTGTGCAGCCGGTGCGCAATGGCGATGACGGTGCGCCCTTCGAGCACGGCGGCCAGCGCCCGCTCGGTGTGGCGCGCGGTCGTCGGGTCGAGCAGCGCGGTCGCCTCGTCGAGGATGAGGGTGTGCGGGTCGGCCAGCACCACCCGGGCCAGGGCCAGCTGCTGGGCGCGCGACCCGTCCGTCCGGTGGCCCCCGGGGCCCAGCTCGGTGTCCAGGCCCTCCGGCAGCTCCCGGACCCAGTCGTCGGCGCCGACGGCGGCCAGGGCCGTCCACAACTCGGAGTCCCCGGCGCCCGGTTCGGCGATCAGCAGGTTGTCGCGGACGCTGCCGAGGAACACATGGTGCTCCTGGGTGACGAGGACGACCTGTCGCCGCAGTTGCTCGGGATCGAGGTCGGCGATCGGCACCCGCCCGACCGTCACCGTGCCGGACCGTGGCGCGTCGACGCCCGCGAGGAGTCGGCTCAGGGTGGTCTTCCCGGCGCCGGAGGGCCCGACGACCGCCAGCCGTTCCCCCGGCCGCACCGTCAGATCGACCCCCCGCAGCACCTCGCCCCCGCGGTCGTAGGAGTAGCGGACGCCCGTCACGTCGATCCGGTCGTCCACCGGGGTGGGGGAGCCGGACGGGACCACCCGTGGTGCCTGCCCCAGCCCCTCCACCCGGGCGAACGAGGCGCTGCTGCTCTGCAGTTGCTCGACCTGCATCAGGATCTGGTCGAGCGGCTCGGCGAGCTGGCGCAGATACAGGGTCGCGGCGACCACCGCCCCCAGGCTCATCGAGCCTCGCGCGTGCAGGGCACCGCCCACCAGCAGGACGGCGACCACGGGAATGACGTACGACACCTCCACGGCCGGGAAGAACACCGAGCGCAGGTACAGGGTCCGCATCCGCTTTTGCCGGGACGTCTCCAGTGCCTCCCGGCTCGCGGCGACCCGGCGTTGCCCCAGCCCGAACGCCTCCACCGTACGGGCACCGGACGCGGTGGCCGCGAGGATCTCGGCGACCTCCGAGGCGGCGGCGCCCTCGGCGAGATACGCGGTGCGCGCGCGGCGCAGATACCAGCGCAGGGCGAACCAGATGCCGACCAGGCCGAGTACCCCGCAGGCGCCGAGCAGCGGGGCGATGACGAAGACCGCGCCGAGAATGAACAGCGCCTGGGCGGAGGAGATGAGCAACTCGGGGCCCGCGTCGCGCAGGGTGTTGCCGACCAGGGTGACGTCGGCGGTGCCGCGCGCGGTCAGGTCGCCGGTGCCGGCCCGCTCCACGACCGAGGCGGGCAGGCTGAGCGCCCGCTCCACGAACTCCTCCCGCACCCGGGCCAGCGTCCGCTCCCCGAAGCGGTGCCCCACGTACCGGGCCCACCGCGCCAGCAGCAGCTGCGCCAGCGAGCACACCAGGATGACGAACGCCAGCCGGTCCACGACGTCCACACCCTCCCCGGCCCGTACGTCGTCGATGATCCGTCCGAGCAGCCAGGGCCCGACCAGACCGGCCGCGGCGGCCAGCGCGTTGAGGCCGAGCACGGCGGCGAAGGCCCGCCCGTCCGCCCGGAACAGCCGCACCGACGCCCGGCGCACCTCGGCGGGTTCGGCGACCGGCAGATGCGTGCTCATCGCACGGCCTCCTCTGCGTCGATGCCGCCGAGGCCGTCAAGGCCGTCGGCGGAGTCGATGTCGTCGAGGGCGTCCACGTCGCGGGCCACCAGCGCCCGGTATCCCGGCTCCCCGTCGAGGAGTTCGCGATGACTGCCGCTCGCCGCGATCTTGCCGTCGACCAGGAAGTACACCGTGTCCACCTGGTCCAGCATCAGCGGTGAGGTGCTGGTGACGACGGTCGTACGGCCCGAGCGCGCGGCGCGCAGCCGGGCCGCCACGGCCGCCTCGGTGTGCGCGTCGAGCGCCGAGGTGGGTTCGACGGCGAGCAGTACCTCGGGGTCGGCGAGCAGCGCCCGCACCAGGCGTACGCGCTGCCGCTGGCCGCCGGAGAGACTGCGGCCCTGTGCGTCGACGGCCGAGTCGAGACCGTCGGGCAGACCGGCGACGATGTCGTCCGCCACGGCCGTGTGCACGGCCCGGGCGATGGCCTGCTCGTCATGCTCACGGCGGCCCGAGACCAGCTCGCGCAGGGTGCCCGCGAACAGGTCGGCCTCGTTGTCCGCGACCAGGATCCGTTCGCGCACCTGTGCCAGGGCGATGTCGTCGAGCCGTACGCCGCCCCAGGTCACCGCCGATTCCGCGTACCGGCCGAGGCGGTCGACGACGGCCTCGGACTCCGCGGGAAGGGCTCCGACCAGCGCGGTGAGCCGCCCCGGCAGCACCCGTACCCCGGAGTCCGGATCGTGCAGCACCGCCGGGGAGGCGGGCGCGTCCCGGGCGTCTGGGCGGTCGGCGACGGGCTCCAGGGACAGGAACCGTACGACGCGCCGGGCGGCGACGACGGCCCGGCTGAGCTGGTAGCCGCTCTGGATGAAGAAGTACACCGGCATCACGAGGACCGCGACATAGCCGTACACGGACACCAACTGGCCGATGGTGATCTCCCCCTGGGCGGCCAGCCGGGCCGCGAGCCAGGTCACGACGGCGAGGAAGAGGGTCGGCAGCCCCATGCCCAGCGCCTGGATCCAGCTGGTCGCCGCCCCGACCCGGTACCCCTGCGCCCGCAACTCCTGCGAATCGCGGCGGAAGGTGTCCGCGAACAGCCCCTTGCCGCCGAGGCCGTTGAGGACGCGCAGGCCGTCCGCGAGATCCCCGATCCGCGCGGTCAGCACGCCCTGCCGCTCGCGGTACTCGGTCTCCGCGCCCTGCAGCCGCCCCATCAGCGGGCCGACGAGCCCGGCGGTCAGCGGCACCCCGAGGAGGATCACCACCGAGAGCTGGAGCGAGACCGACACCAGCAGCGCGGCCACCACGCCGTAGGTGATGATCGCGGCGACGCCGGGGCCGACGACGGTCAGGGACTGGCTGATCGTCTGGACGTCGCCGACGCCGATCGTGACGACCTCCCCGGCGCCGACCTGGCGGGCCAGCGCGGCACCCAGCCGCGCCGACTGCTCCACCACGACCTTGACCGTACGGAAGTTGGCGTCCATCCGGACCTTGGTCATGGTGCGGTGCCGCATGATGCCCAGCCAGGCGTTGAACACCCCGATCCCCAGTACGGCGGCCGTCCAGCCGAACAGCGCACCCTGGTCGCCCGGCTCCAGGCCGTCGTCGATCGCGCGGGACAGCAGATACGGCGGCAGCGCCAGAAGCACCATCCATACGGTGGCGAGCAGCGCGCCGGCCGCGCTCCGCCCCGCCTGTCTGGTGACCAGCCACCACAGATACCGCCACCCGCCCCGGCAGTCGGGCGTCCCCGGGTCCTCGTACGCGTCGATCATCCGGCCCTCATGCCTTTCACTCGCCGTCCGCTATACGAGGCTGTCGCGCCACGCCTGGTGCAGGTCCGCGAACCTTCCGGTGGACGCGACGAGTTCGGCCGGGCTGCCGTCCTCGACGACCCGTCCGTGCTCCATCACCAGCACCCGGTCGGCGATCTCCACCGTGGACAGGCGGTGCGCGATGACCACCGCCGTCCGGCCGCGCAGGACCGTCGACATGGCGCGCTGCACGGCCCGTTCACCGGGGATGTCGAGGGAGCTGGTCGCCTCGTCGAGGATGAGGACGGCCGGGTCGGCCAGCAACGCCCGTGCGAAGGCGACGAGTTGGCGCTGCCCGGCGGAGATACGGCCGCCCCGTTTGCGTACGTCCGTGTCGTAGCCCTCGGGCAGCGCGCTGATGAAGTCATGCGCGCCGATCGCCTTCGCGGCCTGCTCGATCTCCTCACGGCTCGCCTCCGAGCGGCCGATGGCGATGTTCTCGGCGACCGTGCCGGAGAACAGGAAGGCCTCCTGGGTCACCATCACCACCCCGCGCCGCAGCTCGGGCACGGACAGCTCGCGCAGGTCGACGCCGTCCAGCAGGACCCGGCCGTCCGTGGGGTCGTAGAAGCGGGCCAGCAGCTTGGCGAGCGTCGACTTGCCCGCGCCCGTCGAGCCGACGACGGCCACCGTCTGCCCCGCGGGGAGCGTGAGCGAGAAGGTGGGCAGCACCTCGCCGCCGGTGCGGTACGCGAAGCGGACGTCCTCGAAGACGACCTCGCGGCCCGGCTGCGCGGAGGCGAGCTCGGGCAGCTGCCTCGGGGCGGCCGGCTCCGGCACGGACGGCGTCTGGGCCAGCAGACCCGCGATCTTCTCCAGCGAGGCCGCGGCGGACTGATACGCGTTCAGGAACATGCCCAGCCGGTCTATGGGGTCGTACAGGCGGCGCAGATACAGCACCGAGGCGGCCAGCACACCCAGCGCCAGCGAACCCCCGGCCACCCGGTACGCGCCCCACAGCACGATCGCTGCGACCGCCGTGTTGGCGACCAGCCGGGAGCCGACGACATAGCGGGCCATCTCCAGCAGGGCATCGCCGTTCGTACGCTCGTGGCGCTTGTTCAGCACCCGGAACTCCGCGCCGTTGGCCTCCTCGCGACGGAACGCGCGCACCGGCCGGATGCCGTTCATCGTCTCCGCGAACTTCACGATGACGGCGGCGATCGCGGTCGAGCGGAGACGGTAGATGCGGCCCGCGCGGCGCCGGTACAGCCGTACGAGGAGATAGAGCGGCACGAAGGACGCCACCGCCACCGCGCCCAGGCCCGGGTCCAGCCAGAGCAGCATCGCCGAGATGTAGACGAAGGACAGGATCACCGTGATGAGTTCTTGCAGGCCCTCGCTGAGCAGCTCGCGCAGCGACTCGACGTCCGTCGTGGAGCGGGAGATCAGCCTGCCCGAGGTGTAGCGCTCGTGGAAGTCGATGCTGAGCGCCTGCGCATGGCGGAAGATCCGGCCGCGCAGATCGAGCAGCACGTCCTGGTTGACCCGGGCGGACGCGCTGGTGAAGGCGTACTGGAGTACGCCGGCCGCCAGCGAGCACAGCAGGTAGCCGACCCCCACCACGATCAGCGGGCCGTGGTCGTGCGCGCGCAGCGCCGGTACGGCGCGGTCGATGGCGTAGGCGACGAGCAGCGGGCCCGCCTGGACCGCGGCCTGCTGGAGCAGAAGCAGCACGGTCGTCACGACGACGCGGGCCTTGAGCGGGGTGAGGAGGGAGCGCAGGAGCGCGGCGGTGGCGCCCGGGGGAGTGGGCAGGGTGTCGCGGTCGAAGGGGTCCTGGTGCTTCGAGGACTCCCGCGCCGCCCGGTCCTTGCCGAGCGTCCCGCCCGGCTCTCCGTCCGCTTCACCGCCAGGCTTCCCGTCCGGTTCCCTGTCCGGTGCGGTCGTCGTGGGCGCCGTCATCGGTCGGCCTCCTCATCACCTGACATCAGATGGGCGTACTCGGCGTTGCCGCGCAGCAGTTCGTGGTGGGTGCCGACCGCGGCGATGCGGCCGCCGGAGAGCAGGGCGACGCGGTCGGCGAGCAGGACCGTGGACGGGCGGTGCGCCACGATCAGCGCGGTCGTCTCCGCCAGTACGCGGCGCAGCGCGGCCTCGACCGCGGCCTCCGTGTGGACGTCCAGGGCCGACAGGGGGTCGTCCAGGACCAGGAATTCGGGGCGGCCGACCACGGCCCGCGCGAGGGCGAGGCGCTGGCGCTGACCGCCGGACAGGCTCAGGCCCTGCTCGCCGACCTGGGTCGCCGTGCCCTGCGGGAGCGCGTGCGTGAAGTCGGCCTGCGCGACGGCGAGGGCGCGGTCCAGTTCCGCTTCCCCGGCGGTGTCGGCGGCGCCCATGAGTACGTTCTCCCCGACGGAGGCCGAGAAGAGGGTGGGTTCCTCGAAGGCCACGGCCACGCGCGCGCGTAGCTCCTCGCGCGGCATCGCCGTGATGTCCTCGTCGTCCAGCGTGATCCGCCCGGCCGTCACCTCGTGCAGCCGTGGGACGAGGGCGGTGAGGGTGGTCTTCCCGGTGCCGGTCGCGCCGACCAGGGCCATCGATTCACCCGGACGGATGTGCAGATCGATGCGTTCGAGGACCGGGGGCGCGTCCGCGGGGGCGTCGGGGTAACGGAACTGGACGCCGTGGAACCGGAGTCCGCCGTCGCCCTTCCCGGCGGCGCCCGTGGACGTGGTGGCGACCGTGGAGATGGCGGAGGACTCCGGCTTCTCGTCCATCACCTCGAAGTACCGCTCCGTCGCCGTCGCCGCCTCCTGGCTCATCGCCAGGAGGAAGCCGATGGAGTCGACGGGCCAGCGCAGCGCGAGGGCCGTGGACAGGAACGCCACCAGCGTGCCCGCCGAGAGGCGGTCGTCGGCGACCTGGACCGTGCCGAGGACGAGGGCGGCACCGATGGCGAGTTCGGGGAGGGTGACGATGACCGCCAGGATGGAGGCGAGGAGGCGGGCCTTGGCCAGCTCCGTGCCGCGCAGGGTGCGGGACAGCTCGCGGAAGGCGCGGGCCTGGCTGCGATGGCGCCCGAAGCCCTTGATGATGCGGATGCCGAGCACGCTCTCCTCGACGACCGTCGTCAGATCGCCCACCTGGTCCTGCGCCTGCCGCGCCACCAGCGAGTAGCGCCGCTCGAAGAGCCAGCAGACGACCATCAAGGGCGCGGCGGGAGCGAGCAGCACCAGCCCGAGCGTCCACTCCTGGGCCAGCATGATGATGACGCCCACCAGGATCGTCACCGAGTTGACCAGCAGGAACGTCAGGGGAAAAGCGAGGAACTGACGCACCAGCATCAGGTCCGTGGTGCCCCGGGACAGCAGCTGACCGGAGGCCCAGCGGTCGTGGAAGGCGACCGGGAGCCGCTGCAGATGCCGGTACAGATCCGCCCGCATGTCCGCCTCGACCCCCGACAGCGGCCGCGCCACCAGCAACCGCCGCAGCCCGAACAGCACCGCCTCCGCGATCCCGAGCAGCAGCAGATACAGCGCGCCGAGCCAGATGCCCGCCGGGTCGTGGTCGGCCACCGGACCGTCCACCATCCACTTCAGGACGAGCGGGAACACCAGCCCCGTACAGGAGGCGACGATCGCGACGAAGGCCGCGCAGAACAGCCGTGCCCGCACCGGCCGCACGTACGGCCACAGGCGCAGCAGGCTGCGTACGGTCGAATGGCCGGCTCGGTCCCTGGTCGCTGCATCTGGAGTGGACATCAGGGGCGAGCCTACGGTTCGCCACTGACAGTGCCCACCGAGTTTTGGCCGGACCTGAATCGTTCCATGGGCCTAGGGCGGGGTCGTAGTGGCGCATGAGCCCGACTGGCATGGATCAGCCCTGGCAGGGCATCCCGCCGGGGCCGTCGTCGGGCTGCGATCACTCGGGGAGGGCGGCCAGAGCCGCATCCCAGGGGTACGCGTCCAGGTCGCCGTGCTTGGGTACGTGGGGGATGAACCCTCCTTCGCCGAGTAGCACGGTCACCCCGCATTCGCGGAGGACGGACACACTTCGGCCGAGAGCGGGGTGTGCGGCTTGGGCTTGGTTCAGGTAGGGCAGGGCGACGAGTGGCAGTTGTAGCCCGATCGCTTCTGTGACGAGTCCGAGAGCGAGCGTGTCGGCGTGGCCGTCGGCCCACTTGGTCAGCGTATTCAGCGTGGCGGGGGCGACGAGGATTGCGTCCGGCGCGGGCAGCACATCTGACTCGTCCGGCAACTTGTACTGATGGCGTACGGGGTGCCCGGTCAGTTCGCGAAACGCATGAAGGTCATTCTCAAGCCAGCGATGCGCGGAGGGAGTGAGGACGAGGCAGACATCCCATCCGACGGCTTGGGCTTTGCGTATTCCGGTGGCGACAGCTTGGGCGGGCGGAGCGGCGCAGGAGATCAGATACAG
Source organism: Streptomyces sp. NBC_01384 (assembly GCF_045040035.1). Taxonomy (NCBI): domain Bacteria; kingdom Bacillati; phylum Actinomycetota; class Actinomycetes; order Kitasatosporales; family Streptomycetaceae; genus Streptomyces; species Streptomyces sp. NBC_01384. Next base: position 6,652,744 of record NZ_CP109559.1, read on the forward strand.
GATCTTGGTCACTCGGGTAGTCCACACCGTGCGGCGAGTGCTTGCAAGCGCCCCTCGGCGCTCGCGACACCTAGAAGGCGGAGGTCTTCAACGAGTTGGCGACTGTGGGGGCGGCAGCGTACCTCTTCCTCGGCCTCTTCCTCGGCCAGAAGCAGCGTTTCGACGGCCTTTTCTCGACGGCCAACCTGGGTGTAGCCGCGCGCAAGGTCGACAAGGTGATGGGCGCGGCGCTCGCGCGGCAGGGCATCGCGATGTGGGTCTGGGATGCCTTCAGCGGCGGCGACGGCCTCAGCGCCCTCGCAGAGCCTTACATGGGCGGCTACGCGGTGCACGGCTACGTTGGTCGGACCATACGCGGTGTACATCGCGTTACCGTCCGTGCCGAGCTGCGAGGCATGATGGCCGGCTTGGTCAAGGAGACGGGGAGCGGCGCGGCGGTCCTCAATGGTGGCTGAGGCCATGGCGGCCTTCAGATAGAGCATGCCCAAGACGGAGAGCCCGTCTGCGCCGCGCCCGGTCAGGTCGCTTTCGAGGCGGGCGGCGGAAGCTACGGCGAACTCGACGGCGGCGGCTGCCTGCCCGTGGTGAGTCATGGCGTCGGCAAGATGCCGGGCGGCCGCAGCCATGGTGACCGGGTCTTCGGAGTGTTCGGCGGCCACCACTGACCGGTCAGCGGCAGTGAATGCCAGGCCGGTGTCGCCGAACTTGATGGCTACCGCCTCGACCAGTTGCAGGGACATGGACAACAGACGGAACGATGCGAGTCTCGCGTCTCCCTCGTGCCTGGCAGCAGCGCGGTTGGCGTCGATGAGGAGCCCTGGGACCACGCGACCGAGCGAGGCGAAGTGGCTTGCCTGGAATGCCGTCCAGCCATATTCCACATTGCGGCTCAACGTTTCGACGGGGACCGGCTCAATATCTGTCACGTCGCAAGACCCGGTGATCACGTCGTGCCGTTGCAGAGCACTGCGGATCGCTTCGAGTTCGGTGGCATCCACGCACTCGGTACCTGTGCCGAGCGGAGTGTCCGACAACAGGTCTTCCAGACGCACGGACAGCACCCGGGCCACCCCTTCGAGGATGGAAAGCCGTGGATCGCTCTGCCGCTGTCCTCCTTCGAGGTCTTGGACCCATCTACGGGACTTGTTCATGAGCGCCCCGAAGTCTGCTTGAGTCATCCGGCGGCGTTCGCGCCAGTAGGCAACGCGCCTGCCGATTCCCTTCGTGTCCATCCCCGCTCCCGGCGATCGGCCCATGACGCACGCGGATTGCGTGCCTACTGACCGTTATACCGGCCTTACGGTCTGAGAAGGCAGTGACTCAGCGAAGACCCCGGCGACCGTTCGCGCGGCCCCGGGGCGTGGCCAACCTGAAGGAAGCAGGTCGACATGTCGAAAGCTACAGCCCCGGGTCGGGAGCGCGACCCCGGGGTCAAGATGACCATCCGTGTGTATTCGGTGAACCGTGGCGGCCAAGTCACGCAGGATCGCGGCACCCTGAGCATTATGCCCGGTGAAGGGCCGTTGCCGACGACGGCCGAGTACCCGCCGTGCGAGTGCGTCGGCTGCCGAGGGCGGAGGGCCGCCCAGTGAGTGCTCCTGCCGCCGCTGAAACCCCGTCGCTATCGGCGGAGTGCACGGTCGCGAAGCGGCCCGGGTACCGGAGTCTGCACGCCGACTGCCGCCAGACCGAGGACATGCCCCTGCCCGGGGCCACGGGTGTCCTGTTGGTGCCCCGGTGTGGCTGCGTCTGCCACACGCGGATCGCGGGTGCCTCGTGACGCCGCACGTGTGCCGCCACTGCGACGGACTGATCACGGACGAGGCGGACGGGGTACCGGTCGCGTACGAGCCGTCCAACTCCGGGCCCGGCTGGGAGGTGCGGGCGCACCGTGAGCATGCGCACATGGTGCGGCCCGATCCCGTTGCCGTTGTTCTGTTGGCCCGAATCCGCGTGCTGCGCGCCGCACGGTCCGGCATCTGAACCACCCCCACCCCGCCCCGGTGTTGAAGGGGTCCCATGGCGGCCGTTTCGGGTCAGGGCCGTAACCTGTGTCGCCCGTCTCGGTAGGGGGTGTGGAAGCCCCTGCCGGGGCGGGTCCCGCAACGATCGGCCGTCCATCCGTTTGCGTCCCCGAGGACGGGCGGACGGCCCCCAATCGGCTCGTGTGCGGCGCCACGCCGTGAGGTGTGCCGACTCCTGTGCGAATTAAGGGATTTATCGGCAGACGGCCCTCTGGCGTCTTGCTTGTTGCCGGGAGTCGTCGGCTGTCCGGGCCCGGTTGCGTGGCGCTGTGGGTGAAGTACTTGGAGGCGCCGGTCGTGTCGACCGGTGCTGCATCGCCGCGCGGGAGACTGCGGAACGACACGAGGTCCTTGTCGCACAGTGGCTCCGGCGGGGGCACCTCCCTCACCCCATCACCCGCAACAACAAAACCGCCCGCGCCGGTACCGTGACCGTCCCCCCGGCCCGATGCACCACCCCCGGCGCCCGCGCCTGATCCTCCGCCGAGGTGTCCACCACGAGTTCGTAGCGTGAGGCCCACGGAGGTCCCGGCAGGACGTAACTCACCGGACGGTCCCCGGCATGCAGGACCGCGAGGAAACTGTCGTCCACGACCGGCGCCCCTCTGGCATCGCGTCCCGGGATGTCCCGCCCGGAGAGGTACATCCCGAGCGTCGAGGCCGGCGCGTACCAGTCCCGTTCCGTCATCTCCGCCCCGCGCGGAGTGAACCATGCCAGATCCCGCAGCCCGTCGACGGAGTGCGCCCGCCCGGAGAAGAACGCCCGCCGCCGCAGCACGGGGTGCTTGTGCCGCAGCGCGATCAGACGGGACGTCAGGTCGAATAGCGCCCGCCAGCCCGGCTCCTCCAGCAGACCCCAGTCGACCCAGCTGATCTCGTTGTCCTGGCAGTACGCGTTGTTGTTGCCTCGCTGGGTCCGCCCGAACTCGTCCCCCGCGACGAGCATCGGCACCCCGGTGGACAGCAGCAGCGTCGTCAGCAGGTTCCGCAACTGGCGCCGCCGCAACACCCGTACCCGCTCCTCGTCGCTCTCCCCCTCCGCCCCGCAGTTCCAGGCCCGGTTGTCGTCCGTGCCGTCCCGGTTCCCCTCCCCATTGGCCTCGTTGTGCTTGCGCTCGTAGGAGACGAGGTCGCGCAGCGTGAAGCCGTCGTGGGCGGTCACGAAGTTCACCGAGGCGTAGGGCCGCCGCCCGCCCCACGCGTACAGATCGCTCGACCCCGAGAGCCGATAGCCCAGGTCCCGTACGTCCGGCAGCGCGCCCCGCCAGAAGTCCCGCACGGCGTTGCGGTAGCGGTCGTTCCACTCCGTCCACAGGGGCGGGAAGGCCCCCACCTGGTAGCCGCCGGAACCGACATCCCACGGCTCGGCGATCAGCTTCACCCGCCGCAGCACCGGATCCTGCGCGATGACGGCCAGGAACGGCGACAGCATGTCGACGTCGTGCATCGAGCGGGCCAGGGCAGCCGCCAGATCGAAGCGGAAGCCGTCCACCCCCATCTCCGTCACCCAGTACCGCAGCGAGTCCGTGATCAGCCGCAGGACATGCGGCTGGACCACGTGCAGGGTGTTGCCGCAGCCCGTGTAGTCGGCGTACCGGCGGGCGTCCGACTGGAGGCGGTAGTAGCCCCGGTTGTCGATGCCGCGCAGCGACAGCATCGGGCCCAGCTCGCCCGCCTCCGCCGTGTGGTTGTAGACCACGTCGAGGATGACCTCGATGCCGGCGGCGTGCAGCGCCTGCACCATCCGTTTGAACTCGCCGACCTGCTGCCCGGTCGTCCCGGAGGAGGCGTAGCCCGCGTGCGGCGCGAAGTAGCCGATCGAGTTGTAGCCCCAGTAGTTCTTCATTCCGCGCCGCAGGAGGTGGTCCTCGTGGGCGAACTGATGGACCGGCAGGAGCTCCACGGCCGTCACGCCGAGCCCGACCAGATGCTCGATCGCCGCCGGGTGGGCCAGACCGGCGTACGTGCCGCGCAGTTCCTCGGGAATCCCCGGGTGCAGCCGCGTGAACCCCCGTACGTGCAGCTCGTAGATCACCGAGTCCGCCCACGGGGTCTTCGGGCGGTGGTCGTCCGACCAGTCGTCGTCATCGTGGACGACGACGCCCTTGGGGACGTACGGCGCCGAGTCCCGGTCGTCGCGCACGGTGTCCGCGACCTGCTGCTGGGGCCAGTCGCGGACATGCCCGTACACCTCGGGCGGCAGACTGAAGTCACCGTCCACGGCACGGGCGTACGGGTCCAGGAGCAGCTTCGCCGGGTTCCAGCGGGCGCCGGTCCACGGGTCCCAGCGGCCGTGCACGCGGTAGCCGTAGCGGCGGCCGGGCAGCACGCCGGGGACGAAGCCGTGCCAGATCTCGTGGGTCAGCTCGGTGAGCGGGACGCGCGTCTCGTGGACCTCGCCCTCCCGTTCGTCGAAGAGACAGAGGTCGACGGCCTCCGCCCCGCCCGCCCACAGCGCGAAGTTGGTGCCCGCGGCACCGTCCGGGCCGACGCGGAAGCGCGCCCCGAGCGGGGTCGGGGCGCCCGGCCACACGGACACGGCGGGTGCCGCCGTCCGCTGGGCGCCGTTCAGCGCGGGGGACGACTGCACGGGCAGCTTCTCGCCCGTGGCAGGCCCCTCCGGCACTGCCTCCTGCTCGGCTGCGCTCGACACCGTTCAGCCTCCCGCGGCTCCGTGGAACGGCACAAAAGGAGCGTGCGGCGTCCCGCCCCCTCTTTTCGGCGCAATCGCCTCCGGCGCGCCCCTGCGGCTCACGGGCGCGGCTCCCCGTCGCGTCGTCCTCCCCACTGTTCTGCCCAGAGCTTGGCTCGCACTCACGTTTCCCCAGAGGTGCACAATCGTTGGGCCCCTCGTGAAGCACGTACAGACACGCGCGCGGCGCGCAGGGGCCGCGCTGGCCGCCGTACTGACCTGGGCCGGCCTGCTGGCCGGAGCCGTCGGCTGCTCCTCGGACGGGATGGACGAAGTACTCGGCAAACCCCCCGCCGCCGAGGACGTCATCCGGGTGTTCCCCGACGACAACAGCAAGGACGTTCGACCCGGGCAGGCGCTGCGGGTGGCGGTGCCCGACGGACGGCTGGAGTCCGTGCAGGTCGTCAAGGACCAGGACGCGCAGGAGACCGCGGTGCCCGGGCACATCTCCGACGACGGCCTGGCCTGGCAGCCCGAGGACCGCCGGCTCGCGCTCGCCGCCAGGTACACCGTGGACGCGGTGGCCCTCGACGGGCGCGGGCGGCGCTCGGCGCGGCACACGACGTTCACGACGTACGTCCCCGGAGAGCGGTTCATCGGATACGTGAAGCCGGAGACCCGCTCCACCGTCGGCATCGGGATGATCGTCTCGCTGGAGTTCAACCGCGAGATCCAGAACCGGGCCGCCGTCGAGCGCGCGATCCACGTCGAGTCCAGCCCCGCGGTGGAGATCCGCCCGCACTGGTTCGGCAAGGACCGCCTCGACTTCCGGCCCCAGGAGTACTGGAAGCCGGGCACCAAGGTCACGGTCGGGCTGCGGCTGCGGGACGTGGAAGGGGCGCCGGGCGTCTACGGACTCCAGTACAAGACCTTCTCCTTCACCGTCGGCCGCAGCCAGGTCTCCCTGGTCGACGCCGCCGCGCACACCATGGAGGTACGCCGCGGCGGCGACCTCCTCGCCACGGTGCCGATCACGGCGGGCGCCCCCAAGAGGACGACGTACAACGGGAAGATGGTCGTCATGGAGATGCTGGAGGTGACCCGGATGAACAGCCGCACGGTCGGCTTCGGCGGCGAGTACGACATCTCGGACGTCCCGCACGCGATCCGGCTCACCGACTCCGGGACCTTCCTGCACGGCAACTACTGGTCGCAGCAGGACGTGTTCGGCACCACCAATGTCAGCCACGGCTGCGTCGGGCTGAAGGACGTGAAGGGCGGCAGCTCCAGCACCCCCGCGGGCTGGTTCTTCGACCGCACGCTCATCGGTGACGTCGTCGAGGTCGTCAACAGCAAGGACAAGGAAGTCGCCCCCGACAACGGGCTCGGAGGGTGGAACATGAGCTGGAAGGAGTGGAAAGCGGGCAGCGCGGCGAAGTAGCCCCGCGCAGGGGTACGCACGCGCCGTACGGGAGGGGACTCCAGCGCGCCCCCACACGGCCCATCTTGGGACTGAACAGTGACAATCCCGGGGAGCCATCTCTCCGAGCCGTGTGATTAATTAGCGCGATACGCGCGGGGACGCGCTGGGGTGCGGGCCTGATCAGGCCGTGCGAGGGGAGAACAGACTTGAACGGGCGACCGATTTCGGGGGCGTCGGTTGGAACGCGGGCACGTGGGAGCAGGGGGAGCAAGGGAATCCTGGCGCTGCTGCTGGGCGTGCTGCTGCTCGCCGTGTCCGCGTGCGGCGGGGGAGGGAGCTCGGACTCCGGGTCCGGGGACGGCAAGGGCAAGAGCGCGGGCGGCTCCGGCAAGGCGGACACCAAGGTCTCGCAGGCCGTGGTGACCATAGCCCCGAAGGACGGTACGGACGGCGTGGCCACCAGCGGGGCCCTCAAGGTCACCGCCGCCAAGGGCAAGCTGACCGAGGTCACGGTCGAGGACACCAAGGGCAACGCCGTCGACGGCGCGATAACCGGCGGGGGCGCCACCTGGACGCCCTCGACCCACCTCGCCTCCGCCACCAAGTACAAGGTCCACGCGGTGGCCAAGGACACCGACGGCCGGGAGGCCGCCGAGGAGTCCGCCTTCACCACCCTGACCCCGAAGAACACCTTCGTCGGCATGTTCACGCCCGAGGACGGTTCCAAGGTCGGCGTCGGTATGCCCTTCTCGATCCGCTTCACCCGGGGCATCACGCACCCGGACGCCGTCGAGAAGGCCATCAAGATCAAGACCGAGCCCGCCGTCGACGTCCAGGGCCACTGGTTCGGCAACGACCGCCTCGACTTCCGTCCCGAGCAGTACTGGAAGGCCGGTACGAAGGTGACGGTCGACCTCAACCTCGACGGCGTCGAGGGCCGGCCCGGCGTCTACGGCAAGCAGGCCAAGAAGGTGTCGTTCACGATCGGCCGCAGCCAGGTCTCCACCGTCGACGCCAAGACCCACAAGATGGTCATCAAGCGTGACGGCAAGGTCTACAAGACCATCCCGATCACCACGGGCAAGCCGGGCTACGACACCTGGAACGGCCAGATGGTCATCAGCGAGCAGCTCCGGGTGACCCGGATGAACGGTGACACGGTCGGCTACGGCGGCGAGTACGACATCAAGGACGTGCCCGACGCCCAGCGCCTGACCGACTCCGGTACCTTCATCCACGGCAACTACTGGGGCGGCGACGCCTTCGGCAACTACAACGCCAGCCACGGTTGTGTGGGTCTGCGTGACGTGCGCGGGGGCGGCGACCGCAGCACGCCCGCCGCCTGGTTCTTCGACCACTCCATCACCGGCGACGTGGTGATCGTGAAGAACTCCAAGGACAAGACGGTCGCCCCGGACAACGGCCTCAACGGCTGGAACATGTCCTGGTCGGCCTGGACCGCCTGATCGTTTCGCCTCGACGGGCCCGCTGTGCCAGGTCACCTCTGTGACCGAGCACACCGGGCCCTTTGTCGTTAGTCTTCGTTAACCTGCCCTCATGACTGTGCATCTCGAAGTGGCCGAAGGCGTCGGAACCCTCCGCCTGGACCGCCCGCCCATGAACGCGCTGGACGTCGCCACGCAGGACCGGCTCAAGGAGCTCGCCGAGGAGGCCACGCGCCGCGAGGATGTGCGCGCGGTGGTGATCTACGGCGGGGAGAAGGTGTTCGCGGCGGGCGCGGACATCAAGGAGATGCAGGCCATGGACCACGCGGCGATGGTCGTACGGTCCAGGGCCCTGCAGGACTCCTTCAGTGCCGTGGCCCGCATTCCCAAGCCCGTCGTCGCCGCCGTCACCGGGTACGCGCTGGGCGGTGGCTGCGAGTTGGCGCTCTGCGCGGACTTCCGTATCGCCGGGGAGAACGCCAAGCTCGGCCAGCCGGAGATCCTGCTCGGCGTGATCCCCGGCGCGGGCGGCACCCAGCGCCTCTCCCGGCTGATCGGCCCCTCCAAGGCGAAGGACCTGATCTTCACCGGCCGGATGGTGAAGGCGGACGAGGCGCTGTCGCTGGGGCTCGTGGACCGGGTCGTGGCCGCCGACGAGGTGTACGCCGAGGCGCACGCGTGGGCCGCGAAGCTGGCGCAGGGGCCCGCGATCGCGCTGCGCGCCGCCAAGGAGTCGATCGACGCGGGGCTCGAGACCGATCTCGAGACGGGGCTGGCGATCGAACGGAACTGGTTCGCGGGGCTGTTCGCGACGGAGGACCGGGAGCGCGGGATGCGCAGCTTCGTGGAGGAGGGCCCGGGGAAGGCCAAGTTCCTCTGAACTTCTCCGACAGCGACCGGCTCGTTCCTGTCGCAGGGACCGGCCGGTGCTGCGAAACTCACTCTCCAAGTTCCGCTGATCCACTTGCAGTTGACGCGATGTCTTAGCCGTTGTCCCCCGAAGGGCTGGTTTATCCGAACCTTAAGGCAGCCTTAAGGCTGCCTTGTCGGGGATGGTCGGCGATTGCCGCCAAGGGGGGCATTCCGGCAGGTCGGACGGGCCATGGTGGGCTCTGATCTGCCGGTGGCATATGCCTATCGAATGGCGCGGAATGAGGGCTTCCGGGGGGCGTATTCCCCCGGAACGGCCCCGAAGGGCGCTCTGGGCGGCCATGATGGGGGCATGGCGGGGCTGGAGGGTATCGAACAGCCGCGGCGGCACGGGAGTGCGACCGCGGCGCGCTGGTCGCCTGCGGTCGAGGACGAACGGGCGCTCAAGGCGCTCGAGTTGTTCGGGAATCCGACGGAGGCGGAGGTTCCGCTGCCGTCCCGCCCCGAGTCCGCGGCCACCGCGCGGCGGCTCACCCAGGTCGTCGTCCTGCGCCACTGGGGGCTCACCCCGAAAATGACCGAGGATGCCGTGTTACTGGTGTCCGAGCTCGTCGGCAATGCCGTGCGGCACACGGGCGCCCGCGTCTTCGGGCTCCGGATGCGGCGCCGCCGGGGCTGGATCCGCATCGAGGTCCGCGACCCCTCCCGTGGCCTTCCCTGTCTGATGCCGGTCCAGGAGATGGACCTGAGCGGCCGCGGCCTCTTCCTTGTCGACAAGCTCTCCGACCGCTGGGGCGTCGACCTCCTGCCGCGAGGCAAGACGACCTGGTTCGAGATGCGCGTCGCCGACCGCTGACCCCGCGCCAGGGCCGCACCGCGACCCGCACCCCCGCCAACTGATCCAATCATCCGTTTTCACCCCAAGACGCCCTTAAATGGTGCGGGTGACCACGCCCGCTCGCCCTCCTCAGCCGCCCACCGAAGAAAGCACCGGTGCTTCCGCCGATGCAAGCACCGGCGGAAGCACCGAAAGAGACGTGGCGCGCGCGGCGCCGGACCGGCGGGCGGCGCTGCGGTCGGGTGTCGCGCTCGCCGCCGGGACGCTCGTCGCGGGGCCACTCGCCACCGGGTGTTCCGCGACCGGCGCCGTCGCGCATCCGGTCGCAGCGTCCCGTGCGACGGGCACCCCCCGCGCCACACCCGCCGCCAAGCCCCTCGGCGCGCCCGCGCCCCGCCGCTTCCCACGGCAGCCCGCCGAGGTCACCCACGGCCCCCGCGACCGCCCCCAAGTCGCCCTCACCTTCCACGGCCAGGGCGATCCGGCCCTCGCCGAGTCACTGCTCGGCGAGGCCGAGAAGGGCGGCGCCCGGGTCACCGTGCTCGCGGTGGGCAGCTGGCTCGACGAGCACCCGGACATCGCCCGCCGCATCCTCGGCGGCGGCCACGACCTCGGCAACCACACCCTGCGCCACGTCGACATCAACGCGATGTCCGAGCAGGACGCGGAGGCGGAGATCCGGGGCTGCGCGGAGCGCCTGAGGCGCCTGACCGGCTCGATCGGCACCTGGTTCAGACCCTCCCGCGCCCCTCGCGCCTCGCCCCTCGTGGAGAGCGTGGCCCGCCGGGTGGGCTACCCGCACGTCCTCTCGTACGACGTCGACTCGCTCGACTACACCGCGCCGGGCGCCCCCGCCGTCACCCGCAAGGTCATCGGCGAGATCCGCAACGGATCCGTGGTGAGCCTGCACTTCGGGTACGCGGACACGGTCGCCGCGCTCCCCGCCGTCCTGGAAGAACTCGGCCGTCGCGGTCTGCGCGCGGTCACCACCACGGAGCTGCTGAGCTGATGCACCGCAACCGGAACCTCACGAAGCGCGCCCTGCTCGCGGGCGCCGTACTCGCGGTACTCGCCGTCCTTCCGGGCTGCGGCGGCGGGTCCAAGGAACACGCGAACGAGGCCCTGGACACCCAGGCCGCCGTCAAGCCGGCCCGGCCGAAGCAGGTCGACGGCCTGCCCGGCATGCCACCCGTGCTCGACCCGACGGACGTCTACGCCGCCGACCGCCCGAACCAGCTCTCCCCGGTCGTCAAGGACTTCCCGTCCCGCGTCTACGTCCCCAACACCAACTCCAACACCGTCTCCGTCATCGACCCGAAGACGTACGAGGTCATCGAGACGATCCCGGTCGGTGTCCAGCCCCAGCACGTCGTTCCCTCCTGGGACATGAAGACGCTCTGGGTCAACAACGACAGGGGCAACACCCTCACCCCCATCGACCCGAGGACCGGCAAGGCGGGCAGGACCGTCTCCGTGCACGACCCGTACAACCTGTACTTCACGCCCAACGGCAAGTACGCGATCGTCATGGCCTCGCTCGACCGCGAGCTGGTCTTCCGCGACGCGCACACCATGAAGCGCGTGAAGACCGAGCCGGTCAGCTGCTCCGGCGTCAACCACGCCGACTTCTCGCTCGACGGCCGCTACTTCATCGTCTCCTGCGAGTTCAGCGGCGAGGTGCTGAAGGTCGACACCGAGAAGATGAAGGTGATCGCGCAGGAGAAGCTGCCCGTCCACGGCGCCATGCCGCAGGACGTCAAGATCTCCCCCGACGGCAAGAGGTTCTACATCGCCGACATGATCGCCAACGGCGTGTGGGTCCTGGACGGCGACAGGTTCACGAAGCCGGCCTTCCTCCCGACAGGCAAGGGCTGCCACGGCCTGTACGTCAGCCGCGACTCGCGCGAGATGTACATCTCCAACCGGGGCGAGGGCAGCATCTCCGTCTTCGACTTCACCCAGAACAAGCTGACCAAGAAGTGGCAACTGCCGGACGGCGGCAGCCCCGACATGGGCGGCGTCTCCGCCGACGGCAAGGTCCTGTGGCTGTCGGGGCGCTACAACTCCGAGGTGTACGCCATCGACACCCGCACCGGCGTCCAGCTGGCCCGGATCGCCGTCGGCAGCGGCCCGCACGGCCTCGCCGTCTACCCGCAGCCGGGCCGCTACTCGCTCGGCCACACCGGCATCTTCCGCTGATCCACGCCCGGTTGACCCGGAGGGTGGTGACACGCCGCCGTACGGGTGAAGACCCCCGGCCCGTCGCCGCAGAACCGAGATCGCGCTCGCCATGATCGCAACTCGCCTGCGGCGCCGGGCCGCCGCCGTCGTCGTCTCCCTCGCGGCCGTCTTCGCCACCTCGGCCACGACGTTCCCCGTGCCCCGGCAGCCCTGCACTGCAAGGCCGCCGCGCAGGCCAAGGCCGCGGCGCCCACCTGTCCCCAGTTCGACGACCCGGTCGAGGCCGCCGCCGACCACCGCGTGGACGTCGACCGCATCACCCCGCAGCCGGTCTGGCGCAAGACCTGCGGCACGCTGTACCGCAGCGACAGCCGGGTCCCCGCCACCGTCTTCCAGCAGAGCCTCTACCCCAAGGACGTCATCAACGGGCAGTACGACATCGGGTCACGGGGCGATGCGTCACCTGGCGATGAGCAGCGCCTCCGCCCCCACCGGACGGTAACCGGCCGCCTGGAACGCCCGCAGACTACGGGCGTTCCCCGGTGCCACCTGGGCCCAGACGGGCTCGCCGCCGAGGTGCCGCGCTGCCGTGGCGAGCCGGCGCCCGAGCCCCCGGTGCCGTACGTCTTCGTCCACTTCGACCGCGACCTCCAGACGTCCCGCGATCCCGCGCCCCAGGACCAGCACGCCGCCCTCCGTGGTCCACACCCGTACGTCGTTTCGCCGCTTGCGGGAACTGATGACCCGGGGATGATCGGGGTCGCCGATCTCCGTCAGGGCCAGGGGCGGTTCGCCGGAGAGCGGAGCGGCGACGTTCATCAGGTCGATGGTGTCGTTCGACCTCCCCGTGCGTTCCATGAGCGCGGTGAGGAAGCGGGGGTTCATGGTCGCGGCGAGCACGTCGCACTCGACCCGCGCCAGCGTCTCGCGCACCCATTCCTCGTCCTCGTCCGTGAAGACGACGGAGTGCGCGGTGAAGGCGAGGACGCCGGCGTCGCGAGGGGAGTGCTGGCGTACGACGGTGGTGGAGCCGTCGGGAGGCGGGAAGACACCACGCGCGGCCGCCTCCAGAATGTCCCGCAGAGTGTCACCCATCTCGCCCATCCCCCTTGCCCTTCCCGCCGCTTGAGTCTCCACCCACTGGAAGGCCCACACTCGCAGACATGATCGACGACGGCACCGGACTTTTCACCATCGGTGAGCTGGCCCGGGCCACCGGACTGACCGTGCGCACCATCCGCTTCTGGTCGGACGAGGGCGCGCTGCCCCCGGTGGCCCGCTCCGCGGGCGGCTACCGGCTGTACGACGCGGCGTCCGTGGCCCGCCTGGAGCTGATCCGCACCCTGCGCGAACTGGGCCTCGGCCTGGACGCCGTTCACAAGGTGCTGGCCGGCGAGACGACGGTCGCGGAGGTGGCCGCAGCGCATGTGGCCGCGCTGGACGCGCAGATCAGCTCGCTGAAGGTGACCCGTGCGGTGCTGTCGTCCGTGGCGCGACGCGGTTCGACCGCGGAGGAGATGACGCTGATGAACAAGCTGGCGCGGCTGTCGGCCGCCGAACGCAAGCGGATCATGGAGGAGTTCGTGGAGGAGATCTTCCACGGGCTCGACACGGCGGACCCGGTGATCCGCGAGCGGATGCGGTCCACCGCCGTGGACCTGCCGGACGAGCCGACGCCCGAGCAGGTGGACGCCTGGGTGGAGCTGGCCGAGTTGCTGCAGGACCCGGAGTTCCGGGCGCAGATGCGGACGGTGGCCGAGTTCAACGCGGCCGACCGCGGACAGGAGACCCCCGCCGGGTCGTCCATGTGGTTCGCGATGCGCCTGGTCCAGCTGGCGGCGCAGGCCCGCGAGCGGGGGATCGACCCCGAGGCACCCGAGGCCGAGGAGATTCTGCGGGGCCTGCTCGGCGACGCGGACCCGGCCGCCGTACTGGAACGTCTCGAGTCCGCCGCGAACGACCGGGTCGCCCGTTACCGGGAGTTGCTGTCCACCGTGAAGGGCCAGGGAACCCAGCCCGCGCACCGTGCGGAGTTCGCCTGGGTGGTCGCCGCACTGCGCGCTCGGTCGGCCCGATAATCTGACCTCCGTAAACGGCAGTGAACACGGCAGTCATGCACTACGAAGGGGCGGATCGGTGGCGGACATCGAGGAAGCACGCAAGCAGTTCGAGCGGATCGATACGGACGGTGACGGTTTCATCACCGCGGCCGAGCTCAAGAGCGCCCTCGCCCAGGGCGGCGACTGGAACGTCACCGAGTCGGTGGCGGAGGCCATCATCGCCGCCCGCGACCTCAACGGCGACAAGGTCCTCTCGTTCGACGAGTTCTGGACCCACCTGAACAAGTGAGCCGGACGGACAGGGGCGCCCACCGGTGATCCGGCGGGCGCCCCTTCGTCATGCCGTGCGCGCGGTGCGCAGGAAGGCCGCGAGCATGTCGATGCTGATCTCGGCAGCCGAAACCCGCATGGTGAGGCCCTGACCGCGACCCGCTGTCCGACTCGAACGGAAGTCACCCGATTGCCGTATGCCCCGGAATAGGGGAACGTGCACCGGGGTTGATGATCGCCATCAGTCCAGGAGCGTCAACCTCGGAAGGGCCTGTCACTCATGAAGATCGGCATCATCGGCGCGGGTAACATCGGCGGCAACCTCACTCGGCGGCTCACCGCCCTCGGGCATGACGTGTCCGTCGCGAACTCCCGCGGTCCGCAGACCCTGACCGCGCTTGCCGAGGAGACCGGGGCGACACCCGTCCAGGTCGAGGACGCGGCGCGCGGCGCCGAGGTCGTGGTCGTCACGGTCCCCGTGAAGGCGGTCCCGAACCTGCCGGACGGGTTCCTGGACGGAGCCGCCGAGGGTGTCGCCGTCATCGACACCGGCAACTACTACCCCCAGGAGCGCGACGGCAGGATCGACGCGATCGAGGACGAGGGCCTGACCGAGAGCCGCTGGACGGCCCGGCAGATCGGCCACACGGTCGTCAAGGCCTTCAACGGCACCTACGCCCAGGACATCCTGGACCGCCCGCGCCCGGCCGGCGCCCCCGACCGTTTGGCGCTGCCGGTGGCCGGCGACGACGAGGCGGCCAAGCAGGTCGTACGCGAGTTGATCGACGAACTCGGCTTCGACACGGTCGACGCCGGCGGCCTCGACGACTCCTGGCGCCAGCAGCCGGGCACCCCGGTGTACGGCCTCCAGGAGGGTCTCGCCGCGGTGACGAAGGCCCTGACGGAGGCGTCTCCGGAGCGCCCGGCGCACTTCCGCGGCTGAGACCGGACGGTCTAGACGATCTCCAGGGGCCGGTGCGGCCCGACCGGCAACTCGACCTCGATCGAGTCCCCGGGCCGCACCACACCCCCTTCCCGTACGACACTCATGACCCCGGACTTGTGGACGGCACCGCGGCCGTCCCCGTCCCCGTCCCCGCTCCCGTGCCTCCCGACCACCTGCTTGAGCAGCCCCTTCTGGAAGTTGTCGATCTGCGCGCAGGGATTGCGCAGCCCGGTGATCTCGACGACGGCCTCGTCTCCGAGGCGCAGCAGCGCTCCGACCGGCAGCCCCAGCAGATCGACCCCCCGAGTGGTGACGTTCTCCCCGAGCTCCCCGGGAGCAACGGTGAACCCACGCTCCCGCAACTCGTCGAACAACTCCTCGTGCATCAGGTGCACCTGGCGCAGATTCACCTGCGACGGATCCTTCTCCATCCGGAACCGGTGCTTGACGGTCACCCCCGCGTGCACATCCCCCTCGACCCCGAGCCCGGCGAGCAGCGTGATGCTCTCCCGGTTCGGCTTGGTGAAGGAGTACGTCCCGTTACTGCTGACCGCCGTGACCGTCCCACCCATACGACAGAGCTCCCCTCTCCGACGAACGACTTCCACTGAGCCGCAGGTCAGAGCCTACGTCGATGCCGTCTCGGCCGTCTCGGCCGTGTCAGTGGAACTCGTGCGTCAGCCGGATCTCTCCGACGATGTGGGCGTTGAACTCGTCGAGCTCCTCGGCCGGAACCCACAATTCGAGGATCGTCCGCCCGCCGGCCTGCTGGACGGGGTACCGGCGCAGGAACTCCGACTCGACCTCGAACCGAGTGACGAAGCCGGCCCCGTCGTGCTTCACGTTCCAGTCCCGCGCGATCCTGATCGCGTAGTCCTCGTCGAGCACCGGATAGAAGATCGGCTGCTCGGGCAGCCGAGGCGGCCAGGCACGCCACTGCGACGCGCGGACCAGGTCCAGCTCCTTGGGGCCGGTGGGGCGCCACAGGGTCGTCGTCGCCGGCCGGCTGGACATGCGCATCGCTTTCCGTACGGGCGGGGACCGGCTCGGGTCCGGTCGGTCTGGAGCCTGGACGATACCGGCCCCGCGAGCCGGGCGGCCAAGCGGTTTTTGCCCACTCCGTCGCGCCCGGCGACCGGTCAGCTCCCGGCTGCGGCCCACTCCCGCAGCGCCGCCTTGGCTGATTGCCACCCGGCCGGTTTCGTCAGCACTCGATGATATTGACCGTCGGCCCGCCCCGAGCCGTCTCCTTGTACTTGACGGACCAGTCGGCTGCTTTTGATCACGGGATTGACCTGCGGATTTGATGCAGGCAGGCCCTACTTGCGTCAGGTCGGGGACTTTTCGGGGACTTCTTGCCAGGGGCGCCTGCAAGGTATCCGGGGTCTTCGAAGTTTCGCGGTGTGGCCATCTGCCGGCGCCCGCCCGTATTACCTTCGCCCACGAGGATGTGACACTTCAGCGCCGAGTGTCACATCCTCGTGCCTCACCACTCGGGCGCCTGCACTCCCCGCGCACCGCTCAACTTCGAAGACCCGGTAGGCCGGGTCCTGGGGGATCACGCCTGGAGTTCGCGGCGCATCTCTTCCTGGACGTCGGGCGGGCCCAGCAGCACGGCCTGGAAGGTGGTCTTCTCCTGGCCCGGAAGCTCGGGTTGCCCCGCCCAGGACTTCGCGGCGTCGTTCAGGGCGCGAAAGAGGATCTCGCGTTCCTCGGGGCTCTCGGAGAGCACCGCGTCGGCGTCGTCGATGGTGATGAGGAAGTGTCTGGCGCTGAGCCAGTGGAGATCGCGTAGGCAGTCCCGCAACGCGTTCCAGTTCCAGCCGAAGTAGTCGGGCAGGCGCAGTGCCTCGTAGAACTGGGTGAACACCCCGTCGGAGTCGCGCATTTCCTGCCCTTGCATTCGGGCTGAGTAGATCAGCCCGGTGGGCGGCAGAGCGCGCGTCACGGGGATCGTGGAGTCTGCCGAGGCGAAACGGACTCCTGCTTCGTCTTGCGCCCACCACATGGTGTCGTTCACCTACCTGTATCCATGACGATGTAAGTCTGATAATGGGTCGGTGTGTAGTAGGCCGACCCGTCGCTGCCGGTGATGATTCTCTCACCGCCTCATTTCGGGTTGTCGATCGACTGGGCCGTGCCCCATTCCCTGTACTTGATCGGGTTTCCCTGGCTGTCGAACTCGGGCAGTTTGTAGCCGCCGCCCTTGCCGCTGTTCTCGAATGGCTGGGGAACGGACGGCCCCATACGCTGAGGACCCATGCCCTGAGCCTCCACGCCGGCCTCGCGGATGTCGCGCAGGACTGCCTCGGATTCCTCCGGCACCTCAGTGGGGATCCATCCGCTCAGTTTTGACGTGTCGCCCAGAGTCTGGCCCGCCTTGCAGTTCGGTGAGAGCCCCAGCGGGTCGGTCCAGGTGTGCGGGTGGGCGACGTAGGTGTGCGGGTTGGGCGCGGGGGCCAGACCGAGCGGATCGGGGGTGGCGTATCGGGCGGTCTCGGGTTCGTAGTGGCGGAAGTAGTTGTAGTGGAGGCCGGTTTCGGGGGCGTAGTACTGCCCGGGGAAGCGGAGGGGGGTGTAGCCGGTGGCGTCGGTGTTCCAGGCCGTGGTGCCCCAAAGCGTGCTGCGGGTGCGCCAGGCGATGTGTCCGTGTTCGTCGACGAGTTCGCTGGGAGTGCCGACGAGGTCGGTGACGATGGCGAAGAACCGGGAGTCGATCTCGTCCTGCGGGGCGTCGACGGAGGCGATGCGTTCGGTCTGGGCGATGGGGTGCAGACCCTGGTGGTCCCAGGTGAGCGTGACCTGGTTCGGCAACTCCCGTGCCCGTGTGGTCTGTTCACACAGCGTGGTCCCGTCCCAGGTGAAGTCGGTGCGTTCGACGACCGTGCGGCCGGCGTCGGCGTATCGGAGCTTGGCCGCTCGGCGGCCGAGGGCGTCATAGGTGTAGCGCCAGCGGGTGCCGTCGGGGGTGACGGTGGAGGTGAGGCGGTCTTCGGCGTCCCACTCGTAGCGCCATGTCTCGGGCTTGCGGGACAGGCGGGTCTTCTGGCGCATGGTGATGCGGCCGAGGGCGTCGTGTTCGTAACGGACGTTGCCGGCGCGGGTGATGCGGGTGCCGGTGTACGCACGCTCACCCGTCGCTTCGTGCTCGGGGTGGGTGGACGGCCAGGCAGCGGCGGCTTGGTTGCCTGCCGTGTCGTAGGCGTATGTCTCGGTCCAGGTGGCGGCGTGTCTTTCGGCTACGACTTCAAGCCGCCGCGCAAGTTCGCCGAACGCGACCACGCGAACATCGTTCAGTGGAACGAGTACGACCGTGGCG
Source organism: Streptomyces sp. NBC_01384 (assembly GCF_045040035.1). Taxonomy (NCBI): domain Bacteria; kingdom Bacillati; phylum Actinomycetota; class Actinomycetes; order Kitasatosporales; family Streptomycetaceae; genus Streptomyces; species Streptomyces sp. NBC_01384. The sequence goes on from NZ_CP109559.1 coordinate 6,670,752, forward strand.
GGCACTGGGCGGCCCACGAGGCCCCGGACCTGCTGCTCGCGGACATCCGCGGATTCTTCGCGAAAGTAGTCTGAGCGGACGGGCGGCGGCGGTGCGATCCTGCGCCGCAGACGCCCGTCGGAACAGCCGATCAGGGGGACAGCGGTGGAACTGCGGGACATCGAAATCTTTCTCACTCTCGCGGAAGAGCTGCACTTCGGCCGGACCGCCCAACGGCTGCACCTGTCCCAGGCGCGTGTCAGCCAGTCCGTCAAGAGCCAGGAACGCCGCATCGGCGCCCGGCTGGTCGACCGCTCGAACCCCCGCAACGTCCAGCTCACCCTGCTCGGCAGGCAGCTCCTGGCCGAGCTGCTCCCGGCGTATCGGGACCTGGTCAAGGCCATCGATCACGCGCGGCTGACCGCCCGGGGCATATCCGGCCTGCTCCGCGTCGGCATGATCGGCTTCAACGCTTACGACTACCAGCCGTTCTGGGACGCCTTCCAGGCCCGGCACCCTCAGTGGGAGCTGCAGGTCCGGAACATCTCGTTCAACGACCCGTTCGGCTTGCTGCGCCGCGGCGACGCCGACATCGTCATCGCCTGGTTGCCGATCGAGGACCCCGACCTGACGGTGGGGCCGGTCATCGCCACCGAGCCGATGGCGGCGATGATGTCCGACCGCCACGAACTCGCCGGCGGCAAGGCCGTGTCGCTGGAGATCTTCGGCGACCGCGGGACGTTCGGGCCTGTCATGCCGCCGCCCGAGCACTGGGAGGACGCCTACACCCCCTTCCGCACCCCTACCGGCCGACCCATCGAACGTGTCGTGAGGGTCGAGACCTGGGAGGAGCTCCAGACCATCATCGGCACGAGTGACGCTGTCCACATGTCCATGAGCCACGCTGCCCGCTACGCCAACCGTCCGGGCATCACCTTCGTGCCCATCGCCGATTCCCACTGGCTCCGATGGGCGCTCGTCTGGCGCGCCGGATCCGAGACCGAGCAGATCCACGCCCTCGCCGAGGTCGTCCGCGACCTGGGCCGCCTCGACCAGAGCTGAAACCGCGGCATGCAGCCGATGACCGTCAAAGCCCGCGGGTGGGCGTCGAACCAAAGGCGCTTATTTGGACCTGGCACTTCCTGGTGATGCGCCAGTTCACCGACATCCTCCAGGGCTTCAATCAGACGCGCCTGAACCGCGTCGGCTCCTTACGGTCGCCAGCTGACAAGGAGCATAGGTGCTCAGTGGCGACGACCAGGTCAGACGGCGCGCCGCAGGTCAACCCGATGGGGTTCGTCCGGGACGGCGAGTTCATCTGGTTCACGCACACCACGGCTCGGCAGAAGTACAAGAACATCGCGCATGAGCCGCGGGTCGCCATCTCGATCGTCGACCCGGACCAGTCCTACCGCCACACCGAGATCCGCGGCGTCGTCGACCACATCGACGCCGACCCCGAAACGAAGATGTACCAGCGCCTTTCCGAGCGATACGAAAGGGGCTCCGCGGATTCCGGAGGACGCACCGGACCGCGTCGCGATCGCAGTGCGTCCGACGGGGGTGGGTGTTCGAGTAGGAACCGCCGGCCGCAGCGGCCGTGGAACGACTCTTCGAGCCACCAGGACGGCTCGTTGGACGTGGCCTTCGCATCGAGGGGCACCTGACGGTTCCACGGCCCGTCCGGACAGTCGGCGACGGCAGTGAGGTCTTCCTGCTGGCGAACGGCGACGGCCTTGCAGCCGAAACCGTGCCCGATCGCGGCGATGTCTGTCTCGGGGAAAACGTGATGGCGGCGACGCCGGGATGCGGAGCCCGTACTCATCGGAGTCGATTAGCGGGAGTGATCGTCGGCGAAGCGATTTCGGCGTTGTTTCCGGAAGGGCGCTGCCGCAGGCTGGCGCGTGTTGGAACATCCATAAGGAGCGTCAGTGCCTGAGATCAAGCCCTTCCGCATCGACGTCCCGCAGGACGACCTCGACGACCTGCGCGACCGGTTGGCACGTACCCGCTGGGGCAGCGAGATCCCCGGCGCCGGGTGGAGCCGGGGTGTGCCCACCGACTACCTCAAGGCCCTTGCCGGGTACTGGGCCGATGGTTTCGACTGGCGCAAGGCCGAAGCGGAGCTCAATGAGTTCCCCCAGTTCACGACGGAGTTCGACGGTCAGAACATCCACTTCCTGCACGTCCGTTCGCAGAACCCGGCGGCCGTCCCGCTGCTCCTGCTGCATGACTGGCCCTGTTCTTTCGTGCAGTTCGTCGAGGTCATCCGACCGTTGGCGGAGGACTTCCACGTGATCGTGACCTCGACGCCGGGCACCGGCTTTTCCGGTCCGCTCGACGAGGCCGGCTGGAACACCGGCCGCATCGCGGGCGCGTTCGTCGAGCTGATGGCCCGGCTCGGCTACAGCGGCTACGGCATCCAGGGAACGGGCGGTGGCGCCTGGATCGCCGCAGAGATGGGACGGCAGGCACCCGAACAGGTCATCGGCATTCATGTCAACGGCCTGGTCACCTTCCCCTCCGGAGACCCCGCCGAACTCGAGGGGCTGACCGGGCCCGAGCAGGAGCGGCTGGCCCGGCTGGAGAACTTCCAGCAGGACAAGATGGGCTTCAACGCCATCCAGGCCACTCGCCCGCAGACCCTCGCCTATGGACTTCATGACTCGCCGGTCGGCCAACTCGCGTGGATCTCCGAGAAGTTCAAGGAGTGGACGGATCCTGCCGCAGAGCTCCCCGAGGACGCCGTGGGCCGCGACCGGCTGCTCACGAACATCAGCGTCTACTGGTTCAGCGGCACGGCCGGCTCCTCGGCGAACCTCTACTACGAGGCAGGTCACGACGCGAGCGCCTGGGCCCCGAAGCCTCGCGGCACGGTCCCGACCGGCGTGGCCGTCGCCCTCGACACGGACATCGCCATCCGCCGCTTCGCCGAGCGGGACCACAACATCACCCACTGGACCGAACTGGAGCGCGGCGGCAACTTTCTCTCGCTGGAGCAGCCGGAGGCGTTCGTCACCGACGTCCGTGCCTTCTTCGGCACGCTCGACAACTGACGCCTAGGGGTGTCACCACGAGAGAATGCCCGGGCAGTCTGGAGGTGGACCGATTCGCCGGGTATGTCGAGTTGTCGCGCAGCCTGTCGAAGTCGACGTTCTCAGCGGTCGGCGCTGCCGGGTGGGACGACCCGTTCGGTGGGCCGGCCGGTGAGGGTGGCGGCCATGTCGAAGTGGCCGTCGTAGTGGAGGACGGTGAGGCGATTCAGCTCCGCGGTGGCGGCGATGAGCAGGTCGGGGAGGGGGAGGGCGCCGTGGAAGCCCGCGTTGAGTGCGCGGCGCTGGACGTCCAGCGCGCGGGAGCAGGTGTCGTCGTCGCTGCGCCGCTAGTCGAAGGCGTGGAGCCAGATGCAGATCCGGGTTGCTTCCGTGCTGTCCCGGGCCGAGTGGATCAACTCGTACTCGGCTCGGTGGGTTGGCCCACGGCGAGGAGGTAGCGCTCGTGGCGGGGCTTGAGTACCTCCTTGGCGTTCGGTTTCGTCCAGTACCTGCGGTGGCGCGATGCCAACGCCCGCCGCGGGGCCTCTTGCTGTGGATCGTGTCCCATCGTCCCGTCCTCTGCATCCCCCGTCCCGGGACGGACAGGGGGAATTCCGCGCAATCGCAGGTCACGGCTCTGGGAGGGTGTGGGACGACCTGCGGGAGGGGCAGATTCCGCGTTGCCCGCAGTGATCACTGTCTGGCAGGGTTCCGGGCGGCGCCCTCACGGGACCGTCACAGAGGGGCGCCAGACGTGTCGGCGCATCGGGGGAAGCTCCCTGATCATGCTGTGGAACCGTCACGGCCGGGGACATGACCCGCTCAGCACTCAATTACCCCACTAGCCGTCATACGCGGCGCGGGGCATCACACAGGAGTCCCAGATGAGCGTCAAGAGCAAGATAGCCAAGGGCGCGGTCGCCGTCGCCGTCGCCGCGACCGCACTGGCCGGTGCCGTGGGCACCGCCAACGCCAGCACCACCGCCCCTACAATCGGCAACGGGTACGCGAACAACGGCAATGCGGTGTGGTGCGTGCAGGAGAGCCTGAACTACTTCGGCAAGGAGCCCAATCTCCCGGTTCCTATCCCGACCGTCAGCCAAGACGGCATATGGGGTCCGAAGACCGAGCAAGCCGTGGAGGCTTTCCAGAAGGACATCTCCGGCGTCAAGGCCGACGGCTACGTCGGCCCCATAACGGGCGAGAACCTGCTCGGCTACGGCGACCCGTACTACACCGGATATGGCATCGCGAAGAACAACGCTTATTGCTACCAGTACATCCCCAGCACCACCTGATGAAGACTCACTGTGTCCGGGCGCCCGCCCCGGGTGGCCGGACACAGGGGGTATCTGGTGAGCTCGTGTATTCAGCTGTCGTCAGTTCTCTGCGTGATCCATCCCGACGGTGACCGGAGGTGGTCTCCGGCGGCGTACCGGCGCCACGTTCCTCCCGCCTGGGCGGCCGGCTTGGTCAGGCACGTCGAGTTGCAGCGCAGCCGGTCGAAGTCGAGGTTCTCAGAGGCAGCGAAGGCGCATGAAATCACGGAGTCGGGCACGGAGGCAAGATCCCTCTATAAATCGCCTGACGGACATCAATCGGCGTATCGCTCCCGCAGTGATCACCCAGCGTCCGAGCTCCGCTAAGAGATGGCGCAACAGGAAGACATGACGACCCGTCACTTCCTTGGATGATTGTATCTACTCGCGTAGCGCAGCGATCAGCTGCGCCGATGCCGGAGGTCACCCATGTCCATACGTCGCAAGACAGCCACGTTCGTCGGGACCGTCGTCCTCGCCGCGATCAGCTGTCTGGTCACCAGCCCCGCAGCCCACGCCGTCGACGGCGGCGCCGTCCAGATCCAGTTCCGCAACGGCCTGTGCCTCGACGTTCCCAACTCCGACGCCCGCAGCGGCCAGTTCGTCCAGCAGTGGGGCTGCAACGGCACCGACGCCCAGGTTTGGGAGATCACCGCGGTCGACGCCACGCACTTCAAGATCCATAGCTCGATCCACTACTCCCTGTGCCTCAACAACTGGGAAGGGGGCGACCAGACCGGCAACCACATCGTGCTCTACAACTGCGACGTCACCGATGGCGACGGCCAGTTCAACCTCGTCAACTACAACGGCGGCACCTGGCCCCTCTACGAACTCCAGCCCAAGAGCGCCGCCAAGAACTGCGTCAACATGTGGGGTGGCGACGCATGGGGCAACCAGGCCCGCCTCTACCCCTGCATCAACGGCGCCTCCAACGAGACCATCAACCTCAACTACCTGTAGCCCGTTTCGTTCCGCATGTGCCCCCGGTGAACAGGGCGTCGATTTCGGCGCGCAGGGCATGCATGGGCGATACTCGTGCGGTCATGGGCGTACGGCTCCTCGGAGAGCAGTGACGTGTGAACTGGCAGGTTCAGCACGGCACCCTACGCCCGTGATCATTTACACCGGTCCGTGGACGCGACTGGGCCGTGCTCTTCCACCGGACGGTGGAAGAGCCGCTTTACGGAACGGCGCTGCTTGCAGGCGGCCTCTATCCGGAAGCACGGATCACGACGGCTGGTGTGCGCGCCCTTCGACGGCGAGTGAAAGGCAACGGCGGCTCGTGGGGCCCGGATTCGGCATGCCAGTCACGGCTGGAGCGGCGCCGTGGGCGAGCACTCCATCTCCCGCTGGCTGGGGATCAGGCCGCAGATCGTCACCGAGGTGGCCGGGGCCCCAGAGGCCACCGCCAGCATGCGGGTGTAGGTGTCCGTGCCCACCCGTATGCGCGCATCCTCTGTGCGGCCCCAGCGATCGTGGATGGTCACCTCGTCCCCGATCGTCCCGTTCTCGATCCGCCCCCACACGGCCTGGCAAGTCGGGCTGTAGCGCAACTGGACCTGCAGTCCGCGCAACCACGTCTGGCGGACCGTACTGGCGTCCCACTGACAGTCCGTCGCCTGCGGTTCGCGGGACAGGCAGGTGTCGCTGTGGCACCCGGGCTTCGTCTGCTGGGCGACCGGATCCACCTGCGCCGGCGTCTGTGCCGTGGGCACCGCCCCACCCGCCGTCGCTGCGCCCTGGTCGGTGGTGATCAGCAGGGCGGTGAGCAGACTGCCCAGTAGCGCCCCGACGGTCATATAGCCGACCGGGGCGAGCCGCCGAGCTGCCTCTCGCAGGGGGGCCGCGGGCGGACGCGCCACAGGGATGTCCGCCGGCGCCTGTGCCGCCTCATCCACCGTCGTCGGCGCAGATTCGGAGGCCTGCGCGACGACCTCCTCCAACAAGGCGATCAGCCGCTCGGGTTCCTCCCCGCCCACGGTGGCCAGTTCTTCGACGGCTACGCGGGAAGGGAGCTGCTTGCCGTTGAGGAAACGCTCCCAGGACGAACTGCTGTAGTGCGTCACCGCGGCAAGTCGTCCGAAGCTCAGACGGGATTCCTCCTTGATACGACTCATCTCCCCGACGAGCCGCTCGCGTGCTGATGCCTTCTCCTCTACGGAGCTCTGGCCGTTCATCACCCTGTACCCCCTGGTCCATTTCGTGCGAAAGACACGATACGGCCAGGGGAAAACGGCTCACCAACACCGCGCGGGCCTGTCAGGACCCCTAGAACCTGCCCTGGTTCAGTGCGTTCTGCAACGCCTTCACCGTGTCGGGCCTCCAGACGCCGTCCCCGACAAGTCCGGCGCCCCACTCTCTGCCGGATCGTCATCATGCAGGCCACACCTACCCTCGACCGTCAGCGGCTGGCCGGTTCGCCTCGCCGAGGGTCCGGCGGATGGTATCGGCGACGGCCGGGGGGTGGGTGAGCTGCGGGACGTGGGCGCCGGGAATCATCACGAGCTCCTTGCCGAGGATCTCCGCGAGCCTGCGGGCCCCGGCCGTGAGAAACGCCGGGGACTCCGTCCCGTGGGCGATCGTCAAAGGGACGGTCGGTACGGCCACGTCCACGTTCAGCTCCGCCAGGTCCCTGGAGTCGATGCCGAAGAGAGTGTCCGCGTTCCCCAGCAGGCGTTCCCTTTGTGCGGCGGGGAGTTGGTCGTAGGCGTCCCCTAGCAGGAGCCGGAGCAGGGCGTCCGCCGCACCTCGCATGTCGCCGACCGCGACGAACGGCCCCACCACCGCCCGGGTGGGGGCGCTCGCCTCGGCTGGATCGGCAAGCATTGACGGCAGGAACGGCTCATGGAGGATCACGAGTCGGAGGAGGTCCGGTCGGCGCAGCGCCAACGTCAGCCCGATGCCCCCGCCCAGGCTGTTGGCGTACACCACGGCCGGGCCCAGTGCCAGCGAGTCGAGCAGGCCGGCGGCGTCGGCCGCCTGCTCGTCCATCGAGGTCGACGTCCAGCCGAGGGGGCGGGGGCTGCGCGAATGACCACGCCGGTCATAGCTGATCACGGAGTGGCTGTCCGCGAGCAGCGTGGCGACTGTCTCCCATGCGGCCCCGTCACCGAAGCCGCCGGAGATGCACAGGACGGGTGTCCCGTCGCCGCGCACCTCGTAGTAGATCTCAGCCCCGTTGACGGACGCAGTGCCGTTGCGCATCGCTGTCCTGCTCACAGCGTCTCCTTCTGTGCCTGGGTGGGTTGTTGGAAGCTGACGGACCATCGGATTGTGAACCCGATCAGGCTGTCTTCGCCTGAAGGCGCTGGAACTCCCAGGGGTCGTGGGCGGAGATGACGGTCACCTTGTCGCTGTGGTCGCGGACAAGTTCGCGCAGCCGGGCCTGGGTGCCGACACGCAGGTCGTGGTGGACCTCGGCGGTGGTCTGAACGAAGTTGAGCAGGGGGTGGGGGTGCGGGTCCTCCTGGAGCTCACGGTGGTAGTAGTAGGCGTCGCCGCAGTGCAGCAGCCACTTGTCGTCGTCCGTGCGGAGTGCCACGCCGGTGTGGCCGGCCGTGTGGCCGCCGAGCGGGACCAGCAGGATGTCGCCGGCCAGGCCCTGTGCCTGCACAGCGGTGAAGCCGAACCACATCTCGTTGGTTTCGGGGGTGTAGGGAACCCACTTCGGGCCATGGGCCCAGTGCCCGGGGCGGTAGCGGAAGCTGGGCGCCTCTGCGAACGCGGCGGCGATCTCGGCCTGCAGTACGTGGACCTGCGCACCAGGGAAATCGGGCAGGCCGCCGGAGTGGTCGATATCGAGGTGGGTGAGGATGATGTGCCGGACGTCGTGGGCTGAGTAGCCGAGCCGCTCGACCTGGCGAATTGCGGTCTCGTCCTCGGACAGCACCGGCTGTGACATCTCCACCCAGGCGGTCCCCAACACGTTGTCGGGGTCGCGTATGTCATCGAGGCCCAAACCGGTCTCGACGAGCACCAGGCCGTCCGAGTCCGTCTCGATCAGCAGGCAGTGGTTGACCGCATGCGCGGGGGACAACCCCTCGTAGGTGGGTTCGATCATCCGCACAGAGGCGCAGTTGAGGTGGTGAATTTTCATCTCACTCCTTGAATATGAAATGGCTCCGGACTGCGACTTCGGTGACCCGGGCACTGGCGAGCCGCATGCAAGAGGCGTCGTGCTGGACACGCATGATCAGCAGTGCGCCTTGCAGCGACGAGAGGATCGGCGTGGCGAGCGGCTCCGCGTCCTCGCAGGCGGGTCACCTGGCGTTGCGCGGTCTCCGCGGGCAAGCGGCCCTCCTCCGCCTCGATCTCCCGCATCGATCCGCAGTTGAGGTGGTGGATCCCCATGACGGCCCCCATTTGGATTACGAACGTTCGTCAGCTAATAGCGTACGACCGTTAGGTTAAGCTGATGTCATGAGTCCCCGCAAGTCCGCCATCGAGGCGACCGCCACCCGCGTCCGGATCATTGAGCGCGCCCTGGCCCTGGCCGCCACCGAGGGGTTGGACGGGGTGACCATCGGCCGGCTGGCAGCCGACCTGGGCATGAGCAAGGCCGGAGTAGTCGGCCAGTTCGGCAGCAAGGAGGCGCTGCAGATCGCCGCACTCGAGGCCGCGATCGAGCAGTTCCGCCGCCGCGTCCCGGCCCGAGCGGTCGGCGCCGACCCCGGGCTGCGACGACTCACCACCGCGTTCGGAGAATGGGTCGACTACATGGCCGACGCCGAAGGGCACGGCGGGTGTCTCCTCACCTCGGTCGCCGCCGAGTTCGACGGGCGGCCGGGCCCCATCCGGGACGCGGTCCTCGCTGCGCTGATGAGCTGGAGCACCTACGTGAGCACTGAAGTGCGAACAGCCGTCACCAACGGGGAGCTACCCCCGGAGACCGACCCCGAGCAGGTCGTCTTCGAGTTGAACGGCATCGCACTGGCTGTCGCCCAAGCCATTCAGCTCCACCACGACCCGACGGCTCCAGCCCGCGCCCGAACGGCGATCACCCGGCTGCTCGACGTGGCACCCCGCGAAGCCTCCCGCCCATCAAGCGACGACAACCTCACAGGGCAATACAGCTAGCGCGCTCCACGTCCGCATATAGCGGCCCTGACCCTGGCCGAGGAACTGCACTTCGGCCGCACCACCCAACGGCTGCACCTCTCGCAGGCCCGCGTCAGCCAGTCCGTCAAGAGCGAGGAACGCCGCATCGGCGCCCTCCTGGTCGATCGCTCGAACCCCAGAGACGTCCAACTCGCTCTGCATGGAAGCAAGTTCTTCGCGGAACTACGCCGACACCCCGCCTGTCGAGATCTTGTCACGGCCTTGGATCGTTCCGGACAGGCCGCCCACGGCAGTCCGTTCAGCTCCGCGGTGGTGGCGATGAGACGTGTCGCGGGGCTCGCGAAGTCGGTGGCGCAGGGTTTCGACGTTGGTCTTGGGATGGCCGTTCGCTGCCCCACCATCCGTGCCATCCACGCCGCGTCGGATCTCGTCGCAAGATCCGACGGGCCTGGCGTGTTCTTCAGGCGCCTGACACGTGGACGGACACGTTGCCCCGATAGACGCCGTCAAGCAGCGAACAGAGTGCCTGGGGTGCCTGCTGGAGTCCGCCGTCGACGACGGTGTGGGGAAACACGAAGCGACCCTGGTCAAGCCAGGCGCTGAAGTGCTCGGTCCAGGCCGCTATCTGTTCCGGTGTGTGATAGGTGGAGAATGGCAACACGTCGATGTGCTTGGCGTTCGCGGCGGTGAGGTCCGGGTCGGGGAACCTGTTCTCGTGGTCGCCGATCTGCGTCGACAGCGCCCCGCAGATCGCGAAGCGGGCATGCGGCGCGGCTGCCCGGACCGCGGCGTCGAACTGCTCGCCACCGACGTTGTCGAAGAACACGGTGATGCCCTCGGGCGCGAGTCGGCGAAGGTGATCGACAGCGGGGCCGTCGTGATAGTCGAAGGCGGCGTCGAAGCCGAGCTCGCCTACGAGGTAGTCGACCTTGGTCTTGGACCCGGCGCTGCCGATCACCTTCGCGGCGCCGCGACACTTCGCGATCTGGCCGGCCAGGGATCCGGCGCCACCGGCTGCGCCGGAGACGAACACCACGTCGCCTGGGCCGACCTTGGCGATGTCGGCCATGCCGTAGTAGGCGGTGGGTCCCTGGCTGAGGTGGTGGACCGGGCTGGGGAACTGGCCGTGGTCGAGTCGGCGATACTCGCTTGCAGGTCCCACCGAGTACTCGCCCCATCCGGTGAACCCCTGGACGAGGTCGCCGTCGGCCATGCCGGTGCTGTTGGACCGCAGCACCGTGCCGACAGTTCCGGCCCCCAGGCGCTGGCCGACTTCCCACGGCGGGATGGGTAGGTGGGAGTCGGCGCGCATCATTTCCAGGTAGGCCACCGACAGGCCGATGTAGTCCGTGCGGACCAGTACCTCGCCGGGGCCGGGCTCGGGCACGTCCAGCTGAACGAGGTCGAAGTTGGCGAGGGTGAGCGCGCCCTTGAGGTGCCGGGCGAGGCGGACCTCCCGGCCGAGGAGCGGGGTTTGCTGAATCTGAGTGTTCGTCTGTTCGTTCATGGGTGTGACACTGGATTCGATAGCGGTCAGTTTCTGACCTCAATTGCAGGCACTCTGGACGCATGAAGAAGTTCACTGCGACGGATGCGCGGGGCGGCATGGAAATGACCTGGTCAGAGACGCGTGCGAGGCGCCTCGCCCGGCACGGCCTGGGCGAGCCGGTGGCGGCCGGGCAGGTGGCCGAGCAGGTCGGGGTCATCTGCGGTGCGCACGCACAGGTGATGTCCGCCGCCGAACCGTCCGTCGCGCTGCGGGTGGCCGGGATGACGCAGGCAGGCGTGCGCGAGGCGTTGTGGACGACGCGCAGCCTCGTCAAGACGTACGGTCCGCGCGGCACCGTGCACCTGTTGCCGGCCGCGGACCTGCCGATCTGGACGGCAGCGCTTTCCGCGCTGCCGTCGCAGTCGTCCCGTTTTCCTGAGCACGTGCGACTGACCCCGGAACAGACCGACGCCGTGGTCGCGGCGATCGGGGACGCGTTGGCCGAGGACGAGCTCACCGTCGACGAGCTCAGCGAGGCGGTCATCGGCCGGACCGGTTCTTGGGCGGGTGACCTGGTGATGCCCGCCTTCCAGGGCATGTGGCCGCGCTGGCGCCAGGCCGTCCAGGTCGCGGCGAACCGCGGCGCGCTGTGCTTCGGCCCGAACCGGGGCCGGAACACGACCTACACCCATCCGCGGCGCTGGCTGCCGGGATTCGAGCCGGCCGACGCCGCCACCGCGGTCGCCGAGGTCCTGCGCCGCTACCTGCACGCCTACGGACCGGCTACGCCGCAGCAGTTCGCCCAGTGGCTGGCGGCGCCGAAGTCCTGGGGAGTCGACCTGTTCGAGCGTCTTGCGGACGACCTGCAGCAGGTGGCTGTGGACGGTGTACAAGCATGGGTGAACGCCGGGGACATTGCAGTGCCCGACGAGCAGCCCGCCGGGGTTCGGCTGCTGCCGTACTTCGACGCCTACGTCGTCGGCTGCCATCCGCGCGAGAAGGTGTTTCCAGGCCGGGCGGCCGAGCGCGCGCTCGATCACGGCCAGGCGGGCACGAAGCCGGTGCTGCTTGTCGACGGCGTGGTGGCGGGGGTCTGGCACCAGCGGCGCTCGGTCCGCCGACTGGCCGTCACCGTGGAGCCGATCGGCACGCTGACGGCGCGGCAGCTGCGCGAACTCGACGACCAGGTGGCGCGACTCGGCGACATCCTGGCGGTCAGGCCCGAGTTGACCATCGGTGAGGTGAAGGTGGGCAGCCATGCCTGACGGAAGGTCTGACCAGCGGAAGGCAGAGGCCTGAGTCCATGGCGAACACCAGCTCGCGAACCCTCCAGTACGGGCCCCAGGGAAGTGGTCCTGTTCGCGCCTGCCGAAGTGCGAGTGACGTCCAAGGTCACCGTGCCGCTGCTGGAGGTCGCTCTCCGGCTGCCTGTCGGTTACGTGGGCGCGATGGGTTCGCGCCGCACCCATACCGAGAGACTGGCCCGACTGCGCGAAGGCGGGCTGACCGACGGGGAACTCGCACGCCTGCGTTCCCCCATCGGCCTCGACCTCGGTGCCCGCACGCCCCAGGAGACCGCCGTGGCGATCGGGGCGGAGTTCATCGCCGCACACCACGGAGGCACCGCCCTGCCCCTCGGGCGGCTCAACGGTCCCATCCACCACGACCGCACGGCGTCCGACGCCGCGGTCTGAAGCTGACCTTCACAGCCAACACCGGCTGGCCAGCCGCACAGCTCTCCGAGCCGCAGATCATGTAACCCTCAAGTACGAAACCTAGAACGGAGTCGACGTGAAGGTAGTTCTCTTCGGGGCATCAGGCATGGTCGGCCAAGGCGTCCTCCGTGCATGCCTGGAAGAACCAGAGGTGACCGAGGTCATCGCCGTCGTACGGCGACCACTCGGCAAGAACGCGCCGAAGCTTCGCGAAGTGCGGCACGCCGACTTCTCCGATCTCACCCCGATCGCAGCGGAGCTGTCAGGGGCGGACGCGTGTTTCTACTGCCTCGGAGTGTCGTCGGCGGGGCACAGCCCCGAGGAGTACGAGAAGATCACGTACGGCTACACCCTGGAGGCCGCGCGCGTAGTGGCGGCCGGCAATCCGCACGTGACATTCGTGTACGTGTCAGGGGAAGGCACCGACAGCACGGAGCGGGGGCGCGTCTTCTGGGCCCGGGTGAAGGGCCGGACGGAGAATGCGCTGATGGCGATGGACATGCGCGCGTACGCCTTCCGTCCCGGATGGATCCAGCCCGTCCATGGGGAAACCTCCGGAACGCGGTGGTACCGACTGTTCTACCGGCTCACGTCCTGGCTCTATCCGCTCCTGCGCCGCGTGGCACCCCGCTACGTGACCAGCACCGAGCACATCGGGCGAGCGATGATCGCCGTAGCCCGGCTCGACGGTTCCGGACCCCGCATCCTGCGGACGGACCAGATCACCCGGCTCGGGGCGTAGAGACGCACGGACGGCAGGTCAGCCGACGGGAATCACCGGAATCCGGTGAGGACCATTCACCTGCCCGACCGCAACCCTGAAAAGGGGCGTGCAGTGAAGGCGCCGCAACCTGTGGAGGAGATGTCGCCGTGAGTATCCATACGTCAGTCACCGGAGCGGAGGCCGCCGACCGGCTCGCCCTCCGCGAACTGGTCGACGCCTACGCGTACTGCGCCGACCGGCGTGACGCCAAGGGCCAGATGGGCCTGTTCACCGAGGACACCCACTTCGTGGTGTACATGGACGCGAGGGACCCCGAGCCCACGCAGGAGCTGCACGACCGCGAGTCGCTGGCGCCGGTCTTCGACGCGCTCAACGCCTACGCCGCCACCATGCACTTCAACGGGCAGAGCACGATCGAGCTGGAAGGCGACCGCGCGAGTGGGGAAACCTACTGCCTGGCCCACCATCTGACGGAGGCCGACGGCGGGTCACGGACGATGATGGTCGCCTCGATCCGCTACCTCGACACCATGGTCAAGCAGGAGGGGCAGTGGCTGTTCGCCGAGCGCCGCCTCATGGTCAACTGGACCGATACGCGGCCGCTCCAGATCTGACGCAGACCCACCGTGCCCGAAGCACGCATACGCTGGGCGCGGCTGCGCCACCGATTGTGGCAGCCGCCGCGCCCTCACGGGGAGCAGCCGCTCGAACGCGCCGTCAGCCCGCTCGAACTGTTCTACGGCCTCGTTGTGGTCGTGCTGGTCGTGCTGGTCGTGCTGGTCGGACAGACGGCCCACCGCCTGTCCGGGCAGCTGACCTGGAGTGGGTGGCCTCGTGGTCCTGCTCGGCATGCCCTGGGGCGTCGCCGTCGCCCGCCATACGGCGAACGACGCGGTCAGGGAGTAGCAGCCGCATCCCTCTCCGGGCTCAGGCCCTGCCGCCAGGCAGAAGGCGCAGCTCACGGCCGCGCTGCACGGCCGCCGAGCGGTCGGTGACACCGAGCTTGGAGTAGATATTGCGAATATGTGTGCTGACGGTGTTCTGAGAGACCGATATTTCGTTGGCGATCTCTTGCCGGGTGAGGTTGGTCGGCAGGTAGCGCAGCACACGGATTTCGCTGGGGCTGAGCGGCTCGGCTCGATCCTGGACGGCGGCGACGGGCCTGGCGGCGCCGTGAACAGCGCGGAGGATGTCGGTGATCAGCGTACGGTGTGCGCTCGCCCCTGGTGACAGCGTTTCAAGCAGGTTCCAGGCCCCAGTCATGGCGAACGGCAGGATCAGCGGCTCCGGCTCGGCGAGGTCGAGTGCCCGCTCGACGGCTGTTCTTGCTGCGTGCTCCTCGCCCAGATCACGATGGGCGAGGGCATCGAGAAGGTGGGCTTCGATCAGCGTGAGATGAGGGTTGACGGGCGCCGTTCCCTCCAGCACGGGTTCGAGCGCGCTTCGGGCCCCGACAGGATCGTGCTCGGCGAGGTGGAGCGTGGCGACCGCGTTGCAGATCTCGCCCCTGGCCAGCTGCCGGTCCGTGAGCATGGCGAGCCCCGCCCGGGCCTGTTCGAGCAACCCGAGCCGAGCCTGCGTGGCGATCGTCCAGGACGCCACCCGATCCGCCAACGCGTGTTCGCCGATCATGAGGGCGTTCACCCGCGTGGCGGCGTCGAATTCCTCCAGTGCCCGGTCGCCCCGGCCTCGCGCGGCGTGCAGCACCCCGGTGAGGAGGTGCAGGAGCAGCCGGATGCCCGGTTCGGCGCCCGACCTGCCGGCCCGCGACGCGCGCTCCAGCCAGCGTTCACCGTCGTCGAACTCGCCCATCCAGATCTTGGCCCCGGCGAGCGTCGCCAGCGCGGGGACGATGACGGGAAGGCTGTCCCAGCCGTGCCGGGTGGCCACCGCGATCGCCTCCTCACAGCGTCGGCGGGCCAGGCCGAAGGAGTGGATGGTGGCGGCGAAACCGAGGTGCGCGAGGCAGGCGACCTCCAGGTAGGGCCGCTCGATGGCGCGGGCAAGGGCGGCGCCCTCCGCGAGGTGACGTTCGCTGTCGGAAAGCCGCAGCAACCACGCCTCCGTGACACCGAGATTGAGCAGCGCGTCGGCGCGCAGATCGCTGCCGAGGGCGATGTCGGCGCTGGAACGGCCGGTCGCGGGCGACGGCATCGAGCCCGTCAGCTCGAACACGCCGTCGAAATGGCCGCGCAGCCGCGCCAGCTGCAGTTCGAGGGAAGCGATCGCCATGGTGAGGCGGCTGTCGCGGTCCGGCGGCGTTGACTTGGCATAGGTTCGCGCGATCTCCAGATGGGCGGACGCCTCCTCCAGACGGAGCCGGTTGAGGTCGGCGGTCGCGTATGCCAGGGCCAGCTCGTTCTCGTACGTCCTGGCCGGGAAGGAACCCAGCAGCGCCTGGATGGTGTCCGTCTGGCCGTCCAGGGTCAGGCTCAGGGCATGGTCGGCGAGCAAATGGGCCGCCTCGGACCAGGCGCCCGCGGCCTGGAGATGCTCGATGGCATCGGCGATCCGCGCTCGCCCCACTAGCCAACGCGCGGCGAGCCTGTGCAGTTCATGCAGCTCCTCGGGCTGTGTCCGGCGCAGTTCCAGCCGCAGGAGCCCGCCGAACAGGTGGTGGTAGCGGAACCAGGTGCGGTCGGGGTCGAGCGAGACGACGAAGGCGTTCGCGTCCTCCAGTTCCAGAAGGATCCGCTCCGACCCGGTCGAACCGGTGAGCAGGTCCGCGAGCTCGCCGTTGACTCGGTCCAGCACGGAGGTGCGCAGGAGCAGTCGCTGGACGTTCTTGGGCTGCCGCTGCAGCATCTCAGCCATCAGATACTCGGCCACCGTGCGGTCGCTGCCTGAGAATTCGGCGACGAAACGCTCGGGGTCGGGGTGGCCGGCCAGGGAGAGCGCCGCGAGCCGCAGGCCGGCGGCCCAGCCTTCGGTCCGCTGCTGCAGTGTCGCGGTGAGGTGGTCAGGCAGCTCCAGGCCGGACGCCGCCAGCAAAGCGCGGGTCTCGGCCTCGGCAAAGCGCAGCCGCGGGCCGCGGATCTCGGCCAGGTCGCCCGTGAGACGCAGTCTGTGCAGCCGCAGGGGAAGATCACGGCGGGTGGCGAGGACCGCGTGCGCGTGGCAGGGAAGGCGGGTCAGCAGCGAGGTGAGCTGTTCGAGGGCCTCCGCCGAGCCGAGCTCATGAAGATCGTCGATCACCAGCGTGATGGGGTCGTCGGTCTCGGCGAGCTCCGACAGCACCCGGTCCACCATGGCGCCGCCGTCGAAGCCGGGCGTCGCATGCGGCGGCTCCGCCGCCTTGTTCAAAGCACCGCGGATCGCGCCGACCAGGCCGAGCCAGAACAGCTGGGCATCGTGCCGGCCGGGCCGTACCGAGACGAACGCGATGGGACGCTTCTGACCGGCCCGGTCAGCCCAGGCCCGCAACAAGGAGGTCTTTCCGCTGCCCGCCGGCGCCGAGATGATCGTCACTCGCTGTCGTGCGGCAAGGTCCAGGGTGGCGACCAGGTCGTGCCGATCGATCAACGCGACTCTGCCCGGCCCATCAGCCATCGCGCTCTCTCCTCCAGGCGAGTCACCAGCCTAATCCAAGGAGATCACCCGAATCCAGTGACGACACCTCACCGGCGCGGCCGGGACCCTGACGGCCCGACAACAGAGGGAAGCGACATGGCGATCAGTCCTCCTCAGCCGAGCGATCTCACCCTGTTCCTGGGGCAGTGGATGCGCTCACCGGCCCGGACGGGTGCGATCGCGCCCAGCTCTCGACACCTGGCGCGGCTCGTCTGCGCTCCGGTAGCAGAGCGCGGCGAGCCGGTCGTGGTGGAGCTGGGCGCGGGGACCGGCCCCTTCACCGCGGAGATCCAGCGCAAGCTCAACGGCCGTGGCCGTCACCTCGCCATCGAGGTCAATCCGCACCTGGCCGAACGCCTGCGGCAGCAGTTTCCGGGCGCCGAGGTGATAGTGCAGGACGCCGCGCTGCTGCCGCGCCTGCTCAAGGAACGCGGCATCAGCTGCGCCGACGTCGTGGTCAGCGGACTTCCCTGGGCGCTCTTTCCAGCCTCCCACCAGGAGCAGCTCATGAAGTCGGCGACCGCCCGGCTCGGACCACAGGGAGTCTTCACCGCGTTCTCCTACCTCCACGCCGTGCCTCTGCCCCTGGCCAAACGGTTCCGCCGCCTGCTGGCCGAACGGTTCGAGGAGGTCGTGCCCAGCCGGACCATCTGGCGCAACGCCCCTCCGGCCTTCGTCCTCCACGCCCGCAGACCACGCAAATGAACCCGTCCTGCAAGGGAGACGAAAACCGGGCAGACCGAGGAGTCCTCGCCCGTACGTCGCGGGGCGGAATTCGCCGCACATGGCGTGACACGGAGGGGCGGTCGGACGCCGTCGAGCAGCTGGCCGACCTCCGTGGCCGCGTCGAGGCCCTGGAGTCGGACGGCGGCGAGCGGGGCCGCTGACCCGCCGTGCCGGATGGCCTGGGGTGTGCGATCAGATTTTCTCTACGAGTTCAAGGCGACCCGCTGTCGCGGGTCGCGCGCGGCCGGGCCGGGGCCGGCCGCTACGTCGCCGCCCCGCTTGCCCACCCCGGCCATGCCGCGCAGAAAGGCGTGGCCGGGAGACCGGGCACCGCAGCAACGATCCTGACGAAGCATCATCCGCAGCGCAGAAGGTGGCCGTGACGCCCACGGCCAGGGCCGCTGTCACCTGCCTCGCTGCCGTGGTCGGCGGGCGGCTCGCTCCGGCGGAGAGTCTGGACAGCAGCGCGGATGGAGGCGGGGTGAGCGGTGGCTGGGGCGGGGGCCGACGGCTTGAGCCACCTGCCCGCGCCGGGACCCGCGTCGGGCACGACCAGGGGGCCACTCGGGCCCCTCGCGGGCAGGCCCAAAGCCTGCCCGAGTCCGCGCGCGAGCGTACGGTCCCCTGGCCATGCCCGACCCCAGTACGGACAGGACGCCGGCCCAACATCCCGCCAACCCCCGTGCGTGACGGTGCACGTCCGTTCGGGTGGCGCGGCTACGGCAGGAGAGCGAAGGAGACGGGTGCCTTGGGGCGGACGACGCTGAAGTGGCGGCGGTCGAGGGTGGCGATGGCGTCCGCTCCGAGGCGTTCGGCGATGGCGAAGACGGAGGCGTCGACCGCGCCGAGGGGGAAGTCAGCGTACTTCTCGACCAGCTCGACCATGCGCTCGATGTCCTGGGCAGCCAGGGGGATCAGGCTGATCTGCCCGAGGCTGACGGAGCACAGGAAGGCGGCCTCCGCGCGAGTTCCGTGCTCGCGTTCCAGGAGGTAGCAGACCTCGGTGAGCACGGGGTAGGGCACCAACAGGGGCGTGGGGTGCCTTGACCACACGCCGCCGCCAGAACCGGCCCACCGTGCTGCGCCACGGCTCGCCCCAAGTGAGCACGAAACCGCTGAGCACGAAGAAGGTCGCCAGGGCGCCTGTGCCGTAGGGAAGCTGAGTGCCGGCCTTGTTGATCGACTGGTTGGCGAAGAAATAGCCCGCGCCGAGGGCGTGCGTCACGAACACGGCGACGAACAGGATCGCGCGGTAGCCAGTCAGAGAGGGCAGTTGGCGGATCGGTGGAGACGCACTGGTCATGTTCCAGCTCCTGGGAATGGGTGGGGAGCCGGCGCCCGACGCCGGATCGGCCCGAAAGCTATGAGCGCGGGCTAGGGGCTGACTTGAGATCGGACCCAACTCCGGTCCACCGGCTCCCGGTTGCACCCGTCAAGGTGACGTTGCTCGATCCGCGAGGACGGTGTTACGGTTTTGCCGAGCCCCGTATGGGCCTACGCATGGAGGTAGCGGCTACTCAGCCATTACAGAGATCGGACACTTTCCATCTCTCGCAGTTTGTCAATCCTGTTCTGGGATTGCTGCGCCCATCTTCACTGCGTAGGCATGCGGGGTATTTCTGTGTCCGATTCCGGTGGCGTGGCCCTCCTTCGCGATCAATCGACACAGAAGGGCAGTGCATGAGCAAGGAACAGGCCGAGACCTGGGAGGCACAGGCCGAGACCTGGGCGGGCTTCGACGTCAATGATTTCCAGCGTCAGGTCATCGCCGAGTTTCGGGCGAACAACGGGAAGATGAGCGGCATGTTCGAGGGTTGGACATTGGCCGTGCTGACGACCGTCGGAGCCAAGAGCGGCCTGCGCCGGGAGAGCATCCTGGGGTATCTCGAATTCGATGGAAAAGGGATCGTCGTCGCCTCCTCGAACGGCGCCGACAAGCACCCCGCGTGGTACCACAACATCCGCAAGAACCCGATCGTGACGGTCGAGACGGGTACCGACACCTATCAGGCGATCGCCGCCATCCCGCCGGGTCAGGAGCGTGACAAACTCTTCGACCGCGTGATCGCCGAGGCGCCGGGGTACGCCGACCACCAGGCCAAGACGACCCGGGAGATCCCGGTCGTCGTACTGAAACGGATCGGTCCCAAGCCCGGCGAAGAGCGGGTCAAGGGCATGGGCGACTGGATCGTCGAGGTGCACGACTGGCTGCGGGGAGAGCTCCAGACGCTCCGCGCCCAGGCGGACCAGGTGATCGAGGGCGGCGCGGACTCGATCGAGCGGACGCCGCCGGACCTCGCCCAGCAGATGCGCACCCACTGCCTCAACTTCTGCGGGGCGCTGAAGAAGCATCACGGCGGCGAGGACATGGCCATGTTCCCGATGCTGGCCAAGCAGTTCCCCGCGCTCGCTCCGGCGCTGGCGCAGCTCGGCGAGGAGCACAAGGTGGTGGCGCGGCTGCAGGACGACATCCAGCAGCTCGTCGACAGCTTCGTTCCCGGTGAAACCGACCCCGTGCAGCTGCGCGCCGACCTGGAGCTGCTGGCGAACCAGCTGGAGTCCCACTTCAGGTACGAGGAGGAGACGATCGTGACGGCGCTCAACGCCACGGCCCCGGCTCCCAACTTCGGCTGATCATCCACCGTACCCCCGGGCCGGCTCCTTCCTCGGTCCGGGGGTTTCCGCTGCGCGTCGGACCCCGGCAGGAGTATGCGGCGGCCCGGAAATTCGCGGTTCCGGTCGCCCTCGACAGCAGGCCGAGTTGTCCTCAAGCGGGGGTTGCCAACGTGCATAGAGGAAGACGCTCGCCGTCCTCCTCCGGGGTCGCATACAGGCTCGCAGCGGGAGTTCTTCCCAGTATCAAGGAAGGAACCGATATATGTCCTGTCGCGTCGTGATTACAGGAATCGGGGTGCGAGCACCAGGGGCATCCGGAACAAAGGAGTTCTGGGACCTGTTGAGCTCAGGCCGCACCGCGACTCGCCGGATCAGCTTTTTCGATCCTTCGCCTTACCGGTCCCAAGTGGCCGGCGAATGTGACTTCGATGCCGAACTCGAAGGCCTGACCGCGCGGGAGATCCGGCGCATGGACCGGGTCGCGCAGTTCGCCGCCGTGTGCACCGACGACGCGGTCGCGGACAGCGGCCTCGAGTTGACCGCACTCGACCCGCACCGGATCGGGGTAAGCCTCGGCAGCGCGGTCGCGGCCTCCACCAGCCTGGACCGCGAGTACCAGATCCTGTCCGACGCGGGCAAGCAGTGGAACGTGGACCCCGGCTATCTGTCGCCGCACATGTTCGACTACCTCACCCCCGGTGTGGTGCCGGCCGAGGTGGCCTGGCGGGTCGGGGCCGAGGGACCGGTGACGATGGTCTCCAACGGCTGCACGTCCGGGCTCGACGCGGTCGGCAACGCGGTCCAGATGATCCGCGAGGGCACGGCGGACGTCATGCTCGCAGGTGCCGCGGACACCCCGATCTCGCCGATCGTCGTGGCCTGCTTCGACGCGATCAAGGCCACGACGACGTACAACGACGACCCCGAGCACGCCTCCCGGTCCTTCGACGCGACCCGCAACGGCTTTGTGCTGGCCGAGGGCTGCGCCATGTTCGTACTGGAGAGTTACGAGCGGGCCACCGCCCGCGGAGCGCACATCTACGCCGAGGTCGGCGGCTATGCGGCCTCGTCCGCACGGTCGGCTGAGCGATGCTGAGGCACACCGCACACACACTGATCTCCTCCGCACCCGCCAGAGCGCTGTACGGTCTGGCCGCCGACGTGAGCCAGTGGCCCGCCACAGCACGACGAGGCACTACGCAACACGATCACTCATGGCCTCGTAATGCGTAGGTCCCACTACCTGACGTTCACCGACTGCACTCAACACCCTGAGACGGCCTCAAGAGCGCCGCGTCGGTCCTGGAGTAGGCCCGTTGCCCACCCGTAAATCCTGGGGAGTCCCTGGGGAGTTTTCGGGGACTTTCACGTCTGTCCCGGGGAGTTTCTGGGGACTTTCCGCCGCGTAAACAGGGAAGGCCCTGACAGCGCAGAAAGACACGAACGCGCTGGTCAGGGCCCATCCCCTCAGCACTCGATGATGTTGACCGCCAGCCCGCCCCGCGCCGTCTCCTTGTACTTCACGGACATGTCCGCTGCTTTTGATCACGGCGTTGACCTGGCATTTTGGCGCGACAAACGTGGCTCGCGTGGCACCGGGGATTTTTCGGGGACTTCTTTCGGACGCTTACCTGCAAAGTATCCGGCGGCGCTCGACATCAGTTGTGCAGGGCGGAAGCAAGAACGGTGTTGACGTCCGGGCGAGCATTCGCCCGAACCGGCGTACTCGTAATGCGTAGGTCTCGGGTTCGAATCCCGAAGGCGGCTCCATGGTGAACTCCAGGTCGGGACTCTGACCTGGGGTTCCTTGTTTCTGTTGACCTTGGAATTAGGAATAAACGGACACGTGCAGTCTACGCATCGTAATGCGTAGGTCAAAGGTACGGTCTCTGTAGTGATTCCTAGGCCCCTGGCCCCTGAGCTGGGCTTTTGTGGCAATGGTGGCGTCAGCTGACGCTCTGTCAAAGGCCAGGTGCGGCCAATGTGCGGCCACGCGTGCAGCCGCAGTGCTGGGATGGCCATCAAGAGCGGCATTTCTGGGCTCAATGTTGACCGATGCCTTGTAGAGTTTCGACAGCCAGACCAATGGCCAACTTCGTCAAGCAGGCTCGGCGGCCGATCGCGGGCCTGGGATCAGCTTTCTGCGTGTCGGGCGTGCTTCGGTACCCGAACCCGATCCGGGACGGACCATCGCGGCCCTCCAAGGTCGCCGTCCGCCGTGAAGACGTCCTCGCGGTCATGGCCACCGATCCTCATCGCCCCTGGCACGCCCGTGAGATCGCCGCCGCGCTGAACACCGTCAAACAGAGCACCCTCGCACTCCACCTCAGCGCCTGGGCGTGCAAGAACCTGCTGGTCAAGACCGCGCCCGCAACCTTCCGACTCCCCGAACAGCCAGTGATAGCCGCCCCCGCAAAGCCGCTCGCCGCCACGAACACGCCGACCACCAGGGCTGCTTGACAAACCAGCATGAACCATAACTTTCTGGCATTGAACATCGAGATCGCGCGCTGATAGACGATCTTGACGCCGGACAACCGCCCCCGACCAGCACGAGTACACGACCCGCAACCCACACCAGCCCCGTGACCAGCGACTTCAAGATGGTGGATCTTCATTGCCCCGCCCTGACCACCGACATCGCGAGTTCAACATGCTGAGCGGCGTTCACTTCCTGCTTCTCCTTGTGCTGCGCGTCCTGCAGTCGCTGAGCCTGCTTTAAGATGATTTCTTGCTGATACGCGGCGCTGACCAGGGCGATCGTCTGCAAGTACTGAGTCTGGCGCTTGCACCTGACATCCGCGACGGCCGCGGCGATCTCAGCGGCGGACGGCGGGGGCAGCGTCGCTCCTGGCGGAGTGGGCAGTCCTCGGCCAAGAAGACTCCGATCGTGCGCGGGCGCCGTCGGGTCTGGGTAGTCGAAGCCGGCGTTCTTCATGCAGGCACTCCAATTGGAGGTCACCGACTTGACGCGGCTGTCCTCATGGGCGGCGCTGAGCGCCTCCGATCGGAGGTCCTGGAGAAGCATGAACAGCGCCATCTCGGCGTCGCCGCCGAGCCTCTTATATGTCTTGCTCAGGCATCCGACCTGACCCGTCTTGGGATTATCAAAGTAGGCCTGAAACACCGCGTGAGTGATCTTTTTGCCGTCTTTTGACTGGGACGTAGATGCAGTGGAACTGACTGGATCCCGATAGCCGTGACTCTTTACACTGTCCATGTCGATCACCCCGTAGAGGTGGAATGGCGCGGGTGGCTGCGGTCCAGTATTCCCTATAAGAGCCGACGGAAGTTCCAGTCCCTTGCTTCGCATGCACTGCTGCGCGAGCGCAGTCACAGCTTGCGCAATCACCGTCTCATCGTCTGCCGGGTCGTAGAAATCCAGCGGCAGAGTCATGGAACCGTCAGGTCTGATGACTGCGCCACCGCCTTGAAAATCGATCGGCTTAGAAGGATCGCCAGTGGATTCAGTGATAATCGGTGGAATCGAAGGTTCCGGCCCGGAGACATCCGGGAGGGCGGAATTTTGGGCGGATTTCCCGCCTGTGGAAGTCGCAGCACTGCTGCATCCTCCGATCACGGCAATGGCCATCAGTACTATGGCGGCCACCCGCACGGGCCTGAATTTACATATCACTTTCATCATCCCCGCTTGTGCCTGCGCCCCGGAGCACCTCATACCACTGCTTCGCCCCACCGCAGGACGACGATGCGAGCACTGATAACCGACCTATGTGCTGTGGCCGGAAAGGTTTGCCGGAAAGCTCGCGGCGTCCGGTGCGGGGCATCGAAAGGCGGAGCATCACCCGCGTACTTGATGTACTCGGGTGATGCGACAACGCGGCGAGGTGCCGTGCCGGACGTCGCGAGCCGGTGAACCTTTCCGGCCACAGCACTAGCTGATGGCGCCAGATCTTCGGCGGCGCCTACGCATCAATCAGTGCCAACGCTGGTTGCTATTCGCCCAATCAGTAGAGTTTGCGTAGACGTTATCGTATCCGTCATCATCTAGGATGTAGCCTGTCTCCACGTTCTTGAGTTCCCACCCCGTCGAGGTCGGCCACTCGTACCAGCGCTCCCACGAGTTCGTGCCGTTAGTTCCGGAGTTGCAATTCTCGGTGTAAACCTGCGCGTAGTATCCGGTCAGGCACTGGCCGAGGTGCACGTTCACTTCATTCCAGGTGCCGTCGCTGTTTTCGATGTCATTCCAGTCTGATTCACCCTGATAATGGGCGTCGTCCCCAACCTTTCCGTTGTAGTATGCGGTAAGGTAGTTGCCCGTCTTGCCATTCCGCCAAGTTATCCCGTAGCCGTCGGCGGACGCCGATCCGGATGTCACCATAAGCAGGCTCGGAATCGCCGCCCCAACCAGCAGCGACCTGACCACATTCAGCTTCTTCATGTCATTCCCGTCCATTGTTTTCGCGAGGTCGGAGAGCCAACATCCAATGCGAATGTCGCCCCTCATCGATTTCAAATCCGAGCCTTGCCCGCTGCTCGGCTACAGCGCCCGTCGACGCAGGGTGTGCAGAGCACCACAGCTCACCGCTCTCGTGCGCCAGTAGCGAGCGCGAGAGCGAGAGCGATCAAGCCCGCTTGGCACGGCACCGGAGCGCAGGGCCCAGCAGCGGTGGGTCAGGGTTAGCTGTCGATCACGTGCTCCCCCGATATTCTGCGCGGCCACTGTGCGCCCTATGGTTCTTGATCCTGCCTGGACGCGGGGGCGAAGTCGTTGACGCTGGGCGCACGGTGGTTGATCATCCGCGCACGCGGCGGTCGTAGCCGGCGAGGCGACGGAAGTCGCTGGGGGGCATGCCGTAGTGGGCTCGGAAGGACCGGCTGAAATGCGCCGGGTCAGTGAAGCCCCAGCGGGCGGCGATGGCGAGGATCGAGCGGGAACGCAACTGGGGGTTGGCCAGGTCGCTGTGGCAGTGTTCGAGTCGGCTGTGGCGTATGTGGGCCGTGACCGTGTGGGCCTGGTCCTGGAAGAGCTTGTGCAGGTAGCGGATGGAGATCTGGTGCGCCGCAGCGATCGTCGCGGGTGTCAGTTCGGGGTCGCTGAGATGCTGCTGGATGAAGGCGTGGATGCGGGTCAGAAGGACTCCTTGACCCACGTGCGGCGGTAGCAATGTGTCGACCTCGAGGCGCTGGGCGAGCAGTGCGGCGAGGAGGTCCACAGTGATGGCGGTCAGGCGGGCGGCATCGTCCGGCCGGTACCGGTCGGCGTGTCCCGTCAGCTCGAGGAGGGAGCGCGCGAGCAGGGCGCCAATGCCTTCGCGCCCGCAGAGGGGCACTACCAGAAGAGGGGCGATCTCGTTCTGAGGAATTGGCAGCAGCGCCCGAGGCAACTGCATCACTATTTCGGTGACCGCTCCGTCGGCGGTCATCGAGCCGTTGACGGGCCGTGAACTGTCGTAGAGCACCATGTCTGACCGATCGAGGACTGCGTCTCGGCCGGCCTGGGTTACACCGAGACTGCCGCGAACGTTGAGCAGAAGCTGGTAGCACTCAGGATCGGATCGCCGGATCAGCCGGGGGGTCCGGTGGACTTCAAACGATGGGTGGCTGACCTCGGACATCTGGACCGCGCCGAGATCCAGCGCGCGGACGGTGGCACGGAAGTCAGCAGAGTGGTCGGTACGGATGTCCACAGGCAGGAAAGAGCTGGCGACGAAGTCGTTCCAGGCAGTGAAGCGTTCGGCCACCGGCAAGTCCTCGGTCCGAAACAGGGTCTCGATCGTCATGTGCTGCGCCCCGAGCCTCGTATCGCGCGTATGTTCGCCAATGTGGACGTTCGTGTGCACGATAACTGGAACCGTCGAGCCGTGACGTGACTGAGGCATGCTGCGATGCGTCGGCGGCTGCCGAGCCGTGGCACAGCGATACTCCGGTTGTGCCAGGCGACCTTCGGTAGGTCGTCTCGCTCAACCGGAAGGAGAAGGAGTTACGCGGTCAGAAACGTGCTGTGCAGGTACTGAGGTTGAACTCGTGGTGGCGGGCCGGTCGATCATTCGGTACCCATGATCAGTCCGGTCTCGGTGAGGCAGCCGTCGATCAGTTCCGGTCGGTACTGGATCTTCTTGAGCTTGCGCTTCATGACGCGGGACAGGTGGTCGAGGTTGGCGGCGGCGAAGTCGGTCAGACCGTGCTTGACCAGCGACCAGATGCCCTCCTGCGGGTTGAGCTCAGGAGCGTACGACGGCAACTGGAACACCGTCAGCCACTCCTCGTTCTCCACGAAGAACAGCGCGAGCTCGTCGACCAGGTGGACGTTGAGATTGTCCCAGACCCAGACCGCGGGGGCCTTGAGCTGGTTGTGCGCTACGACGATCAGGTCGCGGTAATCCTGCCAGGTGAAGCTCTTCGCCTCACTCCTCCGTCCCCGGTACACGTGCAACCGGTAGATCAGACGCGATCGTTCGCCGCTCTTGAAGCAGACCACGCCCGCCACAGAGACCCGTCCCCGGTTCGAGCCGCGCACCCGTACCACCGGTGTCCGGCCCCTCGGTGCCCACGTGTGTCCCTTCGGCGGCCTCAGTCCCTGTCCTGACTCGTCCTCGAAGCAGATGTAGGCATCCTGAGCCGCCGCGGTGGCTTTACGGTCTCCCACACCTCACCCCGCCACCGCTCGACACTCGCGTCGTCCCGCTCCAGCGCCCGCCGGGCCGGCACCTGCGGGGACCAGCCGTGCCGCCGCATCAGCTTCCAGACCCCCTGCACCGTGTACTCCACCAGGAACAATCGGATGATCAGCGCACGGATCCGCACCAGCGTCCAGCCCTGCTCCTCATCCCAGCCGTGCGCCAGGGTTCCGCGCTCCAACTCCCGTACGAGACACTCTCATTGCGCAGGGCTCAGAAGCTCCACGCACATCGGCCCCTTCGAGCGCAGTGCTTCCGCCCCGCCCTCGCGCCACGTCCTGCGCCACTTCTCCACCTGGCGCTCCCCGACCCGAAGCTCACGCGCAACGTCCGTAGTCTTCTCCCTGCGCGCGAACCGCTCCGCGGCCTCCAGCCTCAGCTGTTCACGAGCCGCCTGCTTCTTCGGCGTCAGCCCGCCTCCCTGGGCATACCTCATAGCTCCGGCATACCGCAACGATCACGAAACGTCAGACCACCACCCGCCACTGCGAGTTCAACCGCAGTACCCGTAGCAGTAGGCGCCGGTGGAGACCCCGCCGCCGGTGTAGTACGGATTGCCTTTGTGTGATCAAAGCGTCCTGGGCGGATGGATCGCGTACCAGTTCGTCGGCGGAGGCAATGCGGCGGTGGGAGATCTGCGGACGAGGTCGGGATCAGCGAAGCCGGGCCGGGCTGCGCGTTCGAGACTGTCGTCGCTGATCTGCCCCGTCGCACTTCAGCCGATCCATCCGCGCCCGCTACGGCATGCCACCCAGCGACTTCCGTCGCCTCGCCGGCCACGACCTGCCTGTGCGCGGATGATCAACCACTGGGCACCTAGCGTCAACGACTTCGACCGCGCGTCCCGGCATGATCAAGAACCACAGGGCAGCACAGAGGCCGCAAAGGGAAGCGGGAGAAGCACGTGATCGTCAAGAACCGGATCGCCGAGTAGGTGGTCGGACGACCATGGCGGGTGCAGCACTACTGGGCCTGACCGGTACCGCCCACGCCAGCACGGGCCTCGGCCGACCGCATTGTCGGCCAGCAGACCGGTGATTACGTGGTGCCCACGGCGACCCGTACTACACCAGCACCGGAGCAAACGACACCGCCTACTGCTTCCAGTACCTGCCCACCACCTACAACTGACTTCATACGGTGCAGGCTACGGGTAACCGGGTACGCCGCAGGCGCTACCACGTCCTTGCCAAGACTCACGTCCAGCACGCTCTGAGCGGCATCGCCGGCACCATCGAGCGCCTCGCGGCCCACGCGTCTTCAGCCGTCGATCGCCAGGATCACTGACAGCGCTTCAGCTCTGCCTCGACGCACGGGGCCTGACCCGGGAATGCCGGTGGCGGCAAGGCCACTGACCTTAGACACCCCGAGATCCCTGACAGGGTCGCCCTTCGACAACGGGAGGAACCACGATGGCCGGAGATGGCTTCAAGCTGCTTGCCGACACCCACGACTCCCTGCTCGCCGCCGTCCGCGGCGTACCCGCAGACGCGTGGGGCGCGCCGACCCCCTGCAGCGACTGGTCGGTGCGTCAGGTGCTCAACCACGCCCGCCTCGACCAGCAGGCATTGGTCATGCAGATCAACGGCACAGTCCCCGCCGGGGATCCGTTCGCACCCGTGGACGCCCTGGAGGGCGACGCCACCGCGGAGCTGGTGGCCGTGTTCGCCGCGGCGACGGCAGCGTGGGAGTCCGGCCGCGACGCGGAGTGCGTACCCACTCCTATGGGCCCG
The DNA here is from genome assembly GCF_045040035.1 of Streptomyces sp. NBC_01384. Lineage (NCBI taxonomy): Bacteria > Bacillati > Actinomycetota > Actinomycetes > Kitasatosporales > Streptomycetaceae > Streptomyces > Streptomyces sp. NBC_01384. The sequence goes on from NZ_CP109559.1 coordinate 6,699,360, forward strand.
ATGCCCGCCGAGCTCGGCGCCGCCGCTGCCGCGCTCGACGCGGCCCTGCACGCCTGGGACATCGCCCGCGCGACCGGTCAGGACCTGCCTCTGAGCGAGTCCGTGGCCGAGCGGCTCGAGGACATCGCCGGCCGCCTCGTCGACTTCGTCCGGGACAACTTCGGCAAGTACGGCCCGGCGCTCCCGGTCGCGGCGGATGCGAGCCGCGCCGACAAGCTGCTCGCCTTCACCGGCCGCGCCCCGCACTGGGCGCCCAAGGCGGACTGACGCGTCAGCGGCGGCGAACCCAAGCCAACCGGGCGTTCGTCACCGCTCAGTTCAAGGGCGGGAGGCAGGTTCGCCGGGTTGAGCCAGGCCCCGCTATATGGGACAGACCCTGTCCCGTAATCCTCTTATCGCCTGTCTCAGAACGTGCTGGTGAGCATTTGAGTCGGAGGGAATGTTCATGATTCTTGTCATCGGCGGGACCGCGCACTTCGGGCGGCAGACGGTGGAGACGTTGGCGAACGCCGGACGTCCGGTACGGGTGCTGTCGCGCGATCCCGAGCGAGCCGGGCTGCCGAAGGGCGTGGAGGTGGTGCGCGGGGACCTGGCCGATCCATCGACACTCGCGCCGGCGCTGAGGGACGTGACCGAGCTGTTCCTTGTACTCCCCTACGGCATGGACGCCCAACCGCTGCTGGAACAGGCGCGGGAGGCAGGGGTCCAGCACGTGGTGTTCCTCTCCTCCGGGGCGGTCGTCGACGGGGCCGACCCTCAGCCGGACGTGATCGCCGATTACCACGCCGGGGTGGAGCGGGAGATTCGCGCGACTGGTATGGACTGGACGTTCCTGCGGCTCTTCTTCCCGGCGATCAACTCGCTCGCCTGGGCCATGCAGTTGCAGAGCGGCGATGTGGTTCGCGGCCCGTATGCGGCGGCAGCGGCCTCGGTGGTGCACGAGCGCGATGTCGCGGAGGCAGCCGCCGCAGTACTCGGCTCCGCCGAACACGCAGGGCGTGTCTACGAGCTAACGGGCCCGCAGTCCCTCACGCAGACCGACCAACTGGGGGTGCTCGGCCTCGCCCTGGGCCGGAAGCTGAGCTTCGAGGAACTCCCGGACCAGGACGTGCGGCAGCAGCTGAGCCAGTTCATGGACGCCGCCTTCGTGGGCGCCCTGCTGGACCTGATGGCGGCCACGGTCGGCAAGCCAGCGGCGCTGAACGACATCGTTGAGCGGCTGACCGGCCATCCAGCGCGCCCGTACGCGCAGTGGGCCGAGGATCACCACGTGGAGGACCCGGGGGCGTTCGCGAGGTCTTCTTCCATTCACGGAGCCGCCCTCGGTCCTTCCGGCGTCGGTCAGTGATCCTCGGCCCCGGTCGGGGTGATCGCCAGGCACGCAACATGTCGGGTAGTGCGGGAGTCAGAAAGACTGTGAGGCGGGGGACGGATCTCCGCCGTGGACAAGGGAGTTCTTGGATGCGTTTCAGCAAGCACACAGCCACTGCGGCCCTGACGGCCTGCCTGCTCGCGGGTGCCGTCGACCTCTCCGCCGCCCCGGCGGCCAGCGCCGCCAGCACGTACTCGTGTTCGAGCGCTTACCAGAACTGGACCCAGATCGGCGCGTACTCCGGCTACTTCATTTACTACGGCTACTACGACGGCACGAGCTACGTCCCCTCAAGCGGAAGTTGGAGTTATGCCGCCGTCGAGGCGCAGTGCATACTCAACCGTCTGGGCTACGGCCTGACCGTGGACGGGTACTACGGCCCCCGCACGCAGGCGGCCGTGGCCGACTTCCAGTCGCACCACGTGCTCGCGGCTGACGGCTTCGTCGGGCCCAGCACCTGGCCCGCGCTGCGCTACTTCGCGGCCAACCAGTCAAGTTGCCTCCCCTTGTCCTCCGCCTTGTCGTTCGCGAAGGTCCGATCGGCGTCGGCGGTTGTGCATCCCGACGGCTGCTGACCGGTCGGCGCGGCTGCCGAACCGATCCGCTGTGCCCTTTGGCGTCCGACGGCAGCCGCACATCAGGCGGCCAACGAGGCGTCGCCGCCGCCCCCCGACCGGCTGGGATGCCGCAGTCCCACACGTTCAGGTCCTCGCAGGTCACGCCGCCAACGTCGCCGCCGACATCTCACTGCGCAGCCTGTATGCCCTGTTCGAGGGCCGGCCAGAGAGCGTCGCCGCGTCGATTCGGCAGCGTCGACTCGAACGATGCCGTGCCGACCTCGCCGACCCCGAACTGCGCAAAGAGTCCGTTCAAGCCATCGCCGCGCGCCGGGGCTTCACCAGCGCCACCGTGTTCAGCCGTACGTTCCGCGCTGCCTACGGAACCACCCCGACCGAATACCGGCACGAGTTCCTGGACTGTCCGTGACGGATGAAGCTGTCGCTATGGCCCTGAGGTGCTGTGAGGAGCAGTGCGCTTGCCTAGAATGTCATCCATGCTGCTCAAGGGCTTGCTTGGTGGCTGCGGCAGGATGATCACTCGTGTTGCTTCGCCTGGCGTACGTGACCGTCACCAACGCGTTCGCCATTGGGTGTAGTTCGTTTCGAGTGAAGGTCGGGATCACGCGGTGAGGTCGTATACGGCCTGGTCGGGTGTGGGGTAGAGGCGTTCGTGTTCGCGGGCGGAGTGGAAAACGCCAGTAGGCGTCGAGGTCGCCGTTGCTGGTGAGGGCGCGAAGGGCCGGAGACAGGTTCGCCGGACTGGGCCAGGTCCTCGCCATATAGGACAGATTTTGTCCCATATTCCTCTTATCGCCTGTCCGAGAGGGCGGTATGCGAGTTGATGGGTGATTTGTCGTCACTGATGACGGTCGGCGATCACGGAGGGAGTCAGCTCCGGGTCGTTTCGTCGACCGATACCGCCGCGAATGGCTTCCCGGCCTCAACGCGCGAAAGCGCCGGTGTCCGCAGTGCCGCTCCTGCGCCGCGTGGCACCCCGCTACGTGACCAGCACCGAGCACATCGGGCGAGCGATGATCGCCGTAGCCCGGCTCGACGGTTCCGGACCCCGCATCCTGCGGACGGACCAGATCACCCGGCGGGGGCGAGTGAGGTGAGTAGTAGCCCCGGCCGATTCAAAAGACCCCATCACCACCGGGTACCAGCGCCTCGGCTGCGGCGGCGTGGCTCCAACCAATAGCAGATCACCCACTTATGATGCGCGGTCAGCGCGCATCAGAGCGAACACAACAACAGAAGAGTTATCCACTATGGTTGAAATGCCGGAGTCAGTGAAAGTGCTCGGAAACAACTGCCCCCCGTCATAGACCAGCAGGTGAACGAGTGTGCTCCCCGCACGCGCGGGGATGGCCCCTCGTCGAGCAGCCGGGCGCCGACCCGTTCCGGGTGCTCCCCGCACGCGCGGGGATGGCCCATGCTCCTCAATAGGGCAGAGGAGCTTCCAGAGTGCTCCCCGCACGCGCGGGGATGGCCCCTCGGGATGGAGGTGCGCAGATAAGGTCAGCGCGCCCCTGTGGCAGGACGCTGCACAGTGGCCCAGCAGGCCCGCATAGACGGCTAAAGTGGCCCAACCTCGGCGGGGTAGGGCCACTTTGCGTCGCTTGGTCGATGCGCTGGAGACGCTTTCCTGCCCGGCGCTGACCTGGCGGCCCGTCTGGCTGGGGCCCAAGCGCCCGCTGGCAGGACCTTCCTGGGGCCAACGTGGGGCCGGAAGGAGAGGGAAACCCCGTGAACGATCATGGAGTCCCGGCGCGCTGCATGCCTTCTGACCTGCTAGAACGCGCAAAGTGGGGACGTTCGGGGAAGGCCAGGGGAACGATCTTGCGAGCTCGTAATGCGTAGGTCCCACTACCTGACGTCCACCGACTGCACTCAACACCCTGAGACGGCCTCAAGAGCGCCGCGTCGGTCCTGGAGCAGGCCCGTTGCCCACCCGTAAACAGCGACGTTCCCTGGGGAGTCCCTGGGGAGTTTTCGGGGACTTTCACGCCTGTCCCGGGGAGTTTCTGGGGACTTTCCGCCGTGTAAGCAGGGAAGGCCCCGACAGCGCTGAAAGTTACGAACGCGCAGGTCAGGGCCCACCTCCTCAGCACTCGATGATATTGACCGCCAGCCCGCCCCGCGCCGTCTCCTTGTACTTGACGCTCATGTCCGCGCCCGTCTCCTTCATGGTCTTGATGACCTTGTCGAGGGAGACCTTGTGGGAGCCGTCGCCGCGCATGGCCATCTTGGCGGCCGTGACCGCCTTCACGGCCGCCATGCCGTTGCGTTCGATGCAGGGGATCTGGACGAGGCCGCCGACCGGGTCGCAGGTGAGGCCGAGGTTGTGTTCCATGCCGATCTCGGCGGCGTTCTCGACCTGTTCGGGGCTGCCGCCGAGGACCTCGGCGAGGGCGCCCGCGGCCATCGAGCAGGCCGAGCCGACCTCGCCCTGGCAGCCGACCTCCGCGCCGGAGATGGACGCGTTCTCCTTGAAGAGCATGCCGATGGCGCCGGCCGCGAGAAGGAAACGGACCACTCCGTCCTCGTCCGCGCCCGGGACGAAGTTGATGTAGAAGTGGAGGACCGCGGGGATGATGCCGGCGGCGCCGTTGGTGGGGGCCGTGACCACCCGGCCGCCCGCCGCGTTCTCCTCGTTCACCGCCATCGCGTAGAGCGTGATCCACTCCATCGCGTGGGCCAACGGGTCGCCCTCCGCCCGGAGTTGGCGGGCCGAGACGGCGGCGCGGCGGCGGACCTTCAGACCGCCCGGCAGGAGGCCCTCGCGGGACATGCCCCGGGAGACGCAGGACTGCATCACGCGCCAGATGGAGAGGAGGCCCTCGCGGATCTCCTCCTCCGTGCGCCAGGCGCGCTCGTTCTCCAGCATCAGGGCGGAGATCGACAGGCCGGTCTCCTTCGTCAGCCGCAGCAGCTCGTCGCCCGTGCGGAAGGGGTACTTCAGCACCGTGTCGTCGAGCTTGATGCGGTCCTCGCCCACCGCGTCCTCGTCGACCACGAAGCCGCCGCCGACCGAGTAGTACGTCTTCTCCAGGACGAGGTCGCCGGAGGCGTCGTACGCGAAGATCGTCATGCCGTTCGCGTGGTACGGCAGGGCCTTGCGGCGGTGCAGGATCAGGTCGTCGGAGAAGGAGAAGGGGATCTCGTGCGAGCCGAGCAGCTGGATGCGGCCCGACGACTTGATCTGCTCGACCCTGTCGTCGGCGCCCTCCACGTCCACCGTCCGCGGTGACGCGCCCTCCAGGCCCAGCAGCACGGCCTTCGGGGTGCCGTGGCCGTGGCCCGTCGCGCCCAGGGAGCCGTACAGCTCGGCCCGGACGGAGGCCACCGACGGCAGCAGCTCCTCGTTGCGCAGGCGGCGCGCGAACATGCGTGCCGCGCGCATCGGGCCCACCGTGTGGGAGCTGGACGGGCCTATGCCGATCGAGAACAGGTCGAAGACCGAGATGGCCACGGGGACTCCTCACAACAGGGGTGGTGCATGGGGGCGGGCGCCGCACACAGCTACGGATCCAGTGTGCGCGGCGCCCTGGTGAATCGTACGTTCCGTGCGAATTTCTGTACGAAAGTGAACTTCTGCAGGAACTGGTTCTGTACTACTTCAAGCCGGGGTACAGCGGGTGCTTGTCGGCCAGAGCGGACACCCGGGCCTTCAGGGGCTCCGCGTCGGCCGCCCCGAAGGGAGAGGGCGCCTTCAGTGCCTCGGCGATGATGTTCGCGACCTCGGTGAAGTCCTCGGCCCGGAAGCCGCGGGTGGCGAGGGCGGGCGTGCCGATGCGCAGGCCGGACGTGACCATCGGAGGGCGCGGGTCGTTCGGGACGGCGTTGCGGTTGACCGTGATGCCGACCTCGTGGAGGCGGTCCTCGGCCTGCTGGCCGTCCAGCTCGGAGTTGCGCAGGTCGACCAGGACCAGGTGCACGTCCGTGCCGCCGGAGAGGACGTCCACGCCCACGGCCTTGACGTCGTCCTGGACCAGGCGCTCGGCCAGGATCCGCGCGCCGTCCAGCGTGCGCTGCTGGCGCTCCTTGAACTCGTCCGAGGCGGCGACCTTGAAGGAGACGGCCTTGGCGGCGATCACGTGCTCCAGCGGACCGCCCTGCTGACCCGGGAAGACCGCGGAGTTGATCTTCTTGGCCAGCTCGGCCGTCGAAAGGATCACGCCACCGCGCGGGCCGCCCAGCGTCTTGTGGGTGGTGGTCGTGACGACGTGGGCGTGCGGCACCGGGTTCGGGTGCAGGCCCGCCGCCACCAGGCCGGCGAAGTGCGCCATGTCGACCATGAGGTACGCGCCGACCTCGTCCGCGATCCGGCGGAACTCGGCGAAGTCCAGCTGGCGCGGGTAGGCCGACCAGCCCGCCACGATCAGCTTCGGCTTGGACTCCTTGGCGAGGCGCTCGACCTCGGCCATGTCGACCTGGCCGGTCTCGTCGTTCACGTGGTACGGGACCACGTTGTAGAGCTTGCCGGAGAAGTTGATCTTCATGCCGTGGGTCAGGTGCCCGCCGTGCGCGAGGTTCAGACCCATGATCGTGTCGCCCGGCTTGAGCAGCGCGAACATCGCGGCCGCGTTGGCCTGGGCACCCGAGTGCGGCTGCACGTTCGCGTGCTCGGCGCCGAAGAGCGCCTTGACGCGGTCGATGGCGATCTGCTCGACCACGTCGACGTGCTCGCAGCCGCCGTAGTAGCGGCGGCCCGGGTAGCCCTCGGCGTACTTGTTGGTCAGGACCGAGCCCTGGGCCTCCATGACCGCGACCGGAGCGAAGTTCTCCGAGGCGATCATCTCCAGGGTGGACTGCTGGCGGTGCAGCTCGGCGTCGACGGCGGCGGCGACGTCCGGGTCCAGCTCGTGCAGGGGCGTGTTCAGAAGCGACATCAGTCGGAAGTCCTTAAGAGCCGGAGAACTCAAGAGCCGGAGAACTCGGTGTACTCGTCCGCGGAGAGCAGGTCGGCCGGCTCCCCCGCGACGCGTACCTTGAACAGCCAGCCGCCCTCGAAGGGGGCGGAGTTCACCAGCGACGGGTCGTCCACCACGTCCTGGTTGGCCTCCACGACCTCGCCGGTGACCGGTGCGTACAGGTCGCTGACCGACTTGGTCGACTCCAGCTCGCCGCAGGTCTCGCCCGCGGTCACCGTGTCACCGACCTCCGGAAGCTGGGCGTAGACGACATCGCCGAGCGCGTTGGCCGCGAACTCGGTGATGCCGACCGTCGAGACGCCGTCCTCGGCGACCGACAGCCATTCGTGCTCCTTGCTGTAGCGCAGCTGCTGGGGGTTGCTCATGGCCTGAATTCTCCTGTACGCGAGGGAGTGCTGATGAACGGGATGAACGGGATGACGGGATGAACGGGTGGTCCTGGGATACCAGACAGTGCGCGGCGAGGTACGTCACGTCGACGCGCACGCCACCACCCTGGTGGGACTACTTCTGGCGCTTGTAGAACGGCAGCGCCACGACCTCGTACGGCTCGTGACTGCCCCGGATGTCCACGCCCACCCCAGCCGTGCCCGGCGCGGCGTGCGCGGCGTCGACGTACGCCATCGCGATCGGCTTGCCCAGCGTGGGGGAGGGCGCGCCGGAGGTGACCTCGCCGATCACCTTGCCGTCGGCGACGACCGCGTACCCGGCGCGCGGGACGCGGCGGCCCTCGGCGACGAGCCCGACGAGCACCCGCGGGGGGTTCTCCTCGGCGCGGGAGGCGGCCTCCTGGAGCGCGGTGCGCCCCACGAAGTCCCCCTCCTTCTCGAACTTCACGACCCGCCCGAGCCCCGCGTCGAAGGGCGTGAGCGAGGTGCTCAGCTCATGCCCGTACAGCGGCATGCCCGCCTCCAGGCGCAGCGTGTCGCGGCAGGAGAGGCCGCAGGGGACGAGACCGACGGGCGCGCCCGCCTCCGTCAGCGCCTGCCACAGCTTCTCGGCGTCGGACGGGGCCACGAACAGTTCGAAGCCGTCCTCGCCCGTGTAGCCCGTGCGCGCGATCAGCGCCGGGACGCCCGCGACCGTGCCCGGCAGGCCCGCGTAGTACTTCAGGCCGTCCAGGTCGGCGTCGGTGAGGGACTTGAGGATGCCGGGGGACTCGGGGCCCTGCACGGCGATCAGCGAGTACGCGTCACGGTCGTCGCGCACGACCGCGTCGAATCCGGCCGCGCGCCCGGTCAGCGCGTCCAGCACCACCTGGGCGTTGGAGGCGTTGGCGACGACCATGTAGTCGGTCTCGGCCAGCCGGTACACGATCAGGTCGTCGAGGATGCCGCCGTCCTCCTGGCAGATCATGGTGTAGCGGGCGCGGCCGACGCCGACGGAGGCGATGTTGCCGACCAGCGCGTAGTTCAGAAGGGCGGCCGCCTGCGGGCCGGTGACAGTGATCTCGCCCATGTGGGAGAGGTCGAAGAGACCGGCCCGGGTGCGGACGGCGAGGTGCTCGTCGCGCTCGGAGCCGTATCGCAGGGGCATGTCCCAGCCCGCGAAGTCGGTCATCGTCGCGCCGAGCGAGCGATGCAGGGCATCGAGCGCGGTGAGACGGGGGGTGTTACTGCTCATCGGTGAGGCTCCCAAGGCATGACGGCGAGGTCGTTCCTCCCCATCTGTCATCGGAACCTGAGAGGTTCATCACGACCCCGCGAACGGTGGTCCTGACTTGCACCTTGGGTGGGGCCACTGGTCAGCGGCCCGCTTTTCAGATGTGCCTCGCCCGCGCGGTAACGGGGCCTGAGAGATTCAAGGGAGGGACTTGCTCCTTCGGCGCCCCAGAGACGACGTACAGACGTACATCAGCACGTCATACGTCACTGGGAACTCTCCCGCGCGGATTCAAGCGGCCGGTATGCAGTTGGCGCGCACATCATCGCACGCGCCGTCCGATCACGGCAGTCCGCATCTGTAACCGGCCTGTGGCAGTCCGCGTACGGAAACGAGAGACACCGCGCATTACCTTCTCTTTACACTCGACGGGGATGGGACTCCACACCCCAGGGGGAGGACGATCACGGTGAACAGGACCACGGCGTACGCCACGACCTCGGCCATCGCGCTGTCCAAGCCGCCCGGCGCCCAGGGCCGGGCCCGGGCCCGGGAGGCGTGCGGACCGCTTCCGACGGCCGTCGTCCGCGACCTGAGGGAGCGCGCGGGACACAGCCCGCACGGTCTGTACTTCGCGGCGGCCGACGTCGTCGTGGTCACCGGGCTGCCCGGCAGCGGCAAGTCGACCCTGATGAGCCGGGCCGTCGCAGGCGCCCGCGTCGACTCCCAGGACACCCGCGACCGCTGGGACGGCCGGCTGGCCGGCTGGCTGCCGTACGCCGTGTACCGCCCCCTTGTCCGCCTCGCGCACTACGCGGGCCTGCGCCGCGCGCTGCGCTCCGGCGCCGGAGTCGTCGTGCACGACTGCGGTACGCAGGCCTGGGTGCGCCGCTGGCTGGCCCGCGAGGCCCTGCGCCGGGGCGGCGCCCTGCACCTGCTGCTGCTCGATGTCACGCCCGGCACCGCGCTGGAGGGCCAGCGCGAGCGCGGCCGGGGCGTCTCCCGGTACGCCTTCGCCCGTCACCGGGGTGCGGTCGCCCGGTTGCTGCGCTCCGTCGAGCGCGGCGACCTGCCGGAGGGCTGCGGCTCGGCGGTCCTCCTGGACCGGGACGCGGCGGACGTACTGCACCGGATCGACTTCGGCGGCTGAGGAGCGGCCGAGAAGTCGCATGAGCCCACTAACCTTTCCAGGCAGAACACCGGAACAGTGGCGAACAGTGGTTCACAGCAGGCGGTAGAACAGATGGATTTCCCCGATTTCCCCGACTTCACGGAATCTCCGGCTGCGGCGTATCCGCACCCTCACCCCCCTCACCCCCACGGCGGCTGGCCGGGCAACGAACTGGAGGAGGTGCTCTCCGCGTCCCTCGGAGTGCCCTCGGCCGGCGGCCGCATCGTCGAGGTCCTCGGCCGCAGCTTCGTCTGGGTGCCGCTGCCCAACGGCGGCGGACCGCACGCGGGACCCCTCGACCTGCCCACGCTGGAGATCGAGGGCCAGGCGTACGTGCCGGTCTTCAGCTCCGAGGAGCAGTTCCGCCGGGTGGTCGGCAGCCATCTGTCGTACACGATCGCGCCCGCCGTCGAGTTCGCCCGCGGGCTGCCCCCGCAGGTCGGCATCGCCCTCAACCCGGACGGGGTGGTCGGCGCGCCGCTGCCGCCCCCCGCGGTCGCCGAACTGTGCCGGGCCGGGCGCACCCCGTTGGACGGGTCCGCGAGTGGCGGCCGGGTGAAGCTCTTCGAGCCCGACTGGCAGGACGACCCGGTGGACTTCCTGGCCGCGGCCTCGGCCGAGTTCGCGGCGACGGGAGTCGTGCTGACCGCCCGCCGCTGCCTGGCCAGCATCGAGGGCGGCGACCCGGTGATGTTCATCGGCGTCGAACTCTCCCTGTGGGAGGGGGACCTCCGGGCACTCCCCATGGACGCGCTCGCCCGCGCACTCGGCCGCGTCGCGGTCAAGTGGCCGGTGAACCTGGTCCTTCTCGACGTGGCCCAGGACCCGGTGGGCGACTGGATGCGCGCCGAAGTGCGCCCCTTCTACCAGCACGGCCACTGAAGCGCCCCGAAAGGGGCGCGGGGCTGCGACCATGGTGCGGCTCCGCCACGTGGGGGCGAGCGACCACGACGGACCTGCCGCGTCCCGAAGACAGCGAGCCCCGAGCTCTCAACGGCTCCCCCGGCGGAGCGCGATCGCCGCTTAAGCTGGTTTCATGAGTCGGTCGGGGTTCGGCCGAGGCGTCGTCGAAGTGCTGGACTCACGTGTGCCACCGGCATCGTCGGTGGATTGCGTGAGTTCGTCGTGGTTCGTCGTGATGTCGTGATGTCGTCATGATTTCTTCGCGAAGGGGCGGTTGAGGGTGAGCGCGTCGGGCACGGCCGCGGCCGGGCAGGTCGAGCACATGCTGCGCCAGGTGACGCCCGGGCGTTACGACGCCTACGAGGCGCTCCTTCGCGCACTCGCGACCCCGTCGTCCGGCCAGGTGTGGATGCTGCTCTGGCACGGCCAGGGCGGCTCCCCGGACGCGCAGTACGGGAACATGGAGGTGGACGGCTTCGGTTACGCGCCGTGCGTCACCTCTGCCCAGGAGCTCTCGGCCAGCGGCTGGAACCGGTCGTACGAGGTGGTCGACGGCCTCGACGTGGCCCGCACCCTCTACCCCGACCACTTCGGACTCTGGCTGAATCCGCACGCCCCCGGCGGCGGGGTCGGCATCCCGTGGCTGGACCTGCGCAGAATCGCCGCGGGCCTGGAGCGTCAACCCGCGGGCCCGCTGCGGCTGTCCGAACCGGGCATCGAGATCCCGCAGTTCTACGCCCTGCTCACCCAGAACGCGCACCGCACGTCCGCCGTGCGCTCGTTGCGCCGCGCCTGGGTGCAGCCCGCGCTCGGGGCGCCGTACCTCGCCATCGGTCTCGACGTCTACGACACCTCGCCGCCCGCCGTCGACTCGGTGCGGGCGATGATGCAGCAGTCCATCGGCGCGGTTCCGGACGGGCTGCCCGTGTCGACCGTCGCGATGTCGGACGAGTACGACCCGGTGGCGATGTGGCTGCGGGCCAACTCCCGCCCGTTCTACGACCGTGAGGCGCACGCGGCCCCGGCCCAGGCGCCGATGGCGGGTGGGTACGGCTACCCCCAGCCTCGCTCATACTGAAGACCCACTCGTTCGGTCTCTTGTTCCCCATGTGCCCGACCGTGCTGACCTGCGCGCGAGGAAGCGTAAGGGCTTGATGTCCGCTTGTGGGGCGAAGAGCGGCGAAATGGTCTTCTGTGAGCCCTTTCACCCCAATTGCTCACCGTCCGACCCCCGTTACCCGCTGTTCGGATAACGGAATCCTCCTAACAGCATCACGGTTGCGCATACTTTCTCCGTCAGCTCTGGCACGTGATCGTGGAGTCGCTGAAGACTCCCGTGTCAGATGTGGGGTCATCGATCCCGTGAGCGAGACAGTCGTAGCTCAAGTCATAGATCAAGTCATAGATCAAGTCGTAGTTCAGTCGTAGTTCCAGAGCGCAGCGGTGCCGCATCATCTGCGGCAACTGCGCACGTCGTAGGCGAGGCAAGCCGTCAACCGCGGCATGCAGAGGCCGGTGACCACCGGCGAGAAGGGTCAGGGCACTGTGACCGCACCGATCGAGACCACCGGGGCGGCTGCCGAGGCGCAGCCGGAGGCAGTCCTCGCCGGAGCCAAACAGAGCCAGATCCAAGGTCGCTCCCTCGGGCAGATCGCCTGGATCCGCTTCAAACGGGACAAGGTGGCTGTCGCCGGCGGCGTCGTCGTCATCCTCCTCATCCTGATGGCGGTTCTGGCCAAGCCCATCGAGTCGATCTTCGGTCTGGACCCCAACGCGTTCCACCAGGACCTGATCGACCCGGCCCTGCTGTCCCCCAAGGGCGGCTGGGGCGGCATCAGCTGGGAGCACCCCCTCGGCGTCGACCCGCAGTTCGGGCGCGACGTCATGACCCGCATCATCGAGGGCTCCTGGGTCTCGCTGGTGGTCGCGGGCGGCGCCACGATGCTGTCGGTCGTGATCGGTGTCGTGGCAGGTGTCGTCGCCGGTTTCTACGGCGGCTGGGTCGACACGATCATCAGCCGGGCGATGGACACCTTCCTCGCCTTCCCGATCCTGCTCTTCGCGATCTCGATCTCCGCCTCATTGCAGGACGGTGCGTTCGGACTGTCCGGACTTCCGCTGCGGATCGCTGTACTCATCTTCGTGATCGGATTCTTCAACTGGCCGTACATGGCGCGTATCGTGCGCGCGCAGACGCTCAGCCTGCGTGAACGCGAGTTCGTGGAGGCCGCCCGCAGCCTGGGTGCTCGCGGGCCGTTCATCCTCTTCCGGGAGCTGCTGCCCAACCTCGTCGCGCCGATCCTGGTCTACGCGACGCTGCTGATCCCGACGAACATCCTCTTCGAGGCGGGCCTCAGCTTCCTCGGCGTGGGCATCGCCCCGCCCCAGGCCTCCTGGGGCGGCATGCTCACCAGCGCCGCCGGCCTCTACGAGACCGATCCGGTGTACATGATCGTGCCGGGCCTGGCCATCTTCATCACGGTCCTGGCATTCAACCTGCTGGGCGACGGGCTGCGTGACGCACTCGATCCCCGCAGCAAGTAACGCGCGGCAACAGTCAGTTCGTCCGCCGCAACCATCAATTGAGGGGGCTTTCCTCAGGTGAAAACCAAGAAAGTGACAGCCGCAGTCGCCACGGTCGTGGCGCTGTCGCTGGGTGCGTCCGCGTGCAACTCGGGCGGGAGCAGCAGCAAGGGGGGCTCCTCCGGCAAGGCGAACGCCGCGCTCACGTCCGTGGTGAACCCGAGCACCAAGAAGGGCGGCACCGTCTCCTACGAGATGTCCGACGTCCCTGACTCGCTCGACCCGGGCAACGACTACTACGGCTGGGTGCAGAACTTCTCCCGCCTCTACGCGCGTTCGCTCACCACGTTCAAGCCCGCCGCGGGCAAGGCCGGCCTCGAAGTGGTCCCGGACCTGGCCCAGGGCCTGGGTGTGCCCAGCGACGGCGCCAAGACCTGGACGTACAAGCTGCGCCCCGGCCTGAAGTTCGACGACGGCACCCCGATCACCTCGAAGGACGTCAAGTACGCCGTCGAACGCTCCAACTTCGCTCCCGAGGCGCTGTCCAACGGTCCGACGTACTTCAAGGCGCACCTCATCGGTGGCGACAAGTATCAGGGTCCCTACAAGGACAAGTCGAAGGACGGCCTCAAGTCCATCGAGACGCCGGACGACACGACGATCGTCTTCAAGCTGAAGGACCCCTTCGCGGACTTCGACTACCTGGCGACGTTCAACCAGACGGCGCCGGTGCCGCAGGCGAAGGACACGGGCGCCTCGTACGTCCAGCACATCGTGTCCTCGGGCCCGTACAAGTTCCAGTCGTACGAGGAGGGCAAGGGCGCGACCCTCGTCCGCAACCCCAACTGGGTCCAGTCGACCGACCCGGTCCGCAATCCCCTGCCCAACAAGATCACCATCCGGTTCAAGGTCAACCAGACCACCGTCGACAACAGTCTGATGGGGGACAACCTCACGGTTGACGCGGCCGGTACCGGTGTCGCCCCGGAGACCCAGCCGAAGGTCCTGACCAACTCCCAGTACAAGGGCCAGCTGGACAGCTCCTACGCCGGTGCGACCGAGTACATGGGTCTCAACCTGAACGTGAAGCCGTTCGACAACATCAACTGCCGCAAGGCCGTGCAGTGGGGTCTCGACAAGGCCTCGGTCCAGGCCGCGGCCGGCGGTGACCCGAAGGGTGACGTCGCCACCACGCTGCTGCCGCCGACGGTCAACGGCTACACCAAGTTCGACACGTACCCGACCGCGGGCAACAAGGGCGACATCGCCAAGGCCAAGGCGGCGCTGACGGCGTGTGGCAAGCCGAACGGCTTCACCACCAACCTGACGGCCCGCTCGGACCGCGCGTCGGAGATGGCCATGGCCACCGCCATCCAGGCCTCGATGAAGAAGATCGGCATCACGGTCAACATCAAGTCCTACCCGGCCGGTAAGTACTTCACGAACTTCGCGGGTGTCCCGAGCTACGTGCACGAGCACGACCTCGGCATGATCATGACCGCGTGGGGTGCCGACTGGCCGACCGGCTTCGGCTTCCTGGACCAGATCGTCAACGGCTCGGCCATCAAGCCGTCCGGCGGCAACAACGTCTCGGAGCTGAACGACCCGGCGATCAACAAGGCGCTGAACGACGCCATCGCCAACACCGACACCGCCGCGCGCACCAAGGCGTGGGGCGACATCGACAAGATGGTCCTGGACAACGCCTCCGTCGTCCCGCTGATCTACCGCAAGAACCTGCTGCTGCGGCCGACCTCCGCGACGAACGTCACGGTCACCCAGGCCTACCTCGGCATGTACGACTACCTGCTGATGAGCTCCTCCAAGTAGCAGTGGGCCCGTTGGGCCGAAGAGACTGAAAGGCAGGTGAAGGCGCCGGTGTGCCGCCGGCCGGGCAACCCCCGGCCGGCGGGCACCGATGCCGGACAGCTGTGGCTGCGTACATCATCCGACGCGTGTTTGGCGCTGTGGTGCTGCTGCTGATCGTCAGCGCCGTCACCTTTGCGATTTTCTTCCTCGTCCCCCGGCTCGCCGGGCAGTCGATGGACCAACTGGCCGCCCAGTACGTGGGCAAGGACGCCAACAAGGCGTCCATCGAGGCGGTGAAACAGAACCTCGGGTTCGACAAACCGCTCTACGAGCAGTACTGGCACTTCATCAAGCAGATCTTCGTGGGCGCGGACTACAAGTTCGGCCCCGACGCCTCGCACTGCTCCGCGCCGTGCTTCGGCTACTCCTTCAAGTCGCACATCGAGGTGTGGCCGCAGATCACCGAGCGCATCCCGGTGACCTTCTCGCTCGCCATCGGTGCGGCGGTCATCTGGGTCACCACCGGTGTGGCGACGGGCGTCCTGTCGGCGCTCAAGCGGGGCTCCTTCCTCGACCGCTTCTTCATGGGTGTCGCCCTCGCCGGCGTCTCCCTCCCGATCTTCTTCACCGGCCTGCTGGCGCTGGGCGTCTTCACGGTCCAGTGGCCGATCTGGGGCAACGGCATCAACTACGTGAACTTCACCGACAATCCGGCGGAGTGGGCGTGGAACCTGCTGATCCCGTGGTGCTCTCTCGCGTTCCTCTACTCGGCGCTCTATGCCCGGCTCACCCGGGCCGGGATGCTGGAGACCATGAGCGAGGACTACATCCGGACCGCCCGGGCGAAGGGCCTGCCCGAGTCCAAGGTGGTCGTCAAGCACGGTCTGCGGGCCGCGCTGACGCCGATCGTCACCATCTTCGGCATGGACTTCGGCCTGCTCATCGGCGGCGCCGTCATCACGGAGAACGTCTTCTCCTTCCAGGGCCTCGGCTTCTACGCCGTCAAGGGCGTCTCGGACAACGACCTGCCGATCGTCCTGGGCGTGACCCTGGTCGCCGCCTTCTTCATCGTCGTCTGCAATCTGCTGGTGGACCTGGTGTACGCCGCCATCGATCCCCGGGTGAGGCTCTCATGACTGAACTCAGCAAGACCGGAGCCGCAGTTGGTGAGCCCGTGGCGACCCCGCCGGCCGACACCGAGGGGGCCTTCCTCTCGGTACGCGACCTGCGCATCCACTTCGACACCGACGACGGCCTGGTGAAGTCCGTGGACGGCGTCAGCTTCGATGTGAAGCCCGGCAAGACCCTCGGCATCGTGGGCGAGTCCGGCTCCGGCAAGTCGGTCACCTCGCTCGGCATCATGGGCCTGCATCACACCGCCAAGGCGAAGATCTCCGGCGAGGTGTGGCTGGACGGCGAGGAGCTCATCGGCGCCGACCCCGACCATGTACGGCGGCTGCGCGGCAAGAAGATGGCGATGATCTTCCAGGATCCGCTGTCGGCCATGCACCCGTACTACACGGTGGGCGCCCAGATCATCGAGGCCTACCGCATCCACCACAAGGTCACCAAGAAGGTGGCACGGACCCGCGCGATCGAGATGCTCGACCGGGTCGGCATCCCCGAGCCGGGTAAGCGCGTCGACAACTACTCGCACGAGTTCTCCGGCGGTATGCGCCAGCGTGCGATGATCGCGATGGCACTGGTCAACAACCCCGAACTGCTCATCGCCGACGAGCCGACCACAGCCCTGGACGTCACCGTCCAGGCGCAGATCCTCGACCTGATCCGGGATCTGCAGAAGGAGTTCGGCTCCGCGGTCATCATGATCACCCACGACCTGGGCGTGGTCGCCGAGATGGCCGACGACATCCTGGTGATGTACGGCGGCCGCTGCGTCGAGCGCGGTACGGCCGAGAAGGTGTTCTACGAGCCCCGGCACCCCTACACCTGGGGTCTGCTCGGCTCGATGCCGCGCCTGGACCGTGCGCAGACCGAACGCCTCATCCCGGTCAAGGGCTCCCCGCCCTCGCTGATCAACGTCCCGTCCGGCTGCGCCTTCAACCCGCGCTGCCCGTACGCGGACCTGCCCAAGGACAACCTCACCCGCACGGTTCGCCCCGAGCTGACCGAGGTGGGTAGCGCGCACTGGGCCGCCTGCCACATGACGCAGGAGCAGCGCGAGAAGATCTGGATCGAAGAGATTGCGCCCAAGCTGTGAGTGAGAACGCAGAGGACAAAGCAGTGACCATCCCTGCACAGAGCGGTGGCGCGACCCTCACCAAGGACCCCGCCCCCGGCGAGATCCTGCTCAAGGTGACCGGGCTGCAGAAGCACTTCCCGATCCGGAAGGGCCTGCTGGGGCGCCAGGTTGGCGCCGTGCGCGCCGTCGACGGCATCGACTTCGAGGTGCGCGCGGGGGAGACCCTGGGTGTGGTGGGCGAGTCCGGCTGTGGCAAGTCCACGATGGGCCGGCTGGTCACGCGGCTGCTCGAACCGACCGGTGGCAAGGTCGAGTTCCAGGGCAAGGACATCACGCACCTCAGCACCGGGGGCATGCGCCCGCTGCGCCGCGATGTGCAGATGATCTTCCAAGACCCGTTCTCGTCGCTGAACCCGCGCCACACGATCGGCACGATCGTCAGTGCTCCCTTCAAGCTGCAGGGCGTCAAGCCCGAGGGCGGCATCAAGAAGGAAGTGCAGCGGATGCTTGAGGTCGTCGGCCTCAACCCCGAGCACTACAACCGCTATCCGCACGAGTTCTCCGGCGGTCAGCGCCAGCGCATCGGCATCGCCCGTGCGCTCGCGCTCAACCCGAAGCTGGTCGTCGCGGACGAGCCGGTGTCGGCGCTCGACGTGTCGATCCAGGCGCAGGTCGTCAACCTCCTCGACGACCTGCAGCAGGAGCTCGGCCTGACGTACGTGATCATCGCGCACGACCTGTCGGTCGTCCGGCACGTCTCGGACCGGATCGCGGTGATGTACCTCGGCAAGATCGTGGAACTCGCCGACCGCGACTCGCTCTACACCGCGCCGATGCACCCGTACACCAAGGCGCTGATGTCCGCGGTGCCGATCCCGGACCCGGCGCGGCGCAACACCAAGAGCGAGCGCATCCTCCTCAGGGGCGACGTACCCTCGCCGATCTCGCCGCCGAGCGGCTGCCGCTTCCACACGCGGTGCTGGAAGGCGACGCAGATCTGCAAGACGACCGAGCCGCCGCTCCTGGAGCTGAAGCCCGGCCAGCAGGTCGCCTGCCACCACCCGGAGAACGCGGAGGACCAGGCTCCGCAGGACGTGGTCCTGCTCTCCGCCGCCAAGGAGGCCATCGAGCTGGTACCGGAAGCGGTCCGGGCGGAGGGCGCATCCGCGGAGGAGGGGGCTGCGGCTGAGGAGACTCCCGCGGCTGAGGAGGCTTTGGAGGTTGCTGAGACCCCCGAGACGTCCAAGACCCCCAAGGCCCAGGAGCCGGTGACGGCGACGGACACGCCCGCCGCAACCGCTTCGACCACGGAACCGGAGGAAGCGGCCGAGGCCGCCGACGAGCCTGAGACGGCGGACGAGACCGCCGCGGACGAAGCGGACGCCTCCGCGGCAGCGGACGAGGCTGCCGCAGGCGAAGAGCCCGCGGAAGCGGAAGCCCCCGCCGCAGGCGACGGGCCCGCAGCTGACGAGTCCGCGGCCGGTGACGAACCCGCCGCAGGCGACGAAGTCGCGGCCGGTGATGCCCCCGCCGGAGGCGACAAGTCTGCCTCCGCCAAGCCCGCCGCCCAGGCGCCCGCGGAAGCCGATGGTCAGGAGTCAACTGACAAGTAGGCCATGACGATTGGGCAAAGTCATGAACATGCCCGAACGGGAGAGTGCAGAGTCTCGCGTGTCCAACTGATCGGGAACGATCGGAACACGTACGAAAGGGACGCTCATGGCACTCTCCCGTTCGGCACGTTTAGGGGCCCTCGCCACCGCGGCGGCCTCCTTCCTCGTCATCGCCGCCTCATCCGCCCCGAGCCCGGGCGCCGACGGCATCGGCGACTCCTACTTCCCCCAGCTCGGCAACGGCGGCTTCGACGCCCGCCACTACGACCTGGACGTGGCGTACAACCCGGACACCGCCCGCCTCGACGGCCGGACGACGCTCACGGCCCGCGCCACCCAGTCCCTCTCCTCCTTCGACCTCGACCTCCAGAAGCTGGAGGTCACCCGCGTCGAAGTGAACGGCAGACGCGCCGACTTCACGCGCGACGGGGACGAGATCCACATCACCCCGCACGGCGCGCTCCCCAAGGGCAGGACCTTCACCGTCACCGTCACCTACGGCGGTGTCCCCGAAGCCCTCAACGGCCCCATCGTCTTCGGCTCCGACTACGGGTGGATGAAGACCACCGACGGCGTCTTCGTCGCCTGCGAGCCCAACGCCGCCTCCACCTGGTTCCCATCCAGCGACCACCCCTCCGACAAGGCCACCTACGACATCCGGATCAAGGCACCCAAGGGTCTGACCGGCGTCTCCAACGGCCGGCTGGTCTCGACGTACGACAAGGGCGAGCAGACCGTCACGCACTGGCGCGAGAGCAGGCCGATGGCGACCTATCTCGCGACCGCGACCATCGGGAAGTTCGACGTGAAGACGGGGACGACCCCGGCCGGGACCCCCATCTACGTCGCCATCGACCCGGTGCTCGCGAACAGCAACAGCGTCGACGTGTACGCCGTCACGGCCGAGGCCACCGACTACTGGTCGCAGGTCTTCGGGCCCTACCCCTTCGAGGAGACGGGCGCGATCGTCGACGACATGCCGGAGGCCGGGTTCTCGCTGGAGGTGCAGTCGAAGCCCGCCTACTCCGCCGTGCGCTCGGAGTCGACCATCGTGCACGAGCTGGCCCACCAGTGGTTCGGCGACTCCGTCTCGGTGGAGCGCTGGAAGGACATCTGGCTGAACGAGGGCTTCGCGACCTACGCCCAGTGGCTGTGGTCCGAGCACAAGGGCATCCGCTCGGCGCACGACTCCTTCCTCGCCGGGTACAACGCGAGGCCCGCGGACGCCGCCTTCTGGCAGACCGTGGTCGCCGACCCGCAGCGCGACACCATGTTCTCCTCGGCGGTCTACCAGCGCGGCGCGATGACCCTCCAGATGCTGCGCGAGCGCATCGGCGACACCGCGTTCTTCAAGCTGCTGCCCGCCTGGACGAAGCTCCACAAGTACGGCAACGCCAACACCGCCGACTTCATCAAGCTGGCCGAGAAGGTCTCGGGGCAGCAACTCGACGACCTCTTCCAGACCTGGCTGTTCACCACGGGGAAACCCGCCCTGTAATCGTGCGGGCCGCCTGAAGGCCTTTCTTCGCAAGGCGCACGACCCGTGACAGGTGAGAATGTCCGGGTGTTCGAGAACCTGTTCAGCCCCTCCGTCCAGCATGTGCTCGACCTCGTGGGGATCTTCGTCTTCGCGATCTCCGGCGCGCTGCTGGCCGTCCGCAAGAACTTCGACGTCTTCGGCATCGCCGTCCTCGCCGAGGTCACCGCGCTGGGCGGAGGGCTGTTCCGGGACCTGGTCATCGGGGCCGTACCCCCGGCCGCGTTCACCGACCTCGGCTACTTCAGCACCCCGCTGCTCGCCGCCCTGCTGGTGTTCTTCCTCCACCCCGAGGTGGAGCGGATCCAGGTCGGCGTCAACATCTTCGACGCGGCCGGGCTCGGCCTGTTCTGCGTCGCGGGCACCACGAAGGCGTACGAGTACGGGCTCGGCCTGACCGCCTCCGCCGCCCTGGGCCTGGCCACCGCGGTCGGCGGCGGTGTGCTGCGCGACGTTCTCGCCAACGAGGTGCCCTCACTGCTGCGCTGGGACCGCGATCTGTACGCGGTCCCAGCGATCGTCGGCGCCACGATGGTGGTCCTGTGCATCCGCTACGACGCGCTGACCCCCTTCACCAGCGGGCTCGCCGCCGTCACCGCTTTCGTCCTGAGGCTGCTCGCGATGCGCTTCCACTGGCGAGCGCCGCGTGCTTGGAATCGCCGCTCGACGGCGACGGAGGCTGAGACTCCTTAGCGCGGGCGCCGGGCCCGATCTGCTGGGTCAGCCAGCGGAACACCTCCGGGACCTGCGGCCGCCACAGGGCCATGTTGTGGCCCCCGGCGCTCCGCGGCAGCAGCACCACCTGCACGGTCGTCGGCGATTTCGCGATCGACTGCAGCGCCGCGGCCGCCTGGTAGCCGTCGCGGGCCTCGCCGGAGAGGTAGAGCGCGACGTGCGGCGGGGTGCGGTAGGCCTTGAGCAGCAGGAAGGGGTTGTTCTGCCGCCGCAGCGCGACGGTCTCTGCGGCGAGCGAATTGCGTTCGCCGATCGGGTCGTTGTAGCCGGACATGCTCACCGCGGCCCGGTAGCGGTCGGGGTGGGCGACCGCGAGCTTGGTCGCGCAGTGCGCCCCCGCCGAGTACCCGGCCACCCCCCAGCCGTCCGGCCCGGACTTCGCCCGGAAGTTGTCCGTCACCATCTTCGGCACGTCGATGCTGAGCCAGCTGTCGGCGTTCACCTTGCCGGCGACGTTCGCGCAGCCCGTGTCCACCTTGGCCAGCAGCGTGGTGCGCGGCGCCACCAGGATGAACGGTGCGACCTGCCCGTCGCGCATCAGCGGCAGCAACTGCTCATGCACCTTCATGGACCCGAACCATGCCTTCGCCGAGCCCGGATAGCCGGGCAGCAGCTCCACGACGGGGAACTTCCGGTTGCGGTAGGCGGGTTCGTTGTACTGCGGGGGCAGCCATACGTAGACCTCGGCGTCGACGCCCGACACCTGGCCGTGCAACTGGGTGACGCGCACCCCGCCCGCCTGGTGCATACCGGGGCCGTCGGCCAGCGAGAACGACTGATGGACCTTGGGCAGTCGACTCACCGAGACACCGCCGGTGCCGTCCCGGCCGAGGTCGGCGGCCGCCCGTACGTGGTTGCCCGTGCCGATGAGGTCCGACCAGTTGTCGTACAGGCTGTTGGCGTTGTTCACGAGCACGAAGACGAGTGTGATCGCCGTGCCCTGGGCGAACAGCAGCATCAGCATCCGGGCCGCGCTGCGCACCGGCGCGGGGCCGGGGATGCGCGACCACAGCACGAGGGGAAGGGCGAGGGCGACCGCGACCAGGACGATCGTGGTGAGGAGGAACGGCGTTCCGGTGAGGCTCACGGTGTGTGCGGCTCTTCCTGTGACGGGCTGGATCGGGTTCTGCAGCTGCATCGGGTTCTATGTCCCTTGAGAGGGGCATCCGAAGCCGTTGGTTCACGGAAGAGTGCGGACACTTACTGAGAAATTGCCGAATGCTCACCCTCGGCACGGCGGATGTCACCTGCGTGAAACAGAAAAAGCTACTGCTTAGTAATTTCTTGTTGTACCGTTCAGGCATGTCAGAAGCAGCTACCGCGCAGGCCGCGCGAGCCACGATCGGTGACAGCGAGTTCGACCGCGACACCGCGGTCACCCTGCGCGAATCCGGCGTCTACGACATCGACCTGTCCGCCGGATGGACCATCATCAGCGCCGTCAACGGCGGCTATCTGCTGGCCGTCCTCGGCCGCGCCCTCCGGCACGCCCTGCCGCACCCCGACCCGTTCACCATCTCCGCGCACTACCTGACCGCGTCGCAACCCGGCCCCGCGGTGGTCCGCACGGATGTCGTCCGGACGGGGCGGACCCTGTCGACCGGCCAGGCCTCGCTCTTCCAGTACGACGACGAGGGCCGCGAGGTCGAACGGATCCGGGTGCTCGCCTCGTACGGCGATCTCGACGCCCTGCCCGACGACGTCCGCACCACGGCGACGCCGCCCGTGATCCCGCCCATGGAGCACTGCTTCGGGCCGGAGGACGGACCGGCCCCCGTCGACGGCAGCTCCGCCATCACCGAGCGGCTGATGCTCAAGCTCGACCCGTCGACCCTGGGCTGGGCCCTCGGGGCGCCGTCCGGGAAGGGTGAGATGCGGTCCTGGTTCGGGCTCGCCGACGGCCGCGACCCCGACCCCCTCTCGCTGCTCCTCGCGGTCGACGCGCTGCCGCCCACCGCCTTCGAGATCGGACTGTCCGGCTGGGTGCCGACGGTCGAACTGACGGTCCATGTGCGCTGCCGTCCGGCGCCCGGTCCGCTGCGGGTGTCGATCACCACCCGCAACCTCGCCGGCGGCTTCCTGGAGGAGGACGCCGAGGTGTGGGACAGCGCGGACCGACTGGTCGCGCAGTCCCGACAGCTCGCCCGGGCCCGGCTCAGCTGAGCTGCCGCCGGCCGAGGTAGGCCGCGAGCCGCCCGTAGACGTCGGCCCCCTCGGGGGCCGGCAGCACGGAGCCGAACGGCAGCTCCTCGCCGTCCTCGGGGTCCTCGCGCTGCTCTTCGGGCAGCACGCGGCGGGCGATGGCGAGCGCGAACTCGGCCGGCTCCGGATCGAGTGCGAACGGCCGCCCGAGAGCCTCGGAGAGATCCCACGTGTGGGTGACGGCCTCCATCACGTACCCCGACAGGGCGATACGTCCGGGGACCTCGCCCCACGGCACAGTGACGAGGGCGTCCAGGCGCGCCTCGTCCGCCCAGGCCTTCCGCACCTCCGTCCTGACCTCTTCGTACGCCGCGCTCCAGCCGTCGTCCGGCACGCCGTCGAGATACGGCTGTACGGCCATCCCGTCACCGCCCGCGCCGACCACGGCGATCCGGCGGGTACCGCCCGCGATGTGCGACAGCAGGGTCCGTACGTCGAACTCGGCACACGGGGTGGGACCGGCGAGCTGCTCCGGCCGAACCGTCCTGACCAGCGCGGCGATCTGCTCGGCGGCGCGGGTGTAGAGGGGGCGGGGGTCGATGTTCATGGCGGGGGTCATGGCGGGCCTCTTCTGCTTCTCGTACTTCTCGTCGATTCGGTGCGCTCAGGCTCGCCGCATAACCTGACAGTTTCCGTCAGCTTTTTTCGAGGACTCCCGGTGGGTGTGATCGGGGGTGCGCGATCCTGGGCGCGTGAAGTCCGACCGCCTGCTCTCGATCCTTCTGCTGCTGCAGACCCGCGGCCGCGTCCCCGCGCACGAACTCGCCGACCGCCTGGAGGTGTCGGTGCGCACCATCTACCGCGACATCGAGGCCCTGTCGGCCTCCGGCGTCCCGGTGTACGCCGAGCGCGGGCGGCACGGCGGCATCGAACTGCTCGCCGGATTCCGTACGGACGTCACGGGGCTGACCGCCGACGAGTCCCGCGCGCTGTTCATCCTGGCCGCGCAGGGCGCGCACGCCGCACTCGGCCTGGACGCGGCGCTCGGCTCCGCGCTGCGCAAGGTGATGGCCGCGCTGCCGGCGCCGTACCGCCCGGCCGCCGAGGTGACCAGCCGCCGCATCCTCGTCGACGCGACGCGCTGGAAGGGCGGCCCGCAGCGGGCGGTCGACCTGGAGGTGCTGCAGGACGCGGTCTTCGCCGACCGGCGGCTGCGGCTGCGCTACCGGCACGGCGGGCACACCGAGCCCAGCACCTACACCGTCGACCCGTACGGGCTCGTGTCCAAGGCGGGCGTCTGGTACCTCGTCGCCGACCGGCGCGGCGGGCCGCGGCTCTTCCGCGCCGACCGGGTGCAGTCGGCGACACTCCTGAGCGATCCGGTGAAGCGGCGCCCGGGCGTCGAACTCGGAGCCGTCTGGGAGGTGTTGCGGCGCCAGGTCGAGGAGCGTCCGGGTGGTCTCGATGTCACAGTTCGGGTACGACGCTCCCGCCTCGACATGTTCCTGCGCCTCAACGCGGCCTCCCTCACGGCGCTCCCGGAGGACGACGGGGAGAGCGAGTGGGTGCTCGCGCACCTGTCGTACGGCGTCGTCCGCGAGGCCCGCACGCTGCTGGCCTTCGCGGACACGGTGGAGGTGGTGTCGCCGCCGGAGGTGCGGGCGGAACTGGCCGGGGCGGCGGCCGCGATCGGCGCCGTGTACGGCGGGGACCGCGGCCCGCGCGAGGGAAGCTGACCCACAGGTAACCACAGGTTCGGCACAGCGCGGCCCTACGTGGATCTGGTCCTCTGTGCACCACTCATCCCGCACTCATCCGGTCTTCATCAACCGGTCCATGCGACTTGACTGGGAGTTACCTCATGAACCGTCGTGCCCGACTCGTCCCCGCCGTCGCCCTGCTGGCGCTCTCGCCGCTGCTGGCGGCCTGTGGTTCGGGTGACTCGTCGTCGTCCTCGTCCTCGTCCTCGTCCTCGAACAGCGGCAACGCGAGCCAGAACTGTCGGCGGCCCTCCGGCATGCCGAGCGGAGGTCCGTCGGGCATGCCGACCGGTGGGCGCTCCGGTATGCCCACGGGCTCGCCCTCCGGGACGCCGTCGAACATGCCCACCGGCAAGATGCCGTCCGGGGGTCCCTCGGGCATGCCGTCCGGTGGTCCGGGCGGTGGCGGGCAGAGCGGCTGTGGCGGCGGCCCGGGTGGTGGCGGCCAGCAGGGTCAGGGGCAGCCGGCCGCGCAGGGCTGAGCCGGTCTCAGCGCTCTCAGGGGTGGCGTACTCGATGAACGGGTGCGTCACCCCATCCGGGTGCGTCACTCCAGCCGGTTGCGTCAACCTATCCAGTTGCGTCACCCCAGCCAGATTGCGTCACCCCAGCCAGTTGCGGCGGCCGATGCTGATCAGCAGCATCTGCCGGGCCGCCACGCGGGCCACCCGCTCCCGCTCCTCCTGCGACGCCTCCAGCGCCTCCAGGTACTGCGAGGCCGTCATGAGCATCTGGTCGACGTACAGGCCCGCGAGCATCAGCAGATCGTCGTCGCTCCACCCCTTCGACTCGGGGTGTTTGGCCAGCTCGACCTTCACCTCCTCGGCGAAGCGCTCCAGTTGCTCCCGGATCGCCTGCCGCACCGCCTGGACGCCACCGTGCCGCTCGCGCGCGATGAAACGGACGTGCGCGGGGTGCGTCTCGACATGGTGGGCGATCAGGTCGACCGCGCGCTCGATGCGTTCGCCGCTGTCGCCGGCCGCGAGGACCGTGTCCCCGATCATCGGGTGCAGGCTGCCGAGCGCCTCCTCGACCAGTGCCACGCCGAGGTCCGCCGTCGAGCGGAAGTGCCGGTAGAAGGCGGTCGGGGCGACTCCGACGGCGCGGGTGACCTCGCGCAGACCCAGGCTGCTCAGGCTCTGTTCCTCCAGCAGCTCCAACGCCGCGTCCAGGAGCGCCTGTCGGGTCTTCTGCTTCTGGACCTGGCGGATGCCGAGAGTGTGACTCATGCCATGCAGTTAACAACTGTTCTCTGGAATTGAAAAGCCGCGCGACGCGTTAGACTCAAGAGTCAGTGAACGAGTGTTACTACAATCGTTCACTGAGTCGTCAAGTCCCCGAAACATTCGGGGTTCACCGTCGAGAGGCACCTCATGTTGTTCCTCGTCGCCGCCCTTCTGCTGCTGGGTGTCGTCATGGGCTCCGTGGCCCACGCCCCGCTGCCCGTCACCCTCGTCGCCGCGGTCGTCATCGCCGTCTGGCTGGGCATCTTCGCCGTCCGCGAGCGCAACGCCCGTCGGCGCCACACCTCCACCCACTGACTGCTGGGACCCGTAGGGAGCTGACCCACGTCATGCAACTCACCGAGCGCACCGACCTCACCGCCACCCCCATCCCCACCTACACCCCTACCCCCACCCGCAGGGCCGAGGTCCGGGACGCTGACGGGATGGCCGTCGCCTCCTTCATCCTCGGCCTCCTCGGCCTGCTGGTTCTGAACGTCTTCCTGGGCCCGATCGCCATCGTCCTCGCCTCCGTCGCCCTCTGGCGCGGCACCGCCCGCCGCGGCCGCGCCTTCCTCGGCCTGGGCCTCGGCATCGCCGATCTTCTGGTCCTGGTGGCGTTCATGCAGTTCGACAGCACGGTGTCCTGGAGCTTCTGAGCCACCGCTGAACGAGGCCTTCGATCCACCGGACACCGGCGAACGAGGGGCGGGTCGGCGGCTGCCCGACCGGGGTCGAGGCCGTGGACAGACCGAGGTCGAGGCCGTGGACCGACGTGGGCTGAGGCCGTCGACCGGCGGCCCGTAGAATCGGGCCCATCATGGCTTACCTCGACCACGCCGCGACCACTCCGATGCTCCCCGAGGCGGTAGAGGCGCTGACCGCCCAGCTGAGCCTCACGGGCAACGCCTCCTCCCTCCACGCCGCCGGCCGCCGCGCCCGGCGGACGGTCGAGGAAGCCCGCGAAACCCTGGCGGAGGCACTCGGCGCCCGCCCCAGCGAGGTCGTCTTCACCTCCGGCGGCACCGAGGCCGACAACCTCGCCGTCAAGGGCCTGTACTGGGCCCGCCGCGCCGCCGACCCGGCCCGCACCCGCGTCCTCGCGAGCCCCGTGGAGCACCACGCCGTCCTCGACGCCGTCCACTGGCTCGGTGAACACGAGGGCGCCACGGTCGAGTACCTGCCCGTCGACTCCTACGGCCGCGTCCACCCGGACGCCCTGCGGGAGGCCATCGCCCGGGACCCCGACGACGTCGCCCTCGCCACCGTCATGTGGGCCAACAACGAGATCGGCACGGTGATGGCGGTCCGCGAACTGGCCGACGTCACCGCAGAGTTCGGCATCCCGCTGCACGCCGACGCCGTCCAGGCCTTCGGCCAGGTCCCCGTCGGCTTCGCCGCTTCCGGCCTCGCCGCGATGACCGTCTCCGGACACAAGATCGGCGGCCCGTACGGCATCGGCGCGCTGCTGCTGGGCCGCGAGTACACCCCCGTACCCGTCCTGCACGGCGGCGGCCAGGAGCGGCATGTGCGCTCCGGCACGCTCGACGTGCCCGCCATCGCCTCGTTCGCGGTCGCCGGACGGCTCGCCACCGAGCAGCGCGAGTGGTTCGCCCGGGAGATCGGCGCTCTGCGCGACGACCTGGTCGACGCCGTCCGTACGGCCGTGCCCGACGCGATCCTCGGCGGCGACCCCGACCCCGCGGGCCGACTGCCCGCCAACGCTCACTTCACGTTCCCCGGCTGCGAGGGCGACTCCCTGCTGCTCCTGCTGGACGCCCAGGGCATCGAGTGCTCCACGGGCTCCGCGTGCACGGCCGGCGTCGCCCAGCCCAGCCACGTCCTGCTGGCCACCGGCGCCGACCCCGACCTGGCCCGCGGCACCCTGCGCTTCTCCCTCGGCCACACCTCCACGGAGGCGGACGTCGAGGCCGTGGCCAAGGCGATCGGCCCGGCGGTGGAGCGGGCGCGGACGGCAGGCCTGACCTGACATCCCCGCGCCCACCCGCCGGGCCGGACGGAACCTAGCTGGCCGCCACCATGAGGGCGGCCATCATGCCCTCGTCCTCGTGCTGCAGCAGATGGCAGTGGAGCATGTACATATAGGTGTCGTCCGAGAAGTCGGTGAACTTCATCGCGATCTTGATGGTGCCGCCGCCGACCACTTCGAACGTGTCGTACCAGCCCAGCTGGACGCCCGTCGGATCCGCCCCGTTGATGGAGATCAGCTGGAACGGCACATCATGCAGATGGAACGAGTGTTCAAGCTGCGTGCTGTTCTTGACCGTCCACACCTCCTCGGCGCCCAAGGTGGTGCTGATCGTCGCCATCGAGGACATGCTCGTCCCGGCGGAGCCGTTGATCGTCATCGTTGTGCCGCTCTGGCCGAGCGTGATCGTCCGGGCGGTGAAGGCGCTGGTGTCGTAGCGGGTGATGGTGTTGAGGGTCGGCAGGGTCGCCGGGGTGTCCGAGGTGTCCGGGGTGACGGTCAGGAACTCGTAGGTGCCGCTGCCGCCGCGCACCCAGCCCGTCGTCACCACGGCCTCCAGGGTGACCGCGTCGCTGAGCTCCATCACGAACTCGGCGCGCGCGCCCGCCACCAGCCGGATCGACGCCACCTCGGTGGCCTCGGTCAGATACCCCTGGTCGGTGGCGATCTGGGTGAGCGTCCCGCCGTCGCTGCGCTGGACGGTGATGATGTCGGACGGTGAGGCGTTGAGCAGCCGGAAGCGGGTGCGCTTCTTGGTGGCGGTGAAGGAGAGCGTGGTGTCGTCGACGTTCGTGCCGTTGCACAGCAGCGGGAAGCTCAGGCCGTTGGTGAGGTAGCCGGTCAGGTTGTACTTGATGTCTCCGGCGCTGTCGGTGGCCAGACACTGCAGGATGATCGGGATGTCGTCGGTGCCGTAGGTGCTGGGCAGGGCCGCGGACGCGGTGGAGTCGTCCTCGACGATGATCATGCCCGCCAGGCCGTGGGTGGCCTGCTTCGCCGTGGTCCCCAGGGCGTGCGGGTGGTACCAGAGCGTCTTGGCCTCGTCCTTGACCGTGAAGGTGGGCGACCACGTCTTCCCCGCGGCGAAGGCGTTCTGCGGGCCGCCGTCCATGCTGGGCGGGACGTGCGCGCCGTGGAAGTGGACGGTGGTGGCCTCGGTGAGGCTGTTGGTGATGTTCAGCAGGACCTTGTCGCCGGAGGTCCACTTCATGGTGGGGCCGAGGAACGACTGGTTGTAGCCCGCGGTGGTGCTGGTCACACCGCTGAGCACCTCGCTGGTGCCGGCCTTCGCCTCCAGGGTGAACGTCGTGGTGCCGTCCGTGGTGGTCCCCTCCAAGAGGTCGGGGATGGTCAGCGTGGTGCCCGCGGCGTGCGCCTTGTTCTGCGTCGCGTTCGTCAGCAAAGCGATGGCGGTGCCGCCGGCGGTCACCGCCGCGAGGCCCGCCCCCGCCATCCCGCCGAGGAACTTGCGGCGGTGCATGCCCTTGCCCTTGGTCTTGGACTGGCCCTTGTCCTTGCCCGCGTCGGAAGCGGGCTGCGTGGAGTGCGTCATGGCGGTGGACTCTCGACCTAAGGGCTGTGTAATGAATGGGGCCGACTTAGGAGAACGCCGTCTTCGCTGTGAAATCCGATGACTTAAATTCAGGATCAACTTCCCTGAGAAAAAGGGGAGTTGATGTGTTGCTGGTCACGGCGGCCGCACGGGACGCAACGGACACACGCGTCCCGGACGTGCCTCACAGCATCACGATTCGGTGACCTGAGGCCTCGGCGCCGCTGCCTGTGACCGCGCTTCGAAAGCGCTTTCCAACACCTACGTGGCGGTTGTGCGCGCCTGCCGCACGAGCCGTATGTACCGGTCCCAGTCCCAGTACCGCCCGGGATCCGTGTGGTCCGTGCCGGGCACCTCGACGTGCCCGATGATGTGCTCACGGTCGACGGGGATGCCGTACCGCCCGCATATCGTGGCGGTCAGCCGCGCCGACGCCTCGTACATGGCGTCCGTGAACGAGGAGGCGCGCTCGACGAAGCCCTCGTGCTCTATGCCGACGCTCCGCTCGTTGTACCCCCGGTTCCCCGCGTGGAACGCCACGTCCAGCTCGCGGATCATCTGGGTGATGTGCCCGTCCTTGCGGACGATGTAGTGCGCGGCAGCGCCGTGCCCCGGGTCCTGGAAGGCCTTGACGGCGCTGCGGTAGCTGCCCTGGGTGACATGGATGACCACTCGGTCTATCCCGTAGTCGTCGGGCCGGTCCGCCCGCCGCCAGTTCGCCGAGGAGGCGGCCACCCACTGTGCGCCCCGGAAGTCGACCGCACCCTCCACCCGCGGCTTCTCCACACCCGGCAGCCGCCACCACAGGTGCCCGAGCTCGCCCCGCGCGAGCACCGCCGTGCCCACGGCGGCCGCCGCCCCGCCGATCAGCAGCGTCCGCCGCCCGACTCGCCGGTCACGGTCCCGGCCCTTGCGCTTCTGGGTCCCCTCCGCGGCCCCCACGGTCTCCGTGGCCCCTGCCGCCTCGGTGGTCCCTGTCGTCTCTGCTGTTTCTACGGTCTCTGCGGCCTCACTCATCGCGTCCGCCCCCGTCCGTCCCCCAGCGCTCCCCGTTGCGATCTTCAACGGATACCCGCGGGCTTCGGTTCCCGCGGCCCCGTACTCTGGAGGGGCTATGACTGAGACCTCGCAGCGCCCCCGCCCCCTCCGCGTCCTCGCCGCCATGTCCGGCGGCGTGGACTCCGCCGTCGCCGCCGCCCGCGCCGCGGAAGCCGGCCACGACGTGACCGGCGTGCACCTCGCGCTCTCCGCCAACCCGCAATCGTTCCGCACGGGCGCGCGGGGCTGTTGCACCATCGAGGACTCGCGCGACGCCCGCCGCGCCGCTGACGTCATCGGCATCCCGTTCTACGTGTGGGACCTCGCCGAGCGCTTCCGCGAGGACGTGGTCGAGGACTTCATCGCCGAGTACGAGGCCGGGCGCACCCCGAACCCGTGCCTGCGCTGCAACGAGAAGATCAAGTTCGCCGCCCTGCTCGACAAGGCGCTGGCGCTCGGCTTCGACGCGGTCTGCACGGGCCACTACGCCAAGGTGATCGTGAACGAGGACGGCACGCGCGAGCTGCACCGCGCCTCCGACATGGCCAAGGACCAGTCGTATGTGCTCGGCGTCCTGGACGACCGCCAGCTCGCGCACGCGCTGTTCCCGCTGGGCGACACGGTGACGACGAAGGACGAGATCCGCGCGGAGGCCGAGCGCCGGGGCCTGGCGGTCGCCAAGAAGCCCGACTCGCACGACATCTGCTTCATCGCCGACGGCGACACCCAGGGCTTCCTGGCCGGCCGCCTCGGCAAGGCGGAGGGCGACATCGTCGACGAGTCCGGGGCGGTCATCGGCTCCCACGAGGGCGCGTTCGGCTTCACGATCGGCCAGCGCAAGGGGCTGCGCATCGGCACCCCGGCCGCGGACGGCAAGCCGCGCTACGTCCTGGACATCTCGCCGGTGAACAACACGGTGACGGTGGGCCCGGCGGCCTCCCTGGACGTCGGCGCCCTGACCGCGATCAAGCCCCGCTGGTGCGGCGCCGCCCCCACCGGCCCGGGCACCTACACCGCCCAGCTCCGCGCCCACGGCGGCGAGACGGAGGTGGCGGCCGAGCTGGTCGACGGCGAGCTCGAGGTCACGTTCACCGAGCCGGTCCGCGGGGTCGCCCCCGGCCAGGCGATCGTCCTGTACGACGGCACGCGGGTGGTGGGGTCGGCGACGATCGCTACGACGGCGCGGGCGACCGTCGACGCCTAGTAGACGATTGATTCCAAGGGATCGTGTCCTGCCTCAGGCGATCGGGGACGAATCGCCGAGGGCCGGCACTTGAAGTGCATGCGGTCGCTGCCGCCGCGTCGGTGATGCGCGCCTGTCAGTATGGTCGGTGTGGCGACGATACTGGCCTTTCACGCCCATCCGGATGATGAGGTCCTGCTCACCGGGGGCACCTTGGCGCGATTGGCCGCAGAGGGCAACCGTGTGGTCATAGTCGTGGCCTGCGACGGGGTCATGGGCGAGGCGACGGGCGGTGACGGTTGCGCGCGCCTGGACGAACTGAGGGCCAGCGCCGCGGTGCTGGGTGTCGCTCGCGTGGCGCATCTGGGGTACGCCAACAGTGGTCACGGCCCGCTGCTGTTTCCGGACCCGACGGACCGGGTGCGCTTTGCCCGCGCGGACATCGACGCGGCCGCGTCAAAGCTCGCTGAGTTGCTCCGCGAGGAGCAGGCGGATGTCCTGCTCAGCTACGACGCCCAGGGCGGCTACGGACACCGAGACCACGTGAAGGTCCACGATGTAGGCGCCCGAGCCGCTCAACTGGCTGCCACTCCCCGCGTGCTGGAGGCCACACTCCCGCGAGAGCCCGTATACCGAGCGTTCCGGTTACTGCGTTTCCTCCGGCTCCCGATCCGCTACGACCCACAGGTCGTACGCACTGGCTACAGCCTCCGATCGGCGATCACCCACCGAGTCGACGTCCGGCGCTTCGCCCCGCAAAAACGTGCCGCTCTTGCTGCTCACCGATCGCAGGTTTACGGCAAGGGCCGGGCGGCACCGATATTCCGCGTGCTGGTCCGCCTGCCCTCACCGATATTCGGACTCCTTCTCGGACGGGAGTGGTTCGTCGATCCCACTGCGGCACCCGGGACGAATACGAGCGGCGACATCCTTGGCGACCCGCAGTATCAGAACCGTCTCGACGGAGCAGCCAAGCCCGCCTCGCCGAGATCTTCAGGGACTGCCAGCCCTGGCTGAACGTCCAGAGTTGGCATCACTTTGCAGCGGTTACGCCACTTCGACTTCGTAGAAGCAGAAGTGGTCCTTGATCTGGGCGACATCCGGCTTGGGGTCGGGGTAGGCCCAGACGAGGTCGGGAGCGTCGGGCAGTGACCAGTAGGACGCATCGCCCTTGAAGGGGCAGTGCGTGTGGGTGTCGGAGGCCGTCAGCAGGTCCAGGCGGACGTCCTCGGCCGGGAGGTAATAGCGCACGGGACAGCCGGTCTCGCGCAGCACCAGGGGCCGGTCGCTCTCCGCCAGGACCTGGTCGCCGTGCACGACGCGTACCCGCTCCGTGCCCTGTTCGATCGTGATCGTGTGTCCATTAGCCATACTTGGACAGCGCACGCGGGACCCGGGTTCTTCCCTCGTACCGTAGGCACATGAATATCTGCGTGTTCCTCTCCGCCGCCGAGCTCGACGACCGCTACACGCGCCCCGCCCGGGAGTTCGCCGAGCTCCTCGGCAAGGGCGGCCACACCCTGGTGTGGGGCGGCTCCGACGTCGGGCTGATGAAGGTGGTCGCCGACGGCGTGCAGGAGGCGGGCGGGCGGCTGCTGGGCGTCTCCGTGGACTTCCTGGCGGCAAAGGCGCGGGCGGGTGCCGACGAGATGGTGATCGCGCGGGATCTCGCGGAGCGAAAGGCGCTGCTCCTGGAGAAGGCCGACGCGGTGGTGATCATGGTCGGTGGTACGGGGACGCTCGACGAGGCGACCGAGATCCTGGAGCTGAAGAAGCACGGGAAGACCGAGAAGCCGGTGGTCCTGCTCAACACGGCGGGCTTCTACGACGGCCTCAAGGAGCAGTTCCGGCGCATGGAGGCCGAGGGCTTCCTGCCGCGCCCGCTCACCGACCTGGTGTTCTTCGCCGAGGAGCCGGTGGGGGCGCTGGCCTACCTGGAGGAGAGTCTGGGCACCCAGTGATGCGAGCATGGCGTCCATGGCTACACATGTGATCACCGGGGCGGGCTCCGGCATCGGCGCGGCCGTCGCCCGCCGTCTGCACGCGCGCGGGGACGAGCTCGTGCTGCACGCGCGCGACGCGGGCCGCGCGAAGGAGCTCGCGGCCGAGTTCCCCGGGGCGAAGACCCTGGTCGGCGACCTGGCGGACCCCGACAAGCTCTCCTGGGCGTTCTCGCACCAGACGCTCCCCGACCGCGTCGACTCGCTCCTGCACATCGCGGGCGTGGTCGACCTCGGCCCGGTCGGCGAGCTGACCCCCAAGTCCTGGCGCCACCAGCTCAACGTCAACCTGATCGCCCCCGCCGAGCTGACCCGCCACTTCCTGCCCCAGCTCCGCGTAGCCCAGGGCCACGTGGTGTTCGTGAACTCCGGCGCCGGCCTCAACGCCGGCGCCGACTGGTCCGCGTACGCCGCCTCCAAGCACGGTCTGAAGGCCCTCGCGGACTCCCTGCGCCAGGAGGAGCACGCGAACGGCGTCCGGGTGACCTCGGTCTACCCCGGCCGGACGGCGAGCCCCATGCAGGCGAAGGTCCACCAGCAGGAGGGCAAGGAGTACGACGCCTCGAAGTGGATCGACCCGGAGTCCGTCGCGACCACCATCCTGATGGCCATCGACCTGCCGCGCGACGCGGAGGTCAACGACCTGACCGTGCGGCCGGGACGATGAGCTTCACCTGGGGCCCCGCGACCGGGGTCGGATCCATGCCGGGCGGGGACGCCCACGAGGCCGCCAAGACGGTGGCCGGGTCCTTCGAGGACTTCCCGTACCTTCCCGAACTGCCCGCACGCGGCCCGGGCGCGGACATGATCGGGCGCACCGCCGGGATGCTCGTCGACCTCTACGCGCGCGTGGAGCCCAGCGGCTGGCGGATCGGGGACCGGCCGGGGCGGGACACCAAGCGGGCCAGGTCGTGGCTGGGCGAAGACCTCGACGCGCTGGAGGAGTTCACCCAGGGGTACGAGGGGCCGCTGAAGGTGCAGGCCGTGGGCCCCTGGACGCTGGCCGCCGCGCTGGAGCTGCGGGGCGGTGAGGTGGCTCTCTCCGACCCCGGCGCCTGCCGGGACCTCGCCGGTTCGCTCGCGGAGGGGCTGCGCACGCATCTCGACGAGGTACGGCGCCGGGTGCCGGGCGCCCAGGTCGTCCTGCAGCTCGACGAGCCCTCGCTCATCGCCGTGCTGCGCGGCCAGGTGAAGTCCGCCAGTGGCTACCGCACGCATCGCGCCGTCGACCGGCAGCTGGTGGAGTCGACGCTGCGGGACGTCGTGGGGGTGCACGCGGACGGCCCGGTCGTGGTGCACTCGTGCGCGCCCGACGTGCCGTTCGCGCTGCTGCGCCGGGCGGGCGCCGCGGCGATCTCGTTCGACTTCTCGCTGCTGACTGAGCGTGACGACGATGCGATCGGGGAAGCGGTGGAAGGGGGGACGAGGCTCTTCGCCGGTGTCATCCCCGGCACGGACGGCCCATTGTCAGACCCTGCCGGTAGCGTCATGGGTGTCAGGACGCTGTGGCGCAGGCTGGGGCTGCATCCGGGACTTCTCGCGGAGGCGGTCACGGTCACTCCGTCGTGCGGACTCGCGGGGGCTTCCCCGCAGTACGCGCGCCGGGCGCTCGCCCACTGCGCCAGGGCGGCGAGATCCCTCGCGGACAACCCAGAGTAACGGGAGGACAACACGGTGGCCGGCGACAAGGACGCACAGCCCAATTCCCTGCCCGCCGAGGCACGGGAGCAGCACGCGCAGCTCGCTGAGCAGATCGAGGAGCACCGCTTCCGGTACTACGTGAAGGACCAGCCGGTCGTCAGCGACGCGGAGTTCGACCAGCTGCTGCGCTCGTTGGAGGTGCTGGAGGAGCGGTACCCCGAGCTGCGCACCCCCGACTCCCCGACCCAGAAGGTCGCGGGCGCGTACAAGACCGAGTTCACGTCCGTCCAGCACCGCTCACGCATGCTCTCGCTGGACAACGCCTTCAGCGACCTGGAGCTCGCCGCCTGGGCCGAGCGCATCGCCAAGGACGTGGGCACCTCGGACTACCACTTCCTGTGCGAGCTGAAGGTCGACGGCCTCGCGGTCAACCTCACCTACGAGCACGGCCGTCTCACCCGCGCGGCGACCCGCGGCGACGGCCGTACAGGCGAGGACATCACGCCCAATGTGCGGACGATCGCGGAGATTCCGGACCGCCTCAAGGGTGACCGCGTCCCGGATCTGGTGGAGATCCGCGGCGAGATCTACTTCCCGATGGAGAAGTTCGAGGAGCTCAACGCCCGCCTGGTGGAGGCCGGTGACAAGCCCTTCGCCAACCCGCGCAACGCGGCGGCGGGTTCGCTGCGCCAGAAGGACCCGCGCGTCACCGCCACCCGCCCGCTGCACATGGTGGTCCACGGAATCGGCGCCCTGGAGGGCTTCGAGAGCCTCGCCCGCCTCTCCCAGGCGTACGAACTGCTGCACTCCTGGGGCCTGCCGACCACGCGGTACGCGAAGGTGGTCGACGACCTCGACGGCGTACGGGAGTTCATCGCGTACTACGGGGAGAACCGGCACTCCGTGGAGCACGAGATCGACGGGGTGGTCGTCAAGCTCGACGAGATCCCGCTGCAGGGCCGTCTCGGCTCCACCTCGCGCGCGCCGCGCTGGGCGATCGCCTGGAAGTACGCGCCCGAGGAGGTCAACACCAAGCTCATCAACATCCGGGTCGGCGTGGGCCGTACGGGCCGTGTCACGCCGTACGCGCAGGTCGAGCCGGTCAAGGTCGCCGGCTCGGAGGTCGAGTTCGCCACCCTGCACAACCAGGACGTGGTGAAGGCCAAGGGCGTCCTCATCGGGGACACGGTGGTGCTGCGCAAGGCCGGTGAGGTCATCCCGGAGATCCTCGGCCCGGTCGTCGATCTGCGCGACGGCAGCGAGCGCGAGTTCGTGATGCCCGCCGAGTGCCCCGAGTGCGGTACGCCGCTGCGGCCGATGAAGGAGGGCGACGTCGACCTGCGCTGCCCGAACGCGCGCTCGTGCCCGGCCCAGCTGCGCGAGCGTCTCTTCTACCTCGCGGGCCGCAAGGCACTCGACATCGAGCACTTCGGGTACGTGGCGGCGGCGGCCCTCACCAAGCCGCTGGAGCCCGCCGAACCGCCGCTGGCGGACGAGGGCGACCTTTTCGACCTCACCATCGAGCAGTTGCTGCCCATCAAGGCGTACGTCCTCGACCAGGACAGCGGTCTGCCCAAGCGCGACCCGAAGACGGGCGAGGAGAAGATCGCCACGGTCTTCGCCAACCAGCAGGGCGAGCCCAAGAAGAACGCGATCGCGATGCTGGACAACATCGCGGCCGCCAAGGAGCGCCCGCTCGCCCGGATCCTGACCGGTCTGTCGATCCGTCATGTCGGGCCGGTCGCGGCCGAGGCGCTCGCGCGTGAGTTCCGCTCGATCGACCGGATCGACCAGGCCACCGAGAAGGAGCTCGCCACCACCGACGGGGTCGGCGAGATCATCGCGGCCTCGCTCAAGGAGTGGTTCGCCGAGGACTGGCACCGCGAGATCATCCGCAAGTGGCGGGCGGCGGGCGTCCGAATGGAGGACGAGCGCTCCGGCGAGGACGAGGGCCCGCGTCCGCTCGAAGGACTCACCGTCGTCGTCACCGGCACACTCGAACACCACACACGGGACGGCGCGAAGGAGGCCTTGCAGAGCCGGGGAGCGAAAGTGACTGGTTCCGTCTCGAAGAAGACGTCTTTCGTGGTGGTGGGCGACAATCCTGGCTCGAAGTACGACAAGGCGATGCAGCTGAAGGTGCCGGTTCTGAACGAGGACGGGTTCGCCGTTCTCCTCGAACAGGGACCGGAAGCGGCCGCGGAAGTTGCGCTTCCGACCGGGGAGTAGCGGTTGAAGGCCACCCGTTCGGCGCATATCAGATGCATACGGGTGGCCGGGTCGCAAACGGGCAACCGTCGCCGACCGCTGCCCGTGGAAGCCTTCTGCGGCCTACTGTTGAGGTGTACGCCTGCCGTGCCCGGCTGCGGTTGGCGCATCCCCTGCTCCTCAAGAGTCTGGGGAAGAGTTTTCAGACGCGGTGCCGTTGGCAGTTGTCGCCGGCAACGGGCCGCGTGGCGTGGGCACCGCCGGCTGTGAGAGGGACGGGAATGGAACCGACCGAGAGCGCCGCCCCGGACTCACGGCTGCGCCTGCGCCGGATGACCGGCGCGTGGATGGCGGGCCTCCGGACGGAGCGGACATCGCAGCGCCCCGGCGCGGGCGCGCAGGGCTCCGTACCACCCCTCACCGCCCCCGCTCCGGGCGTCGGCAGGTTCACCGCCGAGCGCGGCGCCGGCCCGTCCGGCCACGATCCCGAACGGCGCATCTCCTGGCCCGCGCTGCCCGCGGCGGTCGTCGGGGCGGCCGCGTTCGTCCTCGGCGCCGGCTTCTACCGGGCGTTCAGCGGAAACCACGCGCTCTTCCCGTCCGGCGCGGCCGGCTGGTCGCTGGCGTTGCTGACCGGCATCATCGTCGGCCATCTGGTCGCGCTCGGACGCGCCCGCTGGTGGGGCGGCACGGGCTCCGGCGCCGCGCTCACCCTCGCGGTCCTGCTGCTGTACGGCTGGGTGCCCGCCGGGATGGTCAGCCTGACCGTCGTCGTGCTGGTGGGTGCCGCGCGCCGAGGCCGCTGGCGCCAGGGGGTGTTGCACGGCGCGGTCGACATCCTCGGCATCGGCGCCGGAGCGCTGGTCCTCGCCATGTTCGGGCGGGTGCCGTCCGTCGAGACGCCCTGGAACCCGGAGAGCTGGAACTACTACGCAGCACCCGAGGTGGTGCTGGTCGCGACCGCGTATCTCGCGGTCACCCGCGTGCTGCTCTGGTACCTCCATGTGCCCGGCACCGGCGGTCTGCCGACCGCCACCCGCACGGCGCTGGTCAGACAAGGACTCGTCGCCGTCGCGCTGCTCGGCATCGCGCCGCTGATCTGTGTCGTCGCGGTCGGGCAGCCGATGCTGCTGCCGCTGTTCTCGATCCCGCTGATCGCACTCGACTCCACGCTGTGGATCGCCCGGATACGGGCCGAGGAGCAGCTGCGCGATCCGCTGACCGGGTTGCCCAACCGGCAATGGCTGCTCGAACGCACCTGGACGGCTCTGGACGATGCCGAGCGCATCGGTGCGCGTGCGGCCCTGATGCTGATCGACCTCGACCGCTTCCGTTCCGTCAATGACACGTTGGGGCACCTCGCCGGAGACCGACTGCTCCTCCAAATAGCCGACCGGCTGCGGCTGGCGTTGCCGCGCGGGGCGGAGGCCGCGCGGCTCGGCGGGGACGAGTTCGCCGTGTTACTGCCCGTCGCCGACTCCACCACGTCGGCCACGCGGGTCGCCCGCAATCTCGTCGCGGCCCTCGGCTCGCCGCTCGACCTCGACGGACTCACCCTCGTCCTGGAGGCCAGCGCCGGGCTCGCCGTCTTCCCCGACCACGCGCTCGACGCGGAGGGGCTGCTGCGGCGGGCGGACGTGGCGATGTATCAGGCGAAGCGGGACCGTACGGGGGTGGAGGTGTACGAGTCCAAGCGGGACTCGAACACACCGGACCGGCTCGGCCTGCTCGGTGACCTGCGCCGGGCGCTGGACGCCGGTGACGTGGAACTGCACTACCAGCCCAAGGTCCGCTTCGACGGACAGGTGGCCGGGCTCGAGGCGCTGGTCCGCTGGGTGCATCCCGAGCGGGGGAAGGTGCCGCCGGACGAGTTCATAGCGATCGCCGAGTCGTCCGGACTGATGCCGCACCTCACCGAGTACGTGCTGGAGACGGCGCTCGCGCAGGTCGCGCGGTGGCGGGCGCAGGGACTGCGCGTACCGGTCGCGGTGAACGTGTCCCCGCGGGACGTCCACACCCCCGGTTTCGCGGGCTCGGTCGCCGCGCGGCTCGCCCGGCACGGGGTTCCGGCGGGGGCGTTGCAGCTGGAGATAACGGAGCATGTGCTCCTCGAGGACCCGCAGCGGGCCGCGGACACGCTGGCCGGGCTGACCGGGCACGGCGTGAAGATGTCGCTGGACGACTTCGGTACGGGGTACTCCTCGCTGGTGCATCTGCGCCGACTGCCGGTGAGCGAGCTGAAGATCGACCGGTCCTTCGTCGCACGGCTCGCCGTGGACAACGAGGACGCGGAGATCGTGCGCTGCACCGTCGATCTCGCGCACTCACTGGGTCTGCTCGTCGTGGCGGAGGGTGTCGAGGACGACGAGACGTGGGAGCGGTTGCGGGATCTGGGGTGCGACGCGGTGCAGGGGTGGCTGGTCGCGGCGGCGATGCCTCCCGAGGAGGCCACGGCGTGGTTGCTGGCCCGGGGGTCGCGGGGGTGGCAGCGGCCGCGCGCCGCGTTGCCGGCCGCGGAGTAGTTCCAACGGTTCGTTTGTCGGGTGCGGGCGGGTGACGGTTGCGCCCGGTTCTCCCGCCCGCGCACCATCCGTGACGGTCACCCGACGAGTGGAACTCTCCCGTAGGGCTTCATCGCCGTCGGCGTCCGCCCGTAGCGGGCGGGACAACAGCGCCCCGAAAGGGGCGCGAGGAACTGCGCGAGCAGCCACCGCGGACGGGCGGGTGCCGATGGTTCGCAACTCCCACGAGCGACCCGCACCTCCTGAGCGAACCGTCACGGCTGGTGCGGGTGGGAGAGGTCCCCGAACAAACCCGGGCGCGGGCACCGCCCCCGGACCCATAGGATTGGGCCAAACCACACACTCTCACCCAGAGGATCGCTGCATGCCTGGCATCACGCGCGAGGAGGTCGCCCACCTCGCACGGCTGGCGCGTCTGGAGCTGAAGGCCGAAGAGCTCGACCACTTCGCCGGCCAGCTCGACGACATCATCGGCGCGGTCGCCCGCGTCAGCGAGGTCGCCGACCAAGACGTACCGCCGACCTCTCACCCGCTGCCGCTGACGAACGTCATGCGCGCGGACGAGGTCCGTCCGTCGCTCACCCCCGAGCAGGCGCTCTCCGGCGCCCCGGCCCAGGAGCAGCGGCGTTTCAAGGTGCCGCAGATCCTGGGGGAGGACTAATCACCATGACGGACACCAACGTCAACATCATCAGGCTGACGGCGGCCGAGATCGCCGCGAAGATCGCCGCGGGCGAGCTCACGGCCGTCGAGGTCACCGAGGCCCACCTCGCCCGGATCGACGCCGTCGACGAGAAGGTGCACGCCTTCCTGCATGTCGAC
This sequence comes from Streptomyces sp. NBC_01384, assembly GCF_045040035.1. Lineage (NCBI taxonomy): Bacteria > Bacillati > Actinomycetota > Actinomycetes > Kitasatosporales > Streptomycetaceae > Streptomyces > Streptomyces sp. NBC_01384. The sequence goes on from NZ_CP109559.1 coordinate 6,740,403, forward strand.
CGCGAGGGCGCGCTCGCGCAGGCCCGCGCCGTGGACGCGAAGCGGGAGCGGGGCGAGAAGCTCGGCCCCCTCGCCGGTGTGCCGCTCGCGCTCAAGGACATCTTCACCACCGAGGGCATTCCGACCACCGTCGGTTCGAAGATCCTCGAGGGCTGGATTCCCCCGTACGACGCGACCCTCACCAAGAAGCTGAAGGCCGCCGACGTCGTCATCCTCGGCAAGACCAACATGGACGAGTTCGCCATGGGGTCCTCCACCGAGAACAGCGCGTACGGGCCCACCGGCAACCCCTGGGACCTCACCCGTATCCCGGGCGGCTCCGGCGGCGGGTCGAGCGCCGCGCTCGCCTCCTTCGAGGCTCCCCTCGCCATCGGCACGGACACCGGCGGCTCCATCCGCCAGCCCGCCGCCGTCACCGGCACGGTCGGCGTCAAGCCGACGTACGGCGGGGTGTCGCGCTACGGCATGGTCGCGTTCTCGTCCTCCCTCGACCAGGGCGGTCCCTGCGCCCGTACGGTGCTGGACGCCGCGCTCCTGCACGAGGTCATCGCGGGCCACGACCCGCTCGACTCCACCTCCATCGACGCCCCGGTCCCGCCGGTCGTCGAGGCGGCCCGCAACGGCTCGGTCGCCGGCATGCGTGTCGGCGTCGTCAAGCAGTTCCGCGGCGAGGGCTACCAGGCCGGTGTCGTGCAGCGCTTCGACGAGGCCGTCGCCCTGCTGGGGAAGCTCGGCGCCGAGATCGTCGAGCTGGACTGCCCGTCCTTCGACCTGGCGCTCGCCGCGTACTACCTGATCGCCCCGTCCGAGTGTTCGAGCAACCTCGCCCGCTTCGACGCCATGCGCTATGGCCTCCGCGTCGGCGACGACGGCACCAAGTCGGCCGAGGAGGTCACCTCCCTCACCCGTGAGGCGGGCTTCGGCCCCGAGGTCAAGCGCCGCATCATGCTCGGCACGTACGCGCTCAGCTCCGGCTACTACGACGCGTACTACGGCAGCGCCCAGAAGGTCCGTACGCTCATCACGCGCGACTTCGAGAAGTCGTTCGAGAAGGTCGACGTGATCGTCTCGCCGACCACGCCCACCACCGCCTTCCCGATCGGCGAGCGCGCCGACGACCCGATGGCGATGTACCTCGCGGACCTGTGCACCATCCCGACCAACCTGGCGGGCAACGCCGCCATGTCGCTGCCCTGCGGTCTCGCCCCGGAGGACAACCTCCCGGTCGGTCTGCAGATCATCGCCCCCGCGATGAAGGACGACAGGCTTTACAAGGTGGGCGCTGCTGTCGAGGCCGCCTTCGTGGAAAAGTGGGGGCACCCGCTGCTCGAGGAGGCTCCGTCGCTGTGAGTAAGGCCCTGTCCAAGGCCAAGGGCTTCAAGAAGTCCAAGTCCGGCACGTACCTGTCCATCGCGAGCACCGCGTTCGGAGCGATCGGCGTCGCCAAGCAGGCCAAGAAGGCCCGTACGGAGCACGACACGCTGCGCCTCATCGACGCGGCCGTGTCCGCCGCCGCCATCGTCACCGGCCTCGCCATCCTCTACCGGGAGCTCAGGCGCCTGGGCGACGACGACGTCCTGCTGGGCTGAGAGGGAAGTTTTCACCGTGACCACCACGACCGACGAGCTGGTGTCGTACGAGGACGCGCTGGCGTCGTACGACCCCGTCATGGGCCTCGAAGTCCATGTCGAGCTCGGCACCAAGACCAAGATGTTCTGCGGGTGTTCCACCGAGCTGGGCGCCGAGCCCAACTCGCAGACCTGCCCGACCTGCCTCGGCATGCCCGGCTCGCTGCCCGTCGTCAACGCGACCGGCGTCGAGTCCGCGATCAAGATCGGCCTCGCGCTGCACTGCGAGATCGCCGAGTGGTGCCGCTTCGCCCGGAAGAACTACTTCTATCCGGACATGCCGAAGAACTTCCAGACCTCCCAGTACGACGAGCCGATCGCCTTCAACGGCTACCTCGACGTACAGCTGGAGGACGGAGAGGTCTTCCGTGTGGAGATCGAGCGCGCCCACATGGAGGAGGACACCGGCAAGTCCACCCACGTGGGCGGCGCCACCGGCCGTATCCACGGCGCGACGTACTCCCTCCTGGACTACAACCGCGCGGGTATCCCCCTCATCGAGATCGTCACCAAGCCGATCGAGGGTGCGGGCGAGCGCGCTCCCGAGGTCGCCAAGGCGTACGTCGCCGAGCTGCGCGAGCTCATCAAGGCGCTCGGCGTCTCGGAGGCCCGCATGGAGATGGGCCAGATGCGCTGCGACGTGAACCTGTCGCTGCGTCCGCACGGCCGCGAGAAGTTCGGCACGCGCTCCGAGACGAAGAACGTCAACTCGCTGCGCTCCGTGGAGCGTGCGGCCCGCTTCGAGATCCAGCGGCACGCGGCGGTCCTCAACAGCGGCGGCACGATCATCCAGGAGACCCGCCACTTCCACGAGGACACCGGGTCCACGACCTCGGGCCGCGTGAAGGAGGAGGCCGAGGACTACCGGTACTTCCCGGAGCCCGACCTCGTCCCCGTCGCCCCGTCCCGTGAGTGGGTCGAGGAGCTGCGCGCGGGCCTGCCCGAGCAGCCGCTGGCCCGCCGCAACCGGCTGCGCGAGGAGTGGGGCGTCAGCGCCCACGACATGCAGTCGATCCTGAACGCCGGTGCCATCGACCCGATCGTCGCCACGATCGAGGCCGGTGCGGACGCCGCGTCCGCCCGCAAGTGGTGGATGGGCGAACTGGCCCGCAGCGCCAACGAGTCGGGCAAGGCCCTGGAGGACCTGCCCATCACCCCGGCGCAGGTCGCCCGGGTGACGCAGCTCGTCGCCTCCGGAGACCTGAACGACAAGCTCGCCCGCCAGGTCATCGAGGGTGTGCTCGCGGGCGAGGGCACCCCGGACGAGGTCGTCGAGAAGCGCGGTCTGAAGGTCGTCTCGGACGAGGGCGCGCTGACCGCCGCCGTCGACGAGGCCATCGCCGGCAACCCGGGCGTCGCGGACAAGATCCGCGGCGGCAAGGTGGCCGCGGCCGGCGCCCTGGTCGGCGCGGTCATGAAGGCCACCCGCGGCCAGGCCGACGCGGCCCGCGTCAAGGAACTCATCCTGGAGAAGCTGGGCGTCAGCGAGGGCTGAGTACCCGTAAGTAACAACCTGGGGGGATGCATCGGCTCCGATGCATCCCCCCAGGCATGTCCGCGGGTCACCCCGCCGACGACAGCGACACCGTCGTCTGGCACCCCACCGTTCCTTTGGACTGAGCGGGGGTGAGCCCGGTCAGTCGCATGAGAGGCTGGCGGCTGCGACGGACGCCGAGGTGGCGGACGTACTGGAGGACGAGCTGGAGAAGGAGCGGCAGCAGGATGTACGCGATATCCCTGGGTGACGACGGCGCGGAACTGCGGCCCCTGGAGCCCTGGCACGCGCAGGAGTTCCTCGCGCACCTGGACCGGGGGAGGGAGTTCATCGGGCAGTACATCCCGTTCGGGTCCAAGGCCACGGACGTGCCCTCCGCGCGGGAGACGCTCCAGCGGTACGCCGACATGCGCGCCGCCGACACCGGGTCTCTGCACGGCCTGTGGCTGGAGGGGAAACTCGTGGGCGGGGTGCTCTTCCTGAACTTCGACGCGGAGCGCGGCAACTGCGAGGTCGGGTGCTGGCTGGAACCCGCCGGCACCGGACGCGGTCTGGTCACCCGCGCGATGCGGCTCCTCATCGACTGGGCGGTCGAGGAGCGCGGGATCCACCGCGTGGAGTGGATCGCCGCCTCGGCGAACGAACCGAGCGTGAACGGCGCCCGGCGGCTCGGGATGACACGGGACGCGGTGCTGCGGGAGAGCTTCCCCCACCGGGGCGTACGCCACGACATGGAGGTCTGGTCGGTGCTCGCGCCCGAGTGGCGGGCGGCACGCGCGCGTGAGCGACGATGACCTCGACCGCCGCTCACAACGATCATTAAGAGACTTCTCAGACTCCGTCCGTACGGTGCCGGTCATGGGAACCAAGACAGTTGACGAAGCCGTGGACGCGAACGGCACCGAGGCAAAGAGCGACGAGAAGACCGTGGACGTCACCAAGACCGAAGAGGCGCCGGCCGCCGAGGCCGAGGACCAGGAAGACACCGACACCGACACCGAGGAGCAGGACGACCTCGACGCCGAGGCCCTGGAGGGCGACGCCGCCCCCGAGACCGAGAAGGGCACCGGCGTCGGCCAGGGTGCCGCAGCCGTCGTCTCCGCCGGACTCGGCATCGTGTCGCTCAGCGGCAGCTGGGTCGCCACCGTGGCCGCCGCCCGCGAGACCCTCGTCGGCCAGCTCCGGACCTCGTCGTCCGCGAGCGTCGCCACGCAGGTCAAGGAGGTCTACGGCGACGCCTGGGCGACCACCGCGCTCGTCGGCGGCCTCTTCGCGCTGGCCGCGCTGATCGTCGGCGTCGTGGTCCTGGTCCGGCCCGCATTCGGCGCCCCCGGCAAGCCGCAGGCCGCCTGGATCAAGTCCGTCGCCTGGGCGGGCGTCTCGCTCGGCGTCATCGGCCTGGTGCTGGCCGTCGCCAAGTACTCCGACATTCTGCTCGGACTGCCCTCCACCAGCTGAATTCCCGGCTGGATCCTCCGCACCTCTGAGGGGCCTTAGAGCCGCCGTACGTCACTTACGGCCGCTCTAAGGCCCTTCGCGTGCGCAAGATGCGGAACTCTCCCGATGTGGCGCACCCCCCCTGGGAGACGAAGGTTGAGGCATCGCAAGAAGCGAGACCGCAACCGGCTCTTCACGAGGGGTACGAGATGTTCGAGTACGAGCTCCACCAGACCCGATCCACCGAGCTGATCCGCGAGGCACAGCACCACCGGCAGGCGCGGGAAGCCCTCCGTAGCCGCCGCGCCAACCGCCGCGCCGCCGCGCGCGAGTCCGGGCAGAGCGACCTGGAGGGCCAGGCGGACAGCCCGGGTCCCCGCCGGCACCGGTTCGCCCGCGCCGCGTGAGCGCGGGGGCGGGGGCGGGGGCGGGGGAGGACGGCCGCACGGGGGTCGGCCGCTTTCCGCAGGGCGGCGACCGCCGGGTCGGACCGGCGGTCGCCCGCCCGATAATCAGTGCCGCACTGTCGGACCCCTGTGCGATGCTCGGGCCTGTGGAAGTTAGGTCCGTCAGCCCGGTGTTCGTCGGCCGCACCGACGAACTCGGCGTCCTGCACGACGCGCTCGCCCGCACCGCCGGTGGGGGTACCTCCCAGGCGTTCAGCACTGGGGGAGAGCCACAGGCATTGCTGCTCGGGGGCGAGGCCGGGGTCGGAAAGACCCGCCTGCTCGAGGAGTTCGCCACCGCGGCCGTCCGCGAGGGCGCCGTCTTCGCGTGCGGCGGCTGCGTCGAGATCGGCGCCGACGGACTGCCCTTCGCGCCCTTCTCCACCGCCCTGCGCGCACTGCGCCGACAACTCCCGGACGAGCTCGCCGCGGCGGCCGCCGGACAGGAGGACGAGCTGGCCCGGCTGCTGCCCGAGCTGGGCGAGGCCGGCCGCGGCGGGCGGCTCGAAGAGGAGGGCATGGCCCGCCTCTTCGAGCTCACCGCCCGTCTCCTGGAGCGCGTCGCCGCGGACCGCACGGTCGTCGTCGCCCTCGAAGACCTGCACTGGGCCGACGCCTCCACCCGCCACCTGCTGGCCTACCTCTTCCGCACCCTGCGCAGCGGCCGCCTCGTCGTCATCGCCACCTACCGCGCCGACGACATCCACCGCCGCCACCCACTGCGCCCCCTCCTCGCCGAACTCGACCGCCTCCGCACGGTCCGCCGCATCGAACTCGGCCGCTTCAGCCGCGCCGAGGTCGGCCGCCAGATCGCCGGCATCCTCGCCCACGAACCCGACCCCGCCCAGGTCGACGACATCTTCGAACGTTCCGACGGCAACGCCTTCTTCGTCGAGGAACTCGCCGTAGCCGCCCGCCAGGGCTGCCGTACGGGCCTCACGGACTCCCTGCGCGACCTGCTCCTCGTCCGCGTCGAAGGCCTCCCCGAGAGCGCCCAGCGTGTCGCCCGGATCGTCGCCGAGGGCGGCTCCACCGTCGAATACCCACTGCTCGCCGCCGTCGCGCGGCTCGCCGAGGACGACCTCATCGAAGCGCTGCGCGCCGCCGTCGGCGCCAACATCCTGCTCGCCTCGCCCGGCGGCGACGGCTACCGCTTCCGCCACTCCCTGGTCCGCGAGGCCGTCAGCGACGATCTGCTGCCCGGAGAGCGCTCCCGCTTCAACCGCCGCTACGCCGAAGCCCTGGAGGCCGACCCCACGCTCGTACCGGCCGACGAGCGCGCCACCCGCCTGGCCAGCTACTGGTACCACGCGCACGACGCCGCCAAGGCCCTCCCGGCCGTCCTCGACGCCTCCGTGGAAGCCCGCCGCCGGCACGCCCACTCCGAGCAACTCAGGCTCCTGGAGCGGGCGATGGAGCTGTGGGAGCTCGCCCCCGACGCCGTACGGGACGAGCTGCGCCCCATCGACTACGTGGAGGTCTTCCCGCCCTGTGGCTGCGACCCGGCCACCGCACCCCTGCGCTACCTCGACCTGATGGCCGAGGCGGCCGTCGCGGGACGGCTGTGCGGGGAGCGCGAGCGCGCTCTGAAGATCACCAAGCGGGCGCTGCATCTCCTGGAGGGCGAGGACGATCCCCTGCGCGCCGCCTGGTTCTGGATCCAGCGCTCCCGCCTGGTGCAGGCGCAGGCCCGCGGGGACGGCTGGCAGGAGCTCGCCACCGCCCAGGACCTGGTGCGCGGTCTGCCGCCCTCCGAGGTGCACGCCGAGGTGCTGTCCATGGTCGCCGCCTGGTGCATGCTGCGCGAACCGGGCCCCGGCGCCCTCTCGGCCGCGGAGCGCGCCGTGGAGTACGCGCGCATGGTGGGTGCCCGGGACATCGAGCTGAACGCCCGGCTCACGCTCGGCGGCCTGATGGTCGACGCGGGCGACGTCGAGGCGGGCATCGCGGAGATGTACGAGGTCAGGGAGCGGGTACTCCGGCACGGCACCTTCCTCGTCATGGGGCGCGTCCACATCAACCTGCCGTCCCACCTGGAGTCGGTCGGCCGTTCCCGTGAGGCCGTCCCCATTTTGCGCCATGGCATCGAACTCGCCCGGAAGAAAGGGCTGTTGGACACCGAGGTCTGGGTGTGGGGCAATCTGGCCGAGTCGCTCTACGCGCTCGGCCAGTGGGACGAGGCCGTCGAAGCCGCGCGGAACGCGCTGGGCGTCGGGCTCAGCGGCAAGCCGTCCGGCATCGGCGCCATGCGGCTGGCGGACCTCGCGCTCGCCCGCGGCGACCTCGCCGAGGCGGGCCGCCAACTCGTCGGCGCCCGCTGCCACTTCGGCACCCACGACCCCATGCCGCAGCACTCACTTCCCCTGGTCCGCACCACGATCGGCGTCGCCGCCGGTGAGGGGCGCCTCCTCGACGCCCGCGCCGCCCTGGAGCATGCCCTCGACGCGGGCTTCCCGCCCGGAACCCAGCGCGACGGCTGGCCGCTGCTGCTCGCCGCCGCCACCGCGGAGGCCGACGCCCGCGGACTGCCCGTCGCCGAAGCGGGCCGCCCCGAGACCGTGGAGCACCTCCGGGGGGCCGCCAAGTCCCTGGCCACCGGAGCGCCGGTCTGGCTCGCCCACGAGAGGTGGGTGCGCGCAGAACTGCGCCGCGCCGAGGGCTCGGTCGACCCGCACGAGTGGTCCGAGGTGGTCACCGCCTTCGAACCCCTGGAGCGCCCCTACGACCTCGCCCGCGTCCGTCACCGCCTCGCCGAGTCCCTGCTGACCTCGGGCGCCGACGAGGACGGCCGGGCCCGCGCCACCGAGCTCCTCCGGCTGGCCCGGGCGGCCGCCGACCACCTCGGTGCCCGCCCGCTCGCCGACGCCGTCGCACTGCTCGCCCAGCGGGCCCGCCTCGCCCTGGGCCGCGCCCCCGAGACGTCCGCCCCGGCTCCCGTCGACCCGGCGGAGGCCCTCGGCCTCACCAGCCGCGAACGCGACGTCCTGCGCCTCGTCGCCGTCGGCCGCAGCAACCGCCAGATAGCCGAGGAACTCTTCATCTCCCCCAAGACCGCCAGCGTCCACGTCTCGAACATCCTGGCCAAGCTGGACGTCTCAGGCCGGGTGGAGGCCGCGGCCCTGGCCCATCGACTGAAGTTGTTCCCCCAGGAGACCTCCGCCGCCCGGACGGCGGGCTGAGGCATACGCTGGGCAGGACTCGGGCCGAGGGAGACGCCGTGTTCAACATGTTCGAGGAGCTCTTCGCACCAGGCCGCAAGCACACCAACGAGGAACGCAAGCGGCTGGAACTGACGCGCGTGGACCTGAACGACGGCGACCCGGGCCGCGGGCCCATAGACCTGTCCTCGGGCAAGGTGGTCGTACGACTGCCGAAGCAAGAGCAAGAGCAAGAGCAAGAGCAAGAGCAAGAGCAAGAGCAACAGCGAGAGCAAGAGCGGGAACAAGGCCAAGAGCAGGGGAACGAGCGGGAGCAGGCGGACGCGGGGCAGGAGCCCATGCCGGAGCCGGACGAATCCTGAGGCCCGGGCCTACTTCACCTCCAGCTCCAGAATCCTGTCGTCCCCCTTCCCGGGGCGGCCGCGGCCGTCCGTCTCGCTCGTCACCAGCCAGAGCTTGTCGCCGCCCGCCGAGACCACCGTGCGCAGGCGGCCGTACTCGCCCTCCAGGAAGGCCTGCGGGGCGGCCGCGGCCTCTGTGCCCTTCAACGGGATGCGCCACAGGCGCCGGCCGCGCAGGCCGGCCATCCAGATGGAGCCCTCGGCGTAGGCGATGCCGCTCGGGGAGGCCTGGTCCGTGTGCCACTGGGCGACCGGGTCGTGGTACTTGGGGTTGCCGCCCTTGCCCTCGACCACCGGCCAGCCGTAGTTGTCGCCCGGCTTGATCTGGTTCAGCTCGTCCCAGGTGTCCTGACCGAACTCCGAGGCCCACAGGCGCTGCTTGTCGTCCCAGGCCAGGCCCTGGACATTGCGATGGCCGTACGAGTAGACCACCGAGTCACCGAAGGGGTTGCCCGGGGCCGGGTCGCCGTCCGGTGTCATCCGCAGGATCTTGCCGCCCAGCGCCTTCTTGTCCTGGGCCAGCCCCCGGTCACCCGTCTCGCCCGCCCCCGCGTACAGCATCCCGTCCGGGCCGAAGGCGATCCGGCCGCCGTTGTGGATCATTCCCTTGGGGATGCCCTTGAAGATCGTGTCCGGGGCGCCGAGCTGCTCGCCGGACGGCTTCTTCCCGTCGTACAGCATGCGCACGATGCGGTTGTCCGAGGCCGTCGTGAAGTACGCGTAGATCATGCGGTCCGAGGCGTACGTGGGGGAGAGCGCGAGGCCGAGGAGGCCGCCCTCTCCCGCCGGGGCCACCCCCGGCACCTGGCCCAGCTCCGTCTTCTTGCCGGACTCCTCGTCGACCCGCGTGATCGTCCCCTCGTCCCGCGAGGACACCAGCAGACCGCCCTCCGGCAGCGCCGCCAGACCCCAGGGCGACTTGAGGTCCTCGGTGACGGTGCGCACCACCTTCACCGAGCCCTTGGCCGGCGCGGCCGTCTCGGTGGCCCGCTGCGAGGACGACGCCCCCGTCCCCTTACCGCTCGACGACGGGGCCAGGCCACCGAACGGTGACCCTCCTCCGCCGCCGGAGGAGCAACCGGCCGTCACCACCAGCGCTGCCGCGGCCAACACGGCCTTCATCACTCGACGTTGCATGATCAGAGGTCCCTTCGACGCGGCGGTCCTCCTGTTTCATACACCGCGCGCGTCCCTCGGGTTCGGATCAACGAACCTCGAACCCGCGAGGCCCCCGATACCCGTGAGGTTTCAGTCCCAGGAACCCTGTGCCCCCGGCAGCCCCGCCACCTCCACCAGGTCCTCCGCCGTCAGCCGCAGCTCAGCCGCCCCCGCGTTCTCCACGACCCACCGCTCCCGCTTGGCCCCCGGCACCGGGACCACCTGCCGGCCCTGGGCCAGGACCCAGGCCAGCGCCACCTGCGCGGGCGTGACATCGTCGCCGTGCCGCCGGGCGATGCGCCGCAGCCCGGCGACGATGGGCTGGTTCGCGGCCGTCATCTCGGCCGTGAAACGGGGATGGCGGGCGCGCACGTCGTCCGGCTCGAAGCCCTCGCCGGGGGTGAGCGTGCCGGTCAGGAAGCCGTTGCCGAGGGGCATCGCCGCCAGGAAGCCCACCCCGCGCGCCGCGCACCACGGCAGCAGCGCGTCCAGCGCCTCCGCCGACCACACCGACAGCTCCGCCTCCACCGCGCTCACCGGGAAGACCTGCTGCACCCGCTCCAGCTGCCGGATCGTTCCGTCGTGCAGCCGCGCCCCCGAGCGACGGGAGGACCGGGCGCCCACCGCACACAGCCCGAGCGAGCGCACCTTTCCGGCCGACACCAGTTCGGCCATCGCGCCCCATGTCTCCTCGACCGGAATCTCGGGGTCCGCGCGGTGCAGCTGGTAGAGGTCGATCACATCCGTCTGGAGGCGGCGCAGCGACGCGTCGCACGCCCGCTTCACATAGCCGGGGCGGCCGTTGGCCACGACGTGCTGCTCACCCACCAGCAGCCCCACCTTGGTCGACACGAAGGCCTCGGCGCGCCGCTCCTTGAGCACCCGCCCCACCAGCAGCTCATTGGTGAAGGGGCCGTACATGTCAGCCGTGTCGAGGAGCGTCGACCCCCGGTCGAGCGCCGCGTGCACCGCGCGCAGCGACTCCTCACCGCGCTGTCGCGAACCGGTGTACGCCCAGCTCATCGGCATGCACCCGAGCCCGATCGCCCCTACATCGAGCGTCGCCGCGCCGATCGTCCTGCGCTCCACCTGGCCCTGGCCCTCCTTCTTCCGGCACCCAACCTAACCTCTGCACGTCCGGGTGCCTGGCATAGCCTCCCGACCATGACTTCCGATGTGTGGCTTCCGTTTCACGCCGAAGAGATCGAGGGCCTGCCCGAGGGCCTCGACTACCGCTTCTGGGACGGCGACCAGGAGTTTCCCGCGGATCCCGCCGACTGCGCGTTCTATGTCGTGCCGTACATGAAGCCGCCGGCCGTCGGGAAGCGGCCGTTGGCCGAAATGACCTCGCTGCGGGTCGTGCAGACGCTCTCCGCCGGGGTCGACCACATCGTGCCGGCTCTGAAGTCCCTGCGCCCGGGCGTGCAGTTGTGCAACGCCCGCGGGGTGCATGAGGCGAGCACCGCCGAGCTCGCCCTCGCCCTGATCCTCGCCTCGCTGCGGGGCATCCCCGACTTCGTACGGGCGCAGGACAAGGGGGAGTGGCGCTCCGGTTTCCGTCCGGCACTGGCCGACAAGTCCGTGCTGATCGTGGGGTACGGGCCGATCGGGTCCGCGATCGAGGACCGGCTCGCGCCGTTCGAGGTAGCGCGGGTGGCGCGCGTCGCGCGCTCTGAGCGCACCACGGCGCGCGGTCCGGTGCACCGACTCACGGAACTGCCCGCACTGCTCCCCGAGGCCGACATCGTGGTGCTCTCGACGCCCCTCACCGAACGCACGCGGGGCATGGTGAACGCCGATTTCCTGTCCCGGATGAAGGACGGCGCGCTCCTCGTGAACGTCGCCCGCGGCGCCGTCGTCGACACCAAAGCGCTCCTCGCCGAGCTGGACAGCGGGCGCCTCACCGCGGCCCTCGACGTGACCGATCCGGAGCCGCTGCCTCAGGGACATCCCTTGTGGCAGGCGCCCGGCGTGCTCATCAGCCCCCACGTCGGCGGTCCCACCTCAGCGTTCCTGCCGCGCGCCGAGCGGCTTCTGATCGCGCAGTTGAATCGTTTCGTGAACCGTGAGCCACTGGGCAACGTGGTCCTTACGGCGGGCGCGTAATCAGCTTCGGGCACCCTCCGCAGTCCGCCGAATGCGGACGGTGTCCGCATTGCCGCTGGTCGTCACGGAGCGTAGAGAAGCTATGTCCCTGAGTGACGAGACTGGTGTATCGTCCCGACAGGGGATGCGCCGTGCACCATTCGGCGCCGGGGTATGGACATTCGGACTGCGAGGGGGGCGACGGGCGATGCACGGCCTATGGACCAACGATCCGACACGGCGGGGCCGCCGACGACCCTGGCGCGTCGCCACGCGCAGACGCGGCCACGGAGGCCATGGTGGCCATGGCGGCCACCATCACCGCCGGCACGGCGGCCGCAGGAGGCATGCGCACCCGGCGCACACGGACCAGCGGGACCCCACGGCGCGGACCGGGTGGACCCGGTGAGCTCCCCCGGGGCGCTGCTGACCCGTCGGTCGGCGCTCGGTGGCGGGACGGGCCTGATCTCGCAACTCGTGCTGGCCCTGGTGTGCGCGGCATACGCCGTCGGTTCCGCGCTCGGCTGGGGCTCCGCGGGCCTCGCGCTGTTCATGGGCGACTTCGGGCTGAGCGCCGCCGCGGGGACCGCCGCGGTCTCCTGCTTCTTCTACGCCCGCAGCCGCCGCAGCCGCCTTCGGCCCGCGTGGCTGCTGTTCGCGCTCTCCTCCACCATGGCCGCGCTGGGCAATGGGGTCTGGGGGTGGTACGAGGTCGTCCTCGACCGCCAGGTCCCGAGTCCCAGTTGCGCCGATCTCTTCTTCCTCTGTTTCGCTCCGCCCGCCATCGTAGGACTGCTCGTGCTAGCCAAGAGGCCCGTGACCAAGGCGGGTTGGGTCTGCCTGGCGCTCGACTCCTGGCTGATCGGCGGTTCCTTGCTCACGCTGTCCTGGAGCCTCGCGCTCGCGCAGGCGGCGAAGTTCGACGGGCCGAGCGTCGCGCACACCGCGCTCTCCCTGGCGTACCCGCTGATGGACATCGCCCTGGTCAGCATGGTGCTCGCGCTGCACTTCAGGCGTTCGTCGGTGAACCGCTCCGCGGTGAACACCGCGATCGGAGCCCTCGCCCTCACCGTGATGTGTGACGCCCTGTTCACCTCGCCCCTCCTGCACAACAACTACCACTCCGGTCAGCTCCTCGACGCGGGCTGGTTCGCCGGCTCGCTGCTCCTCGCGTACGCCCCCTGGGTCGGTCCCCGGCACGGGCAGCCGGCCGCCGACGGGCACGGCATGGACGGGCACGCGCGCGTGGTGCACGAGCACATCCCGGGGCAGCGACAGGAAGGACGGCCGGGGGAACGCCGGCCAGGAGAGCGGCAGCCGGAAGACTGGCAAGGAGACCGACAAGGAGACCGGCAGGGGGGACACGGGCTTCCTCAGGGACCTCAGGGATCCCAGGGAGGAGGTCACGACCGGTATCCGGTCACCCGCCCGATCGCCGGATCGCTGGCCGCACTCACGCCCTATCTGGCCGCCGCCGTGTGCACCCTGGGAATTCTCTACAACGTCCTCAACGGCCGCAGCGTCGACCGCGTGGTCCTCATCACCGCGGGGCTCGTCGTGCTCGCCCTCGTGGTGCGCCAGGGCATCATGCTGCTCGACAACATCACCCTCACCCAGGAGCTGGCCCAGAAGGAGAACCACTTCCGCTCCCTGGTGCAGGGCTCCAGCGACGTCATCATGATCGCCGCGCCCAACGGCATCCTGCGGTACGTCAGCCCAGCCGCCGCCGGGGTCTACGGCCGCAACGCCGAGGAGCTCGTCGGCTCCGAGCTCGCCTCGCTCATCCACCCCGAGGATCTCGGCTGCGTGGTGCACGAGGTGCGCCGCTTCCTGGCCGCCAGCCATCTGGAGGAGCCCACCACTCGCATCGAGTGCCGCTTCAAGTCCGGCGACGGCGGCTGGCTCAATGTGGAGTCCACCGTCAACCGACATCACGGCGGCCTCATCTTCAACAGCCGTGACGTCACCGAGCGGGTCCGTCTGCAGGCACAGCTGCAGCACAACGCCGAGCACGACCCGCTCACCGACCTGCCCAACCGTGCGCTGTTCACCCGGCGCGTCCAGCAGGCCCTGTCCGGCCGCCGCTCCACCGACCGCGGCGCCGCCCTCCGGGGCACGGCCGTTCTCTTCATCGACCTCGACGGCTTCAAGGCCGTCAACGACACGATCGGGCACCAGGCCGGCGACGAGCTCCTCGTCCAGGCCGCCCGCAGACTCCAGGAGTCGGTACGGCAGGGCGACACCGCCGCCCGCCTCGGCGGCGACGAGTTCGCGGCGCTCATCGTCGGCGACGGCACCCGCGACCGCTCCGCGCGCGAGCAACAGATCCTGGAGCTCGCCGACCGCCTGCGGATCAAGCTCTCCCAGCCGTACGCCATCGACGGCAACGATGTCCGGGTCGCGGCGTCCATCGGCGTCGGCTTCGCCGAACCGGGCTTGGGCGCGGGGGAGCTGCTGCGCAACGCCGACCTCGCCATGTACCGCGCCAAGGCGGCCGGAAAGGGCCGCGTCGAGCTGTACGCGCCCCAGATGCAGCAGGACGTCGTACGGAAGGCGGAGCTGGCGACGAGGCTGCGCTCCGCCCTTCAGGACGGCGAGTTCACGCTGCTGCACCAGCCCGTGGTCTGCCTTGAGAACGGCCGGATCACGACGGTCACCGCCCAGGCGCGCTGGCGCTCCTCGCAAGGGGTGCTCTTCACATCCGCGGAGTTCCTGCGCGTCGCCGAGGACAGTGACAAGACCGCCGAGCTGGGCCGCTGGATGCTGGAGGAGGCCGTCGAGCAGGCGGCCGAGCGGGCCGCCGCGGGTGTCACGGTGCCCGTGGCCGTCCGGATGAGCGCCCGGCGCCTGCTGGACCGCTCGATGCCCCTCGGCTCCGTCGAGGCCCTGCTGACCCGGCACGGGCTCTCCTCGGGCGCCCTGATCGTCGAGCTGTCCGACACCGACCCCCGGGTCTCCCTGGACGAGCTGGAGCGCCGTCTGAACGCGCTGCGGCGGCTCGGCGTCCGGATCGCCCTGGACGGCTTCGGAAGCGGCTACGCGGCCATCACGGCCCTCAGAAGGCTCCCCGTCGACGTACTGAAGGTCGACCGGGGCCTCGTCGAAGGCGTTGTCGAGTCCGCCCGGCTGCACAAGATCACCAGCGGGCTGCTGCGGATCGCCACCGACCTGGGGCTGCACTCCGTGGCTGACGGCGTGGACTTGCCCGAGCAGGTCGTCGCCCTGCGCGCGATGGGCTGCACACACGGGCAGGGCATGGCCTTCTCCGGGCCGCTCGACGAGTACAGGCTGCGCAGAGCGCTGTCTTCCGGCCATTATCCGGTGCCGCACGGCCCGGTCGAGCCCGCGTTCGCGGGCGGCGGCGCGGGGGTGTATACGAGTGGTGTGCCCGCAGTTTTCGGGGGCGGTACGGCCCTCCGCTCACATAATGAGACTCCCGTCCCACCTACTTGACAGTCGGTGCGTGCCGGGGGGAGGGTCAATGCCATGCGCACCCGAATTCTCGTACTTGGAAAGCGCGTCGGCTGAAGCTGGTGGCCACCGGACGGACCCGGAACACCCAGCGACCGCACCCGGCGCGCTCCCCTCGCTTGCCTCACGGCACGAGGGGTTTTTTGTTGCACAGGCACCCATCACACACCGTACAAAACTCGCAAAAACCCTCAGCATCGAGAAGAGAATGCCGATGACCGAGCAGGCCACCGGGGCCCACCATCCGCAGCCGCGGCCCCGTTCCGGAGGACAGCAGTCCGCGCCCGAGCACGTCACGGGTGCGCAGTCCCTCATCCGCTCGCTTGAGGAGGTCGGGGCCGAGACCGTATTCGGCATTCCCGGCGGCGCGATCCTTCCGGCCTACGACCCGCTGATGGACTCCCGGCGCGTGCGGCACGTCCTCGTGCGGCACGAGCAGGGCGCGGGCCACGCGGCCACCGGTTACGCGCAGGCCACCGGCAAGGTCGGCGTCTGCATGGCGACCAGCGGCCCGGGTGCCACCAACCTGGTGACGCCGATCGCGGACGCGCACATGGACTCGGTGCCGCTCGTGGCGATCACCGGGCAGGTCGCGTCCAAGGCGATCGGTACGGACGCCTTCCAGGAGGCGGACATCGTCGGCATCACGATGCCGGTCACCAAGCACAACTTCCTGGTGACCAAGGCCGAGGACATCCCGAAGACGATCGCGGAGGCCTTCCACATCGCCTCCACCGGCCGCCCGGGCCCCGTCCTCGTCGACATCGCCAAGGACGCCCTCCAGGCGCAGACCACCTTCCAGTGGCCGCCCGCCACGGACCTGCCCGGCTACCGCCCCGTGACCAAGCCGCACGCCAAGCAGATCCGCGAGGCCGCGAAGCTGATCACCCAGGCCAAGCGGCCCGTCCTCTACGTCGGCGGCGGCGTCCTCAAGGCGCGGGCCACCGCAGAGCTGAAGGTCCTCGCGGAACTCACCGGAGCGCCCGTCACCACCACCCTGATGGCGCTCGGCGCGTTCCCCGACAGCCACCCGCTGCACGTGGGAATGCCGGGCATGCATGGTGCGGTCACCGCCGTCACCGCGCTGCAGAAGGCCGACCTGATCGTCGCCCTCGGAGCCCGCTTCGACGACCGCGTCACCGGCAAGCTGGACAGCTTCGCGCCCTACGCCAAGATCGTCCACGCCGACATCGACCCGGCGGAGATCGGCAAGAACCGCGCCGCCGACGTGCCGATCGTGGGCGACGCCCGCGAGGTCATCGCCGACCTGGTCCAGGCCGTGCAGAAGGAACACAGCGAGGGACACGCCGGCGACTACACCGCCTGGTGGAAGGACCTCAACCGCTGGCGCGAGACGTACCCGCTTGGCTACGAGCAGCCGGACAACGGCTCGCTGTCGCCGCAGCAGGTGATCGAGCGCATCGGGCAGCTCGCCCCGGAGGGCACCATCTTCGCGGCGGGCGTCGGCCAGCACCAGATGTGGGCCGCGCACTACATCCAGTACGAGAAGCCCGCGACCTGGCTGAACTCCGGCGGTGCCGGAACGATGGGCTACGCGGTTCCGGCCGCGATGGGTGCCAAGGCCGGCCGGCCGGACCGTACGGTCTGGGCGGTGGACGGCGACGGCTGCTTCCAGATGACCAACCAGGAGCTCACCACCTGTGCCCTGAACAACATCCCGATCAAGGTCGCCATCATCAACAACGGCGCCCTCGGGATGGTCCGCCAGTGGCAGACCCTCTTCTACAACCAGCGCTACTCCAACACGGTGCTGCACTCCGGCCCGGACGCGACCGTGTCCAATAGCGGCTCCGCCGTGGGCAAGCAGCCGAGCGCCGGCACCCGCGTCCCCGACTTCGTGAAGCTGTCGGAGGCCATGGGCTGCTACGCGATCCGCTGCGAGTCCGTGGACGATCTCGACAAGGTCATCGAAGAGGCGAACTCGATCAACGACCGCCCCGTCGTGGTCGACTTCATCGTCCACGAGGACGCGATGGTGTGGCCGATGGTCGCCGCCGGGACGTCCAACGACGAGATCATGGCCGCCCGGGACGTCCGCCCCGACTTCGGCGACAACGAAGACGACTGAGAGACCGAGAGAGAGCCGAGTCCGAACCATGAGCACCAAGCACACCCTCTCCGTCCTCGTCGAGAACAAGCCCGGTGTCCTCGCCCGGATCACCGCCCTGTTCTCCCGCCGCGGCTTCAACATCGACTCGCTCGCCGTCGGTGTCACCGAGCACCCCGACATCTCCCGCATCACCATCGTGGTGAACGTGATCGAGGCGCTGCCGCTCGAACAGGTCACCAAGCAGCTCAACAAGCTCGTCAACGTCCTGAAGATCGTCGAGCTGGAACCCGGCTCGGCGGTGCAGCGCGAACTCGTTCTGGTGAAGGTGCGCGCCGACAACGAGACGCGCTCCCAGATCGTCGAGATCGTCCAGCTGTTCCGCGCCAAGACAGTGGACGTCTCCCCGGAGGCCGTCACCATCGAGGCCACCGGCGGCGCCGACAAGCTGGAGGCCATGCTCAAGATGCTGGAGCCGTTCGGCATCAAGGAGCTCGTCCAGTCCGGCACGATCGCGATCGGACGCGGGGCGCGTTCGATCACGGACCGCTCGCTGCGCGCGCTCGACCGATCAGCCTGATCCTTGGTAGGGGCGGTCGGTGATCGCCGGCCGCCCGTGTGCCGCCCGTGTGCCGCCCGTATACCGAGACCCGAAAACTTCCCTTTCCCCGCCCGCCGTACGGTGGGACGCAACACCGGCAATACCGGAAAACAAGGAGAACCCCAGTGGCCGAGCTGTTCTACGACGCTGACGCCGACCTGTCCATCATCCAGGGCCGCAAGGTCGCGGTCATCGGCTACGGCAGCCAGGGTCACGCCCACGCGCTGTCGCTGCGCGACTCGGGTGTCGACGTCCGCGTCGGTCTGCATGAGGGCTCCAAGTCCAAGGCGAAGGCCGAGGAGCAGGGCCTGCGCGTGGTGACGCCGTCGGAGGCCGCCGCCGAGGCCGACGTCATCATGATCCTGGTGCCGGACCCGATCCAGGCCCAGGTCTACGAGGAGTCCATCAAGGACAACCTCAAGGACGGCGACGCGCTGTTCTTCGGCCACGGCCTGAACATCCGCTTCGGCTTCATCAAGCCCCCGGCCGGCATCGACGTCTGCATGGTCGCCCCCAAGGGCCCGGGGCACCTGGTGCGCCGTCAGTACGAGGAGGGCCGCGGCGTTCCCTGCATCGCGGCCGTCGAGCAGGACGCCACGGGCAGCGCCTTCCCGCTCGCCCTCTCCTACGCCAAGGGCATCGGCGGCACCCGCGCGGGCGTCATCAAGACGACCTTCACCGAGGAGACCGAGACCGACCTGTTCGGTGAGCAGGCCGTCCTGTGCGGTGGTACGGCCGCGCTGGTCAAGGCGGGCTTCGAGACCCTGACCGAGGCCGGCTACCAGCCGGAGATCGCGTACTTCGAGTGCCTCCACGAGCTGAAGCTCATCGTCGACCTGATGTACGAGGGCGGCCTGGAGAAGATGCGCTGGTCGGTCTCCGAGACCGCCGAGTGGGGCGACTACGTCACCGGCCCGCGGATCATCACCGACGCCACCAAGGCCGAGATGAAGAAGGTCCTCGCCGAGATCCAGGACGGCACGTTCGCCCGGAACTGGATGGAGGAGTACCACTCCGGTCTGAAGAAGTACAACGAGTACAAGCAGCAGGACGAGAACAGCCTCCTGGAGACCACCGGCAAGGAGCTCCGCAAGCTCATGTCGTGGGTCAACGACGAGGCGTGAGCCGTACGGCCGAGGGGCCGGAGCATCCGGCTCCGGCCCCTCGGCCTAACCCTGGGTAACGCCCGCGATCGCGACGTTGTCCACACCGTCCAGCCACGGACGGGTGATCCTGCCTCGGAGGCGTAACCGGGCCTCCGAAGCGGCACTACACTGCTGCACAACATACGCGTCAGGCCCACAGCGTCGTGCGTCTTCCACGCGGCTCAAGCGACCCCGAAGAAGTGAAGGCACGCCCTGGGGCCGCGACAACCCTCCACCGCCTGCGGCCGTCGGGACGGCCGTCCGCATTGGACTTGTGAGGACTCACGTGAGCTCGAAACCTGTCGTACTCATCGCTGAAGAGCTGTCGCCCGCGACCGTCGACGCCCTGGGCCCGGACTTCGAGATCCGGCACGCGAACGGCGCGGACCGCGCCGAGCTGCTGCCCGCCATCGCCGACGTCGACGCGATCCTGATCCGTTCGGCCACCAAGGTCGACGCGGAGGCCGTGGCCGCCGCGAAGAAGCTGAAGGTCGTCGCACGAGCCGGCGTCGGCCTGGACAACGTCGACGTCTCCGCCGCCACCAAAGCCGGCGTGATGGTCGTCAACGCCCCCACCTCGAACATCGTGACCGCGGCCGAGCTGGCCTGTGGTCTGCTGCTGGCCACCGCGCGCCACATCCCGCAGGCGAACTCGGCGCTGAAGAACGGCGAGTGGAAGCGCTCGAAGTACACGGGCGTCGAGCTGGCCGAGAAGACCCTCGGTGTCGTCGGCCTCGGCCGCATCGGCGCGCTGGTCGCTCAGCGCATGTCCGCGTTCGGCATGAAGGTCGTCGCCTACGACCCCTACGTCCAGCCTGCCCGGGCCGCGCAGATGGGCGTCAAGGTCCTCTCCCTCGACGAGCTGCTCGAGGTCTCGGACTTCATCACCGTGCACCTGCCCAAGACCCCTGAGACGGTCGGTCTCATCGGTGACGAGGCGCTGCACAAGGTCAAGCCGTCGGTGCGGATCGTCAACGCCGCGCGCGGTGGGATCGTCGACGAGGAGGCGCTGTACTCGGCGCTCAAGGAGGGCCGCGTCGCCGGCGCCGGCCTCGACGTGTACGCGAAGGAGCCCTGCACGGACTCCCCGCTCTTCGAGCTCGACGAGGTCGTCTGCACCCCGCACCTCGGCGCCTCCACCGACGAGGCGCAGGAGAAGGCCGGTGTCTCCGTCGCCCGCTCGGTGCGCCTCGCCCTCGCCGGTGAGCTCGTCCCGGACGCGGTGAACGTCCAGGGCGGTGTCATCGCCGAGGACGTCAAGCCCGGTCTGCCGCTCGCCGAGAAGCTCGGCCGCATCTTCACCGCCCTCGCGGGCGAGGTCGCGGTCCGCCTCGACGTCGAGGTGTACGGCGAGATCACCCAGCACGACGTGAAGGTGCTCGAACTCTCCGCGCTCAAGGGCGTGTTCGAGGACGTCGTCGACGAGACGGTGTCGTACGTCAACGCCCCGCTGTTCGCGCAGGAGCGAGGCGTCGAGGTCCGGCTGACGACGAGCTCGGAGTCCCCGGACCACCGCAATGTCGTCACCGTGCGCGGCACGCTCGGCGACGGCCAGGAGGTCTCGGTCTCCGGCACGCTCGCGGGCCCCAAGCACCTCCAGAAGATCGTCGCGGTCGGCGACTACGACGTGGACCTCGCGCTCGCCGACCACATGGTCGTGCTGGGCTACGAGGACCGTCCCGGCGTCGTCGGCACCGTCGGCCGCATCTTCGGCGAGGCGGGCATCAACATCGCCGGCATGCAGGTCGCGCGCGCGGCGGCGGGCGGCGAGGCCCTCGCGGTCCTCACCGTCGACGACACGGTCCCCCAGAACGTGCTGGGCGACGTGGCCGAGGAGATCGGCGCGACCTCGGCGCGCTCGGTGAACCTCGTCTGACGTTCGCTGTTGAGGGCCGGGTCACCTTCAGGTGGCCCGGCCCTCAGTCGTGTCCGGGGACGACGGCATCATGCCGACGTCTCCGGCTCGACCAGCCCCTCCCGATACGCGATGGCCACCGCCTCCGTGCGCCCGCGGCGCCCAGCTTGGCGAGGACGTTGGAGACGTGCACGCTCGCCGTCTCCCCGCTGATGAACAGCTCCCCGTCGGACGGCGAGCCGGCCAGGCGGCCGCGCCGGACAACGGCGTACCGAATGTCTGTGCCACGGCCACCAACCATCCGGGCACGTGCCACCGACAGCCCGCCGCCCCGCGCTTCGGCCCGAACGGTCTCGTCCTCGAACGCCGGACGAGCCGGGGCTTTCAGGGGCGCGGGGGAACTGCGCGACCAGCCCCCACTGTTCCGCGCTCGAAGAACCGCCCGGGGTACCAAGGGCGCAGCCCCTGGCGGGGAGCCAGGGGCTGGAGGCCGGACGGCGGCGGCGGGGGCAGGTGTCAGGCGACGGCCCGGTCGGTTTGCGGGCACTCGGCCCCAACCTCCCGCACCCGAACCCTCCGCAGCGTCACCGACGCCAGCACCGCCGCCCCCAGCAACAGCACCACCCCCGCGATCGCCGCCGCCTGCATCCCGCTGGTGAAGGCCTCGCGGGCGGCCCGTACGAGGGCCGTGCCCGCGTCGCCCGGCAGTTGGTGGGCGACCGCCAGCGCGCCGCCGAGGGTCTCCTGGGCCGGGGCCGGGGCGCCGGAGGGCATCTCGTGGCGGTAGACCGCCGTACCGATGGAGCCGAGGACCGCCATCCCGAGCGCGCCGCCGAATTCGGCGCCCGTCTCCAGCAGGGAGGAGGCGGCGCCCGCGTTGCCGACGGGCACGGTGCCCAGCGCCAGGTCCATCATCTGGGACATCACGGTGACGATCCCCGAGGCGAGGACACCGGCACCGGCGAGGACCAGCCACATCGAGTCGGTTCCGGTGAGGGCCAGCAGACCGTAGCCGCACGCGGCGAGGACGAAGCCGCCGGAGACGACGTGGGCGCGGTGGACGCCTTTCTGCACCAGCTGCGCGGCGACCGGCGCGGCGACCCCGACCAGGACCGTCGGCAGCAGTGACCACAGCGCGGCCTCCATGGAGCTCTTGCCGAGGACCGACTGCAGGTACTGCGTGGTGAAGTACGCCGACCCCATCATCCCGAACGCGGAGACCAGGTTGAGCACGACGGCGGGCGCGAATCCCCGGCCCCGGAACAACTCGGGGGAGATCAGCGGGGACTTGGCGGTGCGCTGCCGCTGGACGAAGAGCGCGGCGAAGACGAGACCGACGATGATCGAGGCGCCGTACTCGAACTTCCAGCCCTCGGACGGGATTTCCTTCACGCCGTAGATGACGGGCAGTACGGCGGCCATCGACAGCGGCACGCTGAGCAGGTCGAAACGGCCCGGTTCCGGGTTCTTGGACTCGGGGAGCAGGATCGGGCCGAGGACCAGCAGCAGCGCCATCGCGGGCAGGTTGACGAGGAAGACCGAGCCCCACCAGAAGTACTCGACGAGGACTCCGCTCATCACCGAACCGAGCGCGATACCGCCGGTCATGATGCCGGACCACAGGCCGATCGCCTTCGCGCGCTGTCCGGGGTCCGAGAACATCGTGCGGATGATCGCCATCGTCGACGGCATCAGGGTCGCACCGCCGATCCCGAGGACCGCGCGGGCCGCGATCAGCGTCTCGGCGCTGTTCGCGTAGGCGGCCATGACCGAGGCCGCGCCGAAGGCGGCGGCGCCGAAGAGGAGGAGCTTGCGGCGGCCTATGCGGTCGCCGAGCGAGCCCATCGTCATCAGCAGGCCGGCGAGCACGAACGCGTAGATGTCGAAGATCCACAGCTGCTGGGTGCCGCTCGGCTCCAGGTCGGCGCTGATCGCGGGGATCGCGAAGTAGAGGACCGAGACGTCCATCGAGACGAGGAGCAGCGGAAGCATCAGGACGCCGAGGGCGGTCCATTCGCGGCGGCCGGCGAGGCCGCCGCCGGGTGCGGGGGTGGTGCTCGTCGAGTGCGTCGAGTTCGTCATGACAGGGACTGTACGGACGTCTTAAACGCTTGTCTAGTACGGTTGTTTAGAACGATCGTTTAGAACGAGCGTCTGGGACGGTTGTCTGTATCGGAGGTACGCTGACCCGCATGGGACACCGTGAGGATCTGCTCGAAGGCGCCAAGCGCTGCCTGCTGGAGAAGGGGTTCGTGCGCACGACGGCGCGCGACATCGTGAAGGAGTCCGGGACGAACCTGGCGTCCATCGGCTACCACTACGGGTCGAAGGACGCGCTGCTGACGCAGGCCTTCGTGGAGCTGGTGCAGGAGTGGGGCGAGAAGTCCGTCCATCATCCGGAGCACGAGGACACGCCCGGGGGTTCCGTGGAGCGGTTCCACAGCGTGTGGGCGCGGATGCTGGAGTCCTTCGAGGAGTTCCGGCCCGTCTGGGCGGCCAGCATGGAGATCGTGACGCAGGGGGAGCGGGTTCCGGAGCTGCGGGACCTCATGGCGAAGGCGCAGATCGAGGGACGGTCCGGGCTCGTCGCGATGCTCACGGGCCTGGACGAGGAGACGCTCGACGAGCGCACCGTCCAGTCCCTCGGCGGCTTCTACCAGGCGCTGCTCAACGGCCTGATGGTGCAGTGGCTCTTCGACCCGGCGAGCGCGTCCACGGCGGACGACCTCACGGAGGGGCTGCGACGGGTGATCGAGGCGGCGACCGGTTCGCGGGGGTGAGGCGTCAACCGCCCACGAGTCCGCCGTCGCGCATCTTGAGCACGCGGTCCGTCATCATCAATGATTGTCCGTGCTGGGCTGGGCGTCGGCTCGTGCATCGCGGTACGCAGGGACCGGCGCAGGGCCGCTCGCCAGGGGTCCGGCACCGTCTCGCCGTACAGCTGACGGGGTCCGTTACCTGAGCCCGTGGTGAGCGTTTCGACGGCATACCCTACGGCTGGTCACCGCGCACAGGCCTTACAGCCGTGCCCCCTTCAACGCCATGTGCAGCAGCAGGCGGTCCTCGCCGTCGTCCAGGTCGAGGCCGGTGAGCTGCTCGACGCGGGAGAGGCGGTAGTAGAGCGTCTGCCGGTGGATGCCCAACTCCGCCGCCGTGCGGCCCGCCTGGCCCGCGCAGTCGAGGAACACCTCGGCGGTGCGGGCGAGTTCGCGGTGGGCGGGGGAGAGGAGGGTGCGGACGGCGGGGTCGTGGGCCGCCTCCGGGGGGAGGGCCGTGAGGAGGCGGAACGGACCGATGGAGGCCCACTCGGCGACCGGGCCGAGGCGCGGCTCCGCGTGGACCGCGCGGGCGGCGGCGGACGCCTCCTGCCAGGCGGCCCCCAGCTCGGCAAGGCCCACCCGGGCCCCGGCGACTCCGGCGGCCACCGTCGTCCCGGCGGTCCCGGGAGCCTTTGGGGTTAGGGCAGCCTTTGCTGTTCCGGACGCCCCGGAAGACCGAGAAGACCGGGACGCCCCCGCTCCCTGCCCGCCCCCGCGCTCCCCCTCCGCCTCTCGTACGAAGCGTGTAGCCGCCGCGAGTGCCGGAGTCAGTACATCCGCCGAGCGCAGCCGTATGACGAGGGCCAGGCTCTGGCCGGTTGCCCCCCACGGGACCGTGCACAGCGCGGTCGCGCCCGGCACCGTACGGACCGAGGGGGCGTCGTCCGGGTCGGCGGAGAGCCAGGGGGCGACGCACACCACCGTGTGCAGGCCGTCGCCGCGCGGGCCGAGGGCGGTGCGCAGCTCGGCCACCGCCATGTCCCGTTGCCAGCCGCGCTCGGCGGTGAGGACTGCTCGCAGCTCGCGGGTGAGGTCCGCGCCCGCCTGCGCCTCGTCCGCGAGCAGGTCGCCGATGCGGGCGGCGACGTCCATCGCCGCGGAGAGCTGCGCCTCGGACGGGCCGGGGTCGTCCTCCAGCAGCCACACATAGCCGAGGACGACACCCCGATGGCGTACGGGAAGGCAGATCCGGCCCCGGTAGACGCCCGCCTCGGGGGTGGGCGGGATGTGCACGGGTGCCGTCGCGCGGGTGATGCCGAAGCCCTCGAACCAGGTGCGGACCGCGGCCGTGGAGCGGCGCGTGAGGATCGAACGGGTGCGCACGGGGTCGAGGGCCGACTCGTCGAGCTCGCCCTCGCTGTCGTACGCGCCGAAGGCGATCAGTTCGAAGTCCCGGTTCTCCAGCGTCGCGGGCACGCCGAGGAGCGCCGAGATCTCGTCGACCAGCTCCTGATAGCCGCCGTGGTCGCCTCGGTGATCCCGGTGATCTCTGTGATCCCTGTATTCGCCGCTCACCCGGGCATTCTCGCGCAATTCCGCAGGCCTTCATACATCTGTCTGAGATCCAGGGCACGGATGCGTGACAGGTGTCGATGGCCCAGGATCGGAGAGATCCTTAGGTTTCACGGTGGTTCCCCGTGCCGTACCCGAATGGTCGGGATGCGGCCTTCTGCTCGCCTTGTTGTGGAGGTGCCCCGTGCTGGGTCCCGTGATACTCGCCGCGTCGCGCAGTGACCGGATGCGTCGCTTCGTGTCGGCGGCCCCCGGTACCAAGCAGGTGGTCGCCCGCTTCATCGCCGGTGAGAGCGTCGACCAGGTCGTCCCGGTCGTCCAGGACGCCGTCGCCAAGGGTCTGGAAGTCACCCTCGACGTCGTCGGCGAGGACATCACCACCCGCGAGCAGGCCTTCGCCGCCCGGGACGCGTACCTGGAGCTCATCGAGCACCTGAAGGAGCTGGACCTCGGCACCAAGGCCGAGATGTCGATCAAGCTGTCGATGTTCGGGCAGGCGCTTGAGGGCGGTCACGAGCTGGCCCTCGCCAACGTGCGCCCCGTCGTCGAGGCCGCCGCCGCCATCGGGACCACCGTGACCCTGGACGCCGAGGACCACACCACCCTCGACTCGATGTTCGCCATCCACGAGGAGCTGCGGAAGGACTTCCCACAGACCGGCTGCGTCATCCAGGCCTACCTGTACCGCACCGAGGCCGACGCCCGCCGCCTCGCCGCGAGCGGCAGCCGCGTACGCCTCGTGAAGGGCGCCTACAAGGAGCCCGCCGAGGTCGCGTACCAGGACAAGTCCGAGACCGACAAGGCGTACGTCCGTGTCCTGCGCGTCCTGATGGAGGGCGAGGGGTACCCGATGATCGGTTCCCACGACCCGCGGCTCATCTCCATCGCGCAGGAGCTGGCGCGCAGGGCCGGGCGCAAGCTCGACGAGTACGAGTTCCAGATGCTGTACGGCATCCGCAGCGAGGAGCACCTGCGGCTCGCCGCCGAGGGCCACCGCATGCGCGTCTACACCGCCTACGGCACCGACTGGTACGGCTACTTCATGCGGCGCCTGGCGGAGAAGCCGGCGAACCTCCTCTTCTTCGCCCGCTCGATCCTCACCAAGGGCTGAGCGGTAGCTGTCGGCATCCGGGTACATCCTGGGTAACGGCAGCTACCGCCCGTCGGTCGGCTGAGCCGACCCGGCTCCGGAAAGGAGTTACGGAACTTGTGACTCCGCCCCCGTGGGGGCTTCTCCCTCGCCCGCCGCAGCGAGCTCGTGACGGTCAAGCCCTGACCGCCGACCAACATACGCACACGGCTTCGGTTCTCCCGGCTGAAGTCAGGGATTCACTCGGAAGAGGTAGCTCATGGACGCTGTGACCCAGGTCCCCACCCCCGTCAACGAGCCGGTGCACGGCTACGCGCCCGGCTCGCCCGAGCGCGCTCGCCTGGAGGCCAAGCTCAAGGAGCTGGCCGAGAACCCGATCGAGCTGTCGATGACGATCGGCGGCGAGAAGCGGCTCGGTGGCGGTGAGCGCTTCGAGGTCGTGCAGCCGCACAACCACAAGGCCGTCATCGGCACCGGCGCGCACGCCACCCAGCAGGACGCCCAGGACGCCATCGACGCGGCCCTCGCCGCCGCGCCCGCCTGGCGCGCGATGCCCTTCGACGACCGCGCCGCGATCATCCTGCGCGCCGCCGAGCTGCTGGCCGGCCCCTGGCGCGAGACGCTGGCCGCCTCCACCATGCTCGGCCAGTCGAAGACCGCCCAGCAGGCCGAGATCGACTGTCCCTGCGAGCTGGTCGACTTCTGGCGCTTCAATGTCGCCTACGCCCGCCAGATCCTCGCCGAGCAGCCCCCGGCCAACTCGCCGGGCGTCTGGAACCGTCTCGACCACCGCCCGCTGGAGGGCTTCGTCTACGCGATCACGCCGTTCAACTTCTCGGCGATCGCGGGCAACCTGCCCACCGCGCCCGCGCTGATGGGCAACGTCGTCGTCTGGAAGCCGTCCCCCACACAGACCCACGCGGCCGTTCTCCTCATGCGGCTGCTGGAGGAGGCCGGTCTCCCCAAGGGCGTCATCAACCTCGTCACGGGTGACGGCATCGAGGTCTCCAAGGTGGCGCTGGAGCACCGCGAGCTCGCGGGCATCCACTTCACCGGGTCGACCAAGACCTTCCAGTACCTGTGGAAGACGGTCGGCAACAACATCGAGAAGTACCGCTCGTACCCGCGTCTGGTCGGCGAGACCGGCGGCAAGGACTTCCTGGTCGCGCACCCGAGCGCCGACCGCGCGGTCCTGAAGACCGCCCTGACCCGTGGTGCCTTCGAGTACCAGGGCCAGAAGTGCTCCGCCACCTCCCGCGCGTACATCCCGGCCTCCATCTGGAACTCCGGCTTCAAGGAGGAGTTCGCGGCCGAGGTCGACTACCTGACCATGGGTGACGTCACCGACCTGGCGAACTTCGTCGGCGCGGTCATCGACGAGCGCGCGTTCGCCAAGAACAAGGCGGCCATCGACCGTGCCAAGGCCGACCCGACCTGCACGATCGTCGCGGGCGGCTCGTACGACGACTCGGTCGGCTACTTCGTGCGCCCGACCGTCGTCGAGTGCTCGGACCCGGAGAACGAGGTCTTCAAGACGGAGTACTTCGGCCCGTTCCTGGCCGTGCACGTGTACGACGACAGCTCGGCCGAGAGCTACGACGCGATGCTGACCCAGATGGAGTCGGCGTCCGACTACGCGCTGACCGGCTCGGTCATCTCGGGCGACCGCGCGGCGGCGGCGTACACGATGGAGAAGCTCCGCTACGCGGCGGGCAACTTCTACATCAACGACAAGTCGACCGGCGCCGTCGTCGGCCAGCAGCCCTTCGGCGGCGGCCGCGCCTCGGGCACCAACGACAAGGCGGGCGCCCCGCAGAACCTGATGCGCTGGACGCTGACCCGCGCCATCAAGGAAACCCTGGTCCCGCCGACCGACTACACGTACCCGCACATGGGCTGACATCCCCGCGCGCACCACGGGCCAGGTCTCTTCGGACCTGGCCCGTTCGCGTGCCCGCGCGGGCAGACTGACCCCATGACCAGTGTGGAGACGGTGACCGCCGATGACGGGGTACGGCTGTGGGCGGAGCGATCGGGCAGGGGCGCGCCGCTGGTGCTGTGCCACGGCGGGCCCGGTCTGTGGGACATGTTCGAGGACGTGGCCGGGGTACTGGCGGACCGGTCCACCGTGCACCGCTGGGACCAGCGCGGCGGTGGACGGTCGGAGCGGAGCGACGGGCCGTGGACGAGCGAGTGCTTCGTGGCCGACCTGGACGCCGTACGGCGGCACTTCGGGCTGGAGCGGATGACGCTGCTCGGCCACTCCTGGGGCGCGCAGCTGGCCCTGAGCTATGCGCTGGCCCATCCGGAGCGGGTGAACGCGCTGGTCTATGTGAGCGGTACGGGGATCGGGCCCGACGCCGACTGGTTCGGTGGCTATCGGGCGAACCTCCTCGCCCGGCTGGGCGAGCGCCCCGAACGCCTCGCCCGCTGGCGTGAGTTGACGGACCGTCCGGGGCGGTCCGAGGCGGAGGAACGGGAGAGCGCCGTGCTGCGGTGGTCGGCCGAGTTCGAGGACCGCGAACGGGCCCTGGAGCATGCCGGACACATGGCCGACCCCTGGTTCGGGATCAACACCGCGTGCGGCAAGGCCTTCAATGAGGAGCGGAGTCGGGCCTGGGGCACGCCGGAGCTGTACGCCGCCTGCCGGGAGCTCGACCTGCCCGTGCTGATCGTCGACGGGGCCCGGGACATCCGGCCGCGCTCGGCGGTGGACTCGCTGGAGCGGGCCCTGCCGGACGTACGGCGGGTGGTCCTGCCGGAGGCCGGGCACCTGCCGTGGGTGGAGGACCCGAAGGGCTTTTGGGAGGCGGTGACGGCGGCGGTGCGGTGATCCGCCAGAAGCCCCCTGGCCGCGCCGGACGTGGCGCTACCCGGGGAACTCCGTCCGCTCCCACCACTCGTACACGGGCAGCCTGCCCTCCGGCGTGTCCGCGTGGCGTGGGGTCGCCCTGAAGTGTTCGTATCCATTGCGCAACTCGATCTTCACATCCGTTCCGGGGGGCGGGATCGGGACGATCCGTTCGGGCAGATCGTCCGGGCCGCCCTCGAGCAGTGCTTTGGTCGTGTCGCTCATGACGTCACCGTTCCCCATGCCGGGGCCGATGCCGCATGCCGCGCGGATGATCAGTCGTGTGGGCGATCCGCCGCTCGGCCGTGGGCCGTCGTCAGGTGCCGGTCGAGGAAGTCGCGCATGAGCCGTGCGATCTGGTCGGCGTGCGTCTCGCGCGCCAGGCCCGACGGGCCGTCCGTCGGCGTCTGCGCCAGTCAGCGGCCCGCGCCCAGCCGCATCGGTACGTCGACCGTGCGGTCCGCGCCCGCGAACGTACCGCCGACGAGCTGGTCTTCGACTGGCGGGACGGAGACGTGCTGTGACCGTCGCCCTCGCTCCGGCGCGGCGACGACACGCCTGACCTCCTCCGCCACCCGCGCCAGCGCCGCCCGTAGCCACCGATGCGCCGGATCCGTGTCCAGCCGTACGTCCACGCCTGGCCCGACGCGAACCTCGGCAGGTCCAGCGGAATCTCCAGCGCCACCATCCGGTGCTCGTGCAGCGGAGAGCTGCGCACATCGTGCGGCAGCGGTCCGGCAACTCGCCCACGTCCAGGTCGACATGGGTGCGCGGATCCGCCGGGTCCTCCTCGCCCTCGGGCAGCAGCCGCAGCCGTACACCGAAACCAGCGGGTTCGCGGAATCTGAACGCTGGTGTGTGCCGAACCTGCGGGTGGCGGTGGCTTCGCGAGGGGGGGAAAGGTGCTCGGGTTCAGCCCGGTGAGGGAGGCCTGAGTGCCTGTTCTTCGAAGCCCTGGCAGGTCTAAGCTCGGCGGATGACCTTGGAATGGGAGCAGGTAGTTGTTCACTCGGTAGATCCGGTGGCCTTGGGGCAGTGGTGGGCTACGGCTCTTGGTTGGGTTGTGGTCCATTCCTCTGATGAGGAGTTCGAGATCCGCCCGGAGCCGGATCGCCTGCCGGGGTTGGACTTCGTCCGGCTTGATGAGAGCAAGAAGGCTAAGAGCCGACTGCATCTCGACTTCAGGCCTGATGACCAGGACGCCGAGGTGGCTCGTCTGGTGGCTCATGGCGCCCAGCGTGTTGATATCGGCCAGGGTGATCAATCGTGGGTTGTATTGGCAGACCCCGAAGGTAACGAGTTCTGTGTCCTTGGCCAGCGGCGTCAGTAAGGCCCACGCCTGGGTGGATGCGGGTTGGTACTCAGTGGCCGGCGGCGGTGGCGCTCGACCAGCCAGTCTTTGACCACCTGCAGGCCGAACTCGTCCAAGCGGACCTCGTGGTCGAGCCGAGCGGTCGCCCTGCTCGCGAGAGGCGGGACACGACGCCGGCTCGGCCGTTCCCCCAGGTCAGGGTCGGGTGACTCAATCGGTGACCCAGTCCACCGTCTCAGATAGTAGGAAGTCCGAGTAATCGTGGAGACAGATGCTCCATCCTCACTTAGCTTTGTAGGAGCCGAACGTCTCGCTGGACCCAGCGAATGGCGGTCGTGAGCCGGAGCCCTTGGCAGGCAACCCCTGCGGCACCGCTCCCCGGCCTCTGGGGACCCCTCCCACGCCCTTAAGACAGTGGGGGAGTCTCGTATCCCTCCCTCACCGCACTTCCGGTGGTCCGCTTTGGGTCATTCCGGAGGCAAGGAGTCGATTCATCATGGCCGAGACGATCGTCCGCCGAGTCCGCCACGTGTCCCGTACGAGCGAGTCCGACCGCAAGAACGCTGCCGCCGCCCTCCAGCGCGCCCTCGACCGCAGGGACAACGGCGGCGCGACGGGTCACTGACACCCGTCCGCACCACCTCATATGCCGGGAGCCGCGCCCGCACGGGGTGCGGCGCGGGCCAGAGCCCCGGTGCTCAGGCCCCGCGCCGCACCTCGAAGTGATCGATGCGCTTGCCGCTCTCCGCGAGCGCCGACACCTTGAGCCGGGGCGCCGTGCCCGCCTCCGCCTCCACCGAGAGGAAGGAGAAGCCGGCGTACCGCACCCGGGACCACTCCACGGTCTCCCGCTGCTGGTCCTGCGACTTGGTCCAGTGGAAGCTGCTCACGGACTCGTGGCGGCCGACGTGCCCCTCGTAGCTGTCCTTCACGCCCGACGGAAAGCCGTACAGGTCCTTGCCGCCCCCGCCCGCGGTGACGTACACGATCCCGTCCCGGGTCGGATCCGTCGAGCCGCCGACCGGCACCGGCCGGCCCACCGCGCCGTTCTTGATGGCGTCGGTCCGCTCGTACACATGGTTGTGCCCGTTGATCACCAGGTCCACCTGGTGTTTCGCGAACAGCGGCAGCCACTCCGCGCGCACCCCGCCGTCGGACGCGTGCGCGGACGTCGAGTACGCGCAGTGGTGGAAGAAGACCACGATGAAGTCCACCGACGCCGAGGAGCGCAGCTCGCGCAGCTTCTTGTCCAGCCACTTCGTCTGCTTCCCGCCCGTGTGGCCCAGGTTCGCGGGAATCTCGTACGACACGTCGTTCGCGTCCAGCGCCACGACGCCGACGTTGCCATACGTGAAGGAGTAGACGCCCGGCGCCGTCCGCGGGTCGAAGCCGCTGTCCGGGAGCGAGAAGCGGGCCGCCTGGCCGCCGTAGCCGTCCGGTGAGTACCAGGCCTCCATGTCGTGATTGCCGGTCGTCACCATCCACGGCACGGACTTCGCCACCGGCTCGGTCTGCTTGAGGAACAGATCCCAGTACCCGGGGTCGAAGCCGTCCGTCTTCTTGCCGCGACCGGTCCCGTCCGCGTAGCAGATGTCACCCGCGTGGAGGTGGAAGGCGGGCTTCTGGCGCAGCAGCACCCGGTCGTTGGCGAGCGCGGCCGAGCTGACGCCCTGGTCGCCGAAGGCGGTGAACGTGAACCGCTGCGGGCCGGCCGGCGCAGTACGGAAGGAGCCGATCGTCGACCCGCGCTGCGGGGAGGCCGGGTCGAAACCGTCGTGGCCGACGCCGTAGTAGTACGTCGTGCCGGGCCGCAGGCCGTCCAGGGCCGCGTGCAGGTAGTACTGATCGAGCGCCAGGCGCACGCCCTGCACCCCCGGCGTGTGCAGGGCGCGGACCTCGGCCTCGATCTTCCGGCTCAGCTCCCCGGGATGCAGGCCCACCCGCACATACGGCTTCCTGACCGCGAGCGGCACCTGCCAGGAGATCCGCATCTGGGTCTTCGGGTCGCCGCCGAAGGCGAGGTGGCGGCCGAAGGGGGTGATGACGGAACCGTGCACCTGCCCGGTGGCGAGGCTCGCCTTCGAGGCGGTCGACGCCGAAGTCGAGGACGCGGTCGAGGACGCGGTCGAGCAGCCGGCCAGCAGCCCGCCGCCCGCGAACGCGCCCGCCGTCACCAGCGCGCGGCGCCGGGTGAGCTTCGTGCGCAGGTACTCGTACTGCTCCGCCATGCTCATCCGGCGGACGAGCTGCTCCGGGATGCCGACGTCAGGGGTGTCCATGAAGGTGAATTTCCCAGCAAGTCCCAACGCCCGCCATACGTAGGGGTGAACGCAAGCCGACGAAACGTCCCACGACACCCGACTCCGTCCGCACCGAGGCGCCCGACCGCGTCCGCACCGTGGCACCCGACCGCGTCCGGATGACGACCCCCGACACCGTCCGGATGGCGGACACCGCGTGTCATTCCATGGGACACGGAGTACGGTGCCTTCATGTCTCGCAGCATCAATCTCGCAGTGATTCCCGGTGACGGCATCGGCCAGGAGGTCGTGGCCCAGGGGCTGAAGGTGCTCTCCGCCGTCCTTCCGCAGGATGTGAAGCTGGAGACCAAGGAGTTCGACTTCGGCGCCAAGCGCTACCACGCCACCGGTGAGACCCTCACCGAGGCCGACCTCGACGCCCTCAAGCAGCACGACGCGATCCTGCTCGGCGCGATCGGCGACCCCTCGGTCCCGTCCGGCGTCCTGGAGCGCGGCTTCCTGCTCAAGCTCCGCTTCGCCTTCGACCACCACGTCAACCTGCGGCCGTCGAAGCTCCTCCCGGGTGTCGCCACCCCGCTCGCGGGCCAGCCGGAGATCGACTTCGTCGTGGTCCGTGAGGGCACCGAGGGCCCGTACACGGGCAACGGCGGCACGATCCGCAAGGGCACCGAGCACGAGGTCGCCACCGAGGTCTCCGTCAACACGGCCTTCGGCGTCGAGCGTGTCGTCCGCGACGCCTTCGCCCGCGCCCAGGCCCGCCCCCGCAAGAAGCTGACGCTGGTCCACAAGAACAACGTGCTGACCTTCGCGGGCCACCTCTGGACGAACGTCTTCAACAAGGTGGCCGAGGAGTTCCCCGAGGTCACCACCGACTACATCCACGTGGACGCCGCGACGATCTACCTCGTCACGGACCCCGCCCGCTTCGACGTGATCGTCACCGACAACCTGTTCGGCGACATCATCACCGACCTCGCCGCGGCCGTCTCCGGTGGCATCGGCGTCGCCGCCTCCGGCAACATCAACCCGAGCGGTGAGTTCCCCTCGATGTTCGAGCCCGTGCACGGCTCGGCGCCCGACATCGCGGGCCAGGGCAAGGCCGACCCCAGCGCCACCGTCCTGTCCGTCGCGCTCCTGCTGCGCCACCTCGGCTACGAGGCCGAGGCCGTTCGCATCGAGGACGCCGTCTCCGCCGACCTCGCGGAGCGCGTCGGCGGGCCCGCCCGCAGCACCGAGGAAATCGGCGACGCCCTCGCCGTACGAGTAGCCGGCTGACCCCGCGCCACTCACCTCTCGTAGGAGCCGCCGGGTCGCATCCGCACCCGGCGGCTTTTCTTATGCCCTCGCCGGGTGTCACCATCAACCACTGGGCACATCCCCTGGGCCGCATTCACACCGTTTCGTCCATAGCTCCGCGCACGCGATAATCGAACGCGGAGCCGCGGGAATGAGGGAATGCTCGGACGTCCTAGCACTGGCCACTGGCAGTACAGGCGTGAGCGCGGCCCGTCACACACAACCGGTGAAGGACAACCACATGACGACGCCCACGATCGAGCTCAAGCCCTCTTCGCAGCCCCGCTCCGCCGCGGAGCGCGAGGCGATCCTCGCCAACCCCGGGTTCGGCCGCCACTTCACCGACCACATGGTGACGATCAAGTGGACCGAGGGCCGCGGCTGGCACGACGGCCAGCTCGTTCCGTACGGCCCGCTCTCCCTCGACCCCGCGAACATGACCCTGCACTACGCGCAGGAGATCTTCGAGGGCCTCAAGGCCTACCGCCAGCCCGACGGCTCCGTCGCCACCTTCCGCCCGGACAAGAACGCCCGGCGTTTCCAGGCCTCCGCGCGCCGGCTCGGCATGCCCGAGCTGCCGGTGGAGACGTTCATCGAGGCCTGTGACGTGCTCGTCCAGCAGGACCGCGGCTGGGTCCCGGCCCACGGCGGCGAGGAGTCCCTCTACCTGCGCCCGTTCATGATCGCGACCGAGGTCGGCCTGGGCGTGAAGCCCGCCAACGAGTACCTCTTCCTCGTCATCGCCTCCCCGGCCGGCGCCTACTTCGCGGGCGGTGTGAAGCCCGTCTCCATCTGGCTCTCCGAGGACCGGGTGCGCGCCGTCCCCGGCGGCATGGGCGACGCCAAGACCGGCGGCAACTACGCGGCCTCCCTTCTCGCCCAGGCCGAGGCCGCCGCCAAGGGCTGCGACCAGGTCTGTTACCTCGACGCGGTCGAGCACAAGTGGATCGAGGAGCTCGGCGGCATGAACCTGTACTTCGTGTACGGGGACAAGATCATCACCCCGTCCCTCACGGGCTCCATCCTGGAGGGTGTCACCCGCGACTCCCTGCTCACCGTCGCCCGCGACCTCGGCTACACCTCCGAGGAGGGCCGCGTCTCCATCGACCAGTGGCAGCGCGACGCGGAGAACGGCACCCTCACCGAGGTCTTCGCCTGCGGCACGGCGGCGGTCATCACCCCCGTCGGCACCGTCAAGCGCGCCGGCGCCGAGTGGCAGCAGTCCGGCGGCGAGCCCGGCGAGGTCACCCTGAAGCTGCGCGAGGCGCTCCTCGACATCCAGCGTGGCGTCAGCGAGGACAAGCACGGCTGGATGCATCCGCTGGGCTAGAGCAGCCGCTCGCACCCGTCGGCCTTCGACCACCGGCACCCCACCCGTCCCGCCGGTCCCCGCCTCCCCAACCGGAGCGTGGGGACCGGCAGTTCGTTCGACGCGTAACGCCTCCTCGGCGCGGGTATCCACAGATTCCACGGGGGGAGCGTGCCCTCCCGTGCGCCCGTACGGCCACGGAGAGAGGGAGCGCAGGTGAGCGCACGGTCGCCGATACCCCGACTGCGCCGGCTGCTGCGCACCTTGCGCACCCCGCGCCGCCCACAGAGCCTCACGGTCCTCGTCCTTCTCGCCGTCGCCGCCGCGCTCCTGCTCTGGCGCAGCGAGGGGATGGACAACTACGAGGAGAACCTCACCCTCAACCTCGGCACCGACATCGTCGGCGTCGTCGTCACCGTCTTCGTGATCGGCCCGCTGATCAGCCGAGCCCAGGAGGGCCGGGTCCGCGAGCACACCCGGCTGGACTACGAGTGGTTCAGCGCCCAGGTCTACGGCTCGACCTCGAACGTGAAAGTCCTCGACACCTTCTCCAACGTCTTCGGCCCGCAGTTCTCCGAGCGCCTCTTCCGCGGTATCAAGGCGGCCACCGGGCACGGCGCCCGGGTGCAGATACTGCTCCTCGACCCGGACTCCCTCGCGGTCATCCTGCGCGGCCGTGAGCTGGGCGAGCAGAGTGCCGACATCCGCCGCGACATCATGCGCAACCTGCGGACCCTGGACCGGTTCGCGCGCCGGCTCGACGAGAACTCCCGCCAGCTCCTCGAAGTACGCCTGTGCTCGACCTCGCCCGGCGTGACCCTCTACCGCTGGGACGAGCGCTCCCTGGTCTCCTTCCTCACCGTCGGCCGCCTCTCCGGCGAGGGAGTTCAGCTGGAGGTCGCCGTCCGCTCCCCGCTCGGCGCATTCGTCGAGCAGCGCTTCGACGAGCTGTGGCAGCAGAGCAAACCGATGGAGCGGTTCACCCATCTGTCGGTGACCCTGGTCGACGCGACCGACGGCCGCCGGGAGTTCAGCTGCCGCTTCGTCCATGTGGACGACTGTCTGTACATCGCCGGGCACGACCTGGTGTCGTACATGGCCCGCCACCGCCTCGACCAACTCTCCGCGTTCAGCGATGTCTTGAGCGGGTCGGGCGCGCACGAGCTGATCGTCGTGGACGACGAAAGTGAGCTGCACCGGCTGCTCATGCAGCACTTCGCGGAGAAGTACGATGCGTCGGCGGCCGCCTTCGTCGAGTTGCGGCCGCCGGTCCTGGTCAGGGAATAGAGGCCCCGGCACATATGAGTTCAGCGCTCCACCCCGCTCCGCACGCGAGCCCCAGCTCCCCGCACGCGAGTCCCCGATTTCGCGCCTTCACGCCCCGTGACCTGGATGGCCTGCTGCGGCGCGTGTCCCTGTCGGCCACTGAGCGGCTCGCCCTGCGGGCCGTGGCGGCGGTCCTGCCGTTCCGTACGAACACCTATGTGGTCGACGAGTTGATCGATTGGTCGGCCGTGCCCGACGACCCGATCTTCCGGCTGACCTTTCCCCAGGCCGAGATGTTGCCCGAGCCCGACCTCAAGCAGATGGCGGACCTGCTCGCCCAGGAGGCGCCCAAGGCCGACGTCCTGCGCGCGGCCCACGAGATCCGGATGAAGCTCAACCCGCACCCCTCCGGCCAGCTCGACGCCAACGTCCCCGTGTACGAGGGGCAGCGCCTCACCGGCCTCCAGCACAAGTATCCGGAAACCGTGCTGATCTTCCCGCGTCAGGGCCAGACCTGCCATGCCTACTGCACGTACTGCTTCCGCTGGCCCCAGTTCGTCGGCGAGTCCGACCTGCGCATCGCCACCGACGACATCGCCGCCACGTCGGCCTATCTGCGCGCGCACCCGGAGGTCACCAGCGCGCTCATCACGGGCGGCGACCCGATGGTGATGAGCACCGAGGTGCTGCGCCGCTACGTCGAACCGCTGCTGGAGATCGACACGATCCGCTCGATCCGCATCGGCACCAAGGCGCTCGCCTTCTGGCCGTACCGCTTCCTCACCGACCGCGACGCCGACGATCTGCTGCGCCTGTTCGAGAAGGTGGTCGCGAGCGGCCGCCATCTCGCGCTGATGGCCCACTTCACCCATCCGCAGGAGCTGCGGCCGCCGGTCGTGCGCGAGGCGATGCGCCGGGTGCGGGACACCGGAGCGGTGATCCGCTGCCAGGGCCCGCTGGTCAGGGGCATCAACGACAGCGCCGAGGCGTGGGCCGAGCTGTGGAACGAGACGAGCGCGCTGGGTGCCGTGCCGTACTACCAGTTCGTGGAGCGGGACACCGGCCCGCAGGGCTACTTCGGGGTGCCGCTGGCCCGCGGCCACCAGATCTTCCGGGACGCCTACGCCCGGGTGTCCGGCCTCGCGCGGACCGTGCGCGGCCCGGTCATGTCGGCGATGCCCGGCAAGGTCTGCGTGGACGGGACGGCGGAGGTGGCCGGCGAGAAGGTCTTCGTGCTCCACCTCATCCAGGCCCGCGACCCGGAGCTCGTGGGCCGGCCGTTCTTCGCCGCGTACGACGAGGACGCGACCTGGTTCAGCGACCTGAAGCCCGCTTTCGGCGCGAGCCGGTTCCTGCCCGGCCTGGAGGCGGGCTGAGCCGAGGACCGCTTCGGTCTTCGTGCACGGCGACAGGGACTCCGTCGTCCTGCCCGATGTGCCAACGCCTCTTCTCCCTGGCCGTAGCCCTTGTCGCGGTCCTGCTGGAGGTCAAGCTGGTTTCCCCCTGATCGCCGCCTGATATTTAGAACGACGTTCAATGTGATGCCTGCAATGCTCCGACCCCAATCCTTCCAGCTCCCGCATCTCATGGTTAGAGTGGCGCTCTAATCGCGCGATGCAAGTGATGGCAAGTGATGGCAAGGAGGTGTCGCGACGTGAGACTGACCCCCACGGAACGTGACCGGCTGCTGCTCTTCGGGGCCGCCGAGCTGGCCCGCGCCCGCAGGGCCAGGGGCCTCAGGCTGAACGTCCCCGAGGCGACCGCCCTCATCGCCGACACCGTCTGCGAGGCGGCCCGGGACGGACACCGGCTCGCCGAGGCGATCGCGGCGGCCCGGGCCGTGCTCGGCCCGGACGACGTCCTGCCGGGCGTCGCCGACGTCGTCACCGAGGTGCACGTCGAGGCCGTCTTCGACGACGGATCCCGGCTCGCGGTGGTGACCGACCCCATCGGCGGAGGGCTGGGGGAGCGGGCGCCGGGGGCACTGCTGCCGGGGCCGGAGCACGCCGAGCCCGCGGCGGTCGTGCGGCTGACGGTCACCAACACCGCCGCCGTGCCCGTCTCCGTCACCTCGCATTTCCACTTCTTCGAGGCCAACCCGCGGCTCGACTTCGAGCGGGCCGTGGCGTACGGGATGCGGCTCGCGGTCCCCGCCGGGTCCTCCGTGCGTTTCGGACCGGGGGAGAGCGCCGAGGTGGGGCTGCTGCCCATCGGGGGCGAGCGGATCGCGATCGGGTTCGCGGGGCTGGTGGACGGGCCGCTGGACGCGCCGGGGGCGAAGGAGGAGGCCCTGCGGAGGGCATCGGCCTGCGGTTATCTCGGAGCTGACACCCAGGAAGTCGAAGGGGCCGAAGGGGCCGAAGGAGTGAAGGGATCGAAGGGGTCGAAGGGGCCGAACGATGAATCCGTATGAGTACGCCGCCACCCACGGCCCCCGCGCCGGCGACCGCGTCCGCCTCGGCGACTCCGGGCTGACCATCCGCGTCGAGTCCGACGCCCAGCGATACGGCGACGAGTTCCTCGCCGGGTTCGGCAAGACCGCCCGCGACGGGCTGCACCTCAAGGCCGCCGCCGTCCGCGAGACCTGCGACGTCGTCATCAGCAATGTGGTCGTGATCGACGCGGTCCAGGGGATCCGCAAGGTTTCCATCGGTATCCGCGAGGGAC
Organism: Streptomyces sp. NBC_01384; assembly: GCF_045040035.1. Classification (NCBI taxonomy): domain Bacteria; kingdom Bacillati; phylum Actinomycetota; class Actinomycetes; order Kitasatosporales; family Streptomycetaceae; genus Streptomyces; species Streptomyces sp. NBC_01384. The sequence goes on from NZ_CP109559.1 coordinate 6,779,734, forward strand.
GGATCTGCTCGATCGGGCGGGCCGGGAACCCCGACACCCTCGACGGGGTGGATGTGGTGGTGGGTACAGGGACGTCGATCGTCTCGGGCGAGGGGCTCATCGCCACCGCCGGAGCCGTCGACACCCACGTCCATCTGCTGTCGCCGCGCATCATGGAGGCCTCGCTCGCCTCCGGCGTCACCACGATCATCGGCCAGGAGTTCGGGCCGGTGTGGGGCGTCGGCGTCAACTCGCCCTGGGCGCTGCGCCACGCCTTCAACGCCTTCGACGCCTGGCCGGTCAACATCGGCTTCCTGGGCCGGGGTTCGTCCTCCGACGCCGCCCCCCTCGTCGAAGCCCTGGCGGAGGGCGGCGCGAGTGGCTTCAAGGTGCACGAGGACATGGGTGCCCACACCCGCGCGCTCGACACCGCGCTGCGTGTCGCCGAGGAGCACGACGTCCAGGTCGCCCTGCACAGCGACGGGCTGAACGAATGCCTGTCGGTCGAGGACACCCTGCGCGTGCTCGAAGGCCGGACCATCCACGCCTTCCACATCGAGGGCTGCGGCGGCGGCCACGTACCGAACGTCCTGAAAATGGCGGGAGTCGCGAACGTCATCGGCTCCTCCACCAACCCCACCCTGCCCTTCGGCCGGGACGCGGTCGCCGAGCACTACGGCATGATCGTCTCCGTCCACGACCTGAAGACCGACCTGCCCGGCGACGCGGCCATGGCCCGCGACCGGATCCGCGCCGGGACCATGGGCGCCGAGGACGTGCTGCACGACCTGGGCGCGATCGGGATCACCTCGTCGGACGCGCAGGGCATGGGGCGCGCGGGCGAGACCGTACGCCGTACCTTCGCGATGGCCGGAAAGATGAAGGCCGAGCGCGGCGCCCCGGCAGACGCGGACCACGACAACGAGCGCGTCCTGCGCTACCTGGCCAAGCTCACCATCAACCCCGCCATCGCGCACGGACTCGCCCACGAGGTCGGCTCGATCGAGGTCGGCAAGCTCGCCGACATCGTGCTGTGGCGCCCCGAGTTCTTCGGTGCCAAGCCGCAACTGGTGCTGAAGTCCGGCTTCCCGGCGTACGGCGTCGTCGGCGACCCGAACGCCGCCACCGACACCTGCGAACCCCTCGTCCTGGGACCGCAGTTCGGGGCGCACGGCGCGACGCCCGCCGAGATCTCCGTGGCCTTCGTCGCGCAGGCCGCACTCGACCAGGGCAACGACCGCATGCCGACGCGCCGACGGAGGGTCGCCGTGCGCGGCACCCGCGGGATCGGCCCCGCCGACCTGCGCCTCAACTCCCGTACGGGATCGGTCGACGTCGACCAGCGCACCGGCCTGGTCACCCTCGACGGCGAGCCCCTGCGCTCCGAGCCCGCCGACTCGGTCCCCCTCAACCGCCTCTACTTTTTGTGACACATCCCCCTCAGGTGTCACATTCCCAGCGAAGGAACACCCATGACCCCTGCCGCCGACGGTTTCCGCATGCCCGCCGAGTGGACCCCGCACGAGCGCACCTGGATGGCGTGGCCGGGCCCCAACCCCACCTTCGACAACCCGGACGACCTCGCGGAGGCCCGAGCGGCCTGGGCGGCGGTGGCGCGTACGATCCGCCGGTTCGAGCCGGTGACGGTCGTGTGCGGGCCGGGCCAGTCGGACGGGGCCCGGGCGCTGCTCGGCCCGGACATCGCCACCGTCGAACGCGCACTCGACGACGCCTGGATGCGCGACATCGGCCCCACCTTCCTCACCGACGGGAAGGGCGGACTGGCCGCCGTGGACTGGACGTTCAACGGCTGGGGTGCCCAGGACTGGGCCCGCTGGGAGCACGACGCCAAGATCGGCGCGTATGTCTCGGACCTCGCCGGGGCGAAGACGTACGCCTCGAAACTGGTCAATGAGGGCGGTGCGATCCATGTGGACGGCGAGGGGACCGTGCTGCTCACCGAGACCGTGCAGCTGGGCGCCGAGCGCAACCCGGACTGGACGCGCGAGCAGGTCGAGGCGGAGATCCACGCCCACCTCGGCACCCGCAAGGCGATCTGGCTGCCGCGCGGACTGACCGGCGACTACCCTCCCCACGGCTTCGGCACACTCGGCCATGTCGACATCGTGGCCGCCTTCGCCCGCCCCGGAGTCGTCGTCGCGCACTCCCAGCCGGACCCGGCGCACCCCGACCACGAGGTGACGAAGGAGGTCATCGGCCTGCTCAAGGCCCAGACCGACGTGCGCGGGCGCCGGCTGGAAGTCGTCGAGGTCCCGGCCCCGACCGTCCTGGAGGCCGACGGCCACTGGGCCGACTACTCCTACATCAATCACTACCTCTGCAACGGCGGCGTGGTGCTCTGCGGCTTCGACGACCCGCGCGACGAGCTCGCGGCCGGGATCTTCCGCCGGCTCTTCCCCGAGCGGACGGTGACCTTGGTGGACGCACGTACGATCTTTGCCGGAGGCGGTGGCATTCACTGCATCACCCAGCAGCAGCCGAGGATCTGAGACGGGCTTCGGGACCGCTGGAGGCATCGCTACGGGGACTGGGGAGAACGTACGGGTGAATGTGCTGCTCTGCGTCGCATGCGGGCGCCGGCTGACCGAGCCCGTCCGACAGCTCGACGCCCTGCCCGCATACCCCGAATGGGACGGACGGCGCGGCCCGGACGGTCGGCGGCACGGCCCGGCGCGCCTGCCGCGCGGGGCATACGTCGTCGACCCGCTGCCGTACGGGGCGCCGTTCGTGCCGTGCCCGGAAGAGGATCGGGACACCTACGACGGGGCGGTTCCCGGCGGGATGTGGATGTCCGACGAACGGGGCCTCCTGCTCTCCGCCGGGCCGCGTGGCACGTACGTCCTGCATCCGCGGGACGTCGTCGACCTGGCCTTCCACCCGGACTCGTCCCGCCTCGGCGGGTGCTGCGGCCCGAGCGGGGACCAAGGCGTCAACCGCGTATGCACCTGTGGAGCGGAGGTCGCCATCGTCGCGGCCGACTGCTCGGGGGGCTATGAGACCCGGCTCGTCCCGGACGCGGTCCGTGTGGCGCCCGCGGACGCCGTCGTGCGCGGGGAGCCCGCCCCGTGACCCGGCGCCGCAACGCCGCGCCTCCCCGCGAGGACGTCCTCGCCGCGGCCATGGACATGATCGCCGAGCGCGGGCTGGAGAAGCTCACGATGGCGGCCCTGGGCCGCGCGGTCGGCATGAGCAGCGGCCATCTCCTGTACTACTTCCACTCCAAGGACGAGCTGCTGCTGCAGACGCTGGAGTGGAGCGAGGGACGGCTCGGCGCCGAGCGCGGCCGGTTGCTGGCGCGACCGGCGACGGCTCGCGAACGGCTCGACGCGTACGTCGACCTGTACGTCCCCGACGGCCACCGCGACCCGCACTGGACGCTCTGGCTGGAGGTCTGGAACCGCTCGCAGAACGCCGACGGCGAAGCCCGCGAGCGGCAGGTCGCCATCGAGGGCGCCTGGCACCGGGACCTGGTGGCGCTGATCGCGGAGGGTGTGTCGCGCGCCGAGTTCCGGACCGTCGACCCGGACCGTTTCGCCGCCCGGCTGCGGGCCCTGCTCGACGGGTTCTCCATCCATGTGGCGATCGGACTGCGCGGTACCGACAGAGAGCAGACCCTGCGCCATGTAAGGGAATTTCTGGACGAATCGCTCGGCTGACTCCCGCTCGCCGTTCCTTGGCGGACCGCCGCTCTCTTCCTTCGCGGACCGCCGATCAATCGCCCGGTTTGTATGAAATCGAGCGCACCGCGGGTCGAGCCGTCAGCCCCGACGGGTGCCAACTCCTCTACGCCGACGTGCAGTCGGCCCTCCACCTGCGCGACCTGCGCAGCGGGGCGGACCGGACGATCGTCGGGGTGGACGCGGGAGCGACCGGAGGGTGGCTGAGCGACACGGGGGTCGTCTTCTCCTCCGCCGCCTCCGGACTGGTGTCCGGGGACACCAACGGCGTCGCCGACGTCTTCGTCCGCCGCCTGCGCCGAGCCTCGCACGGAGTAGCCCGCTGCTCACATCCTGAGACACCCCGTGAGCACAGGGGCGTTATGTGCCAGACTGCCCCCGTGCTCTCGTTCGCCATGATTATTGGCAGCAGGCGCGCCGGTCCGCAGTGACCGCTACGTACCACCACGTACGGGCGGGCATCGTCGTCCTCGACCCGCGCGCAGACCTCTCGCACCCGCGAGAGGTTTTTCGTTTTCCTGGCCCACCCCAAGCCGGGAAGGGAGCGCGAGGGATCATTGGAGGACGGTGGAGCCGGTCATTCCGGTACAGACCGAGATCTGACATCAGGAGCCGAACACCATGACCGAAACCAGCGAGCTCGACGATTCGTTCCACGTCTTCGACACGACCCTGCGCGACGGCGCGCAGCGTGAGGGCATCAACCTCACCGTGGCGGACAAGCTGGCCATCGCACGGCACCTGGACGACTTCGGGGTGGGCTTCATCGAGGGCGGCTGGCCCGGCGCCAACCCGCGCGACACCGAGTTCTTCGCCCGCGCCCAGCAGGAGATCGACTTCAAGCACGCCCAACTGGTGGCGTTCGGCGCGACGCGCCGCGCGGGCGGCAAGGCGAGCGAGGACCCGCAGGTCAAGGCCCTTCTCGACTCCGGCGCCCAGGTGATCACCCTGGTCGCCAAGTCCCACGACCGCCATGTCGAGCTCGCGCTGCGCACGACCCTCGATGAGAACCTGGAGATGGTCCAGGACACGGTCTCGTATCTGCGAGAGCAGGGCCGCCGGGTCTTCGTCGACTGCGAACACTTCTTCGACGGCTACCGCGCGAACCCCGAGTACGCGAAGGCGGTCGTCCGCGCGGCCTCCGAGGCGGGCGCCGACGTGGTCGTCCTCTGCGACACCAACGGCGGCATGCTCCCGGCCCAGGTCCAGGCGGTCGTCGCCACGGTCCTCGCGGACACCGGCGCCCGGCTCGGTATGCACGCCCAGGACGACACGGGCTGCGCGGTCGCCAACACCCTCGCCGCGGTCGACGCGGGCGCGACGCACGTGCAGTGCACGGCGAACGGCTACGGCGAGCGGGTCGGCAACTCGAACCTCTTCCCGGTCGTGGCGGCCCTGGAACTGAAGTACGGCAAGAAGGTCCTGCCCGAGGGCGCCCTGCGCGAGATGACGCGCATCTCGCACGCGATCGCGGAGGTGGTGAACCTCACCCCTTCCACACACCAGCCGTACGTCGGCGTCTCGGCCTTCGCCCACAAGGCGGGCCTGCACGCCTCTGCCATCAAGGTCGACCCGGACCTCTACCAGCACATCGACCCCGAGCGGGTCGGCAACACCATGCGGATGCTGGTCTCCGACATGGCGGGCCGTGCGTCGATCGAGCTCAAGGGCAAGGAACTCGGCATCGACCTCGGCGGGGACCGCGAGCTGGTGGGCCGGGTGGTGGAACGCGTCAAGGAACGCGAGCTCAAGGGCTACACGTACGAAGCGGCCGACGCGTCTTTCGAGCTGTTGCTGCGCGAGGAGGCCGAGGGGCGGGCCCGCAAGTACTTCCAGGTCGAGTCCTGGCGCGCGATCGTCGAGGACCGCCCCGACGGCACCCACGCCAACGAAGCCACCGTCAAACTCTTCGCCAAGGGCGAGCGCATCGTCGCCACGGCGGAGGGCAACGGCCCGGTCAACGCCCTGGACCGAGCCCTGCGCGTCGCCCTGGAAATGATCTACCCCCAGCTCGCCAAACTGGAGCTCGTGGACTACAAGGTCCGCATCCTCGAAGGCAAGCACGGCACCCAGTCCACCACCCGCGTCCTCATCTCCACCTCGGACGGTGCGGGCGAATGGTCCACGGTGGGCGTCGCGGAAAACGTGATCGCCGCGTCCTGGCAGGCACTGGAGGACGCGTACACGTACGGCTTGCTGCGGGCCGGGGTGGAACCGGCGGAGTAGTCGACCTGGGGCCGGGGGAGGGGCCGGCGTCGGGCGTTCCCGCCCTCGCCGCCCCTGCCCATGCCCGTCCCTGGGGTCCTTGTCCGGCTGCGGGTGGGTGGGGGTTGGTCGCGCGGTTCCCCGCGCCCCTGAGGCAGGGCTGCAGCCCTGAGGCGGGGCTGCGCCCCACATCCCCACCCACCCGGATTCGCTTGCCCGCGGGCCGGTGCGGGCTGACCGCGCGATTCCCCGCGCGATTCCCCGCGCCCCTTACGGGGCGCTTTTGCCCGGGACTCCTTTCAACGCCGGGTCGCACCGTCCAGCCCGCCCGGCGCCTACCGCAGCGCCCACTTCTGGTTGGCCGCCCCCGTGCAGGACCACAGCTGCGCCCGCGCCCCATTCGCAGTCGAGTTGTCCGTCACATCAAGACACTTGTCGGCCGCCGAATTGACCACGTCACCCGTCGAAGCGTTGTACGACCACTGCTGCGCCCCGGTCCCATTGCAGTCGTAGAGCTGCACCTTCGCACCGTCGGCGGTGGACGCCGAGGCGACGTCGAGGCACTTGCCCAACGCCTGGATCGAGCCGTCCCCCATCACCGTCCATCGCTGAGCGGTCGAGCCATTGCAGTCGTACAGCTGAACCGCCGTACCGTTGGCCGACGAACCCCCCGCCACATCGAGGCATTTGCCCGCGAGCCCGACGAAGGCACCCGACTGCGCACCCCCACCCGCCTGTGCCCCGGACCACGTGAAGGTCGCCGACGTCTTGCCGGGCAGCGAGTACGTCGCGTGCTGCGAGCCCCAGTTGATGGTCACCGTCTTCGCCGCCGACGCGTCGTTGTAAGCGATCAGCGCCTTCGAACCGTCAGGATTCCGCCACGCCACATTCGGCACCGCCGCACTCGCAGTAGAGGCCACCCGCTGAGCACCCGGCCGCACGAACTTCGTCAGATGACCCATCGTGTAGTACTCGATCGTGTAGTCGACCTGCCCACTCGCACCATCCCCGTTGTGGACGGTGATCAGCCCGGAACAGGTCCCGCACCCCCCGTTGTGCGGCCCCCGGTTCTGATCCACGGCCAGCGACCACTTCGTCACCGACTTCGCCCAGTTCCGCGTGTAGTCGACGATGTTGAGCATGTCCTCGCGCTGCTGGTTGGCGATCCAGGTGCCACCGGAGTGCTCGGTGCCGAAGGCGTCCACCCCGGGGTACTGGTCGTGCACGGCGCTCTGCTTGCCCACGTCCCCGCCGTACCCGTGCCAGGCGATCCCCCCGAAGTTCGGATGCGCCCGCACCGCCGCGTCGTCGACGGTCTGGGCGGCGTACGAGTCGTACACGTCCCAGTTCCAGTCGTGCGCCAGCACCTTCGTGGACAGCCCCGCCGCCTGCAGCTTCGGCAGCAGTTCACTCTTGGTGAAGTACGCGAGCCCCGACGCGTTCCAGCTCATCGACGGATACCCCGAGCAGCACGTCGGCTCGTTCTGCGCGGTGACGTACGAGACCGGCACCCCTTGGTCCCGGTACGCCTGGAGGTACTTCACGAAGTACGAGGCGTACGCCGCGTAGTCCTCCGACTTCAGCCAGCCGCCGTTGAGCTGCCCGCTGTCCTTCATCCAGGCCGGCGCCGTCCACGGCGAGGCCATCACGGTCAGCGAGGGGTTGAGCTGCAGCGCCTGCTTGGTCAGCGGGACCACATCGGCCAGATCGTGCGCGATCGAGAACGAGGAGAGGGACGGGTCCGTCTGCCCGGAGGGCACGTCGTCGTACGTGTACCCGTACCGGGCGAGATCGGACGCACCCATCGGATTCCGCAGGAAGGACAGCCCGATCCCTTCCGTCGGCGAGAACAGCTTGCGCATCGTCGCGTCCCGGGTGGCCCCCGACAGCGCCCCGCTGCTGTTCATCAGCCAGGCCGCGGTGTCCGTGAAGGACGCGCCGCCGCCGGTGAAGGTCTGGTAGCGGGTGTTCTCGTCGACGGTGATGTTCTCGCCGCTGCCGCCGGTGCCGGCCTGGAAGGCGAACGGCGTCTGGGCTTGCAGCCCGCGGACGACATGGCGCCCGCCGTCGTCGTCCGTCGTGGTCAGCCAGGCGGTGACCTGTTCACCGGCGGCTCGCGCGGGAGCCGCCGCCGTGAAACCGGCCGCGGTGAGCAGCCCGGCGAGGAACAGTCCTGCCGATCTTCTGTATCTCTTCATGGAACGCCGCCTTCTGGAGGTGGGGGATGGGAGGCGTGCGAGGCGTGAGTAAATGACGGCTTCGTATACGCGTCAAGGGGGTGCGCGTTCAGAATTTGAAGGATCAACGCCCCTGATCCGGACGTGAGTCGGGTCCGCACCAGTCCTGACGTGAAGTCTTGACGGTTTCCCGGGCCGCCAGTTAACTCACGGCGTAATCTAAGTCATGAGAGGACTCTGAGAGTAGAGGGAAGGTCCATGCGAAGAACCGCCCTGCTCGCCTCCGCCACCCTGCTCACCGCACTGCTCCCGCTGGCGTCCGCACGAGCGGCCGGCGCGGACGAGCCGGCCCCCGTCCCGGTCGACCGCTTCGAGGGCGAGGTGCCCTTCGCGAACCCGCCCGCCGACGGCCTCTTCACCTGGGGCAGCGACGCCGACGACCCGCCCGCCCTCGCCCTGACCACCCGCACCGACGCGCCCGAGGGCACCAAGGTCCTCACCGGCAGCTACGACATCAGCGGCTACGGCGGCTTCACCCACGACTTCGCCTTCGACCGGCCGGCCCACGACTGGTCGGCGCACAAGGGCATCCGCTTCTGGTGGGACGGCCAGAACAACGCCAAGAAGGTGAGCTTCGAGATCAAGGACGGCGGCGCCAACGGCGAGGCCTCCGAACTCTGGACGACGTCCTTCACCGACGACTGGACCGGCTGGAAACAGATCGAGATCCCCTTCACCGACTTCACCTACCGCACGGACTACCAGCCCGTCGGCGGCATCGACCAGATCCTCGGCCTCACCCAGATGTGGGGGTACGCGATCACGCTCCCGGTCGGCGTCAAGGGGCAGTTCGCCATGGACGACGTGGAGCTGTACGGCAAGGCCGACCAGTCCCTGCGCGCCTCCGTCACCACCGACGCCGCTGTCTACCCGGTGAAGGAGGGCACGACGGCGGCGGTGAAGCTCTCCCTCGCCACCACCGGGGCCGTCCCGATCGACGAACCCGTGACCGTCGCGTACGAGAGCGCGGGCGGCACCGCCGAACCCGGCAAGGACTACACACCGGTCAAGGGCGAGATCACCTTCCCGGCGGGCACGACGTCCGGCACCTCCCGCACGATCCAGGTCCCGACGCTGCGCGACAGGTCCGCGGAACCCGCCGAGACGATCCCGCTCAAGCTCACGGTCACCGGCGCGAAGGCCCCCGCCGAGACCCCGCAGGTCGTCATCGACGCCCACGGACTGCCGTACCTGGACCCGAGGCTCCCCGTGCGGAAGCGGGTCGCCGACCTGGTGTCCCGTATGTCCCTGGAGGAGAAGGCCGGGCAGATGACCCAGGCCGAGCGCGGCGCGCTCACCACGCAGGGCGACATCGCGACGTACGATCTCGGCTCGCTGCTCTCCGGCGGCGGCTCGACTCCGACGCCCAACACCCCCGAGGCATGGGCGAAGATGATCGACGCCTTCCAGCTCCGGGCGCAGGCGACACGGTTCCAGATCCCGTTGATCTACGGGGTGGACGCGGTGCACGGTCACAACAACCTCGCCGGCGCGACGATCATGCCGCACAACATCGGCATCGGCGCGACCCGTGACCCCCGGCTCGCCGAGCGGACCGGCGCGGTGACGGCGGCGGAGGTCCGTGCCACCGGCGTTCCGTGGGACTTCGCCCCCTGCCTCTGCGTCACCCGCGACGAGCGCTGGGGCCGCTCGTACGAGTCCTTCGGCGAGGACCCGGCGCTCGTCGAGTCCATGGAGACGATGATCCAGGGCCTGCAAGGCGCCCCCAACGGCAAGGACCTGAAGAACAACGACAAGGTCCTGGCCACGGCGAAGCACTTCGTGGGCGACGGCGGCACGGAGTACGGCTCGTCCACGACGGGCTCGTACACCATCGACCAGGGCATCACGAAGGTCACCCGGCAGCAGCTGGAAGCCGTCCACCTGGCCCCCTACCAAACGGCGGTCGACCGCGGCATCGGCGCGGTCATGCCGTCCTACTCCTCCCTCGACATCCTCGGCGACGGCCGGGGCCCGGTGAAGATGCACGCCCGCGCGGACATGATCAACGGCGTGCTCAAGGACCGTATGGGCTTCGACGGCTTCGTCATCAGCGACTGGCAGGCCATCGACCAGATCCCCGGCGACTACGCGTCCGACGTCCGTACGTCGATCAACGCGGGCCTGGACATGATCATGGTCCCGTACGCCTACAAGGACTTCCGCGCGACGCTGGTCGACGAGGTACGGGCGGGCCGCGTCAGCGAGGCGAGGGTGAACGACGCCGTATCACGCATCCTCACCCAGAAATTCAAACTGGGCCTCTTCGAAAAGCCGTATGCGGACACGAGCGGCGCGTCACAGATCGGCTCCGCCGCGCACAGGGGGGTCGCCCGCGAGGCCGCGGCCAAGTCCCAGGTCCTGCTCAAGAATTCAGCGGGCGTACTCCCCTTGGCGACATCCCAGAAGGTGTACGTGGCCGGTTCGAACGCCGACGACCTCGGCAACCAGACCGGCGGCTGGACGATCACCTGGCAGGGCGCGTCCGGGAAGCACACGGACGGCACGACGATCCTGGAGGGAATGCGACGCGCCGGCGGTGACGTCACCTACTCGAAGGACGCCTCGGCGCCGATGTCCGGCTACGACGTGGGTGTGGTCGTGGTGGGCGAGACCCCGTACGCGGAGGGCAAAGGCGATGTGGGCAACGGCAACGACCTGGAACTGACCGCCGCCGACCAGGCCGCGGTGGACAAGGTGTGCGCCGCCATGAAGTGCGCGGTCCTGATCGTCTCCGGCCGCCCACAACTGATCGGCGACCGGCTCGCCCACATCGATGCCCTCGTCGCCTCCTGGCTGCCGGGCACGGAGGGCGACGGCGTCGCGGACGTGCTGTACGGCAAGCGAGCCTTCACCGGTCAGCTCCCCGTCACCTGGCCCAAGTCGGAGGCCCAGCTCCCGATCAACGTCGGCGACACGTCGTACGATCCGCAGTTCCCGTACGGCTGGGGCCTGACGACGCTCACGAAGGCCCCGACGGGCGGCGAGGCAACCCTGAGGGCCCTCGCCCTTGTGGCGGAGGCGGCGGACCGCACAGGCGCCGACGAAATCGGCCGCGCCGCTGTGACCAGGGCCCGTCTGCTCGTCCAGCAGAAGGCGGGCTCGGCCATCACCCCCGCGCTCGCGAAACCCTTCGCGGACGCCGACCACCTGCTCCTGACCGGCCGATACGGCCAGTCGGTGGCCAAGCTCCTGGAGGCCTACCGGGCGACGTGACGGTGACCGTGGGGTGGGGCGGGGCGAAAACCCACCCCACCCCACCCCACCCCACCAACCCCAGCCACCCCATCCGCCTCCCCACCCCCACCAGCCCCAATGCTCAGCGTTGCGCACGTTCGGGTAGCTTCGAAGACATGAAGGCCGCACCGATCCGAGGACTTCCCGGACTGCTGATCGCGCTGATACTCGCCGCCCTCGCGGCCCTCTCCCTCACGCTCACCGCACCCCCCGCCCACGCGGCCACCGACGTGGGAACGGTCGCGGCAGCCCTCCGCAAGAGCCCGGTCTACGTCGACCCGGCAGCCTCCGCCCAGCTCTCCCAGGCAGACGCCGACACCCTCGCCAAGAAGATCAAGAACGCGAACAAGCCCGTCTTCGTCGCCGTCCTCCCCGCGGACTTCCCCACCCAGAACCTCTTCCAGAACCTCCGCACCGACACCGGGATCACAGGCCTCTACGCCATCAGGCTCGGCACCCGCTTCGACGCCCGCGCCGACGCCACCGTCCTGCCCCGCACCGCCGTACAGAACCTCGTCGCCAGCGTCCAGGGCGAACCCGCCAAGACCCAGCTGAACGACTTCACGGACCGCGCCCTCACCCACATCAACGGCTCGGCCCCGAAGAGCTGGGGATCAGGCAACGGGAACGGCGTCTCCACCGGCGCCCTGATCGTGCTGGGCGCGGTGGTCGTGGCCGGCGGCGCGGGCGCGTACACGCTCGTACGCCGCAACCGCCGCCGCAAGGCGCAGGAGCAACAGGAAGCACTGGACAAACTCCGCGTGGTCGTCGACGAGGACATCACGGCGTTCGGCGAAGAGCTCGACCGCCTCGACTTCCACCCGGCGGAGGCCGGCGCGGACGACGCGATGCGTGCGGACTACGAGCGCGCCCTGGACGCCTACGAACAGGCGAAGTCGTACATGGCCACGGCCCGGCGCCCGGAGGACGTACGCGCCGTCACCCAGTCCCTGGAGGAGGGCCGCTTCTCCCTCGCGCTCCTCGCCGCCCGCCGCGAGGGCAGGCCCCTGCCCGAACGCCGTGCCCCCTGCTTCTTCGATCCACGGCACGGCCCATCGGTCGCCGACGCGATCTGGACCCCGGCCGGCGGCGCCCCTCGCGAGGTCCCGGTCTGCGCGGCGGACCAGGCCCGGCTGGCGGACGGCCACGACCCCGCGATCCGTGAGGTCGACACCGACTACGGCCGCCGCCCGTACTGGGACGCGGGCCCGGCCTACGGCCCCTGGGCGGGCGGCTACTTCGGCGGCGGCCTTCTCCCCGGCCTCCTCGTCGGCACACTGCTCGGCGGCATGATGGCCACCCCCTCCTACGCGGCCGACTACGGCTCCGGATACGGAGACTTCGGCGCCGGCTACGACGGCGGCGACGTCTCGGGCGCCGACTTCGACCCCGGCGACTTCGGCGGCGGTTTCGGGGACGGCGGGGGCGGCGACTTCGGCGGCGGAGGAGACTTCGGCGGAGGCTTCTGAAGCCCGGCCGTACTGCTCCGCGACAGCGCGGCGGCGATCACCACGGGTGCGGGACTCCTCTACGTAGTCCCGCTCATGTCCGACCTTCTGGGCTCACCCACCTGGAAGGACCGCCTCGAACGCTGGGCCCCATGCCGGCAGGCCTCGCCATCCGCGCGACGAAAGACCTCGCCCGCCTGCCGATCGGCCCCTGGCCGGGTCTGGGGGTACTGGCGGCGTACGCGCTGGGCGTGCTGCTGCTGGGCGGCGCGCTGTTCAGACGGCGCGACGCGTAGCCGCCTCAGGGCCGGAGGAGGGCCACTTCCCACAGGTGTAACGCTCACCCGCGGCATGCCACCAGCCAGGCGGCGAGGCCCCGTTGACCCGGGCGGTCGGCTGTTCCGGATGCAGCCCGAGCCGCCACAGCGCGTCCGCCGCCACGGAGACGGTGATCCACCCCCACCAGTGTCCGTCGGCCCCACGCCCACAGGCAAGATCCCACCGGAACTCGTCCAACACGAACGGCATCCAGTCGATCCCCCGCTCACGCAGTCAAGCGTGAACGGCCACCAGGGGAAGCGGGCGCCCCGGCACGTTCGCGTACGAGGCGATGGTGATCCAGTCGATCCGCTGAGCCGACTCAGTCTGTGACGCGCTCAAGGAACATGCTCCAGGTCGCGGGGGAGAGGGTGAGGACGGGGCCATCGGGGGCCTTGGAGTCGCGGATGTGGATGGCGGAGGTGTGGGCGGCGACTTCAACACAGTTGCCGCCCTCACTCCCGCTGTAGCTGGACTTGCGCCAGGCGTAGGCGACTTCGAGGCAATCGCCGCCTTCGTCGCCGCTGTAGCTGGACTTGAACCACGCAAGGTCGTCCGAGGAGATGTGCCGTCGTGCTGCGGTGTTCATGACTCTCCTAGCAGTCCGTCCAGGAAGCGTGCACTCTCGCCGAGCGGGAGGGCCTGTGACCGCAGCATTCCATACTTCAGCTGATAGATACTCACCTCATCGGGATCGTCGACCAGGAAGCTGGCGCGCTGCGCCTCCAGGTAGACCACGTGGTCATGGTCGGGAGTCTCCAGCAGCACCATGGGGCCGTTGAGACCGGCGTGCGGCGAGCGGTCGATAGGCATGATCTGCAGCCCCATGTAGGAGAGTTCGCAGTAGTCGCGCAGCTTGAGGAGCTGCTGCCGCATGACGTCCTGCCCGCCAAGGGCCTTGCGCAGGATGCCCTCCTCCAGGATGAAGTGGCCGAACGGCGGCTGCTTGCGCTGCCAGATTTGCTGCCGCTCCATGCGCGAGGTCACCCACTGCTCCGCGGTCTCGTCCTCGTACCGAGGGAAGCGACAGTCGAAGAGAGCACGGCAGTACTTCTCGGTCTGGAGGAGCCCTGGCACCGCCTGTGTCTGGTACGAAAGAACGCTGATGGCCTCCTGCTCAATATCCACCAGCCCCTGCGCGAACTGCGGCATCCGCTCCCGCACCGGCATCTTCTCCACCAACACGGCCAACACCCCACCCGTACTCAGCAGTTCATCGAACTGCTCGGCGCGGTCCGGCTGGAGCGCAAGCCGCCCCTGCTCAATGGAGCCCACCGTGTCGACGTGCAGGTTCACGCGTTCCGCGAACTGCTCCTGAGTAAGGCGGGCCCGCTTCCGGAAGTGGGCGACCCCCGCGCCGATGGCCTGCCATGAGCTGCCCTTCTTGGGCTTCCTCGTCGCGTGCATGCGTGTCCCTTTCCCCCGTCGGTGGCCGAAGTCCTCGTAGTGGACTCGTAGCAATCACCACTACGACCTCACGTACTGCTCCAGGGTAGTGACTCCCTGTGACAGTGGCCCCATGAATGCACAACCCCAACTCCCCCACACCCGCGAGGCCTTCTACCGCCGGGACCGCAGGTCAGTACGGCTCGCCCGTGAGTTCACCCGCGAGGCGCTGAACGACTGGTCCGCGATCGAACGCGGCGACGACGTACTGCTCTGCGTGAGCGAACTCGCGACCAACGCCCTGCTGCACGGCGTACCGCCCGGCCGGGGCTTTCTGCTGCAACTGGCGTTGGACGCAGACGGGTTGCTGCGCATCGAGGTCCACGACAGCGGGCCGGGAGCGATCCGAACCCTGGACACCGGGCCGGACGCCGAGGGCGGCCGCGGCCTCCTGCTGGTCACGGCGCTCGCGGACAAGTGGGGAGTGGGGGAGCGGGACCCCGGGAAGTCGGTGTGGTGCGAGTTCGGAGTGCGGTGATCGATCGGGGCGCGGGTCGTAAAGAGTACTTCCGGGAAACGTACTTCCCTATGCATCGCACTGGAGGCAGACATGCCCCGTCCCACCCGTGACCTGCCCAAACCCCCCGACATGTTCGACCGCGGCTGACCGAGGCATGGCGGAACAGGTCTGGGAAACCTCCCGAGCCCGCTTTCTCTCCGCTGTCGTGGGACCGCACTTCGAACATGTCTGCCGCGAGTGGGTGGCCCACTTCGCGGCGCCGGACACGTTCGGCGGCATGCCGATCGATGTCTCGTACGGGACCGTCCCGGATCAGGGGGAGCGGACCAGCCATGAGATCGACGTGGTCGTACGAGGTGCGGTGGGCCAGGACAACGGGGTGCTGCTGTCGCTGGGCGAGGCCAAGTGGGACCAGGTCATGGGCATGGGGCATCTCGACCGGCTGCGGCACGCCGAGTCCCTGCTCGCCGGGCGCGGCGTCGACACCTCGGCCGTGCGGCTTGCCTGCTACAGCGGGGCGGGGTTCACGGACGAACTGCGGGCCGCGGAGGATCGGGGAGAGGTGATTCTGGTGGATCTGGGGCGGCTGTACACGGGGGAGTGAGCCGTCCATCAACACGAGGAGCGCCGATCGCCGGGCGGCGCGGCCGCGGAACGTGATCACGAGGGCGGCCGGAAGCGCGGTCCTCGGGGGCTTTCGCGCCGCGGGACTTCGTGCGTGAGTGCAACCAGGGGCAGCAGAAATGGTTCCTCGCCGACGTCGAGGAACTGCGGGCGCGGCTGAAGGGCTGGGCAGAGCCCGGTCGGACACTGGGCGGAGCCCAGGGGCGGGTACGGACATTCGACGTACGCGGACACGCCTGAGCGCCCGCCCTCCTGATACGGGGAGTCGGAGGGCGAGCGCGCTCAGGGCGTCGGCGCAAGCCGACGGGTCGAGCCGACAGGTCAACGTCGGCCAGTCGAGCCGACGGGTCAGGCGTTCTTGATCGCCGAGATGTCGAAGGTCAGCTTGATCTTGTCCGAGACGAGGACGCCGCCGGTCTCCAGGGCCGCGTTCCAGGTGAGGCCCCACTCGGAGCGCAGGATCTCCGCCTTGCCCTCGAAGCCGACGCGCTGGTTGCCGAACGGGTCCGTCGCGGCGCCGTTGAACTCCAGGTTGATGGCGAGGGGCTTGGTGACACCCAGGATCGACAGGTCACCGGTGATCCGGTAGTCGTCGCCGCCCAGGGCCTCCGCCTTGGTGGAGCGGAAGGTCATCGTCGGGAACTCGTCCGTCTTGAAGAAGTCGGAGCTCTTCAGGTGGCCGTCGCGGTCCGCGGAGCCCGTCTCGACGCTGACCATCTTGACGTCGATCGAGGCGGTGGACTTGGACGGGTTCGTGCCGTCCAGGTGCAGGGCGCCGTCGAACTCCTGGAAGGAGCCCTTGACGTTCGTCACCATGGCGTGACGGGCCACGAAACCGATCGTCGAGTGCGACGGGTCGATCGTGTAGTCACCGGTGAGCGCCGCGAGCTCGGGGCTGACGGCAGCGGGGGCCGTCGTGGCGGCGGCGGGGGTGTCGGTGGTCTTACGGCTGAAGATGCCCATGACGTGCTCCTAGGGGGACGGGTCGCGGTCTCGTCGTGGAGTCTGAAGCCGCGGCACAGAGTTCGTTTAACTTTCAACGAGGTCAACACCGGAGAGAGTAGACCTATTCCGTTCAAGTTTCAACATCATCCGTCATGTGTTTACGACGTTACGTTGTGCTTTGCCGCCCCGCTTCTCGGACCATCGGCCTGGATTGTCGACCCGGACCTTCTCGGAGTCAGCGACCCCGACCAGCAGTTCGTCGTCCGGACCGCCGAACCGGGCACCCCCTCGCACGACGGGCTGCGCATCCCCGCCTCCTGGGCCGCCGGCACCGCCCGGTCCGCGTCCGGGGCCGCGGGCTCCGGCTGATACACCTGGGTGAGGCCGTGTCACTCTAGGGATGGCATGTGCCACTCACGAATGTGAGCTGGCTCTCAGCTCACGGCTTTGTGTGACCTCCACAAGCCACATGCCCTCTGAGCAGTCAGATCGCCTGCACGCGGTCCCGGTTCTGTTCAGGGGTACCAGTAAAACGGGCCGGAGACTGTACGGAGTCGACGGCCCGGTTTTCTTGTTCGACTTCGTATGGTCGCTACATGACCGTTTTGGATGAGGCCGCACCCTCAGGCGAACCCACGGACGCACGCGGGCGCGTGGCCGAACTGCACGCGATTCGTGCGGAGGCGCTGCGCGGACCCAGCGAGAAGGCGACCGAGGCGCAGCACGCCAAGGGCAAGCTGACCGCCCGGGAGCGCATCGAGCTGCTTCTCGACCCCGGGTCCTTCCAGGAGGTCGAGCAGCTGCGCCGGCACCGGGCGACCGGGTTCGGCCTGGAGGCCAAGAAGCCGTACACGGACGGTGTCATCACCGGCTGGGGCACGGTGGAGGGCCGTACGGTCTTCGTCTACGCGCACGACTTCCGCATCTTCGGCGGCGCGCTGGGCGAGGCGCACGCCACGAAGATCCACAAGATCATGGACATGGCCATCGCGGCCGGTGCTCCGCTGGTGTCGCTGAACGACGGCGCCGGCGCCCGTATCCAGGAGGGCGTCTCCGCGCTCGCCGGGTACGGCGGCATCTTCCAGCGCAACACCAGGGCCTCCGGCGTCATCCCGCAGATCAGCGTGATGCTCGGCCCGTGTGCGGGCGGCGCCGCGTACTCGCCCGCACTGACGGACTTCGTGTTCATGGTCCGCGAGACCTCGCAGATGTTCATCACCGGCCCGGACGTCGTCAAGGCCGTCACCGGTGAGGAGATCACCCAGAACGGGCTCGGCGGCGCCGACGTCCACGCGGAGACCTCCGGTGTCTGCCACTTCGCGTACGACGACGAGGAGACCTGCATCGCGGAGGTGCGCTACCTCCTGTCGATGCTCCCGCAGAACAACCGCGAGAACCCGCCGCACGTCGGCTCCCAGGACCCCGCCGACCGCCGCAGCGAGATCCTCTTCGACCTGGTCCCCGCGGACGGCAACCGGCCGTACGACATGACGAAGGTGATCGAGGAGCTCGTCGACGACGGCGACTACCTCGAGGTCCACGAGCGCTGGGCCCGCAACATCATCTGCGCGCTGGCCCGTCTGGACGGCCAGGTCGTTGGCATCGTTGCCAACCAGCCGCAGACCCTGGCCGGCGTGCTGGACATCGAGGCCTCCGAAAAAGCTGCGCGCTTTGTCCAGATGTGTGACGCTTTCAATATCCCGATCGTCACCCTCCTGGACGTCCCCGGGTTCCTCCCCGGTGTGGACCAGGAGCACGGCGGGATCATTCGGCACGGCGCGAAGCTGCTGTACGCGTACTGCAACGCGACGGTGCCGAGGATCTCGCTCATCCTGCGCAAGGCGTACGGAGGTGCCTACATCGTCATGGACAGTCAGTCCATCGGGGCCGACCTCACCTACGCCTGGCCCACGAACGAGATCGCCGTGATGGGCGCCGAGGGTGCGGCCAACGTCATCTTCCGTCGGCAGATCGCCGACGCGGCCGACCCCGAGGCGATGCGTGTGCGCATGGTCAAGGAGTACAAGGCCGAGCTCATGCACCCGTACTACGCGGCCGAGCGGGGCCTGGTCGACGACGTCATCGACCCGGCGGACACCCGTGAGGTGCTCATCCGCTCCCTGGCGATGCTGCACGCCAAGCACGCGGATCTGCCCTCCCGCAAGCACGGCAACCCCCCGCAGTAACCCAGCGGATCCTTCGCGGCACCCCCGCGGAAACCTCTCTCACGGAGACTGAATCCTATGAACGACCCTGACATCCGCGTCGAGAAGGGCCACGCCGAGCCCGAGGAAGTCGCCGCCATCACGGCCATCCTCCTGGCCCGCGCCGCCGCCCAGCCGGACACCACCCCGACTCACCGAGGCCGCCTGAAGGCCGGCTGGCGCCGTCTGGAGCGCGAGCCCGGCTTCCGCGCCCCGCACAGCTGGCACGGATAGCCTGCGGCGCTTGAACACGGGGAAGGGCCCGCTCTGTGAAGAGCGGGCCCTTCCCCATGTCGTAGGGCAAAAGAAGGGGGCGCCCTCTCCACCGAGTGGAAAGGGCGCCCCCTTCTTGCTTCTTCGCCGCGCGGACGCGCTACCGCAAGCGCGCCATCAAGGCGTGTTCCACGAGCGTGATCAGCGCCGACTTCGCGTCCGCGCGGTGGCGGGCGTCCGTCGTGATGATCGGTGCGTCGGGGCCGATCTGGAGCGCCTCGCGGACCTCGTCCGGGTTGTACGGCTGGTTGCCGTCGAAGCCGTTGAGCGCGATGACGAAGGGGAGGCCGCTGTTCTCGAAGTAGTCGACCGCGGGGAAGCAATCGGCCAGCCGACGGGTGTCGACCAGCACGATCGCGCCGATGGCGCCGCGGACCAGGTCGTCCCACATGAACCAGAAGCGGTCCTGGCCGGGGGTGCCGAACAGGTACAGGATCAGATCCTGGTCCAGGGTGATACGACCGAAGTCCATGGCGACGGTGGTCGTCGTCTTGTCTCCGGTGTGCGTGAGGTCGTCGATGCCCGCGGAAGCAGACGTCATCACGGCCTCGGTGCGCAGCGGGTTGATCTCCGAGACGGCGCCGACGAACGTGGTCTTGCCCACGCCGAAGCCGCCCGCCACCACGATCTTCGCGGACGTGGTGGAGCGGGAAGGCCCTCCGCTAGAGCTTGCGAAGTCCACTGAGCACCCTTTCGAGCAAAGTCACGTCTGGCTGGCCGCCGGCGTTCTCGTCGCCGCCGGGCTGATGGATGGCGACCAGGCCCGCCTCCGCCAAGTCGGCGACGAGAATCCTGGCCACGCCGAGAGGGATCGTCAGCAGCGCCGAGATTTCGGCCACCGACTTGATCTCCCGGCAGAGGTTGCAGATCCGCTGATGTTCGGGCAACTGGCCCTGCATCTGGTGCGGTTGTGCGGTGGTGTGCACCAGCGCCTCGATGGCGAGCTGGTAGCGGGGCCTGGTGCGGCCGCCCGTCATGGCGTACGGGCGCACCAGGGGATTGCTCGACGACCCGGCGGGGGCCGCTTCGGGGGTGCGTCGCTGCGGCTGCACAGGCTGGATGCGTGGCGCCTGGGGCTGGTCGTACGGCGAGGGGCCGGGGCCCTGGGGCGCGTACGGCTGGCGGTGGCTTGGCGCGGAGGGGAAGTTGTACCGGTTCGGGTTCTGCGAACCGTCGCCCTGGCCCTGCCCCTGGTTGGGACCGTACGACCAGTTGCCCGAAGACGAACCGCCTGGGGGTGTTGCCACTTTCTCCTCCTCCGACTGTGCCGGGACCCATCAGGTGGGACCGCGTCCCGAAACCTTACGGCCCCGGGACGCCAAAACGCACGGCTGTCTGCTAGTTGAGAAGACTCCCTTGGAGCTCCGCGCGAAGATCCGGTGTCAAGACCGTACCCGCCCGGTCGACCAGAAGGGCCATCTCGTACCCGATGAGACCGATGTCCGCTTCGGGATGTGCAAGGACCGCGAGCGAAGAACCATCGGAAATGGACATGAGGAAGAGGAATCCTCGCTCCATCTCCACAACCGTCTGGTTCACACTGCCGCCCTCGAAGATGCGGGACGCGCCCGCGGTCAACGAGGTCAGCCCGGAGGCGACGGCCGCGAGCTGGTCGGCGCGGTCACGGGGAAAGCCTTCGGACATCGCCAGAAGGAGTCCGTCGGCGGAGACCACCACCGTGTGCGACACCCCGGGGGTGTTGTCCACGAAGTTGGTGATCAACCAGTTGAGGTTCTGCGCCGCCTGGCTCATCGGGCTCACACTAACGCTCCTGGTTGTAGGTGCTGTCAGAACCGAAGCCCTGACCGTTCGTGTCACTACCTGCATTGCGTCCCTGCTGTACGCCGCGGCGCAGGTTGCTCAGCCTGCCCCGGATGTCCTCGGGAGCGCGGGAGACCTGGGGGCCGCCCTGTGGGGTCGATTCCGCGGTTCCCTCGACCAGGTTGGCCTTGGGCACCCGTCGCGGCAGACCGGACGAGGTGACCCCGCCCGCCTTGGGCTTCTTGAGCTGCTCGGCGCGCTGCCAGCGGTCGTCGTTGTTCGAACGCCAGTCGTCGCTGCCGTTGCTCGCGGTGGCCGCGGGCGGTGCCTGGACCCCCTGGGTGCCATGGTCCACGGGCCGTGGGCCGCCTGAACCGCTCGTGGTGGATCCGCGGCGCGGCAGCCCGGCGTCGGTCAGCTCGTGGGCGGCCGCGGGGGCCGGTCCGGGACGGCTGAAGCCTACGCGGTCCTGCTCACTCACGTCAGCGGCCTGCGTAGATTCCGCTTCGGGAGCGTACTCGGAACCGTAGCCGTTCTGGTACGAGTCCTGCTGCGGCCAGTCGTCCTGGCGGGACGGCTTTTCGAAGGTCGAGAAGGTGTCCGAAGCGACGCTCCGGGCTCCCGTGTGCTCCTCCTGGGCCGGCTCCGCATACGCGGGTTCCGGGTAGCCGCCGTTGGACGGGAAGTACGTCTCGTCGTACGCGGCCTGCTGCGGTTCCTCGTACGCCGTCTGCTGGTCGTACGACGCCTGCTGCTCCTCGTACGCACCCTGACCGTTGTCGTACGCGGGCTGACCGTTGTCGAAGGCCGGCTGACCGTTGTCGTACGCGGGCTGGGGGGCCTCGAAGTCCTCCTGGTACTGCGGGGGCTCGATGGCATCCGGCTGGCCGTGTGTCTGGGCCTCCAGGGCCGCACGGCGCCCCTCGCGCATCAGCGAGCGGCCGACGGGGTCCAGTTCACGGATGTCGTCGGGGACCTCCGTGTAGCGGCTGTCGTCGAAGCCGAGTTCGGCGGCGGTGCGCATCGGCTCGGCCTGGAAGGCCGGCTCCGGCTGGAAGCCCTGCTGCTCCGGGATGATCTGCGAGACGGTGAACTCGTCGCGCTGGAGCTGCTGTTCGCCGCCGCCACCACCGTGGGTGATCGCGTCGGGGAGCATGACGAGCGAGGTCGTGCCGGCCTGCTCGCCCGAGGGGCGCAGCTGGACGCGGATGCCGTGCCGGTCGGACAGCCGGCCGACCACGAACAGGCCCATGCGCTGCGAGATCGCGGCGTCCACGGTCGGCGGGTTGGCCAGCTTGTGGTTGATGTCCGCGAAGTCCTCGGCGGTGAGGCCGATGCCCTTGTCGTGGATCTCGACCATGACGCGGCCGTCCGGAAGACGGGTCGCGGTGACGCGGACCTTGGTCTGCGGGGAGGAGAACGTGGTGGCGTTCTCCAGGAGCTCGGCGAGCAGGTGCACGAGGTCGGTCACGGCGCGGCCGTGGATCTCGGCCTCCGGGACGCCGGAGAGCTCGATGCGCTCGTACTGCTCCACCTCGGAGGAGGCGGCGCGCAGCACGTCCACGAGGGGCACCGGCTGGTCCCAGCGGCGGCCGGGCTCCTCGCCGGCGAGGACGAGGAGGTTCTCGCCGTTGCGGCGCATACGGGTCGCGAGGTGGTCCAGGCGGAAGAGGTTCTCCAGCTGGTCCGGGTCGGCCTCGTTGTTCTCCAGGTCGGTGATCAGGGTCAGCTGGCCCTCGATCAGGGACTGGTTGCGGCGCGAGAGGTTGGTGAAGATCGCGTTGATGTTGCCACGGAGCAGGGCCTGCTCGGCGGCGAGTCGGACGGCCTCGCGGTGGACCTGGTCGAAGGCGCGGGCGACTTCGCCGATCTCGTCCGTGGTGGTGATGGGGATGGGCTGGATGCGGGTGTCGACGCGGCCCGGGTCGGTGCGTGAGAGCTGGTCGACCAGCATCGGCAGACGCTGCTCGGCGACACTGAAGGCCGCGTTGCGCAGCTGGCGCATCGAGCGGCTCATCTGGCGGGCCATGAGCCCGGCCAGGATGAAGGCGGCGAGCAGGGAGATGACGACGATGGCGCCGTTGATGTAGGCCCGGCGCTGGGCGTTGGAGGCGATGCTTCCGGCGTCGTTGACGGCTCGGTCGATGAGTTCCTTCTCGACCTGGCTGTAGCCCTGGAACTTGAGGGTGGCGGCGGCCATCCACGACTCGGGGGTGATGCCCTGCGTGGCGAGCTGAGCGGGCGTGGCACCGCTGGCGATCGCCTGGATCATCTTGTCCATCGCGGGCGGCGCCACGAAGGTCCCGCCCGCGGCCTCCGTCTTGCTCCTGGCCGCGGCCAGCTGGCTCTTGCCCTCGGCGGTCTTCTGCTCCATGACCGTGCTGAGCCGGGCGGCGTCCGCCTCGGTCCCACCGGAGACGTACTCCTGAAGAGCGATGTTCTCCAGGTACGCGTACGAGGCGAAGGAGGTGAGCTGCAGAGAGCGGTTCGTCGTGCTGGTGCTGGGCTTGACGAGCAGGTGGGTGCCGATCGAGCGCTGCAGCGACTCGGCGCCCTTGGCGAGCGCGACGGCGTACACCGAGCGGCCGTAGCTCGTGATGTTGCCGGTGCCGAGGCCGAGTTCGTTCGAGAACTCCATCAGGAGGTGCTCGACGGTGACGTAGCCCTCTTCGGTCTTCACCGGTTCCATGGACCGGGTGAACGCCGCCTTGCGGATCTGTTCCAGCTGGGGCTCGGCCTTCACGACCAGGCTCAGCCGGCGTTGGAGCCCCTGCTTGGCAGGCATCCCGATGACTTGCTTGTGGAAGGCGTCGGCCATCTGGTCGGTGGTCGCCCGGGCCTTCTTGACCGTGGCGTTGTTCCGGTCGCCCTTGAGCAGCGGCTCGGCGGTCACGTCGCGCTCGTTCAGCAGAGCCTCGGCGTAGTCGCTGGCGGCGGCCACGATCTTCGCCACCTTCTCCGCGTCCCGGGCCTCCTGCCAGGTGTCGATCGAGTTCTTCACCTGGAAGCCGCCCATGATGAGGCCGACCACCACGGGTATGAGCAGGATCGCGTTCAGCCTGGTGGGCACGCGCCAGTTGCGGGGGGACAGACGACCGCCGCTCGGCGCGGGCGCCGGCGTGGGCTCCGGCGCGGGCACCTGTGCGGGCGCCGCTCCGCGCGGCGGCGGGGTGAAGTTGCCCCGTGCCGACGGCTCGGGACCGTTCTTGCTTCGCCTCACTCGACCAACAACCTCTCGGCGTCGGCACCTACGTTGTGCCGCGGTGTCTCCAGCGCCCTTGACTACTGGGCAGTTCAGCGCATTCCAGCACGTCAGGCAGCGCCCTTCCAAACACTCGGAACCGACGGTTCCGAGTGACACATCCCCTAGATAAAACGGTCATAAAGAGCGAGCCCCGCCAAAAGGCGGGGCTTTTGTGAGCGCAGCGGCACCGGGTGAACGCGATGCGTGGCGGTGCCCATGGAATTCCATGTCGAAACGTTATGAACACTGTGGCCGACCGTGTCAAATGACACAGCCGGCTCCAATGTTCCTACGGCAACTGTCTTATGGAACGGTCGACTTGAATGTGGCCCAGACGCGCCACCGCGGCCGTGCTACCGCAGACGTGCCATGAGCGCGTGCTCGACCAGCGTGATCAGCGCGCTCTTCGCGTCCGCACGGTGCCGGGCGTCCGTCGTGATGATCGGGGCGTCCGGACCGATCTGAAGTGCCTCGCGCACCTCTTCGGGATTGTAGGGCTGGTGTCCGTCGAAGCCGTTGAGGGCGATGACGAACGGCAGCCCGGAGTTCTCGAAGTAGTCGACCGCGGGGAAGCAGTCGGCGAGCCTGCGGGTGTCCACCAGGACCACCGCGCCGATGGCGCCGCGGACCAGGTCGTCCCACATGAACCAGAAGCGGTCCTGACCCGGCGTACCGAAGAGGTACAGGATCAGGTCCTGGTCCAGGGTGATGCGGCCGAAGTCCATGGCGACGGTGGTCGTCGTCTTGTCTCCGGTGTGCGTGAGGTCGTCGATGCCCGCGGACGCGGACGTCATGACGGCCTCGGTGCGCAGCGGGTTGATCTCCGAGACGGCGCCGACGAACGTGGTCTTGCCCACGCCGAAGCCACCTGCCACCACGATCTTCGCGGAGGTGGTCGCCCGGCCTCCGTCAGAGCTTGCGAAGTCCACTGAGCACCCTTTCGAGCAAAGTCACGTCCGGCGCGCCGCCGTTGTTCTCATCGCCGCCAGGCTGGTGAATGGCGACGAGTCCGGCCTCGGCGAGGTCCGCGACAAGGATCCTGGCCACACCCAGCGGCATGGACAGGAGGGCCGACACCTCGGCCACCGACTTGACCTCACGGCAGAGATGGCAGATCCGCTGGTGCTCGGGGAGCAGCCCCATCAGCTGCGCGGGGTCGGCCGTAGTGCTGATCAGCGCTTCGATGGCGAGTTGGTACCGCGGCCGGGTCCGGCCGCCGGTCATCGCGTACGGACGTACCAGCGGCTGGTCGCCCTCGTCCCCGTACGACTGTGCGTACGGATCATGAGAGGCGGTGGGCGGGGTCATGAATCCTCCGGGCGGGACAGCAGGTCGGTCAGTCGTGCCGTCTGTTGGGGCCGGTGGGGGGATTGTGGCGGCCGGACGGTGATTTCGTGCAGTCTCTAGAACCAGGGCCCTTTAGTGGAGCAGACTTCCCTGGAGTTCGGCGCGCAGGTCCGGCGTGAGTACGGCGCCCGCCCGGTCGACCAGCAGCGCCATCTCGTAGCCGACAAGGCCGATGTCGCACTCCGGGTGGGACAGGACCGCCAGGGACGAGCCGTCCGAGACGGACATGAGGAAGAGGAAGCCGCGCTCCATCTCGACGACCGTCTGGGCCACCGTGCCGCCCTCGAAGATCCGGGAGGCCCCGGCGGTCAGCGAGGTCAGCCCGGAGGCGACGGCCGCGAGCTGGTCGGCGCGGTCGCGTGGGAATCCTTCGGACATTGCCAGAAGGAGCCCGTCGGCGGACACGACGACGGTGTGGGACACCCCGGGGGTGTTGTCCACGAAGTTGGTGATCAACCAGTTGAGGTTCTGTGCCGCCTGGCTCATCGGGCTCAACTAACGCTCCTGCTGGTGAGTGGGGCTGGGGAAGCTGCCGGTCTGGCCGGTACCGGCCTGTCGACCCTGCTGAATGCCCCTACGGAGATTGGTCAGTCGGCCGCGTACGTCATCAGGCGCACGGGAGACCTGCGGACCGGTTTGGTGCTGTTGCTGCTGTGCCGTGCCCGCGACGAGGTTGGCTCGCGGGACGCGGCGCGGCAGGCCTGAGGTGGTGACCCCGCCCGCCGACGGTTGACGGACGCGTTCTGCCTGCCGGACGAGGTCGTCGTTCGGCGAGGTGCGCCAGTTGCCGGTGGCCGGTGCGGCGGCCGGCCGTTGCGGTGGGGCCGTGGGGGTCCCCGGCTGCTGCTGCGAAGGCTGCGAGCCGTTGGTGCGGGCGCCGTTGTGGACGCCGTTGTGAGCTCCGTTCTGGGAGCCGTTCTGGGTGCCGTTCGCCTGACCGTGGAACCAGTTGGTCTCCAGCGTGTCGTACAACGGCGTACGTCCGTCACCGGGGCTCGTCGCCGGCGGCAGCGCCTCGGGCTCCTGCGGACGCGCGGGCCGCTGCTGCGGGTGCTGCGGCCGCTCGAACTGACCGGTGGACGAGGGGTCCTGGCGGTTGCCGTAGCCGGGCGTCGCGAACTGGCCGGTGGACGACGGGTCCTGGCCGTTGGCGTACCCCGGCCGGGCGAACTGGCCGGTGGACGACGGGTCCTGGGAGGTGTTGCCGTAGACGGGCGTCGCGAACTGGCCCGTGGACGAGGGGTCCTGGGCGTTGCCGTAACCCGGGGCGGCGAACTGACCGGTGGACGACGGGTCCTGAGCGGCCGGAGCCGTGCCCGAAGGACCGTACACGTCCGGCCGGACGAACTGACCGGTGTTCTGCCCGTTGTACTGCCCGTTGTGCTGCGGCGCGTTCGCGCCGGGGCGCGGGGCGTCGAAGTCGGGGCGGGCGAACTCCGAGGTGACGGCGGGACCCTGGCGGTCGTCGATCCGCGGCATCTCCGAGGTCGCGGCCGGGCCCTGCCGGTCGTCGATCCGCGGCATGCGCGAGGTGGCGTCGGGCTCCTCGTGACCGCGCGGGGTGTCGAGGGACGCGCGTGACACCGGCGGCTGCGCGTTGTCGTCGCTCCAGCTGGGCCTGGACTGCTGCGGGCTGCCGCCCGGCAGCTCGGCACGCGGACCACCGCGGCGCCCCGGGAGCTGCGGCCTGCGGCGGCCGCCGCCCTTGTTGCCCGAGGGCTGCTGCTGCGGGGGCGCGGCCGCGGGGCCGCTGTTGTCACCGAAGTCGAAGCCCTGTCGGGTACCGGGTCCGTCGGCGAAGCCCTGGGGCGCACCGGTTCCGGCGGCCTGCAGGCCCTGCGGGGTACCCGGCGCGCTCTGCCCGAAGGCACCCGCGCCGGCACCGGCCGGGGCCGGCCTGCCCTGCTGCGGGTTGCCCGGACCCTGGGGTCCACGCGCTCCACCCGGGCGACCGCCCTGGTTGCTGCCGGGCAGTGCGGCCCGCGGGCCCTGACCGGCGCCGACCTGTCCGCGCTGCGGCGGGGCACCGAGGAGACCGCCACCGCCGGCGGGCGCACCCGCCCCGAGGGACGGACCGCCACCCTGGCCGCCACCGCGGCGGGCCGCGGCGACACCGGCCGAGGCCTGTGCGGCGGCCGGACCACCAGACATGGGCGCACCCTGGCCCGGCTTGCCCGGAGCGGGCTTCTTGTTGCCCTGGGCGACATCGACGGGCAGCATGACGAGCGCGGTGGTGCCACCGGAATCGGACGGGCGCAGCTGGATGCGGATGCCGTGGCGCTGCGACAGCCGGCCGACCACGAACAGACCCATGCGGCGGGAGACGGAGACGTCCACGGTGGGCGGCGAGGCGAGCCGCTCGTTGATCGCGGCCAGGTCCTCGGGGGAGAGGCCGATACCGGTGTCGTGGATCTCGATCAGCACACGGCCGTCGGGCAGCGCGTGACCGGTGACCTTGACCTTGGTCTGCGGGGAGGAGAACGAGGTGGCGTTCTCGAGGAGCTCGGCGAGCAGGTGCACGAGGTCGTTGACGACCCGGCCCGCGACCTGGGTCGTCGGGACCGAGGCCAGCTCGATGCGCTCGTACTGCTCCACCTCGGAGGCGGCGGCGCGGAGCACGTCGACCAGCGGGACCGGACGGGTCCAGCGGCGGCCGGGCTCTTCACCGGCGAGGACGAGGAGGTTCTCACCGTTACGGCGCATGCGGGTCGCGAGGTGGTCGAGCTTGAACAGGGAGGACAGCTGGTCCGGGTCGGCCTCGCGGGACTCCAGTTCGGAGATGAGCGAGAGCTGACGCTGGATGAGGCCCTGGGAGCGGCGCGAGAGGTTGGTGAACATCGCGTTGACGTTGCCTCGCAGAAGGGCCTGCTCGGCGGCGAGTCGGACGGCCTCGCGGTGCACGTCGTCGAAGGCCGCGGCCACCTGGCCGATCTCGTCCCGGGAGTGCACACCGACGGACTCGACGGAGGTGTCGACGTCCTGCGGGTCGGACTCGGAGAGCTGCTTGACGAGCTCGGGCAGACGGTCCTGGGCGACCTTGGTCGCGGTGTCCTGCAGCCGGCGCAGCGAGCGGATCATGGAACGGGCCACGACGAAGGCGCCGACGAGCGAGACGCCGAGGACGAGGACGATCAGCGCACCGGAGATGATCGCCTCCTGCTGGGAGGCGTTCTTCAGCTCACGGGCCTTCTGCTCCATCTGGTTGAGCAGTGTCAGCTCGATCTTCGACATCTGCTCGATCTTGGCGGTGTCGTCGTCGACCCAGTCCCTGTACGAGCGCTTGTCCTGGGTCTGCAGACCGGTCGCCGAGTCGAGCACGCGCTTGGCGTACTGGTCGGCCGCCTGAATGGTCGGGTTGCCCTGGTCGATCGGCTTGGTGAGGTCTTCGGCCCCGGACCCGTAGATGCTGGCGAAGCTGGTGCGCTCGGAGGTCTCGCTGTCCTCCGCCGAGCTCGCGTACAGCCGGTCGTTGTCGTCCAGCTTGCCGAAGGTGGTGTTGTTCGCGGGCAGCGAGGCGGCGATGACCGCGCGCTGGACGGAGGCGTACTCCTTGGCGGACGAGAAGGCCGACAGGGCGCGGGTGCGCTGGATCATCTCCGGGTTGCTGGTCGCCTCCGCCATGTCCTGCGAGAGGTTGATCAGTTCGGTGATGAGGCGGTGGTACCCGTCGACCGTCTGCGAGGCGTTCTGGGAGTCGGTGTAGGCCGTGCTGCGGATGGTGCCGAGCTTGTTCAGCTCGGCCGCGATGGCCACGAGGCTGTCGCGGACGCCGGTGAGCTGTCCGTTCGCGCTGGCGTCGTCGACTTCCTGGGTGCCCGTGAGGAACTGCTTCTTGGCGACGTCCGTCGCGTCGCGGACTCCCTTGACCGTGATGTCGGTGGGCTTCGCGTTGTGCGAGAGCGGCCCGGCCGACTCGTCGCGCTCCTTCTGGAGCGCGGCGGCGAGCTCGGTCGCCTGCTTGGTCATGTCGGTCAGCAGCTTCATGTTGTCGAGCTGCTGGATGCTGTCCAGGGACTGGTTGATACGCAGGCCGCCCAGCGTGGTCGCGGCGACCACGGGGAGCGCGAGCAGCGACACCAGACGCGTGGAGATGCGCCAGTTGCGCAGCGCTACTCGGGAGCCGGGGCCCGGGGGGCTCTTCGGCTTCGCGGGTGGTGTGTCGGGAGCCGTCGCGCCGGAGCGCGCGGAGCGCTCACCGCCGCCGCCGAGCTCTGATTGTCCCGGGTTCTGGGCGTGCTGGGGCGAGGAACCGCGGTCGGTCCCGCCGCGCGGCTCCGGCTCCGCCGAAGCGCTGCCATCCCTCTTGAAACGTCCCTGCACTAGCGTCGCAACCTCTGGACCAGGCGCCCCTCCGCGAAAGCGGCGGGACGGTGTCGGCGTCGTTCAGGGGCGCAGATGCGCCCCCCGGTGTGGTCGTGAGTGACCGGCGCTGCTTCACCTTCCCACCGCCACTCGGCGCTGAGTCGCGCCCCTGTGCGCCGGTTCGATCCCGCGGCGGTCCGTGGAATTCCAGCACAGTGCAGGATCTCCAACAAGGCCCGAGTACCAGGCTGTGACCTCCGTGACAGCTTGTGAGGGCCGCGTTACGAGACGTAGAAAGTGATCTCGTACATAACGGGCGTATGCCTACGAGCTGTCGGTGCACGAGGGGTGTCCCAGTCGCGATGATCAGGAGCGGAATGTCGGGTTCAGTGAAGCAATGTCCGTTTCGCCGGGGTGAGTTGGCGGCCTGAATTGACCGGTTTGCCTGCTAGTAAGTGAGCAAACTCACATGGCGATCACGGGGTCTTCACGGCTTCGACCGGGAATTGCATGTTTAGCCTGACGCTTTACAGGGATGGCAAATCCGACAACCTGCGCCGATACGGAGGCCTTTGAGCCCGCCCGGCGCCCACCATGACGAGGTCGAGTACAACAGTGAAGACGACGATGATGTTCCGCAACATAGCCAACCCGCGACGCACCACGCTGGCGCACCTCAAGGACGCCGACGCCCTGCAGACGCCGCAGCAGCCGGAACACTCGGTCGACCTCCCCACCCAGACCGCCAACCCCCGCCGGACCATCCTGATGGAAGCCCCGGCCACGACCTCCGCCGCCGAGTAGTACGGACGCGGACCGCCCCGCGCTCACCGCGCCGACGCCCGGCCGGCGCATATACGCGAAGCTCGCACCCCTCCCCGCGTTAGCCTGGAGCGTCAGACTTCAGCCAGCTCAGTGAGGGGCGCAAGGATCCCGTGCGCATCGCCAGGTTCTCCATCGACGGCAACGTCGCTTTCGGCGCGGTCGAGGGCGACAAGCCGGACGAGCTCGTCCTCGACATCATCAAGGGCATCCCGTTCGCGGACTTCGAGCTCTCCGGTACGAAGGTCCCGCTGAGCAAGGTGCGGCTGCTGCCGCCGGTGCTCCCGAACAAGGTCGTGGCCTTCGGCCGTAACTACGCGGAGCACGCGAAGGAACTCGGCAACGAGGTGCCCGACGCCCCGTTCGCCTTCTTCAAGCCGTCGACCTCGGTGATCGGCCCCGGCGACGAGATCCAGTACCCCTCCTTCTCCAGCGAGCTGCACCACGAGGCCGAGCTGGCGGTGGTCATCGGCCGCATGTGCCGTGAGGTCCCGCGCGAGCGCGTCAAGGACGTCATCCTCGGCTACACCTGCGCCAACGACGTCACCGCCCGCGACGTCCAGAAGCGCGAGAAGCAGTGGGCCCGGGCCAAGGGCTTCGACAGCTCCTGCCCGCTCGGCCCCTGGGTGGAGACGGACCTCGACCTCGCCACGATCGCCGAGGGCATCACCATCCAGTGCACGGTCAACGGCCAACAGCGCCAGCTCGGCCGCACCAGCGAGATGATCCACTCCATCGAGGACCTGATCGTCAACATCACCGAGGCCATGACGCTGCTCCCCGGCGACGTGATCCTCACCGGCACCCCGGCTGGGGTCGGCCCCCTGAACGTCGGCGACGAGGTCGCCGTCACCATCGAAGGCATCGGCACTCTCACCAACAAGGTGATCAAGCGTGGCTAACGCGAACGTCCGCGTACGTTTCTGTCCGTCCCCGACCGGCAACCCCCACGTGGGCCTGGTCCGCACCGCCCTGTTCAACTGGGCGTTCGCCCGGCACCACGAAGGCACTCTGGTCTTCCGCATCGAGGACACCGACGCGGCCCGCGACTCCGAGGAGTCGTACAACCAGCTGCTCGACTCGATGCGCTGGCTGGGCTTCGACTGGGACGAGGGCCCAGAGGTCGGCGGTCCGCACGCGCCGTACCGCCAGTCGCAGCGGATGGACATCTACAAGGACGTCGCGCAGAAGCTCCTGGACGCCGGTCACGCGTACTACTGCTACTGCTCGACGGAGGAGCTGGACGCCCGCCGCGACGCCGCCCGCGCCGCCGGCAAGCCCTCCGGCTACGACGGCCACTGCCGCGACCTCACCGACGAGCAGAAGGCCGCCTACGTGGCCGAGGGCCGCACGCCCATCGTCCGCTTCCGGATGCCCGACGAGACGATCACCTTCACGGACCTGGTCCGCGGCGACATCACCTACCTCCCGGAGAACGTCCCGGACTACGGCATCGTCCGGGCGAACGGCGCGCCGCTCTACACCCTGGTCAACCCGGTCGACGACGCTCTGATGGAGATCACCCACGTCCTGCGCGGCGAGGACCTGCTCTCCTCGACCCCGCGCCAGATCGCCCTCTACAAGGCGCTGATCGAGCTGGGCATCGCCAAGGAGACCCCCGCTTTCGGCCACCTCCCGTACGTCATGGGCGAGGGCAACAAGAAGCTCTCCAAGCGCGACCCCGAGTCCTCGCTCAACCTCTACAGGGAGCGGGGTTTCCTCCCCGAGGGCCTGCTGAACTACCTCTCCCTGCTCGGCTGGTCGCTCGCGGCGGACCGCGACATCTTCACCATCGAGGAGATGGTCGCCGCCTTCGACATCGCGGACGTGAACCCGAACCCGGCCCGCTTCGACCTCAAGAAGGCCGAGTCGATCAACGGCGACCACATCCGCCTGATCGACGTGAAGGACTTCACCGAGCGCTGCGCCCCCTGGCTGCGGGCCCCCTTCGCCCCCTGGGTGCCGGAGGACTTCGACGAGGCGAAGTGGCAGGCGATCGCCCCGCACGCGCAGTCCCGCCTGAAGGTCCTCTCCGAGATCACGGACAACGTCGACTTCCTGTTCCTGCCGGAGCCGGCCTTCGACGAGGCGTCCTGGGCCAAGGCCATGAAGGAGGGCTCGGACGCCCTGCTGCGCACGGCCCGCGAGAAGCTGGACGCCGCCGACTGGTCCTCGGCCGAGTCCCTCAAGGAGGCCGTCCTGGCCGCCGGTGAGGCGCACGGCCTCAAGCTCGGCAAGGCCCAGGCCCCCGTCCGCGTCGCCGTCACCGGCCGCACGGTCGGCCTGCCGCTCTTCGAGTCCCTGCAGATCCTGGGCCAGGAGAAGACGCTGGCCCGCATCGACGCGGCACTGGCGAAGCTGTAGCCACACGTCGTACGACGAGGGGGCGGCGTCCGGTTCGGACGCCGCCCCCTCGTGGTGTGCCGGGGCGCCACGCCCGGCCCGACTCCCGCCCGTGGGAGCGGTGTTCGAGGCCGTCGCCGACGGCCGGCCGATGATCGGCAGCCCGGGCTTCTGCGGCGGCGCCCGGCCCGCGCCGATCGCGTGTTCCCCCGTCACCGGCGCGACAAGCGTCAACCGACCGACACGGGAACCACACTCCGGGTTACCGTCGAACCATGACCATCAGGGCCGTGATCTGGGACGTGGACGACACCCTCTTCGACTACACCACCGCCGACCGCACCGGCATGCACGGTCACCTGGCGGCCGAGGGTCTTCTCGACGGGTACGAGTCCGCCGAGCAGGCCCTCGCGCACTGGCGGGAGATCACCGACCAGCAGTGGGCGCGCTTCTCGGCGGGGGAGACCGACTTCGAGGGGCAGCGCCGGGACCGTGTCCGGGTCTTCCTGGGCGAGGAGCTGACGGATGCCGAGGCCGACGCCTGGTTCCAGCGGTACCTCACGCACTACGAGGCCGCCTGGGCTCTCTTCCCGGACGTCCTGCCCGTCCTGGACGCCCTCGCCGCCAGCCATCGGCACGGGGTGCTGTCGAACTCCAGCCTCACCGTCCAGGACCGTAAGCTGCGCGTCCTCGGCGTGCGCGACCGCTTCGAGGCCGTCCTGTGCGCCGCCGAGCTCGGCGTCTCCAAGCCGGACGCCCAGGCCTTCCACGCGGCCTGTGAGGCCCTGGAACTCGCCCCGCGGCAGGTCGCGTACGTCGGCGACCACCCGGAGATCGACGCACGGGGAGCCGCCGACGCAGGTCTGCTGTCGGTCTGGCTCGACCGCGACGGCGGCCGGACCGTCGTCGACACGCCCGGCGTCCCGCACCGGATCGCCTCGCTGGCCGAACTCCCAGCCATCGTCGGCGCCGATACCCGTTTTGGAGCGCCGTCCACCTTCAGGTAATGTTCTTCCTGCGCCGCCGGAGAGCGGGCCGAAAGGTCCGGAACCGGAGGCGCAAGCTAAAACAAGATCCCCGCAGGGGATTGAGTTTCAGTGGCCTATGGTGTAATTGGCAGCACGACGGTTTCTGGTTCCGTTAGTCTAGGTTCGAGTCCTGGTAGGCCAGCTCGCAGAGCTCATCTGCAAACGCGGAGGTCAACTCCGCAACGCCCCCGTTGTGTAGCGGCCTAGCACGCTGCCCTCTCACGGCAGTAGCGCCGGTTCGAATCCGGTCGGGGGTACAGATCCTTCCCAGGAAGGCAGTCAGGGTCGCACCCGCTGCCTCTCATGCAGGATCGCTAGGGCCCCCGTTGTGTAGCGGCCTAGCACGCCGCCCTCTCAAGGCGGTAGCGCCGGTTCGAATCCGGTCGGGGGTACTCGGTGGTCTAGACCACCTTTGGGCTATGGTGTAATTGGCAACACGACGGTTTCTGGTTCCGTTGTTCTAGGTTCGAGTCCTGGTAGCCCAGCTGGATCAGTTGTGATCCTTGCCCCCGTTGTGTAGCGGCCTAGCACGCCGCCCTCTCAAGGCGGTAGCGCCGGTTCGAATCCGGTCGGGGGTACGTGAGTCCGATGGCCTCCACTTCGGTGGAGGCCATCGGCGTTTTTGGCCCGCTCCGGGACCCGTACGGCCGCCGTCTCGACCCGCCGCCGTCTCGCCCGCTCCGTGTCGGACGCATGGGTCTCCAGGTAGTCCAGGTCCCGCATCGCCACCTGGTGCATCAACTCCGCGGACGGTGCCAGGAGTTCGGCCGGTCCACCTCGCGGCCACCGTCGCCGGATCCTCCTCCTCGGGTGCGGGCTCCTGTGGCAACGCCCACAGCGCCGCGCCGAGCCGGATCGTCCGCCCACCTGGATCAGCGCGCGCACGAGGCGCGGCGCAGCCGCCGTAGATGATTTTCGTCGTGCGCGGCCGTCGTCGGGCCGGTGGCCGCACAGGGGGCGTTGCCCGTGGGGAAGCGGGGGCGGCGGGCGTCGGACCGGTTCGCTTGCCGGTCGCCCGATGCGGAGGCCGGGGGAGTGGCGCGTTGATCGGGCTGTGCGGGGTGCCCGTGGTTGCTCGGGCCCGCGCGGTGGAGCCGCGTGATGTCGCTGCCCCGCACCCCTTGCGGGGGTCGGTGTCCCGGACGAGCCTGCCGCGGCGTTGAGGCCGGCCCGTTTCCGTGACGCACTCGGCGCGGGGTCAGCCCGTGCGGCGGAGGGCCTCGGAGAGGCGGGCGGCGGCGTCGATGACCGCCTGGGCGTGCATACGGCCCGGGTGGCGGGTCAGTCGCTCGATCGGGCCGGAGACCGAGACGGCGGCCACCACGCGGTTCGAGGGGCCACGTACGGGCGCGGAAACCGACGCGACGCCCGGCTCGCGCTCGCCGATGGACTGGGCCCAGCCCCGGCGTCGTACGCCCGACAGGGCCGTCGCCGTGAAGCGGGCTCCCTGGAGACCGCGGTGCAGGCGCTCCGGCTCCTCCCAGGCCATCAGGATCTGTGCGGACGAACCCGCCTTCATCGTGAGCGTGGAGCCGACCGGGACCGTGTCCCGAAGGCCGGACAGACGCTCGGCCGCGGCGACGCAGATGCGCATGTCGCCCTGGCGGCGGTAGAGCTGCGCGCTCTCGCCCGTGATGTCGCGCAGATGCGTGAGCACCGGGCCCGCCGTCGCGAGAAGGCGGTCCTCGCCCGCGGCCGCGGCCAGCTCGGCGAGGCGGGGGCCGAGAATGAAGCGGCCCTGCATGTCGCGCGCCACCATGCGGTGGTGTTCAAGTGCCACGGCGAGGCGATGTGCCGTGGGTCGTGCCAGTCCGGTCGCCGCGACCAGTCCCGCGAGGGTGGCCGGACCGGACTCCAGAGCGCTCAGGACAAGGGCTGCCTTGTCCAGTACGCCGACGCCGCTACTGTTGTCCATGCAACGATACTCGCGTCTCACTCTGTGAAACGCAAGTTCAATTTTCGGTGGAACGCGCCACCCTTGTAGACACAGCGGCCCGCGGACCAAACGGGCCCGGCGGACGACGTCCGATACGAGGGGTACGAACGTTTGCCGCCCCGGAAATCTCTAGTTGGGCCGGCGCCACACAGGCCGGCCGGAGGGAAAGCGATGGGTAGGACACTCGCGGAGAAGGTCTGGGACGACCATGTCGTCCGGCGCGCCGAGGGCGAGCCCGACCTCCTCTTCATCGATCTGCACCTGCTGCACGAGGTGACCAGCCCGCAGGCCTTCGACGGTCTTCGTCAGGCGGGGCGCCCGGTGCGCCGCCTCGACCTCACCATCGCCACCGAGGATCACAACACCCCGACCCTCGACATCGACAAGCCCATCGCGGACCCGGTCTCCCGGGCCCAGCTGGAGACGCTGCGCAAGAACTGCGCCGACTTCGGTGTACGGCTGCACTCGCTGGGTGACGTCGAGCAGGGTGTCGTCCACGTGGTGGGACCGCAGCTGGGCCTGACCCAGCCGGGCACCACCGTGGTCTGTGGCGACTCCCACACCTCCACGCACGGCGCCTTCGGCGCGCTGGCGTTCGGCATCGGCACCTCGCAGGTCGAGCATGTGCTGGCCACCCAGACGCTGCCGCTGGCCCGCCCCAAGACCATGGCCATCACGGTCGACGGCGAACTGCCCGAGGGCGTCACCGCCAAGGACCTGATCCTGGCGATCATCGCCAGGATCGGTACGGGTGGCGGCCAGGGCTACATCCTGGAATACCGCGGCTCCTCCATCGAGAAGCTCTCGATGGAGGCCCGGATGACCATCTGCAACATGTCGATCGAGGCCGGCGCCCGCGCGGGCATGATCGCCCCCGACGAGACCACCTTCGAGTACCTCAAGGGCCGTGCGCACGCCCCCGAGGGCGAGGACTGGGACGCCGCGGTCGCGTACTGGAAGACCCTGAAGTCGGACGAGGACGCGGAATTCGACGCGGAGGTCGTCATCGACGCCGCCGCCCTGTCGCCGTTCGTCACCTGGGGCACCAACCCCGGCCAGGGGGCGCCGCTTTCGGCGGCTGTCCCCGACCCGGCTTCGTACGAAGACGCTTCGGAGCGCCTGGCCGCCGAAAAGGCCCTGGAATACATGGGGTTGGCCGCCGGGCAGCCGCTGCGCGACATCAAGGTCGACACCGTCTTCGTAGGTTCGTGCACCAACGGCCGCATCGAGGACCTGCGCGCCGCCGCCGCGATCGTCGAGGGCCGCAAAGTCGCCGACGGCGTGCGGATGCTGGTGGTCCCCGGTTCTGCGCGGGTCGGTCTGCAGGCCGTCTCCGAGGGCCTGGACGTGGTCTTCAAGGAGGCCGGCGCCGAATGGCGGCACGCGGGCTGCTCGATGTGTCTGGGCATGAACCCCGACCAGCTGGCACCTGGTGAGCGCTCCGCGTCCACCTCCAACCGCAACTTCGAGGGCAGGCAGGGCAAGGGCGGCCGTACGCACCTGGTGTCGCCGCAGGTCGCCGCCGCCACCGCCGTACTCGGCCACCTGGCCTCCCCGGCCGATCTGTCCGACGCGTCTGCCGCCCGTACGCCCGCTGGAGTCTGAGAAGCCATGGAAGCATTCACCACGCACACCGGTCGGGCCGTCCCGCTGCGCCGCAGCAACGTCGACACCGACCAGATCATCCCCGCCCACTGGCTCAAGAAGGTGACCAGGGACGGCTTCGAGGACGGGCTGTTCGAGGCCTGGCGCAAGGACTCGTCCTTCATCCTCAACCAGCCCGAGCGCAAGGGCGCCACGGTCCTGGTCGCGGGCCCCGACTTCGGCACCGGCTCCTCGCGCGAGCACGCCGTCTGGGCGCTGCAGAACTACGGCTTCAAGGCCGTCATCTCGTCCCGGTTCGCGGACATCTTCCGCGGCAACTCGCTCAAGAACGGCCTGCTCACGGTGGTTCTGGAGCAGAAGATCGTGGACGCGCTGCAGGAGCTGACCGAGAAGGACCCGCAGACCGAGATCACGGTCGATCTGGAGGCCCGCGAGGTGCGCGCCGAGGGCATCACCGCCGCCTTCGAGCTCGACGAGAACGCCCGCTGGCGGCTGCTGAACGGCCTGGACGACATCTCCATCACCCTCCAGAACGAGGGCGACATCGCGGCGTACGAGGCCAAGCGGCCGTCGTACAAGCCGAAGACGCTCCAGGTCTGACGCCCGGGCCGCATCGCGGCTCAGGTACGGCTGATTTCAGCCACCGCAACACCCCTCTGTACCCCCAATCGTGGACGGTTGGGGGTACAGCTGTGTCTGCCCCCCGACGGCCCCGGCGCGCCCCTTTGAAGGGCTCCAACTCCCTTAGTTACAAAGGAGATTGCCTGGGTACGCGCACCGTGGAGCGGCGGCGTTCCGAGGCGCTCAGGACGCCCTCCAGGTACGGCAGTTACCCCCTGCGCAGGCGACAACTCGCCCCAGATGGCACAATCTGTGCATGGAACACGACGGCCAACTCGAGCTCTATACGGCAGTCGCGGCCCAACTCAAGGAAGCGCACACAAGAGTGCGCGCACTGCAAGTCCCGGAGGGCGTACGGATGGCGCTGACCCGGAAGCTGCTGGTCATTACGGCCGTGGCCAAGCACGATCTCGCCGACGCGACAAGGCGGCTGGAGCGGTTCACCACCGACCTCGACGAGGGTCGATTCCTCGAAGAGGAACGCTGAGGAACTCCGCTACAGCCCGAGTTCGTTGCGGCACAAGGGTGATTAGCCCGTTTCGTGTTTGATTTGCGGTATATATCTGCCTAACGTGCGAAAAAGCTTGAACGCATTCGTTCGGGCAATGTCTCCGAAGGGGAAGACGTGAACAAGGCGCAGCTCGTAGAAGCGATTGCCGACAAGGTCGGCGGGCGTCAGCAGGCCGCCGACGCGGTCGACGCCGTACTGGACGCGATCGTCCGCGCGGTTGTCGGCGGGGACCGGGTCTCGGTCACCGGCTTCGGTTCCTTCGAGAAGGTGGACCGTCCGGCTCGTTACGCCCGCAACCCGCAGACCGGTGAGCGTGTTCGGGTCAAGAAGACCTCGGTGCCGCGCTTCCGTGCTGGTCAGGGCTTCAAGGACCTGGTGAGCGGCTCGAAGAAGCTCCCGCGCGGTGGCGAAGTCGCCGTCAAGAAGGCGCCCAAGGGCAGCCTGACCGGTGGCGCGGCGGTGACGGTCAAGAAGGCCGCGGCGAAGAAGACCACCGCCGCCAAGAAGGCGACGGTCAAGAAGACCGCCGCCGCCGCGAAGAAGACGGTCGCGAAGAAGACCACCGCCGCCGCGAAGAAGACCACGGCGAAGAAGACCACCGCCGCCGCGAAGAAGACCACGGCGACCGCCAAGAAGGCCGCGGCGAAGAAGACCACCGCCAAGAAGGCCCCGGCGAAGAAGGCCCCCGCCAAGAAGTCGACGGCTCGCAAGACGACCGCCAAGAAGACCACCGCCCGCTAGAAGCTGGGGCGCAGGGCAACTCACGCGCCGGGCCGGACTCCCATGGGGAGCCCGGCCCGCGGCGTGTCCGGGAACGGGCTTCGGTTCCGGAAGGCCCTCCGGAGCGTTCAAAGGGCCTGGTCAGAAGGCCCGGTCAGAACGTCCGGTCAGAACGTCTGGAGCGTCACCAGGGTGATCCGGCGTGCCTCGCCGTCGCCCTCGGTCTCGATGCGTACTCGCTGCCCCGGGCGCAGCAGCCGGAGCCCGCCGGCGTCGAACGCCGCGCCGTCGAAGGACACCGGGGTGCCGTCGTCGAGCAGCACCTGGCCGCTACGGGTCTCGGGATCGTACGTGTACGCGGTCGCCTGCATACCGAAAGCCTATCCAGCACCGGTGCGCCGTGAACGGGGCGGTCGTGATGCCGGTGGCACCGGTGGTAAGGGACGGTGAGGGGGTGAACCGGTCGGGGAGTCAGGTGCTCGGCTGGCCCGGGATCAGGAGTTTGGCCGCCATCGTGGCCGTGCGCGGGCCCACGCCCAGGGCGAGCGCCGCACGCAGGTCGTCGCCGGTGTCCACGTCCTGGCGTACGGAATCCACCGCGGTGAGGGCGAGTTCCGTGGCGCCCGAGGCACGATGACGAGCCCGGGAATCGGTGCCGAAAGCGGGGTGCAATTCCCGGCCCGGAGAAGCGGCCAGCAGAGTGGTACCGATTGCGGCCGCATCGGCGAGAAAAGCGCGCGGGAATTCGGCGGCGGCGTCGAGTACCCGGGCCAATTCCAGGGGACGCAATGCGGGCAGATCGGCGTTCAGGGCCGCCACGGCGCATTCGGGACTTCGGGAACGCACGGCCGCCGCCCCGTGCGCCAGTGCGATGTTCAGGCCGCCCCCCGGCTCGTCCGGGACGATCCGCGCGCCCAGCGCGGACAGCTCCCGTCCGGCCAGGGCGTCGTCCGTGACGACTGCCACATCACGGACCGCCGCGCAGGCCAGCGCGGCCGCCACGGTGTCCTGCGCGAAGGCGAGGGCGAGCCCGGGGCGCACTCCGTCGGCGGCGGTGTCCGACAGCCTGCTCTTGGCCCGCGCCAGGGGTTTGAGAGGGATGACCAAGGTCCACTGCACGAGCGCTCCGTTCCTCCCTTGTCGCGCCCATTGTGACCCGACAGCCCTGACGCTTCGGACACCGGGGC
Source organism: Streptomyces sp. NBC_01384 (assembly GCF_045040035.1). Classification (NCBI taxonomy): domain Bacteria; kingdom Bacillati; phylum Actinomycetota; class Actinomycetes; order Kitasatosporales; family Streptomycetaceae; genus Streptomyces; species Streptomyces sp. NBC_01384. Next base: position 6,820,235 of record NZ_CP109559.1, read on the forward strand.
GTACGGTGTTCTCGACAGACAGGCGGCCTGGGGCGACACTTGTGCGGCCCCCCAGGCCCTAAGAGGAAGGTGTCCGCGTGCCCCGCCGCAGAATCGGCTTCTGGTACCGCTTTGCAGCGGTCCTCTGCAAGCCGCCACTGGTGGTTCTGATCAAGCGGGACTGGCGTGGAATGGAGAACATTCCGGCCGAGGGCGGATTTATCACCGCGGTGAACCACAATTCGCATGTGGACCCGTTCGCGTATGCCCACTATCAGTACAACACTGGGCGTGTTCCGCGATTCCTGGCGAAGGCCGGGCTTTTCAGGAAGGGATTCGTCGGGGCCGCGATGCGCGGCACCGGACAGATTCCCGTCTACCGCGAGAGCACCGACGCGCTGAGCGCCTTCCGCGCCGCGATCGACGCCGTGGAGCGTGGCGAGTGCGTCGCGTTCTACCCCGAGGGCACCCTCACCCGCGACCCCGACGGCTGGCCGATGACCGGTAAGACCGGCGCCGCACGGGTCGCCCTGCAGACCAAGTGCCCGGTGATTCCGGTCGCCCAGTGGGGCGCCAACGAACTGCTGCCGCCGTACGCCAAGAAGCCCAACGTCCTTCCGCGCAAGACCCACCACGTGCTCGCGGGCCCCCCGGTCGACCTGTCGCGTTTCTACGACAAGGAGATGAGCCCGGACCTCCTGAAGGAGGCCACGGAGGTCATCATGGCCGCCATCACCGCGCAGCTGGAGCAGATCCGCGGCGAGAAGGCCCCTGAGAGGCCCTTCGACCCGCGCCAGGTGCGGATCGAACAGCGCAAGCGCACCAGGGCCCAGGAAAAGGCCCAGGAGCTGGCGCAGGCGCAGCAGCAGGCACAGGCACAGGCACAGGCAGAGCAGGAAGAGGGGCAGAGCACGTGAGCAAGCCGGTCAAGGCAGCCGTCTTCGGGACCGGATCGTGGGGCACGGCCTTCGGCATGGTGCTCGCCGACGCGGGGTGCGAGGTCACCCTGTGGGCGCGGCGCGCAGAACTCGTCGAAGCGGTCAACTCCACGCGTACGAACCCGGACTATCTGCCGGGCGTCGAACTCCCCGAGAACCTGCGGGCCACCACCGACGCCGCCGAGGCCGCGCGTGACGCCGACTTCACCGTGCTCGCCATTCCCTCGCAGACCCTGCGCGAGAACCTTGCCGCATGGGCGCCCCTGCTCGCGCCCGACACCGTCCTCGTCTCCCTCATGAAGGGCGTCGAACTCGGCTCCGCGATGCGGATGAGTGAAGTGATCGAGGACGTCGCCAAGGTCGGCGCGCACCGTATCGCCGTGGTCACCGGACCCAACCTCGCCCGCGAGATCGCCGCCCGCATGCCCGCCGCCGGCGTGGTCGCCTGCACCTCCGAAGAGGTCGCCCAGCGCCTCCAGGCCGCCTGCCACACCCCGTACTTCCGTCCGTACACCAACACCGACGTGGTGGGCTGCGAACTCGGCGGCGCGGTCAAGAACGTGATCGGTCTCGCCGTCGGCATCGCGGACGGCATGGGCCTGGGCGACAACGCCAAGGGCTCGCTCATCACCCGCGGACTCGCCGAGACCACCCGTCTCGGCCTCGTCATGGGCGCCGACCCGCTGACTTTCTCCGGACTCGCCGGCCTGGGTGACCTGGTGGCCACCTGCTCCTCGCCGCTCTCGCGCAACCACACCTTCGGCACCAACCTCGGCAAGGGCATGACCCTCCAGGAAACCATCGCGGTCACCAAGCAGACCGCCGAGGGTGTCAAGTCCTGTGAGTCCGTGCTGGATCTGGCCCGCAGGCACGGTGTCGACATGCCGATCACCGAGACGGTCGTCGGCATCGTCCACGAGGGCAAGCCGCCGGTCGTCGCGCTCAAGGAACTGATGTCCCGCAGCGCCAAGGCCGAACGCCGCTGAGAATCCAAGCCCGAACGCCGCTGAGATCAACGCTGCGCAACGGCTCGTACGACGCTGAGCGACCACCCGTGCGACGTTGCGCAACGGCCACCGTGGGGCACTGACTCGCCGCCGTACCAACGGGTACTCTCAACCCGATATGAGCACCGAGAACCTCCCCCAGAGCCCTGAGCAGCCGCCTCGCAAGCCGCGCGTGGCCGTCGTCTTCGGCGGACGCAGCTCCGAACACGGGATCTCCGTCGTCACGGCCGGCGCCGTCCTGCGCGCCATCGACCGGACGAAGTACGACGTCCTGCCGATCGGCATCACCCTGGACGGCCGTTGGGCGCTCACCGCCGACGAACCGGACCGGATGGCCATCGTCGACCGGCGGCAGCCGAGCGTGGAGCAGCTCGCCGAGTCGAGCGAGGGCGCTGTGATCCTCCCCGTGGACCCGGCCAACCGCGAAGTCGTCTACAGCGAGCCCGGATCGGTCCCCAAGGCCCTGGGCGAGGTCGACGTCGTCTTCCCCATGCTGCACGGCCCGTACGGCGAGGACGGCACCCTGCAGGGCCTCCTGGAGCTCTCCGGAGTCCCGTACGTCGGAGCGGGCGTGCTCGCCTCGGCCGTCGGCCAGGACAAGGAGTACATGAAGCGGGTGTTCACCTCCTTCGGGCTGCCCGTCGGCCCGTACGTGGTGATCCGGCCCCGCGAGTGGCAGCGCGACGAGTCCGCCGCCCGCAAGAAGATCATCGACTTCGCCGGTGAGCACGGCTGGCCGTTGTTCATCAAGCCCGCGCGCGCGGGCTCCTCGATCGGCATCACCAAGGTCGACTCCCTCGAAGGCCTCGACGAGGCGATCGAGGAGGCCCAGCGGCACGACCCGAAGATCATCGTGGAGGCGCTGCTGCGCGGCCGCGAGATCGAGTGCGGGGTCCTGGAGTTCGAGGACGGGCCGCGCGCGAGCGTGCCCGCCGAGATCCCGCCCGTGCAGTCGCACGCGTACTACGACTTCGAGGCGAAGTACATCGACTCGACGCCCGGCCTCGTACCCGCCCCGCTGACCCCCGAGCAGACTGCCGAGGTCCAGCGGCTCGCGGTCGACGCGTTCGAGGCCGCCTCCTGCGAGGGCCTGGTGCGCGCGGACTTCTTCCTCACGGAGGACGGCGAGTTCGTGATCAACGAGATCAACACCATGCCGGGCTTCACGCCCATCTCCATGTACCCGCAGATGTGGGAGGCGAGCGGCGTGGGCTACCAGGAGCTGGTGGACCGCCTGATCCAGGCGGCGCTGAACCGCTCCACGGGGCTCCGCTAGACCCTGGGCACGCGGCCCCGCGACGCACGCGTGTACGTCAGTCGGCGATCCCTTCGGGGATCGCCTTCTTGATGGGCGCGGCCAGATCGACGAGCGAGCCCGAACCGTCCCGCTGGACCCACTTCTTCGGCACGCTGACCTCGACGTACGCCCGGCGCAGACTGGTGGTGAAGCGGTACGACCCGTCGTCCTGCTTCTCCATCAGCCAGCCGAGGCCGTTCACCTCGCCGCTGAGCGCGTTCTCGTCGCTCATCTTCGCGGGCCGTTCGACACCGCAGCGCAGTATGATCGCCGGGCTTCCCCAGCCCGCGGTCAGCGCGGACCGGGGCTCGGGATCGTTCCGGTCGAGGCCGTCTACTTTCTTCGGCAGCACCTTGTCCAGGTTCTGACACAGCCCGGTGACCTTCGCGTCCGGGCCGGGAACCACGGCCGACGCACGGTCGTCTGCCGAGGAGCAGCCGGTGGCGGTGATCAACAGGGCGAGAACGGGCAGCCCGAAGAGAGTGGCGTGCCGGTGACGGGAAGAGTTCACCGGCCAAGGTTAGACGGGGGCTACAGGTGCACCACCGGGCAGGTCAGGGTGCGGGTGATGCCGTCCACTTGCTGGACCTTCGCGACCACCATGCGGCCGAGTTCATCGACCGTGCCGGCCTGCGCGCGCACGATCACGTCGTACGGTCCTGTGACGTCCTCGGCCTGGATCACCCCCGGGATCTTGCTGATCGTCTCGGCGACGGTCGACGCTTTGCCGACCTCCGTCTGGATCAGGATGTACGCCTGTACCACGGAACCTCCAGGGCGGCCACGAGGATCATGTGGGGAAAAGGAACGCCACGGTATCGCGTCGCCGCTCGCCACGGGGAGACCCGCGGTGGCTGGGGCTTGCGCGCCGGGGTGCACGGACTGCACAAGTTGACGGTCAACTTGACCGTACCGAGTACAGAGACGGCTCGCGACCGGGCACGGGTAGCGGCAGAGGGAGCAGTACGATCATGAAGGGCACCGTGGGCGAGTTGGGGGAGTTCGGGCTCATCAAGGAGCTCACCTCGCGTCTCACCACCACCCCGGCGGTCCGGGTCGGCCCCGGCGACGACGCCGCCGTGGTGGCCGCGCCCGACCGCAGGGTCGTGGCGAGCACCGACATCCTCCTGGAGGGGCGGCACTTCCGCCGCGACTGGTCCACCGCGTACGACGTCGGGCGCAAGGCCGCCGCGCAGAACCTCGCGGACATCGCCGCGATGGGCGCGGTACCGACCGCACTGCTGCTCGGCCTGGTCGTCCCGGCCGAACTCCCGGCCACCTGGCCCTCGGAGATGATGGACGGGTTGCGCGACGAGTGCCAGGTCGCGGGCGCGGCCGTGGTCGGCGGCGATGTCGTACGCGGCGACACCATCATGATCTCGATCACCGCGCTCGGTGATCTGCGCAACCACGAGCCGGTCACCCGGGGCGGCGCCCAGCCCGGCGACGTGATCGCCGTGACGGGCTGGCTCGGCTGGTCCGCGGCCGGGCACGCGGTGCTCTCCCGCGGCTTCCGCTCCCCGCGCGCCTTCGTCGAGGCCCACCGGCGCCCCGAGCCGCCGTACCACGCGGGTCCCGCGGCCGCCGGGCTCGGCGCGACGGCGATGTGCGACGTGAGTGACGGGCTGATCGCCGACCTCGGCCACATCGCGGAGGCGAGCAAGGTCAGGATCGACATCCGCTCGGGCGCGATCGACATCCCCTCCCAGATGAACGACATCGGCCAGGCCGTCGGCGTCGATCCGATCCAGTGGGTGCTCACCGGCGGCGAGGACCACGCGATCGTGGCGACCTTCCCGCCGGACGTGAAGCTGCCCGCGCGCTGGAAGGTGATCGGCGAGGTCCTCAACCCCTCGGCGCTGCCCCAGGTCACGGTGGACGGCGCGCCCTGGACCAGCAAGGGCGGCTGGGACCACTTCGGCGACATCGAGTCGTAGCTCCTCCTCGGCCCCGTCGGCTTTCAGGCGGGGTACTCCCGGAGTTTGATGCCGGTGGCCGCCTTCTCGGTGAGCTTCTTGAAGAAGCCCGCCAGGAGGCGGGAGCTGAGCAGCCGGTACGCGCGGTCCCGGCTGCGGATCCGCCGCTCGGCCGGCGGCGCGAAGAACGGCCCCGCGTTGCCGGAGATCTTCTGGCAGCCCTTGGCGAAGTCCCGGATGCGGGTCTCGTACTCGGCGAAGGCGGTGCGGTGGTCGCCGCCCGCGAGGGCCAGCTCGCCGGCCAGGACGTACGCCCCGACGATCGCGACCCCGGGACGGGGGCCTCCGGGGTCCAGGGGGATTCCGTCCGTGGTGCGGATGTCGAGGGGGCCCAGGATGCCGAAGCGCATTCGGCAGATTCTGGCAGGTACCGGAAGAGGGCACGACAAAAAACCGGCCCACCGTGAGGTGGACCGGTTCTTAGGCGAACCAGCAATGGCCGCGCGCGATCGGATTCCCCCTGCTCAAGCGGAGTCGAGAGCTTGGGGAGTTGCGTCAGCGCGAGACCTTGCCGGCCTTGATGCACGAGGTGCAAGCGTTCACGCGCTTCGGCGTCCCGCCCACCACGGTACGGACGCGCTGGATGTTGGGGTTCCAGCGACGGGACGTACGGCGGTGCGAGTGCGAGATGTTGTTGCCGAAGCCCGGCCCCTTGCCGCAGACGTCGCAGTTGGCAGCCACGGGTCACTCCAAAGACTTCAGATGCACTTACGGTTGATCCCGGCATGCCGGAATCGAGATCTAGGATCTGAGTGGCGGTGCCAGGGGGAAGACCCGATCGGATCGGGCAACTGGAGCAGCATACAACGACTGCGTCCGGAGAACGAAACTACCATGGCTGCCCCGGGGCCCGCCCCGGCCCTCCTTGGGGCCCCTACCGCCAGTAACCCGTCCTGGGTCTACGCTGCGTCCCACGTCCAGCAGCTCAAGGAGGCGCAGGTGCCGCAGGTGCCGCAGACATTGGATGCTCTCGCGGTGCGCACCTGGTGCGGCCTCGCGCTGGAGGCCCTGGGACGGGCCCGCGAGGAGATCGACGCCATCAATGTCTACCCGGTGGCCGACGGGGACACCGGGACGAATCTGTACCTGACCGTGGAGTCGGCGGCAGCGGCGGTGGAGGCGGTCTTCGCGGGCTACGAGGCGGTGGTCACCGTCGGCGACGCCGTGCCCCCGGGTGCCGGACGGCCCACCCTCGCCGACGCCGTGCGGGCGATGGCGCACGGGGCGCTGATAGGGGCCCGGGGGAACTCCGGGACGATCCTGGCGCAGCTGCTGCGCGGCATGGCACAGGTACTCGCCGCCGACAGTGAGACCGCTCACACCGACGGGCAGGGCCTCCGTCTCGCCCTCCGGCAGGCCGCCGACTCCGCACGCGAGGCCGTCGCGCACCCCGTGGAGGGCACGGTCCTCACGGTCGCCTCGGCCGCCGCCGAAGCGGCCACGGGTACCGAGGGCGACTGCGGCACGGTCGCGTGCGCGGCGTACGAGGGTGCGCGGACGGCCCTCATGGCGACCCCCGGACAGCTGGCCGTCCTGGAGCGCGCCGGTGTGGTCGACGCGGGCGGGCTGGGGCTGCTGGCGGTGCTGGCGGCGTTGGTGGAGACGTTCAGCGGGGAGTCCCCGGGCGCCGGATGGGTGGCGGGCACCGTCCACGCGCGCGTGGACGGTGTGTACGCGGATGGTGCGTACGGGGACGGCGTGTGCGCGGACGGTCGGCAGGACGATGGCGGTCCGGCCTTCGAGGTCATCTATCTGCTGGAGGCGGAGGACGCGGCCGTGGCGCGGTTGCGGGACCGGCTCGACCGACTGGGCGACTCGCTGGTCGTGGTCGGCGGGGACGGGCTGTGGAACGTCCACGTGCACACGGACGACGCGGGTGCCGCCGTGGAGGTGGGCGTCGAGGCCGGGCGGCCGTACCGGATCCGGATCACGCACTTCGGGCTGGGCGACGCCCACACGGCGGGTGCGGCGGGGCAGCCGCCCAGGGAGCGGGCGCAGCGGGCCGTCGTGGCGGTCGTGCCCGGCGAAGGGCTGGCCGGGCTGTACGCCGAGGCCGGGGCGACCACCGTGCTCGCACGGCCCGGAGAGCCGCCCGCCAGCGGGGAGCTCGTCGAGGCCGTACGCCGTGCGCACGCGCGCGAGGTGGTGCTGCTGCCCAATGACTCCGAACTGCGTCACACCGCGGCGGCGGCCGCCGAGCAGGCACGTACGGAGGGTGTGCGGGTCGCGTTGATCCCGACCCGCTCCGCGGTCCAGGGCATCGCCGCGCTCGCCGTCCACGAGCCCGGACGTCGCTTCGACGAGGACGTCGTCGCCATGACCTCGGCGGCGGGCGCCACCCGCTACGCCGAGGTCGCCGTCGCCGAGCGCCAGTCCTGGACCATGGCCGGCATCTGCCAGGCCGGCGACGTCCTCGGTCTCATCGAAGGTGACGTCGCCGTGATCGGCTCCGACATCACCGCCACCGCCGAAGCCGTCCTCGACCGCATGCTCGCCGCCGGCGGGGAAATGGTCACCCTCGTCCTCGGTGACGAGGCCCCCGAGTCCATCGCCGCCCATCTCGAATCCCGGGTCCGGGAGTCGTACTTGGCGGTGGACACGGTGACGTACCGGGGCGGGCGACAAGGAGCGCTGCTACTGATCGGCGTGGAGTAGCCACCGGTGGCGTCTGCCGCGGGTGGGTGGGGGCTGGTCGCGCCCGCGCGGCGGAGCCGCACGATGTCACAGCCCCGTGCCCCTGAAAGCCTCAGCCCGTCCGGCGTCCGAGGGCGAGGCCGTTCACGCCGAAGCGGGGGTGCGTCATCGTGCCCGCTGCTTCTCCATCAGCCGCAGCATGTTCTCCGCCTCCGCCCGCCGAGCCTCCGCAGTCTCCCCCGTCACCTCCGCGTACGCGGAAAGCACGGCACGCGCGCGTGTGGCCGCCGCCGCGGGCCGGAGCAGGTCGGCCTCCAGCCACCCGGCGGCAAGCTCCGCACCGGTGCGCGCATCGAGGGCATCGTCCTCGAGGGAGGCGAACACGGATACGGCCTGCGTGACGTGGGCCAAGGCCTCCTCGAGGACGACTGCGGCCGCGCCCTCCTCCGCGTCGTCCGGAAGGGAACGAGCGAGGAGGTCACCGAACTGCTGGTACGTGTGGCCGAGATCGGCGACCAGGCGAAGACGGGCCTCCGCGGCATCCGAGTCCTCCGGAGCGGCAACTGCCGACGACACCGTCCGAAGCCCCTTCTCGCACTCCCGCACCGCCACGGACATCAACTTCCGGGCCCCCTCCAGCCCCGCATCCGTACGCACCACGACCCACGCCCGGGCCCGCAGGGACCGGATCAGACCGTGGACGTTGCCGAGGGCACGCCACAGGTCGCCGGCGCGGGCGTACGCCTGGTCTGCCTGCGCGGGCAGCCCGGCGTGGCCGAGTGCCTCGGCGGCGAGGTGGGCGAGCATCGCGTGGTCGCGCTGCTCGGGCCAGTGCCGGGCGATGTCCGCGGCCTGCAACCAGCGTTCCGCCGCCGCACGATGGTCGCCGAGTTCGGTGAGGCAGTCGCCGAGCCACCATCGCGTCTGCACGATCGCACCGTCGCCGTGCATGTCGGTGGTCAGATCGGGCAGCGCCGACTCCAAGATCTCCGCGGCCTCGGCCCAACGCCCCTGACGGAGCAGGAAACCGCCGAGCTGGTGCCGGGCCCAGGCGCCGAGCGTGGGCCCCTCGCCCGCCTCGTCCGCCCAGTGCGCGGCCTCCAGGGCGTGTTCCGCGGCGGGCCCGAACTGCCCGGTGGCGCCGAGGATCTCGGCGAGCTGCAGATGCAGCTGCGCGTGCCCCATAGGCTCCCGGTGGGGGCTTCCGTGCTCCAGCGCCGCACGCGCGGCCCGCTCGGCCCCCTCCGCGTCGCCCAGGTGCCGGGCGATGCCGGCGAGCCGGGATTCGTACTCCACGGCGAACCACGGCAGCCCCGCCGTCACGAACGCCTCCGCGGCCTGCGCGAGCAGCTCCGCGGCGACCTCGGCGTCCCCGGCGTGCGCCGCGAGCTCCCCGAGCATCGCCCGAGCCTCCGCGGCCCGCGAGGCCATCCGTACGTCCGCGATGTGCGGCTCCGTCAGCGCCAGCAGTTCCCGTACGGCCGCCTCGGCAGCGACCACGACCTCGTCCCCACCCGCCCCGGAAACCGTCGCCCCGGAAGCCGTCGCTCCCGACTCGCCCTCGCCCGCACCCTCCTGCACCAGCTGCATCAATATCCGCGCCCGCCCCACCAGCACGGACGCCGCCTGGGACACCCCCGTCCCGCTGTCCGCGAGGAGCGCGAGCACCTGCTCGTACAGCTCCGAGACGGTCGCCAGCGCCTCACCGGGCCCGCCGGTGAGGGCGAGGACGTACGCGGCGCGGGCGCGGGCAGCCAGCGCCTCGCCGGGGTCGCCCGCCTCGGCGTACAGCTCGGCGGCCACATGGAAGAGCTCGATGCCCTCGGGACCGCGCTCCATGGCCGCGTGGTCGGCGATCTCCGCGCGGTCGCGGACCTCCAGCTCCTGGCCCTCGGCGGCCCGCGAGACCGCCGCCCAGGCCTCGACGGCGTGCGGGCTCCGGGTCTGCGACAGCCGTCGGGCCTCGGCGAGCAGCGCCGAGAGCGAGGACGCCGACCCTGCGGCCGACGCCACGACGGCGCCGGACTCCACGCCACCTGACTGCCGCGCCGAAGCCGAGCCCGACCGCGACACCTGCCGCGCAGGCCGGGATCGCACCCCCAGCGGCAATCGCTCCACCAACGGCCGCCGGTCCATCCGCGCCCGAGCCCGTTCACTCACGTACGACGTGCCATTGCGCGCGTCGAAGCGCGCCGCCAGCGAAAGGGCCTGCCCGCGCGCGTGGACGGCGAGTTCGCTCGCGGTCCACGTCCGTCCGGCCGGTCCCGGCACGGGCTGCTCGCCGAGGCCGAGCTCGGTCAGGCGGTCCATGAGCAGGGCCGTCACGGCCATGAAGTCGAGCTTGCTGCGCGGGTCCCCCGAGTCCGTGAAGTAGGCGGGGCGCTCGGCGAGCAGTTCCAGGGCGCGTGCCTCGTTGCCGGAGAGCGTGCAGAACTCCACATGGTCCGCGTACGCGCCGCGCATGCTTTCCATGGGGCGCACCAGCCGGAACCCCCGCAGGTGGTGGGCGCGGGCCTCGTCCAGCCGTCCCAGGCGCAGCAGGGGGACCAGAGAGGACGCCAGGACGGTGTGCGGCTCGTGGGCGCAGGCGTATTCGCCCTCCAGGACCGGACGCCACAGTTCCAGCGCTTCCTCGGCGGCATCGCGCTCCGCCTGCCACCACCCCTGGCTGTGCAGTTCGCACGCGTGGCAGTCGGCCATGGTGTCCCGGTCGGCCGCCAGCCAGGCGGTGTACGCCCGCTCGGCGCGCTCCAGGTCGCCCAGGTGCGCGGCGACGCTGAACTCGGCGCCCCGCACGGCCCGTTCGGAGTGACCGGCGAGCCGGTAGCGGTGCCCCATCTCGCCGAGCCACTTCTCTATGGAGGCGAGCGGAATGTGCGGCTGGTCGAGCATGCCGGCCGACATCCACTTGAAGACCCAGTGCAGGGAGTGGGTCTCGTACTCGTCGAAGTCCTCGGGGCGCTCGTCCCACATGCGCAGCAGGCGCGCGAAGGGGACGAACATCTTGTCCTTCTCGGAGCTGTAGTTGTAGACCTTCAGCTGGTGTCCGAGCGCCTCGATCACGGCGAGCGGGATGTTCAACTTCTCGGATTCGACGAGCAGTTGCTCAGCGCGCGCGTTGCGGGCGGGACCCTCCGGCTGCTCGTAGTTGTCCGCCATCGCCTGGCGCAGGGTGTCGAAGTCCATGGCCTGGCCGCTCACCGGCGGTCGTCCTTTCCGGGGTCGCTGTGGGTGGCCCACTCCAGGAGGCCGATGAACGCCCGGTTGAGGAGCGCGGAGTCGGCGGGCCGCAGGGGGCGCTGCGCCATCAGGAGGGCCTGTCCGTAGAGGGACTCCGTGGCGGTGCCTATCAGCTCCGGGTCGTGCAGTGAACTGATCCTTCGGATCAGTGGGTTGAGGTGGTTGAGGACCAGACGCGCGCGGGGAGCGCTGCCGCGCAGCGAACCGAGAATGCCCGCCCACAGGTCGTCGGCCTGCTCCTCCGCCTCCGCGCGGGCCTGCTCGTGGCGGGCCGCCCGGTCGTCCAGGTGCAGGGCGGGTACGGAGAGCGGGTGGAAGGCGCGCAGCACCACGTCGCAGCCCAGGGGGTCCAGCTTGGCCCGTGCGGCCATCAGGAAGTTCGAGAGGGCCAGTTCCTCGGCCGGGTCGACCGCGTCCAGGTGTGCCGTCACGGTGTCGGCGTCGAGCTCCGAGACGACCGTCCCCGGACGCACGGACGGCAGCGCCTCCACCAGCTCGCTGTCGTACGTGTAGCCGCCGTTGATCACTCCGATGCCCTGCGCGGAGGCGATGGGCGCGACCTGCCGGTACTCCTCCACGGTCCGCGTGAAGTGCACCACCGGGTGGCGCAGCGCGAACTCCTCCAGAGACAGCCGTCCGTCGGTCGTCTCGAAGGGCAGCCAGGGCAGCATCGTGCGCAGCATCTCGCTGTCGTGCCGCGCCAGGGACTTCACGCCCAGGTAGTGCACCGCCAGGAAGGCCGCCAGGCGCTCCGGGTCGCCCGCCGCGAGCCCCGTCAGCCATGACCGGATGCGCTCGCCCAGGGCTTCGCGTACGGCCGCCAGGGTCTCGTCCTCGTACAGCGACTCGCGCGACGCGGTGGGCCGCAGGCTGTCCGTGTCCAGGACGCAGCGCACGAAGAACGCCCAGTCGGGCAGCAGCTGTTCGGCCCGCTCAGTGAGCAGCATGCCCTTCAGGTGCACCCGGTGGCTCGCGCGCTGGGCGGGGCTGACCGCGGACGGCAGGACGTACGCCACGCCGCGGACTCCGGCGAGCGGCACATTCAGGTCGATCGCGTCCAGCGGTGTGAAGCCGAACAGGTCATGACAGTGGCGGGCCAGGGCCACCCTTCGGGTGGCGGGGCTCGGGTACGCGCGGTCCCAGGGCGCCGGAAGGTCCGCGATCGCCTCGTCGCCGACGCGTACGTCGTAGGGCAGCAGCGATCCGAAGTCCCGGGCCAGTGACCGGACCCGCTCCTCGGTGAGCCATTCGCCGGCTCCGGCGCGCGCCACCAGGTGCACGGTGGTGCCCGGTTCGGGGCGTGCCTCGTGCGGCAGCGTCCGCACGGTGTACGAGCCGTCGTCGGTCGCCGTCCACTCCACGGGCGCCGCGTCGGGCGTGCGCGCGCTGCGGCTGACGACCCGGATGCGCTCGGCGACCACGAAACACGCCAGCAACCCGATGCCGAACTGCCCGAGGAAGTCGGAGCGGGCCGCCTGCAGGCCGTCGTCCCGCTTGGAGCTGCGGCCGATCGTCGCGAGGAGGCTGTGGACATCGGACTCGGTGAGCCCGACGCCGGAGTCCTCCACGCGCAGGGTGCCGCTCTGCGCGTACAGGCGCACGGTGGCCGGCGCGTCCGGCTGTTCGGCCCGCCGGGCGGTGATCGCGTCCACGGCGTTCTGCAGCAGTTCGCGCAGGTAGACCTTGGGACTGGAGTAGAGGTGATGGGAGAGCAGGTCCACCAAACCGCGCAGGTCGACCTGGAACGTATGAGGTGACTGGGATGCCTGTGATGACTGTGAGGTCTGGGAGTCCATCGTCGCTGCGCCGGTGGGTGGGGGGACGTGCGACGGCGCGGGGTCGGGCGGTCCCGGGGGACGGTGACCGCGAAGAGGGCCGGAGCGCGCCATCCTAGGCCCGAAACGAGCCGTCTGACCAGCGGATTTCCAGGACGTATACGGCAATGTCAGTGGTGTGGTGTGCAATGGATCTCGTGCCCGTGCTCGATGAACCACTGAAGAAGGTGCTCGGTCCCCCCACCGCGAAGGTGATGGCCGAGCACCTCGGCCTGCACACCGTCGGTGACCTGCTGCACCACTATCCACGCAGATACGAGGAGCGTGGGCAGCTCACCCACCTCGCCGACCTGCCCATGGACGAGCATGTCACGGTGGTCGCCCAGGTCGCCGACGCGCGCCTGCACACCTTCGCCTCCTCCAAGGCACCCCGTGGCAAGGGCCAGCGCCTCGAAGTGACCATCACGGACGGTAGCGGCCGCCTCCAGCTGGTCTTCTTCGGCCATGGTGTGCACAAGCCCCACAAGGACCTGCTGCCCGGCACGCGCGCGCTGTTCTCGGGCAAGGTCTCCGTCTTCAACCACCGCCTCCAGCTGGCCCATCCGGCGTACGAGCTGCTGCGCGGCGACAGCGACGAAGCCGCCGAGACCGTCGACTCCTGGGCGGGCGCGCTCATCCCGATCTACCCGGCCACCGCGAAGCTGGAGTCCTGGAAGATCGCCAAGTCCGTCCAGACGGTGCTGCTGAGCGCCCAGGAGGCCGTCGATCCCCTTCCGGACTCCCTCCGGGACGGCCGCGGCCTGGTCTCCCTGCCCGAGGCCCTCCTGAAGATCCACCGCCCGCACACCAAGGCGGACATCCACGACGCCCGCGCCCGCCTCAAGTGGGACGAGGCCTTCGTCCTCCAGGTCGCCCTGGCCCGCCGCCGCCACGCCGACGCCCAGCTCCCCGCCGTGGCCCGCACCCCCCGGCCGGACGGCCTCCTCACCGCCTTCGACGCCAAACTGCCCTTCACCCTCACCGAGGGCCAGCAGAAGGTCTCCAAGGAGATCTTCGACGACCTGGCCACAGAGCACCCGATGCACCGGCTGCTCCAGGGCGAGGTCGGCTCCGGCAAGACGTTGGTGGCCCTGCGCGCCATGCTGGCCGTCGTCGACGCGGGTGGGCAGGCCGCGATGCTCGCGCCCACCGAAGTGCTCGCCCAGCAGCACCACCGGTCGGTCACCGAGATGATGGGGGAGCTGGCCGAGGGCGGCATGCTCGGCGGGGCCGAGCACTCGACCAAGGTCGTGCCGCTCACCGGATCCATGGGGGCGGCGGCGCGACGGCAGGCGCTGCTCGATCTGGTCACCGGTGAGGCCGGGATCGTCATCGGCACGCACGCGCTGATCGAGGACAAGATTCAGTTCCACGACCTGGGCCTGGTCGTCGTCGACGAGCAGCACCGCTTCGGGGTCGAGCAGCGCGACGCCCTGCGCGGCAAGGGCAAGCAGCCCCCGCACCTCCTGGTGATGACCGCCACGCCCATTCCGCGCACGGTCGCGATGACCGTCTTCGGCGACCTGGAGACCTCGGTCCTCGACCAGCTCCCCGCCGGGCGCTCGCCGATCGCCAGCCATGTCGTCCCTGCCGCCGACAAGCCGCACTTCCTCACGCGCGCGTGGGAGCGCGTGCGCGAGGAAGTGGAGAACGGACATCAGGCGTACGTGGTCTGTCCCCGGATCGGTGACGACGTCGATGAACCGGGCGACCCGAAGAAGACCAAGAAGAAGTCCCCCGAGGACGAGGCCGAGAAGCGCCCGCCCCTCGCCGTCCTCGATGTCGCCGACCAGCTCGCCAAGGGCCCCCTGCAGGGCCTCAAGGTCGAAGTCCTGCACGGCAGGATGCAGCCCGACGACAAGGACGCCGTGATGCGCCGCTTCACCGCGGGAGAGACGGACGTCCTGGTCGCGACGACCGTGATCGAGGTCGGGGTGAACGTGCCGAACGCGACAGCCATGGTGATCATGGACGCCGACCGGTTCGGCGTGTCCCAGCTCCACCAGCTGCGCGGCCGCGTCGGCCGCGGCTCCGCCGCCGGACTCTGCCTGCTGGTCACCGAGATGCCGGAGGCGAGCCCGGCCCGCCAGCGGCTGAACGCGGTGGCGTCCACCCTCGACGGCTTCGAGCTCTCCCGCATCGACCTCGAACAGCGCCGTGAGGGCGACGTCCTCGGCCAGGCCCAGTCCGGCGTCCGTTCCTCGCTGCGCGTGCTTGCCGTCATCGACGACGAGGAGATCATCGCCGAGGCCCGCGAGGAGGCCGCCTCGGTCGTCGCCGCCGACCCCGAGCTCACCGGGCTCCCCGGCCTGCGCACGGCCCTGGAGGCGCTCCTCGACGAGGAGCGCGAGCAGTACTTGGACAAGGGCTGAGACAAGGGCGCTGAGACGAGCGCTGAGACGAGCGCTGAAACGAGGGCTGAAGCGAGGTGTGCGGTTCGGGGCGGAGAGGCACTCCCGGGACCGCGGCTGAGAGACTGGGACAGACGCACCACCCGCGCACCCGACACCCCACCAGTGCAAAGGACCCTCATGACCCGCGTGATCGCCGGCCGGGCCGGCGGACGCCGTCTGGCCGTCCCGCCGGGCACCGGCACCCGCCCCACCTCCGACCGGGCGCGCGAGGGACTCTTCTCCACCTGGCAGTCCCTGCTCGGCGGCCCCCTGGAGGGAGAGCACGTCCTCGATCTGTACGCGGGATCGGGCGCCATCGGCCTGGAGGCCCTCAGCCGCGGCGCCGGCCACGCCCTGCTCGTCGAGGCCGACGCCCGCGCGGCCCGGATCATCCGCGAGAACGTGAAGTCGCTGGGTCTGCCCGGCGCCGAGGTCAGATCGGGCAAAGCGGAGCAGATCATCCAAGGAGCGGCGCCTGCGGACGCGTATGACCTGGTCTTCCTCGACCCGCCGTACGCCGTCTCGGACGACGATCTTCGGGAGATTCTGCTCACACTCCGGACGCAGGGCTGGCTCGCGGCCGAAGCGCTCGTCACCGTGGAGCGCAGCACCAGAGGCGGCGAATTCGGATGGCCGGACGGCTTCGAAGCGATCAGGGCCCGTCGTTACGGCGAGGGGACGTTTTGGTACGGTCGCGCCGCCTCTACGTGCGAAGACGCACGATGACCGGACTGGAGAGCGAGGGACCTCAGTTGCGCCGCGCCGTCTGTCCCGGGTCGTTCGACCCGATCACCAACGGACATCTCGACATCATCGCCCGAGCATCCAAGCTCTACGACGTCGTATACGTCGCGGTGATGATCAATCAGTCCAAGAAGGGCTTGTTCGAGATCGAGGAGCGGATCGATCTGATCCGCCAGGTCACCGCCGAATTCGGAAACGTCGAGGTGGAGGCCTTCCACGGCCTCCTCGTCGACTTCTGCAAGCAGCGCGACATCCCGGCCATCGTGAAAGGCCTGCGCGCCGTCAGCGACTTCGACTACGAGCTGCAGATGGCCCAGATGAACAACGGCCTCTCGGGCGTGGAGACCCTCTTCGTGCCCACCAACCCCACCTACAGTTTCCTGTCGTCCTCCCTGGTCAAGGAGGTCGCGACCTGGGGCGGCGATGTCTCCCACCTGGTGCCTCCGATGGTTCTCGAGGCGCTCAAGGAGCGGCTCAAGACGGGCTGAGTGAACCCACAGCGGATTCCCTGGAACCTGACAGTCCGTCACCCGGTGTCGGGCGGGGCGGGAGTGGTCGTACAGTCGACTCGTCCGTCTCCATCACAGCTGTAGAGAGTGGCGAGCACACGGTGGACGTGCAGAAGAAGCTCGATGAGATCGTCGCGGCGGTCGGCAGCGCCCGTTCGATGCCCATGTCTGCCTCGTGCGTGGTCAACCGCGCCGAGCTGCTCTCGATGCTCGAAGAGGTGCGTCAGGCGCTGCCCGGCTCCCTCGCCCAGGCCGAGGAGCTCATCGGCGGCCGCGAGCAGATGGTCGAGCAGGCCCGGGCGGAGGCCGAGCGGATCATCGAGTCCGCGCACGTCGAGCGCGGTTCCCTGATCTCCGACACCGAGGTCGCCCGCCGCTCCCAGAACGAGGCCGACCGGATCCTCTCCGAGGCCCGCCAGGAGGCCGAGGAGGTCCGTGCCGAGGCCGACGACTACGTCGACTCCAAGCTCGCCAACTTCGAGGTCGTCCTCACCAAGACCCTCGGCTCCGTCGGCCGCGGCCGCGAGAAGCTGCTCGGCACCGGCCCCGGCACCGACGAGCAGGGGTACGAGGACGAGGACGCCCCCGAGCGCAGCCATGACCCCGAGACCCTGCGCCGCAACGCCGACGAATACGTCGACGTCAAGCTCGGCGCCTTCGAGGCCGTCCTCGCCAAAACCCTGGAGGCCGTCGGCCGCGGCCGGCAGAAGCTGCACGGCCGGATCGCCAGCGACGACCTGGGCGAACTGGGCACCTTCTCGGACGACGGGACGCCCGGCCTGCACACCAGTGACGCCGACTACCTGGCCGGTCTCGCCGAGCTCTCGGACGCCCCCGAGCGGCCCGCCCAGACCCCCGAGGTACCGGCCCAGCCGACCCAGCCGAGCTACGGACAGCAGCAGGACGCGTACGCGTACCAGCAGCAGGCGGACCCCTACGGCTATCAGCAGCAGTACGCCCAGCAGGACGCGTACGGCTACCAGCAGGCCGACCCGTACGCCGCGTACCCGCAGCACCAGGGCTACGACCAGCAGCCGGCGTACGGCCAGAGCGGGCAGCAGGCCTATCCGCAGCAGCAGGCGCAGGCCCTGGACCCGATGGCGAACGCCCTGGACGAGACCAGCCTCTTCGACACCACCATGATCAGCGCCGAGCAGCTGCGGGCGTACGAACAGGGCCGTTGACCCCGGACGGGCACCGGACGAGCACCGGCTGAGCACTGCATGAGCACCGGATTGGGCCGAGAGCGAAAGGTCCAGTATCCTGGTTCTTCGGTCGTGTGTACGTCCGCGATCAACGCTGCCCACGGAACACCAGGGGTGGCATCCCCCTTGAGCTTCGAAGATCGAAAGCAGGAATGGCTCTGAACACCCGCCTCGACCACCGCAACCCTCTTGTGTTCGACACACACGAGCTGGGGCGGCGTCCTGGCGCGCTGCAGCGCTTGACCCGCACGATCGACGCCCCCAGGGATCTGGGGATCCAAGGAGTCATCGGAGTGCCGGAAGGCGCCCCGGTGGAGCTCGAACTCCGCCTTGAGTCGGTCATGGAAGGGGTGCTTGTCACAGGCACCGCCCGTGCACAGGCCAAGGGGGAGTGCGTAAGGTGTCTGGAGTCGCTTGAGCAGCAGCTCGAAGCGGACTTCCAGGAGATGTTCTCGTACCCTGACGCCGACGACCGGGGCCGTGTGAAAGCGGAGCCGGCCGACGACGCCGAGGAAGACGAGGACACGCTCTTCATCGAGGACGGCCTGTTCGACCTCGAACCCGTGCTGCGTGATGCGGTGGTGCTCGCACTGCCGATGCAGCCGGTGTGCCAGGACGACTGCCCCGGCCTGTGCTCCGAGTGCGGAGCCCGGCTCGCGGACGACCCGGACCACCACCACGACGCCGTCGACATCCGTTGGGCGGCACTGCAGGGACTCGCCGGTTCACTCGAAGATGGCGAGAAGGACGAGATGAGCGGCGAAGCGCCCAAGTCAGCACGCGCCGCCGAGAAGCAGGAGAAGTAGCCGTGGCTGTTCCGAAGCGGAAGATGTCGCGCAGCAACACGCGCCACCGCCGGTCGCAGTGGAAGGCTGCGGTCCCCACCCTGGTTGCGTGCGAGCGCTGCCACGAGCCCAAGCTGCAGCACATCGCGTGCCCGGCCTGTGGCACCTACAACAAGCGCCAGGTCCTCGAGGTCTGAGCGGCTGGTGAGAGGTCTGATGTCTGACGCCAAGAAGCACCCTCTCCGCGCCAGCGGAGGTGGCCCGGCGGACAACACAGCCTCGTCCCACACGCTTCTGGAAGGGCGGCTCGGGTACAAGCTCGAGTCCGCCCTTCTGGTGCGTGCGCTGACCCACCGTTCCTACGCGTACGAGAACGGCGGTCTGCCGACCAACGAGCGTCTGGAGTTCCTCGGGGACTCCGTACTCGGCCTCGTGGTCACGGACACGCTGTACCGCACCCACCCCGACCTGCCCGAAGGCCAGCTGGCCAAGTTGCGGGCCGCGGTGGTCAACTCGCGTGCGTTGGCGGAAGTGGGCCGCGGCCTCGAACTCGGCTCCTTCATCCGGCTCGGCCGGGGCGAGGAAGGCACGGGAGGCCGGGACAAGGCATCCATCCTCGCCGACACCCTTGAAGCGGTGATCGGCGCGGTCTATCTCGACCAAGGTCTGGACGCGGCGGGCGAGCTCGTCCACCGGCTCTTCGACCCGCTGATCGAGAAGTCCTCGAATCTGGGCGCCGGCCTGGACTGGAAGACCAGTCTCCAGGAGCTCACCGCGACCGAGGGGCTCGGCGTTCCCGAGTACCTGGTCTCGGAGACCGGCCCGGACCACGAGAAGACCTTTACTGCTGCCGCCCGCGTCGGAGGCGTCTCGTACGGCACCGGCACCGGCCGCAGCAAGAAGGAGGCGGAGCAGCAGGCCGCGGAGTCCGCGTGGCGTGCCATCCGTTCTGCCGCGGACGAGCGCGCGAAGTCGGCCCAGGCCGCCGAGCAGGCGGCTCAGGCCGCCCAGCAGGCCGCCCAGGCCGCCGAGGGGACCACCGACACCCCCTCGGCCCCGACGAGCGACCCGGCCACGGCCTGATTCCTTCGTAAGCACCTTCGTAAGCATTCGACCCCCGCCGCAGCGCCCGCGCCGCGACGGGGGTCGTTCGCGTCCTGGGCCGCCACGGCGCTCGGTGACTCGCGCAGGCGCCCCCGCCGGGCGTGCTTCGCCCAGGCACCCGTCGGCGTGCCGCGAGCACGAGGTAGCCTTCGGGCGTCGTTCCCGTGCCCCTCCGGAGGAGTCCCGTGCCCGAGTTGCCCGAGGTCGAAGTCGTACGGCGCGGCCTGGAGCGCTGGGTCAGCGGGCGGGCCGTGACCTCGGTCGAGGTGCTGCATCCACGGGCCGTACGACGGCATCTGACGGGGCCCGCAGGCTTTGCGAAGGCACTCGCGGGCCAGCGCGTCGGACCGGCCATGCGCCGCGGCAAATACCTCTGGCTGCCCCTCGACGACTCCCCGTACTCCGTCCTTGCGCACCTCGGCATGAGCGGCCAGCTCCTGGTGCAGCCCCAGGACGTCCCGGACGAGAAGCACCTGCGCATCCGCATCCGCTTCGACGACGACCAGGGCACCGAGCTTCGCTTCGTCGACCAGCGCACCTTCGGTGGGCTCTCCCTGCACGAGAACACTCCCGACGGCCTGCCGGACGTCATCGCGCACATCGCCCGCGACCCGCTGGACCCCCTCTTCGACGACGCCGCGTTCCACACGGCCCTGCGCGCCCGCCGTACGACGATCAAGCGCGCCCTGCTCGACCAGTCGCTGATCAGCGGGGTCGGCAACATCTACGCGGACGAGGCGCTGTGGCGCTCCAAGCTGCACTACGAACGTCCCGTGGGCGCCTTCACCCGGCCGCGCACCGCCGAACTCCTCGGCCACATCCGCGACGTCATGAACGACGCCCTCGCCGTCGGCGGCACCAGCTTCGACAGCCTGTACGTCAACGTCAACGGCGAGTCCGGCTACTTCGACCGCTCGCTCGACGCGTACGGTCGCGAGGGCGAGCCCTGCCGCCGCTGCGGTACGCCGATACGGCGGCGCGCCTGGATGAACCGGTCCAGCTACTTCTGCCCGCGCTGCCAGCGGCCACCGCGCCTCACGCCGTGACCGCGGCCCGCACGCCGTGACCGCGGCCCAGGAGAGTCAGCTTTCGCGCGTCTCGTCATAGTGCTCGCGGGCCTCCAGGACGTCGTCCATGCGGCCCTCCACGAAGTGGATGAGGGTCAGCAGGCGCTCGGAGATCTCGCGGCCGAGCGGCGTGAGGGTGTAGTCGACGCGCGGCGGGTTCGTGGGCTGCGCCTCGCGGTGCACCAGACCGTCGCGCTCCAGCGCGTGCAGCGTCTGGGAGAGCATCTTCTCGCTGACACCGTCGACCCGGCGGCGCAGCTCGTTGAAGCGGAACGTGCCGTCGTGCAGCGCTCCGAGCGTGAGTGAACCCCAGCGTCCGGTGACGTGCTCCAGCGTGCCCCGGGACGGGCAGCCGCGGGCGAACACGCTGTACGCGAGGTCCTGATACTCACCGCTCTCGGCGGTCTGCACGGTGGGTTCCATGGACTCACCATACTCCGGCACAGCGCTAACCAGCAGGTTGCACTAACTAGAGGTTAGTGCTTTCCTTTGGTTCGTTGTCACCACCTGGAGGAGTCCCCATCGTGAGCACCCTGAGCACCCCCGTTGTTTCCATCGCCTATCACTCCGGCTATGGCCACACCGCCGTCCTCGCCGAGGCCGTCCGCTCCGGTGCCGTCGCGGCCGGTGCCGAGGTTCACCTGATCAACGTCGATGAGATCACCGACGCGCAGTGGGAGCAGCTCGACGCCTCGGACGCGATCGTCTTCGGCTCGCCGACCTACATGGGCACGGCGTCCGGCGCCTTCCACGTCTTCGCCGAGGCGTCCTCGAAGCGCTGGTTCGGACAGGACTGGCACGACAAGCTCGCCGCCGGATTCACCAACTCCGGCTCCAAGAGCGGCGACAAGCTGCACACCCTGCAGTTCTTCCAGATCCTCGCCGCGCAGCACGGCATGAACTGGGTCAACCTCGGCCTGCACCCGGGCTGGAACAGCTCCTCGGCCTCCGAGCACGACCTCAACCGCCTCGGCGTCTTCGCCGGCGCCGCCGCCCAGACCAACGTGGACGAGGGTCCCGAGACCGTTCACAAGGCCGACATCGCCACGGCGGAGCACCTGGGGCGCCGGGTCGCGGAGGCGGCGCGGGTGTTCGCGCTGGGACGCGCGGCGGTGGCGGCGACGGCCGCGTAAGTATTTGCGCAAGCGCGTGCGTAAAGGCTTGCGCAAGCGTTTGCGTAAACGTTCGCGTAGACGTTTGCGCAATCGTTTACGTCCTGCTCGCGCACAACTGACGCACGCACAGCCGACACCTGCGCAGCCGACGCGTTCGCGACGGACGCGCGTACAACAACACGACGGCCGCGCCCACCGTTGTCCGGTGGGCGCGGCCGTCGTGTTCACGACTGTCGGCTAGTAGCCGAAGTCCTGCGTCCACCAAGGGCCGCCGACGCCGAAGTGCACACCCACGCCCAGGGTCTTGAAGTCGCAGTTCAGGATGTTGGCGCGGTGGCCGGCGCTGTTCATCCAGGCATCCATGACGGCGGTCGCGTCGGCCTGGCCGCGGGCTATGTTCTCGCCGCCGAGGCTGGTGATGCCGGCCTTCGCCGCCCGGTCCCAGGGGCTGAGCCCGCTCGGGTCGGTGTGGTCGAAGAAGTCGCGCGCGGCCATGTCCTCGCTGAAGGCCTGGGCCAGATCCGACAGGGCGCTGTTCGCCGCCACCGGGCTGCAGCCGACCTTGGCCCGCTCCTCGTTGACCAGCTTGAGCACCTCGGCCTCGGCCGCGGCTTCGGCGGACACGGTGATCGGGGCGGTGGTCTTCGGGCCCTTCGTCTTCCCGACCTGGCCGGGCGGAGTCGCGGGCTTCTTCGTCTTGGTGGCCTTGCCCGGCTGGGTGGTGGTGGGCTCCTGGGTGGGCGTCGTCGCCGGCGCGGCCGACGAGGTCGCGGGAGCGGCCGAGGCGGAGGCGGAGGGCGAGGCGGACCGGTCGGCGTCACGGCTCGTCGACGTGCCGTCGCGGTTGTCCGTGCTCGCGCTGCCCGACGTACCGCCCTGCTGGGTCTCCTGGCTGGACGGGGAGCCGACGGCCTGCACGTTGTCGGAGCTGTTGCTGGCGCCGCCGAGTGAGTAGTTCTCGGTGCCGGGCAGCACACCGCTCGCGACGGCCACGGTGCCCAGCGCCACAGCCGCCGAGACGCCGAGCAGCCCCGTGCGTACCGTGTCCGCGGTCTTCCTCTTGCGGTGCGAGCGGGCGGCGGCGGTCTGCGGGAGGTCGGCGACGGCGGCGTAGCCGTACAGGTTCTCCGGACCGTAACTTTCCGTAAGGGGCCCGTTCGTATCGGTGACCCCGGTGGCGCGGCCTGTGGCGGCGCGGCCGGCGGCGGAGCGTCGGTGGCGTCCCATCTCCTGGCCTTCCTCGTTCCTGCGGTCAGCGTCCCTCACTCTAAAGAGTGAGTTTCATATGAGACTCATTGGGTCGGGACGGTACCCCATGGCGCGAGGGAAGGAAGTGCTGCTTGAGACTTTGTCCGGTTAGCGTGCACCCATGAACGAGGTTGTACGGCTGGTCGTCTGGGTGCGCGGACGGGTCCAAGGTGTGGGTTTCCGCTGGTTCACGCGGGCCAAGGCGCTCGAGATCGGGGGCCTGAGTGGTTTTGCTCTCAATTTGGACGACGGACGGGTCCAGGTGGTCGCGGAGGGAACCCGGGCCGGATGCCAGGGTCTGCTCGACTGGCTCCAGGGCGACGACACACCCGGGCGTGTGGACGGAGTCACTGAGATCTGGGACACGCCCCGGGGGATCTACGACGGCTTCGCGATCCGGTGACGGCGACGCGTGCAACGCCCCAGGCGGAAGCGGTATGGCATGCCACCGGCACCTGCCGGAAGCAGAAATGACCTGGTGGTTGCCAAGGACGGCTCGGCGTGGCAGGCTCCGCAGATAAGGATGATCTCCACGCCCCGAGGGCCCCGCAGGAGTCGCAGCGCAGCCGCCTTGAGGGCCGCGCGACAGTGGGTTGCCCGCCAATACGGGGCGTGATCGTGTTGACCGTCAAACTTTTTGGTGAGACGCTGAAAGCCCCGCGCACCTTAGCTGTTTGGCATGTGGAACCGCAGCAAGAATTTAGCAAGTGTCAAGCAACGCGGGTGCGATTCCCTCACGACCCACACCGCTTCGGTCGGTCACTCAGTGTGGAGGACCATCCATCATGGCAAAGGCGCTTCTCGGTTACGTCGGCGGTTCCGACCCGCGACTCATCGCCGAGATGCGACGGCTCCAGCAGCGCGTACAGGACCTCGAATCCGAGCTCGTACGGATCCAGGCCGAGAACGACGCGCTCGCGGCTGCCGCTTCTCACGACTCGCTTCTCGAGAGCATCGACGTACCCCAGGCGGAGCCTGCGCTCACCTGACCACTGCACCGCACTACGACAGCAGTGGTTGGGCTGCCCGTATCAACCGCTAAGTTGTCAGAATTGCAAGGGACGCCTCTTCGGCGTCCCTTCTTCTTTCCCCCGCGTGCCCTCCCACTCTCTTTAACGTCTGGTGTGCCCTGCACGTTCAGGGGTGAAACCGCGGGTTCATGGAGTGAGACCGGCCCGAAAGGTAGAGTCCGGCGGCGTGCACCTCAAGGCCCTGACCCTGCGCGGGTTCAAATCGTTCGCCTCGGCGACCACGCTGCGGTTCGAGCCGGGCATCACCTGTGTCGTGGGCCCCAATGGTTCGGGCAAGTCCAACGTCGTGGACGCCCTGAGCTGGGTGATGGGTGAGCAGGGGGCCAAGTCGCTGCGCGGCGGCAAGATGGAGGACGTCATCTTCGCCGGCACCACCGGGCGGCCACCGCTCGGCCGGGCCGAGGTGTCGCTGACCATCGACAACTCCGACGGGGCGCTGCCCATCGAGTACGCCGAGGTCACCATCACGCGGATCATGTTCCGCAACGGCGGCAGCGAGTACCAGATCAACGGTGACACCTGCCGTCTCCTCGACATCCAGGAGCTGCTGTCCGACTCCGGCATCGGCCGCGAGATGCACGTCATCGTCGGGCAGGGCCAGCTCGACTCCGTCCTGCACGCCGACCCGATGGGCCGCCGCGCGTTCATCGAAGAGGCCGCGGGCGTCCTCAAGCACCGCAAGCGCAAGGAGAAGGCGCTGCGGAAACTGGACGCGATGCAGGCGAACCTGGCCCGCGTCCAGGACCTCACCGACGAACTGCGCCGCCAGCTCAAGCCGCTGGGCCGGCAGGCCGCCGTCGCGCGCCGCGCCGCCGTCATCCAGGCCGACCTGCGCGACGCCCGACTCCGCCTCCTCGCCGACGATCTCGTACGCCTGCGCCAGGCACTCCAGTCCGAGATCGCCGACGAGGCCGCGCTCAAACAACGCAAGGAAACCGCCGAGGCCGAGTTGAAGAGGGCACTGCAGCGAGAAGCTCTCCTGGAGGACGAGGTACGGCAACTGACGCCGCGCCTCCAGCGCGCCCAGCAGACCTGGTACGAACTCTCGCAGCTCGCCGAGCGGGTGCGCGGCACGATCTCGCTCGCCGACGCGCGCGTGACGAGCGCCACGTCGGTGCCCGCCGAGGAGCGGCGTGGACGCGACCCCGAGGACATGGAGCGCGAGGCCGCGCGAATCCGTGAACAGGAGGCCGAGCTCGAAGCGGCCCTGGAGGCGGCCGAGCACGCCCTTGAGGACACGGTCGCGCACCGGGCCGAACTGGAGCGCGAGCTCGCCGTCGAGGAGCGCCGCCTCAAGGACGTGGCCCGAGCCATCGCCGACCGCCGGGAGGGCCTGGCCCGTCTCAACGGCCAGGTCAATGCCGCGCGTTCGCGGGCCGCCTCCGCCCAGGCCGAGATCGGCCGCCTCGCCGCCGCCCGCGACGAGGCCCAGGAGCGGGCGTTCGCGGCGCAGGAGGAGTACGAGCAGCTGAAGGCCGAGGTCGACGGCCTCGACGCGGGCGACGCGGAACTGACGGAGCGGCACGACGCGGCCAAGCGGGCGCTGTCCGAGGCGGAGGCCGCGCTGAGCGCCGCCCGCGAGGCGGCCACCGCGGCCGAACGCAGGCGCGCCGCGACCCAGGCCCGCCACGAGGCCCTCGCCCTCGGGCTGCGCCGCAAGGACGGCACGGGCGCGCTGTTGGGGGCGAGAGACCGCCTCACGGGGCTCCTCGGCCCCGCCGCAGAGCTGCTGTCCGTCAGCCCTGGGCACGAGGTCGCGCTCGCCGCCGCCTTCGGCGCGGCGGCTGACGCCCTCGCGGTCACCACACCCGCCTCGGCCGCCGAAGCCATCCGTCTGCTGCGCAAACAGGACGCGGGGCGGGCGGCACTGCTGCTGGCGGGGGCACCGGAGGAGCCGGGGGCACGCGAGACCAGGCACGCCGGCCCGGCGGCCGGCGGCCACCCGGGCACGGGGGAGAGTCTTCCCGCGCCGGGCGCCGCAGGTGACGCTGACGTAACCCCACAGGCCGCGCCCGGTGACGTACCCCCACAGCCCGAACCCACCGGCCCCCCGTACGCCGCCGACCTCGTCCGTGGTCCTGTCGAACTCATGCCCGCCGTACGACGGCTGCTGCGGGGGATCGTTGTGGTCGGCACCCTGGAGGATGCCGAGGATCTTGTCTACGCGTGGCCGGAGCTGACCGCTGTCACCGCCGAAGGGGATCTGCTGGGCGCGCACTTCGCCCACGGTGGGTCCGCCGGGGCGCCCAGCCTGCTCGAAGTGCAGGCGTCCGTGGACGAGGCGGCGGCCGAGCTCGAAGAGCTCGCTGTGCGGTGCGAGGAGCTGACCGAGGCCCAGCGTCTCGCCACCGAACAGCGCAAGGAGCGGGCCGCGCTCGTCGAGGAACTGGGGGAGCGGCGGCGGGCCGCGGAGCGGGAGAAGTCGTCCGTGGCCCAGCAGTTGGGGCGGCTGGCCGGGCAGGCCCGCGGCGCGGCAGGGGAGGCCGAGCGCAGTACCGCCGCCGCCGCGCGGGCGCAGGAGGCGCTCGACCGGGCCGTGGAAGAGGCGGAGGAGCTGGCCGAGCGGCTCGCCGTGGCCGAGGAGATGCCCGTGGAGGAGGAGCCCGACACCGCCGTACGGGATCGGCTCGCCGCCGACGGCGCCAACGCGCGGCAGACCGAGATGGAGGCCCGACTCCAGGTACGGACGCACGAGGAGCGGGTGAAGGGGCTCGCGGGTCGGGCCGACGGGCTCGACCGTGCGGCGCGGGCCGAACGTGAGGCACGCGCGCGTGCGGAGCAGCGACGGGCCCGGCTGCGGCATGAAGCGGCGGTCGCCGAGGCCGTCGCCTCCGGAGCGCGGCAACTGCTCGCGCACGTCGAGGTGTCGCTGAGCCGGGCCGAGGAGGAGCGCACCGCGGCTGACACGGCCAAGGCCCGCCGCGAGCAGGACCTCGTCGCCGCCCGTAACGAAGGCCGCGACCTCAAGGCGGAGCTCGACAAACTCACGGATTCGGTGCACCGCGGCGAGGTGCTCGGTGCCGAGAAGCGGCTGCGGATAGAGCAGCTGGAGTCGAAGGCGCTGGAGGAGCTCGGTGTCGAACCGGCGGGGTTGGTCGCGGACTACGGTCCCGACCAGCTTGTGCCGCCCTCGCTCCCCGCCGAGGGCGAGGAACTGCCCGAGGATCCGGAGCACCCGCGCAACCAGCCCCGGCTGTTCCACCGGGCCGAGCAGGAGCGGCGCCTGAAGTCGGCCGAGCGGGCCTACCAGCAGCTGGGCAAGGTCAACCCGCTCGCCCTGGAGGAGTTCGCCGCGCTGGAGGAGCGCCACAAGTTCCTCAGCGAGCAGCTGGAGGACCTCAAGAAGACGCGGGTCGATCTGCTGCAGGTGGTGAAGGAGGTCGACGAGCGCGTCGAACAGGTCTTCACCGAGGCGTACCGGGACACCGCGCGCGAGTTCGAGGGCGTCTTCAGCCGGCTGTTCCCGGGAGGCGACGGGCGGCTGATCCTGACCGACCCGGACAACATGCTCACCACCGGTGTGGACGTCGAGGCGCGGCCCCCGGGCAAGAAGGTCAAGCGGCTGTCCCTGCTCTCCGGTGGGGAGCGGTCCCTCACCGCTGTCGCGCTCCTTGTGTCGATCTTCAAGGCGCGACCGAGTCCCTTCTATGTGATGGACGAGGTCGAGGCGGCGCTCGACGACACCAACCTGCAGCGGCTGATCCGGATCATGCAGGAGCTGCAGGAGGCCTCGCAGCTGATCGTCATCACGCACCAGAAGCGCACGATGGAGGTCGCCGACGCGCTGTACGGCGTCTCCATGCAGGGCGACGGTGTGTCGAAGGTCATCAGCCAGCGCCTCCGGTAGATGCATGTAGCGCACACCGGTCGCGACCTGGGCTTCTGGTTGAGTTCAAGTAGTGAACACGCGTTGGCAATCTACGGGGCGAAAATTCACAGAATCGAACTATTGACTTCGAAACTTGAAGGCATAGTCTCTGCAACGTTGCTTTTACCTTCAGGTGGTGGGCGGCGTGACGCTGCGCGCCACTGGAACCACCACCGAAGGGCTTGCCCCCACACCCCCGGCAGCGAGGCCGGTGGCCCGAGGAGTTACACGTGACCAGCACTGCGCAGGCACCTCAATCCGGAGCCCGGACAGCTCACCCCGAGCATCTCGGCCATGTCATCTTCATCGCGGCGGCGGCCGCGATGGGCGGCTTCCTCTTCGGCTACGACAGCGCCGTGATCAACGGTGCCGTCGAAGCCATCCGAAGCCGTTACGACATCGGTTCCGCGGCGCTGGCGCAGGTCATCGCCATCGCGCTGATCGGCTGCGCCATCGGTGCGGCGACCGCGGGTCGCATAGCCGACCGCATCGGCCGCATCCGCTGCATGCAGATCTCCGCCGTCCTCTTCACGATCAGCGCCGTCGGTTCCGCGCTGCCGTTCGCGCTGTGGGACCTCGCCTTCTGGCGCATCATCGGCGGATTCGCCATCGGTATGGCCTCCGTCATCGGCCCCGCCTACATCGCCGAGGTCGCCCCGGCCGCGTACCGCGGACGCCTCGGCTCCTTCCAGCAGGCCGCGATCGTCATCGGCATCGCCATCTCGCAGCTGGTCAACTGGGGCATCCTGAACGCCGCCGGCGGCGACCAGCGCGGCAAGCTGCTGGGCATCGAGGCCTGGCAGGTCATGCTCGGCGTCATGGTCGTCCCGGCCGTCCTCTACGGACTGCTCTCCTTCGCGATCCCCGAGTCGCCGCGCTTCCTGATCTCCGTGGGCAGGGAAGAGCGCGCCCGTGAGGTGCTCAAGGAGGTCGAGGGCGACAAGGTCGACCTGACCGCCCGCGTCGCCGAGATCGAGCACGCCATGACGAGCGAGCACAAGTCGACCTTCAAGGACCTGCTCGGCGGCGGCTTCTTCTTCAAGCCGATCGTCTGGGTCGGCATCGGCCTCTCGGTCTTCCAGCAGTTCGTCGGCATCAACGTCGCGTTCTACTACTCCTCGACGCTGTGGCAGTCGGTCGGTGTCGACCCCTCGCAGTCGTTCTTCTACTCGTTCACGACGTCGATCATCAACATCATCGGCACCGTGATCGCCATGATCTTCGTCGACCGGATCGGCCGCCGGCCGCTCGCGCTCATCGGTTCCGTGGGCATGGCCATCGGCCTCGCGCTGGAGGCCTGGGCCTTCTCGTACCACCTCGTGGACGGCAAGCTGCCGGCCGTCCAGGGCTGGACCGCCCTGGTCGCCGCGCACGTCTTCGTTCTCTTCTTCGCCCTCTCCTGGGGTGTCGTGGTCTGGGTCTTCCTCGGCGAGATGTTCCCGAACAAGATCCGCGCCGCCGCCCTCGGTGTCGCCGCCTCCGCGCAGTGGATCGCCAACTGGGCCATCACCGCGAGCTTCCCGTCGCTGGCCGACTGGAACCTCTCCGCGACCTACGTGATCTACACGGTCTTCGCCGCGCTCTCCATCCCCTTCGTACTCAAGTACGTGAAGGAGACCAAGGGCAAGACGCTGGAGGAGATGGGCTGAGCGTCCTGAAGACGCCCCGAAACTCGAGGAGAAGGGCCAAGTCCCCGCTGCCCCTCTCCTCGTTCTCGTAAGAGACGTACTGCCCCGGATCAGCCTTGCAGGCCCCTTACAGGCCTTCGAGGTCCTTGAGCCGGGGCAGTACGTTTTCGCAGAACAGGTGCACGCTGCGCCAGCCCTCGTCGAGCGGCATCCCGCCGGACAACGGATGCAGCACATAATTGTCGAGGCCCTGCTGCACGCACTGGTCGGGCGTCAGGATCCGGTACACGCCCTCGGCGCGCAGCTCCTCGACCGTCGTGGCCGCCGACTTCACCGCCGAGCGGATGTCACCGGACTGCCAGGAGGCGTACGTCCGTGCCTCGTGCAGGAAGTGCCCGCCGTACTCGGCCCACGCCCGGTCCGGGTCCTCGGCGAGGTGCAGCAGCGGGGTCTCGGCGGCGGGCATCATGGTCCAGCCCTCGGTGCCGTACTCGACGAGCCGCTCCTTGTAGTACGCCTCCAGCTCAGGGAGGTGCGCGCTGGGGAAGAACGGCAGCCCGAGCCGGGCGGCACGACGGGCCGCGGCCCGGGACGAACCGCCGACCAGCAGCAGGGGGTGCGGATCGGAGAACGGGCGCGGGGTGACCCGTACCGTACGGCCCCGGTACGTGAACTCCTCGCCGGTCCACGCCTTCAGCACCGTCTCCAGGAGCTCGTCCTGGAGTCTGCCGCGCCGCTTCCAGTCGACGTCGAAGAGGGCGTACTCCTCGGGCCGGTAGCCGATGCCCGCGACGGTGACGAGGCGGCCGCCGCTGAGCAGATCGAGTACGGCGATGTCCTCGGCCAGGCGCAGCGGATCGTGCAGCGGGCCGATGACCGCGGAGACGGTGACCGCGAGGTGCCGGGTCGCTCCGAAGACCGCGCCCGCGAACGCGAACGGCGAGGGGAGCCAGTTGTTGGCGACGCCGTGGTGCTCTTCCGTCTGCACGGTGGTGATGCCGCGGTCGTCGGCGTAGGCGGCCATCTCGACGGCCGCCTTGTAGCGGGCGCTTAGTGACGCGGGGGTGGCATTGGGGTCGACGAGGTTGAAACGCACGACGGATACGGGCATGGGGAGTCCCCCTTCAGAAGTGGCCCCTTCGGGTGTGACCTTTCGGATGCCGCCCTTCAGGTGTGGCTTTTGGATGCGGCTCTTCGGGTGTGGCCTTTCGGGGGTGGCCTTTCCGGTGTGGTCCCTCCGGTGTGGTCTCTCCGGCGTGGAGGGGGACGGTAGCTGACGGTGCGTCAGACGGCCATAGTCGCGCGCTCTCTTTCGCGGGCTGCGCCGCAGGCGCCACCGAGGGCTTCGGCAGGTTCGCGTACAGCGAGAACGACACCGGGTCGGCGGCCGGCGCCAGGTCCGGCGTCGAGATCGCCATCACCGCGTCCATCAGGATCAAGGGGAGTACGGCGTCGCTGGTGATCACGGCGGTCGGACTGATCGCGGCGGGCGGCATCGACTGAAGGGCGGTGATGTTGGCGGCGACCTGGTGCTCAGAATAATTAGGGGTACTTTATGTTGTTCTTATCCTTGTGGGGTGTGTGTCCTCGGAGGAAGCCATGGAATCCTTCCAGCGGCACGGAGAATCCCTCCCGGGAGAGGGATGGCTGATACTGGGGAACGTTATGGAAACCGTCATCCTTGCTGTAGTCATCGCCGTGGTCGTGATCGGCGCACTCGGCGGGCTCGTCATCGGCAGTCGCCGCAAGAAGCCGCTGCCCCCGGCGCCCCCCACGACGCCCGACATCACCGCCCCTCCGGCCGAGCCGCACGTCGGCGACGAGGCCGAGACGCCGCGCGACGAACCGCGCCGGACGATAGAGGAGGTGGATCTCCCGGACGGCTCGGCGGCGCCGGTCGTCGTCGAGGAGCCCGAATCCATTGTCGAAGCTCCCGCGATCGAGATCCCGGAGCCGACCGCCGGGCGCCTCGTGCGGCTGCGTGCCCGCCTCTCCCGCTCGCAGAACGCGCTCGGGAAGGGACTGCTCACGCTGCTCTCGCGCGAGCACCTCGACGAGGACACCTGGGAGGAGGTCGAGGACACGCTGCTCACCGCCGATGTCGGCGTGCAGCCCACCCAGGAGCTGGTCGAGCGGCTGCGTGAGCGCGTGAAGGTGCTCGGTACGCGGTCGCCGGACGAGCTGCGCTCCCTGCTGCGCGAGGAGCTGCTCCAGCTGCTCGTCCCCGAGTTCGACCGCGCGGTCAAGACCGACTCGAATCTCGACACCCCGGGCATCGTGATGGTCGTCGGCGTCAACGGCACCGGGAAGACCACCACCACCGGCAAGCTCGCCCGCGTGCTCGTCGCCGACGGCAAGAACGTGGTGCTCGGCGCCGCCGACACCTTCCGTGCCGCCGCCGCCGACCAGCTGCAGACCTGGGGCGAGCGCGTCGGCGCCCGCACCGTGCGCGGACCCGAGGGCGGCGACCCCGCCTCGATCGCCTTCGACGCGGTCAAGGAGGGCATCGAGGAGGGCGCGGACGTCGTCCTCATCGACACCGCCGGGCGCCTGCACACCAAGACCGGCCTCATGGACGAGCTCGGCAAGGTCAAGCGTGTCGTGGAGAAGCACGCCCCGCTCGACGAGGTGCTGCTCGTCCTGGACGCCACGACCGGCCAGAACGGTCTGGTTCAGGCCCGCGTCTTCGCCGAGGTCGTCGACATCACCGGCATCGTGCTGACCAAGCTCGACGGCACCGCGAAGGGCGGCATCGTGATCGCGGTCCAGCGCGAGCTGGGCGTGCCGGTCAAGCTGGTGGGTCTGGGCGAGGGCGCGGACGACTTGGCGCCGTTCGAGCCCGAAGCATTCGTGGATGCGCTCATTGGCGAGTGAACCAGGCTTAGGCGAAAGGAGAAGCGCCCGCCCCAGGTGCAGTGGGAGGCGGGCGCTTCGTCATGTGCGCCTGTGGTCGGAATCAGGGACGCCTGTGGTCGGAAGCGCGAATGGCAAACGGCAACGGCAACGACTACGCCCGCGACCGGTGCGCCACATACGCCAGCGTCCCCAGCAGCAACCGCGCCTGCGGAGGTTTCGTCGCCGAGTCCAGCGCGGGGGAGCGCAGCCAGCGGACCGGGCCGAGACCGGCGCGGTCGGAGGGCGGGGCCGTGACGAACGCACCGGGCCCGAGGCCGTGCAGGTCGAGGGAGGCGTCGTCCCAGCCCATCCGGTAGAGCAGCTCGGGGAGCTCGGCCGCCGCTCCGGGGGCGACGAAGAAGTGGGCGCGGCCGTCCGGCCCTGCGGTGACCGGCCCGGTGGGCAGGCCCATGCGCTCCAGGCGGACGAGCGCGCGGCGCGCGGCGGGCTCGGCGACCTCGATCACGTCGAAGGCGCGGCCCGCCGGCAGCATCACCGCGGCACCCGGGAACTCGCCCCAGGCCTCGGACACCTCGTCGAGTGTGGCGCCCGCCTCGAGCACCGGTGCGAAGTCCAGGGGATGTGCGCCCGGCGCGGCACAGTCGGCCTTGCCGCAGGAGCACACCCCCGCGGCGGCCCGGGCGCCGGGGATCACGTCCCAGCCCCACAGCCCGGTGAACTCGGCCACGGCGGTGCACTCCGACGAGCGGCCGCGGCGACGGGTGCCGGGCCGGCTTTCGCGCATCCCCCGACTGCTGCCGATCGTGAAGCCCATGCCCCCTCCAACGGGTCCGATGCGCCGACGGTTACGCCATGGACGCGAATCGTTACTCAGTGTGTTCCTGTCGCCGGATGCCGCGCGGTTGCCGACGCGATCCTGGTGGCGCTCAGAAGTGCCCAGGGTGGTGCACCCGGCGGCGCGCGCCCCCGAATGCATCGTTCCGCCACTTCCGGCTGTCCCATGTCAAGTGAATCGCGTACAGGCGATCGGGAGTTCATTCGAAGGGGTGGCGAATGGTGGCGTTTCCGGGATCGCCATGGCCGGACGCGTGATCGTAGGATTACTTTGAGTGCACGAGTCCTGGGGACGTATGCACTCGTGGGTATGCCGGAGGCAAGTCGGTTTCCCCTTCGAAGGGTGAGAACTACCGGACGTGCGGCCGTATTTACCGGCATTCTGATAGGGCTTGGCGCACGCAGCGTACAAGTGGTCTCAGGGATGGGGGCGTTCCAGTGGGCGGCAACGGCGGAAGTGGTATGAACGCTGACAAGCGCCCGAATGAGCTGTTGGGCTCGTGGTTCGTGCGCAGTGGCTGGTCGAAGGGCGAGCTCGCGCGCCAAGTGAACCGCAGGGCTCGTCAGTTGGGGGCCAATCACATCTCCACGGACACCTCCCGGGTGCGCCGCTGGCTGGACGGGGAGAATCCGCGCGAGCCGATCCCGCGGATTCTGTCCGAGCTGTTCTCCGAGCGGTTCGGCTGTGTGGTCGCCGTCGAGGACCTCGGGCTGCGCGCCGCCCACCAGTCACCCTCCGTGTCCGGTGTCGACCTGCCCTGGACCGGCCCGCAGACCGTGGCGCTCATCAGCGAGTACTCACGCAGTGACCTGATGCTCGCGCGGCGCGGCTTCCTCGGCAGCTCGCTGGCCCTCTCCGCGGGCCCGGCCCTCATCGAGCCGATGCAGCGCTGGCTGGTGCCCACGTCCACCCTGCCCCAGGAGGAGCCCGAGTCCCCGGCCGCCGCCCGCCGCCCCGGCCGGCTCTCCAAGCCCGAGCTGGACCTCCTGGAGTCCACCACCGTGATGTTCCGGCAGTGGGACGCCCAGTGCGGCGGCGGGCTGCGCCGCAAGGCGGTCGTCGGCCAGCTGCACGAGGTGACCGACCTGCTCCAGGAGCCGCAGCCCGCGGCGACCAACAAACGCCTGTTCAAGGTCGCCGCCGAGCTGGCCGAGCTGGCGGGCTGGATGAGCTACGACGTGGGGCTGCAGCCCACCGCGCAGAAGTACTTCGTGCTCGCCCTGCACGCCGCGAAGGAAGCCGGCGACAAGCCACTGGGCTCGTACATCCTCTCCAGCATGAGCCGTCAGATGATCCACCTGGGTCGGCCCGACGACGCCCTCGAACTCATTCACCTCGCGCAGTACGGAAGCCGTGACTGCGCGAGCCCGCGCACCCAGTCCATGCTGTATGCGATGGAGGCCCGCGCCTACGCCAACATGGGCCAGCCCGGAAAGTGCAAGCGGGCCGTCCGGATGGCCGAGGACAGCTTCGAGGACGTTCACGAGTGGGACGACCCGGACCCCGACTGGATCCGCTTCTTCTCACCGGCCGAGCTGCACGCCGAGAACTCGCACTCCTACCGCGACCTGGCCTACGTCGCGGGCCGCAGCCCCACGTACGCCTCGCTCGCCGAGCCCCTGATGCAGCAGGCCGTCGACCTCTTTGCCGAGGACGACGAGCATCAGCGTTCGTTCGCACTCAATCTCATCGGCCTGGCCACCGTGCACCTGCTGCGGCGCGAGCCCGAACAGAGTGCGGTATTGGCCAAGGACGCGATGAGGATCGCCAAGAAAGTGCGCTCCGAGCGCGTCAACACTCGTATCCGAAAGACGGTCGACACGGCCGTCCGCGACTTCGGTGACCTCGCCGAGATCGTGGACCTCACCGAGCAGCTCGCCGTCGACCTCCCGGAGACCGCGGAGGCGGTCTGAGCACAGGCCCCGAAAGCGGCCCGACCCCAGTACCCCGGCCACGGCCGGCCGTCCCGAACCGCCCGACTCGGCTCCCCCATGCCAGGTCATCGGACGACCAGCCGTGGCCGGTTTATTTGCCTTCTGGGAAGGTTGCGCCACGATAACGATCGCTCCGCCCGGTATCAGGCAGTTCATGGAGGCGTAACACGCGAGGCACCTTCGTCACTGCGGCGAAACATCGAGGGGCGTCGACGGAAACCGCGCTGCGTCAATCTCATGGCGCATAACCGGCCCACCCCTCATGACCGCTCAGGCTTCGCCCGCACGGGGCCGTACCAACGACGAGGAGACGCCGATGGCACCAGCCATCACGCTTGCCGCAGAAGCTCCCAAGCTCTCGGCCGCCAATACCGGGTTCATGCTCATCGCTTCCGCCCTGGTGCTGATCATGACTCCCGGCCTGGCCTTCTTCTACGGAGGCATGGTCCGTGTCAAGAGCACCCTGAACATGCTGATGATGAGCTTCATCAGTATGGGGATCATCACGATCCTGTGGGTGCTGTACGGCTTCTCCCTCGCCTTCGGCACGGACAGGGGCTCGTTCATCGGCTGGACCTCGGACTGGGTCGGCCTCAGCAAGATCGGTCTGACCGAGCTGTGGCCGGGCTACACCATCCCGATCTTCGTCTTCATGGTCTTCCAGATGATGTTCGCCATCATCACGCCCGCGCTGATAAGCGGTGCCCTGGCGGACCGCGTGAAGTTCACGGCGTGGTCGCTGTTCATCGCGCTGTGGGCCACGCTCGTCTACTTCCCGGTCGCCCACTGGGTCTGGGGTACCGGTGGCTGGGCCTTCAACCTGGGCGTGATCGACTTCGCCGGTGGTACGGCGGTCCACATCAACGCGGGTGCCGCGGCGCTCGGCGTGATCCTCGTCATCGGCAAGCGCGTCGGCTTCAAGAAGGACCCGATGCGTCCGCACAGCCTCCCGCTGGTGATGCTCGGCTCCGGTCTGCTGTGGTTCGGCTGGTTCGGATTCAACGCCGGTTCGTGGCTCGGCAACGACGACGGCGTCGGCGCGCTGATGTTCGTCAACACGCAGGTCGCCACCGCGGCCGCCATGCTGGCCTGGCTCATCTACGAGAAGATCCGCCACGGCGCGTTCACCACGCTGGGCGCCGCCTCCGGCGCGGTCGCCGGTCTGGTCGCCATCACCCCGTCCGGTGGTGCGGTCTCCCCGCTCGGCGCGATCGCCGTCGGTGCCATCGCCGGTGTGCTGTGCGCCATGGCCGTCGGCCTCAAGTACAAGTTCGGCTACGACGACTCCCTCGACGTCGTGGGCGTCCACATGGTCGGCGGTGTCATCGGCTCCCTGCTGATCGGCCTCTTCGCCAGCGGCAAGGGTCAGTCCACCGTCGAGGGCCTCTTCTACGGCGGCGGTCTCACCCAGTTCTGGAAGCAGTGCGCGGGTGTCTTCGCCGTCCTCGGCTACTCCCTCGTGGTCTCCGCGATCCTCGCCTTCATCATCGACAAGACGATGGGCATGCGGGTCTCCGAGGACGAGGAGATCGCCGGCATCGACCAGGCCGAGCACGCCGAGACCGCATACGACTTCAGTGGAGCGGGCGGCGGCATCGTGGGCGGCTCGGTTTCCGCCCTCGCGGGTACGCAGAGCAAGAAGGTGGACGCATGAAGCTCATCACCGCCGTCGTGAAGCCCCACCGGCTCGACGAGATCAAGGAGGCCCTGCAGGCCTTCGGGGTACACGGTCTGACGGTCACGGAGGCCAGCGGCTACGGTCGGCAGCGGGGACACACCGAGGTCTACCGTGGTGCCGAGTACACCGTCGACCTCGTTCCCAAGATCCGCATCGAGGTACTGGCCGAGGACGACGACGCCGAACAGCTGATCGACGTCGTTGTGAAGGCGGCCCGCACGGGCAAGATCGGTGACGGCAAGGTGTGGTCCATCCCGGTCGAGACGGCCGTCCGGGTCCGGACCGGCGAGCGCGGCCCGGACGCGCTCTAACCAGAAGAACAGAACAGGAGCCACTGGGTGACGAGTACGGAGATGCGTACGGAAGCAGAGGACTCGGGACCCAGCGGCTACGCGGCGGCCCGGCTGCGCCTCCTCCAGGAGGGGGCGCAGTCCGGGCCGCCGCGCCGTGCTGCCCTCGCCG
This sequence comes from Streptomyces sp. NBC_01384, assembly GCF_045040035.1. Lineage (NCBI taxonomy): Bacteria > Bacillati > Actinomycetota > Actinomycetes > Kitasatosporales > Streptomycetaceae > Streptomyces > Streptomyces sp. NBC_01384. Next base: position 6,857,582 of record NZ_CP109559.1, read on the forward strand.
AACTCACGGACGAGTGGCTGACCAGCCTGTTCAGCGCGGGCGCCAAAGACAGCGAGGGAGCGGAGCGACTTCCTCAGAAGGGCGGTGGCGGGCGACGGGAGGGACTGCGCGGCGTCTCACTCGTCGCCGTCGGCGGCTACGGCCGCGGTGAACTCTCCCCACGCAGCGACCTCGACCTGCTGCTCCTGCACGACGGCGGAGACTCCGGCGCGGTCGCCGCCCTCGCCGACCGCATCTGGTATCCCATCTGGGACCTCGGCCTCGCCCTCGACCACTCGGTCCGTACGCCGGGGGAGGCCCGCAAGACGGCCGGCGAGGACCTCAAGGTGCAGCTCGGCCTGCTGGACGCCCGCCACATCGCGGGTGACCTCGGCCTCACCGCCGGATTGCGTACGGCCGTCCTCGCCGACTGGCGCAACCAGGCGCCGAAACGTCTCCCCGAACTCCAGGAGCTGTGCGCGGAACGCGCCGAGCGCCAGGGTGAGCTGCAGTACCTGCTGGAACCGGACCTGAAGGAGGCCCGCGGCGGCCTGCGCGACGCCACCGCCCTGCGCGCCGTCGCCGCCTCCTGGCTCGCGGACGCGCCCCGTGAGGGCCTCGCGGACGCCCGCCGCAGGCTCCTGGACGTCCGCGACGCCCTCCACCTGACCACCGGCCGCGCCACCGACCGCCTCGCCCTCCAGGAGCAGGACCAGGTCGCCGCCGAACTCGGACTCCTGGACGCCGACACCCTCCTGCGCCAGGTGTACGAGGCCGCGCGCGTCGTGTCGTACGCCAGTGACGTCACCTGGCGCGAGGTGGGGCGCGTGCTCAAGTCGCGCGCTGTGCGGCCACGGCTGCGCGCCATGCTCGGCGGCGGTGCCAAGCCCGCCGTGGAGCGCTCACCGCTCGCCGAGGGGGTGGTCGAGATGGACGGCGAGGTGGTGCTCGCCCGCGCCGCACGCCCCGAGCGCGACCCCGTACTCCCGCTCCGTGCCGCGGCCGCCGCCGCACAGGCGGGGCTCCCGCTCTCCCTGCACGCCGTACGGCGCATGGCCGCCGTCGCACGCCCACTGCCCACGCCCTGGCCCGCCGAGGCCCGCGAACAGCTCGTCACCCTGCTCGGCTCCGGCCGCCCGACCATCGAGGTCTGGGAGGCACTGGAGGCGGAAGGGCTGATCACCCGGCTTCTCCCCGACTGGGAGCGGGTGCGCTGCCGCCCGCAGCGCAACGCCGTGCACATCTGGACCGTCGACCGCCATCTCATCGAGACGGCCGTCCGCGCCTCCGAACTGACCCGCCGGGTGGGCCGCCCCGACCTCCTCCTCGTCGCCTCCCTGCTGCACGACATCGGCAAGGGCTGGCCCGGCGACCACTCCGTCGCGGGCGAGATCATCGCCCGGGACGTGGCCGCCCGCATCGGCTTCGACCGCGCGGACGTGGCGGTGCTCGCCACCCTCGTACGCCACCACCTGCTGCTCATCGACACGGCGACCCGGCGCGACCTGGAGGACCCCGCCACCGTCCGCTCGGTCGCCGAGGCCGTCGGCTCGCAGGGCACCCTCGAACTGCTGCACGCCCTCACCGAGGCGGACGCCCTGGCCACCGGGCCCGCAGCCTGGTCCTCCTGGCGCGGCTCCCTCGTCGCCGACCTGGTCAAGCGGGTCGCCGCGGTGCTCGCCGGGGACGCACCCGAGGAGCCGGAGGCCGCCGCGCCCACGGCCGAGCAGGAGCGGCTCGCCATCGAGGCCTTCCGCACCGGCGGGCCCGTACTGGCGCTCCGCGCGCAGACCGAGCCACCCACCGAGGACGAGCCCTCGGGCGATCCGGAACCCCTGGGCGTGGAACTGCTCATCGCCGTACCCGACCAACCCGGAGTGCTCCCCGCGGTGGCGGGCGTCCTGGCCATGCACCGCCTGACCGTGCGCACGGCCGAGCTGCGCGCCCTGGACCTGCCCGACGGCGTCGAGGGCTCGGTGCTGCTGCTCAACTGGCGGGTCGCCGCCGAGTACGGCTCCCTGCCGCAGGCCGCACGGCTGCGCGCCGACCTGGTCCGCGCCCTGGACGGTTCCCTGGACATCGCGGCCCGGCTCGCGGAGCGCGACGCCGCCTACCCGCGCCGCCGGGGCACGATCGCGCCGCCGCCCCGTGTGACGGTCGCCTCCGCCGCCTCCCGCCACGCGACGGTCATCGAGGTCCGCGCCCATGACGCCCCCGGCCTGCTGCACCGCATCGGCCGGGCCCTGGAGGACGCGGGCGTACGGGTGCGGAGCATGCATGTCAGCACCTTGGGGGCGAACGCTGTCGATGCCTTCTACGTCACAGGGCCCAAGGGAGCGCCGTTGCCAGGTCAAGAAGCGGCGGTGGTGGTCCGGGCCCTGGAGGAGACGCTGCGGGGATAGGCCGGACGGGGTGTGACCTCGGGGCGCGTCGGGCGTTGTAGTGAGCGTGTCCCCGCCGACGAGGGGTTTCCGTCCCCGCCCGCTGAACCCAGCAGGCGGGGACGATTGTCTTGCAGGGCCGGATACCCTGGAGAGCGACCCAAACTGCCCCCGACTCCGAGGACCGACGCCACCGTGTTCGATACCCTCTCAGACCGCCTCAGCGCGACTTTCAAAAACCTCCGCGGGAAAGGCCGGCTCTCCGAGGCGGACATCGACGCCACGGCCCGCGAAATCCGCATCGCACTCCTCGAAGCCGACGTGGCCCTGCCTGTCGTCCGGACGTTCATCAAGAACGTGAAGGAGAGGGCACTCGGGAGCGACGTCTCCAAGGCCCTCAACCCTGCCCAGCAGGTCCTGAAGATCGTGAACGATGAGCTCGTCACGATCCTCGGCGGCGAGACCCGCCGTCTCCGGTTCGCCAAGAACCCGCCCACCGTGATCATGCTCGCGGGTCTGCAGGGTGCCGGTAAGACCACGCTCGCCGGAAAGCTCGGCAAGTGGCTCAAGGACCAGGGCCACTCCCCGCTCCTGGTCGCCGCCGACCTCCAGCGCCCGAACGCCGTGGGCCAGCTCAGCGTCGTCGCCGAGCGCGCCGGTGTGGCCGTCTACGCCCCCGAGCCGGGCAACGGCGTCGGTGACCCGGTCAAGGTCGCCAAGGACTCCATGGAGTTCGCGAGGACCAAGGTCCACGACATCGTGATCGTGGACACCGCCGGCCGTCTCGGCATCGACCAGGAGATGATGCAGCAGGCTGCGGACATCCGCGACGTCGTCTCCCCGGACGAGATCCTCTTCGTCGTCGACGCGATGATCGGCCAGGACGCCGTCAACACGGCTGAGGCCTTCCGTGACGGCGTCGGCTTCGACGGCGTCGTCCTGTCGAAGCTCGACGGCGACGCCCGAGGCGGCGCGGCCCTCTCGATCGCCTCGGTCACCGGCAAGCCGATCATGTTCGCGTCGAACGGCGAGAAGCTCGACGACTTCGACGCCTTCCACCCGGACCGGATGGCCTCCCGCATCCTCGACATGGGTGACCTGCTCACCCTGATCGAGCAGGCGGAGAAGACGTTCAGCCAAGAAGAGGCCGAGAAGATGGCCTCCAAGCTGGCGTCCAAGAAGGGCCAGGACTTCACCCTGGACGACTTCCTGGCCCAGATGGAGCAGGTCAGGAAGATGGGCAGCATCAGCAAGCTGCTCGGCATGCTCCCGGGCATGGGCCAGATCAAGGACCAGATCAACAACATCGACGAGCGTGACGTCGACCGCACGGCCGCCATCATCAAGTCGATGACCCCCGGCGAGCGCCAAGAGCCCACGATCATCAACGGCTCGCGACGCGCTCGTATCGCCAAGGGCTCCGGCGTCGAGGTCAGTGCCGTCAAGAACCTGGTCGAGCGCTTCTTCGAGGCCCGCAAGATGATGTCCCGCATGGCCCAGGGTGGCGGTATGCCGGGAATGCCCGGGATTCCGGGCATGGGTGGCGGCCCCGGCCGCGCCAAGAAGAAGCAGAAGGTGGCCAAGGGCAAGCAGCGCTCCGGCAACCCGATGAAGCGCAGGCAGCAGGAGGAAGAGGCCGCCGCACGCCGCGAGGCGGGCGCCCAGGCGGGCGGCGCCTTCGGCCTCCCGGCCGGGCAGCAGGGCCAGAACTTCGAGCTGCCGGACGAGTTCAAGAAGTTCATGGACTGACGGTTCGCTTTCGTACGGGCGGCCGGCGGTTCGTTTTCGCGCGCACGCCGCGCTCGTACGTCGCTGGAGATGCCGTACGCCACTGGGGGCGCCCCTCGCCGGAGGGGCGCCCTCAGCCCGTTCCCTGCGCGTGCTGGCGCGCATTTCATGGCGTAACGTCCGAATATGAGCAACCCTGTGCCGCCGCGCAAGGACCCCGACCAGCCGTGGCGTACCGAGGGCACGCCACCGGAGCCGACCCCGTCGTCCTCAGGGAGAAGGAGGATGCCCGGCGGCTGGATCGGCCTGATCGTCGCCGCCCTGGTCGTGTTCGTGATCGCCATCCTGGTGTTGTCCTTCTTCAACCAGGGCAACGAGCCGACGATCTCGTACACGGAGTTCAGCAGGCAGGTCGACGACGGCAACATCACCAAGATCTACTCCAAGGGCGATGCGATCCAGGGCCAGCTCAAGAACGCCCAGACCAAACCCGAGGGCGGCGGGAAGTACACCAAGTTCAGGACCCAGCGCCCCTCCTTCGCGGACGACAAGCTCTGGCAGATCCTGGAGAAGCACCACGTCACGGTGACCGCCTCGCCGGTGGTCCAGCAGCGCAGCTTCCTCTCCAACCTGCTGCTCTCCCTGGCCCCGATCGTGGTCCTGGTGGTGCTGTGGGTCTTCTTCGCCCGGCGGCTGCGTGCGGGTATGGGCGGCCCGGGCGGCATGCTCGGCCGCAAGGCGCCCCCGAAACCGGTCGAACTGCAGCCCGGCGCCACCCGCACGACCTTCGCGGACGTCGCCGGAATCGACGAGGTCGCGGGCGAACTCAACGACGTAGTGGACTTCCTCAAGAACCCGGATGCCTACCGCAGGATGGGCGCGAAGATGCCGCGGGGCGTGCTCCTCGCGGGCCCGCCCGGCACGGGAAAGACCCTGCTCGCGCGGGCGGTGGCGGGGGAGGCGGGAGTCCCGTTCTTCTCGGCCTCCGCATCGGAGTTCATCGAGATGATCGTGGGCGTGGGGGCGTCCAGGGTCCGCGAGCTCTTCGCCGAGGCCCGAAAAGTGGCCCCTTCCATCATCTTCATCGACGAGATCGACACCATCGGACGGGCGCGGGCCGGCGGCTCGGCGATGGGCGGCCACGACGAGCGCGAGCAGACCCTGAACCAGATCCTCACCGAGATGGACGGCTTCTCCGGCTCCGAGGGCGTCATCGTCATCGCGGCCACCAACCGCGCGGACATCCTGGATCCGGCACTGACCCGCCCCGGCCGCTTCGACCGAGTCGTCAACGTCTCACCCCCCGACCGCCGTGGCCGCGAGGCGATTCTGCGGATCCACACCCGCGAGATCCCCCTGTCCCCGGAGGTGGACCTGGCGCAGATGGCCCGTACGACCCCGGGCATGACCGGTGCGGATCTGGCCAACCTCGCCAATGAGGCGGCGCTGCTCGCCGTCAAGCGCAAGCAGGGCCAGGTGACGCAGACGGACCTCTCCGAGGCGCTGGAGAAGGTCCAGCTGGGCGCCGAGAGACCCCTGGTGATGCCCGACGAGGAACGCCGCCGGACCGCGTACCACGAGAGCGGCCACGCCCTCCTCGGCATGCTGCAGCCGGGCGCCGACCCGGTCCGCAAGATCACCATCGTCCCGCGCGGCCGCGCGCTCGGCGTCACACTCTCGACCCCGGAGGCGGACCGTTACTCCTACACGGAGGAGTATCTCCGCGGCCGCATCATCGGCGCGCTGGGCGGCATGGCCGCCGAACACGTCGTCTACGGAGTGATCACGACCGGCTCCGAGAGCGACCTCGAACAGGTCACCAACATCGTCCGCGGCATGGTCGCCCGCTGGGGCATGAGCGAACGGGTCGGCCGCCTCTCCGCCCTCCCGAACGACGCCCAACAGGCCTACGGCCTCGCCGCCGCGCCCGCCACCCTCGACTCCATCGACCACGAGATGCGCCGCATCGTCGACGAGTGCTACGGGGAGGCCTGCCAGAAACTCAGCGACCACCGGGCCCAGCTCGACGCCCTCGCGGAGGCGCTGCTGGCGAACGAGACGCTGGAGGAGACGGCGGCGTACCGCATCGCGGGCGTGACGCGCTTGAAGAAGGAGGAGGGGTGACGGGTTCTGCTCGCGCAGTTCCCCGCGCCCTGAAAGGGGCGCGGGGAACTGCGCGATCTTTTGGCGGGGGTCTGGGGGCGCAGCCCCCAGGGATGGGACGGGTAGGGGCGGCGGGGGCGAAAACCCCGCGACCTCAGCCCGTACGCGCGATCAGGTACCGGAAGACGTTGGGCATCCACACCGTTCCGTCCGCCCGCTGGTACGGATGCAGCGCCTCCATCAACTCCTTGCTGACCTGAACCTCATCCGTCGCATCGAGCGCCGCATCGAACAGCCCGGTGGCCAACAACCCCCGCACCGCACTCTCCACATCCGCGTACCCGAACGGACACGCCACCCGCCCCGACCCGTCCGGCCGAAGCCCGGCCCGCTGGGCGACCTCCTCCAGGTCGTCCCGCCGAGGGGTCAGCCCAGCACCCCCGCACCGCAACACCGCGGACGTGGCGCACCGCTCCGGCGGCCCCCAGCCGACCAGCACCACGGCCGCCCCCCGCTCGGCAAGCGGAGTGGCCGCCGACAGCAGCTCCCCGAGCCCTTCGGAGTCCCCTGCCGCACATCCGATCGGCTCGAACGCGGTCACCAGCGTGTAGGGGGGTGCCTCCACGTCGGCGAGGTCCAAGGGGGACCCCTCCACGATCCGCGTGTCGGCACGCGCGCGCGTGCCCCACCCTTCGGGAAGCAACCGCTCCCGCGCGAGAGCCACCCGTTCGGGAGACGAGGAGTCGACGCCGGTCACCGTCGCGCCCCGGGAAGCCGCCATCACAAGGGCCAGTCCCGCCCCACAGCGAAGGCCGAGGAGCCGTGTCCCACTGCCCACTTCGAGCCGCTCGTAGACGGCTTCGTAGAGCGGCACCAGCATTCGCTCCTGGATCTCGGCCCAGTCACGCGCGCGTGCACACGGATCCACCCGGGGCGGCGCTGCCGCGTGAGGTAGGTGTTGCCGCACGAGCGTAGGTGTCATCGAAAGCGCCCCAATCCGCCGAGAGTTGCCGCTGCGCCCCGTTTCCCTTGCCCCCGTGCAGTGCGCTCGCTCTTCCCCCGTATGTCAGGTAACTCCGCACTCGTCGCGCCGTCCAGGGGTTGTGGCGCGCTGCTTGTGCGCTGTCCGCGCGCGGCACAAGAATTCACATTCCGGCAACGTGTGCCCGTACGATCGCGCCATGGCAAAGGCACCCGTTCTCACGCCCCGGGCGGACGACTTCCCGCGTTGGTACCAGGACCTGATCACCAAGGCCGAGCTGGCCGACAACGGACCGGTGCGCGGCTCCATGGTCATCCGGCCGTACGGGTACGGGCTGTGGGAGCGGATGCAGGCGGAGATGGACGCCCGCATCAAGGAGACGGGTACCCAGAACGCGTACTTCCCGTTGCTGATCCCGCAGTCGTACCTCACCAAGGAGGCCGACCACGTCGAGGGCTTCGCGCCCGAGCTCGCGGTCGTCACGCACGGCGGCGGCAAGGAGCTGGAGGAGCCCGCGGTCGTCCGCCCCACCTCCGAGATGATCATCAACGACTACTTCTCGAAGTGGGTGCAGAGCTACCGTGACCTGCCGCTGCTGATCAACCAGTGGGCGAATGTGGTCCGTTGGGAGCTGCGGCCGCGCCTCTTCCTGCGTACGTCCGAGTTCCTGTGGCAGGAGGGGCACACCGCGCATGCGACCTACGAGGATGCCCGCGACTTCGCCGCGCACATCCACCGCCAGGTGTACGAGGACTTCATGCTGAACGTCCTCGGGATGGACGTCGTACCCGGCCGCAAGACCGCCAAGGAGCGCTTCGCCGGCGCCATCAACACCCTCACGCTCGAAGGCATGATGGGCGACGGCAAGGCCCTCCAGATGGCCACCAGCCACGAGCTGGGCCAGAACTTCGCCAGGGCCTTCAACACCCAGTACCTGTCGAAGGAAGGCAAGCAGGAGCTGGTGTGGCAGACCTCCTGGGGCTCGACGACCCGCATGATCGGCGCGCTGGTGATGATGCACGGCGACGACAACGGACTGCGCGTCCCGCCGCGGCTCGCCCAGATCCAGGCAGTCGTTCTCGCGATCAAGGGCGACGAAGCGGTTCTGGCCAAGGTCCGCGAAATCGGCGATCAGCTGAAGGCGGCGGGCGTACGCGTCCACGTGGACGACCGCACGGACATCCCGTTCGGTCGTCGCGCCGTGGACTGGGAGCTCAAGGGCGTCCCCGTGCGCGTCGAGGTCGGGCCGCGTGACCTGGAGAACGGCACCGCGGTGCTGGCCCGCCGCATCCCCGGCGGCAAGGAGCCGGTCGCGATCGACGCCCTGGTGGGACTGCTGCCCACGGTCCTCGAAGAGGACCAGGCGCTGCTCCTGAAGCAGTCGCGCGAGCGCCGGGAGTCCCGTACCTCGGACGTGTCGACGATCCAGGAGGCCGTCGAGGTGGCCACCGGCGGCGGCTGGGCACGCATTCCGTGGGCCGACCTCGGCGAAGAGGGCGAGGCCCAGCTCGCCGAGCACTCCGTGACCGTACGGTGTCTGGTCGCCGAGGACGGGTCGGTGCCCGACACCGATGACGCACCCGGTAACGTCGCCGTCGTCGCGCGCGCTTACTGAGTAGGCCCCCAGGGCGGCCGAAACGCCTCTTGCGCATCTGCTGATCACAGGTGTCCCGGCGCGCGGACATTGTCTACGCGCCGGGGCGTACGCGTGACTACGTACCAGCTTGATGGGAGCTGTGAGGCTTCTCCGCAGATCAGCGCACCCGCCCTCGTCCGGACGCATCAGCGGCAACTGACGGGTACGTGCAAATTATTTGGGATGCCCCGGAATAGGAACACAGAGGCACCCCGGCTCGTTGTCATTACGTGAGCACGACACCACCTGTTCTCGCCGCAGAGCTGGCAGGGGCGTGGGCCGACATTCAGCGGCACCACCCCGAACTGCCCGATCTTGCCGCGCCAGAGTCCCTGATCGGAGAGTCGTCGTCCGCCTGTGGGCACGAACTCTCCTTCGAACGACTGCTGCATGAGGCAGTCCATGGCATCGCCGCCGCCCGCGGAGTCCGCGACACTTCGCGCGCCGGCCGGTACCACAACCGCAGATTCCTCGCGATCGCCGAGGAGCTGGGCCTGGACCACCCCGAGGAGCCGCACCCCAGTAGTGGCTTCTCCCTGGTCACGCTCAACCCCGAGGCGAAGCGGCGTTATCGTCCGACGATCGAGCGGCTGCAGCGCGCCCTCAAGGCGCACACCGCCGCGACCGCCGCCGACACGGCCCGCTCGTTCCGGGGCCCGGCCGCCCGGCACGGCTCCTCCGGAGGAGGCGTTCGCGTCAAGGCGGTCTGCGACTGCGGCCGTAACGTACGGGTCGTTCCGTCCGTGCTGGCGCAGGCGCCGATCGTGTGCGGGGGGTGCGGAAAGCCCTTCCGGATCCCCGAGGTGGTCGGCGCGGCGGCGAGCTGAGAAGACGGCTGCTCGTGGCAGCCGTACTCAGCCGCTCGTAGCCGCGAGCACCTGTGAGCGCCGGGGGGCATGGCCGATGCCCGAGGGCCGGCGCCGGGTGCCCTTGAGGCATGGCCGCGTGCGCCTTGGCGGGTGAAGGTGACCCGCCAGGGTGTGGCACAATGGCTAGCTGTACTCGACAGCCGCACAGGACCCCTCTCTCCTCCGGCTGACGCGTCCATCGGGCACTCGGGTACCGCAACCCCACGCGGCCATCTCGCCGTGCCCAACCACGTCAAGACCAGGAGACACCACTTCCGTGGCAGTCAAGATCAAGCTGAAGCGTCTGGGCAAGATCCGTTCGCCTCACTACCGCATCGTCGTCGCCGACTCCCGTACCCGCCGTGACGGCCGGGCCATCGAGGAGATCGGTCTGTACCACCCGGTGCAGAACCCTTCGCGCATCGAGGTCGACTCGGACCGTGCGCAGTACTGGCTGGGTGTCGGCGCGCAGCCGACCGAGCCCGTTCTCGCCATCCTGAAGCTGACCGGCGACTGGCAGAAGTTCAAGGGCGAGCCCGCCCCTGCTCCGCTGCTCGTGGCCGCGCCGAAGGCGACGCGCCCGTTGTTCGACGCCCTGGGCGGCGACGACGAGGGCAAGGGTGAGGCCATCACCCAGAAGAAGAAGGCTGAGAAGAAGGACGAGGCTGCCGCCGAGTCTTCTTCGTCTGAGTCGACCGAGGCCTGAGCATGCTCGAGGAGGCTCTCGAGCACCTCGTGAAGGGCATTGTCGACAACCCCGACGATGTGCAGGTCGCCTCGCGCGACCTGCGCCGTGGGCGCGTTCTTGAGGTCCGGGTCCACCCCGACGACCTCGGCAAGGTGATCGGCCGCAATGGCCGCACCGCGCGTGCTCTGCGCACCGTCGTGGGCGCCATCGGCGGCCGCGGTGTCCGCGTCGACCTCGTCGACGTGGACCACGTCCGCTGACGTAACAGGCAGCACCGGCTCGGGCCGGGGAGGGCTTACGAGCCGTCCCCGGCCCGTAGTCGTCTACGAAGTAACGCCGTAGGCACACGTCAGGAGATCAAGCACAGTGCAGCTGGTAGTCGCTCGCGTCGGCCGCGCCCACGGCATCAAGGGCGAGGTCACTGTCGAGGTACGTACGGACGAGCCGGAACTCAGGCTCGGGCCCGGTGCCGTCCTGCTCACCGATCCGGCTTCCGCCGGACCGCTGACCATCGAGACCGGCCGCGTACACAGTGGCCGTCTCCTGCTGCGATTCGAAGGCGTACGTGACCGGAATGCCGCCGAGGCGCTGCGCAACACCCTGCTCATCGCCGAGGTGGACCCGGACGAGCAGCCCGAGGACCCGGACGAGTACTACGACCACCAGCTGATGGACCTGGACGTGGTCACCAAGGACGGGGTGGAGGTCGGGCGGATCACCGAGATCTCGCACCTGCCCTCGCAGGACCTGTTCGTGGTCGAACGGCCGGACGGGACCGAGGTCATGATCCCGTTCGTCGAGGAGATCGTCACCGAGATCGACCTGGAGGAGCAGCGGGCCGTCGTCGACCCGCCCCCGGGTCTGATCGACGACCGGGCAGAGGTCGCTTCGTCCAGGGACGACGCCTCCGGAGAAGACGCCTGATGCGGCTCGACGTCGTCACGATCTTCCCCGAGTACCTGGAACCCCTGAACGTCTCGCTCGTCGGCAAGGCACGCGCGCGTGGGCAGCTGAATGTGCACGTGCATGATCTTCGGGGGTGGACGTACGACCGTCACAACACGGTCGACGACACTCCGTACGGCGGCGGCCCCGGCATGGTCATGAAAACCGAGCCCTGGGGCGACGCCCTGGACTCCGTCCTGGCGGACGGCTACGAGACGGGCTCCCACGGGCCGGTACTGGTAGTCCCCACCCCGAGCGGGCGCCCCTTCACCCAGGAACTGGCCGTCGAGCTCTCCGAGCGCCCCTGGCTGGTCTTCACACCCGCCCGCTACGAGGGCATCGACCGCCGCGTCATCGACGAATACGCCACCCGGATGCCCGTCTACGAGGTGTCCATCGGGGACTACGTACTCGCCGGCGGCGAGGCGGCCGTACTCGTCGTCACGGAGGCCGTGGCGCGGCTGCTGCCGGGTGTCCTCGGCAACGCCGAGTCCCACCGGGACGACTCCTTCGCCCCCGGGGCCATGGCCAACCTCCTGGAGGGGCCCGTTTACACCAAGCCCCCCGCGTGGCGCGGCCGGGAGATCCCCGAGGTGCTGCTCAGCGGCCACCACGGCAAGATCGCCCGCTGGCGCCGCGACGAGGCCCTGCGCCGTACGACGGCGAACCGGCCCGATCTCATCGAGCGCTGCGACCCTTCCGTCTTCGACAAGAAGGACCGCGAAATGCTCTCGATCCTGGGCTGGGCCCCGGATCCCGAAGGGGAGCCGCACGGCCGATTTTGGCGCAGGCCAGAGGCCGTGGAAGAATAGGCGGCTGTTGTACGTCGTCTGGTATGCGCCCCTGCCACAGGGGGACACGACGCCCGCCCCGACGCGACAGCATCATCTTGGAACACTATCTCCCGTTGATGACCTGTGGCATCAACGAAGAAAGCAGACAAAATGTCTCACCTGCTCGACTCCGTCGACAGTGCGTCGCTGCGCAGCGACATCCCGGCCTTCCGCCCGGGTGACACCGTCAACGTCCACGTTCGCGTCATCGAGGGCAACCGCTCCCGTGTGCAGCAGTTCAAGGGCGTAGTCATCCGTCGCCAGGGCGCCGGTGTCCGGGAGACCTTCACGGTCCGCAAGGTCTCCTTCTCGGTCGGCGTCGAGCGCACCTTCCCGGTGCACACCCCGATCGTCGAGAAGATCGAGCTCGTCACCCGTGGTGACGTGCGTCGCGCGAAGCTGTACTACCTGCGTGACCTGCGCGGCAAGGCCGCGAAGATCAAGGAGAAGCGCGACAACTGAGTTCGCACAGGGGTTCATATGGATGCCGGATAACATCTGGCTCCGATGGACACCGAAGCACAGCACACGGAGCGCGACCGCTCCTCCCGCCCTTCCGAGTCCGAGGAGATCTCGGACCCAGAGGGGCCGGAGGGCCGGTCGCGTTTCGCGTTGGCGGCCCGGGCCGCGGACTGGCTCCCAGGCGGGCGGATCACTCTGACCGTGCTGATCTGCCTGTTGTTCCTGGTGCTCTTCAGCAACTTTGTGATGCAGCCGTTCGAGATTCCCAGCAGCTCGATGGAGCGCGGATTGAGGATCGGGGACCGCGTTCTCGTAGACAAGTTGGCGTACCGTTTCGGTGCTGAGCCGGTGCGGGGCGACGTCGTTGTGTTCGACGGCACTGGGTATTTCGGGAACGCCGACTACATCAAGCGCGTCGTGGGTGTAGGAGGAGACCACGTGGTCTGCTGCGACAAGGAAGGGAGGCTCGAGGTGAACGGCCGATCGGTCGACGAGTCGACGTTTCTGTATCCGGGGGACAGCCCGTCCGACGTGTCCTTCGACGTCGTCGTGCCCGACGGCAGTCTGTTCCTCCTCGGCGACCACCGCAGCGACTCGAGCGACTCCCGCGACCACCTGGGGTCCCCCGGCGGCGGCATGATCCCCGTCGGTGACGTGATCGGCAGAGCCGACTGGATCGCCTGGCCTGCGGGCCACTGGACCCGGCTGCAGCGTCCCGGCGCCTACGCGCGCGTGCCGGCCGGGGGTGGTGCCCATGGGTAACCGTGGCAAGCCGCGCGGAGTCTCCGACCACGCCGCCGACAACCTGCTGCCCACCGGAACCCGGCGCGCCGCCGGCGGCGCGGCCCGGCCCGGCCGCGCCGAGCGCCGCAAGCTCCAGCGCAAGGTCAAGCGGCGCCGCCGACGCTCCGCGATCAAGGAGATACCCCTCCTGGTGGGCGTCGCGGTGCTCATAGCCCTCGTCCTCAAGACCTTCCTCGTCCAGGCCTTCGTGATCCCGTCGGGCTCCATGGAGAGCACCATCCAGATCGGCGACCGCGTGCTCGTCGACAAGTTCACGCCATGGTTCGGCTCCAAGCCCCAGCGTGGCGACGTCGTCGTCTTCAAGGACCCCGGGGACTGGCTCGCCGGGGAGAAGACCACCAAGAAGAACGACCCTGTCGTCGTCAAGCAGGTCAAAGAAGGACTGACGGCCATCGGCCTGCTGCCCTCCGACAACGACAAGGACCTGATCAAGCGGGTCGTCGCGGTCGGCGGCGACACCGTCAAGTGCTGCGACACCCAAGGGCGCGTGACGGTCAACGGCATGCCGCTCAATGAGCCGTACATCCACACCGGAAACAAGCCGTCGGACTTCGCCTTCGAAGAGACCGTGCCCAAAGGCCGCCTCTGGGTGATGGGCGACCACCGGGCGAACTCCGCCGACTCCCGTTACCACCGCACCGAGAAATACGGCGGCACCGTATCCGAGAAGTCGGTCGTCGGCAGAGCCATGGTCATCGCCTGGCCCTTCGGACACTGGACCCGTCTGGAGGAGCCGGACACGTACGCGTCCGTGCCGAGCGGGTCGACCACCGCCCTCGGCCCGTCGCATAGGGTGGCCTCCGCGGATCTGAATGGATTGATCCCGCTCCCGACCCCTGCGGAACTCCCGCTCGTTATGGGAGTGGTGGGCCTGCGCCGGATCCGGAGCAGGCGGCGGCACAGAGTGAGGAGTGGATGTGGGGGATTTGGCGGTCGGCGCACGATCCGGACACGATGGTCCCGAGGAGCAACCGGAGCGACCCGACGGATCGGCCACCCCGGCCACGAACGACGTCGCGAGCTCCGGGAGTGACTCCGGGGACGGTGGCGGAACGAAGGAGCAGGGCGAGCAGGAGCCGAAGCCCAAGAAGCCGCGCTCCTTCTGGAAGGAGCTCCCGCTTCTCATCGGTATCGCGCTCGTTCTCGCGCTGCTGATCAAGACTTTCCTGGTGCAGGCGTTCTCGATTCCCTCGGACTCGATGCAGAACACCCTCCAGCAGGGTGACCGCGTTCTCGTCGACAAGCTCACCCCGTGGTTCGGCTCGGAGCCCTCGCGCGGCGAGGTCGTCGTCTTCCACGACCCCGACAACTGGCTGGCGGGCGAGCCGACGCCCAACCCGAACGCCGTGCAGACGTTCCTCAGCAAGATCGGCCTGATGCCGTCCGCCAACGAGAAGGACCTCATCAAGAGGGTCATCGGCGTCGGCGGTGACACCATCGAGTGCAAGGGCACGGGCCCGCTGAAGGTCAACGGCAAGGTGCTGGACGAGGCGTACGTGTACGCCGGGAACACCCCGTGCAGTGTCGACGACCAGGGCGGCCAGTTCAAGGTGACGGTACCCAAGGGCAAAATCTGGGTCATGGGTGACCACCGGCAGAACTCGCTGGACTCCCGCTACCATCAGCAGGACGCGCACCAGGGCTTCGTGCCCGTGGGCAATGTCGTCGGCCGCGCCATCGTGATCGCCTGGCCGCCCACTCGCTGGGACACGCTGCCGATCCCGGACACCTTCGACCAGAACCTCAGCGCGGCCGCTCCCGGCGCGCTCGGACTGGCCGGCGCGGTGCCGCTGGTGCTGTGGCGCAGGCGTCGCCTTACCGCCGGAAACCCGAGGGTTTCTGGGCGGGGTACCGCCGGGTAGGGTGCCGTCCCAGATCGCCGATCTTCCGCGGCCCGCAGCTGGGGCCGTGGGATCGATTCTCCGAATTGGGGGAGCACTGGGATGAGCAGGACGTCAGGACGTACGGACGAGGGCCGCGGACGGCTCGGCAGTGTGCTGTCGGGACTGGCCGTGGCCCTCGGCTGTGTGCTCTTTCTCGGCGGCTTCGTCTGGGGCGCGATCGTCTACCAGCCGTACACCGTGCCCACCGCGTCGATGACACCGACCATCAAGGTCGGCGACCACGTCCTGGCCGAGCGGATCGACGGTGGTGACGTCAAGCGTGGTGACGTCATCGTCTTCAAGCAGAAGAGCTGGGGCGACATGCTCATCGTCAAGAGGGTCGTCGCGGTCGGCGGAGACACGGTCGCCTGCTGCACGAACGGCAAGCTGACTGTCAACGGCAAGCAGATCGATGAACCGTATCTCCCCAAGGGCGCGGCCGCCGAGACGTTCCAGATCCCGACCGTCGACGTGCCCGCGGGCCGCCTGTTCCTGCTCGGCGACGAGCGCAGCGGCTCGCTGGACTCCACGGCCCACCTCACGGAGGCCTTCAACGGCACGGTGCCGCGCAGCGCGGTGAAGGCCCGTGTCGACGCCGTGGCTTGGCCGATGAACGGCATGCTGGCCCGCCCCACGGGCTTCGAGGCGCTCGGCGGCATCTCGTCGCCGGGCCCGCTGCGGCTGGTGCTCACGGCCGTGGTGGCCGGCGCGGTGCTCGTGCTGGGCGGGGCGTCGTACGGGCCGATCGCCGCGCTCCTGGGCCGACGCGGCCGGACGCGGCCGGAGCCGGCCGTTGCCGGCTGAGATGTCGCACGGAGGTTCCGTCGAGGAGACGTACGACGGCGGACCACGGAAAGTGGCCCGGGTCGTGCTGCTCGACGCGCAGGGCCGCATCCTGCTGTTGCACGGTCACGAGCCGGAGGATCCGGCGGACGACTGGTGGTTCACGCCCGGCGGCGGCTTGGAGGGCGACGAGACACGTGAGGAGGCCGCACTGCGGGAACTCGCGGAGGAGACCGGCATCACCGAGGTCGAGCTGGGTCCGGTGCTGTGGCGGCGCAGGTGTTCCTTCCCCTTCGCGGGGCGCCGCTGGGACCAGGACGAATGGTATTTCCTGGCCCGTACGACCCAGATGGACACCGTCGCCACCGGGCTGACGGAGCTGGAACGGCGCAGTGTCGCCGGAGCGCGGTGGTGGACGTGCCAGGAACTGACCGAGGCACATGAGACGGTGTATCCGACCAGGCTCGCCGGGCTGCTGCGCAGGCTGCTCGACGAGGGTCCCCCGGCCAGGCCCGAGATCCTCGACACGGAAATCGTCTAGAGGCTCGCGGGGCTGGCGCACAATAGGGGGACGCACGGCTGAAGGGGAACATGCCATGAGCGCCGAGGACCTCGAGAAGTACGAGACCGAGATGGAGCTGAAGCTCTATCGGGAGTACCGCGATGTCGTCGGTCTGTTCAAATATGTGATCGAGACCGAACGGCGCTTCTACCTCACCAATGACTACGAGATGCAGGTGCACTCGGTCCAGGGTGAGGTGTTTTTCGAGGTGTCCATGGCGGACGCCTGGGTGTGGGACATGTACCGGCCCGCTCGCTTCGTGAAGCAGGTGCGCGTCCTCACGTTCAAGGACGTGAATATTGAGGAGCTGAACAAGAGCGATTTGGAGCTGCCGGGCGGGTGACGGCCGATGGCCGCGGTGGCCGCCCGGGCGGCCGAGGACAGGCCGAGATCCCTCGTGTGGGTGACGGAATTGTCCACAATCGGCCGCTTGTCCACCAAGATCCAATAGCGAGTCGAAGTGGCCTCAGTGTTGGCGCCGGAGGTGGTGCCGACATGAACACACCCGAGGCACGCAAGGCACTCGGCAGGTACGGCGAGGAGCTGGCCGCGCGGCGGCTGACCCAGACCGGGATGACGGTCCTGGCGCGCAACTGGCGCTTCGGCAGGACCGGCGAGATCGACATCGTGGCCCGCGACGGCGACGCGCTTGTCGTCTGCGAGGTCAAGACCCGTAAGACGGGCGTCTTCGAGCACCCGATGGCGGCCGTCACCCCGGCCAAGGCGCAGCGCCTGCGCGGCCTGGCCGAACGCTGGCTCCAGGAACACGGCGGAGCCCCACCCGGTGGCGTCCGCATCGATCTGATCGGCGTCGTCCTCCCCGACCGCGGCGCACCCGTGGTCGAGCACGCGCGGGGGGTGGCCTGATGGGATTCGCGCGTACGTGTGCCGTGGCCCTCGTCGGCGTCGAGGGCGTGGTGGTCGAGGTCCAGGCGGACCTGGAGCCGGGCGTCGCGACGTTCACCCTGGTCGGCCTACCCGACAAGAGTCTGACGGAGAGCAAGGACCGGGTTCGGGCGGCGGTGGTGAACTCCGGCTCGGCGTGGCCCCAGAAGAAGCTCACGGTCGGCCTGAGCCCGGCATCGGTACCCAAGGGTGGCAGCGGTTTCGATCTGGCCGTCGCGTGCGCGGTGCTGGGGGCTGCCGAGCGGATCGATCCACGGGTGCTCTCCGACATCGTGATGATCGGCGAGCTGGGGCTCGACGGACGCGTACGGCCGGTGCGAGGCGTGCTGCCGGCGGTCCTCGCCGCGGCGGACGCGGGGTACGAGCAGGTGGTGGTGCCCGAGTGTGCGGCGGCCGAGGCCTCCCTCGTGCCGGGGATCTCGGTGCTCGGGGTGCGCAGTCTGCGCCAGCTGATCGCGGTGCTCACGGACGAGCCGGTGCCCGAGGAGGATCCCGACGAACAGGGGCGGCCGGATCCGCTGATGGCAGGACTGCGCATGCCGGGCACCGGCGCGGCCACCGGCATGCACAGCCTGGGCGCGGCCCAGCACGAGCACGGCCATGACCTCGCCGACGTCGTGGGCCAGCACTCGGCACGCACCGCCGTGGAGGTCGCTGCGGCGGGCGGGCACCATCTCTTACTGGAAGGCCCGCCGGGCGCGGGCAAGACGATGCTGGCCGAACGACTGCCGGCCATCCTGCCGCGGCTCACCAAGGGCGAATCCCTGGAGGTCACCGCCGTCCACTCGGTCGCGGGCCTGCTGCCGCCCGGCAAACCCCTGGTCGACATCGCTCCCTACTGCGCCCCGCACCACTCGGCGACCATGCAGGCGCTCGTCGGCGGCGGCCAGGGGATCGCACGGCCGGGCGCCGTGTCGCTGGCCCATCGGGGAGTGCTCTTTCTGGACGAGACACCGGAGTTCAGCGGCCAGGCCCTTGACGCGCTGCGCCAGCCGTTGGAGGCGGGGCATGTGGTGATCGCGCGCAGCGCGGGGGTGGTGCGGTTTCCGGCGCGGTTCCTCATGGTGCTGGCGGCGAACCCTTGTCCGTGCGGCCGGTTCTCGCAGCGGGACGACCTGTGCGAGTGTCCGTCCTCCGTGATCCGCCGCTATCAGGCGCGGCTCTCCGGGCCCCTGCTCGACCGCGTCGACCTGCGGGTCGAGGTGGACCGCGTCACCCGTTCCGAACTGACCGAGCGCGGTGCGCGAGGCGAATCCACCGAGACGGTCGCCGGCCGGGTGCGGGCAGCCAGAGAGCGGGCCGCCGCGCGTCTGTCGGGCACCCCTTGGCGGACCAACAGTGAAGTGCCGGGGCGCGAGCTGCGCAGCCGATGGTACGCGTCCCTGGGCGCGATGGACGAGGCGGAGCGGAGCCTGGAGCGAGGCGTCCTGACAGCCCGTGGCCTCGACCGGGTGCTGCGCGTCGCCTGGACCGTCGCGGACCTCGTGGGACACGACCGGCCCGGCGCGACGGACGTCGCCCTCGCCCTGCAACTGCGTACCGGGGTCCCGCGCGGGGTGCCGATGGCGATCGGAGCGTTGTCGTGAACCCCGGGGACGTGCATCGGGAGGGTGTGAATCAGGGGGACGTGAATCAGGAGGTCGTGAATCGGGAGGACGAGCGGCTCCACCGGGCCTTTCTCGCGCGTGTCATCGAACCGGGCGACGAGATCTGCGGGCGCTGGCTCCGCGAGGTCGGGGCCGCGGAGGCGGTCCGGCGGCTCGTCGCGGAGGACGGGGAGCAGCCGCGGGGGGTGACGGACAAGCGGTGGGCGGGGCTGCGGGCCAGGGCCGAGCGGGCGGACCCGGAGCGGGATCTGGCGGTGGCGCGGGCGGCCGGGACCCGATTCGTGTGCCCAGGGGACCCCGAGTGGCCGGCGCAACTCGACGACCTCGGCGACACCCGGCCCACCGGCCTCTGGGTGCGGGGGCGGCCCAGCCTGCGGATATGGGCACTGCGATCCGTCGCCGTGGTCGGGGCGCGGGCCTGTACCGAGTACGGAGCCCATATGGCGGCCGCCCTTGGCGCCGGGCTCGCCGAGCGGGGCTGGGTGGTGGTGTCGGGCGGCGCCTACGGGGTGGACGGCACCGCGCACCGAGGTGCCCTGGGGGCGGGCGGTGCCACGGTCGCCGTGCTGGCCTGCGGCGTCGACCGGCCCTATCCGCGCGGGCACGCCGCATTGATCACCAGGATCGCCGAACAGGGGCTGGTCGTGGGGGAGTTGCCGCCCGGCGAGCATCCCACGCCGAGCAGATTCATCCTCAGGAACCGGGTCATCGCCGCGCTCACCCGGGGAACCGTGGTCGTCGAGGCCGCGTACCGAAGTGGTGCGCTGGTCACGGCGCGGGCGGCGCAGCGGCTGGGGAGGTTCACGATGGGGGTGCCCGGGCCCGCCACCAGTGGGCTGTCGGCCGGGGTGCACGAGCTGCTGCGCGGGGATGCGCTCCTGGTCACCGACGCCGCGGAGGTCGTCGAGCTGGTGGGCGACATCGGCGAGCTGGCTCCGGACCGGCGCGGGCCCGTGCTGCCGCGCGACCTGCTGGATCCGGGCGCCGGACGCGTACTGGCCGCGTTGCCCGCGCGCGGCCTCGCGGGGGCGGAGGAGATCGCGCGCGGGGCGGGGACCACTACGGACGACGCGGTCGGGAGGCTGTACGAACTCCGATCACTTGGTTTCGTCGAACGACACGGCGACGGCTGGAAGTTGACACGCCAGGCGATGATCTCGGTCCTTGATGATCGTCGCGGGCGCTGACCGTCCGTGTTCGGCCGTCCGGGCGAACGCCGACAGCCTTGGCAGTTCCCGCAGTTGGCGTCTCTCGGCGATCACGGAGGGCGACGAACGTGACCCCGAAGGACGCACAGCGGAACGTATCTGCGCACGGCCTATCCCCTGCCCTTCGCGTACTGCAACACTCCAGTCACGCTACGCTCACGTGGATTCCGACGCAGGACAGGCAACTCGACATCAGCGCGACAGCTCACCCAGGCACCCACAGTTCACGGCAGAACGGCACAAGGCGACGAATGCCCCAGCACACTTCCGGGTCCGATCGGGCGGCGATCCCCCCAGCCGCCCGCGACGGCGGTAGCGTGCGGCCGCCCGCTCCCTCGACGCTCGACGAGTTGTGGCGGTCGTACAAGGCGACGGGCGACGAGCGGCTGCGCGAGCAGTTGATCCTGCACTACTCACCGTTGGTGAAGTACGTCGCGGGACGGGTGAGCGTGGGGCTGCCGGCCAATGTGGAGCAGGCGGACTTCGTCTCGTCGGGGGTGTTCGGGCTGATCGACGCGATCGAGAAGTTCGACATCGAGCGGGAGATCAAGTTCGAGACGTACGCGATCACGCGGATCAGGGGCGCGATGATCGACGAGCTGCGGGCGCTGGACTGGATTCCGCGGTCGGTGCGGCAGAAGGCGCGCAATGTGGAGCGGGCGTACGCGACGCTCGAGGCACGGCTGCGGCGTACGCCGTCGGAGGGTGAGGTGGCCTCCGAGATGGGCATCGGGGTGGAGGAACTCCACGCGGTCTTCAGTCAGTTGTCGCTGGCGAACGTGGTGGCGCTGGAAGAACTGCTGCACGTCGGCGGTGAGGGCGGTGACCGGCTGAGTCTGATGGACACGCTGGAGGACACCGCGGCCGACGATCCGGTGGAGGTAGCCGAGGGCCGGGAGCTGCGGAGGTTTCTGGCGCGGGCGATCAACACGCTGCCCGAGCGGGAGAAGACCGTGGTCACGCTCTACTACTACGAGGGCCTCACGCTCGCCGAGATCGGGAACGTCCTGGGGGTGACCGAGAGCCGGGTCAGCCAGATCCACACCAAGTCGGTGCTCCAGCTGCGCGCGAAGCTGGCCAGTTTCGGGCGCTGACCTCGGGAGGGGCAGGCTGCTGAATCGTCCCTGCCCGGCTCTTGCGCCGTCCCTGCCCGGCTCTTGCACCGTCCCTGCTCTGCTCCTGCGCCGTCCCTGCGTCGTCCCGCACTGTCCTTGCCTCGCCCTTGTCCTACGCCTGCCTTGTCCTTGGCGCGTTCTTTCGGGTGGTCGGAGTGGCTGCCGCCTGGGCTGGTCCGTCCGTAAAGTGGAGGGCGTGCCAAGGATTCGAGCGGCCTCCGTGGCCGAGCACCGGTCGATGCAGCGAGCCGCCCTGCTGGACGCGGCCCGGTCCCTGCTGTCCGAGGGCGGGACAGAGGCGCTGACCTTCCCGGCCCTCGCCGAGCGCACGGGGCTTGCGCGGTCGTCCGTGTACGAGTACTTCCGGTCCCGGGCGGCTGTGGTCGAAGAGCTGTGCGAGGTCGACTTTCCGGTGTGGGCCGCGGAGGTCTCGGCGGCGATGGCCGCGGCGGACGGGCCCGAGGACAAGGTCGAGGCGTATGTCCGGCAGCAGCTGGCCCTGGTCGGTGACCGGCGGCACCGGGCGGTCGTGGCCATCTCGGCGAGTGAGCTCGATGCCGGGGCCCGGGAGAAGATCCGGGCGGCTCACGGCGGGCTGGTCGCGATGATCGTCGATGCGCTGGGGCAGATGGGGCACGCCGAGCCGCGGCTGGCCGCGATGCTGCTTCAGGGTGTGGTCGATGCGGCTGTGCGGCGCATTGAGCTGGGAGCGGCGGAGGATCCCGGCACGATCACGGACGCGGCCGTGGCGCTGGCACTGCGGGGTGTTCGGGGCTGAGCCCGTGGTCGCTGGGGCACCCGGCGTCGGCGGCGGGCGCGCCCACCTGCGTCGGCAGGATGCCGCTCTCTTCGGGATGGGCGCCGTCCCTCACGGCACGCGTACCCATGGCCCGGATGCCCCTCTCTGCGGCCTCATCACCGGCAGCAAGCGGGACGGGCCCCGGTGCAGCAGCGAGGCGGGGAGCAGGGACAGCGGGTTCAGATAGGTTCTGTCTCTCCTCAGGCCCCAGTGCAGGCAGGACGTCTCGCAGTGGGAGCCGGCCGGTTCGGGTTCGAGTGTGCCCAGAACATCTCCCGCGGCGACCTCGTCGCCCTTGTGCACCGTGACCCGTACGGGGGCGAAGGTCGTGCGCAGGGGCGGGGTGCCCGTGCCCGTCAGCTCGACGGCGACCACGCCACGACCCGCCACGCGCCCCGCGAAGGACACGCGGCCGGCTGCGACGGAGCGGACCGGTGCGCCCGGGGCGGCCGCGAGGTCCACGCCCCGGTGACCGCGGGCGTACGGCGTGGGCGGGGGATCCCAGGCCCGTAGGACCGAGGGGCGCAGGCCCACCGGCCAGAGGCGGGCGACCGTCGGGACCGAGGCGTCGGGGCCCGGTGAGCCTGCGGGGGGCGGGGGCGCCGGACCGTTCGTCCGGGCCAGGGCGGACGGGGTCAGCGCACCCAGAACGGTCACCGTCATTCCCAACAGCAACCCCAGCCACGTACGCACACACTGTTTCGCTCGCATGCGAGAACGTTCCCGCATCGGACCGATCACGGCAGGGATCTGTGGACTACCGGCCGGTTGTGGACAGCGGCGTCACCCTGCACCTCGCGGGTCCCGTACACTTCTCGTGGCGATCCGGGTCACCGGGTCGACTTCGCACGCCCCGACACCCGGCCATCAAAAGCCGGTGTCAGCGCCCCTCGGTCCCTCGTGGCAAGGCGCATCGCGGGCGTCAGGCGCGAGTGCCGTCCGGCACACGCGGCACAACCGAGAACACCAAGGAGAACGGCCATGGCCGTCGTCACGATGCGGGAGCTGCTGGAAAGCGGCGTCCACTTCGGTCACCAGACCCGTCGTTGGAACCCGAAGATGAAGCGCTTCATCTTCACGGAGCGCAACGGCATCTACATCATCGACCTGCTCCAGTCGCTGTCGTACATCGACCGCGCCTACGAGTTCGTCAAGGAGACCGTCGCCCACGGCGGCACGGTCATGTTCGTCGGCACGAAGAAGCAGGCGCAGGAGGCCATTGCCGAGCAGGCCACCCGCGTCGGCATGCCCTACGTCAACCAGCGCTGGCTGGGCGGCATGCTCACCAACTTCTCCACCGTCTACAAGCGTCTGCAGCGCCTCAAGGAGCTCGAGCAGATCGACTTCGAGGACGTCGCGGCCTCGGGTCTCACCAAGAAGGAGCTTCTCGTGCTCTCGCGCGAGAAGGCCAAGCTGGAGAAGACCCTCGGTGGTATCCGCGAGATGCAGAAGGTGCCCAGCGCCGTCTGGATCGTGGACACCAAGAAGGAGCACATCGCGGTCGGCGAGGCCCGGAAGCTCAACATCCCGGTCGTCGCCATCCTCGACACCAACTGTGACCCCGACGAGGTCGACTACAAGATCCCGGGCAACGACGACGCGATCCGCTCCGTCACCCTGCTCACCCGCGTGATCGCCGACGCCGTCGCCGAGGGCCTCATCTCCCGCTCGGGCGCCGGCAAGGCCGAGGGTGACAAGGCCGCGGGCGAGCCGCTCGCCGCGTGGGAGCGCGACCTGCTCGAGGGCGAGAAGAAGGCCGACGAGGCCGAGGTCCAGACCTCCGCCGAGACGGAGAAGGTCGCCGACGCCGAGCAGGCCGAGGTTCCGGCCGCCGAGGCCGAGGCCGAGGTTGCCGAGGCGCCCGCCGCCGAGGCCCCCGCCGCCGCGGACGCCGAGCAGGCCTGACCCCTCACCCCTTCGGGTTTGTGAACGGCGGGGGCCCACAAAGCCCCCGCCGTTCGTCCCGTAGATCTTCAGACTTCGAGAGAGATTCCAGGAATCATGGCGAACTACACCGCCGCCGACGTCAAGAAGCTCCGTGAGCTCACCGGCGCCGGCATGATGGACTGCAAGAAGGCGCTGGACGAGGCCGACGGCAACGTCGACAAGGCCGTCGAGGCGCTGCGCATCAAGGGCCAGAAGGGCGTCGCCAAGCGCGAGGGCCGCTCCGCCGAGAACGGCGCCGTGGTCTCCATCATCGCCGACGACAACACCTCCGGTGTCCTGGTCGAGCTGAAGTGCGAGACGGACTTCGTCGCCAAGGGCGAGAAGTTCCAGACCGTCGCCAACCAGATCGCGCAGCACGTCGCCGCGACCTCTCCGGCCGACCTGGACGCGCTTCTCGGCTCCGAGATCGAGGCCGGCAAGACGGTTCAGGCGTTCGTCGACGAGGCCAACGCCAACCTGGGCGAGAAGATCGTCCTGGACCGCTTCGCCCAGTTCTCCGGCGCCTACGTGGCCGCGTACATGCACCGCACCATGCCCGACCTGCCCCCGCAGATCGGTGTTCTGGTCGAGCTGGACAAGGCCGACGCGGACCTGGCCAAGGGCATCGCGCAGCACATCGCCGCCTTCGCGCCGAAGTACCTCTCCAAGGAGGACGTCCCGGCCGAGGTCGTCGAGTCCGAGCGCCGCGTCGCCGAGGAGACCACCCGCGCCGAGGGCAAGCCCGAGGCCGCCCTCCCGAAGATCGTCGAGGGTCGGGTCAACGGCTTCTTCAAGGAGGCCACCCTGCTGGGCCAGCCCTACGCGCTGGACCAGAAGAAGTCCGTCCAGAAGGTCCTGGACGAGGCCGGTGTCACCCTGAAGCGCTTCTCGCGCATCAAGGTCGGCATCTGAGTCCGTACCGCGATCGACGCGCGACCCCGATAGGGTCGGCAGCAGTCGTCCGCGGACGCCGGCACCCACGCGCGCGCGGCGGACGACAGCAGATCTGACGAGGAGGCCATTGCCGAGCACGGGATGCGAACGACACCCCACCGGCAATGGCCTTCTTCGTATGTGCGACACGTAAAGAGGCGAGATCTCCATGACCACCACCCAGGCCGACCAGAGCGAGAAGACCGACGACGGCAAAGGCGCGGGACGCTTTCTGCTGAAGCTTTCCGGCGAGGCGTTCGCCGGCGGCGGCGGACTGGGCGTCGACCCCGACGTGGTGCACAAGATCGCCCGCGAGATCGCGGCCGTCGTGCGCGGCGGCGCCCAGATCGCGGTCGTCATCGGCGGCGGCAACTTCTTCCGGGGCGCCGAGCTCCAGCAGCGCGGCATGGACCGGGCCCGCTCCGACTACATGGGCATGCTCGGCACCGTCATGAACTGCCTCGCCCTCCAGGACTTCCTGGAGAAGGAAGGCATCGACAGCCGCGTGCAGACCGCCATCACCATGGGGCAGGTCGCCGAGCCGTACATCCCGCTGCGCGCCGTACGGCACCTGGAGAAGGGCCGTGTGGTCATCTTCGGCGCCGGTATGGGCATGCCGTACTTCTCCACCGACACCACCGCCGCCCAGCGCGCCCTGGAGATCGACGCCGAGGCCCTGCTGATGGGCAAGAACGGTGTGGACGGGGTCTACGACTCCGACCCCAAGACCAACCCCGAGGCCGTCAAGTTCGACTCGCTCGGCTACGGCGAGGTCATCACCCGCGACCTCAAGGTCGCCGACATGACCGCCATCACGCTGTGCCGCGACAACAAGCTGCCGATCCTGGTCTTCGAGCTCCTGGCGGAGGGCAATATCGCGCGGGCCGTCAAGGGTGAGAAGATCGGCACACTCGTGGGTGACCAAAGCGGCCGGGCCTGACCGGGAGCGTCCTCGACCGGGACCGACCCTGACCGAGGACGGACCCTGACCGGGGGATGGACAATGTCCTGCCGGTCCGGAACCGTGCAGGAATAAGACGCGACGCAGCCGGCCGCCACCCCGACGAGGAACAGCTGCCGGGCCTACTCAAGACACGCAGGAGCAAGTGGTGATCGAAGAGACCCTCCTCGAGGCCGAGGAGAAGATGGAGAAGGCCGTCGTGGTCGCCAAGGAGGACTTCGCCGCGATCCGCACCGGTCGTGCGCACCCGGCGATGTTCAACAAGATCGTGGCCGACTACTACGGCGCACTGACGCCGATCAACCAGCTGGCCTCGTTCGCGGTGCCCGAGCCGCGCATGGCCGTGGTGACCCCGTTCGACAAGAGCGCGCTGCGCAACATCGAGCAGGCGATCCGCGACTCCGACCTGGGTGTCAATCCGAGCAATGACGGCAGCATCATCCGAGTGGTGTTCCCCGAGCTGACCCAGGAGCGCCGCAAGGAGTTCATCAAGGTCGCCAAGACCAAGGGTGAGGACGCCAAGATCTCGATCCGGTCCGTGCGCCGCAAGGCGAAGGAGACCATCGACAAGCTGATCAAGGACGGCGAGGTCGGCGAGGACGAGGGCCGCCGTGCTGAGAAGGAGCTCGACGACACCACCGCGAAGTACGTCGCCCAGGTGGACGAGCTCCTGAAGCACAAGGAAGCGGAGCTGCTCGAGGTCTGATGAACGACTCTTCCTGGGGGGCGCCGCCACAAGCCGGGTACTGGGGGCCCTCCGACCAGGGGCCTGTCCAGGGGGCAGCCCCGGCGGGTCCCGCGTACGATGCGCATGACGCGCAGCAGACTCGCCCCATGCCCATCGTGCCCGCACACGGCGGAGACCAGGATGACGACCGGGGGGCCGCTCGGCTGAGCGGCCCCGTGTTCCGCGATGAAACACCGCCAACGGCGTCCTACCGGGACCCGTCGCAGAAGCCGCAGGAGCCCATGCCCAGCGCCACCCCCCAGCCCGCCCCCGCACCGCAGAAGAAGAGCGCGGGGCGCGACCTGGGTGCCGCGATAGGAGTGGGCGTCGGGCTCGGTGCAGTGATCGCCGCGTCGTTGTTCATCGTCAAGGCCGTGTTCGTGGGCGTCATAGCGATCGCCGTGGTGGTGGGCCTGTGGGAGCTCACCTCACGGCTTCAGGAGCGCAAGGGCATCAAGGCGCCGCTCGTGCCGCTCGCGCTCGGCGGTGCGGCGATGGTCGTCACCGGTTACGTCCGGGGCGCCGAGGGCGCCTGGGTGGCGATGGCGCTCACCGCGCTCGCGGTCCTGGCCTGGCGGATGACGGAACCGCCCGAGGGCTATCTCAAGGACGTCACGGCGGGGGTCTTCGCGGCCTTCTACGTGCCGTTCCTCGCCACGTTCGTGGCCATGATGCTCACCGCCGACGACGGCCCGCGCCGGGTCCTGACCTATCTGCTCCTGGCGGTCGTCAGCGACACGGGGGCGTACGCGGTCGGCTGGCGCTTCGGCAAGCACAAGCTGGCGCCGCGCATCAGCCCCGGCAAGACCCGCGAGGGCCTGTTCGGGGCGGTCACCTTCGCGATGGTCGCGGGTGCGCTGTGTCTGCAGTTCCTGATCGAGGACGGCACGTGGTGGCAGGGGCTGATCCTCGGCCTCGCGGTCGCGGCCAGCGCCACACTCGGTGACCTCGGTGAGTCCATGATCAAGCGGGACCTCGGCATCAAGGACATGGGAACGCTGCTGCCGGGGCACGGCGGCATCATGGACCGGCTGGACTCACTCCTGCCGACGGCTCCGGTGGTGTGGCTGCTGCTGGTGCTCTTCGTAGGGTCCGGCTGATCTTCACAAGGCTCGGCTGACCTGCGTACATATGGGTGAGGGGCTCGTTGTCCACAGGACGGCGAGCTCCTCACCCATATGTTTCGGGTCAGTGGAGTCCGCCGCTGCCGAACGAGCCGCTTTTGCCCTCGGCCCAGCGTGGCGGCTCCTTCAACGGGCTCGGGCGGTTTGGTGTGTGGGTCAGCTCGTACGGGGTGAGAGCATGTCCGCCCTTGGCCACCTTGGGTATCTCGGCGGGCTCCCGCAACTCCCGGACTTCGTGGACCGGGCCGTCCGGCGGCAGGTGCGGCTGCTCGTCGGGGCGGGGCAGGCGCGGTGCGCGGGACCGCATGCGGCAGCTCAGCCAGAAGCTGCCGCCGAGCAGCGTCACGAGGGCCGCGGCGACCAGGAACAGCCCAAGGCTCAGCAGGCCGCTTCTCTCTGCCAACTGCATCGCTGTGGTACTCATACCAGGCAAATACCCTCTAATCGCCTCACGAACCAGTCAATCGCCTCATGAGCCAGTCAATTACCTCATGAACCAGCTGGTCGCCTCGTGAAGCAGCTGGTCGCCTCGTGAACCGGGCACCCGAAGGGCGGTCCTTTCCGCTCTCCATCCCGGATCCAGATGGACGGCCGCAGGTCACACGATTCGATCTGCGACACTGGTACAGCCATGCCTAAGCCAGGAGAACTCACATTCGTCGCCCCGCGCGGAGCCAAGAAGCCGCCGCGGCACCTCGCCGATCTCACGCCGGCCGAGCGCAAAGAGGCCGTTGCGGCGATCGGTGAGAAGCCGTTTCGCGCCAAGCAGCTCTCGCAGCACTACTTCGCGCGGTACGCGCATGACCCCGCGGAGTGGACGGACATCCCGGCCGCCGCGCGTGGCAAGCTCCAGGAGGCGCTGCTTCCCGAGCTGATGACGGTCGTGCGGCATCTGTCGACCGACCAGGAGACCACCCGCAAGACCCTGTGGCGCCTGTTCGACGGCACACTCGTCGAGTCCGTGCTGATGCGCTACCCGGACCGCGTGACCATGTGCATCAGCTCGCAGGCCGGCTGCGGGATGAACTGCCCGTTCTGCGCCACCGGTCAGGCCGGGCTGGACCGGAACCTGTCCACCGGCGAGATCGTGCACCAGATCGTGGACGGGATGCGGGCCCTCAGGGACGGCGAGATCCCGGGTGGTCCGGCGCGGCTGAGCAACATCGTCTTCATGGGCATGGGCGAGCCGCTCGCCAACTACAAGCGGGTCGTGGGGGCCATTCGTGCGCTCACCGATCCCGAGCCGGACGGGCTCGGGCTCTCGCAGCGCGGGATCACCGTGTCGACGGTCGGGCTGGTCCCCGCCATCCACCGGTTCTCCGACGAGGGCTTCAAGTGCCGTCTCGCCATCTCCCTGCACGCGCCGGACGACGAGCTGCGCGACACCCTCGTCCCCGTCAACACGCGGTGGAAGGTGCGCGAGGTGCTGGACGCCGGATGGGAGTACGCGGCCAAGTCCGGGCGCCGGCTCTCCATCGAGTACGCGCTGATCCGGGACATCAACGACCAGGCGTGGCGCGGTGACCGGCTCGGGCGGCTGCTCAAGGGCAAGCCCGTGCATGTGAATCTGATTCCGCTGAACCCGACGCCGGGCTCGAAGTGGACCGCCTCGCGGCCCGAGGACGAGAAGGCGTTCGTCGAGGCGATCGCCGCCCACGGGGTGCCGGTCACCGTCCGGGACACCCGGGGCCAGGAGATCGACGGGGCGTGCGGTCAGCTCGCCGCGACCGAGCGATAGTCTGGCCCGCGTACCCGCGTACGTACATTTTCATATTCCGACATCTTCATATTCCGACAGGGGAGCGCCACAGCGCTGAGAGTGCGGTAGCCGGGACACCGGTGGGCCGCAGACCCTCAGAACCTTGCCCAGGTCATTCTGGGTAGGAAGTTCGGGCATCACTCAAGCTGTTGCGCCCTGCCCGGGAACCTTCCGAGGTTTCCGGGCAGGGCCGCGTCTCTTCCTGGTCAGCCAGGAGGAAATCAGTGAGCACCACCAAGACGTTCGCGGCCGTGGCCGTCGGTCTGGGCCTGGTCACGCTCTCCGCGTGCGGGTCCTCCGACAGCAACGGCGCCGGGGACTCCAAGACCGTGACGCTCGTCAGCCACGACTCGTGGGCCGTGTCGAAGAGCGTGCTGGGGGACTTCGAGAAGCAGTCCGGCTACACGGTCAAGGTCCTCAAGGACGGCGACGCCGGCCAGGCCGTCAACAAAGCCATCCTCACCAAGGACAACCCGCAGGGCGATGTCTTCTTCGGCGTCGACAACACCCTGCTGAGCCGGGCGCTCGACAACGGGCTCTTCCAGTCGTACGAGGCGAAGGGCTCGGACCAGATCCTCCCCGAGTACCGGGTCGACCAGGACAAGCACCGGGTCACGCCCATCGACTCCGGCGACATCTGCGTCAACTACGACAAGAAGTACTTCGCCGACCACAAGCTGGCCCCGCCGGCCTCCTTCGACGACCTGATCAAGCCCGCGTACAAGAACCTGCTCGTCACGGAGAACGCGTCCACGTCCTCACCCGGCCTCGGCTTCCTGCTCGGGACCGCCGCGAAGTACGGCGACAGCAGCTGGCAGGACTACTGGAAGAAGCTCAAGGCCAACGGCGTGAAGGTCGTCGACGGCTGGGACCAGGCCTACAACGACGAGTTCTCCGGGTCCTCCGGCGGCAAGAAGGCCAAGGCCGACCGGCCGCTCGTCGTCTCCTACGCCTCCTCCCCGCCCGCCGAGGTCGTCTACGGCGACCCGAAGCCACAGACCGCGCCGACCGGGGTCGCGAACGGCACCTGCTTCCGGCAGATCGAGTACGCGGGGCTGCTGAGCAACGCGAAGAACACCAAGGGCGGCAAGGCGCTCCTCGACTTCCTGATCACCAAGGAGTTCCAGGACGACATGCCGCTGAACATGTTCGTGTACCCGGTCCGCGAAGCCGCTCAGGTACCCCAGGTGTTCCTGAAGTTCGGCCCCCAGGCCAAGGACCCCGAGACCATGGCCCCCGCCAAGATCGCCGACAACCGTGATCAGTGGGTCAGGTCGTGGACCTCGCTCGTACTGAAGTAGCCCCGCGCAAGACCCGTAAGGGGAGCGCGACGCGGCTCGGGCTGATGGCCCTGCCCGTCGCGTTCTTCGCCGTCTTCTTCGCGTACCCCGTGGCCGCGATCGTGGCCCGCGGCCTCAAGGTCGACGGGGTCTGGCAGTTCGGACGGATCGGCGAGGTGCTCGCACAGTCGGACATCCGGCATGTGCTGTGGTTCACCGCCTGGCAGGCGCTCGCCTCCACGGCGCTCACGCTGCTGATCGCGCTCCCCGGCGCGTATGTCTTCGCGCGCTTCGATTTCAGGGGCAAGCAGGTGCTGCGGGCGGTGGTGACCGTCCCGTTCGTGCTGCCGACCGTCGTGGTCGGTACGGCGTTCCTGGCCCTGGTGGGCCGGGGCGGGCTGCTGGACCAGCTGTGGGGCGTACGGCTGGACACCACCGTGTGGGCGATCCTGCTCGCACATGTCTTCTTCAACTACGCCGTCGTGGTACGGACCGTCGGCGGGCTCTGGTCGCAGCTCGACCCGCGTCAGGAGGAGGCCGCGCGGATGCTCGGCGCCTCCCGGTTCGCGGCCTGGCGCAAGGTGACGCTCCCGGCGCTGAGCCCGGCCGTGGCCGCCGCCGCGCTGATGGTCTTCCTCTTCACCTTCACCTCGTTCGGCGTGGTGCAGATCCTCGGCGGGCCGACCTTCTCCACCCTCGAAGTCGAGATCTACCGGCAGACCTCGGAGATCTTCGACCTCGCGACCGCGGCCGTGCTGACGATCATCCAGTTCGTGGCCGTCGGCGCGATCCTCGCCGTGCACGCCTGGACCGTACGCCGCCGGGAGACCGCCCTGCGCCTGGTGGCTCCCGAGGTGACCGCGCGCCGACCGCGCGGGGCCGGGCAGTGGGCGCTGTTGGGCGGGGTCCTGGCGAGCATCGTCGTCCTGCTCGTCCTGCCGCTGGGCGTACTGGTCCAGCGGTCCTTCGACACCCCCGGCGGCTATGGATTCGCGTACTACAAGGCGCTGACCTCGGCCGACGGCGGCGTCTTCCTGGTGGCACCGATCGCGGCGATCGGCAACTCGCTGGAGTACGCGCTCGCCGCCACCGCCATCGCCATCGTGATCGGCGGTCTGGCCGCCGCGGCGCTCACCCGACGTACCGGCCGACTCCAGCGCGGTTTCGACGCGCTGCTGATGCTGCCGCTCGGCGTGTCCGCCGTCACCGTCGGGTTCGGCTTCCTGATCGCGCTGGACGAACCGCCGCTGGATCTGCGGTCCTCCTGGATTCTGGTGCCGCTCGCGCAGGCGCTGGTGGGCGTCCCCTTCGTCGTACGGACCATGCTGCCGGTGCTGCGGGCGGTGGACGGACGGCTGCGGGAGGCGGCGGCCGTGCTCGGGGCCTCGCCCTGGCGGGTGTGGCGGGAGGTCGACCTGCCGATGGTGCGGCGGGCGCTGCTGATCGCGGCGGGTTTCGCCTTCGCGGTGTCGCTGGGCGAGTTCGGGGCGACGGTCTTCATCGCGCGGCCCGACAACCCGACGCTGCCGGTCGCCGTGGCCCGGCTGCTCGGGCGCGCGGGTGACCTCAACTACGGCCAGGCGATGGCCCTTTCGACGATCTTGATGGTGGTGTGCGCGGTGGCGCTGCTGCTGTTGGAGCGCGTGCGCACCGACCGGACGGGGGAGTTCTGATGACGCGGCTCGCCAAAGAGGCGACGGAGCAGGTGAAAGAGGCGACGAAGAAGGTGAAAGAGACGGTGGGGGAGGTGAAAGAGACGGCGGGGGAGGCCGAGGAGAAGCCGCGGGCAACACCGGACGCCCTGCTGAGGATCGAGGCGGCGACCGTGCGCTTCGGCGGGCGGGCGGTCCTCGACGCCGTCGGCCTCGACGTCGCCGAGCAGGAGATCGTGTGCGTGCTCGGGCCGAGCGGCAGCGGCAAGTCCACGCTGTTGCGGACGGTGGCCGGGCTCCAGGCGCTCGACGCCGGGCGGGTGCTCCTCGGCGGCCGCGACCAGACGGGTGTGCCCGCGCACAAACGGGGCGTCGGGCTGATGTTCCAGGACCACCAGCTCTTCCCCCAGCGGGACGTGGGCGGCAACGTCGCCTTCGGGCTGCGGATGCACGGTGCGTCGAAGGATCGACAGGCCGGACGGGTGGGCGAGTTGCTGGAACTCGTCGGACTGCCCGGGGCTCATCGGCGGGCCGTCGCGTCCCTCTCCGGCGGTGAGCAGCAACGGGTCGCGCTGGCCCGTGCCCTCGCGCCGCGCCCCCGGCTGCTGATGCTCGACGAGCCGCTCGGTCAGCTCGACCGCTCGCTGCGCGAACGACTGGTCATGGAACTCCGCGAACTCTTCGGCGAGTTGGGCACGACCGTGCTGGCCGTGACACACGACCAGGGCGAGGCGTTCGCGCTCGCCGACCGGGTCGTGGTGATGCGCGACGGCCGGATCGCCCAGTCCGGTACACCGCTCGAGGTCTGGCAGCGCCCGGCGGACGAGTTCGTGGCGCGCTTCCTCGGCTTCGACAACGTGGTCGCGGCGACGGTGAGCGGACGGGCCGCGGACACCCCGTGGGGGAAGCTGCCGGTGCCGGAGGGTGCCCCCCAGGGCCCCGGCACGCTGCTCGTGCGGCCCGCGGGTGTACGGCTGGGCGCCCCCGCGGACGGGCTGCGCTGCACCGTGGCCGCACGCACCTTCCGGGGCACCCATGTCGCCGTACGACTGCAGCCCGAGAGCGGCCCGCGGCTCGAAGCGGCGTGCGCGCTGCGGGAGGCGCCCGCGCCCGGGGACGAGGTCGGGGTGGCGTTCGACGCGGCCGAAATCGTCGTACTCGGGGAGTCTTCGGCCGCATAGGGTGCCGATCGAGCATCCCCGACGAGCAGGTTCCGCTCATCGGGTGGCCTGAGGCCGAGGGGGGACCCGGCCGAGCTGGTGATCCACCGGGCCGCGGCATCCACCCCCACACCACCGACACCACCCCCGAACTCAACGCCGAGTGGGTCATCGAACTCGCCGAGAAGGGTGTCAGCCGGCAGTGGTGGGTGCGGACAGGCGTGTGGCCCGCCCCCTGGAAAGCGCTGACAGGGGGCGGGCCACACGTTGGTGCGTACGGTGTATGGATCAGCTGGTCTTCGAGGCGCCGCGGCGGCGCATACCGAAGAACACCGCTCCGCCGCCGACCACGACGAGGGCACCGGCGATACCGGCGATCATCGGGGTGTTGGAGTTAGCACCGGTCTCGGCGAGGTTCGAGGAACCGGCCGCGGGGGACGGGGCGTTGTCGCCCGGCGTCGCGGGCGCGGCGCTGCTCTCCGACTCCGACGGGGTCGCGGAAGGCGTCTCCGAGGAGGAGGCAGAGGAGGGGGAGGAGGGGGTTTCCGACGATGACGGGGTGGCCGACGGCGTCGGGCTCTCCTCGGTCTTGCAGGCCGTGGACGGAGCGGTCACGTTCGTCGGGATGTCCTTGTCGACCTGGTTCGCGGCCTTGACGTGGACGCGGTACGTGGCGTTCGGCTTCCAGTCCTCGTCGAAGGTGATGGTGACACCCGTGCTGGAGCCCTTGACCTCCTGCTGGCCGATCTTCTGCGCGTCGGCACCGTTGTTCTCGAGGAACACGGAGACGACCGCTGAAGTGCCGGACCTGTCGACGTCGGTGACGGTGATGACGCCCTTGGTGCCGTCGCACGTGGCTTCGGCGGAGAACTCACTGATGTTGCAGGCAAATGCGTTGCCGGCGAGGCCGAGCGCGAGCGCGGCCGTGGCGGAGGCAACGCCGAGGATTCGCACAGGACGTGCGGTACGGCGAGATATGGACACGATTGCCCTTCACAGAATGCGCAACTGCTGGGGGGTTTAAGGGGGGCTCCGCCGTGGCAACAGCCACCCCTCGGGCCTC
The DNA here is from genome assembly GCF_045040035.1 of Streptomyces sp. NBC_01384. NCBI lineage: Bacteria > Bacillati > Actinomycetota > Actinomycetes > Kitasatosporales > Streptomycetaceae > Streptomyces > Streptomyces sp. NBC_01384. The sequence goes on from NZ_CP109559.1 coordinate 6,892,419, forward strand.
AAAGGTTTATAAGTGGTGGGTAAGTGCTGTCAATGCATATGCCCCGCCGTGCCGTTGGCTTTGCCTGGTCATTAACCACCGAGGCGTTTGAGTGCTTCCGGGGCCTCGTCGATCCGGTCCACCAGAGCGATCCGGGACTCCATGGACCGCTCGTGGGCAAGCGATTGGAGGAGCGGCCAGGTGGGGTGCTTCTCGGTCCAGTGCGCACGGTTGACGAGCACCATGGGGGTGGGCTCGCCACGCGACTCGTAATAGTTCGGGGTCGCGTTGTCGAAGATCTCCTGTACGGTCCCGGCGGCGCCCGGCAGGAAGACGACACCCGCGTTCGAGCGGGCCAACAGCCCGTCCTCCCGGGTGGCGTTGGCGAAGTACTTGGCTATGTGCGAGGCGAAGGCGTTCGGCGGCTCGTGGCCGTAGAACCAGGTGGGTATGCCGACGGAGGGGCCGCCGTCCGGCCAGCGCTCCCGTACGGCGAAGGCGGCGTCCGCCCAGTCGGTGATGGAAGGGGTGAACGACGGTGCCTTGGCGAGGATGCGGAGCGACTCGGTGAGCATGGCATCGTCGAAGGGGGCGGCGTACGCGCCGAGGTTCGCGGCCTCCATCGCGCCCGGGCCGCCGCCGGTGGCGACCGTGAAACCGGCGCGAGCCAGCTCGCGGCCCAGGCGCGCCGCGCCCTCGTACGCCTCCGTGCCACGCGCCATGGCGTGGCCGCCCATGACGCCCACCACCCGCGCGCCGAGAAGCAGTTCGTCGAGCGCGTCCGACACGGAGTCGTCGTGGATCGCGCGGAGCATCGACACGAAGACGTCGCCGTCGGCCTTGGCGTGCTGGAACCAGGCGTACGCGCGGGCGTCCGGCGTCGCCTCGTAGCCGGCGTCGAGCTGGTCGAAGAGCTCGTCCGGGGTGTAGAGCAGCCCGCGGTACGGGTCGAAGGGCAGTCCGGGGACGGGCGGGAAGACCAGCGCGCCCGTGGCTCTCACCCGTGCCGCCGCCTCGGCGTCCATCGGACAGCCGAGGAAGACGGCGCCCGCGGTGTCCACGGAGAGCAGAACCTCCGTACGGGCCGTCAGATCCACTGCTTGGACCCGGAAGTGGGCGAGCGAGCCGCGCGTCGAGACGACGTCGTCGAACTCGGCGAGGGATTCGATCTCGCGGTCGTGGGTGGTGTGGAGGGGGGTCGGCTGCACACGGCCATGCTAGGGGGTGGCTTCCTCGGGGATGGTCGGTGACCCCAACCCATGAGGGGGACACCCCAGTTGGTGTCCCCCGGGGAGGGGTGCTCAGCCCTGGACCGCCGCCGGGTCCATCCACATGACCTCCCAGGTGTGGCCGTCCGGGTCGTCGAACGTACGGCCGTACATGTGGCCGTGGTCCTGGGCCTCCCGGGTGCCTGAGCCGCCCGCCGCGAGGGCCTTGTCGCACAGCTCGTCGACCTTCTCGCGGCTCTCGGCGCTCAGACACAGCAGCACCTCGCTGGTCCTGGTGGGGTCCGCGATCTCCTTCTTGGTGAAGTCCGCGTAGCGCTGCTTGCTCAGCAGCATCGCGATGATCGTGTCGCTGATGACGACACAGGCGCAGTCGTCCGTCGAGAACTGCGGGTTGATCGTGTAGCCGAGCTCGGTGAAGAACTTCTTCGAGGTGTCGACGTCGTTCACGGCGAGGTTCACGAAGATCATCTGCTGGTACATGAGCGGTCTCTCCCGGTCAGGGTGAAGTGAGGTGGTGTGCCGTTCGGAGGGGTAGACCGCTCGTCCGCGCGGAACTCATCGCCCACCGGGAAAATATCGGGAAGATATTTCGTACGCCTGCTCAGCGCGCCAGCGGCAGCGCCGCCAGTTCCGCGACCGCCCAGGTCAGTGGGAAGAACACGGCGAGCAGCGCGCCCGCGCGGAGCAGCGCCGCACCGCGCAGCATCGTGGCCGGTGCTCCGAGCAGCAGCAGCGCCGCCGTGACGTCGGCGCGCGCGTGCTTGGCCTCGAGCGCCGCCGTGAGCAGCGTCGCGACGGCGCACCCGGCGACGAGCAGCGCCCCGAGCGTGCTGAGCGGCCCGAACGAGGGCCGCGCTGCGGCGTACAGGGTCGCCATGGCGTACGCGCCCGACGTCACCGCGCACACCACGCCCAGCGGGCGCCCGATGCGCCGGGCCTCCTCCTGGAGGACGCGCCCGGCGAGCAGCCGCAGCGCGCCCGGGCGTACGGCCTGCAGCAGCCGCCCGCACAGATGGGTGATCGCGGGCCCGGCCAGGGCCAGCCCCAGCGCGGTCAGGGCCCAGCCGCCGAGCACCCCGGCGGGGCCGCCCGCGAGGCGGCCCGGCAGGGCCAGGCCGGGTGCCGGTCCCGATCGGCTCGCGTACGCCTCCACGGCTAGCCCCGCCGCGACGACGGCGGTGCCCCAGGGCAGCCCGCCGGGTGTCGGCAGCGGAGGGGCGGGCTGCTGCGGGTCCAGCGGGTGCCCGGGCCGGTCGGCTCGGGGACCGGACTCGGCGCGCGTACCGGAAGACGTCCGACGCGTATCGGAAGACGTAGCAGGGGAGTCCCCGTCGGCGCCAGGTCGGCCAGGTCGGCCAGGTCGGCCAGGTCGGCCAGGTCGGCCGGGACGTGCCGGTCCGGCGCCCCGCGGTCGCAGTACCACCGCGCTCGCGACGGAGGCGGCCAGCGGCACCACGAGCAGCAGGGTCAGGGCCGCGGGCAGGGGCAGCGGGCGGTCCGCGGCGAGGGACGCCGCCGCGGCGCCGTCGAAGGGCATGCCCGTCAGATCGCCGCGCAGATGAAGGAAGACGAGCAGCGCGAGCATCGAGCCGAGCGTGGTCGACAGGGCGGTGGTGACCGCCGAGATGGCCATCAGGCGGCCGGGGCCGAGTCCGATCGCCGCGAGCCCGGGGCGCGGTCGGGTCCCCGGGTCCGTACGGGCGACCGCGACCGCGAAGTACACGGTGGCGGCGGCGGGCGCGAGGCACCAGACGAGCCGGAGCACCGAGCCGTGCGAGGTGTCCGGGTGCGCCATCGCGTCCGCCAGGGTGCACAGCAGCAGGAAGCCGGTGCCCGCCGAGGCGGCGGCGACGAGCAATCTGCGCAGTTGAACCAGGGGACGGGCCCCGCGGGCTAGACGGAGAGCGAGCACGCGGCCCGGCCTTCCGTCTCGACGACCGGGGGCAGGTGGACGGTGTTCACGCGCCGTCCGTCGAGCAGCGAGACCGTGCGGTCGGCGAGGGCCGCGGTGTCCGTGTAGTGCGTGGCGAGGACGACCGTGATGCCGTGCGAGCGGGCCGCCGCGGTGAGGGTGCGCAGGACGTGGACGCCGTCGGCGCGGTGCAGCGGGGCGGTCGGTTCGTCGGCGAAGAGCACCTTGGGGGAGAGGACGAGCGCCCGGGCGATGGCGACGCGCTGCCGCTCGGCCTGGAGCAGGGCGTGCGGGCGTTTGCGGGCGCAGCCTCCGATGTCGAGGCGTTCCAGCCATTCCAGGGCGGCGGTCTTGGCGGCCCGGCGGCCGGATCCGCGCAGCATCAGGGGCAGCGCCGCGTTCTCCCAGGCGTTCAGCTCCGGTACGAGGACCGGGGTCGGGCCGATCCAGCCGAACCGGTCGCGGCGCAGCCGTTCGCGGGTGAGGGGGCCCATGGTGTGCACCGGCACGCTGTTGTACCAGACCTCGCCCCGCTGCGGCAGGACCAGCCCCGACAGGCACTGGAGCAGGGTCGTCTTGCCGCTGCCGCGTGGACCGCCGACGGCGAGGATCTCGCCCTCGCGGATGCCGAGCGAGACACCGCTGAGCGCGGGCGAGCCGTTGTGCTTGACGTGCAGGGCGCGTGCCCAGAGCACGTCGTTGTCCGGCGGGGCCACCATCGCGTACACCTCGGTTCAGATCTGATTTGCGCTGCCCGAGCCGCCTCGCTGAGGTCGCTCGGTCCCCCGGACGGGGGAACGAAGGCAGGGCCGATCGGTCACTGGGCACGCTAGGTTTTCGACGGCGGGAGGCCGGACAGCACGCGGCCCCGGGCCGCCGTTTCTCACTCGAACGGACGGCACCGGGGCCGATGTCGATCAGCTGATCAGTTGTGCCTGATCAGTTGTGTCCGATCAGCTGTGCCTGATCGGTCGCGCGTCGATCACAGCTTCGTCCACGCCTCCGTCAGCACCTGACGGACGATCCCTTCGATCTCGTCGAACGTCGACTGGTCGGAGATCAGCGGCGGCGACAGCTGGATGACCGGGTCACCGCGGTCGTCGGCGCGGCAGTAGAGGCCGTACTCGAAGAGCTTCTTGGAGACGAAGCCGTAGAGCACGCGCTCCGACTCCTCGTCCGTGAAGGTCTCCTTGGTGGCCTTGTCCTTGACCAGCTCGATGCCGTAGAAGAAGCCGTTGCCGCGGACGTCGCCGACGATCGGCAGGTCGTGCAGCTTCTGCAGGGTCTGCAGGAAGTTGGCCTCGTTGTCGAGCACGTGCTGGTTGAGGCCCTCGCGCTCGAACAGGTCGAGGTTGGCGATGCCCACCGCGGCCGACACGGGGTGGCCGCCGAAGGTGTAGCCGTGCAGGAAGGTGTTGTCGCCCTTGTAGAACGGCTCGGCGATGCGGTCGGAGACGATGCACGCGCCGATCGGGGAGTAGCCCGAGGTCATGCCCTTGGCGCAGGTGATCATGTCCGGTACGTAGCCGAACTTGTCGCAGCCGAACATCGTGCCGAGGCGGCCGAAGGCGCAGATGACCTCGTCCGAGACCAGCAGCACGTCGTACTGGTCGCAGATCTCGCGCACGCGCTGGAAGTAGCCGGGCGGCGGCGGGAAGCAGCCACCGGCGTTCTGCACCGGCTCCAGGAAGACCGCGGCGACGGTCTCCGGGCCCTCGAAGAGGATCTCCTGCTCGATCTGGTCGGCGGCCCAGCGGCCGTAGGCCTCGGGGTCGTCGCCGAAGAGCGGGGCGCGGTAGATGTTGGTGTTGGGGACCTTGTGGGCACCCGGGACCAGCGGCTCGAAGGGGGCCTTCAGGGCCGGCAGGCCGGTGATGGACAGGGCGCCCTGCGGGGTGCCGTGGTAGGCGACCGCACGCGAGATGACCTTGTACTTGGTCGGCTTGCCCTGCAGCTTGAAGTACTGCTTGGCGAGCTTCCACGCGGTCTCGACGGCCTCGCCGCCACCCGTGGTGAAGAAGACCTTGTTCAGGTCGCCCGGCGCGTAGTCCGCGAGGCGCTCGGCGAGCTCGATGGCCTTGGGGTGGGCGTAGGACCACACCGGGAAGAAGGCCAGCTCCTGCGCCTGCTTGAACGCCGTCTCCGCGAGTTCGGTGCGGCCGTGGCCCGCCTGGACCACGAACAGGCCCGCGAGACCGTCGAGGTAGCGCTTGCCCTTGTCGTCGTAGATGTAGGTGCCCTCACCACGGACGATGGTGGGAACGGGCGCGTTCTCGTACGAGGACATGCGGGTGAAGTGCATCCACAGGTGGTCGTACGCGGTCTTGCTGAGGTCCTTGGTGCTCACGGTTATCGGGTTCCCCACATGTAGGTCTGCTTCTTCAGCTTCAGGTAGACGAAGCTCTCGGTGGAGCGCACCCCGGGCAGGGCCCGGATGCGTTTGTTGATGACGTCCAGCAGGTGGTCGTCGTCCTCGCAGACGACCTCGGCGAGGATGTCGAACGAGCCCGCGGTCATCACCACGTACTCGACTTCCGACATGGCGGTCAGCGCTTCGGCCACCGGGTCGAGGTCGCCCTCGACATTGACGCCGACCATCGCCTGCCTGCGGAAGCCCACGGTGAGCGGGTCCGTGACGGCGACGATCTGCATCACGCCCTGGTCGAGCAGCTTCTGGACGCGCTGGCGCACGGCCGCCTCGGACAGGCCGACGGCCTTGCCGATCGCGGCGTACGGACGGCGTCCGTCCTGCTGGAGCTGCTCGATGATGGCGAGGGATACGGAGTCCAGCTGGGGACTGCCGTTCCTCGACTCGCGGGTGGAGTCCCTGGGGTCTGCGCTTCGACTGGCCACGAGCTCACTGTGCACGACGTCTCGACGGTTCCGCAAGGCTGTAGCGATGAAATTCGTTGTTTACGGGGGTGTAGCTTGCGGATTTCGCAGTCAAGGGGTGACTGGGGGTGTTGAAAACGTGGGCCCACGGATTAGTGTGGGTGTCTCAGCGATTGGACACCTGAACTTGGAGGGCCGGCAGTGAGCACCGAGCTGCGTCGTCTGCGCAATTACATCGACGGTGAGTTCCGGGACGCCGCCGACGGGCGGACCACCGAGGTCGTCAACCCCGCGACCGGCGAGGCGTACGCGACCGCGCCGCTGTCCGGTGAGGCCGACGTGGACGCCGCCATGGCGGCCGCCGCCGCGGCCTTCCCGGCCTGGCGCGACCAGACCCCGGCCGCGCGCCAGAAGGCCCTCCTGAAGATCGCGGACGCGTTCGAGGAGCGGGCCGAGGAGCTGATCGCGGCCGAGGTCGAGAACACCGGCAAGCCGATCGGCCTGACCCGGTCCGAGGAAATCCCGCCCATGGTCGACCAGATCCGCTTCTTCGCGGGCGCGGCGCGCATGCTCGAAGGCCGCTCGGCCGGCGAGTACATGGAGGGGATGACCTCCATCATCCGCCGCGAGCCGATCGGCGTCTGCGCGCAGGTCGCGCCGTGGAACTACCCGATGATGATGGCGGTGTGGAAGTTCGCCCCGGCGCTCGCGGCGGGCAACACGGTCGTCCTGAAGCCCTCGGACACCACCCCCGCCTCCACCGTCCTGATCGCCGACATCATCGGCGGCATCCTCCCCAAGGGCGTCTTCAACGTCATCTGCGGCGACCGCGAGACCGGCCGCGCCATGGTCGAGCACCCGACCCCGGCGATGGCCTCCATCACCGGTTCCGTACGCGCGGGCATGTCCGTCGCCGAGTCGGCGTCCAAGGACCTCAAGCGGGTCCACCTGGAGCTGGGCGGCAAGGCCCCGGTCGTCGTCTTCGAGGACACCGACATCGCCAAGGCCGTCGAGGGCATCTCGGTCGCGGGCTTCTTCAACGCGGGCCAGGACTGTACGGCCGCCACCCGCGTCCTGGTCCAGGAGTCCATCCACGACGAGTTCGTCGCCGCGCTCGCCAAGGCCGCCGCCGAGACGAAGACCGGCCAGCCGGACGACGAGGACGTGCTCTACGGTCCGCTGAACAACCCGAACCAGCTCAAGCAGGTCACCGGCTTCATCGAGCGGCTGCCCGCGCACGCCAAGGTCGAGGCGGGCGGCCAGCGGGTCGGCGACAAGGGCTACTTCTACGCCGCGACCGTCGTCTCGGGCCTCAAGCAGGACGACGAGATCATCCAGAACGAGGTCTTCGGCCCGGTCATCACCGTCCAGTCCTTCTCGGACGAGGCCCAGGCCATCGAGTGGGCCAACGGCGTCGACTACGCCCTCGCCTCCTCGGTCTGGACGAAGGACCACGGCCGCGCGATGCGCCTGTCGAAGTCCCTCGACTTCGGCTGCGTGTGGATCAACACCCACATTCCGCTGGTCGCCGAGATGCCGCACGGCGGCTTCAAGAAGTCCGGCTACGGCAAGGACCTCTCCGCGTACGGCTTCGACGACTACACGCGGATCAAGCACGTGATGACGTCGCTGGACGCGTAGTGCGTACGGACTGAACCGCGCGGCCCCGGACGGGAGTGGATCCCGTCCGGGGCCGCGGTGTTCCCCCTCGTGGTGGTCAGGCGTTCTCGCTGCTGCTGCTGCTGCTGCTGCTGCTGCTGGTGGTGGTGGTGGTGGTGGTCGTGAGTGACGGGAGGTCCGGTTCGCCGGGTGTTCCCGGCTTGATGTGCAGGGACTGGCCCGCTTCCGGGCCCGTTCCCTTGCCCGTTCCCTTGCCCGGCTCGGGCAGCGGTGGCAGGTCGGACGGGTCCGGGAAGGTGACGCCGGCCTTCTTCAGGATCGGCGCGCAGGTGTTCAGGGCGCCCTTGTAGGCATCCGACGTCGGGTCGAAGCCCCGGCCGGTCACCTTCACGTCCAGCCGTATGTGCCCGCTCCCGTCCTTCGACGCGTGGATGTCGGGGAAGTGTTTCTGGCCCTGCTCGCGCATGCACGCGGCGAACCTGCCGTTGGCGGTGTTCACGTCGCCCGGGGCATGGGCGGTCGGCCGGTAGGCGATGGCGAGGGCCGCTCCCTTCGGCGGCGCGGTGTGGGGCGTGGGCGCGCCGGGGTTGTGGGCCGTGACCGCCGTTGCCGTTGCCGACGTCGACGCCGACGCGCTGACCGTGCCGAGGGTGGCGGCCGAGATCATGGCGACGGCCAGGACGAGTCGCCGTGGCCGAGTGGCCAGAGCACGCATGGGGTTCCTCCTGGTGGTGGGGCGATGGTGCTGACGGGGTCCACACAAGCGGGAGCGCGGTTACGGCACGGGAACGGCGGCGCTTATGCCGCTGTACCGCCCGCTCGCCACACTGACCGGCATGCGTGTGCTGGTGGTCGAGGACCATGAAGAGCTCGCCGAGACCGTGGCCGCCGGGCTGCGCCGGGAGGGCATGGCGGTCGACCTCGCCCTGGACGGCCCCACCGCCCTGGAGTGCACGGAGGCCAACGGCTACGACGTCGTCGTACTCGACCGCGATCTGCCCGGCGTCCACGGCGACCAGGTGTGCAAGGCGCTGGCCCGCGGCGGCAGCCGGGCCCGGGTGCTGATGCTGACCGCGTCCGGGACGGTGGCCGACCGGGTGGCGGGGCTCGGGCTCGGCGCCGACGGCGCTGGAACGCGATCGCGGGCCTCTAGTACTGCCCTGCGGCGATCGCGACGAGGATCTTTGGCCGGCCCTGAGGGCGGCGGCTTCACGCGGGTCGCAGTGCGTCCAGTTGCTGTGCGAACGGTACGACGGCGGTGTCGTCGGTCGCCCGGGCGGCAGGACCCGCGCGGTGGCGCATGAGCCCGGCCAGTTCGCCGGCCGCGCGCACGATCCGGTGGGGGAGCGTGTCGGTGAGGGGGTCGCCGTTGCCGCCCCCGTCCTCGGAGGCCGCGTATACCGATGTGGGCACGACAATCGCGCGCAGGACGGCCTTTCCGGTGAGGGCGTCATTGTCGATGACATCGAAGAACGACTTGAAGAGCCCGCTGTACGAGGCCGAGAAGACCGGAGTGACGGCGATCAGACCGTCCGCCGAGGTGACCGCCTCGACGGCTTCCGCCAGGGAGGGCGAGGGGAAGCCGGTGACCAGGTTGTCGGCGATGTCGGCGGTCAGGTCGCGCAAGTCGACGACCCGTGTCTCGACATCGCCACCCGTGTCGGCCAGTTGCTTGCGGACTGCCTCGGTGAGGCGGTCGGCCAGCAGGCGGGTGGACGAGGGGACGCTCAGGCCGGCCGATACGACCGTGAGGTGCAGCGGCTGACTGGTGTTCGCGCTCATGTGTTCGCCTCCTCGGCCTGCGTGGTGCGCTGGGCGAGCAGGGAGTGACGCTCCAGCTGCGCAAGCAGTGGCAGGGCACGTTCATCCTGAACCCCTTCACCCACCCGAACCCCACCGGCCTGGAGGCGCTGAGCCTGGTCGAGGACGGCACCACCGACGCGGTGTCGTTCGGCGCTCCCTTCATCTCCAACCCCGACCTGCCGCTCCGGCTCCAGCAGGGCGGCCCGTTCAGCACGCCCGATCCCGCGACGTTCTACGGTGGTGACGAGCGCGGCTACACGGACTACCCGACCCTCGACCAGCCGCCGCGTGCCGGACCCGGAGCGCGATCCGGGCCGTTCAGCGCAATGACCCCAACGGCTCCGAGGCGGTACAGCCGGGATGTGGCCGTATCACCTCGGGCCGCCACACGGAGCGGGCACGCAGGCGTCCGCTCCGCCCTCCCCCCTCGCATCCCCCCACACCAGACGGAGTGGAACAACCATGGGAAAGCTCACTGGCAAAGTAGCCCTCGTCACCGGAGCCGGTCGCGGCATCGGTAAAGCCGTCGCCGAACGCCTTGCGCAGGACGGAGCGACGGTCGCGATCAACTACCGCAGCAGCGTGGCAGACGCCGAACAACTGGTTGCGGAGCTCAAGAAGAACGGCACCGACGCGATCGCGATCCAGGCGGACGTCTCCGACCCGGAGCAGACCGGACGCCTCGTCGGCCAGGTCGTCGAGCATTACGGCAAGCTCGACATCCTGGTGAGCAATGCCGGGATCGAACACTTCGGCCGCCTCGACGAGATCACGCCGGAGGACTTCGACCGGGTCTTCTCCGTCAACACCCGCGGCCAGCTCTTCGCCGTCCAGCATGCGGCCCGCCACCTGCCCGACGGCGGACGTATCGTGCTCACCTCGTCGGTCAGCGCCACCCGCGCGATCTTCCACCACACTCTGTACGCGGCCAGCAAGGGCGCGGTGAACAGCATGGTGCTCAACCTGTCACCGGAGCTCGGCGCGCGCGGCATCACGATCAACGCCGTCGCCCCTGGCGGAACCGCCACCGACATGGCCGACACCCACGCCCTCAGCTACAAGCACCCTCTCCTCGATGCCTCCATGGATGCCTGGGAGAAGATGCACGGCGCCCTGGGCCGCCTGGCCCGCCCGGAGGAGATCGCGGCCGTCACCGCGTTCCTCGTCTCCGATGACGCCTCGTACATCACCGGCCGCACCATCGAGGCGGACGGCGGCCACTACTAGACAGGCCCTGGGCGAGCCGCGCACGAACGGCATCGCCCCACCGGGCTGTGTGGCTGGCGGAAGGGACGACGAGCGTCCACTCCGCCGCCTGCCGTGCGCATGTGTACGGCGCCGGGCGTGTGTGCCCGTCGCCGACGGTCCCCTCGGCCCGCGGACTCCTCGTGGTGTGCCGTCATGGCGTGCTGTCATCCACGGCTGAGGGGTTCAGCGACGCCAACAGTTTCAGCAGCAGTGAGTGCGTCTGCTCCTGCTCCGTCGGCGTCAGTGCCCGCAGGGCTTCGGCGTGGGTGGCGTCCACCGCGCTCCTGGCCTCCATCGCGAGCCGCCGGCCGGCCTCCGTGACGTGCAGTCGATGTGTACGCCGATCGCCAGGGGTGGTCCGGCGCTCCAGAAGTCCCCGCTCGACCAGTCCGTTGACCGCGGTTCCCATGGACTGAGGGGTGACCGCCGTCCTGCGTGCCGCGGTCGCACTGGAGACACCCGGATCGAGGATGGCCTGCATCAGGGCGTTGTTCTGGACGAGGGTCAATTGGAACGGGCGCAGTGTGCGCTCCACCCGGGACGCCATGATCTGGCCGATCTGCCAGGCCACATGGCCCGTGCGCGGGTCGGAATGGTTCACGTGGCGAATCCCTTTGTAAGTCAACTGATTATGATGTACAACAGACTATCAGTTGGCTTCTATTCTAGGAATCTGTCTGCGATGGCTCTGCGCGTCTCCACTCGAAAGATTCACAAGCATGCCCTGGACGTGGCCCATCCTCTTCCCCGTCCTGGAACCTCACGCGCCGTCCTGGTCCCCGTAGCGGTCGTCCTGCTGATAGGCACAGTGTTCGTCAGCGTCTATCTCGCCGCCTTTCATGCGCCACGCCCTCATGACCTGCGCGTGGGCACGACGGAGGTCGGCACGCATCAGGCGCACCTGCGCCAGGGCCTCGCGCGCGCCGTACCGGGCGGCTTCACGCTCGAGACCTACCCCGACGAATCCGCCGCCCGGCGGGCCGTCCAGGACAGGTCCGTGTACGCGGCCTACCTCAGCGACGGGACCTTGCTCTACGGCAGTGCCAACGGAGCCGGCGTCACCGCGACCGTGACCACCGCTTTCGGCTCCGTGGCCCGTGCGGAACACCATCACCTCTCCGTCGAGGACGTTGCCCCGGCGGCGGCGGAGGACACCCGAGGACTCTCCGTCTTCTACGCGGCCTTCGGCCTGGTGCTGGCCGGATACCTCTTCGGCATGACGACCTACCAGCTCGCACCCCGGCTCCAGTACCGCTGGCGTATGGCCAGCCTGGCCTTGTTCGGAGGGATCGGCGGCACCATGGTCGCGGTCATCGGCGGGAGCACGGGGTTCGATGCGCTGCCCGGCCCCTTCCTGCCCCTCGCGGTCGTCGTCGCGCTGATGGGCGCCGCGGTCGGCGGCGCGACGATGGTGCTACTGCGACTGTTCGGCTCCGCGGGCGTCAGTCTTGCCTCGATGCTCCTGCTGATCCTCGGCAATGCCAGCAGCGGCGGGGTCCTGCCGGCGGCCTACCTTCCGACCTGGCTGCACCCGCTGTCCGAGATCCTGCCCGTCGGGGTGGGCGTCCGCGCGATGCAGGGGCTGTCCGGGTTCCAGAACGACGGTTTGACCCGCGCCCTGGTGATCCTCCCGCTGTGGGTGCTCGGCGCCGCCGCCGTGCTCTACCTGAAGGACGTGTTCCGCCGTGAGGCTCCGAGCGCCGCGGCGGAGAAGGCCGAGCCGCACCCTGTGGCGGTGTGACGTAGGCATACCGGGCGGGCGGTCGAGATCGGCTTGCCTGCGGATCGTGACCGCGTACCGTTCTCACCCCGCGGGGGATGAGGGCGCAGAGCGAGGCCAGGGCGTCGTCAACGCCTTCGACGACGAGCACTTCGCCGCCGCCGTCAAGGCCACCGGCCGCACCAACCTCATCATCGCCGGCGTCACCAACGACGTCTGCACCGTCTGCCCCACCCTTACCGGGGCGGGCCGAGGAGGCTGCCCCCTATCTGAAGGTGGCGAAGATCCTCGGCGCGTGAGGGGGCGGCAGCCACATCCCGGCGTCACGGGTGACGTCGTATAACTGCATACATTTGAGCGCTCACCGCTCGGGCTCGGACGGTGGCCTGTCGGCGGGTTATCGCCGGGTCCGGGCTTCTTCGTCGGCGGCGAGGGCCGTTTCTGCCTCATCTCGCAGTCGATGAGGCGTAGTTGGCATCACCGCAGGTCAGCGACACTGTCAGGTGCCAACCGGGAATTCTGGTCGCACCGATCTCCGCGGGGTGGATCAAGCGGCCGGACGACTTTGCCATCTCTTTACAACCTGTTCCGCCGCTGCCTCGTCTCTCCGCTCGATCCGTAACGCAGCCCGCCGCGTCACCGGGCGGGCGGACCGACGAAAGAGAGCGATTCATGCGCCGAACTGTCCTCAGTGCCATGGCACTCGGGTGCACCGCCGTGCTGGCGAGCACGGTGCCCGCGTTCGCCGACGGGGTGACCGCGGCCTCCACGAGCCGCCCGTCCGCCACCGCCGCGCCGTCTGCCACCACCGCGCCGTCCGCGGTCCCGACCGTCACTTCCGACCCGAGCTCGGCCCCCGCCGGCAGCGCCGTCCCGTCCCCGGTGCCGAGCGTTGTCCCCACCAAGGCCCCGGCTTCCAGCGGTACGCCGAGCCGGGGGCCGGCCCCGAGCCAGGTCGCCGTCGTACCGAAGGGAGCGCCCGACACCGGTGTGGCGCCGGTGGCGTCGAAGTCCGGAGGCGGCGGCGCGCTGATCGGCGGGGGTGCCGCCGCCGCGTTCGCCGTGGGCGGCACCGCGGTCTTTCTCGTACGTCGCCGGCGGGCGACCGGGGCATGACCTCGCTCTCCAGGCGCGCCTTCGCCACCGCGGCGATGGCCTCGTTGCTCGTGGGCTGCGGCGGCCACGGGGCCGGCCGGGCCACGACCGGGCACCCCGAGAGCACGCCACCGCCTTCGCGGCCCTCCGCCAAGACGGCGCGCGCCCTCGGGCGTTCGGTTCCGGTCAGGCTGCTGATCCCGGCCATCGGGGTCGACACCCCGGTCATACGGCTGGGGTTGGCCGCGGACGGCAGCGTGCAGGTGCCCCCGATCACGGCACACGACCGGGCGGGCTGGTACGGGTACTCGCCGACGCCGGGTCAGATCGGCCCGTCGGTGATCCTCGGCCATGTCACGGTCGGCGCTTACGGGGACGGGGTCTTCCGTCACCTCGCGCGGCTGCGCCGGGGCGACCGGATCGTGGCGCGCCTGGGGAACGGCACGGCGGCGGAGTTCGTCGTCAACACCGTACGGACGGTCGCCAAGGCGGACTTCCCGGCGGACGCGGTCTACGGGGACGTCGACCGTCCGGAGCTGCGGCTCATCACCTGCGGCGGCCCCCGTACCGGTGACGGGTACCCCGACAACGTGATCGTCTTCGCCGAGCTGAGCTCCGCGAGCCCCTGACCCGCCACCCGGCCCCCCGCCGACCGGCTCCGATCCTGGGCCGATGGACCATACACCGACGGCCCGGGATCCTGCCGTACGAGTGCCGCACGGGTGCCGTACGAGTGCCCTCACGACCATGGAGAGTGTTGAAACGGTCCCGCGAGAAGGCAGCGTCCGAGCTGTTCGCCGCCCTCTATCCGCGCCTCGCCGGCTGGTGCCGTCGACTGGTCGACGACGACGAGACGGCCCATGAGATCGCCTCGGAGGCGTTCACCCGGCTCTGGGCCCGCTGGACATCCGTGGCGGAGCCCCGAGGCTTCCTCTACGTCACCGCGGCCAACCTCGTCCGGGACCACTGGCGCAAGCTGGAGCGCGAACGCAGAGCCGTGCACCGTGCGACCGCCGAAGCCGCCGTCCGCCCGCAGACCGAACAGGCCGACCCCTCGGTACGTCTGCTCGTGCAGTCGCTGCCGGAGCGACTGCGCGTCCCGATCCTGCTGCACTACTACGCTGACATGCCGATCCGGGAGGTGTCCGCGCTGACCGGGCGCAAGGAAGGAACCATCAAGGCCGACCTCCACACGGCCCGAGAACTGCTCCGCGCCCACCTGAGGAGAAGCCTTGATCACACACCCTGACGAGGGTCCGGACTTCGAACCCGACGACGCCCTCGCCGTCATCCTGAGGCCCACCTCGGACTACCTCGGCCCACCCCCCGGCCGATACGAATCGATCCGCCGCGGTGCGGCCCGCCGCCGGCTGCTCCGCACCGCGGTCGGGGTCGGGGTCGGGTCGGCGTGCGCCGTCGCCGCCCTCGTCGCGCTGCCGCTCCGTCCGGCGGCACATGAGGCACCCACGTCCCCGACGGTCCCGCTCGCCCCGCCGCCCGCGAGCAGCCCTTCGCCCATGAGCAGCCCTTCGGCCGCGAGCCCTTCGGCCGTGTCGCCCACCCCGTCGGCGTCGCCCGGGCGCGTCAGCCCGCGCCCCACCGTGCAGACCCGGACCACCAGCCCCAGCCCGGCCGGCCCGGCCGTCCCCACCCACGCCCCGTCGGCGACACCGACGCCCTCGCAAGCCGGCGCCCCGTCGGCGGTCAGGGACGGGGCCGACACCGCGATCGCCACGCCAAGTGCCAGGTAGGAACCCTGGCCGGAGCCCTGGTCGGAACCTTGGCCGCAACCCTGGTCGCACCAAGGCGTTCCGGCGGGTCAGCGGATCGGGTCGTAGGCGAGTTGTTTGACCTGGCGCAGGGCGAGGGCGGTTTCGACGGCCTGGACGCCGTCGAGGGCTCCGATCTTCTCGCTCAGACAGGTGTAGTCGTGACGTTCACGGAACTCTCCCTCCCCATGCGGCGCACGGCACCGCGATCGCTTGATACGGCGATCGCCTTCGGGCCTGTTCCCGGGCCGGGGCCAGCCACGACGGGGAAAACCTGGGAATCCGACATTCGAGGTCCGGTTTCCGGGGATCTCCGTGATCGCTGTCAGGTGCTGTGCTCTCGCGCGGTACGGCGGTGAAGCGGCCCGCCCCGTGTTCGTCCTTGCCGGCCTGACGACCTGCTCGGCGGATAGGTTCGAGGGCATGACGACGACATCGCAAGAAGCGTTCCTGCGGGCCTTCCACGCCGAGCGGCCGGCGGTGACGGCGGACGCGTTCGCCGATGGCCGCGCCGCGGACGGCCGGTCCAGCTACGAGATGCTGTGCGACCGGGTCGCCGGATACGGACGGGTGCTGGATCTCGGCTGCGGCGACGGCCTGTTGCTCGAACTGCTCGCCCGGACCGAGGGGCGTCGGCTCGCCGGGGTGGACCTGTCCCCAGAAGCCCTGGCGTTGGCGCGACGCCGACCGTTGCCGACCGGCGCGACGCTCTCGGAGAGCCGGGCCCAGCACCTTCCCTTCGCCGACGCCACCTTTGACGCCTGTGTCTCCCACATGGCTCTGATGCTGATGGCGGAGGTGGAGCAGGTCGTCGCGGAAGTGGCCCGGGTGCTGCGCCCCGGGGGCACGTTGGCCTGCGTGATAGGCGGCGGCGCCGTGGGCGGTGAGGCGTACGAGCTGTTCATCGGACTGTTGCGGTCCGCGATCGAGACGGCTCCGGCCGGGCAGCGCATCCCCGCACTCGGGGACCGGAGGACCCGTAGCCGTGAAGGGCTCGACGGCATCCTCGCGCCGGCGGGATTCGCGCCGGTCGACTGGGAGACCGTCCCCATCGACCTGAGCGGTCCGGCGGAGCAGGTGTGGGACGCCGTATCGGGTGTCTATGACGTCGGCCCGCTCGACGCGACCACCGTGGAGGCCCTGCGTGCGGCCTTCTTCGCCGGGGCGAAGGAGCTCGCGCTGCCGGACGGGGTCGTCCCGTGCGGAATGAACGTCCATCTCGTGACGGCGACTCTGACGGCGACTCTGACGGCGGGTCCGACGGCAGGGCCGCGGTGACGGAGCGATACCTCCCGGCCCGGCCCGCCGCGCCCGCTACCGCTTCAGCGCCGCCATCGCGATGCGCAGGGCGACCGGGTTCATCTCCTCGCCCTTCGCGTCAGTGGAGTTGACCGAGTAGACGAGCGTGCGGGAGAGATCGCGGGTGGCCGCGATGAGCGCCGTGTATCCGTACCGCGCGCCCGACTTGAGCCAGTAGACCTTCCCCCCGTACTCGAACCGCTGCAGCCCGGCGCTCATGTCGGCGCCGTCGATGCCCGACGGAACCGTGAACATCTCCTCCAGCTGCGGCTCCGGGACGAGGTCGCCTCGGAAGAGGTGGGTGGTCAGCCGCTCCAGGTCCGCCGTCGTGGAGATCATGTCGCCCGCCGCCCAGCGGTCCGCCTGGTTCCACTCGGTGACGTCGACGAACTCCGTCGTACCGTCCGCCCGCTTCACCGCCTGGTAGCCGAGGTTGTGCGGCCCCCGGATGCGCGGATCCCTACCGGGGAAGTACGTGCGCAGCATCCCGGCGGGCCGCAGCACGCGCCGGGTGGCCTCGGAGGCGTACGAGTGCCCCGTCACCTTCTCGATCAGCATGCCGAGGATCGTGTAGTTGATGTTCAGATAGTGCTGCCGCTCGCCGGGGCGGAACTCCGGCCCCTTCGCCACCGCGGAGGCGACGACCTGCTCGGGCGTGAGCGTGTCGAGGCGGTGCGCGTACGCGTCCTCGAAGGAGTCGCCGAAGCCGTCACCCTCCTTGATCCCGCTGGTGTGGTTCAGCAACTGGCGTACGGAGACCGGCTTGAAGGCGGGCGACAGCAGCCCGGGGAGATAGCGCTGTACGGGCGCGCCCAGATCGACCTTGCCCTCGGCCGCGAGCTGCAGCACGACCGCCGCCGTGACCACCTTCGTCGTCGAACCGGCCCGGAAGAGCGCGTTCGGGTCGGCCTTGCTGCCGCTCGCGAGATCGTGCACCCCGGCACTCCCGCGCCAGCGCCCGTCGGTGCCCCCGACCCGTACGAGCGCGGCCGTCGCGTCGGAGTCCGGCAGCCCGGCGAGCGCGGCGCGCAGGGCGGCGGCGTCCGGTCCGGCCGTGTCGGTCCGTGCCGCGGCGGCGGGCGCGGCGACGGCGGGAACGGCCAGCGGGCCGGCCGCCAGGCCGAGGACGAGCGCGACGGTGACGGCGGCGACGGTGCGGGTGCGGGCGGGCATCTGGTGCTCCTGGTGTGGGTGGGACAGTGAGATCATCCTGCGGTCGCGCAGCCGCTCGCGGATCCTCACCGAGGAGGGCCCCGCCCCTGGTATCGACCCGGAGCAACTGCCGTTCCCTGTCGGGGTGTTGTCAGGGGGCGCCCCTAGGGTGCGGCGAAAATCTCGAAGGCCCGGAAGGCAGGAAAAGTGTTATCGCGGAGGGCAGCCCTCCGTCTCCTGTGTGTTCAGGACCCGATGAACGACTGTGATCTCCGACATAGCGCACGGACAGGTCTCCCCGGATGGGGAGATCCTGCACTCCCGCCGTGCGTGCCCAGTGACACCGGCGGTCACCGTGACACCGAAAGGGACGTACGTGGACGGGCGGCAGTGGCGCTCCACCATCGCGGCCGCGCAGGCCGGTGACCGGCGCGCCCTCGACGAACTGGTCGAGGGCTGGCTGCCCCTTGTTTACAACATCGTCGGCCGCGCCCTCAACGGCCACGCGGACGTCGACGACGTCGTGCAGGAGACCATGCTGCGCGCCGTCGACAACCTCGGCTCGCTGCGCGACCCGGACAGCTTCCGGTCCTGGCTGGTCGCCATCGCGATGCGGCAGATACGCGAGCGGGCGCGCCGCCGGACCGCCGAGCCCCTGGACGACGGGGCTGGTGAGCAGGCCGCCGACTTCGCCGAACTGACGGTGCTGCGGCTCCAGTTGGAGGGGCAGCGGCGCGAGGTCGCGGAGGCGGTGCGCTGGCTCGACGACGAGGACCGCCAACTGCTCTCGCTGTGGTGGCTGGAGGTCGCGGGCGAGCTCACCCGGCGCGAACTGGCCGCGGCCGTCGGGATCAGCCGGCAGCACGCGGCGGTGCGGGTGCAGCGGATGAAGGAGCGGCTGGAGACCGCGCGGAACATCGTGCGGGCGCTCGACGTCCCGCACTCCGGTGCGGCCGACGCGCCCTGCCCCGGCCTGCGGTCGCTGACCGCCCGCTGGGACGGGCGGCCCGACTCGGTGTGGCGCAAGCGGCTGGCCCGGCACATCCGGGGCTGCGCGTACTGCTCGGGCGCCCGCGAGGCCGTCGTACCGGCCGAACGGCTTCTCGTCGGGATCGCCTTCGTCCCGCTCCCGGTCGGCTTCACGCTCTCGCTCGCCCTCGGCGGAAAGACGGCGGTCGCCGCCACGTCGGCCGCCACCTCCGTCGGCTGGTCCGCCAAGGTCCTCGGCCTGCTCACCAAGCCCGCCGTCGCCGTCACCGCGGGCGTGACCATCGCGGCGGGCGGTCTGTACGTCGTCACACAGACGCCGGACGACCCGCCCCCGGTCCTCGCCGCGCCCACGGCCGCGAGTACCGCCCGCCCGCCGTCGGGACCCGCGAGCAAGCCGCCCGCCTCCCCGAGCCCCTCACCAACCCCGTCCGCCTCCCCTTCGCTCTCACCCTCACCCTCGCCCTCGAAGACCCGCGTCCAGCTGTACGGCACCGTCGTCGACGCCGTCGACAGCGCACCCGCCCAGGCCGCGCTCCCGGCGGCGCTGCCCCGGCGCGCCGAGAAGGGCGTCGCGGCGACGGGCGCGCCCGCCACCGGTCTGACCCACAGAGGCGAGACGGTCACCCTCACCGGCCAGGGCTACTTCCGCGTCCGCTGGCAGATCCTGCCCCAGCAACGCCCCGGCGCCGTGCTCATGCCGACCTGGACCGGGCTGCGCGGCAAGCTCTTCCATGTCGCCTCCGGCGGCGGTCACCGCATGGACGACGTGCAGCCCGGCTCGACGGACGGCACGACGTGGATGGGCGGCCCGGCCGTGGGCCACGCCGTCCTGCCCGCCGGCACCCAGCAGATGTGGCAGAACGAGTACTTCTGGATCGACGGCACCGTCACCCTCCACCAGAACGAGGGCCCCGCCGACTACAACCTCTTCGTCCAGACCTCGACCTGGGACAAGGTCACCGAGGACGTCCGCACCGGTCCCGCCCAGGGCGCGGTCCGCTACGGCCTCGTCCGCGACAACGGCAAGGACACCGCCCCGGTCCCGCAGTATCTGACCCGCTCCACCCCCGCCGATCCGGCGACGGTGAGTCAGCACTCCCGCCTCACCCCCTGACTCCGTCCCCAAACCCGCAGGGTGTTAAGTCGTCATGTCGTCCCGTCGGCCCTCTGACCAGGTCGTTGATCATTTGTTGATCGAGGTGAAATCGGGGCGGGGGAGTCTTGTGGTGTCAGTGGCGCACAAGCTCCACAAGAGAAGTTCCCCACAAGGGAACACGTGCGCTCGGGTACGTCACCGGAGAAGGAGTGTCGTAATGAAGCTTCTGTTCGCCATCCGCAACAAGGTTTCCGCCCAGAAGAGCCTGAAGGCGAGTGCCTGGTACCTCTGGTACTGACCCGGCTTGCGCCGCCCCCGCCGGCAGGCGGGGGCGGCACCGCCGGCCCGGGTCCGCGCCCGGCCGAGTCCCCGCCACCGGGCCCCTCGACGCGGCCCCCGGCTTCCTCGGAGACCTCACATGTCCCTCTCCTCCCCTCCGCGTACCCGAAGCACCGTGTTCAGCCCACGACTTGCCGCCCTCCTGCGGGATCACGTGGGCAAGGACGTCTTCCGGCTCGAACCCGACACGATCGGGGTCGCCGGGCCGGAGGTCGCCGACCGGATCCTCGCCGCACGGCGCGCCACCGAGACGGAGCGGCCCACGTTCAAACCGCTGCACGGGCGCTCGATCGCACGGAACGAGGCCTCGTCCGTGATGCGGACCGTCGGTGGTGACGTGCGCGAGGCGCTGAAGCAGCCGCTGCCGAAGGACGTGGACCTGTCGGGCTCGTGGCCGCTGACCGGTCATCTCTTCCTGCGGGACCTCATCCTCGGCAAGGACCCCTACCGGCTGCGCGTTCTGATGAGCCGCAACCTCGAACTGACGCCCAAGCTCACCTGGACGGTGATAGCGGCGGGCGCCGCGCTGCCCTGGCGGGCCGGGCCCGGCGCCGAGGTGACCGGCCTCGCCCGCCTGCTGGCCGAGGCGGACGGCTACCACGACCGGCGTTACGCGATGGGCATGTACCGGCGAGCGGCCGCCCCGGTGTGCTTCACCGTCTCCACCCTCGTCTCCAACGCCCTGTGGCTCGGAGCGCCGTTCGACGACAGCATGCCGAACCGGAATCTCATCTACGAGTCGATGCGTCTGCTGCCCCCGTCGTGGAACATGCTGCGTTACGCCTCTCCCGAATACCCCGCCATCGACGAGCGCATCGGCGCGGGCGACGACGTCCTCCTGCTGCCCCTGCTCTCGCATCGCGATCCGGCGCTGTGGGACGACCCGGACGCGTTCCGCCCGGAGCGCTGGGACCACCTCGACCCCGACACCGCCCCCGGCTACCTCCCCTTCGGCCACTCCTCGGAGCGCTGCTGGGGCCGCCACATGGTCATGCCGCTCGCCGAGCTGCTCCTCAACCTGATCCGCGAGGCGGGCCTGACGGTGGACCCCGGGCAGCGGACCGGAAAGGTTCCTCTCCTCGGCCTGCTCGGGGTGGAGGACGTCCGGCTCACCACGGCACGTTGACGGCGCGTTGACTCAGCCCTTACGCAGGGCGCAGAGCGTGTCGATGCGGTTGGTGGTGATCGAGTCGACGCCCAGGTCGAGCAGCCGGCGCATGGAACGGCGGGTGTCGGGCGTCCAGACGGAGAGCAGGTAGCCGTTGCGGTGGACGTGCGCCGTCAGTGCGCGATCGACCAGGCTGAAGCGGTAGTTGAGCCAGCGCGGCCGCACGGCGTCGAGCAGGGCCGGGCGCGGCGGTGCGAGGGTCGTCCAGGTCAGCGCGATCTCCGCGGCCGGGTCGGCGGCGCGTACCGCCAGCATGGCCTGGGCGCCCGCGCAGTAGTACACCCGCTCCCGCGCCCCGCACTCGCGGATGACGTCGACGATCCGGCGTACGGCCGCGCCGTCGGGCGCACCCGGCAGATCGACCATGATCCGGCTGTCCCCGGTCGCCCCGAGGGCCTCCGCGAGCGTCGGCACCCCGCCGTCCGTGAGCCCGCTCACCTCGTCGCGGGAGAGCGCCCGCAGCGGCCGCTCCAGCTCCCACAGCCGCTTCAGCGTCTTGTCGTGCAGCAGCACGGGCACGCCGTCGCGGGTCAGCCGTACGTCGATCTCGACCGCGTCCGCGCCCTGCCCGAGCGCGGAACGCAGCGAGTGGACGGTGTTCTCGCGGACGCGATAGGGGTCGCCGCGGTGGGCCACGGCAGTCACGGTGCGCATGGGCCCATTGTGCTGGTCGCTCAGGGTGCGAGCCATGCCGAGGCGTAGGTGTCGATCTCCTCGGCGATCCTCGTCTTCCCGGCCGGGTCGAGGAAGGACGCCTCCACCGCGTTCTTGGCGAGCGCGGCGAGACCGAGTTCGTCGAGGTGGAGGAGGCGGGCGGCGACCGCGTACTCGTTGTTGAGGTCGGTGCCGAACATCGGCGGGTCGTCGGAGTTGATGGTGACCAGGACCCCGGCCCGGGTGAACTCCTTTATGGGGTGCTCGTCGAGCGTGCGGACCGCGCGGGTGGCGATGTTGGAGGTCGGGCAGACCTCCAGGGCGATGCGGTGCTCGGCGAGGTGGGCGAGCAGCTTGGGGTCCTGCGCGGAGCTCGTGCCGTGCCCGATGCGCTCGGCGCGCAGGTCGTTCAGCGCGTCCCAGACCGTCTCCGGGCCGGTCGTCTCCCCCGCGTGCGGCACGGACCGCAGCCCGGCCGCGATCGCACGGTCGAAGTACGGCTTGAACTGCGGCCGCGGCACGCCGATTTCGGGTCCGCCGAGTCCGAAGGACACCAGCCCCTCCGGCCGCAGCCGGTCGTCGGTCGCGAGCCGCACGGTCTCCTCGGCGGACTCGAGCCCCGCCTCGCCCGGAATGTCGAAGCACCACCGCAGGACGACCCCGAGCTCGGCTTCCGCCGCCCTGCGGGCGTCCTCGATCGCGTCCATGAAGGCGCGCTCGTCGATACCGCGGCGGGTGGAGGACCACGGGGTGATGGTCAGCTCGGCGTAGCGGACCTGCTGGCGGGCCATGTCCCGCGCGACCTCGAACGTCAGCAGTCGTACGTCCTCGGGGGTGCGGACGAGGTCGACGACGGAGAGATACACCTGGATGAAGTGGGCGAAGTCCGTGAACGTGAAGTAGTCCGCGAGGGCCTCGGGGTCGGTCGGCACCTGGGAGTCGGGGTGGCGGGCCGCGAGGGCGGAGACGATCCGGGGGGAGGCGGATCCGACGTGGTGCACGTGCAGTTCGGCCTTGGGCAGTCCGGCGATGAAGGCGTGCAGATCGCGGGCGCCGTCGCGTGCGCTGAGCTGGTCGGTCAAGGGTTCCTCCCCGGGAACGGCGCCCCTCAGGACCGTGGTCGGGAGGGGGCGCGGGTGATCGGCTGATCGGTGAGTCAGGGATCATCGTAGGCGGCGGCCCACTAGGTGAAGCCCCAGGCCTTAGCATGACGGCAGGTACGACAGAGGGGACTCCACGCATGTCCGACGAGGCGCAGGTGCCACAGGCGCCGCAGAACGCCGCCGCGACCCCGTGGGCGTCCCCGGACCAGTCGGCTCCGCCGCCGACGCAGATCGACGTACCGTCGGCCGCCGGTCCCGAGGACGCGATACCCGCCGGGAACCCGGCACCGGGTTCCCCGCCCAGGGGCCCCCTGGACAAGGCTCCCGCCGAACGGCAGCCCGAGCCGAACCCCTGGGCTCCGCCCGCGGACCAGCCCCCGTCCCGCATGACCGGCGCTCCCGCGACTCCCACGTTCCCCATACCTCCCGCACCTCCGACGCCGTTCTCGGCGCACGACCAGCCGACGGTCCTCCCGGTCCCCGGACCGGGCACCCCGGGCCACCCGGACCCGCGGCACCGGCCCTGGGAAAACCCCTTCGCGTCCCAGGCCGCCGCGTCCACGCCCCACCCCCAACCCGCCCCCGGAGAACCGGTCCCCCCGCCGCCGATCGCCCCCGAGGGCCCCGGCCAGGTCCCGTACGGCTACGGATACGGATACGGACACGGACACGGCTATCCGGCACCGGGGGCCGGCTACCCGGGCTACCCCGCGCCGGGGACCGGCTACCCGGGCGCCCCCGGCTACGGCTGGCCCGGGATGCCCCTCGCGCCCAGCAACGGCATGGGCACCGCCGGGCTCGTGCTCGGCATCGTCTCGGCCGTCGTGTTCTGTCTGTGGCCGCTGGCCATCATCCTGGGCATCCTGGGGGTGACCTTCGGAGTGATGGGGCGTCGCAAGGCGCGCCGCGGCGAGGCGACGAACCCGGGTCAGGCGCTGACCGGGATCATCTGCGGAGCGGTCGGCATCGTCCTGGGCATCGCGATGATCCTGTTCTACTTCGCCCTCCCGGCCGACAACGGGAGCAACGACCCGGTCGGCGACGACGGCTACTCCACCTCACTCGTGCTGGAGCACCTCGGCTAGCCGAGGGCGGCCGGGCACGGGAACGCCTCGGCTGCCTGGGCGTGCCGGAACGCCTCGGCCGAGCAGGTGAGCTGGATCACGTGGCCGGCCGGCCACGCGTGCTGGAACGCCCGGCCGCCCGGGGCTCCCTCGGCCGCCCGAGGCCCCCTCAACCGCCGGGTGACTCCCGCAATCGCTCCCGTGCCTCCATCAGCGCGAACCCCAGCAGATTCAACCCCCGCCACCGCTCGGGACTGGCCGTCCGCTCGTCGTCCGCCGCGAGCCCGATGCCCCACACCCGGTCCATGGGGCTGGCCTCGACCAGCACCCGCGCGCCCGTGCCCAGCAGAAACGCACGCAGCTCGGGATGGACGGCGAACTTGTGCACGCTGCCCTCGACCACGATCCCGAACCGCTCGCGCTCCCATATCGCTTCGTCGAAGCCGCGCACGAGCCGCCCCGCCTTCTTGGCGAGCGCGGGGCTCCGCGCCTCGATGGCGCTCCGCTCCGCCTCCGCGTCCCCGAAGAGACGCGCCTTGCCCGCCATCATCCAGTGCTCCGCGGTCGCGTAGGAGACACCGTCGACCATGAACGGTGACGGCCACCACTGGCTCAGACAGCTCGCACTCACCTGACCGTCCGGTCGCGGCCGGTGCCCCCAGAAGTGCAGGTACTTGACTCTCGCCCCCGAGCGGACCGCGCTGACCAGCGCTTCCCAAGAATCGATCTTCCCCATGCATGCCACTTTCGCACGCACCACTGACATTCCGTCCCGCCTTTTCCCTGGGGACTCGACACCTGGTCGACAGATTCCGTCGCGTAACCAAAAGGCAACAACGGAATCACTTGTTGGAGTCCCTTTGCTCTGTCAGGATCGGCACTCAAATCGAGCTGGAGCTACGCCGACCCCTGCGGTAACGGGGAGGCGGCGGAGGAGAGCCACATGCACAATCCGGGCCATCGCTTCCAGGCGCAGGACCGCTTCGCGGACGGCGCGCAGTACATCGCGGGCCGGCTGACCAAGGGCACCTCGGGCCGTACGCACGCGGTTGTCGACCCCGCCACCGGCGAGGAGGTCTACACGTACGAGCTGGCGAGCACCGTCGACGTGGACGCGGCCGTCGCCGCCGCCCGCGAGGCGTTCCCCGGCTGGGCGGGCGCCACCCCCGGCGAGCGCTCCGACGCCCTGCACCGCTTCGCCGCCGTGCTCGCCGACCGCGCCGAGGAGTTCGCCCGGGCGGAGTCGCTCCAGTGCGGAAAGCCCCTCAAGCTGACGCGCGAGTTCGACGTGCCCGGCACCATCGACAACATCGCCTTCTTCGCGGGCGCCGCCCGGCATCTGCAGGGGCAGTCGGCGGGCGAGTACTCCGGCGACCACACCTCGTACGTACGCCGTGAACCCATCGGCGTCGTCGGCTCCATCGCGCCCTGGAACTACCCCCTCCAGATGGCCGCCTGGAAGATCCTCCCGGCGATCGCCGCGGGCAACACGATCGTGCTGAAGCCCGCCGAGCTGACCCCGTTGACCTCGCTCCTCTTCGCCGAGGCCGCCACCGTGGCGGGCATCCCGGACGGAGTGATCAACATCGTGACGGGGGCCGGCAAGGACGCCGGTGAGCACCTCGTCGGCCACCCCGACGTGGCGATGACCTCCTTCACCGGGTCCACCGCCGTCGGCAAGCGCGTCGCGGAGATCGCCACCTCCACCGTCAAGCGGCTCCACCTGGAGCTGGGCGGCAAGGCACCCTTCGTGGTCTTCGACGACGCCGACCTCGACGCCGCCGTCAACGGAGCCGTCGCGGGTTCGCTCATCAACACCGGCCAGGACTGCACGGCCGCCACGCGCGCGTACGTGCAGCGCCCGCTCTACGACGCGTTCGTCCAGAAGACGGCCGCCCTGATGGCGAGCGTCCGGGTCGGCGACCCCTTCGCACCCGGCACCGACCTCGGCCCGCTGATCTCCCACGCCCAGCGCGACCGGGTCGCCGGGTTCGTCGACCGGGCGCGTGGCTACGCGCGCGTGGTGACCGGCGGCGAGGCGCCCCAGGGGGACCTCAAGAACGGCGCGTACTACCGCCCCACCCTGGTCGCGGACGCAGCCCAGGACAGCGAGATCGTGCAGTCCGAGATCTTCGGACCGGTCCTCGTCGTCCTGCCCTTCGACAGCGACGACGAAGGCATCGCGCTCGCCAACGACACTCCGTACGGCCTGGCCGCCTCCGCGTGGAGCCGGGACGTCTACCGGGCGAACCGCGCCACCCGCGAGATCAAGGCGGGCTGTGTGTGGGTCAACGACCACATCCCGATCATCAGCGAGATGCCGCATGGCGGCTACAAGGCGTCCGGCTTCGGCAAGGACATGTCTGCCTATTCCTTCGAGGAGTACACGCAGATCAAGCACGTCATGTTCGACAACACTGCGGTCGCCGCGAAGGACTGGCACCGCACGATCTTCGGGGACCGGCTGTAGTCAATTTCCGGCTACCGCCGGGTGAAGAACAGGCCGCCTGACCCGTGGCCGCCCACCCAAGATCCATTGATCAGAGAAAGGCCGGATCGGTGACCGACTCCAGCTCGTTCGACCCCTCGCGCTTCATCAACCGCACCCGCCTCGCCTCCACCTCCGCCGCCCTGAGCCGCCGTCAGCTGCTGCGGGGCGTGGCCGCCGGCGGCCTGGCCGTGACCGGTGCCGCCGCCCTGTCGGCCTGTGGTGTGCAGGGGGCCGCCAGCTCCTCCACCAAGGGCAAGGCACAGGTCGGCCGGGCCGGCAAGGACTACTCGGACACCGACAAGTCGATGGTCTGGGCGAACTGGCCCGCCTACATCGACGTCGACGACAAGGACCAGAACAAGCGGCCCACCCTCGACGCCTTCGAGAAGCAGACCGGCATCAAGGTCAAGTACCTCGAGGTCATCAACGACAACAACGACTGGTACACCAAGATCAACCCGTCACTGGTCAAGGGTGTCGACACCGGCTACGACCTCATGGTCGTCAGCGACTACATTCTCCCCAAGTTCCGCAAGTACAACTACATCCAGAAGCTCGACCTGGCGAACATCCCCAACCACAAGAACATCCTCCCGGACGCCCTGCGCTCCAGCGAGGACCCGGGCCGCCACTTCTCCGTGCCGTGGACGTACGGCTACACGACCATCGCCTACAACAACAAGCTGGTGACGAAGCCGATCACCTCGTGGGCCGAGCTGTTCACGCGCGCCGACCTCAAGGGCAAGGTGTCGATGTTCTCCGAGATGGAGGACACCATCGCCGCCGCGCTGCTGGCGATCGGCCACAACCCCTCGAACTTCACCGAGGCGCAGTTCAAGCAGGCCCTGGACTACGTGCAGAAGGCCAAGGACGCCGGCCAGTTCCGGTCCTTCACCGGCAACGACTACCTGAGCGACTTCCAGCAGGGCAACACCGCCGTCTCCATGGCCTACTCGGGCGACGTGGCACAGCTCGGCAAGAAGAACCTCGTCACCGTGGACCTGCCCACGGAGGGCCTGGTCTCCTGGTCCGACAACCTGGTCATCCCCAACTTCGCGCGGCACAAGAAGAACGCCGAGAAGCTGATCAACTACTACCTCCAGCCCACCGTGGCCGCCACCCTCGACGACTACATCGACTACATCCCTGTCGTCACCGGCGCCGTCGACGAACTGAAGAAGATCGATCCGGCCTCCGCCAAGGTCCCACTGATCGTCCCCACCGACGCCATGCGCAAGAAGTCCTACGGCTTCATGTCCCTCGAACTCTCCACGCTGGACGACTACGTCAGCCGTTTCCAGCAGGTCACGGGCCAGTAGCAAGCACCGTACGGACCACAACAAGCGCATCAGCGACGAGAAGCACAGCGAAGGAGGGGCTCGGATGAGCACCCATGACGTGGTCGGCCGCAGTGAGGGCGGGGACCTCCGCCTGGCCGGTCTGACCAAGCGGTTCGGATCCTTCACCGCGGTCGACAATCTCGAACTCACCATCCCCCAGGGCTCCTTCTTCGCTCTGCTCGGCGCCTCCGGCTGCGGGAAGACCACCACCCTGCGGATGGTCTCCGGGCTCGAGGCGCCCAGCGACGGACGGATCTTCCTCGGCGACGAGGACGTCACCGACCGCAAGCCCTACCGGCGCCCGGTCAACACCGTCTTCCAGAACTACGCACTCTTCCCACACCTCGACATCTTCGAGAACGTCGCCTTCGGCCTGCGCCGGCGCGGCGTCAAGGGCGTCAAGAAGCAGGTCGAGTCGATGCTCGACCTTGTCGAACTCGGCCACCTCGCGCGCCGTAGGCCCGCCCAGCTCTCCGGCGGCCAGCAGCAGCGCATCGCCCTCGCCCGCGCCCTCATCAACCAGCCCCAAGTGCTGCTCCTGGACGAGCCGTTGGGCGCCCTGGACCTCAAGCTGCGCCGTCAGATGCAGATCGAGCTGAAGCGCATCCAGCTGGAGGTGGGCCTGACCTTCGTGCACGTCACCCACGACCAGGAGGAGGCCATGACCATGGCCGACACCATCGCGGTGATGAACCACGGCCGTATCGAGCAGATGGGCAGCCCCGAGGAGCTGTACGAGAACCCGCGCACCACCTTCGTCGCCAACTTCCTCGGCCAGTCCAACCTCATCCCCGGCACCATCGCGGGAACGACCGGCGACGTGGTCGACGTGACGGCGCACGGACAGAAGCTCACGGTCCTCGCGAGCCGATGTCGTCCGACCTCCGGCCCCGTCATCCTCGGCGTGCGCCCGGAGAAGGTGCAGATCGCCACCGCCGAGGCGGACGTCCCCGAGGGCGCCAACCGGCTCACCGGCGGTGTGGTCATCGACGCGTCCTTCATCGGCGTCTCCACCCAGTACCTGGTCAAGCTGCCCTCCGGCGAGGAGATCGCCGTCTTCGAGCAGAACACCGGCCGCGAGATCCAGCGCCCCGGCACCGAGGTCGTCGTGCACTGGGACCCCAGCCAGGGCTTCGGCCTCGACGGCACCCAGGACATCGAGGCGGGCGCCGAGGCCGACGAGGAGAGCGCCGCGTGACCACGACCCTCTCCGCGCCGCCCGACGCGCCCCCGAAGCCCGCCTCAGCAGGCCGGGCCGCCCGCCGCGCCGCGCTCACCCCCTGGCTCCTGCTGCTGCCCGGCCTGCTCTGGCTGGTCGTATTCTTCCTCGTACCGATCCTGACCTCGGTCGTGGCCTCGGTGCAGACCGGCAACGCCGACGAGGGCTACCGGCTCACCTGGAACTGGGGCAACTACAGTCACGCCATCCAGGACTACCTGCCGCAGTACGGCCACTCGCTGCTGTACTCCGTGCTCTGCACCGTTTTCTGCCTGGCGCTCGGCTACCCGGTCGCGTACTTCATCGCCTTCCGCGGCGGCCGCTGGAAGACCCTGCTGATGGCGCTGGTCGTGGTGCCGTCCTTCACCAGCTTCCTGATCCGCACCATCGCCTGGAAGACGATCCTGTCCGACAACGGACCCGTCACCAGCACCCTCAAGGACCTGCACGTCCTCGGCGTGACGTCGTCGCTCGGCTGGACCGTCGGCGACCACGTCCTGGCCAGCCCGGCCGCCGTCGTCTGCGGGATGGTCTACAACTTCCTGCCGTTCATGATCCTGCCGCTCTACACCTCGCTGGAGAAGATCGACCCGAGGCTGCACGAGGCCGGCCGCGACCTGTACTGCAGCCCCTACACCACCTGGCGGCGCGTCACCCTGCCGCTGTCCATGCCCGGTGTGGTCGGCGGCACCCTGCTCACCTTCATCCCGGCCGTCGGCGACTACATCAACGCCCAGCTGCTCGGCAACCCCAACACCGGTGTCGTCGGCCAGAAGATCGAGGACCTGTTCCTGCGGCAGACCTCCGGCTACCCGGTGGGCTCCGCGATCTCCGTGGTCCTCATGGTCGGCACGCTGATCCTGGTGACGATCTACATCCGCAAGGCCGGCACGGAGGACCTGATCTGATGACGAGAATCCTCTCCTGGACCCGCGAGCACCTCCTGGCGGCCGTGACCCTCCTGGTCTTCGTCTTCATGCTCGCGCCCAACGCGGTCATCCTGTGGATGTCGTTCAACAAGCCGGTCGGCAAGTTCAACTACAACTGGGAGCAGTTCTCCCTGGACGCGTGGAAGAACCCCTGCGCCAGCAACGACATGTGCCACAGCCTGAGCCTGTCCGTGGAGATCGGCCTGGTCGCCACCCTGGTCTCCACGATCCTCGGCACCATGATCGCGTTCGCGATGGTGCGGCACCGCTTCCGCGCCCGCTCCGGCATCAACTCGCTGCTGTTCCTGCCGATGGCGGCCCCCGAAGTGGTCATGGGCGCCACCCTGACCGCCCTCTTCTTCAACACCATCGGCCCCGGCTCGCTCGGCTTCTGGACCATCACCATCGCCCACATCATGTTCTGCCTCAGCTATGTGGTGGTGACGGTGAAGTCCCGGCTCGCGGGCATGGACCCCACCCTGGAGCGCGCCGCGCAGGACCTGTACGCGACCCCGACGCAGACCTTCATGAAGGTCACCCTGCCGCTGGTCGCCCCCGGCATCGCCGCCGCGGCCCTGCTCTCCTTCGCCCTCTCGGTGGACGACTACATCATCACCGTGTTCACCGCGGGCCAGCGGGAGACCTTCCCCATGTACATCTGGGGCTCCGTGCAGCGTGCCTATCCCGCGCAGATCGACGTGATCGGTTCGATGATGCTGCTGGTGACGATGGCCATCATCGTGCTCTCGCAGATCCTCGGTCGAGCCCGCACAGAACGCCGCTGACACAGGCGGACACCGCATTTGAAAGCAGTGATAGCGATGAATCCAGCCCACTCGCTCGCCGACGCGCAGCCGGTGCCCTTCTGGCTGGACGACCCCGGCAAGCCCCACCCCGAGCCCGCGCTCACCGGCGCCGAGACCTGCGACCTGCTCGTCGTCGGCGGTGGCTACAGCGGACTGTGGACCGCGCTGATCGCCAAGGAGCGCGATCCGCGGCGGGAGGTGGTGCTTCTGGAGGGCCGCGAGGTGGGCTGGGCCGCCTCGGGCCGCAACGGCGGCTTCTGTGCCGCGTCCCTCACCCACGGCCTGGCCAACGGACTCACCCGCTGGCCGGACGAGATCAAGAAGCTGGAGGAGCTGGGCGCCCGCAACCTCGACGAGATCGAGGCGGCCGTCGCCCGCTACGACCTCGACTGCGACTTCGAGCGCAGCGGCGAGATCGATGTCGCCACCGAGCCGCACCAGGCGGCGGAACTCCACGAGTGGTACGAGGAGTTGCGGGACCGGGGCCTGGCGGACGGCATCGAGTTCCTGGACGCCGGCGCGGTCCGCGAACAGGTCGACTCGCCGACCTTCCTCGCGGGCCTGCACGACCGCCGCGGCGTCGCCATGCTCCACCCCGCCAAACTCGCCTGGGGCCTCAAGCGCGCCTGCCTCCGGCTCGGGGTACGGGTGTACGAGCACACGCCCGCGCTCGCCCTGAAGGCGTACGGCGCCGGCATGGCCGTACGCACCCCGTACGGTTCCGTCCGCGCCCGCAAGGTGGCCCTCGCCACCAACATCTTCCCGAACCTGGTCAAGCGGGTGCGCGCGTACACCGTCCCGGTCTACGACTACGCGCTGATGACCGAACCCCTGACCGCCGACCAGCTGGCGTCCGTCGGCTGGAAGAACCGCCAGGGCCTCGGGGACTCGGCGAACCAGTTCCACTACTTCCGGCTCTCCGCCGACAACCGCGTCCTGTGGGGCGGTTACGACGCGATCTACCCGTACGGCGGCCGGGTGCGCGCGGAGTACGACGACCGCCCGGAGACCTACGCGAAGCTCGCCGGGCACTTCTTCACCTGCTTCCCACAGCTGGAGGGCGTCCGCTTCACCCACGCGTGGGGCGGCGCGATCGACACCTGCTCGCGCTTCTCGGCCTTCTTCGGCACCGCGCACCACGGGAAGGTCGCCTACGCGGCCGGCTATACGGGTCTGGGCGTGGGAGCGACCCGGTTCGGCGCGGAGGTGATGCTCGACCTGCTGACGGGGGAGCGCACCGAGCGCACCGAGCTGGAGATGGTCCGCAAGAAGCCGCTGCCGTTCCCGCCCGAGCCCTTCGCCTGGACGGGCATCGCGCTCACCAAGTGGTCGCTGGCACGCGCGGACGCGCACGGCGGGCGGCGCAATCTGTGGCTGAGGACGATGGACAAGCTGGGGCTGGGCTTCGACAGCTGAGGCGCCCCGTTGGGGGCGTGCGTGCCGGTCCGTGATCCACCGGCGTACGCCCAGCTCATCCGCCGTGACCCGGCTCACTACCAACAACGAGAAGAACCCGCGTAATGCCCGGGCCGAACCTCCCTCCCCCCTGTGACGCGACCGGCGTCGACACGGGGGGAAAGGGAGGTTCCGCCATGACGGGGGCCAGAACGGCGGTCGAGTGGCTGGCATCGGTGGCACCGGATCCCGAGGCCTGCCGTCAGGAATGGGAGCGCGATCCGCTGGGGCTCGCGCTGCTGCCGGCCGGCGGGCACTGGGACGTACTGATCATGCCGGGCGAGCTCGGCCGTCCCACGCTCGACGTGCTGACCCGGGTGATCGACCGGCTCGGCCCGGTGCTCGTCGACTTCGGCGACGCCCGGATGGGGTTCTTCGTGCCACCGGGAACGGCGTCCCGGTGGCTCGGCACCGGAGTGCGTGCGGCGGGCCGCGGTACCTGGATCATGGTGCCGCATCCGGACCGGACGACCGGCCGGGTCCGCTGGCTGATCCCACCGGACGGCTCCGGCCTGCTCGCCGACCCGGCGCTGCTGGAACTGGCCATGCACGAGGCGGCGGCGGACCTTGCGACCGGGGAGGACAGATGACGGCCGTCCGACGCCCCCCACGGCATCTGGCCGGAACCGGGCGGTCTGATGACGTGGTCGATCAACTGGGATCGGTTCGGGGGCTGGGAGTTCCAGCGGACCTTCGACGGCTGCTTCGGCTGAGGAACAGGGCCAGTGTCGTGAGCAGCGGCGCGCACAGGCACCAGCTCGCCACCACGTCCAACGGCCAGTGGTAGCCGCGGCGGACCAGGCCGATGCCGACGAGGGCGTTGAGGGCGAGAGCGCCGATGACCAGCTCGCGGCGGGCGTAGGCGGTGTGCAGCCAAGGGAGGAGGAGCAGGGTCGCGGCGCCGTAGGCGATGGCGGCGGTCGCGGTGTGGCCCGAGGGATAGAGGCCCGTGCCCGTGACCGTGCCCGGGACCGATGGGCCCGGGCGGGCGACGATTTCTTTCAGAGGCACGATCAATGCCGGTACGAGCGCCATGAGGAGCGCCCCGGCGAGGGGCGGCAGCCACCAGCGGTCCCGGCCGGCCGAGCGGCCGCGCCAGGCCACGTATCCGAGGACGGCGGCCAGGACCGGTACCGCGACGGTGACACTGCCCAGGTCGGCGAGGAGTCCGGAGAAGCGGTCCGGGTGGACGAGGGCGTGGCTGAGGCGTTCGTCCGCGCGGGCGAGGGGGCCGTGGGCCGCGACCTGCCAGGTGATGAGCGCGAAGAGGAGGGCCGGAAGGCCGAGGAGTCCGAGGAGGAAGGTCGGCCGCTCCGGAACAGGGGGGGTAGTTCCGAAGCGGCCGACCAGATCGGATCGTCGCGCGCCCCGGGGGGTTTGGGGCGAGCGACTGTCCGATCGGTGAGGAGATCCGGAGCCGGAAGCTCCGGGTGTGTGCGCGAGGGCACGACCAGGGCGAAGCTGGGGAAGCCCCGACCCGGTGTCGCCCACAGTCCCCTGTGGGCGGGGTGTATCTCTCATCTGGGTAGAACCTACGGCAGGGGATCGGGCTCCGACAGACGGAATCGCGTCCCGTCATGTACCCCGCACACGTTCTTCACACCCTCTGACCCTGGCCGCCGCAGCACCGGAACCAAGCGGAGTCCGCCGTGGGCGGTCGGCCGGGTTCCGGTAGTGGGGCGGGTGGGGCGTCAGATACGGGCGAAGGCCTGCTCGATGATGTCGAGGCCCTCGTTCAGCAGGTCCTCGCCGATGACCAGCGGAGGCAGGAAGCGGAGGACATTGCCGTACGTGCCACAGGTCAGGACCAGCAGGCCCTCCTGGTGGCAGGCCTTGGCGAGCGCGGCGGTCGCCTCCGGGTTGGGCTCCTTGGTGGCGCGGTCCTTCACCAGCTCGATGGCGATCATGGCGCCACGGCCGCGGACGTCGCCGACGATGTCGAACTTCTCGGCCATCGCGCCGAGGCGGGCCTTCATGACGGCCTCGATGTTCTTCGCCTTGGCGTTGAGGTCGAGCTCCTTCATCGTCTCGATCGCGCCGAGCGCGCCGGCGCAGGCCACGGGGTTGCCGCCGTAGGTGCCGCCCAGGCCGCCCGCGTGCGCGGCGTCCATGATCTCGGCGCGGCCGGTCACGGCGGCGAGCGGCAGACCGCCCGCGATGCCCTTGGCGGTGGTGATCAGGTCCGGGACGATGCCCTCGTCCTCGCACGCGAACCACTGGCCGGTGCGGCAGAAGCCGGACTGGATCTCGTCCGCGACGAAGACGATGCCGTTGTCCTTGGCGAACTGGCTGATGGCGGGGAGGAAGCCCTTCGCGGGCTCGATGAAGCCGCCCTCGCCGAGCACCGGCTCGATGATGATCGCGGCGACGTTGTCGGCGCCGATCTGCTTGTTGATCATGTCGATCGCCTGGGCGGAGGCCTCGGCACCGGCGTTCTCCGGGCCGGTCAGCCAGCGGTAGCCGTACGCCACCGGCACCCGGTAGACCTCGGGCGCGAACGGGCCGAAGCCGTGCTTGTACGGCATGTTCTTGGAGGTCAGCGCCATCGTGAGGTTCGTACGGCCGTGGTAGCCGTGGTCGAACACGACGACGGCCTGGCGCTTGGTGTACGCACGGGCGATCTTGACGGCGTTCTCGACGGCCTCGGCGCCGGAGTTGAAGAGGGCCGACTTCTTGGCGTGGTCGCCCGGGGTCAGCTCGGCCAGCGCCTCGGCGACGGCGACGTACCCCTCGTACGGCGTGACCATGAAACAGGTGTGGGTGAAGTCCTGGAGCTGGGCGCTCGCCCGACGTACGACGGCCTCGGCGCTCGCGCCGACGGACGTCACGGCGATGCCCGAGCCGAAGTCGATCAGGCGGTTGCCGTCGACGTCCTCGATGATGCCGCCGCCGGCGCGCGTGGTGAAGACGGGGAGCACCGAGCCCACACCCGCCGCCACCGCGGCGGTGCGTCGGGCCTGCAGCTCCTGCGACTTCGGGCCGGGGATGGCGGTGACGACGCGGCGCTCCTGCGGAAGTGCGGTCATGAGGGGCTCCCTGATGATCTTGCGAACCGGACGGCCCCCGCGGCGGACGGGGGTGCGCCGGACGGGGGTGTTTTCGGACTCTTTCCTTCTTTCTTCGCAGGCTATGGCCGGGGATGGGGGGTGGGCATGCTCCATGTGGGCGTTGTCGGAGGATTTGCTTGTCCGTGGTGGACATAGAGGGGCGAGGGGCCAGTGGTTCCCTGGCGCCGCCGGCCCCGCCTCGTCGGGCGCGGGCCCGGCCGGGTAAACGGTGAACTCGCCCCGCAGGGGCACTAGATTGACTCGCGGACGAAGCATGGAGCGGCTGGTCAGGGGGCAAGGCGATGGACAGCGACGGGACGCAGGACGCGCGGGGCTGGCATACCGGTGCCGTGCCGGGACCCGCCGTGCCGCCGCCACCCGGTGTGGCGCCCGCGCCTCCGCCACCTGGCGTAACCCCGGTGCCGAGGGGGACCCCGCCACGCCCCGCCGGACTGCCCTCCGTGCCGGAGCAGGCCCCGGCACCCCGGGCCACCGTCGCCGACTGGCTCAACAAGCCGCGCCCCGCCGCCGGACCCGGGATCTGGCGGTACGGATACCGGGCGCCGCGCCCGTCGAAGGGGCGGGAGCGGCTCTCGCCGGTCACGATCATCGGGCTCGCGGTCCCGCTCGTGGTGGCACTCGTCGTCTGGTCGCTGTGGCGCCACGGCAGCGTCCCCTACATGTGGGTCGTGCTGAAGCTGTTCACGCCGGACGACTGGTGGTGGAGCGGTACGACCTCACCCAAGGTCTGGCAGGGGCGGGAGGCCGTCGAGGTCTACAACGGGGTCTTCTTCGGCGTGCTGGTGTACGCCATGGGCAGGCTGGGGAGCTGGCCCGAGGTCGTCCGCCACTACGTCACCGGACGCGCCCAGCCCCAGCGCGCCGCCCTCGCCGTCCTGGGCGCCCTGATCACGCTGACGTTCGTCTTCCCGAACGCCTTCCCCGGCGTCGGCTGGGACGCCCTGCCGGTCGTCGCGCCGCTGTTCTCCCTCGTCGCCCTGGCCTCCGGCGGCTACGACCTCTTCCAGTCGCAGCTGATCACCGACGGGCTCTACACGCTGATCACCCTGCTCGTCCTGTGGCCGTTCGCCCGGATCGGCGCCTGGCGGGCGTACGCCAGGCAGTGGCTCGCCGCCCGCGCCGCGCGCGGAGCGGCACAGGGGCTCTCGGACGCGAAGTCCGCGCCTCACCTGCCGCCCGCCCAGTGGCCCGAACTCCGCGACGCCGGGCAGCACGAGGCGGCGGAACTCCTCACCGCCGAGGTGCTCGGCGGCCGGATGAACGACGTGGACTGCGCCCGGGTGCGGCGCGCCTGGGGCACGGCGAAGTGGGACGCCACGCACCTCACCGGATTCGTCGACACCGTGCTGCGACGGGGTGGGGCGGCCTGGACGCACCCCTCCGGGGCCCGGGACCTGCCCGCGCGCACCGCGCCGCACGACGTGCTCGTGGGACAGGTGCGCATCGGGCGGTGGGCGGCCGGGGACCGTACCCCGGACGAGTACGGCGGCGGGGGCGCGGCCCTCGACCCGGAGGCCCTGGGCACCTCACTTCTCGCCGTCGGGCCCTCCGGCTCAGGGAAGACCCGGCACCTGATCGGGCCGGTTGTCGAGTCGCTCGCCCTGCAGGCCCTCACCGGACGGTGCGCCGTCGTCGCGGTCGCCGCCGCCGGTACGCCGCTCGGCCCGGACTCGGCGTTCGACGTCGTGGTGAAGATCGGCGACCCCGCCTCCGTCCACGACCTCGATCTCTACGCGGACTCCGACGACCCCGACGAAGCGGCCTCCTTCCTCGCCGAAGGCCTGGTCGGGGACCTCGACGCGGTGGCCGGCCAGCGGGCCACCACCGCGCTCGCCCAACTCCTCGGCCCCTACCGGGCGGTGCACGGCACGTTTCCGCCCATGTCCGTCCTGCGGGAACTCCTGGAAGGCGTGCCGACGGTCCTCTCCGCCCTGCGCGAGGCACTGTCGGGACCGGAGCACGCCGGGATGCGCCGCGAACTCGAGGCGCGCATCCGACAGGCCGGAGGTCCGGCCGACGCGGGCCCGGCGCTCGCCGACCGGCTGGCGCTCTTGGACCGGCCTGCCTTCGCCGACTTCTTCGGCGCGGGCGGCACGACCCGCGCGTTCTCGCTGCGTGCCGTGGCCCACCATCCGCTGCGGGTGCGGATCGACCTGCCCGAGCACGGACACGAGGAGGCGGGCCGGCTGCTCGCCCGGCTCGTACTCGCCCAGTTCACCGCCGTCGTACGCGGCGGGGAGCGCCCGCACTTCGCCTGCCTGGTTCTCGACGACGCCACCGGAACGCTGACCACCGACTCGGTACGCCGCATCCAGCGCCTGCGCTCCCAGAACGCGGGAGTGGTGCTGGCCCTGCGCACGATCGGAGACATCCCCGAGGCGCTGCACGGGCCGTTGTACGGAGCGGTGGGCTGCCGGATGGCCTTCTCCGGCGTCACGACCTGGGACGGCAGCCGCTTCGCCCAGGCCTGGGGCACGGAGTGGGTGGAGACCCGTGATGTGGCCAAGCACACCGTCTTCGCGGACCAGCCGATGACCCGGGCCATCCACGCCCTGCGCAAGCTGGTGACCGGCAAGGCCGTCACCACGGACGCGGTGACGATAAGGCAGGTCGAACGGGAGCGGTGGTCGGCGTCCGAACTGGCGCACGCGGTGCCGCCGGGGCACGCGGTGCTGTCGCTCACCAATGTGCGGGGCGAGAACGCGCCGCCGCTGCTGGTGGATCTACGGGGTTGAACCTCTGGTTGAACGTCCGAGGGCCATGGGGCTGACCAGGACGTCTGGACATGAGGTCACGGGCTGACCGTACGGTGAGGCAGAATCGACATAGGTTGTTCATACGTTGCGGCCAATAGATCACCTAAAAGATCACACTGCCCGTGACCGTCGAAAGATCACACCGCTCGTGACCGTCGAAGATCCTGTGAAGACGTGAAGGTCCCATGCCCCCCACGCTCGCCTCGCTCGTCCACCACTCCGCGCTCAAACTGACCGTGCGGGCGGGCGAGGACCGTCTGGACGTACCCGTCCGCTGGGCCCACGTCAGCGAACTCGCCGACCCCGTGCCGTACATGGAGGGCGGGGAACTGCTGCTGATCACCGCGCTCCAGCTGGACGCCGAGGATCCGGACGTCATGCGGCGCTATGTGAAGCGGCTGGTGGGAGCGGGCGTCGTCGGGCTCGGCTTCGCCGTCGGAGTCAACTACGAGGAGATTCCCAAGGCGCTCGTCGACGCGGCCGAGGAGGAGGGCCTGCCCCTGCTGGAGGTGCCCCGCCGTACGCCCTTCCTGGCCATCAGCAAGGCGGTGTCGGCCGCGATCGCCGCGGACCAGTACCGGGCCGTGACGGCGGGCTTCGCCGCGCAGCGCGAACTCACCAGACGAGCCCTGAGTGACGGCCCCGAGGGCCTGCTGTCCGCACTCGCCGGCCAGGTGGACGGCTGGGCGGCCCTGTACGACGCTTCCGGCGTCGTCGTCGCCACCGCGCCCGAGTGGGCCGGGCGGCGGGCCGCGCGGCTCACCCCCGACGTGGAACGGCTGCGGGAGCGCCCCGCGCCCGCCAGCTCGGTCGTGGGCGGCGAGGACCGCGTCGAACTCCACTCCCTCGGCACCGGGCGGCGCCCTCGCGCCGCGCTCGCCGTCGGAACGGCCGCCGCCCTCGGCACCGCCGAGCGCTACGCCGTGCACTCCGCGATCGCCCTCCTCACCCTCACCACCGAACGGTCGCGGTCGCTGCACGCGGCCGAGCAGCGGCTCGGGGCGGCGGTGCTGCGCATGCTGCTCGCCGGGCAGCCCGAGCATGCGCGGACCGTGGCCGGAGACCTGTACGGGGAGCTGCTCGACGCGCCCTTCCGGCTGATCCTCGCCGAATCGGCGTCCGCGTCGGCGGCCCGGGCGCACGCCGGCGGCCACGCGCGCGTGGCCGCCGCGAAACCGTCCAAGGCCCCCGTCGCGGTACCGGACCCGCCGAACGGCGACCCGCTCGGCGGCCTCGCCGAGATCGTCGAGTCCGCCGCCGCCCGCTCCGGGGAGTCCGTGCTCGTCGTGCCCGACGGGGAGCGGCTGGTCGTGCTCGCCGTGGACGGGGGTGCGGCGGTGACCGCGTGCGGGGAGTACGCGGCCGCTCTGGACGCCGCGCGGATCGCGGCGCGGGAGCAGCCGGTCGGCGACGAGGACGAGCTGGTCGTCGGGTTGTCGGCCCCCGCCGGACCGATCGCCGCGGCCGCCGCCTACAAGCAGGCCGAACAGGCGCTGTCCGTGGCCCGGCGGCGGGGGCGGTCGCTGGTCGAGCACGAGGAGCTGGCCGCGGGGTCCATGCTGCCGCTGCTCGCCGATGACGCGGTACGGGCGTTCGCGGACGGGCTGCTGCGCGCGCTGCACGAGCACGACGCGACCGGGCGGGGGGATCTGGTGGCCTCGCTGCGGGCCTGGTTGTCGCGGCACGGGCAGTGGGACGCGGCCGCCGCGGACTTGGGCGTGCACCGGCACACCCTGCGTTACCGGATGCGACGCGTCGAGGAAATCCTCGGACGCTCCCTCGACGACCCCGACGTCCGGATGGAGCTGTGGCTGGCGCTGAAGGCCACGGCGGCGGCGGGGGAGTAGTAGAGGGGGCGGGTGCGTGGGAACTGCGCGATCTTCCGGGGAACCCGGGGTTCACCCCTACCGTGCCAAAGCGGAGTACCCCGCCCCCGCACTGCTACGCCCCGGACAAACAACCTTCCGGCGCCCCGGCCCTACCGTGGACCATGAAAGCCAAGGACTCCTACCTCGGAAGGGCCGGGACTCGACATGACTTCCACCCACGCCTTCTGGCTCGCCGGCCGCCAGGCCACCGGTGAGACCACCTTCGATGTCACCTCGCCGTGGGACGGCCGGGTCGTCGGACAGGTCAGCGTGCCGACCGAGGCGCAGGTCGAGGAGGCCGTCGCCGCCGCGTACGCCGTACGGGACGAGTTCGCCGCCACCCCGGCCCACGTCCGCGCCGCCGCCCTCGACCACGTCAGCAAGCGCCTGGCCGAGCGCACCGAGGAGATCGCGCAGCTCATCTCCGCCGAGAACGGCAAGCCGATCAAGTGGGCCCGCGGCGAGGTCGGCCGCGCGGTGTCGGTGTTCCGGTTCGCCGCGGAGGAAGCCCGCCGCTTCAACGGAGGCGAGGCCCAGCGCCTCGACACCGACCTCGGCGGCCAGGGCCGGCTGGCCCTCACGCGCCGCTTCCCGAAGGGCGTCGTTCTCGGCATCGCGCCCTTCAACTTCCCCCTCAACCTGTGCGCCCACAAGATCGCCCCGGCCATCGCCGCCGGCGCGCCGATCATCCTGAAGCCGGCGCCCGCGACCCCGCTCTCCGGC
Organism: Streptomyces sp. NBC_01384; assembly: GCF_045040035.1. NCBI lineage: Bacteria > Bacillati > Actinomycetota > Actinomycetes > Kitasatosporales > Streptomycetaceae > Streptomyces > Streptomyces sp. NBC_01384. Next base: position 6,933,146 of record NZ_CP109559.1, read on the forward strand.
CTGATCATCGGAGACCTGCTCGCCGAGACGGACCTGCCGGCCGGCTCCTGGTCGATCCTCCCGGTCTCCAACGACCGCATGCCGGCCCTCGTCCAGGACGAGCGACTGCCAGTCATCTCCTTCACCGGCTCCGAGAAGGTCGGTTACGCGATCATGGACTCGGTGCCGCGCAAGCACTGCACCCTGGAGCTCGGCGGCAACGGCGCGGCCGTCGTCCTCGCCGACTGGGCGAGCGACGCCGACCTCGACTGGGCCGCGACCCGCATCGCCACCTTCTCCAATTACCAGGGCGGCCAGTCCTGCATCTCCGTGCAGCGCGTGATCGCCGACGCGTCCGTCTACGACCGCCTGCTGCCGCGCATCGTCGCCGCCGTCGAGGCCCAGGTCACCGGCGACCCGTCCGACGACAAGACGGACGTCGGCCCGCTGGTCAGCGAGGACGCCGCCCAGCGCGTGGAGTCCTGGGTCGAGGAGGCCGTCCGGTCCGGCGCCACCCTCCTCACCGGCGGCAAGCGTGACGGTGCCTCCTACGCCCCGACCGTCCTCACCGACGTACCGGCCGAGGCGACGATCTCCTGCGAGGAGGTCTTCGGGCCCGTCCTCACCGTGCGGAAGGTGGACGGGGAGGCGGAGGCCTTCGCCGCCGTCAACGACTCCAAGTACGGCCTCCAGGCGGGCGTGTTCACGCACGACCTGCAGGTCGCCTTCCGCGCCCACCGCGCGCTGGAGGTCGGTGGCGTGATCATCGGCGACGTGCCGTCCTACCGTGCCGACCAGATGCCGTACGGCGGTGTGAAGCAGTCCGGTGTCGGGCGCGAGGGCGTGAAGTTCGCGATGGACGACTACACCTACGAGCGGGTCCTCGTACTGACGGGCCTCGCGCTCTAAGGACACAACCGTTCCAAAGGCGCGACAGTCGACGGCCGGAACCCGCTGTGCGGGGGTTCCGGCCGTCGTCGTGCGCACCCAATCTGACGTGCGGAAACCCTCGAATTCTGGCTGGTTCTGGTGAGGTAGCGGGAACACTGCGGGAGCAGTCGGCGGTAGCTCCGCGCATGGCGAGCGTAGTCGCGCGTAAGAACAAGGCCGGGAAAGTGACCAGCTATCAGGTGCGGTGGAGAGACGGCGGCTCGGCGTCCGGTGACTGGCGGACCGAACGCTTCACTGATGAGGAGTCGGCCCGCGTCTTCAAGGATGCCGTCGACGAGGCCGGGCAGAATCAGCCTCTCGGCTGGGCGAAGGGTAAGGGGTACATCGACCCGACGGCCGCCGACGAGCTGCGCTAGGTCCGGTCGCTGGAGATGTACATCTTCCCCGCCTTCGGCAACTGCGGCATCCGCTCCGCCGAGCACTTCAGCAAGGCAACGGTCGGCGCGTGGGTCAACAAGATGCTGAAGACGAAGGTCAAGCGCGGCTCGAAGATCAAGTACATGTCGCCCGAGACACTGCGGGGCTTGCACGGGCTGCTGTCGTCGATCTTGAAGGAGGCCGTAATCACCGAACCGCCACTCCGGGACCACAACCCGTGCGACCTGACCCGGCTCCCGAGCAGCGACGACCGGGGAGTTGGCGACGACGAGTCGAGCGACGACATGGAGTTCATGACTCCTGACGAGGTAGCCGGCCTCGTCGCGTGCCTCTCTCGGCCCGATGATCGGATGCTCGTGCGGACGGCATACGGAAGTGGGATGCGGTGCCGCGAGATCATCGCGCTCGCGGCACGGCACGCCCGCAACCCGCGGCCCGGAGAGTATGACCTGCGCGTCACCCAGGCGTGGAAGCGGGTGCCGCGCGAGGAGTGGTACCTGGGACCGCCGAAGACGAGAGCGGGGCGGCGGACAGTCGAGATCACGGCCGGGCTGTGGCAGGAACTCTGCGACTTCGGACTCGCGGGCTGCCTACCTGCCCGCGTGCCCGTGGTGCAAGCACCCGATCCAGGCCGGGCAACGGGTGTGCACCCGCGGCCACGATGAGCCGTCCTGCCGGGACTGCCGGAGGATCCGCGCAACCCCGACCGGGGCGGGCCTGCAAATGTGGAACTTCGCCCAGATCATGAGCAGCTCGCCAAGCGCACGGCCGGCGCCCCTGGCGTTCGGGAGGCCCCTGGCCCGGTCCGGTGTCAGACCCCGTCCGTAGCCTGGTGTTGTCCAGATGGCTTGCTGCTGCCGCTGGCGCATGTGAAGCGCCCCGCCCCGGCGTGGAAACCCGGAGCGGGGCGCACCCATGATCAGGCAGCGGTGGTTACGTCGTCGCGGGAGAGCTGTGACCACAGCGACAGTAGGTGCCGGTACTTCTCGGCGCGCGCGGTGCTGGCCGGCTCGTCCATCAGGCGGCGAATGAGGTCGTTGACCTCGTCGAGGGCGCGCGGCACTTGGCCGTCAGGCCCGGGAGAGTGGGACATACCCTCACGGTACGGGGAGGGTCTGACAATCAAGACGCGTGTTCGATTCTGCGTTCGAGGCGTCGACTGCTCGTCGCCCGGAAGAGGACAGCGACATGACGACCTCAGTGCCCCCGATCACGGAGCCCGACCCCAGCACCATGATCTGCCCTGGCAGCCACATCGGCCTGTGCGCGGGATGCCAGCGGCAGACCTGGCGGTACGGCCCTGGCGGGCTCCCGCTGTGCACCTGGTGTTTTGCCGCGCAGCGGGAGAAGTGGGGCAGCGGGGTGCGGTTCACCAGCACCCGCGGGTAGTCCGGCCTTGCCCGAGATCGGCAAGGCCGGACCGCGCGTCAGCCCTGCTTCTCGCCGAGCGCCGAGCGCAGCCAGTCCAGCGAGCCGGTTTCCAGGACCGCGTCCGCCAGGGCGTTCCCAGCCTTGGTGACGATGCGGCCGCGGCTGTTGTCGATCCAGCGCTGTGCGTTCTCGTAGCCCTGGGCCTTGTACTCGATGCCCTGGATCATGCACTCCAATTTGTCTGCGTCGCGGGCGCAGATCGCCTCCGGGGAGTCCTTGGCCTCGTACTCGGCGACCAGCTCGGTGAGGGCCTCGGCCAGGATGCCCGGCATGCCGGCGACCTGGTCGGCGGCGATGTCGCGAGGGTCGGCCTCCCCGGCCGTGTACTTCTTGCCGAGGTGGTTCACGTCACCGGTGCGCGTCTCTCCGGTGTCGTGCCACACGGCGAGGAACGCCGCCCGCGCCGGGTCCGCGCCTTCGAGCTTGGCAATGATCGTCGCGATCAGCGCAGTGCGCCAGGAGTGCTCTGCCACTGTCTCGGGCTGGCGTACACCCGCCATCCACCACCCGGTGCGAGCGGTGTGCTTGAGCGTCCCCGCCTCGTACAGGAAGTTCGCCACCGCTGACAGGTCCTCTGCCACCTCGGACTCCTCTCACGCCTCAGCGAGGCGGATTGCGTACTGGATGCTCTCCAGCTCCCGGCGAGCGCGCGCCGACAGCTCCCGGCTATCCAACATCACAGTGAGGCGGTCGCGTAGGGCGCGGCCTGCTGCACCGGATCGCAGCAGGTTGGGGCGGATCTGGAGAAGAGACCACACGCTGTGGACGTTCAGGTCCACGTACCCGTGATGCGAGGCGAGGCCAGCAGCGAGGTGCGCGAGGAGCCGTTCGCCAGGCCATGGGCCGGGCGTGCGGCGTGCGATGAAGTCGTCGGACAACTCCAGGTGCGGGGTCTCCCCGAGCCAGTACGCCCAGTAGTTGAGGTTCGCGGCCTCGCCCGCCTCGTCACCTGTGAGGTCGTTGTCGATGAAGTAGTTCATGCGGTCGCGGTCGCCTTGCCGGGCGGCGACTGCCGCGACGGAGCGGCTGTTGAGCCAGCGGGTGAGCCAGTCTTGGGGCCGCTCGATGCTCTGCTGGTAGGCGAGCCATTCCGAGGTGTCGGCCTGGTTGTCGTATCCGGAGAGGTAGAGGGCCTGGCGGCGGAGGAGGAACTGCTGCTGGCCACGGGCCTGCTCGGCCGTACGGCGCATCTGCCGGAAGAACGTGGCCCGGTCGCCCGACGGCAGCTCGGGCCCGGCGGGCGCGGGGCCTCGGCGCGGCCGGGGAGGCGAGGGGAGCTCACGTACGGGCTGAGGCGCTACGCCGTTGAGGGGCCAGGCCAGCACCTCGACCAGGTCGCGTTGCATCACCCAGGCCCCGAGCGGGCTCTCCTCGACTGCGGCCTCGTCGTCTAACGCGCTCGCGAGGAGCACGTCCGCTTCCAGGGCGCGCTCAAGGGCTTGGAGGAGAGCGGGTACGGTGCCCATCTGCATGAGCCGGTGGCGGTGTATGAGCATCTGCCCGGTAGGTACAGCGGTGAGGGGGCGGCGTCCGGTTTCCCAGCCGGCGATCGTGTCCGCGCTGACTTTTAAGAGCTCGGCCGCCTCCTCCTGAGTGCGCCCCTGCTGCTCTCGTATCACGCGAAATACGTAGCCCGAGATGACGCCCGCGCGGGGGCGACTGGATGAACCCTGACTGCCGGTCAGGGTGGGTGGCGAACTCGGCCGCATGACTGCCCCCATCCCGGTGACTGGCGGCAACATACCTGTACTCCTGGTCACTTCAGCAGATCAGCGAGGGTTTCTACCGTCGTAGTCATCACCAGACGAGCCTAGTAGGGAGGCTCTCCGTATGTGCTCCGATGCTGAAGCCCGCGCCCCGATGGAGGCGGCCTCCGGGGTGATGGTCCACCCCGGGCAAGACCGTGACCTGGCGGTGGAGCACTGGTTGTGCTGTGCCTCGCCGGAGCCGCAGGAGGCGCGTCAGGCCTGGCGGGATGAGGAAATGCCACTGCTGCGATGCGGCATCCTGTTCACCGCCGTCAGCCTTCCCGGCTACCTCATCCACAGTGTGGCCGGGAGCACGGAACCCGCCGAGGTGGACGCCTTCCTGGCCCAAGCCCTGGAGGGAGGCCCGGTCATCGCGTCGGGCGGCCTCATGCGGTACTGGGCGCTGGTGCCTCCCAGTGCCGTCGACGGGTGGACGGACCCGGCCAGCGAGTGCCTCACACCCGGGACCTTCCTAGGGGTGCCACCTATCCATCGGAAAACACACCAGCCGGGCCTGTCGTACTGGTCGGTGGCCATGGACAGCCCAGCCGTTCTCTGCTCTACGGGTCTCGTCAGCCGGCTGTCCCGGATGGGGCGGACCCGCCACCGCGCCCAACTCGACCGTGAGGGCGCCTGATGAGCAGAGCCCGCCTCGCCGGCGCACCGGTAATGAGTGAGGTGCTGCCGCGCGAGCTGGAGTCCGTTCCCGTCGCGCGTTACGTCGTCCGCGACATCCTCGACCACTGGGATCTGCCCGAGCTCGTGGAGGACGCGGAAACCGTGATCTCCGAGCTGGCCACCAACGCCATCCTCCACGCTCGAATGGCCGCGATCCGCATAACCGTCACCCGCGTCGACGAGCGCACCGTGCGCCTGGCCGTCATCGACAGAAGCCGCGTCCTGCCTGTGCTCCGGTCACCGGACACAGATGACGTGCACGGGCGCGGCATGGGAATCGTGGATGCCCTCACCAGGTGCTGGGGTACGGACCGGCTCCCGTGGGGGAAGCGCGTGTGGGCCGAGCTGCGGGACCAGCGGTGAGGGGCGGCTACGGACGCCGATGGCGTAGGGGGGCGCAGATGCCCGCCCCAGCTTCCCCGGCCGGCCAGTTCCTCTACACGCTTTCCGTCGCCGCGCTCCTTGCCGCACTCATCTACGGCATCGCCACGAGGTAGCAGCCACTCCGCCCGCCACTCCCCACGACGAGGACCCTCATGAAATCTCACCCCTCCAGCGGCAACCGTACCCCCGTACAGGTTGTAGCGATCAGCATCGGCGCCTCCGGCATCCGGGCCCGCGCTGACGGACGTACGGGGCGCGAGGCGTGGCGGATTATCCGGCAGCGGCACCCCAGGGCGGTCTGGGCCGTCGCGGCGTACGCCACCGTCTTGGTGCTCGTAGCTTTCCTGGGGGTCACGTCCCTGTTCTGACCTTCCTGTTTTTGACTCCCGCCCTTGGCCGGTCGTGGCACCGGTCCCCAGCCCGGACCTGCAGCCTCCCCTGTTTGGTCCCCGGCCAGGGGTGGGACCCACGTCCCGGCTGGCCCTCCGTGGGGGAGCGACGGCAGTCCGGGACAACGGGCCCCGGCCGTCACCGAGACCGGCGGTCGGGGCCCGGGCCCCTCACTTTCCGCCCCGGCCGAACGGAGCGGACCACCCCCAACGGGAGACCTCATGCACTCACTGATCGCGAGCCCGTTCCTGGAACAGCACATGCTCGTACGGCCGGGAAGCCGCGGCGGAGCCCTTCTGCCGGCGCCTCGCTACGAGGAGCTACGCGCTCTCGACCCCGCCGAGCCGGCCCCGGCCTGGCTGGCGGACACCGTCCGCGACCAGTGGGCCGACCTGGACGTGTCCAGCCGCCCGACTGGTGAGTACCTGCTCGTCCGGCAGCCGTCCGCCTGGGGCTGCTCAAAGGCCAGCTGGGAGGTCAACCTCGGCTGCAACTACGCCTGCAAGCACTGCTACCTCGGACTCAAGGTCAACTCGGGCATGCCGCTGGAAGAGAAACTTCAGTGCTTGGAGGTCATGGCCGAGGCCGGGGTGCTGTTTCTCCAAATCACCGGCGGTGAGCCGACCATCGACAAGGACTTCATGCGGTCGTACCGCAGGGCGTTCGAGCTGGGCATGATGCTCACGCTCTCCACCAACGGATCGCTCCTGTGGCGCGAGAACCTGCTCCGCCTCTTCGATGAGTGCCCGCCCTACCGCGTCACGGTCTCCATGTACGGCGCGACGAAGGCCAGTTACGACGAGCTGACGCAGCGGGACGGCGCCTGGGACCTGTTCATCCAAGGCATGAACGCCGCCCGCCGGGCTCGGCTGCCGCTGCGCATGAGCATCATCGTCACCGAGGACAACGCGCCGGAAGAACAGGCGATGATCGACCTCTGTAAGCAGTGGGGCGTGGAGTACAACGTCTTCACCAACATGACCCCCACCATCTACGGGGGCGGTGAGGTCCTCACCGCGCAGTCCAAGGACCACTTGCGGATGCGGAAGCCGTTCACCGGCTGCAACGCCGGCCACACCTTCTTCCACACCGACCCGCACGGGCAGGTGTCCATCTGCAAGATCGGCCGCGACGACCAGATCAGCCTCCCCCGCGAGGGGATTCAGGGCCTCGCCCGGCTGGGTGCGATCGCGGACCGCCTCATGCTTCGCACCGGAGGCTGCTCAGGTTGCCGGCTCTCCGGTTCCTGCACCGTGTGCAGGCCCCTGGCCAAGCACTACCAGGAGGCGAAGGCACCACTCGCAAGTTACTGCCAGCACGGACAGAAGAAAGCAGGCTGAAATGACCGCTGTAGCAGTCGCGATCTCCCCGAGGCGCCCGCTCACCGACGACGGGCCCACCCAGACAGGAGGCCTGCCGTACTTCACGCGGCCCGTCCTCGCAGCCACCCCGCCGGTCACCGAGATCACCGCCATCACCGACATGGACGAGGTCATGGACAGCGTGAAGTGCTCGTGCAACGCGGGCGACGACAACCCCCACTGACCTGATCTGATCTGCGTCTGACCCGGTCCTGAATGCGCAGGCCCCGGCGTGTTGGCGCTGGGGCCTGCGGCAGGTGCGCGGCATGGGTAGCGTGCGAGCATGCGCTTTCACTGGGGCTGGATCGAGCCCGTGATGCCCGTGCCGTACGTGCCGACTCTCGGCCCTGTCCGTCGAGAGGACCCGCTCCCCGACCTGTTCGAGGCAGTCGTGGAGGTCGCCGGAACCGGCCGTTTCCTTCCGTACGACAAAGACCGCCGCTGGTCCGACACCAAGGCCGAACGCGTCCTGGTCGACGCCATCGAGCATGACCACCGCCAGACCCTCGTGCCCACGCTGGTCGAGCGCGGCGCCGGGGTCGTGAAGGTCCACGTGTACGGGGCTGCCCCGGACAGCCTGTCCGCCGGCGCCGACCTGGCTCGGAAGCTCGCTTCCGTCCACGGTGCCGCCAAGGCCCGGGTCGTCTGGTTCCTGGGCCCCGACCAGCCCGAGGTGTACGCCCCGGGTGTGGGAACCCGCGTTCAGCTCAAGGACTTCAATGACGGACCTGGACAGGCTCCGGGCGTGCCGGTCCACGAGGACAAGCAGATTTCCGAGGAGGCCGGTTTCGGTGCCTTCGCCGAGCAGATGGCGGCTGACGGGTTCGCGTTCCTGCACGAGCAGATGCGCGCCGGGACCGTAGGCCCTGTCCTCACGGTCCTGCACGACGGCCGCGTGGCCGGCGCCATCGGCCCGATGGAGACCATGGCCGACGCCAGTGGAGCCGCTCGCCTGCTGCCCCAGTACTTCGGCGTGCTGCCGCAGTTCCGCGGCTGCGGCTACGGGCGGGCCCTGTGGCGCGCGGCGATGCGCTGGGGGCACCAGCACAGCGCCGCGTACCAGCTGCTCCAGACCGAGGCGGGAGGCGTCTCTGACCGCCTGTGCGCGGCCGAGGGGCTGACGTCGCTGGGGTTCGTCAACCAGAGGGATGTGTGACGCCAGCCGACCGGCTGGTGGAGGTCCGCGAGCCGGTGAGCGCTTACCTGGCGAGGGTTGGGCGTTGACCGGCTCGCGCGGCGGGTCGTGAAGGCGGCCCCGTGTCCGATCTGGAGTACACGACACGAGACCGCCGCGCGTTCATGATGACTCTGCGGCGCCTGCCCCCGCCCGCTGGCGCCGGATCGGGTCGCGTGAAGACCATTGCTCAAGGAAGAGAAGCAGATGAACCGGGTTGCGGTGCTCTCGGCAGGCTCATGGGGCACGACGTTCGCGCTGGTGCTCGCGGACGCCGGCAACGATGTCGTCCTGCACGCCCGCAGGCGTGAGGTCGTCGACGCGATCAACACCCGCCACGAGAACCCCGCCTACCTGCCAGGCATCGCTCTGCCGGCCTCCTTGCGGGCCACCGCCGACGTCTCCGAGGCTCTGGACGGTGCCGACTACGTGGTGGTGTCGATCCCGGCGCAGACCCTGCGGGCCAACCTCACCGTCTGGGCGCCGCTGATTGGGGAGCGCACGGTCGTCGTAAGCCTGATGAAGGGCATCGAGACCCGCAGCGGGCTGCGGATGAGCGAGGTCATCACCGAGGTGACCGGCGTGCCCGGCGAGCGGGTCGCGGTGGTCTCCGGTCCGAACCTCGCCCGGGAGATCGCTGTCCGTCAGCCCGCCGCGTCAGTGATTGCCTGCCGCGACGAGACCACGGCCAAGGCGTTGCAAGAGGCGTGCCTGACCCCCTACTTCCGCCCGTACACCAACGCAGACGTGGTCGGCTGCGAACTCGGCGGCGCGCTGAAGAACGTCATCGCACTCGCCGTCGGGCTCGCCGGCGGCATGGGCCTGGGCGACAACGCCCGCGCCCTGTTGATTACCCGTGGCCTGGCGGAGACCGCCCGCCTCGGCACGGCTCTGGGCGCCGACCCGCTCAGCTTTTCCGGCCTGGCCGGAGTGGGCGACCTCATCGCCACGTGCATGTCGCCGCTGTCCCGCAACCGCACGTTCGGTGAACACCTCGGCCGGGGCATGACCGTGGACGAGGCAGCCACGGCTACCAGCCAGACCGCCGAGGGCGTCAAGTCGTCCCAGTCCATCTTGGAACTCGCCCGACGACACGGGGTGGAAATGCCCATCACCGAAGTCGTCGTTGACGTCATCCGGGGCGAGGCCACCGTCGCCGAGGCGGCCGGCATGCTAATGACCAGGTCGCCCAAACCCGAGCTCTACGGCATCTGCTGAGGCGGCGGCTTTACTCAACCGTGCCTGAAAGGTCCAGACTTAAGGTGACTCGTTCGTCCGGTCGGCCAGAAACGGGACGCTCGCCCTCGTCCTGGCGAACTAGTTCATATGGGCGGTGCGCAACCGTCCCGACGGAGGCAGGAAGATCGTTGCAGATTCACCGGTTCCGCTTCGGGGGCGATGGGGGCGTGATCAGAATGAACGTCCCCAACCAGCCATGATCGCGTTGGAGCAGGCTCGCCGCCCGCGTGGGGATGTGGGCGGTGGGAGCGGCTCTGGTCTTCGCTCCGCAAGCAGTGCACCGGAGTCGCGGGTGGGCCCAGCTGAAACGGCTTGATGTGGGCCGGAACGGGTCGATGCGGGCCGAAGCGGTGGGTGTTCGCGCAGGTCGGAGGAGAACTGCAGGTCAGGACGCCGCAAGGGGCCCACTGCGCGGGGGTTCCGGCCGCTGTCGTGTCCGGATCTGTTTCCTCTGCGCCACTCTCTGACTAACGACAATCATTTTCAGATAATCTCCCGAAGGGGCCCGGCACCGATGCCTTCCGGTGCCGGGCCCCTGGTGGTCGGCCTGTCCGGACCCTCAGCCGGAGAAGCCGACCCGCGCGAGCCGCAGTGGGCCGCGCAGCCTGAGGCGTACGTCGTGCACATCGGTCGCTGTGAAACCGGCCGCCGTGGTGGTGTAGTCGTAGGGATCGCCGGTCCCGCTCACGGTGACGGCCGTGAGTGACGGGCCCCCGTCCAGGGACACTTCGACGACGCCCTCGCCCGCCGCCTCGACGCTGATCTCCGTGACGCCGTTGCCGAAGTCGCAGGCGCGGTAGACGAGTTCACCCGTTCCGGCGGCCGCCGTCGGCGTCACCGCGTCGCCCGACACCTTCGTACGGTCGACGATCTCGGTGTCCCGCTGATCGTCGAAGTCGGCTGCGTTCAGGCCCAGTTCGCGTACCGGGCGGGGCGCGGCGGGCTCGCCGGCGAGGTCGAGCGTGGTGCGCAGACGGATGTCCTCGCTCGACGCGCCGACGAGGAGTTCGTACGCGCCCGGCTCCAGGCGGGGGCGGCCGTGTGCCACGTCCCAGAACTCCAGGGCAGAGAGGGGGAGTTCGAAGGTCAGCCGCTCCGAGGCGCCGGGGGCGAGGTGGAAGCGGCGGTGTGCCAGCAGCTCGCGGCGGGGGCGTGGCACCGACGGGTGCACGGCGCGCGCGTAGAGCTGGGCCACCTCGTCCGCGGGCACCTCGCCCGTGTTGGTGACCGTGAAGGAGACCTTCAGCGCGGCCTGCGTCTCGATGATCTCCAGATCCTCGTAGGTGAACGTCGTGTACGCGAGGCCGTGGCCGAACGGGAACAGGGGCGTGCCCTCGAAGTACAGGTACGTCTGGCGGCCGCCGATGACGTCGTAGTCGAGCAGGTCGGGCAGGTCCGCGTCGGAGGCGTACCAGGTCTGCGGGAGGCGGCCCGCGGGGGAGACGTCGCCGGCCAGGACGCGGGCCAGGGCGGTGCCCGCCGCCTGGCCGCCGTGCGCGGTCCACAGGACGGCCGGGAGGTCGGTGGGGTCCACGGCGTAGGGGTACGCCGAGACCAGGGCGAGGGCGGTGTGCGGGTTCGCGGCGCGGGCGGCGCGGAGCAGGCGCTCCTGGTGGGCGGGGAGCTGGAGGGTGGTGCGGTCCTCCGTCTCGCGGCCGTTGATGTGCGGGTCGTTGCCCGCCACGACCACGACGACATCGGCCGCCTCCGCCGCCCGGGCCACGGCGTCCTCGCCGCGCTCGGTGAACTCCAGCTCGAAAATCTCCGGGGTCTCGTCGGCAACCTTCACGCCGTCGGCGGCGACAGAGATGTGCCCACCCGTCCCGACGTGCCTCAGGAGGTGGCCGCTCCCATGGGATCCGGAGCGGGATCGCGCCGGTTCGAGACGGAACGTCTCCTGGACGACCCAGCCGCCCGGCTGGTCGGCGGACGCGCGCAGGTAGCCGTCCTCGGCGACCGAGAGATAGCGGCCGTCGGGGGCCCGCAGGGTCAGCAGCCCCTCGCCCCAGTCGATCAGCGCGAGGTCGGTGCCGGTGGCGTCGGTGGTGAGGGCCGGGAGGTCCGTACGGCCCGCGAGCAGGGCCGGGTCCAACGCGCCCTCGGCGCCGCGCACCTCGTCGGCCGCGTCCCCTGCGAGGGGCACCGCCAGATACGTACCGGACGAGGTCCTCAGGCGTACGCGGTCCACGCCCTCGGCGAAGTCGACGTGCTCGGCGCCGAAGCGCTCGTACAGGCCCTCCAGGGGTGTGGAGCGGTGGATGAGCGTGCCGCTGTACCAGTCGAGCTTGCACTCGTCGGCGAGGAGGCCCACGACGGCGACGCGCACACCCGGGCGCAGTGGCAGCAGGCCGTCGTTCTTGAGGAGGACGATCGCCTGCTCGGCCGCCTCCCGGGCGAGCGCGCGGTGGGCCGGGGTGTCGAAGTCCGAGGCGCCGGCATGAGGGTCCGCGTGCGGGTCGAACTCGCCGAGCCGGAAGCGGATCGCGAGCTGGCGGCGGACCGCCGCGTCGATGTCGGCCTCGCTCAACAGGCCCTTTTTCAAGGCCCCTCGGACCCGGTCCACGATCTTCGAACCGTCCGTGCCGTGGTCCGTGAAGCTGTCGACCCCGGCGAGGACCGCGGCGGCGGTCGCCTCCTCGTGGGTGTCGAAGTAGTGCTCGGAGTCGACCAGATTGGACGGGGCGCCCGCGTCCGAGCAGACCAGGAGTTCCTGGTCGGTCCAGGTGCGCAGGTGCTCGCGGAGGTACGGGGAGACGTGGTTGGGGCGGCCGTTGACCAGGTTGTACGCCGGCATCACGCCCGCCACAGCGCCCGCCTCGACGGTCTCGCGGAAGGCCCGCAGGTCGTACTCGTGCAGGACGCGCGGGCGGACCGAGGAGGAGGTGGTGTCCCTGTTCGTCTCGTTGTTGTGGGCGAGCCAGTGCTTGAGGACGGGCGCCGTGCGCCAGTAGTCGGGGTGATCTCCGCGCAGGCCCCGGGTGTACGCCGTGGCGATCGCGGAGGTGAGCTTCGGGTCCTCCGAGTAGCCCTCCTCGTTGCGACCCCACAGCGGGTGGCGCAGCAGATTGACCGTGGGGGACCAGACGTTGAGGCCCACCCGGTCGTCGCGGGCGCGCATCGCGCGGAGCTCGGCCGAGACCGCCTCGCCGACGCGGCGTACGAGTTCGTCGTTCCAGGTCGCGCCGAGGCCGACGGCCTGGGGGAAGACCGTCGCCGGGCCCATCCAGGCCACACCGTGCAGCGCCTCCTGGCCGGTGCGGAACGCGGCCACCCCGAGTCGCTCCACCGCGGGCGCGAACTGGTGCAGGAACGCGATGCGCTCGTCGAGCGTGAGCCGCGCCAGCAGATCGTCGATGCGCTTCGCGAACGGCAGCTGCGGATCGCGAAAAGGCGGCGTAGGCGGCGTTTGTGCGGTCACGTGGTGATCCCTTTGCGGTGGAGCGACAGGGTGCTTTCGAAGCGCTTCGATGCTCGATCGCCCGAGGGGTGGGTGTCAAGACACCTCGACGCAACAACTCTGTTTCCTCATTGGCATTTCAAGCGCCCGACGAGGCTGGTCCAGTCCTCCACACCTCCGAGGAATCTTGGAATCGACTCTTGTGCACCCCCAGGTGTTCACTTAACCTCGCAGCAACATCGAAGCGCTTCGACTAGTGGAGCGGCCCCCTCGGGGACACGCACTCCTCCACACAGTCCTCCGAGGACCGCTTCAGCTCAGCCAGTTCCACTCAAGACACCGCAGCCGACGGCTCCACCGCCGGGTGTCCTGCTGTGCGCCATGAAGGGTTGACGCAATGACGCCGAACGCCGCCACCTCCGCCACCTCCGCTCCCAGCCGGAGAAGCTTCCTCGCCTCCACGGCGGTCGCCGCCGCGGCGGTCGCGGGAGGGATGCCGCTGCTCGCCGCCTGCGGCGGCTCGGACAGCGGCTCGGGCGGGGGCACTTCGGCTGGCAAGAGCGCCAAGAAGCTGCTGCCGGCCTACGTCGCGACCAACGTGGTGACCCCTGACATCGCCGCCAAGAACGGCTCAGCGGTCGGCTTCACCAGCAAGCTCGACATCGCCGCCCTGAAGACCTCGGTGCCGAAGAAGCTCGGCAAGGGCGGCAAGGTCAGCATCATGTCGCCGTTCTGGGGTTCCCCGCCGAAGGGAGACAATGCCTACTACAAGGCGATGAACGACCTGATCGGTGTCGACGTCCAGTGGCAGAACCAGGACGGCAACACCTACGACCAGAAGCTCGGCGCGGTCCTGGCCTCCAGCGACATCCCGGACGTCGTGGTCATCCCCGGCTGGAACATGGGCGGCAAGATACCCAGCGCCATCATCGGCAAGTTCGCGGACCTCGGCCCCTACCTCTCCGGGGACGCGATCAAGGAGTACCCGAACCTCGCGGCGATCCCGACGGACGCCTGGCAGCGCTCCATCTTCGGCGGCAAGCTGCGCGGCCTGCCGCAGCCGTCCCCGTACGTCACCGGCATCGTGCCCCTGTACCGCAAGGACATCTTCGACAAGGAGGGGTACGAAGTCCCCACCTCGGCCGACGAGTTCACGGCGCTGTGCAAGGAGATCACCAACGCCAAGGCCAAGCGGTGGGCCTGCCTCGACATGAAGTGGACCGCCTTCCAGTCCTTCGGTGTGCTCTCGGGCAGTGAGAAGCCGCTCGGCTGGAACCTCGTCGACGGCAAGCTGATCAACCGCATCGAGACCCAGGAGTACCTCGAAGCGCTGGAGTGGACCCGCAAGCTCTTCGCCGCCGGATACGTCCACCCGGACGCCAAGCTGGGCAAGAGCGCGGCCACCGACCCGGGCCCCAAGTTCGCGGCCGGCGAGTTCCTCATCTACGCCCAGAACATCACGCAGTGGTGGAGCCGCACCGCCGAACAGGCCACCCAGAACCCGGACTACAAGATCTGGGGCATGGACATCTTCGGCCACGACGGCGGTGCCCCGGCCCTCTGGGCCGAACAGCCGGCCGGCATCTTCGCCTTCGTCAGCAAGAAGGCCTCCGAGTCCGTGATCCGTGACGTGCTGGCCGTCGCCAACGTCACCGCCGCGCCGTACGGCACCAAGGAGTACATGCTCACCAACTACGGCGTCGAGGGCACCCACTACACCGTCAAGAACGGCGTTCCCGCCAAGACCGACCAGGGAAACAACGAGGTCATCAACGCCTACGTCATGGTCGCGAGCCCCACCGCGACCATCGCCCACCCCGACTTCCCCGAGGTCGCCAAGGCGCAGGTCGAGTGGCAGCAGCGGATGGGCGCCTTCACCAAGAAGTCCTCCTTCTACGGCATGCAGATCACCGAGCCCACCCGCTACACCAACCTCTCCAACGACTTCGAGCAGCTGGAGGACGACATCGTCCGCGGCCGTAAGAAGATCAGCGACATGCAGCAGGCCGTCTCCGACTGGAAGAGCAAGGGCGGCGACAAACTGCGCGACTGGTACAAGAAGCTGCTCGACGAGAACGGCCCGGCGGCGAGCTGACCGGGCACCGAGGCAAGGAGAACGGCCGTGTCCCACAGCACGGTGCCTCGGAGCAGCACCGAGGCCGACACGACAGGGAAGACCCCGGTGGCGTCCGGCGGCGCCACCGGCTCCCGGGAGAAACGCCCCTCCGGGAAGGTGAGCCTGCGGCTCAGGTTCAGACGCGACCGCGTCCTGCTCCTGATGACGCTGCCGGCGGTCCTGCTGGTCCTGCTCTTCAACTATGTGCCGGTCCTCGGCAACATCGTCGCCTTCCAGGACTACGACCCGTACATCAGCGACAACGGCATCGTCTCCATGCTGCACAGCCCCTGGGTGGGCATCGAGAACTTCCAACGGGTCTTCGAGGACTCGGCGTTCTGGGGTGCCTTGCAGAACACCCTCGTGCTGTTCTTCCTCCAGCTCGTCCTGTACTTCCCGATCCCGATCGTGCTCGCGCTGCTCATCAACAGCGTGGTCAGGCCGAGGGTCCGGGCGCTCTCGCAGGCGATCCTCTACCTGCCGCACTTCTTCTCCTGGGTGCTGGTCATCGCCGTCTTCCAGCAGCTCTTCGGCGGCGCCGGAATCCTCTCGCAGCTGCTGCGGCAGCACGGGTACGACGGTCTCGACATCATGACCGACCCCCACACCTTCAAGTTCCTGATCACCGCGCAGAGCGTGTGGAAGGACGCCGGCTGGGGGATCATCATCTTCCTCGCCGCGCTGTCCTCGGTCAGCCCGGACCTGTACGAGGCCGCCGCGATGGACGGCGCGGGTCGCTGGCGCCGCATGTGGCACATCACGCTGCCCGCGCTGCGCCCAGTGATCGCCCTGCTGCTGGTGCTCCGCGTCGGTGACGCCCTCACCGTCGGCTTCGAACAGATCCTGCTCCAGCGCGACGCCGTCGGACCAGGAGCGGCGGAGGTCCTCGACACCTTCGTCTGGTGGAACGGCGTCCGCAACCAGGACTTCGGCTACGCGGCGGCCGCCGGACTGATCAAGGGTGTGGTCAGCCTCGGGCTGGTCCTCGCCGCGAACAAGGTGGCCCATCTCATGGGCGAGCAGGGGGTGTACAAGAAGTGACCGCCGTCATCGACAAACCCGTGCGCCGCCCCGGCCGCCTGGCCGCGCCGCCCCGGCCGACGTGGGAGGAGGAGCCCAGCAAGGCCGGCCTCGCGGGCAAGGGACTCGTGCTGACCCTCGCCTGCCTGGGGATCTTCTTCCCGCTGTGGATCGTCATCGTCACCAGCCTCTCCTCACGGAAGACCATCGACGAGGCCGGCGGCCTGGTGATGGTGCCCAAGGGCATCACCTTCGTCGCCTACAAAGAACTTCTCAGCGGCGGCCAGGTCACCCGCGCCTCGGTCATCAGCATCCTGGTCACCCTCGTCGGCACGCTGTTCTCCATGGCTGTGTCCGTCCTGTGCGCCTACGGCCTCTCCCGCATCGGCTCGCTCGGCCACCGCTGGATCCTGATGGCGCTGCTGGCGACCATGTTCTTCAGCGCCGGTCTCATCCCGACCTATCTGCTGGTGCAGTCGCTGGGACTGACCGACAGCTATCTCGCGCTGATCCTCCCGAGCGCGATCAGCGTCTTCAACATCTTGGTGCTGCGCGGCTTCTTCATGGGCATCTCGCAGGAACTCATCGACAGCGCCCGCATCGACGGCGCCGGTGACTTCCGCATTCTGTGGCAGATCGTCATGCCGCTCTCCCGTGCGGTCCTCGCGGTGATCACCCTCTTCTACGCCGTCGGGTACTGGAGCGCCTGGTTCAACGCCTCGCTCTACCTCAACGACCAGGACATGATGCCGCTGCAGAACGTCATGATCCAGCTCGTGCAGAAGCAGGAGGCCCCGGTGGGCCTCGGCCAGGCCATCAAGACCGGCCAACTGTCCGGCCTGGCCGTGCAGATGGCCGTCATGGTCATGGCCCTCCTCCCGGTCGCCGTCCTCTCGCCCTTCGTCCAGCGCCATTTCAAGAAGGGCATGCTGACCGGTGCGGTGAAGGGCTAGGTGCTCCTGCTACGCCGCTGACTCCGTCGCGGCCGACCTGCTCCTGTCCGGCGGTCGGCCGCGACGGCCCCAACCCCCCTTCCCCGAGCCGCACAGAACGAGGTATGTCATGCGCGCGCCCAGCTTGAGTCGACGTGCTGTTCTCGCCGGGACCGCGGCCGCTGCCGCGTTCACCCCCCTTCCGTCGCTCCAAGGGCGCGCGCAGGCGGCGGAGGCCACGGCGGCGGCCGACTCGACCGTGCCCGCCTACCGCTGGCGCAACGCCGTCATCGGCGGTACCGGATTCGTCACCGGGGTGCTGTTCCACCCCTCCGTACGAGGTCTCGCCTACGCCAGGACCGACATCGGCGGCGCCTACCGCTGGGACGAACGCGCCGCCCGCTGGACCCCGCTCACCGACCACCTCGGCTGGGACGACTGGAACCTGCTCGGTGTCGAGGCGCTGGCCGTCGACCCCGCGCACCCGGACCGGCTCTACCTCGCCCTCGGTACCTACGCCCAGTCGTGGGCCGGCAACGGCGCGGTCCTGCGCTCCGAGGACCGCGGCGCCACCTGGACCCGCAGCGACCTGCACGTGAAGCTCGGTGCCAACGAGGACGGGCGAGGGGCCGGGGAACGGCTCCTCGTCGACCCGCGCGACAGCGACACCCTGTGGCTGGGGACCAGACACGACGGGTTGCTGAAGTCCACCGACCGGGGTGCCGCTTGGGCAGGCGTGAGTGCCTTCCCGGCCAAGGCGGGCTCCTCCGGGCAGGGCATCACGTTCCTCGTCGCGGCCGGGCGCACCGTCTACGCCGGCTGGGGCGACGGCGACGGCACCGCGGACACGGCGAACCTGTACCGCACGGCCGACGGCACGACCTGGGAGGCAGTCCCCGGGCAGCCGTCCGGCACCTCCGCCAAGGTCCCGCTCCGCGCCGCGTACGACAAGCTCACCCGCGAGCTCTACGTGACGTACGGCGACGCGCCCGGCCCCAACGGCCAGTCCGACGGCAGTCTGCACAAGCTGCGCACCGCCACCGGTGAATGGACCGACGTCTCCCCGGTGAAGCCGGGCGGGACGACGGGTGGGGGCACCGCCCACACGTTTGGCAGTGGGGGAGGTTCTGCGGACACCTTCGCCTATGGGGGCGTGGCGACCGACGCCTGCCGCGCGGGCACCGTCGTCGTGTCCACCAACAACCGCTGGGCCGACGGCGACACCGTGTTCCGGTCCACCGACGGTGGCCGTACCTGGGCGTCCCTCAAGGACGTGGCTGTGTTCGACGTGTCCGAGACTCCTTTCCTGAACTGGGGCAATGACAAGCCGAAGTTCGGCTGGTGGATCCAGGCGCTCGCCCTCGACCCGTACGACTCGAAGCACGTCGTGTACGGGACCGGCGCGACCCTCTACGGCACCCGTGACCTCAGGCGCTGGGCGCCGCAGATCCGTGGTCTGGAGGAGACGGCCGTGCGCCGGCTGATCTCGCCCCCGGTCGGGGAGGCGCATCTGATCAGCGGACTCGGGGACATCGGCGTGATGTACCACGAGCGGCTCACGGCGTCTCCGTCGCGCGGCATGGCGACGAACCCCGTGTTCGGGTCGGCGACGGGACTCGCGCAGGCCGCGGCCAAGCCGTCGTACGTCGTCCGGGCGGGCTGGGGCGAGAACGGCAACGGCGCGTACTCCCACGACGGCGGGCGGACCTGGGCGCCCTTCACGGCCCAGCCCGACATCGCCAAGAACGCACCGGGGCCGATCGCCACCAGTGCCGACGGCGGTACGCTGCTGTGGTCCTTCGTGCACTGGGACGGCACGAAGTACGCAGCCCACCGCTCGGCGGACAACGGCGCGACCTGGTCCGAGGTCTCCTCCTTCCCGAAGGGCGCCACGCCGGTCGCCGACCCGGCCGACCCGACGCTCTTCTACGCGTACGACACCGACACAGGAACGCTATACGCCAGCACTGACAGTGGCCGTTCCTTCACTGCCCGTGCCGGTGGACTGCCGTCCGGCGACAGCCAGTTCAAGCTGGTCGCGGCGCCGGGGCGCTCCGGTGACCTGTGGCTCTCCGTGAAGTGGAACGGGCTGTACCGGTCCACCGACGGCGGGGCCACCTTCGCCAAGATCACCAGCTGCTGGGCCTCGTACACCCTCGGCTTCGGCAAGGCGGCCGACGGCGCCGACTACCCCGCCCTCTACCAGGTCGGCTCCACGGAGACCATCACCGCCGTCTACCGCTCCGACGACGCGGCCAAGACCTGGGTGCGGATCAACGACGACGCCCACCAGTGGGGCTGGATCGGCGAGGTCATCACGGGAGACCCGCGCGTGTACGGCCGCGTGTACCTCGGTACGAACGGGCGCGGCATCCAGTGCGGGGAGCCGGTCTGATGCCGACACACAAGAAACCGACGCCCACCCGCCGGGGACCGAGCCTGAGCGGTGCCACCCGTGGC
This sequence comes from Streptomyces sp. NBC_01384, assembly GCF_045040035.1. Classification (NCBI taxonomy): domain Bacteria; kingdom Bacillati; phylum Actinomycetota; class Actinomycetes; order Kitasatosporales; family Streptomycetaceae; genus Streptomyces; species Streptomyces sp. NBC_01384. The sequence continues at coordinate 6,952,784 of NZ_CP109559.1, forward strand.
CGCATCCTCTTCGGCGGCGACTACAACCCCGAGCAGTGGCCGGAGGAGGTCTGGCAGGACGACGTGCGCCTCATGAAGGAGGCCGGCGTCAACTCCGTCACCGTCGGCGTCTTCTCCTGGGCCAAGCTCGAACCCACCCCGGGAGCAAGGGAGTTCGTCTGGCTCGACCGGCTCATGGACCTGCTGCACGAGAACGGCATCGGGGTCGTCCTCGCCACCCCCACCTCCTCGCCCCCACCCTGGATGGGGCGCCTCCACCCCGAGACCCTGCCCCGTGACGCGGACGGACACATCGAGTGGTGGGGCGGCCGTCAGCACTTCGCCCACTCCAGCGCCGTCTACCGGCGCTACGCCGCCGCCATCACCGAGGACCTCGCCGCCCGCTACGGCGGCCATCCCGCCCTCACGATGTGGCACATCAACAACGAGTACTGCACCTACGACTGGGGCGACGTGGCGGCCGCCGCCTTCCGCCGCTGGCTGCAGGGCAGGTACGGCACGCTCGACGCACTCAACACCGCCTGGGGCACGGCCTTCTGGAGCCAGGGCTACGACGCCTGGGAAGGCATCCTCCCGCCGCGCCACGCCCACTACATGAACAACCCCACCCAGGTTCTCGACTTCAAGCGCTTCACCTCCGACGCCCTCATGGAGTGCTACCTCGCCGAACGCGACATCGTCGCCCGGCACACTCCTCGCACCCCCGTGACCAGCAATTTCATGCCGTTCTGGCAGGGGCAGGACGCCTGGGCGTGGGCCGAGCAGGAGGACGTCGTCTCCGTCGACATCTATCCGGACCCGCGCGACCCGCTCGGCGGTCAGAACGGTGCACTCATCCACGACATGACCCGTTCTCAGGCCCGCGGCGGGCCCTGGATGGTCATGGAGCAGGCGGCGGGGCCCGTGAACTGGCGTGGCGTGAACCACCCGAAGCCCCCCGGCCTCAACCGCCTCTGGTCCCTCCAGGCCGTGGCCCGCGGCGCCGACGCCGTCTGCTATTTCCAGTGGCGGCAGTCCCGGCAGGGGGCCGAGAAATTCCACTCCGGGATGGTCGGCCACGCGGGGGAGCGCGGCCGAAGCTTCCAGGAGGTCAAGCGGATCGGTGCCGAACTCGCCCTGCTGAGCGAGAAGGTGACGGACACCCATGTCGTCGGCGCCGACGTCGCCGTACTGCTCGACTGGAACGCCTGGTGGGCGAGTCAGCAGGACGGACGGCTGTCCGCAGAGGTCGACTACCAGACCGTCGTACGCGCCTGGCACCGCGCCCTGTGGGAGGCGAACACCACCACCTCCTTCGCCCACCCCGAGCACGACCTGTCCGCGTACAGACTGGTCGTCGTCCCGCAGCTGTATCTGCTGACGGACGCGGCGATCGACAACCTCGTCGCGTACGTACGAGGCGGTGGCACCCTCGTCTCCGGTTTTCTGACCGGCGTCGCCGACCAGGACGACCGGGTGCGGCCCGGCGGTATGGACGAGCGGCTGCGAGAGCTCTTCGGCATCCGCACCCTGCACGAGTGGTGGCCGCTCGACGCCGACGAGAAGGTCGACGTCGAGGGCTTCCGCGGCACGCTGTGGTCCGAGGAGATCGAGGCCGCGGACGACGCCTACGCCCTCATCCCGTACAAGGGTGGTGAGCTGGACGGTCTTCCGGCCGTCCTGCGCAAGGGCCGCGCCTGGTACCTGTCCACCCTTCCCGAGCCCGAGGCGCTGTGGCCGCTGCTCGCCGGGATCGCCGAGGACGCGGGCGTACGGCCGCCGCTCGACCACCTCCCGGCGGACGTGGAGGCCGTACGCCGGGGCGAGCTGCTGTTCCTGCTCCACCACGGGCGGGACACGGTGACCGTGCCGGTGCCCGGCCGTCACCGCGACCTGCTGACCGGCGAGGACGTCACGGATGCGGTGGAGCTGGGCCGCTACGGAGTGGCCGTACTGGAGGCGGCGCCATGAACGCGTCTGTCCACGGCTTCATGAACGCACCTGTCCATGGCTTCGTGAACGAGCCCGTCCACGGCACCTGGGAACCCGCCCCCGCCGCCCGCTGGGAGGACGCCTTCCTGAGCGGGAACGGCCGGCACGGCGTCATGGTGTTCGGCGATCCGAACGACGACCGGGTCATCGTCAACCATCACACCCTGGTCCGCCCGAACGGCAGCGCGGACGCCCGGCCGCCCGAACTGGCCGACCGGCTGAAAAGCGTCCAGGACCGGTTGCTGGCCGGTGACGTCACAGCGGGGGAGGACTTCACCGACGGGCGTCCGCTGCTGTGGGTGCAGCCCTTCCACCCGGCCTTCCAGACGCGGCTGCGCCGGGAGGCGCGGGAGTCGCGCGCGTACCGGCGCGAGGTCGACTTCACCACCGGTGTCGTCCGCGCCGAGTGTGCGGGGCGGCGCAGCGAGGTGTTCGTGTCGCGCGCGGACGACGTCATCGTCCAGTACGTGACCGAGGACGAGCTCACCGGCGACGTGACGCTCGACCACCGATTGCCGGGCGCGCCCGCCGACTTGGCGGTGGGGCACAGTTCCGTCCTCACGCCCGACGGTGCCCTCCTCACCCTGCGGGCCCGTTATCCGTGCGCCGAGCGGGCGTACACGGGGGTGACGCTCGCCGTGGTCACCGGGGGCCGGACGACCACCGCGCCGTCAGGGGTACGGGTCGAGGGCGCGCGTTCGGTGTTGCTGCTCACGCGGGTACGGCGGCACACGGCGGAGCTGGACGTAGTCGCCGAGGCCCGTGAGCTGCGCGCCCTGCTGCCGCAGTCCGGCTCCGGTCGCGGCGAGGACGCGTACGACCGTCTCCTCGCCCGCCACACCGCCCTGCACCGCCCCGCGTACCTGCGGGCAGGCCTGGAGCTGGGCGCCGACCCGGCCGAACGGGCGCTTCCCGGATCGGAGTTGGTCCGCCGCCCGAAGAGCCCGGCTCTGCTCGAACGGCTCTTCGCGGCCGGTCGTCACCACCTGCTGTCCGCCGCCGGAATGCTGCCGCCACGCCTGACCGGGCTGTGGACCGGCGACTGGGACACCGCCTGGTCGGGGGCCTTCACCACCGACGCCAATGTCAATCTGCAGACGGCGTCGGCCGCCGCGGCGGCGCTCCCGGAGGTGTCCGAGGCCCACGCGGCCCTGATCCACGGCCAGTTGCCGCACTGGCGCGACAACGCCCGGGCGATCTTCGGCACCCGGGGTGTCGTCGCCCCCGCGCACACCGACGGCGAGTCCGGGCACATCTACCACCTCAGCCGCGAGTACCCCCTGCATGTGTGGACCGCGGGCGCCGACTGGCTCCTGAAGCCCCTCGTGGACGAAGACGAGACGCGCGGCGCGCGCGACCCGCGCCTGGCCGCCGCGCTCCGCGAAGTCGCGTACTTCTACGAGGACTTCCTCACCCGGACCGACGAGAAGGGCCACGTCGCGATCGTGCCGTCGTACTCGCCGGAGAACCGGCCCGCCAGCGCGAGCTGGATCACCCTCAACGCCGCCATGGACCTCTCCGCGGCCCGGCACGCACTCCTCACGGCCGCCGACTACCACCCCGGACCCGACGCCGAGCGCTGGCGCGCGCTCGCCGACCGGCTGCCGCCGCACCGCGTCAACGCCGACGGGGCGCTCGCCGAGTGGGCCTGGCCCGGCCTCGACGACATCTACGACCACCGGCACCTCAGCCACCTCTACGGCGTCTGGCCGCTCGACGAGATCAACCCGTACGACACGCCGGAGCTCGCCTCGGCGGCCCATCGCGCCCTCGAACTGCGGGGCGCCGAGAACGACTCCGCGCACGGCCACCTCCACCACGCCCTGGTGGCGGCCCGGCTGCGGGACGCGGAGCGGGTCGCGGGAGCCCTCGACAACGTCCTGGCCGGGGACTTCTTCCACGTCTCCCTGATGAGCGGCCACTACCCGAACCGCCATGTCTACAACGCGGACGCCGCCCACACCCTCCCCGCCGTGCTGATCGAGATGCTTCTCCAGTCCACGCCCGGGCGGCTGGTCCTCTTCCCCGCGCTCCCCACGGCGTACGGGACGGGGCGACTGCACGGCATCCGAACCCGGTTCGGCGCCGAGGTCGACCTGGCCTGGAGCCCCGGGCGGCGCACGGCCACCATCCGCCCCACCCGCACGGTGCGGATCGATCTCAGGACTTCCGCCGGCGCGCGACCGCTCTCCCTGAGCGCCGGAGAAGACTGCGTCCTCACCCTGGGGCCGCAGTAGCACCGCAGTTTCCCCCCACCCATGGAAGGGACACCATGGCACACCGCACACTCGACAGGCTGAGCAGGATCACCAAGGCCCTGCTGGCCCCCGCGCTCGCGCTCGGCGCCACCGTAGGCCTCGCCTCCGCCCCCGCCCAGGCAGCCGTCTGGAACTCCTGCGAGCAGTACGGGAACACCAGCCTGGGCGGGTACACGCTCTACAACAACATCTGGGGCTCCGGCGCGGGCAGCCAGTGCATCTGGGCGAACTCCGGCACCAACTGGGGAGTGTGGGCCAACCACCCCAACACCGGCGGAATCAAGTCGTACCCGAACGCCAAGAAGGTGATCAACAAGTCGATCACCTCGCTCGGCTCGCTCACCAGCGGCTACAACGTCACGGTCCCGTCGTCCGGCGCGTACAACACGTCGTACGACATCTGGGACACCGGCTACAAGTACGAGGTCATGCTCTGGGTGAACAAGACCGGAGCCGTCGGTCCGCTCGGCACCTCGCAGGGCACCCTCACCCTCGGCGGCCACACCTGGACCGTCTACAAGGGCAACAACGGATCCAACGACGTCTTCTCCTTCGTGCGCACCTCGAACTCCAGCTCCGGCACCGTAGACGTCCTGCCGATCCTCAAGTGGATCAAGGACACCAAGGGCTGGTTCGGCAACGTGACCATCGGCGACCTCCAGTTCGGCTTCGAGATCACGTCCTCGTCCGGCGGCCTGGACTTCGCGACCAACAGCCTCTCGGTCAGCAGTAGTTGACGAACCCCGTCTGGGGTCTGCCAGTGGCCCGGTCCCCGCGTCGCGCTGAGGCCGGGCCACCCTGCGGAGAGGGCCGCGGAGCCGTACCGCGCGCGGCTAATCCGCCTCCGCCACCGGCAGCCGCGCCCCGTCCCGCAGGAACAGGGGGATGCGGTCCAGCGGGGCGTCGACGGTGACGGCCGTGCCGCCCTCGTACGTCTCACCGGTCCACGCGTCGGTCCACCGGGCGCCCGCCGGGAGGTACGCCGTACGGGCCGTCGCGCCCGCCGTGAGCACCGGCGCGACCAGCAGGTCCGGGCCGAACAGGTACGCGTCGTCGACCGACCAGGCCGCCTGGTCCTCGGGGAATTCGAGGAACAGGGGGCGCATCACCGGCAGCCCCTCCTCGTGGGCCGCCCGCATGACGTCCAGCACGTACGGCTTCAGACGCTCGCGCAGCCGCAGGTACTTCTCCAGGATCGCGCCGGCCTCCTCGCCGTACGACCAGACCTCGTTCGGGCCGCCGGTCATCTCCGGGCCGAGCGGCATGCCCGGGTCGCGGAAGCCGTGCAGACGCATCAGCGGGGACAGCGCGCCGAACTGGAACCAGCGGACCATGACCTCGCGGTACGCCGGGTCGTCCGGGTCGCCTCCGTGGAAGCCGCCGATGTCGGTGTTCCACCAGGGGATGCCCGAGAGCGCGGTGTTGAGGCCCGCGGCGATCTGGCGGCGCAGGGTCGCGAAGTCGGTGCCGATGTCACCGGACCACAGGGCGGCGCCGTAGCGCTGACTGCCCGCCCACGCCGAGCGGTTGAGGGTGACGACCTCGGTCTGACCGGCGGCGAGCATGCCCTCGTAGAAGGTGCGGGCGTTCTCACGGGGGTAGAGGTTGCCGACCTCCAGGCCCGGGCCGGCGTGGTAGCGCAGGTTCTCCTGGAAGCCCGGCTTCAGCTCCGGCTCGCAGGCGTCCAGCCAGAAGCCCGTGATGCCGTACGGGTCGAGGTAGTTGTCCTTCACCCGCGACCACAGGAAGTCGCGGGCCTCGGGGTTCGTCGCGTCGTAGAAGGCGACCTGGACGGCGGAGGCGACCTCCTTGTCGGGCCAGTCGGCGTGCGCCATCGGGCCGTACTGGGTGCCGATGAAGTAGCCCCGCTGTTCCATGAGCTGGTGGTTCTCGGAGAGCGGCGAGACCGACGGCCAGACGGACACGACCAGTTTGACGCCGAGTTCGGCGAGCTCGCGCTGCATCGCCGCCGGGTCCGGCCACTCGGCGGGGTCGAACTTCCACTCGCCCAGATGGGTCCAGTGGAAGAAGTCGCAGACGATGGCGGACAGAGGCAGGCCCCGGCGCTTGTACTCCCTTGCCACTTCGAGGAGTTCGTCCTGGGTGCGGTAGCGCAGCTTGCACTGCCAGAATCCGGCCGCCCACTCGGGCAGCATCGGCGTACGGCCGGTGGCGGCGCTGTAGCGGCGCTGGGCGTCGGCCGGGGTGCCCGCGGTGATCCAGTAGTCGAGCTGACGGGTCGAGTCGGCGACCCAGCGGGTGCCGTTGCCCGCGAGCTCGACGCGGCCGATCGCGGGGGAGTTCCACAGGAAGGTGTAGCCGCGGCTGGAGGTGAGCACCGGGACGCTCACCTCGGCGTTGCGCTGCACCAGGTCGAGGACCACGCCCTTCTGGTCGAACAGCCCGTGCTGGTGCTGCCCGAGGCCGTACAGCTTCTCGCCCTCGTACGCGGCGAAGCGCTGCTCCAGGCGGTGGTGGCCGTTGCCCGTGGGGGTGTAGAGGCGTGGGCCGGGCCACCAGAAGTGGGCGCGCTCCTCGGAGAGGAGTTCGGTGTCGTCGGCCGTGCGCAGGAAACGGAGCTGGCCCTCGGCGCTGACCTCGACGGTCAGGCCGCCGACCGTCAACCGGCCTTCGGCGTCCTGGATCTTGACCGTGCTCTCGGTCACCTGCGGCTCGTCGAGGAGCGCGCCGGGGAGGCCTTCGAGGACCGGACCGCCCAGGCGCGCCCGGACACGGACCGCGTCCGGGCCCCAGGGCTCGATCCGGACGGTCTCCTGGCGGCCGCTCCACTCCAGCGCACCGTCCCGCTCACGGAACGTGCCGACGGTCGGGGAGGACTGTGCGAGGGTCTCCAACGGTGCGGCGATTGGCTTGGTGAAGTCGCGGAAAGCTGATTCTGGCTCGGGCGTAACCATATGGACTGCCTCTCGTTCTACCTGACATACACGCCGCGTGCTTGAAATGCGCGCGGTCCCGCCACTGGCATCGTGTTTCACCTGCGGTGATCGGTTCAGCGTCCGGCGGGGCAGCGATCCCGGGGTGTGCCCGACCCGAAAGAGCCGGGCACAGTCCAGACGCCGGCACCGCGTCACCGCCAGTGACGCCGCTCACGGGCTCTATCCAAGGATCGGCCCGGACTCGTCCGCGCTCGTTACCGCTTCCACTCCTCGGGGCCACGCGATAACCCAGGATCCTCAAGAGTTCCAGAGACGCTGATTCACGTGGGGTGCTCCTGAAGGAGTGCAGACATGGAGGTGCCCCGGCAGGGGGGCGACGTCGAGGGAAGGCCCGGGGTACGGAAACCGAGGTGCTGGAGTCAGGCGGCGGTCGGCGCCGGGCCCGTGCTCGCCCGTACCGTCAACTCGGGCGCGATGAGCACGACTTCGTCCTTGCCGTGCCCCTCCAGCTTGGCGATCAGATGCTCCACGGCGTGCCGGCCCATTTCCTGCGCCGGGATCGCCACCGACGTCAGCCGCACGGAGGCCTGCGTCGCGACCTGGTCCGGGCAGATCGCGATCACCGAGACGTCCTCGGGGACGGCCCGGCCCTGCCGGCGCAGCAGCGCGAGCAGCGGCTCGACCGCCGACTCGTTCTGCACGACGAAGCCCGTGGTGCCCGGGCGCTCGTCGAAGACCCGGGCCAGCGTCAGGGACATCGCGTCGAAGCCGCCCTCGCAGGGGCGGTGCAGCACGCGCAGGCCCAACTCGCGGGAACGGGACCGGAGTCCGTCAAGGGTGCGCTCGGCGAAACCGGTGTGCCGCTCGTAGACCGCGGGGGCCTCCCCGATGACAGCGATGTCACGGTGCCCGAGCAGGGCCAGATGCTCGGCGCACAGCGCGCCTGTCGCGCCGAAGTCGAGATCGACGCAGGTCAGGCCGGAGGTGTCGGCGGGCAGGCCGATCAGCACGGACGGCTGGTCGGTCTGGCGCAGCAGCGGCAGCCGCTCGTCGTCGAGCTCGACGTCCATCAGGATCATCGCGTCGGCGAGCCCGCTGCCGGTGACGCGGCGCACGGCGTCGGGACCCTCCTCGCCGGTGAGCAGGAGCACGTCGTACCCATGGGTGCGGGCGTGGGTCGCCACCGCGATGGCGATCTCCATCATCACGGGTACGTACATGTCGGTGCGGAGCGGAATCATCAGCGCGATGATGTTGGACCGGCTGCTCGCCAGGGCCCGGGCGCCCGCGTTGGGGTGGTAGCCGAGCTCCTGGATGCTCCGCTCGACCCGCTGCCGGGTGCCCGCGGAGATGGACCGCTTGCCGCTGAGGACATAGCTCACCGTGCTCGCCGAGACTCCGGCGTGCTGGGCGACCTCGGCGAGGGTGACCATCCAGCTCTCCAAGCATTGTGTGAAGCGCTTCGACAGTGCGCGTTGCGGATAAGGGCGAGTGAGGGTGGCACGACAGTAGCTCGATGGGTGGTGGGTGTCCATAGGTTGTCGAAGCGCTTCGACAAGTTTCTTGCGGTGGGGGTCGGGAGCCGTTGTCGTGCCGTGCTTCGGCACCTTCGCGGTGCCGGGTTCCGGGGCGTTCGCCGCGCCGCGCCAGGGCACGTTCGCGGTGTCGTGCGCCGCTGGGTTTCGGACGTTTCCAGTGTCGTGCGCCGGAACGTTTCCCGCGCCGGGGTTCGGCATGCGGCTCTCCGGAACCTTTCCCGGCGACTTTCTCGATGCGGCGGCAACCTCGCGGCCCCCGGCGGCCACTGAGAGGGCGTACACAGACCGTCCCCCGGAAGGACCTCCGATGCAACACCGCCGACCGCGTCTGTCCAAGAAGGCGAAGACCCTGCTCGCGGGCTCGGTGGCGCTCGCGGCTGCCGCAGGCGTCACCGTCGCCCAGGCGGGCGAGGCCAGCAAGAAGTGCGGTGCCTTCGACACCGTCACGATGGGCAAGTACTACGTCAACAACAACCTCTGGGGACAGGACGACGGCACCGGCACCCAGTGCGTCTGGGACACCTCGCGCTCCGGCGACACCATCGGCTGGGGCACGAACTACACCTGGACCAGCAAGGCCGGCAAGGAGAACAACGTCAAGTCGTACGCCAGTACGGTCCTCGGCTGGCACTGGGGCTGGAAGGTGGACAGGGCATCCACCGAGCTGCCCATCCGGGTCGGCGACCGCAAGCCGGTCAAGACCAGCTGGGAGTTCTCCGTCAGCTCCAACCCCGGCACCATGAACGTCGCGTACGACCTGTGGCTGCACGCCAAGAGCAACGCGGACTGGCAGGACCAGCCCACCGACGAAATCATGGTCTGGCTCAACCGTCAGGGTGGCGCGGGCCCCCTCGGCACCAAGTACGGCAGCGTCAGCCTCGACGGGGCCATGTGGGACATCTACCAGGGCGACATCGGCTGGAAGGTCTACTCCTTCGTGCGCCGCGCCAACACCACCAAGGCCTCCCTCGACCTCGACGACTTCACCCAGGCCCTGGTCCGCCGCAAGCTGCTGAGCAACGACAAGTACCTCTCCGGCGTCGAGTCGGGCAGCGAGGTCTTCCACGGGTCGGGGCGGCTGGACACCAAGGCGTACTCGGTCGACATCGGCTGAGATCGGCCGAGATCGGCCGGCATCGGCTCGAACCCAGGGGGCGCGCGTTCAGGCGAACGCGCGCGAGGACTGGTGGGGTCGCCTGGATTCGGGTAAATACGATCGAGTAGCACCGATCGGTAACGAAGATCCCCAAGATCCCTATGCGCGGCATCCCTATGCGCGGCGAGGTGAGCCTCATGTCCGCAACACCCCACCAGCCCACCGTCACCGAACGTGAGGCACGTCAGGTCGCGGAGGCGGCCCGTGAGCAGGACTGGCGCAAGCCCAGCTTCGCCAAGGAACTGTTCCTCGGCCGCTTCCGGCTCGACCTGATCCACCCGCACCCCCAGCCCGCCGAGGAGGACGCGCAGCGCGGCGAGGAGTTCCTCGCCAAGCTGCGCGACTTCTGCGAGACGAAGATCGACTCGGCCCGCATCGAGCGCGAGGCGCAGATCCCCGACGGGGTCATCGACGGCCTCAAGGACCTCGGCGCCCTCGGCATGAAGATCGACACCAAGTACGGCGGCCTCGGCCTCACCCAGGTGTACTACAACAAGGCGCTGGCCCTGGTCGGCTCCGCGAACCCGGCGATCGGCGCGCTGCTGTCCGCGCATCAGTCGATCGGCGTACCGCAGCCGCTGAAACTCTTCGGCACCCCGGAGCAGAAGGACGTCTTCCTGCCGCGCTGCGCCCGCACCGACATCTCGGCGTTCCTCCTCACCGAGCCGGACGTCGGTTCCGACCCGGCGCGGCTCGCCACGTCCGCCGTCCCGGACGGCGACGACTACGTCCTCGACGGGGTGAAGCTCTGGACGACCAACGGGGTCGTCGCCGACCTCCTCGTCGTCATGGCGCGCGTCCCGAAGTCCGAGGGCCACAAGGGCGGCATCACGGCGTTCGTGGTGGAGGCCGGCTCCGAGGGCATCACCGTCGAGAACCGCAACGCCTTCATGGGCCTGCGCGGCCTGGAGAACGGCGTCACCCGCTTCCACCAGGTCCGCGTCCCGGCCGTGAACCGGATCGGCCCGGAGGGCGCGGGCCTCAAGATCGCCCTCACCACCCTCAACACCGGACGCCTCTCCCTGCCCGCGATGTGCGTGGGCGCGGGCAAGTGGTGTCTGAAGATCGCCCGCGAGTGGTCGGCGGCGCGCGAGCAGTGGGGCAAGCCGGTCGCCTTCCACGAGGCCGTCGGCGCGAAGATCTCCTTCATCGCGGCCACCACCTTCGCCCTCGAAGCCGTCGTCGACCTGTCCTCCCAGATGGCCGACGAGGACCGCAACGACATCCGTATCGAGGCCGCCCTCGCCAAGCTGTACGGCTCCGAGATGGGCTGGCTGATGGCCGACGAGCTGGTCCAGATCCGCGGCGGCCGCGGCTTCGAGACCGCCGAGTCGCTCGCGGCGCGCGGGGAGCGTGCGGTGCCGGCCGAGCAGATCCTGCGCGACCTGCGCATCAACCGGATCTTCGAGGGCTCCACGGAGATCATGCACCTGCTGATCGCCCGCGAGGCCGTCGACGCCCACCTGTCGGTCGCCGGTGACCTCATCGACCCCGACAAGTCCCTCTCGGACAAAGCGAAGGCGGGCGCGAACGCCGGTGTCTTCTATGCCAAGTGGCTCCCGAAGCTGGTCGCGGGCCCGGGTCAGCTCCCGCGCTCGTACGGCGCATTCCACCACGGCGTCGACCTCTCACCGCACCTGCGCCACGTCGAGCGCAACGCCCGCAAGCTCGCCCGCTCCACCTTCTACGCCATGTCCCGCTGGCAGGGCCGGATGGAGACCAAGCAGGGCTTCCTGGGCCGGATCGTCGACATCGGCGCCGAGCTCTTCGCGATGAGCGCGGCCTGTGTCCGCGCCGAACACCTGCGGGCCACCGGCGACCACGGCCGCGAGGCCTACCAGCTCGCCGACGCCTTCTGCCGCCAGTCCCGCATCCGCGTCGACGAGCTCTTCGGCCGCCTGTGGACCAACACCGACGACCTCGACCGCAAGGTCGTCAAGGGCGTCCTCGCGGGCACGTACGAGTGGCTGGAGGAGGGCGTCATCGACCCGTCCGGGGAAGGCCCCTGGATCGCCGACGCGACGCCCGGCCCGAGCGAGAAGGAAAACGTCCGCCGGCCCATTCGCTGACCTCATTCACCGGCCCCATTCGCCGACCCCATTCGCCAACCTTTTCCTCAGGAATTCACTGCCGTCCCCGTTCGCCTTTCCGCAGCTTGCCGCACCGAAGATGTGCGTCAACAATGAAGGGAATGGCGAACGGGGACAGCAGATGCGCCAAGGAGTCGGCGAAGAATACAGCCATGGTCTTTCCGCACAGCTGACACGCGCCCGCGGGGACGCGTGGCGTCAGCTCGATGAAATGGATCTCGTACGGGCCCTGCGGACCCTCCGCAATGAAGTGCAGCCGCTGGCGCAGAAGCTGCGCGACACCGCGCCGGAGACCTTCGAGGCGCACCGCGACGCCCTCGCCGTTCTCCTCAACGACTGCGCGCTCGCCCTGGTCGACACGGAACCGCGCCCGCCGGTGGCCTCCTTCGACGCCGTACGGATCCGGCGCATCGACCTCCGTGACATCGACGGTCTGCTGGACGCGGGACGGCCGGGGGAGCGGCCCGTCATTCAGCAGCTTTTCCGCAGCGCGCTCGACGTGGTCGACGACCCCGTCCTGCGCGAGGTGATCAAAGCGAATCAGCAAGGCGTCCACATTCTCCAGCGGGCCAATCGCTGGATACGGCTGCTCGTGGACGCCGTTTAGCTCTGGGGGAATTCCTATGCCGGGCAAAGGTCTGGATTTCATCACCGGCAGGATCATGCGGGCCGGTGAGGGACGCGTGCTGCGCCGGCTGCAGCGCGTCGTCGATCAGGTCAACTCCTTGGACGAGGAGTTCAAGGCGCTGTCCGACGAGGAACTCCAAGCCCTCACTCCGGAGTTCAAGGAGCGGTACGAGGGCGGCGAGAGCCTGGACGACCTGCTGCCGGAGGCCTTCGCCGCGATGCGCGAGGCGGCCCGGCGCACCCTGGGCATGCGCCACTTCGACGTCCAGGTGATGGGCGGCGCGGCGCTGCACCTCGGCAACGTCGCGGAGATGCAGACGGGGGAGGGCAAGACCCTCGTCGCCACCCTCCCCGTCTATCTGAACGCCCTGACCGGCAAGGGAGTCCACCTCGTCACGGTCAACGACTACCTCGCCGAGCGCGACGCCGAGTGGATGGGCCGCGCCTACCGCTTCCTGGGCCTGACCGTCGGCGTCATCAAGTCCGAGTCGACCCCCGCCGTGCGCCGCGCCCAGTACACCTGCGACATCACCTACGGCACCAACACCGAGTTCGGCTTCGACTATCTGCGCGACAACATGGCCTGGTCGAGGGACGAACTCGTGCAGCGCGGCCACCACTTCGCGATCGTCGACGAGGCGGACTCCATCCTCATCGACGAGGCCCGCACTCCGCTGATCATCTCCGGGCCCGCCGACCAGCCCACCCAGTGGTACGAGGCGTTCGCCAAGCTCGTACGACGGATGAAGGGCGTCCGCGTCCAGGAGGAGCTCTTCACCCGCCCGGCCGAGAAGGAGGAGCTGGCCCAGCTGCGGGCGACGTACGACTACGAATACGACCCGAAGAAGCGCACCGTCGCGATCCTGGACCGGGGGGTCGAGTACCTCCAGGACCAGCTCGGCATCGAGAGCCTCTACGAGTCCGACCACACCTCCGTCATCGGGCACCTCAACAACGCCCTCAAGGCCAAGGAGCACTTCAAGAAGGACAAGGACTACGTGGTCGTGGACGGCGAGGTGCTGATCGTCGACGAGCACACCGGCCGCATCCTCGCGGGCCGCCGCTACAACGAGGGGCTGCACCAGGCGATCGAGGCGAAGGAAGGGGTGACGATCAAGGACGAGAACCAGACCCTCGCCACCATCACCCTGCAGAACTTCTTCCGCCTCTACGAGAAGCTCGCCGGCATGACCGGTACGGCGATGACGGAGGCGGCCGAGTTCCACCAGATCTACCAGCTCCAGGTCGTGCCGATCCCCACCAACCGGCCCCCGCGGCGCGTCGACGACCCCGATCAGATCTACCGCACCGTGGACGCCAAGTACGTCGCGATCGTGGAGGACATCGCCGAGCGGCACGCCCAGGGGCAGCCGGTCCTCGTGGGCACCACCTCGGTGGAGAAGTCCGAGCTGCTGTCCGCGCTGCTCAGGAAGCGCGGCATCCGGCACGAGGTGCTCAACGCCAAGAACCACCAGCGCGAGGCCCAGATCGTGGCCCAGGCGGGCCGCAAGGGCGCCGTCACCGTCGCCACCAACATGGCGGGCCGCGGCACCGACATCATGCTCGGAGGCAATCCCGACTCGGTCATCGCCGCAGAGTTGGAGCAGCGCGAACTCACCGAGGACGAGCACCCAGACGCCTGCCGCGAGGTGCGCGAGCGCGTCACGGCCGACGTCGGGGCGGCGTACGAGGAGGTCAAGGAGCTCGGCGGGCTCTACGTGCTGGGCACCGAACGCCACGAGTCCCGCCGTATCGACAACCAGCTGCGCGGCCGCTCCGGACGCCAGGGCGACAACGGCGCCTCCCGCTTCTACCTCTCCCTCGAAGACGACCTCATGCGTCTGTTCCGCGCCCAGGTCGTGGACCGTGTGATGTCCATGGCGAACGTCCCCGACGACATCCCGATCGAGAACAAGATGGTCACCCGCGCCATCGCCTCCGCCCAGGCCCAGGTCGAACAGCAGCACTTCGAGTCCCGCAAGGACGTCCTGAAGTTCGACGAGGTGCTCAACCGGCAGCGCACCCTTATTTACGCCGAGCGCCGCCGCGTACTGGCGGGCGAGGATCTGCGCGAACAGCTCCTGCACTTCATGGACGACACCGTCCGGGCATACATCGAACAGGAGACCGGCGAGGGCTTCCCCGAGGAATGGGACCTGGAGCGCCTGTGGGGCGCCTTCAAACAGCTGTACCCGGTACGGGTCACCATCGCGGACCTGGAGGAGGTGGCCGGCGACCGCGCGAACCTCACCGCGGACGACCTGATCGAGGCCGTGACCCAGGACATCCATGACCGCTACGAGGACCGCGAGACCGAACTCGGCGCCGAGGCCCTGCGCGACCTCGAACGTCTGGTCGTCCTCAACGTCCTCGACCGCAAATGGCGCGAGCACCTCTACGAGATGGACTATCTCCGCGACGGCATCGGCCTGCGCTGGACCCTCGGCCGGGAACCCATCGTCGAGTACGAGCGCGAGGGCTTCGACATGTACGGCGCGATGACCGACGCCATCAAGGAGGAGTCCGTCGGCTACGTCTTCAACCTGGACGCCTCGGGCGGTGCGCCCGGGACCCTCGAACGCCGCGACCGCGTCGAGGATCTG
This sequence comes from Streptomyces sp. NBC_01384, assembly GCF_045040035.1. Taxonomy (NCBI): domain Bacteria; kingdom Bacillati; phylum Actinomycetota; class Actinomycetes; order Kitasatosporales; family Streptomycetaceae; genus Streptomyces; species Streptomyces sp. NBC_01384. The sequence continues at coordinate 6,967,924 of NZ_CP109559.1, forward strand.
CGCTTCACGGCACCGACGATGGATACGGCGGAGCGCGTGGTCGAGGGAGACTTCACCCCCGTGGACGCCGAAGAGGCCGTGGCCGGCGGCGAAGCCCCCGCCACGCCCGGGTCGACACGCGGCGGCGCGCGCCCCAGCGGGTCCAGGGCGCGGCGCCGCCGCAGGCGGTGAAGAGGAAGCCGGCGGGAGAAGAGATGGCCGGCAGGAGAAGAGACAGCCGGGAGGAGAAGAGACAGCCGGCAGAAGAAGATGGGCTAGCAGTACTTGTCGCTGGGGTCCCGCGTCGTCCACGAGCACGCGTCGACCTTGCTGCCGTTCGCCTTGGTGAGCGTGGCGGTGTCGCTCGTGTTGTTCCAGACATACGCGCGGCGGTTCTGGTACCTGTTCGCCGCGGTGTCCGTGCCGCTGCCGGTGTGCACCTTGATGGTCTTGCCCGCCCCGATCTTCACGTTCGGGAAGGTGTACTTGTGGTTCGAGACGTCCTTCAGGATCCAGCCCTTGAGCGAGATCGCCGCCGAACTGGTGTTCTTGATCTGCACCCACTCGCCGTTGAGGCTCGCGTTGGAGCGGTTGTCCGAGCCGGGGCTGTCGAACCAGACGTGGTAGATGGTCACACCGCCGGCCGCCTGCGCCGGAGTGCTGAGAAGAAACGTGCCCGTCAGTGCCACGACGCCCGCGAGCGCGGGCAGGGCAGTGCGTATCCGCATGAGAACCCCCCAGGGTGTCGCCCCCGGCCGGTCGTCCACCGGCCAGTGAGAGTGAAGACGTGCATGAAGTGTTATCACATGATCTTCACGATGGTTTCACAAAGGGTGATTTCACTTCCTCCGGTACGTCGGGGTGCTAATGGGGACAGAAGAGGAGAGAAGAGGGGGAGAAGAGGGGAGCCCTGTCCTGGGCGGGTCGCATTGCGGCCACAATGGAGGGATGAGCGACAGTCCAGCCCCCCTCGCTGATCCGCATCTTGTCTTCGACCCCGTGGACGGAGTCCGCGATGTCGTGATCCTCGGCTCCACCGGCTCGATCGGCACCCAGGCCATCGACCTCGTGCTGCGCAACCCCGACCGGTTCCGGGTCACCGCGCTCTCCGCCGCCGGCGGCAGGGTCGGACTGCTGGCCGAGCAGGCCCACCGGCTGCGCGTGCGGACGGTCGCGGTCGCGCGCGAGGACGTCGTACCGGCGCTGCGGGAGGCGCTCGCGGCCGAGTACGCGCCGGGTGAGGCGCTGCCCGAGATCCTGGCCGGCGCGGACGCCGCCACCGACCTCGCCGCCTCCGACTGCCACACCGTCCTCAACGGCATCACCGGCTCCATCGGCCTCGCCCCCACCCTCGCCGCCCTGGAGGCGGGCCGCACCCTCGCGCTCGCCAACAAGGAGTCGCTCATCGTCGGCGGCCCGCTGGTGAAGGCGCTGGCCGAGCCGGGCCAGATCATCCCGGTCGACTCCGAGCACGCGGCGCTGTTCCAGGCACTGGCGGCCGGTACGCGCGCCGATGTGCGCAAGCTGGTCGTGACCGCCTCCGGCGGACCCTTCCGGGGCCGTACGAAGGCGGAGCTGGCGAACGTCACTCCGGCCGAGGCCCTCGCGCACCCCACCTGGGCCATGGGCCCGGTGATCACCATCAACTCCGCGACCTTGGTCAACAAGGGGCTGGAAGTCATCGAGGCGCACCTCCTCTACGACATTCCCTTCGATCGCATTGAGGTGGTGGTGCACCCGCAGTCGTATGTCCACTCGATGGTTGAGTACACGGACGGATCGACACTGGCCCAGGCGACGCCCCCCGACATGCGGGGGCCGATCGCCATCGGGCTCGGCTGGCCCGGGCGCGTTCCGGACGCGGCGCCCGCCTTCGACTGGACCAAGGCGTCGAGCTGGGAGTTCTTCCCGCTCGACACCGACGCGTTTCCGTCGGTGGGGCTCGCCCGGCACGTCGGGCAGCTCGCGGGCACGGCCCCGGCGGTGTTCAATGCCGCCAACGAGGAGTGCGTGGACGCGTTCCTGAACGGCACCCTGCCGTTCAACGGGATCATGGAGACCGTCACCCGGGTGGTCGAGGAACACGGCACGCCCGGAACGGGAACTTCCCTGACCGTCGCGGACGTCCTCGAAGCGGAGACCTGGGCGCGCGCCCGGGCCCGTGAACTGACAGCACAGACAGTACAGACGGCACAACGGACGACAACCGCGGAGGCTCGTGCATGACGACCCTGATGATGATCCTCGGCATACTCGTCTTCGCGGTCGGCCTGCTCATCTCGATCGCCTGGCACGAGCTGGGACATCTGTCGACGGCCAAGCTCTTCGGCATCCGTGTGCCGCAGTACATGGTCGGCTTCGGACCGACCATCTGGTCGCGGAAGAAGGGCGACACCGAGTACGGGGTGAAGGCGGTCCCGCTCGGTGGCTACATCCGCATGATCGGGATGTTCCCGCCCGGCCCGGACGGCCGTATCGAGGCACGCGCGACCTCCCCCTTCCGGGGCATGATCGAAGACGCCAGGTCGGCCGCCTTCGAGGAGCTTCAGCCCGGCGACGAGACCCGCCTCTTCTACACACGCAAGCCGTGGAAGCGCGTGATCGTGATGTTCGCGGGCCCCTTCATGAACCTCATCCTGGCGGTCGCGATCTTCCTCGGCGTGATGATGACGTTCGGTGTGCAGACCCAGACCACCACGGTCGGCAAGGTCTCGGACTGTGTCATCCAGCAGAGCGAGAACCGCTCCAAGTGCGCCGCGAGCGACCAGGCCGCGCCCGCCAAGGCCGCCGGGCTCAAGGGCGGCGACAAGATCGTCGGGTTCAACGGCAAGGCGGTCGACGACTGGTCGGTCCTCCAGTCCGATATCCGCGCCAACCCCGGCAACGACGTCACCATCACCGTCGAGCGCAAGGGCCAGAAGGTCGACCTGACCGCCCACCTGATCAAGAACCAGGTCAGCAAGACGGACGGCAACGGCGGCTATGTCGAGGGCAAGTACGTGTACGCCGGCTTCCTCGGCTTCACGCCCGCCTCCGGCATCGTCCAGCAGTCGTTCGGGCAGTCCGTGAACCGCATGGGCGACATGATGCAGAACGGCGTCGAGTCGCTGGTCTCCCTGCCCGGCAAGATCCCCGACCTGTGGAACGCGGCCTTCGGCAACGCCCCGCGCAAGGCGGACTCCCCGATGGGCGTGGTCGGCGCGGCCCGCATCGGCGGCGATGTCTTCACGCTGGACATCCCGGCGTCCCAGCAGATCGCGATGATGCTGCTCCTGGTCGCCGGCTTCAACCTCTCCCTCTTCCTGTTCAACATGCTCCCGCTGCTCCCGCTCGACGGCGGGCACATCGCGGGCGCGCTGTGGGAGTCGCTGCGGCGGAACGCGGCGAAGGTGCTACGCCGCCCGGACCCGGGTCCGTTCGACGTGGCGAAGCTGATGCCGGTGGCTTATGTGGTGGCTGGGATCTTTGTCTGCTTCACCTTGCTGGTCCTAGTGGCAGACGTTGTCAATCCCGTGCGCATCAGCTAGGGAAGCGGTCGTTTTCTGTCGAGAAACGGCCATTGAAGGCGCACCCTTCACTCGTGCAACTCGCACGAGTGAAGGGTGCGCCTTATTCGTATGCCGTAGCCGCGAGTCTCGTACGTTTTTGCTGTAGGTCAGCCGGACGCGGCGATCCGCAGAAGCTGTCGATGGAGGCCGGGTCTGGCGAACAGTGCCTCGCCGGTGTCGATGCGCTGTCGACCGGCGAGGTCGCTGAAGACGCCCCCGGCCTCCTGGACGATGGGAACCAGCGCGGCGATGTCCCAGGGGCCGGCACCCAGCAGAAGGAAAGCGTCCAGTTGACCGGTTGCGACGAGGAGGGCGCCATGGCAGGTGCCGGATCCGGTGGACGGTTTGCGAGGTGGTTCCGCAGCGGGGTCTGCCATGGGCCAGTCGAGTGCGGGCCGGGTCTGAGCGGTGTGGGCCGACAACCTTGCGGCGATGACCCGTTCCGCCTCGCTCAGCCGGGCCGGTGGCGGCCAGATACCGATGGTGGCGTCGCATGCGTTGCCGCCATCGGTGATCGTCAGCCGATGCGAAGGTGCCGACAAGTGAGAAGGGCACGGTCCAGCCCAAGCGCCGGAATCCGGAGCGGCCCACCAGCGGCGGCCCAGCGCGGGGGCGGAGACCATGCCCAGGGTGATGTCGCCGTCTTCTTCGACGGCGATCAGGGTGCTCCACTCCGGTTCTCCGGCGAGGAAGCTCGCGGTGCCGTCGATGCCGTCGATGATCCAGCGGCGGCTGCCGCGCCCGTCGGCGCCGGACTCCTCGCCGAGGAAGGCATCGTCAGGGTGCTGCCGGCGGATCATGGAGCGCAGGGCGTGTTCGATGTCCCGGTCGGCGTCGGTGACCGGGCTTCCGTCGCTCTTGACCCGCACCGTGAGCCCGACGGCCGAGAAGTGGCGACGTGCGATGGCATCCGCCTGGTTGGCCAGGCAATGCGCCAACGCCAAGTCCGCTGAGTCCGACATACCTCCCCCTTTCCCCTCGGGTGCCGCGAGCACATCATCACAGCATGACCCTGCGGAGCGGGACCCATGCCAGGCCGACCGCCATTGGACGCCATCGGGTGGACCTCCAGGACGCTGTGTGCTTCCGTTCACCTCTGTGCCGTAATCTCGGAGCCTGGAGCCCACGATTCCGGGACCTTGATCCACAACTTGGGGTTGCACAGCAGATGACTGCGATTTCTCTCGGCATGCCGTCCGTTCCGACCAAGCTCGCCGAGCGTCGGAAGAGCCGGCAGATCCAGGTCGGAACCGTGGCCGTGGGTGGAGACGCACCCGTCTCGGTGCAGTCGATGACTACGACGCGTACGTCGGACATCGGCGCCACGCTGCAGCAGATCGCCGAGCTGACGGCCTCCGGCTGCCAGATCGTGCGCGTGGCGTGCCCCACGCAGGACGACGCCGACGCCCTCGCCACCATCGCCCGCAAGTCCCAGATCCCGGTCATCGCGGACATCCACTTCCAGCCGAAGTACGTCTTCGCGGCGATCAACGCCGGTTGCGCGGCCGTCCGCGTGAACCCCGGCAACATCAAGCAGTTCGACGACCAGGTCAAGGAGATCGCGCGGGCCGCGAAGGACACCGGCACCCCGATCCGGATCGGCGTCAACGCGGGCTCGCTCGACAAGCGCCTCCTCCAGAAGTACGGCAAGGCGACCCCCGAGGCGCTCGTCGAGTCCGCCCTCTGGGAGGCCTCCCTCTTCGAGGAGCACGACTTCCGGGACATCAAGATCTCGGTCAAGCACAACGACCCGGTCGTCATGGTCAACGCGTACCGCCAGCTGGCCGCCGCCTGCGACTACCCCCTCCACCTCGGCGTGACGGAGGCGGGCCCCGCCTTCCAGGGCACGATCAAGTCGGCGGTCGCCTTCGGAGCGCTGCTCTCCGAGGGCATCGGCGACACGATCCGCGTCTCGCTGTCGGCCCCGCCGGCCGAGGAGGTCAAGGTCGGCCTCCAGATCCTGGAGTCGCTGAACCTCAAGCAGCGCGGCCTGGAGATCGTCTCCTGCCCGTCCTGCGGGCGCGCCCAGGTCGACGTCTACAAGCTGGCCGAGGAAGTCACCGCCGGTCTGACCGGCATGGAGGTCCCGCTGCGCGTCGCCGTCATGGGCTGCGTCGTGAACGGTCCCGGCGAGGCCCGCGAGGCCGACCTCGGCGTCGCCTCCGGCAACGGCAAGGGCCAGATCTTCGTCAAGGGTGAGGTCATCAAGACGGTGCCCGAGTCGAAGATCGTCGAGACCCTCATCGAGGAAGCGATGAAGCTCGCCGAGCAGATGGAGGCCGACGGGGTCACCTCCGGCGAGCCTTCGGTGTCCGTCGCCGGCTGACGCGCCCTGTGGCGCAAGGGACCCGGGTGCCCCTCCGGAGGTGGCGCCCGGGTCCCTTGCGTGCGGTGCTCCTCGGCATCTCCGGCTAAAGTACGGAGATCAGCAGACCGTGTGACTCCGCCCCGGGGGGGCTTCTCGCAGTGATGCGACGGTCAAGCCCTGACCGGTGCTCACAAACGAGCACACGACGACGCTAACAGGGTGTGCGACGCGCTGTCGTTGCCCGCAAGGAGTGATGGAGCCGCCCCGTTGTTGACCCAGACCACCACCAGGGTCCTCGAACCGAGTGACCTGGACGCCGCGCTCGCCGTCCTCGACCGCGAGCCGGTCGCGAACGCTTTCGTCGCGTCCCGGATACACGTCGCGGGCCTCGACCCGTGGCGCCTCGGCGGCGAGATGTGGGGCTGGTACGAGGACGGCATGCTCCAGTCCCTCTGCTACGCGGGCGCCAACCTGGTCCCGATCTGCGCCACCCCGCGCGCCGTCCGCGGCTTCGCCGACCGGGCGAGAAGGGCGGGCCGTCGCTGCTCCTCGATCGTCGGGCCCGTCGAGGCCACCGCCCAGCTGTGGCGGCTGCTGGAACCGAGCTGGGGCCCGGCCCGCGAGGTCCGCGCCCACCAGCCCTTGATGGTCACCGACCGGGTCCCCGCCGACATCGCCCCGGATCCTTACGTCCGTCGCATCCGCAAGGACGAGATGGAGACGATCATGCCGGCGTGCGTGGCGATGTTCACCGAGGAGGTCGGCGTCTCGCCACTCGCCGGTGACGGGGGCCTGCTCTACCAGGCCCGGGTCGCCGAACTCGTCGGCTCCGGCCGTTCGTTCGCCCGCCTCGATCAGAACGGCAAGGTCGTCTTCAAGGCGGAGATCGGCGCCGCCACCCCCCGGGCCTGCCAGATCCAGGGGGTGTGGGTCGCCCCCCAGTACCGAGGACAGGGTCTGGCCGCCCCCGGCATGGCCGCCGTACTGCGCTACGCCCTCGCCGACGTGGCCCCGGTCGTGAGTCTCTACGTGAACGACTTCAACACCGCGGCCCGGGCGGCGTACCGCCGCGTGGGCTTCCAGGAGATCGGCGCGTTCATGAGCGTGCTGTTCTAGCCGCCCCTTCAGCGGCGTGAGGCGGCCACATATGCGGCTCCGCCGCGTGGGCGCGGCCGGCCACGGCGCGGCCCGCGGCCGAACGACAACCCGTAGTCCGCGGCGCAGTCCAGCGAAGCGCCCCGGTAGTCTCCCGGGCATGCTGCGTATTCCCGGTCAGGGCCCCCGCAACCCCGACGACGTGGTCATCGGCCCGCTGGATCTCGCCACGCGCGTCGACGAGGCGCTCGCCGTGCAGGCCCTCGCCTTCGGACTCGACGCCGACGAGGTCGCCGTACGCCGGCAGATCGTGCTGCGGCACCTCACCTACCCGGGAGCCCGTGCCCTCGGCGCCACCACCATCGACGGACGGCTCGTCGGCTTCGTCTACGGCATGCCCAACGACCGTACGCACTGGTGGTCCACCGTCGTCGAACCGTATCTGCGTGCCCAGGGCCACGACTTCTGGCTCGACGACTCCTTCGTGATCACCGAACTGCACGTCCACCCGCACTACCAGAACCGCGGTGTCGGCCGTGCCCTGATCACCGGCATCACGGACAGTTCCACCGAACCCCGCTCGATCCTCTCCGCCATCGACACGGACAGCCCGGCCCGGGGCCTGTACCACTCGCTCGGGTACGAGGATCTCGCGCGCCCGGTCCTCTTCCCGAGCGCGTCGAAGCCGTACGCCGTGATGGGCGCCCCACTGCCACTGCGCAGGCGCTGAGCGGCTGGGTCTGCCCTCCGGCCGGGCACCCGCTGGCCGGCACATACGCTCGCCGCGCCGCCGTAACCGATTTCCACCGGGCTGGGCCGCCCGGCTAACCTCCTAGGCACCACCCTTACGCAGCAGGAGTCGAGAATCATGGCCCAGGTCCAGCGCATGTCCCGTTTGATGGTCAAGACACTGCGTGACGACCCGGCGGACGCCGAGACGCTCAGCCACAAGCTGCTCGTCCGCGCCGGCTACGTGCGCCGCAACTCCGCCGGCATCTGGACCTGGCTGCCGCTGGGCAAGAAGGTCCTCGACAACATCTCCCGGGTCGTGCGCGAGGAGATGGACGCCATCGGGGCACAGGAGGTCCTCCTCCCGGCCCTGCTGCCCAAGGAGCCGTACGAGGCGTCGGCCCGCTGGGAGGAGTACGGCGATCTCCTCTTCCGCCTCAAGGACCGCAAGGGCGCCGAGTACCTGCTCGGCCCGACCCACGAGGAGATCTTCACGCTCGTCGTGAAGGACCAGGTCGCGTCCTACAAGGACCTGCCGGTCATGCTCTACCAGATCCAGACGAAGTACCGGGACGAGGCCCGCCCGCGCTCCGGCGTGCTGCGCGGCCGTGAGTTCCAGATGAAGGACTCGTACTCCTTCGACACGACGGACGAGGGCCTGGCCGAGTCGTACGCGCTGCACCGCGCCGCCTACCAGAAGATCTTCGCCCGCCTGGGCCTGGACTACCGCATCGTGTCCGCCGTCTCGGGCGCCATGGGCGGCTCGGCGTCGGAGGAGTTCCTGGCCCCCGCCGCAGCCGGTGAGGACACCTTCGTGGACTGCCCCGCCTGCGACTACGCGGCGAACACGGAGGCCGTCACCTTCGCCCTGAAGCCGGTGGACGGTTCGGGCGTCGGCCCGGTCGAGGAGCTGGACACCCCCGACACCCCCACCATCGAGACGCTCGCCCAGCACCTCGGTGTGCCGGCCTCGGCCACCCTCAAGAACCTCCTGGTCAAGGTCGACGGCGAGATCGTGGCCGTAGGCGTCCCGGGTGACCGCGAGGTCGACCTCGGCAAGCTGGGCGAGCACCTCGCGCCCGCCGTCGTGGAACTGGTGACGGCCGAGGACTTCGAGGGCCGCGCCGACCTCGTACGCGGCTATGTGGGCCCGCAGGGCCTGGAGAAGGTCCGCTACATCGCCGACCCGCGGGTGGCCCCCGGCACGGCCTGGATCACCGGCGCCAACAAGACCAACACGCACGCGAAGAACGTCGTCGCCGGACGCGACTTCGAGGTCGACGACTACCTGGACGTCGTGGTCGTCGAGGAGGGCGACCCCTGCCCGTCCTGCGGCACCGGCCTCAAGCTGGACCGCGCCATCGAGATCGGCCACATCTTCCAGCTCGGCCGCAAGTACGCCGACACCTTCCAGCTCGATGTCCTCGGCCAGCAGGGCAAGCCGGTCCGCGTGACCATGGGCTCGTACGGCATCGGTGTCTCCCGCGCGGTCGCGGCGCTGGCCGAGCAGTCGGCGGACGAGCAGGGCCTGTGCTGGCCCAAGGAGATCGCTCCCGCCGACGTCCACGTCGTCGCCGCGGGCAAGGCCCTGCAGACCGAGCTGGCCCTGGACGTCTCCGAGAAGCTGGGCGCCGCGGGCGTCCGCGTCCTGGTGGACGACCGGGCCGGGGTCTCCCCGGGCGTGAAGTTCACGGACGCCGAGCTGATCGGCGTACCGCAGATCCTGGTGGCCGGACGGCGCTCGGCCGAGGGCGTCCTCGAGCTGAAGGACCGTCGTACCGGTGAGCGCGAGGAGCTGACCGTGGACGAGGCGATCGCCCGCCTGACGGCGTAGCCGGAGTACGGGATTGCTTGAAGTCTGTAATTAAAGGCGTCTCTCAGAGACTTCTTCCCGGGGTATGGGCGCCTCACAGACTTCTCTCAGGGTGCTCCCCGACCGTAGGACGTGACAGAGCGTCATTCGGAGGGGAGCAGCCATGACAGGCAGCGAGCGGGGGGGCCGCCGCGGCGGTCCGCAGAGGGGCACGGCGTACGGCGGCCGCGGCGGCGGTGACGCTGGCGGCGGCTGGGCTACCCGCTCCTGGCCGAGGTCCCCCTCCCGCCCATCACCCTGAAACGCGCCCGCAGAGCCGCCGCCGACTGCCCGGTGCCGGCCCTCAAACTCACCGCGGCGCGGGACGGTTGGAACCGAAACCGAGTCAGAGCCAGCCCGCGAACTCCAGCAGCAGCTCGGCATCCTGCGGACGCCCGACGCGCCGCGCCCGCACCCCTGACTCGACCGCCCGGAACAGGGTCCAGCCCCGCAGCCGCTCCTGGTCCACCTCCAGCGACTCGGCGAGCCGCTTCACCCGCCGGCGGGTGATCGAAGACCCCGACGGGGACGCGATCAGATCCTCCACCCGGTCCCGGACCAGCCGGGCCAGATCGAAGGCGCACTCGCCGACCACCGGGTCCGGGCCGACCGCCAGCCATGGCATCCGTTCACCGGCCAGCACCTTGCTCTGCCGGAAGGTGCCGTGCAGCAGCCGCTCCTCGGGCGGGTCGGCGAGCAGTTCCTCGCGGGCCGCGAGCGCCGCGTCGACCAGCGCCGCGACCTCGTCATCGGTGCTCGCCGTCGCCCGCATCGCCTCGGCCTGGCGCCCCGTCCGCTCGGCGACGGTCTCGAAGACATCGGTGACGGGCGGCTCGACCCACAGCCGCCGCAGCGTCCCGGCCGCCTCCAGCAGCGCCTTGGCCTCCGGCAGCGAACGCACGGACAAGTCGGGACGCAACCGCTCCAACAGCAGCACGCCGTGGGCGCCGCCCTGAGCATCGCCCCGTGCATCGCCCTGCGCCTCGCCGGGATCGAGGAGCTGTACCGCGCCCCGCCCGCCCCAGTGGGCGAGCGCGGCCTGCTCGCTCTCCGGACGCGCCCGCTCCGGCGCCAGTTTCAGCACGGCGGGCGTCCCGTCGGCTCGCCGGACCAGCACGACCAGGCTGCTGCGTCCGCCGGGTGCCTGGACCCGCTCCACGGTCAACTCGCGTAGATCGACGGCCTGCTGCACCAGTACGGGCAGCTTGTCCAGCCACTCGCTCGTCCCGTCGGACCCGCTCCGCCGCATCTCGCCGAGTGCCCGTACCAGGCGCTGCGGCGGTTCGATAGCCATGCGCGAGTCCATGCGCGAGGTGTTCCCTTCGAGGTCGTCCGAGTCGTCCGGGTCGTCCGGGTCGTCCGGGTCGGCTGGGTCGGCTGGGTTGTTTCGGGTCGTTCGGGTTGTCCGGGCCGCGTTACGTGTGCGTGGGCGCCGCCGCGGCCGGGGTGGCCGCTCGCTCGGCGAGACCAGGGAAGGCTACGCTCTCCCCGCGCCAGCGCACCGCCCGCACCGCCGCCTCGCGCAACGCCTCGGCGGCCATACGCCGCCGGTCGCCCGAGGAGGCCCGTACGAGGTCGGAGTACGCCCCGGCCACGCGTTCCTCCAGCTCGGCCGCGAGCCGTACGGCCGCGCCGGAATCCCGCACGGCGAACGGCAGCGCGTACGCCGCCGCCGAGGCCTCCGGCTTTCCGCCCAGGTCCCGTACGGCGCGCGCCAGCTCGTCGCGCCGCGCCCGATGGGCGTCGTACGCCGATCGTGCCTCGGCCTGCCGCCCCTCGCCGATTCTGCCGCCGACGACTCCGTACCCGTAGACGACGGCGTGCTCGGCGGCGAGCGCGGCCTGCAGGGCGGTGACCTCGGCTTCCGTTGCGGCCTTGGGTGTGCTCACTTGGCCCCCTCTGTCAGCAGAAACGCGTGCACGGCTCCGGCCGCCGCCACCGAGGCCAGCAGCCTGGCCAGCTCTCCCGGGACCTCCAGCAGGGCCTTCGTGCGCTGGTCCGCCAGGGTGCGCTCGGCGGAGGAGAGGTCGGCGAGGGCGTCCTTCTCGCCGGCGGGCACGGTGGGGGAGAGGCTCGGGTGCGCGGAGACGGAAGCCGATGGGGAGGCGGAAGCGGAGGCGGAGGGCCGGCTCCCGGAACTCCCGGAACTCCCAGAACCCCCGAACGCCTCCGCATGCCGTACGACCTGTGCCCGCAGTGGGCTCAGCCGCTCGGCCAGCGACGGATGGGCGGTGATCACGGCGGCATACCGTGCGGCGAGCGTGTCGCTGTCGCGGGCCGCACGCGCGCGTGCGCGATCCGTGACCGAGGGGCTTTTGCCCGTGGTGTCGGTGGACGACTCGGGGGCGGAACAGCCCACGAGCACGAAGGTGCCCGCGGCGGACGCGAGCAGGCTCCTTCGGCGCGGCCCCGAGGGGGTGCGCGGCGGCAGGGTGAACGGCACGGCAGACGTCCTCGGAAGGCTCGTACGAACGGGAGGGCGGCACGCCCGCGATCACGGTACCCGGGCCCCACCCGCTCGTTGGCCAGCGGCTCACCCAGGCAGGGCCCTGCCCCGTTCCTCGCCCCCCGCCGCCCCTGCCCGTCCCGTCCCGTAAGGCCGCGGATGGGTGGGGGCTGATCGCGCCCACGCGGCGGAGCCGCACAATGTCACAGCCCCGCGCCCTTGATGGGAGAAGGGGTGGCGGGGGCGAGGACACGTGGACGGCAACACCCCCTGCGACCGGATACCCTTTGACCAGACACGCGACCAACCCACAACAGCACACGCGGCCGAGGAGTCACCCGGATGAGCACCACCCAGAGCGAGAGGCTGCGAGAACTGCTGGAACCGCTCGTCAGCTCTCAGGGACTCGACCTCGAAGAGGTCGAAGTGGACTCGGTCGGACGCAAGCGGGTGCTGCGTGTCGTCGTCGATTCCGACGAAGGCGCCGATCTGGACGCGATCGCCGATGTGAGCCGCGCGCTCTCGGCGAAGCTCGACGAGACGGACGCGATGGGCGAGGGCGAGTACACCCTCGAGGTCGGAACCCCCGGTGCCGAGCGCGAGCTCAAGGAGCACCGTCACTACGTACGCGCCACGGACCGCCTGGTGAAGTTCCAACTGGGCGACGGCGGCGAGCTGGTCGCGCGAATCCTGGACGTGGACGACGCCGGTGTCGACGTCGAGGTGCCCGGCGTGAAGGGGCGCAAGCCCACCGCCAAGCGACTCGCCTTCGAGGACATCGCCAAGGCGCGCGTCCAGGTCGAGTTCAGCCGTAAGAACAAGAACGAAGAGAACGCAGAGGAGGCGTAGCCGTGGACATCGACATGAGTGCCCTGCGGGGTTTGGTGCGGGAGAAGGAGATCTCCTTCGACCTGCTGGTCGAGGCGATCGAGTCGGCCCTCCTCATCGCCTACCACCGTACCGAGGGAAGCCGCCGCCACGCGCGCGTGAAGCTCGACCGGGAGACCGGTCATGTGACCGTGTGGGCGAAGGAGGACCCCCAGGACCTGGAGGAGGGGCAGGAGGCGCGCGAGTTCGACGACACCCCCTCCGGGTTCGGCCGGATCGCGGCGACCACCGCCAAGCAGGTCATCCTGCAGCGCCTGCGGGACGCCGAGGACGACGCGACGCTCGGCGAGTACGCCGGCCGTGAGGGTGACATCGTCACCGGTGTCGTACAGCAGGGGCGCGACCCCAAGAACGTGCTCGTCGACATCGGCAAGCTGGAAGCCATCCTGCCGGTGCAGGAGCAGGTCCCCGGCGAGACGTATCAGCACGGGCTGCGCCTGCGCTCGTACGTCGTTCGGGTGGCGAAGGGCGTGCGCGGTCCGTCCGTGACGCTGTCCCGTACGCACCCCAATCTGGTGAAGAAGCTCTTCGCTCTCGAAGTGCCGGAGATCGCCGACGGGTCCGTCGAGATCGCCGCGATCGCGCGTGAGGCCGGTCACCGTACGAAGATCGCCGTCCGCTCCACTCGTAGCGGCCTGAACGCCAAGGGTGCCTGCATCGGGCCCATGGGCGGCCGGGTGCGCAATGTGATGGCCGAGCTGAACGGCGAGAAGATCGACATCGTCGACTGGTCGGACGACCCGGCGGAGATGGTCGCGAACGCGCTGTCCCCGGCCCGGGTCTCCAAGGTCGAGGTCGTCGACCTCGCCGCCCGCTCCGCGCGCGTCACCGTTCCGGACTACCAACTGTCGCTGGCGATCGGCAAGGAGGGGCAGAACGCCCGCCTCGCTGCCCGCCTCACCGGCTGGCGCATCGACATCCGTCCGGACACCGAGCAGCCGTCCGAGGAGTCCTCTCGGCGGACCGGGGAGTAGCACCGGGGAGTAGCACCGGGAATAGATCCGAGCCGCACTTGGCTTAGATCACGACAGTTTTATGCGCGGCATCTGTTCGATTCTTGCCCCAAAGGGGTGAGGTCGCCGCGGGGAGGTAGACTTAAGAGTGTCTGGCCGGACGCGAGCCCGCGCATGCCCTGAACGCACCTGTGTGGGGTGCCGGGAGCGAGCGGCCAAGACTGATCTGCTGCGGATCGTGGCGATCGAGGGCGAATGTGTTCCCGATCATCGCGGTACGCTGCCCGGCCGGGGTGCGTATGTGCACCCCGCCCTGGTCTGTTTCGACCTGGCGGTACGCCGCCGGGCGTTCCCGCGGGCGCTGCGTGCCCCGGGAGCGCTCGACGTAGCGGCGTTGCGCTTCTACGTCGAGCAGGCAACACCGTAAGGAGTGTCGTACGGAACCCCCGTGCGGCCCTGGTACCCCGCGAGTTGGAAGTAGGTCGAGATTGCGATGAGCACTCGATGAGCACGCGATGAGTACGCCCATGAAGTAGCGACGGTCCGGACGCAACCCGGACCTAAAAGGAGCGAAGTGGCTAAGGTCCGGGTATACGAACTCGCCAAGGAGTTCGGGGTTGAGAGCAAGGTCGTCATGGCCAAGCTCCAGGAGCTCGGTGAATTCGTCCGTTCGGCGTCCTCGACGATCGAGGCGCCCGTTGTACGCAAACTGACTGATGCCCTCCAGCAGGGCAACGGCGGCGGCAAGCCCGCCGCTCGCAAGGCTGCCCCGGCGAAGCCGGCAGCCCCCTCTCCGGCGCAGGCTGCCCGTCCGGCCGCCCCGCGCCCGCCGGCCCCGAAGCCGGCCGTGGCCGAGCGCCCCGCGGCTGCTCCGGTCACTCCGGCAGCTCCGGGTCCGCGCCCGACTCCGGGTCCCAAGCCCGCTCCGAAGCCCGCTCCGGCGGCTCCGGCTCCGGTCGCGGCCGAGTTCACCGCGCCCCCGTCGGCTCCCGCGGCTCCCGCCGCAGGTCCCCGTCCGGGCGCCCCGCGTCCCGGTGGCCAGGCTCCGCGTCCCGGCGGTGCCCGTCCGGCCGGTGGTCCCGGCCAGGGTGGTCAGGGCCGTGGCGACCGTCCCGAGCGCGGTGACCGTCAGGGCGCCCCGCGTCCGGGTGGCCAGGCTCCGCGTCCCGGTGCTCGTCCGGCCGGTCCGCGTCCGGGCAACAACCCCTTCACCTCTGGTGGCTCCACCGGTATGGCGCGCCCGCAGGCGCCCCGTCCGGGTGGTGCTCGTCCCGGCCCCGGTGGGCACGGCGGCGCCGGTGCCCCCGGTGGTCCGCGTCCGCAGGGCGCGGGCGGCCAGGATCGTGCTCCCCGTCCCCAGGGCGGTCCCGGCGGCGCTCCGCGTCCGCAGGGCGGTCCGGGCGGTGCCCGTCCCACTCCGGGCGGCATGCCCCGTCCGCAGGCTCCGCGTCCCGGCGGTGCCCCCGGCGGTCCGGGCGGTAACCGTCCGAACCCCGGCATGATGCCGCAGCGTCCCGCTGCGGGCAGTCCTCGTCCCGGCGGTGGCCCCGGTGGCCGCGGTCCCGGTGGCGGCGGTCGTCCCGGTGGTCCCGGTGGCGGCGGCGGTCGTCCGGGCGGTGGCGGCTTCGCCGGTCGTCCCGGTGGCGGCGGCGGTGGCGGTTTCGCCGGTCGTCCGGGTGCTCCCGGCGCCGGCGGTGGCGGCGGTTTCGCCGGCCGTCCCGGTGGTCCCGGCGGTGGCGGCGGTGGCCGTCCCGGCTTCGGCGGTCGTCCGGGTGGTCCCGGTGGCCGTGGTGGCACGCAGGGTGCGTTCGGCCGTCCCGGCGGTCCGGCGCGTCGTGGTCGCAAGTCGAAGCGGCAGAGGCGCCAGGAGTACGAGGCCATGCAGGCCCCGTCCGTCGGCGGCGTGATGCTGCCTCGCGGCAACGGACAGTCCGTCCGCCTGTCGCGCGGTGCGTCCCTCACCGACTTCGCGGAGAAGATCGGCGCCAACCCGGCGTCGCTCGTCGGCGTGATGATGAACCTCGGCGAGATGGTCACTGCCACGCAGTCCGTCTCCGACGAGACGCTGAAGCTCCTCGCGGACGAGATGAACTTCGTCCTCGAGATCGTCAGCCCCGAGGAGGAGGACCGCGAGCTGCTCGAGTCCTTCGACATCGAGTTCGGCGAGGACGAGGGTGGCGAGGAGTTCCTCGTCGCGCGTCCGCCGGTCGTGACCGTCATGGGTCACGTCGACCACGGTAAGACCCGACTGCTGGACACCATCCGCAAGACGAACGTCGTCGCGGGCGAGGCCGGCGGTATCACGCAGCACATCGGTGCGTACCAGGTCACGACCGAGGTCAACGACGAAGAGCGCAGGATCACCTTCATCGACACCCCGGGTCACGAGGCGTTCACCGCCATGCGTGCCCGTGGTGCGAAGTCGACCGACATCGCGATCCTCGTGGTGGCGGCCAACGACGGTGTGATGCCCCAGACGATCGAGGCGTTGAACCACGCCAAGGCGGCCGATGTGCCGATCGTGGTCGCGGTCAACAAGATCGACGTCGAGGGTGCCGACCCGACCAAGGTGCGCGGTCAGCTCACCGAGTTCGGTCTGGTGGCCGAGGAGTACGGCGGCGACACGATGTTCGTCGACATCTCCGCCAAGCAGGGTCTGAACATCGACCAGCTGCTCGAGGCCGTGGTCCTGACCGCGGACGCCTCGCTCGACCTGCGGGCCAACCCGGAGCAGGACGCGCAGGGCATCGCGATCGAGTCCCACCTCGACCGTGGCCGCGGCGCCGTCGCGACCGTCCTGGTCCAGCGAGGCACCCTGCGGGTCGGCGACACCATGGTGGTCGGCGACGCGTACGGCCGTGTCCGCGCGATGCTCGACGACAAGGGCGAGAACGTGGAAGAGGCGGGTCCCTCGACCCCGGTCCTCGTCCTCGGTCTCACCAACGTCCCGGGCGCCGGCGACAACTTCCTGGTTGTCGACGAGGACCGCACGGCGCGTCAGATCGCCGAGAAGCGCGCGGCGCGCGAGCGCAACGCCAACTTCGCCCGCCGGGGTGTCCGGTTCTCCCTGGAGAACCTGGACGAGGCCCTCAAGGCCGGTCTGGTGCAGGAACTCAACCTCATCATCAAGGGCGACGCGTCCGGTTCGGTGGAGGCTCTCGAGTCCTCGCTGCTCCAGCTCGACGTCGGCGACGAGGTCGACATCCGCGTCCTGCACCGCGGCGTGGGTGCGGTCACCGAGTCGGACATCAACCTGGCGACCGGCTCCGACGCCATCGTCATCGGCTTCAACGTCCGCGCTGCGGGCCGCGCGGCGCAGATGGCGGAGCGCGAGGGCGTCGACGTCCGGTACTACTCGGTGATCTACCAGGCCATCGAGGAGATCGAGGCGGCCCTCAAGGGCATGCTCAAGCCGGAGTACGAGGAGGTCGAGCTCGGCACGGCGGAGATCCGCGAGGTCTTCAAGTCGTCCAAGCTGGGCAACATCGCCGGTGTCCTGGTCCGCTCGGGCGAGGTCAAGCGCAACACCAAGGCGCGCCTCATCCGCGACGGCAAGGTCATCGCGGAGAACCTCAACATCTCCGGTCTGCGTCGCTTCAAGGACGACGTCACCGAGATCCGCGAAGGCTTCGAGGGTGGTATCAACCTCGGAAACTTCAACGACATCAAGGTCGACGACGTCATCGCGACGTACGAGATGCGCGAGAAGCCGCGGGCGTAACGCGGTGGTTCGAGCTGGCCGGCGGTGACAAGTCACCGTCGGCCAGCTTGCCGTTTGAAAGATCACGCAGTTCCCCGCGCCCCTGAAAAGGGGCGCGGGGAACTGCGCGAACGGCCCCCACCGGCCCGCAGCCGAGGAACGACCCCGGGGGAATGCCCCCAGGGGGAACGACCCAGGGGGCCCGGAAACCCCGTCGAGCGAACCAGAGGTTCGTTGTACGGTTCTGATGTCCCTGCCAAGTGCCTTGGCAGGCCATCTATCCCGTACCGGCGGGACATCCGGTCACACATGTATGTGGGGACGCTGTCCTTCGATCTGCTCCTCGGCGATGTTCACTCGCTCAAGGAGAAACGCTCTCTCGTCCGGCCGATCGTCGCTGAACTCCAGCGGAAGTACCCGGTGAGCGTGGCGGAGACGGGCAACCAGGACCTCCACCGCAGGGCAGAGATCGGCCTCGCGGTGGTCTCCGGAGACACCGAGCACCTCACCGACGTACTGGACCGGTGCGAGCGGCTCGTCGCGGCGCGACCGGAGGTGGAGCTGCTGTCGGTACGGCGCAGACTTCACACAGACGAAGATTGACAGAACAAGCAAGGCAAAGAAGGAGACGGACCAGTGGCCGACAACGCGCGTGCCAAGAGGCTGGCGGACCTCATCCGAGAGGTGGTGGCCCAGAAGCTGCAGCGCGGGATCAAGGACCCGCGGCTCGGCACCCACGTCACCATCACGGACACCCGGGTCACCGGGGACCTCCGGGAGGCGACCGTCTTCTACACGGTGTACGGGGACGACGAGGAGCGCGCGGCCGCGGCCGCGGGCCTGGAGAGCGCCAAGGGCGTGCTCCGCTCGGCGGTCGGCGCGGCGGCGGGCGTGAAGTTCACGCCGACGCTGACCTTCGTCGCGGACGCCCTGCCGGACACCGCCAAGACGATCGAGGACCTGCTCGACAAGGCGCGGGCCTCGGACGCGAAGGTGCGCGAGGTCTCGGCGGGTGCCACCTTCGCCGGTGACGCGGACCCGTACAAGAAGCCGGGCGAGGACGACGAGACGGACGGCGACGCCGCGGAATGACGCAGAAGACCAAGACGCCCGACGGGCTTGTCATCGTCGACAAGCCGTCGGGCTTCACTTCGCACGACGTGGTCGCCAAGATGCGCGGGATCGCCAGGACCCGCCGCGTCGGACACGCCGGCACCCTCGACCCCATGGCGACGGGCGTGCTCGTCCTCGGTGTCGAGAAGGCGACCAAGCTCCTCGGACACCTCGCCCTCACCGAGAAGGAGTACCTGGGGACCATCCGGCTCGGACAGAACACGCTGACGGACGACGCCGAGGGCGACATCACGTCGTCCACGGACGCCTCCAGGGCGACCCGGGAGGCCATCGACGCCGGGGTCGCCAAGCTCACCGGCAGAATCATGCAGGTGCCGTCCAAGGTCAGCGCCATCAAGATCGACGGTGTGCGCTCCTACAAGCGGGCGCGCGAGGGCGAGGACTTCGAGATCCCGGCCCGCCCGGTGACGGTCTCCTCGTTCGCGGTGTACGACATCCGGGACGCCGTCGCCGAGGACGGCACCCCCGTGCTCGACCTGGTCGTCTCCGTGGTCTGCTCGTCCGGGACGTACATCCGGGCGCTCGCCCGCGACCTGGGCGCGGACCTGGGCGTCGGCGGTCACCTCACCGCCCTGCGCCGCACCCGCGTCGGCCCGTACAAGCTCGACTCCGCGCGCACCCTCGACCAGCTCCAGGAGGAGCTGACCGTGATGCCGATCGCCCAGGCCGCCGCGGCCGCGTTCCCGCGCTGGGACGTGGACGACAAGCGGGCCCGGCTGCTGCTCAACGGCGTACGCCTGGAGATCCCCGAGGAGTACGCGGGGGTCGGTGCGGTGGCCGTCTTCGACCCGGAGGGCCAGTTCCTGGCGCTGGTGGAGGAACAGAAGGGCAAGGCGAAGAGCCTCGCCGTATTCGGCTGAGGCGCCGATTCGGCTGAGGCCGATCTGCCACGCTCGGCTGAGGCCGACTCCCACGCTCGGCTGAGGCCGATGCCATGCTGGGGGACTTGCCCGTGGAGCGGCGGTCACGGGGTTTCGTGCCCGCCGCTCCACGGTCCCCCCCTCGGTTCCCCCACCCAAGGGTGTATCCATCCGCCCTCCCGTATTCACCCCTTCGGGCAGGCGCTCGGAGTGAACCGAGGGAGCGGAAGGGGGCGCGTTTGCCACGTGATCTGTCCCGCTGATCATTTCGTGCCTACCGTCGGTGGAAGGAGCACGGCGGGGAGGTTCGAGCATGCCGGGACGGGGCCCGCGGACGGGGAACGAGCAGACACCGGACGACGTCGACCGCACGCGGGACGAGGTCCTGGTGCGCATCTGTGACCTGGCCGGACGACCGCGTGGCACGGGCTTCGTCGCCGACCACCACGGCACGGTGATCACCAGCCACGAGGCCGTCGACGGCCTGGTCCGTCTCGTCCTGCACGCTCCTGGCGACCGCACCTGTGTGGTGACCGCCGACGCCGTGACCCCCCTCCCGGAAGCGGATCTGGCCCTCGTCCACACTGAAGGGCTCGGTCTCGCCCCGCTCCCCGTCACCGTGCGGGAGAGGGTCGAGACCGGTACGTACGTCCGGATCGCCGCGGGCGGCTGGCGTGAGGCGCGGGTGCTCGGCAGCACCGCCGTGACGTACGCGGCGACCCGTCGCTCCCATCTCCTCGACAAGGCCCTGGAGTTGGCGATCGGCACGGCGGGCGCGGACGCGCTCCGACCGGGCGGTGGGGCGGCCGGGGGACCGGTGCTCGACGCCTCGACCGGGGCGGTGGTCGGGGTGCTGGGCACCGCCCTGCACACCGAGCACCGAGCGACGGGGTTCGCCGTTCCCTTGCGCGGACCGGGCGTCGAGGGACCGCTCGCCGCACTGCTCGCCCGCAATGCCGCGACCGTGCCGGCGTACGGCGCCGATCTCAATCCGGCAGGGGTACTGGAGCTCACCGCGACCTCGGTCGGCTCCGACGGGCTGGAGGCCGCGCCCTCGGTCGGTACCGGCGGCGAGGCGCCCGCCACCGTCGAACGGGCCGGTGTCGTACGGCAGTTCGCGGCCTTCGAGGACGGCCCGGCCGCCGTCGCCGTCCTCGGGGTCGTCGGCCCGCCCGGCAGCGGCCGTACGACGGAACTGGCGGCCCTCGCCGCCCGCCGCGCCCGGGGCGCGAAACCGGCCCCCACGCTCTGGCTGCGCGGCGCCGACCTCCTCGCCACCGACACCTCCGTCGCGGACGCGGCCACCCGGGCGCTGGAGCGGGCGGGACGGATCGTGGCGGCCCCTGAGGAGGGGTCGCGCAGGGATGCCGGGGTGCTGCCGCCGGAGGGGTACGGCGGTGAGCTGGGCGACATCGGTGCCGAGCGGCTGGCCCGGCTGGCGCGGGACGCCGGAAGGCCGTTGCTGCTCCTCCTCGACGGACCGGAGGAGATGCCGCCCGCCCTCGCCCACCGGCTGCCCGAATGGAGCGCGGGGACGGCCGAGTGGCTGCGGGTGAGCGGGGCGCGGCTGGTCGTCGCGTGCCGGGCCGAGTACTGGGAACAGGCGGGCGCGGAGTTCCCGGCGGAGCTGCTGCACGGGGCTTTCGCAGACGCGGAACCATTGATTCCGCCCTGTGTCCGGCTGGGCGATCTCACCGAGGCGGAGGCCCGGCGGGTCCGGTCGCGGGCCGGTATCCCCGAGGACGCGCTGGTGGAAGCCGACGCACGGCACCCGCTGACACTCCGGCTGCTGGCGGAGGTGCGGGCCGCGCTGCCCGGCGCACCGGCAGCCCGGCGGCTCGACCGGGACGAGGTCTTCGCCGCCTACCTGGACCTGATGTGCCTGCGCGTCGCGGTCCGGCTCGCTGCCGCGAACGGGCTGCGCGGCACGGCCGTACGCCGGCTCGCCGCCCAGGTCTCCGGGCAGATGCACGAGGCCGCGCGGCGCTGTCTGGGCCCCGGGCAGGGCCAGCTGGACCGCGTGACCTTCGAAGCCGTCTTCCCGTGGGGGCCCGCCCCGGGACGCCGTCCCGGCCGTACCACCGGCTGGGCCTCCGCCGTCCTCACCGAGGGCCTCCTCGTCCCCGCGGGGGACGGCTACCGGTTCGCCCACGAGGAGCTCGCCGACTGGATCCAGGGCACCCACCTGGACCTGGAAGCGGCCCTGGACGCCCTGGTCCACCAGGGCCGCGGCACTCCGCGCGCCGACCGGGTGCCGGCACAGCGGACGCCCTCGCCCGCGTCGACCGCCTCCCACCTCGTCCCCGTCCCTCGCCACCGCATCGGCCCCGTCGTGCAGGCCCTCCTCCTGCTGGCCCGTCAACAGGGCGCCGGTGAACTGGCCCGCAGCCTCGAAGACTTGGTCGACACCGTGGACGACCTGTTGCCCGAGGCGCCCGCCCGGCCCGGGAACCCCGTCTGGTGGGCCACCCACCTCCTCGGTGACGTCCTGCGGCGCGTGCCCGACGCGACGCCGTACGCCAGGGTGCTGCGGATGCTCGCCGAGCGGATCGTGGCGTGGCGGCAGCAGGGCCGGGACGTGCCGGGGGAGTTCGGGCCGTCGTTCTGGGAGGCGTTGCCGCTGCCCGCGGCGGAGCGGTTCGACCTGCTGAGGCGTTTGGTCGTGGCCGACGCCGCCCGGCGCACCGGCAGCCCGGCCGACGAGTCCCGCACCGGCTCCGGCGCCCACCACCGTCGTACCCCTGAACCCGGTACCGCTGAAGCCCCGCGCTACCTGGACGCCGTGGCCCGGCTCCTCGCCGCCGACCCCGCCGCCGTACCGCCCCACCTCACCCCCTGGTTCGACGACGACCGCCCGCTGCCCGCGACGCCCCACGCGACCGTGGCGACCGCCGCGCAGGCGCTGCTGTACGCGCACCGGCGGCGCGCCCTGGACGACCTGACGGAGGCGCTGGTCGACTGTGCGCACCGGCGCGGGGACGAGCTGCTGGCCGTGCTCGCCGAGGAGGAGCCGTCGGCGGTGTGCCGAGCGGTGGACCGGTGGGCGCACGACGAGCGGCCGGCCCGGCGGGTGGCGGCGGTGGCGTACGGGCTGCGCGCCGCACCGCACGCGAGCACCGACGCCGACCGCGAGCTGCTGCGCTACGCGGCGCTCGCCCTGCTGGCCCGTCCCGCCGACTGCGCCCTGCACGGCGGCGCGCTCGGCCTCCTCGTACGCGATCCGTGGACGCGGGCCCGGTATCTGCCGCAGGCGCTGGAGCGGTTCGTCGAGGGCGATCCGCAGCTGCCCGTCGGCGCGCTGGCCGCCGCCCTGACCACGCACCCCGATCCGGTGCTCGACGCCTTCCGGACGCGGCTGCGGCGGCCGGGCCCGGAGACGGCCGAGACCCTGCGCACCCTCGCCGACGTCACCACGCCCGCACTCGCCCGCCGCGTCGCCGCGCTGGTCAGGGAAGTGGTGGAGCTGTGTCCCGAGGCCGCCGCGCACGTGGCCGCGTACGTCGACCGGCGCCTCGAACACGGTCCCGCCACAGGTTCCGTGCTCTTCCCGCTGGTCACCGGCCTGCTGGTCGGGTGCCCGACACCGGTGCGGGCGGCCCTCGCGACCGTTCTCGCGGCCCCCGGCAGCCCGGAGGCCCGTCCGCTGCGGCGCGAGCTGCTGGACCTGCTGCTCGCCCACGAGGGGGACCCGGCCGTCCTCGACACCCTGCTGCGGGCCGCCGCGGACGGCGCGGCCCGCCGGGGCGAGGAACCCACCCGCGAGCTGGTGCACCGCACGGGCCGGCTCCTCGTCCGCACCCCGGCAGGAGCCACCGGCTTCGACCGCGCCCTGGTCGAGCTGGCCCGCCAGGTCCCCGGCTTCGCCACCCTCGTGGCCCGCTGGCTCACCGGCGCCCCCGAGGAGTGGGCCGGGGTGGTCGGCCCGAGCACCCGCCGCATGATCGAGAACCTCGCCGGGGTACGGGTCCCGGCCTGAACCGTGCGCGATGCGTCACACCACGATGCCGATGCGAACCGAGCGCAGGCGGCATGGCACCCTTAGAGCTGCGAATGAGGCAATCACGGACACGGGTTCGACAAGGAGCGGTCACAGTGCAGCGCTGGCGTGGCTTGGAGGACATCCCCGAGGACTGGGGGCGCAGCGTCGTCACCATCGGTTCCTACGACGGGGTGCACCGCGGACACCAGCTGATCATCAAGCATGCCGTGGACCGCGCCCGTGAACTGGGCGTTCCCTCCGTCGTGGTCACCTTCGACCCGCACCCGAGCGAGGTCGTGCGCCCCGGCAGCCACCCCCCGCTGCTCGCTCCGCACCACCGCCGCGCCGAGCTGTGTGCCGAGCTCGGTGTGGACGCGCTGCTCATCCTCCCCTTCACCACCGAGTTCTCGAAGCTGTCGCCCGCCGACTTCGTGGTGAAGGTCCTCGTCGACAAGCTGCACGCCAAGGCCGTCGTCGAGGGCCCGAACTTCCGCTTCGGCCACAAGGCCACCGGCAATGTCGACTTCCTGCGCGAGCAGGGCGAGACGTACGACTTCGACGTCGAGGTGGTGGAGCTCTACGTGAGCGGTTCCGCCGGGGGCGGCGAGCCCTTCTCCTCGACCCTGACCCGGCGGCTGGTCGCCGAGGGCGATGTCGAGGGCGCCCGCGAGATCCTGGGCCGCCCGCACCGCGTCGAGGGGATCGTCGTCCGCGGTGCCCAGCGCGGCCGCGATCTCGGCTTCCCCACGGCCAACGTCGAGACCCTCCCGCACACCGCGATCCCCGCCGACGGCGTCTACGCCGGCTGGCTGCACGTCGAGGACGAGGCGATGCCCGCCGCGATCTCCGTCGGCACGAACCCGCAGTTCGACGGCACCGAGCGCACGGTGGAGGCGTACGCCATCGACCGCGTCGGCCTCGATCTGTACGGGCTGCATGTCGCCGTCGACTTCCTCGCCTACGTCCGCGGCATGGCCAAGTTCGACTCCATCGAGGCACTGCTGGAAGCCATCGCCGACGATGTGAAGCGGTCGCGGGAGCTGATCGAGGCGTACGAGGCCGAGTAGGTCTCGCTTCCAGGTGGCCGGGGTTTACGTGGCTGGGGCGGCCGGTGCCTTGGAGTGCACCGGCCGTCGCTCTCATGGACGCGCCCGGGCCCAGTGGCACGCCACCTGCGCCTCCCCGCCGCCGCCCAGCACCTCCAGGTCCTGACCCCGGCACGCCTCCGCGACGCCCGCCCGCTCCGCCTCGCCGCTCGCCAGGATCTGGCAGCGCGCGTGGAAGCGGCAGCCGGAGGGGATGCGGGAGGGGTCCGGGGGTTCGCCGGTGAGGACCACCGGCTCGCCCGGGGCCTCCGGGAGCACGGACAACAGGGCCTGGGTGTACGGGTGCCGAGGCGCCGTCAGAACCTTCTCCACCCCTCCCGTCTCCACGATCCGGCCCAGGTACATCACCGCGACCCGGTCGGCGATGTTCCACGCCAGGCCCAGGTCGTGGGTCACGACCAGGGCGGACAGGCCGAGTTCGGTGCGCAGCCGCAGGAGCAGGGCGAGGATCTCGCCGCGTACGGAGGCGTCGAGGGAGGCCACCGGCTCGTCGGCGACGATGAGTTCGGGCTCCAGGACCAGCGCGCCCGCGATGACGACCCGTTGGCGCTGGCCGCCGGACAGCTCGTGCGGGTAGCGGAGGAAGAAGCGCTCGGGCGGGCGCAGACCGGCCCGGGAGAGGGCCTGAGCCACCGCGGCCCGCTCGTCACCTCCGTACCTGTGGATGCGCAGTCCCTCGGCCACCGCGTCGTACACCGTGTGCCGGGGGTTGAGCGAGCCGCTCGGGTCCTGCAGGACCAGCTGGACGCGCTTGCGGTACGCCTTGAGGGCGCGTGCGGAGTAGTCGAGCGGCTTGCCGTCGAAGGTGACCCGGCCCTCGGTCGGCGGGACCAGGCCGAGGAGGGAGCGGGCCAGCGTCGTCTTGCCGCAGCCCGACTCGCCGACCAGCGCGACGATTTCACCTGGGCGGATGTCGAGGTCGACCCCGTCGACGGCACGGGCGTGGGCGGCGCCGCGGCGTCCCGGGAAGGCGATGTGCAGGCCCTCGGCACGGAGCAGCGGCGCGGCCGTCACGGAGGTTGTCGCCGGCTGTGTCGTCGTCATGGGGTGCTGCTCCTGACGTCTTCTTCCGCGGGAGTGCCCGGCGCGTTTTCCGTCGGAGTGCCCGGCTCGGGGACGCTCGCGCCCGCGTGCACACAGGCGGCCCACCGGCCCGCGCCCGCCTCCCGCAGCGCCTGGTCCTCCGTCGCACAGGTGTCCAGCGCAACCGGACACCGGGGATGGAACGTACAGCCGGACGGCAGCGCGGACGGGTCCGGCGGATCGCCGGGCAGGCCGCGCGGCGCGAACCGTGACGCCGTGTCCCCGATGCGCGGGAACGCCGCCGACAGGGCCTTGCCGTACGGGTGCCGGGCCGCCTCGTACACCTGCCGGGCCGGGCCCTCCTCGACTACGCGGCCCGCGTACATGACCGCGAGCCGGTCGCAGGTGTCGGCCAGCACCGCGAGGTCGTGGCTGATCAAGATCAGACCCAACTCCTGCTCGGCGACAAGCTGTTCGATCAGGCGGAGGATCTGTGCCTGGATCATCACGTCGAGGGCGGTGGTCGGTTCGTCGGCGATGACGAGCCGGGGGTCGCAGGCCAACGCCATCGCGATCATGACGCGCTGGCGCTGCCCGCCGGAGAGCTCGTGCGGGTAGGCGTCCGCGCGGGCGGCGGGCAGGCCCACCTGTTCGAGCAGCTCGCCCGTCTTCCTCCTCGCGCCCGCCGGGGTCGCCTTCTTGTGCAGCAGGATCGGCTCGGCGATCTGGTCACCGATGCGGTGCACGGCGTTGAGGGAGTGCATAGCGCCCTGGAAGACGATCGACGCGCCCGCCCAGCGGACCGCCCGTACCCGCCCCCACTTCATCGTCAGCACGTCCTCGCCGTCGAGCAGGATCTTCCCGCTGGTGCGGGTGCCCGCGGGCAGCAGCCGCAGCAGCGCGAGCGCCAGCGTGGACTTGCCGCAGCCGGACTCGCCCGCGATGCCGAGCTTTTGGCCCGCGTCGAGCGAGAGGTCCACGCCGCGCACGGCGGCGGCTCCGCCCGCGTACGTCACTTCGAGGTCCCTGACCTCCAGGAGGGGGTTCCCGGTGGGACTGTTCATCGGGTCACCCCCAGCCTGGGGTTGAGGACCGACTCGACCGCGCGCCCGCACAGCGTGAACGCCAGCGCGACCACCGCGATCGCGACCCCCGGCGGCACCAGGTACCACCACTTGCCCGCACTGACCGCGCCGGCCTCCCGCGCGTCCTGGAGCAGCCCGCCCCAGGACACCACCGTCGGATCGCCGAGCCCGAGGAAGGCGAGGGTCGCCTCGGCGAGGATCGCGGAGGAGATGATCAGCGTCGTCTGCGCCAGCACCAGCGGCATCACATTGGGCAGGACGTGCCGGGACATGATGTGCCAGTGTCCGCCGCCCAGCGCCTTCGCCCGCTCGATGTACGGCCGCGACTCCACGGCGAGGGTCTGCGCGCGCACCAGACGGGCCGTCGTCGGCCAGGTGGTGACGCCGATCGCCAGGATGATCGTGCCGATCGAGCGGGACATCACGGTCATCAGCGCGATCGCGAGCACCAGGGTCGGCATGACCAGGAACCAGTCCGTGATGCGCATGATCACGGTCGCGTACCAGCCACGGAAGTGCCCGGCGGTGATGCCGATCAGCGCGCCGATCGCGACGGAGAGCACGGCCGCGAGCAGCCCGACGAGCAGCGAGACCCGGGCTCCCCACACCACGAGCCCGAGCAGATTACGCCCGAACTGGTCGGTGCCCAGGGGGAATTGGGAGCTCGGGCTCTCCATCGGCCGGCCCGGCGCGTTGGTCACGCTCTGCACGTCCGAGCCGACGGTCAGCGGCGCGGTCAGGGCGATGAGCGCGAAGAGGGCGAGGGCGGCGAGTCCGAAGACGCCCGCCCGGTGGGTGCGGTACCGCTGCCAGAAGCGGGCGGCGGAGTGGCGGCGGCGCTGCCGGGCGAGGGTGCGCGGGCTCTTCGCCGTTGCCGGAGAGGCCTGCTCGGCCGCCGTGGATTCGGTTGTCATCGGCCCGTCCGACTCGGTCGTGGTCATCGGCCCACCCGTGGGTCCAGCAGCGGATAGATCAGATCGGCCAGCGTGTTCATCACGATCACCGCCGACGCGAAGACGAAGAACAGCCCCTGCACCAGTGGTAGATCGGGCACGCTCAGCGCCTGGTAGAAGAGTCCGCCCAGGCCCGGCCAGGAGAAGACGGTCTCGACGAGGATCACGCCCGCGACCGTCCGGCCGAGGTTGATGAAGATGAGGGTGACCGTGGGCAGCAGCGCGTTCGGCACGGCGTGGCGGCGGCGTACGAGATCGTCCCGCAGGCCCTTGGCGCGGGCCGTCGTCAGATACTCGCCGCCCATCTCGTCGAGCAGCGCCGAGCGTGTGACCAGCAGGGTCTGCCCGTACTCGACGGCGACCAGTGTCACCACCGGCAGGATCAGATGGTGGGCGACATCGACGACGTACGCGAAGCCCTCCTTGCCCCCGGACTCCATGC
Source organism: Streptomyces sp. NBC_01384 (assembly GCF_045040035.1). Lineage (NCBI taxonomy): Bacteria > Bacillati > Actinomycetota > Actinomycetes > Kitasatosporales > Streptomycetaceae > Streptomyces > Streptomyces sp. NBC_01384. The sequence continues at coordinate 6,996,004 of NZ_CP109559.1, forward strand.
CGCCGGTCGGGAACAGACCAGGGATCGGGCCCATGCCCACCGAGAACACGATGATGAGCAGCAGCCCGAGCCAGAACGACGGGATGGAGTACAGCGTCAGGGCGAGACCGGTGTTGAGGCGGTCGCTCAGCCCGCCGTTGCGCCAGGCGGAGCGGGTGCCGATGAAGATGCCGAGCGCGGTGTAGAGGACGAACGCCGTGCCGGTGAGCAGGAGGGTGTTCGGCAGTGCCTCGGTGATCTTGTCGATGACGGGGGTCCGGAACTGGTACGAGGTGCCCAGGTCGCCGGTGAGCGCTTTCCCGCAGTAGTCCGTGAACTGCTCCCACAGCGGCAGATCGAGCCCGAACTCCTTCCGGTAGTGAGCGAGTTGCTCTGCGGAGACCTGACGGCCGCCGGTCATGTACTTCACCGGGTCGCCGGGGATGAGCCGGAAGAGGAAGAAGCTGGTGACGAGGACGGCGAGCAGCGAGACGGCCGCGCCGCCCAGCTTGCCCGCCACGTACTGCAGATATGCGGTGGTGGTACGCGCCCGTGGCCCGCGGACCGACGGCCCGGCCTGAACCGGACCGTCGGCCGCCTCGACCAGCGAGGGTGTTGCCTCAGCGGTCATGAACTACTCATTCGCTCGTACGTTCATGGGGTGCCCGTGTGCCCGTGTGCCCGATCGCGTGTGCCCGTGTGCGTGCGTGTGTGTGCGTGTGTGTGCGGGTGCTGCGTGTGCGCGGGTGTTGCGCGTGCGCCGGGGGCTATTCGCGGTCCTCGGCTGTGGCGCGGCGTCGCATCGCGAAGAACGCCCCGACGCCCGCGAGCACGACGACGCCCGCGACGATGCCGATGATGACGCCCGTCGAGCTCGAACCGTCGGAGGACGCACCGGAGGAGCCCGCCGGAACCGCCGACCACCAGCTCCAGTAACCGTCCTGGCCGTAGATGTTGCCCGCGGCCTTCGGCATCGTCTCGATCGACTTGATCTGGTCGGTGCGGTAGGCCTCGACCGCGTTCGGGTACGCCATGACGTTCATGTACCCGGTGTCGTACAGCCGCGACTCCATCTGCTTGACGAGGTCCGCCCGCTTGGCGGTGTCGTACTCGGCGAGCTGCTGGTCGTACAGCTCGTCGTACTTCTTGTCGCAGATGAAGTTGTCCGTCGCTCCCGTGTCCTTGGGGGTGGCGGGCAGCGCCGCGCAGGTGTGGATGGACAGGACGAAGTCGGGGTCCGGGTTGACGGACCAGCCGTCGAAGGCCAGGTCGTACTTGCCGGCCAGCCAGGGGTCGGTCACGTTGTCGAGGCAGTTGAGGGTGACGCCGATGCCCAGCTTGCCGAACCACTCCTTCACGTACTGTCCGACCGCCTTGTCGTTCGGGTCGGTGGCGTGGCACAGGATCCGGTAGTTGATCGGCTTGCCGTTCTTCTCGACGCGCTTGCCGTCGGCGTTCTTCTTGTAGCCCGCCTCGTCGAGGAGCTGGGCCGCCTTCGCCGGGTCGTAGGCGAGTTCCTGGCTCGCCGAGGGCTTCCAGTGGTACGTGGCGAAGCGCGGCGGGATGTATCCCTCGCCCTCGACGGCGTGGCCCTGGAAGACCTTGTCGATGAGGGTCTTGCGGTCGATCGCCATGAAGAGCGCCTGGCGCACGTTCTGAATCATCAGGGACCCGGCGCCGTCGCCGAAGTGCTTGCCGTCCTTGGCCTGGGCGCCGGGGTTGGTGGCGAGGGCGTAGAAGCGGCGGCCGGGAGCGTCGTTGACCTTGATGTTCTGCTCGCCCTGGAGGGACGCGGCCTGGGCGGGGGTCAGTGCGGGGGAGCCCGAGACGAAGGAGACCTCGCCCTTGCGCAGGGCGGCGACCGCGGCGTCCTGGTCCTTGAAATACTTGAACACCAGTTCGTCGAACTTGGGGGCGCCGCGCCAGAAACTCTTGTTCGGCTTGAGGCGTACATAGCTGTCGGCCTTGTAGTCGGTCAGGACGAACGGCCCGTTGCCGACGACGGGGAAGCTCTTGTCGTTGTTGAACTTCGAGAAGTCGCCGACCTTCTCCCAGATGTGCCGGGGGACGATCGGCACGTCGAGGGCGGCCATCGTGGCCTGCGGCTTCTTCAGCTCGATGACGAGCTGGGTGGGGCTCGGGGCGGTGACCTTCTTGAAGTTGGTGACGAAGCTGCCGTTGGCGGTGGCAGCTCCCTGGTCCGTCATCATCTTGTTGAAGGTCCACGCCGCGTCTTCGGCGGTGGCCTGCTGTCCGTCCGACCACGTGGAGTTCGAGCGGATCGTGTAGGTCCAGGTGAGCTTGTCGGCCGACGGCTCCCACTTGGTGGCGAGGCCCGGGATCGCGTGGTTGTCCGCGGGGTCGTAGTTGGTCAGGTACTCGTACATCAGCCGGCTGATGCTCGTACTGAGCAGGCGGACGGCCAGGAACGGGCTCAGCGAGTCGACGCTCTGCGCGACCGCCACGGTGAGGACCTTCTTGCCGTCCTTTGCTTGCTTGCTCTTGCTTGCTTGCTCGCTCTGCTTGGCTTGCTCGCTCTGCTGGGCCTGGGCCTGCTGCGGGGCCGGGTTGAGCGGGGTCGCGAGACCGGCGGAGAGGGTGAGCGCGGCGGCGGCTGCGGCGGCGAGGAGCCGGGGGCGCAGACGTCCTCTGTCGGGCTGATCATGTCTGTTCATGGGTCGGTGACCTCGCGTCATCGCTCGCACGGGGATGGCTGGTTGACCTAGTGGATCAGGGTGATCGGGGGACGCCGACGGGGTTGATGTGTGTGTCTATCAGCGGCGGTCTCCGCGCGTCAACGGCGCGTGGACCCCGTGTGGCCTGCGGAAATAACGAGTTGGCGCGAATTTTTCGCTCATTGGTTCAGACCGGTGAAGCTGTCCTGGCCAGGGGGTGACGCCCCGTTTCATACCTGGACACGCGAAGGCCCGCACCGTGGGTGAACGGTGCGGGCCTTCGCGGGAACCGGTCCCTCGAAAGGGACCGATCGGGTGACTGATGCCGGGTTTCTGACGGCCGCGGGTGACTGATGCGGGGTTTCTGACGGCCGGTTACTGAAGTTTGGTCAGTGAAGTTCGGTTACTGCTGCGGGGGCGCGGGCGCAGGCGGGGGAGGCGGCGAGGTCTGGCCCTGGTGGCTCTGATGGGGCGGGAAGGGCTGACCGGGCTGGAACGGCTGGCCCGGGGCGGCCTGCTCGGGCTGCGGGGACTGCGGCGGCTGCGGGTACCCCTGGCTCGGCGGCTGCGGTGGGTAGGGGTGCCCTGTCTGCGGCGGGTAGGGCTGCCCCGGCTGGTACGGATACGGCTGGCCGGGAGTCGGCCGGCCCGGCACCGGCGCTCCTGGCACCCCCTGGCCCTGGGGGTAGGGGTACTGGCCCGGCATCGGAGGGGCCGCCACCGGCGGCGGGTTGCCGTCGGAGGTCCACAGCCCGTGCGACTGCTGGTGGCGCACGATGTCCTCGGCGACCAGCGCGGAGAGGTTGAAGTACGCCTCGCGCACCTTGGGCCGCATCATGTCGAGGTCGACCTCGGCGCCCGCGGCCAGATGCTCGTCGAACGGCACGACCACGACACCGCGGCAGCGCGTCTCGAAGTGGCCGACGATGTCCTCCACCTTGATCATCTTGCCGGTCTCGCGCACACCGGAGATGACGGTGATGGAGCGCGACACCAGATCCGCGTACCCGTGCGCCGACAGCCAGTCCAGCGTCGTACTGGCACTGCTCGCACCGTCGACGGACGGCGTGGAGATGATGATGAGCTGGTCGGCGAGGTCGAGCACCCCGCGCATGGCGCTGTACAGCAGACCCGTGCCCGAGTCGGTCAGGATGATCGGGTACTGCTTGCCCAGCACGCCGATCGCGCGCCGGTAGTCCTCGTCGTTGAAGGTCGTGGACACGGCCGGGTCGACGTCGTTGGCGATGATCTCCAGCCCGGACGGGGCCTGGGACGTGAACCGCCGGATGTCCATGTACGAGTTGAGGTACGGGATCGCCTGCACGAGGTCACGGATGGTGGCCCCGGTCTCGCGGCGCACGCGGCGCCCGAGCGTTCCCGCGTCCGGGTTGGCGTCGATCGCGAGGATCTTGTCCTGCCGCTCGGTGGCGAGCGTGGAGCCCAGTGCGGTGGTGGTGGTCGTCTTGCCGACGCCGCCCTTGAGGCTGATGACGGCGATCCGGTAGCAGGAGAGCACCGGCGTCCGGATCAGCTCCAGCTTCCGCTGCCGCTCCGCCTCCTCCTTCTTTCCGCCGAACTTGAACCGCGAGGAGCCGCCAGAGGGACGGCCGCTCTTGGGCTTCTGCTTCTTGTTGTTGAGCAGTCGGTCGGAGGACAGTTCCACCGCGGCGGTGTACCCGAGAGGGGCGGCCGCCGGGTTGGTGGGCTGACGCTGGTCGTGCTGGATGGGCTGCGGCCAGGCGGCACCGGTGCGGGGGTCCATGGGCGCTTGTGGCTGGGGCTGCTGGGGCTGCTGGGGCTGTGCCTGCTGGGCCTCCGGCGGCAGGCCCGGGTGGGGTTGCTGCTGGGGGAAGCCGTAGCCGCCCTGCTGGGGCGCGCTGGGGGTGCCGGGCTGGGGGAAGCCGTAGCCCGCTTGCGGGCCGGGGACCTGGGGGGCCGGGGCCTGCGGAGCGGGGGCCTGCGGCGGGCTCGGCTGGGGAGCCGGAGCGCCCGTCTGCGGGAAGCCGTAGCCGCCCTGCTGGGGTGAGGGCGGAGGCGGGACCGGGGCGCTCGGCTGCGGGAACCCGTAACCCGTCGGCTGGGCCGGGTGGTTGGGCGCGGCCGGAGCCGGAATCCCGGGATGGGGGAAGCCGTAACCGTCCTGCGGCGCTGGCTGAGCGGGCGGCGCGGGCGGAGCGGGTACGGGGCCCGGCGCGGGCGGTGTGCCCTGAGTCCAGGCTGCGGGGGCGGGCTGCGGGGCCTGCGGCTGGAACGGCGGCTGCGGCTGCGCAACCGGCGGTTGCGGCTGGACCGGCGGTTGCTGGGGCGGCAGGGGCGGCTGGCCCTGCGCGGCCGACGGCTGCGGCTGCTGGGGTGACTCGGGCGTCGGCGGCGTGACCGGCTGGGGCAACGGCGGCCACTGCGCCGCCGGGGCCGGGGCGGCGGGCTGGTAGGCGGGCGGCAGCGGGGGCAGCCCACTCTGCGGCATCGGCGGGGGAGTCCAGGCGGGTGCGGCCGTCTGGACGTCCTCGGGTACGCCGGTCCCGGCGTCCGGCGCGGTGTCCTGGAGCGGTGCGTCCGCCGTGTCGGCGTCCTCGGACACGGCGCCCTGGGCCGCCGGGTCCTGGGGTTCGGAGTCCTGGCGTACGGAGTCCTGAGGGCTGGAATCCTGCCCAGCGGAGTCCTGGGGCACGGCCTCCGCGGTCGGGGGCGCGGTGGCGAGCTGCTCGCCCGTCGCGTCACCGTCGTCCGTGGACTCCGCCAAGCCGTCGCCCGCAGCTGCCACGGGCTCCGAGGACTCGACCTCGCCGTGCGGGCCGTCCTCGGCAACCGTGGGGGCCGTGATGTCGGAGTCGTCCTCCGCGGCGGTGTCGTCAGAGCTCTCGGCGCCGACGGTGTCGGCGGCGCCGACGGTGCTGGGCGTGCCGGGTGTGCCGTCGTGTCCGCCCGGGCCGGCGTCCGCGGCCTCCGGCTGCGAGGGCGCGACCTCAGTGGCCGCGGCTTCACCGGAGGCTTCGGCGGATTCCTGCTCTCCGGCCGGCGCGTGGGCGTCGGGCGCGCCCAGCTCGAAGTCACCGCCGGTCGTACCGCTGCTGTCCTGCCCGGCACCGACGTGTTCTCCCTCGGCGACAGCGGTGCCGCTCGCCGAGTCGGCGGACGGCTCCTCGGCGGCTCGGGCCTTGGCGTCCCGCTCCGCGAACTCACGCTTGAGAGCGGCGGCGGAGAAACGCATGGTCGCGCCGCTCTCGATGTCGCCGTTTTCGGAACCCGCCTCGTCGGACGGCATGGTCGGCGGCGACCAGCCGGGCTGGGGTCCCGGCGCAGGAGGGGCCGCAGGAACCGGTGCGAATGCGGCCGGATGAACCGGGGCGGGCGGTGCGGCCGGTGCAAACGGGGCGGGCGGTGCCGGAGGGGCCGGCGGAGTCGGGGGAGTTGGGGGAGCCGGATACGGCGACGCCTGCGGCGAATTGCCCGACGCGTTCTGCGTGTACCAGGCGGGCGGCGCGTAGTCGATGGTGAACTCGCCCGTCGCCTCGACGGCGGACTCCGCGTCGGACTGGTCATCGCCGGGTGTGGCCCAGCCCCCGCGGATCCCGTCCCGATCGCTGTTCACAATTCCTCCTGGTGTGGTCAAGCACCCCTCAATGCCGTGCCGGGGCAGTCCGTCGAGGGGTTGGGTGTCGCGCCGGGTCCCAGCCTAATCACCACGAGCGCTACGAAGGCAGGCCCGTCCGCCCCTCCGCACCGGTCCACTCCGTCACACCTTGCCCAACAGCGCCGTACGCACGCGTCACCCAGGTGGATAAACCGGGCGATCGTGATGAACGAGTTAGGTGCGAGAAGGGGGAAAGTGGCCTCAAATACCCCATGACAAGCCGGGTTGTTCCTGGCTCGCGCCGGGTCAGTCCATCCTTCGCGGCGTACCGAACAATCCGGTCTCGGCGTCCGTGGGCTGTGTCATCACATACTGCCGGTCGCGGTCGGCGCACCAGAGCGTGACGCCGTCGGCGAGCGTGGGCAGCGAGTCCACATCGCCCCGCGGCAGCGCCAACGCCCGGCCTATTTCGGCGGCTTCGTCGGGCGACACCCGCTGCACACCGACGAGCCGCGCCTGCCGCAGCAACCGCGGGGCCACCGGGCTCAGATACGGCAACAGCGTCAGCACCGACTGCCAGGGGCCGGCGACCACACGCCCGCGCGGCGGCCGCATTCCGCAGTCGCGCACCACCAGCACCGGGTTGCCGGCCGAGGCGCCCTGCGGCGGAACCCGCCCCACGTCGTGCACGCTCATGCCGTTCTGCCCGCCGCCCATGGCGTGCACCATCTGCATCCAGGCCGGCGCCCGCCCGGTCTCCACGGCGACGCGCGCACCGGTGGCCGCCGCGCGCAGCGCGAGCACCTGCGCGGTCCAGAGGCCGCCGATCAGGACGACGTCGTACGGCGTGGGCCGGTTGAGCCCCAGTACGGCGGGCTGCCCCTCCGCGTCCACACCGATGACGACCCCGTCGTCCCCGATGGGCAGCGCGAGCGAGTCCACCTGCTCCACGGACAGCGCGTGCCGCCCGTGCCGAGGCCCGATCAGACCGAAGCCGCTGCGTACCTGGGCGCGCAACCGCTCCGCGGCCGAGGGCCCGGACCCGTCGAAGGACCCGGGTCCGGGGCCAGGAGTCCCCGACCCCGGAGTTCTCGGAGTTCCCGGAGCGTGTGAAGTCCCGTACGCCCCCGATGCGGTCGACGCGTTGGCCCCGCGTGTGGTCATGGCCATTACCTAACACCCCCGAGAGGCAGTGTGGCGAGCACCCCGGGCAGCTGCTCGCGGTCGAGCCGGGCCAGCCCCGTCCCGGCCTGACGGGCGGCGTGCTCCAGTGAGCGCCGCGCGGCGACCAGTTCGTCGTCGCTGCGCCCCGTCACCCGCATGTGCCCGCACAGCGACACCTCCTGACGCTCGCCGCGCCGCAGGGTGAGGCTGAAGGTGGTGGCCAACGCGGGCACGGCCGTGAGCAGCGCGACGAGCTGCGGCAGCGACGGGCCGCCGGCGCCGCCCAGCTGGGGCCAGCGCCGCACCCAGTACGTCGTATGTCTGCGGTTGTCGCAGCGCCAACTGCGGCCGGACTCCTCGGTCCGCCGCGCCGGCAGTTCGGTCCGCCCCGCCTCCGCCGTCACCAGGGGGTTCGCACACGTCGAGGTCGCGACCGCCGCGGTGAGCTCCTCCTCATTGAGCACGGTGGTACGAAAACCCGCGCCCGTGAGCCGACTTGCGAGGTGGTCCGCCGCGCGTACGACGCACTTCTGCGCCCCGACGAGTCCGCCGCCGCGCGCGGCCACCGCCTCCGAGCACAGCTCCGGATCGAGCTTCAGCGCGATCCAGGTGATGCGCACGGCGGGCGCTCCGGTCTGTTCCTGGAGCGGCGCGTAATTGCTGACGGCGACGGACTGCTGCGGCAGATGCAGCGCGGGCGCGGGCTGCGTGTGCAGCACGATCTGTGCCGACTCCAGATGGATGTCGTCGACGTCCAGCGCATCGCGTACCAGTCCGAGGGGCAGCGGCTGCCGGCTCCGCTCGGCCCGCAGCGCGGTCGCGTCGGCCTCCACCTGAAGGACGGCGGTCACGAACGTGCCGTCCCCGATCACGCCGACGGGCCGCCGGTCCCGGGCGCTGTAGGCGGACGTCCGAAGGCTCGGATCGCACTCCACGGCCGGGGCGAGACCGGGCTCCGTACCTGGCTGTATCGGCGTACTGGCGGCGCGCCGCTGCCGCGCCCGCAACGCCCGTGCCGTGGCGAGCCATTCGGGCAGCGAGCGGCCCCGGCGCCGTACGACGGCGAGGAGTACGAGAACGACCGCGACGACGGCGGCCGGCATGAGCGCGAGCGGGCCGACGACCCACCCGACGAGCAGCACGGCGGCGGCGATTTCCAGCAGAACGATCCGTTGCAACCGGAACGACCCCGACTGTCCGGGACGCACCTTGAGGTGCACGGCCCCCGGCTGCCCCTGAGGCCCCGCGGGCGGAGTGGACCGCTGCGACCGGGGCGCCGAGGAGCCTTGCTCCCGCGACCGGTCACGCGACCGGAAGCGCGTTCCGGAAGCCATCACTTCATCCCCCCGTTTTCCTCACAACTCACTGGAACAGCGCCACCACACAAGGCCCTTGAGGGCGCCGATACCCTACCCGCTCCACAAGGCCGATCCATTACCAGGCATAGTAGGGGGCCGGTCTGACAACGGAGGGCGGGGGACGGTGACCCCCGAGCGCCGCCCAGGCGCGACACGGGGAGAAACGGGCACACATGGCATCTCGGCGGGACCAGCTCAACGCCTACACCTTCGCGAAGCGCCGCACGCTCGCGGCCTTCCTCCAGCCCTCTCCGGTGGGCTCGGAGGAAGGCGCCCCCAAGCCGCTCGGCGCGCTGGTGCCGGGCGTCGTCGTCGGCGTGGTGATCCTCGCCGTGTTCGGCGGGATCGGCATGTTCAGCCCGACGGCGCCCAAGGGCTGGGACAAGCCGGAGGAGCACGTCATCGTCGCGAGTGAGTCGACTACGAGGTACGTGGTGCTGAAGACGGACGATCAGAAGCAGTTGCACCCCGTCCTCAACATGGCCTCCGCCAGGCTGCTCCTGGACCCCAGCAAGGACAGCGTCATCACCGTCGACGAGAAGATCCTCGACAGCGGCAAACTTCCGCACGGCGCCACGATCGGCATCCCCTACGCCCCCGACCGCCTGCCTTCCTCCGAAGAGGCCGAGACCGCCAAGCACTGGGCGGTCTGCGAGCGCCCCAGCGCCGGTGGGCGGGCCATCCAGAAGGCGGCGTTCGTGTTCGCCAAGAAGGACTGGTCCAAGACCGAGGGCCGCAACAAGCTCTCCGGAGGCGACCTGATGTACGTCGTCGCCCCGGACGGCAAGACCCAGTACGTCGTCGACGCGCAGGGTTCGAAATACCAGCTGGCCGAGCTGGCCGACACAGAGTTGCTCAAGGCTCTCGACACCCAGGGGCGCGCCCCGCAGCGAGTGTCCCAGGAATGGCTCGACACCCTCCACGAGGGCGACAAGATCTCCATTCCGAAGATTACCGGCACGCCGGGCGCCAAGGCGGGCGCCGCCAGCAGCCTCGGGCAGTACGACAAGGTCGGCATGGTCATCAAGGCGTATGACGGCCGGCTCATGCAGTACTACGTGGTGCTGCAAGGCCACGTGGCCCGTATCTCCGAGTTCACCGCCACGCTGCTGCTGAACAGCGGGGACCTCGTCGGCGTCGGGCAGGCGGGTGAGGCGCAGCAGGTCAGCCCCGGCGCGGTGGCCGACAGTGCGACGTTCGAGGGGAACAAGAACTGGCCGACGTACAAGCCGAAGACGGTGAACGACGGTGCGAGCGCCATCAGTGGCCGCAACACGGTCTGCAACGTCCTGCGTTCGGTCGACGGGAAGCACCACGGCAGGACGACCCTTTCCACGTGGGTGGGCACCGACTTCCCCGCGCAGTTGCCCACCGGTTCCTCCAGCGCGTATGTCACCGCCGGCTCCGGCCAGCTCTTCCGCCAGTTCCAAGGCACGGAGACGACGGCGGGGGGCGTGTTCCTGGTCACCGACACGGGTCTGCGGTACGCCCTGCAGTCCAACAGCGACAGCGCCACCGACGACAGCGGCATCGGCACCACCGCCAAGCAGCGCAAGGAAGAGCTGAACGAAGCCGAGATCGCCCAGAAGCGCCTCGGATACGAGAAGGTCACTCCTGCGCCCATCCCGGCGGAGTGGTCGACGTTCCTGCCGACCGGCCCGCGTCTGTCGGAGGCTGCGGCGCGGCAGCCGCAGGGCTCGTAACCGCGGCGGGCAGGAGAGCGAACTCATGCTGAACGCAGATACGTTGAGGACGGCGTCGCTTTGGGGGCGACGTACGAGGACCGTGACCAGGACGGCGGCTCTGGCCGCCGCGACCGCTCTCACCGCGACGACCTCGGTACTGGCCCTCCCGTCGACCGCCGCCCGGGCGGACGACAGTGGCCAGTGCACGTTCCCGTCGAAGAAGTACTCGGGCCGCCCCTGGGCGCTGCAGCGCGTCAACCTCGACGAGCTGTGGGCGCAGTCCACGGGCAAGAACGTCCAAGTGGCCGTGATCGACACGGGAGTCGACGTCAAGAACCCGCAGCTCACGCATGCCGTCGATGGCTCCAAGGGCAAGAACTACCTCCCGCCCAAGAACTCCAAGGGCGAGAAGATCGACCGCGGCAACGACCAGGGCACCACCGACACCGTCGGCCACGGCACGCGCGTGACCGGCATCATCGCGGCCCGCGCCGTCAAGGGAACCGGCTTCGTGGGCCTGGCCCCGGACGCCACGATCATCCCGATCAAGCAGAACGACGCGGAGGGCGACGGCACGGCCCTCACCCTCGCCGAAGCGATCCGTCACGCGGTCGACGAGGGCGCCGACGTCATCAACATCTCCCAGGACACGGCCAACGCGGTCGAACCTGCCCAGAGCCTGCAGGGAGCCATCGACTACGCCCTCGGCCGGCAGGTCGTGGTCGTCGCCTCGGCCGGCAACGACGGCCTGGGCGGCAACGTCAAGATCACCTACCCCGCGTCGTACGAGGGCGTCCTCGCGGTGGCGGCCTCCGACCGCAACAACGAACGCGCCTCCTTCTCCCAGTCGGGTGAGTTCGTGGGCGTGGCGGCCCCCGGCGTCGACATGATCTCCACGGTCCCCGGCGGCGGCCACTGCTCCGACAACGGCACCAGCTTCTCGGCCCCCTACGTGGCCGGAGTGGCGGCCCTCCTGAAGTCCAAGTACCCCAAGTGGACGGCCCGCGAGATCGTCGCCCAGATCGAACAGACGGCGGAACGCTCGGTCTCCGGCCACGACCGCCTGGTCGGCTGGGGCGTGGTCGACCCCGTCAAGGCCCTGACGGACGTGGACCCGGCCCACCCCGTGGAGACCCCCAAGGCCGAGGAGGGAGTGACCAAGGCGGAAGCCCCCTCGGTCACCCCGCTGCACTTCGGCGAGACGGCGGACGAACGGAACACCCGCCTGGCGACGTACGTGGTCGTCGGGGGCCTTGTGGTGGTGGCGGGGCTGGGGGGGACGGCTGTGGCGGTACGGGATGCGCGACGGAGGCGCCGACGGCTGGAGGGCGGACCATGGACACCTTGACCAAATAGCTTCGAGGCCCGGCCTTGCTCGCTGTCACGGCCGTGGACGCGCCAGCCTCCTCCGTCGGGGATGCGGTCCAGCTTCTTGACGTCCATGTGCACCAACCCGCCTGAGCGAGAACGCCCGTAGCGGCGGACCTCCCGTCGGGCGCGTTGCCGGTCGGCCCGGTCGACATCACACAGTCGGGGCATGCGGTCACGGCGCAGGGTCTTGGCGACTGCGGAGGCGGGCATGCGCAGGTAGGGACCGATGCGTTCAGGACCCCAGCCGCGGCGACGCAGCCGCAGAACCTTCTTCGTCTGCCGCTTGCTGGTGCGCCGGGGCTTCGGTGCGGGTGGGGGGAGCGGTTGGGCAGACCTCGGCAGTCGAGTTCTGCCTCCCTCATGCCCGCGGCACGTGCCTCCTCGAGGCGCTCGGCCCAGCGCTTGGCAGTGGTGAAGTAGACCTGGAACCGTTCAGCGGCGGGTCGGCCAGTGCTCGTCGACGGCGCGCCAGCTTTAGGCGTGCTTGCGGGACCAGTGCGGCATTACGGCGGTGTCGGCGACCCTGGGGTGGAGGTGACTGTCGCCTGGCATGCCTACCAGGACCTGCGAGCGATGTTCCACGCCGCCGCACCTGCCGACGGCCGACGCATCGCGCCCCGAGTCCTGGACACCGTCCACACCTGCCCGATCCCCGAGATCTCCCGCCTCGGGCGAAGTTGCGGAACCAGTGGGCGAGGCGGCGGACCTATTCATTTGGTCGCGAGCGGGCGCGCCTTCAATCCTTCGAGTTCCTTCGGTAGACCACTCTCCTTGAGGCACCCAATTTTTTTGGCGGCTTTGACGGAAGCTGAATAAGCCAGGCGGATGTTGGCTTCACGGAGCGACTTGGAGCCGGCCGAGTCGGTTGACTCAGGTGGGTATGTGCGGACGGTCGCAGTGAGGTAGCTGGGTTCAGAGGTGTTCTGATTTCCGCGATCACGTGTACAACGGAAAGAAATCCAGGCGTAGTTGTCGGTAGATTTCGTGTATCGTGCGAAGGTATAGGCCGTTGCCGTCTCGGATGATTCGCTGGCAGGACTGGGATCGCCATCATCGGCGGGTACCCAATCGAAATTGACCTGGATGGGGGAATCGATTTTTCCGCCTACAGCGTAGAACTGGCACAGATCCCTACCGAGATCGGAGTCCGAGTCCTCTGCCTTCGCCTTCAGATCCTGGACCAACTGTGCGAAGGTTCCGCTGATGGAATCCAGCTTGATCTCTCGAAACCTGGTCGCATCACTTATCGACCTGAGGGCTTGTGCGGCCTGCGTGTCGAAGGCGCCATCGCATACGGAGGTCGCGCTGGCCCGTTGCTGTGGCTGCCGAGGTTTATTTTCCGAGCAGCTGACCAGTGTCAGGGCGCAGATTGTACCGATCACCGTCGCCTGGATGCGGCGAGCGGGAAGCCTGTGGTTCACCATGCTGGGGCCCATCGATCCGTTTCAGTTCGTCACCGGGAGGTTCCCAGCTTCCTGCTGGGCGTTGCTGCCTGAGTTGTAGCCGGTCGCCTGGGCATTCTTGAGGTTTTCTTTTACCTGGTAGTAGGCATCGTCGTGCCACATGCTCTTGGGTAGCCTTTCAAGGGCATGGCGTCCGGGTTCCCAGGAGGAAGTGAAGCCGGCGTCGTAGATGACCTTGCGGTTTCCTTGCCGAACGTCAGCGAGTTGCCTGTGCTGACTCTCGCCGTACCGGTCCAAATTATCCTCTATGTGGCTTGTAGCTTGATCTTGGATGTTCTCAGTGGCGATGGGTACGATGGTCGATGCCAAGCCGGTCTCCGGCTCTGGGACGAAAGAGAAAGCGCCTCCGACGATAAGCCCAGAAATCGCCTTCTGGCGCTCGATGCGCTTGTCCATGGCCTCGTTGTAAGCCGCCTCTTTCTCCCCGTCCTCTGCCGTCGTTTGGTCAGCACGCGACTGATCAATGATCCCTTGTACCTCGGCTCCTGTCCGCACAGCAGTCTCGGCCGCAGCCGAATGCACCACGCCGTTGTCGTCGACAATCGGTGGATGCGCGTCCAACACCGAAGTCGTGTACACCTGCTGCGCGGTACCGATCTGGGCATAAGCCTTCGGATCCTGACCGAGGGTGCCAAGGAAGCCTCGGGTATCGGACGCCTGGATGTGCGCACGCTCGTCCATCGCGCGGCCAGTACCGTCCTGGGCGAAGACGGATCGCTTATCGTCGTCGTCCATGGACCAGTTGAGGTCGTCGATGTACGCGGCGCCGATGCGGCTGAGGCTGTCCTGAATACCGTCCTGTTTCTTCATCAGCTCGGCACCACTCATTTGGGTCCTCTTCTCGTCCGTTCCCTCGGCGGGCTGCCCGTATCGCTCCACGACCTTCTCGGCCACCGATGCGGTGTCGGCGTCACGGTGGAGGACCGGCGGATGAGTGTCGTAGGCAGCGCCTGTTGTCGCCGATTCCAAGGCGTGCCCCAACGAGTTGTATCCCGCGATGTTCTTGGCGTCTGTGGACGCGAAGTCCTGGGGCCATTCACGGCCCTCGGTCAGGTAGTCGAAGTTCTTGCCCTCGTTGAAGAAGTCCGTCGACGCATCGGAGTTGTGCCCCAGCGCCTCCATGAACCCTGTCATCGGGTCTTCGCCGGCATCGTCGCCCGCGCCGTAGTGCAGCCTCTCGTACTGACCCGAGTGGTCCCACGGCAGCACGTCCTCACGCGTGGTCCGGTGCTGCAGGCCGCCGTACTCGTCCGAGGTGTGCTTCTTCTCGTAGTCGATCAATTGGGTGCCGTAGTCGTGCAGGAAGTCCGTCTCGTACGAGCCGTGCCGCATGAGATTGCTCATGACCTGGAAGCCGTAGACGGTGTGCTCACTGCCCGGACGGAGATTGGTCCCGCCGAGTGCAATGACGTCCGACTTCCACCGGCGCATTCCGTTGCTGTCGGAGTGGCTGGCCGTTGCCAATGTGCTACCCAGCTGATCCTCAAGACCGCCGAGGAGCTTCATGCGCTCCTTCTGCTGGGCGGACAGTCCCGAACGCGACCGCGGGTTCACATAGAACTGGTAGTCGTCGGTGATCCCCGCATAGAACTCAAGCGTCTTCTTCGCGCCGAGATCCGTGGCGATGGTCTCGGCGAAGAACGGATTGCTCTTGTACTGGGCCAGCGACGCGTTCAACGCGGCGAGTTCGGTGTTGGTGACCTTGCTCGGATCCTTCTTCAGGATCCGTTCGACCTTCTCGGCTTCCGCGATGGCCTTGTCGGCGGAGTCCCGGTCGTTGGCGCTCACATCGGAGAAACCGTACTCGGCCTGATTCACGACAAGCTTGAGGGCCTTGGCGGCACCATCGTCACTCTCGGTGGCCTTGTCCAGGATCCCCTGGATCTCGTCACGGAGAGCGGTGATGTCGCCCTTATTCTTCTCGTCCTCCTGAGCCCGTGCCTCCGGAGGGATGTTCGTGGTGACGATGAATCCGCCGTCGTAGCCGATGACCGTGAGGCTCTTCTGCCGACCACGCTCAATGGCGTCGTTGAGCTGCTTGTGATACCCCTTCAGCTCGCCCAGGGTGTCACTGAGAATGTTGTAAATGGTCTGGGCCTCGGTGTGCGCGTCCTTGAACTCAAGGGCGGTCTTCCCGATGAACTCCCTGCTCACCTGGGAGTTCACCCCCGACCAGTCGGCTTTGTCGGCAGCCTTCTGCAGTCCGTCCGTCGCATCGGTCTGCAGGCCCTCGAGGTGTCCGACGACGAGCTTCCAGTCGCTGACCGCGTCGTCGAGCAGCTTGAAGTTGGCGTGGCGCAGAGTGTCCAGTTCCATGAGTCAGTGCCCCCGTTCCCTCTCCTCGGTCACTTCTTCGCCGAGGAGCCCGCGGCCGAACCCGTTGTCCCGCTCCCGTCGGCACGCGAGTCGAAGCCCTTGTCCAGGGTGTCGATGCTGCTCATCTGCCGCTGGATGTAGCCCTCGTCGTCGGAATGCAGCTTCTTGGTGACGTGGAGATGGTTCGAGATCTGCGCGCAGGCGTCCATGAGCGACTTGAGCTGCTCCTCCCACCGCGTCGACACCGTCTGCAACACCGCTCCCAATGCGAAGCCCTGGGAGGTCAAGTCACTGGCTGCCGAGTCACTGCTGGGGATCGAGACACGGGCCTTGTCCCACAGATCGTTGTACAGGGTGTGGGCCTTGCTGCCGATACTCGTCAGGTCCTCGTTCTTGACCTTGAGGTCGCCGTACTTGCTCGGCACCACAAAGGGGCCGTACGTGCCACCGCTACCGGCATCCGCGCTGTTCAACTGCATGTGGGCCGACTGCCGCTCCGCCGCCTGAGCCTTGAGCTGCTCCCACTCGTCCCATGCCATGGGTGGACCCCTCCCCCGTGTACTCGGCCACCGGCGCTTGCGCTGGGCGGACCCTGCTGTTCCGACGCTGTGGTGTCGATTCAAAGTAGCAATCCGCCACGAGGGTCACTCCAGAGGCATCCGATGTGTACCGATTGGTGGGTGTGAAAGTTCGAAGGAGATGCGCACCTGTAAGGGGCGGGCGATTGCAGCGGGGGCAGCGGCCCCGTGGTGCTGTCGGCCGCCCCCTGTTGTACGACGAACTGGTGCAACAGGGGGCGAATAGTGACATCCTCGAAAGGAGAAATCCTCGCCGTGGACTGGAGGAGAAATCCTCGCCGTGGACTGGTTGTCGACCTCACAGCTTGCCGGAGACGACCCCGCGCCAGGTCCACCCCGCGCCCAGGACGGTGTCCTGCAGGGGGTTCTTCAGGTCGGAGCTGTCGAAGCTGAACGTCTCCGTTACTTCGAGGTCGCCCTCTTTACCCTTGCCGAGCGCCCAGCGCTTCGAGACCGTCTTCACCTGCCCGCGTTGGGCTTCGGCCGAGATGGCGAGTGTGGGGGTATCGCCGACCCATTTGACCTCGAATTGCTGGTCGACGGCACGGACTTCGTGCTTCTCCGGGACCAGGCGCATACGCACCTTGAACACCCGGCTCAACTGAGTGCGGACGAAGAAGGTCCGCCAGGTCGGCTCCATAGGGCGCCACTCGGCCACCAGGTCGGCGCCCTCCTCGCGGCCGTCCCGGATGGCGTATGGGACATCAGAGCCGTTGAGGCCGAGAAGCGCCGCGTGAACCTCAGCGCCGGATTGTGGGGTGACACCGTCGGCGGGGCGCTTGGTTCCGGTCAGCTTGTCGAAGAGTCCCATGAGATCAACCTAAGAGGGGTCGGTTACCGGTGCAAGATTCACCGCTTCCGCGGGACGTGCTACGCCGCTGCGCCACTGACCGGGCGGACCGTGCGCACGAAGTCCCGGAAATCGTCCAGGACGGCGGGGTGTTCCGACTGGGTGGCGGTCAGGATCAGGCGGACCACCGACCGCTTGCGCGGATCGGCCACATCCAGCATGGCCAGGTACACCTGCGACTGGACGAGATCGCGGTGCCTGCCGCCGACGACAGCCGAGAAGGCCAGCGTCTGCGTGAGGCCGGGTGCATCCGCAGAGCCGACCTCGCGACGTTCGGTGACCTCGACCGACGTGGCGGCTTGACCCAGGCGCTGCACGGACTCGTCGGCGATCTCGGGCAGCGTCGCCGCGTCCGGGCGGTACTCGCCGTCGATCGTGATGTTCGCGGTGAATCCGGCATCCGACGGCGGATGCAGCGCAACGAACGCGGCGCCCGGTGCGCCGACTTCATCCGGCGGTGCGGCGTGCCAGCCTTCCAGCCTCGTCGCCCTCGCGCGCAAGCAGAGGTGGACGTACAAGGCGCAGGAGCGGGCGGTGTCGACCGCTATGAGGGCGTCGCCCCCTTCCCGAACGTATCGTCAGGACTCCGCGCCTGGGACGACATCGAGGACCGCCATCGGGGCCGCACCATCCGCTGCTTCGAGTACCGCGTGGAAAATACCCGTCGGTCAGCGGCGTCGAGGCGCTCCCGTACGAAGCGGTCAGCCCGGTTGCGAGACCCTGTCCGCCCACTCTGAAGCCGTGATCCACCTTGCGATAACTGACCTGAGGGCCCGCCGTCTCACCGTCGCAGCCGCTGGGTTCTGCTGAGAGCGTGCGGTGAGCCGACAACTCGCCTTGCACCTCGCGGGGTTGCCGCAGGAGCGCCACCGATTGCGTGTGGAAGTTTGATGAAGATCGCAAACAGCTCCGTGCTGTTGGCGTTGGCGGTGCTCGTGGTTGGCCAGTGTCTCGCGAGGGTGCGGCGTGGAGGGATGGGTGTGTACCCGTTCATGGCAGGCTGGCAAATCGGGCAAAGTGTGGCGTCTGATTCAGCCCCGTAACTGAGTTAACACACAGCTCAGTTGGCCCCGATGCACAGGTTGACTAGAGTGGTAAAAGCGTTGTGAGGCATGGTTCGCTTTGCGATCGTAGGGTGAGCGGACAGGGGCCTCATTCGACAGGCTTACGGGGAAACGGGGGAAAAGCTTCGTGCTTCCGGCAGACATGACTGGGGGCGTGTCGGCGACCAGGGCGGCGAACCTGGAGGCCAGTGGCGATGCGCTGAAGAAGTTCGTGAGCCAGGTGGACGCGGTGCTGCGGGGCCTTGAGGGCTCGGCCGGGAATCCGGGGCGGGTCGGGGCGCAGGCGATCCGTCACGGGTCGCTCAGGAGCGGGAGCGCAACCTTCCATGAAGCGGACGCCCTATACGGGACGTTCAACTCCGTCCATGAGACGCTCACCAACCTTTCCAAGAGCCTGCACCTGCAGATCGAGGCGATCGGCATCGCGGTTCTGGGAGCGAAGGGGACCTTCGACAACCTCGAAGAAGAGCAGCGTCGGCGGTTCGCGGAGATCCAGGCAGAGATCAAGGCACTCAACCCCGAGGGCGACGAGCACGCCGGTAACAAGAAGACGGTGACGTACTGACGATGGCTGACGAGGAGCACAAGGCGGACCTGGATCGGGTCTCCAGGCAGAACACCTTCACGGACCTCGCTCGGGGTGCTGCGGAGCACCCTCACGAGGGCGGCTTCTTCAGAGGCGCCGTCAACAGCGCCATTCGCGGAGTGGCCCAAGGCACCCCGTTCTCGGAGGCCATGGTCAGTCGTACGGAATTCGACGACTATGACCTCAATGTGATGCTCAACCTGGTCCAGCAGACGGATCCTGAGGATCTGGAGTCCTCCGGCCGGGCCCTCTGGGACGCGCGCGATGCCATCAAGAAGGCGGCTGATGAACTCAAGGGTCAGTTCGGTGAGGTCCCTTGGGTAGGAGAGTCGGGCGACGCCTTCCGTACGTGGGGCACTGAGCTCGTCAAGAGCACATACGGCCTAAGCGTCTTCGTTGGAGGGGCGGGCGACCAGATCGCCGCTGCTGCCGCAGGGCTGGCCTCTGTGCGCAGCGCCATGCCGTCTCGTGACACGGATCCGAACCGGAAGCGCCCCGACCAGTTCACAGCGGTTGAGAAGGCCGCGACCAAAGACGAGTACGCCGCTGCCGTAAAGGTGGAGAAGGACCGTCAAGAGGCGATCAACCAGATGAATCGGTTGGCGTCCTACTACGCGGTGTCGAGGGAACAACTGCAGGTCTTGCATGACCAAGCTCCTACATTCAAATTCGAGAGTGTGTCGGATGTGGGAGTGCCTCAGCCTGAGCGGACACGCCGCGATACGTCTGGAGGTGCTGGCTCCGGCGGAGCGCAAGGAACTGGAGCGGCCAGCGTCGCGGCTCATCATGGCTCCCTTGCATCCGCGACGAGTCATGTCGCCGAGCACGCCGGCAATGTCCCGACGCCGACGAAGCACGTGACGGGGCACGTTGCGGCCCCGGGACGCCCTGTGGGCACGAACATCGACAGCGTTGGCACGCTGCCACCGACCACGACCACACCCGTGACCGGCCATACCCCGCCGGTCACGAGTACTCCTCCCGCAGGTGGCGGCCAGACAGGCCCGTTCGCAGGCGGCCTTGGGACCCCGTTCCCCAACGGCACATCGGGGAGGGGCTTGAGCGGAGCCGGTGGTCTCCGTACCCCTGGGTCCGCTCAGGGGCGCACCGGTGCGCCCGGTTTGACTAATTCGGGCTCGGGACGTTCCGCCGGGCAAGGACCCATGAACCAGATGGGGCGCGCCACGTCGACCGGTCAGTCGGTTGCCAAGGGCACTGCTTCCGGGGCGAAGTCGCTCCCGATGGGCCGAGGTATCACCGGAGGCACGCCGAGGGCTGGCGGCACGGCAACGCCTCGAGCGAACGGCGGTCCGAGCACCGGCGCCGGTCGGGCCAACGGAGTCGTCGGGGGACGGCCCACGACCGCTGGCGGCACTCCAGCGAACGGCGGGGCGAGGATTCCTCGAGGCACGGTCGTCGGTGGCGAGGGGGCGGCCAGCTCCCGGCCCACGACCGGTCGGCCCGGACAGCGTGGGGTCTTCGGAGCACCCGAGTCCACGGCGAGGCCCGGTTCGAGCGGGGCCGCTTCTCGTGCCGGTGCGGGGACGCACGAGGCTGTCACGGGTAGGCCGACCGCGCGCAACTCCGTGGCAGGAGCTGAGCGCAACGGCATGACACGCGGCGGCGCCGGCCTCGTACGCGGTCCTGGCCGCGAGGGGAAGCCCGGTGACGACGGGAAGGTCCAGGGATCGGCGCGCCCCGACTACCTGGTCGAAGACGAAGAGACGCATCTGCCCAACAAGCCGCGGCGCGATGTGCCGCCGGTCGTCAACTGAGCGCGAGCGAGGACACAGAACACGATGAAGTCAGGGACCAGCCGACGAGCCGAGCAGGCTGCGCTCCTCAGGACGCGCTTCGGAAGACGTGCGCGTGCTGTGGGCGCGCTCGTCAGCGCCCTGGCTGCCGTGAGCGTGGGGTTTGCCCCGAGTGCCACTGCGTATGACGCCCAGTCGGAACAGTGGTACTTGGGGCCGATGAAGGCTGAGCAGATGTGGAAGGCCAGCACCGGGAAGGGCGTCAAGGTCGCTGTCATTGACACCGGTGTGAACCCGAAGACACCGTCGCTGAAGGGCCAAGTGCTGAGCGACGAAGTTCCCAAAGCGGTTGCTTACCACGCCACTGACGACTACAGCGGTCACGGAACGACTATGGCCGAATTGATCGCGGGTACGGGGGCTGACGGTGGCCTCAAGGGACTGGCGCCGGGGGCCAAGATCGTCCCGTATCGTGTCGAACTTGAGGGCCTGCCTGCGAGCGAGAAGAAGAAGACCCCTGAGCCTTGGCAGGCGATCAGGGCAGCCGCCGACACCGATGCAAAGGTCATCAGCATGTCGTTCGGAGGACTGTTCGGCTTCGATGAGGAAAAAGCGGTCAAGTATGCCGCCTCAAAAGGCAAGTTGCTGATTGCTGCTGTCGGCAATTCTGGTAAAGAGAATGGCACGATCGACTACCCTGCCGCTGACCCCTACGTGGTTGGCATTTCGGCGACTGACGCGTCTGGCACAGTATCGAAGTTCTCCTCGCATGGGGGTTATGTCGACTTCGCGGCACCGGGGCAGGGGTTCCCCGGTTGGTGTGACGCCAGCTTCCGCTCGTATTGCACCCAGCAAGGCACGAGCCCTGCGACTGCGATCGCCTCAGCCTCCGCCGCCCTGATCTGGTCCGCCCACCCCGACTGGACGGTGAACCAGGTTGTGCGGTCCCTGATCGACACTGCTGGCGGCACGGGGTTGAAGGGCGACCCAAGCGAGTACGTCGGCTACGGGGCTGTTCGACCCCGACTGGTTCTGGCGAACCCCGACTACGACCCAGGCCCTGCAAACGTCGATCCGCTCGCCAAGGAGAACGGCGGCGATCTGCTGGCCAAGTCTGCAGACTCTTCCTCGTCCTCCTCTTCCACTTCATCCTCACCATCCGCTTCTGCATCAGCCGCGTCACAAGCCCCAGAAAAGGGTTCTGGCGGCGCCACGTCGGCGGCAGGATCGAGCGCGGAGTCGTCGAGCGACAGCAGCAACACACTGTGGATCGCCATGGGTGCCGCGGCCGCTGTGATCGTCATCGGAGGCGGCGGTTTCGCCGTCATGCGGGCGCGGCGTGCCAGGTGACGTCGTCAGCCGTCCATGCCCTGCACGGTTCGCACAGGGCATGGACTACGTGCTCACCGCTACTCAGCGATGAGTCGAGACAGTTGGACCGAGAAACAGACAGAGGAAGGGCAGGTTGAATCATGGCCACCGGCAAGCAGAAGCTCGAAGATGCCGCAGTAGTCCAACTTCAGAAGCAGATGTACGAGAAGTACGACGGCATCCGGAAGCGGGTGCACTCGCTTCAGGGAGTGATCGACGGCCTTGAGGGTCAGTGGCAGGGCATCGGTCGCGCCGCGTTCGACAAGAAGCAGTACGAGATCAACGAGTCCCTGCAGAACATCGGCAACATCCTCGGCGATGTCATCGAAGCGATGACCGCGACGCGCAACATCAAGGACAGCAAGGAAGACGAGGTGCGTGCGGCGGTCGGCAAGGTCGACCTCCAGGACGGCGCTCCCACGGTCCAGCCGTCCTCCCTCAACTCCTACTGAGCCGAGCGGCACACAGGACATCCGCCGGGCAGCCGGCATCCACCACGCACACCCAGCGAGACGAGGTAAACAGGCATGGCCAACAACGCCGATGGGCTGCAAGTCACTTATGACGGGCTCGACTTCGCGGCCACCAAGATCGGTAACGAGGCGAGCCAGCTCGAGCAGGACCTTGCGGAGCTCAAGAGCATGGTCGTGAGCAGCCTTCAGTACTGGGAAGGCGACGCTCAGAACACCTTCAACGAGAAGCTGCACCGTTGGGACAAGGAAGCCAACGACATCCACCAGGCGCTCACCGGCATCGGCCACGTCGTCGCCACGTCGGGCGGTACCTACATGGAGGGTGACAAGAAGGCGGCCAGCTACTTCCACTAGGCCGAGCGGCGCAGAGGAATTCCGGGGTGGGCGCGCGCGGGAGGCGCCCACCCCGCGTTGCGTCACGAGGCCCCTTCCATACAAGTCGTCACCTTCGAAACGACATGAGGATCCACACGTGGCTTGGGACGAGTGGGAGCAACTGAAGAAGCAAGCCGCTGAGCGCGCCAAACCCGGCCGTGACCATGTGGCTGGCGCCATGCGGGAAGGCACCACCGAAGAGCCCGGGGACGCCGGGCGGCAGCCGGAGGCGCACCTCACGGGCGACTCCCCGGAGGCCGAGGCAGCCACCGGACCCGTCCATTCCGACACGGCCGAACCCGACGGATTCGGGGCAACGCGGCGGATGGACCGGATCAGGCACACGATTGACCGCTTCCGGGACACCATGGTCCTGGTTCCCCTCGTTCCGCTCGACGACGGCGGCCGGGGATTCCTGACTGCCGACTTCGGCGGCGTGCGGTGGATCCATGTCTTCACCGACGAGTTGGCCGCCGCCAGGTTCGACGAGGCGCAGGACGCCCCGAAGGGCCGGCGAGACTTCATGGCGGTGCGGGGGTGGCGCCTTCTGGACGTGGTGATCCCGGCAATGGGCGTGCCGTGCGGTGTTGCCCTGGACGTGGGCAGCGGCGACGACGGCGTGCTCCTGCCGCCGGTGGTGGGGATCGTGCCGGACGCGGCGGCGGTGGACGCGGAAGCGAACGGAAGCGGTGAACGACCGTGGTGAACAACGGCGCCGGCAAGGACATCAAGGCGACCGGGCTGAACGAGATCGCGCAGGGAATCACGCTGACCCTGAGCGAGCTCAAGGAACTAGGCATCGACAGCGCTGCCGGGTTCGGCCGAGGCTTCTCCAACCTGGAACTGTCCGCGCTGGAACTGGGCCACGACGGGCTGACGTCGGCCTTCAAGTCGTTCTGCGAGCGCTGGGAATGGGGTGTGCGGGCGTTGGTGGGCGAGGGTAACTACTTCGCCCAGGCCGTGGATCTTTCGGCCGGCACCTTGTATGAGACGGACCAGTACGTCGCGGGCACGCTGAAGATCGGTGCGAACTCGCTGATGGGCAACCCGAACGCCTCCGAGGACGAGATCACGCAGATGAGCTGGGGCGAGCTGGCCCAGAACAACGCGCTCGCGCACGCCGACTACAGCAAGGAGTCCTTCGATCAGGCCCTGCAGAACAGCGAGCAGGGCTGGAAGGACGCCGGCCGGGACGTGATGACCTCGCACACGGTGGGGCCGATGGGACTGAACCCTGAGAACCTGCACAGCGCGTTCGGGGTGAGCGACAGCGAGTACAACCAGGTGCTCGACGACACCTTCGGCCCGTCGCCCGAGGAACGGGCCCAGGCGGCGGCTCAGCAGCAGGCACAGCAGGGCGGGAGCGGCGGCTGATGGGGCTCGGGGATCTGGTCAACGCCGGGCTGGGCAAGCTTGAGGACGGCGTCGACGCGGGCAAGAAGCTCGTCGGTGAGGGCGTCGAGTGGGGCGCCCACAAGGTCGGGGACGGTCTGGAGGCCGTCGGGGCCGACGGCTGGGCCGACAAGGTCGAGGACATCGGCGACAACATCGCCTCCGACCTGGGCGCGAGCGTCGGAGAGCAGCAGCTCGGCGAGACCGACCAGGCGAACGAGCTGGTGCACGGGAATCCTGCGTCCATCCGGGCCGCCGCCAAGCACCTGACGGGCTTCCGCACCGCCTTCGACTCGGTCGGCCAGGGAATGCGCTCGCTGGACTCCTCGCACTGGAAGGGCGAGTCCGCCGACACCTTCCGCGAGAAGTTCGCCATGCATCCCCCCAAGTGGCTGCACGCCGCGGACGCCTGCGAGGCCGCCTGCAAGGCGCTGGACAGCTACGCGGACACGGTCAAGTGGGCGCAGGGTCAGGCCCAGGATGCCATCGACCTCTACAAGAAGGGCAAGAAGGCCTCCGAGCAGGCGGTGGAGGCGTACAACAAGCGCGTCGACGCGTACAACGCCGCGATCAAGGCGGACAAGGACCCCGGACCTCCTCTGGAGCAGTTCAAGGACCCCGGCCGCAGCGACATCCAGAGCGCCCGCCAGATCCTGGCGGACGCGCGCCGCCAGCGGGATGAAGCCGGTCGTGTCGCCACGCAGGCGGTCACCGCGGCCCTGAAGCACGCCCCGGCCGAGCCGCCGCCGCTCGACAGGCTGGAGTCCGACGCGCTCGACGGCTACGGCGCGCTCAACACCGAGGTCCTCCACTTCACAGGCGGAGTGATCAAGGGGAGCGCGGGGCTGATCAACTTCGTCCGCGGCCTGAACCCCGAAGACCCTTACAACATCACTCACCCGGCCGATTACCTGCAGCACGTCAGCATGACTTTGTCGGGTCTGGTCTCGACGGCCGCGCACCCGGAGCGCGTTCCCGAAGCCCTCATCGACAGCTTCAAGAAGGACCCCTCGGAAGCCCTCGGCAGGCTCGTCCCTCAGCTCATCGGCACCGACGGCGCGGGGCTGGCGGTAGGCGGCCTGCGGACCGCGGTCAGGGAGGGGGTGGAGACCGGTGCGGCGAACATGGCCGCCAACGGGCTGAAGTACGGCGACGAACTCGCGGGAGCGGAAAAAATCGCTGCCGGGGCGGCGGACGCCCCGAAGGACTGGAGCAATCTCGCGCGCAGCACGGACCACGTGTCGGAGAAGGCGATCCACGCCGACTCAGTGGACCCGAAAGTGGCTCAGGAGTTCCTGGACGATCAGTATCCCTGGTTGAAGGACGTCAACAACCGCTGGGAGGACGGATACACGCAGAACTGTGCGCACACCACAGTGACGGTGAACGGCCGACTGGACGGCATCGAGGCCAGCGCGGCGCGCAGGGAGGGCCCTGGGCATCTTCCACTGGAACCATTGGGGATCAAGGATCCGGCGAACGCTTGGCACAAGGTGGACAGCTACGATGACGTCATTCGCGACCTGCAGGCGCGGGGTGAAGGGGCGAGGAGCGCCATGTTCATTGGTCGAGGCAACTCCGGGCATTTCTTCAACGCGGTGAACACCAATCACGGGGTTGTTTTCCTCGACGGCCAGACTGGAAAACTGGGCCTGCTGGAGAGTGACGCGAAGGAGATCATGCATGTCCCTTATGGCAAGGGGGCTCCGTAAATGCTGAGCAGAACTGAAGCGGTGGATTCTGCCGCTGCACTCCTCAGGAAGGTGTATCCCGAGAAGTCTGACTCCTTGGTCATGCTTCCGGAGAAGTGTGTCGAATACGCCTACGGTTGGGCGGTTTGCTTCGACTGGAAGGAACACATCGAGACCGGGGACTGGTTGCTGTCACCGATCACCAGCGTCGTCATCGTCCCGCACGGCGGGGAGAAAGCCCACTTCCCGCCGAGCGCCTTTCCGGTGGATGACTACATGAGCCGACGCGCTTCGGGCGACTGGCCCCCCAAGGAGTAGCCGTGACGAGTCCTGACAACCGAGCGGCGGCGTGGCTGAACCACACTTACCGAGGCCTGGTCGAGCTCTCGGTGCCCCACCCGGTGCACGAGAGCCCCACCGCCTGGATGTTCGCCTGCCGCACCCTGAACCAACCGGGCTACCCGGCCACGCCCATGCTGGCGGCCTCGGTCGTGGTCCCGAAGGACGGGAGTTCGCCGTTCCACCCGTCGGCCAGCGATCCCCTCGCGGACCTGGTCCCGGCCGGCCAGCAGAAAGTGGCCGCGAGGGTCGCCGACCAGGTCCGCAGGATCAACGCGCGCGGTTGCGTGGTGACCGTGCACTCCGCCATCGACGGCGCTCAGTCGACCGCGTTGCCCTGGCAGCCGTCCGACGAGGCCCCCGGCTGGTGGGCCAGGCTCACGCGGCGCTACTTCCCGGCCTTCGAGCAGGTGGCGGTCAGCGACTGGGACTCGGTGATCAGGGCGGTGGCCGAACCGGGCCCGGACACCCGGGGTCTGGTCTGGGTCCGCCGGGAACTGGGCGGCGCCGAGGCGACCGGCAATCTGCTGTACGCGCACAACCACAAGGGCCAGGTCGTGTTCCTGGACGCCCAGGTAGGGGGTCTGGCGAAGCTCGACCCGTCCGCGCTGCGCGAGTTGGTCCTCATGCGAGCCGTGCCTCGGGCACACCCCCCGCGCTGGCCCTGGGAAGCGGAGGCACACGACTACCCGTCCGCGCTCCGCAAGGCGCAGCTCTGGCTGGACCAGGCGTATCACGGAGAAGCCGAACTGGCCGATCCCGCACCGCAGGACGAGATCCGGCGAGGCTGGGTCTTCGCGTGCAACACAAAACGCTATCTGCGCGACGGACGCTGGCAGGACGCCATGCTCGACGCCGCGCTGGTCGTACCCAGGGAAGCAGCCGCTCCGTTCGGCCTTCCCAACTCCGACCCATGGACCTGGCTGCAACGCTGGGACGCCGGCGAGGCTCCCGGATCCGCGGGATTCCCCGTCTCGCCGCCTCCCGGTTACGCGGCATGGTTCGAACCCACGCTGTCAGGCCTGGGGCCCGTGCTCTCCGCGACCGAACACGCGGACTGGGCAACAGTGATGGACGAGCTCTCGGGTTTCCCGATCGAAGCTCGAGCCGTGATCTGGATCCGTCGAGTCGACGCACGCGGCCGGGAGTCCGTCGGCCGGCTGCTGAACGCGGTGCACACGGCGCACGGCGTGATGCTGGTCGACGGTTCCACGGATTCTGCCGTGGCGTTCGAACAGGTCGAAATCCGTGGTCTGCACGTCATCCGTTATCGCTGACGCCCACAGCGGCAGCCACGGGCGCTCACACGGACACACCCGAGATGGGTCCTTTGGCCACGGCGAATTACTGTGACCTGCAGTGACACCCAGGTGAACACGGTGTACGTGGACGACGGAGAGGAGGGCTGGTCGTACCTTGCGCCCAGGGCCGATTACCGTCAGTTCGCAGCCTAGGGTAACCGGGTCCTCGTCACGACCGACGACGTGATCTACGCGCTCCCGGTGTTCTGAAAGGCCCCGGTAAACCGTGACCACGCCTCACGCCCCACCGAGGCCCACGGCAGCGCGGGGTCCTTGGAGTCTCGTACGGCGATGAGGTGGCCGGTCTCGGCGATCTCGACACAGTTGTTGCCGGATGCCTCGGAGAACGACGACTTAATCCACTTCAACTCGGGCAAAACCGGTTCCTCTTATAGGTCCCTGGCGATTTCGAGGATGCTGTCCCTCGACTGCTTGGGATTCGACGCTACTTGTTCGACCACGTCCAGGCGCCGTCGGAAGTTGGTCAGTTGCGTGGGGGAGTCGAAGAAGACGGCCCCGATCGGCGAGTCCACCTGAACGGTGTCCAGATGGGGGCTCTCGGCCGCCGCGTACAACACGGAGTCGCCGGCCATGGGGAAGCCTCCAATGCTGAACGGGATGACGAGGAGAGTTACGTTGTCGCGCTCGCTTTCCTCGATCAGACGGTTGAGCTGAGCCTTGGCTTCATGGGCGCGTCCAGTGAGCCGGTAAGCGGAATCAGTTACAGCCTGGTGCAACGCAACGTTCTTGGGGCGTGCCCGCAGAAGCGGGCACGCCCCCCGAAGACCCCCGTGCGCCCGTCTCCCGTCACGCACCCCCGTCCGGCACCAACCCCACCTGAACCAACGGCTTCCCCCGCTTCCGCGACACGAACACCCCCCGCCCCGCAGGCATCGCCCGCGGCCGCACCCCGCCCAGCAGATCGCCTTCCGCCGGATCGCCCGCAAGGACCACACCCTGTGCCCCGAGTTCCTTGATGCGCTGCATGAAGGACTCGTAGCCGGCGCGGCCCGCGCCCGCGGTGGAGCGGGCGACGATGAACCGGACGCCGACGTCCCGGGCGAACGGCAGGAGTTCCGTCAGGCCCGCCAGCGGGTTGCCGCTCGACGTGGACACCAGGTCGTAGTCGTCGATGATCACGTACACCGTGGGACCGCGCCACCAGCTGCGGTCGCGCAGCTGCTGCGGGGTCACGTCCGCGGTCGGCGTGCGGCGCTGCATCAGGTCGGCGAGGGCGTCCATGTGGTGCTGCATCTGGTTCGACATGGGGATGTACTCGGCCAGATGCGAGGGTGGGGTCACGCCGAGCAGCGAGCGGCGGTTGTCGACCACGAACAGCTTGCAGGAGTCGCCGTCGTAGCGCTCGGTGAGGCGCTGGATGAGCAGCTTCAGCAGGTTGGACTTGCCGGACTCGCTCTCGCCGAAGACGAGGAAGAACGGGTCCTGCTCGAAGTCCACGAACACGGGCTCGAGGTTGTCCTCGTCGAGGGCGAAGGAGATGCCGCGATTCGGGAAACGGTCGCCCGAAGGGAGCTGGTTCGCCCAGAACTCCCTCGGCAGCAGACGTACTTCGGGGGCCCCGGGCTGCTGCCAGTGGCGGGCGACCTCCGCCGTGAGGGCCGTGGTCGCCTCCGCCAGGTCCGTGTCGGAGGACAGGCCGTCGATGCGCGGGACCGCCGCCATGAAGTGCTGCTTCTGCGGAGTCTGGCCGCGTCCTGGCACGCCCGTGGGCACATTGGCCGCGACCTTGCGGTCGAACTCGGAGTCCATGGGGTCGCCGAGCCGCAGCTCCAGACGGTTCATCAGGTGGTCCTTGAGGTTCGCGCGGACCTCCATGGAGCGCGACGCGGTGAGGATCACATGGATGCCGTAGCCGAGGCCGCGCGCCGCGATGTCCAGGACCAGCGGCTCCAACGCCTCATAGTCCGTACGGAAGTTGCCCCAGCCGTCGATGGCCAGGAAGACGTCGCCCCAGGGCTGGTCGGTCACCGAGATGTCGCCCCGCGCGCGGCGCGTACGGAACTCCGCGATCGAGGAGATGCCCGCGGAGCGGAAGTACTCCTCGCGGCGGGTCATGACGCCGTACACCTCGGCCGCCGTGCGCCGCACCTTCTCGGGGTCGAGGCGCGAGGCCACCCCTCCCACATGCGGCAGGCCGGCCACGGCCGACAGGCCGCCACCACCGAAGTCCAGCCCGTAGAACTGCACTTCGTGCGGGGTGTGCGTGAGTGCGAACGACGCGATGAGCGAGCGCAGCAGGGTCGACTTGCCCGACTGCGGGCCGCCGAGGATCTGCATGTGGCCGGCCGCGCCGCCGAAGTCCACCCTGAGCGGGTCGCGCCGCTGCTCGTACGGCTTGTCGACGATGCCGACCGGGACGACGAGCCGGCCCGCGCCTTCGTAGCCGGGCTGGGTCATCCCCCGGCCGGGCACCGCAGCGAGCCCGGGCAGCAGGGAGTCGAGCGACGGCGGACTGTCCAGCGGGGGCAGCCACACCTGGTGGGCGGCCGGGCCCTGCGCCTCCAAGCGACGCACGATCACGTCCAGCACGGTGTCGGCGAGCGCGTCGTCGGTCTCCTCGGAAGATTCCTGACGCTGTTGCGGCACCGCCACATACTGCATCGGGACCTCGGCCGCCGTGAACAGCACGGGCCGACGGTCCACCGGGAGCGGCCCGCCGAGCGCCGCCGCCTGCTGCGAACTCGAGCGGTACACCCCGGAGACGTACGCCGCCTTGAAGCGCACCATTTCGTCCGTGCCGTACTTCAGGAACCCGGAGCCCGGGACGTTCGGCAGCTCGTAGGCGTCCGGGACGCCGAGCGCGGCACGCGACTCGGCCGCCGAGAACGTACGCAGACCGATCCGGTACGACAGGTAGGTCTCGAGCCCCCGCAGGCGGCCCTCCTCCAGGCGCTGCGAGGCGAGCAGCAGGTGCACGCCCAGTGAACGGCCGATGCGGCCGATCTGCACGAACATCTCGATGAAGTCCGGCTTCGCCGTGAGCAGTTCGCTGAACTCGTCGATCACCAGGACGAGGGACGGGATCGGCTGGAGCGGGGCGCCCGCGGCACGCGCCTTCTCGTAGTCGTGGATGTTCGCGTAGTTGCCCGCGTCGCGGAGCATCTCCTGGCGGCGGTTGAGCTCGCCGCGGATCGAGTCGCCCATGCGGTCGACGAGGGTCAGGTCGTCCGCGAGGTTGGTGATCACTGCCGCGACGTGCGGCATCTGGGCCATGCCCGCGAACGTGGCACCACCCTTGAAGTCCGCGAGGACGAAGTTCAGCGTCTCGGAGGAGTGGGTCACGGCGAGGCCGAGGACCAGCGTGCGCAGCAGCTCCGACTTGCCGGAACCGGTCGCACCGACACACAGGCCGTGCGGGCCCATACCCTCCTGCGCCGCCTCCTTGAGGTCCAGCATCACGGGCCGGCCGTCCTCGCCGAGACCGATCGGCACGCGCAGCCGCTCGGACTGCGAGCGCGGCCGCCACGTCCGCTTCGGGTCGACAGAGGCCGCGTCGCCCAGGTTCAGCAGATCCGTGAACTCCAGGTTGGCGAGCAGCGGTTCGTCGTCGTCCCCGCCCGACGCCATGCGCAGCGGCGCCAGTTGCCGGGCCAGTGCTTCCGCGGCCTCGTACGAGAGAACGTCCGGCGTGCCGTCGTAGACCATGCCGTGCGCCGACTCCAGGCGCAGCTCCTTCGGCTGCACGATGACGGAGAGGTCGCCGCGTCCGGTGCTGAGGTCGCCGGGCACGACCTCAAGGACCGTCACGCCCTGCAGGCCTTCGGGGCTGGCCAGGAACGACGTGGGGGGCAGGGAGACGCCGTCGAGCACGATCACCAGATGCGGCTGCTCGGGAACCGGGGGCCCGCCGGGGTGGAAGCGCGGGCGGCCCTGGAGACGGGTGGCGAGCAGGTCCTCCAGCTCCACCGGGTCGGTCGTGATCAGACGGATGCTGCCCGCGCCGTCCGTGCGGCCCGGTGCCTGCGTGTGCGGCAGCCACTTGGCCCACTCCCACCAAGGCGCCGACTCGCGCCCGGTGGCGACGGCGATGACCAGGTCTTCGGGGGAGTGCAGGGAGGCGAGGGAGCCGGCGAGGGCGCGGGCGGTGCCGCGCACGGTGCCCGGCTCACCGCTGATCGTCACGTGATAGAAGGCGCGCAGCGAGACCGCCATCGGCAGGTCCTCAAGGGTGCTGTGCGTGGCCAGGAAGCGCTGCATGGCACCCGCGGTGAGTGGTTCCAGCTCGTCCACCGGACCGGTCTGCGGCGGGAACAGAGGAGTGGCCAGGGCCTGCGGGCCAAGGCCCACGCGCACCTGCCCGAAGTCCTCGTCGCCGGTGCGCCGCTCCCACACCCGGCTGCCCTCGGCGACCAGCGCCCACAGTTGCTCCGGTGAAGGGTGCAGGTAGTACTGGACATCGCGCTGGGCCTGCGCGGTTTCCAGGGCCGTACGCCGGGTCTGCGACAGATAGCGGAGGTAGTCGCGGCGCATGTCGGCCATCTGCCCCTGGTTACCGCGGCGGTAGCGGACCAGCATCGAGATGCCCATGGCGATCGTGGACGCCACCATCACCATGCCCATGATCTTCATGAAGGGCTGGGCCTGGGGATTGAAGAAGAACACCACGGAACCGCCCATGCCGAGCATGGGAAGGAGCTGCATCAGAGCGCCCTCCTGCTGCCCGCGTGGGAGCTCCGGCGGAGCCTGCAGAACGACCTCGTCCGTGGGCACTTCCTTCGGCAGCGCCCGCGGTGGGCGCTTGACGACGATGTGGCTCACTACGCACCAATTCCCTTGCCGGACCGAGGAGTTTCCGTCCACCGCCCCGTGTCAGGCGGACGTCGATCGCGAAGCGCGATCCTACTGACAACCACTGACAACGGCGGGCGGTAGGGTGCCGGTGAGACGTGTGAGCAGTTGCGAATCGGCCCGGGAAAAACGGGCAATCCGCAACGCTTCGAAACAAGCGCCTCCCGCAAGCTCCGGGCCCGACGGCCCAGTTGACCGGCGGCGCGGGCGGGGCGGCACAACCTACACAGGATCTTTACGGGTGG
The DNA here is from genome assembly GCF_045040035.1 of Streptomyces sp. NBC_01384. Lineage (NCBI taxonomy): Bacteria > Bacillati > Actinomycetota > Actinomycetes > Kitasatosporales > Streptomycetaceae > Streptomyces > Streptomyces sp. NBC_01384. The sequence continues at coordinate 7,028,417 of NZ_CP109559.1, forward strand.
ATGCGTGCGCGGTGGCACCGTGCCCCATCACCGACGAGGGGGAACAGCAGGTGAGCATGATGGCCTCCGTGCAAGCGGGCGCGACCGGCGGACCGGGCACCGGAGCCCCTTCCGGGGCGAGCACGGGGTTCGGCTTCTGCCGGGTCACCATCGTGGCGCCCGACAGCCGCATCGACGTGGCGCTGCCCGACGACGTGCCGGTCGCCGACCTGTATCCGGAGATCCTGCGCCTTTCCCAGCAGAGCCCCGACGAAGGCGCCCCGGTCGGCTATCACCTCGTACGCCGTGACGGGGCCGTCCTCGACAGCGCCCGATCCTTCGCGGCGCAGCGCATCCTCGACGGGGAACTGCTCACCCTGCGTCCGTTCTCCGAGTCGCTGCCGCCCGCCGTCTTCGACGACGTCTCCGAGGCGGTGGCCTCCGCCGTCACCAGCGACCGCTCCCTGTGGAACGGCGAGTTCACGCGTGCCGCCGGTCTCGTCGCAGGCGGCATCCTGCCCGCGCTGCTCGCGTTCGTTGCCTGGAGTTCCCAGATCCGGCACGACATGCACAGCCTCCAGGGCATCCTCGCCGCCGTCACCGGCATCCTGCTGGCGACCATCGCGTGCGTGCGTACGCGCGTGTACAACGACCGGGGCTCCGCGGGCGCCCTCGGCCTGGGCGCGCTGCCGAATGTCGCCGTGGCGGGCTCCGGGCTGCTGCCGCTCTCCGAAGGGCAGGGCATCGGGAAACTCCAGTTCCTGCTCGCCTGCGCGGCGGTCCTGATCGTCTCCGTCGTGCTCACTCTGGTGTCGCCCAGCGGTGACGGCCCCTTCGTGGCCTTCGTCTTCGCCTCCGCGATCGGACTGCTCACCACGTTCGTCGCGATCCTCGCGCACCTGAGGCCCATCGAGACGGCCGCCGTCTGCGCCCCGCTCTCCGTCTGCGCGCTCGCCTTCCTGCCGGGCCTGTCCATGCGCTTCGCGCGGCTGCCCATCGGCTTCGAACCGCCCAACCCCGCCCGCGGCGGCTACGACGCGGGCGAGCCGGCCGCCCAGGAGCCCGTCGACGCCGAACGGGTCGCGGCCCAGGCCCGCCGCGGCCACGAACTGCTCGTCGGCCTTGTCGGCGGCTGCGCGCTCGTCTCCGTCGGCGCGTCGATCGTCCTCGGCTTCTCCAGCAACGTGTGGGCGCAGCTCCTCGCCCTCGCGACCGGTGTCGCCATGCTGATGCGTGCCCATCTGTTCCGCTACACCGCACAGGTCGGCGCCACCTTGGCCGCGGGCCTCGCGGCTCTCGTCTTCCTCGGTCTCGGGCTCGCTCTGAACCCGCCGCAGGGGTACTGGCGCGATGCTCTTCTGGGCGACACCACGGCCCTCGACATCCGCAGCGTCTGGCTCGCGGCGGCGGTCGGCGCGGCCACCGCCCTGGTCACCGCCATCGGCCTGATCACTCCGCGGCGCGGCCTCGCCCCGTTCTGGGGGCGTTTCCTGGAAATCGCCGAGAGCTTCGTCCTGCTCACTTTGATCCCGCTGGCCCTGGCCGTTTTCGACGTGTACGGGCAGGCGCGGGCCATGACCAGCTGACGACGACCGGGCGGTGAGGGGGGGAGGGCGGCACGCACGGCGTGCCGCCCTCCCCCCCTCACCGCCCTCCGGTCACCCCGCGGCCAGCCCCCCGTTGTGCGGCGCCGGCTCCAGATCGAACTCCCCGTCCCGCGCACCCAGCACGAAGGCCCGCCACTCCGCCTCCGTGTAGCGCAGCACCGTGTCCGGGTCGAGCGAGGACCGCATGGCCACCGCACCCGCGGGCAGGTACGCGATCTCGACCCGCTCCTCGTGCTCCTCGGTGCCCGGCGCGCTGTGCCACTCGACGCCCGAGATGTCGAGGGCGTAGAGCTCGTCCTTCTCCCGCTCCTTGCGCGCCTTGACGTCGGCGTCCGTCTCCGTCGCGACGTCCGTGTCCACTGCGTCTGCTGCGTCCGCTGCCTCGGCCATGTTCAAGCGGCCCCTTCCCCACGTACGAATGACCTGTGCCGTCACCCTAGTGGCCAGGTCCGCGCCACCAGGAAGGTTCGGGGAGCCGGACAGACGCGTCCGGCCAGGCTGGTACGCTGTGTGACGGCCGTTTGTGTACGCGCCCCCTGAGCCCATGGCTCTGGAGGCCGCGCCCAGCGGATCCCCGCCTCCCGAGTAACGGAAGCTCCCCTGAGATGTGGACCAGGGGCACTCGGTGGCACACATGAGACTACGAGGAGTACGCGTGTCGCTCGACGCCGCTACGAAGAAGCAGATCATCAGCGAGTTCGGTACCAAGGAGGGCGACACCGGCTCCCCCGAGGTCCAGGTTGCCATGCTCTCGCGCCGCATCTCGGACCTGACCGAGCACCTCAAGACCCACAAGCACGACCACCACTCCCGTCGTGGTCTGCTGATCCTGGTCGGTCAGCGCCGCCGGCTGCTGCAGTACCTGGCCAAGAAGGACATCCAGCGCTTCCGTACGCTGGTCGACCGCCTGGGCATCCGCCGCGGTGCGGCGGGCGCCAAGTAAGACGCCGTGAAGGGAGCGGTTCCCACCTCTTGGGGGCCGCTCCTTTTGCTGTACATGCTGCTGCCGTACGTACTGCCGACGTACTGCTGTACGCACAGCCGTACGTCTCTGTACGTGCGGAGTGTCACTGACGCTTTGTACTGTGGTAGCACAACGCAATACGCAGGACACAAGACGTACGACACAGCGTGATGGCTCCGTACCCGCCGGGTAGGGACCGTCACGACAACGAACGAGGAGAAGCGCACCTCGCCGCCGCCGGTCCTCGGTAGTGGCCCCCGGGCGAAAGCGACCCCGGGTGCTTCGATCGAAGACCGGCCCGCACCAGACGGCGCGCCTCTCCGCCACCGTCCCCCTGCCACACGGGCAGGACGGGACGAAGACGAGGAGAAAACGCTAGTGGAGAACGAGACCCACTACGCCGAGGCCGTTATCGACAACGGTTCCTTCGGCACCCGCACCATCCGCTTCGAGACGGGCCGCCTCGCCAAGCAGGCCGGCGGCTCCGCCGTGGCGTACCTGGACGACGACACCATGGTGCTGTCGGCCACCAGCGCTTCCAAGAAGCCCAAGGACCAGCTCGACTTCTTCCCCCTCACGGTGGACGTCGAGGAGCGGATGTACGCCGCCGGCAAGATCCCCGGCAGCTTCTTCCGCCGCGAGGGCCGTCCCTCCGAGGACGCCGTCCTCACCTGTCGTCTGATCGACCGCCCGCTGCGCCCGTCCTTCAAGAAGGGCCTGCGCAACGAGATCCAGGTCGTCGCCACGATCATGGCCCTCAACCCCGACCACCTGTACGACGTCGTGGCGATCAACGCCGCCTCCGCGTCCACTCAGCTGGCCGGTCTGCCCTTCTCCGGCCCGGTCGGCGGCGTCCGCGTCGCGCTGATCAACGGCCAGTGGGTCGCGTTCCCGACGCACACCGAGCTCGAGGACGCCGTCTTCGACATGGTCGTCGCCGGTCGCGTCCTGGAGGACGGCGACGTCGCGATCATGATGGTCGAGGCCGAGGCCACCGACAAGACCATCCAGCTGGTCAAGGATGGCGCCGAGGCGCCGACCGAGGAGGTCGTCGCCTCCGGCCTCGACGCCGCGAAGCCCTTCATCAAGGTCCTGTGCAAGGCGCAGTCGGACCTCGCCGCGAAGGCCGCCAAGCCGACCGCCGAGTTCCCGATCTTCCTCGACTACGAGGACGACGTCCTCGAGGCCCTGACCGCCGCGGTCAAGAGCGAGCTCGCCCAGGCGCTCACCATCGCCGGCAAGCAGGACCGCGAGGCCGAGCTGGACCGCGTCAAGGAGATCGCCGCCGAGAAGCTGCTCCCGCAGTTCGAGGGCCGCGAGAAGGAGATCTCCGCCGCGTACCGCGCGCTGACCAAGAAGCTGGTCCGCGAGCGCGTCATCAAGGACAAGGTCCGCATCGACGGCCGCGGCGTCACGGACATCCGTACGCTCGCCGCCGAGGTCGAGGCCATCCCGCGCGTGCACGGCTCGGCGCTGTTCGAGCGTGGCGAGACCCAGATCCTGGGCGTCACCACCCTCAACATGCTCCGCATGGAGCAGCAGCTGGACACCCTTTCCCCGGTGACCCGCAAGCGCTACATGCACAACTACAACTTCCCGCCGTACTCCGTCGGTGAGACGGGCCGCGTGGGCTCCCCGAAGCGCCGCGAGATCGGCCACGGCGCGCTCGCCGAGCGCGCGATCGTGCCGGTCCTGCCGACCCGCGAGGAGTTCCCCTACGCGATCCGTCAGGTGTCCGAGGCGCTCGGCTCCAACGGCTCGACCTCCATGGGCTCGGTCTGCGCCTCCACCATGTCGCTGCTGAACGCCGGTGTGCCGCTGAAGGCCCCCGTCGCCGGTATCGCCATGGGTCTGATCTCCCAGGAGATCGACGGCCAGACGCACTACGTCGCCCTCACCGACATCCTCGGTGCGGAGGACGCCTTCGGCGACATGGACTTCAAGGTCGCCGGCACCAAGGAGTTCGTGACCGCCCTCCAGCTGGACACCAAGCTGGACGGCATCCCGGCCTCCGTCCTGGCCGCGGCCCTCAAGCAGGCCCGCGACGCCCGCCTCCACATCCTCGACGTGATGATGGAAGCGATCGACACGCCGGACGAGATGTCCCCGAACGCCCCGCGGATCATCACCGTCAAGATCCCCGTGGACAAGATCGGTGAGGTCATCGGCCCCAAGGGCAAGATGATCAACCAGATCCAGGAGGACACCGGCGCCGACATCACGATCGAGGACGACGGCACCATCTACATCGGTGCCGCCCAGGGCTCGCAGGCCGAGGCCGCCCGCGCCACGATCAACTCGATCGCCAACCCGACCATGCCGGAGGTCGGCGAGCGCTACCTGGGTACGGTCGTGAAGACGACCACCTTCGGTGCGTTCGTGTCGCTGCTCCCGGGCAAGGACGGTCTGCTGCACATCTCGCAGATCCGCAAGCTCGCCGGCGGCAAGCGCGTGGAGAACGTCGAGGACGTGCTCGGCGTGGGCGCCAAGGTCCAGGTCGAGATCGCCGAGATCGACTCCCGCGGCAAGCTCTCCCTCATCCCCGTGATCGAGGGCGAAGAGGGCGACGACGACAAGAAGGACGACACCGACCAGTGACGTCTCGTAGCTCCACGGCGACGGCCCGCACCTCCTCGGAGGCGCGGGCCGTCGCCCGTACCCAAACCCTCATCAAGGGCGAGAACGGCATCGGTACGGTCCGTAAGACCACCCTCCCCGGCGGCCTGCGCATCGTCACCGAGACCCTCCCCTCCGTACGCTCGGCCACCTTCGGGATCTGGGCGCACGTCGGCTCCCGCGACGAGACGCCGACGCTGAACGGCGCCACGCACTACCTGGAGCACCTGCTCTTCAAGGGCACATCCCGGCGCAGCGCGCTGGACATCTCCTCGGCGATCGACGCGGTCGGCGGCGAGATGAACGCGTTCACGGCCAAGGAGTACACGTGCTACTACGCACGCGTGCTCGACACCGACCTCCCGCTCGCCATCGACGTTGTGTGCGACATGCTCACCGGCTCGCTGATCGAGCAGGGCGACGTGGACGCCGAGCGCGGTGTGATCCTCGAAGAGATCGCGATGACCGAGGACGACCCGGGCGACTGCGTGCACGACCTGTTCGCGCACACCATGCTCGGCGACACTCCCCTCGGCCGCCCGGTCCTCGGCACGGTGGACACGGTCAACGCCCTCAGCGCCGACCGCATCCGCCGCTTCTACAAGAAGCACTACGACCCGAAGCACCTCGTGGTCGCCTGCGCGGGCAACGTCGACCACAACAAGGTCGTACGCCAGGTCCGCGCCGCCTTCGAGAAGGCCGGCGCCCTCAAGGAGAGCGCCGCCGAGCCGATCGCCCCGCGCGACGGCCGCCGCGCCATCCGCACCGCGGGCCGCGTCGAGCTCCTCGGCCGCAAGACCGAGCAGGCCCACGTCGTCCTCGGCATGCCGGGCCTGGCCCGCACCGACGAGCGCCGCTGGGCCCTGGGCGTCCTGAACACCGCCCTCGGCGGCGGCATGTCCTCCCGCCTCTTCCAGGAGGTCCGCGAGAAGCGCGGCCTGGCCTACAGCGTGTACTCGTACACCTCGGGCTTCGCCGACTGCGGCCTCTTCGGCGTGTACGCGGGCTGCAGGCCGAGCCAGGTCCACGACGTGCTCAAGATCTGCCGCGACGAGCTCGACCATGTCGCCGAGCACGGCCTCTCGGACGACGAGATCGGCCGCGCCATCGGCCAGCTCCAGGGCTCCACCGTCCTCGGCCTGGAGGACACCGGCGCGCTGATGAACCGTATCGGCAAGAGTGAGCTGTGCTGGGGCGAGCAGATGTCCGTCGACGACATGCTGATCCGGATAGCGTCGGTCACCCCGGACGAGGTCCGTTCGGTCGCCCAGGACATCCTGGGACAGCGTCCCTCGCTGTCGGTCATCGGCCCGCTCAAGGACAAGCAGGCGTCCCGTTTGAACGAAGCGGTCGCATAAGTCCTCGACTGGTCGCGTACGTCCTCGACAGTCCCGACTAAGGAAGCAAGAACATGAGCAAGCTGCGCGTGGCGGTCCTCGGTGCCAAGGGCCGGATCGGAGCCGAGGCGGTACGAGCCGTCGAGGCCGCCGAGGACATGGAGCTGGTGGCCGCGCTGGGCCGGGGCGACAAGCTGGAGGCACTGGTCGACGCGGGCGCCGAGGCCGTGGTCGAGCTGACCACGCCGGCCTCGGTGATGGGCAACCTCGACTTCTGCGTCCGGCACGGCATCCACGCGGTGGTCGGCACGACGGGCTGGACCGAGGAGCGCCTCGCGCAGCTCAACACCTCACTGGCCGCGTCCCCGGAGACGGGCGTGCTCATCGCGCCCAACTTCTCCATCGGGGCCGTACTGACCATGAAGTTCGCCGAGGTCGCCGCGCCGTACTTCGAGTCCGTCGAGGTCATCGAGCTGCACCACCCGAACAAGGTGGACGCACCCAGCGGCACCGCCACGCGCACCGCTCAGCTCATCGCCGCGGCCCGGGAGCGCGCGGGCAGCGCCCCGCAGCCCGACGCCACGGTCACGGCCCTGGACGGCGCCCGCGGCGCGAACGTCGACGGCGTCCCGGTGCACTCGGTCCGCCTGCGCGGCCTGCTCGCCCACCAGGAAGTCCTGCTCGGCGGCGAGGGCGAGACCCTCACCATCCGCCACGACTCCCTCCACCACAGCAGCTTCATGCCGGGCATCCTGCTCGGCGTCCGCCGCGTGGTGACCACCCCGGGTCTCACCTTCGGCCTGGAACACTTCCTGGACCTCGGCTGAGCCGAGGGACGGACAACAGATAGCCGGCAGACATGCGCGCGAAGATCACCTATGCCGTCACGGCCGCCGTCCTGGTCGTCTATTTCGTCCTGGTCGGCAGCCGTGGCGTGCTGCTCATCCAGAACGGCACCCTGATCACCGTCACCTTCGGCGTCGCGGTGCTGATTCTGCCGGTCATCGGCATCTGGTTCCTCTGGAAGAACACCCAGTTCGTCCGGAAGGCCAACCGGCTCGCCGCCGAGCTCGACGCCGAGGGCGGACTGCCCGTCGACGAGTTGAAGCGCACCCCGGGCGGACGTATCGACCGTGACTCGGCCGACGAGGTCTTCGCCAAGCGCAAGGCCGAGACCGAGGACGCGCCGGACGACTGGCGCAGCTGGTTCCGCCTCGCGGTCGCCTACCACGACGCCCGCGACACCCCGCGCGCCCGCAAGGCGATGCAGCGGGCGATCGCCCTGCACGAGGGCAGGCCTCCCGCGTCGGCGTGATAGCCACCGACCGATACGGCGAAGGGGCCGGCCCGCGCAGAGCGGACCGGCCCCTTCGTGTTCGTGCTGAAACTGTGCGCGTCAGCCCTGTCGGTACTCGTCGGCCCACACCTCGACGGCGTCCGCCGCCCGGTCGAAGGCCTCCGTACGCGCCAGGAAGTCGGCGTTGTGCGAGGTGAGCAGCGGCGGCGGGGCGTCCGCCGCACGACCCTTGCGTACGAGGACCAGCGCCTGCCCCTGCACGGTGCGCGGCAGCCCGAGCCAGCGCACCGGCTGCTGGACCGTGCGCACGGCGACAACCTGCCCCCAGGGCGCCGTACGCGTATGGAAGAACCCGACACGGCGCAGCCCCCGCGCGCTCACCCAGACGCCGACGCGCAGCAGCCGCAGCGCGCACAGTATGACGAGCAGGGCCCCGAGCAGGCAGACGAGGGCGGCGGACCGGTTCCCGGCGAGCGCGGTGATCACTGCGGCGACGAGGACGTACGAGGCGAGCAGCAGGACGAGCGCGGCGAGCGCCACCCGACACGGCCCGGGCCGGTAGGGGCGCCGCCAGCGGACGCGATCGTCGAAGGGCAGGGCGAGATCGTCCGCCACCTCGTCAAAAGCACGGTCCGCCGTCAGGAAGGGCAGGGGCACGACTGATCCTCACTCAATCCACCATGGGCTATGCCCGGTGAGGCTATCGAGCCCGGTCCCTGCTCACCACCCTTGGGGGGCCATGGGGGTGCCCCACGCCATGTGGCCAGTGGGAGAGTCAGCGGCCGTTGGACGCTTCGGAATGCTGCGTGGTCGCGGACGACTGATCCAGCGACAGGGACGGCATCCCGAGGATCAGCCCGCCCACGAGCCCGGCGACGATGGTGAGCCCCATGAGCCACCGGCCGAATATTTCACCGGCCGACGAACGTCGACGGGGCGGGGGAGCGACATTGCTGCGGAACTTGTCGGCTTCGGCGATGAAGGCGAACGGTACGGGCTCGCGCCGACGGAACATGGGGGTTGCTTCTCCTCTGGAGACTCGAACGGATCACTGTCATCAATACAGACGAGCGAGTGCCCCAAGAGGTGCCCGGAATCACCGAATTCGCAGAAGTTCGTCGACGAATGTCGCGGCACGGTACCGAACGCCCCGTTGTCAGTGACGGGCCGTAGAGTGGGCGCCGCCCGAGAGATGTGATGGGAAGGACCCTCCGCACCGTGACCGACACCCCCGCCGACGACCTCAAGCCCAGCTTCCGCAGCGATGTCACCGTCGAGCTGGTCAAGCACACCGCGTCCGACTCGGACGTGCTGTTCGCCGCCCGCGTCTCGACCGTCGGTGAGCAGTCCCTCGACGAGCTGCAGAAGGACCCGGAGCGCTCCAAGGGCCTGCTGAACTACCTGATGCGGGACCGGCACGGCAGCCCCTTCGAGCACAACTCGATGACCTTCTTCATCAGCGCCCCGATCTTCGTCTTCCGCGAGTTCATGCGGCACCGCGTGGGCTGGTCGTACAACGAGGAGTCGGGCAGGTACAGGGAGCTCCAGCCGGTCTTCTACGTCCCGGACGAGTCCCGCAAGCTGGTCCAGGAGGGCCGCCCCGGCAAGTACGTCTTCGTCGAGGGCACCCAGGCGCAGCAGGAGCTCACGGGCCGAGTGATGGAGGACTCGTACCGACAGGCGTACGAGGCGTACCAGGAGATGCTCGCCGCCGGCGTCGCCCGCGAGGTGGCGCGCGCCGTCCTCCCGGTCGGTCTCTTCTCCTCCATGTACGCCACCTGCAACGCACGCTCCCTGATGCACTTCCTCGGCCTGCGCACCCAGCACGAGCTCGCGAGGGTTCCGTCCTTCCCGCAGCGGGAGATCGAGATGGTCGGCGAGAAGATGGAGGCGGAGTGGGCGAAGCTCATGCCGCTCACGTACGCCGCCTTCAACGCCAACGGTCGGGTGGCGCCGTAACGCGCTCCCGCGCGCCGTCCGGCACTGATGTACGGGTCAACCGAGCGAGGTGTCCGTATTGCGGCATTTCGAGAAGTTCATCTAGCCTGATCAAACGGACCCGGCACTGCTTGAACCCCCGAGCAGGCAGTGCCGGGCTCCGCATTTGTCGCGCTTTGTCGTGTCCCCCGAGGGCAGACCCCGCCCTGAGCAGCGAGTAGCGTGTTACCCATGGCTCCGACCTCCACTCCGCAGACCCCCTTCGGGCGGGTCCTCACCGCCATGGTCACGCCCTTCACGGCGGACGGCGTACTCGACCTCGACGGCGCTCAGCGGCTCGCCACCCACCTGGTGGACGCAGGCAACGACGGCCTGATCGTGAACGGCACCACGGGCGAGTCACCGACCACCAGCGACGCGGAGAAATCGGATCTCGTACGAGCCGTACTCGAGGCGGTCGGCGACCGCGCCCACATCGTCGCGGGCGTCGGCACGAACGACACCCACCACAGCATCGAGCTGGCCCGCGCCGCCGAGAAGGCCGGCGCGCACGGCCTGCTGACCGTCACGCCGTACTACAACAAGCCCCCGCAGGAGGGCCTGTACCGGCATTTCTCGGCCATCGCCGACGCGACCGCACTGCCGGTGATGCTGTACGACATCCCCGGCCGCAGCGGCGTACCGATCAGCACCGAGACGATCGTGCGCCTCGCCGCGCACCCCCGCATCGTCGCGAACAAGGACGCCAAGGGAGACCTCGGCCGGGCCAGCTGGGCCATCGCCCGCTCCGGCCTCGCCTGGTACTCCGGCGACGACATGCTGAACCTGCCGCTGCTCTCTGTGGGCGCGGTCGGCTTCGTCTCCGTCGTCGGCCACCTCGTCACCCCGGAGCTGCGCGCCATGCTCGACGCGTATGTCGCCGGTGACGTCCAGAAGGCCACCGAGATCCACCAGAAGCTGCTCCCGGTCTTCACCGGCATGTTCCGCACCCAGGGCGTCATGACGACCAAGGCGGCGCTCGCGCTCCAGGGCCTGCCCGCCGGACCGCTGCGCGCCCCGATGGTCGAACTGTCGCCCGAGGAAACCGCCCAGCTCAAGATCGATCTTGCCGCCGGCGGGGTACAGCTCTGACAACGGACTTCACAACTGAATAAGCACGACAACGCAGGCCACGAGCCTGCACCCACACGGACAACTGCTACTGCACGAACGTCATGCGCGCCACGTGCCTTGCCAGGTACGTGGCGCGTGTGGTGAGGAGAGTCTTTTGAGTCATCCGCATCCTGAACTCGGCCCGCCGCCCAAGCTCCCCCAGGGGGGCCTGCGGGTCACCCCGCTCGGCGGCCTCGGTGAAATCGGCCGGAACATGACGGTCTTCGAGTACGGCGGCCGCCTTCTGATCGTCGACTGCGGAGTGCTCTTCCCCGAGGAGGAGCAGCCCGGAATCGACCTGATCCTGCCGGACTTCACGTCCATCAGGGACCGCCTCGACGACGTCGAGGGCATCGTCCTCACGCACGGCCACGAGGACCACATCGGCGGCGTCCCCTACCTCCTGCGTGAGAAGCCGGACATCCCGCTGATCGGCTCCAAGCTGACCCTCGCCCTCATCGAGGCGAAGCTCCAGGAGCACCGCATCCGCCCCTACACGCTCGAAGTCGCGGAGGGCCAGCGCGAGCGCATCGGCCCCTTCGACTGCGAGTTCGTGGCGGTCAACCACTCCATCCCGGACGCCCTCGCGGTCGCCATCCGCACCCCCGCGGGCATGGCGGTCCACACCGGCGACTTCAAGATGGACCAGCTCCCGCTGGACGGCCGGCTCACCGATCTACACGCGTTCGCACGCCTGAGCGAGGAGGGCATCGACCTTCTTCTCTCCGACTCCACGAACGCCGAGGTCCCGGGCTTCGTCCCGCCCGAGCGCGATATCTCGAACGTGCTGCGCCAGGTCTTCGCGGGCGCCAGCAAGCGGATCATCGTGGCGAGCTTCGCCAGCCATGTGCACCGCATCCAGCAGATCCTGGACGCGGCCCACGAGTACGGCCGCCGGGTCGCCTTCGTCGGCCGCTCGATGGTCCGCAACATGGGCATCGCACGGGATCTGGGCTATCTGAAGGTCCCGCCGGGCCTGGTCGTGGACGTCAAGACGCTGGACGACCTCCCGGACCACGAGATCGTCCTCGTCTGCACGGGCTCCCAGGGCGAACCGATGGCCGCCCTTTCCCGGATGGCGAACCGGGACCACCAGATCCGGATCGTCCAGGGCGACACCGTGATCCTGGCGTCGTCCCTGATCCCCGGCAACGAGAACGCGGTCTACCGCGTCATCAACGGCCTGACCCGCTGGGGCGCCAACGTCGTCCACAAGGGCAACGCCAAGGTGCACGTCTCCGGCCACGCCTCCGCCGGCGAGCTTCTGTACTTCTACAACATCTGCAAGCCGCGGAACCTGATGCCGGTCCACGGCGAATGGCGGCACCTGCGCGCCAACGCCGAGCTGGGCGCCCTCACCAACATCCCGCACGACCGCATCGTCATCGCCGAGGACGGCGTCGTCGTCGACCTCGTCGGGGGTAAGGCCAAGATCTCCGGCAAGGTCCAGGCGGGTTATGTGTACGTCGACGGCCTCTCGGTCGGCGATGTGGGCGAGCCCGCGCTCAAGGACCGCAAGATCCTCGGTGACGAGGGCATCATCTCGGTCTTCGTGGTGGTGGACTCCAGCACGGGCAAGATCACCGGCGGACCGCACGTCCACGCACGAGGCTCCGGTATCGAGGACTCCGCCTTCGGGGATGTCATCCCGAAGATCACGGAGGTTCTGGAGCGCTCGGCCCAGGACGGCGTGGTCGAGCCCCACCAGCTGCAGCAACTCATCCGCCGCACGCTGGGCAAGTGGGTCTCCGACAACTACCGCCGGCGCCCGATGATCCTCCCGGTCGTCGTCGAGGTCTGACCCCTCGCACGCGCCAACTCCGGAGCGGGGCGCCCCGATTTGCATCGGGGCGCCCCGCTCCACTATGTTTACGGCTCCACCTGAACGGGAACCCGGCACCACCGTGTGCCAGGAACCACCCCGGACGGGATGGAAATTCCGACTCAGAATCTCTGATAAAGTCGGAGCCGCCGGAAAGGGAAACGCGAAAGCGGGAACCTGGAAAGCACCGAGGAAATCGGATCGCGAAACGGTCTGATAGAGTCGGAAACGCAAGATCGAAGGGAAGCGCCCGGAGGAAAGCCTGAGAGAGTCTCTCGGGTGAGTACAAAGGAAGCGTCCGTTCCTTGAGAACTCAACAGCGTGCCAAAAATCAACGCCAGATATGTTGATACCCCGTCTCCGGCCGATCGGCTGGGACGAGGTTCCTTTGAAAAAGTCCTGCCGGGCACTGCCTGGCAGGCGCACAGCGAGGACGCTGTGAACCGGGGGGATTATTCCTCCCCTTGGTTCCGCTCTCGTGGTGTCGTCCCCGCAGTCTTTAATTAGACGCAGTCGGGAAAACATTCACGGAGAGTTTGATCCTGGCTCAGGACGAACGCTGGCGGCGTGCTTAACACATGCAAGTCGAACGATGAAGCCCTTCGGGGTGGATTAGTGGCGAACGGGTGAGTAACACGTGGGCAATCTGCCCTTCACTCTGGGACAAGCCCTGGAAACGGGGTCTAATACCGGATAATACCTGCCTGGGCATCTGGGTGGGTTAAAAGCTCCGGCGGTGAAGGATGAGCCCGCGGCCTATCAGCTTGTTGGTGAGGTAGTGGCTCACCAAGGCGACGACGGGTAGCCGGCCTGAGAGGGCGACCGGCCACACTGGGACTGAGACACGGCCCAGACTCCTACGGGAGGCAGCAGTGGGGAATATTGCACAATGGGCGAAAGCCTGATGCAGCGACGCCGCGTGAGGGATGACGGCCTTCGGGTTGTAAACCTCTTTCAGCAGGGAAGAAGCGAGAGTGACGGTACCTGCAGAAGAAGCGCCGGCTAACTACGTGCCAGCAGCCGCGGTAATACGTAGGGCGCAAGCGTTGTCCGGAATTATTGGGCGTAAAGAGCTCGTAGGCGGCTTGTCACGTCGGGTGTGAAAGCCCGGGGCTTAACCCCGGGTCTGCATTCGATACGGGCTAGCTAGAGTGTGGTAGGGGAGATCGGAATTCCTGGTGTAGCGGTGAAATGCGCAGATATCAGGAGGAACACCGGTGGCGAAGGCGGATCTCTGGGCCATTACTGACGCTGAGGAGCGAAAGCGTGGGGAGCGAACAGGATTAGATACCCTGGTAGTCCACGCCGTAAACGGTGGGAACTAGGTGTTGGCGACATTCCACGTCGTCGGTGCCGCAGCTAACGCATTAAGTTCCCCGCCTGGGGAGTACGGCCGCAAGGCTAAAACTCAAAGGAATTGACGGGGGCCCGCACAAGCAGCGGAGCATGTGGCTTAATTCGACGCAACGCGAAGAACCTTACCAAGGCTTGACATACACCGGAAACGGCCAGAGATGGTCGCCCCCTTGTGGTCGGTGTACAGGTGGTGCATGGCTGTCGTCAGCTCGTGTCGTGAGATGTTGGGTTAAGTCCCGCAACGAGCGCAACCCTTGTTCTGTGTTGCCAGCATGCCCTTCGGGGTGATGGGGACTCACAGGAGACTGCCGGGGTCAACTCGGAGGAAGGTGGGGACGACGTCAAGTCATCATGCCCCTTATGTCTTGGGCTGCACACGTGCTACAATGGCAGGTACAATGAGCTGCGAAGCCGTGAGGCGGAGCGAATCTCAAAAAGCCTGTCTCAGTTCGGATTGGGGTCTGCAACTCGACCCCATGAAGTCGGAGTTGCTAGTAATCGCAGATCAGCATTGCTGCGGTGAATACGTTCCCGGGCCTTGTACACACCGCCCGTCACGTCACGAAAGTCGGTAACACCCGAAGCCGGTGGCCCAACCCCTTGTGGGAGGGAGCTGTCGAAGGTGGGACTGGCGATTGGGACGAAGTCGTAACAAGGTAGCCGTACCGGAAGGTGCGGCTGGATCACCTCCTTTCTAAGGAGCATCTAGGCTGCCAGGCTTGCCTGGTGGTCCAGGGCCATTACGTCGGCAAACGTTCGACGGTGGTTGCTCATGGGTGGAACGTTGATTATTCGGCATCGTCAGTCATCTCGGGCTGTTAGTACTGCTCTTCGGAGTGTGGAACGCTGATCATGAGTGGCGAGGGTGTCGGGCACGCTGTTGGGTGTCTGAAGGTACGGCCGATTTTGGCTGCCTTCAGTGCCGGCCCCAGTGAACTCCGGTGGTAACCGGGGGTGATGGGTGGTTGGTCGTTGTTTGAGAACTGCACAGTGGACGCGAGCATCTGTGGCCAAGTTTTTAAGGGCGCACGGTGGATGCCTTGGCACCAGGAACCGATGAAGGACGTGGGAGGCCACGATAGTCCCCGGGGAGTCGTCAACCAGGCTTTGATCCGGGGGTTTCCGAATGGGGAAACCCGGCAGTCGTCATGGGCTGTCACCCTTGCCTGAACACATAGGGCAAGTGGAGGGAACGCGGGGAAGTGAAACATCTCAGTACCCGCAGGAAGAGAAAACAACCGTGATTCCGGGAGTAGTGGCGAGCGAAACTGGATGAGGCCAAACCATATGCGTGTGAGACCCGGCAGGGGTTGCGTATGTGGGGTTGTGGGATTTCTCTTTCACGGTCTGCCGGCCGTGAGACGAGTCAGAAACCGTTGATGTAGGCGAAGGACATGCGAAAGGTCCGGCGTAGAGGGTAAGACCCCCGTAGTCGAAACGTCAACGGCTCGTTTGAGAAACACCCAAGTAGCACGGGGCCCGAGAAATCCCGTGTGAATCTGGCGGGACCACCCGCTAAGCCTAAATATTCCCTGGTGACCGATAGCGGATAGTACCGTGAGGGAATGGTGAAAAGTACCGCGGGAGCGGAGTGAAATAGTACCTGAAACCGTGTGCCTACAAGCCGTGGGAGCGTCGGACATCAAGCTTGCTTGGTGTCTCGTGACTGCGTGCCTTTTGAAGAATGAGCCTGCGAGTTTGCGGTGTGTTGCGAGGTTAACCCGTGTGGGGAAGCCGTAGCGAAAGCGAGTCCGAATAGGGCGGTTTAGTAGCGCGCTCAAGACCCGAAGCGGAGTGATCTAGCCATGGGCAGGTTGAAGCGGCTGTAAGAGGTCGTGGAGGACCGAACCCACCAGGGTTGAAAACCTGGGGGATGACCTGTGGTTAGGGGTGAAAGGCCAATCAAACTCCGTGATAGCTGGTTCTCCCCGAAATGCATTTAGGTGCAGCGTCGTGTGTTTCTTGCCGGAGGTAGAGCACTGGATAGGCGATGGGCCCTACCGGGTTACTGACCTTAGCCAAACTCCGAATGCCGGTAAGTGAGAGCGCGGCAGTGAGACTGTGGGGGATAAGCTCCATGGTCGAGAGGGAAACAGCCCAGAGCATCGACTAAGGCCCCTAAGCGTACGCTAAGTGGGAAAGGATGTGGAGTCGCAGAGACAACCAGGAGGTTGGCTTAGAAGCAGCCACCCTTGAAAGAGTGCGTAATAGCTCACTGGTCTAGTGATTCCGCGCCGACAATGTAGCGGGGCTCAAGCGTACCGCCGAAGTCGTGTCATTGCAGCTATAGGGCCAACGCCTGCTGTGATGGGTAGGGGAGCGTCGTGTGCCGGGTGAAGCCGCGCCGGAAGGCAGTGGTGGACGGTTCACGAGTGAGAATGCAGGCATGAGTAGCGATACACACGTGAGAAACGTGTGCGCCGATTGACTAAGGGTTCCTGGGTCAAGCTGATCTGCCCAGGGTAAGTCGGGACCTAAGGCGAGGCCGACAGGCGTAGTCGATGGATAACCGGTTGATATTCCGGTACCCGCTGTGAAGCGTCAAACATTGAACCAGGCGATGCTAAGTCCGTGAAGCCGTCCCGGAGCCTTCGGGCAAAGGGGAGTGGTGGAGCCGACGGACCAGACCTGTAGTAGGTGAGTGATGGGGTGACGCAGGAAGGTAGTCCATCCCGGGCGGTGGTTGTCCCGGGGTAAGGGTGTAGGCCGTGCGATAGGCAAATCCGTCGCACATCAAGGCTGAGACCTGATGCCGAGCCGATTGTGGTGAAGTGGATGATCCTATGCTGTCGAGAAAAGCCTCTAGCGAGTTTCATGGCGGCCCGTACCCTAAACCGACTCAGGTGGTCAGGTAGAGAATACCGAGGCGTTCGGGTGAACTATGGTTAAGGAACTCGGCAAAATGCCCCCGTAACTTCGGGAGAAGGGGGGCCATCACCGGTGATGAGTCTTGCACTCTGAGCTGGGGGTGGCCGCAGAGACCAGCGAGAAGCGACTGTTTACTAAAAACACAGGTCCGTGCGAAGCCGTAAGGCGATGTATACGGACTGACGCCTGCCCGGTGCTGGAACGTTAAGGGGACCGGTTAGTCACTCTTCGGGGTGGCGAAGCTGAGAACTTAAGCGCCAGTAAACGGCGGTGGTAACTATAACCATCCTAAGGTAGCGAAATTCCTTGTCGGGTAAGTTCCGACCTGCACGAATGGCGTAACGACTTCTCGACTGTCTCAACCATAGGCCCGGTGAAATTGCACTACGAGTAAAGATGCTCGTTTCGCGCAGCAGGACGGAAAGACCCCGGGACCTTTACTACAGTTTGATATTGGTGTTCGGTTCGGCTTGTGTAGGATAGGTGGGAGACTTTGAAGCGGCAGCGCCAGCTGTTGTGGAGTCGTCGTTGAAATACCACTCTGGTCGTGCTGGATGTCTAACCTGGGTCCGTGATCCGGATCAGGGACAGTGTCTGATGGGTAGTTTAACTGGGGCGGTTGCCTCCTAAAGAGTAACGGAGGCGCCCAAAGGTTCCCTCAGCCTGGTTGGTAATCAGGTGTTGAGTGTAAGTGCACAAGGGAGCTTGACTGTGAGACCGACGGGTCGAGCAGGGACGAAAGTCGGGACTAGTGATCCGGCGGTGGCTTGTGGAAGCGCCGTCGCTCAACGGATAAAAGGTACCCCGGGGATAACAGGCTGATCTTCCCCAAGAGTCCATATCGACGGGATGGTTTGGCACCTCGATGTCGGCTCGTCGCATCCTGGGGCTGGAGTCGGTCCCAAGGGTTGGGCTGTTCGCCCATTAAAGCGGTACGCGAGCTGGGTTTAGAACGTCGTGAGACAGTTCGGTCCCTATCCGCTGTGCGCGTAGGAATATTGAGAAGGGCTGTCCCTAGTACGAGAGGACCGGGACGGACGAACCTCTGGTGTGCCAGTTGTCCTGCCAAGGGCATGGCTGGTTGGCTACGTTCGGGAGGGATAACCGCTGAAAGCATCTAAGCGGGAAGCCTGCTTCGAGATGAGTATTCCCACCCCCTTGAGGGGTTAAGGCTCCCAGTAGACGACTGGGTTGATAGGCCAGATCTGGAAGGCGGGTAACCGCTGGAGGTGACTGGTACTAATAGGCCGAGGGCTTGTCCTCAGTTGCTCGCGTCCACTGTGTTGGTTCTGAAACCACGAACAACCCCATGCCCTGGGCCACTGGGTATGGTGCGGTAGTTACAGTTTCATAGTGTTTCGGTGGTCATAGCGTGAGGGAAACGCCCGGTTACATTCCGAACCCGGAAGCTAAGCCTCACAGCGCCGATGGTACTGCAGGGGGGACCCTGTGGGAGAGTAGGACGCCGCCGAACTCATATTATAAGAGCTGGTCTCCGAACTTCGGTTCGGGGACCAGCTCTTTTTTGTTGTCCGTCACTTTGCGTTCACTTTGCGCGACAAGCATCCGCGGCATGGGTACTGCTGCAATGCTCAGGGCTGCCGGCGTCGGAGCCGGTGACGAGGTCGTCGTGTCGGCGTTCGGCAACGTCGAAGTCGCGGAGGCCGTGACCCAGGCCGGTGCGACGGCCGTCTTCGCCGACATAGATCCGCTGACGTACTGCCTCGACGCCGGCGCGGTCGAGGCGGTCTTGACTCCGAGCTCGGCGGCCGTCGTCGTCGTACACCGCTTCGGTCGGTCGGCCGACATGGTGCCGCTGCGGGATGTCGGGCAGCGGCACGGGCTCCTGGTGCTGGAACTGGGCGAGTCCGAGGCGCCGTACGACGAGATTGCGCAGCGCCGGGAGCGGGCCGCCTATCTGGACGGGCGGTTGAGCGGGGTGCGCATACCGGACGGCGGTGACGGGCACACGTACCAGCAGTACGTCGTGCGCGTGCCGGGCAATGGGCGTCCCGACCGGGACGCCTTCGCGCGGGCTGTACGGGCCAAGGGAGTTGAGTGCCGGGTGCCGGTGAAGACGCCTGTGCACCGGCTGCCCGGATTCCGTCGGGACGTGCACCTCCCGGAGACGGAGCGGGCCGCCGACGAGACCCTCGCACTGCCCGTGGACGCGTCGTTGACGAAGCGGGAGATGCAGCGGATCGTCTCCGCGTGCAATGCGCTGGGCGGCCTGCTGCAGCCGGCCTTCTGACCCGACCGGACTTCACGAGGCCCCAACGGGACTGATTAGGTGCACGCTTCTGTTCGGGGTATGCTCTATTCCGTTGCCGGGAGGGAAACCTCGAAAAGGCGACTGGCCCCCCTAGCTCAGTCGGCAGAGCGTCTCCATGGTAAGGAGAAGGTCAACGGTTCGATTCCGTTGGGGGGCTCCAGCAAGAAAAGGCCTCCGCCCGCAAGGGCGGGGGCCTTTCGCTTACCCCGAAGCGGTATCTCAGTCCCTCTGCAGACCCGGCACCCGCATCGCCAGAATCGCCATGTCGTCGGACGGGGCGTCGGAGGCGAAGCGTTCGACCGCGCGCATGATGCGGGCCGCGACCGCGCCCGCTGTCAGGCCCGTGCAGGTGGTGAGGACGTCCGTGAGGCCGTCGTCGCCCAACATGCGGGTGCCCTCGCGCCGTTCGGTGACTCCGTCCGTCACACACAGCAGGACGTCGCCCGGATCCAGCGTCAGCGTCTGCTCGTACAGCTCCAGATCCTCCAGCACGCCGAGGAGTGGCTGCGGTTCGGCAGCCGGTTCCACCGTGCCGTCCTGGCGCAGGCGGAGGGGCAGCGGGTGACCGGCGCAGACCACCGTCAGATGCGCGCCGCCGTCCTCCTGCGGCCGCAACTCGCCGTACAGGAGCGTGAGGAAGCGGCCGCGGGTGCCCTCGTCGAGGATCGCGGAGTTCAGGCGGTCCAGGACCTCCGGGCCGCTCAGGCCCTCTCGGGCCAGCAGGCGCAGGGCATGGCGGGCCAGGCCCGTGACCGCCGCCGCGTTCGGGCCCGTGCCGCAGACGTCACCGATGGCGAAGCCGTACACGCCGTCGCGGATCTGGAACAGGTCGTAGAAGTCGCCCCCGACCTCGTTGCCCTCGCCGGCCGCGCGGTAGATGACCTCGACCTCGACGCCCTCGATGTCGGGGAGTTCCGGGGGCAGCAGGCTGCGCTGGAGGGACTGGCTGATGGCCGTGCGCTCCGAGTAGAGGCGGGCGTTGTCGAGGGCCAGGGCGGCCCTGCGGGACAAGTCCTCGGCCAGTTCCAGGATTTCCTGGCGGAAGTGTTCGTCCGAGGGCTTGCCCAGGGTCAGCATGCCGATGACGCGATTGCGGGCCACCAGGGGCAGGACGACGGTCTCGCCGCCGACCGCCGCGGCCGTCGCCAGGGTCGTACCGATGCCGGAGGTCACCGACGCGGGCGTACCGAGGCCCAGGCTGCGCATGGAGGTGCGCAGGGCCGCCTGGTGGGCCGCTTCGCCGGGGGCCGCCCAGACGCGGGCGCCCGGGGTGGGCACCGGGTCCGGCGGGGCGATCTTCGAGAGCAGGGCCTTGAGGCCGTCGATGCGTTCCTCGTCCTCGTGCAGGACGTACGAGAGGTACGGGTCCGAGGCCTGGTCGGCGATCGTGTAGACGGCGCACCAGGTGGCCAGGGTCGGAACCGTCATCTGGGCCATGAGGGCCAGGGTCTGGTCGCGGTCCAGGGTGCCGGCGAGGAGGTCTGATGCCTCGACGAGGAAGCTCAGTGAGCCGCGACGCAGGCGCTCCAGCTCGCCCAGGCGGGCCGATTCCACCGCCAGCGCGATGCGGTCGGCGGCGAACTGGAGGCGCAGGGCCTCCTCGTTGGAGTATCGGGCGGGTGCCTCGGCCGCGACGCCCAGGGAGCCGGTGAGACGGCCCTCGACCTTCAGCGGAACCGTGACGACCGAGCGCATTCCGGTGCCCCCCAGCAGTGGCACGGCACCGGGGACGACCGTCAGGTCCTCGTGGACGGCGGGCATGCGGGCCGAGCCGTAGCGGCCGGGGCCCGCCTCGACGGGGACGCGGGCGAAGCGTTGACGGGCGGAGGGGAGGCCCGTCGAGGCTCGTACCTCCAACTCTGTTTCGTCGTCGGTCGCGAGGAGTAGGAAAGCGGAGTCGCCGTCGAGCATGTCGCGGGCGCGCTCCACCGTGCGCTGGAGGAGGCCGTCGAGGTCGTCGGGGGCAGGGGAGCCGATGAAGACCTCGAAGGGGTCCGTGGCCTGGCCCTCGGAGCTGGTGGTCGTGTCGGTGGCCGTTGCGCGGAGCGGGGTCTGCAGGACGGCGCGTTCGTGGTTGTGTACGAGGAGGCAGACCGTGGAGGGTTCGCCGCCCGTGTCGCGGACTCGGAGGTGGGAGGCGTAGACGGGGGTCACGCGGCCGCTCGCGGCACGGATGCCGTAACTGCCCTCCCAGCGCGAGAGTTGGAGGGCTTCGGCGATGCCGGTGCTGGTTCCCGGGGTGTGCGGCCAGGCCGCGAGGTCGGTGAGGGGCTTGCCGATGACCAGCTCGGAGGCGTAGCCGAAGAGGTCCTCGGCGTCCTCGTTCCAGGCGGAGATGGCGCCGACGCGGTCGATCTGGACCACCGCGACGCGGACGCGCCCGTCGGCGAGCGGGAGGAGGTCCGCGGGGAGCGAGGGGCCCGCTGCGCGGGTGCCCACCGGGCGCTCGGGGAGGTCGAGCTGGAACCAGACCTGCTTGTAGGTGGGGGAGTACTCGACCCCCCAGCGGCCGGCCAGGGCCGCGCACAACTGGAGGCCGCGGCCGCCCTCGCGGTCGGGACTGCCCATGTTCACAGCCGTCGCCTGGAGTGGAATCTCACGTTCCGGGTAGCGGTCCGCCACCTCGATGCGTACGCCGTCGTCGCTGCGCAGACACAGGACGTCCGCGGAGGTGCCCGCATGTACGACAGCATTGGTGACCAGTTCGCTGGTCAGGACCACCGCGTCGTCGACGATGTCGGCGAAGCCCCAGCCCTGGAGAGTGTCGCGGACGAAGGATCTGGCGGTCGCGACCGATCGCCCGACGGGATCGAAGCTGGCGGCCGCGCGCGCGGTGATCACAGGACTCCTTGTCCGGTTGTCGGCGTGCGGGGCTCTTGGGCCGACCCGCTCCTGCAGGGGCCGTACCTGGTTCCCCGTCGGCCGAGGATCCTGGGGCGGTCCCCCAGGATGCAGTCCGGTGGTCATGGTGCGGTGCCCCTCCGATGCCTGCCCGCTCGTACTCGTGCCACCGCCCAGGCCGGACGGACCGGCGCGGCTGGACAGCCGCATGCAAGGTTACTTACCTTCGCCGTCCATGCGGATGCCGGTCACCAGTGTTTCCGCCCGAAGGGGGGTCAGAGTTTCCGTTCGGACAGGTGCCTGTGTTTCCGTTCGCACGGAGCTGTCGCTTCCGTCCGGACGGGTCGGTGCTTCCGCCCGGGCGGTGTGCGGACGATGTGTGAAGCTGCCGAACTGTTATGGCCTGGTTCAGCCGGGGTGAAACACTGGGCAAGCTCCAGTGAGAAGGTCGGGCAGGCCGAGTGCCTTCCAGTCCGCCGAGCAGCAGTACCCGAGCAGCAATACCGAGTACGCCGAGCAGTAATGGTCGACCCTTGCGGGAGGGACACAGTGGAGTCTGGCGCAGCGACGCGGGGCAGTAGGACGCGCGCAGAAGACGGACAGTCCCTGAACAACCGGCGCACGCCACGCAATGGCACCACGGAGGTGGACACGGCTGCCCTGAACCGGCTGCTGGCGGCCCTGGTGTCGATGCGGGACGGCAATTTCCGTAAGCGCCTCACGGTGTCCGGTGATGGCGTGATGTCGGAGGTCGCGGCTGTTTTCAATGAGGTGGCCGATCGCAATCTGCATCTGACGGGCGAGCTGTCGCGGGTGCGGCGGGTGGTCGGGCGTGACGGAAAGCTCACGGAGCGGCTGGAGACGGGCGCCTGCGAGGGTTCGTGGGGGGCCGCGATCGACGCGTCGAACGCGCTCGTCGACGATCTCGTACGACCGGTCTCCGAGGTCGGCCGGGTGCTGTCCGCGGTGGCGGAGGGCGACTTGTCGCCGCGCATGGAGCTGCGGGCGCAGGCGGCGGACGGCAACGGGCATCCGCTGCGCGGGGAGTTCCTGAGGGTCGGGCGGACCGTCAACAATCTGGTCGACCAGCTCTCGACGTTCACCGACGAGGTCACCCGGGTGGCCAGTGAGGTGGGCACCGAGGGCAAGTTGGGCGGGCAGGCCCGGGTGCGTGGGATGTCCGGTTCGTGGAAGGACCTCACGGATTCGGTCAACACCATGGCGTACCGGCTGACGGCCCAGGTGCGTGACATCGCTCTGGTGACGACGGCGGTCGCCAAGGGCGACCTGTCGCGGAAGGTCACCGTGCACGTGGCCGGCGAGATGCTGGAGCTCAAGAACACCGTCAACACGATGGTGGACCAGCTGTCTTCGTTCTCCTCCGAGGTGACGCGTGTCGCGCGCGAGGTGGGTACCGAGGGCGAGCTCGGCGGCCAGGCACAGGTGCCCGGTGTGGCCGGTGTGTGGAAGGACCTCACCGATTCGGTGAACCTGATGGCCGGCAACCTCACGGCGCAGGTGCGTGGGATCGCGCAGGTGACGACGGCGGTCGCGAGCGGTGATCTGTCGCAGAAGGTGACCGTTTCGGCGCGAGGCGAGGTCGCGCAGCTCGCCGAGACGATCAATCAGATGACCGAGACGCTGCGGACGTTCGCGGACGAGGTCACGCGGGTGGCCAACGAGGTCGGTGGCGAGGGGCGGCTCGGCGGCCAGGCGAACGTGCCGGGTGCCGCCGGGACCTGGAAGGACCTGACGGACTCCGTCAACACCGTCTTCCGCAACCTCACCACCCAGGTGCGGGACATCGCCGCGGTGACCACGGCCGTGGCCAACGGTGACCTCTCCCAGAAGGTCACCGTCGACGTGGCCGGCGAGATGCTGGAGCTGAAGAACACCGTCAACACAATGGTCGACCAGCTGTCGTCGTTCGGTGTCGAGGTGACGCGCGTGGCGCGCGAGGTCGGTGTCGAGGGTGAACTGGGCGGCCAGGCACAGGTTCCGGGTGTGGCCGGTACGTGGAAGGACCTCACCGACTCCGTCAACACGGCGTTCCGGAACCTGACGGGTCAGGTCCGCAACATCGCGCAGGTGACGACGGCGGTCGCGAACGGTGACCTGTCGCAGAAGGTCACGGTCGACGTCTCCGGAGAGATGCTTCAGCTGAAGAACACCGTGAACACGATGGTGGACCAGTTGTCGTCGTTCGCCGACCAGGTGACCCGGATGGCCCGGGACGTGGGCACGGAGGGTCGCCTCGGCGGTCAGGCCCGCGTCGACGGCGTATCCGGTACCTGGAAGGAACTCACCGACTCCGTCAACTTCATGGCGGGGAACCTGACCTCGCAGGTACGGCAGATCGCCCAGGTCACCACGGCGGTGGCCCGGGGTGACCTGTCGCAGAAGATCGACGTGGACGCGCGTGGCGAGATCCTGGAGCTGAAGAACACCATCAACACGATGGTGGACCAGCTCTCCGCCTTCGCCGACCAGGTGACGCGGGTGGCCCGCGAGGTGGGTACGGAGGGCCGCCTGGGTGGTCAGGCACAGGTGCCCGGTGTCGCCGGTGTGTGGCGTGACCTGACCGATTCCGTGAACGGCATGGCCGGCAACCTCACCGCTCAGGTGCGCAACATCGCGCAGGTCGCGACCGCGGTGGCCCGGGGTGACCTGTCGCAGAAGATCGACGTGGACGCGCGCGGCGAGATCCTGGAGCTGAAGAACACCCTCAACACGATGGTGGACCAGCTCTCGAACTTCGCCGAGCAGGTGACGCGGGTGGCTCGTGAGGTGGGCACGGAGGGCATGCTCGGCGGTCAGGCCGAGGTGCAGGGTGTCTCCGGCACCTGGAAAGACCTCACGCAGTCCGTCAACTTCATGGCGAACAACCTGACCATTCAGGTGCGCAACATCGCCGAGGTCACGACCGCGGTCGCCATGGGCGACCTGTCCAAGAAGATCACCGTCGACGCCAAGGGCGAGATCCTCGAACTCGTCACCACCGTGAACACGATGGTGGACCAGCTGTCGTCCTTCGCCGAACAGGTGACCCGGGTGGCCCGCGAGGTGGGCACGGAGGGCATCCTCGGCGGTCAGGCCCATGTGCCCGGTGTCACGGGCATCTGGAAGGACCTCAGCAACAACGTGAACCTGATGGCCAACAACCTGACCATGCAGGTGCGCAATATCTCCCAGGTCGCCGCGGCCGTCGCCAACGGCGACCTGACCCGTATGGTGACGATCGAGGCGCGCGGCGAGGTCGCGCAGCTCGCCGACACCTTCAACACCATGGTGAAGACGCTGAGTTCGTTCGCCGACCAGGTCACCAAGGTGGCCCGCGAGGTGGGCACGGACGGCATCCTCGGCGGGCAGGCGCACGTCCCGGGGGTCGCCGGTACGTGGAAGGACCTCACCGAGTCCGTGAACGGGATGGCGTCCAACCTGACCGGCCAGGTGCGCAACATCGCGATGGTCACCACGGCCATCGCCAAGGGCGACCTGACCAAGAAGATCGACATCGACGCGCGTGGCGAGATCCTGGAGCTGAAGACCACCATCAACACGATGGTCGACCAGCTGTCGTCCTTCGCCGAGGAGGTCACCCGAGTCGCCCGCGAGGTGGGCACCGAGGGGCAGCTGGGCGGCCAGGCGCGGGTGCGTGACGTCGACGGAACCTGGCGTGACCTCACCGAGTCGGTGAACGAGATGGCCGGGAACCTGACCCGGCAGGTGCGTGCCATCGCCCGCGTGGCGACCGCGGTGACCCGTGGTGACCTGAACCTGAAGATCGATGTGGACGCCTCGGGCGAGATCCAGGAGCTTCAGGACTACATCAACAAGATGATCGCCAACCTGCGCGACACCACGATCGCCAACAAGGAGCAGGACTGGCTCAAGGGCAACCTCGCACGCATCTCCGCGCTGATGCAGGGGCGGCGCGACCTCGACGACGTGGCCTCGCTGATCATGAGCGAGCTGACGCCGGTGGTCTCCGCGCAGCACGGTGCGTTCTTCCTCTCCATGCCGCTCGTCGACGGCAAGGAGGCGGGCAGCGACGAGGACGCGTACGAGCTGCGCATGCTCGGGTCGTACGGCTACTCGATGGGCTCCATGCCGACCTCGTTCCGGCCCGGTGAGGCGCTGATCGGGACGGCCGCCAAGGAGAGGCGCACGATCCTGGTGGAGAACGCGCCGAGTGGCTATCTGAAGATCTCGTCCGGGCTCGGCGAGGCGCCCCCGGCGCAGGTGATCGTGCTTCCGGTGCTCTTCGAGGGGACCGTGCTCGGCGTCATCGAACTGGCGTCCTTCACTCCGTTCACGCAGATCCAGAAGGACTTCCTCAACCAGATCGCCGAGATGATCGCGACGAGTGTCAACACCATCTCCGTCAATACCAAGACGGAGGTGCTGCTGAAGCAGTCGCAGGAGCTCACCGAGCAACTCCAGGAACGTTCGGCCGAGTTGGAGAGCCGTCAGAAGGCGCTCCAGGATTCCAACGCCCAGCTGGAGGAGAAGGCCGAGCAGCTTGCCCAGCAGAACCGCGACATCGAGGTCAAGAACACCGAGATCGAAGAGGCCCGCCAGGTCCTGGAGGAGCGTGCCGAGCAGCTCGCGGTCTCCATGCGCTACAAGAGCGAGTTCCTGGCGAACATGTCGCACGAGCTGCGCACACCGCTCAATTCCCTGCTGATCCTCGCCAAGTTGCTCGCCGACAACGCCGAGTCGAATCTGACTCCGAAGCAGGTCGAGTTCGCCGAAACGATCCACGGTGCGGGTTCCGACCTGCTCCAGCTGATCAACGACATCCTCGATCTGTCGAAGGTCGAGGCGGGCAAGATGGATGTGTCGCCGACCCGCATCGCGCTGGTCCAACTCGTCGACTACGTAGAGGCCACTTTCCGGCCGCTGACCGCGGAGAAGGGCCTCGATTTCTCCGTCCGGGTCTCCCCGGAACTGCCCGCCACGCTGCACACCGACGAACAGCGCCTCCTCCAGGTGCTGCGCAACCTGCTCTCCAACGCGGTGAAGTTCACCGACTCCGGAGCGGTCGAATTGGTGATCCGGCCCGCCGGTGCCGACGTTCCGGTGGCGATCCGGGAGCAGCTCCTGGAGG
Organism: Streptomyces sp. NBC_01384; assembly: GCF_045040035.1. Classification (NCBI taxonomy): domain Bacteria; kingdom Bacillati; phylum Actinomycetota; class Actinomycetes; order Kitasatosporales; family Streptomycetaceae; genus Streptomyces; species Streptomyces sp. NBC_01384. The sequence continues at coordinate 7,055,576 of NZ_CP109559.1, forward strand.
CCGGTTCGCTGCGGGACGCGGACGCCGATCTGATCGCGTTCTCGGTGACCGACACCGGCATCGGGATCGCCGCCAGCAAGATGCGGGTGATTTTCGAGGCCTTCAAGCAGGCGGACGGTACGACGAGCAGGAAGTACGGCGGTACGGGGCTGGGGCTGTCCATCTCGCGGGAGATCGCGCGCCTGCTGGGCGGTGAGATCCACGCGCAGAGCGAGCCGGGCCGCGGCTCGACGTTCACGCTGTATTTGCCGCTGCACCCGAGCGAACTGCCTCCGCAGGGCTACGGGCAGCTCGTGCCCGCTCTGGGAGCCGGGGAGCTGCTCGCCTCCGAGGCGGAGCTGTCCGGGGTGGACATCGAGACGCCGGCCGAGGTGAAGTCGTACCAGGAGACGCAGAACGGGGCCGCCGCGCTCTTCAGGCGGCGCCGTAGGGCGATCACCGGGACCGAGCAGCGGCCGGAGCTGCCGGGGCAGCCGAACGGGGTCGCGGGCGCGGCTCAGGACCAGTGGGCGGCCGGGGGCCGGCCGGACGCGGCGGCGCAGCCGGGCCGCGGCATCCGGTTCGAGGGCGAGAAGGTGCTGATCGTCGACGACGACATCCGCAACGTGTTCGCGCTCACCAGCGTCCTGGAGCAGCACGGCCTTTCGGTGCTGTACGCGGAGAACGGCCGTGAGGGCATCGAGGTCCTGGAGCAGCACGACGATGTGACGGTCGTCCTGATGGACATCATGATGCCCGAGATGGACGGTTACGCCACGGCGACGGCGATTCGCCGGATGCCGCAGTTCGCCGGACTGCCGATCATCGCGCTCACGGCGAAGGCGATGAAGGGCGACCGGGAGAAGGCCATCGAGTCCGGCGCGTCCGATTACGTCACCAAGCCGGTCGATCCCGATCACCTGCTCTCCGTGATGGAGCAGTGGATGCGCGAGGAGTGAGCGGGATGGGGGTCGCCGTGTGGTGCCGGCGACCGGGACGCCCGGATGTGCGCGCCGAGTCGGCGGCGCGGGGCGCCCGACGTCGTATAACTGACTGTGGCCGAAGCCGTGTAGAAGTGCGGGATTCGGGGAACCTTCTGGTCCCCCGCTACGTTTCTGCTACGTGCACAGTGACATCGCGGTGACAGGGTGTGTCGACAGGCGGGGTGCGGCTACCATGACCGGCACAAGGACGGGCGACGCAAGGGAGTCGTCCCCTGGGGCGGCGCCCGGTGCACTGCCGGGGCGAGGAGGGCGGGCCATGGTGCAGAAGGCCAAGATCCTTCTGGTCGATGACCGGCCGGAGAATCTGCTGGCGCTGGAGGCGATCCTCTCCGCGCTCGATCAGACACTGGTACGGGCATCGTCCGGGGAGGAAGCGCTCAAAGCACTACTGACGGACGACTTCGCGGTCATTCTGCTGGACGTACAGATGCCGGGAATGGACGGTTTCGAAACCGCCGCGCACATCAAGCGGCGAGAACGGACCCGGGACATCCCGATCATCTTCCTCACGGCGATCAACCACGGCCCGCATCACACCTTCCGGGGGTACGCGGCGGGTGCGGTGGACTACATCTCCAAGCCGTTCGACCCATGGGTGCTGCGTGCGAAGGTCTCGGTCTTCGTCGAGCTCTACATGAAGAACTGCCAACTGCGTGAGCAGGCCGCGCTGCTGCGGCTCCAGTTGGAGGGCGGTGGCAAGGTGGCGCTCGGCACGGCCAAGGAGCCGGCCGGTCTCCTCGCCGAACTGTCCGCGCGGCTTGCGGCCGTTGAGGAGCAGGCCGAGGCGCTGTCCAAGCAGCTCGACGACGACTCGGCGGACGCGGCGGCGGTGGCGACGGCGGCCCATCTCGAACGAAAACTCACGGGATTGCGGCGGGCGCTGGATGCGCTGGAGCCGGGCACAGGGAGCGGGGCACCGTCGGTGCCGTCGCAGAACTGACCGTCACCGCGTCCTGCGTGTGCCGCGTTCGCGGTGAGCCCGCGTCAGTTCCGGTCCCTGGTACGGACGACACGAACGGGTGAAGCAGTAGGCGCACGTGTCCGCTGTCGTCTCCACCGGTAACCTCACACACATGGCCTCACGTCAGTCCGCAGCCAAGAAGCCGCCCGCGAAGAAGGCGGCCGCTCCGACGAAGGCTCCGGCGAAGAAGGCCCCCGCGAAAAAGGCAGCCGCCAAGAAGGCGCCTGCCAAAAGGGTCGCGGCGAGGAAGCCCGCACCCGCGCCGGCGCCCAACCCGACCGCGGGTGTGTACAAGCTCGCACGCGCCGTGTGGCTGGGCGTCGCGCACGCCGTCGGCGCGATGTTCCGCGGCATAGGGCGGGGTGCCAAGGGGCTCGACCCGGCGCACCGCAAGGACGGTCTCGCGCTCCTGCTGATCGGCCTCGCGTTGATCGTCGCGGCGGGCACGTGGTCCAATCTGCGCGGTCCGGTCGGAGACCTCGTCGAGATGCTGGTGACCGGCGCGTTCGGCCGCCTCGACCTGCTCGTTCCGATACTGCTCGCGGTCATCGCGGCCCGCTTCCTCCGGCACCCCGAGAAGCCGGAGGCCAACGGACGCATCGTGATCGGCCTGTCCGCGCTCGTCATCGGTGTGCTCGGGCAGGTCCACATCGCCTGCGGGGCGCCCGCGCGCAGCGACGGCATGCAGGCGATAAGGGACGCGGGCGGGCTCATCGGCTGGGGGGCGTCCACCCCGCTGACATACACGATGGGCGACGTCCTCGCGGTACCGCTGCTGGTGCTGCTCACGGTCTTCGGACTGCTGGTCGTCACGGCGACCCCGGTCAACGCGATCCCGCAGCGGCTGCGGCTGCTCGGGCAGAAGCTGGGCGTCGTTCAGGCCGATCCCGAGGAGGACGCTCTCGGCGAGGACGACGAGCGCTACGACGAGCAGTGGCGCGAGGCGCTTCCCGCGCGCTCCCGGAGGCGCTCGCGCGCCCCTGAGGGGTACGACGCGGAGAGCGCCGAGGAGGAAGCGCTCACCAAGCGCCGTGGTCGTCCCCGGCGGCCTGCCGTGCAGCAGCCCGACATGAACCGGCCGATGGACGCGGTGGACGTCGCCGCGGCGGCCGCTGCCGCGCTCGACGGGGCCGTGCTGCACGGGATGCCGCCCTCGCCGCTGGTCGCCGATCTGACGCAGGGCGTCACCTCGGAGCGCGACGAGTACGAGGAGACGACGCCGGTGCCGGCCGCGCGCGCCAAGGCCGTACCGGGCGCCAAGCGGCCCAAGCAGGAGGCCCTGGCCGTCGAGTCCGTCGTGCCCGACCTCACCAAGGCCGCGCCCGACGAGCCGCGTGATCTGCCCCCGCGCGCGGAGCAGCTCCAGCTCTCCGGCGACATCACCTACTCCCTGCCGTCGCTCGACCTCCTGGAGCGCGGCGGCCCAGGCAAGACGCGCAGCGCCGCCAACGACGCCGTAGTCGCCTCCCTGCAGAACGTCTTCATGGAGTTCAAGGTCGACGCCGCCGTCACCGGTTTCACCCGCGGTCCGACGGTGACGCGTTACGAGGTCGAACTAGGTCCCGCGGTGAAGGTCGAGCGGATCACCGCGCTCACCAAGAACATCGCGTACGCCGTCGCCAGCCCCGACGTGCGGATCATCAGCCCGATCCCCGGCAAGTCGGCGGTCGGCATCGAGATCCCCAACACCGACCGCGAGATGGTCAACCTCGGTGACGTGCTGCGCCTCGCGGACGCTGCGGAGGACGACCACCCGATGCTGGTCGCGCTCGGCAAGGACGTCGAGGGCGGCTATGTGATGGCCAACCTCGCGAAGATGCCGCACATGCTCGTCGCCGGAGCCACCGGTTCCGGTAAATCCTCGTGCATTAACTGCCTGATTACGTCCGTCATGGTCCGCGCGACTCCTGAGGACGTGCGGATGGTCCTCGTCGACCCCAAGCGTGTCGAGCTGACCGCGTACGAGGGCATCCCGCACCTGATCACGCCGATCATCACCAACCCGAAGCGGGCCGCCGAGGCGCTGCAGTGGGTCGTACGGGAGATGGATCTGCGCTACGACGACCTTGCGGCGTTCGGTTACCGGCACATCGACGACTTCAACGAGGCCATCAGGAACGGCAAGGTGAAGCTGCCCGAGGGCAGTGAGCGCGAGCTGACGCCGTACCCGTACCTGCTGGTGATCGTCGACGAGCTCGCCGACCTCATGATGGTCGCCCCGCGCGACGTCGAGGACGCGATCGTGCGCATCACGCAACTCGCGCGCGCGGCCGGCATCCACCTCGTGCTCGCCACCCAGCGGCCGTCCGTCGATGTCGTCACCGGTCTGATCAAGGCGAACGTGCCGTCCCGGCTCGCCTTCGCCACGTCGTCGCTGGCGGACTCGCGGGTCATCCTCGACCAGCCGGGCGCCGAGAAGCTGATCGGCAAGGGCGACGGGCTCTTCCTGCCGATGGGGGCCAACAAGCCGACCCGTATGCAGGGCGCCTTCGTCACCGAGGACGAGGTCGCGGCCATCGTGCAGCACTGCAAGGACCAGATGGCGCCCGTCTTCCGGGACGACGTCACCGTGGGCACCAAGCAGAAGAAGGAGATCGACGAGGACATCGGCGACGACCTCGACCTGCTGTGCGCCGCCGCCGAGCTGGTCGTCACCTCGCAGTTCGGCTCCACCTCGATGCTCCAGCGCAAGCTGCGCGTCGGCTTCGCCAAGGCAGGGCGACTGATGGATCTCATGGAGTCCCGCGGCATCGTCGGCCCGAGCGAAGGCTCCAAGGCGCGTGACGTTCTCGTGAAGGCCGACGAGTTGGATGGAGTGCTCGCCGTGATACGTGGGGAAGCTGAAGCGTAGACCTTCTGGCGGAGGGAAACGGGACAGGACGGTCACCGTACGGGTGAGTTCGTGGCGCCCCGGGCATGGCGCGGGGCGATCGACGGTATGCCGTTGATATTCGAACGTGACTCACCTGTAAGCGATCGGCGGGCAACCGTTTCCCTTCGACGTACGTCAAGTTGAGCGAAGGGAAACGTCCATGTCCCAGCATCAGGATGACCGGCCATTCTGATGGCGTACAAAGTCCTACCGCCCGGTTGCCCCACCCTTTCGCAACCCCCCTAAACTGAACCTCCAGCACAGGTGGCTACACGCTCGAAAGGCGCCCCCGTGTCCATCGGCAACTCCCCTGACGGCAACTCCCCTGAAGACGAGCGCCCGTTCGAAGAGCATCGAGAAGAAGGCCTTTCGATCGGCCGTGCTCTGCAGCAGGCACGCATCGAGGCCGGACTGACCGTCGACGACGTCAGCAACGCCACCCGGGTCCGTATCGCCATCGTGCACGCGATCGAGCAGGACGACTTCGCTCCCTGTGGCGGTGACGTCTACGCGCGCGGCCACATCCGGACCCTCGCCCGTGCCGTGCACCTCGATCCGGCCCCGCTGCTCGCCCGCTACGACGCCGAGCACGGCGGGCGCCCCGCGCCGACCCCGGCAGCCCCGCTCTTCGAGGCGGAACGTATCCGCCCGGAGCGCCGCGGGCCGAACTGGACCGCCGCCATGGTCGCGGCGATCGTCGCCGTGATCGGCTTCGTCGGGTTCACCGCGGTCAAGGGCAGCGGCGGGAGTGACGCGAAGTCGCAGGTCGCCGAGGGGTCCACGCCGACCGCCAGCACCTCCGCCCCCTCGGCCGGCCCCAAGACCAGCAAGCCCGCCGAGCCGAAGTCGGACCCTTCGGACAGCGCCATCGCGGCCGCACCGCAGGACAAGGTGACCGTCCAGGTGAGCGCCCCCGACGGGCGCAGCTGGATCTCCGCGAAGGACCACAACGGCCGGCTCCTCTTCGACGGTCTGCTCAAGCAGGGCGAGTCCAAGACCTTCCAGGACAAGACGAAGATCGACCTGGTCCTCGGCGACGCGGGCGCGATCCAGCTCTACGTCAACGGCAAGAAGATCGACGATCAGTTCCAGCCCGGCCAGGTCGAGCGGCTCACGTACACGAAGGGCGACCCCGTCGTCGGATGACTTCGGGCAACCGTGGCGCCGGACAACGGGCTCACGAAGTGGGCGGATAAAGGGCTCACGGCATAGGCGGGTACGGGGTTGGCCAAGATCGGCCAACCCCGTCGACGTGGGCTGTCAGTGAGACAAAGTAGTCTTGAGCCCATGCCTGAACGCCGTACCGTCGCACTCGTCACCCTTGGCTGCGCCCGTAACGAGGTGGACTCGGAGGAGCTCGCAGGCCGCTTGGAGGCGGACGGCTGGCAACTCGTGGAGGACGCCGAAGAAGCGGACGTCGCCGTCGTCAACACCTGTGGCTTCGTCGAGGCCGCCAAGAAGGACTCCGTCGACGCCCTCCTGGAAGCCAATGACCTCAAGGGGCATGGCAGAACCCAGGCCGTCGTGGCGGTGGGCTGCATGGCCGAGCGGTACGGCAAGGAGCTCGCCGAGGCCCTCCCCGAGGCCGACGGCGTACTCGGCTTCGACGACTACGCGGACATCTCCGACCGCCTCCAGACCATCCTGAACGGCGGCATCCACGCCTCGCACACCCCGCGCGACCGGCGCAAGCTGCTGCCGATCAGCCCCGCCGAGCGGCAGAGCGCGGGCGAGGAGGTGGCCCTTCCCGGCCACGGAGCCCCCTCGGACCTGCCGGAGGGTGTGGCCCCGGTGTCCGGCCCCCGTGCGCCCCTGCGCCGCCGTCTGGACGGCTCCCCGGTCGCCTCGGTGAAGCTCGCCTCCGGCTGCGACCGGCGCTGTTCCTTCTGCGCCATCCCGTCCTTCCGCGGCTCCTTCATCTCACGCCGCCCCAGCGACGTACTGAACGAGACCCGCTGGCTGGCCGAGCAGGGCGTCAAGGAGATCATGCTGGTCTCCGAGAACAACACCTCGTACGGCAAGGATCTGGGCGACATCCGCCTCCTGGAGACCATGCTGCCCGAGCTCGCCGAGATCGACGGCATCGAGCGCGTGCGGGTCAGTTACCTGCAGCCCGCGGAGATGCGTCCCGGGCTCATCGACGTGCTCACCTCCACGCCGAACATCGCGCCCTACTTCGACCTGTCCTTCCAGCACTCCGCGCCCGACGTGCTGCGTGCGATGCGGCGCTTCGGCGACACCGATCGCTTCCTGGAACTGCTCGACACCATCCGCTCCAAGGCCCCGCAGGCCGGTGTGCGGTCCAACTTCATCGTGGGCTTCCCGGGCGAGACCGAGGCCGACCTCGCGGAGCTGGAGCGCTTCCTCACGGGCGCGCGCCTCGACGCGATCGGTGTCTTCGGGTACTCCGACGAGGAGGGTACTGAAGCGGCGACGTACGAGAACAAGCTGGACGAGGACGTCGTCGCCGAGCGCCTCGCGCGCGTGTCCCGGCTCGCCGAGGAGTTGGTCGCGCAGCGCGCCGAAGAGCGCGTCGGGGAGACCGTGCACGTGCTCGTGGAGTCCCTCGACGGGGACGAGGGCGCGTACGGCCGGGCTGCGCACCAGGCGCCGGAGACGGACGGCCAGGTGCTGTTCACGAGCGGCGAAGGTCTGACCGTCGGCCGTATCGTCGAGGCCAAGGTGGTCGGTACGGAAGGTGTCGACCTGGTGGCCGAGCCGCTCCTGGGCTCGCTCCCGTGTACTGAGGAGGCGGCCAGATGACCGGAGTCCCGGCATCCGCGGCGGGCGGCTCCCCCAGCGCGAAAGGCGCGGCGGGCGCTCCCGGCGTTCCCGGGGGCTCCAAGCCGGCGCGGGGCGGGAAGCTGGGCGCTGTGGCCGTCAACCAGGCCAGCCTCTGGAACATCGCGAACATCCTGACCATGATCCGGCTCGTCCTCGTGCCGGGCTTCGTGGCGCTGATGCTGGCCGACGGCGGGTACGACCCCGCCATGCGCGCCTGGGCGTGGGCGGCGTTCGCCGTCGCCATGGTCACCGACGTCTTCGACGGCCACCTGGCGCGCACGTACAACCTGGTCACCGACTTCGGGAAGATCGCCGACCCCATCGCCGACAAGGCGATCATGGGGGCGGCGCTGATCTGTCTGTCCGCCCTGGGTGATCTGCCGTGGTGGGTGACGGGCGTGATCCTCGGGCGTGAGCTCGGGATCACCCTGCTGCGCTTCCTGGTGATCCGCTACGGCGTCATTCCGGCAAGCCGGGGCGGCAAGCTGAAGACCCTGACACAGGGCGTGGCGGTCGGGATGTACGTCCTGGCGCTGACGGGCCCGCTGGCCACCCTGAGATTCTGGGTGATGGCGGTGGCGGTCGTCCTGACCGTCGTCACCGGGCTTGACTACGTAAGACAGGCCATTGTGCTGCGCAGGAGCGGAATCGCCGAGCGGCAGGCGGCGGCCGAGGAGGCGGAACGGTGAGTTCCACGGCCGCCGAGGTGCTGCGACTACTCATGGTGAGGGGCGAGACGCTCGCCGTGGCCGAGTCGCTGACCGGCGGTCTGGTGGCGGCGGAGATCACTGCGACGCCGGGGGCCTCCCAGGCCTTCCGGGGCTCCGTGACCGCGTACGCCACCGAACTCAAGCACGAACTGCTGGGAGTCGACGCCACTCTGCTGGCCGAACGCGGTGCGGTGGATCCGCAGGTCGCGGCCCAGATGGCGGCTGGTGTGCGCAAGGCGCTCGGCGCCGACTGGGGGATCGCGACGACGGGCGTCGCCGGTCCCGAACCGCAGGACGGGCAGCCGGTCGGCACCGTCTTCGTGGCCGTCGACGGGCCATCCCGGGCATCTTTTCATACCGCTGGCGGCGGGAAAGTGCTGGCGCTGCGGTTGAACGGCGACCGGGCGGAAATCCGTATGGAGAGTGTACGGAGCGTACTCGCACTGCTCCTGAAGGGGCTGGCGGGCGAACAGACCGGGAATGAGCGGGCACAGGATACGGAACAGAACGGGGGGTTTTGATGTTTGCAGCCCTGAGTGAACACGACATCGCTCCCCGCACGGCCGCGGCGCAAGGCGGTACGGTGGGGCGTGAAGGATGCGGCTACGCGGTCCGAGGAGGGAGCCACCGATGATTCTGCTCCGTCGCCTGCTTGGTGACGTGCTGCGTCGGCAGCGCCAGCGCCAGGGCCGTACTCTGCGCGAAGTCTCCTCGTCCGCCCGAGTTTCACTCGGCTATCTCTCCGAGGTGGAGCGGGGGCAGAAGGAGGCGTCCTCCGAGCTGCTCTCCGCCATCTGCGACGCGCTGGACGTACGGATGTCCGAGCTCATGCGGGAAGTGAGCGACGAGCTCGCTCTCGCCGAGCTGGCCCAGTCTGCAGCGGCCACCGAGCCGGTGCACACACCGGTGCGCCGTCCGATGCTGAATTCCGTGTCGGTCACCGGCGTTCCACCGGAACGGGTCACCATCAAGGCGCCAGCCGAGGCGGTCGACGTCGTCGCCGCCTGACCGCTCACGAGCTCGCGCTCATGAGCTGAGCATGCTTGTGAAAGCCCCGGCCGGGGCTGCTTCAGGGAGACCTGGAGCGGGTTCGGCCGGGGCTTTCGCTGTCTGTCGGGGCGCTTGCGCGTCCATCGGGGCTTTGCTTGTCTGCCGGGATTCCGCTTCCGTTCCTCCGACCTCCCTCGAGTGACCTGAATTGTTCATATATGCCATGGTTGATGGGGTCGAGAGAATCGGAGGATCCCGATGTACGTCGTGAAGAGCCCGTTGTCCGACGCGGACCTCAAGACCGTGTCCGGCGCGCTGCAGGGAGCCCTGGTCGACCTGCTGGACCTCTCCCTGGTGGCGAAGCAGGTCCACTGGAACGTCGTCGGGCCGCGCTTCCGCTCCATCCATCTCCAGCTCGACGAGGTCGTGGACACCGCGCGACTGCACTCCGACACGGTGGCGGAGCGCGCCTCGACGCTGGGTGTTTCGCCCGACGGCCGGGCCGCGACCGTGGCCACCAGCAGCGGCATCGGTCCGACGCCCGAGGGCTGGGTCAAGGACACCGATGCCGTGGAAACGCTCGTGGACGGGCTCAGTGCTGTGATCGCCCGGATGCGGGAGCGGGTGGAGGCGACCGGCGAGGCCGATCCGGTGAGCCAGGACATCTTCATCCAGATCACGGCCGACCTCGAGAAGCATCACTGGATGTTCCAGGCGGAGAACGGGTGACGCCCGCAGGAGGTGGGCGGCCACCTTCGGTGAGCGCGGGGCGCCCCTCGGCGGCCACCGGGCGCCGGGGCCCGCTCCGGATGTGCCGGGGGTGCGCCTCTGTGCCGTTGGTGCGCCCTGCCGATGGATGAGGGCGCGGGTCTAGCTTCGGGCTGGAGGTGGGCACCATGGCAGGGCGGATAGCGCGCTGGGGGGTTGCGCTGGGGCTCGGTGCGCTGTGGTGGTGGGGGGCGCTCCGGCTCGTGCTGGCGCCCGACGCCGGGGTGCTGGAGGGGGCGGTCGTGGCCGGCGGGTGGGGGCTGAGTCTGTTGCCGGTGCACTGTGTGCCGAAGGCGCGGGTCGGGGGAGCCGCCGGGGCGGATCACGTGCGGGAGGGGTGGCGGCGTGGAGCGCGTCGGAGGCGCGCGCCGGGGACTTCGTAGGGGACAGGGCGCTCGGTAGGGGTGGGAGGGGGTGGGTGCGGCGCGTTTGGGGGCGCGTGGCGCTCGTGGGTGTCCGGTACGTCGGGGGCGCGTCAGGGGGCGCGTTGAGGTACCGGTGGAGGGCGCGGCGTGGCGCGCTCGGGGGGTAGGGGGCTGTGAGGCGGCGGCGTAGGGGTGCTGGGGGTTGCTGGGGGGCTACCAAGGCATCGCGACGCCGCCGTTCGGGCGGAGGATCTGGCCCGTGGTGAACGCCGAGGCGTCGGAGGCCAGGTGCAGCACGGCGTGGGCGATGTCCTCGGGTTCGCCGACCCGGCCCAGCGGTGACAGCCGGGCCATGACCGCTTCGGTGCGCGCCTGCGCCTCCCCGTGGCGGTCGGTCATCGGCGTACGCGTCCAGCCGGGTGCGACGGCGTTGACGCGGATGCCGTGCGGGCCGATCTCGGTCGCCAGGGTCTTCGTCAACTGCACCACGGCCGCCTTCGCCGCGCCGTAGCAGAGCAGGCCGGGGCCGCCGGTGTCGATGGCGCTCGACGCCATCGTGACGATGCTTCCACGGACACCCTGCGCGATCATGAGGCGGGCGGCTTCCTGGCAGGCGTGGAGCACGCCCTTGAAGTTGACGCTCAGCACCCGGTCGAGATCCTCGTCCCGGGTCTCCAGGACCGGGCTGCTGTGCATGATCCCGGCGACCGCCACCATGACATCGAGGCGCTCGCAGGACATGACGGCCTGGTGCAGCTGCGCGCGGTCGGTGACGTCGAGTGGGTGGGTGTCGGCCGTGCCCCCGTGGTCCTTGATGAGGGTCGCCGTCTCGTGGAGGCCCTGCGTGTCGCGGTCCGCGCAGTGGACGGTGGCCCCCGCCTCCGCCAGCAGGACGGCCGATGCGCGGCCGATGCCGCTGGCGGCGCCGGTGACGAATGCGGTGCGTCCGGTGAGGTCGTACGCCTTGACGGGCATGAAGGGACCGTACGAGGGTTTCTGACGGGTCGTCAATCGGTCGCGCGGTGGGGAGTCGTACGAGGTTCGGTGGCCCGCGGGGGCGGGGTGACGCCCGGTGCCGGCGTGGGGCCCGCCTGGCATGTCGGGCACCAGTAGGCGGGGCGCTCACGGGAGCCGTCGCCCTGGTCGGCCCGGCGGATCGAGGTGCGGCAGCGCAGACAGGGGCGGGGCGCGCGGCCGTACACGAAGAGGTTCTGGTCGCGGCGGCCCGTGGTGCTGCGGGACGGGCGGTCGCGGTTGGCCTCGAGGAGCTTCTTGGCGAGGACGGGCAGCTGGGCGGCGCGGTCCGCGGGGAGCTCGCCGACCGGGAGCCAGGGGGTGACCCGGAGGAGGAAGCAGAGCTCACTCTTGTAGACATTGCCGATGCCGGCGAGGTTGCGCTGGTCGAGCAGGGCCTCGCCGAGGGGACGGGCAGGGTCTCGGAGGAGGTTCTCCAGAGCGTTGGCGGGGTCCCAGTCCGGGCCGAGGAGATCGGGGCCGAGATGGCCGACGGCGCGGTCCTCGTCCGTGGTGCGGAGCAGCTCCAGTACGGGGAGCCGGTATCCGACGGCCGTGCGGTCCGCGGTGCCGAGGATCGCACGGATCTGATGGGCGGGGCCGCCGCTCCAGCGCTGTCCGTTCGCGTACACCTTCCAGGAGCCGTCCATCCGCAGATGCGAGTGCAGCGTCAGGCCGCCCTCCATCCGGGTGAGGAGATGCTTGCCGCGCGGGGTGACGTCCAGGACGGTACGGCCGGTGAGGTCGGCGGTGGCGTACTCGGGCACCCTCAGGTCGGATCGGGTCAGCACCTTTCCCGCGAGGGCGATGTGCAGTCGCCTCGCGGCCTGCCAGACGGTGTCTCCTTCGGGCATGGGTCCAGGGTGGCACGGGTCGGGGGTGGGGTGCTGATGAGCGGGGGCGGGCGGATGAGTGTGGGGACTCAGGCGCGCAGGCGCAGTCCGCGGGGGGTCGCGATGAAGCCGGTTCCTTCCAGGAGGGTGCCGAAGGGGGAGGTCAGGGCGGAGGTGCCGTTGACGCGCTCCACCGTGACCGTGCCGAGGGAGCCTGCGCGGGCGGCTGCGGAGAGGCCCTCGGCGGCGGCACGCAGACGGGCGTCCTCCATGACCGCGCCGTGCGGGTCGGAGGGCCAGGCCAGCAGGGTCTTGCCGCCGCGCTCCATGTACAGCGTCAGCTCGCCGTCGACGAGCACCACCAGGGAGCCCGCCTTACGGCCCGGCTTGTGCCCGGCGCCGGTGGGGGGCTCGGGCCAGGGGAGGGCCGCGCCGTACGCGTTCGCGGGGTCGGCGGCGGCGAGGACCACGGCTTGGGCGGTGGACCGGGAGGGGGAGCGATAGCGGTGGGGGGAGACGGCGGGGGCGGCTGTCGGGTGGGCGGCATCGGTCGCGAAGCCGTGGTCGCCGCCGAAGGCGGAGTCCTCGGGGAAGGCGAGAGGCTCCCTGGGGTCGAGGTCGTCGGGGAAAGCGTGGGCGTCCCCGAGGCCATGGCTGCCGGGAAGGTCGAAGGTGTTCGCTTGGTCGCGGTCACCCGAGAAACCGGGTTCGCTCGCGCGGTGCCGGTCGTCGAAGAAGCCGGGGGCGTTCGCGTGGCGGCTGTCCCCCGGGAGGCCGTCGGCGTTTGTGCGGCCTTTGCCGCGAGGAAAGCCGGAACTACTCGTGCGGTCGGCGTCGACCGGGAAACCGGTCGGCCCGGAGAAACCGTTCAGGACATCCGGGTCGGGCAGGGCCTCGCCCCGGTCCCGCGCGTTCGCCGCCGCGCGCAGACGGTCCACCGCGCCGTCCATCGCGAACTGGGCGGCGCCGAGCCCTTCCACCACGTAGCCCCGGCGGGCCTGGCCGCTGTCCTCGAAGGCGGACAGGATGCGGTACACGGCGGAGAAGCCGCCCTCGACGCCTTCCGCGGCGACGGCGCCCCGGGTCACCACACCGTGCCGGTCGAGCAGCGTGCGGGCCAGGGCGTGGGCGCGCACGGTGGCGTCGGAGTCACGGGCGGGAAGCAGCGACCAGCGGCCGGCCACGGTCGGCGGGCCGGTACGGGACTGGGGGCGCGCGGCGCCGGTCAGGGATCCGTAACGCCCACGCGGGACCGTGCGCTTGGCGCGGTGGGCCGTGGACCCGGCGGTGCGGCCCGAGCCCAGGAGGGAGCGCATCGGGGCGAGCGTGTCGTTCGTGAGCCGTCCGGACCAGGCCAGGTCCCAGATGGCGTCGGCGAGTTGGGGATCGGCGGCGTCCGGGTGCGTGGTGGCTCGGACCTGGTCGGCGATCTGGCGGAAGAACAGGCCGTAGCCCCCGGAGAGGGAGTCCAGGACGGATTGGTGGAGCGCGGTCAGCTCAAGGGGGTGCGGGGCCGACAGGAGCAACGGGGCCGCGTCCGCGAGATACAGCGACACCCAGCCGTCCTTGCCCGGCAGCGACCCGGCCCCGGCCCAGACCACCTCTCCGGCGGCGGTGAGCTCGTCGAGCAGCGCGGGGGCGTAACCGAAAACCCGGGAGGGCAGGATCAGCTTCTCCAGGGCGGAGGCGGGCACCGAGGCGCCCTGCAACTGCTCGATGGCACGCACCAGTCCGTCGACGCCGCGCAGCCCGTGCCCGCTGCCGACGTGCTGCCACTGCGGCAGGAACTGTGCGAGCGCGGCGGGCGGCACCGGCTCCAGTTCGTGCCGCAGCGCCGCGAGCGAACGGCGCCGCAGTCTGCGCAGCACGGTGGCGTCGCACCACTCCTGGCCGATGCCCGCCGGGTGGAACTCCCCTTGGACGACACGGCCGTTCGCGGCGAGGCGTTGCAGCGCTCCGTCCGTGACCGCCGTGCCGAGCCCGAAGCGGGCGGCGGCCGTGGTGGAGGTGAACGGGCCGTGGGTGCGCGCGTACCGCGCGAGGAGGTCGCCGAGGGGGTCCTTGACCGGCTCTGTGAAGGCCTCTGGGACGCCGACGGGCAGCGCAGTGCCGAGCGCGTCCCGCAGACGTCCTGCGTCCTCGATCGCCGCCCAGTGGTCGGCCCCCGCGATCCGGACCCGGATGGCGCGGCGGGCCCCGGCCAACTCCTTGGCCCACTCGGGCTCGGCGCCGCGTTCGGCCAGCTCGGCGTCGGTGAGCGGGCCCAGCAGGCGCAGCAGGTCCGCGACGCCTTCGACGTCCTTGAGGCGGCGGTCCTCGGTGAGCCACTGGAGCTCGCGCTCCAGCTCGGTCAGCACGTCGGCGTCGAGCAGCTCGCGCAGCTCGGCCTGGCCGAGGAGCTCGGCCAGCAGCCGGGAGTCGAGCGACAGGGCGGCCGCGCGCCGCTCGGCGAGCGGGGAGTCGCCCTCGTAAAGGAACTGGGCGACGTATCCGAAGAGGAGGGAGCGGGCGAAGGGAGAAGGCTCCGGTGTGGTGACTTCTACGAGGCGCACCTTGCGGGACTCGATGTCGCCCATCAGCTCCGTGAGCCCGGGGACGTCGAAGACGTCCTGGAGGCATTCGCGGACCGCCTCCAGGACGATCGGGAACGAGCCGAACTCGCTGGCCACCTGGAGCAGTTGGGCGGCGCGTTGGCGTTGCTGCCAGAGCGGGGTGCGCCTTCCGGGGCTGCGGCGCGGCAGCAGCAGCGCGCGGGCGGCGCACTCACGGAACCGGGACGCGAACAGTGCCGAGCCGCCCACCTGGTCGGTGACGATCTGGTCGACCTCGGCCTTGTCGAAGGCGACGTCCGCTGCGCCGACGGGCGCCTGCTCCGCGTCGACCGCCGTATTCAAGGAGGCGCCGATCTTCGTGGGCTCCTGGTCGAGCAGGTCCAGGCCCATCAGGTCGGCGTCGGGCAGGCGCAGCACGATGCCGTCGTCGGCGTGCATGACCTGGGCGTCCATGCCGTAGCGCTCGGAGAGCCGGGCGCCCAGCGCGAGGGCCCAGGGGGCGTGCACCTGGGCGCCGAAGGGGGAGTGCACGACCACCCGCCAGTCGCCCAGCTCGTCGCGGAACCGCTCGACGACGATCGTGCGGTCGTCCGGGATGTGTCCGCACGCCTCGCGCTGTTCGGCGAGGTACGAGAGCACGTTGTCGGCGGCCCAGGCGTCCAGTCCGGCGGCGAGCAGCCGCAGGCGGGCGTCGTCCTTGGGGAGGGAGCCGACCTCGCGGAGGAACGCGCCGACCGCCCGGCCCAGTTCGAGCGGGCGGCCGAGCTGGTCGCCCTTCCAGAAGGGGAGTCTGCCCGGGACACCGGGTGCGGGTGAGACCAGGACGCGGTCGCGGGTGATGTCCTCGATGCGCCAGGAACTCGTGCCGAGCGTGAAGACGTCGCCGACGCGGGACTCGTAGACCATCTCCTCGTCGAGCTCGCCGACCCGGCCGCCGCCCTTCTTGGGGTCGGCGCCCACGAGGAAGACCCCGAAGAGCCCGCGGTCGGGGATGGTGCCGCCGGAGGTGACGGCGAGGCGCTGGGCGCCGGGGCGGCCGGTGACCGTACCCGCGACGCGGTCCCACACCACGCGGGGCCTGAGCTCCGCGAAGGCGTCGGACGGATAGCGGCCCGCGAGCATGTCGAGCACCGCCGTGAACGCCGACTCGGGGAGCGAGGCGAAGGGTGCCGCCCGGCGGACCGTGGCGAGCAGGTCGTCGACCTGCCAGGTGTCGAGCGCGGTCATCGCGACGAGCTGCTGGGCCAGCACGTCCAAGGGGTTGGCGGGGACCCGGAGGGACTCGATGGAGCCGGTGCGCATCCGCTCGGTGACCACCGCCGCCTGGACGAGGTCGCCGCGGTACTTGGGAAAGACGACGCCGGTGGAGACCGCGCCGACCTGGTGGCCGGCGCGGCCCACGCGCTGCAGGCCGGAGGCCACGGACGGCGGGGACTCGACCTGGACGACGAGGTCGACCGCGCCCATGTCGATGCCGAGCTCGAGGCTGGAGGTGGCGACCACGGCGGGCAGACGACCCGCCTTCAGGTCCTCCTCGACCAAGGCCCGCTGCTCCTTGGAGACCGAGCCGTGGTGGGCCCGGGCGATGACGGGCGGCGCCCCCTGGGCCGCTCCCGAGCCCCCCATGAGCTGGGCCGGGGCGTGGGCCTCCTCCAGGGGCTCGCCGGTCGCCCGCTCGTACGCGATCTCGTTGAGCCGGTTGCACAGGCGCTCTGCCAGGCGGCGGGAATTGGCGAACACGATCGTGGACCGGTGGGACTGGACGAGGTCGGTGATCCGCTCCTCGACGTGCGGCCAGATGGAGGGCTTCTCCGCGCCCTCGTTGCCGTCCGCGACCGGGGAGCCGCCGAGCTCGCCCAGATCCTCGACCGGGACGACTACGGAGAGGTCGAATTCCTTGCCCGACGGCGGCTGGACGATCTCCACTTTGCGGCGGGGCGAGAGATAGCGCGCCACCTCGTCCACCGGACGCACCGTCGCGGAGAGGCCGATGCGGCGGGCGGGCTTGGGCAGCAGCTCGTCGAGGCGCTCCAGGGTGAGCGCGAGATGGGCGCCGCGCTTGGTGCCCGCGACCGCGTGCACCTCGTCCAGGATCACCGTCTCGATGCCCGTCAGCGCGTCGCGCGTCGCCGACGTCAGCATCAGGAACAGCGACTCGGGGGTCGTGATCAGGATGTCCGGCGGGCGGGTGGCCAGCGCGCGGCGCTCGGCGGCCGGGGTGTCGCCGGAGCGGATGCCCACCTTCACCTCGGGCTCGGGCAGGCCGAGGCGCACCGACTCCTGCCGGATGCCGGTCAACGGGCTGCGCAGATTCCGCTCCACGTCGACCGCGAGGGCCTTGAGCGGAGACACGTACAGCACTCGACAGCGCTTCTTGGGGTCGGCCGGGGGTGAGGTCGAGGCCAGCTGGTCGAGCGCGGCGAGGAACGCGGCCAGGGTCTTGCCGGACCCGGTCGGGGCGACCACCAGCACGTCCGAGCCCTCGCCGATGGCCCGCCACGCCCCGGCCTGGGCCGCGGTGGGCGCGGAGAAGGCCCCCGTGAACCAACCGCGGGTCGCGGGGGAGAAGCCGTCGAGGGCTCGGTGTGCGGAGCTGACCATGCGTCCATCCTGCACCCGGCCACTGACAACGGCCCCGACCTGCGAAAATGATGTCGGTGGTGGACGGAGGGGCGCCTACGGCTCGGTGTGGGGGCGGAGTACGGCTCGGTGTGGGGGGCGGAGCCGCGCCGGGGGGATCCGTCCTCGGTCTGGCGCGGAATCGGTCGACCACCAACGCGCCGGTGTTGACGCGCCGGCCGCCGCGCGGGCCCCGACACGTCCCCCTGCCGCCGCGGGCGGCCGGCGGCGAGTGGTGGGTAGGCGTGGAGGGTAGGCCATCTGCCCCGATTGTCCGTGGTGCCATGGCGGAGAATGAGGGGGTGGCAGGTTCGGGACGGGAGCGGGCGCGGCACTGGCAGTACGCGGAGCTGCCAGGTGTCGATCTGTTGCGGGCCCGCTTTGTCGAGAAGGTCTTCGTGCGGCACACCCACGAGAACTTCGTGATCGCCGCGATCTCCGACGGTGTCGAGGTCTTCCACCACGGCGGCGGCGACCAGTACGCGGGCCCGGGCGCCCTCGCGCTGGTCAACCCCGACACCCCGCACACGGGCCGGGCGGGTGTCCCCGAGGGCTGGCGGTACGGGGCCGTGTACCCCTCGCCGGAGCTCGTGGCCGAGATCGCCGCCGAGACCACCACGATCCGTGGCACCCCCGGATTCACCAGCCCGGTGCTCGACGACCCGTACGCCGCGGGCCTGGTCCACGAAGTGCTACGGGCCGCCGAGGAGGGCAACGCGCTCGCCGCAGACACCCTGCTGCGGGTCGCCGTGACCCGACTGCTGCGCCTGAACGGAGGCCCGCTGCCGCAGCGGGCCGTGCGCACCGCCGGTGCCCGCGTCGCCGCACGCGCGCGTGCCGTGCTGGAGGAGCGGATGGCCGAGCCCCCGACCCTGGAGCGGCTCGCCGCCGACCTCGGCACCAGCCCGTTCGCGCTGCTGCGTGCCTTCCGCGACACCTACGGCATGCCGCCCCACACCTGGCTGACCGACGCCCGGGTACGCCGGGCGCGCCACCTCCTGGACGCCGGTTCCGCGCCCGCCGAGGCAGCCGTCGCCGTCGGCTTCACCGATCAGCCGCACCTCAACCGTCACTTCACCCGGATCGTGGGTGTGCCCCCGGGTGCCTACCAGCGCGAGCGCAAGAACGTACAAGACGCTGACGGGCGGCTCCACCTACCGTCCAGGGCGTGGCAGAACAGACAGCTCTCGCAGACATACGCGGTGAAGAAGGCGACGGAAAACCCGACGCGGCAGTCGTTCGCGACGCCCTGGGAGTCGGGGTCGCCGTCGGACTCTCCGGTTTCGCCTTCGGGGTGACCTCGGCCGGCAGCGGGCTCACGGTGCTGCAGACCTGCGCGCTCAGCCTTCTGGTGTTCACCGGCGCCTCGCAGTTCGCACTCGTGGGCGCGCTCGCGGGCGGCGGAAATCCACTCACGGCTGCCGCGGGCGCGTTCTTCCTCGGGGTGCGCAACGCCTTCTACGGACTGCGCCTGTCGCAACTGCTGTCTCTCCCGGGCGCGGTGCGCCCGTTCGCCGCGCAGTGGGTCATCGACGAGACCACGGCCGTCGCGCTCGCCCAGCCCACCCGCCGCAGCGTCCGGATCGGCTTCACCGTGACCGGGCTCACCCTCTATGTGCTGTGGAACCTCACCACACTGCTGGGCGCCATCGGCGCCGAGGCCATCGGGGACACCGACGCGTGGGGGCTGGACGCCGCAGGGCCCGCCGTCTTCCTCGCGCTGCTCGCGCCGATGCTGAAGACCACCACGGAGCGTGCGGTGGCCGGTGCAGCGGTCCTTCTGGGGCTCGGTCTGCTGCCCGTGCTGCCCGCCGGAGTCCCCGTCCTGATGGCCGCGCTGGCCGCTCCCGCCGCCCTCTACGTAGAGGGGCGCCGCAGCCGGAAGACCGCCGGCCGCCTGATGGCCGCCAACGACGCACCAAGGGAAGACCGTTGAACATCTGGATCGCGATCGGCGCGACCGCCGTCGGCTGCTACGCCGTCAAACTCATCGGTCTGCTGGTCCCCGTCGGCGTCCTGGAGCGACCGCTCGTCAAGCGCCTCGCCGCCCTGCTGCCCGTTGCCCTGCTGGCCGCGCTCACGGCCCAGCAGACCTTCGCCGACGGCCGCGTTCTGATCATGGACGCGAAGGTCGCCGGACTCGCCGCGGCCGCCATCGCCCTGCTCCTGCGCGCGCCCTTCCTGCTCGTGGTCGGCGCGGCCGTGGTCGTGACGGCGGCGGTACGAGCGCTGACGGGCTGACGCCCGGAACACGCAGGCGGCCGCACGCGCGGGTGCGGGCCCCCTCTGTACACGCCTTGAAGTCAGCCGATGGGCCGCCCGTACGCCCGCAGGGTGCGCAGTGCCTCGATGGTCACCATAGGGCGGCACTCCAGGGTGGTGCCGGGGGCCCACTGACGCCAGCGGATCGGCCAGCCGCCGTCCTCCTGCTGCTCGGCCGCCAAGAAGTCGAGCGAGCGCGCCATCTCCTCGTCGGTGAACCACGCGCGCGCGAGTGAGCCCGGTGTCTTCGCGTAGTCGTGCGGGAAATGGTGCTCGCCCGGCGCATAACCGGGCGCCACCGGAAACGTATCGAGGCGCTCCGGGTCCAGTACCGCGAGCTGGTGCTCGCGCACCAGGCGGCCCAGCCGGTCGGCGGCGGCCTCCGCGCGCGGGCGGTCGGGAGCGGAGTCCAGGAAGGTCACGGCCGCCTCGACCTCGTACGGATGGGACTTCTCCAAGGACTCGATCGCCTGCCAGCAGAAGTCGGTGGCCCGGAAGAGCCAGGCGTGCCACACCTCGTTGCGGTGCAGCAGGCCCACCACGGGTGCGGTGGCGAGGAGTTCACTCGGCGGGTCGTCGACGATCGGCACGAAGGGAGCATGCGGATAGTCGCGCTGACTGGGATGGATCGCCGGCAGCGCGCCGTCCGCCGTCGACACGGAGGTCAGATAGCGGCACACGCGCTCCACGCGCTGTCCGCCGCAGCGCCCGATCGAGTCGAGGACGCGCAGCGCGTGCGCGGTGTGCAGCGGCTGGCTGACGGGGCCGCGAAGATCGGGCTCGAGCGCGTGACCGTATCCCTCGTCGTCGTTGCGGTAGGCGGTCAGCGCGGTCTCCACCGCGTTGGCGCCGCCGACGTCGCTGTTCAAGAAGTGGTACGTGAAGCGGCGCTGCTCCAGCACGCGCGCGGTCAGCCAGATGAAGTGCTCGGCGCGCGAGAGCGGGGTTGGCGACGGGGGCGTCGGGGGGAGTGGGGATGCTCCTGGTTCGGCCATGTCTCAGACCGTAGGACGGAAAGCGGTCTCGGCAAGCGGTCCCGGCCGGGGCCCACCCTCAGGGGCGGGATACTGGAGTCATGCGGTTGACGGTCTTCTGGCAGCGGATGGCGGATCACTTCGGTGCGGGGTACGCCGACACCTTCGCGCGCGATCATGTGATGACGGAGCTCGGCGGGCGGACCGTGCACGAGGCGCTGAACGCCGGCTGGGAGGCCAAGGACGTGTGGCGCGTGGTGTGCACGGCGATGAACGTTCCGTACGAAAACCGCTGACTGGGCATGAACGGTCCGTACGAAAACGGCTGACGGGCTCCGAAGACAGGGGGCCGGGCACCGATTGTCGGTGGCGTGGGCGAGACTTGCACAGTGGCCCCGACAGACGAGACCGCGCAGGTCGACCAGCAGGCATCACCGCTCGGCACGACGCCGCCCACTCAGCCCCCGGGCGGGGACGCCGCCGCGCAGGGCGCGCGCATGCCGCGCTGGCTGCCGCGCGCGATGGTGCTGGCGCTCACGCTCGTCGCCCTGTTCCAACTGGGCAGTTGGGCGTTCCACCAGCTCATCGGGCTGTTGATCAACATTCTGATCGCGTTCTTCCTGGCGCTCGCGATCGAGCCCGCAGTGAGCTGGATGGCCTCGTACGGCATGCGCCGGGGGCTGGCCGCCTTCCTCGTCTTCTTCGGGCTGCTGATCGTGACGGCCGGATTCATCACGCTGCTCGGCTCGATGCTCGCGGGCCAGATCATCAAGATGATCGAGGGCTTCCCCGAGTATTTGGACTCGGTGATCAACTGGATCAACTCGACCTTCCACACCGACCTGAGACGGGTGGACGTCCAGGACAGCCTGGTCCACTCCGACTGGCTGCGGAAGTACGTGCAGAACAGCGCGACCGGCGTCCTGGACGTGTCCGCGCAGGTGCTGGGCGGGCTCTTCAAGCTGCTGACGATCACACTGTTCTCGTTCTACTTCGCGGCCGACGGGCCCCGGCTGCGGCGCGCGCTGTGCTCCGTGCTGCCGCCCGCGCGACAGGCCGAGGTGCTGCGCGCGTGGGAGATAGCCGTCGACAAGACCGGCGGCTATCTGTACTCGCGCGGTCTGATGGCGCTGATCTCCGGCATCGCGCACTACATATTGCTGCAGGCCCTCGGCGTGCCCTACGCGCCCGTGCTCGCCGTCTGGGTGGGGCTGGTCTCGCAGTTCATCCCCACCATCGGCACGTATCTCGCCGGTGCCCTGCCGATGCTGATCGCCTTCACCATCGACCCCTGGTACGCGCTGTGGGTGCTGATCTTCGTCGTGGTCTACCAGCAGTTCGAGAACTATGTGCTGCAGCCCAAGCTGACCGCCAAGACCGTGGACATCCACCCCGCGGTCGCCTTCGGGTCGGTCATCGCGGGCACCGCGCTCCTCGGTGCCGTCGGCGCGCTGATCGCCATCCCCGCGGTCGCCACCCTGCAGGCCTTCCTGGGAGCGTATGTGAAGCGGTACGACGTCACGGACGACCCCCGGGTGCACGGGCACCGGACCAGGAGCTCGCCCTCGTTCCGTGCGCATCTGCGAGGGTTGTTCAGTAGGTGAGGGCCGCCCATGCTCCGGCGCCCAGGACCGCCGCCGCGTAGCAGCCGACCGCCCCGTACATGATCTGTTGTCGTGTTCGGTCGCTCCATGACGTGCGCGACAGCAGCCACACCAGCGCGGGCAGGACCAGCACGGCATGCAGACTTACTCCGTGCAGGGGCTTGAGCGGGGCCGTCGAGTGGTACGCAGCCTCCTGGTGACCGGTGCGCGTCAGGACGACCCCGCGCGCGATCATCGCCGCGCCCGACAACAGGGCGACGAGCAGGATCGCGAACCCGGAACGCAGCGCGAGTGACATCCCCGGGGGGCCCGTGGGCCGGTTACGGAAGGAGGCGACCGCGAACACGGTGAGCAGCACCACGAGGACCCCGCCGCCCACCGCGAGCGTCATCGACACCGCCGTGTCGAAGCCGGTCTCCATGTTGAGGTGCGAGGGTACCCGGCGCCACGCCTGAAGGGTGATGCCGCCGACCTCCACGACGCAGTCGGCGGCGAACACCACGAGCAGCACGGTGCGCAGACGGCTTCCGATGATCAGATACGACGTGACCCAGGTGATCGCGATCAGCGTCAGCCCGAAGGAGAGCCCGAACGTGACGGGCTTGCGCCAGGAGACGGGCCCGTCCCAGGGGCCGCCGTCCACGGCGAAGACGGCCAGATGCGTCAGCCCGGAGAGCATCAGCACGGCACCAGTCGCATGACAGAGACGCTCGGCGGGGCGCGCCCTGCGCCACGCGGCGCGCACCGGGGTCGATCGCGCCGATGCGGCGAGGGCGGCGGTCGCGACAGGGGCGGGTGTTCCGGTGCGACATTCCATGAGGTTCATGCTTCGGCGGGCCGGGTCCCGAGGTCGTCGTACGGTCGAAGGCTCCTGCCGTACGCCCCGGAGAGTAGGCGCGGGAGGAGCGGACGGAACGGTCTGCCGCACGCGTGGCGGACGGCGCGCCGTATCCAAGGCGGACAGTGCGTCGTACCCCTGACGGACAGCGCGCCGGACTCCCGTCCGGGGGCGGCGCGGGCCCGGGACCCGGCCGTTGTCGGACCGCGAACGTAGGCTCGGAGGTGCCGCGTGGTGCGCGCGTGGTGCGCTTGACACCAAAATCGAACATCCATTCTTATGGAATCTCCGGCGGGGCTCTCGACGGGGATTTCGACAGGGTTTTTATGGATATGTGCCCAAGTTATCCACAGGCCGGACGGGCGTCGGGGCGCATTGTCAGTGGCAGGCGTTAGCGTCTTTGACGTGAAGCGATCGACTCAAGCAAACCGGGTGGAACCCATGGCAGGTACTGACCGCGAGAAGGCGCTCGACGCCGCGCTCGCACAGATTGAACGGCAATTCGGCAAGGGCGCGGTGATGCGCCTGGGTGAGCGGCCGAACGAGCCCATCGAGGTCATCCCCACCGGCTCGACCGCGCTCGACGTGGCGCTCGGTGTCGGCGGCCTGCCGCGCGGCCGAGTGGTGGAGGTGTACGGCCCGGAGTCCTCCGGTAAGACGACGCTGACGCTGCACGCGGTGGCGAACGCGCAGAAGGCCGGCGGCCAGGTGGCCTTCGTGGACGCCGAGCACGCCCTCGACCCCGAGTACGCGAAGAAGCTCGGCGTCGACATCGACAACCTGATCCTGTCCCAGCCGGACAACGGTGAGCAGGCTCTGGAAATCGTGGACATGCTCGTCCGCTCCGGCGCGCTCGACCTGATCGTCATCGACTCCGTCGCCGCACTGGTGCCGCGCGCGGAGATCGAGGGCGAGATGGGCGACTCGCACGTGGGCCTGCAGGCCCGTCTCATGAGCCAGGCCCTGCGGAAGATCACCAGCGCGCTCAACCAGTCGAAGACCACCGCGATCTTCATCAACCAGCTGCGCGAGAAGATCGGCGTGATGTTCGGCTCCCCGGAGACCACGACGGGTGGCCGGGCGCTGAAGTTCTACGCCTCGGTGCGACTCGACATCCGCCGTATCGAAACGCTGAAGGACGGCACGGACGCGGTCGGCAACCGCACCCGCGTCAAGGTCGTCAAGAACAAGGTCGCGCCGCCCTTCAAGCAGGCCGAGTTCGACATCCTCTACGGGCAGGGCATCAGCCGCGAGGGCGGCCTGATCGACATGGGCGTGGAGCACGGCTTCGTCCGCAAGGCCGGCGCCTGGTACACGTACGAGGGCGACCAGCTCGGCCAGGGCAAGGAGAACGCGCGCAACTTCCTGAAGGACAACCCCGACCTCGCCAACGAGATCGAGAAGAAGATCAAGGAGAAGCTGGGCGTCGGTGTGAAGCCGGTGGAGCCCACCGCCGAGCCGGGCGCGGACGCGGCGGTCTCGACCGCCCCGGACGAGGCCGCGAAGACGGTGCCCGCTCCGGCGGCCAAGACCACCAAGTCCAAGGCCGCGGCGGCCAAGAGCTAGTCCATGACGCGACGAACCGACTGGGCCGAGTACGTCTACCCCGTCGCCCCACGGGGGCAGGGGCACGGGGGAATCGGCGACTCGGCCGGAGACGGTGAAAGAGCGCACGGCGAGGACGGGCCGTACGGAGGGGGGACGTACGAGGGACCGGCCGGCGAGGCGTACGGAGACGAGACGTACGGCGGTCGGGGCGATGACACCTACGGCGGTGGGATCGGTCGGGCCGGTGGGCCGTACGGCTCCGCAGGGTTGCGCGGCGGGGATCCGGACAGCGAGGGCTTGTCGGACGGAGGCTCGCGCGGTCGTGACGGTCTGGCGGGCGACAGCGATGGCGACAGCCTGACAGGCGGTCACGGTTCGGCGGGCGGTGGTCCGCGCCGTGACGGTGGTGGTCGGCGCGGCGACGGTGGGCCGCGTGGTGGACGAGGGCGTCGGCGGCGTGGCGGCTTCGGTGAGCCGTCCGGCGACCCACAGGACGGAGGCACTCCTTCCTCGTCGAGGGCCGAGAAGGGGGAGCCCCCAGGGGACCCGGCTGAGCGGGCGCGGGCGATCTGTCTGCGCCTGCTCACCGGGACCCCGCGCACGCGGAAACAGCTCGCGGACGCACTGCGCAAGCGTGAGATCCCCGACGACGTGGCCGACGAGGTGCTGTCACGGTTCGAGGAGGTCGGCCTGATCAACGACGGTGCCTTCGCGGATGCCTGGGTGGAGTCCCGGCACCACGGTCGGGGCCTGGCCAGGCGGGCGCTCGCGCAGGAGCTGCGGACCAAGGGTGTGGACTCGACGCTGATCGACGAGGCCGTCGGACAGCTCGACTCCGAGCAGGAGGAGGCGACGGCACGCGAGCTCGTCGCGCGCAAGCTGCGCTCCACGCGCGGCCTCGACCGCGACAAGCGGCTACGGCGCCTCGCGGGCATGCTCGCTCGCAAGGGCTACTCCGAGGGCATGGCCCTGCGCGTGGTCCGTCAGGCCCTGGAGGAAGAGGGCGAGGACACGGAGGGGCTGGGGGACGAGAGGTTCTGACCCCGCGGGGAGGTTGGGGCACCGGGTTCTGAACCCGCGGGGTTCCGGGAGTGGGTTTCGGGAGTGGGTTCTGAGCCCACGGGTTTCGGGAGTGGGTGCTCAACCCGATGGACGACCTGGGGCCGACGAACCGACGGTCGGGTTCGGGGATGTGGGGCGATACGGGCCCTGAACACGGCGGACGCGCGGGGCGCCGATCGCGTTCAGGGGCCGGCGGATGTCCGGACACAGGAGGACTGTCCGGACCCAGGAGGGACTCTCCTGGCCCAGCTGCGGCTGGTCCGAGGCCAGTGGATGACCGGTCTGGGCTCGTGGATGACTGATCCGGGCTCAGGGGTGGTTGTTCGGTGCCATGACGGCACGTGTCCGGACCCTTTGCCGACACGTGTTCCCGGGCCATCGACAACACGTGTCCCCGGGCCATCGACAACACGTGTCCCCGGGCCATGGAAAAACACGTGTCCCGGGGCCATCGGCGACGCGCCTTCGAGACCGTTGCCGAGGCGTGTGCGGACCATGACCGGCGTCTGTCTGGGCCGTGACCGACGCGTTCGGACCCCGAGGGGCCGACGCTGGTCCGGGCCGCTGGGTCCTGTACGTCCCGGGGCCCGTGGGCGGGTGCTCAACTCCCTTTCACGGGGGTGGGGTTAACCCCCGGTTGAAGATGCCGGGACGCCGCAATGCACAGGTGTCTGTGCACAGACAACTGTGTACGCATGGCACAGGAACCCGGCGCAGACCCCTCGGTGAGGCGAACCGAGGAGGCCCCGCACGCCCCCACCGAGCTCTCCGACCTCGCCACGCTCAAGGCGCTCGCGCAGCCCCGTCGGCAGCGCATGCTGCAGCACCTCGCCGTGCACGGCCCCGCCACCTCGGCGACGCTGGCCCGGGCGCTCGGGCTCAACACCGGAGCCACCAGCTACCACCTGCGCGAGCTCGCGAGGTACGGCTTCGTGGAGGAAACGGACGCACCGGGCGAGGCGGAGGGGCACGGCAGGGAGCGCTGGTGGAGGGCCGTCCCCGGTGACCGGCGCTTCCCTCCGCGCAGCCGACAGAGTTCCGAGATGCGGCTCGTCATGGATGAGCTGAACCACCACGTATACGCCGCCGACCTCGAACTCTTCGAGCAGATGCAGATGCAGATGCAGATGCAGGGGGACGCGGACGAAGCCGACCCCTGGGTCGACGCCTTCCCGTACTCGCGCGGCAGCGTGCGGCTGACGCTCCCCGAACTCCGCACCTTCTTCGAGGAGTACATCGCGCTCCTCAACCGCTACAAGCGCCCCGAGGCCGACATCCCGGCCGGCGCCCGCACCGTGCTCACCCGGTTCCTCGCCTTCCCGGCCCCCGGCACCGAGCCCGACACCCTGCCCGAGAGCGAGCCCGAGAGCGACCCGGCGCCCCACAACACCACAGAGAGCGGCTCCTCATGATGCTGCGATATGCCCTACAGACCGTCCGAGCCCGCAAAGGCAGCTTCCTCGGAGCCTTCCTCGCCCTGATGTGCGCGGCCGCCCTCATCACCGCCTGCGGCGCCCTCCTCGAAACGGGGCTGCGCGGCACGATCGCCACCGAACGGTATGCCGCGACCCCGGTGGTGGTCTCCGCCGATCAGAACGTCCACCAGACCACCGTCAAGCACAAGAAGGGCAAGACCAAGGTCAAGCACAAGGCCAAGCCGATCGCCGAACGAGCCTGGCTCCCGGACGACCTCGCCACCAGGCTCCGGCAAGTGCCCGGCGTGCGCGAGGTCATCCCCGAACTGACCTTCCTGGCCGAGCCGTTGACGCCCGGCGCAACGGTCGGCAAGGACCGGCCCGCTTATGGCCACGCCTGGGACTCCGCCGCGCTGACCCCGTACACCCTCACCACCGGCACCGCGCCCAAGGCCGACGGTGACCTCGTTGTCGACCGTTATCTGGCCGAGCGTGCCCACCTCGAGCCCGGCGACCGCCTCACCGTGCAGTCGACGCAGAGCCCGCGCACCTACCGCGTGACCGGAATCGCCGCGCCCGCCCAGGACGTACGCCACCAGACGGCCCTCTTCTTCTCCGCCCCGGAGGCCCGCCGCCTCGCCGCCCACCCCGGACAGGTCACCGCCTTCGGGGTGCGCCCCGCCGAGGGAACGGACACGGCGACGCTCAAGCAGTCCGTCACCAAGGCGCTGCACGGTACGACCGCGCAGGTCAGCGCCGGTGGCGGCCGAGGACCTGTGGAGTTCCTGGACGCGGCCGCAGCGCGTACCAAGCTGGTCAGCATGGGCGGCGCGATGGGCGGAACCTCGCTGCTCGTGGCCGTCCTGGTGGTCGTCGGCACCTTCGCGCTCTCCGTGCAGCAGCGCCATCGCGAACTCGCCCTGCTGCGCACCGTCGCCGCGACTCCGAGCCAGATCCGCAAGCTCCTCGGCCGCGAGGCGCTGATCGTCGGGGCGGCCGCCGGTACGACAGGCGCCCTCGCCGGACTGCCGCTGGGCAGTTGGCTGCACGGCCGGTTCGTGACCATGGGCGCCGTCCCGGCCACGCTTCAGCACACCGTCAGTGTCTTCCCGCTGTTCGCCGCGGTCGTCGCCACGCTGCTCGGCGCCTGGGCCGCCGCCCGTATCTCCTCCCGCCGGATCGCCCGGATCCGCCCGGCCGAGGCACTCGCCGAAGCGCGGGCCGAGCGCACCCGTCCCGCGTGGGGGCGCATCCTCGCGGGTCTCGCCCTGCTTGCCGGCGGTGCCGTCCTCGTCGCCGTGCTCAGCGTCCTGCGCACCGAGCCGGCCTCAACCCCCGTGACCTTCCTGGCTGTCGTGGTCCTCGCCTCCTCCGTCGCGCTGCTCGGTCCACTGCTGGTCAGGGCGGCCGTGGTTGTACTCGGAGGCCCGCTCGCGCTGACCGGTCCCAGCAGCCGGCTGGCGCGCGCCAATCTTCGCGGCCATGCAGCCCGGATGGCCTCCGTCGTCACTCCTCTCACCCTCCTCATCGGCATGACCTGCACCGTTCTCTTCGTCCAGCCGACCCTGGGCAACGCGGCCCGCGCCCAGGCCCGCGAGGGCATCCGCGCCGACTGGGTGGTGGCCGCCCAGGGCCCCGGCGTCCCGGCCGAGGCCGCGCGGCAGCTGCGTATGCCCAACGACACCGTCACCGAAGTGGTCCGTACGACCGTCCGTGTGGGCCTGGACAAGTACGCGGCCCAAGGGGTCACGCCCGGGGGCCTCACCCGCACCTGGGACCCGGACGTCACCGCCGGTTCCCTGAGGAAGCTCACCGAGGACACCGCCGCCGTCAGCGAACTCGCCGCCGACCAGCTCCACTTGAAGCCCGGCAGCACCCTGAAACTCACCCTCGGTGACGGCACGCCCGTCACGCTCACCGTCGTCGCCGTCTACGCCAAGGGCCTCGGCTTCGGCGACCTCACCTTCGCCCATGACCTGGTCGCCCGCCATGTGGACAACCCGCTCGCGACCTCCGTCCTGGTCAGCACCGCCCGTACACAGACACAACTCGCGACTACCCTCCGTGAGTTCCCGGGCGTTCGTGTCCTCCCGCCGGCCGCCGCCGACTCGATCCAGGCCGCACGTCAGCAGGCGAATGCCGAGGTCAACTACCTCGCCATGGGGCTGGTCCTGGCCTTCACCGCCATCGCCGTCGTCAACACGCTGGCCATGTCGGTGTCCGAGCGCGTCCGCGAGTTCGCACTGCTCCGTCTCGCCGGGGCGACCCGCCGCCAGGTGCGGCGGATGCTGCGCACGGAGGCGCTCTCGGTGCTGCTGCTGGCCACCGTGCTCGGCAGCGGCATCGCGCTCGCCGTTCTGACCGCGTTCAGTGTCGGAATGACGGGCGGCGCGGCTCCTGCGGTCACGCCTCTGGTGTACGTCACCGTGGTCGCGAGCGCCGGACTGCTCGCGCTGGTCGCCACCGCGCTGCCGGGCCGGGTGGCGTTGCGGGTGAGCCCGGTCACGGTGGCCACGGCCAAGGAGTAAGGAGCGGTACGCAATGGTGGGCGCCCCTTACGACAGAGGGCGCCCACCAAGTGCGTACCGCTGGACGGTGATCGGGAACTAGGCCGTCACCGGGAAGCCGGCCGCTTTCCACGCCTGGAATCCGCCGACCAGGTCGGTTGCCCGATGCAACCCCAGTTGGTGCAGGGAAACGGCCGCGAGGCTGGACGCGTATCCCTCGTTGCAGATCACCACGACCCGCAGATCGTGGCTCGTGGCCTCAGGGGCGCGGTGGCTGCCCTGCGGGTCGAGCCGCCACTCCAGTTCGTTGCGCTCGACGACGAGGGCGCCGGGGATCAGTCCGTCGCGCTCGCGCAGGGCGGCGTACCGGATGTCGACCAGGAGGGCTTGGCCGGTCTGCGCGGCGTCGTACGCCTCCTTGGCCTCCACCCGGCCGAGTCCCGCGCGGACCTGTTCCAGCAACGCGTCGATGCCCACCGGGCGCGGGGCGCTCACTGCCAGTCCTCCGGGCGTTCGACGTGCTCCAGGCGCAGTACTTGACCCGTACGGCTGTAGCGGCGGATCCGGGGCAGGGGCGGGTAGTACGCGTGGACGGAGATCGCGTGCTCCTCGGTGGACTCGTTGAGCACCTCGTGCACATGGTGGCGGCCGAAGGAGCGGCCCTCGCCGGCCGGCAGTCGCCGCTCGCGGTCGACGTCCTCGGAGAGTTCGAGGGTCTTCCAGCCGTCGGTGGGCAGGCGGGCGGCGAGCGAGTACTCCTTGAGTTCGCCCGCCGCGGCGACGAAGGCGCCGACCGAGTCGGCGTGGTCGTGCCAACCGGTTCCGGTGCCGGGCGGCCAGCCGATGAGCCAGGCCTCGCTACCGCCGGGGCCCTCCAGACGCACCCAGGTGCGGCCCTCGGGGTCGAGCGGGAGCGAGGCGATCAGTTCGGCGTCCGCGGCGGTGCGGCGCACGAAGTCGAGCAGGTCGGCCCGTGTGGGGGCCTGGACCGGTGCGGAGAGGAAAGGGGAGAGGGACACAGACACGGGTACCGTCCTGGGCGTTCGCGTGGGAGCGCGCGGCAGCCGACAGCGAGGGGCGGCGCGCGGGGAGAGAAGAGATGCGAATTCAGCAGGACGGACGACACACGCAGCCCGCATAGCGGACGAGGTCCATATGGACCCTCCGCCACAGGCGCACACAGGTGTCGGTCACAATCCGGAGTACACCATGGAGATGTGGGTCGGTCAACTCACTGTCACTATGTGGATCATACGGTGACCGAGGGGGGCGTGGTGGCCGTGGCTTCGCCGGAACGGCGGACGAGACGGGCCTGATGCCGGGCGCCCCAGCGGTGACCGCGGGACCGGAATGGCTCGGGCCCGGCCGTTCCCACGCCGGCCGCGGGCCCGAACAGCCAAGGCCCCGGTCTCATGGTCCCCCGCGGCGATCGTGTGCCCCGGGCAACCCGGACCCGGAGTTGCCCGGGTCCGGGGCGGGCCCGAACAGGCTCCCGGGATCAGCTCGTGCTTGCCGCGGTCTCCGCCTGCGACTTCGATTCCTCCCCCGGCTCCGCCTCCGTCTTGGCGGGGCCGCCCAGTGTCGCCTCGGCCGCCGTGTACAGGTCGGCCGGGCGCACCCCGCTCAGCGCGGTGACCAGGTGGCCGTCGGGACGGATCAGGAGCACGGTGTGCGCGGCCGCGCCGGGGTAGCTCTCGGCGACCAGCAACTCGGCGGGGTGCGGCAGCGCGGTCACGGCGGCCGCGAGCCGGGGCATGATCCCGGCCGTCACCCAGTGCTTGCGCTCCCACACGCCCGTCCCCGGCGCGATCAGAACGACAATCAGTACCCCGCGCCCGAGTCGCTCCCGCAGCGGTACGAACGAGCCGTCCTCCGCGGTCACGCGCACGTCGACGACCGGCGCACCGGGTGCCGTGTCCACCGGGGTCTCCGACGTGGTGTGCGCAGGCGCGAGTGGCGAGTCGGTGTACGCCCCCGGCGCGCCCAGCGGGCCGCGCCCCAGGTGGCCGTCCGTGAGCAGCGTGTCGTGGCCGCGGGCCGCCCCGGGGACGTACGAGCGCAGCCCTCCGCCGCCGCGCAGCAGCGGTAGCGCCTGGTCGGCGGCGCGCAAACGGGCGGCGACGACCGCCCGCCGCTCCACCTGGTAGCTGTCGAGCAGCGCCTCGTGCGGTCCGTGGTGCCAGGCCAGCGCCAGCTTCCAGGCGAGGTTGTCGGCGTCCCGCAGGCCCTCGTCCAGGCCTTGGGTGCCGAGCGCGCCGAGCAGGTGGGCGGCGTCGCCGGCGAGGAAGACGCGGCCGGCCCGCCAGCGCCGGGCGAGGCGGTGGTGGACAGTGTGGACGCCGGTGTCGAGCAGCTCGTACGGAGGCGTCGAGCCGCTGCTCCAGCCCGCGAGGGTCTCCCGGACGCGCGCCACCAGCAGGTCGGGTGTGACCAGGTCCTTGCCGGGCGGCAGCAGCCAGTCCAGCCGCCAGACGTCCTCGGCGAGGGGGCGCGCGGTCACCTCTGCGGACGAGGGGCCCGACGTCCGCCACGGCGGCATCCGGTGCAACAACGCTTCGCCGGGCCAGGGAAGTTCCGTGCGCAGTGCCGCCACGGCGTGTCGCTCGACGGCCGTACGCCCGGGGAAGCGGATGTCCTGGAGCTTGCGTACGGTCGAGCGTGGTCCGTCGCAGCCGACGAGGTAACTGCCGCGCCACCAGGTGCCCTTGGGACCGCGGGTGTGCGCGGTGACGCCCGAGGCCTCCTGCTCGATGGAGTCGACGCGGCTGTCCACGGCGACCTTGATCAGCGGCTCGTGCACGATGGCCTCGCGCAGGGCGGCGGTCAGCGCGTGCTGGGCGAGGTGCAGGGGGGCGGGCACGTCGGTGCCCTCGGAGTCCTGCGCGTCCGCATTCGGGCCGAGCCCGGCGCTCCGCAGGCTCTGCACGCTCCCCTTCCGGTCCCGTGCGCTCCCCCCGGAGCGCTGCGCGCCGCTCCCCGAGCCGTGCGCCGCGCCTCCGAGGCCGTGCGCATCGACGTCGAAGTCCAGCGAGTGCGTGTCGGACCCCCCGGCATCGAAGCTGATCTCGCGCATCACCTGCTTGCGCCGCATCGACCGCCATCCGGCCCAACGGAAACCGGCATCGGCGAGGGGCAGGCCTGTCAGGCGCTCGACGAGCGCGGCCGTGTCCTCGCGCAGCACCACCGTCCGCGCGAGCCGTTGTTCGTCCTTGCCCGGCCCCTCGTCGAGGACCACGGAGGGGACCTCCTGGCGGGCCAGCGCAAGGGCCAGCGTGAGGCCCACGGGCCCCGCGCCGACGATGATCACCGGGTCCACGGCGCGCTGCCCCCTGCCCGGAGCGGTGTCCTGAGGAACGTTCGGGAACAGGCAGTTGGAACGGGGTGCACGATCACAGAAGGTATGCAACCCATTGGCAGAGTTTGCGTCAAGTGACCAGAGGCAGTGCCCTCCCGGCTGGCCATAAGACAGCTAGACGGTTACAGAGTCAAGGCCGAGCCCACGCACTGGACTGGACCCGGGGGTACGGCGACTTACGGCAACCTACCGTGTGGCTGTGCGGTCACCGTGACCGCACACTCTCCCTGATGGTGCGTCGGACGAGGGCGCGCGAGGCGTCTCTTGATGACAGAGGTGGAAATGTCGGGAGGTGGTAGGTACGCGCCGGTTTAACGGCCACCACCCTGCTGGACACCTGCCCGTCGGATCAAGCCGCGGTGCCGGTCCCGTAGGTGCCGCCGACCTCGGCCGCGTTGAGCTTCTCGACCTCCTCGACCCCGAGGACCGCGCCCGTGCTCCGCTTGCTGCGCCGTAGCCTGCGCTCCAGCCAGGAGGCGAAGCTGGTGAGGAGGAAGTTCAGCACGATGTAGATGATCGCCACGACGACGAAGCTGGCGATGACGTTGGCGTAGTTGGCCGCGAGCGTGCCGCGCTGGTTGAGCAACTCGGTGAAGCCGATCATCACACCGCCCAGAGCCGTGTCCTTCACGATGACCACGAGCTGGCTGACGATGGTCGGCAGCATGGTGGTGACCGCCTGCGGGAGCAGGATGCTGGTCATCGTCTGCCCCTTGCGCAGACCGATCGCGTACGCCGCCTCCGACTGCCCCTTGGGCAGGGCAAGAATGCCGGCCCGGACGACCTCGGCGAGGACCGAGGCGTTGTAGAGCACCAAGCCGGTGACCACCGCGTAGAGGGGCCGTTCGTCGCTGGTGACCTGCGTGTAGCGGCTGTAGAACTCGTTGGCGAACAGCATCAGCAGCAGTACCGGGATCGCCCGGAAGAACTCGACGACCACACCTGCCACGATCCGCACCCAGCGGTGGTCGGACAGGCGGGCGATGCCGAAGACGGCCCCGAGCGGAAGGGCGATGACCATGGCCAGCGCCGCCGCTTTCAGGGTGTTGGCAAGGCCCGGCAGAAGGTAGGTCGTCCAGGCCTGGGACGTGGTGAACGGCTGCCACAGGGCCCAGCGCAGCTGCTGCTTGTCGTCCAGCGTCCGCCAGATCCACCAGACCACAGCGGCGAGCAGGACGAAGAAGACGACGGAGACGAGCACGTTGCGCCGCTTGGCGCGGGGGCCCGGAGTGTCGTAGAGGACGGAACTCATCGCTTCACCGCCAGTCGCTTGCCGAGCCAGCCCAGGAGCAGGCCGGTGGGCAGGGTCAGGACCACGAAGCCGAGGGCGAAGACCGCGCCGATCGCCAGCGTCTGAGCCTCGTTCTCGATCATCGTCTTCATCAGGGCCGCGGCCTCGGCGACGCCGATGGCGGCCGCGACGGTGGTGTTCTTCGTCAGGGCGATCAGGACGTTGGCCAGCGGGCCGATGACCGCGCGCAACGCCTGGGGCAGCACGATCAGACGCAGGGTCTGGCTGAAGCTCAGCCCGATCGCGCGGGCGGCCTCGGCCTGGCCGAGCGGCACGGTGTTGATGCCGGAGCGGATCGCCTCGCAGACGAAGGCGGCCGTGTAGCCGATCAGACCGAAGACCGCCAGGCGGAAGCCCTGGACCTTGAAGTCGGAGGCGCCCATCGTCACACCGAAGATGTCGGCGAGACCGAGCGAGGCGAAAAGGATGATGATCGTCAGCGGGATGTTCCGGACGATGTTCACGTAGACGGTGCCGAACCCGCGCATGAGCGGGACCGGGCTGACCCGCATCGCGGCCAGCAGGGTGCCCCAGAGCAGGGAGCCGACCGCGGAGAGGACGGTGAGTTTCACCGTCATCCAGAAGGCCCCCAGGACGTCATAACCTTGAAGAAAGTCGAACACGATCTCCCGCGCTTCCGGATGTGTGGAGTACGTGGAGGGCAGGGCACGCCGCCGGGAAAAGCGACAGGCGGCGCGCCTCGGCGACCCTGCGTCACCCGCCGGAATGAGCGCCGGCGGTGTTCCGCGTTACTTGACGATCTGGCCGATCTTCGGGGCCTGCTCGTTCTTGTAGTTGGCCGGGCCGAAGTTCTTGTCGACCGCCTTCTGCCAGGAGCGGTCGCTGACCATCTTCTCCAGCGCCTTGTTGATCTTGTCCAGGGTCGCGGTGTCGCCCTTCTTGACGCCGATGCCGTAGTTCTCGTTGCTCAGCTTCAGACCGGCGAGCTTGAACTGGCCCTTGTACTTGTCCTGCGCCGCGAAACCCGCGAGGATCGAGTCGTCGGTGGTCACCGCGTCCACCACGCCGCTCTGCAGGCTGGCGATGCACTCCGAGTAGGCGCTGTTCTCCTTCAGGTTGGCCTTCGGGGCGATCGACTTCTGGACGTTCTGTGCGGAGGTCGAACCGGTCACGGAACACAGGTTCTTGCCGTTGAGGTCCGTGCCCTTGGTGATCTTCGAGTCCTTCTTGACCAGCAGGTCCTGGTGGGCCAGCAGATAGGGGCCGGCGAAGTCCACCTTCTGCTTGCGCTCGTCCGTGATCGAGTAGGTGGCGGCGATGAACTTCACGTCGCCGCGCTGCAGCGCGTTCTCGCGGTCGGCGCTCTTGGTCTCCACCCACTGGATCTGGTCCGGCTTGTAGCCGAGTTCCTTGGCGACGTAGGTGGCCACGTCCACGTCGAAGCCCGCGAAGGAGCCGTCGGGCTGCTTCAGGCCGAGACCCGGCTGGTCGAACTTGATACCGACCTTGATCTTCTTGCCGCCGCCCGAGCCGCTGTCCGAGTTGTTGCCGCCACACGCGGTGGCGCTCACGGAGAGGGCGAGGAGGACGGCCGAGGCGGCGGTGACCTTGCGGAGCTTCATGGTGAACATCCTTTGAGTGGTGAGGAACGAGGTCCGTCTAGGGGGCGACCCGGGTCGTGCGGATGCCGGGGGCCCGCGCCGTCAGTGGTGGAGGATCTTCGACAGGAAGTCCTTCGCACGGTCGCTGCGGGGATTGCTGAAGAACTGGTCCGGCACAGCCTCTTCGACGATCCGGCCGTCGGCCATGAAGACCACCCGGTTGGCAGCCGAACGAGCGAAGCCCATCTCGTGGGTGACGACGACCATGGTCATGCCCTCGCTCGCGAGTTGCTGCATGACTTCAAGGACCTCGTTGATCATCTCGGGGTCGAGGGCCGAGGTCGGCTCGTCGAAGAGCATGACCTTGGGGCCCATCGCCAACGCCCGTGCGATCGCGACCCGTTGCTGCTGACCGCCCGACAACTGCGCGGGGTACTTGTCCGCCTGGGTGCCCACGCCCACCCGGTCGAGCAGAACGCGCGCCTTCTCCTCGGCCGCCTTCTTGTCGGCCTTGCGGACCTTGATCTGACCCAGCATCACGTTCTCGAGCACCGTCTTGTGCGCGAAGAGGTTGAAGGACTGGAAGACCATGCCCACGTCGGCCCGCAGCCGGGCCAGCGCCTTGCCCTCCTCGGGCAGCGGCTTGCCGTCGATCGTGATGTCGCCCGAATCGATCGTCTCCAGGCGGTTGATGGTGCGGCACAGGGTGGACTTCCCGGACCCGGAGGGTCCGATGACCACGACGACCTCGCCACGTGCGATCGTCAGGTCGATGTCCTGGAGCACGTGCAACGCGCCGAAGTGCTTGTTGACGCTCTTCAGGACGACCAGGTCCTCGGTCGCGGCCACGGCATCCTTGGCCACCGATACTTCGGTCATCGCTCTGGGGCTCCGTCCTCCTCGGTTTCGGAGGACAGTAGTGACCCCTTGCGACCAGCGTCATTACATCTGAGGGGAACTTGAGCATCACGATCCGATAGCAATCGGACACGTGTCGTAGCGGCCCGTTCGCGCGCTCGTACCGGCTGGGTAACGGAAGTCCTCCGCAACCCGAACCCTCTTGACGCCGTCCTTGTCCATCGGCGTGACTGCCATGGTGCACGCGCGCGTGCCCGCGTTTTACAAGTCGAGACCGTACGAACAGTGAACCGGAGGGGGCCGGAATGAGATTGCTCCTCGTCGAGGACGACAACCATGTCGCCGCCGCCCTGTCCGCGGTGCTGGCGCGACACGGCTTCGACGTCACGCACGCCCGCAGCGGCGAGGAGGCCCTGCAGGCACTGGTTCCGGAGAGCGACGGCTTCGGTGTGGTCCTGCTCGACCTGGGTCTGCCCGACCAGGACGGCTACGAGGTCTGCGGCAAGATCCGCAAGCGCACCAGCACCCCGGTGATCATGGTCACGGCCCGCTCCGACGTACGGTCCCGGATTCACGGCCTCAACCTCGGCGCCGACGACTACGTGGTGAAGCCGTACGACACCGGGGAACTGCTCGCCCGTATCCACGCCGTCAGTCGGCGCAGCGTCCACGACGACGACGCCGCGGCCGCCGGCGACACCGCGCTGCGGCTCGGGCCGGTCCGTATCGAACTGCTCACCCGCCAGGTGAGCGTGGACGGTTCGGTGGTCCAACTGACCCGCAAGGAGTTCGACTTGCTCGCGCTGCTCGCTCAGCGCCCCGGAGTGGTCTTCCGTCGGGAGCAGATCATCAGCGAGGTGTGGCGCACCAGTTGGGAGGGGACCGGGCGCACCCTGGAGGTGCACGTCGCGTCCCTGCGCTCCAAACTGCGCATGCCCGCGCTGATCGAAACCGTGCGCGGCGTGGGGTACCGGCTCGTCGCCCCCGCGGCGTAGCGTGCACCGGTGCGCACCCGCCTCCTTCCGCTGCTCATCGTCCTGATGGCAGCCGTACTGCTCGCGCTCGGCATCCCGCTCGCCGGGAGCGTCGCGGCCGCCGAGCAGCAGCGTGTGGTCGTCGACCGTATCGACGACACGGCACGCTTCGCCGCGCTCGCGCAGTTCGTCACCGACCAGTCGACCGGCTCCCCGGTGTCCGCCCCGGACGAGCGCCGGCAGACCCTGATCAAGGAACTCGCCTCGTACTACGAGGTGTACGGCATCCGCGTCGGGGTCTTTTACCGCAATCTCGCCCCCATGGCCAACGCACCCGAGGACTGGTACCTGCCCGAGGAGGGCGAGGGCCGCGACGCCTTCAACGAGGCACTGCTGGGCCGCCGCAGCCACGATCCCGAGCAGGTCCTGCCCTGGCAGCGCAACCGGCTCGTCGTCGCGTCCCCGGTCATCCGGGACGGTGACGTCGTCGCGGTCGTGGTCACCGACTCGCCCACTGGGCAGATGCGTTCGAGGATCCTGCACGGCTGGGTGATCATCGGCGCGGGCGAGGTCGCCGCGATGCTGCTCGCCCTCGGCGCGGCGTTGCGGCTGACCGGCTGGGTGCTCCGGCCTGTACGTGTCCTCGACGCCACCACCCACGACATCGCGACCGGACGTCTGAAGTCGAGGGTCGCGGTCGCGGGCGGTCCGCCGGAACTCAGACGCCTGGCCCGGTCGTTCAACGAGATGGCGGACAACGTCGAAGACGTCCTGGAGCAGCAGCGTGCCTTCGTCGCCGACGCCTCGCACCAGTTGCGCAACCCGCTCTCGGCGCTGCTGCTGCGCATCGAACTGCTCGCACTCGAACTGCCGGAGGACAATGAGGAGATCGCGTCGGTCCGCACCGAGGGCAAGCGCCTCGCCCAGGTCCTGGACGACCTGCTCGACCTGGCGCTCGCCGAGCACGCCGAGGCGGACCTGCGGCTCACAGACATCGGCGAGTTGACGGCCGAGCGCGTCGCGTCCTGGTCACCGCTCGCCGACAGCAAGGGCGTACGACTGGCCGGGACCTGCCCGGCCACCACCGCCTGGGCCGACCCGGTCACGCTGTCCAGCGCCTTGGACGCGGTGATCGACAACGCCCTGAAGTTCACGCCCGAGGGGGAGCGCGTCGAAGTGGCGGTCTCCTCGAACGGTGAGGTCTCGACGGTCGTCGTCACCGACCTCGGACCGGGCCTCAGCGACGAGGAACTGGCCCGCATCGGCGACCGCTTCTGGCGCAGCGCCGGGCACCAGAACATCAAGGGCTCGGGCCTGGGCCTGTCCATCTCGCGGGTGCTGCTCTCGGCGGGCGGCGGCTCCATCTCCTACGCCCGTCATGAGCCGCACGGGCTGAAGGTGACGGTGACGGTGCCGAGGTCGAGGCCCGAGCCGTGAGTCGTGAGCCGTGGGCCCTGAGTGGGGCGGATACAGCTGCGGCGGTGTCCGGGGCTGCGGCTGTGTTCGGGGCTATGGCTGTGTCCGGGGCTGCGGCGGGTTTCGGGGCTACGGCTTGACCGAGCGGTAGTAGCGCCGGGCGCCCTCGTGCAGGGGCAGCGGGTCCGTGTAGATGGCCGAGCGCAGGTCCACCAGTTGGGCCGCGTGCACCTGGGCGCCGATGTGGTCGCGGCTGTTGATCACCGTCCGGGTGAGTTCCTCGGTGAGCCGTGCGTCCGAGTTCTCCCGGGTGATCAGGAAGTTCGCCACCGCCAGCGTCTGCACGGACGAGCCCTGCTGGGCCTCGGGATAGGCGTCGGCGGGCATCACCGCGGCCCGGTAGTAGCGGGAGGCACCGCCCTGCTCGTGCAGCTTCGTGACGAGGTCGCTGCCGATCGGCACCAGCCTGATGTCGAGGCTCTTCGAGAGCTTCTGGACGGCACTCGTCGGCAGGCCGCCCGACCAGAAGAAGGCGTCGATCTTGTGCTGTTCGAGCAGGTCGGGCATGGTGCTGATGCCGTCCGGGAACGGCGAGATGTCCTTCTTGGGGTCGAGCCCGGCCGCCTCCAGCACATGCTCCGCGATCAGCCGCACCCCGGAACCGCCGGGCCCCACGGCGACTTTCTTGCCGCGCAGATCCCCCACCGACTCCACGGACGAGGAGCGGCGGACCACCAGGTGCACATAGTCGTCGTACAGCCGCGCGCAACCGCGCAGCCGGCCTGCTCCCGGCTTGTTCTCCAGGATGTACGTCTCCACCGCGTCGGCCGCCGCGATGGTGAAGTCGGCCTGTCCCGTGGCCACTCGGCGGACGTTCTCCTGCGAGCCGTCGCTGTTCTTCAGCCGGACGTTCAGGCGGGGCATGTCCTTGGCGAGCGCGGTCTGCAGGAGCGTGCCGTACTTCTGGTACACCCCGGTCGGCGTGCCTGTGCTGAACGTGATCGTGCCGCCCGGCGACTTCTCGCCCAGCGGCAGCAGCCACCACAGCAGCAGCCCGAGGACCACGAACGCGGCCGCCGAGCCGAACAGCGCGCGGCGCCTGTCGATACGGGGGAGTGCCAGGAACATGCGCGCGATCCTGCCAGCCCGGAGACCATCCTGACCAGGGCCGGGCCGAGCGGGGGCACAGTGCGGGGTGGGTAGGGTCGGTGGATGCTGCCTTCTCCCACATCCCCGGTGCCCTCTTCCGGTTCTCCGGTTCCCTCGCCCGCCTCCCTGGTCCGCGCATTCCACCTCGCCTTCGGGCTCGACGCGCGCAGCACTCCGACGGAGGTCTCCCCGGAACTCGCCGCCCACCGTGGTGAACTGCTTGCCGAGGAGGCCGCCGAAGTCGCCGAGGTCTCCGTCACGGGCCCGCTGGACCGGCTGGCGCACGAGCTGGCCGACGTCGTGTATGTGGCGTACGGCACCGCGCTCGTCCACGGCATCGACCTCGACGCGGTGATCGCCGAGGTTCACCGGTCCAACATGACGAAGCTCGGTCCTGACGGCCGGGTCGCCCGCCGGGCGGACGGCAAGGTTCTCAAGGGGGAGCACTACCGGGCGCCGGACGTGTCGGAGGTGCTGCGGGGGCAGGGGTGGAAAGGTTGGAAGGGCGGGGACGCGTAGGACCGCGTAGGACCGCGTAGGACCGCGTAGGACCGCCTAGGACCGCGTAAGGCCAAGCCGGGCGGATCGGGCGGGCTCATCGCGCCGTGATCCCGCCCGGTCCCGGGTCCGGCGCCCGCCGCTCCAGCTTCCGGGCCAGCCGCTCCTCCAGCCGCGCCCGGCACTCAGGCCACTCCTCGGCGATGACGGAGAAGATCGCCGAGTCGCGCAGCCGACCGCTCTCGCCCGGCGCCCAGGACCTGGACCAGTTCCGCAGCACCCCTTCGTGCCGTGCGCCCAACGCCTCGATCGCGGCGCGTGAGCGGCTGTTGCGCGCGTCCGTCTTCAAGTCGACGCGCGCCACGCCCCAGCTCTCGAAAGCGTGCCGGAACAGCAGGAGCTTGGCCTCGCCGTTCAGGCCCGTGCCCTGGGCCGAGGCCGCGAGCCAGGTGAAACCGACCTCGATCGCGGAGAGCCGGTCCTCCGCCAGCCATGAGCGCGGCTCCCAGTAGGCCGTGACTCCGACCGGCCGTCCCGAGGCCCGCTCCACCTGCGCGTACGGGGCGAGTGTCCCCGCCGCGGCACGGGCGAGCTGTGCGTCGATGTACGCGCCGACCTCGGCCGCCCTGGGTACCCAGGTGAACCGATAGGTGCCTCGGTCCTCCTCCGCCGCCACGGCCAGGTCCGCCGCGTGGCGATGGCCCAGAGGTTCCAGGCGCACGAGCGTGCCCTCAAGGACCGGTGCCTCGAGCGCCTTGAGCGTGAAACTCATCGACCGCCACTCCGTTCGTACGTCTGTTCGTCTGCGCTGAACCGTTCGTTCGCGTTCCGGGCGGAAGCGTTCCAGAGTGAGCGTGCTCTGTCGTGCGAATTTGGCGCCCGACGGGTGGCATGTGGGCCGCCGGCCCGCACGTGGCCGTGGAAAGGGCCGACCCGTGCCCGGGTCGGCCCTTTCGCTGCGGCGCTGTCGGATCACTTCACCGTCACGGTGACGGTCGGCGAGGCGATCTCGCCCGCCATGACCCGAAGCTGCTGCCTGCCCCTGGCGTTGAGCTTGGCGGTCAGGGAGTAGCTGCTGCCGTTCTTGAGCGTGGTGGTGGACTTCAGGAAGGTCCACTTGCCGTTGGTCATGTGCTGCAGCTGCAGCTTGGTGCCGACCTTCAGTCCCTTGGCGCGTCCGGTGAGTGTCACCGACTGTCCGGCGATCACCTGGCTCTTGCTCGCCTTGCTGCTGATCGAACCGTTGGTCATGGGCGAGCGGCTCGCGTTGCCGGTCATGCTCGGCTTCGCGCTGCCGGTCTTGGTGGGCTTCGCGCTGCCGGTCTTGGTGGGCTTCGCGCTGCCGGTCATGCTCGGCTTCGCGCTGCCGGTCATGCTCGGTTTCGGACTCGGCGAGGCGGCGCCCGGGGACGCGGCGAAGGCACCGGCCGTCCCGGCCGACAGCAGAGCGACGGAGAGCGCGCCGGCGCCGATCGCCTTGACGCAGCGGCTGCAGAGTGTGGAATTCACTTGCGACTCCTGACGTGACGGATTCCCCCACGAACGGAACACGCCCGTATGGGCGATTTGTTCGTTTTTGAGGTTATCCATGTCACTGCCAAGCCTGCGACCTGACAGGGGCTCCATCCTGTGCGAAAAGCACCAAAAAAGCCCCATCATCCAACAAAAACCCCTGGTGATCGGGTCTTGCGGAGGGTTACCAACTTCTTACCCAGCGTCTATCGCGGCGCGGGAGGGAGGCGGTCCGCCTCACTCTGCGGTCAGCAGCCTGCGCAGCCAGCGCAGCCGGGCCGCCTGGGCGTGCTGGGCCGGCGGGATCTGCGGGGCGAACCCCTCGAATCCGTGAAAGGCCCCCGGCCCTACATGTAGCTCGGCGCGCCGCCCGCCTGCCACAGCCGGCTCGCGTACGCCACATCCTCGTCGCCGAAGTCCATCCGTTGCGATCGGCCGTCTCGGCGGCGCTCCGCCTGGCGGTGTCGAAGCCGCCGTCGACGAGGTGGACCTGGGCGCCGAGCCGCCGCATCGCGGCGAGTTTGCCCAGGTTGACGGTGGAGGCGGCGAAGACGTGGGTCGGCAGGCCGTGCTCGCGCCCGACGTGGGCGAGGCCCTGTCCGAGGTTTCCCGCCGCCGCGCACACCAGGACGTCGCCGCGGGGGCGGCCCTGGGCGAGGAGGTCGGTACCGCGTCTCTTGAAGCAGCGGATCGGATTGACCGTCTTGACCTTCAGCAGGGCGCGCAGCCCCAGTGCGTCACCGAGCGGTTCGGCCCAGTACCGGGGTGTGTCACGGAGCACGGGGTTCACGCAGGCGGCGGCCTTCTCGGTCCGGCCGACGTCGACGAGGCGCCCAGGCATGGCGCTCAGACATGGCGCTCAGGCATGGCGTTCGGAGATGGCGTTCTCCCGCTCCCGGAAAGCGCTTCTCTTCTCCTGCCCCATGACCACAGGAGCCCGGCCACCGGTTCGCCACGGATGACGCCCCAGGGCGCCAACCGCGGCGAACCGGCACCGTATCAGCCGTCGATGCGGTGCTGGGTCCAGAAGGAAGTCAGGTCCGTGGTCGTGGCGGCCTGGGCGGCTGCCTTGAACTCGGCCGTGGTCGAGACGCCGTACCAGTGTGAAGTGGCGTAGTCCTTCAGCAGTTTGGCCATGACGGTGTCACCGAGGACGCGCCGCAGGTCGTGCAGGGCGCACTTGCCGTAGCCGTAGACGACGGTGGAGTACCGGGAGGAGTGGGCGTCCCAGTAGGCCATCGAGTTGGTGATCTTCTCGTCCGACGAGGCCCACGAGACGCTGTTCCAGCAGTTGGTGCCGGTCTTGTTCAGCGCCAGGTCGGTGGCGTAGTCGGTGAACGCCTCATCCAGCCAGGGGCTGTTGTACTCGTCGTCGCCGACGATCCCGTAGAACCACTGGTGCCCGATCTCGTGGGTGAGTGCTGTGGTGCTGACCAGATCGAGGACGAACCCGGGGTATTCCATGCCGCCGAACCAGAAGTTGTTGTCGATCACCGCGTCCAGCTCGCCGTACGGGTAGGCGCCGAATCGCGCCGCGTGGGCGTCCACGGCGGACTTCGCGGTGGTGAGCATGGACTGCGCGTCGGACGAACTGATGCCCGAGACGGAGTAGATGTTGATCGGAGTACCGGCGGTGGAGGTGCCGGAGATCTTGGTGAAGGGGCCGGCCGCCCAGGCGAAGTCACGGACCTTGGAGGCGGTGGCGGTGGTGATCGTACGGCCGCTGGAGCCGGGAGTGTCGGCCGAGGCGCCGGTGGCCGGTACCAGCAGGGTGGTCGGGTGGTCGAGGGTCACCTTGAAGTCCGCGGCCAGTGAGTAGAACGACTCGCCGTTGTTGGTGTACGGGTCCAGGTGCCAGCCGGCCCCGTCCTTGACCGCGAGGACCGGCAGGGCGTTGCCGATCATGCTGAAGGCCCCGTCGTAGCCGAAACGGTCGGCGCCGCTGGGCACGGTGATGCCCAAGTCGAAGCCGATCGTGGCGGTCTGCCCCTGGGTCAGGGGCGTCGGGA
Organism: Streptomyces sp. NBC_01384; assembly: GCF_045040035.1. Classification (NCBI taxonomy): domain Bacteria; kingdom Bacillati; phylum Actinomycetota; class Actinomycetes; order Kitasatosporales; family Streptomycetaceae; genus Streptomyces; species Streptomyces sp. NBC_01384. The sequence continues at coordinate 7,099,861 of NZ_CP109559.1, forward strand.
GGGCGATCTGGAGCGCCGTGCAGCCGACCGAGAGGGCGCCCGCGGTGCCACCGGTGACGTTGGTGACGCTGATCGGCATCGCGGAGCAGGTGCCGTGGTAGTTGTCCCACAGCCTCAGATAGACCTCGCTGAGCGCGGTGGAGGAGGCGTTGGTGAAGGTCGCGCTCTCGTGGCCGGTCCAGACGGTGCCGCTGGTGTTGCTGCTCAGACTGACGGTGTACGAGGGTGCGGCCGGCGTGCGCGTGGAGTCGGCCGGCGGGGCCGTGTCGCCGGAGGTGTCGAGAGCGATGTCGTCGACGACGAAGCTCGTCTGGAGGCTGGAGTCCTCGATGCCGGTGAAGGCGAGGCTCACGGTCTGGCCCGCGAACGCCGACACGTCGAACGACTTCTGGACGTAGCCGGTGTTCTTGTCGAGGTTCGAGTACGTCGCCAGCGTCGTACTGCCGATCTTCGCCGTCAGCTTGTCGTACGCGGTGGACGAGGTCGTCTCGGCGGTGTCGACGTGCAGCCAGAAGGTGAGCGTGGCGCTGCTGCACCCGGACGGGATCGTGACGCTCTGCGAGAGCGTGTCGGTGTGCGTACTGCCGACACCGTTCAGCCAGGCGAAGGTGGTGCCGCCATGGGCGGTCTCGCCGGCGCGGTTGGTGATCACGCTGGTGGACGACTGACTCCAGGGCGAAGTGCCGTTTTCGAAGCCGCCGTTGGTGACCACCTGGGCCGGGGTGCACGCGGCGGCCTCAGGGGCTGCCGCGGGCGGCGCGGCTGCCGCCTGGGTGACGGGGAGCAGGGCAGCGGCCAACGCGGCGACACTGAGTACGCTCGCGGCGAGGGCCTTGTGGGGGGTCGGTCTCACACGAAACTCCTTTGAGGCGGCCGGGATTCCGGCCTGCTCGGTGGCCGCCCGGCCGGCTTGGGTGGGCCGGAGGGCAGCCGCGGGCTGCGCGCATCGCTTGCGCGATCGCTGGGGTGAGATTTCGGCGCGTCCCCCTGGGGTCAGGGCGACGACTGCCGGAAGCCTGGCAGATTTGATCAGGACATGCCATCGAGGCGGGGTAAAAGTGTTCGAGCGGGTCGGTGCGGCCTTGGCCGCCGAGCTTGCCGGGGTCGGAGTGGTCTCAGTCGCCGAGGTTGCCCAGTTCGGAGTGGTTTCAGGCGTCCGGCGGCGCACTTGCACTTACCGGATATGGGCGCAAGGCGGGCTTCCGCGATACTCCGGGCATGACTGCGCCGGTAGGCCCTGTGATCGTCTTCGATGACGAGTTCCACATGCATGTCTTCAAGGACGTAGCGCTCGCTGAGGAATGGTGGGAGACGCCTGCCGAGTACAACTGCGGATTCGATGCGCTGGGCAGGCCGCTATGCATGGCGGGCGAGCCCCATCGAGTCTCTCTCGAACTCACCGGTGAGGGGTCCGCGGAGGCGGACCTGCGCCGTCCGGTCGCCGGTCACTACCGGCGGTATCTCCGAGGGTGGCTGCCGCCCCAGGCGTCCAGCCTTTCGGAGTTTGTGGCCGTGCTGCCGGTCGAAGGCTCGCGACCGTCCGGGCCCGCCCTTCGCCTCATCCGCCTGCTCGGTCGCCGGTCCCGGCGGCCGTCTCGTAGGTGCTGATCTCGATCAGGTTGCCGTCGGGGTCGCGCAGGTAGGTGCTGGTGATCGGTCCTTGAGCACCGGTACGCGGTACGGGGCCTTCTTCCACGGGGACGCCGCACGAGGCCAGGTGGTCGAGGATCTGACTCTGTGTCGCATCGGTGAGCAGGCAGAGGTCCGCACTGCCGGGGGTGGGGTGAGCGGCGCCAGGCAGGAGTTCGTGGCCGGCCTCGTGCAGGTTGATCTTGCTCGTTCCGAAGGCCAGGGCCTGGCGGCCTTCTCCGAAGGTGACCGGGCGCATCCCCAGGACGCGTTGGTAGAAGGCGATGGTGCGTTCGACGTCGGCGACGGTCAATCCAGGTGATCGAGTCCGGTGATCCGTGGTCCAGGAGCGGAGGTGTGCGGGCCGAGTTGCCGGATGCAGGCCTCCCGGGCCGCGGCGGACAGCAGGTCGCCCGCTCCGGCGAACAATCGGTACAGGTACGGGCCGTACCGCTCGGCCAGTTCCTCGTTGTGGGCCAGTACGTCGAGCTCGTTGGCGGCGGTGATCTCCATGAACGCCCGCAGGTCCGCGTCGGCGGGGGTGTGCTCGCGGCCGGTGAAGCGATCACGGAAGACCACCGGCCGATCGCGCCCGATCCGGGGATAGGCGCTACCGCGGTCGCATCTCGCGTACAGATGGACCAGTGCCTCGGCCCGGTCGCCGATCAGCTCCGCCAGGGTCGCCCGCTCGGCGACCGGCAGCAGGTACTGGTCGAAACCGTCGGTTCCGTAGGTGGCGTGACACATCCCCGCCGTCTGGACCGCGGGATCGTTTCCCCAGTCGGCGAGCAGCCGCCGGACACGGCCCAGGTGTTCCAGCAGGGTGCCGCCCGGATGTGGCATCCCGGCGGCTCCCCGGGCGCGCAGAAATGCTTCGATGCGCGACCACTGGCGTGCGTCATGGTCACCTGTCACGTCACGAGTTGTACTCGTGACGTGACAGGGCAGGCAACCCCACCCGGCGACGTGCCCGCCGAGGAGTTCGGATTCAACTTCCGCTCGGGCCGCCTGTGTCTGGCCTTCGTGGCGACGGTGGGCGAGCGCTCTGGAGGGGCAACTTCCAACGGCTGCGAGAACCTGCCGACCTGGCGCGCTGGTACCGGTTACGTCTCCGCAGGTGCAGCGGCGGCATATTGAGGGCTGGGCTGCTGTGCATGATGCCGTGATTGTCGGCTGGGCCGAGGACCTTGATGTGTCGGCGTCCAAGTACCCGCCATGGAAACGGTCCGAGTTGGGGAAGTGGCTGAATCGTCCGGGCGAGTGGGACGGTCTGGCATTCTGACGCTTGGATCGTTTCGTGAGGTCGGTCGCGGATTTCGCGGCCCTGGTGAAGTGGTGTCAGGTGCGTGGCAAGAACCTGATCAGTGTGACGGAGCCGGTCGATCTGAGTTCACCGATTGGCAGGGCAATGGCGCAGATCACCTGGTCGATCGCTTCGGTGAATGAGCCGGCCACGTCCATTTCGCCGGGCCCTGGAACCCGATATGGCTGTCGGAGACCTGCACGAACCGCAGCGCGCCGCTTCCCGCTGCGACGGCCCCGGCGGCGGCCCCGGCGTTGGTGTCGCGGGAGTCCGCGATGTGGCTGATCACCTCTCCACTGGCCACGGTCAGCACCACCGCGCCGCCGAACCACTCTGTGTGCCGGATGAGTTGACGCCGAGTCATACCGTGTTCGGTTTCAGGCTGACCGGCGTCGTCGGCCGGTGCTCCGTCGTGACTGTCGTAGTAGTCGGTCATCAGGTCACCTCCACGGTGGCGGTCATGAACGGATGGATGGTGCAGAGGTAGCCGTAGGTGCCGGGCTTGGTGAACGTGTAGCTGTAGGTGGCGTGGGTGGCCAGGGCGGCCGAATGCAAGGGGCCGCCCGATCCGGCGCTGGTGACGGTGTGGGCGTCGGTGTCCTGATTCGTCCACGTCACCGTCGTGCCCGCTTTGACCTTCAGCGTGGCCGGGGAGAATGCGAAGTTCTTGATCGCCACGGCATTCCCGGTCACCGGCGCGGCCGCCGCGCCCGTGCTCGAGGGACTCATGGGCATGCTCATGTGGGGCATCGGGGAGGCGCCGGGAGCGGAGCCCACCGTTTTCCCCGACCCCGTGGCACCGGGCATTCCAGCCGTCTGATGCTGACCCGGACCGGGCGTGATGGCGCCGGCCCCGATGGACGAGGAATGCGACGACTGGCCGCATGAGCTGAGGAGTCCCAGCGCACCGGCAGTGGCAATGGTGGCGACGGCCAGCCCGGCCGCAGCACGTGATCGCCGACCTGGTGGGCGAAGGTTCAAGTACATGGTGTCCGTTCCTCACTGATCAGGCGGAGACAGGAACTGCGCCAGCTCGGGCGCACGCAACCGCCGGGATGTGTGTGGTGGATGGCGTGTTCATGGGCACGTGTCCCTCACGGACCCAGCGAACGAGCATGGGTGCTGCCCCGTGCCGGCTGCCCGCCTCGACGTGCCCCGCGCTGCGCATCCGCCCTGCCGCGCCACGAAGATGCAGGCGGCACGCGGCAGTTCCCCCGAGCAGGCAGCCGCGAGTGACTCGGGGCAGGTCGGCGTCGCCCATACGGGTGATGCGCACACTGGCCCGGATGGAGCTCTGCCCCGGTGGTCGCGCAGCCCCTGATCGCTGTGCGTAGGGCCGTCGCCGCGGTGTGTGCTGGGCACAGGCCGGGGCTGCAAGGTGGCACCGGCTTCGATGCACGGGGGCGGGGTGAGTGTGGCCGGTGGCGAGAGCGCGTGCGTCGCGTGGTGCATTTCGGTCACCTCTGTTCCATCCTTTGCCGCATGGGGAAGCGATGAGGAGTTGCGCGTAAGTCGGTTCTTGTTCGGCTCCACGGACGGTGAGGGTCCTGCGGTTCGGTGGATACGCACCTTTTGCGAGACCTCTTGGGATCGCCGCAGATCAGCCGACCCCGGGTCCTGCGCATGCTTGATCCTGGCGAGGCCGTAACGCCGCAAGGACGTGCCACCCGCGGCACTCACAGAGCGTGACCGGCGCCGAGCTGCTCGTACAGGACGAAGCCGCGCATATGCGCGGTGATCGTCTTATGCCCTGGAGTTCCCGAAAGCGTGGTCCAAGGACCGATCCGGATCGCTCCGCGCACCGTGTCTCTGATAGAGGGACCCTTTCGACCGCAGATGAGGAACTGCTTCGCACTCTGTATGCCGAGCACGCAGGAGCCCTGTTCCACTACGTGCTGCGACTGACCTCGGGAGACTGGCAATGGGCGGAGGATGTCGTGCAGGAGACGTTGCTGCGAGCGTGGCAGCATCCCGCTGCGTTCGAGCCCGCACGCGGCCCGGCCCGGGCATGGCTGTGTACGGTCGCCCGGCACCTGGTCATCGACGCCCACCGGGCCCGGCAGGCCAGGCCGGCCGAGGTCGGCGGCGAGGTGCTGGAGCGGGCCGCCGAGCAGACGCCGGGTGAGGACGAGATCGAGCAGGCACTGCAGAGCTGGGCGGTGGCCGACGCTGTCCGGACACTGTCCCCGGATCACCGCGCGGTCCTGCTGGAGACCTACTACCGGGGCCGGACCATGGTGGAGGCCGCACGGGTGCTGGGCATCCCGCTGGGCACCGTGAAGTCGCGGACGTACTACGCCTTGCACGCCCTGCGGCTGGCGCTGCAGGAACGGGGCATCGAGTCATGACCGTGGCATGGAGGAGGTGGCGACCATGAGCGCGGACCACGAGGCCCTCCGGCTGGCGCTGGGAGGATACGTCCTGGGCACGCTGCCCCCGGCGGACATGGAGCAGGTGCGCGCCCACCTCACGGTATGCACCGAGTGCCAGGCGGAACACGCCCAGCTGGCGGGACTGCCCGCGCTGCTGGCGACGGTGACCGCGGCCGAAGCCGCAGGCCAGACGGTGCCGGCGGCCGGTGGGGACCTGGCCGACCGGCTGGTGGCGCGGGCAGCCGAGAACGCGCAGGGCTCCCTGCCCGAACGGCCCGCCGTGCCTGCGGTGCCGCAGGCGCCCGAGGTGGGTGTGCTGGAGAGGCTGCTCCAGCAGGCCGCGGCCCGGCGCCGCAGGACCTGGCGTCTGCAACTGGCCGGCGCCGCCGCCTCCTTGACGTTCATCGCGGCAGCGGTTGGCGGCACATGGCTGGCGGCCATCGGATCCGTGGGCAGCCAGGCGACGCAGCCTGGGCCGACCGCGCCGGCTGCCTTGCGCACCTTCTCCGGAAGCGATCCCACCACCGGCGTCTCCGCCTCGGTGAAGGTCTCGCCCTCTGCCTGGGGCAGTGTCCTGCAGATCTCCGCCAGAGAGGCACCCGCCGGAATCACCTGCCGGCTGCAGGCGGTCGGGCCCGGCGGGGCCAGGGCGGACGGCGCCACCTGGCGGGCAGGCGAATACCCTCCCGGCACCACGATCCCAGGGGCGGTTGCCATGTCTCCGGGAGCCATCGAGCACTTTGAGATCCTCGCCGGCAACGGTCAGAAGCTGGTCACCATCCGAGCGTGAGGCCAGGCCATGGCGGTCATGTCACGGGACGGCCCGGCCGCCCGGTGACATGACGACAGCAGCCGGGCGTGAGCGCATGGTGGCACAAGAGGCCAAGAAGACGTCGCCTTCGAAAGGCCGGGCCCTCAGCGGAGAGGGGCCCCCGGGCAGTCGACAACAACCGGGCGGCCTCAAGACCGGTGGACCGGGTGAGTGGGCCGACGGGGCGTGCACAACTCTTCTTTTTCCCCGGAGTCCGTACAGCCCGGAGAAGAGGATCCAGTACGTCTGCACGCCGAGGACCGCGACCCAGCCGAGATGCGGGCAGCGATGTCCGTCCCGCTCTACGGCGCGACGCTCTCGCAGGCCGTCCGGAAGACCACGGGCGAGGGGACCGAGCTGCCGGTGCCCGGTCCGGCCGTGCGGCAGCGAGCTCTGGGCAGAGGCGGCTGAGCCCAGACAGGCGCCGACATTGATATGACTCGCAAGAATCCGAACAAAAGAGGCGAATAGCTCGAACCGTTCGGCATGCGTCGTCCGTGGAACTGAGTGAGCGCGCCCACGCAGGATCAGGATCCGGCCTACCGACCGCCCCCGAAATTATGTGCGGTCACCCCGTTCCGGTCTCAGCCAATCCACAGAAGAGCCAGAAGACCATGTTTGTGACCGATTCCGCCAGCCCGACTTCACTGCTCGGCCGGCCCTGCCGCCGCCAGGCACTGCGCACCCTGCCGGCGCAGGAGGCGCACGTCTCCGCCGCCCGTCACTTCGCGGCCGATTTGCTGGAGACCTGGAGTGTTCCCGCAAGCGAGCGGGACTCCGCCGTTCTCATCGTCGACGAACTCGCCGCCAACGCCGCCCAGTACGGCCATGAGCGCATGACCCTGCTGCTCGCCCTCGACCACGACACTCTGCACATTGTGGTCACTGACTCCGGCGCGGACGTGGAACGCCATCGCCCCGACATCGCCCCCGACGAACACGGCCGTGGCACCGGCATCGTCCAGTACCTCGCCCAGTCGACCGAGATCCACCAGACACGCAGCGGCCGCGAAGTCCGCGCCTGCCTGAGGTGCTCGCCATGACCGGACCGTACGCTCCGCACGAGCTGCGACCCCCTGCCGGGGCCGGCACTGCAGCACAGCGACGGGCTACCGGGGGCGACCGCGGCGCCGGGTCACCCGACGCACCCGCCGAGTGGGCCTTCGCGACCCACAAGCCGTGCCCCATCGACGGCTGCCCGGGCCCGGTCCACGTACCCATGCGGTCCACGGCACACCCATCGGCCCTCGATCACGGCGGCCCCCACCACGACACGGTGCTGTGTCAACGCTGCGGCGCCGGCCCCTGCGTACCGGCGGAGGTGTGAGCGTGGACGTCACCCCGAACAGCGGCAAGGGCATCGACGCCCCGCCCCCGCACGAGGCATATACGAATGCGCCAGATCTGCGCCGCGAGATGCACCAAGTGCTCGCCCTCGGAGCCGAACGCGACGGCCGCCAGGCCAGGCCCCTCGCACGGCCCCCCATCGATGCGACGGCCGCCGAACGCGCCTGGCTGCTACGCCGGACCGCCCTCATGGACCGGATGGCCCTGGACGACCCAGGCCCCGGCCCGGTCGCAGAAACCGCCGAACAACTCCTCCTCCACGACCGCCGCCATCCCGACCCGGCGGCCGGCCCGCACCACCCCGACACCATCACGCTCGCGTGGCCGGCCCAGATGAGCCACGTGCATGACCGCCAGTTGCCACAGCCCACCACCAGCGACAAGGAGCCACAGAACATGGGTGGAAAGCAGAAGACACTCGCCATACTTGCCGGAACCGTGCTGGCAGCCGGACTCACCAGCCCGGCCTTCGGGTCCACCACCGCTCACTCGCCGGCCCTGCGCACCGCCGCGACGGGGTCGGGGATGTCGGTCGTGGAGTGGAACCGCGAGCTCATCACCATCCTCGGCGATCCGAAGGCGCAGCCGTCCACCGTCCAGCCCACGCGCAGCTTCGCGCTTCTCCAGGCCGCCGAGTACGACGCCGTGGTATCGATCACCCGGGCCGGCCCCGCCTACGTGTTCTCGGTGTCGGCGCCAGGAGGCGCTCGTGCGGATGCCGCAGCGGACCAGGCAGCCCACGATGTGCTGGTCGCCCTGTACCCGGCCAAGCGCGCAGGCGTGGACCAGCTGCTGAGCAGCCAGTTGTCCGCGATTCCGGGCGGCCCGGGCAAGCAGGCGGGCATTGGTGTGGGAGCCGCGGTCGCCCGCCGACTGATCAGCCTGCGGTCCCACGACGGGTCCTCAGCCGAGCCGCCGCGGTTCCGCCCCGGCAACAAGGCCGGTGACTACCGGCCCACCCCTCCCAACTTCCCGGCACCGGTGTTCACCAACTGGGGCTCGGTCAAGCCGTTCGTGCTGGCCAGCGGACGCCAGTTCCGCCCGGCACCGCCGCCGGCCGTGAGCGGCGCCGCCTACGCCACCGCCTTGAACGAGGTCAAGAGCCTGGGGAGCAAGACCAGTACCACCCGCACCCCCGATCAGACGGCAGCCGCGAAGTTCTGGGCGGCGGCACCCGTCTGGAACGTCTGGAACCAGGTCGCGCAGGGCCTTGTCACCTCCCAGAACGCGAGCCTGGAGAAGGCGGTGAAGGTCTTCGCCCGGCTCGACCTGTCCCTCGCCGACACCACAATCGCGATGTACGACGCCAAGTACGCCTATCGCGTATGGCGGCCCGTGACCGCCATCCGGCTCGGCGGTACGCACTACAACCCGAGCATCGTCGGCGATCCCAACTGGACCCCCCTGCTGCCGACCGCACCGGATCCGTCCTATCCCGGCGCTCACGGCGCTCTCAGCCAGGCTGCGGCAACGACGCTCGCCGGGTTCTACGGTGCGCGGCATCATCTCGCGGTGACATCGAAGGGCGTCACCCGAACCTTCGCCGGCTTCCAGGACGCCGCCACCGAAGCGTGGCTCAGCCGGATCTGGTCCGGCCAGCACACCTCCCTCGACAACCGCGCGGGCCAGCAACTCGGCACCCAGGTGGCCGATTTCGTGGCGCGTCATCTCTGACCGCCCCCGCCGCGCGACTGCCATGCACAGCATGGCAGTGGCCAGAAGCCAGTGGTCCCGGCGCATCGGGTACCACTGGCTCGGATCACGCTCAGAGAGCGGCCATCCTCTGCGCCGAGGGCCCGCAGCTACTGGCCGGCAGGCCGGATGTCCGCCCGCAAGAAGCCCTGGCTTCCTATCACCGCGACGCACTGACTGAATGACTGTCGCGGTCGGACCCGCCGGGCCGCCCCACGTCGCCGAGCGCGGGCCTGCCCATGTCACTGTCGGCGGACCCGCAGTCGGGGGCCTTGCTCGGAGTCCCCGCAGGTACCTCAACACCCCCCGGGTCTGCAGGAGCTTCGAACCGCCGACCACATCCCAAAGCAGCTCACAGCCGAGTGACCACTGCCGCCACAGGTAGGGCCCACCCGCCGTCCGGCGAGGCAGGATCGGCCGCAGGCCGATGTCCCTGGGGCCGTTTCCCTGGGCGGGTCGTTGCCGGTGGCCGGGTGTGGATCTTCGAGGGGGAGCCGGGCTGCGGGCCCGGCCCGGACTGCGGCGTCCGCTGTTGTCCCCGCCGGCGCCATCGGACCACCGCTAGCCGGCGGAGCGGAAGATGGGCCAGCCGACCTCCGTGACCAGGTCGTCGTCCCTCGCCACGTCGAGGGGGCTGCGCAGGTAGTACTCGCGCAGTGGGCCGTCGACGCTGATTTCGTGGCGTGCGGCGTAGGTGCCCAGGTCACCGTAGGTGAGATCGATGGTGTGCAGGGGTCCGCGGTGGACGGCGACCGCGAGTTCCGCGCCGGGCACGACCAGTGCGTCGACCCGGCCGACAGGGCGCGCATCGCCGTCGACAGGGACGAACACGAGCGCCTCACCGCGTTCGTCCTGGAGCAGCTCGTTGGCGAACAGCCCGCCCATCGGGCCGGTGCGGCGCAGTCCCCGGGCCGTGGCGAAGCCGTGCAGCTCGCCGAGGGCGCCCTGCCACCAGCTCACCACGTCCTGTCGGTCGACGACCTCGCGGATCCCGATCGCCGGCTGCTCGCGGACCGTGCGGTACTCGATGGCCGAACTGTGCTTCGGGCGGGCCAGCAGCTCGCGCAGCGATTCGACGGCGCTCCGGGCCTGTTCGAGCCGGTCCTCCAAGCGTGCGAGATGCGCACTGATCAGCTCGTTGCGCGTGCTCACGTCCTCTGCGGCCAGCACGGCCTTCACATCCGCCACCGGCATGTCCAGGTCGCGAAGGCGCAGGATTACCTGTGCCGTCGGTACCTGGTCCAGGGAGTAGTACCGGTAGCCGGTACCCCGGTCGACATCGGCCGGCGCGAGCAACCCCACCTCGTGGTAGTGCCTCAGCGTCTTGACGCTCAGATGGGTCACGCGGGAGAACTCGCCGACCGTCAGGCGTGTGTGCATGGCGCCAGTATCAACCCTCCCCCTGCCGGAGGGTCCAGCAGAAGACCCCCGGTTGACTCTCCCGTGGAGGTAGGGCCCAACGTCTGCAGCGTGCACCGCACAGTGCCGAGGTCATCGAAGGAGCCCCCTTGAACACCATCGACCAGCCCGCTGTACTGCCCGACGTCGTCGCCGCTCACATCGCGGCGGTCAACGCCTTCGACACCGATGCCATCATGGCGACCTTCTGCGACGATGCCCTGGTCAACGACGCGCGCCGCGAATTCGTCGGCACCGCCTCGATCCGCGCCTGGGCGCGCCGCGAACTGGTCGACGACAAGGTCACCATGGACGTGACCGAGGTCGCGCGCCACGGCACTGTAACGATCGTGCGGGCACGCTACGACGGCGAGTACGACAAGACGAACCTGCCCGACGAGCTGGTTCTCACCAACTACCTCACAGTCGCCGACGGCAAGATCACCTCATTGATCATCGTGCGCAACGAGCCGGCTCCCTACTGAAGGCAGGCCCTCGGGGTGGCCGACTGCGCTGCCCCGCCCTCAAAGCCCCGTCGGCCGCTCCCGGTGGCGGGCCGGCGTCGACACCGTTCGCGGAAGGAACATCCCCATGAGCACAGTGGTCACCGCCGAGTTTTTTGCTCAGCCCGGCCGCGGCGACGACGTCGCGAAACTGCTGCTGGACATCCTGGGCGAGAGTCTCAAGCACGAGGGCTGCGAAGAGATCCGCATCCTGCGCGACCAGAGCGACGCCGACCACGTCGCGGGTCTGACCCAGTGGACGGAGGCGCACAACTACACCGACTATCTCGCCTGGCGCACCGCACACGGCTTCACCTCCACCTTCGAGGCCATGCTCACCCGCCCCATGGTGATCCACTACTACGACGAGATCTACCAGGGCCAGGGCATCGCAGCGCGCTGAGAGCCCAGGTCAGGACGGGACCGCCGCCGAGCGCCACCGGCTTGAGAAGATGGGCTACGGCCACAAGACCGAGCACCGGCTGCGGATGCGCGCGCAGATCGTGCTGCACGCGGCGCACGGACGCCCAAGATCGCAGCCGCCTCCCTGATCCACGCCTGGGGCACCGTGCGCTGCGTGCGTCGTCTGCCCGGTGGCCGACGGGGAGAAGACGCTGCGGCACCTGGCCACCGAGTTCAAGGCAACCAACGCCGAGTTCGCCCGGTCCAGTGGGAGGTGTCACACGCCCTCGCAGACTGACCCACCGACGGGCGCTGAAGTGCTGCCTGGGGTTCTCCCGGAAGCACCTACCCTTGAGCCATGACCAGTAGCAGCGGCCGGAGCCAGACAGTGGACCTTCGTTCATCTATGACGTATGAGATCCGCACCTACGGGTGTCAGATGAACGTCCATGACTCCGAACGGCTCTCCGGGCTCCTCGAGGACGCCGGTTACGTGCGGGCGCCCGAGGGCTCGGACGGCGACGCGGACGTCGTCGTCTTCAACACCTGCGCCGTACGCGAGAACGCCGACAACAAGCTCTACGGCAACCTCGGCCGCCTCGCCCCGATGAAGACGAAGCGCCCCGGCATGCAGATCGCCGTCGGCGGCTGCCTCGCCCAGAAGGACCGCGACACCATCGTCAAGAAGGCGCCCTGGGTGGACGTCGTCTTCGGCACGCACAACATCGGCAAGCTGCCGGTCCTCCTGGAGCGCGCCCGCGTCCAGGAGGAGGCGCAGATCGAGATCGCCGAGTCCCTGGAGGCCTTCCCCTCCACGCTGCCGACCCGCCGCGAGAGCGCGTACGCGGCCTGGGTCTCCATCTCCGTCGGCTGCAACAACACCTGCACCTTCTGCATCGTCCCGGCGCTGCGCGGCAAGGAGAAGGACCGCAGGACCGGCGACATCCTCGCCGAGATCGAGGCACTGGTCGGCGAGGGCGTCTCCGAGATCACGCTGCTCGGGCAGAACGTCAACGCGTACGGCAGCGACATCGGCGACCGCGAGGCGTTCAGCAAGCTGCTGCGGGCCTGCGGGCAGATCGAGGGCCTGGAGCGGGTCCGGTTCACCTCCCCGCACCCCCGTGACTTCACCGACGACGTCATCGCCGCCATGGCCGAGACGCCGAACGTGATGCCGCAGCTGCACATGCCGATGCAGTCCGGATCGGACACCGTCCTGAAGGCGATGCGCCGCTCGTACCGCCAGGACCGCTTCCTCGGGATCATCGAGAAGGTCCGGGCCGCCATCCCGCACGCGGCGATCACCACCGACATCATCGTCGGCTTCCCCGGTGAGACGGAGGAGGACTTCGAGCAGACCCTCCACGCGGTCCGCGAGGCCCGCTTCTCGGCGGCCTTCACGTTCCAGTACTCCAAGCGCCCCGGCACCCCGGCGGCCACCATGGAGGGACAGATCCCCAAGGAGGTCGTCCAGGCGCGCTACGAGCGTCTCGTCGCCCTCCAGGAGGAGATCTCCTGGGACGAGAACAAGAAGCAGGTCGGCCGCATCCTGGAGCTGATGGTCGCCGAGGGCGAGGGTCGCAAGGACGGCGCCACGCACCGTCTCTCGGGCCGCGCCCCCGACAACCGGCTGGTCCACTTCACGAAGCCCGACGAAGAGGTCCGCCCCGGCGACGTGGTCACCGTCGAGATCACGTACGCCGCCCCGCACCACCTGCTCGCCGAGGGCGCCGTCCTGGACGTGCGCCGCACGCACGCGGGGGACGCCTGGGAGAAGCGCAACGCGGCTCAGGCGGCGAAGCCGGCGGGCGTGATGCTGGGGCTGCCGAGGATCGGCGCCCCGGAGCCGCTGCCGGTCGTGGTGAGTGGATGCGGGAGCGACTGACCTCCTTGCACACCGCGTGGCAGGAAGGAGCGGCACGCGTTGCCGTACAGCGTTGAGTTCACCGAGCGGGCTGTCCAGGTGCGTGACGGTCTGCCCAGCGAGCGGCGGGATCTGCTGGAGCGAGGTCTTGCCGCACTGGTGACCGACCCGCGGCAGCAGCACTCGCGTCCCGTCGGAGCCGACGAGACGACTCGCGAGATCGCCCTGTCGCGCAATCTGTTCATCGAGTACGTCATCAGCGGCGGCAAGCTCGTGGTGCTGGTGCTCACCGTCATCGATCTCACGGACGTCCTCATCGAGGAGTGACACTCGGCCGCCGCCCGGGGTTACGCTGCCGATCATGCTTGTCGCCGCCGCAGTCTGCCCCTGTCCGCCGCTGCTCGTCCCCGAGGTCGCCGCCGGGGCGGCGACCGAGCTGGCCGCCGCGCGTGCCGCGTGCACGGACGCGCTGGGCGTGCTCGCCGCCTCGCGCCCCGATCTGCTGGTCGTCGTGGGCCCCGCCGAGCCGAGCGGGCGCGGGAGTTACTCGGAGGGGACCCGGGGCTCCTTCCGCGGCTTCGGCGTCGATCTCGACGTACGTCTCGGGGGAGTGGCGTCGCTTCCCCGGGCGATGGACCGTCGGCTTCCCCCCTCGCTCGCCGTCGCCGCCTGGCTGCTGGAGCGTACGGAATGGTCCGACGCCCCGGTCGAAGGTCTCGGCGTGGGGGAGCCTCTCGTGGCCGAGCGGTGCGTCCAGGCCGGAGGAGACATCGCCGGGCAGGCCGGACGGGTGGCCCTGCTGGTGATGGGCGACGCCAGCGCGTGCCGGACGCTCAAGGCGCCCGGCTATCTCGACGAGCGTGCGGCGGGCTTCGACGCGGAGGTCGCGCGGGCCCTGGGCGCGGCGGACGTGGCGGCCCTGAAGGCGTTGGACGCCGAGCTGGCGCACGAGCTGCAGGTTTCCGGGCGCGCCCCCTGGCAGGTCCTCGCGGGCGCGGCCGAGGGCGCGGGTCTGGGCGGTGCCCTGCTGTACGAGGACGCGCCGTACGGGGTGGGGTATATGGTGGCGGCCTGGTCGTAGAGCCCGCCACGGAAGTCGCCGGGAGCCGAGCCCGAACCGGCGGACGGCCGGGAGCAGAGCCCGAACACGGCGGACGGCCGGGAGCCGGATGCGCTCCGCGGCCGTCCGCCGATGTGCACAGATTGATGTGTGCAGATTTGGTGTATGCACACATCGTGTGTGCGGATTTTCTCCGGTCTACACCGGTGTGTTCCGGTGCACACCGTTCAGGGAGTCGGAGGCGGTGGGGGCGCGTCCGGGGGCGGAGGCATGGTGCCGCCGCTGTCCTTGTGTGCGAGTCGGTCCATGGCGCCCTTCGCCTTGCCCGTGCCCGTCTGGATCTTGTCGCTGTACTTGCCCTTGGTCTTCTCGTCGACCACCTTCGCGGCCTTGTCGAGACCGTGGGTGACCTTTTCCCCGTGCTGTTGCGCGAGGTCCGAGACCTTGTCCTTGGCGGGCGCCAGTCTGGTTTTCAAATGGTCCAGGAGACCCATGGTTCACCTTCCCTCGCAGGACGGTTACGTATGGGCGCCTTCGTCGGCCTCGTTGTCGGCGGCCTTCTCGGCGGTCTGCTGCTGGGGGATCTCGACGTCCTCCGTCGCGGCGGCCTCCGCGGCTTCCATCGCGGCCCCACCCTCGCCCAGGGAGCGCTCGGGGCTTTCGGGACCCTCGGGTTCCCCTGAGCCCTCGGAGTTCGCGGAGCCCTCAGACGGACCCTTCGTCTCTTCCGCCACTCCCGCACCGGTGTCGGCCGTCTGTGTAGCGGCCTGCGCCTCGGCGGTTGACGCCTCCTCCGTAGCCTTCGACCTCCTGAGAAGTCGTGCAAAAACGCCCATATCCACTCCATACGTTACTCGTGAGGGCGAAATTCCGCGTCACCCGGTGCGTCCCATTGCGTCGCCCGGGTCACCGGTCCTCGAAAACCGGCGGCTGGAACCTCGCAACAGGCAACGACCCCGACCCCGTGGCGTCACGTAACTCGTTCGAGGAGAGGCCTCGAGGTTTGCGAGACTGGGGCAGTGAGTAGCGCACCTCCCGTCCCGCGGGTCATCGCCGTCGTCGGACCGACCGCGGCAGGAAAGTCCGATCTAGGCGTTTTCCTCGCCCAACGCCTCGGCGGCGAGGTCGTCAACGCCGACTCCATGCAGTTGTACCGAGGGATGGACATCGGCACCGCCAAGCTGACGCCCGAGGAGCGCGGCGGGATCCCGCACCACCTCCTGGACATCTGGGACGTGACCGTCACGGCCAGCGTCGCCGAGTACCAGCGGCTCGCCCGCGCCCGCATCGACGCACTGCTCGCCGAGGGCCGCTGGCCGATCCTGGTGGGCGGCTCCGGGCTGTACGTCCGCGGGGCCGTCGACAACCTGGAGTTCCCCGGCACCGACCCCGAGGTACGCGCCCGGCTGGAGGAGGAACTCACGCTGCGGGGCTCCGGCGCGCTGCACGCACGTCTGGCCATGGCCGATCCGGAGGCCGCGCTCGCGATCCTGCCCAGCAACGGCCGCCGTATCGTCCGTGCCCTCGAGGTCATCGAGATCACCGGCAAGCCCTTCACTGCCAACCTCCCCGGCCACGACTCCGTCTACGACACCCTCCAGATCGGCGTCGACGTCGCGCGCCCCGAGCTCGACGAGCGCATCGCGCGCCGCGTCGACCGGATGTGGGACGCGGGGCTTGTCGACGAGGTGCGCACGCTGGAGGCGCAGGGCCTTCGCGAGGGGCGCACGGCATCGCGCGCCCTCGGGTACCAGCAGGTGCTCGCGGCGCTCGCCGGAGAGTGCACCGACGCCGAGGCGCGCGCCGAGACCGTACGCGCCACCAAACGCTTCGCGCGCCGCCAGGACTCATGGTTTCGGCGTGATCCCCGCGTGCACTGGCTGAGCGGCGCCGCGGCGGATCTCATGGAACTCCCGCAGCTCGCCCTGACGTTGGTCGAACGACCGGTTACAGCCTGATCACGTCATTGCATCGGGACGCTCCGGCCGCCGTCCCGGCCTCCGGCTCCGTGCCATCATCGAGCTTCGATCGACCAAGTGGAGTCCGAGTTGGGAGGGCGCGTGGCGATGGAGGCCGGCCCTCGCGACACCGCACGGGACGCGGAGCACGACACCGCGCAGGAGCAGCAGAAGCCGCAGGAAGCGCAGGAACTGCGCGACCTCGACAGGGACCTCGACAGGGACCTCGACAGGGACCTCGACAGGGATCGGCCGAGCCTCGACGGGGACCCGCTGAGTTCTGATGGGCCCGACGAGCCTCCCGGTGGCGTGACCGCCGACGGGCCGAGCCCGGACGAGATGGCGCAGCCCGAGGTCGAGGTCGAGCTGCGCCCGCAGCGCAGACTGCGTATCTGGCAGCTCGCGCCGATCGTGATCCTGGCCGCGGCGGGCTCCCTGATGTTCGCCTTCCCGCTCGCCTTCGAGTTCGGTGACGGCGGCGCCGTGGTCGCCATGCTCGGCCTGCTGATCTGCTGCTGCGCCGCGGGCTGGGGCATGATGGCCGCCCGCCGGGTCGGCTACACCTGGCCGGGCCTCCCGCCGCGTGGCTCCGGGCGCCGCCTGGACTGGCGCGTCGTGCTCGCGTACGTCGTGGTGGTCGCGGCGGTGGCGGTGCTCGCCGTCTGGCGCGTCGCCCGCCTGCGCTGAGGTTCCCCGTCCGCGCCGGGGCCCCGCCGGGAACGGGGTGTCGGACCGAGCACGTACGATCGAGGAATGAGCACGCGGATCGCCTTCCTCAAGGGCCACGGGACCGAGAACGACTTCGTGATCGTCCCGGACCCGGAGAACGCCATCGACCTGCCCCCGGCCGCCGTGGCCGCCCTGTGCGACCGCCGCGCGGGCATCGGCGGCGACGGTCTGCTGCACGTCGTACGGTCCGCCGCGCACCCCGAGGCCAAGGAGATGGCGGCCGAGGCGGAGTGGTTCATGGACTATCGCAACGGTGACGGCTCCACCGTGGAGATGTGCGGCAACGGAGTGCGCGTGTTCGCGCGCTACCTCCAGCGCGCCGGACACGCGGCCGAGGGAGACATCGCGGTCGCCACGCGCGGGGGTGTGAAGCGCGTCCACCTCGCCAAGGACGGAGACGTCACCGTCGGCATGGGCAAGGCGGTCTTCCCCGAAGGGGACGTCACCGTGAGCGTCGGCGAGCGTAGTTGGCCCGCACGCAATGTCAACATGGGCAACCCGCATGCCGTCGCCTTCGTGGACGACCTCGACCAGGCCGGCGATCTGTTCGCGCCGCCGCCGTTCAGCCCGGCGTCGGCATACCCGGACGGGGTGAACGTCGAATTCGTGGTCGACCGCGGCCCGCACCACGTCGCCCTGCGCGTCCATGAGCGCGGCGTCGGTGAGACCCGCTCGTGCGGCACGGGCGCGTGCGCCGTGGCCGTCGCCGCGGCCCGCCGCGACAGCGCCGACCCGGCCGTCACCGGGGCTCCGGCGACGTACACGGTCGATGTGCCCGGCGGACGCCTGGTGATCACCGAGCGCCCGGACGGCGAGATCGAGATGACCGGCCCCGCGGTGATCGTCGCCGAGGGCGAGATCGACGCGGAGTGGCTGGACGCAGTCGGGCTCTGAACGGACGGCTTGGCGCGGGCGCCGGTTCCGGGGCGCGGGTTCCGGTGAGCGTTGGCGCAGCGGTATCGCTCGACGTGGTTGTCCCCGCGGACCTTCTCGCGGCTCGCTGCCGCGCGCGCCAGGCCTCCGGGTGGTTCGCCAGGCCGAGCCTGCCGGACTTCCGTACGACTCCCTGACCCTGCCCGCCGGGCCCTCTCTGCGACTTCCCGGCCGTGCCCGCCCGGCCTTTGCGTGACTCCTGGCCTTGCCCGCGCGGCCCTTCGCACGTGGCATCCCAAGCCGTACCTGCCCAGCCCTTCGCGCGAGGTACCCCGCGCCCCGCGTGCCCAGGCCTCCCCTCGGCAGGCCAACTCCCGCCCCTTCCAAGACCTCGCAACCGTAAACCCCTGAACCTTCCCTCGAATGGGTGATCCGTTTCACGCTCGGCGAGAGGCGGTCAGCCGGGCGTGGTGGGCTCGGTAGCATCAAGCACCGGCCCGGACGGGGGATCGACACCAACCCCTCAGCCGTGTACGCCATGGGGCACCCCGTCCGCCGGTCTACGCAGCCGGAGGTGCCCATGAGTGCGGAGGCGACGAACCCCGCGACGCCAGGCCCTGCAACGCCCGAAGTGCACCGCAGGAAGAGCCGTCCGCGGATCGATCTGCGCCGCCTCGGCCGGGCCGCGCTGCTCGGTACGGCGGCCCGCGACCGGCTGCCCGACGCGATCGGCCATGTCGCCGAGGCGCATCGCGGCCACCACCCCGACGCGGACCTGGAGCCGCTGCGCCGGGCCTACGTGCTGGCGGAGTCCTCGCACCGCGGCCAGATGCGCAAGAGCGGTGAGCCGTACATCACCCATCCGCTCGCCGTGACCCTGATCCTCGCCGAACTCGGCGCGGAGACCACGACGTTGACTGCCTCCCTGCTCCACGACACCGTCGAGGACACGGAAGTGACACTCGATCAGGTACGCGAGGAGTTCGGCGACGAGGTCTGCTATCTCGTCGACGGCGTCACCAAGCTGGAAAAGGTCGACTACGGGGCCGCCGCCGAGCCCGAGACCTTCCGCAAGATGCTCGTCGCCACCGGCAACGACGTCCGGGTGATGTCGATCAAACTCGCCGACCGGCTGCACAACATGCGGACCCTCGGCGTGATGCGCCCCGAGAAACAGGCGCGCATCGCCAAGGTCACCAGGGATGTGCTGATCCCGCTCGCCGAACGCCTCGGCGTCCAGGCGCTCAAGACCGAGCTCGAGGACCTCGTCTTCGCGATCCTGCACCCCGAGGAGTACGAGCACACCAGAGAGCTGATCGTCGACAACGCCGCGCGCGACAGCGACCCGCTCGCTGAGATCGCCGAAGAGGTGCGTGTGGTCCTGCGCGAGGCGGGTATCCAGGCCGAAGTCCTCATCCGGCCCCGGCACTTCGTCTCCGTGCACCGGGTGTCGCGCAAACGCGGCCCCATGCGCGGTGCCGACTTCGGACGCCTCCTGGTGCTCGTGAACGAGGACGCCGACTGCTACGGAGTCCTCGGCGAACTGCACACCTGCCTCACGCCGGTCGTCTCGGAGTTCAAGGACTTCATCGCGGTCCCCAAATTCAACCTGTACCAGTCGCTGCACACGGCCGTCGCGAGCGGCGACGGCGAGGTCGCCGAAGTCCTCATCCGCACCCACCAGATGCACAAGGTCGCCGAGGCCGGGGTCATCGCACTCGGCAATCCCTACGCTCCTCCTTCGGAGGAGCAGACGGATGGCGACGGCGAGCGCCCTGCGGACGGCGAGCGGGTGGACCCCACCCGCCCCGGCTGGCTCTCCCGGCTCCTCGATTGGCAGGAGGGCGCCCCGGACCCGGACACGTTCTGGTCCACGCTGCGCGAAGACCTCGCCCAGGACCGCGAGATCACCGTCTTCCGCGCCGACGGAGGCTCATTGGGCCTTCCCGAGGGCGCCAGTTGTGTGGACGCGGCGTACGCGCAGTACGGCGAGGACGCGCACGCCTGCATCGGCGCCCGCGTCAACGGCCGCCTGGCGACGCTGAGTACGGTCCTGAGGGACGGCGACACCGTGCAGCTCCTCATGGGCCAGGACCCCGCCTCGGAGCCCTCCAGGGAGTGGCTGGAGCACGCGCACACGCCCGCCGCGCGGATCGCCATCCAGCGCTGGCTGGCCGCGCACCCCTCACCCAGCGATGGGGAGGCCTCAGAAGCCTCCGAAAACCCCGCCGCGGGCCCCCGGCCGTCCGCGGAAACACCGGCGCGCCCCACCGACGCGCCCGCGGCCCGCCCCGCCGCCGCGAACGCCGTCGTCGACCAGCCCGGCGCCTCCGTACGCCTCGCCGGCTGCTGTACGCCCGTACCGCCCGACGAGGTGACCGGCTTCGCCGTCCGCGGGGGAGTGGTGACCGTCCACCGGGTGGAGTGCGCCGGAGTGGCGCGCATGAAGAACTCGGGGCGTGCGGAGGTCGAAGTGCGCTGGGGCGACACCACCGAGTGCCGGGTCACGCTGGTCGCCGAGTCCTTCGGGCGCCCGCATCTGCTCGCCGACCTCACCGAAGCCATCGCCCTGGAGGGCGTCGCCATCGTCTCGGCGACCGTCGAACCCCCCAGCCAGCAGCGCGTACGCCACACGTACACGCTGCAACTCCCGGACGCGGCCCACCTTCCCGGGCTGATGCGCGCGATGCGGAACGTGCCGGGCGTGTACGACGTGAGCCGGGCGCAGCACGCGGCGGCCGCCGCGCAGTAGTACCCGTTCGGGTGGGCCCGGCGCGAGTCGTCACCGCAGGACGGGTGCGCGCTGGTAGCCGTGGTGCATGCTGCTCACCCCCCGCCCCACGAATCGCCGTATCGGCGCGGCGTTGCTCCCCTCCGGCCGCCGGCACCGGCGTATCAAGGCGGCGCTCCTCGCCTCCGCCGTCTCCGTCTGCCTCATCGCCGCGAGCGCCCCGTCCCCGGCCACGCACCTCGGCGTCGGCGACCGCCTCTTCCCGTACTTGGGCAATCCCGGGTACGACGTCGCCTCGTACGACCTCTCCTTCACCTATCCCGGCACCAACGACAAGCCGCTGGCGGCCGTCACCACGATCGACGCCGTGACGTCCGAGCGGCTCGAACGCATCAATCTCGACTACGCGCACGGCGCGGTGGGATCGGTCGAGGTCAACGGGGCGCCGGCGACGTTCACGAGTGCCGGCGAGGACCTGGTGGTGACGCCCAAGGAGCCGGTGCCCGCCGGCGGCTGGATGCGGATCACCGTGCGGCACTCGAGCGATCCGGTCGGCGCCGGGAACGGGGACGGCGGCTGGGTGCGGACGAAGGACGGGCTCGCCATGGCCAACCAGGCCGACGCGGGGCACCTGGTCTTCCCGTGCAACGACCACCCCTCGGACAAGGCCATGTTCACCATCCACGTCACCGCGCCCGACGGGTACACGGCCGTGGCCAACGGACTGCCGACCCGAGTGGACCGGGCCGGAAAGTCCACCACCTGGACGTACCGCACCGCACACCCCATGGCCACCGAGCTGACCCAGGTGTCCATCGGCCGCTCCACCGTGCTGCACCGCGACGGCCCGCACGGCCTCCCCGTCCGCGACGTCGTGCCCACCAAGGACCGCGAGCTGCTCGAACCGTGGCTCAAGAAGACGCCCGACCAGATCGCCTGGATGGAGAGCAAGGTCGGCCCATACCCATTCGAGACCTACGGGCTGCTGATGGCCGAGGCGCAGACCGGCTTCGAACTGGAGACACAGACACTCTCTCTCTTCGAGAGAGACGTCTTCACCGAGCCCGCGTACCCGAAGTGGTACATCGAGTCGATCATGGTGCATGAGCTGTCGCACCAGTGGTTCGGCGACAGCGTCACCCCGCGCGTCTGGTCCGACCTGTGGCTCAACGAGGGACACGCCACCTGGTACGAGGCCCTGTACGCGGAAGAGAAGGGCGACAAGCCCATGGAGACCCGTATGAAGGCGGCCTACCGTGCCTCCGACTCCTGGCGGGCCGCCGGTGGGCCCCCCGCGGCACCCAAGGGACCCAAGCCCGGCCAGAAGATCAGCATCTTCCGGCCGAACGTCTACGACGGGGCCGCGCTCGCCCTGTACGCGCTGCGCCAGGAGATCGGACACCCGGCCTTCGAGCGACTGGAGCGGACGTGGGTGTCCCTCCACCGGGACGGGACGGCCTCGACCGCGGACTTCGAGCGGCTCGCCTCCAGGATCGGGAACCGCGACCTGAGCGGGTTCTTCCAGGCCTGGCTGTACGGCGAGAAGACGCCGCCGATGCCCGGGCACCCGGACTGGAAGAGCGACGCCCCGCAGGCCCGCAAGGGCGCCCGATAACTCGTGTGACGAGACGGGCCGTGCCGTGCGAACATCTTCAGGTCGGCGGCGCGGCCCCGCAGAGGGTTGGCCCGGCGGAATCCGGGAATCTCCCGGTCGTCTCGGACGTTGTTCTCATTGACGGGCGGTGTCCGTCGCCGAATCGGTATCGCCAGTGACGTCACCGGTGCCACCAGTGACGTATCGGTATCCCCATCGACGTAAGGATCCAATGACCTCCTCTTCTTCCCCTTCCCAGGACGCGCAGAGCCTCGCGCACAACTACCCCGAAGGTCTTCGGGCCGATGCCCTGATGGAAGAGGACGTCGCCTGGAGCCACGAGATCGACGGAGAGCGGGACGGCGACCAGTTCGACCGCTCCGAGCGCGCGGCCCTGCGCCGTGTGGCGGGCCTCTCCACCGAGCTCGAGGACGTCACCGAGGTCGAGTACCGACAGCTCCGTCTGGAGCGCGTCGTCCTCGTCGGTGTGTGGACCACGGGAACCATTCAGGACGCGGACAACTCACTCGCCGAGCTGGCCGCCCTCGCGGAGACCGCGGGCGCGCTCGTGCTCGACGGCGTCGTCCAGCGCCGTGACAAGCCCGACGCGGCCACGTACATCGGATCCGGCAAGGCCAACGAGCTGCGGGACATCGTCCTGGAGACCGGTGCCGACACCGTGATCTGCGACGGTGAGCTGAGCCCCGGCCAGCTGATCCACCTCGAAGACGTCGTCAAGGTCAAGGTCATCGACCGTACGGCCCTGATCCTCGACATCTTCGCCCAGCACGCCAAGTCCCGAGAGGGCAAGGCGCAGGTCGCGCTCGCGCAGATGCAGTACATGCTGCCGAGGCTGCGCGGCTGGGGTCAGTCGCTGTCCCGTCAGATGGGCGGCGGCAAGGGCGGCGGCCTCGCCACCCGTGGTCCCGGTGAGACCAAGATCGAGACGGACCGGCGCCGTATCCGCGAGAAGATGGCGAAGATGCGCCGGGAGATCGCGGACATGAAGACGGGCCGCGAGATCAAGCGCCAGGAGCGCCGCAGGAACAAGGTGCCCTCGGTCGCCATCGCCGGTTACACCAACGCCGGCAAGTCCTCCCTGCTCAACCGCCTCACGGGCGCGGGCGTGCTGGTCGAGAACGCGCTGTTCGCGACCCTGGACCCGACCGTGCGCCGGGCCGAGACCCCGAGCGGGCGGCTGTACACACTGGCCGACACGGTCGGCTTTGTACGGCACCTGCCGCACCACCTCGTCGAGGCGTTCCGCTCCACGATGGAGGAGGTCGGCGACTCCGACCTGATCCTGCACGTGGTGGACGGTTCGCACCCGGCGCCGGAGGAGCAGCTGGCCGCCGTGCGCGAGGTCATCCGCGACGTGGGCGCGACCGGCGTGCCCGAGATCGTGGTGATCAACAAGGCGGACGCGGCCGACCCGCTCGTCCTTCAGCGGCTGATGCGGATCGAGACGCGCTCCATCGCGGTCTCTGCCCGCACGGGGCTGAACATCGACGAGCTGCTCGCGCTCATCGACAACGAGCTGCCGCGCCCGTCGGTCGAGGTCGAGGCGCTCGTGCCGTACACGCACGGCAGGCTGGTCGCGCGCGCCCACTCCGAGGGCGAGGTGATCTCCGAGGAGCACACCCCGGAGGGCACGCTGCTCAAGGTGCGGGTGCACGAGGAACTGGCGGCGGATCTCGCGCCGTACGTTCCGGCACCGGCGCTCTAGCCCGCAGCTCCTCTGGCCCGCAGCTCCTCAGGCCCGCAGGTTCTCAGGGCCTGCGGGCCCGGACGTACCAGGGCGAAGGCCCGCCCCCTTTCACGGCGCTTTCCAGGGGGCGGGCCTTCGCCCTGTGTGGGTGAGCGCGGCGCCTACTGGCCGCCGTACTGCTTGTTCATGTTGTCGTAGAGCGCCTGGGCGCCCTTGCGCGCGCAGGTTCGCCTCACTGGCCTGCGAACTTCTTGCTCACCGAGTCGTACACGCCCTTGGCCACGGCGCCGAGGTGCGGACCCGCCAGCCAGCCCGCACTGACCGGGCCGATCGACGTATTGGACACCAGTGCGGGCTTGCCGTCCGGCCCGGTCGCCACCCAGCCGCCGCCGGACGAACCACCGGTCATGGTGCACCCGATGCGGTACATCGTCGGATCCGCCTTGGCGATCGACAGCCGGCCCGGCCTGTCGGTGCACTGGTACAGCTTCTGCCCGTCGAACGGCGCCGCCGCCGGATAGCCGGTCGCCGTGATGCCCGGCACCTTCGGCACGGCCGGGGCGTTGAAGTTCACCGGGAGCGCCGAACCGACCGTCTCCTCCAAAGACTTGCCGTTGCCGCCCTTCTCCGGGATGACATGCAGGACCGCGAAGTCGTACGACGCGCCCTGGCCGCCCGTGGACCCGCCCTGCGCGATCCACTGGTCCGAGGTCTGCGCCCCGTCGCTCCACCAGACGCCGTACGGGGCGACCTCGTCCCGGGGGGCGTTCTGCAGCTGCGCGGCCGTCTTGCCGGCGTTGTTGTACGCGGGCACGAAGGCGATGTTGCGGTACCAGCCGCCCTTCTTGCCGGCGTGCACACAGTGGCCCGCCGTCCACACGAGGTTCGACTTGCCCGGGTGTGCGGGGTCCTCGACCACGGTCGCCGAGCAGACCATCGTGCCCTCGGGGGAGTCGAAGAACACCTTGCCCGCCTCCGGCACGCTGTCGTGGTAGGCGGCGCTCACGGCCTTCGCCGCCACGGGGGCCGGGGTCGGGTCGGTGACGCCCTGGTCACCGGAGAGGTCGTTCTCGTCGACGCCCTTGTTCTTGTCGGGGTCGTCGGCGCCGCGCATCCGGTCCGGGTCCCACAGCCCCTTGATGATGGGGTTGACGAAGTCGTTGGCCTCGCGCAGCCAGTCGTCCTTGTTCCAGTTCTTCCAGGCGCCGTTCTTCCACTTGTCGATGTCGATCCCGTGCTCTTTGAGCTTCTTCTTGATGTCGTCCGGGATCTTGATCTTGTCGTCGCCGTTCTGGGACGCAGACGCGCTCGGCTGACCGCTCGCCGTGCTGTCACCCGAGTTGCAGGCAGTGGCGGTGAACGCCAGTGCCGCGGTGAGGCCGACGGCGGCCAGCACGGGGGAGGTTCCGCGGCGCGCGCCCCTCCCTCGACGAGCGGTGAAGGACGGGCGTATGGATCGCATGGTGCAACTCCCCCTGGACGTAAGTGAATCTGTCAGGATCAGCCGATCCGGAACCCCTTGGTACGGGACGTAGGGGCCGTACGGGACCACGGGCGCCGATCGCCCGGTGGGAACCGGTGATCGTTCGGTATCGCTGAACGGCACCACACACTATGCGCTCGCTGTGGGGGACGCCCGACTGAACGGAAACGGTTCCGTCACGGCAATGATCTTCGACTCACCCGCTTCCCTGAGCGCGTTGCGTCGTTGGTAGGTACGGGGGACCTGCCGCCTGCGCTCCCAACTCGCCTCTGGACAGCGGGAGGACCTGAAGTCGTGGCCGTGACCGAGTCTGCGGTGGTGCCGGTGGGGCGCGAGCCCGAGGAGACGCGGAAAGGCGTGTCCGAGTCCGGGCAAGAGGGGCGAGACGGTCCGCCCGGGGTGCCCGAGGGGGCGCGCGCGGCGCACGAGGGGATTCTGCGGCGCCAGTCGGCGCGCGAGTCGGCGGCGCGCACCTACGCGCGCGCCCTGCCGATCGTTCCCGTGCGGGCGCGCGGGCTGACCATCGAGGGCGCGGACGGGCGCCGCTATCTCGACTGCCTCTCCGGTGCGGGCACCCTGGCCCTCGGACACAATCACCCGGTGGTCCTGGAGGCGATCAGGAAAGTCCTCGACTCCGGGGCGCCGCTGCATGTGCTCGACCTCGCCACGCCCGTCAAGGATGCCTTCACCACAGAACTGTTCCGCACGTTGCCCCCGGAGTTCGCCGAGCGCGCGCGGGTGCAGTTCTGCGGACCGGCCGGTACGGACGCCGTCGAGGCCGCCTTCAAGCTGGTGCGCGCGGCGACCGGGCGAACCGGGATGCTCGCGTTCACCGGCGCCTACCACGGGATGACCGCGGGGGCGCTCGAAGCATCCGGGGGCGCGACCGAGGTGCGGGTCGCGCGCCTGCCCTACCCCCAGGACTACCGCTGCCCGTTCGGCATCGGCGGCGAGTACGGCGCCGAGCTCGCCGCGCGCTGGACCGAGTCCGTGCTCGACGACACCAAATCGGGTGTGCCGTGCCCCGCCGGGATGATCCTCGAACCCGTCCAGGGCGAGGGCGGGGTGATTCCCGCGCCCGACGACTGGATGCGCAGGATGCGCGAGATCACCGCGACGCACTCCATTCCCCTGATCGCGGACGAGGTCCAGACCGGAGTCGGCCGGACCGGTGCGTTCTGGGCGGTGGAACACAGCGGGATCACCCCGGACGTGATGATCATGTCCAAGGCCATCGGCGGCAGTCTGCCGCTGGCCGTCGTCGTCTACCGCGACGACCTCGACGTCTGGCAACCGGGCGCCCACGCGGGCACGTTCCGCGGCAACCAGCTCGCCATGGCCGCGGGCACCGCGACCCTCGCGTATGTCCGCGAGAACGGACTCGCCGAGCGCGCCGCGACCTTGGGCGCCCGTATGCTCGCTCAACTTCGCCGACTTGCCGCGGAGTTCCCCTGCATCGGCGACGTACGAGGCCGCGGGCTGATGATCGGCGTCGAGCTGGTGCACCCCGAAGCACCCCCGAGCGCCACCGCGGACGGCCCCCGACCCGCCGCCCCCGAACTCGCCGCCGCCGTACAGCGCGCCTGCCTGCGCCGAGGTCTGATCGTAGAGCTGGGCGGGCGCCGCGCCAGCGTGGTGCGGCTCCTTCCGCCCCTGACGATCAGCGACGAACAGGCGACGGCGGTACTCGACCGGCTGGCGGACGCGGTGGGGGCGGTGGCGAGGGGTTCCGAGTCCGGTGAGCACACCGGATAGGGCCCGGACCCGGTCCGGCCGAGTCGTACGGCACCCCGCTTCGACTTGCCCGCCACCGCCTCGATCAGAACCGCCACCCCCACCCGGATCAACCAGGAACGCCAAAGGCCCCACGCACCCCAGTACCGCCTCGGCTCGTCGCCCACGAGCCTGAACGACCCCACGAGGAACTCTCTTGAACGCCACCCCCGCACCCGACGGCCGTCCCGACACCCACGAGCGAGCGGCGCGTGGCACGCAGACCCCGCTCGCGCCGACGGCCGAATCGGTCCCCCGGCAGAAGGGAGGAGCCCGGGAGACCGAGCGGCTGCGCGGCGCCACCGCCGACCCGCTGGAGCACCCCGCCGCCCACACCGCGGCCCAGGCGGCGGCGGTCGAGAACCTGCTGCGCTGCTGGGTACGGGAGAACAATCTGCCCGCGCCCGCCGACGGCACCCTCCGCATCCCGCTCCCGGCCAGCGGCACCTCCCTCCTGGCCCCGGTCCACTACTGGTCCCCGACCGGCTGGCACCGCTTCGGCCTCCCGCACCTTGCCGACGCCCCCGACGCGGCACCGCCCGCCGACGCGGTCACCGTGGCGGCGCTGCTCGCACGCCAGGGGGCGACGGGAACCGGGACGACGGCCACGGCCACGGTCATTCCGACGTCCGCTGCCGACGCGGCTGTCACGGACGGTCCCGCCGATGTCGGTTCCGACCTGGTCGGCCGTGTCGCCGACTCCGTACGCCGGACCGTCGTGTTCATCAGCGACCGCAGGGAACGGCCCGCCGACGCCCCCGACCTCTTTCTCGCCGCCGAGCAGGCGCTCCTGCTGGGGCACCCGTGGCACCCCACCCCGAAGAGCAGGGAAGGGCTCTCCGAGGCCGAAGCGCGGCTCTACTCACCCGAGTTGCGCGGCTCCTTCCCGCTGCACTGGATGGCGGTCGCCCCCTCGGTCCTGGCGGCCGACTCGGCGTGGACGGAGCGCGGTCGCCCCGTCCCCGCGGAGCAGCTCGCCGTGCGGCTGGCCGGAGCCGGGCTGGCGCTGCCCGACGGGTACGCCGCCCTGCCGCTGCACCCCTGGCAGATGCGCGAGGTCCGGCACCGTCCCGAGACCGCGGCCCTGCTCGACGCGGGACTGCTCCGGGACCTCGGCCCGCACGGCTCCGCCTGGCATCCCACCTCCTCCGTCCGCACCGTCCACTGCTCCGGCGCCCCCGCGATGCTGAAGCTGTCGCTGGGCCTGCGCATCACCAACTCCCGCCGCGAGAACCTCCGCAAGGAACTCCACCGCGGTGTGGAGGTCCACCGTCTGCTGCGCGGCGGCCTGTCCAAGCAGTGGCATGCCGCCCACCCGGGCTTCGACATCGTCCGCGACCCGGCCTGGCTCGCCGTCGACGCCCCGGACGGCACCCCCCTGACCGGGCTCGACGTGATGATCCGCCACAATCCCTTCGGCCCGACGGACGACGCCGGCTGCGTCGCGGGCCTCGTCTCTCCCCGGCCGCACGCCCAACCCGGCGTTCGGAGCGAGTCCGAGGACAGGCCCGTCATGCGGTCCCGGCTCGCCGAGCTCGTCACCCGCCTCGCCAGGCGCACCAGCCGACCCCGCGGCGCCGTCGCGGCCGAGTGGTTCCTGCGCTACCTGGAGCAGGTGGTACGCCCGGTGCTCTGGCTGGACAGCGAGGCGGGGATCGCGCTGGAAGCACATCAGCAGAACACCCTGCTCCTGCTGGACCCCGAAGGCTGGCCCACGGGCGGCCGCTACCGCGACAACCAGGGCTACTACTTCCGGGCATCACGACGGGCCGAACTCGACGCCCGGCTGCCCGGCATCGGCGAGCACAGCGACACCTTCGTCTCCGACGAGGTCACCGACGAACGCTTCGCCTACTACCTGGCCATCAACAACGTGCTCGGTCTCATCGGCGCGTTCGGTTCCCAACACCTCGCCGACGAACAGCTGTTGCTCGCCGCCTTCCGCCGCTTCCTCGCCGACGCGGCCTCCGGCCCGGCCCGACTGCGTACGTCCCTGCCCGCCCACCTCCTCGACTCACCCGTCCTGCGCTGCAAGGCCAACCTGCTGACCCGGCTGCACGGCCTCGACGAACTCGTCGGCCCGGTCGACACCCAGTCCGTCTACGTCACCATCACCAACCCCCTTCATTCCTGAGGAACATGAACCACCCCGTCTCCTGAGAGGAGCGTCGCCGTGCCTCCCACCGATGCGAGCACCGACGCCGGTACCGCCCCCGTCACCGATTCCGTGCCCGACCCGGGGCCCGGCTCGGGTACGGACAGCGAGGACACCCTCGACCTGCGCCTGCCCGACGAGCTCATCGCGTTCTTCGGCGCCGAAGCCGAGTCACCCGGGGGCGACGATCTGCTCGACCGCATCGGTGGCTGGGGCCCTACCACCACTCCTGTCGGCGTCTTCCACCTGGTTCCGGTACGCGTGGACCGCGACCTCCCGCTCATCGTCCGCTGGATGAACGACCCGGCCGTCGCGGCGTTCTGGGAGCTGGCAGGACCTGAGTCGGTCGCCGAAGAGCATCTGCGCCGCCAGCTCGGCGGCGACGGACGCAGCGTGCCCTGCCTGGGCGTACTGGACGGCACCCCGATGAGTTACTGGGAGATCTACCGAGCGGACCTCGATCTCCTGGCTCGCCACTACCCCGCCCGCCCGCACGACACCGGAATCCACCTCCTCATCGGAGGGGTCCCCGACCGCGGGCGAGGCCTCGGCTCCGCCCTGCTCAGAGCCGTCGCCGACCTCGTACTGGACAGGCGCCCCGGATGCGCACGCGTCGTCGCGGAACCCGATCTTCGCAACACCCCCTCCGTTGCCGCTTTCCTGAGCGCCGGCTTCCGGTTCTCCGCCGAGGTCGATCTGCCCGGCAAGCGGGCAGCCCTCATGGTCCGAGACCGAGCCCTGCGCGATCTGTTGTAGCGCCATCACCGTGAGTACACCGCTCGTCCGATCCGGTTCCCTGTCGAGGAGTCCCCGTGCCGAATCCATCCGCCACCCCGGCCTCCGGAGAGCTGCCCGCCCTTTACGACCCGCCCGAGCTGCGCAAAGACCGATGGGACCAGGCCGGCCGCCGACTGCTCGCGAAGATGATCGGCGAGTTCGCACATGAGGAGATCGTCAGGCCCGAGCCCGAGCCCGAGCCCGAGCCCGCGTCCGAGCCGGGGCTGGAGTGGGAGTGGGAGCCGGAATCTGAGCTGCGGCTGGGACCGGGACCGGGACCGCGGTGGGACGCGGCGGGGAAAGAGGTCCCACCCCACAGCCGGCACGCTCCGTCGACCGGCCCGGACCCCGTACAGACCGGCCCCGACCCCGCACAACCGTCAGTGAACCCACCCCCAGCGCACTCCCAGACGGCCCACTCCAACACGCCACACCCCCAACCCCCCCAACCTCACCCCCACCCCCTCCGTCCCTACACCCTCCGCCTGGACGCCGGCGGCAGCCTCTCCTTCCGCGCCCGCCGTGCCTCGTACGACAGTTGGCGCGTCGACCCCGCCTCGCTCGTCCTCACGGAAGAGGGGAAGGAGCCGTCCCCCTTCGCCGACCCGCTCGGCTTCCTCACCCGCGCCCGCGGCACGCTGGAACTCGACGGCGCGACCCTCGGCCATGTCATCCGCGAGCTGAGTACGACGCTCGCCGCGGACACGCGCCTCGACCGCGACGCCCGTACGGCGGCCGAACTGGCCGACCTCGGCTACGCCGAGCTGGAGGGCCACCAGACCGGCCACCCCTGGATCGTGCTGAACAAGGGCCGCCTCGGCTTCTCCGCGCGAGACGCCGCAGCCTGGGCGCCGGAGGCCCGCCGCGCGACGGCCCTGCCATGGATCGCGGTACACACCACGCTCGCCACATACAGAGGCGTCCCGGGCCTCGACTCCGCAGAGCAGCTGTATGCGCGCGAGCTCGCCCCGGCTACGAGGGAGGCCTTCGACGGGGTGCTACGCGCGCGTGGGCTGACTCCGGAGTCGTACCTCTATCTGCCCGTGCACCCCTGGCAGTGGGACGACGTCGTGCTGCCGCTGTTCGCGCCGTCGGTCGCCGCGGGGGCGATCGTGCCGCTGCCCTCGGACGGTGATCTGCGCCTGCCCCAGCAGTCGATCCGTACGTTCCTCAATGTCTCGCGCCCGGACCGGCACACGGTGAAGCTGCCGCTGTCCGTCCTCAACACCCTGGTGTGGCGCGGCCTTCCTACGGAGCGCACGCTCGCGGCCCCCGCCGTCACCGCCTGGATGCATGCCCTGAGGGACGCCGACCCGTTCCTGCGGGACACCTGCGGGGTGATCCTGCTCGGCGAGGTCGCCTCGGTGACGGTGCACCACCCTGTGTATGACGTGCTCCCCGAAGTGCCCTATCAATACAAGGAGTTGCTCGGCGCGATCTGGCGCGAGCCGGTCTCCCGCCACCTGGCACCCGGTGAACGCGCGCGCACCCTGGCCGCGCTCCTGCACACCGACCCGGACGGCCGCGCCTTCACCGCGGAGCTCGTCGCCCGCTCGGGCCTCGTCCCCCAAGCCTGGCTGCGCCGTCTCTTCGGTGCCCTTCTGCCACCGCTGCTGCACTTTCTCTACCGGTACGGCACGGTGTTCAGCCCTCATGGGGAGAACGCGATCGTTGTCTTCGACGACCACGACGTGCCGGTCCGACTCGCCGTGAAGGACTTCGTGGACGACGTCAACGTGAGCGCGGATCCGCTGCCCGAGCATGCGTCCATGCCGGACGACGTACGGAATGTGCTGCTGACCGAGCCGCCGTCGTTCCTGACCCAGTTCATCCATTCCGGGCTCTTCGTAGGCGTCTTTCGCTACCTCGCACCGCTCTGCGAGGACCAACTGGGCGTTCCCGAGGCCGAGTTCTGGTCGCTCATCCGGGCGGAGATCGTCCGCCACCAGACGCGCTTCCCCGAGCTCAAGGAGCGTCACGAGACGTTCGACCTGCTCACTCCACGCATCGAGCGGCTGTGTCTGAACCGCAATCGGCTGCACCTCGACGGCTACCGCGACCGTCCCGAGCGCCCGCACGCCGCCGTGCACGGCACGGTCCCGAACCCCCTGTACCGGCCTTGATCACCCGACCCGCACTCGTCTTGATCGCGTCCGTCGTCCGGGCCTTGATCGCCCGGTTGTCAGTGGCGCCCCGTAGGCTGGCAACGCTATGACAAAGCCCTCACTCCCCGAACTCCTCCATGCTGCCGTCACTGCCGTCGGCGGCACGGAGCGCCCTGGCCAGGTGACCATGGCCGAAGCCGTCGCGGGTGCCATCGACGACAGCTCCCACCTGCTGGTCCAGGCGGGCACCGGCACCGGAAAGTCGCTCGGCTACCTTGTGCCCGCGCTCGCCCACGGGGAGCGCGTCGTCGTGGCGACCGCCACCCTGGCGCTTCAGCGGCAGCTCGTGGAGCGTGATCTCCCACGGACCGTCGACGCGCTGCATCCGCTGCTGCGCCGCCGCCCCGAGTTCGCGATGCTCAAGGGCCGGTCGAACTATCTGTGCCTGCACCGACTGCACGAGGGCATGCCGCAGGACGAGGAGGAGGGCCTCTTCGACCAGTTCGAGGCTGCCGCGCCCACCAGCAAGCTGGGGCAGGACCTGCTGCGGCTGCGGGACTGGTCGGACGAGACCGAGACCGGCGACCGCGACGACCTCACCCCCGGTGTCTCCGACCGCGCATGGGCCCAGGTGTCCGTGTCGTCCCGCGAGTGCCTGGGTGCGAGCAAATGCGCCTATGGCGCGGAGTGCTTCGCCGAGATGGCGCGCGAGCGCGCCAAGCTCGCCGAGGTCGTCGTCACCAACCACGCGCTGCTCGCGATCGACGCCATCGAGGGCGCGCCGGTCCTCCCGCAGCACGAGGTGCTGATCGTCGACGAGGCCCATGAGCTGGTCTCCCGGGTCACCGGCGTCGCGACCGGCGAGCTCACGCCCGGCCAGGTCAACCGCGCGGTGCGCCGTGCCGCGAGGCTCGTCAACGAGAAGGCGGCCGACCAGCTGCAGACCGCCGCCGAGGGCTTCGAGCGGCTGATGGAGCTCGCGCTCCCGGGGCGCTTGGAGGAGATCCCGGAGGATCTCGGATACGCGCTGATGGCTCTGCGCGACGCCGCTCGTGCGGTGATTTCGGCGATCGGCGCCACCCGCGACAAGTCCGTCCAGGACGAGGACGCCGTGCGCAAGCAGGCCCTCGCCTCGGTCGAGACCGTGCACGACGTGGCAGAGCGGATCACCAACGGCTCCGAGTGGGACGTCGTCTGGTACGAGCGACACGACCGCTTCGGTGCCTCGCTCCGCGTCGCTCCCATGAACGTGTCCGGCCTCCTCAGGGAGAAGCTTTTTGCAGACCGCTCGGTCGTCCTGACCTCCGCCACATTGAAGCTCGGCGGTGACTTCAATGGAGTGGGGGCGTCGCTGGGGCTCGCCCCGGAGGGCACGGGGGGCGATGACCTCCCGCAGTGGAAGGGCATCGACGTGGGCTCGCCCTTCGACTACCCCAGGCAGGGCATTCTGTACGTCGCCAAGCACCTGTCGCGCCCCGCGCGCGACGGCGACCGCGCGGACATGTTGGACGAGCTCACCGAGCTGATCCAGGCCGCGGGCGGCCGCACGCTGGGCCTGTTCTCCTCGATGCGGGCCGCCCAGCTCGCGGCGGAGGAGCTGCGCTCACGCATCCCCGAGTATCCGATCCTGCTGCAGGGCGAGGAAACGCTCGGCGAGCTGATCAAGAACTTCGCGGCCGACCCGAAGACCTGCCTTTTCGGCACGCTCTCGCTCTGGCAGGGCGTCGACGTTCCCGGACCCAGCTGCCAGCTGGTCGTCATGGACAAGATCCCCTTCCCCCGTCCCGACGACCCGCTGATGAGCGCCCGACAGAAGGATGTCGAGGACAAGGGGGGCAACGGCTTCATGGCCGTCGCCGCGACGCATGCGGCGCTCCTGATGGCCCAGGGCGCCGGCCGCCTTGTACGAGCCACGGGGGATCGAGGTGTCGTGGCCGTACTGGACCAGCGCCTCGCGACGGCCCGCTACGGCAGCTATCTCAAGGCGTCACTGCCCGACTTCTGGTACACCACGGACCGTAACCAGGTGCGCAGGTCGCTCACCGCGATCGACGAGGCGGCGCGGAAGGTGGAGGAGCAGGTGGAGGCGGGGGAGACCGAGGAGCCGTAGGGGCCCCGTGGCGGGCTGACGGAGGCTGTGCCTTCGGGTCGAGGTGGGCCTGCCCGGGTGCCTCAGCGGGCCGACTTGGTCCACCTCCGGTGCCCCCGCGGGCAAGGAACACCGCTCGCGGGGCCCTCGGGCCCGCGCACGATCTCCCGAGGCCCGCGGACATCCTTCGGGGCCGACGTATGTTCTTCGCAGGGCCGCACGAACGATCCCTCCGGGCCCTCGAACGATCCCTCCGGGCCATCGAGCGGTGCCTCCGGCCCTCGAACGGAGCCCCCGGGCCCCCGAGGCCGGCGGACGGTTCCTCGGGGCCGGCGGACGATCCCCCCCGGGCTCCCTGGGGACCCGCGCAAATCCCTCGGGGTCTGCGAACACCCCCCCGGGCCCCGCGAGCACTTTCCGGGGGGCGCCGCATATTCCTCGGGGCCTGCGTGCGAACCCTTGGGTGCCCCGCACGCTCCCAAGTCCCCAGCCTGCCCTCCCGGAGGGCAACGCACTGGGCCCCGGAACCGGCGCAGTTGGTCCCGGGGCCCGGTCAGGGGCGGGGCGGAGTCTCCCGCCCGGCGCGCGCTGTCACACGCGCCGCAGCACCGCCACCACCTTGCCCAGGATGGTCGCCTCGTCGCCGGGGATCGGCTGGTACGCGGCGTTGTGCGGGAGCAGCCACACATGGCCGTCCTCGCGCTTGAACCGCTTCACCGTGGCCTCGCCGTCGAGCATCGCGGCCACGATGTCGCCGTTCTCCGCGACCGGCTGGCGGCGGACCGTCACCCAGTCCCCGTCGCAGATGGCGGCCTCGATCATCGAGTCACCGACGACCTTGAGGACGAACAGCTCGCCGTCGCCGACCAGCTGCCGGGGGAGGGGGAAGACATCCTCCACCGACTCCTCTGCGAGGATCGGGCCTCCGGCTGCGATACGGCCGACGAGCGGGACGTACGACGCGGCCGGCTTGCCCGCCGTGTCCGTGGGCTGTGCCGAGGACTGGTCGGAGCCCCGGACCTCGTACGCCCGGGGGCGGTGAGGGTCGCGGCGCAGGAAGCCCTTGCGCTCCAGCGCCATCAGCTGATGGGCGACGGAGGAGGTACTGGAGAGGCCAACCGCCTGTCCGATCTCCCGCATCGACGGCGGGTAGCCGCGCCGCTGCACGGAGTCCCGGATGACCTCGATCACCCGGCGCTGCCTGTCCGTAAGTCCCGAGCTGTCGGCGCGGATGCCTGGAGGTCGCCCTGGCAGGGAGCGCTTGGGCCCCTCATGATTCGTGGCTTCGTTCATCGCATGCACCGGCTCGAGTCGGCCCTGGGAGCGGTCCTGGGCAGTGATGGTGGCACTGTCTGCGGTGGTGGTCACGTCGGCCCCTCTCGATGGTCTCCCTGCTGGACAACGGTAGTTGCTTTCGAAAGGTTGCGCCAAACACACGTTCGAGTGAAAAATCGTGGATTACCTGACGTGATCACGTTTCTGGGTGTATAGCTGACGCCGCCGCCGACGGACAAAAGGGCCTATTGCTGTACTCTTCACCGCCGAGGCGATGACCGTGCCGACGGATCTGGGCCGCGGCCCAGTCTGCCATCCGGCACTCCGTCGGCCGGGTACCGGCCCCCTATCCGCGCGATGACCACGGTATCCCCGTGTGCCCGGGATCGGTATGGCCGAGCGGCACATGCCATTACGTGTGCGACACGCGCGTCCTGGGCGAATTTACGGGTCGATCCCCACATCTAGTGGTTGGATTGCCGGAGCGGCCCAGAAGTTGTGGTCCCCCGGGTCATCGAGCCTCCCGTCATCGCCTATGCTTGGGGCTGCTTCGAGGGGCCCGAGAGGTCTCGCGAGGTCTATGAGTCGTGCTGTGAAGGAGGGTTGGAGCCATGCACTGCCCCTTCTGCAGGCACCCCGACAGCCGCGTGGTCGACAGTCGTACGACCGATGACGGCACGTCGATCCGCAGGCGCCGCCAGTGCCCCGACTGCTCCCGTCGTTTCACGACGGTGGAGACGTGCTCGCTGATGGTGGTCAAGCGGTCCGGCGTCACCGAGCCCTTCAGTCGTACCAAGGTCATCAATGGCGTGCGCAAGGCGTGCCAGGGGCGGCCGGTCACCGAGGACGCGCTCGCCCAGCTCGGCCAGCGGGTCGAGGAGGCGGTGCGGGCCACCGGAAGCGCCGAGCTGACCACCCATGACGTGGGTCTGGCCATACTCGGCCCGTTGCAGGAACTCGACCTCGTCGCCTATCTGCGGTTCGCGTCCGTGTACCGGGCATTCGACTCGCTCGAGGACTTCGAGGCCGCCATCGTGGAACTCAGGGAAGAGACGAGGCAGCGCCCCGCCGCGGACGAGGAAGACGCGGGCGAGGCGGATGTGGACGAGGCAGCCGCGGACGCGGAGCGCCCGGAAAGCGACCGCGGGTCCGGAGGGACTGTCCAAGTCCCCGTGCCCGCCAACGCCGCCGACTGACGGAAGGGCCGACTCGGCCCCCATCGGTGGCGACCAAAGACCTGTTGCGGGCGGCCGCGTAGCGGCGCGCGCAGCATCAGACACACACCGTGCCATGGGAAGAACGTGGCACTTCAGGGCGTTTTAGCCCGATACAGGGAGGCGGCATGACAGAGACGGCGAGCGGTCCGGCACGAGGTTCCCGCGCCAAGGGCGGAACCAAGGCCAGCAAGGGACTGCGCATCGAGCGCATTCACACCACCCCCGGCGTACACCCGTACGACGAGGTGGAGTGGGAGCGCCGTGACGTCGTCATGACCAACTGGCGCGACGGCTCGATCAACTTCGAGCAGCGTGGCGTCGAGTTCCCCGGCTTCTGGTCGGTGAACGCGGTCAACATCGTCACCAGCAAGTACTTCCGCGGTGCCGTCGGCACCCCGCAGCGCGAGGTGAGCCTCAGGCAGCTCATCGACCGCATCGTGAAGACGTACCGGAAGGCCGGCGAGGACTACAAGTACTTCGCGTCGCCCGCCGACGCCGAGATCTTCGAGCACGAGTTGGCGTACGCCCTCCTGCACCAGATCTTCAGCTTCAACAGCCCGGTCTGGTTCAACGTCGGGACGCCGCAGCCCCAGCAGGTCTCCGCCTGCTTCATCCTGTCCGTCGACGACTCCATGGAGTCGATCCTCGACTGGTACAAGGAAGAGGGCATGATCTTCAAGGGCGGCTCCGGCGCCGGCCTGAACCTCTCTCGCATCCGCTCCTCCAAGGAGCTCCTCTCCTCGGGCGGCAACGCCTCGGGTCCCGTCTCCTTCATGCGTGGTGCCGACGCCTCCGCAGGAACGATCAAGTCGGGTGGCGCCACGCGCCGCGCCGCCAAGATGGTCATCCTCGACGTCGACCACCCCGACATCGAGGATTTCATCGAGACCAAGGTCAAGGAGGAGGAGAAGATCCGCGCCCTGCGTGACGCGGGCTTCGACATGGACCTGGGCGGCGACGACATCACGTCCGTCCAGTACCAGAACGCCAACAACTCGGTCCGTGTGAACGACACGTTCATGAAGGCGGTCGAGGAGGGCGGCAAGTTCGGTCTCACCTCCCGCATGACCGGCGAGGTCATCGAGGAGGTCGAGGCCAAGACGCTCTTCCGCAAGATGGCCGAGGCCGCCTGGGCCTGCGCCGACCCGGGCATCCAGTACGACGACACGATCAACCACTGGCACACGTGCCCGGAGTCCGGCCGTATCAACGGCTCGAACCCGTGCAGCGAGTACATGCACCTGGACAACACGTCCTGCAACCTCGCCTCGCTGAACCTGATGAAGTTCCTCAAGGACGACGGCAAGGGCCACCAGTCCTTCGAGGTCGAGCGCTTCGCCAAGGTCGTCGAGCTGGTCATCACCGCGATGGACATCTCCATCTGCTTCGCGGACTTCCCGACCCAGAAGATCGGCGAGAACACCCGCGCCTTCCGTCAGCTGGGCATCGGCTACGCCAACCTGGGCGCCCTCCTGATGGCGACCGGCCACGCGTACGACTCCGACGGCGGCCGCGCCCTCGCGGGTGCCATCACCTCCCTGATGACCGGCACCTCGTACAAGCGCTCCGCCGAGCTCGCCTCGGTCGTCGGCCCGTACGACGGCTATGCCCGCAACGCGCAGCCGCACCAGCGCGTCATGAAGCAGCACTCCGACGCCAACGCCGTGGCCGTCCGCATGGACGACCTGGACACGCCGATCTGGGCCGCCGCCACGGAGGCCTGGCAGGACGTGCTGCACCTCGGCGAGAAGAACGGCTTCCGCAACGCGCAGGCCTCGGTCATCGCGCCCACCGGCACCATCGGTCTCGCGATGTCCTGCGACACCACCGGCCTCGAGCCCGACCTCGCCCTGGTCAAGTTCAAGAAGCTGGTCGGCGGCGGCTCGATGCAGATCGTCAACGGCACCGTGCCGCAGGCCCTGCGCCGCCTGGGCTACCAGGAGGAGCAGATCGAGGCGATCGTCGCCCACATCGCCGAGCACGGCAATGTGATCGACGCCCCGAGCCTCAAGCACGAGCACTACGAGGTCTTCGACTGCGCCATGGGCGAGCGCTCCATCTCCGCGATGGGCCACGTCCGCATGATGGCCGCGATCCAGCCCTGGATCTCCGGCGCGCTCTCCAAGACGGTCAACCTGCCGGAGACGGCGACCGTCGAGGACGTCGAAGAGGTCTACTTCGAGGCGTGGAAGATGGGCGTCAAGGCGCTCGCGATCTACCGCGACAACTGCAAGGTCGGCCAGCCCCTCTCCGCGAAGACCAAGGAGAAGGAGAAGTCCGCGACCGACGCCGTCACCGCGAAGGCCGAGGCGACCATCCGGGAGACGGTCGAGAAGGTCGTCGAGTACCGCCCGGTCCGCAAGCGCCTCCCCAAGGGCCGTCCCGGCATCACCACCTCCTTCACGGTGGGTGGCGCCGAGGGCTACATGACCGCCAACTCCTACCCGGACGACGGTCTCGGCGAGGTCTTCCTGAAGATGTCGAAGCAGGGCTCCACCCTCGCGGGCATGATGGACGCCTTCTCGATCGCGGTCTCCGTGGGCCTGCAGTACGGCGTGCCCCTGGAGACGTACGTCTCGAAGTTCACGAACATGCGCTTCGAGCCGGCCGGTATGACGGACGACCCGGACGTGCGGATGGCGCAGTCGATCGTCGACTACATCTTCCGCCGCCTGGCGCTCGACTTCCTGCCCTTCGAGACGCGCTCCGCGCTCGGCATCCACTCCGCCGAGGAGCGTCAGCGTCACCTGGAGACGGGCTCCTACGAGCCGTCCATCGACGATGTCGAGGTGGACGTCGAGGGCCTGGCCCAGTCCGCGCCCCGCGCGCAGGAGCTGAAGGCCGTCGCCACCCCGAAGGCTGAGGTCGAGGCGGCGAAGCCCGCCCCGAAGCAGGCCCACACCAGTGCCGAACTGGTGGAGATGCAGCTGGGCATCCAGGCGGACGCCCCCCTGTGCTTCTCCTGCGGTACGAAGATGCAGCGGGCCGGCTCCTGCTACATCTGCGAGGGCTGCGGCTCGACCAGCGGCTGCAGCTGATCTGAAGCCCTGAAGGGCGGCACGGCCACCGGCCGTGCCGCCCTTCGGCGTTCTCTCGCTCCTACGGAGAGGCCTCTTTCGGGGGCACGCTCCCTGAGGAGTCGCTTTGGCGGTCCCGGGAGAGGCCGTGTCAGGAGTCGTGCCGACTGCCCATGATCCGGGCGAACGCCGCCGGGTCCGTGTCGTAGCCGTGGATGCCGGGGTGGAAAGTCCACTCCCCGGAGTCGTCGCGCACGAACTCGCCGACCGTCGCGGCCGTCGCCCCCAGGACGCCGCCGAAGTCGTCCTCCGCCAGGACGGTGTAGCCCTCACGCATGCGTATGCCGGGGTTGAGCACTCCGGCGAAGACCTTGTGGCCGGAGCGCTGCTGGATCAGGACCCCGACCACCACGCGCGTGTAGCGGCTGTTGAGACGGTCGAGTTCCAGCGTCATGACCTCGTCCCAGCCGAAGCCCTTGCCGTCCTTGCTGTCCCGGTTGAGGTAGATGGTTCCGTCCGGGGAGCGGCTGTCGAAGTGCACTACGTAGGCGGGACTTCCGTACGGGTCGGCGGCCACGTAGGTCGCCGCGATGATGTCGAGGTCGGTCGCCGGCTCGCCGACGGGACTTGGGTCCCATTTCGCCGCGAGCTCGACTTTGCGGATGCCCTTGTTGAGACCGTTCATTGGAACTCCCCCTCCCCGTTCCCCATATGCTCTCTGCCCCAACTGCTCCGCGGTCAAGGCCGATTGTCCATCGTGCCACGTGCGCGGGGGCGCTCGCGCGGGTGCACTCCGCCGGAGCGTGACCAATGCCACGCTCCGTGGCCTTACCATGGCGCGGTGCTGGTCAAGTGGATTCGCTGCACCGTGGTGGACCGCCGCGGTTTCGAGCGGGGGCAGCGAAAGTGGGCGGGGCTTCTGGGTGAGCCGGGATTCCGGGGACAGGGCGGGGGCTGGAGCCGGGGGCGGCCCGGTGTGGCGCACATCTTCGCCTTCTGGGAGAGCCGCGCCTTCTACGACTCCTTCATGGCCCGCTCGCACGACCGGCTCGCCGCCGCTCAGTCGGGCACCTTCAAGGACTCGCAGGTCAGACTCTTCGATCACCGATTCGACGTGAAGACCGGTTTCGAGCCGCGCTTCACGGACGCCGACCTGCTGCGGGTGGCCCACTGCCGCGTCCACGAGGAACGGGCCGAGCACTTCGCGCTGATGCAGGAGAAGGTCTGGAACCCCGCGATGGCGGGCTCGCCCGGTATGGTGCGCGGCCTGTTCGGGGAGGCTCCGGGCCAGGAGTTCCTGATCCTGTCCATGTGGCAGTCGGCCGCCGAGCACGGCAAGTACCGCGCAGAGCGCGTGGAGCGGCTTGCGCTGCGCGCCCAGACGGAGGCCGACGTCGCGGCCCTCGCGGGCGACATCGTGCCCCTGGAGCCCAGCTGGATCGTCTGACGGGAGCCCTTGTCGCAGGTGTCCGCGGGGGCGCGGAAGTGTGACCTACACCGTAGAGAGCCCGTACGAGTGCTCGATAGGCCGTCAGCCGTTTTAGGGTCTTGGCATGGTTCGACCACGGCGTATCGTCCTTGTCCGGCACGGAGAGTCAGCGGGCAACGCCGATGACACCGTTTATGAACGCGAGCCCGACCACGCTCTGGCGCTCACCGAGAAGGGGTGGCAGCAGGCGGAGGAGACGGGAAAACGGCTGCGGGAGCTCTTCGGCCGGGAGCGCGTCAGCGTGTACGTGTCCCCGTACCGCCGTACGCACGAGACGCTCCGCGCCTTCCACCTCGACCCCGAGCTCATACGGGTGCGCGAGGAGCCCCGGCTGCGCGAGCAGGACTGGGGCAACTGGCAGGACCGCGACGACGTACGCCTCCAGAAGGCCTACCGGGACGCGTACGGGCACTTCTTCTACCGCTTCGCACAGGGGGAGTCCGGCGCCGACGTGTACGACCGGGTCGGCGGCTTCCTGGAGAGCCTGTACCGGAGCTTCGAGGCGCCCGACCACCCGCCGAACGTGCTCCTGGTGACCCACGGTCTGGCCATGCGGCTGTTCTGCATGCGCTGGTTCCACTGGACGGTCGCGGATTTCGAGTCGCTGTCGAACCCGGGGAACGCGGAGATGCGGATGCTCCTTCTCGGGGACGACGGCAGGTACACGCTTGACCGGCCGTTCGAACGCTGGCGTGATCCGGAACCGTACGGAGACCACCGGATAGAGTGGCAGGGCGATGACCGCTGACTCCTCTCCCGACGGGCGCCTGCACCGCGCCCTGGCCAGCCTGCGCGGACTCGCGGTGGGGGACGCGCTGGGCTCGCAGTTCTTCGTGCCCGCGAACTACCCGCTGCTCCAGCGCCGCGAGCTGCCGTCCGGCCCCTGGCAGTGGACGGACGACACCGAAATGGCCTCCTCCGTAGTAGCCGTTCTGGCCCGCCACCGCCGCATCGACCAGGACGAACTGGCCCGCTCCTTCGCCGAGCACCACGACTTCGACCGGGGGTACGGCCCCGCGGTCAACCGACTGCTGCGGCAGGTCCGGGAGGGTGGCGACTGGCGCGAGCTGGCTTCCGCCCTCTTCAAGGGACAGGGTTCGTGGGGCAACGGCGCCGCGATGCGGATCGCCCCCCTGGGGGCCTGGTACGCGGACGACCCCGAGCAGGCGGTCCACCAGGCGGAGATCTCGGCGTACACCACGCACCAGCACCGCGAGGCCGTCGTCGGCGCCATGGCCGTCGCCGCGGCCGCCGCCCTGGCCGCCGACCCTGTGGGCCCGCCGAGCGCCGAGGCGCTGCTCGACGGCGTCGTCGCACTGGTCCCGCGCAGTGCCGTGGGCGCGGGGCTGCGGCGCGCCCGGGACATGCTCGACTACGGGGACACCGCGACGGTCGCCGCCGTACTGGGCTGTGGGCGGCGT
Organism: Streptomyces sp. NBC_01384; assembly: GCF_045040035.1. NCBI lineage: Bacteria > Bacillati > Actinomycetota > Actinomycetes > Kitasatosporales > Streptomycetaceae > Streptomyces > Streptomyces sp. NBC_01384. The sequence continues at coordinate 7,142,636 of NZ_CP109559.1, forward strand.
ACGACGGCGCACGACACGGTGCCGTTCGCACTCTGGTCGGCTGCCAGGGGTCTCGGCGACTACGAGGAGGCCTTCTGGTCGACCGCCCGGGTCGGCGGCGACATGGACACGACCTGCGCCATCGTGGGCGGCGTGATCGCCTCCGGCAAGGCGGGGGCGCCGCCGGGGGAGTGGATGGAGCGGACGGAGAGCCTGCCGGGCTGGGTGACGGCGGCGGCGTAGGCCGCGGGGCGACGATCGGGGGCGCCGAGGGATCCCCGCAGGGGAGCGCCAGGGCCCGCCCAGAGGCTAGGCAGGCCCTCGGCATGCCCGTCGGCTTCGGGGGCTGCACAGGCCCTCGTACGGCCCGTACAGCATGAGCCCGGCTCCACCCGCGTATCCAGTGGCTTGGCTCACGGTGGCCAGGCTCCGTGGGGTGGCGCGCTGCATGGGGTGCGTTCGGCCGCCAGCGCAGCGTTCCCGGTGCCGTACCGCGGGCCCGCGGGGCTCACCCCGACGCCGTACTGCGGCCTGCAGACCCCGCCCCGGTGCCGTGGGGCCGCCCGCAAGGCCCGGGCCCCCGGATGTCGTCCTGCGGATGGCCGGACCACGTCCTCGCCGTGTCTGTCCCCCGGACCGGGTCCGGCCTCCGCAGCCCTCTCGTCAGCCCCCGGCGGGTCCCGCCGTGCCGGCGAGGGCGTCCAGGTCGCTCTTGCGGACCCGGATCACCAGGGTGGCGGTGACCAGGGCCAGCACGGCCATCGCGACGGCCGGGATGAAGGCGGTCGAGATGCCGTGGGCCAGCACGTCGTGGCCCCAGGGAGCGGGCAGCTGGTGGGTCTTGGCGAACTCCGCCTTCTGCTCGGGCGAGGCGTCGGCCATGAACTTCGGCAACTGCTTCTTCGCCTCGTCACGGCTGGCCGAGCCGAAGACCGTGGTGAGGATGGAGAGGCCGAGCGAACCGCCCACCTGCTGGGTGACGTTGAGGAGTCCGGACGCGGCGCCCGCTTCGTGCTGGGCGACACCGGAGACCGCGGTCAGGGTCAGCGTCACGAAGTTCAGGCCCATGCCGAAGGCGAAGAGCAGCATGGGGCCGAGCACCCCGCCGACGTACGTGCTGTCGGGGCTCATGAAGGTCAGCCAGCCGAGTCCGAGCGCGACGAGTGCGGAACCGACGACCATGAACGGCTTCGGCCCCAGTACCGGCAGGAAGCGCTGCGACAGACCCGCTCCGATGCCGATCGCCGCCGTCACCGGGAGGAAGGCCAGACCGGCCTGGATCGGGCTGTAGCCCAGCACGTTCTGCACGAACAGCACGATGAAGAAGAACATGCCGAACATCGCCGCGGCCAGACTGAGCATGATCGCGTACGTGCCCGAGCGGTTGCGGTCGGCGAACATCTTCAGTGGCGTGATCGGTTCCTTGGCCCGGGTCTCGATGAACGCGAAGCCCAGCAGCAGGACAAGCGCCGCGGCGAAGGACCCGATCGTGAGGCTGTCGCGCCAGCCCTGCTCCGAGGCGCGGATGAACCCGTACACCAGCGAGGCCATACCGGCCGTCGAGGTGAGCGCGCCCGCGACGTCGAAGCGCCCCGGATGGCGCTCGGACTCGTTGATGTACATCGGGGCGAGCACGGTGATCAGCACACCGATGGGCACGTTGACGAAGAGCACCCAGCGCCAGTCGAGCCACTCCGTGAGCATGCCGCCCGCGAGGAGCCCGATGGCGCCGCCGCCCGCGGAGACCGCGGCGAAGACGGCGAAGGCCCGGTTCCGTTCCGGGCCCTCGGGGAAGGTCGTGGTGATGAGTGCCAGCGCGGTGGGCGACGCTATCGCGCCACCCACGCCCTGGAGGGCTCGCGCGGCCAGCAACTGCCAGGGTTCCTGGGCGAGTCCACCGAGCAGCGAGGCGAGCGTGAACAGCATGATGCCGGTCATGAAGACCCGGCGCCGACCGAGGATGTCACCCGCGCGGCCGCCGAGAAGCAGCAGGCCACCGAAGGTGAGGGTGTACGCGCTGATCACCCAGGTCAGGTCGGTCGTGCTGAACTTGAGCGCGTCTTGAATGTGCGGGAGGGCGATGTTCACAATCGTCGAGTCGAGTACCACCATGAGTTGGCAGGCCGCGATGACGGCGAGTGCGATGCCGGGATGCCCCTCCCGGCGGGCCGCTCCTGGCTTTGAGTCCTGGATCAACTGAGAGGTTTGAGAGGTTGTCACTATGGGTCCCCCACAAGTGCGTTAGTGAACGCTCGCGTTCACTGTTGCGGCAACGGTAGTGAGTCCCCGACAGTGAACGCAAGCGTTCACTGAAGTCGCTGCCGCGTGTCGCCACTTGACCGCTCGCCCTCACCGAACTCCCCGCTCGCACTCCCTGAACTCCCCGCTCCCCCATGCACAACGGAGACACTCACATGGTTACTTCGCGTTGGACGGCCGCCCCCGCTCAGGCGGCCTCCCTGCGCCGACGCGGTGCCGTGCTCGAACGCGCGATCCTCGATGCCGCGCTCGAGCAGCTCAGTACGGTCGGCTGGAACGGCCTCACGATGGAGGGCGTCGCCGCGCGGGCCCAGACCGGCAAGGCCGCGGTCTACCGCCGCTGGCCGTCCAAGGAGGATCTTGTCGCGGACGCTCTGAAGGCCGGACTGCCGAGCCTGACGGAGGCACCCGACCTCGGAAGTGTCCGGGAGGACTTGCTGGAGCTGTGCCGGCAGGTGCGCGAGGCGATGTACTCGCAAACCGGGTTCGCGCTGCGTTCAGTGCTTTACGAATGCGATGTGGCGCAGGCTGAGCGCTTTCAGGGCGTGATCATCGGCGGAGTCGTCGAGCCGACCAAACATCTGCTGGGGGAGATCGTTCACCGTGGTATCGAGCGGGGCGAGGCGCGGCCCGACGCCGCCAACTCGTACGTCTTCGACGCCATCCCGGCGATGATGATGTATCGCTCCAAGGTGTGCGCGAGCGAATGGAGCGAGGGGGATCTGGAGGAGATGATCGACCAGCTGATGGTCCCGCTGCTGCGTCGGACGGGCGCCTGATCCGTGGATTGATCGGCGGTTGCCCGATCGGTGGACGGGCGGGTGTCTGATCGGTGGACAGATGGGTGTCTGATCCATGTCGGCTTCATGTCGGCCGCGGGGCCGTGGTTGCTCGGGGAAACCTGGGTGTCGCGTGAGGCTCCGGGCGGCGTAGGCTGAGGGCGCCATGCCGTACGAACCACCCACCCACACCGTCGAGCGCTCCCTCCGCGCCACGACCGGAGCGAAGATCATTGCCGGTGTCGACGAGGTGGGCCGCGGTGCGTGGGCCGGCCCGGTCACCGTCTGCGCCGCGGTCACGGGACTGCGCCGTCCCCCCGAAGGTCTCACCGACTCCAAGCTCCTCACCGTCAAGCGGCGCACCGCGCTGGCCGCGGAGTTGGAGAAGTGGGTGACGTCGTACGCTCTGGGGCATGCCTCTCCGGAGGAGATCGACGACCTGGGGATGACGGCCGCACTGCGCCTGGCGGCAGTGCGGGCCCTGGAGGCCTTGCCCGTCCGCCCCGACGCGGTCATCCTCGATGGGAAGCACGACTACCTCGGATCGCCGTGGAGGGTTCGCACAGTGATCAAGGGTGACCAGTCCTGCGTGGCCGTCGCGGCGGCCTCGGTGATCGCCAAGGTTCAGCGCGACAAAATGATGGCCGAACTGGGTGTCGACCATGCAGACTTCGGTTTTGCGGCCAACGCCGGGTATCCGTCTCCGGTGCACAAGGCCGCACTGGAGGAGCGGGGCCCCACCCCGTACCACCGGCTGTCATGGGCGTATCTTGATGCGCTGCCCCAGTGGCGGCACCTCAAGAAGGCCCGCACCTGGGCGGACGGAAGCGGTCCGGAAATCGAGGGTCAGCTCGGCTTCGATTTCTGACGGTTCCGCTCGCACCCATGTGCCACCCACCGATGCGAGTCGCACCGGCGTTTGATAAATATCAGCTCATGCCTCTCATTCCCGAGGAGCCTCAGATTCACGAGAGTGCCCAGGGTCCCCGCGCCACTCCGGCCAGTGGCCGCACCGCGCCGACCCCCCGTCCCGTACCCGGTCCCCGTCCCGCGGCTCCGCCGCGTCCCGGACGTCCGGGACCTGTCCGGCCCATGCCGGCCCAACGCACCCAGCGCGAGCCGGTCGTGGCCGCGCCGGGGTCGTCAGCCCCGGCGGCCGCACCCGCTGCCGTCACCCCGCAGATCCAGCTGATCCCGGCCTCGGTCGAGGGTGCGCTGGACGCCGCCGAAGAAGCCGTCGACCTGCTGCTGGAGTCGGGCCGAGCCCCAGGTGAGGTGCTGGTGATCACCACCGGCGAACCGCACCCGTGGACCGCGCACGAACTCTCCTTCGGCGAGGCCGCCTACTGGGCGCAGCACGACGCGAGCGACGACGTCTTCTACGCCGACGCCTCCGTCGCGGGCCGGGTCGCTTCCCGTCCCGTGGTCGTGGTCGCCGTCAACGGCGGTCCCGATGCCGCTGCCGCCACCGCCCTGCCACTGGCCCTCGGTCGGGCCGGCGCCCTGCTGATCGTCTGCGGCGACCCGCAGCAGATCAACTCGGTGCTGGGCGCGGGGGTCTGAGCGAATCCCGGACACCGTCCGGGATTCGCTCGGAGTCAAGGTCCCGGGCGCGACGGTGGTGCCGCTGCGGCACCACCTGTACAGCGGTCCCTTTGGCGCGCTCGCAGTTCGTACGTCTGTCGCTCGTGCGTCTGTCGTCCGTGTGCCTGTACGTCGTGTGCCTGGGATGAGTGCTTGCTCGCCGAGGCCACGGTGGCGGTGTGTGACGGGGACGTCCCTCTGGGGTGCGTCTCCGTGTACGGGGTGCCTGTTGGCGTGCGCCAATGCCGTACGTCCGCGGGGACGGCCGTACGTCCCTGGAGGTGGCCGTATGCCTGTGGGGACGGTGGTGCGTCCCTGGAGTGCGCGCGAGTGCTACGGCGCTGCCCCGTCGGCGGACGGCTGCCGTTCGGCCGACGGGTTGTCCGGTTTCTGGTCTCCCCTTCCGGTCCTCCGGGCTGCCCCAGCTCGGCTGTGCGGGCTGAGGTGGCGCCGCCATGGCGTGGGCGGACATGCCCGGCCACGGGGCGCGTCCCCCTCAGGCCCTTCTGGGGCGGGCCCGGTACCAGGCGGGCGCCGCAGCCCAAGGGCCGTCCGGCTCAGCGGGCGGCCGCCCGGCGCAGCACCTCCGACGCGGCGCCGCCGGTGCGCGGCAGCGGCGGCGGTGCCGCGGACAGGGCGAAGGGCTCCGGTGGTGAGTCCGCGTTCGGATGGCGTCCGCCACGGCCCTCGCCGAGAACCTGCCAGCCGTCGTGCGTCAGCGTGATGTACGCCCCGCAGCGCAGCCCGTGGAGCGTGCAGGCGTCCCGCAGCCCCCACATCCACGCCCCGTCCTCCTCCGTCCAACGCGCGTCGCCCTCGCGGCAGTAGAGCAGCACAGCCGTGCGCACCGGGGTGCGGCGCCGCAGGTCGTGCGGGATGACCCGGCGCAGCTGCGCGAGCAGGGCGTTGCGGAACATCCAGCCGTCGGCCGGAGCCGGACGCCGGGTGAACGAGGCGCTTGCCCGCAGCCGTTCCTCCGCGTCGAGGACGGCCACGACGGCGGTCGTGGGTCTCGGCCGGTGCCGTGCGTGCAATCCGCTGACGACCTCCCGGGGATTGCGCAGCAGCGGAATCCCCGCGGCGGCCCATTCGGCGGGCTCGAGCATGCGGGCCAGTGGGTTGGCGGAAGCGGCGGACAGATCGGCAGACGTCGACATGGATGCCGCCGAGGACGGAGCGAATCCGAAGGTCACGGTCCTCCCTTCGGCTACGCGCCCACACAGCGGGCGGGGTCGGACTTGGGGGAGCGCACGCCGCAGCAGAGCCCTACCGGATCACGGGCGAGCCGTGCGGGGAGCGGACCTCAATTCTTCCTGTCGAACTTGGTTGCGGCAACGAGCAATTGGGGCCACCGACCGTTTTCCGGCTATACGTCGTGTATATCCCTGCCCACTGCTCTTGATGGCGACACATGGGTCACGCTTGTACGGCCAGGACCAGCGGCAACACCCCCTGCGCCCCGGATCGTCGGAGCATGCGCGCGGCCACTGCGAGCGTCCAGCCGGTCTCGGTGGCATCGTCCACGAGCAGCACGGGACCGCCCGCTTCCTTGAGGGAGGCGGTCAGCGCGGGCGGCACGGCCAGCGCCCCGTCGAGCGCCTTGAGCCGCTGGGCGCTGTTACTCCGGGAGACCCGCGCGACGGCCTCGCCGACGTACTCCACGGATCCCAGCAGCGGCAGTCGGCCGACCTCCGCGATCCGTTCGCCCAGCGACCGGATGAGCTGCGGACGGGTCCGCGAGGCCATGGTGACGACGCCGACCGGGCGCGGCTGCGCGTCAGGCTGTCCCGAGGCCCAGCCGCCGGGTCCCTTCGCCCAGTCGGTCAGGACGCCGACCACGGCCTTCGCCACATCGTCCGGAACGGGTCCGTCCGGGGCCTGGGGGGCGAGCATCGGCCGCAGCCGGTTGCCCCAACCGATGTCCGAGAGCCGCCCCAAGGCGCGCCCCGGTGCGGCCTGTTCGCCCGCCGGGATACGGCCCTTCAGGTCGACGCCGACCGCCGGCAGGCCCGTCGGCCACATCTTGCGGGGCTCGACGTCGACGCCCGCGCGGCCGAGCTCGCCGTTGGCCGCGTCGAGCGCCGCGGGGGACACGGACGCCTCGAACCGGGCTCCCGCGCAGGTGTCGCAGCGCCCGCACGGTGTCGCTCCCTCGTCGTCCAGCTGCCGCCGCAGGAATTCCATCCGGCAGCCGGTCGTCGACACGTAGTCGCGCATCGCCTGCTGCTCGGCCGCCCTCTGTTTGGCGACCCAGGCGTAGCGCTCGGTGTCGTACGTCCAGGGCGCGCCCGTGGAGATCCAGCCGCCCTGGACGCGCCGCACCGCACCGTCGACGTCGAGCACCTTGAGCATCGTCTCCAGACGTGACCGGCGCAGCTCGACGAGGGGTTCGAGGGCGGGCAGCGAAAGCGGCCTGTCGGCGCGGCCCAGGACGTCCAGGGTGCGGCGCACCTGCTCCTCCGGAGGGAAGGCGATCGACGCGAAGTACTGCCAGATCGCCTGGTCCTCCTTGCCCGGCAGGAGGAGCACCTCGGCATGCTTCACCCCGCGGCCCGCGCGCCCCACCTGCTGGTAGTACGCGATGGGGGAGGAGGGAGAACCCAGGTGCACCACGAATCCGAGGTCGGGCTTGTCGAAGCCCATGCCCAGCGCGGACGTGGCGACCAGGGCCTTGACGCGGTTGGCGAGCAGATCCTCCTCGGCCTGCTGACGGTCCGCGTTCTCCGTCTTCCCGGTGTACGACGCCACCGTGTGCCCGCTCTGGCGCAGGAACGCGGTGACCTCCTCGGCGGCGGCCACCGTGAGCGTGTAGATGATGCCCGAGCCCGGCAGGTCGCTCAGGCGCTCGGCGAGCCAGGCCATCCGGTGGGCGGCGGCCGGCAGCTGCAGCACCCCCAGGCTCAGGCTTTCCCGGTCCAGCGGCCCGCGCAGGACGAGCGCGTCCGTGCTGGCGCCGGTGCCCAGCTGCTCGGCCACATCGGCCGTCACCCGCGCGTTGGCGGTCGCGGTGGTGGCCAGCACGGGAACGCCGGGCGGGAGATCGGCGAGCATCGTGCGCAGCCTGCGGTAGTCCGGTCGGAAGTCGTGCCCCCAGTCGGAGATGCAGTGGGCCTCGTCGACCACGAGCAGGCCGGTCGCTGCGGCCAGCTTGGGCAGCACCTGGTCACGGAAGTCGGGATTGTTGAGCCGCTCCGGGCTCACCAGGAGCACGTCGACCTCGCTCGCGGCCACCTCGGCCTGGATCGTCTCCCACTCCTCCGTGTTGGACGAGTTGATGCTCCGCGCGTGGATTCCGGCGCGGGCGGCGGCCTCCACCTGGTTGCGCATGAGCGCGAGGAGCGGCGAGACGATGACCGTGGGCCCGGCGCCCCGCTCGCGCAGCAGCGCGGTCGCGACGAAGTACACCGCGGACTTGCCCCAGCCCGTGCGCTGCACGACCAGGGCTCTGCGCTTGTCGGCCACCAGGGCCTCGATGGCGCGCCACTGATCCTCGCGCAGCCGGGCCTCGCCCGCCTGAGCGCCGACGAGGCGAGCGAGTACGGCATCGGCCGCGATGCGCAGGTCGGCGTTGCGTAGGTCCGTGTTGGCCGGAGGGCGTGGGTCGTCGTTGCTCATGGCCCCATGCAACCCGATGGGTCGGACATCGCGCGAACGAGGCCGCCGCATTGTGGACAACTCATGTCGTGGCCATGGTCAGAGTTATCCACAGGACGAAGCGGAATTTCGGGATCCGCGGGATGGTCACGGCATGACGAATCACAGCGAAGCGGCCGGCACACCCGGCGAGAGTGACATCGGCGGGCGCGGTCGGCACGGGGGAGACGGTGTGTGCGGCGGGCACGGCGACCGCAGTGCGGGTGGCGCGCCGAAGGGGCAGAGGGGACGGCCCGAGCGCGAAGGGCACGACCTGCCCGGCGAGCATCAGGTCACCCTGCGTACACCGGCCGAACTGGCCGATGCCCTGCCGTACCTGCTCGGGTACCGGCCCGAGGACAGCATCGTGCTGGTCGCCCTGCACGACGGGGAGAGGCGCGGCCGTTTCGGCGGGCGGGCGAGGCTCGGCATCCCCGCCCAGGCGGACGACTGGCCGTCCGTGGCCGAGCAGCTGGCGCAAGGCCTGGTGAAGGGAAGCGAGCGCAGAGGTGCCCGGCCCGAGAGCATGGTCGCCTATCTCTGTCAGGAGCCGGGGCCCGGAGAGTCGGGGCGGGACGTCATGGAACGTCTGCGGTCGCTCGCACAGTTGCTGCGGACGGCCTGCGGCCGCCTCGACGTCCCCGTGATCGAAGCCCTCTGTATCTCCGACGGCCGCTTCTGGTCGTACTGCTGCCCGGGCCAGGGATGCTGTTCGGCCGAGGGGGAGCCGATGGGATTGCCCGGCACCTCCGTCCTTGCCGCCGCCGCGACCTACGCGGGCCTCCAAGTGCGCGGATCGCTCAGGGAATTCACGGCCCGGCTCACTCCCTGGGAGGGGGCGGCCGCACGGGAGCAGGAGGCCGTGCTCGACACGGCGAGCATGGCCCTGATCCCGAGGATCCTGGACGACGAGAGCCGCGCGTATGTGGCTGAAGAGGCCCTGGAGCTGGCCCGGCGGATCATGAAGCGCCTCGCCGACGCCCCACCCGTGTCCGGTATCCGCCCGGCGGACCTCCGCGATGACGGACTCCTGGAGCGCGACGAGGCGGCCACCCTCATCCTCGGCCTTCAGGACCGCACGACCCGCGACCGCGCCGCCGAGTGGATGGAGGGCGAGGAGGCAGGCCCGGCCCTGCGCCTCTGGCGGATGCTGGCCCGCCGCTGCGTCGGCGCCTACGGCGAGCACGCCGCGGCACCCCTCACCCTCGCCGGGTGGGTCGCCTGGTCGACCGGCGACGAACTGGAGGCCCGGGAAGCCCTCGCCATGGCACTCGGCGCCGATCCCGACTACCTCTTCGCCCGTCTCCTGCACCAGGCGTGCAACGAGGGCCTCAACCCGGAGTCGATCCGCCGCTGCCTGCGAGCGGAGCGGACCGACCGCACCGGGGCTGAGGCGGGACACCCGTCGGGGGCTGATCGCCCGGCATCGCTCGATGTCGCGGAGCCGCCCGGCGCCCCGAAGCGTCGCCGCCGCAGGGTACGCACGGCAGGGAGCGGGGGAGCGCACAGGAGTGGTCGTCATCCCGGGGCGGGTAGTCTCCGCCGGCGCCCACCCACCGATGAGACCTCGCCCGCCGGGGACGGACCGGGGCGGGCGCCCGAGGGGGCCGGCGATCGGGCGCGGGCCCGCCGCGAGGGCGGTCGGCGGGTTGTGGGGGAGGAGACGTGAGTGTCGGGAGCGGGGCGAACCGGCGATCATCGCGCAGGGTGAGGCGAGGCGTTCCTCGGGCGCCGGAGCCGGGGCTCACTCCGCTCGACGCGGCGCCATGCCCCGCCCGCGCGGCATCGGTGAACGGTGCGCGCCCCCGAACCGGCATGTCAAAACGCTGGTACACACCGCCCCCGTATCAGCCGCGCACGGCACGCCGCACCGACCACCCCACCGCCATTCGGTCGGCTTACCCGGTCGAGGGCGTGACCCGGAGCAGGGCCGTTCCGTTCACCTGTGTGGCGGTGTCCGCGGCCGGGCCGCGCCGCCGAACGCCCTCGACCCTCCGGAGCCCCCTACCAGGCGCCGAGCGCGCCCGGGCGCACCGAGCGCGGAGGAAGCCGCATGCCTTTGCCCCACCCGTCCTCCGACCCCGACGGCGCCCTCCCGCCGATGCGCAGGCCGATGCGGCCCGTCCCGCGGCGAGCGGCTTCACAGGCCCGGTTCGCAGGAGTGGAGAGCGCTTTGAGCCCCTTCGCGGCGGCAGGCGGTCCGGCGGCCCGCCCGGCGCCGCTTCCCGGGCCGCGCCGAACCACGGACCTGCCACCAGTGCACACCGCGCTGATCTGCGTCGCCCTGCCGGGACTGGTGATCTCCACGGAGCAGGGACAGCTGACCGGCCGGGGACTGGAGGGGTTCTACCGCGCGGGCCGGCGGATGCTCTCCCGTTGTCAGGTGCGGGTGGCGGGGCGCGAACCGCTCGTTGTGCAGGCCCGGATGGTCGCGGCCGACCGAGCCCGCTTCGTGGGGACGGTGCGTGCGTCCGCCGACGGCGGCCCGGATCCGGACGTGGTCGTGGAGCGCACGCGCTCCGCGGACGGCACGGAGCGGATCACCCTGCAGAGCGTGGCCTCTCGGCCCCTGCGCCTGCCCGTCGAGGTCGCCCTCGGCACGGATCTCGCCGAGCTCGGCTCGGTCGCCTCGGGCCGCGCCGGGCCCGAACTGCGCGCCAGCGTCCACGACTCGGGCCTGCGATGGTCCTGCACCACGGGGAACTCGGTCGTCAGCGCCGACCCGCCGCCCGCCGACGCCCTGGCCTCCGCGGGACTGCTCCGCTGGGAACTCGAACTGCCGCCCGGCGGCACCCGAAGCGTGGAGCTGCGGGTACGGCCGGACGGCGCGGGGCCCGTCAGAGCCGTGGGACGCGGCGCGACGAGCCCGCTCGCCCAGGCCCGCGCCGTCGGCGACGACCCCAGGGTCCAGGCGCTCCTGCACACCTGCGTAGAGGATCTCCAGGCCCTGCTGCTGCGCGACCCCACGCACCCGTCGGACACCTACCTCGCGGCAGGGGCACCGTGGCGCTGCGGTCTGGCCCCGGCCGAGGCACTGGCCGCGGCCCGGATGACGTTGCCGCTCGGCACCCGGCTCGCCGCGGGCACGCTGCGGACCCTCGCCCGCACCCAAATCGCGGGCCCGGGACCCCATTCCGGCCTGATCCCCGGACCGCGCCGGGACGCGGGCCCGCACCTGCCTCCGGGTTGCACGGCCACCGAAGCGACCCTGTTGTTCCCCGTGCTCCTCGCGGAGGCCAGGCGCTGGGGGCTGCCGGAACAGGAGACCGAGGAACTGCTCCCCGCGGCCGAGCGGTGCCTCGCGTGGCTGCGGGCCACCGTCGGCGACGGCACCTATCTGCCCGACCCGCACCCGGGCGGTCCGTTCCGCTGCGAGACACAGGCGCATGCCCATCGGGCGGCCCTGCTCGGCGCCGATCTGCTCGAGGCGCACGGTCGGCCGGGTGGCGCGGAGCTGCTGCAGTGGGCCCAGGGACTGCGGACCGCGTTTCGCGAGGACTTCTGGGCCGAAGACCGGGGAGGCGGCAGACCGGCGGCCGCCCGGGCCCCGGACGGGCGGCTCGTGCCGCACCTCGGTGCGGGCACCGTCCATCTCCTCGACACGGGGCTGCTCGGCTCCGGGGCGCTGGCGCCCGGCCTGCTCGACAAGGCGCAGAACGAGCAACTCGCCCGGCTGCTCGGTGGCCCGGCCATGGACTCGGGCTGGGGGCTGCGCAGCCTGGGCGCGAAGGAGGTGGCGCACAACCCCTTCGGCCACCGAGGGGGCGCCGTGCGCGTCCAGGAGACGGCGACCGCCGTCGCGGGGCTGGTCGCCGGGGGCTACGAGAAGGAGGCGACAGCGCTGCTGCGGGGGCTGCTGGCGGCGGCCGAGGCCTTCGGGTACCGGCTGCCGGAGATGTACGCGGGCGAGCGGCGTACGGAAGGCGGCTTCCCGCTGCCGCATCCCGCGGCCTGCCGACCGGCGGCCACGGCGTCGGCCGCCGGGGTGCTGCTCCTCACCACCCTCGCGGGAATCCGTCCCGACGCCCCGGCCGGGACGGTGACCCTGCGCCCGGTCAGCAGTGCGCCGCTGGGCGAAATCGGACTGACGGGGCTGCGGATCGCGGGCGCGCCCTTCTCCGTACGCATCAGCAGGCTCGGCCTCGCCATGGTGGAGGAGGCGGCCGACGGGCTGCAGTTGGGAGTGTGACCTTGCGGAACGCGTCCCTCGGACGGCGACCGGCAGGGGCCGGTGGGCCCCGTACCGGACGGAAGTGGATCAATGGCGGAAGCGACCGGCGAAGGGCGTGTTTATCGTCAGGCAGACGACTATGATCGCGGCATGCCCTACGACCCGTCGGCCTTTCCGCCCTTTGCCGTGACCGTGGACCTGGTCGTGCTGACCGTGCGTCGCCACGCCCTGTGCGCGCTGGCGGTACGGAGGGGCGAGCAGCCGTTTCAGGGGCGGTGGGCGCTCCCCGGCGGCTTTGTGCGGCAAGACGAGGACTTGGCGCAGGCGGCGGCGCGCGAGCTGGTCGAGGAGACCGGGCTGCGCGCCCACGATCCGTCCGCCCCGGCGCAGGACAACGGCGCGCACCTGGAACAGCTGGCGACCTACGGCGACCCCAAGCGCGACCCGCGCATGAGAGTGGTCAGCGTCGCCCATCTCGCGCTGGCCCCCGACCTGCCCGCGCCCCGGGCCGGCGGCGACGCCAACAGTGCGCGCTGGGCACCCGTGGAGGAGCTGCTGCAGCAGGGCGGTTACGGACGCGACGGCGAGCAGGCGACGCCCCTGGCCTTCGACCACGCGCAGATCCTCTCGGACGGTGTGGAGCGCGCCCGGTCCAAGATCGAGTACTCGTCGTTGGCCACGGCCTTCTGCCCGACCGAGTTCACCGTCGGCGAGCTGCGTCGCGTGTACGAGGCCGTGTGGGGGGTGGCACTCGATCCGCGCAACTTCCACCGCAAGGTGACGGGCACACCGGGATTCCTCGTGCCGACGGGCGGTACGACCACGCGCCAGGGCGGCCGCCCTGCCCAGCTGTTCCGTGCCGGCGGTGCCACGTTGCTCAATCCGCCGATGCTGCGCCCCGAGGTCTGACAGGCCGGATCGATCCCCGGAGCGGGGCGTCCCGGGAGTTGGGTGAGAGCTGGCCGAGACGGGCCGCAAGATGACCGAAAAATCGGGAATGTCGCGCTATCTTGCTGTGAGTGATCCAGGCCATCGGATTGACCAGCAACCCCCGCAAGGAGCTTCCGCCCGCTGTCGACGACGTGTCCTTCGAGGTGCGCGCGGGCCGTGTCACGGCGCTCCTCGGAGCCCCGGGCGCGGGAAAGACGACGGCGTTGAAGCTCATGCTCGAACTCCAGCAGGGACGCGGAATCACCTACTTCAGAGGCCGCCCGCTGCACCGGATCGCACATCCGTCGCGTGAAGTCGGCGTGCTCCTGGGCGAGGTGCCGGGCCATCCCGCGCGCACGGTCCGCGGGCAGCTCCGCATGCTGTGCGCTGCCGCCGGTGTGCCGGTCCGGCGCGCCGACGAAGTTCTCGAAGTGGTCGGGCTCGTCAGCCTGCGCGACGAACGCCTGGGCACCCTCTCGCGCGGCATGGACCGCCGCCTCGCCCTGGCCTGCGCACTGCTGCCCGACCCGCACACCCTCGTCCTCGATGAACCCGGCGACGGGCTCTCCGTCGCGGAAGGGCGCTGGCTGCACGGGATTCTGCGCGCGCACGCGGACCAGGGCGGCACCGTGCTGTTCAGCACAGGCGATCCCAAGGAGGCCGCTCGGACAGCCGACCGGGTCATCACACTGGAGGAGGGTCGGCTCGTCGCCGACCAGGAGGCCGTGGACTTCGCCCGTACCCGGCTCCGCCCCCGGGTGGCCGTCTGCAGTCCGCACGCCGCCCGTCTCGGCGCCGTGCTCACCAAGGAGGCCCGCACCGCGCAGCGTTCCGTCGAGGTCGTGCGCGAGGACGGCAATCGGCTCTCGGTGTACGGCAGCACATGCGCCGACATCGGTGAGACCGCCTTCCGGCATGGCATCCTCGTACACCAACTCGCCGACGAGACCGGTGACATGGGGCCATGCGCCGCACTGCCCGTCGATGGCGACGCGCATGGGGGAGACGAGCCGCGCCCGGCCGGTTCGCCGACCGCGGAGGCCCCGCACCCGCTTCCGCCCCCCATCGCCGTACGCCAAGCTCCGAGCCCGCTGCGTCCGCTGCGCTACGAACTGCGGCGTGCCGCCGGAGTGGGCACCGGATACCTCGTCGCGGCCGCCGTGCTGGTCACCTCCGCCCTGCTGTCCGTACTTCTGGCCAGAATCGGTCACACACCCCAGCCGCGGCTCCTGGCCGCTTGGCCGCGGCAATGTCCCCTGCCGCCCGCGGCGCTCGGCGCGGGACTGCTCGGGGCGCTCGCCTTCGGCGAGGAATTCCGCCACCCCGCCCTGGCAGCGGACCGCGGCACCGTCCCCCGCCGCCTGGGACTGCTCGCCGCCAAACTCCTCGTCGCCTCGGCCACCGCGCTGACGCTGGCCTTCCTCACGGTGGGCTGCGACCTCGAAGTGCTCTACATCGTCTACGGGCGGGAGCTCGCCGGAGTTCCCGCCGACTGGCTTCCTCTGAGCGCGAGTTGGCTCGGCCTCATGGTGGGCTGCGCCTGGGCGGGGGTGCTGGCGGCGGGAATCTTCCGGTCCACCACCGCCGGGCTCGCGGCGGTGCTCGCCGTCCCGGTCGTCGTCGTACCCCTCGTACAAAAGACCTTGGCGGGACCGTCCGTACGGACGGCGGTCGGGTTTCCGGAGCGACTGCGCGAGGTCGTGCTGATGCAGTGGCCGTTCGGGGGAGAGCACTATCTGGCAGCGGGAACGCGACTGGTCGCCCAACCGGTGGGCGGTGCGCTGACGTTGTCGCTGGCCGCTCTGCTCTGCGTGTATCTGCTCACGACCCTGCGGAGCAGGGTCCGATGACGACTGTCCGCACCCTTCCGTTCCCGCCGTGCGCACAACTCCCCGGAGAACGCCCATTTCTTTCCGATAAGGCGTCAATTGCGACGGGGTGAGCGATCACCCTTTCGTGTGCTTTTCACCAAAGACCTCAAGGGAGTTGGAGACAGCGCCGACAAATGATCCGTGAGTACCCTTGCGCACACCATGATGACCGCCGCCCGCTCCGCAGACTCCGGCCTGGCCGGCCCGGGCGAACTAGACCGCTACCCCTATGCCGAGGCCCCTGGTGCCGAACGCGTAGGCGCCTCCGCGTGGGAGAGTGCTGAGCCGGAGCTGGGCCGCGTGGGCCGACGCGCCGCGGGCAGCCGCGGACGCGGACTGCACGGCCAGCTCGTCCAGCAGCTGGGCCAGATGATCGTCTCCGGCGACCTGGGAGCGGACCGCCCGCTCGTCCCCGAGGAGATCGGACAGCGGTTCGAGGTCTCTCGCACCGTCGTCCGCGAATCGCTCCGCGTCCTGGAGGCGAAGGGGCTGGTCAGCGCCCGCCCCAACGTCGGTACACGCGTACGCCCCGTCAGTGACTGGAATCTCCTCGACCCGGACATCATCGAGTGGCGGGCCTTCGGGCCGCAGCGCGACGACCAGCGGCGCGAGCTGACCGAGTTGCGCTGGACGATCGAGCCGCTCGCCGCTCGCCTCGCCGCGGGGCACGGGCGCGAGGAGGTCCAGCAGCGTCTCGGCGACATGGTCGAGATCATGGGCCACGCCATGGCGCAGGGTGACTCGCTCACCTTCTCGCGGGCCGACGCGGAGTTCCACTCGCTGCTCATCCAGGTCGCGGGCAACCGCATGCTGGAGCACCTCTCCGGGATCGTCTCGGCCGCGCTCCAGGTCTCCGGCGGCCCCGTCACCGGCTGCGACCGGCCGAACGAGACCTCCCTGGCGCACCACGGCCGGATCGTCGACGCCCTGGCCGCGGCCGACGGCGCGGCGGCCGAGACGGCCATGCGGCAGCTGCTCACCGTCCATCCCGAGGTGGAGCGCGTGGTGCCCGCACCGCGCGAGCACTGACCGCGCCCCGAGAGTGGCGCGGTCGGGGCGCGTGTGTCCTCTCGTGGCATCGCTTGGCCGGCGAACCATCTCCCGCCGGACCCCGTCGGATCCTTCCGGGATCCGGCGGGGCCCGGCGATGCGATGAGCCGATGAGCCCGTCGGATGAGGTGATGAACCCATCGTTTTGAGGTGATGAGTCCGTCGGCTGACCTTCTCTGACCGTATCTGGTCGCTTTTGGGTGCTTACGGGGTGTGACTCGGGCCACGCAGATTGGGCGTAACGCTCCTCGGCACTGCGCGATGACCTAAGAGGTGACAGCCGAGGAGGGAATACGGACGCCGTTTACGGCGCTGTGCATCTTCCCGGCCCCCGCCCGCGCCGTCGACCCATCCCCAGTCGGCGGTCGTCGGCTCCTGTCCACGGTGGACAGGGCCGGAAGCCGTTTTCCAACGTTCCGAGAGGTTGTTCGTGTCGGCCAGCACATCCCGTACGCTCCCGCCGGAGATCGCCGAGTCCGTCTCTGTCATGGCGCTCATCGAGCGGGGAAAGGCTGAGGGGCAGATCGCCGGCGATGACGTGCGTCGGGCCTTCGAAGCTGACCAGATTCCGGCCACTCAGTGGAAGAACGTACTGCGCAGCCTCAACCAGATCCTCGAGGAAGAGGGTGTGACGCTGATGGTCAGTGCCGCGGAGCCCAAGCGCACCCGAAAGAGCGTCGCAGCGAAGAGCCCGGCCAAGCGCACCGCCACCAAGACGGTGGCGGCGAAGACGGTGACCACCAAGAAGGCCACCGCCACCGCCGCCCCGGCAGTGCCCGTCGCGGACGATCCGGCTGAGGACGCGTCCGCCAACAAGGCCGTTGCCAAGAAGACGGTCGCCAAGAAGGCCGTCGCGAAGAAGACGGTCGCCAAGAAGACGGCGGCCAAGAAGACCACCGCCAAGAAGGACGACGTCGAGCTGATCGACGACGAGGCGGTCGAGGAGACCCCGGGCAAGCCGGGTGCCGAAGAGCCTGCCGAGGACGGCGCCCAGGGCTTCGTGCTGTCCGACGAGGACGAGGACGACGCGCCCGCGCAGCAGGTCGCCGCGGCCGGCGCCACCGCAGACCCGGTCAAGGACTACCTGAAGCAGATCGGCAAGGTCCCCCTGCTCAACGCCGAGCAGGAGGTCGAGCTCGCCAAGCGCATCGAGGCGGGCCTCTTCGCCGAGGACAAGCTGGCCAACGCCGACAAGCTCGCCCCGAAGCTCAAGCGCGAGCTGGAGATCATCGCCGAGGACGGTCGCCGAGCCAAGAACCACCTTCTGGAGGCCAACCTCCGTCTGGTGGTCTCCCTGGCCAAGCGCTACACCGGCCGCGGCATGCTCTTCCTGGACCTCATCCAGGAGGGCAACCTCGGTCTGATCCGCGCGGTCGAGAAGTTCGACTACACCAAGGGCTACAAGTTCTCCACGTACGCCACTTGGTGGATTCGTCAGGCGATCACCCGAGCGATGGCCGACCAGGCCCGCACCATCCGCATCCCGGTGCACATGGTCGAGGTCATCAACAAGCTCGCGCGCGTGCAGCGCCAGATGCTCCAGGACCTGGGCCGCGAGCCCACCCCGGAGGAGCTGGCCAAGGAGCTCGACATGACCCCTGAGAAGGTCATCGAGGTCCAGAAGTACGGTCGCGAGCCCATCTCGTTGCACACCCCGCTGGGCGAGGACGGTGACAGCGAGTTCGGTGACCTCATCG
This sequence comes from Streptomyces sp. NBC_01384, assembly GCF_045040035.1. Classification (NCBI taxonomy): domain Bacteria; kingdom Bacillati; phylum Actinomycetota; class Actinomycetes; order Kitasatosporales; family Streptomycetaceae; genus Streptomyces; species Streptomyces sp. NBC_01384. The sequence goes on from NZ_CP109559.1 coordinate 7,160,589, forward strand.
AGGACTCTGAGGCCGTCGTCCCGGCCGACGCGGTCAGCTTCACGCTCCTCCAGGAGCAGCTGCACTCCGTACTCGACACCCTGTCCGAGCGCGAGGCGGGCGTCGTCTCCATGCGTTTCGGTCTCACCGACGGTCAGCCGAAGACCCTCGACGAGATCGGCAAGGTGTACGGCGTCACGCGTGAGCGGATCCGCCAGATCGAGTCCAAGACGATGTCGAAGCTGCGTCACCCGTCGCGCTCGCAGGTGCTGCGCGACTACCTCGACTAGATCTCGGCCGCACACACACCGAGGGCCCGACTCCCGCTGGGGAGCCGGGCCCTCGGTGTGTGTGCGGAGTGCGCGTTGTCGCGTACTGGATCACTCTGGGTGTTCCATAACCATCTCAGAGTGAGGAGCGCACATGCGTCGCCCTTTCGCCTCAGCGCTGGCCCTTGCGGTCGCCGCGGCCGTGATACCGCTGGCGTCCCCCGCCCCGGCCGCGACCAATGACGTCATCATCGGGGGCTATCCGGTCGACATCTCCCAGAGTCCGTGGATGGTCGCGCTGTCCAGCCGTGACCGGTTCGGGGGTACGCGGGCGGGGCAATTCTGCGGCGGCGTGGTCATCGGCCCGTCGCAAGTGCTGACCGCGGCCCACTGTCTGAGTCCGGTCGTGCTGGGGGCGCCACCGCAACAGATCCGCGACCTGAAGGTTATTGCGGACCGTACCGACCTGCTGTCCACCAAGGGCAAGGAGGTCCCGGTGCGAGACACCTGGGTCAACCCGGAGTACGACGCCGCCACGAACGCCGGGGACTTCGCCGTACTCACCCTCGCCTCCCCGCTGCCCGAGAGCTCGGTCATTCGCATGGCCCCCTCCGGGGATCCCGCGTACGCACCCGATACGACTGCTGTGGTCTACGGCTGGGGCGATACGACGGGAGCCGGCGACTACGTGCTCAGTCTGCGGGCCGCGTCCGTGAAGGTGCTGTCCGACGCCGTCTGTGAGCGGGCGTATCCGGGCGGCGTCGACGGAACCTATCGGGCCGGCTCCATGCTGTGCTCCGGGGAGACCGCGGGCGGGCGGGATGCCTGCCAGGGCGACAGCGGCGGCCCGCTGGTAGCCAAGGGGCGGCTGATCGGGCTTGTGTCGTGGGGCAACGGCTGCGCGCAGGCAGGAAGCCCCGGGGTCTACGCGCGCGTCTCGGACGTCATCAGAAAGCTGGGCCCGAGCCGCTGAGGGCGCGGCGGGCGGCAGCGGTACGGGAAGGCCGCCGTTTCGAGCTCGCGGAGGCCGTATGAGCCGTGGGCGCGTGGAGTGTGTGGAGGCGCCCGTACGAGCCGTGGGCACGTGGGCCCCGGAGGCCGAGGCGGTGAGCCGCGGGTGCGTGAAGCCCGTGGACGCGCTGTGCGAACCCTGGGTACATGAAGCCTACGGAGGCACTGCGCGAGCCGTCGGCGCGTGGAGTCCGCGGGAGCCCTACGGTCACAGGGGGCCACGCGGACGCGGTACGCATACGGGCGGCCACCCCCAGTAGCAGGGGTGGCCGCCCGTACACCGGCCTATGCCGGAGCTGGCTCGTCGTTGATGCGAAGTGTCAGCGCTCTTCGTCGTTGGACGTCGCCGGGACCGACGTCAGTCGCTCCGTCTCGTCCTGTATCTCAGCGGCGATCTTCTTGAGTTCCGGCTCAAATTTGCGCCCGTGGTGGGCACAGAAGAGCAGTTCACCGCCGCTGAGGAGGACGACGCGCAGATATGCCTGGGCGCCGCAACGGTCGCAGCGGTCAGCGGCCGTCAGCGGGCTCGCGGGGGTCAGAACAGTAGTCACGTCGCCTCTTCTCTAGCTCGACGAGCTGTCGTACCAGGGTCAACATCCAACCAGGCCGAAAACGTTCCCGCTCGTGGCTTTTCCTCGAAAAATTCTTCCGGGGCGGCTGTCTGCTGCCGGGTGGCGGCGAATGAGCCGTATTGCGTGTCTTCGTGTCTTACGGGTTCGCGCAGTCTGTCAGGTTCGGTCCCCCCGGCTGGGTTGCCGGTTGTTCATGAGGACGTGCCCGGAGCCTAAATGGTTCATGCCTGGAAGGGAACGTGATATGTACTTCACTCCATCGAGGGATCGAACACTCATACGACCCTGGACTAGTCTGAGTTCATGCGAGGGTGGCGTTACAACGGCTCTACCAGGCCTCGGTACCCTCTGAGCGGTGACCGAAGCCGGCCCCTTACCCAAAAGGGCCCCATCTGAAATTCAGCGAGGAGCGAACCGCGTGACCGCCGACACGTCCGTGCCGTCCACAGCGTTGCTGACCGGAGCAGACCGGGACGGTTCCAACTACACCGCGCGGCACCTGCTCGTCCTTGAGGGGCTCGAGGCCGTGCGCAAGCGCCCGGGCATGTACATCGGCTCGACCGACAGCCGCGGTCTGATGCACTGCCTCTGGGAGATCATCGACAACTCCGTGGACGAGGCCCTGGGGGGCTACTGCGACCACATCGAGGTGATCCTGCACGACGACGCCTCGGTGGAGGTGCGGGACAACGGCCGCGGCATCCCGGTCGACGTGGAGCCCAAGACCGGCATGTCCGGCGTCGAGGTCGTGATGACCAAGCTGCACGCCGGCGGCAAGTTCGGCGGCGGCTCGTACGCGGCCTCCGGCGGTCTGCACGGCGTGGGCGCCTCCGTGGTGAACGCGCTCTCCGCCCGCCTGGACGTCGAGGTGGACCGCGGCGGTCACACCCATGCGGTGAGCTTCCGTCGTGGCACCCCGGGAGCGTTCAAGGCGGACGGTCCCGATGCTGCCTTCGACGCGACGAGTGGGCTCCGCAAGCTCAAGCGGATCCCCAAGACCCGCACCGGCACGCGCGTGCGCTACTGGGCCGACCGCCAGATCTTCCTCAAGGATGCCAAGCTCTCCCTCGAGGGCCTGCATCAGCGCGCCCGCCAGACCGCCTTCCTGGTGCCTGGCCTGACCATCGTCGTCCGTGACGAGTTCGGGCTCGGCGAGGGTGGCAGCAAGGGGGAGGAGTCCTTCCGCTTCGACGGCGGCATCAGCGAGTTCTGCGAGTACCTGGCCACCGACAAGCCCGTCTGCGACGTCCTCCGCTTCTCCGGGCAGGGCATCTTCAAGGAGACCGTCCCGGTCTTGGACGAGCACGGGCAGATGACGCCGACCGAGGTCACCCGTGAGCTCGGCGTCGACGTGGCACTGCGCTGGGGTACTGGCTACGACACGAACCTCAAGTCGTTCGTGAACATCATCGCCACGCCCAAGGGCGGCACCCACGTCGCGGGCTTCGAGCAGGCTGTCACCAAGACGATGCTCGAGGTGCTGCGAGCCAAGAAGCTGCTGCGCGTCGCCGAAGACGACATCGTCAAGGATGACGCCCTGGAGGGCCTGACCGCCGTCGTCACCGTGCGCCTCGCCGAGCCGCAGTTCGAGGGCCAGACCAAGGAGGTCCTCGGCACCTCGGCGGCCCGCCGCATCGTGACGAACGTGGTGTCGAAGGAGCTCAAGGCGTTCCTGACCTCCACGAAGCGGGACGCGGCCGCGCAGGCCCGGGTCGTCATGGAGAAGGCCGTCGCCGCCGCGCGTACGCGGATCGCGGCCCGCCAGCACAAGGACGCACAGCGCCGGAAGACGGCCCTCGAGTCCTCCTCGCTGCCCGCCAAGCTCGCGGACTGCCGCAGTGACGACGTCGAGCGCAGCGAGCTGTTCATCGTCGAGGGTGACTCTGCACTCGGTACGGCGAAGCTCGCCCGGAACTCCGAGTTCCAGGCGCTGCTGCCGATCCGGGGCAAGATCCTCAACGTTCAGAAGGCGTCCGTGACGGACATGCTCAAGAACGCCGAGTGCGGGGCGATCATCCAGGTCATAGGGGCGGGATCCGGCCGGACCTTCGATATCGACGCGGCGCGGTACGGGAAGATCATCCTGCTCGTCGACGCCGATGTCGACGGAGCGCACATCCGGATTCTGCTGCTGACGCTGTTCCAGCGGTACATGCGGCCGATGGTCGAGGCGGGGCGGGTCTTCGCGGCGGTGCCGCCGCTGCACCGCATCGAGCTGAGCCAGCCGAAGAAGGGGCAGGACAAGTACGTGTATACGTACTCGGACCGTGAGCTGCGCGAGACGCTGCTGGAGCTGCAGCGCAAGAACGTGCGCTACAAGGACTCGATCCAGCGCTACAAGGGTCTTGGCGAGATGGACGCCGATCAGCTGGCCGAGACGACGATGGACCCGCGGTACCGGACGCTGCGGCGGATCAACATTTCGGATCTTGAGGCGTCCGAGCAGGTGTTTGATCTGCTGATGGGCAACGATGTGGCTCCTCGCAAGGAGTTCATCTCCAGCTCTGCGGCGACGTTGGACCGGTCGCGCATCGACGCGTAGGCGCTGCGCTTGTGGGTGGGTCGGGCCGTGCCGGTGCGTCGGCCCCCGCCGCCGGATCAGACGTGAGTCGGCAAGGGAGCCGCTGCCGGATCCGAACGTGAGCGACGGACTTGCGACGCACCGGTGCGGCCCCTTGCACCGGTGATGGGGCGGCTGCGGGTGGGTGGAGCCCCAGAGATGGGACAGGTCGGGGCGGCGAGCGGCTGGAACCTCGTCCGGTGGGCAGCGGGGGCGCGCCGGACTCCACCCGCGGGTGGAGGTGCTGGGCGGTTGCGGATCCACCCACGATCCACCCCGGCTCCGATCTGCTGACCTGCCGGTTTCCGTAGCGTCGAAGGCGTCGACAGCGCTCGCTGTCGGTACCCGCTCTTCCTCGTGATGGAGGCCGTGATGTCCGGGCTCGTCAATGCCCTGGTGATCCTCGCCGTAGTTGTTCTGGTCGTCGCACGCCAGTTCCGTACGCGCAGGATCAACACGGACAGGCGCTGGTGGATCGTGCCGGCCATCCTGGCCGTGATGGCTCTGCGGGAGCCGGGGCTGATCGACCCGCACCATCGGACCGAGGCGAGCCTCCTTCTCGGGGCCGAACTGCTCATCGGGCTGGCCACCGGGGTGGCCTGGGCATGGACGACACGGATATGGGCGGCGCCGGACGGCGCGGTGTGGAGCAAAAGCACCAAGGCCAGCGCGGCCGTCTGGGGCGTGGGTATAGGGCTGCGCCTGGGACTGTTCGGCATGGGGGTCCTGCTGGGCGTGCACCAGAACAGCTCCGCCCTGCTGCTCGCTCTCGCGGTCACCCTGCTGGTCCGCTCCGCGCTCCTGGTCTGGCGGTCGCAGTCGCTGCCCCCGGTGGAGGCGCAGGGCGCGGCGTACGGTGACGCTGTGCCCCAGTCCTCGTGGAAGGAACGCGTGTGACGGAGAACTCCTGGAGGCGCTGGCCCTCCCGAGAGGCGCTCTCCCGAGCGGGATTGCCCATGGCCAGGCGTGGCCTCGCCTGGGCCGCGCGCCTCTTCGCCCTCGGACTGCTCCTGTGGACGACGTTCACGGACAGCGATCTGAGCGGCTGGGGCACCGCGGTGGCCGTTCTGGGAGTCCTTGCCTGCGGACTCGGTGCCTGGGCCTTCTGGCGGACGACGCTCGAACACCGTCTGCTGCCCTCCCTGGGGCTGCTCGCGCTGCTGCTCGCGATCGCGACGGTGGGGGAGAACATGGGCTTCCGGGTTCCGGCCATCGTCCTGTGGTGCGGGTGTGCCATCAGCGCCATAGAGAGGCTTCCTCTCGCGGCAGCGCTGCCCGCCACCTCCGTGGCGCTGAGCGCGTACGCGGCGGTCAACAACGACGTGTGGCTGACCACGGCGGCCACCGCCACGGGGCTCGCCCTGGCCGGATACGTGCTGCGCCTCGACGCGGAGGCCCGCGGCAGTGCCCAGCGGTTGCTCGCCCAGGAGCGCGCGGCGCGAGCGGCCGAGACGGAGTCGGCGGCGCTCGCGGAGCGGGCCAGGATCGCACGGGAGATCCACGACGTGCTCGCGCACAGCCTCTCGGCGCAGCTCGTGCATCTGGAGGCGGCCCGGCTGCTGATCGAGCGGGGCGACGACCGGGAGAAGATTCTCGAACGGGTCGTGGCGGCACGGGGGATGGCCCGTGAGGGGCTTGCCGAGACCGGGCTAGCGCTCTCCGCCCTGCGGGGCGAGATGTCCCCGGTGGAGGACTTCCTGAGCGAGCTGGTCGCCACGACCGACGGGGCCGACGTCACCGTGACGGGTGAACGGCAGCCGTTGCCGGCCGAGGCCTCGCAGGCGGTGCGCAGGGTGGCGCAGGAGGCTCTGACGAACGTCCGTAAGCACGCGCCGGGCGCCAAGATCCACGTACGGCTCGAGTACGACGAGCACGAAGTGACGCTGGACGTACGGGACTCGGGGGGGCCGCCCGGCGAGCTGAGCGGCGCGGGGGCCGGGTACGGTCTGCTGGGCATGCGGGAGCGTGCCGAGCTGCTGGGCGGCTCGTTGGAGGCGGGGCCGAACGAGGAGGGGTTCGTGGTGACGCTGAAGGTGCCCGTATGACGGAGGAGGAGGCCGGAAAGCCGGCGCGGGTCGTGGTGGCGGACGACCAGACTGTGGTGCGCGAGGGCATTGTGATGCTGCTGGGCCTGCTGCCGGGGATCGAGGTCGTCGGCGCGGCCAGGGACGGTGACGAAGCCGTGGCACTCGTTGCCGAACTCGCCCCGGACGTCGTGCTGATGGATCTGCGCATGCCCCGCTGCGACGGCGTCGAGGCGACCCGGCGCATCCGCGTCGAGCATCCGGGGACGCAGGTCGTCGTGCTCACCACATACGCGGACGACGAGTCGCTGTTTCCCGCGCTCAGAGCGGGTGCCCGCGGATATCTCACCAAGGACGCGGGCGGCGACGAGATCGTGCGCGCGGTGGAGAGCGTGCTGTCCGGGGAGGCGGGGCTCTCGCCGAGCATCCAGCGGCGGCTGCTGGAGCGGCTGTCGGAGCCGGAGCCCGCGGCGGATACGCCCGTGGAGGCGCCCGATGGGCTCACCGTGCGCGAGACAGAGGTGCTGCTGTTGATCGCCGAGGGACTCACCAATCAGGAGATCGCCCGCAAGCTGCATGTCTCCACCGCCACAGTGAAGACCCACATCAACAACCTCTTCGCCAAGACGGGGCTCAAGGACCGTGCTCAGGCCGTGCGTTACGCCTATGGGAAGGGTCTCGTACGACCACCGGCGAGCTGAGTCACCTGATGGGGTGAAGAGCGCGGAGAGAAGAGTCCGGGATCTTCCTGATCTGTCCATCCTTGGGCGCGTGGCCGGAAAAGGGCCGCGGACAAGGAGAGTTCGGTGGAGAAGCACGACGGTCGCGACACCGGGAAGGCCCGGTTCGACGACCCCTGGTACGACGCGCTCGCCTCAGGCTGGGGCGAGTTGGACGGTACGGGCGCGCCCGCTCCCGCTGTGCCGTCCGCGTGCCCGGAGCAGGAAGGCCGCACGGACGGGGCGGCCGACGTCTATCTGGAGGTGCAGCGCAGTGCGGCCTTCCAGGAGGTGCGCAGCCGGTACCTGAGGTTCGTGGTCCCAGGCGTCGCCGTGTTCTTCACCTGGTACGTGGGCTATGTGGTGACCGCGACGACGGCGCCCGGGTTCATGGCCCGGCCGGTCGCCGGCGCCGTGAACGTGGCGATGGTGGCGGGGCTCGGGCAGTTCCTCACCACGTTCCTGTTCACCTGGGCGTACGCACGGCATGCGCGGCTGCACAGGGACCGGGCCGCGCTCGACCTGCGCTGGGACACCCAGGAGCTGACGCGGAGCGTCAGAGGTGATGAGCGATGACCGGCAACCATCAGACGCTGGCACTGCTGCTGTTCAGCGCGTTCGTGGCGGTGACGCTGGCGATCACGACATGGGTGAGTCGCAACCGGCATGGTTCGGCGGAGGAGTTCTATGTCGGCGGGCGGTTGTTCTCGCCGATGGAGAATGGTTTTGCCATCTCGGGCGACTACATGTCGGCGGCGTCCTTCCTGGGGGTCACAGGGCTTATCTCGCTGTATGGCTACGACGGGTTGTTGTACGTCGTGGGGTTTCTCGTCGCCTGGCTCGTCGTTCTGTTTCTGGTCGCCGAACTGGTGCGCAACTGCGGGCGGTTCACCATCGCCGACGTTGTCGCGGCCCGGATGAGCGAGCGGCCGGTGCGGATCGCGGTGGGAACTTCCTCGGTGACCGTGTCCGTTCTGTATCTGGTGGCGCAGATGGTGGGTGCGGGCAGCCTGGTCGCGCTGCTGCTGGGAGGTACGAGCGAGGCGGCGCGGAACTGGACGGTGATCGGCGTCGGCGCGCTCATGGTGATCTATGTGTCGCTGGGAGGGATGCGGGCCACCACATGGATTCAGATCGTCAAGGCGGTTCTGTTGCTGAGTGGTTCCATCGCGTTGACCGTGCTTGTCCTGGTGCGGTTTCACGGGGACGTCGATCAGCTGTTGCGTTCGGCGGCGGAGCGCAGCGGGCACGGTGACGCGTTTCTCGCACCCGGGCTGAAGTATGGCGGGGACTGGACGGCACGCCTCGATTTCATCAGCCTGGGCCTCGCACTCGTGCTCGGCACGGCCGGGCTGCCGCACATCCTGTCGCGGTTCTACACCGTGCCGACCGCGCGGGCCGCACGGCGCTCGGTGGTCTGGTCGATCGGGCTCATCGGGGGCTTCTACCTGATGACGATCGTGCTGGGTTTCGGCGCGGCGGCGATCGTCGGTCCGGAGGCAGTGCGTGGGTCGAACACGGCGGGGAACACGGCGGTTCCGCTGCTCGCGCTCAATCTGGGCGGCGGTGCCAATTCAGCCGGAGGAACGGTTCTCTTCGCGGTCGTCGCGGCCATCGCCTTCGCCACGATCCTCGCGGTCGTCGCTGGAATCACCCTGGCGTCCTCGGTATCGGTGGCTCACGATCTCTACGCTTCGCTGCGACGCAGGCATGCGAAGCCCCGCAGCGAGGTCGCCGTGGCGCGTACCGCGGCGGTGGGCATCGGAGTCGTCGCGATCGCGCTCGGGCTGCTGGCCCGCGATCTCAACGTGGCCTTCCTGGTGGGTCTCGCCTTCGCGGTCGCCGCCTCCGCAAACCTGCCGGTGCTGTTGTATTCGTTGTTCTGGCGGAGCTTCACGACGCGCGGCGCGGTGTGGGCCGTATACGGCGGCCTCTTGCCCGCGCTGCTGTTCGTCCTGCTGTCGCCGGTCGTGTCCGGGAGCCCCGATTCGCTGTTCCCGAGCGTGGACTTCCAGTACTTCCCGCTGCAGAACCCCGGCCTGGTGTCGATTCCGCTCGGCTTTCTCGCGGGCTGGCTGGGCACGGTCACCTCGGCGGAGCCACCGGATGCGGCCAAGCACGCGGAGACCGAGGTGCGGTCCTTGACGGGTGCCGGTGCGGTCTGAGGGCGCCTGCCGTACCCCTCGTCCAGCCTCTACATGCAGACGGACTGGGTGAACGGCCACAAGGAAACGGTCCAGAAGCTGGCCAACGCCTTCGTGAAGACCCTCAAGTGGATGGCCACGCACAGCGCGTCCGAGATCGCCGCCAAGATGCCCGCCGACTACTCCCAGGGCAACAAGACGCTCTACGCCACCGCCATCCAGAGCACGCTGCCGATGTTCACCAAGGACGGCGTCATGCCCGTGGACGGCCCCGAGACCGTCGAAAGGGTGCTCAAGGCGTTCAACCCCAACATCAAGAACGCCAAGGTGGACCTGAGCAAGACATACACCACGGAGTTCGTGAAGAAGGCTGCCGCTGGCTGACGCCGCCATTGGGTGACGCCGCCACTGGCTGAGATTGGGCGCGGCAGCCTTCCCCTCGCCCCTTCCTCTGCCCCTTCGGCCGTGCCCTCAGGTGCGGGTCGCCCAGACGTAGCGATGCTCCGGGCGGCCCGCGTCGCCGTATTTGAGGGTCAGCCTGGCCCGTCCCGTGCGCTCCAGGAGCTTCAGATAGCGCTGGGCAGTCTGGCGGCTCAGTCCCGTCTCCTCGGCGATCTCCTGGGCGGACAGCGGCCCCTGGGCGTTCACCAGTGCGTGGCGTACGAGCTCCGCGGTCGTGGGGGAGTGTCCCTTGGGCAGGTTCGGCTCAGCGCTCGCCGACAGGGCGCCGAAGATCCGGTCCACCTGGGCCTGTTCGGTCTCGCCGCCGCCGTCGAGGGTACGGCGCAGATCCGCGTACGCCTCCAGCTTGGCGCGCAGGCCCGCGAAGGCGAACGGTTTGATCAGGTACTGCAGCGCGCCCTGCCGCATCGCCGCCTGGACGGTCGAGATGTGACGGGCCGCGGTCACCATGATGACGTCGGTCTGGTGGCCGCGCCGACGCATCTCCTGGACGACCGCGAGGCCCGTCTCGTCCGGCAAGTAGTGGTCCATCAGGACGAGGTCCAGGTACGGCAGGGTCTCCATCCGGTGCAGCGCCTCGGCCGCGCTGTGCGCCTCGCCCGCGACATGGAAGCCGGGCACCTTCTCGACGTACGCGGCGTTCACGCGCGCGACCCGGGTGTCGTCGTCCACGACCAGCACCTCGATCATCGCGGCTCCTCCTTGGTGGTCGTGGTGGTCGTGGTCGTGGCGGTGGTGTGTCCTGCGAACGGCGTCGGCCCTGGCACGAGTTCCGGTCGGGCGAGTTCACGCTCCGCTCCCGGCGCGAGGCCGGCTTCCGTGAGCGCCTCCGGCAGTACGACCGTGAACTTCGCGCCTCCTCCGTCGGCCTCGGCAACCTCCGCGCTGCCCCCCCTGCCGCTCGGCGAACCGACGCACCAGGGAGAGACCGATCCCGCGCTTGCCGTGCGCCGGTGGCTTCTTGGTCGACCACCCGTCCGTGAAGATCAACTCTCGGCGCTCCACCGGAACCCCGGGCCCGGTGTCCCGTACGCGCAGCGCGGCCGTGCGTCCGGCGGTGCGCAATTCGACCTCCACGCGCGCGTGCGGGGTGCCCGCGACGGCGTCGAGTGCGTTGTCGACCAGATTGCCGACGACGGTGACCAGTCCTCGCGGGTCGACCAGCCGGTCTGGCAGCAGGGTCCCGTCCGAGATCCACAGGGCCACCCCGCGCTCGGCCGCGACCGTGGCCTTGCCGACCAGCAGGGCGGCGAGCAGCGGATCGTGGATCTTCTCGGTCGCCTGCTCCGCGGTGACCCGGTGGTCGCCGACCACCTCGCCGACGAACTCCACTGCGTCGTCGTACATCTCCAGCTCCAGCAGCCCCAGGACCGTGTGCATCCGGTTGGCGTGCTCGTGGTCCTGGGCACGCAGGGCGTCGATCAGACCGCGCGTGGAGTCGAGTTCGCGCCCGAGCTGCTCCAGTTCGGTGCGGTCGCGCAGGGTGGCCACGGCGCCGCCGTCGTCGGTGGGCATGCGGTTGGCGACCAGGACGCGCTGACCGCGCACGGTCAGCAGATCCGTGCCGCTGACCCGGCCGGCCAGCACATCGGTCGTACGGCCCGGCCCGAGCACGTCGTCGAGCGGCTGCCCGATGGCCTCCGTGTCGAGCCCGAGCAGGCGGTGCGCCTCGTCGTTGAGGAGGCGTACGCGGCCGGCGCGGTCCAGGGCGATGACGCCCTCCCGGATGCCGTGCAGCATTGCCTCGCGCTCCGCGAGCAGCGCCGAGATATCGGAGAAGGCCAGGTCGCGGGTCTGCCGCTGGACCCGCCGGGAGAGCAGATACGCGGCGAACGCACCGACGGCCAGTGCCCCGCCCGCGTACGCGAAGAGTCCCGGGATCGCATGGATCAGCCGGGCCCGCACACTGTCGTACTTGATGCCCACCGAGACCGCGCCGATGATGCGCCCTTCGGCGTCGCGCAACGGCACCTTGCCGCGGGCCGAGCGCCCCAGCGTGCCACTGCCGATCTCCATGACGTCCTTGCCGGCCAGGGCCTGGCGGGGGTCGGTCGAGACGACCTTGCCGATCTGCGTGGTGTCCTTGTGCGACCAGCGCACCCAGTGCATGTTCATCACCACGACGTACTCGGCCCCGCTGGCCTTGCGGATGCGTTCCGCGGCGATCTGTACGGGGCCGTTCACGGACGGCAGGGTCGTCTGCAGGTCCTTGGCGATCTGCGGCTGGGCCGCCGTGGTCTGCGCGATCGCGAGCGCGCGGCGCATGGCCTGGTCGTCGAGCTGGGCGCTGAGCGGGGCCAGGAACAGCCCCGTCGCGAGCACGGCGACACCGGCGGCTATCGCCACCTGCATCAGCAGTACCTGCGAGAACACCCGCCGCGGCAGACCGAGGCGCAGTCGTCGTGCGGGGGGAGTGGGGCTCATACCCATGACCGTACGGGGGAGGGCGCGCCGCGCCGTGGGGAGTGTGGGGTGGATCTCTTGAGCGCAGTGTGGGGAAGCTGTGGTCATTGGGGTGCGGGGGTCGCTGCTCAGAGGTCGTGGTCAGCGGGGTACGGGTAGGGGGACCCCCATGGGGGAGCCCGAGTTCAGCAGGGCGCGGGGACGGCCGCCCGGGACAGCTCCCGTACGGCCACCACGTCCATCCGGGCCGGGGAACCCAGCGCCGAGCCGCAGCTCTCCGGGCGGGGCGGCAGCGAGGCGCCCCGCGCGACGATGACGCGCCACAGGCGCCCGTCGGTGTGGGCGACGGTCACCTCCCAGCGCGGCGCTGTGCCCTCTGTGCGGACGACGCTGAGGGCGTCCGCCGCGTGCTCTCCGCCGGCCGTGCGCACGGCCAGCTCGGCCGCCTGCCCGGGGCGCTCCCATGCCGAGTTGCCACGGCATCCCTCGGTGACGACGCGCCCCTCCCGGACGCCCTGGAGGATCTCCTTGACGGCGTGGGCCTCGGCCCGCCCGTACGCGTATCCGTACGGCAGGACGAGCAGCGTGGGTGAGAAGCGGTGACCGCCGAGGTGGGTGACCTCCCACGCGCCCTCCACCCCGGAGGCGGCCAGCTCGGCCGCGAGGGGCCGGCCGAGCAGGGCGCAGCAGCGGTCGTGCTTGCCGTTGGTGCAGACGAGCGCGAGCGGGTCGCCCGCGTGGCGCCGCCCCTGGAGAGCCGTGTCGAAGGTCTGGGGGTTTCCCGTGCCGAGTGCGGTGAAGTCCAGGTCGAGCAACTGCTCGGGGGTGGACGTCGTGGCGCTGTGCAGCCAGGTGTTGCCCGGACTGGTGTGAGCCGCGTACACATGGCGCTCGGCGGGCGTACCGCAGTCGGCGTGCCGTCCGGGGCGGCGGATGAGCGCGATGCGCACCCCGGTGTCCTGGGCGGCCGCTTCGAGCGCGCGACCGAGCGCCGGGTCCAGGTGGCTCGACGTGAGCGCCTTGGCACCCCAGGGGCCGGGCTGTTCAAGGAGCAGCCATGTCCTCGCGGTCGCCGCGGTCCCCGCGAGGGGCTCGTCGAGGTCCCGGGACGCGGTCGTGCACGTACTCACAGAGGTGAGCCTAACCTGACTTCGTGCGGGGTGAATTCCGACCGCGTATCCGGGGGCGCACTTTGGGCGCATTCGGCACGCGCTGGGGCGCCCGGGCGCTCACTGGGGGAGTGGTTGTGGTGGCCGCGCCCCTACGTACTGACCGCTCGGGCGCATGCGCAGTGGGCGCTCCTCGTACTCCTCCAAGGTGTGGGCGATCCAGCCCGCCGTGCGGGCGACGGCGAAGACCGTCTCCCCGGCGGAGGCTTGCATGCCGGAGGCGACCGTGAGCACGGCCAGCGCCAGGTCGACATTGGCGTGCAGGGGGGCGTGGCGGGCGGTGGTGGTCACGATGTCCTGGGCCGCCGCCAGGGCGGGCGCGGCGCCCGGGACCTCCTCCAGGAGGGCGAACAGGGCACGCGCGCGTGGGTCCTCCCCGGGGTAGAGCCGGTGGCCCAGCCCGGGGACCCGGCGCCCGGCGCGCAGTTCGTCGGCGACCACGGGGGCGGCGGTGCCCTGGTCCAGGACGTCGAGGAGCAGCCGGTGGGCGAGTCCGCTGGCCGCGCCGTGCAGGGGCCCCTCCAGCACGCCGAGGCCCGCCGACACGGCGGCGTACGCGTGCGCCCGGGCCGACGCGGCGACCCGCACCGCGAGCGTCGAGGCGGCCAGGTCATGGTCGACGAGCAGACCGAGTGCCGTGTCCAGCGCGCGCAGTGACGCCTCGTCGGGCGTTCGGCCGGTCAGCCGCGACCACAGACGGTGGGCCAGCGGGCCTTCGGCGCCTTGGTCGTGGCGCAGGGGCGGGAGCGCGGCGACGAGGGTGGGGATGAGGGCGCGCGCGGTGCCGAGGACGGCCCTCTCCGAGAGGTCGAAACGGAGCGGATCGGCGGCCGAGGCGGCGATCGCGGCGACGCGCAGCCGGTCCGTCGGGCCGCTGTGCTCGGGCAGCGCGTCGACGGCGCGGCGGGCGGCGGTGACGGACGCCTGCGGAGCGGTGAACGTGATGCCGGGGCGCAGTTCTCCGGTCCACAGCCATTCGGCGATCTCTTCGTAGGAGTGGCGCGCGGCCAGCTCGGTCGCGTCGACGCCGCGGTAGTAGTACCGGTCCTTGTCGATCAGGGTGATCCGGGTGCGGACGGACAACTCGCCGCCGGTGCTCGAACTCACCCCGGAATCACGCCTGTTGCGTCGGGCGAGTGCCTCCACCTCCTTGACGTCGAAGGTGCTGCCGCGGCCGCCGGGGTCGCGTCGGCTGCTGAGTTGGCCGCGGCTCACATACGCGTACACGGTCTCGGGCTTCACACCGAGCAGCTCGGCGGTCTCCCTGGTGCTGAGTCGCCGGCCCTCGTGCGTCGACGCTGCCGGTTCTTGATCCCTCATGGATGCCACCGTATCCGTGGATCATTGTATTGATCAAATCAACATTGACAGGGATTGAGTCAAGCATGGACAGTCGAATCAAGTCCAGGGAGGAAAGCATGCCGAACAATCGGGCCGCGACCGCATCCATTGCCCCTGTCGAGGTGCCGCGAGGGCTCGCGGGCGTCGTCGTCACCGACACCGCACTGGGTGACGTCAGGGGGCTGGAGGGCTTCTACCACTACCGCCAGTACTCGGCCGTCGAACTCGCGCAGACCCGCGGTTTCGAGGACGTCTGGTATCTGCTGGTCCACGGCGAACTGCCGGACGCGACGCGGAGCGCCGCCTTCGCCGCGCGCACCGCGGCGCTGTGCCGGCTGCCGGACGAGGTGTGGGCCGCGCTGCCCGCGATCGCCGCGGCGACCGGGTCGTCCGGACCGCTCGCGGGACTGCGTACCGCGTTGTCGCTGCTCGGCGCGGAACGGGGATTCCGGCCGGTGTACGACATCGACGCCGGCCGGCGTCGCGCGGACACGTTCGCGGCGTGCGCGGCCGTGCCGACGCTGCTCACCGCGCTGTATCGGCTCGGGCAGGGGCTGGAGCCGGTGGAGCCGCGCGACGACCTTCCGTACGCCGCGAACTACCTCTACATGCTGACCGGTGCGGAGCCGGACGCGGCGCGGGCCCGTGCGGTGGAGCAGTACTTGATATCAACCATTGATCACGGATTCAATGCGTCAACCTTCACTGCGCGGGTGATCGCGTCGACGGGGGCAGATGTGGCCGCGTGCCTGGTGGGGGCCCTGGGAGCCCTGTCGGGCCCGTTGCACGGCGGCGCGCCGAGCCGCGCCCTGGACACCCTCGACGCGATCGGCACCCCCGACCGCATCGACCCGTGGATCCGCGAACGGGTCCTCGCGGGCGATCGCATCATGGGCTTCGGCCACCCCGTCTACCGCACCGAGGACCCCCGCTCCCGCATGCTCCGTGGGATCGCCCGGCAATTCGGCGGCCCTCTGATCGACTTCGCCGTGGAGGTCGAACGCCGGGTGGAGGTGATCCTGGCCGAACTCAAACCGGGCCGCGAACTCCACACCAACGTCGAGTTCTACGCCGGCGTGGTCATGGAACTGTGCGGCCTCCCGCGCGAGATGTTCACCCCCACCTTCGCCGCGGCCCGCGTCATCGGCTGGAGCGCCAACATCCTCGAACAGGCGGAGGACTCGAAGATCATCCGCCCGGCGGCACGGTACGTGGGGCCGGTTCCGCCGGTGGCGGTGCCGGAGGTCGCCTGAAACGGGGTGTCCCCGGCACCACGGCTCCGTGGTGCCGGGGACACTCGTACCTGCGGGCGATGGGGTGCCCGGGCGACTAAGCCTCCGGGATATCCGCTTTGGCTCGAACGAGGGTTTCCCGAGTGATGACCACAATGCGCTCGTAGTCGGCGCGGGAGGCGTCTGCTGGGAGGTCTGCGTCGAGTGAGTCAGTGACATCCGTGCCGATGATGGCGAAGCGTCCGTCGGACAACTCGAAGATGTCCGGGCAGTTCCCTCCGCCCGCGCTGCCCCGGTCGCGTGGAGGTGCACCAAGGCGACGGATGATCTGACTCACTGTTGTTTTCCCTTTGGTCTCAAGGTTCGCTGCCTGCGCACTGATGTTGCGCGGCGATGCATCCCTGCGGGCTGCGACGAGACAACCGGTTGAAATGGGACAACGTTTCCTGGTGGTCAACCCGTCGCGGGGTGCCGCAGCAGTTTCTCCTGGGGTATCTGGGAAAACGGCGCTTTTAATCGCTTCGTTACCACTCGATCGAGTGACGCCTGCAAGAGTGGTGGAGCGTGGGCGATATTGACTCTTTGAGGCGATATGGCGACTCGTTGCCGATCGGTTGGTGACCCTCTCGGCTAGTCGGTCGGCGGCTCTCCCACGACCCACCACTCGTCGATGTCGGCTTCCTCCAACTGCCTCAGCAGATCGTCGATCAGACGTCCGAGTTCGGCCTCGTCGGAGTTGTCGGCGATGGTCGCCCTCTGGTGCTGGGTCGCGTACCAGTACTCCCTGACGATGGGGTTCTGGAGCAACCCTCGGACGAACCCGAAGAACTCCTCGCGAGTGATGTTGCCGACCCGGTAGGCGAAGAGCTGGTTCGTGTACAGGGCGTTGGCGAAGAGGTACTGGCATCGCTTCTTGGGGGACACCGGATCCTCGAAGATGTCCAGTACTTCGGCCAGTTCGGGATTGTCGATGGCCTTGCTCAACAGCTCCCAGTGCAGGCGCTGCTGGTTGGCCAGGTTGGCCTGATGCTGTGCGTGCGCGTTCTGCTCCAGGTGCTCCAGCCGTGCGTGCAGCTCATCGAGTGCGCGCCGCTGCGCTGCGCGCGTGGCGAGTACGCCTGTGACCAGGCCTATGCCCGCGGCCGCGGCGATCCCCAACCCCCGTATCCCACGCTTCTGTGTGACCATGTCAACCCCCGAATCAGGCGACCGTCCGCCGGTCGTCGGGTGCGGGGCGACGGATATGGGGACCGGCGAGCGGTGGGCGGCGCTTGCCGTCTCCCAGTTTTGCCGAGCGGCTCTGATCGGCAGGGAGGCGGAGAGGAGGCGCACGGAGGGATGTGCGGGTCGCGTTTCCAGGCGCCATGCCCAACGTGTGCCCCGCGAGCGCCGCTAACAATCGTTCACTTCGCGGCGTTTCCTCCCACTCGTATCCTGGTTCGGCAGCCATTCCTCGTACGAGCGCCGGTCCACGAGCCGCTCTCGTCCAAGAGCCGGTTCACAAGCCGGTGCACGCGTCGGTGTGAAAGAGGTCGCCCGTTGAGCCAGCCCAGCCCGCAGCAGGTCCCGATCGGCCGGACCTGCATCGGCCAGACCTCCAACGGCCGGACTCTTCCTGCCGAGCTCACCCCGGAGGGGCAGCCCCGCAACGCGAGCGCGCAGATCCCGGTCGTCGTCCTCGCCGGTTTCCTGGGTTCCGGCAAGACCACCCTGCTCAACCACCTCCTGCACCGCAGTGGAGGCAGCCGTATCGGGGCCGTCGTCAACGACTTCGGGGCGATCGAGATCGATGCGATGGCCGTGGCCGGAGCGCTCGGTGACTCCACCGTCTCGCTCGGGAACGGCTGCCTGTGCTGCGCCGTCGACGTCAGTGAGCTCGACGGCTATCTCGAGTGGCTCACTCGGCCCTCGGCCCGTATCGACGTCATCGTCATCGAGGCGAGCGGCCTCGCCGAGCCTCAGGAGCTCATGCGGATGGTGCTCGCCAGCGAGCATCAGCGGATCGTGTACGGCGGGCTCGTCGAGGTCGTCGACGCCGCCGAGTTCGACGGTACGCGTGAGAAGCACCCGGAGATCGACCGGCATCTCGCCCTGGCCGACCTCGTCGTCGTCAACAAGACCGACCGGGCCGACGACGGCGAGCGCGTGCTCCGCGCGGTACGGGATCTCGTCGACCGCGCCGCCGTCGTCCCCGCCACCTACGGCCGTATCGACCCCGAGTTCCTCTTCGACTGCAGGCCGAGCGAGGAGCGTGTCGGGCAGTTGTCCTTCGACGACCTCCACCTGCACGAGGAAGGCGACCACGCAGGCCACGGCGATCGTGGCGAACACGGTGACCACCTGCACTCGGCCTACGAGTCCCTCTCCTTCACCTCCGAGGTCCCGCTCGGCCCCCGGCGGTTGATGGACTTCCTCGACAGCAGGCCCGAGGGTCTCTACCGCATCAAGGGATACGTCGACTTCGGCGCCCACGACCGCGTCAACCGCTACGCCGTGCACTCCGTCGGGCGGTTCCTGCGGTTCTATCCGGAGCCCTGGGCCGCCACGGGCAAGCGCCTCACGCAGCTTGTCCTCATCGGCTCCGGCATCGACGCCGACACCCTGGGTAAAGAGCTGGAGGCGTGCAAAGAAGACGCCCCACACGCCGACGAGCACAGCATGTGGGGCGTCCTGCGTTACGTACAGGAACCGAAACAGGAACCGGAAGGCCTCGAAGAGTCCGACTGATTCAGCGGCCGACTCATCTACACCGGGCCCGCCACCACCGACACCGTCTTCGCCAGGGACACGCCCGAGCCGTCGCGGCGCGGGTCGATCTCCGGCAGCTCGGCCGGTGTGCCGTTCTTCTGCGCCGCCCGCGCCGGAGCCGCGCCCGCCCAGGCCAGCGAGAGGCAGTCCTCGCCCTTCAGGAACCGCTGGCAGCGCACGCCACCCGTGGCGCGGCCCTTGCGTGGGTACTGGTCGAAGGGCGTCAGCTTGGCCGTGGTCTGGACGGAGTCGTCCAGCGTGCCGCGCGAGCCCGCCACCGTGAACACCACCGCGTCCACCGCCGGGTCGACCGCGGTGAAGGAGATCACCTTCGCCCCGTCGGTGAGCTTGACGCCCGCCATGCCGCCCGCCGCCCGGCCCTGCGGGCGGACCTGCGAGGCCTGGTAGCGCAGCAACTGGGCGTCGTCGGTGATGAAGACCAGGTCCTCCTCGCCGGTGCGCAGTTCGACCGCGCCGACGATTCTGTCGCCGTCCTTGAGGGTGATGACCTCCAACTCCTCCTTGTTCGAGGGGTAGTCGGGGACCACACGCTTCACGACACCCTGCTCCGTGCCGATCGCCAGACCGGGCGAGGACTCGTCGAGCGTCGTCAGACAGACCACCTCCTCGTCCGGCTCCAGGGAGGACAGGAACTCCGCGATCGGCGCGCCTCCGGAGAGGTTGGGCGCCGACGCCGTTTCCGGCAGCTGCGGCAGGTCGATCACGTTCAGCCGGAGCAGGCGGCCCGAGGACGTGACCGCGCCGATCTCGCCGCGGGCCGTCGCGGGCACCGCTGAGACGATCAGATCGTGCTTGGTGCGCTTGGCGTCCTCGACCTCCCCGAAGGGGGCGCCGTTGGCCGTACGGGCGAGCAGCCCCGTCGAGGACAGCAGCACCCGGCACGGGTCGTCGGCCACCTGGAGCGAGACCGTGGCGGCGGGGGCGCCCGCGGACTCCAGGAGCACCGTGCGCCGGTCGGTGCCGAACTTCTTGGCGACCGCGGCCAGTTCGCCGGAGACCAGCTTACGCAGCTCCGCGTCCGACTCCAGGATGCCGGTCAGCTCGTCGATCTCGCCGTTGAGCCGCTCGCGCTCGGACTCCAGCTCGATGCGGTCGAACTTGGTCAGGCGGCGCAGCGGCGTGTCCAGGATGTACTGCGTCTGGAT
Source organism: Streptomyces sp. NBC_01384 (assembly GCF_045040035.1). NCBI lineage: Bacteria > Bacillati > Actinomycetota > Actinomycetes > Kitasatosporales > Streptomycetaceae > Streptomyces > Streptomyces sp. NBC_01384. Next base: position 7,180,388 of record NZ_CP109559.1, read on the forward strand.
CTCGGAGAGCGAGAAGCGCTCGATCAGGCGCTCCTTGGCCTGCGCCGAGTTCTCGCTGGAGCGGATGAGGCGGATGACCTCGTCGATGTCCAGGAGGGCGACGAGGAGGCCCTCGACCAGGTGCAACCGGTCGCGCTTCTTGCCGCGCCGGAACTCGCTGCGCCGGCGTACGACGTCGAAGCGGTGGTCGAGATAGACCTCCAGGAGCTCCTTGAGGCCCAGGGTGAGCGGCTGGCCGTCGACCAGTGCCACGTTGTTGATGCCGAAGGACTCCTCCATCGGCGTCAGCTTGTAGAGCTGCTCCAGGACCGCTTCCGGCACGAAGCCGTTCTTGATCTCGATGACCAGGCGCAGTCCGTGCGCACGGTCGGTGAGGTCCTTCACATCGGCGATGCCCTGCAGCTTCTTGGCGTTGACCAGGTCCTTGATCTTGGTGATCACCTTCTCCGGGCCGACGGTGAAGGGCAGTTCGGTGACGACGAGGCCCTTGCGGCGCGCCGTGACGTCCTCCACCGACACCGTGGCGCGGATCTTGAAGGTGCCGCGGCCCGACTCGTAGGCGTCTCTGATCCCGGTCAGGCCGACGATCCGGCCGCCCGTCGGCAGGTCGGGGCCCGGCACGTACTTCATCAGCGTGTCCAGGTCCGCGCCCGGATAGCGGATCAGGTGACGGGCGGCCGCGATGACCTCGCCGAGGTTGTGCGGCGGCATGTTCGTCGCCATGCCGACGGCGATCCCCGACGAGCCGTTGACCAGCAGGTTCGGGTACGCCGCCGGGAGGACGTGGGGCTCCTGCTCCTGGCCGTCGTAGTTCGGCGCGAAATCGACGGTGTCCTCGTCGATGGACTCGGTCATCAGTGACGTGGCGTCGGCCATCCGGCACTCGGTGTAACGCATGGCGGCCGGCGGGTCGTCATTGCCGAGCGAGCCGAAGTTGCCGTGGCCGTCGACCAGCGGCAGGCGCATCGAGAAGGGCTGGGCCAGGCGCACCAGCGCGTCGTAGATCGACGCGTCGCCGTGCGGGTGGAGCTTACCCATGACCTCGCCGACGACGCGGGCGCACTTCACATAGCCGCGGTCGGGGCGCAGCCCCATCTCGTTCATCTGGTAGACGATGCGGCGGTGCACGGGCTTGAGGCCGTCACGGGCGTCCGGCAGGGCGCGCGAGTAGATGACCGAGTACGCGTATTCGAGGAAGGAGCCCTGCATCTCGTCCACGACGTCGATGTCGAGGATCTTCTCCTCGTACGAGTCGTCGGGCGGCGGGGTCTTCGTGCTGCGGCGGGCCATCGCTGCTGCGGCTCCTTCACAGTCTCTGCCGGGGCATGAGCGGGTTCTGACGCGGACCATTGTGGACCGCCCCGCTGACAACGCCGACCGCGACCCGTCCGTACGGGCCCCGCGGCGCCCCGTTCCGATCGCTCAGGGCGAACGGAAGTCCGGCCTCCCACCTCAGGAATTCTCGCTCTCGGCGTACGAGGTGCGGGAACTTCGCCAGCTGTCGGCGCGCTTGCATACAGTGGCAGGACCGGCAGGAATTCTGCAGTTTTCGCGATCGAAGGGACGTACATGCCCATGGGTCACACGGCCACAGCTGAGGCAGGCTCCGGCGGCCTGACAGCGACCGAGCACCGCCTGGCCAACGGCCTGCGCGTGGTGCTCTCCGAGGATCACCTGACCCCGGTCGCGGCGGTGTGCCTCTGGTACGACGTCGGCTCGCGCCACGAGGTCAAGGGCCGTACCGGCCTTGCTCACCTCTTCGAGCACCTGATGTTCCAGGGCTCGGGCCAGGTGAAGGGCAACGGCCACTTCGAACTGGTGCAGGGGGCCGGCGGCTCGCTGAACGGCACGACCAGTTTCGAGCGCACCAACTACTTCGAGACGATGCCCGCCCACCAGCTGGAGCTCGCCCTCTGGCTGGAGGCCGACCGCATGGGCTCGCTGCTCGCCGCGCTCGACGACGAGTCCATGGAGAACCAGCGGGACGTCGTCAAGAACGAGCGCCGGCAGCGCTACGACAACGTGCCCTACGGCACCGCTTTCGAGAAGCTGACCGCGCTTGCCTACCCTGAGGGCCACCCCTACCACCACACCCCGATCGGGTCGATGGCGGACCTGGACGCGGCTACCCTGGAGGACGCCCGCGCCTTCTTCCGCACCTACTACGCGCCGAACAACGCGGTGCTCTCCGTAGTCGGGGACATCGACTCGGAGCAGGCGCTCGCCTGGGTCGAGAAGTACTTCGGTTCCATCCCCGGGCACAGCGGAAAGCCCGCCCCGCGCGACGGCTCGCTGCCCGACGTCATCGGCGAGCAGCTGCGCGAGGTCGTCGAGGAGGAGGTCCCGGCGCGTGCTCTGATGGCCGCCTACCGGCTCCCGGAGGACGGCACGCGTGCGTCCGACGCGGTCGACGTGGCGCTCACCATCCTCGGCGGCGGTGAGTCCTCCCGGCTCTACAACCGGCTCGTACGCCGCGACCGCACCGCCGTCGCGGCCGGGTTCGGCATGCTGCGGCTCGCCGGAGCGCCCTCCCTGGGCTGGCTGGACGTGAAGACGTCCGGTGACGTCGAGGTCCCGGTGATCGAGGCCGCCGTCGACGAGGAGCTCGCCCGGTTCGCCGAGGAGGGCCCCACGGCCGAGGAAATGGAGCGCGCCCAGGCCCAGTTGGAGCGTCAGTGGCTGGACCGGCTCGGCACGGTCGCGGGCCGCGCCGACGAACTGTGCCGGTACGCCGTTCTGTTCGGCGACCCGCAGCTCGCCCTGACCGCCGTACAGCGCGTCCTCGACATCACCGCCGAGGAGGTCCAGGAGGTCGCCAAGTCCCGCCTGCGCCCCGACAACCGCGCGGTGCTCGTCTACGAGCCGATCGCTGCCGAGACCACTGACGCCGAAGGCACCAGCAACGACGAGGAGGCGGCGAAGTGACCGAGCTCGCGACCATGGAGTTCCACCCGCAGCCCCAGGCGGGCCGGCCCAAGCCGTGGGCCTTCCCCGCCCCCGAGCGCGGCACGCTGGACAACGGCCTGACCGTGCTGAGCTGCCACCGCCCCGGCCAGCAGGTCGTCGCCGTGGAGGTGCTGCTCGCCGCGCCGCTGGAGGCCGAGCCCGCGGGCCTCGACGGCATCGCCACGATCATGGCGCGTGCCTTCTCCGAGGGCACCGACAAGCTCTCCGCCGAGGAGTTCGCCGCCGAGCTGGAGCGCTGCGGGGCCACCCTCGACGCGCACGCCGACCACCCCGGCGTACGGCTGTCGCTCGAGGTGCCCGTCTCGCGCCTGCCCAAGGCGCTCGGTCTGCTCGCCGACGCCCTGAGGGCACCGGCGTTCGCGGACAGCGAGATCGAGCGGCTGGTGCGCAACCGGCTCGACGAGATCCCGCACGAGACGGCCAACCCGGCCCGCCGAGCCGCCAAGGAGCTCTCCAAGGAGCTGTTCCCGGCGACCTCGCGCATGTCGCGCCCGCGCCAGGGCAGCGAGGAGACCGTCCAGAAGATCGACTCGGCGGGCGTACGCGCCTTCTACGACCGGCACGTACGCCCCGCCACGGCCACCGCCGTGATCGTCGGCGACCTGACCGGCGTCGACCTCGACGAGCTGCTCGCGGAGACGCTGGGCGCCTGGACCGGTTCGTCCGCCGAGCCGCGCCCCGTGCCGCCGGTGACCGCCGACGACACCGGCCGCGTGATCATCGTGGACCGCCCCGGCGCGGTCCAGACGCAGCTGCTCATCGGCCGTGTCGGCGCCGACCGGCACGACCGTGTCTGGCCCGCCCAGGTGCTCGGCACGTACTGCCTCGGAGGCACCCTCACCTCGCGCCTGGACCGTGTCCTGCGCGAGGAAAAGGGCTACACCTACGGTGTGCGGGCGTTCGGCCAGGTCCTGCGTTCCGCCGCGCCTTCTCCCTCCGGGGGGGCCACCGGTATCGCCATGCTCGCCATCAGCGGCTCCGTGGACACCCCGAACACCGGCCCGGCGCTCGACGACCTGTGGAAGGTGCTGCGCACCCTCGCCGCCGAGGGCCTGACGGACGCCGAGCGCGACGTCGCCGTGCAGAACCTGGTGGGGGTGGCGCCCCTCAAGTTCGAGACCGCGGCAGCCGTCGCGGGCACGCTTGCCGACCAGGTCGAGCAGTATCTGCCGGACGACTACCAGGCGACGCTGTACCAGCAGCTCGCCGCGACCGGCACCGTGGAGGCCACCGCGGCCGCCGTGAGCGCCTTCCCGGTGGACCGCCTGGTGACCGTCCTCGTCGGTGACGCCGCGCAGATCCAGGAGCCCGTCAAGGCCCTCGGAATCGGTGAAGTGACCGTCGTGACGGCGGAGTAGAGGCGGGGTAGAGCGCGGGGGAGTACCGCACGACTTCGTAGGGGCCCGGGTGACTGAAGAGTCGCCCGGGCCCTCTTTCGCCCGGACTTCGTCCCCAAGATGTCCGTATTGGTAGGGAGGTTGCCTGTCTGCCCTGTGGCATGCACTACAAAAGCCGTGATCCGTTTGTTGATTGAAAGATGCCCCGTTTAGCGTCGGTCCGGCTGTTCGTCAGGCAGTGCGCCGCGCCCGCGGCACCGGACAGTCATCGCCGAGTCCCCGTACGGCGCGAGCCAGGGGAGCCGGGGACCCATACGCAGTCCCTGGGGTGAATCGGACGCCCTCCCAGGAGGGGGTCCGTAGGAGACCTTCCTGCTCCGAACCCGTCAGCTAACCCGGTAGGCGAGAGGGAAGGAAAGGACCAGCCTCTCCATGGCGTTCACCTGTGGCCCCGGGAAACACCGTCGTCCGAGCCGCGCGAAGCGCACCACCTCGAACGCCGTCGGCGTCGCCGCGCTCACCACCACCGGCGTCATCGGAACCCTGGCCGCCCCGGCGCTCGCGGCGGACGCCTCCGTCGAGCAGACCGGGCTCAACCAGGCCATCTCGATCGGTGACTCGGTCGCCGCCAAGATCGACGCGCAGGCCGCCGCCCAGCAGCACGCCGCCGACGAGGCCGCCGCGAAGAAGAAGGCCGAGGAGGCCGCGCGGAAGAGGGCCGCCGAGGAGGCGAAGAAGGAGCGCGAGGCCAAGGAGCACGCCGCCCGTGCCGCCGAGCGCAAGCGCCTCAACACCTTCGTCCTGCCGATCACCGGCTCGTACATCTCCACCGGCTACAAGACCGGCGGCAGCCTCTGGTCCTCCGGCACCCACACCGGTGTCGACTTCCACGCCGCGTCCGGCACCTCGGTCCACGCGGTCGGCTCCGGCACGGTCGTCACGGCCGGCTGGGGTGGTGCCTACGGCAACCAGATCGTCCTCAAGATGCACGACGGCACCTACACGATGTACGGCCACCTGTCGTCGATCGGCGTCTCCGTGGGCCAGACGGTCACCCCGGGCCGGCAGATCGGCCTCTCCGGGGCCACCGGCAACACCACCGGGCCCCACCTCCACTTCGAGGCACGCACGACATCGGAGTACGGCTCCGACATCGACCCGGTCGCCTACCTCCGCTCGCACGGAGTGAACGTCTGACGACGTGAACGTCTGACGACCGGCGTCAGAACTTCCGAAGCCCCGGCTCACCCGAGCCGGGGCTTCGTCGTTTCGAACGGCTGTCTGTCCAAAAAATATCCATGGATTCCGGCCCGCCATCGGAAATTCCGGCTCTCTGCAATAGAGTCAATGAACAAGCGTCAATCGACCGCGTTTCGCGGGGATTAAGGCGGAGGTCCGGTCATGCGCATTCCCGCGCACTCGGTATGCACGGCGATCCGTGACGACATCGTCGCGGGTGTCTACGAGCGCGGCAGCCGGCTCACCGAGGAACTGCTCGCGCGCCGCTACGGCGTCTCGCGCGTCCCGGTGCGCGAGGCCCTGCGCACCCTGGAGGCCGAGGGCTTTGTCGTCACCCGTCGACACGCGGGCGCGTGCGTCGCGGAGCCCACTGAGCAGGAGGCCGCGGACCTGCTGGAGATGCGCATGCTTCTGGAGCCGCTGGGCGCCGCCAGAGCCGCACAGCGGCGCACCGAGGCCCACCTCAAGGTGTTGCGAGGCCTGGTCAGACTGGGGCAGGAGCGGGCCAGGAGGGGGAACAGCGAGGATCTGCGCTCGCTGGGCGGCTGGTTCCACGAGACGCTCGCGCAGGCCTCCGGAAGCCCCGCGCTGACCTCCACGCTGGCCCAGCTGCGGCACAAGATCGCCTGGATGTACGCGGTCGAGGCGCCGGCCAATCCGGCGGAGTCCTGGGCGGAGCACGGCGGGATCGTGGACGCGGTGGCGCGCGGCGACAGCGAGCGGGCGCGGGCGGTCACGGCGCTGCACACCGAGCGCGCGACGGTCGCGCACCGGCTGCGTTTTCCCGGCGGGGGAGATCGTCCGGACCGTGTGAGGACTTCGCAACATCCCGTAAACATGACGGGCCTGCGTCATTAACACCGGCGCCGTATACAAAGAGGGGTAATTCGCGGGGGATTACTTTCGCTGCCCGTAATTCGGAAAAGCGAAGGGCCCGCCCGATGTTTTCAGGCGAGCCCTTCACTATGTATGGGGGGCGTCTTTTGATGTGAAGAGCACCCCTGCCATCAATTGAGGAACCCCCGCGGCGAGCACCCCGCTCCGCGAGAGCGGCGCCGGCTCAGGCGCAAAAGGGGGCGGCGGGATCTTCAGACGGTCTCGGGGAGCTCCTCGAGACCCTCCGCCACCAGCTTCGCCAGCCGGTCGAGTGCGATGTCCGCACCCTCGGCGTCCGAGGCGAGGACGATCTCCTCGCCGCCCTGGGCGCCCAGGCCGAGGACCGCCAGCATGGAGGCCGCGTTGACGGGGTTGCCCTCCGTCTTGGCGATCGTCACGGGGATACCGGAGGCCGTGGCCGCCCGGACGAAGATGGAGGCGGGACGGGCGTGGAGGCCCTCGGCCCAGCCGACGTTGACGCGGCGCTCAGCCATGTGATGCTGCCCTTCAGGTGTTCAGGGTTGTCTAGACCAGTGTTCCACACGTGAAGCGGGTCCGGAGCAGGCGTTGATCCTGTCCCGAACCCCGCATCGGACCCCGGCCTGGATCCGACTTGGGTGCCCCTAGCCTGCCTCGCGCCGTTGTCGGACGCGAGCCGTACTCTGGGGCCCATGCAGACCTCGTCGGACCGGCACGAGTACCCCTCCCACTGGGAGGCCGACGTGGTGCTGCGCGACGGCGGCACCGCTCGCATCAGGCCCATCACCGTCGACGATGCCGAGCGTCTGGTGAGCTTCTACGAGCAGGTCTCGGACGAGTCGAAGTACTACCGCTTCTTCGCGCCCTACCCGCGCCTGTCCGCCAAGGATGTCCACCGCTTCACGCACCACGACTTTGTGGACAGGGTGGGACTCGCGGCCACGGTCGGCGGCGAGTTCATCGCCACCGTACGCTATGACCGGATTAATGCCGACGGCCTGCCCGCCTCCGAGCCCGCCGACGAGGCCGAGGTCGCCTTCCTCGTGCAGGACGCCCACCAGGGCCGCGGGGTCGCCTCGGCCCTCCTGGAGCACATCGCGGCCGTCGCCCGGGAGCGGGACATCCGCCGGTTCGCCGCCGAGGTGCTGCCCGCCAACACCAAGATGATCAAGGTGTTCACGGACGCCGGATACCAACAGAAGCGGCACTTCGAGGACGGCGTCGTACGCCTGGAGTTCGACCTCGAACCCACCGACCGGTCGCTCGCCGTGCAGCGCGCGCGGGAGCAGCGCGCCGAGGCCCGGTCCGTGCAGCGGCTGCTCGCACCCGGTTCGGTCGCCGTCATCGGCGCGGGGCGCACACCCGGCGGGGTGGGTCGCAGTGTCCTCACCAACCTTCGCGACGCCGGGTTCACCGGGCGCCTGTACGCCGTGAACAAGGCGCTCCAGGAGAAGGAGCTCGACGGAGTTCCCGCCTACCGCTCCATCAAGGACATCAGCGACCTCGGCGAGCCCGTCGACCTCGCGGTCGTCGCCGTGCCCGCGCCGTACGTCCCGGAGGTCGTCGCGGAGTGCGGCGAGCACGGGGTGCAGGGGCTCGTGGTCGTCTCCGCCGGATACGCCGAGAGCGGTTCCGCAGGGCGCGAGCGCCAGCGCGCACTCGTCCGCCAGGCGCGTACGTACGGGATGCGCATCATCGGGCCGAACGCCTTCGGGGTCATCAACACATCCCCCGAGGTGCGCCTCAACGCCTCGCTCGCGCCAGAGATGCCGCGCCCCGGACGGATAGGCCTGTTCGCCCAGTCCGGTGCGATCGGGATCGCCCTGCTGTCCCGGCTGCACCGGCGCGGCGGCGGCGTCACCGGGGTGACCGGCGTATCCACCTTCGTCTCCTCCGGGAACCGGGCGGACGTGTCCGGCAACGACGTACTCCAGTACTGGTACGACGACCCGGACACGGACGTCGCCCTGATGTACCTCGAATCCATCGGCAACCCGCGCAAGTTCACCCGGCTCGCCCGGCGGACGGCGGCGGCGAAGCCGCTGGTCGTGGTCCAGGGCGCGCGGCACGCCGCCGCTCCGCAGGGGCACGCCGTACGGGCCACGCGGTTGCCGCACGCCACGGTGTCCGCGCTGCTGCGGCAGGCCGGGGTGATCCGGGTCGACACGATCACCGAGCTGGTCGACGCGGGGCTTCTGCTGGCACGCCAGCCGCTCCCGCCCGGCCCCCGGGTGGCGATCCTCGGGAACTCGGAGTCGCTGGGGCTGCTGACGTTCGACGCGTGTCTCGCCGAAGGGCTTCGGCCGCTTCCTCCGTTGGATCTGACCACGGCGGCTTCGGCGGCGGACTTCCACAGGGCGCTGGCGAAAGCGCTGGCCGACGACAGGTGCGACGCGGTCGTGGTGACCGCCATACCGGCGGTGGGGGAGACGTCGGCCCAGGACGCGGCCCTGGCAAAGGCCCTGCGTTCGGCCTCGGCTTCGGCCCCGGCGAAGCCGGTGCTCGTGGTGCACGTCGAGCTCGGGGGGCTCGCGGAGGCGCTGTCCGCGGCGGCCAGTACCGCACCACAGGCGGCCTCCGCGGCACCCGGCGCCGACCGGGCGCTCCGACCCGCGGAACGCCTGGCCACTCCGGTCAGCGGTCCCCCGGAGGCGAACCGTCGTCTCATCCCCGCCTACCCCGCCGCCGAGCGCGCCGTCCGGGCCCTCGCCGAGGCGGTGAGGTACGCCCAGTGGCGGCGGGAGGTGGCCGAGCCCGGCAAGGTGCCCGAGTACGAGGACATCGACGAGAAGGGCGCCGCCGAGCAGATCGACGGGCTGCTCGCGCGGGGCACCGGACTGACGCTCGGTGCCGAGGACGCCTGCGTGCTGCTCGGGCGGTACGGCATCGACGTGCGCCGGGCGCTGCCCGCGCCGACGCCCGACGAGGCCGCCACGGCCGCGCATACCCTCGGCTACCCGGTGGCCCTCAAGACCACCGCCCCGCACCTGCGGCACCGCGCCGACCTGGGCGGCGTACGTCTGGATCTCGCGGACGAGGAGCAATTGCGCAGGGCGTACGCGGAGTTGACCGACCTCTTCGGCACGGCGGAGGAGCTGCGGCTGGTCGTCCAGGGCATGGCACCACGCGGCGTCGACACGGTCGTACGGGCGGTGATCGATCCGGCGGCCGGAGCGGTGCTGTCGTTCGGCCTAGCCGGGGCCGCGTCGGAGCTCCTCGGAGACACCGCGCACCGGCTGATTCCGGTCACCGACCGGGACGCGACCTCGCTGGTCCGGTCGATCCGGACGGCGCCGCTCCTGTTCGGCTGGCGCGGCTCGGCGCCGGTCGACACGGCGGCCCTCGAAGAGCTGATGCTGCGCGTCTCGCGGCTGGTCGACGACCATCCGGAGGTCGTCGCCGTCTCCCTGGAGCCCGTGGTGGTCGCCCCGCGCGGCCTGAGCGTGCTCGGCGCCACCGTGCGGCTGGCCCGCGCCCCCGTCCGCGACGACCTCGGCCCCCGGAGGCTTCCCGTCGTCTGAGCCGAGCCCGGGCCCGCCGCCGTCGGCGATTCGTTCTGATCCGTCCACGACAGACACCCGCGAGCGGTGCCTCGCAGTCAGTGGGCCACCGTAGGATGGACGTCATGGCCAAGACCAGTACGACGACCCAGGGGCTGCGAGCGGCGATCGAGCGCAGCGGCTACTACCCGGCCCTCGTGGCCGAGGCGGTGGAGGCCGCGATCGGCGGCGAGACCATACGGTCGTACCTGGTCCACCAGGAGACGACGTTCGATGCCAACGAGGTGCGCCGGCACGTCACCGTGCTCGTCCTCACCGGCAACCGCTTCATCGTGAGCCACACCGACGAGCAGAACGCGGACACGACCTCACCGACCCCGTACGCCACGACGTCGACGGAGTCCGTGAAACTCGGCCGGATCTCGTCGGTGGTCGTCAGTCGAGTCGTCGCCAACCCGGAGTCGTACGCGCCGGGCACCCTGCCCCGCGAGGTCGTCCTGACCATCGGCTGGGGCGCGGTCTCCCGCATCGACCTGGAGCCGGCGGCCTGTGGCGACCCCAACTGCGAGGCGGACCACGGCTACACGGGCAATTCGACGGCGGACGACCTGAGCCTGCGCGTCAGTGAGGCCGGGGACGGCCCGGAGACGGTGCGCCAGGCCCTCGCCTTCGCGCAGTCCCTCTCCGAGGCGACCGCGGACATCACCCGCTGATGGCACTGCCGACCTGGGACCGCCCGGAACCGCTGGCCATCGATTCCGCGCCCGTCCCCGAGTACGGCGCGGGTTCGCTCGCCGATCTGCTGCCCACGCTCGCCGCGGGCATGTCCGTCCCCGGCATGACCACCGTCATACCGGAACTGACCGGGGCCGACCGGAACTGCGTCTTCCTGATCGACGGTCTCGGCTGGGAGCAGCTGAAGGCCCACCCGGACGAGGCTCCCTTCATGAGCTCCCTGCTCGGGAGTTCCCGGGGTGGCACAGGACGGCCGATCACCGCCGGTTACCCCGCGACCACCGCGACCTCCCTCGCCTCCGTCGGCACGGGCCTGCCGCCCGGCGCGCACGGCCTGCCGGGCTACACCGCGCGCAACCCGAAGACCGGCGAGCTGATGAACCAGCTCCGCTGGAACCCGTGGACGGAACCGCGGGCCTGGCAGCCCTACCCCACGGTCTTCCAGCTGGCGGACGCGGCGGGCGTGCACACGGCCCAGGTCTCCTCACCGACCTTCCAGCACACCCCGCTGACGAAGATCGCGCTGAGTGGCGGAACGTTCCACGGGCGACTGTCCGGCGAGGAGCGCATGGACCTCGCGGCCGAACAACTGGCCGCCGGTGACCGCTCGTTGGTGTACACGTACTACGCCGAGGTGGACGGCAAGGGCCACCGCTTCGGCGTCGACTCGGACCCCTGGCGCGGCCAGCTGATGTACGTCGACCGCCTGGTCCAGCGCCTCGCCGAGCAACTGCCGCCGCGCGCGGCGCTGTACGTCACCGCCGACCACGGCATGATCGACATCCCCTTCGACGAGCAGCACCGCATCGACTTCGACGAGGACTGGGAGCTGCGCGCCGGGGTCGCCCTGCTCGGCGGCGAGGGCCGCGCCCGGCATGTCTACGCCGTCCCGGGCGCCGAGGCGGACGTCCTGACCTGCTGGCGCGAGGTGCTCGGCGAGCAGTTCTGGGTGGCGTCGCGCGACGAGGCGATCGCGGCGGGCTGGTTCGGCCCCCAGATCGACGAACGGGTGTACGCCAGGATCGGCGATGTGGTCGCGGCGGCTCGCGACGACGTCCTGATCATCGCGTCCGAGCGGGAACCGAAGGAGTCGGCGATGGTCGGCAACCACGGTTCGATGACGCCGGTGGAGCAGCTCGTCCCGCTCCTGGAAGCTCGTTCCTGACCCCTCACCTTCTGTCTGCCTTCTCCGTCCGCCCCCTCCCTCTTCTTGCCGAAAGGTGCTCGACTCCCCATGCCCGAGCTGGTGTTCTTCTCCGGAACGATGGACTGCGGGAAGTCGACGCTGGCGCTACAGATGGGGCACAACCGGTCGGCGCGGGGTCTGCAGGGTGTGATCTTCACGCGTGACGACCGTGCGGGGGAGGGAAAGCTTTCTTCGCGGCTCGGTCTGGTGACGGAGGCGGTCGAGGCGGCGCCGGGCATGGATCTGCACGCCTATCTGGTGGACCAGATGTCGAGGGGCGGCAAGGTCGACTATGTGATCGTGGATGAGGCGCAGTTCCTGGCGCCGGAGCAGATAGACCAGCTGGCGCGGGTCGTGGACGACCTGGGTCTGGATGTTTTCGCGTTCGGCATCACGACCGACTTCCGTACGAAGCTCTTCCCGGGCTCGCAGCGGCTGATCGAGCTGGCGGACCGGATCGAGACCCTTCAGGTCCAGGCGATGTGCTGGTGCGGGGCGCGTGCTACGCACAATGCTCGCACCGTGGGTAGTGAGATGGTGGTGGAGGGCGAGCAGGTCGTTGTCGGTGACGTGAACCGTCCAGCCGCCGAGATCGGCTACGAGGTGCTGTGCCGACGCCACCATCGCCGCCGGATGACCAGCGTCTCCGCGCACGCCTCCGTCATCTCTCCGGACGTCCTGCCGGTCACCTGACGGCCCGCCTGCTGCCCCGGCTCGACTCCAGAACGAGCCGGCAAGCCCTGGTTCGCCGAGTGATCCTCGGATCACTGGTCCGCGCGGATCACCGTTCGGTGTGGATCACCGAGAACACCGCGCCCTCCGGATCGGCCACCGCGGCCACCCGCCCGTAGGGCGAGTCGTGGGCGGCCTTGAGGAGGTGTCCGCCGAGGTCGGTGACGTGGGTGACGGCCTCGTCCACGTCCGTGACCTCGAAGTACGTCAGCCAGTGCGGGCCGCGGTCGCGGGGCAGGCCGCGGCCGACGCCGTGGATGCCGGCCACCGGGCGGCCGTCGATGTGCAGGGTCACGTAGTCGAAGTCGGCCGAGACGACCGGCTCCGGCTTGTGCCCGAAGACCCCCTGGTAGAACTTGACGACGCTCTCGGTGTCGCGGGTCACCAGCTCGATCCAGACGGGGGTGCCGTGCACCCCGTGAAGCGCCGTGCCAAGGTGGGCCGCCGTCTGCCAGACGCCGAAGACGGCGCCCGTCGGGTCCGAGGCGATCACCAGCCGCCCGGCCTCGCCCGCGTCCAGGGGCCCCACCCCCACGGTGCCGCCGCAGTGCCGTACCGACTCGGCGGTGTGGTTCACGTCGTCCGAGGCGAAATAGGGCGTCCAGGCGATCGGCAGATGCCGGTCGGGTGGCAGCTGTCCGATACCGGCCACCTCGTGGCCGTCGAGCAGGGCTCGCGCATACGGGCCGAGCTGGCGCGGGCCCGGCTGGAACTCCCAGCCGAACAGCTCTCCGTAGAACTCCTGGGTCGTGGCCATCCCGTGCACCATCAGGCTCACCAAGCAGGGCACGCCGGGCGCGTGCCGGGCGTGCGTGGTGCCGTTCGGGTCGGCCGACTCCCGTGCCTCGGTCATCGTCACTCTCTCCTCGGCCCCTCGCGGTGGCCGTTCACCTTCCGCCTGCCCCAACACGCGTACCGCAGTCGCGCGCCCGTGCCGATGCTCGCACCACCCGTCACCTTGCGCGTCCCGACGGCACCGCCGCGTAGCGGTCCATGAGCGGAGGATGCCCGATGTGTCGTTTCTCGTCCGTTTCCGCACCATTGCCGAGGGGTGTCCGTCAGCTGTACAGCATGTGCCCGATCCCGTACGCCTGGTGATCGGACCTGTCCGGCGGAGCAGAGTAGCCGGACCTGGACGACGGGGCCACCCCGTGCGCAAGGATGGTGGCCATGAACGCCATCATCTCCGCCTCCGAACTCGCGAGCGACCTGGCAGGACCGAACCCGCCGGTCGTGCTCGACATCCGCTGGCAGCTCTCCGTGGCCACGGCCACCGGCGCCGCCCCCTTCGACGGCCGGGCCGCCTACGCGGCAGGGCACATCCCCGGCGCGGTCTTCGTCGACCTGGATGCCGAACTGGCCGGGGAGCCGGGTGACGGCGGTCGCCATCCGCTGCCCGACCTCGAGGTCTTCGGTGCGGCGATGCGGGCGGCCGGAGTGTCCGCGGACCGCGATGTCGTCGTGTACGACGGTGGCGCCGGGTGGGCCGCCGCGCGCGCCTGGTGGGTGCTGGGCTGGACGGGGCATCCGTCGGTGCGGGTGCTTGACGGCGGGCTGGCCGCCTGGAACGGGCCGGTCTCCTCGGAGGTTCCGACGCCCGCCGCCGGAAGTTTCAAGCCGGTGCCGGGCGCCCGGCCGCTGCTGGACGCGGATGGGGCCGCCGCGCTCGCCCGTACGGGGCTGCTGCTCGACGCCCGGGCGGGTGAGCGCTACCGGGGCGAGGTCGAGCCGATCGACCCCGTCGGCGGGCACATCCCGGGCGCGGTCTCGGCGCCGACCACGGAGAACGTCACGGAGACCGGGGAGTTCCTGCCCGCCGCCGAGCTCGCCGACCGCTTCAAGTCCCTCGGCTCGACCGGTACTTCCGAGGTCGGCGTCTACTGCGGCTCCGGTGTCTCCGCCGCCCATCAGGTGCTGGCGCTCGCCGTCGCGGGTATCCCGGCCGCGCTGTACGTGGGTTCCTGGTCGGAGTGGTCCCGGGACGGCAGCCGGCCGGTGGCGATGGGCCCCGACCCTCAGTAACGGCCATGCCCCCAGTAACGACGTTCCCGGTGACGGCGTCCCCAGGAGTAGTGAGGGGGTCCGCACCGGCCAGTCGTACGAGTGGTACGACGAGGGGGCCCACACCGGCTGGATGCGGGCCCCCTCCTCGTACAACTGACTAGTCCTGCTTCTTCCGACGCGTCCCGAAGACGATCTCGTCCCAGCTCGGGACCGCCGCTCTGCGGCCCGGGCGGACGCCGTCGGCCTCGGCCTGGCGGTCGGTCGCGCCGACGAGACGGTCGCGGTGGCTGCCGACCGAGCGGGGCATCAGTACGTCCGCGTAGGCGGAACCGGCACCGGCCGAGGCCGCGGGAGCCGGGGGCTCCTCCGCCTCGGGCTCGGTGGGTGGCTCCTCCGTCGCCGGGTGCTCCGTGGTGGAGGGCCGCTCGGGCACCACCATGTCGCCCCGGAAGCTGGGCACCGCCTCCAGAAGGCTGGTGAGCGAGTCGCGGTCGCCCGCGCTCTCCTCGACCGGCTCGGGGGACGGCGGCAGGCTAGGCCGCTCCATCTGCCGGTCCAGGGCACGGTCCAGCGGACGGTCCCGGGGCAGCCTGGCGATCCGCGGGACGAACGGGAAGCTCGGCTCGGGCGCCGCGAGGTCGTCGGACTCGCCGATCAGTGAGCGTGCCTCGTCGTCGACGGCCTGGACGAGCCGCCGGGGCGGGTCGTACGTCCAGCTCGCCGAGTGCGGTTCGCCCGCGACCACGTAGACCAGCAGCACTTCCCAGGTGCCGTCGTCGCGACGCCACGAGTCCCACTGGACGGTGTCCTTCTCGGCGCCGCGGATCAGCAGCCGCTCCTGGACCGCCTCACCGAGCTGGGGTCCGGCGTTCTCGCCGGGGCGGCGGACGGGAGTCTTCCTGGCACGCTCGGCCATGAAGGCACGCTCCGCGAGCACGGGGCCCTCGAAGCGGCGCACCCGGTCGACGGGGATCCCGGCGAGCTGGGCGACTTCCTCCGCGGACGCGCCGGCACGTATCCGCGCCTGGATGTCTCGGGGGCGGAGATGGCTCTCCACCTCGATCTCGATCTGGCCGAGGCGGGGACGGTCGCCGCGTACAGCGGCGCGCAGACGCTCGTCAATCGGAAGCGTGTACTCCGTGCTGTCCGCAGCCTTCAGCACCAGCCGTGTGCCGTCGTTAGAGACGGCCACGACACGCAGTTCCGGCATGGGGACCTCCCGGGTGGTGCCTGCCGACGTCACGTGCGTCGCTGCTTCCGCTAGTCGAGTGTGGCCTGCCCGGGTGCAGCCTGCCACAACCTTGCCGAGTTGCCCGGCGTGTCGGGCACGGGCCCGGGGTCGCCGTTATGGCACGGTTACCTATTCGCAACGCTAAGTGACGAACTCCATCACCCTGTGCAACGAGCCCCCTCCCGGCGGTCCTGTCAGGCCCCGGACACCCTGGCGGGAGTCCGGACCCAGGGCTCGCAACAGTACTCCATTCGGGCCACCTGCGTGGATCGGCGCGCCGCCCAACTTCTGGCGGGGGGTGGCAGTTGGCCGTCCGATGCGCCGTTTTCGTGACCATGAAACGTGGCGAACTTCACGCAATCGCCAGAAACGGAACTAAATGTTTCGCCTGTCCGTCCCTTTCTCGTGCAGTCGGTCGAACAAGTACGGGAAAGGCAGGCAAGGTCCGGGAATGCGTGAGAAGTCGGATGCCGACGACGAACCGAGGACGAAGGAGGGGGAACCGAAGAAGAGGGTGGACCTGAGCCTTCCGCAAGTGGCGGGCAGCGCCGTGGCCGCGGTGGTGGCGGCCAAACTCGCTTCCTACTTCGGGGTGTACGGAACGATCCTGGGCGCCGGAGTGGTGAGCGCGATCGCCACCTGCGGAGGCACCGTCTTCCAGCACTTCTTCAGGCGCACCGGCGAGCAGATACGCGATGTGACGGTCCAGGCCAAGCCCAGGCCGGGGCCCCGGCGGGCGCCCGCCGCGGGCGAGTTCACCGAGGGCACCGTCTACCGCGCCCGGGTCAAGAGCTGGAAGCGACCGGTGGTCGCCGGGGCGCTCGTCTTCGGCGTCACCATGGCGGGCATCACCACCTACGAACTCGTGTCGGGGCGGAGCTTCAGCGGCGACGGCAGAAGCACGACTGTCGGTGACGCCCTCAAGAGCAGCGGTTCCCGTTCCAAGTCGGAGCCCAGTACGACGCCTTCGACCGGGTCCTCGTCCAGGGAGCCGTCCGCCGGCGACGGCAGTCCCCGTACCGGTGGCGGTACGAGCACCGGCGCCACTCAGGACAGTGGCGCCACTCAGGACAGCGGCGGTGCTACGACGCCGACGCCGACGCCGAGTTCGAGTGCCGCCTCGCAGGCGCCGGTCGACACCCCGACGCCCACGGCCGGCGCGACTACGAGCCCAGCACCCGACGCAAGTAGTCGTTCCCAAAGCGCCGATCCGGGTCCAGCCGGTCCCTCAGGGCCGTGAACTCGCCGAAGCGCGGATACACCTTCGAGAAGTACTCGGCGTCACGGGTGTGCACCTTGCCCCAGTGTGGGCGGCCCTCGTGCGCGGTGAAGATCCGCTCGGCCGCGGTGAAGTACGCCTGATAGGGCGTACCTCTGAACATGTGGACGGCGATGTACGCGCTCTCCCGCCCGGACGCCGTGGAGAGCGTGATGTCGTCCGCCGGGGCCGTGCGCACCTCGACGGGGAAACTGACCCGCAGGGGCGAACGGTCGACCATCAGTTTCAGCTCGCGCAGCGTCTCGACGAGCGCCTCGCGCGGAACGGCGTACTCCATCTCCACGAAGCGCACCCGGCGCGGAGAAGTGAAGACCTTGTAGGGAATGTCGGTGTAGGTCCGCGCGGACAGCGCGCGGCTGGAGACCTTCGCGATCGTCGGGATGGTGGCGGGCACCGCGCGGCCGACCAGATTGGCCACCTGGAAGACGCCGTTGGAGAGGAACTCGTCCTCGATCCAGCCGCTCAGCTGCCCGACCGGCTTCTCGGGACCGGCGCTGCGGTTGTTGCGCTTGGTGTTGCAGTTGCCGGTGTGCGGGAACCAGTAGAACTCGAAGTGCTCGTTCTCCGTGAAGAGTTCGTCGAAGTCGGCGGTGACCTTGTCGAAGGTCATCGGCTCCTCGCGGGCCGTGAGGAGAAAAATGGGCTCTACGGAGAAGGTGATCGCGGTGACGATCCCCAGGGCGCCGATGCCGACGCGGGCGGCCGCGAAGACAGCGGGGTTCTCCTGCTCGGAGCAGGTCAGGAGCGAGCCGTCCGCAGTGACGAGTTCAAGGCCCGTGATCTGCGCGGCGATCGAGGCCGAGTCGCGCCCCGTGCCGTGCGTTCCGGTGCTGGTCGCGCCCGAAACCGTCTGCTCCATGATGTCGCCCATGTTCGTGAGCGACAGCCCCTCGCGCGCGAGAGCCATATTGAGACGCTTGAGCGGGGTGCCCGCCTCAACGGTGACGGTCCCGGCCTCACGGTCGATCTTGCGGATGCCGGTCAACAGTTGAGGGCGGATCAACACACCGTCGGTCGCGGCGGCGGCCGTGAAGGAGTGACCGGTGCCGACGGCCTTCACCTTCAGGCCGTCGTCGGCGGCCTTGCGTACGGCCGCGGAGAGCTCTTCGACCGATGCGGGGGCGACCTCCCGTACGGGACGGGCGGTGACGTTCCCCGCCCAGTTACGCCACGTGCCGCTCTTCCCGCTCACTGTGGTGCTCATGGGTCCCCTCCCGCTGCGGAACCGGCCTGCTCAGCCGGCGATACCCGAGGAAACCGACCGCGACCGCGACGGCCCCGGACACCGCCGGAACCCCGTACCCGGCCTTCGCACCGGCGGCGTCGATCACCCACCCGGCCACGGAGGAGCCGAGCGCGACCCCGACCGCGAGCCCGGTGCTCACCCAGGTCATGCCCTCGGTCAGTTTCGCGCGTGGTACGTGCTGTTCGATGAGGGACATCGTCGTGATCATCGTGGGAGCGATGGACAGGCCCGCAACGAACAGCGCCACGGCCAGAGACGGCAAGTTTCCGACCAGTAGGAGGGGGATCATACTCACGGCCATGGTGCATATGCCCAGCAGCCACCGACGTTCGGGCGCCCCCTTGAAGTGCAGCAGCCCGAACACGGCTCCCGCCATGCAGGAACCCGCCGCGTACAGGGCCAGGACCACGCTCGCGGCGCCCTTGTGGCCCTGCTCCTCGGCGAAGGCCACGGTGACCACGTCGACGGCGCCGAAGATCGCTCCGGTCGCCACGAACGTGGCCACCAGGACCTGCAGTCCGGCCGAGCGCAGCGCCGAACCGCCGGTGTGCTGCTCGCGCGGATGCGGCACGGGCTCGGTCGCGCGCTGGGAGGTCAGCCAGAAGACACCGGCCGCCAGGAAGCAGGCGGCGAGCAGCGGCCCGGCCTCCGGGAACCACACCGTGGACAGGCCGATGGAGATGATCGGCCCGAAGATGAAGCAGACCTCGTCGACCACGGACTCGAAGGAGTACGCGGTGTGCAGCTGCGGGGTGCCCCGGTAGAGGGCGGCCCAGCGCGCCCGGATCATCGCGCCGATGCTCGGGACACAGCCGATGCCGGCCGCGCAGCCGAACAGCACCCAGTCCGGCCACTCGAAGTGCGCGGCGAGCAGCAGCCCGGCGGCCGCGGCGAGCGCGAACAGGGTGACGGGGCGCAGGACGCGCCGCTGCCCGTACCGGTCCACCATCCGGGAGACCTGCGGGCCCATCACCGCGGCGGCCAGCGCCATGGTCGCCGACAGCGCGCCCGCGAGCCCGTACCGCCCGGTGAGCTGGGAAATCATCGTCACCACGCCGATGCCCATCATCGACAGCGGCATCCGGCCGACGAAGCCCGCGGCGGAGAAGCCCTTGGAGCCTGGGGCGGCGAACAGGGCGCGGTACGGGCTGGGCAAGGGGGTCTCCGGTGGGCTCGGCCCGACCGCACGGTCACCTCGTGCGATCGGACTCCGGTAAGGCGTGAAGGTGGCCGATACAGCTTACGGGTTAGGTGACCCTAATGCACTCCGTCACGCACTCCCGGATTCCGCTGGTCATGTGGCTGTTGTCCGGCTGTCGGTGACGGATGGCAGGATCGGAGGCATGCCAGATGCGCTCGATGCCACCCCCTACGACGCCCTGCTCCTGCTCTCCTTCGGCGGCCCCGAAGGCCCGGACGAAGTCGTTCCGTTCCTGGAGAACGTGACGCGGGGGAGAGGCATCCCCAAGGAACGGCTGAAGGAAGTGGGCCGGCACTACTTCCTGTTCGGCGGGGTCAGCCCGATCAACGACCACAACCGCGCCCTGCTCGACGCCCTCCGCAAGGACTTCGCGGACCACGGCCTGGACCTGCCCGTGTACTGGGGCAACCGCAACTGGGCGCCGTACCTGACCGACACCCTGCGCGAGATGGTCGCCGACGGCCGCCGCCGCGTCCTCGTCCTCGCCACCAGCGCGTACGCCTCGTACTCGGGCTGCCGCCAGTACCGCGAGGACCTCGCCGGGGCCCTGGCCACCCTGCAGGCCGAGGGCCTGGAGCTGCCGAAGATCGACAAGCTGCGGCACTACTTCAACCACCCCGGCTTCGTGGAACCCATGATCGAGGGCGTCCTGAAGTCCCTCGCCGAACTCCCCGAGGACGTGCGGGCGGGCGCCCACCTCGCCTTCACCACGCACTCCATCCCGACGGCGGCCGCGGACACCTCCGGCCCGGTCGAGGACCACGGCGACGGCGGCGCCTACGTCAAGCAGCACCTGGACGTGGCGAAGCTGATCGCCGACGCCGTGCGCGAGGCGACCGGCATCGAGCACCCCTGGCAGCTCGTGTACCAGTCGCGCTCCGGAGCCCCACAGATCCCGTGGCTGGAGCCCGACATCTGCGACCATCTGGAGGAGTTGCACGGCGCCGGGGTCCCGGCCGTCGTGATGGCCCCCATCGGGTTCGTCTCGGACCACATGGAGGTGCTGTACGACCTCGACACGGAGGCTAAGGCCAAGGCGGAGGAGCTGGGGCTGCCGGTGCGCCGCTCGGCCACCGTGGGCGCCGACCCCCGCTTCGCCGCGGCGGTCCGCGACCTCGTCCTGGAGCGCGCCGCGACCGAGAGCGGACGACAGGCGACCCCCTGCGCCCTGGGTGCGCTCGGCGCGAGCCACAACCTGTGCCCGGTGGGCTGCTGCCCCGCCCGCGCCCCGAAGCCCGCCGCCGCGGGCACCGACAGCCCGTACGCCTGAGGAGCCCCGTGACCGAGCCCCTGCACACCGAACTGCTCCAGCTCGCGCTCGAGGCCGCCCGCCGCGCCGGTGCGCTGCTGCGGGACGGGCGCCCGGCGGACCTCGCGGTCGCCGCCACCAAGTCCAGCCCGATCGACGTCGTCACCGAGATGGACATCGCCGCCGAGAAGCTGATCACCGACCTGATCGCCGAGCACCGCCCCCACGACGGCTTCCTCGGAGAGGAGGGCGCCGCCAGCGAGGGCACCAGCGGCATCCGCTGGGTGATCGATCCGCTCGACGGCACGGTCAACTACCTGTACGGACTGCCGACCTGGGCGGTGTCCATCGCGGCCGAGCAGGACGGGGAGACCGTCGTCGGCGTCGTCGCGGCGCCGATGCGCGGCGAGACGTACCACGCGGTACGCGGCCGGGGCGCCCGGGCCACCGGGGCCTGGGCCGGCGAACGCCTGCTGGCCTGCCGCCCGTCGCCGCCCCTGGACCAGGCCCTGGTCTCGACCGGCTTCAACTACGTGACCGATGTCAAGGCCCACCAGGCCGATGTCGCCCAGCGGCTGATTCCGCTGCTGCGCGACATCCGGCGCAGCGGCTCGGCGGCGGTCGACCTGTGCGACGTCGCGGCGGGCCGCCTCGACGGCTACTACGAGCGCGGCCTGCACCCCTGGGACCTCGCGGCGGGCGACCTCATCGCCCGTGAAGCGGGCGCCCTGACCGGTGGACGCCCCGGAGAGCGCCCCGCAGGCGATCTGGCGGTGGCGGCCTCCCCGGGCGTCTTCGAGCCCCTCCAGCGGCTCCTGGAGGAGTTCGGCGCCTGGCACGACTGAGGACGCCTGCGGTTTCCGGCACGTACAACACCTACCGTTTTCGGTACGCACAGTAACGGAGCGGGGCCCCGGCACTGGATCGATACCGGGGCCCCGCTCTCGTACGAACTGATCAGACGCGCGACGCGCCGACCTCCACACCGTGCTCGGCGGCCAGGCGGCGCAGGTCCTCGAGCTCGGCCTGCTCGACCTCCGCGAGGAAGTCGTCGCCTGTTTCGCGAGCCCGCGTCAGGTCGGACTCGGTCGCCCTTATGCGCTGCAGAAGTCCTGCGGTGAATGCGTCCATGCTGCGCCCCCTCGTCCTGGGTCGTGGGTCGATGGCACGGGGGTGTGCCGTTGGGAAGGGGCGATCACGTCTCCAGATGGGTGCCCAGCGCTGCCCAGGCTGGGCGGCGACGGTGCCGGACACCCACGCCCGCCCTGCGGAAGCGGTTGGCGTACCACAAGGTGGCTTGCCACATGCAGAGCGTGATCGCGGGGTGTAAAGCCGTCCTCCCCCCGCTTCCTTCCGTGGAAACCTCAAGCCGACGAGAAAATCTCGCATTCCCGGCTCCCGGAACCGTCGTCCCGAGCGCCTCTCACCCGTCTTACAGCCGGTTTATGGCCGAAAAGGGCAGGATGGAGGCCTTACCCGTGAGACAACCTGCCCGCGTGCGCCGAAGAGGCGCTACGCGGGTGGACAGAGGAAGGACAAGCGACGTGCGCGTACTCGTCGTCGAGGACGAGCAGCTGCTCGCCGATGCGGTGGCCACCGGACTGCGCCGGGAGGCCATGGCCGTCGACGTCGTGTACGACGGTGCGGCCGCCCTGGAGCGCATCGGCGTCAACGACTACGACGTGGTCGTCCTCGACCGCGACCTCCCGCTCGTGCACGGCGACGACGTCTGCCGCAAGATCGTCGAGCTCGGCATGCCCACCCGCGTGCTGATGCTCACCGCCTCCGGCGACGTCAGCGACCGCGTCGAGGGCCTGGAGATCGGCGCCGACGACTACCTGCCCAAGCCGTTCGCGTTCAGTGAGCTGACGGCACGCGTGCGTGCCCTCGGACGCCGTACGAGCGTCCCTCTGCCGCCCGTCCTGGAGCGCGCCGGGATCAAGCTCGACCCCAACCGCCGCGAAGTTTTCCGCGACGGCAAGGAGGTCCAGCTCGCGCCCAAGGAGTTCGCCGTCCTGGAGGTGCTGCTGCGCAGCGAGGGCGCCGTCGTCTCCGCCGAGCAGCTCCTGGAGAAGGCCTGGGACGAGAACACGGACCCGTTCACCAATGTCGTACGCGTGACGGTGATGACCCTGCGCCGCAAGCTCGGCGAGCCCCCGGTCATCGTCACCGTGCCCGGCTCCGGCTACCGGATCTGATCCACCGTGGCCACGACCCCCGCGCCCCCCACGGCGCCTCCGAAGCCCACCTGGGACCCCAGAAGGCCGGAGCCTCCCTTCCCCTGGCTGCGCCCGACCATCCGGATACGCCTCACGCTGCTGTACGGCGGCATGTTCCTGATCGCCGGCATCCTGCTGCTGTCGATCATCTACCTGCTCGCCGCGCAGGCGCTGAACGTGGGCAGCGACCTGCCCTTCAAGATCACCGAGGGCAAGGTCACCAGCACGATCTGCGACCTGCCGACGAGCGCCTCGCCCGACGTGTTCAACAACGCGATGAGCAACTGCGTCAACGAGCAGCGGCAGCACGCCCTGGACAACCTGCTCAGCCGCTCGCTCCTGACGCTGCTCGGCCTCGCCATCATCGCGTTCGCCTTCGGTTACGCGATGGCGGGCCGCGTCCTCTCGCCGCTCGGCCGGATCACCCGCACCGCGCGCGCGGTGGCGGGCTCGGACCTGTCCCGGCGGATCGAACTGGACGGCCCGGACGACGAGTTGAAGGAGCTCGCGGACACCTTCGACGACATGCTGGAGCGGCTGCAGCGGGCCTTCACCGCCCAGCAGCGGTTCGTCGGGAACGCCTCGCACGAACTGCGCACCCCGCTCGCGATCAACCGCACGCTCCTCGAAGTGCACCTCTCCGACCCCGGCGCGCCGGTGGAGCTGCAGCAGCTCGGCAAGACGCTGCTCGCCACGAACGAGCGCAGTGAACAACTTGTCGAGGGTCTGCTGCTGCTCGCCCGCAGCGACAACCAGATCGTCGAGCGCAAGCCCGTGGACCTCGCCGAGGTCGCCTCGCAGGCCGTCGACCAGGTGCACGCCGAGGCCGAGGCCAAGGGCGTGACGATCCGCGGGGAGCGCGCCGCGGCGGTCGTCCAGGGCAACGGCGTCCTGCTGGAGCGGATCGCCCTGAACCTCGTCCAGAACGCGGTGCGGTACAACGTGCCGGAGGACGGCTGGGTCGAGGTCACGACACAGGTCCAGCACGGCCAGGCGGTCCTGGTGGTCTCGAACACGGGGCCGGTGGTTCCCGCGTACGAGATCGACAACCTTTTCGAGCCGTTCCGGCGGCTGCGCACGGAGCGCACGGGCAGCGACAAGGGCGTGGGCCTCGGCCTGTCCATCGCCCGGTCGGTGGCCCGCGCACACGGGGGTCATATCGCGGCCGAGCCGCGCGAGGGGGGTGGGCTCGTGATGCGCGTCACCCTTCCGATCTGAGAGCATGTGCCCGACACGCGACGATGTTCGCTTTACGCGGAATTTTCTGGCCGCCCATCCGGGAGGCTCGTGTGTGATCGATCACAAGGGCGAATTTCCGTCCATCTACTCTCCGTGGTCGCGCAGGCTGTCGGAAAGCCGGGAAAATCCGGGTTTTCGGGGGTCCGGATCACGGGAAGTACACGGTGGGACGCCTTTGAAGTGGGCCCTTCGGACCGTGTACGGTCCGCATCGCCATCCAAGCCGATCACTCTTGAGGGGTCCGGTTGGGTGTCGATTGAGTAACAGACCTTGATGTGAGGCAAAATCTCCGCCTCAGGTCGGGCACAAGTCCGGCCTCTCACGCGTTACGTGCGCTGGAGACACCGCAGACACCCAGAGGGGGAGAGCGACATGGCAACGGATTACGACACCCCGCGCAAGACCGACGACGACGTCGACTCGGACAGCCTTGAAGAACTGAAGGCTCGCCGGAACGACAAGTCGACGTCATCGGTCGACGTAGATGAGTTCGAGGCCGCAGAAGGCCTGGAGCTGCCCGGAGCCGACCTCTCGAACGAGGAGCTGGCCGTCCGGGTACTGCCCAAGCAGCAGGACGAGTTCACTTGCATGAGCTGCTTCCTGGTGCACCACCGCAGCCAGCTGGCCCGCGAGAAGAACGGTCAGCCGATCTGCCGCGACTGCGACTGAGGCAGGGTCGGCCGTGACTGGCTCGACCTTTCCTTGGAAGCGCCGCTTCCCTCCACGGGCAGCGGACGAAGGGCCTCCAGGAGGCCCTGAAGGCGTGCGTGACGACGAGCGGGGCTCTTCCCGACCAGGATCAGCCTCGCTCGAGCGGGCGCCCGCCACAGCGCCGACAGGCGCCTCTGTGCGGGCCGGTGATGTGATGCCGGCCGACACACCAGCACCGGCCGACGGCCCGGTGCCGGTGGACAGCCCTCAGCCCGCCGCCGGCGGCCGCGCGGCCGCCGTTCGGGACGGCGTCAGAAAGGGTGTCCAGAAAGGCGGCAGCAGGGCCAGGGCGGGCCTGGCCCACCTCGCCGACCGGATCATCGACATCGCGCCGCGCATCCCCGTACGGGACCTCGCGACCCTCCGCAGACAGTTCCCCGGTCTCGACGCCGAGCAGCTCGCGGACAAGCTCGTCGCGGGCGCGGCCAACGCGACGTCCACGGTGGGCGCCGGGATCGGTGCGGCCGCGATGCTGCCGGTGCCGCCCGCGATGCCGACCGAGCTCGCCACCGAGATCACCGGGGTCGCCGCGATCGAGCTGAAGCTGATCGCCGAGCTCCATGAGGTCTACGGCCTGCGGCCGCCGGGCAATCTCAAGCAGCGCAGTACCGGATATCTGAACTCCTGGTCCACCGAGCGCGGGATCGACGTGACCAAGCCGTCGACGATCAACGCCGCGTTGGGCGTCCAGATGAGGCGTGAGCTGCGCCAGCAGATCATGAAGCGCACGGTCCGGGATCTGCCGAACCTGATGCCGTTCATGGTGGGCGCTGCGGTGGGGGCGGTCATGAACCGCCGGGACACCAAGCGCCTCGCGGGGCACATCCGCAAGGACCTGCGCAAGGCCCAGGTGCCGTGGGACGCCCTTCCGGAGCTTCCGCCGCTGGAGAAGCCTGCGGATCCGCTGCGGATGGGGGAGATCCCCAAGGAGCTGGGTCGCTGAGCCCTGGCTGACACCCGCTGCGCTGCCCGCCCGGGTGGACCCCGTTGCGGCGTGGAAGGGCGTGGAGCGGGGGTCGCCGTCTCGCGCGGGGCGGGGGGATCACCGGCTGCGGAGGGGCACTGGCCGTGGAGCGGTGTGCGCCGGTGGCTCAATCGTTGCGTGGGGCGCGCTGCAGTGCGCCGTGGTGGGCGCCGACCAGGTCGGCCCCCGTCATGAGCCGTCCCGGTCGTATGGGCAGCGCTTCCGCCCTACTCCGCCGCCCGTGCCGCTTCCAGGGCGGCCATCAGGCGTTCCGGCTCCCTCGTCGACAGGTACAGGTAGGGGGTCGGGTCGGCCGGGTCGGTGACCTGGACGCGCACGGCGGTGGGGATGTACGCGCGCAGGAGCATGAAGGCGCGTGGGTCCGCCTTGAAAGTGCGCCAGGCACGCGCCTCCTCCTGATCCATGATCTCGGCCCCGCCCAGGGCCGCGACGGGGATCTTGGCCTCGCCGGCGATGAGGGAGTCGCCGACGACTCGGATGCGGATCGAGCCGTACGCGCTCGCCACGACCGCCGAGACCGCGGTGCCGCCGACCAGCCCGCCCAGCAGCGGCAGCGTGCCGAACGGGAGGAAGACCAGGGCCATCGCGATCCCGACCAGGAAGCAGATCGCCCACCAGCTGCGGGGGGCGGTGAGGCGTTCTTCGTACGGGGAGGCGGAGAGCTGCATGAAGCCAAGCTTGGCACGGTGCGAAGACTTGGTGGACGCGCGGGTAAGGTCTGCGGCTGTGAGTGGTACTTCCGCAGCTCTGAAGCCTCCCGCCGGCGCCGTCGCGCCGGTGCGGCACCCCGACGCGCCCGCCCCCGGCGAGCTGCTCGGTGCTCACTACGATCAGTGTTTCGGGTGTGGCGGGGAGCAGCCGCACGGGCTCCACCTGGCGGCCCGTGCGGGGGAGGGTGTCACGATCACGGCGCAGTTCACCGTACGGCCTGCCCATCAGGGCGCCCCCGGCCTCGCGCACGGCGGAGTGCTCGCCACCGCCCTCGATGAGACGCTCGGCTCGCTGAACTGGCTGCTGCGCGTCATCGCGGTCACGGGACGGCTGGAGACCGACTTCCGGCAGCCGGTACCCGTCGACACCGTGCTGTACCTGGAGGCCGAGGTCACGGCGGTGGCCGGCCGCAAGATCTACTCGACCGCCACGGGGCGGATCGGCGGCCCCGAAGGGCCCGTCGCCGTCCGCGCGGACGCCCTCTTCATCGAGGTCGGGGTCGACCACTTCATCGACAACGGCCGCCCGGAGGAGATCCGGGCCGCCATGAACGAACCGGACCGGCTCCGCCGTGTCCGTGCCTTCGAGGTGAACCCGTGACCCGTGAGCCCCGTCAAGAACTCGCTGTGCTGATCCGGCGCGTCGACCCGGAAGTCCCGCTTCCGCAGTACGCGCACCCCGGTGACGCGGGAGCCGATCTGCGGACCACCGAGGCCTGTGAGCTGAAGCCGGGCGAACGGGCCGTTCTGCCCACGGGAGTGTCCATCGCGCTGCCCGAGGGGTACGCGGCCTTCGTGCACCCGCGTTCCGGGCTCGCCGCCCGCTGCGGTGTCGCCCTCGTGAATGCCCCGGGGACGGTTGATGCCGGGTACCGTGGGGAGATCAAGGTGATCGTGGTGAATCTCGACCCGCGCGAGTCGGTGCGGTTCGAGCGCTTCGACCGGATTGCTCAACTGGTCGTCCAGCAGGTCGAGAGGGTCCGCTTCCAGGAGGTCGCGGAACTTCCCGACTCGGCGCGGGCCGCAGGGGGCTTCGGGTCCACTGGTGGTCATGTCGCCGTGGGCGGCACAACGGGTGGGAATCGATACGCTTCGGTCGTATCCGACCGGGAAGGACAGTGACGTGTTCGGACGTCGCAAGAAGGGCAGTGCCGCCGAGGACGCGGCGGGCGAGGCCGAGCAGGTCGTCGACAGTGTCGACACTGAGGCGGACGAGGCGGAGCGGGAGCGTGTGAGGCTGGAGCCGGAGCCGCGACCTGACGGACCCTGGGACGACTCGGAGGTGCGGGACCCCGCCGAGGGCCGCGTGGACCTGGGTGGTCTTTTCGTGCCCGGAGTCGACGGCATGGAGCTGCGGGTCGAGGTCGCGGGCGACGCGATCGTCGCGGCCACCGTCGTCCTCAAGGACAGCGCCATCCAGCTGCAGGCCTTCGCCGCTCCCAAGCGCGAGGGCATCTGGGGCGAGGTACGCGAGGAGATCGCCTCCGGCATCACCCAGCAGGGCGGTGTCATCGACGAGGTCGAGGGCCCGCTGGGCTGGGAGCTGCGGGCCCAGGTGCCGGTGCAGCTGCCGGACGGCACGAGCGGTTTCCAGGTCGTGCGGTTCGTGGGTGTGGACGGCCCTCGCTGGTTCCTGCGCGGAGTGATCTCCGGGCAGGGCGCGGTGCAGCCGGGGGCCGCGGGTCTGCTGGAGCAGATCTTCCGGGACACGGTCGTCGTCCGCGGCGAGGGTCCGATGGCCCCGCGCGACCCGATCGTCCTGAAGCTGCCGAACGACGCGCAGATGGTGCCCGAGGGCGTCCAGCAGGAGGAGCAGAGCGGTTCGCGCTTCTCCGGCGGCATGGGGCAGCTGCAGCGCGGACCGGAGATCACCGAGGTCCGCTAGACGCTCCGCGGGCAGAACAGTCAAAGGGCCGCACCCTCGTCACGAGGGTGCGGCCCTTTCTTGTGCCTGCACCCTTGACGGACAGTTGGTCTGTACCTATGTTCTCCGGTCATCCCGGGTGTTCACGGAGACGCCCGCTGTTCATGTACGAGAACGGATGGTTGTCGTATGCCCGTTGCTCCCCCACGTCATCGCCGCAGATCCCGGGCCTTGCTGTTCATCACCTTGGTCACGGCCCTGGCCGGCGCTCTCCTGCTCCGGCCGGGGGCCCCTCGCGCCGACGCCGCCCCCGCCGCCTTCGTGCACCCCGGGGTCACCGTCTCGCAGAGCCAGCTGGACTTCGCCCGCACCAAGGTCGACGCGGGAGCCCAGCCCTGGAAGGCCGCGTACGACCAGATGATGGCGAGCAAGTACGCCTCACTGACGCGCACCGCCAAGCCCCGCGCGACCGTGGAGTGCGGCCCCTATTCCAACCCCGACAACGGCTGCACGGACGAGCGCGAGGACGCGATCGCCGCGTACACCGACGCCCTCGCCTGGTACCTCACGCGAGACGAGCGGTACGCGAAGAAGTCGATCGAGCTGATGGACGCCTGGTCGGCCGTGATCAAGGAGCACACCAACAGCAACGCGCCCCTGCAGACCGGCTGGGCCGGCTCCTCCTGGCCCAAGGCCGCCGAGATCATCAAGTACACGTACACGGGAACCTGGGCGAACTCCGGCCGCTTCGCGACCATGCTGCGCACCGTCTATCTCCCCGAGGTCATCAACGGCTCCAACTCCAACGGGAACTGGGAGTTGTCGATGATGGAGGCCGCCGTCGGCATCTCCGTCTTCCTGGAGGACAAGACGTCGTACGACAAGGCGATGGCGAAGTTCCGGACGCGGGCGGCCGCGTACGTCTATCTCTCCTCCGACGGCGCGGTGCCGAAGACCGTGCCCAGCCAGAACCTCGACACCACCGCGAAGATCGTCAGCTACTGGCAGGGACAGTCCACCTTCGTCACCGGACTCACCCAGGAGACCTGCCGCGACTTCACGCACACCGGGTACGGCATCTCGGCCATCTCGCACATCGCCGAGACCAGTCGCATCCAGGGCCAGGACCTGTACGGCACGGACGTCGGCGAGCGGCTGCGGCAGGCGCTCGGATTCCAGGCGAAGTACCAGCTGGGCGAGGCGGTGCCGAGCTGGCTGTGCGGCGGCTCCCTCACCCTCGGGCTCGGGCCGGTCACCGAGACCGGCTACAACGCCCTGCACAACCGCCTGGGCATCGCCATGACCAACACCCAGAAGCTGACCGAGCAGAACCGGCCGGCGGGCAGCAACAACCTGTTCGTGGCGTGGGAGACACTCACCGACGGGGACAACCCGAACTGACCCCGGATCCGAACTGACCCCGGATCCGGCCGGGCGCCCGGTGTCGACACCGGGCGCCCGGCCGGATCCCTCGCTCACCGGGTCGAGCACAGCCCGGACCTGCGCATCAGGGTTGCGTCAAAGACCGCCGTCGGCCCACCCACCACCCCATTTGTCGAGATTGTTGGCCGTAAGGTCGACGCTGCGTATACAGCTGTGACGGGAAGACAATGGGGCCATGGGACGCGGCAAGCTTCGGATCTACCTCGGTGCGGCACCGGGCGTCGGCAAGACCTACGCGATGCTGTCCGAGGCGCACCGCCGCATGGAGCGCGGCACCGACTGCGTCGTCGGCTTCGTGGAGCACCACAACCGGCCGCGCACCGAGGTGATGCTGCACGGTCTGGAGCAGGTTCCGCGCAAGGAGCTCGACTACCGCGGCTCCACGTTCACCGAGATGGACGTCGACGCCGTACTACTTCGCGCCCCGGCCGTCGCCCTGGTGGACGAACTCGCGCACACCAATGTCCCCGGTTCGCGCAACGCCAAGCGTTGGCAGGACGTGGAGGAGCTGCTCGCCGCCGGGATCGACGTCGTCTCGACCGTCAACATCCAGCACCTGGAGTCACTGGGTGATGTCGTCGGGTCGATAACGGGCGTACGCCAGCGCGAGACGGTTCCCGACGAGGTCGTCCGGCGGGCGGACCAGATCGAGCTGGTCGACATGTCGCCCCAGGCGCTGCGCCGCCGCATGGCGCACGGCAACATCTACAAGTCCGACAAGGTCGACGCGGCCCTGTCCAACTACTTCCGCCCCGGCAACCTCACCGCGCTGCGCGAGCTGGCCCTGCTCTGGGTCGCCGACCGGGTCGACGAATACCTGACCGAGTACCGCAGCGAGCACCGGGTCTCCACGATCTGGGGATCGCGGGAGCGGATCGTGGTCGGCCTGACCGGCGGCCCCGAGGGCCGCACGCTGATCCGCCGGGCCGCACGCCTTGCGGAGAAGGGCGCGGGCGGCGAGGTCATGGCCGTCTACATCGCCCGCAGCGACGGACTGACCTCCGCCTCGCCCAAGGAACTCGCCGTCCAGCGCACCCTGGTCGAGGACCTGGGCGGCACCTTCCACCACGTCGTCGGGGACGACATACCCGTCGCGCTGCTGGACTTCGCGCGCGGGGTGAACGCCACGCAGATCGTGCTCGGCTCCTCGCGACGCAAGGCCTGGCAGTACGTCTTCGGGCCGGGCGTCGGCGCCACGGTCGCCCGGGAGTCGGGACCCGACCTGGACGTCCACATCGTCACCCATGACGAGGTCGCCAAGGGGCGCGGGCTGCCGGTCGCCCGGGGCGCGCGGCTCGGCCGCTCCCGGATCATCTGGGGCTGGCTGGTCGGGGTGGGCGGCCCGGTGGCCCTCGCGCTGCTGCTCAACACCGTCGACCTCGGCCTCGCCAACGACATGCTGCTGTTCCTGTCGGTGACGGTGGCGGCGGCCCTGCTCGGCGGCCTCTTCCCGGCCCTCGCCTCGGCGGCCCTGGGCTCGTTGCTGCTGAACTACTACTACACGCCGCCGCTGCACCGGCTGACGATCGCCGACCCCAGGAACATCGTCGCCATCGCGATCTTCGTCGGGGTTGCGGTGTCGGTGGCGTCGGTCGTCGACCTGGCGGCCCGCCGCACGCACCAGGCGGCCCGGCTGCGCGCCGAGTCGGAGATCCTCTCCTTCCTGGCGGGCAGCGTGCTGCGCGGCGAGACCAGCCTGGAGGCCTTGCTCGAGCGAGTGAGGGAGACCTTCGGGATGGAGTCGGTCGCGCTGCTGGAGCGGGCCGGCGACGTCGACCCGTGGACGTGTGCGGGCAGCGTGGGCCCGCGGTCGCCGAGGCGGCCCGAGGACGCGGACGTGGACATGCCGGTCGGCGACCACATGGCGCTCGCGCTCTTTGGCCGCGTGCTGCCCGCCTCCGACCGCAGGGTGCTCGCCGCCTTCGCCGCCCAGGCCGCGGTCGTCCTGGACCGTCAGCGCCTCCAGCACGAGGCCGACCAGGCCAAGGAGCTGGCCGAGGGCAACCGCATCCGCACCGCGCTGCTGGCCGCCGTGAGCCATGACCTGCGTACCCCGCTGGCCGCGATCAAGGCCGCCGTGTCCTCGCTGCGGTCCGACGACGTGGCCTGGTCGGAGGAGGACCAGGCGGAGCTCCTGGAGGCGATCGAGGAAGGCGCCGACCGGCTCGACCACCTGGTGGGCAACCTGCTCGACATGTCCCGCCTGCAGACCGGCACGGTCACCCCGCTGATCCGCGAGATCGACCTCGACGAGGTGGTCCCGATGGCGCTGGGCGGCGTACCCGAGGACAGCGTCGAGCTGGACATCCCCGAGACCCTGCCCATGGTCGCCGTCGACCCCGGCCTGCTGGAGCGGGCGGTTGCCAACCTCGTCGAGAACGCCGTCAAGTACAGCCCCACCGACGAACCGGTCCTGGTGTCCGCGAGCGCTATGGCGAACCGGGTGGAGGTACGGGTGGTGGATCGCGGCCCCGGCGTCCCGGACGAGGCCAAGAACCGCATTTTCGCGCCCTTCCAGCGCTACGGCGACGCTCCCCGCGGCGCGGGCGTCGGCCTCGGCCTCGCGGTCGCCCGCGGCTTCGCCGAGGCGATGGGCGGCACACTGAACGCCGAGGACACGCCTGGCGGCGGACTCACCATGGTGCTCACGGTCCGGGCGGTGGACAGCCTGCCCGACCTGGCCACGGCAACAGCGGAAAGGCAGGCTTCATGACCAGGGTGCTCGTGGTCGACGACGAGCCGCAGATCGTACGTGCCCTCGTGATCAACCTGAAGGCACGCAAGTACGAGGTCGACGCGGCCGGCGACGGGGCCACCGCCCTCCAGCTCGCCGCGGCCCGCCACCCCGACGTCGTCGTGCTCGACCTCGGGCTGCCCGACATGGACGGCGTCGAGGTGATCAAGGGCCTGCGCGGCTGGACCCGGGTGCCGATCCTGGTGCTCTCGGCCCGGCACTCCTCGGACGAGAAGGTCGAGGCGCTCGACGCGGGCGCCGACGACTACGTCACCAAGCCCTTCGGCATGGACGAGCTGCTGGCCCGGCTGCGCGCCGCCGTCCGCCGCGCGGAGCCGACCGGGGGCGGCGAGGACGACGTCGTCGTCGACACCGAGGACTTCACCGTCGACCTGGCCGCCAAGAAGGTCAACCGGGCGGGCAAGGACGTACGCCTCACCCCCACGGAGTGGCACCTGCTGGAAGTGCTGGTGCGCAACACGGGCCGCCTGGTCAGCCAGAAGCAGCTGCTCCAGGAGGTGTGGGGACCGTCGTACGGCACGGAGACGAACTATCTGCGGGTCTACATGGCGCAGCTGCGCCGCAAGCTGGAGGTGGACCCCTCGCATCCGCGGCACTTCATCACGGAGCCGGGGATGGGGTACCGGTTCGAGAAGTAGTCCGGACGAGCGCACGCGTTCATCCGTCGTCAGTGCTCCCCGGTACGCTTTCGGTATGAGTGCTGTTCCTCGTTCCGAAAAGCCGGCGGGCCGCTTCCGGCGCATGATCGACCGGCTCTCCTCGTCCCAGGAGGACCTGGAGTCCGAGGAACTGCGTGAGGACGCCGAGACCGCGGGGTGTACGCGTATCGGTGACTGCCACGACCGGCAGATCGTCACGGTTACTGGTACGTTGCGCACGGTCACTCTGCGGCCACGGGCCGGAGTCCCGGCCCTGGAGGCCGAGCTGTTCGACGGCTCGGCGGCCCTGGACGTGGTCTGGCTCGGCAGACGCTCCATCGTGGGGATAGAGCCGGGGCGCAAGTTGATCGCCTCGGGCCGCATTTCGATGAGCCGGGGCCGTAGGGTGCTGTTCAACCCGAAGTACGAACTCAGACCGCTTGGACGGGAGTAGCCGGTGACGTCGCTCGACAAGCCGACCGAAGACGCCAAGGACGCCCAGCAGGATGCGCGGGCGGTGACGGAGGCCGCGCTCTTCGAGGCGTTCGGTGGCGTACGGGGCATGGTCGAGACGGTGGTGCCCGGCCTGCTCTTCGTCACCGTCTTCACGATCAACAAGAACCTGCACTGGTCGGCGATCGCCGCCCTCGTGGTGTCCCTGCTGCTGGTCGTGGTCCGCCTCGCCATGCGCGACACCGTCAAGCACGCCTTCAGCGGCGTCTTCGGCGTCGCCTTCGGCGTGGTCTTCGCGATGATGACGGGCAACGCGAAGGCCTTCTATCTGCCGGGCATGATCTACACGCTCGGCCTGGCCGTCGCCTACATCGTCACGACCCTCGCGGGCGTCCCCCTGATCGGACTGATCCTCGGCCCGGTCTTCAAGGAGAACCTCTCCTGGCGCACCCGCAACCCCGGCCGCAAGAAGGCCTACGCGAAGGCCAGTTGGGCCTGGGGCCTCATCCTGCTCGCCAAGTGCGCGGTGCTCTTCCCGCTCTACTGGTGGGCGAACACCGCCCAACTGGGCTGGGTCCTGGTCGCGTTGAAGATCCCGCCGTTCCTGCTGGCCGTCTGGCTCACCTGGGTCTTCCTGGCGAAGGCCCCGGCTCCCATCGACATCTTCGCCGAGATGGAGGCGGAGGAACAGGCCGAGAAGGAACGCAAGGCCACCCCCGCGAAGGAGCCGGGCGACGAGGCCACGGCCGGCCGTCACCGCCGCGAGGCGTAGTTTCCCGTACGAGGTTGGGGGCGCCCGGAGATCTCCGGGCGCCCCCAACCTCGTGTCCAGGGGGACCCCCGTGACACGCTGCGGGACATCTGGATCGGGGCGGGGCCTGTTCTCGGGGTGCCCCGGTGGTTCGCACCCGGGCCTGGCCCGTCGCGAGCGAGGCGGGCGCCCGTGCGGGTGCCGGGCGCAAACGTGGAGCAAGGAAACGCCGTGCCGGGGGCCGGGCCCCGGCACGACGCTCGGTGGCCGGTGCGGAGCCCCTTCTCGGGGCCGCTCCGGCGGTTTGTCCCGGGCGCTAGCTCGTCGCGTCCTCGCGGCGGACCGAGAGCAGGTCCTCCAGCTGTTCCTCGCGGGCCTGGGCGGCCACGAAGAGGAGTTCGTCGCCCGCCTCCAGGGAGTCCTCCTGGGAGGGCGTGAGGACACGGGTGCCGCGGATGATCGTGACCAGCGAGGTGTCCTCGGGCCACTCCACGTCGCCCACCTGCGTACCGGCCAGGGCCGACTCCGGCGGAAGTGTCAGTTCGACCAGGTTCGCGTCGCCGTGGCTGAAGCGGAGCAGGCGGACCAGGTCGCCGACGCTCACGGCCTCCTCGACCAGGGCCGACATCAGGCGGGGGGTGGAGACCGCCACGTCGACGCCCCAGGCCTCGTTGAACAGCCACTCGTTCTTGGGGTTGTTGACGCGGGCGACGACGCGCGGGACGCCGTACTCCGTCTTCGCGAGCAGTGAGACGACCAGGTTGACCTTGTCGTCACCGGTGGCCGCGATGACCACGTTGCAGCGCTGCAGCGCCGCCTCGTCCAGCGATGTGATCTCGCAGGCGTCGGCGAGCAGCCACTCCGCCTGCGGGACGCGCTCGACCGAGATGGCGGTCGGCGCCTTGTCGATCAGCAGGACCTCGTGCCCGTTCTCCAGGAGCTCACCCGCGATGGAGCGGCCCACGGCACCGGCACCGGCAATGGCAACCCTCATCAGTGACCGGCCTCCTCTTCAGGGCCCTTGGCGAACGACGCCTCGACCTTGTCCACCTCGTCTGTGCGCATCATCACGTGCACCAGGTCGCCCTCCTGCAGCACCGTCTGCGAGGTGGGCAGGATCGCCTCGCCCAGCCGGGTGAGGAAGGCCACACGCACACCGGTCTCGTCCTGGAGCCGGCTGATCTTGTGGCCGACCCAGGCGGCGGAGGCGTGCACCTCGGCGAGCTGCACCCCGCCGGTGGGATCGCGCCACAGCGGCTCGGCGCCGGAGGGCAGCAGGCGCCGCAGCATCTGGTCGGCCGTCCAGCGGACGGTGGCGACGGTCGGGATGCCGAGGCGCTGGTAGACCTCGGCGCGGCGCGGGTCGTAGATGCGCGCCGCGACGTTCTCGATGCCGAACATCTCGCGGGCCACCCGGGCGGCGATGATGTTCGAGTTGTCACCGCTGGAGACGGCGGCGAAGGCGCCGGCCTCCTCGATGCCCGCCTCGCGCAGGGTGTCCTGGTCGAAGCCGACCCCGGTGACGCGACGGCCGCCGAATCCGGAGCCCAGTCGTCGGAAGGCGGTGGGGTCCTGATCGACCACAGCGACCGTGTGCCCCTGTTGCTCCAGGGTCTGGGCAAGAGCGGAACCCACTCTTCCGCAGCCCATGATGACGATGTGCACGACCGTCCTTCCGAATGTAACTAGTTACGGCTCAGGCTAAACAGGGTCTCAGACCGCGGCCCAAGCTACACACGCGCGGTCCGCCGGGGGCACCCCTGTGCACGTTCGCCTGCGGGTTTTCGGTGATCAGCGGCGATGGAAACTGCGCACGCTGAGAAGAGTCAGGATTCCGAGGCCGATCAGTGCTGCGATGGCGCCGATGAGCTCAGCGGTCGCGTGCATGGAACCTCCGTAACGGGACAAAAGTGGACTTTTGTCATATAGGCATGCGGAAGCGTGCGGCTGCGGAATCCGCAACGGGACCGGTCCCCGATTTCACTCGTAGAGCAGATGGAGAACGGATGGAGAGCAGTTGGGGCGCGGATGTGGGGCGGATGTGGGGCGGTGGGTGGGCGACCCCCCGTTCGAACCCTTACGATCCTCTGCGTGTCCAAACTGACCGACGTGCCCAAACGGATCTTGATCGGGCGCGCACTGCGCAGTGACCGGCTCGGAGAAACCCTCCTGCCGAAGCGCATCGCACTCCCCGTCTTCGCATCCGACCCGCTCTCCTCCGTGGCCTACGCACCCGGAGAAGTGCTCCTGGTCCTCTCCATCGCGGGCGTGTCGGCCTACCACTTCAGCCCCTGGATCGCGGTCGCGGTCGTCGTGCTGATGTTCACCGTGGTCGCCTCCTACCGGCAGAACGTGCACGCGTACCCCAGCGGCGGCGGCGACTACGAGGTGGCCAACACCAACCTCGGCCCCAAGGCCGGCCTCACCGTCGCCAGCGCGCTGCTCGTCGACTACGTGCTCACCGTCGCCGTGTCGATCTCGTCCGGCATCGAGAACCTCGGCTCCGCCGTCCCCTTCGTCGTCGAGCACAAGGTGCTGTGCGCCGTCGTCGTCATCGTGCTGCTCACGCTGATGAACCTGCGCGGAGTCAAGGAGTCCGGAAAGCTCTTCGCGATTCCGACGTACGTCTTCGTCGCGGGCGTCTTCATCATGATCGCGTGGGGCGCCTTCCGCGGGCTCGCCCTGAACGACACCATGCGCGCCCCGACCGCCGACTACCACATCAAGGCCCAGCACCAGGGCCTCGCGGGCTTCGCGCTCGTCTTCCTGCTGCTGCGCGCCTTCTCCTCCGGCTGCGCCGCGCTGACCGGCGTCGAGGCCATCTCCAACGGCGTCCCCGCCTTCCGCAAGCCCAAGTCCAAGAACGCCGCGAGCACCCTCGCGGCGATGGGCCTGCTCGCCGTCACCATGTTCTGCGGCATCATCGCCCTCGCCATGGCGACCAAGGTCCGGATGGCCGAGAACCCGGCCACCGACCTGATCCACAACGGCGTCCCGATCGGTTCCGGCTACGTCCAGAACCCGGTGATCTCACAGGTCGCCGAGGCGGTCTTCGGCAAGGGCAGCTTCCTGTTCATCGTGCTCGCCGCCGCCACCGCACTGGTCCTCTTCCTCGCGGCCAACACCGCGTACAACGGCTTCCCACTGCTCGGCTCGATCCTCGCCCAGGACCGCTACCTCCCGCGCCAGCTGCACACCCGCGGCGACCGCCTCGCCTTCTCGAACGGCATCGTGCTGCTGGCGGGCGCCGCCACCCTGCTGGTCGTCATCTACGGGGCGGACTCGACGCGCCTCATCCAGCTCTACATCGTCGGCGTCTTCGTCTCCTTCACGCTCAGCCAGACCGGCATGGTCCGCCACTGGAACCGCCACCTGCGCACCGAGAAGGACCCGGCCAAGCGCAGCCACATGATCCGCTCCCGCGCGATCAACGCCTTCGGCGCCTTCTTCACCGGCCTGGTGCTGGTCGTCGTCCTCGTCACCAAGTTCACGCACGGCGCCTGGGTGGCCCTGCTCGGCATGGTGATCTTCTACGCCACGATGAGCGCGATCCGTAGGCACTACGACCGGGTCGCCGAGGAGCTCGCCGCCCCCGAGGGCCCGTCCGACGACAGCGTCCGCCCCTCCCGCGTCCACTCCGTCGTGCTGATCTCCAAGATCCACCGCCCGACGCTGCGCGCCCTCGCCTACGCCAAGCTGCTGCGCTCCGACACCCTCGAAGCGCTCAGCGTCAACGTCGACCCGGCCGAGACCAAGGCCCTGCGCGACGAGTGGGAGCGGCGCGGCATCGACGTACCGCTGAAGGTCCTCGACTCGCCGTACCGCGAGATCACGCGGCCGGTCATCGAGTACGTGAAGGGCCTGCGCCGGGAGTCCCCGCGCGACGCCGTCTCGGTCATCATCCCCGAGTACGTGGTCGGTCACTGGTACGAGCACCTGCTGCACAACCAGAGCGCCCTGCGCCTCAAGGGCCGGCTGCTGTTCACACCCGGCGTGATGGTGACCTCCGTGCCCTACCAGCTGGAGTCCTCCGAGGCCGCGAAGCTGCGGGCCCGCAAGCGGCAGGACTGGAGCGCGCCGGGTGCGGTGCGCCGGGGACCGGCGGAGGAGCGCCCGAAGGAGTCCTCGAACGCCAAGGGCTGACGGCCCTGTCACGCCAAGGGCTGACCGCCTTGTGGTGAGCGGCCGGTCAACGTCCACGTAGACTGGTGGGCTGTTGTCCGGCCGTTCGTCGTTCCGCGACCCCTTCCTGATCCCCTTTCTCATCTGGAGTCACCCCGCCATGCAGGCAGAACCGAAGAAATCGCTGGTGGGGGAGGAGTACGAGGTCGAGATCGGCCCCGTGGCCCATGGCGGGCACTGCATCGCCCGTACGGCCGAGGGCCAGGTCCTCTTCGTCCGGCACGCCCTGCCCGGCGAGCGCGTCGTCGCGCGTGTGACGGAGGGCGAGGAGGGCGCGCGCTTCCTGCGCGCGGACGCGGTGGAGATCCTCGACCCGTCGAAGGACCGGGTCGAGGCGCCCTGCCCGTACGCCGGCCCCGGCCGCTGCGGCGGCTGCGACTGGCAGCACGCCAAGCCGGGCGCACAGCGCCGTCTCAAGGGCGAGGTCATCGCCGAGCAGCTGCAGCGGCTCGCGGGCCTCACACCCGAGGAGGCGGGCTGGGACGGCACCGTGATGCCCGCCGAGGGCGACAAGCTGCCCGCAGGCGAGGTGCCGGCATGGCGCACGCGCGTCCAGTACGCCGTGGACGCCGACGGCAACGCCGGACTGCGCCGCCACCGCTCGCACGAGGTCGAGCCGATCGAGCACTGCATGATCGCCGCGCCCGGCGTCAGCGAACTGGGCATCGAGGAGCGGGACTGGTCCGGCATGGCGTCGGTCGAGGCGATCGCCGCGACCGGCTCCCAGGACCGCATGGTGATCCTGGAGCCCCGCCCCGGCGCCCGCCTTCCCCTCGTCGAACTCGACAAGCCCGTCTCCGTGATGCGCGTCGAGGAGAAGGACGGTGGCATCCACCGCGTCCACGGCCGCGCGTTCGTGCGCGAGCGCGCCGACGGCCGTACCTACCGCGTCGGCAGCGGCGGCTTCTGGCAGGTCCACCCGAAGGCCGCCGACACCCTGGTCACGGCCGTCATGCAGGGCCTGCTGCCGCGCAAGGGCGAGATGGCGCTCGACCTGTACTGCGGCGTCGGCCTCTTCGCGGGCGCCCTTGCGGACCGCCTCGGCGACCAGGGCGCGGTCCTCGGCATCGAGTCCGGCAAGCGCGCCGTCGAGGACGCCCGGCACAACCTCGCCGCCTTCGACCGGGTCCGCATCGAACAGGGCAAGGTCGAGTCGGTCCTCCCGCGCACCGGCATCACCGAGGTCGACCTGATCGTCCTCGACCCGCCCCGCGCCGGCGCCGGCAAGAAGACGGTCGAGCACCTCTCCTCCCTGGGCGCCCGCCGCATCGCGTACGTCGCCTGCGACCCGGCGGCGCTGGCCCGCGATCTGGCGTACTTCCGCGACGGCGGCTACAAGGTGCGGACGCTGCGGGCGTTCGATCTGTTCCCGATGACTCATCATGTGGAGTGCGTCGCCATCCTTGAGCCGGTGGCTAAGGGCTCCTGACCTGCGGTTTTGCGTGTGTACATTATGTGCGGTGTGGGCGTTACGGGCGATATCTTGACGCTGAAATGACGCTCGTGACGCTCATTTGACGCTCGTTCTGATGGGGTGCCAGGTCGCTTGTTGGGCAGGTCAGGCCCTGTCAAGGTGGCGAGTATTGCTGGAGCGCCGAGAGCAGGCGACGCTCTGCGCGGAGCTGCTGGTTCCTCATGGTCAGATGTCCCGGAAGAGAGGTGCCAGCCTTGTGACCTGCGACGTTGGGTTGTTGCAGGTCACTGACCTGGGTGAATGGCCTTTCGGCTGTTGCATGCTCGAGGACGAGGGTGCCACCTGGGACGGCGGGGGAGCGGGTCACGCCGCGTCCGCCCCGCCCTGCGTCTGCTCGGTCTGCTGCACGGCGTTGACCCGGACCCCGCGCGGGCCGTATTCGGCAGGCTTTGGTCAGTAGGTTCACGGCCACCTTGCTCGAGCCGTACAGTGCCATTTCCGAGACGCCGAGCGCGGCCGCCATGGTGCTGACGTTGATGACCGCCCCGCTGCCCCGCTCGGCCATCGCCCGCGCGAGTACCGCCACCAGATAGTAAGGGGGCCTTCACATCCAGTGCGTACACGGCGTCAAACCCGCTCCGCGGCGTCTGCTCGGTGGACCCCGAGAGGGTAGATGCCCGCGCCGTTGACCAGGGTGTCCACCCGGCCACCGCCCAGTTCGACGGCTTGCCGAGCCAACTGTCGCACCGAGTCGGCGTCCAGCAGGTCAGCAACCACGAAGTCCGCCGTGCCACCGCGTTGCCGGATGGCCTCGACGACGGCCCCGCCGCGCCCTCGGCCCCGGCTCGCCACCAGTACGTGCGTGCCGCACTCGGCGAGCGTTTCCGCGGCGGCTGCCCCGATGCCGCTGGTCGCCCCGTCACCAGCGCGACTTTCCCTGTCAACGACGTGGTGGTTACAGAGCCTGTGCCCGGGCTCGCGTCAGTCACGCTCAGTGATGCACGGACCACCTGCTCGCTTCCGCGCCGACCGAGTGGGCGACCCACGGGTCTCGGGGAGGCAGTCGGAGGGCGCCGGCGGCGACCTTGTTCGGTTTCGACGCGACGCACCAGTCCCGTGGAGCCAGCAGGACGCTAAGGGTCACCGCGAGAACCAGCCAGAGTCGGAGGTCGCCCAGGACCTGCGCGTCGTTGGTCAGCCTCGGGGCGAGGTACAGTGCGCCGAAGGAGACCAGCGACCAGACGGGCACGGGCCGACACAGCCCCAGAGCCTCCCAGACCAAGGCGCCGAGCAGGAATCCCGCCGAGTAGTAGTCGTAGACGCCGGGATCCAGCAGGAGTCGCGCGCCGATGCCGAGCAGCGGCACCGCCACCCAGCGCCCTCGGAGGATCGCGGCCGCCCCAAGCACGCAGCCGAGCACGAGTTGCGCCGGCCGGTCCCACGACGGCGTCCCCGCCGCCGACACCCCGAGCGCGCGGAGCGCCGAGGACGGCTCGTTGACGATGTGGTACTGGGTCGCACCCAGCGTCGCGGGGTCGGCGACGACGAAGGGCAGCCAGGCCAGCAGCACGACGGCGACGGCGTAGAACGCGACATGCCGTCGTCGGTCGCGGGCCACGGCGAGAGCCAGCGGCAGGAAGACCAGAGCCCACGGCTTGGCGTCCACGGCTAGGCCCAGGCTCAGTCCCGCCAGTGCCGGGACGTCAGCGAGGACCGCCCGGATCGCCAGTGCCGCGAAGAGCAGCGCCAGCACGTCGTCGAGGTGGCTGTAGTGCACCGCCAGCGATGCCCAGACGATCAGGAACACCGCACCGGCGGCCGCGACGGTCATCCGCAGGGCCTGCGGGCGCGACCGCAGATCCGGCTGCCGGGCCAGTGCCGTCTGCTCGATCAGCCGCAGCACCAGAAGGCCGACGCTCATCATCGTCAGCTGGGCGGCGACGACCCCGCCGAGGTTCCCCAGAACCCAGGCGCAGAGAAAGGCCAGTGGTCCTATCTGCAGGTTCGGGTAGTTCGCATAGAGGTGCAGGCCCCCCGCCGGCGAGGCTCCGGAGCCGGAGAACAACAATTTGCTGCCGTTCGCGAAGTAGTGCCACGAGTAGCCGCCGCCGTGCAGGTCCGCCAGGAACCAGACGGTCGCCCAGAGTCCGAGGAACCACCAGTGCCAGGCGGCCCCGCTCCGCGCGGGGCGGCTGCTCTGATCAGCCATCCTCATGCCTCTCTGGTGGTCGACCCTCTGCCTGGGATGACTCCCCTGACCGCTCCCAGGTTCCTGCACAACCATGAGATTCAGGTACGGAGCGTCT
Organism: Streptomyces sp. NBC_01384; assembly: GCF_045040035.1. Lineage (NCBI taxonomy): Bacteria > Bacillati > Actinomycetota > Actinomycetes > Kitasatosporales > Streptomycetaceae > Streptomyces > Streptomyces sp. NBC_01384. Next base: position 7,222,819 of record NZ_CP109559.1, read on the forward strand.
GAAACTCGGCCTGGGACGGTGGGCCTGTGCGTCAGCGCCGGCTCATCACGCCGTCAAAGCCAGCATGGGAAACCGGCGGTCCGAGGTCGGCCGCCGATGTCCTTGTGGACAGCTGGCCGAACACCTCTGCGGCCGGCCCGGCGTGGTCTCTCACCATGTCCAGCCGTGGCCGCCGCTGTTGTGGAACAGGGCCAGGACGGCGGTGGCCACGGTGAGGTACTGGGTCGGGCGGCCCTGGCTGAACAGGGCCGCCAGGGCCCAGGCGAGAGCCGTGTACCACGGCATCGACCACGGTGCCGCGAGGACCCAGGCGAAGGCCAGCGCGAACGGCAGGGCGATGACGGAGGGGGCGTCCGGAGCGGCGCGGCGGCGTAGCGCCCACGCCAGCGCGAGCATCACCACCGGCCACAGCACGCTGACGATCGCCGCGGTCGAGCCAGGGCCCAGGACCGTGGTGGCGCACTGATCGAAGACCGCCCAGAAGGAGGGTGCAGAGACCAGTCGGGAGGCTGCGGAGAGCGGGGCCAGTGCGTGCGCGCCGTAGGCTCCGTAGAGCGCGGCCAGGGTCAGCGCGGCCGCGCATGCCTGCCGGGCGGCCGGTCGCCAGCTGCCCGAACGCAGCAGCGGCCAGGCCAGCCCGACACCGAACAGGCAGGCACTGATCTTCACACCGCATGCAAGGCCGACCAGCCCTCCCACGATCAGGTCGTGGTGCCACCGGGCCGTCCTGCGGGCGAGGTGAACCGCGCAGACGGCCAGGCCTGCGACGAGGGTGTCCAGGTGCCCACCCTCGACCAGCACACCGATCAGCAGCGGATTGACGCTCCACAGCAGGCCCGCACGGACCGGATCGTCGGCGGTCCGCAGCAACAGGTACCCGGTACCGACGAAGACGGCGGCGTTCGCGAGCATCAGCGCCCAAATGGTCAGCCACGGCCGCTCCTGGCCGATGAATGCCGCAGCGCCCTGCCACCACGTCGCCACCGGCCCGTACACGGAAGGTGTGTTCCGCCACGCCTCGCTCACCAGGTGGGCGTACGCGCCGCCCAGCCGGGCGGGAGTCGTCACGTACGGGTCACCGCCGAGCGCGGCGATGCGGCCGTACGCGGCGTAGCTGGCCGTGTCGGAGGAGCCGACGGGGGTGAGGTTGGCGACGGCGAGCGCGGTCATGGCGCCGAGCCGGAACAGGAGCCGGGCATCGGGTCTCCAGCCCCGCTCATGGGCCTTGAGCATGCCCAGCGTGCCCCAGCACGACAGCACGATGGCCGCGATCGTGGCCGTCTGGGAGACGGTGCCGGCCATGGCAGGCAGCCGGAGCCAGGGGATCGGTGCCCTGAGCGTGTTGTGGTTGGGCGCGCTCGCGCCGACCAGAGCGAACAGTGCGATACCGGCCCCGGCCATCCACACCGCTGGGCGCGGTGTCGGCCGGTCGACGACCATCGGCTTCCGCGGGGGAATTCTCCGCATCGGGGCCGCGAGACGCAAAGTCCACCCATTGTGGTTGGTCGTCAAAGTCACTCTCCGGGGTGTTGCTTCAGTTCGCGGCGAGGGCTGCCATGACGATCTTGCCCGCGAAGTTGTGGCCGCCCTCGCCGCTGTCGAGCACCACGGCCGCCGCCGCATCGCCGCTCCTCCGGCAGATTGCCCAGCGGTTGCCGCAGCAGCTCTTCGTCCGTGGCGGGCAGCCTGTCGACGAACCGGGCGAGCACGGCCTCGGGGTCCGGGTCGGACTCCAACGCCTGGTGCATCCGGCGAGCGGTCATGCCCTGACGTCGGTGAGCGGACAGGAATGAACGACTACGCCAGAGCCGATCGTCTACATAGCTGTAGATGATCGGCGGCTGCAGGGGGTTCCCGCAGCTCGTGTCCGGCAGCGGCTATCCGTGGTCGCAGAGCGGGCCGGCCTCGTAGCCTCGCTCCGTGCAGGTGTCGAGGATGCGGGGGAGCGCGCCGAGGGCCGAGTGCCAGGCGCCGGGGGCCGAGGTGCAGTCCGAGTCGTGCAGCAGGATGGTGCTGCCGCCGTCGAGGTCCGCGGTCACCGTGCGGTGGACCGACTCGGGTGTGGCCCGCGCGGTCCAGTCCTCGCCCCAGCAGGTCCACAGCACGGGGGTGAGTTTGAGGCGCCGGGCTGCCACGTGGGCGGCGGTGGACATGATGCCGTATGGCGGGCGGAAGAGCGTCGGCCGGGTGCCGGTGATGTCGGCGACCGTGCCGCGGGCGCGGGCGAAGGTCGTAGTCGCGCGCGGGCCGCGCAGCAGCAGCGGCCGGTGCCGCCAGCCGTGGACGCCGATCTCGTGGCCCGCCGCGGCGATCTCGCGCACCGCGCCGGGGGAGCGGTGGGCCTCGCTGCCGAGCAGGAAGAAGGTGGCGGGCACCCCGCGCTCGTCGAGCAGGCGCAGGAAGAAGGGGGTGGACAGCGGGTCTGGCCCGTCGTCGAAGGTGAGGGCGACGTGGTCCGCGCGGCCGCGGCCGGACAGTCGCGGCATGGTGCGGTTGCGCAGGGGCCCGAACGTGGAGACGACGGGGGCGCAGTGGACCGCTGCCAGGGCGGCGGCGGGCAGGGCGGCCAGTGCGGCTGTGCGCAGCGGGCGGGAGGTCGTCACGAGTGGTGCCCTTCCTGGTCGAGGGCGGGCGTGAGCCGGTCCAGGTCGAGGCCGTGGCCCAGGGTGCGCATCAGCGCGGGTCCGCCGTAGGTCGTCGCGACCCCGGTGCCGACGGCGCACGCCCACACCGCGCAGGCGGTAGCCGGTGACCGCGAGCTGCCGGGTGCGCAGGCGGCGGGGCCGGCCGGGGCCCGGCGGCGGGGGATTCTGGCTCCGGTCCCCGAGTCCTGATCGGTGAACGCGCGCTATCTCGGCCGCCGGGCCGCCGTCCTGCGTCTGGGCGAAGAGGGCGAGCGCCATGGTGCCCGTGCGGGACGGGCGGGGTGGGTGAAGCGCGCCAGCAGTCAGGATGCGTTCAGGTGCCCGGTGGCACGGTCGGACAACGTGACCTATGAAACGTGTGAGAGTCAGGTGGTTCTGCAGGCCGGTCAGCCCTCCGGTTCTCGGGGCCGGCTGCGTTCGAACAAGGTGCCCGAGGTCACCGTCTACTTCTGGATCATCAAGGTGCTGTGCACGACGGTCGGCGAGACCGCGGCGGACCTGCTGAACGAGAAGGCGGGTCTCGGGCTGACCGGTGTGTCGGTGCTGATGAGTGCCCTGCTGGCCGTCGTCCTGGTGGTCCAGTTCCGCTCCAGCGTCTACCGACCGGGCGTGTACTGGTCGGCGGTGGCGCTGATCAGCGTCGTCGGCACGCTGATCAGCGACAACCTCACGGACAACATGGGCGTGCCGCTGGAGACGAGCACCACGGTCTTCGCGATCGTCCTCGCGGTCGTGTTCGCCGTCTGGCACCGGCGCGAGCGGACCCTGTCCATCCACCACATCGACACGACCAGCCGCGAGTCCTTCTACTGGCTGGCGGTCCTGTTCACCTTCGCACTCGGCACCGCAGCCGGTGACCTGGTGTCCGAGCGGATAGACCTCGGCTACTGGCTGTCCGCCGTGCTCTTCGCGATGGCCATCGCCGCGGTGGCCATCGCGCACTTCGCGCTGGATCTGGACGCGGTGTGGAGTTTCTGGATCGCCTACATCCTGACCCGCCCGCTGGGCGCCTCGATCGGCGACTACCTCTCCCAGCCCACCAGCAACGGCGGCCTCGCCCTGGGCGCCGTCGTGACCAGCGCTCTGTTCCTGGCGGTCATCCTCGGACTGGTCACCTACCTCTCCGTCACCCGCAGGGATGTCGCCGAACCGGAGCACCCGTCGGAGCACCCGTCGGGGCACGCGGCCTGAGCCACGAGCCAGTCCGATACTTCTTGCCATCAGCTGCGGCCGCGCTCGACTGCTGGTTCATCCCACCCGTGGAGAAGCACGCACAGGTGGTCGAGCGAAGACAGGGGAGTTCAGCCAACAGGCGTCGAGAGGACGGCGCTGCTGGTCGTCGGGAGAGTGGGGTGTCGGCGGCGGTTGAATCAGAGTTCGGCCCGCCGAGAGTGGGGGACGACCGTTACGGAGGAGAGGTGCGTGTGTGCATGGAGCCATGCTGCTCGTGCTGCACGAGTGGGGCGAGTGATACACGGTGGCAGTCAGGATGCGTTCAGGTTCCCGCTGGCACAGTCGAGCAGTATGACCAATGAAACCTCTGAGGGTCAGGTGGTTCCAGAGGCGGGCACCCAGCAAGGAGACCGGCAGTGAGTCGGCGAGCAACCAGCCGAGGCGGGCCCACACCGCCTCTCCGACACTGGGTAGGGAGTGACGGGAGAGCCTTTGCGTGGCCAGGAGGGGGAGGCCGCACGGGGGATCGGGCGACGCGAATTGACGCGCTCCGCAGATTGAATTCTGGGACGAAGTTCCCAGAATTTCGGCCAAAGGCGTGTCCTGCATCACACGGGGCAATCTCAAGATCCCGCCTATAAGGTATCTCGCCCCCGGGTCATAACAGGTGTACAGAAAGTCCTTGCGCAGGCCAAGGAAAGAATAAAAGCAGAGGTCATTCCGGGAATGCGAACCGTGCCGCCGATATCGCCCCCGGCGGCGCGGCCCGGGCGGGCTTGACGAGCAATCGAAGTCATCCCGCCGTCCTGCGGATCCGAGGCTGCGCTTGTCTACACAGTTGTAGACAGTTACCGTTCCGCAGACGTGAGGGGCGCCCCCTCTGTGCTGCCGCCCGTTCTATGTGAGGGTTACATGACAACTGTGACGACGTCCGAGAGCTCTCGGACGCATGTCAAGCAGATGCTGAACAAGGTTCCCGAGGTCACGATCTGGTTCTGGATCATCAAGATCTTGTGCACCACGGTCGGCGAAAGCTTCGCCGACTGGATCAACATGAACCTCGGCGTCGGCCTGATCAACACCTCATTGATCTTCACCGTGGTTCTGGCCGGTGTCCTGGGCTGGCAACTCACCACCAAACGCTACGTCCCGTTCGTGTACTGGCTCACCGTCGTGGTGGTGAGCGTGACCGGCACGCTTTACACCGACATCCTCACCGACAGCCAGGGCGTTCCCCTCGCGCTGAGCAGTAGCGTGTTCGCCGGCATCCTCGCCGTTGTCTTCGGGATCTGGTACGCCCGCGAGCGGACCCTGTCGGTCCACACCATCACCACCCGCCCCCGTGAGCTCTTCTACTGGCTCGCGGTCCTGGTCACTTTTGCCCTCGGCACCGCGACCGGCGACTGGACCCTGGACCTGACCGGCTGGACCCCGGGCATCTCCGTGCTCCTGCCTCTCGGGTTGATCGTCGCGACCGTCCTCGCATGGCGCCTCGGTGCCAACGCGGTGCTCTCCTTCTGGCTGGCCTACATTCTCACCCGCCCGCTCGGCGCCAACCTCGGCGACTGGCTCGGCTCGCCCAGCGGCGACGGCGGCCTGGGCCTCGGCACCGCGGCGACCAGCGTGATCTTCCTGACCGCGATCCTCGCCACGGTCGTGTACCTCACGCTCAGCCGCAGCGATGTCATCGAGACCAACGACCTCACCGATACCCCACGAGCGCTGAACCCGGCGCGTGAGCGGATCATGCTCGGTTACTACGCCGTCGTAGCGGTCGCAACTGCGGCTCTTCTCATCTGGGCACACCACCAGCCCCACGCGGCCGCGGCCAGCGAGTCCGACACCCCGGCACCTGTGACCGCCCACCTCACCCCGAAGCAGGCGACGTCGCCGTTCCCTCCGGCTGAGATCGCGAAGTTCCGCACGATCACAGCTGACACCCTGGCAAAACTCAACTCGGGCAACCAGCAAGCCGCGACCACCCGAGTGACCGACCTCGAGACCGCTTGGGACGATGGCCAGCCCACCCTTGAGCCCAAGAGCGAGCAGTCCTGGCACTTCCTCGACAGCGAGATCGACCACGTCCTGAAGGCACTGCGCGCTTCGAACCCCGACAAGGCCACCGAGGTCAAGGCACTCAACACCCTCCTCACCTCACTCAGCTAACTGGCCACGATGCCGGACTGCCTCGACGCATCCCCTGCGCCGGGGCAGTCAACATTCCGAACCGCACTCGGCACGTGGATCGCCAACCGCCGCGGCCGCCAGGCCGGCCAAAGGGCTGAGCGGGCACGGCATCGCTGTGGTCGAGGAACTGTTGGCCGACGTCCTGGTGACAGACCTGGCTGAAGCGATTCGGTAAGGACGTGGTTCCGGTTGGCCGTGACGCTCGTTTGACGTTTCGAGCGTCTGACGGGCCCTCCAGCAGGGCCGTAACTGCCCTCTGGCCTGGGATCACTCAAGATCCTCTCTCCTATGACATCTTTCCGGCGACGCATCATGTGGAGTGTGTGGCGATTCTCGAACCTGCCGCGAAAGGCTCCTGGCCTCGCTGTCGACTGACGGCGCAGGTGAGTTGCGGGTGCGTCTTGGGGCTGCGGCCGGCCGGTGTGGATCAGAAGGTGAGTACCACCCGTCCTCGAAGGCCGCCCGCCTCAAGCAGCCGGTGTGCCTCGGGGGCCTGTTCGGCCGGCAGAGTCCGCGCGACCCGCGGGGTGAGCCTGCCTTCCTCGGTGAGCTGCCGGAGGCGGTCGAGCTTGGCGAGTTCGGCGACGCCCGCGGTGTCGAGGAGTCCCTCCACACCGCTGGGCGCCAACTTGCGTACCAGCTCCGGGAACTCGGTACCGCGGGGCAGTACGACGTCGGCGCCGAGGTCCTTCACCAACGGCTCGTCCTTCGGTGCCGCGTCGGCGATCACTCGGTACCCGTCCGCCTTGGCCAGTTGGACGGCGTAGCCGCCGACCGCACCGGCCGCTCCGGTGACCGCCACGGTGGCACCGGCAGGAAGCTCCAGCAGGTCCAGCGCCATACGGGCCGTCAGGCCGCTCATCGGCGGTGTGGCGGCCTCGACGTCGGTCGTGCCGGCCGGCACGCGGACCACCGACTCGGCGGGGACGACGAGGTGTTCCGCGTGGGCCCCGTGCGTCCCGGAGACGACCGCGATGGCCATGACGTGATCGCTCACGCTGCTGGTGGTCCTGCTGATGATCCCGGTCGACGCAGGCGGCTCCCTCGCGGTACCGGCAGTGACCTCGCTGCTGCTGGACCACGTCCCGGCCGAGCGCGCCGGAATCGCCGGCGGTGTCCTCAACGCCTCCCGGCAGGTCGGCGGCGCCTTGGCCGTGGCCGTCTTCGGCGCCTTGGTCGCCCGGCACGCGACCTTCTTCCGCGGCCTGCGCACCAGCCTGGTGATCGCCGCGCTGCTGGTCCTCGCCACCACGGTCACGAGCCTGCTGCTCGGGCCCGCTCCCGCGGCACCGACCGCCGTATCCGAACCTGCCAGGGGCCTCGAAAAGAAGTCGACGGTATGACCACCGCGACGTCACAACTTCCCCACAGCGAGCGGTAAGACGAGCCCTTACCCAGGTCCGCACTTCACGAACATCAGGTGTTTGATCATACTGTCCAGGGGCTGTGTCCTTCGCGGTCAGCGGCGTGGTGCGTCGCTGGTCCTTCCGCGCCGTACACCGGGGCGGGAGGTGAAGTCCGGCGGGACGTCCGGCCGTGGCCGAACCGAAGGGACCCCGCCCCGCGCAGGCCACGGATCGGACGGGGGCGTCGCCACTCCTCGGCCGTTCGCAAAGGATCAGGACAGGGAGTACGGCCCTCATGCCACAACAGAACACGGCGTCGCCGGACGCGGGTGCCGAACGGCTGGTCGCCGGTCGCTACCGCTTGCTGTCCGTTCTCGGCGAGGGCGGTATGGGCACCGTGTGGCTCGCCCGCGACGAGGTACTGCACCGCGAGGTCGCCGTCAAGGAGGTACGCGCTCCCGTCGGACTGGCCGTAGCGCAGGTCGAGCGGATGTACACCCGCTTGGAGCGGGAGGCCTGGGCGGCGGCGCGCATCAGTGCTCGCGGTGTGGTGACCGTCCACGACGTCGCCACCGACGACGGCCGACCCTGGATCGTCATGGAGTTCGTCCGCGGCCGGTCGCTGGCCGACGCGATCGGCTCCCAGGGTGCCCTCACTCCGCGGGAGGCCGCGCGCATAGGTGCCGAGGTGCTGGCCGCGCTGTCCGCGGCGCATGGCGTCGGAGTGCTGCACCGCGACGTGAAGCCCGCCAACGTCCTGCTCGCGGACGACGGCAGGGTGGTGCTCACCGACTTCGGCATCGCCACCGTGGAGGGGGATTCCGCGCTGACGATGACTGGCGAGGTCGTCGGCTCTCCCGAGTATCTGGCGCCGGAGCGGGCACTGGGCCAGAACCCCGGCCCCGCGTCGGACCTGTGGTCCCTCGGAGCATTGCTCTACACGGCCGTCCAGGGCCGTTCGCCCTTCCGCCGGACCACCCCGCTGGGCACTCTGCGCGCCGTCGTCGACGACGAGTTGCCCCCGCCGCATCGGGCCGGACCCCTCGTGTCCGTCATCGAAGGCCTGATGCGCAAGGACCCCAACGATCGGATGTCGGCCGAACAGGCCGAGCAGGAGCTGCGCCTGGCTGGTGCTGACGGCACCTCCGGCGCCGACACGGCCACGCCGTCCGCCCCGCTGCCCGCGGCGGCCGCCGAAGAGCTGCCCACCGCCGAGTCCCCGCTCGGGAAGACCGCACCTACGGCCCCGGCCCCGGCCGGGGCGCCGACCGTCTCGGCGTCATCGCCTGTCCCGGAAAACGCCACGGACGCCAGGGACATGGCGGCGACAGTGGACGCCCCCACAGCAAAGGAGCCTGCGGCTTCCGGGGCGCCGGCGAACATCGCCTCCGCCCTCGCCGCACCGGAAGCGGGGACGACGGCCACGGCCGACGCACCCACGGCCGCGGTCGACGTACCCACGGCCGACACACCCACCACCACGGTCGACACACCCACGGCCGCGGCACACCCCGACGCCCCCACCGTCCAGGCACAGCCCCCGCTTCCCGGTGCCGTACCTGCGGTCACCGCCGAGACGGCCGTACCGGCGCCCCGCTCGTCCGTCGACGCCGCCTCCCTGCCCACCGTGGACAGCCCCGGCGTCCCCGCTTCTCCCGCCCCGCCACGTCCCGCGCAGGAGGCCGCCGCGGCTTCGGGCATCGCCGAGTCGCCCACCGTATCGGCAGGCCCGGTATCAGGGCCCGTACCCACGGCCGTTTCTGCGGTGCTCGCCTCGCCGGCGGCGCTTGAGCCCGAGGGCGCCCAAGTGTCCGGTCAGGGCCCCACGCGGCGGAACCGGCGCATCGGGTACCTGACCGCGGCGGGAGCGGTCGTGCTCGCGCTGCTCGTAGGCGGCCTGGGCTATGCGCTCGGCGGCGGCGGTGAGAGCCGCAAGGGCACCAGCTCGCCCACGGGGCAGGCGCAGGCCGCCGCCTCCGGTGCGGCGAGCAGCGGGTCGGATCAGACCGCCAAGCAGCCCGTCTCGGTCACCGTGACGGGGGGCGCGACCACGTACGTCGGAAACTGCCCCCCGGCGGACTCGCAAGCTCCCTGGTTCACCGCGACCTTCACGGTGTCCGAGTTGCCCTTCCAGTTCTCGTACCGGTGGGTCTCGACGAACGGGTCCGTGATCGACCGGCAGTGGCGGACGTTGGCGTTCCCGGAAGGCGGCCCCCGCACCCATCAGGAGACGGTGCGGCTGTCGACGTATGCGCAGACCGGAACGCTCCGCAGCCGGATGGCCGTGGAGATCCGCTCACCGCTCGAGGCGGTGTCCAACTCGGTGCCGTTCTCGGTGACATGCGCCTCGACGACGGGCGGCTAGTCAACCGGGCGTCAAGGCCGGCGCCGCGCAGCCCAGTCATCCCCGCGCATCCGTCATACTTCATACTTCAACCAGTACGAGTGGGTCCGCTGCCGGGCCGACTCGGACATCGCCGGTCAAGTGAGCCCCGCTGGACCGGAGTTCTGTGGGAGTGACGTACGACTCTCACCCTCGTAGCGGATCAACCGCAGGGTGCGGTTCCTCTGCCCGCACCCGAGACTTTCGCAAGGAGTTTCTGTGTCGTCGGTCATCGTGGGACGCACGGGTCCCTTCGCCGGGCAGAGCGTGGTTCTGGGCAGCGCTCCGCTGCGATTCGGACGCAAGAGCGACAACGACGTGATCATCGTCAGCGTCAGCGCCTCCCGCCTGCACACCGAGATCGTGGCGGAGGACGGCGCGTTCGTCCTCTACGACCGCAGCAAGAACGGAACCTTCGTAAACGACCAGCGCGTCACCCGTCACGTGCTCGCGCCCGGCGACTCCATACGCATCGGCGACGAGACCTTCCTGTTCGAGACGCAGGAGGCCTTGGAGACGGTCATGGACCTCTCCCAGCTCGACCTGCCCCGCGCCAATGCCTCGGCGAACCCGGGCGAGCTGCGGGTCACGGTGAGCGGAGGAGGCCCGGTCGGCCTCGCCTTCGCCCTGCTGCTGGAGAACGCCCTGCCGGGGAAGGTGTCCATCACCGTCTACGACGGCCGGTGGATCAGAAACGGCTCCACCGTGGTCTGGAAGGACGAGACCCAGGGCAACGTCCGCCGCCAGCAGGTCGTCACCGTCCAGAGCCGTCAGTACCTCGCGCTCACCGAGGAGATGCAGTCGGCGCTGTTCGACGCGGACGGATTCTCCGAGATGTGGCCCCTGGGACCGGACTCCGTGGACGGCCGCCCGCCCCGCAACATCCGGATCGCCTACATCGAGGACAAGCTGCTGGAGCTGGCCAACGCCAAGTCCGCGATCCGCCTGGTGCCGAAGCGATTCGATCCGTCGGAGCAGCAGCACCGGCTCTCCCAGGAACAGGTCCTGGTGATCTGCGAGGGCGGCCGGTCGCGCAGCCGAGAGTACTTCGGGGACAGTTTCGGCGCGGCCGACTCCTCGATCTACTCCCTCGACGGGGAGCACCTCCAGGACCTGGTGCTGGGACTGCGGGTCAAGTCCCGGTTCTCGGACCCCATGAGCGTCCTGCTGACCGTGGCGCAGAACCGGTTCCTGCTCAACTCGCTGCGTGGCGAGGGGTTCCTCAACATGAGGCTGACCCGCGAGGAGGCCGGCAACGTGATCGGCATCGACCCGGTCCGGCAGGTCTTCGAGGAGTGCGTGGCGGCTCGGCCCTGCCTGATGAGCCGCCACGAGGACAACGAGTTCGTCTGCCCGACCCATGGGACCCTGTTCCTGCCCGCCCTGCTGCGCAGCTCGCCGCTGTGGAAGCGGATCCAGGAGGGCCTGAGGTTGTTCGGCGTCGCCGAGGACGATCTCAGCGCCATCACCTCGTTCCGGCTGGACATGGTGCAGCGCCCCCGGTTCACGGCCCAGCTCAGCCGCCCCACCGCCACGAGCCCCGGGACCTACGGCTTCCTGCTGGGCGACGCGGCCAACGCCATCCACTTCTGGCCCGGGCGCGGCCTCAACAGTGGCCTCGCCTCGGCTGTTTCCCTCTCCCGCTCCCTCAGCAGGGTCTGGCAGGGCCGTCCGCTGCGCGACGCCGACTTCATCCGGCATGAGGCGGCGATGTCCATGCTCCAGTACCGGCACAAGAGCCGGGCCTGGAATGCCATGGTCACCACCGATGAACGAGGCGTGACCCGCGCCATCAAGGACATCATCGCCGACAGCATGGAAGGGGACCGGGCCGTCGCCGAACCCGACGCCGAGCGGTCCGATCTGGACCTCTTGCTGGACCGGATGCGCGCGATCCGCGAGCGCCTCGCCCCCCGCCTCCCCGGAATGCCCAGCGACGAGGAACTGCGCAGCCACCTGTCCACCCTCGCTCCGTCGACTCTGCGGACCCTGCAAGAGAGCGGCGCCTGGGAAACGCTGATCGTCGGCGGCGAGGAGGCCGACATCGACATCTTCTACCAGTCGGACGCCCCGGTCTTCGTCGGCCGCCCCATCGATCCGCGCATCATCGGCCAGGCGGCAGGACCGCGGCAGCCGGGGGCGCTCGACCCGGCGTGATGCGGGCACTCCGCCCCTGAGGTCGAAGGTTCACATCCTGTCCCGCTGTCAGAAGAGGGGGCCCGGCACAGCCGGGCCCCCTTCCGCGGTCCGCCGCGCTCTTGACCTTGGCGCACACGTCGCCCTGATCGAACCAGTCGGGGTTCGCGGCGCGTGTCAGGCTGCTCACCAGGAGGACGGTGGTCCGGATTCCTCGACGAGGCGGACTGGCAGGCCTATGTGGATGTCTATTCACTGCCTGCGTTCATGCTGGTTGGCGCGCTGATGGGGCCGGGGGCCGACGACGGGCCGTATCGGGCGGCGTGCCGGGCGTTTATCGACGGCAGCCGGCGGACGGACTTCGTCAACGACATCGCCGAGGACCCGCAACAGCAAAGGGTCCCAGGAGGGTGACGAACTCGCCCGGTGCGACATCGAGCGTGATGTCGTTCAGAACGAGCTGCTGTCCGCCGGGCGTGCCCGGCGCGGGGAAGGACTTCGAGGCATGCTCGATGCGGGCGGCGTGCGTCACCGCCGTGGCGTCCTCGGCAGCCTTGGCGATCGTGGTGGCCATGGTCGTCACCTCCTGGGAACTCATCGGGCCCGGTTGTCGCTACTCGGCGCCGAGACCGGCGTCGTCGACCTCGTCCTTGCCCTCGGCCTTGAGGACCTTGTTGAGCAGTGTGAGGTCGTAGATGCCCTTCAGATCGGGCTTCTTCAGGAGACCGGCCTTGACCGCGTGCTCCGCCTCGGTGTTGAGAGTGGAGGCCAGCGGGTCGTCGAGGAAGGTGACGGACTTCCAGGCCGGGTCGATGACGTCGGCGGGCAACGCCTTGCCCGACAGCTCCTTCAGAGCCGCGTTGGCGGACGCCTTGGCCTTCTCCGGGTTGGCGTTGATCCACTCATTGGTCTTCACGGAGCCGCGCAGTACGGCCTCGACGACATCCGGGTGCTCCTTCAGGAACTTCTGCGACACGATGATGTTCGTGATCACGAACTTCTTGTCGGGCCACAGTGATGCCTCGTCGAGCAGTACCTTGCCGCCCTCGGCGACCAGCTTGGACGCGGTCGGCTCCGGCACCCAGGCGCCGTCGATGGAGCCGGACTTGTAGGCGTCCGGGGTGATCTTGTTGTCCGTGCGGACGACCGAGACGTCGCCCTTGCCGCTCTGTGCGTCGACCTTCCAGCCCTTCTCCGCGATCCAGTTGAGGAACGCGACGTCCTGCGTGTTGCCCAGCTGCGGAGTCGCGATCTTCTTGCCCTTGACGTCGTCCAGGGACTTGATCTTGTCCGGGTTGACGACGAGCTTGACGCCGCCGGAGGCGGAACCGCCGATGACGCGCAGGTTCTTGCCGTTCGACTTGGTGTAGCCGTTGATGGCGGGGGAGGGGCCGATCCAGCCGATGTCGATGGAGCCGGCGTTCAGCGCCTCGATCTCGGAGGGGCCGGCGTTGAAGGTGGACGTCTTGATCGTGGTGCCGCCGAGCTCCTTCTGGAGGAGGCCCTCCTGGGTGCCCACGAGAGCGGTGGCGTGCGTGAGGTTGGGGAAGTAGCCGATCTTCACTTCGCCGGCGGAGAGCTTCTTGGCGCCTGCCGCGACCGCGGTCTGCTTGCCGTCGTCGGTGGACTTGGAACCGTAGCCGCAGGCGGTGATCAGAAGGGGGAGCGCGGCTATCACGGCGATGGTGCGCAGGGCGGTGAGCGGTCTTGCGGAAGGCACGGAGGTGTCCTCTCAGGGGATGGGTGATCAGGGAGGTACGGAACGTAGTCGGCCGAGGGTGTCCGATCCGCCGGCGGAGGCGGAGCGGCGGGGGCGGCGCTGGTTCGGAGAGCGTCAGGTTCTGTGGCGTCAGAGGGGGCGACAGATGGCGCTGGACGTACGGCCGAGGTCGATGTGACGACGCGAGGTCAGAAGGGGCGGCATCCGGTCTGCGCGGGCGAGCGTTCTCATGGCCACCCCTCGCGGATCCCTAGTTTTCCTACCTGGTTGATAGGGATCGTGGCAGAAGGTGGTCTCCACCCCAAGGGGGTGTTCACATCATGGACGGAACCATCTCGCCTTTTGGAATCAGCCGTGAGTGGCCCGGCGTGTCAGGGGTTTATGGGTTTACCCAGGCGCTCGGGGCGTTGGTCAACGCGGACACATCGGCGGGCAGTTGGGCCGATGCGACGTCGGCGAGCGACACGCCCTCAAGGATCTCGCGCACGTTGGACCGCAGTGCGATCCACAAGGGGAGCAGCGACTCGGCGGGGCCGGTGTAGGACAGTTCCGGGGGGCGGACCCCGCGCACCGAGACCAGCGGTCCGTCCACGACGCGGATGACGTCGGCGATGCTGATGGACTCGGCGGGCTTGGCCAGCCGGTAGCCGCCGTTGCCGCCGCGCTGGCTGAGCACGAGACCGCCCCGGCGCATGTCGTTCAGGATGCTTTCGAGGAATTTGTGCGGGATGTCCTGGGCGTCGGCGATGGCCTCGGCCTTCAGTGGCCCGTCGTCCCGTGACGTGGCGAGCTGCAGCGCGGCACGTACCGCGTAGTCCGCCCTGGCTGAGATCCGCATGTGCACATTATCCCGCACGGCTTCGGTCGTTGTCCCCTGCGGGCGGGCCGCCGGGCAGGGGCGGGTGTCCCCTGCCCGGCGGCCGTGGGGTTCAGGCCGCGGCGGGCGTGTAGTGGGAAGCGTCGTCGCCCTCGATGACGTGGCTGAGGGTGCCGTCGACTCCCGCGGGGACGTCGCCCGCGACGGTCACCCGGTGCAGCAGGCGTGGCAGGTCGCCGTAGTCGTCGGGGGCGTAGTGCTGGGTGATGCGGTTGTCGAACAGGACGAGGTCGCCCGGCGTCCAGGCCACCCGCACGATGTTCTCCGGGCGGGTGACGTACGACTGGAAGATGCGCAGCAGGTCCCGGGAGTCGGACGGGCCGAGGCCGACGAGGCTCTGGGCGAAGCCGCCGATGAACAGCCCGCGCTCCCCGGTCTCGGGGTGGACGCGGACGACCGGGTGGGCGGTGCGGTACTTGCGTGAGACGAACCGCTTGCGGTGCTCCGCCGCCTTCTCGCTCTTCGGGGCGGCGTAGTCGTAGGCATTCGTGTGCACCGCCCAGAGTTTGTCGGCCAGCTCGCGCAGCGGCTCGGGCAGGTCCCGGTAGGCGGCCGCCGAGTTGGCGATGAGGGTGTTGCCGCCGTAGGGCGGGACCACGATGCTGCGCAGCGTGGACGCCTTCGGGGGTGTACGGACGAAGGTGACGTCGGTGTGCCAGTGGTTGGCGCGGATGCCCTCGTCGCCGTCGACGGGCAGGATGTGGGGCTGGCCGTCGACGGCGGGGACGGTGGGGTGCGCGGTGGTGAGTTCGCCGAAGAGGGAGGCGAAGCGGAGCTGGCCCGCATCGTCGAGGTTCTGGTCGCGGAACACGAGCGCCTTGTGTTCCAGGAGCGCGGAGTTGATCTCGATGACGACGGCGGGGTCGAGGCCGGTGGAGAGATCCACGCCGAGGATCTCGGCGCCGATACGGCCGCCGATCCTGCGGATGTCGAAGCCGGTGCTGGTGGTCATGTGCGGGTGTTCCTTTCAGGAGGTGATCAGTGGGGAGGTGATCAGTCGGGAGGTCGTCAGGAGGTGATGGGCAGGGAGGTTCCCTTGGACCCCGGCATCAGACGCCGGTACCGGCGGAGGCGGTGGCGCCGCCTGTGCCGCAGTAGCCCTTGTCGGAGAGGACGGCGTCCGCTCCGTCCTGGGCCGTCTTGAGCGCGACCCATGTGGCTGCGGGGCCGCCGCCGACCACCAGGACGTCCGTGGTGAGGTCCAGCCCGGTCATGCGGGCCGCCCTTCTGCTGCGGCCGCCGCGGCCAGCCGGTTGGCGGGGCGGGCCAGGCCGTAGTTCTCGCGCAGGGTGCGACCGGTGTACTCGGTGCGGAAGAGGCCGCGCCGCTGCAGGATCGGCACGACGTGGTCGACGAAGTCCTCCAGGCCGCCCGGCAGATGGGGCGGCATGATGTTGAAGCCGTCGGCGGCACCCTGGGTGAACCACTCCTCGAGCTGGTCGGCTATCTGCTCGGGGGTGCCGGCGAACACCCGGTGACCGCGGCCGGCACCGAGGCGGGCGACGAGCTCGCGCAGGGTGAGGCCGTCGCGGCGGGCGAGTTCGGCGACGAGCGTGAAGCGGCTCTTGTTGCCGTTGATGTCCCGCTCCTCGGGCAGCTCGGGCAGCGGCCCGTCCAGCGGCAGCCCGGTCAGGTCGGTACCGAGCATGCCGGACAGCTGGGCGAGCCCGTACTCGGGCACCTGAAGGTCCGTCAACTCCTGTTCCAGT
Organism: Streptomyces sp. NBC_01384; assembly: GCF_045040035.1. Classification (NCBI taxonomy): domain Bacteria; kingdom Bacillati; phylum Actinomycetota; class Actinomycetes; order Kitasatosporales; family Streptomycetaceae; genus Streptomyces; species Streptomyces sp. NBC_01384. The sequence continues at coordinate 7,238,995 of NZ_CP109559.1, forward strand.
GCTCGGGCTTCCGCCTCGGTCGAGCCGATCACGGGGGCGATGCCGGGAAGCACCAGCAACTGGTCCTCGGCGCGGCCGTAACGGGCGAGCCGTGACTTGAGGTCCTTGTAGAAGGCTTGGCCGTCGGTGAGGGTCTGCTGGGCGGTGAAGACGGCCTCGGCGTACTGAGCGGCGAACTCCTTGCCGTCCTGCGACGAACCGGCCTGCACCAGCAGGGGGTATCCCTGCGGGGTGCGCGGTACGTTCAAGGGTCCCTGCACCCCGAAGTATTCTCCGCGGTGGTTGATCTCCCGCACCCTGTCGGTGTCGGCGTAGATGCCGCGCTCACGGTCGAGCAGGATGGCATCGTCCTCCCAGCTGTCCCACAGCTTGGTGGCGACCTCGACGAACTCCCGTGCCCGCTCGTAGCGCAGCCGGTGCTGCAGGTGCTCGTCCTGCCCGAAGTTGCGGGCCTCGTTCACGGTGCCGGAGGTGACGATGTTCCAGCCGGCCCGGCCCCCGCTGATGTGGTCCAGGGAGGCGAACTTGCGGGCGGTGTGGAAGGGCTCGTTGAAGGTGGTGGAGACGGTGGCGATCAGGCCGATGTGCTCGGTGACCGCCGCGAGGGCGGACAGCAGGGTGAGCGGTTCGAAGCCGCCGAGCGCGTTGTGCCGGACCTTGCCCCACAGGGCGAGGCCGTCGGCGAGGAAGACCGAGTCGAGCAGGCCGCGCTCGGCGGTCTGCGCGAGCTGCTGGAAGTAGCGCAGATCGGTGACGCGTTCGGGCTGGGTGCGGGGGTGCCGCCAGGCGGCGTCGTGGTGGCCGGCGTTCATCAGGAAGGCGTTGAGGTGGAGCTGACGGGGGCTGGTCGCGGTCATGGCGTTCCTCGGATCGGGGGCAGCGAGACGATCGGGAGAGGGAAGAGATCGGGAGAGGGAAGAGATCGGGAGAGGGAAGAGATCGGGGAAGACAGCGGGGCGAGAGGGCGGCCGAGTCAGCCGCCGACCGGTACGCGCCAGGAGCTGAGCCGCCGCTCCACGGCCACCAGGACCTGGTTGAAGGCGACGCCGATGGCGGAGATCGTGACGATGCCCGCGTACATCTGCGGGATCGCGAAGTTGTACTGCGAGGCGTTGATCAGATAGCCGAGCCCCGCCTTGGCGCCGATCATCTCGGCCGCGACCAGCACCAGGATGGACACAGCTCCGGACAGCCGGATGCCGGTGAAGATCACCGGTACCGAGGAGGGCAGGATGACCTTCTGGAACAGACGGGGCGCGGACAGGTCCATCGACTTCGCCAGCTTCAGCAGGGTCGGGTCGACGTTGCGGACCGCGCTGATGGTGTTGAGCAGGATCGGCCAGGTGCACGCGTACACCACGATGGAGATCTTCGAGGTCTCGCCGATGCCCAGTAGCAGCACGAAGACCGGCAGCAGGGCCAGCGCCGCGGTGTTGCGGAACACCTCCAGCAGCGGGCCGAGAAGGTCGGCGACCGGCCGGTACCAGCCGATCAGCAGGCCGAGCGGCACGGCGACGGCCACGGCGAGGCCGAATCCGCTGAACGAGCGCACCAGGCTGGCCCGTGCGTTGTCGGCGAGCTGGCCGTCGGCGGCCAGCCCCCACCAGGCACGGGCGACCTCGCTGAACGGCGGCAGGAAGATCCGGTCGACCAGGCCGAGTCGCGGTGCGGTCTCCCACAGCAGCAGCAGCGCCACGATCGCCGCGGACTTGGTCGCCCCCCTGACCAGCAGGTGCGGCAGTCGGCGGACCGCCCGGCGGAAACGGCCCGTCGAGGAGGGGACTCGGCGCATGTCCGACGGGGATGCCCCGGGTGGGGCGGACGCGGCGGACGTGGCGGACGTGGCAGGGGAAGAGGCCCGGACGGGCTCGGCGGCGCTCACAGAGTCTGGCGCCGTGGTCTTCTCGGTGGCCGTGCCGATTGTGGGGCTCATGCGGAAGCCTCCTCCTTCTCCAACTGCTGGGCCCTGGCGACCTCGTCGCGCAACAGCGACCAGATCTCGTGCCGGTATCGGGCGAACTCGGGACTGGAGCGGAGGTCCTCCGTCGTCGTACGGGAGTCGAAGGCGACCGGCACCATTTGCTTGATGCGGCCCGGCCTCGACGTCATGACAGCGACGCGCTGTCCCAGGTAGACGGCCTCGTCGATGCCGTGCGTGATGAAGACGACGGTCTTGCCGGTGCGCTGCCAGATGCGCAGCAGTTCGTCCTGCAGCGACTCCCGGGTCTGGGCGTCCAGCGCCGCGAACGGCTCGTCCATCAGCAGGACATCGGGGTCGTAGGCGAGGCTGCGGGCGATTGCCACCCGCTGCCGCATCCCGCCCGACAGTTCGTGCGGATGGCGGTCCTCGAACCCGGTCAGGCCGACCAGATCCAGGAACTCCCGGGCCTGTGCGGGACGTTGACGCCGTGGGACACCGGTGGCCTCCAGGCCGAACTCGACATTGCCCTGCGCCGTGCGCCACGGCAGCAGCGCATACTGCTGGAACACGATGCCTCGGTCCAGCCCCGGGCCGGTGACGGGTTCGCCGTCCAGCAGGATCCGTCCGTCGGTGGGCCGGGCGAGGCCGCCGAGCAGATCCAGCAGCGTCGACTTTCCGCAGCCGCTGGGTCCCACCAGGACGACGAACTCGCCTGCCGCTATCTCCAGGTCGATGCCGTCGAGGGCGGTGAACCGGGTTGTCTGCCCGGCTCCGGCACGGTCCGTGCCCGCTCGGCCCTTCCCGGCCCGGTCCTTGACGGTGAAGTCCTTCCGCACGCGCTCGAACACGATCTTGGGTGTGGTGGATTCCTTCGTGGATTCCTTCGTGGAATCCGTGGTGGATTCGGGCATGGGATCAGCTCCCGCTCGTCGTGGCGGAGGAGGCCGGTGAGGAAGGCTGTGCGCCGCCCTTGCCGGCGGCGTTGAACTCATTGGTGTAGAGGTCCGACAGCGTGACCTGGCCCTTCTTGATGTCGCCGCGCTCAACCAGCCAGTCGATCCACAACTGGAGTTCCTTGCCGGTGATCCGGCCGGCCGTCTCGGCGACTCCATAGGACCGCCAGTACTTCAGGGGTGCCGTGTCCTCGTTGCGGCCACGCTTCTTCACGATGTCCGTCATCCGGGCGATGACTTCTTCGTGCGGTGTGGAACGGGACCACTCGATGGCCCGGCCCACGGCGGTGACGAAGATCCGGGCCGTGTCGGGGTTCTGCTTCAAGAAGCGGTCCGTCATCACGTACGTGCCGGCGCTGAACGCGCCGAGCAGTTGATAGTCCGTGAACAGCGGGCGGATGCCCCCGGCGGCCAGGGCCTTGTCGCGCAGGATGCCGCCGAGCACGGCCACATCGATCTGCTTCTGCCGCAGCGTCTGCTCGGTGTTGACCGGAGGCACCACGAGTGGCTCGGCCTTGCCGATCTCCGCCCGGGACAGACCGCCTCGCTGCAGATAGATGTCGAGCATCGCCTCGGAGTGGGCTCCGAGCGTGTTCATCCCGACCTTCTTGCCGATCACATCGCGGGCCGAGTGGATGGGGCTGTCCTTGAGGACGTAGAAGCCGTTGTAGGCGTACTTGTCGGAGCCGTAGTAGCTGATGACGGCCTTGACGGGGGCCTTGTTCGCGGCCAGTTTGACGACCGCGCCGTTGAAGGCGCCGCCGAAGTCGACCTGGTCGGTGGCCGCGGACTGGATGTCCTGCGGCCCGCTGATCGTGTTGCCGACCCACTTCAGCTTCACGTCTTCCAGATAGCCGAGATCCTCGGCCAGCTCCGGCAAGGTGACCTGGCCCGCGGCGCCCTGGTATCGGAGCGTCTTGGTCTGGCCCTTGCCGGAAGTGGCTCCGGTTGCGGTGCCGCAGCTCACGGCCACCGCCGAAAGACCGAGCAGAGAGAGGAACTGGCGTCGGGTCGATACCGTCGTGGCCATGGAAAAGTCCTGTTCATGCGAATGGGGACGGGCGTGGAATCGGCGGGCGTGCTTCCTGAAATGGCGAGAGGTGGCGCCTGGAGGGGTTCTTTGGCACGAAGAAGCCCCAGCCGGAAGGAGAGCTCGGCAGTTGAGTGCGGCGAGGCGGACACCGAATGGGGAAAGAGGCCTCATCAGGAATGCCCGCGAGGAATCAGTGATCTACGGCAACAGCGGCATAGTCGTAGCGGCCGACTGTGAAATGGAGCGGGAGAGAGCAGCGCCCGTCAGCGGGTTCAGCGGCCGACGGCACAGATGGCGCTGGCCTGACGTCGCAGATCGACGTGCAGGCGCGCGGCGAGGTTCTCGGACTTGCTCACAGCCAAGAGAGTTGCAGCGAAATCCGGCCAAGTCAACGTCGCGTGCGCATACGTCTCATATTCTCAACCGTCCGACATATGAGTGAAGTGCGGCGTTCACAATTGCCCGCATGCCAGGTTGCGTGGCGAATGCCTCCCATGCCGAGTCGGCTGGGAGATACCGGGCCCAATTCATCGTGGAGCATGCGCGCCTTGTCATTGATCCGGCGCTCCAGGGCCTCTCGGTCAGACAGGCAGGACGAACGGAGGGTGCGCACCGTTGAGGAAGTAGTCCCCGACATCGCGGAGTCGGTGGGCGACGGGCTCGTACAAGGTGTGGGTCCGGGCATTGCGCCAGAAGCGGTCGAAGCCCAGCCGCGATGACGCGGAGCGGGCGCCGATGATGTCGAGGGCGCGGGCGGTGGACTCCTGCGCAGCCCGGGAGGCGGCGGCTTCGGCCATGGCCACGAGGACAGAGATCTCCGCGTACTCGTCGTAGGTGAGGTCTTCGCCGCGTGCCAGCCCGTCGTGCACGGCTTGCAGTGCTTGATCGGTGAGCGCGGACGCGGAGCGGGTGAGGACGGTGAGTTCTCCGTAGGCGGTCAGCACCTGCGGGTCATGGGGGGAGCCGACCGGCCAGGCGGGGTGCCAGGGTGAGTGGCCGGCCCTGCTGTACTCACGGGCTTCGGCGAGCACTCCCTCGGCCATGCCGAGACGGAGCTGGACCGAGAGAAGACGCCCGACCGGCGATGCCAGAGCAGCAAGGGGCGACAGAACGTCCTCGTCCGCGGACAGGGAGCCGAGTACGTCGTCGGCGGCGACCGGTACGGCGTCGAACTCCACGCTGCCGCCGGCCGCGAGCCGCTGGCCGAAGGTGTCGGCGTCGCCGTCGATCCCCACGCCGTGGCGGGCGGAATCGACGACGACGGCGAGTGGTTCGCCGGTGTCGGCTCGTACGGCCCGCACGGCGAGGCGGTCGGCGACCAGGACCCCGGTGGCGTAGCTCTGCCGACCGTCGAGCACATGGCCATCGGCTGTCTTGGTCAGTGTCAGAGGCGGTTCCTGACGGGCGAGACCGCCACCCCAGCACCACTGCTCCGCCGCGGACTGCCGCTCGACCTGCGCGGCGAGAGCGGGCTCGGTGAAGAATCGGGCGCTCCACGACAGGAAGTAGTGACAGCCGAGCAGTTGACCGATCGCGCCGTCGGCCGCGGCGATCTCCCGGACAACGGCATAGGCCGTGGGCCAGTCCGCGCCGCCTCCCCCGAGCTCGGCCGGTATCAGGAGCGTCAGCAGTCCCGCCTCGCGCAGCCGGGACACCTCGTCGAACGGGGCCTTGCCTGCCTGCTCCCTGGCCACCGCGTCCGTGGCCAGGTCGTCCGCCGCCTCGCCGGCCACGCGCAGCCAGTGCGCACGGCCGGGCCCGGTTCGGTCGGACTCCGAGGCGGGGCCGGACGGCGCGGCGGCAACGCCCATGGCAGTGGTCTCCTCAAGGTCGGTGGCAAGGTGCGGTGTTGGAGTTCTCTTGCTGGTCGGGCACGTACTTGTAGCCCACACGCCGTACGGTGACGATCCGGTGCCGGTGATCCGTGCCCAGCTTGCGGCGCAGCCGCGCGATGTGGACATCCACGGTGCGACCGTCGCCCATGTGGCCGTAGCCCCATATGCCGGCCATCAGCTGCTCGCGCGAGTGCACTTGGTGGGGGTGCAGAACGAGATGGGCGAGCAGCCCGAACTCCAGGTAGGTGAGGTCGAGTTCACGTCCGTCCACCTCTGCGACATGTCGCGCGGGATCGATGCGGACGGCACCGCCTCCCGTCCGCCGCACAGGGGGTGAGTCCGTGTAGGTGACCGGTCGGATCTCCGGGCGGGTCACGTCCTTGGCGAAGAGCTGGGCGGGATCGGTGCCCTCGGGGACGAGCACGAGGTAGCCGACGAGGGGTGCGGAACCGTGTTCCTCGGTGCCGCTCTGTGCGGCGTCGCCCACGAGGCGGAGATGGCGCATGTCGGGGAGTGGCGAATCCGATGGAGTGGCCTGGGCCGGAGGTGCCGTGGTCATGGCGGTCGTCCTTCAGAAGTACGTCGGGCCATCAGGCGCGGTGGGTGGGTTCGCCTGATCGCCTGGGATGAGAGAGAAGGAGCGGAGCGGCACGCGCAACGTGTGAGCCGCGTACCCTACGCGCGACAGCAGGCGGCGCTGACGACGTGACCAAAGTCGACATGCCGACGACGAACGAGTCGTTGCTGCGTGTGGGACATGTGCATCATCCTGCGCACCCGCCGGGCGGGTCGTCAATGCTTTCCTAGTAAATCGATAGGAAATATAGGGAACGCTGGGGAACGCAACACCGCGGGTGGGCTCACCGGTCACCGTCGACCGCCCGGCGGGCCTCGGGCGCGGTCGCCCTGTCCAGCCGGGCGAGAAGTGCGGCCAGATGGCCCCTGAGCCTTTGCGGAGGCGTGGGCGGTAGTGCGCGGGCGGAGCCACGTGCGTAGTGGTGCTCGACGTAGAACTGTCCCGCGCTGAGCACGGTCGTGACGGCGATGTACCAGAGGGTGGCGACCATCAGCAGCGGGATGACCTGGTAGGTCTGGTTGTAGACCAACTGCACCGAGTACAGCAGGTCGTGCACGGCCAGCACGCTGACGATGCTGGTGCCCTTCAGGGTGCCGATCAGCATGTTCCCCGCGGTCGGGACGATGGAGCGCATCGCCTGCGGGATGACGATCCGGCGCAGGGTGCGCCGCCTGCCGATGCCGAGAGCCTGGGCGGCCTCCGTCTGGCCGGAGTCGACGGAGAGGATGCCGCCGCGCACCACCTCGGCGGCGTAGGCGGCTTCGTGGAGGGTCAGGCCGATGACGGCGGTGAGGGTGGGGCCGAGCAGGTTGACCGTCTTGACGGTGACGAGCTGAGGCCCGAAGGGGATGCCGAGGCCGAGCGTCGGGTAGAGGGCGCCGATGTTGAACCAGAACAGCAGCTGCACCAGCAGCGGGGTGGACCGGAAGATCCACACGTAACCCCAACTCAGCGTGCGCAGCACCGGGTTGGCAGACAGCCGCATCACGGCCAGCGGGGTGCCGAGCAGGAAGCCGAGCACCGTCACCACGCCGGTCAGCCACAGGGTGAGCAGGAGCCCGTCGAGCACGGCGGCGGTGGTGAAGTACCGGCCGACGACGTCCCACTGGAAGGCGTGGTTGCGGACGACGGAGTTGACCACCATCGCGAAGACCAGCAGCACGGCGGCAGCGGTCAGCCGGCGGCCGACGTGCCGGCGCGGCACGATCCGCGGCAGATCGTCGTCGGGTACCGGGCGGCCCGGGGCGCGGTTGGAGGCTTTCGGGCGTCCCGCGGGTGGGACGGATTCGGTGGTGCGGGAGGGATCGGTGATGTCGGACGGCGAGACCATCAGGAGGCTCTCCAGGGGAGGGAGGCGCGGGCGTCGGTGACCACCCGGCGGCACAGGTGATCACCTGGCGGCACACGTACGTGGATTGCGGGCAGACACAGCGCGGGTATGGGGCGGTGGCTGGGTTTCGGCGTCATCACGCTCGCCGCGTCCCTCAACGCGGCCGGTGCGGCTGCCGCGCGCGGCGGAGCCCCTCCGGCCTCGATCGTATGTGTCCAACGCACGCATGTGTCAACCATGCGCGGGAACCGCTCAACGCCGGTCCGGCATCCGGGCCGTGGTTGACGGGAAGCGAGATGTACTGCTCAATTAATCGCATGAATGCCGAGCAGCGTCTGGTCACCCGTGACCACATCGACTTCGGTCGGGTGTGGTCCGCCGCGTGTTGCGCCTGATGCGGCAGCGGGCCGTCTGACCGGCCCTTCCCTCCCTCGGTGACCCCGTCGCGGGCCGAGTTCCTCCCTTCGCGGCACCGTCGTACGCATGCGCTGAACACGCGCTGAATCCGCGTACGGACGGTCCTGCGAGATCTGACACGCGCTGCCGCCGCCCGACCTCGCCCGGGGCCCATGCCCCGGCGTCATCACACCTGCTCGCCACCTGGTTCCCAGCACCCTGAAGCGCCGTCACCCCCGGCCGCACCGAGGGCTGTTCCGCCGTGCCCGCGTGCTGCCCACGGCCCGGCCCCGGAGGACTTGAGGAAAGGTCATCCCCCATGCCTGTGGAGTTCCTTGGCATCGCCGCCACCAACGACGGCTCCGATGGGCCGCGCCCGCCCGAGGCACGCGGCCTGCACCTGGCCACCGGCTACACCCCGCTGTTCGACACCGAGGCCGACCCGGAAACCATCGGCCCCCTGCCTTTCGAAAAGCACCTGCCGGCCGCAACACACCAAGGAAAGGCAGCCAACCTGTGAGCGTCCGTGGCATCAGAACACGTCTGCGCGTTGCCGCCACCATCGCGCTGCTGCCCGTACTGGCGCTGACCGCCTGTGGCTCCGGCGACACCTCCGGCACCACACCGGCGGGTGCCCAGGCATCCCCCGCACCGACCGACGACCCGGTCGCCTCCGTACGCAAGGTGGACTCCGTCGCCGCCCTGCTGCCCGCCGACGTCCGCAAGTCGGGCACGCTGCGGGTCGGCAGCTCGATCGGGTTCCCGCCCGGGGCGTATTACCCGAACGGGTCGGACAAGTCGCCCGCGGGCCAGGACATCGACATCGCGGACGCGGTGGCCAAGGTCCTCGGCGTGAAGTCGGAGCGGCAGGACGCCTCCTTCGAGACGATCCTGCCCGCCCTCGGCAGCGGCAAGTACGACTTCGGTACCGGAAACTTCGGCGTCACCACTGAGCGCCTGAAGACCATCGACTTCGTCACCTACATCAACGACGGCCAGGGCTTCGCGGTGAAGAACGGCAACACCGCGCTCAAGACGAAGGTCACGGACCTCACCCAGCTGTGCGGGCTGACCATCGGCACCGGAGCCGGTACCACTTTCGAGGCGACCCTCACCGCGCAGAAGGGGGTGTGCGCCAAGGCGGGCAAGAGGCCGTACGACGTGAAGGTCTACTCGGAGAACGGGGCGACGCTCACCGCGCTCCAGCAGGGCCGGATCGACGTGATCATGTCGACCATCAACGGCCTGCGCTACCAAGCGGCACAGCCCGCCTCGCAGACCACCTTCCTCGGTGAGTACCACCGCCTCGACGTCGGCTTCGCCTTCAAGAAGGGCTCCCCCCTCACCAGGGCGTTCCAGGCCGCCGTCAACGAGCTGATCAAGAACGGCACATATGCCCGGATCCTCAAGAAGTGGGGCACCTCCGCCTCCGCGATCGAGACGTCGCGGATCAACCCGCCCGAGCACACGTAACGAGTAAGCAGGAACGCCACGATGGGACTCACCACCGATTCCGCTGCCGCGCCACTCGGCGCGTCTTCCCCGGGCACCGGCCCCGAAGCCCCGCCCGGCCCGGACGACCCGGCCTCCCTCAAGGTCGTCCCCGCCCGCCACTACGCCCGCTGGGCGGCGGCTGTCGCCGTGACCGTGCTGGCCGCCCAGTTCGTGCACGGGCTGGCCACCAACCCGGTCTGGGAGTGGGGCGTCTTCAGCGATTACGTCCTGTCCGAGACGATCGTGCAGGCGGTGTGGGTGACCCTCCAGCTCACCGTCTACGCCACGGTGCTGGGCTTCCTCCTGGGCACCGTCCTGGCCTTCATGCGGCTGTCGCGCAGCCCGATGCTGGGGACCGTGGCCTGGACCTACATCTGGATCTTCCGGTCCATCCCGATGATCGTCCAGTTGGTGTTCTGGTTCAACCTCAGCGCCCTGTACCAGGAGTTGGGCCTCGGCATCCCCTTCGGCCCGGTGTTCTGGTCCGTCGACAGCAACAGCCTGATCGGCACCATTGGCGCCGCCGTCATCGGGCTGACGCTGCACCAGGCCGCCTACGCCGCCGAGATCGTCCGCGGCGGCGTCATCGCCGTCGATCACGGGCAGCTGGAGGCCGCCGCGGCGCTGGGCGTTCCCCGGCTGAGGCAGATCCGCCGGATCGTGCTGCCGCAGGCCATGCGCGCCATCCTGCCCACCGCCGGCAACGAGATCATCGGCCTGCTCAAGGGCACCTCGGTGGTCTACGTGATGTCCATCGGCGAGCTGTTCTACCGGGTGCAGGTGATCTACGGCCGCAACGGCCGGGTGATCCCGCTGCTGCTGGTCGCCACCGCCTGGTACGTGGCCCTCACCTCCCTGCTGTCGGTCGCCCAGTACTACGTGGAGCGGCACTTCGCCCGGGGTGCCAACCGCACCCCGCCGCCCACCCCGATCCAGCGCGCCCGCCGCTTCGTACGCACCCTGCGCGCGGCGGCCGCCCAGCGCAACCAGCCCGTCGTACCCCTGAAGCCCTTGGGAGACAGCCGATGAGCGACGTGACGGTGGACGCCGACGATGTGATGGTGGACGTCCACGGCGTCCACAAGAGCTTCGGCCCGCTGGAAGTGCTGCGCGGCGTCGACCTCCAGGTCCGCGCCGGCGAGGTCACCGTGGTCCTCGGCCCGTCCGGATCCGGAAAATCCACGCTGCTGCGCACCATCAACCACCTGGAGAAGGTCAACCGCGGCTGGATCAGCATCGACGGCGAACTCATCGGCTACCGCCGCTCCGGCGGCAAGCTGCACGAACTGAAGGAGAAGGACGTTCTGAAGCAGCGCACCCATATCGGGTTCGTCTTCCAGAACTTCAACCTCTTCCCGCACCTGACCGTGCTGGAGAACCTCGTAGAGGCTCCCGTCTCCGCGCTGCGCCGTCCGCGCAAGCAGGCGGAGGAAAACGCCCGACGGCTCCTTGAGCGGGTCGGACTCGCCGACAAGACCGACGCCTACCCGCGGCAGCTGTCCGGAGGCCAGCAGCAGCGCGTGGCCATCGCCCGTGCCCTCGCCCTCGAACCGAAGGTGCTGCTGTTCGACGAGCCCACCTCGGCGCTCGACCCGGAACTCGTCGGCGAAGTCCTCGACGTCATCAAGGACCTGGCCCGCACCGGAACCACCATGATCGTCGTGACCCACGAGATCGGCTTCGCTCGCGAGGTCGCCGACACCGTGGTGTTCATGGACGGCGGTGTCGTCGTGGAGCAGGGCCCACCCGCGGCCGTACTGGACGACCCGCAGCACGAGCGCACCCGCGCCTTCCTCTCCAAGGTCCTCTGACCCCCTCACCCTTTTCCACAGGCAAGGAGCACGACCATGTCCACCTCGATCACCCGCCGCACCACCGCGGCCGCGCTGGGACTGACCGCCGCCCTCGTCCTCGCCGCGTGCAGCAACCCCGATGACGGCGGCACGACCGAGGTCGCGGCCACCAAGGGCGCCGGTACGAAGATCAACCTGAGCCCTGACCAGCACCGCGTCACCACCGACAAGGTCGACTCCATAGCCGCCGAGGTCCCGGAGAAGATCCGCAAGAGAGGCACCCTGGAGATCGTCGGCTCGTCCGGCTCCGCGGCGCCCCTGACCTTCTACGCCAACGACAACAAGACCGTCATCGGCGTCGAACCCGACATCGCCCACCTGGTCGCCGAGGTGCTCGGCCTCAAACCGCACATCAACACGGTCTCCTGGGAGAACATCTTCGTCGGCCTCGACAGCGCCAAGTACGACGTCGGCTTCAGCAACATCACCGACACCGAGGAGCGCAAGGAGAAGTACGACTTCGCCACCTACCGCGAGGACAATCTGGGCTTCGAGGCGAAGAAGGGCAGCGGTCCGAAGGTCACCGGGCCCAAGGACGTGGCGGGCAGGACCGTCGCCGTGGGCAGCGGCACCAACCAGGAGAAGCTGCTGATCGAGTGGAGCAAGGAGGACGTGAAGGCCGGCCTGAAGCCGGTGAACATCAAGTACTACCAGAACGACAGCGACACCTACCTGGCCCTCCGGTCCGGCCGCATCGACCTCTACCTCGGCCCCAACCCGACCGCCGCCTACCACGCGGCCACCACCGGGAAGACCGAGGTCGTCGGCACCTACTCCGGCGCCGGCGCCACCCTCCAGGGCCTCATCGCGGCCACCACCAAGAAGGACAGCGGCCTGGTCAAGCCGCTCGCCGACGCACTCGACGAGATCATCCACAACGGCACGTACGCCAAGGTGCTGGAGCGCTGGGGACTGTCCGACGAGGCCGTGACCAAGTCCGAGATCAACCCGCCCGGACTGCCCAAGACCGACAAGTAGCCGTCGCAGGGACACGGGGCCGCATTACGCCGTGATACGCGGCCCCGCACCGCGATCCCACGCCAACCTCACGTTCCCGAAGGATCCGCCATGGCCACCGTCCTGTCCGTCTCCGGAAGTCCCTCCGCCACCTCTCGTACCGCCCGCCTGCTGCGCCACCTGGACCGGCGGCTCACGGCCCAGGGACATGAGGTGATCCCCCTGGACGTCCGCACCATCCCCGCCGAGGCTCTGCTCGGCGTCGACTTCCGGCACCCGGCGATCGTCGAGGCGACCGCGCTGTTCGACCGCGCCGAGGGGGTCGTGATCGGCACGCCCGTCTACAAGGCCGCCTACTCCGGGCTGCTGAAGTCCCTGCTGGACCTGCTGCCGCAGTACGCCCTGGCCGGCAAGACGGTCCTGCCGCTGGCGACCGGCGGGACCACGGCGCACGTCCTGGCGATCGACTACGCCCTGCGCCCGGTGCTCAGTTCCATGGGCGCCGCGCACATCGTCCAGGGCTGGTTCACGCTCGACAAGGACATCGCGGTGGGCGACGACGGCACCCTGACCGTCGCGCCAGGCGCGGCCGAGGCCCTCGCACAGGTCGTCGACCGGTTCTCCGAAGCCCTCGGCAGCCGTACGGCCCTGCTGGCGGCCACCGGATGAGCACCGTGACCGCCACCGCTCCCGCGTGTCCGCCGAGTGCGGCGGAGAACTGATCGGCGACGCGTTCGAGCGCCTCCCGGGCGGCGGCAGCAGATCGAGCAACGATTTCAGCGGTCCCGAGTACGAGGCCTTGTAGACCGGGCGCCGACGACGCCGCCACTGCGGACGTGCTCTGTGGCGCGGACGATCTCCGGGCTTCCGAAGTCCGCGTGCAGCAGGGCCTCGGCGGGGATGGTGCGGACGTCCAGCCGGATGACCTCGTGGTCCGGGCTGTGAGCCAGGCGTCCAGGTGGCGCAGCGGGCGGGCGGTGCGGGGAGGTGGGGGAGGCCCTCTTGACGAAGCTCGAAAGCCGCCGGACACTCCAGAACAGAATCCCTAGTGGACAGGTAGGAAATGACGAAGCGTCTGGAGTCGCCCACCGACCGTGCCCTGTGCGCGGCTCGGCCGTCTCTTCTCCTGACCTCCCGCCGCCACATCGATCTCCTGCGTGTCTGCAGCGCGGCGAGCCCTCTGCGCTGAACCGGCGGTGCCCACCGGCACCGCATCCCCGCCGCGTACGGGTACGCGCCGACGCCGCCGCGCGCCCATCACCCCACGTGCGCCGCCCGCCGCACCCCTGAGAACCAGAAGCCGGACCCGGACCCGGGGAGACACATGCCCGCCGCACCCTCGACCATCGTGCCGTCCCTCCCCTCCCTGCCGTCGTTCCGGGGCAGGATCGGTTGTGCCGCGAGCAGCGGCTACTACGCCGTGCCACGCCGCTACCGCCTCCACCTCTCGCTGTCCTGCCCCCACTGTCTGCGGATCGCCATCACACACAGCCTGCTCGGTCTGGGAGAGACCCTCCCGGTGGCCCTGTTGCCGGCCGTGCCCGACAGCCCCGACGGCGGACACTCCGCTCTGCGCCCGTTGTACGAGTCCAGTTCGCACCGGCATCCCGGGCCGGCCGTTGTACCGGTGCTGAGCGACGACTGGACGGGGCGGATCGTCAGCACGCACACGCCGGACATCCTCCGGGACCTGGCCCGGCACTTCGGAGGTGACGGCTCCGACCGGCCCGCCCTCTACCCGCACGGCGCGGAGGAGGAGATCGAGGCCGTCGGACGCCTCTGCGAGTACCGCATCAACGAAGCCGCACAGCACGCCGGGCAGGCTGACGCCGACGCCACGGCGCGTCAGACCGCCCTCAGTTCCCTGCTCCGCGTCCTGGGCTCACTGGAGTGGCGGCTCGCCACCCAGGACTTCCTCCTCGGCGACGAAATGACCGCCGCCGACGTGCAGTTGTGGGCGACCCTGGTGCAACTCGACACCGTGCACCGTCTGCACCTGGACGCCGCCGCGGTCCACCGCATCGCCGACCATCCGCACCTGTGGTCCTACGCACGGCGACTGGCCGCCCACCCCGCCTTCGGCACCCACCTCGACCTGGACGGCATCGCCCGCCGTCACCATGCCCACTGCCAAGGGCTGGAGGCCGCGGGGGCGGCGGTGCAGATCCTGGACTGGGTCGGGCACATCCCGGACGGGGCCACCGCCCAGCCCTCCCAGCAGTGTCCGGACGGTTTCATGGAACCGCAATACGCCCTCCACCTTCGTCCGTCCACCTCCGCCTAACCTGCGACGACATGAGGTCCTCCATGTCGGAGCGCGGCAGGGCCCGTTGCGAGCAGGACAAGCGACCGGAAGAGCGGAGGTGACGGTGTTGTCCCCCGTTTCCCGCGTGCTCGGCCCGGCTGCCGGGGTTCGCGCCGCGCATGGCTGCGTCCGCCTGTACTCCCGGCCCCACATCGACCTGCAACGGGTGGCCGGCGCCCTCTGTTGTTCCTGACCTGTTCCTCGCCGCTGAGCCCTCCGCATGAGGGCCGCTGATCACATACGGTCGACCAGGAAGGCACCCTTCTCGTGTCCGCATCTTCCCCTCTTCACCTTGCTGTGGCGCTGGACGGCGCGGGCTGGCACCCGGCCGCATGGCGCGAGCCGGGCGCCCGGCCCAACGACCTGTTCACCGGCGGTTACTGGGCCGACCTCGTGGCCGAGGCCGAAGGCGGCCTGCTCGACTTCGTGACGTTCGAGGACTCGCTCGGGCTGCAGTCCTCGCACCTCACGGAGCCGGACGGGCGTACCGACCAGGTGCGGGGCCGGCTGGACGCCGTGCTCGTCGCCGCCCGGGTCGCACCGATGACCCGGCACATCGGGCTGGTGCCGACCGTGGTCGTCACCCACACCGAGCCGTTCCACATTTCCAAGGCGATCGCCACCCTGGACTACGTCAGCACCGGTCGCGCGGGCCTGCGCATCCAGGTGTCGGCACGGCAGAACGAGGCCGCGCACTTCGGCCGCCGTACCTTCCCGCGTCTCGGCGTCGAGGACCGTGACACCCCGGCCGGCCGGAAGTTGACCGCCGAGCTCTTCGAAGAGGCCGCCGACTACGTCGAGGCGGTGCGCCGCCTGTGGGACAGCTGGGAGGACGACGCGGAGATCCGCGATACCGCCACCGGGCGCTTCATCGACCGCGACAAGCTGCACTACATCGACTTCGAGGGCCGGCACTTCAGCGTCAAGGGACCCTCGATCACCCCTCGGCCCCCGCAGGGACAGCCCGTCGTCAGCGCGCTCGCGCACCAGAGCGTGCCGTATCAACTGGTGAGCCGATCGGCCGACATCGGTTACGTCACCCCGCACGACACCGACCAGGCCCGCGCCGTCGTCGCCGAGATCCGTGCCGCCCAGGCCGCGGCAGGGCGGGCCGAGGAGCCGCTGTCCGTCTTCGGTGACCTGGTCGTGTTCCTGGACGCCGATCCCGCCGCGGCGTCGGACCGCAAGGCCCGCCTGGACGGCCTCGCGGGCTACGCCTACACCAGCGACGCCGAGGTGTTCACGGGTACGCCCGGACAACTCGCGGACCTCCTGCTGGAGTGGCGCCGGGCCGGCCTGAGCGGCTTCCGGCTGCGCCCCGGAGTGATCGGCCACGACCTGGAGCAGGTCACACGGGGCCTGGTGCCCGAACTCCAACGCCGAGACGCCTTCCGGCACGCCTACGAGGCGGACACCCTGCGCGGGCTGCTCGGGCTCACTCGCCCCGCCAATCGCTACACCGCTGCCTGAAGCCGGAGGAGTCGTACGACCATGACCAGGACGACCACGGGCACGCCGACCACAAGCAGGTCGGCCACGGGCATGCCGGCCACGGGCAAGCCCCTGAAGCAGATCCATCTCGCGGCCCATTTCCCCGGCGTCAACAACACCACCGTGTGGAGCGACCCGAGGGCGGGCAGCCACATCGAGTTCAGCTCGTTCGCGCACTTCGCACGGACCGCCGAACGAGCCAAGTTCGACTTCCTGTTCCTCGCCGAGGGACTGCGGCTACGCGAACAGGGCGGCCAGATATACGACTTGGACGTGGTGGGGCGCCCCGACACCTTCACCGTTCTCACCGCGCTCGCCGCCGTCACCGAACGGCTCGGCCTGACCGGCACCATCAACTCCACCTTCAACGAGCCGTACGAGGTGGCCCGCCAGTTCGCCGGCCTGGACCACCTGTCGGGCGGACGCGCCGCCTGGAACGTAGTCACCTCCTGGGACGCCTTCACCGGCGAGAACTTCAGGCGCGGCGGCTTCCTCCCGCAGGACCAGCGCTACTCCAGGGCCAAGGAGTTCCTGTCCACCGCCACCGAACTGTTCGACTCCTGGCACGGCGACGAAATCGTCGCCGATCAGCAGTCCGGCATCTTCCTCAAGGACGCGCAAGCCGGAGCCTTCGTCCACCGAGGACAGCACTTCGACATCGCCGGTCGGTTCAACGTCCCGCGCAGCCCACAGGGCCGCCCAGTGATCTTCCAGGCCGGCGACTCCGACGAGGGCCGCGAGTTCGCCGCGTCGAGCGCCGACGCCATCTTCAGCCGGCACAGCACCCTGGAGGCCGGCCGGGACTTTTACGCCGACGTCAAGGGACGCCTGGCCCGTCACGGCCGAACCCACGACCAGCTGCTGATCCTGCCCGCCGCGACCTTCGTACTCGGCGACACGGACGCCCAGGCGCAGGAGCTGGCGCATGAGGTACGACGCCAGCAGGTCAGCGGTCAGACCGCGATCAAGTACCTCGAGCACGTCTGGAACCGTGACCTGTCCGGCTACGACCCGGACGGCCCGCTCCCCGACATCGACCCGGACCCCGGCGAGAACACCATCGCCCGCGGCCGGGCCAGCGTGCGGATGTTCCGCGACCCGCTCGCCGTCGCCAGGCAGTGGCGCGAGCGCGCCGCCGCGGAGAACCTGTCGATCCGCGAACTGGTCATCGAGACCACCGGCCGCCAGTCCTTCATCGGCTCCCCGGCCACCGTCGCCGAGACCATCAACCACTTCGTCCAGGCGGACGCCGCCGACGGCTTCATCCTGGTCCCGCACATCACCCCCGGCGGCCTGGACGAGTTCGCCGACACCGTCGTCCCGCTGCTCCAGGAGCGCGGTGTGTTCCGCCACGACTACACAGGCACCACGCTCCGCGACCACCTCGGCCTGGCACACCCCGACGTCCACGCGGAGGCCAAGACCCGGCGGGCGGCGTCGTGAAGTTCCTGGCCATCACCCTCATCGTGCACGCCCCCGATCCGGTGACCGGCGTCCAGAAGTCCACCAACGAGCGCTTCCGTGAGGTGATCGACAACGCGCTGCTGGCCGAGGAACTCGGATTCGACGGCTTCGGCGTCGGCGAACGCCACGAGCGGCCCTTCATCTCCTCCTCACCACCGGTCGTACTCAGCCACATCGCCGCGCTGACCTCTCGGATCCGGCTGTTCACCGCCGTCACCACCCTCAGCCTGCTCGACCCGGTACGCGCGTACGAGGACTACGCGACCCTGGATCACCTGTCCGCGGGCCGTCTCGACCTGATCATCGGCAAGGGCAACGGCACCGCCCAGCGCGAGCTGTTCCACGTCACTCCCGAGGACCAGTGGGACCGCAACGCCGAGAGCTACGAGCTGTTCCGCCGCATCTGGCGGCAGGACAAGGTGAGCGCCTCCCCGCGCTTCCGCCCCGAGCTGACGGACGCCGAGGTGTGGCCGAGACCGTTCCAGCAACCCATCCGGGTCTGGCACGGCAGCGCGACAAGCCGGGAGTCGGTCGATCTCGCCGCCCGCTACGGAGATCCGCTCTTCTCGGCCAACGTCACCAACCCGATCGAGCCGTACGCCGAACTCATCCGCTACTACCGGGAGCGGTGGGAGCACTACGGCCACGACTCGGCGCGGGCCGTCGTCGGCGCGGGGACGGCCGGCTACTACGCGGCCCGCACCTCACAGGAAGCGATCGCCGCGTACCGGCCGGTGTTCGAGGGCTATCTCGCGTTCCAGAAACGCCTGGGCGTCGAGCCGGTGTTCGCCACCCTGGAGGACTTCGTCGAACGCAGCTCGGCGCTCATCGGCAGCCCGCAGCAGGTGATCGACAAGGTGCACCGCTATCACGAGCAGTTCGGACACAGCGTGCTCCACCTGCACGCCGAAGCAGGCGGTCTCACCCACGCCCAGCACCGTGCCTCGCTCGAACTCTTCCAGTCCGACATCGCCCCCGTTCTACGACGCGACATCCCTGATCCGCCGTTCCCGTGGACTCCGGCCATCACCGAGCCCGAGCCCGAGCCCGCATCCGCATCCGCATCCGTATCCGCGTCCGCATCGGCACCCGCGCCCACCGACCGCTGAGGAGCAACACCAGACCATGTCCGGCATCCCTCTCGGAGTCCTCGACCTCGTCCCGATCTCGTCCGGCTCCACCGCCACAGAGGCGCTGCGCAACACCATCGACCTCGCCCAGCAGACCGAGCGGTTCGGCTACACCCGCTACTGGTTCGCCGAGCACCACCTCAACCCGGGCGTGGCCGGGACCTCTCCCGCCGTCGTACTGGCCCTGACCGCCTCCGCGACCTCCACGATCAGGATCGGATCCGGTGCCGTACAGCTCGGTCACCGCACCGCCCTGTCCACCGTCGAGGAGTTCGGACTGATCGACGCCCTGCACCCCGGGCGACTCGACCTGGGCCTCGGCCGCTCGGGCGGACGTCCCCCCGGGCAGACGGCAGGGCCCCGACCGACCACGACCCCGGTCGTCGACGGACACGCCCCCAACGGCCTGAAGATCCCGCCACGGTTCTCCCCTGAGCACTTGATCGGTTCGCCCCGTTTCCTGCTCCAGCAACAGCTTCTGCATCAGCCCGGCGCCGGCCCCCAGGACTACGGCGAGCAGGTCGACGACATACTCGCGCTCCTGCGCGGCGACTACCGCTCCGCGGACGGGATCGAAGCACACGCCATCCCCGGCGAGGGCGCCGAGGTGCAGGTATGGATCCTCGGCAGCAGCGGCGGACAGAGTGCCGACGTCGCGGGCCGCAACGGCCTGCGCTTCGCCGCCAATTACCACGTCAGCCCGGCCACCGTACTGGAAGCAGCCGAGGGCTACCGCGCCGCGTTCCAGCCGTCCGACCACCTCGACAAGCCCTACGTCAGCGTCTCCGCCGACGTCGTCGTCACCGAGGACGACGAGACCGCCCGCGAACTGGCCACCGGCTACGGCCCGTGGGTCCGCAGCATCCGCACCGCCGAGGGCGCCATCCCCTTCCCGACCCCGGAGCAGGCCCGCGCCCTCGCCTGGACCGAGGCGGACCGGGCACTGGTAGCCGACCGGGTCGACACCCAATTCGTCGGCTCCCCGGGACGAGTCGCCGACCACCTCGAACAACTGCAGGAGGCCACCGGCGCCGATGAGCTGATCATCACCACCATCACCCACGACCACACAGACCGGGTGCGCTCCTACCAACTCCTCGCAGAAGAGTGGCAACGCCGATGAGCCGGTCGCAGCCCGGTTCTCGATGCCGTGCGGCAGCCGCATCCGTGTGCTTGCCCGGCCGTCCCGGACAGGCACGCTGATTCTCGCCGGCCCCGGCTGCTCAGTCTTGCCGGTCGAGTCGGTGATCAGGCCCTCCGACCGGGCGGCCGAACTCCTCGAGCTCGGCATTGGTCCACCGGCGGGAGGCTGCGAACACGTCGATCAGGTCGCGGGGCGCCCCGCGGTCGGCGAGGGGACGGACCTTGGTCCCGACCACGTCCGCCTCCGCGAGGACGGGCCCGTACGGGGTCTGGGTGACCGGCCGTCAGAAGATCTCCTTGAGGATGTCGACTTCGCAGTCCTGTCCGGCGGCTGGGTCGGTCACGGTGAAGCGGGCTGTCAGCGGGGCGGTCTCCAGCGCCTGTACCTGCCGGCCCCGTGCTTCCAGGCCGCTACGGAGCGCGGCCGCGATGTCGGCCATGGGCGCCGGGTTGTCGGTGGCGACATCGAGGTCCTGGCTGGGGCGGTTCACGAGGCGGTGCGCCCGCACGGCGTATCCGTCGGTGAGAACCAGCGGATACGGGGAGCCGAGGGGGATCATATCCGCCAGGAGCCGTGTGTGCAGTTCCGGCATCTGCGTCACGCGGCTGCCCGGGTGCGGGAGGCGAGCTGGGAGAAGGCGTCTTCCCATACGGTGCGCAGGGTGCGACCGACGAGGGTGCGCAGCACCGGCCACATCTGGAGGAGCAGGTCCTGGTTGAGGTAGTGGGGCAGGTCGTCGCGCAGGCCCTCGTGCAGGACGGTGCGGTCAGGACCATGCGCTGGCGAGGCTTGCCCATGTCGTACGAGGTCATCCCGGACCAGGCCATGTGCAGCGGCAGTTCCACGACACCCTGGGTGGGGCCGTGCTACTCGTCCAGCGACTCCGGCAGACGGCGCCGGAACTTCTCCCGGTACAGCGCGAGGTCCTCGATGTCCGGGCCCGAGAGGTTCTTCGGCGCGGGTGCGGGGTGCTGTGGACTGGAGGGCATGACTCCATTATGGCGGCCGGGGAAGTGGTGCGGGGCGTGATGTGCGAGCCGACGTCCGGAGTGGTTCTGGCCTGCTCTTTTCCGTGCCTTGCCCAGGCCGACATCTTCCCGATGACTTCGCATGTGGAGTGCGTGGCGGTTCTGGAGCCTGTTGGGAAGGGCGTCTGATTTGCGGATTTTGTCGCACGCCGCGACTCGTTCGACCTGTTTTCCGGTGAGCATCAAGTGGTCTGCGTCGGATATTTTTGAGACGGCGTGCTGAACTGCTGTTTCACTCCGTTTGCGCGATAAACCGGGGTGCCGTGTCTCGGCTTCGCGAGGCAGTCGGGAGGTTGTTCTGACGCTCATTTGACGTTGGTGCTGATGACGCGTCAGGTTTATGGAGCGAGTGTCCGGTGAATTACGTCTGCGGATCCGGCGGGATCGTTTCATCGTTCGGTGCCGAGGTGTCGTCAGAGCGACGCCGCTCTTTCGTCTCGGCCGAGGACATGAACGGGCCCCGCCGCTCCTGGTGGGTGCGGCGGAGCCCGTGTCGGTGGTGGGGTCAGTGCAGTGCGCTGACCTCGGTTGCCGAGAGCGTCCGTGAGTAGACGTGGACGTCTGCCACGGAGCCGGGGAAGGCGTTGTACGGCGTGGTCGCGTCGGGGGCGTTGACGCAGCCGCCGATGGTCAGGGGCATGGAGGAGTCGTACTGCGGGGTGAGGTTGTTGGCCGTGCCCATCAGGCTGCCGTTCTGGTAGAGCGACATCACGCCCGTGCTGGAGTCACCGTCGACCGGGGCTGTGTAGGTGACCAGGAGGTGGGCCCAGGTGCCGATGGCGCCGGTGTTGCTGTCTCCTTCCGCGGTGGGGAAGTCGGCGCCGGCGTCGTTGGTGGTCGTGGTCTGGAACATCCAGCCCTTGTTGCCGCTGTCGTAGCCGATGTAGAGCGCCTGGTGCTGGCTGGTGCCCTGGCAGATGGCGGTGGCGCCGACATCCGAGTTGATCTTCACCCAGGCGGAGATGGTGTAGTCACCGGAGGTGTCGACGGCGGTGTGGTCGCTCTCCAGGAATCCGGTGCTGCCGTCGAAGGACGCCGCACCGGCGCCGGCGTTGACCGCGTCCGGGCCATCGGAACTGAAGGTCGCGCCGCCGACCGTGGCCAACGGGTTGTCCCCGTTGCTGTCGGTGCCGTCGGTGGCCAGCTCCCAATCGTCCTCGGGGGTGTCACTGCCCGTGGCGAGCGGGACGATCAGGTTCGGCGCGATGCTGACCACGCCGGTGTTGGTGTCGTTGAGGTACTGGCCGGCGAGGTCGGTGTAGTAGGCGTTGGACGGGTTGCCGCCTGAGAGGTCGGCTGCTTTCACGGTCGAGGAGGTGGCGTTGCCGTCCGTGGAGACCGCGGCGGCGAAGTCGATTACCTGGGCGGGGTAGTTGTCGAGCAGGTAGTTGTTCACCTGCTCGCGCGCGGATTCCTGGGTTGCCGTGCCCGGGTGGGAGGCGGTGAAGGGCGGGATGGTGGCGAGGCAGACGGTGATGTTGGAGTTCTGGGTGATCGGATTTTTGTTGGCGTCGTAGGTGTGGCTGTCGTCGGTGTAGTACGAGCTCAGCTGGCTTTTGAGCGAGGCCAGTCCGGTCTCCACGTTGGTGGCGCAGGCGTCAGCGCCGCCGGTGCAGTTGAGCAGATCGGCGGCTCCGGTGGAGACGAGGACGGTGCGCACATTGCCCTGCGTCAGCACGTTGCGGTCCACGGGGTTGAGCGCGTTTTCCGGGGTGGCGCTGTTGGTGATCTGTGGCAGCAGGTTGTTGCTCAGACTGGTGCTGTTGGTGCCCGCGTTGAGTACGCCGTAGTCCACGGAGTTGTCCCCGTTGGTGTCGCTGACCAGGGCGTTGGTGATGGCGTCGCTGAGGTGGTGCTGGCCGTCGCCGTTTGGGGTGTTCCCGTCGCCTTTTGCGGTGTCTCCGTTGACGGTCTGGTCGCCGTAGAGGATCAGCGAGCCGGTGGGGGTGGAGGTGGGGGTGTAGGTGGGGGTCGTGACGTCGATGCCGGCGAGGTAGGGCAGACCGGTGTAGGTGGTCTGCGTGAAGTTGCCGGCGGCGGTGTCACCGGTGTGGTTGGCGGCGTCGCTGCTGACCCAGACGGGGGTCTGGGCCACGGCGTGGCCGGGCATCGCGGACGTCGAACCGTGCACCTGCAGGCTGACCAGGACGGTTGCCTGCTGCGTGACGGGCAGGGTCACCGGGTTGCTGGTGGCGTCGCCGCCTGCCGGGATGGTGACGGAGGGGGAGGCGGGGGTGCCGAACGTCAGTGGTGTGGGTGACGTGGCCGCGGTGGCGCCGCCCGCGGTGGTGTCCTGCGATGCGACGGAGGCCGCGTCGAAGGTCACCGGGGTGGTGCCCATGGCGTTGGACAGGTGGATGCGTACGCCGTTGCCGTCGTCGGTACCGACACTGACGTGCGCGGGAATACGGAGCGTCTGTCCGTTGACGATGGCGGTGCTGCCGTTGGACTGCTGCACCTTGGCGGTGTCCTGGACCGAGGCCCAGGTGCCGACCCAGTGCAGGGGGCTTGATCCGCCGGTGATGGTCATCGGCCGTACGCCGAGCCCGAGGACGTGCAGGGAGGGCTGGCCTGCCTGGACGCCGTTGGTGAACAGCGGCAGGGAGATGCTGCTGATGACCGAGCCGGGGCATCGCAGCGGGACGCTGATGGCGTAGATCTTCGGGCCGGAGCTCGGGCTGGTCTGTGTGTTGCTGCTGTGGTTCTCGTGGACCAGGCTGATGGAGGCTGCGGAGGCCGGGCCGGAGAGCCAGTCGGGCACGGTGTCCAGTTGGTAAGGCTGATCGACTGGGTTGTTTTGGTCCACACAGTTGTTCTTGGCGTAGGTGATGGTGCCGCCGGTGCCCTTGGCGGCGCCGCCGGTGGCGAAGGCGAGGAAGACCACGGCGTCGCCGGCGTTCACCACGCCACTGTCTGGCAGGGTGATGGTCTGGCCAGAGGCCAGCATGTTGTCGTAGATGCCGGAACCGAACTTCGGCAGTGTGACGGTCGCGCCGTCCACGGTCACCGTCTTGTTGCTCTGCCAGCCCGCCGTGCTCGTCAGGTCGGCGGAGCTGATGCTGTTGCCGGAGCCGTCGGCGTCGGCCGGACTGGTCGTGGTGGTGAAGGTGCTGGTGGCGGTGTTGTTCAGGCAGCTTGTCGAGTCATTGATCGCGCAGGTCAGTGCCGGTCCGAGGCGCAGCACGTCGATGCCGGCCTGGTAGCCGGTTGAGCTGGGGTTCTTGCCGCTCAGGGTGAGGGTGAGGGTGTGTATGCCCTGTTTGAGGGTGAGCAGTTGCCCGCTTGTGTCCTTGGGGATGCCGAGGTTGACGAACTGGGTGGTGGTGTAGGAGTTGTAGGCGTCGAAGCCGCTGGACAGGGTGGACTGGGTGCTCTGGCCCGCGTCCAGGACCAGGCGGTAGATCCCGTAGTCCTTGCCCTTGGTCAGGTTGGCGCCGAAGCTCCAGGGGCCGTCCTTGGGGATGTCGAAGCTGAAGGTGGCGCTGTCGCCGCTGATGACCTTCGAGGTGGTGCTCTTGTTGCCGAGCATGGCCTGGTAGCCGTCGGCGAACTCGTAGCCGCTGAAGGCTGCCTGGCTGATCAGCTGGCCGCCGGTGCTGGTGGTCGTCGCCTTGGGCACGGCGGTGGTGGTGCCGTCGGTGTTGGTCGCGGTCCAGCCGTTGATCATCTTGTCGCCGTAGGCGTACGCCGGGGTGCTGGTCCCGGCGTAGAAGGCGTAGGCGGTCTGGGAGATGGACGTCGAGCCGGCCTGGTCCACCGCCTTCGCGTACAGCGTGTGCGGTCCGGCCGAGCCGGGGGCGAACACGGGGGAGGCGCTGCCGTTGATCGCTGAGGTCGCGGTGCCGGGACCGTTGTCGGACGTGGCGTAGTAGATGTTGCCCTTTGTGATTTTTGTGCCTGCTGCCAAGTGGATGACGCCGCTGCTGGTGTACACCGTGCTGCCGAGTGTGGCGTCCAGGGAGAACAGGTAGCCGGTGATGTTGTTGGTGTGGTTGTTGCCCAGGACGAAGGTGCCCTGGTCGCCGAAGGCGGCGCCGATCTGCTTGGCGGGGAACTGACTGGAGGTGACTGTGGGGGAGGGCGGGGCGTTGGTGTCCACGGTGAAGGTCTGGGTCTTGGTCCAGATGCCGGAGCCGGGTCCGGCCCAGTACCCGGCGGCGTTCTGCGCGGTGGCCTTCCAGGTGTAGGTGCCGTCCGGCAGTTTCGGGGTGGTCCAGTCGCTGCCGTTGGTGTTGTAGCGTGCGCGTTTTTTGGAGTCGAGGTTGGGGCCGAAGCCCTGGCCTACGAGGGTGCCTGAGGAGTTGTAGACGTTGTAGTCGATGCGTACCAGTTCGCTGCCGCCGGCGAGGTCGGGGTCGACCGCGCGTGCGGACAGGGTCGGGGTGTTGGTGGTGGTCATCGTCTTGCCCGAGCTGACGATGGAGGGCTTGATGGCGGGGGTGCCAGTGCCGTTCTTGAGCTTGGGCCGGTAGCTGTAGGTGACCGACAGGGTGGCGCCGCCGCCGTAGGCGAGCTGCTTCCACTGGTGGGCGTCGTTCATGTCGGGCGACTGGACCATCAGCGTCATGCTGCTCCAGCCGCCGCCCGCCGCGCTCTGGGCCCGGGAGGTGACGTCGAACTCGAGCGACGGCGGGCTGACCCAGGAGTTGGACCCCTCTTTGACCGGGCAGGTGCCGGCCTCGTGGCTCTTCGGGTTGGTGCCGAGTGCGCCGGTGCGCCCGCCGGGCTCATGCCCCCAGTACAGCGAGGAGGAGTTCCATCCGGCAGGGCGGTCGGTGCCGTAGACGGCGGCCGGGGTGTCGTCGCAGGAGGCGGCGGAGAGCTGCGTCACGTACAGCGAGGCGTGGTTGACTACGGCGCCTTTGATGCCGCTGGTGTTGATCTGGTAGTAGGTGCGGGCGCGTTCGCCGTTGCCCGGAGGGGTGTTGTCCCATCCCTCCCGGGCGTTGGTCGCTCCGGTGGTGGACGTCGAGTTGTAGACGTCCCACCCGTTGTCGGAGATCCGGGCCCAGTCCAGCTGGGAGGGCCTGCCGCTCCACTCCGGGTCCACGTAGACCGGGTAGGTGGTGGTCTTGGCAGTGAGCAGGGACTTGTCCAGGCCGAGCAGCTGCTTGCCGTGCTTGAGAGTCACATGGACCCGGGCACGGTGCTTGCCGACCTCGGCCGCCGCGGTGTGCTCGGCCCGCGCGGCAGAGACGGTCGCCGTGCGGGCGCGGGCCGTGCCCCCTGTCTTCTGGCCGGTGCTGTCCCACATCAGCGCGGTGTCGCTGTGGAACACCGTCTTACCGGTGCGCTTGTCGGTGGCCTGCGCGCCGCCGTTCGCGGTGGCGGCCAGCTTGAGGTTGGCCGAGGTGGTGTTCCATGCGAGGCTTTGCAGTCGCGGATCGGCTGCGGCCTTGGGGGTCTTGACCACCAGGATCGACGAGTATCCGGAGGCGTCCGCGGTCAGCTGGAGGTCGACCCCGGGCAGCACCTCGGGGTAGGTGGCGGTGTCTTTGGAGATCACCGGTTTGGGGAGTGCGCCCGGCCAGGAGAAGCCCAGCTTGTCGGCTCCGTCGCGCATGGTGACCAGCGCGCTGGAGCCACCGTCGGAGAAGGCCACGTGCGTGACGGCGGCTTTGGGTGCCCAGGTCCCGTCCGGCTGCCGCACCAGGGTGGTGTCGACGGGGACCCATTTCCCTTGCTGCTGCACACGCTGTGGCATCGAGGAGTCGGTCCGGGTGAAGGTGCCGTCCGGGTTGGCCACCACCTGGGTCCCTGTGCCCGTGAGCTGGTCGATGGTCACCGGCTGGCCGGTCGCCTTCGCCTGCGCGGACGCCGACTCCGTGGGGTTGAGGCGCGTGGCGGCGGACTGGGCGCGGTCACTCGGGGAGGTGGCCTGGTGTGATGGGGCCGGCGCGCTGGATGCGGCGTGGGCCGGTGCCGTGGCGGCCAGTGATCCGGCAGCCAGGGCGGCGACGACGGCGGCGGCGATCGGTCTCGACGCGGGGCGTCTGGGCGCGCGCATGGGTGTGCGAGAAGCGGACATCGAGGTTGGGGTCCTTCGAGGGTTTCATGCGGTTCCCCCCGTGGGCCCCGCGCCGCTGTGCATTCTGTGGGGCCGGTGTGTGCGGGGTCCATCGTCAATGGATTGCCAAGTGCCCCTCTGCAGTTCGTTTTTGACGCATTGGCGTCAACTTGCGTTCCAATTTGGGTGATCCCTTTGTTCTTCCTGTGGAGATACTTTGCGTATCGGGTCGATCTCAGGCCGTAGCGTGATCTCCCGCGGGGGGCTTGACCGATGTGCGCCTCCGCTTTGACGTGCACTCAAATCGCCGAAGTCGAGGGGGACTTGGGCGGTCTGGGACCGGGGAGGGGACGCACAGCATGGCGCGGATTTCGGGGTGGAGACGCGGTCGGGCGGCCTGGGCTGCCCGGAGGGTTCGTCGTACGGCAGTGGTGATGGCCGGTGCCTTGGTGGTGGGCCTGCTGCCCGCCGGCGTGGCCGCCGCGGCCTCTCCGGTGAAGCCGCACCTGGCGGCTCCCGCCGCTCCGCACAACAAACGGGTCCCCTTGGCCCGCCCCTGGCCCAAGCGGAGTTCATCCCCCAAGCGGTTCAAGCACTTCGACCCCAGCGGGCACACGAAGCTCCCCGCGCCGGGCAGCACCGTGGTGACCCTGCCCAACGCGGCTGCCTCCGCGAGCCTGAGCGCCAAGGCGACTCAGGTACGGGCCGGAAGCATGCCCGTCCTGCTCGGTGCTGCCGCCGGCTCGCAGCCCCGGTCAGCCGCCGTCATCGGGTCGCAGCGGGTACGGGTGACGATGCTGGCCCAGAAGTCCGCGCGCGCGGCCGGTGTCCACGGTGTGCTGTTCACGCTGCAGCGCACCAGCCCGGGGAGCGGGAAGGTCGCGCTGCGGGTGGACGACTCGTCGTTCCGCTACGCCTTCGGGGGTGACTTCGCCTCGCGCCTGCACCTGGTTCAGCTGCCCGCCTGCGCGCTGACCACGCCGAAGCTGGCGCGCTGTCAGGCTCAGACCGCGGTGCGCACCGCCCCCGGAACACCGCTGTCCGCGCAGGTCACCGTTCCGGGCCCGAGTGTGGCGGCGTCGGGTGCCGCTGGCTCTGCCCGGTCGGTGACGGCGTCGTCCGGCGCCATGGTGGTCATGGCCGTGGCCTCGGGCACGTCGGGTTCGTCCGGTGACTATTCGGCGACCAGCTTGTCGCCGGGCGGCTCCTGGTCGACTTCAGGGAACACCGGCGCGTTCACCTACAGCTATCCGATCTCGGTGCCGCCGGCGCTCGGCGGAGCGGTGCCGAACGTTGATCTCTCCTACAGCTCCGCCAGCCAGGACGCGCGCACCGAGGGGACCAACAACCAGTCCTCGTGGCTGGGTGACGGCTGGTCCTCTACAGAGAATTACGTCGAGCGCACTTACAAGTCCTGCAGAGACGACTCGTCGTCCGGGGCGCCGAAGAACGATGGCGACCAGTGCTGGGCGGGGCAGATCCTGACCCTGTCACTGAACGGCAAGTCCACCGACATTGTCTACGACGACTCGACCAAGACCTTCCGCCCCGCTGACGACAGCGCCACCACCAAGATCGAGGACCTGAGCAACGGCACGAACGGCACCAAGAACGGGGAGTACTTCAAGGTCACCGAGGGCGGGGTGCAGTACTTCTTCGGCCTCAACCGCCTGCCGGGCTGGTCCAGCGGCAAGGACGAGACGAAGTCCGTGTGGACCGTGCCGGTGTACCACGCGCACAGCGGCGTGTCCGACTGCCCGGACAGCACCGACTTCGCCTCCACCTCCTGCACGCTGGGCTACCGCTTCAACCTGGACTACGCCGTGGACCTGCACGGCAACGCCACCGCCTGGTACTACACGCCGGAGACCGGCTACTACGGCGCGGACCTGAAGGACACCGCGGTGTCCTACACCCGCGGCGGCACCCTGTCCCGCATCGACTACGGCATGACCTCCTCGAGCATCTACTCCGGCACGGCGCCGGAGCAGATCGTGTTCGACGCCTCCGCCGAACGCTGCATCGCCGGCACGCCCTCCGGCAACACCTGCGCGGACAGCCAGTTCACGGCCGCGAACGCCGCATACTGGCCTGATGTGCCGATCGACCTGAACTGCACCTCGGGCTCGTCGAACTGCACCAACCACGGCCCGAGCTTCTGGTCGCGCAAGCGCCTGACGTCTATCACCACCCAGATCCAGACGGGCGGGGTGACCCAGCAGGTCGACAAGTACAGCTTCACCCAGTCCTTCCCCGACGGCGGCGACCACGCCCCCACACTGTGGCTGGACTCCATCCAGCACACCGGCCTGGACACCCTGGGCGGCGCATCGGGCAGCACCTCCACACCGGCAGTGAACTTCGACCCGCCGCTGCAGCTGCCCAACCGGGTTGGAACCATCCCGCAGATGCCGCTGATGTACCACGACCGCATCCAGACGGTCACCAACGAGACCGGCGCCCAGACCACCGTCACCTACGACCGGCCCAACTGCTCCAGCGCCCCGGCCAGTGACCCCAACGACCCCACGGATGCGGCCGCCAAGACCTTCGCGTCGACCAACACGCTGTCCTGCTTCCCCGTGTACTGGACGCCCGACGGGCAGCCGGCGCCGTGGATGGACTGGTTCTACAAGTACAAGGTCACCGCGGTCGTCACCGAAGATAAGCACAACTCCTATCAGGACGGCACCCCGCCCAAGCTGGAGACGGACTACGCCTACAAGGGCAACCCCGGCTGGCACTACGACGACAACGAGCTCGTCAAGGCCAAGAACCGCACCTGGGGACAGTTCCGGGGCTACCCCGAGGTAGACGTCACCACCGGTGACCCCACTGTGTTCCACAAAACAGCCGGCGCCAACGTCTACGACCAGAAGACCCTGAGCAAGACCTACTACTTCCTTGGCATGAACGGCGACACCCTGCCCGGCGGGAAGACCCGCTCGGTGCCGGCGCTGACCAGCCAGGACGGTGCCACCTCGGTCGCCGACGACAACACCCTGGCCGGACAGGTCTTCGAGACCGACACCTACACCAGTGCAACGGGCAGCCTGGACAAGGCAGTTGTCACCGTGCCCACGATCATCGGCCCCACGGCCAGCCGCAACCGCAGCGGTGTGCCGGACCTGACGGCACAGATGGTCCGGACCGCCAAGTCGCTGACCCGACAAGCCGTGTCCTACGGCTGGCGCAAGACCGAGACCGACACCTTCTACAACACGACGCTGGGTACGTCGACGACGGGCCTGCCCGTGCAGGCCGACGACCGCGGTGAGACCGCCGACAGCGACAACGTCGCCAAGTGCACCTACACCCGCTATCTCACCGGTAGTGCGGACACCGTGGTGCTGCCGGCCGAGACCATCACCACCGCCCAGGACTGCTCCAGTACCAGTGCCACCCCCAGCGGCACCCTGATCTCCGACACCCGCACCTCCTACGACACCAACGGCTTCGCCTACGACGGTGACGGGCAGAAGAATCCCGCCCTGCCCAAGACCGGTGACGTCACCCTCGTCCAGAAGGCATCCGCCGCCAACGGCGCCACCGCGACCGCCTTCGTCGATCAGGCCGCCACCAGGTACGACTCCTACGGCCGCGCGACAAAGGTCACCCGGACCCCCAACTCCACCTCACCGGACGGCAAGAGCCTCGCCCAGACCGCCTTGACCTCCTACACCCCTGCCAGCGGCGCGCTGCCCACCAGCAGCACGACCACCACCCAGGTCACGCCCGGCGTCGACTGCTCCACGGTCACCGCCTCATCCAAGGACTGCCAGCTCGTCGGCAACACCCTGGACCCGGCCCGGGCCCTGCCCACCGCCAAGACGGACGCGGCCGGCCGGCTCACCTCACTCACGTACGACGCGCTCGGCCGCATGACCGGGGTATGGCTCCCCAATGAGATCAAGGCCAACGGCGCACCGGCGAACACGACCTACACCTACAGCATGTCCCAGTCGGCACCGTCGATCGTCGCGGCCAACACACTTCTCGACAACGGCAGTTATCAGACCAGCGAAACGCTGTACGACGCGATGCTGCGGCCGCTGCAGGTACAGGCGACGGCGGAGAACTCAAGCACCGCGGTCTCGGACACCCAGTACGACTCCCACGGCTGGACCGTTGTCACCAACAACGCCTACAGCGTCTCGGGCAGCCCCCGCAGCAGCCCGATACCCGTCTCCCAGGTAACCATCCCCGACACCACCGTCACCGACTACGACGGGCAGGGCCGGACCGACCTGGTCACCGAGGAACACGACGGAGCCAAGACCTGGACCACGACCACCGCCTACACCGGAGACAGGACCACCGTCCTGCCGCCCAAGGGCGGGGTGGCCTCCTCCAAGGTCGTCAACGCACGCGGCCAGAGCACCGAACTCGACCAGTACACCGCCCTGCCCACCGTGTCCGGTACTGCGGCCAACGGGTTCACCGCCACCGGCGGCACCGCCTCGCCCACCACCTACGGCTACACGGCCGCGGGCCAGCAGCACCAGGTCACGGGCCCCGACAAGACGGTATGGACGTTCGACTACGACCTGCTGGGCCGCCAGAAGTCCCAGACCGACCCGGACGCGGGTGGGAGCAGCTCCGGGTACGACGACGCCGGCAACCTTGTCTCCACCACCGACACCAAGCAGGTCGAACTCGACTACACCTACGACCTCCTGGGCCGCAAACTCACCGCCACCGACAAATCGAAGTCCAACTTCCAGTTCGCCTCCTGGACCTACGACACCCTGCGCATCGGCCTGCCGACCTCCTCCACCCGCTACGTCCAGGGCACCACTGGCGGCTACACGGTCGCCGCCACCGGCTATACCGCCCTTGGTAAGCCGACCGGCACGAAGATCACCCTGCCGGCGTCCGAGACGCCGCTGCCATCGACCTACACGACGACCTATACCTACACCATCAGGGACCAGCTGCTGGCGACGCAGTCCGACCCGCGTACCCAGGGGCTGACAAGCGAGGGCATCACCTACGACCACGACGCGCTGGGCAACCCGACGGAAACCAGCAGCAGCGCCAACATTTATGTCGGCGCGACCGTCTACACGGACTTCGGTGCGCCGTCCCAGGTCACCCAGGGAGCCTCGACCAACCCGGCCACGACCACCTACAACTACGACGACCAGACCCTCCGGCTGACCGACCGCGTCATCAGCCGGACCCAGGCACCCGGCCCGACAGTCGATGACACCAAGTACGCCTACGACGCCTCCGGCAATCCGACCTCCATCACCGACCAGCAGTCGGAAACCGGCAACACCGTCACCGACCAGCAGTGCTACAACTACGACGCCCTCGACCGGCTCACCGACGCCTGGACCGCCAAAGACAACTGCTCCGCCAACCCGCCCACAGCCGGCACCCTCACCACAACGCCCGGCTCCTACTGGCAGTCCTTCAACTACGACGCCATAGGCAACCGCCACCAGAGCATCGACCACGCCATCGGCAGCTCCGGCACCACCCTCACCACCACCTACGCCAACGGGTGCACCGCCAACTGCAACTCCACCGGCGCCCAGCCCCACACCCTCACCGCCACCACCGGCGGCACCAACCCCACGACCTTCAGCTACGACGAAAACGGCAACCTGCACACCCGCACACCCACCACCGGCCCCGGCCAGACCCTGACCTGGGACGACGAAGGCCACCTGGCCCAGGTGGACACCAACGGCTCCAGCCCCACGACCACCAAGTACCTGTACGACGCCGACGGTAACCAGCTCATCCGCCGCGACCCCGGCCAGACCACCCTCTTCGCCGGCGACACCCAGATCGTCGTCAATACCAGCGTCACCCCCAACGTCCTCCTCGGCGCCGTCCGCACCTACACCCACGGCGGCGCCGGGACCCCCGTGGCCGTCCAGTCCAGCCTCGCGAACGGCGGAGTGAAGTACCTCTTCAACGACCCGCACGGCACCGCGACCCTCTCGATGGACACCACCACCCAGCAGGTCGCCCGCCAGCAGAACACCCCCTACGGCCAGCCACGAGCCAGCGCCAACACCACCACCTGGCCCGACCCCACCCACTCCTACCTAGGCAAACCCCAAGACACGAGCACCGGCTACACCGACATCGGCGCCCGCAAATACGACCCCGCTCTCGGCCGCTTCATCAGCGTCGACCCGATATTGGAAACCACCAACCCGCAGGAACTGGGCGGCTACACCTACGCCGCCGACAACCCCATCACCAACAGTGACCCCAGCGGCCTCGAATCGTGCTACCCGCACTCCTGCTCCGGCAGCAACGGCACCTACGGGACCTACAAGTCGCACAACGACCCTCAGTCGCCGGACTACGACGGAACCGGCTACGACGCACCCGGAGACGAAGGCTCACTGCCGCCGATGAAGCTCATGAAGAGCTTCCTCAACCGGGCCAATCCGGTGCCCACCATCAAGATGATGGTGGGATACGGGACGTACCGTTCGGACCTTTCCCCAGCGAGAAATGTTGAACTGTACTACCGGGAACGGTGCACCGGTGAAGATCTTCTCTGGACCAGTTCCTGCGAGGGATTCCAGCAGTTCTACCACCGCTGGGCCGACATCAAGGATGTCCCGAGCAACCCTTGCGAGGCTGTGAGCCTGTGCCAGTCCCTCGGTGATCTGGCTGCGGGAATGTTCGCCGAAGGAGGCTTGGCGGAGGAGGCCGTTGAGGAGGGCGTTCCCTTCTGCAGCTTCGATCCGCAGACACCGGTCTTGATGGCGGGCTGGAAGACAAAACCCATCGGCAAAATCAAACCGGGTGACCGCGTGGAGAGCGCCGACCCGGCCACCGGCAAGCACCGTGGCCCCCGCAAGGTCACTGCTCGCCTGGTTCACCACGACGACGACCTCGTCGATGTGACGATCCGCAGCGCAGACGGTCACGAAGAAACGCTCCACACCACCTCACGGCACCCCTTCTGGGATGACACCCTCCACACCTGGATCCCCGCCGGCAAACTCAAGCCCGGTCACCTCCTCAACACCGCCACTGACCACCACGTCCGCATCGACGCGGTCATCGCCCGCCCCGGCGCCGCGGACATGTACAACCTCACCGTCCAGCAACTCCACACGTACTATGTACTCGCCGGTACCACGCCGGTACTTGTGCATAACACCGGGCCGGTCTGTGGGCCGCTTGAGGGTGAGCGGGATTATGATGTTTATCATCCAGAGACCGGAAATAGGATCACTGATATTGATCACGTCGGCGGGGGTGTGCTCTGGGAAGAGAAGAGTGCACTATATGGTGATGAAGGATGGATTTCGAAGCAGATTGACGGGAAGCTGAAGAAGTATATCGAGGCTCGCCAGTACTTGTCTGGATATGAAAATGCTCCCATCGGTTTCCGGCTGACTAATCCCTCAATTGATCCTCGCTTCCGATCTGCGCTTGAATCACACATCGACAATCTGAGGCAGGCGAATCCTGGCGTGGATATCAGGCTGGAGTTTGCTCAATGAGCTATTATTTCGAGGTTGCCGGCGAGACCGTATGGGATCCATCTCTCCGCATTGGAAAGTGGTACCTGTCCTTCGCGGAGAGTGCGGCAGAGCTGGTCCAGCGCCCGACTGGCTTGACGCCGTCGGATGATGATACGTGCGCCGTAGACGTTCAGGTATTTCGACAGTTCGTCGAGGGCTTGCTCGACTGCTACGGCTCGACACGACACCCAGTTCAGCATGATCTAATGCGAGGCGTGCTACTCGCATCTCTCGTAATGTTGGGGCGCGGAGGGGTTACGATTGCTCCGAAAACCGAGAGGGTAGCGTCCCTTCTGGAGGAAGTGGAAATTTTCGCGCGCTCGATGTAGGCGATAATCGGACAGCTCTCGACGCGATCGAGTGATAGACCGATGGCTGGCGCGGAATATGAGTCGAGAGAGGAATTGTTAGGCCTCTTCCTGATGATTCTGATCAGCGGCTTTTCGGACCCTTGCGCGCCAAGCCTCTTGAGTTGAGCTGGAGAAGCAAAATCCCCCGTCGGAACGGATTTCCGCGGGGGATTTCGCCGTCTTGACGGCAGTAGTTGACGGCAACGTCAGCGGACGGGCGCGGCGCAGAGGGGTGGTTCGTCGCCGTCGTCGGGCTCGCCGGTGATCTCGGCGGGGTTACGGAGGGTGTTACCAAGAAGGTCGATGGCGTCGCGCTGGAGGCGGAGCCGGACGTGGGCGTAGACGGTGGCGGTGACGCCGATGTGGGCGTGGCCGAGGAGTTCCTTGATCACGACGAGTTCCACCCCCTGCTCCAGGAGGAGTGTCGCCGCCGAGTGACGAAGGTCGTGGAACCGGATGCGGCGGAGTCTGGCTCGGTGGAGCAAGGTGGTGAAGTGCCGGGTGAGGGTGGCCCCTTCGATCGGGGCACCGTTGGGTCGGGTGAACACGTAGCCGCTGTCCTGCCAGCTTTCGCCTGCCGCTTCGCGTTCCTGGAGCTGTCGGCTGCGGTGCTGTTCCAGGGAGCGCAGGCACGGCATCGACAGGGCGATGCGGCGTTCGGAACTCTGGGTCTTGGTCGGGAGGGCGGTCAGGCCGCCGGAGTTGGTGCGCTGGAGGGTGCGTCGGATGCTGGCGGTTCCGCCGGCCAGGTCGAGGTCTTCCCAGCGCAGGTCGAGGAGTTCGCCCTTGCGGAGCCCGGTGTGCAGAGCGAGTTCGAACAGCGGCTGCAACCGGTGACCGCTGGCGGCGGCCAGGAACTCGCGCGCTTCCGCGGCGGTGCGAGGGGTTCGAAGCGGCGGGGCCGGGGCGTGCCGGTGCGGACGTTCCGGGCGACGTTGCGCGGGATCTCCTCCTCGCGCACGGCGTGCTCCAGGGCGGACTTGAGCACGGAGTGGACGTAGGCCAGGGTCAGGGGCGAGAGCCGCCTGGAGCAGCACTTCCCGGCAGCGCAGCAGAAGGGCTGGTCACGGGCAGTGGCGAGGCCACGGGTGCAGCACTGGCAGGTGGTGCGGAGCTGGTTGAGCCAGGTGCGGACGTCCTTGGCGGTTAGCTTGGCGAGCTTCTTCTTGCCCAGTCCGGGGACGAGGTAGAGCCGGGCGACGGCGGTGTATCGGGTGTGGGTGTTCTCGCGGAGCTGGTGGACGGCGACGTTCTCCAGCCAGTACGTCAGGTACGCGGCCAGGCTGCCTTGCGCGGAGGGGACGGGGAGTCCGCGGTTGCTGGCGGCGATCTTCTCGGTGAGTTTGGCTAGCGCCTCCGTGCGCGAGCCGCCGTAGACGCGGAGGCGTTTGCGGGTGTTGCCGGGGGCGAGGACGTATCCGGCGGCTTCCCAGCGGCGGTCCTTGCGCTGGTAGACGGTTCCGTCACCGTTGGCTCGGGTGCGGCGGGAGGCGGGGGTGTCGCGGGGTGTGGTCCGCTGGCGGCGGCTTCCTGGTCGAGGCGGGTGCGGATGAGGTTGGCGAGCGCGGGGGCGGGGATGCGGCGGGCGCGGCCGAGGGTGATGGAGGCGAGTTGCTGGGTGCGGATGAGGTCGTAGACGGCGGTGCGGCCGAGTTGGAGGCGTTCCATGACCTGGGGGACGGTGAGGAGTTCCGTGCTGGCGGTCACGCGACGGCCCCCGCCCGGACAGCACTGGTGAGCCGATTAGTGGAGTGACCGACCGGGTGACCGGCGTGGTCACCGGAGCGTTCCGAGCGTCGGGTTCGGGTCGGTTGCTCGGGTCGGGTCTGCCGTGTTGCGGCCAAGAGGTTGGCGAGGTGTTCGAGTTCGGGCAGGAGGCCTGTTCCGGCGTACTGCCAGTGGGAGATGACCAGGGTCGTGTCCGAGTCCACGCGCTGACCGGCGATGTTGCGGTGACCGGGGGCCAGGTCAGTGGGGTGTCCGGCGCGGTCATCGACCGGATTGCCGTCCGTCTGGCCGGCCTGCGGCTCCGCCGACGCTGGGGCTGGGGTCTGGGTGTCGGGTTGACCGGTTTGCCAGGCGGTGCGTTCGGCTCGGAGGTGGGCGAGGGTGGTGGAGTAGTGGCGGGTGCGGGTGGAGAAGTGGCCTCGGAAGCCGAGCATGTGGGCCCATTGGCGTAGGCGGAGGTGGGCGTGCAGACGGTTGGTGGCGAGATGCCAGGCGGTGTGGATCATGTGGCGGGCGTGGTTGGTGATGTCGTGGGTGGCGAGTTCGGCGAGGAGGCGGAGGCGGTGGTCGAGGGTGCCGGTGGTGGTCTCGGCGCCCTTGGTGGCGTACTTGGCGATGTAGGCGGCGACGTGCCGGTCGGTGACGGGGCCGTCGCCGGTGAAGTCGGTGCCGCGGATCGCGCGGACGTCGATCTGTCGCCCGAACCGGAACACCAACCGCCCTGCCCGATGTGAGTCTTGGGGCGGGGACGCGGGGACGACCCCGGCAGGCTGCGGTTGCTTCGGCGGCTCGCCCTCGTGGTGGACGCGGGTGCGTGCGGCGGCGGCGCGGACGGCGTGGTCGAGGAGCTGGGTGGTGGCCCAGGCGGGCGGGGTGCTGCCGGGGCCGGTGGGTCCGTCGAGGCGGATGACGGCGTGGAAGTGGACCTGGCCCCGTTTCTGGTACTCGGCGACCTTGGCATAGGAAAGCGTGGCGTGGTGGCGCAGGGCCCGCTGCGTCACCCCAGCCGCCTTGGCGATGTCCCGCCGCAGGTGGGTGGTGAAGCGGGCCCACAGGGCCGGGGCGTGCGCATTCCACAGGACCGCGCCCGCGTAGTCGTAGCGGTCGGGATCGAGCGGCGTGCCGAGGAGGGGGTCGTCGTCGGGGTGGACCGTGCCGCAGTGGCAGCGGCCGGTGTCGGGTTGGTTGTGGACGGGGCCGAAGCCGGGTGCGGTGAGGGTGGCGAAGACGCGGGGGTGGGCTGCGACGCTGGTGGGGACGGTCTTGCCGCCGCGCAGTCCGGCGGCGATGAGTTGGTAGGTGTCGTAGCGGTAGACAGTGGAGCAGGCGGGGCAGCGGGTGGCACGGCGGTTGCCGCAGCGGACCAGCAGTTCGCCCGCCGGGAGTCGGCCGGAGTCGAAGTGGTCGAGGATCGCACCGGTAACGGCGTCCAGGCGCGTACGGTGCCCGGTCAGGCGGATCGGGTGCGCGCAGCCGCCGAGTCCGGTTATCTGTCGTGCGAGGGGTGCGAGTTGGCCGGTGGCGGCGAGCTTCGCCAGCTTGGCGGTGAGCCGGGCGCGACGCTCCAGCGCCCGCCCTGTCGCCGCAGAGGCGGTGACGTCCGCCGGGTAGGTCGGCGTCGTGAACGCCGACGACGGACGCGAGACGGTTGGAACGGTCGCGGGATACGAGAGTTGAAGCTGTGCGGGCATGCGGAAAGCGGCCTTTCGGCGGGAGCGCGGAAGCGGTACGGCGCGGGGTGACGTGGGCAGGCCGAAGTGATCGGCTCACAGACGAACGGGGCGCCTCGGAGTTGGGCGCGGGGGCCGGACCAGTAAGGTGGTCGGCGGGGCGCGGTGTTGATCACCAGCGGGTGCGTGACGTTAACATCGGCCCACAGGCGCATTCAAGTGCATCCCTCCTCATTCCTTTCTGTGGGCGGCGGGACGCGGGTAGTGTGGGGCCGGTTTCCCGGTTTGGACGGGCCGGAAATAGCTGGTAGACGGCACGGAAGGCGGCGGGGTGGCGGGCGTAAAGGCGACGCGGCGCGGGCGCAGGCCGACGGGCGGCGGGGTGCAGCTGACGTTCGAGGTCATCGCCGAGACCCTGCGGGAGCAGATTCGCTCCGGCGGGCTGCGGCCGGGTGACGCGCTGCCGACGCAGGCCGTGCTGATGCGGGAGTTCGGGGCCTCCAGCCTGACCGTGCAGAAGGCCATGACCCTGCTCAAGCAGGAGGGGTGGGCGGTCTCCCGTCCCGGCAAGGGCGCCTTCGTCGCTCACTACGACCACACCAAGGACGAAGGCCCGGGGGAGGCGAGCGCTCCTGCGGGCGGGACCACGGCCCGCGTTGAGGCGTTGGAGCAGGCGCTGGCCGAGGCCGTCGAGCAGCTCGCCGAACTCCGCGCCCGTGTCGAGTCCCTGGAGACCAGTGACCGCTGACCCCCTTGCCGGATGGGGGCGGAGGGCGTGCGTTCAGATTTTCTCTACGAGGTTCAAGGCGGCACCCGCCCGTCTGAACCGGCCGAACATCGCCGACTGACCCACCGTCGGGCGAGCAGCCGAGGCCCGCGCGAGGTGCTGGCAGACGGCCGGACCCAGGTGCGAGCCGGGCCCAACCTGGTGCCGCCGGAGCTAAGTTGTGGGCGTGGAGCCCTCGCGCTTCACACAGCAAGTTGTCACCTACGACCGTCCTACGGCCGGATCGCAGGCACAGGGCCGACCAGGGGGCCGACCTTCACGTCCGCCGCCGGGCTCACCGAGGGCGGTGGCCGGCGCTGCCTCCGGCGGGGAGCGAAGCTCCCGGCCGCCCGTCGCAGGCCGACCTTTCCCGTCCCGGCCCCTGCGCTGCGAGACTGACCGACGCACCGGCTGGCCGCACGCCTGCTGAGGGCCGCCCCGGCGGCCGCCCGCCGAACCGCGGAGGCCATTGGGCCTGGCGAGTGGTCTAGACCCTTGACGGCAGTAGTGACGGCAACAACCACGAACAACCCCGGCCGAACCCGTACCTCAGCGGACCGCCGAATACCGCTTGACCTGCGAAAACGCAGGTAGAGAGGGGTCGCTTAGCACACGTACTATGTGCTCGCGGGGACGACGCCGGTCCTCGTTCACAACTCGTGCCCGCGATTCATTGCCGACTCCTCCGGCAATATTGTCGAATTGCCGAAGGTCAATTCGACAATCAGTAGGCAGAAACAGGATCGGCATATCCTCGGAGGGAATGGATATAGGGGCGGTGGCT
The DNA here is from genome assembly GCF_045040035.1 of Streptomyces sp. NBC_01384. NCBI lineage: Bacteria > Bacillati > Actinomycetota > Actinomycetes > Kitasatosporales > Streptomycetaceae > Streptomyces > Streptomyces sp. NBC_01384. The sequence goes on from NZ_CP109559.1 coordinate 7,278,716, forward strand.
ATTTCAATTCACATGCCGATGCGCAGGCGGTGCTCGATGCCTACCAGGCAGGAACGGCGGAGATCATGGGGATAACCAAGACGGGTAATATTCAAATTCGAGTCCCCTCTGTCGTAGGCTACGACAATAATCCAGGAATGAACCGATTTGGGGTTCCCACCAACATATTCATGATCAAGGGAACTAAGAGTCCGAGCGTTGTGCCGATGAATCCCCAGGCGAGTGCGCCATGATTGACTCTCATGGACATCAGCGCGAGAATGAGATCACGCTTTTTGCCGTACAGGCGCTCCTCGGTTTGATCTCCGACGATGTGATTGCCGTGGGTGTGCGCGTCGAGGAGGAGCGCGTAGAATTGGTCTTCTGGGCTCATCGCCATTCGAGTGAACTTGAAGACGATGCGGAAGAAGCCACGTTCGAGCTGGATGCCCTATTTTCCGGTGATCATCCGTTGATCGAGTACGCGATCAAGATGGGCGAACCGGATCCGAAGTCACTCGGGTCAGCGGGTCGCATGATCTATTGGGCGAAAATTCGGGATGGGCGTCGCGATAGTGACGAGTAAGTAGGCGTGCCGCAGCCGAAAGGGGCCCCGCCGGAAGGCATTCGACGGGGCCCCTGAGCTGCCTGCGTCACCGGCGAAGAACAGGACTGCGAAGCCGCGTCCGGCGTGATGCATTCCCCGGAAGGGCTACTTGCTGGCGGGTGAGACTCCTGTTCTCGTACACAATGCAAATTGCGGTCTTAGGACGTGGTCCGAGGCAGGCATAAGCCCATCCGACGCGAAGCACATCCAGAATGCTGCAGATAAGCAGGGGCAGCCGATTATTGTCGTAGGGAGTCGAGCGGGGAACGGGAACCTCAATCCGACCTCGGACTGGGACTACATCCTGACTGGCCCGTCCCGATCCCGTCATAGCGTCCAGAACTCTCTGCCCCGGGGAACCGGGGCCGGAGAGGGTAGCGGCCGTGGCCGTGACTTCTATCAGAGCTACAACCCTAACGCGCGGTACTATACGGAACTGGACACGAGTAAGCCGCACGTCATATTCCTACCGGGGGGGCAGTGAGGCGGATGGAAGAATCGGAGCGGATTATCAATGAAATCGCTCAGGGGCTAATCCAGCTAGACGAGGGGGTTAGGTGGTTCTCCGCTCTTGAGTCCGCCCAGCAGAAGGCCGTGCTGCGCGAGGTAGTAAATTATTCAATGCAAGCTCACGCGACCGTTGAGGACGGCCGTGAAGGGGTTTCGAGATCAGGAGTGAAGCCCACAGCCAATCCAGCCGTGATGATCGTTCGAGAGCCGCTTCCCGACAGGATGGCCAAAATCATCAATCTTCCGGACTCTGAGAACGTGAAGGCCTTTCGTGTACTGGTCTCGACGTTCTCCGTGGCTGACACGCGACGAAGGGAAACGGAGTGCCGAGGAACTTGTAGCCACGCTTGGCACAACCTGTCGTAGGCGCCGACGTCCCCGGTGCGTTGTAGAGGGAGTTGCCGGGGATTTCTGAGCTCGCTTGGACGCACATTGGGAGCCCCTGCCGAGTCGTTACTCGGCGGGGGCTCCTGGGCATTTGACGGCAACGGTGACGGCAACGTCATCCCTGAAAGGGCGGGGTCGGTCAAGTGTGGTGCTTGTCCGGGTTCTTCCTGTTGCGTCGTGGGCTGAGGGCGTGCTTGGGCAGGGGGACGGTCCGTGCCCGTTCCCAGGGTGGTGCTGTGGTCCCGCCGGGGGGGCGGGAGGTGTAGGCGTGTGCGGGGCACCAGGTGTGATGCTGAGGTGGCGGCGCCTGGGCTGCCGGTCATCCCTTCGCCGCGCCCGCGTGGCTGCTGCGGTGCGGCATGGTGTGGTTCGGCACACGGCCGACGGGATCAATCAGCGGAGCGGCCTCGCCGTGCTGCGGGGGCCAGACGTTGCGGCGATCGCGCGTCGGACGTGGGTTCGGTGCTGTTCACGTCTCGTCCGTGCGGGCCAGGCAGCGGATCTCGTCGTCGCGCAGCCCGTAGTAGACCAGGGTGAGCAGTTTGCGGGCCGCGGCGGTCTTGGCGATGTTGCGTGCCTCGGCGCCGCGACGTGTCTCGATCCGCTCCCGGTGGGCGCGTATCGGGGTGCCGTCGGGGGCGTGCTGGACGGCTTCCACGGCGGCCCAGCGCACCAGCTTGGAGCCCTGTTTGGTGAGATGCCCGCGCACCACCTTCAGATCCGACTCGCGGTGGCGCGGGGTGAGCCCGGCCCACGAGCACAGGTGCTTGGGCGACGGGAATCGCGTCACGTCGCCGATCTCGGCGACGAAGACCGCGGCCAGGACCGGGCCGATGCCGCCGATTGTCTGGATCGCGCGGTATCCCGGGTCGGCGGCGAGCCGGGCGGCGATCTCCCGGTCCAGCCGGGCCAGTTGCCGGTCGAACGCGCTCATCACCTCCCGCAGCGCGTGCAGGCGCGCTGTGTAGCCGGCCGGCAGCGGCAGCTCGTCCAGGAACGCGGCCCCCTGTACGCCGAACAGGTCGCTCATCGGCACCGCGATGCCGTGCTTGGCCACCACGCCGTGGGCCTGGTTGCGGCAGCTGGTGCGCAGGTTGACCAGTTTGTGCCGGCCGCGCACCATTTCCCGCAGCTCGCGGGTCTCGGGTGGGGCCAGCCAGGCTTTCGGCAGGCGCCCGAGCCGCAGCAGGTCGGTCAGGTCGGCGGCGTCCCTCTCGTCGTTCTTCACCCGTCGGTAGGTGAACGCCTTGACCCCCAGGGGGTGGGCCAGGTGGACCTCGGCGCCGGCCTCGGCGAGTGCGTCGGCGGCCCAGTACCAGCCGAGCGTGGCCTCCGGCACGACCTTCGCCCCGGGCCCGGCCTTGGCGATCTCCCGCTTGAGCCGGGCCGGATTGTTGGTGAAGCGGACCATCCTGCCCAGCCGCTGCCCGTCCGCTGCCATGCGCACGAGCACGGAGCGGCATCGGTGCAGGTCCATTCCCACCCACTGCACACCTTCGTACGGTGACGTCATTGAGGGCCTCCCCGAGTTCGGACTTCAGCCTGAGCCGAGCATCCCGCGCACCCGGCAGGAGCGGGAGGCCCCGCTCCTTTCATCGCATCAGCGGACGGATGCTGCACGAAGTGGCGGTTCGTCGGCGTCGTCGGGCCGGGTGGCGGGCTTGGCGGGGCCGCGGAGGGCGTTGCTGAGAAAGTCGATTGCGTCGCGCACGGGAACGGTCCGCCAGACCCGACACGGCATACCGCGACTTCCACCCGCTCACCGTCTGCCTGGACACACCCAGCCGAGCCGCGACCTCCGTCACCGTCGCACCCGCCAGCACCGCAAGCACAGCCCGGTATCTCTGCTCGACAGCCGACAACTCCACCAGCACCAATCCCGGCCTCCCCGCACACGCCGCAACGACGCCCACAGAAAAGCCGATCGCGGCCACTGTCAACCATCAGCTGGGACCGAAGTGTCAAGCATCACCCGGGACCGAACAACTCGGCCCGTGGCTGAGCTGTTCAGAGTTTCTTTACTTGATCATGGCGGCCCGCTGGCGCGGCCCGCGCGCGCTCCGGCCCTGCGGGGCCGCCGCCCGCTCCTGTCTCCGCCCCGCTTGCCGGCGGCCCCGCCGGTCCGGGCGCGCAACAGCCAGCACAGCAAGCCCCCTGGGGCTCTGCCCCAGACCCCGGCCCTCCCTCCGAGGGGCAGGGGGCCCGTGTGCGGGTGCGGCTTCGTTGTGGCTAAGGGTTCGCGGTCGCGGGAGGGGTCCCTCGCCGCCCGGTCACCGGAGGCGTACCAGGAACCCCCGGGGGCCGCCAAGGCCGAGCGCAAGCGTCACGGGGTGAGCCTTGGCGGCCCCCGGGGAACCCTGGCACGGCGAAGCTGCCCGACCGACGAGGGACCCCTCCCGCTCAGGCCCCGATCCTGCCGGAGTTCCGGCTCGCCACGTGGTGGGGTACCCCTGTGGGTGGGTGTCTGCTGGATCGCCCCCGGCTGATGCGCCGGCCGGGCGTACCGTGGAGTGGGAGGTGGTGAGTTGATGATTACGGAGTTGGCCGACAACGTCCGCAAGTACCGGCGTCGCGCGGGGATGAGTCAGGAGGAACTGGCCCACGCCGCAGGCGTATCGCCGGGCACGGTACGCAAGGCCGAGCAGGGCGGCACTCTCCGCATGGAGACCTTGCACACGCTCGCCCGAGCGCTGGGGGTGACCACCGCCGCCTTGATGGCGTCCGATGCCCCGGAGCCCGTCGGGCAGACCGAGGAGCCGAACCGCGTCAACCTGATCCAGCTCCGCGCCGTCCTCACCCCAGCCGTCGGGCTCGTGGACCAAGACGCCGAAGCCGTGGACGAGGAACCGAACCTGCGCACCTTCCGGCGGACGCTGCAAGACGCACGGGTGCTGTACTTCTCCGACAGCTACAAGAGCGTCGCGGCTCAACTGCCGGGCCTGCTGCGTGATGCTGCACAAGCCGTCGCCTACTACGACAGCGGGGACGAGTACCGGCAGGCCCTGTTGGCCCGCGCCGAGGCGCTGCGTCTGGCCGGCACCTACCTCACTCAGGTGCGGCAGTACGACATTGCGTATGCCGCTGTGCGCGGCGCCATCATGGATGCCCGTCAGGCCGGAGACATGCTTGCGGCGGGCTCTGGTGTCGGTTGCATGTGCTGGCTGCTGGTGAGGCAGGGACGGTTGGACGAGGCGGAACAGGTCGCCGCCCAGAGCATGGACGCGGTGGAGCCGAAGATCACCGGGGCCGAGCCGGACCACTACGCGGTGTGGGGCGGCCTGGCGATGGAGGCCGCCGCAGCAGCCGCGAGGAACAACCGTCCCGACGAGGCGAAGGCGTACCGTCAAGCCGCCCGGGTGGCGGCGACCGCTGTCGGGACGGCGCATCGCAATGTCTCCCGGCACTGGTCCGTCTTCGGGCCGGTCACCGTCGCGGTCAAGGCACTTGAAGACTCCATGGTCATCGGTGACGCCCGCGCGGTGGTGCGCAAGGCGGGCGAGCAGGAGGAGTTGTCGCCCAAGGCGTGGAAGCGCTTGGGCAGGCCCAGCGCCAACGACGGGAACCGCTTCACCCTCGATGTGGCGCGCGCCTACACCCGGACCGGCGACTTGTCCGCCGCCATGGACGAGTTGACCCGTGCCAGGGAAGCCGCCCCGCAGTGGCTGCGGCACCAGAACGGGGCGGCCGAGACCATGCAGGAGATCCTGGGCAAGCGCAAGCGCACCCTCACGACGGAGATGCGCGAAATGGCCGACTACCTGGGCGTCGTCGGGTAGCCGCCACGCAGCGTGGCAGTTCGAGAACCAAGAGTCGCGAACTGTCATGGCGCCCACCTGGGGTGACGATTAGTCAGGGCCTACGGTCTGTGTGTCCACAACCAGTGACCCAGGCCGGGGGTGCCCAGTGAGCGAGCCCAGGAGCGATGCCGACCGTATGCGTCGCAGAGACTTGTACGACGCCGCATCGGGTGGGACTGGTCCCCGCTTACTGCCGTGGACCAGCCCGGAAGGGAAACCCTGCTACCTGAGCAGCGACGGCCGGGGCTACCTCTCCACGCTCGCCGACAGCATCGAGACGGTACAGCTCAGCATGGGCCAGGAACTGTTGGACTACGCCCGCGAGGCCACGGCGCCCGGCGCGAAAACCCTGTCGGCGACCGAGTATCGCTGGCTGGCCTGCCGGTTGACAGAAGCCCTGGCAGACGCGCTCAGGGTTGCGGACTCGCGCGGACAGCGCATCCCGGATCAGGGAGAGGGGACCGAGGATGCCTGACTCTCCGAACGTCGGCGCACCAGTACGCGATGCCTCTCGGGGGCGCTACCGCTTCCGCGAGTACCGCGTGACCACCGTCCCCGACCCTCTGGCGCTGCCGACCATTGAGGCGGTCTGCGTCACTGGCGAAGAGCGCAGCTGCGGTGCCACGTCAGGCACGCTGCACACCCCGGACGAGCTGACCCGCTGGATCGCCGGACACTGCGCCCAGAGCGGCCACGAGCTGTACGAGCAGACCGTCCGCGCCCTCGTCCGTGCCGAGCCTGGCGCATGGCAGTGAAGTTCCCGGGGGTGACACCACGCCAGCGGCAACGCGACCGCGCGGCCCGAGCCCTTGACGGCAGTACTACTGAACTTGATCGGGTGATGTCGGGCTGTTCGCCGGACAATACGCAGGCGACTTCGGTAGTCCTGGTGCGGTGAGATATCCGCAGGGTGGTGGCTTGACGGATGCCGAGAGGGTCGCACGGGAGGGGGTCCGGCGCCAGGCCGTGAGTCGTTTCGAGGCTGGCGAGAAGAACCGGGAGATCGCCGCCGCGTTGCGGGTCTCGGAGCGGTCGGTGGAACGTTGGCGGCGACAGTGGCGCGAGAACGGCTACGCAGGGGTGGCCTCGAAGGGGTCACCTGGTCGACCTCGACTGTCTGACGCACAGATGGCCAGGCTGGAGCGGGAGTTGGAGCGTGGCCCGCTGACACACGGGTGGACCGATCAGCGGTGGATCCTGGCCCGGGTGGAGACGATGATCGGTCGGCTGTTCCGCATCTCCTACACGGTGGAGGGCGCCTGGAGGTTGCTTCGTCGATCCGGGTGGTCGTGGCAGCAGCCGGCCCGACGTGCGATCGAACGCGAGGACGAAGCCGTGGAACTGTGGAAGCGGGAGGTGTGGCCGCAGGTAAAAGCGCCGCGGCGGTGAACGGAGCCTGGGTGGTCTTCGAGGACGAGGCCGGCCAGTCGATGACGCCGCCGCGTGCCAGGACCTGGGGACGCCGGGGCAGCACCCCGGTCGTGCGCGTGCGGGGCCGCGTCTCGATAGCAGGCATGACCTGCTACAAGTCCGGTGAGCGGTCCCGTCTGATCTACGCGATCCGCGAGTACCAGGGCCGCAAGGACGAGCCGAAGGGCTTCGGCTGGAAGGACTACCGAGACCTGATCATCCGCGCCCATCCACAGCTCGGCGGACCGATCGTGCTCGTGTGGGACAACCTCCGTATGCACCTGGTCGCGCCCCTGCGGGAGTTCTTCGAGGCCAACGGCGCCTGGCTCACCGTGTTCCAGCTACCGACCTACGCCCCGGACCTCAACCCGCAGAAGGGCATCTGGTCCCTGGTCAAACGCGACATCGGCAATCTTGCCGCCGCCAACCTCGGCCAGGTCACCCGCGCCGTGAAGCGCAAGCTCAAGATGCTGCAGTACCGGCCGGAGGCGATCGACGGCTGCCTCGCGGGCACCGGACTGGTCTTGGACTGGTGACGCAGCGGGCTCGGGCCCGGGTCCCCAGCGCTCTGCGATGAGTCGTAGGGCATGATTCAGGCGATCTGAACCTTCGAGGGGGCGTGGTGCAGTGTCAGAGCCGGAGCCGGTCGACCTGATTCACCTGTCAGATACAGAGGGCAACCGCTGCATCGTTCGGGTGACCCGCCGCTTCCAGCCGGGCATCCTCACCGGCCACGACATCCTGTGCGCGGACGTCTTGGCATCCGCCAGTTTTGTCGACGCCCGGCTTGACCTCTACCTGTTCCAGCACGATCTGGCAGCCTGGGAGCTCCAACTCGACCACCTGGAACTTGGTGGCAAGGCCTCGATAGGAGGAGACCGTGGCCTGAGCCTGGGCTTCCACCTGCATGAGGACCACTCGGTGACGGTAGCCGTTGACGATCCTGCTCGACTCACCACGATGCTGTGGATACGCCCGGCACCGGACTGGATCGAGGAACATCGCCGCCGACTCGCCGAGTTCCGGCAGACATGGCCGAGCGAGGTCACCGAAACCGCGCCAATGGTCTACATGTGGAGCCCGAACCGCAGTAGCTGAAGCCACATTGACCGTCACAGCCACCCGCGTACCCAGGCCGACATCACGAGTTCAAGTTCAGTAGCGACGGCAACACCCACGGATTTCCCCGCACAACCACGGACGCCAGCGGAACCCGAAACAGGCACTGACCTGCAAAGAAGCAGGTAGAGCGGGTCCGCGTAGCACACGTACTATGTGCTGGCCGGAGACATGCCGGTGCTCGTTTATAATTCGGGTGGGAGCGACGATCCTGGCTCGTTCTCCGGCACGGTCTTCCGGGATGGAAAGTACCGGTTTCAGATCTACTCCAACGATCACGGCCCTGCATACGGGCACTTGATCGGACCGGGAATCAAGGGAGACGGTATACAGATCGGGCAGAACGGTAATCCGCTCGACCCCGATATTCAGCTGACCAAGGATCAGTAGCGCGTCATTGACAACAACCTGGGGGACATTCGCAAGGCCATCAGGAAGAGCATGGCTGCTTATGGATTGGCTGGGAGAAATGAATGCTAGTTTCTCGGATCTTGGGGCCGTCGTCCTGGAAGTTGCTCGTCGCGCCGGCAGCGAGACCGTCGACCTGTCCAGTGGGCACGCACGTTGGGAAGTCTACCAACGGGCCATGGATGAGCCCGGATCCACCGGCTTGATTCCCGGTTGATCGTTTCGGGGTCGCGCAGGCCGTGTCGGGGCTGAGTTGCGGATTCGGGCATGGGGTGGCCGCTGGTCTGCCCAGCTCTTCCACTTTTTCCACAGGTCTCGGGCCCTTTCGGGCGGGTCGGTCAGGGAGTCAGAGGACTGGCGGTGCATGCACCGTGTTGAAGAGCTGGGTGAAGTCCTCGCTCCAGGGCCAGCGTTCGGGCAGGTGCAGGGTGAGGCGGCGGGCGGATCGGGCCAGGCGGGCGGGCACGTTGATCAGGTGGTCACGGATGGTGGCGGTGGTTGCTCTGGCATGGAATGTTCCGGCCAGGGCGCCGGCGGCGCGGGTCAGGTTGTGTGCCAGGGCCGCCAGGGCGAGCCATGCGGCATTGGCCTGGAAATGACCGGACGGTGCGTGGGCGAAGGCGCTGTTCTTGACATCGGCGATCACCTGCTCGACGACAGCGTGCCGGCGGTGATCACGCTCGGCGTCCTTCAAGGCGAGCGGGGAGTCGGTGAACGCGGCGTGGTGGCGCCAGGTGTCGAAGAGGGTGCCCTGCCCGGCGGGGACGGCGTCAGGGTTCAGGCGCTTGACGCGGCGCACGATCAGACGGGCGGTGACCTGCTGCTTCTTCGGCTTGGAAGTGAACGCGGTGTAGGGGACCTCGGCGATCTCGGCGTCGGAGATCCAGCACTGGCCCTCCTCGTCCCAGACAGCCTTGGGGTACTTGATCGGCGTCCAGGCGGTCTCGTCGATGTGGGCGATGGCGGCCTTGACGGAGGCGTTCATCCGCACGGTGACGGAGAAGCGCGCGCCCAGCGCCCGGCAGGTGTTGATGACGTCGGCGCCGTAGAACGCGGAGTCCGCCCGCATCACCAGCAGGCCGCTCGCGCCGCAGGCGCGGGCGGTGCGGATGGTCTCGGCCACGAACGCTGCCGCCCCGCGCGCGGAGTTCGAGGGCCCTTTACGCAGCCTGGTGGCGGCGATCACGGGGGCGGCCAGGGGTGTGGAGACGATGCCGAGCAGTGCGTTCAGGCCCTTGACCTTGCTGTATCCGTAGCCGGCGCCCTGTTTGGCGTAACCGTAGGTGCGTCGGATGGTGTCGTCGATGTCCACGTAGGCCACCTGGTCCGCGCCGGGCAGCAACGGGGTGTGACGGGCCAGTTCGGGCAACAACCGGCGGGCCACGGCATGCAGTTGCTTCACATGCCCGTGGGTGAAGGAGCGCAGGAACGACCCCAGCGTGGACGGGGCCCGCACTCCGGAGAACAGGCGGCCCATCGCGCCGTGCCGCAGCCGGTCCATGTCCTCGATGCTGTCGGCGCCCGCGGCCATACCGCCCACCAGCGACATCAGCTTCGCGGCGGGGAAGGCGCCGGTGCCGTCCTTCGAGACCGGCAGCCTGATGTGCTCCCCGGCCAGCGCGGGCAGACCGCACCGTTCGGCCAGCCGCACCACCGGCTCCAGCCCGCCGTACGCGACCAGGTTCGGATCATCGAACGTGGAAGAGACCGCCGCCGCGGCATGGGAGGATTGCATCTCGGAAGTGCCTTGTCGATCGTGCCTGATGTGGTCCTAGAGAAACCCCATCATCGCAGGTCACAGGGCACTTCTTCGTTTCCGGAAGAACTATCCACAGGCATCAAGCCGGTGGATCCGGGATGAGCCGACCGAATGGGGCTCGCTTCTGGAAATCGTCGGGCTGGAACCTGATCCGTCGATCGCCATGTCCGTAATTTTGCAGATGCTGGAACAGGTTCCCGAGGCCGAGAGGATTTTCTGGGCCGAAAGGATCTCAGTAGAAAACAAGCGTTCGGTGGCCGTCCTGCGCGTACGCGAACTGCGGATTCTGGACGCCGTGAGCGGCGATGCGGGAGGGGAATACGCTCCAACATCCGACGAGGTTTCGGAATGGTCCGACTGGCTGCAACGTCGAGCTTCGGAAGGGTCGTCCTCGTTGAAGGTTCTGGAGCGACTGAGTCAATTCGGGCGAACGAGGCGGGTCAAGCATCTCTCCGCAGAGCGGCTGCGCGGGCTGCGGCAGGCATCGTAATCGGCGGAGGTTTCGGCCCGGGGGTCTGGGTCCCGGGCCGGGGCTGTTCGAGGGGTGACAGGACCCGGTCCAGACGGCGGTACCGGTAGTTCGTTAAAACGGGTCTTCGAACTTGATGGGGGTGCGGCGGTGACGGGCGGGCTCGCCGGTCACTCTGCGTGAGGTAGTTGGGGTGGCGGTACCCCGGACGCAAGGAGCCCGCGGGTCTTCGTGATCATGGTTGTTCTCTACGCAACCGATCATGAAACCCCACGGGCTTGAACATCGACGATACCGGGACCAACGAGGCGGCCACGCGACTTCTGGGGCTGGAGGGGGTGAGTGTGATCAAGGTCAAGGACGATGGATCGGGTGGTTCGACGGTGTACGTCGTCACGGCCGAGGACTCCGCCCGGGCCTGCCCCTCGTGCGGGGTCTTCGCCACCCGGCTGAAGGATTACCGCACCACCCGACCCAGGCACCTGCCCTGTGGTGGGCGCCCGGTGAGTATCCGGTGGCGCAAAGCGCGCTGGCGCTGCACCGAACCCGCCTGCCCACGCGGCTCGTTCACCGAGGCGATCCGCGCGGTCCCCGCCGGGATGCGCACCACCACAACCCTGCGCCGGGCGGCGGGGGCCGCGGTCTGCGACGGCTCTCGCACCGTCGTGCAGGCCGGCCGCGACCTGCACCTGAGCTGGCCGATCGTGCAGCACTGCTTCGAGAACTACGCTGCGAAAGCCCTGCCCGAGACCCCGCCCGCGACCTCGGCGATCGGGATCGACGAGACCCGGCGGGGCAAGCCGGCGTGGAAGCAGAACCCGGCCAGCGGGAAGTGGGAACTCCTCGCGGACGCCTGGCACATCGGCTTCGTCGACGCGATCGGCGGACGCGGCCTGTTCGGCCAGGTCGAGGGCCGCAACGCGGCGTCGGTCGCTGACTGGCTCACCTCCCAGCCCGCGACCTGGCGCGAGCAGGTCCGCTACGTCGCCATCGACCTGTGCTCCACCTTCCGCGCCGCCGTCCAGCGTGCCCTGCCGCACGCGACCGTGGTCGTGGACTGCTTCCACATCGTGCAACTCGCCCAGCGCCACCTCGCCGACCTGCGCCGACGCCTCACCTGGAAGCAACACGGCCGCCGAGCCCGCAAGGGCGACGGCATCTACACCGTCCGCAAACTCCTGCGCCGCAACAAAGAGGACCTCAGCGAGAACCAACTCGCTCTACTCAAGGCCGAGTTGGACCACATGGGCACCTACGGCCGGCAGATCTACGCGGCCTGGCAGGCCAAGGAACTGCTGCGCGACCTCCTCCACCTGGCCGTCAGCCGCACCCACCACGCCCCCGACCGCTCCGCGATCTCCGCCGCCCGCCACCGCTTCCTCTCCCACGTCGCCGACCACGCCCACCTGCCCGAACTCGTCACCCTTGCCGAGACCGTCGAGCAGTGGTGGGACGGCATCGAGACCTACCTGACCACCGGGATCACCAACGCCGCCTCCGAAGGCAACAACCGCCTCATCAAGCTCGAAGCGCGCAACGCCTTCGGCTTCAGGAACCGAGAGAACCAACGCCTGCGCTCACGCTGTGCAACCACTCGGCGGAGCCGACGGGAGGCGCACCCCCACTAAATTCGAAGACCCGTTAAAACCCGACGGTAGAGATCAATGCCGTGTCCTGTGGTGACTGCGTCGATCAGGGCCTGGAGCTCGGAGGGCGGATCTTTGTCCGTCCGGGCTCGCCACCAGCGGTTCAGGGTGGTGGCCGGGGTGAGCCATGAACGGATAGCGCGTAAGGCCCGGGGCTAGCAGGGCGGTTGGGGCTGGTGGGGTGTGTTAGAGCCCCCTCTCTGGCCCCTCGTTGGGGCACGGGTCCGGCGTGGAGGGATCCACCAGTCCGGGTGGCGCGAACCACTGGTCCCAGCAGAATGAGAAAGCGCAGTTGACCAGGGTCCGGTGGCGGCGGATGGCTCGGTCGGAACGGACCTGGAAGTCCGCCCAGCCGAGTTCGTCCTTGATCTGTTTGTAGCTCTGCTCGATCCACGGCCGTAGTCCATAGAGACGGACGATTTCAGCGAGGTCGGCCGACGGGTGGGGCGGTGGCGGCGTGAAATACGTCAGGGTGGGGCAGGTCGGTCGCCAGGTACCAGGTGGCCTTCGGCGGCAGGGTGGCCGGATCGGTGGTGGCCACGATCAGGCGGCACGGGGAGTGGGGGCCGTAGCCGCCCAGGCGGGCATCAGCGGCCCACCAGGTCTCGGTGTGCCCGTCGCGGAAATGTCGCTCAACGGGTGTCCAGTCGCCGGGATGGTCGGCATCACACCAGGTAAGAGTGTGTGCGGCATCGATGGGTGTGTGCGGCTGGTCGGCTGGTGCCCAGGTATCGTTGAGTGGTTTGAGGGCCACCACGTAGGCCAGCCCGGCCTCCCGCAGCGCGAGGTACCAGTCGTCGCTGAGGGAGTAGGCGCAGTCGGCGACCACCGCCCGGCAGCTGAAGCCCGCTTCCTTTCCCCGGGCTGCGAGAAAAGCGGCCAGCTGAGGCTTGCTCCGAAAGGCCGGATCGGACCGGCGACGGGCGAAGTGATGAGCGAGTGTATAAGGCTGTGCGTGCAGCGGGTATTACACACGGCCGTCGGTCCACACCGTGGTCACCGTCACGACGCCGTTGTCTGTCTTGCCCAGCCAGCCCAGCCAGCCCAGCCACTGTCGGCCCACGTGCGCGGTTGAGGTTCCCCCGAGTGCGTGGCGGTGCTAGAGCCTGCTCAGAGTAGCCGTTGACCTGTGGTTTTGGCAGAGTTGCGCTCTGCTTGAGCTGTTTTCGGTTGTGCAACGGGTCGAGCGGACAGCGAGGTCGCGGAGGAGGCCTCACCTGCGGGTTCATGGGAAGCCGACGACTGTACCGGCGACAGGGTCAGGACATCGCTGAGGATTCCTGACGCTCCAGTGACGCTCGATCGGCGGCAGCTCCGAACGTCTGTAAGGCTGGTGCTCGGTGCGGCTGCCGGGGGCGGCGTTGTGAGGCAGCCGGTATCGCTGCGGCGGGTGCCAGTGCGCTCACCTGTCCGGCGCCGAACGGGCCGCGAAGTCCGCGAACCAGGCGAGCATCTCGGAGTGGGTGACTGATCCTTCGCTGCTGACGTCGGTGACAGGGGAACCCTGCAGGATGCGCTTGACGGGTACTTCGAGCTTCTTGCCGGTGAGCGTGCGCGGGACGGCGGGGACAGGCACGATCACGTCGGGCACGTGGCGCGGGGACAATCGGCGTTTGATGGCTGTGGCGATTTGCTCGCACAGTGTGTCGTCGAGGGCGATGCCGCCTGCGGTCACGACGAAGAGTGGCATGAAGTAGCCGCCGTCCGGCTGTTCTACGCCGATGACGAGGCTGTCGGCGACTTCGGGGAGCTGTTCGACGACGGCGTAGATGTCGGCGGAGCCCATCCGTACGCCCATGCGGTTGAGGGTGGAGTCGGAGCGGCCGGCGACGACGACCGACAGGTCTTCGTCGACGGTGACCCAGTCGCCGTGCCGCCAGATGCCGGGGTAGGTGTCGAAGTAGCTGGCCCGGTAGCGGGCGCCGTCGGGGTCGCCGACGAAGTGGAGGGGCATGGACGGCAGCGGCGCGGTCACCACCAACTCGCCCTGCTCACCTGTCAGGGGGTGCCCGTAGGGATCCCATGAGGCCAGCGCGACGCCGAGTGAGGGGCATGGGATACGGCCCACACGTACGGGCAGCAGGGCAGAACCGCCGGCGAGCACCGAGCAGACGTCGGTACCGCCACAGATCGATTGCAGCCAGACGTTCGGTGCGAGCCGGTCGTAGACCCAACGCCACGTGCTGGGCGGTAGGGACGATCCGGTCTGGAGTATGGAGCGCAGCCGCTCGAGACCGAACTCGGCCGCGGGATGCGTATCCGATTTCTCCGCGGCGGCGAGGTAGGCCGCGCCCACGCCGACCATGGTGGCGCCGGTCTGTTCGGCGATCCGCCAGGCCCCGTTGACGTCCGGAAAGGTGGGGCTGCCGTCGTACAGGATGATCGTGCTGCCGTGCAGCAGGCCGCCGACCAGAAAGTTCCAGACCATCCAGCTCGTGGAGGTGAGGAAGAGGTAGCGGTCGTCGGCGCGCAGATCCGAGCCCAGGCCGAGTGCCTTGAGCAGTTCGACCACGATGCCGCCGTGACCTTGAACGATCCCCTTGGGCACCCCGGTGGTCCCCGATGACCACAGGATCCACAACGGGTGGTCGAAGGGCACGTCGGCGAATTCCAGTGGCGATTCGGCGGCCGGCAGCGCGGACCAGGCGTGCTGTTCGATCCTGGGCCGCGCCGACCACGGCTCGGTCGGGGGCGTGAAGAGGTTGTCGACCGCGAGGATGTGACGGAGCGTGGGAAGCCCGTCCGCGAGCTCGGCGACCTCTGGGCGTCTGTCGTACGTCTTGCCGCCGTAGCGGTATCCGTCCGCGGCCACGAGGACGGCCGGCCGCGCCTGTCGCAGGCGGGCGAGCACGCTGGGCGTGCCGAAGTCCGGGGAGCACGCTGTCCACACGGCGCCGACGGCGGCCGTGGCCAGCAGGGCGACAACGGCCTGCGGGAGGTTGGGAAGGTATCCGGCCACGCAGTCGCCGGGCCTCACGCCCATCCGGCGCAGGGCCGCCGCGACGTCCCCGACCTGGATGCGCAGTTCCTGCCACGAGGTCTCCACGGGCATGCCGCCCTCGGCCACGCCGACCAGCGCCGGGCGGGCGTCAGTGGCCTGGGCGAAGCACCGCTCGGCGAAGTTCAGCCGGGCGCCGGGAAACCACTTGGCACCCGGCATCGACGCATCGCCCAGTACCTCGTCGTACTGAGTGACCGCGTCCAGCCCGTAGAACTCCCACACCGCCGACCAGAAGCCGGGCAGGTCGGTGGAGCTCCACCGCCACAGCTCGGCGTAGTCGGAGAAGTGCAGCCCCCGCACCTCGCTCACCCATTCCATGAAGCATGCGACGTTGGAGTCCTCCAGCTCGCGGCGGCCGGGAGACCACAGCAGGTCGGTGTCGGTGTTCATCGTTGCCTTTCGCGGGGCTGCATGGGGGGCGGGGCTCAGCCGAGCTCGATTTCGATTTCGAGTTCGGTGAGCAGTTCGTCCGCGCGCGGCCAGGGGCCGTAGCCGGAGGCGGGGTTGAGGTGGCCGACCTCGCCGAGTTCCACGAGGCGTCCGCCCCAGTTGCGGGCCAGCTCGGCGACGCGCTCGACGGTGCCCAGGGGGTCGTTCGAGCTGGCCGCGACGATGGTGGGGAAGGACAGCGGGGAGCGGGGCACCGGTGTCCAGCCGTGCTTGTCGAGCACCTCGGGAGTGGGGTAGCCCTCTGGCAGCGGTTTCTCGAAGTCCGGCGGCGTCACCAGCAGCGCCCCCTGTACCTGGGCTTCGTGCCACTGGGCCCAGTGGACGGTGGTGATCACACCGGCGCTGTGGGCGACCAGCACGACGGGCCCCGCGATTTCCGTGATCACCTTGTCCAGTGCGGCCACCCGGGCCTCGCGGCTGAGCTGGTCCTGCGTCAGCGGGGGAACTGTGCGGACGGGACGCCCGCCCTCGGCGAGCCGGTTGGCCAGCAGGGTCTGCCAGTGCGTTGCGACGTGGTCGCGCAGGCCGGGAACGATCACGAGGACCGCCTCGGTGGTACGGCTCATGAGGACGGCTCCGGTTCCTTGGACTGCGCCACGGGGGCGAGTCCGGTCAGGCGGCGCAGATCACGGTCGTAGTAGTGGCGGCCGATCAGGAATGCCACGGTGGCCGCGAGCGCCGTCAGCGGGACGATCCGCAGCGCGCCGAGCAGGCCCATGCTGTCCGCGAGCGCGCCGGTGGCCGCGGGCCCGGGAGCCAGTCCGAGCAGGCTGTTGGCCAGAGTGAGCGTGGCGAAGGCCGTCGCGGAGATGGACGCGGGGGTCAGATTGGCCACCATGGCGGCGGCGGGACCGGCCGTCCCCGCCGACAGCAGGGCTCCGGCCGCCAGCGCCAGCAACTGCGGCGGGCCGGCCGGCAGGCGGAACGCGGCCATGAGCAGGACGAGCGAGCCGATGCTGCAGACGATGGCGACGGCCCACTTCCGGATGGGGAACACCCGAGCGATCCGGTCCGAGGCGATCCCGCCGGCAATCATGCCTATGCCGATGATCAGGACGAAGACTCCGGCGGTCGCGCCGGCCTTCGCGGTGGGCATGTCGTAGTAGCGGTTGAAGTAGCTGGGCAGCCAGGCCATGAGCGCGGCGGCGATGAACAGCTGGAGTCCGCTGCCGACGTAGGCGCTGATCACCGAGACGGAGGAGAACAACTGCGGCAGGAGCGTGCGCAGGCCGCGGCGTCGGCCGGCGTCGCTCTTGACGTCGGAGGAACTCGCCTGCGGCGCCAGCCTCTTCTCCGTGACCACGCAGCCGTAGACTGCGGCCAGCACGAGGCCGAAGACGCCCATGGCACCGAACGCCCAGCGCCAGCCGAACTGCTGGGCCAGGGCACCGCCGACCGACACGCCCAGCACCGAGCCGAAGGCCCCGCCTGCGATGAAGGCACCGGAGAGAGTGGCCCGTAGGGTGAGCGGGAAGACGCTCAGGACGACGGCGATGCCGACGCTGCCGTATGCCGCCTCACCGATGCCGACGAAGAGGCGGCCGGTGAACATCTGGCCGTAGCTCGCCGACACCGCGCAGCCGAGGGTGGCCACGCTCCACAGCGTCGCCGCGAGCAGCAGGCTCCGCACTCTGCCCCAGCGGTCGGCCATGAGCGACATGGGGAAGGTGAGCAGGCCGACCATGAGGGCCACGATGCCGCTGAGCGAGCCCAGCCGGGCGTCGGAGAGCAGCCATTCGGCCTTCAGCATCGGGAAGACGGCGTTGAGGACCTGCCTGGACATGTAGTCGGACAGCAGCAGGCCGAAACTCAGGGCGAAGACCACCCAGGCATAGCGTCGGGACACCGCCCAGCCGGACGAGGCCGTCGTCTCAGCCTCCGGGACGGACTCCGCAGTGGTGTGCAACTCCATTGTCATCACCTCACGCGCTTTTCGAAGAAAGGGTCAGAACGGTCTGTCGCCGACGATCCCGGCGCGCTCCATACGGCGGACGGCGGGCCAGTAGTCCTGGACGGCGTAGTGCTGGGTGGAGCGGTTGTCCCAGATGGCGACGCTGTTCGGCGTCCAGCGCCAGCGCACCTGGTACTCGGGGATCGCCGCCTGGCTGATCAGGTAGTTCAGCAGGAGGCCCGCACCGGGGGCGAAGTCCTGCCCGAAGCGCACGTTCTCGGGCGTGTGGTAATTGACGAAGTGCGTGGTGAAGGCGTTGACGAAGAGGATCTGCTCGCCGGTCTCGGGGTGGGTGCGCACCACCGGGTGCTCCGCGTCGGGGAACTGTGCCTTCAGTGCGTGCCGCTTCTCCTGCGGCATGACGGCGCCGAAGGTGGCCTCGATACTGTGCCGCGCCCGCAGCCCCTGGATCAGGGTCTTGATGTGCTCCGGCAGTCGGCGGTGGGCCTCGGCCATGTTGACCCAGATCGTGTCGCCGCCCACCGGGGGCGACACGACGCAGCGCAGCACGGCGCCCATGGCCGGGCTCTCACGCCAGGTGCCGTCGGTGTGCAGCGCGTTCTCGTAGTGCTCCGGCGCGCTGTCCAGGTCCTTGTAGATCCGCACCAGGCCGGGGTGGTCGGGGTCGCTGCCGGCCACCGGGTGGTCCTCCAGCGGGCCGAAGCGCTCGGCGAAGGCGACGTGTTCGGCGCGCGTGATGTCCTGGTCCCGCAGGAACAGGACCTTGTACTGCAGGAGCAGGGCCTTGATCTCGGCGAACAGGTCGTCGTCGCGCGAGGCGTCGCCGAGGTTCACGCCGGCGAGTTCGGCGCCGATGGTGCAGGTCAGCGGTTCGACCTTGATCGAGCCGCGGGAGTGGGCGCGCACCAACGCGGGCGCGCCTTCCAGCGGAGTGAGAGTCTTGTCCATGGTGCTTCCTCCTGGAGAGGGTGATGATGCGCGTGATCCAGCAGGGGGTTCAGAGGACGAAGACGGACGATCCCGTGGTCCGTCCCCCCTCCAGCTCGCGGTGCGCCTGTACGGCGTCCTCGAGCGCGTACCGCTGGTTGATCTCGATGGCGATGCGTCCGGAGGCGACGTGGCCGAAGAGCTCGCCCGCGAGCTCTGCCCGCTCCGTGGGGTCGGCGATGTAGTCGGCGAGCGCCGGCCGGGTGACGAACAGGGAGCCCTTGACGGCCAGTTGCATGGCGTCGATGGGAGGGACCGGTCCGGAGGCCGTACCGAAGCAGACCAGCAGACCGCGGCGCCGGAGCGAGGCCAGCGAGGCGGCGTAGGTGGTCCTGCCGACGCTGTCGAAGGCGACCGGGACCCCGGCGCCTTCGGTCAGTTCGAGTACCCGCTCGGCCACGTTCTCGCGCTGGTAGTGGATGACGTGGTCGCAGCCATGGGCGCGGGCGAGCTCGGCCTTCTCCTCGGTGGAGACGGTGCCGATGACGGTCAGCCCGAGCAGCTTGGCCCACTGGCAGACGATGAGGCCGACACCGCCCGCCGCCGCGGTCAGCAGGATCGTGTCCCCGGCCGTCAGCGGATGGATCCTGCGCAACAGGTAGGCGGAGGTGAGCCCGCGCATGGTCATCGCGGCGGCGGTCTCGCAGCCGATGCCGTCCGGCAGCCGGATCAGGGAGTCGGCGGGCATGACCCGTTCCGTGCTGTAGGCACCGAGCGGGCTTCCGGTGTACGTGACCCGGTCGCCCTCGGCGACGTGGGTGACGCCCTCGCCCACCGCCTCGACCACGCCCGCGGCCTCGACGCCCAGTCCGGCGGGCAGCGGCGCGGGATACAGGCCGCTGCGGAAGTAGGTGTCGGCGAAGTTGAGTCCGACGGCTTCGTGCCGGATCCGTACCTCGCCCGGGCCGGGGTCGCCGACGACGACCTCTTCCCAGCGCAGGACGTCGGGTCCGCCGGTCTCCTTGAAGCGAATGGCGTGAGCCATGGGTGTGCTCCGTTGTTCGTGGGAGGTGAGGAGGAGAGTTCGTGGGAGGAGAGGAGGGGGCCGCCGGTGCCGGGGGTGTGGTCCCGGCGGCCCCGTGGGTGCGCGCGGATGCGCGGCGGCGCGGTGACCCCGTGCCGTGATCGGACGTCGCGGATCAGACGTCGCGGATCAGACGTCGCGCAGCATGAAGCCGCGCCGACCGGGACGGCGGTTCGGCACCATGCCGAGGCGGGCCAGCGTCTCGTCGGCGCCCGAGTAGTACTCGCCGAGCTTGTAGATCCTCTTGGCCTCGGCGCCGGTCGCGATGTCGCGGCCGAGTGCCTTGGAGATCCGCACCATCTGCTCGACCTGCTCGACGGTGGTCATGCGCTCGCCCTTGCGCCGCCACAGGTTGTCCTCGTTGCCCACGCGCACGTGCACGCCGAGCGCGATGCCGATCGCGTTCATCGGCGCCACGGCCCGCATGGAGCTCTCGATGGTGAGGACGGCGCCGTCCGGGGCGCGGCGGACGAACTCGATCAGGTCGGCCGGGTGACGGCCCGCGAAACCGCCGCCGATGGCCACGTAGTTGAGGATCAGCGGACCGGTGTAGATGCCTGCCCGGATGAGCCGCTCCACGGTTTCGAGCTGGGCCAGCGTGGCGAGCTGGAAGTGCGGCTGGATGCCGTTCGCATGCAGGCGCTTGAGGTGCTCCAGGTAGAAGTCCGGGCCCGCCTCGACGACCATGTCGCGGTAGGCCCTGTAGTACTCGGGCTTCGCGATCGAGGTGCCCTCCAGGTCGTCGTCGGTCATGATCTCGACGATGTTCATCTGGCTGGTGTTGATCGCGATCGTCACCTGGTCCGGCGCGGGGGTGAGGTCGGCCAGCAGGTGACGGGTGTCGTAGCTCAGCCACTTCGCCTCGCTGCCCTCGTCCTCCGGGGCGAACGAGATCGAGCCGCCGATCTGCAGGACCATGTCTGGCACGGCCTCACGCAGCAGCCCCAGGAGCTCGTTGAACTTGGACATCCGCTTGGAGCCCTTGCCGTCGAGCTCGCGCACGTGGATGTGGAGCACGGTGGCGCCGGCGTTGTAGCAGTCGACGGCCGCCTGCACGTGCTCGTCCATGGTCAGGGGAAGGTCGTCGGCGTCCCCGGGAAGCCACTCCGGCCCGTAGGGAGCGGCCTGGATCACCAGCTTCTCCTGGTTCTCCGGAAGTAGTGAGTCGTCGTGGAAGTGCACGGTCCGTCTCCTTTGTCGGATCGGTGATCACTCGCCGGGGCATCGCCGCGTGCGATGCGAGGGCCTGGGAAGTGCGGCGAGGATCGATGCGGGTCACCGGGGGAACAGCGGGCGCATGGGTAGCCCCGGTACGCTCGGCCGGTCCGGAGGGAGCGTGCACAGGGGGAGTACCACGGCTCTCCTCCGGCGGCCGACCGCGTCTGTCTGCGGTGCTGCCAAGGTAGGGCCGAGTACCAGGCGCTGCTTGACGCTCAGGGACGGTTGACTTGTCATTTGGGGACATCGCCCCCTGGTCGTGCAGCATGAGCCGGCACAGCACGGCCCGCCGTCGGCGTCGCTCGCGGTATCAGTCCCGGTCGGTCGGCCGCCGGCTCCCACGGCTGCGCCACGCCCTCGGGCTGCACCCGAACTGCTCACGGAACCAGCGCGAGAACGCGCTCAGCGACGAGAAGCCCAGCAGGTCGGAGATCTCCGTCAGCGAGCGCCGCGGGTTCGCCACGAACTGCTCGGCGAGATGCCTGCGGGTGGCGTTGAGGAGCGAGGAGAACGTCTCGCCCGAGGAGGCCAGGTGCCGGTGGACGGTGCGCCGGTCGACCCCGAGGCTGCGAGCGACCTGCTCGATCGAGCAGCGCCCGGTCGGCAGCAGCACCTCGATCAGCTCTCGCACCCGGTCCGCGACGGTGGTGTCCCTCGGGACTGCGATCGCCTCGAAGTACTGGCGGGCGTACTCCCGCAGAAGTGGGTCCGCCATCGCGTTGGGCGCGTCGAGGCCGTCGGCGTAGAAGACGATGCCGTCGAACTCCCGGCCGAACTCCACGATGGGGCCGAACACGCGCCGGTGCGTCGTGGCCTCCGACGGAGAAGGGTGCCGGAACCATACGGAGAGTGGCTGCCACCGGGTGGGCAGGAACCCGCACAGGACCCGGTGGTAGGCGGCGACCGCCAGCTCCGTCGCCTGCCGGGCTTCCATCACCTCGCCGAGCCGCAGGTCGACCTTCAGCGTGGCCAGCCCGTTTCCCTCGGACAGCCGGGTGTGCAGGACCTCGTTGTACATGTGTTCATGCCGCATCAAGAGCCCCAAAGCGCTCCGCACGTCGGGTTCTTCGCGGACGACCAGGCTGATGGGGCCGAGATTGGAAAAACGCCGGAACCCCGCGAGGAGCACTCCGAAGTCCTCGTGACCCGAGGCGGCCGCCGACAGTTCCAGCACCTGGACCGCGGCCGCGCCGGAGATCCACCGGTCCTGGACCGCGAGGGCGGCGGTGTCCAGCCCCACGCGCTTCATCAGCGTCTGCGGATCGATTCCGAGCGAGCGGCACAGCTCGACATACCCGCTGAGGGCCGCGGTGCGGACCAGAGGCCTCATGTGCACGCTCCAAGGCTGTGTCGCCACTGTGTCCCGAGAAGACAAGTCTCATGTCACACCAGGACAAGCATGGGCGTGGGTGGGCAACCTAGCATGGCGCCCGTTCACCGGCCCGGTCCGTTCGTGGCGACCGCCCCGGGCCGGTGAAGCCGTGACGGTTACGGGAGGCGGTCGTCAGCCCCCGCGACGTGTGCCCGGACACCGGCCTGGCTCGTCTCTCCTACCTCGCTGTCCTGCGCCGCGCGGGCCTGCTCGCGGCCCGGCGGCAGGGTCGTTACGTCCGTTACAGCCTCAATCTGCCCGATCTGACGGCGCTGGGCGCCGACCTGCTGGCGGCCGTACTGCGCTGAGTAGCTTCGGTCTGCCAGAACGCGGGCGACCGTCGCCTTCGCAGCATCGTCCGACTCGGCAGGCCGCCGAGCAGTACCGGCGCGACCGCCTGCTGCCCTAGGGCTGGGCCTCGGTGCCGATGAGGCCGCGGTGGAGGCGGTCCGGGAGGGGTGACGCGGGTGGAGCCAAGGGCGTGCTCATGGTGCCAGCTCGATGCCGATCTCGGGTGGCTGGTGCAGTGTGTTGTGGACCGTGCAGCGCGAGGCGACGGCGAGCAGGGCCGCGCGGCGCTGCTCGGGCAGTCCGGGCGGCGGGGTGATCGTGACGTGTACGGAGGCCACGCGGGCGGGTCGGTCGGTGGCCATGGCGAATTCCGTGCGGACGCGCAGTCCGGCCTGGTCCAGGCCGTGGCGGTGGAGGAAACGGCCCGCGTAGAAGGCTACGCAGGTGGCCAGGGAGGCGGCGAACAGTTCGGTGGGGGTGGGTGCGATGTCCGTGCCGCCCGCCTCGATGGGCTGGTCCACCTGGATGCGGTGGCCGCGGATGTCCACGGTGTAGATGTCGCGGTCGACGTGGGCCACCTCGAAGCGGTGCACCTCCGCGTCCTGCGGCTGGTTCGTGGTGAGGGTCTGCGGTGCGCTGCCGGTCATGGCCGGGCCTCTCTCGTCGGCGTCGAGTGCTGCCAGTTCCAGTCGACCGCGAACGGCGCGGCTGATCGAGAGGTCGATGGGGTGCGACGAGGGTCGTTCGGCCCTCGCGTCGGCAGGCGTGGCGGCATACCCTGGTAGGTATTTTTTCAGGGGGTTCGTGGCGGTCGGGCGGCGCATCGGGCCTGCGAGGGTGGAGCGAAGACATACCCGGGTGGGTACTGGGTGAGGGACCAGTGGCCCATGCCCGGGCCTCGTCTCCCGCACGACAGTGGGGGCATGGGCAAACACATCGTGATACTCGGAGGCGGCACGGCCGGCACGCTGACGGCCAACCGGCTGCGCCGCATGTACGACGAGGGCGAATGCCGGATCACCGTGGTCGACCAGGACGACGACCACGTCTACCAGCCCGGCCTGCTGTTCGTCCCTTTCGGGGCGGCCCAGCCGCACCACCTCGTCCGGTCCCGCCCGCGGCAGCTGCACGCTGCCATCGACTACAAGCAGGCGCGGATCGAGCGGGTCGACCTGGACGCACGGACGGTGCACCTCAGCGGCGGCATACGGCTGACCTACGACGTCCTGGTGGTCGCCACCGGAGCCACGCTGTTGCCGGAGGAGACCGAGGGGCTGACCGGTCCCGGCTGGGGCGAGTCGGTGTTCACCTTCTACGACCTGCCCGGCGCCGTCGGCCTGCACCAAGCCCTTGAGCGCTTCGAAGGCGGGCGCGTCGTGGTGAACGTGGCCGATCTGCCGGTCAAGTGCCCCGTGGCGCCGCTGGAGTTCGCCTTCCTCGCCGACTGGTACTTCCAGCGGCGCGGCATCCGCGACAAGGTCCAACTGACCTACGTCACCCCGCTGGACGGCGCCTTCACCAAGCCCGTCGCCGCCAAGGCGCTGGGCGGTCTGCTTGCGGACAAGGGCATCGAGCTGGTCACCGAGTTCACGCTCGGCGAGGTCGACGGCGAAGGCGGCCGGCTGGTCTCGTACGACGAACGCGAGGTGCCCTTCGAACTGGCGGTGGTCGTGCCGCTGCACGGAGGCGCCGAGTACGTCGGCCGCTCCCCGGGCCTCGGCGACGAACTGGGCTTCATCCCCGTCGACCAGCACACCCTCCAACACCCCGAGCATCCCGAGGTGTTCGCGATCGGGGACGCGGCCGGGCTGCCGGCGTCCAAGGCCGGCTCGGTGGCGCACTTCGCGGGGGAGACGCTCACGCACAACATCGGCCGCTTCCTCACCGGGCAGCCGCTGGACGCCACCTTCGACGGGCACACCAACTGCTTCGTGGAGACCGGCTTCCACAAGGCGCTGCTGATCGACTTCAACTACGACACCGAACCGCTGCCCGGCCATTTCCCGGCTGCCCTTGGCCTGCCGCTGCTGAAGGAGTCGCACGCCAACCACCTCGGCAAGCTGGCCTTCGAGTGGCTGTACTGGCACAGCCTGCTGCCCGGCCGTGAACTGCCCGGCATCGACTCGGCGATGTCCGAGCACGGCAAGCACCACGTCCACGCCTGAACGAAGGAGAACACCGCCATGCCCACCGCCACCTACGGCGACACCGCCGTCCCCGTCGACGACGAGGGCTTCTTCACCGACCCCGCGCAGTGGACCGAGCCCATGGCCGAGCAGATCGCCCACGAGGCGGGCATCGAGGCGCTGACCGACCGGCACTGGACGGTCATCCACTTCATGCGCGCCGAATACGCCGCCAAGGGCACCGGCCCCACTGTCCGCGTCCTCGGCAAGACGTCCGGCGTGAGTGTCAAGGAGCTGTACCAGCTCTTCCCCAAGGGACCGGCGAAGACCGCCGCGAAGATCGCCGGAATTCCCAAGCCGCGCGGCTGCATCTGACATCTCTGCCACCGTCTCCGCCACCGTCTCCGCCACCGTCTCTGCCATCGAGGAGCGTGTCGTCATGGCCGACACCGCAACGATCGAGAAGGTCTCGATCATCGTCTCCAAGGGGTCCCTGGAAGGGATCTACCCGGCCCTGATCATGGCCAACGGCGCCCGCGCCGAGGGCATCGAGGCCGACCTGTTCTTCACCTTCTTCGGACTCGACGCCATCACGAAGAAGCGCTGGGAGCACATCAAGCTGGCCACCGTCGGCAACCCGGGCCTGCACCTGCCGACCCTGCTGGGCGGTATGCCGGGCGTACCGGACCTGGTCACCCGGTACATGGAACGGAAGATGGACAAGCTCGACATCCCGCCGATCCCCGAGTTCATCGAGATGATCGCCGACACCGGCGCGGGCATCTACGCCTGCAAGGCGTCTGTGGACCTCTTCGAACTCGACAAGGACGACCTTGTGGAGCAGGTCCAGGACATCATCACGGTCGGCGAGTTCTACGAGCACGCGGCCGGCGGCCAGATCATCTACACCTGAGATGACTGGTACCGGGCACGGCCTGCCGGACGGAGTGCGGCGCGTGCTGGTGGCGGTGGTCGTCCATCCCGACGACGAGTCGTTCGGGCTGGGCGGACTGCCGGCCCTGCTTCTCCGGGAGCAGAAGGCGCTGCGTCGTCTCCGGCATTTCTGTCACGCGGCTGCCCGGGTGCGGGAGGCGAGCTGGAGCGCGTGGCGATTCTGGAGCCCGCGGCCAAGGGCGTCTGACCCGCGTTTTGTGGGTCGGTGTGCTTACGGCTCGCGCCGCTCACCGGTGGCCTGGGGGCGACGCGGGTGTCGTACGACGGCCGTTCGGCCCACGGTGGCCGCGAGCTCGCGCAACCGGTGCCAGTCCAGGGGTGGTGGGGCCGCGGAGACGCGGGGCCGCTTCTTGGGGACGCGAACGCGGAGTGCGGCGTGTTCGATGCGGCAGTGGACCGGGGTGGGCAGAACCAGGGCCTCGCCGTCGAGGCCCACCTCGATCTCCGCGCGGTCGGCGTCGATGACCACGTCGCGGGCGGTCAGGACCGCGAGTCCGTCCGGCTGCGGGGACAGCAGCAGTGCGGCGGCCTCGGCCGCGCTGTCCAGCGTGATGCCGAGGACCCCGAGCCGTCCGGAATCGAGCCGCTCGCGGCGGCCGAGACCGGCGGGGTCGCCGGTGCGGTAGGGGTTGTTGCTCACCAGGACGGCCTGCGGGGCGGCGAGTGTCGTGTCGTCGGCGTGGGCGGTCAGGCGCGGCCCGCGTTGGCGGGTGAGCAGCTCGGGCAGGAGTTCGAGGATGGTGCCGATCTTGTCGTCGCGGTAGGCGGGGCTCTGGACGACCGCCGCGTACGCGCCGAAGGAAGCGTTGTTGACGAAGGCGTGCCCTCCGGCGAAACCGAGGTCCACGCGGAGTTCGACACCATTGGTGAGCGCGTCGAGACAGGCGGCCGGGTCGGCGCGGTCGAGGCCGAGGTCCATGGCGAAGTGGTTGCGGGTGCCGGCCGCGATGACGAGAAACGGCAGTCCATGCGCGGCGGCAACGGCCGCCACCAGCGCCTGAGTTCCGTCGCCGCCCGCGACGCCCAGCAGATCCGCGCCGTCCGCCACGGCCGCCCGGGCCAGCGCGGTGACGTCCTGGTGCTGCTCAGGGTCGAGGAGGACGACCCGCGCGCCGAGCCTCTCGGCCTTCTCCCGCAGACCGAACCTCGCCACTTTGCCGCCGCCGGAGCTGGGGTTCATGAGGATGAAGGGGCGCAGTGGGGGCCGTGTGCGGTGCTCGCGCTGGTGTGTTGTCCGTGTGCGGGTGCTCCGTAGCGCGTATCGGCCGGCCCAGACGGCCGCGGCCCACAGCGCCAGGGACAGGACGAGGGCCCACCACAGCGTGACGGCGAACAGGACGATGACGGCGGCGGGTGTGGCGATCGCCAGCAGGGCCGCGGCCCAGCGCGCCGGGCCGCGGCGGGTCAGCGCCCACCAGAGCGCGGCCGCCGTGAGGGCCAGGCCCGCGACCGCGGCCGCGAGCAGCAGTACGCCTTCCACGCCTCCGTGGACGAGCGGGAGCAGCACCGCCAGTGTCGCCGCGAACAGCGATGCTCTGGCCGCCCATCGTTCCGCACGCCGGGGCGGCGGGGTCTCGGACACGCTCATGTGTTCCTCACTGATCCACGCGTTCTTCCCATGACGTACGGATCGAAGGCGGTGGCGGTCGTCGTCCGGTCGGTGGTGCAACCAGTCTCGTCGCCAGGCGTCGCGCGGCAACTGGGAGGCAACTGGGAGGGAACTGGGAGGGAAAGGGGAGGCAACGCGCATCTCAACGAGCTGGGGGAGTTCCTCAAGGCCTGCCGGGCCGAGTTGAGCCCCCGTGCGGTGGGGCTGCTCGACGCCGGGGCGCCGGGTCGGGTGCCGGGGCTGCGGCGGGAGGAGGTGGCCCAGCTCGCCGCGATCAGCACCGACTACTACACCCGGCTGGAACAGTGCCGCATCCAGGAGCGGCTCGGCTTCCTCAAGCCGACTGGGCGACGGCCGAACAAGCGAACCTGAAACCCCGTCAACCTCTCCGGGAGCCGGCGGCGCGGGGGTGGTCCTTGGCGTACCGCTGCCGGCTGGTGATCATCGGGAGGATTTCCTGTCGGATGCGGTCACCATGGCGGGCGACGTTGCCGACCAACGGCCCGGAGGGCCGCCCGTGCTCGGCACGGGTGGCCCTCCGTCATGAGGGACGGTCAGGCGCGGGCCGATTCCCATGTGGCCGGGTCGTTGTGCGCCGGGGCGACGGCGGGGTGCTGGGTGAGCGCCTCACCCTCGACGTCGACCTTGGGCAGCAGCCGGTCCAGCCGGCGCGGCATCCACCAGGCGGCCTTGCCGAGCAGGGCCAGCACGGCCGGTACGAAGGCCATGCGGACGACGAACGCGTCGAACAGGACGGCGATGGCGAGGCCGAAGCCGATCATCTTGATCATGGACTCGCTCGCTCCGATGAACCCGGAGAACACGGCCATCATGATCAGAGCGGCGGCCACCACCACGCGGGCGCTGTGCCGGAAGCCGCTCTCGACCGCCTGACGGGGGATGTCGCCGTGGACGTATGCCTCCCGCATGCGGGCGACGAGGAACACCTCGTAGTCCATGGCGAGTCCGAAGACGATGCCCACCAGGAAGATCGGCATCAGGCTCATGATCGGGCCGGTCGTCTCGACGCCGAGGAGCGAGGCCAGCCAGCCCCACTGGAAGACCGCGACGACGGAGCCGAGGGCGGCGAGCACCGAGAGGAGGAAGCCGACGGCCGCCTTGATCGGGACCAGGACGGAGCGGAAGACCACCATCAGGAGCAGGATGGCCAGGCCCACGACGACGATCAGGTAGGGGATCAGCGCGTTCTGGGTCTTCTGTGCCACGTCGATGTTGAGCGCGGTGGTGCCGGTGACCTCGAAGCTCGCGCCCCTGGTCGAGGCCTCGGTGGCGGGGCGCTCGTTGCGGATGGTCTTGACGAGGTCCTGGGTCTTCGTGTCGGTGGGGGCGGTGGACGGGACGGCGGAGAAGACGGCGGTGTCGCCCGCGGGGTTGAACCGGGCGGGAGAGACGGAGACGACTCCCTTGGTGCTGCCGATCTTCTCCTCGATGGTCTTGACCGCGGTCTTGGGGTCCTGGGCGCCCTTGGCGTCCACGACGATGGACAGGGGGCCGTTGAAGCCGGGGCCGAAGCCCTTGGCGAGGTCGTCGTAGGCGCGGCGTTCGGTGGTGGAGGTGGGCTTGGCCTCGTCTCCGGGCATGCCCAGCTGGAGGTCCATGACGGGGACGGCGAGGGCGCCCAGGCCCACGACCGACAGCAGGAGGACCGGGAGGGGGCGGCGCAGGACGAAGCGGGCCCAGCGGCTGCCGCCGTTGTTCTCGCCGCCTTCCTTGATCTCTCCGGTCTTGCGGGCGCGGCGGGAGAGTACAGCGCCCGGCCAGAAGCCGAGCAGGGCCGGGACCAGGGAGAGGGCGATGAAGACGCCGGCCATGACGGCGCCGGCGGCGGCGAGGCCCATCTTGGTGAGCATGGGGATGCCGACGACGGACAGGCCGGCGAGGGCGATGATGACGGTGAGGCCGGCGAAGACGACCGCGGAGCCGGCGGTGCCGGTGGCGAGGCCTGCGGCTTCCTGCGGGGTGTGGCCCTTGGCGCGCTCCTCGCGGTAGCGGGAGACGATGAAGACGGCGTAGTCGATGCCGCAGGCGAGGCCGAGCATGGTGGCGAGTGTGCCGGTGGTGGAGGACAGGCCGAACGCGCTGGACAGGGCCATGATCGAGGCCATCGAGACGCCGACGCCGAGGAGCGCGGTGAGCAGCGGGAGCCCGGCGGCGGTCAGCGAACCGAAGGTGATGATCAGGACGACGGCGGCGATCGCGATGCCGATCCCCTCGGACGCTCCGCCCGCGGCGGGCGTGGTGGCCAGCGCGGTGCCGCCGACCTCGACCGTCAGGCCGGAGTCCTTGGCCTGCGCTATCGCGTCCTTCAGCGCGTTCTTGCTGGCGTCGGTGAGGTCGTCGGGCTTCACCTTGTAGGTGACGGTCGCGTACGCCGTCGTGGCGTCCTTGCTGATCGCCTTCGCCTGGAACGGGCTGACCGCGGCGGCGACCTGCGAGCCGTCGGACGCCTCGGCGACGAGCTTGTCGATGGTCTTCTTGTTGTCGGCGGCGGTGATCTTCTGCCCGTCGGGGGCGACGAAGACGATCCGGGCGCTGGCCCCGTTGGCGGTGGTCCCGGGGAACCGCTGCTCCATCAGGTCGAACGCCTTCTGGGACTCGATCCCCGGCATGGAGTTGTCCGGATCAGGGGCTGCGGGAGCCTTGGCCGCACCGAAGCCGACAGCGCAGAGCACCGCCACCCACATCAAGGCGACGTACCAGCGTCGTCGGAAGGCCGTACGGCCCAGTCGATAAAGGAAAGTAGCCACGGGCTGAGGTCTCCACTCGTCCGATCTCGGGAACCCCATCAGGTTCCCCGTGGAAGACCCCTCCCGTCGTCGTGCACGTGCCGACATTTCCGACTACTGAGAACGCAGTACGCCCGTACTCGACCATCCTCCTGACGTCTACCGCCGGCCGCGCGGAAACACGACCGGCGGCGTACGTCCGGCGGTCCTAGCGGGTGCTTGCCGCGGCCTTCAGATGGAGGTCCGTGCTGGACAGCGTCATCGGCGCTGCGGAGACGGCCCGCAGCCGCATGCGTACCCCGGCGCGGGGCACGGTGAATGTGCCGGAGGGCGGCAGCAGCTCGTAGCGGGCCGAGGCGTGCCCGTCGAGCGTGGCGGGGCCGGACTTGATGGACCAGTAGCGGCCCATGCCCTGGCCCGTGGTCAGGGTGAAGTGCGGGGTGAGGGCCGCGTCGCCGTGGTTGGTGACACGGACGGTGAGCGCGGTCACGGCTTCGGCGGTGGTCCGGCTCTCGCTGACGAGCTGCATCTGCAGGGGCGGCGAGCCCGTCACCGCCAGGGTCGCCGAGACGAGGGACGGGACGAGCAGGAGCAGACCCGTGGCGATGCGCGCCCGTTGCCGGTGCGGGCCGCGCAGGAAGGCGGGCCGCGGCTGCCACGCCGTGGCGAAGGCCGCCGGCGGCGCGGTGACGGCCGCCGCCAGCCACAACGGCGTCATCATCAGGTAGTAGCCGTCCTGCGAGCGCGTCGCCAGGAAGAACGCGCACCACGGCAGGACCGTCGCCGCGGGCCCCAGCCGGCGCACGAAGAACACGAAGAGCCCGAGCAGGCCCGCGGCCAGCAGCATGCTCGCGTGTGAGTACCAGGACAGCCGGCCGCTGCCGTCGGTGAAGTAGAGCGAGATACCGACCAGGCCCTGGCCGTGCAGGGTCGCCTTCTGGGTGAGGGGGAGCGCGATCCCGGAGAGCCAGCTGCGCGGCTCGCTCACGATGAAGTACGCGTTGATCAGCAGCCAGGTCAGGGCGGCCACGCCCACGATCCGGCCCACCGCCACCGCGGCGGCGCGCGGGCCGAGATCGCCGCGGCGCAGGGCGTAGACCCCGGCCAGCAGGAACGGCGTGAGGAACCACGGCAGCTGCTGGGAGGCGCAGGCCGCGCCCAGACACGCCGCCCGCGCCCAGTCCCCCCGCCCGCCGTGCCCCATCCGCGGCCAGCGCACCACCACAGGGATGAGGAAGGCGCAGGCGACGATCGCCGGATAGCCGAGCCGGGCGTACGACGGCAGCAGGCCGAAGCCGAGGCAGACCATTGTGGCCGCGGACCGCCACTGCGTCGGCAGCATCCGCCACATCACGATCGTGGCCACGATCAGGGCACCCGTGCTGGTCAGCACCGCCGGGGCCGCCCCGTGCCCCACCCACAGGAACGGCGCGGCGAGCAGCAGGGGCAGCGGCGGATAGCCGTACGTGTAGTCGTAGCCGCCGGTCATCGTCGGTGTGAGGGCGACACCCTGCTGCCCGAAGAGCCAGCGCCAGGGCTGGTCGTAGACCTGGTGCCCGGCGACGAACTCACGGGCGGCCTGCGAGGTGAGGACCGACTCGTCACCGCCGCCGTGGTAGATCACGAAACCGCACACCGCGAGCGTCACGGCCGTCACCAGGACGACGAGGTCGAGGCGGGCCAGCGAACGGGTCCGGCGCGCGATCAGCGTCAGGACGCCGGTCACCAGGATCGAGGCGTAGCAGACCGACATCACCGCCGCGACGGCGAGGTGGTGGCTCGCGGCCGACGTCCACATCGGGCGCATACCGATGAAGAGGCTGATGTTCGCGAGCAGGGTCAGGACGCGGTGCCACTGCGCGGGCGCCTCGTCGGACGACGCCTTCGTGAGGGCCTGTGGGCCGGCGGTCGACGGCCGCATTTCTGCCAAGTACACGGGGTCGGACGGTAATTCCCGCAGATGAAGGGCATGGTGCCGGATGTGAAGATTCCGGTGTGAGGAAGGTAAGAAGTTGGTTTGTTTCCTGTGTGTCCGCGTTTCGCGCGTCAGTCATGCGTTGGCGCGTCTCTCATGCGTTGGAGAGAGACACCTCGGTGGACTTGATGAGTGCCACGACCGGTACGCCCGCCCGCAGACCGAGTTCCGTGACCGCGTCCTTGGTGATCGCGGAGGTCAGCTCGCCGCCCGCGACATTGACCTTGACCTGGGCCATGGCCTCGCCCGTGGACACCTCGGTCACCGTGCCGGGGAGCCGGTTGCGGATGCTCACCCCGTCGACCGGGCCGGTGGCCAGGGCGACCTCCGTCGCCTTGACCAGGGCGCGGACCGTCGAGCCCGCGGTGAGGCCCAGATCCTCGACGGCCTCCAGGGTGATGGCCGCGGTGAGCTCCTCGCCGCCGTCGAGACGGACCTTGACCGCCGCCATCACCTCGCCCCGGGTGACGGACATGACGGTGCCGGGGAGCTGGTTGCGGATGCTCAGGCTCATGGGTAATTATGTGCACTTTGTGGCCATCGTGGCGCACACCACAGCCCGTGTCTCGACAGACGTCGTCTCCGTACACGTCGCTTCGGTGCACGTCGCCTCCGTACACGTGGCCTCAGTACACATCCCGGACGTACCGCTTGTCCGCCGCCAGCTGCTTGACGTACGCGGCGGCCTCCGCCTCGCCCAGACCGCCGTGCGCCACGGCGATGTCCCGCAGCGCCCGGTCGACGTCCTTGGCCATGCGCGAGGCATCCCCGCACACATAGAAGCGGGCGCCGTCCTGGAGCCAGTGCCACAGCTCGGGCCCGTGCTCGCGCATCCGGTCCTGTACGTAGACCTTGGCGCGCTGGTCGCGCGAGAACGCGGTGTCGAGCCGGGTGAG
This sequence comes from Streptomyces sp. NBC_01384, assembly GCF_045040035.1. Taxonomy (NCBI): domain Bacteria; kingdom Bacillati; phylum Actinomycetota; class Actinomycetes; order Kitasatosporales; family Streptomycetaceae; genus Streptomyces; species Streptomyces sp. NBC_01384. The sequence goes on from NZ_CP109559.1 coordinate 7,311,369, forward strand.
CGTGCCGTCGTCGAGCAGCGCGGTCAGCTCGTCCTCGTAGTAGAAGTCGGTGGCGCGGTGCTGCTCGCCGAAGAACAGCCAGTTCGGCGCCCGGTGCCCGAGTGCCCGCCGCTCCTGAAGAAATCCGACGAACGGCGCCACTCCGGTACCGGGACCCACCATCACCATGGGTGTCGTCCCGTCCGCCGGAGGCCTGAAGTGCGGCGACCTCTGTACGAAGACCGGCACCCGCGCGTCCCGCTCGGCATCGGCGAGGAAGGGCGAACACACCCCGCCGCGCAGCCGCCCGCGCAGATTCTCGTACCGCACGACGGAGACGGTCAGCGAGACGAGGTGCGGGTCGACGAGCGGACTCGACGAGATCGAGTACAGCCGGGGCTGCAGCCGCTTGAACACCTCGGCCCACTCGTGCGCGGACGCCCGCACCGGATGCTCGGCCACCACGTCCACGGCCTGCCGCCCCCACGACCAGCGCGCCAGTTCACCCTTGTTGTCCGGGCGCAGCAGCTTCCGCAACTCCCGCCCGTCACGCGTCCGTTCCCCGACGAAGCGGAGCAGGTCAGGGGTGATCCGGGTGATGTCGAGATGCCGAAGCAGGGCCTCGGCGAACGGAACGTCACCCACACCTGTGACATCGACGGGAGCCGCGCCGTCGACACCGACCACGTCCAGCCATTCGGCCACCAGTTCCCGTGAGTTGACGGGCCGTACGCCGAGCGCGTCCCCCGCCTCGTACGGCAGCGGGCCCTCGCTCTCCCGGGTGTCGAAGGTGAACCGGCGGACCTCCTTGCCGGCGCCGGGCAGGCTGAGCAGCCGGTTGTCGGTGAGCCGGGCGGTGGCGGCGGCAGGCGCGGGCTTGGCCGCGCGGGGCGCCCTGGGGATGTCCGTTCGCCCGCCGAGCACGGTGAGGACCTGCTCCAGCCAGGCGTCCGCGGACGGCTCGTAGTCCGGTTCGCAGTCCGTACGGGGAGCCAGGCGTACGGCGCCCAACTCGTCGAGCCGCGCGTCCAGCCGGCGCCCGTGCCCGCAGAAGTCGTCGTACGAGGAGTCGCCGAAGGCCAGTACGGCATAGCGCGCGCCGTCCAGGCGCGGGGCCTCCTGCCCGGACAGGGTGTCCCACAGGCCGGACCCGTTGTCGGGCGCGTCGCCGTCCCCGAAGGTGCTGGTGATGAAGAGCAGATCGGCACCGCGGGCGAGCGTGCCGACGTCCGCCTCGTCCATGCCGACCAGTCGCGCCCGGTGCCCGGTGGCGGCGATCCGCTCGGTGGCGGCCACCGCGAACTCCTCCGCGTTCCCGGTCTGGGAGGCCCACAGCACCACGACTTCACGACCCGCCGCCTCGGGCGAGGGGGCGGCCGGGGGCGCGGAGCGGGAGTACATACCGGCGAGCACCCCGTTCACCCAGAGGGCGTGAGCGGGGTCGAAGGGGGCGTCCGGGGGAAGGACGGGCACGCCGGGGAGGCCGGAGGAGAGCCCGGCGAGGAAGCCGGTGAGGTACTGGCGTTCGGCGGCGGAGAGAACGGGTGGTGGCACCGCGTCCAGACCGAGGATCTCAGCCTGTCGGGCGTTCGAGGACGAGCGCGTCAGCGCGATATGGGGGTCTGGGGGCGCAGCCTCCAGGGGACGGGACCGGGCAGGGACGGTGGCAGGGGCGGCGGGGGCGGCGATCCTCGCCAGCGACACCGCGCACACCTTGAACTCCGGCTGGAACGACACCGGATCCACCGCGTCACTCGTCACCGCGTTGATGCTCAGGTACTCACCGAACAGGTCGTTCCAGTGGAAGGGCGCGAACACGCACCCCGGCCGCACCCGGTCCGTCACCACCGCGGGCAACACGGCCCGCCCGCGCCGGGAGGCGACCTCCACCGAGTCCCCCTCCGCGACCCCGAGCGAGGCGGCGTCCTCGGGATGCAGCTCCACGAACGGCCCGGGATTCAGCTTGTTGAGCTTGGCCACCTTCCCCGTCTTGGTCAGCGTGTGCCACTGATGCTGCAGCCTTCCGGTGTTGAGGACGAAGGGAAAGTCGTCGTCGGGCATCTCGGCGGGCGGCAGATGCGGCCGCGCGTGGAACACGGCCCGTCCGCTCGCCGTGGGAAACGACAGCTCCCCCTCTCCCCCCACATACCGGATCGGATTCCGCGCCGGCCCGTCCTCCCGGGCGACGGGCCACTGCACGGGCCCGCCCCGCAGCCGCTCGTACGACGCACCCCGCAGATCCCACCCGGTCTTCGGATTCCACGCCCGCTTGATCTCCTCGAAGATCTGCTCGGCACTGTCGTACGAGAACCCCTCCTCGTACCCCATGGCGCGGGCGACGGCCGCGATGATCCGCCAGTCCGCCCTCGCCTCCCCGGGCGGGTCGACGATGGGCCGTGCCAGGGTCAGCGTCCGCTCGCTGTTGACGAGGACGCCCTCGGCCTCCGTCCACAGCGCGCCGGGGAGCACGACATCGGCGTACGCGTTGGTCTCGGTCTCGGCGAAGACGTCCTGGGTGACGACGAACTCGGCGGCTTCGAGCCCTTCGATGACCGTGCGGCGATTGGCCACCGAGGCGACGGGGTTGGTGCAGATGATCCAGCAGGCTTTTATGTCCCCCTCGGCCATCTTCCGGAACATCTCGACGGTGCCCTGTCCCACCCCGTCCTTGCGGATGCTCCCGCCCGGCAGCCCCCACAGCTCCTCGACGAAGGCGCGTTCCTCGTCCACCAGCACCGACCGCTGCCCGGGCAGCCCGGGCCCCATGTACCCCATCTCGCGCCCGCCCATGGCGTTGGGCTGCCCGGTGAGGGAGAACGGACCGCTGCCCGGCCGGCAGATGGCACCCGTCGCGAGATGCAGATTGACGAGCGCGTTGGTGTTCCAGGTGCCGTGCGTGGACTGGTTCAGGCCCATGGTCCAGCAGCTCGTCCACTCCCCGGCCTCGCCGATCAGCCGCGCCGCCGTCCGGATGTCGTCCTCCGGGATGCCGGTGATCTCGGCGACGGCGGCGGGCGGGTAGTCGGCGAGGAACGCGGGCATCGCCTCCCAGCCCTCGGTGTGCCGGGCGATGAAGTCCGGGTCCGTGTACCCGCCTTCGTGCAGCAGGTGCAGCAGGCCGTTGAGCAGCGCGAGGTCGGTACCCGGCCTGATCTGCAGAAACAGATCGGCCTTCACCGCCGTCGCGGTGCGGCGCGGATCGACGACGATCAGCTTGGCGCCGGCCTTCACGCGATCCATGAGCCGCAGGAAGAGGATCGGATGACAGTCGGCCATGTTCGAGCCGATCACGAGGAACACGTCCGCGCGGTCGAGATCGTCGTACGACCCCGGCGGCCCGTCGGCGCCGAGCGACAGCTTGTAGCCCGTGCCCGCGCTCGCCATGCACAGCCGCGAGTTCGACTCGATCTGGTTCGTCCGTACGAAGCCCTTGGCCAGTTTGTTGGCCAGGTACTGCGCTTCGAGGGTCATCTGTCCGGAGACGTAGAAGGCGACGGCGTCCGGGCCGTGCTCGTCGATGACCGCGCGAAGGCGCCGGGCGGTCTCGGCGAGGGCCGTGTCGACGGGGACGGGCCTCGGCTCCTCGCCGCGATCGTCCCGCACGAGCGCGGTGGTCAGCCGGCCGGGCGCGACGAGCATGTCGGCCGTGGTCGCGCCCTTGGTGCACAGCCGGCCCGAGTTCGCGGGGTGCGCCTTGTCGCCGGACGCCTTCAGGACCGTACGCCGTCCATCGGGTCCGCCGCCGATGTCGAGGACCATGCCGCAGCCCACACCGCAGTACGAGCAGACGGTTCGGACCTGCTCGGGTCGGGGGGTCGTGGTCATGCCGATGACAGTACGAATTGCCCGTTACGCGGATGTCACATGATGTGATCTTGAGGGGTTACGCCCGCTGCACAACCGTCCGGCGGGCGATGTGAGGGCGTCGCGGACCGTGTCGCTATTGGGCCGAACGGGTGACCATGCGTAAGAATTGGCCGGTGCAGACAATGAGTGCGAGCCAGGACGGGGTGGGCCAGTGAACAGCCACGACGTCACCGACGAGCAGTGGGAAGGGCTCGCCCAGGTCGTTCCGCTGCGGGGCCGGGACGCCTGGCCCTCGGCAGTCGGCCACCGGTCGATACCCGAGGCCGTGACCGAGGCGCGGCGCCGCTTCGTGGTCCTGCGGGTCAATGTGTTCGCGGACGCCCGCGACGTCGCCGAGACACTGATGTCGGGCATCCCCGTCCTGCTCGACCTGACCAGCGCGGAGACCGAGGTCGCCAAGCGGGTGCTGGACTTCAGCACGGGAGTCGTCTTCGGCCTGGCGAGCGGAATGCACCGGGTCGACCGGAACGTGTTCCTGCTGACACCGCGGGGGACCGAGGTACGGGGGCTGATGGAGGGGGTGGGGGTTCCGGGGGCTTGACACGTAGAGGGTCTGACACGTAGCGGGTCCGACACGTAAGGGGTCCGACACGTAAGGGTGCGTGTGCGGGCGCTCGCGGAGCCGTCGATCGGTGCTCCGATCCCTCGTTCGTAGGAAGGCCATCCGGGCGTAACGGTTCGCCTGCCGGACCGGGCCCTACCGTCCACATATGACAGTGTCAGATGTGGCGGCCCCCGCGGCGGCCCCAGCCCAGGCCGAGGCACACCCCGACCGGCCCGGCGCCACCGAGCTGCGGCTCGCCGCCTTCGCCGCGCACCGGCGCGTCCGGTTCCCGCTCGGACCCCTCACCCTCTTCACGGGGCCCAGCGGCAGCGGCAAGACCGGCGCCCTGCGGGCGTACGAGGCGCTGGCGCGGCTCGGCGGCGGCGCCGAGCTGGGGGAGGTGTTCCCGGACCCGGTCGCGTGCGTGCCCGAGCGGGCCCGGCCCGACGCCCAGCGCCGGCGCGGATTCCGTATCGGCTGCACGGTGGACGGCCCCGAAGGACCCGTACGGCTCGATGTCGCCGTACAGGCCGAGCCCGAACTGCGCATCGTCGGCGAGCGGCTGACCGCGGGCGGGCTGACCCTCCTCGAGACCGCGCTACGTGATCCGGGGCGCCGCGTCGTCCAGGCGGCCTGGCACACGGCGGGCTCGTCCGCGGTGACCCGGGGCCCGCTCCCCGACCAACGCCTCGGCACCGCGCTCCTGCCCCTGCGCGTCGCGGGCAGAACGGACGGCGAGCGCCAGGTCCTCGCCGCCGCCGAACAGATGGTGGTCGCCCTGCGGTCCGTGTACGCCTGCGACCCGAGCCCCCGGCGGATGCGCGCCGCCGCGCCGCTCGGCGCGGGACGGCTGCTGCGGGGCTGCGACAACCTCGCCGATGTGCTGTGGCGCACCCGCTCGGAGTGCGGCCACCGGTACGCGCACCTGGTCGCGGCGGTACGGGCCGGATGCGCGGGCCCCGTCGCGGACGTACTGGCCGAGCCGCTCGGCGACGGCACGGTCCGCGCGCTGCTCGACCGCGGGGACGGCGTCCGTACGCATCTGGGGCTGCTCGGGGACGGTGAGCTGAGGTATCTGGCGCTGGCCCTGGTGCTGCTCACCGGGCCCGGGGTGCTGGAGGTCGACCCGGCGGGCGAGGTCCCGGCCGCGTTGCAGACGCTGACGGTGCTGGCCGACGGCCTCGACCGCGGGCTGGACGTGCGGCAGGCCGGGGAGTTGGTGCGGCTGGCGGCGCGGATGTGCGAGCGGGGGCACATCCGGCTGGTGGGTGCGGTGAGCGATGCCGTGCGGGCGTGCGGGGTGGCCGGGGTCACGGTGGTAGACCTGACGCCGTGAGTGAAAGTGAACTGGACGTGGCGAAGTTGCAGCGCAGGCTGGCCGAGTTCGCGGCCGCGCGGAACTGGCAGCAGTACCACACCCCCAAGAACCTGGTCGCCGCGCTGAGCGTGGAGGCGTCCGAACTGGTGGAGATCTTCCAGTGGCTGACCCCTGAGGAGTCGGCGCGGGTCATGGACGACGCGGATTCCGCGCATCGCGTCACGGACGAGGTGGCGGATGTCCTGGCGTATCTGCTGCAGCTGTGCGAGGTGCTCGGTATCGACGCGCTGGCGGCGCTCGACGCGAAGATCGACCGGAACGAGCGGAGGTTTCCGGCGGGGGAGGGGAGGTAGTGGAGGGCGCCCGAGGAAGCCTCGGGGACGCTCCGAGGAAGCCTCGGGTCCGATTGTCACTCTCCGGAGTTGTTGAGTTGTCCACATTCAATTCTCTGTCCACAGATTTCGGGCTTCCTCTGGCTTTTCGTCCCACGTGGACTCACTCTGGGTAGTGGACAGGGGAGTTCGGGCGGACGTGCGACGAGCGCGTCGGGACAGACGGGGGCAGCGCATGGACGCGGTGCGGCTCATCGTGACGAGCAGGTGTGCCCTGGCGGGGGGCAGGGACACGGCCGAGGTGATGACGGAGGCGTGGCAGGCGCAGGCCCTGGCCCAGGCGATAGGGAGTCGGTTCGCCGTCTCGGGGCCGCCTGAGCTGCGGGGCGAGGCGCTCGGGCTGACCGAGTTGGCGGGCCGGGGCTGCGGTGTCCTGGACACGCCCGCGCTCGACGTCAGTGACTTACGGGCGGCCCAGCTCACCGAGTTGGGCGACGCCCGCGAGGCGTTGCTGTGCCTCGACGGTCTCCTCGGGGAGGTGGGGATCGCTCTCGTCGGTATCGCCTGCGCGGCGCACGAGCAGGGGACGTACTGGCAGTGCATGGAGGCGATCGACGCGGCGGACGAGTCCCGGGACCGGGTCCTGGAGATGCTGAGACGACTGGCGGCGGGGGATCAGGGGGTGGTGGAGCGGAGGTGGGCGACGGGGTAGGGGCGGCGGGGGCGAGGAACCCTTGTCAGGTGGGGTCGGGCTCGTCCGTGGGGCCGGTCCGGGAGCCCGCAAGATCCGCGTCCAGTCGGGACAGGTCCGTCTTGAGGCTCAGGGCGTATTATTTGATACGACGAACACCACGAACTCCCAGCTCGGGGCAGTGATTTGCACCCGCATCAGCGGATTACACCGTCCGCAGGGTCGCTGATCACCTCGTCGCAGGCGCGGCAGACACGGGCGCTCATGACGCACCGCCGGACTGGTGACAGCCACAGCCGCATCGCTTGATCAGGAGCAGGCCGTTCGAGTGCGGCAGCGGCACGTCCGTGATCTGCCTGCACTCGTGATGCAGGTCTTCGTAGCCCGGCCGCTGCGCCAGCGTGCATTCGGCCGACAGGTCACCTCGTCGGTGGTCGTACTCATGAGCACCCCCGCCGGAGGACGTCGGCGAGCCTGAGCGCGACGTCCGAGCGCACTCGCCCCAGGTTGATCAGGTTCAGGTCTGGGGAGGCCGTGTCGGCTCCCAGGGACGGCAGGACGATCCCCGCCGCCGTCAGCGCTCCACGCAGCACCTCGACCGCATCGACGGGTTCGGTCGTGCCCGACTTCTGTGCAGTGGTCATGAACTCAGCGTTGGCCTGCGGGAGTTCTGGGCGACAGCAGATATTCGCCGTTATTCTGGTGGTGCTACGACTTATACCCGAGGATTCTCACACAGCGTCAGGGAGGCCATAGCCGCGCTGGACGGCCCGGCGACAAGCTGATCAACACAGAGCACGGCCCGACGAGGGAGGGGCACATGACGCGCAACATCCGCTTCAACGGCACAGGCAGCGGGGACACCGGCTGCCCGTCGATCCACGAGGACGTCGACACCGGCCAGGTGATCGTGCACGGCCCGCCGCTGACCGACCCCGAGGACGTCGCTCAGCTCCAGCACCTGGGCCCCGGCGAGGTGGCCGAGGTCGTCCCGCGCGAGCTGATCACCGACTGGGCACCCAAGGACGCGACCCGGCAGGCGAACATCATCGATCTCGACGCCTTCAACCGGCTGTTCGAGATCTTCGAGCACACCGCCTGGCGGCTGGAGACCCGGCGCCGGTACGCGTCCGACGAGTCGACGGAGACCTACGCGCAGTTCCTCGCAGAGGGCCGTGTCGACTGGGACACGAGCTCCTGGTACTGCGAGACGATCAGGCGCCAGACCGGCGAGGGAAAGACGGTCGCCCGTGTCCGGCTGGTCGACGACCCGGCGACCACCGGTCAGCGTTACCTCATGGCCAACGCCGAACGGAACACCGAGCTCGGGGAGGACATCCGCACCCTGCGCCGTGCGGACGCCGACCGGCTGCGGCTCGGCAGCGAAGACTTCTGGATCTTCGACTCGCGCTTGGTCGCCCGGCTCAACTTCACGGAGGCCGACGAGCTCACCGACGTGGAGCTGATCACCGAACCGGCCGAGGTGATCAGGTACGCGATGCTCCGGGATGCGGCCTGGCATCACGCCGTCCCGTTCCAGCAACTCGCAGCGGCCACCAGCTAGAAGGGCGGTCCGGGTACCGGTGACGACGGACTACCAGCAGGCACGCGAGGCGCTCGGAGTGCGCCTGCGAGAACTCCGCATGTCTGCCCCCGAGGGACGTCTCACCGGTACCCGCCTCGCGCAGCTTCTCGGCTGGCCACAGCCCAGGATCTCGAAGCTGGAGAACGGCAAGCAGACGGCAACCCCCGAAGATCTGCGGGCCTGGGCCGACGCGACCGGCCAGCCGGAAGCGTACAGCGAACTCCTCGCCCGGCTAAGGGGGTTCGAGTCACACATCCGCTCGTGGCGACGTCAGCTCGCCGCCGGGCATCAGCCGGTCCAGCAGACGATCGCCGCCGAGTACGAGGGCTCAGCCGTCGTGCACGGCTTCGAGTCCGTGACCGTGCCCGGCATCCTCCAGACGGCCGACTACGCCCGGCACGTGTTCAACCGGTACGCGGAGCTTCAGCGCTCGCCCCGCGACACCGAGGCGGCCGTGCGTGCCCGTCTGAAGCGGCAAGAGCTTCTCTACGAGGCGAACAGGCGCTTCGAGATCCTGATCGGCGAGACCGCCCTTCGGTCGCTGATCTGTCCGCCCTCGGTGCTCGCCGCGCAGCTCGACCGCCTCGCCGGACTGATCGGCCTCGACACGGTCCGGCTGGGAGTCATCCCCTTCACGGCCTCGCTGAAGATTCCGCCGACCGGCGGCTTCTGGGTGCACGACGAGCGACTCGTCATGGTCGAGGTCTGGCACGCCGAGCTGTGGATCGACGACAGCGACTCGATCGCGCTGTACCTGCGCACCTGGCGGACGCTGCGGGAGTCGGCCGTGTTCGGCACCGATGCCCAGAACCTGATCAGCCGTGCGCGCCGGGAGCTCAACGTCACCTGACGGGTCGAGACGCCCCGAGACGCCTCTAGGCAGGACCCGTCCCGGGGCGGGTCCAGGTAGTGGGGCCGAGCGGCCCCACTAGGGCGCACGCTCTAGTGAAGGCGGGCCAGCAAGTGGGCGTCGAGGAAGCCCCGCTCGGAGGCCGGATCGTGGAGCAGCCGGGCGAACGTGACGAGCCCGGCCCCGGCCAGCAACTCGGCGAACCGGTCCATCGGCCAGCTATAGGCGGGCGTCACCTTGTGGTCGAAGCGGACCGGCTCCGGTCCGTCGGTCGCGAAGAACGAGACCAGGAGCAGGCCCCCTGGTGCCAGGACACGTACCTGCTCGGCGAGCAGCGCAGGCAATTCCCCAGGCGGGGTATGAATCATCGAGTAGTGGGCCAGTACGCCGCCGAGCGCGCCGTCCTCGACCGGCAGGGCTTCCATCCGCGCCTCGCCAAACCGCAGCGCCGGATGGGCCCGCCGGGCATGGTCGACCATTCCCGGGGAGAGGTCGAGCCCGAAGGCGTCCAACCCCAAGTCGTGCAGCAGGGCCGTCAGATGTCCCGGCCCGCACCCGACGTCGGCTGTCCGCAGGTTCCCCGTCCCGCGCACCAGCTCGGCGAAGGTGCCGATCATGTTCCGCGAGAACGGGTGCGTCTCCAACCGATCAGCGAACAGTGACGCATACAGCTCGACGACCCCGTCGTAAGCCGCCCTGGTCTCGTCCTGGTATTCCATCACGGGAAGGGAAGCTAACACCCGCACACGTCCGCAGCTTCTCCGGGCCCGTGCCGACCCCCGGCCATAGAGACTGCCTGTCCCGTCACATGATCACGGGACAGGCCCTGGATGTAGTGCCGGCGAGTACGTCCGGCCGGAGGAATTATGTGGAGGAGGGGCCCCGGGGCCCCCTCCTGCCTGCGGCCCTCGCTCAACACGTCCGAGCCGCATCGAGGTTGGCGCTTCCCGGCTCCGTACCCGCTCCCCGGTACGACGTTGTCAGCCGAGGCGCTGAGGCGCCGCCAGAGCCGCGACCACGGCTTCCGGCTCCGGCCGCCACAGCCGGAGCCGTCCGGTCGCACTGATCGGCTCCGGTAGGGCCGTGACGTCTTCGAGCACCCAGTGCCAAGCGCCGGGCTCGCCCCAGCGGTCGGCGCAGCACGAGACGCAGCGGTGGCAGGTCACCCGCTCGACGACGGCGATGATCGCCCCGTAGGTGATCTCGTGCACGGTGAGCTCTTCGCGGACGCCGGGCGAAGCCCATCCGTCGGCGTCGTCCTTCGTCCCGGCGTGAATCAGCAAGGGCCCGGCGAACCCTGCGGGCAGTGCCCACGACCGGTTCTCCACCGGCTTCAGTCAGGCGGCGATCAGGGCCGCCCAGGGCTGGCGGACGGTCAGGGCGCGGGCGTTCGTCATGCGCTCATCTTCGAGGAGTCCGCAGAGTCGGCACGACGCACGGCACGGCCCAGGTCCCCCGACGTCACGGTCACGCCCTCAGCCGTCCGGCACCACAACCTCAGCCGCCGGGCACCACAACCCCGGCCGCCCCGCACCCGCCCCGCAACCGCGGCCCACCCACGTCACAACCTCAGCCGACCTGCGGCATGACCTCCGCCGCGATCAGCTCCAGGTGGTCCAGGTCGCCGAGGTCGAGCATCTGCAGATACATCCGCCGTGACCCGACAGCCTGATACTGGGCGATCTTCTCGACGACTTCCGCCGGGGAGCCCGCGAGGCCGTTCGCCCTGAGCTCCTCGACGTCACGCCCGATGGCGTCCGCGCGACGCTTCACCTCGACGTCGGTCTTGCCGACACAGGCGACGAGCGCGTTGGAGTACACCAGGTCGTCACCCTCGCGTCCGGCCTCCTCGGCCGCCGCCCGCACCCGCTGGAACTGCAGTTCCGTGTCGGCGAGGGAGGCGAACGGCATGTTGAACTCATCGGCGTACCGCGCCGCCAGCGCCGGCGTCCGCTTGGCGCCCTGCCCGCCGATCAGGATCGGCACCTTCGGCTGCGCGGGCTTCGGCAGCGCGGGGGAGTCCTTGAGCTGGTAGTACTTCCCTTCGTAGGCGAACCGTTCACCGACGGGCGTCGCCCACAGGCCGGTGACGACGGCGAGTTGTTCCTCCAGCCGGCCGAACTTCTCCTTGGGGAACGGAATCCCGTACGCCTCGTGCTCGGCCTCGTACCAGCCGGTGCCCAGCCCGAGTTCCACCCGCCCGCCCGACATCTGGTCGACCTGTGCGACCTGGATGGCCAGGACGCCGGGGAGGCGGAAGGTACCGGCCGTCATGAGCGTGCCGAGACGGATCCGGTTCGTCTCGCGCGCGAGGCCGGCCAGGGTGATCCAGGCGTCGGTGGGCCCGGGGAGCCCGTCGACGGAGCCCATGTGCATGTAATGGTCAGAGCGGAAGAAAGCTCCGTAGTTGAGGTCTTCGGCGGCCTTGGCGACGCGGAGCAGCGTCTCGTAGGTCGCCCCTTGCTGCGGTTCTGTGAAGACTCGGAGATCCATGCATCCATCATGCACCGGTCACATCAACCGCCCCATCCGGAACCGCAGCCCCATCCGAAACAGACCGCTGTGCCGCCGGGTTAGCTCTCGGGTGTCTGCTGGAGCTTGGCGAGGGTCAGGACGTTCCCGCCGATGCCCCAGCCGCCGTCCGTGACCTCCTCGACCAGGACGAGGGTGGTGGCGCGGGCGCGTTCGCCGTAGATCTCGGCGTACAGGTCGGTGGTGCGGGTGATGAGCTGTTCCTTCTGCTTCTCGGTGAGGGTGCCGGCCGGGACCTTGAAGTTCGCGAAGGGCATGGTCGCTCTCTCTTTCTGCTGGAGCACTTGGAGCACTTGGAGCACCTGGAGTAGGCGGAGTGCTTGGAGTCCACGATCAGCCCGCGCGCCGATCCCAGCCAGGGCTGTGTCCACCCAGGGGTTGTCATCCCCTGGCTCCGACCTCGCTCGACGCAGGACCGTCGGCGACGATGAGGGAGTGAACCTTCCCGAACTCGCCGCGTTCCTGAAATCCCGGCGCGACCGGATCCGCCCGGCCGACGTGGGCCTGCCCACCGGTCCCCGGCGCCGGGTGCCCGGCCTGCGGCGCGAGGAGGTCGCACAACTCGCCGGCCTGTCGGCGGACTACTACACGGAGCTGGAACGCGGACGCGGTGCCCAGCCCTCGGAGCAGGCGCTGGCCGCCCTCGCCAGGGCGCTGCGCCTGGGCGGCGACGAGCGCGATCACCTCTTCCACCTGGCCGACCGGCCCCTCCCGCCCGCGGCGCACGGCCCGACCGCGCACGTTCAGCCGGCCCTGCTCGGTCTGCTGGACCGGCTGACCACGACCCCCGCCCAGGTCATCACCGACCTGCACGAGACCCTCGTCCAGAACGAGGCGGCCGCCGCGCTCGTCGGCCGGCCCCCGGCGGTACGCGGCCTTGCGGCGAGCTTCGTGTACCGCTGGTTCACCGACCCCGCCGCTCGCGCGGTCTACCCGCCCGACGATCATCCGCACCATTCCCGGGTCTTCGTGGCCGACCTTCAGGCGGTGGCCGCCCGGCGCGGCCGCGACAGCGAGGTGGCCGGGATGGTGGCAGCCCTGCGGCGGCGCAGCGAGGAGTTCGCCGCCCTGTGGGACACCCATGACGTCGCCCTGCGCCGGGCCGACCACAAGCGCATCGTCCACCCCGCGCTGGGCGTCATCGAGCTGGACTGTCACAGCCTGTTCAGCGAGGACGGACGCCAGCGCCTGCTGTGGTTCACCGCCCCGCCCGGCACCGAGGGCGCCGCCCAGCTCGAACTGCTCTCCGTCATCGGCACCCAGGACATGAGCGTCGGGCCGCTGAGCCGGGATCGCGACTGACGCACCCGGACCCGCACCCGCGGCCCGCTCCACCTCATCACCAGCGCAGCCCGCTCCACCTCACCACCAGCGAAAATTCCCGAGTCTGCCAGGGACGTTCGCTATACGTTGGTGCGGGCGCGCCGACGAAAGGCCGGGAACAGTGATCCCCGGGCGCGCTCTCCCATCGCTGCGTTGCACCGGCATGCGGCGCCCGCGCACCCGTGGTGCACGGCGTCGCGCCGCACGGTACGCTGGCCCAGCAAGATCACGCTCTACGGCTGGACTTCTAGGTCACGCTGATACCAGGTGCCAGGCTTACCGCCGATGTCGGCCGGGTCAGCCGGGCCAACCGGGACGAACCCGGCTTTGGCCAACACCCTCTGGGACGCCACATTGTCGCGGGAGGTGGCCGCCCGCAGTATGCGCAGCCCGTGCCACGCCGCCGCCAGCCGGCACAGCTCCCGGACAGCCGCGGTCGCCACACCGCGGCCGGCGACATGCTGCGCAACCCGGTAGCCGAGCACGGCAGCACCGTCCTCGACGTCGTACAGGTTGAACCGGCCCAGAACCGAGCCATCCTCGGCGACGAGCACGTAGAAGGCGCAGATGCCAGCCTCTTGCTCAGCCAGCAAGGCGCTGTACCGGTCGGTGAACTGGTCGAAGAACCCGTCGCCGCGGTCGGAGACCGAGGCAGCGAAGTAGGCGCGGTTCGCCAGCTCGAAGGCCAGGACCGCCGGGGCATCGCCAGCATGTAGTCGCTTCAGCTCGGGCACCGCCCGACTCTACCCAGATGGTGCGCTGAGGCCACCTGAGTTTCCACCAGCGGCAGACAGCCCCAAAACCAGGGCACAAAACGATCTACGGCTGGAGTACTAGTCGCTGCACCTACGGATGCCAGGTGCCCTAGCCGGATTCCCTTAAGAATTCATATTCATAGCCTCATTTGGCTATCGAATAAAGGGAAGGCGCGGGACGGCGGGTAGATCCCTCTGAGCCCCTCAGGACCCTTGCCGACATGGCGGGGGGTCCTCTGCTGTCCCCAGGTAATCCGGTACCGTCTTGGGCCCGCCGACACACATACTCGACCTGTGTTCCTGACGATCTCCACTACCGGCAATGAGCAGCACCCAGCTACTGACCTGGGGTTCTTGCTCCACAAGCATCCCGATCGAGCATTCGCAACCAAGCTGTCCTACGGCACGGCGCACGTCCTGTATCCCGACGCGTCCGCCGAGCGGTGCACGGCCGCGCTGTTGCTGCAGGTCGACGCGGTGGCGCTGGTGCGGCGCGGCAAGGGCAAGGGTCGCGGCGGCGCACCGGACGCCGCGCTCGCGCAGTACGTCAACGACCGCCCGTACGCCGCGTCGTCCCTGCTCGCCGTGGCGCTGAGCAGCGTGTTCTCCAGTGCGATGAAGGGTCAGTGTGCCGCGAAGCCCGAGCTGCCGGAGCAGACCAGGCCACTGCGGGTCGAGGTGCCCGCGCTGCCCGCGCGGGGCGGCGCCGACCTCGTACGAAAGCTCTTCGAGCCGCTGGGGTGGACGGTGACGGTCGAGGCCGTGGCGCTGGACAGCGCGTTCCCGGAGTGGGGCGACTCGCGGTATGTGCGCCTCGTACTGGACTCGTCGCGGCTGACGCTCGCCGAAGCCCTGCGCCACCTGTACGTCCTGCTCCCCGTGCTCGACGACGCCAAGCACTACTGGGTGTCGTCCGACGAGGTCGACAAGCTGCTGCGGGCGGGCGAGGGCTGGCTGCCGGCCCACCCCGAGCAGAAGCTGATCGCCGGCCGGTACCTCTCGCGCCGCTGGTCGCTGACGCGGGAGGCGCTGGAGCGGCTGGAGCTCGTACGGCTCGCCGAGTCCGACGACACCGAGGTCGAGGAGATCGACAACGCGGTCGACGAGGAGGCCGACACAGAGGAGAAGCCGGTCCCGCTCGCCCTGCAGCGGCGGGACGCGATCCTCGCCGCGCTGCACGCGTCCGGTGCGGCACGGGTGCTCGATCTCGGCTGCGGGCAGGGGCAGTTGGTGCAGGCCTTGCTGAAGGACACGCGGTTCACCGAGATCGTCGGTGTCGATGTGTCGATGCGGGCGCTCACCATCGCCTCGCGGCGGCTCAAGCTGGACCGGATGGGCGAGCGGCAGGCCGCGCGCGTGCAGCTCTTCCAGGGCTCGCTCGCCTACACCGACCGCCGCCTCAAGGGGTACGACGCCGCCGTGCTCAGCGAGGTGATCGAGCACCTCGACCTGCCCCGGCTGCCCGCCCTGGAGTACGCCGTCTTCGGCTCCGCCCGCCCCCGCACCGTCCTCGTCACGACGCCGAACGTCGAGTACAACGTCCGCTGGGAGACCCTCCCGGCCGGCCACTCCCGGCACGGCGACCACCGCTTCGAATGGACCCGTGAGGAGTTCCGGGCGTGGGCCGACCAGGTGGCCGGGCGGCACGGATACGACGTGGAGTTCGTGCCCGTCGGGCCCGACGACCCCGAGGTGGGGCCGCCGACCCAGATGGCCGTCTTTTCCATGAACACCGCCACACCGACCGCGAAGGAGGAGAAAGCCGCATGACCGGCAACGACACCATCAAGGGACGGGTCCTGCCCGTCACCGACCTCTCCCTCGTGGTTCTGATCGGCGCGTCCGGCTCGGGCAAGTCCACCTTCGCCCGCAAGCACTTCAAGCCGACCGAGGTCATCTCCAGCGACTTCTGCCGCGGTCTGGTCGCCGACGACGAGAACGACCAGAGCGCCAGCGGCGACGCCTTCGACGTCCTCCACTACATCGCGGGCAAGCGGCTCGCGGCCGGTCGGCGAACCGTCGTGGACGCGACCAACGTCCAGCAGGAGAGCCGCCGTCAGCTGATCGAACTCGCCAAGAAGTACGACGTGCTGCCCATCGCGATCGTGCTGGACGTGCCGGAGGAGGTGTGCGCCGAGCGCAACGCCTCCCGCACCGACCGCGCCGACATGCCGCGCCGCGTCATCCAGCGCCACATCCGTGAACTCCGCCGTTCGCTCCGGCATTTGGAGCGCGAGGGATTCCGGAAGGTGCATGTCCTGCGGGGCGTGGCGGAGATCGAGAGCGCCGAGGTCAGCACGGAGAAGCGCTTCAACGACCTGACCCACCTCACCGGTCCCTTCGACATCATCGGCGACATCCATGGCTGCGCCTCGGAGCTGGAGAGTCTGCTCGGCAAGCTCGGTTACGTCGACGGGGCGCACCCGGAGGGCCGTACGGCTGTCTTTGTCGGCGACCTCGTCGACCGCGGCCCGGACACGCCCGGCGTGCTGCGCCGCGTGATGTCCATGGTCGGGTCCGGCAACGCCCTGTGCGTGCCCGGCAACCACGAGAACAAGTACGGGCGTTACCTCAAGGGCCGCAAGGTCCAGCACACGTACGGCCTCGCCGAGACGATCGAGCAGATGGAGGGGGAGAGCGAGGAGTTCAGGAAGCAGGTGCGGGAGTTCGTCGACGGGCTCGTCAGTCATTACGTCCTCGACGGCGGGCGGCTCGTCGTCTGCCACGCCGGTCTGCCGGAGAAGTACCACGGCCGTACCTCGGGCCGGGTGCGCTCGCACGCGCTGTACGGGGACACGACAGGGGAGACGGACGAGTTCGGGCTGCCGGTGCGCTACCCGTGGGCGGAGGACTACCGGGGCCGGGCGGCCGTCGTCTACGGTCACACCCCGGTCCCGACGGCCACCTGGCTGAACAACACCATCTGCCTGGACACCGGTGCCGTCTTCGGCGGCAAGCTCACCGCGCTGCGCTGGCCGGAGCGCGAGCTCGTCGACGTACCGGCCGAGCGGGTCTGGTACGAGCCGGCCAAGCCGCTGGCCTCCGAGGCACCCGGCGGACACGAGGGACGTCCGCTGGATCTGGCGGACGTGCACGGGCGGCGGGCCGTGGAGACCCGGTACGCCGGGCGGGTGGCGGTGCGCGAGGAGAACGCGGCGGCGGCGCTGGAGGTCATGAGCCGGTTCGCGGTCGACCCGCGGCTGCTGCCCTACCTCCCGCCGACGATGGCGCCCACGGCCACTTCCCGGGTGGAGGGCTATCTGGAGCACCCCGCCGAGGCCTTCGCCCAGTACAAGGAGGACGCGGTCGCCCGGGTCGTCTGCGAGGAGAAGCACATGGGGTCGCGGGCGGTGGCGCTGGTCTGCCGGGACGCGGGGGTGGCGCGGGAGCGGTTCGGCGTGAGGGAGGGGCCCACGGGGTCGCTGTACACCCGTACCGGCCGGCCCTTCTTCGACGACGCCGCCGTCACCGAGGAGATCCTCGGGCGGCTGCGGGAGGCCGTGGGGGCGGCGGGTCTGTGGGAGGAACTGCGCACGGACTGGCTGCTGCTCGACGCCGAGCTGATGCCGTGGTCGCTGAAGGCGTCCGGGTTGCTGCGCAGTCAGTACGCGGCGGTGGGCGCCGCGTCCGGGGCCGTGTTCCCGGGGGCGCTGGCCGCGCTCGAAGGTGCCGCGGCGCGCGGTGTCGACGTAGGGGAGCTGCTGGCGCGGCAGCGTGAACGCGCGGCGGACGCGGGGGCGTTCGCGGACGCGTACCGGCGGTACTGCTGGCCGACGGACGGTCTGGACGGGGTGCGGCTCGCTCCCTTCCAGATCCTCGCCGCCCAGGGCCGCAGTCTCGCCGCGGTGCCGCACGACGAGCAGCTCGCGCTCATCGACCGGCTGGTCGAGCACGACGGGAGTGGGCTGCTGCAGACGACCCGGCGGCTGTTCGTGGACACGGGGGACGCGGAGTCGGTGCGGGCCGGGGTCGACTGGTGGCTGGAGATGACCGGGCGCGGGGGTGAGGGGATGGTCGTCAAGCCGGTGGGCGCGGTGGTGCGTGGCGGGCAGGGGCGTCTTGTCCAGCCCGGCATCAAGTGCCGGGGGCGTGAGTACCTGCGGATCATCTACGGTCCGGAGTACACGCGTCCTGAGAACCTCGCGCGGCTGCGGGGACGGTTCCTGAACCACAAGAGGTCGCTCGCGATCCGGGAGTACGCGCTGGGGCTCGAAGCCCTCGACCGGCTCGCGGAGGGCGAGCCGCTGTGGCGGGTGCACGAGGCCGTGTTCGGGGTCCTGGCGCTGGAGTCGGAGCCGGTGGACCCACGTCTGTAGGGGGTTCCTTTGTCGGGGGTTTCTTCGCCCACGGCGAGAAGGCCTCAGCTCACCAACCGCAACGGAACCCCCGCCACCCCCACCCGCACCGCGGCGGTGGTGCACCAGCACCCCCGGATTGCGTCCGGCCTGCTGCCAGTCGCCCCTGTTGTCGTCGTGTTGACGATAACGAAGGTGTCCGCTTATCGTCAAGGGGACGAAATCAACTCGTCCAGGTCCGGCCGATCGGCGGGTGAACAGGCGTCCGGATGGTCAGGATGGAGGCATGGGATTCCACGTCGACTCCGAGGCCGGGCGGCTGCGCCGCGTCATCCTGCACAGGCCGGATCTCGAGCTCAAGAGGCTCACCCCCAGCAACAAGGACGCCCTGCTCTTCGACGACGTGCTGTGGGTGCGCCGGGCCCGGGCGGAGCACGACGGGTTCGCGGACGTGTTGCGTGACCGCGGGGTCACCGTCCACCTCTTCGGAGACCTGCTCACCGAATCCCTGGAGATCCCGACGGCAAGATCGCTCGTCCTGGACCGCGTCTTCGACGAGAAGGAGTACGGGCCGCTCGCCACCGATCACCTCCGGGCCGCCTTCGAGACCCTGCCCGCCCCGGAGCTGGCGGCCACGCTGATAGGCGGGATGACCAAGCGGGAGTTTCTGGACGCACATCCGGAGCCGACCTCCGTGCGCTTCCATGTGATGGACCTCGACGACTTCCTGCTCGGCCCGCTGCCCAATCACCTCTTCACGCGGGACACCTCCGCCTGGATCTATGACGGCGTCTCCATCAACGCCATGCGCTGGCCGGCCCGGCAGCGCGAGACCGTTCACTTCGAGGCGATCTACCGGCACCATCCCCTCTTCCGTGACGAGACGTTCAACCTCTGGTCGCAGGGGCAGGTGGACTACCCCTCCACCATCGAGGGCGGTGACGTGCTCGTCATCGGCAACGGCGCGGTGCTCATCGGCATGAGCGAGCGGACGACACCCCAGGCCGTCGAGATGCTCGCGCACAAGCTGTTCGCCGCCGGGTCGGCCCGTACGATCGTGGCGCTCGACATGCCCAAGCGGCGGGCCCTGATGCACCTCGACACCGTGATGACCATGGTCGACGGCGACATCTTCACCCAGTACGCGGGGCTCGGCATGCTCCGCTCGTACACCATCGAACCGGGCGCGGAGGAGAAGGAGCTGAAGGTCACCGACCACCCGCCGGAGCACATGCACCGGGCCATCGCCGCGGCGCTGGGGCTGAGTGAGATTCGTGTGCTGACCGCCACGCAGGATGTGCACGCGGCGGAGCGGGAGCAGTGGGACGACGGGTGCAATGTCCTCGCGGTCGAGCCCGGTGTCGTGGTCGCGTACGAGCGCAACGTGACCACCAATACGCATCTGCGGAAGCAGGGTATCGAGGTGATCGAGATTCCGGGGAGTGAGCTGGGGCGGGGGCGGGGTGGGCCTCGGTGTATGAGCTGTCCCGTGGAGAGGGGTGCGGTGGGGGTGTGAGGTGCCGGGCGGAAGGGGTTCCGTATAGAAATGTGAGGCATCGTATAGACTTCCATTCGTCCCCTTGTTCGCCCCCTCCCCGTACCTCTGGAGCGCCCCCATGGCGACAGTCTCGACCGCCCTCGCCGGACGCCACTTCCTCAAGGAGCTGGACTTCACCGAAGACGAGTTCCGCGGTCTGATCGAGCTCGCCGCCGAGCTCAAGGCGGCCAAGAAGGCCGGGACGGAGACGCCGTACCTGCGGGGCAAGAACATCGCGCTGATCTTCGAGAAGACCTCGACCCGTACCCGCTGCGCCTTCGAGGTCGCGGCCGCGGACCAGGGCGCCTCGACGACGTATCTGGACCCGTCCGGCTCGCAGATAGGCCACAAGGAGTCCGTGAGGGACACCGCGCGCGTCCTCGGCCGGATGTTCGACGCGATCGAGTACCGGGGCGACAGCCAGGCATCCGTCGAGGAGCTCGCCGCGTATGCCGGAGTGCCCGTCTACAACGGTCTGACCGACGACTGGCACCCCACCCAGATGCTCGCCGACGTGCTCACGATGACCGAGCACTGCGACAAGCCGCTCGGTGAGATCGCCTTCGCCTATCTGGGTGACGCCCGTTTCAACATGGGCAACTCCTACCTGGTCACCGGTGCGCTGCTCGGCATGGACGTCCGGATCGTCGCCCCGCGGGCCTACTGGCCCGCCGACGAGATCGTCACCCAGGCCCGCAAACTCGCCGAGAACAACGGCGGCCGCATCACCCTCACCGAGCAGCTCGTCGAGGGCGTCCACGGCGCCGACTTCGTCGCCACCGACGTCTGGGTCTCGATGGGTGAGCCCAAGGATGTGTGGGACGAGCGCATCGGCGCGCTGTCCCCGTACGCCGTGACGATGGACGTCCTGCGCGCCACCGGCAACCCGGACGTGAAGTTCCTGCACTGCCTCCCGGCCTTCCACGACCTCGGTACCAAGGTCGGCCGAGAGATCTACGAGACCCACGGCCTCGACTCGCTCGAGGTCACCGACGAGGTCTTCGAGTCGGCGCACTCGGTCGTCTTCGACGAGGCCGAGAACCGGCTGCACACCATCAAGGCGATCATGGTCGCCACCCTGGCCTGACCCGGATTCCCGTCTCGCCTCGGCCCGGCGGACGTCCCAGCAGGCCCTGTTCTGACCGGCGGTCCGGAGCCACACCTGGTGTACGTGCTCTACGGGCGCCGCAATTCCCGGCTGGCCGCGGCCGCGGCCTCGGCCGGAACCGGAATCGGAGCCGGAGCCGTCGCTACGCCGGACGTCGCTGAGCGGGCAACACGGGCAGTTTGAACCAGACCGCTTTGCCGGAGCCGGTGGGGCGGTGGCCGCAGGAGGAGCTGAGGGCGCGGATCAGGAGGAGGCCGCGCCCGTGCTCCTGCCAGGGGTCGGGCTCGCTGTGCGGCTCGGGAACCGTGAGATTGCCGGGCGGCGCCGGGTCCGGGTCGTGCACCTCGACCTGACAGCCGGTCGGCATCAGCTCCACCACCAGCTCTATGGGACCGTCCCCCGCCGTGTGCTCCACGGCATTGGCGACCAGCTCCGCGGTGAGCAGTTCCGCGGTGTCGCTGTCGGCCGCGTGCTTCAGCTCGGCCAGCGCGGTGCGGACCAGGGCGCGGGCGACCGGCACGGCCGCGGCGGTGTGCGGCAGCGCGATGCGCCAGGAGGCGGGGACTGGGATGTCGTGCAAGGCGGGTCCGTTCATGGAGCAGGCTGTCCTGCTTTCAACTTGAGGAATGGTACGGCCCGGCCGGACAGAGCCGTCCGGCGGGCGCTTCGGGACATTCGGTGGCGCCCTCCCGGGACGTTCGGCTCGGCATGAGGCTGCGTACCCAGGTCGACGCTCCGCCTCTCGCGAGGAGCTCCGGTCGTTACGCGTCGTTACGGGGCTATCGAGGATCCGTGACGCGGTGACGGGAAACGGTCACTTCACGACAGGGCTATCGCGTGGACGTGACGACAGTCACAGAGTGGTGATAGCTTCATGGAGTAGCGCAGACGGCCCCCGTCTGGCAGACCGCCGCCCCCGTCCGAGGAGGCCGCCCGTCATGAGTCCCTTCACCGGTTCCGCCGCCCGCACCAGCGACTGGCGGCATCTGAGGTACGCGGTCGCCGACGGGGTGGCCACGGTCACCCTGGCCCGCCCCGAGAAACTCAACGCGCTCACCTTCGGCGCCTACGCCGACCTGCGTGATCTGCTCGCCGAGCTCTCCCGCGAGCGGTCCGTGCGCGCGCTGGTGCTGGCCGGGGAGGGGCGCGGCTTCTGCTCCGGCGGCGACGTCGACGAGATCATCGGCGCGACCCTGTCCATGGACACCGGCCTGCTCCTCGACTTCAACCGGATGACCGGGCAGGTCGTGCGGGCCGTACGGGAGTGTCCGTTCCCGGTGATCGCGGCCGTGCACGGGGTGGCGGCGGGCGCCGGCGCGGTGCTGGCGCTGGCGGCGGACTTCCGTGTGGCGGACCCCACGGCCCGCTTCGCCTTCCTCTTCACCCGCGTCGGGCTGTCCGGCGGTGACATGGGTGCCGCCTATCTGCTGCCCCGGGTGGTCGGGCTCGGCCACGCGACCCGGCTGCTGATGCTCGGCGAACCCGTGCGCGCCCCCGAGGCCGAGCGGATCGGCCTGATCAGCGAGCTGACCGACGAGGGCCGTGTCGACGAGGCCGCCCATGCACTGGCCCGCCGCCTGGCCGAGGGCCCGGCCCTCGCGTACGCCCAGACCAAGGCCCTGCTCACCGCCGAGCTGGACATGCCCCTCGCCGCCTCCGTCGAACTGGACGCCTCGACCCAGGCCCTCCTGATGCACGGCGAGGACTACGCGGAGTTCCACGCGGCGTTCACGGAGAAGCGGACGCCCAAGTGGCGGGGGCGCTAGCCATGGGGTCGCGCATGCCCCTCCGTGTCGCCGTCATCGGTGGTGGTCCCGGCGGGCTCTACGCCGCTGCCCTGCTCAAGCGTCTCGACCCCGACCGCGAGGTCACCGTCTGGGAGCGCAACGCCCCGGACGACACGTTCGGCTTCGGTGTCGTGCTCTCCGACGAGACGCTCGGCGGGATCGAGCACGCCGACCCGGTCGTGTACGCGGCGCTCCAGAACGAGTTCGTGCGCTGGGACGACATCGAGATCGTGCACCGGGGAGCGCGCCACACGTCCGGTGGCCACGGCTTCGCGGCGCTCGGCCGGCGCCGGCTGCTGGAGATCCTGCACGAGCGCTGCCGCTCGCTCGGCGTCGAGCTGCGCTTCCGGGCCCAGGCCCCGCCGGTCGCCGAACTGATGGCGGCGTACGACCTGGTCGTCGCCGCCGACGGGGTGCACAGCCTCACGCGGGAGGCGTACGCGGAGGTGTTCGGACCGTCCGTCGAAGAACACCGGTGCCGCTACATCTGGCTCGCCGCCGACTTCGCCTTCGACTCCTTCCGCTTCGAGATCGCCGAGACCGAACACGGCGTGATGCAGCTGCACGGCTACCCCTATGCGGCCGACGCCTCCACCGTCATCGTCGAGATGCGCGAGGAGGTGTGGCGGGCGGCCGGTTTCGCGGACCTGGACGAGCCGGAGTCCGTCGAGCGATGCGGCAAGATCTTCGCGGACGCGCTCGGCGGACGGCAGCTGCGGTCCAACAACTCGGCGTGGACCACCTTCCGGACGGTGGTCAACGACCGTTGGTCGGGCGCCAATCTGGTCCTCCTCGGCGACGCCGCGCACACCGCCCACTTCTCCATCGGCTCCGGCACGAAACTCGCCGTCGAGGACGCGCTCGCCCTGGCCGCCTGTCTGGAGGAGCGGCCCACACTCGAAGAGGCCCTCACCGCGTACGAGGAGGAGCGGCGCCCCGTCGTCGAGTCCACGCAGCGGGCGGCACGCGCCAGTCTGGAGTGGTTCGAGAACCTGGGACTGTATCTCGGCCAGCCCGCCCGCCAGTTCGCCTTCAATCTCCTCACCCGCAGCCGCCGCGTCACCCACGGCAACCTGCGGCTGCGCGACGAGCGCTTCACGGCGGCGGTCGAGCGCGAGTTCGGCTGCCCGTCCGGCACACCGCCGATGTTCACCCCGCTGCGACTGCGCGGCCTGACCCTGCGCAACCGGGTCGTCGTCTCGCCCATGGACATGTACTCGGCCGTGGACGGCGTCCCCGGCGACTTCCACCTCGTCCACCTGGGCGCACGGGCGCTCGGCGGCGCGGGCCTGGTGATGACCGAGATGGTGTGCGTGAGCGCCGAGGGCCGTATCACGCCCGGCTGCGCGGGCCTCTACTCGCACCGACAGGCCGAGTCCTGGCGGCGGATCACGCGCTTCGTGCACGCGCAGGCGCCCGGCACCGCGCTCGGCGTCCAGCTCGGCCACTCCGGCCGCAAGGGTTCCACCAAGCTGATGTGGGAGGGCATCGACGAGCCGCTGGAGGAGGGCAACTGGCCGCTCGTGGCCGCGTCCCCGATCCCGTACGGACCGCGCAGCCAGACACCCCGACAGCTGTCCCGCGCCCAACTCACCGACATCCGCGAACAGTTCGCGGCCGCCGCCTGGCGCGCCGCCCGCTGCGACTTCGACCTCCTCGAACTGCACTGCGCCCACGGCTATCTGCTCTCCGGCTTCCTCTCGCCGCTCACCAACCGGCGCACCGACGCGTACGGCGGCTCGCTGGAGCGCAGGCTGCGCTTCCCGCTGGAAGTCTTCGACGCGGTACGCGCCGTGTGGCCGGAGGAACGTCCCATGACCGTCCGTATCTCCGCCACCGACTGGGCGGAGGGCGGCACCACCGGGGACGAGGGCGTGGCGATCGCACGGGCCTTTTCCGCGCACGGCGCCGACGCGATCGATGTGTCGACCGGGCAGGTGGTCGCCGACGAACACCCCGAGTACGGCCGCTCGTACCAGACGCCGTACGCCGACCGGATCCGCCACGAGACCGGCCTCCCCGTGATCGCCGTCGGCGCGATCTCCTCCTGGGACGACGTCAACTCGCTGATCCTGGCCGGGCGCGCGGACCTGTGCGCGCTCGCCCGGCCGCACCTCTACGACCCGCACTGGACGCTGCACGCGGCGGCCGAGCAGGGGTACGAGGGTCCGGGCGTCGCCTGGCCGAAGCCCTACCGCGCGGGCAGCCGGCGCCCGCAGACCGGACGCATCGACGCCCCCAAACCCCGGCTTTCACTGGGGACTTGAGGGCGCCGAAAGGTATGGGTGCTGGAAGGTAGCGGTGCTGGAAGGTAGCGGCGCCGGCAGGCGGTGGCGCTAGGCGGAGAGGTCGGCCATGCCCGCCGTCAGCGTCGAGCCGTCCGCCGGGTCGACGAGCAGGAACGCTCCGGTGCGGCGGGAGGCGGGAGTCGGCGTAGTCGTCGAGCGCCAGCGGCTCGGCGGTGCGCAGGGTGATCCGGCCGAGGTCGTTCGCGGTCAGCTCCCCGGCGCCGCCCAGATCCTTGACGATCGCCTTCACGGTCCGCGTCGTGTGCTTGACCAGCACCCGGTCGCCGACGCGCAGCGCCCGGTCGGCCAGATGGCAGACGGCCGCCCGGACGTCCTGGGTGAGCGCGGGCACGTCCGGCCCGGCGGTGATCATGAGGAGAGGGGTGGTGGAAGAGCCTGAGGGTTCCCTTAGCGCCTCGCGATGTGACCTACGTCATACGCCAGTGGACTCGGTCAAGCTCGCTCCCGCGTCCCGCAGCCGCTCGTGCAGCGCCCGGAACACGGCCGCCGAGCGGGCGCCCGGCCAGTCCTGGGGCAGCAGCGCGGCGGGCAGCCCCGGGTCGGCGTACGGCAGGTGGCGCCAGGTGTCCAAGGCGAGCAGATAGTCGCGGTACGCCTCCTCGGGCGGGGTGTCCGCGCGCCGCTGCCAGTCCCGCAGCACGATCGCGTGCCGGTCGAGGAACGCCTCGTGCTGCTTGGCGATCGCGGCCAGGTCCCACCAGCGCGCGACCGCGTCCGCCGTCGCCGCGAAGCCCAGGTGCTCCCCGCGGAACAGCTCCACGTACGGGTCGAGCCGCAGCCGCGCCAGGGTGTGCCGGGTCTCCTCGTAGAGCCGCGCCGGGGCGAGCCACACTCCGGGGGCCGCCGTCCCGAAGCCGAGGCCGGCGAGGCGTGAGCGCAGGACGTGCCGCTTCTGCCGCTCGGACTCCGGCACGGAGAAGACGGCGAGCACCCAGCCGTCGTCCTCGGCGGGCGCCGTCGCGTACACCCGCCGGTCGCCGTCCTCCAGCAACTGGCGCGCGTCGGGCGACAGCGCGTACCCCGCGGCACCCGCCGCCGTACGGGCCGGTTCGAGCAGCCCGCGGCGCTTGAGCCGGGACACCGACGAGCGCACGGAGGGCGCGTCGACGCCGACCGCGGCGAGGAGCCGGATCAGCTCGGCGATCGGCACGGGGCCGGGCATGAAGCGGCCGTACGCGCCGTAGAACGTGACGATGAGGGACCGTGGGGCGTGCTGCTCTGACACGTTGATCACTCTAGTGCTCGAAGATCACTTAGGGCCGCCGCCGGTGGACGAGTCACCCTTCGGCGCAGGTGACGGCGGGGTGTCCATACTCGACGGCGGGGCGTCCGTGCGCAGCCGGAAGCGTTGCAGCTTCCCCGTCGCCGTGCGCGGCAGCGCGTCCAGGAAGACGAACTCGCGGGGGCATTTGTACGGTGCCAGCTCGGCCTTGAGGAAGACACGCAGCGCCTCCGCGTCCCTGGGCGCGCCCGCCTTGAGGACCGCGTACGCCACCACGACCTGCCCGCGCGTCTCGTCGGCCCGCCCCACGACCGCCGTCTCGACCACGTCCGGGTGGCGCAGCAGGGCGTCCTCGACCTCGGGCCCCGCGATGTTGTACCCCGCCGAGACGATCATGTCGTCGGCGCGGGCGACGTAACGGAAGTAGCCGTCGGGGTCGCGTACGTAGGTGTCGCCGGTCAGGTTCCAGCCGCCGCGCACGTACTCCCGCTGCCGTGGGTCGGCGAGATAGCGGCAGCCGACCGGGCCGCGCACGGCGAGCAGTCCGGGCTCGCCGTCCGGCACCGGCGCCCCGTCGGCGTCGACCACGCGCGCGTGCCACCCCGGTACGGGGATGCCCGTGGTGCCGGGGCGGATGTGCTCGTCGGCGGCGGAGATGAAGATGTGCAGCAGTTCGGTGGCGCCGATGCCGTTGATGATGCGCAGCCCGGTGCGGGTGTGCCAGGCCCGCCAGGTCGCGGCGGGCAGGTTCTCGCCCGCGGAGACGCAGCGCCGCAGCGAGGTCGTGTCGTGTCCGTCCAGCTCCGCCAGCATCGCGCGGTACGCGGTCGGCGCGGTGAACAGTACGGAGACCCGGTGCTCGGCGATCGCGGGCAGCAGCTGCCGCGGGCCGGCCTGTTCGAGCAGGAGGGAGCAGGCGCCGGCCCGCATCGGGAAGACGACGAGCCCGCCGAGCCCGAACGTGAAGCCCAGCGGGGGACTGCCGGTGAAGACGTCGTCCTCGTGCGGGCGCAGCACATGCCTGGAGAAGGTGTCCGCTATCGCCAGCACATCGCGGTGGAAGTGCACACAGCCCTTGGGCCGGCCGGTGGTGCCGGAGGTGAACGCGATCAGCGCGACATCGTCGGCGGCCGTGTCGACGGCCGTGAACGGCTCGTCGGGCGCGCCCGTGATCCGCAGCAGCAGGTCGTCGGGCGCGTCCCCGCCGTACGTCGTGATCCGCAGTCCCGGGAGCTCCGCCCTGGCCAGGTCCTCGACCGACCGCACATCGCACAGGGCGTGCGTCACCTGGGCGATCTTGCCCATCGTGGCCAGTTCGTACGGGCGCTGCTGGGCGAGCACGGTGACGGCGACCGCGCCCGCCTTCAGGACCGCCAGCCAGCACGCGGCCAGCCAGGGCGTGGTGGGCCCGCGCAGCAGCACCCGGTTGCCGGGCACGACGTCCAGCTCGGCGGTCAGCACGTGGGCGATCCGGTCCACCCGGTCGAGGAGCTGCCCGTACGTCCACAGGTCGCCGGACGGCGTACGGAAGGCGGGGCGCTGCGGAGGCTTGTCGCCGAGGAGTTCGGCGGCGCAGTTCAGCCGTTCGGGGTAGCGCAGCTCGGGCAGGTCGAAGGGGAGTTCGGGCCACTGCTCGGGGGGCGGGAGATGGTCGCGGGCGAAGGTGTCGACGTGGGCCGAGGTCTTCGGCTCCGGGGTGTCGCCGGGGTCCATGGAGGTTCGCCCCCTTGTCGTGGTGGGCTCGCAGCGCGCGGCTGGTGGCTCTCAGCTCGCGTCTCACGTCTCGCACAAGGAGCGTATCGTGTTAGTGACGGCAGTCAATGTCTCGCGATAACCTGGGGTTCCGCAGCCCGACGGCGGAGAGGGAACCGGCAATGACCGCATTCTCGCTCGATCCGGCACAGACCGCCTGGTGTGCCGAGCTGCGCACCCTGGCCGTGGAGCGGCTGCGCCCGCTGGCGGAGAAGGGCGAGCCCGGCCACGTCAACCGTCCCCTCGTGGCCGAGCTGGGCCGGCTCGGGCTGCTCGCCCGGCTGTTCACCTCCGGCGCGCTCGACCTGTGCCTGATGCGGGAGTCCCTGGCGCACGGCTGCACGGAGGCCGAGACGGCGCTCGCCCTGCAGGGCCTCGGCGCGCATCCGGTGCACGCCTACGGCACCCGGGCCCAGCGCGAGCACTGGCTGCCCCGGGTCTCGGACGGCACCGCGGTGGCCGCCTTCGCGCTCAGCGAGCCGGGCGCGGGCTCCGACGCGGCGGCGCTGGCGCTGCGCGCCGAACGGGACGGCCCGCAGGCCGACGGTTCCTCGCCCGCGGGGCCCAGCGCCCCGCCCGGCGTCGAGTCACAGGCTCCGTCCGGCATCGGGTCGCAGGCCTCGTCCGTCGCCGAGGCCGACGGCTCCGGCCGCTGGCGGCTCACCGGCGAGAAGTGCTGGATCTCCAACGCCCCCGAGGCCGACTTCTACACCGTCTTCGCGCGGACCACCCCCGGCGCCGGAGCCCGTGGCGTCACCGCCTTCCTCGTCCCCGCCGACCGGCCGGGCCTCACCGGCACCCCGCTCGACATGCTCTCGCCGCACCCCATCGGCGCCCTCGACTTCGACGCCGTACCGGTGACGGCGGACGACGTGCTCGGCGAACCCGACCGCGGTTTCCGGGTCGCGATGCACACCCTCAACCTCTTCCGCCCGAGCGTGGGCGCCTTCGCGGTCGGCATGGCGCAGGCGGCGCTGGCGGCGACGCTCGCGCACACGGCCGGGCGGGAGGCGTTCGGCGGCACATTGAAGGACCTGCAGACGGTGGCCCACCAGGTCGCCGAGATGGCGCTGCGCACGGAGGCGGCCCGCCTGATGGTCTACGCGGCAGCGGCGGCGTACGACGCGGGGGCCCCGGACGTGCCCCGGCGCGCGGCGATGGCGAAGCTGCTGGCGACCGAGACGGCCCAGTACGTGGTCGACGCGGCGGTCCAGCTGCACGGCGCCCGCGCCCTGCGCCGCGGCCATCTCCTCGAACACCTCTACCGGGAGGTCCGCGCGCCCCGTATCTACGAGGGCGCGAGCGAGGTCCAACGGGCCGTCATCGCCAAGGAGCTGTACGCGTCGGTGGAGGCCCCGTGAGCACCGAGACCATGGAGGTCCTCCAATGAGCACCGAGCGCGTCAATCCGCCCGGGCTCTCCCCGCCCACCGGCTTCTCGCACGCCGTCGTGGCCACCGGCACCCGCGTCGTGTTCCTGGCGGGCCAGACCGCGCTGGACACGGACGGGAAGGTGGTCGGCGAGACCCTCCCGGAGCAGTTCGGGAAGGCGCTGACGAATCTGCTGAGCGCGCTGCGGGCCGCGGGGGGAGCCCCGGCCGACCTCGCACGGGTCACGGTCTACGCCACGGACGTCGCCGACTATCGCCGCCACGCCCCCGAACTCGGGCGCATCTGGCGACGGTTGGCGGGCCGCGACTACCCCGCGATGGCCGTCATCGGCGCCGCCCGCCTCTGGGACGAACAGGCCCTGGTCGAACTCGACGGCTTCGCGGTACTGCCGTAGAAACCTGTTCCTGGAACCCCCGGAACCGCCGGAACCCCCGGAACCCCCGGAGGGACTAGGCGGCGACGGCCAGCTGTTGGGCGAACACCCGGTGCGGAGCGACCACGCTGCCGTCGGGGAGCAGTTCGCCGCTGTCGTCGAAGACGATCGCGCCGTTGCACAGCAGGGTCCAGCCCTGCTCGGGGTGGGCCGAAACGATGTGCGGAGCGTTGGAGTCCGCGGACGGGCACAGAGGTCGGTGGGAACACATGACGCACCTCCACGTCGGACGCGATGAGTGCCGGCGGCGCTGTCGCCACCTCGCATGGCTAAGACCATGCTCCCGTGGCGAACTCATCGGAACCGCCGGTCGAGAAGCGTGACAACACGCGGACAACTCTCGAACGGTCCCATGACGCACGGAACGGGCTCGCCACCGAGCGGACTCGCCACCAAAGGGTGACGATCACCGTCGCGGGCGCGTGCGCCCGGTACCTGTGGAACCCCCACGTTCCAGGAGGTACTTCCATGTCCTTGCGCCAGGTCATCGGCGCCACCACCGGCGCCGCGCTCCTGCTGCTGGTCGCCCCGACCGCCGTCGCCGTGTCCACCGGTGCCCTGTCGGAGTCGTACGACGCGGTCTCCGTCGACCCGACCGGTCACGTGGCGGCCGACGGAACCATCACCCTCTCCGGCACCTACCGCTGTCTGAGCAGCAGGGGGCCGGTGCTGGTGTCTTCGTCGGTGTCGCAGGGCGACACCCGGATCCGCTACGGCATCGGCGGCACCGCGGCGGTCTGCGACGGCGCCGAGCACCGCTGGACCAACTCGGAGAAGCGCGCGTCCGGCACCCTCGCGCCGGGCGGCGCGAATGTCGAAGCCACCCTGATGGAGCTGAGCCCCGGCGCGGGCGGGCTGCCGCTGCCGCTGTTCCATGCGATGCGGCAGCAGGACATCACCCTTATGGCGGGCTGAGACGGACAGGTGGGGGGTGGCGGGGCTCGCCCCGCCACCCCCCCCACCTGTCTAGATGTCCCGGAACGTCTCGATCTGCGCCCCGATCGAGTTGAGCCGCTCGGCCAGATCCTCGTACCCGCGGTTGATGACGTACACATTGCGCAGCACGGACGTGCCCTCGGCCGCCATCATCGCCAGCAGGACGACCACGGCGGGCCGCAGCGCGGGCGGGCACATCATCTCGGCGGCGCGCCAGCGGGTCGGGCCCTCGACGAGCACCCGGTGCGGGTCGAGGAGTTGCAGCCGCCCACCGAGCCGGTTGAGGTCGGTGAGGTAGATCGCCCGGTTGTCGTAGACCCAGTCGTGGATGAGGGTCTTGCCCTGTGCGGAGGCCGCGATGGCCGCGAAGAACGGCACGTTGTCGATGTTCAGGCCCGGGAACGGCATCGGGTGGATCTTGTCGATCGGCGCCTCCAGTTTGGAGGGCCGCACGGTCAGGTCCACCAGCCGCGTACGGCCGTTGTCGGCGAAGTACTCGGGCGTGCGGTCGTGGTCGAGGCCCATCTCCTCCAGGACCGCGAGCTCGATCTCCAGGAACTCGATCGGCACCCGGCGCACCGTCAGCTCCGACTCGGTGACCACGGCGGCGGCCAGCAGGCTCATCGCCTCGACCGGGTCCTCGGAGGGCGAGTAGTCCACGTCGACGTCGATGTTCGGCACGCCGTGCACGGCGAGCGTGGTCGTGCCGATGCCCTCCACCTGTACGCCGAGCGCCTCCAGGAAGAAGCACAGGTCCTGGACCATGTAGTTGGAGGAGGCGTTGCGGATGACGGTCACACCGTCGTGGCGGGCGGCGGCGAGCAGCGCGTTCTCGGTCACCGTGTCGCCGCGTTCGGTCAGGACGATCGGGCGGCCGGGGGAGACCGAGCGGTTCACCTGGGCGTGGTAGAGGCCCTCGGTGGCGGCGATCTCGAGCCCGAAGCGGCGCAGCGCGATCATGTGCGGCTCGATGGTCCTGGTGCCCAGGTCGCAACCGCCCGCGTACGGCAGCTTGAAGGTGTCCATGCGGTGCAGCAGCGGGCCGAGGAACATGATGATGGACCGCGTCCGGCGGGCGGCCTCGGCGTCGATCGCCTCCATGTCCAGCTCGCTCGGGGGCACGATCTCCAGGTCGACCCCGTCGTTGATCCACCGGGTGCGGACGCCGATCGAACCGAGCACCTCCAGGAGGCGGTAGACCTCTTCGATCCGGGCCACCCGGCGCAGCACCGTGCGCCCCTTGTTCAGGAGCGTCGCGCACAGCAGCGCGACACACGCGTTCTTACTGGTCTTGACGTCGATCGAGCCGGACAGACGACGTCCGCCGACCACGCGCAGATGCATCGGACCCGCGTAGCCCAGAGAGACGATTTCGCTGTCCAGGGCTTCACCGATTCGGGCGATCATCTCAAGGCTGATGTTTTGGTTGCCGCGCTCGATCCGATTGACGGCACTCTGACTGGTGCCGAGTGCCTCGGCAAGCTGCGACTGTGTCCAGCCCCGGTGCTGCCGGGCGTCACGGATGAGCTTGCCGATGCGTACGAGGTAGTCGTCTGCCATGGCGCGACCGTATATCTGTTGTGAGATAAAGGAAAACGGAGTGCACCCATCCGGGTAGTGAGGCTCAGCACAGGGCCCACATAGGGGAGTTCGGGCGTCCGGTGGTCCCCTTGTGGCAGTTCGCGACTCTTTCTTCCGGTTTAGGGCGTCGGTCGCGTCGCATCCCGTTCCAGTCCCGTTCCCGTTCCCGTACCCCGTAGCGGGCGGTGGCTGTCCGCGAACTCCCCGAGCGTTCAGCCTTGTTCGGCTGCCCGGCGTGCCCCCTGCGATTCCTGCGCCCCGTGCTCCGTGAGCGTCTGTGTGCCGAGTACGCCGAGGAGCGCGAGCCGTTCGGCGTCCTGCGTGCCGGGCTCGGCCGTGTAGACCATGATGCGCAGGTCGCTGCCCGCGACGCTGAGCACGTCGCAGTCCAGCGTCAGGGGGCCCACCTGGGGATGGTCGACGGTCTTGCGCGAGGCCTCGTGGTGGCCCACGGCTCCGGAGTCCCACAGCTCGGCGAACCGGTCACTGCTCGCGCGCAGCTCGGCGACCAGGCGCCGCAGCCGCTGGTCCGCCGGATAGCGGCTCGCGGTCGCACGCAGGTCGGCCACCAGTGCGGCCTCGAACTCGCGCCGGGCCTCGGGGGTGTGGCGGACACGGCTGCCCGGGCCCACGAGGTTGCGCCACACCCCGTTGCGTTCATTGCCGCGCCGGCCGGACGGGTCACCCAGCAGCGCCGCGTGCATCGGGTTGGCCAACAGCAGCGTCCACGCCGCGTCGTAGACCGCGACGGGCGTCCCGGTCAGCCGGTCCAGCAGCCGCTGGACGCTCGGCGTGATGTAGGCGGGTACCGTGCCGCGCCCCGGCGGGACCAGCCCGGCGAGACGGAAGAGATGTTCACGCTCGGTGCCGGACAGCCGCAGGGCCCGGCCGAGGGCCTCGACGACCTGCTCCGAAGGGTTGGCCGCCCGTCCCTGTTCGAGCCGGGTGACGTAGTCGACCGAGATCCCGGCCAGCAGCGCCAGCTCCTCGCGGCGCAGCCCGGCCGCCCGCCGGTGGCCGCCCGCGGGCAGCCCGGCGGCTTCCGGGGAGACCCGGTCGCGCCAACGCCGTACCGTACGCCCGAACTCCGTACTCGCCATGCGACCACTGTGCATCTCCGCGCGCCGACCTGCCTGGTACTGGCAGTCCCAGGAAGACGGGACTCCTGGCTGAGCGCGTCGTCCGGCCGGATCCTGGAGGCATGACAACCACACTGATCACCGGAGCGAACAAGGGTCTCGGCTTCGAGACCGCCCGCCGACTCGTCGCGGCGGGCCACACCGTCTACGTCGGCAGCCGGGACCCGGAGCGCGGGCGGCTCGCCGCCGGGCGGCTGGGGGCGCGGTCCGTCGTCATCGACGTCACCGACGACGCGTCCGTGGCCGCCGCGGCGAAGACCATCGAGGCCGATGGCGGACTGGACGTGCTGATCAACAACGCCGGGGTCGAGGAGCGCGGGGAAGGCAACAGCGTCATCGGCGCCGCGGATGTGACCGCCGACCTGATGCGCTCGACGTTCGAGACGAACGTCTTCGGCCTGGTCCGCGTCACCCATGCCTTCCTGCCCCTGCTGCGGCGGTCCGCCGCCCCGGTCGTGGTGAACGTGAGCAGCGGCCTGGCCTCGCTGACCCGGGTCACCACCCCCGACACGCCGACGTACTTCTACCCGGGGGTCGCCTATCCGGCGTCGAAGTCCGCGGTCAACATGATCACCGTGCAGTACGCGAAGGCCTTCCCCGGCATCCGCGTCAACGCGGTCGAGCCCGGCTACACGGCCACCGACCTCAACGGAAACACGGGCATCCAGACCGTCGAGCAGGGTGCCGAGATCATCGTGCGCATGGCCCAGGTCGCCCCCGACGGCCCGACCGGCGGCTACTTCGACGTCGAAGGCTCCCTCCCCTGGTAAACGCGGCCCGGTCCGCCGAACAGAAGGCCGACCGACCGGGTTCGCCGAGTGAACGCCTTGATGGGATGAGAGCGCGCCGCGGGCCGGGCATGACCAGCCCGCGCCCATGTACTAGAGTTATCTCGACATCGAGATATCTGCCGAGGCGTACCGCAGCCGCCAGCCCGGTAAGGTTTACCTAACTTAGCCTTACCTTAGTGGATCGGCCAAGACGTCGTGGCGGCAGGATGCGGTGGGAACGCGCACATCAATGAAGGAGACTGTCGTGTCGGCGAACAGCTTCGACGCCCGCAGCACGCTGCAGGTGGGCGACGAGTCGTACGAGATCTTCCGGCTGGACAAGGTGGAAGGCTCGGCTCGCCTTCCGTACAGCCTGAAGGTGCTGCTGGAGAACCTGCTCCGTACCGAGGACGGCGCGAACATCACCGCCGACCACATCCGGTCCATCGGCAACTGGGACTCCCAGGCGCAGCCCAGCCAGGAGATCCAGTTCACGCCCGCCCGCGTGATCATGCAGGACTTCACCGGCGTGCCCTGTGTCGTCGACCTCGCCACCATGCGTGAGGCCGTCAAGGAGCTCGGCGGCGACCCGGCGAAGATCAACCCGCTGGCCCCGGCCGAGCTGGTCATCGACCACTCCGTCATCGCCGACAAGTTCGGCACGAACGACGCGTTCGCGCAGAACGTCGAGCTGGAGTACGGCCGCAACAAGGAGCGCTACCAGTTCCTGCGCTGGGGCCAGACCGCCTTCGACGAGTTCAAGGTCGTCCCGCCGGGCACCGGCATCGTCCACCAGGTGAACATCGAGCACCTGGCGCGCACGGTCATGGTCCGGGGTGGCCAGGCGTACCCCGACACCCTCGTCGGCACCGACTCGCACACCACCATGGTCAACGGCCTCGGTGT
Organism: Streptomyces sp. NBC_01384; assembly: GCF_045040035.1. NCBI lineage: Bacteria > Bacillati > Actinomycetota > Actinomycetes > Kitasatosporales > Streptomycetaceae > Streptomyces > Streptomyces sp. NBC_01384. The sequence goes on from NZ_CP109559.1 coordinate 7,346,311, forward strand.
GCTCGGCTGGGGCGTCGGCGGCATCGAGGCCGAGGCCGCCATGCTCGGCCAGCCGGTCTCCATGCTCATCCCGCGCGTCGTCGGCTTCAAGCTCACCGGTGAGCTCACGCCCGGCACCACCGCCACCGACCTGGTGCTCACGATCACCGAGATGCTGCGCAAGCACGGCGTCGTCGGCAAGTTCGTCGAGTTCTACGGCGAGGGTGTCGCCGCGACCTCCCTCGCGAACCGCGCCACCATCGGCAACATGTCGCCGGAGTTCGGCTCGACCGCCGCGATCTTCCCGATCGACGACGAGACCATCAAGTACCTGAAGCTGACCGGCCGCTCCGCGCAGCAGCTCGCGCTCGTCGAGGCGTACGCCAAGGAGCAGGGCCTCTGGCTCGACCCGGCCGCCGAGCCCGACTTCTCCGAGAAGCTGGAGCTCGACCTCTCCACGGTCGTCCCCTCGATCGCCGGCCCGAAGCGCCCGCAGGACCGCATCGTCCTCGCGAACGCCGCGCAGCAGTTCGCGCGGGACGTGCGCAACTACGTCGACGAGGACGACGAGGCGGGCAAGGAGTCCTTCCCGGCCTCCGACTCCCCGGCCACCACCAACGGCGTACCGACCCGTCCGACCACAGTCACCGCCCCCGACGGCTCGACCTACGAGATCGACCACGGCGCGGTGACGGTCGCGGCCATCACCTCCTGCACCAACACCTCGAACCCGTACGTCATGGTCGCCGCCGCGCTGGTGGCCAAGAAGGCGGTCGAGAAGGGTCTGACCCGCAAGCCGTGGGTCAAGACCACCCTCGCCCCGGGCTCCAAGGTCGTCACCGACTACTTCGACAAGGCGGGCCTTACCCCCTACCTCGACAAGGTCGGCTTCAACCTCGTCGGCTACGGCTGCACCACCTGCATCGGCAACTCCGGCCCGCTGCCGGAGGAGGTCTCCAAGGCCGTCAACGACCACGACCTCGCCGTCACCTCGGTCCTCTCCGGCAACCGGAACTTCGAGGGCCGCATCAACCCCGACGTCAAGATGAACTACCTGGCCTCCCCGCCGCTGGTCGTCGCGTACGCCCTCGCGGGTTCCATGAAGGTGGACATCACCAAGGACGCGCTGGGCACCGACCAGGACGGCAAGCCGGTCTACCTGGCCGACATCTGGCCCTCCGAGGCCGAGGTCAACGAGGTCGTGGCGAACGCCATCGGCGAGGACATGTTCAACAAGTCCTACCAGGACGTCTTCGCGGGCGATGCCCAGTGGCAGGCGCTGCCGATCCCGACCGGCAACACCTTCGAGTGGGACCCTCAGTCCACCTACGTCCGCAAGCCCCCGTACTTCGAGGGCATGGCGCACGAGCCGTCCCCGGTCTCGGACATCGCGGGCGCCCGCGTTCTCGCCAAGCTGGGCGACTCGGTCACCACCGACCACATCTCCCCGGCCGGCGCCATCAAGGCCGACACCCCGGCCGGCAAGTACCTCACCGAGCACGGTGTGGAGCGTCGTGACTTCAACTCCTACGGCTCGCGCCGAGGCAACCACGAGGTCATGATCCGCGGCACGTTCGCCAACATCCGCCTGCGCAACCAGATCGCGCCGGGCACCGAGGGCGGCTTCACCCGCGACTTCACCGTCGAGGGCGCGCCTGTCGCGTTCATCTACGACGCCTCGCGCAACTACATCGAGCAGGGCGTCCCGCTGGTCATCCTGGCCGGCAAGGAGTACGGCTCCGGCTCCTCCCGCGACTGGGCCGCCAAGGGCACCGCGCTGCTCGGTGTCAAGGCCGTCATCGCCGAGTCCTACGAGCGCATCCACCGCTCGAACCTCATCGGCATGGGCGTCCTGCCGCTCCAGTTCCCGGAGGGCGCCACCGCCGAGTCCCTCGGCCTCACCGGCGAGGAGACCTTCTCCTTCACCGGCGTCGAGGAGCTCAACAACGGCACCACCCCGCGCACAGTGAAGGTCACCACCGACACCGGCGTCGAGTTCGACGCGGTCGTCCGCATCGACACCCCCGGCGAGGCGGACTACTACCGCAACGGCGGCATCATGCAGTACGTGCTTCGCCAACTTGTCGGTTCTTGACCTGACGTGAATGAGCGCCCTGCCCCTGCATCTCGCGGGGAGCGGGGCACTCGCGCTCGACGGGGCGGAAGACGCGCCTGCCACCATGATCGCACGCGATCTGTTCCCGGAGCGGAGCTGCGCATCCTACGACGACGAAGAACCCCGCACCTGGCACCAGGTGCGGGGTTCTTCTGTCCTTGCGAGCGTGTGGCGAACGAGCGCCGCTAGTACTGCAACGGTGCTTGCCGTGACTGCTGGCCAGCTCGTTCGTTGGTGTGGTTATGGGTGGGGACCTTGCTGAAGTCAGGTTGTGGGCCGGAGAGCTGGGCGTACTGCATGAGCGGTTCGTGCACCGGTTCAACCGCGAGGAGCCGCGTCAGTCGGCGCTGGCCTATATGAGGGGGCTGGTTGCGCCGCTGGAGCGGAAGAACGGCGGGACACTGGCGGAGGAGGCCGGCCATGCCGGGCCGGACCGCATCCACCGGTTGCTGAACCGGATCGAGTGGGACGCCGACGAGGTCCTGGACGACGTACGCGACTACGTGGTGGAACACCTCGGAGACCGGGATGCCGTCCTGATCGTCGATGACACCGGGTTTCTGAAGAAGGGCATCCGTTCGGCCGGCGTGCAACGGCAGTACTCCGGAACCGCTGGCCGCACCGAGATGCTGCCTTCATACCCCCCTCCTGAAGTGATAGGCGATGGCTTGGACTTGATCTGCGCTGATGCTGCGATCAGAGATCGGCAGGCGGCCTCGGTCTGCAGGTCCCAGGGGACGCAGAGGCGTCCGACGGGGGTATGGCGGGCGGCGAGCTTGCCGCGGATGATCCAGCGGTAGACCGCGCTGGCGTTGATGCCGAGTCGTCGTGCTGCTTGCGACACGGTGAGCTCGTCCGGGCGTGGGGTGCTGGGCGCGGGGAGGTGGTGGTTCTGTCGGGTCCAGCGCATCGAGGCGATGGTGAAGGGCTTGCCGCGGGCCGTGGTCAGGCCACGGCTGTTGAGCAGGGCGACCAGCTCCGTGTCCGGCATGCGGGTGCCGTGCTCGCGGATGATCTGCACTGCGGGTAGTTCAGTGCGCGGTTCGCGGGTCGCGACGGTGAACTCGTCGGTGGCGCCGGTGTGCCACCGCACGCCGATCCGGATGCACTGCGGGTCGGACTCGGGCAGCACGGTGACGTCGGCGATCAGGGTCCGCAGCAGGCGTTTGCGGTCGCGGTCGGTGGTGGTCGATGCGTGCCACAGGGTCTGGACGTCACCGAGGAGTTGTTTCAGTGCGGCGGGTTCGGGCAGCTCGGGTTGGGCGGCGCGGAGTTCAGCCAGAGCCTGCTCGGCCTCGGCCAGTTCGGCCAGGCGCGTCTCCCAGCGGCTCTCCAGGGTGCGGGCGACCAGGCGGTTCTCCGGCTCGCAGATGGAATGGGCGCGTTCGGCACGGTCGGCTTGGTAGCGGGCGCGTTCGACGGCCAGTTCGGCGGCGCGCAGGGACCGCTGGGTGCGGTGGGTGACCTCGCTGGTCGGTTTCCAGCGCCGTCGGCGGCCGCCGACGGTCAGCCGTGCGGCGTCGGCCGGGCCGCGCGTAGCGGTTCCAGAGCCTGGCTCACTCGGATCAGCTCGTCGAACATGTTCTTGGCCGAGGCGGTCATCGCGTCACTGGGTGCGACGTTGCCGTCCTCATCGAGGAACTGGCCGACGAACGGCAGAGCGACCGCCTCAGCAACCGGGGCCATCTTGAGCGCCGTGACGACCTGCTTGACCATTTGGGCTGCCCGGGTGCCTGCCGCGACACCGCCGTAACTGGCGAGGCCGACCGGCTTGTATCGCCATTCCCGGTACAGATAGTCGATCGCGTTCTTCAATTCCGCGTTGTACCCGTGATTGTATTCGGGCATCACGAACACAAAGGCGTCACCGTCATCCACTTTGGCGCTCCAGTTACGAGTGTGCTGATGCGTGTACTGGCCAAGTCGGGGATGGTTGGGCTCGTTCATGAAAGGGAGGTTGACCTCTCGGAGATCGATCAACTCGACCGTCGAGAAGCCACCGTGCGCCGTGGCCTCCGTTTCGACCCAGAGTCCGACGGACAGCCCCACCCGGCCCGGCCGGGTGCTGGCCACGATGATCTTGAGGTTGGTCATCCGTACGCCTCCTTGGTTGGCGTGCGTCCATGTCTTTCCGGAATGCCTCGGCGCGTGCCACCGCCGCCTTGGACGAGCGAGTTCACCAGGCCGGCGCCACTCTCGGCATCGGTGGACGTAGGGTTCGAGGGCGGCGGCAAGGCTGTTGAGACGCGAACACCGATGCGGCCCCTGACGGGGGTGCGGGTGATCGCGGAGCAGAATGAGTGGCTCCAAATCCACGGCGGGCCAGTCCACTCGAGGGGCACGGAAGCGGCGTCCGGTGTGTACGGCGAGCGGCCCGCCGGTCGCTCGTCACTTCCTCAGCGGGGGGCGCATTCTCGTACTGACGCCGATACGGTTCCACACGTTGATCGTGCCGATGGCCAGGATGAGGTCGGCGATCTCCTTCTCCGTGAAGAACTCCTCTGCACCGGCCCACACCTCGTCCGGCACACCGTCCTCGTCCAGCCGTGTCACGGCGTCGGTCAGGGCGAGAGCGGCCCGTTCCTGCGGCGTGAAATACGGGAACTCAGGCCATACCGTCACTCCCAGGACGCGCTGAACGTTCTCTCCCGCTTCGAACAGGTCGTGGCTGTGTGAGTCGACACAGTACGCGCACCCGTTCAGGACCGACGCTCGCAGTTGGATCAGGAACAGCAGCTTGTTGTCGACATTCGACCGGACGTACCGCTCCATTTCCAGCACTGTCCGGTAGCCCTCACGCGCCACCTGTCCCAACTTCATGATGGCGTCCCGCTGGTTGGTGCAGCCGATCTTGGTCAGGGCGTGTTGGTGGTGTTCGGTAGCGCGGGGGCGCTGTCGGGGAGCTCGGCGGGGTAAAGCTGATCCATGCTTCCCTCGGGCAGGTAGCGGCGGGGGAAGGCGATCCATTCGTCGTGCAGTTTGAACAGGACGGCGGTGACCAGTCGCAGGAGCGCGTCGTCGTTGGGGAAGACCTGGACGACGTCGACGCGGCGCTTGACCTCGCGGTTGACCCGCTCCAGTGGATTGGTGGACTGAATCTTCTTCCAGTGGCGTTCGGGGAAGACCGCGAACGCGGTCAGGTCCTCCTTCGCTTCCAGGAGCATCGCCTTGACCTTGGGGAACTGGCCGCCGAGCATGTCGGCAACGGTGTCGAGTTGGGCACGGACCGTCTCGCCGGTGGGCTGGGCGAAGATCGTGCGGATCGTCGCGGCGACCATCTCGGCCGACTCCTTGCTGATCACGCCGAAGACATTGCGCAGGAAGTGAACACGACAACGCTGGTAGGCGGCCCCGAGCATGACCTTCCGGATGGCCTTGACCAGTCCCGAATGATGGTCGCCGATCACGAGCCGGACCCCGCTCAGGCCGCGTTCGCGCAGGGAACGCAGGAACTGGGTCCAGAACACCTCGGTCTCGCTGTCGCCGACCATCACCCCCAGCACCTCGCGGCCGCCGTCCTCGGTGATCCCGGTGGCGATCACCACGGCCCGGGACACGATCTGGTGCTCGACCCTGGCCTTGCAGTAGGTCGCGTCCAGGTACATGTACGGGAAGCGCACGTGGTCCAGAGGCCGGTTGCGGAACGCGGTCAGCTGGACGTCCAGGTCGCCGCAGATCCGGGAGACCTCGCTCTTGGAGATCCCGGTGTCCGCGCCGAGGGCCTTGACCAGGTCGTCGACCGACCGGGTGGACACGCCGTGCACGTACGCCTCCATGATGACCGCGTACAGGGCCTGGTCGATCCGGCGCCGCCGCTCCAGCAGGCTCGGGAAGAAGCTGCCCGACCGCAGCTTGGGGATGGCCAGGTCCAGGTCGCCGGCCTGGCTGGTCAGCGTCCGCTCGCGGTGGCCACTGCGGTAGGCGGTGCGGGTATCGGCGTGCTCGTTCCACTCCGCGCCGATCTTCGCACTCGCCTCGGCCTCGATCAGCTCCTGCAGCATCCGCTCGGCCACTGAGCGGACCAGTTCGAGGCCGTCCGCTGAACGTAGTGACTCAAGCAGGCGGAGTAAGTCATGCTGGGTCAGGGCCATCGTGCACCTCCCGGGCTGAACACGCCGTTTACCAGGGAGAATTGCACGGTGGCCCGTCTGATGAGCAGGGAGCGGAGCCTACGCGCGCATGCGCCCCCGGGCGCACGCCCTGACCAAGATCGGCTGCACCAACCAGCGGGACACCATCAACTTCATCCGCTCACCCATGATGTTCGACCTCCGTCGACTGATTCACATTCGGCTTCGAACTCTGCGCGCTGCCCGGCTTCCCGACGGCGCACCTCACTTGCGTGCGCCTTCACCGATCGGCGGAACGTGCTGGTCGGGCGCTGCGGTGTCCAGGGGGACGGCGGCGGAGCGCACCAGGCCGAGTTGTACGGTCTGGCGGCCCAGGATCGCGTCGAGGAACCAGTCGGTTGCCGTGCGGAGTCGGTTGCCCGGCATCGCCATCAGGTGGTAGGCGCGGGTGACGGCCTTCGCAGGCCATCCGGACAACGGGATGTGGAACGGGTTGGCCGCCGCCTGCGCGCCACCGAGGTCGACCACGAAGCCGAGATCGTGGTGCTTGTACGGGCGCCGGCGTCCGTAACCGAGCGATGCCGCGACATTGCGCCCGGCGAGCACCCCCTGACGACTGGCATGCTGCGCTGTCATCCCTGTCACCTCACCAGGGCGGGTCAGATCAGGCACGGCGGCGGCATCACCGCAGGCAAACACCTCGGGGTGACCGGGCACCTCGAGGGTCGGGCTCACCACGAGCCTGCCCCTGTTCACCTGAAGACCGGTTCCCTGCAGGAGGGGGTCGGGACGGACGCCCACACACCAGACGATCGACTTCGTCGGAACGAACTCCCCGTCGGTCAGGTGAACGCCCTCAGGAGTGGCCTCCCGCACGGAGGTGTGCATGCGCACCTCGACACCGCGACGCCGCAGTACCCGGTCCGCCGCCCGGGACAGGCGCGGATCCAGTTCGGGCAGCACCTTCGGTGCCAGGTCCAGGAGTATCCAGCGGACCTTCTGGCCCCTCAGTTCGCGCTGCCGAACGGCGATCGCTCGGGTAAACAGTGGTCCCTGGGCGGCGATTTCGGTACCGGTGTACCCGGCACCGACCACGACGAAGGTGCATCGGGCATCGCGTTCGGCGACGTCGCTGCTGGCGGCGGCGAGTTCCATCTGCCTGATGACGTGGTCCCGCAGGTAGAGGGCTTCGGCGACGCCACGAAAGCCGTGGGCGTACTCCGCGACGCCGGGAACGGGGAGCAGCTTGTTCACGCTGCCGACCGCGAGGATCAGCCGGTCGTATCCGAGAGTCCGCCTGGCGCCTTCGGGGTCCGTGTAGAGGACCTGCCGCTGCTCCAGCGACACGGAATCCACGGTGCCGAGCACCAGGCGGACCCCGGGCAACGTCGCCGGCAGCGATACGGTCACGCGCCGCGGGTCCACCGCGGCCGCGGCCACCTCGGGCAACAGCGGGAGGTAGAGAAAATAATCCGTCCGGTTCAACAGGACGATCTCGATGTCGCTGCCACGCTTTGGCAACGCACGTACCAGCGAACGAGCCGCCTGATATCCGGCGAACCCGCCGCCGACGATCACGACGCGAGTCGGCTGACCCATTTCCTCCACCATCTCCTGCCAGGACGTATTTCGGCGCCAACCACCGTCGTGGTGACACGGCTGCCTGCTTCGGTCATATGTGGGCGAACGACTACGGCTTGACGGCTTCCAGCAGGACGGATGTGTCCACATAGATTTCGAGACTCACGATGCGGCCGTTGCGCACCTGCCAGATGTGCACCTCCCTGGCATCGAAAGGCTTGCCGGTGGCGCGGGCGGCGCCACGGGTCCGGCCGGTCTGGACGACCCGGTCCCCTGCCTGGTAGAGCGCCTCGGTCTCGACCTCACTGTGGATGGCGTTCGATACGGCTTGGTAGAACTTCTGGAATCCGGCGAGACCGGTGTACGAGCCGCCCCACGGCAGCTCCTCCGTCTGGTAGACGGTGATGTCCGGGTCCGCCAGGGAAGCTCCGTCCGGGTTCGTCCCGTTGATGAAGTCGTAAACGGCACGGACCACGGCGAGGTCGTCCTGCGACTCGTCGGTCAGAGGCTCGGCCACGGAAGGGCTCCTTCAGCCGGTGTCGGCACTGCTGTACACAGAGTCCGTGCGCGACGGGCGTCCTCGCTTCAGTCATCTGACTGCGACGGGCGATGCGGGACGCGCCGTTGAACTGGGGCCGCATGAGGCGCGGACACCTTCAGCGGCACATGACCGTGCACCGAACCAGGGCACCCAGGGCACTGGTTCTGTGACACTGCTGTGGTAGCGATGGCCTGCCCATCGGCCCGAATGCCCCGCCTCGGGGCGCAGTTGGATGGCTCATGCAGCTCCGCTGCCCGGAGGCCCTGTCTGAGGCAATCACTTGGCGCGCACGGGAGGCACCACGGACCGCAGCCGCTTCCGGGGGGCGTCCACTCCAGAGGGGAACGCCGTGACCAACTCCATGCACGCGTGGTGCGGGACAACAGCGCGCCGTATGTTCCTGACGAGAGCGGCCCTGGCGGGTTCCGTGCCAGCCGCCTCCTCCCTGACGGGAGGGATGCTGTCCGGAACCCCCGATTCGACGACAGGGACAGAGCTGCCGGACTTCGTTCCTGTGCCGTCCAAAGCCCTCGGCCCTGCGATCAACGGGGGCGGAGACCACATCGGACGCATCGACGACAATCTGTGCGGGGCTCTTGCCGACGGTACGCGCTGACCCATCGGGAACGGTAAGGCATCCGGGCGGACTGCCCGAGGCGACCCGCGAGGCGATCATGCGCAGGCCACCGCCGGGGGTTTCAGTCATATGACGGAGACGGCTTTTCCTGACCATCCGCATCCTGAACAGGAACGATACGCCCGCAGCGAGTCCAGCCGTTGACTCGGGGCCAGGGCCGGTCGCAACACCGCCCTCAGCGCAAGGAGTGATTGACTGATGAGCACCATGCGTGCTGTTCGAGCCCACAAGCGGGGCGGTTCGGAGCAACTGGTGTACGAGACCGCGCCGCGTCCCGAACCAGGTGCGGGCGAGGTACTCGTCGCCGTCCACGCCGCCTCCATCACCACCGGGGAGCTCTCCTGGGACGCCACCTGGACCGACAGCTTCGACGGGACCGGCCGTGACCGGACACCGGTCGTCCCCTCCCACGAGGTCAGCGGGGTCGTGGCCGAGCTCGGTTCGACGGTGACGGGCCTCGCTGTCGGAGACGAGGTGTACGGGTTGATCCCGTTCACACGTGACGGAGCCGCTGCCGAGTACGTCACCGTTCCCGCGGAGGCACTGGCAGCGAAGCCGTCCCGGCTGGACCACGCCGACGCGGCGGCCGTCCCGCTGGCGGCGCTCACGGCCTGGCAGGCGCTGGTCGGCCATGGCTCGGTGGCAGCCGGACAGCACGTCCTGGTCCATGGCGGGGCCGGAGGCGTCGGCTCCTTCGCCGTGCAGATCGCCGCAGCGCTCGGCGCGCGAGTCACGGCAACCGCTTCCGCACGAGACCTGGAATTCGTCGCACGGCTCGGCGCGGACCAGGTCTTCGACTACGCCGACGACCGCTTCGAGGACCACGTGAGCGGGGCCGACGTCGTGCTGGACACGGTCGGCGGCGACACACAGGCCCGCTCGTGGGCGGTGCTGCGGCCTGGCGGGACCTTGGTCAGCATCGTGCAGCCCCCCGATCCGGACGACGCCGGCTCGCACGGAGCACGCGGGGTGTTCTTCGTCGTCGAACCGGACCGCACCGCTCTGGAGGCCGTCGCCCGGCTGATCGACGACGGCCGCCTCACTCCGGTCGTGGACCGTGTCGTCCCCCTGTCCGAGACGCGTACCGCTTATGAGGCCCTGCAGACGCAGCATCCCCGCGGGAAAGTCGTGATCCGTGTGAACGGGGACAACGGCATCGGCTGATCGGAAGGTCGTCGGTCACCGGGTCGGCAGCCCCGGTGACCGTTTCGTTGTGCCCGTCACGGCGGTCAGGGCCGCGTGTGCCCGTGCCACACCAGCGGAGGGTCCACGGCCGGGTCGGCACATCCGTCACCGAGCGCCAGGCACGTTGCGCAGCGCCGTCGCGGCGCGTGCGCGGACATCCACTGCGCAACTGAGATACAGAGCGGCGAGCGCCTCGTCGCCTATGTTCTCCAGCAGATCCTGCGGAGCCAGCCCGCTCTGGGTAGCGGCACGGTTCAGAAGAGTGACCAGGTCACCGATCGCGTGGCATTCGATGAAGCCGGCGCAGGCGCACGCGACGTCCGGCACGCACGAGCAGCACTGGGTTCCCTGTCGTGTTGTGCGGTTCTCCTGGACGGTCATGAGCATTCCTTCCACGGCACCTGAAGGACATCGCCTGTTCGAGAGGGGCGCACCGGGTGCCCGTTGCCGGGTACCGGAACTCCCGCCATCGCACCGCCTTCGCGTCGCCCCAGGCTTCCGTCAAACGACTGCACATTCACGTGAATTCCGGTGAGATACCGGGTCCGGACCCGGAGGCGACCTTTTGGAGAACGTCACAGCCGGCTTCTGCCCCGCGACGGACGAACTCACCGCGCAGCTGCCGCGCCGCCGGTACGCCGCGTCGAAGCGCGACCTCAGTCGGATGACCGATGCCCGGAGATTCGGAAACCGCGAGGCTGTTCTCGACCTCGAATTGGTCCGAGCCCCACGGAGTCGTCATGGACTATGCGGTAAACGTGGCCGTCATCTACTACTCATCCACCGGAACCGTCTTCGAACTCGCCAAGGCCGCGGCGACAGCCGCGGAAAAGGCGGGGGCCGAGGTGCGGCTGCGCAAGGTCGAGGAACTGGCGCCGGCGGGAGCCATCGCCGCCAGTCAGGGCTGGTCCGACCACCAGGCCGCCACCCAGCACGTGCCCGTCGCGATTCTCGACGACCTGGAGTGGGCCGACGCGATCATGCTGACGCCAACGACTACAGGCGCATGAGACGGCCGTGGGGCCGCCGGCAACCCGGTGGCCCCACGGCCGTCTTGTGCACCTTCTTGCCTACTCGTGCCGCGGCGACACCGCCCGGGGAGGGAAGCGGCGTCAGCCGTCGTGGCGTACGGCGTCGAGCACGATACGCAGGACCGCCTGCGGGTGGGACACCATGACGGCGTGCGAGGAGTCCACGTACTCGACGTGGGCATGCGCGCGCTCGGCCATGAACTGCTGACCTGCGGGCGGAATGGCCTTGTCGTTCAGCGTGACGAGGTCCCAGGACGGGATGGTCTTCCACGCCGGATCGCCGGACATCTCGGTTTCCGCGGTGTAGGACAGCGGCCGCTGCGTGGCGGCCATCACCGAGGACTCGGTGGCGGACACGTCGGCGGCGAACACCTTCCGGAAGTCCTCGGGCTTGATGTAGATGTCCGCGTCTTGGCCGGCCGGTGCGGACGGGTTCGGAGCAGGGCGCGTGAGGGTCGTGTCGGGACCGAGCAGGGAACCGGGGTACTGGTGCGGATCGAGTACGGTCGCAAGGCTCTCCCCCTTGTCGGGTACGAATGCCCCCACATACACCAGTGCCTTCACGTTGTCGACTCCACGGGCCGCGTTGGTGATGACCGCGCCGCCGTAGGAGTGCCCGACCAGCACGATCGGTCCGCTGATCGTCCGCAGAATCGAGCGCACGTAGTCGGCGTCGCTGGTGAGACCGCGCAGCGGGTTCGGCGCCGCGACAACCGGGTAGCCGAGGCGCTGCAGATCCGCGATGTCGGTGTTCCACCCGCTGGAGTCGGCGAAAGCCCCGTGCACGAAGACGATCGTGGGCTTGGTGGTGTTCTCGGAGATGCTGCCCTCGGTGGCAGCCGCGCCGACCGCGTTCGGCAGGAACACGGTGAGGGCCGCGCTGAAGGTCAGAACGGGGTACATCCAGCGTCGCCTGAGGGGGCGAAGGCGAACGGGCATGGCTTTCCCTTTCCCGGAGTGAGGAGCCCACTTGCACAACTGGGCCGGAACAGCGGCGAATTCATCGCGCCGATACCCAGACGGTAAGTGGGGCGGCGTATCACGGACTTCCGTCATGTGACTGTCCCCTCCTCCGCCGTGTACGGAAATTCGTCCCATCAGCGCGACGCGGACCCGCGAGTTGTGGGATTCAGGATTCGGTGATGCCGGCGGCGTGCGGCGGATGGTGCAGGACCCCGGACGACGGCGGAGCGTCTTTCGCGCGGTGCAGCCGCGCGTGCTGATCCGTTGCCCCAGCGGCGCGGGGGATTGCGGATCATAGTGGCGGCACGCATCCGTTCCCGCGCAACACGCGTGCCAAGGTGAGGCGTCCGGGCCAGGCACAACGGCGCAGAGTGTGGAAGCCACCGCGAACCAGACGACGGCCGATCAGGAGGATCCGCCCCGTCATAGCGGTCTCCCAGGGCCCGCGGCGACCACGAGCCGCCGGCAGGGTGACGACGTAGGCCGTCAGGTTCGCGAGGCTGATGTCGAACGACCTGCCGAGGGCGGCAGTCGCATGACTCAAGCCACGCCCCCGGGACGTACGTACGCTCGTCGCGTCGGGATCGCGATACAGCAGCGTTCCGCCCGCGGACAGGCGAGTAGTTGTCCAGGCCCTGGCCCTCTTCCACTTCCGCGACGGCAAGGTGGTCGAGAACTGGATCGTGATCGACCAGTTCGGGCAGTTCCAGCAACTCGGCGCCCTGCCGTCCCATCTACTCCCCGCCCAGGTCCCCGCCGCCAAGCGGTGAGAGGTCCTGTGGCTCAACCCGGCCCTCCCTTCCCTGAGCGACCTCACCAGGAGGAACTGCCATGTCCGACATCACCGACCCCTACACCGGATTCGATCTGATGCCGCTGGCCGGCCAATGGCGCCCCGGCAGCGCCGGTCGCCTACTCACCGACAGCGATCCCTACAGCGGAGAAGTGCTCACCGAGATCCCGCTGGCGGGTACCGGCGATGTGGATCTCGCCTACGACGCCGCACGGGAGGCACAGCGGGCCTGGGCGCGCACCGCCCCCGAACAGCGGGCAGCGGTCTTCCAGCGGGCGGCGGACATTGTCATGAAGCGTGCCGACGAGCTCGCGGACTGGCTGACCCGCGAGATCGGAGCCACCCGCGACCGGGCCGCCGTGGAGGTCGCCATCGTGGCAGCCGTCACCGCCGCCGCGGTCGGACACACTGCCGACGTCGTCGACACAGTCGGTACGGATGTCCCCGACAAGGAGAACCGGGTCTACCGCAAGCCCGCCGGGGTGGTCACGGTCATCAGTCCCTGGAACTTCCCGATGTACCTGTCCAATCGTTCCGTCGCCCCCGCTCTGGCGCTGGGCAACGCCGTCGTACTCAAACCGGCCGAGGATTCCCCGGTGACGGGAGGCCTGCTGCTCGCCAAAGTGTACGAGGAGGCCGGGCTACCCTCGGGCCTCCTCAATGTCGTCATCGGCAAGGGCCATGATGTCGGCGACTACATGGTGCAGCACGAGATTCCCAGGGTCGTCTCGTTCACCGGCTCCACCCCCGTCGGCCGGGGCATCGCCGCCAAGGCGGGAGTGAAGAAGCTCGCGTTGGAGCTCGGTGGCAACGGACCGCTCGTGGTGTTGGACGACGCGGACCTCGAACGGGCGGCGGAGTGCGCGGTGTTCGGCAGCTACTACCACCAGGGACAGATCTGCATGGCCACGAACAGGGTCATCGTGGACACATCCGTGTACAGCGATTTCGTAGATCGTTTCGTCGAGCTCGCCCGCGCGCTACGGACCGGCGACCCGCGGGAGGCAGCCACCCAGCTCGGCCCGGTCATCAATGACAAGCAGCTCAACGGCATCCGCGACAAGGTGGCCGAGGCGGTGGCGGGCGGGGCGCGGCTGCTGCTGTCCGGCGAACCGACGGGCCCGACCGGTCGTGTTCTGCCGCCCCATGTACTTCTGGGTGACAATTACGTCGCCACTGCTGCCCGGGAGGTCTTCGGACCCGTGGCTACGCTGATCCGCGCGGACGGCGAGGCGGACGCCCTGCGCATCGCCAACGACACGGAATACGGCCTGTCCAGCGGCGTCTTCACGCGCGACGTGGAACGCGGCATGCGGTTCGCCCAGCAGGTGGAGGCGGGAATGACCCATATCAACGACACCACCGTCCATGACGACGTACACGCCGCCTTCGGAGGCGAGAAAGCGTCGGGTGTCGGTCGCTTCGGCGGCAGATGGGTCGCCGATGACTTCACCACCCACCACTGGATCAGCATCCAGCACAAGCCGCGTCCGTTGGTGTTCTGAACGCCGCCCGGAGCGAGGTCGGCGGGACGGCGGTGAAGCCGAAGGTGCCCACCGGCCGTCCCGCTCGGTCCCGCCGTTCCCCGCTCCGGCGGTCGTGGGTGCTTCGGGGCCGTCGGCACCGGCTTCAGCCGAATGGCTGGAGGGCAAGGAGCCGCCCCCTGACCACGGCCGTCACCGACTCTCAGAGGGCGTTTGATCTAGGCGGATTGCCCTTTACATCCTAGTTGGTGCCTCGCCAGGTGGGTGTGGTCTCGTCCGTTATGCGCTTGGTGAGGTTGTCGATCGAGGCGATGTGGATCACCGCTTCGGAGCTGGCGGCCGGGTCCGGGATCGTGGTGCGGTGCTTCTTGCGCAGGCGCAGGCCGACGAGCCCGATGGTCCGCATGACGCGGGCGACGCGCTTGTGGTTCACGCGCTCGCCGTCCTCGCGGAGTTCGGCGGTGATGCGCGGGACTCCGTAGGTGCCGTCCGACTCGGTGTGCACGGCACGACCCGGCCGCGGCGGTCGGCGGGGCTTGCGCCCTGGACCAGGTGAGCTCGGGCTCGTGCAGATCGGGACCCGCTACCTGAGCTACAGATGCCGCTACCGCTACGGTACGCGTGTCTGCACCGGAGGCATCGGCCTCCACGCACGAGGCGGCACCACGCTCGGCACCACATACTTCACCAGTAGCAACCGCTACACGTCCCGGAGCCGCATACGCCACGAACGCAAGCACAAGAAGCAGTGGATGCGGTACGCATGGTGGTTCGTCGCCCGGGATCGACGCGCTGGTCAAGACGGGAAGCGCTCGGTTCGTCTGACTGGA
Source organism: Streptomyces sp. NBC_01384 (assembly GCF_045040035.1). NCBI lineage: Bacteria > Bacillati > Actinomycetota > Actinomycetes > Kitasatosporales > Streptomycetaceae > Streptomyces > Streptomyces sp. NBC_01384. The sequence continues at coordinate 7,361,521 of NZ_CP109559.1, forward strand.
TGTGGCCGAGCCGGACAGCGCCGGGAGGCTGGACGTCGCGCCGCAGGCGGGAATAGCCGGTCAGGTGATCGCGCAGCGATACCAGCACCACGCCCGGGATGGCGTAGACAACCAACGTCAGGACTCCGGTGATGGCGACGAGGGTGCTCAGCTTCCGCCTACCGCCGCCCAGGTGATCTCGGCGACGAAGAAGTCGCATCCGGCGAGGCGGGGCCGGAGCTTGGGCAGGGCCGGCGGGTGCCCGAAGGGGAGCCGTTCGGATGTCCCAAGGGACACGGAGCCCGGCCGATCGGCCCTGGTTAGGCAGCACCGAGGAGGCTCGGCGCCGCTTTCTGTGAGACTGCCGGGACGCTCTGTCGGAGACCAGGCGGCGACCCACGCCCTCCGGGGAGCGCACCAGCCGACGCGGCAGGAGGCATCCTGCCCGGCATTCCTACATCCCCTGGGGGAAAGACGATGGCAGACGACTTCCGAGTACTCCCGCAGGATGTCCAGGACGCCGCGACCTCCTGCGACGCCACCGCCAACGAGGTCCAGGCGCAGCTTCAGGAACTCAAGTCCTACGTACAGGGGCTGGAGGCCGAGTGGAATGGCATCGCCTCCCAGACCTTCGCGGCCCTCATGACTGACTACGACATCTTCTCGACCATGCTTGAGAACGCGCTCCGCGACATCGGCAGCGGCCTGCGCGGCAACTACGTCAACTACACCGATGCCGAGGACGCAAACATCAGGGGCCTCACCAGCGTGCACGGCACGATCCCGGGCGCTCATTTCCGGTGACTGGTCACCCAACGACCGCAACCGCTGCTTCACCGACACATCGCGCAGAGGAGAGGGACATGTCCGGAATCGAGGGAACGCCGATCAAGGTGCCGCTTGATCTTGAGGCTGCAGGCGCCACGATCAACGCGAAGGCGCAGACGATCACCGAAGAGCTGCATGCGCTCTGGAGCAAGCTGCAGCCTCTCGAAGCGACCTGGATGGGCCAGGCCCACGCGTACTACGACGGACTGCAGCAGGAATGGAACACGGCCGCTGCGGGTCTGTTCGCGCCGGAGGGCGTGCTGGGGCAGATCGCGTCGGCCATGCATGTCACCTGGGGCAACTACGCCGATTCCGAGGCCGCCAACTCCGCGACATGGAAGCACTAGGGCGCGTATCTGGTTTTGATCAAGGGGTGGCCCGCGCGAGCTCCTTGATCCAGATCATCGAGCCGCGCAGGTGGACTCCGGCGAGGTAGCTCTTGGGTGTCTTGTCGTAGCGGGTGGCGATGCCTCTCCACGCCTTGAGCTTGTTGATCAGACGCTCGACTGTGTTCCGCTCTTTGTAGAGCGCGGTGTCGTGGCTGACGGGCCGGCCGCCCCGGCTGCCCTTCTTCTTGCGGTTGGCGGCCTGGTCCTTCTTCTCCGGGATGACCGCCTTGATGCGTCGTTTGCGCAGGTAGGAGCGATTGCCGCGGGACGAGTAGGCCTTGTCGCCGGCAGCAGCGTCGGGCCGGGTCCGGGGGCGGCCGACCGGCCCGGGCACCCGGACTTTCTTGAGTACCGGGATGAACTGCGGGCTGTCCGCCGCCTGGCCGGCGGTCAGGACGAAGACCAGCGGGCGGCACTTGCGGTCGGCGGCGACGTGGATCTTGCTGGTCTGCCCGCCCCTCGAGCGTCCGAGCAGGGCTGCTTTCAGGCGGGCCTTGTGCCGGCGCCGGATACGTCGCCGTTCCTCCCGCTCGGGATCAGCTAAAGCACCCTGCCCGTCTTGTCCTTCCGGACTGCCCCCTTTTGGCGGGCATTCTCCTCCTCGGCGGCCGCCTTCTCCAGGGCGGCCATGACCTCTTGGCCGAGGTGCATCCCGGCAGCGTCGTGGTGAGCCCGGGCGGTGGTGGAATCCACACTGACCAGGGACAAGTCCACCTCACCCCGCTTCGCGGCCTCCGCGATCATCCCCTCCAGAAGCGCCTCGAAGACCCCGGCGTCCCGCCACTGCCGGAACCGGTTGGACACAGTCGTCCAGGCGCCGAACTCACTCGGCACCTCACGCCACTGCGCACCCGCCCTGAACCGCCAGATCACTCCCTCGAACTGCTGCCGCAGCCGCTCCGGGTACGGACCGCGCTCGCCGACCGGCAGGTACGGCTCGATCAACGCCCACTCGGCATCAGTCAGTTGCGCACGCGTCATACACGACGATCTACCGGATCCACCCCACCACGGGGCCAGATCCGGCAGATTGATCGAAACCAGATACGCGCCCTAGTAGGGCTTGGTCAGGTGCATTCGCTGGTGGCGTGTGCGGTTGAGGGGCTGTGTCGTTGACCGGTGTGTGACACCTGGGGAGTTGGATGAGGTCCGGTGCCGTCTGGAGGACTTCGCGGCGGATGTGTTCGAGCCGTTCGCGCGGGCGGATCAGCGTCGGTGGGGCGGGGTGTACCTGCGGGGACTGCTGCTGGACGGGCGGCGCAAGTCGGTGGAGCCGATGGCCGCCCGGCTGGGTGAGGACGGCAACCGCCAGGCCCTGGCCCATTTCATCACCACCAGCCCGTGGGATCCGGCGCATGCGAGGGCCCGGCTGGCATGGAAGATGGCCGCGGCGATCAAGCCGACCGTGCTGATCATCGATGACACGGGCTTCCTCAAGGACGGCGATGCGTCGGCGTGTGTGTCGCGGCAGTACACCGGCGCCGCCGGCAAGGTGACCAACTGCCAGGCGGGCGTGTTCTTGCACCTGGCTTCGGACACCGCCTCGGCGGCGATCGACTGGCGCTTGTTCCTCCCCAGGAGCTGGGATCCCGCCTCGCCGCAGGCCGAGCCCGCCAAGGTGGCTCTGCCGCGAACGCTGCGGCATCCCGCCGGACGTGGGCCATGTCGAGAAGTGGCAACTGGCCCTGGACATGATCGACGAGACCCGGTCCTGGGGCCTCGATGTCCCCCTCGCCGTGGCCGACGGCGGTTACGGAGACACCGCGGCCTTCCGGCTCGGCCTGGAGACACGCGGGCTGCACTACGTCGTGGGCAGCTCGACCACCCTCACTGCCCACCCGCACGACGCGACGCCGCACACCCTGCCCCACAGCGGCCGCGGCCGCCCGCCCCAGCCTGCTTACCCCGAGGCGGCGAAGAGCGTGAAGGAGCTGGTCATCGCCGCCGGGAAGCAGGCGGCACGGCCCGTGCAGTGGCGGGAGGGCTCCCGCCCGAGCACCGGCCGCAGCGGGTTCAAGCGCATGTACTCGCGGTTCGTGGCGCTGCGGATCCGGCCCGCTGGACGCGAGATCCGCAAGGCCGTCGACGGCCCGGAACTGCCCGCGTGCTGGCTGCTGGCCGAGTGGCCCGCCACCGAGGCGGAGCCGGTGCAGTTCTGGCTCTCCAACCTGCCCGACGACACCCCGCTGGCCACGCTCGTGCGGCTGGCCAAGCTCCGCTGGCGGATCGAGATGTGTCAGCGGATCTTTGCCAGGCGGACCAGGTCGGCGATCGGGATGTCGTTGGACAGGTCGGACAGCCAGAACCGGGTCGGCTTGCTGTCACCGGCGGGCCACTCTGCCAGCAGCTACACATCTGGCAGGACGCCGTGTGCTTCCCCTGGATTCCTCAAACGGTGTACACATATCGGCGCCGGAGTAAGCGAGTTGGTGGTGCGGCTGCCTCGAGCTTCTGAAGAAACGGCTGTAGAAGGCGCTGTTGCGGGAGGACGCGGTCATGGTGTCCTCGTGTCCGTCCCGCACCCGCAGAGCGCCGTAGACCCAGGTCTTCTCCGGCCCGCGACCGGAGTCGACCTCGGACTTGATGCGGCGGCTGTCCCGGCGACCAGCCCGGCGCCGGCGGGAACGTGCGGGGGATCACCGGTCCGAGCTCGTCGGCGAGGACGACTGTCGCGCCCTCGGGCGGGCAAGTGTAGAGCTCGATGATCCTGGTCCTTTTCCCCCAAAGTCCGCGCCTCTCGACCGGCTCCAGGACCAGGTGCGGCGCCAGCGCACTCCCTCGGCCAGCAGGATCCGGCGGACCTGGCTGCGGCCAATCTCGATGCCCAGTTGCCTGGCCTCGGCGGCCAGGGCGTCAAGGGTCCACTCCGGCGGCCCGGACTCGTTTGCCGACAGCTGCTGGAGTTGGCCGACGAAGTGCGCCCCGCTTGCGAGTAACCCTGACCGCTACGGCCGAATCCGATCTGTGCGACCCCGAACGAGGCTGCATGCTGGTCAAGGCCGCCACGGAGTGAGCTGCCACCCCGGGCACTGGGGAACAAGTCTCGACCACTCTCCGGCTCGTCGAATCGACCATCGCGACAGCGCTGGAGCGCGCCAAGGTGCGCGGTGAAATCACGGCGGAAAAGGATCCGGCGCGGCGCACGTCGTCACGGCCGATCTGGGCGTGGAGGGGGGCCGGAGCGGGTGGTCGAGCAGGCGGTCAAGGCGCTGGGCGGGCTCGATGTGCTAGTCAACAACGCGGGGAACGTCCGGGCGGGGGCGCTGGACGAGGACATCCAGGTCGCGGACATCCACAAGGAACGAGCCGCAGTGCCTGCATCGCCCGTACGGCGCAGGAGGAAAGGCTCTCCTCCGGGCGAGGCGCATGGGTCAACTCGGTGTTGGAGTCCGCTCCGAGTGACGCCGGACATCGGCGAGCGCGTATGCGAGAAATGGGCTTGGTCCGCGGGGTCCGGTCGACGCCGCTGACCGGACCCCGAACGGGGACACCCGCAGACCGGCGACCCTCTGGCGGCGTTGGCACGCCACCTGCTGATCGCGATCGGCGAGGACCCCGACCGCGAAGGACTGGTCGACACTCCCCGCCGCCACGCCCAGCGGTGGCGGGAGTTCGTCGGCTACCACGCCGACGACGTGGACATGGTGTTCGAGACCGTCGCCAGCGGCCGGGATGAATCCGCCGGTCAGGTGTAAGGGCCCTTCTCCCACTTCTGCACGATGGCACCGCTGCACCAGTGGACACTGAGAGTGTCACCGACCTGGTCGCCGCCTGACGAGACTTGTACGCACATGATGCTCTGCAGGCCGTTTGCGGTCAGATCGTGGGAGCCGGAGTTGTCCAGCACGAAGTGCTGGCTGCGCGAGCCGCTGCAGTCGCGTACGACGACGGCGGAGCCGACCGACGAGCCGGCCGCATCCATGCACAGTCCGTTGACGCGCACCGTACCGTCGCTCGGGTAGGTCCACAGCTGGGAAACTGAGCTGGTGCACTGGGCCAGTGCCAGGCGCGCTCCCGATCCACCGGTGGGCTGCACACACAGCTTCGAGGCGATCTGCTTGATCTCCCGGCCGCCCGGCGCGGGCGTGGGCTGCGCCCTGCGTGCGGTGGAGTCGATGGTGGTCTGCCGGGCAGCTCTGGCCGCGGGGGCGGTCGTCGTCGTGCTGTGGGGGGCGTTCGTCGTCCAAGAAGTGCCGCCGGACCTCGCCCCCGTGGCAGCGGGTGCCGGAGCGGCCTGGGTGGATGCGTCCCTATGGCGCGGACCGGTGCTGGGGGCTGCGGACGTCGCTCCGTGGCCCGGGCTCTGGGACGCGCTGGCGGCGGCGTCCGTAAGCCCCTTCGCCGGGCCCGATTTCTTATGGGCGAGGGCGCCGATACCGATGGCCGCCCCGGAGGCCACCACCACGAAGGCCAGCGCGGTCACGAGCCGGGTGCGCCACTTCGGGTGGCCCTCCGGCCGGTCGGTCCCTCCGCCCATCGCGTGCAGGAAGTCCTGGCGCACGGACCGGAACCGGGTCGTCGGAGTCTCGTCAGGTTGCTCTGCCATGTACTGCTTCCATCCCGATCCTGATGGCGGCGGGTGCCGACGGCTTCATGGTGCCCGACGCCTGGGCGGGCCCCCGGTTCCCTGGGGGCAGGAATGCACTTCTGGGCTGTTGGGGCAGGAGTACTGCCCCAACGTGCCGCCACCAGGAGGATGTGGTGACCGCGACGGACCGCGGATGGCCCCATGGAACAAGGGCGCTGCCCCGCATGCTCCCCCGGCCCGCTCGATCGGTCGGGTGTGCCACCTGGGCGCGGCGTCAGCAGCTCGCCTGCACGATCGCACGACAGGACAGAAGGCCGACAGCGCCCGCGCTGCGGCCGGGGAGAGGAGCAGTCATGCCCGGCCATTCCGGGGACAAGTACCGGGTCGATCTCCAGCAGTTCTCCCGCGCCACGACGGCCGTGGCGTCGGACGCCGATACGATCAGGTCCGATCTGGCCAGTATCCACGCCCAGTTCAGCACCGTCGGGGGAGTGTGGCAGAGCCCGGCCGGTGAGACCTTCGCCGAGCTCGAGAAGGCGCTCCGGAAAGCCACGGACGACTTGGTGAAGGTGCTGGAGGACCTGGTGGTGCGGCTGCGGGACACGTACCACAACTACGCCGAGTCCGAGCACAAGAACAGGGACAACCACATCCGCGTGCGTACCGCCCTGGACAGTTCGCAGCATGGAGGCGGCCATCAGTTCGGCGGCCACGGCGGCGGCGGGCATGGCGGCGCTCAGCACAGCGCTGGGAAGGCCACCAAGACGGGGACGGGCCACGCCGGCGCGGGCGGTCTCGTCGCCCAGAAGGCGGCCGTGGCGGGCGGACTCGAGTCGGGGGCGGTCACGCCGACGAAGCCCGAGTGAAGAAGTCGGGGGGTGGCTCCGGTGGACGGCCGTCCACCGGAGCCACCCCCCGAGCGCTCACTTCGGGCCTGGGACGATGGAGTTGAAGTCGGCGCTCGCATAGGCCTGGCCGGCGTTGTTGACGGCGGCGATGAACTCCCCCAGCATGCCCATCCCGTTGGCGATCGACAGCAGGGTCTGCTGCTGGAGCTCGTTGATGCCTGGGTGGCTGCCGTCGCCGTTCGCGAACGCTATGGCCACGTCGTGGATGGGGTCATTGGACGTGCCGTACTGGAGCTGCGGCGAACCGTTCTTGCTGGTGGGGTCCGGGACCGAACCGTTCGTCGGACCCTGCACCGTCGCCGTCTGCCCGTACACCCAGTCCTTGTCGGCGAGGAAGAGCGTCTTGAGCGTCGTGTACTGGTTGACGATGGCGGAAGCCGAAGTGATCAGGGTCTCCTCCATCGCGCGCAGCGAACCGAGACCGATGTGGAACGCGCCGTGCGGCGGCAGCGGGTCCTGGGTGCTGCCGCTCTGCGAGGAACCCTTGTTGAACGGCAGGAAGTTCGGGGGGGAGGTCCAGTACATGGAGAGTTCGGGAAGGGCGGAGTCGGCCACCTGAAACTCCCTTTCGTGTGATGGGTGGGTGTCGTACGCGGGCTCCGGTCGGCGGCGCGCCCGGCCTGGATTGGATCCCATGATGCGTTCGGCCGCGGCGGCCCGAAGGACGCACGGCAGATTTTGTCCTGCGGGCCAGTGGTTCAGCCCTTACGTTCATCGCGGCAGCGCGGCGGCCCGTCGCGCCGGTCGAGCTGGCAGGGTGGGGACCGACGCGCGACGCCGTGGCCGTTCGCCCAGGTGGCGTACCGCTTATCCGTCGCTATCCCGGCCTGTTGGCCTTGCTTGTCCGGTTTTCGATCCGTAAAGGGCGGGTTCGTCATGGCCTCCGTGCTCCCCAACTACGACACGGCCGACATCAAGATGGACCCCGCAGTGGTCTCCGACGCCGTCAAGGCGCTGATCGGCGGCGACCCTTATGAGCCGGGCGGGCTCGTCGCCGACGTGATCGACAAGCTTGAGGATGTGCTCACGCAGGTCAAGGACCTCACGGGATGGGCCGGCGACTCGGCCACGGAGGCACAGGACTTCATCGATCGCTGGCACAGCGCGACCGAGGAACTGATCGGGTCGAAGCAGAAGCCCGACGGTGTGCTGCAGCGCGTGGTCAAGGGCCTGGCCACCGCCACGGCCAACTACGAGGCGGCCGAGGACTTCGCCATCAAGATCTTCAGCGGATTCAAGGTGCTCGGCGGGACGGACTCCACGAACGCTGCGCCTACGTCCGTCACCAACGCGAGCCCTGACGACGTGGTCACGGCCATCACCGAGACCTTCTGACGGGCGACAGACATGGCAGATCACTCCGGTGCATTCGACGCCTCCGGGGTCCGGGCCCTCGCAGCACAGTGGCAGGCCATGGCCGACGCCCTGTCCAGCGGCTTCGCCGAGATGGAGAGCGCGGCTTCCGGCGTGGCATGGAGCGGTGCCGGGTACAACGAGTTCTCCGCCGGCTGGGAAGCCGTGCACGGCATCCTGGACAAGCTCGTCGATCCTGCCCAGGAGATCGCCCAAGCCCTCTCGAACTACGCCGATCAGGCGGAGGAGTACGAGAAGAAGGTCAGGAAGTTCGAACTCGCGCAGGCCCTCATGGGCATCTTCTCCAGCATCTTCGGGATCCTGCTCTTCCCGATCATGGGAGTTCTCGGAGCCGGTCTCACCGCACTCATCGACTCGCTGGAGAGCGTGGTGGCCGTCGTGGGCGAGGCGGTCACTGAGTTCATCCTGGACTTCGTGGTCAACCCGGTCATCATGACCGGACTCCAGCTCGGCGTCGACGAGCTGTCGACCTACTTCGCCGACAAGATCGCGAACCTCCCCTTCCACACGGACTGGAGGCAGGAGGGCATCAACCTCGGCGTCGCCGGAGCCTTCGGTCTGGGCTTCGGCGCGAAGAGCATCCCGTTCGGGGGAATCGGGAAGGGCCTCAAGGGGATCATCCCCGACGCCTGGCACGGCAACGTCCCCAAGGTCGACCCGCCCAAGTCCGGTGACCCCGGCTTTGCCGGCGCGGGCGTGAACGGGAACGTGAAGCTGCCCGACTTCCCGGGCTTGGGGAACGCCGACTTCAACACCCCGCACGAGTACTCCGGGTACGGGTCCAGCAAGGCCGACGGCTGGGAGTACAAAGACAGTCTTTCGGTTTCGGACGTTTCCCACAGCAGCGGCTACAGCGAGCCGTCCGCAGGGTTCGCGTACACGGGCACCAGCCGGTCCAGCACTCCTGAGGCCGACGGCGCCGGCCAGCCCGGAAGGAGCTTCGACGGTCGTCCCGACATCGTGGGCAGCCGTCCCTCTACTTTTTCCACCAGCGGCGGACGCCCCGTTCCCGAGTCCCAGACGGACGGCTCGGTGGGCCGTGCGGGCGTGGTGGATGGCGAGGTCGGTCCGGCGGGTTCGCGCCCGATGGCACCGGGGACGGCGGAGGGGCCAGTGGGACGTGCGGGCGTGGCGGACGGCGGCCACGAACCGCCCACCTCGCGCCCGTCGACCCCGGCATATGGGGACACCCATGCGGTGGAGACCTCACCGGGCGGTCCCGTCGGCGTGGACGGCGGCCCCGCTCCGTCCCGCTCCACCGGAGCCGGCGCGGCCGACCCGGTGCCGCGTACCCCGCACCAGGAGAATGCCACCGCACCGACGGAGCGCAGTGACGGCGGAAACGGCCGAGCGGATGCGGGGGCCGTCTCCCGAGCGAGCGGCACGCGTGCCGGGGAGGATCCGGCCGAGGCCCTCCCTGGCAGCGGGCGGCCGCAGCACGTCGCGGAGCCGTCGGGACATGGCGGACCGATGCGGAGCGAAGAGAGCGCGGGGATGTCCTCCGGGTCCCGCCTGGCCACCCCGGAACCGTCGAGGTCCCCGCAGGCCGGTCGACTGCCGGACGGAGAGGCAACGGGTGTCCCGCATGCCGGCGAACCGTCGCCCCGCCCGGAGCGCGGTACGGTGCCCGAGACCTCTCGCACCCCTCCGGGCGACCCCGCCGCGGGCCGGGAGCCACTGCCCCGTGCCGACGACCCGGCGCGGGGGCGCCGTACCGCGGGCCCCGCGTCCCCGGACCGCGCCACCACCTGGCCGCGCCGGACGGACGGCGAGAGCCACCTCGACGGCACCGGCCCCGACGACGGCTACGCTTCGCTCCACAGCCGTGACTCCGGCCCGACCTCCGACCACGGCCCACTGAGCGCCAGCGACCTTCCGCACGCGGGCCCCGGGGCGGAGTCCGGTGGTACCCGTCCGGCCGAACTCGACCGCCTCGGCGTCGGCCGTCCCGACGAGGCCGGCGGTGCGGGGCACGGCTCCCACGACGACGTGCCGTTGTCGCAGGAGCAGCGGGAGGGCGCGGACCGTCATGCCGGCCCCGGCGAAGGACACGGTGGAGACCGAGACCCCGGTCACCTGCCGCCGTCCCGTCCGGAGCCCTCGCGCCAGGAACACTGGGACGCCTTCACGCGGGACAGGGACCATCGGTACCACCAGCGGCTGCCGATGGAGGAGACGCTCGACCGGCACGCCTCAGCCATGGAGATCGACGTCGAACGCGGCTGGCAGCGGTTCGCCGAAGGGGACCCCGACGGCGCCGCCCGCCTGGAGCACGTCAGCGGGGCGAGGGAGCATGTCGCGGAGAACTACCGCGAACGCCTGAAGTCGGACCTCGACACCCACTGGGACGAAAGCGGGGCGAGTGGCTGGTCCCGGCACTACGAGGGCCTGCGCCCCGAGCACCAGTCGGCGCTCGCCGACGACTTCGCCCACCTGAGCGAGCAGATGCGCCAGAGTAACGCCTTCCGCGATCGCTTCCCCGGGGACCTGGAGACATTCCGGCAGCAGGACCTCCTGCGCGGCAACTACCTCGGCGAGCGTGGGACGCCGACCTTCGAGGAGGACCCGTCCAGCGGGATCTTCCGCGAAGTCCTGTCACCCGACGCGACGCCCCTCGACCGGTTTTTCCACGAGCAGCAGGACCGGCTCACGGACGCCGTGAGCGAAGCCTGGCACAGTACGGCGGAGTCGACGGCGGCCACCCGCCGCGCCGCCGTCGACTCCGCCGTCCAGACCTTCCGTGAGCAACTTCCCGAGCACCTCGCCCACTACCACGACCGCGAGCGCCAAGTCGTCCACGCCGCCCGCCACTTTGATGATGTCGTGGGGGACTCCTGGTCCGACCTGCCGTACTCGTCCGCGGGCGCGTCGGGCCGTGGCCGCGACATCGCCCTGGACGGGGAGAGCCTCGCCCTGGTGCGCAGGGAGTTCCAGGACGACATCCGCACCGCGTACGAGGAGCACTTTCCGAAGCCCGGAACCGAGGGGACGGCCGCCGCGCCCTCCAGCTGGGACTCTCACTACGCTTCGGTGCTCGACTCGCTGGACGACCGTTTCGCCCATGCCGAGTTCCGCGACACGCAGGTACGCCGCGCTCGGCAACAGCTCACGGAGCTGATCGATCGGCGCGAGGCCCACGACCCGACCGCAGTGTTCGACTCCGAGGCGCGGGAGCGCGTCTCCGCGGACTGGGAGAAGGCGGTGGAGCGGGCCGTCGACGACTACTGGGACACGCACCACGGTCTCGGGTTCCGCGGGATCCGTGAGTTTTCCCCCGACGCCGAGGCCGGTGGGGCGACGGCGCCTCGGGACTGGGCACGGTACGAGGACGGGCTTCGGTCCTCACTGCCGGGACGTCTCGACCTGGAGGCCGACCTCGCCCACGCGGTGCGGGGAGCGGCAGAGGACTTCCACCGGGTGGTGGGCCACCCGGACAGCATCACACACCACTACGAGGTCGCCCCCGACACGCTGCGCAAGGTGGGTGCCGACTACCGCACCGAGACCGTCGAGGCGCGCCGGGAGCTGCTGCACGAGGAGCGCGCGGACCACGACACGGCAGCGTGGCTGGACCACGAGGCAGAGCACGAGCGGCATTTCGAGACCAAGGCGGAAGCCCTGCGCGACCGCCCCTTGGAGCGGCCGGCTCCCGGGCGGGAAGACGCCGGGTATCTGCCCGACGGTCGCCGTGATACGGCGGAGGGGACGGATGCCCCTGCCGACTCGGCGCCGACCGATGCCGGCGGACGTTCCGATGACGGCTTGGCCGGGCAGGACGGTGGCTCACCCCGCGGTCGCGGCGAGGGCGCCACGCGGGAGGACGCCGGCAGTGGGCAGGTGCTCCAGGAGAGCGCCCCGCCTTCTGCGGTTCCGAAGTTCGACCGCACGATGTCCGGTGCCCGGCAGTATCGGGAGCCGCAGTCGCGCGGGAGCGGTGATCCGACCCGTACCGCCGGCGTACACACGGGAGTTGATGACACAACGGGCGCGCATGGGTTGGACGGCACGGCCGATACACACGTGGACGGCACGGCCGACGCTCACGGCGTCGGTGGTGTCGGCGGCGTCACGGAAGCGCACGTCGTGGACGGCACGGCCGACGCTCACGCCACGCACGGTGGGGCCGACGCACACGCAGGCGAGGACGACACCGACATCATCGAGCTGAGCACCGGGCAGCCCGGCGTCGACCACGCGGGGGCGAGCGGGCAGACGGGCCCGACGCACCAGGTCACATGGGACACAGTGGTGCGCCAGGACCCCCTTGCGCACGCGCAGGCGGAGATACTAGGCCAACTCCCGCCGCAGGAACTGGCCGGCATCATGTCCGAGGCTCGCGGGCTGGTGCTCACCGGCGCGCACATCCCTGTGCTCGGGTCGTCCCTGACACCGCAACAGCGGCACCTCACCAGGTTGTTCGCGGACTACCGCAAACTGGCCGAGGTCCACGTGGCCTACGAGCTGCACAGCCACGGTGAGCAGGCGGCGCAGAACTTCGCCGAACGCCTCGGTGCCGGCGCCCACCGCCGTCTCGCCGACGCGCTGGAGCCCGCCCACCGGTTCGCGCTCTCCTGGGAGGAGGCGCGCCATGACCCCGGTTTCGAGCAGGCCGTGGACACCGCCAGGCAGGTCGTCGCGGAGGTGACGAGGATGCGCCCCGGCGGGTCTTTCTCGCGCTCCTTCGATGCCATGGGTTTCAACGATCAAGCGGTTGCCCGGATCGCGCACTACCTCGTCAGCAGCCCGGGGGACGTCCGCGGCGCGGCCGTCGTGTACGCAGCGGCGGCCTACTACCACCCGAGCGTGCTGGCAACGGCGACGGACTGGCAGAGCCTCGAGGGCTCGCAGAGCAGCGACGGGCCAGGGCTGCGGCAGGAGAGAACCACGCAGCACGACGGCGTACCGAGGCGGAAGGGAGCCGCAGCCGGTGCCTCCTCGTCCGCCGAGCGCGCCCTCGAAGGTGCGACGCGCTCACCGGGCCTCAGCGCCAGCCTCCCCCCGGCCACGGACATCGCGTTCGCCACCGCCGAACAATGGGACCAGGCGCGCCAACTGGTGCAGCGCTGGGACCACTTCCCGGTCGTCATCGGCAGCGATCCCGAGGATCTCATGGCGCGCGCGGAGCATCACGCGCACGCGGCGTCGGTGCTGGAAGTCCTCATGCGGTCCGGTGCGGAGGCGGCTCGCAGCCATGCGAAGCGGCTAGGCGAAGCCAGGGGAGCCCAGCCGTGGACCGGACGGCCCGGCGGCGCGCACCAGGCCCCGGCCGACCTGGAGATCGGGCTTGCGCGGCCCGCGGACCAGGCGACGCAGCCGGCCGGGGCGAGCGCGAGCGACACCGGGCCCTCCGGCGCGACCGGCGGCACCAGGGTGCGCCGACTCGTCGACTACTTCGAGGCCCTGGCGAACGCCGGTCGCGAGGACCGGGCGGAGGAGGCCGGCTCCGCAGAGGAGGCCGTGCCCCGCAGCACCGGAGAGAACCCCGAGGGCCCGGCGCAGACGGGGCGGCAGGACACCGCCCTGTCTGCCGGTCCCCACCCGGCCGAGGCCCAGCACCTGGAACCGCGTGCCGTGCGGGAACTGTCGGAGCCCGTCGGCAACCGGGACGCCCTGTGGCTCGTCCCGGGCGTCCATGGCGAGTCGGTCTTCGACGAGCTGGTGCCACGCGAGGACGTGCCGCCCACCGCACGGGTGCTGTCGCCCCAGGACCGCCGGTGGCTGGTCGGGGCCGTACACAGGGACCGGGAGCGGTACGCGGGGCCCGGCGCCCAGCTGCGCCGGGCCGCTGCGGAGACCGTGTCCATCGCCACCGAGGCGTTGGCGGGCATTCAGGCGCGGGCGGACGGCGAGGACGTCGCCGACGCGGTGGAGGAGGAGCTGCACCGGCTGCTGACGGCGCACCAGCCGGTCCGCGGCGTGACGGAGACGCGCCGCGCCCGCGAACAGCGTGAGGAGGAGATGCGCAAGGAGTGGGACACCTTCCTCGGCCGCGGACTGACGCTCGTCGTGGGCGGGGACCTTGTGTGGCTGCGCCCCGTGCTCCGCGGGTTTCAGGCGGATCCAGCCCCCAAGGTGCCGGGACAGCCCAGCCGCTACGCGGTCTCGTTCGCCGGGACCACCGGAGAGGGCGAGCTCTCGGCGACCGGCAAGTCCGGCGGCCGGCTCAGCGGCCTCGGCATCATCGGCAACGCGATCGCCTCCGGCTCCGGGCACGCCTCGATGCTGTTCGCACCCGGGGCGCTGGACGTGCAGAGGGGCTGGGGCCGTACCGACAAGTGGAGCGCCTCCGTCATCTACGGGCAGAAACTGTTCGTCCAAGGCACCGAGCGCTACCGCGTGGGCGTGGGCGTGGAGGTGGTGTTCGGAGGTCGGCGCCTCGGCGCGAGCGGCGAGATGTTGTGGCTCAACCGGGACATCCGCCTCCACGTGCCGTGCACGCTCGGGCAGTCCGTGCCCGTACCCGACGTCGCGCCGCTTGCGGAAGGGGCGACACCGGCCCCCGTACGCCAGTTGCCGCTCGTCGTCACCGCCGCCGACATCGGCGAGGTGGTGGAGAGCCTGCAACACGCGCTGCTCCTGCGGGGGTTGGCGGCGGCTGCCGTCAAGGAGTTCGTGGAGTCCGCCCAACAGCAACTGCTCACACCGAAGATCCTCGACAACCGCGCGCTGTGGATGATGAACGGCGTCGACGTCTCCGGAACCATCGCTGTCCCCGGACTCAGCGCCCACCTGCGGGTCACGGTCCGCCTGGTGCCCGGCACGGTGCACCGCCGGGCGCGGGTAGAGACCGCCAAGATCCGCCAGGACCTCGGTGGCGGGGCCGCCAAGGGGCTCGGAGCCAAGTTCGCCAGTTCCGGCAGGTACGGGACGGTGATCAATCTCGTCGGCGTGGCGCTGGACGCGATCAGCCATCATCACCTCGGCAAAATGGTCACCGGTATGGCGCCCGGCCTTGCCGGATCGTATGAGGTCAAGGGTGCCCACGGTGCCAAGTACCAGCAGCAGGTCCTCGGCCATGCCGTGCTGAACGAGACCGGCGGGTATCTCCGGCTCAGCGCGCGGGCCGAGGTCACCGTCCGGGTCGTCGCCGACCGGGGGCAGCCGGTCGAGGTGCGGGCGCTCGCGCCGCTGGAGATCGGGATGCCGGACCGTCCCGGCACCTCGGAGGCGTTCATCCGCCACCTGAACTCCCCGCGCAGAACAGAGCCGGCCATTCCCGGCCCGCGCCCCGTGATCGACTCGGGCGCCCCGACCCCGCGACCGCGGTCCGGGTTCGGCTTCGCCGTGGTGACGGCGTTTCCGGGCGCCGAGCTGATCGAGAGCAGTGTGTTCGGGCGCTTGTGGGAGGCTCACCGCGCCGACCCGTCCGTCGACTGGCAGGCGGTCGAGCGGCAGCTGAGCCTGACCTTCTCGCCGGGAGCCCTGCACGACGGCGCCCTGGTCGGCCTGGTGGAGCACCTCCGTGTCGGCGGGCGGCTGTACCGGGTGCGTGCCACGCTGGAGCTCGGCGAGACGCTGGATACCGAATCGGTGCCCAGTCTGACCGTCAACAACCGCGCGCTGACCAGCGACGCGACCGCCTCGTCCGCGGAGCGCGGCAGTGAGACGGCGGTGGGCCTGGGCGGCGGTGTGCGGTTCGATCCGATGCACCTGCTGCGTTTCCAGGCGCTGGGCCAGGCCGCCCGCCGTGGCGAGAGCGTCCAGTCACTCACCAGCACCAGTGCCGCCACCGCCTACCGTCGTACTGAGACCGACGGCGAGGCGACGGTGGTGACCCGGGCCGCGACGTGGACGGTGGACATCACCCGGGTGGACGGGCCGTTGCGCCCCATGGCCCATTACCGCCTCCTGCCCGAAGACGGCATGCGCGCCCAGTTCGCCGTGCCCCATGCCCACCTGCCGCACGAGCGGGGCCCCGTCGTGCGCGAGGTGGCGGCGCGGGGCACCGTGCTCTCCGAGGCTGAGGCGGCCGGGCTGCCCGATTCGCTGCCCCTGGGAGAGGGGCGCTCCGGTGGCGTCTACGCCGCCTTCGCCGCCTTCGCCGACCTGCCCGCAGTCCTGGCCGGCCACTACGGGGCCTTCAACGGGCTCGATGCGCGGTGGGCGGAGCCGGACAATCAGGCACTGTGGCCGCAGCAGTTCTGGACCGTGCTCAGCAACCGGTTCCTCAACGCCCGGTTCGCCCAGCTCACCGGGTCCGGCGGCACCACCGTCCACCTGCCGGCGGTCGGCGGCTGGCAGCAGTCCCTCACGGTGCGTGCCCGAGTCCTGCCGCGCGACCACGGCCTGGGGCGCACCGCCGACGAGGTCGAACTGGAGCAGTACGCCGCGTCCCGGAACCTGCTGAGCAGCCAGCAGGCCAGCGAGACGAATTACTCCGCGAGTTTCAAGCCGGCGGTCCAGCTACGGCTGGGCGCCGCGTCCCACAGCGGCGGAAAGGAAACCCCGGAGCACCAGCGGCCGGACGAGTACGAGCGCTCGCAGGGGACCACCGGACCCGAACGCGCGGTCTCCGACGTCCAGGCCGGCCCGCTGGCCCCCCGCGGGCCGGAGTTCGCGGCCGAGGGCGGTGACGGCCCGGAGTTCGGCCGCCACAACCGCCCTGCCCCGATCGGCCGGCTGGCGGCTGACGCTCAAGTGGGCCGCGGCGTCACCCACGGGCACGGCCGGACGCAGGGCGTCGGCAGCATCCGTATGACCCGGGCCACGTACCGGGGAACGCCGTACCACCACATCGGCGACCTGGTCCTGGAGTTCTGGCTCTCCGCCACCCGGGGCGAGGAGGTGCGCACCCCGTCGGTGCTCCGAGTGCGCTACGAGGACGGAGTGCAGCTGCTCGTACCCGAGCAGCGTGCCGGCGAGTTCCTGACCTCCGCCGCGGATGTCTCGGGGGAGGCCCGTCCGGCCACGAAGTACTACGACGCGACCGCCTTCCCCGGTGCCGCGCACGTGGAGTCCCTGCGCGGCGGCGACGCGCTGTTCGACCAGGTACTGCGGTCCATCGCCGTGGCCGACCCGTCGCTGCTGCGCTCGATCCCGCTGTCGGCCGCCCCGGACGCGCCCCGCTGGTACCACCCCAGTTCCCTCTATCTTGCGCTGCAGTCCTCGTTCGCGGCCGAAGGCGTGCTGACACGCTTCCCGTTCCTGCGCGGGGAACGGCTCAGGCTGACCTTCCTCGCCGAGGACGCGCGGGGGCGGTCGAAGAGGGTGACGGTGGTCGTGACCGGCACGGTCGTCACGGACCCCGGGGCCAACCCGCCCGGTGCCCCGCGCGCCCGTATGAAAGCGACGTTCCGCAATCAGGCGGTCACCAGCGCCGAGGAGGAGGTCTCCCACGGAACCGGCCGTACGGGCGGCGGCGGTGTCCACGGCTACGCCGGCACCCACTCGGGTCACGGCGGCCTGGCGGGCGGCGCCGAGTGGGAGCGTCAGGCAGGGTCCAGCCACGCCGTGACCGCCGAGCGGCTCGACATCGTGCGCGCGGACCCCGCCTCGCCGCTGTGGGTCTTCGACAAGGAGATCGCCCTCACCGTGCACGTCGACATCGAGACCGTGGCGCACACAGCAGTGGCGCGCACGGGAGAGGCGGCAGCCGCGGCGGCACGAGCGTTGGCGGGGGCCGCCGGTGCCACGGCGTGGGCCGACCGGATCCTGCCGGGCGCACCGCTGGACGACCGTCGCGGCGAGGCGGTGGCGGCGCCCAACCTGCGTGTGCGTCTCCTCGTACCCGAGGCGTTCCTGTCCGACACGCCGCCCCGGGCCGACGAGGCGCCGCCGGTCCACCCCCAGTGGGAGCCGCCGCTCCCGAGGCACTCCGGTGAGGCGTGGGAGCACCTCGTGGAGGAACTCCTGCCCTGGGACATGAAGGTGGCCCACCTGGCCAGGGACTACGCGCTCGTCGCGGCGGCGGGCGGCCCCGTCCCGGGCGCACCCCTGGAGGCGGGTGAGCCCATGGCCGGTTCCGGGGTCGTGCTGAGCCCCGAGGACGTGCTGCGCTACGAGACCGCGACCTCAGTTTCGCAGTGGCTGCCCCGTGTGGACGCCCTCCTGCGCGACGCGCTCCCCGTTCCCGTCGCCGGCCAGGAGGTCCTGGCGCACTTCCACGTGGACGGACTCCGCCCGGTTCCCGGCGCCACGATGAAGGTCAAGGAGCGCAAGTACGCTCAGGAGTCCTCCGCGCCCAGGCACGAGAAGACCTGGAAGTCCGTCGTCAAGCGCAGCGGCGGACTTGTCGGCGGGGGCACCCTGGACGGGGACCGGGGCCTCGGCGACATCGGTCTGGGTGCCGACACCGACGAGGGGCGGAAGTCCTCCTCCGAGGTGAAGGTCACCGATGAGACGAACGTCGTCGCCGAGCGGACAGACCAGGTGTACGCCGTCGACGGCCGGCTGGTGCTCGCCATGCGGGGGTCCGGCCACACCCTCGTCGTTCCCGTACCCCACGCCATGACTGTCAGCCTGCCCGTCGGCCTGGACATCGAGGCGGCACTGCGCGCGCCCGAAGACACCGCAGCCCAGGACACCGCGGGCGCCGAAGACGGCGGCACGGCCCCCGAGTCCCTCGGCCACCTCCAGTCCCATGGCGGCTCAGAGACGGGGCAGCTCGCCGACGGCGCGGAGCGGGACGCGGAGGTGGGGGAGGACGAGGGTATGGAGGAGTTCTACGACGCGCTCGATCACTTCTCCTCGCTCTCGAGTCCCACCTCGTTCTCCTCGCTCGAAGAGGACGAGGGTATGGAGGAGTTCTACGACGCGCTCGATCACTTCTCCTCGTCCGACCCAAGTCTGACCGGCGCCGGGTTCGCCGCAACGGTCGAGCCGGCCGGTGCGGTCGGTGAGGGGAGTCGCGGGGCCGCGGAGGGGTTCGCGGTCAGGTTCGCCACGTACACGCAGTGGTTGGCGGGTTGGGACGGGGCGAGTCCGGGACCGGAGGCGAAGGAGGCTGCTTGGTGGTGCCTGTTCGGGGCCGAAGACATCAGCGTGGTCCAGGGCAAGTTGCCGGAGCCGCGGGGGGACGCGGTGTCGGCGGAGCAGGCGTGGGGGCTGTGGCAGGACGCGCAGGTGGCGCTCGCGCGGGCGCGGGCTGACAGCGCGCAGGCCGCTGCGCGGTTGATGTCGTTCTCGTCGGGGTCGCTGTCCGACCCGTCGTGGTGGGTGGCCGAGGAGGCGCTTGAACGGGCGGGGAACGCGGAAGCGGCTGCCCGGGTCACGTTGAACGCCTGGGGTTACGACCCGGACGAGGCGCTCGCGTACCGCCTGCGCTTCGAGGAGGCGTGGAGCGGTCGTTTCGGCGGGCTGGTTGCCGGGGCTCCGGCGCTCGGTCTCCCTGCGGACGCGTCGGCGGAGGCCGGGGATGCTCCGGTCGAGGCCCGGTCCGCGGCGGCGGAGCCGGAGTTGCCGCAGCCTCCGCTGCCCCACGAGCGGGCCGAAGGGTTGCGCAACCGGGAGAGCAGCGCCGCGGTGCCTTCCGCCGCCGGCTTCAAAGCCACGCCTCCGCAGACCTTGGATGCCCGTCCGGCAGCCTCTGCGGAGACCGCCGCCACGGTCGTCCGGCCACGGCCGACTGCCCCGCCGAAGCTCCGTACCGCCTATTTCGGTCCCGAGCCGCGTCCTGAGGACCTGGCTCCGCGGCAGAGTGCCGGGACCTTTGAGGCGACGGCCGGATCCGAGGCCGCTTCCGTGTCGACGGCCGCGCCCGAGCCCACGCGGTTTCGGACCGCGGCCGTCGCGGGCCGCGTCGACGGCGGCGTTTGGTCCGTCGAGGACCTCTGGCGGGAGATATCGGCCTCGGGTCCGCGCCGCCGTTCCCCCCTCTTGCAAGCCGTCGGCCAGGCGGTCGAGGAACTGTCGGCCGGCCCCGACTCCGGCGCCGGGCTGGCCCGGGTCCTCGACGCGATCGCCGCCTGGCAGGCGTCGAAGAACGGCCGGAGCGCGCGGTGGGAGCAAGTGCAACGGCTGGAGCGGCGCCTCCGCTCCGAACTGGAACGCACGCGGTCGGCCGCGCCGAGTGTGTCGGCACGGTTGGCGCGGCCGCTACCGGGGCCCGCCACGCCCCCTGTCGTGCAGGGGTTCGCCGGGGCCGCCGGCTTCGAGGCCGAACTGCCTGACTACGGCATGATCATCCCGAGGGGCATGACATCAGAGGACATCGGCACCGTGGTCACCGGCGACGGCTTTGAACTGTGCCTCGACTCGACCGGCTACCCGGTCCTGGAGTTCGTGAGCTCCCCCATACGGGTGCTGCCGGGCTCCGCCTACGACGGGCGCGCCGATCGGAGCACCGTCTTCGCCGCCCTGGAGGACGTCCTCACGCGCTTGGGCGCCGCGCGCCCCAACGCCCCGCTCACCGCGCTCTTTCCCAGTACGGCGGGATACACCGTCCACGCGGATGCGGAGCCGGACGTACGCTTCGGCGGCCGGCAGACCACGATGATGCGGCCAAAAGGCATGAACCTGCACTACACCGTTGGTGTGCCCACTGGCGGACTGACGGAGTTCCTCACCCATGTCCTGGAGCACGCCCGCGCCCACGGCGGCGTTATGAAGGCGTCCTCGGAACACCTGAGGGACGCCCTCGTCTTCGGCAGCGAGGTCGCGAGCGACCTTCCGCGGTGGGCGGCGGCGCGCCCGCAACCGGCACCGCGCGCGACCGAGTACGAGCGGACCGCGCTGGAGGGCT
The DNA here is from genome assembly GCF_045040035.1 of Streptomyces sp. NBC_01384. Taxonomy (NCBI): domain Bacteria; kingdom Bacillati; phylum Actinomycetota; class Actinomycetes; order Kitasatosporales; family Streptomycetaceae; genus Streptomyces; species Streptomyces sp. NBC_01384. Next base: position 7,382,206 of record NZ_CP109559.1, read on the forward strand.
TCATGGCCCTCACCTATGCCCAGATCGCCGCCGTGGCGCAGTACACGGCGTCCAACATCGCCCTGACGAAGAATTTCGCCGCCGTGACCTCCCGGATGTCACTGGGCGGCATCAGGGCGGACCTCGGCCCCACCGCCCGTGCCTACCTCGACGCGAACGCCCACGCGATCCGGCGGCAGTTCACGGAACGCTTCCGCGACCACATCGGAGAAACATCGGTCAGCGGAGTCCTGGACCGGTTTGTCCCGGGGCGGTCGGCGGCCGACGACGGGCAGGGGGCACCGACGATCGGCGATTACCTCGACAACGCGCTGATGGAGACGCCCGCGCGCCCCCTGACCCAGAACGACGCCCTGGGCGTACGGACCCACTACCAGTCCCTGGACCGGAATCCGGACCAGTCCGGCACCCCCAGGATCGACCCTGGCCTCGTCCTGCTGGAACTTCGAACCTATGGCGAGCGCGTGTTCACCGTGGAGGGCCTGGAAGCCGAATACGGGCGCTTGGAGAGTCTGGCGCTTGATCTCTACAAGCGTGCGCGAGCCGCCCTCGGCCTACGCCCCGTCGGCCTGCTGCCCTTCGCGCCCGTCGCGGGTGCCGAGCAGCGCTTCGTGCTGGAGCAACTCGTCCGCGAGACCCTCGGCGACGATCAGGCCGTGCCACGGCTGACGCACACCTACAACACGTGGGTCAGCGGCGACCCGGCTCAGGCGAGCGCTGCCGGTGCGGAGTTCGAGGCGGTCGGCCGCGGCGCCGCCGAGACAGTGGCACGAAGCGTGGGCGGTGAAGAGGAGTTGAGGCAGGCGACGATCGTCATGGGGCTGGAAGGGGACCTGGCCTTCGTCCCCGCCGCGACGGCGCTCACCCAGAAGATCGCAGACACGCTGCGCCACCGCGTCCTTCTCACTCTCAGTCCCCGCACGGAACCCTTGCAGGTGTGTCCGAACGGCCTCTGATTCTGCCCGCTCGTTCATTGCGTCGCGAAGGAGCCCGGTCGACGCTGATGACGCCCCTGCCGCCGTGTCAGCATGAGGCAGCCGGACCGGGGGAGGGCCCCCGCGGCACAACACCAGCACGACCACAAGCACGCCTCCTCGCCGCGACTCCGATGAGGGGTGCGTGCCGACTTCGGGAGGACCCGCCATGCAGGCCGGTGGCGGTTCTCGCGCCTGCCCGCCGCCGGGCGAGACCGGAGGCGGTCGCGGCCTCTCGCATACCTGCCAGGGAGCGGACCTGAATGACCAGTACCGACGCCACACGTGCCCTCGTCGGCGGCGACCTGCGCTGCCGGGTCACAGTCGTCGGCCGCCACCGCAGGGCCGATCTGGCCCTCCCCGCGCGCACCCCGCTTGCCGAGTACATGGCGGCGGTAGGCGCCCTCCTCGGGGAGAGCGAGGACGAACTGCTGCCTCCCGCCTGGTCGATGGCGATCGCCGGACAGCGCCCGCTGCCGTTGTCGGAGAGCCTGGCGGACGCCGGAGTCGCCGACGGGACCGTCCTCCACCTGCGCGATGTCCTGGCCGGCGAGGCCGACGAACCGGTCGTTCTCGACCTTGAGGAAGAGGTTGCCGCGGCCGCCGCCCGGTTCAGTGACCGTCCCTGGAACCGCCGCCACCGCGCCATGGCCGGCGCGGTGACCGGCGCTGCCTGGCTCACCGCCGCGCTGATCGCGGGCGGAGTCGCCGCCCCCTTGGGCGACTCCGTACCGGTGTGCGCCCTGGCCGCCGCAGTGGCCCTCATCGGTATCGCCCTGGCCTGGGCCGCCCGGGTGCGCGACTGGCCCGTGCCCTCGCCGCTCCGCCACGTCAGCGCCCTCCTGGCCGTTCCGGCCCTGTGTGTCGCGGGGGAACGCCTCGGCAGCCTCCAGCACCAGTCCGGGGCGGCCCTCCCGAACGCCGTACTCGGGGCTGCGGCGGGCGGCGTCCTGGTCTTCCTCGCCCTCCCCGGCCTGACCACCGGCGCGCTCTGCGCCACCGGGACCCTGGCGTTCCTCACCACCGCCGTCCTCCGCGCGCTGCACGCCGACGCGGTGCGCGCCGCGGGCTTCGTGGCCGTGCTCTGCCTCGCGCTGTACCTCATCACCCCATGGGCCGCCGACCGCGTGGTCGTCCACTCCACGAGCAGGTCGCGGCTGGAGAGCGCCGACGCCTCCACCGTGGAGTTCCTGGTGCGCCGCTCGCACCGCCTGACGCTTGGGGCGAGCGCGTTCCTGTGCGCGCTGACAGTCGGCTGCCTCGTCGTGCTCGGCCGCGCGCAGGACCCGTACGCCCTCGGCCTCAGCAGCTGCGTCTCCGTCGCCCTGCTGCTGCGCGCAGGCGGGTTCCGCCTGGTCACGGAGGCACTCCCGGCGGTGACGGCCGCGGGCACCGGACTGTTCACCCTGCTCTTCGAACTCCCCGCACGCCTGCACACCCCCTGGTGGTGCGGTCTGCTGGCGACGGCGCTGACCGGACTCGTCCTGCTGCTGGGCGGCCTCGGCGGCACCGCCCGCGGCCCGCTGCCCGACCGGACCCGGCCGGCCTGGCACGGAACCCTGGAATTCCTCTGCTCCACCGCCGCCCTGGCTCTCGCCGTCGGCGCGTTCGGGGTCTACACCCACCTCGCCCACCTGTGACACGGCCGTCAGGGCCGTGCCCGGTCTCCGCACCCGGCGCGTCCCAGGAAGGGAGCTCATGAGCACGCACATCGTGGAGCGGGTCGCAGCCCGGGGATGGGGCACGCACCGCACCATCACCGGTGCCTTGCGGGCCGCCGCGGACGGGGCGACGGTGACGGTGCAGCCCGGCGTCTACCGTGAGAGCCTCGTCATCGACCGAGAGGTGACCCTGGTCGCCACGCCCGGTGGCGGGACCGTGGAGGTGGTCTCCGCCCACGGGGCCGCCCTCACGCTGCTCGCCCCCTCGGCCACCGTGCGGGGACTGACGCTGCGCGCACACCGTGGTGAGGCAGCGCTCGTCGTCAACGCAGGCGCGCCTGTTCTGGAGGCGCTGGAGATCTCCGGTGGCCACGTCGAGGTGTCGGGGGACGCGGCCCCGACCCTCCTCAGCTGCGTGGTCTCCCAGACCTCCGTCGTCGGCGTACGGGTGAGCGGGCGCAGCACCCCCGTTCTGCGGAACCTGACGGTGCGGGACGTCGAGGGCGACGGACTCGCCGTCGAGGGCGCCGCCCGGCCCACCGTGACCGGACTGACGGCACGGCGCCTGAGCGGGCACGGCTGCGCCCTCCGCGGCGAGGCGCGCGGAACCTTCGAGCACTGCGACCTGTCCACCACGGGCCGCGCGGGGGTGCTTGTCGAAGGCGTCGCCGCTCCCGTCCTGCGCGACTGCCGCGTGTACGACACCGGGGCGGACGGGGTGCGACTGATCAGCGCGGTCACCGTGGCACCGGCCGACGGCGACCGGGCGGGGCGGAGGCCCCGCGGGACCGCCGCCGACGACTCGGCGGCCGCGGGCCACGACCGCGACGGCACCGTGCTGCTGGAGCGGTGCGAGGTCTTCCGAACCGGGGGAGCGGGCCTGAGTGCCGCCGGTGGCTCCCGGGCGGTGCTGCGCGACTGCCGGGTCACCGAGGCACGCGCGGCCGGAGTCGTCGCCTCGGGCCAGGCCGAACTGGCCATGGAGGGGACCAGCGTCCTCGACACCGCGGCGACCGCCCTCGCCGTCTTCGGCGCCGCCAAGGCCACGGTGACCGGCGGCGAGCTGACCCGGTCCACCGCCAACGGCGTCTACGCCGCCGAGGAGGCGTACCTGCGTCTGGACGAGACCCGGATCACCGGCAGCGGGTATACCGCCGTCCACCTGACCGGTACCTCCCGCGTGGTGCTGAGTGCCTGCGAGGTGCACGGCACCCCCGAGTACGGCATACGCGTCACCGGTCACGCGGTACTCACCGCGCGGCACACCGCCGTGCACACCACCGACCTGGCCGGGCTGACCGTCGACGAGCACGGCGACGCGGAGTTGACCGACTGCCGCGTCAGCGGGAACGACATCGGCATCGCCCTCGCCGGCTCCGCGCACCGCCCGCGCCTGTACCGCTGCGAGGTCACCGGCAGTAAGCGCACCGGCATCGAGATCGGGGAGGACGCTCAGGCCCTCATCGAGGACACGCACGTCCACGGTACGGGCACCGCGGGTATCTTCCTCGACGCGCGCAGCAGCGCGGTGCTGCACGGCTGCACCGTGGCCGACACCGGGGGAAGCGGCATCGTGGTGTGGCGCGGCGCCCAGCCCGCCGTGCGGGCCACCGCTGTCCACGGCAGCGCCAAGAACGCCGTCTTCGTCGGCGACGGAGGCACCGGAGTCTTCGAGGACTGCGACATCTCGCAGGCTGCCTATCCGGCCCTGCACGTGGGTGCCGACGCCGCCCCCGTGTTCCGGCGCTGCCTCGTGCACGACACCGACGAGGACCTCAGCCTCGTACCCACCGCCGCACCCGTCTTCGAGGAGTGCGAGACCGCGGACGTCAAGGAGTCCACGCTGCCCGCGGGAAGCGGCGGACGACGCGCGGTGGCCACCGGAGCCACCGGAAAAGCCGTCGAGCCGCGGCCCCGTACGGCGTCCGGGGCCGCCGCCGCGGACGAGGGGGAGACCCTGGAGTCCCTGCGCGGGAAGCTGGACAGTCTGATCGGCCTCGACGGCGTCAAGGAGGACGTCGGCTCCCTCGTCAAGCTCATGCAGACGGTGCAGCGGCGCAAGGAGGCGGGCCTGGCCGCTCCGCCCCTCAACCGTCACCTCGTCTTCGCGGGCAACCCCGGAACCGGCAAGACGACCGTCGCCCGCCTCTACGGGCGTCTCCTCGCGGCACTCGGACTGCTCGCCCGTGGCCACCTCGTGGAGACCGGCCGCGGTGACCTCGTCGGCGAGTACGTCGGCCACACCGCGCCCAAGACCACCGCGGTGTTCCGCCGCGCGCTCGGGGGGGTGCTCTTCATCGACGAGGCGTACGCCCTGGTACCTCACGGACAGGGCAACGACTTCGGCCAGGAGGCCATCGCCACCCTCGTCAAACTCATGGAGGACCACCGGGACGAGGTTGTCGTCATCGTCGCCGGCTACCCCGGTGACATGGCGCGCTTCGTGGCCGCCAACCCTGGTCTCGCCTCACGCTTCACCCGCACCCTCACCTTCCAGGACTACAGCGCGGACGAACTCGTACGGATCGTCGACCAGCAATCGGCCCAGCACGAGTACACCCTGCAGGACGCCACCCGCACCGCGCTGCTGCACTACTTCCGTGCCATCGCGCGGGGAGAGGGCTTCGGCAACGGCCGTACCGCCCGCCAGGTCTTCCAGTCCATGACGGAAAGCCAGGGGCGGCGCGTCTCGGATCTGGAGTCGCCCTCGACCCACGACCTCGTCACCGTCCTGCCGCAGGACGTTCCCGCCGCCCCGGCGTAGTGACCCGCGGCACACCCCTGCCCACCACCTGCCCACCACCTTCCAGACAAGGCCGAAGTCCATGAGTCGGATCGCCTGGCACCGGCCCGCCCGGGTCCACCCCCCGCAGCTCCCCGACAGCAGGCTCACCCTCGCCGCCCCGCCGCAGGTGCAGAACTCCTCGTCGATGTCGACCTGGATGACGCTGCTCCTGCCGCTGCTCTCCAGCATCAGCATCGCGGCCTACATGGTGACCTACCGGCACACTCTCACCACCGTCCTCGCCATCGTCATCGTGGTGCTGTCGGTGGTCCTCGTCGTGGGCGCTCGGCAGCAGGCCCGCGCCCACCAGCAGCGCACCCTGGACAAGCACCGCGGGCGTTACCTGGAGCACCTGGCCGAGGTCAAGGAGGCCGGTCGCGAGGTGGCTGCGATGCAGCGGGAGGTGTCCCTGTGGCAGCACCCCGGTCCGGAGCGGCTGTGGGCGATCGCGGCCCGCCGCCGCCGCGTCTGGGAACGCCGCCCCGGGGACCCGGACTTCCTCCGCCTGCGCCTCGGCACGGGCCGGGGCGCCTTGGTGACGCCGCTTCAGATGTCCGCCCGCACCGATCCCACGGTCGAGTACGAGCCCACGTCCATGGCGGCCGCCGAACGGGTCCGCTCCGCCCTTGGCACCGTCGCGCACCAGCCGGCGCTGGTCGACGTGGGCCGGGCCGGGGTGGTGAGCATTCTCGGCCCCGCGGACCGGGCCCGGGCCGCCGCCCGCGCCCTCGTCACCCAGCTCGCCGTACTGCACGCCCCCGAGGACGTGACGCTCGCCGTCTGCACATCGGGCCAGAGCGCGCAGTGGGCCTGGACCGCGTGGCTGCCCCACACCCGTGACAGCACCGCAACGGGATCGGCCGGCGCCGAGCCGGAGCAGCCGGAGGCCGAGGACGGCGAACCCGCTCCCCTCGTCGCAGACTCCTTCGACGGCCTTGCCGACGTCCTGGAGCGGGAACTGGCCAGGGCCCGTACCGAGACCGCCGCACGCCCCACCGCCCTGACGGGCCCCGGCCGCGGCACCGGCCCCTCCCGCCGTCTCCTCCTCGTGATCGACGGATACGACCCCGCCTCCGCCTGGGGCCGCAGCGCACTCGGCCGCCAACTCGTGGAGAGCGCCGGTCCGGCGCTGGGCATCACCCTCGTCGCCCTCGTGGCCCGAGAAGCGGACGAACCGTCCCGCGTCGACGTACGGGTACACATCGACGGCTCGGGCTCCCTCACCCTGGAGTCCCGTGACTCGGCCCTGACCACGGACGTGGACGACGCCGTCGCGGACCAGCCCGACCCGGCCCTCAGCGAGGCCACCGCGCGCGCCCTGACGCCCCTGCTCCTCACCGAGGACGAACAGCAGGTCCTCGCGCGCACCGTGCCGCTCAGCGAACTCCTCGGCATCACGGACCTCGCCGGGCTCGACCCCACCGGCCTGTGGGCGGAGCCCAGCGACGAGGCGATGCTGCGGGTGCCCCTGGGCACCGACGCCGGCGGGCACGACCTCGTCCTCGACCTCAAGGAGGCCGCCCAGAACGGCATGGGGCCGCACGGCCTGGTTGTCGGGGCGACCGGATCGGGCAAGTCGGAGCTGCTGCGCACCCTCGTCACCGGCCTCACCACCACCCACTCACCGGAGCACCTCAGCTTCGTACTTGTCGACTTCAAGGGCGGCGCCAGCTTCGCGGGCTTCACCCAACTGCCCCACGTCGCGGGCCTGATCACCAACCTGGCCGACGACCTCGGACTGGTCGACCGGGTCCGCGACGCCCTCATCGGTGAGCAGCAGCGGCGCCAGCAGATGCTGCGCGACGCGGGCAACGTGGACTCGCTGCGGGAGTACCACATCCGCCAGGCCGCGGGCGGCACCGACATCCACGGCCGTCCCCTCCAGCCGCTGCCCTACCTGCTGGTAGTCGTCGACGAGTTCGGTGAACTCCTTTCCGCACGGGCTGACTTCATCAACCTCTTCGTGCAGATCGGCCGGGTCGGCCGCAGCCTCGGCATGCACCTGCTGCTGGCCACCCAGCGCCTGGAGGAGGGCCGGCTGCGAGGGCTGGAGTCCCACCTGTCGTACCGGATCTGCCTGCGCACCTTCTCCGCCGCGGAGTCCCGGGCGGTGATCGGCACCACCGACGCCTATCACCTGCCGTCCATCCCCGGCTCCGCCTACCTGAAGGTGGGCGAGTCCGTCTACACCCGCTTCCGGGTGGCCCACGTGTCGGCGCCCTATGAGAACCCCGCTGACGGCCCTGGGGAGGAGCTCCAGAAGGCCGTACCGGTCGAACTCGCCACCCTTCGCCGGGCCCCCGTCCCCCTCGCCACGCCCGAGCCCGACCGGACGACCGGCCGCGAGGCGACCCCCAAGGGCCTGCCCGGACCCACCCAGATGGAGGTCGTCGTCGGACGGCTGCGCCAATTCGGGAACGCGGTGCACCAGATCTGGCTGCCGCCCCTGCCACCGGCCGTCCCGCTCGACGCACTGATCGGTGCTACCGCCGTACAGGTCGGCCGGGGCCGTCAGGCCGTGCTGTGGCCCGATTCGGGCAGCCTGCGGGTTCCCGTCGGGGTCGTCGACGTGCCGCTCTCCCAGCGCCAGGAACCGTTGGTGCTCGACTTCGGGCAGCGTCACCCGCACCTGGCGCTCGTCGGCGCGCCGCAGTCGGGCAAGAGCACCCTGCTGCGCACCACACTGCTCAGCGCGATGCTCACCCACACCCCCGATGAGCTCCAGTTCGCCTGTGTGGACTTCGGCGGCGGCTCCCTTTACGCCCTGGCCGGCGCACCCCACGTCTCCGCGGTCGCCGGTCGGCACGAACCGGCGATGGTGCGACGCGTCCTCGACGACGCCCGTCGGCTCATCGGCGAGCGGGAGCACTTCATCCGCGAGCACGCCGTCGGTTCTGTCGCCGAGTTCCGGGCCAGGAGCCGCAAGGGCGACTTCGATGCGGCGCTGCGCACCGCCGACTTGATCGTCGTCATCGACAACTGGGGAGCCGTGCGCGGCGAGATCGACAATGCCGACGCCCTGGTCCTGGATATCGCGGGGCGAGGACCGGGCGCCGGAGTGCACCTGCTGATCACCGCCAACCGGTGGGGCGACGTGCGCATGAACCTGCGTGACTCCATCAGCGCCCGTCTCGAACTGCGTCTCAACGACAGCGCTGAGTCCGAGGTGGACCGTCGGCTCTCCAAGCTCGTTCCGGCCGGCGTGCCGGGACGTGGCGCCGTGGCACCGGGACACTTCTTCCAGGCGGCCCTGCCCCGCATGGACGGACGGGAGAGCGCCGACGGCCTGGCCGAGGCCCAGGAGAAGATGATCGCCAAGGTGGCGGCCGCGTGGAAGGGCCGCCCCGCGCCGCGGGTGCGCACGCTGCCCGACCTGATCCGCGTCGGCGAGCTGCCGGAACCGGCCGGCGACGGCCCGGCACCCGGCGCCGTGATCGGGCTGGACGCTGCTGACCTGGAGCCGGTTCACCTGGACCTGGCAGGCGGCGACCAGCACCTGCTGGTGGTCGGCGACGCGGGCTCGGGCAAGTCGACCTTCCTGCGGACCTGGATGCGTCAGATGGCCGCCCACCGTCCTCCGGAGGAGCTGCGTTTCATGGTCGTGGACTACCGCCGTGCGCTGGCGGGCGTCGTCCCCGCCGCGTACATGGGCGCGTACGCTGCCGAGGCCCGCCAGACGGAGGCCTACGCGGCGCAACTGGCGGAGGTCCTCACCGAGCGGCTGCCGGGACCCGACATCGACGCGCGGCGGTTGCGGCGGCGCGACTGGTGGACCGGCCCCGACCTGTATCTCGTGGTGGACGACCACGACCTGGTCGGGGGCGGGCGCACCACCCCGCTCCAACCGCTGCTCGACCTCGCCGTGCAGAGCCGGGAGATCGGCTTCCACATCGTGCTCGCCCGCAGGTCCGGAGCGATCAGCAGGGCACTGGTGAGTGACCCCCTGGTCGCCCGTGTCAAGGAGTTGGGCGCGGCGGGGCTGATTCTGTCCTCGGACCCGCGCGAGGGAGTCATCATGGGAACCCGCCGCGCGGCCGAACTCCCGCCCGGGCGCGGTGTCCTGGTGCAGCGCCGGGCGGGCGAGACCCTGATTCAGGTCGCCGTGAGCGACGAGGAACCGGACGACGCGGACGGTGACCGGAGCGCCGGGTGACCGCCGGGCCGGTCGCCCCCCGCATGCGGGTGCGGCCCCGATGAACGGGTGCGGCCCCGGCCCTCTTGTGGCCGGGTCGCACCCGCGGTGAGTGGGGCCTCACCCCTGCGGGCGCCGGATGTTGGCGAGCATCTCCTGGAAGCCTCCGGTGATCGCTGACAGCACGGCTGTACGCTGCGCCCCGAGTTCCCGATTGGCCTCGTTGACCGCCTGCAGAATCAACTGGGCCAAGCCGTGGGCGTCCCCGGGGTCGATGATCGAGGGGTCGATGACCAGATCGGTCAGCAGCCCCTCACCGGACACGGTCGCTTCCACCGCGCCGTTGCCGCTGCTTCCCTTGGCCTCGGTGGCCAGCAGGTCTCCCTTGGCGAGGGTGAGGTTGCTCTGCATCTCGCGTGCGCGCTGGATCAGCCCGGTCAGGTCCGTCGGGCTGTTGTCGGTCACGTCCATGTCTCCTCATGTCGGTGTCGGTGTCGGACCGTGTCCGACAAATGCGGCCTGCCCCGCGGGCGGAGACGCCATTTGTCGGACACGGTCCGGCAGTCGGGTCCGCGCTCGTCCCCGCGATCGCCGGCGGGTCCGGTCGTCCCGGAACCCGCACCTCGTGCGCCGCTTCCTCGGCGCCGCAGACGCCGAGAAAGCGGTACGGACCGGGCGGCCGGCGGTGCGCTCACAGCAGGCCGGACCGGAATCCGTACGCCACGGCGTGGGCCCGGTTGCGCAGCCCCAGGCGCTTGCACATCGTCTGCACTATGTGCTTGATGGTCCGCTCCGAGTAGTGGAGTTCGGTGGCGATCTCCGCCGTGTCCAGCCCCTCGGCCAGCAGCCTGAGGACCTCGATCTCCCTGCTGCCGGGGACTTCGACGGAGGGCTGCATCGCTCTCAGGCGGTCCACCAGCGAGCGCACCACCGAACTGGGCAGCCTCGGTTGACCGGCGTCGGGCTCCAGCACCGCCTTCACCACCTGCTCCATGTCGCTCTCCCGGCGCAGAAGGACGGTGACGACGCCCAGGTCCAGGGCGCTCGGCAGGACCGACAGGTTCACCCGATCGGTGACGACCACGACACGTGTGGCGGCCTTGTAGCCTTCCTCACGGGCCGCATGCAGCGTTTCGAGCGCCGTTGCGTCGATCTCGTCGGTCAGGATGAGCAACACGTCGCAGGCGGCGGCCAAGTCCCGCGAGCGCAGGCGGATACGTGGGCAGTTACGCAGATACGCGGCGACACTCTGCTCGGTGATGTGGTCGTCCGCCAGGATCGCGAGGTCGAGCGGGGCCGTCTCGGTCTGCTCCCGGGCCGCCGGATCCCTCTCCTCGGGGTGCCGCCTTGGTTGCCCAGCATGGACCTGATGAGCCTCTGCGTGGACAGGACGCTGATGCGACGCGACGGATTGCACACTCACCTCCATGGTTCCGCGCCCGGCCGACCGTATGCTGCCCAGCGCTCGAACCGAACGTAGATCTGCCCTCGTCCTGCGCGCTTGAGTCATTCAACTGCCCTCCGCGCTTGAGTAGTTCAACCTCCCTTCGGGAAAAGGCTGTCCGGGTTCCCGGGGGTGCTTGAGTCGGCTCAGGCCCCCCTGGGTCGCGATCGCCTTGTCGGTCACCCGGCCACCAGCAAGGCGAGCAGCCGCCGGTCGGTGGCCGACAGCGGTTCCGTGGGATTTGGCAGCCATGACAGTCGGTTGACTCAAGCGGATGCGCAGTCCGCTGCATAGCATCTGGCGGGTCGGTGGCGTGCCCACCCGCACATGGACCACGGATGGTTTCGGTGAATCTCTACGGACGAGACGATGAAGTGCGGGTGTTGGCCCGTATATGGGCTGGTGACGGACCTCCCGGGCAGGTCCTCGCCGTCCGTGGGGAGCCGGGAACAGGGAAGACAGCGCTGCTCTCCGTGGCAGAGCGCCTGGCCCGGGCCTACGGCGCTTTGGTGCTCCGCACGGGTGGAGTGGAGGTTGCCGCTCGGCCGCCCTTCGCCTGTCTGGAGGAACTGCTACGGCCGCTCTTGCAGGGCCTGCCGGGGCTTGACCCGCCTGAAAGGAGGGCGCTGCTGTCAGCGTTCGAGCTGGCGCGCTCCTTCCCGGAGCAGGCATTGGTCCACCGCAGTGTCGCAAGGCTGCTGAGCCGAGCGAGCAGGCAGCGCCGGGTGTTGCTTGTGGTGGACGACGCCCAATGGCTGGATGCACAGACGCTGGAGGCCGTTGCCTTCATCGCCGAGCGGGCGCGGGAGCTACCGGTGGATCTGGTGTGTGCCATGGGCACCAGGTATCCGCGCCCCCTTGAGCGGGGCCGCTGGCCGGAGATCACGGTGGGGCGGCTGTCGGCGCACGACGCGGAACGGCTCCTTCGGCAGCACGCGCCCACGCTGTCCTCGGCGCGGCGTCGCACCCTGCTTCGCGAGGCAGCCGGCCACCCGCTGGCGTTGCTGGAACTCTCCTCACGGCAACCCATGCCCGCGGACCGGGGAGACGACTCGCCCGTGTCGAGGCTGGAGGGGATGTTCGGCCTTGTGGCGGCCGACCTGCCCAGGCCCGTACGAGACATCCTGCTGGTGGCGGCAGTGGACGATTCCGGCGATCTGCGGGAGGTTCTGGACGCGGCCGCCCGCCTGATCGGCCGTGAGGTCGACGAGTCGGTCCTGACGAGCGCAGTGGAAGGGCGGCTGCTGCGTGTGTTGGACACCTGGGTGGAGTTCACTCATCCGTTGGTGCGTTCTGGGCTCCTTCGAGGCGAGTCGCCGGCGCGACGGCAGTGCGCGCACCGGGCCCTCGCGGATGTCCTGGCGGATCCTTACCGGCGCGCCTGGCACCGGGCACAGGCCGAGAGCGGTCCCAACGGCGAGGCGGCGGATCTCCTGGACGCGACCACTGGCGACCTGCTGGCCCGGGGCGCGGTGTCGTCGGCCATCGTGGTGCTGCGGCGCGCCGCAGCACTGACCACTCGTGGCACCGAGCGCGGTAGCCGCTTGCTGCGAGCTGCCGAGTTGGCCGTTCAGCTTGGGCAGGAAGACCTGGTCGACCTGCTGGTCACCACCGCGCTACGCCAAGAGCTGACCGTGTTGGACCGGGCGAAGGCGCAGTGGTTGCTGGAGACGCTCAGCGAGGGCGCGCCCGCAGACGTTGCGCGGGTGTGGGAACTGTGCGAGGTGGCGGCCGATGCCGCGTGGGCCGGTGACGAGAACCTCGCCCTGGACCTGCTGTTGAGCGCCGCACTTCGCTGCTGGCGGGCCGAGTCCGGCCCGTTGGCGCGTGCCGCGGTGGTGGACGGCGCGGAATTGATGGGTGAGGCTTGTCCCCCTCTCCGGGACAACGCTCGCTGGCTGGCCGTCCTCGGCGTGGCCGAGCCGGTCGCCAGCGGTCGGACGGTCTGCGCCGCACTGGATGCGCTGCGACCCGCGGAGGTGGAGGATCCGCATGCCCTCCGGCTGCTGGGGATGGCTGCGCACGCCGTCGGCCACGATGTCCGAGCCGCGGAGGTGCTCGACCGGGCGGCGCAGTTGCTACGTGCTCAGGGCCGGGTCGGTCCGCTGGCCCAGGTGCTCGCCCTGCAGGTGGTCGTCCACACGGAACTGGGCCACCTGGAAAGGGCGGAGGTTGCCGCGCAGGAGGCCGTACAGCTGGCGCGGGACAGCGGTCGGCCGGTCTCTGCCGAGGTCAGCATGTATCAGGCCCGGCTCTGGGCCCGGCGCGGTGACACGGAGCTTGCCTTACGGCAGTTTGCCGAGACGGAGCCTTCGGCTCGGGCCAACCACCTCAACAGCGTTCTGTTCTGCGTGCAGCGTGTGAAGGCGGAGTCCGCTTTCGTCCAGGGCCGCTACGAAGAGGCCTATCGTACCTGTCGCACCTTGCTGGACTCGCGGGCTCCCGGCTATCACCCGAGACTGTGGTTCGACGCCCTCGGCCTGTTCGCCGAGACCGCGGTCCGCAGCGGCAATGCCCTCGACGCACGGTTGATGCTGCGCAACGCCGAGCATATGTCCCTCATCACCCCGGCACCGCTGCTTCGCATGCAGCTCGCCCATGCCCGTGACGTCCTCGCGGCCGGCCCCGGGAAATCGCAGTCGAACGACTGAAGTTTCGGGTTGCGCTTTTTCGCCATTCTGGCCCCGATCGGTTTAAAGCCGATCGGATGAGAACTGAAGCGCAACCAGGGGTGGCACGGCGTGAGCGTTACCGAGTTCGGGCGGGTCTTGCGGGCTTTGAGGCTGGACCGGAGCATGACAATGGAGCGGTTGGCCGAGGCGTCAGGGGTGAGTGCGCGCGGAATCAGTGACATGGAACTCGGCAACACCCGCCGCCCGCGCCAAGGCACCGTAGCCGCGCTGGCTCAGGCTCTGCGCCTGACCGACGCCGAGCGCGCCGAGTTGCTGGCCGCTACGACCGCGGAGGTGTGGTTCGAGCGTGCCGCCCGCCTGTCAACGGACAACCGGGTCCGCGCCGAGCGGCTCCTCACCGCCGGTGAACTCGCCTATGCGCTGGACCGCTACCAGGAGGTCCAGCGGTGCATCGGTGAACTGCTCACCTTCCCGCTCGAGGCGCCGGAGCGGCTGCGCCTGCTGTGGCTGCAGTCGGGGTTCGACGACGGTGAGCCCACAGACGCGGACGGCATACGTCAGCTCGTCGACACGGCCAGACGGGTGCACGCCGACGGGGCGACCGATCTTGCGGCGATGCTGGCCATGAGTGCCGCCCGCCGCTTCTTCTTCAGCGCCTACTCCAGGGACCTGGCCACCGAAGTGCTCTCCGCCTCCGAGGAACTCGGCCTGAACGCGCTGGATCCGCGCCTCACCAACATCCAGGCACTGACCTCGGCGTTCACCCTGTCCACCCAGGTGCTCCAGACCTTGCGCGGCTGGGCGCAGCGCGAGGTCAGTGACCCCGAGATAGCCTCGCTGCTTGCGTTCTCCGCCTTCGTCCTGGCCGACTTCGATCTGACGGAGTCGTTCTGCGCGCAGGCCTCCATGGGCCATCGGCAGCAGGGCAAGCGTACGGTCCTGGCACAGGTGCTCACCTTGCGGGCATGGGCGGGGATCTACCAGGGGCGATGGGAGGAGGCGGATCTCGCAGCAGCGGAGTCCTGCGAGCTGGCCGTCGACACGCAGCAGCCGGGGTGGATCAGATGGGTTCGGCTGTGCCAGGCGATACTGGCCGCGCTGCGCGGGGCGGCCGACCGCGCCGAGCAGTTGCTCATCGAGGTCGAGGACGTGGGCATGTCCTCGGGGAACGGTTCCTTGCGTAACGGCACCCTCATTGCCCGAAGCCTGACGGAACTGGCCGGCGGGCGAACGGACGCGGCGTACGAGTGCTTCCGCCAGATCATGGACGACAGCCTGGACGGACACGTGGCGCAGCGCTGCTGGCAGGTGGACCTGTTCGCTGACGTCGCCGTGGCGGCGGGCCGGGTGGAGGAGGCGCGGGCGGTGCTCGCCGTCCTGGAGGCGGCCGACGGCTTCTTTTCGTCTCCTGGAGTAACCCGCTCCCACGCGTATGCGCGCGCCGTGCTCGCCGAGGACGAGGCCGTGGAACAGGCGATCTCTGAGGCTCGGGAGTGCGCAGGTATGTCCTCCGAGTGGTACTCGGCCCGGCTGGACCTGGCGCTCGGCACCTGGCTGCGGCGCCGGCAGCGGACGGTGGAGGCTGACATCCTGTTGCGGGACGCCGCTCAGCGGCTCAGGCTGCTGGGCGCCGCGCCATGGGCGGAGCGGGCCGAGCGGGCACTGAGAGGTCACGCGTGATCCATCCCCAGGCGGTCGCGTAGCTGGAACCGTGAAGTGACGCCCAGCTTGGGGAAGATCCGGTACAGATGCGAGCTGATCGTGCGCGGTGACAGTCGCAGCTTCTCGCCGATCTCGCGGTTGGTCAGTCCTTGGGCCGCCAGTTCGGCGATGCGTCTCTCCTGTGGGCTGAGCTCGACCAGGTCCATCGCTCCCTCCGATTGCCTCTGACCGGTGTCGATGGGAAGACGGTCGCCCGCGGCCCGCAGTTCCGCCGTGACCTGCCGGACGCGGGTCACGGCTCCCATGGCACTGAACGTGGCGTGGGCCCGGCGCAGCGGATCACGGGATTCGGTGTTGCGGCGTTGGCGCCGCAGCCAAGTCCCGTAGGCCAGCTGCGTCATGGCGCGGACGAGCGGATACCGGGTGACGTCTCTTTTCAAGGCAGCCTGGAACAGTTCGTCAGCATGCTCGTCGGGCGCCAGGACGGCTCGTGCGTAGGCGAGTTGGTGATGCAGGACCGGGGCCGGAGTGAGCCCGGCAGACCGTTCGAAGGTTGCCAGGAGGCCGCGCGCCTCATAGGGGAGACAGGCGTGCGCCGCGGCCTCCGCCAGGTGCATGACGACCGTCAAACTCTCGCGCTGGTGGTAAAGCTGGGCATCCTGGTCGACCAGCGGGCGCAAATACGCGTAGGCGTCGGCGTACGAGCCAACGGTGGCGCAGGCGACCCCGCGAGCGATGTCGGTGCACGTGGACACGTGGTTCAACCGTAGGTCTCTGCGGTAGAAAGTGGCTTGGTCGGCCAGCAGGAACGCCTCTTCGACCTTGCCCCGCAGCCCGGCCAAAAGGGCCTGCTTCGCACGGGAGGCCGCAGCCCAGGCAGGCTGATCGGTGTTCAGCGCACCTTCGTGCGCTTCGGCGAGGGAGGCGGTGGCGCGGTGTCAGTCGCCCAGCCAGACGGCTCCGTTGGCCTCCATGGTCAGCACCTGGGGTAGCAGTCCCAGGCGCTGCTGGCGGCGGAGCAGGTCTATGGCCGGCACGAGGAGGTCGGTGGCGCGCTCGAAGTCTCCGAGAGCGTGGGCGGCCTGACCGAGCAGCCGCAGGTTGTCGGCGTTGCCGGTCAGACCGCAGCGCGGGTGGTTGAGTCGTTCGGTCACCTCGTCGGCCAGCAGGACGGGCTCGGCGGTGGCCAGGGCTGCGATATGCCGGGGATCGTGTCGGGTGTCGGACAGCGCGGTGAGCGCGGTGACGACCCGTTCCCTGTCCTCGGGCCCGCTGTTCTCGCGCCAGCAGCGCTGAGCCGCGTCGAAGAGCAGGGAGAGCGAGGTCTCCGGGGCGTCGGGGTCGATCGTGGCGCATATTTCGGTGATGTCGCCAGGCAGCCCGTGGATGGAGGCCTCCTGCAGCAGGCGGGCCCGCAGACGCAGGGTGGGCGTAAGGGGAGCCGGGGAGGCGGCGGCGAGGAGGTACGCGACCAGGCCGGGACGTCCCAGTTCGGCGGCGAGCTGGGACGCCTTGATCAGGATTCGTCCTCGTTCCTGGGGACTTCCGGCGAGTTCGGCGGCGCGCTGCAGCATGCGTACGGCCTGGAGTGAGTCCCCGCGGTCCACGGCCTGATTGTAGGTCGCTTCGAGTTGCGCGGCGGCACAGGCATGCTGCGGCGCGGTCAGGGCCTGGGCCTGATGCCATGCGTGCCGGTCACTGTGACGGGGCAGCACCTCTGCCAGTGCCGCGTGCGCGCGACGGCGCTGTTGGGCGCCTTCCCGTTGGACGGCGGCGACTGCGGCGATGCTGTGAGGGAAAATCACGGCCGGGCCGGCTGCGATCAGCAGCCCGGCCCGTTCCGCAGGTTCCAGGACGTCCGGTCCGATGGTCGGGTCCGACCTCAGGACCTGGGTCGCCGCCACCACCACGGCAGTCTCCTGACCGCGGTGGAGTGCCGCGACGAGCACGGCGTCTCTGGTCGCGTCCGGCAGGAAGTGAGCAGCCTCCGCCAGGGCGTCCCACAGCCGCGAGGACCTGGGCAACAGTTCCACCAGCAGTCCGGCACCGGGGGCGCGAAGGCCCCTGCGGGTGAGTTCGGTGACGCCGCTCGCCAGTTCGATGGCGGCGAGCGGGTTGCCGTCGGCTGCCGAAGTGATGTCGGGGTGGTCCTGGGCAGGAAGGTCCGGGAACCGATCGGTCAGCAGCTGCCGCACACTACCGTCCGCCAGCGGTTCCAGGTGCCTGGCGGGCAGCCCGGAGGCGATCAGCTCGGCACCGCGGGACGGATGGCAGGCACCGACGACACCCACCCGTCCTCCGGCCTCCGCGGGGTCCTCCCAGGGGCCCGCGATGCGACGGGCGACGAAAGCCAGGACGTCCCGGCTCTGACGGTCGAGGGCGTCCCAGTCGTCCACCACCAGGAGCAGGCCGCGGTCGCGTCCCGCCGTCGTGAGCAGTACCAGGGTCGCCGTCGAGATCGCGAGCATGCCCTGCTCCTGGGGCGCATCACCGGCGAACACCCGCTCCAGCATGGCGCGCCGATCGGCCGGCAGTTGCGGTATGTGGTCCGCCAGCGCCCAGAGTAGACGCTGCAGCCCTGAGAACGCCCAGTTCCGCTCGCCGACCCCCGGTCCGGTGGCCACCACGTGGAGTCCGCTCCTCCGGGCCCCGCGCGCCGTCTCCAGCAGGAGCGACGTCTTGCCCATCCCTGATTCTCCGACGATCAGCAGCGCCGCACCGCCTGCCGGGATGTCGGTGCACAGCCTGTCGAGCGTGTGCAGCATGTCATCGCGCCCGCGTAGGAGTGGCAAGGAAGAATTAAGATGCGCCACGTCGAGCATGGGGACGTCCTCTCCGGTGGATTCGTCGGACACACACCTGCGGGGCCGCCCGCCCGCCGTGCGCGGGACCGAACTGCCCTGGCTCAGCGCATGCCGGCCACCTGACCATCACACCCGAACCGACCACCGGGCGCCATGAAATTCCTATGCAGTTTGCTGCGGCGATCGACTGGCCGTGGCCGGTCGGCGGTTCCCGATTGCGGTGCATGAGGATCACTCAGTCAAGTGACGCAAGCTGGGCAGAGCCGACTCGACGACTCTGGACGTCATCGGACGCGGCACGGCGCGTTCAGCGCATGACGGAGAGAAAGACAGACACCGATGAAGCACGATGACATGGCAGTGGTCCGCGCAGGCTATGAGGCGATCAACACAGGAAACGCGGCGGCAGCCGCTGCGCTCGTCCATCCAGAGATCACTATCCGACAGTCCGAGAAGCTGCCCTGGGGTGGCTCCTACCGTGGGCTGTCCGGATTCGGTGAATTCCTCACGACTGTCAGCGCACACCTCAACAGCAATGTCGAGCCCGAGGTCATCTACCAGGCCGGGGACAGAGTGGTCCAGGTAGGACGCACCCGCGGCACCATCCGCGCCAACGGCAGTCCCTTCGACTCTCGCGAGGTCCACATCCGGCGGGTCAGCGACCGACTGATCAGCGCTCTCGAGATCTACGTCGAGGATGAGGTGTTCCTCTTGGCATTCGGTGCGGGGTCCGCCTGAGATCCGGACACGTGCTCGCCTCAGGGGACTGCCGCCGGCAAGGGGACGCTGCACCACCGAGCCAGCTCCCCACGGGGCAGCGTCCCCTCCTTTCCTTGCGCCCAACCGTCCCGGCGGGTGCCGCAGGTGAGCGAAGAGGTGCAGGAGCACTCGCGCCATCTCCTGAGGCTGCTCCTCGACAAGACGGTCACTCCGGGGGAGGCGGCCGGGGGCGTATGGCCGACGTGGGTGCGCGTGGTGGCTCTCTGGAACAGTGGGGAGCAGCACCACCGAGTCATGACCGAGTGGCGGCACCGAAGGCCGAGGCGTCGGCGCTCGGCCGGTCCAGCCGCTGCGGACTTGTTCGGAGTTTCCGGTCACGGCCCTGTCGGCAGGGGCTCGGCCACCACCGAGCGGCGGTGGCCGAGGGCGTTCACGGTGTGTTGGCCGTGGTAGCTGCCCATACCGCTCTCCCCAACGCCGCCGAAGGGCAGCTCGCTGACGAGGAACTGGGCCATCGGCAGGCCGAAGGTGATGCCGCCGGAGGTGGTCTCGCTGAGCAGACACTCCCGGGTAGCGGCGTCGTCGCTGAAGGCGTACAGGCCAAACGGGGCGGGGCGGGAGTTGATGAAGGAGATCAAGTCCGTGAGCAGTACTCGGAGCGGCTTGAGTCGGATGACCGCGCATGCGGAATGCAGTCCGGGCTCGGGAAGACCGCCCAGCCCGGACCGGGAGAGTGCAGGGTCCTGGTCCGGGCGATGATGAGTCCTGCGCCGGTGTGTCAGGCGAGGAACCCCCGGAGCAGCCTGGCGGTTTCGAGAGGCTGCTCCTCGTAGAGCCAGTGGCCGCAGTCGTCGACGACCACGCCCTGGACGTGCCGTGCGTACTGCCGCACCTGGTCCGCGACGCGTGTGCCGTGGCTCGCTGCCGCGCCGACGGCCAGAACGGGCATCTCAAGGGGCGTCTTGCCGAACTCCGCGTTGTCGGCCACGTCTTGGTCGAACGCGCGGAACCAGGCGAGGCTCGCCCGCAGATGCGCGGGGTCGCTGAGCCGCAGGGCGTACTCGTCCAGCGCGGTCGCGTCGGTCGCCCGGTGCTTCTGGACGGCCTTGGCGCCGATGAACCCTTCGACCCAGGTCCGCTCCCGGCCCGAGATGACGCTCTCGGGTGTGCCTTCTTCCAGGTTGAAGAACCCCCAGTTCCAGGCTCCGGGCCCGGCGGCGGTCAGCGCGGGGGCGCGGTAGATGCTCTCGTCGGGGATCGGCGCCTCGCTGAGCACCAGCCGCCGTACCGTGCCGGGGAACTGCGCGGCGTAGGCGTAGGCGACCATGCTGCCGATGTCGTGGCCGACCAGGCGCACGTCGTCGGCCAGGTTGAGGTGCCGCAACAGAGCGTGCACATCCGCGGCCATGGTCTTCTTGTCGTAGCCGTCGAGGGGTGCGCCGGACCGGCCGGCGCCGCGCAGGCTGGGCGCGATGACGGTGTAGTGCTCGGCGAGGGCGAGCATGACGCCCCGCCACTCGTACCAGGTCTGCGGATAGCCGTGCAGCAGCACCACGGTGGGTCCCTCGCCACCGCGCGCGTACTCGATGTCGATGCCTCCCACCGGGATCACGTGGGTGAGGAAGCCGATCGGCGCCTTGGTGTTCACGCGTGGATCCCGAACGGGCCGAGGACGTCGGAGTCGATGCGGAGCGATTCGAGCAGCGCGGCGGCGTTGTCCACGGTGAAGACGTCGGCCGCGGCCAGGACCCCCAGGTACTTGTCGGTCACCGGGGCGGCGGCGTGCTCGGCTACGGCGGCCAGGTAGGTCTTGAAGATGGCCCAGGCGTTGCCGGACGGCCCGTACTTGGCGAAGTACGGGGTCGGGTCGAGCCCGGTGAGGGCGGCGTGTGTGCTGGCCGTCAGGTCGTCCATGTACTGCTTCTGCGTCTCCGCGTCCGAGCGGTGGCCCAGGCGCCCGAGGTGGCCGCCGACGAGTGTCCGCCAGGGGTAGCTCAGTGCCGTGTCATGGGCCTTGATCCAGCCGGGGATGTCCTGCGAGACCGCGAGTTCCTTGAAGGGGACCCAGCCCGGGTAGACGACGTCGACCAGCATCAGGGTGCGGTAGTCGGGCGCGTACACGTAAATGTTGTCCGGCGAGTGGTTGGGTCCGTGGTACGCCAGTTCCAGGCGCTCGCCGCCGACCTCGACGGTGAGGCGGTCCTCGAAGACGGTGGTGGGCACCGGCCGCTCGGGGTCGGCGTCGCGTCGCAGGAGGCGACGGTTCTCGACATGGGCGATGCGCTCGACGTTCTTGTCCCACAGCCCGGCGGCGCCGATGTGGTCGGCGTGGGAGTGCGAGTAGACCAGGTGTGTGACCCGGTTCGGCAGGCCGAGCGGTCCGGTGACGTCGTCGATGGCGCGCTGCAGGTTGTGGCCGATCGTGGGCGGCGCGTCGACCAGTACCACGCCCTCACGGGTGGCGAGGAACATCGCCTGGTAGCTGCCGTCGGTGACCCAGTACAGGGCGCCGCCGATGCGGCCCACGTAGTAGCCCTTCTCGTTCAGCGCCGGGCCGAAGGCCTGGCTGGGCACGGGGGCGAAGTCGGGCAGCTCGGGGCCGTCGTCGGCCGCGCGGGCGGTGCCGGCGGCCGCATGGGCGGTGCCGGGCAGGGCGCCGCCCAGCACGGTGGCGGCGGCAGGCAGGGACGCGGCCAGTGCGGCACGCTTGAGCAGCGCGCGTCGGGCAGTCCATCCGGAGGCGTCGGCGGTTGTCACGCGAGGTTCCTTTCGGTCGGGGTGCTCGCCGTGGCGGCCACGGTGAGCAGAAGGATCAGGGCGAGCAGAAGGGCCCAGGCGATCCCGGCGTGCAGGGTGAGTGCGCCTCCGCACAGGGCGCCGCAGAGCATCGCGGCGATGGACGTGAGGCGGCGTATGGTGGGCCGGCCCGGGCGGTCGGAGGCGAGCCCGGTGACGGTCAGAGTCAGCACGGTGGTGGTGAGGTCGGGGACGGCCAGCCGGCGGACAACCGCGTTCTGCAGGCCCATCCCGCAACCGAGGAGGATGATCAGCAGGGCGATCGCCCCCGTCGAGTGGTGCCCGAGCGTGGCGGCCGTCACGGCGGCGCCCGACACCAACAGGGCCTGGACGCCTACGATCATCCGGAAGCGCCGCACGGTGTCGTCGGGGCTGCCCGCGATGCGGGCCTCGCCCCATGCCCCCGCCATGAAGGCGCCGATGGCCAGCGCCGAGGCCCACAGGGAGAGGGTCTTGGCCCCCGACAGGGAGAACGCGAAGAAGATCACGTTGCCCGTCATGTTGGCGACGAAGACATGGCCCAGGCCGAGATAGCTGACGGCGTCCACGACGCCGGTCACGAACGTGAGCACGACGAGCAGTGTCGGCAGCGGTCCGTAGGTGTCGGAGCTGCACGGCAGCAGCCGGTCGGATGTACGGAGCAGGACGGCCTTCATGACGTCTCCTCGGCGGCGGGGGTGTGCGGGGCCCGGTGCAGGGCGAGCCGGGTGAGCAGGCCGGCGGCCAGTCCGACCGCGGCGGCGGTCGCTGCCACCCATCCGGGCCAGGGGGTCGGCCCGTAGAAGTCGTCGAGCGACCAGCTCCCGGGGCCTGTGAAGCCGAGCACCACCGCGGCCACCACCAGGAAGCCGGGGTATTCGTAGCCGTCGTGCGGGGCCCAGGGCCCGTTCGGCCATTTGACGGTGACGGCGACGGTCATCACACCCACGGCGGTGGCGACCGCGAGCGGAGTGAGCGCCCCTGCGATGAAGAGGATTCCGGCGGTGATCTGACCACCGCCCGCGGTCAGGGCGGTGAGCGCCCCGCCGCGGAAGCCGTCCTCCCGGAACTCGGCGATGCCGCCCGCCAGACCCTGCCCGCCCAGTCGGAAGCTCACCTTCTGCAGCCCGTGCGCCGCCAGCAGCAGCCCGGTGACGAGCCGGAGGATGAGCAGACCCACAGTCATCGGATGCTCCTCAGCCGAAGCAGGGGTCGTCGAGGGCGGGGACGTCGGCGGCGAGACCGCGCTCGACGCGCCAGCGGCGGTAGCCGGCGGATTCGGCGGCGGCCTGACCCAGCAGCTCGGCCTGCCGGGCCCCGGAGCGCTCCGGGCGGGCGGGCCACGGCGAAGCCTGGTAGCCGCCGAAGTGGGCGATCGGGCTCCACTCGGGCACCACGGCCGGTGCCGGCGCGGCGAGGCCTTCGAACTGGCCCGCCGCGTAGACGATCCGGCCGCCCGCCACGGTGAGCAGTGACTCGATGGCGGGGATCTCGTCTTCCGGGACGGTGAAGTAGTCGTCGCTCAGCACCGCGAGGTCGGCGTAATGACCGGGACTCAGACGGCCCTTGACATCCTCTTCCCCGGTGAGCGCCGCTCCGGCCGACGTGTACATCGCGAGAGCCGTCTCCCGGTCCACCCGGTTGGCGGGCGAGCGCAGCGGCACACCGGCCACGTTGCGCCCGGAGACCAGCCAGTACAGGGCGACCCAGGGGTTGTAGGTGGAGACGCGGGTGGCGTCCGTCCCTGCCGCCACGGTCAGTCCGCGTTCCCGCATCGCGCCCAGCGGCGGGGCCGCGGCGGCGGCCTCGGCGCCGTAGCGATCGCGGAAGGTCTCGCCCTGGTAGGCGAGCCGGTGCTGCACACCGATGGCGCCGCCGAGCGCGGCGACACGGTCCAGGCTCTCGGGGGAGATGGTCTCCGCATGGTCGAAGAGCCAGCGGTTGCCGCTGGGGAAGAGCCCCTCGGCGGCGAGTTTCTCGAAGACGGCGAGGTCGCGGCGGATGGTCTCGTCGTACGTGGCGTGCAGCCGGAAACCCCAGCCGTGCTCCATGAGCAGTCGTACGGCCTTCTCGAACTCACCCTCGTAGGAAGGTAGTTCGGGGCGCGGCTGGGTGAAGTTCTCGAAGTCGGCGGCGGCCCAGGTGAGGTTCTCCCCGGCACCGTTGAAGCGCAGCCAGCCGTCGCCGTCCTCGGGGCGGACCATACCGATCCAGCGGCGCAAATCGTCCACCTCGCCGCCGCGTGTCTGCGGGAAGAGGTGGTAGGCGATGCGCACCGTCAGCTCACCTGCATCGTGCAGGCTGGTCACGGCCGCGTAGCCGCTCGGGAAGTCCTGGAAGCCGCCTGCGGCGTCGATGAGCGAGGTCAGGCCGAAGCGGTTCAGCTCGTGGAGGAACTGCCGGGTGGACTCCCGCTGGCCCTCGGGGTCCAGGACCGGGGCCTTGGCGATCGTGGAGTAGAGCAGCAGCGCGCTGGGAGAGGCGATCAGCATGCCGGTGGGTTCGCCGTCGTGGCCGCGGACGATCTGGCCACCGGGCGGCGCCGCGGTCTCCCGGGTGATCCCGGCCGCCTTCAGCGCGGCACGGTTGAGGATGGCCGCCTGGTAGAGGTGCGTCACGATTACCGGCGTGTCCGGGGCGGCCTCGTTCAGCTCGGCCGGGGTGGGCATCCGGCGCTCGACGAACGACTCCACGCTCCACCCGCCGGCCACGCGTACCCATTGGCCCTGGGGAGTCCGGGCGGCCTGCTCGCGCAGCATCGCGAGCGCCTGCCGCAACGAGCGTACGCCGTCCCAGCGCAGCTCGAGGGTGTAGTGCAGGCCTCCGCGGACCACATGGTTGTGCGAGTCGTTCAGCCCTGGCACCACGCGGCGACCCATGGCATCCACGACCACGGTCTCCGATCCGATGAGACCCGCGACGTCGGCGTCTTGGCCGACGGCGTCTATGACGCCGGCAGTGGCCGCCAGCGCGGTGGCGAAGGGGCGCCGGTCATCGCCCGTGAAGATCTTCGCGTTCCGTACGACGAGGTCGGCCGGCCGCGCGGGCGTCCCGGCGACGAGACCTGCGACGGGCATGGATGTCATCTCTGGCTCCACTCAGCGTCAGCTCCTGCCGCAGCTGGTGCGGCCTGGGCTGCCACGCTAAGTTCGAAGCAATTACCCTGACTTGAGTCATGTGACTGCACCGGATCGGCGTGCGTGACGTAGGTGCTCGGATCGTCATGCCGCAGCCGTATCCCACCGGCGACGGCCCCCGTTCCCGTGTTCGGTGGCAATGACCGGCCGGTCCGCGACGCGCAAGGCGCACGTTCCACAGCGGTGCCCGCGTGCCGGCGCATGAACCTAGCCATGGTCCGCAGTGCGACGGAGGTGCTGGACATGCACTGTCGACCGGCCTTCGCCGGCCTCGTCCAAAGTCCATGGCCTCGCGGAGGCGGGTCAGTGGTGCTGGTCGTGGAACTTCGCGATGTGCTGGACGCAGGCCCCGGGCTTGCGTTGAGCACCGGGCCGTGTCCCTACTGATCTCTTCGGAGTGTTGTCGGGTGGTGAAGTGTGCTGATCCCTGCGGTAGGCCGGTGGTATGCGGTACGCGCAGGGTGGCGGACTGACCACCGAACGGCCGAGGTTGCGTGAGCGGAGGCGGTACGAGGCCGGTGAGCGGTTCGCTCGTGGCGAGAAGACCACGGTGATCGCGAAGGATCTGTGGGTGAGCGATCGGCCGGTGGAACGCTGGCGGCGTGCATGGCGGGAGGGCGGGATTGAAGTTCCCCCTGGCCTTTCCCCCAAGGCCGGGTAGTTAGCGTTCCCGCAGGTCACGCAAGGGAGTTGATCGGCTCTTGCGTAGCGGCTGTGTAGATGCCAGGGCCGTGCTTTCGGAGGTGGCCGTCCTTGGTCCAGCGGGAGAGTTGTCTGTACATGGTGCCGAGGGTGATGTCGCCGAGGCGCTGGGCGAGTTCGCGGGCGGGCCAGCGGCGTTCGGGGTCGGCCCGGAGGAGTTCCAGGACCCGTTCCCGGCGGCTGTGTGGTGACCGGTGAGTGTGCCGGTCGTCTCGTGAGACGTCGGGCAGGGGGCGTTCTTCGACTGCGGGTGCGAGGACGGTGATGTCGAGGTCGGTGACGGTGCGGCTGGTGTCGGGCCTGCCGTCCTCGAGGCGCTCGCTGTAGCGGGTGACCGGTGATCTGACCTTGCGGGTGCTGACCCGGGTCCGCCGGGGCGGGAGCAGGGCGGCCAGGACCCGGCGTTTGATGAGACCGACCGGCTCGGTGGCCGTGGGGATGACGTCGGCGGCCTGGACGACCTGGTCACGGGCGGTCTGGAGGGCGATGGTGAACCCGCAGCGGTCGGGATCGGTGCCCGGGGCGGATTCGGCAGCATCGACCATGACCGTCCGTAGTGCTTGGTAGAGCGCCAGCAGCGCCCACATCTCCTGCTCGATGCCGACCGGGTCGCCCGAGCGCAGCAGGCGTCCGTTCATGATTGTGTGGCGGAGTGCGTAGTACGCCGATTCGTGTTCCCACCGCTCATGATAGAGGTCGACCAGAGCGGTCGCCGGGTAGCGGCGGGCATCGGTCAAGGTCGTGACCAGCCGGTAGGACCCGGTGAAGACGGTGCCGTCCGCGCAGGTCACCGTGATCTGCGCGTCGATGACCCGTACCCTCACCGTGCCGATCACCGACAGGTACGAGCCGTCCAGGAGACGGGACAGGACCGGTGTGCGCCGGTTGCTGCGGAGCCGGCCCAGGACCTGGGCACGGGTGGCGGTCACCGCGGCGAGGAAGTCGTTGCCGTCGAACCCCTTGTCCCACAGTACGAGCATGTCCGGCCTCAGCAGGTGCAGCAGACGGCCGGCATAGCTCGTCTCGCCCTCGGCGGTAGGGCCGAACACCGCGCCGATCACGGCCCGGGTGCCGGTCTCGACCAGCGTCATCAACTCCAGCGTCGGATAACCATGATGGGCGGTCCTGCCCAGCCAGGAACGGTTCCGCTCGGAGTCGGAGACCCTCTGCGAACTGCAGCCGTCGAACGACACCGTCCGGTATGGCCCGAACCGCACCCCCGGCGTTGTCGGTTGGGCCAGCGGCCCGGCCAGCACTTCGAACAACGCTCGCACCGGCGCGCTACCGAGTCTCCGGCGCAGGTCACGCAACGCCTTCGCGGTCGGACAGACGACCGGCATCCCGGACAGGCCGGCGGTCAGCTTGTCCCAGACCAGCTGGTAGCCGACCTCGGGGAACAGGCACATCGCGAGCAGGAAGTAGACCCCGACCCGCGATGGCAGATCGCGCAGCCGCCGCTGCACGGTCCTTGTCTCCGACAAGACCGCATCGACGAGCTCGAACGGCACGATCGCCGTCAGCTCACCCAGATGGCCGGGCGCGAACCTCCCCGCGGCCACAGTGACCGTACGGGTGATGGTCGTCAGCGCGGACGGCAGGACACAATGAAAGGGCAACGGAGCTCCTTGCGGGACAAGCTGTCTTGGACGACTGCCTGTACCAACGAGCTCCGTTGCTCTACACCGGAAACCCGTCAACACCCCTTGCGTGACCTGCGAAAACGCTAACTACCCGGCCTTGGGGTCAGGGCCCGCCCGCCCCCACCGAGCGCTCAGCCGTCCTGGTCGAGAGCTTTCAGGAGTTCGTGCACCGTGCGGGTGTCCGTTCCGGCGTGGGCCTCAGGACGGCGCCCGGACTGACGCAGTGCCGACTCCCAGCAGTGGCGGGCCTGAGGGACGTCCCCCAGAGCCGCGTAGGTGTGGCCAAGGTTGACCCATACTTCGTACTCGTGGAGGCTGCCGACGTGTTTGAGCTCGTTGTGGAACAGATGCAGCGCCGCCAGAAAGGCCTGCCGGGCGCGGTCGTAGTGCCCCAGGTGATGGTTCGCTCGCCCGAGCATGTCCAGCAGACCTGCCCGCTCGACATGGTGGTCTGCATCCGCGCTCTCCAACGCGAGGGTGGCCTCCCGCATGGCGTCCTCGTAGGCGGCATTGTTCAGCAGGCTCCCCACCAGTGTCCTGCTTGAATCGCACAGGCCCACCTTGTTCCCCGTTTGCCGGAAGAGGGCCATTGCGATCTGGCAGTGATCGACTGCCTCCGGCCGCTTTTGCAGGTAGTACAGCAGGCCGAGAGTCTGGTGCCGCCGAGCGAGGTCGCCCAGGTGTGGGTCGCGTGCGGACGAAACCTTCGCCAGTCCGCGTTCCAAAACGGCTCGCGTCTCATCCAGTTGCTGGGGGGACAGCATTTGGTACAGCGGAGTGGTTGCCTCCTGCGGCAGCTCTGCCAGGGAGGCGGCGCGGGTTGCTCGCACGGCCTCTTCGGCTCGTGGGGCGTATCCGCCCTGAGGCGCGTGCCCCGCGAGGGTCCAGTTCAGCAGTGTGGCCTCCCGCAACCTGGCGGCGTGCACGAGCATGCGATGGACGCCGTACAGGGCGGGGAGCTCGGACGTGATCCAGTCGCGGGCCTCCGTGTCCCATGTGAATACGCGGGCTACTGTGCCCTCAACGGGCGGCACCGTCGGGCGGTAGAGCGCAGAGAAGCCGCCGAGTTGGCGATCGGCATCATCCATGGTGTGGCGGTAGTGGTCGGCAAGCCGGGAGAAGGCATGGGCGCGGTCAGCCTCGCTGTCGTGGAACCGCGCGAGTTCTTCTGCATAAGCCCGAACCAGGTCGTGCAACTCGTACCGTCCGCAAGGTGTTTCGGCGACCAGATGTGCGCAAGCCAGTTCGCGCAGCCCACTTCGCGCCTCGGCCGCCGATATCCCGCAGAGCGAAGCCGCCGCGGCTACCGAAATTGCCAGGCCAGGGTGAAGCGACAGCAATCGGAAGAGGTGCGCGATGTTTGGGGGGAGGTGAGAATAGGACCAGGAAAACACCGTGCGGACGTCGGTCGTACGGTCCCTGGTAGCGAAGGCGGCCAGAGTACCTGCGTCCTCACGTAGTTCCCGTACTACGTTTGTCAGCGAGCGAGGACTGCTCTGGACCCGCGCTCCGAGCAGCGCGATGGCCAGCGGTAGCCGTCCGCACAGTTCGACCAGCTCGGCCGACGCCTTGGGCTCCTTCGCCACCCTTGTGGCGCCGATTCGGGCGGCCAGTGCCTGTAGCGCCTCCTCCTGCGACCAGATGTCCAGGTTGACGGGCACCGCGCCGTCCCGCACCAGGAGGCTCTCCAGCCGATTCCGGGAGGTGACGATGGCCAGGCTGCTGCTTGACGGGGCAGGCAGCAGCAGCCGGACCTGCTCGCTGTCGCGTGCGTTGTCCAGCAGTACCAGGACCTTTCGGCCAACCAATCGTCGTTGATACAACGCCGCGCGTTCCTCGGCCGTGGTGGGCATCGCTTCCTCGCTCAGACCGAGCGCTTGAAGGAACCCGCCGAGCGCCACACTCGTATCCATGGCGTCCTGGTCGGGGTCGAATCCCCGCAGGTTTACGTACAGTTGCCCGTCCGGGTAGCGGTCTGCGAGCTGATGGGCCAGATGAACGGCCAGGGTTGTTTTGCCCACCCCAGGCATGCCCCAGATGGCGCCGACACACCCATACCGCGGGGCTGCGTCCTGTTCGGCCAACGCCGCTAGCGCCATGGCCAGTTCCTCACCATGTCCGGAGAAGACGCGGAGGTCTGCGGGAAGTTGAAGGGGGAGACCGGCGGGAGCATGTTGCTGAGTCGTGCGCGCGGCCTGAAGCAGCAGGGCCCGCTGGGGAAGGCCGAGATCGAGGGCGGTCACCAGCCGGTCGAGCGTCTTCGGCCGTGGCGTGCTGCGGCCGCGTTCCAACTCACTGATCGCGCGCGCGCTGACACCCGATATTTGACCCAGGCCCTCCAAGGTCAAGCCCGCCTGTTGCCGTGTCTCACGCAACAGCTCGGCGAAGGAAGCGGAGCTCACGGCGGATTGCTTGTCCATCGAGGATCCTCGGAAGTAACCAGGATGCGGGAGCCCTGAGCATCGTCAGTCCCCCCGCTCACGCGTGGATGCCGGCCGTACTGGGGGACATCCGGAGTGGGGAAGAGGCGAACACGCGAAATAATCCGGTCGTCGATCGGAGCCTGGTGATCAAAGCGGCTCCGTAGTCCAAGTGGGCAGGCGAAGCCGGGTAGTAGCCGAGTCCTTCCGATGCTCGCACATCGCGCAGCCTACAGTCGGGATGCCGGGGCTGTCCCGGTTCGATGCGGGCCGCGCTCCCCACGGAAGTTGCTGCCACACACTCAGGCGGCATGCATGCCGAGTGAGGCGAGGACGACTCTCTCTCCGGGGGCGAGCGGGGTCCGGCCGTGTACGGTCTTTCGCGCATGGAACCAGACCGCCTCGCCAAAGCTCAGGTCGCGGGACCACAACCCGCCATCGGCGTCGAAGAAGTAGGTGGCCGTGGATTTTCCACCGTCGACTCTGGTCCTGCCCAGGCAGAGCAGGAAATTGAACTGAAAGTTTTCGTGCGTGTCGAAGTGGGCTGGACACGTGTCGCCAGCTTCGTAATAGAGGAAGACGAGTTGGAGCGCAGCGTCCATGGGGATTCCCGACTGCTTCTCGCACCAGTCGATCACGCCGAAGTCACGGAACCGGTCCAGTGTCTCGTCCGTGCTCATTGCCACTCGATGGCCGTCCGTGTTGCCGGATCGGGCTTCAGCGGTGACCGCGTCGTCGAGGAGCAGCTTGAGGAGTTCCTCGGACAGCACACCCTCCGGCACCAGCACCGGATCAAACAGCATCTCGGGCGCCGCCTCACGGGCCGCTGTCTCGGCGATCAGGCGCTGAGGGGTTCCCTGCGGCGCAACCCATCCCTTGGGAGTCGTGTGCGGCAGCATGGCCGACCACAATTGGGATCGCCTGCGGGCGTCGCTGGTCTCGGGCATGTCATCGCTCCATACTCAGCCGCACTACCGCAGCACTGAGATTCTGCCGTGCGCGTCCGCGCTTTCCGATGCTGGCCCTTCCAAGATCGGTATGTCGTCGGGGGGTTGTCAACGGACGTCGTTGACCTTCACGGTGTCTCTCTCGGCGGCCCGTGGACCGAGAGGGAACCGCCGTTTGTCAACGTTTGACGGTTATGCTCCCGTGAGACTCCGAGCCATCGACCGAGAGGTGTACCGAGGAGCCGAGGGGGCGCCATTGACGTGGCGACGGGCGGGCCAGCTTGATGGGATCGTGCAATGTTGCGGCTAGGGCGGGCGGGCAGTCCGCCGCAGGACAGTCCGCTCCCGCCCAATCTCGGTCGTTCTGTGGCGTCCCCTGACGCAGCTGCCCGGCAGAATGGACCCACACGGAGCTCCCATGCGTTTTCGCGCGCTCACGCGACTCGTTCCTGACCCCCAGAGTTTCACCAACGCACCGCCTTCGGCTCCCGTTATTTGGCACATGCCCCTGGGGCCCCTGGTGGATCTGCTCGACCTCGACGGCGTCGACGAACTACTCAACAGTGGGATCAGGCGCAAGGGCCGGGTCCGGATGCTGCGGGACGGGGCGGCCGTGGATCCGGCGGAGTTCACCTGGGGAGAGGGCGCCCACCGGGCACCGGACGAGGTCCGGCCGTCCGCCGTCGGCCGCCTGCTGCGCGCTGGCGCGACTCTGGCGCTCAATGACCTGCAGAAGGCGTGGACGCCGCTTCGGGAGCTGTGCGGATCCCTCGCGCACGAACTGGGCATCACCGTGGACGCGGCCGCGTTTCTCACTCCGGCAGGTAAGGCCGGCTTCGACTACCACCACGACGGTATGCCCGTGATGATTGCGCAGACCGTCGGCAGCAAGACCTGGCGGTTGCAGCCGCCGGTCGTCGCCGACCCCCTGCCGCACGAGATCGCCGTCGCGGACGAGGACCTGGAGCGAATCAAGAAGACCCCGCCAGTGTTTCAGGCCACCCTGTACCCAGGAGATGTGCTGTGGATACCCACTGGGTGGATGCATAGCGGCGTGGCCACCGACGAGCCGTCCCTGCATGTGTCGTTCGTCTTCAGGACCGTGACGCGGTACTGGATCGCCACCGAGGTCGTCTCGTATCTGGAGCAGTGCTTGACCGGCGACGACGCGCTGCGGGGCGAACTGCCGTGGACTGGCGCAAAGAACAGGGAGACGTTGGCGGCCATTGTCGCTGAGATTGTCGAGGAGGTCGCCGATTATCTCACCCGGCTCGACAGTGCGGCCGTCGTCGGCCAGGTCAGGGAGCGGCTGCGAGCCCGGGCGAATGAGGCGGTGCGCACCCCGGCCGGGTCCCTGCGAGCATCCACGGTCGGCGTGGACACTGCGGTGGCGCTCGCGGCGTCTTCGATCCACGGCGTGGACCTGCGGGACGACGGCGGTCTGATCATTGAGATGCGAGATTCCCGTGTGGCCGTCGGCGCCCCGGCGGCGGCGTTCATCGCATCCCGCTGGGCCGAAGGCATGGCCGAGCCATGGTGCGCGCGCGACCTGGCGCCCGCCCTCGGCGAGCAGCAGGCGGTAGACCTCGTCCGCCGACTGCTGCGCTCCGATGCTCTGAGCCTCGCCTGATGCGGGCCGCCGCAGCCGTACCACTCACTGAGAGACATTCTGCTATGCGCCCTGGCCCAGAGTGCGAAACGTCCTTCCACCCGGACGTTCGCGTGTACTCCTACGACGACCGAGTGGTGGTGTTCAGAAGCCCCCGCTCTCTTGTGTTGCGTCGTGCCACCGCTGCGACCCGCGAGTTGATCGGCGCGCTCAGCGCGGGAGTTCCGGCTGGGGAACTTGGTGCAGACCGGCTCGGGACGGTGCACCAGGGTCTGGTCAAGCGTTTGGGCCCCAACCTGGTCCACCGCTTTTCCTGCGGCGGCCGGGAGTTGATGCGAGTGGAACCTGCCGGCAGAACGGGGATCGACGTGTCGCCCCGACCGTTGTCGGGCGGTGACCTCCGGCTGTCCAGATTCGCCCTGATGCGGGCGGTTGACTCCGGGCTGTTGGTGGAGTCCCCGCGTAGCGGTGCACGGGTCATCGTCACCGACGCGGACGTGTGGTCCCTGCTCTTCGCGCTGGATCGGACACAGGGCGCCGATGGGGGGGTGCCGCAGTGTCGGGGCCTGGATCCCGAGGTTGTCGCCGGTCTGTTGGGAGTTCTTCTACGGCTCGATCTGCTGGATGAGCAGCGGCCGACGGCAGCGAGCGAACCGCGCTTCACCGAGGACGACGACGCTTCCTTGCGCCAGTGGCAATTCCACGACCTGCTCTTCCACGTCCACGGCCGGACCTCGTCGCCGCAGGAACTGCGCTTTCTGGACGAGCTCCCGCCCCAGCCCGCGATCAAGCCCGAAACGGCCGGTGCGGTGGTCGAACTTCACCGGCCTCGGCGCGCGGACATCCACGCCCTGGACCCCCGGATCACCTCGGTCATCGAGTCCCGGCGATCGGTGACGAGCTATGGAGCGGAACCGCTCACGGCTGGGCAGCTTGGTGAGTTCCTGTACCGGACTGCGCGGGTCAAGAGCCGGTACGGCGCACGCGAAGGTCTCTACTACGACTGGGATTCCCGCCCACCCTATGAGCGGACCCGCCGGCCGTATCCCAGCGCGGGCGCCAGCTATGAGCTGGAGCTCTACGTCACCGTGCTGCGATGCGCCGGCATTGCGCCAGGCTCGTACCACTACGACCCGCTGCGGCATTGCCTGCGTCTGGTCAACGACAGCGAGCAGGACAACGCCCGGCTCCTCGCGTCTGTGTCGCTGCCGGGGACCCCAGACGTCGTGCTCACGATCACCTCAAGAATTCACCGTTTGACCTGGAACTACGCGTCGAGTGCCGTCACCCTCACTTTTCAGCACGTCGGCGCCCTGCACCAGACGATGTACCTGGTGGCAACCGCGATGCGGCTCGCTCCGTGCGCGTTGAAGGGGACTGAGGACCCGGGAGCAGTGACTGAGGCGCTGGCTCTGCCCGCGCTGGAGGAGGTGGTCGTCGGTGCCTTCGCTCTGGGCAGCCCGCCGGACGACCCCCGTCCTGCTGCGACGACGTCTTCTCGCTGGCAGCCGGTGAACGACGCCGACTGGTAGTTGATCCGACGTCGGGGACCCCGCCCCCGAACCTCAACATATCCGCATCAAAGGGAGAAAACCTGTGGAAAGCGGCATGCCATGACAGCAACCGAGGGCGCGCGCCCCGACACGCAGGACACGACACGCCTGATCGCGTACGTTCTGCCGGATGCCGGGCCGGTGGAAATGCCTGTGGAAATCGTGCCGGCACCAGCGCACCGTGAGTGGATGGCCGCCACGACGGAGGGCTTTGCCCGGAGATGCCTGCCGATGATCATGGCGAACCAGGCCGAGTGGTGGCTGCTCAACACCCGTCGCTTCGCTGCGTGCTGGGGAGGCGGCCGCTCCAGCCGAAGCCTGACGATCACGTACGATCCGGATGAGGACGGAGCGACGCTGGCGGCCAGTCACTTCGGCCACGGCATCCTCACCTTCGTGATACCAGTACTCTTCCGGACCCCGCCGGGGTGGAACCTTGGCGTGCGTGGGCCGGCCAATCGCCCCAAGGATGCGATCGCGCCGCTGTCCGGCTTGGTGGAGACCGACTGGGTCAGCGCCACCTTCACCATGAACTGGCAGTTCACTCGCCCTCACACCGAGGTCATCTTCGACCGGGGAGAGCCCATGTGCGCGGTGACACCCCAGCGCCGTGGTGAACTCGCTGCCTGGGAGCCGCAGGTCACCGCCATGGGCGACGTCGAGAAGGCCCCGTACGAGGCGTTCCGGGACGGCCGCAGCCGCTGGGCCGAGGAGAAACTCGTACCGGGCACCCCTGCCAGCACCCAGCTCTTCGCGCGCCACTACATGCACGGCGAGAGCGAGGACGGGATGCGCTTCGACTTTCATGAGCGAAAGCTGCGGCTGAAACGCTTCGCCGGCCGCCCGGAAACCGAACCCCCGTCAGGACCGGCAGCCGAAACCTATCGGTGACGTCGGATTGCCCGAATTGCCGCGAGCACCGAGAGGTGTTGGGGAATTCGATTACCGAATATCAGCGCCCACCGAAACACTCACCGTCAAGACTGCGGAACGATATTGACCGCCCTTGCTGTGCGTGACTTAATTAAGGAGTCCACACGGACAAGGAAAGCAAAACAGAAAGAGGAAAACCTCATGGCTGACAACGAGAACCAGAACGTCGAAGAGGTCGAGGTCGAGGAGCTTCTCGATGAGGTCGCGGGTGGCCGTCCGGTCGGCGGCCTCACCGACCCGCCCATCACCACGGACGTGATCTGATCCGTTCGTCCTCCCAGGATACGCAACGGTGTCCCCTAGGTCATGCGGCCGAGGGGACACCGGACGCGGTGCCCGGGGTTCCGAACGCTGCCGCTCCGCACTTGGTGTGGGCTCATGGGCGGCAACAACACCTCGGGTCCTGAAGGAGCATAAGTCGTGCCCGAAATGACATTGCGCCAATGGGTCGGCGATGTCGAGAATTTCCAGACCCATTATTGGCGCAGGGCTCCGGCGGTGTTCCAACCGGAAGGTGAAGCCCTCAGCCCGATCGGGCTGAGCGATGTTGAGGATGTCCTCTGCAGCGGGTTGCTGCGAACCCCGCACGTCGAGCTGACACAGGCGGGCACGCAGATCCCCGAAGGGGATTACACCCGCGTCCACACGGTCCTTGCCCGGGAAAATCCAGGTTTCGCCGATCCCGCCAAGATCATTGCGGCAATCGGTTCCGGAGCCACGTTGCTGTTGCGCAACGTCGAGCAGTGGCACCGCTCCACCGCCGACCTCTGTGCTGATCTCGCTGCCGAACTCGGCCAGAGGGTCGAGGCGTTCTTCTTCGTCACCCCGCCCGGCGGCCAGGGCCTGGCGGTCCACCGCGACGACGCTGACGTGCTCCTGATCCAGGTGGCCGGCAGCAAGCGCTGGAGCGTGCACGGCGGCCCGGACAACGAGCAGTGGCAGCCGCAGAAGGTGACCGGTGATCCCGGCCCCCCGCTCCTGTCGAACAGGGTCCACACCGGCGAGGTCCTCTACATCCCGCGAGCGTTCGCGCACTCAGCAGTGGCCGAGGACGAGATCTCTGCGCATCTGTCGCTGACCATCCGTGAGGTAGCGGAGTCGGATCTCGTCCGGACCGCACTGCGGCACGCGATGGCAGGACTACCGCAGGCCGCGCGCCCGCTGAGCGAGGAGCGGCTGCTCGACTCCGCCGCCAGGACGCTTGACCACCTACGGACGCGGCTGGATGGCCTGGAGCCGAAGGACCTCCTGCGCGCGGCGCGGGACGCGTCCCTGCGACGGCAGACGGAACCGATTCCCCGGCTGGGAATTGAAGCCGCGTCGCGTACCGCTGCGTTCCGGCCCGACACGGCCGGCACGCCCTTCCCCGCAGAATAGGACTCGACGTGTCACTGTCTGCCCTTTCGCTGCTTGTACCCGATCCGGATGCGTTCAAGGCCGACCCGCCGACAGAGCCGCGGTCCTGGAGTATGCCCGGCCTCACCGAACTGTTGGACCTGCACGACTTCGAGCGTGTGCTCAACAGTGATGTCACCGCCGACAAGGTCAGCATCATCAGCGAAGGCAAGATCGTACCCAGGGCGGCTTACACATGGAAGGGCGCCGCGACGCGGCTGCCGTTCAACCGGCGGTCGACCAACAGCGTGCAGCCGCAGGCCGTGGCACAGCGGCTGGAGCGTGGCGCCACCGTCATCATCAACAGCCTGCACCAGGCATGGCCCCCGCTGGGTCGACTCTGCGGTCAGCTGTCCGCCGAAATGGGCACGGCGGTGGACGCAGTCGGCTTCCTGACTCCGTCCGACCAGCGGGGACTACGGCCGCACTGGGACACCGAGTCCGTCATGCTCGTCCAGACCTTCGGCAGTAAGACTTGGAACCTCTGGGAGCCGCCCAGCCCGGCCCCGCTGGCGCATGAGGGTCCCGGCTTCAGCCAGGCCGACCGTGACTACTACGACGGTCGCAAGCCCGATCATCAATTCACCCTGACCGCCGGCGAGGTCCTGTGGATTCCCAGCGGCTGGGTACACAGCGGCTCCACCGAGACCGCGGCATCTCTGCATGTGTCGTTGGGCTTCCTCCCGTTCAGCAGGTATTGGCTCGCCATGAAGCTGGTACAGGCACTGGACCGGCGCGGACCGGCGACCGACCGGTTTAGGTTCATGCTGCCCTTCGGTATCGACCGGGAGCCTGAGCAGCTCGCGAACGCCATCAGCGAGGTGGTTGCGGACCTCGCAGAGGTTCTTCCCACCCTGGACCGGGCGGAGTTGACTCGCCACCTCGCTGACGACATGCGCAAGGAGTTCTGGACGCCCTGCTCGATCGCCTCTGTAGTGATGCCCACCGCCGAGGCCGACATTCCATGGTGATCCCAGTCGCGATGGGAGCGGCTCCGTACGAGGCAGCCGATTTCGGGATGTTGCGAATGCCGCTGCTGCCGCGGCGCCGCAAGTACCCTGCGCTACCCGAAATCGCGGACATCGCCGACTCGACGGACGACGAACTCCTCGCCTTCATACGGGACGCGCTCGCCCACGAGGCCGTCAGGGAGGCAGTTGCCGTCTCGGCGCCCTCGCTGGCAGACCTACTCGACCGTGTCCTTGACGGGACCCCGGTACGACGGACGCAGGTGCGGAAAGCGGTGATGTCGCTGAGCCGCTACCTCATCCGCGCAGGCACCCGCAGCACCCCGTTCGGACTGCTTGCCGGTGTCGCGCCGGTCCGTTTCGACCAGGAGCCGTCGGTCTGCGTAGGGACGGCGCACACCAAGAACGTACGGGTGGACGGTGGCTGGACCGCTGGGCTCGTTCGGGAACTGGAGCAGCGCCCAGACGTGCTGCGCCTGCTCCGAGTGGTCGTGCACGACCAGTGCGTGGTCAAGGGAGACCACATCACCTTTCCCCTGCACGCGCCGAAGGGGTTGAACAGCGGCGCCAACCCGCCGCTGCGGCGTGTCCTGGTGCGCCGGTCACCCGCGGTCTGCGCGGTGCTGGAGCGAGCCGCCGCCCCGGTCGCGGTCCCCGTACTGTGCGAGCTCCTCGAAACGCGCTTTGCTATGGCCGTGGACCGAGCCGAGGCGGTGATCGCCAAGCTGGTCGGCACCGGGATCCTCCTGACGAGCCTTCGGCCACCCACCGATGCGGTGGATCCCCTTGCACACATACAAGCTCAGCTCAGCGACGCTTCGGCCGCCCCCGCGGTGCGGGAGACGGTGCTGGCGCTGAATGAGATCGCCGAACTGCTGACGGACTACCAGCGCACATCGGTGGGCGCCGGCACCGAAGCCCTCCGTCGAGCGGTGCGAGCTGTCCGCGCCGCCTGTCCCGGCCCGAGCGCGGAGCTCCAGGTAGACCTGCGCGTGGATGCCCAAGTGGTCCTCCCGCCGGACGTCGCCAAAGAGGCGGCAGCAGCAGCGGGCGTGCTGTGGCGTATAGCGCCCAGCATCGCAGGCCCCAACGCATCGGCGCTTCGGAACTACCAAACGCGTTTTCTGGACCGCTACGGACGCGAGGCGCTCGTTCCGCTGATGGAGCTACTCGACTCTGAGCGTGGCCTCGGATATCCATCGTGGGACACCAAGGCCGGCCAGACGGCGCCCGGCCGGACGCCCGACGCCGAAGCCGCCGAGTACGCAGCCCGCCGGGCACAGGTTCTGGCGGAGCTCGCCTGGTCGGCGTGGCCTGGCACGAGCTGCGGCGGGGCCGAGGTCGTGCTGACCCCGGAACTGGTCGAGCAGCTGGCGCGCCCCTCGGCGCACCCGCCCGTCGGCACCGCCGAAGTGAACGTTTCCGTGCTGGCGTCCTCCACCGCGGATTTGGCAAACGGGGACTTCCAGGTTTTGGTCAATGGCGGGAGCCGACAGGCCGGGGCACTGTTCGGGCGGTTTGCCCAGATGCTCCCCGAACTCAACGGCCCGCTCCGCGCCGTACTGCTGCACGGCCTCCCGTACCCCACGGTGCCCGCCCAACTGTTCTACCGACCTAGTACCGGCAAGGCATCGAACGTCTCCCGGAGTCCGCGGTGGACAGAACACGTCGTCCGTATCGGTGAGTTCGCGGACCGCGATGCCGGGCGTACGATGCGCGCACGCGACCTCCTCATCGGTGCCGATGAGTCAGGGTTTTATGCCGTCCACGCGGCTACCGGCGACAGGCTCAGCCTGGTCGTGGCGAACGTGCTGTCTGACGGAATGAGCACCCCAGCGGCGCGTTTCCTGCGGCAGATCTCAGCCGGCGCCCGAGGTTCCTGGGCGCTGTGGGACTGGGGCAGCCTGGATTGCCTGCCCCGGCTGCCGCGGGTGAGCTACGGCCGGTCCGTGCTTGCCGCGGCCCGGTGGCGGCCCGACCGGGCGATGGAGGACGCCGTCGACGACTGGCAGCGCTGGCGCCCCGCCATGGAAGCGTGGAAAGAGCGGAATGCAGTGCCCGACCAGGTACGGGTGGGCGAGCACGACCGCCGTCTGGACCTGGACCTGCGCAAACCCCTCCACCAGCGGCTGCTCCACGAAGAGTTGCGGCGTCGGCCGAGTGCACGAGT
Organism: Streptomyces sp. NBC_01384; assembly: GCF_045040035.1. NCBI lineage: Bacteria > Bacillati > Actinomycetota > Actinomycetes > Kitasatosporales > Streptomycetaceae > Streptomyces > Streptomyces sp. NBC_01384. The sequence continues at coordinate 7,421,270 of NZ_CP109559.1, forward strand.
CGAGGAGACGCTCACCAGTGGAGACATGGGCGCGGGCTGGCTGAACGGATACGCCAGTGAAGTGGTGATACCGCTGCGGGCCGCCGTTGCTCCTCCAGTGCAGCATCGGTCGGCCGGCGGTGTCCGCGCGCTCAAGACGACAGTTCATCCCGTTGGCGGCGAATGGCTGTACGCGAAGGTGTACGCCGCCGCGCATCTGCACAATGAGATTCTCGCCGGGCGGCTGCCCGAACTGCTGGGCGCGCTCGAGTCGCACATCGACCGCTGGTTCTTCATCCGCTACGCCGATCCCGATCCACACCTGCGCCTGCGTTTCCATGGGTCGCCCGAGCGTCTGCTGGGCGGTGCGTTGCCAGCGCTGCATACCTGGGCGGAGGACCTGCGCGGGCGTGGGCTGGCCCGGGACTGGTCGCTGGATGCGTATGCGCCTGAGACCGACAGGTACGGTGGCGCGCACGCGCTGGCGGCCGCCGAACGGTTCTTCCAGGCTGACAGCGAGGCGGCCCTCATCCAGCTGGACCTGCAACGGTCGCGGACGCATCGCGTCGACCCGATGGTGCTGGCCTCGTTGAGCCTGGTCGACATCTGCCGAGGAATGGCGTCCGATGACTGGCCGACCTGGCTATTGGGCCGGGTGCCCCGCGAGGCGGCCAGGATGACATTCCGGGCTCATCGGGGCGAACTGCGTGCTCTGGCAGCCCACCCGTACCCGGACATGGTCCGGGAACTGGGTGGCGAGACGCTGGCCAAGGCGTGGGAGGCCCGCGGCCGGACCCTGGTGCGCCTCCGCGACCGGCTGCTCGTTGACCCCGCCGGCCAGGTGGACGCTGCGGCCGCGGCGGAGAGCCGTAGCCACACGCTTTCCTCTTTGCTGCACATGCACCACAACCGGGCCCTCGGCAGCGATGTGGAATCCGAGGTTTCCAGCCACGCGATCGCTCGAGGATTTGCCGAGTTGGTTTTTGGTGCCAGTCGACGCGGGGATTAGCGAACTGGACCGAAACGTTTTCGTGCTCAGCCGAGAGAAATAAGCCTCGGTGCAAATTCTCGGACCGTTGAATTTCATGCATGCATCTTTATTTGACTGCTCGGATGAGGCAGGATGTGCATGACTTTCTTTGGCCGTCTTCGCGCGAGAATTGGGAACGAGTGTGAATGGGATCGAAACCCCGGACTTTATCGTCGGCTACACCCGGATACTGACGCAGGCGTGGTCCAGCGAGGATTTTTGTGAAAGGCTCGCATCCCATCCGCGTCAGGTGTTGGCGGATAACGGCCTGGAAATCCCGAGGAACACGGTGGTCCGGATCGTTCGCTCCAGCGACGCCGAGCCTGACCTACAAGCGCAGATCGAAATGTGGCAACAGGGGGCTGTCACCGGAAAATACATTCTGCATGTTCCGTATCTACCGCAGATGGATGTCTCGGATCTCAGCGACGAGGAACTGGGCGACCTCGCAGGCGGCGCGGCCGGATGCTGCTGCAGCCCCTGCTGCTGCCAGTCGGAGTGAGTGTCAATGAATAGCTCGGCTTGGGCTCGCCCGAGGCTCAAAGCGCATCTCAGCGCGCAGGTCGTCGGACCGGAGCAGGTCCTCCTGCTGTCCGAGGAGTGCAGCTACCTGGTGGCAGGCGCTGCTTGTGTGGCGGTGGTGCCCTACCTGGACGGGCAGTCCAGCCTTGCCGACATCGTTGCGGCGACTGCTGACCGGATCTCGTTCTCCGACTGCGTGTACGCCGTCTCTAAGTTTCACCGTTCCGGGCACCTCGCGGACGGGGACCAAACGGTGTCGGGCCCCGACCGTCCGCTGGCGGCGCTCTGGGAGAGTCAGGGACTGACCGCCGAAGAGGCAAACGCCCGACAGCAGGCCGCGTCGGTTGTGGTGACCACAGTGGGGGAGTTCGCAGACCTACCAGTGGTCGCTGCGTTGCGGGCCACTGGCCTACGGGTCAGGACATCCCGTACGGCCGAGCTCTTCGACGAGCCCGCCGACCTGATCGTGGTGCTGACCGACGAGTACCTCGACCCCCGCCTTGGCGAGATCGACACCCGGATCCGGGCCTCGGGAATCCCGTGGCTGCTGGCTAAGCCGGTCGGCCTGGAAATCTGGGTAGGACCCCTACTCAAATCAGGCGAGACGGGCTGCTGGAACTGCTTGCGGGAGCGCCTCGACGGCAATCGCCCGGTGAACCAGTATGTTCGGGTCACAACTGGCGCCGCGGAACCACCCCGAGTGTCCGTCGCCGCGTCAGCTGCCTCCCTGAACCTGGCGGGCGCTCTCATCGCAAACGCCGCGATGACATACCTCGTGAACGGTACCGAGACAGGCCTGCAAGACAGGCTCGTGTCGTTCTCCACCCGGACCATGCGCGCCGAGGACCACCACCTCGTGCGGCAGCCGCAATGCCTCACCTGCGGCGACCCGTCGCTGGCGGTGCCCCCACCGCGTATCACGTTGACCTCAGGACCAGCCGACGTCAGCTCGGACGGCGGCTGGCGTGTGGTCCCTCCCGAGGTGACCTGCCGGCGGCTCGCACCACAGGTGGGGCGGTTGCTCGGTGCCGTGACCACGCTCCGCTCCCTGGCTGAGGACCCGGACGCTCCCGTCCACAGCTACGTCGCAGCCCACCACTTCGCCCTCCGAGCCCACCAACTTGACGGCTTGCGTCGCACGCTGCGTGGGCAGAGCGGGGGCAAAGGCCGGACCGACGTTCAGGCCAGGGCCAGTGGCATCTGCGAGGCCCTTGAGCGGTACAGCGCCGTATGGCACCCGGCCGTGCCGGAGGTTGTCAGCAGCTACCAGGACCTCGCACCCGGCACCGCTGTTGCCCCACACGAGATGCTGTTGTTCTCCGAGCGGCAATACGAGGGGCGCGCGCACCACGGGCCGCGGAGCGCCCGACTGCATCACGTACCCGCCCCGCTGGACCCTGCGCAGCCGATCTCCTGGGCCCCGGCCTGGTCACTCACCAACGACCAGGAAAAGCTTGTGCCCGCCGCGTATGCGTGGTTCGGTCACCCGGACCTGCACACCCACCAATACTGCTTTCCGGACTCCAACGGCAATGCCTCCGGCAACACGCTGGAAGAGGCGATTCTCCACGGATTCTGCGAACTGGTGGAGCGCGACAGCGTTGCCCTGTGGTGGTACAACCGCCTTCGCCACCCGGCCTTTGACCTCGACAGCCTGGGTGATCCCTACGTCGATCGGCTGCGCGACCTCTACGCCGCCCAGGGGCGGGAACTCTGGGTTCTGGACATCACCACGGACCTGGGCGTCCCCGCCTTCGCAGCGGTCTCCCGGCGTACGGGCCACCCCATCGAGGACATCCTCCTCGGCTTCGGCGCTCATGTGGACGCCGCCGTCGCGGTCATGCGCGCTCTCACCGAACTCAACCAGTTCCTCCCAGGGGTGAGCCGCCGGCACCCGGACGGCACAACCGACTACGCGGAACAGGACGAGGCGACCCTCACCTGGTGGCGGGAGACAACGGTCGCTGACAACGCGTGGTTGCTGCCCGACGAAAGCCGCCCCGCTTCCAGCACAGCCTCCTACCCCACCTTCACCAAGCCCGACCTGGCCGACGCGGTGCGCCACTGTGTGGACATCGCCCGCGACGCCGGGTTGGAGGTCATCGTCCTCAACCAGAGCCGACCCGACATCGATCTGACGGTGGTCAAGGTCATGGTGCCCGGCCTGCGCCATTTCTGGCGCCGGCTCGGCCCGGGCCGTCTGTACGACGTGCCCGTTCGCCTCGGATGGGCTGCGACGCCCACTCCCGAGGATGCCTGCAACCCCGTCAGCGTCTTCTTCTAGGCGGCTACCCACATGACTGAGACATTCGCGCTGCTCCCAGACGCCGAACTCCAGATCGGCGCCGACGGCCAGGTCACTGTCCACAACCAACTGCGGGGCTCCGTGCTCGGCAAGTTGACCGCCGGGCAGCTCGCCGTCCTCGACGCCCTCGCCTCAGGCGTCCGCACGATGGACGACTTGACCGCACTGGGTACAGGTCTGGACGGGTGGGCGGGGGGCCTGCGCCACACGCATCAGCTCCTTGACGGCCTACGGCGGCATCACTGGGTGCAGACCACGCTCTGGGACGGCGACCGACGAATCATGACCGTACGTCCGCACCTTGCGCCTCTTCCGAAGCCGTCGGTCCCGATCGTGGCCGAGCTCAGCCCGGCCGCCGACTCGCTGGTCCTCTCCCGCTACGTGCTGCTGCGCCGGGACGGCGCAGTACTCGTCCTGGAATCGACGATCACCGGAACAGTTGTCGAGTTGTACGACGACTGGCTGCTGACACTGCTCGCAGCGCCTCTCTCGCCGCTGCGCGTAGGCGAGATCACCGCTGCGGTGGCCTGGGCGGAATCCGCGCTTGCAACCCTGCTGGAGCATGGCTTGCTGGAACCGGAGGGTGCGGAAGCGGAAGCCGAGACCGCCGCAGCAGGCTGGACCGCACACGAGCTGTGGTTCCACAGTCGTAGCAGCGGCGAGCCCACCATGCCGAACCGCGCAGGGCTGGGCCTCAAGACCCGGGCGGTCCGGGACGGCGAGCCTGCGGACATCGGCCCAGCCATCCCTCTGGCCGTGCCCGACCTGGCCCGTCGCCGCGCTCAAGACCCCACACTTACCGACGTTCTGGAGCGCCGCCGCTCGGTGCGCGTCCATGACGACACGGCTCCTCTGACGGCCGCCCAACTCGGCGAGTTCCTGTTCCGTACCGTGCGGACCCGTCGTACGTGGACCCAGAACGGCGTGGAGCTCGCCGACCGCCCTTATCCCTCAAGCGGCGCCCTCCATGAACTGGAGCACTATCTCGTGATCACCAACGTCGCCGGGCTGCCCCCCGGCCTGTATCGATACGACGGCCGGGACCACGCGCTGCAGCCAGCCGCAGCGAACGGTCCGGCAGTCGGCCGGCTGGCGGACCGCGCGGCCCGTGCCGCCGTCATGACCACGCGCCCTCAGGCGCTGTTGATCATGGGCGCCCGACTGGGCCGGCTCAGCTGGAAATACCCCTCGATGGCTTACGCTCTCGCACTGCGCGACACCGGAGTGGTCTACGCAACGATGTACCTGGTCGCCACCGCGATGGGCCTTGCTCCCTGCGCGCTGGGTACCGGCGACCCCGTGACGCTTGCTCGGGCGACGGGTCTGGATCCTCGTACTGAGGCGGGGGTCGGCCGGTTCCTGCTCGGCTCGTTGCCGAGGCACGGCAACGAGACTCGAGCGGCGGAGGCGCGATGATCACGTTCAGGCAGAAGGCCCTTGCCCGTCTGCAAGCCCCTGGCGAACTCGACACCCCGGTTCGGCTGGCTCAGCCGCGAAGTGCGATCGCCCTCGCCGTCGTGGCGCTGCTGCTCGTCGTCGGTGCGACGTGGGCCTGCCTCGGCTCTGTACCGCGCAGCGCGCTGGCCGAAGGCATCCTGACGCACTCGGATGGCAGTTTCACGTTGCAGAGTTCGTTGTCGGGACAGATCACCGGTGTCTTTGTGGCGCAGGGCGCCAGCTTCCCCGTCGACACGCCGATGTTCGCCGTACAGGTCGGATCGCACCAGGAGACTATCCGGTCCGTCGCCGCCGGCCGGGCCACCGCGGTCCTCGGCAAAGTCGGCCAGGTCATTACCAGGGGTGCGCAACTCGCCGTCATCGAGCGCAACGAGGGGCCGCACGACCCGCTGGTCGCCGTGGTCTACGTACCGCAGGACAAGGCCGGTCTCATCCACCGGGACGACAAGGTGGACCTGTCGGTGCAGTCGGCGCCCGCAGAGCAATTCGGTGTACTGCGCGGCAGGGTGCTGTCTGTTGCGGAGTTCCCGGCGAGCACGCAGCAGATATCCGAATTCCTGGGCGACGCCCAGCTCGGCCAGCGCTTCTCCACACAGGGAGAGCCGCTAAAAGTGGTGGTGCAGTTGACAGCCGACCACACCACCAGCGGATTCGCCTGGTCCACCGGCCAGGGGCCGCCCTACCAGATCGACTCCCGCACGCTGGTGACGGCGGCTTTCCACCTGGCGCCCCTCAAGCCCATTCACTGGGTGGTGTCCTGATGTTGAGCGTTCATCTGGACGACCCCGAAGCGTCGGCTACGGAGCGGGCGCCGGCGCCTGCGCGGCGGCCGAAACGGGAATTCCGGCCCTGGCGGCGCAGCCTGCCGGCGCCGCGGGTGAAGACGCCCACCGTGCTGCAGATGGAGGCGGTGGAGTGCGGTGCCGCGTGCTTGGCCATGGTGCTCGGCTACTTCAAGAGGTATGTGCCCTTGGAAGAGCTCCGGATGGCTTGCGGCGTGTCCCGCGACGGTTCGAAGGCGTCCAACATCGTGAAGGCCGCGCGTAGTTACGGACTCACCGCGAAGGGCCTGCGCACCACCCCCGAAGCGTTGGCCCTGCGCAAGGGGCCGACCATCATCTTCTGGGCCTTCAACCACTTCGTGGTCCTGGAAGGCTTTGGCCGACGCTGGGGCCGGCCCGTCGTTTACCTCAACGACCCTGGGACCGGTCGGCGGACGATCAGCCCAGAGGAGTTCGACGAGAACTTCACCGGCATCGCCCTGGCGATGGGTGCCGACGAGGGATTCAACCCCGGCGGACGCCGCCCCGGCGTGCTCGCGGGGATCCCGGCGCGCCTGGCCGGCAGTCGGAACCTGCTGCTGCTGGCGATGACCGCCGGGCTGCTGCTTGCCGTGGCCTCTGTCGGACTGCCCGCCTTCACCCGGGCCTTCATCGACACCGTACTCGTGGGCGGCGACCAGTCGGTGCTGGTCCCCTTCTTCTCGATGATGGCCGTGACGATCGCAGCGGTCGCCACGCTCACCGCCGTACGGCAGTCGTTCCTCCTCCGGCTGCGGATCGTCAGCGGCACGCTGACCAGCGCGCGGTTTCTGCGACATCTCCTACGGCTGCCTGCGGTCTTCTTCACACAGCGAAGTCCGGCCGATATCACCGGACGGATGCGGTCGAATGACACCGCGGCGATGATTCTTTCGCGAGACCTGTCGGGCGTCGCGGTGGACGTCTTGGTCGTACTGCTCTACGGGTGCCTGCTGTGCACATACAGCGTGTGGCTCACGCTGCTCAGTGTCGGCATCGCCCTGCTCAACATCGTCGCCCTGCGCCTGGTGGTCCGGGCTCGGGCGGCTGGCGCGAGCAAGGTTGCGGTGGACGAGGCGCAACTGCTGACCACGTCGTACAACGGTCTCCAGCTCATCGAGACAATGAAGGCCACCGGCGGCGAGAACGAGTACTTCCGGCGCTGGGCGAGCGAGCAGGCCAAGGTCGTCTCCGGACGGCAGAAGATCGGCACACCCAGCGCGCTCGCTGCAGTAGTGGCCCCCACCTTGGCCGCGGTGAACAGCTTGCTCATCCTGCTCATCGGTGGTCTGCAGGCGGTCCACGGGCACATCACCATCGGCGCTCTGGTTGCCTTCCAAGCGCTGATTACCGCCTTCAGCAGTCCGATCACGCAGCTCAGCGTGGTGGCAGGACGTATTCAGGACTTTGGCGTAATGGCGGCCCGACTCCGGGACGTGGAGAACTACCCCGAGGAAGAGCAACTTGCGAACACGAGTCCCGAACACCCTCGTCGGCTCAACGGACATCTGACCTTCGACCAGGTGACGTTCGGTTACAACGCTCTAGGCCCTGCTCTACTGGACGAACTCTCCTTCAGCGTCGGGCCGGGCAGGCAACTGGCACTTGTCGGCGGGTCGGGCAGTGGTAAGTCGACGGCCACCAAGCTCATCTCGGGCCTGGCCAAGCCCTGGAGCGGCTCCGTGCGATTCGACGGAGTGCCACGCGAGAAGATCTCGGCGCTGGTGATGGCCGCCTCCGTGGCCTTCGTCGACCAGGACATCTTCCTCTTCGAGGGGACGATCCGGGACAACGTCACGCTGTGGGACCCGTCAGTGCCCGACGACGACGTGGTCGCCGCACTGAAGGACGCCGCCATCTACGACGTTGTTTCGGCCCGACCCGGCGGCATCTACAGCGTCGTGGAGGAGGACGGCCGGAACTTCTCCGGGGGCCAGCGTCAGAGACTGGAAATCGCCAGGGCCCTCGTGCGCAACCCCAGCATCCTGGTCCTCGACGAGGCGACCAGCGCGCTGGATGCCGAGACCGAGCGCCTCATCACCGACAGCGTCCGCCGGCGTGGGTGCGCGTGCATCGTTATCGCGCACCGGCTCAGCACCATTCGCGACAGCGACGAGATTCTCGTGCTGGACCAGGGGGCCGTCGTGGAACGCGGACGCCATACCGACCTCGCCGCCGCAGGCGGCTCCTACAGTCACATGGTCCGGGAGCACTGACGATGAAAGAGACCGTCATTACCTCGGGGACCGGAACCGTCACGGACGGCCGGACCGTCGACTTGCGTGGCCTGGCCGACCTGGGCCAGCCGATTGACTGCACTCAACGTGTCATCACGGTTTCGGGCCGCAATACCCTGTGGCTGGTCGACGCCGGGGCGCTGGACCTGTTTGCGGTGGACGCGCCTGAGCACGGCGGACAGTGGCACTTCGTAGGCAGGCTGGAGACCGGCACGATGCTGCTGCCTCCCCCCGAGGGCCCGCGCCACAGCCTCGTGCTGCGGCCGCTCGAAGACGCCGGCCTCAGCATGTTGATGGTGAGTGATCTCGTCCGGCGGCATCAGGGCGACACTTCCCAGGGACCGGCTGGCGACGCGCTTGTGGCCGAGGCGGACGCCGTGGCCGACGGTGTGGACCGCGGGCTGGCCGTGTTTCACGAGTTCTTGCGAGGCGGGGAACTTCCGCCCCGCGACTTCGTCCCCCTCGCAGGCGGTACGGAGACCGTACTGGCCGCCGGGCAGCGGGCGCGGTCGATCGACGGCCTCATATGGGTTGACGTCCTGCACGGACGGGTGGCGGCTCACGGCCAGAGCGGCTTCAGCGAGCGCCGGGCCGGCGACTTCGTGGCGATCGGTGAGCGCTCCTGGGTGTCGACGGACTCTTCCGCCCGGATCCGGGTTCGCTCCAGCAGGCAGCTCATGGCCGAAGGCGCCTTCTGGAAGTACCTGCTGCAAACGGCGAACTCCACCATGTACCTGGTCGACCGGGCGGTCGAACACCGGGGCCACGTCGAGGAACGCAAGATCCTCGATGGTGGTGAGGCCACCCGCCTGTCGAGCGAACATGCCGAACGCTCGCTTCGCGCCGTACTGACCCCGACCGCGCACCCGTCACGGTCCGGGGAGACCGCTGATGAGGACCCGACTACGGCGGCTTGCCGCCTGATCGCCGAAGCCATGGGAATCACCCTCGTCGACAGCGCCGGGGAACCCCCTAACCGCCACATCGGTCCCGTCGAGCGCATTGCGGTCCGCTCCCGCTTCCGTACCCGGACGGTCGTCCTCAAGGACCAGTGGTGGCGTACCAATATCGGCCCGCTCGTGGGGCACCTGCACAAGGATCACACCCCGGTTGCGCTGATGTGGCGGCGCGGGCGGTACTACGCCGTCGATGGGATCACGGGGGAGTGGGCCGCCGTCTGCGCGGATGCCGCGCCCGCGTACGAGGACCGGGCGGTGATGTTCTACCAGCCATTGACAGATTCCGTCTCCGGCTGGCGGTTTCTGCGGCATGGCGTGCGCGGCAGCGGCGGTGATCTGGGAATGATGGCTCTCAGCGCGACCATCGCGGTCGGGTTGAGCGTCCTGGTGCCGTACGGCACCGGCAAGGTACTGGGCTCATTCATCCCCGCCGCCCAGAGCACGCTAATCGTCCAGCTGTGTGCCGGACTCCTGGTTGCCGCACTCGCATCGGCCGGCTTCGGCATCCTGCAGAACCTGGCGCTCCTGCGAGTCGAGGGCCGGTTCGAATCCATCCTGCAGGCGGCGCTGTGGGACCGGCTGCTCCGACTGCCGACGGGCTTCTTCAAGCGGTACAGCACCGGTGAGTTGGCAAGCGCGGCACTCGGCATCGAGAACATCCGGGCCGTCCTCATGGACGTCAGCGCAACCCTGCTGTACTCCAGCGTCGTCGCCGTGATCAACTTTGCCGTTCTGTTCTGGTTCAGCGTACCGCTGGCGTTGCTCGCCACCTTCTTCCTGGTGATCGGGGTGGCGGTGTTCGTCATTCTCGGCTCGCGTCAGATGGTCTGGCAGACCAGGTCCCTCCAGATGGGCTTCACCCTCACCGATCAGGTTTTTCAGACCCTGCGTGGCCTCCCCAAACTCCGCGTCGCGAACGCCACGGACCGGGCCTATGCGAACTGGGCGAAGCGGTTCTCCGGGCAGAAGGAAGTCCAGAAGCGCATCGGCCACTACCAGAACGCGATCGCGGTCTTCAACGCCGCTTATCTGCCGCTATGTACCCTTATCGTATTCTTCGCCATCTGCGGTCCCTTGCGTGGCAGTATTTCTATAGGAGATTTCCTCGCCTTCAATGCCGGATTCGGCATCATGATCGCTGCGGTGGTCCAAGTCACCAGCTCGGTCACCGGCGTCATCAACATCGTGCCCATCATGAACCGGATCCGCCCCATTCTCGAGGAACCGTTGGAGACGGTCGCGGGAAGCATCCCGCCCGGTGAACTCTCAGGTGCCATCGAGATCAACCACCTGTCTTTCGCCTACGCCAAAGGTGCTCCTCCGGTGCTGCAGGACATCTCCTTCCGCATCCGGGCCGGCGACATGGTGGCCATCGTCGGCCCGAGCGGCTGCGGCAAGTCCACGCTGTTGCGGATGCTGCTCGGCTTCGAGCAGCCGCTCGCCGGGAGCATCCTCTACGACGGCCAAGACTTGTCCTCGCTCGACCTTGCGGCGGTCCGCCGGCAGTGCGGCGTTGTTCTCCAGCAAGCCAAGCCGTTCACGGGCAGCATCCTGCAGGCCATCACCGGCGCTCAGAACTACAGCATGGACGAGGCATGGGAAGCCGCGGACATGGCAGGGCTGCGCAAGGACATCGAGGCCATGCCGATGGGCATGCACACCTTGATCGGAGATGGCAGCACGCTGTCCGGCGGTCAGCGTCAGCGCCTGGTGATCGCGCAGGCCTTGATCCGGCGCCCGCGCATCCTCTTCTTCGACGAGGCCACCAGCGCACTCGACAACGAGACCCAGCGCATCGTCACCGAGAGCACCAGGAGTCTGCACGCCACCCGGGTGGTCATCGCGCACCGCCTGTCCACAGTGTTGGAGGCCGACCAGATCGTCGTGTTGTCGGAGGGGCGGATCGCCCAGTCCGGTACGCCGGCTGAGCTCCTCGCCGACACCGGCGGCATCTTTCACCAGCTCATCCAACGCCAGATCCAATAGCCGAAGTGGATATCCCATGAAGAGCAGAACCGTACGGTGCGCCCTGCTGGTCCTCGGCCCCCTCGTGGGCCTCGGCCTCACCGGGTGTGGGGCCACGACACAGGTCAACCCCGCGGCACAGCGGACGGCGCAGGGGCTGACCAAGGAGCAGGCGCTGGCCGCGGTACGCGCCTACGACCAGGGCAACAATACGGTCAACGCCCACCTGGATGGACCGGGGCTGACCAGGATCGAAGTGCCGCCGCTGCTCACCGCGGACCGTGCGTGGATGCAGATTACCGACGCTCTGCACCAGACCGTCCCGCGCATGGAGAGCAAGAGCCCGGTCGTCTACATTCCCGGTGGGGCGGATCCCAACTGGTTCCTGACCGTGTCAACCAGGGTCCGTGGTGGCGTACCGGGCCCTCAGTCGACCTACTCGGTGTACGTACGATCCACTTCCACCTCGCCTTGGAAGGTGGCCTACTCCCTGACTCCCACGGGGGACGTGCCAGACCTTGCCGTAAGCACCAACGGCACGGCCTCGGCACCCGGCAACGTCAGCGACCTGTTGATGGAGCCCGCCAAGCTTGCATCGGCGATCCTCGCGCACTACCAGCGCGGCCTGCAGGGCAAAGACACTTTCCAACACAGCGCCGCGCTGGACGAGCAGCTCGGGGCCGGCTACACGCTGGGCGTGAAGGTGCTCCGGCAACGCGACGAGGTCCTTTCTCGAGCCCTGGCGAAAGACTCCTTCAAAGGATATTCGCTGCGCACTTCGGACGGTGGCGCCCTGGTTTTCTCGGCAAATATTGTCAAGGATTCCCTTGTGCCGAAAAAGTCGGACGGTATAGTCTCCCTGAGAGCCGGAAGTAATGATGCGGCACTCTTGGCAAAGCCTGGCGGAGCATCGGCGAAGAAGTTTCTCATCAGCCGGATCGAGACTTTCATGACGTACATTCCGAAGAAATCCTCCGGCACCGGAGTGACGGTGCTCGGCTATAGCGAAACGGCCGTTTCCATCAAGAAATAAGTCGCGGGAAAACCACACACCCGTCACACACAGAGCGGAGACAGTGCATGAGTGGGAACGACACCCAGGCCCAGACCGGGGAGCCGACCGGGTACGAGGAGTCGATCGAGGTCGACGACACCGACCTCGACGAAGTCGATGCGGGCGACGGAGGGCAGACCACCTACCCGCCGTACCTCTGAACCGTACGTCGGCTGCTGCCCGAACCGACGAATGCCCGCTCCCGGCGGGGAGCGGGCATTCGGGTAGGTGCCGGTCCAGTGCGCTGCGGGTTGGTTGGCCCGTCAGGGCTACCGACGCCGGTGGCCGCGCGGTCAGTCTGGGATGGTGGTGCCGGATTCGGCTTTGAAGACAGTGGTCAGCTGATCGCGACCTTCGACATTGAGCTTGCGGTATGTGTTGGTCAGATGGATCTCGACCGTCCGCTGCTGCACAAAGAGAATGGTCGCGATCTCGCGGTTGGTCTTGCCCGCGAGTGCCAGCTTTGCAACTTTCAACTCGGATCCGGTCAGGCTGGCCAGCCCGTCCCGGGGCGCCCGGCGTGTCCGTCCGCCCGCGGCGAGCAATTCCCGCTTGGCGATGGCCACCTCTTGGTGTTGACCAACCGATTCGGCCAACTCCAATGCCTCCCGCAGAACTTGGCGAGCGCGGGTGAGTTCTTCGCGCTGCGCGAGCAGTCGTCCAAGGCTCAGCAGGGTCCGGGCCTGTTCGGGTTTTGCGTCCGTCGCGCCCAACAGGCCGACCGACTCCTCTAGCAGAGCCAGCTGATCCAGACCAGGAGAAACAGCCGCCTGTACCCGCAGCGCGGCGCCGAGGTGCACCGCCGAGCCCCACTCCCGGGCCAGCGCCACCTCCTGGACAGCGTAGGACCGCGCCTCTGCGTCCCGCCCGCAGAGGAGCAATGCCTCCGCCGCAGCGGAGCGCCAGGGCGCGGCCGCGGGGTTGTTGACGCAGTGCTGCGTAAGAAGCTCACCGCTCGCGAGCAGATCCTCAACAGCCTCCTCTGGGTACCCCGCGGCCAGCCGCAACCGCCCCCTCGCCAGCAGCAGGTAGCCCAGCCGCACACCTGATGCCGGCGAGCCGGACAGGTCCGCCTGCTCCAGTACGGCGAGCGTTTCCGCGTGGCCCTCGGCGTCGACCGAGGCCAGCAAGAGGAATGTCAGGCAGAGGTCGGAAAGCAGCGAACCGCGCTTCACACCGGACCGGCTGAGAAGATCATTGGCAGCTCGTGCGTCCTGCAATGCGTCGGACCGCCGACCCAGGCCCAGTGTGATGGCGGCCCGGACGATCAGGCCGAGGGCCTGGAGCGGCAAGTGCTGCCAGCGTTGAGCTGCCGACAGGGCGGACTGGCAGAGGGCACGGGCGCCGCCCAATTCACCAGCCAACGCCAGGGCGGCGGCAGCGAATAGGTGCCCAGCCACGCTCTCCGCGGTGGAGGGGTAAATTCCGGAGGCTTTCCGGGCCAGGTGCAGGGTGATGGCGCGGGCACCGAGACGTTGATGTGAGCCGTCGGCCTGTGGCGCATCGGGGCATTCGTTGGGGCCGTGGGAGTCGGCCGAGCACGCTGCGAGGGACTCGACCAGGGCTGCGATACCGAACGCCAGCGCCCCGCCGCCGCTTTCCTCGCGTAGTTCCGAGAGGAGTCCGCGTACCGCGTCGGGTGAGTGGGCCTCGGTCAACAGCCGCCACCTGGTCTCCAGAGGGCTGCGTGAGCGGCCGGACGGGTCCGCTGAGATCTCGCCGAATATCGCCGCGGCCTGATCCGTACGTCCCGACAGGATCAGCAGGACGAAGTCGTCCGGTCTGATCAGCCGGTGCACGGTGCCGGGCGGCGCCAGCGCTGCGGCCCGGCTCAGGTTGCGTGAAGTCTCGGCCAGGTCAGTTCTGCTGCTTACCGCTGCGAGGTCGATGAGTACGGCCATGCGCTCGTCGGCTGGGAGCGACTCGGTCAGGACGCGCCGAAGGTAAAGGCCAGCGGTGTGCGGATCGCCTTCGGCCAGTGCGGACTGGGCCGCCGAACGCAGCATCCCCGGCACCCACGGCTCATTCAATGGCCCGCTCGCCAACAGCTGTTCGGCGACAGTCGCGTCCGACTCCCCGTCCGCCTGCAGGAGCTTTGCGGCCTGCTCATGGACTGCTTGCAGGGCAGTGTAGGCGTGCTCGCGCATGATGGCCGTCCGCAGCAGCGGTTGGGCGACCCTGACCTGCGGCGGTGCGGCGGCCAGCAGGCCCAGTTGCGTCATGGCCTGGCAGCCTGTGATCGCCTCTGCGAGCGTGACGGCGCTCAGGGCCGCCACGCGCTCGTGGGTGGCCTGCCCGTCGAGCACAGCGACGGCCCGCAGCATGCTGAGCGCGTTCGGGGAGATTCTGCGCAGGCGCACTTTGATTGCCATCGCTAGCGTCTCTGAGGGGCTCTCGGCCTGTCGGCCGACCGCCTCGGGAGTGAGCGCTGAGGCGGAATCTCGGATTTGGCGGGCCAGTTCGGTGAGGAGCAGAGGGTTGCCATCCGTCTCCCGTAGGCAGGCCGCGACGAACGTCTCGTCCACGGCTGGGGCCTCCAGCCGCTCCTCCAGGACGGCCGCCGTGTCGCTGAAACCGAGTCGGCCGAGGCGGAGTTGCTGTTGGCTGGTAACTCGCAACTCGTCAAGCAAATGCGGGTCCGTGCCCGGAATTCCACCGCAAATGCTCGTCAGCAGGGCGACGGGCAGGTACTCCACACGTTCGGCGAGCGTCGCCAGCCAGCACATGGACTGGTGATCCGCCCAGTGGACGTTGTCCACCACGATGAGCAGGGGCCGCCCCTGGTTGGCCGTCTGAGCCAGAGCAGTGTCCAGGACGTCGAGATCCCGGTGCAAGCGCTCGGAGTAATCCTGGAGCTGATCAGTGGCCGTGAGGGCGTCGCGTGCTTCCTTGGGGAGTGAGTCCAGCAGTCGCATCACCGGATCGGGATCGATCTGCGCCCGACACGACTCGAACAGGCGACGAGCGATGGTGAACGGGCGCCGGTGTTCCGCGTATGTCCCACGTGCCTGCATGACCACGAAGTCTTGGTTACGTCCCAGCGAGCCTGCGGCGCTGAGCAGAGCGGACTTCCCTGATCCGGCGCCGCCCCAGGCGATGACATGGCTTCCAGTGCCACGGGTGGCCGACGCCAGCATGTTTCTGATGGATAGGAGTTCGCTGTCCCGGCCGCGCAGCACATTTGAGTGTGTTGCCATAGTTTCTCCTGCTGCAGCCTGCCTGGCCGACAGTCTCTGTCGGGATCCAGTCCAGGCCTCCAGCCTCTTGCGCAGATTACATGGGTCTCTGCAGAATTTTGCGTGGATCTCGCGTGGGTGCACCGCTATCCAATGTGGCGGTCAGACCGGACACCATGCCGTACGCATGCAGCTTGCCTGAAGTTCCGGTCGTCATGCCGTATCGGCGGCTACGGCGGGATGGTGTTCCTTCCTGTGCACCGATCACGGTTGGGGGGTGCCACCGGCTTCCGGGGCATGCACGGCGAGGGGGGTCACGGCTGTGGCGCAGCAGACAGTGATCATGCGGGCAGTGATACCGCCCGCCAGTAGCGTTGCAGCGTGGACCAGGGCGTCAGCCAGCCACGGACGGCCCGGAGTGCTTGGGGCCAGCAGGCCGGTTGGGGCTGCTGGGACTCCGGTTCTCCCCCTCTCTAACGGGCCTGGCAGTGCGTCAAGTCCGGATGGCGGGGTGGCCGGAGCGGGCGGGGCGGGGCGAACCAGGTGTTCCAGCAGAAGCTGAACGCGCAGTTCACGAGGGCCTGGTGGCGCTGGATCGCAGTGTCGGAGCGGACCTGGAAGTCAGCCCGGCCGAGGTCGTCCTCGACCTGTTTGTAGCTCTGCTCGACCCAGTGCCGCAGCCCGTAGATCCGCACGGTCTCGGCGAGGGCGGCGGGCGGGTGGGGCGATTCGGCGACACGTGGGGAGCCCGGACGTGGCAGGTCGGTGGCCAGGTACCGGGTGGCCTTGGCCGGCAGGGTGGCCGGGTCGGCGGTGGCCACCACCAGGCGGACGTTCCCGTCCGGGCCCCACCAGCCCAAGGAGGCCTCGGCGGCCCACCAGGTGGCGGTGTGCCCGTCGCGGAACGTGCGCTCGATGCGTGACCAGTCCCCGGGGTGTTCGGGATCCTGCCAGGCCAGGAGGCGGGCGGCGTCGACGGGAGTGTGGGCGTGGGGGCCGTAGGCCCAGGTTCCGTGCCGGGGCTTGAGGGCCGTCACGAACGGCAGGCCGGCGGCGTGCAGGGCGGCGCGGAAGCTGTCCTGGTCGCCGTAGGCGCAGTCGGCGGCCACCGCGCGGAAGACCAGCCCGGCCGCCTTGGCCCGGGTCGCCAGGCCGGCCGCGATCTGCAGTTTCGTGCGAAAGCCCGGGTCGTTCTTGCCGCGGGGGAAGTGATGGGCCGGGGTATAGGGGCAGGCGTGCACCGGGTAGTGCCATCAGGGTCTTACCGCATCTGACCGCCTGCGACGCGCCCGGAGACGCGCCGCTTCTCCTGCCGGGGAGCGCGTCGCAGGCCGGATGATTTCGGTCAGGCGCTCTCTCCCGGGTCTGCTGGTTCGGGCCATGGGAAGCCGAGTGTCTTGGCGAACTCACGGCTGCCGCCCCTGACCTGCGCGTAGGTCTTCGGGTCCTGCTCGGCGAGTTGCTGCAGTGCCACGGCAGCCTGATTCTCGGGAGGTGTGCCGTCGTCGGGAAGACTCCAGATGAACTGCAGCCAGGGGCCGTCCTTGTCCCGCTGCCCGGTGGCAAGGCCCGGCCAGTACATGAAGGAGACCACGGTCGAGTCCTGATCCTGGAAGTCGGTGCCGATCCAGCCGACCTGGCCGTCCCATCGGGTGAGGAGGTCGGGTTGCTCGCGCAGCCCGGCAGCTATCAATCGGGCGGTATTTCGAGCCGGCCAGGCCCAGGAGTGGTCGTTCTCTGCGCGCTCGATCTCGGCATCGTAGTCGGTTGCATCGAAGCGGTACTCGGGGAGTTCCGCGCGCGGTTGCCGCGTCGGCGGGCGGCCGTCGAGTACTGCGTGCCCAAATCCGCGTGTAGGAGAAGCAGAGTGGGGATACACGCGGCGGGGGCTGGCCTCAGTTCCCATGAGGCCAGCCGCCGTTCTCCCAGTGGCTCTTCGCCTAGTGTCCCGAGTCTTAGGAAAGCTGTAGAAGTATGCTTGGCTCATGGCGCGCATGGGTCGGCCGACGGTCGAAGTGGTCCTGACGGATGACGAGCGTGAGACGTTGCTGCGCTGGTCACGGCGGGCGACGTCCGCGCAGGCTCTGGCCTTGCGCTGCCGGATCGTCCTCGCGTGCGCTGACGGGTTGTCGAACACTGCGGTGGGCGCGGACCTCGGGATCCACCCGACCACGGTGGCCACGTGGCGGAAGCGGTTCGCGGCCAACCGGCTGGAGGGCCTGGCCGACGAGAAGCGGCCGGGCCCGGCGCGCACGGTGACCGACGAGCAGGTCGAGGACGTGATCGTGCGGACCCTGGAGGCGACGCCGAAGGGTGCCACGCACTGGTCCACGCGCGAGATGGCGAAGCAGAGTGGGCTGAGCCAGTCGACGGTCTCACGGATCTGGCGCACCTTCGGCCTCAAGCCGCACCAGGTCGACACCTTCAAGCTGAGCAAGGACCCACAGTTCGTCGAGAAGGTCCGCGACGTGGTGGGCCTGTACCTCGATCGGGGCTTCCCCCAAGGCCGGGTAGTTAGCGTTTTCGCAGGTCACGCAAGGGGAGTTGACGTCCATGTGGTGGCGGCGTAGAGGCCGGGACCGATCTTGTGGATGAGTCCGGTTTCGGCCCATCGGGAGAGCTGTCTATACATCGTGTGCAGGGTGACGTCTCCGAAGTGTGCGGCGATGTCGCGGGGGCGCCAGAGGCGGGTGGGGTCTTCCTGGAGTAGGGCCAGGATCCGATGCCTGCGTCGCTGGGTGGGGACGGTGTGCCTGTCGTCCCGGGAACGGGTAGGCAAGACGGGCTGCGGATCCGGGGGTTCGAGGACGGTGATGTCGAGGACGGTGACGGTGCGGCCGGCGTCGGGCCGTCCGTCGTCCTGTCGCTCGCTGTAGCGGGAGATCGGTGATTTGACCTTGCGGGTGCTCACTCGCTGTCGTCGGGGCGGGAGCAAGTCGGCCAGGACCCGCTGCCCGATGAGACCCACCGCGGCGAAGTGCGTGACGATACCGGCGGCCTGGATGACCTGGTCACGGGCAGTCTGGAAGGCGATGGTGAACCCGCAGCGGTCCGGGTCGGTGCCCGGAAGGGACTCGGCAGCATCGACCATGACGATCCGCAGTGCCTGGTAGAGCGTCAGCAGCGACCACATCTCCTGCTCGACGCCAACCGGGTCGCCGGAGCGCAGAACACGCCCGGCCAGGATCGTGTGGCGGAGCGCGTAGTACGCCGATTCGTGTTCCCACCGCTGGTGGTAGAGGTTCGCCAGCACAGCGGCGGGGTAACGACGCGGGTCGGTCAGGGTCGTGGCCAGTCGGTAGGAGCCGGTGAAGACAGTGCCGTCGGTGCACGTCACGGTGATCTGCGCATCGATGACTCGCACCTTCACGGTGCCGATCACCGACAGGTACGAGCCGTCAGCCAGACGCGCGAGAACCGGGGTGCGCCGGTTGCTGCGAAGCCGGCCCAGGAACTGGGCGCGGGTCGCGGTCACGGCCGCGAGGAAGCTGTTGCCGTCGAAGCCCTTGTCCCACAGCACGAGCATGTCCGGCCGGAGCAGGTGCAGGAGACGGGCGGCGTAACTCGTCTCGCCCTCGGTGGTGGGGCCGAAGACCGCGCCGATCAGGGCCCTCGTCCCGGTCTCGACCAGCGTCATCAACTCCAGCGTGGGATAGCCGTGGTGGGAGGTCCGGCCCAGCCAGGCCCGGTTACGTTCCGTGTCGAGGACCTTCTGCGAACTGCAGCCGTCGAACGACACCGTCCGGTACGGGCCGAACCGCACTCCTGGGGTCGTCGGCCGGGCCAGCGGCCCGGCGAGCACGTCGAACAACGCCCGCACCGGCGCACAGCCCAGCCTTCGGCGCAGATCACGCAGCGCCTTCGGCGTCGGAGAGACCACTGGCATCCCGGCCAGCCCGGCGGTCAGCTTGTCCCAGACCAGCCGGTAGCCGACCTCGGGGAAGAGACACATCGCGAGCAGGAAGTAGACCCCGACGCGCGAAGGAAGATCACGCAGCCGCCTCTGCACGCTACGGGTCTGCTGAAGGACCGCGTCGATGAGCTTGAACGGCACGACGGCCGTCAGCTCACCCAGATGGCCGGGCGCGAACCTCCCCGCGGCCATGGTGACCGTACGGGTGATGGTCACCACCGGGACGGACAGGACATGATGAGACGGCAACGGAGCTCCTCGGGAACAAGCTGTCTTGGTCGACTGCCTGTACCAACGAGCTCCGTTGTTCTGCGTCGGAAATCCTTCAGCGAGCTTGCGTGACCTGCGAAAACGCTAACTACCCGGCCTTGGCCTTTCCCCCTGAGCGTGGACACCTTGGACACTGGACCTTGAGGGTCCAGAGGAAGAGATGTCACGCATGGTGATGACGGTGTATTCGGCTGAGTTCAAGGCGGACGCTGTCGCGCTGTACCTGTCGGACCCGAAGGACACGTTCGAGGGCGTCGGGAAGGAGTTCACGGATGGCATGGGTGGCCAGGTCGTCCGGGCGCACCCCCGCCAGCGCGCCGCTGTAACGGCCGATCGGCGTGCGCACCGCGTCGACGATGTACACCGTGTTCACAGCAGACCCTCCCGGACAGTGAGCTTCGCGTCGGTCTTGGCGACGATCTCCTCGACGCTCACCCCGGGCGCGGTCTCGACCAGGACGAGTCCGTCGTCCGTGACGTCCAGGACACCGAGGTCGGTGATGATGCGGTCGACGCATGCCTTGCCGGTCAGCGGCAGCGTGCACTCGGCCAGGATCTTCGGCGTACCGTCCTTCGCGGTGTGCGTCATCACCACGATGACCGTGCGGGCCCCGTGCACCAGGTCCATCGCCCCGCCGATCCCCGTCACCAGCTTCCCCGGAATCGCCCAGTTCGCCAGATCACCCTGCGCCGAGACCTGCATCGCACCGAGCACCGCCACATCGATGTGCCCGCCCCGGATCATCGAGAACGACAGCGCCGAGTCGAAGAACGACGCCCCCGCAAGGACCGTGACGGTCTCCTTCCCGGCGTTGATCAGATCCGGGTCGACGGCGTCCTCGGCGGGGTAGGGGCCGGTGCCCAGGATGCCGTTCTCCGACTCCAGGACCACCTCCACACCCTCCGGCAGACAGTTCGGGATCAGCGTCGGCAGCCCGATCCCCAGATTGACGTACTGCCCGTCTTGAAGCTCACCGGCCGCCCGCGCGGCCATCTCCTGGCGCGTCCAGGCCATCAGCTGCTCACCGTCCGCTGCTCGATCTTCTTGTCCCCGGCCTGCCCAGGAGTCAACGCCACCACCCGCTGCACGAAGATCCCCGGCACATGCACCGCATCCGGATCGATCTCGCCCGGCTCCACCAACTCCTCCACCTCCGCGACCGTCACCCGGCCCGCCATCGCCGCGAGGGGGTTGAAGTTCCGGGCGGACTTGTTGAACACCAAATTCCCGTGCCGGTCCCCCTTCGCCGCCCGCACCAGCGCGAAATCCGTACGGATACCCCGCTCCAGCACATACTCGGTCCCCTCGAAGTCCCGCACCTCCTTCACCGGCGACGCCACCGCCACCCCACCCCGCCCGTCATACCGCCACGGCAGCCCGCCCTCCGCCACCTGCGTGCCCACCCCCGCCGGCGTGTAGAACGCCGGGATCCCGGCACCCCCCGCACGCAGCCGCTCCGCCAGCGTCCCCTGCGGAATCAGCTCCACCTCCAGCTCACCCGCCAGATACTGCCGCGCGAACTCCTTGTTCGCCCCGATGTACGAACCCGTCACCCGCGCGATCCGCCCGGCCGCGAGCAGCACCGCAAGACCCGACTCCGTCGCCCCGCAATTGTTCGAGACGACCGAAAGCCCCGTTATGCCTCGATCCAACAACGCCCGGATCAATATGTCCGGCACACCGCTCAACCCGAAACCACCCACCGCCAGCGACGCGCCGTCCGGAACATCGGCCACCGCCTCCCCGGCCGTGGCGACCACTTTTTCCATCGCTTTTCACGCTGCCTCTCGCCAATGCGGACCCACCGGGTGTTTTTCCGTAAGGCAATGCATAAGATTTGGGTCGGGCTCGGCGACAGCCTCCGAGCATGATGGGAATCGCGGG
The DNA here is from genome assembly GCF_045040035.1 of Streptomyces sp. NBC_01384. Classification (NCBI taxonomy): domain Bacteria; kingdom Bacillati; phylum Actinomycetota; class Actinomycetes; order Kitasatosporales; family Streptomycetaceae; genus Streptomyces; species Streptomyces sp. NBC_01384. The sequence continues at coordinate 7,442,822 of NZ_CP109559.1, forward strand.
CCCGCACCTGCACCCACGGTCCGACGCCTCGCCCCGGCCCACCATCCCGCAGATAGGTGATATCGCACGCGCGCCCTTCGGCGTTGGGGTCCTGAGGGTCGCGCGAACAAGGTATTCCCGGGGGGCTGCTCGTCATCTTTCACGGATTCCGTTGACGCACATCATTTCCGTGGCGAGGCTTCCTTCCACCCATGAAAAGGCGCGGCAGGACCGAGGGAATCATCATGAAGGAATTCGTGCACCGGGGACAGATCACCAAGGTGGTCTTCGGCAGCGGAACGCGCAGCCGTATTCCCGAGGAGGCCGATGCTCTCGGATGCCGGCGGGTGCTCGTACTGTGCACGCCCGGCCAAGTGGACCAGGCAGCGCAGATACGTGATCTGCTGGGAGCGGCAGCCGCGGGAATCTTCGCCGAGGCCGCCCCGCACACCCCTGTCGAGGTCACCGGGAAGGCGGTCGCGTACGCCCGGTCCGTAGGAGCCGACTCGGTGCTCGCCGTCGGCGGCGGATCGACCATAGGTCTGGGCAAGGCGATCACCGCGCGGACCGGTCTTCCGCAGCTGGCGCTGCCCACCACCTACGCCGGCTCGGAGATGACACCGATCCTCGGAGAGACCGAGGGCCGCAGGAAGACGACCCGGCGGCTGGCGGAGGTACTGCCCAGGACGGTCGTGTACGACGTCGAGCTGACGCACACACTTCCGGCGCCGGTATCGGTGGTCAGCGGCATCAACGCGATGGCGCACGCCGTGGAGGCCCTCTACGCACAGGACCAGGACCCGGTCGCCTTCCTGATGGCCGGTGAGTCGCTCGACGCCCTCGCCCGCTCCCTTCCCCTGATTGCGCGACGTCCGGACGACGCGGAGGCACGTGCCGACGCGCTGTACGGCGCGTGGCTGGCCGGCACATGCCTCGGCACGGTGGGCATGGCCCTGCACCACAAGGTGTGCCATGTGCTGGGCGGCACCTTCGGGCTGCCGCACGCCGAGACCCACACGGTCGTCCTGCCGCACGTCATCGCCTACAACGCCCCGGCCGTCGGTGAAGCCATGGCCCGCATCGCGCGGGCACTGCCGGGGGACGACCCCGCGAACGCCCTGTTCGACCTCGCGGGGCGGCTCGGCGCACCCAGAGCCCTGCGGGACCTCGGCATGCCCGAATCGGGGATCGAGCAGGCGGCCGAACTCGTCGTGCGGGACGGCTACTGGAATCCCCGTCCCGTGGACCGGAGCGCGGTCCGCGCCTTCCTGACCCGCGCCTGGGCCGGCGAGACGCCATGAACGTCGCCGGGGCATCCGCATCCACAGACCGACTCCGCCAGCGATCACTCAATCACCACAGGAGCACGTCATGCGTGATCTGACCAGCGACACCATCACCGGGGCCGTGATCTCGACCATGCGGGACACCAAGGACCCCCGCCTCGCGGAGATCCTGCACTCACTGGTCCGCCATCTCCACGCCTTCGTTCGCGATGTCGAACTGACGGAGGACGAGTGGGCCGCGGGAGTCGACTTCCTGACGCGTACCGGGCACACGTGCACGCCGACGCGTCAGGAGTTCATCCTGCTCTCCGACGTACTGGGCGTCACCATGCTCGTCGACGCCCTGAGCAACCAACGCCCCGTCAAAGCGACCCAGAACAGCGTCCTGGGCCCCTACTTCAGGGAGGACCGGCCGGAGCAATCCGACGCCGCCGACATCTCCGGAGGCCTGCCCGGCACCCCGCTGTTCTTCGAGGGATGGGTTGTGGACCGCGAGGGAGCGCCGGTGCCCGGCGCAGGGGTGGACGTCTGGCACAGCGACGCGGACGGCCACTACGACATGGAGGTGCCCGGCCAGGTCGACACGGCCATGCGCGCGCTGTTCCGAACCGACGAGACGGGGCACTTCAGTTTCCGCTCCATCCGCCCGGCCAGCTACCCGATCCCCGGTGACGGCCCGGTCGGCGAACTCATGAGTGCCACCAGCAGGTCGCTGATGCGTCCCGCCCATGTGCATGTGCTGATCACGGCCGCGGGATTCCAGCGCGTGACCACCATGCTCTTCCCCTCCGACGACCCGTACCTCGACACGGATCCGGTGTTCGGAGTCAAGCAGTCACTGCTGGAGTCCTACGACACGTACGAGGCCGACTCGGGTCCCTGCCGTGGCCTGACCGACGTTCCGTACACCCTGCTGCGCCGGACGTTCGTCCTCGAACCCAGCCCCGCGGGCTGACCTCGCTGCCGCCGGCGCCGCACACGTCACGCCGCGCCCGAGCGACATGTGCGCCCAACACACCCACCGGGACCGGGAGCCACCCCGGGGCCCGCGCCACACACCGACGTTCCCCCGACTTTCACGGAGGCCCCCCGATGACTGAAACCCTCGAAACGACAGTCGATTTCCGAGCCACGATGGGCCGGCTCGTCACGGGTGTCAGCGTGATCACCACACGCTCCGGAAGCACGCCCATCGGGATGACCGCGAGCGCCGTGTCCGCCCTGTCCCTGGCCCCGCTCCAGCTGCTCGTGTGCATCGGCAACCACCTGTACACGCGGACCGCGATCGCGGAGCACGGCCGCTTCGCGGTCAACGTGCTCGGCGAGGACAGCGAGTCCCTGGCGCGGAACTTCGCAGCCTCCAAACGGGACAAGTTCGCGGGCGTCGAGACCATCGACGACCACGGCGTGCCGGTGCTGAAGGACGCCATCGCGGCCGTCGTCTGCGATGTCGCCGAGGCGCTCCCCGGCGGCGATCACACCATCTTCGTCGGTGACGTCCGCTACTGCACGCACCGGGTGGACAGCCGGCCGCTGGTCCACTTCGCCGGCGGCTTCGGCGCGCTCAGGGCCTCGCACTAGGGGGTGTCCGGCGGATCATGCCGGCGTCGCGGGCCCTGGCACGCGCTCCCCGGAGGGGGCACCCCCAGCGGCGTTGTCGTCGGTCGCCGACGTCCCCCAGCCTTCGGCCGGGGGCGCCCCCACCGCGTCGACTGGCTCCTCCGCCTGGCAGCTGCACCCCCCGCTCGAACAAGCTTGAGCGGGGGGACCCCCTCGCCCCCGCTCGGGTTGGCCAAGAAGCACCGTTTCTTGGCCGACCTGATCCGCCGGACACCTAGGCCCCGGCGGCCACCGCGGTCCCCGTGACCGGCCCACCGACGCCCCCGACGTCTGGCTCTCGCAGGCGAGCCAGGGCCGTCGGGGGCTCCCGCTCGTCCCGACTACTTCACGGAAGGTGCCATGACCAGTTCCGTGCCAGCCTTCAAGCTGCATCCTCCGGCCCAGCCCCCGCATCTTCTGACCCGCCCGCGACTGCTGCACCGGCTCGACGCGGCGACCGAGCCCGTGGTGGTGGTCTCCGCACCGGCCGGTGCCGGAAAGACGGTGCTGCTGACCGAGTGGTCGCGGGACCTGGCGGCTCGCGGCGAGTGCGCCTGGCTCAGCCTGGACGCCTACGACAACGCCCCGGACCGGCTCTGGGCGGGCATCCTGCGGGCGTTGCAGCAGGCACGACCGGACCTGCCCGCCCGCCTTGGCGGCGGCGAGTGGACGGCCGACACCTGGCTCGACGAGACCCTGCCCACTCTGCTGACCGGGCTGGGTGCGGCGGGACCGCTCACGCTGATCCTCGACGGGCTGGAGTCCGTCACGGACGCCGACGCACAGCGCACCCTGGCGGACTTCCTGACCAGGCTTCCGCACGGCATCCGGATCGTCCTGTCGACGCGGCACATTCCCGGAAGCCCCCTTCCGGCCCTGCGCGCCCGGGGCCTGATCGCCGAACTCGACCAGCACGACCTGGCCTTCACCCGAGAGGAATCACGGGCAGTGCTCACCGGGTTGCTCGGATCCGCTCCCACCGCGGAGAGCTCGCGCGCACTGCACGAGGCCACCGAGGGATGGGCTGCCGGGCTGTGCATCATGGGGCGCGCCCTGGCCCGCTCCGGGAACGCGGCCGACACCGAGGGGCACTTGGCCCGGGGCAGGCAAGCGATCACCGAGTATCTGGCCACCGAGGTCCTCGACCGGCTCACCACCGAACAGCGCCGGTTCCTGCTCCTTACCAGTGTGCTCGACGAACTGAGTGCTGGCCCGTGCCAGGCCCTCGCCGGCGACCGGGCGGGCGTCCTGCTGCGAGAGCTTGCACGAACCGTGCAACTACTGGTCCCCGTCGCCGCAGAGGCGTCGGCGTACCGGCATCATCGGGCACTGGCCGCACTGCTGTCCGACGTCCTCGAGTCCGAAGGATCGGACACCGTCGCGGCCCTGCACCGGTCGGTGGCTCAGTGGTACTCACGGCAGGGGAGGACGACCGAGGCCGTACGGCACTGGACGCAGGGCGGAGAGGAGTCCGCGGCCGTCGCGTCGGTCCTCGACGGATGGGAGACGGCGGTCTCGGCGGGCCGCGGTGTGCAGGTCTCGCAGTGGCTGGACATGCTGCCGCATCGCACGGTGGCCGCCGACGCGCGGCTGTGTGTCGTGGCGGCGATGACGGCTCTCGCGAACGGCGCCCCCGAGACGGCCTGCCGATGGCTGGACGTGGCACTGCTCAGGCAGACGGGAGCCCAGACCGTCGGCGAGGGCGGCACGGTCTGCTACGCGGCAGCCGTCGCCCAGGCCATCGCCTGCTGTCTGAAGGGGGAGGTCCTGACCGCCGACCGGCTCGGCGAATCCGCCGTCACCGGAACCCTGCCGCTGACCTCCTGGCGTGCCCTGGCAGGTACGGCCCGCGGTGCCGCTCTGCTGTGGACGGGCCGGTACGAGGAGGCGGAGGTGCTGCTCGGCGAGGCGACCCGCGACGCGCACGCTGCCGGGCACGGCCTGGCACTCGTCCGCGCGCTGGGCCTGCGGACCCTGTGCGCACACCTGGCCGGGCGTCGCGAACTGGCACACATCCTGAGCGAAGAGGCGCTCCAGGAGATCGCGACGGTGGGCCTGGACCGGCACTTCGTCTCGGTGCCCGCCTATGTCGGCCGGGCCGGCCTCCTTCTCCAGGAGGTACGCCTCGACGAGGCCGAACAGGCGCTGGCCGACGCGGAAGCGGCGCTGGCGGGCTCGCCCCGGACGGAAAGCGAACCCCATGTGCGTGCGTTGTGGCACTTCACGCGGTCGCGGCTGGAGAGCGCGCGGCGCGACACTAACGCGGCGCGCAAGGCCCGGGAGGCCGCCGAGCGGGCGGCGGCCAGATGCGAGTCGCCCGGAATCCTCACGGACCTGCTCGGCCGAGCAGATGGGGCCACGGCGGTCACACCCGCCGCCCCCCGCCCCCAGGACCTGTCGCTGGGGGAGCGCCGGGTGCTGCGTGCGCTGTGCGGCTCGCTGACACTACGTGAGATCGCCTCCGAGCTGTACGTGTCCCACAACACCGTCAAGACACAGGTACGCGCGATCTTCCGCAAGCTCGACGCACACGACAGGAGCGAAGCGGTCGCCAGGGCCCGGGAGTGCGGTGTGCTGTGATCCGGGCCCTGACCGCCGCTCCTAGGCGTCCAGGCGTGAGGCGTCCTGGCGCCGGGCGTAGTTCGCCTGGGCCTGGTACGCGGTCTCCTCCTCGTCGCTCACGCTCTCGATGCCGCAGACCTTGCGCGCGAGGTCCGCCATGGCGCCGTTGGGGGACATCTCGGCGCGCTTCATGGTGAGCGTGCGGATGGCCAGCAGGGGCGTGCCGTTGAAGTTCTCGAAGACGCCGATGCGGTCGCCCCAGTCGGATAGGAACATGTCGCGGATCACGCGGCTGATCTTCAGCCGGTCGTGCGGCCTGCCGACCGGTCCGGTCTGCAGCGCCTCCAGCCACGGCCTGAGTTCGGGCTGTTGCCACTGCCCCTCGGTGGGATAGATGAGCGCGGCACGGCCGGCCAGATCGATGAGCTCGTGCACCATGTCGGTGATGTGCTCGATGTAGTACGCCCGCCCGAAGTCGAACATCAGGACGTTCGGCTTGAAGATGCCGCCGGGCGTGAAGAACCCTTGGGCCTCCGAACCGACCACATGTGCCTTGAGCGTCTGGTGGAAGCCGGCGAACCTGGCTATGCGGGCCTGGACAGGCGGCAACTGGTAGGTGCCGATGTGCTCGGTGACCAGCAGGGCCAGACCGAGCATGAGCTCGGCCTTCACCATCGCCCGCACCAGCGAGTGGTAGTGCAGCCAGTCGAAGACGCGCTGCGGGTACAGCGACGCGTGCTCGGGGTTACCGATGTGGAAGACCCGGTTCCAGGGGATGAGCACATCCTCGAACACGATGATGCTGTCCAGCTCGTCACCCTGCGAGGCGAGCGGGTGCTCCACCTCCTCGCCGTCCCGGACGTTGCTCTCGCGGCAGATGATGGTGATCCCGGGGGTGTTGGGCTTCACCGCGCCGTAGATGATCTGCTCCGCGACGATGCCGGGGCGGTAGAAGACGCCGATGTGGATCACGTCACCGAAGGCTGCGCCGGTGCTGATCGCCTTCACACCCCGCACGGTGATGCCCTCGTCCGAGGTGCCGACTACCCGCAGGGCGGGGGACTCGGCCTGTGCGGAATCGCGCGAACGGTCCGCCTGCGGGTCGACGAAGGCCGGCGTCGCGTTGAGGTCACCGTCGCGCGCCTCGTTCCAGAAGTCGCGGATCCCCTGGGTGAGGTCCCTCCCGTCGGTTCCGACGGACTGGCTGCTCCAGGGCTCCGGGTCATCGACGTAGGTCAGCAGGACGTAGTTGTTGACATCCGGGGTGCGCGGGATCGCCCCGCCGCCCAGTTCCCGCTGCACCGTCTCCAGGTAGCGCCGCTTGCGCAGCAGCTCCTCCTTGGAGCGGTGCTGCAACCACGTCATGGACCGTCGCACACCCTCCTCGTCCACGAACGTCATGACGTCCTGCAGGTCCGGGCGGTGGTGAAGGTCGTAGAAGGCCGCGATGCTCCGGGCATACGCCCGGGTCTTGGGGTGCGTGGCCACGTTGTCGACGAGTTCGTCACCCACCCACACCGTACGGCCGTCGTTCAGCGCTGCCAGGTATTCCTTGCCTGTACGCACGTCGTACTCCTCTCCAGGGGACAAGAGATCTGGATGTCATGGAGCATGCGTCGCGACAGGGTGAGCCGACGGCCCGGAAGGGACATTCACCCGGGTGAAAGCCGTGGTCACCGGGGAACCGGCGTTGAGGACGGATGTGCCCCTGCGGCATGCTTGCCCCATGCACAGCACAGACCCCGCCGGCGACGAAGCCGGCGGGCGTGGGAACCGGGCCATGACGGGGCTGCGCCTGAGGGGACGGGACCGCGAGGTCGTGGCCGCCCGTGAGGCACTGGACGTGGTGCGCGGCGGACGGGGCGCCTGCGTCGTCGTGGAGGGCGCGGCCGGCGTCGGGAAGAGCCGGTTCCTCGCGGAGCTGGACGAGATGGCACGGCGGTCCGGGTTCGACGTGGTCTCGGTGCGGGCCGACGAGCTCGACCAGTACGCGGCAGGAGCCGCACTGCAGTCCACTCTGCAGCCCTCCGACGGCTCCCACCGAGCCCTCGCGGCCGCCGACGACCAGCGGCTCTGGCTGCTGGACAGCATCGCGGACGCTCTGGAGGAGCGGGCTCAGCGCGCGCCGGTGGCCGTGCTCGTGGACGACTCCCAGTGGGCCGATCCCGCCACGCTCTTCGTACTGCGCACTCTGCCCGGACGACTGGCCGCCTCGCGGATCCTGTGGGTGCTGGCGGTACGGTCGGACACCGAGCGGCCGATCGTGGCCAGGGTCCGGGAGGACCTCGAACGCCTCGGCGCCCGATGGCTCACCCTGGGCCCCCTGCCACAGCGGGAACTGCAGCACATTGCGTCCGATGTCCTCGGGACGACGCCGTCACCCGGACTGGCCAGGCTCCTGCGCGGCGTCGCGGGCAACCCCTTTCTGGCCATCGAACTGGTACGCGGCTTCGCCGACACCGACGTCGCCAAGATGGAGGCGGGCGAGACGGGCCTGCTGCGCGACGGCATTCCCGTCAGCTTCCGCCGCAGTGTCGCCGCGCGGGTGGACCGGCTCCCCGAAGACGCCGTGCACCTGCTCCAGATCGGCTCCGTCCTCGGCCGCGAATTCGACCTCGGTACGGCCGCCCGGATGATGGGCAGGCAGGTGGGCAGCCTGCTGTCGGGCGTCGAGGCGGCCCTGAACGCCGACCTGCTCTCGGCCGGCGGCCCACGACTGGCCTTCCGCCACGACCTCACCCGGCAGGCGGTCCACGACAATCTGCCCCTGGCCGTGCGGACCGCCCTGCACCGGGAGGCGGCCGACAGCCTCCGCGGCACCGGAGCACGCCCGGCGGAGGTGGCCTGGCACGTCGTGATGTCGGGCGGCCCGGTCGACGACCATTCCGTGACCACCATGACCACCGCCGTACGGGACATGTCGTCCTCGGCCCCCGACGCGGCTGCGGATCTGGCCCAGCGGGTCGCCGGCCTGCTACCCCCGCACGACCGGCGCCGTACCGCCCTGCTGACCGACGCTGCCGAGTACCTCGGCCGTACCCGCCGGGTCCACGAGGCGCTCGACCTGGTCGATGCCACGCTGCCGGAAGGCCTCGAGTCGCTGCAGGAGGCGAGGCTGCGCCTGGTGGCCGCCGAGATTTACCAGGCCGCGGGCGACGACGCCGCCGCGATGACACACCTCCAGAAGGCCCTTGACCTGCCCGGGCTGCCGTCCGACCTGCGGGTCCGGCTGCTGAAGACCAAGGCGACGGGCCACCTCTACCTGGGGGACATCGCCGCCGCCGAACAGACCGGGACCGGGTTGGTCGAGGCCTCCTACGGCAGCGACGATCCGGCCGTCGTCGTCAGCGCCCTGGTGTTCCAGTCACAGGCGTTCTTCTACCGTGGCCACCTGGCCCACGCCCTCGAACTCGCCGAGGAGGCCACCCGGCGCGACGGCACCGAGCCCGCCGCGCTCTATCTGCGGCCCCCGCGGATTCCGGCACTGTGGCTGGCCACCGTGCTGACCGTCACCGACCGGCTCGCGGACACCGAGCGGACCCTGCGGGAGGGACAGCGCGAGGCGGAGGCGCTGGGCCTGGGCTGGTCACTGCCCCACTGGCACGCCGCCCGCGCCTGCGCGCTTCTCGAACAGGGAGCGCTGGACGACGCGGCCGTGGAGGCCGAGGCCAGCCTGGTGGTGGCGGACGAACTCGAGATCACCCTGCCGAATCCGCAGGCCCGTGCCGTCCTGGCACTGGTGGAGATCAGACGCGGTGACCTGGCCAAGGCCCAGGACCACCTCAGCACCGCCGACGCCGGCTCCGGCACGCACACCCAGCGGTACGGCCCCTGGGTGTCTCTCGCCCGCGCCTGCCTGGCGGACGCCGAGGGCGAAGCCGGCGCAGCGGCGGCGGTACTCGCGGAAAGCTTTGCGAGCCAGGAACCGGCGCGCCTGCTGACACTGTCCCCGTCCCACTGGCCCGAGATCGTGCGCACCGCGCTCCGCGGCGGGGACCCGTCGCTCGCCCAGGCCGTGTCGGGCGCACTGCTCAGCCTGGCCGCCCAGGACGAGAGCTGGCAGATCATCGGGGCCGTCCGCGCCCATGTGGACGGCCTGCTTTACAACGACTCCGGCGCACTGGCGTCCGCCGTCACCGGCTACCGGAACACTGGCAGACCATTGGCCCTGGCTGCGGCCTGTGAGGACCTCGCCGAGCTGATGACGCAAGCAGGCGACACGGCATCGGCGATCCCGTACTTCGAAGAAGCGGGCCGCCTGGCGTCGGCCTCAGGGGCAGGGCGCGACCAGGAACGGATCCGGGGGCGTCTGAGGCGGCTCGGCGTGCGTTCCGCCCCCGTGCGGACCCACACGGCCGGCCCCCAGGGATGGGAGGACCTGACCGAATCCGAGCGGAAACTCATCCCGCTCGTCGTCGGGGGACTCACGAACCGGGCCATCGCCGACCGGCTCTACGTGTCCGTGCACACCGTCAACACCCATATGAAGCACATCTTCGCCAAGCTCGGCATCAACTCACGGGTCGAGCTGACCAGGCTGGCGATCGAGCGGGGTACCGGCGCCGAAGCGGCCGACTGACCGGTGCACCGAACGCGGGCCGCGGTGGCAGAGATCCCCTGAATGGGTGACGCCCGACTCCGGCCGCACCGGTGACGCTGGACGCGACGGAGCGGCCTCCGGCACGGCGTCGTCAGGACCGGCAACCCCGCCGGATCCGAGCGTGACCGGAGATGAGCCGGCGGAGCGAGACCGACAGGAGCATCGGCGTGACCGGACGGTCGTCCAAGTCGCAGACGAACCGGCCGCGGCCCGGGACAGCCGGATCCGGATCCCAGACGGGCCCGGAGCGCACATACCGCGACCAGCTCCGCACCGCCGTGTCCGCGAGCGCGGCCCCACACGGTTACACCCTCGCCTTGTGGACCGCCACCACGGTCACGTCTTCCGAGCGCGGTGCCCCAGGGCCCGCCGAAGTGCTGGCGCTCCTCGCCGGTGCGACGCTCGCCTTCGTCGCGCTCAGCGCTGTCGCGTACGGCGGTGCCGCCATGACGCCGGACGGGCCCAGTCGGACCGGCACACGGATATGGGCGGCCTTCCATCTGCCCATGGCAGCCTGCGCCGCGCTGGTGGGCCTGCTGCTGACCTGGTGCTGTTCCGGACCCCTCCTGTGGGGGCTCGTCGGAGCGACCACGACGGCGGTGTACCTGCTCGGTGTCAGCGTCCAGTTCCACTGCTTCGCGGTTCGCCGACACCACTGATAAGCCCCAGCGAACGCAGAGGAAACGCATGTCGGTGAAGCATCCCGGGGCCTATGTGCTGGACGGCCGTGTCTATCTGGTGGATACCGAAGACTACGCCCTCGTCCTTGACTCCCGGGGTGAAGCGATCGGTGAGGGGTGCGACTTTTCCAGGTATGTACGTGAGCACCTGGGGAGAGACGACCTCGAATGACACAGTGCCCGGATGGAGACGCCTGAAGGTGTACGGGCCAATCACTAGATTGTGCGATGTGCCCGCCGCCGTCCCGGTCAACACTTGTTGTGTTAGCGATTGCTAATACAAGGAGGAATGGCAATGGAAAAGCTCGTACGGCGCATCGCAACTGCGGCCGCTTCTCTCGCCGTCGTCGGAGGCGCTCTCCTCACCGCCGGAGGTACCGCGACAGCGGCCACCCTTCCACCGGCAGCTTCTGCCCCCACCAGGGCAGTTGCCGTCGCGGAGGCGCACGATCCCTGGATCCGGGGCCAGCTCGTGGCGTTCGGGTACGTCAGCTGACCCGTAAGCCCGACACCGTCAGCCACTCGACCCCGGGCGGAGGTTCGCCCGTACCGCGAAAGACACACGTTCCGCACATGATCAGAACCGCAGTGATCGGGTCCATCGGGTCCGCCGCAATCGCCCTTGGTGCCACAGCATCGATCGTCTCCCCATGGTGGTGGCCGGCCGCCGTGTTGTGTGCGGCGATAGCCGGAACAGGTACTCACGACCTGCTCCAAAGGCGCCATTCAATCCTGCGCAACTATCCGGTACTGGGGCATGCCCGCTTCGCGCTGGAGTCGATCCGGCCGGAGTTGCAGCAGTACTTCATCGAGCGCAATTACGATGGTCGGCCATTCGACCGGGATGTGCGCAGTCTCGTCTACCAGCGCGCCAAGGGAAACGAAGCCGAGCTTCCGTTCGGCACCGAGCGGAACGTCTATGCCGAGGGATACGAATATTTCGAGACCTCCATCAGACCACTCCCGGTAGGTGTCGAAGAGCCCCGGGTCCGCATCGGCGGCCCGGACTGCACCAAGCCCTACGACATGTCCTTGCTCAACGTCTCGGCGATGAGCTTCGGTTCGCTGTCTTCCAACGCCATCCTCGCCCTCAACCGGGGGGCAGCCCTGGGAGGCTTCGCCCACGACAGCGGTGAGGGCGGCCTGTCGGAGTACCACCTGCGCCACGGCGGCGACCTGGTCTGGGAGATCGGTACCGGATACTTCGGCTGCCGCACCGCGGACGGCGGTTTCGACCGCGCGAGGTTCGCCGAGAAGGCTGCTCACGACCACGTGAAATGCGTGTCGCTCAAGCTGTCTCAGGGCGCCAAGCCCGGCATCGGGGGAGTGCTGCCGGGGGAGAAGGTCACGGCCGAGATCGCCCGGGTACGCGAGGTTCCCGAGGGGCAGACCGTCATCTCGCCCTCCTACCATCAGACCTTCGGCACGCCTCGCGAGCTGATCCGGTTCATCGCCGAGATGCGTGAGCTGGCCGGGGGCAAGCCGGTCGGCTTCAAGCTGTGCGTGGGCTCCCAGCGCGAGTTCCTGGCGGTGTGCAAGGCCATGATCGAAGAGAGCACCGCGCCGGACTTCATCATCGTGGACGGAGCGGAGGGCGGTACCGGAGCAGCTCCGCTGGAGTTCGCCGACCACCTCGGCAGTCCACTCACCGAGGGACTCATCACCGTCCACAACGCCCTGGTCGGCACCGGCCTGCGGGACCGGATCAGGATCGGGGCCAGTGGCAAGGTCGCCACGGGAGCCGACATCGTCAAGCGCCTGGTGCAGGGCGCCGACTTCACCAACTCGGCACGCGCCATGATGTTCGCCATCGGATGCATCCAGGCGCAGAGCTGCCACACGAACGCCTGCCCCGTCGGCGTCGCCACCCAGGACCCGCGCCGCGCACGCGCGTTGAACGTCCACGACAAATCAGCGCGGGTCCACCGCTTCCAGTCCGCTACCGTGAAGAGCGCACAGCAGATCATCGCCTCGCTGGGCGTGCGCGAACCCGCTGATCTGCGTCCGCACATGCTGCGCCGGCGTCTGGACCCGGTCACTGTCCGGTCCTATGCGGAGCTCTACGAATGGCTGGCTCCCGGGCAGTTGCTGATCGAACCGCCCGAGTCCTGGGCGGCGGACTGGAAGGCCGCGGATCCCGACCGCTTCGACGCATGACCTGTCTCGCGAGCGAGCGAAGACCCGCGCATCCGGCGACAGCCTCATGGCCATGCGGTGAGGCACAGGAACGCCTGACCGTACGCCGACCAATCACCAGACTATGCGATGCCTTGCGTGCCTTCCCGATCAACACTGGCTGTGTTGGTGGTCATTGCTCCGTCGGAATAGGGAGTGTGTTGCACGATGAGCGCCACGCATACCGCCCAAGGGCACACGCCGGCCGAATCGGAACCCGCCTCGTCCTGTCGCACACGCACCCCGGAGTGCGTCACCGCTGCTCTCGACTCTCCTCAGAATGAGCCGAGTCGGATATTCGCCCGCGGGCTGGATCCCTGGCTTTCGGCATGGCTGGCGGCCGGTCAGGAGAACCGTAGCGAAACGAAGTAGGAAACGCCGTGCTCTCCATCGTTGGAGCCGAGGAGCCGACAATGAGTGAAACCGTCATATGGCTGATCGGATTCCGCTACCACGTTGCTCCCGACCGCGCTGTCCGGTGCTTCTACCTGGTCGACAACGCCTCGGACCAGCAGCAGGCGCGGCAGATCGCCGCTGACCGGGCCGAGACTCCCGTCGAGCGTGGAAGGCGCAATTACCTCGCTCTTGACCAGGCCTGGATCGAACTGCGGCGCCTGCACCGCGACTTCGTCGGCGGATGGAACCTCGAACCCGCAGCGCCGCCTTGCTGACCGTCGTCCGCGACCGCCCGACACGGCGGCGCAACATCCGGCACGGCGGGATACCTCCTGTGCCGGACGTCCGATCGGCAAACGGTATCGGGACAATCGTCGCCATGACCGACCGAATGTCCGATGCCGAGAACCGGCTGGCCAGGATCGATCGGCTGCTGGCGGACGGCGAGCGGGAAGTGGTGCCCGCGTGGCGCAGGGCGACGCAGGGCGAGCCGCGGTGGGCGGTGATCGCCGTGATCCTGGTGGCGGTGGCGATCCAGCTGATGCTGCTGCACCGGCTCGCCTTCCAGCCGTACTGGGTCCTGCCGGCCCTGGAACTGGTGATGCTGGCAGGCGTGATCGCCGGCAACCCCCGGCGGGTCGAACCCCGCACCCGGTGGCTGCGCCTGCTGGGCCTGGCCCTGATGTGTGTCATCAGCCTCGCCAACGGCTGGGCGGCGGTCCGGCTGGTGGCGGGCCTCGTGAACGGCACCGAGGGCAAGGACGCCGGACCGCTGCTGCTGTCCGGCGGAGGCCTCATTGGTGAGTTCACTCGTAACGTGCGCCCTCGCGTCGCACCGGCCATCGTCCCCTTCAGCCCCAGCAGCAACTGGTCATTATGCTCGGCCGGGTCGTAGACCCCGTCGGTGTCCGCCAGCAGCGCACCGGACAGGGCGCACAACTGTAAGGTCGGCCCGGGGCGCGGTGCTGGCCTTGCGACCAGCCCGTTTCCCCGGACCGCCTCCCGAACCCGCCGTGCGAGTCGTCCCCGCAACGGGCTCTCCACAAGCCCCGGTCAGGGCCGTGGTCCGATCCTCATGCCGCTGCCAGCGGCCAGGGTGAGGGGATCATCGATCCCCGGTAGCGGTATCGGGTCGTGCGCACCAACCCGGTGTGGAACAGCTCCCGCTCCTGGCCTCTGGGCCACCATCCACCGTCGCAGTAGCGGCGGCGGAGCTCCTTCCGGGAGATCCTCGAACGTGTCGAGCAGGACGACCAGCGTGACGCGCTTGCCCTTGGAGAGGCGGGTGAGCTCCCAGGCGAGCAGGCGCGGGTAGCAGGAGAGTACGTCCAGGCAGGGTTCGGCTTCCAGGAGGTCGGCGAGGCGGGCGCGGACGGCGAGCGCGCGGACGGTCTGCCGCCGTTCACATCTCCTGGGCCGGCTCGGGCCCGAGGCCGGTCGGGGCCGGGGGCATGACCGGGCGGCGGTGGAAGGTGACCAGCTCACCGGCGTCCGCACCATGGACCCTACGCAGCAGCGATCCGCCGATACGCTCGGCTTGGACCTTGGCCAGCTCGGCCTTCTCGCCGCTGAACAGGTCGTCCACCGTGCCTGTCCACAGTGTCAGCCAACGCGCGAAGTGCTCGGCCTCCAGCGGAGCGAGCCGGTGCAACCGCACATGGACCTGCAGGGCGTTGCGACGGTAGAGACCCGCCCGGAAGAGCACCGTCTCCCAGAAGTCGCACATCACGGGCAGATGGGCGGCGAGATCCATATGCGCGATGTCGGTGAAGATCGGCCCGATCAGCGGGTCCGCGAAGGCTCGCCGATAGAACTCGGTGACCAGGGCAGACACATCGTCGCGGCTCGAGAGGTCATGTTCGGATGGCACGGTTACAGCCTTTCCAGGACGAGTACGGCGCCGATCGCGGCGACGACGAGGTGGAACATCCGCGAGCTCCGGATTCGACGTCGGGGCGGGTGCCCTCGGCCGCACGTGCCGGAAGAGTGCAGCCCAAGCCTAACAAAATATGCATTTGGTATGCATATTTGTGGGCCTTGTCACGGAGGTGCTGGCATCGGTCAGGCCACCAGGTCGAGAATGAGCGCCCAGCGTTTGGGCGGCCGCGCCCGTATGCCGGTGGCGATCAGCAGCCGGTCGTACTCGATCTCGTCGCCGTCAGTCAGCCGCACCCGCTTGGCGGATATTTCCAGCCGATGGCGGGGGCGCCGAGGCGCCACTTCCTACCGGGGCTGGGGCGCATCTGCTGATCCGGGCCCGTTCGAGCGTCGCGTTCGCGAGCTCACCGCGCAGCCATTCGAGCTTGCGGCAACCGCATCGGCGTGCCTCGACCGTGCCACCGCCGCACCGGACGACCCCGGCCGGCCGAGGACGTACCGGTGACCTGACCGGCGGAGAGAACGGCCTTGCTGCGAGGATGACCCGGCGCAGGCGTCACCGGACCACCGACGTGACCGTGAGGTGAGGTCTCCGGCGCCGCGTCCCTCCGCTGCGGAGGATCTGGCGGTTGCCGATCGTGCCGTCGGCAGGGCCCAGAACACCCCGGTACGCGAAAGGCACGCTGAGATGAGCGAGCAAGATGGCATGGACCACCACCCGGCGGTGGTGGCGCATCGCAAGCACCGTACGGAGGATGTCCAACTGCGTATCGCCGACGCGATCACACGGTTCGCCGGTTCGATGCCCTTCGTCTATCTGCATGCGATCGTTTTCGCGTTCTGGATGGTGTTCCTCGAGGCCAGTCCCTGGCCCACCTTGACCCTGGTGGTGTCTCTGGAGGCGATCTTCCTGTCCACGTTTGTCATGATCGGCCAGAACCGGCAGGCCGCCTTCCAGCAGATGAAGGCCGACCATGACTTCGTCGAGCAGGAGTTGGAACTCAAGACCAACACCGAGCTGACGCGCGCGATCCACGCCATGACCAAGGAACTCCACCGCCGCTTGGTCGAAGACGGCACGGAGGTGTAGCAAACGGCGGAGTCGCTCACTGAGCGGATCGCTGACTGATGGAGACAAACCAGGCCGCGACGGCGTGTGGAGTCGTCGCGGAAGGGTGCGGTAACTCCCGCGTCGTCGATGGCAGCAACGTGCCCGCAGCGGGGGGAAGTTCTGTTCCTGGTGAGCAACCGTGGATTGCGCGGCGGTCACGGGTGAACGGGCAGTCACATGACTCAGGTCCGCGAGGGTGTCCTGTACATGGCTTGGCGCGGAGGTTGCCGCCCGGCTGGAAGGCAAAACTGATCGCGACGTACGCGGACCCCTCAGCCCGGATCCACCGGCTTGATTCCCGGTTGATCGTTTCGGGGTCGCGCAGGCCGTGTCGGGGCTGAGTTGCGGATTCGGGCATGGGGTGGCCGCTGGTCTGCCCAGCTCTTCCACTTTTTCCACAGGTCTCGGGCCCTTTCGGGCGGGTCGGTCAGGGAGTCAGAGGACTGGCGGTGCATGCACCGTGTTGAAGAGCTGGGTGAAGTCCTCGCTCCAGGGCCAGCGTTCGGGCAGGTGCAGGGTGAGGCGGCGGGCGGATCGGGCCAGGCGGGCGGGCACGTTGATCAGGTGGTCACGGATGGTGGCGGTGGTTGCTCTGGCATGGAATGTTCCGGCCAGGGCGCCGGCGGCGCGGGTCAGGTTGTGTGCCAGGGCCGCCAGGGCGAGCCATGCGGCATTGGCCTGGAAATGACCGGACGGTGCGTGGGCGAAGGCGCTGTTCTTGACATCGGCGATCACCTGCTCGACGACAGCGTGCCGGCGGTGATCACGCTCGGCGTCCTTCAAGGCGAGCGGGGAGTCGGTGAACGCGGCGTGGTGGCGCCAGGTGTCGAAGAGGGTGCCCTGCCCGGCGGGGACGGCGTCAGGGTTCAGGCGCTTGACGCGGCGCACGATCAGACGGGCGGTGACCTGCTGCTTCTTCGGCTTGGAAGTGAACGCGGTGTAGGGGACCTCGGCGATCTCGGCGTCGGAGATCCAGCACTGGCCCTCCTCGTCCCAGACAGCCTTGGGGTACTTGATCGGCGTCCAGGCGGTCTCGTCGATGTGGGCGATGGCGGCCTTGACGGAGGCGTTCATCCGCACGGTGACGGAGAAGCGCGCGCCCAGCGCCCGGCAGGTGTTGATGACGTCGGCGCCGTAGAACGCGGAGTCCGCCCGCATCACCAGCAGGCCGCTCGCGCCGCAGGCGCGGGCGGTGCGGATGGTCTCGGCCACGAACGCTGCCGCCCCGCGCGCGGAGTTCGAGGGCCCTTTACGCAGCCTGGTGGCGGCGATCACGGGGGCGGCCAGGGGTGTGGAGACGATGCCGAGCAGTGCGTTCAGGCCCTTGACCTTGCTGTATCCGTAGCCGGCGCCCTGTTTGGCGTAACCGTAGGTGCGTCGGATGGTGTCGTCGATGTCCACGTAGGCCACCTGGTCCGCGCCGGGCAGCAACGGGGTGTGACGGGCCAGTTCGGGCAACAACCGGCGGGCCACGGCATGCAGTTGCTTCACATGCCCGTGGGTGAAGGAGCGCAGGAACGACCCCAGCGTGGACGGGGCCCGCACTCCGGAGAACAGGCGGCCCATCGCGCCGTGCCGCAGCCGGTCCATGTCCTCGATGCTGTCGGCGCCCGCGGCCATACCGCCCACCAGCGACATCAGCTTCGCGGCGGGGAAGGCGCCGGTGCCGTCCTTCGAGACCGGCAGCCTGATGTGCTCCCCGGCCAGCGCGGGCAGACCGCACCGTTCGGCCAGCCGCACCACCGGCTCCAGCCCGCCGTACGCGACCAGGTTCGGATCATCGAACGTGGAAGAGACCGCCGCCGCGGCATGGGAGGATTGCATCTCGGAAGTGCCTTGTCGATCGTGCCTGATGTGGTCCTAGAGAAACCCCATCATCGCAGGTCACAGGGCACTTCTTCGTTTCCGGAAGAACTATCCACAGGCATCAAGCCGGTGGATCCGGGCTCAGTCGAATGACCGAAGCGATGCGGGGGCGGATCGATCACTCTGGGCGGAGATCGGACGTGCGACCGGCGCGTCCGGCCCCTGACACAGAGAGACGGGCACCAATGAAGCGGGATGGCATGGAAGTTGTCTATGCGGCATATGAGGCGATCAGGAATGGAGACGCGGCGGCAGCGGCTGCGCTCGTCCATCCGGAGATCACCATCCGGCAGTCCGACAGGCTGCCCTGGGGGGGCTTCTACGAGGGGCTTGCCGGGTTCCGGGAGTTCTTCACCACCGTCAGTTCCCACATCAGCAGCACCGTCGAGCCCGAGGCGGTCTACCAGGCCGGGGACCGCGTGGTCCAGGTGGGACGCACCAGGGGCACCGTCCGCGCCAACGGCCGTCCTTTTGACTCCCCCGAAGTTCACATCTGGCGGGTCACCGACGGCCTGATCAGCGCTCTCGAGATCTACGTAGAGGACGAGACGTTCCTCGCCGTGCTCGGCGAGGGCTCCGCGTGAGATCAGGGGCCATTCGCACCGCAGGGCCCCGCAATCTCCGAACCACGCCCTGACGTCAGGACTGGGCCGCCACCACCGAACGCCGGTGGCTGACCGTGACGACGCTGTGCCGGCCGTGGTAGCTGCCCAGACCGCTCTCTCCCACCTCTCCCACACCGCCGAAGGGCAGCTCGGGGACGAGGAACTGGGCCATGGGCAGGCCGAAGGCGATGCTGCGGGAGGCGGTCTCGGCGGCTGTGCGGGCGGTGTCCGAAGCACTCCGCGGCCTGGACGCGCAGAACGACGGCCAGCAGATCATTGGGGCGGTCCTGGTCCATGTCAACGGCCTCCTCGACGGCGCCGCCAGGCGAACTGTCCTCCGCCATCACCGCCTACCGGAGCAGCGGCAGGCTATTGGCCCTGGCGACCGCCTGTGAGGACCTCGGGGTGCTCCTGGCCGGATCGGACCGTACCTCGAAGTGGCAGGGCATCTGGCGTCGGCCTCAGGAGCCGTGCGCGATCACGAGTGGATCCGACGGCGTCTTCGGCAGCTCGGCGTGCGCAGCGGCGTGGTACCTCACCCCACGGCTGGTCCTCCGGGGGTGGGAGTGTCTGACGGAGCCCGGGCGGAATCTGATCCCGCTCGTCGTGGACGGCCTCACCAATCGGGCCAAAGCTGAGCGTCTCCCCGTGTCCGTGCACACCGTCAACACGCACATGAAGCACATCTTCGTCAAGCTCGGAGTCAGGTCGGCCGCGGCCGGGACGTCGGCGACCGTCTTGTCGAGCATGAGGCCCCCAGGGGGATCTCGTTCACCGGTTCCACCCCATGGGGCGTGGCATCGCCGCCAAAGCGGGTCTGAAGTAGCTCGCGCTGGAACTGGGCGAAAACGGACCGCTGGTGGTGCTGAACGACGCCGACCTCGAACGGGGCGTGGAATGCACCGTGTTCGGCAGCTATTACCACCAGGGCCAGATCTGCATGGCGCCCAATCGCGTCATCATCGACGACTCCGTGTTTGACGGGTTCGTGGAACGGTTCGTCGAGCAGGCCCGCGCCCTGCGCACCGGCGACCCCGGGAACGCGGACACCCATGCCGGAACCCGCGGCACGACGCCGCAGGTCAGCGGGGTGCCCGGGAGGCTGCGGCCCCGGTGTGACTCGCGCGAACTTTCCCTACGTCAGCCGCACCCCTGGCCGAGGCGTCGGGATGCCTGTGGGACCCGTGCGCATGGGCAAGCCCGCCCCCTCTTGGGGGCCGACCGAAAACGGGGGGCGGAACCGGCGCTCGGGTGATCCCGTGAACCTTTGCCATACATACGCCTGACGAGGAGCCGGGCAGCACCGAAAAGAGGCTCTTTCTGCCTGTTCGTCTTCATCGAGCACGATTCCTACCGCAGGAGATGACCATGAGCCTGATCAGCGTGGCGGTCCATGCGACCGACCCCATCACCCGACTGGGTTTGATCGGACATATCCGTATGGAGCCCCGACTGAGCCTGGTCGCCCCTGCCCAACTGCAGGAGGCCGACGTTGTCGTCGTGGCTGTGGACACCGTGGTCGTGGCCACCTTGGACATGCTCAGACAACTGTCGGCAGGGATGACCGACCCTCGCTTCCTGCTCATCGTCGGCGATCAGTGGCAGGCGGACCTCTATGCGGCGCTGGAGGGCGGCGTGCGTGCCGTGATGTGGCGCAGTGAGTTTACTCCGGCGGCGTTCACCAACACCGTGGTGAGCGTCGGCGAGGGACACGGTGACTTCCCGCCCGAGCTCCAGGGGAAACTGTTCGATCAGGTACTGCGGACCAACCGCGACGTGCTCGCCCTGCACGGACTGACCGCCTCTGGCCTGACTCCCCGAGAGATTGACGTCCTGCGCTTGGTGTCCGAGGGCTGCGATCTGCAGGAGATAGCCCAAAAGCTCAGCTATTCCGAGCGGACGGTCAAGAACATTCTCTACAACCTGACGAAGCGGCTCAATCTCCGTAACCGGACCCACGCCGTGGCGTACGCCGTGAGGTGTGGGCTTATATGAGGTGTGGCACGGGGAATTGCGTGCGGTCGCCGGCTGTCGCCCAGCGCCGTGGCCAGTTCCAGGCGTGGGGGTACCGGTCCCGGCGAACAGCCGCATGAGACGGTTGCCCACCGCTCCCTCGCTCACCCCGAGGACGGCAGAGAGCTGACGATTCGTCAGGGCCTCGGTCGCGAGTTCCACCAGCAGCCGGTCGTTCTCCTCGGTCGCGATGCCACGGCCGGGGAGCCGAGCTGGCAGGGCTGGAGGCCCGTATCGCCCTTCCCGCGCTGCTCGACCGCTTCCGAACTCCGGCTCGTGCCCTTGGAATCCTTCATTACCGGTGGCACCGGTACCCGCCCGTACGGCTCTGAGAGGCCCCATGCCCAGCCGTGGAGGCGGGCCCGGACCTGGTGGTCCGGGCCCGCCTGGCGGTTTGGCCGGCTAGCCGATCACCTGCCCAGGAAGTCGAGCAGGATCTTGGTGGCCGCGACCGGCTGCTCCTCGTAGATCCAGTGGCCCGAGTTCGGCACCACCGCGCTGGTGACGTTGGTGGCGTACTTGCGGACCTGGTCGGGGACGAGGTCACCCAGGCTGTACTGGGCGCCTATGGCGAGGACCGGCATGGTGAGCTTGTTCTTGGCGTAGCCCGCGTCGTCGGCGACGTCCTGGTTCATGGTGCGGAACCACTTGAAGCTGGCGCTCAGGTGGGCGGGGTCCTTCAGATAGGTGCCGTAGACCGAGGCGTCCTTGCGGCTGATGCCGCTCTTGTTGTGCTCCAGCATGTCACTGAAGCTTGCGACCCACTGGGCCTCACGGCCGCGGACCGTCTGCTCGGGCAGGCCGTTGGTGACGTTGAAGAAACCGAAGTTCCACAGGCCGGGGCCAGCCGGGGTCAGAGCCGGCCAGTTGAAGATGCTCTGGTCGGGGATCGGGGCCTCGCTCAGCACGAGCTTGGTCACGTCCTGCGGGTGGGCGGCAGCGTAGGAGTAGGCGACCATGGTGCCGATGTCATGCCCGACCAGGCGCACGTCCTTGTCCCGGTGCAGCCGAACCAGCAGCCCGTGGATGTCGTTGGCGAGGGTCTTCTTGTCGTAGCCGGTGGCGGGTGCGTCACTGCGGCCGGCGCCGCGCAGGTCGGGGGCGATGACGTAGTAGTGCTTGCTCAGCTCGGGCAGCACCTTGCGCCACTCGTACCAGGTCTGCGGGTAGCCGTGCAGCAGGACCAGGGTCTTGCCGTGGCCGCCGGCGATGTAGTCGATGTTGACGTCTCCCGCCTTGGCCCGGTGCTCGGTGAATCCGGCCGGGACCTTCTCGCCGCCCGGGTCTGTGTGCCCGCCGGCGCTGCTCGACACCGTGGTCGGCTTGGCCGTCGAGCCGTCCGCCGATGCGGGAAGCGCCGTGGTGACCAGGGCGGCGGCGACGGCGGTGGCCGCCAGAGCGGGAAGCAGGACCTTCTTCTTCATGTTGTGACTCCTCAGTGAGGTCCGGACCAGCACTAGGCCCGGACGTGACGCTGCTGTAGGGGGGTAAAGGTGGTTGGGGGAGGGGGACGCCACCCGGTCAGGCAAGGGTGCCCGTGGTGCTGGGGTTGACGTTCTGCGAGGCGAGCCAGCCGAGGACGAATTCCGCGATCGTGGGCCAGCCGGCATCGACGGTGAGCGAGTGGCCACGGTCGGCGAACTGCTTGAGGTCGGTGACCGCCGTCGAGTCGCCGTAGAGCTTGTACGCGGCCCGGGTCACGACGTCGGGGACGGTGTGGTCCTCCTGGCCGGAGATCAGGAGCAGCGGGCCGCGGTCGCTGTTGGCGGTGTCGATATGGGCCGCGGAATGACGGCTGAAGTTGGCGAACGCCGCCTCGAAGAGGGGCCGCCCCGGCGATGGAACGGTGTAGCGGTCGTAGAGGGCGTCCGACTCCTCGGTGGTGAGGGCGTTGCCGAAGCCGTAGCGGAACTGCGCTCGGGACAGCGAGACGGAACGGTGCTTGTTGGCCGGGTTGTCCAGGACCGGGAAGGCGGACCGCAGCTGGGCGAACGGCAGCGGCTTGACACCCTTGATCTGGGCCGGGTCGATGGCCACGGCGGCCTGCCCGACGCCCTGGCTGAGCAGCTTCTGGACGATCAGTCCGCCGAACGAGTGACCGATGAGCACCGGAGGCTGGTCGAGGGAGGAGACGATCTCCGCGAAGTGCTGGGTGACCTCTTCGATGCCGCGGTCGGCCACCGCCTCCGGGTGTTCCCGTGCCCCCTCCACCGTGTCCGGCTCACCGGGCCAGCCCGGGGCCAGCGTGCGGTAGCCGTGGGCGGTGAACAGCTCCTCCCAGGGCGTCCAGGAGGAGGCGTGCAGCCACAGACCGTGGATGAAGACGACGGGAGTGCGGTTGTCGGACATCGGAACCTCCTGGAGGCGGATTCTCTGCACGGGCTGCGCTGAGCGATGCCTCTAGATTCGTCCAGCAGTCGTGCACTTTGAATCAGTCGAATTACTCGCTCGGCAACTCAATGCCCGCCTCGGTGACTGCGTCCGTGACTCACCCCGTGACTGCCCGCCCGGCACGGACCGACGCGGCCGGCCACCGTCACGGCTGCCGGTCGCGGGTCGGGCCCACTCACTCGGAGGCGGTCTCCTCCTGGGGCAGGGCGTCCCGCAGTGCCGCACGCGAGGTGATCCCGAGCTTGGGGAAGATTCGGTACAGGTGCGAACCCACCGTGCGCGGGGACAGGAACAACTGCGCCCCGATCTCCTTGTTGCTCATGCCACCGGCCGCCAGTCCGGCGATCTGCCGCTCCTGGGCTGTCAGAGTGAACGCGGCTTCGGCGGAGACCCGGCCCGCGGCGCCCGTCGCGCCGATCTCCGCCCTGGCCCGCTCCGCCCAGGTCCGGGCGCCGATCCGGTCGAAGGTGGCGGCGGCATGGGCCAGCGCCTGACGTGCCGCGCGTGTCTGCCGGGAGCGGCGCAGCCACATCCCCTGAGCCAGTTCGATCCGGGCGTGTTCGAAGGGGAAGGACGGTGCGGCCGCATGCCCGACGGCCAGGTCGAACAGCTTGCCCGGGTCCTCGTCCTCCTCCGCGGTCATCGCCAGGGCACCCTGGGTGAGCAGGGAGAGGCGTGGAGAGACGGCGGGCAGTCCCAGATCCCGGGCGGCCAACGCATGGCGCCGTGCCTCCCTGGTCCGGCCGGTGTGCAGGGCCGCCTCCACGAGGTCGAGCAGGGTCCGCAGGGCCTGCGCGGAGTACGGTGTGAAGCTGCCCGGTTCGGTGATGCCCGAGGCGTAGACATACGCGGCCTCGTAGTCACCCTCGCTGAGCGCCGCGGCGGTGCCGATGGCCTCCGCGTACTGGGTCAGATTGCCGATGCCGCGCGGTCGGGCCCAGGCGTCGGTCGCCGTCTGCAGCTCCCGGGCCAACGCGCACTCCCCGCGCCAGGCGGCCAGCAGACCGAGGAACCCGTGGAACTGGTAGGCGAACAACTCGTACCCACGGCTCTGGGTGAGCTCCAGACCGCGGCGTCCGGTCTCCTCCGCCGCCTGCCAGGACCCGCGGGACATCTGGTCCAGCATGACCAGTTGGAGCAGCGTCATGTAGTTGGTGAAGGCGCCGCTGTCCTTCTCGCGATCGACCACCCGATGCAGGTATGAACGGAAGTCGCCGAGCGCGTCGACGAAGTACGCGGAGACACCGAGCCGCATCACCTCCCAGGGCTCCGGATCAGTGGGCCGAGCGAAAGCCTCCTCAATGCGCTTGGCCAGTCCGGCGCCGCGCCGGGCGACGTCTCCCCAGGAGTCGCGGTGCACCAGGGTCAGCGGGTCCAGATGGTCGGCAAACCTGTCGATGGCCTCTTCCGCCCTCTGCCACAGCACCGGGTCGGCGGCGAACATGCTTGCCGGGAGGAGGACGTTGACCAGCCT
Source organism: Streptomyces sp. NBC_01384 (assembly GCF_045040035.1). Classification (NCBI taxonomy): domain Bacteria; kingdom Bacillati; phylum Actinomycetota; class Actinomycetes; order Kitasatosporales; family Streptomycetaceae; genus Streptomyces; species Streptomyces sp. NBC_01384. The sequence goes on from NZ_CP109559.1 coordinate 7,467,437, forward strand.
GGACGCCGTCTCCGGGGAGACCTCGGCGGGCAGCGCGTCGAGCGCTGCGCAGACCAGGCGGTGCGCGGAGCGCACATCACCGGTGCGATAGAGCATCACGTAGGCGGAGGTGACCGCCGCCGGCGCCTGAGCGCTCTGCGAGTCGCGGACGAACTCGTCGCTCAGCCGCTGCGCCCGGTCCAGCAGCCCGGCCTGACTCGCGGTGAAGGCGGCTTCGGCCAGCCGTCTGGCCCTCTCCTTGGAGTGCTGGCTCAACTCCGCGGCGCGGGTCAGCCAGGTGACGGCGGTCGCCGCACCACCGCGCAGGGTCGCCGAAGCGGCGGCCTCCTCCAGCACGACGGCGACCGCCTCGTCCGGGTCGACCGTGGCCGCGGAGAGATGGCGGGCTCGGCGCTCGATGTCGGAGTGGTGCAGTTCGGCGAGGGCCAGGTGCGCCGCCCGGCGTTCGTTGGGCGTCGCCATCTGCACCAGCGCGGAGCGCACCAGCGGGTGACGGAAGGCGTACTCGTAGGTCTCGGCGTCGATGGTCACCAGGCCTTGGGCGAGGGCGCGTTCGACGTTCTCCATGCGGTACCGGTCTGCCGTCACCCGGCGTGGTGCAGACGCCGTCTCGATGCCGTCGAGGGCACCCCGCAGCAGTTCCCCGCGCTCGCTGGAGGGAAGGTGCTCGACCCGGCCGCGGTACATGCGCTCCAGGCGACGGGAGAGCGGAATGGTCTGCGCGTTCGGCATGCCGCGGTACGCGGGGTCGCCTACGATCCCGGACGCGCTCCGCGGAAGTTCCACCAGGGCCAGCGGGTTGCCGCCCGCGGTGTCCAGTACGGCACGGCGGACCTCCGTGCTCAACCCCGGGAAGCCGGCGTCCAGCAGCTCGCCGGCCGCCTGCTCCGACAACGCGGTCAGCTCCATCTCCGGGAGCCCCACATCGTCGAACGGCGACTCCATCTCCTCGCGCAGTCCGATCACGATCCCGACTGTGTCCCCGGACAGGCGGCGGCTGATGAAGGAGAGTACCTCGGCGCTCGGCGCGTCGAACCAGTGCCCGTCATCGATCACGATCAGCAGCGGCGCCTTGGAGGCGACCAGTGCCAGTAGATCCAGCACCGCGACACCCAGCGTCATCACCGACGGCACCGTGCCCGACAGTTGGCCGAACACCGTCTCGATCAGCGCGCGGTGATCGTCGTGCAACTCGCCGGCCCGGGGCAGCAGCGGGTGCAGGACCTGGTGCAGACCGGCGAACGGCAACACTGACTCGGTCTCGACCCCGATGGCTCGTACCACATGGTGTTCGCGCTGCGCGGCATACCGGGCCAGTCGGTCCAGCAGCACGCTCTTGCCCATGCCGGCCTCGCCCCGGAGCAGCAGCGCACGGCTGTCCCGCGCGTCCACGAACTCGGCCAGCAGGGATTGCTCCCGCTCGCGGCCTATGACTGCACCTTCGTGTCTCATGAACCCCTCGTCTTCATGCCGCTGCCGGTGTCGCGACGGCCAGGCACGCTGACGTCATGAGACACACGCGAAAGAGCGCCGATTCTTCCCGGAAGCATGTTGTCACTGGCGGGTGGGTGGAATTTTTGGACACTTGGCCATCGGACCGAGCACTTTCGTACGTCCGAGACGGCGGAGAGAGTCCGAGGACGACCTTCTGCTGTCTGCGGCTGGTCGCCCGCAGGTATGACGCGCGTCGCGATCGCCGGCGGCCCTGCGCTGCACCCTGCACGTATGTATGTAAGTGCTCGGACGCATCGGCGGCCCCGACGGCCCTGTCGCCGTCCGTACTGACGCACCTCCTTCAGCATGAAGGCGGCCTCGTCCTTCGCCCGGGTCGGCCGCGCGGGCGAGGGGCGCCGGAGCTCCGACACGACCCTCCGCACCGGCCCACCTCATGGAGTGGGCCGTCGTAAGCCCGAGCCCCCTGGCCGACGAACGGAACGAAGCCGACCGGCTGCTCAGTCCAGGACAGTCAGAGCGTTGGAGACAGCACTCTCCAGGAATGCCCGGCCGACGCGGGCCTTGCCCATGACACGCATCCCTTGGATGAAGGTGGTGAGGAACCGGGCCAGCCCTGCGGGGTCCTTGTCGGCTGACAGCTCCCCACGCGCCTGCACCCGCTCCAACGCGCCGGCGATGGCGCTTTCCACCAGGCGCAGCGTCCCTCCGACGCGGTCCACGGTTGCCGGATCGGCGGAGCGCTCGGTGGCGGCATTGACCAGGAAACAGCCCCGTTCGGGGTCGCACAGGTCCGCCTCGGCCATGGCCGTGAGTGCCGTTCGCAGCGCGGATCGCACGTCGGCAGCCGACTCCAGTTCGGCGATGAGCGCTCCGGAGTTGTGGGAGCAGTAGCTCTTGAGGGCCAGGGCATAGAGCTTTTCCTTCGAGCCGAACGCCGCGTACAGACTGCCGCTGCCGATGCCGAGTTCAGCAGTGAGGTCCTGCAGGGAGGTCGCGGCGTATCCGCGGGTCCAGAACAGACCCATCGCGCGGTCTATCGCCTGGTCTCTGTCGAACTCCCGGGGGCGAGCCATGGGCGCCAAGCTAATGGTTATGGTCTGCATCATCAAGAACGACGGCAGCCCTCGTGCGTGGGTTCCTGTCAGTCGGCTCATGTCTGTCGACGGCCCGTCGGCCGCCGGGCGTGGCGGGTTGCCCCATCCGGCGCGTCAGACCGCGTCGCCCCGGCTGGCTGTACCTCGCACTGGGGGCCGATGCGTACGCGTTCCTCCATCCGGAAGAGGTGGCATCGGCCCTGCAGTCGTCTGAGCAGAGCCTGACGGGAGGCGGGCGGAAGAGGTCTGCGAGGCAGTTCCCGGGCATCCCAGCGTTGCTGAGAAAGCCGGACGACGCGGTAGCCGAGGGAAGCGCGCTGCACGAGCAACTCGTCCTCGGCTGCCGCGCCGGATGGTCCCGTATTCCTGGCCGAAGTCGTCAGAGAGCCTTGAGGGACGCGTCAATGGCCTGGTCGGCCTCGGCGAGTCCGGCGTTGACTTGCTCGGGGGTCATTCCGCTGACAGAGATGAACTCGATATCGGTGATGCCGATGAAGCCGAGGACGCCGCGCAGGTAAGGGGCGTGGAAGTCCATGGAGGCGAACGCGGGGTTGCTGAAGTCGCTGCCGGACGCACGCGCGATGACGGCCTTCTTGCCGGCGAGCAAGCCGCGCGGGCCGTCCTCGCCGTATGCGAAGGTGCGACCGGCCATGCAGATCTGGTCGATCCAGGCCTTGAAGGTCGCAGGGACATTGAAGTTGTACATCGGTACACCGAGAACCAGCACGTCGGCGGCCTCCACCTCGCTGATGAGTGCAGAGGATGCGTCGACTGCGGCCTTGGTCTGCAGGGTGTGGTGCTCGGCCGGAGCGAAGACGCCGGTGACCCAGTCCGCCGAAACGAAGTTCGGCACGTTTACGGTCACGTCCCGGTAGGTCACGGTGCCCTCAGGGTTCTGCCGGCGCCAGGCGGCGACATACCGAGCGCTGATCTGCCGGGTGAGGGAGTCGGCGCCGCGCGAGCTGGAGTCGATGTGGAGCAGGTGAGGCATAGTTCTCTTCCCAGATGTTCAGGATTGATCATTCCACAATCAAGATACGGAGATGGAATGGCCGCAGGGAGCGGACGAATGGTGAGTCGACCCGAGTGCTCGTCGCGTGCCGTGACGCGGGCGACGGCAGTATCCGGGTGGCCGGAGAGTGAAGCGGTCTTGCTCCCTCCGACTCCTTCACTGTACCCCATAAAGTTTAACGGTCAACCATCGGCTTCATCGGTGCGCGAGGGGGATGGACCGGAACCTGTGCGGGTCCGGGGGCGCCGTAACCGGCCCTCGGTAGGGCTCAGGGCGCCGTAACTGGCCCTCGGCAGGGGCCGGGGTGAGTCGGCTGCCCTTCCTGCCTTGCTTGACCGCGTGCCCCCAGCTCGCCGACCGGACGGCGCGGTGGGCCTCGCGTCAATGAGCGATTTCGAGATCGGCGCCGCATGTCGATGCCCGGTGCGCAGGCCGTTGTCTGGAGCGCGGGCCGTCCGGGTCGGCCGAAGCACGCGGGAGGATCAGAGGGTTTTGATGAGTCCGCCGTCGATGACGAAGTCGGCGCCGGTGACGTTGCCGGCGCGGCTGCTGGCGATCATGACGATGAGGTCCGCGACTTCCTCGGGGCGCGTGAAGCGGCCCGTTGCGAAACCACCGAGCTCGGCCACGAACTGGTCGGTCGCTGTTTCCATGTCGACCCCCATGGCGGCAGCGATGGTGCCGACCAGGCCGCTCTCTGCGGTCCAGATGTCAGTCGTGATCGGGCCGGGGCTGACGGTGTTGACGCGCACGCCCTGGGGGCCGACCTCCTTGGAGAGCGCCTTGGAGTAGTTGGTGAGCGCGGCCTTGGAGACGGTGTAGTCAGCGACACCGGGGTCGGGGAGGAAGGCGTTGACCGAACTGATGTTGACGATGGTGCCCTGGCGTTCCAGCAGGCTGGGCAGGGCGGCGCGGGAGGCGCGGACTGCGCTCATCAGGTTCAGATTCATCGTTTCGAGCCACTGTTCGTCCGTAATGGAGGCGATGCCCTGCAGCCGAGGGCTGACGGCACCCACGTTGTTGACGAGGGCATCCACTCCGCCGAACCGCTGAACGGCTGCGTCGACGAGCCGTTGCGGCCCGTCGCTGGTGGCCAGGTCCACCGAGACGGACAGCACTTGAGCGTGGGCGGCGAGTTCCTGCAATGCCGTCGAGACGGTGCGGGCTCCGGCGACGACAATCGCGCCCTCCTGGACGAAGGACTGCACAGTCGCAAGGCCGACGCCTCGGCTGGCGCCGGTGACGACGACGACCTTGTTGGCGAGATTCAGATCCATGCTGCAACTCCTTGGGTGATCAGCGAAGGGTGCGCGGCTACCTCTGATGCGGCCGCGCGGGCCGATTGTGGATCTATTGATCCAATATTGGGGCGACCCTGGGGTCCCGCACATCTTTACTGCGCTCAACCGTAACAAGTTGTGGATTAAATAATCAAGAATTGCGAAAAGAGGGTACGGAATGCCGCGACCAACCAGTTACTTAACGGAGTCGCGGCAGTTCAGGATGCTGAAGCGAGTTTACTCAGTGGCGAGGCGGTCCCCATCGGCGCCGCGGTCACGGCCGTCGCATGCGATCCTCTGGCAGGCCCGAAGCCGCCGTATGGGGAGCGGCAGGTCGACTGGGACCATTTCCGCGGTCTCGGGACGTCATGCAGCCTCGCTTCGCGTACGGTTCTGATCCGCGCTCGGATCCATTTCAAAGGGCGTTTTGTCCAGCCAGTAGTGTCTGGTTCGAGGTTCAGGTGTCGCGCCGGTCGGGGGTGGATCGCCGGTGAAGCGGTGGGCCATCGGGTCGCTCATGGCGAGGTGGATTATGGCTTCGGAGCGGGCGGGTAGGGCTTCGTAGTCGCGAGCCAGGCGGCGGTGGAACATCAGCCACCCACTGGGTTCGCTCGACGGTCCATCGCCTTGGCAGCGGAGTGAATCCCTGGCGCCAGGGGCGCGTTGGACGGCTTCCTTGTCGATGCCGAGGGTGGCGGCGTGCGCGACGAGATGCTGGCGGTAGCCGCCGCCCATCCCGACTTTGCGGATGGGCGGGGTGGGCTGCGGCTACCTGGTCGACCAGGTGGGTGCCGGCGACGGAATCCTGGGGGAGATGCTCTTCGGGCGGACTCCTGGAGCCGCTTCCTCGTCACCATGATGTGTGTGCCGGGACAGCCCATGCTCACCCTGGTCGACGACGAAGAGATGGCCCGGTGCCAGCACCTGCGAGCCCCCCGTCCGGGCACGAGCACCTGATCCGCCGCCCACACAGCCCATTTCGCCGGGTCGGTTATCCTGTCTCGCCGCCGAGATCGGCCGTGTCGCGGTCCGGCAGCCGAAGCGGACGGCTCCGTCCGTGACCTGTGACCCCCGAGCTCGGAGAACAGTGATGAGCAACCCGTTCGAGAAGTCCGATGCCCAGTATGTCGTCCTGGTCAACGACGAGTTGCAGTACTCGCTGTGGCCGATCGATGGCGCCGTTCCCGCGGGGTGGTCCGTGGCCCTCCCAGCGGCGCCTCGCCAGGTGTGCCTCGACTACATAGAGGAGCACTGGACCGACATGCGTCCCAAGAGCGTGGCCCAAGCAGAGTTCACAGGCTGAGACGGCGACTGGGCGGCACTGACGGTGCGTCAGTGCCGCTGGCACCGCTTTCTGCTGCTTACGGCCCCGAGAGCGACGCCTGTGTCCTGCCGAGGCCCGTACCGCCGTACGGGCAGCCCTCGGCAGTGACGGTCACATCCGCACGCGCAGGTCGGCGACCACCGCGGCCATGCCCTCGACGGTCGGGGCGTCGAAGTAGGCGTGCAGCGGAACCTCGACTCCCAGCCGGCCCAGGATCCTGGCCGAGATCTGGGTCATCGTGATCGAGTGGCCACCGAGGTCGAAGAGGTCCTCGGTGTCGCCCAGTTCGGGGATCCGCAGCACCTCGCACCAGATCTGCCGTACCGTTTCCAGGACATTTCCGGTGTCCATGGAGGGCAGGGCGACCGCCTCCGGCGGGGACGGCAGCGCCGATCGGTCGAGTTTGCCGTTCGGTGTGGTCGGCAGGGCGTCGAGGGCGACGAACACCTCGGGCACCATGTACGCCGGCAACGACGCCGCCAGTGCGCGCCGTAGTTCGCCCGCCTCCACACTGCCGACGAAGTAGCCGGCCAGCCTGCCCTCCCGTACCGTGGCGGCTGCCTGGTCCACCCCGGGCACCGCGAGGAGCCGGGACTCGATCTCGCCGAGCTCGATCCGGTAGCCCCTGAGCTTGATCTGGTCGTCGATCCTGCCGAGGAACTCCAGCCGTCCGTCGTCACGACGGCGCACCCGGTCTCCGGTCCGGTACATACGGCTGGCCGGTGCCCCGAACGGATCGGGCAGGAACCGCTCCTGGTCCAGCTCGGGCCTGCGGAGATAGCCGCGGGCGAGACCGGCCCCCGCGATGTAGAGGTCGCCGGGAATGCCACGCGGTACGGGCGTCAGGCGCTCGTCGAGCACGTATACCCGGGTGTTCGCCAGCGGGCCGCCGATGGTCACCCGGTCGGCTTCGGGACCGATCTCGTCCGCCATCGACCAGACCGTCGTCTCGGTCGGCCCGTAGAGGTTGACGAGTCTGCCGACTTTCGGGCGCAACCGCTGAGCGAGCGTCAAAGTGAGTGCCTCGCCTCCGGTGATCGCGGTGATCCCAGGCGCGTCGAAGCCGGCGTCCAAGAGCATCGACCAGCCGGTCGGGGTCGCCTGCATGTGGGTGACCTCATGCCGGGCGATCAGCTCGCGAAGCGCCGCTCCCGCACGCGTCTGGGTCTCGCTCGCCATGACGATCGTGCCGCCGGTCACCAGAGCGAGGTAGAGCTCCGGCACGGACATGTCGAACGCCGCCGAGGCCGACGCCAACCAGCGGTGACCCGGCCGGGCGTCGAGCAGGTCGCGCATGGCCAGCAGCAGGTTGACGAGCGAACCGTGTTCGATCTGCACGCCCTTGGGGCGGCCGGTCGAACCGGAGGTGTAGATCACATAGGCCAGGTCGCCCGGTGCCGGCGACGCGGTGGCCGCCTCGTCCGGCTCGCCGGTGTTTTCGGTGACGGCTGAGAGCTCGGCGTCTCCCAACTCCAGTACGGCGCGGGAGTCGCCGGTGATGAAGTCGAGCCGTTCCGCCGGGTACTCGGGGTCGAGTGGAATGTACGCCGCACCCGCCTTCAGGACCCCGAGCAGGCCGACGAGGAGCCGCTCCGTTCGGCTCGCCCGCACCGCTACGAGCGCTCCCGAACCGATGCCCTTGCTGCGCAACCGGCCCGCGAGCCGCTCCGCGGCGGCGTCCAGCTGTGCGTACGTGAGGTGCCGGTCCGCGTGGATGACTGCGATGGCGTCAGGAGTGCGCGCGACCTGTTCCGTGAACAGGTGCGGGACGGTCCGTACGGGATGGTCGACAGCTGCGCCGCTCCCGTCGATGAGCAGGCTGTCACTCTCTTCCCGGTCCAGCAGAGGGAGTTCGGCCAGCGCGGTCCCGGGCGCGCTCGCGATGTGGGTGAGTACGGACAGCCAGTGCCGGCCGATGCTCTGGATGTTGCCTCGTGTGACCGACTCCGGCGAGTACTGGAGTACGGCGTCGAGCCCGTCAGGGCCGTCGAGCAGGGCGATGTGCAGGGTGTGGCGGACGGTGCGTCCCAGCGGGCGCCGGTCCACTGTGGCCTCGGCCCCGGGAAAGCGCGGGGCGGTGGTCCCTCGGTGATAGGTGAGATGGACCGGCGCGAGTGCCAGGCCCGGCTTCACGCCCGCGTTGACGCGTCCGACGGGGACGTCGCGCACCCGCTGGAGCTCTCCCAGCCCGGACCTGATCAGGCGGGCGAAGTCCGAGAACGGCATGCCGCCCTCAGGGGAGGAGGAGAAGGGCAATTCGCTGACGTGGGCTCCGATACGTTCGCGCTGGTCCGGGGTGCGCGTGTCGAGGTCGAGCGCGGTGACCGGTGTGGTGTTGCCGTAGCGGAACAGTACGGCGTGCACGGACGCGACAAGCAGTTCGTACGGGGACACGCTGATCCGGTCCGCCACGTCGGTGAGTTGCTTCCGCAGGCCCGCGGGTATCCGGAACTCCAGCGACTCGCCCGGCCGCGCTCCCCACGCGGTCCGCTCGAGACCGGGAAGCATCACCTCGTCGTCGAACGGGTTCTCCGTCCAGTACCGCTGCGCCTGAGGCAACGCGGCGGCGATCCGCTCCTCCTCACCGCCTGCCGGTTCCACCGGTGAGAGTGCGGGCAGTTCGGGCTTCCGCTCTTCGACCTCCGCGCGGTAGAAGGCTGTGAGATCGGCCACGAACAACTCCGCGGACCGCCTGTCGAAGACCAGTTGGTGGAAGACGACCAGCAGCCGGTGCTCGCGCGGTCCGATCCTCTGCAGCACCAGGCGGCCCAGCGGCCCCCGGACCGGATCGAACGGGGCGAGCAGATGCCTTTGTGTGGCTTCCGGACTCTCGTCCTCGATCACCAGCCGGGGGCGGACCGCGGCGGGGACCAGAAAGGGTGCGCCGGCCCGGTCCTCGAAGGCTCCGGAGAGGTCCTGGTGCCTGCTCAGTACGGCGTCGCACGCGCGGTCCAGCGCCGCAACGTCCAGGCCGCCGTGGAGATGCACGGCGAACGGCAGGTGGTGCGCGGCACCGCAGTCCTCCAGCAACTCGTTGAACCAGAGAGCGCTCTGCGCGGCGGAGGCGGGGCGCGGATCCGGTCGACTCTGGAGAGAGACGTGCGGGCGGGCAGGAGCATCGGGCATCGAAGAGATCCTGTCACCATCGTGGGAGGTCCCGGTGGGAAGACGTCCCGGGGACTGCGGCTGGGGGCGACCCCGAGCCGACGGAGAGCTCAATCTGCCTGATCACCGCCACATCGTGCAATCTTCCGCTTGTCCACCGGGTTGTTCCGACTGGGCCAACCCGTTCGGTCACCAGCGTCCGATCACGGAGTGCACTCCCCGGTCGCCGCACCTCCTGCCTCAAAGTCCCACCGTCCTTGTACTTTTGGGCACCTTAGTTCGTTGAATGATTGACCGGTTATGGGTGGTAGGCCAATGATCGCGGTCAAGCAGGTCCGAGACGTCGCAGCCCGAAGGGTTCGCGTTCAGGGATCTGTGGGTCCGAGCACAACTGAGGAGGCGTCAGCACCATGGCCACCCCAACACGGTGGGCATGCCGCCACCGGTCGACGGTACGACCGTACCCTCGTGATCACCGCGAATCTGCGCAGCACACGTCAGGCGCCACCGTCGGCGTTCCGGGCGTTTCACGCGCCTCCGCCCTCCCGGGTGCCGCGCTGGGGCAGCCGATGTGGGGCGACCGCGTCGAGGGGGCGTTCCGTGCCCGGCGCCACCCCGGCGACCGGCGGCGCTCCGTCACCGGGCCGCGCCGGAGGCCGGGCCCCGCCGCTGCGGGAAGAAGCGTGTGACACCACGTCGAGAACTGCCCGGTCCGCACGGCACCTGGAACGTCCACTCCCCGCGGCCGCCGCGACCGCATGGCCCCCAGCCCCCGGACAGTACTCCTCGACGCGTGAATCCGGCACCCGAGACTGTCGTCCTGCCTTCGGACCGACTCCGCCGCTCTGTCGGCCTCCCGAACGATCAACCTCACCACAGGCGTCCCGCCGAGGGGGAAGACCAGCCTTGCCCGCGAACCAGACGTTCCGCGCTTTGACCTCCGCCCGTCCGGATGCCCCTTTGAAACAGACCATCGCCACGACCATCCCGGCGGTGAGCCGGTCGGAGCCACTGGTGTCGTCGTTCTCGCAGCAGCGACTCTGGTTCCTGGCGCAGATGCAGGGCGCCAGCGAGGCCTACCACATGCCGATGGCGTTCGAGTTGCGGGGTCCGCTCGACCGTGGCGCGCTGACGCGTGCGCTCGACAGGCTGGTGGCCCGCCATGAGGCACTGCGTACGCGTCTGGTCGCCGTGGCCGGTGAGGTCTTCCAGCAGATCGCCCCGCCCGACCAGGGATTCCCTCTGCGCGTCTACGACCTGTCCGGCCGGCCCGACACGGAGGCCCAGTGCGTCGCCCTGCAGGAGGAGGAGGCCGCCGAGCCGTTCGACCTGGCTCGGGGCCCGTTGGTCCGCGGCCGTCTGGTGGTGATGGCGCCGGACCGGCACGTGCTGCTGCTGACCGCCCACCACATCATGTCGGACGGCTGGTCGACCGGTGTGCTGACCCGCGAGCTCGGTGAGCTGTACACGGCGTTCAGCCGGGAGACGGCCGATCCGTTGCCGCCCCTGCCGGTCCAGTACGGCGACTACGCGGCCTGGCAACGCCAGTGGCTGTCGGAGGGCGAGGCGGCCCGTCAGACCTCCTACTGGAGCGATGCCCTGGCGGACGCACCGACCCTGCTCGACCTGCCGACCGACCGGCCGCGTCCGGCCGAGCAGGACTACCGGGGAGGGCAGCTACGGCTCGAATTCGATGCGGAGCTGACCGCCGCCCTGAAGCTGTTGAGCCGACGCAGCCGCAGCACCCTGTTCATGACCCTGCTGAGCGGGTGGGCGCTGGTCCTGTCCCGCTGGTCGGGCCAGACCGATGTGGTGATCGGCACACCGACGGCCAATCGCCGCCGTGCCGAGCTCGAAGGGCTGATCGGTTTCTTCGTCAACACCCTTGCGTTGAGGATCGACCTCGCCGGCGCGCCGACGGTGGACGAGCTGGTGAAACGGGTGCGCGGTGTGACGTTGTCGGCGCTGACACATCAGGACCTGCCGTTCGAGCAGGTGGTGGAAGCGGTCAATCCGGCCCGCAGCCTGACCCACACACCGTTGTTCCAGGTGATGTTCGCCTGGCAGAACACCGAGGGTGGCGAGCTGGCTCTGCCGGACATCGAGGTGGCTCCGCTGAACCCGCCGTACACCGCGGCCAAGTTCGACCTGGCGTTGTCGTTGGGGGAGGAGGGCGACCGCATCGTCGGGACGCTGGACTACGCCGACGCGTTGTTCGACACCGAGACGGTCGAGCGGCACTGCCGGCAGTTGCGGCAGGTGCTGACCCAGATGGCCGCCGCGGCGGACGGTCCGGTGGACGCGCTGGAGCTGCTGTCCGAGCAGGAGCGCGTGGAGATACTGGACGGGTGGAACGACTCCGCCCGTCAGGTCCCCGCTGCCTGCTTCCCGGAGTTGTTCGAGGACCGGGTGCGCAGGTCTCCGCAGGCGGTGGCGGTGGAATTCGGTACGCTCTCGCTGTCCTACGCGGAGCTCAACGCACGGGCCAACCGGCTGGCCCGGCATCTGGTGGGTTCGAGGGTGGGGCCCGAGCGGGTGGTGGCTGTGGCCCTGCCCCGTTCGGTGGAGTGGCTGGTGGCAGCCCTGGCCGTGATGAAGGCCGGCAGCGCCTATCTGCCGATCGATCCGGGTTATCCGGCCGAGCGGATCGCCTACATGCTCGATGATGCCCGGCCCGTCTGTGTTCTCACCGACGCGGCCACCGCGCACACCCTGCCCGTCACGAACGGCCTGCTCGTCCTGGACGATATCCGGAGCGCGATCGCGGGCGCGGCCGACCCTGTGGCGGCGACCGACACGGACCACCCGACGGACACGCCCGGCCCTGCCGTCGAAGGCCCGGCCGCGATCGACCTGACCGACACCGAGCGCAGCGCGCCGCTGCGGCCGGAATCGCCCGCATACGTCATCTACACCTCGGGGTCGACCGGTCGGCCCAAGGGCGTGGTCGTCACTCATGCGGGCATCGCGAGCCTCTCGGCAAGTCAGATCGAGCGCCTGGACGTCACCCCGGGCAGCCGGGTGCTGCAGTTCGCCTCGCCGAGTTTCGATGCCGCCACCTGGGAGATGTGCATGGCGCTGCTGTCCGGGGCGCGGCTGGTGATGGCCCCGGCGGATGAACTGATGCCGGGTGAGGGCCTGGTGGCGGTGCTCCGCCGCCACGCTGTCACCCATGCCACGCTGCCGCCGGCGGCGTTGGCGGTGCTGCCGGGGGACGCCCTGCCGGACGGGACGACCCTGGTCGTGGCGGGTGAGGCGTGCCCGCCGGCCCTCGTCGGGCAGTGGTCGTCCGACCGGCGCATGATCAACGCGTACGGTCCCACCGAGACCACCGTCTGTGCCACGATGAGCGGCCCGCTGTCCGGGACCGTCACTCCGCCCATCGGCACGCCCGTGGCCAACACCCGGGTCTATGTGCTCGACGCACACCTGCGGCCCGTTCCGCCGGGCGTGTCCGGTGAACTGTACGTCGCCGGTGCTGGTCTGGCCCGCGGTTACCTCGGCCGTCCCGGACTGACGGCAGAGCGGTTCGTCGCCGACCCGTACGGCCCGCCCGGTACACGTATGTACCGCACCGGCGATCTGGTGCGGTGGCGTGCCGACGGGCAGCTGGAGTTCGTCGGACGGACCGACCACCAGGTGAAGGTGCGCGGCTTCCGGATCGAACTCGGTGAGGTTGAGGCGGCGTTGCTCGACCAGCCGGGCGTCCTCGAAGCCGCGGTACTGGCCGACCGCGACGAGGCCGGCCAGACGCGCCTGGTGGCCGGGGTCGGACGGGGCGATGACGCGCCGTGGACGGCCGGCGAATGGCGCGCCGCACTCGCGCGGCGGCTGCCGGGCTACATGATTCCGTCGCTCTTCGTCGAGCTGCCGCGGCTGCCGCAGACCGCCAACGGCAAACTCGACCGCGCGGCGCTGCTGGAGCGGGCGGGGACAGCCGGCCCGGCCCAGGTCAACACCGCCAGCCCGCGCGACCACATTGAGCTGACGCTCTATCAGATATGGAAGCGGCTGCTGCTCCAGGCGGACATCGGAATCGACGACAACTTCTTCGACATCGGCGGCACGTCGATCTCCGCCATCAAACTGGCCCACGCCATCCGGGAGTCGTTCGGCGAGACGCTGCCGATCCGCGACATCATGCTGCACCCGACCATCGAAGCGCTGGGCGGACGGCTACGGCAGGGAGCCTCGGCCCAGCCCCCCGGCAGCCTGATCGAGTTCCGCAAGGGCGACGGCCGCCGTAGCGTGGTCTGTATTCACCCGGGCGGCGGCACGGCCTTCTGCTATCTCTCGCTGGCCAAGGCGCTGTCGGAGGACTGCGGCGTCTACGGCATCCAGTCTCCCGGGCTGAATCCCGGGGAAGAGTTCCTGCCCTCGATCGAGGCCATGGCCGACCACTACCTGGGGCTCATCGAACCACTGGTCGACGGGCCGCTGGTGCTCACCGGCCTGTCTTTCGGCGGCCTGGTCGCCCACGAGATGGGACGCCGCCTGGCCCTGTCCGGGCACACCGAGCTGAGCGTGGTCCTTCTCGACACCCACAGCAGCGACGAGGCCGACCGACGCGCCGAGATCGAACCGGTGGAGATCGCCGAGTTCCGCGAGAAGCTGGTCAAGTTCAACGGCATGTACCCCGGTATCGACGACGACCAGATCGACCGGTACTTCCGCGTCTACAACCACAACCGGCTGACCGCGCGCGACTATGTGGCGCCGTCCACGTCGGCCCGGCTGACCCTGCTGCAGGCCACCGAGGGGCTCGACGCCGCCTCGGTGCAAGAGGCCGGCGACTTCTGGCGCCGTCGTGCCGACGCCGGTCTCCTGGTCGAGGAACTCACCTGCGACCACTGGGAAATCCTGGAATCCGCCGAGGTACTGCGCGTGGCCGCGCTGCTCGGATCAGAGGTGGCCCGCTGGTCGGCATCCCGTCCGCTGCCGCCAGAGGGCCGGCAAGCCGAGCCAGTTCTGGCGCAGGAGGCATGATGGAACCCGTATCGACCACGTCGGCCCGGTCAAAGACCCCGGGACTGGCCGAGAGCGTGCTCGCCCGGGCCCGCCGCACGCCGACCGCCCCGGCGGTCGTCGACGGCGAACGGCACCTCGACTACGCCGCACTCGACGCGGCCAGCGCCGCCGTCTCAGACGCCCTGCGCCGCCATGGCGTGCGGCCCGGCCAGGCGGTGGCGGTCTGCCTGCCCCGATCCTGGCAACTGGTCTGCGCCATGCTCGGCATCCTGCGTCTGGGCGCGGTGGTAGTACCGCTCGACGCACAGAGCCCGCCCGAGCGCCGCGGCCACATCCTCACCGACTCGGCCAGCGTGTCCCTGATCCACGGCGGGGCGATCCCCGACGGCCTGCCCGACGGCCTGGAGCCGCTGGCGGTGGCCGCTCTGCTCGAAGCCGTTCCGGCCACCGACGACGCTGCCCCGCCGGTCCCCACCGCCACACCGGTCTCCTTCATCTTCTACACCTCGGGCACCACCGGCTGGCCCAAGGGCGTCGAGGTGCGGGACGCCGGTGTCCTGCGCCTGGCGCGGCCCGGCTACATCGAGCTGTCCGAGGGCGCGCGTTACGCCTGCCTGTCCAACCCCGCGTTCGACGCCCTGACCTTCGAGGTGTGGGTACCACTGCTCACCGGCGGCTGCTGTGTGATCTTCGGTGACGAGGTTGTGCAGACGCCCGAGTTGCTCGCGGCCGAGCTGCTGCACCGGCGCATCGACGCGCTCTTCATGACGGCGGCGCTCTTCAACACGGTGGTCGGCAGAGTTCCGGACTGCTTCGCCGGCGTCGGCCAGGTGCTGGTCGGCGGCGAGCAGCTCAACGCCCCGCTGATCCGCCGCTGGTACCGCGACAACGCTGTCAGCTCCACCCGGCTCCACAACGCGTACGGCCCCACTGAGACCACCACCTTCGCCCTGTGCCACCCCATCCCGCGTGACTTCTCCGGGGACGTCGTACCGATCGGGCGGACGCTGCCGGGCACCGAGGCGCTGCTGGTCGTCGACGGCACCCGACCGGCCGCGCCCGGCGAGATGGCCGAACTGTACCTGTCGGGCGAGGCGTTGGCGGCCGGGTACCGCAACCTGCCGGACGAGACCGCGCGCCGCTTCGTCCGGCTCCCCTGGCACGACGGCGGCCAGAACCCGTACTACCGCACGGGCGACCTGGTGCGATGCGGTGCCGACGGCCTCGTCGAGTACGTGGGCCGCGCCGACCGCCAGGTCAAGGTCCGCGGCTTCCGGATCGAGCCCGGTGAGCTGGAACGGCAGATCCTGGCCCACCCTGCGGTCCGGCACGCCTACGTCTGCACCCGTCGCGACGAGACGCAGGGGGTCAACGAACTGCTGGCCTACCTGGTGCTCGGAGACGACCTGTCCTTCGAGGACTTCGACCGCCATCTGTCGGCCAGTCTGCCCCCGTACATGCGGCCCCACCACGTGCACCTGGTCGACGGACTACCGCTCAACGCCAACGGCAAGGTCGACCAGGCCGCTCTGCTGCGGGGCGACCACCAGCCCTGGCGGCGCGCCGAGGCCGCCGGCACGGCCACCGACGCCACGGAGTGGCAGCGTGAGGTGCTTCAGCTGGCGGGCGAGGTGCTGGGCGTGACGGGGCTGCGGCTGAACGACCGCTGGATCGCCAACGGCGGCGACTCGCTCAAGGCCCTGCGCCTGCGCTTCGAGGTGCGACGGCGCTGGGACCGCGAACTGCCCCAGAGCCTGGTCCTGCAGGCGGACTTCGCGGAACTGGCCGCCGCCATCGAGGCCGGCCGGGCCGCGGACGCCTCACCCTACCCGGCACCGCCCACCCCGGCGGGCGCCCGCTCGGCACCGGCCACCTCCGAGCAGCAGCGGCTGTGGCTGCTGCAGCAGCAGGACCCGCAGTCCTGTGCCTACAACGTGGGACTGTCCTTCCGCGTGCGCGGCACCGTCGACAGTGACGCGCTGCGGCGTTCGCTGCGGCGCCTGGTCGTACGCCACCCGGCGCTGCGGACCGCCTCCGAGCCCACGGCTGAGGAACTGCGCCAGGTGGTGGCCGAGCCGTACGACCCATGGACGCAGCCGCCCGCGGACCTGGACCACGCCGAGCACAACTGGCACGACCACGCCCACCGCTTCTTCGCCATGCCCTTCGACCTCGCCGACCCGCGGCTGCTGCGGGCCGGCTGGCTGCCCCAGGGCGACGGCGGTGTACTGCTGTTGAGTCTGCACCACATCGCGGTCGACGGCTGGTCGCTCAACGTGCTCTTCCGGGAGCTGTCCGAGGAGTACGAGGCCGCGTTGCGCGGCGAGGAAGGCGGGCACCCGGCGATCCCCACGCCGCTCGACTTCTCCCTCTGGCAGGCCGACTGGTTCGCCCGCCCGAGTTACCTCACGCAGCAGGCCGAACTCCAGGCCCACTACGCCGCGACGGAGGACGAAGAGGAGGCGGCGCCGCTGGAACCGATCCGCTCAGCGGCCCGAGCCGAAGGCCGGCTTCTGCACACCTCGCTCGACCCGGTGCGCCGTGCCATGCTCGACCGGCTCTGCTCCGAGCTGGGGCTCACCCGCTTCCAACTGCTGCTGGGCGTCTTCGCCTGGAGCCTGTACGGCGTGACCGGCCGCTCGCGGCTGCGGATCGCGAGCCCGGTCGCCAACCGGCCTGTGCAGGAGTTCGAGGCAAGCGTCGGCATGTTCGCCAACACCGTGCTTCTGCCCCTGCACGTGACGCCGCGCGAGGCGCTGCGCGCACAACTGCTGCGCCACGGTGCCCTCGCACAGACCGTGCTGGACCGGCAGGACGTGGCCTTGGCGGACGTACTGGCCGCCCGGGAATCCCACCAGGAAGGCGCGCCCTTCGACTTCCTGTTCGTTCTGGAGAACACCGACTTCTCGACGCTGGCACTGCCGGGCTGCGACACCCGCCCCGAATGGCTCACGCCGACCGAGGCCAAATGCGCGCTCACGCTGTCCGTGGTCGAGCACGAGGCGGGCTTCGACTGCCTGTGGGAATACTCCGACGACCACTTCGACGCCGCCGACGCGCAGGCGATGGCCGAACTGTTCCGGCAGGGCCTCGACCGGCTGGCCGAGGACCAGGACGCCACGGTGTCCCACCTGGTGGCCCCCTACCGCCGGGGCCTGCCCGACCCCGGACACGGAGCTTCGGCGCAGCCGGCCTGGACCACGGTGGCCGAAGGCTTCGCGCGGCAGGTCCGCCTGACCCCCACCGCACCGGCGCTGGCGGCCGGCGACCGTACCCTCAGCTACGCCGAACTCGACGCCCATGCCGCGGCGCTGGCCGCAGAACTCCTCGAGCGCCGGCCGCTGCCGCCAGACGACGAACACCCCCGCAGCATCGCGCTCCACCTCGAACCCTCGGTCGAGCACGTGGTGGCGCTGCTCGCGCTGGCACGGCTCAACATCACCATCGTGCCGCTCGACCCCGGCTATCCGCCGGCCCTGTTGCGCCAGATCCTGGACCAGGCCGAGCCGCTCTGCGTCCTGGTACCACCGGGCGGCGAGTCCGCACTCGACGCCATCGCCCCGGAAGGTCTTCCGCGCCACCCGGTCAGCCTCTCGACCGCGGTCGCGCCCCCGCTGCCGCCCCACAACGGCCGACGGCCGCTGTACACCCTGTTCACCTCGGGCTCCACCGGCACTCCCAAGGGCGTGCAGGTGCCCGACAGCACCCTGTGCAACCTGCTGCAGTGGCAGAGCGAAGCCGGTGGTCTGGCCGCGCCCGCCGTCACCCAGCAGTTCTCCATGCTGTCCTTCGACGTCTCCTTCCAGGAGGTCTTCGGCACTCTGTGCGGCGGCGGCTGCCTGCACCTGGTCCGGCCCGGCTGGCGGCAGGACGCGCCGGCACTGCTGGAGCAACTCGAATCATCCGGCGTGGAACGCATCTTCATGCCCTACGTTGCACTGCAACTCCTGGCGGAGCACGCCGTCCACCTCGGCCGCTACCCCTCACGGCTGCGTGAGGTGATCACCGCCGGCGAACAGTTGCTGTGCACCGACGCCATCCGCCGGTGGTTCGCCGGGATGCCCGGCGCGCGGCTGTTCAACCACTACGGCCCGACCGAGACCCATGTCGTCAGCAGCCTGTGCCTGGACGGCGACCCCGCGCTGTGGCCGACCCGGCCGGCGATCGGGCGGCCCGTGGCCAACGCCCGGCTGCTCGTGGTCGACGAGGCCGACCAGCCCGTACCCCCGGGCTGCCCCGGCCTGCTGCTGATCGGCGGGCCGGTCGCCTCACCCTGCTACCTGGGCGACGCCGAGCTCAACCGGACCCGCTTCGTCGAACTGCCCGGCCTCGGGCTCTTCTACCGCACCGGCGACCGGGCCCGCTTCGACCGTGAAGGCCTGCTGCACTACCTGGGCCGGGACGACCAGCAGATCAAACTGAGCGGTCACCGGCTGGAGCTCGGCCAGGTCGAGGCCGCACTGCTGCAACACCCGAAGATCGTCAATGCGGTCGTCGTACGCGACGGCAACCAGTTGGCGGCGTGTGTGCAGTGCCGCGGCGAGTGCCCCACCCCGGAGGAGCTGGCAGGCCACCTGGCGCCGCTGCTGCCGTCCTACGTACGCATCCAGCGCTTCCGTAGGCTGGAGGTGCTGCCCCGCACGCCCAGCGGCAAGCTGGACCGCCGCCGGGCGTTGACCGCACCGGGTGAGGAACTGCGCCCGCAGATGGCCGCCGCCCCCCGCCTGTCCCCGCTGGAGTCGCGGTTGACGGAGCTGTTCGAGACCGTGATCGGCAAACCGGTCGGGCCCGACCAGCGCTTCTTCGACGCCGGCGCCTCCAGCCTCGACCTGATGCGCTTCCATCTGCGCTGCACCACCGAACTCGACCTGCCGCTGACCATCCCCGATCTGTTCGAGCACGTCACTATCAGCCGTCTGGCCCGCTTCCTGGAGGGACGGCCGATCGCGGCGGGGCAGCCCACCGACGTGACCCCGGCCGTGACTCCAGGCAGCGCGGCCGATGAGCCGATCGCCGTCATCGGCATGGCGGTACGGCTGCCCGGGGCGAGTGACCTGGCTTCCTTCTGGCACATGGTGGAGACCGGCGGACGCGGCATGGAGCACTTCGACGCCGCGGACGGTCTGGTCGGTGCCCGCAGTCAGATGGCCGGTCTGCTGGCCTTCGACCCCGAGCACTTCGGCATCAGCCGGCAGGAAGCCCGGTTGATGGACCCGCAGCAGCGCCACCTACTGATGAGCTGCGTCCAGGCGCTGGCGCACGCCGGTATATCCGACCCGGTCCGGCAGCGGGTGGGACTGATCGCCGCCTGCGGCGAGAACACCTACTTCCAGTCCATGCTCCGCGAGGCCGATCCGGCGCAGCTGCCCGACGGCTTCCAGATGGCGCTGCATCACGACAAGGACTTCCTCGCCACCAAGGCCGCCTACCAGCTGGGCCTGACCGGACCGGCCTTCACCGTGCAGGCCGCCTGCGCCAGCTCTCTGGTGGCCGTCCACCTCGCCGCCGGCCTGCTGCGCCAGGGCGACGCCGAGGTCATGCTGGCGGGCGGAGTACTGGTCGACCCCCTGCTGACCGACGGCTACCGCTACCGGCCGCAGCACATCTTCTCCAAGGACGGACACTGCCGGCCGTTCAGCGACGACGCCAGCGGCACCATCGGCGCCAGTGGCGTCGGCGTGGTGGTGCTGAAACCGCTGCGGCTCGCGCGGCGCGACGGCGACACCGTCTACGCGGTGGTCACCGGCTCGGCCCTCAACAACGACGGCGCCGGCAAGCTCAGTTACAGCGCGCCCTCGCTGGCGGGCCAGCGCGAGGTGATCCGCGCCGCGCTGCGGCGCAGCGGCCGCGCCGCAGCCGACGTGGGCTACGTCGAAGCGCACGGCACCGGCACCCAGCTCGGCGACCCTGTCGAGGTCAACGCGCTGAGACAGGCGCTGGACCTGGACGGGTCCGACCACTGCGCGTTGACGTCGGTGAAGAGCCAGATCGGCCACCTGGGCGCCGCCGCCGGGATGGTCGGGCTGGTGCGGGCCGCGCTGGCGGTCCACCACGGCGTGATCCCGCCGAACGTCGACTTCAACCGCGCCAACCCACAGATCGGCTCCTTGGCGCCGTTCTACATCCCGACCGAGGCCCGGCCCTGGCCGGCAGACCGGCCACGCGTGGCGGCCGTGAGCAGCTTCGGCATCGGCGGTACCAACGCCCATCTGCTGCTCGAGAAGACCGAGGGCCCGGCGGCCCCCTCCGCCACCGTGCCCTGCCTGGTCCTGTCCAGCAGCAGCGCCGAGGGCCTGCGCAGCGACGCCTCGCGCATCGCCGACTACCTTCAGGCCCGGCCCCAGGCCTACGGCCAGGTGCTGCGGCATCTGCAGGCCGGCCGCCCGCCGCGGCCCTGGCGGATGGCCGCGGCCTGCCCGGATGCCGCCGCCGCGGTGGCCTGGCTGCGTACGGCGGCCGGCGTCGAGGTGGCACCGGACGAGGCGACCTGCCCCGCCGAGGGCCGTACGACCGAGGAACTGGCCGACGCCTGGCTGGCGGGTCGGTCGATCCACTGGCCGACCGGACCGGCGCAGGCGCCGTGGGACTTCCCGCCGCCGGCCTTCCAGCTGGCCGACTACGACTTCCAGCGCGCCGCCCCGGCGGCCGAGCCGGCCTCGTCGGCCCTCGACGGGCATCCGCAGCGGCTGCCCGAGGCCGAGTGGCTGCACCAGCCGCACTGGGTACGGCTGCGGCGTGCCGTCCCCGCCGACAGCGGGTCGCCCACACGCGGCCTGCTGGTGGTGATGACGGCCGAGCCGCTGGCGGAAGGGGCGGTGCGGCCCCTGCGGGCGGCTCACGCCCGGGTGGTACGGGTCAGCGCGGCCGGTACCTTCGCGCGACTGGCGGATGACGCCTACCAGGTCGACCCGGCCGACGCGGACTCGCTCAGGCTGCTGTTCGACGCGCTCGCCGACGCATCCGCCGACGAGGGCCAGGCAGGCATCGACTGGATGCACGCACTGCCGCTGGCGGTCGACGGGGCGGTGGGCGAGGAGACACTGGCCCGCGCCCGCTGGGCCTGCCTCGACACCCCTGCCGCGCTGATCCACGCACTGGCCGGCAGGCCGGAAGCCGCACGAGCGCGTGTCTGGTGGCTCTCGCACCAGGCCCAGCCCGTGGAAGGCACCGTGGAGCGGCCGGAACTGGGCCTGCTGGCCGGAGCCTGTGAGGTGGTACCGCAGGAATCCGCCGTCGAAGGCCATTGGCTGGACCTGCCCGGAGGCGAACTGGCCGACTGGGCACCGCAGCTGACGTCGGCGCTGGTCCAGACGGATGCCCCCGCGTCCGTACCCCGGCGGCTGGCACTGCGGCAGGGCTACTGGTGGCAGCCGACCTTGCTGCCGGTGGCGCCGCCCGCCACGCAGGCGCCCTCCGTCCTCACCGCCGAACAGGGCGTCCACCTGATCCTCGGCGGCACCGGCGGCATCGGCGGCAGCATCGCGGCCTGGCTCCTGGAGCAGACCGACTCCCGGGTGATCCTGTTGGCCCGGCGGCCGTCCCTGCCGGTCGGTCTGGAACGGTGGGCCGACCGCGTCCAGGTGATCGAGGCCGACCTGGCCGAGCAGACACCGCAGGCGGTGCTGGCCCTGATCGAGCGGCACACCGACCGGCTCGACGGCGTGGTCCACGCCGCGGGCGTGGCGGCCGGCGGCCTGATCGTCCGACGCGAGGCCGCAGCGATGCGGCAGGCCACGGCGGCGAAGCTGCACGGCGCCCTGCTGGTCGAATTGCTGATCAGGTGCTACCGACCGGCCCTCGCCGCGTACTGCTCGTCGATGTCAGCCCTGTTCGGCGGTGTCGGACAGCTCGACTACGCCGCCGGCAACGGCCTGCTGGACGGTTTCGCCCGCCACCGGGCCGATCCGGCCGAGACCACGCTGCGGCTGGGCATCGACTGGGACATCTGGCACGAGGTCGGCATGGCCCGGCGGGCCCTGCAGTCGGACGCCCGCCACCAGGCCCACCTCGCGGTCGGCCTCGGGGTGGCGGAGGGTGCGCGGCTGTTCGAGCAGGCCCTACGGCTGCAGCTGCCGCAACTGCTGGTGTCCACGACCCCGCTGGAGCAGGCCCGCGGCTTCTACGCGGCGCCGTCCGAAGAACCGGCAGAGCTCGTGGCCCCCGCCGATGAGGCGGCCTCGGCCGCCCAGGAGCTCACCGAGTACCTGTGCCGCTGGCTCGGGCTTGAGGAGCTGGACCCGAACGCCTCGCTCTACGACCTGGGCGCCGACTCGCTCACCCTGCTCGACCTGATTAGCGAGGTGAAACGGTGCTTCGGCATCGACCTCGAGCTCTCCCAACTCAGCCACCGGGTGAGCCTGGGGGAGGTGCTCGCGCGGGTGGGTGAACCGGCATCCGCCGCCCTGACCACGGGGGACCCGGTGGCCGTGGAGGTGTGGCAGGAGGGCACCGGACGCGACCTGCTGTGCCTGATCCATCCAGTCGGCGGTGACATCCAGGCCTACCGTGCGCTGGTGTCCTCGCTCGACCCGCGGCTCACCGTGTGTCTGATCGCCGACCCCGCACTGCGACAGCCCGAGTCGGGAGATTGGCCGATAGCGGAACGGGCGCGGCGTTACCGCGCCGCGCTGCAGGAACGCTTCCCGCACGGCGAGTGGCGCCGCCATCTGGCCGGCTGGTCCTTCGGAGCCTGGGTGGCACTGGCCATGGCCGCCGAGGGGGAGGCGGTCGGTCTCCCGGAGAGCGGACTCTTCCTGATCGACCCGCCGCCGCCCGGTTCCGGTCCGCGCTTCCAGAACTACGACGAGACCCAGCTCCAGGCCGTCTTCGCCCATGAGCTGGGCCAGGGCGGCGCGGAAGCGGCGGTGGGCCAGCAGGCGAAGGACTACGCGGAGCGGCTTGCGCACCGCTGCCGGGCCAACCTCGTCGGCATGGCGCAGTACGAGCCGCCTCGCCTGGCCGGCACGCCCAGCCGGCTGTGGCTGGCGAGCCGCCCCGTCGCCGGGCTGCCCGCGCTGGGCTCTCCCGAGGAGCAGCAGCGGCTGTGGCAGGAGCACCTGCCCAAGCCGGTGGTCTGCCAGGTCCTGGACACCACGCACTACGACGTCGTCCGCCCGCCGCACGTTCAGGCGGTGGCCGAGGCTGTCAACGCGGCATCGCTACCGGTCCCCGAAACCTGCTGACGCGTCCTCGGAAGGAACCCCACGTGAACACCGCCGGCCTCCGCTCCGGCCTGTCCGGCGGCACGGGCCACCCCCGTCCGATCCCGCTTTCCCGGGCCGGCGACCAGGTCGCCGCGCCCGTCCACCGAGCCGCCCCCACCGGCCGACCCGCGGCCGCACCTGCCGTCGGCCGCAGGCCGCGTCACTGATGAGCCGAGGCAACCACCATGAACCCGTATCAGTCCCTGCCACCACGCTCGTTCTGGCGCACCGCCGTGGCCGAGCCGGAACCGACCGCCATCGGCGACCTCTGGACACCCAAGTTCTCCCTCGGGCAGGACGACCCCATCCTCACCGCGGGCTCCTGCTTCGCCCGCCACATCGGCCGCGCCCTGCTCGACCAGGGCATGAACTGGCGTGACTCCGAGCCGGCCCCGCCAGGACTCACCGAGGCCGAGCGCCAGGCCCGCCACTACGGCGTGTTCTCGTTCCGTACGGGCAACATCTACACCGCCGCCGCGCTGCTGCAGTGGTTGTCCTGGGCGTACGGTGAGGCCACACCGCCCGATGAGGTCTGGAGCGAGGGCGGGCGCTTCTTCGACCCGTTCCGCCCCTCCATCGAACCTGAGGGCTACGACTCGGTCGAGGCGACCCTGGCCGCCCGCCGGGCCACCCTTGCGGTGATGCGTGGCGCCCTCGCCGACGCGCATTGCCTCATCTTCACCCTGGGCCTGACCGAGGCATGGGAGAACCGGGCCGACGGGACCGTCTACCCGGCCTGCCCGGGCACCGTGCGCGGCACCTTCGACGCCGAACGTCACGCCTTCCGTAACTTCACCTTCGCCGAGGTGTACCGCGATCTGTCGGCCGCCGTCGAGCTGGCTCGCGCCGCCAATCCGGAGCTGCGCATCCTGCTCACCGTGTCGCCGGTGCCGCTGACCGCCACCGCCACCGGCGGCCACGCGCTGACCGCCACCACCTACTCCAAGTCCGTGCTGCGGGCCGTCGCCGGGCAACTGGCCCAGGAGTACGACCACATCGACTACTTCCCCGCGTACGAGATCATCGCCGGATTCCCCTTCAAGGCGGCGTTCTTCGAGCCCAACCTGCGCACCGTCACGCCCGAAGGTGTCGCCTTCGTCATGCGCCAGTTCTTCGGCGCACTTGCCCAGCGCCCGGCCGAACCGCGGCGGGACCGCGGCGCCGGGCCTTCCCACGGAGAGGACTTCTGGTGCGATGACGCCGTACTCGACTACTACAACGTCCGCTAGGTTCCTGCTGCTGGGCGACTCGCACGCCGGACCGATCGGCCGGGCCGCGAAGGAGGGCGGCATCCCCTTCCACGGCGGCCCGATCGGCGCCGGACGCGAGTTCACCGCCGAGTTCTTCGACGTCCGCGAGGACGACGTGGTGTTCCGCAAGCCCGAAGCGGACCGGTACTACCGGGGCTTCCTGGACGAGCTGGGCGTATCCGCCCTCGGCGGGCTGACCGTCCCGCTGGTGTCGACCCTCGGCTTCAGCGCCCACTTCGTCGCCACTCTGGAGAACTGGCAGGTCTACCGGGTCCGCGGTGAGTTCCCGACGGGCTTCCTGTCGAGTCGGCTGTTCGACGGCATAGTCCGGGCCATGACCCGCGGGGCTCTCGACTTCTACCGCCTGGCACACGAACTCGGGCTCCGGGTCCTCGCGGTGATGCCGCCTCAACGGGTGCCCGGGCACTCCGATCCAGAGGTCTTCATGGCAGCGCAGGACACCATCCGCCGAGCGCTCCTCGAACTCGGCACCGAGGTCGTCGACCTGCGTAGCCGATCCACCGACGAGACGGGGTTCCAGCGCCCCGAACTGTGCGAGACCAACGACTCCATCCACGGCAACCTGGCCTTCGGCCGGATGATCCTGGCTGACCTGCTGGCGCGCGGACTGTGAAACCGGCCCGCCGTCAGACCACCGCTGCCGCCCCCGTCATGGAGTGCGGCGAGCGGTAACCGACCCCCGCAGGAGGATGACATGGAGAAGTTCGTACTCGATGCGCTCGAGCGCATCACCACGAGACCGAAGACGGTCTACGAAACCATCGCGATCGATCCGCTGACCCCGGTCATCGGCGCCGAGGTGTCCGGCATCGACCTGTCGAGGGAGCTGTCGGACCAGCAACTGGACGACATCAGGCACGCCTTCCTGGAGCACCATGTGCTGGTCTTCCGCGACCAGGCGCTGTCGGCCGAGGAGCACAAGCGGGTGGCCGCCCACTTCGGCGAGCTCCGCCCGCTGCCGGTGGCCGTCCCCGAGGACCGCGACCCCGTCATCCTGGAGATCAGCGCGAGCAAGGACTCCACCGACGTCGACGGCCACGGGTGGCACGCCGACGGGACCTCCAACCCCGAACTCGCACTGGGGTCGATGCTCTACATCACCCGGATCCCGGAGACCGGCAGCGGCGGCGACACCATGTTCGCCAACATGCATCTCGCCTACGAGATGCTGTCGCCGGCCATGAGGACCTTCCTGGACGGCCTGACCGCGATCCATGACGACGCCGTCGCCTGGCAGGGCCACACCCCGCCGGCAGGCTATGTCCTGCCCAGGAACGAGCACCCGGTGGTGATACGCCACCCTGAGACCGGTCGCAAGCTGCTGTTCGTCAACCCGGCCTACACCTCGCACATCGTGCAGCTGTCCGGCGACGAGAGCAGGGCGCTCCTCGACATGCTGTTCGACGTGGTCGCGCACAGGCCCATGCTGAGCTGCCGTGTCCGCTGGACCCCCAACACACTGGTGTTCTGGGACAACCGCTGCGTCCAACACCACGCCATCTGGGACTATTACCCGCACGCGCGCTATGGGCAGCGGGTTGCCATCAAGGGCCAGCCGCCGCAGGCCTGAGCGGCGGAACCCCGGGAGTTCGCCGGACACCGCATGTGAGGTTGTCGAAGCGGCATCGGGAACGTTTTTCGGGGCCGGTGCCACAGGGCGGCACCGGCCCCCCGGAGCGGACTCGCCCAGCTCAGGCAGCGGCCCGGGCCAGGCTGTCGGTGAGCCGGTCGGCGAGGTGTCGGTAAGTCGCCCGGAGCCGCTCGTCCTGGTCGGCCGTCCGGCCGTCGGCCGCCGACCCGCCCTGGTGGGCGCAGGCGTGGGCATAAACCTGCACATGGGCGAACGGCCAGGCTTCGGCATAGGTTTGTGCGTCCGCCGCCGTGAAGGCGTCCGCCGCCGCACCTGCGTGGGCCAGGGCGTTGGCGTCAGCGAAGGACCGGGCATTGGCGGTGGTGTTGAGTTCGGCGTAGGTGCGGGCGAACTCGGCGGCCCGCTCCTGGCCGTAGTCGTTGTCGATCGCGTACGCGTGGGCGCCGGCGTAGGCCTTGGAGAAGGCGTCTCCGTAGGCGTAGGCAAGGCGGTAGACATCCCGCAGCGCCGGTACGAGCGCCGCGTTCCACTCGGCCTCCGAGATGTGCTCGCCCGCCAGCGCCCGGGTATGCAGCCGTCCTACCACCTGCTGCGGCTCCGCCGACCCGCCATGCCGGGCATTCGCCTCGGCCAGCATCGGTACCACGCCGTGGACGTGCCAGTCGTGCACCACAGCGAGGGGTACCTGGCCACCGAGGCGTTCCAGTTCGCCATGAAGGCGCAGCGCCCAGCCCTTCGCGGCGGCGGCATCCTGGCCGTCGTACAGCACGGCGATCACCTGTCGGAGCCAGGTCGGCGGCTCGGGGCTGGTCGCCGAGTCGTCGTCGGGGCGGGAGGCAGCCAGGCCGGCGCCAAGTTGCGCGAGGAACTGGTCGAACGGCGCAGCGGCGGCCGGGGCACTGCTCATACGTTTCTCCTGTCTCGGCCACATCGGGCACCTCACCGTAACGGGCGGCCGCCAAGCGACGGAGAGAGGGTGGGCGGACGCGTCGGAGCGGGTCCGGAGGATCTACTCGCCGGACGCCGGGACGGAGATCATCCCCGGAGCCTTTCCTCGGGCCACCGCACGGAATCGCAGTGGCGTCCCGCCGTCACGTTTCCGGAAGAACTTCGTGAAGTCGCTGGGGTCCGGGAAGCCCAGCCGGCGGGATATCTCCGCGGAGGTGGCGTCGGTGTGGACCAGAAGCCGCCGGGCTTCCAGGAGGATACGGGCGTCGAGGTACTGCTTGGCGGTGGAGCCGGTCGCGGCCCGGGCGGCGCGGGACAGGGTGCGGACGCTGTAGCCGAGCGCGGCGGCGTAGTCGTTGACGTGGTGGGAGTCGGCGAAGTCGTCTTCGACGGCGGCACGGAAGTCGCGGAAGACATCGCCGCCCGACCCGGGCGACGCGGGGCCCGGACAGGCGTGGGTCAGACGCAGCAGCAGGACGCTGAGGAGGTGGCGGAGCGTCTCGATGTGGGCGTCGAGGGGGAGGGAGGCCAGGTCGCCGTATTCGTGGGCGAGGTGGTGCAGCGCGAGGCCGGCAGAGCGGGCGTGTCGGCCGGTGAGGAGTATGGGCGAGCCGTCGTGGAGGGGCTCCGCAGGCACGAAACCGGGTTGCCAGATGATGATGGTGCCCCGCGCGGCGAGGTGATCCCGGGGGACGTACTGGTGGACCTGGCCGGCCCGCACCCAGAGCCAGGCGCCCGAGTCCAGTGTGTGGTCCTGGAAGTCCACGGTGTGCCGGACCGGGCCCTTCCTGACGTGGATCAGGTGGTGGAAGGCGGGCCGGAGCGGCCTGGACAGGTCCAGTCCCCGCCGGTCTCCGCGTGTGGACAGTTCGGCGAAGTCGAGGATGTCCATCCCTATCGGCGCGCTCAGTGAGGGCCGGTACGACACCTCGGCAACGGAAGGCTGTCGGTTTTTTCCCATGACAGGTCCCCAGGTTACCGCCCTGGCCGACCGCGCGGCCCATAGCGTCGAAGGCGAGGGGAAGCCCGGAAGCAAGGAGTTGATCGACGTGCGACTGATCGTGGGGATGACCGGAGCCACGGGCGCTGTGCTCGGGCTTCGCCTGTTGCAGCGGCTGGCGGAGCTGCCCGAGGTGGAGACCCATCTGATCCTCAGCCGCTGGGCGCGGACCACCATCGAACTGGAGACCGGTCACAGTGTCCGCGAGGTCTCGGATCTCGCCGACGTGGTGCACCACCCCGAGGATCAGGGGGCGACCATCGCGTCGGGCTCGTTCCGGACCGACGGCATGGTCATCGTGCCGTGCTCCATGAAGACGCTGGCCGGTATCCGTGCGGGTTACGGCGAGGGCCTGGTCGGCCGCGCCGCCGACGTGGTGCTCAAGGAGCGGCGTCCTCTGGTGCTCGTACCGCGTGAGACCCCGCTGAGCGAGATCCATCTGGAGAACATGCTCGACCTGGCCCGCAAGGGAGTGCGGATCGTGCCGCCCATGCCCGCCTTCTACAACCACCCCGCCTCGGTCGACGACATCGTCGATCACATCACCGTCCGTGTCCTCGACCAGCTCGCACTGCCCGCCCCCGCCGCCAAGCGCTGGGAGGGCATGCGCGCCGCCCGGACCGCCCCCATCCACCCAGCCGCCTGAGAAGGAGCCGGAAATGGCATACGACGACCTGCGCAGCTTCCTGACGACGCTGGAGGCGGAGGGCCAGCTGCTGAAGATCACCGAGGAGATCCTGCCCGAGCCCGACCTGGCCGCCGCGGCCAACGCGGCCGGCCGGATCGGCGAGGGAGCCCCCGCCCTTTACTTCGACAACGTGACGGGTTTCTCCCATGCCCGGATCGCGATGAACGTCCACGGTTCCTGGCGCAACCACGCGCTCGCGCTGGGACTGCCCGCGGGCACGTCGGTCAAGGACCAGGTCGAGGAGTTCGCGCGCCGCTGGGACGCCTTCCCCGTCGCGCCCGAGCGACGCGGGGACGCGCCCTGGCGTGAGAACACCGTGGAGGGGACGGACGTCGACCTGTTCCAGATCCTCCCGTTGTTCCGGCTGAACGACGGCGACGGCGGCTTCTACCTCGACAAGGCCGCCGTGGTCTCCCGCGACCCGCAGGACCCGAACGACTTCGGCAAGCAGAACGTCGGCATCTACCGGATCGAGGTCATCGGCCGCAGTCGGCTCGCCATCCAGCCGGTTCCGATGCACGACGTGGCCCTGCATCTGCGCAAGGCCGAGAGCCTCGGCGAGGACCTGCCCATCGCGATCACTCTGGGCAACGATCCGGTGATGACCATCGCGGCCGGTATGCCGATGGGCTACGACCGGTCCGAGTACGAGATGGCCGGTGCCCTGCGCGGCGCGCCCGCGCCCATCGCCACGGCGCCGCTCACCGGATTCGACGTCCCCTGGGGCTCCGAGGTCGTCATCGAGGGCGTGATCGAGAGCCGCAAGCGCCAGATCGAGGGCCCCTTCGGCGAGTTCACCGGCCATTACTCCGGCGGACGGCGGATGCCGGTGATCCGCGTCGACCGGGTCTCCCACCGCACCGACCCGATCTTCGAATCGCTCTACCTGGGCATGCCCTGGACCGAGGTGGACTACCTGGTCGGACCGAACACCTGTGTCCCGCTGCTGAAGCAACTGCGCGCCGAGTTCCCCGAGGTGCAGGCGGTCAACGCGATGTACACCCACGGCCTCACCGTGATCATCTCCACGAAGAAGCGCTACGGCGGCTTCGCCAAGGCGGTCGGCATGCGCGCGATGACCACTCCCCACGGCCTCGGCTACGTCACCCAGGTGATCGTCGTCGACGAGGACATCGACCCCTTCGACCTGCCCCAGGTGATGTGGGCGATGTCGGCCAAGGTCAACCCCGGGGACGACGTCGTCATCATCCCGAACCTGTCCGTCATGGAACTGGCGCCGGCCGCCTCCCCGGTCGGCATCACCAGCAAGATGATCATCGACGCCACGACGCCCGTCTCCCCGGACAACCGCGGGAACTTCAGTACGCCGGTCCGTGATCTGCCGGAGGCCAAGGAGTGGACCAAGCGCCTCCAGTCCCTGATCGCCGCCCGCTGAAACCCCTTCAGGAGCCACCGTGATCTGCCCCCGCTGTGCACATGACATCATCGAGACCGTCACCACCTCCCCGGTCCCCGGCGCCTGGGACGTGCTCCAGTGCGGCCGCTGTCTCTACATGTGGCGCACCACCGAACCCGCCCGCCGCACCCGGCGCGACGCCTATCCCCAGGAGTTCCGGATGACGCCCGCGGACATCGACAACGCCCCGGAGGTCCCCGCGATCCCGCCTCTGGAGACCCACTGAACCGGCTGCCCACGCCGAGGGCCACGCCTGCGGGATGAACAACGACCGGCTCGACCACGCGGGGTGTCCGCCGGCCTTCGCCTCCCTTGGGATGTGTTGAACACGTCGAGCACCGCGGGTCATTCCTTGGTCGAGCCGGCGAGCATGCCGGAGACGAGGGTGCGCTGCGAGAAGAGGAAGAGCACAAGGACCGGCAGAATCGCCACGATGATGGCGAGGGCCAGCTCCGGCACCGTGATGTCGAGGCCGGCGCCGGCGACCGGGTTGAAGGAGGGCGTGGAGGACAGTAGTTGGTTCAGGCCGACCTGGACCGGGAACTGATCGCTGTTGGGCAGCACCAGGTAGGGCAGGAAGAAGTTGTTCCAGTTGCCGACGAAGCTGAAGAACGCCACCAGCCCGACCACGGGCTTGGCCAGCGGCAGGGCGATCCGGGCGAAGATCTGCCACTCGGAGCAGCCGTCGATGCGTGCGGCCGACAGGAGTTCGCGCGGCAGGCTGGTCGCGAAGTAGATGTACACCAGGTACACGCCGAAGGGGTAGAACGAGAACGGCAGGATGACCGACCAGGCCGTGCCGATCAGGTGGAAGCGGTTCAGTTCCAGGAAGATCGGCAGGACCAGCGTCGCCGAAGGCATGATCATGGTGATGAGCGTGATGGTGAGCAGGGTCCGGCGGCCTCGGAAGCGGGTCAGTGCCAGCGCGTAACCGGCCGGCACACTGGTCAGCAGAGTGAGCAGCAGTGAAGCGCCCGAGTAGATCGCGGAGTTGCGGAGCCAGACCAGCATGGCGCCGTCCTGGAAGGCGAACAGGTGCCGCCACGCGGTACCGATGCGGGAGAAGGACCCGAAGGACAGCGGCGCGTCGCGGATCATCTGATCGGCGGTCTTCGACGGGGCGAGCAGCAGCCACAGCACCGGCAGGACGAAGAAGACCACCAGGGCCGTGAGCAGCACCCCGATGACGAGCACGGACAGGGCACGGGAGGGCGCCCGGCGTCGTACGGTTGAGGACCGGGCAGCGGCGGAAGCGGTAAGCGTCATTTCTCGTCCATCGTGAACATGTTGGTACGCGACACCAGCAGGCCCGCGCAGATGAGGCCGAGCGCCAGCAGGAAGACCGAGATGGCGGCGGCACCGTTGAAGTCGCCCTGCTGGAAGGCGAAGGTGTACGCCAGTTGGTTGGGTGACCAGGTCGGGTCGACCCGGCCGAGGCTCGCGGTCTGCAGGAGCTGGGGCTCGACGAACAACTGGGTGCCGCCGACGAAGGCGAGGATCGTCATGTAGGCGATCCACTGCCTGATCATGGGAATCTGGATGTGCCAGGCGGTCTGCCACGGCCCGGCACCGTCCACCCGCGCTGCCTCCAGCACCTCGTCGGGGATGTTGTTGAGTGCCCCGTACATCACGACCATCCAGCCGCCGGCGCCTGTCCAGAAGGCGATCAGGACGAAGATCACCGGGAGGTTGCCGGGGGCGAGCACCGCGGCGAACGTGTGGAAGCCGAGCGCTTCCACCAGCCAGGAGGCGGGGCTGACGTCGGGATCGAGCATGAACAGCCAGACCAGGACGCTCGCCACGCCGGCCAGCGCCCCCGGGATGTAGTAGAGGAATCGCAGCAGCGCGGACAGGCCGGGTCGCATGCGGCCGCGCAACGCGACGGCGGTCACGACCGTCAGTACGACGAGCAGGACCAGCCACATCGCCAGGTAGACCACGATGTGGGTGAAGGCCGGCGCGAAGCGGTAGTCCTGGGCGACCTTGACGAACTGGTTGATGCCGGTGAACTGGCCCCGATCGTTGGTCACCGACAGGTAGAGGGCGTAGCCGGTGGGGAAGACGCCGAAGGTGAGCAGCAGGATCGTGTAGCCCGCGACGAAGAAGTAGCCGGCCGGGCCGCCGGCCCGTCCCCGCCGCGATGCGACACCGGGGCGGGGGACGGGGCCGGCGGTCTGCCGGGTGTCGAGCAGCGTCACTGCGTGGTCACCTGGTAGCCGCGGGCCTTGGCTTCGTCGGCGATGGCGGACTGCCAGGCGGGCAGTGTCGCGGTGAGCGACTTGCCGGACGTCAGCGCCGGGAGGACGACGCTGGACCAGGCGGTGGCGTCGCTGAAACGGGTGTTGCCCCAGCCGGTCCAGACCTCGTCGGCGGCCTGCTGGAAGGCATCGCCGACGTCACCGGCGAAGTACTTCTTGATGTCGGGGTTGGCCAGCCAGGCCTTGGCCGCGGGTGCGTAGGCGGGGTAGGTCGGGGCCTTCGCCTGGTTCGCGTCGGACGTCGTCAGCCAGGTGACGACGTCGGTGGCCGCCTTGAGGTTGGCGCTGTGCGAGGAGACCATCCACACGCCGCCGCCGACGTTGCCGGTCGCGCGGGTCGTCTCGCCGGGCCAGGACAGTGGCGGGGCCGCCGCGATCTGGCCCGCGGGCACCTTGAAGGCGGCGTTGAACAGGTACTGGCCGTACCAGGAGGGGCCGTAGGCCATGGCGACCTTGCGGCCGCTGGTCTTGGCGAAGCCCTGGCTGAAGAAGCCCTGCGTGCTGACCGCCTTGGCCGAGATCAGGGAGTCGAGCAGCTTGCTCATGCGGGTGCACTTCTCGTCCTGCAGGGCGACCCGCAGTCGGTCGGTTCCCTGCAGGTCGAAGGCCGGGCACCGGCTGGACCACAGGTAGGACTCCTGGGAGTTGGTGTCCCCGATCGAGCCGACGAGGTAGCCGGGATGCTCCTTGGCGATGCGCAGGCCGAGCGCCTGGTACTGCGGCCAGGTGGTGGGGGCCTGGTAACCCCACTTGTCCAGCAGTGTTTTGTTGTACCAGAGCACCACCTGGGCGATGTCGTTGCGCAGGCAGTAGGTGTGCCCGCCGGCCTGGCAGGGTGCCAGGGAACCGTGGGCGAAGTTGCCGAGAGTCTGCTGCGGTACCAGTCCCTGGTCGAGGGGGGCTGCGAAGGGAGTGGCTCCGGACTTGGTCGGTGTGGTCGCCCAGGTGACGTCGGTGGGGGTGCCGAAGACGACGTCAGGCCAGCCCTTGCCCGTACGGTCGAAGAGCTGCACCTTCGTCTGGAGATAGGTCGAGCCGTCGGCGCCGCCGTCGTAGGTGACGATGTCCAACTTCGCGTCGGGGTGCGTCTTTTGGTACGCCTGCACGGCGGGCAGCCGGGTGGAGTCCGCCCACACGGTGATCTTCGCCGTGCCGTCCTGCTTGACCGGAGTGAACTTGCCGGTGCCGGCCTCCTTGGAGGAGGACGTGTCGGCACTGGCGCAGCCGGCCAGTGCGGTGGTCGCGCACAGGGCGAGGACGGCGGCGGTTCTCAGAGTTCTGCGGCGGGTGCGGGCGGGGCCCGGGATTG
The DNA here is from genome assembly GCF_045040035.1 of Streptomyces sp. NBC_01384. Lineage (NCBI taxonomy): Bacteria > Bacillati > Actinomycetota > Actinomycetes > Kitasatosporales > Streptomycetaceae > Streptomyces > Streptomyces sp. NBC_01384. The sequence continues at coordinate 7,501,360 of NZ_CP109559.1, forward strand.
CGGAAGACGTCATTGTCTTGCCTTTCTGTTCTCACTGCGGGCGAGGTAGTTCAGCCGGCGGCGGGCTCGACGAAGCGGCTGAGTTCCTTGCCGTAGGCGTAGTCGAGGGGAAGCGCGATGCCCGGTCCTGTCGGTGCGTGCACAAGACCGCGGTCGTCGACGTGGCGCTCGCGCACGACCGTCGTGGCGGTGACGAGCGACTCGTAGTAGGTGGTGTTGGAGATGGCCATGCACAGGTGGTGGTTGGGGATGTCGGAGCCGTGCACCTCGGCACGGAGCCGGTAGGCGTCGGCCAGGTGGGCGGTGCGCATGGCCCCGGTGATGCCGCCGCGAAGAGCGGCGCCCACCCTTACGCCGAAGGTGGCGGCGCCCGCGTTGATGAAGTCCGCCGAGTTCATGTGGGCGCCGTCGGAGGTCTCGGCCACCAGGAGGGGGACACCGACGGACTCGGCGAGCCGCTGGTACGCGGTGATGCTGAACTCGCGCATCGGCTCCTCGTACCAGAGGTAGCCGGCCTCGGTGAGCGCCCGGCCCAGGTGTATGGCATCGGGCAGGTCGAATCCGGCGGAGCCGTCGTACATCAGGGGTACGTCGGGGCCGACGTGCTCGCGCAGGGCCAGGCACAGGGCGGCGTCCCTGCGGGCGTCACCCCAGGCGTGCAGTTTGATCCCGCGGTACCCGGCGGCCAGGCACTGGTCGGCGACGTGGAGGAACTCCTTGGTGGAGGCGAAAGTGGACGTGGAGGCGTAGGCGGGGATCTCGGTGCGGAAGCCGCCGAGGAGCTGCCAGACCGGCTGGTCGTTCATCCGGCCCGCGAGATCCCACAGGGCGGTGTCGACGAGGCCGAAGGCGGGCAGCGGCAGTTCCTGGATGCGGTCGAGTTCCCAGACCCGGTGCCAGAGCCATTCCCGCTGGAGTGGGTCCTGACCGAGGAGTTCCTCGCGGAAGACCCGGTCGACCAGGTCCTCCAGCATCGCGGCCGCTCCCGGGCGGGCGAACAGCGCGACACCTTCGGCGCCCGCGTCGGTACCGATGTGCAGGACCGCGCCGTCGCCCACCGGTGCGCTGCCGCTCAGTCCGTCCCGCCAGCGGAACGGCGGGTCGGCGGCCGGGACCCCGACGCGGTGGACCTGGACATGGGTGATCTTCATACTGCCTTTCGGCTCGGACGGAGGGGAGGAAAAGGGAGGAAAGGGGGGAGCTGCGGGGCAGGAGCGAGGGCTGCGGGTCAGAAACCGCCGTAGACCTGGAGTGCGTAGACACTGCCGCCGTTCGAGCTGGAGTCGGTGACGGTCAGCCGGACGTAGCGCGCGGAGACCGGCGAGTCGGCGTAGGAGGTGTTCGCCGAGGTGGTGGTGGCGTCGGTGGTGTGGTCGTCGAGCGTTGACCAGTTCACGCCGTCGACGGAGTACTCCATGCGGTAGCGGTAGCCGTCGCTCAGCTCGAAGGTGGTCACCACGCCCGACACCTTGGTGACCTCGCCGAGGTCGACCTGGATCCAGGACGGGTCGGGCAGGCTCCTGCCCTGTGCCCAGCGGGTGTTCGGGTCGCCGTCCACGGCGCGTTCGGGTCCGTAGTCGGCGGAGAAGACGGAGGAGGCGGTGGCGGCCTTGCCGCGGGCGAGATCGATGTCGTCGGGTGTGGTGAGGGCGGCGGCGGGGCTGGGTGGCGAGGCGTTCAGGGCGGCGTCACGGGCGACGACGGTGAAGGTGTAGTGCGTGCGGGGTTCGAGGTTCTCCACGTGCACACTGGTGCGGTCGGTGACGGCGACGCGGGTGCCGTCCTGGTACACCGCGTAGGAGGTCACGCCGGTGTCGTCGGTGGCGGTCGGCCAGCTCAGATACGCGGCGGTCGGCAGCACGGGGGTGACGGTGGGCTGTCCGGGGGCACCGGGCGCCTGGTGGTCGCCGCTGGGGGCCAGGGCCTTTCCGTAGACGGCGAGTTCATAGATGCTGCCGCCGTTCCGGTTGGAATTGGTGAGGGTGAGGCGCACATAGCGTCCGGCGATGGGGGTGGCGGCAGGGGAGGAGGCGGTGGCCTCGGTGGTGGCGCTGCCGGTGTGGTCGTCCAGGGTGGACCAGTGGGCCTCGTCGGGTGAGACCTGGATGCGGTACCGGTAGCCGTCGGTCTTCTCGAAGGTGGTGAGGGCGCCGCTCACGTCGTACTGGGCGCCGAGGTCGACCTGGATCCAGGACGGGTCGGGCAGCCCCAGGCCCTGCGCCCAGCGGGTGCCCGGGTCGCCGTCGACGGCGAGTTCGGGCGTGTTGGGCCCGGAGTACGAGGAGACGGTGACGTCTTTGCCCTCCGCGATGTTCACGCCTGGGGCCATGGTCACGGTGACGGGGGGTCCGGGGCGGGATTCGTTGCCGGCCGCGTCACGGGCGGTGACCATGAAGGTGTGGGTGGTGCCCGGGCTGAGGCCCGTGATCAGGGCGCGGGCACCGGTGGAGGCGCCGCGCAGCTCACCGTCGCAGTAGACGGCGTATCCGGTGACGCCGCTGTCGTCCTGGGAGGGAGCCCAGCTGAGACGGGCGACGGTCGGGAAGTCGGTGTCCACGGCAGGTGCGCCGGGCGCGGTGGGCGCGGTCCGGTCCTTGGAGATGGGACCGGGGTCGAGGTGACGGAAGGCGGGTTCGAGGCCCGCGTTGTCGACGATCGAGGCCGGCAGTTGATCGCAGCCGTCGACGGTCGGGTTGTCGCGGACGGTGCTGCCGGTGCTGTTGAACTGCGCCGAGTAGGCGGGCTGAGAGGTGAAGTTGTGCTCGGCGGTGATGTCCAGGCCGTGGTTCATCAGCAGCCACTGGTACGACACTTCGCAGATGGCGTTGCCTGTGGTGTGCCAGTAACGGCTTCCCTCGTCCTGGTAGATGGCGCCGTAGGCCAGTGCCGGGATCTTGTGGATGTAGTTGCCGGAGACCACGCCGCCGGGGTCGGCGCTCAGGGTGTAGATGGCGCCCCCGTCGGCCTGGTGCTTCATGATGTCGCTGATCTCGTTGTCGGTGACGAGGGTGTCCCGGCTGGTGGTGGGCGTGTCGTACACCGGGACCCCGGAGTTGCCCGGATAGTTGCTGTCGCCGCCCTGGTCGGTGAGGCCCCAGCCCCAGCCGACGGAGATGCCGCTGTAGGGCAGGTCGTACACCTTGTTGTGGGTGATGACTGTGTGGTCGGTGTAGCCGGCGAGGATGCCGACCGAGCCACGGTACTGGTCGGCGACACCCGTGACGACGTTGTCGCGGACCGTGTTGTCCTTGGTGATCGACCGGGGGTCGCTCGGGTGGTGGTCGATGACGTCGGTGCCGCCGATCTGGATGCCGGTCGCGGCGATCTGCTTGAAGACGTTGCCGGTGATCGTGGTGCCCTGGGTACCGGTGTCGAGGTTCAGGCCCACCGCACCGAGGTGGGTGAAGACGGAGTCCTCGACGGAGATTCCTTGTCCGTAGCCGACGTTGACGGCGCCGGGGGTCTTGACCCACTTCAGGCGGGTGGAGTCGAAGTCGGGGTTGTCGTTCCCGACGATGCGGAAACCGGCCTGGCCCTCGACGAGACCGTCGTCGGAGCTGGGAGCGAGCCAGGTCGAGTAGGAGAAGGTGATGCCCCGGAAGGTCACATCGGCCACGGGGTGGTCGATGGTGCCGTTCAGGTCCACCAGATCCTGGACGCGGGGCACCGTCACGGTCGCGGTCGCGAGGTCCTGGCCGGGTCTTGGCATGTAGTAGAGCTCACCCTCGCTCTTGTCCAGGTACCACTCCCCAGGGGTGTCCAGCAGTTCGCGGGCGTTCTCGAGCCAGGTCGGGGTCTGGATCTCCTCGCCCTGGTGGAGGTTGGCGTTGTGGAAGCAGGGCTGCTGCATCGTCATGGTCGTGGTGCTGATCGACTTCACGGGGCAGCGGTAGAGCATCCAGCCCCAGGCACTGACGACCTCCACGTCGGACTGGTTCTTCCAGCCGGCGAGGGACGGGTCGGTGATGGTGTAGCCGGTCGCGGTCTTGGAGAAGCCCGACGGGTTCTCGGGCCCGCGGGCCCGGGTCTGCAGTGCGCCGTCGACGTACATCTGGCGGAAGTCGAGGTCGCCGACATGGGCCTTGTAGATCCGGTGGCCGGCGTCGGCCGGTTTCCAACCGGTGACGGCGGTGCCGCCGCTGATGACCGGGTGCGCGCCCGCTGCCGCCTCGTAGACCACGCGGTGCCCGTTGGTGCCGGAGTCGGCACTGGTCAGCTCGAAGGTGTCGGTGAGCTGGTAGGTGCCGCCGAGCATTTCGACATGGATGTCGCGGTGCATGTCCCGGTTGATCAGGCGGACGTGCGCCCTGGCGCCCTGCAGGGTCCGCAGCGGACGTGCCTGGGTGCCGGGCCAGTTGTCGCGGCCCTGGGAAGGGGAGACGTAGACGCTGACGGCCGGGGGCACAAAGGGAGTTCGAGCCGAGGCGGTGCCCGGCGGGACGAGGGCGGTGACAGTGAGGGATATGGCGGCGATGGCGGTGGTTCTCCGCACCAGGGCGCGGAGAAGGACAGGAATTCTCGACACTGAAAGTTCCAATCACGTGCCGGGGGGAAGGTGGCTCTCCGCCCGTCGTACGGGTGGGTCGCTTGGGTCGCTCGATGACGTGAGGACCGGTCAGGACGCGGAGGTCTGCGTACCAGGGGGTGGGGTCGCGCCCCGCGACGGCCGTGCGGGCGCGGAGGCAGGGGCAGGTGCCGGTTGCTGCGCGCCGGCGCGATCGGACATGTTGAAGAGCCGGTCGCGGATCTTGCGCTCGAACTGTGCCTGGGTGGTCTCGATATGGGCGGTCATCTGCTCCACAGCGGCTTCGGCCTCGCCCGCCGCGATGGCCTCGGCGATGGCGAGGTGCTGGTTCCCGGCCACCTCGATCGACCCGGGAACGTCTCCGTGGAAGAGCAGCACGTCCGACTGGGAAGCGAAGCGGCGGATGTTGGCGACGCTCGAACGCAGGAACACGTTGTGCGCGGCGACGCCGACCGCGTCGTGGAACTGGGCGTCCGCGCGGGCGAACGCCTGAACGTCCCCGGTCCGGGCGGCCGCGAGTGAGCCCTGGGCGTGCTCGCGTAGGGCGCGCACCTCGATCGGGGTGGCGAGCGCCGCGGCGCGCCGCGCTGTCTCGGCCTCGATCAGACGACGGTAGTCGAGGAGCATCAGCAGGTGCTCCATGCTGGTGGGCTGGAAGTGAGCGAGCTGGTCGTCGGCCAGCGCGCTGGCCGAGGCGGCGACGAAGATACCGGCGCCCTTGCGGACGCTCAGCCGGCCGATCGCGGCCAGGACCTTGACGGCCTCACGGGTGACGTTGCGGGATGCGCCCAGGACTTCCGCGAGGCCCTGTTCGGTGGGAAGCCGGTCGCCGGGCAGCAGGTTCTGCTCGGCGATGTACGTCAGCAACTGCTCCGCGACGAGTTCGTACCCGGGGCGGTAGCGGTCCGTCGGGTCACTCGCTCCTGCGGCACCGGGGGCGGGCACGTCTGGCACCGGACGATCTCCTCGCGGCTCGAATGCTTCAGATCTATCGGCGCGGCAACTATGGCACCGGGCCTACTGGATGGGAAGCATCTGGTCGAGGGAATTCCTCCGCTTGTGGTCGAGTGACGCCGTATTCGCAGACAGAATCGATTCTTTGGTTCCGGCCGTTGCGTCGATCGCGACCTCATACGTATCGTCCTCGCGCCGGATGAAGCAGATGCCTCGGAAGTATCGGGCTCCAACGCCACCGAGAGGCGCAGCCGTTGAAGCACTACGCCCACCCCAGCGAACCCCGCGATCCGCACCGCCGACACTCCGACTCCCGCCGCCTCGGCGCCACCGACGTCCACGTCAGCCGCCTCGGCCTCGGTGCCGCGCCCCTGGGCAACCTCCACTCCCCACTCGACGAGGCGGAGGCCGAGGCCACCGTCGACGCCGCCTGGGAGTGCGGCGTTCGGTACTTCGACACCGCGCCGCACTACGGCCTCGGGCTGTCGGAACGCCGCCTCGGCGCCGCCCTGGCGGGCCGGCCACGAGCGCTGTTCACCGTCTCGACCAAGGTGGGGCGGCTGCTGGTGCCCAACCCCGCGCGCACCGGTTCCGACGTCCCCGTCGGTGGTTTCGCCGTACCCGACACGCTCACCAGGCAGCCGGACTACTCGCGCGACGGAGTCCTGCGCAGCCTGGACGGCAGCCTGCGCAGGCTCGGGCTGGACCGGGTCGACCTCGTCCTCGTCCACGACCCCGACGACCACATGGACACCGCTATCGATCAGGCGTTGCCCGCCCTGGCGGAGCTGCGCGACCAGGGCGTGATCGGTGCCATCGGGGCGGGGATGAACACCGTCGCCCCCCTGATGAGGATCGTCACCGAGACCGACGTGGACGCCGTCATGGTGGCCGGCCGGTGGACACTCGTGGACCGCTCCGCCAGGCCGCTGCTCGACCTCTGTGCCGAACGCGGAGTCTCGGTGATCGCCGCCGCTCCCTTCAACTCCGGCGTGCTTGCCACCCCCTGGCCATCGAACGACGCGTTCTTCGACTACGGACCCGCCCCCGCGGCGGTGCTCGGCGACGCACGCGCCCTGGCCGAGGTCTGCGTAAGACGGCAGGTCGCCCTGCCGCACGCCGCCCTGCGCTTCCCGCTACGCGACCCGGCCGTGGCCTGCGTCGTGGCCGGCGCCCGCTCGGCGGCGCAGGCACGGTCCGCCGCCCGCCGGGCGGCAGAGGACCTGAGCCCGGAGGACTGGGCGGCGATTTCGACAGTTCCCCTGACCTTCGGCACTTCAGCGGCCATCCCCGGCAGCACCCCGTGGTCCGTCCCGCGATCCGCCCCATGATCAAGGAAGCAGCAGACCCCACCATGACGCCTCCCGCCGGTGTTCCCACCTACGACGCCACCCCCCGCCAGTCCCCCTGCGGCGGCACGGTCGACCGCGGGTGGGCCCCCGCCCTCACCGCTCTGCCGGACGGACCGGGCGTTCTCGCCCTGGACGGGCCCGCCATCCTGGACTGGAGCGCCGTCGCCGGGGGCCTGCGCGAAGCGGCGGCACAACTGGGCCTGCCCCTGGCCTTCCTGGACGTACGCGACCACTTCGCTCCATGGGAGGTGATCGACAAGGCGACCCGTTCCGCCCGGCTCCCCGACGACCCCCACTTCGCTCCCCTCGCCGACGGCACCCTCGCCGACCTTTTCGCCGGCCTTCCCCGCCCTCCGCGTCCCGGCGCCGGCTTCGCCATCGTCCTCGGCCCCGGCGCGGCGCTCCTCCCGCACGATGTCCTGTGGTACGCCGACCTGCCCAAACGTCACGCGGAAGCGGCCATCACCGCGGGCACCGGCCGGAACCTGGGCCAGCCCGAGGGCACCGGACCAGCCACCACCAAGCGGCTGTTCTACATCGACTGGCCGCTGCTGGACCGGCACCGAGAGACCCTCGCGCCCCGCATCGACCGCTGGCTCGACCTGCAGGACGCCCACAGCCCTGCCTCCCTGGACGGCGAGACCCTGCGCCGCACCGCCGCCCAGCTGGCCACCCGCCCCTTCCGCACCCGCCCCACCTTCAACTCCACCTCCTGGGGCGGCCACTGGGCCCAGCGCACCCTCGGTATGAACCCCCACGCCCGCAACACCGCCCTCGGCTACGAACTCATCGCCCCCGAATCCGGTGTGCTGATCGGTGACGGCCCCGAGGCCCAGGTGGAGGTTCCCTTCCAGGTACTGGTCGGCCTGCACCCCCGCGAGATCATGGGCGAACCCGGGCACCGCACCTTCGGCACCTCCTTCCCGTTGCGATTCGACTACCTGGACACGGTCGACGGCGGCAGCCTCTCCGTCCACTGCCACCCCCGGTCCGAGTACATGTGCGAGGTGTTCGGCTGGCCCTACACCCAGCACGAGACCTACTACGTGATGACCGGCGGCCAGGACTCCAAGGTCTATCTCGGACTACGCGAGGGCGCCGACCTGGAGCGTTTCGAGAGCGAGGCGCATGCGGCGAACGAGCACGGCCGGCCCTTCGACATCGAGCGCTATGTGGGCGCTTTCCCCGCAGAGGCACACCAGCTGTTCCTGATCCCCGCCGGCACACCGCACGGGAGTGGGCGCGGCAACGTGGTGCTGGAGATCAGCGCCACCCCGTACCTGTACTCGCTGCGCTTCTACGACTGGCTCCGCAAGGACGCCGAGGGTGCGCAGCGCCCCGTCCACGTCGACCACGCCTTCCGTAACCTCGACCGCGAGCGCTCGGGCGCCGCCGTCCCCGACACCCTCATCCAGCGCCCACGGACCCTGCGCGAGGGCCACGGGTGGCGCGAGGAGGTCATCGGCTCCCTGTCGGAGATGTTCTTCGAGGTACGGCGCACCGTGCTCGGCCCCGGCAGCCGCGTCGAGGACGACACCATGGACCGCTTTCACATCCTCAACGTGGTCGAAGGCGGCGGCGCCCTGATCGAGACCCACAGCGGGCACCGCCTGCGACTGGCCTACGCCGAGACGGTGGTCCTGCCGGCCACGGTGGGGGGCTACACCCTCACACCGCTGGGGGCGGGTGGCGCCCGGGTGGTGAAGGCGCTGCTCCGGTGAGACTCCCCGCGGAGATCCCCGTCCTCGAACTCGGCGGCAGCCATGTCTCGGCCGCCCTCGTAGACCCGGTTGCCGGCGTGATCCGGCCGGGCACGCACCGACGCATGCCCGTCGCGCCCCAGGGCGACGCACGGGAGATCGTGGACCGCGTCGCCCGCTGCGCGGCGCTGCTGCCCACAGCGGCCTCCGCCTGGGGCATCGCCCTGCCCGGCCCCTTCGATTACGCCACAGGGGTGGCGTGGTACCGCGGCGTCGGGAAGTTCGACGCCTTGTACGGGATGGATCTCGGCCAGGCGCTCCGGGGCGCCCTCGGGGAGCGGATGACCGCCGCGGCCTTCGTCAACGACGCCCACGCCTTCCTGCTGGGCGAGGCCGCCGTCGGAGCTGCGGCGGGACACCGCCGCGCCGTGGGAATCACGCTCGGTACCGGGGTGGGCTCGGCTTTCCTCCGCGATGGAAGGCTCGTCTGCTCCGGCCCACACGTTCCCCCCGAAGGCCGTGTCGACCTGCTGCGCGTCGATGGGGGACCGCTGGAGGACACCGTGTCCAGCCGCGCCGTCGTCCGGCGGTTCACGGCTCTGTCGGGGCCGAAGGCCGCGGCCCCGGTGACGGGGGTGCGCGACGTGGCCGAACAGGCACGGGCCGGGTCCGGCCCGGCCCGTGCCGCACTGGACGAGACCTTCGCGGCCCTGGGCCGCGCGCTCGGCCCGTGGATCATCGGTTTCGGCGCCTCCGTGCTGGTGGTGGGCGGCTCCATCACCGGTGCCTGGGACCTGATCGCCGACCCCTTCACCCGCGGCCTGCGGACTGCCGGGCCGCCGCTGCCGGAAGTACGGCAGGCGGCCAATCCGCGGGACGCCGCATTGATCGGAGCAGCGATGGCTGCCCACGTAGCGGCGCGCGGCCACCTGCGAACGCCTTGAGCGGCTCGCGCAGCCGCACTGCTTGCGAGGGGAATGCCAGGCTTCGTCAGCGGCATGCCTATGCCACTGAATGTCCGCGGGCGAGTCAGTCGGTGTAGCGGCCGACTCGGTCGTGCTCATCCACAGGCTCTGGATGACCTCACGCAGTTGGGAGAAGTGGGCTCAGCGCTACCCGGTGCAGGGCCACCGGGTCATCGCCCCGTCCTGGCCGGGCCTTGACTGCGAGGTCGAAGAGATCAGACGCGACCCCGAGGCGCACGTGATCATCGGACATTCCTTCGGCGGCGCCATCGACTCGGCCCCCGTCAAGGGCGTGCTCCCGCTGCCGTTCTCCACCCTGAAGTCGGCCTGGCCGGTCCTGGGCAACACCGCCAACAAGAACAAGGCCATCGCGCTGACGCCGAGTCAGTTCCACTACGGCTTCACCAAAACCCTCAGCGAAGAGGAATCCGCGGCCGTCTATGAGCGCTGTGAGGTGCCCGGATCGGCACGTGTGCCCTTCCAGGGGCCTTCGCCGACTTCAATCCCCGCGCCGCCACGAAAATCAACCTCTGCAACCGGCGACGAGCGCCGCTGCTGTTCACCGCTGGCGATGCCGACCACACCCACCTGGCGAGGTACCTACTAGGGCAAACAGGGCGATCTTCCTAAATTAAATGCCCTCTCAGATCACCTAATTCCGCTGAATACCCAGGGCTAACCTCGATTCTTCAACAGCCGTGAGTGCATGATCGGGTCGTCGGTTCGCCCTGTTTGTTCCGCGTGATCGCGGGCGGGGCCTTCGCGTGTCGCTGCGGCTGCGCCGGGGTTCCACGGCACCCGGAGGGCGTGCAGGTCTGCTCCTTTCCTTGTCTCGTCGGGCTGGTGATCCGGTCGTCAGGTGACAGCTGGGAGGGCGGTGAGCCGCTGCCAGCAGGTGGTGAACGCCCTGGCCCAGGGCCCAATGCCCCGCAGTTAAGCGGAATCAGCGCTGGTCAACTGGGGCGATTTTTGGGCATGTTGGGTGTGGGTGTAGTCGCCGGGTCCGCTGCGTTCGATGACGCCTTGGTGGACCCAGCGACAGAGTTCGCTGACCAGACTGCGGTGTCGGGAGGGTGGAAAGTCCAAGGCGTGCAGGATTTCGCGGGCCTTCCATGATCGTCCAGGATGTGCCTGAAGGAGGGCGATCGTGCGTTCTCTCGCCGTGTGTCCGGCGCGTCCTGGGTGGGCTGGATCGGCCCACGCGTGGGTCAGGATGTAGGCGCCGGGAGCGGTCCGTTCCAGTACTCCGGACAGCGCCCACTGGCAGAGCTGACCTGCGATGACGCTGTGCTTGGGGAGGCCGAGGGAATGAGCGATCTCGCGGGCTGTCCAGGAGCGGGCGGGCATGCTCTGCAGGAGCTGGATGACCTGTTCTTTGCGCCGGGAGCGGGAGGCTGTGAGCTGTTCGTCCTGGGCGGGGGTGTAGGTGGGTGCGCTCGGGAAGGCGACGTGGCCGTCGTAGATATCGATGGACAGACGGACGACGTTTGTGCTGGTCATTGCCCTGTCGCCGTCGGCTTTGCCCGCGTAACGGGACGTTGAGCACTTGACCTTGCGGATGCTGAGGCGGGGGCGCCGCGGGGGCATCTGAGCGGTGAGCACGGCACCGCCGATGGTGCCGGGAGCGATGGGATCGATCTCGCAGCCGTCGATGCCGGAGGCGGTGGTCACCTGGTTGCGGGCGCTTTCCAGGGCGACGGTGAAGCTCATGCGGTCGGGGTCTGTACCGGGGCACCCCAGTGCGGCGTCCGTCATCGCCCGGCGCAGGAGCTGATAGACGATGAGACTGGACCACAGCTCCTGCTCAAGTCCGGCCGGATCACACGAACGCAGGACCCGGCCGTCCTGCAGTGTGTGGCGTAGGGCGTAGAAGGCGGACTCGACCTCCCATCGCTCGTGATAGAGGCGGACCAGTACGCCGGCGGGGTCGTTGACGGGATCGAGCAAGGTGGTCGCCTGATAGGAGTCGCTCACCTTCTTGCCGTCGGCGCAGGTCGCGGTAACCGTGGCGACGATGATGCGCACCGGGCGTCCGCCTAGGTGTGTCAGGTAGGAGCCGTCGGACAGAACGGTCTCGATCAGGGGGCGGCGACTCGATCGGAGGCGAACGAGGTATTGGGCGCCGGTATCGCTCACCGAGCTCAGGAAGGTATCGGCATCGAAGCCTCGGTCGGCCAGCAACAGCATCCTGGGGTTGAGATGACCTAACAGGGCGGTAGCAGATGCCAGTTCACCCACCGAGCAGGAACCGAAGACCGCTGCGAGCAGGCCACGGGTCCCGGTCTCGCACAGCGCGGTCAGCCGCAGCGCCGGGTAGCCGGCGTCACCCTGCTGATTGCGTGACTTGCCCAACACCGTCCGCAGACGCGGACGGTCGGGGGCTTTGATCGAACTACAGCCGTCGAAGGCCACCGTGCGCCAGCGCCGATAACACACTCCGGGCGTTTCCGGCGGCGCCAGCGATCCGGAGACCACCTCGAACAGCATCCTGAACGGGAGCGGCCCCAGGCGGCGGCGCACCTCGCCCAGCGCGCGTTCCGACGGGCGGATGCGCAGGTGAAGCGGAAGGCCCGCGACGAGCTTGTCCCATACCCGTGCGTAGCCCAGGGCGGGGAAGAGCGTCAAAGCCAAGACGAAGTACACCCCCACTCGAGAGGGCAGCAGGCGCAGCCGCCGCTGAACTCTGCGAGTCTGGGTCAGCACGTCCTCGACCAGCTCGAACGGCATGTACTGCGTCAGCTCTCCCAGGTGCCCGGGGGCGTAGATGCCCGACGCGGTCATGATGGTGCGAGTCGTCGTGGTGGTGGCACACTGATCGGGCAACGGGGCTCCCGGAGCAGGAATTCTTGGTCGTTTTCTCTGCTTCTACCAGGGGTTCCGTTCGTCTGTCAGGACAAGAGGAGTCCCTGACCCGCCGTTGATGTGATCCGGTCGATGATCGACAGTCCTTCCCGGAAGGTTGACCGTCCTGGACCCGAGGCCTTCCTGCCGAGGGACCGCTCAACCAACGAGTTGACCAGCGCTGATTCCGCTTAACTGCGGGGCATTGGCCCAGGGCCAGGACCGCTCGATCCGCAGGAAGCGGCGGCGGGCGTGGTCGGCGAGGCGGGCGGGCAGGTGGTAGAGGCGGAAGCGCATAGTGTCCGGCTCGGCGTCGGCCAGGTCGTCGATGTCGTGCAGGGCCAGCAGCCGCAGCCATGCGTCGAGATCGGCGGCGAGGTTCGCAGCGAGCATCCAGCCGCGATTCACCTCCCACGAGGCAGACGGCAGATTGCCCAGCCCCATCGCTTTGTTGGTGCGCACCCGGTCCTCCACGCCGGCATGGGAGCGGTGCAGCACGTCCAGGAACTGGGCGTGGCCCGAGCCGGCGATGCCCCACATGCGGCCGATGTTGGTCGCGGTGATGCAATAGCGCCAGCCGGTCCTCTGCTCGAACGCGGTCAGCTTCTTCCGGTGCCGCCGGGTCGGACGGACCCGGCGCACGATCAGCCGCATGCCCTCCGGCCAGCCCTCACGGGTGTTCACCCCCGTCAACTCGGCGACGAAGTAGCCCTCTTGGAGACTGCCGTCCTAGTGCACGGAGGTCTCCCCGGCGGCCTCGGGCAGGCGGGCGATCGCCTTCTCGTCGTCATCGGTGATCTTCCAGCCGACGGTGTAGCGCACCGTGCGCCGCGTGGTGTTCAGGGCTTCCAGGTACTCCAGCAGCCCGTAGGCGAATCCGGCGCGGAAGCGGACGTCGATGCGGGCCAGTTGCGGCCAGCGGGCCTGGGCGTGGGTGTTCAGGCGCTGGCGCAGGTGGTGCTGCATTGATTCGGGAGGGCTCTTCGACACGGGCCCATCCTGCCGGGTGTGGCACCGGGCCGCCGTGATCGTCTGCCGTGCAGGGTGAAGGACGGGTGGGGACGGCGGTCGCGGTGGTGCTGGACCGGGAGGTCCGCGAGCGGCTGATACGGATGGCCTGCTCGCCGAAGTCCCAGGTGCGGGCGGTGCTGCGGGCTCGGATCGTGCTCGCGGCGGCGGACGGGCGTGCCAACGGTGCGATAGCCCGGGAGCTGCAGGTCAGCGTGAACACCGTGCGCAAGTGGCGGGGCCGGTTCGCCACCGGCGGCCTGGACGCGCTGCGGGATGCCGAGCGGTCGGGACGGCCGAGAATCTACGGGCCTGATGTGCAGGTGGCGATCGTGGCCACGGCCACCATCGCACCACCGCATCCGGAAGCGACATGGTCGCACCGGACCATCGTCGCGCAGGTTGCGGGCACCTGCTTCGCGCCGGTCTCGCCCTCGCAGGTCGGGCGGATCCTGGCGGACCTGGACCTGAAGCCGCACAAGGTCCGCGGCTGGCTCACCCGCCGCGACACCCCGGACTTCTGGGAACGCACGGCGGACGTGTGCGCCCTCTACCTCGACCCGCCCGAGGGTGCGGTGGTGCTCTCGGTCGACGAGAAGACCGCGATCGCCGCCCGCTCGCGCCGGTATCCCGGGCGTCCCGCCGCCCCTGGCCACTTAGTGGTCAGCGCTGGAAGTCCTTCGGGGGTTGATCAGGCTGCCAGGGCGGCGGAGGATTCTTCTTGTCGGTCGGCGGATGTGTGTCGGTCGAGCCGGGCCAGTAGATCGTCCAGGTCGGAGGTGGTGAACTTCCACTGGAATGGCTGTGCCGTGGCGTTGTAGCGGTCTTCGAATGCTCGGATCCGGTTCCGGACCTGGGTCAGGTCGGTGAAGTCGTTGGGTCGGACGACCTTGCGCTGGACGATCGAGAAGAAGATCTCGATCTGGTTCGTCCAGGAGGCGTGCACGGGGGTGTGGACCATGACTGCGTTCGGAAACGCCTTGGTCAGACGGTCTATGGCCTTCTTTCCCCGGTGGGAGGAGCCGTTGTCGACGATCCAGAAGACGCGTTTCGCGCTGGCGTAGGGCTCGGTTGCCATAACTTGGGCGACCAAGGCCATAAAGGGCACGATGCCGGTCTTCGGCTCGCAGCGGCTGAAGACCTTCGCGCGGTGGACGTCGTAGGCGGCCAGGTAGGCCAGCGCGCCGCCGCGGCCGTACTCGTGGTTGACGCGCATCGCCCGGGCCCGGCCCGGGGCCAGGGTGGGATGGCAGCGGCAGCGGGCCTGGATGGAGGTCTTCTCGTCGCTGGAGAGGACGTACTCGTCCTCGCCCAGCGGGGCACCCTCGAACGTGTGGGCGTAGAGGTCCAGGACACGCTGGGCCTTGGCGCGGAAGTCTGGGTCGCGGATGAAGATCCAGGACCGGTACTGCCAGGGCTTGAGCGCGTCCTCGCGCAGCCAGCGGCGCACCGTGGACGCGGAGACGGTATCGGTGATCCCGCGCGCGGTCAGCTCGGCAGCCAACTCCGGGCACGACCAGCGCGCCAGCGGTACGCCGGTCTCGGCGGGTAACTGGCAGGCCAGCGCCTTAGCCTCGGCGACCTGCACGGGAGTGAAACGGGCGGGGCGCCCTGAGCGCTTGCGGTCGGCCAGGGACGGCAGCCCGCCGGCGGCGAACCGGCCCCGCCAAGCGCGAACCGTGTCCAGGTGCAGACCCGTCTCGCGGGCGATGCGCGCGTTGGAGTGTCCCCGCGCCGCGTGCAGGACGACCTGCGCGCGGACCCGCAGCCGGTACTCGGTCTTGTGACCGTGGGCCAACTTCTTCAGCCGCTCGCGCTCGGCGGCAGTCAGCAGCACGGGGCGGGCGCAGGATATGCGCATGGCAGGAGGAACGGCCGATCTCGCGAAGTGGATCACTGACAGTTGTGCAGCCTGCCGCGCCGCTGTGGCGTCGCTGGTTCGCCCAACGATGCCCTGGACTGCGCCTGCGGCCTGCACGATGACGGACCGGCCCTGCGGTCCGAGTCGTTGGCGCTGAGATTGATCTTGATGCCGGTCCGACTGCTGGCCTTCTCTGGGCTGCCCCGGGCTAGTACTGCAACCGCATCTGGGGGTTGTGGCCTCGACGTTTGTAGTGGGAGCGGCGGGCTCGGGCCTGGCTGCGTCTACGGAAGCGTGACCAGCTCAGATGGTGTTCGTTGGTGTGGTGGCGGGGCGTGATGACGAGGTGCCCGATCAACCGGCGGATCTCCGGGACGCTGAGGGGTATGAGGTCTTGCTCGTCGTCTGCGCCGCCCCTTTTGTGGCTTCTTGGGCTCGGACTGCGGTCAGGTAGGCGAGTGCGGCCATCGACAGGGTGATGTGCCGGTACCAGGCCCGATAAAGCCGGACCTGGTAGTGGTCCAGGCCGCACTCGCCCTTGGCGGTCTGGAAGCACTCCTCCACCGCCCACCTCGCTGCGGCGACTTTGACCAGGTCTTTCAGTCGAGAGGAGGCCGGTCCGTAGCAGACGTAGTAGGCGATCTCGGTGGGGTCGCTGACGCTGCGGCGGGCCAGCACCCAGTGCCCAAAGCCGTCTTCCCAGCAGGGGCGGATCGCGACGCGCGCCCAGTCGTAGACGCGTTCGCCGTGCGCGCCCGGCCCGCCTGACAGTCGCTTCCAGCGTTGCCGGGGCAGCGCGGCGATCAGCTCGTCGACCCGGACCTCGGCCCAGTCGGTCGTGACCACCGTGTCGTTGACCTTGGTGGCCATCACGTGTGCGATCTTGCGCTGCTCCAGCCAGAATCGTGTGTGCTTGACCTGCCCGTATGCCTCGTCCGCGGTCACCCATGCGAACGGGACACCGGCGTCGATGGCGCGTTGCAGCATCCGTCTGAAGTGCTCGTTCTTGGTCGCGAAACAGACCTCGTCGTCAATGCCGGCGGCCCGGCAGCGGTCCCGGTCATCGGCCCAGGAGGCCGGGAGGTAGAGCTCGCGGTCGATCAGGGCGCGTCCTCGTGCCGAGGCGTAGGCCAGGAAGGTTCCGATCTGGCAGTTTTCCGTGCGGCCCGCAGTCCCCGAGTATTGGCGCTGGACACCGGCGGATTTGGTTCCCTTCTTCAGGAAGCCGGTGTCATCGCCGATCAGGACCGCGTCCTTGGCGCCGATGGTCTCCACGACGAAGTCACGGACGTCGTCACGGACCGCGTTCTCGTCCCAGTCGGAGAGGTTGAGCAGGCGCTGGACACCGTCCGGGCGGAGCTGGCCGACCTGCTCGGCCAGCGTCCAGCCGTTCTTCTTCTCCAGCGGTGCGACCAGTCCCTGAAGGTAGTCCAGTGCTCGCTCACGCGGCTCGGACCTGCCGAAACGGTGGGCGAACCGGGCATGCAGCCCGGCTATCCCCTCGGACCACGACTCGACCTGCTCGATCGTCAGCGCATCAGCACACAGTCACATCAACGACAGGCAACGTTGATCGTCACCCCAGATGCGGTTGCAGTACTAGGGCGCGTATCTGGTTTTGATCAAGGGGTGGCCCGCGCGAGCTCCTTGATCCAGATCATCGAGCCGCGCAGGTGGACTCCGGCGAGGTAGCTCTTGGGTGTCTTGTCGTAGCGGGTGGCGATGCCTCTCCACGCCTTGAGCTTGTTGATCAGACGCTCGACTGTGTTCCGCTCTTTGTAGAGCGCGGTGTCGTGGCTGACGGGCCGGCCGCCCCGGCTGCCCTTCTTCTTGCGGTTGGCGGCCTGGTCCTTCTTCTCCGGGATGACCGCCTTGATGCGTCGTTTGCGCAGGTAGGAGCGATTGCCGCGGGACGAGTAGGCCTTGTCGCCGGCAGCAGCGTCGGGCCGGGTCCGGGGGCGGCCGACCGGCCCGGGCACCCGGACTTTCTTGAGTACCGGGATGAACTGCGGGCTGTCCGCCGCCTGGCCGGCGGTCAGGACGAAGACCAGCGGGCGGCACTTGCGGTCGGCGGCGACGTGGATCTTGCCGGTCTGCCCGCCCCTCGAGCGTCCGAGCAGGGCTGCTTTCAGGCGGGCCTTGTGCCGGCGCCGGATACGTCGCCGTTCCTCCCGCTCGGGATCAGCTAAAGCACCCTGCCCGTCTTGTCCTTCCGGACTGCCACCTTTTGGCGGGCATTCTCCTCCTCGGCGGCCGCCTTCTCCAGGGCGGCCATGACCTCTTGACCGAGGTGCATCCCGGCAGCGTCGTGGTGAGCCCGGGCGGTGGTGGAATCCACACTGACCAGGGACAAGTCCACCTCACCCCGCTTCGCGGCCTCCGCGATCATCCCCTCCAGAAGCGCCTCGAAGACCCCGGCGTCCCGCCACTGCCGGAACCGGTTGGACACAGTCGTCCAGGCGCCGAACTCACTCGGCACCTCACGCCACTGCGCACCCGCCCTGAACCGCCAGATCACTCCCTCGAACTGCTGCCGCAGCCGCTCCGGGTACGGACCCCGCTCGCCGACCGGCAGGTACGGCTCGATCAACGCCCACTCGGCATCAGTCAGTTGCGCACGCGTCATACACGACGATCTACCGGATCCACCCCACCGCGCGGGCCAGATCCGGCAGATTGATCGAAACCAGATACGCGCCCTAGCGCCGGCACACGTAGACAGGTAGACAGCCTCAAGTTCGGACAGATCTGGGCAGTTGGACCTCCGTGCTCTCTCAGCTGGCGTGAAGGATCCGAAAGCGACGGGGTTCCGCCGGATCTCGATCAACGACTTGGATTGGCGTCCTAGCCCATTGCCAAACGCTGATGCCTGGCCTGCGGGAGAACTGGATCTGCCCGCGGGTGCCTTCGACTGCAACGCGCGGCCAGGATTTGGCAATGCGCGCCCGGTCCGCGTCGTGAGAACGCAGCACATCGGCGAGGACGGCGACCGTGTCGTAGCCCTCGAAGGCGACGAAGGAGGGCGCTTCGGCCAGCCGCTCGCGGAGGGCCGTCTCGACTCGTGCACCGAGTGGGCTGAGGCGCTCGGGCAGGTAGCGCAAGAACGGGATCGCGGCGCTGTCGTCGCCCAGCAACGTCGCCCATTCGGCGAACTCCGGTTGCCCGGCCGGAGCACCAATCATGATCTCGGCGAGGCGCTGGTCGCGCCGGACCGACTTGACGATCGGCACGGCCGGCTCCGGGTGGCCGACCAGAAGAAGGAGGGCTGTCGCGCGATTGTCGACCAGTTCGTCGCACACGGCCGCGGGGGTGAGCGCGCTCATATCGAGTTCGATGACGGTGGCGCCGCGTGGAGCGAGGTAGTCCCGCAGAATGCGGGTCCCAGATGCCCAGTAGACACTCGGCTGGGCTGCTACGGCGATTCGGCTGTGGCCCGCGCTGAGGAGGAAGTCTGCGTAGATCTGCCAGCCGCGGGACTGCGGCGGGGCGAGGCGCGCGACCCATTCCGTTGGCTGTTCGGTGAGCGCGTCGAGAACCGCTGACGAGCAGAGGAACGGCAGGCCGAGGGCGTCGGCCCTGGCGGCAGCGGCGCGAGCGACGACACTGTGATACTCCCCTGCCAAGGCAGCCACGCCCAGGCCGGCCAATTCGTTCACGGCCGCCGCGGCCCTCTGTGGATCAGCTGCGGTGTCTCGGACCACCAGTTCGAGTGGTCTTCCGACGATCCCGCCGGCGTCATTGACTTCGCGAACGGCCAGCTCGAGTCCAGCGAGCAAGTGCTGGCCTGCCTCGACCCAGCCAGGCCGGGTAAGCGGAACGAGAGCGCCGATCTGGACTGATGATCCGTCAGTCCGCCCCGTTTCAGATGCCGGTGGTGGCGTATTCATGCGTGGGCGTCTCCCTCGTGACAACTCGGTCGCAGGTTGCCCAGATCGCCGAGTGGCAAGACCCGGTGGTACGCGTCCATCTCATCTCGCCGTGGCGGGCGCACCTGCGTGATCATGCCGGACATTGCATCCACCACCATCGCCAACAGGCAACCGATTATTTGTTCAGGTGCCCGGACTGCACCTGCGGCCTCTATCTCGCCGGACCGAACCTGCGATCCGCACTCCGCACACGGCCTGACCTCGCGTCAACCCCCGAAGGACTTCCGGAGCCGACCACTTAGCCCGCCAGGAGTTCGAGTACCGGCGCCACGGCACGGCTTCCCTGGTTGCCGCCCTGGACGTGACCAGCGGTGAAGTGCTCACCGAGGTGATCGCCCGCAACGATGCAGCAACCTTCACCGCGTTCCTGCACCAGCTCGACCAGGCCATCGCTCCCGGCAAGGAGATCCACGTCGTGCTCACACCAAAGCATGGCTGGCTGCTCACCCGCGCTGGCACGTCCACTGGACCCCACCTCACGCCTCCTGGCTCAACCAGGCCGAACTGTTCTTCTCCGCCCTGACCCGCCGGGTCCTGCGGCACGGCGACTTCGCCAGCCGCGACGACCTGATCGACAAAAGGGACAGCTACGTGATCAACCACAACGAAACAGCCAAGCCCTACCGCTGGACCTACGAGGGCACACCACTCAAGGCAGCCTGACTCGCCACGGCGCCGACGGGCTCAGCGAAATCGGCCCGGTAGCCCGTCACGTCCCGGGCGCGGTGAGATGCCACATCACCAACCCATGTCCTTCTAGACACTCGCATCCTCGCAGGTCAACGCAATGCCGGTGAGTTAGCGCGTCGGTGCAGGTCAGGTGGGGTGTTTGGTAACTCTCAGTGTGTAGTGGACGTTACTGGGAGTGCGGGGCTGGTCCCGTTTTCTGACCTCGAAGGTGTTCTTGGACGGCTTCTTGATGCGCTGGCACTGCCGGTCGCGCCGGGTAGGGAGGAGGGCGGTCAGGAGTTCCGCTACGACCTCGCGGCGGGCGGTGCCCAGCGCGGTCGGGTCCGCTGCGGACTGGGCGGCGACCTTCAGGCGGGCAAGCTGCACCGTCACGGTGAAGGAGATCCGGTCGGGATCGATCCCGGCCTGCTCTGCGGCGTGCATCTCCAGTGCGCACAACGCCTGGTAGACGGTGAGGAGGGCGTAGATCTCCTGGCAGACCAATTCGGGCGCCTTGGAGCGCAGGATGAAGGCGGTGCCCCGCAGGCGGTTCTTCAGCTCCGCGAAACCGTTCTCGATCTCCCATCGCTGATGGTAGGTCATCGCCAGCTGGCGGGCCGGGGCGAGCCGGTGGTCCAGCAGGCTGGTGACCAGCCGGAACGTCTCAGTACGGGGCAGCCCGACTCGGGGCCGGACGGTCACGGTGTACTGGATGATCCGGACGGTGTGGCCTGTCGGCGGCTCGGCCAGGGTGCGGCCGGCAGCCCTGGCCTGTCCGTGCCGGATGGTCTCTTTCGGGGTCGGCATGACCGAAAGGTAGGACCCGTCGGGCAGTACCCGCAGCGGGACGAAGACCAGGTTCTTCTTGATCCGCCAGGCCAGATGGGCGCCGGTGGCCCGGGCCAGGCCCCACAGTTCGTAGCCGGAGAAGTTGCGGTCGGCCAGCAGCAGCATGTCCGGCCTCAGACAGGCCAGGAGCCGACGGGCGAGCTTGTGCTCGCTGAACTTGGCCACCGCATCGAAGGCCGCGTCGACCAGGGCGTGGGTACCGCACTCGGTCAGCGCCATCAGGCGGACCTGGGGGTGTCCGCTCTGATTGACGCCGCCTTTGCCGGTGAAGCCGAACTCCCGTGCGTTGGCGGGGGTGTCGGGGACGTCCAGCGCTGTGCCGTCCCAGGCCACGAGTCGCAGCCCGAAGGCGAACACGCCCGGGGTGGCGGTCGTGGCCAGCGGGCCGCACCGCCGCTCGAACAGGATCTGCAGCGGCTTGGCGCCCAGCCGCTGCCGGGCCCGGGTCAGGGCGGAACTGCTGGGCAGTCGCTGCACGCACGCGCCCGGCAGGTGCCGCAGCTTCTCGGTCAGTGTGCGCAGGACCGACCGGTATCCCGGCGGACCGGTACTGTCGGAGCTGCTGAACAGGCACAATGCCAGGACGAAGTAGACCACCGCCCGGGCCGGCAGCAGTCGGCGGCGACGTTCGCCGCAGCCGGTCAACTCCACGACCTCGTCCACCAGTTCAGGGCTGATCTCCTCGGTCAACACGCCGAGACGGACATGCTCACCAAAGCGCCTGTCCGGCGGCACCACCAGCGGGTTCAACGGGACTTGGCCGTTCTCGTCGATAGCAGACGGCGGGCGGGCGATGGCACACTGAGCACCCAACGGAGTTCCCTTGCGGACAGTCGGATCTTGGTCGATCTTCTGTCCTACCGGGAGCTCCGTTGCTACGTCCCGGCCTCGCCGACACATCACCAGAAGTGACGAACTACGCAACGTCACCAGGGGATATTTCTACCCAAGCCCATCACCGTCGAGCGCCTGACCTGCACCGACGCGCTAACTCACCGGCATTGCAGGTCAACGGCACCTTTCTGCTATCGGGGCGTCAGATCCCCCAGTTCCGCTGAATACCCAGGGCTAAACGCCCACTCAGGCGCAGCCTTGACGGCAGTCGTTCGACACAAGCACGGCAATCCTGACCGCCTGGATCCTGAACCGTGGGAACGGATCGGCCCCCAACCGCAGGGAGGAAACCATGACCACCCCTCAGGAATCCCGCACCAACTCGTCGGACAAGGACTGCCCCGACCTGTGTCTGACGCTCTGGCTGTATGTCTCGCCGCAGGAGACGCTGCCCGTGCAAGCCCGTTTCCACTACGACCCTGCCATGCCCTTCGCAGTGTCCGTGGACTTCTCCAACACGGCGGGAGGAGCAGTCACCTGGGTACTTTCCCGAGAGCTGCTCAGCGAGGGCCTACTGCGTCCGAGTGGCGAAGGGGACGTCCACATCTGGCCGCGCTGCCCGCGGTACGGCGGGCGGAGGAGTCTGCACATCCAGCTGGTGGGGAGATCGGGCATCGCGCTCCTGTACGCCGACCTCACGCGCGTACGCTCCTGGATCGCCGACACCTACGTGTTGGTCCCCTCTGATTCGGAAGGGGAAGCCATCGACTGGGAGGCCTCCTTCGCACGCGTCCTGCGCGGCGGAACCGACGAGGCCCGTGGGGGCGCGCGGTAGAGCGCCCCCCCCGCTCTGCCCGGCATGCGTGCTGGGCGCCGCCAATGGCCGGCACCGGGCACCGCTCCGTCACCTGTACCGCTTCGCGACGTCCCGAAGCCAGCCCCTCCCGTCCCCGCGCTAACGTGGCCTGGACCACCCGGCAAGGGCAGCGTGTCCGCAGGTGGCCAGGGCGAACACGGACGGGGACGGTGGCAGGTGGCACAGGACGAGTATCGGCTCATCGGGCGGCACACGGAGCTCGCGCGATTGGAGCGGATTCTGGCGGCTCCCGCGCACTCCGCGTTCGCCGTACTCCGCGGTGAAGCCGGTACGGGCAAGAGCACGCTGCTCCAAGCCGCCGTGACCCTGGCCGACGAGGCGGGCTTTCGCGTCGTGGGCGCCTCCGGTGTCGAGGCGGAGTCCGAGTTGCCGTTCGCCGGTCTGCACCAGCTGCTCCTGCCGCTTCTCCCCTACGGAGACCAGTTGCCCGACGTATCTCGCTCGGTCCTGGAACAGGTCACGGGTCTGCGCACCGGGGCGACGCCGGGCGTGGCGGAGGTCGCCGGCGCGATGCTCTCGCTCATCGGCGCGGCAGCCGACGATCGGCAACTGTTCTTCGCGGTCGACGACGCGCACTGGTTCGACACGGAAAGCGCCCGTGTCTGCGCCTTCGCCATGCGCCGGGCCGGGGCGGTCGGCGGCCGGGGCGTGCTCACCGTACGGGCGGACGTACCGTCCGCGTTCGACGACGCCGGGCTCGAGGAGATCGAGGTCGGACCGCTGGGCGGTCAGGAGGCGGCTGCGCTGCTGGAGCGCACGGGCAGCCATCTGGACCCGCTCACCCGCGAGCGGGTGCTGCACTGGGCCGAGGGCAATCCGCTCGCGCTCGTCGAGCTGCCGAAGACGGCGGGGCGCGTGCCTGCCTCCTCGCCTACGGTGAGCGACTGCGCCGCGACCACGAGACGAGGGCGGCACGAGAGCAACTCGAAGAGGCCCTTCGGGTCCTCATGGAGCTCGGCGCTCTCCCATGGGCCGAACGGGCCCGTGCGGAGCTCGCCGCCGCCGGGGCCGCCTTCGGCACGCGGGGCGAGGGATGGCAGATGCTGACCGTGCAGGAGCGGCAGATCGCACAGCTCGCGGCAACGGGACTGACGAACAAGGAGATCGGCGCGAAGCTTTTCCTGTCACCCCGTACGGTCAGCTCCCACCTGTACCGCATCTTTCCCGAACTGGGGATCACCAGCCGCGCCGCGCTGCGCGACGCCCTCGACGCCGGCACAGGTGCCGCCCCGCCCGACGAGGGGTGACCTCTCCCGCGGCCGGGCCGCACACCCGTCGGCGGTGGCCGCCCATAGAGGCACCGCGGGTACACCGAGCTCGTAACCGTTCAGTCATGCCCCAACCCCACGGTTTGCGTCATCTGACTGAGCCGACCGGGATGACGCTGAGAGCACCTTGGAGAGCACCACAGGAGACCGCATCAGGCGGTCCTCCGTCCCAAGGAGGCTCTCATGACGGATCAGCGCACCCCCGTCGTCCTGATCCACGGGCTGTGGCTGCACTCCTCCTCCTGGCATCCCTGGGTGGAGCTGCTGCACGCCGAGGGGTTCGCCCCGCTCGCGCCCGGCTGGCCCGGCGAACCGGACAGCGTGCCCGGCGCACGGTCGCGTCCGCAGGCCGTGGCCGGGACCGGTATCGACGACGTCACCGAGCACTACGCGTCCCTCATCAAGGTGCTGCCGGCCCAGCCCGTGCTGATCGGACACTCCTTCGGCGGTCTGATCGCCCAGAAGCTGCTCGGTCTGGGGCTCGGGCGGGCCGCGGTGGCGATCGATCCGGCGCCGGTCAAGGGCGTCAAGCCGCTGCCGTTCACGCAGCTGCGCTCGGCCTCCCCTGTTCTCCGTAACCCGGCCAACCGGTCCCGGGCGGTCTCCCTCACAGCGGCGCAGTTCCACTACGCGTTCGGCAACGCGATCCCGCGGCAGGAGTCCGACGCCCTGTTCGAGGCGTACGCCGTCCCCGCCCCGGGCCGACCGCTGTTCGAAGCGGCGTTCGCCAACTTCTCCCGACAGTCGCCGGCTGCCGTCGACACCGGTAACACCCGCCGTGGCCCCTTGCTGCTGATGTCCGGCCAGCGGGATCACACCGTGCCGGACGTCGTCACCCGCGCCGCCTACAAGCTGTACGGCGACTCGACCGCGACCACCGACCTCAAACAGTTCCCGGACCGCGGCCACTCGCTGGTCGTCGACCAGGGCTGGTCGGCCGTCGCCGACTGCGCGCTGGGCTGGCTGGCGCGCCAGGGCATCACCGGCCGGTCCGCCGCCGGCCTGTGACCGTCAGGCTGCGCCCGCTGTTTCACCCCATCGAACCCTGTTCACCACCGCACATCGAACAACCAAGGAAGACCGTCATGGACCTGCACCTCAAGGACAAGACCGTCGTCGTCACCGGCGCAAGCCGCGGCATCGGACTGGCCGTCACCCGGGCCTTCGTCGACGAAGGCGCCCGCGTCGTGGCCGGCGCCCGCACCACCGGCCCCGAACTCGCCGAACTGGCGGCTACCGGAGCCGTGATCCCGGTGACCGCCGACCTGGCCACAGCGGAGGGCGTGAACACCCTCATCGAGACCGCTGTGGAACAGTTCGGGGGCATCGACGTCCTGGTCAACAACGTCGGCGCGGCCCAGCCGCGTCTCGGCGGCTTCGCTTCCGTCACCGACGAACAATGGCTTGAGACCCTGAACATCAACCTGCTGAGCGCGGTGCGCGCCTCTCGTGCGGCTCTTCCCGCGCTGCTCGCCTCACGCGGTTCGATCGTCACGATCAGCTCGGTCAACGCCTTCCTGCCCGACCCTGGCTTGATCGACTACACGGCCTCCAAGGCCGCCCTGACCAACTTCTCCAAGGCTCTATCCAAGGAAGTGTCCCCGCAGGGCGTACGCGTCAACACCATCGCGCCCGGCCCGGTGAGCACCGACCTGTGGATCGGCCCCGGCGGCATGGCCGACACCATCGCGACCGCCATGGGCGTCGAACCACAGGAAGCCGTGGACCAGGCGATCAACAGCCTGGGCGGCTTCGCCACCGGTCGCTTCACACGCCCCGACGAGGTCGCCGACCTCGTCCTGATGCTCGCCAGCGACCGCGCCGCCAACATCACCGGTGCCGACTTCACCATCGACGGCGGCCTCATCAAGACCCTCTGATCGACTCACCGCACCGCCTGCGCCCGCTCACCTCACCCGGTGAGCGGGCGCAGGCATAGCTCCGGCCCCGCCCATGCGGCCCGGCCCGACACGCGCTCGCCCCCCATCCACGGCTGCGCAACGCGTTCGGATCAATACTGGGCGCATGCGTATCGAATACGATCCCGAGGCAATGGGCAGGGCGGCCTTTTACAGGTTCCTGACGTCAGTCGTCGTCCCTCGCCCGATCGCCTGGGTCTCCACGATCAGCTCGAACGGGGGCACCGAGAACCTCGCCCCCCACTCCTTCTTCAGCATCGCCAGCACCGATCCCCCGATCGTGCAGTTCACCTCGATCGGCCGCAAGGATTCCCTGCGCAACGTCGAGGACACCGGGGAGTTCGTCGTCAACTTCTCGTCCGAATCGCTTCTGGAGTTGATCAACGCCACCGCCATCGACTACCCCCGGTCGGTCAGCGAATTCGATACGGCGGGCATTGAGCGCGAGGCCAGCAGGTGTGTGCGTCCCCCCAGAGTGGCCGCCTCGCGCGTAGTTCTGGAGTGCCGTTCGCACACCACCCTGCGCATGGGCAACTCCACCCTCGTCTTCGGACGGGTGGTCCATGCCGCGGCGGACGAGGACTGCATCGTCGACGAGCGTCCCAGCAGCGAGCTCCTGCGCCCGCTCACCAAGCTCGGCGGGGACGAATGGGGCACCCTGGGCGAGGTCCGGCACCTGAGCCGCATCCCTTACGAGGAGCCCACCGCCAACTGATCGGATCCCAGCGCGACAGCGATGTTCGGGCCGGGGTTCAGACACCGGCTCGTGAGGGCCTTCCACGGTGGGCGACGTGGACGATGACCGTCGAGGCGGCGATCCTGTCGAGGCTGAAGACGGCTCCGATGCAGAACACGACCCAGACGGAGAGGATCGCCACACCGTCACCGAGTCCGTCGTTGTGGAAGTAGGCGAGTCCGTTGATGCCCGCACCCCGACGCCCGCTGGCATCACCGAGGCCAGCGGTTGCAGCCAACCCGGCAGGAAGGACGGGGGCAGGACCCCGCCACTCGTGGCGTTGCCCATCACCAGCATGAAGATCGAGCCCAGCGGGACGCCAAGGGGGCCGAAGATCCGGATGAGCAGGACGGTTCCGGCCGCCACGGCTCCCGCCATGAGCGTGATGACGCCCGCGAGAGCAAGGAAGGGCTCCGGAATGGCGTCGTA
Organism: Streptomyces sp. NBC_01384; assembly: GCF_045040035.1. NCBI lineage: Bacteria > Bacillati > Actinomycetota > Actinomycetes > Kitasatosporales > Streptomycetaceae > Streptomyces > Streptomyces sp. NBC_01384. The sequence continues at coordinate 7,528,076 of NZ_CP109559.1, forward strand.
GACCGTACCCGCGATGAGCGCGGTGGCCACGCCTCCCACGAACGTGAAGATCACGAGACTCAGCACACGTTGGGCGAAGGACAGCCGCGGCGCCAATTGGTACGTCATCTGGCCGAACAGGAATCCCGCCAGGACGAGGCCGAAGGAGGCATAGAACACCGACAGGCCACGGCTGTCCCCCTTCGACAACGGGAGGATGTCCTGCACCTCGATCCTGCTGCCGTCGGCTGCGGCGACGTGGTTGAGCGGGGTGACCATCGCCTTGACGGCGAGGCCGTTCGCGCCCGCGTACAGAAGGCGGGGCGAGTCACCGGTGTCCAGGTAGGCCGCGTACGCGGTGCGGTGCTCGACCGCCGACCTGGCGGCGTCCGCGTCCTGGTAGCGCTCGACCTGGAAGGCATCGGGCGCCATGCGCTGCAGCCTCACGTCGAAGAGCGCCGCCGCCCGGTCCGAAGCGGCGACCGCGACCGGCAGGCGATGGGCCTTGGGCGTGTGGAAGGCGGCCGGAAAGACTGCGACGAACACCAGTCCGATGGCCAGCACGGTGACGACCGGGGCCAGCACCGCCTTGGGCCCAGTCAGACCGGGCCGGACAGGCGCCGCGTCGGCGTGCGAACTCGCGCGGTGCCGGGACCGGCCCCCGTCCGGGCTCGAATCCGTGGGCCCCCAGGGGGTCGTACGACGTCGGCACCCGTCGTCGCGGAACTGAAGGCATCTTCATGCACGAGCGCATCTCCCGGTGAATCGCGAGCCCGAGGGTGCCGACGGACGTCTCACCGATCCGCAAGAAAGTCTGCAACTGCTGACATCTTGACTGTAGAGAAACTGGCGGCCGGGACGGGAGACGGTCAGTACGAGGGAACCCAGTAGGCGGCTACCGGATCAGCTTGCTGAAGTGCCCATCGGCCCAGGTCAACGTGACCGTCGCGTGCGTGACACGATTCACGTTCGTGCGACCATCGCTGCATATGCCCGGCATCGATTTGCTTCCGAAGAGTGAGAGCGTGAGACCCGGCGCGCCGGACATGGCACTGCCATGGCAGAGTCGCCGACAGCGACCCACGCAGAAGGAGGGATCGATGGCGCACCTGGCCCAGCACCCGCAGGAGGCCCGGAAACCGGCCCCGATGGCCGCGTTCCGTCGGTGAGCACGGAGAAGCCCGCGCGCCGAAGGGACCGGCGCGCAGCAAGGAGTTGTTGGTGCAGGCCGCGGGCGAGTTGCTCGCCGAACGCGGTTTCGAACGCACCACCGTGCGGGACATCGGCGAACGGGCGGGGGTGGACCAGGCCCTGATCGCCCGTTACTTCGGGAGCAAAGCCCAGCTCTACATCGCCGTGCTGCGCGCCGAGGCGGGCGACAGCGTGCCGTCGGACCCGCTCGACCCCGAGCGGGTGCTGGAGCTGTTGGACCGCATCGGCCGGCGCGGCCCTGGCCCCGTCTTCCAAGCCGCGGTCCAGCGCCCCCGCGATCCGGCGGTCCACAGCGCCGCACGCGAGGAGCTGCAGGCGAGGATGGTCGCACCCTTGAAGGAGAACTTCGCCCGTCAGGGGCTGGAGCGGCCCGAGTTGCGGGCCGAGGTGGCGACGGCCGCGCTCATCGGGGTGCTGATGGGACGCAGCGCAGGTGCGTTCGAGGAGCTGGCGGCGGCGGACCCGGATGAGCTGCTCCCCTTGGTGCAGCGCCTGCTGAGCCCGTGAGCAGGCGATCCTCGCACCACGGTGGCGCGGTGTCTCCGGGGGTGCGACTCACACCGGACCAACGGCTGCCGAGCTCATCCAGGGGAGTACGCGGCGTCGCTCATCCTGGCGCGATTCTCCGCCATGAGTCTCTGCACTTGCCCTTCGACCTGCTCGGGGTCGATTCCGAGGACATGTCCTATGTGGGCCGACCACACCTCTGAGCGGAGATTGGTCTCGAAGTCGATGTCGGCACGGACGTTCTCGCGGGCCGCCTGTCGGTTCTGGCTGACCATCACGAGGGCGGAGAGGAAGATCGCCTCAAGGCTGACGATCATGGTGAGCAGCCCATAGGGGTACGGGTCCCAGACCGTCGAGCCACCGAACAGCCCCTCGTTGCACACGATCCAGACCGTGAACCACGCCGCATGCAGGTAGACGAACTGCATGGTCCCCGCAAAGGCCGTGATCGCATCCGCGACCCGGTCCTGGGATCCACGCACCCGAGTGAAAAGGACCCGCTCGTGCCTAACCCTGACACCCGAACCATTTGTCACAGATCCCATGGCCACTCCTCGACCGCTGCTCACGCAAGACCGCCGCCAGCGTACGCGGCGAGCCAGGCCCGGCCTTCCGTCAATCGACTGTCCCCAGAAGCCGAAAACGCCGAGATAGGCTGCACCTTGAGGCACTCATGGATCCGCATGGGCTCCGCGCTTCGGCACGGTGGAGAAGGCAACTGCATCTCGAAATGATCGCGACTGCTTCCGTTGTCTGCGTGTTGCGGAACTTGCTACTCGTGGTGTTACGCGACCCGCGGTCTCTCGCCCCGACGGCCGAGCAGCAACTCCTCACGCTCCTGCTCGGTCATGCCGCCCCAGAATCCATACAACTCTCCGGCCTGCAGCGCGGCCCTGGCGCGACTGCACGATCTGCTGGACGGCCGCTTCGCTCTGCTGCCGATCGTGCGGGCCGGTATCGGGCTGACGGTCTTCCAACAACTCGTCGGCATCAACGTCATCTTCTACTACTCGTCGATCCTGTGGCAGTCGGTCGGCATCGACCAGTCCAACTCCCTCCTGATCAGCCTCTCCACATCGATCATCAACATCGTCGGCACCGTCGTGGCCATACTCTTCATCGACCGGATCGGCCGCAAACCGCTCGCGCTGGCCGGCTCGGCCGGGATGGCCCTCTCCCTGGCCCTCGCCGCCTGGGCGTTCTCCTACAAGACGGGCAGCGGAAGCCACCTGTCCATCCCTGACACGCAGGGCACCGTGGCGCTGATCGCCGCCCACGCGTTCGTCTTCTTCTTCGCCGTCTCCTGGGGCGTGGTCCTGTGGGTGATGGTCGGCGAGATGTTCCCGCTGAAGATCCGCGCCGCGGCGATGTCGGTGGCGACCGCCTTCAACTGGATCGCCAACTGGGCTGTGACCGAGACGTTCCCCCGCATGTCCGACTGGAACCTGTCGACCACCTACGCCATCTACGCGGCCTTCGCCCTGCTCTCCTTCGTCTTCGTCGCCGCCTTCGTACGCGAGACCAACGGCAAGAGGCTGGAGGAGATGGGATGACGGCGTCTCACAGCACCGGGCCGGCCGATTCCCGGAAGCGTCACGTTGCGCAGAACAATCACGACTCCGGTTCGGGCGCGGCGGTGGACTGGTGGCATGCCGCGCACTGCCGTGGCACCGACGTCGAGACCTTCTTTCCGCTCCCCGACGACCAGACCACCATCGAGCAGGCGCTGACGATGTGCGGTCTGTGCCAGGTGCGGATTCCCTGCCGGCGGTACGCGTTGAGCCAACGGGAACGGCACGGAATCTGGGGCGGACTCAGCGAGGCGACCCGCGAGTCGCTCATGCGACGGGATTCACCGCATCGGGTTTCAGCCGTTGACTCAGACCGCCTTCCACGACCGCACGCAACCTGAACAGGGACGGCGCGCCCGCGGTGGAGACGTGCCCCTCGTCGTCGGCGGGCAGCCGGTGTCCGAGGCTGTGCATTTCCTGCGGAAGCCCCGGATGCTGTGACAACTCACCTGCCCGGCATGCCAGCGTGCCGTCCCGCCCCGGCGGGACTGTACGGTGACGGCCTTTGCGCTGCTGTCCGACAGGCGTCGGTAACCCACTTGAGAGTCGAACGACTCAAGCCGCGGACGGGTGCGCGCCGTCACGATGCGGTGTATCGGCCACGGTCCCCTTCGACAGGAGCTCTTGTGGACACAACCAAGACACCCGGAACCGGTGTCGGAGACGGCACCGGACTGCGGTACGGCACCCCGGCCGGGCGGTGGGTGCTGACCGCCACCGTCCTGGGGTCCGCGATCGCCTCCATCGACGCGACCGTGGTGGGCATCGCCCTGCCCGCCATCGGCCGCGACTTCGGCACGGGCCTGGCAAGCCTGCAGTGGGTCGTGACCGCGTACACGCTGACCCTCGCCGGGCTCCTTCTGGTCGCCGGGGCCCTCAGCGACCGCTATGGGCGCAGGCGCGTGTTCCTCACCGGCGTCGTATGGTTCGCCGCGGCCTCCACGCTCTGCGCGGTCGCCCCCGGCCCGGACAGCCTGATCGCGGCTCGCGCCCTGCAAGGGGTCGGCGCCGCTCTCCTCACGCCCGGCAGCCTCGCCATCCTGGAGGCGTCCTTCCGCCCGGAGGACAGTGGCCGGGCGATCGGCGCCTGGTCGGGGCTGAGCGGTGTCGCCACGGCGGTCGGTCCGTTCATCGGAGGCTGGCTGGTCGCGGCGGCGTCCTGGCGACTGATCTTCCTGATCAACCTGCCGGTCGCCGCCGCGGTCGTGGCGCTTTCCTGGCGGCACGTGCCCGAGTCCCGCGACCCGGACGCGAACGGCAGGGTGGATCTGCCGGGCGGTGTCCTGGTCACCGCGGGTCTGATGGGGTTGACGTACGGCATGATCGAAGGGCCGTCTCGGGGGTGGGGGACGCTTCCCGTGCTGGGCACCCTGCTCGGCGGCGCTGTCCTCCTCGCGGGCTTCATACTGCGTGAGCGGCGGGCCACCCGGCCCCTGCTTCCGCTACGCCTGTTCCGCTCGGCCCAGTTCAGCGCTGCCAACGTGGTGACGTTCATCGTGTACGGCGCGCTGGGCGGAGCCCTGTTCCTGCTCCCCATCCAGCTTCAGCAGGTTTCCGGCTACAGCGCGCTGGAAGCGGGCGTGTCCTTGCTGCCGGTGACCGTGATCACCCTCGCGCTGTCCGCCCGTTCCGGTGCGCTCGCAGCCCGTATCGGTCCGCGCCTCCAGATGAGCGTGGGGCCGGTGGCGGTCGGGGCCGGATTCGCCCTGTTCACGCGTATCGGCCCGGCCGGCGACTACATGTCCGAGGTGCTCCCGGCCGTCTGCGTGTTCGGTCTGGGCCTGGCCATCACGGTCGCCCCGCTGACGGCCACCGTCCTTTCGGCCGTGGACGCCCGGCACGCCGCGACCGCCTCGGCGGTGAACAACGACGTGGCCCGCGCCGCCGCGCTCGTCGCTGTGGCGCTTTTCCCCGCGGCAGCGGGAATCACCGGCGACGCCTACCTGCATCCGGGACAGTTCTCGAACGGCTTCCACACCGCCGCCCTCATCGCCGCCGCCCTGTGCGTCTTCGGCGGCCTGCTGGCCGCCGTCATCATCCACAACCCGCGTACACCCGCTGTGCCCACGCCCGCACCCTGGCACTGCGGGATCGACGCGCCGCCGTCGGCCATGGCACCGACCCGCCGAGCAACCCCGTCGTCGTGAAACGGGCCCGCGGAGACAGGCCACGGAACCAGCCCGCGTCGCCGTCCCCTCGGGCCGGTGACGCGGGCTGGTTCCGCCGACGGGTCAGCGCCAGTAGTTGTTGGCCGCCGCTATGGTGGCGAATTCGAGTGCCACGACCTGGGTTGCGGCGATCAGTCCGTCGGGGCCGCCTGCGTACTCCGGCCGTCCCGACTTGAGCACGTCGAGGTCGGGCTGGATGGTGTGTACGGTGTTGCGGGCCATGGCGACGGCCAAGGCCCGTCCCTCTTCGGGGGTTTCCGTGAGGAGGGTGCCGCCGGGCACGAGCACCAGTGCTTCGTCGGGAACTCGGTTCATGAGGTGGGCCTTTCCTGTGGCTGCGGGTTTCTGCTGATGTGTCGAACGGGGTGGGCAACCGGGCGACGGCCCGTGACGCGGGCCGGGCCCGAAGAAGCAAACGGCCCCTACCAGGTGGGCAACAGACCGCCGTCGATGACGATGTCGGAGCCGGTCACGTTCCCGGACCGTTCGCTCGCCAGCAGCAGTACGAGGTCCGCCACTTCGGAGGGCTGGGAGAAACGGCCGGTCACCGAACCCTGCGCCGCCTGTTCGACGACCTGTTGTGGCGTCAGGCCGGTGGCCTCCGAGACGGTGGCCGCGACTCCGCCGTCGCCCATCCACAGGTCGGTCTCCACCGGTCCGGGACTTACGGTGTTGACGCGGATGCCCCGGGGGCCCACCTCCTTGGACAGCGCCTTGGAGAAGTTGGCCAGCGCGGCCTTCGCGGCGCAGTAGTCGATGACCGTGGGATCGGCCAGGACCGAGTTGACCGAGCAGACGCTCACGATCGAGCCCCGACCCGCGGCGATCATGAGCGGCAGCGCCTGCCGGGTGACCCGCACCGCGACCAGCAGGTTGAGATCAAGCGTACGCAGCCATTCCTCGTCGGTGACGCTGAGAAAACCGCCCGGCCTGGCCGGTGCCGAGCCGACGTTGTTCACCAGGACGTCGATTCGTCCGCCGGCCGCCTCGATCACCTCGGCCGCCGCGGCCGGGTCGGTGAGGTCGGCCCGGACGACCCGCACCTGCCCGGACTTGGCCAAGGCGTCCAGTTCCGCGGACGAGCTACGCGCGGCGGCGACGACCTGCGCTCCCTCGGCGACCAGCGCCTCCACCACGGCCAGTCCGATGCCTCGGCTCGCTCCGGTGACCACGGCCACCGTGTCGTTCAGTTGCAGATCCATCTCGGAACTCCTCGGGTTGCGAAGGGGGTTGCGGGGTTGCGCACGTCTGGCTTCCGGAGGCCCGAAGGGCGCGTCGGACGGCTGTCACGCGGCTCGTACGGCGCGTCAGCCCTCGGAGACGCGGAGCACGATCTTGCCCCTGCGGTGCTCCTTGTCCAGGGCCTCGTAGGCGGCGGGAGCGTCCTTCAGCGGCACCACCCGGTCGATCTGCGGGCGCAGTCGGCCGGTCTCGATGAGTGCGGTCAGCGCGTCAAGGCCGTCACGGTCCGGTTCGACGACGAAGAACTTCGCGTGCACGCCCTGCCGGCGAGCCCGGTCCTGGTCCGGCGGTGCCGCGACGCTGACCAGCACGCCACCGCGCCGCAGGATCTGCCAGGACCGGCTCTGGGCGGCAGGGCCCACCGTGTCGAACACGACGTCGACATCGTGCAGTTCTTCCTCGAAGCGCCCGTCGGCGTAGTCGAGCACCCGTCGCGCACCGAGACCCCTGACGAATTCCGCGTCAGAGCCGCGGGCGGTCGCCACGACATCGGCGTCGAGGGCCACCGCCAGCTGCACGGCGAAGGACCCCACTCCGCCGGCGCCGCCGTGCACCAGGACCTTCTGGCCGGGGCTGATGCCCGCCCGCTCCACCAAGCCCTGCCACGCCGTCAGACCGGCCAGCGGTACCGCCGCGGCATGGTCGTGGGCGACGAGCGCGGGCTTGGGCGCCACCGCTTCGGCGGGTACGGCCACGTACTCCGCGGCCGCTCCGTCGCGGGTGAAGGGAATCAGCCCGTAGACGCTCTCTCCCACGACGAACCCTTCCGCTCCGGCGCCGAGGCCGACGACGACTCCCGACACCTCGTGCGACGGGATCACGGGCAGCCGGTCGTGGCCGCTGCCGTCGAAACTGTCGGTCCACGTCGCGTCCCAGTCCAGTTCACCGGTCGTGATGGAGGCGGAACGCACTGCCAGCAGCAGTTCCCCGGCACGTGGTTCGGGGCGCGGTGCCGTCTCGTAGAGAAGTGTTTCGGGGCCGCCGCGGTGATGGGCGCGAACGGCATTCATGGTGCTGGTCATGGGCTCACTCCTGACGTCGCTGGGCTGTTCCCGGTAAGACCGGAACGGAGCGGACCGCGCACGCAACGCGTCCGGCCGTGGACCACGACCCGCGACCCCCGTATCCATCCCGGGCGGGCACCGTCCACCGGCGTTTGCAGCCGGTGCCTCGCCGTCGGCGGGCGCACGACGTGGCGCGACGCCGCTCGCATGTTCCAGGGTTGCCCGATCCCCGACGTGCGGGCTTGAGTCATACGACTGCACCTCGCGCCGACGCGCCGCCCCCGACCGCGGGGTGGCTCGCCCCCGGCCATGCCTGGGCGCATGTCCACCGTGGCCCACCGTGCGAAAGGACGCCAGCCGTGTTCAGTCGTCCTACCGAAGCCGAGCAGGCCCCGCACGATGGACCGTGGTACCAGCGGAGCGCCCACCGCTCCGCCCGCACCCGGCCCCTCGTTTCTCCTCGGGAGTACGCCCTGTGAACCATCCTCGTGTCCTTGTTCTCGACGGCGGTCTTGCCAGTACCACGTGCGCGCGTCGCCTGGGGAGTCAGCTAGCGGGGGACGACATCGTGCGCAGCGCCTTCCTCGCCCGCCATCGCTCCCCGGTACGGGCCCTGGAGCACATCGACGGCTACCTGCCGGGCTGCCACAGACCCGCGGCGACCGCAGCGGGAGGCGTCGACACGATCGCTGAACCGCCCACGGGCTGAACCAGGCAAGGAGGACCTGATGGACATGCCGACCCTCCCCCCGTCGGGCTCGATCCGCCCCAGTGCACACTGTGTGCCCGCGCCAGGAACCCACATCGCTTCCAGCCGGCCGCCCACTCTGTTGGGGCGGGCGCGCGAAGTGCAGGCTCTGTCGGAGTTGTGTGACCGGTTGGCAGCGGGCGACAGTGCGGGGCTGCTGCTGCTCGGGCAGCCCGGGATCGGCAAGTCGGCCCTGCTGCTGTCCGTGGCCGCACACGCACGGGCGAACGGTTTCGCCGTGCTGGAGACCAGCGGCGTACCGGCGGAGTCGGCGATACCGTATGCCGCCCTGCACCGGCTGCTGCAGCCGGTGCGGACGGCCGTCGGCCAGTTGCCGCCACCGGCCCGGGCGGCGCTGGAACGAGCGTGCGCCGGGGAGCGGGCGGGAGCGGATCCGGGTCCGGTCGGGCGGGCCGTCGTGGAGCTGCTCAGCCGCGCGGCTGCGGACAGGCCGGTGCTGGTGATCGTGGACGACCTGCACTGGTTGGATCCCGCCACCTACGACACACTGGTCTTCGTCGCTTCCCGCGCGGCCGTCGGGCCGGTGGGCTTGGTGGCGGCAGCCCGCGAGGCATCGCCCGCACCCGCACTGACCTGCGAGCTTCCCGCTCTGCACCTGCGCGGTCTGGGCGAGGCCGATGCGCGGGAACTACTCGGCGCCCAGGCGGAGGACCTGCGGCCATGGGAGCGCGAGGACGTTCTCGCCCAGGCAAACGGCAATCCACTGGCCCTGATCGAACTGTCGCTGGCTCAGGAGTGCGGGCGTGGTGCCCAGCCCGAGATCGGCGACCTGCCCCGGCTCACCCCGCAGCTGCTGCACGCGTTCGCCCCGCACCTGCCGCAACTCCCCGCCGATACCCGGGACGCCCTGCTCATCGCGGCGCTGCACTGCGGCGACGAACTCCCGCGCGTGCTGGCCGGGGCCTCACAACTGGCGGGCAAGCCCCTGACACGCGACGTGCTCCGGCCCGCTCTCGCACAGGGCCTCCTGTGCGTGACGGACTCCCGGGTCGCGTTCCCGCACTTGGTGACGCGAGCGGCGGTGGTTCAGGGACAGGGCACCGCTCGGCGGCTGGCCGCCCACACGGCGCTGGCCCACGTGCTGCGGGACGACGAGCGGCAGCGGGTGTGGCACCTGTCCCAGGCTGTCGTGGGCCCCGACGACGAGCTGGCCGATCAGCTCGAAGCCCGTCATACGGCCGAGGCGAGCGGCCTGCCCGCCATGACCGTGATCCGGGCGCTGCAGCGCGCCGCGCAGTTGACGACCGCATCCGGCCGGCGCGGACGGCGGCTGTTGCTGGCCGCGGAGCACGCAGTCGGCATGGGCCGCACCGACTTCGTCGAACGGCTGACAGTCGCCGCCGCGCGCACCGACCTCGAGGATGCAGACCGGACGCGTCTGCAGCGGCTGCGCGAGGTCTACGCCGACGGCGTCCCTGGCGATGCCGCACAGGTTTTGCATCTGTGCCGACTGGCCGAACGGTCGGCCCGCGCGAACGACACGGAACTGGCGTTGAACCTCGCGCTCAGTGCCGCACTGCGCTGCTGGCGGTCCGACCCCGGAGCGCGTCTTCGCGCCCGGGTGACCTCCGCCCTGTCCGCCGCGGCCGGCACTGAGAACGACCCGCGGCACATCGCGGTGCTCGCCGCGGCGGAACCCGTCCAGCAGGCCCGCACGGTGGCCGCCCACCTCGCTCGCCCGCGCCCTGGGCAGTCGGCCGACCCGGACCGGCTGCGCCTGCTTGGCCAGGCCGCGCACCACATCGGCGACTGTGTCACGGCCGTCGACCTGCTGCGGTCGTCCGCGGTCCTGCTGCGTCAGCAGAACCGCCTCGGGCTGCTGCCCCGTGTGCTGACCATGCAGGTTGCGAGCGCCGTCTGGCTGGGTGAGTGGGAGCACGCGGCGGAGACCGCGCGGCAGGCACATCTTCTGGCCGTCCGGACCAGCCAGCAGACCTGGGCCGTCGCGTCCCAGACCATGGAGGCGGTGCTGAGCGGTATGCGCGGGGATCCCGAGCAGGCTCTGGCACTGGCCGACGAGTCGGCCGAGGCGGTGTGGACGGCCGGCGAGCACCGTATGAACCACCGACTGGCCTGGATCCGAATCGCCCGCGGCGTCGCGTTCTCCGGCGCCGGCCGACACGAGGAGGCGTACCAGGAACTGCGGCGCCTGTTCGATCCGACGGACCCCGCTCACCACCTGCGTGAGTGCTTCGGCGGCATGGTGTTCCTCGCCCAGGCCGCGGTACACACCGGGCAGTACGAGGACGCCCGGGCGGTGCTGGCGGGGCTGGAGCGCACCGCGTGCCTGACCCCGGTACCGCTCCTGCACCACTCGCTCGGCTACGCCCGCGCGGTCCTGGCGCCCGACGACGAGGCCGAGGCGTACTATCAGCGCGCGCTGGCACCGGATCTGACCCGTTGGCCGCTCATCAGGGCCATGACGCACCTGGCGTACGGGAGCTGGCTGCGCCGCAGACGGCGCGCGGTGGAGTCACGCGGTCCCCTGCGCATCGCGCTGAGCACGTTCGAGGCCATGGGCGCCTGTGGCAGGGTCGCGCAGACGGCCGCCGAACTGCGCGCCTCCGGCGAGCGCGCAGGCACGGGTGCGCGGTCCGCGGGAGGACCGCTCACTCCGCAGGAACTGCAGATCGCGCGGCTCGCCGCGCAGGGCCTGACCAACCGGCAGATCGCTCAGCGGCTCTCGCTCGCGCCCCGCACCGTGGGTTCGCACCTGTACCGCATGTTCCCCAAGCTCGGCATCACCTCCCGCACCCAGCTCGCGGCCCACCCGGACCTGACGCTGCCGTAGGGCCAGTGTCGCCCCGGTCAGCACCGTGGCCCCGTACGGACACGTCCGAGGAGCCGCCAGGTGTGCGCAACCGGTCCAGTGCGGTGCACAACGAGCCGATCCGCTGCCCGTGCCGGATGGCATCGTCGGTCCCCGGGGGCACGTCCCGCTCGGCGGGCGCCTCCGGGATTCGCTGCTGAACAGGGGAAGACCATGGGCCTCATCGGGCGTGAACGGGAAATCTCGGCGATCGGCGCGCTGATCGGAGGGGTACCGCATCGCGGCGGCGCGCTGGTGATCAGAGGTGCGACGGGAAGCGGGAAGTCGGCCCTCCTGCGGGAAGCAGTGGGCTCGGCCCGGACCTCGGGCCTGCGTGTGCTGGAAGTCGGCGAAGCGACAAGATCCCGGGAAGCCGGTTATGAAGCCGGTTGTACGGAGGGGCGGTTGCCCCTGCCGCTGTCCGGCCTGCGTCGGCTGCTGGAGCCCGTGGCAGAGCCGTCCCACGAGCTGTTTGGCGAGCAACGTGCGCCGGAGCCGGCGCCGCACGCGGCCGCCGGCACGTTCTGGGATCCGTCCACCGGGGTGGCAGCGCTGCGCCTGCTGAACAGGGCGGCGGCACCGCGGCCGATCCTGGTGGCCGTCGACGACGCGCAGCGGTTGGACCGGCCCACGCAGGAGGCGCTGGCGTTCATCGCCCGTCGTTGTGACGCCGAGCCGATCGCCGTCGTCATCGCCGTGGACGAGGACCACCAGGGGGCACTGGTGTCGGCCGGCCTGCCCGAAGTGATCCTGGACCCGCTGGACGACGACGCGGCACACCACGTGCTGGCGGCGTGTGCCGCGGACCTCGGCACAGCCGCGCACGAGCGGATCGCACGGCACGCGGCCGGGAATCCACTGGCGCTGGTGGAACTCGCGGCAGCCCGGCGGCAGGCGCACCGCAGGCCGGAGAGCGCGGGGGCTCCGGCCTCCCTCCCGCTGACCGCCCGGCTGACGGCGGCCTTCGGCGCCGGACTGGCTGACCTTCCGCAATCGGTCCGCGATGCCGTGCTGGTCGCCGCCGTGTACGAGGAGGACGGGCTGCCGGAGATCCTTGCGGCGGGATCGGTGCTCGCAGGGCGCCCGGTGACCGTGGACGACCTGGAGGTGCCGGGCCTCTCGCGGCTGATCGGCTTCGACGGCGTCCGGCTCCGCTTCCGGCATCCGCTGGTGAGGTATGCGGTGCTCCATTCGGAGCCGGCCGACCGCCGGCGCGCGGCTCACGCCGCGCTGGCCGACGTGCTTCAGGAGGAACCGCGGCAGCGGTTGTGGCACCGGGCTCAGGCGGTCACCGGGACCGACGAGGAACTGGCCGACCGGTTGGAGTCCGGCTGCACCAAGTCCTTGCGCCTCGGTCCGGTCGTCGAGGCCGTGCGCGTACTGGAACGAGCCGCGGAGTTGAGTGCGGACTCCGGCGGGCGGGGCCGCCGGCTGCTGCTCGCGTGTGAGCAGGCCTTCGGTCTCGGACGTGTCGAATGGGCCGAATACCTGCTGGGCGAGACAGCCGGAACCGCGCTGTCCGATGCGGACCGCGCCCGGCGGCAGTGGCTCCGGGACACCGTCGGCGACCAGGGGACCGGCCGTCGCGATCGGGTGCTCGGGCTGTGTGACGACGCCGAGCGTGTGTACGCCGCGGGCGACCGTGATCTGGCCCTGAACCTACTGCTCGGCGCCGCGCTGCTGTGTTGGTGGTCCGAGAGCGGTCCGGCCGCCCGGGTCAGGTCCAGTGCACACGTCCTGGCAGGTACCGGAGCCGATCCCCGGCGGATCGCGGCCATCGCTCTGGCCGAGCCCGTACGCGGCGCCGCCGCCGTGACCGAGTTGCTGGCGCAGGCGCACTTCACCGACGACGGCGAAGAGCTGAGCCTGCTGGGTATGGCGGCGCACGCCGTCGGCGACCTGCCGCGAGCCGTCGATCTGTTCTGCCGGGCGGAACCACGGCTCAGGGAACAGGGCCTGCTGGGCGTCCTCTCCCAGGTGATGGCCATGCGGACCGCTGACCGGCTTCTCCTGGGCGAGTGGCGTCAGGCCACGCAGGCGGCCGAGGAAAGCCGTCGGCTCGCCGAACGCGGGGGCCGGCCCCGCTGGGCCGGCAGCGCGATGAGTACCGACGCCCTGGCCCACGCCCTTCGCGGCCAGTGGGAGGACGCCCTGCGTCTGGCCGACACGGCCGAGCTCGCGCCGCGCGCCACCGCGGCCCCGGCCCGGCTGGCTCGCGGGGTCGCCCTGACCAACGCCGGGCGACACGCCGAGGCCTACGAAGTGCTGCGGTCGCTGTTCGAGCCCGCCGGCACCGGGCACCGGCTCCGGACGAGTCTGGGCGGCCTGATGTTCTACGCCGATGCGGCGGAGCGCAGCGGTCACCTCTGCGAAGCCCGCCGGACCGTCGCCGCGCTGGAACGCACGGCCCTGACGACCACCTCACCGCTGCTGCACGTCCAAGTGCGCTACGCCCGTGCTGTCCTGGCCGACCACGCCGATGCCGAGTCCAGGTACCTCGACGCCCTGGCCACGGACCTGAGCCGCTGGCCCCTCGTGCGCGCCAAGCTCGAACTGGCCTACGGAAGCTGGCTACGACGCCGGCGCCGCGCCGCCGAAGCGCGCGTTCCCCTGAACTCCTCCCTCGTCACACTCGATCTCATCGGTGCGGCGCCCTGGGCCGAGCAGGCTCGGTCGGAGCTACGTGCCGCCGGAGAGCGAGGCGCCGCGAACGGCCCCGTCGCACCCGACGTCCTGTCGGAGCAGGACGTCGAGATCGCCCTCCTGGCAGCACGCGGCCTGTCGAACCGCGAGATCGGCGCACAGCTGCACCTGTCGCCGCGCACCATCGGCTCGCGCCTGTACCGGCTGTTTCCCAAGCTGGGTGTCAGCGCGCGAAGCCAGCTGTCCGCCACCCTGGACCTGCTGCCCGACATCGAACGCCAGGACGTCCACCAGGGGGACCGGCGGGAGACGCCCGCCGGTCACCGCATGGTGTCCGCCGGCTGACCATGGACGTCCCGAACGCGGCCCGCACGAGCGTCCGCCGGCCGCCCCTGGGCGGACACAGCCATGGTCCGGTCCGCGGCTGCCAGACGCTGCCACTCGCTGGGGGAGACACCGAATTGCCGGCGGAACCTGCGCCCGAAGTGGCTGGGGTCCGTAAAGCCCCAGGATCGCGCCACGGCGGCCAGCGTGCGGCGGCGTGTCCCAGGGGAGCCCAGCTCGTTCCGTGCGCCCTCCAGCCGCTGGGTGATGATCCACTGCTGAAGGCTGAGCCCCTGCGACTCGAAGAGCTTGTAGAGCTGGCGCAGGGAGATGTTGTGCGCTGTGGCGATCCGGGTCGGCGTCAGCGCCGGATCGGTCAGGTGATGGCGGACGTAGGCCATGACGCGGGAGGCCATCGTCTCGTGCCGGACGGCCGGGGCGTGGACGCCGTCCTGGACGGCCGACACCAGCAGTGCGCGGGTCAGGTCGATGGTGGCGGACAGCAGCGCCGACAGCCCCGGGTCGGAGGCGAGCCGGTCCGCGTCGCTCGCCACGCTCCGCAGGTGATGCAGCACCAGGTCGTGCAGCGGACTGCTCCGCAGCCGGAACATGGCGGCGTGGATGAGGTCGGTGGGTAGTCCCAGGTGCTCGTGCGGTATCAGGATCGACTGCGACGCGAACTGGCCCGACCAACCGAACTCGTATGGAGTGGTCAGGTCGGTGAGCTGCAGGTCGTCGAGGCCAATGAGATGCTGCTGACCGGCCTGCTCGATGCGGCCGGTGCCCCGTGTCTGGGCCGCCAGCGCCAGGACGGGCATATCGTACTGCCGTACGTGCCGGGGGGTGCGCACGGTCCGCCACCCAGAGATGGTGGAGGTGAAGACATTGACCCGGCCGAACTCCCAGAAGTAGAGCCGCCCGGTGAAGCCTTCCGGCGGTTCCTCCAGGTACACCCTGCTGGGTGCCGACGCCTGCACCATCGCGGCACGAAACGCCTCGCTGCGTTCGTCGACCGCGAACTCGTCCGTATCAATGATCATCACGATGACCGCTCCACGTCTCATCACACCGAAGAACCGCCGCCCCGAGCACGGCGGCAGCAGCGCGTCAACACGGCGAGCCGGTACCGGCCTGTGGGGGAGGGGGCGGCGACTTCTGCATCGTGGCGTCCCGCTCACACCGCTGCTTCAGTCATCCGACGCAATACGCGTGGGTACGAGCGGGCCGGGTGGGATAACACCTGCGGGTCGAGCCGGGCCGCAAGCTGGGACCGCGAGGTGATGCCGAGTTTCGGGAAGATCCGGTACAGGTGCGAGCCGACCGTGCGGTCGGAGAGGAAGAGCCGTTCGGCGATCTGCCGGTTGGACAGTCCGGCCGCGGCGAGCCGGGCGATCTGCAACTCCTGCGCCGAGAGGGTGTTATGGCCGGCGTCGCCGTCGCCGAGCGTGTGCTCGCCGGCCGCGCGCAGCTCCGTGCGGACCTGCTCCGCCCAGGGGGCTGCACCGACCAGGGCGAAAGAGATCCGCGCGGACCGCAGCATTTCGCGCGCCTCGCCGAGACGTCTGCGCCGACGCAGCCAGCTTCCGTAGGCGAACTCGATCCGCGCCCGATGCCATGGCCATGCCGCGGTCAGGTCCACCGCCATCGCGGCGCGGTAGAGGGGTTCCGCGTCTGCGTCGTCGGCGAGCACCGCGCGGGCGTACCGCAGGTGCACGTGGAGCAGCGGCGACGGGGTGACCTCACCGACACGTTCCATCTCGGCCAGCACCCGCCTGGCGTCGGCGATCCGGTCGGCCGGGACGGCGGCCTCGGCGAGGAAGGACAAGCCCGCGAAACGTTCCCGCTGGTGGTAGCTGGGCTCATCCGGGTCGAACACGCGCAGCAGGGCTTGGAAGGCTTCGGCGTAGCGGCCCGCGGCGGTGAGGGCGTAGCCCCGGGCAAGCTGTGCGCAGGCCCGGAAGTCGTCGAGCGTGTGCAACTCGGGTGCGCTCTCCGCCTCGGCGGCCAGGGCCAGCGCCCGGGCGGTCTCGCCCCGCAGGGCCAGGCCTCTGGCCTCGTTCACCAGTTGACCGGTCCCCCAGACCGGCTGACCCGTCTCCTCGGCGATCAGCCGACCCTCCTCCGCTCCCGCGGCGGCACGCTCCCAGTAGCCCAGATCGAGCCGTACCGGAGCCAGCATCCCCAGCACGTGCGGCAGCAGTCCCAGCCGGGCTTGTTCGCGCAGTCGCGCCTCGGACCGTTCAAGGAGGTCCAGCGCCCGAGGCTGGTCCCCGACGGCGTGCGCAGCCATGCCCAGCAGCCGCAGGGCATCCGCCTCGGTCACTCGGCGACTGTCCATCCGCGACAGCGACTCGATGACGGCGCGGCCGCGCGCGACGGGCTCCGCGACGCCCAGCACGGCCACGTACCGTGGGTCGTCCCGTACCCCGTCCAGCTCTTCGGCGACCCGCACCACCTCGGCCCGGGCGGCCGCCCCCGCGTCGGCCCACCAGCAGCGCAGTGCGGCTCCCAGCAGCAGGTTCAGCGCCAGGTCCGGGTCGCGGGCGCCGGCCGCCCGCCGCGCCATCCGGCACATCTCGAAGACGCGCTCGGCGTCTCCGGGGACCCCGTCGCTGAAGATCTCCCGCAACCATGTGCTGCGTGCCCGGTTCAGCTCGGACAGGTCGTCGCGGCACGCCTCGTTCACCAGCCGGTCGACCATGGCGGCCCGGCCCAGGCCGAACGCGTGCTCAGCGGCGAGCAGGAGCCGTGTGCTGCGCAGCTCTGGATCGCTGGTGAGCTGCGCGGCCCGTTCGAGCGCCTGGATCGCGGCTGCCACCGAGCCGCGCCGCAGGGCCTGTTCATGGCCGGCATGCAGTTCGGCCGCGACCTCGTCGTCCGGGCCGGTGATCGACTGCGCGCGGTGCCAGAGGCTGCGGTACGGCTCGTCCTCCAGCACCGAGGCGAGCGCGGCGTGCGCCGCCCGGATCCTGGCGGCGGACTCCGACTGCAGCACCCCGGAGCGTACGAGCGGGTGCCGGAATTCCACCTGGCCCAAGTCGACCCGCAGCAGCCCGGCGGTGACAGCGGACGCGAACGGCTCGGGGCCGCGGAAGCCCTCGCCCGGCAGGGGCCCAGCCGGGTGGTGGCCGCCCAGCGCCGACGCCGCGGCGAGGATCTCCGCGGCGTCGTCCGTCGAGTCGACCGCGGCGACGAGAAGGAAGTCCCGGGCAGCCGGTGGCAGCTCGAACGCGCGCCCGACGAAGGTGTCCTCCAAACGTTTGGTGAGGGGCAGAGCAGGCAGATCGGCGGCTCTCGCACCCGCCCCGCGGGCCCGGAAGGCGATGGGGAGTTCCACCAGGGCCAGCGGATTCCCGCGGGCGGCGCGCAGGATCCGCTCACGGTCCGCGACATAGAGGTCGGCGGCCGTCACCGCCAGCAGCTCGCGGGCCGACTCGGTGTCCAGTCCTCCCAGCTCACGCACCGGCAGCCCGGCGGTCAGAAAGGCCCCGTCGTAACCCTGTCGTACGGCGGTCACCATGACGAGCGGGTCGCTGCCGACCCGGCGCGCGACGAAGGCGAGCGCGTCGTGAGTGGACTGGTCGAGCCACTGGGCGTCGTCCACCACGACGAGCAGCGGCTGTCGGGCGGCCACCTCGGACAACAGGTTCAGCGTCGCGAGAGCGATCATGAAGGGGTCGGGCGCCGGCCCCTCCAGCGCGCCGAAGGCGGACAGCAGCGCGTTGCGCTGGACCGAGGGCAGAGCGGGCACCGTGTCGAGCACCGGACGCAGCAGGTGGTGCAGGCCGGCGAAGGGCAGCCGCACCTCGGACAGCACTCCCGCGGTCCGCAGGACGCGCACCCCGCGGGCCCGGCCCCTGCGCTCGGCCGCGGCCAGCAACGTGGACTTGCCGATGCCTGCGGCTCCGACGACGGCAGCAGCCCCACCCTGCTCGGGAAGCCGGTCGACAAGGTCGTTCAGCCGAGAAATCTCGTCCGCGCGGCCGATCAGCGGCACACTGCCACCGTCTGCCCCGGTCCCCGTTGCCCTCGGCATCCGGATCAGTCCCCCTTTTCGATCACCCCCCGCGGGTACACGGTAGCGCGGTGCTGTGCGGAGGCCTGCTCGGCCCACGCCCGTGCACCGATATCCTTCAGCGCCCGGGACGCGGAGTGGAGCATGCCGCGAGCTGTGGGACGTCCCCGACGCCGCAGCCACATTCCGTAAGCTAGTTTGATTCTTGCTCGTGGCCACGGCCAACGGACGAGGTTTTCGTTCAAGGCAGCCAGAAAGAGCGCTTCGGCGTCCCTGTCCTCGGCGAGCACGGCCCTGGCGTAGAGTAGGTGGACCCGCAGGACGGGCGACGGGGTCGCCCGCAGGACCTGCTCCAGGTCCTGCACCACCCCGCGAGCGTCCTCGCGCCGGTCCGTGCGGAGTGCCGCCTCGGCGAGGAACATCACCCCGGAGAACCGCTCTCGGTGATGGAAGCCCGGGTCGGCCGGGTCGAACATGCGCCTGAGTTCCTGGTAGGCGAGGTCGCTGCGTCCCTCGCTCAGCCATGCCAGTCCTCGCGCGAGGCGGGCGCAGGAGAGGAGGTCGTTGAGCTGCCGGCGACCCGCCTCGGATTCCGCCTCCTCGGCGAGCTGCAGCGCCCGTCGCGTCTCCCCTCGTAGCGCGTGCGCCCGGGCGTCACAGACCAGCGTGCCGATCCGCCAGATGGACTGGCCGGTCTCCTCGGCGAGCCGCAGCCCTTCCTCCGCGGCGTCGGCGGCGCGGCGCCAGTCGCCCAGTTCCAGCCGGACGTTCGCCAGCACGCTGAGCACGTGCGACAGCAGGCCAAGCCGCCCCTGTTGGCGTATCAGCACCTCCGCCGGGTCGAGGAGGTCCGCGGCGCGAACCGGATCACCGACGGCGTACGCTGCCATGCCCAGCCGCCGCAACGCGTCCGCGTCGCCCTCCGGGGCAGGCCGTGCCAGCAGCTTCCGGACGGCGCCGGCCTGCAGCAGCGGCTCCGCGATACCGAGCACGGTCGGGTATCGCGCGTCGTCGGTCGGCGCGAGCCCGCGAGCGACTTCCACCACGCGGGCGCGGGCGACCGCGCCCGCATCGCCCCACCAACAGCGCAGGGCCGCTCCCACTAGCAGGTTCAGCGCGAGGTCGCGCTCGCCGGCCTCGACGGCCCGGCGCGCGTTGTCACACAGCTCCAGGACCCGGGCGGTGTCGCCGGGTACGTACTCGAGGATCTCGCGCAGCCACTCCCGCCGGACCCGGTCGAGGGCGGACAGTTCGGTACGGGAGGTGGCCTGGATGAAGTGGTCGACCATATCGGACCGGCCAAGGTGGGAGGCGTGCTCCGCGGCCAGCAGATAGCGGTGGCCGCGCCGTGCCGAGTCGCGGGTGAGCTGCGCCGACCGCTCCAGGGCGCGGATCGCATCGATCACGGCACCGCGTTCCAGCGCCACGGCCACGTTGAACTGCAAGGCGTCGGCGGCCTCGTCGTCGCGCCCGGCGATCGACATGGCGCGGTGCCAGGTACTGCGGTACGCCTCGTCGGCCAGAACGGCCGCGAGTGCCGCGTGGGCGGTCCGGTGCCGTCCGCTCGTCTCGCTGCTCAGCACGCCGGACCTGACCAGAGGATGACGGAACCGGACTCGCCCCTCGTCGACGCCCACCAGCCCCACCGCACATGCCTCTGCCAGGTCGGCCGCACCGAGCCGCCGTCCAGCCATTACGGAAGCGGCCTCGAAGATCTCCCGCGAAGTGTCGGCCGAGTCGACCGCGGCCACGAGTAGGGCGCTGCGGGCCGGGGCGGACAGTTCGGTGATGCGTGCGGCGAACGCCTGCTCCAGCCGGTGGGTCAGATCAGGTGGACGCAGACCGGCGGTCGGCGCGGCCGGTCCCCGCCACAGCCGCGGCAGTTCCAGCAGGGCCAGCGGATTGCCCCTGGCCTCTGCCAGGATCTGCCGCCGGGCCGCACTGCCGAGGTCGCTCGCGTGGCTCTGCAGCAGGTCACGCGCGGCCGCATCCTCGATGCCGCCCATCTCCAGTGCGGGGAAGCCGGCCGCCAGGAAGGGGCCGGAGTATCCGGTGCGCAGCGCGCCCACGATGACGAGCGCATGGCCATCGGCGTCCCGGGCCGGGCGCCGGGCCGGCCCCCGTGCCGCGTGCCGGGCCGCGTACGTCAGCGCCTGGTGCGTCTGCGGGTCCAGCCAGTGCAGATCATCGGCGAGTACCAGCACCGGCTGGTCACCCGCCGCCGCGCGCAGGAGGCTCAGCGTCGCCTGCGCGATCAGATGCGTCCCGGGCCGGGGACCCTCGCCGAGACCGAACGCGGTGAGTAGCGCGTCGCGTTCGGCGCTGCGCAGGTCCGCCAGCCGGTCCAGAACCGGCCTCAGCAGCAAGTGCAGTGCGGCAAGCGGCAGTTGGGCCTCCGACTCCACGCCGGCCACGGTAAGCACCAGGATCCCGGCGTCACGTGCCCGGCGTTCGGCGACGACCAGCAGCGCCGACTTCCCGATGCCGGGTTCACCCACCACCACGAAGGCACCGCCGCGGTCGCCGCCCCGGCCCACCAAGGCGGCCAGCAGCTGAAGCTCCGAGCTCCTGCCCACCAGGTCGGGCGGGTCCGGCAGTCCCCAGGCCGGTTCCGGTGTCACCGCCATGTGTATGCCCCTGCCGACCGGCTCCGCCGCTGATGCACTCGACGGTAGGGGCCGCCGCACGGCAGGGCTTGAGTCATCCGACTGTGCGCGAGGCGCTGCGGCGCTCCTGCTCCGACATGCCGCCCCAGACGCCGAAGCCCTCCTGGTTGGCGAGCGCGAACCGGGCGCAGACGCGCCGCACGCGACAGCCTTCGCACACCGAACGGGCTCGGTCCTCACGGCGTCTGCGCTCGGCGCCGCGCTCCCCTGTGGGAGAGAAGAAGACATCGCTGTCCATGCCGCGGCATGCGGCGAGCCTCTGCCATTCCCATGCCTCGGCGGGAGCGGCGGGCCGGAGTTTGGTCATGGTCACTCCTTCGCGGTTCGCCGTGCGGATGATCCGACGTCACGACGGTACGAAGGCCTGCGCGGCCATGCCTAGAGTCGCTTGACTGCGCCCTCGTCCCGCTCGGCGGCGGCGAGCACTGACAGCAGTTGCGTGCGCGAGGTGACGCCGAGTTTGGGAAAGATGCGGTACAGGTGCGAGCCGACCGTGCGGTGCGACACATAGAGGCGCTGGCCGATCTCCCGGTTGCTGAGCCCTTGCGCCACCAGGCGGGCGATCTGACGCTCCTGCGGCGAGAGCAGGTCCCAGCCACCGGGCACCGGCGCCTGGCTGGCTTCGCCCGCGGCCTGCAGCTCCTGCCGGGCCCGCGCCGCCCAGGGCGCGACGCCGAGCGAGTCCAGCGCGGTCGCCGCGGCGCGCAGGGGCACCCTGGACTCCACCGACCGGCGCTGCCGCCGCAACCACCCGCCCTGCGCGAGCTGCAACCGGGCACGGTGGTAGGGCCAGCGGGCCGTGCTCGACGCCAGAGCCGCCTTGAACAGCTCTTCCGCCCTGTCCTCCGTGGCCAGGACCGCACGGGCATAACACATGCCCAGCTCGATGCCAGGCGACCCAGTCGCAGCGGCCTGCCTCTCGAGGCGGGCGAGCAGCGCCCTGCCCTCGTCGTGCCGTCCGCAGTGCACGGCGGCCTCGGCGAGGTAGCCGATTGCCCAGAACTGCTGCACCGAGTGGAAGGCGGGATCGCCAGGGTGGAACATCCGCGACAGATGCGCGTAGGCCGCCTCGTACTGCTCACCGGCCAGAGCGATCAGCCCCCGGGCCAGGAGTACGCCGTTGAGCAGTGCTCCGTTGTTCGTCGTGAAGGCGGACCGGGCCGCGCGGTCCACGAAGCGTTCGGCCGCGGCGATGTCGCCGCGGAGGGCTGCCATGTTCGCCTCACCTAGCTGTGCGCAGGCGGCCCAGACCGGCTGGGCCGTCTCCTCCGCAAGCCGGTCGGCCTCCGCCGCCGCCTGCCGCGCGGTGTCGAGGTCGCCGAGGTACGAGGAGCTGAACGACAGCAGGACCAGGGCCTGGGCCAGCAGCCCGAGCCGGCCCTGCTCACGCAGCACCTCCGCGATGGGCGTGATCAGCGCGGCCGTCCGCTCGAAGTCGCCGACGACGAACGCGGCCATGCCCACCATGCCCGCCGCCGCCGGATCGGGGTCCCGCGCCGGGTCCCAGCGGGCGAGGTGGCCGATGACCTCGGCTCCGCGCTCGACCGCGGCGGCGATTCCGACGATGGCGATCATGCGGGCGTCACCAGGGTCGGCGCCCACCCGCTCGGCGGCCCGGACGACCGCCGTACGCATTTCCTGGGTCGGCTCGCCCCACCAGCAGCGGCGGGCCGCTCCGACCAGGAGCTGCAGCGCCACGTCCCGGTGCCCCTGAGACCTGCTGCGGTCGGCCAGATCGATCAGCTCGCGCATACCGGCGGTGTCGCCCGGTTTCCCGTCGTCGAAGGCGCCGCGCAGCCATGCCGCGCGAGAGCGGTCGCTGAGGTCGAGCGGCAGCGCCTCAGCTTCGATCCGCAGTGACCGGGCGAGTTCGTGATCCCCCAGCTCGTATGCGTCCTGGGCCGCCTGCAGCAGCCGCCTTCCGCGGCGTCTGCGGTCCGGGGTGAGGCGGGCCGCCCGCTGCTGCGCGGCAACAGCCACGATCATGGCTCCGCGCTGACGGGCGCGGACGGCCGCCCGCTCCAGTTCCACCGCGGCCTGCTCGTCCGGGACGGCGGAGGCGGAGGCGCGGTGCCAGGCCCTGCGGTCCGGCTGGTCGGCCAGCAGCGAGGCGAGAGCCGCATGCCCGTGCCGTATCTCGCCGCTGCTCGCGTTGTGGTAGACGGCCGATCTCACCAGCGGATGGCGGAATCGCACCACGGCGTCCCAGCCCGGTTCGAGCAGGCCGGCGGCGACCGCGGGCTCCAGAGCCGTGGCCGGGACGGGAATGCCCCGCAGGGCCGTGGCGACGCCCAGGATCTCGTCGAGGTCGTCGAGGTCGTCGATCGCCGCGGCCAGCAGAACGGCCCGGGTCTCGGCCGGAAGGCCTGCCATGCGGCTGGCGAAGGCCCGTTCCAGCCGAGAGGTCAGCGGGAGCACGCCGGCGGGCAGTGCGGCTTCGGTGGGCAGCGCCTGCCGCAGGGCGATGGGCAGCTCGGTCAGAGCGAGTGGGTTGCCGGCCGCCTCCTCGATGACCTGCCGCCGGTCGGCGGCCGACAGCCCCGGCGCGCCGGCTGCCAGCAGTTCGGCCGCCGCCTCGTCGTCGAGGCCGGACAGCGGCAGTTCGTCGAGCCCGGCGCGCAACAGGGGGTTGTCCGACGGATCCCGCAACGCCACCAGCATGACGATCGGCTCGGACTCCAGGCGGCGGCCGACGAATGCCAGGACGTCGCTGCTCGGCCGGTCGAGCCACTGCACGTCCTCGGCCAGCACCAGCAACGGGGTCTCGGCAGCGGATTCGGCGAGGAGCTCGAGGGCGGCGAGTGCCACCAGGAAGAGGTCGGACACGGCGGATTCCGCCATCCCGAACGCCGTCAGCAGAGCGAGGCGCTGCGGAGCGGGCAGCTCCTGGGCCCGGTCCAGGACGGGCAGGAGCAGCTGGTGCAGCCCGGCGAACGGCAGATGAGCCTCGGACTGGACACCCGCCGCACTCAGTACCCGTATGCCGTCCGCTTCCGCGCGAGCCCGTGCGGCGTTGAGCAGAAATGATTTTCCGATGCCGGGCTCCCCGCGCACGACCAGCGCGCCGCCGCGCTCCCGAACCCCGTCCAGCAGCTCACGCATCGTGCGCAGTTCCGCGTCGCGCCCGTACACCGCGGGACCACTCGTCATACGGCGATCATCTCAGACGGGGCGCGGCCTCCAGGACCGAAGGCGACGGCCGTCCGCCCCTCGGACACCGGGCCGCCCGTGGTGCGTCACCCGGCACGGCGCAGACCGCACCGGGTCAGCACGCGCGAGGTCCGCGAACTCCAGGGGCGATCGCCACCCCGCCGGAAGGGCATTCGCGGAGTCAGGTCAGCGTTAACTGCCCGCAGTCCGGGATCCGCGGTGCCGACGGGGCGAGCGGTGAGACGGTGAAAGCGGGCCCCGGCCGGCAGCGGCCGTGCCGTGGCCCCGTCCTGGGCACCGACGCCAGGCGAGCTGTCCACCACACGGCTTGAGCGATGCGGCTCCGGTATTCCCCCGTCCTGCGGCCGCCCCACGATTGGATCGCGTCCCGCGAAGTGGCGTAGCCGGTTGAGATCCGGGGGTGCGACTCCCGACGGGTCAGTCATGTGACTCAAGACACCGTTGAACGGTGGCGACCACGCTGACACGTACCGCAGCGACGGTCTGCGCGCACGACACAGGGAGCGAGCATGCCCGGAGCACAAAAACCCGTCCTCTTCATTCACGGCCTCTGGCTGCACACCACCTCATGGGGCCCATGGCTGGATCTGTTCCGCGAGGCCGGCTACGAGCCCTCCGCGCCCGGCTGGCCGGGCGTGCCGGACACCGTCCAACTGGCCCGGGCGAACCCGGACAGCATCGCCGACCACGGCATCGACCAGGTGGCGGAGCACTACGCGGCGATCATCGACCGGCTTCCGACCAAGCCGGTACTCATCGGCCACTCCTTCGGCGGCATGATCGCGCAACGGCTCCTCGGCGAGGGCCTCGCCGACGCGGCGGTCGCCATCGACGCCGCTCAGATCAAGGGCGTCCTGCCGCTTCCGCTCTCCTCACTGCGGTCGACACTCCCGGTTTTCGAGAACCCTGCCAACCGGCACCGGGCGGTCTCCCT
Source organism: Streptomyces sp. NBC_01384 (assembly GCF_045040035.1). Taxonomy (NCBI): domain Bacteria; kingdom Bacillati; phylum Actinomycetota; class Actinomycetes; order Kitasatosporales; family Streptomycetaceae; genus Streptomyces; species Streptomyces sp. NBC_01384. The sequence continues at coordinate 7,553,090 of NZ_CP109559.1, forward strand.
GACAGCTGAGCAGTTCCGGTACGCCTTCGGCAACGCCGTGAGCACCGAGGAGTCCGACGAACTCTTCGAGCGCTGGGCGATCCCAGCCCCCGGCCGGCCGCTCTTCGAAGCGGCGGCGGCGAATTTCTCGCCCCACTCCCCGGCGAAGGTCGACACCGCCAACGACGAGCGCGGCCCGCTCCTGCTCGTCATGGGAGGCAAGGACCACACGGTGCCCGAGGCCATCACCAAGGCCACCTTGAAGCAGTACCGGCACTCCGCGGCACGCACCGAGTTGATCGAGTTCGCCGACCGCGGGCACTCGCTGGTCATCGACTCCGGCTGGCACGAGGTGGCCGATGTCTGCCTCCGCTGGCTGGCCGAACGGGGCCTTCAGGAAGGGTGACGCCGGGGCCCGGCAGGAGCGGCACGTTCCCGGGCCCGGCGGCTGTCCGACACACCGAACCGCGTCCCAAGGCACGGTGACCAGCCTGCCCGCCGACAACGAACCAAGGATGTGGTGTCTTTGCACGACACCAAGGAGACCGCCGTTGAGACACCGGACGGGGCGCCGAGCGCCCTGGCCGTCGTCAGCTGTGCGTATGAAGCGATCGAAGACGGAGACCCGGTCCGCCGTGGCTCCGGTGCACCCGGACCTCGTCATCAAGCAGCTGGCGGGCTTTCGGGCCTTCTCCCGGACGCTCGTCCGGCCATATCGAGAGCGCGGTAACGACCAAGTTGCTCTACGCGTTGGAGGACCGGGCGATCCGCGCGAAGTCCTGTGTGGCATGTCGTCGACAGGCTGGCCTCGGCATCCAGATCCACGTCGAGAACGACGTGTTCCTTCGGGCACTGGGAGCGGAGTCCGCTTGACTCACCCGCCTTGGGCCCCGCCGCAGTCGCCGGACGGGGCCCAAGGCGCTGTCGAGGGGCGCGTCGAGAACCAATATTCTCAGCGGTGCAAGTGCCGGGCGGCTTCCTCGTCCCAGTCGATGTGGTCACCCTCCGTCCCGGCGGGTACCAGCTGAAACGTGCCGACCAGCCAGTCACGGACCGGCGCCACGTCGGCCTCCAGGACCGCCGGGCTGCGCCGGACGTCCAGGTGGATGCCCAGGGTGACCCGCCGGCCGCACCGGCAGGGGGGCCGTAGCCATACGTCCCCCTCGCCCGCAGGCCGCCGCAGGCCATCCGCCAGCAACTCCCGTGCGAGCACCCACGTAGTGGCGTCACCGAAACCGTGGGAGAAGTCGATGGTGACGGCGAAGGGGTCGGCGGGGTCGTAGTGGAAGCGGGTCCGCACCGGCAGCACGGCACCCCGGCCGATGAACTGTCGAAGCGTCAGGAAGAGGTCGGGATATGGACTCATGGAGTTGACGGTCATGGAAGCCTCCTCGGGAAAGAACGCGCCGGGTGATGGCGTGGAATGTGGATGAAGGGGATGTGAGAAAACGGCCTGCGTCGGGAGGGGAGGTGCGCATCAGACGGCCGTCAGTCAGACATCGGCAAGCATTCCTTCGCGTAGCCGCGCGAGCGTGCGGGCGAGAAGGCGGGAGATGTGCATCTGTGAAAGGCCGAGTTCGGCGCCGATCTCGGACTGCGTCATGGCGGCGCAGAAACGCAGAAAGAGTATCGCCCGTTCACGGTCGGGGAGTTTCCGCACCAACGACCGCAAGGCGATAAGGTTCTCGACTCCTTCCATGGCTGGGTCCAGAGCCCCGATGCGCTCCTGCAACGCGACTCGCGCATCGCTGTCGTCCTGAATCTGCGCATCCAAGGAGTACGCGGCATACGCATGGCTCGCCAGCTCCCCCTTCCGGATCTCCCGCTCCTCGATGCCGATATGAGCCGCGAGCTCAGCCGCGCTGGGGGCTCGGCCGTTCATCCGGATCAGTTCCTCGTGGGCAGTGATCATCCGCAACCGCAGGTCACGGACACGGCGGGGGACCCGAACCGCCCAGGTGGTGTCCCGGAGGTAGTGCTGGATCTCCCCCCGGACCGTGGGGACGGCGAACGTCGCGAATTCCACGGCACGTTGAGGGTCGAATCTGTCGACGGCCTTGATCAGGCCGACGGTCCCCACTTGGAGGAGGTCATCGTAGGGGACGCCGCGGGAGCGAAACCGTGCGGCGGTGAAGTGCACAAGAGCCATGTTGAGTTCGACCAGAGAATTACGGACGCGGCGGTGTTCGGGAGTGCCGCGCTCCAGGGCGGCCAGGCGATGGAACAGCGTCCTGGACGTCGCTCGGGCCTTCACCGGGGAAAGCCGCCGCCCCTCGTTCCCTGTTGCTGCGGAAAGATGACTCATCGTGCGTCTCCTGGACAGTGGGTGCTGACCGGCACACACAGGAGTGGGTGCCGACGGAACCACGATGGATGAACGAGCCCGGCCATGACTTGCGTCAGTCGACTGCACATCCCAACGGCCCGCTCCGGAGAAGACAAACCCCGGGCAGCCGCAGTCGCTCGACGGATACTCCCGGCCGGTTCCGTCGGCCGATGATGGCACCGCCCACACTTCTGGAAGGCTGGAAAATGTTTGCTCGTCATATCCGCGCGCATTGGCAGGGGTTCGTACTCGGCCTGGTGGCCGTGGTCACCGCCGCCCTGCTCCCCCTGGCCGCCGGGTCCCCGGCCTCGGCCGCACCGCCCCAGCACCGCTCCGGGACCGCCGCGCCCGACTCCCCGTCAGTCTCCGGGGACCCCGCGAATCCGCGGCCGCCTCGGGGCTTCACCAGTCACATGGCCGACGTCAACGGCATCCGTATGCACTACGTGATGGGCGGCCACGGGCCCACGCTCGTCCTGCTGCACGGCTACCCCGAGACCTGGTACGAGTGGCACCAGGTCATGCCGGTGCTCGGCGAGCACTACACGGTGATCGCTCCCGACCTGCGTGGTTCCGGTGCCAGCAGTGCGCCGGCCACCGGTTACGACAAGAAGACCCTCGCGGCCGATGTCCACGCCCTCCTGGTGAGCCTCCACCGCGCCGAGTACGTCAACCTGGTCGGCCATGACATCGGCACGATGGTCGCCTACGCCTACGCGGCGGACTACCGCGGAACCGTCAGCCACCTAGCTCTGACCGAGGCCCCGATACCGGACTCCATCGTCTACACCTACCCGTCGCTGACCTCCAATGGTCCCGGCTTCTGGAATTTCGGATTCTTCTCCCTGACCAACGGCCTGCCGGAAGCCACTATTCACGGCCATGAGAAGAAGTGGGTCGCCGGGTTCATGGACTGGCTGACCGTCAACAAGGCGGCCGAGGACCCGCGTGATGTCGCCGTGTACGCCGCCGCCCTGCGCGATCCGGCCCATCTCAAGGCCAGCTTCGAGTACTTCCGCGCCTTCCACACGGACAACGTCGACGTCGCCGCTCAAGGCCGCACCAAGCTCACCGTCCCGGTCCTGGCGCTCGGAGGCGCGGGCAGTCTGGGCAACTCGGTGGCCGATCAGGTCCGGCACTACGCCACGAATGTCACCGGCGCGGTGATCGCCGGCTCCGGACACTGGATCTGGGAAGAGCAGCCGCAGCGGACCACCGCGTCGCTGCTGTCGTTCCTCGCACGCTGACCAACGGTTTTGAGTACCGCTGCTCACGCCTCCGTACGGGAGGCAGCCGCGGTGATCGCCGGGCAGGCCGCCTCCGACGGCCGGCCCGGCTCGGTCGGGACAGGACACCAGGTGACCATTTCCGGCAAGGTGCTCGACGCGCGGATACGCGCGCACGGGCTGTCACCTGGTTCGGCCAGAGTCACCATCGCGCAAGTCAGCACGCCATGCCAGCACGTTCCACGAACCAGTGGTTCTCGGCAGGAGCAGCCAGCGAGACGCTCTCGACAGTGACCACTTCCAGATTCCGCTGAAGACGAGGGCTGTCCCGACGTGCTGCGCGAGCGACGTCACCGATCCGACACGGACTTGGCATGGTCATGTCTCTGCGGTGGTGTAACCGCATTGGGGGCTTTCCCCGAGGCCGGTTAGTTAGCGTTTCTGCAGGTCACGCAAGGGGTGTCGACGGGTTCTTGACGTGGAGCAACGGAGCTCGTTGGTACAGGCAGTCGTCCAAGACAGCTTGTCCCGCGAGGAGCTCCGTTGCCTGTTCATTGTGTCTCGCCGTCGGAGCTGACGGACATCACCCGTACGGTGACTGTGGCCGCGGACCGGTTCGCTCCCGGACATCTGGGAGAACTGACGCCGATCATGCCGTTCGAGCTGGTCGACGCGATCTTGTCCGAGACCATGACCGTGCAGCGGCGGTTGCGCGATCTGCCCTCGCGGGTCGGCGTCTACTTCCTCCTGGCGATGTGCCTGTTCCCCGAGATCGGCTACCGGCTGGTCTGGGTCAAGCTGACCGCCGGTCTGTGGGGGATGCCGGTCGTCTGCCCGAGTACGAAAGCGCTACGTGATCTGCGCCGCAGGCTCGGCAGCGCGCCGGTGCGGGCGTTGTTCGAGGTGCTGGCCGGGCCGTTGGCCCGGCCGACCACATCGGGGGTACGGTTCGGCCCGTATCGGACGGTGTCGTTCGACGGCTGCAGCTCGATCAAGGTGCCTGACAGCGAGCGCAACCGGGGCTGGCTGGGGCGGTGCCCGCACGGCGGCTATCCCCAGGTCGAGCTGATGACACTGGTCGAGACTGGCACCCGGGCCGTGATCAGAGCAGTCTTCAGCCCCACCCGGAGGTGCACCGATGGCAGCAGCTTCGAGGGCTCCTACCGTCTGGCAACCACGCTGCTGGACGTCCGTGTGAACGATCACGTAATTCGTGATCGCTCACAGTCCGCCGTCACCCCGCCGACCGCCTTGTGCACCTGTATCACGAGTGCTGGGAGCACGAGAGCGCCTACTACGCCTTGCGTCACACCATCCTTGACGGACGTGTCCTGCGCTCGCACGACCCGGTCGGCGTCGAGCAGGGGATGTGGGCCCTGCTCACCCTCTACCAGCTCCTGCGCCGCACCATGATCGAGGCGGCGGAGTCCAGGCCGGGCACCGATCCCGACCGGTGCGGCTTCACCGTCGTTCTCCAAACTGCCCGCGACCTGCTGGTATGTGCGGAAGGAGTCTTCAAGCAGGGTATCGGAGAGATCGGCCGTTCGAGTGATGGCGTCCCGCGTGATGGTGTAGGCGATCACCGTGTGGGTGTGCGCGGGCGGGTGCCCGGGGCGTGCATCCGGTGACGGCTTCCGCTCCCTGCGCATAGGGCAGGCCACCGTGCAAATCTCCCTGGTGAACGGCCAGTTCAACCCGGGAGGTGCCCGATGGCCTTGTCCCAGTCTGACCTACAACGCCTGCTGGAGTCACTACGCACGGCGGACGGGATCGAGCTCGTCCGCAACGTCGCCGAGCGCATGCTGCAAGAGCTGATCGAGGCCGAGCTCAGCGGCCGGATCAGCGCTCAGTGGAACGAGCACACCCAGGACCGCACCGGCTACCGCAACGGTCATCGCGACAAGACCCTCGCCACCCAGGCCGGCGATCTGGACCTGGCGATACCGAAGCTGCGCAGCGGCAGCTTCTTCCCCAGCCTGCTGGAACGGCGCCGCCGCATCGACCAGGCCCTGTATGCGGTCATCATGGAGGCGTACGTGCACGGGGTGTCCACCCGCTCGGTCGACGACCTGGTCAAGGCGCTTGGCGCGGACAGCGGCATCTCCAAGAGTGAGGTCTCTCGGATCTGCGGTGACCTGGACGAACAGCTCACCATCTTCCGCGGCCGGCCCCTGGACCACAGTCGCTTCCCCTACCTCTACCTGGACGCCACCTACTGCAAGGTGCGCGTCAACCACCGGATCGTCTCCCAGGCCGTGGTCATCGCCACCGGCATCACCGAGGACGGCGGCCGTGAGGTGCTGGGCGATGGGGGTCCCCCCGCTCGAGCGAAGTCGAGAGTGGGGGAGGTCGGGGACAGCGAGACCGAGGCGTTCTGGAGCGAGTTCCTGCGCTCCTTGCGCGAACGCGGCCTGGGCGGGGTCCGTCTGGTCATCTCCGACAGTCACAGCGGCCTGGTGGCCGCGATCCGCAAGGTCATGCTCGGCGCCGCCTGGCAGCGTTGTCGTGTTCACTTCCTGAGGAATGTGTTCTCCGTGATACCCAAGGGATCCGGGGAAATGGTCGCTGCGACCATCCGCACCATCTTCGCCCAGCCCACTGCCGAATCCGTCTACCACCAGCTCGATGCAGTGGCCGACATGCTCGGACGGCAGTTCCCCAAGGTGAGGACGATGCTCCTGGAGGCCAAGGAGGACCTGACCGCCTTCGCCGCCTTCCCCATCTCCCACTGGAAGAAGATCCAGTCCTCAGATCCCCTGGAACGGATCAACCGCGAGATCAAGCGCCGCACCGACGTCGTGCAGGTCTTCCCCAACCCGGCAGCGCTCGAACGGCTGGTCACCGCCGTGCTCAGCGAGATGCACGACGAATGGATCGCCTTCCCCCGCCGCTACCTGTCCGAAGGCAGCATGACGGCCATCTACGCCGCCGAACACGCCGACCACACCACCCATGCACTCCCCAACACCCTGAACGCTACGGACGATTGATCGCCTACACCATCACAGGGGACGTGACCGAAACGCGCGGGAGAACTACTGGCTGGCACGGCCCGCCGGTATCCCAACATGTTCGCCCACTGGCGGTTCGGCCTCAGACCTGATGGCTGGGCAACGGGAGCCGTGTGAGTCGAGAGGCTCCCGCACGGTTCTGCGAGCGGCGGCGGGTGAGATTCCCGCCGCCGACTCACCTCGTTGTGCTTGTCAATGGTGAACGCGACGATGCCAAGGCCCTGCGCGAAGAGATCGCTCGGGTGCTCGAACCGTTGGGGCTCCGGCTGTCACCAGAGAAGACCCAGGTCGTGCACATGAGCGAGGGTTCGGGTTCTTGGGGTTCCACATCCAGTGGCGCCGCAAGCCAGGCACGAAGGATAAATAGCACGTCTATACCTTCATCGCTGCCCGGCCAGTCCGGCAGTTGAAGGACAAGATCCGTGACCTGACCCCCAGAACGTCACAAGCCAACCCCAGGGACCTACTGATCAGGATCAACCAGATCCTGAACGGCTGGGCCAACTACTTCAAACACGCGGTGGCCAAGCACACCTTCAGGATGCTGGCGAACGTCGTCTGGCGACGGGTCGTCAAGTGGCTGATGGTACGGCACCGATGGAAGTGGAAGGACGTCCGCCGTTGGTTGACCACCCCCTCCGGGCGGTGGAACCCCATCACGGCAGACGGGATCGAGCTGTTCGACCTGGCGCGGGTTCCCGTCACCCGATACCGCCACCGAGGCAGCAAGATTCCCAGTCCCTGGCGTTGACCTGCAAGAACAGAGCCTGACGGCAGATTCCGTGGAGAGCCCGTTGCGGTGTGAGCCGCACGGCGGGTTCGGAGAGCGGCCTGAGGAAACGGACCGGGAGCAATCCCGGCACCGCGCCTCGGGTCGACTCACCGGAAGGGATGTCACCGGGCGGGTTGGATTCGGTGGGCGCCGCGTTGTTCTGCGCGCCGCCGGCCGACGAGGACGACGGCGAGCTTGAGGCGGGAGAGCTCTTGGTAGCCGACGAGCCGGATCCCGAACAGCCCGCCGTCACCGCCGCGACAAGCGCCAGGCCCACTGCCCTCCACTATGGAGCCCTCGGACCGGACGGTCGTACCGTCGACGCTAGGAGCGGGCCGGTTAACGCCCTGCTCGCCGACGGTTAGACGACGGCAAAAGGTGCAGCGTGCGTGGTCGGGGCCGCCTGGCGGGCCGCACGATGAGGACATGAGACTGCGCGTGGTGCGAGTCGCCGTCGTCGCCCTGGTCGCCGTCGTCCTCCTCGCCGTCCCCCCGGCCCTGGCCATCCGCTCGTCCCTGTACGCCGACCAGCGCGACACTCTCGAGCGGGCCGCCCTGGCCGGGGCCGTCCGCGTGAGCCCGGACTACGTGACCGGCGACCCCGTTGAAGTGCCCGCACCCCCGGCCGGCGGGCACCTCGGCCTGTACGACCCCCAGGCGCGGTTGCGCGGTGGCAGCGGACCCGCGACCGCTGACTCTCCCGTCCACCGGGCCCTCGGCGGTGCGGCCGTCCGGACGCGTTCGGGCGGTGACCTGGTCGTCGCCGTGCCCGTCTCGCACGCCGAGCAGGTAATCGGTGTCGTACGGGCGTCTTCCCCGGTCGCTGCCGTACGCGACCGGGTGTTTCTGACCTGGGCGGCTCTGCTGGGCGTGGCCGTGGTCGCGCTGGCCGTCGCCGTTCTCGTCGCCCGCCGTCAGGCACGAGCCCTGGCCGCGCCGCTGGAGGACCTCTCCCGGCACTGCCGGGCCGTCGCTGAAGGACACCTCAATGCCCGGGCGGCCCTCAGCAGCATCGCCGAGATCGACCAGGTCGCCCGCACCCACAACGAGATGCTGCACAGCCTGTTCGAACTCCTGCGACACGAACGGGACTTCACGGCCAACGCCTCCCATCAGCTAGGTACGCCCCTGGCCGGTCTTCAGCTCACGCTGGAGTCCGGTCTGGAGCAGGACGACGACGCCCGGCTGCGCCCCGTCCTCGCCGAAGCGCTCGTGACCACCCGCCGGTTGCACGACACGGTGGAAGAGGTCCTGCGCCTGTCCTGATCGACAGCGCCCTCATTGGATCTGCACCCAACCGCGTTCCAGCGCGGTGTCGTAGCGCAGGTACTGGGCCTTGTTACGGAGGTAGCCGCCGGCGTCATCGATGCCCTTGCGTCGCTTCTTCGTCCCCGTTGCAGGGCGGTGTCGGCTGTCCGCTGAAGTGTTGAGTGCCGTTCAAGATGAGCCTGGGGTTGCGGTTGCCATTCAGGATGAGCATGTGGTGTGACGAAACTGTCCTGCCGGTGGGTCCGGCAGGGCAGTTGGTGTTCACGGTGTCACTGGGATGCTCATCGTGCCGTTCGTGTGGTGGTCATTCCTGGGTGACTTCGGCGACGGCGGCGCGGGCGGCGACTTCGTCGACGATGGATTTGTTGTCGGCGTAGGCCGACAGCAGGGACTGGACGGCGAGGTTGTTGACGGCGCGGGGGTAGCCGCGGGCGGTAACGTGGATGCTCGCCGCCACCGGCGCGTCCCAGGTCGACATCGTCGGCCACTCCCTTTGCCGGGTCTCGCGGCATGCCGCGTGCTGCGCCTGCACGGACGCAGGTGTCGCACGCGGCCGAACGTCGAGCGTCAAGCGGAGGGCGCCGAGGCGGGGGCGTACTCGAACCAGTCGAAGGCGACCGCGCCCTCGGTGGCGTACATGCCGATAACACGGCCGGTGAAGCCGCAGGCGACCTCGGTGGACAGGTAGCGCCCGTCCAGTTCGACGAGTAGCTGGGCGTCCAAAGCGTCGGGATCGCCGAGCCAGAAGGCGACGGTGTCAGGGCCGGTGGTCCCGCCATCGGTGAGTTCGGGCGACGCGGGCACAAGGTCGGACGTCCGGATAGCGACGGTGAGGGTCAGCGGCCCGGACGGGACCGGTCGGCTGGCCACGGTCTGGCGCAGCGGACCGATCCGGGCGACGACGCTGGCCTCTCCGTTCCCGACCTCCAGTTCGTAGTGGTGGGCTTCGTCCAGGCGCACGCAGAGGCCGCCGCGTCCCGTACCCGGGTCGATCGCAGCGGTGACGCGGCAGTCGTGGTGTTGCTGGCGGCGGCCGACGAAGGTGTACCCGGGGCGGTCGAGGGTGGCGCCGGTGGCGCTGAGGGCCAGCCAGCCAGGGCGCTTGGTGAGCGACCAGGAGCCCTCCGGGCGGGTGAACGGTGAGACCCACTGCGGCGCGAGAGCGGACTCGTCGAAGTCGTCGCGGGCGGGCAGGGCCGGAACGGGGTGCCAGGCACCGCCCGGGGCCGCGTGGCTCTCGGGAACGGGCGCGACGACGGGCCAGCCGTCCTCGTCCCACTCCACGGGGGTCAGGAACGTCTCGCGGCCGAGTACGTGCACGTCGGGCGTGAAGCCGCGGGGCCGGACGCCGAGCAGCACCATCCACCAACTGCCGTCGGGAGCCTCCACCAGGTCGGCGTGGCCGGTGTTCTGGATGGAGCGGGCGGTACCGCTGTGGGACAGCAGGGGGTTGGCGGGTGCGCCTTCCCAGGGACCACGCGGCGAGCGGCCGCGGGCGATGGACACGCTGTGGCCGCGTTCGGTGCCGCCTTCCGCGATCAGCAGGTACCACCAGTCGCCGATGCGGTAGAGGTGCGGCGCCTCGGGGAACTTGAGGCCGCTGCCCGACCACGTGGCGAAGGGCCCCTCCAGCACCTCCCCCTTGACCGGGTCGATGCTGGCCATGTTGATGCCGCCTTCGGGCCCGGAGAAGGCGCACCAGCAGGTGCCGTCCTCCTCCCACGCCAGATCGGGGTCGATCCCGTGCAGGTCGATCCACACCGGGTCGCTCCACGGCCCCTCGGGCCGCTCGGCCGAGACGACGAAGTTGCCGCCGCCGTCGATATTGGTGTTGATGACCCAGTAACGGCCGTCGTGGTGGCGGATCGTGGGGGCGTAGAGGCCGCCGGACGCCTTGGCGCCGGGGAGAGGCAGCGGCAGTTGCTCGGGCCGGTCGAGCACGTTGCCGAGCTGCTCCCAGTGCACGAGGTCCTTGCTGTGGAAGAGCGGCAGCCCGGGGAAGTACTCGAAGCTGGAGCACACCAGGTAGTAGTCGTCACCGACCCGGCACACGCTCGGATCGGGGTGGAACCCGCTGATCACAGGGTTGTCGTACGTACGCACAGAATCTGTTCCTTTCGGGCCGCCGGGCGCCGTGGAGCGAGTCCAAGGGGTGCCGTAACTGCTGGTCACGGGTGAGATGATCATGTCATGGCTGGTTTGATCACGGCGTCGGAACCGTCCTGGACCGCCCCGTTCACCGGGTTGAGTCCGCGTCAGTTCGGAAAGCTGATCACCGCGCTGCTGCAGGAGGGGGCGGACCCGGTGCGCAAGGGGCCCCGTGGAGGGTGGTGCCGTCGGCCTGCGCCTCCAAGCGGTGCACGATGCCGTCGAGGGGCAGTTCGCCGCGCGCAACGCGATTGGCGTAGCGCCCCACCGTCGCACCGAAGTAGCGGGCCCCGCCCAGCAGTTGGGCCGGGTCGCGGGGGCTGAGCACGACATCGGCGGACGCGCCGTCCCGGTCGGGGGCGTGCAGGGCGTGCAGGTCGGCACCGAGGTTCAGGACCTCGGCGTGGACTCCCCCGGTCGCTGGCCCGAAGGTCCAGCGACTCACTCGTCGCCCGTCCGGTACCGGCGACCCGGTCGGGGTCGACGCGCTCCAGCCGGCGGACGGCGTCCACGGCCCGGACCGCGTCGGTGAGCAATCGGCGGTAGTAGTAGGTGCGCGGCGAGCTGATGCCTCGGGTCATCACGCCGGGGACCTCCGGCCCGGTCGGGCCGGAGTCGGGGGTCGCGCCCCGGCTCCAGCCCGAGCCCTGCCCGCGCGTGTCCATCTGGAGGTGGGCGTACGTTCGGTCTGGCTGCTGTGGTAGCGCCGCAGCTCGGCCTCGGGCAGGTCGGTGTACACGCGCGGCCTCTCGTTGCGTCAGCGGCACTCGACGGTGACGACGGGGTGCAGCCTGCGGGTGTGGTCGACCTCCCGGACCGGGCCGGTCAGGCGCAGCGGGACCGTGATGCGGTGGTCGGTGCTGCTGGCGGAGATCCGCAGCTCCAGCTCGCCGGGTTCCACGATGCGACGGCCCCCGCGGCCGGTGAAGGAGGCCAGATCCGCGGGCAGTTCCAGGAGGACTCGGCAGACTTCCCCGGTTTCGAGCGGGAGGCGCCGGTAGCCGACGAGGCGCTGCACCGGCTGGACCACGGAGGCCACCGGGTCGTGCAGGTAGAACTGCACCACCTCGCAGCCGGAGCGTTCGCCGGTGTTGCGGACCTCGAAGGCGATCCGGAAGCTGCCGTCGGTGCCGGTCTCCGCGACGCTGACGTCGAGCGCGGACCACTCGAATTCCGTGTAGCCGAGCCCATGCCCGAACCCGTAGGCCGCGCTGGTACTGGTGCTGGACACGTCGCTGTCCTGGGCCAGCCGGGCGGCCAGGTAGGTGGAGGGCTGGACACCCTTGTGCCGCGGCACACTCACGGGCAACCGTCCGGAGGGGTTCACCCGCCCGCTGAGCACGCCGGCGATCGCCTCGGTGCCCGCCTCCCCGGGGAAGAAGGACTGCACGATCGCCGCTGCCTCCGTGTCGGCGCGACCCAGTGCGTAAGGGCGGCCCGCCAGCATGACGAGCACCACGGGCGCGCCGGCATCCAGCAGGACGTCGAGCAACTGCTGCTGCACGCCGGGCAGTTGCATCGATTCGGCGTCACATCCCTCGCCGCTGGTGCCGCGGCCGAACAGGCCGGCGCGGTCCCCCAGGGCGAGCACCACGACGTCGGCCATGCGGGCCGCCGCGACCGCCTCGGCGAAGCCGGCCGTGCTGTCGCCGTCGACCGTCGCACCGGGCGCGGAGAAGATCTCGGCGTCGGGGAACTCGGCCGCCAAGGTCTCGCGCAGCGTGGGCAGTGCGATGCCGGTCGGGACCTCGGGGTGTTGCGAGCCGACGTGCACGGGGAAGGAGTAGCAGCCCAGCACGGCCGTCGGGGTGTCGGCGTTGGGGCCGATCAGCGCGATCCGGCGGGGGCGGCCGAGCGGCAGCGTGCCGTCGTTGCGCAGCAGCACGACGGCCTGCTCCGCCAGCTCGCGCGCCAGCCGCCGGTTGGCCGGGGGGTCCAGGTCGACGCTGCCGCGCAGCGCCTCGGGAACGGCCAGATCCGCTCCGGAGAGCGCCTGCGGAACCGGGTTCCAGTCGGGGTCGAGCAGGCCGAGCTGTGCCTTCTGGATGAGGATCCGGCGCAGGGCGCGATCGATCAGCTCCTCGGGGACGGTGCCGGCCTCGACCGCGTCGAGCAGCGGCTGTCCGAAGGTCTTGACGGTCGGCAGCTCGACGTCGACGCCGCTGGCGAGGGCGAGCCCGGCGGCCTCGTCCCAGCTTCCGGCGACGCCGTGCAGGAGCTTGAGGAAGGCGATGCCGAAGTAGTCCGCGACCACCGTCCCGTCGAAGCCCCAGGTGTCCCGGAGCAGACCGGTGAGCAGTTCCTGGTCGGCGGCCGAGGGGATGCCATCGGTGTCGGTGTAGGCGTGCATGACCGAGCGCGGTCGGCCCTCGCGTAGCGCCATCTCGAACGGGGGAAGGATGACGTCGGCGCGCTCGCGGGCGCCCATGGTGACCGGTGCGAGGTTGCGGCCGGCCCGCGAGGCGGAGTAGCCGGCGAAGTGCTTGAGCGTGGCGACGATCCCGGCGGTCTCCAGGCCCTGCACGTAGGCGGTGGCGATGGTGCCGACCAGATATGGGTCCTCGCCGATGGTCTCCTCGACGCGGCCCCAGCGGGCGTCGCGCACTACGTCGAGCACGGGGGCGAGGCCCTGGTGGACGCCGACGGAGCGCATGTCGGTCCCGATGGCGGTGGCCATGGTGCGCACCAGCTCGGGGTTGAAGGCCGCTCCCCAGGACAGCGGGACCGGGTAGGCGGTCGCCCCCCAGGCCGCGAACCCGGCCAGGCACTCCTCGTGGGCGATCGCGGGTATGCCGAAGCGGTTGGCGGCGACGATGCGTTGCTGGGAGCGGGCGAGCGAGAGCGCACCGACGGCGGCGTCCACGGGAACGGTGCCGAAGGGCCGAGTCAGCTGGCCCAGACCGTGCGGCAGCAGCTCGTCCAGGTCCGGCGGCTCCTCCATCTCGTGCTGGTGCGGGGCGACCTCGCCGCCCTCGTCGGAGGCGCCCACCCAGACGCCGACCAACTGCGCTGTCTTCTCCCGCAGGGTCATCGCCGCGATCAGAGCGTTGGCCCTGATCGCGGGGTCGAGCGAGACGTCCTGCCACACAGGGGCGGCGAGCTCGACGGTGGGGTTCTTGTTGCCGGTCACTTTCCTCCGACCCCCATGAGCCCCTGCACCAGGGCGCGGCGGGCGAACAGGTAGACGATGAAGATGGGGAGCATGGACAGCACCACGGCGCTGAGCAGTCCGGGGACGTCGACGCCGTGTTCGGTCTGGAAGTTGTACAGACCGAGGGTGATCACCTTGGTCGAGTCCGACTGGGTGAGGATCAGCGGGAAGAGGAAGCCGTTCCAGGCCTGGAGGGCCGAGAAGACGACGATGGAGGAGAGTCCGCCCTTCGACAGCGGCAGGACCAGTTGCCTGAAGACCCGCCACGGGGAGGCTCCGTCCATCGCCATGGCTTCGTACAGTTCGGGGGTGATGTCGCGCATCGCCCCGGTCAGCACCAGGGTGCACACCGGCAGCGAGAAAGCGGCGGTGGGCAGGATGACGCCGATCAGGTGGTCATAGAGCCCGGCCTGGCTGATCACGTAGAACATCGGCACGATCACCGCCTGCGCGGGGACCGCGAGTCCCAGCAGGAAGACCCGGAACACGACGGTGATGGTCCGGCCCTGGGCGCGCACGACGGCGTAGGCGAGCGGCGGCACCACCACCAGCACGATGCCGACGACGCTGACGGTGACGATCAGGGTGTTGAGGAAGTCCTGGCCGAAGCCGTTGGAGAACGCGTTGAGGTAATTGCTCAGGGTCAGCTTCGACGGAAAGCTCAGCGGGCCCTGGGTGGAGTAGTTGGAGGTGGTGCGCAGGGTCGCGATCAGCAGCACGTAGAGCGGCAGGCCGATCAGAGCGAGCCATGTCAGGGAGCCCAGTCCGGCAAGGTAGTTGGGGCGCTGCCGCATCAGATCCCCTCCGCCGTGCTGCGCATCTTGTCGTAGCCGGAGAGCCGGACCACGGCCAGGGAGATGAGGGTGGCGACCACGACCAGGACCAGCGCGATGGCCGAGCCGGCACCGAAGTCGTAATCCTTGAAGCCCTGCTCGTACATGTAGTAGGCGCTGACCGTGGTGTCCGTGCCGGGGCCGCCCTGGGTGAGGATCAGCACCGTGTCGAAGGTGGTCAGCCCGCCGACGACCATGAGGATCATCGAGGTGATCATGGTGTTGCGCAGTTGCGGCAGGGTGATGTGGAAGAACTGCCGCACGGTACCTGCCCCGTCGATCGCCGCGGCCTGGTAGAGCACCTGCGGAACCGCGCGGGCGCCGCCCTGGTAGAGCAGCGCGTGCAGGGGGGTGAACTGCCACGTTCCGACGAAGGTCAGCACCGCGATCGAACCGGCCTGGCTGCCGAGCAGGTTGCCGTTGCCGAACAGCCAGGGAAGCTGGCCCGGGATGCCGAAGTTGGGGTCGAGCAGGGCGCGCCACAGCACCGAGACCGCGGTCGCCGAGAGCAGCAGGGGGACGAAGAAGATCGCGGACAGCACGGCCCGGTTGCGCTGGGGGCCGGCCGCCCAGACGCCCAGCAGGATGCTGATGGGCGTCTGCGTCACGACCCCGAGCACGGTGAGCACGAGGGTGAGCCAGATGCTCTGGGTCATCACCGGGTCGTGGATCAGCTTGGTCCAGTTCGCCAGGCCGTTGAAGTGCGGCGAGGTGAGGCCGTCCCAGCTGGTGAAGGACAGCACCGCGACCAGCACCAGCGGGAGGATCGCGAACAGCAGGAAGAAGACGGTCGCGGGTACCGCCCAGGCGAAGCCCGGGCGGGTCACCCCGACGCCGGCCCGGCGCGCCTTGGGGCGGCGGCCGGACACGGCTGCGAGAGAAGGTGAGCTCATCAGTCCTACTCAGGAGGTGGACAGCGACTGCATCGCCTGGATGAAGCCGTTGGCGTCGATCTTGCCGTCGACGAACTCCTGAACGGCCCTGTGGAGCAGCGTCGCCACCGCCTGCGGGTAGGCCTGGTCCCAGGACAGCTGGAACGACGGGGCCGCCTTGACCAGGTTGAACTGGAACTTCGAGTAGTCCGGGCTGGCCGAGGTGGACAGGAAGTTGCCGGTGTTCGTGGTGGTCGGCAGGTTGCCGATGCCGAGCTGGGCCTTCACGAACTCGTCGGAGTACATGAGCTTGAGGAAGGCCGCCACGGCGTCGGGGTGCTTGGTCTTCTTCAGGACGGAGTAGAAGTTGTTGGTGTTGCCGACGACGTCCTTCGGGTCGCCCTTGCCGCCGCTGACGGTCGGGAAGGCGCTGTAGCCGAGGTCGTTCTTGGCGAAGTCGGGGTTGTTGGACTGCTGGGTGGAGTACTCCCAGGAGCCCATCAGCTCAAAGGCGGCCTTGCCCTTGGCCAGCAGCGCCGGGGACCCGCCGTCGGTGAACTTCGCCGAGTCGAAGTTGCTGCCGAATGCGCCGGCGTCGCTCAGCTGCTTCAGCATGCCCAGGGCCTTCTGGCTGTCCGGGCCGGCCCACGCGCTCTTGTCACCGGCGAGCGCCTTCCGGAACAGGTCCGGACCGGCGACCCGGTCGAAGACGTACTCGAACCACATGAGTGTGGGCCACTGGTCGGCGCCGCCGAGCGCGATCGGGGTCAGGCCCTTGGCCTTGAGCACCTTGACGTCGCTGATCAGGTCGTCCCAGGTCTGCGGGACGCTCAGGCCGGCGCTCGCCAGGACCTTCTTGTTGTTGAAGAGCAGCACGGGCTGCGTGCCGCGCATCGGGACACCGTAGGACTTGCCGTCGATCACCGCGGTGTTGAACACCGAGGGGAGGAAGTTGGACTTGAGCCCCGGGTCCTTGGCGATCATGTCGTCCAGGGGGAGCAGGAGGTTGTGCTTGGCGAAGGGTGCGATGCTGCCGCCGCCCCAGTTGAAGAAGATGTCCGGGGCCTGCGGGGTGTTGATGATCGTGTTGAGCTTCTGCTGGTAGTCGGCGCCGGGGACGGTGTCCAGCACCACCTTGACCTTCGAGGTCTTGTTGAACGTATCGACGATCTGCTTCTCGACCTTGTTCGCGGCATCCCCGTAGACGAGGACGTGGATCGTCCCGGAGCCGGCGGACGCCGACGTGGAGCCGCCGCTGCACGCGGCGGTCGAACCGAGCACCAGCGCTGTCGTTGCCGCTACTGCGGCGAATCTATTCCGGGTCGCACCATTGCGAACCGTCACGCGAAGAGAACCCATCGCCTGCCACTCCGTCGAAATTTCGAAGAGATTTCCGAACAATGCGGGGAACCTAGGCGTAACATTGATCTCCGTCAAGGGTTTGGACGGTCTCGATTCGGACGTACCGGCTGAGGCCCTGACCAGCAAGCATCCGTCCCGTACAGTCGCAACGACTTCGTACTTCGCACACCAGCAGCACAGGAGGGCTCGTGACCAGGTCGGCGACACTCGCCGAAATCGCGCGCGAGGCGGGCGTGTCCACACCGACTGTTTCGAAGGTCGTCAACGGCCGCGCGGACGTCGCCCCCGACACACGGGAGCGGGTGGAGGAGCTGCTGCATCAGTACGGCTACCAGCGGCGCCGCAGCAACAGCGCCCCGTCCAGCCCATTGCTGGAGCTGGTGTTCCACGAGCTCGAGAGCGCCTGGGCGATGGAAGTCATCCGCGGGGTCGAGAACGTCGTCCGCGAAGAGGGAATGAGCGTAGTCCTGTCGGAGTCCTCGGGCCGGCTCAGCCTCGGGCAGTCCTGGATGGACGGGGTACTCGCCCGCCGCCCCACCGGCGTGGTCCTGGTGCTGTCCGGGCTCGACGAGGCCCAGCAGGCGCAGCTGACCAGTCGCGACATCCCGTTCGTGGTGATGGACCCGGCCGGGGACCCCGGTCAGCACGTTCCGGCGGTCGGGACGACCAACTGGAACGGCGGCCTCGCCGCCACCCGCCACCTGCTCGACCTGGGCCACCGACGCATCGGCATGATCGCCGGACCATGGCGGATGATGTGCAGCCGCGCCCGGATTGACGGCTATCGGGCCGCGCTGGAGATGGCCGGCGTGGCCTTCGATCCCGCGCTGATCCGCGAGGGCAACTTCTACCACGAAACCGGCTACCTGATGGGCCTGGAGCTCCTGCGCCCCAAGGACCGGCCCACCGCGATCTTCACCGGCAACGACCTGCAGGCGCTCGGCCTCTACGAGGCCGCACGGGAGTTGGGCCTGCGCATCCCGGACGATCTCAGCGTCGTCGGCTTCGATGACCTGCCCATCGCCCGCTGGGTCGGCCCACCCCTGACCACCGTCCGCCAGCCGTTGACCGAGATGGCCGAGGTCGCCACGCGCATGGTGATCGACCTCGCCCGCGGCAACCCACCGTCCGCGCCGCGCGTGGACCTGGCCACCAGCCTGGTCGAGCGCAGCAGCACAGCCCAGCCCCCGGCCACCGATTGAGTCGTCAGCACCTTCGAAATTTCGAAAGCCCGTGACGCATCGCTCCGGTCGCGTACCGCGGGCCCTGGAGCCATGCCCGCCGACCTGCCCCTACTGCCAGCTGCCAGCCACGTGAACATCGTCATCGACCTCATCCACGTGCTCGAATATGGCTGCCTCCGTAACAAGGCCCAGTACCTGCGCTACGACACCGCGCTGGAACGCGGTTGGCCCATCGCCACTGGCATCATCGAAGGAGCTTGCCGCCACCTGGTCAAGGACCGACTCGACCTCACCGGGGCCCGCTGGGGCCTGCCCGGAGCCGAAGCCGTGCTCAAGCTCCGTGCCCTACGCGCCAACGGCGACTTCGACACCTACTGGTCCTGGCACGAGAAACAGGAGTTCGCCCGCAACCACCAGGCGTGTTACCGCGACCAACGCATACTCACGCCCTGATCGGCGACACCCTCATAAGATCTGATCTGCACCCAACGGGCATCGGCCTCGCCCTCGCCCGCGAAGTACAAGTACGTCACGCAGGGCCGCATCGAGGGCGAACGGCCGGTCACGACCCCGCAGCGCTTTTCCCGGCTCCTCCTGTCCCGCCCCGAGAACCTCCGCGACAAGGACGCAGCCTTCCTGCGGGAACTCATCTCTTCCTGCCTGGAGTTGAGGGGACTCGCCCGCCTCGCGGGAGAGTTCGCCCAGCTCCTCTCCCCGGCGGAGGGCAACGATGCCAAGCTCACCGAGTGGATCGCCCAGGTCCGTGCCACTGACCTGCCCCACCTGCACTCCTTCGCCAACGGGCTGGAACTCGACCGGGGCGCCGTCGACGCCGGCCTGACTCTGCCGTACCACAACGGCCGCACCGAAGGCGTCAACACCCGCACCAAAATGATCACGAGGCAGATGCACGGGAGGGCCGGCTTTCCCCTCCTCCGCCACCGCATCCTGCTCCAATAGCCCACGTCACAGACAGCTACCACCGACTACGGGCCAGAGCCAAAATCGAGACAGGCCCTTGGAATACCCCACATTGGCGTGACCGCCATCTCGAGCACCGTTCACCGTTCACGACGGTGCGGGCATCGTCGACTCTCGCGACGACATCGGCGAGCTGTACCGGCGCTACCTGGCGCACTTCCTGGACGAGATCCGCAATGACCTCTCTGGTCGAGTCGCGCTGCCGGTCGAAGCGCTGCCCACGGACGAGACCCGCGACCTGCTTGTGCATGGCAGGTAGGCAGCTCTGTAAGTGCGCTCCCCATCTCGACGATCGACCGGCTGTGAGTTCGGGTCTGACTCAAGCATCAAGGAAGGCTGAGATCTGACATCGGACCGCATCCGGAGGTCGAGTCTGGCGCACGCACTTCGCGGCCTCCACTGGACTTCCGAATACGTTCCGAATACTATGGATCCATGACCATCGCAGCAGACCTCCCCGTGGCGACTCGGCGCTCCTCGGACCTGAGCAAGCACTCCGCCGAGGTCTTCGCCGAGGCCGAGGACCACCCCGTGACGGTGACCCGGCGCGACGGCGAGGCTCTGGTCCTGATGTCGCAGCGCGAGGCCGAGGGTCGTGCCCGCTTGCTGAACTTTGCCGCGCAGCTCATCACCGTCACCCTCGACGACCGCGGCTCGCTCGCCGAGCGGATGTCCAAGGCCTTCCCTTGGATGCTCGCGCTGTCGCCGGCCGACCGGGAGTCCTGCGCGCAGGACCTCGTCGATGCGGCGCGCGCGTCGTTCTCCACCGGTCAGCCGCACCTCGCGATCGCAGAGCTGACCTCCTGGAAGGAGACGGCCACCGCCGTCGCGGCCGGGCTCAGCAGCGGCAGCGCCGGTCTGGAGTGGCTCGACGACGATGAGACCGTGGAGCGTCCGTAGCCGTGGCGGCCGCCAGGAAGGGCGAGCTGGTTCCTCGCCCTCCGAAGAAGATCGAGTACGAGATCCGCTTCGCCACAGCCGACGCGCAGAAGGGATGGCGCGACCTCGTCGCGACGATCCGCAACCCCATGACGGAGACCTGGGACTTCCTCACGCGGACGCCACTGTCCACGACGCCGACGAACTATCGGCTCAAGGGTGAGCTCGGCGTCATCGAGCGTGGCGGCGCGACCCATGAGCGGTGGCAGCACAAACCGACTGCGAAGGGCACCGCGCGCATCTGGTTCTACGTCCACGAGCGCACGGTCTTCCTGGAGCAGGTGCACACGAGCCACCCGAACGAGACGAAGTAGGCGCGCTTCGCAGCGTCGCACATCGTCGGTGAGCGCGCATCCGATTGGGATGATCGCTGTGTGGCTGCCGCGACCGGGGACTTTGACTTCACTCGAGGGCGGCGCGGCCTTGGGGAAGGGCGACTCGATCTCCCCGATCACTCCGCGGAGGGGAAGTCTCTGCGTGAAGCGGCTTCGTCAGCTTGGAGGGCTCGCGCAGCTAGTCCAAGAAATCGTGCATGCTCGATAGAGCGAGGGCTTTCTCGTCACACTGCGAACGCCTGCTCGACGGGGTCGCTCGGGTGTGGATCCAGGTGAGTGACCGGCATCATGAGCCACGGAGCCATAGGGAGACCCTCGAGCGCCCGGTCGAGCGTCTCCCGGTCGGTCGCCTGCCACACCCCGAGGGCAGGGAGCCCGTCCGGGCGGAGCCAGAGACGGCGCAGCAGGCCCGCCGACGCAGCGTTGCCGGCAGCCACTGCCTCCTGCTGCCACTTGTCTGCGAGCTGATCCGGAGCCAGGCCATTGGTGTCGCCCAGGACGAACTCGAGAAGTACTCGCGCCAGCCGTCGCGGCGCGGCGTTGACTGCAGCGGCGACGCTCGCCAGGATCGCGAGGCCGGGGGCGACGCCGAGGTGCTGGGCGGAGGTGAGCAGCGCCGAGGCGATCTCCGGTTGTCGTGGTCCACTCCATGGACTGCGGCCTGGTCCGGGCGATGACGCCGGTCCCGAAGCCGAGGGCGATCACCAGCATCGCCGGTGCCATCCCGGTCCAGTAGTCCGTCTCGGTCGCGATCAGGGAGGACCAGACCAGCGGGCTCGCGCTGCGGCACTGGGTGAGCGCGAACGCGAGAGGAGCGTGACCGCACCCCGTGCCGCCGGTGCCGAGTACCGCTCCCACGGCCCCCAGCCGTCCGGTGTGGCGCTCCGCGTCCACGACGTGCACTGGCCTGAGAGCCTGCCTGGCGCAGGATGGCGACGATCCGGTCGACTTGCGCCTGTGACAGAGGAGGCGCGCCCTCGGCCTTGGCGGCTCCCGCCTTCCGGAGGTCTCGAGTACGACCGGAGAGGCCGGGTGGCGCGGCCATCGTGTTCGCGAGGCGCTCTGATTGTCGGCGTGCTCTACGCTCACGGTCGTGCGTGCCGAGTGTCGAACTGACCGTGGTATATCGCTGCTGTTCTCGGCTGTGTCGTCTGCTGCAGCTGATGAACCCAACAGTTGCTTCCTTCCGGCCAGGTCCATCTGCCACAGGTGCATCGGCGCCTCACGCTGCCACCGGCGGTACTTGCGCGGATGCTGCTGTTCCTGGGCGCGGACCAGGCCATTGCGGGACAGCACCCGGTGGACCGTGGCCCGCGACGGCGCCGACTCCAGCCCGCGGCCGGACAGCTCGTGGGAGATCCGGCGGGCACCCCACCGGGGATGCCGGCGGCGCAGCTCGCAGATCTCGGCCTCAACCTCGGCGGACAGGCGCGTGGGACTGTTCCGCGGCCGGCGGGAGCGATCCAGCAGACCGGGCATGCCCTCCTGCTCGAACCGCCGCCGCCAGCTGTGCAGGGTCTGGCGCGAGGTGCCGTACCGGGCCGCGACCTCACCGATCGGAGACCCGCCGAGCACTTCGCGGACAGCCCGGTAGCGGTACTCGGCCAACTGCTGTATATCCACGACTCCGACGGAAGCACCCCTGCCGCACCGGCAGTTGGGGGATAGCGGACGTTCAGCCGAACGTGTCAACCATGTCCAGAGCACAAACGGTTAAGCATCTCCTGAGACCTCACACCGACAGCCTCCTTCCTCAAGTACGAGCCGCTCTCGACTCGTCAGCCGAACGCGTCGGTTTCGCTCAGGACGACTGGTCTTCGCCTGCCCGCAGCAGCGCTGCCATGCCCACCCATGACCGACGAAGCCGGTGCCAAGCGCGGAAGCTCGGCTCGGACCCCGGGTCGATCGCAACGTCGGATTTCAGGGGAGGTGGCGATCTCAAGTACCGCAACCGAAGCATGTGAACTGAGGTGCTTCACCAACTGCGAGTTAGTGCCTATTTGTATCCCTCGGCACGCCTCTGACCAGGCATTTTGTGTGGTTGGTCGAGAGTGAGGTCAAACGGCGGCGGTGAATAGGGTTAAGAACGGCAATCGAAGCATGTCTCAGTACGTGCTGCGCAACCTGATCGCCAAGTAGGCGCTCCGGTACGGCAGTCGGGCCGCACTCCTCGTCGACGAGGAGTGCGGCCCTTCGCTTTCCCGCGGGGGTCACACCCAGCCGCGCTGCGCCGCCCGCACCCCCAGCTGGAACCGGCTCGCCGCGCCCAGCCGCTCCTGGAGCTCGCTCACCCGGCGCCGCAGCGTCCGCAGGCTCACCCCCAGGTGACGGGCGACCGCCTCGTCCTTCATCCCGGCGGCGAGCAGCCGGGTCAACGTCCGCTCGCCCTCGGTGAGTTCACCGGCGGCGACCGGCTGGCCGAGCGGCGTCGCCTGCTGCCAGGCCAGCTCGAAGAGCTTCTGCAAGGCCTCGGTGACCGCCGAGTGCCGGATGAGGACCGCGCAGTAGCCGCCCGCGTCCGCGGCGGTCAGCGGCAGCATCGCGGTACGCCGGTCGACCACCAGCAGCTTCATTGGCACGTCGGGCAACACCCGTGCCTGTTCACCGAGTTCGACCATCCGTAACGCGTGCCACAGGACGTCCGGATCCTCCAGCGCGGTGGCCGCGTAGACCGCGCGATAGGACACGCCGCGGCCCAGCAGATCGGCCTGCAGGTCCAACTGCGGGGTGCGCGGGGCGAGATAGGGCGGGCAGTCGAAGAGGCACACCTCGTGCTCGGCGCGGGCGTACAACTCCTCCAGCCGAGCGGCGTTGGCGCCCTCGCCCTCCACCACCTCGACCAGGCGCCCGGGCCGCTCGCGCAGCAGCCCCGCGTCGTACGCCGTCGACATCTCCTGCGCGGTGGCGGCCAGCAGTTCGGACTCGGTCTCGCGGCGGCGGATCAGGGCGCGGATCGCCACCCGCGGGTCGACGGCCCGCAGCCCGCCGACCGAGTCGGGCGGCTGCAACAGCCCCAGGTCCAGCAGTCGTTCGCAGCCGTCGCGGACCTGGGATCTGGAGCCGCCGGTCAGCAGCGCCCAGCCCGCCGTACCCGCGTCGGGCTGGTGCAGGACCGCCCGATAAAGCCGCTCGTCGAAGGCGGAGACCCCCACCGCGGCCCAGGGGCTCGCGGCAGGGGTCCGTCCGAGTGCCGGTTGTCCGAGTGCCGGTTCATACGCCGTGTTCGCCATGGCCCGGCACGGTAGAGGATCTCTGTTAACCCTGTTGCACCGCTGTGAGCGGTGGTCCCGCTTCAGGCCTACTTCAGGCCATACGCCCGCAGCACGGTCTGGTCGACCTGGTTTCCGGCGGCGTCGGATGCCAGCACCCGCAGCGACACGAACTGCGCTCCCTTCGGGTGCCCGATCTCCGCCCGGCCGCCCCGGACCTTCACCTCCTTCCAGGACGTGCCGTCGTCGTACGACACCCAGGCCTTCAGCGCGTCGGCCTTGACGCTCCCCGCATGGTCCCGGACGGAGAGCCCGAGCTTCACCTTCCCGTGGGAGTCGGCGCGGTTGAGCAGATCGAGCCCGTGCAGGTCGTAGTCGACGGAGAGCAGGGGCAGCGCCGTCTGCGCGTCCGTGTGCGCCGAGGCGAACGACCACTCGGTGTGCGTGCTGGTCGAGTACCGCGACCAGACGGCCCTGCGCTGGGCGTCGAGCACGAAGCGGTACGAGGCCTTCGCCGCCGGGACGTCGAAGACGCCGTAGCCACCGAGCGCCGAGTCGCCGACCAGCTGTCCGTCCGCGTACAGCTTGCCCTTCGCGGTGTCCTGCGTACCGTCCACGCGCCCGTAGTGGCCGGTCGTGGAGTCGCTCAACTCCGGTACGGACAAGGTGAGTTTGTCGCCGGTGCGGACGGAGGGGCCGTACTCCTCACTGCTCGCCGGGCGGACGATCTGGCGCAGCCAGTCCTCGGCGGGTTCCGTGCCCGCCTTGCTGAAGGTCCGCAGGGGACTCCACTGGCCCTGGTTCGCCCGCCAGTCGGGGTAGACGACGTGCCAGGTGCGGGTGTCGGGGTCGACGTTGTAGTACTCGGTGCGCGCCGTGCCGAGCGGCATGTACTCGCCGGTTTCGAAGCCGTAGATCTGCCAGGGACGGAACGAGTACGCGATGTCGTAGCCCATCGCGCCGGCCTGGGACCCGTAGTAACGGGCCGTGTGCTTGACCGTGTTGGAGCTGTCGAGGCGGTACGTCTGGTTCGCGGAGATGGCGTCCCTCTGCGCGAACAGCGCGTTGTAGACGTACGGACTGACCGGCGTGCCGCCCAGCTTCAGCGTCACCTTCTTGCCGGTCTGCAGCAGGCTGGTGAGCTTGGCGCCCTCCTCGCCGGTGGCGATCATCAGCGGGACGGTGGTCGCGTGGTCCACGGCTTCGAGCCAGAAACCGGGGGTCTTGCGGTAGGTGATGAGGTAACTCGCCCCGGCTGCCGTCGCGTTGGCCAGGGCGCTGTCCGACCGCTCGGTGGCGCCGAGCGCGACCACCGCGACCTTGCCCTTGACGTCGAGCCCTGCGAAGTCGGCCTCCGTGCCGCCGCCCGCGTCCACCGCCCGTACCGTGTGCTCTCCGCTGATCTTCGTCGGGAAGCCGTTGTACGTCTGCGAGTAGTACATCGACAGCGGCTGTTTCTCCGGGCCGGTGACGCTCGCCGTCAACTCCTTCGCGTACAGACGGAACTTGGAGTAGAACTCGAAGGATCCCTGGGTGACCGGCTTGGTCGGCGCCACGTAGATGTGTTTGTTCCACCAGCCCTGGCTGTAGGACATCCCGAAGGAGCTGCCCGGCCCTTCGCGGTGCCAGGAGGTGGTGAAGCCCTTGAACTCGGAGTCCTCCTTGGTCTTCGGCTTGATCTCCACCGCCTTGCGGGCGTCGAGAGTGATCTCGGTGTCCCCGTCGACCTTGATCTCGGGATTGCCGACGACCGAGGTACCGACGGGCATGTCGCCCGCGTCGCGGTCGTAGATCCAGGAGACGATGGAGTACGTGCCGGCCGGGACCTGCCAGGTCGAATCGGCGGTCAGGTTTCCGTATTCGTTGGGGATCGCGCCGTTCAGCTCCTGCAAGGCGTACCGCGCTATCCCGGAGATCGGCTGCCCGTCGCGGCCCACCAGGTGCACCTTCAGGTCGTACGTCTTCGGCGCCTTCTCGAAGCCGATGCCCGTGGTGACCAGGATGCCGTCGGCGCGCGCCGTGATGTCGCCCGAGTACCGGCCGTCCGTCTCCTTCGACGGGTCGACGGAGACTGGGGCCGTGGCGGTGCCGTGCGCCGGTACCGTGACGGTTTCGGCGCCCGGGGCCGCGTCGGCGAGGGTCGACGCCAGCGTCAACTCCACAGTTGTGTCAGTGGTGTTGGTGTACGTGATGTCCTTGCTGTCGACCGCGGTGTCGCCGTCGGCGTACGTGCCGAAGCTCAGCGTCGAGGTCCCGAAGACGCCCTGCTCGACCGCCCGGACCGCGTCGACCCGGCCGTCGCCCTGCTGGAAGACATCGGCGTCCGGCTGCGTCTTGGCGGTACTGGCCAGGGACTCCTTGATCTGCTCGCCCGTCCAGTCCGGATGCGCCTGCGCCACCAGCGCCGCCGCGCCCGCCACGTGCGGGGTCGCCATCGACGTTCCGCTCGCGGTGGTGTAGTAGTCGTCGACCGGCGTGCCCATGGAGGTGCCGGAGGCGCGGGCCGCCGTGATGTTCACGCCCGGCGCGGTGATCTCCGGCTTGACCGCCGCGTCACCGAGCCGGGGACCGCGGCTGGAGAAGGAGGCCAGCTTGTCCGACTTGTCGACCGCGCCGACGGTCAGCGCCGAGTCCGCGATCCCCGGTGTGCCGACGGTCCGGTCGGACGGGCCCGCGTTGCCCGCCGCGATCACGAACAACGTTCCGGTGGCGGCCGAGAGCCGGTCCACCGTCTCGCTCAGCGGATCCGAGGAGCCGTACGCCGTACCGCCCAGCGACATGGAGACGATCTTCGCGCCGGAGTCGGCGGCCCACTCCATGCCCGCGATGATCCACGACTCCTGGCCGTGTCCCGTGTCGTCGAGGACCTTGCCCACCGCCAGCTCCGCGCCCGGCGCCACTCCCTTGTACCGGCCGCCCGAGGCCGCGCCCGAACCGACGATGGTGGAGGCCACATGCGTGCCGTGGCCGAACCCGTCCTGCACCCCCTCGCCGGGTACGAAACTCTCGGACTCCGCGATCCTGCCCGCGAGGTCCGGGTGTCCGGTGTCCACGCCGGTGTCCAGGACGGCGACCTTGACGCCCTTGCCGTCGTAGCCCGCCTTCCACACGTCGGGTGCGCCGATCTGCGGCACGCTGACATCGAGGGACGCGGTGACCTTGGCATCAAGCCACAGCTTGTCGAGGCCGTCGCCGAGCTGCCGGGCGGCCTTCGCGGTGGGTGAGGTGCCGGGGGCCGGGGCGATGTCCGCCCAGAAGGTGGTCCCGGCCGTCGACTTCTTCGCGCTCAGTGCGGCACCGCCGATACCAGGCAGGGCGAGCGTCCGGCGCGCGCCCTCGGGGGTCTCGGTGCCCTTGCGGTAGGTGGCGATCAGCGGGATGGCGCCGGTCTTCTCGTCGGCGTACCCCTGCTTGACGAGTTGGCTGACGTTGAAGAGGGCCGGGTCCAGGCGGCCGGCCTGGACGAGCGGGATCGCGTCGTCGGGGACGACGCTGACCTCGCCCTTCTGCTCGGTGGTCACGAAGTTGACGCCTTCGCGGCCCTGGCCGCGCCGCACGTCGACGGCGTTCTTCCCGTCGGCGCCCGCGGTGAGGGACACGGTGTCCCCGGTGATGAGGGTGACGGTCCGGGTGCTGCCCCGCGCCGCGCCCGATGGGGCGCTCGACGAGGGGGTCGGGGCCGCTGCCGAGGGCGCGACCGCACCCGCGAGCATCGCGGCGGAGCCTGCCATGGCCCAGAGGGCGTGGAGTCTTCGCATCTGTGGGCTTCCTCCCCTTGAGAGACCTGGTGAGGTCTGGACCACTGTGCGGGGCGGGGGAGAAGGGGCTCAAGGGAATGCCGTGGCCGGGCCGTGCCAATGCCCTCTTCGGTCAAGGGAGTTGAGGCATTCGGCCCGCTCGCAGGTAGGGCGGTGTCCGGCCAGGTGGCAGATTTGCACGGCTGTCGCTCAGTCGGAACACAGGGTTCTCCCAGCGGATCGGGACAGGATCGCCATATGTCTGGCACCCGAAGCGAACGTGTCCGCGGCACACGTGTCTCCAGCGAATGTGTCCGCGGCGACCGCGTCCGCGTGCTGATCGTCGACGACGAGCCCGCGCTCACCGAACTGTTGTCCGTGGCCGTCACCGAAGCGGGCCGGCGGCCCTACCCGGTCGCCGATGGATACAGCGCGCTGCGCGTCGCGCGCGGCTGCGCCCCGCACGCGGTCGTCCTCGACGGGATGCTGCCCGACCTCGACGGAATCCAGGTGCTGCGCAGACTGCGGTACGAGAATCCGGAACTGCCCGTCCTCATGCTGACCGCACGCGACGCGCTGGAGCACCGCATCGACGGGCTGGCCTCGGGCGCCGACGACTACGTGACCAAGCCCTTCTCCCTGGAGGAGGTCGTCCTGCGGCTGCGCGGACTGCTGCGCCGAGCCGGAGCCGAACGGACGCGGACCGACGGCTCCGTCCTGGTCCTCGGCGATCTCGTCCTGGCCGAGGAGACCCGCGAAGTGCACCGCGACGGTACGCCGATCCAGCTCACCGCCAAGGAGTTCGACCTGCTCGGCCTGCTGCTGAGCCACCCGCGACAGGTGCTGAGCAAGGCCCAGATCCTCGACCACGTATGGAGCAGCTCCTTCGACGGCGGCGGGAACCTGGTCGAGGTCTACATCTCCACCCTGCGCCGGAAGATCGACAAGGGGCGGGCGCCGATGATCCACACGGTGCGCGGGGTGGGGTATGCGATCCGGCCGGTGGAGGACGGGAGATGAGCCCCCGACGGACCCTGCGTTCCTGGTTCCCGCGGACCGGTTCCGTGCGTACCAGCTCGCCCCTGCGCACCCGTTCGCCCCTGCGTACTACCCGTTCCCCGCGTACCCGCTCTCCGCGCACGCGTTCCCCCCTGCGCACCCATTCCCTGCGGACCCGTCTCCTGCTCTTCATCAGCGCCACCCTCGTCGCCGTCTGCGCCGCGATGGCCCTCACCACCGTCTTCGCCCAACGCTCCTATCTGCTCGGCACCTTGGACCAGCGTGTCACCGACGCCGCCGAGCGCAGTCAGGGCGGCCTCCAGCGCCGCAGCGGCGACGACACGGACCTGGGGTTCCTCAACGAGCGCGGGCAGGCCGTCGGCACGCTCGCCGCCCGGTTCGACGACGAGGGCGACATCCTCGCCGCCGAGGTCGTCACGCACGAGGGCGGGCAGCAGACCCTGACCGCCGCCCAGCGCGCCGCCCTCGACGGCATCACCACCGACGGCTCCCTGCACACCCGTACGGTTCCCGGCCTCGGCAGCTACCGCGTGACCGCCCTCGGCGGCGACGGCGTCCCCGTCCTCACCGGGCTCCCCATGGGCGACGTACAGGACATGATCGGCCGCCTGGTCGCGGTCGAGGCCGTGGTGGCCGCCGTCGGCCTCACCGTCGCGGGCTGCCTCTGCGCGGTCGTGATACGGCGTCAACTGCGCCCCCTCGGGCGGGTCGCCGCTACCGCCGTCGAGGTCTCCCGCTCCCCGCTGGGACATGGCGAGGTCACCCGTCTGACCCGCGTACCCGAACGCGACACCGACCCCGGCAGCGAGGCCGGCCAGGTCGGCGCCGCGCTCAACCGGATGATCGACCACGTCGAGTCCTCGCTCGCCGAACGCCGGCGTGGCGAGGAGGAGATGCGCCGCAGCGAGGAACGCATGCGCCGCTTCCTCGCCGACGCCAGCCATGAACTCCGCACACCGCTCGCCTCCATCGCCGGCTACGCGGAACTGATGAACCGCGGCACCGAGAGGATCGAGGCGACCCTGGCCTGGCGCCGGGTCTCCGCCGAGTCTGCCCGGATGACCAGCCTCGTCGAGGACCTGCTGCTGCTCGCCAGGCTGGACGAGGGGCGGCCGCTGCACTCGGCCGAGGTGGACCTCGCGGCGCTGGTCGCCGAGGCGGTGTGGGACGCACGGGCCGCCGGGGACGCCCACACCTGGCAACTGGCCCTGCTGCTGGACTCCCCGGCCCTGGTCGTCGGCGACGAGGCACGGCTCCACCAGGTCGTGGCCAACCTGTTGGCCAACGCCCGTGTGCATACGCCTGTGGGCACGACCGTGATCGCCTCGGTGGAGGCCACGGACACGTCCTGCACGATCCGGGTGCGCGACGACGGGCCCGGTATCCCGCAGCACCTGCTCCCGTCGGTCTTCGAACGCTTCACGCGAGGCGATGTCTCGCGCTCCCGCGGCAACCCCACGGAGGGCGGTTCCGGCCTCGGACTCGCCATCGTCGCGGCGGTCACCACCGCCCACGGCGGGCGCATCCGCGTGGAGAGCGCCCCGGGCCGTACGGAGTTCACCATCGAACTGCCCGTGGCGCCCGGCAGCGCCCCGGCACCGGACCAGGCGTCCACTCCGGCGCCCGCGTCGGCCTGACCCTGAGCACCTTCGCCCTGCCCCTCCGGGCAACCCTGTGCGGCCTGTGCAGTTCGTATCCCGCAGGGCACCGAGCGAAGGGGCTGTTCGCCATGGCTGGAAATGCCATGGATGTGACAGGTTCGGTGATCCGGTCACCGCGCTTCCCTTTCGGGTCGGTTGACCGGCGCTCTGGGCGGACCGGGTGGGTGGTGCGGGACTCACCCGGTCCGCGAGCCCGGGCGGGCGGAGGGGGGACTGCCCGCCCGGGATGGTGCGTGGCTCGTGGCTGTGACGACTGTGGCGTGCGACAACGTTGTCGGATGGTCTGTACATGACTTTACCGCCTCAACCGACAACGATGTCAAGGGAGTTGAGGGGCGCCTGGGGTGTGTTGGGCCATTGGGGTGTGCGCCGAGCGCGTCTCCCGCGCCGTACGCGGTCTTCCGTGGTACCGGTGGCGCACGTTACTGTCCCTGCGGCTTGTGCGACCTGTGGTGCGCGACCCGTCCGAAGGAGGAGGGGCCGCGTCATGCGTTTCCGTCCGTCATCCGTCCTGCTCGCCGTCGCCCTGGCGGCCGCCGGGATCACCCCCGCCGTCACCCCCGCGGCGGCCGCCACCGCCGCACCACCGGACCCAGGCGGCCTCGTCCGGGACCCCACCCCCTACGTAGACCCGCTCATCGGCACCAAGAACGGCGGCGATGTCTTCCCCGGCGCCGTCGTGCCCTTCGGCACGCTCTCGTGGAGCCCCGAGAACACCCGCGGTGACGCCACCCGCACGGCCGCGCCCGGCGGTTACCAGTACGACGCCACCCGCATCAGGGGCTTCAGTCTCACCCACATGTCCGGCACGGGCTGCGCGGGCGGCAGCGGTGACATCCCGTTCTTCCCGTACGCCGGTGAGGTCACCTCCTCCCCGGCGAGCGACACCAAGGACGCGGTGTACGCGGCCGACTTCGCGCACACCGACGAGACCGCCGAGCCCGGCCACTACAAGGTCGGTCTCGCCTCCGGCGTCACCGCCGACCTCACCGCGACCGCGCGCACCGGCTCGGGCCGCTTCACCTTCCCCGCCGACAAGCCCGCCTCGCTGCTGATCCGCAGCGCCAACTCCGAGGTCGGGTCGACCGATTCGAACCTGAAGATCGACCCGGCGGCCCGTACGGTCTCCGGGTCCGTCACCTCCGGGAACTTCTGCGGCTACCTCGACCCCGAAGGCCAACGCGCCTACTACACCCTCTACTTCACCGCCCGCTTCGACCGCGACTTCAGGGCCACCGGCACTTGGCAGGACGACAAGCTGAACCCGGGGTCCACGGAGGCGAGCGGCGGCACCGGCGGCTTCTCGGGCGGCGGCCGTCCCGTCGCGGGCAAGGGCGCGGGCGGCTATGTGGAGTTCGCGCCCGGCACCGACCCGGTGAACGTCAAGGTCGGCATCTCGTACGTCAGCCAGGCGGGCGCCGCCGCCAACCTCGCGGCCGAGAACCCGCCGTCCCGCTCCTTCGCCTCGGTCCAGGACGCCGCCCACCGCGCCTGGCGCGACCAGCTCGGTGCGATCAAGGTGGGCGGCGGCAGCGACACCGATCGCACCACCTTCTACACCGCGCTCTACCACGCCCTCCTGCACCCGAACGTCATCAGTGACGCCGACCGCAGATACCGGGGCCCCGACGACAAGGTCCATGTCGTCAGCCGCGGCCACCGGGCCCAGTACGGCACCTTCTCCGGCTGGGACGTCTACCGTTCCCAGGTGCAGCTGCTGACCCTGCTCAGCCCGGACACCGGCTCCGACATCGCGCAGTCGCTGCTCGAACTCGCCCGGCAGAACGGCGGCGTCTGGGACCGCTGGCTGCACGGCGCGAGCGGCACCCACGTCATGAACGGCGACCCGTCCCCGACCGCGCTCGCGGGCATCCGGGCCTTCGGCGGCAGCGACTTCGACCTGCGCGGCGCACTGGACTCGCTGGTCAGGGCGGCGACCGTACCGACCGAGGGCGACCTCTCCTCCTCGGGCAAGCCGGTCCTGTCCGTCGGGCAGCGGCCGTCGCTCGACAAGTACCTCAAGCAGCACTACATGCCGTCCGTGTCCAACGCCTGGGGCGGCGCCGCCGAGACCCTCGAAATGTCCGGCGCCGACTTCGCGCTCTCCCAACTCGCCACGGCGGCGGGCGAGAAGCAGACGGCCACCGACTTCGCCCGGCGCTCCCAGTGGTGGCAGAACAACTTCAACATCGCGGCCGATGCGAGTGGCGGCTACATCGCCAATCGGAAGGCGGACGGCAGTTGGGTCACCGGCTTCACCCCGGCGACCGGCAACGGCTTCGTGGAGGGTACGGCGGCCCAGTACACCTGGATGGTGCAGCACAACCCGGCCGGGCTCTTCGCGGCCATGGGGGGCCGGGACAAGGCGCTGGACCGGCTCGACACCTTCTTCCACAACGCCGACGGCAGCTGGGCGTTCACGGGCAGTGGCGGCGACAAGTCCGAGCTGGACAACGAGCCGTCGATCAACGTGCCCTACCTGTACGCCTACGCGGGCGCGCCCTACAAGACGCAGGAGACCGTGCGCGCCGCGATGAAGGGGCTGTGGTCGACCCAGCCGGGCGGCATCCCGGGGAACGACGACCTCGGGGAGATGTCGTCCTGGTACGTCTTCTCCGCGCTCGGCATGTATCCGCAGGTCCCCTCCCGCGCCGAACTCGTCCTCGCCTCGCCGCTGTTCACACGGGTGGAGATCAACCGGCCCGGCGGCAACGACATCGAGATCCGCGCGAACGGAGCCGCCGCCGACGCCCCGTACGTGCAGTCGCTGAAGGTCGACGGCCGTACCAGCGACCGCCCTTGGCTCCCCGCCTCCTTCGTCCGTGACGGCGGCACACTCGACTACACGCTCTCCGGCACCCCGAACCGCACCTGGGGCAGTGATCCGGCGGCCGCCCCGCCGTCCTTCCGCGAGGGCGAGCAGCCGTGCCAGATCGGCGTCGGCCCGACCACGGCGACGCTCGCCCCCGGCGGCAGCACGAAGCTCGACATCCGGGCCCTCGCGCTGAGCGGCGGCACCGGCCCCGAGGTCCGCTTCAAGGTGGACGCCCCGGCCGGAGTGACCGCGACCCCCGCCGAGGGCACCGTGACCGACGGCTCCCAGGAGATCACCTTGTCCGCCGCCGATTCCGCCCAACAGGGCTTCTACGACGTCAAGGTCTCGGTGACGTCCGGCGACACCTCGTACGAGCAACCGGTGGCCCTGACCGTCGCGGCCCCCGGCTCGCTCCTGGCCGCCTACAACAACACCGGCATCTCCGACGACACCGGCGACCACGACGAGGCCGACTACGACGGCGGCGGCTGGAGCTACTCCCGCCAGGCCCTCGCCGCCGCCGGCCTGACACCCGGCACCCAGGGCACCGTGGACGGCCTCACCTACACCTGGCCCGACGCGCCCGCCGGCCGCCCCGACAACGCCTCGGCAACCACCCAGACGATCGAACTCGCCCACCCCGCCGCCCAGTTGTCCTTCATCGGCAGCGCTGTCAACGGCAACCAGCAGACCCGGGCGACCGTCACCTACACCGACGGCAGCACGGACTCCGTCGACCTCTCCTTCACCGACTGGACCGTCGGCGGCGGAGGCGGCACCGTCCAGTACGGCAACGAGATCGTCGCCAGAACCGCGTACCGCAATGTCGCAGGCGCCGACAAGGACCCGGTGGCGACGTACATCTTCGCCACCAAGCCCTTCCAGGCCCCGTCCGGCAAGACCGTCAAGAGCGTGAAGCTGCCGGACAACGCCGACCTGCACGTGTTCACCCTCGCCGTGAGCTGAGACCTTCGCAGGAGGGCCGGTCCTGTCACTCGTCAGTGCGGGCAGGGCCGGCCCGCCCGTGCGGACGCGTCGGACCGGCTGAGCCCGGCCGCACAGCAGGGCGGGCGCGGAGAGTGACCTCCGCGCCCGCCCCGTTCACGTGGGGATGTCAGCCCAGCAGTTCCACCTCCGCGAGCGTCGCCTCGCCGTCGAGGACCAGGCGGTAGTGCGCGTACGAGCCCGGATGCGCGACCGAGAACACCCGGGTCTGCTTGTCCCAGGTGAAGGACTCGCCGGAGCGCTTGTCGAGGTCGGTCCACGTCGTGCCGTCGGAGGAGCCCTGCAGCACCCAGCCGCTCGGGGCCTTGGTGTGGTCCGAGGACGAGGTCAGCGTGTACTGAACTCCCGTGGCCGCGGCGGACGTCGGCAGGTCGACCGACGTGACCGTGGCGTCCGTCTCCGACGTGTTGTCGAAGAGCGCGCCGTCACCCTTGAGGATGTCCGCGCGGGGCGTGGGCACCTTGTCGTCCTGGGTGATCGACACGGGCGCCGCGTCCTTGCCCGTGCCCCACGACGACGGCTGGGGGCCCATGTCGAACTCCAGCACGCCACCACGGGTGATGAGCGAGTGGGGGAGCGAAGTCGACGTCCACCGTTGGCCGTTGAACTGCACGCCCTGCACGTACACGTTCCTGGCGCTGTTCTTCGGCGCTTTGATCACCAGGTCCCTGCCGTTCTCCAGGTGGACGGTCGCCTTGGTGAACAGCGGGGAGCCGATGGCGTACTCGCCGCTGCCCATCACCAGCGGGTAGAAGCCGAGCGCGGAGAAGAGGTACCAGGCGGACTGCTCGCCGTTGTCCTCGTCGCCGTGGTAGCCCTGCCCGATCTCGCTGCCGGTGTAGAGGCGGGAGAGGACCTCGCGGACGTTCTTCTGCGTCTTCCAGGGCTGGCCCGCCGCGTCGTACATGTAGAGCACGTGGTGGGCCGGCTGGTTGGAGTGGCCGTACTGGCCCATCCGCACGTCCCGCGCCTCGGTCATCTCGTGGATGACACCGCCGTAGGAGCCGGCGAATTCCGGTGACGCCGTCTCCGGCGTGGCGAAGTACTGGTCGAGTTTGTCCGCCAGACCCGACCTGCCGCCGTACAGGTTCGCCAGGCCCCGGCTGTCCTGCGGGGCGGTGAAGGCGGCGCCCCAGCCGTCGGTCTCCGTGTAGTCGTAGCCCCACACGCGTGGGTCGTACTTCGACGGTTCAAGCCGCCAGTTGCCTTGGTCGTCCCGGCCCTGGAAGAAGCCGATCCGAGGGTCGAAGAGCTTGACGTAGTCCTGGGCGCGGTTGAGGAAGTACTCCGACTCCTCCTTGTAGCGCTCCTTGCCGGTCTTCTTGTAGAGGGCCCGGCCCATCTCGGCGATGCCGTAGTCGTTGACGTATCCCTCCATCGCCCACGACAGGCCCTCGCCGGTGGCGGTGCTGGTGTAGCCGAGGAAGGGGGAGGTCGCCATGCCCTTGCGGCCCACGCCGGAGGACGGTGGGACGACGGTCGCGTTCTTCAGGGCGGCGTCGTACGCCGCCTCCGCGTCGAAGTTCACGCCCTTGACGTACGCGTCCGCGAACGCCACGTCCGAGGAGGTGCCGGTCATCAGGTCCGCGTACCCGGGGGAGGACCAGCGGGAGGTCCAGCCGCCGTCCTTGTACTGCTGCACGAACCCGTCGACCATCTCGCCCGCCTGAGATGGTGTCAGGAGGGAGTACGCCG
The DNA here is from genome assembly GCF_045040035.1 of Streptomyces sp. NBC_01384. Classification (NCBI taxonomy): domain Bacteria; kingdom Bacillati; phylum Actinomycetota; class Actinomycetes; order Kitasatosporales; family Streptomycetaceae; genus Streptomyces; species Streptomyces sp. NBC_01384. The sequence continues at coordinate 7,588,620 of NZ_CP109559.1, forward strand.
GCCAGGTCGTCCGATAGGTGTCCCAGAAGCCGTTGTTGACGTACACCTTGCCGTCGACGATCTTCGCGCCGGTGTGGGTCGGGGTGTCCGGACCCGGCATGGCGGAGAACGGCGACGCGTACTGGTACTTCGAACCGACCTTCTCGAAACCGGAGTTGGGGTAGAGGTACAGACGGTACATGCTGGAGTAGAGCGTCGTCAGCTGGTCCGGTGTCGCGCCTTCGACCTCGACCTTGCCGAACAGCTTGTCCCACGTCTTGCGCGCCTGCTCCTTGACCGTCCCGAAGGACGTGCCGTCGGGGATCTCCTGGTTCAGGTTGTCCTTGGCCTGGTCGATGCTGATGAGGGAGGTCGCCAGGCGCAGGGTGACCGTGTGGTCGGCACCGGGCTTGAACTTCAGGTACCCCTTGACGCCGGACGAGCCGCCGTCCGTCACCGGCGCGTCGAACACCCCGTACACGAAGAGCCGGGTCGCACCCGTCGACAGCCCGGACTTCACGTCCGAGTAGCCGGTGACGATCCCGTTGTCCTTGTCCAGCGTGAGGCCCGCCTGCTCGGTCACGTTGTCGAAGAGCACGCTCGCGTCATCGCCCGGATAGGTGAAGCGCAGCGCCGCCGCGTGGTCGGTCGGCGCCATCTCCGCCTTGAGACCGTTCTCGAAGGTCACCCCGTAGTAGTACGGGCGCGCGGTCTCGTTCTCGTGCCGGAAGGCGAGCGCGCGGGCGGTGCGGTCGGTGTCGGGAGTGCCGGAGGCGGCCGAGGGCATCACCTGGAAGGTCTGCCGGTCGCCCATCCAGGGGCTCGGCTCGTGGCTCGCGCTGAACGCCTGGATGGTCGGCAGGTTGTCCGCGTTGTTCGCGCGTGCGTAGTCGTACAGCCAGCTCAGCGAGCCCGCGTTGGTCACCGGCGTCCAGAAGTTGAAGCCGTGGGGGAGGGCCGTCGCCGGGAAGTTGTTGCCGCGCGAGAAGCCGCCGCTGGAGTTGGTGCCGCGGGTCGTCAGCGCGTAGTCGGCCAGATGCGCCTTGGGCTTCTCGGGAGCCACGGTCTTCAGCGCCACGTCGTCCAGCCAGCCGCGGAACTTCACCGGGCCCTTGGGGGAGTCGTACGCGAGGAGTATCCGGTCGACGGTCTTCCCGGCCGCGACCGAACCGATCCGCGAGGTGACGTTGTTCCACTGGTTGACGTAGAGCACCTTGGCCGCGCCCTGGCCCTGCGGCGTCAGCGTGAACCCGTGCTGGTCCACCGCGTTCAGGTCACTCAGATAGGTGCCGTCCGTGAACGCCAGGTCCACCGACACGTTCGTGGCGTCGTAGTCCCGGTCGCCGTCCGCCATCGAGGGGAAGATCCGGTACGACAGCTCGGTGTCGCGTCCGACGCCCACGTTCACGTCGAAGACCTTGTTGTACGAGTACGCCCGACCGTCCGCCTTGTGCGTACCGGCGTAGCGCAGGGCCCGCTTGCCCGTGAAGCCCGCGCCCGCCTTCGCGGTGGGGGAGCCGCTCGGGCCCCGGTCCACCAGCGAGAGCATGTCCTTGGGCGTCGGGTCGTCGCTCTGGCCCGTCGAGAACTGGACGTCGGCGAGCTGGAGGATGTCGCCGCCGTTGTTCTTGGTGACGTCGAGCCGGAAGTGCTGGTACTCGACGGGGCTCGCGATGTCGTACGACTTCGTCTGGAACCGCTCGCCGAAGGATTCGCCGGAACGGGTGTCGAGGGTCTTCCAGTCCTTGCCGTCGGTGGAGCCCTGGAGGGTCCAGTCCTGGGGGTCGCGCTCGTCGTGGTCGTTGGCCGACGTCAGCGCGTACGTGACCACCTTGACCGGGGCGTCCAGGTCGAACTCCGCCCAGCCGGTCGGCTCGAAGGTGAGCCACTTGGTGCTCGACTCGCCGTCGACGAGGTTCTCCTTCACCTCGCCCGCACCGGTGTTCTCGCCGCTGGCGCGGACGTCCGTGACGTGGTCGGTGACATTGCCGGGGATGCCGGTGCTGTAGCCGCCGTCGACGCCCGAGGTGCGCTTTGCCCCGTCAGGTCCTGTATCCACCGTATTGATCCAAGTCGGTGCTGGATCGCCCGATTCAAACGAGGAGGCGAACTCCCGGTCGACGGCCGCCGTTTGGGCGGGAAGGGCAACCGCCGTGCCCTGCGAGGCGGCCACCAGGGCGAAGGCGATCACCCCAAGTGCAGTCGAAGAAGTCCATCCGGGTCGAGCTGTAGAACGTCGAGCTGTAGAACTCTGTCCGTACCGAGCCGAGAAAATGGGTCTGTACCGAGCTCTGTGCTGCATGCGCGAGCACCCTCCCTGCGCCTGGACAACGTTGTCAGATTTGCTGCGCAAGGACCAGTAGGGAGTCAAGTTGCAGGTGATGTCAAGGGTGTTGGATGTGGCGTCCGGGGTGAATACCGCGAGACGAGCTGCGCATTACTCCCATGGTGGGAGATTGACACCCTGTCGATCTTCTCCTGGGGAAGTCGCGGACGCCCTGTATTTCCGTGAGGTCTCAACTCGGAAAAGACCCACGGGCAAACCCGCTTTCGATCTTGCTCCGCTGGCGGGAAGTGGACTATACCTGTCGGCGTCCGCCCAGTCGTTCGACGGCCGCGGGCAGGCACGTTCCAGGGGGGAGTCGGGCGTCGGCGGCCAGTTTCACGGGCAGGGATCGCCGCGTTGACCCACTGAATCCCTCATGCACGACCCCAGCTTGACCTAACCGCGGTGCCGGGGAGGATCCGGTTCACCGCCTGAGTCCTGGAGAAGGCGAGGACTTGAGCATGGGATCCACTTCCGCCGAGAACAGCAACACCGAGGGTGTCGGCCGCCGCGATCTGATCAAGCGGTCGGCGGCACTCGGCCTGATCTCCGTACCCACGATGAGCTTCCTGTCCGCGTGTGCGAGCAGCGACAGCGGTTCCGGGGACAAGGCCAAGGCCGGCAAGAAGACGACGAAGAACCCGCTGGGCGTCAACGAGACGGCCGCGCTCTCCGTCGTCATCTTCGACGGCGGCTTCGGTACGAAGTACGCGACCGACGCCAACGCCGAATACCAGAAGGCGTACCCCAAGGTCAAGATCAATTTCCATGCGACCCAGAAGATCCAGTCCGAACTGCAGCCCAAGTTCAACGGCGGCACCCCGCCGGACCTGATCGACAACTCCGGCGCGCAGCAGATGGACATGGGCGTGCTCGTCGGCAAGAAGCAGCTCACCGACCTGACTCCGCTCCTCGACGCGCCGTCCATCGACGACCCGTCGAAGAAGGTCCGCGAAACGCTGCGCCCCGGCATCGTCGAGATGGGCCAGTTCGACGGCGCGCCGGTCTGGATCATGTACTACGCGTACACCGTCTACGGCGTCTGGTACTCGCAGACCGCCCTCGACAAGCTCGAGGCGACGTACCCGGAGAACTGGGACGACATGCTCGCGCTGTGCGCCAAGGCGAAGAAGCAGGGCATGGCCGGCTGGACGTACGCGGGCAAGTACCCGTACTACCTGCCGTTCTCGCTCTACCCCTTCATAGCCAAGATCGGTGGCCGGGAGGTTCTCGACAAGATCGACAACCTGGAGCCGAACGCCTGGAAGGACCCGGCCGTCAAGTCCGCGTTCGAGGCGTACTACGAGCTCTACAAGAAGGGCTACATCCTCCAGGGCACCCCGGGCATCGACCACATCCAGTCGCAGACCGCCTGGGCCAAGGGCAAGGCGCTCTTCATCCCGAACGGCTCCTGGGTGGAGAACGAGTCCGCGAACGTGATCCCCAAGGACTTCAACCTGGCCGTCAGCGGCCCGACCGGCCTCGACAGCTCCGACAAGATGCCGTTCGGCACCATCTGGGCCTCCGGCGGCGAGCCCTTCATCGTGCCGGCCAAGGCGAACAACCCCGAGGGCGGCATGGAGCAGCTGCGCATCATGCTCAGCGAGGCCTCGTCGAAGAACTTCACCAGCCAGGTGAAGTCGCTGACCGCCTACAACGGCGGCACCGACGGCATCACGCTGACCCCGGGCCTCAAGTCCGGTGTGGCGGCGCTGCAGAAGGCCGGGACCAACGTGGTCAACCCGCGGCTCCAGGACTGGTACGTGAAGCTCCAGAAGGAGCAGATCGGTGTCGCCGGTCTCGGCGAGATGATGGCAGGGCGACTGACCCCGGCCGAGGCCATCAAGAAGATCCAGGGCTACGCGGACGCGGCGGCCAAGGACCAGTCCATCAAGCACTACAAGCACCAGTAGCCCAGTAGCCCAGTAGCCCAGTAGCGCTCAGCGCACGCACCAGCAGCGGCGCGTTTCCGCGCTTCACCGGCGGCGGCATCCGCGAAACGATCGGGGTCGGTAACCATGCAACACGGCAAGTACCGGTTCATCGTGGGGTTCTTGGTGGCCCCCTTGGCGTTGTACGCGATCTTCGTGATCTGGCCCTTCGTCCAGGCCATCTACTACTCGTTCACAGACTGGACCGGTCTGAGCCCCGACTTCAAGATGGTCGGTTTCGCCAACTACACCAGAATGCTGCACGACGACGTCTTCTGGAAGTCGTTGCAGCACAGTCTGCTGTTCGCGCTGCTGCTGCCGCTGGTGACGCTGGGTCTCGCGCTGTTCTTCGCTTTCATGCTCAATGTCGGTGGGCGGCGTCGAAAGGGCGCCGCCATCACCGGAGTACGCGGTTCGGGTTTCTACAAAATCGCCTATTTCTTCCCGCAGGTGCTGTCGATCGCGATCGTCTCCCTGCTTTTCCAATTCGCCTACAACCCCAACGACGGGGTGATCAACGGAACGTTGAAGGCCATCGGCCTCGGCAGTGTCCAGCCGGACTGGCTGGGCGACCCGAACCTCGCCCTCTGGTGCGTGATGGCGGTGCTCCTGTGGAGCACGGTCGGGTTCTTCGTCGTGCTGTTCTCGGCGGGCATGGCGTCGATTCCGAAGGACTTCTACGAGGCCGCGCTGCTCGACGGCGCGAACCGCGCCACCACCTTCTTCAAGATCACCCTGCCGTTGCTCTGGGACACCGTGCAGTCGGGGTGGGTCTACATGGGAATCCTGGCCCTCGGCGCCGAGGCGTTCGCCGCCGTGCAGATCATGACCGTGGGCCCCGGCGGCCCCGACTACTCGACCACGGTCCTTCCGCTGTACGTGTACCAATCGGCGTTCCGTGACGCGAACGCCGCCTACGCCACCACGATCGGTGTCGCGCTCCTCGTCGTCACGCTGCTGTTCGCGGCGATCGTGATGCGACTGGGCCGGCGCGAGCGGTTGGAGTTCTAGCATGAAGACCACTGACACCCCGCCGCCCGTGGAGCCGGTCGAGGACCGGCTTCAGGTGACGAAGGCGAAGGCGACGCCGGAGAAGGTGAAGAGCAGCGAGGGCGGCATCCTCAACGTCTTCTCGCACGCCATTCTCATCATCTGGGCGATCATGGTCGTGCTGCCCCTGCTGTGGGCGGTGATGACGTCCTTCAAGAACGACGACTCCATCTTCAGCTCGCCCTGGTCACTGCCGGACAAGCTGCACTTCGACAACTGGTCGCGCGCCTGGTCGCAGGCGCACATGAGCGACTACTTCGGCAACACGATCATCGTGGTGGGCTTCTCGCTGGTCGGTACGCTCGTGCTCGGCTCGATGGCGGCCTACGTCCTCGCCCGCTTCGACTTCCCGGGCAACCGCTTCATCTACTTCCTCTTCGTCGGAGGAATGAGCTTCCCGATCATGCTCGCCCTGGTCCCGCTGTTCTATGTGCTGAACAACATGCGTCTGCTGAACACGCTGCCGGGCCTGATCCTCGTCTACATCGCCTACTCGCTGCCGTTCACGGTCTTCTTCCTGACCTCGTTCTTCAGGACCCTGCCGACCTCGATCGCCGAGGCGGCCTTCGTCGACGGCGCCTCGCACACCCGGACCTTCTTCCAGATCATGCTGCCGATGGCCAAGCCGGGCCTGGTCAGCGTCGGGATCTTCAACTTCCTGGGCCAGTGGAACCAGTACATGCTCCCGACGGTGCTGAACACCGACCCCGACAAGAAGGTGCTCTCCCAGGGCCTGGTGGAGCTGGCCACCAGCCAGGGCTACAAAGGCGACTGGTCGGGTCTCTTCGCGGGCCTGGTGATGGCCATGCTCCCGGTGCTGGCCGCGTACATCATCTTCCAGCGACAGGTGGTGCAGGGGCTGACGGCGGGAGCCCTGAAGTAACCGAACAGCAGAACAGCGGAACAGTAGAACGGCCGAACGGTCGAACAGTCGAATCGACCGCAGTGCACCGCCGGCGCCGCGCCCGGACTCGTTCCGGGCGCGGCGCCGGGGTGTCGGGGGTGCCGTACGGGCGGTGGATGAAGCGGTGGATGAGCCGGTGGACCGGGTCGCCGCGGTCGGCGGCCGATTCCGACGAGGTGTGAACGACGGTGATCAATCGTCCTTGATCGTTCAGGTGCCGGTGGCACAGGGCTCGGGCGGGCTACGGCCCTGGTTCACTCCGGGCGCGGAGTTCGTACATATGTGCTCATGTGTGCCGGATGTAGCTCAACCTCTTGACGGGAGGTAACCCAAACAGCTCAGCTTAGAGTTCACTAGTTGGACATAGGCGGGGCCTCATCGTGGCGGCCTCGTACGCGGGAGGTCGTCGTGGAGACTCCGGGGTCGCAGTCGTCGCTGCACCGAGCCAATCTGGAGCGCGTCGTACGTGCGGTGCGCCTTGCGGGCTCGCTCACGCAAGCGGAGATCGCGAGGACGACGGGCCTGTCCGCCGCCACCGTTTCCAATATCGTCCGGGAGCTCAAGGACGGTGGAACGGTCGAGGTCACCCCCACTTCGGCGGGTGGCCGCAGGGCCCGCAGCGTGTCCCTGAGCGGTGACGCCGGCATCGTCATCGGAGTCGACTTCGGCCATACGCATCTGCGCGTCGCGGTCGGGAACCTCGCCCACCAGGTACTGGCCGAGGAGTCCGAGCCGCTCGACGTGGACGCCTCCGCCGCGCAGGGCTTCGACCGGGCGGAAGAGCTGGTCGGCCGCCTGATCGCGGCGACCGGGGTGGACCGGTCCAAGATCGCGGGTGTGGGCCTCGGTGTGCCCGGCCCGATCGACGTGGAGTCGGGGACCCTCGGGTCCACCGCGATCCTGCCGGGCTGGACCGGCGCGAAGCCCGCCGAGGAGCTGCGGGGGCGGCTCGGCGTGCCCGTGTACGTGGACAACGACGCCAACCTGGGCGCGCTCGGCGAGCTGGTCTGGGGCAGTGGGCGCGGGGTCAAGGACCTGGCGTACATCAAGGTCGCGAGTGGTGTCGGCGCCGGGCTGGTGATCGAAGGCAAGATCTATCGCGGGCCCGGCGGCACAGCAGGTGAGATCGGGCACATCACCCTTGATGAATCCGGTCCCGTCTGTCGCTGTGGCAATCGGGGCTGCCTGGAGACCTTCACGGCGGCGCGCTATGTGCTGCCGCTCCTGCAGTCCAGTCACGGCACCGATCTGACCATGGAGGGCGTCGTCAGACTGGCCAGGGACGGGGACCCGGGCTGCCGTCGGGTGATCGCCGACGTCGGCCGTCACATCGGCAGTGGAGTCGCGAATCTCTGCAATCTGCTCAACCCGAGCCGGGTGGTCCTCGGCGGCGATCTCGCCGAGGCCGGGGAGCTGGTTCTCGGGCCCATCAGAGAGTCGGTCGGCCGCTATGCGATCCCCAGTGCCGCACGTCAACTCTCGGTGCTGCCAGGGGCGCTTGGCGGCCGTGCGGAGGTCCTCGGGGCGCTCGCTCTCGCACTCAGCGAGATGGGCGATTCGACCCTTTTGGACGGCTCGCTGTCCGGGGTCACCCCTGCCTTCACTTAGAGAACGCATGGCACCGTTGCCATCTCGTTAAGTATTTACTTCTTGACGTCGCACGCGTGGCCGAGTTGACTTCCAGCCACCTCGGCCGCAACGACGCGGCCTCGTCAGGGAGGTTTTTCTAAAGTGAACACGCGTATGCGTCGTGCCGCCGTTGCCGTTGCCGCTGGTGCGATGGCCGTCTCGTTGGCCGCCTGTGGCAGTGCCAAGGAGTCCAGCAACAAGAGCGACAGCTCCAGCTCCAGCTCCGCCAAGAAGGGTGACGCGATCAAGGTCGGTCTGCTCCTTCCCGAGAACCAGACCGCGCGTTACGAGAAGTTCGACAAGCCTCTGATCGAGAAGAAGGTTCAGGAGCTGACGAACGGCAAGGGCGAGGTCGTCTACGCCAACGCCAAGCAGGACGCCAGCACGCAGAGCCAGCAGGTCGACACGATGATCACCAACAAGGTGGACGTCCTGATCGTCGATGCTGTGGACTCCGCGGCCATCAAGAACTCGGTCCAGAAGGCCAAGGACGCCGGCATCCCCGTCGTCGCCTACGACCGTCTCGCCCAGGGCCCGATCAGCGCCTACACCTCGTTCGACAACACCACCGTCGGCAAGACCCAGGGTCAGGCGCTTCTCACGGCGCTCGGCTCCAAGGCCAAGTCCGGCAAGATCGTGATGATGAACGGGTCGTCCACCGACCCGAACGCCGCCCTGTTCAAGGCCGGAGCCCACTCCGTCCTCGACGGCAAGGTGAACGTCGGCAAGGAGTACGACACCAAGGACTGGAAGCCGGAGAACGCCAACGCCAACATGGAGGGCGCCATCTCCGCCCTCGGCAAGAAGAACATCGTCGGCGTCTACTCCGCCAACGACGGCATGGCCGGCGGTATCATCACCGCGCTGAAGGCCGCGGGCCTCTCCGTCCCGGTCACCGGCCAGGACGCCGAGCTCGCGGGTGTGCAGCGCATCATCGCCGGTGAGCAGTTCATGAGCGTCTACAAGCCGTACGCCCCCGAGGCCGAGGCCGCCGCCGAGATGGCTGTCGCGCTCGCCCAGGGCAAGTCGCTCGACACCGTCGCCAAGGACAAGGTCGACAGCCCGACCACCAAGGCCGTCCCCTCGGTCATCGTCGCGGTTGTCTCGCTGACCAAGGCCAACATCAACGACACCGTCATCAAGGACGGCGTCTACACGGTCAGCGACATCTGCACCAGCGCCTACAAGGCGAAGTGCGACACGCTCGGTATCAAGTAGTCCGAGCAACTGAAGTAGCCGCCGCAAATCCCTATCCATGTACGGGAATTCGTTCTTGAATTTCCGTACGGGACTTGCGTCATAGAAGCCCCTCCGGCGCCCCGCATCCATCAGCCCCGCAAAGCTAGGGCGGGGCGCCGGACGGAACACCCCCCTCTGTAAACTTCTGCACAACCTCCCGCCGGGTCAGGCGGCGAAGGAGATGGTTCACGTGTCCGCTACGCCTGTTCTGGCGTTGCGCGGGGTCTCCAAGCGATTCGGTGCCGTCCAGGCGCTCACCGATGTAGAGCTTGAGGTCCACGCCGGTGAAGTGGTCGCCCTGGTGGGCGACAACGGTGCCGGAAAGTCCACGCTGGTGAAGACGATCGCCGGCGTGCACCCCATCGATGAAGGCGCCATCGAGTGGGACGGCAAGGCCGTCCACATCAACAAGCCGCAGGACGCCCAGGGCCTCGGTATCGCGACCGTCTACCAGGACCTCGCGCTCTGCGACAACATCGACGTCGTCGGCAACCTCTACCTGGGCCGGGAGCTGAAGAAGCGCGGCATCCTGGACGAGGTCGAGATGGAGCGCCGCTCCCGCGAGCTGCTGGACACGCTGTCCATCCGTATCCCCAGCGTCCGTATCCCGATCGCCTCGCTCTCCGGCGGTCAGCGCCAGACCGTGGCGATCGCCCGTTCGATGCTCGGTGAGCCGAAGCTCGTCATCCTCGACGAGCCCACCGCGGCCCTCGGCGTCGAGCAGACCGCCCAGGTCCTCGACCTGGTCGAGCGGCTGAGGGAGCGCGGCCACGCGGTCATCCTCATCAGCCACAACATGGCCGATGTGAAGGCCGTGGCCGACAAGGTCGCCGTCCTGCGCCTGGGGCGCAACAACGGCATCTTCGAGGTCAAGTCGACCTCGCAGGAAGAGATCATCTCCGCCATCACGGGCGCCACGGAGAACGCCGTGACCCGTCGCGCGGCGCGCAGCAATGGGGAGGCTCAGAAGTGAGCATCGACAAGACCTCTGAGACCCCCGAGGACCACATCGTGGAGAACCCCGAGGCGGCCGCCAAGGCGGTCACCGCGGTCGACCCCCGGCTCCTCGTCCGCGAGCAGGGCTTCGCGGGTTACGCCTCCGAGTTCAAGCGCAAGATGAAGGCCGGTGACCTGGGCTCCATCCCGGTCGTCCTCGGCCTGATCATCATCTGGATCATCTTCCAGAGCCTGAACTCCAACTTCCTCACCGCGGGCAACCTGTCCGACATCTCCGTCGCCATGGTCGGCACGGGCATGATCGCCGTCGGTATCGTCTTCGTGCTGCTGCTCGGCGAGATCGACCTGTCGGTCGGTTCGGTCTCCGGTGTCGCGGGTGCCGCCTTCGCGGTGCTGAACGTCACGCACGGCATGAACGAGTGGCTGGCCTTCGTGCTGGCCATCCTCACCGGTACGGTCGCCGGCGCGCTCCACGGTTTCGTCTTCGCGCGCATCGGTGTGCCGGCCTTCGCCGTCACCCTGGCGGGTCTGCTGTTCTGGAACGGCTTCATGCTCCAGATCCTCGGCAGCAACGGCACCATCAACCTGGACAGCAACGGCCTCGTCGCCAATCTGACCAGCTACTACTTCACTGATGTGGCCGCCGCCTACGCGCTCGCCATCGGCGTCACCGCGGTGTTCTTCCTCAGCTCCTTCTACGGCAACAAGCGGCGCGAGGCCGCGGGCGTGCCGGCCCGGCCGCTGAGCGAGACCATCCTGCGCACCGCGCTGCTGGCGATCGTCGCCTTCGCCGTGGCGATCACCTACAACCAGTACAAGGGTCTGCCGCTGGCCGTGGTGATCTTCGTCGCGGTGCTGCTGGTCACGGACTTCGTGCTGCGCCGTACCGCGTACGGCCGGAAGATCTTCGCGCTCGGTGGCAGCGTCGAGGCGTCCCGCCGCGCCGGTATCAACGTGGAGATGGTCCGGATCTCGGTCTTCGCGATCTCCGGTACCTTCGCCGCGATCGGTGGTCTGTTCATCGCGTCGAAGATCGCCTCGGCCAACCAGGGTGCCGGTGCCGGTGACCTTCTGATGAACGCGATCGCCGCAGCGGTGATCGGTGGCACCAGCCTCTTCGGTGGGCGTGGGCGTACGTGGAACGCGCTGCTGGGTGTGCTGGTCATCGTCTCGATCCAGTACGGCCTTGCCCTGCAGGGCATCGCCTCGCCGATCCAGTACATGATCACTGGTGGTGTGCTTCTCGCCACGGTCGTCATCGACGCCGTCACTCGTAAGACGCAGAAGTCCGCGGGTCGCGCGTAGCGGGGTATCGGGGCGCCGCGGGTCCGTGGTGGCTGGTCGCGTTTACGCGGCGGAGCCGCACATGCCACGGTCCCGCGCCCCTGAGGGGGCGTTGCCTCGCCCCTTGTGAACCTGTGCCCGGCACCAATGGCGGTGCCGGGCACAGTCATGTCCGGGCGGAACATTAGACTCGACAGGCCCGGCAAAGCTCGAACAGCTCTACTGCAAGGAGGCACGGGTGCCGCTGCTGACCCGCATCAGGGGACCGCGCGATCTGGACCGGCTCAGCCTGGAGCAGCTGGACCAGCTGGCCGGCGAGATCAGGACCTTTCTCGTCGACGCGGTCTCCAAGACAGGCGGCCACCTCGGCCCCAATCTCGGTGTCGTGGAGCTCACCATCGCGCTGCACCGCGTCTTCGAGTCGCCGAAGGACAGGGTGCTGTGGGACACGGGCCACCAGTCCTACGTCCACAAGCTGCTCACCGGCCGTCAGGACTTCTCGAAGCTGAAGATGAAGGGCGGCCTGTCCGGCTACCCCTCGCAGGCCGAGTCCGAGCACGACGTGATCGAGAACTCGCACGCCTCCACGGTCCTCGGCTGGGCCGACGGCCTGGCGAAGGCCAACGAGGTGCTCGGCAGGAGCGACCACGTGGTCGCCGTCATCGGTGACGGCGCTCTCACCGGCGGTATGGCCTGGGAGGCGCTCAACAACATCGCGGACGCCAAGGACCGCCCGCTGGTCATCGTCGTCAACGACAACGAGCGTTCGTACGCCCCCACGATCGGCGGCCTAGCGAACCACCTGGCGACCCTGCGCACCACGGACGGCTACGAGCGCTTCCTGGCCCGTGGGAAGGACATCTTGGAGCGCACGCCGGTCGTCGGCAAGCCGCTCTACGAGACCCTGCACGGCGCCAAGAAGGGCCTCAAGGACTTCATCGCCCCGCAGGGCATGTTCGAGGACCTGGGCCTCAAGTACGTCGGCCCGATCGACGGCCATGACATCGAGGCCCTGGAGTCGGCGCTGGCCCGCGCCAAGCGCTTCGGCGGCCCGGTCATCGTGCACTGCCTCACCGAGAAGGGCCGCGGCTACCAGCCCGCCCTCCAGGACGAGGCGGACCGCTTCCACGCCGTCCCCAAGATCCACCCTGACACGGGCCTGCCGATCGCCTCCTCCGGTGCCGACTGGACCTCGGTCTTCGGCGAGGAGATGGTCAAGCTCGGCCAGGAGCGCAAGGACGTCGTCGCCATCACGGCCGCGATGCTCCAGCCGGTCGGCCTCGACAAGTTCGCCAAGGCCTTCCCCAAACGGGTGTACGACGTCGGCATCGCGGAGCAGCACGGCGCCGTGTCGGCGGCGGGCCTGGCGACCGGCGGGCTGCACCCCGTCTTCGCCGTCTACGCGACCTTCCTCAACCGCGCCTTCGACCAGGTCCTGATGGATGTGGCGCTGCACAAGTGCGGCGTGACCTTCGTGCTGGACCGCGCGGGCGTCACCGGTACCGACGGCGCCTCGCACAACGGCATGTGGGACATGTCGATCCTTCAGGTCGTGCCGGGCCTGCGTCTGGCCGCGCCGCGTGACGCCGACCAGGTCCGCGCCCAGCTGCGCGAGGCCGTCGACGTGACCGACGCGCCGACCGTGGTCCGCTTCTCCAAGGGCGCGGTCGGCCCGGCGGTGCCCGCGGTGGGCCGGATCGGCGGCATGGACGTGCTGCGCGAGCCGGGCACCGACGCGCCCGATGTGCTCCTCGTCTCCGTCGGCGCCCTCGCGCCGATGTGCCTGGAGATCGCCGGCCTCCTCGACAAGCAGGGGATCTCCACGACCGTCGTCGACCCGCGCTGGGTCAAGCCGGTCGACGAGGCCATGGCCCCGCTCGCCGAGCAGCACCGCGTGGTCGTCACCGTCGAGGACAACTCCCGTGTCGGCGGGGTCGGCTCGGCGATCGCGCAGGCCCTGCGCGACGCGGGCGTCGACGTCCCGCTGCGCGACTTCGGCATCCCGCCGCGCTTCCTCGACCACGCCTCCCGCGCCGAGGTCATGGCGGAGATCGGCCTGACCGCTCCCGACATCGCCCGCCAGGTCACCGGCCTGGTCTCCAAGCTCGACGGCCGCTTCCCGGGAGCCGCCGCGCAGGCGGTGGACTCGGTGGAGCCCGCGCGCGACTGACGGACGGAACGCAGGTCCATCGGGCCGGTTTCGCCACCTCCTACGGGTGGCGGAACCGGCCCATTTCCGTACTGTGCCCACTGATGTGGGTGAATATGTGCACACCGGGGCATATCGATCACACGCCCCTCGATCATGTCGAGGACGTCAAGCGTGGAGGTAGGCCCGTGAGCAGCACCCTCTTCAGGACGAAGAAGGTCGAACAGTCGATCTTGGACACTGAGGAGCCGGAGCACGCACTCAAGAAGTCGCTGTCCGCTCTGGATCTCACCGTCTTCGGCGTCGGTGTCATCATCGGCACCGGCATCTTCGTCCTCACCGGCAAGGTCGCCAAGGAGAACGCGGGCCCCGCGGTCTCGCTGGCCTTCGTCGTCGCGGGCGTCGTCTGCGCCCTGGCGGCCCTCTGCTACGCGGAGTTCGCGTCCACGGTCCCGGTGGCGGGGTCCGCGTACACCTTCTCGTACGCCTCGCTCGGCGAACTGCCCGCCTGGATCATCGGCTGGGACCTGGTGCTGGAGTTCGCGCTCGGTACGGCGGTGGTGGCCGTCGGCTGGTCGGGGTATGTGCGCTCGCTGCTGGACAACGCGGGCTGGCATCTGCCCGGCTATCTCAGCGGGCGCGAGGGGGCCACCGGGTTCGGCTTCGACATCCTCGCCGCGGCGCTGGTGCTGGTGCTCACCGCCATCCTGGTCGTCGGCGTGAAGCTCTCCGCCCGCGTCACCACGGTCGTCGTCGCCATCAAGGTCACTGTCGTGATGATCGTGATCATCGCGGGCGCCTTCTTCATCGTGGGCGACAACTACAAGCCCTTCATTCCCAAGGCGCAGGCTCAGGAGGCGGGCAGCAGTCTCAAAGCCCCGCTCATCCAGCTCATCTTCGGCTACACACCGACCAACTTCGGGGTGATGGGCATCTTCACCGCCGCCTCCGTCGTCTTCTTCGCCTTCATCGGCTTCGACGTGGTGGCGACGGCCGCGGAGGAGACCAAGAACCCGCAGCGGGACATGCCGCGCGGCATCCTGGGCTCGCTCGTCGTCTGCACCGCGCTCTACGTGGCCGTGTCGATCGTCGTCACGGGCATGGAGAGGTACGACCGACTGTCCATCGACGCCCCGCTCGCCGACGCCTTCAAGGCGACCGGGCACCCCTGGTACGCGGGCGTCATCAGCTTCGGCGCCGCCGTCGGGCTGACCACGGTCTGCATGATCCTGCTGCTCGGCCAGACCCGGGTCTTCTTCGCGATGAGCCGCGACGGGCTGCTGCCGCGGTTCTTCTCCCGCGTCCACCCGCGGTTCCGCACCCCGCACCGGCCGACCATCCTGCTCGGCGTGATCATCGCGATCCTCGCGGGCTTCACCAGCCTCAGCGAACTGGCCGAACTGGTCAACATCGGTACGCTCTTCGCCTTCGTCGTCGTCGCGATCGGCGTCATCATCCTCCGCCGCACCCGCCCCGACCTGCACCGCGCCTTCCGCACCCCGCTGGTGCCACTGATCCCGGTCCTGTCCGTCCTCGCCTCGCTGTGGCTGATGCTCAACCTGCCCGCCGAGACCTGGCTGCGGTTCGTGATCTGGATGGCGATCGGCTCCGTCGTCTACTTCCTGTACGGCCGTTCGCACAGCCGGCTCGGGCGGCACGAGGAGACGACCGAGGCCGAGGTGCACCCGCCGGGCCCCGACGCCCAGTGATCGGACCCTATTGATGTCCTGGCCCCGTATGTCCCGCTTCGATGGAGAGTGCGGGGCCGGATAGCGTGCACCGTATGCTCGCCGGGCTCCTGGAAACACCACGCTTCGTAGCCGCGTCACGGGTGTCGGGCTCCGGTTACTGGAGACGGCTGCTGCCCGTCCTCGCGGCGCTGGTCTGTCTCACCCGGGCCCCCTCCTTCGTACGGCCGCTGTGGAACCCCGACGAGGGCTATCTCGCCGTACAGGCGCGGATACTGGCGGGCGGGGGAGAGCTGTACGAGACGGTCGTGGACCGCAAGCCGCCGCTCGTGCCGTGGCTGTACGAGGCGGCGTTCGCGGTGTTCGGTTCCGGTTCGCTGACGTCGGTCAGGGTTCTGGCGGTCGTGGCCCAGTTGGCGACGGCCGTACTGCTGGCGTCGCTGGCCCGGCGCCGCTGGGGCGATCCGGCCGGGCGCACGGCGGGGGTGCTGTATGCGCTGGTCTCGATCGGGCTCAACCCCGAGGACGCGCAGGCAGCCACCTTCGAGGTCTTCATACTGCCCTGCACGGCGGCCGCGATGTGGTGCGCCGACCGGCACCGTTGGGGTGCCGCGGGGGCGGCCGTCGCCTGCTCCTTCCTCACCAAGCAGACCGGCGGGGCGGTGCTCGTACCGGTGCTCTGGCTGCTGTGGCGGCAGGCGATGAGCCCCCGAAAAGGCCTGCTCCAGCTGGGAGCCGGGGCCCTCGCCCCGGCGCTGGGTGCGGCGCTGCTCACCGATCCGGCGGGGCTCCTGTTCTGGACGGTCACCGGTTCGGGCGCCTACGCCACCTTCACCGGCTCCGAACTCCACGTCCTGTCACGGGGGTTGACCAACACGGCGATCCTCGCGGTGGCCTGCGCGGGCCTGATCCCGCCGGTCCTGCGGGCGCTGCGCGTCGCCCGCACCGGGGCGGCCGAACTGTGGCTGTGGTTCGGCTCGTCGGCGCTGGCCGTCCTGGCCGGCTTCCACTTCTTCGGCCACTACTACCTGCAACTCATCCCGGCCGTTGCCCTGTTGGCGACGGCAGCGCTGCAGATCCTGCCCCGCGACCGCCTCGTGACCGCCGTACTGACCTCGGTCTGCTGCTGCACGCTGTTCCTGGCCTGGGGCCTGCTCGCGCCGCGCCCCGAACTCGCCCACGCCCAGCGCCTCGCCGCCGCTCTGGACCACCGTACGGACCCCGGGGACCGCGTCCTCGTCTGGGGCATACACCCGGAGACGTACTGGCTGGCGAACCGGACCCCGGCGAGCCGCTATCTGACGGCGGGCTTCCTGACGAACTACAGCGGAGGGCGGGACGGGCCGCAGGTGGGTGAGAAATACGCGGTCGACGGTGCCTGGGCCGTGTTCCGGAGCGAACTCGCCGTCCACCCGCCCGCTCTGATCGTCGACGACAGCCGGGGCAAACCCTACGGTCCGGACCGGGTCCGCACCCTGCGTCGTCTCCTCGCGGCGCACTACGAGGAGTTGACCACGGTCGGCGGCGCCGTACTCTACGCACGGCCGGAGGGGGCCAGGGGCGACGACTGGTGACGGTCGGCGAGGGCAGTCGGGCTTCTCCGGTGGGGCCGGGCGGTCCTGGACCGGAGGGTGCGGGGCGGTTCGGGCCGGTGGGGCCGATGGTCGGCCTGTGCCGATCGGCCTGGCCCGGCCCGCGCCGGAAGGGCCGCGGCGCTCAGCGGGCCGTCGGGCACCAGGGCGCGTGCGCTTCAGGATTCGCCTCGGACCGCTCGTGGTCCGGTGACGTCCGCCCCCAACTCGGCCACCCTGCGCCGCAGTTCACGGTCCGCCGTGACGACCAGGACGGGGCGGTCGCGGGCCTCGGCCGCCAGCTCCACGATGCGGTCGTCGCCGCTGCCGGGCGCCTCCACGACCCGTACGCAGGGAACGGACTCCACGCCCTTGGCCGCGCCCTCCACCACCAGGACGAGTTCCACGGGACCGTCGTGCCCCGGCAGCCCGTTCTGGGCGAGCCGGTCCCGCAGCCGCTCCGCCGCGCCCCGGCGATCGCGCCACCAGCCGTCGGGAACCGAGCCGACGACGTTCGCGGCGTCGATGATCACGAGCAGAGGGTCGTTCATGGGGCCAGGGTCGCACGGACCACCGTCACCCGGGACGGACCACCGTCACCCGGGAGGGACCGCCGTCACCATGAGCTGGAGAAACGTTCATCTGGTGATGGCGTCATGGGAAGGTGCAGGTCACCGTCGCACGGACGCCCTGGCTGGTCCCACGGCGACGGCCGCCGCCTGGGCCCCTGGCGATGACGGCAGGGCCCCGGATTAAAGTGAACCGGTGAACGGCGAATGGCTCAGACGCGGTCGCGACGGCAGGCTCAGTGTGTACCTGCTGTCGGGCGCCGCCGTCCTCTGCCGGGCGGAGCGCGGGCCCGGCGGTCCCTGGGACCCACCGCGCACCATCGGCGGCGATCGACACCTGCACCCCGTCCTCGCCGTCGGCCAGGGCGCCGACGGCTACACCCACCTGGTCTCCTGGCGACCCACCGTGCCCGGCGAGTCCGGGCTCGTCCACACCACGCACTTCCGGCCGCGGCTCGCCGCCCTCGACTGGAACCCGATCGGGCACCCCAACCGGACGGGCGACCGCACCGGCCCGCCCGCCGTCGCGGTCGACGCCCAGGGGCGCGCCCACGTCTTCGTGCGCAACAAGGGCGGCGGGGTCAGCATGGTCGCCCAGAAGGAGAAGGGCGGCTGGGACCCGTGGTGCGATCTCAAGGGCAGTGACGTACGGGACGATCTGGCGGCCGTGACGGGGGAGTCCGGGCGCGTCGAGCTGTACGCGGCCGTCCCGGACGGCATCCTGCACTGGCGTCAGGAGGAGCCGGGCCAACAGCCGGTGCTGCAGGAGTCCCTGGAAACATCGGTAGGCCCGGGCACCCTTCGCGCCCTCGCCACGTCCCCGGACTCCACCACCCTCTTCTTCACCGACGCGGCGGGCGACGTGTGCGCGTGGCGCCCGGGCGCCAAGCCGGCCCCCCTGCTCGCCTCGGCCGGGCCCGGCCCCGTCTCCGTCATCCGCTGCGAACTCGACGGCTTCGACTGCACGTTGCTCGCGCAGCGCTCGGCGAGTGGCCGTGTCGCCTTCGCCGCCTACCCGACCGAGCAGGAGTCGGCGGGGGCCTGGTGGACCGAGTCGGGCCCTGGACTCCCCGTCGGAGCCGAGGTGTCTTTGACGGAGGACGAGGAGGGGCGTGTGGTGGCGGCGACCCTGGCCCCGGGCAGTGAGGAACTCCTCGTCACCCGACGGAAGGACGAGCCGGGCCTGGCGTTGGAGGCGTGGCGTCCGGTGTGAGGGCCGGGACGGGGACGGCTGCCGCGGTCGGGTTTTCCGCCCCCGCCGCCCCTACACCCCCGTATCGGCCTGAACGGCCTCGTCCTCAAACGCCGGACGGGCCGAATGACGCGGGCCGGAGTGAGGCTTTCAGGGGCGCGGGGCTGTGACATTGTGCGGCTCCGCCGCGTGGGCGCGGCCAGCCCCCACCCACCCGCAGCCGAAGAACCACCCGGGGGACTGGGGGCGGAACCCCCAGGTGCCCTGCACACCAAAGCGGCGTACAGGGCACCCGGCGAACACAGCGGAGCGGTTACGCGGGGACCGAAGCGACCCCGGGCTCCAGGAACCGCTTGCCGGTCACCCGCTCCGAGACGCCCTCGCGGTCCAGGTACGGAGTGATACCGCCCAGGTGGAAGGGCCAGCCGGCGCCGGTGATCAGGCAGAGGTCGATGTCCTGGGCCTCGGCGACGACACCCTCGTCGAGCATCAGACCGATCTCCTGGGCGACCGCGTCCAGGACGCGGGCGCGGACCTGCTCCTCGGTCAGGACGGTGTCGCCCTGCTTCAGCAGTGCGGCGACCTCCGGGTCCAGCTCCGGCTTCCCGCTGTCGTACACGTAGAAGCCGCGCTTGCCCGCCTTGACGACGGCCGCGAGGTTCGGGGAGACCGTGAAGCGGTCCGGGAAGGCCCGGTTGAGGGTCTCCGAGACGTGCAGGCCGATCGCGGGGCCGACCAGTTCGAGGAGGACCAGCGGGGACATCGGCAGGCCGAGCGGCTCCACCGCCTTCTCCGCGACCTCGACCGGCGTGCCCTCGTCGATGACGTTCTGGATCTCGCCCATGAAGCGGGTCAGGATGCGGTTGACGACGAACGCCGGGGCGTCCTTCACCAGCACCGCGGTCTTCTTCAGCTTCTTGGCGACGGCGAACGCCGTGGCCAGCGAGGCGTCGTCCGTCTGCTCGCCGCGCACGATCTCCAGGAGCGGCAGGATCGCGACCGGGTTGAAGAAGTGGAAGCCCACGACCCGCTCGGGGTTCTTCAGCTTCGACGCCATCTCCGTCACCGACAGGGAAGACGTGTTCGTCGCGAGGATCGCGTGCGCCGGGGCGACCGCCTCGACCTCCGCGAACACCTGCTGCTTGACGCCGATCTCCTCGAAGACGGCCTCGATGACGAAGTCGGCGTCGGAGAAGCCCTCCGCCTTGTCGAGCACACCGCTGACCAGCGCCTTGAGGCGATTGGCCTTGTCCTGGTTCACCCGGCCTTTGCCGAGCAGCTTGTCGATCTCGGCGTGGACGTACCCCACACCCTTGTCGACGCGCTCCTGGTCGATGTCCGTGAGGACGACGGGCACCTCGAGGCGGCGCAGGAAGAGCAGCGCGAGCTGAGAGGCCATCAGGCCCGCGCCCACGACGCCGACCTTGGTGACCGGACGGGCCAGGTTCTTGTCCGGGGCGCCCGCGGGGCGCTTGCCGCGCTTCTGGACCAGGTTGAAGGCGTAGATGCCGGAGCGCAGTTCGCCACCCATGATCAGGTCGGCGAGCGCCACGTCCTCGGCGTCGTAGCCCTTCTGCAGGTCGCCGTCCTTGGCCGCCTCGATGATGTCCAGCGCGCGGTACGCGGCCGGAGCCGCCCCGTGCACCTTGCCGTCAGCGATGAACCGGCCCTTGGCGACGGCCTGGTCCCAGGCCTCGCCGCGGTCGATCTCCGGGCGCTCGACCGTGACATCGCCCTTGAGGACGGACGCGGTCCAGATCAGCGACTGCTCCAGGAAGTCGGCGCCCTCGAAGATGGCGTCGGCGATCCCGAGGTCGAAGACCTGCTGGCCCTTGAGCTGCTTGTTCTGGTTGAGCGAGTTCTCGATGATGACCGAGACGGCCTTGTCGGCGCCGATGAGGTTCGGGAGCAGCGTGCAGCCGCCCCAGCCCGGGACCAGGCCCAGGAAGACCTCGGGCAGCGAGAAGGCCGCGATGGCCTTCGACACCGTGCGGTACCGGCAGTGCAGACCGACCTCGACGCCGCCGCCCATCGCCGCACCGTTGTAGTACGCGAAGGTCGGTACGGCCAGCGCCGCGAGGCGCTTGAAGACCTCGTGGCCGCCCTTGCCGATGGCGAGCGCGTCGTCGTGCTTCTTCAGCAGCTCGACGCCCTTGAGGTCCGCGCCGACCGCGAAGATGAACGGCTTGCCGGTGACGCCGACACCGACGATCTCGCCGGCCGCGGCCTCCTTCTCGACCTGGTCGATCGCGGTGCCCAGGTTCGCCAGCGAGGCCGGGCCGAAGGTGGTCGGCTTGGTGTGGTCGAAGCCGTTGTCGAGGGTGATGAGCGCAAAACGGCCCGCACCGAACGGCAGGTCGAGGTGGCGTACGTGCGCGGACGTCACGACCTCGTCGGGGAACAGCGCGGCCGCGCCCTTGAGGAGTTCGGTGGTGCTCACTTGTCGCCTCCGGCGTCCTTGTGGTGCGGGTTCTCCCAGATCACCGTGGCGCCCATGCCGAAGCCGACGCACATGGTGGTGAGGCCGTAACGGACCTCCGGCTGCTCCTCGAACTGGCGGGCCAGCTGCGTCATCAGACGGACGCCGGAGGAGGCGAGGGGGTGGCCGTAGGCGATGGCGCCGCCGTACTGGTTGACGCGCGCGTCGTCGTCGGCGATGCCGTAGTGCTCCAGGAAGGCGAGCACCTGGACGGCGAACGCCTCGTTGATCTCGAAGAGGTTGATGTCCTCGATCGACAGGCCGGCCTTGGCGAGGGCCTTCTCGGTCGCCGGGATCGGGCCGTAGCCCATCACCTCCGGCTCGACGCCCGCGAAGGCGTACGAGACCAGGCGCATCCTGACCGGCAGGTTGTTCTCGCGGGCGAAGTCCTCGGAGGCGAGGATCGACGCGGTCGCACCGTCGTTCAGACCGGCCGCGTTACCCGCGGTGACCCGGCCGTGGACGCGGAACGGTGTCTTGAGCCCGGCCAGGTTCTCCAGCGTGGTGCCCGGACGCATCGGCTCGTCGGCGGTCACCAGGCCCCAGCCGGTCTCACCGACCTCCGCGTTGGTGTTGCGCACCGAGATCGGCACCAGGTCCTGCTGGATCTTGCCGTTGGCGTACGCCTTGGCGGCCTTCTCCTGCGAGCGCACGGCGTACTCGTCGGCGCGCTGCTTGGTGATCTGCGGGTAGCGGTCGTGCAGGTTCTCGGCGGTCATGCCCATGAACAGGGCGGACTCGTCGACCAGCTTCTCGCTGACGAACCGCGGGTTCGGGTCCACGCCCTCGCCCATCGGGTGACGGCCCATGTGCTCGACACCACCGGCGATGACGGCGTCGTACGCACCGAAGGCGATGGAGCCCGCGGTGGTGGTGACGGCGGTCAGTGCTCCCGCGCACATGCGGTCGATGGAGTAGCCCGGGACGGACTGCGGAAGCCCGGCGAGGATGCCGGCCGTGCGGCCCAGCGTCAGACCCTGGTCACCGATCTGCGTGGTCGCGGCGATGGCGACCTCGTCGATCTTCTTGGGGTCGAGGCCGGGGTTGCGGCGCAGCAGCTCCCGGATGGCCTTCACGACGAGGTCGTCGGCGCGGGTCTCGTGGTAGATGCCCTTCGGGCCCGCCTTGCCGAACGGGGTGCGGACGCCGTCGACGAAGACGACGTCCCTGACGGTACGAGGCACGATGGCTCTCCTCCAGATGCGGGATGGCACTGCTGCGCGACGCACACGCCCTGAGCGCGCGCTCACCCCTCATGCTACTTGCGGGTAACCACCCTGCCCAGCCCCGGGCCCGGGAGCGGCGAACGTCACATACGAACTCCGTGTTGTTCAAGGCTCACCGTGAAGGGGATCACCGTCTGCAGCGACTTCCGCATCTCCTTCTTCTGTATGCCGTCTTCTCCATGCCGTCCGAAGATCTTGGCTTGATCTCGACGCCGCGTTTCCGCTTCAAGGGCCCCTGCGGAGCGCACGGGGAGACGACTTCATGCGCGGAGCGGCCACGTGACACCCCGCGCCCGCCGTATGCCAGAACCGTTTACGGCGACTGGGCGCCCTTCACGGACAGCGCGCCCACCAGCACCGGCGTGACCAACTCCACCTGCCACGCCCGTGCCCCGTACCCCGCGAGGGCCGCGGCAACCGACTCGGAGTCGGCGTTGGCCGGCGGCTCCCAACACACGCGGCGCACGGTGTCCGGCGTGATCAAGTTCTCCTGCGGCATGTTCAGCTGATCGGCCAGTGCCGACACCGCGGCCCGCGCCGCGGAGAGCCGGGCGGCGGCGGCCGGGTCCTTGTCGGCCCAGGCGCGCGGCGGCGGAGGTCCGGTCACCGGCTGCCCCGGTTGCGGCAGCTCGGCTTCCGGCAGGGCCTTCGCCCGGTCGACGGCGGCCTGCCACTGCTCCAGCTGGCGGCGCCCCATCCGGTGCCCGAAGCCGTTCAGCGCGGCCAGGGCGTGCACATTGGCCGGCAGGGCGAGCGCGGCCTCGACGATCGCCGCGTCCCCGAGCACCTTGCCCGGCGAGATGTCCCGGCGCTGCGCGATCCGGTCCCGGGTCTCCCACAGCTCCCGTACGACCGCCATCTGCCGGCGGCGGCGCACCTTGTGCATCCCGGACGTACGGCGCCAGGGATCCTTGCGCGGCGGCGCGGGCTCGGCCTGCGCGATCGCGTCGAACTCCTGTGTGGCCCAGTCCAGCTTGCCCTGCCGGTCGAGTTCCTTCTCCAGGGCGTCGCGCAGGTCGACCAGCAGCTCCACGTCGAGCGCGGCATAGCGCAGCCACGGCTCGGGGAGCGGGCGAGTGGACCAGTCGACGGCGGAGTGCCCCTTCTCGAGTACGAAGCCGAGGACACCCTCGACCATCGCGCCGAGGCCCACCCGGGGGAACCCGGCCAGGCGTCCGGCCAGCTCGGTGTCGAAGAGCCGCGTCGGCACCATGCCTATCTCGCGCAGACACGGCAGGTCCTGGGTGGCCGCGTGCAGCACCCACTCCACACCGGAGATCGCCTCGCCGAGGCCGGAGAGGTCGGGACAGGCGACGGGGTCGATCAGTGCGGAGCCCGCGCCCTCGCGGCGCAACTGCACCAGATAGGCGCGCTGGCCGTATCGGTACCCGGACGCGCGTTCGGCGTCGACGGCTACGGGGCCGGATCCGGCGGCGAAGGCGGCGATCACCTCGGCGAGCGAGGCCTCGTCGGCGACGACGGGCGGAATGCCCTCGCGGGGCTCGAGCAAAGGGATCGGCACCCCTGCCGCAGAGGATCCGCCGTCGTCCGGAGGGCCGCCTCCGGTGGTTCGCAGTGAGCTGTCTGCTGCGGTCTCTTGGGCGTCGGTCACCTGTCAAGGGTATCTGTGTATGGACTACGCCCGCCGACGGAACGTTCCGTCGACGGGCGTAGGGGGGTCGTAAACCAGTCAGGTCAGTGAAAGTTTCGGTGCGCAGCGGGGCGTACCCCCGGTTCAGTGAATGATCCCCGTCCGCAGGGCCACCGCCACCATCCCGGCGCGGTCGCCCGTGCCGAGCTTGCGGGCGATGCGGGCGAGGTGGCTCTTGACGGTCAGCGCGGACAGGCCCATCGAGACGCCGATGGCCTTGTTCGACTGGCCCTCCGCGACCAGTCGGAGCACCTCGACCTCGCGGCCGGAGAGCTCGCGGTAACCGCCCGGGTGGCTCGGGGCACCCGGGGGGCGGCGGTGCATACGGGCGGCGGCCGAGCCGATGGGCGCGGCGCCGGGCCGGGTGGGGAGCCCGACGTTGGTACGGGTGCCGGTGACGACATAGCCCTTGACGCCGCCCGCGAGGGCATTGCGGACGGCGCCGATGTCGTCGGCGGCGGAGAGGGCGAGGCCGTTGGGCCAGCCTGCGGCACGGGTCTCGGACAGCAGGGTGAGCCCGCTGCCGTCGGGCAGGTGGACGTCGGCGACACAGATGTCGCGAGGGTTGCCGATTCGGGGACGGGCCTCCGCGACGGACGACGCCTCGATGACGTCGCGCACTCCGAGCGCCCAGAGGTGGCGGGTGACGGTGGAACGGACCCGTGGGTCGGCCACGACCACCATGGCGGTCGGCTTGTTCGGGCGGTAGGCGACCAGGCTTGCGGGCTGCTCGAGGAGAACGGACACCAGGCCTCCTGGGGTGCGGGACGGGGCCGGCTCTGGGGGCGAAGCCGGGAGGAAACGTGCTTTCAAGGTCACAGACGTCTTCGGCATCAAACCCGTCCGCCTTTAGAGAATGATCACGATTTGGTGAGTAATAATCCGTGCAATTCGGACACGCGATCGATCATCCGAAGATCGAACCGAGTCGTTCCGTGTCGCGACACGGCTGAAAGTGGCCGTATCGACAAAACCTCGGCAAGGAACTCGGTAAAGGGCGCGGCGGTCCACGAGATCGGCAAGGGCGCCCGTTCGACACGACGCGGGCGCTCCGGAAGGCGGACTCGGGCGCTCCGGAAGGCGGCTCGGTCGCTCCGGAAGATCGGACTCAGGCGTTCACCGGGGCTGCGGGCCCCGGCGCTGCGGGAGCGTCACCACCGAGGCGTCGCCCGGCCCCGCCGGAGGCAGGCCCGCGATCTGGCAGAGCAGATCGCACCAGGCGGCGAGATGCGCGGCCGTGTCCGGTACGCCGCCCAGGCCCTCGCGAGGCGTCCAGGAGGCACGGATCTCGATCTGGGACGCGGCCGGGCGCTCGGACAGCCCCCCGAAGTAGTGCGAGCTCGCGCGCGTGACGGTGCCGCTCGCTTCGCCGTACGACAGACCGCGGGCCTGCAGCGCGCCGGTCAGCCAGGACCAGGAGACGTCGGGGAGCAGCGGGTCGGCCGCCATCTCCGGCTCCAGTTCGGCGCGGACCAGCGTCACCAGGCGGAAGGAGCCCTGCCAGGCGTCGTGCCCGGCCGGGTCGTGCAGCAGGATGAGCCGGCCGTCCGCGAGATCCTCGCCGTCGGCGACGACCGCGGCCTCGAGCGCGTACGCGTAGGGGGCCAGGCGCTGCGGCGGGCGCGTCGGGTCGATCTCGATCTCGGGCCGCGGCCGCGCGGCCCGCAGCGCGTCGACGGCTGCCCGGAAGGGCAACGGAGCCGTGTCCCTCGCATCTCGGTCCCCCTCCTTGGCATCGTCCATTCCGCCAGCGCCGTCCGACAGTCGTCCCTGAGCCGCAGCCATGCGGGGAAGATTAAGGGGAACGGAGCCCGCGCGCAGGGAGAGACACCCGTGCGTGGGGCCACTGTCCGGATCGCGCAGCGCGAATGCGCCTGCTCCAAGGCCTCCGGTCCGTGCGTCGGAGCCCGGCACTTGGATGTCGGAAAGGCATGCGAGACTTTCCGCGTGATTGCCAATGACCGCCCCGCCGCGGGCCAGCCGCCGACAGCCGCGTACGAGTCCGCCTTCCTGAAGGCGTGCAGGCGCGAGCCCGTGCCGCACACGCCGGTGTGGTTCATGCGGCAGGCCGGTCGCTCGCTGCCCGAGTACCTCAAGGTGCGCGAGGGCATTCCCATGCTGGAGTCCTGCATGCGGCCCGAGCTGGTCGCCGAGATCACGCTGCAGCCGGTGCGCCGGCACAACGTGGACGCGGCGATCTACTTCAGCGACATCGTCGTCCCGCTGAAGGCCATCGGCATCGACCTCGACATCAAGCCGGGCGTCGGCCCGGTCGTCGAGAACCCGATCCGCACCCGCGCCGACCTGGCCCAGCTGCGCGATCTGACCCCCGAGGACGTCTGGTACGTCACCGAGGCGATCAAGCTCCTGACGGCCGAGCTCGGCGAGACCCCGCTCATCGGTTTCGCGGGCGCGCCTTTCACTCTCGCGAGTTACCTCGTGGAGGGCGGTCCGTCCAAGAACCACGAGCACACCAAGGCGCTCATGTACGGCGACCCGCAGCTGTGGGCCGACCTGCTCGACCGTCTCGCCGAGATCACCTCCGCCTTCCTGAAGGTGCAGATCGAGGCGGGCGCCAGCGCCGTCCAGCTCTTCGACTCCTGGGTCGGCGCCCTGGCACCCGCCGACTACCGGCGCTCGGTGATGCCCGCGTCCACCAAGGTCTTCGAGGCCGTGGCCGGGTACGGCGTCCCGCGCATCCACTTCGGCGTCGGCACCGGCGAGCTGCTCGGCCTCATGGGCGAGGCGGGCGCGGACGTCGTCGGCGTCGACTGGCGGGTCCCGCTCGACGAGGCCGCCCGCCGCGTCGGCCCCGGCAAGGCGCTCCAGGGCAACCTCGACCCCGCCGTCCTCTTCTCCACCACCGAGGCCGTGGAGGCCAAGACCCGCGAGGTGCTGGACGCCGCCGCCGGTCTCGAGGGCCACGTCTTCAACCTCGGCCACGGCGTCCCGCCGAGCACCGACCCGGACGCGCTGACCCGCCTCGTGGAGTACGTCCACACGCAGACGGCACGCTGACGCCGCACGCCGTACACCGCACGCCGTAGACCGCCCGTCTCGCGCCTTGGCTTACAGTCCGGTGCGGGTGTCGGCTGCTGCCTGCAGGGCCCGCAGGCCACGGGACCGGTCGACCGGAGCAGCCACGCCATGGGGCGCGCAGGCGCGGCAGAAGAGTCGCCTGTCGGCGCGGGCGCCGGGGCGCGATGCGGTGTATCCAGGACTTATGGCTCCTCGACAACTCCGGAAAGATCACCATTTGTCGGGGGTGTCACGTCATGCGCTGCTGGCGCTACCGCTCGCGTTGATCGCGGTGGTCACGGTGGTCGACATCCTGGCTCCGCCCACCGTTCACCTCGGGCCCTTCCTCGTCGCCGCACCCGCCGTCACAGCGTCGTTCGCCGGGCCCCGGACGACCGGATGCGTCGGCTTGCTCGCCGTCCTGGCCCAGGCCGTGGTCGCGATGGCGCGCACCAGCCTCATTGATCTGAACCACGCCTTCCAGGTCATCGCTCTGATCCTGATGTCAGCGTTCGCGACCTTCTTCGCGCACCTGCGAGAACGTCGTGAAAAGGAACTGACCCAGCTGCGCTCGGTGGCGACGGCCGCACAAGAGGTGGTGCTCAAGCCGCTTCCTCACCGGATCGGTCCGTTGCGCATCGCCTCCGTCTACCTGGCCGCGGAAACCGAGGCACAGATCGGCGGCGATCTGTATGCCGCCGCCCGCACGGCCCAAGGAACCCGGATCGTCATCGGCGATGTCAGGGGCAAGGGCCTCGAGGCGGTCGGGGACGCCGCCCTCCTTCTCGGCGCGTTCCGGGGCGCGGCCCACAGACAGGCCGACCTGCCGACGCTGGTCGCCTTCCTGGAGGGAACCGTCTCCTCGGACCTGGACGACCCGGCGGCACCCGACGACGAGACCGAGGATCGCGGCGAGGCATTCATCACCGCCGCCGTGCTGGACGTCCCGGACGACGAGCCGTCCCTTCACCTGATCAACTGCGGGCACCCCCCGCCCCTGCTGCTGCGCGGCGGTCAGGTCGGCCCGCTCGAAGTGCGCCACCCGGCACCGCCTCTGGGGCTCACAGAATTCGTGGACATCGTCCTCTCCGCGGAAACGTTCGCCTTCGAGCCCGGCGACATCGTCCTTCTCTACACGGACGGTGTCATCGAGGCCCGCGACCGGAACGGCACGTTCTACCCTCTCGCGGAACGGATGGTCAGCAAGTCCGGCAAAGGTCCCGACGCTCTCCTGGCCCACCTGTGCAAGGACCTGTTGCGCCACGCCGGCGGTCGTCTGGATGACGACGCCGCCATGGTGGCGATCGAGCGCATGCCGGGGACGTCATGAGCAGCGGCAGGACCAGCTCGCGCCTCCAGTGTCCGAAGCGCCCGCGGACTGTCCTGCCTCGTCGGGCGGTGAGTGCCAGGCGCGCCGAGTCGGCCCGCGTACCGGTTGTCCCCGCGTACCGGCACCGCAGCCGGTAGCCCGGCCCGCGGCTCCACCTTGGCAGACGATGTCCGTCGCCGCCGTACCGGCCGCCTTCCTGCTCGCTGCCGGGCTGCGGCGGGTGCTGTGACGCGGGGTCAGCCCTTGCCGCGCCCGGCGCGCCCCTTCCCCTGTTGCGTGGCCTGCTGCTCCTTGCCTTCGTCCCCGCTGTCCCCAGGTTCCGCCTGGTCGTTCGGAACGGCGTCCGTGGCAGGAGCGGTGTTCGGCTCCGGGACGGCGGGGGAAGGACTCGTGGTGCGGGCCGGGGCCGTTCGGGGGACCTCTGCCGAGCTGCGGTCGGGTGAGAACCACGCCATGCCGACCAGCACCGCCGCAACGAAGATCACTGCTCCGATGACGACGCTCACCGCTTTCCGCCGATGCGCCCCGAACGCTCGGGTTTCCGGCCGCCGGCCGCGTCGCGTCCGATGCGCCGGGGTGGTGTGCCCGACGGCGGACGGGAAGGCGTACGTGGTTGCGGGGCCGGCTTCGGAGACGTGCCGATGTGCCCCGGACCGCGTGATCGTCTCCTGGGCGGGGGTGCGCGACCTCTGCGCCTCGAGGGCGGGTGCCGGGGCCGGGAAGGGCTCGGCGTGTCCCCGCCAGGCGCCTGCGGCGAACCAGTCGGCGGCCTGGCGCGCGGTGGGCCGGTCCTCGGGCCGCTTGGCGAGGAGGCCGAGCAGGTAGCTCTCGAAGGCGGGCGGCAGGTCGGCGCCGTGCCGGCGCGGCGGTACGGGGGCGGTGTCGAGGTGGTGGTGGAGGATCGCGATCGCAGACTCGGCGTGGAACGGCGGGCGTCCGGTGAGGAGTTGGTAGAGCACACAGCCCAGGGAGTAGACGTCGGAGGCCGGTCCCGCGGGCTTGCCCAGGGCGCGTTCGGGGGCGAGATACAGGCTGGTGCCGACGATCTGACCGGTCGCGGTGAGCGCGGCGGCCGGGTCGTCCAGGAAGCGGGCGATACCGAAATCGCCGATCTTGACGGTCCCGTCGGCGTCGAGGAGCAGGTTGCCGGGCTTGATGTCCCGGTGCACGATGCCCTGTTCGTGCGCGACGGCGAGCCCGGCGGCCGTCTGAGCGGCGATCCGCGCCACCCGCTCGGCGGGCAGCGGCCCGGTGCCGGACAGCACGCGCGCGAGGCTGTCGCCCTCGACCAGCTCCATGACCAGGAACAGGCGGCCCTCGTACGCGCCGAAGTCGAGGACGCCGACCACGTGCGGGTGGCTGAGCCGGCCCGCGGTCTGGGCCTCCAGGTGGAAGCGGGAGACAGCGGTGGGGTCGGTGTCCTGGGAAATCAGGAGCTTGACCGCCACCGGCCTGCCCAGCGTCTCGTCGTACGCCTGCCAGACTTCTCCCATCGCGCCCCGCCCGATGGCGTTACGCAGCCGATACCGGCCCGCTATCAGCACCTGTGTTTCATCCTCATGCCGTGAGACGACTCGACCGCCGCAGGCCATGACTCCGCGAGGGGCGGGAGACGGTGGGGTGCCGCAGCGAGCCCCAGCCTACTGGCTTACGGGCAAGGGACGTTGACCGGCCGACGATCACGCGCCGGCAGCCGGGTGGACCGTGTGCAGGGGAGGACCGAGCCACGGCGTTCGGCCGTCGAACCTCGGGGAGCCGGGCGCGAGGTCGGGGCGGCGGTGGGGGAGCCGAGGCCAGGCCGCTCGGCTTCATCGAGATCAGGTACGGTGCCGCCGTCTACCAGCCGGTCCGCGCTCCCTGGGCGGACGTCGCCCTGCCGTCGGCGGCGCGGTCGGCGGGGCCGCCTGCGCCGTAGCCGAGAAGCGGACCTTGCGGCGCTGAAGATGATCCTGGCACGCGACAGCGATGAGGACCGCGTCAGCCGCATCTCTTTCCTGCGCGCGTGTCTGGGGCCGTGCGGTGATGCGGCGTCTATGCGGTGAGGCGGCCATGCTGCGCGGGACGTCCGGCCACGTAGTGAACGTACTCGCGCTCCAGTCGGAAACCGGCGGTCCAGGCGAGCAGGCGGCTGGGGCGGTTGTCGCGGGAGCAGGACCAGCTCGCGGTGTGGCCGCGGGCCGCGATGTCCGTGCACAGGGCGGTGACGCAGGCGACGGCGAGGCGTTCGCGCCGGTGCTCGGGGACCGTGACGCAGGCGATGTCCTCGTACGTGCTGCTCAGGAAGTAGGCGCAGGCGACGGCGAGGATGCGGTCCTTGTGGAAGGCGGCCCAGCCGAGACCGGAGGCCGCGAGAGCGCCCGCGGCCCGGAGGGGGGCCGCGGCCGGGTGGCCCGGGGCGTCGCCTCCGTCGCGAGGCCGTGGCCGCGTGGGCCGCTCTGCGCCGCCGCTACTGGGCCACCCTGCCCGCGCGGCTGCGTCTCCTGCGCGTGGCCACGGTCTCGCTCGCCGCTGCCCTGGCCCTGCTGCTCGCGCCGGCCGGGCTCGCCGCCACCGGCACCTGGGACACCGTCGCGGGACGGGACGCGCCCCGCACCACCAGCGCCGCCGACCTCGACCTCGCCCTGAACGACATGGACGCGCAGGCCGCCAACATCCTGCTGTCCAGCGGGAACGCGGGCCGAGGGCGCCTGGCGACGCCGTACGCGAAGGCGGTCGGGTTCTACGGGGACGCCCGCCGTGCCATCGGCCACGACCTGCGCACCCTCGCCGTCGCCGCCCAGGGCGACCGCACCGACGAGCACACCGTGGAGTCCCTGACCGACGACTTCGCCGAGTACCAGGAGCTGATAGGCCGCGCCCTGGAGAACGACGGCCGCACCGGCGGCAAGCCGGCCGCACTCGCGGACTACCGCAAGGCCACCGACCTGCTGCAGAACCAACTCCTCCCAGACGCACGGAAGCTGGTGGACTCCAACAACAGGGCGTTCAACGCGCAGTACGCACAGGCCCGTTCGGCCCTGGCAACCCAGCTCGTGGTCGCCATCGTCCTCGGCGTACTGCTCCTCGTCTCGCTCGGCGTCCTCCAGTGGTACCTGGCCCGCCGCTTCCACCGGATCCTCAACCCCGGCGTCCTGGCCGCCACGGTGTGCGCGCTGCTCGCCGTCTTCCTCGGTACCCAGGCACTGTCGGCCACCGCCGAGCACCTGCGCGGCGCACGGCGTGATGCGTTCGACTCCGTCGTCGCGCTCTCCCGCGCCCGCGCGATCGCCTACGACGCGAACGCCGACGAGAGCCGCTATCTCCTCGACCCCGAGCGCCGGGACCAGTACGCGCAGACCTTCCTCACCAAGTCGCAGGAGCTGTACGGGCTCAAGGGCGCGACCCTCGCCACGTACGACGACGAGCTCGCCACGACGTGGGAGGCATACGGCTCCGACCACGGCGACCTGCGGTTCACCGGCGAGTTCCGGCGAGAACTCGACAACGTCACCTTCGCCGGCGAGCGGGCCGCGGCGGAGAAGACGGTCGAGACGTACGCCGTGTACCAGCGCGACGACCGCAAGATCCGCGCCCTGCTCGCGCAGGGCAAGGAACGCGAGGCCGTCGCGTTCTGTATGGGCTGGCAGGCGGGCACGTCCAACGCGCATTTCGGGGCGTGGATGACGGCGCTGGACAAGGTGACCGACATCAACCGCCGGCACTTCACCGCCTCGGTTCAGGCCGGCCGCTCGGCAGTGGGGGATCTGCTGCCCGGGGCCCTGGGAGCCCTCGTCGCGGCGGCCGCGCTCACCGCCCTCGGGCTGCGGCCGCGGTTCGCCGAGTTCCGCTGAGGCGCGCGGAGCGCTCGGCGCTGACGCCGCTGACGTATGGATACGCCCTGATGGGCTGCCCCACGATGCGCTTGGCCTCAATCGCGGGGCGGCCCGTAACCGTCCGCGAGTCGCGCCTCCTCCAAGTCCAGCGAGCGTTGCAGGCGGCGGCGGGTCGTGTCGCTGATGCGGTGTTCGTCGTACAGGCGCTGGAGCTCGGCCTCCTCGACCGTGATCAGGTCGCGGCGGAGCTGGCGGTAGGTGAGGTCGGCGGATTCCGTCGGAGTGCCGTCGCCGTCGGCCTGCCCGAGGCGATCGCTCGCGGCGTCGAGGCGGGCCGTCAGGCCGCGGCGGAGGCGGTCGAGGACGACGTCGGGGGCGGCTTCCAGTTCGGAGATCTCGTCCAGGCGGCTCAGGCCCGCGTTGGCCAGGCTGCAGCGGGCCGCGGCCTCCTCGCGTTCGGTGTGGTCGGGTTCGAGGGCGATGCCCGAGCGGCGGACGACGGGAGCCAGTGTGAAGCCCTGGACGACGAGTGTGACGACCACCACCGAGGTGGTCAGAACGAGGACGAGGGGGCGTTCCGTGAGCGTGGCCCCATCCTTCGTGGTCACCGGGATGGACAGGGCGGCGGCCAGGGGGACCACACCCCGGGTGCCCGCCCAGGTCAGGACCACCGGCACCCGCCAGTTCATGCGCTGGATTCCGCCCTTGCGCTGCACCACGGCCGACAAGGGCGCCAGCCACAGCATGCGCATGGCGATGAGCGTGGCCGCCACAGCCAGGGCGTACAGGGGCCATGCCTGGTCGCCGTCGGACAGGGCCCGGACCTGGGCGGGCAGGGCCAGGCCGATGAGACTGAAGACCACGCTCTCCAGCAGGAACACCACCGTGCCGTAGACCGCGTGCAGTTGGAGGCGGATGCGGGCGTTGGTGAGGCGGTCGCCCCGGCCGCCGAGGACCACCCCGGCCACCACCACCGAGGTGACACCGGACGCGTGCGCGGCCTCGGCCAGGACGTAGGCCGCGTAGGGCGTGACGAGGGCGATCACCGTCTCCAGGACCGGGTCCTCGGTACGGCGCCGGATCAGCGTCACCACGCCCGCGACCGCGGCACCGATGACCATGCCGCCGCCCGCCAGCAGTGCGAACTGACCCGCCGCCGACCCCCAGCCGACCGCTGCCGATGCCACGGCGACGCTCACCGCGACCCGAAAGAGGACGAGGGAGGTCGCGTCGTTGAAGAGGCTCTCGGCCTGGACGAGGACCTGCACCTTGGGTGGCAGCGCGAGCCGTCTGCCGAGCGCGGTCACCGCCACCGGGTCGGTGCTCGCCAGCACAGCGCCCAGCACGAACGCCATCTGCCACGACAGTGGCGTGACCAGGGAGGCGACCGCCCCGACCGCGGCCGCCGAGGCCAGGACCAGACCTATCGACAGCACTCCGACCGGCTTCCACACGGCGCGCAGATCGCGCCAGGGCAGTTCCTCGGCGCTCGCGTACAGGAGTGGTGGCAGTACTACGAGGCCGATGATCTCGGGGCTGATCTGGATCTCCGGGGTGCCTGGCAGCAGTGCGACGGCGAGGCCCGCGACCACGAGCAGGGAGGGCGCGGGGATACGCCGGCGGTGCGCGAAGGTCGCCACCACCGTGGCGAGCACCACGAGAGCCAGGACTGTCCCTACACTGCGCATGCCATCCCTCTGGTCATGAGAAGGAGACCTTGTGGCTCCCCGCCGACCAGACTTCCCGGCACACCGCTTTCACCCTATCGGGCCAGGGCCCGTCAAAGCAGTGTCAACGTCCACGTGACCGGCGCCAAGGATGCGTCAAGAAGCGCGCCGAGCGACTCGCACAAGCGCTTCGGTGGGGGAAGTAACCCTTCCCTCCGGGGAATTGATCGCCAGTGAGCGGAGCACGTCGGCTGCGATGAGTGACGTACGGACCGATATGAGTGACGTGCGGACCAGCGGGGGTGAGATACGGCCCGGTGCGGGTGACGTACGGCCCGGTCGGCTGAAGGTCTACCTCGGCGCTGCCCCGGGGGTGGGCAAGACCTACCGCATGCTCGACGAGGGGCGACGCAGGGCGGCGCGCGGCGCGGATGTGGTGGTGGGGTTCGTGGAGTGCCATGGGCGTCCCGGCACGGAGGCGATGCTCGACGGCCTGGAGGCCATCGGGCGTGCGCCCTGCTCCTATCGCGGCGGGGAGTTCGAGGAGATGGACCTGGTCGCGGTCCTCGCGCGTCGCCCGCAGGTCGCGCTGGTGGACGAGATCGCCCACAGCAACGTGCCGGGCGGCGGCCGCAACGCGAAGCGCTGGCAGGACATCGAGGAGCTCCTCGCGGCCGGCATCGACGTCATCACGGCGCTGAACATCCAGCACCTGGAGTCCCTCAACGACGTGGTCGAGAAGATCACACGGGTGCCGCAGCGCGAGACGGTGCCCGACGAGGTCGTACGACGGGCCCAGCAGATCCAGCTCGTGGACATCCCGCCGGAGGGGCTGCGCCGCCGGATGGCGCACGGCAACATCTACGCGCCCGAGAAGGTCGACGCGGCCCTCGCCAACTACTTTCGCCCCGGCAATCTGACCGCCCTGCGTCAGCTCGCCCTGCTGTGGGTGGCCGACCGGGTGGACGAGGCGCTGCAGTCGTACCGTTCGGAGCACGGCATAGGCGGGGTGTGGGAGACCCGGGAGCGGGTCGTGGTCGCGCTCACCGGGGGGCCGGAGGGCGACACCCTCATCCGGCGGGCCGCGCGTATCGCCGACCGGTCGGCCGGCGGTGATCTGCTCGCCGTGCACGTGACCCGCAGCGACGGTCTCGCCGCGGGTTCCTCGCACGCCTCCCTGGCCCGGCAGCGGCGGCTGATCGAGGACCTCGGCGGCAGCTACCACTCGGTCGTCGGTGACGACGTCGCCACGGCCCTGGTGGAGTTCGCCCGCGCCGAGAACGCCACCCAGCTCGTCCTCGGCACCAGCCGCCGCGGCCGCATCGAGCGCTTTGTCACCGGGCGCGGCACCGGCGAGACGGTCGTCGAAATCTCCGGCGACATCGACGTCCACACGGTCACGCACGAACGCGCCGGGCGCGGCACGCTGCTGCCCTCCCGCCGCCGTACCCTCTCGACCGCACGCAGGATCGCGGGCCCGGTGGCCGGACTGCTGCTGCCCGTGGCACTCACCTTCCTGCTGAATCCGGACACGGCCCGGGACAGACTCAACCTCACCAGCGAGGCCCTGCTCTTCCTGCTCACCGTGGTGGGCGTGGCCTGCATAGGCGGGGTCGTGTCGGCGGTGATCGCTTCGGTGACGGCGTCGCTGCTGCTCAACTACTGGTTCATCCCGCCCATCGGCCAGTTCACGCTGGACGACCCGAACGCGCTGCTGGCCCTGGCGGTCTTCGCGGTGGTTGCCGCCGTCGTGGCTACGGTCGTGGACCGCTCGCTGCGCCTGTCGCGGCGCTCGGCGCGGGCCACAGCGGAGGCGGAGACCATGTCGTCGCTCGCCGGCACCATCGTGCGCGGTGGAGCGACGATCCCGGCGCTGGTGGAACGGACCCGCGAGACGTTCGGCATGGACTCGGCGGAGCTGGTGGACGAGCCGCCCGGAGAGGACGGCGTGACGGCCGTGCCCGCGGGACCCGGCGCTTTCCTGGTCCTGCGCGGTCGCACCCTTCCGTCGTCCGAGCGGCGCGTGCTGGCCGCCTTCGCCGCGCACGTGGGCTCCGCGGTCGAACGGGCCCGGCTCGCCGAGGCAGTCGCCGAGGTCGAACCGGTCAAGGCCGCCGACCGGATGCGTACGGCGCTGCTGCGGGCGGTCGGCCACGACCTGCGTACGCCTCTCGCGGCGGGCTGGGCCGCGGTCTCCTCGCTGCGCAGCCGGGACGTGGAGTTCTCCGACGAGGACCGCGACGAGCTCCTCGCCACCGCCGACGAGTCGATGGCGAAGCTGAACCGGCTGGTGGAGAACCTCCTCGACCTCAGCCGCCTCCAGGCCGGCGCCCTCACCCTCAATTTGCGTGCCACCACACTGGAGGAGGTCCTACCGGCCGCGCTGGCGGACACCCCCGAGGTCGAGGTGGCGGACCTGGAGAAGGTTCCGGCCGTGCTGGCCGACCCGCCCTTGCTGGAGCGGGTGATCGCCAATCTCGTCGGCAACGCCGCCCGGCACAGTCCGGCCGGGCGCAAGGTGCTGCTGACCGCGAGCGCGCACGCGGGCCGCGTCGAAGTGCGTGTCGTCGACCGCGGCCCCGGCCTGCCGTTCACCGACCGTGACCGGCTCTTCGAGCCCTTCCAGCGCCTGGGTGACACCGACAACACCACCGGCCTCGGGCTGGGCCTGGCCCTGTCCCGGGGCCTGACCGAGGCGATGGACGGCACCCTCACCCCGGAGGACACTCCCGGTGGTGGCCTGACGATGGTGTTGTCCCTGCCCTTCGCCGAGCGGGCGGAGCACCTCGGTGATACGCAGAGTGTAGGAGGCGGCGTTTGAGCCCTGAAAGCGGTGCACCAGGACGTGCGAGCCCTGACGGCGGTGTACCAGGACGCGGGGGCTCGGAGCTGTCGCGATGAGCGCAGGAGGTGACGGCGTGATGACCGGTTATCCGATCCGGGACCGGCTCGCCCTGGTGGCGGGCCTGGTGGGACCGTTCGTGGTGGCGCTCGCGCTCGTGCCCTTCCGTACGGATCTATCGCGCACGAACGCCGCGCTGATCCTGGTCGTGGTGGTCGTCGCGGTCGCGGCGATCGGCAGCCGTGCGGCGGGCGCGCTCGCCGCGCTGTCGGCGGCGGCCTGGTTCGACTTCTTCCTCACCCGTCCGTACCAGACGTTCGACATCACCGCGTCCGCGGACATCGAGACGGCTGTTCTGCTGCTGATCGTCGGCCTGATCGTGTCCCAGCTCGCGGCCCGCGCACGCCGCCTCGAAGTGATCACCGTGACGGACGCGGGTTACCTCGCCCGGATCCACGAGACGGCCGACCTGGTCCAGTCCGCGAAGTCCTCGGACACCGTGGTCGACCACGTCCGCCGCGACCTGACCGAACTCCTCGGCCTGCGCGGCTGCCGCTTCGAGTACGGCACCCTGATGGGGCAGCCGCCGCGCCTGGAACAGGACGGGAACGTGGCGGTCGGGCGGCGGCACTGGGATGTCGACGCGAGCGGCTGGCCGGACGGTGAGATCGAGCTGCGGACGTACGGCAACGGTCACTACCTCGGCCGCTTCATGCTCACCCCCGGACCGGGCCCCGTACCGCCGCTCCAGGCACGCCTGGTCGCGGTCACCCTCGCCGACCAGACGGGCGCGGCCCTCGACACGGCGGGGCCGGTGAAGGACGGCTGACAGACGCATACGGGACGAGAGGACAGACGTATACGGAACGTTGACGCCGAATGGGCGCCTTCCAGGAACCGGTTGCGTCCGCGCTGCCGTTCTTGACTGATGTGACGTCAACTCTCCATCTCCGTACGGAACTTGGCCCTCGCTCCCAGCACATGGTGATCTGCGGCGACGACGGGCTCGCGCACCGGCTCGCCGTCGAACTGGACGCCGTGTGCGGCGAGGCCGTCACCGTCGTACTGCCCTCCCGGCGCGACGAGCACGGCTCCGAGATCGCCGCGCTCCACCGTGACCCGCACTCGCCCATCGAGCTGTTGGTGTCGGCGCACCCTGACGAGCAGACCCTGCGGGCCGCCGGCGTGCAGCGGGCCGCGGCCCTCGCGCTGACCTACGGCAACGACCAGGTCAACATGACCGCGGCGCTCCTGGCCAGGGGCCTCGCCGGAGCGCCGGGTGTCCTCGACCGGGCGCGCGTCCGGCGCAGCAAGTCGCTGCTGGTCCTCACCCGCGACGACGGCGAGAACCTCGACATCGTGATGGCCGCACGCGAGACCAACCCGGGCATACGGGTGGTGATGCGGCTGTACGACGACGACCTCGCCGCCACCGTGCAACGCACCCTGCGCGCCTCCTACCCCGACGCGCCCACCCGCAGCCGCAGCGTTTCGGCGCTCGCCGCGCCTTCCTTCGCCGCCGCGATGATGGGCCGCCATGTACTGGGAGTGATGCCGGTCGAGCGGGGCTCGCTGCTGTTCACGGTGGTCGACGTGGCCGGGCACCCTGAACTGGAGGGACGCTCGGTCCATGAGGCGTTCCGGGAGCACGAGTGGCGGGTCCTGGCCGTCGGCTCCGCCGCGGCGCACCCCGCGTCGTCCTCCGGGGACACCCTCGCGGGGATCCGGTTCCGCCGGCCCGGCTTCGACTGGCGTCCGCCGCACGGGCGGGTGCTTCGGGCCGGCGACCGAGTCGTGCTGGCGACGACGCGGCGCGGTCTGGACATCCTTATGACTGGGGTGCAGCCGCATCCGCTGGACAGACGGGGATGAGGGTGGTGTGGCCGCCTGTGCCGCCGCGGGCGCTGTCACTGCCACCCGGCTGGTCTGCCGTGCGAGGCTTCGCGCGGACGGGGGAGTGGGGGGCTCAGTCCAGGCCGGAGAACGTCGATCCGTGGACCTGCGCGGGCAGCGTGGGCACGCGAACGGCGGTCGCACGGCCGGAGGACGCGGACGTCGACGTGCCGGTCAGCGACCGCATGGCACTTGCGCTCTCGGGGCGGGTGCTGCCGGCGGAGGA
Organism: Streptomyces sp. NBC_01384; assembly: GCF_045040035.1. NCBI lineage: Bacteria > Bacillati > Actinomycetota > Actinomycetes > Kitasatosporales > Streptomycetaceae > Streptomyces > Streptomyces sp. NBC_01384. The sequence continues at coordinate 7,627,232 of NZ_CP109559.1, forward strand.
CAGGCGGGTGCTCGCCGCGTTCGCCGCCCAGGCCGCGGTGGTCCTGGACCGCCAGCGGCTGCAGTCGGAGGCCGACCAGTCCCGTGCGCTGGCCGAGGGCAACCGCATCCGCACGGCACTGTTGGCCGCGGTCAGCCACGACCTGCGTACGCCGCTGGCCGGGATAAAGGCAGCGGTCTCCTCGCTCAGGTCGGATGACGTGGCCTGGTCGGAGGAGGACCAAGCGGAACTCCTCGAAGGCATCGAAGAGGGGGCGGACCGCCTCGACAACCTGGTGGGCAATCTGCTGGACATGTCCCGGCTCCAGACGGGCACGGTCACTCCGCTGATCCGCGAGATCGACCTCGACGAGGTGGTGCCGATGGCGCTCGGCGGGGTCCCCGAGGACAGCGTGGAGCTGGAGATCCCGGAGACTCTGCCGATGGTCGCCGTCGACCCGGGCCTGCTGGAACGCTCGGTCGCCAACCTCGTCGAGAACGCCGTGAAGTACAGCCCTTCCGACGAGCGGGTCCTGGTCTCCGCGTCCGCGATGGCCGACCGGGTGGAGGTCCGGGTCGTGGACCGCGGCCCGGGAGTCCCGGACGAGGCCAAGGACCGCATCTTCGAGCCGTTCCAGCGGTACGGGGACTCGCCGCGTGGGGCCGGGGTGGGTCTGGGCCTGGCGGTGGCCCGCGGCTTCGCCGAGGCGATGGGCGGCACTCTCAACGCCGAGGACACCCCCGGCGGCGGACTCACCATGGTCCTCACCCTCCCGGCAGCGTCCGGCATCGAACCGGTCCGCCCCGGCCTTCCGGCGACCGCCACTTCCTAGCCGGCCCCGACCTGGCCGGACGAGCTGTACGCTGCCGGCCTCTCATCCGGCATGGAGGATTCCCCGGCGAGGCGCGAAGCCTTGACGCGCCTCGTCGTGGTGGCCCGGTCACACTGGCCTCGAACAGCCCTGATCCCCGATCCCCCGCTCCCTGCACCGAGAGGTCCCTGATGGCGTACGGCTTGGCCCGCCGCGAACTGCGGCCGAGAGTTCCGTTGCTGCCCGGGGAAGGTGAACGGCACCACCTGACCAGTCTCGAGGGGCTCGCCGCGCTGTCCCTGGACGCGTTGAGCTCGGTGGCGTACGGGCCCGAGGCGATCGTGCTCGTGCTGATCGCCGCCGGGACCGGGGCACTGACCGCCACGCTGCCGGTGACATTGGTCATCGCCGCGTTGTTGGCGGTGCTCGTCGTGTCGTACGGGCAGGTGATCGCCGTTCACCCGGATGGCGGTGGCGCCTACGCGGTGGCCAAGAAGGATCTCGGCCCCAAGACGAGTTACCTCGCGGCGGCCAGTCTCGTCGTGGACTACGTGCTGACGGTGACCGTCAGTCTGGCGGCGGGCGCGGCCAGTCTTGCCTCCGCCTTTCCCTCGCTCGGCTCGCATCTGCTCGGGATCTGTCTGGCCGGGCTTGCTCTGCTCACGGTCGTGAACCTGCGGGGCGTGGCCGAGAGCGCGCGGGTGCTGATGCTGCCCACGGTGCTGTTCATCGTGAGCATCCTCGGCATCATCGTGCTCGGGCTGCTGCACTCCCACCCGGCGGCCGTCGTCGGCACCGCCCAACCCGTCCACGTCACTGAGGCACTGGGCGTGCTGCTGCTCCTGAAGGCGTTCTCCTCCGGCTGCTCCGCGCTCACCGGGGTGGAGGCCATCGCCAACGGGGTACCCGCGTTCCGCGAGCCGCGCGTCAAGCGGGCCCAGCGCACCGAGCTCATGCTCGGCGCGCTGCTCGGGCTGATGCTGATCGGGCTCGCGGTGCTGATCCGCCGTGACCATGTGGCCCCGCGCGGCGGCGTGACCGTACTCGCGCAGCTCACGGCGGGCTCGTACGGGACGGGCTGGGCGTACTACGCGACCAATCTCATCGTCACCGTGGCCCTCGCCTTCGCTGCCAACACCAGTTTCGGTGGACTGCCCGTCCTGATGAGCCTGCTGGCCAAGGACCACCGGCTGCCGCATCTCTTCGGGCTGCGCAAGGAACGCCCTGTCTACCGCTGGGGAGTGGTGGCCCTCGCCCTGCTCGCGGCGCTGCTGTTGATCGCCGTGAACGCGGACACGCACCGGATGATCCCGTTGTTCGCGATCGGGGTGTTCATCGGCTTCACGATCAGTCAGATCGGGCTCGTACGGCACTGGGCGCGGGAGCGGCCGCCCGGCTGGCTGCGGCGCGCGGTGCTCAACGGGGTCGGCGCGGTGCTGACGGCCGTGGCGGGCATCGTTCTGCTGGCCACCAAGTTCCTGGAGGGGGCGTGGGTGGTGGTGGTCGCCATTCCGCTGCTGATGCTGTTGTTCGCCCGAGTCCAGCGGTACTACACGGAGGTCGGACGGGAACTCGGGCTGGGGGAGATCCCGCCGCCGGTGCGTATCACCGACTCCCTCGTCATCGTGCCGGTCGGCGAGGTCAGCAAGCTCACCCAGCACGCTCTCACGGCAGCCCGCTCCCTCGGTCACGACGTCGTCGCGGTCGCCGTGCACGGTGATCCGGCCACGGCCCGCTCGCTGGCGGAGAGTTGGGCCCGCTGGAATCCTGGCGTACGGCTGGAGGTCATCGACAGCCCGCAACGCTCTCTCGTGGAACCGATCGTCGACTACGTCCGGCGGGCGGCGGAGGGCGGACGGCAGATCGCCGTCCTCATCCCCGAGGTCGAGCCGCTGCACCGCCGCTACCAGATCCTCCAGAATCAGCGCGGCCTCCTGCTGGCCGCCGCGCTGCGGGCCCGTACCGACGTCGTCGTCTGCGTCCTGCCGTACCGGCTGAGTCTGTGAGGGATCGCAGACTCAGCCGGTGCTCGGGCCGCTACAGCAGGCCGTCGGCGATGGTGCCGAGGGACAGCGCCGGAAGGAAGTTGAGCAGTGCCAGGATGACGGCCGCGGCGGTGGCCAGGACGACGAAGTTGACGCCCTGGGCGCGCAGCGTGCCGACCGTGACGACGCCAGGCTGCTGCCTGGCGAGGCGTCCGGCCAGGGCCAGCACGGCGACCATGGGGAGATAACGCCCTGCCAGCATCGCGAACACCATCAGCAGGTTGTGGAAGTCGGTGGCGCCGTTGAAGCCCGCCATCGCGCTGCCGTTGCTGTTGGTGTTGCTGGTGTACGCGTAGATGAGTTCGGTCAGGCCGTGTGCTCCAGGGTTCCCCATGGAGGTCTGGCCGTCGTCGAAGGCGAGCGCGACACCCGTGCAGGCGAGGATCACCGTGGGCGGGATCAGCGCGTACACGACGACCCAGCGCATCTCCCCGTACCCGATCCGCTTGCGCAGGTATTCGGGCGTGCGGCCGACCATCAGACCGCCGATGAAGACGGCCACCAGGACCACCATGATCAGGCCGTAGAGCCCGCTGCCGGTGCCGCCGGGGGCGATCTCGCCGAGCATCATCGCGGACAGCAGCACACCGCCGCCGAGGCTGGAGAAGCTGTCGTACGAGGAGTTGGCCGCGCCGTCCGCGGAGCCCGTGGCACCCACGCCGAAGAGCGTCGAGCCGGGGATGCCGAAGCGGGTCTCGGTGCCCTCGTACGGTCCTCCGACCGCTTGGGTGACCGTGCCGGTGTGGGCGCTCTGCGCGAGCGTGCCCGCGGCGAGGAGGAGGCCGAAGAGGATGCCGACGACCGTGAGCAGGGTCCAGCTCTGCTTCAGGCTGCCGATCATCCGGCCGAACATGCGCACGCAGGCCGTCGGGATGAGCAGCATCAGCACGATCTCGAAGGCGTTCGTCCAGGCGCTCGGGTTCTCGAAGGGGTGGGCGCTGTTGGCGTTGAAGACGCCGCCGCCGTCACCGGTGAACAGCTTGATCGGCTCCCAGGAGCCCACCGGCCCGTCGAGAATCGTCTGCTTGCCGCCCGCGACCGTGGTGACGGTGTGTCCACTGCCGAGGCTCTGGATGACCCCGCCCGCCATCAGGATCAGTCCGCCGACGACCGCCATCGGGAGCAGGACGCGGAAGATCGTACGGAGGAGGTCGACCCAGAAGTTGCCGAGGTCGTCGGTGCTGCGCCGGGCGAGCCCCCGGACCAGGGCGAGCGCCACGCAGATGCCGACCGCCGCCGACGCGAACGCCTGGACGCCCAGGCCCGCCATCACGGCGAGGTGCCCGGTGGTCGACTCACCGGCGTAGTTCTGCCAGCTGGTGTTGGTCGTGAAGGAGACGGCGGTGTGCAGCGCGAGCCGCCACGGCATGCCCTCGTGGCCTGTCGACCAGGGCAGCTTGCCCTGCAGGGTGAAGAGGGCGAAGAGCGCCGCGACGCTCATGACGGAGAAGGCGAGCAGGGCGGTGAGGTAGTGCCGCCAGGTCTGCTCCTTGTCCGGGTCGATTCCGCAGACGCGGTAGAGGGCTCTCTCGCCGCGCCAGTGCTTGCCGCCGTCCAGGGCTCGGGCCATGTAGTCGCCGAGCGGAACGTGCAGCCCCACCACCACGGCGAGGACGAGCGATGCCTGGATCCAGGCCGCCATGATCAGGCTCCCTGCTTCGGGTTCGACGGGGATGACGGGTAGGTACGGTCGAGCGCGATGTTCAGCTCGACGACATTGACGCCCGGCTCGCCGAGCACGCCGAGCGTGCGACCGGTGGTGTACTTCTCGATCAGCTTCCGTACGTCGGCCACGCTCGCGCCACGCTCATGCGCGACCCGCGGCGCCTGGAGCCTCGCGTACGCCGGGCTGATGTCCGGGTCGAGCCCGCTGCCGCTCGCGGTCACGGCATCGGCGGGGACGACGGGGTTCGCCGGGGCGTCGCCGCGTACGGGGACGGTCACGGCGTGGCTGTAGTCCGCGCCGGGTCTGGCGCACGTGACGCGAACTCCCTTGTACGTGGCGAGGAACGGCTTCGCCGGGCACGCCTGGTTGAGGCTGACGACCCGGGTGACCTGGCCGCTCGTACCGCCGTCGTAGAAGACGCCGAGGACCGCTCCCACGCCGTCCGGTGTACAGAACGGGCGGGAGCCGTCGACGCCTTCGAGTTCGCCGACCGCCTTGCTGCGCCCGCACACCAGGGTGAGCAGACTCGGTTTGTCCTTGGTGTCGACGACGGACTCGGGGCCCTGGTTTCCGGCCCCGGACGCCGTGGCGTCGTACCCCGTACCGGCGTTGGACGGCCGGGACTGGAAGTACCGCTTGAGCGGGTTGCCCTTGGCGTCGGTGAAGGACTGGCCGATCAGGGAGGAGCCGGCGTCCTTGCCGTCGGCGGCGGTGACCTCGGACCTGCCGTCCAGGCCCGGCACCTGGGCGAAGGCCGTCATGGCCAGCGGATAGGCCAGGCCGGTCAAGAGCGTCAGCACGAGGACCACCCGGAGCGCTGCGACGTGCTGGGCGAGCCAGTGCGGGATGCGTGTCATGGTCAGATCCCCGGGATGAACTGGACGAGGGCGAAGTCGATGAACTTGATGGCGAGGAAGGGCGCGACGACGCCGCCGAGCCCGTAGATCCACAGGTTGCGGGTGAGCAGGGCCGAGGCGGAGGAGGGCCGGTAGCGCACACCGCGCAGGGCCAGCGGGATCAGCGCCACGATGACCACCGCGTTGAAGACGACCGCGGAGAGGATCGCGGACAGCGGTGAGTGCAGGGCCATGATGTTGAGCCGGTCGAGCCCCGGATACACGGCGGCGAACATGGCGGGCAGGATCGCGAAGTACTTGGCGATGTCGTTGGCGATGGAGAACGTCGTCAAGGCGCCCCGGGTGATGAGGAGTTGCTTGCCGATCTCGACGATCTCAATGATCTTCGTGGGGTCGGAGTCGAGGTCGACCATGTTGCCGGCCTCCTTGGCGGCCGACGTGCCCGTGTTCATCGCGACGCCGACGTCCGCCTGGGCGAGGGCCGGGGCGTCGTTCGTGCCGTCGCCGGTCATCGCGATGAGGTGACCGCCCGCCTGCTCCCGCTTGATGAGCTCCAGCTTGTCCTCGGGAGTCGCCTCCGCGAGGAAGTCGTCGACGCCCGCCTCCTCGGCGATCGCCTTCGCGGTCACCGGGTTGTCGCCGGTGATCATCACCGTGCGGATGCCCATCCGGCGCAGTTCGTCGAAGCGTTCACGCAGGCCGGGCTTGACGACGTCCTTGAGGTGGATGACGCCGAGGACTTCGGCCGTGCCGCTGGCCGTCGACTCCGCCACGGCCAGCGGCGTACCGCCCGACGCGGAGACCTGCTGCGCGGTCGCCTCCAGCGCGATCGGGACCTCGCCGCCCTGCTCGCGCACCCAGGCCGCGACCGACGCCGCCGCGCCCTTGCGCAGCCGCCGCCCTCCCCCAGCCTCTGGCCGGGTGGGAGTGCCCCCAGGCAGATCGACGCCGGACATGCGGGTGGTAGCGGTGAACCGAACCCATTCGGCACCGTCCGCGACCCGCTCCGTCAACTGGTGCTCGGCGTAGGCGAACTCGACGATCGAGCGGCCCTCGGGCGTCTCGTCGGCCAGGCTGGACAGCAGCGCCGCCTTCGCCAGCCGCTCCACGGAGACGGCCCCGACCGGCAGGAACGCACTCGCCCGCCGGTTGCCGAAGGTGATCGTGCCCGTCTTGTCGAGCAGCAGGGTGTTGACGTCACCGGCGGCCTCAACGGCCCGTCCGGACATGGCCAGGACGTTCCGCTGCACCAGCCGGTCCATGCCCGCGATACCGATCGCCGACAGCAGCGCGCCGATCGTCGTCGGGATCAGACAGACCAGCAGCGAGACCAGCACGATGGCGGTGACGCCGTTCGCGTTGAGCGCCGCGGTGTCGTGCGCGGCGGCCATCGCGTCCTTGGAGAAGATCGCCATCGGCTGAAGGGTCACGACCGTGACCAGGAAGACGAAGGTCAGCATGACCAGGAGCAGGTTGAGGGCCAGCTCGTTGGGGGTCTTCTGCCGGTTGGCGCCCTCGACCAGGGCGATCATCCGGTCCAGGAAGCTCTCCCCGGGCTCCTGGGTGATGCGTACGACGAGGTGGTCGGAGAGTACCCGGGTGCCGCCGGTGACCGCGCTGCGGTCGCCGCCCGACTCGCGGATGACCGGCGCGGACTCACCGGTGATCGCGGACTCGTCGACGCTCGCCGCGCCTTCGATGACATCGCCGTCGCCGGGGATCAGCTCTCCGGCCGGTACGGACACGATGTCGCCGCGTCTCAACTCGGAGGCGGCGACGGCCTCTTCGAGGTAGGCGTCATGAGGTGCCCCGGGCTCCCAGTCCGAGAGGCGCCAGGCGGTGGTCCGCTGCCGGGCCCTGCGCAGCGAGTCGGCCTGCGCCTTGCCGCGGCTCTCCGCCACGGCCTCGGCGAGATTGGCGAAGACCACCGTCAACCACAGCCAGCCGGTGATCAGCCAGCCGAAGAGACTGGAATGGACCACCGCGATGCCCGTGGTCAGCGCGGCGCCGACCTCGGTCACGAACATGACCGGGTTACGGAACAGGGTCACCGGATTCAGCTTGGTGAACGCCTGCGGGAGCGCGCGCCACAGTTGCGTCGGATCGAGCATTCCGGCGCCGACCCGGCGCGGCGGACGCTCGGGTCCGGGGGGAGGGGAGTCCGGCACGGGGGCCGGCCGGGTCTCGGCGGGGGCGGACATCAGAACTTCTCCGGCTTGATCAGGGCAAGGGTCAGGTAGGCGAGCAGGGCGACGGCCACGATCAGGCCGACGGTGTTTTCGAGGGTCATCGAGACCTCGTCCTCACGGGAAGGGCGGGTGCAGGGGATTTTCGTGATCTTTCGGGCATGCGTGCCGAGTGGCCTCCACCGTGCGGCCTCCGCCGGGCGGGAGCCTCGGCGGAGGACCGGTGCGGGACCAGGGATTACAGCCCGATGTCCCGGCGGCTCATGTCGTCCAGCGACTCACGGCGTACGAGGACGCGGGCGATCCCGTCGGACACCGCGACCACCGGGGGCCGGCCGACGAGGTTGTAGCCGGAGGCCATGGACAGGTGGTAGGCACCGGCCGCCGGGACGGCGAGGAGGTCGCCGGGGCGTACGTCGCCCGGGAGCGCCACCTCCTCCGCGAGGACGTCACCTGCCTCACAGTGCCGGCCCACAACGGTGACGAGGCGGGGCGCGGCGGTGGAGGGGCGGCCGATGAGCCGGGGCGCGTACCGCACTCCGTACAGCGCGGGCCTGGGGTTGTCGCTCATACCGCCGTCGACGGCGACGAAGGTGTGCTCGCCGGTGCGCTTGACCGCGAGGACCCGGTAGACGGCGACTCCGGCGGGGCCGACGATCGCCCGCCCGGGTTCGAGGGTGAGACGGGGGACGGGCAGTCCGGCCCGCGCGCAGCCCTCCTCCAGCTCGGCGCGGACCCGCCCGGCCAGGACGTCGATGTTCAGGCTCTCCTCGCCGGGGCGGTAGGCGATGGCGTGGCCGCCGCCGATGTTCAGCTGGGGGAGGGCGATGCCGTGCTGGTCGCGGATCCGGGCCAGCAGTCCGACCATGCGGCGCACCGCCGCGACGTACGGCTTCACGGCGGCGATCTGCGAGCCGATGTGGCAGTGCAGGCCGACGAGTTCGAGGTGCGGCTGGTCGAGTATCCGGGTGACGGCGTGCTGCGCGGACCCGTCCGTGAGCGACAGGCCGAACTTCTGGTCGTCGGTGCCGGTGCGCACCTTGACGTGCCCGCCCGCCGCGATGCCGGGTACCACCCGCACCATGACCTTCTGGCGGCTGTCGGCAGGGGTGATCGCGGCCAGCCGGGCGATCTCCGAGGTGCTGTCCACGACGATGCGTCCGACGCCGAGCCGCAGTGCGGTGCGCAGGTCCTCGGGGCTCTTGGCGTTGCCGTGCATCACGATCTTCTCCGGCGGGAAGCCGGTGGTGACGGCGAGCGCGAGCTCTCCGGCGGAGCAGACGTCGAGGCCGAGGCCCTCTTCCTGCACCCAGTGGGCCATCGCCCGGCACAGGAACGCCTTGGCGGCGTAGACGACGTCGGCCTCGGGGAACGCCGTGCGGTACGTGCGGCAGCGTTCGCGGACCTCCTGCTCGTCGAGGACGTACACGGGGGTGCCGAAGCGGTCGGCGGCCTCGGTGAGGGAGACCCCGCCGACGCAGACGTCGCCGTCGGCGGCGGGGCGGGTGGAGCGGGGCCAGACGGACAGACCGTCGGCGTCTCTGGCGTCGACGTCGGCGTCGGCGACGCCAGAGACGCCGAGGGCGCGGGGCAGTTCGTCAACGGACATGTCCTGAACGGGGGCGTCCTGGATGGACATGGTGTCTCCTCAGCCGATCAGCAGGTTCAGGCACGCGACGACGGCAGCGGCGCCGGTTATCCGCAGGGCACCGACGTGGTCGGGATGCCAGCGGCGCCAGGAGTTCTCGCGCTCACGAACCGTGGCCGCGCTGCGGTCGGCCGCGGGGGCGGAGAACTGCGGGTCGACGGTGAGGGCGGTGACGCCCAGGGGCGCGGCGAGTGCGCGCAGTGCTGGTTCGGAGAGCCTGATCCAGGTCTGGTCCGGGCCGAGCGTGGCGGTGAGCTTCGCCGCCGAGGTGAATCCGACGGCCGTACGGCCGCCCAGGGGGGTACGGAAGAACCGGGCCGTACAGCCCGCGGGCCCCGACCGGACGGGGACGAAGAGAAGTCCGGCCGGGAAGCGTTCAGAAGGCTCGGGGTCCTCGGAATGCTCGACTGGAGACATGGTGCTGCTCCTCGAAGAAGGCGACGTGCGCCGCCCGGTCGGATCGGCCGGGCGCTGCGATGAAGCTATGCCCGCCCCACCAGGGCCGGGCCCCCTCGCTGACGGATGCTTGACGCGAAGCCCCGTACCTATAACGCGACGCTGACGGACGCGGGGATACCTGGTCAGCGCCGTGGCAGAGGCTTCGGGACGGAACCGCGGGGCACGTCCGCTGCCGGCCTCGACCGATGACGGGCAGGACGGAGCGCCGGAGCTGAGGGGCGTGCGGAGGGGTGGATCCGGACGTCACGCAGGAAAGGTCGAAGGGGTGCCCGTACGGCGGGTGCCCGTACGGCATCGTCAAGCAGATCACCGAGGCGCCGCGGCCCGACAGCGGGCTCGCCGCGGTGGTCCGCAGCGCGCAGCGGATCGACCCGGCGGGCGGACGAGCGGAGGGCAGGGAGGTCGGTCAGGCTGCTTCGCCGGTGGTGAGCCAGCCGAATGCCGTTACCTCCGCGGACGCGGTCTTCAGGTCCTTGGCGGTGTCCACGCCTCGCCAGTAGCCGTTGATCCGGTAGGCCGTCAGCCGGTCCTGCTCGGCGAGGGACGGGAAGGTGATGTCCTCGTGGTCCCCGAGATCCGGCAGCAGAGCGGTCACCTCGGGCTCGAAGAGGTAGACGCCCGCGTTGATCCAGTGCGGCAGCACCGGTGCCTCGACGAACCGGGTGACACGGTCGTCGCTGCTCAACTCCACGACGCCGTACGGTGATTTGAGCGGGGTGACCGCCACGGTGGCCAGCGCGGAGCGCTCGATGTGGGTCCGGGCCAGGTCGCGCAGCCCCGGTTTGGCTAACCGGGGATGTGCTGCTACCTTCCGCGCGGCATGGTCCTACGGCTGGGACCGGAGAGGGTTGGCCTGCCGTTATGGCTCTCAGGAGAGAGGTGTATCGCTGGAGCGGCAGGGGTCCTCGTGGGTCCTCTCATGGGTGCGAAGCCGATCCTGGAGCAGTGCGGAGGGGGAGGGGGAGTCGGGGGCGGAGACTGAGGGTGAGCCTGTGGACGGCTCGACGTGCTCCGCGCTTCCTGACGGTGAGTCAGTGAAGTCAGCGATGGGTCAGCGTGAGCTCTGTCAAAGCCGAGGCAAGCTGATCAAATACGCGACTGATCGCATGGATGACACCTCGCCGTTTGACCTCTGGTGCAAATTTTGGGTGTGCAAATATCGGTGAGCGATTGGGCGCCTGTACCCGCTGGCCCGACTCACCGTCCTTGCCCTTGCGGGGGTGGCGTCGGCCTCCCCGGGAGTCTCGTGATCAGGCCCGACCATGCCGCTCTCGCCAACTTGGCCGCGCCCGCCTGCCGAACAGCAGGCCGCGTGGCTCCGGTGGCGGCGGGGTGCCGGGGCGCAGTGGCCAGGCGAGCAGCATGCCGGTCAGGAAACCGACGACGTGCGCCATGTACGCCACGGTGCCCGCGTGGGAGACGCCCTGGCCGGATGAGTACAGCGCCTGGAGCACGAACCAGAAGCCCAGGACGATCCAGGCAGGCAGTCGCAGGGGCAGGAAGAGCAGGAACGGGACCAGGATCCAGACTCTGACTCTCGGGTACAGGACCAGATATGCGCCGAGGACGCCGGCGATCGCCCCGGAGGCGCCGATCAGAGGGTCGCCCGAGGTGGGGTTCGCGAGGGCGAAGCCGTATGCGGCTGCGTATCCGCACGCCACGTAGAACACCGCGAACCGCACGTGTCCGAGGCGGTCCTCGATGTTGTTGCCGAAGATCAGCAGGAAGAGCATGTTGCCGAGCAGGTGCAGCCAGCTGCCGTGCAGGAACATCGCCGTGAGCACCGACAGCGGCGGCGACTTGTCATAACTCGGCGGGCCCACCAGGCAGCCGGGCCCCCGTGCCCCGATGCCGACCTCGCCGGTCGGTACCAGGCGGGGCATCTGGTGGTGGATCAACTCCTGCGGCACCGCGGCGTAGTGCTCCAGGAACGCGTGCAGATGACACAGCTGGGACAGCCCGCTGTCGCCCGCCACCGATCCGGCGAGGCCGGGTGTGTAGAGGAACACGAGCACGTTGGCGGCGATCAGCGCATACGTCACATAGGGCGTGCGACGCACCGGGTTCACGTCATGGACGGGGATGACCACGAGGAACTAGTGCCCGGGAAACGCGGCGCGAATCCGCGACCTTCAGGGGCGCTGGGCTGTGACGTCCGCGACTCCGCCGCGTGGGCGCGCTCAGCCCCCGGCAACTCGCGGGTTTCCCAGTGAACGCACCCACCCTCACATCCGTATGTCTCCTCAACCGCCCGCGACGCGACGAAGACGCGACGCGAGGAAGACGTGAGGACACAGGCGATGAACGACCGAGTTACTCCTCCGATGCATGCCCTCCCCGACGGTGAGGCGGAAATCGCCCTGGTGCTGCACCTCCCCTGGGAGGACATCGCCGCGCTCGGCCAGGAGGCCGGACGGCTCGCGGCGCGGATGCAGCGGCCGGTGACCCTCGACGAGGCCGTCAGTCACCGGCTCCGCTCCGCGCGGCCCGCGGCGCATGCGAAGCCACCGACCGCGCAGCCCGCGGCCGTCACCTCCTCGGCCTCGGTCTCCTCGCTGCCCGCGCGGCCGCCGGCCGAGCAGGCGCGGCAGGCGCTGGACCGGATCAACGGGAACGCCGGGCACGAGTCCGCATAGGTCAGGGCCCCGCGCCCCTTACAGGGCGCTCCCTTTGCGTACCGCTGCCACCGCCTTGCGCGCCGCCACCAGGATGGGGTCCCACACTGGTGAGAACGGGGGCGCGTAGCCCAGGTCCAGCACGGTCATCTGCTCCACCGTCATGCCCGCGGTCAGCGCCACCGCGGCGATGTCGACCCGCTTCGCCGCTCCCTCCCGACCGACGATCTGCACGCCGAGCAGCCGCCCTGTGCGGCGCTCGGCGAGCATTTTCACCGTCATGAGGTCCGCGCCCGGGTAGTAGCCCGCGCGGCTGGTCGACTCGATGGTGACGGTCTCGAACCGCAGACCCGCCCGGTGCGCGTCCTTCTCGCGCAGCCCGGTGCGGGCGATCTCCAGATCGCAGACCTTGCTCACGGCGGTGCCGACGACGCCGGGGAAGGTGGCGTACCCGCCGCCCACGTTGGAGCCGATGACCTGCCCGTGCTTGTTGGCGTGCGTGCCCAGCGCGATGTGCCTCTCGCGACCCGAGAGCAGGTCGAGCACCTCGACGCAGTCGCCGCCGGCCCAGATGTTCTCGTGCCCGCGCACCCGCATCGCCAGGTCGGTGAGCAGCCCGCCGTGGTCGCCGAGGGGGAGTCCCGCCACCTTGGCGAGCGTGGTCTCGGGGCGTACGCCGATGCCGAGCACGACCACGTCCGCCGGGTACTCCGCGTCCTGCGTGACGACCGCGCGGACCCGGCCGTCCTCACCGGTGAGGAGCTTGGTGACCTCCGCGTCGTTGACCATGGTGATGCCCAGGCTCTCCATGGCCTCGTGCACCAGACGGCCCATGTCGGGGTCGAGCGTGGACATCGGCTCCTTGCCGCGGTTGACGACCGTCACCTCGTACCCGCGGTTGATGAGCGCCTCGGCCATCTCCACGCCGATGTACCCCGCGCCCACGACCACCGCGCGGCGCCCCCGCGTCGCGGCCAGCGTGTCCAGGAGGGCCTGGCCGTCGTCCAGGGTCTGCACGCCGTGCACACCGGGAGCGTCGACGCCCGGCAGGTCAGGGCGGATCGGACGGGCCCCGGTCGCGATCACGAGTTTGTCGTACGACGTCCACTCCTCGGCCCCGGATTCGAGGTTCCGGGAACGGACGCGGGTCCCCGCGAGGTCGATTTCAGTGACCTCCGTACGCATCCGCAGGTCAATCGCGCGCTCCCGGTGCTCCTCCGGTGTCCGCGCGATCAACCGGTCCCGTTCGGGCACGTCGCCGCCCACCCAGTACGGGATGCCGCAGGCCGAGTAGGAGGTGAAGTGGCCGCGCTCGAACGCCACGATCTCCAGTTCGTCGGGCCCCCGCATCCGGCGCGCCTGCGACGCGGCGGACATGCCCGCCGCGTCGCCACCGATGACGACCAGTCGCTCCGTCGCACGGTCCGTGCCGCTCATGTTCATGCGACCACGCTACGGGGGCCCCGCATTTCAGTCGTCCTCGCCACTCTCCTCGCGCACGGGCGGGGCCACCGGCAGCGAACCCGCGCCGGAAGGAGCCGTTCCGGCCGCGGCGCGGTGCGGCTTTCGCGTGCGTCCGAGGCCCAGCCACAGCACCACCAGCAGCGCCGCGCACAACGCGAACGGGAGCACCGCGCCGAGCACCATCGCGATCCAGCGCAGCATCGTGACGAACGCGTCCCAGCCGCCCGTGAGGGCGTCCACGAAGCCCGGCTCGTCGGCCTTCTTCCCGGCGTCCTTCAGCGGGGTCTCGGAGAGGGAGAGGGTGATGGTGGCCAGGCTGGTGCGGTCCTTCAGGGACGCCTGCTGCGCGAGCAGGGCGTCGAGGTCGGACTCGCGGGAGCTCAACTCCCCTTCCAGGGTGACCACATCGCTGAGCTTGGTGGCCCGGTCCATCAGTTCGCGGACCCGGGCCACGCTGACACGCTGCGACTTGATGCGGCTCTCCACGTCGACCACCTGACCGGTGACGTCCTCCGCCTTGGCCGTCCGTTCGAGGATCTTCCCCGTGCCCTCCAGACCGGTGAGCACCGCGTCGTACCGGTCGGTGGGTACCCGCAGGACGACGCGGGTGCGCTCGTTGCCCCGGTCGTCCCGGGTGGTCGTCTCGCTGCCGACGTAGCCGCCCGCGTCGGTGGCCTTGCCGCGGGCGTCGTCCAGGGCCTTGGGGACGTCCTTGACCTGCACGGTCAGGGTCGCGGTGCGGATGATGCGGCTGGTGGTCGCCATGGACGAGGTGCTGGCCTTGGACCGGGTGGTCGCCTTGGCGCCGCCCGCGCCCGAGGCGGCGTTGTACGCGGCACCCGAGCCGCCCTTCCCGGCGCTGTCCGAGACCGCCTTGTCGTCGCTGGAGGAGGAAGCACCGCCGGCGGCGCTGCAGCCCGTCACCGCGAGGGCGGCGGCCAGGAGTATCCCGGCCAGGGCCGGGCCGGTGCGAGCGGGACGTCGTGTGCGCATGTGGGTGTACCCCCGTGGGTGGTGACTGCTGACCTTCCTTCGACGCCGGGGCCGGGCACGACGTTTGCCGCGTCCGATCCCGATGCGGTCACGGTCAGGACTCGCACAGGACACCTGTGTACCTGACAACGACACCGGGTCCCGGCGGGTGTGTCAGTGGGGTCTGAGAAGGTGGAGGCATGCGCGCACAGGACAGTCGTACGGGTACGGGCCACACGGCTACGGAAAATGTCGTCGTCATCGGGGGCGGCATCGCCGGTCTGGCCGCCGCCCACCGCCTGCTGGACCGCGGTGCGCGGGTGACCCTCCTGGAGGCGTCGGACCGCGTCGGCGGCAAGCTGCTGCCCGGCGAGATCGCGGGCGCGCGGGTCGATCTCGGCGCCGAGTCGATGCTCGCCCGCCGCCCCGAAGCGGTCACGCTCGCCCGCGAGGTGGGCCTCACCGACCGCCTCCAGCCCCCGGCCACCGCGACCGCCTCGCTGTGGACCCGCGGCGCGCTGCGCCCCATGCCCAAGGGACACGTCATGGGCGTCCCCGGCACCGCCGCCGCCCTCTCCGGCGTCCTCTCCGACGAGGGCCTGGCCCGTATCGAGCGCGATACCGAGCTGCCCCGCACGGAGGTCGGCGACGACGTGGCGGTGGGGGAGTACGTGGCGGCACGCCTCGGCCGCGAGGTCGTCGACCGCCTGGTCGAGCCCCTCCTGGGCGGCGTGTACGCGGGCGACGCGTACCGCATCTCCATGCGCCTGGCCGTCCCCCAGCTGTTCGCCGCCGTCCGCACCCACGTCTCCCTCATGGAGGCGGTCCGCGAGATCCAGGCGAAGGCGGCCGCCGCCCAGCAGACCGGGCCGATGTTCATGGGCATCGAGGGCGGAGTGGGCCAACTGCCGCTCGCGGTCGCCGAGTCGGTGCGGTCGCGGGGCGGTGAGATCGTCACCGGCGCCCCGGTGACGGAGCTGCGCCGTACCGAAGGCGACGCCTGGCGGGTGGTGGCCGCGGGCCGCGTCCTTTCCGCCGACGCGGTCGTCGTCGCCGTACCCGCCGCCGGAGCCGCCGCCCTGCTGCGCGCCGAGGCGCCCGCCGCGGCGGCCGAGCTGGCCGCCGTCGAGTACGCCTCCATGGGGTTGGTCACCCTCGCCTACCGGCGCGAGGACATCAGCCTCCCTGAAGGGAGCGGTTTTCTGGTGCCGCCGGTCGACGGGCACACGATCAAGGCGTCCACCTTCGCCTCCCGGAAGTGGGGCTGGATCGCCGATGAGAACCCCGACCTGCTCGTCCTGCGGACATCCGTCGGGCGGTACGGCGACACGGAGGTGCTGGGCCGCGACGACGCCGACCTCGTGGACGTCTCCCGGCACGATCTGCGTGAGGCCACCGGCCTGGCCGCCGTGCCCGTGGCGACCCGCGTGACCCGTTGGGACGACGGCCTGCCGCAGTATCCCGTCGGGCACCACGCGCGCGTGGCCCGCGTCCGCGAGCACGTGGGCAAGCTGCCCGGGCTCGTCGTCTGCGGCGCCGCGTACGACGGAGTCGGCATCCCCGCGTGCATCGCGAGCGCGTACGCCGCCGTGGACCAGCTCGGCGGCGACCTCGGCGGACTGGACGAGCTGAGAGCGAACCCGGTGCAGAGCCTGCACGGCGGAGCGGGAGAATAGCCCCATGAGTGACGACGCCCCCACCACCGGCCCCGCGAAGATCCCGAACATCGGAAAGAAGGCCAAGGACCTCAACGAGGTCATCCGCTACACCCTGTGGTCCGTCTTCAAACTGAAGGACGCGCTGCCCGAGGACCGCGCCGGCTTCGCCGACGAGGTCCAGGAGCTTTTCGACCAGCTCGCGGCCAAGGACGTCACCGTCCGCGGCACCTATGACGTGTCGGGGCTGCGCGCCGACGCCGACCTGATGATCTGGTGGCACGCCGAGACCAGCGACCAGCTTCAGGAGGCGTACAACCTCTTCCGCCGCACCAAGCTGGGCCGCGCCCTGGAGCCGGTCTGGTCGAACATGGCGCTGCACCGCCCCGCCGAGTTCAACCGCTCGCACATCCCGGCGTTCCTCGCCGACGAGACGCCGCGCGACTATGTGAGCGTCTACCCCTTCGTGCGCTCGTACGACTGGTACCTGCTGCCCGACGAGGACCGCCGCCGCATGCTCGCCGACCACGGCAAGATGGCCCGCAGCTACCCGGACGTGCGCGCCAACACGGTCGCCTCGTTCTCCCTCGGCGACTACGAGTGGATGCTCGCCTTCGAGGCCGACGAGCTGTACCGCATCGTCGACCTCATGCGCCACCTGCGCGCCTCCGAGGCCCGTATGCACGTCCGCGAGGAGGTCCCGTTCTACACCGGCCGCCGTAAGTCCGTGGCCGAGCTGGTCGTCGGGCTCGCCTGACGGCCTGGTCGACTTGCTTGCCTGATCAAGGGGCCTGTCGGGAGGTCCTCGCGTCCTCGTGGGCCTTCGCGGAGAGCCGGGCGGTCTTCGCACCACCGCCCGGCGCCACCGGCTTCGGTTCCGCGTGCGGCGCGCACGCCGCGCGCCGCTCCGGGAGGCGGCCCTCCAGCAGATACGCGTCCAGGTAACCGTTGACGCAGCGGTTGGGGCCGCCCGCGATCCCGTGTGTCCCGGCCCCGTTCTCGGTCACCAGGACCGAGTCGGACAGCCGCCGGTGCAGCTCCACCGCCCCCTCGTACGGCGTCGCCGCATCCCGCTCGGCCGCGAGGATCAGGGTCGGCGGCAGCGCCCCGGGCAGCGTCCGTACGCTGAGCGGCCGCTGCCGCGGCACGGGCCAGTACGCGCACGGCAGGTTCATCCACACGTTGTCCCAGGTCTCGAACGGCGCCACGCGCGCGAGCCGCGTGTTGTCGCGGTCCCAGGTGCGCCAGTCCGTCGGCCAGGCCGCGTCATTGCACTCCACGGCCGTGTAGACCGCGTTGCCGTTCTCCGCCTCGGCAGCCGCCTCCGGATGCGGCCCGGCCTGCTGGATCAGCGGCTTCGGGTCGCCCTTCAGATAGGCGGAGAGCGCCAGGGCGCGCTGCGGCCAGTAGTCGTCGAAGTACCCGGCCTCCAAAAACGCGCCCTGCAACTGCCCCGGCCCCACCTTGCCGCCCGCGGGCGAGGCGGCGAGCTGCGCCCGCACCTTCTCGTAGCTGTGCAGCACCTCCTGCGGCGTGGTGCCGAGCCCGTACTCCTTGTCGTGCTTGGCGATCCAGGCACGGAAGTCGGTCCAGCGGCCCTCGAAAGCGGCGGACTGGTCGAGGTTGTTCCGGTACCAGATCCGGTCGGGGGCGGGGTTCACCGCCGAGTCGAAGACCATCCGGCGTACGTGCGAGGGGAAGAGCGTCGCGTACAGGGCGCCGAAGTACGTGCCGTACGAGGCCCCCATGAAGGTCAGCTTCCGCTCGCCCAGCGCCGCGCGCAGCACGTCGAGGTCGCGGGCGTTGTTGAGCGAGGTGTAGTGCCGGATGGCCTGGCCGGAGCGCTTGAGGCAGCCGCTCGCGTACGCCCGCGCCTGAGCGATGCGCTCCTTCTTGTACGTCTCCGAGGGGTACGTCGGCGACTGCGAGGCCCCCTTCAGGAAGAGCTTGGGGTCCTCGCAGGACAGCGGGGCCGAGCGGTCCACCCCGCGCGGCGCGTAGCCCACGAGGTCGTACGCCGCCGCGATGCGCTTCCACTCGGGGAGGAAGCCGATCAGCGGGAAGTACATGCCGGAGGCGCCCGGACCGCCCGGGTTGTAGACGAGGGCGCCCTGGTGCGGCACCTTGTGCTTGGAGTTCCGTACATCCTTGCCGGTGGCCCTGGCGCGGCTGACGGTCAGCTTGATCTGCTTGCCGTCGGGATGCGCGTAGTCGAGCGGCACCGCGACCGTGCCGCAGCTCATCTCGACGGGGAACTCGTCCCCCTTGGGGCACGCGCCGAAGTGGACACCGGCGGTGGCGGCGCGCGCGGCGGCGACGGCGGTGCCGCGCGCTTCGAGGGAGCTTCCGGGATCCGGCCAGGCCTGCGTACCGCCCGCGGGGGCGGCGACGAGGCCGCTCAGGAGCAAGGACCCGGCGGTTCCGTACAGGACGGCAGCTCTCATCGCGTATCCCTTCAGCGCACGGCAGCAACAAAAGGGATGTTTGGTTCGTCAGTTGATGAAGTAAAGCACCTGGTGCCGGTGTCGGCCCCAATGACCCCTATGCGCCCCCTGGGGCGCAGTCAGCGCTGTCGCTCGGCGTTCCGGTCGCGGTGGGCGAAGGCCGCGCGCAACTCCGGCTCGCCGACCGCGCGGATACCGCGTACGGCGACCGAGGTGAGGTAGGTACGGTCGTCGCCGGCGGCGTCGGGGTACCGGGCGAGGGTGCCGAGCAGCCGCTGTCCGGCCGGCGAGGCCCAGCGCGTGTACGGGTGGACCTCGATGCGGGCGATGACGAGGCAGCTCAGCGTGAGGATGAGCGGGAGCGCGAACCAGACGGCGACCGGCACCTCGTTCTCGCTCGGCTGAGCGTGCGTCTGGGTCTGAGAGGGCATCAGCACGGCCACGGCGCCCAGCGCGAGGACGGCCGCGGCGGCGGCCTGGACCTGGCGGACGGCGCCCGCGACGGTGGAACGGGCGCCGTCCGGCACGGCGAGGCCCGCGGCGACCAGGCGGTCGGCGAGGCCCCGTACGGAGTCCGCGGCGGCCGTGGTCGCCCGTACGGGCGCTATCCGGGACTGGCCCTGCGGACCTATGGCCCCTATCACCGAACGCTCCATCTCGTCCCGCCCGCGCGGGTCCACGACGGTCGCCCACCCCGTGTGCGCGAGCAGCAGCCGACGCTGCCGGGCCATCGACACCAGGGTCAGTTCGGCGACCCGGGCGGGGCCGCCCGACAGGAACGCCGCCTCGTACAGGGTGAGGTGGTGTCCGCCCGCCGCGTCGGCGTCGACCGCCGCCGCGCGCATGGCGGCCAGGCACAGCCGAGTGCAGGAAAGACCGGCCGCGGCCCAGGCCAGAAGCAGAAGAAGGACCCAGAACATGGCGTGTTTCTATGCGAAGTGCCCAGGTCGGCGCCATGGCCTGTACGCGATATGGACGGAGCGTTGTGGGTCTGTGACGTTCCAGTGGTGGCGAAAAGGCGCCGCGGGCCTAGCCCTTGGCGCGGGACACGGCCGGGGGCAGCGGATAGGTCCCGGCAGGGGTTACGGGGATGGGGCTGTCCGGGGACTGGATGGGGCCCGGCGGGGCGGGGGAGGCCGTGAGCGGCGGCGGCGGGCCGGCCGTGGCCGCGTCCTGGGCGAGGGCGTCGAAGTCGACGTAACCGGTGGCTTCGAGGACCTTGATGTGGTCGAGCACGGTGGTGTTCGCGTCGTCGGCGAGGTCCCGTACGAGGGAATTGCGGGTGTTCGCGCGGACCTGGGCGACGACGGAGAAGACCTTGCCGTGTGCCTTGCGCAGGATGTTCGCGAACTTCCGGTCGTAGTCCGTGCCGTGCGCGGCCTCGAGTGTGGCCAGCCAGCCGCGCTGCTGGGCGTTGGGCTGGTTCGGGAGCTCAAGTCCGAGCCGCGCGGCGACATTCCGGACACGCGCGTCCAGGAACGTATGGCCCTCGACGAGGTGCGCGCCCGCCGTCTTCACGGCCTGGGTGGTGCCGCGCTCCTCGGCCTGCTGGCCCGCGGGCAGTTCCCACAGCCCGGCCAGCCGGACCTTGGTGATGAACTCCCGGTCCAGTGCGGACAGCGGACCGAACTGGGTCGACACGGACTGGGCGTTCAGGATGTCCAGACCGGTGCCGGCGCGGTCCGCGTACGACCAGATCGGAAAGATCAGCGCGACGAGGGTCGCGGTGAGGGCCGTGATGATGAGTCCTGTCCCACTGACCAATCCGGTGCGGTTGATGGATCGCATGGTGCCTCCTGTTGCGGCACCGCACGCTAGTGCGCTTCGGGTGCGGGTTGGCATATTACTTCGGGCACTACGCCAACTGCCGTAGGAGGGGGAAGGGGTGGAGGGCGGGAGGAAGGCGTCGAATGAGGTGGTTCGGGCGGAGCTGATACCACCTGAAAATGCCGGAATCCCGGCGTGGAATCCGGGCCGCCGGGCGCGGTGTTAACCCCGGCACACTCTGCGGGGGTGGGGCACCACGGCGCGCGTAGGAGTGCGGGTCGGCGTCGGTCGTCGCGGTGGGGTCAGCGGCGCAGCAGTACCCGGCGGGTGGCGCGGGCCAGCCGGGCGGTGGGGCGCCGCGACGGCGGAGTCGGGCCGGACCGCTCCAGCCACCACTCACGCAGCCGACGCCGGGTCTCCGCGTCCTCGGGGCGCCCCGCGAGCAGCAGGTGCTCGGCGAAGTCCAGCGCGTCGCGCCGGTAACCGCCGGCCATCGGATGTCCCTGCGCATACGTGAGAAACGCCGACCGGTACCTGTTCCCGAGGATCTCCGGCAGCTCCGCCGCCACCTTCGCGACGACATCCGCCCGCTTGGCCGCGAGCGCCCGCGCCTGTACGCCCATCCGCACACGGTCGAACCCTTCGGGCACGGGGGTGCCCGCGACGAGCGCGGACAGCAGAGCGACCTGCGCGAGCCCGAGCCGCTGACGGGCGGACGCGCCGGGGGTGTGTCGGGCGGTGGCGGGCAGGTGGGCCGTCGTCCCGTTGGCGCCCCGCGCCTGTGTCGTCCCCTGTGTCTTCCTCCCCTCAGCCTCCTTCCCCTCTGCCTTCGCCAGCGTGCTCCTGATCGCCCCGAGCTCACGCTCCAGCTCGCCCGGCTCCGGGAAGTTCTCGTCTCGTTCCAGGAGAACGCCCGGTGGGGTCACTCGGGAGGCGAGGTCGGTGAGGATGTCGAGCACCGGCCGGGGGACGGGGTGGGCATGGCTGTCGTGCCAGACGCCGTCGCGTTCGAAGCCGCCGGCGACATGAACGTAGGCGATGGCTTCGACGGGCAGTTCGGCGAGGGCCTTCACCGGGTCCTCGCCGCGGTTGACGTGGTTGGTGTGGAGGTTGGCGACGTCTATGAGGAGGCGTACGCCGGTGCGGTCGACCAGGTCGTACAGGAATTGGCCTTCGGTCATCTCCTCGCCGGGCCAGGAGATCAGCGCGGCGATGTTCTCGACCGCGAGCGGGACGGGGAGGGCGGCCTGCGCGATACGGATGTTCTCGCACAGGACGTCGAGGGCGTCCCGGGTGCGTGGGACCGGCAGCAGGTGTCCCGCCTCCAGCGAGGGCGACGCGGTGAGGGCGCCCCCGGCCCGTACGAACGCGATGTGCTCCGTGACGAGCGGCGAGCCCAGCGCCTCGGCCCGCTCGGCGAGGGCGGTGAGGCGGGACTCGTCGGGCCGGTCCGCGCCGCCGAGGCCGAGCGAGACCCCGTGCGGCACCACCGTGACGCCCCGCTCGCGCAGCCGCAGCAGTGACTCGGGAAGATGCCCGGGGCACACGTTCTCCGCCACGGCCTCGACCCAGTCGATACCGGGCATGCGCTCCACGGCCTCGGCGATCTCCGGCCGCCACCCGATTCCCGTCCCCAGCCGCCTCAGCTGCGTCATGTCCCCTCCTCCGTCACGATCCGCCCAGACCTTGCCCGCCGGCTCCTTACGACGGACCCGTGTTCCGGCGTGACGGAGTCATGGCCCCGGGATCCGGGGCCGAACCCGTTCGAGTGGACGTTCAGAGCAACATTTGAGGTTCCGCCAGGCTGCCGCGGCACGCACTGCCGCGGCACGCACTGCTGCGGCCCGACTGCCGCGACATGGACTACTGCGGCACGGACTACCGCAGCACGTTGTCCGGATCCGAGGGCTCCGGACGAGCGGTGTTGACCTCGCCCGGTGCCGCGGGTGACGGACTCGACGAGGTGGTGACACCGGCGTTCGGCTGCACCGCGGGCGCGGAGGGCGCCGTCACCCCGGCGGCCGGCGCCGCGGGACCGGTCGGGCTGGCGGTCGACAGGGCGGCCGTGTCGTTGGCGATGGCGTCGAAGTCGACTTCGCCGGTCTTCTCCAGCATCGTGATGTGGTCGAGCACGGTCTGGTTGGCGTCGGTGGCCAGCTGCCGGACCAGCGTGTTGCGCGTGGTGTTGCGTACCGCGCCGATCGCCGGGAAGATCTTGCCGTGCGCGGCCCGCAGCAGGTTCGCGAACTTCCGTTCGTACTCCTTGCCGCTCGCCGCGGTCATTTCCTGCAGCCAGCCCTGCTGCTGGGCGTTGGGCTGGTTCGGCAGTTCGACATTGAGCTGGGCCGCGATGACCCGCACCCGCTTGTCGAGGTCGGTGTGGCCGACGATCAGGTGATCGCCCGCCTCCTTGATCGCCTTGGTGGGGGCCCGCTCGATCGCCTGCTGCCCGGCCGGCAGCTCCCAGAGCCCGGCCAGCCGCACCCGCACGATCAGGTCACGGTCGGCGGCCGTAAGGGGCCCCCAGGGAGTGCTCACCGTCCCCGCCGCCAGATTCGCCTGTCCCGTGCCCGCGCGGTCGGCGTACGACCACACAGGGAACGCGAGCGCGCCGACAGTGGCGACGAGCGCCGCGATGACGAGGGCGGAACCGTTGATACGCCGCAAAATAAGCCTCCCGGGGGAAACCAACTGGTCGTTGGAAACCTGTACTTGGCCAGCGGCGTGAGGTACGTACGGGGCGCCCTGAATGTTCAAGCGCGACTAAAGCCAACCTTCGGCTTAGGTCAAATGCGCTGCGCTTCGACGCCGTCACCCGGCAGCGGCCACTTCCCCGGCGTACGCCCGAGCAGTCGCAGCGCCTCGTCCAGCCGCCAGACCCGGGCGACTTCCGCCGGGGCCTCGGCGGCGGGCCGGACGACCTGCTCGACGTAGATGCGCGCCGCTTCCCGCACGGTCGCGAGCTGCAGCTCCTGCTTGGAGCCGAAGAGGGCGAAGACCCCGCTCTTGCTGAGCCGTAGCTCCGTGGCCAGCCGGCCGGCGGACAGTGCCTCGAGCCCTTCGACCGAGGCGATGTCCACCGTGCGGCGGAGCACCAACTGCCGCGTACGGTTGCCGCGTTCGACCCTGCCGTCCAGCCGGGTCCCGGCCATCGTGACCTCCACACACCTCAAGAATGTGCCGCAAGCGTAACTGCGTCGCATCGGGTCGCGTCGCTCAGCGTCGTTCGTCCCAGGCCGGGCTCTGCCGGAAGTACGTGTCGTAGAGCTCCTGGACCTCCAGCAGGCTCTCCGGCGGCACCTTGCCGTAGGCGATGCGTTCCAAGTGGCGGAAGTACTCGAAGCGTTCGACACCGGGCGTGATGACGATGAGGATGTCCGCGTCCTCCCCGGGCGCCGCCGCGAAGGCGTGCGGGAGGCCGGGCGGCACGACGACCAGGTCGCCGGCCTCGACGGTGACGACCTTCTCGCCGGAGAGGACCTGGGCGGTTCCGCCGAGCATGTAGAACAGCTCGGCGGAGTCGGCGTGGTGGTGCGGCCTGGCGCCGTCGGCGCCGGCGGTGAGCGTGGCCCGCACCGTGGACAGCGCACCCCCGGTCGCGCTGCTGTCGGCCAGCAACTGGATGGTGGTGGGGGCGCGGCCGATCACTTCGGCCCCGGCGGAGCGGACGATCACGGACTCGTCGAAGTCCGGCACGATCAGCGACATCTCATGACTCCCGAGGGGAAAGGGACGGCGTTCGGGCGGCGAAGAGTTCAGATGGCGAAGAACTCGGATGGCGCGGAGTTCAGGCGGTGCGGAGTTCAGACGGCGAAGAGCAGACCGCCGCTGATGAGCACAACAACGGCCGTGGCGAAGTGGATTCCGAAGGCGACCGCCTTCGTGCCACCGTGCCGCAGCACTATCAGAGTGTCGCCCAGTGGCACCAGGGCGACGGCGACCATGAACCACGCCCCGGCGGTGGCTCCGGCGAAGGCGAGCAGGGCCAGGCCCATAATGCCGCAAGCGGCGTCACGCAGGCCCTTGATCTCCAGATAGGCGGCGTCGCCGTTCTGCTTGGCCGGGACGCCGTACGCCGCGGCGGCGGCCACCGGCTGGACCAGGAAGCGCGCGCCGATGAACAGCACCAAGAGGTCGAGCGCGATCGCAAGGCCGTAGGCGATGGAAGTAAGCACGGCAGGTCTCCTCGAATCTTCGCTAGCATTGCTAGGGACAAGAGCGAAGCTAACATAGCGTGGATAAAAATTCTAGCACTGATAGAATTTCGGGCATGTCGATTCAAGCGCGCCGAGAGCGCGAACGAGCGGAGCGCGAGCGGTTGATCGTCACGGCCGCTCGGCAGCTGGCCGAGACGGAGGGCTGGGACGCGGTGACCACGCGTCGGCCGGCCGCCGAGATCGAGTACAGCCAGCCCGTGCTGTACAGCCACTTCAAGGGCAAGGACGCCATCATGGCGGCGGTCGCGGTGCAGGGCTTCGACGAGCTGGCTCAGGAACTGCGGGCGGCGTGTACGTCGGTGAGCGGCCCGCGCGAGGCCCTCGCCGCCGTCGGCGCGGCCTACGCGGAGTTCGGTGACCGGCGCCCCGCGCTGTACGACGCGATGTTCACGAACGTCGTCGACCTGCCGTTCGCGACCACCGAGGCGCCACCCGCGCTACGGGACGCCTTCGGTGAGCTGCACCGGACCATCCAGCCGCTCGCGGGGGACGACGATCCGGACATCTTCGCGGAGACCTTCTGGAGCGGCCTGCACGGACTCGTCACGTTGATGCGCAGCGGACGCCTCCCCCGCGAGGGCCACGACCGCCGCCTGTCCCTCCTGATC
Organism: Streptomyces sp. NBC_01384; assembly: GCF_045040035.1. Lineage (NCBI taxonomy): Bacteria > Bacillati > Actinomycetota > Actinomycetes > Kitasatosporales > Streptomycetaceae > Streptomyces > Streptomyces sp. NBC_01384. The sequence continues at coordinate 7,652,625 of NZ_CP109559.1, forward strand.
GGCCATTTCGCCCCGACCTCTGCCTGACGTCCCTGTCGTCAGGCGGGGCCAGGGCCGTCGGTGCCGGGGCCGGGATCCCAACCGGCCTCGACGCGGGCCTTCTCCTCCTCGATGAGCGGCCGGACCACGTCCTCGACCGACCGGTGTGAGATCTCGGCGAATCCCCATACCCACTCCACGAGTTCGGCGGGAAGGTCCAGCGTGAGCCGACGCATCCCGGGCTCCGGGCGACCGGTGGTACTCATGGCGCGTCAGGAGGACCGCAGCGCCGGATGATCGGCCACCACCGTGCACGACCCCGGCGCGATCTCCGTGAAGCCCGCGTCGCGGACCAACGGCAGCCCGGAGGTGGTGAGTTCACGCCAGCGGGCCGGGTTCGCGGTGCGGACGGCGAGGGGGAAGCCTGCGTCGCGCCAGGCCGCCCGCTCCTCGTCCGACAGCTCCCACCAGGCCAGCTGTGCGCCGTGCCCGGCCTGCGCCATGGTCTTGCCGGCCGACATGTCGAGATCGGGGTTGAGCCAGAGCACGGGCGCGGTCGCGTCGGCGTCCACCGGCGGCTCCGGGTCGTCGAGGTCCGTGCCGGAGACCTGGAGCCGGGCGAGATCCTTCGGCCAGCCGTCCAGCGGCACCGGCGGGAAGACGCGCACCTCGGCGGACTTCCCCGTGACGGTGATGCCGGGCAGCGCCTCGGCCCGCCGCCACTCGGCGCCGCGCGCCCGCCGTACGACCTTGCGAATCCGGGCGTCCTGCCAGTCCCGCATGGCCTGCGCCCATTCCCCTTCCCCCACCGACCGTTCGTCGCCGAGGATCGTCAGCACGGCGCGGGCCGCCGTCTCCAGCGCGTCGGTACGCGCCGGGGGAGCGGCCTTCTCGATGCGCACGACCAGCGGCAGCACGAACTGCGGCGCCTCGTCGCGCGCGGTGCGCTCGGAACGGAAAGGGCTGTCACCGGCGGTACGGTCGGTGTCGCCGGCGTCGGGTGCGTCGGCTACGGTCGGGTCGCTGCTCACGCCCCCAGTGTGCCAGGCGGAAGATCGGTTCTTCGGTCCCGTTCCTCGGCGAGCGCCGATCCGCCCGCGCGAGGATGACCACATGAACACTGCTCTACGGCTGGAGGGCGTCGGCCGCCGCTACGGCCTGCGCGGCCCCTGGGTCCTGCGCGGCGTCGACCTCGACGTGACGCCCGGCACACTGATCCGCGTCGAGGGCGCCAACGGAACCGGCAAGTCGACGCTGCTGCGCCTTCTCGCCGGGATCGACGCGCCCTCCGAGGGCCGGATCGCCGGGCGCCCGCGGACGGCGTACGTCCCCGAGCGTTTCCCCGCCGCGCTCCCCTTCACCGCCTCCGGCTACCTCACCCACCTGGGCACGGTCCACGGCCTGAGCCGCCCGGCCGCCGCCCGCGCCGCCGACGAGTGGCTGGAACGCCTCGGCGCCGCCGCGTACGCCCGTACGCCGATGTCGGAGCTGTCCAAGGGCAGCAGCCAGAAGGTCGCCGTCGCGCAGGCCCTGCTCGCCGAGCCGGAACTCCTGGTCCTCGACGAGGCCTGGACCGGCCTCGACACCGCCGCCCGCGCCGAACTCGAACGTGCCGTCGCCGAACGCACCGCCGACGGCGCCGTGGTGGTGTTCGTCGACCACGACCCGCGCCGCCTGGCGGGGGTGCCGGACGCGACGTACGCGGTGATCGACGGCGCCCTCCGCCTCCGTGAACTCCCTACGGAGAACGCCACTTCGGCGGTGGCCGGGCCGCACGTGGTCGTCGAGGCCGAGGGCCCGCCGGACGCGGAGCCGCCCGTCGAGGCGGTCGGCCCGGCCGTGTCCATGGAGCGGACCGGAGCGGTGGCGACCCGCTTCACCGTGCCCGAGTCGCACTCCGACGTGCTGCTCAGAGCGCTGCTGGCCGCCCGCCCACCGTGGCACGTGACGAGCGTGCGCCGAGCACGTTCGGAGCCTCCGAAGAACCAGGAGCCCTCGAAGAACCAGGAGTTTTCGAAGAGCCCGGAGCCCTCGAAGAGCCAGGAGCCCTCGAAGAACCCGGAGCTTTCGACGAACCCGTCCGAGAGCGACGTACGCCGCCGCCCGCTCGAAACCGAAAGCCACCGATGACCGCCCTCCTCCGCTACCAGACCGCCCTCCTCCTGCGCTCCCAGCGCTGGTTGCCGCCGTTCATCCTGTACGCGGCCTTCCTGGGGATCGGTGTCCAGAGCGGGCAGCCGGTGCTCGACTCGCTCGGCTACTCGGCCGCCGCCGTCCTCCCCGTCGCCGCCTGGCTCGTCCGTGTCTGCGCCACCAACGAGCCGCCCGCGGCCCGGAGTTGTGTGAGCGCGTCGGTCGGGCCCGGTCGGGCGCACCTCGCCTGTCTGCTCGTCGCGCTGGCGGCGGCCGTATGCATCGGGGCGGCGGCGACGCTGGTCGTCACGGTGATCAGCGACCCGACGAGCACGGACCACCAGAAGCGGGTACCGGTGCTCGCGGCGGGTGGCGCCGGGCTGCTCGCCGCACTCGTGTGCGCCCTGCTCGGCACCGCCGTCGGCGCGCTCACGACGTGGCCGCTGCTGCGCTCGCCGGGCCGGGCGGTGCCGTCGATGCTGCTGGCGGCGCTGTTCGCGCTGGTGGTGACGGGTTCGCCGGCGCAGGCGGCGCTGACGGACCTGATCACCGGCTCGCGGACGGGCACGGTCCCCGCCCCGCTGCTGCCGCTGACGGCCGCCGCGCTGCTCACGGCGGCCGCGCTCGCCGTGGCCTGCGCGCTCACCTCACGCCGCTCACCCTGAACGAACCGGTTCCACCCCGAACGAACCGGTCACCCGGAACAGGCGGTCCGCTGTGCCTCCTGCCACTCGCAGAGGGGGCACAGCGTGATCCCCTTGTACGACTCCGGGTACTCGGTCGGCTTCCGGCACAGCACGCACTCGGCGAACGGCGGCCCGGCGTCGGTCGGGGCCGGAACCGGGGCCCGGCCCGCTGGGGTGCCGCAGTACTCGTCGCTCATGGCCCCAGCGTAAGCCGGGACCGGAGCGCGCCTACGAGGTGCGGCTGTCTACGAGGTGACCTGCTGCCCGCCCCGCGCCACCGTCCCGATCAGCTCGGAGACCTTCACGAACCGGAACCCCTTCTTGCGCAACTCGGGGACGATCGTGTGCAGGGCCAGTTCGGTCGCCGGAGCCGCACTGAGCGTGCAGTGCATGACGACGACGGAGCCGGGCTCCACTCCCTCCAGTACCTGCCGGGCCACGGCGTCGGAGTCGGTGGCGAAGGCATCCCCGCTGACGACGTCCCATTGCACGGCGGTCACGCCGACGGCGCTCAGCGTGCGCAGCGCCTGCTGGTCGTAGCACCCGCCGGGGAAACGGAAGTACGGCAACGCGTTGGGCACGCCCGCCTTCTTGAAGGCGGCGTACGCCCGCTCCACATCGGCCCGCATCTTGTCCTCGGGCACGGTGGGCAGGCCGTAGCAGTTGCCGGTGAAGGCGTAATGGCTGTACGAGTGGTTGGCGACCTCGAAGAGCGGGTCCCGCCCGATGTCCTTGGCCTCCTGGGGATACTCGTCGGCCCACCGCCCCGTCATGAACACGGTGGCCGGCACCTTGAACGCGCGGAGCGTCGCGATCAACCGGGGATTGTCGAAGTGCTCCCCGGCCGCGGCACGTGGCCCCTGATCGGCGGTCATGTCCGCGTCGAAGGTCAGTGCGACGGTCTTGTCCCGCGTCCGCGGGCCGTTCTTGAAGACGGGGGTCAGACCGCTGGAACCGGGGGCGAGGGTGGGGGGCCGCGAGGGTGCGGCGCTGATGCTGCCGGTGGTGGCCGACGCGGGTTGCCCTGGGCGGGCGGCGTGCGGGGTTCCGGGGGTCCCGCAGGCGGTGAGTGCGACGCCGAGTGCGCCGAGGGCGCAGGTCGCGGCGAATCGTCGTACTGGAATGATCACCGGATGAAGATATAGGGACAAGTGTGATGATCTGCCCATTATATGTACGCGTCGGGCGGAGACAGTGCGGGAAGTCACCCGGCCGGGTCTCGTCCGGCTGATGGCGTGACTGTCCCGTGATGGGCCTACCGGTACCGCCTACCGATACCCGTGCCGCTACCGTTTTGCAGGCAGCCGCGACAGGCAGCCTCGACTGGCCGACCCCCGACAGGCCGACTTGAGACGGCATGGGTACCAAGCACTGTCAGGCGAGGGATTCGAACGCCACGCGGCCGAGCCGGCCACCGTTCCGCCCACCCTCGACGTCGGGTACGTGGACCCCTCGGGTGACGGACGCGACGACGTCTTCAACCTGCACACGATCACTACGGCGCACCTGAAGACCAGCGAGTACCGGACTCACGACGGCCCCAGGACCGCCGCCCGGATCGACGCCCAACTCCACTGCCACGCCGGCACGTGAGGTGACCTGCGGTCAGCGTCTTCCCGCTCGGGTCAGGGCGTCCTCCGCCTGTTCGGCCAGGGCGGCAACGAGATCGGCCGCGGGCGGCAGGTCGTTGATGAGGTCGACGGCCTCTCCGGCCCATACCGGCAGCGGCGGCACCTCGCCTCGTGCCACGTCACCCTGATAGTCCTGCTGAGCCTGCGCATCCGCGGTGAGTTCCGCTTCCCGGCCCCGCCATTGGTCAAGGTAGCGATGGCCCAGAGTGCGAGCGGTGTACCGAGAGGGCCAACGGGAGCCGCGGGCGATGTCCAGTACGCGGTTGCGCTCGGTGTCCTCCCCGCGTCCCTCGACGATAGCGGTGGTGATCGAGGGGTGGACCAGGGCTTCGGCCGTGGCCTGGAAGCGGGTGCCGATGAGCGCTCCGGCAGCGCCCAGGGCCAGGGCGGCTGCCAGGCCGCGGCCGTCGGCGATCCCGCCTGCCGCCAGCACCGGAACCGGTGCCGCCAGATCCACCACCACGGGCACGAACGGGAGGGTCGATCGTCCGTGCCTGGCCCCATGTCCACCGCTTTCGGTGCCCTGCGCCACGATCACGTCGGCGCCCAGGTCCACCGCTTGCCTGGCCTCCTCCAGGTCGGTGACCTGAATGATGAGTGTCGCCCCGGCCTGGCGGACGCGTTCGACGTACGGGCTGGGGTCCCCGAAGGACAACATCACCGCCCTGGGACGGTACTCCAGTGCCCGCTCGACCGTGCCGGCATCGATCGCCCAGGTCGGAAAGCCCATGCCCCACGGGGTGTCCGTGCCCGACGCGACGAGAGGCACCTCGCGGGCCAGCCAGTCCGGATCCCCACCCCCGGCGCCGAGCAAGCCGAGCCCGCCGCCGCGAGAGACGGCCGCGGCCAGCGCGCCACCGGCCGACCCACCCATGGGCGCCAGTGCGATCGGATGCCGCACACCGATCAACTTCGTGAACGCAGTCGACAACGCCATGGCCGCCATCATCGCACCCACCGGAACTCAGGGGGCAGGCCTCAGAGTTTCTCCCCCCGCCCCCCATACCCCTCGATTTCGGAGCGGTGGGCGGGCCTCCACCAGCGCCGTCTTCGGTGAGCCCATCACTCGTGAGGGTGTCACCGTCATCCCCGTCGCCAGGGTCGGCTTCGGCCGTACCGGTCCTCACCCGCGCGCTGACCCGCCGTCGGCGGAGTCAGGGCCAGGGGTGGGGTCAGGGGTGGGGCCAGGGCCAGGGCCAGGGATAGGGGTAGGGGTAGGAGTAGGGCCTTGGGTGTCGAGCGGGAACTCGTCGGCATCGAGCTCGGCCTCGAACGCGGCCCTGAGCTTGGCCTTGAGCTCGGTCTCGACCTCGACCTCGGTCTCATCGAGCGCGAACTCGTCGGCCCTGTGCTCGTCGAGCGGACGAGGCGCCGATCGCTGTTCCACCGTCTGTTCCACCGTCGGCGGCCCCTGCTGGACGTGCGCCCGCTCCAGGAACCGCAGCAGTTCCACCGGGAAGGGCAGGACGAGCGTGGAGTTCTTCTCGGCCGCGACCGCCACCACCGTCTGCAGCAAGCGCAGTTGGAGCGCGGCGGGCTGCTCGGACATCACCCCGGCGGCCTCCGCCAGCTTCTTCGACGCCTGGAGCTCGGCGTCCGCGTTGATGATCCGGGCCCTCCGTTCACGGTCGGCCTCGGCCTGCCGGGCCATGGACCGTTTCATCGTCTCCGGGAGTGATACGTCCTTGATCTCGACCCGGTCGATCTGCACCCCCCAGCCCATCGCCGGGCTGTCGATCATCAGCTCCAGGCCCTGGTTGAGCTTCTCGCGGTTGGAGAGCAGATCGTCCAGGTCGCTCTTGCCGATGATCGAGCGCAGCGAGGTCTGTGCCATCTGGGAGACCGCGAAGCGGTAGTCCTCGACCTGGATGATCGCGTCGGCCGCGTCCACCACCTTGAAGTAGATGACCGCGTCGACCCGGACCGTGACGTTGTCCCGCGTGATGCCGTCCTGCGCGGGCACCGGCATCGTCACGATCTGCATGTTGACCTTACGCAGCCGGTCCACGCCCGGGACGATCATGGTGAATCCCGGCGGACGTACGCCACCCGTCAGCCGCCCGAGCCGGAGCACCACTCCGCGCTCGTACTGCTTGACGACCCGGGCCGCCGCGCAGACGTACACCAGACCCGCGGAACCGGCTGCCACGGCCGTAACCACCAGCTCCTGGAGCATGACGACCCCCTTCCGAGCCGCCCATCATGTCTAACATGTCCACTTTACGTCGAGGGCTGGGCCCGCGGTTTTATGTCGCTTCACGGGCGCGGTCCCCGCCGTGCTGTGCCGCGCCGACCAGTTCTCCAACGCGGTCCGGCAGGCGTGGTCGAGGTGGTGCGGGCCGGAGAGGTCCGGCTCGATGGGGCGGTCCTGGGGCAGCGCTCTGTGAAGAGGGTCGAAAGCTACGCCTCGACGAGTCCCTTGGCGTCCCGGGCCAGCGCGGTCAGCCGGGAGATCGCGCGGAAGTACTTCTTCCGGTAGCCGCCGTTCAGCATCTCCTCGCTGAAGAGCTGGTCGAAGGGCATCCCGGAGGCGAGCACCGGCACCTCGCGGTCGTACAGCCGGTCCGCGAGGACCACGAGCCGCAGCGCCGTCGACTGGTCCGGAACCGGCTGGACGTCGGTGAGGCAGACGGCCTTGAGGTCGTCGGTCAGGGCGCCGTAGCGGCTGGGGTGCACGCGTGCGAGGTGGTCGAGCAGATGCGGGAAGTCGTCGAGAGAGGCTCCCTCGGTGGCGTACGCCGCCTTCGTGACCTGCTCGTCGGTGAACGGCGCCGGGGCCTCGGGCAGCCCGCGGTGGCGGTAGTCCTCGCCGTCGATCCGCAGCGGCCGGAAGTGTGCGGACAGGCCCTGGATCTCGCGCAGGAAGTCGGCGGCCGCGAACCGGCCCTCGCCGAGCTTGCCCGGCAGGGTGTTCGAGGTGGCCGCGAGTGCGACCCCCGCGTCGACCAGCTTGCCGAGCAGGGTGGAGACCAGGACGGTGTCGCCGGGGTCGTCGAGCTCGAACTCGTCGATGCACAGCAACCGGTGCCCGGAGAGTGTCTGCACGGTCTTCTGGAAGCCGAGCGCGCCGACCAGGTTGGTCAGCTCCACGAAGGTGCCGAAGGCCTTGAGCGCGGGCTCGGCCGGGGTCGCGTGCCAGAGCGAGGCGAGCAGGTGGGTCTTGCCGACGCCGTAGCCGCCGTCGAGGTAGACGCCACGGGGGCCGGCCGGGGTCTTCGGCGCCTTGGCCTTGCCGAAGCCGAGAAAACCCCGCTTGGCGGTGCCGGTGGCGTGTGCCCCGCCGAGACCGGCCGCGAAGCCCGCGAGGACCCGTACGGCCTCGGTCTGGCTGGGCTGGTTCGGGTCCGGAATGTACGTTTCGAAACGCACCGAGTCGAAGCGCGGCGGCGGCACCATCTCGGCGACCAGCCGGTCCGCGGGGACGTGCGGCTCGCGGGCGCACAGGGACGAGGGGGCTGCCTCGGGTATCGATTCGATCCCGGAAGCGGCGGTGGAGGACGACACGGTTACCCACTCTAAGGGCCGTGCCACACTGCACGACATGCGACGCCTGTTCCCTGTGACCTACGAAACAGCAGCCCAGGCCGCCGCCAGGACCTCCGATGCCCCTGGTACGGCTGTGGCGGATGCGACGGACCGGGAGTGGGAGCTCCTGGAGCTGGCGGAGGCGTACGCCTACCCCGATGCCGCCGGCTCCCGCTCCTCCGGCGTTCGTGAGCCCTGGCTGCGCGCCAACATGGTCTCCACGCTCGACGGCGCCGCCCAGCACGACGGGAAGTCCCAGGGCATCTCCAGCGCGGCCGACATGCGGATCTTCGGGGTGCTGCGGGGGCTCGCGGACGTCGTGATCGCGGGCGCGGAAACGGTACGCCAGGAAGGTTATCGCCCGGCACGCGCGCGTGAGGAGTTCGCGGCGCTGCGGGCGGCTGCCGGACAGGGCCCGGCGCCCGCGATCGCCGTCGTCACGGCCGGCCTGGACCTGGACTTCTCGCTGCCGCTTTTCACCTCGCCCCTGGTGCCCACGCTGGTCCTGACGGGCGCCGCGGCGGCCCCCGACCGGGTGGCGGCGGCCGAGAAGGCGGGTGCCGAGGTGGTCATCGCCGGGGACGGCACGGGTGTGGACCCCGTACGGGTCGTACGGGTCCTCGCCGGGCGTGGCATGACCCGGCTGCTGACGGAGGGGGGCCCGCGACTGCTGGGCCAGATGGTCGCGGCGGGGGCCCTCGACGAACTCTGTCTGACCCTCTCCCCTACGCTGACGGCGGGCGACGCGCAGCGGATCACCGGAGGGCCCGCGATGCCGGTCCCGACCCGCTTCGAACTGGCGTCCTTGCTGGAGGAGGCCGGATTCCTCTTCGCCCGATACCGTCGGCCCTGACCGGCGGTCCGGACGAGTAGGAACATACTGTTCCGATTATCTTCCGCTGGGCACACGGATAATCGCAGTCCCTGTGCGATCGCGGGGCAGGATGGTTTCAGCAGGGGGCCAGGGAGGCCCATGGACGAGAAGGGCGCCTGTCGTGTTCACGAGCGTATTGATGATCGAGAAGGCCCTGACGTCTGCCGACGTGGAGTTCGTCACCACTTTGCACGGTGACGAGGCGGTCGCTTTCCACGTGCTGCTCCAGCCGCGGGGTGACCAGGCGGACCGGCTGCTGCGGGCCATCGACGACGTCGCACTGGGCGAGCTGGACGAGGCGGCCCACGAGCGCGAGACGCCGGAGGGCGAGGAGGCGGCAGGTCAGGGGCAGCAGGCCCTGGATGTGTCGCTGGTGGCACTGCGCTCGGCCGGCAGCGAGGCGGAGGGGCGGCTCATCGAGGACCATCCGCTGGACGCGCTGAAGGCGCTGGTCGGCGAGGTCGACGCCGACGAGGTCATCGTGCTGACCGACCCGCACTACGTGGAGGAGTTCTTCCACCGCGACTGGGCCTCGCGGGCCCGCCACAAGGTCGGCGTGCCGGTGCTGAAACTGTTCTCGCACAGCAAGGCGTAGCGCTGCCGCCGGGCTCGGCCGTGGGGCGCCGTGGGGGTGCGGTGGTTTTCGGGGGCGGGCACGTCGTGGCTGGTCGCGCCCACGCGGCGGAGCCGCACATCGGCACAGCCCCGCGCCCCTTCGCGGCGTGGTTGCTTGTGCCCCTTGCAAGGCGCCGGGCGCCGCACCGCATAGGCTGGGCCGCTGAACGTCCGCCGTATCAGCACGCACAGGGAGACACGCATGGCACCCGGCCTTCCCACCGCCATGGACCGACCGCACTTCATCGGCATCGGCGGCGCCGGAATGTCGGGCATCGCGAAGATCCTGGCGCAGCGCGGGGCGAAGGTGGCGGGCAGCGACGCGAAGGAGTCCGCGACCGCCGAGGCCCTGCGCGCGCTGGGCGCGACGGTGCACATCGGACACGCGGCGGACCATCTGGCGTCCGACGCCACCTGTGTGGTCGTCTCCTCGGCGATCCGCGCGGACAACCCGGAGCTGGCCCGCGCGGCCGAGCTGGGCATTCCGGTGGTCCACCGTTCGGACGCCCTCGCCCGTCTGATGGACGGCCTGCGTCCGATCGCGGTCGCGGGCACGCACGGCAAGACGACCACGACGTCGATGCTCGCGGTGTCGCTCTCCACGCTGGGGCTGAACCCCTCGTACGCGATCGGCGGCGACCTGGACGCCCCCGGTTCGAACGCCCTGCACGGTGAGGGAGAGATCTTCGTCGCCGAGGCCGACGAATCGGACCGCAGCTTCCACAAGTACGCGCCCGAGGTGGCGATCGTGCTGAACGTGGAGCTGGACCACCACGCCAACTATGCCTCCATGGACGAGATCTACGAGTCCTTCGAGACCTTCGCGGGCAAGATCGTGCCGGGCGGCACGCTGGTGATCTCCGCGGACCACGAGGGCGCGCGCGAACTCACCCGGCGCCTGCCGGCGGACGTCCGGGTGGTGACGTACGGCGACTCTCCCGACGCGGACGTACGCGTCCTCTCCGTGATCCCCCACGGCCTGAAGAGCGAGGTGAAGGTGCTCCTCGACGGCGCGGAGCTGACCTTCACGGTCTCCGTCCCCGGCCGCCACTACGCGCACAACGCGGTGGCGGCGCTGGCGGCGGGCGTCGCCCTGGGCATCCCGGCGGCCGAGCTGGCCCCGGCCCTGGCCTCCTACACGGGTGTGAAGCGGCGCCTCCAGCTGAAGGGCGAGGAGGCGGGCGTCCAGGTCGTCGACTCCTACGCGCACCACCCGACGGAGATGACGGCGGACCTGGAGGCGATGCGCGCGGGTGCCTCCGGCCGCATCCTGGTGGTCTTCCAGCCCCATCTGTTCTCCCGCACCCAGGAGCTGGCCAAGGAGATGGGCGAGTCCCTGTCCCTGGCGGACGCCTCCGTGGTCCTGGACATCTACCCGGCCCGCGAGGACCCGATCCCGGGTGTCACGAGCGAGCTGATCATCGAGGCGGCGCGGGCGGCGGGCGCGGACGTGACGCCGGTGCACGACAAGGCGGAGGTGCCCTCGGTCGTCGCGGGAATGGCGAGGCCCGGTGATCTCGTTCTCACCATGGGCGCGGGAGATGTGACGGACCTCGGACCCGAGATCCTGGCCCGCCTGTCGAAGTAGCCGTGACGTGTGTGAGGGGTTGAGCTTCATGTCGTACGACATCGAAAAGCCGGACGAGCAGTGGCGCACGGAGCTGACCCCGGCCGAGTACACGGTCCTGCGGAAGGCGGGCACCGAGCCCGCCTTCACCGGTGAGTACACCGACACCAAGACCAAGGGTGTGTACTCCTGCCGGGCCTGCGGCGCCGAACTCTTCACCTCGACGGAGAAGTTCGAGTCGCACTGCGGCTGGCCGAGCTTCTACGATGCACGCAACTCAGACGCGGTAGAACTTGTGTCCGATACGTCGCACGGGATGGTGCGGACCGAGGTACGGTGCGCGCGGTGCGGGTCGCATCTCGGGCATGTCTTCGAGGGCGAGGGGTACGCGACGCCGACGGATCAGCGGTACTGCATCAACTCGATCTCGTTGCGGTTGGCTCCGGACGAGAGCTGACGACGAGAGCTGACGCATCCCGTGATCGTCCTCCGGGAGCGCGGAGCGCGGGGGTGCGGGAGCGCTTCCGGGGACGAGCTCAACTGGACTCCCGCACGATCAGCCGGCACGGAACGGTGTGCACGCCCGGTGCCCGAGCCGAGTCGATGGCTTCCAGGAGCCGCAGCGCGGCGATCCGGCCGATCTCGGTGAGGTCCATGTCGATCGTGGTCAGCGGCGGACGGCTGGCCAGGGCCATGGTGTCCCAGTTGTCGTAGCCGACGACCGCGATCTCGCCGGGGACGCCCACCCCCCGCTCGCGGAGCGCGTCCGTCACACCGCGGGCGATCTGGTCGTTGCCGCAGAAGAAGGCGTCCGTGTCCGGCGCGGTGCGCAGCAGCGCGTCGACGGCGCGGCGCCCCCACGCCTCGCTCCACTCGCCGTAGTGGACCCGGCCGGTCGCGAGGCCCAGCGAGGACTGCTCCAGGTGCGCCACCGCGTGTCGGGCGCGGTCCCGGGCGGCCGCGTGGTGTTCCGGGCCGGTGACGTGCGCGATCCGGGTGCGGCCGGTGGCCAGCAGGTGCTCCACCGCGAGCCTGGCCCCGCCCCGGTCGTCGGAGACCACCGAGGTGTCGGCCGGATCGGTGGAGGGCGAGAGCGCGTAGACGATGGGCACGGCCCCGATGCCGGTCAGGGGCGGCCGCGGATCCGTCCGGCGGCCGGTGACGATGATGCCGTCCACGCGGCGGTCCATCAGATTGCGCAGATGGTGCTGCTCCCGGATGGCGTCGCCGCGGGTGTCGCACAGCAGGACGGAGATCTTCCCGGCTCCCAGCGCGTCCTCGGCGCCGAGCAGCACGGGTGTGCTGAAGCGGCCGATGCCGTCGGTCGTCATCAGCCCGACCGTCCAGCTCCGGCCGGTGTGCAGGCTCTGCGCATGCTGGTTGGGCCGGAACCCGAGTGCTTCCACGGCGTCGAGGACCCGCTGACGGGTCTCGGGGCGCATCCGGCCGCCGCCGTTCAGCGCCTTCGATGCCGTGCCCACGCTGACGCCCGCCAGGGCGGCGACGTCGGCGAGCTTCGCCGGGCCGGCGGAGCGGGAATCTGGAGCAGCGGTCACGGGCAAACCTTTTCCTGGACGGTAGCGGCTCCGTCCATCGTCGCAGCCTCCCGGGGTGGAGTGCCAGCCACCGGGCAACAGAAAAATCTCTTGCCGCGACTCTTGACCCGCCCAGCCCGCTGCCCTCTACTTCTCGGCAGGAAAAACGGTTGCTCAAATGAGTTCCGAGGATGTTCCGTCGTCGGCCCCGATTCCGATTCCGATCCGATCCGATCCGATCCTGATTCCGACACCGGCTCCCGTCCGCCATCCAACTCCCGGAGAACCATGCCCCGCACCCGCTCCGCCCTGCCCTCCCCCAAGTTCTCGGCTTCGCTCGAACAGGGCGCCACCCCCATGGGCCCGGTCCGCCCGGGCCCGGATGCCCGCGCCGCGCTGCGTCCCGCCACCGCCGAGGTGCGCACCGGCTTCTGGCACGCCCGCCGAGAGGTCAACGGGCGCATCTCCATCCCGCAAGGCCCCGGGCTGTTGGAGTCCGCGGGAAACCTGCACAACCTGCGTGTGGCGGCGGGCACGGTGCAGGGCGCGTTCCAGGGCGCCTACCCGTTCGTGGACACCGACGTCTACAAGTGGCTGGAGGCAGCGTCATGGCAACTCGCCCAGCACGGGCGGGAGGCGGGCGGTGAAGAGGCCGGTCCCGAGGCGGGCGGTGAAGAGAACAGCTCCGAGCCTGGTGGTGAGGGGGACCGCCCCGAGGTGGGCCGACTCGCCGCCGACGTGGAACGGATCGTCTCCCTGGTCGCCGGCGCCCAGCAGCCCGACGGCTATCTCAACACCTGGTTCCAGGTCCGTATGGGCGGGGAGCGTTACCAGGACCTGCGCTGGGGCCACGAGCTGTACTGCGCGGGCCATCTGATCCAGGCGGCAGTGGCCCATCACCGGGCCACCGGTCGCGACGAACTCCTCGATGTGGCACGCCGTTTCGCCGACCACATCGACTCCGTCTTCGGCCTCCCCGGCAGCGGCAGACCGATCGACGGCATCGACGGCCACCCCGAGGTGGAGACCGCCCTGGTCGAGCTGTACCGGGAGACCGGCGAGCGGCGCTACCTGGATCTCGCCGGCTACTTCGTCGACCGCTACGGCCACGGCCTGCTCGGCGGCGAGGCCTACTGCCAGGACCGCGTGCCGCTGCGCGAGGCGACCACCGTCGAGGGGCACGCCGTACGCCAGCTCTATCTGCTGGCCGGCGCGACGGACCTGGCCACCGAGACGGGCGACGCCGAACTGCGCGCCACCGCCGAGCGGTTGTGGCGGGCGATGACCACCACCAAGACCCATCTGACCGGCGGGCTCGGCGCGCACCACGACAAGGAGGACTTCGGCGACCCGTTCGAGCTGCCGAACGAACGCGCCTACTGCGAGACGTGCGCCGCCATCGCCTCCATCCAGTGGAGCTGGCGTATGGCCCTGCTCACCGGCGAGGCCCGCTACAGCGACCTGATCGAGCGCACCCTCTACAACGGCTTCCTCGCCGGTGTCTCCCTGGACGGCGAGAGCTGGCTGTACGTCAACCCGCTCCAGGTGCGCGACGGCCACACCGATCCCGGCGGCGACCAGTCGGCCCGCCGCACCCGCTGGTTCCGCTGCGCGTGCTGCCCACCCAACGTCATGCGCCTCCTCGCCGGCCTGGAGCACTACCTGTCCTCGACCGGCGCCGACGGACAGGGCCTGCAGATCCACCAGTACGTCAGTGGCCGCTACCAGGGCGACCTCGACGGCACGCCCGTCGCCGTGACCGCCGAGACCGACTACCCCTGGCACGGTGTGATGTCCCTGACGGTGGAGGAGGGTCCCCAAGACCGGCCCTGGACGCTGTCGCTGCGCATCCCGCAGTGGTGCCGCGAGTACCGCGTGCGGTGCGGCGGCAGCACGTACGACCAGACCGACGGCCCCCTCGCGGACGGCTGGCTGCGTCTGGAGCGCACCTGGGAGCCGGGCGACCAGGTCGTCCTCGAACTCGGCCTGGAACCCCGCCTGACCACTGCCGACCCCCGGGTGGACGCGGTCCGTGGCTGCGTGGCCATCGAGCGCGGGCCGCTCGTGTACTGCCTGGAACAGGTGGACCACCCCGGCGGCGGACTCGACGACATCGTCATCGACACCGCGCGTCCGCTCGCCGTGAAGCAGCGGCCGGACCTGCTCGGCGGCATCACCACCGTCGTTGCCGCAGGTCACCGCCGACAGCTCCCGGACGCCGACTGGTGGCCCTACCGGTCGGCCGAGGCCGCGCCCTCCGCTCCGGCGGGCGAGCCCGTCGAACTGACCGCGATCCCCTACTACGCCTGGGCCAACCGACAGGACGGCAGCATGCGCGTCTGGCTGCCCACCTCCTGACGTTCCCGACGCCCGGCCCCCGCAGCCGTCCCATCTCCGCACCCTCTTCCGTAAACCCATAAACCCGTAAACCCATAAACCCGTAAACCCATAAACCCGTAAACCCATAAACCCGCATGACCACTCATGACAACGAGGTCACCGCAATGAGAAGCACCCGCCGCACCCTCCTCGCATGCCTCGCCGCCGTCGGCACCCTCGCCTCCACCGCCGCCTGCGGGGGCGGCGGTTCGGGCTCCTCCGACTCCTCCGGCACGTCGGCGACGTACACCTTCTGGGACCCGTACCCGCAGTTCGACGCCTCCTCGGACTGGGGCAAACGCGTCGCCCAGTGCGGGACCCAGGCCGGCGCCAGGATCAAGCGCACTGGGTACGACACCACGGACCTGGGCAACAAGGCGCTGCTGGCGGCCCAGCAGGGCAACGCGCCGGACGTGATGCTCGTGGACAACCCGGTCGTCTCCACGATGGTGGAGGCCGGGATCCTCAACAAGACGAGCGACCTGGGCCTGGACACGTCCGCGATCCAGAAGAACATCATCGGCGCGGGCACCCTCGACGGCGCCGCCTACGGCGTACCGATCGGCGCCAACACGCTCGCCCTCTACTACAACCGGAAGATCCTGACGGCCGCGCACGTCGACCCCGCCTCCATCAAGGACTGGGCGTCGCTGACGGCCGCCTTGAAGAAGGTCAAGTCGGCCGGCAAGAAGGGCATCACCTTCTCCGCGATCAGCACAGAGGAGGGCAGCTTCCAGTTCCTGCCGTGGTTCTGGGGCGCGGGCGGCGACCTCACCAAGCTCGACTCCGACAAGGGAGTCGCCGCGCTCTCGCTGTGGAAGCAGTGGGTCGACGCGGGCTACGCGCCCAAGGACGTCCTGCAGAACACCCAGACCACCAGCTGGCAGGAGTTCGCCACCGGCGACTACGCCTTCAGTGAGAACGGCACCTGGCAGCTCGCCAACGCGGAGAAGGCCGACTTCTCGTACGGGGTCGTCAGCATCCCCGGCCGGAACGGCGGTTCGGCGCCGGTGCCGACGGGCGGCGAGTTCGTCACCGTCCCGGTACAGAAGGACACCGCCCGCTACGACGTCAGCAAGAAGATCGTCACCTGCCTGACCAGCTCCGCGAACCTGCTGGCCAGTGACACCGCCCTGACGTACGTCGCCCCCACCGCGGCCGTACAGAGCGAGCAGGTCAAGGCGAACCCGAAGCTCAAGCCGTGGGTGGACGCCGTGGCCGCCGCACGCGGCCGTACCAGCGGCGGTCTGGGCACGAAGTACCCCACCATCTCGCAGCCGATGTGGACGGCCGTACAGGCGGCCCTGTCCGGAGGCAAGAGCCCCCAGGCCGCCCTCGACGCGGCGCAGACGGCGGCCGGCAAGGGCTGAGGCCGCCGCGGCGCCGCAGGCCGCGTTCCGGACACCGCCACCCGCATCCAGGAGTTCGCATGACCATCGCCCGAGTCGACCGCCGCCCGAAGCGGTCCCCGGCCGTGTCCGCGGCGACGGGCACCACCGACCGGCGCGACTCCCCATCCCGCCGACGGCGGCGCAGGAGCCGGCTGACCGCCCTCGCCTTCGTCGCCCCGCTCGTCGCCTACCTCGCCGCCTTCTACCTGTATCCGCTCTACCGCAACCTCGATCTGAGTCTGCGCGACTACACCGTCAGGTCGTTCGTCGACAACAACGCGCCGTTCTCCGGCTGGGACAACTTCTCCCAGGTGCTGAACGACCCCACCTTCGGGCCCGCGCTGCGCCACACGATGGTGTTCACCTTCGCGTCGATCGTGTTCCAGTACGCCGCCGGGCTGGCGCTCGCCGTCTTCTTCAACCGGCACTTCCGTCTGGCCGCCACGCTGCGGGCGCTGTTCCTGATCCCGTGGCTGCTGCCGCTCATCGTGTCGGCGTCGACCTGGTCCTGGATGCTCAACAGCGAGTCGGGCGTGGTCAATTACGCCCTCCACCTCGTCGGCGCGTCGCCGGTCGACTGGCTCACCTCGCCGCACTGGGCGCTCACCTCGGTCATCATCGCCAACGTCTGGATCGGCATCCCGTTCAACCTGGTCATCCTCTACAGCGGTCTGCAGAACATCCCCGGGGAGCTGTACGAGGCCGCCTCGCTGGACGGGGCGAGCGGCTGGCACCAGTTCCGCCATATCACCTTCCCCCTGCTGCGGCCGGTCTCGGCGATCACGCTGCTGCTGGGCCTGGTGTACACGCTCAAGGTGTTCGACCTGATCTGGATCATGACCAAGGGAGGTCCCGGCGACTCGTCGACCACGCTCGCGACCTGGTCGTACCAGCTGGGATTCGGCACCCTGCTCCCGCACTTCGGCCCCGGGGCCGCCGTCGGCAACATCCTCATCCTCATCGCCTTCGTCTTCGGCCTGTTCCACATCCGCGTCCAGAGGAGGCAGGAGGCATGACCTCCCCCCGCACCGGCGTGCGTCCGGGTGTCCGGCGTTCGCGCCGCAACACCGTCATCGGCGTCCTGCTGACCGCGCTCATGCTGTTCCCGGTGTACTGGATGCTGAACGTGTCCCTCACCCCGCAGCAGGACATGCGCAAGTCCCCGCCCGACCTGCTCCCGCTGCATCCGACGTTCGAGGGCTACCGGGCCGTCCTGAACGATCAGATGCCCTACCTCGGCACCAGCCTGCTCATCGGCCTCGGCACGGTCGCGGTGACCCTCGTCATCGCCGCTCCGGCCGGCTACTCGCTGGCCAAGCTGCGTCCGCGCGGCGGCGGCATCCTCGGCCTGGCCCTGCTGATCGCCCAGATGATCCCCGGCATCGTCATGGCGATGGGCTTCTACGGGATCTTCCTCAACCTCGGTCTGCTGAACTCCTGGTGGGGGCTGATCATCGCGGACTCCACCATCGCCGTGCCCTTCGGCGTGCTGATCTTCACGGCGTTCATGTCGGGTATCCCCGGCGAACTCACCGCCGCCGCCCGCATCGACGGCGCGGGCACCTTGCGCACCTTCTGGTCCGTCGTCCTGCCGGTGAGCCGCAACGCCGTCGTCACCGTCTCGCTGTTCAGCTTCCTGTGGGCCTGGTCCGACTTCGTCTTCGCCAACACCCTCGACGGCGGCGGCGACATGCGCCCGATCACCCTCGGCATCTACCACTACATCGGCAACAACAACCAGGAATGGAACGCGATCATGGCCACCGCCGTCGTCGCGTCCGTACCCGCCGCCGTCCTCCTGGTTCTCGCGCAGCGGTACGTGGCCGCCGGGGTCACCGCGGGCGCGGTCAAAGACTGACCGGGACGTCAGCCCATCCCTCTCCCTCTCCCTCCCCCCTCCCCGTCCCCTTCACCTCCTCCATCTCCCCCTTTGTCAGGAGAGCCGCTGTCATGTCTGCCTCAAGATCCTCTCGTCCTCGACAACGTCCACGCGGAAGGTCGTTCGGCCGCCCCGCCGCCGTCGTCCTGGCGACGGCACTGGCCGCCGCCGCGACCGCCCTCACGGGCTCGCCCGCCCAGGCCGCCCCCACGGCGTCCACGACCCTGGTCGTCAACGCCAACCAGACCCTGCGGTCCGTCACCCATGTCGCCACGGGCAGCCTCTACGGCCTCGCCGACGCGAACACCCCGGCCGACAGCCTCGTCCAGCCGCTGAAGCCGAACACCTTCGTCCAGATGGCTCCCGGCGGCCACCAACTGCCCAATGGTGAGCCGAGCCCCGCCGGCGACTCCCTGGTCGTCGCCCCCAAGGCCGCCAGGGCCGGTGCCAAGGTCGTCGTCCGGATGCCCGACTGGTATCCCGACTTCCCCTACAAGTGGGTGAGCTGGAGCGACTGGCTGTCGGCCGTCGACACGCAGGTCGCCTCGGTCAGGTCCTCCGGCGCCACCGACATCGGCGCGTACGAGCTGTGGAACGAGCCCGACTGGACCTGGGACACCACCAACGCCGGTGCCTTCGACGCGGGTTGGGCGCGCACCTACAAGGAGGTGCGGGCCAAGGACTCCGCCACACCCATCCAGGGCCCCAGCTACTCCGTGTGGAACCAGAGCTGGATGAGCCAGTTCCTCACCGACGCCAAGGCCAGTGGCACCGTCCCCGACGTCATCGCCTGGCATGAACTCCAGGGAAGCAGCAACATCGCCGCCCACGTCTCCGCCTACCGCTCCCTGGAGAGCAGCCTCGGCATCAGCCCGCGACCGATCTCCATCGAGGAGTACGCGACGCCCAGCGAGATGGGCGTGCCGGGCTCGCTCGTCGGCTATGTCGCCAAGTTCGAGCGGGCCGGCGTCCGCGACGCCGAACTGGCCTTCTGGAACCACTACGGCACGCTCGGCGACACCCTGACCGACACCGGCGGATCCCCCAACGGTTCCTACTGGCTCTACAAGTGGTACGGCGACATGTCCGGGAACATGCTCACCACCACGCCCCCGGCGCAGACCGGCATCGACGGCGCCGCCTCGCTCACCGGCGACGGCAGGCAGATCAGCGTCATCTTCGGCGGGGGAACCGGTTCGACGGCCGTCACGGTCAACGGACTCGGCTCCTTGTCGGCCTTCGGCAGCACGGTGCACGTCAAGCTGGAGTACACCCCGTCCAAGGGGCGTACCACGGCCGTCTCCGCCCCGCACACCATCTCCGAGGCCGACTACACGGTCAGCAACGGTTCCCTCACCGTCCCCGTCGCGATGAACGTGTCCGACGGCTACCACCTGGTCATCACCCCCACCGGCACCTCCACCTCGCTGGCCGGGCGCTACCAGATCACCAACCAGAACAGCGGCCTCGCCCTGGACACCCAGAACGCCGGCACGGCGCAGGGCACCTCCGTCGTCCAGGCGACCTCGACCACCGGCACCGACCAGAACTGGACGCTGGTGTCGGCGGGTTCGGGCCTCTACAAAATCGTCAACCAGGCGAGCGGGCTGCTGCTCGGCATCAACAACATGAGCACCGGTGACGGGGGCACCGCCCTGATCTGGGGCGACAACGGCACCGCCGACCACCTCTGGCAGCTCCTCCCGGCCGACAACGGCTTCTACAAGATCGCCAACTACAACAGCGGTCTCCTGCTGGGCGTCAGCAACATGAGCACCGCCTCCGGTGCCCAGGTCCTTCAGTGGAGCGACAACGGCACCGCCGACCACCTCTGGAAACTGACCTCTCGCTGAGACCGCGCTGAGCTGATCAGACCAGGTCAGGAGACAGGTGCGCCCAGGACCTTGCGCGGGCCCTGGGCGCACCTGGGCGAACCTGGCCGACGGGACGTCCGGCGCCGTGATCACGACCGGGCGGAACCCTCCATCCGGTTCACCGGGTTCCTCCGAGGATGCCCCGGCCTTCAGGCAGGGGAGGAATCGGACTCCTGCGGAGCAGGGCAGGAAACGAGGTTTCGCCCTCAGGGCGAAAGACCGCCCACGTGATCGGGTAAGGTGTGTGCTGTGCGTTGCGAGAACCAAGCGCGTACACCGTGTCGAGCGAGAGCCAAGCCGACACAAGCAACTCCTTTGCTTTGCCGTACCAAACCGGGCTGGTTCCAACCCGGCTGGTGTTGATCGTGTAAGACCTGTTGACCGCCGGTCCGCAGGCGACGTGAGCCAGGAATCCCCTTGCTTCAGCTAGGGGAGGGTTCAAAGCACCTTGCGGTGGACGAGGGCCGAGAGCACGAGCGTGCCCGGCAGCAGGGGGAGCCAGACGGTCAGGACGCGGTAGCCGATGACGGTTGTCGTGGCCAGGCCCATGGGTGCGCCGAACGCAACCATGGTGAACACCAGCGCCGCGTCCACCGGGCCGATGCCGCCGGGCGCGGGCACCGCCCCGACGGCGGTACTGGCGAGGAGCAGCGCGAGGACCACCTGCGTCCAGGACAGCGGCAGCCCGAGCGAGAACCCGACCGAGGCGATCACGCTCCCCTGGAGCAGTGGGGTGGCGGCCGCCCCGCCCCACAGCGCGAGGACGCGACTGGGGCGGGTGTGCAGGAGCCGTGCCTCGGTCAGGGCGGTGCGTACGAAGCCGAGCGCCGGGCGCCGCAGCGGGCGTACCACCATCAGGAGCAGGGGAGCGGTGGCGAGACCGAGCGCCGCGCCCCCGGCGGCCAGGAGCAACGCCGATGTGTCCGGGACGAGTGCGCCGAGCCGCAGCGCGTCCGGAAGGGCCACGAGGAAGACGATGAGCACCAGCGTCTTTGCCAGCGGCTTGACCAGCGAGTACAGGGCGAGCGAGGCGGTGGCTCGGGCCAGGGGGACGCCGCGGCCCTGCAGGAACCGCAGGGTGACGGCATGGGCGCCGATGCTCGCCGGAAGGATGTGGTTCGCGGCACCGGCGGCGAACTGCGAGGCGAGCAGCAGCCCCGGTGGCAGCCGTTCCGGCAGGGCCCCCTGCCGGACGCACGCGGCGCTCACCCAGCCCAGGCAGGTGAAGAAGACCCCGGCCAGCAGCCACCAGGGGTCGGCGGCGGCCAGCCGGGCGGCACCGTCGCGCACCGCGTGCCAGTCGACCGCCGCCCACGCCCCGATCGACAGGAGCGGAAGCAGGGCCAGCGTCAGACGCGTGAGGCGCGCGGCGGAGGGGGAGCGGACGGGGGCGGGGAGACCTACGGAGAGATCGTCGAGCGGGAGCGGGAGCGGGAGTGGGAGCGGGGACACGGCGTACGTCGTCCTTCCGCGTCACGCCCGTGGTACGGGCGGACGGATACAAGGCGAGGCAGGGGCACAGGCACAGACATATGCGGGGGCGGGGACGGGGACGGGGACGGAGGCAGACAGGGGGACGGCGGAAACCTTCCCGTCCGGTGTGACGCCCCGGTGTCCGGGAGCGGAAGGGGCGCCAGCGGGCGGGCGACGCGGCCTTGGCTCCCGCTCGACGGGGACATCCGGTCGACGCGACGGCGGCGCGGGCCTGTCCCCCGTTATCTTCTTCGCGGTTCCGCAATGGGGCCGCTGGCCTCCGGGCCCGGCATGACTGTTCCCCCCTGTCGAACGGATGACCTGGGGGGTGGTGTCACCGGGCCCGGGAGGTGCCGTCGGAGACGCTGATCAGAGGTCCGGCCACCACCCGGTCCGGCGCAACGCCGGACAGCTCGCGGGCGGCAGGTCTACATAACGTGGATGCGCGCGCACGACACCACTGCCGAGGCCAGCACGTTCAACTCCCCTGGAAGGGCGCGATGTTCGACACCGAAGACGTGGGCGTGTTCCTCGGCCTGGACGTCGGCAAGAGCTCTCATCACGGGCACGGGCTGACTCCGGCCGGCAAGAAGGTCTTCGACAAGCAGCTGCCCAACAGCGAGCCGAAACTGCGGGCCGTGTTCGACAAACTGGCCGCGAAGTTCGGCACCGTCGCCCAGGACTGAGTCGCCCGGCCGAACAAGCCGAACAAAGGGGAGCGGGCCACCGGCACGCGAGGTCCGGTGGCCCGCCCCTGTAGGGGCGGAGGGTGGGATCAGCTGACGTCGGAGGCGTCCAGACGGTACAGACCGCTGGTGCTCGACGTGGCTCGTTGTGGACCGGCACCACGATCTCGACCGACCGCTGCCGGACGCCTCCCGCGTTCGTTTCGTTCATGGCCCCGACGATCCGGGCCGGATCTGGGGCGTCGCTGAGCCCGCGCTGAGGGGACGGTGAGAATCAGCGAACTCACAGCTTTCGCACAGCCGGGCTCTCCCGGGTCACGGGAAAGCCGACGAACTTCCCCTATCCGTACGTCAGTTACGGCGGGACGAAGCGATCAACTCGTCGATCAGCGTGATCAGTACGTCCCGGCACGACCCGCGCTCCCGGGCGTCGCAGAGCAGCACCGGAGTCCGCTCCGGCAGGGCCAGGGCGTCCCGGACCTCCTCGGGTGTGTACGGATGCCGCCCGTGGAAGCCGTTGACGCCGACGACGAAGGGGATGCCGCGCCGCTCGAAGAAGTCGATGGCGGCGAAGCTGGACTCCGGTCTGCGGACGTCGATGAGGACCACGGCGCCCAGGGCGCCGATGGCGAGGTCGTTCCACATGAACCAGAACCGTTGCTGGCCCGGGGTGCCGAAGAGATACAGGACCAGTTCCGGGCTGATGGTGATGCGGCCGAAGTCCAGGGCTACGGTGGTGGCCCGTTTCTCCTCGATACCGTCGAGGTCGTCGACGTTCAGCCCCGCGGAGGTGAGGGGTTCCTCGGTGCGCAGCGGGACGATCTCGCTGACCGATCCGACCATTGTCGTCTTGCCGACGCCGAAGCCTCCGGCGATCAGGATCTTGACCGCGTCGGGTGCGCGGGGTGCGTCGGGTGCCGAAGTCCCCCGAGCGGCGGGGTCAGAGCCTGCCAAGGCCGTCCCTCACTTTCTGCAGCAGGTCCAGGTCCGGGGTGCGGGAGAGGAGACGCGGCTGCCGGACGGTGATCCGGCCCGCATCGAGCAGGTCGCAGAGCAGGATGACGACCACGCTCACCGGGAGGTCGAGTTGGGCGGCGAGTTCCGCCACCACGACCGGTCGCGCGCACAGCCGCAGAATCCGGGTGTGCTCGGGCTGCGGCCGGGTGGCGCCCTCGGGCTGCGGATCCACGGCGGTCACCGACGTGATGAGGGTGAAGTCGGCGCGGCTGGGCCGGGTGCGGCCGCCGGTCAGCGTGAACGGCCGTACCAGCCGGCCGGCCGCGTCGCCTTCGCTCACCTCACTCGCCGTTGCCGGACGCGGCCGCGATACCCGCACGCGGTGCTGCCCTGAGGTGCTCACCGATCTTCTTCACCAGCATGTTCATCTGGTACGCCACCACGCCGACGTCCGCGCCCTGGTTGGTGAGCACGGCGAGATGGGCGCCGGGGCCGGCGGCGGTGAGGATCAGATAGCTGTCGCGCATCTCGATGAGCGCCTGGCGTACGGGGCCGCCGCGGAAGTCCATGCTGACCCCCTTGCTGAGGCTCATCAGGCCGGACGCGGTCGCCGCCAGCCGCTCGGCGTCGTCGCGGACGAACGCCGTGGACTTGCTGACGACCAGCCCGTCCTCGGAGAGCACGACGGCGTGGTTCACATCAGCGACCCGTTCCACCAGTCCGGTGAGCAGCTGGTCGAGCTGGCTGTGCGTGGCAGGGATGGGGCGTGTCATTTCTCTGTCCTTCACGAGCGGTCGGCGGGCGGAGTCCACGAGCGGTCTGCGGGCTGGGTCGGGATTCCGGACGTGCCGGGGGCGGGGTCGTCCTCGTCGTCACGGGCCTGGAGCGTGCCGCGCTGGAATCCGGCGAGTGAGGAGGCGGCCCGCTCCGCGCTGAAGTCGGCGAAGTCGGTGAGGTCCCCGTCGTCGGCCTCGGCCGGCCCGGCTTCCTCCCGCAGTTCCGTGGCCAGGCTGGTCTGCGGCACCCGGCGCGGCAGCGGAGCGAGCCCGTCACGCAGGGCGGCAGTGGTGGCGGGGGCGGGCAGCGACCGGGAGGCGGAGGTGCCGGTCGTACGGGCCCGGGAGGCGGGGTGCGCCTCCTCCGTACGCTCATGGGGTTGCCGGCCCGCTGTGGGGGTGGGGTCATCGGCGGAACTCCGCGCCGCCACGACCGGCACCGGCGCCGAGGAGTCCGCGATGTCTGCGTCTGCGTCTGCTGCTGCGGCTGCCTCTGCGTTTGCCTCTGCTGCTGCGGTGTTCATGGTGGCGGAGCCGGGGATCTCGCGCACCACGATGTCGTGCGGGATCAGCACGATCGCGGTGGTCCCGCCGTACGGCGAGGAGCGCAGGGTGACGGCGATGCCGTGCCGGGTGGCGAGCCGGGCGACCACGAACATGCCGAGCCGCAGGTCGTCGGCGAGTGCCACCACGTCGAACTGCGGAGCCACCGCCAACTGGGCGTTGAACGCCGAGTAGTCCTCCTCGGAGAGGCCCAGACCCCGGTCCTCGATCTCGACGGCCAGGCCCTTGGCCACCATCGCGGCCCGCACGCTCACCGGGCTGGGCGCGGGGGAGTACGCGGTCGCGTTGTCGATGAGCTCGGCCAGCAGATGGATGACGTCGGCGACCGCGGGCGGGGTGAGGTACACCTCGTCGTCGGTGTGCACCTCCACCCGCTGGTACTGGGCGACCTCACCGACGGCGCTGCGCAGGATGTCGATCAGCGCGACCGGTTCGGTCCAGCTGCGCCGGGGCTGCTCCCCGCTGATGATGACGAGGTTCTCCTCGTAGCGGCGCAACTGGCTGGCAGTGGAGTCGAGTTCGTACAGGCCCTTGAGGATCACCGGGTCCTGGTGCTCGCGCTCCAGCGCGTCCAGCTTGCTGAGCTGCAGGTTGACCAGGTTCTGGCTCTGCCGGGCGATGCCCAGGATCACCTTCTGGAAGCCGCGCCGGGTGTCGGCGAGCTCCACCGCGGTGTGCACCGCCGTGCGCTGCGCGGTGTTGAACGCCTGGGCCACCTGGCCGAGTTCGTCCCCGCCGTAGTCCAGTGGAGGCGTGGCGGACTCCACGTCGACCTTTTCGCCCCGGTCCAGCCGGGCGACCACGTCGGGCAGCCGCTCCTCGGCCAGGCTGAGCGTGGCCATCCTGAGGCCGCGCAGCCGCCGGGAGAGGGAGCGGGTGATGCGCCAGGACATCACGACGCACACCAGCACGGCGACGAGTCCGCCGGCGCTCAGCGCGGTCGCCGTGATCAGCAGTCCGTGCGATGTGTCGGCACTGCGGTCCAGCAGTCCAGTGGTCTGCTGCTGGATCAGATGCGTGTACTGGCCGGAGATCCTGGCGAGCGCGGAGTTCCAGCGGTCGCGCGCATCGGGTAGCTCGACCGTCCGGGCCATGCGGCCGTGCACCGCCCGGGCCGCGAGCACCTGGTCCTCGACGGTCTCCAGGGTCTTCCAGTCCCGGCTCTGCAGGATCGTTTCGACCTGCGTCTTGACGGTGTCGTGCAGCGCGGGGACGAGCTGGCTCTGAAAGACCCAGCGCCGTACGTCGACCAGGTGGTCGAACTGTTCCCAGGCCTTCTCGTCGAGCTTCCCCGAAGGCCAGGCCAGGGCGAGCTGGGCATCCTCCTGGGCGATCAGCTCGGCCGCGTTTCCCAGCGTGATCAGCGGACCGGCCTGCGAGGTGAGGTCGCCGTCGTCGACCTGGGAGAGTTCCTGGAAGGCGTGGATCTGGTCGTTGATGATCGAGGTGTACTGGTCCAGCGCCTGCTGGGCGGTGATGTCGGTGGGGTGGTCCACCTGTCCCCGGTAGTACTCCAGGCTGGCCACCGAGGCGATGACCGAGTACATCCGGTCCCCGATGCGGGCGGGCGCCTTCTTGAAGTCCTCGGACCGGCGGACCAGTTTCGCGACCGCCGCGTCCGTCCGTTTCCGTTGCTGGTCCAGGGCGGCCCGGGAGCCGGTCGGAGAGGCCAGCCAGGCGGCCGACAGGCTGCGCTCCTGCTGCAGAGCGAGCGTCGCCTCGGTGCCCATGGCGCCGGTCGACCTGCTGAGCTCCGTCTGCGTGCGCAGCCGCAGTCCCTCCGAGAAGATCTGCGTCGTCGTCAGACCCCACATGGCGGTGAGGGTCACGCTGGGGACCAGCGCGAGCAGGATCAGGGAAAGACGTATGGAGCCGAGACGGCGCCTGGCACCGGTCCGTGGAGACATCGTCGTCCTAGGGCGATCAGCGATGAGGGAAGGGCTCTCGGATGGAGAGGAGGGTTGTGTCGAAGCACACGGGGTGCGCAGGATGCTATCCGTACAAGTGCCCGTACGCACCGTGAGTGACGGAAAACCTTGGCGACACCTGTGTTCGGCGGCGGCGAGGCAGCCGCAGGGCGGCCTTGTCGCCGCCGCGGGTCAGCGGGTTCCGTTGGCCGCGAACTTCGCGACCGAGGCGACGTTCTCCTTGGTGACGAACGCGGGGCCGGTGAGCACGGGAGAGGTTCCGCCGCCGCTGAGGTTGCCGTTGGAGTGGTACAGCCAGAGCGAGTCCACGGCGAGATAACCCTGCAGATAGGGCTGTTGGTCCACCGCGAACTGCACGTCGCCGCTCTGCACGGCCTTCACCAGGCTGCTGTTGAGGTCGAACGTGGCGACCGCGGCCTTGCTGCCCGACTCCTTCACCGACTTCACGGCGGCGAGCGCGAACTGCGCGTTCAGCATGACGACTTCGTCGATGCTCGGGTCCTGCCGCAGTCTGGCCGTGACGGCGGCGGTCAGCGCGTTCATGTCGGTGCCGTTCACATAGAGCAGGTCGGTTTCGCCGTCGAAGGCCTTCTTCACGCCGGCGCAGCGGGCCTCCAGGGCGACATTGCCCTGCTCGTGGATGACGCACAGGGCGTGCTTGGCCTTGAGCTCGTCCAGTTTGTCGCCGGTGGCCCGGCCCGCGACGCTCTCGTCCTGGCCGAAGTACTCCAGCAGGCCCTCGGACCGCCAGGCGTCGATCCCCGAGTTGAGGCCGACCACCGGTATGCCCGCCCCCTTGGCCGCGGTGACCGCGCTCCGCATCGCCTCCGGTTTGGCCAGGGTCACCGCGATGCCGTCGACCCGGTCGCGGATCGCGTCCCGCACCAGGCTCGCCTGGTCCGCGGGTTCGGAGTCGCTCGCGTACGTGAGGTCGATGTTGTCCTTGGCGGCCGCTGCCTGGGCGCCCTTGCGCACCAGTTCCCAGAAGGCGTCGCCACGGGCGCCGTGGGTGATCAGAGCGACCTTGATGCGGGCGGTGCCGGCCTTCCCCGCCGAGCCGCCGCTCGCGTCGGACGTCGATCCGCTCGAACCCGAGCAGCCGGCCACGAGCAGACATCCGGCGGCGAGGGCGGCGACGAGGGTCACGCCGTGCGGGAATCCGGAAGAGCGATGAGGTGTGGGGGACATGGTCATGGGGTACGGCACCTCGCTGTGCGGCCCAGCGGCAGGACGGGAGCAGGACGGAAACAGGACGGGAGAGGGTGAAGTCGGGGCGGTCGACGGGATGATGTGCACCGACTGTCTGGCTTTCGTTGGGCCGGAGCCAATCGTGTGAGATGCCCGGCAGTCAAGTGAGCGGCCGCCTGACGGAGTTGGCACGGTCGTGACGGCCGGTGGCACATCGTCACTAGTTGGAGGCGTGATGTGCGGGTTGGGGTGGAATCGCACCTTCCGTGCGGGGCGCGGATGTTCAACGATGGTGCGGGGGCTTGTCGTCGGCGGGCCGCTGCGTTCACAAGGGGGAGGACAAGATGCTGGCTGAGGACAGGGCTCCGGGAGCGGTCGGCCACGGCGCGGGACACGTACAACGAGGACGAGTGGCTCCTTCGTCGGTGCCTGTGAAGGGCGCTTTCTCGATGGCATCGATGGCATCGATGGCATCGATGGCCTCGATGGCCTCGGTGGCCCTGCGCACACTGCTTCGTGCGGGACTGACAGGCGCCGCGGTCGTCGGCGTGTCAGCCATGTCGCTGGTTGCCGGGACCGCGTACGCGACTCCGCCGGGTCCAGGTGTCACCGCGACGGTGCTCTACCGAACCACCGTGGGGAACACCGACTACACCCTCCGGGAGATCACCATCCCGCCCGGCGAGAGCACCGGCTGGCACTACCACGACGGACCGCTGTACGGCTTCGTGAAGCGGGGAACGCTGAGCCACTTCGACTCCACCTGCGAGCAGGACGGCGTCTACGCGGCCGGCAGCACGATCACCGAGCCCGCGGGCCCCGGGAATGTGCACATCGGCCGCAACCTGGGCTCGACCCCTGTCGTGCTGGACGTGCTCTACGTCCTGCCGCACGGTTCGCCGTTCTCCGAGGACGCGCCCAACCCCGGCTGCGACTTCCAGTAGCGCCCGCGGGTCCGGAATCAATCGAGCGGCAGCGCCTGTTCGGCCCAGATCGTCTTTCCGGTGCTGGTGGTGCGGCTGCCCCAGCGGTCGGTGAGCTGGGCGACGAGGAGCAGACCGCGGCCGCCCTCGTCGAAGGTGCGGGCCCGGCGCAGATGGGGCGAGGTGCTGCTGGCGTCGGAGACCTCGCAGATGAGGGTACGGTCGCGGATGAGCCGGAGCTGGATGGGGGCGCCGCCGTAGCGGATCGCGTTGGTGACCAGTTCGCTGACGACGAGTTCGGTGACGAAGGCGACCTCGTCCAGCCCCCAGCGGGTCAGCTGCTCGGTGGCGTACTGCCGGGCGGTGGCGACCTCCACCGGATCGGCGGGCAGCTCCCAGACGGCCACCTGGTCGGTGTCCAGGGCGCGGGTGCGGGCCAGCAACAGAGCCACGTCGTCGGTGGGGTGCTTCGGGAGCAGCGCCTGGAGCACGTTCTCGCAGGCGTGGTCCAGATTCTCGGCGGGGATCGTCAGCGTGCTGCACAGCACGGCCGTTCCCGCGTCCGAGTCGAGGTCGCGGGCCGCGAAGAGACCGTTGGTGTAGAGGGCGAGCACGGAGCCTTCCGGCAGCTCCAGCTCGGTGGCCTCGAACGGGAGCCCGCCTACGCCGAGCATCGGTCCCGCGCTCACCTCGACGACCCGCGCGGTGCCGTCCGGGAACAGCACGACGGGCGGCGGGTGCCCGGCGGCGGCGAGCGCGCAGCGCCCGGCCACCGGGTCGTACACCGCGTACAGACAGGTCGCGCCGATCTCCCTGCCCGTCGGGTTCTCGTCGGCCGCCAGATGTCCGACCAGGTCGTCCAGGTGGGTGAGCAGCTCGTCCGGGGGCAGGTCGACGTCGGCCAGCGTCCACACCGCCGTACGGAGCCGGCCCATCGTGACGGAGGCGTGGATGCCGTGCCCGACGACATCGCCGACGACGAGCGCCACCCGGGTCCCGGACAGCGGGATCACATCGAACCAGTCGCCGCCGACACCCGCCCGCGACCGCGCCGGAAGGTAGCGGGAAGCGAACTCGACCGCCGCCTGCCCTGCCATCGCCTGGGGCAGCAGACTGCGCTGCAGGGCCAGCGCGGTCGTGCGCTCCTTGGCGTATCGGCGGGCGTTGTCCACGGCGACGGCCGCGCGGCCGGCCAGCTCCTGCGCCAGTGACACGTCGTTCTGGTCGAAGGGGTCGGGACTCTCGGCGGCGAGCACCCGTACGAAGACCGCCACCCCCAGCGTCGTGCCTCGCGCCACCAGGGGTACCGCCATCAGCGAGAAGTCACGGCGGTCCGCCCGGCGCCCCGCCGCCCGGCGGCCGTGCCCGGTGAGCCAGTCGTCGATGTCCGGGGCGCCGCTCTGGGTGAGGACCGCGTGGCCGGTGGCCAGCGCGCGGGACGGCGGCGAGAAGGACGGGTAGACGTCCGCCGAGCCCAGATCGATGGGCGCCTCCGGCACCTCGGTGGTGCGGGAGTGGTGGGCGACCCGGTGCAGCTCGGCGTCGGCGTCGACCGGGCCGACGGCGGGTTCCTCACCCTGGACCACCGAGTCCAGCAGGTCCACGCTCACGAAGTCGGCCAGCTCGGGCACCGCCACCTGGGCCAGCTCGCGGGCGGTGTGGATCACGTCCAGTCTCGTACCGATGCCGGCGGCGGCCTTGCTCAGCAGGGCGAGCCGTTGCCGCGCCAAGTACTGCTCGCTGCTGTCGAACGCGGCGAGGGCCACCCCGAGCAGCTGCTCGGCGGGGTCGCGCAGCGGCCACATGTCGATGTTCCAGGCGTGCATGCGTGGTCCGGAAAGGGCGCGGGTCCAGCTCTCGTAGTGGACCGGCCGGCCGGTCTCGACCACCTCGCGCATATGGCGCAGGAATCTGCGTCTTTCGTCCGTGTTCTCCATGGTGTCCGGGTAGAAGCGGTGGCGGACCTCGGCCTCCTGAACGCCCACGATCCGGCAGGCGGTGTCGTTGATCCGCAGATACCGCTGCTCGGTGTCGAAGATCGACATCGGTACCGACGCCTGCCTGAAGGCCAGCTCTCCCAGTTCGCGGCCCTGCTGGTCCGGCGCCGCGGTGATCACGTATCCGTGCGGCTTCCCGCGCTCTCCCTGGAGCCGGCACACCCGCAGGGCCAGCTCGGTGCGTCGCCCGTCCCAGCACCGTACGGCCACCACCGCGCGGCCGCCGCTCCCGTGCAGGGCCCGCCAGGCCTCGTCGGAGTCCCCGTCCACCAGCTCCGACACCGGCCGGCCGGTGATCTCCCCCGCGCCGTACCCCGTCAGCAGGCGCGCGCCCTCGCTCCAGCCGGTCACGATTCCGCGTGCGTCCACCACCGCCATGGCGTCATCGGCCGTGGTCGCCCGCCCCGTATCGCCCGACAATGTCACCATATGTACAAGGATGATCTGATCCGGCAGTCACATCAACCCAGGGGTGGGGCGGACGGCGGGGCCTAGGCGGGGGGTCGCTCGCGGGGCCGGTCCGCCAGGCCCAGGCGGCGATCTCGACGCGGTTCCGGGCCGGAAGGTTGAGCTGGATGCTGGAGAGGTGCGTCTCGACGGTCGAGAGGGATACATGGGTCGACGCGGCGATCTCGGCGTTGGTGTGGCCAAGGGCGACCAGGCGTACGACGGCCGGCTCGCGGTCGGTCAGCGGGTCCTGGGGCCGCCGGGGCGCGGGGGCGGCGGGGGCCGGTGCGAGTGTCCGTGTCCGCGCCGCGGTGATGTGCTTGAGCAGCCGTACGGTGATCGAGGGGGACACCAGCGAGTCGCCGACCGCCGCGGCGCGCACGGCCTCGGCCGGCAGGGTCGGCCCGGCGTCCTTGAACAGGAACCCGCAGGCGCCGCCGTTGCCACCGGCCGAGGGGACGCCTGCCGGAAAGCGCCCGAACGCCCACAGCCGATCTCCAGGAGGCTGAGAAATGGGACGTTGACCGGGGCAAACGATGTGCGTCGTACGGCGTTATTGCCGCCGTCCCTCGTATCGCATCTCCCGCGGACTCACCCCGTACCGCTGCCGGAACGCCGTGCTCAGGGCGCTCGCCGAGGAGAAGCCCGAGGCGAAGGCCAGGTCGGTGATCGTCAGGTGCTCGCAGTCGCCGCACCGGAGGCGCTCGCGGACCAGCCGCAGGCGTTCCTCACGGATGAGGTCGCGGGGGGTGGTGCCGGCGCGCTGCAGGGCCAGCTGGATCTGGCGCAGGGACCAGCCGAGGGCGCGGGCCATGGACGTACCGGTGAGGGCGGGATCGGCGGCGTGTTCGCGGACATGGCGGCGGACCATCGTCTCCACGTCGGTGAGATGGCCCGAGGCGTCGGGGCGGTCGTCGCCGATGGCGAGCATGCACAGCAGTTCGACGAGGCGGTCGGAGACGGCGTTGAAGTGGGCGTCGGTGAGGTGGTCGCGCTCCGCGTGCAGGTCGTTGACCATGGAGTTGACCACGCGGCCCAGGCCTCTGCTCAGATCGAGGCCGGTGGCCGACGGCGACTTGCGGTTCAGCGGGCCGTCCACCTCGCGGGCGGGGATGGTGAGGACGAACGCGTGCGTGGCGGCGTCCTGGAGGCACTCGAAGGGTACTCCGAAGCTGACCAGGGTGCCGGTACCCGGTGTCAGCCGGGCCTCCTGGCCGTCCTGGCGCAGCACGATCTCT
Organism: Streptomyces sp. NBC_01384; assembly: GCF_045040035.1. Lineage (NCBI taxonomy): Bacteria > Bacillati > Actinomycetota > Actinomycetes > Kitasatosporales > Streptomycetaceae > Streptomyces > Streptomyces sp. NBC_01384. The sequence continues at coordinate 7,684,870 of NZ_CP109559.1, forward strand.
CCGCTGAGCGGCAGCAGTAATCGGTAGTCCTCGTCGGGTTCCTGCCGGACCTGATGGGCGGTGCGGCTGTACTCGATCTCGTCCGACCGGAACTTGACGAGCTGATAGCGCTCGGTGCGCTGACGGACCGTCGCGCCACGGAAGTTGTCGGTGCGGGTGTACCGGTAGTTCATCCGGGACTGGTAGGACCCGATGTGCTCGCTCCAGAAGTCGGCCCGCTCGCACGGGTCCACCTCCCCGGTCGTCCGCGATTCCACGATGTAGCTTCCCGGGGACAACGACGACACCCTCAACTCCCGTGCAGCGGGCGGTAGTTACTCGCGGTCAGCCTAGTGCATACAGTCCGTGCGTCTCACGGCAACTTCCTTGCGCGCGGGGGCAAGTGCCCTGTTTGCGGGACGGCTACGGTCGTGCAACCCGTCAACTTGCATATGCCATTGAGGACTTCATGACCGATCGGATACCGGAGGCGGCGTTCTGGTGCCTGGCCGTCGGGCTGCTCGCCGTCACCGTGCTGCTGGTGCGCCAGCGCGGGATCACCGGACGGCAGCGGGTCCGCAGTGCCGAGCTGGCGGACGCGCTGCGGGCCCGGGACGAGGAGCTGCGCCATCTGGTCGCGGTCCGCCTCCCCGCGCTCGAAAGCGCCCCGCACCAGCCCGCCACCGCGCCCGGTCGGCCCGTCCCCGCGGCCGGTCAGCCTCTTCCGGCGGCGGTCGGTCAGTCACTCCCGCCGACCGGTCTGCTCGACGCCCGGCTGGCCGACACGGACTTCGCGAAGTGCCTCGACAGCCTCCTGGAGCGGTTCGCCGGCGCGCTGGAGCACGCGCAGGCCCGCGCCGACCAGTCCGCGAAGGTCGCACTGAAGGCGTCGATGCGCTCGATCCAGGCCCTCGCCAACGAGCAGCAGGTGGCCATCTCGGAGATGCAGGACCGGCACGACCACCCCGACGTGCTGCGCGACCTGCTCGAAATCGACCACACCAACGCCCAGTTCGGCCGCCGCGCCCAGGCCATCGCCGTACTGTGCGGCTCCTGGCCCGGACGGCAACGGGCCACCTCCGCGCTGATCGAGGTCGTCCGCGGCGCGACCTCCCGCATCCGCGACTACCGGCGCATCCGCATCAACGGACAGGCCGACATCGCCGTCGAGAGCCGTGCGGTCGAGCCGGTCGTTCTCGCCGTGGCCGAACTGCTGGACAACGCCGCGCGCCACTCCCAGCCGAACACCACCGTCGAGGTCAGCGTCCAGACGGCGCACAACGGTGCCGTCCTGGTCATCGACGACGCGGGCGTCGGCATGGACAGCCGGGCGGCCGAGCACGCCGCCGCGCTGCTGACCGGCCGCCGGGCGGTGGACGTGACCCGCCTCGACGACCCGCCCCAGTTCGGCTTCGCCGTCATCGGCGTCCTCGCCGCGCGCTACGGCTTCAGTGTCTCCGTGGACACCCGTTCCCCGTACGGAGGCGTCCGCGCCGTGGTGTTCGTACCGGCCGCGCTGCTCACCCACGCCGACCCGGTCCAGGAACTCCCGCCACCGCGGGAACCGGCGCGCACGCCCCCGCGTACGGCCCGTACGACCGGGCCCACGGAGGCAACGACGGCCGGTGGCCTGCCCCAGCGCCGCCGCCGCGCTCCCCGCACCGAGCCCGCTGCCGCACCGCCCCCGGCCGTACCGGCGACGGACGGGAGCGCGGAACAAACCGGGGAGGAGCACGCCGGCCGGTCCGCCGAGGAGAACGCCCGGCGCATGGGCGCCTTCGCCCGCGGCACCCGCTCCGGACGGGCCGCACGGGACACCGCACCCCCTTCACGTACCGCGGACGAAACCCCCTACGAACCCCCTTACGAAACCCCCGACGAAACCCACACCCCCCATGAATCCGAAGGGAACACACAGGGATGATCGCGCCCATGACCAACGAGCTGGGGTGGATGCTCGACGAGGTCCTGAAGGTGCCGGAGGCGCGGCACGCGATCCTGCTGTCCGCCGACGGCATGCTCCGGGCCCACTCCGCGGACATCGACCGCGACGACGCCGAGCGACTGGCCGCGGGCCTGTCCGGGGTGCAGTCGATCAGCCGCAGCACGGCCGAGTTCTGCGGCAGCGCGACCGCGCCGTGGCGGCAGACCCTGATCGAGTTCGCGCACGGGTACGTCTTCCTCGTCGCCGCCGGCGAGGGCGCCCACCTCGCGGTGTCCACCAGCGAGAACGTGGACATCGAGGCGGTCACCTACCGCATGCACAAGCTGGTCGATCGGCTCGGCAAGGAGCTGACCAGCCCGGCCCGGCAGGACACCGGCAGCCCGGCATGACGCCCAGGCGCCGCCCGGGAGGGAGGCTGGTGCGGGCGTACGTCGTCACGGACGGCCGCGCCCACCCCTCCCGCAACACCCTCGACCTCGTCACCCTGCTGATCGCCGCCGACGATCAGCCGCTGACCGGGCTGAGTCCGGAGATGCGCCGGCTGATGGAGCTGTGCCGGCCCGGAGCGCTGTCCGTCGCAGAGATGGCCGGGCATCTGGAACTGCCGGTCAGTGTCACCAAGGTGCTGATCGCCGACCTGATGGACAGTGGTCACCTCGTCACCCGCGCACCGATCCCGGCCGCCCGCCTCTCCGACGCCCGCATCCTCCAGGAGGTACTGGATGGGCTCCGCGCCCGCCTCTGACGACGCCCACCTCGACCCCGGTGTGCGGACCGCCGTCGCACCGCTGGTCGTGGGCCACTTCGCGGTCGGCAGGACCACGTTCGTACGCCGCGACGCCCGCGACCGGGCCTCGTCCACCCAGGCGCCGATCGCCCTCGCCGAGTACCTCATGACCCGCGGCGGCGAACGGGAGCACGCGTGACCTCCCAGCCATCACCTCCCGCACCACCACCGGGCTGCCCGGCGCACGAGCCCCTGTACGAGCCCCTGTACGGGCCCGGGTTCGCGGACGACCCCGCCGCCGTCTACGGGCGGCTGCGCGCGGCCGGACCGACCGCCCCGGTCGAGCTGGCGCCCGGCGTCCGTGCCACGCTCGTCACCTCGTACGACGCCGCCCTGCACGTCCTGCGCAGCCCGGAGACCTTCTCCAAGGACCCGCGTCGCTGGCGCGACCTCGCCGACGGCACCGTCCCGACGGACAGCCCGGTCGTGCCGATGATGATGTACCGGCCCAACGCCCTGTTCACCGACGGCGGGGAACACGAGAGGCTGCGCGGGGCGATCACCGACAGCCTCGCCCTCGTCGAGCCGAACACCCTGCGCGGATACGTGGAACGCGGCGCCGGCACCCTCATCGACCGTTTCGCGCCGCTCGGCACGGCGGATCTGCTCGGCGAGTACGCGCAGGTTCTGCCGCTGCTCGTCTTCAACCACCTGTTCGGCTGCCCGGCCGAGTACGGGGTCCGGCTGGTCGAGGGCATGTCCGGGATCTTCGACGGGGTGGACGCGGCGAGGGCCAACGAGCTGCTGACCAGTACCCTGCTCGACCTGGTCGCGCTGAAGCGGGGCAACCCCGGACCGGACATGACGTCCTGGCTGATGGCGCACCCCGCCGGGCTCACCGACGAGGAGATGATCCACACCCTCGTCCTGCTGATGGGCGCCGGCACCGAGCCCCAGCAGAACCTGATCGCGAACAGCCTGCGACTGCTGCTGTCCGACGACCGGTTCGCCGGCGATCTGTCCGGCGGTGGCCTGCCGGTGGAGGACGCCCTCGACGAGGTGCTGTGGACCGACCCGCCGATCGCCAACTACGCCGTGCACTACCCGCTGCACGACGTCGTGTACGAGGGCGCCGTGCTGCGCGCGGGCGATCCGGTGGTCGTCAGTCTCGCCGCCGCCAACACCGACCCGGCCCTGACGGCCGATCAACGGGCGGGCAACCGCGCCCACTTGGCGTGGAGCGCGGGACCGCACGGCTGCCCGGCGCAGAGCCCGGCCCGGCTGATCGCGGCGGCCGCCGTCGAGAAGCTCCTCGACCGCCTCCCCGACGTCGAACTGGCCGTACCTGTCGAGGAGTTGGTCTGGCGCCCCGGACCGTTCCACCGTGCGCCGGCCGCGCTGCCCGTACGCTTCCCGCCCACCACGACGGTCGTACGGCCCGACGGTGAGCGCCAGTCCTACGCGAGCCCCCTCCGGCCACTCGCGGCCGAACCGCCCGCCCTGGAGCCCGACGATCGTCGCCACGCCCGGACCCGGCTGCTGTCCTGGTGGCGCGGAGAGTGAGTCCAGGTCACTGGAAGATCCGCTTCCGTGCCCGTACAGGCAGGTCGACGGTCTGCCCGCCTCCTGGAGTCGCGCTGTCACAGCTCCCGCCCCGGCCGCCCATCGTCCTGGGTCCGGCCGGGGCGGGACCCTTTTCCGAGTCCCTGTGCCCTACGGGTCCCTTTCAGGCCTCGGTCGCCACGTGCTGCCGGCGGCGCCCGCGCAGCAGCCGCCGCCTCTTGCGCGGCTCCTGGTCGGGCAGCCAGCCGAAGGCCAGGCAGCTGCCGGTCGCTCCGAGGAGCAGGCCGATGAAGAAGCCGCCGAGGTTGGAGGTGAGCCAGGTCCCGAGCGAGAGGAGGATGCCGAGCAGGGAGTAGAAGAGGCGCTGCGTCGGGTTGAAGAGGATCAGCAGACCGCACAGGATCATGACCGTCGGCAGCAGATAGCCCGCCATGCCCTGCATTCCGATGTGCATGACGACCTTCAGGGACGCCTTCTCGGTGAGGAGGATCTCCGCCCCGCCCAGGGTGAGCAGCAGGCCGCCCCAGAAGGGGCGGCGCGCACGCCACTGCCGGAAGCCGGACCTCAGATTCCGGACGGCGGACATCAGCAACCCGTACCGCTGAAGCTGAGCGTGAGACCGGGAAGCTTGAACACCCCGGCCGTGGTGGCGTAGTTGGTCTGCCGCAGGTTCCCGATGTGGACGGTGTCGGCCTGCTGGCTGAAGACGCCCTTGTTCCCCTGGACCCCGGCCTTGTCGAGCGTGCTCGCGTCGTTGCCGATCTCGATCTTGCCGAAGGACGCGTCGCCCGACAGCTCGGTCGAGTCGGTGGTCAGATCGGTCGCCTGCACCTTGTCCTTGCCGGCGCCGGCCCTGATGACCAGGTTCGTACCGCCCAGGTCGACGCTCTGGCACAGCTTGGTGAGCGTGGCGTTCTTGATCGCCGAGGTGATGACCAGCACCTGGCCGCCGGTGTCGCCGGCGTTCGGACTGTCCGCGGCCATGTTGTCGAGGTTGCCGAACTGCTCGAAACCGGTGCCGTCGAGATCCGTGGCCGTGACCGTGAACGGCATGCCGGAGATGGCGAATTGCACCCCCAGCGCACCCTGAGCGGTGAGGATCATCAGTCCCGCGGCGACCGCGGTGGCAGGCACCGCCATCACCGCGGCGCGGCGCAGGCGGACCCGCCCGCGTCTGCCGGAACCGCTTGCTGGGTTCCCGGCGTTCTCGGGGGTCGGATCGGTGGACGCCGTGGCGTCCGAGGACGAGGCCATGTGTGCTCCCTGGGCATAAGTCAATGCAGGTGGGGCTTCAGTGGCATGTTGTCCTGGCGCGGACAGCGGCTGCCGCGCACGCCTCCTCACAACTCCCGGCGATCGCAAGGACTTTCTCGTTACGCAGCAGTAGCCGACGTGGAAGTTACCGGGGGTTACTTTCGCGGGTCAAGGGACTTGTGCCAAAGGGATGTTGATTGTGAGACAACTGTGGAGGCCCAGCCGCCGCGACCTTCGACTTGGAGCCCTTTGACCTTCAACTTCCGTGCCATGCCTTGACGTTGACCATTCATCAGGTCTACAACTCTGCCTTGTTTCCCAAGGATCCGTGGCGCCGGATCCGATGCGCGGCACGTACGCCACCTCCTGGACCCCCCGCTCCTCGCGGGGCGGCCGTGGCATGTCTGAACGTGCGGTGCGCTCCATCGCTGAGACCACCTCCCCCCGCGGCACCGGCACGGCGCTTTCCCCCCTGGGCCGTGGCCGGTCGCCCGGCTTCCGCTGCCGGTCCGTGACGTAAGGAGAAGGCGTCACGGACCGGCAGCGGTCCGCCGCGACGGCGCGCGCCGCACAGGCGCCGCACACCCGCACCCCCGTCTGAGAAAGAGGCACCCCCATGCGTACTCGATCCCTGCTTGCCCTCGTCGGTACCGCCGCCGCGCTCTCGGTCTCCGCGATTGCCCCCGCCTCCGCGGACGGCACCCCGGTACTCACCGCCGGCGGAGTCGCCGTCGCAAGTGGTGACGCCCTCGCCGCCTCGCTCGCGAGCGGCAGCGCGGCCACCCTCTACTCCAGCAGCACCGGCACGAGCGGCGTCTCCTGTGCCGCGTCGGCCTTCAACGCCACGGTCACCGACAACCCGACGGCCCCTGGCACGGCCACCGAGTCGCTCACCGCCCACACCTTCGGCAGTTGCACCAGCAACGTCATCGGCGTGCTCGGCGTCACCAGTGTCACGGTCAACAACCTCCCGTACACCACCACGGTCGCCTCCGACGGCACGGTCACCGTCACCCCGGCCGCCGGCTCGACCATCCAGACCACCGTCGTGCTGCGCACCCTGCTCGGCAGCATCAGCTGCGTCTACCAGGCGCCCAGCCTGACCGGCACGGCGAGCAACACCGACAACAGCATCGCCTTCACCAACCAGCAGTTCACGAAGTCCTCGGGCTCGTCCCTTTGCTTCAGCAGCGGCTACTTCACCGCCAAGTACGCCCCCGTCAGCGACACCACCCAGTCGGGCGCGGCGGTCACCGTCAACTGACGACGACCTCATGACCGGTCAGACCGGTCGACCGATCACCGGCGGCGTCGCAAGGTGACCGCGACGCCCGCCGTGAGCAGGAACGCCGCCGCTCCCCCCGCCCCCGCGACGAGGGGGAGCGTGCTGCTGCCGCCGGACGAGCTGTCGGCGGCCGGAGTGAGGTGATCGGGCGAGGACGCCTCCGTCCCCGTCGGCGACGACACGGTCTGCCGCGTGGGCGTGGGCGACGGGGCGGCCGGGCTCGTGGTCGTCTCCTGAGTCTCCTGGCCCTGCCGGCTCGGTGCGGGCGTCTGCGCGGCGGCCCCGGCACCACTGCCGCCGGCCGATGTGCCGCCGGACGGGAAGACCACGTCCGAGCACGAGTAGTAGGTGTCCGTCGTGCTCGTGTTCTGCCAGATCGTGTAGAGCATCTGCCGGCCGGTCCGGTCGGACGGCAGCGTGGCCTTGATCCGGTAGGCGCCGTTCACCAGCGCCGGGTCGGTGGCCGTGGCGAACGGTTTCGCCGGCAGGTCGGACCACTTCAGGGGCTTGGTCGGGTCGTACCCGGGCTTGGTCAGATACAGCTTGAAGGTCCCCGTGTGCGGAATCGTTGAACTGTAGGAGAGGGTGAAGGACGCGCCCGGCGTCATCCGGGTGGACGGCCAGTCGGCGCGGGCCAGGTCGAGCCCCTTGTACGCGGGCAGCCCCCCGCTGCACAGCCGTCCGTCCGGGATCACCTGGCGGTCCCTGCCGCCCACACCGGCGACCCGGAGGTTGTCCCAGGCGGTGAAGGGCGCGCCGTTCGCCGCGATCGCCGCCGCGCAGGCCGCCGTACGAATGGCGCTGCCGCCCTCGGGCGAGCAGGCCACCACCCGGCTGACCGGATTCGTCGGTGCGCCGTGCGCCTGGGCCGGACCCACGGCGCAGGTCATGAGGAGCAGCGGGGCCGCCACGGCGACAGCGGCCGCGGCGGCGGTGCGGTGTGCGGTCATCCGGTGGGTCTCCTCGCGGGGTGGGGGCAGTGGGTGCGGCCGTACGGCATCGCGCGAAGGCGCGGCCGCACCGTGAAGTACGGGGGCGCGGGGCCCTGCGTTCAGATCCGCGCGCCAGGTGGCCTTCGGTCGTAACCAGCCCCGCGACAACGGCGAAACAGGGCACTCCAGACCAACTCGGCATCCCTGAGGGTTGGTTACCGGCCAGATCGAGGGTTTCCCCGGTATCCGCCTTATCTGGGCTTTGCCTATGGTTCGACCACGGCCGACTCACAGGCAACCCCTGACACGTCTGCGTCCAGGACGTGGCCGCCTCGGACACCGGCAAGCTCAACAGCTGGAAACTGACCTTCTGAGGCGGCCGTACGGGGGGAGGGGCGGACGACACGCGTGTGTCGTCCGCCCCTTTCGGCTCGGCCGGTACGGTGAGCCGCATGTCTGAACCCGTCGACGCGCCCGTGATCCTCAGCAATGTGCTGGGCTCGTTCCCCTGGAGCGTGCTGGCCGAGCGGCACCCGGCGCTCATCCGGAAGGTGCGGGACGCCTTCCCGTACGGCCCCGAGCGGCACCGGGCACTCGACGCCCTGCTGAAGAACGCCACCGAGGGCGTCATCGAACCGCTCGGCGAGCGGGCGGCGGACCGCGAGCAGTGGGAGGAGTGGGGTGTCCGGGACTACGCCGGCCGCTCCTGGTTCGACGCGCCCTTCCTCTGGTCCGAGAGCTACTTCTACCGCCAACTCCTCGAATCCGTGGGCTACTTCGCCCCTGGGCCCTGGCGGGGCATCGACCCCTTCCGCCCCTTCAAACTCGCGGAACTCGACACCCCGGAGGCGGACGAGGAACTCGCCGCACTCGACCTGCTCGCGGACCGGCCGGTCGAGGAGCGGGAGGAGGCCCTGCTGCACGGTTCGCTGTGGGGCAACCGCGCGGACCTCGGCTTCCGCCTCGCCGCCACCGGGAACGGGCAGACGGCGGCCGACTCCCAACTGGTCGCGAACGACACCGAGGCGCTGCGGTCGCTGTTCGCCGGCGGCACCCTGTGTCTGGTCGCGGACAACTCCGGCCGGGAACTCATCCCCGACCTGCTCCTGATCGACCACCTCCTCCACCACCGCCGCATCGAGCGGGCGCTCCTGCATGTCAAGCCGTACCCGTACTACGTCTCCGACGCCACGACCGCCGACGCGGTCGACGCCCTGCGGAGCCTCACCGCCGCGCGGGGGGCGGCCGGCGAGTCCGGCCACCGGCTGTGGGCGGCCATGACCGACGGTCGCCTCACGGTCCGGGCTCACCCCTTCTCCTGCGCCCCGCTGTCGTACGCCGACATGCCCGACGACCTCCGCCGCGAGTTCGCCGAGGCCGACGTGACCGTCATGAAGGGCGACCTGAACTACCGCCGCCTGGTCGGCGACCGGCTCCACCCCGCCACCACACCTTTCGCCGAGCCGACCGCGTACTTCCCGGGCCCGGTGGCCGCCCTGCGCACCCTCAAGTCCGACGTGATCGTGGGCCTGGACGCCCGCACGGAGGCGGCTCTCGTCGCGGCCGAGGAGCAGCGCTGGCGCACGAGTGGTACGCATGCGCTGATCCAGGTGCGGTCCTAGGGCCGAGGCGCTGCCCGATGCGCTGGGGTGGGTGGCGGAGGAGGTGCTGACGCGGGGGTGAGAAGGGGCAAGTTCACGCGATGGTGTGATCACGTTCCGCCTCGCGGATGCCCCCGGAGGGCCCTGGGTAGGGCCCGCCCATGACGCAGCCGTTCGAACTCCCGCACTTCTACATGCCGTACCCCGCACGGCTCAACCCGCATCTGGACGAGGCGCGGGCCCACACCGTCGAGTGGGCCCGCGGAATGGGCATGCTGGAGGGCTCCGGCATCTGGGAACAGTCCGACCTCGACGCGCACGACTACGGGCTGCTGTGCGCGTACACACACCCCGACTGCGACGGTCCGGCACTCTCGCTCATCACCGACTGGTACGTGTGGGTGTTCTTCTTCGACGACCACTTCCTGGAGACCTTCAAACGCACCCAGGACCGCGACGGCGGCAAGGCCTACCTGGACCGGCTGCCCCTCTTCATGCCGCTGGACCTCTCGACCCCCGTACCGGAGCCGGAGAATCCGGTCGAGGCCGGGCTCGCCGACCTCTGGGCGCGCACGGTGCCGGCGATGTCCGTGGAGTGGCGCCGGCGGTTCGCCGTCTCCACGGAGCATCTGCTCAACGAGTCGATGTGGGAGCTCTCCAACATCAACGAGGGGCGGATCGCGAACCCCGTCGAGTACATCGAGATGCGCCGCAAGGTGGGCGGCGCCCCCTGGTCCGCGGGGCTCGTGGAGTACGCGACCGCCGAAGTGCCCGCCTCCGTCGCGGGGACGCGGCCGCTGCGGGTGCTGATGGAGACGTTCTCCGACGGGGTCCATTTGCGCAACGACCTGTTCTCCTATCAGCGCGAGGTCGAGGAGGAGGGCGAGCTCAGCAACGGCATCCTCGTCCTGGAGACCTTCTTCGGCTGCACCACCCAGGACGCCGCCGAGACCGTCAACGACATCCTCACCTCGCGCCTGCACCAGTTCGAGCACACGGCCCTCACCGAAGTGCCCGCGCTCGCCGTGGAGAAGGGGCTCACCCCGGACCAGGTCGCGGCGGTCGCCGCGTACACCCAGGGGCTCCAGGACTGGCAGTCGGGCGGCCACGAGTGGCACATGCGCTCCAGCCGCTACATGAACGAGGGGGCGGTGGAGGGCAGCCGGCCCCCCGGCCTCGCCGAGTTCGGCACCTCCGCCGTCGACATCGGCGCCCTGCTCTCCGCGGCCGGGGCGGAGCGGCTGCGCCGCTACACCCATGTCCCGTACCAGAAGGTCGGCCCGTCCCTGCTCCCCGACTTCTCCATGCCCTTCGAACTCGCCCTCAGCCCCCACCTGGACGGCGCCCGCGACCGCCTCACCGGCTGGATGCACGAGAAGGGCATGCTCCAGGAGGGCGTCTGGGACGAGGACAAGCTCGCGGCGTACGACCTTCCGCTGTGCGCCGCGGGCATCCACCCGGACGCGACCGAGGAGGCCCTCGACCTCGGTTCGCAGTGGCTGGCCTGGGGGACGTACGGCGACGACTACTACCCGCTGGTCTTCGGGCACCGCCGCGACCTGGCAGCGGCCAAGCTGACCACCGACCGTCTCTCGGCCTGCATGCCCATCGACGGCGAGCCGACCCCGCTCCCGGCAGGCGGCATGGAGCACGGCCTCCTCGACCTGTGGGAGCGCACGACGGCGAAGATGACGCCGGACGAGCGGCGCAAGCTGCGCGGGGACGTGGACAAGATGACGGAGAGCTGGGTGTGGGAGCTGTCGAACCAGCTCCAGCACCGCATCCCCGACCCGATCGACTACCTGGAGATGCGCCGCGCCACCTTCGGCTCCGACCTCACCCTGAACCTGTGCCGCCTGGGCCACGGCCCCAAGGTTCCGCCGGAGGTCTACCGCAGCGGCCCCGTCCGGTCGCTGGAGAACGCCGCCATCGACTACGCCATGCTGATCAACGACGTCTTCTCGTACCAGAAGGAGATCGAGTACGAGGGCGAGGTCCACAACGCCATCCTCGTCGTGCAGAACTTCTTCGGCTGCGACTACCCGACCGGGCTCGGCATCATCCACGACCTGATGACCCAGCGCATGCAGCAGTTCCAGCATGTCGCCGCCCATGAACTGCCCGTCCTGTACGAGGACTTCAAGCTCTCGCAGGAGGTGCGCGGGATCATGGACGGCTATGTGGCGCAACTCCAGAACTGGCTGTCCGGAATCCTGAAGTGGCACCAGGACTGCCACCGCTACGGCGCCGCGGACCTGGCCCGGCGCGCCCACGGCTTCGTACCGGACCGGGCCCCCGCGGTGCCGTTCCCCGGGGCGGGAGCCGTGCCGGGGCCGGGCCCCCAGGCGGGGACGGAGGCCGCACCGGTGTTCAGTCCGCCGACCGCGGCGGGAGCGGTGCCGGTGTTCAGCCCCCGGTCCAAGGCGGAGACGCAGGCCCCGCCCGTGTTCCGCCTGCCGACAGGGACACCCGCCGTGCCGGTGTTCAGCCCGCGGCCGGAGGCCGAACCCGTGCCGGAGCTCGATGCGCCCACCCCAGAAGGCGCCGTCCCGTCGTTCACCCTGCCGAAGGGGGCAGGAGCCGCCGCGGAGTTCAGCCTGCCGAAGGCCGAGGCGGTGCCGACTCCGCACTGACGTCCGCACCGAGGTCCGCGCTGACCTCAGAAGGCCACACCGGCTGACGCTGCTCTCCGGTGGTCGCGTGCTGGCGAACGGCGGCGGCTTCCGCCCGGCCCTGCGCTACGAGGGCACCGACGTGCGCACCCTCACGGCCCTGGCCGCCGCCGGGCACGGCCTCGCGCTGCTGCCGCGCACGGTGGCCACCGGCGTCCCGGGAGCGGTGGCCGTGCCCCTCGTGGCGCCGCGCCTGGTGCACCGGACGGAGCTGGTGCACGGCGCGTCGCTGCGCGGAGCCGCGGCGACCATGGCGGACAAACTTCTCGAACGTGTTTAACAGTCTCACCCGTTCGTGAATCGTTGTGCGCCGGGGCGCAGGGTAGAGCAACCACCGGAGGCGGTCCGTAGAGCATCTGCCGGAGGCGATCCATGGAACAGACCGCGTTGCGTCCCAAGCCGATGCCGGGTCAGGACCCGGGCGGCGGCCATCCGTCCGACAGCACCCGGGGCCCGCTTGCCGCGCGCCGCCGCGGCAAGCAGCTGCTGTCCCTGCTCTTCGGTTTCGTCGTCGGCATGGTCCTGGTCCTGTCGGGCGTCGGGCTCGGCACCGTGGGTGCCACGGTGATCGGCCTGAGCAAACTGGCGGACCTGCAGAAGCAGGTGGGGGCGGCGCAGGGGCCGTCCGGCGGGTCGTCCCATCCGGGGCAGCCCTCGGGCGCGCCACCGGACGGTGGCACCAAGTCGGCCTCCGGCGGTGAGAGTTCGACTCCTTCGATCGCACCCCGGCCGGCGCCCGAGAAGCCCACGCTCGGCATCGAGGCCGTCGACGCCCCGGGCGGCGGGGGCGCGCTCGTCGTCGGCGTGCACATCCCCGGCCCCGGCTGCACCGCGGGCCTGGTCCGCGGCGACACCCTGTTCGCCTTCGGCGGGACGCGGCTCGGCTCGGCCGCCGACCTCGCGCGGGCGGTCTTGGCCGCCGCCCCCGGGACGACCGTCACGCTCGGTGTACGCCACGCGAACGGCAACCACCAGCAACTGTCCACGATCCCGGGAATCGTGACCTGACGTCGGGCAGTCCGAACATGCCGGCCGCCTCCTCGTACTCCGCCTCCGTGCCGTGGTCCGCGATGTCCCCGGTCGGAAGAGGGCTGGCCGAACGGGAGGCGGCACGTCACGATGGCCACATGCTGAGCACCCTTCTCGCCTTCCTCGGCGCCTGCACTCTGATCGCCGCATCGCCCGGCCCGAGCACCGTGCTGATCATCAAGCGGTCGCTGCGCAGCAGGCGATCCGGCTTCCTGACCGTGCTCGGCAACGAGACCGGCGTCTTCATCTGGGGCGTCGTCGCCGCGTTCGGCCTCACCGCACTGCTCGCCGCCTCCGAGATGGCGTACGACGTCATGCGGATCGTCGGCGCCGCCGTGCTCGTCGCCTTCGGCGTCCAGACGCTGTGGCAGGCGCGCCGCTCCAAGGGAGCCGCGGACGGCGGCTGGGAGGACGCGGAGAAGAGCGGCTGGGCCTCCTACCGGGGCGGGCTACTGCTCAACCTCGCCAACCCGAAGGCGGCCATCTTCGCGATGTCCTTCCTGCCGCAGTTCGTGCCCGAGGGCGCCCCGCATCTGCCCGCCATGGTCGGTCTCGCCGCGCTCTGGGCGGTCTACGAGGTCGGCTACTACGGCCTGTACGTGTGGTTCGTCGGCCGGATGAAGGCCGTCCTGTCCCGGACCGGCGTACGCCGGCGCCTGGAGCAGGTCTCCGGAGGCGTGCTGCTGCTCCTGGGCGCCCGCCTCGCCCTGGAGAGCTGACACGCGGCGGCGGTAACCGGCTCGCGCGCGCCTCACCGGAAGGGCAGGATGCTGCCCGTAGCCCCCTGGGGAACTCCGGACACACGGAGGCATGGATGACAGGCACGCCCGCACCCTTCACCGCCGGTGACTACGAGGCCCGTATGCGGCGCGCTGCCGAGGCCGCCGCGGACGCCGGGCTCGACGGCGTCCTGGTGGCGCCAGGGCCCGATCTGGTGTGGCTGACGGGATATCGGCCGGTGGAGACCGAGCGGCTCACTCTGCTGGTGCTGAGAGCCGGGCAGGACCCGGTCCTGGTCGTGCCCACCCTGGAGGCACCCGACGCGGCCAAGGCGACCGGCGCGCCCGCGGTGACTCTCCGCGACTGGACCGACGGCAAGGACCCGTACGAGGCGACCGCGTCCCTCCTTGCCCCCAAGGGCCGTTTCGGAGTCAGCGACAACGCCTGGGCCCTGCATCTGCTCGGCCTCCAGAAGCGGCTGCCGGACACGCGCCACGTCGCCCTCACCGAGGCCCTGCCGATGCTGCGGGCCGTCAAGGACGCGGCGGAACTGGAGCGGTTGGCGGCCGCCGGAGCGGCCGCGGACGCAACGTTCGAGGAGATCCGGAAGGTTCCCTTCGCCGGCCGCCGGGAGGCCGACGTGGCCGCCGACCTCGCTGATCTGCTGCGGCGGTTCGGCCACTCCCAGGTCGACTTCACCATCGTCGCCTCGGGGCCGAACGGCGCCAACCCGCACCACGAGGCCGAGGACCGGATCATCCAGCGCGGCGACATGGTCGTCCTGGACTTCGGTGGCCTCAAGGAGGGCTACGGCTCCGACACCTCCCGCACGGTCCACGTCGGCGAACCTGACGACGAGGAGCGCAAGGTGCACGACATCGTGCGCGCGGCCCAGGAGGCGGGCTTCCGCGCGGTGCGGCCCGGAGTCGCCTGCCAGGACGTCGACCGGGCGGCCCGCGCGGTCATCACCGAGGCCGGGTACGGCGAGTACTTCATCCATCGCACCGGGCACGGCATCGGCGTCACCACCCACGAACCGCCGTACATGATCGAGGGCGAGGAGCGGCCCCTTGTGCCTGGGATGTGCTTCTCCGTGGAGCCCGGCATCTATCTGCCCGGCCGCTTCGGGGTGCGCATCGAGGACATCGTGACGGTGACCGAGGACGGCGGACGCCGCCTCAACACCACCTCCCGCGAGCTGGTGATCGTCGACTGACCGACCACCGGGAGCATTCCCCAAGGCCCCAAGGCCCCAAGGCCCCCACCCCCCAACGACAACGGCGCGACCATGACCCAGGCACCGACACCGACCGCGGACACCGTCCGCCGACTGGTCCGTTCGCTGCTCGCCGAGGGCGAGGCGGCGGGGGCGGGACCCGGCGTCCGGCCCGTCGCAGAGGGCGGCGAGCACTCCACCTGGTGGGTCGGCACCCGCCATGTGCTGCGGCTCGCCCCGGACCGCGAGGCCGCCGTGCGCCAACGCCGCGAGCTGCGGCTGCGCGACCTCATCCGCCCGCACATCGGGGTCGCGGTGCCGACGAGCGTCACGCACGGCGACTGGGAGGGCGGACTGACCTACACCCTGGACACCCGACTGCGCGGCCGCTCCGGCGAGGTGCAGGACGTCTCCGCGGTCGGCGAGGCGGACCTCGCCGCCCTGCTCACTGGGCTGCGCGAGGTGCCCGTACGGCAGGCCGAGGCGCTCGGAGTGCCGCGCGTCACGCCGCGCTCCCTGGAGGAGCTGCGGACGGCCGCGGAGGCGGCCGCCGAGCAGCTCGCCGCCGCCGACGAGTTCGACCCCGGGCGTCTCGCCCAGCTCACCGCTCCCGCCGCCGGTCAGCTCGCCGCGCAGACCGCGACCGCCGTCCTCGTGCACCACGATCTCAAGGGCGAACACCTGGTGGTGAGCGCCGACGGGCGGGTGCGCGGCGTTCTCGACTGGACCGACGCGGCCCTCGGGGACCCCGCCGAAGACATCGCCGGGCTCGCGATCGCCGTCGGCGCCCCCGCCGCCGTACGCGCCGCCACCCTCGCCGGATACGGCGCCCGCGCCTGCCTGCGCGGCCTGTGGCTGGCCCGCTGCGACACCGTGATCCGCCTCGACGACCGCCTCCAAGGGCGTGACGACGGCCCACTTCCGCTGCTGCGGACCCAGCTGGGCCGCGCCTGGGAGGCGATCCTCCTCGAACGAGTCACGGAACTGCCGGGCGACGACTGAATCACCCGAGTCACCGGGCCCTCACGCCTGCGTCAGCACCGCACACGACTCGCCGGGCACGCTCAGCAACCCGTCCGCGTCCGGCGCCTCAACCGGCTCCCACGCGGCCAGCACGCGCGCGTGGCGCAGGCCCAGCGGGATCGCGGCGGCCTCCTTGCCGAGGTTCACGGCCACCCGGATGTCCCCGCGCCGCAGGGCCAGCCAGCGGGCCTGGTCGTCGTAGGCGACCTTGACGGCGGCGAGATCGGGGTCCGAGAGGTCGGGCCTGCTGTGGCGCAGGGCGATCAGATCGCGGTACCAGGCCAGTACGCGCGCGTGGGGTGCCTTTTCGGGTTCCGACCAGTCCAGGCAGGAGCGGTCCCGGGTCGCCGGGTCCTGTGGATCGGGGACGTCCTCCTCCGCCCAGCCGTGTGCCCCGAACTCCCGGCGCCTGCCCCGCCGTACCGCCTCCGCGAGCTCGGGATCGGTGTGGTCGGTGAAGAACTGCCAGGGCGTGCCCGCGGCCCACTCCTCGCCCATGAACAGCATCGGGGCGAAGGGCCCGGTGAGCGTCAACGTGGCCGCGCAGGCCAGCAGCCCGGGGGAGAGGGACGCCGCGAGCCGGTCCCCCTGGGCACGGTTGCCGACCTGGTCGTGGGTCTGGGAGTAGCCGAGCAGCCGGTGCGCCGAAACGCGCGTACGGTCCAGCGGGCGGCCGTGACGGCGACCGCGGAAGCTCGAGTACGTGCCGTCGTGGAAGAAGCCGGACGTCAGTGTCTTCGCGAGCGCCGCGAGCGGGGCCCGCGCGAAATCCGCGTAGTAGCCCTGTGCCTCACCCGTCAGCGCGGTGTGCAGCGCGTGGTGGAAGTCGTCGTTCCACTGCGCGTGCAGCCCGAGACCGCCCTCCGCGCGCGCGGTGACGAGCCGCGGGTCGTTCAGGTCCGACTCCGCGATCAGGAACAGCGGCCGGCCCAGGTCGTCGGCGAGGGCGTCCACGGCCGTCGACAGCTCCTCCAGGAAGTGCACCGCGCGCGTGTCCCGCAACGCGTGCACCGCGTCCAGGCGCAGCCCGTCCAGCCGGTAGTCCCGAAGCCACGCCAGCGCGCCGCCGACGAGATACGCGCGCACCTCGTCCGAACCGGGCGCGTCCAGGTTCACGGCGGCGCCCCAGGGCGTCTGGTGGGTCTGCGTGAAGTACGGCCCGAACGTGGGCAGATAGTTGCCCGACGGGCCCAGGTGGTTGTGCACGACGTCGAGGACGACACCCAGGCCGAGTTCATGTGCCCGGTCGACGAAGCGCTTCAGCGCCTCCGGGCCGCCGTAGGGCTCGTGCACGGCCCACAGGGAGACACCCTCGTACCCCCATCCATGGCGCCCGGGGAACGGGCACAGCGGCATCAACTCGACGTGTGTGACGCCCAGTTCCGCGAGGTGCCCGAGCCGCTCGGCCGCCGCGTCCAGCGTCCCCTCGTCGGTGTACGTCCCCACGTGCAGCTCGTACAGCACCGCGCCCGGCAGCGGGCGTCCCGCCCACTCGGTCCGCCAGGTGTACCGCGCCTGGTCGACCACCGCGCTCAGTCCGTCGGGGCCGTCCGGTTGCCGCCGTGAGCGGGGATCGGGCCGCACGGGGCCGTCGTCCACCGCGAACCCGTACCGTGTCCCGTCCTGCGCGTCCGCGTCACCCGTCCACCACCCGGCGCGCCCCGGATCGCGCTCCAACGCGCGCGTGGTGCCCGCGCACTGGAGCGCGACCCGGTCGGCCTCCGGTGCCCACACCTCGAACCGCACAGACGGTTCCCCCTTGTCCGTTCTCCGTTGTCCGTTCTCCGTGACAGGGCACGTCGTGACGTAGACGTCGTGACGTAGCACGTCCATGGTGCTTCACGTGAGATCAATTCGCTTTCGAATCCACCCTTTTGCCGCGCGTTTGCCACGTGATGGACGCACGGAACCAGCCGGTCGGCGGCGCCCGCCGTTTCCGGTTTTTCTGGACACCCCGCTCCTACTGACCGACAATCGCCAGCGTGACGTCGTCTTTCGAGTTCCACACGTACCCCGCGCGGCTGTCCGACGCGGAGCGCGACCAGGCGTTGAAGGCCCTCCGTGACGGCGTCGCCCTCGGTCGCCTCTCGCATGACACGTTCATCCGCCGTATGGAACTGGCGCTCGTCGCCCGCCGCTCCGACGAACTCGCCGTGCTCACCGCCGACCTGCTCACCGAAAGCCGCTGGTCGAAACTGGTGTTCGGCACCGTAGAAGCGGTCTCCGGCTTTGGCGTACGGCTGCGCAGGGCCTGGCAGGCCGAGCGGCTCCCGAAGCTGCTGCTGCCTCACCCGGGCAACGGATACCCGCTGCGGATCGGCCGCGACCCCGCGAGCGGACTGCGGCTCAACCACGAGACGGTGTCCCGCGTCCACGCCGAGTTGAGCCGTCAGGGCGGCCTGTGGGTGCTGCGCGACCTGGGCTCGACCAACGGGACGACCGTCAACGGACGACGTGTCATCGGCGCCGCGGTCGTCCAGGACGGCGACCAGATCGGCTTCGGGCGGATGACCTTCCGGCTCGCCTCGTCCTGACGATCCCCAGGGGCCCGGAATCCTCGTGATCCTTATGGCGTGAACCCTACGGCGTGATCCTTGTGAGCCCCTTACGTTCGGCAGTGTTGACGTACCCCCACAGCCGTGACTGACTGTGCGTACACCATGCACATCAGGTGAATCGACGGCACCACATTTGTGGAGGTGTGCCCTGCCGCCCCTCCTCAGCTACCCCACCGTGGACGAGTTGGGAGCCCGTGCGGCCGCGCTCGTCGCCCGTCGGCCGAGCGACGCCCGACTGCGCCGCGTGGGCACGTCACGGGCGGGCACCCCGCTGTGGCTGCTGTCCGTCGGGCACGGCACCCGCCAGGCCCTCGTCGTCGCCGGACCGCACGCCAACGAACCCGTGGGCGGTGCCACCGCCCTGCGCCTGGCCGAACGGGCGCTCGCCGACCCCCGGCTCTGCGACGGCGCCGACTCCACCTGGAACCTGCTGCTCTGCCTCGACCCCGACGGCGCCCGCCGCAACGAGGCCTGGCTGTCCGGCCCGTACACTCTCGGCCACTACTTCCGGCACTTCTTCCGACCCGGCTTCCTCGAACAGCCCGAGTGGCTGCCCGAGGGCGCGGCCGGCGCCACCCTGCCCGAGACCCGCGCCCTCCTCGACCTCCAGGACGAACTGCGGCCCTTCTTCCAGTGCTCCCTGCACGGCGTCGACGTCGGCGGCGCCTTCGTCGAACTGACCCGCGAGCTGCCCGGACTCGCCCAGCGCGTCGCGCACACCGCCGCACGCCTCGGCATCCCGCGCGAACTCGGGCCGTACGACACCCTGTACTGGCCGACCCTCGGCCCCGCCGTCTACCGCATCCCGCCGCCGCACCCGGGCGACCTCGCCGCCGCCATCACCGAGGCCGCGGTCGAATCCACCTGGTTCCACCCGCACCGCTACGGCACCGTGACCGCGGTCGTCGAGGCCCCCATGTGGGGCGTGGCGGCCGTGGAGGACGCCACCCGGCCCGCCGACGCCGACGCGGTGCTGCGCTCCATCAGCCACACGCTGCGCCACGACACCCGGCTCCTGGCGGACATCCTCGGCCGGATCCGCTCCGGCCTCGACACCTCCGCCGAGGCGGCCTGTCTCCTCGCACCGGTCGACGACTATTTACTCGTCGGCCCCGGACTCGCCGACTCCTGGGACCCCGACGTGGACGACGCCGGGGCGCGCCCTCTGCCGGCGCTCGACACCGCCCGACTGACGGCCCTGCGCCTGGCCGGCCGACGGGTCGCCCTGCGCACGGCCGGACTCCTGCACCAGCTCGTCACCGGCTCCGGACGCGACCCGGGCAAGGCGCTGCCGGAGCTCGACCGGCTGATCGACGCATGGTGTGCCGACTACCGCGAGGGCTGCGGGGCCCGCTGGATCCCGGTCGGACGCCAGGTCGAATACCAGGCGCGCGTGGTGATCGCCGCGTTCGAACTCGCCGGGCGGTACGCGCCCGTACGCTCCCGTTCGGGTGAGACGGGGTGGGGTTCGCGGGCTGCGCTGCCGATGCATCGGGAATGACGAGAAACACTCAAGCGGTGCGGGGCGGTCTCCTCGCGGCGGTCGCCCTGCTCACCCTGGGCGCGGCCCCGGCCCGGTCCGCGCCCCAAGAGCCCACCCCCGGCAACTGGCTCTTCCTCACCGTCACCAGCGGCGACGCCCACTCCAGCAGCATCAGTGGCACGCTCCTGCGCTGCGACCCGCCTCAGGGCCACCCCCACGCCGCCGAGGCCTGTGCGGAACTCGCCGCCGCGGACGGCGACATCTCCCGGATCCCGCCCAAGCCCGACGTCCTGTGCGCCATGATCTACGCCCCGGTCACCGCCTCCGCGCGTGGGCAGTGGGCGGGCCGCCAGGTGGAGTACACGCACACCTTCTCCAACTTCTGCGTCCTGGGCGCCGAGACGGGGTCGGTGTTCGCCCTGTCGGACTGAGTCAGCCGTCAGGCGGCGTTGTCGCGCGCGTGCCGGGCCGCCGCGACCACCGTGCGGGACTGGTGCTCCACCTGGTGCTCCAGGGGGACCCAGCGGGCCCGGAAGCGTTCGGCGAAGGCGTCGCTCCAGGCGGCCACGAGGCGTTCGAGGCGCGGCGCCGCCCGGTCGTCGGCCTCCTGGAGGACCCGCAGCAGCATCGCGGCGGCCCGCAACGGGAGCCGGCGCCCGAACGCGTCGACGCTGCCGACGTACGCCATCGTGGTGTCCGGGGGCGGCGTCCGCACCCAGTCGTCGGCCAGGCCCGGTACCAGGTCCAGTGCCCACTTGGCGGCGCGCAGGAGCGGTCCGTCGGGGCCCGGGAGCCGCGGCAGGACCTCTGTGAGCACCGTCTCCACCTGGAGCGTGTCGCGCAGCAACCGGCGGGCCAGGCGTCGCATCGCCGCGGTCGGGGCGGGGTGCGGCGCCGGGTCGTCCACCAGGTCGCTGGCCCACATCGGCACCTCGACGACCGCGGTCAGACCGCCGTAGCGGTGTGTGTGGTACCAGGTGCTGTGCCGGGCGTCGTCGGGCATGCTCGGGTAGGCCGCGTCCGAGCCGGGCGCCGGCATCACATGCACCCCGGGTCCGGAGGCGGGCCAGCCCGCGGCGTCCGACGCGGCCGTCTCCACCGGGATGTGCAACTCCGCCGCGGACTTGGCGAACGGTTCGG
Source organism: Streptomyces sp. NBC_01384 (assembly GCF_045040035.1). Classification (NCBI taxonomy): domain Bacteria; kingdom Bacillati; phylum Actinomycetota; class Actinomycetes; order Kitasatosporales; family Streptomycetaceae; genus Streptomyces; species Streptomyces sp. NBC_01384. The sequence goes on from NZ_CP109559.1 coordinate 7,705,997, forward strand.
CGAGCCCCGGTATGTCCTTGGTCAACTGCACCCAGCTGCCGCCGAGATCGGTCCCGTGCAGCGTCACCTGGAGGAAGGGCCGCAGCTCGTCGATGACCCGGGTGAGGGCGCGGGTCTCCGGGGGCAGCCGGTCGGGCGGCAGGACGGAGGGCGACCACTCGGGCTGCTCGGGGCCGGCCGGGCGGAAGAACCCGAGGTGGTAGTCGAGCAGGGTGCGCGGCGCCGGCGTCACATGGAGACTGGCGCCGTCCGGGTCCGCGCAGAGCAGGAAGTGCCAGGAGGTGTCGGCCCGCAGCTCCCGCTCGTGCAGTACACGTTCGGTCAGGGACAGCAGGGTCGAGCCGCCGGTCGGTTCGTTCGCGTGGGCGCCCGCCACGACGAGCACCGCGCGCCCGGCGTGACCGACGGACAGCAGGTGGAGGGGCCTGCCCGCGCGCGAGACACCGATTTGCCTGAGGGCGCACAGGTCGGGACGGTGAGCCGCCAACGCCCGAGCGGACGAGACGATTTCGGTCACACTGGGGTAGCGCAACTCCGGCAGGAGACTCACCCCCGACTTGTCCGCCCTGCGTCGCTTGTCGCAGTACTCCACGGTCTGAGGGAACTGTCAAGGAGATGACGGGGCGGCTCCCCAGGGCGCCAGGTGGCATTCACCGGCGGCAGAGCCGGTGGGCACAACCCGACAGGGCGCGGAGAATCCACTGTGGGACCCGCGCCGGGCCCCGGGCTTTCGGCCCGTCGCGGAGGGCCTGATCAGCCGCTCGCCGCGGAGCCCGCCGGTCCGCCTGTGCCGACGCGCTCCAGCAGCGCCACCGGCAGCCGCTCGAACAGCTCCGCCACGCGCGCGTGCCCCGTGAACTCACGCTCCGGAGCGAGCACATCCGACCACCGCCCCTCGGGGAGCGTGAGCCGGGTGTCGCGCCAGCCGCCCGCGTCCGCGAGACGCAGCGACAGCCGGGTGACGGCCGTGAGCACCTCTCCGGAGCGGACGAACGCCACACAGTGCGCCGCGCCCGGACCCCGCGCCGGCAGCGGCGCGTACGTCGCCGCGTCACCGAACGCGCCGGGGCGTCGCCCTCGCAGCCGCAGCGCCGCCGTAGTGAGCGCGACCTTCTCCGAGTGCAGCTCCGAGTACAGCTCCGAGGCCTGCTCCCGGGGCGCGAACGGCGCCCGGTTGTCGGGGTCCACCAGCGCCAGGTACTCGCCCTCGGTGCCCTGGTAGACGTCCGGTACCCCGGGCATCGTCAGCTGGACCAGTGCGGCCCCCAGGACGTTCGCCCGGACATGGGGGGCCAGCGAGGCCCGGAGGTCCGCCACGCGCCGCCCGGGCGCCCCGCAGGGGCCCGCCGCGACGAACGCCGCCACCGCCTCCTCGTACGCCGGGCTCTGCTCGGTCCAGGAGGTGTGCAGCCCGGCCTCCCTGACATGCTTCAACAGCGCTCCCTGGACGCGTTCCCCATCGGCCGGGCCCAGCCCGAACACCGTCTGCCACGCGGCCCACGCCACCTGGGGGTCGGGTACGCCCGTCGGCCCGTCACGGGTGACCTCGGCCAGCACGTCGGCCCATCGCTCGGGGCACTGGGTGAGCACCGACAGGGCCGCGCGGACGTCGGCGCTGCGCTTGGTGTCGTGGGTCGACAGGGCGGTGCCGGTGGCGGGCCAGTCGCGCTGCACGCGCGCGCAGTAGGCGTGGAAGTCCTCCGGGGACACGGCCGGAGCGCCCGGGTTCCCGCCCACCTCGGTGGCCGACAGCAGGGGCACATAGCGGTAGAACGCCGTGTCCTCCACGGACTTCGCCCTCAGCGCGGACGAGGTCTGCGCGAACCGGGCCCGGAACTCCGCATGCTCGGGGCGCTCGCCCGCCCGCCCGAGCAGCAGGTCCCGTACGACGTCCACGGCGTGCGACTCCTCCGGCACCGTGAAGACCGCCCGGGCCTCGGCGGCGGCCTCCTCGGTCAGGACCAGGGAGGCGTCCGTGGAGGGATACGGCCGGTACACCTCGACGCGCACGAGGAGTTCCCGCAGCGCGGTGCCCAGGGCCCAAGGAGCGTGGTCGCGCGGCTCCGGGTCGGGGGAGGCGGTGCACAGCCGGCTCGCCGCGCGCGTGAGGCGGTCGAACTCGGTGGCCAGCTCGTGTGTGATCACCTTGTACGCCGCCCGGCGCACCGTCGCCTCCCAGTGGCCGCCCCGATCGGCCTGAGGCGCCGCGAACCGCCGGTACTGGCCGAGGAGTTCCCCCGCGCCCGCCGGGTCCGTGAAGAGGCCGTCGACGTGCCGCAGCGCGTCGTAGCCGGTGGTGCCCGCGACGGGCCAGGCGGCGGGCAGCGGCTCGCCGTCCGCGAGGATCTTCTCGACCACAGTCCAGCGCCCGCCGGCCGCCTCGTGGAGGCGGCGCAGATAGGCGTCCGGGTCCGCCAGTCCGTCCGGGTGGTCGACACGCAGCCCCTGGATCACACCGTCGCCCAGCAGCTCCAGGATTTTCGCGTGGGTGGCCGCGAACACCTCGGGGTCCTCGACGCGCACCCCGATGAGCTCCGAAATGCTGAAGAAGCGGCGGTAGTTCAGATCGGTGCGGGCCAGCCGCCACCAGGCCGGGCGGTACCACTGCGCGTCGAGGAGCCGCGGCAGCGGCAGGTGCCCGGTGCCCTCGCGCAGCGGAAACGCGTGCTCGTAGTAGCGCAGTACGTCGCCGTCCACCTTCAGGTGGTCGATTTCCGAGCCGAGCCGGCCGCCGAGCACGGGCAGCAGCATCCGGCCGTCCTGGGCGTCCCAGTCGATGTCGAACCAGCGCGCGTACGGGGACCGAGGGCCCTCGCGCAGTACCTCCCACAGGGCGTGGTTGTGGCGCGGGACCATCGCCATGTGGTTCGGCACGATGTCCACGACCAGGCCGAGGCCGTGCTCCCGCGCGGTGCGGGCCAGGGAGCGCAGCCCCCGCTCGCCGCCCAGTTCGGCCCGTACGCGCGTGTGGTCCACGACGTCGTAGCCGTGCGTCGAGCCCGGGACCGCCTCCAGGACCGGGGACAGGTGCAGATGGGACACGCCGAGCGAGGCCAGATACGGCACGGCCGCCTCGGCGGCCCCGAAGGGGAACTCCGGCTGCAGCTGCAGCCGGTACGTGGCGGTCGGCACGGCGGGAACCACCGAGACCGGGATCTCCCGTTCGGGACGCTCAGGTGTCATGGGAACCTCCGTACCCTCCCCGCCTTCTTTCGTGTCATCGACGTACGCCGAAAAGCCCCTCCACGCGCGCGTGCCCCCGTCAATGCGGCTAGGCGGGCCGCTGCAGCACCGTCATGCTGCGGTCGATCAGCGTCAGCCGGTCCCCGGCCTGGACCTTCGCGCCCGTGCCCGGTGGCACCCCCTCCGGGAGGGCCGTGTCGACCACCACCTGCCACTGCCGCCCGTGGTTGACCGGCACCACGAACTCCAGCGGTTTCGGCGAGGCGTTGAACATCAACAGGAACGAGTCGTCGGCGATGCGCTCCCCGCGCGGGCCCGGCTCGGAGATCGCCTTGCCGTTGAGGAACACGGACAGCGCCCGCGCCTGCGCGGACCCCCAGTCGTGCTGGGTCATCTCCTTGCCCGCCGGGGTGAACCACGCGATGTCCGACAGCTCGTCGTGCGTGCCCTGGACGGGACGGCCGTGGAAGAAGCGGCGCCGCCGGAAGACGGGATGGTCGCGGCGCAGCCACACCATCGCGCGCGTGAAGTCCAGCAGCGCGCCGTCGTCCTCACCGTCGTCCTCGCCGCCGCGGTCGCTGTCGTTCTCGGGCCACGGCACCCAGGCCAGCTCACTGTCCTGGCAGTAGGCGTTGTTGTTGCCGTGCTGGGTGCGCGCGAACTCGTCGCCGTGACTGAGCATCGGCACGCCCTGGGAGAGCATCAGCGTCGCGACGAAGTTGCGCTTCTGACGGGCCCGCAGCGCGCGTACGGCCTCCTCGTCGGTCTCGCCCTCGACCCCGCAGTTCCAGGACCGGTTGTAGCTCTCGCCGTCGCGGTTGTCCTCGCCGTTGGCGTGGTTGTGCTTGTTGTTGTACGAGACGAGGTCGTTCAGCGTGAACCCGTCGTGGCAGGTCACGAAGTTGATCGAGGCCAAGGGGCGGCGGCCGTCGTCCTGGTAGAGGTCCGAGGAGCCCGTCAGACGCGAGGCGAACTCCGCCAGCGTGCGCGGCTCGCCGCGCCACAGGTCCCGTACGGTGTCGCGGTACTTGCCGTTCCACTCGGTCCACAGCGGTGGGAAGTTGCCCACCTGGTAGCCGCCCTCGCCGACGTCCCAGGGCTCGGCGATCAGCTTCACCTGGGAGACCACCGGGTCCTGCTGCACCAGGTCGAAGAACGACGACAGCCGGTCCACCTCGTGGAACTGGCGGGCCAGCGTGGCCGCGAGGTCGAAGCGGAAGCCGTCGACGTGCATCTCGGTGACCCAGTAGCGCAGCGAGTCCATGATCAGCTGGAGCACGTGCGGGGAGCGCATCAGGAGCGAGTTGCCGGTCCCCGTGGTGTCCATGTAGTAGCGGGGATCGTCCGCGAGGCGGTAGTACGAGGCGTTGTCCAGGCCCCTGAAGGACAGCGTCGGGCCCAGGTGGTTGCCCTCGGCCGTGTGGTTGTAGACCACGTCCAGGATGACCTCGATGCCGGCCTCGTGCAGCGCCCGGACCGCCGACTTGAACTCCAGGACCTGCTGTCCGCGGTCGCCCCAGGAGGCGTACGCGTTGTGCGGGGCGAAGAAGCCGATCGTGTTGTAGCCCCAGTAGTTGCTGAGGCCCATCTCCACCAGCCGATGGTCGTTCACGAACTGATGTACGGGCATCAGCTCCAGCGCGGTGACGCCCAGTTTCGTCAGATGTTCGATGATCGCCGGGTGCGCGAGCGCCGCGTAGGTGCCGCGCAGCTCGTCGGGCAGCGCCGGATGCCGCATCGTGAGGCCCTTCACATGGGCCTCGTAGATCACCGTGTGGTGGTACTCGGTGCGCGGGCGCCGGTCGTCGCCCCAGTCGAAGTACGGGTTGACCACGACCGAGGTCATGGTGTGCGGCGCCGAGTCCAGGTCATTGCGCTTGTCGGGCGCCCCGAACGGATAGCCGTACACCTCCTCGCCCCACTTGACCGAGCCACTGATCGCACGCGCGTACGGGTCGAGCAGCAGCTTCGCGGAGTTGACGCGCTGTCCGCGCTCGGGCGCGTACCGCCCGTGCACCCGGAACCCGTACCGCTGCCCGGGCATGATCCCCGGCAGATACGCGTGCCGTACGAACGCGTCGCTCTCGCGCAGCTCCACCGCCGTCTCCGAGCCGTCGTCGTGCAGCAGACACAGCTCGATGCGGTCGGCGGCCTCCGAGAAGACCGCGAAGTTGGTACCGGCGCCGTCGTACGTGGCACCGAGTGGATATGCCTCTCCAGGCCAGACCTGCATGGATATGACTCTTCCAGTAGTACCGCGCCCCTGGGGGCAACTCCGAGCCGAGTCTCCCCCGAAAGTGAGGGAACCTCCTACGACTTGCACCCCTCTTAACCGCTGACCAGGCATACGTCGTATGCCGACCAATAGGGCTCAAATCACTCCTGGCGAAACAGAAGGAGTAGGGGGAAATGTGCGCAAGATAGTGCACCGCCATCTGGGAAAGGTGGTGGCGGGCGCGGCCATCGCGGTGGCCGGGACGGCCGTGATGGCCGGGATCGCCCTTCCGGGCTCGGCGGGCGCCGAAGAAGGCTCGGGCGGCCTCCAGAACGGCGGCCGGACCTCGCAGCAGGCCGGACAAGGGCAGGGACAGGGGCAGACGGTCGCCGAACCCGGTGTCGTCGAGCAGGCCCCGGCCGAGGGCGACAAGGGCACCGGCCGTGACCCGCTGACCGACGACGAGACCAAGCGCGTCGAACAGATCGCGCTGAACCGGCAGTCGTTCGGCTCCAGCGAGAACGTCGAGGGGCAGCGCGGCCCGCAACGCATCGGCGTCGACCTCGCCGAGCCGGAGGAGAGCGAACTCGACGACCCGAACGCGCCGCGCCGCGCCAACGTCACGTTCTACGACTACAAGGACGACACGCTCGTCACCAAGACGGTCAACCTCGACAGCGGGAAGGTCGAGCGGACCGACACCCAGCACGGTGTCCAGCCACCCATCAGCCGCGACGAGATGGTCGAGGCCGCGAAACTGCTGATCGCCGACCCGCTCGGCGCGGGCCTGCGCGCCGACTACAAGGACGCCACCGGCAAGGGACTCACCTCGCCCGACCAGCTGACACTGAACAGCATGGTTTTCCGGGCCACCCCGGGCGTCCAGCCCGCCTTCCTCGCGAAGTGCGGCGAGCACCGCTGCGTGAGGCTCTTCCCGAAGGTCAAGAACGGGTCCTGGATCGACGCCCGTGAACTGGTGATCGATCTGAGCGCCCGCAAGGTCGGCAAGCTCGGCTGAGCCGCGACCGGGGTGCCCCGGGCGGCTGACCCGCCCGCGTTCGTTCTTCCCACGCACCCCCTTCTTCTTGTCTTCCTGCTTCTCCTTCCAGTCCTTCTTCGTGCTTTCGCAAGGAGTCTCTTTGTCATGCGCGTAAACAGAATCAGCCGTGCCCGCACCCGGACGGCAGTCGGCCTCTCGGTGGCCGCACTCGCCGTCGGCGCGACGACGGCGGGGGGCCCGGCCGTCGCCCAGTCGAAGGCCGCGCCCCCGGCGGCCGCCGACTGCAGCGCGGCGTACAAGATCGAGCAGAAGCTCTCCACCGGCACCACCTGGCGCATGTGCTGGCACTACGAGAGCGAGGCCGGGCTCGTCCTGGAGAACATCTCCTACCAGCCCAAGGGCGAGGCCCAGCCGATCAAGGTCCTCACCAGTGCGAAGCTCGGCCAGATCCACGTCCCCTACGACGACGGCAAGGCCGAGTACGACGACCTCACGGGCGCCGGCTTCGGCCAGGGCCTGATGAAGATGGCACCCGATGAATGCCCCGGCGGCACCATCAAGAACGTGAAGATCCCCAACGCCTGGGACCCGCAGCACCCGAACGTCGACGGCCTGTGCACCACCACCCGTTCGCGCGGCCACGCCTACCGGATGGAGGCCGACACCGGCAACAAGGTCTACCAGACCCAGGGCAAGGACCTGCTGATCTACACCGTCAACAAGGTCGGCTGGTACGAGTACATCACCGAGTGGCGCTTCCAGGACGACGGCACCATCAGCATGAACATCGGCGCCACCGGCAGCCTCTCGCCCGGCGACTACGACGCGGGCGACGGCCGCGGCTGGCCCATCGGCAAGGGCGCCAAGGCCTACGCCACCAGCCACAGCCACAACGTCTTCTGGCGGCTGGACTTCGGCCTCGACGGCTCCTCCGAGAACAAGATCGAGCAGTACGACTCCGTGGTCAGCCCGCCCCGCAACGGCAACGAGGGCCCGACCAACAAGACCACCCTCACCAAGGTCACCAAGGAACTCGCGGGCGACGCCAAGAACATGCGCTGGTGGCGCGTCGTCAGCGCCACCGGCAAGAACAAGGACGACCACGCCCGTAGTTACGAGATCGTCCCGGACGCCACCACCAAGTACCTCGGCCGCCCCTTCACCCAGCACGACCTGTACTTCACCGAGTACAAGAAGTGCGAGCAGTTCGCCACCAACAACCTGCTCGACTGCGGTGCCGGAGCGGGCAGGTCCGTCGACAAGTACGTCAACGGACAGACGCTCACCCACCCCATCGTCTGGGTCAACGTGGGCTTCCACCACATAGCGCGCGACGAGGACCAGCAGCCCATGCCGGTCCACTGGCAGGGCTTTTCCATCGCCCCGCGCGACGTCACCGCTATGAATCCGCTCACTCCGCCGGAGCTCGCCAACCAGAACGGGCATGTCGAAAACGGTAGTTGAGAAACGACCTGTCCATCGGGCTGCACCGCCCACCGCTCCCGGAGTACCCTTCCTTGATCGTTGAGTGGGGCTGGCCCCACGAAAGAGCTCGGGGGAGCGGAAGGCGGTGCGCGGGTGGGCTCGGGAGGGCTGGAGTTGCCTCCTGGTGACGAGGGTCACGAGGGAAACTCCACAGATGTCCCACCCGGCGCGGTGTCCCTGGCACGGCCGATGGAAATGGGATCCATTGGACCGGAACTGGACTGGGGCGCCGACGCCTGGCGCGAGGTGCGTACGCGCGCCCAGCGAGCCGGGCGTGCCTACATCTGGCTGAACCTGGTCGAACAGCGGCTGCGCGCGGTCGTGGCCGCTGTTCTGCGTCCGATCTACGAACCCGTCCACGGCGACGACTGGGTGGTCGCCGCCGCCGGACCCGCCGGGCAGGAGTGGGTGCAGCGCGCGGTCGCCGTACGCGAAGTCAGCCGCCGCAAGGGCTACTTGCTCGACCCGGCCGACGACAACGTGCTCAGCTTCCTCACCCTGCCGCAGCTGCGCGAGCTGATGGTGCAGCACTGGCCGTGCTTCGAGCCCTACTTCGACGAACGCCGGGACGTCGAACTCGCTCTCGACGAACTGGAAGTCACCCGGAACGTGGTCTCCCGCAACCGGGCCCTGTCCGAGGCGGTCCTGGGCCAGGCCGAGCGGGCCGCGGCGAAGCTCCTGGAGATCCTCGGCGCCGGCAGTGACGTGCCCTCCGCGCGCCGGCTGCCCGTCGACGCCGTCGAGGACCTGGTCGGCGACCGGTACGCGGACGTGGTCGGCGTGCACTCGGACCGCGTACGGCTGCTGCGCCAGTTCCCCGCCGAGGACCTCTTCGGCGGCGCCCGCCGCCTGGACGCCATCGGCATCGGCCTGAACCTGCTGGTGCAGAACTTCTCCGGGCGACGGCTCGTACGTCTCGCCGAGGCGGGCTGCCGGGTGCGGCTGCTGTTCCTGAACCCGGCGTCCAGCGCGGTCAAGCGGCGCGAGCGCGAACTCGGCCTCAAGCGGGGCGAGCTGAGCCGCGCCGTCGAGATGAACATCCTGCACATGCGGCGCGTGCGGGCCAGGCTGCGCGACCCGGGCGCGTTCGAGATCCAGGTCTATGACGAGACGCCGCGCTTCACCGCGTATCTCGTCGACGGGGACGGCTCGGACGGTATCGCGATCGTGCAGTCGTATCTGCGGCGCGCACGCGGCATGGAGGCGCCGGTGCTGGTGCTGCGGGGCGGAGGCCGGGTGGTCAAACCGGATGAGATGGGCGAAGAGGGCCTCTTCCCGACCTATCGTGAGGAGTTCGAGGTGGCTTGGGCGGATTCGCGTCCAGTGTCCTGAAGTGTCGCCCTGTCGGGGTATGCGGCGTGCTGTCGGGCCCGGGAAGCGGAACGCGGTCCTCGGATTGTCAGTGGCTCATGCGATCGTGGAGACCACTGGGGGAAAGCACCACGAAGAAGGGGGGCCGCCCATGGGCTGGCACCGGGAGCTGCTGATCGGCTTCGACCTGGAGACGACCGGGACCGATCCACGCGAGGCGCGCATCGTCACGGGTGCCGTGATCGAGGTCAAGGACGGAGAGCCGATAGGGCGCCGTGAGTGGCTGGCCGATCCCGGCGTGGAGATCCCCGCGGACGCGGTGGCGGTGCACGGGATCTCGAACGAGCGGGCGACGGCGGAGGGCAGCCCCGCCGACCAGGTCGCCGACGCGATCGCGGAGGTCCTCGTCGGGTACTGGAAGACGGGCGTCCCGGTGGTCGCGTACAACGCGGCCTTCGACCTGACCCTGCTCTCCGCCGAACTGCGGCGCCACGACCTGCCGTCGCTGCGCGAGCGGCTCGGCGGCATCGACCCCGCCCCGGTCATCGACCCGTACACGATCGACCGCTCCGTCGACCGATACCGTCGCGGCAAGCGCAACCTCGAAGCGGTCTGCACGGAGTACGGCGTGGCACTGGAATCCGCCCACGACGCCTCGGCCGACGCCCTCGCCGCGGCCCGGCTCGCCGGTGCGATAGCCGGCCGCCACCCGAAGGTCGCGGCCCTCGGTCCGGCGGAGCTGCACCGCCGCCAGATCGAGTGGTACGCCGAGTGGGCGGCCGACTTCCAGAGCTTCCTGCGCCGCAAGGGGGAGACGGAAGCGGTGGTCGACGGGACATGGCCGCTGCGGGACCTGGCGGACCAGAAGGCCTGACCGGGCCCGCACCGCGCGGAAAGGGTCAGAAGGAGTACCAGCGGACGGTCTCGTCCCCGTCCCGCAGCGACGCCACCCGCCGCTCGAACTCGGCCAGGGCCTTCGGGTTGCTCGGCGCATGCTGGGCGACCCAGGCGCAGCTCGCGGTCTCCCGCGCGCCCCTGAGTACCGAACAGCCCTCCCATGCGCGCACATCCCAGCCGTAGGCCTCGGTGAAGGAGTCGTACGCCTCGGCGGGCAGCCCGTAGCGGTCGCGGGAGAGGGCCATGACCACCAGGTCGTGCTCGCGCAGGTCGGCGGAGAAGGTCTCCAGGTCGACCAGGACCGGGCCGTCGGGGCCGACGTGGACATTGCGGGGCAGCGCGTCGCCGTGGATCGGGCCCGGCGGCAGGTGCGGGGTGAGCGCGGCCGCGACCTCCGCGAAGCCGTCGCGCCGCGCCCGCAGATACGCAGCGTCCGCGGGGTCGATCGCCTCGCCCGCGAGCCGCAGCCAGCGCTCCACACCGCCCAGCAGCTCACGGGGCGGCAACGGGAAGGAGGGGGAGGGCAGTGCGTGCACCACCCGTAGCAGTTCGGCCAGATCACGCGGTTCGGCGGGGCGTACCGGATCGGGCAGCCGGTGCCACACCGTCACCGGGTGACCCTCCACCAGGAGCGCCTTGGACTCGGCCGCCCGCACGGCGGGGACGCCCGCGTCGGCGAGCCAGGCCGCGATGTCCAGTTCCCGCCGGGCACGGTCGAGGAGTTCGGCGTCGCGTCCCACCTTGACCACCAGGTCACCGGCGGCGAACACCGCGTTCTCGCCCAGGGCGAGGAGCGTCGCGTCCCGCGCCGGCCCCGGCAGCACCTTCGCCGCGGCCAGTACGTCCCGCGCCCGTGCCTCGTCCATCCTTCGCCTCCGTGTCCTGGTGCGTGACGTGGTGCGCGCACAGCCCTCGGGTACGGCGTCGGGTTCACGCCATCCGTCGGCCAGTGTCGCATTCCCACAGGTCGGACCGTGTGCACGGTCCCTTGACGACGTACACCGCCTTCACGACCGTGACGGGAGCCACAGGGAAGGCCAGACCCCCACGAGCCGCCCGGGTGACGGTCCACGGTCCGCTTCGACGCGGCCGAGCCGCCGGGCGGGACCGTAAGCGAAGCGGGAGCGCAGGCAAAGGGCCTGTTGGTTCCCCCGGAAACCAACAGGCCCTGACCCGACGGGAGTTACGGAGTCACACCCCGGCCCGCTCGCCCTCCCGGGCCGGCGGCAGCGCGGCCTCGGGCGACTCGTCGTGGGTGAGGTCCGGCAGCCGGTTCAGCCACTTCGGCAGGTACCAGTTGCGCTCGCCGAGCAGTGCCATCACGGCCGGCAGCAGCACCCCGCGGATGATCGTGGCGTCGATGAGGACCGCCGCCGCCAGGCCCACGCCCATCTGCTTCATGGACTGCATGGACAGCGTTCCGAAGATCGCGAAGACGGCGACCATGATGACGGCGGCGCTGGTGACGACACCGGCCGTGGTGACCACCCCGTGCCGGATCGCGTCCTTGGTGTCGCGGCCCCGCAGTCGCGCCTCACGGATGCGTGAGACCACGAAGACGTGGTAGTCCATCGAGAGCCCGAAGAGGATCACGAAGAGGAACAGCGGCAGCCAGGTGATGATGGCGCCGACGCCCTCCGCGCCCACCAGCGAGGCGCCCCAGCCGTGCTGGAAGACCGCGACCAGGATGCCGTAGGCGGACGCGACCGAAAGGAGGTTGAGCGCGATCGAGGTGATCGCGATCGTCAGCGAGCGGAACGAGAGCAGCATCAGCAGGAAGGCGAAGACGACCACGAACGCGAAGACCGGGGCCACCGAGCCCAGCAACTGGTCGCTGAAGTCGTGCGATCCGGCGACCTGTCCGGTGATCGGCGCCTGGACGCCCTCGACCTTGCCGAGCGTGTCGGGCCGCACCTTGTCGCGCAGCAGCGTCAGGCTCTTCTCCGCCTGGTCCTGATTCGAGCCGCCGACCAGCGGGACGTACACGAAGGCCACGTTCTGCGCCTCGTGCACCTTGATGTCGACCGGGCCGCGCGAGGCGCCCGAACTGATCGCCTGCGCACGGAAGTCGGCGAGCGCGGACTTCACATCGGCGGCGTTGATGTTCTGCGCCTTGACGACCACCTCGGCCGGCTCGGAACCGCCGGGGAAGGCGTCGTTGACCCGGTTGTACGTGCCCACGATCGGCAGCGAGTTGCCGAACTCCTTGTCCAGTGTGAGCTGTTGGGTCTTCATGCCGAGCGCGGGAGCGGCGATGGCCAGCAGCACCCCGGCCGCGACGACCAGCGAGACGGCGGGCTTGGCGAGGACGACCCGCAGTACGGCGCTCCAGAACCGGCTGCCCTCGTCGGCGGACCGGACACGCTTGCCCCTGGCGCGCCGCTTGTCCGGGTGCAGGAACGGCAGGCGTCCCTTCTCGACCCGCTCCCCGAGCAGCGAGAGCAGCGCGGGCAGCACGGTGACCGAGCCGACCATGGCGACCGCGACGACCATCAGCGAGGCCAGCCCCATCGCCTCGAACCCGGCGAGTCCGGTGAAGAGCATGCCGGCCATCGCCACGCACACCGTGACACCGGAGACGACGATGGCGCGGCCACTGGTCGCGGCGGCGATCCGCAGCGCGGCACCGGCGTCCCGGCCGGCCTCGCGCTCCTCACGCTCACGCCGCAGATAGAACAGGCAGTAGTCGACCCCGACGGCCAGCCCCACCAGGAGCATCACGGAGTTCGCGGTGTTGCTCATCGGCTGCAGATGGCTGACGATGCCCATCAGGCCCATCGTCGCCATGATCGCCGTAATCGCCAGTGCCACCGGGAGCAGCGCCGCCACCAGGGCGCCGAAGGCGATCAGCAGAATGCCGAGGGCCACCGGAACCGCGGAGTACTCGGCCTTCTTGAAGTCGTCGCCGAACGCGTCGGAGAAGGTCTTCTGCATGCTGGCGCTGCCGATCTCCTCGATCCGCAGTGCCGCGTGGTCCTTCTGGACGCCCTTGACGGCGTTCAGCACCGGCTCGACGCGGTCGCCCGCGGTGTCCGCGTCGCCCCGCATGTCGAACTGGACGAGCGCGCTGCGGCCGTCCTTCGAGATCGTCTTCGTGTCGTACGGCGAGGTCACGTCCGTGACCTTGCCGGTCCCCTCGACGGCCTTGACGAGCGCGGCGACGGCGGCGCGGAAGTCGGCGTCCGTCGCCTTGACGCTCGCGTCCTTCCCCTGGATCAGGACGCTCTCACCGGCCGGCGCCTTGATCCCCGAGTCCTCGATGATCTTGGCGGCGGTGTGTGTCTCGCCCTTGAGCTGATCGCTCTCCTTGACGTCGACGCGGCCCGCCGCCGAGCCGAGCCCCATCGCCAGCACGACGAACAGCACCCAGATTCCGACGGCGGCCCATCGGTGGCGGGCGCTCCAGCCGCCCGCTCGCGCGGCGATGCCCCGCACCCGTATGTCTCCGTTCCCCATGACGGGCCAGCCCCCTTGTGCACGGTGACAACCCCCTGCCGTCACCTCTGGTTATGAAGGTAGGGGCCGGATAAGAACGTCTCCTCGTACTGCCCGGTGAACCTCCGGACCTCCGGCTCCTCCCCGCGGACCCCGCCGCCTCCGCACTGGGGAGGACAGGGGCCCCTTACACCTAATGGGGCTTCTCGGGGATGCGGATCAGGGTGCGGGTGCTGATCCGCGTGCGCAGGGTGGCCGTCCTAAGGTGTGCGGATGACGACGACGTACGCGGCGCTGCTGCGCGGGATCAATGTGGGCGGCAGCAAAAAGGTGCCGATGGCCGAGCTCCGCACGCTGATCAAGGAACTGGGCCACGGCGACGTGCAGACGTATCTCCAGAGCGGGAACGCCGTCTTCTCCACCGACCGCGGCGACGAGGACTCCCTGGCCGCCGAGTTGGCCGAGGCCATAGAGAGGCACTTCGGCTTCGGTGTCGGCGTACTGGTCCGCGACCACGCCTATCTGAAGGCCGTACGACAGGAGTGCCCGTTCCCGGCCGCGGACCTGGAGGCCAAGCAGCTGCACGTCACCTACTTCTCCGCTCCCGTCGACGGCGAGCGCTTCGCGTCGGTCGACCCGGCGGCGTTCCTCCCGGAGGAGTTCCACCTCGGCGACCGCGCGCTCTATCTCTACGCCCCCGACGGCCTCGGACGTTCCAAGCTGGCCGAGGCCCTGTCGAAGCCGAGACTCCTCAAGGGCATCACCGCCACCACCCGCAACTGGAACACGGTCGTCAAACTCGAGGAGCTCACCGATGCCTGAGCACAACCCCGCCGTGGAGTCCGCCATCGAGGGCGAACTGAGGCTGCTCGACGCGGAGGTCCGTCGCTCGCCGGAGCGGATGGGAGCGCTGCTCCACCCCGACTTCCACGAGTTCGGCTCCTCCGGCCGGCTCTGGGACCGCGCTTCGGTCATCGCCGAACTGACCTTGCCGGCCCAGCAGGGGTCGCGGCCCATCACCGCCTCCCGCATGAAGGGCGTCCAGCTCGCCCCGGACGTGGTCCACCTCACCTTCGACACGGCGGGGGACAACGGCCGCCGGGCGCACCGCAGTTCGCTGTGGCGGCGCACCGAGGAGGGCTGGCGGCTGTACTTCCACCAGGGCACGCCGTTCAGGTAGATGTCCATGCCCGGGACCCTCGTCCCTGCCCCAGGGGCAAGGTCAACCCAGCGCTTCCATGTCCTCGGCGGTGAGCCGGACCGCGCCCGCGTCGAGGTTCTCCTCCAGATGGGCGAGCGAGCCCGTGCCCGGGGTCGGGCAGAGCACCGGGGAGCGGTGCAGCAGCCAGGCGAGGGCGATCTGCCCCGGCGTCGCCCCGTGCGCGGCGGCGACCTCGGCGCAGCCCGGGTCGGCGGTGAGGGAGCCGTTGCCCAGCGGGAACCAGGGCAGGAAGGCGATCCCGCGCGCCTCGCACAGCTTCAGCAGCGGCTCCGAGTCGCGGTCGAGCAGGTTGAAGCGGTTCTGGACCGAGGCGATGTCAGTCAACTCCAGTGCCGCTTCCAGCTGTTCGGCGGTGATGGTGTCGAGCCCGATGTGCCGGATCTTGCCCTCCGTGCGCAACTCGTCCAGCGTGCCGAGCTGTTCGGCCATCGGCACCGCCGGGTCGAGCCGGTGCAGCTGGTACAGGTCGATCGTGTCGAGCCGCAGCCGCCGCAGACTCGCCTCGCACATCGCCCGCAACCGCTCGGGCCGTCCGGCGATGTGCCAGGCACGGTCGCCGGTGCGCACGACTCCGCCCTTGGTGGCGATCAACAGGCCCTCGGGGTAGGGGTGCAGGGCCTCGGCGACCAGTTCCTCGGCGATCGACGGACCGTAGTTGTCGGCGGTGTCGACGAGGGTGACCCCGCGTGCGACGGCCCGCCGCAGCACGGCCACCGCGTCCCGGGCATCCCCGCGCGGGCCCCAGTAGCCGGGGCCGGTAAGCTGCGCCGTGCCGTACCCCAGCCGTCGTACTGGCAGCTCTCCGCCGAGCGTGAAGCTTTCCACAACCATTTACGGTAAGGCAGTCCCCGGAGAGCCAGGCGACCCAGGCGCCGTCGCGGACCTCGCCGCCGGGCTCGACGGCCGGGGCCCAGGCCGATGCCAAGACCTTCAGCACAGCCTGGTGGATGGCGTCGGTGATGGTCATACCGACCGAGTACGACAGCCACCGGCCCCGCGCCGCGAGCCAGTTGAGGGTCGGCACGCGCCCCGGCGGTGGCGGTGGTGGCACCGGCACGTCGTTCGAGAACACCGGCGACGTATCGATTCCGGACAACGGACCGGCGGTCACCTGGAAGCTGACGTTCCCGTAGACCGCGCTTGAACACACGGCATCGAGAGGGCGCCGCCCCGGGTGGTTCGACTCCCCGGGGTGACGCCCTCTTTGTCGTGCCATGACCCTGCTTTTGTTGCCGCTTGACCAAGATCGAGATCCGCGTGACGAACAGCGATCTTCATCCAATGGACGCTTTTCGGCTACTTCTACGCTCCCACGGTCGTCTCCGGCCTCAAGTAGGACGATGTGCCCAGTTGTCGGCTGCCCCTTGCCCCGCTTTGCGCTTCGGCCTGCGACGCACCGCGATGCAACGGCTTCGATGTTCGTGCAGACGTGCGTATGCGACGGGCTCCGGCGTTACGTCATCAGCGGTGCATCGATATCTCAGGCGTAGGGGTCGAACGGGATTCCGGAGGGCTTGGAGTAGGCGAGGTTGCCATTGAAGGAGTCGTCCTTGATCTTGATCGTGGCCGCGCCGAAATCGGCGCTCATGAGCTTGTCGCGGTAGCCGGCCGGATAGCCCTCCCAGCCGACGAGGCGTGGGTAGAACCAGCCGCCGGTGGCATTCTCCGGTGGTTCGTCGTTGGTGTTCGCGAAGCGGAAGTCGTGGGTCGACACGCCGTCCTTGTGATACACGATCTTCGGGTGGGTTCCGTCGAAGCGTACCGACGAACTCGGGCTCACCAGGTACGAGGAGTGCTGCGACACAGAGACGTACTGGACCTGGTTGTTGGAGATCCACACGATGACGTGTTCCCAGTCGTGGCGGTGGCCGATGGCTGCCGGCCCCAGCGTGGCCTGATCCTTCTCGAAGTAGCTGGCGTACATGACGGCGCACCAGCCGTTGTTGCACTTCTCGCGCGAGTACGTGTTGGCGTTCGCCAGCTGGGCGGGATCGTGGCAGTGGCCGTTCACGTCTCCGCCCAGCGACAGGCCGGGATTGATGGTGCCGTCCGCGCCGATCGCGGCGGTGGCGTAGCAGCCGTCGCTGTCGTAGTCGTAGGCGGGGGAGAACGTCTGCTCCAAGCCGTCGGCGTTCTGCGGCAGGAGGGTGAGGACGTTGGCGTTCGCGTCGGTCGGGAGCGCGATGACCAGGGCTGCGGCGGCAAGTGCGCTGGTGAGTGCGGACCGGCGGATCCTCTTGCCGGGGCGCTTCGTTTGGTGGGAAGCGGATTCGTTTTGCGGGACGGGGGACGCGAGCGTGCTGTGCACTCCAACTCCTCAGTTGTGAAGGGGAATTGGGGAGATCCTCTTGCTTCCCCGCGTCGAGATCAAGGGAGGTTGCGGATGTTCCTGGTCGCGCCTGGCCCGGCCGGTGGTCGGGGCGTTGCCACTGCCGGGCATGGCGTCACCCCCGCGGTTGGCGCGATCGTGGACCTCTCGCCACGCCGAGACTCAACCAGATCAGTCCCAGGGTGGCGTCCCGCCGCCGGAGATGCGGTTCACGGAGACCGCACCGCAACGGCACATCCGGGTCAGGTAGGCCAGGTAAGCCCGTCGGCCGGAACCTAAAAGGTCTGTACCAGACACGTCAAGTGGTGAACGGTCAAGAGGGCTTGGGATCGGCCAGTTGATCGGGTCCCGAAGAGGTCGCGCAGTGCTGTGCGTGACTTCTTCGCCACAGACGCAGGTGCGCCGTTCCCGTTCCTGTGAACTCCGCCGGCTTCGCCTTCAGTTGTTGACGTCGAGCAGAGGCGAGAGTACAAACCCCGAGAGCGCTCTCACGTCTGTTGTTCCTCCTGCCCCCCAACGCCCCGCCCATTCGGCATCCGGAGACCCCCCATGCAGACTTCTTTCAGTGCGCTCACGCGCAGACCAGCGGCCCGTGTGACGCTCTCCCGCACGGCTCTGTGCCTGGTCATCGCCCTGCTCGCAGCCTGCTTCGTCGCCCTGACGCCCTCGCTCGCACGGGCCGACGACCAGCTGCTGTCCCAGGGGCGGCCCGCCACGGCGTCCTCGACCGAGAGCGCGTCCTTCCCCGCAGCCGCAGCGGTTGACGGCAACCCGGGCACCCGCTGGTCCTCGGGCTTCGCCGATCCCCAATGGCTCCAGGTCGACCTCGGCTCCGTCCAGCAGATCACCCGGGTCACCCTCACCTGGGAGGCCGCCTACGCCAAGGCCTACCAGATTCAGACCTCCACCGACGCGGCCACCTGGACGACGGTCTATTCCACCACCACCGCCACCGGCGGTACCCAGAACCTGACCGTCACCGGCAGCGGCCGCTACATACGCCTCTACGGAACCGCGCGAGCCACCCAATACGGCTACTCCCTCTGGGAGTTCCAGGTCTACGGCCCCGGTGGCGGCACCACCCCGCCGGACGACTTCTGGGGAAGCACCAGCGACATTCCGCCCGCGCAGAACGCCGTCGAGGTCAAGATCCTCAACCGCACCAACGGGAAGTACCCGGACAGCCAGGTCTACTGGAGCTTCAACGGCCAGGTGCACTCCATCGCCGAACAGCCCTACCTCGACATGCCGGCGAACTCCGCAGGGCGCATGTACTTCTACCTCGGCTCGCCCAACAGTTCCTACTACGACTTCATCGAGTTCACGGTCGGCAACAACGTCTTCAACGGCAACACCACACGCGTCGACGCCTTCGGCCTCAAACTGGCCATGCGGCTGCACGCCAAGGACGGCTACGACGTCGAGGTCGGCGAGAACCGGCAGACCTTCGCCGAGGACCGGGCCACCACGTTCCAGCGCTTCGGCAACGCGGTGCCGGACCAGTTCAAGGTGCTGGCCCAGACGCAGGCCCCGTACCGGATCATCGCGCCCGGCAGCGACCCGAGCTTCCGCGCGGGCGGCGCCAACGCCAACTACTTCACCTCCTATGCCCAGTCCGTGGGCGTGAACGCGGCCACCTCCGACATCTTCGGCTGCGCCGCCTCCCTCGCCGGCACCCCCGACATGTGCGCGGCCCTCAACCGCCATGTGGCCACGCTGCCGGCCTCCCAACAGTCCGACCCCAGCCAGTACTACAAGGCCGCCCCGGCCAACTACTACGCCAAGTTCTGGCACGACAACGCCATCAACAACCTGGCCTACGGCTTCCCCTACGACGACGTGGCCGGGCAGTCCTCCTTCATCTCCCACAGCAACCCGCAGTGGCTGCTGGTCGCCGTTGGCTGGTAACGACCAACGCATGCGGAGGGGTTGACCGCGGGGCCGTCGCACTGGAAGGTGTCGCCGGCTCCGCGAAGCCCGTCCCGGCACAGGAGTCCCATGTGAGACATCGAAGGTTGCGCAGTCGTCTGAGCGCCGTCGTCGCCGCGACGGCGCTGTACACGAGCGCTGCCGTCGCAGCCGAAGCCGCTCCGACAACGTTGTGAGCAGCGACGACAACGTTGTCGCGATCCGCGAGGGCCACGCCTGAAGCTCATCGGGGGCTGGGGTCGGGGGATGTGCGGCGGCGCGTACAGCAGCGTGGCCTGCCGCTCGCCTTCCTCGGCTCGGCCGACGGAGGGTACATACAACTCATACGACTGTGTGTCCTCGGCCGACTGCACGGCGTACCGACCCCGCTGAACGAACCGCTCCAGAGGCTCGCGAACACCTTCGCGCGCGAGCGCCGGGCGGCGGGTTCGACGCCGGTCGCGGAGCTCGTCCGCCTTCCGCCTCGCCGATGAGACTGTCGCGTTTGTTCAAGAGGTCTGAGCGCGCGGTTCCTAGCGTGGAGGCATGAACAACCCCTACAAGAACGTGTATCCGTACATGGTGGAATGCGCCGCCGAGGCCGCCCGAGTGGCCCGCGGTGTCACGGCGGCGCACCTGGCGGAGCCCGGTCCCACGCACTGCCCGGACTGGGACGTCCGTACCCTGGTGAACCACTGGGTCCTCTACACCTCGCACGGTCTGGAGCACCGGGCGCTGCGCAAGCAGCTCTCCGAGGAGCTGACCGGGCGCGACTTCACGGCGGACCCCGGCTGGGCGCGGGCGAACGCCGACCAGCTCGACCGCGCCGTGGCCGCCTGGGACGACCCGGCCGTGTGGGAGGGCGAGGTCGACCTCGGGACGGCGAGGATGCCGGCCGCCGAGATCGCCTCGATGATCGTCAAGGAGATGGCGGTGCACGGCTGGGACGTGGCGACGGCGACCGGCCAGGAGCTGCGGATCTCCGACGGCGCGGCGCGGCTGGTCCTGGACGTGGTGGACACGTACGGCGAGCTCTACCGGCAGTACGACGGTTTCGCCGACCCGGTGGACGTGCCCGACGACGCACCCGTCTTCGAGCGCGCCCTCGCCCACAGCGGCCGGGACCCGCGCTGGTCCCGCGACGGGTAGCCGTGCGCCATCGGTCCGATGAACAAAGGTCTGAACTCTGAACGTTGCTCGGATGAATCAAGAGCTTATGTAAGGGAGTTGGCGCCTGTTTCTGTCGTTCTCTGCAGAATTCATTGACGGTGGCGCGCCATAGATCCTACCTTTCTCGGCGTTGGGTCCAGGCTGATCCCACGGGAGGGGAACATGCCCATGCGCCGAAGAGCCGCCCTAGTCACCCTGATCTCCACGCTCCTGGCCCTCGGAATCCCGGGGGCCGTGTCCGTGTCCTCCGCCGAGGCCGCGTCCTTTGATCTCTACGTCTCCCCGACCGGGGACGACCACGCGAACGGCACCCTCCAGCACCCCGTACGCACCCTGGAACGCGCCCGCGACCTGGTCCGCGAGCGCGTCGCGGGGATGAAGGGTGACCTGACGGTCCACCTCGCGTCGGGCACGTACCGGCAGACCAAGCCGCTCGTCCTCGACGCCCGCGACTCGGGGACCGGCGGGCACCAGGTGATCTGGCAGGGGACCGGGAACACGGTGATCAGCGGCGGCCGGAAGGTGGCGGGGTGGCGCCCGGTCGACGGGAGGCCTGGCCTGTGGTCCGCGCCCGCACCCCGAGGCCTCACCGACACACGGCAGTTGTACGTCGACGGAGTGCGCGCGCAGCGGGCGCGCGGCGCCGTGCCGGTGACCCTCACCCAGACCGCCACCGGGTACACGGCGTCCTCCGACGTCCTCGCGCACTGGAAGCACCCGTCCGACGCCGAGTTCGTCTACACCAGCGGCGAGTCCCTGTGGAACATCGAGCGCAACGGCCTGGGCCAGTGGACCGAGCCGCGCTGCCGTATCGCCGCAGCCGAGGGCACCACGATCACGATGGTCCAGCCGTGCTGGGACAACTCCAACAAGCGCGTCGAGTTCCCGGACATCCCCGGCCGCACGGTCAGCATGGTCGGGCCCGGCCATCTCACCAACAGCGGTAAGGCGACGTACATCGAGAACGCCTACGAACTCCTCGACCAGCCCGGCGAGTGGTACCTGGACCGCGCCGTGCACCGGGTCTACTACCTGCCCCGCAAGGGCGAGAACCTGGCGCGCGCCGACGTCGAGGCGGCGCAGGCCGAGAAGCTGATCGACGGGCAGGGTACGGCGGACGCGCCCGTCCACGACGTCGCCTTCCGCGGCCTGCAGTTCAGCTACGCCACCTGGCTCACCCCCTCGCAGCCGGAGGGCTTCTCCGAGATCCAGGCGGGCTACACCATCACCGGCGACAAGGGCTGGGCGACGCAGGGTCTGTGTCAGTACGTCGAGGGCGGCACCTGCCCGTTCGCGTCCTGGACCAAGATGCCGGGCAACGTCTCCTTCGCGTACGGGCAGCGCATCGCGTTCAGCGACGACGTCTTCGCCCATCTCGGCGCCTCCGGCCTGGACTTGGGCACCGGCTCGAAGGACTCCACGGTCAGTGGCAGCGTCTTCACCGACATCTCCGGCAACGGGTTGGAGATCGGCGGCGTGGACGGCCAGACCCCGGCCAGTGGCGTCCAGGTGACGGACAATCACCTCTATGGACTGCCCCGCGAGTACCACGGCGGCGTCGCGATCCTCAACGGCTACACCCAGCACAGCACCATCGCCCACAACCAGATCGACCACGTCGGCTACAGCGCGGTCTCCCTGGGCTGGGGCGGCTGGCCCGACAAGATCGGCGACGCGGCGACCCCGAACCCCAGCCACGACAACGCGGTCCGCGACAACCTGATCTTCGACTACATGCAGATGCTCGACGACGGCGGCGGCATCTACACCCAAGGACTCACGGGCACCTCCCTGGCCGACGGCGAGAAGGTCACCGGCAACGTCATCCACGACCAGTGGGGCCTGGGCAAGAACGTCTACACCGACAACGGCTGCACGTACGAGACCGTTGAGGGCAACGTCCTCTACCACGCCTCGTACGCCAACGTCGCCTCCCGCCACACCGACTACCGCGACTCCCTCGGCAACAACGACCCGACCCTCGTCAAGGACAACTGGTGGGAGGAAGGCACGTCCGACGGCGACAACAAGGGCCTGGTGACGACCGGCAACAAGATCATGACGGGACGGTCCGACGTACCGTCGGAGATCCTGGACAACGCGGGACTCGAGCCCGCCTACCAGGGACTGCTGAACCGCCCCGTCGGCGCCGTCTCCACCCCGGAGGCACCGTCCCGCGTCGGTACGAGCACGGCGGGCCCCGACGCCCTGTACGTCACCTTCAATCCGAGCTTCGTGGACGGCGGTTCACCGGTGACGGGCTACACGGCACGGGCGTCCGACGCCACGGGCAAGCAGGTCGGCGAGCAGTCCGTCACGGCGGCCGACTTCAAGCGGACCGCGCTCGTGCGTATCGGTGGCCTCCCGGCCGGCCCGCTCACGGTCACCGTCGCCGCGAGCAACGCCCACGGCAGCGGCGCCCCGTCGCTCGCCTCGCTCCCGCTGACCCCGACGACCGTCACCGCACTGCCGGGCGCACCCACCGGCCCCAAACTGCGTACGGCATCCACCGCGGCCACCGTCGCCTGGACCCCGCCGACGGCCACCGGCGACGCCAAGGTCGTCGGCTACCGCGTCACCGTCTCCGACGGCCGCGACCCGATCGACGTCACGGGCCGCGACGTCCTGGTCGGCCAGCCCTCCGCGAAGGGCATGTTCCGGGTGATCGGAGGCCTGCGGCCGGGCACGTCATACACCGTCACGATCGCGACGGTGACGGCGGCGGGCACGGGCCCGGCGGCCACCGTGACGGCGACCACCCGGTCGTAGCGATCAGTCGGCCGTGGCAGTCGGTCGGGTTCGTCCCGCCAGGTGTCCCGCCGTGCCCAGCACGCGGCGGGACACACCGCGCGCCCCGCGACCGTGAACAGGACGTCGAGCGGTACCCGGCGCGCCGTGCTGTCAGGCGCCGACGGCCGCCAGCGCGGGAACCCGTGCCGCGTCGTACCGCTCCAGCAGTACCCGTGCCACCTCCGGTGCCGGGCCCAGTACGTCGGCCAGGACGTCCGCCTCGGCGGCGCCCCGGGCGATGCGGTCCGGGAGGAAACCGGGGGCGAGGACGTAGGGCGCGACGGCGACGCGTTCACAGCCGAGGGCGCGCAGTTCGCGTACGGCGTCCTCGGTGCGCGGAAGAGATGCGGAGGCGAACGCAGGCCGCACGGCGCACCAACCGGTGCGCCGCCACTCCCGCGCGATTTCTGCGATCACTGCGATCGCCTCCGGGTCCGTGGACCCCGCCGAGGCCAGCACGACCCCGGTCGAGGGCTTGTCCGCGGGGGTCAGCCCCGCCTCGTACAGCCGGCGTTCGAGCGCGGCCGTCAGGAGGGGGGAGGGGCCGAGCACCTCCGCCTGGCGGATGCGCAGCCGCGCCGGGGCCTCCCGCAGGACCGCCGGGATGTCCGCCTTCGCGTGGAAGGCGCGGGTGAGGAGGAGGGGGAGGGCCACCACCTCGCGTACGTCCTCCGCCGCCAGGGACTCCAGCACCCCCTGCACCGAAGGGATGTTGAAGTCGAGGAAGCCGGTCTCCACGCGCAGCCCGGGGCGCCGTGCCCGCACACGTCGTACGAGGGCGTGCACCGTCGCGGCATGACGCGGATCGCGGCTGCCGTGGGCGATGACCAGAAGGACCGGCTGACTCATGACGGGCTCAGCTCTTCACCAGGAGACCGCGGCTGCGCAGCACCCACCGCTCCAGCGGGCTGAAGATCAGCAGATCGATGGCGATGCCGACGAACAGGATGAGGAAGATGGCGAGGAAGACCATCGACATGGAACTGGCGGTGCGGCCGTTCTCCAGCAACTGACCGAGACCGATGCCCAGGTCGGGGGAGGAGGCGATGATCTCCGCCGCCATCAGGGAGCGCCAGGAGAACGCCCAGCCCTGCTTCAGACCGGCCAGATAGCCGGGCAGCGCGGCCGGCATCACGATGTGCCAGGTCCCGCGCAGGCCCGTCGCGCCCAGCGTGCGTCCGGCGCGCAGGAACAGCGGCGGCACCTGGTCGACACCCGACACCAGGCCGTTGGCGATGGAAGGGACGGCGCCCAGCAGGATCACCGCGAACATCATCGAGTTGTTCAGACCCAGCCAGATGACGGCCGGCGGCACCCACGCCACGGAGGGCAGGGACTGCAGGCCGGACAGGATCGGGCCGATCGCGGCGCGGACGAACTTCACGCGGGCCACCAGCAGACCCAGCGGGGTGCCGATCGCCAGGGCGAACAGGAAGCCGAGCAGACCGCGCGAGACGCTCGTCCAGATGTAGTCGAGCAGCGTGCCCTGCAGCCAGGCGTCCTTGACCTCGCCCCAGACGTCGGACGGGGAGGGCAGCTTGCTCGGGTCGGTGACGACCTTGAACGAGATCAGCGACTGCCACACCACCAGCATCAGGGCGACGGCAACGAGCGGCGGCAGTATCTTCTCGACGAAGGTCTGGCGGAAGGACGGCCGGCCCGTGTGGGCCGTCGTCTCCAGGGCGTCGAGGCCCGCTTCCAGGCCTGCCAGATCGCTGCTGTTGCCGTCGTTGCTCTTGCCGTCCTTGACGGACTTGACGGCCGCGTCGGCCTTTGTCTCAGTGCTGGCCATGGCGGCGGATCTCCCCACGCAGTTGTTCGGTGATCTCGACGGAGAGCTCCGCCACGGCGGTGTCCTCGATGCGGCGCGGCTGAGGGATGTCGACCGTCCACTCGTGTGCCACCCGTCCGGGGCGGGAGGACAGGAGAACGACGCGCTGGGCGAGGCGCACGGCTTCGCGCACGTTGTGGGTGACGAAGAGGACGGACAGCTGGGTCTCGCGCCAGATCCGGGTCAGTTCGTCGTGCAGGACGTCCCGCGTGATGGCGTCCAGCGCCGCGAACGGCTCGTCCATCAGCAGCAGCTGGCTGTCCTGGGCCAGGGCACGGGCCATGGCCACGCGCTGGCGCATACCGCCGGACAGCTCATGCACCCGCTTGCCGTACGCGCCCTTCAGCCGGACGAGTTCGAGCAGCTCCTCCGCCTTGTCGCGGCGCTCGGACTTCGCGACACCGCGCAGGCGCAGGGCGAGTTCGATGTTCTTGCCCGCGGTCAGCCACGGGAAGAGGGCGTGCTCCTGGAACATCAGGGCCGGACGCCCGTTGGTCGTGATGCTGCCAGCGGACGGGGCGTCGAGCCCCGCGACCAGGTTGAGCAGCGTCGACTTTCCACATCCCGAGGCCCCCAGGAGGGTGACGAACTCGCCCGGCGCGACATCGAGGGTGATGTCGTCGAGGACGAGCTGCTGCCCTGCCGGTCCGGCGAAGGACTTCGAGACATGCTCGATCCGGGCGGCGTGCTCCACTGCCTCGGCGCTGTCTGCGGCCTTGGCGAGGGTCGTGGCCATGGTCGTCACCTCCTGGGAACTCATCGGTGTGGGTCCTTACTTGACGCCGAGACCGGCGTCGTCGACCGTGCTCTCGCCCGCGGCCGCCAGGACCTTGTTGAGGAGCGTGAGGTCGTAGATCCCGCTCAGGTCGGGCTTCTCCAGCAGACCGGCCTTGACCGCGTGTTCCGCCTCGGTGTTGAGGGTGGCGGCCAGCGGGTCATCGGTGATCTGGATGGAATTCCAGGCCGGGTCGAGGACGCTCGCCGGGAGCTCCTTGCCGGAGTCGACCTTCAGCTGCGCGTTCGCCGCGGCCTTCGCCTGGTCGGGGTTGGCGTTGATCCACTTGTTGGTCTCGACCGAGCCCTTGAGCACGGCCTCGACGACCTTCGGGTGCTCCTTGAGGAACTTCTGCGACACGATGATGTTCGTGATCACGAACTTCTTGTCGGGCCACAGCGTCGACTCGTCGAGCAGCACCTTGCCGCCCTCGGCGACCAGCTTGGACGCGGTCGGCTCCGGCACCCAGGCGCCGTCGATGGAGCCGGACTTGTAGGCGTCCGGGGTGATCTTGTTGTCCGTGCGGACGACCGAGACGTCGCCCTTGCCGCTCTGTGCGTCGACCTTCCAGCCCTGGTCCGCGATCCAGTTGAGGAACGCGACGTCCTGCGTGTTGCCGAGCTGCGGGGTCGCGATCTTCTTGCCCTTGACGTCCTTCAGGGACGTGATCTTCTTCGGGTTGACCACGAGCTTCACGCCGCCGGACGCCGAACCGCCGATGATGCGCAGGCTCTTGCCCTGGGACTTGGTGTAGCCGTTGATCGACGGCGAGGGGCCGATCCAGCCGATGTCGATCGAGCCCGAGTTCAGCGCCTCGATCTCGGAGGGGCCGGCGTTGAAGGTGGCGTACTCCGCCTTCGTGCCGCCCAGCGCCTTCTGGAAGAGGCCTTCCTGGCGGCCGACCAGCGCGGTCGCGTGGGTGAGGTTGCCGAAGTAGCCGATCTTCACGGTGTCGAGACCGTCGATCTTCGCGGCGCCTGCGGCGACGTTCTCCTTCGAGGAGGAGTCGGTCTTCTTCTCGGAGCCGTAGCTGCAGGCGGCGAGCGCCAGAAGGGGAAGCGCGACCGCGGCGGCTATGCCGCGGCTTACCCAGCTTGAGCGGTTGGCAGGCACGGGAGGGGTTCCTCTCGTTGGCCCGGCGGTCACGATCTCAGGTCGTGGCCGGGAGGTCGGCAGGTCTTCGTTTTCGCAGGTGGGGGGAGGGGGCGCGCAAGCAGTGCGCGTACGTCATCACGCACATCGCGCCACTCCGCCCTGCCCGCTGCCGAGGGCGCCGCTGCCGACGCGGCCGCCCTCCTTGGCGAACGTGGAGTAGAAGTCGGTGGACCTCATGTCAGAAGTCCCACCCGTCGTCGTCGCCCTCGTCCTTGACCGGCTGCGGCGCGGCGAACGACTCGCCGACCATGCCGGCGGTCAGCGTGGTGCCGTCGGCCGGGTCGATCAGGATGAACGCGCCGGTGCGGCGGGAGTCGGCGTACGAGTCGAGCGGAAGCGGCTCGGCGGTACGGATCTTGACGCGGCCGATGTCGTTGGCGACCAGCTGACCCGGGTGCGGGTGCAGGGAGAGGTCGTCCAGCGTCAGCCGGGACGGGATGTCCTTGACGATCGCCTTCACCGTGCGGGTGCCGTGCTTGAGCAGCACGCGGTGGTTGACGGTGAGCGGCTGGTCGGCCACGTGGCAGACGGTCGCCTCGACGTCCTGTGTGGTCGGGGGCGCGTCCTTGCTCGGCACGATCAGATCGCCGCGCGAGATGTCGATGTCGTCCTCCAGCAGGAGGGTCACCGACTGAGGGGTCCACGCCACGTCGACCGGCTTGCCCAGCAGGTCGATCCCGGCGACCTTCGTGGAGCGCCCGGAGGGCAGCACGGTCACGCTCTCGCCGACCCGGAAGGTACCGGCGGCGATCTGACCGGCATACCCACGGTAGTCGGGGTGCTCGGCGGTCTGCGGGCGGATCACGTACTGCACGGGCAGACGCGCGTGGCAGTGTCCCAGGTCGTGGCTGACCGGGACCGTCTCCAGGTGCTCCAGGACCGTCGGGCCGCCGTACCAGTCCATGTTCGCGGAGGGGTCCACCACGTTGTCACCGGCGAGCGCCGAGATCGGGATCGCGGTGATCTCGGGAACGCCCAGCTCGGAGGCGTACGCCGTGAACTCCTCGGCGATCGCCGCGAAGACGGACTCCTTGTACTCGACCAGGTCCATCTTGTTGACGGCGAGGACGACGTGCGGGACGCGCAGCAGCGCCGCGACGGCCGCGTGCCGGCGGGTCTGCTCGATGACGCCGTTGCGGGCGTCGACGAGGACCACGGCCAGGTCGGCGGTCGAGGCGCCGGTGACCATGTTCCGCGTGTACTGCACGTGGCCGGGGGTGTCGGCCAGGATGAAGCGGCGGCGCGCGGTCGCGAAGTAGCGGTACGCCACGTCGATGGTGATGCCCTGCTCGCGCTCGGCGCGCAGGCCGTCGGTGAGGAGGGCGAGGTCGGGGGTGTCCTGGCCACGGCTCGCCGAGGCGCGCTCCACGGCCTCCAGCTGGTCCGTCAGGACCGACTTGGAGTCGTGCAGCAGACGTCCGACCAGCGTGGACTTGCCGTCGTCGACGGAGCCCGCGGTGGCGAAACGCAGCAGCGTGGTCGCCGACAACTGCTCGACCGACAGCGGTTCGGTGGGTTCGGTGGTGCTGGTCATGTCTAGAAGTACCCCTCGCGCTTGCGGTCTTCCATCGCGGCCTCGGACATCTTGTCGTCGGCGCGGGTGGCGCCCCGCTCGGTGAGGCGCGACGCGGCGATCTCCGCGATGACCTGATCGAGGGTCACCGCGTCGGAGTCGACGGCGCCCGTGCAGGACATGTCGCCGACGGTCCGGTAGCGGACGAGCCGCTTCTCGACCGTCTCGCCGTCCTTCGGGCCGCCCCACTCACCGCCGGTCAGCCACATGTTCGACCGCTTGAAGACCTCACGCTCGTGCGCGAAGTAGATCTCGGGCAGTTCGATGCCCTCGCGGGCGATGTACTGCCAGACGTCCAGCTCGGTCCAGTTGCTGAGCGGGAAGACGCGGACGTGCTCGCCGGGTGCGTGGCGGCCGTTGTAGAGCTGCCACAGCTCGGGGCGCTGGCGGCGCGGGTCCCACTGGGAGAACTCGTCCCGGAGGGAGAAGACGCGCTCCTTGGCGCGGGCCTTCTCCTCGTCGCGGCGGCCGCCGCCGAAGACGGCGTCGAAGCGCTCGGACTGGATCTTCTCGGTCAGCGGCAGGGTCTGCAGCGGGTTGCGGGTGCCGTCCGGGCGTTCGCGCAGCACTCCGCGGTCGATGTAGTCCTGCACGGAGGCCACATGGAGACGCAGGCCATGTTCGGCGACCACACGATCCCGGTATTCGAGGACCTCGGGGAAGTTGTGCCCGGTGTCCACGTGCAGCAGCGTGAAGGGGACCGCCGCGGGGGCGAACGCCTTCAGCGCCAGGTGCAGCATGACGATGGAGTCCTTGCCGCCGGAGAAGAGGATCACCGGCCGCTCGAACTCGCCCGCGACCTCGCGGAAGATATGGACGGCCTCGGACTCCAGGGCGTCCAGGTGCGAGAGCGCGTACGGGCTGCTGTCCGTCTCCTCGGAGACACTGGCGACGGTCGTCATGCGAGACCCCTT
This sequence comes from Streptomyces sp. NBC_01384, assembly GCF_045040035.1. Taxonomy (NCBI): domain Bacteria; kingdom Bacillati; phylum Actinomycetota; class Actinomycetes; order Kitasatosporales; family Streptomycetaceae; genus Streptomyces; species Streptomyces sp. NBC_01384. The sequence goes on from NZ_CP109559.1 coordinate 7,735,190, forward strand.
TCGGTGAGCAGCGCATGCAGCGCGGCCGCGGACTCCTGCACGGACTGGGTGTGCGACTCGATACGCAGATCGGGCGAGGCGGGCTCCTCGTAGGGGTCGTCGACGCCGGTCAGACCCGAGATCTCGCCCGCGGCCTGCTTGGCGTACAGCCCCTTCACATCGCGTACGGAGCAGACCTCGACCGGGGTCGCCACGTGCACCTCCAGGTAGGGGGTGCCGCCGGTTCGGTGGCGCTCGCGCACCGCCTCACGGCTGTCCGCGTACGGCGCGATCACCGGGACGAGCGCCTTGACGCCGTTGCGGGAGAGCAGCTCGGCGAGGAAGCCGATGCGCTGCACGTTCGTGAAGCGGTCCTCGCGCGAGAAGCCGAGGCCCGAGGAGAGGAACTCGCGGATCTCGTCGCCGTCGAGCACCTCGACACGGTGGCCCTCCGCGCTCAGCCGGCCGGCCAGCTCGTACGCGATGGTGGTCTTGCCGGCACTCGGCAGACCCGTGAGCCAGATGGTGGCTCCGGTCGTCACTTGCTGCTCCTGGGAGATCTGGATGGTCGTGGTCATTCGTGCAGCCCGCACTCGGTCTTGGCGCGGCCCGCCCAGCGGCCCGCGCGCGCGTCCTCGCCCTCCAGGACCCGGCGGGTGCAGGGCGCGCAGCCGACGGAGGCGTAGCCGTCCATCAGCAGCGGGTTGGTGAGCACCCCGTGCTCGGCGACGTAGGCGTCCACGTCGTCCTGCGTCCAGCGGGCGATGGGCGAGATCTTGACCTTCCGGCGCTTCTCGTCCCAGCCGACGACCGGGGTGTTCGCGCGGGTCGGGGACTCGTCGCGGCGCAGTCCGGTCGCCCAGGCGTCGTACTTGGTCAGGCCCTCTTCCAGGGGCTTGACCTTGCGCAGGGCGCAGCACAGGTCGGGGTTGCGGTCGTGCAGCTTGGGGCCGTACTCGGCATCCTGCTCGGCGACGGTCCGGCGCGGGGTGAGGGTGATGAGGTTGACGTCCATCACGGCCTCGACCGCGTCGCGGGTGCCGATGGTCTCGGGGAAGTGGTAGCCGGTGTCGAGGAAGACGACGTCCACGCCGGGCTGGGCACGGGAGGCGAGGTGGGCGACGACCGCGTCCTCCATGGACGAGGTCACGCAGAACTTCTTGCCGAAGGTGTCGGCGGCCCACTGGAGGATCTCCAGGGCGGAGGCGTCCTCCAGGTCGCGCCCCGCCTGCTCGGCGAGGCTCTTCAAGTCCTCGTCCGTACGCTCTTCCTGAATCGTCGTCATATCTCTGCCCCTCCACGGTCGTCCTGCTGAAGCCCCCGGGCCAGCAGCCCGAGGAACTTCAACTGGAAGGCTCGATTGCACGCCGCGCATTCCCACGCGCCGTGGCCCTGCTCGCTCGGACGAAGGTCTTCGTCACCGCAGTAGGGGCAGTAGAAGGGGGCGGCCCGCTCGCTCATGACAGCGCCGCCCTTCTTTTCGTGGCTCGGTTCGCCTCCGGGGCGCTCCAGCCTCCGTCGACGGTCGACCGTGCTCGACCGCTGCGCGGCCTCCGTGCGCTCGCCCTTTCGGCGGAGGCGCGCCCCTTCGGCTCACTCGCCCTCACGACAGCGCCTCCTCAGAAGCGCGGGCGGCCCAGGTGGCGAAGCGCTCGCTGTCCTCGCGCTCCGCCTGGAAGCGCTTGAGGACCCGCTCGACGTAGTCGGGCAGCTCGTCCGAGGTGACCTTCAGGCCACGGACCTTGCGGCCGAAACCGGCCTCCAGGCCGAGCGCGCCGCCCAGGTGCACCTGGAAGCCCTCGACCTGCTCGCCCTGGTCGTTGAGGACCAGCTGGCCCTTGAGGCCGATGTCCGCGACCTGGATACGGGCGCAGGCGTTCGGGCAGCCGTTGATGTTGATGGTGATGGGCTCTTCGAACTCGGGGATGCGGCGCTCGAGCTCGTCGATCAGGGAAGCACCGCGCGCCTTGGTCTCGACGATCGCGAGCTTGCAGTACTCGATGCCGGTGCAGGCCATCGTGCCGCGTCGGAAGGGGGAGGGCTTCACGGTCAGGTCGAGCGCTTCCAGGCCCTCGACGAGCGAGTCGACCTGCGCCTCGTCCACGTCGAGGACGATCATCTTCTGCTCGACGGTGGTGCTCAGACGACCCGAGCCGTGCGCCGCGGCCAGCTCGGCGATCTTCGTGAGGGTGGTGCCGTCCACGCGGCCGACGCGCGGCGCGAAGCCGACGTAGAAGCGGCCGTCCTTCTGCCGGTGCACACCGACGTGGTCGCGCCAGCGGGCGACGGGCTGGTCGGGCGCGGGGCCGTCGACGAGCTTGCGCTTGAGGTACTCGTCCTCCAGGATCTGGCGGAACTTCTCCACGCCCCAGTCGGCGACCAGGAACTTCAGGCGGGCGCGGGTACGCAGGCGCCGGTAGCCGTAGTCGCGGAAGATCGAGATGACGCCCTCGTAGACGTCCGGGACCTCGTCGAGCGGGACCCAGGCGCCGAGGCGCTGGCCGATCTTCGGGTTGGTGGAGAGGCCGCCGCCGACCCAGAGGTCGAAGCCGGGGCCGTGCTCCGGGTGGTTCACGCCGACGAACGCGATGTCGTTGATCTCGTGCGCCACATCGAGGAGCGGCGAGCCGGAGATCGCGGACTTGAACTTGCGGGGCAGGTTCGAGAAGTCCTTGTTGCCGATGATCCGGCGCTGGATCTCCTCGATGGCCGGGGTGCCGTCGATGATCTCGTCCTCGGCGATCCCGGCGACGGGCGAGCCGAGGATGACGCGGGGCGTGTCACCGCAGGCCTCGGTCGTGGACAGGCCCACGGCCTCCAGGCGCTCCCAGATCTCCGGGACGTCCTCGATGCGGATCCAGTGGTACTGCACGTTCTGGCGGTCGGTGAGGTCGGCGGTGCCGCGCGCGAACTCCTGCGAGATCTCGCCGATGACGCGCAGCTGGTCGGTGGTCAGCCGGCCGCCGTCGATGCGGACGCGCAGCATGAAGTACTTGTCGTCCAGCTCCTCCGGCTCCAGGATCGCGGTCTTGCCGCCGTCGATCCCGGGCTTGCGCTGGGTGTACAGCCCCCACCAGCGCATCCGTCCACGGAGGTCATTGGGGTCGATCGAGTCGAAGCCGCGCTTCGAGTAGATGGTCTCAATGCGTGTCCGCACATTGAGACCGTCGTCGTCCTTCTTGAACTGTTCGTTTCCGTTGAGCGGGGTGAAGTGACCCACGGCCCACTGACCCTCGCCGCGGTGACGACTCACCTTGCGGCGGGGCGCGGCATCGGGGTTCTGCGGGGTGGCGGCCATGGTTGATACGTCCTTCGGGACTACGGGACAGGAAGGAGGGCAGCTCTCGCCTGCGCATATGGGCGCATACGGAAGTACGCGCGCGTCATTGCGCAGAGGGAGGCAAAGGGGAAAATGTCGGCTGGGCGGGGGCTGTCAGCTCGCCGGACAGATGGCGCTGGACATGCGGCCGAGGTCGACGTGCCGCCGACTCACCAAGGCAATTCCAGTTCCAGACATGACGGAAGCGTGTCACGGGGATCTCGGACCAGTCCACCGTCATCCACCATGTGGACACCCTTGTCCCGAATGGCGAGACAAGGGTGTTGTCGGTCACACGTCTGGGCATTCATGGGCGGTGCGACGGCGGCCCGGTGACGGGCCAGGGGTGGGCCAGGGGTGGGCCGATGGCAGGTCAGACGGCCCGTGCCCCCGGCCAGGGTCCGGGCGTGGCGACCTCCGGCTCCTCCTCCACCTTGGTGTCGAAGAGCTTGAAGCCGCGGCGCAGATAGTTGTCCATCGCGTGCTCCCCGTCCTTGCTGCATGTATGCAGCCAGACACGCTTCGTCTCGGCCCGTCCCGGCCAGCGCTCCGCCAGGTCCCAGGCGCGCGCGGCCCCGTACGAGAGGAGGTGGCCGCCGATCCGGCGCCCCCGGAAGGCGGGGATCAGTCCGAAGTACATGACCTCCACGACGCCGTCGTCCTGCGGGTCCAGCTCCACGTAGCCCGCGGGCGTACCCCGGTCGTAGGCGACCCAGGTCTCCGCGCCGGGCCGCTCCAGAGCCTCCTGCCACTGCGCGTACGTCCAGGTGAGCCGGTCGGTCCAGCGGATGTCCCCGCCGACGGAGGCGTACAGGAAACGGCTGAACTCGGGCGAGGGGACCTCGGAGCGCACGATCCGGACGTCCCCGGCGGGCGCGATCGCGGGGAGCAGGTCGGTCGGGGCCGTCTGCTCCAGGGACCAGGTGGTCACAGTGACGTTGCTCATGCGGGCCAGGGAACCACGACGCCGCACCACCCTCCAAAGCGAGCCGGCCGACGGCGCCGGACAGGGTGCTCGCCCCCGCCGCCCCTACCCGTCCCATCCTCAACCCGGGGCTCCGCCCCAGACCCCCGCTGGGGGCTGCGCCCCCAGACCCCTCATCGGCCTGAACGGCCTCGTCCTCAAACGCCGGACGGGCTGAATGATGCGGGCCGGGGTGAGGCTTTCAGGGGCGCGGGGCTGTGACACTGTGCGGCTCCGCCGCGTGGGCGCGACCGGCCCCCATCCAGCCGCAGTCAAAAAGCCCACCCGGGGGGCCTGGGGGCGGAGCCCCTAGCCCAGTGACCTGTCCACCGCTGCCAGTGGAACCGCGTACAGCACCCGCTCCGGCACGGTGTCCGTGCCCGTGCCGCTCAGGGTCCACAGTTCGCCGGTCTCCTGCCAGTAGGACAGGGAGGCGGTGTGCAGGCCCCAGCAGGCGTAGGACTGGTCCGCGGTGCACTGGACCGCCTCGGTGCCGCTTCCGCTCTGGCGCCACAGGGTGCCGTGTCTGCCGCCGCTGTCAGGGGTGTGGCCGACGTACCAGTCGGCCTTGCGCGCACCGGCGGGCGTGTGCGAGAGGACGCCCGAGAGCCCGCCGGCCTTGGTCGTGTACGCCTCGCGCGCGTCGACGCGGCCCAGGGAGTCGTCGGCGAGCAGGCCCTCGCGGTCCGCGACGGTGCTATAGGAGTACCGCCAGATCCTGGTCCGCGCGTCGTCGCCGGATGTGAGCCCCTCCGTCGCGACCAGGCTGTCCGGCGTCGAGGTGCGGTCCAGCGAGAGGGAGCCGAAACAGGGGTTCGCCCCGGTGTCGCCCGAGCCGCAGGTGCCGCCCGCCGGGCTGTACGAGCCGACGGCCGGCAGCACGTACTGGTAGCCGTGCGCGGAGTAGCCGCCGCTCACCTTGCCGATCACGCCGCTGTTCACGCCAGCCTTCAGGATGCGGTGCAGGTCGAAGACGAGCAGGGCGTCGTCCTGGCCCGCGCCGTTCTGCGCGGTGACGATCAGCTTGTCCTGGTACCAGACCATGCCGCCCATCCGGGAGCGGACCGCGCCGAAGTCCTTGCCGCCGTCGCGCGGGGCGACCAGCAGCACCCAGCGGTACTTGAGGGCCGCCGGGTCGGTCGCGTCGATGAAGGCGACCCGGGCCAGCCCCCGGTCGGTGGCGGAGGCGCCCGCGGCCCGGTCGTTGTGCGTCCAGCCCGCCAGAATGACCCGCTGCCCGCCCCACTGGCCGTCGTCGTCGGCGTCCCCGGAGGTGGTGACGGAAGCGGGCAGCCACTGCTGGGTCCGCGCGTCGTCGCCGGCCCAGCAGTACGCGCGCGTGGCGACCGGTTCGAGCGGCAGCGCGGCCCGCTCGGTGTCGGAACAGTCGGCCCCGTCGCGCATCGCGTGGTCGGCGCTCGCCAGGACGCCGGTGACGCCGACGTTGCCGCCCATGCTCCGGGTGAGTGTGCTGAGGGTGTCCTCGGCGACCAGGTTCTCGTGCAGCCGGAGCCGGCCGGTCTCCGAGGCCGAGGTGAGCGGGGTCAGCGCGCCCGGACTGTTGCTGCCGGTGGCCTGGGAGGTGCTGATCAGCGTGGCGGCCGCGGTGAGCGCGAGGGCGGTTCCGGCCAGGGTGGCGCGCAGCGCCTGTCCTCTTCGCCTACGACGGTGCCTGCCGCGGTGCTTCATGCGTCCTCCCGAGGAAGGCCAACTGCCTCTCATGATCAGTGCGTTGACGGAGAGACGGGTGGGGTGGCCTGTGAGGGGATGCTACGTCAGAGAGCCACGTGCCTGGCCAAGGACCCGGGAAGACGGTCGCGAAATACGCTCCAGGTGGCTCTCGGGGGACATATTCAGCCTTTTGGGGGATGTATCCGGCCTCTTGGCGGACGTATCGGACCTCTGGAGCGAGGCTTCGTACCTCTGGAGCGACGCTTCGGGCCGCTCGGGAGGTACGTCCGGCTCCGGTGCGGTACCAGGCGTACAAGGGATGCCAGGGGTACAGGACGTACAAGGGATGCCGGGAGTACAAGAGGTCCGAGGGGGCCCGGAGGCGCGCGCCCTGCGCACCGCGGGCGCCGTCGAGTGCGGAAGCAGGTCCCGGGGGTCCTCCGGCAGGACCAACTCGACCTCCGCGTCCTCGCGGAAACGATACGGCCGGTGTTCCAGAAACGCCCCGAGATACCGCCGTACGCGCGACATCTCGGCCCGCACCGTCACCGTGCGGCCAGGGTCGTCGAACAGATCGTCGGCGAGGCCCGCGGCGCTGTGGCCGGCCGGGCGTACGGCCAGCAGATAGAGCAACTCGGCATGGCGAGGGCTCAGTTCGTGGCGCCAGGAGCCCGCGTCGGACACCACGGTCACCGAGGAGCGGCGCGGGCGCGCCAGGTCCAGGACGATCCGCGCGGCCCGCCGGGGTTCCGGCTCGTCGGCGGCCCGGAGCAGCCAGCCGCCGGGCAGCGGTTCCACCTCGCAGGGCCCGAGGGACGGCAGCCAACTCCGCCCGGGGGCGAGTGCCTTGGGCAGCGCGAGCCGGTTCGTGTACGGCATCCCGGTGACCGCGGCGGTCCAGCCGTCCTGGTCCACCGCGAGGGCGCGCCCGCCGAGCCGGGCCAGCACCGGCGCGGCCACCGCGCGCAGCCCCTCCAGCGAGGTCAGGTGCAGCTCGCGCAGCCGTGCCTCGGCGAGCTTGGCGACCGAGCCGACCAGGGCGAGCGTGGCCGGGTGCAGGGTGTCCAGCGGTCCGCTCACGTCCACGACGCCGATCAGACCGCCGTCGCGCGGGTCGGTGATCGGGGCGCCGGTGCACGTCCACGAGTGGTGGGTGCGCACGAAGTGCTCGGCGGAGAAGACCTGGACGGGGCGGCGGGTCACCAGCGGGGTGCCCACGCCGTTCGTGCCGACGACGCCCTCGCGCCAGTCCGCGCCGAGTTCGAAGCCGAACCCGTCCGCCTTGCGCAGCACCGACGCGCTGCCCTCGCGCCACAGCACCCGGCCGTCCGCGTCCGCGACGACCATGATGTGGTGGGCGACGTCCGCGACCGAGAGCAACCCCTCACGCAGCACCGGCAGGACGTGCCGCAGCTCCGAGGTCTGCCGCCGCCGCTCGACCTCGTCGCGGGCCAGCAGCCCGGCCCGGAAGTCGTGGTCGGGGTCGACGCCGCCGCGCAGCATGCGATCCCAGGACTGCTCGATCACCGGGCGTGGCGCGACGCGGGCGGGCTGCCCGGCGAGCGTGGCGTCGCGCACCTCGCGCAGCACGCGGGCCGCCTGCGCGGCGTCCAGGGCGGCGAGCCGGGTCACGTCGATCGGCGAGTGCGCCACGGAATCCTCCCCGGACGGGCTCGGGCACGGGTGGCCCACCACTTCCCGGCCCTTTTCGGCCACGGTCACCCGGGCCCGTACTGACTGCTGTTCTCATAGTGCCGCCCGGCGCCGCCGGAGGGACACAGTCCGGCCACAGAAGCCGGAAAAGTTGCAACCCCCTGCAACCCTGGCGAACAGCCGTACGGGGTCGGAAACTTGAGCAACGCCGCCGTGCGGCGTTCGTGCTCCTCACGACGGGGCCGGAGAGCGGGGGTGGTGCCGTGTCGGCGCAGCACCACCCCCGCGCCACCCGGTGCGGAGATCGGCTCAGGAAACCGGCCGGGCCCGCTCCACCACCGTGGCGAGATCCAGACTGTGCGGCAGGGTGCCGAAGGCCGCACCCCAGTCGCCGCCCAGCCGTGAGGCGCAGAACGCGTCGGCGACCTCCGGGGGCGCGTACTGGACGAGCAGCGAACCCTGCAGCACCAGCGCGATGCGCTCCGCCAGCCGCCGGGCGCGGCCCTCGATACCGTCCAGGTCCGCGAGTTCGGCCAGCAGGTTCTTGATCGCGCCGTCGAGGCGGTGGTCGGCGCCGCGCGCTCGGCCGATCTCCTTCAGGAACGCGTTCAGCGCCTGCGGCTCACGCTGGAGCGCGCGCAGCAGATCGAGGGCCTGGACATTGCCCGCGCCCTCCCAGATCGAGTTGAGCGGCGACTCGCGCAGCAGCCTGGGCATACCGGACTCCTCGACGTACCCGTTGCCGCCCAGGCACTCCAGCGCCTCCACCGCGACCGGAGTGCAGCGCTTGGTCACCCAGTACTTGGCGGCCGGCACCGCGAGCCGCAGAAACGCCCGCTCGTCCTCGCCGCCGTCGTCGTACGCCGCCGCGAGGCGCATCGCCAGCGTCGTCGCCGCCTCCGACTCCAGCGCCAGGTCCGCCAGGACGTTGCGCATCAGCGGCTTGTCGATCAGCTTGCCGCCGAAGGCCTCCCGGTAGGTGCAGTGGTGCACGGCCTGCGCGACGGCCTGCCGCATGACGGCCGCGGCGCCGAGCACACAGTCCAGCCGGGTCACCGCGACCATCTCGATGATGGTGCGCACCCCGCGCCCCTCGTCCCCGACCCGGCGCGCCCAGGTCCCGTCGAACTCGACCTCGCTCGACGCGTTCGACTTGTTGCCGAGCTTGTCCTTGAGCCGCTGGATGCGGAACACGTTCCGGGTCCCGTCCTCCAGCACCCGGGGCACCAGGAAGCAGGTCAGCCCGCCCGGAGCTTGCGCCAGCACCAAAAACCCGTCGGACATCGGCGCCGAACAGAACCACTTGTGCCCCGTCAGCTCATAGGTCCCGTCCTCGGCGAGCGGCCGCGCCTCGGTCCTGTTCGCCCGAACGTCGCTGCCGCCCTGCTTCTCCGTCATACCCATCCCGAAGAGCACACCGGCCTTCTGGGAGGCGGGCCGCAACCCCTGGTCGTAGACGGTGGACGTGAGCAGCGGCTCCCAGAGGGCGGCGAGCGCGGGGTCGGTGCGCAGGGCGGGCACCGCCGCGTGGGTCATCGACAGCGGGCAGCCGTGGCCCGCCTCTGCCTGCGTCCAGACGACGAAGCCGGCCGCGCGCCTGAGGTGTCCGCCGGGGCGGTTCCAGGCCGCCGTCAGCCCCGCCGAGACGCCCTTGCCGAGCAGTCGGTGCCAGGCGGGATGGAACTCGACCTCGTCGACGCGGTTGCCGTAGCGGTCGTGGGTGCGCAGCTTCGGCGGGTTCTCGTTGGCGAGCACCCCCCACTCCTGCGCCTGCGCGGAGCCCGTCGTACGCCCGAGCGTGGAAAGCTCCTCGCGCGCCTCGTCGAGAAGCCCTGGATCCAGATGCCGTTCGACCGCCTCCACGAGGGCCCGGTCGGCGGCAAAGACGTCATATCCGACCAGGGGCGGAGCCTGGTTGGTCACGGTGTGGGTGCTGGCTGCCATACGGATACGGTAAGGATGTGCACCAGGCAAAAGAAACACCCGAACGGCCTCCCTCGGGCCGCTTCCACCGCGCTCGCGCGCTGTACAGGAACGTGTCGAAGCGCAGGACCGCCTGGCTGCTGCTCAAGGACACCGTCAACTCGTGCATGGAGTACCGGATCCTGGGGCTGGCGGCCGAGGCCGCCTTCTTCACACTCCTGTCCGTGCCGCCCCTGCTGCTGAGCATGATCGGACTGCTCGGCTATGTGGACGCCTGGACCGGCGCGCACTCGATCGCGAGCCTGGAGTCCAACATCCTGGAGGCCTCCCGCACGGTCCTCACCGACAAGGGTGTCCACCAGATCGCCGAACCGATCCTCCACGACGTGATGAAGGGCGGCCGGCCCGACATCATCTCCCTCGGCTTCCTGTTCGCCCTGTGGTCGGGCTCGCGCGCGGTGAACGTGTTCGTCGACACCATCACCGTGATGTACGGCCTCGACGGCACCCGAGGGATCGTGGCGACCCGCGTGATGTCGTTCCTGTTGTTCATCGTGGCCCTGCTGATCGGCTCGATCGCGCTGCCGCTGATGGTCGCGGGTCCGGACGCGGTGGTGCAGATCGTGCCGTGGTCGGCGACGCTCGTGCAGGTCCTGTACTGGCCTGTCGTCATCGTGCTCTCCGTCGTCTTCCTGACCACGCTGTATCACGTGTCAGTGCCGGTCCGCTCACCCTGGGTGGAGGACGTGCCCGGCGCCCTGGTCGCCCTCGCCATGTGGGTCCTCGGCAGCTTCCTGCTCCGCATCTACCTGACCAGCACCGTCGAGGGCCCGACGATCTACGGCTCACTCGCCGCCCCCGTCGCCGTCCTCCTCTGGATCGGTGTGTCCGCCTTCGCGGTCCTGGTCGGCGCCGCGGTCAACGCCGCAATCGACCGGGTCTGGCCGGCCGCCGCCACGGCCGCGGCCCGCGCCGCGAACGAGCGCCTGCGCCAGGAGCAGGCCGCCGAGTACGTCGCCCGCGCCGCCGCCCACCGCGCCGCCGAGCCCGACCCCGACGACCCGGACATGCCCTCCGAGTTCCCGGAACGCTGGTCGCGTTTCCTGCCCCCGGAGGACGTGACGTCCCGCCTCCGAACCCATGTGAAGAGCACTCACCACCCGCGCAAGAACCACGGCGACGACCACTGCCCGGAGGAGTAGGACCCCTGCGGGGGACGCGCCCTGTCAGGGGCGCGGGGAACCGCGCGCCCAGCCCCCAGGAACGGGAGGGGACGGGTAGGGGCGGCGGGGGCGAAAACCGGGGTCCCGCCCGAACCCAGCCCTTCCACGCGCCCGCCCCCGCGGCGTCCCGTGCGCGCTCTCGAAGAGATCGACGAGGAACTCGACCTCCTCCGGCGGCACCCCGAACCCGGCCAGCCGGACGCCGTACCGGCGCGCCGTCACCGGGAGGTACGTCAGCTCACCGCCCGTCGCCTCCGAGATCTCCGCGACCGCCTCCCGGAAGCTCAGCCGCCGGGGCCCGGAGAGGGCGACGTCCTGCCTGACGTACCGGTCGCCCGCCGTCAGCGCGGCCACCACGACCTCCGCGATGTCCCGCACGTCGATGACCGCGCCCCGCTGACGATCAAGCTCGTGGTGTGCGGCGAGGCCTGGGTCGTGCCGGACGCGGGAGAGCGCCCGCCGACGACCCGGCGACCCCGCCCCAGGCGGTGATCCTGCCGGGCGGCGCGTGCACCTACCCCTGGTTCTCCTGCCCCGAGGCCGAGGTCCCCGCCTGGTACCGGGCGCTCGCGGACTCCGTCGTCGGCCGGGTGCTGCGACTCGTCCAGGGCGACCCGGCACACCCCTGGGCGGTGGCGACGCTCGCCTCCAAGGCCGGGGTCTCCCGGGCCGCGCCGGCCCGCCGCTTCAGCGAACTCGTGGGCGAGCCCCCGATGACGTACCTCATGGACCGGCGCCTCGCCCTGGCCGCCGACCGCCTGCGCGAAACGGACGACACGCTCGACGCGATCGCCCGCCACGTCGGCTACGGCAGCGCGTTCGCACTGTCCAGCGCCTTCAAACGGGTGTACGGCGTCAGCCCGCAGGAGCACCGGACACGGGCGGAGTAGCGTGACGGACGTGTACGTGGAGCGGGCGTCCCGGCTGCCGGGCGCGGTGGTGTGGAGCCGCGCTCTGTCCGGGCCCGCCACGGCCGCGGGCCCCGTCCTCCCCGACGGCTGCATGGACCTGCTGTGGACCGAGGGACGGCTGCTGGTCGCAGGCCCCGACACCCGCGCGTACGTTCCCGACGGTGTGCCCGGCGGCTGGGCGGGGGTCCGCTTCTTCCCCGGTACGGCGCCGACGTTCCTGGGCGTTCCGGCCGACGAACTCCGCGATATGCGCGTGGACCTGGCGGAACTGTGGCTTCCGTCGGAGGTGCGCCGCCTGACCGCGCGGGTCGACGCGGCGACCGATCCGGTGGCCGCACTCGAAGAGGTGGCGCTGGACCGGGCAGCAGACGCGTCCCCGCCTGATCCGCTGCTGCGAGAGATCGTGACGGCCCTGGACGCCGGGCACTCGATCGCGGCGACGGCGGACCACCTCGACCTGAGCGCACGCCAGTTGCACCGACGCTCCCTGGCCGCGTTCGGCTACGGACCGAAGACCCTGGCCCGCGTCCTGCGCCTGCAACGGGCACTCGCCCTCGCCCGGACCGGGGTGCGCTTCGCGGACACGGCGGCCCGGTCGGGCTTCGCGGACCAGGCCCATCTGGCGCGGGACGTAAGGGAGTTGGCGGGCATGCCGCTGGGGGAGCTGCTCGCCCGCTCCTCATGGCTCTGCATGGCTCTGCCCGCATCAGGGAAACTGCCGCGACGGATTTGATGGGTCCTGTCAGTGTGAGGGTGTGGGAGAGATCGAGACGGCAGATGTTTTCGCGACCGGACACCGCGGAGCAAGGCGGAGCCTCTATGCGTACCGGGTGCGCGGGCGCGGACGCAGTGCCGTAATCCTGTGGATCGGTGGGCGGGGCGACGAACCCGACCAGGTGTTCACGGTGCCGGAAGCCGGCCGCCGGCACGTCCCGGTGTTCGTGACGGCTCGACAGGCGCGGGTGTATGTGCGCCGACGGGGCCGGGAGCCGGCCGCCTCCGAGGTCGACACGCTGGAACTCCGCCGTGTTCAGCACTGGCTGGAGGATCCGGTGCGCCGACAGGTCCCGCCGGGCAGGGTGCTGGAGGCGTGGAACTTCTTCGAGGATCTGGCTCGAGGCCTCGACGCGGTCCACCGGCTGCCGCAGCAGGGACCACTCCACAACAGCGCCTACGAGAAGCTGTTCGGAGGCGAGAGCGTCGCGTGGACTCCCGAGGAACAGCGCGCGGTACTGGAGTTGACCGGGGCCGGGGTGGAGCTGTGGAACTCCTGCCCGGCGATGGTCAATCCCCGCTCGTAGGACCGTCGGGGCGTGGGCGGCCTACTCGGGGAGCCGTGCGAACAGGTCGACGCCATTGCCGTCCGGGTCGTGCACGACCGCGTACCGCATGCCCCAGAAGGCGTCCCACGGCTTGAGCTCGCCGTGGTACCCGGCGCCGACCAGGTCCTCGTACACGGAGTCGACCTCCGCCGGACCGTCACAGACGAAGGCGAGCGACACCCGGCCGCCCCCGTCGCCCGGCGGCCGCCACCCCGCGTGGAACGACCGGATCGTCTCCTCGGTGTCCAGCGCCAGCCGGGGCCCGCCGGGCAGTTCGGCCTCGACATGCGGCTGGTCCTCGGCGCCGTCGGGGAAGACGAGCCCGAGGCGGCGGTAGAAGGCGAGGGCGGCGGCCATGTCGCTGACGACGAGGCCGATCACATCGAATCGTGGACTCATGCGGCCACGGTAGGCAGGGCGCCGGCGGCTGGTCTTGAACGAATCGGACGTTGGTGCCTCTGAGTGGTAGCAGCCGACAGCGATCGATGGGCCGGATCGATACGTGAGGCCTGTATGCATCTATGAGGTGTGTGAGAGGCTCTCCGGCCGATCGCAGCCGAGTACCGCAGCGACTCGCCCGCTACCGGGCGCATCGCAGAAGCTTGGGCGGTTCACGATAGGGGTGCCCACACCTCTTCGCGGGCGCACCGTTCTGGCGCCGATCCGGTTCCGGGTGGCCATCGCCGCCTGAGTTACCCCCTCGCAGAGCACGTGGTCACGGGCGGTATCTCCCGTGGCCTCTCGTGTGCCTGCCGGGCCCGGTGCCCCGGGACGGGGTCTCGTGCGCTCCGAGACCCCACGGAAACCCGGGATGACCTATGCGGCGGCAGGCGGCTCCTCGCTGCTGGCCGGGGGTGCCAGCGGAGTCGGCGGCTCCTCGGGTTGGGGAGCCTCGCCGTTCTTCTTGGTCAGCCGGTCCCATGCATCGCGCGCCCGTCCGGCGGAGTCGAAGACGTCGGGGAGCTGATCGAGCACGCCCTTGAGGACGTACAGCGTGATGGTCACCACGCCAGCGATGGCGAGAACGATGATGATGAGGGTGGTGCCGTCCACCGATCCTTACCTTCCCTGTCATGGGTCGGATCGGGTGCGCAGGCAGCCTCGATCCGAACCCTACGGTTCGGGTCGAGACACCTACGCTGACGCGGACGTAAATGTCTTCGGACCCTGGACGCATCTGTCCAGGGGGTCACGCAAGACTGAGAGTCAATCTACTAAGAGTTCGACCGAGTTCCGCACTGGCTTGCGTCAGGGCACGATGGCGAAGATCCGCGCCCACCAATACAAATTCTGGGTCGTCCTGACTTCCCAACTCGTAGGGGCGCTCAGGTGCGCCCGGGGCTTCAACCCCGATGCACACAGGTTAGCGCATACCGGCGCGATCTTCGGCAAGGCGCAACTGAGCCCCACCCCAGTCGAATTGGGGTGGGGCTCAAGTGCTGGTCAGGTGGAGTCTGGTTCTCCGAGGAGGAGTTCGTCCCCGGCGGGGAACCGCGCCGTGCCGCCCTCCTCCCAGGTGACCACGACGGCTAACCCGCCCATCGGACCCCGGGCGGTCGTGGCGGTCTTGACGGTGCGCCACTCGCCCTCGTAGCCGATGACGTCGCCCGGGGTGATGAGGGCCGCGCGTTTGGTGGGGACATCTAATGGCTCTCGACGGGCCGGATGCGGGCCAAAGGGACGTCCCATTCCGTGCCACCGCCTTCCGGCCGGAGGTATGCCGTTCGGCTGATGACCTTGTTGCCCTCCTTGATGCGCTCCTCGATCACGCCGTGAAGCTCGCCCGTGCGTTTCGATAGCGTGTCCTCAACGAGCGTCCCCATTGGGTAGGGCAATTCACCGTGGCTGAGCATCGTCGGCTGCTTCTCGTATGTCTGTGCCATGACCTCTCGTCCCACCTGGGCATACGTGTGTCACCCAAGAGAACTGCCACCGCGCAAACCGAACTTGCACACCTCTTGCACAACACCAGGGCACGTGAGTGGCCGCGGTGAGACGATGGGAGGTAACGGCAATCGAGCGGAAGACGCACGGTATGAGCGCGACCAAGATTCCCGGACCTGGTACGAACGTTGCGGTCTGCCGCAAGGAACGCGGCCTGAGTCAGGTCGCCCTTGCCCGGCGGGCGGGCGTGTCGGTCTCGCTGCTCAGCAAGATCGAGGTGGGCGACCGCGCGCTGACGCAGAGCATCGCCGCGTCCCTCGCGCAGGCCATGCGGATGACCCTCGATGAGCTGCTCGGCACCGCGCCGGTGACCAAGGCCGACGAGGCCAGCGTGACCGCCTTGAACGACGCCATCCGGCGGTTCGACATCCCCGACGCTCCTCCGCCTCACCCCGAGGACCTGCCGAGCGAGCTGGCCGAGCTGAACGAACACCGCTACCGGACCGAGCTGTCGGCCGTGTTGCAGAAGACCCCGGGCGTGCTGACCCGGACGACTAACTTCGCGCACGCCACCCAGTCGCCCGACGCCTGGACGCGCGTCGCCGACACGTACTCGGTGGTCTACTGGCTGGCCGCCCGGCACCGCTGGATGCACCTCGCCGAGCTGGCCGTTATGAAGCAGAGGCTGGCCGCCGAACGGGCGAACCCGATCGCCGCCACGGTGGCCGCCAGGGACGAGGCCGGGACCTTCCTGAACTCCGGCGACTTCGGGGGTGGGCTGGCCATCGTGGACCGCGCGATTGTGGAGGCCGAGACGACCTTGCACGGCCGTGACCGCGCGTTCGGCCTGGGCATCCTGCACCTGCGTGGCCTGACGCTGGCCGGTCGGCTCAAGGACAAGGCCACCGCCCGGCAGCACATTGAGGCCGCGTGGCGGACGGCCGAGGAGTACGGCGAGGACGCCGACGAGCACGGTATCCACTTCGGGCCCGACCAGACCGCGACGCACGTCATCTCGACGTATTCCGATATGGACCAGCACCGCACCGCGCTGGACACTGCCGACGACCTGATCCGGGGCGGCACCTCGCTACCGGCCACCCGCATCGGCCCTCTGCACATGAACCTCAGCCGGTCGCACCTCGCCCTGGGCGACCGTGACGCTGCACTCGAATCGCTCGAAGAAGCGTGGGAGGTCGCGCCCGAGATGGCCCGCGTCCACCCGACGTCACAGGAGCTGATGCGCGTGCTGACCTCGCTGCACCGCCGGAGCAACCCCCGCTTGACCCGCCTCGCCAAGCGCGCGGGCGTGCCCTTCTGACGACTGTGGCCGCGTGCGGGTCTTGGTGTCCCCTACGCTGGGGGATCTACGGCCGGACCGCCCCGGGCGGGTACGAGAGGTCGCCGTGGTCGTGTCGCGCGAACTGCTCGTGAACTGGGGACCGAAGGAGATGGAGCGGGTGCCCGAACTGGTCGACCGGGACACCTTCCGGCGCCTCTTCGAGACCTTCGAACACACCGCCTGGCGCCTGGAGACGCGACGCGGCTATGCGTCGGACCGCCAGGACCCCGACTATCAGGCGTTCCTGGCCACCGGATCCTCCACCTGGGACCCCAGCGAACCCTGGTTCATCAACATCCGCCGCCAGACGGACGCTGGCAAGCAGGTTGGCCGCGTCCGCATCGCCGACAACCCGCCCACCACGGAACTGCTGTTCCTGCTCGACTACGCCCGGCACAACGCGGCCGTCGGGGAGGACATCCGCTACCTGTGGCGGGAGAATGCGGACCGGGCCGGTCTGCCCGCCGAGGACTTCTGGATCTTCGACTCGCGCCTCGTCGCCCTGCTGCACTTCGACGATGACGACAACCTGCTCAACATCGAACTGATCACGGAGCCCGCGGAGGTCGTGCGGTACTCCATCGTGCGCGACGCGGCCATGCACCACGCTGTGTCGTACGACCAGTTCGACGCGCAGGTGGCCACGACCGAGTAGCGCGCGCGACCGGTGAGTACTGACTACCAGCAGGCACGAGCGGCGTTGGGGACGCGGCTCCGTGAACTCCGCTTCTCGTGCCCTGGCGGCCGGCTCACCGGTCGGCAACTCACGCAGCGGCTCGGCTGGCCGGGCTCCAAGGTCAGCAAGCTGGAGAACGGCAAACAGACGGCAACCCCCGAGGACCTCCGGGCATGGGCCGAAGCGACCGAGCGGCCGGATTTGTATCCCGAACTCGCCGCCCGTCTCGCCGGATTCGAGTCCCAGATCAGGTCGTGGCGTCGCGCCCTGGCGAACGGCTTCAAGCCACTGCACGAGGGCTTGAGCAAGGAGATCGAGCGCACCTCGGAGATATGGGTGTGGGAAGAGTCAGTAGTCGCCGGTCTGATGCAGACCCCCGAGTACGCACGCCACGTCATCCAGCGCTATTCGGAGCTGCTCGGCCCGGCCAACGACATCGAGGACGCCGTGCGCGCCCGGGTGCAGCGCCAGGAGTGGCTGTACCGGTCGGGTCGCAAGCTTCACGTGCTGATGTGGGAGGCCGCGTTGCGTTCACCTGGTGACCGGAGGGTGCCCCGGCCTTCAGGCCGGGGAGGAGTCCGGCTTCCCGCGTGGCGGGGCAGGAGAAGCCGGATCGCCGCCGGGCGATCCGGTGTCCGCCCGGGGAGCGGCGAGGGCGACCTCCAGGAGGTGGAGGATCTCGGAGTTGAGGGACTGCCGGTCCGCAGTGGCCTGAGCGGTCACCCGTTCGGTCACCCGTTCGTGTAGGGCTGCCGGGATCCGGAGTGAGAAACGAATCATGACGCTACGTTGGCCGCGTGATGACGCCAAGTGAAGTCGACGAGGCCGGGCGTGCCCGGTACACGTACCGGCTGCGCGTGTCGTCCGCTGCCCGCACCGCTCTGGAAGCCGAGTGGAACCGGTGCCGGTGGGTGTGGAACGAGTGCGTCGCCAAGTCCAGGGCCGCGCACACCCGGAACCAGCACCGGCCCGAGGGTGAGGACAAGCAGACGTGCGGTCCGGCACAGCTCGACAGAATGCTGACCGGGGCCCGCACCCGCACTCCGTGGCTGCGAGAGGGCTCGTCGGTGCCGCAGCAGCAGATCATCCGGGATTTCGGGAAGTCCCGTGCCAAGGCGCACAAGGACATCAAGGACCGGCTTGCGATGCGGCGGCGGGCCGGGATGCCCAAGTGGAAGAAGAAGCGCGACGCCGTCCCGAGTCTGAACTACACCAAGCGCGGCTTCCGGCTGAAAGACGGTCTCCTGCACCTCGCGGGCAACATCGTGCTGAGGGTCGTGTGGTCCCGCGACCTGCCCGCCGATCCCTCCTCGGTGCGGGTGTACCGGGACAGCGTCGGCCACTGGTACGCCTCGTTCGTTGTCCCTGCCGAGATCCAGCCGTTGCCCAGGACGGGTGCGGTGATCGGTGTCGACTGGGGCGTGAAGGAGACCGCCACCACCACGAGTGATGCCCACGACCTGCCCCACGCCGAGCACGGCCGTAAAGCCCAGGCGAAACTGTCGCGGTACGACCGGATGATGGCCCGCCGCAGACCCGCCAGGGGGCAGCCGGGCTCGAAGGGCTACCGCGAGGCCGGGAAGCTGCGCGCGAAGGCGTACAAGAAGGCCGCCCGGCAGCGGCGGGACACCGCCCGCAAGTGGGCCAAGAAGGTCGTCCGCGACCATGACGCGATCGCAGTGGAGGATTTCCGCCCGAAGTTCCTCGCCAAAACCTCGATGGCGCGCAAGGCGGCGGATGCCGCGATCGGCGCCACCAAGAAGGCCCTGATCGAGATGGGCCAAAAGCACGGGCGGGACGTCCGCCTTGTGCATCCCGCGCACACCACCATGGACTGCGCATCGTGCGGAGCGAGAACCAAGCACGCACTGCCGCTGTCCGAACGTACCTACACCTGCACCGCGTGCCAAGCCGTGTCCCCCAGGGACAAGAACTCAGCCCGCGTGATGCTCGTCCGGGCTGGTCTCAACCCGGCTGGTGCCGAAGGCGCAAGACCTCCCGGAGCGCTGCTCCGGGAGGCGGCCTGAGCCAGGAATCCCCCTCGCTCACGAGGGGGAGGATTCAATGATCTGCCCTCCCTCGGTACTCGGCGCACAGCTCGACCGGCTGACCGGCATGATCGGTATGGACACGGTCGAGTTGGGCATCATCCCGTTCACCGCCTCTGTGAAGATCGTGCCCGCCAACGGCTTCTGGGTCCTCGATGACCGCCTCGTTGGGGCTCGCCCCACCGCGGAAATAGACTCGGTCCCGTGATCTCCCGCGTTCTCGTCTACACCCGCACCACCGGCTACCGGCACGACTCCATCCCGGACGCCGTCACCGCCGTACGGTCGCTGGGCGCGGCACACGGGTTCGCCGTCGACGCCACCGAGGACCCCGGCGCCTTCGAGACGCCCCTCGACCCGTACGCGGCGGTCGTCTTCCTCTCCACCAGCGGGGATGTGCTGACCCCTCAGGGGCGGACCCGGCTCGCGGCGTACGTCGAGGGCGGCGGCGGGTTCGTCGGGGTGCACGCCGCCGCCTGTACCGAGTACGACTGGCCGTACTACGGCGAGCTCCTCGGCGCACGCTTCGACCGGCATCCGGAGTACCAGCCGGGCAAGGCGCTCGTCGAGGACCACGGGCATCCGGCGACCGAACACCTCCCACCCGTCTGGGAGTTCACGGATGAGTGGTACGACTTCCGCGCCAGTCCGCGTGGTTCGGTCCGCGTCCTCGTCTCCGCCGACGAATCCTCGTACGAGGGCGGGGGCATGGGCCGGGACCATCCCCTCGTGTGGTGCCGGGAGCAGGGCGCGGGCCGGGTCTTCTACACCGCGCTCGGGCACGCCTCGGAGGCGTACGAGGACCCCGGCTTCCGTGCGCATCTGCTCGGCGGCATCACCTGGGCGGCCGCCCGCTGAGCACTCGCCACCGGCCCCGTACTCGCCCGTTCCACCAGACGCGTCGACAGCTCCGTACGCGTGCCCTCCGGCTGCTCGCCCGCCATCATGCGCACCAGCAGGCGCAGTGCCGTCGCCGCCATCTCGGAGAGCGGCTGGCGGACGGTGGTGAGGGCCGGGGTGGCCCAGCGGGACTCGGGAAGGTCGTCGAAGCCGACCACGCTGATGTCGTCCGGGACGCTCAACTTCCTTTCGGACAGGGCCTGGTAGGCGCCCAGGGCCATCTTGTCGGAGCAGACGAAGACGGCGGTGGGCGGTTCCGGCAGGTCGAGGAGTTCCAGCATGCGACGGTGGGCGCCGGTCTCATTCAAGCTGCCGTAACGGACGTACTCGGGGCGGTGCTTGATGCCCGCCGAGGCGAGGGCCGAGCGGTAGCCGGCGACACGGGCGCTGCCGCACATCTTGCGGCGGTAGCCGCCGATGACGGCGATGCGTTCGTGGCCGAGGGAGAGGAGGTGCTCCGTCGCCAGTACCCCGCCCTGCCAGTTGGCCCCGCCCACCGACACCACGCCGGGCGGTGGTTCGAGGACCGGGTCGATCATCACGAACGGGATGCGGTGCTGGTCGAGCCAGGCGTACTGGGACGGGGTGAGCTCGGCGAGGTTGAACAGTACGCCTGCCGAGCCGCGCGTGGTGAGCTTGTCCAGCCAGCCGCGCTCCGGGCGCCCGCCCCCGCTCCTGTTCAGACCCGCCGAGACCACCACCTCCAGGCCCGCGTCGTGCGCCGCGCCCTCCACGCCGTGCAGTACCGCCCCCGACCCGGAGTTCTCCAGTGAGTGCAGAACGAGGTCGACCAGCCCCGGAGGTTTTGTCGCCTCGAAGCGGGGTCTGCGGACATAGCCGAGGTGGTCGAGGGCCTCGGTGACGCGGCGGCGGGTCTCCGGGGCCACGTCCTCCCGGCCGTTGACGACCTTCGACGCCGTGGGCACCGACACCCCGGCCGCGCGGGCGACAACTGCCAGGGTGGGTCCGACCGCCGTGCTCCCGCTCCCGGTACGGGCCATCGAGAAACCGCCTCTCCGGCCCGCCCGAGGGCCATCGAAAGTTTCACGTCGCGCTGCTCACGCAAGGAGAGCCGAGCGACGTATGGTAAGCGCTTCCTACAGTAAGCCCGCCTCCATACGGGCGTGAAGAGGCGGGTATTCGCAGGATCACGCTGGCCAAAACTTTCGAAACATCGAACGCCGACGGGAGGTCACCCGGGCGTGCAGGTGAGCCGGAAGCCGGTGAAGTCGGCGGTGAAGGCGGCGTCGACGAGGTCGTGGGCGCGGATACCGGCGAACGCGCCGGTGAAACGCAGCCGGGATCCGTAGTCGTCGGACAGGCGGCTGAAGTCGAGCGGCGGCCCGATCGGCGTGCGCTCCCCGTCTCGCAGGTACCAGAACTGTGCGTCGGCGCCGTCGACGGTCACACCCAGGGTGACCGGACCACCCGTGTCGATGTCGTCGACTGCCACCTGCCGGGCGCCCTCCTCGTCGCGTTCCAGCAGACTGAGCACCGTGCGGCCGGTGCCCTTCCACTGCTGGCCACGCTGTGGCTCGCCCTCGGGCTCGGCCCAGGTCAGATCGAGCGTGAGATACGACGCGGTGTCGTACCAGAGCACCAGGCCCGCGGCCTGGGTGAAGGTGCGCGGCGCGGCCTCGACCGTGACCTCGGCCTCCGCGCGGTGCTCCGTGATCCGCTGGGCGAGCAGGCTCTGCTCCCACCGGGACTCCGGGCCCTGACGGCCGCGCAGTCGGATCCAGCCGGGACGGCCGCTGGTGTCGGCCCAGGACGGATCCGGGTATGCGCGCAGGGTGCTCCACGGCCAGGACAGCGCGTCGGTCATGGGTCCTGTCGTCGCGGGGCAGACGGGAATGTGACGACAGGGCCCAGCAGCCGGGGGCCGTGGGCCGGGGCGAGCGGGTACGTCGACCTCGACCGCCGGGTGCCGGCCGCCCTGGCGCAGCCGGGGCCAGCCGTCCGCGTCCCAGGTCACGCCCTGGATCGCGGTCTCGCGGCCGAGGGTGCAACGGGGTCCGTCCGGGGTCCGCAGCGGGCGGGCCGCCAGATGGCTCATGAACCACTCGCCGTCCGGCGTCTGGACCAGTTCCGCGTGCCCGGCCTTTTGCAACGGCACTTCAGGGGCGTCCCGGGCCGTCAGCAGGGGCCGGCTGTCGAGCTCGTACGGACCGGTCACGGTCCGGCTGCGCGCCACCAGCACGCCGTGCTCGAATCCCGTGCCGCCCTCCGCGAGCACGAGCAGGTACCAGCCGTCGCGCCGCAGCAACTTGGGCCCCTCGATGAGCCGTTCGTGCTGCAGCAGCAGGCGCGTGTCGCCGAGCGGGGCGAGGGTGTCGCGGTCGAGTTCGGTCAGCACGATCCCCGCGAAGCGCTTGCCGCCGGGACGGTGGTCGCTCTGCATGTTGAGCAGCCACAGCCGTCCCTCGTCGTGGAAGAGCGCGGGGTCGAAGCCATGGCTGGTGACGCGGCGCGGGGCGGTCCACTTCCCGGCCACGTCGGTGGCGGTGGTGACGTACGTGTCCAGGTCGAAGTAGACGGTGCCCACCGAGCGCACGATCGAGTAGACGATCCAGAACCGCTCGCCGTCCCAGCTCAGCGACGGCGCCCAGATGCCGCCCGAGTCGGGAACCCCGGCCAGCGAGTCCCCCGGGACCGCGCCTCGCACATGTCCCGCGTACTCCCAGTGCGCCAGGTCCCGGGACCGGTGGAGGGGGATGGTGGGGAACCACTCGAACGAGCTGGTGGCCACGTAGTACCACTCGCCGACCCGGATCAGCGAGGGGTCCGGGGCGAAGCCGCGGATGACGGGGTTGCGCGCCACGGTCCGGGGTGCGGTCATTTGAGGGCCCCCAGGGTGACACCGGTGCGCCAGTAGCGGCGCATCGCGACCATCATGATCGCCATCGGCACGATGGAGAGCAGCGCGCCGGTCAGGACGAGGCTCGTCAGGTCGATGCCGGACTCCAGCCGCTTGCCGGTCCAGTTGTACAGGCCGATGTTGAGGGTCCAGTTCTTCTCGCCGCGCAGCACGGTCAGCGGGAGGAAGAACGCGTTCCAGGTGTTGACGAAGGCGAGCAGGAACACGGTGGCGCCGCCTGTCGTCATCATCCGCAGCACGATGCTGAAGAAGATCCGCAGCTCCCCGGCACCGTCGAGGCGGGCCGCCTCCAGGAGTTCGAAGGGGATCGTGGCCTCGGTGTAGACCTTGGCCAGGTACACGCTGAACGGGTTGATCAGGCAGGGGATGAGCATGGCCCACGGGGTGTCGACCAGCCCGATCTCCGAGAACAGCAGGTACAGGGGGAGGGTCAGCAGGGCGAGCGGGATCAGAAACGATCCCACGACACATGCGAACACCACGCCTCGCCCCGGGAATTCGAAGCGGGCCAGGCCGTATCCGGTGGCGAGGGCGATCAGGGTGCCGCCGAGGGAGCCGACTCCCGCGTACAGGAAGGAGTTGGCGGTCCAGCGCAGGAAGATGCCGTCCTCGTAGGTGAACAGCTGGTGCAGGTTGTCCCACAGGTGCATGCCGGAGAACCACAGGCCGTTGCTCTGGTACAGCCCGGTCCGGTCCTTGGTGGCGGCGACGATCAGCCACCACACCGGGAAGAGGCTGTAGGCACTGGCCAGGATCAGACCGACCAGGAGGAAGCGCTGGCCACCCCGCCCGCGGGAGGCGTCGTCGGGGCGGGTGAGCCGACGGACGGGGCGGGCGGGGGGCCGCTTGGTGGTGTTCTCGCTCCGATGTTCCGTCAGCATCATCAGTCGACCTCCTTCGAAGTGAACCGGTAGAAGAGGAAGGAGGCGACGCCGAGGATGAGGGCGAGCAGCACCGACAGGGCCGCGGCGTAGTGGTAGTTGCCGGCGTTGAACGCCTGGTTGTAGATGATCATGATCGGGGTGAAGCTGTCGTCGACCGTCTGCGGTGTGACGTTCCTGAGCAGCGCGGGCTCGTTGAAGATCTGCAGCATCTGGATGATGGACAGCAGGCCGGTCAGTACCAGGGCTCCGCGCACGTACGGGATCTTGATGCTGCGCGCGATGCGCACCTCGGAGGCGCCGTCGAGGCGTGCGGCCTCGAACAGGTCGCGGGGCACGCCCTGGAGCGCCGAGTAGATGATCACCATGTTGTAGCCGATACCGTGCCAGGTGAGCAGGTTGCCGATGGACGGCCAGACCATCGAGGGCGCGAAGAAGTTCCAGTGGAAACCGAAGAGGTCGCCCAGCGATGTCAGCGGGCCCACCGTGGGGCTGTAGAGGTTGATCCACACGATGGCGGCGACCACACCGGGGATCATGTACGGGACCAGCAGCAGGATCCGGAACCTGCCGGCCGCCCGTGCGGTGAGCGCGTCCAGCAACAGGGCGAGCAGCAGGCTGACGGCGAGCATCACCGGGATCTGGACGCAGGCGAACAGGAACACCCGCAGGACGGAGTTCATGAACGCCGAATCGGTCAGGCCGTGCTGGTAGTTGTCCAGGCCGACGAACTTCTGCGTGGCGCCGCCGAGGCCGAGTCCGGACTGCTGTTCCAGGAACAGGGACTGGTAGACGGCGTAGCCGATCGGGACGAGATACAGGAAGACGAAGCCGAGCTGGAAGGGCACCGTGAAGGCGGCACCCTTCCAGCGCTGGGAGCGGATCATGCGGGGAGCCTTTAGTTCTTGACGCTGATGCCGCGGGACTTGAGGTCGCCCACCGTCCACTCCTGCATGTGGGCCAGCAGGTCGGTGACCTTCTGGTCCTTGTTGATGACCTTGGCCCAGCCGCTCTGCATCTCCGTGAACATCGCGGTCCAGTCCGGGCCGAAGGTCCAGTCGCCGGTGACCGTGTTCAGGCTGTCCGTCACGATCTTCTTGCCCGGCTCGTAGTTGTCCCCGAGCAGCTTGTCGGAGATGGCCTCGGCGACGTACGAGCCGCTGTCGGCCAGCGCGGGCATGACGCCGTTGCCGGTGGCCGGGCTCGCCATGGTCTTGACCGCGCCGGTGTCGGTGGACATCCACAGAGCCGCCTGGGCCGCCTGCTCCTGGTTCTTGCACTGCTTGGCGACCAGGGTCAGTCCGCCGCTCTGGTTGGTTCCGGCCGGGGTCTTGGCCGCCTCACCCTTGAAGGTCGGCCACGGGGACAGGGCCCACTTCCCGTTGGACTTCGTGAAGTTCTGGACCATGCCGGCCATCTGCCAGGTGGAGATCTGCCGGGTCGCCGTGCCGCCCTGGTCGTAGTTGCGCTGCACGGCCGCGTAGTCGGCGAAGGAGAGCTTGGAGTTCAGGTCGTTGTCGATGATCTCCTGGATCGTCTGCGCGGCCTTGAGGGTGCCCGTGTCCTGGAAGTTCACCTTCCACGCGTTGCCGTCGATGCTGTACCAGTGCGCCCCGGCCTGCATCGCGAGCACCTCGAGCGTGCTCGGGTCCTCACCGGCGTAGTTGGTGAGCTTGATGCCGTGCTTCTTCAGTACCTTCCCGGCGGCGATGAAGTCGTCCCACGTCGACGGAGCCTTCAGGCCGTACTTCTGGAAGATGTCGGTGCGGTAGATGGTGAAGGCGGGCGCCGAGCTGGTGGGAACGCCGTAGACCTTGCCCTGCACCTGGGCACCGGCCCAGGCGCCGGCGTTGAACTTGTCCTTGTCGGCCTCGACGTACCTGGTGATGTCGGCGAGGGCACCCTGCGAAACCCACGTGGTCACGTACTCGGCGGTGTTCTGCACCAGACAGGGGGCGTTACCGGCCTTGACGGCGTTGGTCAGCTGCTTCTGCATGGTCAGCTGGTCGGTGACCTTCGTGTACTTGAGCTTGATGTCCTTGTGGCTCGCGTTGAAGGCCTTGACGACGGCTTCCTGGCCGTTGGCCCAGCCCCAGAAGGGGAGGGTGACCGGACCGGAGGAGGACGAGTCTCCGGAACCGGATCCACCGCACGCGGTGAGCAGGCCGGTCAGCGCGAGACCCGCGACGGCGGCGTGGACGACTCTTCTGCGGGGGCTGATGGAGTTCATCTGACCGTGATCCTTCGGGAGGTTGGCGTTCTCAGAACGAGAGGACGGCGGCTCCGCGCCGGCCGGGAAACGGCGGCCGGAAAACCGTCGGGTCGGCTCGCGGTTGCGGGAGGTCGGGCCAAGCAGAAGCGGTAGTAAGCGGTTGCTGTGGACGGTAGGCCGAGCGGTCAGTCCCTAGCAAGAGGTCTGCCGAAAATTGTTACGCCGGGTTGTCCGTGGGGTTATCCGGAACGCTGCGGTGCACCCCGGTGCGCCCCGGTGCGAGAGGGAAAGTGCACAGGTGGGAGGCGCTTGGGCGATGGCCGCGCGGCCTTCTGCCCGCGCGGTGCACGCCCTTGATGAGCCGCGAAAACGCTGTGAAAACGCTTACGTAACGCTGCCGCGAAACACGCTAAGCCCGCTGTGCGGGTGGCTGGACGGAGTGCCGTACGACGACATGTGTACCCAGCACCAAGTGCTCGCCGTCGCCGCTCTTGCGGCGGCCGGCGCCGCCCTCTCGCCGGTCGGCCACCGCGCGCAGTGCGACGCGGCCCATCTCCTCGTACGGGACGTGCACGGTCGTCAGCTGCGGAGTGAGCTGGGAGGCCAGGGGGATGTCGTCGTAGCCGACGATCGAGACGTCCTCGGGCACTCTCTTCCCGGCCGTGCGCAGGGCCTGCATGGCACCCGCGGCGACCACGTCGGTCCCCGCGAGCACGGCTGTGAAGTCGAGTCCCCGCCGCAGGCCCTCCTCGACGGCGTCGTACCCATGCTCATAGCTGTACGGGCCGTGCAGCACCAGGTCCGGATCGAAGGGCACGCCGTACGCCTCGAAGGCCCGCCGGGCGCCTCTCAACCGGCCCTGCGCCGTGGTGAGTTCGGCAGGGCCCGGCAGTACCAGGACGCGGCGATGGCCCGCGGACAGCAGGTGGCTGGCCATGGCGTAGGCGCCGCCCTCGTTGTCGTAGTCGACCGTCGTGGCCGGTACGTCGCCCTCCAACGGCGGCCTGCCGACCAGTACGAGATGCGAGCCCGCCGCGTCGAGGGAGCGGGCGAACCGGGCCATTCTCAGCTGGTACTCGTCGAAGTCGTACGCGCCGCCGAGTAGGATCACCGCGGCGACGCCCTGCTGGCGCATGAGGTTCACCAGCGCGAGTTCCCGCTCCGGGTCGTCCCCGGTGGTGCCGACCAGCGAGAGCCAGCCGCGCAGTGAGGCGGCACCCTCGACTCCCTTGGCCACGTGCGCGAACGCGGCACCCGTGATGTTGTTGATGAGAATGGCCACCGTCGGCGTGCCGCCGCCGGCGAGGGAGCGGGCGTGGGCGTTGGTGACGTAGTCCAGGTCCCGTACGACCTTCATCACGCGTCGGCGCAGTTCGTCCGAGACCGGATAGTTGCCGGACAGGACGCGCGAGACGCTGGCGACGGAGACGCCCGCTCGTTCCGCCACGTCCCGGATGGTGGCCCGGCCGGCGTCGCCCGATGCCTTGCGCTGACTCACCGTAGCGGCTCCTTCGCCGTAGCGACTCCTTGACCGGACGTGCCGGGGGGACGCCCCTTCCGGTGCCGAAACCGTATCCCATCGTTTCTTCGAGGTAAGAACCTGATCAGGCGGGTCGTCGTCGGCGCGGGACGCAGGCGACACCGGGACTCAGGCGACACGGGTCAGATCCGCGTGACGTACCTCATGGGCCGGCGGCAGGCCCGCGGCCAGGCGTTCCAGCTCCTCGACGACGATGCCGCCAAGGCGTGCCAGCTCGTTGCCGAGCGAGCCGGCGATGTGCGGGGTGAGGAAGACGTTGGGCAGTCCGTACAACGGGGATCCGGCGGGCAGCGGCTCGGGTTCGGTGACGTCCAGCACCGCACTCAACCGGCCGGAGAGCAACTCGTCGGTGAGCGCGACGGGGTCTACCAGGGCTCCGCGGGAGGTGTTGATCAGTACGCCGCCGTCCCTGATGAGCGCGAGCCGGTCGCGATCGAGCATCCGATGGGTCTCGGGGATGTCGGGGGCGTGCAGGCTGACGATGTCGCTGGTGCCCAACAGGTTCTCCAGTGACAGCGGTTCGGCCCCCAGCGCGGCCGCTTCGGTGGCGCCCACATAGGGGTCGTACAGCGAGACGGCGAGGTCGAACGGCCGCAGCAGTTCCAGCAGCCGGCGGCCCACGCGGGAGGCGCCGATGATCCCCACCCGGCGGCCGAGATTGCCCGTGTCTGCGGTCTCGGCGGGGGAGGGGTGGGCATGGGTGCCGCGGAAGCGCTCGCGGTGCGCGAAGGTGTCCTTTCCGCAGAGAAGGATCATGGCGAGCGTGTACTCCGCGACCGGTAGCGCGTTACCGGTCACCGCGCTGGCGACGGTGACTCCGCCCTGCCACAGGGCCTCGCCGACCAGCGACCGGACGGAGCCCGCGGCGTGCAGGACGGTGTGCAGCCGGGGTGCCGCGGCCAGGACCTTCGCGTCGAGGTGGGGGCAACCCCACCCGGTGATCAGTACCTCGGCCCGGGACAACGCGTCCGCCGCCGCCGGATCGGCGAAGTCCTGGACGACGAGCGCGGGGTCGAGGTCGGCCGCCTGCTGGAGCCGTGCCAGGAGTGGCGGAGGGAAGAGCAGGGGCAGGTGCACCGGATCCATGGCGAACACGACCCTCGGCAACTGGGCGCTGGGCATGACTCTCCTGAGGCGCTGGGAAACATTTTCAGAAAGCGCCTTCTACCGTAGATCCGGCAGGAAGTTCGGGTCAATCGTGTGGGACGGAGAGCCGAGTGCCGATGCCGGTGGAGCTGTCCGGCTGTATGCGCCCATGTCACGGCGGGGCGGAGCGGCACAGTCGGGGGTCGCGCGGATTTGGGGCGGTCCGTGCTTGTGCCGCTGGTGTGATCCCTGATTCGACTCTGGGTCGAAAACGGTTACTTGGCGTTCTCTGTCGGTGAGTCGGTGAGTCGGTGAGTCGGTGAGTCGGTGAGTCGTTCGGAGGCTCGGTCGCTTTGTGTGTAGGCCGCGGCCACGGCCCTGCTCTCCGGTTGCTCGCAGACGTCCACGAGGATGCGGTGCGGGGGTGCGGCCGCGGTTTACGTCAGACGGCCCTTCCCTTCCCGGCCATGCGGTTGAGCGCGGCGGCCAGGCCGGGTGTCTCACTGAGCACGAGCGTGGCGTCGCCGAGGGCCTGTTGTGAAAGTCCCGTCGTCCGCCCGAAGGGCGGTGCACCGATGCGTGCACCGATGCGTGCACCGAGTCTCAACTGGGCTGATACGAGGCCCGCTTCACGAGCACGGTCGGTTACCCGGAAGCAACCGGTTTCCGGCGCGGCCGTCGAGAGAGCCTCAGGTTCCTCGTCGAGCGTGTCGATCAGGCCGCGTCCCATCAGCTCGCCCACCATCGTCGAGACCGTGGTCCGGGACACCCCCCGTCCGACGTGTCAACTCGGCACGGTGCAAGGGTTCTTGAGTGAGAAGCAGGTCAATGATCTGCTCTTCGTTCGACCGCCGCAGGCCGCGCGGCAACTCTCCGGCCCTCTGGCGCATGTCGCTGAGGCTGCCCATTGTTTTCGAAAGTTCGTCAAGGCTCTTGACGCGGTTTCCGGACCGGAAGAAGCTCTGCCCCGTCGCGCAACAACCGGTTGCCAAGCCAATCGGTCCGCGATCGAAAGGCCGATTCGTGGTCGAAAAGCTCCCCTTTGTTCACCCTCTTGTTCGCCCTCGCGAGGAGTCATTGATGAACACGCCGCTGTCCCGCCGTACCGCCCTCCAGGCGGCCGGCGCCACCGTGCTCGCCGCCGGTCTGTCCGGTCTGACGGCCACGACGGCCCGGGCCGACGCGACGGACGACGACCGCTGCGCGCCGAAGCTGGTCACCTACCCGCGTCCGTCCGCCATGCCGACCAACACCAGCTTCAAGGTGCGGGTCCGCGTCGCCCCCGACGGCGAGTGGGGGACCCTCGACATCTACCGGCCGCAGCTGGAGGAGATCAACCCCACCACCGGGTCGGGCAAGGTCTACAACACGTCGATGGCGTACTTCGACTTCCGGGGCTCCGTCGAGATAGAGGTCACCTACCTCAAGGGCGGCACCACCAAGGCCCGGGTGAGACCGGACGCCCTCGGCATCACCCCCGAACTGCTCGGTGACACCCTCCGCTTCACCTTGGACGAGCCGCGTGACGTCGTCGTCCAGATCAACGACGAGATCTTCGACGCGCTGCACCTGATCACCAACCACATCGACCCCCACCAGCCCGCCGCCGACGATCCGGACGTCATCTACTTCGGCCCCGGCGTGCACAGCGTCACCGGCAACGTCCTCACCGTTCCGAGCGGCAAGACCGTCTATCTGGCGGGCGGCGCCGTCCTG
The DNA here is from genome assembly GCF_045040035.1 of Streptomyces sp. NBC_01384. Lineage (NCBI taxonomy): Bacteria > Bacillati > Actinomycetota > Actinomycetes > Kitasatosporales > Streptomycetaceae > Streptomyces > Streptomyces sp. NBC_01384. The sequence continues at coordinate 7,765,318 of NZ_CP109559.1, forward strand.
ACCGCGCAGGTCTTCTTCAAGGACGTGGAGAAGGCCTGCCTCAGGGGCCACGGCATGCTGTACGCCGGCCCGGGTGGCGTCCTGTGTGAGGGCAGCAAGAACATCGGCGTCCAGGACGTCATCATCATGAACCCGAACGGATATGCGGGCACCTTCGCCGAGAGCGAGAACGTCCACATCAAGAAGGCGCGCTCGTTCAGCTCGAAGGGCAACGGCGACGGCTTCGACGTCTTCTCCTCCACCGGCGTCGTCTTCGACGGCTGCTTCATGCGCAACTCCGACGACTGCATCGCCATCTACGCCCACCGCTGGAACTACTACGGCGACACCCGCGACATCACGGTCCAGAACTGCACCCTGTGGGCCGACGTCGCCCACCCGATCAACGTCGGCACGCATGGCAACACCGACGCCCCCGAGGTGCTGGAGAACCTGGTCTTCAAGAACCTCGACATCCTCGACCACCGTGAGCCCCAGATGGGCTACCAGGGTTGCATCGCCCTCAACCCCGGCGACTCCAACCTCATCAAGAACGTGTTTATCGAGGACGTCCGCATCGAGGACTTCCGCTGGGGCCAGGTGATCCACATGCGGGTCATGTACAACACCAAGTACAACACCTCGGTCGGCCGCGGCATCGAGGGCGTCTACGTCAAGAACCTCTCCTACACGGGTACGCATGCGGGCCCGTCGCTCTTCCTCGGCTACGACGCCGACCACGCCATCAAGAACGTCACCTTCGAGAACCTGGTGATCAACGGCACGGTCATCGCCGACTCGATGAAGAAGCCCAAGTGGTACGCGACCACCGACGCGGTGCAGTGGTACTACAACGAGCACGTCCTGAATCTCACGTTCCTCACCACCGCCGAGGCCGAGGCGGCCGCTGCGTCATGACGATCCCCGCACCTGGGACCCGCCCGGCGGATCTTGCCGGGGTCGAGGGGGCATGTGACCAGGCACCGTCGCCCGAGTCCGGCCCGATCCGCCGGACAGGCCCCAGCCGCCGGGGCTTCCTCGGCGCTGCCGCGGCCCTGCTGCCGGTGTCGGGCGCGAGCGGACTGCTCGTGCCCGGCCGGGCGCAGGCCCAGGAGAACACCGGGGCCCCGGCCTTCGCCCACCCCGGGCTGCTGCACAGCGCCGACGACCTCGCCCGGATGAAGGCCGCGATCGCCGCGAAGGAATCACCCGTCTACGACGGCTACCTGGCGCTCGCCGCCCACGCGCGCTCCTCGGCGTCGTACGCCGTGCAGAACACCGGCCAGATCACCTCCTGGGGCCGCGGCCCCGCCAACTTCATGAACCAGGCGGTCGCCGACTCGGCCGCCGCCTACCAGAATGCCCACATCTGGGCCGTCACCGGCGACCGCGCGCACGCCGACAAGGCCCGCGACATCCTCAACGCCTGGTCCGTCTCGCTCACCGCCATCACCGGAGCCGACGGCCCACTCGGCGCCGGGCTGCAGGCCTTCAAGTTCGTCAACGCGGCCGAGCTGCTCCGCCACACCGGCTACGACGGCTGGACGGACGCCGACATCGCGCGCTGCGAGGAGTCCTTCCTCACCGTCTGGTATCCGGCCCTCTCCGGCTACATGCTCTACGCCAACGGCAACTGGGATCTGACGTCCCTTCAATCCATCCTGGCCATCGGCGTGTTCTGCGAGGAGCGCACGCTCTTCGAGGACGCCCTCCGCTTCGCGGCGGCGGGCGCGGGCAACGGCAGCGTCCCGCACCGTGTCGTCACCGACGCCGGACAGGGCCAGGAGAGCGGCCGCGACCAGGGCCACGAACAGCTCGCGGCCGGCCTGCTCGCGGACGCCGCCCAGGTCGCCTGGAACCAGGGCGTCGACCTGTGGGGCCACGACGGCCACCGTATCCTCGCCAACTTCGAGTACGCCGCCCGCTACAACCTCGGCGGCGACGTCCCCTTCGTCCCCGACCTCGACCGCACCGGCAAGTACGTCAAGAAGACCGTCTCTGCCACCGGGCGCGGCACCCTGCCACCGATCTACGAGATGGCGTACGCGCACTACGCCGGCGTCCGCGGCCTCGACGCCCCGTACACGAAGAGCGCCGTCTTCCGCGGCACCGGCGGCGCCCGCGTCGTCGAGGGCAGCAACGACGACCTGCCCAGCTGGGGCACCTTCGCCTACGCCGGCGCGAGTGCACCCTCGCCGACCGTGCCGACGGCTCCGGCGGGCGTCACGGCGGTGGGCGACGACAGGACCGTCACCGTGACCTGGCTGCCGTCCGCATGGGCCGCCACCTACACGGTCCGGCGGGCCACCTCCGTCGAGGGCCCGTACCAGGAGGTCGCGTCCGGCGTCGACAAACCGACGTACACCGACAGCGACGCACACGCCGGCCGGACGTACTTCTACACGGTCTCCGCCGCCAACTCCCAGGGAGACAGCGGCAGTTCGACCTGGTCCGCAGCCACCGCCGGTCTGCCCGAACCCTGGTCGACCCGGGACGTCGGAGAGGTGCGGATCCCCGGCGCCGCCGTCTTCGACGGCGAACGGTTCGTGCTGGAGGCGTCCGGCACCGCCGACACCTACCGCCTGGCGCACCTTCCGCTGCACGGCGACGGCACGGTCACCGCACGGATCGTGTGGCCGCTCAGCTCGCAGTACTCCAAGATCGGCGTCACCGTCCGCGCCTCCCTCGACGCGGACGCGGCACACGCCGCCATGCTGATCCAGGGGCTGCCGCTGCACACCTGGAGCGGCGTGTGGACCGTACGCCCACAGGCCGGGATGTCCGTCTCCGCCACCGGGAGCACGCCCGTGCCTGCCTCCCAGCAGCAGGCGATCACCACCGGCGCGTCCTTCCCGATCTCTGACCTCGGCGAGCTGCCGGAGTCGGCCACACCGCTGGAAGCGCCGTATGTCGAGGGTGCGGGCGACGGCTACCGGCTGTGGGCGCCGTACTGGGTTCGGGTGACCCGCAGGGGCCCCCGCTGTACCGGGGCCATCTCTGCGGACGGCATCCGGTGGACCGAAGTCGGGTCCACAGAGATCGAGTTGGGGCACACCGCCTACGCGGGCCTGGCTCTGACCTCCTGCCTCGGCGTCGACGAGGACTACGCCGAGACCGGCACCGGCGCCTTCGACAACGTCAGCGTGACCTCCCCGTACGGCGAAGTCTGGTCCGTGCCCCGCCCCAGCCGCGCCGCGACCGACCTGCGGGCCGCCACCGGTGCCGACGCCGTCGAGCTGGCCTGGACCGACCCGGACCCCGCGGCCCGGTACACGGTGCTGCGCTCCACGCACGACGGCGGTCCCTACGAGACCCTCGCCTCCCGCGTCGGCCCGGTCGGCTTCGGCACCCGCCTGCGGTACGCGGACGCGACCGGGACGCCCGGAACGACGTATCACTACGCGGTCGCGAAGACGAACACCGGCGGCCGCGGTCCGCGTTCGGCGCGCACGCCCGCCGTGATGCCGACGCCGGCCAAGCCCGAACTCACCTCCCCGAATGCCGCGTTCGCGGGCCAGGGCGTCGCCTTCCGTCATCTGCTGCGGGCCTCGCACGAGCCCGTACGGTTCACCGCGGACGGCCTGCCCGACGGGCTCCGCGTCGACCGGCGCACCGGCCTCGTCTCCGGAACTCCCACCCGGACAGGTGAGTTCACCATCATCACGACCGCGGGCAACGCGTCCGGGACCGCCTCCGGCACCCTGACTCTCACGGTGGGCACGCCGCCACCCGCCCCGTGGACGTACGGCGACCTCGGCGACGTCGTCCTCGACGACCGGGACTTCGGCACCCTCGGCGTGGTGGCGATCCGTACCCCCGGCAGTACCGCGTACGACGGGGGAACCTTCACGGTCCGCGGCGCCGGGGTCGACCTGAACGTCAACGGCCAGGGGATGACAGGCCAGTTCGTACGACAGCCCGTCACCGGCGACTGTGAGATCACCACCCGACTCGTCTCGCGTACCGGCGCCGGTGCCGACCGCGTGGGGGTGCTCATGGCCAAGTCCCTGTCGCCGTTCGACCAGGCGGCCGGGGTGATCGTCACGGGCGGAACCACCGCACAGCTCATGCTCCGCAAGACCGTGGCGGGTACCTCCGCCTTCTCGGGCACCGCCGCGGTCACCCTCCCCGGCCTGCTGCGACTGAAGCGCGCCGGGACCGCCTTCAGCGCGGCCGTCTCCACCGACGACGGCGCCACCTGGACCCCCCTCGCCGCGGGAGAGATCCCCGGCTTCGGTGACGCCCTCTACCACGTGGGCCTCGTGGTCTGCTCACGCAGCCCCCTGGTCCGCAGCACCACCGAGTTCGAAGAGGTGAGCATCACCCCCCTCTAGATCCACCACTGGATTGGAGCTGAACCGCGATGAGCCGCACATCCCCCCACCAGCACCTCCACCACACGGAATTGAGTCGCCGCGGTCTCCTGAAGACCGCCGGCGGTCTCACCGCCGCCCTCGCCGTCGGCGCCGGGACCGCCGCCCTGACCGGTGGCACCGCGGACGCCGCACCGGCGACCTTCACCCACCCCGGAATGCTGCACGCCTACGGAGAGCTCAACCGCGCCAAGGTACGGGTCGCCGCGGGCGACGACCCGTGGCTCTCCGGCTGGAACCGCCTGACCGCCAACAGCCACTCGGCCGCCACCTGGACCCCCAACCCGCAGGCCACCATCATCCGCGGCGGCACCGGCGAGAACTACGGCATCCTCTACAACGACATCCACGCCGCCTACCAGAACGCCCTGCGCTGGAAGATCGCGGGGACCACCGCCAACGCCGACACGGCCGTCAAGATCCTCAACGCCTGGTCGGCCAAGCTCACCACCGTCACCGGCAACGCAGACCGCTTCCTGGCCGCCGGGATCTACGGCTACCAGTTCGCGAACGCCGCCGAACTCATGCGTGGCTACGCCGGGTTCGACCTCGCGCGGTTCAAGACGATGATGCTCGACGTCTTCTACCCGCTCAACAACGACTTCCTGCTCCACCACAACACCGCCTGCATCACCAACTACTGGGCCAACTGGGATCTGTGCACCATGAACTCGATCCTGGCCATCGGCATCCTCTGCGACGACGCGGCCAAGTACGACCAGGCGGTGAACTACTTCAAGAACGGTGCGGGCAACGGCTCCCTCACGCACGCCGTCCCGTTCGTCTACGACAGCCAGGGCCTCGCGCAGTACCAGGAGAGCGGCCGCGACCAGGGCCACACCATGATGGGCATGGGCCAGCTCGGTGCCTTCTGCGAGACGGCCTGGTCCCAGGGCGAGGACCTGTACGGCTACGGCGACAACCGGATCATGAAGTGCGCCCAGTACGTCGCCAAGTACAACCTCGGCCAGGACGTGCCCTACACGACGTACACCTGGGGCACGGGCCAGAGCTGCGCCCAGCAGTCGCAGACCGTGATCTCGTCCGCGAGCCGCGGTGAGATCCGGCCTGTCTGGGACATCCTGTACTACCACTACGCGCGCCGACGCGGGCTCTTCGTCCCGTACATCCAGGCCATGGCGGAGAGCGTGCGCCCCGAGGGCGGCGGCGGGGACTACGGCCCGAACAGCGGGGGCTTCGACCAGCTCGGCTTCGGCACGTTGATGTACGCCAAATAGGGACGTCCAAAAGCGCGCCGGTCAGGGACGTCCGGGGGAATAGCCGGAGGTGATGTGATGCTCTGATGTGAACCGTTCACGGAGGGCGAGGAGCTGGTGGTCGGATGGCGGTGGACGCGGCGCGGCAGGCGGATCCGGTGGTCACCACCCCGTACGGAGCGGTGCGCGGCAGATACGAGAACGGGATCGCCGTCTTCCGCGGCATCCCGTACGCGGCCCCGCCGTTCGGCCCCCGTCGCTTCCGGCCACCGGCGCCGCCCGCGCCCTGGGACGGGGTGCGTGACGCGGGCGTCTTCGGAGCGACACCGCCCAAGCCGCCGTACTCCGAGGCGTTCGCGCGGCTCCTCGCCGACCCCGTCGTCCCCGGCGACGACTGTCTGAACCTGAACGTGTGGACACCGGAGCCCGGCCCCGGCGCCCGGCTCCCCGTCATGGTCTGGATCCACGGCGGGGCGCTGACCCGCGGCTCGTCGGCCGTGCCCGTCTACGACGGACGCGGCTTCGCCCGGGACGGGATCGTCCTCGTCTCGGTCAACTACCGTCTGGGCGTGGAGGGTTACGGCCTCTTCCCGGACACGCCGCCCAACCCGGGACTGCGCGACCAGCTGGCCGCCCTGGAGTGGGTGCGCGCGTCGATCGCGCGGTTCGGCGGCGACCCGGACCGGGTGACCGTGTTCGGTGAGTCGGCCGGAGCCATCAGCATCGGGGCGCTGCTGGCCAGTCCGCGCGCCGCCGGACTGTTCCACCGGGCCGTGCTGCAAAGCGGGCCGCCCGAGGCGAGCGACCGCGACAAGGTGCGCCGGATGGTGCGCAGGATGGCCACCCGGCTGAAGATCCCGGCGACGGCGGAGGCGTTCGCCGCCGTCGACCGCGCCCTGCTTCTGCGCACCCAGGCCGAGGTGGGCAGACTCAGCAGCCCGGTGGTCGGCGGGCCCGCCTTCGGCATCGTCGTCGACGGCGACCTCGTCCCGCGCGACCCGCTTCAGGCCCTGGTCGAGGGCGCCGCGCCCGGCGTCGGCCTGCTCCTGGGCTGGACCAGCGAGGAGTACCGGCTGTGGCTGGTGCCCGGTGGTCTCCTGGAGCGCGTCGACCGGCTCGGCCCGGTCGCCCTGGCCGGTGCCATGGCCCGCTGCCACTGCGGCCACGAGGTGCCCCGCGGCTACCGCGCGATCCACCCGGACGCGGGCACCGCCGACCTTGTCGGCCAAATGGTCACCGACCACCTCCTGCGGGTGCCACTGCACCGGCTGGCCGATGCCCGCCCGCCCGAGACCCCTTCGTACGTCTACGAGTTCGCCTGGCCGTCGAACGTGCCGGGCCTCGGCGCCTGCCACGCTCTGGAGCTCGGCTTCGTCTTCGACACCGCCGACGTGCCGGAGTCGGCGAAGCTCGCGGGTGAGGGCGCCCCGCAGGAGCTCGCCGACGCGATGCACGCCGCCTGGGTGCGGTTCGCGGCCGAGGGCGACCCGGGCTGGCAGGCCTGGGACACCTCACACCCGGTCCGTGTCTTCGGCACCGGCGAACCGCACACCGTCCACGGGCCGCGCGACCGTGAACTCGCCCTGTGGGACGCGGAGTCGGCCGGGCCGCTCAGCTCTCCGGAATCCACACCCGCAGCGCGCCTTCCTGCCGGTTCGCCCGTGCGCGGCACGGCACCGCTGTCAGCCGTACGCCGTTTCCGTCGCTCCGGCGGAGCCCCCCGGCCGTGACGACGGCGACCCCGCCGAGCAGGTCCGGCCCGCATGTGACCGGCAGGCCGGAACCGTAGGGCGGGGTGCGACAACCGGTTTCTATCGGCGGATGCCGCTCCCTGGCCCCGCCACGGAGTCGCGCACGACCACGTGCGTCCCCAGGAGAAGGTGTTCGTCCGGGGTCTCCGGGGTGCGGCCGAGGGCGGTGCGGACGGCCAGGCGGCCCAGTTCCTCGTACGGGACGTGGACCGTCGTCAGCGGAGGGTGGAGGTCGCGGGCGAAGGGGATGTCGTCGTAGCCGACGAGGGAGACGTCGGCCGGGACGCGCAGACCCGCCTCGTGCAGGGCGGTCAGGGCGCCGGAGGCGACCATGTCGGTGGAGGCCATCACCGCCGTGAAGTCCAGGCCCTGCTCCAGCGCCCGGCGTATCAGGCGGTGGCCCGAGTCGCGGGTGAAGTCGCCGGTCAGGCGTAGCGCCGGATCGGGTTCGAGGCCGCGTGCCCGGTGGGCGGCGAGGTAACCGCGCTCGCGGCCCTGGGCCGTGGTGCTGTCCGGCCTGCCCCCGAGGAACAGGACCCGCTGGTGGCCCTGGGCGAGGACGTGCGCGCACAGGGCGTACGCGCCGCCCTCGTTGTCGTACTCGATGACCGTCACCGGCGTCCCGGGGTCCAGCGGTGGCCGCCCGCACAGGACGAGCCGAGACCCGGCCGACGCCAGGGAGTCGGCGATGCGTGCCATCCGCGCGCGGTACTCCGCGGTGTCCGTGGCGCCGCCGACCAGGATCACCGCGGCGGCCCGCTGGGCGCGCATCATCTCGATGAACTCCAGCTCGTGCTCGGTGTCGCCGTCCGTGCTGCACACCAGACACAGATGGCCGAGCCGGGTCGCCTCGCGCTCCACGCCGTGCGCCATGTGCGCGAACGACGGCCCGGTGATGTCGTCGAGGACGAACGCGAGCGTCGGTGTGCCGGCCCCCGCGATCGCCTTGGCGCGCGCGTCGGCCACATAGTCCAGCTCGCGGACCGCCCGCATCACCCGGGTACGCGTCGCCGTGCTCACCGGGTACTCGCCGCCGAGCACCCGCGACACCGTCGACGCGGACACTCCCGCGTGGGAAGCCACGTCCCGGATCGTGCGCCGGCTCCCGGCGTCCGTGGTGCTCTTCCTCGTCATGCCGGCCCCTTTTCTCCGCCCCGGGCGACGACTTCGCCGCCGCCGGGACCCGCCCGCCCCCAGGGAAGCTCGGCAACATCGACGGCAACCGGTTCCCGGGCCGGAGGCTAGCAGGCGGAGCGGAACGTGACGAGAGACGGGGAACTCGATCCGGCCGACGCCGTCGGCCGGCGTACCGGCGGGTCGCTCGCCGTGGTGTCGGCAGGCTGCCCCGGGGGCCTATGCGGAAAGCTCCCCCACCGTCCGCGCGATCGACGCGATCGCCCCGGGGCCCACCCGGCAGCACCCTCCGATCAGCCGCGCCCCGCCCCGCCGCCAGCCGGTCACCTGCTCGGTGGTGAAGGTCGACCGCCCGCCCCAGGCCCGCGCCTCGGCGTCCCACACCTCGCCGCTGTTCGGGTACACCACCACCGGCTTGCCGGTCACCCGTGCCGCCGTCTCGACCGCGCCGTCCACGTCCTCCGGCGCGCAGCAGTTCACGCCGACCGCGATGATCTCGTCCGCGCCGGCGGCCGGGGCGAAGGCCTCCTCCAGGGGCTGCCCGGCCCGCGTACGGTCCCCGGCGACGGTGTACGACAGCCACGCCGGTACGCCGAGCCCGCGCAGCGCCCGCAGCAGCGCCTCGGCCTCGTCGGCGTCCGGTACGGTCTCCAGGGCCAGCACGTCGGGCGCGGCGGCGGCCAGCACCTCCAGACGCGGACGGTGGAACCGCTCCAGCTCGGCGACGCTCAGCCCGTACCGCCCCCGGTACTCCGACCCGTCCGCGAGCATCGCCCCGTACGGGCCGACCGACGCGGCCACCCACAGCGGCCGCGTGACGCCCTTCGCGTGCGCGCGCCGGGCCGCCTCGCGGGCCAGCTCCACGCTGAGACCGAGGAGTTCGGCCGCCCGCTCGTGCGGGATGCCGCGCTTCGCGAAGCCCTCGAAGGTGGCCTGGTAGCTGGAGGTGATCGCCACGTCCGCGCCCGCCTCGAAGTAGGCGAGGTGCGCCTCGGTGATCGCCTCGGGCCGTTCGGCGAGCAGCCGCGCCGACCACAGCTCGTCGCTCAGATCGTGCCCGGCCGACTCGAGCTGGTTGGACATACCGCCGTCCAGGACGACCGTTCCGGAGGCGAGGGCGTCGGCGAGGGTACGGGAGGAAGCGCTGCGGAAGGTGTCGCTGGTCATGTCATGACGCTAGTCGATGGGGACCTCCGCGCCCCTTTGCGTCCACCTGATGAACAAATCGACCACAATGTGGAATGCCAGGGCTTCGGCCTCGCCTAGCCTTGGGGCATGCATGAAGTCGATCAACTCGGCCCCGAAGTACGCGAGATCCTCGGCGCCCCGGCGGACCGCGCCATCCTCGAACCGCTCGTGCACAACTCCCTGAACGGCGTCACCGGCGGCGTCGACTCACCGGGAGGCCGCGTGCCGACGACCGTCGCGCCGCCGCGACCGCCCTCGCCGGACCACCGGCACGGCGAGCGCGGTCAGCAGCGGCGCGAGCAGCAGGGGCCACCATGTGCGTGTGCCCTCGCTCTTGCCGACGGCGGCGGTGTTCTTCACGGAGGGGGCGGCGGAGGCGGACGGGCCGGGGGACCGGTGCGCGGCCACGGCCTTCAGAGTGACGTCGTTGCCGTCGCCCCCGCGGTAACTGATCCGGTACGTCGTGTCGGCGAGCTTCACCGAGGCGCCCTCGCGCAGGCCGGCGAACGCTCCGGTCGTCTTCGTGTGACCGGTGTGGTCGAGCACCCGGATCTCGCGGGCGGAGTCGGTCCCGGCGGCCGACAGGTCGAGGTCCCCGGCCAGCCGGACCGCGCCCGTCACCTTCAGGGGTTTGTCGCGCAGGACCAGCGTGCCCTGCGTGTGCTGCGTGTAGTCGCCGGTCACCGTGAGGGCGCCCGCGACCTCACCGTCGTTGACGACCGCACCCCGTACCGTGCCCTTGCCGCTGAGGGACGTGGACACCCGAAGACCCGTCGTACGAGCGTCGAGGCGCGCCCCGGCCGAAGTGAGCCGGATCGCCTTGCTGTGCGCGAGCGTGGCGCCGGACGCGAGGGCGAGCGTGCCCTTGGTGACCGTCGTCGGGCCCGTGTACGACACCTCGCCGCCCGTCAGGGTCGTGGTCGCGGCACCCGACTGGGTGAGCCCACCCTCGCCGCCGAAATGTGACAGTGACACGGGAGTTGTCACATTGCGGACGACAAGGGTGCCGTCGTCGACGATCCGGCGGCGCTCCGAGCCGGTCATCAGCGAGCCGTCACCGCCCCGCGTGCCCGAGCCGAGCCTCAGCACGGCGCCCTTCTCGATGGTCGTCGACCCGTCGTAGTACTGCTCGGCCGCGAACGTGACGTCGTTGCCGGGCGTCCCCTTGATCACGACGTCCCCTGCGCCGGGCGCGGCCAGCGTGTCGTGGTAGCGGCCGCCGCCGATGGGTGCGCCCAGGGTGACCGGCCCGTTGTAGGCGAAGGTCAGCCGGGACCGGACCCCGCTCGCGACATGCAGGTTGATGTAGACGGTGTCCTTCGTGCCCGGCATGAAGATCTTGTGGGTGGTCCCGTCGCCCCACTGGACGTTCGCGCCCTCGATGTTGGTGCCCCGCTTGTTCAGGTTGTGGGGAACGGCGCGCCAGTTGATGCCCGGGTCGCTCAGCGACGGGTTGGTGTCGCCGCCTTGGTCGCTGTAGCTGTACTGGCCGGTGAGCACGACCTTGCTGCCGGGCCGGGAGTGGACGTTGACGTCGCTGCCGTACTCGCGCTGGTAGAAGTTCTGGCGGAGCGTGATCGTCTGGTACAGCGGGGTGTCGATGATCCAGGAGCCCTGGTTGAGGACGGCGCGGGCGTTGGGCAGAGCCACCGGGTACTCGGGGCGGCCCACCGCCATACCGGTGCCGTTGTCGATCACCCCGGAGAAGGGGTGGGTGCCGGCCAGGTCGAGCGTGCCCCACATGTTGCGGGGCTGGGTGACCAGACCCGAGCCGCTGATGGTGCCGATGTTGAAGGTGCGGGTCAGGGACAACCGGAGCGTGCCGTCGACCCGCACGTTGAGCTGGTTCAGCTGATAGCCCGGCGTGTTGTACGGGAAGTGGCCGATCAGACCGGTGCCGCCGCCCGTACCGTACTGGAGGGTCGCGCCGCGCTCGACCGTGATCGCGGGCGGGTCCGGGTTGCTCACCGTGGTGTACGGGTGGTTGCCGCCCTGCGTCTTCACACTCTGCCGCTGTCGTGCCCTGGGCAGGGTGAAGTCGCTGTCCTTGGTGAGGATCAGCGTGCCGCCGCCGCGCACGGTGAGCGTGCCCTCGCCATGGAAGGCGCCGTTGTACGTGGTCGTCCCGGGCGGCACGGTCACCACCGCGTCGCCGGTGAGCGTCACGTCCCGGCCCGCGAGCACGTCGGCGGTGACGTCCCCGTCGGCGGCGGCCGTCGCGAGGCGAGTCGCGGAAAAAGAAGGGGCGGTGCCGAGCGTGAGGGCGACCGCCGCGAGGGCTCCGGTGACCGCTGCTGTCTTGTGGGTATGGCTGCGCACGTCTCGGAGACGGTCCGGACCGGCGGTCGATAACAGAAATTTCGCGTTCGGCTTTGTTTCCCGATGTTTCTCTCTGTTTATTTTGTCGCCTCTTGCCCGACCCGTTGACCTCTACGTAACACGCCCTTACCTTTTCGGCGTTCGTGATGACAGATTTTGTTCGGAGTCTCGAACCAATCAGTGAGCAGGGGTATCTATGGAGGGATTCCAGATGAGACGTGTGTACGCGGTCCTCGTGGTCCTCTGTCTGGCGTTCGCCGGGGCCCTGACGGTCGCGGGCCCGGCCCAGGCCGCCGCCCAGACCATCACCAACGGCACCCAGTTCACCGATACTTCGGGCAACGGCGTGCACGCGCACGGCGGCGGGGTCATCAAGGTCGGCAGTTACTACTACTGGTTCGGCGAGGACCGCAACGCCGACAACACCTTCCGGTACGTGGACGCCTACCGCTCCACCGACCTGAAGAACTGGGAGTTCCGAAGTCACGTCCTGACCCAGTCCAGCGCCTCCGAGCTGGGCACCGCCTACATCGAGCGGCCCAAGGTCATGTACAACGCGTCCACCGGCAAGTTCGTCATGTGGATGCACAAGGAGAACGGCGTCGACTACAGCGAGGCGCGCGCCGCCGTCGCCGTCTCGGACACGGTCGACGGCGACTACACCTACCAGGGCAGCTTCCAGCCGCTCGGCCAGTACATGTCCCGTGACATCACGACCTTCGTCGACACCGACGGCACCGGCTACATGGTGTCGGCGGCCCGCGAGAACTACGACCTGCAGATCTACAAGCTCACCGCCGACTACACGGGTATCGACAGTCTGGTCGCCGACCCCTGGCACGGCGGACACCGCGAGGCCCCGGCACTCTTCAAGCGGGACGGCGTCTACTTCATGCTGACCTCGGCCGCCACCGGCTGGAGTCCCAACCAGCAGCAGTACGCCACCGCCACCTCCCTCGCCGGTCCCTGGACCGCGATGACGAACGTCGGCGACGCGACGGCGTACGGCTCGCAGACCGCGTACGTCCTTCCCGTGCAGGGCACTTCGGGCACCTCGTACCTCTACATGGGTGACCGTTGGGGGAACTCCTTCGGCGGGACGGTCAACGACTCCCGTTACGTCTGGCTGCCGTTGACCTTCCCCAGCTCGACGACCATGAGCATGAGCTGGTCGCCGGAAGTCACCATCGACACGACGGCCGGGACGATCACGGGGACGAGCGCCACCTACGAGTCGCTGACGGCCCGGCACTCCGCCAAGTGCGCCGACGTACCGGGCCAGTCCCTGCTGACGGGCGTCGCGCTCTCCCAGTACACCTGCAACGGCGGCAACAACCAGAAGTTCTGGTTCAAGTCGGTCGGCAGCGGCTACTACGAGCTGATGACCCGGCACAGCTCCCTGTGCCTCACCGAGAACGCCACCGACGTCACCCAGGAGAACTGCGCCACCGCGACCACCCAGCAGTGGTCGGTCACCGCCTCCGGAAGCTACGTCCTCCTGAAGTCCCGCGCGAGCGGCGAATGCCTGGATGTGAACGGCGCGTCCACCGCCAACTCCGCCGCGCTGATCACGTACACCTGCAACGGAGGTACGAACCAGCAGTGGACGCGCGGGACCTGACGCAGGGGCCGCGTCGACATCAGGAACCGGCCTCCGGCTGATCCAGAGGGACTTGGACCAGTGATGTCCGGGGGTCGGACTCCTGCTGTCGGGCGTGGGCGGCGCTGCGCCGGTCCAGCAGCACCGACACGGAAAGGCCATCGTGGCACCTCGGAACCCCCCTTCGGCCGGTCTGAGGGAAAGGCGATCCCCCGCTCGACGAGGTGTGTAAAGCGCCGCCCCGCCCCCAGGGCCCGCGGTGCCGCGGCGAGCCCGGAAGCTCACCGCGACACCGGTCCCACCCGTTTGGAGCGTCAGACCAGCAGGTCCAGCGCGTCGATCGACGTCCCCGCGCTGAGATAGGCCGTCGTTCCCGAACCGCTCACCACATCGATCTTCAGCACGTTGTACTGACTGGTGTCCGTCAGCCACGCGCCGGCCGGGACGCTGTAGGTGAACGTGTTGTTGTTGCCCCGGTAGGACCCGACCGTCAGGGAACGGGTGCTCGGCTGGGTGGGCGGGGAGGGGATGGCCGACACCCAGTCGTTGACCGTGACGCGCGGGCGGCCGTTCGCGTACGCCGTCGTCACCCCGATCCGCAGGGTGTGCGCGGCGGCGGCCTGGGCGGCGGTCAGCTTGAAGTACACCAGCAGGCCGCTGTTGACGTCCTTCCAGATGTACGCCGGGAAGGACGCGGCCTCGTTGCCGCTGCCGATGACCACGTTGCCGGTCCAGGCGGCGGCCCGGGGGTCGGACGGGTGCGCGTACGTCATCAGGTCCGCGTTCTTGAACCCGCTCGGCGTACCGTCCCAGGTGCCGATCCGCCAGATCGCGCTCGCGTTGTCGGGGTCGTTCGAGGAGGGGATGGTGATCGTGTTGAGGGTGGTGGTCGCACCCGCGGTCACCGTCACCGAGGCGGTGTACACGGCGAGTTCACCCTTGAAGACCGTGAGGGTGTACGTGCCCGGCAGCACGCCCGCGATCGAGTAGTAGCCGTCCGACACCCGTGCCGAACCCCAGTACTGGGCGGCGGAGTTGGCGAGCCCGACCGTGTACGCCTGCGTCGTGTTCCGCCCGGAGATGCCGACGCCCGCGACCTTGCCGCGGCCCCCGGCGGCCACGTACCCGGAGATGCCGAGCGAGTCCGCCCAGGAGGTGGTGAGGTTCGCCGCGTACAGCGAGGAGGAGGGCGTACCGCCGTCCGTGAAGGCGATGACGTACGGACCCTGGAGGCCGAAGCGCTGGTCCTCGGTCTGGTTCTCGCCGTAGTACAGGATCTCGTAGAGGCCGCCGCCGTCCGCGCTCTGGTGCCGCAGCAGGGAGCGGTAGAACGGGCCACCGGAGGCCTTCTCGTGGTTGCTGCGCACGATCCACAGGCCGACGCCGCCGGTGGTCCAGCCGATGTAGTCGTAGTCGATGACACGGTGCTTCGAGTAGTGCTTCGAGCGGGTCTGGCCGTCGGACTTCGCGAACACGTCCGCGGACTCGATGATGGTGGGCGCGTACGTGTAGGAGTCGGGCTCGTCGTTGAGGAACAGGCCCGCCTTGACGCGCACGATGTAACGGGTCGCGCTGACCGAGGTGTCCGCCTTGTTGGTCCACAGGTAGACGTTGTTCTCGCCGCTGCGGGCCGCGTAGTAGTGCTTGAGCGTGCCGTACGCGACGCTGACCAGGATCGTCGAACCGGACTGTGCGATGGTCACGGTGGAGGTGCCGAGGCCGGACTCGACGTGCGAGTTCTTGCCGCCGTAGCCCTGGTACTCGGTGCCGCGGTAGACGAGCGAGGTCAGGTCGCCGTTGGTCTTGCTGACCTTGAAGACCAGGTTCGCGCCGGTGTCGATGACGTAGTTCGAGCCGTCGTCCGTGTAGCCGAAGCTCGCGGCGACGGCCGCCTGGGTGAGGGCCGTCGCGCTCACGGCCGCCGCCGTCGTGCCGAGAACGAAGGTGCGGCGTCCGAGGGATCTGTCGGTGGATTTGGACATGGGGGTGCCTCCTTCGGAGGTGCGGGTGTGCGGGTGTGCGGAAGACTGGCAGTTGAATCGATTTCGCGAAAGGGCTTTCGCTGCTTGGGAGTTGGCAATCATGTGAAATCGCGCCTAGTACTAGAAAGCGCTTGCCGGTAGCGGTACGGTCCAGCCGCCAGGTCTTGTCGTCCTGTTGGAGGAGCCGCAATGAGACGTTTCATCCTGGGCGTGGCCGTGCTGGCCGCTGCCACCGCCTTGTCGGCCGCACCGGCACAGGCGCACGCAGGGCCGCGCGCCCTCGGCCTGGAGAACTGCACCGCGAGCGCCTGCCACTTCGACGTCGCGCCCGGCACGTACGACGTGCGCGTACGGCTCGGCGGGGAGGCCGCGGCGAGCACCAGCGTCAGCGGTGAGACGCGCCGTTCGCTGCTGCCCGAGACCGCCACGGCGGCCGGGGAGAGCGTGACCCGCAGCTTCACGGTGAACGTCCGCACGCCCGAGGGCGAGCCGACCGGTCCCGACGGCGCCCCCGGCCTGGACCTGGTGCTCGGCGGCTCCGCGCCCGCGCTGGCCGACATCAAGGTGACCCCGGCCCGCCCGCACACCCGCCAGATCTTCCTGGTCGGCGACTCCACCGTCTGCGACCAGCCCGGCGACCCCTACTCCGGCTGGGGCCAGCAACTGCCCCAGTACCTCCGCAAGGGCGTATCGGTCGCCAACTACGCGGACTCCGGCGAGAGTACGGTCACCTACCTTGAGAACCCCGCGCTCTTCCCGACCGTCCAGCCGCTCATCCGGCGCCACGACCTGGTCCTCATCCAGCTCGCCCACAACGACAAGACGACCGACGAGCCGACGTACCGTGCGAACCTGGAGACCCTCGTCGCGGGGGTCCGCGCCCAGGGCGGCGACCCGGTCCTGGTCACCCCCATCGTCCGCCGCTGGTTCAACGCGGACGGCACCCTGAACAACAACACCGCACTGCTGGTCAACGGCCTCGGCGTCGACCTCCCGGCCGTCATCCGCTCGGTCGCCGCCGCCGAGAACGTTCCGTTGATCGACCTGACGGCCAGGACCAAGGCCCTCGTCGAGACCCTGGGCGTCGAGGGCTCCAAGGCGATCTACCTCTACAACGAGAAGCGGGACAACACGCACACCTCCGTGCACGGGGCCACGGTCTACGCGGGCCTCGTCCGCGACGAACTCGTCGCCCGGCATCTGGTGCCCGAGCGCCAGGTAAGGGTGGGATGAGCCCCTGGGGCGTCCCGTCCGGAACCGGGGCGCCCCAGGTATCACCCGACCGAGCCGCCGAACCAGGAAGCGCCACTGATGCCTCCCGAGGACCGCACCCTCAGCCCGTACACCGGCTACACCCGCGCCCACTGGGAGGCGGCCGCCGACTCCCTGCTCGCCGCGGTCGCCCCGTACGCGACGCGGGACGGCGCGCTCTACCACCTCCCCGGCGAGCACACCAGCTGGTCGGGCCGACTCTCCGACGGCCTGGAGGGCTACGCCCGTACGCTGCTCCTGGCCGCCTTCCGCCGCGACGAGAAGGCCCTGGAGCGGTACGCCGACGGACTCGCCGCCGGAACCGCGGGCATCTGGCCCCGTATCGAGGACCGTAGCCAGCCGCTCGTCGAGGCCGCGTCGATCGCCCTCGCGCTCCGTCTGACCCGGCCGCTGCTCTGGGACCGCCTGGACGACGGCGTACGGCAGCGGGCCGCGGCCTGGCTCGGCGACGCGCTGACGGCCGAACCCTGGGCCTGCAACTGGGAGTTGTTCCCGGTGACGGTCGGCGGCTTCCTGCGGGAGATCGGCCACGAACCCGAAGCGTCGCGCGCCGCGATCGACCGCGGCCTGGAGCGGATCGAAGAGTGGTACGTCGGCGACGGCTGGTACACCGACGGCCCCGGCCGCGCCTTCGACTACTACAACGGCTGGGCGATGCACCTGTACCCGGTGCTGCACGCCTGGCTCGCGGACGACGCCGGTCTGCTGGACCTGTATGGCGGCCGACTCTCCCGCCATCTCACCGACTACGCCCGCCTGTTCGGCGGCGACGGCGCCCCGATGCGCCAGGGCCGCTCCCTGACCTACCGCTTCGCGACGACCGCACCGCTGTGGCTCGGCGCCCTCACCGGCCGTACGCCCCTGTCGCCGGGGGAGACCCGACGCCTGGCGTCCGGCGCCCTCCGGTACTTCCTCGACCGGGGCGCGGTCGACGGCCGGGGCCTGCTCACCCTCGGCTGGCACGGCCCCGACGAGACGGTCCTGCAGGGCTATTCGGGCCCGGCCTCCCCGTACTGGGCGAGCAAGGCCTTCCTCGGCCTGCTCCTCCCGCCGGACCACGAGGTGTGGACGGCACGGGAGGAGCCGGGCCCGACGGACCGCGCCGACGCCGTCACGCCCGTCGGGCCGCCCAACTGGCTCCTCCAGACGACCACTTCGGACGGCCTGGTCCGCCTCCACAACCACGGCAGCGAGGACGTCCGCTACGACCCGTACTACACACGGCTCGCGTACTCGACCGCGACCGCGCCCTCGGCGTCGTCGCCGCCGTCCTACGACAACAGCGTGATCGTCGGTGACGATCCGAGCCGGACGCACATCGAACCGCTGGGGGCGGGGGACGGCTGGGTGGCGTCCCGGCACGCGGTGGGGGAGGACGTCCGGGTCACGAACCTCGTCGTGGCGCACGGCGCCGTCGAGGTGCGGGCGCACCTGGTGGCGGGGGCGGCCCCGGGGACGCCGGTAGGCCTCACGGGGTGGCCGGAAGGCGACGATGTGCGCTCCGAACTCCTCTCCGTACACGGCCTGTCGGACTCGACCGGTGCCACGGGAGCCGGCGCCACCCTCTTCGTCGCCCTCGTCCGGCTCACCGGCGAGCCGGATCCCCTTCCCCTCACGGAGCTGGTGTCCGTGAAGGTGGAGGGGGAGTACGACGTCCGCGTGAGCTGGGCCTTTGGCCCCTCGGCGTGCTTCCGGTTCAGGGCTTCAGACGGGCTATCTTCAGCGTCGTCGTGGTCGGTGAAGCCCCGGTGAGGGCGCTCGTGTAGGACGGGGTGACAGGCGCGTACGCCCAGGTCAGGGAGCCGTCCTTCAGAGTCGCGATGTCACCGGAGATACGGGCCTGGACGACCTTGTCCGGCGACTTGAACGCGCCGTTCCAGTCGATCAGGCGCAGGTGGGTGCCGGTGAAGGTGCCCGTGCAGGTGCCGGCCGAGCACTTGGCGTTCTTCAGGGACTCCCAGGAGACGAGGAGCCGGTCCTTGCCGTACGGGGCGATGTGCACGTTGACGCTCTCGGTGCCGACGGCGCTGGTGAGGTAGACCGGCTTGCCCGCGGGCGTGTTGCGGTTCTTGAGGAAGGCGACGGCCACCTGGTGGGTCGTCGTCTTCGGCTTCACCGTCCAGCCGCGGCCGCTCGCATCGGCCGGGTTCTTGGCCGCGGAGGCGGCGCCCCGGGAGGCGAAGGCGGTGGCGTACCGGCCCGTCGAGGACTTCACCAGCTCGCCGCTGCGGCCCGCGAACGTGCCGCCGCAGTAGCCCGCCCAGCACTGCTCGCGCTGCACGGCGGGCGCGTTGTCGGGGGCGCCTATCCCGGTCGAGACGAACAGGCCCGAGCGCCAGTCGTCGAAGCACAGCGAGGTGAACGCGCCGGTCGTCTCGGCGTGCAGCGCGATGCCCTCGTTGTGGCTGCACCCCCAGCCCCAGCCGCCCGTCAGCTTGGCGCCCTTGGAGCTGACGTAGGCGAGCTTGTCGCCGAAGTGGCCGTCCGCGAAGCCGCCCGCGCCGTGCACGACGAAGTACGTGCCGTACTTGGTGCCGTTCCAGGTGAGCCGGCCGTCCAGCAGCGGCGCCGTGTCGTGCGAGGCGGTCCCCGTGAGCTTCGTACGGAAGGCCTGCTTGCCGTTCTGGTAGCGGATGAGCGCCGCCGCCGTCTCCTTCCACTTGTTCGTGTCGGAGACGCGGGTCAGCAGCGCGAAGCCGTCGTTGTGCGCGACCAGGCCGCCGACCTCCTTGGTGCCCTTGACGACCGTGTCCGCGCCGGAGCGCTTGCCCGCCGCGGTCAGCGTCGTGACATGGACGCCGTCGGACGCGGGCCAGGCGACACGGAGGGTGCCGTTGGGCGCCACGGCGGTCGCCGTGCGGTTCCACTCGCGGGTGTTGTTGTAACCCGCGGACAGGTAGGGGAACTTGGTGGTGAGGCTCACCGTGGTGTTCGTGACGGCGGCGACCTGCGCGGCGGCGGCCGTGGTGGCGGTGGTCGTCGTCGGCGTGGCGGTCGCGTACCAGGCCCCGGCGAGGACGCCGACGGCCCCGAGCCCGGCCGCCAGGGGCTTACGGGCGACGTGGCGACGGCGGTGGGTGGTGGTGGGTCTTGCGTTGGTCATGTGGGGTGGTTGCCGCCGAAGAGCGAAAGGTTGCCTTGATTTTCGGGGGAGGTGAGGACGGTTCGGCGGGTGCCGAAGGATCGCGCCCTTAGCGTTCCCCGTATGAACGACTCGACGAGTCCCTTCGCCGCGCTTCACCACGCCGAGACCCCCCTCCTCCTGCCCAACGCCTGGGACCATGCCTCGGCCGCGCTCCTTGCCGCTCAGGGCTTCGCGGCGATCGGCACGACGAGCCTCGGTGTCGCCGCGGCGGCCGGACTGCCGGACGGGGTCGCGGCGACCCGGGACCTGACCGTACGGCTCGTCCGGCAGCTCGGCACCGGTCCGTACCTGCTGTCCGTCGACGCCGAGGACGGTTTCGCCCAGGACCCGTCCGACGTGGCGGAGCTGGCGAGTGAGCTGGCAGCCGCCGGGGCGGTGGGCATCAATCTGGAGGACGGCCTCGGCCCCGCCGACCTGCACGCGGCGAAGATCGCGGCGGTCAGGGCGGCCGTACCGGACCTCTTCGTCAACGCCCGCACCGACACCCACTGGCTCGGCGACGGTGCGGACGAGCGGGAGACCGTCCGCCGTCTCGACGCCTACCAACAGGCGGGCGCCGACGGCGTGTTCGTCCCCGGCCTGACCGACCCGGCCCGCATCTCCGCCCTGCTCAAGACCCTCGACGTACCGCTGAACATCCTCTACTCACCCGCGGGCCCGCCCGTCTCCCAGCTCGCCGACCTCGGCGTACGCAGGATCAGCCTCGGCTCGTACCTCTACCGGCGGGCGCTCGGCGCGGCGCTGGACGCGATGGCGGACATCCGGGCAGGCCGCCCGCCGTTCGGCACCGCGCCGACGTACGACGAGGTACAGGTGCTCAGCTCCCCGTCGCCGTGAGCGTCCGTGTGAGCAGATCCGCGAACTCGACGGGGTGCTCGATGATGCCGAGGTGACCGCCGTGGTAGTGGGCGTCACGCGTGATCGTCTCTCTTCTCCTCGCTCCGTGGCCAGTGCTCCAGGGCCGTGTGCAGGGCGTCGAGGGCGCGCTCCCAGGAGGCCTGTACGTCCCTGGGGGCGCCGAAGCCGCCGTTCGCCTCCAGGGTGCAGAAGCCGTGGAAGGTGCTGCGCAACAGCCGTACGGCGTCGGTGAGGTCGGGCTCGGACAGCCCGTACGCGCGGAGCATGCCGTAGGTGATCTCGGCGGTGCGCCGGTACGCGTCGGACTCGGCGGCGAGGGTGGCGTCGAGCTGGTCGAGTGGGATGTGCGTGGCGGCGTAGCGGCCGGGACGTTCGAGCGCGTACTCCCGGTAGGCGCCCGCGAAGGCGACGAGAGCGTCCTTGCCGGCCCGTCCGGCGACCGCCGTGGCGATCCGGTCGATCATCTCGCCCGCGGCCAGCAGAGCGATCCGCGAGCGCAGCTCCCGCACGTTCTTGACGTGCGAGTACAGGCTCGCGTCCTTCACACCGAACTGGCGTGCCAGCGCGGACAGGGTGACGTTCTCGAACCCGACCTCGTCGGCGAGATCGGCCGCCGCCGCGACGACGCGGTCGGCCGTGAGCCCGGCACGAGCCATGGGGACCACCTCTGTGGCACTGGGTTGATTGACTATCCACATACCTAGAGGGTCTAGGTTGAGTCCTAATGTACACAGCCGGAAGGGGAGTGAGAGGCTGTAGCGGACTGGGAGGTCGTACTGATGCTTGAGCAACTGCCCGAAGGGCTTGTCACGCCCGTGCTGGTCGTCGACGCCGACGTACTGGACCGGAACATCGCGCGCATGGCCGAGGCCGCCCGGACCGGAGGCTTCAGCCTCCGGCCGCACGCCAAGAGCCACAAGTGCGCGGAGATCGCGGGGCGCCAACTCCGGGCAGGGGCGCGCGGGCTGTCGGTGGCGACCCTGAGCGAGGCGGAGGCGTTCGCGACGGCGGGCGTGGACGACCTGTTCGTCGCGTATCCGCTCTGGCTCGACGAGGACAGGGCGCGACGCCTGCGCCGGCTGGCCGACGAGGTCGCGCTGCGGGTCGGGGTCGACTCGGTGGAGGGGGCGCGGCGGCTGGCGGACGCGGTGCGCGGGAGCGACCGCGGGGTGGAGGTGCTGGTCGAGGTGGACTGCGGGACGGCCCGGACGGGGGTGCGGGCGGCGGAAGCGGGGCGGGTGGCCCGGGCCGCGGCGGACGCCGGGCTGCATGTGCTCGGAGCGTTCACCTTCCCGGGGCACGGGTACGGCCATGACCCCGAGGCCCGGGAGCGGGCGGCCCGCGACGAGGAGCGGGCGCTCTCCGAGGCGGCTGTCTCCTTCGGCGAACTGGGCCTGGCGGCGGAGGTGCTGAGCGGAGGCTCGACCCCGACGGCGGACCGTTGGCGCCCCGGCCCCGTCAACGAACTCCGTCCCGGGGTCTACGTCTTCAACGACGCCCAGCAACTGGCCATCGGCACCTGCGCCGTCGACGACCTCGCCCTCTGCGCCGCCTCGACCGTCATCAGCGTCCCGGCCCCGGACCGCTTCGTCCTGGACGCGGGCAGCAAGGTGCTCGGCGTGGACCGCTCCGCGTGGGTGACCGGTCACGGCTACCTCCCGCAGTACCCCGAGGCCACGATCACCGCACTCTGGGAGCACCACGCGGTGGTCCACCTCCCGGAGGGCACGCCCGGCCCCCGCCTCGGCTCCGTCGTCGCCGTCGTCCCCAACCACGTGTGCACGCCCGTGAACCTGGCGGAGGAACTGGTGATCGCCCGCCAAGGGGTGGAGCTGGACCGGTGGCGGGTGGCCGCGCGCGGTGCCAATACCTGAATGGTCGCCACATGGCCGTCAAGCGACCGTCGAGCGGTCGTCATCCCTTGAGGAACTCCTCGACGGCCGCGCAGAACTCCACGGGACGGGTGGCGTGGACGCGATGACCCGCGGGGATCGTCAGGAGCCGGCCCGCGGGAAACCGACCGGCCATCTCCGCGATCCTCTCCTGAGGCGGGTGATTGTCACTACCGCCCGCGAAAACCAAGGTGGGCGCCGTGATCGCCGTAGGGGCGTCATCGGCCCACCGCAGCCAGGACTCCTGCACCACGTCCTCCGCGTCGGCCGCCGACCCGAGCATCTCGTAGGCGACCGTGAACAGCAGGCTGCGATGGGCCACGAACGGGTTCTCGGTCATGCCGTCGACGCTACCCGGGACTTCTCAGGACGCGTGGCCGGCCCAAGGCAGCTACGAGATGCGGGAGATCGCGAACACGATCCTCTACCGAGCCCGCACCGGCTGCAGGTTGCGCCGGCTGCCCAACGGCTTGCCACCGAAGAACGCGGTGTACTACTGCTTCGCAGCGGAGAGCTGCGCCACCAGCCACCCGGTGCTGCCGCCCAGCCGTGCGGAGAAGCGGCGCAGTCCGCCGTCCGCGTCGATCCAGTAGCGGGTATGGCCCGATGTGGTGCGGGCCGTACCCGGGGAGGGCTCTTGGGACGTGGTGGTGGACGGGCCCGCGAAGACCGTGACGGGGACTCCTCCTACTTCCTCGTGCCGGAGGCTGCGTGCCCCGCTGTGGAGCAGCAGTTGGGCGTTGTCCGGTCGGTCGGCGGCCAGATTGAGCAGCAGGAGCAGGGCGGTGTCGATGGTGGATGTCGTCGCGGTGAGCGCGCGTTGGGTCCAGCCGTCGCGGGGTGGGTGCGGGGGGAGGGGGCCCGGCCAGTTGCGCTGGACGGAGACGGTGGTGCGGTCCCAGCGCAGTAGGTGACGACCGTGTTCCAGGACGCCACCGTTGCCCTGGAGGATGGCGAGTCCCGTTGAGTGGCGCCAGTCGATGCGGCCGGTGAGCCGAGCGGGATGCCCTTGGACCGGGATGTCGGCCGTGACCTGGGCGGTGCCGCGCCGGTAGTTGGCGAACCGGGTGAGAGCGAGCAGTTCGGCTTGCCGGGCGGTCAGCGCGGGGGCGCTGGTGGCGGAGGCCGGGGCGGCCGGCTTTTCCTGGGTGCAGGCCGTGCCGCCGAGCAGGGTCAGGAGAGTCAGCGCGATGCCGCAGGCCGAAACGGCGGGCGAGGTGCGTCGGCGCGGGGGTCTCATCGGACGGTCACGCCGTGGCGGGGACGTACGGCGAGCAGGTCCGGGCCGGGGAGCGGCACGCGGTCGGCGTGCACGTCGCCGGGCAGGCGGACGGCGGGGGTGGCGGGTGCGGATCGCGCGTGCGGGAGTTGTGGCTGGGCGGAGGGCGGGGCGACGTCCAGGAAGGGAATCCCGGCCGGTGGCGGGGC
This sequence comes from Streptomyces sp. NBC_01384, assembly GCF_045040035.1. Classification (NCBI taxonomy): domain Bacteria; kingdom Bacillati; phylum Actinomycetota; class Actinomycetes; order Kitasatosporales; family Streptomycetaceae; genus Streptomyces; species Streptomyces sp. NBC_01384. The sequence continues at coordinate 7,789,456 of NZ_CP109559.1, forward strand.
GGTGCGTGTGGGCGGCGCCGTGGCGGAGGTCCTGCTGTTTCCCCCAGGACAGGGAGCAGTGTGCGGAAGGTCTTCCGGAAGGGTGCGGTGCAGGGTGTTTCCGCGCAGGCAGTTGCCCTGGCCCGGGGCGCGGGCGGAGGCCTGGTAGGAGATGTCGACCGCGTTCGCGGACAGGGTGTTGTCCTCCAGTCGGTTGTCCAGGGGAGGTACGTCCTCGTGGGAGGCGAGAACGATGCCGGCGCGTGAGTTTCCGCTGACGCGGTTGCGCAGGAGTGCGTTGTGCTGCCCGCCGGCGATACCGATTCCGATCCCGAAGCCTCCGTCGGCCTGCTCGGGTGTGTCGGGGGCGTTGTTGTCGGCGACCAGATTGCCGGCGACCACACCGCCCGTTTGGGGTACGTAGGCTTCCTGGTAGTCGGTGTCGACCGTCAGTCCGACCCGGTTGTGGGTGAAGCGGTTGTGCAGCACCCAGATGGGTCCGCTGGCGTTGGTGCCCTCGTAGCCGATGGCGTTGTGTTCGGCGATGTTGTCCTGGACAAGTACGTGGCACGGTTTGCACTGGCCCACGTAGAGGCCGGAGTCGGCGCTGCCCGAGGCGTAGTTGCGCTCCAGCACGCCGTGCCGGGCGTTGAACGCGTAGATGCCGTACAGGCCGTTGGCGTGGGCGGTGACATAGCGGACCCGGAAGCCGTCGAGGGGAGGGAAGCGGGCCGGGTCGAGGTGCTGGTAGCCGTCGCTCCCGCGGGCCAGTCCGCCGCCGGCGTCGCTCATGCCGGTCACCAGCACTCCGTTGAGGAGGTGGTTGCGGACGGTCAGGTTCTCCACCGAGACGCCCGCGGCGGTGACCACCACGCCGTTGGAGCGCCTGCCCTCGCCGTCGATGACCACGCGGTTGCGGTCGGTGCCGCGCAGCACCACACGGTCGGTGCGCACCGTGACGGTCTCGTGGTACACGCCGGGTGAGACGAGCACCAGGTCACCGGGGTGGGCCCTGTCGAGGGCGGCGTTGATCGTGGCCGCCTGCCCCGGCACCCGGATGGTGGCGGAACCGGTCGAGCGTGCGGGGCCGTTGCCGTGGCCGGCGGTGCCGGTGGAGGCTCCCGAGCAGCCGCCGCACAGGAGCGCGGTGACCAGCACGCAGCCGAGCGTCGCAGCGCGCCAACTGCCCCCTGCCGGGCGGACGATGTGCGGGTTCATGCGAGGTTTCTTCCGATCCATGAGGACACCGGATTCTAGCTTAGAGTAGTCGGGTGATCACAGACGGTACTCGCTTGGGTGAATCGGGCACGGAACAGTGGCTGTCGCGGCGCCGGGCGCTTGTGAGGGGATCGGCGGCCACGGCGGCTGCCGGGATCGCCGGGTACGCGGTAGCCGCGCGGCAACGGCCCACCGCTCTCCCGGCCGACGGGTCGCAGGTGGGAGCACCGTCGGGAGGCTCCCCTGCTGGAGCGCGGTCCGCGCCGGGCACCATGGCCGTGTCCGCCCGGGGCAGTCGTCAGGCCGGAGTGGACCGCCCGGCGCAACCCCAGCAGCATCTGGCCCTGTCGGTCCACGACCTGCCCGGCGTGGGCCAACCGGGCGCTCCGGGTGCCGACTTCGTGCGCCGGAACACGCATCTGGTCGCCGGGCTGGGCACACGGGTCCTCGCGCTGACGCAGGGGGGCGATGCGGCCCTCGGCGGGCTCCCGCCGGGGGACCTGACCGTCACCGTCGGGGTGGGCCCGCGGGTCGTCGCCGCCGTGGACGGCGGCCTGCCCGGGGCGGTCGAACTGCCCGCCTTCGCACGGGAGGAGATGCCGGACGCGGCCCGGAGCGGCGACCTGATGGTCCAGGTCTGTGCGTCCGACCCCCAGGTGGTGACGCTGGCTGATGGCGCCCTGAGAGCCTGGCTCCGGGAACACTCGGCGGCTCCGCGCTGGGAGCAGTACGGTTTCCGGTCCCCCGCGCCCCGCGACCGGCCCGGGCCGGTGCGCAATCTGCTGGGGTTCCTGGACGGCATGACAGTGCCGCGCACCCCTCAGGAGCTGGCCCGTGAGGTGTGGCTGCCGGCCCCGGACAGGGTGCGGGGCGGCACGGTCGCGGTGGTACGACGCCTGAGACTGGACGTGGCACGCTTCCTCGCCCAGGACCTCGACCAGCAGGAACGGGCGATCGGGCGGCGCCGCGAGGACGGTGCACCGCTCAGCGGCGGTAGCCCGGACGCTCCCCTGGACCTGGGCGCGAAGTCCGCGCAGGGTCGATACCTGGTCCCGGCACTGGCACACGCGCGGCGCGCCCACCCCAACGCCACGGGCAGCGGGCTGATGCTGCGGCGTGGCTACAGCTATGCCAACGGGCCGGACGACCGGGGGCTGCTGTTCATCTGCTTCCAGCGTGAGCTGCGCACCTTCGTGGCGACGCAACAGCGGCTGGACGACGGGGACGAGCTCTCCCGGTTCGCCACGGCCACCGCCTCCGGCACCTTCCTGGTGCTGCCGGGCTTCTCGGCCGCGCGTCCCCTCGGTGCCTCGCTGTTCTCCTGAACTCGGGGAAGGCCAAAGGGCCCGGGCCCCGCTCGTAGCGGCGTGGCTCGGACCCTCCGGTCGGTTGGGGCGGCTGGGGCGGCGGTCAGGTGCCTGCCCACATGCCGGCGTCCAGATCGTGGTCGACCGTTCCCGGGGGTCCGGTCGTCACGCTCGCCACGGCGGTCGGCGAGGACACATTGCCGCCGGTCGGCACGGCGTCGGAGTTGGTCGCCGGGTCGGGGCCCGTGGTGGGCGTCCACTTGAGCTTGCTGATGTCCCTGAACTTCGCCGGGAGCTTGCTGGTGTCGGCGGTGGTCTTGTCGAATTCCACCGTGTAGGCGGTGTTCGGCTGGAGTCCGTCGCGGTGGTCGAAGTAGTACTCGCCCTTCGCGTTCGTCTTCTTGGTGGCGACGACGTTGCCCGCCGCGTCCCGCAGGGTGACCGTCACACCGGGGAAGCCCAGGGATTCATAGCCGTCGGTGTTCTGGCTGCCGCCGCCGTCGTCGACCCACACCCGGTTGCCGATCTGTACCGGTGGCTCGTCGCACAACAGTTCAAGGTCGCCGAGGCCGTGGGCCTTGGCGAAGCCGCCGTCGTTGGCGTAGACGACGCCGAATCCCTGCTGGGAGGGGTCGCCGCCGCGGCTGCCCGTCGTACGGTCGAACCATCCGATTCCGCCGGACTGGATGGTGCGCACCGGGTCCATGACGGTGCTGGCGATCGTGTCCTGCTGCAGCGGCAGCGCCAGCGCGCCCTGCGCGGTCTCCCGGTGGATGGTCCCGCTGTACCAGTTGTCGCCGGTGAAGAACTCGTTGCCGACGCGCGGGCAGTCGGCGCTGCCCTCCCAGTGGTAGGTGCCGTCGGACTTGCGGCACACCTTGTTGATGTCACCGCCCGTGTTGCCGTTTTCCAGCGCCATGCCGGTGGCCGGGTTGGCGTTGGGCATCTGCAGACCGGACTGGTCGCCGTACCGGTCGCGGAAGCCCAGGACCAGGCCTCCGTCGCGCTCCACCTCGATGTCGCTGAGCATGGGCTGCGGGTAGGCCTGGATTCCCGTGGGGAACAGCGCCAGGTTGTCCCTCGTCCACGGCTTCCAGTTGCCCGGGGTGGGGTCGACGGCCGGGTCGCGGGGGAAGTTCAGCGGTTCGTTGACGATCGGCGCCGCACCGAAGGTGCCGGTGGCGGGGTTGTACGTCCACACCACGGCCCGCAGATCGTTCACGTTCTGGGTGCTCTCGGCGGAGCAGACGCCTCCGACATAGAGCACGCCGTCCCGTACGCCGAGGCCCATCGGCCGCCAGTCGCCGGCGGGGGTGCAGGCGGTGTCCGGGATCTTGACCGGCGCCCGCTTGGGGGCGAGCGCCGATACCACTGTGGCGTCGTAGGTGTAGAGGTTGCCGTCGTTCATGTTGACGACGTACAACTCCGAGCCGTCCGAGGAGATCTCGATGTCTCCGAGGGATTCCTTGCCGGGCCGGCTGGAGAAGGGGGCGTCCACGCGGTTGGCCTGGTTGTGAGGCGTGGTGCCCGCGTTCGGCACGACGGCGAACACTCCGGTGACGCCGGTGGTCCGGTCGGTGACATAGATCGCGCCCTGGCCGTTGCGGCCGTACTCCGTGTGCCGCTTGGCGTAGGCCCCGGAGAAGATCCGCTTGTCCTTCTTGCGGTACGCGAGCCCGTAGAGGGCTCCGGTGTCCCCGACGTCGGCGATCGGCTTCGGATTCGTGTTGTTGCCCTGGGTGTCGCCCCGGGAGTTGTACGGGAAGGTCACCAGGGTCTTGCTGCTGTCCGGATTGGTCGCCGCCTGCTGGCAGGCTGTGGCGAGGGTGGGGTTGTCCTGGCAGTAGTCGTCCGGGTTCCACACGCCCAGGTTGAGCGTGGTGTCCTTGCCCCTCCTCAGGTCCACGTAATTGAGGTGGGAGGAGAGTCCGGAGCCCGCGAATGCCGGATGGAGGAATCCCCTGCCGGTGGCCGGGTCGTACTTGTCCGGCCAGTCGGTCAGGTCAATGCGGTACCTGCCCTCGGAGTCGAGCCAGTCGTCGAAATCGATGGTGATGGTTCCGTCCGGGCCCACCGGGTAGAACCGTTCCTCTCCCGAGTCGTCGCTCCTGATCCGGATCGTCGCTCCGGCCAGGGCCGTCTGGATCTGCGGGTTGAGATCTCCCTTGGCCGCATACTCCCTGAACACATTGACGGTCAGCTTGCCCTCGCCGGTATCGGCCGAAGCAGGCGTTGCTGGAGCCAGCATGGCGCCGGCGCAACTCAGCGCCAACACCGCCTGCCAGGTTGCTCGTCTGATCACGTAATTCCCATCTCTGCCTCGCAGTCGCCATGGAGCAGCGCCTTGAGCAGGTTCGGCCCGGGGTACCGGGTGTGCGGTGGGTGTCGGCACCAAGAACGCACGTAAGGTCTCGCTCTCCACGCCGGGACATGAGTCCTGGCGTAACGCGACCGGTCGCGCCTCAGTAGCCGAAAACTAGCTCAGAGTAACCAATCGAATACACTCTGTGACTACCGGCGAATGGGTGACACCGGCTCCGGCCGGTACGTCCACAGTCCGCGGCCATCCCCTCGGGCGCGGGGAGCAGAGAACCCTGCCACCGCCGGCGGCTACCACGCGCGGGCCGGCAGAGCTCGTCAGCCGTCCCGCGTCAGCAGCGGTCGCCGCCGCTCAACAGTCCGGGATACGAAACCCGTCATGGGCCTGGTGGAACCTCTACCTCTGATCTTGGTCAGTGCTCCGCCCTTCAGGGCGGGGGTGAAGGCCATCCTTGGCCCGGAGGCGCGAAGCGCCGGAGTGCTCTGCGCCTCCGGGGTGACGGTCAGACGGGGCGCTGCTGGTTTTCGATGTACTGCTTGACGACGGTCAGGGGTGCCCCGCCGCATGATCCTGCGAAGTAGGAGCCGGACCAGAAGTGTCCACCCCACAGGTACCGGCGGACGTGGCTGTCGTACTCCTGGCGGAGTCTGCGGGAGCTGACGCCCTTGAGGGAGTTGACCAGCTTGGAGAGCTGGACCTTGGGCGGGTAGTGCACGAGCAGGTGGACGTGGTCCTGTTCGCCGTTGAACTGCTTCAGCTCGGCCTCGAAGTCGGCGCAGACCTCCCGCATGATCTCTTCTGTGCGGGTCAGCATGGCGTCGGTGAACGCCTTCCGCCGGTACTTCGTGACAAAAACCAAGTGAACGTGCAGGTTGTAGACAACATGGCGACCGGTTCTGACATCGGGATTAGGGTTCCAGCGCGGTGACATAGGCTCTCGATTGTGAGTCACAACACCCTGGTCAAGCGGCAGTTCGGGCACCGTGCCCGGCTCGCGCTGTCGCCTGCCGGGATGTTGAAGACAGACGACCAGGCGCACGCGGCCCGCACGATGTGGAACCTGCTGCACGCGTGGTGGCAGATGATGCCGAAGGAGAAGCGGACACTCGCGAACGCGGACGCCGCGATCCGACAGGCCCGCGAGGACATCGACTTTCTCGCCGTCCTCCCCGCCCAGGCCGCGCAAGCGGTACTCAAGACGTACTTCCGGGCGTGGAAGAACTGCTGGGAGGGCCGCGCCGACGCCCCGAACTTCAAGGGCCGCCTCCGCACGGTGATGTCCGTGGACATCCCGCAGGGCCGGGACCTGAACATCACCCGCGTGCACCGCCGCTGGGGCATGGTCAACATTCCCAAGGTGGGCCTGGTCCGTTTCCGGTGGACCAAAGACCTGCCCGTAGGCAAGCGTGCAGGCGCGGAGAACCGGATCACCGGGGCACGACTGATCAAGGACGCGCTCGGCTGGCACATCGCCTTCCGTGTTCAGACCCTTCAGGTCAAGCCCGATCCCCACCAGGGACCGGACGTCGGCATCGACGTGGGCGTCACCGTGCCCATCGCCCTCTCGGACGGCGAAACGTACGAGCACGGCGCATGGCTGACCGGCAAGGAGAAGGCCAAGCTTCTGCACTTGGAGCAGCGTGCCGCGCAGCGTAAGCAGCACCGCAAGCCCGGCGAGCGCACCAGCCGTCGGCTGCACCGCACCTATGACCAGATCGCAGGACTGCGCGCGAAAGCCAAGCGCCGGGCCCTGGACTGGCAGCACCGGACGACCACCGTCATCGCCCGCACATACGCCACCGTCGTGGTCGAAGCACTCAGCATCACGAACATGGTCAAGTCCGCCAAGGGAACGGTCGAAGAGCCGGGGAAGAACGTTGCCCAGAAATCTGGGCTGAACCGCTCCATCAGCCAGGAGGCATGGGGCCGCACGGTCACCATCCTGACGTACAAGACCGCCCAGCTCGGCGGCACCGTGGTCAAGGTCCCCGCCCCCGGCACCTCCAGGCGCTGCTCAGCGTGTGGCTTCACCACGTCCGGCAGCCGGGAGAGCCAGGCCGTGTTCGTGTGCAAGAACCCGGACTGCGGCTGGTCGGGCAACGCCGACCACAACGCAGCCCGGAACGTCTTGCACCTGTACCGGATGGGCCTCGCGCTCATCCCGGCTGCCGGGAGGGCAGTCGTCAGGCGCGCGAAGCGCGTCAAGCCCGCTGCCGCAAGGTAAGCAGGAATCTCCCGGCTTCAGCCGGGAGAGCACTTCAAGGTCCTAGAATCGGTCCATGGGCAGGACCGACCGCGCCAGCCGGGTGATCGCGGCACCACCGGCGACTGTCTACGGCGCCCTCCTCGACCGGGAGTCCCTTGAGGCCTGGCTGCCGCCGGACGGTATGCGCGGGCGGGTCGAGCGGTGGGATCCCCGGCCTGGTGGCGGGTTCCGGATGGTCCTCACCTACCTCGACCCCTCCGGCGGCCCCGGCAAGACTTCGGATGCGACGGATGTCGTCGATGTCGCGTTCGCCGACCTGGTGCCACCGGAGCGCGTGGTGCAGCGGGCGGTGTTCGAGGCCGACGACCCGTCATTCGCGGGCACCATGACGATGACCTGGCACCTCGCTGCCGACGGTGACAGGACCGAGGTGACCGTCACCGCCACGGACGTGCCACCCGGTATCGACCAAGCGGTCCACGAGGCCGGGATCGCCTCCTCGCTGGCCAACCTGGCCTCGTACGTCGAAGCGGCCGGCTGACTCGGGTCGGCTGCGACCCGGGCTCGGCCACATCGTCGAGGAAGCGATCCCGGCGTCGTGGCCGGCCTCGATCAGCTGGCTGACGTAGGACCTTCGCGGCGAGTGGAAGTCGAGGCCCTCGGCCTCTCACCGCTCGGCCGACTGGCGGGCCGGGGGCGGGGACGGGGGTGGGGGCGGCGTCGGGCGGGGAGCGGGGACCGGTGGCAGGGATGTGGATAGGGGGGTGCCGTCCAGGATCGAGCCGCCCAGTTCGTGGGCGAGGAGGCGGTGGGTGCCGTGCCAGGTGGGGAGTGGGGCGCGGTCGCGGCGCAGGGCCGCGCGGTCGACGGCCTGCAGGGTGGCGTACAGGGCGAACGCGAGGACGAGTACGGACGCGATGACGGCGTAGACAGGCGTGTAGGTGTGGTCGAACATCGAGCGGTGGGCGTCGACTTCTGAGGAGTTGACGCCGAAGAAGGCGAAGAGGAGCCCCAGGGTCGCGGTCACCGTGGTGACGAAGGTGACGGCGGCGACCGTACGGACGCGGCGCCGGTCGGCGGAGCGCTGTTCGGTCGACTGGATCGACGTCAGCTCGGCCGCCGCGGAGTTGGCGAGGCGGGACAGCCCCTTGCTGATCTTGGCGGCGCGCTCGGTCACCCCCATCGCCTCGTACAAGGCGGTGTGGTACGCCGTCGGCCTGAGGGAGGGGATCAGCGTGGCCAGATCGGCAGGCGTCTCCACGCTGTAGCCCAGCTCGAGTTCGAGGTGGCCGAGCGCGTCCGTGATGTGTTCGAGCAGCGTGCGTCGTTCGTGGGGGCGGGCGCCGCCGTCCGAGCGGTTGCGGAAGTGGCGGGTGTAGGAATCCGCGAGGACCTGGATCTCCCGCAGGCGGGCCGCGGAGGCGACGGCCTGCACGACCGAGAGAAACGCGGCGTTCTCCACGTAGTCCTGATGACCCGTCAGGAGGCTGGCGTAGGGACCGAGTGCGCCGGTCGTGGTGGGGCGGCGGTTCAGTTCGTCGGGCAGGCAGATGGAACTGTGTTCGGGGCGGGCAGGGAGATCGGCCCGGTAGATGACCCGCTGGACCGTGTCGGCCGACGGGACGTCCGCCGTGGTCGGGGAGGCGCGGAAGACGAGCTGGTGACGCTCCTGGAGCAGCCCCGGTGTGGTGGCGCCGACCCTGGACGCCGCGAGCTGCTCCAGTCCGACGCCGTCGCACGTGAGGTCCGCGTAGTAGAGGTCTTCGAGGAGGGGGATGCAGGCGATCAGGGGAGCGTCGACGTCGAAGGTGAGCGCCAGCAGGATCTGACCGGAAGGCGCGGTCAGATACCAGAGCGTGGCGGCCGTGACGCCGGTTGCCTCGGCGGTCGCGCTCCAGCGGTCGGGGACCACCGCCGTGGGATCGAGCCGCTCGCGCAGCAGCACCTGCGGTAACTGATCGGCGTGCTGCTCGTAGAAGGTGGCGAGCCGGCCCAGCTTGAGCAGGCCCGACGGGTGGCTGGGGCCACCGTCTCCGTCCGCGGTGCCGCCCGGCGCGTACGTCCACGAGGTCGCGTACACCGTCGTCAGCCGGGTGCCGTCGCGTGAGACGTACGGCGCGAAGGGCGCGGTCGGTGGGTTCGGCGCGTTCGGTGCGTTCTCGGGCTCAGAGGGCGTGCCAGCGGGCGCCAAGGTCACCCCTCCTCAACGACTCCATGCGCAGCGCGAACTCGGCTGCCTCGGACGGGGAATGGGTGACGTTCTGCATCAGCCAGGTGGTCATGCCGAGCTCCCGCACGGTGCGCAGAGTGCGATAGCCGGGGTGCTTCGTCACATCGGCTCCGTAGACGTCGACGAAGGCGGAGTACTCGGCGGGCGGCAGCCCGAACCGGTCCACGGCCGTGGCCGTCGGCAGCAGGTCCCAGGCCCGCGGGCCCATGGCGACGGCCTCGTAGTCGATCAGCAGCACCCGCTCGCCGCGCCGCAGCAGATTGCCGCGGTGCGCGTCGCCGTGCACGAGCCCGTACGCCGCCGGGTCCGCGGCGACGAGGGCGTGGAAGTCGTCCTCCGCGTCCTGGCAGGCGGCGTAGAGGAAGGCGAGGTCGGCCTCCGCCACCCCCTCGGCCTGCTCCAGCCTCCATCTCATCAACGGGAAGGGGTTGAGGGGTGGGACGGCGAAGTCCGGTTCCGGCAGTGCGTGCAGGGCGCGCAGGAGCCGGGCCAGGTCGGAGAGTTGGGGTGCGGGGAGGGTGGTGGGAGGCGCGTACTCCCAGAAGGTCACCAACCGCCCCTCCACCGCGATCGGCTGCGGCAGGTCGTCCCGGGGCGGGAGCGCCGGGAACCCCTGCGCCACGAGCCAGCGGGCGGTGGCCAGTTCCTTGTCCACCTTCGCGGTGAGCATGTCGGAACGGGCGACTCGGTAGACCAGTTCCCGCGCCGGGTCGGCGAAGAGAGCGTTCTCGCCGATCCTCAGCAGCTCAAGATCGCTGGGGGGGGGTGCGCCGATTTCGCCGCAGGCAGCCTTCACCGCGGCCTCGGCCGTGGATTCGGTGAACGGTCCGTACTGGGGCGGCTGTTGGGAAGGGTTCATGTCCGGTTCAGCCTTGTCAGGGGAGGTGTGGCTGTCAAGGGGGGAGTCTCGCAAGTGCGTTCCTCTTGTTCTTGCAAGTAATATGCAACAGGCTGGACGGGTCCTTACCACCCGCCCTGAACGCGGAGCCCCGTCATGCCCCAGTTGATACCGGACGCCGGACCTCGACGCGTCATCGCCGCCTCGAACTTCGTCTACACCGTCGGCAGCGGCCTCTATCTGACCGCCGGGGTCCTGTACTTCACCCAGGCGGTGCACCTCCCGGCCGCGCAGGTGGGTCTCGGCCTCGGTATCGCCGGTTTCGTCTCGCTCGCCCTCGGCATCGCCGCCGGTCATCTCGCCGACACGCACGGAGCACGCGGCGTCTACGTGGCCACCCTGGTCGTCCAGGCGCTGGCGACCGCCGCCTTCGTGTGGGCGGACAGCTTCTGGCCATTCGTTCTCGCGGTGTGCGTGGCCACGGGGGCGAAGGCGGCCGGGCTCGCCGCCCGCTCCCCGCTCATCAGGCACTACGGAGGAAACCGCCCCCAGGAATTCCGCGCCTACCTCCGTGCCGTGACCAACGTCGGCATCTCCCTCGGCGCACTGCTGGCGGGCTGGACCGTCCAGGTCGGCACCCTCACCGCCTACCAGCTCATGGTCATCGGCAACGCCGTCTTCTTCGCCGCCTCCGCGGCCATCCTGGTCCTCCTGCCACCGGTCACCCCCGGGCCCACCGCCGAAGGCCCCCGCTGGACCGCCCTACGAGACCGCCCCTACCTCCTGCTCACCGCGCTCGACGGCATCATGGCCATCCAGTTCAAGGTGCTCACCGTGGCGCTCCCGCTCTGGCTGATCGAGGCCACCGCCGCGCCACGCTGGCTCATCTCGGGCACCATGCTCATCAACACCGGCATCGTCATCGCACTCCAGGTACGAGCCGGCCGCACCGTTGATTCCCCCACGGCCGGCGGAGGTGCCTACCGGCGGGCGGGCGTGGCCTTCCTCGTCTCCTGCTCCCTGATCTCCCTGTCCGCGGGGACACCCGCGTGGGCCGCGGCGGCGCTCCTCATGACCGCCGTCGTCGTCCACGCGGTCGGCGAGCTGTGGCATTCCGCCGCGGGCTTCGAGGTGTCCTTCGCCCTCGCCCCGGAGCGTGCCACCGGCCAGTACCTCGGCGTGTTCGGCCTGGGCGCGGGCTTGGCCGAGGCGCTCGGACCAGGCCTGCTCATCGCGCTGTGCATCACCTGGGGCCGCCCCGGGTGGTACGTCGTCGGAGCGCTGTTCGCTTTTACGGGCCTGGTGGCGCCGTTCGCCGTCCGGTGGGCCGAGCGTCAGCGGCGCCCGCTGTCTGCGGCGAAGTCGAGGAATTCCGTCCAGGTGGTGGGGGAGAGGGTGAGTTGAGGGCCGGAGGTGTTCTTGGAGTCGCGGATGTGGATGGTGGTGGGGCAGGTGGCGACCTCGACGCAGTCGCCGGAGCTGTCGCCGCTGTACGTCGACTTGCGCCAGGAGAGGGCCACTTCGACGCAGTCGTCACCATCGCTGCCGCTGTAGGTGCTCTTGAACCATGCCAGTTCCGTGGTGCTCATCATGCTCCGCGCATCCGCTCCAGCAGGCTCCGGGAGTCGTCCGGGGTGAGGGCCTGTGAACGCAGTTTCGCATAGCGCATGTGGAGCACACTGATCGATTTCGGGTCGGCGATGAACTGGCCGCTTCGCTGCGCCTCGCAGTACCCGAACCACTCGTGTTCAGGTGTCTCCGCCAGCCGGATGGGGCCGTCGAGGCCAGCGTGGACGGCGCAGGCCATCGGCATTAACTGGAGCTCCACATTGCGCAGTTCCGTAACTGCCAGGATCGAGTCGATCAGCCCGCGCGCGACCTCCGGACCGCCGGTCCCCCGCTGGATGATGTGCTCCTCGACGATTGAAGCCGAACGTCGTGTTGGGCCGCTCAGTGAGCAGTCGCTGACGGCGTTCGCGGGCGGCGAGTTGGGCTTCGATCTGTGAGTCGGTCAGCACGGGCACCCGCTCGTTGAAGAGGGTGTGCGCGTATCCCTCCGTCTGGAGAAGGCCCGGGACGAGTCGGCTCTCGAACGTGTACAGGGTCTTCAACTGTTGGGTGTTTGGCTTGAGCAGGCTGGTTGCTGCTACTTCGTGTCATCGGTGCGGATCCTCAGGATCCGCCACTGCTTCCATCCTGGTCAGTTGTGGTTTCCGTCTCCTTTGAGAGACGCGGGTGTTCCGCGTCTCGTCCTCGTCGGATGCCGACGGTCGTGGTCTTCCCGTACTTTCCCGGCCTTCCCGCACCCTGAGGGTGCGGGAAGGCCGTGTCCTTGTGTGATGGTCGTTCGTTAGGCCGATCGGAGTGCCGGGATGCGGCCGCTGCTGAAGATGACCGGCACAGGTACGGGAAAGGCGGGGTGGCTGGCATGGCCAGGCTGATGGCGACGGCCACGTGCAGCGCCTTCTCCGGTGTGCTGGAGGGCAGTGGTGAGCGGGTCGGGCAGCGGGTCTTGCTGGAACGGGTGGGTTTTCTCGCGGAGTTGAGCCGGGAGCTGGCCGGTGCTCTGGTGGCCGCCCGGTGGGATGAGGATTCCCTGGATGTGCTGGCCGCCGGGGTGGATGAGCGGGGCGAGACGCTGCCGTCCAAGGGGTGGATGGCGCTGCGCCGCCTGAACTGGCCCCAGGATGTGCCGTCCCCGGCGGGGGTGTACGTCTCGGACCGGGTGCGCCGGGGTGCTGAGGAGTATGCCGCGCGCACCCTGCGGCTGGCCCTGCACCGGCGCACCATCGTGGCCGCGGTCCTGGCCACCTGGCCGGATGATCCGCGGCGGCGCACGGAGGCGGAGTGGACGGCGCTGCGAAAGCTGTTGCCCGCCGGGGTGAGTGGTGCGGAGATCCGCAACCGCACCCGGCAGATCCGCGCGTATGTAACCGGGCACGGGAAGTTGCCCGCCGGGTTGTGCGTCCTGGAGGGCCCGCCCCGGGTGGCCGGGCAGGTGTTGCTTGCGGCGATGGACCGCCAGCAGGTCACCCTGGCCCGGGTGGACGAGGCCACCGCCCGGCTGCGGGTCAAGCTCCCCCTGCGCGCCGCCCCCGCCACGGGGCGGGACTGGGCCTGGCACGTGATCGACATCCGGCTGCCCGGCACCATCACACCCGACGCGGTGCTGCACACCCCGACCCTGCGCACCACCCGCACGGGCCGGATCGCCGTCGACCTGCCGCACTCCCGGCCCGCCCCGGCCACCAGGGCGAGCGGGCATACCGTGGCACTCGGTTTCGACTGGGGTGTCAACACCCTGCTCACCGGCGTCCTGGGCCGCCTGACCGGCCACGGCCCGGCCAAGCGGGTGGTCACCGACGGCCGTCCCCTGGTCTTCGACGCCACCACGGTCAGTGCCGCCCTGCACCGGCTGCGCGGCCACCGCGAGCACCTCGCCGCCAAGCGCGACCACTACCGGGCCCTCGCGGACGGGCTCGGCTCCCCGCACCCGGCCTGGGGCGAACACCTCGACCGGGCCCGGGTACTGGAGGTCGAGCACGGGCGGGTATGTGCCCGCATCCGGCAGCTGAACGACGCGCTGGCCTGGGCTGCCGCCCGCTGGGCCGTCGACCAGGCGGCAGCGCTCGGCGCGAGCGTCATCTACCTGGAAGACCTCGCCACCCTGGAAGCCCGCGGCCACCGCAAGGGCAACGCCCGGCTGTCCGGGCAGGTGCGCGGCACGGTGGCCGAGGCGATGCGGCATCTGGGTGCGAAGGCGGGGATCGTGGTGGTCACCGTCCCGGCCCGGGGCACCTCCAAGCTGTGCCCCGGCTGCCTCGGCAAGCTCACCCACCATCCGGCCCCCGACCGGCTCGCCGAGCGCGGCTGGAAGTGGGCGCACTGCACCGGGTGTGGACTGTCCATGGACCGGGATCACGCCGCCGCCCGCCGGATCGTCTCCCGCGGCCTGCTCGCCCAGGCCCACACCCTCACCGACCGCGCCACCGGCGCCCGGACCATCCGCACCACGATGGAGGGCACGGTGGCTCTGGTCCGCCACCCGAAGAAGGCCACCCGCCGCCTGCGCCGACTGCGCCGCGCCGAGATGACCCCACCCCGGCCGCGCGGACCGAAGGCCACCCCGGGCAAGGGGCACCCCACGCCCAGCAGGCCCACCGGCCCCCAATACCAGCCCGCCCGGCGTGCTGCCCCGGCACACGCCCCGGGCCCGAAGACTTCCCGCCGTGCGCCCGATGTGCGTACGGTCCCCGCCACCACCCCCACCTCGGGGGCAGTCCAGCGTCCGGCGGGGCATGACACACAGGCACCAGCCCTGTCCGGGCCGGTGCCAGGTCATGGAGTACCCGCACCCCACCGGATCGAAGCAGATCTTCTTCGATCCGGCCGGATGCGGCTCTCGAACAGAACCTGTCGACGGCGCACCCGCGCCGCCGAGCGGACCGGCTTCCACCACCTGCACGCCACCGAGGTCCACCCCCTCACCCCGAGGTTCGGACCCCACACCGGCGACCGCACACGGCCACGCCGCGCCCGAAAAGCCTGGAAACCACAGGCACACACAGAGTTCTAGAGACGCTGATCGCCTCCTTCTCCAGCTCCGCCCATTCACGGAACCAGGACGCCAGCCCCGGTTGCCGCGTGGCGTACTTCGCCGCTGCCCGCAGTACACCGAACGCGTCGAGTAATTCCTCCGCCCTCTCGACGTACACCCGAGGTGGCAGCCGTCTCCCCTGCTCGATCGACGCCACCGTCGATGGCTGGTACCCCACGAGGGGAGCGAACTCCTCCTGCGTCAGCCCCGCTCGCTTGCGGCAGGCCTTGTGGACGAGCCCGAACGTCTTCAGGCTGTCCGATGGTTCGGGCTCGTTCGTGGTGCTGTTGGTCATACCGGGTATGGTCACGGACGGTTACCCCTACTGTCCACTGCGTGAACCCCTACAGAACGCGGCGTACGAGTGGCGTCGCTGGTGGACAGCCGTTTCCCCAGGGACCGTTGGGGTCATGCGAGGAGACACTGAGGCCCAAGACCCGGTCACCGTACGTATGTTCACCCAGCTCTTCAGCTGCACCCCGCGAGGGGCCCGGCTCGCGCGGCGGCTGGTCGCGAACCGGATGGACGTGTGGGGGTTCGCGTACGACAGCGAGGCCAGTGAAACCGTAACGCTGGTCGTCGCGGAGTTCGCTGCGAACGCCGTGCGGCATGGGCGGGTGCGTGGGCGCAGCTTCCGTGTGCGGCTGGTGCTGCGCGGCGGAGTCGTACGCGTGGAGGTGGCGGACGGGCGGACCGAGCGGTTGCCCGTGCTCCAAGGGTCCCCGGACCCGACGGACGAGGGCGGGCGCGGGCTGCTGCTCGTCGCCGCACTGGCCGAGCGGTGGGGTGTGGAGCCCCGGCCGGGACTGGCGTACAAAATCGTCTGGGCGGAGATTTTGGTGCAACGGGCCCTCGGCTGACGTGAGTTGAGCGATTGGGGCCAGTTGCCCCGCCCAGGTCGCCCGGAGATCACATACCGGCCGTTCAGTGTTCATGTTTCGCGTCGAATCTCCTCATGGCACGCGCCCGAAGGGGTGCTGTGGAACTCAGGAGGCGGTCATGGGGCACACGCACGGACACGAGCACGGGCATCACCACCACCATCACGACGACCACGACCACGACCACGAGGGCACGGGCGCCGCGTTGCCCGCCGCCTTCGACACCTCCGTGCCCGACTCGGAGCTCACCCCCGACCAGCGGTCGCGCCGTTCGCTGTTGCGCCGTGCGGGGCTGCTCGGTGCGGGTCTGGCCGCCGGTGGCGTGCTCGCGCAGGGGGCGGCCGCTCCGGCGTACGCCTCCGCCTCCACCGGCGGTCGGAGACAGAACGGCTTCCTCTGGCTGTCCGGTGACCACCACATCCACACCCAGTACAGCAGCGACGCCAAGTACCGCGTCGTCGACCAGGTCCGCCAGGGCGCCCGGCACGGCCTGGACTGGATGGTCATCACCGACCACGGCAGCGAGACGCACGCCAAGATCGGTGTCGACAAGGTTAACCCGGACATCAAGGTGGCCCGGGAGAAGTACGAGGACACGCTCGTCTTCCAGGGCCTGGAGTGGAACATCCCGGGCGCCGAGCACGGCACCGTCTTTGTTCACCCCGGCAACAACGAGGTCAGCGTTCTGAAGGAGTTCGAGACCTCCTACGACGGCAGCGTGAAGGGCGCCAGTGGGTCGTCGCCCGCGAACGAGGCGCTTGCCATCGCGGGCCTCAACTTCCTCGCGGAGCAGGTGCAGCGGCGCAAGGTCAAGGACGCGCTGATGCTTGCCAACCACCCGGCGCGGCGTGGTGTCGACTCGCCGCACGAGATTCGCGGCTGGCGCGACGCGACCGGCTCGGGCCGTCAGATCGCCGTCGGCTTCGAGGGGGCGCCGGGGCACCAGGCGGGGGGTATCGCCGCGCCGCTCGGCATGGGGCGCGCCCGTGGCATCTACGACAACAGCCCGAGCGCCGACTCCTTCGCCGGCTACCCGCTGGAGAGCTACCGCACCTGGGGCGGTTTCGACTGGATGACCGCCACGGTCGGCGGCCTGTGGGACAGCCTTCTCGCCGAGGGCAAGCCCTGGTGGATCACCGCCAACTCCGACTCCCACCAGGTGTACACGGACACCGCCGTCCGTGGCGGCCCGGACAGTGACTTCCTCGCCAACGGCAAGCACACGGACCCGGTCTACGGCGGCAAGGTCGACCTCACGCAGGGCGACTACTGGCCCGGCCAGTTCAGCCGCACGCACGTCGGCGCCGACGGCTTCTCCTACGCCGCCGTCATGGACGGTATCCGTGCCGGGCGGGTGTGGGTCGACCACGGGCAGCTCATCAGCGGGCTGGACGCGCGGGTGGCGGGCGGCAGCCGCTGGGCGACCCTCGGCGGCGCGCTGCACGTCAAGAGGGGGCAGAAGGTCACCCTGACGGTCGACATCGCACTCGCCGACGGTCCCAACTGGGCCGGTTTCGTACCGAAGTTGGCTCGCGTGGACGTCATCCAGGGCGATGTCACGGGCGCCGTCGCCGACAAGGACACCTTCACCGCGCCGACCGCGAAAGTCGTCCAGTCGTACGAGGTGAACAAGTCCACCGGCGCCGTGCGCCTCACCTACGACCTCGGTGCGGTCGACCGCCCGGTGTACGTCCGCCTGCGCGGCACCGACGGCAACCGTTCCGCCACCGGTCTGATGGGCGCCGCGGTCGACCCGGCGGGCCCGGCCGTGGACGTCGTCGGCGACGCGGACCCGTGGAAGGACCTGTGGTTCTACTCCAACCCGGTGTGGGTCCTGCCGTCGTGACCGAGCGGTACGTCGTCGGAGTGGACACCGGTCTCGCGGGCTCCCTGCGCGAGGCCGACCACCTGCTGCGCGGGCTGGCCGTCGAACTCGGCCTGGCAGACGACGTGGTGGGCTGCACGCACCATGTACGGGAAGGAGGGCGCCCGCACACGGCGCTGTCCTTCGCCGTGCCTTCGGAGCGTGCGGCCCGTACGGCCTGGCAGGGACTCGTGGCACGGGAGTCCGGTGCCGCCCTGGGCCTCGCCCTCGGCACCGAACGCCACGGTCCCGCCGAGCTCGCGGCCGGCGCCGCCCTGGCCGCCGCCGAACACACCGCGCGCGCCGGGGGCCGTGCCGTCCGCTACCCCGGGGCCGAGGCCCTCACGGGGACGGTGACCGTCGCCCGGCTGCTGGCCGACTCCGCGGTGGACCGTGTCGCCGTACTCGGCGCGCCCGACGCTCCCGAGCCGGAGCGGCGGATCGTCACGCGCGACCATGTGCGCCCGGAGTGGCGCGACGGGCACCTGGTGCTGGCGGCGATGCCTGCCGCGGGCGGGACGCTGGTCCCGTTCGAGGTGCCGGACCCGACACCGTGCTGCGCGGACCACTGAGGCGCTGAGGGCAGTCGGCTGGAACTGTGGTGACGGTTCCAGCCGACGTTGCTCCCCCGTGTCACCACGCTACGCAAGCGACGGCGGCGCGAGTCTCCACATCGCGCCCGGACCGTCGCCGATTCGTGCCCCGAAACTGGGTAACCCCTGACGTACGTCAATCGATATACCGACAGGGGAGTCGCTCCATGAACGAGGGTGCCTTACACGTCCACCACGCATCCGTCGGCGAGTTACAGACCGCCGCCTCCACGATCCTCGCCCCGCTCGCCGTGACGGCGTCCGACGCGGACGCGTTCCGCGCCGATATCGACGCGGCGGCGGTGGGGCGCGCGGCGGTGGCGCGGATCAGGGGTTCCGGGCATGTCGTCGCCCGTACGTCCCGGGCGATCACGTCCACCGACCCCGAGCTGCTGAAGCTGACGCTGCACCGGTCGCCGGGGCCCGCCACCGTGGATCAGAGCGGGCGTCAATCCTGGGCGCACGGGGGCGACTTCGTGGTCTTCGACATGACGCGCCCGTACCGCCTCGCTGTAGGCGACGGGTGCGATGTGATGGCGGTCGGCATCGCGCGCGGCGAGCTGGGGCCGCACGCCGACACCGTCGCCCGGCAGGCGGCCCGGCGGCTGCCGGCGGACAGCGGGGCGCAGGCGGTGCTCTCCACGTTCCTGCTCGGCCTCGGCCGCCATCTCGACGAACTGACGGGACCGGCGCAGGCCCACGTGGGCGACGCCCTGGTGTCCCTCCTCCTCGCGGCCTTCACGGAGAGCGAGGAGGGCCGGATGGACACGGCCACCGAACTGGTCGACCGCATCCGCGTCTACGCCCTGGCCAATATCTCCGACCCGTCCCTGTGCGTCGAGTCGGTCGCGGCCGCGCACGGCATCTCGCCCCGCCAGCTGCACCGCCTCTTCCGCCGCACCGGCGTCCCCTTCGCCGCCTGGCTGCGCGGCGAACGCCTCGAACGCGTCCGCCGTGATCTGCTCGACCCGGCGCACGACGGCCGTACGACCGGCGCCGTGGCCGCCCGCTGGGGCATCCACGACCCCCGGCATCTCGCGCGCGCCCTCAAGTCCCACTACGGGCAGACCGCGCGCGAATTGCGGCTCGCGCGTTCGGACTGAGTCCGGTCGATCACGCGTAGCGATCGCTTGGCTGATTAGAGACGCTATCGGGGTGAACATGAGGGAACCGCTGGCCAGCCGTCCGGGACACTCATACGTATGTCCGGAAGCTGGGCGCATGTTCATGCCTACTTCCCGACACCGGCACGCGCACCGGAGCCGCTCGCTCATGGGCCGCTCGCTCCTGGGGCGGGCCGGTCTCGCCCTCGCCGCGGCGCTGGCGCTCGTCGTCACCCTGCCCGGCGGCGCGTTCGCCGCGCCCGGCGATCTCGACCCCTCCTTCGGCAGCGGCGGCAAGGTTGTCGTCGACCGTGGTTCCGCCGAGGGAGGCGGAGACCTCGTTCTCCAGCCCGACGGCAAGATCGTGACCGTCGGCTCCAACACGTCCGACTTCTCCGTCATGCGGCACAACGCCGACGGCAGCCTCGACACCTCCTTCGGCAGCGGCGGAGAGGTGGTCACCGACTTCTCCGGCGGCGAGGACGGGGCCGCCGGGGCCGCGCTCCAGCCCGACGGGAAGATCGTCGTGGTCGGCACCAGCGAGATCCCGGACAACGGCTGCTGCTGGTTCACGGTGGCCCGCTACAACGCGAACGGCACCCTCGACACCGGCTTCGGCGACGGTGGCTGGGTCCGCACCGATTTCGGCCACGACGGCTCCTCGGCCGGCGAGGCGGTCGCGGTGCAGCCCGACGGCCGGATCGTCGCCGCGGGCGAGAGCGGTGGTGAGTTCGCCGTGGCCCGCTACGACACCGACGGCCACCTCGACACCACCTTCGGCGGCACTGGCAAGGTCCTCACCGCCTTCGCCGAGGGCGCGATCGGGAACGACATGGCGCTTCAGCCGGACGGCCGGATCGTCGTCGCGGGGTACACCGGAAGCACCCGCATGGACTTCGCGCTGGCCCGTTACAACACCGACGGCAGCCTCGACACCGGCTTCGGTACGGGCGGTCGCGTGAGCACCGACTTCGGCGACTACGATTTCGCGAACGGCGTCGCCGTGCAGTCCGACGGCCGGATCGTCGCGGCCGGATCCACCGACGCCGACTTCGCACTGGCGCGCTACAACGCCAACGGCAGCCTCGACGCCGGTTTCGGTACGGGCGGTCGCGTGACCACCGACTTCGGCGGCACCGCCGAGCAGGCGCACGACGTGGCGCTCCAGCCCGACGGCCGCATCGTCGCCGCGGGCGTCCGGGCCGGCGACTTCGTGGTGGACCGGTACAACGCCGACGGCACCCTGGACACCGGCTTCGGCACGGGCGGCCGTACGGTCACCGACTTCGGCGGCTACGAGGAGGCGAGCTCCGTCGCCGTACAGGCCGACGGCAGGACCGTCGCGTTCGGCGGCAATGGCGAGGACCGCGAAATGGTCCGCTACCTCGGCGGCACCGGCACCCCGCCGCCGCCCCCGGGCGTGGACCTGTCGGTCACCAAGACGGGCACCGCCACGGTCGGCATCACCGACCGCGCCACCTACACCGTGACCGTCACCAACAACAGCACCACCACCTCCGCCACCGGCGCCTCCCTCACCGACGCCCTCACCGGCCCCGCCGCCACGGTGATCTCGGCCACCCCCGGCCAGGGCACCTGCACGACCTCCGCCACCGGCGCCACCTGCGCCCTGGGCATCCTCGGCCCCGGCGCCCACACCACGGTGACCGTCGTCGCCGAACCCCGCGCCACCGGCGCCCTCTCCGACAAGGCCACGCTCACCGCCACCCAGACCGACCCGACCCCCGGCAACAACACCGCCACCGCGACCACCACCGTCGACAACCCCCGCGGTTGCACCGTCATCGGCACCAGCGGCAACGACATCCTCAACGGGACCTTCGGCAATGACGTGATCTGCGCCCTCGGCGGCGACGACACCGTCAACGCCAGTTACGGCAACGACACCGTCTACGGCGGCTACGGCGACGACCGGATCGACGGCGGCTTCGCCGACGACCGCCTCGACGGCGGCCCCGGCAACGACAACCTCATCGGCAACTACGGCAACGACACCCTCAACACCGTCGACAACGTCTCCGGCAACGACACCGCCAACGGCGGCTTCGGCACGGACATGTGCGCGACGGACACCGGGGACACGCAGATCAGCTGTCCGTAGGGCAACTGGATCTCCTCGACGGGATGGCGGGGCTCGGGCCAGTGACCGGACGCTGTTGGCGAATCCGCCGCGGGTGGGGTGCCGGCCGCGGGAATGTGACACTCGCACGGCAAGTGTCACATTCCCGCGGCCACATACAGGGGACCTCGTGCCGAAGGCTGGTCGCCCACGCCGTCGACGGGATTCACCGACAGCATCCGGTGACCGGTCCAGGCCCCACCCTCGTGGGAACGTGACGCGGGCCCCGCAGCGGTGGAGCGGCTGTCAACCGTTCACGCCCGTGTAGTGCCCGAGGCTCCAGCGCCACAGCAGCCGTGAGCCCAGATACGCGAGCAGTCCCACCAGCGGGGAGGTCGCCGCCAGCCAGTACGGCACCCCGGAGTCGTCGCCGTGGCCGGTCAGTACCGCGGCCGGGAAGTACGCCACGAAGGCCAGCGGCAGCCCGAAGGTGAGGAAGCCGCCGACCGCGCGCGGCAGCACATTGAGCGGATAGCTGCCGAACGTGCCGAGCAGCTCCTCCAGCCAGCGGCCCCAGTAGGTGGCGGCCGGGAAGCGGAGGGAGGCGCAGGCCACCGCCGTGAACAGGGCTGCCTCCAGGAGCATGCCGCCCAGCACACAGACGACGAGGTACGTGATCCGGGCCGCGTTCCAGTCCAGGTGGCTGCGGGTCAGCGCGCCGATCATCAGACCGACCGCCACCGTCAGGTCGCCGATCGCGTTCGTGGGAAAGTAGGCGAGCTGGAGTTGTCGGTGGACCGGCATCGGGCGGACCAAGTACGTGTCGATCACGCCCTCCTGGATGTGGTGGCCGAGGCCGTGCACCCGGCCCAGGAACAGCACGAACAGACCGTGGGCCAGCATCCGGGTCGCGGCGATCAGCAGGACGTCCTGGCTCGCCCAGCCGCCCATCCCGGTGAACCGGGTGAGCAGCACCGTCGCGAACACGATCACCGACACCTGCCAGACCGCGCCGATCGCGATCATCATCAGGAACTCGGAGCGGTACTCCAGCTGCGCGCGGAAGTTGAGGCGCGTGATGCGCCACACGGTCCGCAGGGCACGCAATGACACGCTCAGCCTCCTTGTGAGATCACGCGCAGGGCGGCGCGCCGCCACAGCAGCCGGGTGAACAGGGCGAGCGCCACCACCCAGGCGGCCTGCAGGGCGAGTTCGCGGCCCGCCTCCGAGACCGGAATCCGGCCCACGTACAGCGACAGCGGCACGCTGAGCGTCGCCTGGAAGGGGAGGAAGCGGCTGAGTGTGATGAACCAGTCCGGGAAGAACCACAGCGGCGCGTACACCCCGGACAGCAGGTTCTGCGCGAACATCAGGATCATGATCGCGGCGCCGTTGCGGAGCGTCCAGAAGCACAGCTGGTCGATGATGAGCATCACGTAGTACAGGACCCACTGGCCGAGCAGCACGCTCAGCGTGAACAGCCCGGCCACGGCGGCCGACTCGGGCGGCTGTACGACGCCGACGGCCAGACAGACCACGTATCCGGTGAGCGCCCAGACAAATCCGTAGAGTTGCTCGCCGAGCGCGCGCAGCGCGTAGTAGCGCTGCGGGGGCAGCGGGCGCAGATACCAGTAGACGATGGTGCCGAAGTGCATGTGCTGCTGGACGGTGTCCCGGCCCGAGTACTGGTCCAACTCCCTTACCCGGCCGGCCAGTACGGCGAGCACGGCGTAGGTGACGGCCTGGTCGCGGGTGAGGCCCGCGGTGGTGCCGGTCGTCGCGTACAGGCCGCGCCACAGTGAGGCCACCAGCACCACCTGCACGGTGAGCCGGAGCAGCGCGGCGGTCATCCGGGGCGGGGTGTGCAGCTCGCCGAGCGGGGTGACCCGGGCGGCCCGCCGGCCGCCCGGGACCAAGACGCTCATGCCGCCCCCGCCTGGACGTACGCCGCCCGCATCACGTCTTCCAGGTCGGCCTCGTCGATCGCCAGGTCCGTCACCTCGTACCGCTCGATGACGAGCTTGAGTGCTTGGTGGACCGTCGGCGCGCCCGGCCCGTCCGGTCCGAACACCACCTGCGGGCCTTCGCGCCGCAGCAGCGCGATGCCCGGCAGCGGATCGGCTCCGACGGGGGCGTACGGATCGGCGAGGGTGGCCCGCACCTGCCAGGTCGAGCCGAACCTGCGGCGGATCTCGTCGAGCGTGCCGTCCAGGACGAGCCGTCCGTGGTTGACGAGCACGACGCGCTCGGCGAGCCGCTCGACCTCCGTCATGTCGTGCGTGGTCAGCAGCACGGTCCGGCCGCGCTCCTCCACCTGGTGTTTGAGGAAGCCGCGCACCTGCTCCTTGACCACCACATCCATGCCGATGGTGGGCTCGTCGAGAAACACCACCGGCGGGTCGTGCAGCAGCGCGGCCGCCAGGTCGCAGCGCACCCGCTGGCCGAGGGAGAGATGACGTACGCGGGTGTCCCAGAAGGAGGAGAGGGCGAGCAGTTCGTCGAACTCGCCCAGCCGGACGCGGTGTTCCCGCTCCGGCACCCCGTAGAGGTCCCGCAGGATCGCGAAGGACTCGCGCACCGGAAGGTCCCACCACAGCTGGGTGCGCTGCCCGAACACCGCTCCGATGTTGCGCGCGTTGCGCTCGCGCTCCTGGTACGGGACCACCCCCGCGACGTGCGCCTCGCCGGAGGTCGGGGTGAGGATGCCGGTGAGCATCTTGATGGTGGTCGACTTACCGGCGCCGTTCGGCCCGAGCAGGGCGAGCAGCTCACCGGGCGCCACGTCGAAGGTGACGTCCGAGACGGCCTCCTTCGCGACCCGCTCGGGTTTGATCAGGGACTTGATCGCGCCGGACAACCCGGGGCGGCGCATGGTGGTGTGAAAGGTCCGGGACAACCCACGGACTTGGATACTGTCGCTCATACGGAAGCCCTCCGGGTCAGTGCGATCAGCCGGACGGTGGCCACGATCGAGGCCGCGGACAGTGCGGTCAGCAGCCACGGCACCGCGTGAATCCCCGACGCCTCGATGCCCACGCCGAGCAGCGGGGGAGCCGTCACCCCACCGGTCATCGAGGCGGCGATCACCCAGGCGCCGGCCCTCTTCGCCTGGGGAAGGGCCCTGCTGAGCCACGGCAGCCCGGTCGGGAAGACAGCGAGGATGCGCTCGGGCGCGTACCGCAGGGTGATCGGGACGACCAGGAAGCGGCCCGCGGTCATCATGAGCCAGTACACGGAGGTGGCGGAGGCGGCGAGCGTGGCGCTGTAGCCGACGGTCTCCAGGTGCGTGGGCTCCCAGCCGCCGACCCCCGCCTCGACGCCGACGTTGAGGATGTAGAGGAGCAGGAAGCCGACCAGGACGCGGGAGAGCAGACCACCACTGGCGGGCGACTCGGGGTGACGGGCGGCTCCTGGCCGCGCACCCCGCCCGTGCACAGGATCAGCGCTCCCGCGAGCACCGCGCACGCCCCGAAGACGTACGGGTAGTCGTCGGGCCCCAGCCACGCGACCAGCGCCGGGCCGAGCACCGCACCGATGCCGAAATCGGTGAGCCGTGTCCCTGGAGGACCCAGTGACCGGGGACGGACACCTCGGCCCAGTCCCCGGCGTCGTACCCCTCCGCCGCGAAGGAGTCGTCCTCGACGTGGTCAATGGCAGTAGTGGTGCGGAAAGACATCGGTCTCCTAGATCAGCCCTTGATGCCCGTCTGCGCGACCCCCTGCACCAGCCAGCGCTGGAGGAAGAGGAACACGAACACCAGGGGCAGGATGGAAATGGCCGTCGCCATGAAGATCAGGTGGTAGTTGACGGTCTGGTTGGTCATGTACGAGGACAGCGCGATCTGCACCGTCCACGCGCTCGGGTCCTGGCCGATGACCAGCGGCCACAGGAAGGCGTTCCAGCCGCTGATGAAGGTGATGGTCGCGATCGCGGCGAAGAAGTTCAGGGAGTTCGGTACGACGATGCGCCAGTACGCGCCCCAGTAGCTGAGCCCGTCCACGCGCGCCGCCTCCTCCAACTCCTTGGGGAACCCCAGGAAGTACTGCCGGAAGAGGAAGCAGGCGAAACCACTGAAGAGCACCGGAATGACGAGACCCCGGTAACTGTCCACCCAGCCGAGCGAGGAGACCAGCACGAAGCTCGGTACGAAGGTGACGGCGGGCGGCACCATAAGGGTCCCCAGGACCACGTAGAAGATCCTGTTGGCGTGCTTGTACGGGATACGGGCCAGTCCGTATCCGGCGAGCGAGCAGACCAGCAGGGTGCCCGAGGTGATCAGGACGGCGACGACCGCTGAGTTGAACAGGGACCGGCCGAACTCGACCGTCGTGTCGTGGAACGGCTCGGTGAAGTTGCTCCACTGGGGGTTCGAGGGGAAGAACTTCCAGTTCTCGCCGGTGATTTCGGGGTCCGTCGACAGCGCGTTGCGGACGATCAGATAGAAGGGGACCAGGAAGAGCAGGGCGGCGACGCCGATGGAGACGTACAGGCCGGTGTTGCCGATGACGCTGCCGCGCTTGATGCGGCGCGGCTTGTCGACCGGAGTAACCGGAGGCACGGTGGCGGTCACTTGTCGTCACCCCTTCCGAAGCCGAGGAACTTGCCCTGCGCCAGCGTCACGATGAGGATCAGCAGGGTGAGGATCACGGCGCCGGCGCTGCCCGCGCCGTAGTCCTGGCTCTCGCCGAGCGCGGTGTTGTACAGCTCGACGAGCGGCGGCCGGCCCCAGGTCGTCTTCGCCAGCAGGTTGTAGAACTCGTCGAAGGCCTGATAGGCGGCGATGACCAGCAGCAGGATCACCGCGGTCGAGGTGGCCCGCAGTTGCGGCAGGGTGATGTAACGGAAGGTCTGCCAGCCGGGCTTGGCGCCGTCGATGGCGGCGGCCTCGTAGAGCTCCGGCGGGATGTTCTGCAGGGCGGCGAGGAACAGGATCATGTAGAAACCGGCCTGCAGCCACAGCCGCAGCGTCACGATGACCAGCCAGTACCAGGGCGGATCGGGGTTGGCGAGCCAGGCGATGTTCTCGACGCCGAACCAGCCGAGGATCGTGTTCATCAGGCCGAAGCGGACCCCGCTGAAGATCGACATCTTCCAGATCAGCGCGGCGGCGACATAACTGCACGCGGTCGGCAGGAAGAAGACGGACCGGAAGAACGCCTTCATGAAACGCAGCCGGTTCACCATCAGGGCGAGGCCCAGCGAGAGCGCCCAGGTGGTGGGCACGATGAACGCGGCGAACACGGTGAAGGTGACGAGCGAGCCGGTGAATTTGCTGTCCTGCAGCATCTGCCAGTAGTTGTCGAAACCGACGAACTTGCTCGGCGTCACCGTGAAGCGCGCCTCGAAGAAGCTCAGCCAGAGGCTCCAGCCGATCGGCACATAGACGAAGACCGTCAGACCGATGAGGAAAGGGCTCGTGAAGAGCCAGAAGTTGAAGGTGCTGCTGCCCCGCAGCCCCCGCCGCGGCCTGGCCGGGGCGGCCTTGGCCGAGGCGGGGCGCGCGACACCGCGCTTGGTGGTGGTCGACATGTCGAAACCCGTCCGTCGGTCTCCTTCGGCTATCCGAAGAGCTTCTTGAGCTCGCGGTTGACCGTCTTGTCGGCCCCGTCGAGAGCGGCCTCCGGATCACCGTTCTTGCGGACGCAGTTGGCGAAGACGTCCTCCAGCGCGGTGATCATGGCCTGGGTCCAGCCGATGTTGTCGAAGTGCCCGAAGTCGTTGAAGAGCTTGACGCCCTCAGCGGGCAGGCCCGTCTTGAGCTTGGTGGCGGACGCGGCGATCGAGGCGCGCGGCGGGATGTGGAAGCCGTACGACAGCGCGAAGTCCTCCTGGTACTTCTTCTGGTCGATCCACAGCCACTTCACGTACTCCTTGGCCAGGTCGACGTTCTTGCCCTTGGCGTTGACGAACATCGACCAGCCGCCGTTGACGACCGACTGCTTGCCGGAGTCGGTGACCTTCGGGAAGGGGAAGATCCCGAGGTCGTCGCCGAGCGCCTTCTGCATGACCGGCATGGCCCACATACCGCAGAACTGGATGGGGGTCAGACCCTGCACGATCGCGGAGGGGTCCCAGTAGTCGGTCGGGGCGTCGAGGAGAAGGTGGCCGCTGGTGAACAGCGTGCGCATCTTCTTGATGCCCTCCTTGACGCCCTCCGTGTGGTACGCGATCTGGTTCTTCGCGTCGAGGGTGTCGGCGCCGGACGACCAGATCAGCGGGTTGATGACGGCGTGCAGGTCGTTGCCGATGAACAGGCCCTTGACCTTGCCGGTGGTGAGCTTCGCCGCGGCCTCGATCAGCTCGTCCAGCGTGGTCGGCGGCTTGATGTTCGCCTTCTCCAGCACGGACTTGCGGTAGAAGAAGAACTGCGGGTCGTCGATCATCCGGACGCCGTATATCTTGCCGTCCACCGTGTGCGACGCGATGTCGGCCGGATTGAAGTCGGACTTGACCGGATCGATGATGTCGCTCAGGTCCGCCACCTGACCGCTCTTGATGAGCTGGATCTGCGGGTGGAACTCGAACACATCGGGGGCGTTGTCGGTGAGCAGCGCGGCGAAGAGCTTGCTCTCGTAGTCCGCGCTGGTGATCCACTGCGTGTTCACCGCGGCCTTGTCGTAGCCCTTCGCGTACCGCTTGAGGGCGTCCTCGACGCCGGCCTCCCCGTACGCGTGGAAGTACTGCTTGATGGACTTGCCCGAACTCCCGCCCCCGGAGCGCCCGTTGTTGCTTCCACAGGCGGCCAGCGGGCCCAGCGCGGCCAGTCCCGCGGCGGCTCGCAGTACGGATCGACGGTCCCAGTTGCTGCTCATTGCCGACATGGTGACGTCCTTGTCTCGAGTACGGCTGCGGCTCGAAATCGCTGTGCGGTGCGGGACGCTAACTTTCTGTTAAGGCTTCGGCAAGGGGTTGGGCGAAGTCTGTTCGAAGTGTTGTGTGACGTTCGGTAGGTCGAACCGGGGTGTGGGCATGGCGAGTTGGTGGGCCGCCGACCGGCGGCCCACCAGGCCCCTAAGAGATGAACGCCTCTGAATTCACTGACGGAACCAGACCTCGTTGGTCCCGCCGTTGCAGCTGTAGACGATGACCTTGCTGCCGTCGGCCGTCGCCCGACCGCTCACGTCGAGACACTTCCCGGACGCCTCGCTCACGATCTGGCCATTGGCGTTGAGCTGCCACTGCTGATCCGCCGCCCCGGTGCAGTCCGCGGTCGTCAGGCCCGAACTCCCGGCCGTCAGGCACCCGTTGGTGCCCTCCAGCGCTCCGGAGACGTCATACGCCCAGTCCTGGGCGTCCGCGCCCGTGCAGGTGCCGATCGCGGCCCCCGAGGCGTCCGCGGTCAGGCACTTGCCGGACTGCTGCCCCTGCCAGGCCCCCGTGAGGGCCGAGCCGCCGTGGCCCTTCTGGTCGAAGACGTATGTCGTGACGGAGCGCGCGGCGAGCGTGGTGGAGGCGGTGGCGCCGCTCACGGCGGGCCTGGCGACCAAGGCCCAGTCCTCGGTGGCGGAGGTGCGCACGGCCCGCGTCGCGCGGACCGGCGTCTTGCTGTTGAAGTGCAGGTTCAGCGCGGTGTCGGTGGTGTTGTGGTTGTTGACCACGACCACCCACTTGCCCTTGCTCTCGTACGAGCTGACCTCGACGCCGCTCGGTGCGCCCGTGACGTCGTGCGCGACCGCCCCTGGCTTCACGAACCTGCTGTACTGACCGAGCGTGTAGTAGCGCTTGGTCATGTAGAGCGTCTGGTTGCCGTTGGCCGCGTAGTCCGGGTCGTAGTAGATGAGGCCGTCGTTCCAGCCGTCGTCGTTCTTGGCGAGCGGGTCGGTGCCGACCATGCTGGACAGGGCCGTCCACCACTGGAACGCCGAGTCGTGGGCGGTCGCGAAGTCCTTGTACATGATCCGGGACAGGTTCAGACCGCCGTCGATGGTCGGGTCGTACTCCTGCGCCCAGCCCGTACCACCCTTGCCGAAGCAGCAGATCTCGGTCGCCCAGGGCTGCTTGCCGACGGACTTCGACGTCTCGTTGATCTTCGCCAGCTG
This sequence comes from Streptomyces sp. NBC_01384, assembly GCF_045040035.1. NCBI lineage: Bacteria > Bacillati > Actinomycetota > Actinomycetes > Kitasatosporales > Streptomycetaceae > Streptomyces > Streptomyces sp. NBC_01384. Next base: position 7,818,711 of record NZ_CP109559.1, read on the forward strand.
GTCGTCGCCGGGGTTGTTGTACGTGTGGTGGGCGAGCTTCGACACGTACGGGGCCGTGCCCGGCTGCGCCATCCACTGCGGGACCTCGGTGTTGAAACTGACCGTGCTGCTGGACTCGTCCGCGATGATGCCGGTCTTCTGGTGCCGTGCCTGCTGCTCGGCGCCCAACGCCCGTACGATGTCGTCGCGTTGGGCGACGGGCACGAGCATGCCCTCCTGGCCGCAGCTCCCGAAGTCGTTGTTGGGTTCGTTGAAGGGGCTGATGTAGTCCAGCTTCGCGCCCTGCCGGGCGAAGTGGTCGGTGACGTCCGCGATGTACCGCGCGAAGTCGGCCGTGTTCTCCGGCTTCAACTGCCCGCCGCAGCTTTGGGAGTTGGTCGTCCACGCGGCGGGTGCGCTGTTGACGAAGCCGATCAGGTCCTCGACGCCGTACTTCGCCGCGTACCTGAGGAACGTTCGGCCGCCCTTGTCCTTGCTCCAGTCGTACGAGCCGTCGGCCTTGAGGAAGTCCTCGGGGGCGCGGGCGGGGGTGGTGACCGCCGTGCCGCCACCGCCGATGTTGTAGCGGTAGGAGCTGAGGTCCAGGCCGCCGGAGGAGAAGAGGAGTCTCGCGACCCGGGCCTGGACGGCGGGGGAGAAGTGCTGGAGGTCGTTGACCCACCAGGCGCCGGACGCACCGATGTTGTCGATGGTCTGGGCCGCGTGCGGGGAGACTTCGGCGGCTGCGGGGGTGGGGGTTGTGGGGGTGGTGGCCGTGGGGTCCGCGGCTCCCGCCGGCGGGGCGGATATGAGGGCCACGGGGAGGACGAGCGCTGCGGCTGCGCTGACCAGGAGTGACCGTCTGTGGGGGTGAGCGGGGCGAGTCATGTGCATCCCTTCCGTCGTCATGAAGGTGGTGCGGTACGGCTCCTTGCTGGGGTGGTACGAGGGGTGGTGCCCGCGGTGGTGCGGGGGTTGGTGCCTGTGGTGGTGCGGCGCGGAGCGGTCCTGCCGCCCGCGGGTTTCTGGCCCACCGAGTTGAGGGCTCCTTCGAGGGCGAAGGTCGCGGCGCCCAGACAGACCGGGTCGGTGGGGATGGGGGAGAGGACGATCTCGGTGGCGGCCAGCGGCCGCCTCAGCGCGTGCCGGGCGACGGCCTCGCGCACCTCGTGCAGCAGCGGTTCGCCGAGCGCGGCGGCGACCCAGCTGCTGAGCACGACGACTTCGGGGTTGAGGAGGTTGACCAGGTCGGCGATGCTCGCGCCGAGGTAACGGGCGGTGTCGCGGACCACTTTGAGCGCCACCGGGTCGTTCCCGGCGACCCCGCGGGACAGCGCGTCGATGGTGGCGGTCTGGTCCTCGGGGTGCAGCAGCGGGCTTTCGGGGCTCGACTCCCGCAGATTCAGCATGATTCCGGGCGCCCCGACGTACGTCTCCACACAGCCGTGGTTACCGCAGTGGCACGGCCGCCCGTCCAGCACCAGCGTCGTATGGCCCCATTCGCCCGCGCTGTTGCTGACCCCGCGGTGCAGTCCTCCGCCGAGCGCGAGCCCGGCGCCGACCCCGGTGCCGAGGTTGACGACGACGGCGTCCCCGCGTCCGCGGGCCGCGCCGAACCAGAGCTCGGCGACCGCGCAGGCGCGCAGGGGATTGTCGAGGTAGAGCGGGTAGGCGATGTGCTCGGAGAGCAGGTCGAGCAGCGGCACATCGTGCCAGTCCCAGTTCGGCGCGTACTCGGAGATCCCCGTGTCGCGGTCCACCTGGCCCGGCACGCTGACCCCGACACCGAGGACACGCGCGCCCTCGATCCCGGCCTGCGCGACCACCGCCCCGACGGCCGCGGCCACATGCCCGACGACCTGCTCCGGGCGGCTCTCGCCGGGGCGCATGTCCTCGGTGGCGCGGGCGAGCACGTTCAGCGCCAGGTCGAACAGTTCCACGCGGACGTACGTCTCCGCGATGTCGACGCCGATCAACGCGCCCCCCGACGCGTTGACGGCTACGAGTCCCCGAGGGCGGCCCCCCGCGGAGTCCTCGAACCCGACCTCGGTCAGCATCCCGAGGTCGAGCAGCTCACCGACGAGGGTGGCGACCGTGGCCAGGCTGAGTCCGGTGGCGGCCGCCAACTCCTGCCGGGAGGTGGGAGACGCGGCGATGATCTGGCGCAGCACCTCGTAGCGGTTAGCGGTACGGATGTCGCGTGATGTCCGCTTCACCTGCTTTGCCACCTCGATCCTCCGTACCGCGCAGCGGTGCTCGTCGGCCCCGGCGCGGCGCAAGGCTATGGCCCGGGACGGACTTTCGACAAGGGGTTAGGAAAGGGGGTGGAGAAAGTCCCGCACGAAGGCGTTGGTGAACTTGCCCGCCGGGTCCATGGATTCGGCCAGGGCCCTGAAGTCGCCCAGCCGCGGACAACGCCCGCGCAGCACCTCCCCGGACGCGGTGAACACCTTGCCCCAGTGCGGCCGGGGGTCGAACGGCTCCAACGCCTCCTCGACCCGCCGTACCACCGGCAGCACCGCCTCCGTGTCCTCGACCCAGGTGAAGTGCAGGGCCACGGTGTCGCGACCGTACGCGGGACTCAGCCACTGACGGTCGGCGGCGACGGTGCGCACCTCGCAGATCTGCAGCAGTGGCGCGATGTACTCCCGGATCGCGTCGAGGGCCTGGAGCGCCGCGAGCGCGTGCGGACGCGGCAGCAGGTACTCGGACTGCAGCTCGGCCCCGCTGCTCGGGGTGAACTCCGCCCGGAAGTGCGGCAGCCGCTCGTGCCACGGTCCCGGCACCCCGAACTGCTGGGTGCAGTTCTCGGCGGGCATGCCCGGCACGGGGTGCATCGCCACGGTGGCGGGCGCGGCCCAGGGGAAGTCGGGCAGCGGCTGGTCGGTGCGCCGCTTGAGCCACACCTGCCGGAAGCCCGGGCGCCCCCAGTCGGTGAAGAGACTCACGCTGTACGCCGACGCCGCCACCGTCTCGAAGTCGAGCCCCGCCAGCGGGAGTTCGGTGAAGACGTGCTGGCTCACCTCGAAGTCCGGTTCCAGATCGAGGGTGAGGGCGGTGACGACACCGAGTGCGCCGAGGGAGGTCACGGCGCCGTCGAAGCGCGCGTCGCCGCGGCCGATCGTGACGGTCGAGCCGTCCGCCGTGACGATCTCGACCTCGCGCACGGCGGAGGCGAGGGAGCCGTTCGTGACGCCCGAGCCGTGGGTGCCGGTCGCCACCGAGCCCGCCACGGAGATGTGCGGGAGGGAGGCCATGTTGTGCAGGGCGAACCCGTGCTCGTGCACCCGGCGGGCCAGTTCGGCGTACCGGACGCCGCCCGCGACCCGTACCGTACGGGCCGTCGAGTCGACGTCCACGGCCGGGGGCAGCGCGGTGAGCGAGAGAAGGACGCCGTCGTCGCCGGGCTCGGCGATCTCGTTGAACGAGTGCCCGCTGCCCAGCACGCGCACCTTCGCGCTCTGCGCGACCAGCGTCGCGAGCGCGTCGAGGGAGTGCGGGCGGTGCAGTTCCTTGACGGTGTACGTGATGTTGCCGGCCCAGTTGGTCAGGGTTCCTGTCATCCCTGTTGTCCCTCCCCGGGAAGTTTCCGTGCGCGGCCGTGCGGTGGCCACGGCTGGAAACTATCCCGACGGGCCGGCCGGCTTCCGGACCGACCCCGTCCATGGCCCCCTCTCGCTCGGCGACACCCACGGTAGCGAGCGCTCGCTGTCGCCTCGTCCGTAGTCGGCGACCGCCCGTGCCCGCGACCACCCTGCTCGCGCTGTCCCTCGAAGAGGCCTCCGTGAAGGCCCGTACGGGCGCCCCCGACGACGGGAACGGGCCCGACGCCGCCGCTCGGACTCTGGGCCGGAACCCTGCCGCTCACGGCGGCCTGGGGCGCGCCCGAGCCCGACCCTCCCCCAGACTCCGTCCGGGGGGGACCCCATCTGCCTCCCGATCTGGCCCCGCCCGCACACATCGCGCGGCGCGAGGGGACCCGGCACGGCTGACCCACAGGCAGGGGCATACCGTGAGGAGTCGAGCACGGAGACTGGAACACGTCGGGAACACGCCGGGCACGCGTCAGGAACGAGTCGGGAGCGAGGAGAAACGGGATGGACGGCAGCCGCACCGCGCTGGTCGAGGATCTGATGGAACGGTTCCCGCACGTACCACGGGAAGCCGTCTTCAAGGAGGACCTGCTCCGTGGGGGTGTGGCCTTCGACGACTCGGCGCTCTCGGACAACGAGGACGGTGACGTCAAGCCGAAGTCGTACTTCATCTTCTCCTTCGACCACGGCACCCTGCCCGAGCTCGGCGAGGCCGCACTCCGGCGCCCGCCCGAGGAGATCATCCTCACCGGCGGGCCGTACGACCTGCGGCGAACCGTCGTGTCCGTACGGGTCAATCCCGCCTCGCCCTACCGCGTCGCCTCCGACGAGGACGGGATGCTCGGGCTCTACCTCGACGGGAAGCGGATCTCCGACGTAGGGGTGCCGCCGATGCCCGAGTACTACCGGCACACGCTCTCCAACGGGAAGTCCGTGATGGAGGTGGCGCCCACCATCCAGTGGGGGTACCTGATCTACCTCACCGTCTTCCGTGTCTGCCAGTACTTCGGCGCCAAGGAGGAGTGCCAGTACTGCGACATCAATCACAACTGGCGCCAGCACAAGGCGGCGGGGCGCCCGTACACCGGGGTGAAGGACGTCGAGGAGGTCCTCGAGGCGCTGGAGATCATCGACCGGTACGACACCGCCAAGGTGTCCACCGCGTACACGCTCACCGGTGGTGCGATCACCTCGAAGCTGCAGGGTCGCGACGAGGCCGACTTCTACGGGCACTACGCCAAGGCCATCGAGGAGCGCTTCCCGGGGCGGTGGATCGGCAAGGTCGTCGCCCAGGCACTGCCGCGGGACGACGTACAGCGGTTCAAGGACTACGGCGTGCAGATCTACCACCCCAACTACGAGGTGTGGGACCGGCGGCTCTTCGAGCTGTACTGCCCGGGCAAGGAGCGGTATGTCGGCAGGGACGAGTGGCACCGGCGCATCCTCGACTCCGCCGAGATTTTCGGTGCGCGCAACGTGATCCCCAACTTCGTGGCGGGCGTGGAGATGGCCGAGCCCTTCGGCTTCACCACGGTCGACGAGGCGATCGCATCGACGACCGAGGGTCTGCGCTTCTTCATGTCGCACGGCATCACGCCCCGCTTCACCACCTGGTGCCCGGAGCCCACCACCCCGCTCGGCAAGGCCAACCCGCAGGGCGCGCCGCTGGAGTACCACATCCGGCTGCTGGAGGCCTACCGCTCCACCATGGAGGACTTCGGCCTCTCCTCCCCGCCCGGATACGGCCCGCCCGGCGCCGGCCACGCCGTCTTCTCGGTGAGCTCCTTCATGGACAGTCTCCCGGCGCGGGAACCCGCGGTGGCGGAAGCCCCTGGACCGAAGATTCCGTAAAAGTCGACCGCGATCGAGACGTCTCGGCCTCCCTTCCGTACAACAGGAGGGAGGCCCCGTGCGGTCGGAGGCTTCGCGCATCGGACGGGCGGCGCGCGCCGCTGCCCGCAACCGCTTGGCACGCTAATTGAATACCTCGCTTGTCAGTTGTGTAAGAGTCGTGAAAGGCTCGGGCTCCGTCGTTGAGACGGTCATCAACTCCCTCGTAAAGAAGGTGAGTTGTCATTTGCGTTGCTTGGCGTTCGCTTGGCGTTGCCTAAAGTTGCTTGGCATTGCTTGACGTTGCACATGGAAGCAGTTGATGCAGGAGCCCCCCATGCCCGACCTGCCGACCCCCCAGAACGCCGCCGAGGCAGCACTGCTCTCGGAGTGCTGGGACGCGGTCCTGTCGTACGCCGATCTGTGCACGTCCGGCTCTGCCGCAGCCACGCGGCTGGCGACCGAGGCGTTCACGCACGGCATTGATGAACTGCGCGCCGCCACCGCGGCATCGAAGAGTACCGGTACCGGGCGCAGGGCGCTCAGGCTGCCCCGCATTCCGCTGGTGCTGACCTCGGTCCGGACCGTGGCCGCCGCCTGGGAGACGAACGGGCTGGGCCACCGGCTCGACCCCGACCTGCGGCTGTGGCTCCACTCCGACAAGGCCGCCCGCTACATCGGGCCGCCGCTGCACCGCCCGCTCGCACTGCGCGGCCTCAGGGACATGCAGGAGCCGGACGCGGCGCTGCTGTGGCTGGCCGAGGTCGAATCGCTGCCGCTGCCCGCCGTGGCCCGGCGGCTCGGCCTCGATCCGGTCGCGGCGGCCACGGAACTCGCCCAAGTCCGGGCGCTGTTCCGGGACCGTTGTCACCGCAACCACCTCGACACGCCGATGGATGCCCACTGCCGCAGCTACGCGCGGCTCCTCGACGCGGTCACCCGCTCGCCCAGTGCCGAGACGCCCCAGGACCTCTCGCGGCACATGGCGCGCTGTGTGGAGTGCGCGGAGGCGGCGGCGTGTCTGCGGCTGCACGGCGGCGGGCTGCCCGCGGCGCTCTCGAGCGGTGTGATCGGCTGGGGCGGCCTCGCGTATCTGGAACGGCGGCGCCGGGCCGCGGAAGCCGGGCTGATCGGCGGACGCACGGACGCGACCGTGGACACGGGCCTTGCCGAGGGCAAGCCGACCCGGCCGCGGATCGGCAGGACCGGGACTCTGGTCGCGGCCGTCGTCGTGTCCGCGGTGGCGCTCACCGTGTCGCTGATGCCCTTCGGCGACTCCAAGGGCGGCGGTACGTCCGTACAGGGCGAGTCGGGGGACCGGCAGCCGGTCGTGGACTCGGGCCCCTCGTTGCGCTCGGGTTCGTCGGGTTCGTCGGGTTCGCCCGCGGTGGCGGACTCGACGTCGCGGCCGGCGGCGAGCTCCGATCCGGTGGCCCAGGGTGAGTCCTCGTCGCCCGCCGGCAAGGCGGACGGGGGGAACGGGTCGAAGGGCTCGTCGAAGGGCCCGACGACGGGCTCGACGAAGGGCTCGTCGAAGGGCCCGACAACGGGCCCGACGAAGAGTCCGGCGGCGGACTGCCAGGTGAAGTACGAGATCGTCAGCGAGTGGCCGGACGGCTTCCAGGCCAGCGTCACGGTCACCTCCACCAAGGCCCTCGCCACCTGGCAGCTCGGCTGGACCTTCAAGGACGGTCAGCGGGTCGGCCAGATGTGGGACGGCACTTTCGTCCAGGACGACTCCCACGTCACCACGACCGCCGCCGACTACAACAAGACCGTCCCCGCGAAGGGCACCGTCACCTTCGGCTTCAACGGTTCCTGGCACGGCTCCAACTCGTCCCCGCAGGACTTCGCCCTCAACAACACCGGCTGTACGACCGGCAGCTGACGCACGCTGACCGGGGTGCGGCAGCCGCTGGAGCAGTACAGCAAGGCGCGAGGTCACGCGGCTGCCCGGATTCCCCTGTACCCGCGCGGTACAGGGGAATCCGTTCCGGTTGCGGGCCGGGAGGCGTTGTAGGAATGTGGTGAGGGAAGGGCCTGGGGGCTGCCGAATCAGCTGGTCAAAGCGCGGTGGCTGAACCCTGGCCCGGTTCACGGACGACCCCGCGAAACCTGGCGCTCTCCGAGCCACGCCTGTCATGTCGGCGTCCGGGTCGGCCCCCACAGAACTACTCGTACGCCAACGAGCAGGTGGTCCCATGTACGCGCACGTCCCGCACGTCCCGCGTCTCCCGCAGGTCTCGTACTCTCGCGACCATGGCCCCGATCGTCACCGCGGTCCTGGCCGGAGGTCTCCTGACGGCCGGTCCTGCCTCGGCAGCGCCCCTGGTCGGGACGGTGTCCTTCAGCGGCAAGGTGACCTGCAAGGCCGCGTTCCCGGCCCCCAGCAACTCCGTCCCCACCCGGGTGTCGCTGGACAGCGACGAGGACGATGCGTCGGGTCCCACCAACAACCCGACCAACCGCAGGGCGACGTTCGGCCCTATCAGCCTCGACGCCCCGTTGGACTCGAAGTTCAGCCTCACGGTCGACGTCACGTGTAAGGCACCGGGGAAGAAGGCCCAAACGTTCACCAGGACGATCCCGCAGGACAACCTCACCGAAGGCGACTCGGTCGCGCTGAACGTCAGAGTAGGCGCGCACACCGCTCACGCCGCTCACCGCCCCGTACGACCCCCGGTCTGACGGGGCGTCTGCGTCTCCCCGCGGGCGGACAGCCGTTGAGCGTGCCCAGGCGGTTCGGACCGATGCGCAGGCGGCGGTGATCGCTCGGCTCCGTGCGCACGTCGCCGCGCGGGGAAGCGGCAGACATGCTCGGCCCCCCGGCAGGGGCGGCTGGACGGGAACTTGCCCAGATGCTCGGCCGGCTATCCATGGCTGCTCATCGCGATGAAGTCGCCGTGCCAGCTGTGGTACCAGACCTGGCCCGTGGTGGCGTTGACCGACAGCATGCCGGTGATCTTCCCGGATTGCAGGGTGTGCAGGGTGTAGTAACCCGGGAAGGACTCCGGGTCGCCCGCCGCGAGAGTGGTGCCGCGGTCGTGGAGCCACCGTTGGGCGATGGCGCGGGCCTGCGAGGCCGAGATGGTGGTCTTGCTCCGGCTGTCGTAGTGCATGCCGTAGGCGGTGTTCCACATCATCGCCGGCCCGTACTCGATCTGTACGGCGCCGTCGGCCGGGTTGACCAGCGCCTCGGTGGCCGCGTGGCCGGCGGTGGTCTCCAGTTGGGCGTAGAAGTTACGGGTGAACTGCATGACCTCGCCGACCCGCAGGCCGAGACGGCCGGCGAACGCGGTGGCCCGTTCACGGGCCTGGTCGAGGTTCTTCACCTGGTGGCCGTTGCCCGCCAGCCACCAGTTGCCCATCATGCCGGCGCCCATCATGCCGGGCGCCCAGGAGCCTCCGCTGCCGCCCATCATGCTGGGGCCCCTGTTGCCGCTCCACATGCCCGGTCCCCAGCCGCTGGTCGGTCCTGAGGGGGTGGGCACACCGCTCGCCAGGTTGGCGGGGGTGTTGCCGGGTGTCGTGGCGGTCGACGTCGCGGGGGTGGTGCCGGTGCCGGTGGCACCGCCGTTTGCGCCGCACGCGCCGATGGCGACCGCGCCCGCCAGAGCGAGGGATGCCAGGGCTGCCGCACGTGTGTGCCGAGGGTTCATGATCCTCACCTGCCGTCGATCCGCCCGCGGCCGCCGGGCCGGGGCCACCGCTTGCCTACTCACCAGCCTCCCGCCGGGACGGGCAGCCGGCCCAGGGGCCATCCGGCCCACGTCCGCCGACGACCGGCCCACAAGCACAAGCGGCACGGCATGAACGTCCAGGTCCTCACCGATCCCTTCGGTCGGCTGCTGTGGGCTTCCCGCGGCCCTGCCCGGTTCCCCCCACGATCTGACCGGCCGCACGCGAGATCGGGATCATCGACGCGCTCGCCGCCGCAGGGCTGAAGTGCTGGGCGGACAAGGCGTACCAGGGCGTCGGCCGTCCCGTCCGCGTGCCCTTCCGGGGCCGTCGGCCCAAGCGCTGGAAGCGGCGGTGCGGCGACCCGCACCGGCTTGCCGTCCACCCGCCACAGCCCGAACTTCACTGGCATGTGTCTCCCCCCCAACCGAGTTGCACCGGCTTCCCCGCCAGGAGTCAAGCGGACTCCGGCGCGCGGAAACCCAGCCCTCTGGACAGATACAGCGATCACTATTGATATAGGGGTACAGTTTATAGATGTGTGGTTCTACTTTCTGGAAATGGGAGGGGCATGGACAAGCCCGTCGAGATGTTCGACCGCGACTACGAATGGTCGGCGCTGACACGGTTCATCGAAGATGAACAGCCTGGCGCGACGCTCGGTGTGGTCTCCGGGCGGCGCCGACAGGGCAAGACCTTCTTGCTCGACGCGGCCTGCCGTGCCGCAGGCGGGTTCTACTTCGGGGCGACCGAGGCCGCCGATGCCGAGTCCCTGCGGCGTATCAGCGCTGCGCTCACCGCGCATGTGCGCCCTGCCAGTCCGTACCACTTCTCCGACTGGGCCGAGGCCGTCGACGCGCTCCTCGCGCTGGGCACGGAGCGGCCCGTGCCCGTCGTGATCGACGAGTTCCCGTACCTTGCCAAGGCGAATCCGGAGCTCCCCTCGATCCTCCAAGAGGCGCTGCGGACCCTGCGCGACCAGCGCAGCGGCTCCCGCACCCGACTCCTGCTGTGTGGCTCGGCACTGTCGTTCATGGGCAGGCTGCTGTCCGGCAATGCCCCCCTGCGAGGCCGGGCAGGGCTGGAGTTGGTTGTCCGCCCTCTCGACCACCGCCTGGCCGCCGAATTCTGGAACATCACAGACCCGCGCCTGGCCCTGCAGGTCAACGCGGTCGTCGGCGGTACACCTGCGTATCGACGGGAATTCGCCCGCGGCGACACCCCGAACGGAGCCGACGACTTCGACGACTGGGTCGTCCGCACCGTCCTCAACCCAGAGACCCCTCTGTTCCGCGAGGCCCGCTATCTGCTCGCGGAAGAGCCCGACCTGCGAGACACCGCCCTGTATCTGTCCGTGCTGGCCGCAGTCGCCGACGGCAACGCCACCCGCGGGGGTATGGCCGGGTACCTGGAACGCAAGGCCACCGACATTGCGCACCCCATCAATGTCCTCGAAGACGCGGGCCTGCTGCACCGAGATGCCGACGCCTTCCGTGACAACCGGCCCACCTACCGCATCGCCGAACCGCTGATCGGTTTCTATCACGCCATCATGCGACCGGTCTGGGACCAGCTGGAACGCCCCGGCAGCGCAGCCCGGGTCTGGCAGGCCAGCCGCCGCCGCTTCACCAGTAACGTCCTCGGCCCTCATTTCGAACAGGTCTGCCGCGACTGGGCGCTGCACCACGCCGACCCAGAACTGATCGGCGGTCTGCCTGCCCGGGTCGGACACGGCGTGGTGCACGATCCCAGGGCCCGCGTCGGACACGAGGTGGATGTGGCGGTCATCGGCATCGCCGACGGCTCCAAGCCACCGCTCCTGGCCATCGGCGAGGCCAAATGGAACGACACCATGGGCATCGCCCACATCGAGCGCCTCCAGCACATCCGCGACCTCATCACCCAGGCGGGACGCTACGACACCACCAGTACCCGACTCATGTGTCTCAGCGGCGCAGGCTTCAACGACAAGGCATACGCGGCCGCACATGCTGACCCTGATATCCAACTGGTGGACCTGGAGGCGCTCTACGGCATGGCATGACCCGCGCCCCGAGGACGTGAACATGTCCGGGTCAGGGATGGAGCGAGCAGGGCGATCGTGGTCCGCCAGACTCGGCTCCGTATTGGCCGACCTCGACACCGCACCGTCGGCAGGCGCGCCGAGGCCGACGGAGCCCGCTCTCTGGCCGACCGCGGCCGCCCAGATCAAGGACGGAGCCCGGTGCCGCCGAACCTGTCGGCCATGCGCCACAGACCTCAGGAGAGGGCGCACGTCTTGCCAGTGCCGGGCGAAGGTTCTGGGCTATGGCTGGGCGGCCGGCTCCAGTGCTTCGACGGCTGCGGCGGCAGCGGAGGAGTCCTGGCCGTAGAAGATGTCGATGTCGACTTCTTCGCCGCCCATGGTCAAGGTGTCCCAGGCGCCACTGAGGACGAGCATGCGCAGCGTGGTGGGCTCCAGGGTGCGCAGCCGTTCCAGGATCGCTTCGTCGTCCGGCATTCCGGGCAGACGGGGGGCGAGCCTTTCGCGAATGGCACGCATGCGCTCCAGAAGTGTCCTGGTGTCCGCCTCCCGGTCGGGCTCCTCGGTGATTCCGTCGATGCCGTGGTCGATGATGTCCTTGATCGCCCAGGTGACACCCTGGTCGTCGGTGGTGACCATCGCCTTCCACGCGCGGCTCTTGTGCCGGTACTGGAGCATCGACATGGCGGCCTCGTGCCGCAGGAAGTCCGCGTCCCGGAAGGGCCTCCCGTTCCAGGCACCGTTGAGGGAGCGGGCCAGTGAAACGGCGGAGGCGAGACCGCTGTTGAGCCCACGGCCCGGCCAGAAGTGGATGGCGTTGGCGGCGTCACCGAGGAGGAATCCGTAGGTACCCGGTGAGTTGACGGTCGGGGGCAGCAGTTCGGCGGAGAAGAGCGGGCGTTGCACCATGTCCAGGCGGAAGCTGGTGACCGCGGTCAGGTGCTCGGCCTGGACGTCGAACAGCCGCAGCCCCTCGTACACCCGCTTCCACAGCGACGATCCCTTGATCAGGGCCGGCAGGAACAGCGTGCCGTGTGTGGAGCACTGGAAGTCGCCGTGTTCGTCGCGGTTCATCAGGCACGGCCGGGAGGCGATGCACTCCTCGAAGACGCGGCGGACCGGGTCGATGCCGACGACCTCCCCCAGCTCGGCGTCGGTCAGCCGCATGTTGAGGAAGCCCTCCCCGCGCAGCGAGTTGAGCAGGAAACGGTTCTGCGCGACCGTCAGCAGGATCGCCATGGGGTCGGACAGGTCCGACTTCACCCGCAGGCCGAGGACGACGTCCCGCAGATGGCGGCCGTCGAGGGAGTAGATGGACTCGTCGGCCTTGCCGAACCGGGCGGCGAAGTGCTCCCGGGTGCGCGACCGCCCGCCGTCGCAGATGGCGAGCACATGCTGCCCGGCGAGGGCGTCCTGCTGTTCCGCCGGGTCGAACCGGGCGGGTATGAGCCGGATCCGGTCCCGCTTCTCGTTCGCCAGCTCCAGCAGCCGGTCCTCGATGTAGGCGATACGCATGTTGCGCGGGTGGTGGTTTCCGATCGAGTCCGGGCCGGACGGCCACATCTCGGTGTAGTGCTCCGGGTCGAAGAGACGCGCCTGGACCTCCTCCGGCCATGCGAGGTACTGGCGGCTCTGCACGGTCACCACCTGCTGGCGCCGCACATTGCCTTCCTCCTGGCCCTTCCAGACGACGGTACGGCCGTCCTTGCGCCACCTGCCCTCGTAGACGGTGATCTTCGCCTGGGCCCCGAGGAAGTGCTCAAGGAGCAGGGCGAAGGAGAGCCCGACAGGGCCCCCGCCGACAACGGTGACCCGCAGTACGGACCCCTGCTCGCTCTCCTCCGGGTGGGTCACGGATCGGGGCAGGGAGAGCGCCATGAGGGTCTCCATGGCGTCCGCCACCTCGAAGCGGAACTCCTGGTCGCCGATGGTGATCTCGTCACCGGCCTGCAGCAGCCGGGACTCCACCTCCTCTCCGTTGACCAGCGTGCCGTTGCTGCTGCCGCAGTCGCGCAGTACGTATCCCTCGTCCTGGTCGAAGACGATCTCCGCATGGAAGCGGGAGACGCTCAGACTGGAGATGACGACGGTGTTCTCGGCGTTGCGTCCGAAGGTGACGCGGGTGTCGAGGATCGGGATGCGCTCTCCCGCCAGCAGACCTTGGAGCCCAACGAGCACCGGTGCCACGGCACTTCCTTCCAGGGGTGGATGACATCGATATCACTGTGGTGCCGCCGGACACCTCGACGCGCGTCCGCGCCGGACGGCGGTCGACCGGCGGAAACAACGACACGCTTGGCATGTTGTCGAGCCGTGGAGCGATCACATGCGATGGCAGCACAGCTCTCCCGGAGGCGCGCGGCCCTCTTCCCCAACTGTCCCCATCCAGGACCATATACTTGCTTAGTCAAGTATTTCTAGTGTGCGCTTCGGTGTGCTCGCATGTGATCTACAGGACTTCGTCCGCTCTCGGCCCGTGGCCCGCGCCGGAGCACGAACAGTCCTCACTCCCCAGGCCACCGGATCGGAACCCTCCGCAGCACCCCAAGCCCTCCTTTCCCCCATACCGGAACCCCTCCTTTCCCCCGTACCGGGACACGGCGCCCGCCCGGGCATCGACGTCCTGGTGGTCCAACGCCCCCTGCACCAAGGGATTCATGGTCATCCCAAGGCACTGAACCATCGAGCGGACCTTCGGCCGGCCGATGCGTCACCGCCGCCTTGCCCGCGACCACGAGACCCACCCCCACCGCTCCGAAGCCCTGATCCGCCTCGCGATGACCGACCTCATGGCCCGTGGACTCACCAGTAGTGCCACCCCGACACCCGTCCGGGACCACACACGAATCCACGGACCGAACGCGCCGTCACAGAAGCCGGCCTCGGTGCACGTTCAGAAGGCCGCTCGTCGCGACCGCCCCCAGCCCGCCTCGAATAACGCTATTGCGAACGATTTCGCCGCCCTGGGCGTCTGTCAAGAGGCCCGCATGGGGCAGTGGCCCCTGGACATCAGGCCCGCACCTCGCCGGAGCCGCGGACCTTCACGGTGGCCGGGACGAGCATGGTCTGCACCGGCCGGCCGGGGTCAGCGATGCGTGCGCGCGGCAGCCCGACGGCTGTCTGGCCGACCTCAGGTGCTCTGCGAGCGTGGTGAGGTCGTGGTCGTCGTCGGTGAGGTGCACCGGGTGCCGGGACAGGAGGCTGCGGAGGGCGGGTTCCGCGCGGCTGTCGAAGGCGCCACGCACGCCCGGAAGGGTCCGCCGGGCACTGAACATCTCGTTCTCGTCGGAACAGGTGAACGGAAGTGGTCGGGCATTCATCGGTAGCGGGTGCCCGGCCGCTCACTTATGCGGATCCTCTGCGTGAAACCCGTCGTCCGGTGAATTTCTGAAGAACAGCGGCATGCGATTCAGGCCCCCCGCCATGCCGGTCCTCGCAATTCCGGTCACCGGCAGGCTGGTTTATGCTCGCGCCATTTGCGGCGACGACCGGTCGGCGCTGGTACGAAGGGGTGGGTGCGCATGCGGAAGAAGCTCTGGGCCTGGGGCGGCGGAGCCGCGGCGGCGGCGGTGGCCGGGGCGGTGGTGGCCCTGGGCCTGTCGGGCGGGGGCGGGGACACCACCCCCGCGCCGAGAGCCCGTCAGTACACGTCCTTCGCCGCCTGCCTGCTCACGGACGCCAAGGGGATCACCGGCCCCCAGGCTGCACCGGTGTGGGCCGGCATGCAGGACGCGTCCCTCGCGACTCACGCCAAGGCCGGCTACCTGGCGGTCGCCGGGCCGGAGACGGAGGCCAACGCGCAGGCCTACGCGAACACCCTGATCCAGCATCGCTGCGACCTCGTCCTGGCGGTGGGCAAGGCGCCCGCCTCGGCGGTACGGAAATTGGCGCCGAGTTCGCCCAAATCCCGATTCATCACCGTCGGTTCCGGATCCACCCTGCACAACGTCAGTTTCATCGCCGCCACTTCAAAGACGCGTACCGCCGTGGCGAGAGCGATGGAAGCCGCGGTCGATGCATCATCGAAGGAATGAATTCACCCGCCTGTAACCCTGTTGATGTCTTTGATTCTCGTTATCCCCAGGTGAATCTAAAAAACAGTCAATGGAGTTCCAGCTGATCTAGTGCTTACCGCTCCCGATGCTGTTGAGTCGGCCCGCTTGGTGATCATGTGCTGATTCTCGTCAGGAGCTGTGATGCGCTCTCGTCGTTTCCGTCGTTCCGCCCGGCGGATACGCCTGCACCGCAGGGTCGTTCGCGCCGCCACCGTCTTGGTGCTGGCCTGCCTGGCGATGGCGCTGACCGGGGAGTCGGCGGTGGCGGACGGCCGCGGGCTTCCCCCGTTGTCGGTGCCCAGCTTCTCCGACGTGCTGGGCTGGCTGAAGGACCCGGCCTCCCCGCACTGGGGGCATCTGCCGCGCCAGCGGTCCGGGTCCGCCGCCGGGCGCAGCCACCACGCGTCGGCGGCCTCGACCCGCGCCCACCGCGGCGTCGGACACAAGCCCGGCCACGGCAGAGGTGAACTCCCCCCCGCCAAGCCCTACACGCGCAAGGTCGCCAAGGGCCCGAGCGCCACCCGGCTCGGGTTCAACGCCAGGACCAGCAGGCGAGTGGCGGCCAAGTCCACCGCGACGTCGAACTACTTCAAGAACGCGGACGGCTCCTACAGCCGCAGCTACTCCCTGCTCCCGGTCAACTACCGTGACCCGGCCGGGGACTGGCAGCCCATCGACACCCACGTCGTGCGCGGCGCGCACGGTCGCTGGGCGGAGAAGGCCAACTCGCCCGCGGCGGACTTCGCCGCCACCGGCTCCGATGCCGCACTGGCCCGCCTGACCATGAGCGGCGGACGGCAGCTGTCCTACGGCCTGTCCGGAGCGAAGCCCGTCGCGCCTCAGGTCTCCGGATCCACCGTCTCCTACCCGGACGTGCTGCCGGACACCGACCTGAACCTTCAGCCGACCGCGACCGGGCTGAAGGAGTCGATCGTCCTCGCCTCCTCCCGGGCGGCCCACTCATGGGACTTCCCGCTCGACCTGAAGGGCCTCACCCCCGTCGAGCTGAAGGACGGCTCGATCGCGCTGCGCGACTCCTCCGGCAAGAACGCCGGCGAGATCCCCCCGGCCTACGCCTACGACTCCCACGTCGACCGGCATTCGGGCGAGCGAGCCACCACGCACGCCGTCCACTACACCCTGACGACCTCCGATGACCGTCCCGTGCTGCGGGTGACGCTGGACGCGGCGTGGCTGCACGCCCCCGGCCGGGTCTTCCCGGTCACCGTGGACCCCTCGTTCGACAACGAGCAGGCGATCACCACCTATGCCGAGTCGGGCAGCCCCGGCGACCACTCGATGGAGCAGGCCATCAAGGTCGGCTCCTACGACTCGGGCCCGCACTCCGCCGTGTCCTACCTCCAGTTCCCCGGTCTCGGACTGGACGGCTCGCAGGTCTCGGTCTCGGCGGCCTCGCTGAGCCTGTACGACGTGTGGTCATCGACCTGCACGGCCGAACGGTTCGACGTCGCGCCGGTCAGTTCGGCCTGGACGCCCTCCTCGATCACCTCCTACCCGGGGCCCTCTCACGGTTCGTCGATCGGCAACGCCACCCCGAACACGCCCAACGGGTGCGCGAACAGCAGCGGGGACCTCAGCAAGGGCGACTGGGTGACGGTCACGCTGTCCGCGTCGACCTTCAACACCTGGGCCTCGGCGGCCGGCGCGTCGAGCGACCACGGGCTCGCCGTCTACGCGTCGACCTCGGACGCCCTGCACTGGAAGCAGTTCGGCTCGATCTACGATGCGACGTACGCCCCGAGCCTGATGCTGACCTACACCGGCGCCATGCTGCCGCAGGTGGTCAGTGCCAGCCCGGTGAACAACGCGTCCGTCACCACGCTCACCCCGCAGCTGTCCGCGGTGGCGCACATCGACCCGAACCTGACGACGACCCAGAAGTACGACTTCCAGGTCTACAACACCTCCGGCACGAAGCTCGCCGACTCCGGCAACATCACGGCCAACTACTACAACGTGCCGGCCAACAAGCTGACCTGGGGCAAGGCCTACTACTGGGAAGTGCAGGCCTACGACGGCACCAACTACTCCCCTGGGCCGCAGTGGCAGCAGTTCACCACGCAGGTGCCCCAGCCGGTGGTCACCTCCGGCCTCTCCCAGAACACCGACGGCCACGGCTACAACCCGGCCGTCGGCAACTACACCACGTCGGCGACCGACGCGAACGTGGCGACTCCCGGCCCGTCCCTGACCGTGATCCGCGACTACAACTCCCGTGACCCGCGCACCGCCGGGGCGTTCGGCGCCGGCTGGTCCAGCGTGTTCGACGCGCGCGCCACCGAGCAGTACGACTCGACGGGCGCCGTGACCGCGGTGTACGTCACCTATCCCGACGGCTCGGCCATCTGGTACGGGAAGAACTCCGACGGGTCGTTCTCGCCGCCCGAAGGCCGGTTCGCGACCTTCAAGAGCGTGAGCGGCGGCGGCTACACGCTCACCGACAAGAACGCCACCGTCTACACGTTCACCCACCAGCTGGGCTCCGGCGCCTACGGCATCGCGTCGATCACCGACGCCAACGGCCGTGCGGAGAACTTCACCTGGACCGGCAGCCAGATCACCGCGATGGCCTCGGCGGTCTCGCAGCGCGCCGTTCACCTGACCTGGAACACCCCCTCGGGCGCGACGAGCCCGCACGTCGCCACCGTGGCGACCGACCCGGTGACCGCGGGGCAGTCCGGGACGCTGACCTGGGCGTACTCGTACACCGGTGACCAGCTGACCAAGGTCTGTTCGCCGACGGACACGGCCAACGGGACCGGCTGCACCCGGTACGGCTACACGAGCGCCTCGCAGGAGCACAGCCAGACCCTGGACCTGGACCCGAACTCGTTCTGGCCGCTGTCGGAGGCCTCCGGCACCACGGCCGCGAGCGCCGTCCTGCCCCGCGAGGGCGTGGACAACGCGACGTACAGCAATGTGACCCTGGGCCAGGCCGGTCCGCTGGCCGGCAGCACCTCGACCGCCGCCGGCTTCAACGGGACGTCCTCGTACGTCCAGCTCCCGGACCTCGGCCTCGGCAACTCCAGCTCCCAGACGATCTCCCTGTGGTTCAAGACCGCCAAGGCGACGGCGGGCGTGCTGTTCTCCTCCTCGGACATGCCCGTACAGGCCACGGCGACCGTGGGCGACTTCACGCCGTCGCTGTATGTCGGCACCGACGGCAAGCTCAACGGCCTGTTCTGGTACGGCACGACGACCACACCCATCACCACGTCGGCCTCCGTGGCCGACAACAAGTGGCACCACGTGGTCCTCTCCGGTTCCTGGACCAAGCAGACGATGTGGCTGGACGGCAGCCAGGTCGGAACCTCGGCCGGCTACGGCTCCTTCGGGTTCACCGGCAACATGCCCTGGCTGTTCACCCACGCCTACCTGGGCACCGGCTACCTCGGATCCACCTGGCCGGACCAGCCGCACCCCAACTCGTCGACCATCTACGGCACTTACTTCAACGGGTCGATCGCCGACGCCTCCTTCTTCGGGCGCCCCCTGGTCCAGGCGGACGTCACCACCCTCTACAAGGCGGGTACCACGCCGGCCAGCCTGCTCAGCACGGTCACCCGCCCCTCGGGCAAGACCTACGCGTCGGTGACGTACGACCCCACGACGACGGCCGCCACGCACCTGGTCGACGAGAACGGCGGCTCCTGGTCCATGGCGGCGCCGGCCGTGACCGGATCCAGCCAGGTCTACCGCGCCGCGATTCTGGGCTCAGGGTCCGTCGGCTACTACCGGCTCGGTGAGTCGGCGGGCGCCTCCGAGGCGGTCGACGAGGAGAACTCCGGATCAGGGACGTACGCGAACACGACGCTCGGGGTGAGCGGCCCCTTCTCCGACCAGACGGCGGCGTCCTTCAACGGCACATCCTCTTATGTGCAGTTGCCCGTGCAGTTGCTACACACCTACACGGAGCGCAGCGTCGAGCTGTGGTTCAAGACCAGCACGCCCGGCGTCCTCGTCGGTGACCAGTCGGTCGCCGTCGCGGGAGCGACCGGCGCCTCCGGCAGCTGGTCCCCGGTCCTCTACGTCGGCAGTGACAACAAGGTCCACGGCCACTTCTGGAGTGGCAGCGGCAGCGGCGCGACCGCCTTCGGTTCCACGAGCACCGTCACCGACAACAAGTGGCACCATGTGATCCTCACCGTGTCCGGCAGCACCCAGACGCTCTACCTGGACGGCAACCAGCAGGGCACCTACTCCGGCGCCCCGAACGACCAGGGCAACAACCACCTCTACATCGGGGCCGGCTTCGCGAAGTCGTGGATCGCCTCACCCGGCGACGTCAGCTACTTCACCGGCTCGATCGCCGAAGTGACCCTCTACCAGCACGCCCTCTCCGGTGACGACGTGGCCGCCCACTGGGCGGCCGGCCGCAACTCCTCGGGGACGGCCCCGCTGGAGACGGTGCGGGTGACCGACCCCGGCAGCAAGACGGTCACCTACCAGTACGACCCGCTGAACGGCTACCGGGCCGTCGCGCAGATCGACGGCCTCGGCAACAAGACGACGTACGGTTATGACACCGGCGGCTTCGAGCACATGGTCATCGACCCGGACGGCAACGTCACGGCGATAGGCCACGATGTGCGCGGCAACGAAGTGTCCAGGGCCACCTGTCAGAACCTCGCCTCCCTGAAGTGCTCGACGACGTACACCAGTTACCTTCCGGACGACACCAGCGCGCAGCTGACGCCCAACCCGCAGAACGACCTGCCGAGCACGGTGCGCGACGCACGCTCCTCGTCCAGCTCCGACAACACCTACCTCACGTCGTACAGTTACGACGCCGCGGGCAACAGCACGGGGGTCACCACGCCGGCGGTGCCCGGATTCCCGCACGGCCGTAGCACCTCGATCGCGTACACCGACGGCACCACTGTCGCGGCCGCCGACGGCGGGTTCGCCCCCAAGGGCCTTCCATACAAGACGGTTTCCCCGGGCGGCGCGACCACCACGATCTCGTACTTCAAGAACGGCGACATCGCCTCCATGACCGACCCCGACGGGCAGGTCACGTCGTTCACCTACGACAACCTCGGCCGGATGCTGACCAAGAAGGCCGTCTCGGACAGCTACCCGGCGGGCCTGACCACCACCTACACCTACGACGGCGATTCCCAGATCACCGGCGAGGTGGACCCGGCGGTCACCAACCGGGTCACCAGTGCCACCCACCAGAAGTCGACCGGCACCGTCTTCGACGCCGACGGCATGATCTCCTCCCAGACGGTCGCCGACCTCGGCGGCGGGGACGCCTCACGAACCCAGTCGTACACGTACACCCCGTACGACCAGGTGAAGACCAGCACGGACGCGGCCGGCGGCATGACGACGTACACCTACGACGGGTACGGCAACCAGGCGACGGTCCAGGACCCGGCCGGCAACGTGCTGTCCTACGGGTACGACCCGAACGGCAAGCTGCTCACCCAGACCCTGAAGAACTACATCGGCGACCCGGTCAACCCGTCCGCCGCGCGCGACCTCGTCGAGTCCTCCCGCGCCTACGACCCGTCGGGACGGCTGCAGTCCCTGACGGACGCCATGGGCAACGTCACGTCGTACACCTACACCGACAACGGCCTGACGGCCACGGTCACCCGCAGCGACCCGACCGGGCACCAGTACTTCGTCGAGCAGTCCAACACCTATGACGCGGCAGGCAATCTGACCTCGCAGGTCATCAACAACGGTGCCACCACCACCAATTCGGCAGTGGACGCCGCCGACCGGGTCACCGCGACGACAGTGGATCCCACCGGCGTGAACAGGACCACGACCGTCTCCTACACGCCCGACGACAAGGTGGCCACCACCACCCTCACCGACGGCACCGGCACCACTCACACCACCAGCTCCACCTACGACCCGATGGGCAACCTCACCAGCCAGTCGGTGCACGAGGACGGCGTGAGCCACCCCAACGCCTGGTGGAGGCTGGACCAGAACTCGGGCAGCTCGGTCTCCGACAACTCCGGCAACGGCAACACCGCCACCGCCGGCTCCGGGATCACCTGGTCGGACGGGGCGGCCCACTTCAACGGATCGGCCGGCGGCTCGGGCAGTGTCATCGCGACCAACGGGCCCGTGCTGAACACCGCCTCCTCCTACACCGTCTCCGCCTGGGTGAACCTCTCCGACGCCTCCACGTACCGGACGTTCGTGGCCCAGGGCGGCACCAACCGGGCGTCGTTCTACCTCCAGTACTCGCTGCCCGACAACAGCTTCCGCCTCCACGCGGCCAGCCAGGACCTCGCCTCGCCCTCGGCGTTCTACGACGCCGTCGCCCCGGCACACGCGGCGCTGAACACCTGGACGCACCTGGTGGGTCAGCTCGACGCGAGCACCGGAACGCTGAAGCTGTACGTCAACGGCGCCCTCGCCGCGACCACGAGCGACCCCTCGCCGTGGAGCGGGACCGGCCCGCTCTCCATCGGCGGCACCGAGACCGCGGGCGGCACCGTCACCGACGCGGTCGCCGGCTCGGTCGACAACGTGCAGGTCTACCAGCGGGCCCT
Source organism: Streptomyces sp. NBC_01384 (assembly GCF_045040035.1). Taxonomy (NCBI): domain Bacteria; kingdom Bacillati; phylum Actinomycetota; class Actinomycetes; order Kitasatosporales; family Streptomycetaceae; genus Streptomyces; species Streptomyces sp. NBC_01384. The sequence continues at coordinate 7,840,411 of NZ_CP109559.1, forward strand.
GTCCGCCGGCGAGATCTCGGCCCTGTACTCCGAGGGCCGCAACGGCGGCACCACGTCCTCCTCGGACCAGGCCACTACGCGCTGGCAGCTCGACCAGCGCGGCCTGCCGCTGTCGATGACCGACCCCGACACCAACACCACCTACTTCAGCTACGACGAAGCGGGCAACCTCGCCGTCACCACCGCCCCCGCGGTCCAGGCCGAGTCCAACGGCGGCGCGCCGGGCCTGGTCCACCCCACGAGCTACACGGGCTACGACACCTTCGGCGAGCCCACCGAGGCCGAGGGCCCGAACGGGATCGACACCACCGTCACCACCACCTACGACGCCGTCGGCCGTGTGAACTCCCGGATACTCCCCGACTACACCCCGCCGGGCAGCTCCACCGTCATCAACGACGCGACCACGTCCTACCAGTACGACGACGCACGCAACGTCAAGAGCGTCACCGATCCGCTCCAGCACACCACCACGGACCTTTACGACCAGCTCGGCGATCTGGCCCAGACCACCGACGCCAACAACGGCGTCACCCACACGGTCTACGACGCCAACGGCGAGGTGCAGTCCCGGACCGACCCCGAAGGCGGCCAGACCCAGGCCACCTACGACTACCTGGGCCGGCCCCTGACCGCCACCGCCCTGGAGCGGTACCCGACGGCGACCGCCCTGACCACCAACAACTCCTACACGGCCTCCTCCCTGAACCCCGGCGGCGCGTTCCTCGCCTCTGCCACCACCCCGGACGGCGTCACCACCGGCTACGGCTACGACGCGGTCGGCGAAAGCACCCAGGTCACCGACGGCGCCGGCAACACCACCCGTACGGCGTACGACGGCCAGGGACGCAAGACCGCCGTCACCCTCCCCGACAACACCCAGAACACCGTCACCTACGACCAGCTCGGCAACCCCGTGCGGGTCGCTTCGCTCGACACCGACCACAGCACGGTCCTGTCCTCGCAGTCGGCGACCTATGACGCGGCCGGTCTGCTGCTGTCGGCCACCGACGCCCGTCAGCACACCAGCACCTACACCTACGACGCGCTCGGACACGTGACCGGCGAGACCCAGCCGGTGGACGACGGACACTCCATCACGACCTCGTTCGGCCACGACGCCGCCGGGAACGGCACGCGCTTCACCGACGGCCGCGGCAACAGCACCTACTACACCTACAACCCGTGGAACCTGCCGGAGTCGACCGTCGAACCGGCGGTGACCACCTCCACCTACAGCTACACCGGTGCGGCCGACTCGACCTTCACCACCGCCTACGACGCCGACGGGCGCCCGGTCACCCGGACCGCCCCCGGCGGAGTGAGCGTCACCACCGGCTACGACAACGTCGGCAACGTCACCTCCCAGTCCGGCGCCGGAGCCGAGGCGGCCACCGCCGACCGCACCTTCACCTACGACCACGACAACCGGATGCGCAGCGCGGTCACCGCCGCGATCGGCACGACCACCGCCGCCACCGACGACAACTTCACCTACGACGACCGCGGCAACCTGCTGACCACCGGCGGATCGGCCGGAACGGGCTCCTTCGCCTACAACGGCGACGGACTTCTCACGGCGCGCACCGATGCCGCCGGCACCACGTCCTACGGCTACGACAACAACGACCGGCTCGCCGGCCTGACCGACCCGGCCACCGGCACCCGCCTCACCTACGGCTACAACACCCTCAACCAACTGGCGAGCATCCAGTACGGAACGGGCGGAGACACCCGCTCCTACGGCTACGACCACCTGCACCGGCTGACCGGCGACACGCTCAAGACCCCCGGCGGCAGCACCGTCGCCTCCATCGGCTACGGATACGACCCCAACGGCAACGAGACCAGCAAGACCACCACCGGACTTGTCGGCGCCACGAACAACACCTACAGCTACGACTACGCGGACCGTCTGACCTCCTGGAACAACGGCAGCACCACCACCGCGTACGCGTACGACGACTCCGGCAACCGCATCCGCGTCGGCTCCGACGTCTACACCTACGACGCCCGCGACCAGCTCACCGGCGACGGACAGAACACCTACACCTACAGCGCCCGGGGCACCCTCACCCACCAGTCCGGCACCTCCGGCGCGACCGACTTCGCCTCCGACGCCTTCGACCAGCAACTGACCCAGGGCAGCCAGACCTACCTCACCGACGCCCTCGGCCGGGTCATCACCAACACCGCCAACGGCGGGGCGACCAGGACCTTCACCTACTCCGGCACCGGCAACAACCTCGCGTCCGACGGCACGAGCACCTACACCTGGACACCCGGCGACGCCCTGGTGGGCATCGGCACACCGGGCGGCACCCCCGCGACGGCCGCTCTGGCCTACACCGACCAGCACGGCGACGTGGTCGGCGACTTCACCGGCACCGGCTCGGCCCTGACCGCATCCACCGGCTACGACCCCCTCGGCAACGTCACCGGCACCACCGGTACCCCGAGCGGCAACCTCGGCTACCAGTCGGGCTGGACCGACAACGCCACCGGCAAGGTCAACATGGCCTCCCGCTGGTACAACCCGGCCACGGGCCAGTTCATGAACAAGGACACCGCGTCCCTGAACCCCGTGCCGAACTCGGCCGCCGCCAACCCCTTCGCCTACGTCGACGACAACCCCCTCACCCGCACCGACCCCACGGGCCAGAGCTGGCTCGGCGACGCCTGGAACAGCGTCAGCCACGCCGCGAGTCATGCCTGGAACGGATTCACCAGCGCGGTGAGCTCGGGCTGGCACGCCGCCACCCACTACGCCAGCGAGGCATACGACTGGGTCTCGGACAAGCTCTCCAACGCCTGGGACACCGTGAGCGGATGGGCCAGCGACGCCTATGACTCCGCATCGCGCGCGTTCGACCGGGAAATGGCCTCACTGGACCGCGAGATCGCCAGCCTCAACCGGCAGATCGCCCAGCTCAACAGGGAGATCGCCGACGCGAAGGCCGCGATCAAACGCAAGGTCTCCAGCTTCAGACGGACCGCGTCGAACTTCGTGAGCCACGCCGCCCACAGCACCTACCAGGCCGTGGCCAAGCGCGTGAACGCCGCCACGACCTACTTCAAGAACCACGCCGCCGCCATCGCGTCGTTCGCCGTGTCCACGGTGGTCTTCGCCGGCTGCGAAGCCGCCGTCACCGCAGGCAGCGGAGGAAGCCTGGCCATCCCCGGCGCCGTCGCCTGCGGCGCGCTCGCCGGAGCGGCCGCCGGTCTCGTCGACCAGGGCAGCAAGTGCATGGGCGGACAGAAGGGGGCCTGCTCGGTCAGCGCCTTCGCCACCTCCACCGTGCTGGGCGCCGTGGGCGGTGCCATCGGTGGCGGCATCGGCGGAGCCCTCGGCGGCAAGCTCGCGGAGTCCGCGCTCGGCGACGCGCTGCCCAAACTCGTCACCAACACCCTGGAAGGCGCCACCATCGGCGGCATATCCGGCGGTGCCACCGGCGCGGCCGACTACGGCCTCACCTGCTCCGAGACCCACGCCGACTGCTCCTGGTCCGGCGCGACGGCCGCCACGGCCGACGGCGCGGCGTCCGGTGCCATCGGCGGTGCCGCGGGCGGTGTCCTCGCCACCGCGGGCGGGAAGCTGTTCGGCCGCAGTGGCTGCGGAGCCACCCACAGCTTCACCGGCACCACAGAGGTCGTGATGGCCGACGGCTCCACGCGGCCCATCGAGAAGGTCAAGGCCGGCGACAAGATCAAGGACTCCGTCCCCGGTGCGAAGGGCACCCAGTCCCACACCGTCACGCGGGTCATCGTCACCCACACCGACCACGACTTCGTGGACGTCACCATCGTGCCCACGAAGCCGGCGCCGAAGCCCAAGTCCGGCCTCGGCAAGCGAATCCTGACCAGGGCGGCCCTCGGCCTCGCCGCCTCCGCGGCCGTCATCACCACCGCCGCCGGCATCCCCCACCCGCACACCCCCGCCGACCGCCAGCAACTGACCGCCGCCACCGTGGCCGAGGCCCCGTCCGCCACCTCTTCCGGCGGGGGCACCCTCACCACCACCTACCACCACCCCTTCTACGACCAGACCCGGTCCGCCTTCGTCGACGCCAAGGACCTCCACCCCAAAGACGCCCTCCAGACCCCGACCGGCACGGCAACGGTCACCGCGGTCCGCCTTTACCACGCACACACGACGACGTACGACCTGACGATCGGTGACCTCCACACGTACTATGTGCTGGCGGGGGCTACGCCGGTTCTCGTTCACAACAGCAACTGCCGGACCGCATCGAAATACGAGGACACGACAGAGCCCAAGGCCCGCATGAAGAATGTGCGGACGGATGTTGGTCCCACGGAATTCGGAGAGAACCTTGAGGCCAACGGATGGGCCCGCCTCGAAAGGGGGCCGAACATTGAATATCAGAAGGATGGGGCACGGTACTTCCTGCGGAGCAAGGCCAAGACTGTCGACGGGTGGACAGCGGACTACTACAGGCCGGGATCAAAGAAGGCCGACATCAAGATCAGGCTGGGGGATGAGTGATGCTAGGCGAGGGTCCGCTCATGCCGGACCGTGACGGATATATTGCCATCCGCTCCCGCAGCGCGGTGACCTTCGATCTTGATGCCAGATTCCCTGACCAGGTTTTTAGGGAGCGCGCGGGAGACTCGTTGTTCTGTGAGTTCGACGTAATTCTCGCTCCGGAAATCTGGCCAGCGCTCTGCATGATGGCCCGATGGCACGGAGACGATCATGTCGAACTGCTAGTTCTCGAGCCGAAATGTGACGATTTCTATGTCCCTGAGGGCCTGGGATACCCCGTGGTGTCTCTGTCTGTCGAGGCCGGTGAGGACGAATACTGGGCTGCGATCGGCTTCGAACCGGACGGCGACGCCCTGGGGTCGATAGCGATCTCGGCGAATGTCGTCGCGCTGACCGGAGCATCCGCGAAGTGGGGGTGCTGGGGTGAAAGGGATCCCGAGGTGGCGGTATTCCAGGGATTTCCCGACGCAGCTGCGCGCAGTGAATGGTGCGCTCGGTTTGGGCCCTTCCTGGGCGTGTCAGGCGCGTTGGAGTCGTATCTTCCGATGGCTTTCGGTGGACGCCCTGTTCCGGACACGTACGCCGCAGTCCTGACCGCCAACTATGGGCCTCCGAACGATAGAAGGCCGTAACGTCACTGAGGGGTAGAGTTTCGGCGGGATGCATCGTCGGCGTCATGGGGGCCAATGCTCCCCGTCGAGTTCCATTCCCGGTCCTGTTACTTAGCCTGGCGCAATGGTAAGCTGTGCAAATTTGAAGCCCCGTCAGGTACGTCCTGGCGGGGCTTCGGCGTGGGGTGACGGCAGTAGTTGACGGCAACGTCAGCGGACAGGTGCTGCACAAAGTGGTGGTTCGTCGCCGTCGTCGGGCTGCTCGATGGTCTCGGCAGGGCTTCGGAGGGCGTCGCCGAGGAGGTCGATGGCGTCTCGTTGGAGGCGGAGTCGGACGTGGGCGTACACCGTTGCGGTCACCCCGATGTGGGCGTGGCCCAACAGTTCCTTGATGACGACCAGTTCGACGCCCTGTTCCAGGAGCAGGGTCGCCGTCGAGTGGCGGAGGTCGTGAAACCGGATCGGCCGCAGGCGGGCTTCGCGGAGCAGGGCGTTGAAGTGGCGGGTGAGGGTGGCGGGCTCGATCGGGTGCCCGTCGGGTCGCGTGAAGACGCGGCTGCTGCCCTGCCAGCGCGAGCCCGCCTGCTCCTTCTCGTGTGCTTGCCGGGCGCGGTGCGTGCGAAGCGAGGCGACGCAGGAGACCGGCAGCGCGATGCGCCGCTCGGAGCTGATGGTCTTGGTGGGCAGGGTGGTCAGGCCACGGCTGTGGGTGCGCTGGAGGGTGCGGCGGATGCTGGCCGTGCCGCTGTCGAGGTCGAGGTCTTCCCAGTGCAGGCCGAGGAGTTCGCCCTTGCGCAGGCCGGTGCGCAGGGCGAGTTCGAACAGTGTGGCATGCCGGTGGCCCTGGGCGGCGGTGAGGAAGTGTCGGGCTTCGTCGGTGGTGAGGGGGTTGAAGCGGCGGGGGCGAGGGGTTCCGGTGCGGACGTTGCGGGCCACGTTGCGGGGGATTTCCTCCTCCCGGACGGCGTGTTCCAGGGCGGACTTGAGTACGGAGTGGATGTAGGCGAGCGTCAGCGGTGAGAGCCGCTTGCGGCAGCACTGGCCGATGGCGCAGCAGCGCGGGCGGCGGCCGGCCTGCGCACGGGGGTCGCGTCGGGCGTCGATGCCGCGTGCGCAGCACTGGCAGACGGTCCGCAGATCGTTCAGCCAGGTCCGGACGTCCTTGGCGGTGAGCTTGGCGAGCTTCTTCCTACCCAGGCCCGGTATGAGGTACTGCTCGACGACGGCGGTGTACCGGGTGTGGGTGGTCTCGCGGAGGTGGTGGACGGCGACGTTCTCCAGCCAGTACGTCAGGTACGCCGCGAGGCTGCCCTGGTTGCTGACGGTGGGGAGGCCGCGGTTGCTGGCAGCGATCTTCTCGGTGAGTTTGGCCAGCGCTTCTTTGCGGGTGCTGCCGTAGACGTGGACGCGTTTGCGGGTGTTGCCGGGGGCGAGGACGTATCCGGCGGCTTCCCAGCGGCTGTCCTTGCGCTGGTAGACGGTTCCGTCGCCGTTGGCGCGGGTGCGGCGGGAGGCGGGGGTGTCGCGGGGTGTGGTCATGCGGCGTCCTGTTCGAGGCGGGTGTGGATGAAGTCGGTGAGGGCGTGGGTGGGGATGCGGCGGGCTCGGCCGAGGGTGAGGGAGGGGAGTTGGCGGGTGCGGAGGAGGTCGTAGACGGTGGTGCGGCCGAGTTGGAGGCGTTCCATGACCTGGGGGACGGTGAGGAGTTCCGTGCTGGCGGTCACGCGACGGCCCCCGTCCGGATAGCACTGGTCAGCCGATCCGTGGAGTGACCGACCGGGTGACCGGCGCGGTCGCCGGAGTGGTCGCCGGAGCGCTCCGAGCGTCGGGTTCGGGTCGGTTGCTCGGGTCGGGTCTGCCGTTTTGCGGCCAGGAGGTCGGCGAGGTGTTCGAGTTCGGGTAGGAGGCCGGTTCCGGCGTACTGCCAGTGGGAGATGACCAGCGTCGTGTCCGAGTTCGCACCCTGACCGGCGACGTGACGGTGACCGGCGACCAGGTCGGTGGAGTGTCCGGCGCGGTCACCGACCGGACTGCCGCCCGTTTGGCCAGACTGTGTCTCAGCTGAGGCTGAGGCGGTGGTCTGGGTGCCGGGCTGATCGGTTCGCCAGGCGGTGCGTTCGGCTCGGAGGTGGGCGAGGGTGGTGGAGTAGTGGCGGGTGCGGGTGGAGAAGTGGCCTCGGAAGCCGAGCATGTGGGCCCATTGGCGCAGGCGGAGGTGGGCGTGCTGGGGCCTGGTGGCGAGGTGCCAGGCGGTGTGGATCATGCGGCGGGCGTGGTCAGTGATGTCGTAGCCGGCGAGTTCGGCAAGGAAGCGGAGGCGGCGGTCGAGGGTGCCGGTGGTGGTCTCGGCGCCCTTGGTGGCGTACTTGGCTATGTAGGCGGCGACGTGCCGCTCGGTGACGGGGCCGTCTCCAGTGAAGTCGGTGCCGCGGATCGCCCGGACGTCGATCTGCCGCCCGAACCGGAACACCAACCGACCCGCCCGATCTGAGTCTTGAGGTGAGGAGGCGGGTTCGACCCCGGCGGGCTGCGGTTGCTTCGGCGGTTCGCCCTCAGGGCGGACGCGGGTGCGTGTGGCGGCGGCGCGGACGGCGTGGTCGATGAGCTGGACGGTGGCCCAGGCGGGCGGGGTACTGCCGGGGCCGGTGGGACCGTCGAGTCGGATGACGGCGTGGAAGTGGACCTGGCCGCGCTTTTGGTACTCGGCGACCTTGGCGTACGAGAGCGTGGCGTGGTGCCGCAGCGCGCGCTGGGTGAGCCCGGCGGCTTTGGCGATCTCGCGCCGCAGGTGGGTGGTGAAGCGGGCCCACAGGGCCGGGGCGTGCGCGTTCCACAGCACCGCGCCCGCGTAGTCGTACCGCTCGGGGTAGAGCGGGGTGCCGAGGACAGGGTCGGCATCGAGGTGGGTGTGGCCGCAGTGGCAGCGGCCGGTGTCGGGCTGGTTGTGGACGGGCCCGAAACCGGGCGCGGTGAGGGTGACGAACACGCGCGCGTGCGTGGCGACGCTGGTGGGGACGGTCTTGCCGCCGCGCAGTCCGGCGGCGATGAGTTGGTAGGTGTCGTAGCGGTAGACGGTGGAGCAGGCGGGGCAGCGGGTGGCGCGGCGGTTGCCGCAGCGGACCAGCAGTTCGCCCGCCGGGAACTGACCGGAGTCGAAGTGGTCGAGGATCTCGCCGGTCGCGGTGTCGAGGTGGGTGCGGTGTCCGGTGAGGCGGATCGGGTGCGCGCAGCCACCGAGTCCGGCTATCTGGCGTGCGAGGGGTGCGAGTTGGCCGGTGGCGGCGAGCTTCGCCAGCTTGGCGGTGAGCCTGGCGCGGCGCTCCAGCGCTGACCGCCCCGCCGCCGTCGAGACGGTGGCGCCCGCCGGACACGGCGGCGTCGTGAACGCCGAAGACGAGGGACGCGGGGCGGCTGGAACGGTCGTGGAGTACGGGAGTGGGATCTGTGCGGGCATGCGGGAAGGGGCCTTTCGGCGGGAGCGCGGAAGCGGTACGGCGCGGGGCGGTGGGCAGGCCGAAGTGATCGGCTCACAGGGGAACGGGAGCGCCTCGAAGTTGGGCGCGGGGGCCGGGGCCGGGCGGGCCTGGTCGGCGGGGCGCGGTGGTGATCACCGGCGGGTGCGTGACGTTAACATCGGTCCACGGGCGCATTCAAGTGCATCCCTCCTGATTCCTTTCTGGTGGGTGGCGGGACGCGGGTAGTGTGGGGCCGGTTTCCGGGTTTGGACGGGCCGGATTTCGGTGGTAGAGGGCGCGATGGGCGGGGTGAACTGCGGTGACGGTTGTGGGGCGGCGCGGGCGCAGGCCGGCAGGCAGCGCGGTGCCGCTGACGTTCGAGGTCATCGCCGAGGCCCTGCGGGAGCGGATCCGCTCCGGTGGGCTGCGGCCGGGGGACGCGCTGCCGACGCAGGCCGTGCTGATGCGGGAGTTCGGGGCGGCGAGCCTGACCGTGCAGAAGGCCATGGCCCTGCTGAAGCAGGACGGGTGGGCGGTCTCCCGCCCTGGCAAGGGCGCCTTCGTCGCCCACCACGACCACGTCGCCGCCGATGACCTCGACAGCCCGGAGGCGACCGCACCCGTCGGCGGCGCGGCGGCCCGCGTCGAGGCGCTGGAACGGGAACTGGCCGTAGCTGTTCAGCAGATTGCCGACCTTCGTGGCCGCGTCGAGGCCCTGGAGTCGGGCGGCGGCGAGCGGGGCCGCTGACCCGCCGTGCCGGGACGTTGGTCAGGGCGGTGCGTTCAGATTTTCTCTACGAGGTTCAAGGCGGTACCCGCCCGTCTGAACTGACCGAACATTGCCGACCGAACCACCGTCGGGCGAGCAGCCGACGCCCGTGCGAGGTGCTGGCGGGCGGCCGGACCCGGGCGCGAGCGAGGCTCAACCCGTTGCCACCGGGAGCAAGTTGTGGGCGTGGAGTCCTTGCGCGTCGCACAGCAAGTTGTGGGCGTGGAGTCCTTGCGCGTCGCACAGCAAGTTGTCGCCTACGACCGTCCTACGGCCGGATCGCAGGCACAGGGCCGACCGGGGGCCGACCCTTCACGTCCGTCGCGCAGGCGTGCTGGGGGCGGCGACCGGTCCCGCCCCCAGCGGGGAGCGATGCCCCCGGCGGCCCGCCGCCGGCAGACCCCTCCCCGCCCGGCCTCCGCGCCGCCGGACCGGCAAGCGCACCGACCCCGCCCCGACGCCCGAGGACGGCCTGCCCGGCGAACGGGTCGCCGGGGGAAGCACCGGACAGGACACCGGTCCAAGACCCGGCCGACCCCTGCGCGATCGGGCACGTCAGCGCGGCGGCCTGGCTACGGCAGCAGAGTGAATGCTGGGAGGTGACTCGGGCGCACCACGCTGAAGTGGCGGCGGTCCAGGGTGGCGATGTTGACCGCGCGGTACTTCTCGGCGACCGCGACGACGAAGGCGTCGGCGGTGCCCAGGGGCAGGCTCGCGTACTGCTCGACCAGGTCGGCGGCCCGGCTGACCTCGGAGGAGGTCACGGGCACCAGTTCGTAGACGCCGTCCGCGACGTCGCGCAGGAAATCGGCCTCGGCCTTGGCCCCGGCACGACTGGCGAGCATGTAACCGATCTCGGTCAGCAGTGGGGCAGGCAGCAGGAGCGGGCCGGGGAAGTTCTGGAGCAGGTCGACGCACTGCAGGTGGTAGTCGTCCTTGCGGTTGGCGGCCGCCACCACGGGGCCCGTGTCGATGACGATCACGCGCTCCGGGGCTCCTCACTGGCCCAGGCGTCGCGGACGATCTCCTTGGAGCGGACCGCGAGGTCGGGATCGCCGTCGAAGACGCCGGTCGTGCGGAACCGGCGGCGGGGGCGCTCGCCGCGCTCCACTTCCGCCCACTGCCGCAGCAGCTCTATGGCGTCGGGCAGCCGGTCCTCCGGCACCGCGTCGAGCAGCCGGTGTGCTTCCTCGCGTACGGTCATGCGCTCAGTGTAGGGTCCGCAGCCGCCGTCGGCCCAGGAGTTGCCGGGCCGCCCCGCTGCTTCGTGGTGGTCTGCACCTCTGACGGCAGCGCTGACGGCAACAGCCACGGACACCAGGGCACAGCCACGGACGCCAGCGGAGCACGAAACCGCCGATGACCTGCGAAAACGCAGGTGGGGAGGGGTCGCGTAGCACACGTACTATGTGGAGGCCGGGGACACACCGGTCCTGGTCCACAACAACAACGGGAATATCCCCGGTGCCGGCCCTAGACCAAGTGTCCCGGATGGCAAGACATCAGCACACGCGGATGACGCTAGCTTCTTGAGCGGATGGGCTACTAAACCCAAGGTAGGCCCGAGCTATACGAGGGTGGCACCCGAGAAGGTGTTTGAGGTTACAGACGAGATTGGGGCAGCGCGTACGCCGGCTGGATTCAGGGACCATGGGGTGGACAGCCAATACTTCGCCTCTCGCGCAGAGAGGCAGGCTGCTGTCGCCCGCCCGAATGAGCCAATTGAGGTCGACCGAGATATGTGCGACGACTGTATCGATTGGTTCAGGGCGTTGGCTAAACACCGAGGGGTGCCTCAGGAGGTAACAGATCCCAGCGGCCTAAATCGCTTCGACACCGACGGGAACTGGACGCAACCGTAGGGGAATTGTATGCCTGACAGGATCGTGGAAGACATCTGCCGCCCGTACCTTGACAGAGTTTCCACTGACGGAGAGCTGGAGCATCCGCTGAGGCGTCAACTTCACGACGAGCTTCAGCGAGCTGTGGGCCAAGACCAGTGGCGGTCATATACGAGGCTGTCTGCTGCCTGTGCGGTCAAAGCGTGGCCAGTCTGGAGGAGTCGTTTCACAGAAGATCTCCCATTTGCTTCACCTTGCCCCGAGGCCACCCTAGAGAACCCGGCGCTGTCCTTGACTGAACATCGAGGTGAGCTGAATGTTCTCAACACGTTTCTTGATAACAAGATGAGGTTGGGGCATGAGTACTTCCCGGCAGTTGCAGCGGGCCTTGCTTGTTGGGCAGTAAACCGGGATGTGCTTGCCGGAGGATTTTTGGCCGATCCCGAGCTGAGCGAAATGGACATGGATTCCGAGGACTGGGAACCGTCTTTTTTCGCTTCAGTGGCCATAGCTGGTGGTGCCGCGTGGGAAGAATCCGGGAACCCTGAAGTGCGCAGGAAATTTTGGTACTGGTATTTGGAAGATGCAGTACCCCGCGCGTACTCCATTTTTCGACGCCATGTTCCAGGAGGAACGTAGCCGTCGAGTGGCGGAGGTCGTGAAACCGGATGGGCTGCAGGCGGGCGTCGCGGAGCAGGGCGTTGAAGTGGCGGGTGAGGGTGGCGGGTTCGATCGGGTGCCCGTCGGGTCGCGTGAAGACGTGGCTGCTGCCTTACCAGTCGGTTCCGGCGCTTCGCTTCTCCTGTGCCTGCCGGGCGCGGTGTGCGCGAAGGGAGGCGATGCAGGAGCCCGGCAGTGCGATGCGCCATTCGGAGCTGATGGTCTTGGTCGGCAGGGTGGTCAGACCGCCGGTACGGGTGCGCTGGAGGGCGCGGCGGATGGTGGCGGTGCCGACGTCGAGGTCTTCCCAGTGCAGGCCGAGGAGTTCGCCCTTGCGCAGTCCGGTGCGCATGGCGAGTTCGAACAGCGCGGCGAGCCGGTGCCCGTCGGCAGCCGCCAGGAAGTGCCGGGCCTCGTCGGTGGTGAGAGGGTTAAAGCGGCGTGGGCGGGGCGTTCCGTTGCGGGCCACGTGGCGGGGGATCTCCTCCTCACGCACGGCATGCTCCAGGGCGGACTTGAGCACGGAGTGGATGTACGCGAGCGTCAGCGGCGAGAGCCGCTTGCGGCAGCAGTTCCCGAGCGCGCAGCAGCGCGGACGTCGGCTTGCCTGGGCGTTGGGATCACCTCCGGCGTCGGTGCCGCGTGTGCAGCACTGGCAGACGGTCCGCAGCTCGTTCAGCCAGGTGCAGACGTCCTTGGCGTTGAGCTTCGCGAGCTTCTTCCGGCCCAGGCCCGGGATGAGGTACTGCTCGACGACGGCGGTGTAGCGGGTGTGGGTGGTCTCACGGAGCTGGTGGACGGCGACGTTCTCCAGCCAGTACGTCAGGAAGGCCGCGAGGCTGCCCTGGGCCGTGACGACGGGGACGCCGCGTTTGCTGGTGGCGTTCTTCTCCGTCAGTTTGGCCAGCGCCTCCTTCCGGGTGGTGCCGTAGACGCGGATGCGCTTCCGGGTGCCTCCGGGGGCGAGGACGTAGCCGGCGGCTTCCCAGTGTTCGTCCTTGCGCTGGTGGACGGTGCCGTTGGCACGGACACGGCGCGAGGCGGCGGAGGTGTTGCGGGGCGTGGTCATCAGGCTGCTTCCTGTTCGAGTCGGGTGTGGATGAGGTCGGCGAGCGCGTAGGCGGGGATGCGGCGGGCTGGGCCGAGAGTGAGGGAGGTGAGCTGACGAGATCGGATCAGGTCGTAGACGGCGGTGCGGCCGAGTTGGAGGCGTTCCATGACCTGGGGGACGGTGAGGAGTTCGGTGCCGGCGGTCACGCGACGGCCCTCGGCCGGACAGCACTGGTCAGCCGATCAGTGGAGTGACCGACCGGGTGACCGGCGCGGTCGCCGGAGCGCTTCGAGCGCCGGGTTCGGGTTGGTTGCTCGGGTCGGGTCTGCCGTTTCGCGGCCAGGAGGTCGGCGAGGTGTTCGAGTTCGGGCAGGAGGCCGGTTCCGGCGTACTGCCAGTGGGAGATGACCAGCGTCGTGTCCGAGTCCACGCGCTGACCGGCGATGTTGCGGTGACCGGGGGCCAGGTCAGTGGGGTGTCCGGCGCGGTCATCGACCGGACTGCCGTCCGTCTGGCTGGCCTGGGGCTCAGCCGACGCTGGGGCTGGGGTCTGGGTGTCGGGTTGACCGGTTCGCCAGGCGGTGCGTTCGGCTCGGAGGTGGGCGAGGGGGGTGGAGTAGTGGAGGGTGCGGGTGGAGAAGTGGCCTCGGAAGCCGAGCATGTGGGCCCATTGGCGCAGGCGGAGGTGGGCGTGCTGGGGCCTGGTGGCGAGGTGCCAGGCGGTGTGGATCATGCGGCGGGCGTGGTTGGTGATGTCGTGGGTGGCGAGTTCGGCGAGGAGGCGGAGGCGGTGGTCGAGGGCGCCGGTGGTGGTCTCGGCGCCCTTGGTGGCGTACTTGGCGATGTAGGCGGCGACGTGCCGGTCGGTGACGGGGCCGTCTCCGGTGAAGTCGGTGCCGCGGATTGCCCGGACGTCGATCTGTCGCCCGAACCGGAACACCAACCGCTCTGCCCGATCTGAGTCTTGGGGCTGGGACGCGGGGACGTGTCCGGCGGGCTGCAGTTGCTTCGGCGGTTCGCCCTCGTGGTGGACGCGGGTGCGTGCGGCGGCGGCGCGGACGGCGTGGTCGAGGAGCTGGGTGGTGGCCCAGGCGGGCGGCCCAGCGCTGTGTGTACTTCGCTATGAACTGGTGGAGTTCACTACGCGCTCTGGGGTAGAGGCGAGTTACCGAAAGCCCGTGGTCGAGGTCGCCGGGAGCGTGCCTGGAGGACAGGAAGACGTCCGCCTCGCAGCGTGAGGTTTCGCTGCGCACCGGGGCTCCTCGGCGGAAAAGAGTTGGTCTTCCGCCGAGACGTGCGGCTAGGGTTACCTTGTCCCGAGGCGGCCAGTGGCTGCCGGTGTTGGCTGAGCGTGACTGAGGAGGTGTGACTGATGGCTGTCGTTGAGATGGGCGCTGCCCGCATCCGGAAGTTCATCAAGTCCACCTCCGTGGTCTCCGGCTGACCTCTCTCTTCCCGCGCCAGTGAGCGCGGTGCCGGGGCCACCCTTGTGAAGGGTCACCCCTTGTCTTTCTCTTCCTTTCAGCTTCCTTCTTCGCATCCTCTCGCCCTGTACGGCTGGGATGCGGACTGGGAGGCCGAGTTCGCCCCGTATGCCGAGCAGGGTCTGCTGCCCGGTCGTGTCGTACGTGTCGACCGTGGTCTGTGCGATGTCGTCACTCCGGCAGGCGTCATCCGGGCCGATACCGAGTTCGTTGTGCCCCGTGACCCGATGAAGGTCGTATGTACGGGTGACTGGGTTGCCGTCGACTCTGAAGGTGGCGATCCGCGGTATGTGAGGACGTTGCTGCCTCGGCGTACCGCCTTCGTACGATCGATGTCGTCGAAGCGTTCCGAGGGTCAGGTGCTGGCCACTAACATCGATTACGTCGTCATCTGTGTGTCGCTCGCGCTTGAACTGGACCTCGGGCGGATCGAGCGGTTCCTCGCGCTTGCGATGTCCTGTTCGACTGGTGAGGCACTGCTGCATAAGTCGGCACTCTCCTGGGAGTCCGGCGCGCAGCCTCTCGTCGTCCTCACCAAGGCCGACCTGGTGTCGGACGCGGCGACACTCGGGCACCTTGTGCAGGACGTGGAGACGGCGGCGCCCGGCGTGCCGGTGCTGCCGGTGAGTTCCAACGCGGGGGAGGGACTGGACGTGCTCGCGGCGGTACTGTCGGGCGGCACGTCCGTCCTCCTCGGACAGTCCGGCGCGGGCAAGTCGACCCTCGCCAACGCGCTGCTCGGCGAGGACGTGATGGAGGTGCAGGCCGCGCGTGACGTGGACGGCAAGGGCCGCCACACCACGACCACCCGTAACCTCCTCGCGCTCCCCGGCGGGGGTGTCCTCATCGACACGCCCGGCCTGCGCGGCGTCGGCCTCTGGGACGCCGAGACCGGCGTCGGGCAGGTCTTCGCCGAGATCGAGGAGTTCGCCACCGACTGCCGTTTCCACGACTGCGCCCATGTCGCGGAGCCCGGCTGCGCCGTCCTCGCCGCCGTCAACTCCGGCGCCCTCCCCGAACGCCGCCTCGACAGCTACCGCAAGCTCCTGCGCGAGAACCAGCGGATCGTCGCCAAGACGGACGCGCGGGTGCGGGCGGAGATCCGGCGGGACTGGAAGCGGAAGGGGGCGGAGGGCCGGGCGGCCATGCAGGCGAAGCGGGGGCGTTGGCACTAGGGCCTGTCCGGCGGATCATGCCGGAGACGCGGGGTCTGGTGCGCACATCTGCGGCGTTGTCGTCGGTTGTCAAATCCCCCACTCTCGACTTCGCTCGAGCGGGGGACCCCCGTCGCGTCGACGCCCTCCTCCGCCTTGCAGCTGCACGCACCAGACCCCGCTCACCTGTGCCGATGAGGCGCCGCTGCTTTCCTCCGACCTGATCCGCCGGACAGGTCCTAACCCTTGGCTGCCGCTCGTTCCTTCGCGGCCTCCTGGGTGCCGGCCTTCGCGCGCAGCGTCACCGGCTTCCAGAAGGCCAGGACGACGAGGCCGACGACGGCGAGACCCGCCGCGACGAGGAAGACCGTGCTCATCGATTCGGCGAACGCCTGCCTGAGCGGGTAGGAGACGGAATGGGGCAGCGTCTGGAGTGCGGAGGTGTTGTGCACGACGTCCTGCGCCACCCCGGTGTTTCCGGAGTTCAGCGCTGTGACCAGCTGCCGGGCCGCCTGGTCGCCCCGCTCCTCTGGGGCGCCGGGCACGCCCCGGTCCGTCAGACGTCCGCCCCGGCCGCCCGCACGATGATCTTGCCCTGGTTCTCGCCCCGCAGCATCCCCAGGAACCCGTCCACGATGCCGCCGAAGCCGTCGACCACGGTCTCATCGAGCGTGACGCGTCCACTCTGCAGGTGCGGCACGACGAACTCGTACAACTCCTCCTGCACGTCACGGTAGTTGCGGACCAAGAAGCCCTCCATGCGCAGGCTCTTCTCGACAATGTCGGGAAGGTTGCGCAGGGCGTAAGGCGTGCCGGTGCTGTTGTACTGGGCGATCGTGCCGATCCGCACGATCCGTCCGTACTCACGCAGCGAGGAGATCGCCGCTTCGAGGTGCTCGCCGCCGACATTGTCCATGTAGAGGTCGATCCCGTCGGGCGCCGCCTTGGCGAGCAGGTCGGCCGCCGGGCCCGAGTGGTAGTCGAAGACCTCGTCGTAGCCGACGTGTTCGGTCAGGTAGGCGGCCTTCGCCGCCCTGCCCGCGCTGCCGACCAGCCGTCCCGCACCCATCAGCCGGGCGAGCCGCCCGGTGGCCGTGCCCACACCGCCGGCCGCCGCCGAAACGAACACGTCCTGCCCCTCGCGGAGTTCGGCGATGCGGGTGAGACCGACGTAGGCGGTCAGGCCGGTGCCGCCGAGGATGCTCAGGTGCGCGGAGAGCGGTACGCCGTCGAAGCGGGGGACAGCACGCGCCTCTTCGGGGGTGACGACAGTGTGGGTGCGCCAGCCCTGCCGGTGGAAGACGATCTCGCCCTCGCGGAGCGCCGGATCGCGGGAGTCCACGACCCGGCCGATAGTGCGGCCCTCCAGGGGAGCGTTCAGCGCGAAGTCCCCGTCCATCATTTCGCGGTGGTAGGGGTCCACCGACCAGTACAGGTTCTCCACCAGCGCCGTTCCCGGGCCGGGTTCCGGCATCACGGACTCGACGAAGGCGAAGTGGTCGGGGGTGGGGAAGCCATGGGGGCGGGCGGCCTGGTGCACGGTGAGCGCTGTCTCGGTCATGACGGTGACCGTACGGAGGAATGCGGAGGCTGGGGAGAGAGTTGCGCTCATGGAACGGCCCGATCCATGAAGGGCCCTCATAGAAGCAGGTGGGACCCCCTATGACAGCCGCAGCCCCCATAGCCCCCGCACCCACTGCGGCTGCCGCCACCGACCTCGCCCCGCACGAGCTCCGCATCCTCGTGGCCGTCGACCGCGAGCGAGGGTTCTCGGCAGCCGCCAAGGTCCTCGGACTGACCCAGTCCGCAGTCTCGCACTCCATACGCGGGACGGAACGCAAGGTCGGAGCGGTCCTCTTCGAGCGGGGCCGCAAGGGCGCGACGCCCACCGCGGCCGGTGCCGCCGCTGCCGCCCACGCCCGCCGGGTCCTGCGGCTCCTGGACACCCTGGCCGCAGAGGCCCGCGGCGCCGAGCGGGGCACGGTCGCCGGCCCGCTGCGCATCGCCGCCTTTCGTAGCGCCGCCCTCTACCTGCTGCCGCCCGTCCTGGAGCGCCTCACTGCCCGCCACCCCGGCATCGAACCGGAGGTGCATGTCGTCCGCGAGCTGGGCGCGGGCACCGCCGGCGAGGTCGCCGAGGGGCGCGCGGACGTGGGCATCGCAACGATCGGCGCCACCTCTCCCGTGCCCGCTGGGCTCATCGGCGACGTACTCATCGAGGAGCCCTACTCGCTGGTGCACCCGGCCGGCCACCCCGCCCCGCGCTCCCTGCCGCTGGTGGACTGGCACGAGAACTGCGGCTCCTACACCCGCCAGTGGTGGGCCGGGCAGGACTGGATTCCGAAGGCGACCGTCCTGACCGAGGACGACGGAGCGGTGCTCTCAATGGTGAGCAGAGGTCTCGGCATGGCGATCATGCCCGCGCTCTCGCTGAACGAAGCACCGGACGGCATCGAGATCACCGATCTCGGACCCGAGCGCCCGACCCGTTCCGTGGGCTACATCACCACCCCGGAGCTGGCCTCCAGCGTCTCCGTCCGCGCCCTGATCCGCGAGCTCAGAGCGGCCCGCCAGTGAAGCCGGGGTCGAGTATGAGCGGAGCAGCGAGTGCAGTTTGGTGTCACATAGGTTGACACCTGGTTGAGGACGAGACCGTCGGCCACGGCGCAAACCCGCCTCGGCACATCATCGCCGCAGCGCCCGTAACTCTGCCAAGATCGCGTCACCGCAGTAACAACTAACGCCCATAATGCCCTACTAGGGCCGGACCGGCCTGCACGCCGACGCCTTCCGACGGCGCCACCGAGGGGCTGCATCACAGCCGATTCTCAGGGAGGCAGGTCACGCTCAGGGTGTCGCCGGGCGGTTCTCCCGTGGGGGGTCGGATCGCCCGGCGGCTTTGGGTCGGCTTCCGCCGTCACCAACCCCTTCGTCAATCTCCCTCATTCGTACCGCCGTTCGACGTGTCATCCGATATGCCGTTCGACTGTCAGTCCTCTGGCCGGTTTTTCCGGATGCCCCGTTTTCATCCGGCTCTCGCGGTGGACAATTAGGGGCATGAGCCAGCAGGGGGAGAGGTCCACCGGTCACGAGGACGACTGGTGGGGGCAGTTGTACGACGACTCCACCGAGGACACCGGGCCGGCGGCCGCGGCCGATTCCCTCGATGACCGGTTCGCGTCGGCCGCGGGGACGGTGGGCCTGGGGCCTGATCCCCGGGCGGAGACACCCGAGCGCGTTGTGCCGCCTGAGCCGGGAGAGCCTCCTGTGGTGCCGGAGCAGCGGGCCGGCGGTTCCGGGCGCGGCGGGGCTTTGGGGCCCTGGCCGGGCGCGACACCGCGCGGGGAGGCCCCGGGGCGGCGCCTCGCCCCGTGGGACCACGCCGAGCTCGCGGCACGGGGTGAGGAGTCACCGGATCAACGCCCCGGCCTTTCGGATGCCCCAGGACTCCGGGAGACACCCGGTTCCCCGGAAGCCCCGCGGCACGGCGGCCCCGAGCAGCAGCCCACCCCCTGGGAATCGCCGCCCCCGCCGACGCCTCCGCCGCTCCCGCCGACGCCTCCGACACCCCCGGCGGACGCCCGCCCCGGCCTTCCCGTCCTCCCTCCCCCCGAACCCGTCCTTGCCGTTCCTCACCAGCCGCCCCCCGAACCCGTCCTCACCGTTCCTCACCAGCCGCCCCCCGTCGACTACGTCGGCTCGGGCCCGCCCACCTACGACGCCGAACCCACCGCCCTCCCGCCCGCCGACCCGGACGACCTCGACGATCTGGTCGCCGACACCGTGCTGGACGGGGCGCGCTACGGGACCAGCACGCTGCGGGCGGTCTCCGTGCGCGGGGACTCGGCGCGCTACCGGGGCGAGCCGCGCCGGGACTCCCTGCTCACCGCCCGCTTCGGGGTGGGCGCGCACGCGCTGGTGCTGGTGGCGATGGCGACCGGTGCCCGGGCGACCCCCGGCGCGCACCGGGCCGCCGCCGAGGCATGCCAGTGGATCGGGCGCGCCGTGGGCCGAAGCCACGCGCGGCTGGCCGAGGACGTAAGGGCGGCCCGCCGAGGCGACCTGAAGTCGGGGCTGCACCGGCTCACGGACCGCAGTCTCGGCAAGCTGCGCGCGAGCGCCGCCGAGCAGGGCATCGAGCCCGAGGAGTACACCGCCGGCCTGCGCTGCCTGCTGTTCACCGCGGACCCCGAGTGCCGTACGCGCGTCTTCTTCGGGGTCGGCGCCGGCGGGTTGTTCCGGCTGCGGGACGGGGAGTGGCAGGACATCGAGCCACGGGTCGCCGAGACCGCCGGCGAGGCCGTGGTCGGCTTCGGATCGCTGCCGCACGAGACCCCCGAGGGCGACCGGCTCACCATGGACCTGGGCATCACGACGCCTCCGAGCCCGTACGAACCGGCCCCGGAACCGCCCCGTGAGCCCTTCCGTTTCCGTGCCTCCGTCGCCCGACCGGGTGACACGCTGCTGCTGTGCACCGGCGGCCTCGCGGAGCCGCTGCGCGGCGAGCCGCAGTTCTGCGAGCACCTGACGGACCGGTGGTCGGGGGGCGAACCGCCCGGCCTCGCCGCGTTCCTCGCCGACACCCAGGTGCGGGTCAAGGGATACGCCGACGATCGGACCGCCGCGGCCGTTTGGGAGGCGTAACGGCGCTCCTTGTGAATTCATGGACCCAAGGGATGAACCAAGGGACCCAGGGAACCCGGGGGATCCAAGGATCACAAAGGAGTGCGTGCAGCATGGCCAAGCAGAATGTCGCGGAGCAGTTCGTCGACATCCTCGTCCGCGCGGGCGTCAAGCGCCTGTACGGCGTCGTCGGCGACAGCCTCAACCCGGTCGTGGACGCGATCCGGCGCAATTCCGCGATCGACTGGATCCACGTCCGGCACGAGGAGACCGCCGCCTTCGCCGCCGGCGCGGAGGCCCAGATCACCGGCAAGCTCGCCGCCTGCGCCGGTTCCTGCGGCCCCGGCAACCTCCACCTCATCAACGGTCTGTACGACGCCCACCGCTCCATGGCCCCGGTCCTCGCCCTCGCCTCGCACATCCCCTCCAGCGAGATCGGCCTCGGCTACTTCCAGGAGACCCATCCCGAGCAGCTCTTCCGCGAGTGCAGTCACTACAACGAGATGATCTCCAACCCGAAGCAGATGCCGAGGCTGCTGCAGACCGCCATCCAGCACGCGGTCGGCCAGTCGGGTGTCAGCGTCGTCACTCTCCCCGGCGACATCGCCTCCGAGCTCGCCCCGGACAAGGCCCTCGAGACCGCCCTCGTCACCTCCCGGCCGACGGTCCGCCCCGGCGACACCGAGATCGACAAGCTCGTCGCGATGATCGACGAGGCCGACAAGATCACCCTCTTCTGCGGCAGCGGTACGGCGGGCGCGCACGCCGAGGTCATGGAGTTCGCGGAGAAGATCAAGTCCCCGGTCGGACACGCGCTGCGGGGCAAGGAGTGGATCCAGTACGACAATCCGTACGACGTCGGCATGAGCGGTCTGCTCGGCTACGGCGCCGCCTACGAGGCCACCCACGAGTGCGACCTGCTGATCCTGCTCGGCACCGACTTCCCGTACAACGCCTTCCTCCCGGACGACGTCAAGATCGCCCAGGTCGACGTCCGGCCGGAGCGCCTGGGCCGCCGCTCCAAGCTGGATCTGGCGGTGTGGGGCGATGTGAAGGAGACCCTGCGCTGTCTGACGCCCCGGGTGAAGCCCAAGGCGAACCGCCGCTTCCTCGACAAGATGCTGAAGAAGCACGCGGACGCGCTCGAGGGTGTCGTCAAGGCGTACACGCGCAAGGTCGAGAAGCACGTTCCGATCCACCCCGAGTACGTGGCCTCCGTCCTCGACGAACTCGCCGACGAGGACGCCGTGTTCACGGTCGACACCGGGATGTGCAATGTGTGGGCGGCCCGCTACATCTCGCCCAACGGCCGCCGCCGGGTGATCGGTTCGTTCTCGCACGGTTCGATGGCGAACGCGCTGCCGATGGCGATCGGCGCCCAGTTCACCGACCGGGGCCGGCAGATCGTGTCGATGTCCGGCGACGGCGGGTTCGCCATGCTGATGGGTGACTTCCTCACCCTCGTCCAGTACGACCTGCCGGTGAAGGTCGTCCTCTTCAACAACTCCGCCCTGAGTATGGTCGAGTTGGAGATGCTGGTCGCCGGGCTGCCCTCGTACGGGACCACGAACAAGAACCCCGACTTCGCCGCCGTCGCCCGTGCGTGCGGGGCGTACGGCGTGCGCGTCGAGAAGCCCAAGGACCTCACCGGCGCACTGAAGGCCGCCTTCAAGCACAAGGGCCCGGCCCTCGTCGACATCGTCACCGACCCGAACGCCCTGTCCATCCCGCCGAAGATCAGCGCGGAGATGGTGACCGGGTTCGCCCTGTCGGCGTCGAAGATGGTCCTGGACGGGGGCGTCGGCCGGATGGTGCAGATGGCCCGCTCCAATCTGCGCAACGTGCCGCGTCCTTAGCCGGGGCCTCAGCCGGATCGTACTGGGCCGGTGAGGGGGCCCGCTGGTCGGCCATGTCCGTAGCCGAGAGTCGGCAGATGGACCGAGGGCCCGCGGTCAGCACGTCGCCTCGGGGCGGGTATCGCCGAGGTAAGCCGAAAAGCCGCCCATAGGACGGCCCGCGATGATGAGCAGGAGGTGGCCGGGTGCGCTGCCGCACACCGGCTCACCTCCCCTCCCCGAGAGGGGGGTGCTGTTCGTGCGCGGGGAAGGTTCCGGACTTCGGAATGCGGGGCCCCACGGGCCACCGCTCTGGCGCGATGCCGCGCGTTTAGTCACGTACGGACGGTGGTTGACGATTCGACATGACTGTCGCGTGCTCGACGGGGCATGGATTCCCGTGAACATGTTCGATCAGAGGGGAACCGACATCGGCGTGCAGGCGGGGGTCATGAAGAGGCAGGCACGAGGGGGCGGTCCCGTGGCCATCGGGGCCTCCTCGCCACAGGCAATGGAGGAAGAAGCGACCGACAGCCCGACGGACCAGCCGACTGCCGCGCAACTCAGTCGGCGACTGGCCAGGGCGGATCTGCGGGCGGTGCCAGAGGCCCGCAGAGCACTGAGGGACCTCTTACGGCACTGGGGGAAGCCGGGGAAGTCCGAGATAGCCGAGTTACTGACCAGTGAACTCGTCACCAACGCACTCATCCACACCGACCATGACGCGGTCCTGACGGCCACCGTCGGTCCCCGCGGACTCCGCGTGGAAGTACGGGACTTCGTGGGACGCAGGCCCAGACTGCGGGTACCGGACGCCGACGACGGTACGCACGGCAGAGGCCTTGTCCTCGTACAGTCCCTCGCGGACGCGTGGGGTGTACGCGCCCACGGCGTGGGCAAGTCGGTCTGGTTCGAACTGGACGGCGGCGCGGTGTAGTCACCGCGCCGCCGTAATTCCTGTCCGGGGTCCGGCCGTTCCACGGCCGGACCACCCGGGCTCACATCCTCACACCCGAGTCTCAAAGCTCGGAGAATCAGCCGAACTGCTGCTCAAGGTCCTTGAGCTTGCGCTCCAGGGAGTCGAGCCGCGGCAGGGCCATGGTGTCGTCCTCCGCGGTGAGGTCGACGGTGATCGGGTCACCGCTCTTGCGGACGGGCTGAAGGGAGGGCCGCGAGCGTACGGGCAGCTGTTCCGGCGCCGATAGGGCAGGCTCCGAGGTGGCCTGCGCGGGAGCACGCTCCACGGTCGTCTCCAGCTGCTGCCGGCCACCGCCGCCACCGCCACGGCCGGGCAGGCCCCGGTGACCGCGGCTGAGCGCCTTGAGGTGCGCGCGCTCGACCCGCTCCTCGTTCCGGCGGCGCAGTCGGGTCTGCTCCTTCTGGCGCTTGTCCTCACGCACCTCGTCCACGGCCTCGTCCAGCGTGCGGACGTTCTCCAGGAGCATCAGCGACCAGGCGCTGTACGTCTCACGGGGCGCACGCAGCCAGCGGACGATACGGATCTGCGGCAGCGGACGCGGGACCAGGCCCTGCTCGCGCAGCGCCGCACGGCGGGTCTGCTTCAGCGCCCGGTCGAACAGCACGGCGGCCGACAGGGACATGCCCGCGAAGAACTGGGGAGCGCCCGAGTGGTCCACGCCCCGGGGCGCGTGCACCCAGTTGAACCAGGCGGCGGCACCGGCGAAGGTCCACACGAGTATCCGGGAGCCGAGCGCCGCGTCACCGTGGCTGGCCTCGCGGACGGCGAGGACGGAGCAGAACATGGCCGCGCCGTCCAGACCGAACGGGACGAGGTACTCCCAGCCGCCGGTGAGTCCGAGGTTCTGCTGGCCGAAGCCGACGAGGCCGTGGAAGGACAGCGCCGCGGCGACCGCGGCGCAGCAGAACAGCAGCACATAGGAGGCCGTGCCGTAGACGGCTTCCTTACGCCTGCGACGCTCCTCGCTGCGCTCCCACGAGTCGTCGTTGCCGCTGCTCGTGCTCTCCCCGGACCGCTTGCTGCGCGCGAGCACCGCCACCGCCGCCAGCAGTCCCAGGAGCAAAACGGCGCCCGGAAGCAGCCAGTTCAGCGATATGTCGGTCAATCTCATCTGGGGTCCCTTGCATTGGGATAGGGCGTAACGCCCGCCATATTGGCCCAAGCCCGACGCCCCTCAGGGGGTTTCGGGGCAAGAGGCCGCCAATTGGAGTGCAAGGGGATGCGCAGGGCGACATTCTGCTCGAACTGCCGCGCGAGGGACGGGAGCTGAGTGCGAATAAGATTACCCGTACGGATGGTTCTACGGAAAGTTCCTGCGACAAGTGAGGAAGTTGTGAAGCGCCTGTTATCTGTCGGGGCGTCCGTCGGGTGTCCGTCGGGTGTCTCAGTCGGAATTGATCTTAGGGCACCCGGGAACCCGCCCGTACGGCGGGGCGCCCCGTAACCGACCGGGGGCGCCCGGATGATGGGCCGGGGCCGCCTCAGCCGGCCGGGGCGGCCGTCAGCTTGGCGATGCGGTCCGTGTCGCAGGTGCGCGGGCAGGTGACGCAGGTGTCCTCGGGGCGCAGCGTGTAGAAGAGGCAGCAGCTCGCCCGGTCGCGGGTGGGCAGGGACTCCCCGTTCGGGCCGGTCAGTACACGGAAGGCCGCGGAGCCGACGTACGGCTGGGTGGCCCCCGGCAGCAGCAGCTCCAGCTCGCGCAGCGCGCGCCGCTCCTCGCCGAGCAGATGGGCGACGTACCAGAGGCCCTCGACGACCTCGTCGGTCGCCATGCCCCACAGGGCCCGGCCGCGCCGTCGCATACGAGGGCCGAAGCCGCCGAGGACCGGTCCCAGGTGTTCGGCCGCCGTGGCCCGCACCTCGGCCCGCAGCGCCTCCTCGTCCGGGACGACGCGGGCGCCGGGCAGCGCGGCCGCCGGGTCGTCCGGCAGACAGGCGAACTCCTCGACCCGCACCGCCATCCGGCCCAGGGTGCGATGGAATGTGACGCGCTCCACAGGCAGGCGGGGGACCCGGCGCAGCAGAAACCACGGGACGGTGATCAGCAGACAGGCCGGCCAGGCGTACCGGTGCAGTCCGAAGCTCGCCATGACGTCCGGGCGCGCCCGCTGTCCGTAGTCCCGCGCGACCTGCGCCTCGTCCCAGGTGAGGAACGCCTCGAGGTCGGCCCCGCCCGCCGCGAGCCCGGCGGCGCCGACCCAGCCGCCGCCCTCTGGAGCCGGTTCCCCGGGCCCCAGTTCTCTGACGCTCAGCCCGGGAAAGGCCTCGGTCAGCCGGGTGTACGCGTCCGCGACGGCCGAACGGGCGGGGTGGGCGGGGCGGACGTCGGCACGGCCCGAGGCGCCTGGGGTCAGGGCGGGAGCGGACATTCGGGGACCACCGCTTCACGATCGTTGAAAGGTTAGGCTTACCTTACCCGGAATTCCGGATGTTTGAACTGGGGCCATGTGCGCCTATGGTGCTTGACGGACGGGTAACAACCGCCGCAATGACCCCCAAGTACCACCAAGCCCGGAGGAGGACCCGTGGAGCAGGCCGTTTCGTCGGGCGCGCACGGCTGTGCCGTGTCGGGGGTCCCGGACACGCGTACGGCGACCGTTCGAGTGCCCGCGCAGCCCCGCGCGGCGGCTGTGGAGCGGGAGCGGGGCGTCGCATCGGACGATTCCCGGTCCGCCTCCGGAGCACGCGGCGAGCACACGCACAGTGAGCCGCCCATACCGAGCCCTCACGCGCAGAACACGCGCCCCGTGGTCCAGCGGGCCTCGGTCCGTGGCCAGATCCTCGACGCCCTGCGCACCGCCCTCGTCGCGGGCGAGCTCGCCCCCGGAGAGGTGTACTCGGCGCCCGTGCTCGGCGAACGGTTCGGGGTCTCCGCGACGCCCGTACGGGAGGCGATGCAGCAGCTCGCCCTCGAAGGCGCCGTCGAGGTCGTACCGAACCGGGGCTTCCGGGTCGTCCGGCGCGGCACGCGCGAGCTGGCCGAACTCGCCGAGATCCGCGCCCTGATCGAGGTCCCGGTGATGCTGCGCCTCGCCCGCGCGGTGCCCGCCGCGCGCTGGGCCGAACTGCGCCCGCTCGCCGAGGCGACGGTGCGCGCCGCGTCCGCCGGTTGCCGCGCCACCTACGCCGAGTCCGACCGTGCCTTCCACCGCGCGGTCCTCGCCCTCGCCGGCAACGACCAGCTCGTGCGGATCGCGGAGGACCTGCACCGCCGCGCCCAGTGGCCGCTGGTCGGCGGCCCCGTCTCCCGTGGCCGCGCCGACCTCGTCGCCGACGCCGCCGAGCACACCGCCCTCCTGGACGCCCTGATCGCCCAGGACCTCCCGGTCGTGGGGACCCTCGTACGGGAGCACTTCGCCGGCGCGTAGCCGGTATGCGCCCTTCCCCCGATGGACGTCACGGCTCCGTGCGCGCCGAGCAACAGTACGCGCCGCCGGGAACCCGCACGGTTCCCGCCCGCGTGTCCCGCGGTACGAGCGGCAAACCGGGGGAGAAGACGATGCCCGACCCGTCCTGGCAGGCGATGCAACAAGCCCAGCAGGCCCAGCAGATCCACCAGAACCACGTACGCCATCACCGCGAGATGCACGACATGGCGCGGGCCCACGCCCGCCACACCGGCGCACCACACATGCACCGCCCCATGCCGCACTCCGTCGTCCGGGGCGGCGGTCTACGCGGCCTCCTGGCCCTGATCGTCGTTGTGGGGGTCGTGGTCTACGTGGCCCACGACCCCGAACTCCGTACGAGCGTGGCGACGTTCGCCCGCAACCTTTTGGCACACGTCCAGAGCAGCTGACCCGAGGGGAACCACCTCAGGCCGTCGCCGCGGGCGGAGCCAACTGCCGTGCCAACCACGTCGGCACACCCCCGAGCAACCGAAACAATCGCCCCGCCTCGGCCCGCAACCGGGACGCCTCCGGCTCGGCTTCGGCATCCGCGAGGGACGCCAGAGCCGGAGCCGTCCCCACCAGGTACCCCAACTCCTCCCGAATCCGCAGGGATTCACCGAACCCGTGCCGCGCCTCGGCCACCTCGCCGTCCCGCAACGCGAGCCCCGCAAGGTGACGCCAGGTGAAGGAGAGCAGCAGCGGGTCGCCCTGGGCGACCGCGCCGGCATGGGCACGCCGGTACGCGGCGCGCGCGGCCTGCGGCGAGTGTGCGAGGTTCTCGGCGAGCAGCCCGCGCCGGAAGTCGAGCAGTGCCCGCCCCGGCGCGCCGGGCGCGATCAGCGCGGCGGCCCGGCCGAGCGCGGCCCGCGCCTCGTCGGCCCGGTCGCGCACGCCGAGCAGCGTGGCCGCGTACGCGAGTTGCCCGCGCTCACAGGCCGCCGCACCACGCTCGTCGTCGCTCTGGGCCACCGCCTCCGCCGTCCGCAGCGCGTCCTCCGCCTCGGCCCAGCCCTGCTCGGTGTACAGGCACCGCTCGACGAGGAGCGAGGCTCTCTGCAACGCCGCGTCCGCCGTTCGGGGCTGGAGCAGCGCCGCCGCGTCGACCCAGCAGGCGCGCGAACGCAGCCGCCATACCGCGGTCTGGAGTGGATCGTCTCCTGCGTTCGTTCCGGAACCAGACATGGCGGTATGCGCCACGTTGCCCTCCCCGAGCACGCCATCGAGCTGTTGAGTGCTGGCATCTCAGCACGGATCGCGGCACCCGGCCAAGGGGGTGGGTGAAGGATTTCACAAAGTCGTGGGACTGTTGCGGCAGTTGATGACGTACGTCTCGGGGACCCGTGACCTCAGCTCATGCGCAACGCCAGGAAGAAGTCGAGCTTGTCCTCCAGGCGGGAGAGGTCCCGACTCGTCAACTGCTCGATACGGCCCACCCGGTAGCGCAGTGTGTTGACGTGCAGGTGGAGCCGGGTGGCGCAGCGCGTCCAGGAGCCGTCGCAGTCGAGGAACGCCTCCAGGGTGGGGATCAGCTCGGCGCGGTGGCGGCGGTCGTAGTCCCGGAGCGGGTCCAGGAGGCGGGCGGTGAAGGCGCGGCGTACGTCGTCCGGCACGAAGGGGAGCAGGAGCACGTGCGAGGCCAGCTCCTGGTGTCCGGCCGCGGAGACCGGGCCGGGGCGGGCGGCGGCGACCCGGCGCGCGTGCCGGGCCTCCTCCAGGGCGCCGCGCAGTCCCTCCGCCGAGTGCACGGCGGCGCTGACGCCGAGCGTGAGCCGCCCGTCGTCGTCCAGGCCGGCCGACAGCGGGTCGCGTACGGCCTCCAGGAGCGTGTCCGCGAGGACCCCGGACTCGGAGCCGTCGTGCTCGGAGGACACCGCCGGGAGCGGTACGAGCGCGATCGCCTCGTCCCCCGTATGGGCGACGGCGATCCGGTCGGAGTGCTCGGGGCCGGTGATCAGCGGGTCGACGAGGATCTCCTCCAGGAGCGACTGCGCGACCGGGCCGCCCTCGATCTCTCCCACCCGTCGCCCGCCACCACCCTCAACCGAGGGCCCTGCGGGCCCGCCCCCTACTTCGTCCCACTCGACGCGGGCCACCACGACCTGCCAGTGCGGGGCGGCCCCGAGCCCGGGCAGCAGCACCGGGGCGGCGACCCGCAGCCGGGCGGCGATCTCGGCGGGCGCGGCGCCCGTCTGCACGAGTTCAAGGACTTCCTGCGCGAGCCGGCGCCGTACCGTGCGCGCCGCGTCCCGCCGGTCCCGCTCGACCGCGATCAGCTGGGTGACGCCCTGGAGCAGGTCGAGCCGCTCCGCGGGCCAGTCACCGGCGTCCGCCTCGACCGCGAGCAGCCAGTCGGAGAGCACCGTCTCGCGTACGTCGCGGGAGGCGCCCGTGGAGCGCCCGGAGGAGCGGATCGGGAAGAGGGAGTACGTCGTCGTGCCCACCGTCACCCGGTGCGGCCCGCGCCGCCCGGTGCGCGTCGCCGCGAGGTGTTCGGCGGCCAGCTTGGCGCAGACGTCGGCGGGCAGCCCGGCCCCCGGGAGCTTCGAGCCCGCGATCGGGCGCCCGGTGGGGGAGAGCACCCAGGCCCGCAGGTCCAGGTCGGTGCCGAGCAGGTCCAGGACCACGTCGGGTCCGCCGCCCGCCGGGCCCGAGGTCATCATCCGCCGGTGCCGGTCCACCACGGCCGCGAGATCCCCGGCGCGCTCGCCCGAGACCTGTCGCACGACATGCTCGGTGATCGTCGCGAACGCCACCGACTCGTGCACGGCGAACAGCGGGAGCCGATGCCGGACACAGGCCAGGATCAGGTCCTCCGGTACATCGCCGAGCTCCGCCTCACCGGCGGCGAGGGCCGCGACGCCGGCGCCCGCGAGGATGCGCACGAAGGGCTCGGAGTCCGCGGGGCCGTGCCGCCAGGCGAGGCCGGTGAGGACCAGTTCGCCGCCGGAGAGATAGCGGCTGGGGTCCTTGAGGTCCGTGGTCATCACACCGCGTACGGTGCGGTCCAGTTCGTTCTCGCCGCCGAGCAGCCGCAGGCCCAGCGCGTCGGTGTCCAGCAGTGCGCGCAGCCGCATTCTCGTCGCCGCCGTTCTTGTCTCGAAATCTACGATGGATCTGAAGATGGATCGGAAGGTGAGCAGTGGGCGAGCGGGTTCGCGAGCCGTACTCCCTGGTCCCAGCGTGTGCTGGATGTTTCCTGGCGTTTCCAAAGAAAAACGAGGAGGTTACTGATGGCCTCCGTTCATACGAATCTACAAGATGAGTGCCCTGGCCAGCCAACTCCTTCATGGTTTCGGTGACTGACCCCGGTGGAGGACGGCGCTGTGTACTGGCCCCCATCCGCGTGAACAACCTATGAACGAGCCGGGCCCGCCGCACACGATCTGGCTTGATCGCTTGATCAGAACGACCCACGATACGAAGAAGAGAGCCACTCATGGACTTCCTTCGCCCCGCCAGCTGGGAGGAGGCGCTCGCCGCGAAGGCCGAGCACCCCACCGCTGTGCCGATTGCGGGTGGCACCGATGTGATGGTCGAGATCAACTTCGACCACCGCCGGCCCGAGTACCTCCTCGATCTGAACCGCATCGGCGAGCTCGGCGAGTGGGAGGTCGGCGAGGAGAGCGTGCGCCTGGGCGCCTCCGTTCCGTACACCCAGATCATGGAGAACCTGCGCGGCGAGCTTCCCGGTCTGGCCCTGGCCTCCCACACCGTGGCCTCCCCGCAGATCCGCAACCGCGGCGGTGTCGGCGGCAACCTCGGCACCGCCTCCCCTGCCGGTGACGCCCACCCCGCCCTCCTCGCGGCGGGCGCCGAGGTCGAGGCCGAGTCCGTACGGGGAACGCGTCTGATCCCGATCGACGAGTTCTACACCGGCGTGAAGCGCAACGCGCTCGCGCCTGACGAGCTGATCCGCGCCGTCCACATCAAGAAGGCCGACGGCCCCCAGCAGTACTCCAAGGTCGGCACCCGCAACGCGATGGTCATCGCGGTCTGCGCCTTCGGCCTGGCCCTGCACCCAGGGACCCGAACGGTCCGCACGGGCATCGGCTCGGCCGCGCCCACCCCGGTGCGCGCCAAGACCGCCGAGGAGTTCCTGAACGCGGCGCTCGAAGAGGGCGGCTTCTGGGACAACGGCAAGATCATCACCCCGTCGGTCGCCAAGCAGTTCGCCGACCTCTGCTCCGCAGCCTGCAACCCGATCGACGACGTCCGGGGTACGGCGAGCTACCGCCGCCACGCGGTCGGCATCATGGCCCGCCGCACCCTGACCTGGACCTGGGAGTCGTACCGCGGCACCGCCGCTCACACGGAGGGAGTCGCGTAATGCGCGTCAGTTTCACGGTCAACGGCCGTCCGCAGGAAGCCGACGACGTGTGGGAGGGCGAGTCCCTGCTGTACGTCCTGCGCGAGCGCCTGGGCCTGCCCGGCTCCAAGAACGCCTGCGAGCAGGGCGAATGCGGCTCCTGCACGGTCCGCCTGGACGGCGTACCGGTGTGTTCGTGTCTGGTCGCGGCCGGTCAGGTCGAGGGCCGCGAGGTCGTCACGGTCGAGGGGCTGGCGGAGTACGCCAGGCAGCGGGCCTGCGGCTCCCAGGAATGTGACACTTCGGCGTCATGTGTCACCTCCTTCGATGAGGCCAAGCGGTGGGAGGCCAAGCCGAGTGACTCCCAGACCGGCGAGGGCACCGAGCTCTCCCCGATCCAGCAGGCGTTCATCGACGCCGGCGCCGTCCAGTGCGGTTTCTGCACCCCGGGACTGCTGGTCGCCGCCGACGAGATGCTGGAGCGCAACCCGACGCCGACCGACGCGGACATCCGCGAGGCGCTGTCGGGCAACCTGTGCCGTTGCACCGGCTACGAGAAGATCATGGACGCGGTCCGCCTCGCGGCCGCCCGGCAGTCCGAGGCGGTCTGACATGCCCACCAATGGCGCTCCCACCAAAATCACGCAGGGCTCCCGGACCAAGGGCGGCATCGGCGAGTCGACGCTCCGCCCGGACGGCACCCTCAAGGTCACCGGCGAGTTCGCCTACTCGTCCGACATGTGGCACGAGGACATGCTCTGGGGCCAGATCCTGCGCTCCACCGTCGCGCACGCCGAGATCGTGTCCATCGACACGAGCGAGGCCCTCGCGCAGCCCGGCGTCTACGCCGTCATGACGTACGACGACCTGCCGACCGACGTGCGGAACTACGGCCTGGAGATCCAGGACACCCCGGTCCTCGCCCACGGCAAGGTCCGCCACCACGGCGAGCCGGTCGCGATCGTCGCCGCCGACCACCCGGAGACGGCCCGCCGCGCCGCCGCCAAGATCAAGGTGGAGTACCGCGAACTGCCGGTCATCACGGACGAGGCGTCCGCGACCGCGCCGGACGCGGTCCTGGTCCACGAGGGCCGCACCGACCACCACATCGGCCATGTCTCGCACCCGAACATCGTGCACCGCCAGCCGATCATCCGGGGCAATGTCGAAGAGGCCGCGAAGAAGGCCGACTTCATCGTCAAGGGCGAGTACACCTTCGGCATGCAGGACCAGGCCTTCCTCGGCCCGGAGTCCGGCCTCGCGGTGCCTGCCGAGGACGGCGGCGTCGACCTCTACATCGCCACCCAGTGGCTGCACTCCGACCTGCGCCAGATCGCCCCGGTCCTGGGCCTGCCCGAGGACAAGGTCCGGATGACCCTCTCGGGAGTCGGCGGCGCGTTCGGCGGCCGCGAGGACCTGTCGATGCAGATCCACGCGTGTCTGCTCGCCCTGCGCACCGGCAAGCCCGTGAAGATCGTCTACAACCGCTTCGAGTCCTTCTTCGGGCACGTCCACCGCCACCCCGCGAAGCTCTTCTACGAGCACGGGGCGACCAAGGACGGCAAGCTCACCCACCTGAAGGCCCGGATCGTCCTGGACGGCGGCGCGTACGCCTCCGCCTCCCCTGCCGTGGTCGGCAACGCCGCCTCGCTGGGCGCGGGCCCGTACGTCATCGACAACGTCGACATCGAGGCCATCGCCCTCTACACCAACAACCCGCCCTGTGGCGCCATGCGCGGCTTCGGCGCGGTCCAGGCCTGCTTCGCGTACGAGGCCCAGATGGACAAGCTCGCCGACGAGGTGGGCATGGACCGGGTCGCCTTCCGTCAGCTCAACGCCATGGAGCAGGGGACGCTGCTGCCCACCGGACAGGCGGTCGACTCGCCGGCGCCGGTCGCCGAACTCCTGCGCCGGGTCAAGGCGATGCCGCTGCCGCCGGAGCGGCAGTGGCTCACGGCCGGGGAGGAGGCCGATGTACGGCAGCTGCCGGGCGGCCTCTCCAACACCACGCACGGCGAGGGCGTCGTCCGCGGGGTCGGCTACGCGGTCGGGATCAAGAACGTCGGCTTCTCGGAGGGCTTCGACGACTACTCGACCGCCCGCGTCCGCATGGAAGTCGTGGGCGGGGAGCCGGTCGCGACCGTGCACACCGCGATGGCGGAGGTCGGCCAGGGCGGTGTCACCGTCCACGCGCAGATCGCCCGCACCGAGCTGGGCGTCACCCAGGTGACCATCCAGCCGGCCGACACCCAGGTGGGCAGCGCCGGTTCGACGTCCGCGTCACGGCAGACCTACGTCACCGGTGGCGCCGTCAGGAACTCCTGCGAGCTCGTC
This sequence comes from Streptomyces sp. NBC_01384, assembly GCF_045040035.1. Classification (NCBI taxonomy): domain Bacteria; kingdom Bacillati; phylum Actinomycetota; class Actinomycetes; order Kitasatosporales; family Streptomycetaceae; genus Streptomyces; species Streptomyces sp. NBC_01384. Next base: position 7,873,412 of record NZ_CP109559.1, read on the forward strand.
CGCGAGAAGGTCCTGGAACTGGGCCGCCGCACGTTCGGTACGTACCACCCGGCCTGGGCGACGGCGGAGCTGCTGCTCGAAGGCGGCAAGGTCGTCACCGACGGCGGCGAGGTGCTGGCCGACCTGGTGGACGTGCTCGGTGACGAGTCCGTCGAGGTCGAGGCCGAATGGCGACACCGCCCGACGGAGGCCTTCGACCTGCGTACGGGACAGGGCTTCGGCCACGTCCAGTACTCCTTCGCCGCGCATCGCGCCGTGGTCGAGGTCGACACCGAGCTCGGCCTGGTCAAGGTCATCGAGCTGGCCTGCGCCCAGGACGTCGGCAAGGCGCTCAACCCGCTGTCCGTCGTCGGCCAGATCCAGGGCGGTACCACCCAGGGCCTGGGCATCGCGGTCATGGAGGAGATCATCGTCGATCCCAGGACCGCGAAGGTGAAGAACCCGTCCTTCACGGACTATCTGATTCCCACGATTCTCGACACGCCGACCATCCCGGTCGACGTGCTCGAACTCGCCGACGACCACGCCCCGTACGGGCTCCGTGGAGTCGGCGAGGCCCCGACCCTGTCGTCGACTCCGGCCGTCCTCGCGGCGATCCGGAACGCGACGGGTCTGGAGCTCAACCGGACACCGGTACGCCCCGAGCACCTGACGGGTACGTAACCCTCCGGGGGTTGGAGAAAAAGAGTGTTCCTGGGGGCTTCGCCCCCCAAACCCCCCTTGTTCGTCTCGGGCCGTCCCCCGGGTCGTGCACCTTCCCAAATCCCGCGGCGGCCACGGTGGTTGCCGACGCGGGTGCCCCTGTGACCCTTGGGAGATGGCACCATGACCCAGCAGTCAGCGGAGCCCAGGACCGTCGCCGACGACGCGGGTGCGGGAACCCGCGTCCCGGCCGGGCGGTCCTGGCTCGACCGTTACTTCCACATATCCCAGCGGGGATCCACCGTCGCGCGCGAGGTGCGCGGGGGCGTCACGACCTTCATGGCGATGGCGTACATCCTCCTGCTCAACCCGCTGATCCTGTCCGGCAAGGACGCGGCGGGGCACACCCTCGGCCAGAACGCGCTGATCACCGCGACCGCGTTCGCGGCGGCCTTCAGCACCCTCCTGATGGGATTCTTCGGCAAGGTGCCACTGGCCCTCGCCGCCGGACTCTCCGTCTCCGGAGTGCTTTCCTCGCAGGTGGCCCCGCAGATGACCTGGCCGCAGGCCATGGGCATGTGCGTGATGTACGGAGCGGTCATCATGCTCCTGGTCGTCACCGGGCTCCGCGAGATGATCATGAACGCGATCCCGCTGGCGCTGAAGCACGCGATCACCATGGGCATCGGCCTGTTCGTCGCACTGATCGGCTTCTACAAGGCCGGTTTCGTGCACCAGGGCAAGTCCACCCCGGTCACCCTCGGCCCGGCCGGTGAACTCGCCGGCTGGCCGGTCCTGCTCTTCGCAGCCACCCTCCTCGCCATCTTCATGCTCCAGGCGCGCGGCATCCCCGGCGCGATCCTGATCGGCATCGTCGGCGGCACCGTACTGGCCGTGATCCTCAACGCCCTCGGCGTCATCGCCCCCGAACAGTGGGCGAGCGGCGCCCCCGAACTGCACGGCAGCGCGGTCTCGATGCCGGACTTCTCACTCTTCGGCAAGGTCGAGTTCGGCGGCTGGGGCGATGTCGGCGTGATGACGGTCGGCATGATCGTCTTCACGCTCGTCCTCGCCGGGTTCTTCGACGCGATGGCCACCATCATCGGCGTGGGCACGGAGGCCAAGCTGGCCGACGCGCAGGGCCGGATGCCGGGCCTGTCCAAGGCGCTGTTCATCGACGGCGCGGGCGGTGCGGTCGGCGGCGTGGCGGGAGCGTCGGGCCAGACGGTCTTCGTGGAGTCCGCGACGGGTGTCGGCGAGGGCGCCCGCACGGGCCTATCCTCCGTCGTGACGGGCCTGTTCTTCGCGGCCTGCCTGTTCTTCACCCCGCTGACGTCGATCGTCCCCGGCGAGGTCGCGGCGGCGGCGCTGGTCGTCATCGGCGCCATGATGATGACGAACGCCCGCCACGTCGACTGGGCCGACCGCGCCACCGCGATCCCGGTCTTCCTCACCGTCGTCACCATGCCGTTCACGTACTCCATCACCGCGGGCGTCGCGGCCGGAGTCCTGTCGTACGTCGCCATCAAGATCGCCCAGGGCAGGGCCCGGGAGATCGGGGCGTTCATGTGGGGCCTGACGGCGATCTTCCTCGTCTTCTTCGCCCTGAACCCGATCGAGAGCTGGATGGGCGTGCACTGACACACGCCCGCCCGTCAAAGCCCCTCCACGCAACCGCTGTTACGTCGTCCAAGGAGACCGAGACATGCTGGACATCGCCGAAGAGCTGCACCGGTGGGTCGAGCAGGGACGCGACTTCGCCGTGGCCACCGTGGTGGCCGTCGGCGGCAGCGCGCCCCGCCAGCCCGGCGCCGCACTCGCCGTCGACGCCGACGGCACAGCGATCGGCTCGGTCTCCGGCGGTTGCGTGGAGGGCGCGGTCTACGAACTGTGCCGACAGGCGCTGGAGGACGGCGAGACCGTCCTGGAGCGCTTCGGATACAGCGACGAGGACGCCTTCGCCGTGGGTCTGACCTGCGGCGGCGTCATCGACATCCTCGTCACGCCGGTCCGGGCGGGGGACCCCGCCCTGCCGGTGCTCAGTTCCGCGCTGACCGCCGCCGCGACAGGGGAGGCGGCGGCGGTCGCGCGGATCGTGAGCGGTCCCGCCGAGCTGCGAGGCCGCGCGCTCCTGGTCCGCCCGGACGGTTCGTACGAGGGTGGCTTCGGCGCCCACCCCGAGCTGGACCGCACGGTGGTCGGCGAGGCGGGCGCCTTCCTGGACGCGGGCCGCACCGGCATCCTGGAGATCGGAGAGCAGGGCTCTCGTTGCGGAGCACCGCTCACGGTTCTGGTCGAGTCGTCCGTGCCGCCCCCGCGCATGATCGTCTTCGGCGCGATCGACTTCGCCTCGGCGCTGGTCCGCATCGGCAAGTTCCTGGGCTATCGCGTCACGGTGTGCGACGCCCGCCCGGTCTTCGCGACCGCCACCCGCTTCCCCGACGCCGACGAGATCGTCGTCGAGTGGCCGCACACATACCTGGAGCGCACGGAGGTGGACGCCCGGACCGTCCTGTGCGTCCTCACCCACGACGTCAAGTTCGACGTACCGCTGCTGCGCCTCGCGCTCCGTCTCCCGGTCGCGTACGTCGGCGCGATGGGCTCTCGCCGCACCCATCTCGACCGCAACGACCGCCTGCGCGAAGTCGGCGTCACCGAGCTGGAGTTGGCGAGGCTCAGGTCTCCCATCGGCCTCGACCTGGGCGCCCGCACCCCCGAGGAGACGGCCCTGTCCATCGCCTCGGAGATCGTGGCCAACCGGCGTGGAGGGAGCGGGGTGTCGCTGACGGGGGCGCACACGCCGATCCATCACGACGCGACATCGCTGCCGGCGCGGCGGATCGGGTCGGTGGCCTGACCGGCGGCCGTACGAGTCTCCGGCCCCCGGTCTCCGACCCCGCGCTCGGCCCCCGGTCTCCGGCCTCTGTCTCCGGTCCTCGGCCCCGGGTCTCCGGCCCCGGGCTCGGCCCCCGGGCTCGGCCCCCGGGCTCGGCCCCCGGTCTCCGGTCCTCGGCCCCGGGCTCGGACCTCAGTCTCGGGCCCCGGGTCTCCGGCCCCGGTCTTTGGCCTCGGTCTCCGGTCCTCGGCCCGGGTTCGGACCTCGGTCTCCGGCCTCGGTCTCTGGTCCTCGGGCCCCGGGTCTCCGGCCCCCGGGTCTCCGGCCCCCGGGCTCCGGGCTCAAGCTCCAGGGGCCCCAGGTGTGGCTTATCGGCCTTCGGGGGCCTGGCTCTGCGGCCTCCAGGTCCCGGGCCTTGGGGCGCCCGAATCCGCCGCGGGTGGGGTGCCGGCCGCGGGAATGTGACACTCGCACGGCAAGTGTCACATTCCCGCGGCCACATACAGGGGACCTCGTGCCGAAGGCCGGTCGCCCACGCCGTCGACGGGATTCGCCAACAGCATCCTCGGGCGGCGGGGCCTGGCCTCGCTGCCTCGCTGCCTCGCTGCCTCGCTGCCTCGGGTCGCGGGCTTGGCCCTCGCGTCCCCCGCCCGCGGCCCTCCAGCTCATTCCCCCCGCAGCAACCCCTCCACCGCCCGCCCGAACATCCACCGCCCCGCCCACGCCAGCGGCCGGTCGAAGAGCCGCGGCAGCCATCGCACGCTCAACTCCTCCCGCCAGATCACACGCGAGCCCCCGCCTCCCCCCGCACGCACCTCGATCTCGGCCCACCCCGTGACGAACGCGCCGTGCTTGACCAACCGGCACCTTCCCGGCTCCCCGTCCCGGGGCGGCTGCCAGGTGACGACCTCCATCGGGTCGTCGAACGCCACGGGCCCCACCCCCGTCCGCGCGACGAACACGGTTCCCTCGCGTGTCGGCGGCGGGGTGCGGACGGTGACGCGGGTCAGCGGGACGACGTCGGCGTGCCGGGGCCAGTCGGTGAGGCGCCGCCAGCTCTGGTCGACGGGGCAGGGGGATACGCGTTCCAGCACGAAGAGGACCACGGGCTGATCGTAGGCGGCTGAACGGCGCGTGAAATTCTCACTCAATCATCTGAAATGGGACATGTTCGTCCTACTGTTCCCTCGCTGGGCGAATGGAAGACGCCACCCACGGGGAGCTGATGACATGCCACTGAAGGGCTACGGCGTACTGATCGCACGCGCGGTCGACACCCGTCGCGAGGGTTCCACCGACACTCCGCACTACCAGATCCATCTGACGGACGACCAGGGCACTCACTACCGGGCCGCCGTCAACGTGCAGTCGCAGGAAACCCCGTCCGAGCTGCTCTATCTGGTCGCCGACGACTTCCGGCACCCGGTCACGGCGCACCTGGAGGGCCTGGGCTCCGGCTGGAACAAGCTGCCCCCGGGACCGGGCGGCCCGAACCTCGACTTCGTGCGCGGGAACCTCTTCGACCCGGCCGACCTGCGCAGGGTCTCCAACGGTGCGGCGATTGGCTTGGTGAAGCCGCGGAAAGCTGATTCCGGCTCGGCGTAACCATATGGACTGCCTCTCGTTCTACCTGACATACACGCCGCGTGCTTGAAATGCGCGCGGTCCCCGCCAGTGGCATCGTGCTTCACCTGCGGTGATCGGTTCAGCGTCCGGCGGGGCAGCGATCCCAGGGTGTGCCCGACTCGAAAGAGCCGGGCACAGTCCAGACGCTGGCACTGCGTCACCGCCAGTGACGCCGCACACGGGCTCTACCCAAGGATCGGCCCGGACTCGTCCGCGCTCGTTACCGCTTCCACCCCTCGGGGCCACGCGATAACCCAGGATCCTTAAGAGTTCCAGAGACGCTCCCACCGGACGTGCAAGGCCCGGACAACGACCTGGCCGACCTGCTCGACCACTATGTGCAGCGCGCGGCGGCCGATCCGACAGCCCGGATGTACGTCTTCGGGCAGCGCTTCGGGCCCGAGCCGAAGATCAAGGACAAGGTCTTCGGCTTCCTGCCCGGAAACGGCGTGCACGACGTCCACATGAACCAGGGCAACAGTCGCAACTTCCAGCGCGACGACGGTGTGTGGCAGGACGGCGGGCTGCTGATCCACTGCCCGGCCCAGTCCCGCTGGGTCGGCATCTTCCTCGCCTTCCAGAGCCAGTCGTGGCACACGGACGACACCACCGGGCACACTCTCCCCACGGACGGCTCCCGCCCCGGGCCCGGCAGTCAGCCGGTGCGCATCGTGGCGGCTCTGGCCAACCCCCGGGGCCCGGCCCCGGAGGTCGAGACCGTGACCCTCGTCAACGCCTCGCCCGACCCGGTCGACCTCACCGGCCGGCGCGTCGCCGACCGTCTCGACAACGGATGCCCGGTACCGCCCGGCCCACTGGCCCCCGGCACCTGGCTGACGGTTCCCGTCACCAACGGCCTCGAACTCGGCAACAACGGCGGCCAGCTCACCCTCCTCGACGCGAACGGCCTCAAGGTGCACGGTGTGTCGTACACCGCCGAACAGGCCCGACGCGAGGGCTGGACCGTCGTGTTCTGATACCGCTCCAGCGGGTCCGGCCGGTTCCGCAAGGCGGCGGCCATGTCCCACGCGGCGGGATCGTGGCGCTGCTGGAGCGCATGCGTCGTCACCCGCCAGATCTCATGGTCGGCGCGGGGCCGGTCGGCGCCTCGGTGTAGAACTGGGCGCGGAGGCTCACCACGGCGCAGCGGCGACGGTGTGCGGAGTCGGAGGTCATCGGTGGAGGGCCGACCTCTCCGGCTCCTGGTGCGTTCTGTGGATCGGTGTACGGGTCTTGTAGTGACATCCGCACATTATCTAGGGTCGCTCCAGATGCAAGCGCTTTCTGAATGGGAGGGGTGCCGACGATGGCGCTCACCGCGATCGACGTACGAGACCACACCCACGTAAAAGACACCCAACACCTCGACCACAGCGACGTGGAAGAACTGCGCGACCCCTCTCAGGAGCCCCAGTGACAGCCCGCAAGACCTTCCTCGCCGCTCTCCCCGGCACCGGTGCCGTCCTCGACACCGACTTCGTCGAGTTGCTCACCGCGACCGCCGAGACCCGTGCCAAGGCGGTCCTCGACGGGTACGCCGCCGATCTCGTCGAACTCCGCGAGGGCGGCGAGGCCCGCGCCGCGGCCCGTTCGCTGCGTACGCTCGTGTCGGTGTACGTGTACGAGGGCTCGGCGTACCACCACTCCGCCGCGCTGCTCGGCCCGCTCGCCGACCTCGTGGACGCGCTCGCCGAGGAGCAGTACGACAACGGACTGTGGGAGCACGGGGCGGACGGCAACCCGGCGGACACCGCCTTCTCGATCGTCGACCTGAACCTGACCTACCACCTGCTGGACGAGGACGCCCACGAACCGACCACCGGGCTGCGGGCGACGATCGAGCGGATCCTGCGCCTGGCGGGCCCCTCCCTCGCGACCGGTGGCGTGCACACCGCGAACCATCGTTGGCTGGTGTGCGCGGCCCTCGCCCGCATCCACGCCCGCTGGCCCGACCCCGCCTGTCCCGAGCGCATCGACACCTGGCTCGCCGAGGGCATCGACCAGCTGCCCGGCGGCGAGTACAGCGAGCGCAGCCCCAACTACTCGGCGGCGGTGACCAATCCGGCGCTGCTCGTGCTGGCCCGCCATTACGGACGTACGGACTTCTACGCGAACGTACGCGACAACCTCGCGGCAAGCCTGTACGTCATCGAGCCCGATGGCGAGGTGGAAACGGTCCATTCGCGCCGCCAGGACCAGACCCGCATCCGTCATCTGCCCGAGTTCTGGCTCCAGTACCGGGAGATGGCGCTGCGCGACGGCGACGGACGGTTCGCGGCGGTGGCCGCGCTGCTCCAGGAGCGCGGCACCGACCAGACCTTCGGCGAGACCCCGCTCGGGGACCGGCTGGCCCAGGTGCTGGACCAGCCGGAGCTGGCCGCCCGGCTGCCCGAAGTGGCCGAGCTGCCGGACGACTTCGAGCACCACGACGACAGTTGCCGCCTCGTCCGGGTCCGGCGCGGCGCGCACACGGCGAGCGTCTTCGGCGGTACGGACTTCCCGGAGCTGCACGCCATCTCGTCGGGCCTGTCCACCAACCCGACTTTCTTCAAGATGCGCAAGGGCGCGGCGATCCTGGACTCGCTGCGGCTGGCCCCGCAGTTCTTCGCGCTGGGCCACTTCCGGGCGGAGGGACTGGAGCGCACGGACGACGGCTGGCGGCTGCACGCCGAGGTCCGCGGTGCCTTTCACCTCCCGCTGCCGCCCGAGCACCGACGCCCCGCCGGCGACTACGCCCTCAGCGACGACAGCCGCTTCTGGTCCGCGATGGACTTCCCGCACCGGCCGAAGGAGTACCGCACGCTCCGTACCGAAGTCCTGGTCCGGGAGGTCGGCGCCGGAGCCTGGGACATCTCCTTCGACCTCTCCGGCGAAGGCTGCGCGAGCCCGCTCGCCCTGGAACTCTGCTTCCGCCCCGGCGGCACCCTCACCGGAGACGGACTCGAACCCGTCCCCGGCTCCCCGGACACCCACCAACTCGTCTCCGGCGAGGCCACCTACACCGTCGGCGCCGACCACATCACCTTCGGCCCCGGCAACGGCAAGGGCGGCCGGCAGCCGGCGGTGGTGGACCCGGGGGAGCGCTACGCCTGGATGCGCGGCTCCCTGACACCGGACGGGGTGCGGGTGCTGATCACGGGCCGCTCGCCACTGACGTACCGGCTGACACTGCGCTGACCGATCGCGTGGTCACGCCGGGGGTTCGGCTGCCAGGAGCTGGGTCGCGGCCAGTTCGCGGTAGAGGTCGTCGTCGTCGACCAGGGAGTGGTGGGTGCCCACGGCGCGGACGTCGCCGTGTTCCAGGACCACGATCTGGTCGGCGTCGGTGACCGTGGACAGGCGGTGGGCGATCAGGAGGACCGTGCAGCGGCCCCCGGCACGCGCGACGAGTTCGCCGAGCGCCTGTTCGTTGCGGGCGTCGAGCTGGGCCGTCGCCTCGTCGAGGAGCAGTACCTGGGGGCGGCGCAGCAGGGCACGGGCGATGGCGAGGCGCTGGCGTTCGCCGCCGGACAGGGTGACCCCGCGCGGACCGACGGGGGTGTCCAGGCCCTGGGGAAGGCGGGCGAGGAGGCCGTCGAGGCGGGTGACGGCCAGGGCCTCGGCCAGCTCCTCCGCAGTGGCGGAGGGCGCCGCGTACAGCAGGTTCTCGCGGAGGGTGCCGGCCATCACGGGAGAGTCCTGCTCGACGTACGCGATCCGGCGGCGGACCTCGGCGCGCGGCAGGGCGGAGATGTCCTGGCCGCCGATCCTGATCGTGCCCGCGGTCGGCTCGTAGAAGCGCTGGAGGAGCGAGAAAAGGGTGGTCTTGCCCGCGCCCGACAGGCCGACGAGCGCGGTCCGGGTGCCGCCGGGGACGGTGAAGCTCACACCGCGCAGGGCCGGGGCGCGGCCCGGGTAGGCGAACTCGACCCCGGTCAGCTCGATGGCCGGTGGCGCGGCGTGGGCGGGGGCGTGCGCGGGCGCGGGAGCGTCGATGTCGTCCTCGACCGGCAGTCCGCCCGCCTCCTGGATCCGGCCCACCGCGCCCAGGCCCTGCTGGAGCTGGGCGGCGCCGCCGACCAGCTGCGACACCGGGCTCGCCAGGAAGAACACGTACAGGAGGAAGGCGATCAGCTCGGAGACGGACATCGTGTGGTTCGCGACGAACGTGCCGCCCACGCCGAGCACCACCAGGAACGCGGTCTGGATGGCGGCCCCGCCGACCATGGTGACGAGGGCGCTGTAGCGGGCGCCGACCAGCCCGGCCGCGTACGCCTCGTCGACCGCGTCCTCGGCGGTGCGCGTCTCGCGGCCCTCGGCGCCGTTGGCCTTGACCGTGCGGGCCGCGCCGAGGGTGCGGTCGAGTACGGCGCCGACCGCGCCGACGGAGGCCTGGGAACGGGCCACGGCGGCCTTGATCCGAGGCAGGATGACCGTGATCACGACGCCGACCAGGGTCAGCACCAGCAGGGTGACGCCGAGCAGGCGGGCGTCGAGCGTCGCCATCATGAACAGTGCCCCGGCGAAGGTCAGGGCGCCGTTGACCGTCATGATCAGGCCCTCGGTGGCGGCGCTCTTGAGCAGCGTGCTGTCGGAGGTGACGCGGGCGATGAGGTCGCCGGGGGCCCGCCGGTCCAGTTCGGCGACCCGCAGCCGGATCAGGCGGTGCACAAGACCACGCCGCACCTCCCGGACCACCCGCTCGGAAGTCCGTTGCTGGAGCCAGGCGTTGAGGCCGGTGAGCAGGGCGCCCGCGACCAGGAACACGGCGAGCAGCACGACCGGCGCGACCACGTTGCCACCCTCGTCCAGCCGGTCCAGGATCGCCTGCGCGAACTTCGGTTGCGCCAGCCCCGACACGCTGGCCAGGAGGGTGAGGACGAGGGAGAGGAACAGGACGCGCCAGTGGGGTTTGGCGTAGGCGATGAGGGAAGCCAAGGAGCCGGTGGGGGAGCCGGGGTGTTCTTCTGCGGCGGCTTCGGCCGTCGCCGGGAGGCCGTTCGCGGGGAGGCCGTTCGGCGGGGCCGGGTCGGCCGGCGCGGGTGTTGGTGAGGGGACGGCGGGGAAGCCTTCCGGGCCACGGGCGGCGTCGGGACGGGGGCCCTCGGGCGCCGTCAGGTTCTCGGCCGTGCTGTTCTCGGCCGTGCTGTTCTCGGTCATGCGCCTCGTACTCCGGTCATGGCCGACTCGGCCAGCAGTGTTTCGAGACGGTCCGCGGCGCCGGCGCTGCCGCCCGCGGCGCGGAAGGACTCCCCGATGGCCTCGGCCGCTGTGCGGTGGCCCTCCGCCGGGTCGAGGACGGCCTCGACCGCCGCGCGGATCCTCGCCGCGTCGGCGCGGCCGAACCGCAGCCGTACCCCGGCGCCCGCGTCCACGACCTGTCCGGCCACGATCGGCTGGTCGTCCCGGATCGGCGCGACGACGAGCGGGACACCGTGCCACAGCGCCTCGCACACGGTGTTGTGCCCGGCGTGGCAGACGACCGCGTCGAGCCGTTCCAGGAGGGCGAGTTGGGGCACGTGCGGGCGCACGAGGATGTGCTCGGGGACCGGGCCCTCGACGAGACCGTCGGGGTCGACGAGTACGGCCCGCAGCCGGTCCGCCATGCCGCCCAGCGCCAGTGCCGCCGCGTTGAGGAAACGGGCGCCCGCGTCGTTGTTGGCCGTGCCGAGGCTGACCAGGACGGTGGGCAGGGCGGTGGGCAGGGCGGAGGCGTCCAGCCAGGCCCACGGAAAGTCGTCGCCGCTCACGGGGCGGGCGGCGACGGACGGGCCCACCAGCCAGACCCGGTCGGGGAGTTCGACCGGGCCGAGCAGCGCACGGGTGGTGTAGGCGAGGACGCCGTGGGGTGAGAAACGGGGGTCCGCGGAGCCGGAACCGTCGGCGATCCGGTCGCGTAATTCCGCCAGCAGTCCGTCCAGCCACGCCGCGACCTTGGGCATACCGGCCAGCGGGTCGACCAGTTCGGCGGAGGTGGTGGCCGAGGTCACCCAGATCCGCCCGAGCGACTCGGCGACCAGCGCGCCCGCCACCGCCTGCTGGTCGCAGACGACGACATCGGGGTCGTACGTCTCGATCGCCGCCCGCACGCCGGGCGCCATCGCGTCCGCCAGCGGGACGAGGAAGCTCTCCCAGAGGAACTGGAAGGCCGCCGGTCCCTTCAGGTCGGCGGGCCGGGACAGCCCTTCCTCCGGGAGCGCGCAGGGGAAGACGACGGCGTCGGTCCCCGCGAGCCCACGGACGAGTTCCGGATGGCCCGCCCAGGCGATGTCGTGCCCGCGGGCCGCGAGTACCGCCGCGGTGCCCACGGCCGGGTTGACGTGCCCGACCAGCGGCGGCACCACGAACAGGAACCTGCCCATCTAGAGGGCCTCCCGCAGCGCGTGCGCCTCCTGGCCGAGCAGCAGCCAGTCGCGTACGAGGGCGTACGTCTCCTTGGTGGCCTCCACCAGCACGGAATGGCCGAGGTCGGGCAGGACGACCGTACGGCAGTCGGCGAGCGACGCCTCCAGCATCGTGGTCTGCTCGGAGAGCTTGGACGCGCCGCCGAAGATGGCGAAGACCGGGCAGCGGATCGCGGACAGGTCCTCGTCGAGGAGGCCGCTGAGCGGGATCTCCTCGGCCAGCGCGGTCTCGTCGAGCACCCGGCCCGCCGCCCGGAACGGCCGGGCGTTGCGCTCGCCCGGGTTCTCCCGCAGCCACTGAGTGACCTCCTGGACCACGAGTCCGCCCTGCTCGCCGACCAGGCCCTCGTACATGTTCTCCGCCCAGGTCCGGGCGGGCGGCTCGGCCTCGATGGCGACGACACTGGCGACCCGCTCGGGGCGGGCGGCGGCCATGGCGTAGGCGACGGCGCCGCCGAAGGAGTTGCCGACCAGGTGCACCGGGCGGTCGATCGCCAGCGCGTCGAGCAGCCCGTCGAGGTCGCCGACGAAGTCCTCCATCCGGTAGCCGGTCGGCGGCCGCGAGGTCTTGCCGTGCCCGCGCAGGTCGTACATGACGACGTCGAGGCCCTCCTCGGCGAGCCGCGGCGCGAGGCTGAAGTAGTAGCTGGCGAGAGAGTCGATGAGCAGGCCGTGGACGAGGACCACGACGGGGCGGTCGGAGCCGCTCTCGTGCCCCAGTCGCTGGACGTGTACGTCGATGCCGTTCACCCGCATCGTCGCCATGGTCAGCCCACCTCCGTGATGGTGAGCGAGTCGGTGCCGAGTGAGTCCACGACATAGCCGACGAGATCGCCGACGGTCAGCGCGATGATCTCCTCCAGCCCGCGGTCGGCTATGAACGCGGCGAAGTTGACGCGTTCGCCGTAGAACTCGCGCAGTTGGGCGGAGAGCGTGACGAGGTCGATGCTCTCCAGCTCCAGGTCGTCGTGGAAGGACGTCTCCAGGGTGATCTCGGAGTCGTCGAGCCCGTACTCCTCCAGCACGGTGCGCAGGATCGTCGAGATGTCCGCGAGCGCGGTCGCCGGGTCGGGCGCCGAGGTCCGTTCATCGTCCAACTGGCTTATGGGGCGGTCGAGTTCAGTGGTCATCGTGATTCTCCTGATCGTTGACGGCCGTCCAGGCGACGACGTACTCGGTGCCGGGCCGGCCGGACGGCTGGGGGGTGGTCAGCGCGCAGTGCCGCACGCGGTACTCCTCGCCCGCGATACGGACGGTCAGTCGGTCGTCGTCCGCCGCGGTGATCCGGAACCGGTGGGGCTCGCCGCCGAGTCCGGTGCCGCGCGCCTTCGCCACGGCTTCCTTGGCGGCCCAGAAACGGGTGAACCAGAGACGCTCGGGGCCTCGTTCCGGTCCCTGGGTGAGTGTGTGGAGCAGCTCGCGCTCGGGTGCGGTGAGGGCGACGTCGAGGGTGCCCTCGGGACGGTCGGCGACTTCCTCGATGTCGATGCCGCAGGGGCCGTCGGCCCTGGCCATCGCCACGGCCGTCGCGCCGCGGTGGGCGATCGAGACATGCAGCGCGGGCAGGGTCCTGCCGTAGCCGCCGGTGACGAAGGGGCGGCCCGTCGGGTCGTTGCCGACCCGCACCTCGGCGGGGAAGACGGGACCCGCGCCGCCGTCCCACATCAGCTGCCGTACGGCGTCCTTGGCGGCGATCCGGCCGAGCAGCCACTGCCGTCGGCCGCGCGGGGCGTGCGTCGCGTACCGCTCGCGCTCCTCGCCCGCCAGGATGTTCCGCATGATCAGCTCGCGGGTGGCCAGATCGGGCCACTCCTCGTGCACCAGCGCCCAGCCGCCGGGCTGCATTCGCGACAGGGTGTGGCGCTCGGGCTCCCGGTCCACCTTGCGGATGCGCGGATTGCTGTCGAAACGGCGGTCCTGCCACCCGCTGAACTCCGCCCACACCCGGCCCTGACGGACCAGCTGCATATCGGCTTCGAGCGTGGCGTCGGTGACGGAGGTGATCCGGATCAGGCACTCCAGCCGTTCGCCGGGAGCGGGGTGCGGGCCGTGGAAGCGGATCTCCTTCATGCCGACCGGGAACACCGTGGTGCGCACCGGCAGCCTGGACATGATCCAGTAACCGAGGAGCTGTCCCACGTTGTCGAGCAGAGCGCCCGGCGCGGGCGGGGTGACGAGCACCCCGCGGACATGCCGGTCGCCGACCGCGGTCAGCTCGCTCAGGCCCTGGAAGCGCGGGCCGTGGAACATCCAGCGACGGGTGTACAGCTCCGCCGCGGTCAGCTCGGGCTTCTCCTCCTGTTCGGCCGGGAAGGTCCAAGGCGCGGGAGTCGCGAACGTTCCTTCCTCCGGGGCGAGTTCGACCACCGCACGGGCGTAGGAACCGAGCGAGGCGGTGACCCGGTCCGGGCCCTCGGGGACGATCCGTACGGGGATGTCGATCGCCGGGGTGGCCGTGATCCACTGGTGCAGCCGTACGTGGTGGACGGCCACGGCGCGGCGGCCGGGCGCGGCCCGCTCGGCGAAGTCCATGAGGTGGGCGATCACGGTGGTGCCGGGCACCACGGGCCAGCTGTCGGCGGGGTCGGCCTGGGCAGGCTGCTTGAAGAAGCAGTGATCCAGGAGGTACGGCATGGTGTCGACGGAGACGTGGAGGGTGGTTTCGAGGGGGGCGGGTTCGGGGACGGGGGGCTTGGCGGCGGAGGACTTGGCCGTACGAGGGCCGGGCGCGGCACCGGCGTGGGTGGACCCGGGGCCGCGTCGGCCCGCCGTCACCACGTCCGAGGCGAGCGCCGTCGCGTCCCGCAGCAGCGCGGACAACTCCGCGCCCAGCAAGCCTTGTTGACCGAGGGGGCCGAGGGAGCCGAGGGCACCGAGATCCTGGGGCGTCGCGGCCGAGGTGTGCCGCGGCCGGGTCAGCGCGGCGCCCACCCGCTCGCGGGTCTCCGCGTCCAGCGAGACGTTCGCGCCGCCGAGGTCCAGCCGGATCGGACGGCGTCCCGTACGGGTGGGGGTTGCGGTCGACGTCTTGCCCAGCAGCGAGGCCAGGTCCGGCGCCGCCCCGTCCGCCCACAACGCGCTCGCCACGCGGTGCAGTTGGGGCAGGCCCGAGCGGTGCGGGGAGTGCGCGGGGACCACGAGGTGGTCGCGGCCGTGCAGGGTGTCGTCGATGAGCGAGCCGAGCTGCCCCGCGCCGAGCTGCACGAACGCACGGAAGCCCGCCGCGTACATCGTGTCCACCAGCGGCCGGAAGCGGACCGGTTCCAGCAGATGGCGGACGAACAGCTCGCGCACGGCCGCTGGTTCGCCCGGGTACGGGGCGACGGTCGTCGCGGACCACAGCGGCAGCGCGGCCGGGTGCAGGGTGTAGGTCTCGGCGGCCTTTCTGATCGGGTCGAGGTAGGGCTCCAGCATCGGGGTGTGGAAGCCGGAGCGGAACGGCAGGATCTGCGAGATCACCGCCCGGGACCGGAACACGCCGACGAGTTCGGCCACGGCGGGCTCCGGGCCGCAGATCATCGACTGGTTGGGCGCGTTGTCGTGGGAGAGGACCACGTCCCCGCGGCCGCCCAGCTCCGTCAGCACCACCTCGGCGGGTGCGCCGATCGCCGCGAAGGCCAGCCCGGGGACGCTCAGTGCGTCGGGGTCGAAGCCGGCGAGGAAGGCGTCGACCTCCTCCGGCGCGTGGATTCCGGCGGCGGCCATCGCGGTCCACTCGCCGAGGCTGTGCCCGGCCAGCGCGTCAGGGACGACACCGAGCCGGCGCAGCGCGGAGTCGAGGAGCCGCCCGAGCTCGAAGACGCCGGTGCCCTGCCGGCCCACGTCACCCACGGTGGCGTCCGTGACGGCGCGCGACCAGGGCAGCCCGAAGTGCCGGGCGATGTCCTCGCAGTCGGGCGCGAACTCGGCCTCCAGACCGGGGAAGACGAACGCGAGCTTGCCGCCGCCGGGTCCCAGCAGGGGACGCGGTACGAACCACACGTCGCCCCGGCCCCGCCATCCCTTGCCCTTGGCGACCGCCTTGCGGGCCAGCGCCAGCCGCTTGGCCGTGGGCCCGACGACGGCGAGCCGCACCGGGTCGGCGGCGGGCGCGCGTTCGTCGAGCCCGGCGGCGAGGAGCGCGGAGTCGGAGCGGTCCACCAGCGCGGCCATCGCCTCCAGCGTCGGCGCCGTCAGCCGCAGCACCCGCTCCGGCTCGTACACCTCGGCCACCTCGGTCGCTCGCCGCCTGACCGCGACCTCTTCGAGTACCACGTGCGCGTTGATGCCGCCGAATCCGAAGGCGTTCACGGCGGCCCGGCGGACGGGCTGGCGCTCGTCGGTCCGCCAGGGGCGGGCGGTGTCGATGGGGGCGAACCGGGTGCGGGCGAGCGCCGGGTGCGGGTCGTCGCAGTGCAGGGTCGGCGGCAGCACCCCATGGTGGACGGCGAGCGCGGCCTTGACGAGCCCGGCGACGCCCGCGGCGGGCATGGTGTGGCCGATCATGGACTTCACCGAGCCGATCACGGCGGCCGGTGCGTCGGCGGTCGCATCCTGCGGTGGCGGTCCGAACACCTCGGCTAGCGTGGCGAGTTCGGTGCCGTCGCCCGCCGGGGTGGCGGTGCCGTGTGCCTCCAGGAGTCCGATCGAGCCGGGGGCGGCCGGATCGAGCCCCGCGGCCTCCCAGGCCTGGCGGACCGCACGGACCTGGCCGCCCGAATCGGGCGCCATCAGACTCGTCGTACGTCCGTCGGAGGCGACGCCGGTACCGGTGATCGCGGCGTAGATCCGGTCGCCGTCCCGCTCGGCGTCGGCGAGCCGCTTGAGGACGACGACGCCCGTGCCCTCGCCGATCAGCACCCCGTCCGCGCCCTTGTCGAAGGGCCGGATGCGCTCGCTCGGCGAGAGCGCGCCGAGCTGGCTGAACACGCTCCAGAAGGTGATGTCGTGGCAGTGGTGCACCCCGCCCGCGAACATCACGTCACAGCGCCCGCTGCTCAGCTCGCGCACCGCGTGGTCGACGGCGATGAGCGAGGAGGCACAGGCGGCGTCCACGGTGTAGGCGGGCCCGCGCAGGTCGAGCCGCCCCGCCAGCCGGGACGCGGCGAGGTTGGGCACCAGCCCGATCGACGACTCCGGAGCCTCGGGCCCGAGCCGGTCGGTGAACGCCTGACGCACGGAGTCCAGTTGGTCGGCGTCGAGGTCGGGCAGCAGCTCGCCGAGCGTCCGCACGAGCTGACTCGCGGTCCGTACCCGCTGGTCGAGCCGGACCAGGCCCGGGGTGAGATAGCCGCCGCGCCCGAGCACGACCCCGACCCGGTGCCGGTCGGCGGGCAGCCGGTCCGGGCCGCCCGCGTCGGCGAGGGCCCCCGCGGCCACCCGGAGCGCGATCAGCTGGTCGGGCTCGGTGGCCGGGACCGCGGCAGGCATGATCCCGAACTCGGTGACGTCCACCTCGGCCAGCTCGTCCACGAAACCGCCGCGCCGGCAGTAGACCCGGTCGGCGCGTGGCTTCGCACCGGGCGCGTAGTACTCGTCGGCGTCCCAGCGGCCCGGCGGCACGTCGGTGATGGCGTCGACACCGGAGACCAGGTTGTGCCAGTACGTGGCGAGGTCGGGGGCGCCGGGGAAGAGCACCGACATGCCGACGATGGCGATGGGTTCGGCGCGCGCGCCGGTCATGCCGGTCACCAGCCCGACGCCGTGTAGACGACGGCGGTGTCGCCCTCGGGCCCCCAGGCCAGCTCGCGCAACAGGCTCATGGTGCCCTCGTCGGGGTCGATGAGCTGGATGCCGCGGCCCGCGTAGTGCCGCATCAGCTCGGGGGTGACCATGCCATGGTTGCCGTCGCCCGTCGGCGCCCACGGACCCCAGTGGACCGTCAGCCCCCGGCGGCCCGTACCGGCGTCCGCCCAGCGGGCGCCCAGGGTCTCCAGGGCGTCGTTGGCGGCGGCGTAGTCGGACTGGCCGCGGTTGCCGAGGGTCGCCGCGATGCTGCCGAACAGCACGGCGAACCGTGGGCCGTCCCCGTCAGGCAACTCGCCGAGCGCGTCCAGCAGTTCACGGGCGCCGTCGACCTTCGTACGGAAGACCCGGTCGTACGACCGGGGGCTCTTCTCCGCGATCAGCTTGTCCTCGATCACACCCGCCGCGTACACGACCCCGTCGAGTCTGCCGTGCTCGGCGTGGATCTCCTTCACCGTCCGGCGTACGGCGTCGCCGTCCAGTGCGTCCACGGCTCGGTAGCGCACCTCGGAGCCGAGTGCGGCGAGTTTGCGCAAGGTGGAGCGCACCTCGCGTTCGGCCTGGATCCGGCCGATCGCCCGCTCGATCTCGGCGGGGACGCGCAGACCACCCGCGATGAGCGCACTGCGCAGTTCGCCGGTCGTGTGCGCGGCGGCCAGGGCGGGGTCCTCCTCGCCCTCGGGCAGGGCGGTCCGGCCGAACAGCTCGATCCGGCAGCGGCTCGCGGCGGCCAGGGTCGCGGCGAACCGGGCGGTGATCCCCCGGGCGCCGCCCACCAGCAGGACGACCGACTCGGTGTCGAGGCCGAGCGCGGCGGCCTCGGCGGCACCGTCCCCGGCCGGACCCGCGCCCGTACTGCCGAGCAGGCCCAGCCCCTCCTCGGCCATGCGCAGCCCGCGGCGGGTGCCGGGGGAGCGCAGCACGACCGGCTCGCGGTCGGGCGCGGTGAGTTCGGCGACCACCTCGGCGGCGATGTCCTCGGGCGCGGCACCGGGCGCGTGCTCGACGACCCGGGCGACCGTGTCGGGGTACTCCCGGGCGAGGGAGCGGAAGAAGCCGCGCAGCCCGGCGGAGGCACCCGCGGCCAGCACCCAGCCCGGGTGGTCCGCCAGGACCCGCTGGTACGCGGGGAAGAGGTCCGGCAGGACGAGTGGGGCGTCCGGCGCGACGAGGTGGATGAGACCGTCGAACCTCCCCTCGGCCGGGGGCTCCTCGGCGACCAGCGCGTGGGCGCCGTGCACGGTGAGGCGGGCGGTCAGGGCCTCGGCGACCGGTCCGGTACCGAGCAACAGGAAGCTGCGGCCGATCAGCTGGTCGGCGCCGGGCGCGGGCTCGGCGGGGGCGAGGTCGAACTCCCGCATCACGAGACGCGTGGGCGCCACGACGACGGGCTCGGGGCCGGCCGGCTCGGTCGCCGGGGCCTTGGCCTCGGCCGCCTCACCTCGGACACCCGCCACCAGCGCGGCGATGCTCGCGGCCGTACGCGCCTTGGCCAGCTCCTCGATGTCGATGGAGATGCCGATGTCGCCGGTCGCGGTCAGGCCGAGTCGGGTCGCCAACTCACCGGCGATCTCGGCTCTCTTGATGGAGTCGACGCTGAGGTCGGCTTCCAGGTCGAGGTCGGGTTCGATCATGTCGACCGGATAGCCCGTGCGCTCGCCGATCACGTCGAGCACGAGCGCGAGGACGGACTCGGCGGTCGGGGCGGCACCCACGGCGGCGGGAGCCGGGGTGGCAACTGCTCCCGGAGCGGTCCCCGGCCCGGTGACCCGCTCGACCAGAGCGGTGATCGCGGCGGCGGTACGGGCCTTCGTCAGCTCTTCGATGTCGGTGTCGCCGGTCGCGGTCAGGCCGAGTCGGGTCGCCAACTCGCCCGCGATCTCGGCTCTCTTGATGGAGTCGACGCTGAGGTCGGCTTCCAGGTCGAGGTCCGGTTCGATCATGTCCACGGGGTAGCCCGTGCGCTCACCGATGACATCGAGCACGACGGACAGCACCGAGCCGCCGACGGGCGCGGGAGCCGCGATCGGAGCGGGGGCGGCGGGCAGGGTGGTCACCGTGACGGGCGCGTCGGTGTAGGTGAGGGGGGCGGGGGCCGCGGGCCGTACCCCCGGATCCGCGCCCAGGTACCCCAGCATCACATCCCGCTGCGCCGCGATCATCTCCCGGCTCGTCCGCAGGAACTCGCTGATCAGGGCCTCGGAGCCGGTGGTCGCGGCCGTCGGTCCGCTTGAGGTGCTGTGGGTCACGAGGGCCTCCGGGACGCGCTCGGCGGGGTGGAGTGCGGCGGCGGGGATCGCGCCGTCCGCCGTACGGATCAGATGGCCGTCGACGGTCCAGGCGGCGCGCTTGGGACGCGGGGCGCGGGCGTCGGCGGGGACCGCGTCGCGGCCCTGGAAGAGCCAGGAGGTTCTGATGTCGGCGCCGGTGACGGCCAGTTGGGCGAGCGCGGCGAGGAACCCGACGAGCCCGGTGCGACCGGTGCGGCCGGTGCGTCCGGTGTGCCGCGTGTCCTCCAGGGCCACCGTGCGGTGCGGCCGGTCGTGGAGGACCGCGGCCACCAGCCGGGTCAGCACCGAACCCGGGCCGGCCTCGACGAAGACCCGGGCCCCCGCCTCGTACATCGCCTCGATCTGGTCGGCGAACCGGACCGGCGCCCCGATCTGGGCGGCGAGTTCGGCCCGGATCGCGTCGGGACCCTCCGGGTAGCGGTCGGCCGTACGGTTCGACCAGACCGGGAAGTCGGGTGCGGAGAACGGGACGTCGGCGAGCACCTCGGCGAAGGCCTCGCCCGCCGCCGCGACCAGCGGGCTGTGGAACGCGCAGGCGACCGGGATGCGCTGGGCGCTCAGGCCCTGGGCGCGCAGCCGC
This sequence comes from Streptomyces sp. NBC_01384, assembly GCF_045040035.1. Taxonomy (NCBI): domain Bacteria; kingdom Bacillati; phylum Actinomycetota; class Actinomycetes; order Kitasatosporales; family Streptomycetaceae; genus Streptomyces; species Streptomyces sp. NBC_01384. Next base: position 7,893,494 of record NZ_CP109559.1, read on the forward strand.
TCCACGGCGGTCAGGACGTCGTCCGTGGGGCCCGAGATCACCGTCTGGCCGGGCGAGTTGCGGTTCGCCGTCACCACCGAGCCGGCGAGGCCCGCTGCCGCGAGGGCCGCCGCGACCTCCGGTTCGCCCGCGGAGACGGCGGCCATGGTGCCGGGATCGCCGTCGCCGGTGGCGGCCAGGATGGCGGCGGCGCGCTCGCGGCTGGTGCGCAGCAGGGCGCCGGGGGTGAGGGCGCCCGCGGCTGCCAGCGCGGCCAGTTCGCCGTAGCTGTGCCCCGCGGCCATCGCGGGGCGTATCCCGGCCCTGGCGAGGAGCTGGAAGGCGGCGAGTCCGGTCAGGCCGAGCGCGGGCTGTGCCACGGTGGTGTCGGTGATCCGCTCCCGCTGCTCCTTGCGGCCGCTCTCGTCGAAGGCGGTCGGCGGGAAGAGGACCCGGGCCGTCGTCTCGTCGAGCCGTAGTTGGCGCTGGAGTTCGGGGAAGGCCACGAACAGCTCGGCGAACATTCCGGGCCGCTGGCTGCCCTGCCCGGGGAAGAGCAGGGCGACCTCGCCCGTCTCCCCGTCGTCGGCGGTGAACAGGCCTTCGTCCGGGGCGTGTTCCCCCGCGACGGCCCGGCGCAGCAGCGCGGTCAGTTCCTCGGTCGATCCGGCCACCAGGGCGATCCAGGCCCGGGCGCCCCGGGTGGCGGCGGTCTCGGCCCGCCGGGACGCGCCGAGCGCGAAGTCCCGCAGCCGCCAGGGCTCGTACGGGCCGGGGTCCGCCTCGACGAGCGAGAGCAGCTCGGTGGCGGCCCGCACCGCCGCCGCCCGGTCCGCGCCCCGGAAGGTGAACAGCTCGGCGGGCCACTGCTGGGCTGAGGTGACCGGCGGCGGCCCGTCCTCGTAGGCCCGCAGGACGACGTGGAAGTTGGTGCCGCCGAAGCCGAAGGCGCTGACCCCGGCAACGCGTTCGGCCGGGGCGGCCGGCCAGGGGCGGGCCTCGGTGTGGAAGGCGAAGGGGCTGCTCTGCGTGTCCCAGGCCGGGTTCGGCTCGGTGAGGTGCAGGGTCGGCGGCTTCACGCCGGTGTGCAGGGCGAGCGAGGCCTTGATCAGTCCGGCCAGTCCGGCGGCGCACTTGGTGTGCCCGATCTGCGACTTGACGGAGCCGAGCACGCACGCGCCGGGTGCGGCCCCGGCCTCCTCGAACACCCGGGTGAGGGAGCCGAGTTCGGTGCGGTCGCCGACGACGGTGCCGGTGCCGTGCGCCTCGACGAGGCCGACCTCGGCGGGCGAGACGCCCGCGTTGCGGTAGGCCCGGGTCAGCGCGTTGTACTGGCCCTCGGGCCGGGGCGCGGTCAGGCCCAGCGCCCGGCCGTCGCTGGCGCTGCCGACGCCCTTGATGACCGCGTACACCCGGTCGCCGTCCCGCTCGGCGTCCGCGAGCCGCTTGAGGACCACACAGCCGACGCCCTCGCCGAGCGCGATGCCGTCGGCGGAGCTGTCGAAGGGCGCCGAGCGGCCGGAGGGCGACAGGGCGTGCGCGGAGGCGAAGAGCAGGAAGTCGTTGATGCCGTTGTGCATATCGGCGCCGCCGCACAGCACCAGGTCACTCGTACCGCTCGCCAGTTCCTTGCACGCCACGTCGACCGCGGTGAGGGAGGAGGCACAGGCGGCGTCCACGGTGTAGTTGGCGCCGCCGAGGTCGAGGCGGTTGGCGATCCGGCCCGCGATGACGTTGGCCAGGATGCCGGGGAAGGAGTCCTCGGTGAGCCGCGGCAACTGCTCGTCCAGCGCGGGCGGCAGGCCGCCCAGGTAGGCGGGCAGGACGGAGCGCAGGGTCATGGCGTTGGACAGGTCGCTGCCCGCTTCCGCGCCGAACACGACCGACGCGCGGGCCCGGTCGAAGGACCGGCTGCCGTAGCCGGAGTCCTCCAGGGCGCGCCGCGCGGCCTCCAGGGCCAGCAGCTGCACCGGCTCGATGGCGGGGAGCGAGGCGGGCGGAATCCCGTACCGGAGCGGCTCGAAGGGGATCTCGGGGAGGAAACCGCCCCAGCGGGACGGGGTCTTCTCCCCGGCGCCGTCCGGGGCGTGGTAGAGGTCGGCGTCCCAGCGGGTCGCGGGCACCTCGGTGACGGCGTTCGCGCCCGCCAGGACGTTCGCCCAGAAGGTGGCGAGGTCGGGGGCGCCGGGGAACATGCAGGCCATGCCGACGATGGCGATGTCCAGCGGTTCGGGGGAGGGTTCGGCGGCCGGTTCCCCGATGCCGAGGGCCTCCCGCCGCGCCGCCAGGAAGTCGGCCGCGCCGGTGGTGACGGAGGCGTGCAGCTCGGCGACGGTGGTGGTGGCGGAGCGCAGCACGGTGACCTCACCGGCCATGAACATGCCCTCGGCGAGCTGTCTGTCCTCGCCGACCTCGCTCAGCTCGCCGTCGACCCGCTCGATGCCCTTGCTGGCCAGCCGCAGCCGCCCGACGTTGAGCTGCTCCAGCTGTTCCCAGGCCTCGCGGCCGGGTATCCCACGGGCGGCCAGGTCTTCCTTGACGGCGGCGAACTCGTCGGTGAACGGGCTGTTCACGCAGCGGGTGGCGTGCCCGGGAGCGGTCTCCAGGAGGTCGGTGCGCTCGGCGGCGATCACCTGCCGCTGGAACAGGGGCAGCACCGCGCCCGCGCTCACGGCCTCCTCGGTGAACAGGTAGGCCGTGCCCATCAGCACGCCCACGGCGGTACCCCGGGCGCTCAGCGGCGCGGCGAGGGCGGTGACCATGGCCGCGGAACGTTCGTCGTGCACCCCGCCCGCGAAGAACAGCTGAAGCTCGGCGGCCGTGCCGTTCTTCGCGCCCGCCAGGAAGTCGTCGAGCACGCCGAGCTGCGCCTCCCACAGCGGGAAGCTGCCCCGCGGGCCGACATGGCCGCCGCACTCGGCGCCCTCGAAGACGAACTTGCGCGCGCCCGCCTCCAGGAACTGCTTGAGCAGCCCCGGCGACGGCACGTGCAGGAAGGTGGAGATGCCCACCTCCTCCAGCGCGGCGGCCTGCGCGGGACGGCCGCCCGCGATGATCGCGTGGGACGGGCGGATCTCCCGTACGACCTCCAGCTGGGCGGCCTTGATCTCCTCGGCGGCGAAGCCGAGGACGCCGACGCCCCAGGGCGCGTCCCCGAGGGCGTCCCTGGTCTGCTCCAGGACGGTGCGGGTCTGCTCGGCGCCGGAGAGCGCGAGGGCGATGAAGGGCAGTCCGCCGTGGGTGCTCACCTCGGCGGCGAACGCGGCCTGGTCGCTCACCCGGGTCATCGGCCCCTGGGCGACCGGCAGTTCGCTCCCGAAGGCGCTGCTGCCCGTGCCGTCGGTTCCGAGGGCGGCCCCCGCGCTACCCGCGTTGTTCAGCGCGTCGAGGACGGCGTCCCGTACGCCCCGTACCGCCGCGTGGACGGTGCCCCAGCGCTCCTGGAATCGGGCGGCGAGGAAGCCGTCCTGGCCGACCTCGGGCGCGGGGGCGTCCTGCGGGGCACCCCGGCGCCGTACGACGCGGCGGCCGTTCTCCACGGTGGTCTCGGAGCCGTCGAGCCCGGTGAGCAGCGCGGAGGTCCCGGCGGGCAGTTCGGCCTCGGCCTCGGCGAGCAGGGCGAGCTGGGTGTCCAGGACGACACCGGCGCCGCCGCCTGCGACGACGGCCGCCGCGGTGTGCGGGCCCGCGCCGCCGCAGGCCCAGACCGGAAGGTCCAACTGCGCGTCGGTGAGCAGCTGTTGGACCAGTATGAACGTGCTCAGTTCACCCACGGGGCCGCCCGCCTCGTGGCCCCGGGCGATCAGTCCGTGGGCCCCGGCCGCGGCGGCCCGTAAGGCCTGCTCGCGGCCGGTCACCTCGACGAGCACGCGGTGGCTGGGGAAGTCGGCGGGAGTGCAGACGGCATCGGTGGTCAGCAGGACGGTGTGCACACAGGCGGGGAGGTCCCCCGCGGGAAAGACATCGTTGCCGGAAAGCCGTACACCGAAGCCGGCGGCCGACCATTCCTCGGCCAGCGCGAGTTCCGCCGCCGCCCGGCGCCCACCCGCGGTGAGGTCGAGCACCCCGAGACCGCCGGCCCGCACGGCGGCCGCGGTGACCCGTGCCGAGGGGACGGCGAACGGGGCGAGGGCGATGACGATGTCCTCTACAGCAAACAGGCCGGAAGTATCGAAAATCGACACAGGCACGCGAACGCTCCAAATCGCACGAGAGTGAGGAATGGTGGGGGAGAGCGGAGAGCGGAGAGCGCTTGCGCTTCACAACAAGCCGACAGCCGATGCGAAGCACGCTCATGCTTATTGCGCATCTCCGTGAAAGTCAAACTCTCAAGGAGGTGGCCATTACTGGACGTAACACGGCCGACACGGCAGCCGCGGAGACGTGCACGTGCAGGCAACAAGGGCTGCAACTAGGGGAGTTGGGAGACGAAACAGCCGCTGGTCGGGTTGCTCCGCGCCCCTGACTCGGCCTGCGGCAATGCTTACTGACGCCATGTCGAACGCGGCGTCGCCTCGATCATGGGGAAACGAACTGTTTCCCTCGCTGTAAATTGAAACTTTCATTAGTTCCGCTTCCCATAATCAAAATTCACGTTGGGCAAAAGGGTGGGATTCGGCACTTGGGTGTGAATAGCCGCGATTCGTACTGGCCGGTAAGTTGGCTCGTTTCAACAGCACGGCCCGGCCGCGCGGGCGGCCGGGCCGTGACCGATGTTGACCGTGCCGCGCACCCGTGAGACCAGCGCGGCCTTGCCGCTGAACGGAGTCCCGGCCCAGATCTCGTCGAGGAGCGTGATCCCGTCCGACTTGGCCGGATCGGCCCCCTCGAGTCGGTGGTGCCGAAGACGACCTTGGGCTCGGACCGCCGGAAGCAGGAGTGCGTCGGATCCTCGGTCCCCTCGAAGAACGGCGCGAACTCGGTGCCGTCAAGCGTGAAGTGGAGGGGTTTTCCGGTCATCGGGGCCAGGGTGGGTAGCAGATCGCCGGAGAGTGCCGCGTTGCGGTACAGCCCGAACGGCAGGTAGCTCGTGGCATCCCGCGACCGGCTCAACGGCGGAGTGCCGGCGGCGGGGCGTAGGTCTACAACTTCGCGTTGCGCCACGCAGCCCACAGCTCATCCGCTTGCGGGCATCGCGTCTCCCCGTACCCGCAGGCGCTGCACGAAGTGGCGCGCTCCATGTATTCGGCATACGCGCCCTGTACGGGGCTGTCCGCGCCGCCGCCAACGGACCGCCGCATCCGGCCGGACGTACTGCCCGAGTCGAGCCACTCCCACCTCATGCCGCTCACGACGAACCCTGCCCGGTGGGAGCTGTCGTTTTCCTGTCGGTCAACTTTCAAGTGGTTATCGATGTGGATCAGGCGCTGCCGGCCGACTATGGCGCAGGTGGCCATGTCACGCACTATGAGCGGGTGGAAAAAGTGCGCCTCCTGGTCGTGGACGACGACCCTCCCATCGCCGACCTCGTCGCGACGGTCGCCCGCTACGAGGGCTGGGAGGCGATGACCGCGTACTCCGGCGAGGACGCGCTGCGCCGGGCCGCCGAATTCCACCCCGACATCGTGGTGCTCGACCTGATGCTGCCCGGCCTGGACGGCTTCGCCGTCCTCGACCGGCTGCGGCGGTCCGGGACGATGGTGCCCGTCGTGTTCCTCACCGCCCGCGACGGCGTCGCCGACCGGGTCGCGGGCCTCACCCGGGGCGGCGACGACTACCTCGTCAAACCGTTCGCGGTGGAGGAACTCATGGCACGGCTGCGGACCGTGCTGCGCCGCGCCGCGGGCCCCGGCTTCCCGCGCTCCGTGCTCCAGGTCGCCGACCTGACCATGGACGAGGACACGCACGAGGTGCGGCGCGCCGACCGGCTGCTCACGCTCACCCCGACCGAGTACGAGGTCCTGCGCTACCTCATGCGCAAGTCACCGACCGTGCTGACCAAGGCCCAGATCCTCGACCACGTCTGGGAGTACGGCTTCGGCGGCCGCTCCAACGTGGTGGAACTGGTCGTCAGCCGGCTGCGCCGCAAGCTCGACGGCCCCGGCGAGTCCGACAGCGGCGAGTCGCTCATCCACACCGTGCGGGGCGTCGGATACGTGGTGCGGCAGGTCGCCGGGTGAGCGGCCCCGGGACCGGCGGCGCGCTCGGCCGCCTGCGGGGCGCCTACCGCCGGACGCGCCTGGGCACCCGGCTGGCCCTGGGGATCGGCGTGCTGTCCCTCGTCGTGTTCGCCGTCGTCGGCACGGCCCTGACGACGTACATGAAGGAGTACCTGGAACGCCAGCTCGGCGAGCAGATGAAGCTCGTCCAGGTCACCCAGTCCAAGGACGCCCAGGCGCACGGCACCGTCCAGCGGCGGCCGTACTACGGCTGGTTCACCGCCGTGTACGACGTCTCGGGCGGCACGGCGGTCCTGCGCAAGCCCGCCGACGTGCCCGCCGACACCGCCGAACTCACCGCCGCCGCCCAGGCGTTGCCGGACGGCGGCGACGCGCACCTCCTGCGCACCGCACACATCGCGGGGGAGGGCACGTACAAGCTGCGCGCCTGCGAGGTCCAACCCGGGGTCGTCCTGGTCACCGCCGCGCCCATGCGGGACATGCGGGCCACCATGCGGCAGCTGATCACGGTCCAGGTCGTCACCTTCGCACTCGCCCTGCTCGGGCTCGTCGTGATCGGCCGGACGGTACTGCGGCGCGGCCTCAAGCCGTTCAGCGACATGGCCCACACCGCCCGCGGCATCACCTCGCACAATCTCACCGGCTCGGCGCGCCTTGAGGTGCGGGCCGGGGGAGGGCGCGGCGGACCCGAGGTCGAGGAGCTGCGCACCGCGTTCAACACCATGCTGGAACACATCGACGACGCGCTCGCCGTCCGCACCGAGGCCGAACAGCGGCTGCGCCGGTTCGTCGCCGACGCCTCGCACGAGCTGCGTACGCCCCTGATGTCGGTACGCGGCTACGCGGACCTCTTCCAGTACGCGGCCGCCAACGAGCCCGAGGAACGCGAGAAACACCTGGCCCGGCTGCGCGCCGAGGCCGCCAGGATGGGCGTACTCGTCGACGACCTGCTCCTGCTCGCCCGCCTCGACGCCGCCGAGGTGGAGACACCGCTGCGGCTGGAGGACGCGGACCTGGTGGAGCTGGCGCGGGAGGCGGCGGACGCCTTCCGCGCGGGCCGGCCGGAGCACGCGCTGTCCGTGACGGCGGGTCCTGGCCCGGTGCGCCTGCGCCTGGACCCCCTGCGCATCCGGCAGGTCCTCGACAACCTGCTCACCAACGCCGCCACGCACACCGCAGCGGGGACGAAGGTGTGCCTGGAGGTGTCCGCCTCGTCCGGGACAGCGGTGGTGCGGGTCTCCGACTCCGGGCCCGGGATACCGGCCGCCGACCAGGAGCGGGTCTTCGACCGTTTCTACCGCGTCGACAAGGCCCGCAGCCGTGACCGCGGCGGCAGCGGGCTGGGCCTCGCGGTCGCCCGCTCACTGGTCCGGGCGCACGGCGGCACCATCGAACTGACCAGCCGCCCGGGCTCGACGGCGTTCACGATCCGGCTCCCACTCCCGCCCGCGATCCCCTGAGGGACGCACGCCCGGCAGGGCTCAGGCGCGGACCAGCGGGGTGTCGACCAGGTGCTCGGCCAGGAACCAGGCCTGCAGTTCGCCGGTCCTGATCACCTGGGAGACCAGCAGGTCGTTGGTGTCGCTGCTCGTCCTCGGCGGCGGCGCCATCGGCGTCGAACTCGCCCAGGTCTTCGCCCGCTTCAAATGCGCGGTCACCGTGGTCGAGGGACAGGAACGGCTGCTGTCGCAGGAGGAACCGGAGGCCGGGGACCTGGCCCGGCAGGTCCTGCGCGCCGACGGCGTCACCGTGCGCACCGCGACCCGGGCCCGCCGGATCGACCATGACGGCAACGGATTCGCCGTCCACCTGGAGGGCGCGGACGAGCCGCTGCGCGCCGAACGGCTGCTCGTCGCCACCGGGCGGCGGGCCGACCTCAGCACGCTGGGCGTCGACACGGTGGGCCTCGACCCGGCGGCGGGGGCCGTGCCCACGGACGGGCAGCTGCGGGCCGGGGAGGGGCTGTGGGCGGTCGGCGACATCACCGGACACGGCGCCTTCACCCATATGTCGATGTACCAGGCCCAGATCGCCGTCCGGGACATCCTCGGGCAGCCCGGTCCCGACGCCGACTACCGGGCGCTGCCCCGCGTCACCTTCACCGACCCGGAGATCGCGGCCGTGGGACTCACCGAGCGGCAGGCCCGGGAGCGGGGCCTGCGGGTGCGGACCGCCCCGCTGCCGATCGACTCCTCCACCCGCGGCTGGATCCACGGGGCGGGCAACGAGGGGTTCATCAAGCTCGTCGAGGACGCGGACCGCGGTGTCCTGGTCGGCGCGACCTCGGCCGGACCGGCGGGCGGTGAGGTGCTGTACGGGCTGAACGTCGCCGTCCACGCCGAGGTTCCGGTCGAGCGGCTGCGGCACATGATCTACACCTATCCCACCTTCCACCGGGCGGTGGAAGCCGCCCTGGCGGCCCTTCGCTGAGCACCTGGCATCGCTGAGCACCTGGCACCTGGCACCTGGGCCCTGGCGCCTGGGCCCAGGCGCAACGGGAAAGGCCGTGTGGACGCACTACGGGGAGAGTGCGTCCACACGGCTGTCCGGGGCCGTCCGCCCGGTCAGCCGGTCGCGCGGACCGCGTCGCGGATCAGCTCGGCGACCACCTTCGGCTGGGACACCGCGACGGCGTGCGAGGCGCCCTCGACCTCCACGATCGTCGCTCCCGCACGCTTCGCGCCGAAGCGCTCGACCTCGGGGTTGATGGCCTGGTCCGCGGCGGCCACCAGCGCCCAGGAGGGCTTGGTCTTCCACGCGGCGGCGGACGCCGTCTCCGTGAACGCCCCCGCGGCGAGCGGACGTTGGGCGACGGCCAGCACCTTGGTGACGTCAGCGGGGACGTCCGCGGCGAAGACGGACGGGAACGCCTCGGGGACGATGGTGACCTCGACGGCGGGGTCACCGCCCTCGACGGGGTACGTCGTCTGCTTCAGGCTGCTGCCCAGCGGCGAGTCGGGGAAGCGACCCTGCAGCTCGCCGAGGCTCTCGCCCTCCTCGAGGACGTACGCCGCGACGAAGACCAGGCCGACCACGTTCTCCGTGATGCCGGCGACGGTGATGATCGCGCCGCCGTAGGAGTGGCCGACGAGCACGACGGGGCCGTCGATCTGCGCGGCCACCGAGGCGATGTACGCGGCGTCGGACGCGAGGCCGCGCAGCGGGTTGGGCGGCGCCACGACGGGGATACCGTGGCTCTGCAGTTCCGCGATGACCCCGGACCAGCTGGCGGCGTCGGCGAACGCGCCGTGGACGAGCAGGGCGGTGGGAGTGGTGGTCCCGGACATGACTGTTCCTCTTTGTCGGTCTGGTCAGTTGGCGTGCAGCGCTGCGCGCAGCGTGCCGGTGGCCATGGTGAGGGCGGCCTCGGCGGCATACGTGCCGCGCAGGGCGTTGAGCATCACGAAGTCGTGGATGATCGCCTGGAAGCGCACGGCGGTGACGGGTACGCCGGCCTCGCGGAGCTTGTTGGCGTAGGCCTCGCCCTCGTCGCGCAGGACGTCGGCCTCGCCGGTGATGACGAGCGCCGGGGGCAGGCCGGTGAGCTGGTCGGTGGTGGCGCGCAGCGGGGAGGCGGTGATCTGGGCGCGCTGGGCCTCGTCGGTCGTGTACTGGTCCCAGAACCACTGCATGCCGTCGCGGCGCAGGAAGTAGCCGGTGGCGAACTGGTGGTAGGAGCCGGTGTCGAAGTTCGCATCGGTGACCGGGTAGAACAGCACCTGCTGGACCAGCGGGACATCGCCGCGCTCCTTGGCCATCAGGGTGAGCGCGGCGGTCATGTTGCCGCCGACGGAGTCACCGGCCACGGCCAGCCGTGTACCGTCCAGGCCCTTGGTCGCGCCCTGCTGGACGACCCACTGGGCGACCGCGTAGTTCTGCTCGATGGCGACCGGGTAGCGGGCCTCGGGCGACAGGTCGTACTCCGGGAAGACGACCGCGGCACCCGCGCCGACGGCGAGCTCACGCACGAGACGGTCGTGGGTGTGGGCGTTGCCGAACACCCAGCCCGCGCCGTGGATGTAGAGGATCACCGGCAGGGTTCCCTCGGCGCCGGCGGGCTTGACGATGCGGGCCCGGACACTGCCGGTCGGACCGCCGGAGACGGTGATCCACTCCTCGTCGATGCTCGGCATCTCGATCTCGCCGGACTGCACCTCGTCGACGGCCTTGCGGCCCTCCGCCGGGGCGAGGTCGAACAGGTACGGCGGATTGGCGGTGGCTTCCGCGAAAGCGGCGGCCGCCGGCTCCAGTACAGGCTTGACCGGCTCTACGGCGTCGGACATGGGAATCTCCTGATGCTTTGTTCTTGGGGTTCTTGGGGTTCTCGGGTACACCGGTTCTTCCGGCGAAATGACTCCGGATCACGGGCCATTACCCCCGGAGTCGTCCCTCACGCTAGAGGTCCGATGCGGGTCCGAATGGTCCCTCAGCGCACAACCGTTGTTCTCACAGCGCACGGAACGCACCTTGTGGACCTTGTACGACGAGGCGAACCAGTGAGTGCGTTGAGAGGAAGAACGCAGTGCGCTGACAGACCAGGACAACGCCGCGGGCGGCGTTAACGTGCTTTCCGCCGGCCGCCGCAGGACCAGCCGGACATCCAAGTCGTCCGTCCTGACAGGAGGTTGAGACAACGTGTCGACCATGCCGGTAGGCGGGCTGGTGCCCCGTGCCGCCGAGGGCGCCGCGGACCTGATCGTCCGCAACGCGAAGATCCACACCGGGGATCCGGCCCGCCCGCAGGCCGAGGCGGTCGCGGTCCGGGACGGTGTCATCACGGTCGTCGGTGACGACAATGACGTGGCCCCCCATGTGGGTGCGGACACCAAGGTGGTCGACGCCCTGGGCCGCCGGACCGTCGATTCGGACTGACGTCGGCGATCGACGCGGCCGGCGGATTCCAGAACTTCCCGGAGAACTACAGCACCGTCGTCGAACTCGCCAAAGCCGGTCAGTTGTCCCTGCGGATCGCCTATCATCTCTTTCCGCAGACGTCCGGCCAGGAAATAGACGACCTCGCCCGCTGGATCGAAATGGCGCGCCCCGAGGACGGGGACGAATGGCTGCGCCTCAACGGCGCGGGCGAGAATCTCACCTGGGCGGCGGCGGATTTCGAGAACTTCGCCCAGCCCCGCCCTGTACTCGCCTCCGCCTACGAGGTGGAGTTCGAGAAGGCGGTACGCCTGCTGATGGAGAACGGGTGGGGATTCAGACTCCACGCCACCTATGACATGCGAGATCGATATGCGAGATCGACAGGTGCGGTGGACCGCGTGCTCAGGCGAGGCCGAGGGCTGTCGCGGCGTCACGGGCGCGCAGGCGACGACGAGTTCGCGCCGGTGCCGCACTTCGGCCTGATCCTGACGGTCCCGGAGTTCCGCGCACTCGCCGACCGACTGCGCGCAGCGGACACCGAGTTCGTCATCGAACCGTATGTGCGCTTCGAGGCCCGGACACGTCGGTGCGCAGGGCGAGGATGTTGAGGAAGGGGCCGATCAGGGTGTCGGCGGCGGCCTTGTCGGGGTCGTCCCGCAGCGCGCTCGGTGCGGGTCCGTCCCGGACGATGCGTGCCCGGACGGGGTTGTGGTGCCGGGTGAGGGAGTTCATGCGGCCTCTCCTGCCGGGCGTTCGGCGGCGTGGGGCTGCGCGATGCCGGTCAGCGCCCCGGTCAGTGCGATGGCCGGCACGGCGACGCCGATGACGAGGCAGACCGTGGTGACGCCGAGACCGGCGGCGGCCGCGGTGGTGGCGGCCGCGCCGAGCGGCCCCAGCGCCGAGTGGATGGTCCAGAACGAGGAGGTGACCCGGCCCAGCAGATGACCGGGGGTCACCTCCTGACGCAGCGACATCGAGCAGATGCCGGCGATGCCTGTGCACATCAGGTTGACCGTCATCAGTACGGCGATCACCGGCACGCTCCGGGACAGGCCCATGCAGGCGACGGCGATGCCCGCGAGCGAGGAGGCACTGATCCAGCTCACGCCGAACCCGAGGCGCTTGCGGACCCGGGCGACCACGGAGGAGGCGATGAACGTACCGACGGTGCCGACGGCCAGCACATAGCCGACCGTGGTGTCCGAGTGGTCCAGCTCGTTCTTGAGCAGGTAGACGACGAGGTCCGTCAGACCGTACGTGAGGAAGGTCAGCAGCGACAGCAGCACCGTCAGCGGACGCAGCACGGGGTGCGCCCACAGGAAGCGGGCGCCGGCCAGGAACTCCTGGCGTGCGGTGCCGTGTTCGGCGGCGGCAGTGGACGGGCGGGGCTTGCCGTCGAACTTGACGAACAGGATGCCGAGCGCGGAGACCGCGAAGGTCGCGGCGTCGATGCCGAGCGCGGCGGCCGGCCCGGCGGAGGAGGCCACGAAGCCCGCGAGCGCGGGTCCGGCGACACCGGCGACCGCGTACGTCGCGAACATGTGGCCGTTGGCCTTGGTGATCCGGTCCGGTCCGACGATGGCCGGCACGACGGTCACATAGGTGACCTGGAAGAGCATCGAGAAGACGCCTGCGACGGGGACGACGATGTAAATCAGCCACACGGGCGTCGAGAAGCTCCACGCCAGCGGGATCGCGAGGTAGAGCAGGCAGCGCGCTCCGTCGGTGAGCATGAGGAGCCGTCTGCGGTCGAAGCGGTCGGCGACGACGCCGGCGAACAGACCGGTGAGGATGGAGGCGACGCCGGTGAGGCCGGTGACGAAGCCCATCTGGAGGACCGAACCCGTGCTGTGCAGTATCAGCAGCGGCAGCGCCACGTAGGAGAAGGAGTCACCGAGCGAGGACAGGGTCTGGACGGCCAGAAAAATCCGGTAGGCGGAGTTACCCCATAAAGAAGGGGGATCATCCCTCGAATCCGCTGCTCGTGCCTGATTCTCGGACAGTTCCCCTGAAGGCACAGTTCCCCCTCTCATCATGGAGCCCGCCGCTGGACGACCGCGTCTTGCCGGCCACGGCCTGCCGGCGAACCACGGCGACCACTGAGGTGTACCCACACGCAGCCCACAGGTCCACCCCCACCGGGCTGCATACTCGACCACATGGCACGCGAGCAGCGGAACGCCGGCGGCAGCGGGCGGCACCTGCGCGATTCCCGCGGACTCGGGAACTGCGGGAGACAATAGGGAGACTGGCCCTCGGGCGATCAGCGGCGCCGCAGTGACGGGTCGAGCAGCGCGGGCGGAGTGTCGAACTTTTCGTGTGCGGCGAGGTCGACACCGGGGGCGACGATCGCGTCGATCGCGTCGAGTACGTCGGCGGAGAGCACGGTGTCAGCGGCGGCGAGCTGCGAGTGCAGGTGGTCCAGTGTGCGGGGGCCGATGAGCGCGCTGGTCACGGCGGGATGCGCGGTCACGAATCCGAGCGCGAGCTGGATCATCGTGAGACCGGCCTCGTCGGCGACCTTGGCCAGCTGCTCGACGGCGTCGAGCCTGGCCCGGTTGGAGGGGATGGTGGTGTCGAAGCGTTGCGGCATGACCGTTGAGCGGCTGGTGGTGATTTCCTGGCCCTCGCGGATCGCGCCCGACAGCCAGCCCGAGGCCAACGGGCTCCACGCCAGCACACCGAGCCCGTACTCCTCGGTCACGGGCAGGACGTGTGCCTCGATCCCACGCTGCAGGATCGAGTAGCTGGGCTGTTCGGTGACGTAACGGCTCAGGTTGTTGTCGCGGGCGGCCCACTGGGCTTGCACGATGCGGTACGCAGGGAAGGTCGAGGAGCCGAAGTAACGGATCTTTCCCGCGCGCTGGAGGTCGGTCAGAGCCGACAGCGTCTCCTCGTCGCTGGTGCTCGGGTCCCACCGGTGGATCTGGTAGAGGTCAACGTGGTCGACACGGAGACGGCGCAGGCTGTTGTCCAGCTCGGTGACCAGCCAACGGCGCGAACCGCCCTGGTGGTTGCGCTCGTCGCCCATGGGCATGCTCGCCTTCGTGGCCAGCACGATGTCGTCGCGGCGGCCGGCGATGGCTTTGCCGACCATCTCTTCCGACTCGCCGTCGCTGTACCTGTCGGCGGTGTCGATGACGTTGATTCCGCCCTCGAGAGCGGCGTCGACGATGGCGGTGGCATCGTCCTGGGTGGTGCGCCCGATCTTGCCGAAGTTCATCGCGCCGAGCGCGAGCGAGCTGACCTGTACACCGGTGCGGCCCAAGGTGCGGTACTGCATGACCGTGTTCCTCCAATGCGGATGAAGCGTGGTGGCAATGCGTGGCTTGGTTGTCGGGCCCGTGCTCTGGCATGATGGAGCAAGCGGAACCTCGTTCCGGAACGATACGGAACGCTGTTCCGTTTGGCAAGCCTCGGTGGCGGAGGGAGCGGCGCGGTGAGCGACAACGACGACGGCGCAGGGCGCGCGGCCCAGTCCAAGCGGGCGGACGCCCGGCGCAACAAGGAGACCCTGCTCGACGCGGCCGCCGCGGTCTTCGTCGCGTCAGGCGTGGAAGCGCCGGTGCGCGACATCGCGGCCAAGGCCGGCGTCGGGCTGGGCACGATCTACCGCCACTTCCCGACGCGAGCGGATCTCATTATCGCCGTCTACCGGCACCAGATCGAGGCCTGCGCCGAGGCCGGTCCAGCCCTGCTGGCGACCAGCGCGACTCCGCACGCCGCACTAGGGCAATGGATCAACCTCTTCGTTGATTTCCTGGTCACCAAACACGGACTCGCTGCCGTGCTGCAGTCCGACAACGCCGGCTTCGACACGCTGCACGCCTATTTCCTCGACCGCCTCGTGCCCGTGTGCACCCAACTGCTCGACGCCGCAGCCGCTTCCGGCGAGATTCGATCCGACCTGGAGGCCTACGAGCTCATGCGCGGCGTCGGGAACCTCTGCATCGGCGCGGACAGCGATCCCCACTACGACGCGCGCCGACTCGTCGAGCTCCTCATCACAGGACTCCGCCGACCGCACTGACCATCGGCCGGGCAGCTGACGCAGGCCGGCCACCTGGGCCACGATCGGCGCGCAGCGCGGACCCTCGGCAGCCCCGCTACGGCCGGTCTCTCAAGTGGTGCGTAGCCAGAGCAGGATGGCTCGCAGGACGAGTGCGCCGCGGAAGACCAGGCGCCACTGGCGGCAACGAGGCGAAGAGGGGATGTGCCAACCGGTGACCGGCAAAGGCCGCAGGTCTGGACCGTGTGGTTGGGGTGGTCGGAATCCACGAGGGTGAACAGCCGCAGCGGCCCAAAGTGCGCCTCGATTGGTTTGGCCCAGGCGGCGTTGGTCGGGGAGGACCATCTGGTGGCAGTTGATCGTTGCTCTGCTCGGATGCTGCGCTACGACGAACTGACGTCCCCGGAACGCCGGGTGTGGGACGCCTTCCCTGAAGGACGTTGGGTCGATCTGCGTACAGGAGCATCCGAGGACGACGATCCGGCTGGGGGCGGTGAGTGGGGGCCGGAACGTTCGGTGCGGGCCGGCGTGGTGGCGGGGCTGTTGCTGGGGGCCAACGAGCAGCGTGCGCATGGGGTGGCCGCTCCGCGGCTGGCGGGGGCCACTTCAAGACCGAGCAGGCCCTGCTGGACGCGCTGGCGCTGACCGGCTTCGAGCGGCTCGCCGAGGCCATCGCGGCCTCCGGGGAAGGCGTCGGCGAGTCGTTCGCCGAGCGGCTGAGTGCCGTGGCCCGCGCCTACGTGGGTTTCGCCACGGCCAACGCCGCGCTGCTCGACCTGATGTACTCGGTCAAGCACGGCCCGGAGGCGTCCGAGGCGCTGCGCGCGACCGCCCACCGCTCAGAGGTGTTCGGCGTCGACCGCTTGTGGCCCGGCCCGCTCAACGCTTTCTATCTGATTCAAACAGGTTCTTTGGTATAGACCTTGACGGTAAATCAACAGGACTCCACACTGGCGCCCAAACCTCCACGCAAGATTCGACAATGCGCCCGTTTGAGAGCGCTCTCCGGAGCAGTCCTCACCCCCCACTGGAGAAGGACGACGCTGTGCAGCGAACCCTGAAATGCCTCCTGCCCCTGTGGCTCACGGCTCTTGTGGCCGCCCTTCTCGTGGCCGGTGTGCCGCCGGCCCGCGCGGCGACGGCCACGACGATCACGGTGGACGGCGGTCAAGGCGGCCGGACGTTCGACGGGATCGGCGCGATCAGCGGCGGCGGGGGCAACTCCCGGCTGCTGCGGGACTATCCGGCCGCCCAGCAGTCGCAGATCCTGGACTACCTGTTCAAGCCCGGGTACGGCGCGAACCTGCAACTGCTGAAACTGGAGATCGGCGGGGACGCCAACTCCACCGACGGCGCCGAGCCGTCCATCGAGCACACCAAGGGCCAGATCAACTGCGACGCCGGCTACGAGTTCTGGCTCGCCGAGCAGGCCAAGGCCCGCAACCCGAACATCAAACTCTACGGTCTGGCCTGGGCCGCCCCGGGCTGGATCAACGGCGGGTTCTGGTCCACCGACACGATCAACTACCTGATCTCCTGGCTGGGTTGTGCCAAGCAGCACGGTCTGACCATCAGTTACCTCGGCGGCTGGAACGAGCGGGGCCACGACGCCGACTGGTACGTCCAGTTGCGGTCCGCGCTGGACAACGCCGGATACGGCAGCCTGCAGATCGTCGCCGACGACTCCGGCTGGAGCGTCGCGGACGACATGGCGGGCAACACCTCGTTCAACAACGCCGTGTCGGTCATCGGCGCACACTACCCCTGCCAGGGCGGTGACGGCGGCAACGCCAACACCTGCTCCAGCACCACCACCGCGCAGAACAACGGCAAGCCGCTGTGGGCGTCGGAGAACGGCTCGCTGGACATGGACGCCGGAGCGCCGGCGCTGATCCGCTCGATCGTGCGCGGCTATGTCGACGCGCGGATGACCGCGTACCTCAACTGGCCGCTGGTCGCGGCGGTCTACCCCAACCTGCCGTTCGGCACGGTCGGCCTGTCCACCGCCAACTCTCCGTGGTCCGGGCACTACGCGATCGGCGAGGAGACCTGGGCGACCGCGCAGGTCACCCAATTCGCCCAGCCGGGCTGGAAGTTCATCGACTCCGCGTCCGGCTACCTCGGCGGCACCGAGTCCAACGGCACCTACACGACGCTGAAGTCGGCCAACGGGTCCGACTACTCCACGGTCTTGGAGACCACCACCGCCACCGCCGCGCAGACGGTCGACGTGCAGGTGAAGGGTGGCCTGTCCACCGGCGCGGTGCATGTGTGGGCGACCCGGGTGAACAGCCCCAGCCCGGCCACCGACTTCGTGCACACACAGGACATCACCCCGACCGGAGGCGCGTACTCCCTGACGCTGCAACCAGGTTGGATCTACACGGTCACCACGACCACCGGGCAGGGCATGGGCACCGCCACCGCGCCCGCCGCCCACGCCCTCGCGCTGCCCTACAGCGACACGTTCGACAACGATGCCACCGGCACCGAGGCCGGCTATCTGTCCGACATGCAGGGCGCGTTCGAGGCACGTCCGTGCGCCGACGGCCGTACGGGACAGTGTGTGCAGCAGGTGACCCCGGTCAAACCGATCGAGTGGCAGGACGACTCCGACGCCTTCTCGCTGCTCGGCGATCCGACGTGGACCGACTACACCGTCAAGGCGGACGTCAACCTGCAACAGGCCGGTACCGTCGAGCTGTTGGGCCGGGCCAACACCCAGAACCGTCCGCAGAGCCACCAGGCCGCCTATCTGCTGCGGGTGAGTGACACCGGTGCCTGGTCCATCGTGAAGAGTTCGGCGGCCGGCACCCTGACCACGCTGGCCTCCGGCACCCGGGCGGCGCTGGGCACGCACGCGTGGCACACCCTCGCGCTCGGCTTCTCCGGTGACCAGATCGCCGCCACCGCCGACGGCGCCAACCTCGGTACCACCAACGACAGTTCCTACTCGGCGGGACAGATCGGCATCGGTGTGGTCGGCTACCAGACCGACCAGTTCGACAACCTGTCCGTCACCGCCAACCCGCCGGGCAACCACGGCGGCATCCTCAAGGGCCGCCAGTCCGGCCTGTGCGCGGACGTGCCCGGGGCGAGCCAGACCAACGGAACCCAACTCGCGCTCTGGGACTGCACCGGCGCCACCAACCAGTCCTTCACCCTGACGCCCGCCGGCCAACTCACGGTCTACGGCGGCGCGAAGTGCGTGGGCGTCAAGGGCGGCGCCACGGCCGACGGCACCCCGGCGCAGATCTCCGACTGCGACAGCTCGGCGGCCCAGAAGTGGACCGTCAACAGCGACGGCACGGTGGTCAACCCCACCTCGGGCAAATGCCTGGACGCCACCGCGGGCGGCAGAACCCCTGGCACCCCGCTGGAGATCTGGACCTGCACCGGCGGTACGAACCAGAACTGGATCCGCGGCGCGGTCTCGGGGGCCGTCAAGGGTCAGGAGTCGGGCCGCTGCGTCGATGTCCCCGGCTTCAGCCAGACCAACGGCGCCAAGCCTGCCCTGTGGGACTGCAACGGCGGCACCAACCAGACCTGGACCTCCTCCACCACCAACCAGCTGACCGTCTACGACTCCAAGTGCCTGGAGGTCACCGGCGGTGCCACCGCCGACGGCAGCCCGGTGGAGATCTGGGACTGCGACGGGGGTGCCAACCAGCAGTGGCGGGTGCGGTCCGACGGCAGCGTGCTCAACGTCGGCTCCGGCAAGTGCCTGGACGCGGTCGGCCACGGTACGGCCAACAGCACGGCGCTGGAGATCTGGACCTGTAACGGCGGCGCCAACCAGATCTGGCGGCTGTCCTAGCCTCCCCTGCCCCCGCCGGGCCGTAGCCGCCCCACTTGTGCTCACGGCCCGGCGGGCCTCCTCCCGGCGTCGCCTGCTTGGCACTTCGGCGGCACCGTACGGCCCGGCGCCGACGACGCGCGTTGCACGCTGCTTGGCCGCACGACACATCGCAGTCCGCGCGTAACCCGGATCCCCGTCATCCGACGATCGCGTCGCCGGCTGTTGTCACCACCCGTCGTCACCACCCGTCTTCACCACCACTCACCTCGATGAAGGAGGCCCATGCCCACCACCCCGCTCAGACGCCTGCTGCAAAGCTGCCTGACGGCACTGCTGTTGCCCCTGGCACTCCTGGTCGTGCCGGCGCACGCCGCGGCCGCGGCCACCGGCTGGACCGTCACCGGCCCTTCCGCGGGCTCCCCGACCGCCGCACAGGTCACGCTGGACAACGGCACCCTCACCTTCGCCGCCTCCAGCCACGGCCAGACCGTGCTGTCACCGTCCCCGATAGGCATCCGCACCAGCGCCGCCGACCTGACGAAAGACCTGACGTTCCTGCAGCGCAGCGACCGGACGGTCACCGAGTCGTACACGATGACCACGGGCAAGCAGCGCAACCGGCAGACCGCCTACACCGAGACGACCCTGTCCTTCTCGGGTACCGGCGGCGCCCGGCTCGACGTCGTGGTCCGCGCCTCGGACACCGGTGTGGCCTACCGTTACGTGCTGCCGGGCAGCGGATCGGTGACCGTGACCGGCGAGGCGTCGTCGTGGACGGTCCCGGCCTCCTCCAACGCATGGCTCGTGCCGCCCGACAGCGAGGACCAGGGCCAGTGGTTCGCCACCACAGCCGGCGGCGCCCCCACCAACACGTACCACCTGCCCGCGCTCTTCCAGGTCGGCGACGCCTACGCGCTGGTGGCCGAGACGGACCTCGACGGCCGGTACGCCGCCTCCTACCTGACCCACACGTCCGGCTCCGCCACCTACACCGCCCAGCTGGCGAGCGGGATCACCACCACGCTGCCCCTGTCGACGCCGTGGCGCACGGCGGCCATCGGTGACCTGGCGAGTGTCACCCAGTCCACGATCGTCGACGACCTGGCCACGCCCTCCAAGGTCACCGACACCTCCTGGATCAAGCCCGGCGCCGTCGCCTGGTCCTGGCTGAGCGAACACAGCAGCCCGTCCAGCGAGGACCGGCAGAAGCAGTACATCGACTTCGCCCAGCGCCACGGCTGGAGCTATGTCCTCATCGACGAGGGCTGGTCGTCCTCCTGGGTACCGGACGTCGTGTCCTACGCCAAGGCCAGAGGCGTCCAGGTCATCCTCTGGTTCAACTCCTCCGATCTGCGCACCGCGGCACAGCGCGCCCAGTGGCTGCCGCAGGTCAAGAACTGGGGAGTGGCCGGGGTGAAGATCGACTTCGTCGACGAGTACAGCCAGGCGACCCTGCAGTGGTACGACGCCGTCCTCGCGCAGACCGCGGACCTGCAGCTGATGGTCAACTTCCACGGCACCGCCATGCCGCGCGGCATGCAGCGCACCTGGCCCCAAGTGGTCGCTGCCGAGGCGGTGTACGGCTCGGAACAGTTCCACAACCGCGCCGTCTTCGACACCATCCTGCCCTACACCCGGAACGTGATCTCCAGCATGGACTTCACTCCCGTGGTGTTCAGCATGACCGGCCGTGACACCACCGACGCCTACGAACTGGCCACCTCCGTCGTGTTCGAGTCCGGCTGGCAGCACTTCGCCGACAGCCCCGAGAGCTACGAGGCACACCCCGAGGCGCTCCGCATCCTCGACCAGCTCCCCACCGCCTGGGACGAGACACGCCTGCTCGGCGGCAGCCCCGGAAAGGAGACGTACCTGGCCCGTCGCGCCGGCGGGCGCTGGTTCGTCGGCGGCATCTCGGCCCTGTCCGCCAAGACCTTCCAGACCCCGTTGTCCTTCCTCGGCGCCGGACAGTGGCTGGCCGAGACGGTCCGCGACGGCTCCGGCGGCCTGACCCACGAGACCCGCGTCGTCACCGGCTCCGACATCCTGTCGGTACCGGAGGCCACCAACGGCGGCTTCGTGACGGCACTGTGCCCCTACACGTCCGGCATGTCGACCTGCTCCACCCGGGGCCAGGCCGGCGCGCTGAAGGGCAGCCAGTCCGGCCTGTGCGCGGACGTGCCGGGGGCGAGCCAGACCAACGGCACCCAGGTCGCGCTGTGGGACTGCCACGGCCAGGCCAACCAGACCTGGACCGCCTCCCCGACCGGGCAGTTGACGGTCTACGGCGGGGCGAAGTGCCTGGACGTCAAGGGTGGCGCCACGACCGACGGCACGGCGGTGCAGATCTACGACTGCAACAGCTCGGCGGCCCAGCAGTGGACCGTCAACAGCGACGGTACGGTGGTCAATCCCAACTCGGGCAAGTGCCTGGACGCCGCCGGGGGCGGCACCACCACCGGCACCCTGCTGCAGATCTGGACCTGCAACGGCGGCACCAACCAGACCTGGTACCGCGCCAACACCACCGCCGCCTACCAGGAGAAGCAGTCCGGCCGATGCCTGGACCTGCCCGGCGGCAACCAGGCCAACGGCACCCGTCCGGCGCTGTGGGACTGCAACAGCGGCACCAACCAGACCTGGTTCTCCACGGTGAGCGGTGAACTGACCGTCTTCGCCAACCGCTGCCTGGAGGCGGCCGGAGGAGCCACCGCCAACGGCACCGCCGTACAGATCCACGACTGCGACGGCACCTACGGCCAGAAGTGGCAGGTCCGCTCCGACGGCACGATCGTCAACCTCGCCTCCGGCACCTGCCTGGACGCGATCGACGGCGGCACCGCCAACGGCACCCAACTGCAGCTGTGGACCTGTAACGGCGGTACCAACCAGGTGTGGACCAGGAGCTGACAGCCCGTGCACCTTCACCCTCCCCAGCACGCCACCAGCCCGAAGGAATCCGTATGAGATCACCGTTCACGGCGGCCGGCGCAGCCGAGCGCCGTGCCGCACGCGGCCTGGCTCTCGGACTGACCGCTCTTCTGCTGGCCGTCGCGGCCCTGGTGGGACTTCCCCGTCCCGCCCAGGCCGCGTCGGCGGGCGTGGCGGTGTACCCGGTCGCGTCGATCTACCCGGCGTCGACGGACTACACGCTCACCGTCAACGGAACGTCCGTCCCCGTCACCAAGTACCCGGGGTACGACATCGCCCAGTTCGCCCTCGGCACCGGCACCGCCACCATGGCGGTGACCAAGACCAACAACACCGACATCGGCTCGTACAGCATCAGTCCGCAGAAGCTGAACATCAGCGGGTCGGTCAGCGGCCCGACCCTGACCTTCACCGTGCAGCACGACGACTACCTGATCGTGAAACTGGACGGCCGCCCCAACCTGGTGATCGCGGCCGACCCGCAGGAGTCCGACCGCCCGTCGTCCTCCGGCACCGGCGTCTTCAACGTGCAGAGCGCCCCGTACAACGTGCAGCCGAACACCGGCGCCTACACCACGACGGCCTTCCAGACCGCACTGGACGACGCCGCCGCGTGGGGCTCCGCCAACGGCGGGCAGGGCGTCGTCTACGTGCCCGCCGGTGTCTACACGCTGGGCAACCTGTACCTGCGGAGCAATCTCGCCCTCTACCTCGCCCCCGGTGCGGTGCTCCGCTACACCGGGGAGGCCGACCACTACGTGGTGGACGGGCACAAGGACTCCCAGGGGCGCGACCTCACCTGGTTCATCTCCACCCGCTACTCGTCGTCGAACATCAAGATCTACGGCCGGGGGATCATCGACGGCAACGGGGCGGCCTCGCTCAAGCCCGGCAACCTGGGCGTGAACCTCCTCATGCCCATCTACACCGACGGATTCACGGTCGACGGCATCACGTTCCGGGAGTCGAGCAGCTGGGCGGTCATCCCGTTGCGGTCCTCGAACCTGACGTTCCGCGACATCAAGCTCTTCAACAGGTTCGACATGGGCGAGAACGACGGGATCGACGTCACCGAGTCCACGAACGTCACCGTCACCCACGCGATCGGCATCGCGCTCGACGACCCGTTCAGCACGAAGACCTGGGGCGATGTCGCCGACATCTACAAGTCCGTCCCCGGTACCGCACGCCCGTTGAAGAACGTCACCTTCGACGACCTGGTCTCCTGGACCTACTGCTACGGGGTCAAGGTGGGCCAGGGCGTCATCCAGTCGCAGGACGGCGTCACGTTCCGGCACGTCGTCGTCTACGACGCCGCCGTGGGCATCGGCGTCCATCACAAGTACGGAGCGTCGGGCGCCACGCACATCCGCTTCGACGACATCGACATCGAGCGGCTGGACTTCACCAACGACGACAACAGGACATGGCTGGCCCTGATGACCGGCAACACCCAGGGCGTCGGCCCGGTCACGGGCGTCACGATCTCCAACGTCAAGGTCCGCAACGCCGGCACCACGGCCGCGCGCATCAACGGCCGGCCCGGTGCCCCCATCACCGGGGTCACCCTGAGCAACATCGTGATGCCGGCGAGCACCACCGCCGCGACCACGCTCGCCCAGATGAACCTCACCAACCTCTCGGACTACGGCCCCGTCACGATCACGCCGTAGGCACCTACCTTTCGAGCGCTGATCTCCCGCTCGCCACCGGTCGCAGGAGTGCTGGGGCCGGCGGCGGCGGTGTTCGGCGTCCTCCGCGGGCACCCCGCGGGGTCCCGGACCGCCGCCTGGGATGTGGCAGGCAAATCACTTGTGTATGACCGTGCTAGGAAGGCTCGACGAGCTGTCCCGCCGCCGCGGCCGTCGAATTCCAGGAAGACGGCCTGCCTGTACTGGAACACCGAGAGGAACCCCGTCAGCTTGCGGTAGTCCCGCTCCCGGGCCCGAGGGCTGACGTCGCCCTTCTTGGCCTCCAGGACAAGGAGGTTGTGGTTGGGGCCGTCATGGCCGGGGTGATGGACGATCAGGTCTGGGTGGACCAGCCGCTCGTTTTCCCGGGTCTCGAAGTCCGGGAGGAACTTCTGCCTCAGTTCCTCCAGGCCGTCTGGATGCCAGCGGTTGTACTCCACGTCCACCTCCAGCCCTGATCCCACTGCTCGCCGCGATGGCGGTGGCCGCGACCGCCCCCGGCCACGTCACCGTTGTCGGCGCCACCCCCGCGGCCATCGCCGCGTTCCTTCACTCCAAGCCCGTCGGGGCCCTGTTCGGTGTCGGCCCGGCCACCGCCCGCACCCTCGGGGAGTACGGCATCCACCGCATCGGTGACCTCCTCGACGTTCCGCCGGGAACGCTGCAGCGCATCCTCGGCAAAGCCGCTGCCGTGACGCTGTCGGAGCGGCCCCGCGGCCTGGACCTGCGGCCCGTCACGACAGACGCGGCACCCAAATCCACCGGTATCACCTATGAGTTCGCCCACGACGAGCTCGAACCCGCCGCGCACCGCCGGGCCCTGCTCGACATCAGCGACCGTCTCAGACTGCGGCTGCGCACCACCCACCAGGTCGCCGCACGGCTCGCACTGAGCGTCTCCTACGCCGACGGCGCCACGACCCAGCGCTCATGCACGCTGCAGGAGTACACCGCGCAAACCCGGGCGCTCAGAGCTGCCGCCTACGACCTGTACGCCCGGCTCGGGCTCCAGCGTGCCCGCGTTCGCACGATCACCCTTCGCGCAGATCTCATCGATGCCCAAGGCGCCGTCCAGCAGCTGCTCCTGGACCCGGCGGACGGCAAGCGGCGCCGTATCGAGCGCGCCGCCGACCAGGCACGGGCCCGCTTCGGCGATCACGCGATCCGCCCGGGAACCCTCGCCCAGCGGGCTCAGCCGGTGCCGTATTGCACCGGATAGTGGATGACGACCGCACCGCCGGTGGCGTAGTTGGCGACATCGGCGGCCACCTGGCGGCCCTGCGGCGACGCTCTTGCCGCGGTCATTGCCGCAGCGTCAGCGAACTCGGCTTCGAAGACCGCGAAGTACGGCGTCTGTCCCTGTGTCGCTGCCACGTCGAAGCTGTAGCGCCACGCGAGCAGGCCGGGCAGGCGGGTGACCAGCGGGAGGTGGTTGGTCACGTAGTAGTCGCGGAAGTGGTCGGAGTCGGCGGGTTCGGGGTACAGGACCACCAGCTTGTGCATGACAGACCTCCGTTGAGCAGCGGGCGAGCAAAGCACTCCGGAGACGCCTCTGGCGCGGCCGTCATCGGTGCGTCCTGTCCAGCCAGTCGGCGATGAGGGGGAGGGCGTCTCTGAGGGTGTCGGCGCGGTGGTGTGCGCCGGCGAGTTCTTCGTCAGGGTGGGTGGTGCGGACTGCGATCACCGTCATGCCTGCGGCCCGGGCCGCTTCTACGCCGGCGGGCGCGTCCTCGATCACCAGGCAGTCGGGCGCCGGCACGTTGAGGAGCTGGGCCGCGCGTAGGTAGCCCTCCGGATCGGGTTTGCCGCGTCGGACCTGGCTGCTGTCGACCAGGATCGGAGGATCGGGTAGCCCGCCTGCGCGGAGGCGCTGCAGGACCGTGGGTGTTCGGCCTGAGGTGACGACGCCCCACCGCCGGTCCTGCAACAGGCGCAGCACCGCGGCGGCGTCGGGGTACACGGGAAAGCTGTCGCCTTCGTGGGCCATGAATTCCTTGATCAGCCGGTATTCAGCGGCGGCGTCGAGTTGTGGCGCCACTACCTGGATTGTGTCGACGGGCCGGCGGCCATGGGTGTGTGACCAGACCAGGTCTGGATCGAGGTTGCGGTGGGTTGCCCATCGGCTCCAGATCCGGCGGTATGCGGGGTACGAATCGACGAGCACGCCGTCGACGTCGAACAACACTGCCCTGTCGGTAGGGCTCGCGCCGATGTCGTGGAGGTGATGGAGCCCCTCGTGCGCGGCCTGCCGAACCATCCACAGGACGGTGCGGCGTTCGCGAGGGAGCAGGACGGCTGAGCGGCTCCACTGCAGTGCGCTGATCTCGCTCGCGAGGGCGGCGAACCGGTCAGCGTTGCGTTCGAGATCCAGCAGTACGGCGGTCAGCGTTTGCTGGTTGTAGGCGCCCTGCTCGGCGCGCTCGTCGTTGCGCATCGGTTCGAGGGTGGGCTCGTGCTCGGTCAGCGTGCGGCGGACTCGGGTGCCGTAGACGTCGTAGACGTCGCGGACATGGCAGGCGTACTCCAGCGCCGACCATACTCCGGGCGCCGGCCGCCGGCGCAGGACGTCGATCGGCAGGTGCAGCAGCCGGCGCCGGTACCGCGCGGGATGGCTGCGGATCAGCCCGAGGGCCGCCGACGGGGTCAGGTCGCCGTATCGCAGACCACACGATTCACAGTGGTGGCCCTCTTCCGGCAAGGGCGGGAGGGCCATCACACCGCCAGGCTCTGCAGTCGGCCGGCCGCGTGGACGGCCGGTGCCGGCCCGATCGACAGATCAATGCCCATTTTGGCGTACAGCGCAGTGCGTAAACGCCTCACGATGCCATCCCTGTCGCTTCGGAAATAGAACCAATACGCGGGACGGTACTGTATCGAAGATCGAAGCATCAAGAGGGGTGGCGCAGGCGATGACGATGCCCAGGCCGGGCCGGCCGGTACGCGGATCGAGTACCGGGCGACCCCTCATGGCCGCCCTCGACCTGTTCGGCCGCCGCTGGAACCTGCGCATCGTCTGGGAGCTGCAGCACGGGCCGGTCGGGTTCCGCGCGTTGCAGCAGCGCTGCGACAACATGTCCTCCAGCGTCCTGCGGCAACGGCTGACCGAGCTTCTTGACGCCCACCTCGTCGCCCAGCAGCCGGATGCGGCCTACACGCTCACCGATCTGGGCCGCGGCGCCTACCAGGCATTGCGCCCGCTCGCCCGTTGGTCCGACGTGTGGGCCTCGGCCCTGGGTGAGGACGGCGAAAAACCGATCCCGTGAAGCACCACCTCTGGCGCTTCTGAATCCGAATCGCTACCGTGCTTCTGAATCCGAATCACCTGGAGGGGCCATGGCTCGCATCCCGGCGCTCGAACCACCGTTCACGCCGGACGTGGAGGCGCAACTCGCCACGATGATGCCCGCCGGAATGCCTCCTATCGGCCTGTTCCGGACGTTCGCCAAGAACTTGCCGATGACCGTCGCGATGAGCAACTGGGGCAGGTACGAACTCGGCCGCGACCTGACCCTGACACTCCGCGAGCGGGAGGTCGTCATCCTGCGCACCTGCACGCGCTGCGGCTGCGAATACGAGTGGGGCGTCCACGTGATGGTCTTCGCTGAGCGTGCCGAACTCTCGCCGGCCGAGGTCACCTCACTCACCTGCGGCTCCCCTGACGATCCCTGCTGGACGGCCGGCCGCGAAGCCATGCTCATCCGGATGGTGGACGCCCTGCACGACTCGTGCGACGTCGACGACGAACTATGGCGATCCGCACAGGAGTTGCTCGACGAGCGGCAACTGCTCGACGTGCTACTGCTGTGCGGGTGGTACCACGCGATCTGCTTCGCCGCGCGCACCGCTCGCGTCGACCTCGAGCCCGGCGCTCCCCGCTTCGCCGACATCACGGCCGCCTGATGGCCGGCCCACCGATGGCAGTGGTAAACGCCTGTACCCGCGATGGGCAGGGCGGCAGCCCCACCGCGGTCATGATCGACGACGCCACGCTCACCGACGACGACCGGCACGCCACCGCCCGCAGGACCGGCACCTCCCACACCGCGTTCATCGACACCAGCACAGCGGACACGCCCACGGTGCGCTTCTTCGCCAGCGCCGGAGAACTCACGAACTGCGGCCATGGCACCATCGCCGCGCAAGCCGTCCTGCTGCACCGCAGCGGCGCCACCGAGCACCACGGGCGCCAGCGCACCGCAGGCCGCACCTTCGCCACGACCGCCATCCGCCGTCGCGACGGCGTCGAAGTCTGGTTTGACCAAGGCGTCATCGCCCTGGCGGACCACGCCGACGCCACCGGCGGTGGCATCATCGCGGCCCTCGGCCTGCAACGAGCGGACATCGCCGCCGGCGTACGGGGCGCTTCGCCCGGCACGCCACGACTTCTCGTCCCCGTCCGGGATCACCCGACACTGCTGTCCATGCAGCCCGACTTCGATCGGCTGGCAACCGAGTGTCGCCGACTCGGGTATCTCGGCTGCTTCACCTACGCACTCTCGCCGACCGGACGGCGAAGCCGTTGTCCAAGGCCGCTCGGTCCATGACGGACACCTAGGGCACCTGTCGAAACCCTGTCATCCCTCATGCGGCTGTTGCCCGTTCCTGCCGATCGTCACTACGGTGCTCATTGAGTTTTCACAAAAACCGATGGAAGGGTCTGTCATGCCCCTGCCAGAGCGCCACGCTGCACCGTTTCCGGCTGCGACTGCTTCCCGAACCGCTCCACCTGGTCGCTGAGCAGGCCCGCTCCGGCCGACCTCGCCTCGGTTAATGCCGCTCGAAGGTACGGTCCCCGCCTTTCCCGCAGCTCAGCCCCATTCGACCGGGCTTGTCGCCGCGTCGCGCACCACGGCATTGACCGGACCTTCCAGGCCGCAGCCCACTCGGGTGCCCACTGCCATCGCACTTCGGCCCGCGACGTGACCCATACGGGGACTGCGCCCGGCCGTCACGAGCCGCCACTCGACCGGACCTTGCTAGTTCTCACCCCCCACCAGTCTTCAGGCGCGTCCTCGCCCGGAGCGGAAAGAGATATCCATGAACTCCACGGACAGTGAGCCTTTCGACTACCTCGTGGTCGGCGGCGGCCCTGCGGGCCTCCAGCTCGGGCAGTTACTCCAGGCGGCCGGACACGGATACCGGATCCTGGAGAGTGGCCGAGCGCCAGGCACCTTCTTCCGTACGTTCCCCCGTCACCGCAAGCTGATCTCCATCAACAAGGTGCACAACGGCACCGACGATCCCGAGCTGAATCTCCGGATGGACTGGAACTCCCTGCTGTCCCCGGACGACCGGATGCTGTTCACCCGCTACAGCAAGCGTTACTTCCCGCACGCCGACGATCTGGTGCGTTACCTCGCCGACTTCGCCGAGGCGTTCAAGCTGGACATCGCCTACGACACCCGGGCGGAGCGGATCCAGCGTCACGACGACGGCTTCACCGTCACCGACCAGCACGGGCAGGAGCATCATGCCCGACGCCTGGTGATGGCCACCGGGCTCACCCGGCCCAACACCCCCGACATTCCCGGCATCGAGACCGCCGACGACTACTCCGTCGTCTCCGTGGACCCCGAGGACTTCATCGACCGGCGCGTCCTGATCATCGGGAAGGGCAACTCCGCCCTGGAGACCGCTGACAACCTTGTCGAGACCGCCGCAGTCATCCATGTCGCCGGCCCGCACTCCGTCCGCATGGCCTGGAACAGCCACTATGTCGGCCATCTCCGCGCGGTCAACAACAACTTCCTCGACACCTACCAACTCAAGTCGCAGAACGCTCTGTTGGACGGCAACGTACTCTCCGTCGAGAAGGACCCCGACGGCATGTACCGGGTCCGCTTCAGCTTCTCCCGGGCCGACGAGGTCGTGAAGGAGCTGCGCTACGACCGGGTGATCGTCTGCACCGGATTCCGCTTCGACGCCTCGGTGTTCGACCCGGAGTGCCGTCCCGCCCTGGTCATCGACGACCGCTTCGCCGCGCTCTCCCCGGCGTACGAGTCGGTGAACGTGCCCGGCCTCTACTTCGCCGGAACGCTCATGCAGCAGCGTGACTTCAAGAAGTCCACCGGTGGTTTCATCCACGGTTTCCGGTACGCCGTACGCGCCCTGAGCCACATCCTCGATGAACGTCATCACGAACGGCCTTGGCCGCAGCGGCATTTGGAGAGTAGCCCAGCCGCTCTGGCGGATGCCGTGGTGGACCGGGTCAACCGCAGCTCGGCACTGTGGCAACAGTTCGGTGTCCTTGGCGACGTGATCGTGACGGCACCCGGCGATCCGGTCCGCTACCACGAGGAGGTGCCGGTCGTGTATGCCCCCGAAAGCCAACTCACCGCGAGCAGCGACTACTTCACCGTCACGCTGGAGTACGGCCCCGACCACGACAAGGTCGACCCCTTCGACATCACCGTGCGCCGCACCGCCCAGAACTCGGTCGACGACGCCTTCGACGCGGCGTACCTCCACCCGGTGATCCGCCACCACGGCGGCGGCGAACTCCTCGGCACCCACCACATGGCCGAGAGCCTGGAGAACCACTGGGACCACCCGGAGGCCCATCGCGCCCCGTTGGCCGAGTTCTTCGCCCGTGAGCTGGGCCGTCGCCCGGCTCCGGCCGGGCGGTGAGCGGCGTGCAGTACACCGTCCACGACTTCGAAAGCGCCGCGCGCGCCGAACTCGACCCCGTGTACGCCGACTTCATCGCGGGTGGGGCCCGCGACGAGATCACCGTACGGGCCAATGAGGCGGCGTTCGGACGCCTGCAGTTGCTGCCCCGGGTGCTGCGGGGCAGTGCCGTACGGGAGCTGGACATCAGCCTGCTCGGCAGCCGGGCGAGCCTGCCGGTCCTGCTGTCCCCGACCGCCTTCCACAAACTGGTCGATCCGGAGGGGGAGTTGGCGACGGCTCGGGCCGCGGCTGCAGCCGGGGCCATCATGATCGTCTCCATGGCGTCCACGGTGTCCGTGGGCGAGATCGCCGACGCGGCCCGGGCCGCCGTCGAGGGCGGCAGGACACCGCCGCTGTGGTTCCAGCTCTACATCCAGCCCGACCTGGAGATCACCGAGGCACTGATAGGGCGGGCCACCGACGCGGGGTGCACCGCGCTGGTGGTGACCGTGGACTCCCCGGTGCTGGGCGCGGGCGAACGCAACCGGCGCAACGGCTTCCACGATCTGCCGCCCGGCCTGCGCTGCGAGAACCTGGTGGACCTGCGCGACGGCGAGCGCGGCCACGTACGCCAGATCGCCATGTCCCCGGAGCTGAACTGGGAGCACGTCGACTGGCTGCGCCGGACCACCTCGCTGCCGATCCTGCTCAAGGGTGTGCTGCATCCCGAGGATGCCCGGCTCGCGGTCGGGCACGGCGTCGACGGGCTGCTGCTGTCCAACCACGGTGGTCGTCAACTCGACACCGTGCCGGCCACGTTGGAGCTGCTGCCGGAGATTGTCGCCGCGGTGGCCGGGCGCATCCCGATCGTGCTGGACGGCGGAGTCCGGCGCGGCACCGATGCCGTCAAGGCGCTGGCGCTCGGCGCATCCGCCGTGGGCATCGGCCGGCCCGTGATGTGGGCGCTGGCCGAGGGCGGCGAGAAGGGGGTGCGGCGGCTGCTGGAGCTGCTGCGCGACGAACTCGACGACACGCTGGCCCTGTGCGGGGCGTCCGGACTCGCCGACCTGACGCCCGATCTGGTCCGCGTGCCCACGTGGGGGCCCGCGCCGGGCCCCCACGTGGCTCCGGGAGCGGACACCCGATTCGGCGGGGTGGTCGCGTGAATCCCACCGGATGGCTGTTCATCGGCGTGGCCGCGACTCTGGTCGCCGGTCTGCCGTACTGGCTGCCCAGGATCGTGATTGCGCTGCGGGTGCGGATCTTCACCTGGGTGGGCGGCGAGGAGGGGGTCCGGGCTCCGGGCCGGGAGGTGCCCGCCGAGGAGTTCAAGAGGGTGTACGGGCATCCGGCGGCGAACGGCCGCAGCCGGGGGGCCGCGCTGTCCGACCTGTTCTGGTACTGGCTGTCGCCGGGTCCGGAGGTGCACCAGGAGCACCTGGAGCCCGGCCCGCGCTACGACGACGTGGCCCGGACCACGCGGCAGATCCTCGCCGGGCTGTCCAGGGAGCAGTGGACGGAGCTGGTCGGCCGCTGCACCCGGCGGGTGCTCGACGAGCTCGACACACGCTCGGCCCGCGGTGTGCACGGGGTCAGGCTGCGCGACCTGATGATGCCCGTCTGGGCCGAGGTCTACTACGAGGCGGTCTTCCGGGAACCGTGCCCGCGCCACGTCCGGGACCTGATCACCGGCAACGCGGACGACGTGGTGAGCGCCCTGAAGTGCACCAGCCTCAGGCACATGGACCGGCGGGCCCGGCTCACGGAGTACCTGCGGACCCGGCTGGCGAACGACCACCCGCCCGTGCCGCTGCCGTCCTCGCTCACCGCGCGGGAGCAGGCGTACTACCTGCAGGGCACGTTCTTCAATACCGCCGTGGTGCAGATGTCGGAGGCGATGGCCCATCTGCTGCTCGCTCTCGCCACGCACCGGCCGGTCCAGGACCGCCTGTTGGCCGACGAGGAGGGCCCGGACTTCCTGGACCGGGTCATCAACGAGACGCTGCAGCACTTCCCGCTGTTCGGAGTGGCCCACCGGATCACCTCCGGGGAGATTCCCCGGGACGGGCAGGACCCCATCCCGGCCGGCTCCGTCTTGTTGTTCAACTACCCCGAGTATCAGGGGTCCGGAGGTGATCCGTTCGACCCGGACCGTTGGCTGAAGCCCGACACCAGGCCGTCCGCCTTCATCCCGTTCGGGGTGACCGCCAACCGGCCCTGTCCGGCGCGTGGTTTCGCCGTCCTCACCATGCGGGTCGCGGCCGAAGAGGTGCTGCGCGGCTTCCGGCTGGAGTCCTCCGTGGAACACACTCGTTCGCTTCCAAGTCGCGGTCCCTGCCTGCTCGTCCCGCGCACCGGTGCGGCGCCCGGGAGGCCGGCCCGCAGAGGGACCCGGCTGGCGGCGATGCGCCTTGCCGATCGCTGGGCCGCGGTCCCACGCAGCGTTACCCAGCTCGTCCTCGGCAGCTACATGGTGTGGGATGCGCGGCGCCAGGGCCTGTGCCGGAACTACTTCGCCGCCTCCTCCGGCGGCTCTGCCACCTCCGTCACCGTCGGACGTTGAGAGGAACGAGACCATGACTCCTGTGGAGCTCGCTCCCGCCTTCTTCCTGGCCGTCGTCATCATTCTGCTGACGTGCCGTCTGGTCGTCCTGGTGGCGGGCCGCTTCGGCCAGCCACCCGTGGTCGGCGAGATGATCGCCGGAGTGATGCTGGGCCCCTCGCTGTTCGGACTGATCGCCCCCGGGATCTCCGCCCACGTCTTCCCACCCGAGCTGAAGCCGGTGTTGTACGTGGCAGGCCAGATCGGCCTGGTGACCCTGATGTTCGCCGCCGGATACGAGTTCAGGGCCCACGCAGGGCGCGGCCTGGCGGGCACCGCCGTCGCGGTCTCCTCGGCCGGCGTGGGGATCCCGCTGGTGCTCGGCGCGGGGTTGACCCTCGTGGCCCACGGCCATGTCGGCATCTTCGTCGACGGGGTCTCGGTCTGGGTGACGGCCGCGTTCGTCGGTGTCGCCCTGTCGATCACCGCCTTCCCTATGCTGGCCCGGATCATCACCGAACGGGGGCTGACCGGTTCCCGGTTCGGCTCGCTCGCTCTGGCGTCAGGGGCCACCGACGACGCCGTCGCCTGGATCATGCTCGCCGGGGTGCTGAGCGTGGCCTCCGGCAAGGTGGAGCCCGTTCTGAAGGCCGTCGGCGGCTCCGTGCTGTTCGTGGCCGTACTGTTCCTGCTGGGACGCCGCCTGCTGGCCTGGATCGTGACCCGGCCGGGTCTGGGCGCCGACACCAGGATCCTGTTCACCGTCGCCATGCTGTTCTGCGCTGCCTGGTTCACCGACATCATCGGCCTGTACGCCGTGTTCGGGGCGTTCTGTATCGGGATGTCGATGCCTCGGGGCGAGGCGTCCGAACGGCTGGTGCGGATCATCCAGTCCGTGACCCAGGTCGTGTTCGTACCGATGTTCTTCACCTACTCCGGCCTGAACACCCGATTCGACGTGTTCGCCGACCCGTCCGTGACGGCGTTCGGGGCCGCCGCGGTCGTCCTGGCAGTGGTCGGAAAGTTCGGCGGCTGCTGGGCCGCCGCCCGGCTGCGCGGCGAACCCGCCTCGGTGGCCGTCCGGGTCGGCGCCCTCATGAACGCCCGGGGCCTCATGCAGCTGATCGCGCTCAACATCGGACTGGCGGCCGGCATCGTCAGCGAGGAACTGTTCGCCGCGCTGGTGCTCGTGGCTCTGGTCACCACGGTCATGACCGTTCCACTGCTGAGCCTGCTGGACCGCCGCGACGCCAGGTCGCGGTTGGCCGAGGAGGCACACGAGGCTGAGGCGCCGGTGGCGACATTGAACTGAGGGGGCGGCAGGATTTCCCGGCGTTCTTCCCTGCGGTGAGTGCAGTTGTTACGGGAAGCTGACGTGTCAGTCGAATCCCTACTGCCGCACTCACCTCATGGGCAACTCTGGTCCCGCCCTCCACCGACTGGTGGTCGTGGCGAAGGCCCGAGGAGTCGCGTATGAGCAGGCACACCAGGCGAAGGTCCCGCAGGTTAACGCCCGCGATCGCAGGAGCCCGCCCGGATCGGAGCGCCGCTCATTCTCCCCAGATTCTCCCCAGCGGCCTCGAACGCGGCCTCGATGCCTCCGATCCGGGCTGCACTCCCTCGCGGAAGCGCCTCGCACGCCGATTACTCAGAGCCAGTCCTTCCGCTTGAAGATGACGTACAAACTAGTGCAAACAATCGCCATCAGGGCGATCGCGAAGGGATACCCGAGCACCCAATGCAACTCCGGCATACGCTCGAAGTTCATCCCGTAGATCGTCCCGACCAGCGTCGGAGCGAACAGGATCGCCGCCCACGACGAGATCTTCTTGATCTCCTCGTTCTGCTCGAAGCCCGCCTCCGCCAGCGCCCGCATCTCCGCGTTCTGTTGCTGGGTGACCAGAGTGGCGTTCACCGTCAGGATTTCCGTCAGGGCCTGGCGGAAGCCGTCGACGCGTTCGCTGGTGTGGGTGACGTGGTCGGCGACGTCGCGGAGGTAGCGCTGGAGTTCCTCGTCGGTGCCGTACTTGGCGAAACCCGCCATCAGGCCGTGCAGCATGCCGACCAGGGGGCGGGTGGCGCGCTGGAACTCGACCATTTCGCGGGAGAGTTCGTAGATGCGGCGGGACACCTCGGGTTCGCCGCGGAAGACCTCGGTCTCGATCTCGTCGATGTCGTTCTGGACACCGGTGACGACGGGGACGTAGCCGTCGACCACGGAGTCGAGGATCGCGTAGAGGACGGCTTCGGGGCCGAGTTTCAGCAGTTCCGGGGAGTCCTCCATACGGCGGCGCACCGCCGACAGGTCCGGTGCCGCGCCGTGCCGGACGGTGATCACGAAGTCGGGTCCCACGAACACGTGCAGCTCGCCGAAGTCGACCTCCTCCGGCGCGTCCAGATAGCGCGCGGCGCGCAGGACGACGAAGAGGGTGTCGCCGTAGCGCTCCAGCTTCGGACGCTGGTGTGCCTCCATCGCGTCCTCGACGGCGAGCGGGTGCAGGTCGAACTCGGCGGCCAGGGAGAGGAGTTCGGCCTCCGTGGGGCGGGACAGGCCGATCCACGCCATGCCGGACGGCTGGTCGCGCAGCTCTCGGAAGGTGTCGGCGAGGGAGGCGGGGGTCGAGACCCGTACGCCGTCGCGGTACAGGGCCGCCTGTACGACGCTGCCGGATTCGACGGGTTCCGGCTCCGGCGGGTCGGCGCGAGGCACCGGGGGCGTCAGGCCGGTCGCGGCCGGTGCGTTCAGGGCGCGCCGCCAGACGGACTTCCTGCCGTTCTTGGCGGCCGGACGGGGGCGTCGCTCGGACATTGCGGCTGCCTCCCATGTCGCAGGTACGTCGCTGTGATCTCGGAGAAGGATATACGGGTCAAATGTCGCGGACGGGAAGGGGGGCTGCCGTCCGGGCGGGCGTTCCCGTGGAGGGCCCCGCGGAGGTCCCCAAGGATTGCGGACAGAAGGTGTCCGCAAGTCTCGTTAGCGTGCACAGCATGACGACGAAGACGAGCGGCAGGGACGGGAAGACGGTCAGCGGCGGGAGCAAGGCGCGCGGCGGCGAGAGTGAGGCGCGTGGCGTCGGCACCCACCTCGTCGCACCCGCGTCCGCACCCGAACCCGCGTCCGCACCCGTGCTCGCATCCGCGTCCGCACCCGTGCTCGACACCCGCGCCCTCAACCGTGCGACCCTCGCCCGCCAGCTCCTCCTGTGCCGGTCCGCCGGTCGCACCGCCACGGACGCCGTCCGGCACCTCGTAGGCCTTCAGGCGCAGAACGTGAAGCCCCCGTACTACGCCCTCGCCGCCCGGCTGGAAGGGTTCCGGCCCGAGGAGCTGTCGACGGCCATGGAGGACCGCGCCGTCGTCCGCATCGTGACCCTGCGCTCCACCATCCACACCCACACCGCCGACGACGTCCTCACCCTGCGGCCGCTCGTGCAGGGGGCCCGCGACCGGGAGCTGAACAACTTCCGCAAGGGGCTCGTGGGCGTTGATCTGGACCGGCTCGCCGCGATCAGCCGTGACCTGGTGGAGGCCGAGCCGCGCACGATGAAACAGCTGCGCGAGGAGCTGCTCGTCCACTGGCCGGACGCCGACCCGTTCGCGCTCTCGGTCGCCGCCCGCTGCCGGCTGCCGCTCGTCCAGGTCACCCCGCGCGGACTGTGGGGCCGCAGCGGCCAGGTCGCGCTGACCACCGCCGAACACTGGCTGGGCCGCCCCACCGAGCCGTCCCCGGCCCCCGACGCGGCCGTGCTGCGCTACCTCGCCGCGTTCGGGCCCGCCTCCGTCAAGGACATGCAGACCTGGGCGGGGCTGACCCGCTTGCGCGAGGTCTTCGAACGCCTCCGCCCGCAGCTGCTCACCTTCCGTGACGAGAACGGCGTCGAACTCTTCGACCTCCCCGACGCGCCCCGCCCCGACGCCGACACCCCGGCCCCGCCCCGCTTCCTGCCCGAATTCGACAACCTGCTCCTCTCGCACGCCGACCGCTCCCGGGTGGTGCCCGCCGACCTCAAAGGGCGCACCTGGGCGGGCAACCAGGCGTACCGCACGCTGCTCGTCGACGGTTTCCTGGCAGGTCTGTGGCGACAGGAGGGGGACGTCCTCACCATCGAGCCGTTCGGCCGGCTCACGAAGGCCCAGCGGGACGAGGTGGTGGTGGAGGCCGAGAGGCTGCTCCGGACGCTGTCCGGCGCGTCGGCGTCGTACGACATCCGCTTCGGGGCCGTGGCCGCGTAGGCCACGTACGTCACTCGAGCCGCGTAGCGCCCGTGCGTCCGTCCGGGGGACTCAGTCCGCGCGACCCGTCACCGCCACCCCGAGCCCGATCAGGGTGCAGCCGCCCGCGTGTCGGTGGACACCATGCCCATCACCTCCAACGGCCACCATTCAAGCAGGGGTCCCACAGTCCCGGACGGTCGCCGAGGAGCTGCACTTCGAGCGAGGCCGAGAGTGGGGGAGGAGGATGGGGGAGCAGTGGATAGGGGGCGTTGCGGGCCGCTCGTGGAGGCCCGCAACGCCCCCTGGCTTTTACCTGAGGGGTACTCAGGAGACTGGGGAGCCTTTCGACGCCGGTGACTGAGGAACGGTGACCGGTGACCGACGACTGGTGACTACGAGTTGATCTGCGTCGTCACCAGGTTCGAGAAGGTCGTCAGGCGGGTGTAGACGCCCGGGTAGCCGGCCTCGGCGCAGCCGTTGCCCCAGGAGGTGATGCCTGCGAGGACGCCGCCGATGAGCAGCGGGCCGCCGCTGTCGCCCTGACAGGTGTCGGTGCCGCCGCTGGTGTAACCGGCGCAGACCATGTCGGAGGCCACGAACTCGGAGCCGTAGGAGCTGGCGCAGCTGGAGTTGGACACGATCGGGACGGTCGCGGTGCGCAGCTGGTTGGAGGAGCTGCCGCTCTCCGAGGTGGTGCCCCAGCCGACGATGCGGGCGGTGGCGCCGGTCGCGTACACGCTGGTGTCCGTGGAGGCGACGTACGACGCGGGGGTGTACGACATCGACGTCGACAGGGTCAGTACGGCCACGTCGTCGCCGTTGGTGGCGTCGGTGTAGTCGGGGTTGATCCAGATCTTGCTGACCTTGCTGACGGTGCCGTTCGTACCGTTGAGGTAGGTACGGCCGCCGACGACGCGGACGCTGCTCGTGGTCTCGCCGACCATACAGTGGGCGGCGGTGACGACCTTGTTGGCCGCGACCAGGGTGCCACCGCAGAACTGGTTCTGCGAGGCGTCCGTGATCTGCATCATGAACGGGTACGCGGTCGTGGTGGTCGTCGTGCCGCCGACGATCGGCTGGGGGGCGGCGACGGCGCTCGGTGCGCCCAGGAGAGCGGTCGCGGCGGCGGCGGTGGTCGCGACACCGAGAGCGGCGGCCTTCTTGGCGCGGGTGAGCCCGAACATGGGTCTCCTCAGAGGTTGCCGGTGGGGGGACGCGCGGGTGTGGGGGGTGAGCACGGCGTCCGTGGGTTGACGCCGTGTGCCCGAGCGAGCGGCACGTCGCTCACGCTAGAAGGCGCAACGTTCCGCATCCAAGAGGGGAACCCCCTAGGGGAGTTGCGGGAGGGAAAACCCTTGTCTGTGGGACCTGGGGTTTAGTCCGGGGATCCTTCGACCGTGGGTGGGTGGGGGTTGCTCGCGCAGTTCCCCGCGTTCCTGAAAGGGGCGCGGGGAACTGCGCGATCTTTCGGGGTCTGGGGGCGGAGCCCTCAGAATTCACCCGTTCCGACGCCCCGCCGCCAACCGCACGATGTCCACCCGCGACCGTATCCCCAACTTCCGGTACACCCGCGTCAGCGTCGCCTCCACCGTCTTCACGCTGATGAACAGGCGCGCGGCGATCTCCCGATTGGTGGCGCCCTCCATGACGAGCGCGGCGACCTGACGCTCCGTCGCGGCGAGGGTGTCGAGCGCGGCGGGTGCCGGCGCCGCCGTGGCCGAGGCGGTCGGACCGGTCGCGGCCGCCGACTCCACCTGCCGCAGCCAGGGCAGCGCACGGCACCGCCGGAACAGCCGGGTCGCCTCGTCGTACGAGGTCGGCCCGGGCCGGTGGGTGCGCAGCCCGGCGAGGGCGTACGCGGCCCGGGCCTCCTCCAGGCCGTATCCCAGCTTGCCGAGCCGGTCCTGAGCGGCCGTCAGCTGACGTACCGCGGGCTCCTGTTCACCGCGTGCGGCCCGTACCAGCGCCTCCGCCCGGTCGAGCACGGCGAGCACGCTCTCGCGCCCGAGCCGCAGCGCCCGTGCCCGCGTGGCGTCGATGACGTCCTGCGCCTCGACCGGCTCGCCGATCCGCACCAGCGCCTCGGCGAGGTCGCCGTGCCAGCGTCCGCGGGCGGGATCGGTGACCCCGAGCCGCTCTTCCAACTCCCGTACCCGCCGCAACGACTGAACCACCGCCGGTGAGTCCCCGGACACCAGCTGGGCGTGCCCGAGGGCGCCCAGGGCGCGCGAGAGGTAGACCAGGTCGCCGTCCTCCTCGGCGCGGTCCACGGCCTCCCGGGCCAGTGCCAGCGCCCGGTCGACGTCGCCGCCGGCGGCCTCGGCGAGCGAGGTGAACATGGCGGTGGCCGCCTCGCCGATCCCGGTGTCGCGGGCCAGCCGCAGGCTCTCGCGGGCCAGGTCGAGCGCCCGCCCGCAGTGCCCGGAGCGCAGCTCGGTCTCGGCGAGCCCACGCAGGAAGTGCACCTCGCTCTCGACCATCCCGCGCCGCCGCACCTCGCGCAGCAGCGCGGTGATCGTGGTGCGTGCCTCGGCGAGCTGGTCGCCCATGATCAGCCAGCGGAAGCGGGCGGCACCGGCTCCGTTGTGGTCGCACGCCACGCGGGGGTCCTGCGGCTCGCGCATCGCCCGCTGGATGGTCGCCGGGGCGTCCGGGTGCCCCATCAGGGTCTCCATCTGGGCCTGGAAGCCCAGCGAGAGGAGTTCGTTGGGCCGGTCCCCGGCCCGGGCGGCGAGCTGGGCCGCGCTGGCGGCCTCCTCACGGGCCTTGGCCATCTCGCCGTCGATCAGCAGGGCCCGCCAGGCGAGTTGGTAGCGGACCAGGGCGAGCAGGCGGGGGTCGTCGCCCGCGTCCGCGAGTGCCTGCGGGAACACGGCGTCGACCTCGGCCATGGAGTTGCCCGCGGCGTCGATGACGACCATCCAGGCCCGTACCCGGTCCGCCGGCGCGGTGACCCGGCGGAGCACCTCGCGTGCGATGTCCCGGGCGAGGTCGGACTCCCCGGCGGTCAGTGCGTCCTCGGCCGCCTGCAACCGCCGCTCGTCCGGGCCCGGCACGGTGTCCGGGGGCGTGTGCCGGGCTGCCAGCAGCCCGAGCCCGGCGGCGACCGAGGGTGCGCCGCGGTCCCGGGCGGCGGCCGCAGCCTCCCCGAGCCGGGCGGCGACCTGCGGATCGGTACCGGTGGTGGCCAGGGCGAGGTGCCGGGCCCGCTCGATGGGGTCGGAGGCCGCGGTGGAGAGCGCGGCGTGGGCGGCGCGCCGCTCCTGGGCGCTCGCCTCCGCGTACAGGGCGGCCGAGATCAGCGGATGCGCGAACCGGATGCCCGGCGTCTCGCGCTCCGTCGCCAGCAGCCCGAGCGAGGCCGCGTGCGCGGTCTCCGCCTCGGCGTTCTCGCGCCCGGCGGCGCGCAGCAGCGCCAGCGTGGGGCGGGCCCCGGCACTGGCGACGAGCAGGGTGCGACGGGCCTCGGGGGACAGCGCCTCCAGGCGGCTGAGGACGAGCGCACGCAGCGAGGTCGGCACGGGCAGTGGTTCGCCGGGGCTCGGCCGGACCGGGTTCTCGGCGAGCGCGCGGCCCAGTTCCAGCGCGAAGAGCGGATTGCCGCCGCTGGTGCGGTGGATGTCGCGGACGGTCGTGCGCGGCAGTCCGGTGTAGCCGCGGTGGCCGAGGAGTTCGGCGACCTGCGCGCGGGGGAGCGGGTTGAGGCGCACAGCCAGGGTGTTCGGCGGGGACACGCGGAGATAGCGGTCGTGCTGTTGGTCCTGCGGCTCAGTGTCGGTGCGGACCGCGCACAGCATCCGTACGGGCATCTCGCCGAGCCGGCGCGCGGCGAAACCGAGCAGTTCGGTGCTGGCCGGATCCAGCCACTGGAGGTCGTCGGCGACGATCAGGACGGGGCCCTGCGCGGCCAGCGCGCGCACTACGGACAGGACCGCGAGGCGCAGGGCGAGGCCGTCCCGTTGCAGAGTCGATTCTCCGCGGCCGGTGAGCGCCGATTCGAGGGCGGTGCGCTGCGGGGCGGGCAGTCGGTCGGAGACCTCGTCCACCGCCAGGCCGAGGAGGTCGGCCAGCGCGAGGAAGGGCAGATGGGATTCGGACTCGGTCGCGGAGCAGCGCAACACGGTGCGTGCCGATTCGGCGCATTCCGCGGCCAAAGCACGCAGGACGGTGGACTTTCCTATTCCCGCGGGGCCGTGCACCAGCACACTGCCGCCGTCGGAGAGCTGGTCGCGCGCGCCCGCGAAGAGCTCCTCCCGGCCGATGACCAGGTCGGGGCGGGGTCTCGCAGGCTCCTTGAAGTCCCCTCGCACGGTCACCGCTCCCCTCGCATGGCGTGTCCGGGCCAATATTAGGCAATGGTGCTTTGAATTTCGGAGTCTCGGGGTGGTGAGGGAAATAACAGAGGGGATTGCATAAGGTATTTCAGGGCAGGCTTGATTGAATGGGAGTTGCCAGGAGAGGCCGGGGAGTGGCCGGCGCTCGGGAGTGCGAAGCGCTCAAAAGGGACGGTCGGGTGGTAAACCGTCGCGGGGCGACGGCGAAAAGGCCGCGGAGCGGGCAGAGCCGGGACGAGGAGCGCCGAAAGCCTGCCCGCCCTTACGGCACGACCCCGTCCGCCGCTACGGCAACAACCTCGTCCAGCCCTACGGCAACAACCCCGTCCAGCCCTACGGCAACAACCCGGCCCGCCTCGCAGCGACCACCGCCTCCCACCGCGTACGCGCACCCAGCTTGCGCATCGCCGAGCGCAGGTACCCCTTGACGGTCTCCGGGCGAAGCCCCAATCGCTCGGCGG
Organism: Streptomyces sp. NBC_01384; assembly: GCF_045040035.1. Taxonomy (NCBI): domain Bacteria; kingdom Bacillati; phylum Actinomycetota; class Actinomycetes; order Kitasatosporales; family Streptomycetaceae; genus Streptomyces; species Streptomyces sp. NBC_01384. Next base: position 7,935,058 of record NZ_CP109559.1, read on the forward strand.
CGCCCCCATTGGTCGCCCCGGCCGCGACACACGCGAGGACGTCGACCTCGCGCGGGGCGAGGCCGACGTGTGGCGCCCGGGCGTCGGACGCCGCCGCGCCGGCCAGCCGCCCGCACACATCAAGGAGTTCGGCCCTGAGTGCCGGGTCGACGATCCGCGGCGCCAGCGCCCGTAGCGCCCCGTGCGCCTCGCGCACCTCCTCCCACGCGGGCCCCCCGACGGCCGGTTCGGGCTCCCGCGCGACGGCCAGCAGCCCCTGCGCCTCGTCCCGGACGACCAGCGCCTGCTCCACGTCCCGGGCCGCCGACACGGCCGCGCCGAGCGTGCGGTCACCCAGCGGCTGGGCCGTCCGCAGGGCGCCGTACAACACCCCGCGCACCCGACGGCGTACGACAACGGGGACCGCGAGTACCGAGCACAGCCCTTCCGTCGCGACCGCCGTGTCGTACTCGTGGCTGATCTGCCGCGAGGTCGAGTAGTCCGTCACCGCGCAGGGCCGGGCGAGGGCCACCGCCTTGCCGCCGAGGCCGTTGCCGGACGACACGGCGAGGGCGCTGAGCGCGGGCGTCGCCGTACCGCTGAGTTCGCTGATGCGTATCTGCGCGCGCCCCGGCTCGACCAGTCCGCCGAAGGCGACCGGCAGCCCCGTGGCGCGCCGCAGCCGAACCAGCGCACCACGCATCTCCAGCGCCTCGGCTGCGTCTGCTGCCACCTGATCGCCCCTTCGTCGCGGCGTACCCCCGTTCGGGGGTGGTGAGGCCTCCATCACGGAATACAGGATGGTATGCGGCTGTGCGGCAACGAGGAGGACACATGACGGTGACGAACGGAGCGACGGACGAGTTCCGCGCCGCGCGGGACTTCCTGCTGGAGCACCGCGAGGACTACGTCACGGCGTACGAGGGTTTCGGCTGGCCCCGGCCGGAGTCCTTCAACTGGGCACTCGACTGGTTCGACGTCATCGCACGGGGTAACGACCGCACCGCCCTGCACATCGTCGAGGAGGACGGCACGCGCGCCGAGTTCTCCTTCGCCGCCCTGTCCGAGCGCTCCGACCGGGTGGCCAACTGGCTGCGCGCGCGGGGTGTCCGCGCCGAGGACCGCATCCTCGTCATGCTCGGCAACCAGGTCGAACTGTGGGAGACGGCCCTCGCGGCGATGAAGCTGCGCGCCGTCGTCATCCCCGCGACCACCCTCCTCGGCCCCGCCGACCTGCGCGACCGCGTCGAGCGCGGACGCGTCCGGCACGTGATCGTGCGCGCCGAGGACGTGGAGAAGCTCGACGAGGTACCCGGCCGCTACACCCGGGTCACGGTCGGCGGCTCGCGGCCCGGCTGGCAGTCGTACGAGGACGCGTACGCCGCCGACGCGACCTTCGAGCCCGACGGTGTCACCCACGCGGACGACCCACTGATGCTCTACTTCACCTCCGGCACCACCGCCCGCCCCAAGCTCGTCGAGCACACCCACAGCTCCTACCCGATCGGGCATCTGGCGACGATGTACTGGATCGGGCTCAAGCCCGGCGATGTGCACCTGAACATCTCCTCGCCCGGCTGGGCCAAGCACGCCTGGTCCAACCTCTTCGCGCCCTGGAACGCGGAGGCCACCGTCTTCATCCACAACTACACACGTTTCGACGCGGGCCGGCTGATGGCGGAGATGGACCGGGCGGGGGTCACCACCTTCTGTGCCCCGCCCACCGTGTGGCGGATGCTCATCCAGGCCGATCTGACGCAGCTGCGGACCCCGCCGCGCGAGGCCGTCGCCGCCGGGGAGCCCCTGAACCCCGAGGTCATCGAGCAGGTGCGGCGCGCCTGGGGCGTCACCATCCGGGACGGCTTCGGGCAGACCGAGACGGCCGTCCAGGTCTCCAACAGTCCGGGGCAGGAGCTCAAGACGGGCTCCATGGGCCGGCCCAGCCCCGGCTTCCGCGTCGAACTCCTCGATCCGGTGTCGGGTGCGCCGGGCGCGGTGGAGGGGGAGATCGCGCTCGATCTGTCGACGAAGCCGGTGGGCCTGATGACCGGCTATCACGGCGACGCCGACCGCACGGCGGAGGCGATGGCAGGCGGTTACTACCGCACCGGCGACATCGGCGCACGGGACGCGGACGGGTACATCACCTATGTCGGCCGCGCCGACGACGTCTTCAAGGCCTCCGACTACAAGATCTCGCCCTTCGAGCTGGAGAGCGCGCTGCTGGAGCACGAGGCGGTGGCCGAGGCGGCCGTCGTCCCGGCCCCCGACGAACTGCGGCTGGCCGTCCCGAAGGCGTACGTCGTCCTCGCGGCGGGTTACGAGCCGGGCCCCGACCTCGCGAAGGCGCTCTTCGAGCACTCCCGCACGGTTCTCGCGCCCTACAAGCGCATCCGCCGCCTGGAGTTCGGCGCGCTCCCCAAGACCGTGTCCGGCAAGATCCGCCGGATCGAGCTGCGCGAGGCCACGGCCGCGGGCTCGGACGCCGAGTACCGCGAGGAGGACTTCCGGTGAGCGAGCTCGCGAGCGAGTCGGTGAACAAGGCGGTGAACAAGGCGGTGAACAAGGCGGTGAACAAGGCGGTGAACAAGGCGGTGAACAAGGCGGTGAACAAGGCGGTGAGCGAGCCGTCGTACACCCATGGGACGAGTGCGACGACCCTGCTCGGGGACACCATCGGGGCCAACCTGGACCGGGCGGTCGCGGCCTGGCCGGACCGGGAGGCACTCGTCGACGTACCGTCCGGGCGGCGCTGGACGTACGCCCAATTCGCCTCCGACGTCGACCGGTTGGCGTACGCGCTGCTCGCCAGTGGGGTCGCCAAGGGGGACCGGGTGGGCATCTGGGCGGTCAACTGTCCCGAGTGGGTGCTCGTCCAGTACGCCACCGCGCGGATCGGCGCGATCATGGTGAACATCAACCCGGCCTACCGCACCCACGAGGTCGAGTACGTCCTCAGGCAGGCCGGTATCTCGCTGCTCTTCGCCTCCCTCAGCCACAAGGCGAGCGACTACCGGGCGATGGTCGAGCGAGTGCGGGGCAACTGCCCGCAGCTGCGGGAGACCGCCTACATCGGCGACCCGAGCTGGGACGCGCTGCTCCGGCGCGGGACCTCCGACCTGGAGGAGGAACTCCGGTCGCGAGGGAGCGAGTTGTCCTGCGACGACCCGATCAACATCCAGTACACCTCGGGGACGACGGGCTTCCCGAAAGGGGCCACCCTCTCCCACCACAACATCCTCAACAACGGCTATTTCGTGGGCGAGTCGATCGCCTACACCGAGCGGGACCGGATCTGCGTCCCCGTGCCCTTCTATCACTGCTTCGGCATGGTGATGGGCAACCTCGCGGCGACCTCGCACGGCGCGTGCCTGGTCATCCCCGCACCGTCCTTCGACCCGGCGGCCACGCTCCGCGCGGTCCAGGACGAGCACTGCACCTCGCTGTACGGCGTACCGACCATGTTCATCGCGGAGTTGGCCCTCCCCGACTTCGCGACGTACGACCTGTCCTCGCTGCGCACCGGGATCATGGCGGGCTCGCCCTGCCCGGTCGAGGTGATGAAGCGGGTGGTCGCCGAGATGCACATGGCGGAGGTCTCCATCTGCTACGGCATGACCGAGACCTCCCCCGTGTCCCTGCAGACCCGTATGGACGACGACCTGGAGCACCGCACCGGCACCGTCGGCCGGGTCCTCCCGCACCTCGAGGTGAAGGTCGTCGACCCGGTGGACGGCGTGACCCGGCCGCGCGGCACCTCAGGAGAGCTGTGCACCCGCGGCTACAGCGTGATGCTCGGCTACTGGAACGAGCCCGAGAAGACCGCCGAGGCCATCGACGCGGGCCGCTGGATGCACACCGGCGACCTCGCCGTGATGCGCGAGGACGGTTATGTCGAGATCGTCGGCCGCATCAAGGACGTGATCATCCGGGGTGGCGAGAACATCTACCCGCGCGAGATCGAGGAGTTCCTCTACGCCCACCCGAAGATCGCCGACGTCCAGGTGGTCGGGGTACCCCATGAGCGCTACGGCGAGGAGGTGCTCGCCTGCGTCATCCCGCGCGACCCGGCCGACCCCCTGACGCTGGAGGAACTGCGCGCCTTCTGCGAGGACCGGCTGGCCGGCTACAAGATCCCCAGCCGGCTTCAGGTCCTGGAGTCCTTCCCGATGACGGTGTCGGGGAAGGTACGGAAGATCGAACTGCGGGAGACGTACGCCGAGTAGGTGGTGCGGCCCACTCCCCGGCCCGCGTCGGGGGTCAGGCTCCGGTGGCGACGAGTTCGTCGGCGTGGTTGTTCACCGGCTGTGGGGTGCCCGTGAGGTCGAGGACGAAGAGGGGGACGCCGAGGGTGTCGGCGCGACGGCGGGCGTCGTCCGCGTAACCGGCGAGGGAGAAGTAGACGCACCCCGTGGACTCCGTCATGGCCGTCAGCCACAGACACTCCACGTCGCGCAGCGAGGCCGGGCGGACGGTCGGGTCCACCTGGGCCAGGACGCCCCGGGCCGCGAGGCCGATGCCGGACGGGGGCCGCTGGTCCGCCCTGCGGATGTCGCGGTAGCCGAGCCACCGCAGGTACAGCGTGGCCGCCGTCACGGCGTCCCGGGCGGTGCGGATGGTGACCGGCTGGAACGCCGGACGGGGCGTCGGGGCGGTGCGCGGCAGCGGGATGTGATCGGGGACGAGGCGGGTTTCGGCGGCGGGCGCGGGCGACGCCTCGCCGACGCGGGGGGCCGATGGCTCGGCGGTGTGCGGCGGGCCGTGCGGGGCCGCGTCCGGCTCGGGGTCCGCCGGGGCGGCGGTGCCCGGGGTGATCTGCGCGCGCAGGGGACGCCGTACACCTCGTACCCCTCGTACCGGAATCCGCAGCACGGTCCCACAGGGGCAGCCCAGTTCCGGCTGGGGCCACTGGTCCGCGCGGCCGCAGGTGCCGCAGGGAACCGTGACCCAGTCCTCGTCCCAGGTGCGGTGGGTGACGGGCGCGGGGTCCGCGAGGCGGTCGAGCGGGGGCGTGACGGGGGCGCCGCACGCGCACGGATACGACGGCGCGGCAAAGAGATGCTCGCGACGGCAGACCGGACACCGCACCGGCACGCTCTCGGCCATGGCCCACTCCAGGACGTCACGTCGGGACAGCGCGTCCATCGTCCTCCAGGCAGGGGGCTCGCGACAGCGAAACGCCCGGACATCCCCGCACCCTTCCCCTCTTCCCTCCCGCTGGGGATCGCGCTCCGTGCCCACCCTTGACGCCCCTCGGCACGCCACCTACATTGCTTCCAGATAGTAGAAGTTAATTTCCGCAATACGGAATCAAGCATCGGCGACTCGATCCCGATCCTCTGCATCACCGGCCAGGCGCCGACCGCCGTGATCCACAAGGAGGACTTCCAGGCCGTCGACATCGCCTCGATCGCGGGGCCGGGGACCAAGATGGCCGTCACCGGGCGTCTACGGCGTCGACCACGTCAAGGTCGTCGAGGGCCTCGGCTGCAAGGCGATCCGCGTCACCGATCCGGCGGAGTTGGGTGCCGCCTTCGAGCAGGCCAGGAAGCTTGCCGCCGAGTACCGGGTGCCGGTCGTCGTCGAGGTGATCCTGGAGCGGATCACCAACATCGCGATGTCCACGACGAACGACATCGGCAACGTCGTCGAGTTCGAGGAGATCGCGACCGAGCCGGGCCACGCGCCCACGTCGATCAAGACACTGAAAGTCTGACGTACGTACGTGTCACGTACCAGGGGGCGGCTCACCCAAAGGGTGAGCCGCCCCCGTGATGTCCCCCGTCGACATCCCCCGTACCCCCGTTACGAGGCCCGCCGCCCCCGTGCCGGCGGGCCTCATGTGCCGAGAATGTGCCCACACCCGGGGTGAATTGAAGCCCCTGAGGCAGTGTTCAGAGCTTGATTTGAGGGTTGCGTAGACGGCGTACGTCCGGTGGAGTACGCCGGGGCGCACGCGGCGCGTTCTCACTCGGCCAGGGGCTCGTGCTCCGACAACCCCGGCCAGTCGTCGGGACCGCCGCCCTGCCAGTCGATGATGTCGCTCTCCTCGACCTCGATCTCGTCCAGGTCGACCTCGGCCCGCCGCAGGATCTCGACGACGTCGTCGAGGTGATAGGCGATACCGAGCGTCTCGTCCCCCTCGGTCACGCGCCGCGATCCGTCCAGCGCCGGGGCGTGGAGGCGGTCCACGGCCCGCAGCAGGGCCGAGTGGGCCAGGCTGCTGTCGCCCTGCGTACGCGGCGAGGCGACGAGCTGGGCGACGACCGCGCCGACCGGGAGGGCCGCGCCGACGGTGCGGGCGGCGTCCGTGACGATGCCCATGTCCTTGTGGTGCAGATCGATACGGAAGCCGGGCTTGAAGTCGCGCTTGTCAGCGAGCTTGTGGAGGTTCAGAGCGAACGAAGCGCCTCGTCTCCGGCTGCTGGGGGCGCGGTTTCGCGGGATGCCGCTCGATATCGTCCGGGCGAAACACCCATGGCCCGTTTGAAAGCATGGCTGAAGGCGCTCTCCGAGCCGTAGCCCCATGCCGACGCGATGGATGCGACGGTCTTCTTCCCGCGTCGGAGATCATGAGCGGCGGATCGTATCCTCCACTGGGCGACGTACTCGAGCGGCGGCGTACCCACAAGCTCTGCGAATCGCGCGGCGAAGTGGGAGCGGGACATGCCGACCTTGGCTGCCAGTTCCGCCACGGTCCAGCGGTGCGCAGGACTTTCGTGGACCAGCGTGAGCGCGTTGCCGATCAGAGGATCCGCGAGCGCGGTGAGCCATACGCCCCCCGCGGGTTTCTGAGCGGCGATGTGGGCGCGGAGCACCTGGACGAGCAGGATGTGCGCCAGCCGCTCCGTCACCAGCGACGTCGCCAGCCCGGGGGAGGCGGTCTCGTAGCGCAGCAGATCCAAGGCCGCCCGGATGGCTCCCGCGTGCTCGGAATCGGTAGGGACGTGCACGATGGGCGGCAGGACGTCCGCGAGCACGGCGGCGTTGGCCGTATCGAACTGGAAGCCGCAGCCCACGATGACTGTATCGGCGCCTGCCCCGATGCGGACCGTGCCACCCTCGACGAACCGGGAGAAGATCTCCGCGCTCGGCGTCGGGCGCACTTCTGCGCTGCTCGCAAGGCGGTAGGGGCGTCCGTTTCCGAGCAAGTAGCAGTCCCCTGCCATCAGATCCCGAGTACCGGGGACTCCGTCCACGCTGATGGTGCATGCCCCCTGCAGCACTGCTCCGAGCTTCACGTGCTGGTATCCGCTGAAACTGACGCCCCAGGGGGCACTGGCTTCAAGGCGGGCGAATTTCGCGCTCTGGACGTCAAGGAGCCCGAACACATCGGCCAGCGGATCCATCTGCCACCTCGGTACCAGAAAACTGTGGCGCCGATTCCACCTCGGCCGCCCTCGACGAACTCATTCGATATTGCTACTGAGCTTGGAGCTGTGATGTCGGTCGGACCGGGACACCACCCTGATCGGAGCGTCAGCCAGGGTGCTTGGCAAAGAACTCCAGGAGGAGCCGATTGACGACAGCGGGCACCTCGAGCGGGAGCCAGTGCCCTGCGCCCTCGATGCGCTCGTACTGCCAGTCTCCTTCCACCACGGCGGAGGACCCCGTCATCTGCGGCTCGCCGAGGAATCTGTCAGCGCTGCCCCAGACTCCCAGCACGGGAGCGGAAACCGGGCGTGGTGAAACGGGTGCGGAGACGAGCGACCGAGGCGGAGCCCAAGCCCGGTAGAGGCCGAGGGCGCTCTCCATCGCGCCTGGCCGGCTGAGCTGCTCGACGACGGATTCCCTGCCGGGATGGGTGCTGAGGAATTCCCGAAGATTGGCCGCCCCGTCCTTGAGCAGCCATTCCTGCGCGATGTCGAACTGGAACAGCAGGGTGTACCAGCCCTTCTCCCGTTGCTCCCAGCCCGCCTTGCGGTACGAGGCCGGATGTCCCGTCGAGAGGCACGTCAGCGTGGCCACGCGGTCCTGCGCCGAGGCGGCGAAGACCCAGGAGATGACCGAGCCCCAGTCATGGCCGACCAAGTGGACGCGGTCCGTCCCGAGTCCGTCGAGAACTCCTGTGATGTCCTTCGTGATCGTCGCGGCCTGATAGCTCTCCGGATCGGTGGGTCTGTCCGAGGCGCCGAATCCTCGCAGGTCCATGGTGATCACCCGGTAGCCCGCGTCACGAAGGACCGGCACCTGGTTCCGCCAGACCTCACTCGTGTCCGGAAAGCCGTGCAACAGGAGCACCGCCGGTCCAGCGCCGGTGTCCTCGACCCTGAGATCGATATCGTTCACTCGGATGAACATGCGTCCACGGATTCCTTTCGTGCCGTGACTGTGCGTCAATTCCTGACGCCGTCGCAGCCCGCTGAAAGTTGTGTGGCAGCCGCGATCTTCTTCAGCCTAGGTTTGCGGCGGGTGTCCCGACATGCGTTGTCGTCCGCGATGGATGCTCGGGCATCTGGCCGGTGGGGCCCTCCCGTCTCGACCCGCTGCCCATGGGCCGGCCGGCGCACGTACACCCGTCGAGCCCGTCGGGGCTGGTGACGCGGGCGCGGGTCGTGCCGTCGGCGCCGAGCGGGAAGACGTTGTGGCGCGTCTACGCTGCGTCGTCCTGGGGGCGGTAGACGATCCGGTGGACCGCCGGCGCGGACACCACCTGGACCGTCTTCAAGCCAGGCACGCTGATCAGGGCGAACCCTCCTTCGATCGCCACCCTCACGTCGTCCACCTGCCGGACGAGAGCGCCCGCGGCATCCTCGATCGCGTAGCCCACGCGCAGTTCGACCGACTCCGCGTCGCGCCATGTCGGGGTCATGCGGTCACCTCGATCGCGGGCAGGGATGCGTCCACGGCCGGGAAGTCCAGCTCGGGCTGCGCCAGGTGATTGAAGTAGTTCGACAGAACGTTGAGGGCGATATGCGCCACGATCTCGGCCAGTTCGGCATCCGAGACCCCCGCGCTCCTCGCGTCCGTCAGCACGGCGTCGTCGACATTCCCTCCGGTCTTCATCACCTCGCGGGCGATGGTCAGCACGGCATGGGTGTGCGGGTCCCCGGACTGTGCGTTGCGGGTGCGGGCCAGCTCCTGATCCGAGAAACCCATCATGCCGCCGCGCATCGTGTGCGCTGACAGGCAGTACAGGCAGCCGTTCTCCTGGGCGATCAGCAGCGCCAGCTGCTCGCGGAGCTTGGCCGTCAGCACCCCCTTGGTGAGTGCGTCACGCATCGCCAGGTACCCCTTCAGCGCCGCAGGCCCGTTGGCCATGGAGGCATACAGGTTGGGGACTCGGCCCAGCTGACGCTTGGTGTCGTCCAGCAGAGTGCGTTGCTTGTCGTCGGCGGTCTCCGCCGTGACGTGAGGCAAACGGGGGGACATGGCATCTCCTTCGAGAAAATGGAACCATTCAGTACCGTCTGGAGAACGGTACTGAATGGTTCCGCCTTCGCCAAGATGGAACCGCCTGGTACCGTTGTGTTTATGGCGACACAGGCACGTGAGCGGCTGCTGCACACCGCAGAGGCCCTGTTCTACGCCGACGGCATCGCAGCTTCCGGGGTGGAGCGAATCCTCGCCGAGTCAGGCGTGGGCAGGGCTTCCTTCTACCGGCACTTCCGCAGCAAGGACGACTTGGTCGTCGAAGTCCTGCGCGGACGGGACACGCGCTGGAGGCAATGGCTGGAGGACGCCGTCACGGCCCGGAACCTGCCTGCGCAGGACCGGCCACTAGCCGTGTTCGACGCCTTGGCCGAGCGTTTCGCCCGCGACGACTTCCGCGGCTGCGCTTTCATCAACACCATGGTGGAAGCCGCCGACCCCGACAGCAGCGCATTCCAGGTGGCCGCCGAACACAAGCGCAGCGTCATCCGCTACCTCAAGGGGCTCCTCGCCGACGCCGGCCACCCGACTCCGGATGAACTGGCGAGCCAGCTCGCCCTCCTGGTCGACGGCGCCCTCGTGACAGCGCTGCGGGAACGCACACCTCAGGCCGCATACCGCGCCCGCCGTATCGCGGCCGCGCTCCTCGCCTCCTGACCAGGACCGACGGTTCCGATGAGGACCACCGCCCTTGCGACTCCGCGTCCTGCCCCGCGGACATCAGCCGCCCTATTCCTCGCGGTCGCGCTGGTACTGCCACACGCTTCCGTGAGTTGCTCCCGCAAGGCCTACTCGTCAGCGATCATCGAACTGATCCGGTGCAGGATTCGCTGCTCGTCACGGCCACGTTCCTCGGACGCCATGATGTCCCTCCAGGATCCGGGCCCCCGCCGGCCCCCGCCCCGTGATTGCGCAATCGCAGGGACGCATCCGACAACCACAAGCGGTCGGCGATCGCCTTCATGAATTCAGCTCTTCGGGCGTTCCCCTCCGCGGTCACCTGCGGCGATGCCATGCGGGGCAATGGCGTCGACGGCAGCGAGCTCGTCGGCGCTGAGCTGTACATCCGTCGCTGAGGCGTTCTGCTCCAGATAGGTGCGCCGCTTCGTGCCGGGGATCGGAAGCACCCCCTGGTGGTGCAGCCACGCCAGGGCCAGTTGAGCCGGAGTCACGCCCTTGAGGCGTGCCAGCCGCGCGAGTTCGTCGACCACGGCCAGATTTGCCGCCAGGTTCTCCTCGGCAAAGCGCGGCAGGCCACGCCGGGCGTCGTCCGGCGCCAGGTCGTCCCGGCGCGTGATCTTCCCCGAGAGGACGCCGCGTCCCAGGGGAGAGAACGCCACGAATCCGATGCCGAGATCGCGAACGGTGTCCAGCACGCCGTTGCGCTCGACGTCGCGGGTGAACAGCGAGTACTCGGACTGCAGTGCGGTGAGCGGGTGAGTGGCGTGGGCGCGCCTGATGGTGCCGGGATCGGCCTCACTGATCCCGAGAAATCTGACCTTCCCCGCAGCGACCATCTCACCCATGGCTCCGATGGTCTCCTCGACCGGGACCTGTGGATCGACCCGGTGCAAGTAGTAGAGGTCGATGACGTCGACGCCCAGATGCCTGAGCGAGCGGTCCACCGCTCGATGCGCGTGTGCGGGAGAACCGTTGTGGCCGTGCGCGGTCCCGTCGTCGTCGAACTCCGTGGCGAACTTCGTCGCGAGGCTGATCTCCGCCCGTCGCCGTCCGAGCGCCCTGCCGATGAGCATCTCGTTGGCGAACGGCCCGTACGCCTCCGCGGTGTCGATGTGCGTGATACCGAGATCCACGGCCCGGTTGAGCGTGGCGATCGACTCCTGCTCGTCACGGGGTCCGTACCAGGAGCTCATGCCCATGGCACCGAGTCCCTGTGCGGAGACGACCAGGCCCTGACTGCCCAGATCGACGGTTTTCATCGGAGTCCTTCAGAAACAGAGTCAGAGGTGATGACTCGGGCGAGTTCGGCCGGCATCGAAAGGAAGGGGGAATGGCCGGCGGGAATCCGGTAGTTCCTCGAAGCCCGTGCTGCCATCGCTTCCTGGAAGGCCGGAGGAATCGCCAGGTCCTGCTCACACACGATGTACGTGGAGGGGATGCCCTTCCAGGCAGCCCTCGTCAGCGGTTCGTTGAACGACTTGAGCGTCTGGAGGACCAGCCGGTCGGCGGCGCGGTCGGCGTCGTCCTGCGGCACGTCCCCGTAGAAGTACTTCCGTGGATCGTCGTTCGCCGGAAGGGTGCCGACGTCACCCTCCGGGATCTGCCCTGCACTCTGACTGGCGAGAGATTCGCCTTCGTCGAGCTGGAATGCCGACACGTAGACGAGACGCTCGACGTTGTCGGCGCCACCGGCGGCTTCGGTGGCCGGAAGGCCTCCATAGGAATGGGCCAGCACCGTCACCGGACCGGAAATCCCGTCAAGCCGTCGACGGATCTCGCGCGCATCGTCGTACATCCCCGCCGTGTTGTCCGGGTCGGCGGACGAGCTCGGCAGGTCCACGGTCACGACGTTCCATCCCAGCGCGGCCAGCTCTGGGGCGAACTTCTCCCAGCACCACGCGCCGTGCCAGGCGCCGTGGACCAGCAGAACGGTGGACCTGATGTTCTCAGAAATTGTCATATGTCGGGCCTTCGGAGCAGAGACGTTTGCACGATGTCTAGGCCAGCGAGCCTAAGAATGCCGATAAATGTCTGCAATGAGCGAGGCTCCGAAATATATGCAGAATCGTCCGGAAATTTCAGAGCCGCCCTCGTGCAGGCGTTCGGTGCGCGCACGCGACATGGCGTGCCCGGCGGGTGGGTCGCGTCCTCGTGCCTGGACGCCGTTGCGTCAGGGTCTGGGCTGCGAGCTTGCGGGCTTTAATCGAACATACTAGTCTGTTTGATTAAGGAGGTGTGGTCATGGCGACGCAGATCAGGAAGACGAAGTCCGAGGAGAAGATCCTCGCTGCGGCGGCCGAGCTGTTCTATGCGAACGGGCTGCGCGAAGTGGGCATCGATCAGGTCATCGCGGCGTCGGGCGTCGCGAAGTCGACGCTGTACGTGCACTTTCGCACCAAGGAGGAGCTGGTCGCGGCGTACCTGCGCAGGACCGACGACTCCTGGATGGCACAGCTGCAGGGCGCCGCCGCACGCACGGGAGACGACCCTCGCGAGCAGCTCGTCGGGCTGTTCGACGCGCTGACGGACGCCTTCGACCGGCACGGCTTCTTCGGATGCCCGTTCGTCAGTGCGGCGGTCGAGGCAGACCTGGACTCGGAGGCCCGGGCCATCACCGTGCAGCACACGCAGCGTCGTCAGGCATGGCTGACCGAGCTGAGCGAGACGGCCGGCGCCGGTGCCGCGCTCGCCCGGCACCTCGGACTCCTGATCGACGGCGCCCTGACCTCCGGGCGCCTGCTTCAGGACCGCACCGTCGTCGACGAGGCGAAATCCGCAGCGCGCCTGCTCGTCACCAGCCATACCTGATCGCACCAGGACGCACCCGCGGGCACTGCAACCGACACACACGCCCTCAACTTTTCCGGCCCCCACACACCCACATGACAAGACAGGAAAGAGGCGCAGGCATGCGCGCAGTGGTTCTACACGAGTTCGACACTCTGCTGGTCCTCAGCGAGATCGACAAGCCCACCGCCGGCTCGGGCCAGGTGCTGGTCAAGGTCAAGGCCAGCGGCGTCAACCCCCTGGACACGAAGATCCGGGCCGGCAAGGCCGCCCACGCCAAGCGCACGCTGCCGGCCGTCCTCGGCATGGATCTCGCCGGCGTGGTCGAGGAGGTCGGCGCGGGCGTCACCGGCTTCGCACCCGGCGACGAGGTCTACGGCATGACCGGTGGCATCGGTGATCTGCAGGGCTCGCTCGCCGAGTACGCGGCCGTCGACGCCCGCCTGCTCGCCCACAAGCCGACCTCACTCACCATGCGCGAGGCCGCGGCCCTGCCCCTGGTCGTCATCACGGCCTGGGAGGGCCTGGTCGACCGGGCGCAGGTCCACGCGGGACAGAACGTCCTCATCCATGGCGGCGCCGGCGGCATCGGCCACGTGGCCGTTCAGATCGCCCGTGCCCGCGGCGCCGCGGTCTTCGCCACCGCGTCGACCCCGCAACTGGAGGTCGTCAAGACCCTGGGGGCGACCCCGATCGACTACACCACCACCTCCGCCGACGAGTACGTCGCCGAGCACACCGGCGGCGAGGGCTTCGACGTCATCTTCGACACCGTCGGCGGTCCCGTGCTGGACGCGTCCTTCGCGGCGGCGCGCACCTACACCGGCCACGTCCTGAGCGCCCTGGGCTGGGGTACCCACAGCATCGCCCCCCTCTCCTTCCGCGGAGCCACCTACTCCGGTGTCTTCACCCTGCTGCCCATCCTGACCGGGCGCGGGCGCGAGCACCACGGAGAGATCATGCGTGAGGCGGCCGCCCTCGCCGACGGGGGAGCACTCAAACCCCTGCTCGACCCCCGGCGCTTCACACTCGCCACCGTCGCCGACGCCCACGCGGCCGTGGAGAGCGGCACCACCCAAGGAAAGATCGTGATCGACATCGACTGACACCCGTTTTGTCCCGGCTTCGGCACCGTCGTATGACCGATGCGAGAGGGCCCGGCCAGTGACAGCCTGATGCTGCTTGCACATCGCAGCGCAGGCCCCCCGAGGCGGCGCAGGCCGGAGAAGTGTCCAGCAGCCGCAGCCGCTCGACTGAGGAGATGTGATGACAACGCGCCCCCCATTGCCCCCGTTCACACGCGAGACCGCCACCGAGAAAGTCCGGCTGGCGGAGGACGGCTGGAACACCAGGGACCCCGAGAAGGTGGTGCTGGCCTACTCCAAGGATTCACGCTGGCGGAACCGAGCGGAGTTCGCGACGGGACATGACGAAATCGTGGCGTTCCTGCGGCGGAAGTGGGCCAGAGAGCTCGACTACCGGCTGATCAAGGAGCTGTGGGCCTTCACCGACAACCGGATCGCGGTCCGCTTCGCCTACGAGTGGCACGACGACACCGGCAACTGGTTCCGCTCCTACGGGAACGAGAACTGGGAGTTCGACGAGCAGGGCCTGATGCGGGCAAGGCATGCATGCATCAACGACCTGCCGATCCGGGAGGCCGAGCGGAAGTACCACTGGCCCCTGGGGCGTCGCCCGGACGACCACCCGGGCCTGAGCGACTTCGGTTTCTGAGCGGCCTCCGCGCCCTGACCTCCAGGGAGAGCTCCGTGAAACCCGACAAAGTCGGGTCCCTCCTCACTCGGTGGCGCCGGCAGTACGAGGCGGCCTGCCGTGGCATGGAGCCGTCGAGGGCATCAGCGGTCGGCCCACGACACGTCAGGAACTGGCCGAGAGCGCGCCCGTCATCGAGAGGTGAGGACGACAGGCGGCGGGCGCGATGGATTTCAGGCATTCGGCCACGCAGTGAGTCGTTGGAGAGTACCCGGGCCGCCTTCAGGTGAATTCTCACCCTGAGGGCGGCCCGTTTCTGCTCACAGCCGCTGGCGCCGAACAGGCGACGCGCTCTGTTCTGGACGCATGCACAAGTTCCTCGGACGCTGACGCGTTGTCCGCCATCGGCGCCGAGCCTACGGTCAGGGGATGGGCGAGCGGGCGCCTGCCAACGACGACGCCCGGTACGAGGCGATGGAGTATTCGGCGTCGTTTCAGCTCTGCCGACCTTGTCGAAATTACCGAGAGCAGGATCAGGATGACTGGCGCGATGTTCGACGGACGCGAGATGAGCATGCTGCACGACATGTTCCGGAGAGAGTTCGCTCTCATGCCGGGCCTGGTCCGGGCTGTCGCGCAGGGAGACCACGAACGTGTCGCGGTCGTCAGCAGTCATATCGGCAATGTGAGCACTGACTTGCACCATCACCATGTGGGCGAGGACATGTTTGTCTGGCCGCTGCTCCTTGAGCGCTGCGCCGACGAATGCGGTCCGCTGGTCAATCTGATGGAGAACCAGCACGAGGCCGTCGCCGCGCTTGTGGACGAGGTGGCTGAGTCCTTGGCGGCCTGGCGCGGCAGCTTCGCATTCGGTGACCAGGAGGCCCTGGCCGGTGCGCTCGACCGGTTGATTCCTGTGCTGAAGGAGCACCTGCACGCGGAGGAGGAACATGTGGTCCCCCTCATGGAGAAGCACATCCCGGCAGCGGAGTGGGACGAGATTGTCCAAAAGGGTGCGGTGAATGCTGACCCGGACACCATGCCGCTCACATTCGGCATGTTGATGTACGAGGCGGACGCCGAGGTCGTGGAGAACGCCATTGCGAAAATGCCGCCCGAGGTTCAGCCGATCATCCGACGGATCGCACCGCAGGCCTACGCGACTCATGCCCAACTGATCCACGGAACCCCCACCCCACCGCGCAGCACCGAAATGTGACAGCGCCCTTTCCCTCTTGCTGTGTTCTCACTTGCTGTGTTCTCGCGGAACTCACCACCCGCGTATGTAAGGAGCATGAATGACTGACTACGGTCACGATCTGGTCTTCGGCACCATGCTGGAGCCGGAGGGCGATCGGGCCTTGGGGGTCGTGGAACTGGCCGAGCTGACCGAGCGCGTGGGTCTGGACATGGTCAGCCTTTCCGACCACCCGTACTGGCCGGAGCGGTTGGACACCATGACGCTGCTGTCAGTCATCGCGGCCCGCACTTCCCGGGTGCGGTTGCTGACCAACCTCGCCAATCTGCCGCTGCGTCCGCCGCCGATCCTGGCCCGCACGGCTGCGACGCTGGACCTGGTCAGCAACGGGCGCTTCGAGCTGGGTCTGGCAACCGGCGCGCAGCAGATGTGGCACCTCATCAGCGCAGAAGGCGGCCCTCGGCGCAGTGCCGGGGAATCCGTCGAAGCCTTGGAAGAGGCCGTGCGGATCATCCGCGCCCTGTGGACGTCGGGGGACGACCTGTGCTTCGAAGGCAAGCACTATCACCTCGACGGCGCCAGGCGAGGCCCCGTTCCGGCCCACGACATCGACATCTGGCTCGGGGCGTACCAGCCGCGGATGCTGCGACTGATCGGTGGGATCGCCGACGGCTGGGTGCCGAGCTCGCCGTTTCTTCCGCCTGAGCATCTCCCGGCAGCCAACCAGATCATCGACGAGGCGGCTGCCGAAGCCGGCCGGTCCCCGCGAGCGGTACGCCGCATCTACAACATCGGCGGCTCGTTCGATGCCGCCGGCACCGGCTTTCTGCAGGGACCAGCCAAGATGTGGGCCGAACAGCTCACGGAGCTCACGCTCACGCAGGGCATGAGTGTGTATCTCCTTTACCGTGCCGACTCCGCCGACTTCATCCGTCGGTTCGGCGAGGAGGTCGCGCCCGCCGTGCGTGCGATGGTCGCAACCGAGCGAGCGCGACACTCCTGATCAAGGGATCTCCTGCGACGGCAGGAGGCGAGCGCATCGCGAAGCGCGACTCGTGAGGTGATGCCGAGCTTCGGGAAGATCTGACACAGGTGAGTGTCGACAGTCCGGTCGGAGAGGCAGAGCCGCTCACCGATCTGCTTGTTGGTCAGACCGGACGCGGCGAGTGTGGCGATCTCGCGTTCCCGCGCTGTGAGTGGGTTATGGGTTCACCTGCGGGTTCCGGTGTGCCCGCGATGCACTCCGGCCGGTGGCACGGAGCCCTCAGCGGCCCGCGCTGCCCAGGGGAACCTGTTCCCGAGGGGGGCCGCCCGCACTCGGCAGGGTGGCCCTCCTCCGGTATCTGGATCCTTTTTCTCAGGTTGAAGGCTTCTTCACAGGTGCAGCTTCAGCCCACTGCGGCCGGGTGGCGGGGCGCCCGTCGACAGTCTCGACGACCGCCTTGGAGTTCTCCAGGGTCTCCATCAAAGACGCCGGTCCACGGAACGGACGTCCGCCGATGTGCCAGCCGTCGGTGTGGAGTTCCTCGATGAGAACCCGGACGACCTCGCGGAAGGCCTCCGAGCCCTCGAACTGGACCATCACGTCGGTGAGGGCCTTGGCCATCGCATGCTTCTCCTCTTCCGAGAAAACGCCTTCCACGAGTGTCGGCGTACGCATGAACTTTCTCCGCGCGACTCAGCCGGACCGTTCCCATCCGGGGTGCCGGCGGCTGCGCGTCGGCCAGGGCGGGGCGGGGCGGCGGCCGACGCGCAGCCGGCTGGCCGCGCCCACCAGTTGTCAGTGGTCGATGCTGACGACGACCTTGCCCGCGGCGGTCCCGTTCTCCACCGTGGCGTGCGCGTCGGCGACGTCGGCAAGGGTGAAGTGGCGGGGGTCCAGCAGTGGCCTGAGGGCTCCCGAGTCGACCAGCGCGGCGACCTCGCGCAGGATCTCGCCGTGGTGCTCGCGTCCGCGGCCGGTCAGCATGGGAGCCAGGGTGAAGACTCCGGAATAGGTGGCGCCGCGGAAGGACAGCGGGGCGATGCTGTGGGTTCCCCAGCCCAGGGAGCTCAACACGTGCCCGGTGTAGCTTCGTACGGAGGTGAAGGAAGCGTCCAGAACCGGCCCACCGACGGTGTCATAGACGATGTCGAAGCCCTCGCCGCGGGTGTGGCGGGCGACGTACTCCTGCGGCGACTCCGCGGTGTGGTCGATCGGCGTTGCTCCGAAACCCTCGATGACCTTCAGGCGGTGTGGGGCCTCGGTGGCGAAGACTTCGGCGCCGCGCGACCGTGCGATCTGGATGCCCACGTGGCCGACGCCGCCGGCGCCGCCGTGGATGAGCACTTTCTGCCCGGCGCGGACCTGTGCCCGGTCGACCAGGCCCTCCCACGCGGTGATGGTCACCAGCGGCAGCGCAGCCGCCTGGCGCATGCTCAGGGACGCCGGCTTGGGCGCTATCAGCCGGGCGTCGACCGCCGCATACTGGGCGAGGGAACCTTGCAGGTCGCCGACACCGCCGGTCATTCCGTAGACCTCGTCACCAGGGGCGAATCCGCTCACCCCCGGGCCCACCTGCTCCACTACGCCCGCCAGGTCCATCCCCAGGACCGCGGGAAGCGTGCGCTTCGCGTGCGCCGCCTGACCTGCACGGATCTTGGTATCCAGCGGGTTCACTCCACTCGCCTCGATCCGCACCAGCACCTCACCAGGGCCGGCTGTGGGCTTCTCGATCTCCCCCAGGATCAGCGGAGTGCCGAACTCTTCCAGTACTGCTGCGCGCACGGTGCCACCTTCGGTCTTTCATCGTCGCACTACGTCTCGGCCGGGGTCCGGCAGGACCTGGCCCTTAATCGAACAGACTAGTTCGTTCGATTAAGGGATGCAAATGCTGCCCGACGTCGGGGACGCCGCGTCCTCCTCGATATGACCGATGGCCGCGAGCACCAGCGCGGTCGTCTCCTGAGGGGGCGAGAAGAACTATCGGCGCAGGGCGGTCAGGGGCTCGTGATCGCCGACGGGAATATCGGGCTCGGCGGCCGTCCATTCGCGCGCGATCAGCTTCTTGAGCACCTGGCCGAAGGAGCGGGGGTGGGGGAAGCGAGTGCGGTGTCCGGCTCTGAGCGCAGTTCGCGCAGGGTTCGTTCGCCGGCACAGCGCTGTCACGGCCACTCCTCGTGCGCCGTCACCTCCGTGCCCCCGAGGTGCTGGAAGTTCCAGTCGGTGTCCGGCCCGTCGCGGGTGGTTGACGCACCGCATTGGAGGAGGGGACCGCCTTCTCGTGGATCACCGATGACCGAACCTGCATCCGGTGCGCGGTCAGCAGCGCCAGGTCGGCCGCCGGCCGGGCGGGCACATCGATGGCGGCGAAGTCCCGCCGGTGGCGAGTGGTCTCGGCGATGACGTACGCATCGCGCGCGTCGGTCTTGGCCTCGCCCGGGTAAGCGCCGGCCATCCGGTTGACGGTCCGGCCCGGGACGTAGAGGGCCTGCTGGCCGTGGGCCGAGAGCAAGGCCGGCAGCGGAGCGGAGGAGGTGCCCGAGATGTCCACCGCCCAGCGGACTTCGTCGGCCAGGTCCAGGATCTCGCCGAGCGCGGGCAGGATTGCCGACTCGTCGTTGTCGATCTTCTTCGACCACACGGTGGCACCGGTCTCACCGACCCCGGCCGCCCAGGGGTTGCTCTTGCCCGCGTCGATCCCGACCCAGATGCAGGCGTGTCGCTTGGCTACCCGCCCCTCCGTGCTCCGCACAGCATGCCGTCGGCCCGCACCCCGCTGTCAGCTCCGTAAACAGCGACTGAAACGTAGATCTCAATCAGCATCCAGGGCGCCCCGGAAGGCCGGTCGGCCACTCCTGGCGAGCCGCGACTGGCAAGCCCTGTTCAGCCACATCCGACCCTCCGGGCGTTCGAGCGCCATGTGTACGCGGAGGGTGACTAGCCCGCTGGGTAGGGGTGGTCCGCCGTCCTACCGGGCGGCGGTGGGGGAGTTGTCCCTGGTGTGGGCGTCGACCAGCAGCTTTGCGGCCGCCTTTGCTTGCCCCACTACGGCGCGGTCCTGCAAGAGCCGCCCCGATGTCAGGGCTCCGTCAACGAGAAGGCCGATGTGCTGGGCCAGGGCGGCGGCATCCTCGGCGCCCGCTTGTGAGCCCAGATCTGTCAGCCAGGCTTGCCGCCGCCGGACGTGTTGTTCGGTGACGGCGTGCGCCTCGGAATCGGGTTCGGCCTCCACCGCGGCACTTACGAACGGGCATCCGAAAAAGCCGTGGCGATCAAAAGCGTCGGTCAGGGCGTCGAACAGGCCCACGAGCTGGTCGCGGGGATCTTCCCCCGCCCGCTCGGCGGCTTCCGACATCTGCGCCATCCAGGAGGCGTCGGTCCTGCGGAGATACTCCGCAACCAGCTGTTCCTTGGTGCGAAAGTGCACGTACAGCGTGGACTTCGCGACCCCGGAGACCTCGATGACCTGATCGATCCCGACACCGCGCAGACCGTGGGCGTAGAACAACTCCGCCGCAGCAGCGAGAATCCTGTCCTCGGACTTCGTTTTGCGGAACTTCGTCGCCATGGCCGCACCTCCCTAATCGTACAGAATGGTACGTCTATTTAGGGAGGCGGTCCAATCCGTGAAGCGTCCGCTGGAGCTCTCGGCACTGTGGGCGCAGTTGTACTGCCTCGCCCACACCGACCGCGCCCGCCAGGCGGTCTGCGAAGCCGGCCTCACTGTCACCGGTCTACCACCGTGTGTCCTCGCGGTATGACCAGGTCAGGGACGTCCGGGCGTGGGCGGTCCGACGGTTGGACGCGGCGGCGAAGCGTTCCTGCGGGGAGGGATGCGGCAGGCCTGATCGATGGGCGCGACGGCGGCGGCCAGGTCCGCCATCGGCATGGCCGGGTCCTTTGGTGTCAGCCATCGAGGGCAATTCCGAATGGTGCGTGGGCGAGATGGAGGGCAGTCTCACCGGCATCGGACATGCGGCGGCCCATCACTCAGCGGTGCTGGGCAGGCGGGTCGGGGGCGGCACGGCAGCCGGAGTCGATCGGCTCTTGATCCCGACCCGCTGCCGTCGGCTGTTCCCGCGCCGGGGGCGGGGACGCGCCGGCCTCCGGTCAGGGGTTCGCCGCAGCCCTGTGCAGGAGGACGACGTCAGCGGGCTGGGGCCAGCTCGGGCGTGGGCACCCGGGGGAGGAAGGTGTGCCGGCTCAGGCCGAGGACGGTGCGGGCTGCCAGAGCCGCGAGCGCCAGGGTGGCGATTGCCAGAAGAAGGTAGGTCAGCGCCTTCTGGCCGTGGACGTGCTCGACGTCCAGCCAGTGGACGCCGTCGGTGAAGGCCGCGGCGTAGGAGAAGGCGAAGGCCCAGTAGCCTGGGCCGAAGGGTGCCCGGCGGTAGGTGCTCGCCATGCAGATCTGCACCAGCACCATCAGAACCGCGTATCCGGCGAGGAGCTCCGCGCCGAGGTCGGGCCGGCCGCCGTTGATGGCGAACCAGGCGTTGCCCGCGACGACCGGCGGCGCGACTTCGATGGCGATGGTCGGCAGTAGGGGCGGCGGCAGCATGGGCTGCGTGAACAGCCGCATCAGCAGGATCGAGCCGAGGACGAACCAGCAGATCAGTCCGTAGCCGAACATCAGGTGTGACAACGTCGTCCACCCAAGCGTGGCGCTGCAGTTCGCCGCGATCAGGCCGCCGGCGACCGTAGGCAGGAAGTATCCGGGGTGCCACTGCACGAGCTGGGTGTCCGAGCGGATCCACAGACTTGTCAGCCACCCGCCGAGGACCACGGTGAGCACGAGACCGACCGCATAGACGGTCTCGCCTGCGGCCCCGGCGTGCGGGGCCAGCGCGATTCCCAGCAGCATGGGCACGATCACGATGAGGGCCGTGAACGGTCCCATGATCGGGTCCGGTATCTCAGTGCGCAGCCGTCCCTGGGCGACCACGTTGCGGAGGTAGGCGGCCAGGGTGACCAGCCAGATCGCCGCAGCGAGGATCCACAGGACGTACGAGGGCCAGGGCGGAGCATCCACTGTGTCCGCCGCGACGGTCCAGGCCTGGGCCAGGCCGGCAGTTCCGAAGCCGATACCGAAGAGATTGGGCGTCAGTCGGTACGGGGAAGCCCCTGTCGTCGTCATGGGTCCTGTCCCCTCCGGTGGGCTTCCCGGCTGCTGGTTCCCGTTACCGGGCGCCGGGACCCGGCAACGTCACTCCATCTGACTGCCAGGCACTCCCCGGCGCAAGCGGTGGCAGCGGGGGACCGGTGGCTGCCGGATTCTCGTGCGGGATCGACGACGTGCGGTACAACTGTGCGGCTGTCACCATCGGCCGCTGCCCGGCCACCCGCGAGATCGTCCTGAAGAACGTGGGGGACAACTGGCGGTCGTGGAGTCGCTCAGCGGGCCGCCGACCGGCGGCAGGACACCACAGCTGTCGGCACCGGTGCGGAAGGGAGACTCGGTGGCCGTGCATCCCGACGCTCCCGGCGACCTGCTGGTGGACATCGTCATCCACGTTTCCGGCCGGACTCCGGCCGTGCTCCGGGTCACGGAAGTCGGCTGAGGCGAGTCCGCGGCATTCCGTCGGCCTCACACCGGCGGGGAATCACCCTCACGGGATTTCGCAGCTTCGTCGCTTTCCTCGCGCATGTCTTGCTCTAGTTTCTTGAGTTCCATCCAGACCGTTTTGCCCCGTCCATGGGGTGAGCTGCCCCACGTCGTGGCCAGACAGTCCACGATCATCAGACCGCGGCCGTGCTCGGCCCTGCTCTGCTCGGCCTCGTCCGATACGGACATGGCCGACGGCAGCGGGGGATGGGCGTCGGAGTCCCGGACCTCCAGCCGGACGCGGTCGTCGTATTCGCGAATACGAACATCGACGTCGCTGTCGGCATGGATGAGGGCGTTGGTGACCGCTTCCGACGTGATCACCTCCAGCGCGTCGCAGATCTCCGTCGCGCTCCACCGCTGCAGGCAGTCGCGGACGAACCGGCGTGCTTCCGATACGCCGGCCAGGTCGTGCCGCGGGATCTCCAACTGCTCGATCTGCCGGCTGGCTCCCGGCATGCCGCCCTCGAAGCGGGCCAGCAGCAGGATCAGGTCGTCGTGGCCATCGGCCGCGGTCTCCACCAGCTGGTCCGCAAGCTCCTCCAGGTCGGTGTCGGCGCATGCCAGGAGTTCCAGCGTGGACGGCGGGAACTCTCCGGTCCTCGCCCGGTGCATGCCGTCGGTGTACAGCATCAGCGTGGCACCAGGCGGGACGACGGTGGAGGAGTTCGTCCCCGAACCGTCGGCGAGTCCTAGTGGCACGCCTGCCACGAGGTCCAGGTATTCCAGCCGCCCGTCGGGATGACGCAGCACGGGCGCGGGATGGCCCGCCCGTGCGGCTTCGACGACTCCGTCCTCGAGGTTGAGGAACGCGATGCAACAGGTGGCGATGAGCTCGGTGTCCAGTTCGGAGAGGAGCCGCCCCGCTCTGCTGAGCACCGCCGCAGGATCGTGCCCCTCCTTGACGTAGGCCATCACCGCGCTCCGCAACTGGCCCATGACGATGGCGCTGTCGGTGCTGTGCCCCTCCACGTCACCGACGATCAGGCCGATGCGTCCGTCGGGCAGCCGCAGCACGTCGTACCAGTCGCCTCCCAGACCGGCCTCCGTCCGGGCTGGGACGTAGCGTGCGGTGGTGACCACGCCCGGCAGCGCGGTCAGCGACCGAGGCAGCAGCGTCCGCTGCAGACTCTCTGCCAGGGTGTGTTCGTACGCTCCGAGCCGGGCGCGTTCCACCGCCGAGGCGAGAAGGTCCGCGAGCATCATCAGAGCGGCCTTCTCTTCCGTGCTGAGGGTGCGCTCGTCGGCGAAGGTGAGACAACAGACCCCCACCGGACGGCATCCCACGCAAAGCGGCAGAAACGCCCAGCTGCGGGCGGTGTCGTCGCGGTCGTACGCACCGGGGTAGTGGTGTTGGAGCGCCGCGGGGCTGTCGAAGAACTTCGGGAAGTGGGTCAGGACCGCGTCGGCCCACGGGGTGCCCACCGCCAGTCCCGCTCCGTGCAGCTCCCGGACCAGGGAGGTGTCCACACCACTGCTGCCGATGATCCACAGGCGCTCGTCCGTGACCTGGCCCACGACGACTCCGCGTGCGCCGAACGGCGTCATGACGCGGGCCATCACGGCGGGTGTGATCTCGTCCAGGCTCGTCAGCTGGGTCAGCCAGGTGCTCAAGTTGTGCACCTGGTACATCAGCGACAGACCGGCTGATCCGGGCACGCCCCGCGCGCCCCAGCCGGACGTCTGTATCTCGGCGCCGTCCTGGTCGTCCGGGCTCGCCACCAAAACCACGTTCGGGCCGGGCGCCACGGCCACTCCCTGTGCCGCCAGTACGTCCAGCCGCGCAGCCACTCGCTCCGCGACACCTGTCAGCATGGCCCGCTGGGGAAGGTCGAGTGCGCGGTTCTCGCCCGGTACGAGGAGGTGGATGAGCGTCACTGCTCCGTATCGAGTGCCACCGCCGGACACCAGCGGCACGGAGACGGCGGAGTACGGGAAGGGGATCAGGTGGGGTGGTGCTGCGTTCCCGGGTTCAGGGGCGGGTTCGCCTATGACCGTGAATTCGCCGGTCCGCCACGCCGTGGCAGAGGCATAGACGGCGTCGGCGGGCATGGCGTCGGGCATGCCGAACAGGAAAGGTACGGAACCCTGGATCACCGCAGCCTTCATCCGTGACTGCTTTGGTTCGGCCAGGTAGACGATTCCGGCGACGGCTCCGGACATGGCCATGCCCTCCGACAGCGGCGGCACCAGCACGTCACAGAGCCCTTCCATGACGGCCGGCACGCCCTGCAGGCTTTCTGGGTCGTTCGGAAGGTTTCTCATGGTCCGGATGCCTTCCGCCCTGTCGACGTGACCACGCGACGGCGCGCCGCCGGGATCAGGCGGTGATCCGCTGCGGTTACCCCGATGCAGGCACGGACCGCCGTGGGACGGGCGGGCGCCTCATGCCACTGACACTACCTCCGCCCGCGTCGCCCCGCCGTGCGGACCGAGCGGACGGGGAGAGCCGGCCCGGCCCCCTATGACGCGGGGTGGGCCGGCCCAGGCGAGGGCCGCCCGATCACGCGCTGACGTCGACCACCACCTTGCCCTGGGAGGCGCCGGTCTCCACCAGGCTGTGGGCATCGGCGATGGTCTCCAGGGTGAACCGGCGGGCGTCCACCATCGGTTTCAGCAGGCCCTTGTCGACCAGCTCCGTCGCACTCGCCATAATCTCCCCGTGGTGCTCCCTGCCGTTGCCCGTCAGCATCGGCAGCAGGCTGAAGACACCGGAGTACGTGGCGCCGCGGAACGACAAGGGCGCGATGCTGTGGGTGCCCCATCCGAGCGCACTCACGACGTGGCCTGAGTAGACGCGGACCGCGGCGAAGGACGCGTCCAGCGTCGCGCCTCCGACGGTGTCGAACACGACGTCGAAGCCCTCGCCGCCGGTGTGGGCGGCGGTGTACTCCTGCACGTCGGCGGAGGTGTAGTCGATCGGCGTGGCTCCCAGCTTCTCGATCGTCGCCAGGCTGGCGGGCGAGCCGGTAGCGAATACCTCGGCGCCACGCGCGCGAGCGATCTGGATCGCCACGTGTCCGATGCCGCCCGCACCGCCGTGCACGAGAACCTTGTCGCCCGCGCTCACACCGGCGCGGTCCACCAGCCCCTCCCAGGCGGTGATGGTGACCAGGGGCAGGGCCGCGGCCTCGCGCATGGTCAGCGCGGCCGGCTTGTGTGCCAGGAGCCGGGCGTCCACGGCCGCGTACTCGGCCAGGGAGCCCTGGAGGTCGCCGACGCCGCCGGTGAGGCCGTACACCTCGTCGCCCGGTGCGAACCCGCTGACGCCGGCACCCACCGCCTCGACCACGCCTGCG
This sequence comes from Streptomyces sp. NBC_01384, assembly GCF_045040035.1. Taxonomy (NCBI): domain Bacteria; kingdom Bacillati; phylum Actinomycetota; class Actinomycetes; order Kitasatosporales; family Streptomycetaceae; genus Streptomyces; species Streptomyces sp. NBC_01384. The sequence goes on from NZ_CP109559.1 coordinate 7,960,671, forward strand.
AGATCGAGACCCAGCACGGCGGGCAGAACGCGTTGGGCGTGGGCCGCCTTCCCGTCCCGGATCTTGATGTCCAGCGGGTTCACGCCGCTGGCGCGCACTTTCACCAGGACCTGGCCGGGCCCGGCCGCCGGGGTCTCGATCTCCGTCAGCTCCAACGGTGTGTCGTACTGGTTCAGGACAAGAGCGCGCATGATGGCCCCCAGGTTCCGTGTCGTGACCGCCGGGACGTGCGCCGGAGGAAACCTGCCGGCGGTATCGGGTTCCACTGTCGTCCCCACACCACTGTTCTTCATCTCGGGCCCGCTCCGGCAGCGTGCGAACCGTTCGGATCCACCCTTGGGGCCGAGGTCGTCGTTCGCAGCACACGATGGACCCTCTGCGCCGTGGTGAACGGCACGGCGGCAGGGTTTCAGGGGGACCGTGTGACTGCTTCGTCGCCCGCCGCCGATCCACCGCCTGCCCGCTACGACGACCTGCGTGCCCTGGTGATCAACTGCACCCTCAAACGGTCGCCGGAGCGCGGCAACACCCAGGGGCTGATCGACCGCAGCACCGGCATCATAACGAGGACGGCGTCAAGCACCCGTGTGGCTTTGCTGCTCCCGCCGCACCCGAGCCAAGGCGCCGGCAGCCCGGGCGGCTTCGCGGTGGTGGGTCAGTTGGGTGGTGTGTGGGTGGCGGCCCGGTCCCAGGTGGGTGTGCCGGCGGGCCGTCGGGCACTGCGGCGTTGTCTGGTCACGGTCGCCCGGTAGATCGCGAGGAGCAGCAGTGTGCCGGTTTCGGCGAGGAGGCTGAGGACGGCTTGTGGGGCGGGCTGCAGGCCGTGTTCGGTGAATCCGAACACGCCTACGGTGCGCGAGGCCGAGAAGCCGGCGAGGGCGCCGAGCGCGACGCCGGCCGCGGCGGCCCTCAGTGGCAGGGGTGGCGTCCCGATCAGCAGCAGGGCGGCGACGGCGAAGGCGACGCTGGCCTGGAGCAGGAACAGGGGGCCGATGATGTGGATGAAGCGGTACTCGTCGACGTAGAGCTGGGCGTGGATGTATCCGCTCGCAGCGAGCGTGGCGGCGATGGCCGAACGCAAGGCCGGGGCGAGGAGTCTTTCGGTGCTCATGCCAGCCTCTCATTCTTGATCGCCAGCTCCCGGTCGCCCTGCCGGTAGCCGACGGTGCGGATGCCGAGTGCGTCTTTGAGCTGCCGGGCGGGGACGACCTGCGGAGTCGGGGCGGGAGCCCGGCCCGGCTTCGGCAGCGGGTAGGCGGTGGTGGTGGCGGAATGGAAGGTGATGTTGCCATCTGTCTTGGTGAACAGCTGGTGGACGTGCCCGTTGAGACAGGTGACCGAGGAGAAACGACGCAGGAGGGCGATGACCTTGAGGGCGTCGTCGGTGCTCCAGCCCCACTTCGGGTACATGGCGAACAGCGGGATGTGGCTGAAGACCACGATGGGGGTGTCCGGCGAGAGTCCGGCGAGGTCCTTGCGTACGAAGTCGATCTGGGCGTTGCCGAGGTGGCCGAGTTTCTCCAGGCTCAGGGTGTTGACCAGGGCGATGAAGTGCACGCCGTGGGTGTCGAAGCTGTACCAGCCGTCGCCGAGCGTGCCCATGGCGAAGGTCCGCCGGTAGGCGCGGCCTGCATCGCCGATGGAGTCGTGCTCGCCCGGTACGGTGAAGACGCGGTCCGTCTGCAGACCGGTCATCATCTGCTTGACCTGGTCGAACTGCCCGGCCGTGGACAGGTGGGTCAGGTCGCCGCTGTGCATGACGAAGTCGGGCCTGAATCCGAGTGAGTTGACCTGGTTGATCGCTTCGGTGAATGAGCCGGCCACGTCCGTGTTCGCCGGGCCCTGGAACCCGATATGGCTGTCGGAGATCTGTACGAACCGCAGTGCGCCGCTTCCCGCTGCGGCGGCCCCGGCGGCGGTGTCCCGGGAGTCGGCGATGTGGCTGATCACCTCTCCACTGGCCACGGTCAGCACCACGACGCCGCCGAACCACCCCGCGTGCCGGAGGAGTTGGCGTCGGCTCATACCGTGCTCTGCGGCGGGCTGCTCGGCATCGCCGTCCGGCGCTTCGTCGTGACTGTCGTAGTACTCGGTCATCAGGTCACCTCCACGGTGGCGGTCATGAACGGATGGATGGTGCAGACGTAGGGGTAGGTGCCGGGCTTGGTGAACGTGTGGCTGTAGGTCGCGTGGGTGCCGAGGGGGGCCGAATGCAACGGGCCGCCCAGTGCGGCGCTGGTGACGGTGTGGGCGTCGGTGTCCTGATTCGTCCAGGTCACCGTCGTGCCCACCTTGACCTTCAGCGTGGCCGGGGAGAATGCGAAGTTCTTGATCGCCACGGCGTCCGCGGACACCGGCGCGGCCGGCGCGCCCGTGCTCGGGGGGCTCATGGGCATGCTCATGCTGGGCGTGGCCGAGGCGCCGGGATCGGAGCCCGCCGTGCTCCCCGTTCCGGCGGCGCCGGGCATCCCGGCCGTCTGGTGCTGACCCGGACCAGGTGTGATGGCGCCGGCTCCGGTGGACGAGGAATGCGACGACTGCCCGCATGCGCTGAGGAGCACCAACGCGCCGGCGGTGGCGGCGGTCAGTCCGGCCGCAAGGCGTGATCGCCGGCATGGTGAGCGAAAGTTCAGGTACATGGTGTTCGTTCCTCACTGATCGGACAGGGATGGGGAATGTGTGCTGGCCGGCGCACGCAATCGGAGTGGTGGGTGGTGGATGCTGTGTCACGGCCGCGTGCCTCTGACGGCCTCCGCGAACGAGCGCTCGTGCTGCCCCGTGTCGGCCCGCTCGCATCGACGTGCCCCGCGCCGCGCGTCCGCCCTTGCCTGCCGGGAAGCCGCGCATCCGACCTTGCCTGCGCCGGGAAGTCGTAGGCGGCATGCGGCAGTTCCCCGTCCTGGGGCCGCGAGTGACGTATCGCAGGGCGGCGGTGCCTGTGCGGGTGATGCGGACGCTGGGCCAGGTGGAGTTCTGCGCCGGCGGTTGCCGAGCCCTGGACCGTACGCGTCGAGCGCTCGGTAGCGCCGTCGCCGTTGGTGTGCGCGGGGTACGGGCCGGTGCCGGCCGGTGGTACAGGCTTCGGTGTGCGGTGTTGGGGCGAGCGTGGCCGGCGCCATGAGCGCGTGCTCCGCGTGGTGGTTATCTCGGTCACCTCTGGTCATTCCTTGCCGAGTGGGGGATAGATGAGGAATGCCGCGTATGTCGGCTCTTATCCGGCTCCACGGGCGGCGGGTGCCGCACGGTTCGGCAGATGCGCACCTTTTCTGAGACTTCTCTGTGATCGCCACGGATCTGCCGGCGTCCCCGGTGCTCCGTACGCATGGTTCCGGCGGCGTCGCGAGGCCCGGCAGGGGCATACCGTCGGCGGAGTGGCAGAGGTTCCATGCTCTGTGCTACGCGACAAGGCGGGACATATGCGCGATGATCGGCTTATGTCATGGAGTTCCCGAAACCGTGGCCCAAGGGCCGACCCGGATCGCTCCGCGCACCGTGTCTCTGGTAAAGGGACCCTTTCGACCGCAGATGAGGAACTGCTTCGCACTCTGTATGCCGAGCACGCAGGACCCCTGTTCCACTACGTGCTGCGACTGACCTCGGGAGACTGGCAATGGGCGGAGGATGTCGTGCAGGAGACGTTGCTGCGAGCGTGGCAGCATCCCGCTGCGTTCGAGCCCGCACGCGGCCCGGCCCGGGCATGGCTGTGTACGGTCGCCCGGCACCTGGTCATCGACGCCCACCGGGCCCGGCAGGCCAGGCCGGCCGAGGTCGGCGGCGAGGTGCTGGAGCGGGCCGCCGAGCAGACGCCGGGTGAGGACGAGATCGAGCAGGCACTGCAGAGCTGGGCGGTGGCCGACGCTGTCCGGACACTGTCCCCGGACCACCGCGCGGTCCTGCTGGAGACCTACTACCGGGGCCGGACCATGGTGGAGGCCGCACGGGTGCTGGGCATCCCGCTGGGCACCGTGAAGTCGCGGACGTACTACGCCTTGCACGCCCTGCGGCTGGCGCTGCAGGAACGGGGCATCGAGTCATGACCGTGGCATGGAGGAGGTGGCGACCATGAGCGCGGACCACGAGGCCCTCCGGCTGGCGCTGGGAGGATACGTCCTGGGCACGCTGCCCCCGGCGGACATGGAGCAGGTGCGCGCCCACCTCACGGTATGCACCGAGTGCCAGGCGGAACACGCCCAGCTGGCGGGACTGCCCGCGCTGCTGGCGACGGTGACCGCGGCCGAAGCCGCAGGCCAGACGGTGCCGGCGGCCGGCGGGGACCTGGCCGACCGGCTGGTGGCGCGGGCAGCCGAGAACGCGCAGGGCTCCCTGCCCGAACGGCCCGCCGCGCCTGCGGTGTCGCAGGCGCCCGAGGTGGGTGTGCTGGAGAGGCTGCTCCAGCAGGCCGCGGCCCGGCGCCGCAGGACCTGGCGTCTGCAACTGGCCGGCGCCGCCGCCTCCTTGACGTTCATCGCGGCAGCGGTTGGCGGCACATGGCTGGCGGCCATCGGATCCGTGGGCAGTCAGGCGACGCAGCCTGGGCCGACCGCGCCGGCTGCCTTGCGCACCTTCTCCGGAAGCGATCCCACCACCGGCGTCTCCGCCTCGGTGAAGGTCTCGCCCTCCGTCTGGGGCAGTGTCCTGCAGGTCTCCGCCAGGGGGGCGCCCGCTGGAATCACCTGCCGGCTGCAGGCGGTCGGGCCCGGCGGGGCCAGGGCGGACGGCGCCACCTGGCGGGCAGGCGAGTACCCTCCCGGCACCACGGTCCCAGGGGCGGTTGCCATGTCTCCGGGAGCCATCGAGCACTTTGAGATCCTCGCCGGCAACGGTCAGAAACTGGTCACCATCCGGGCGTGAGGCGAGCGGAGCCCGCCCGACGCCGCGTCGAGCGGGCTCCTGGCGTACCCGGCCGACTCCTCACGGTGCGCCCTCGCCGGCTCCCGCATCGCCGCATTGGCCGTGGTCTTCGAACGCGTCGGGTCCTGCCCCCGGCTGAAGACGACCTGCGCGCCCGGCGCGCGGGAGCGTCCCGCCCCAGGGGCACCGCGGGCGGTCCTTCGCCACGCCCCACGCGGTGGATGCCAAGGCCAGGCAAGGACGCCCGCTTCACCGGCGCCGGCCTCCACTACGCTCAGCGCCCAGACCTGCGCGCCCGGCCCGCCGAGTACGGCAACTCAACTCCGGACTCCGGCCCGCGTTCACGGGCCGCGGTCTTCACAGATCGAGGCCGGTCTGCGACGCCTCGGTGGCCCCGAATGACGTCGCCGTAGCCACCGCGGGCATTGACCCGGACTCGCAAGAAGTCGGGTAAAAGGCGCGAATAACTCGAACCGTTTGGCGTGCGCCGCCCGTGGAACTGAATGAGCGCTCCCATGCAGGATCCGGCATACCGACTGCCCCTCGATGGTTTTGGCGGTCCTCCCACGTTCCGGTCTCCGCACATCCACAGAAGAGCCAGAAGACCATGTTTGTGACCGATTCCCCCCGCGCAAGCTCACCGCTCTCCCAGCCCCTGAGTCACCAGGCGCTGCTCACCTTGCCCGCGCAGGAGGCACACGTCTCCACCGCTCGTCACTTCGCGGCCGATCTGCTGGAGAACTGGGGTGTTCCCGCAAGCGAGCGGGACTCCGCCGCTCTCATCGTCGACGAACTCGCCGCCAACGCCGCCCAGTACGGCCGCGAGCGCATGACCCTGTTGCTCGTCCTCGATCACGGCACTTTGCACATTGTGGTCAGTGATTCCGGAATAGCCGTGGAGCGCCGTCGTCCTGACATCGCCCCGGACGAACACGGCCGCGGCACCGGCATCGTCCAGTACCTTGCACAGTCGACCGAGGTCCGCCAGACGCGCAGCGGTCGCAAAGTCCACGCCTGCCTGAGGTGTTCGGCATGATCGGCCCCGGCGTTCCGCACGAGCTGCGGCCCCTTGCCAGGCCCGGCACCACAGCGATGCGGCGGCTACCGGTCACCGTGGACACCGGCGGTGCGTACACCCGCTTCACCGGACGGCTTCCGACGGCCGCCCCCGGGAGCCGCCTACGACAGCGTGATCGCGTACACCTCGACCCGCGGATCGTCCGGCAGCGTCAACGAGCGCATCACCTTGGTGTCGTCCAACGCGATGGAACTGCCGAACAGCCGAACCGGCGGCCCGTCGACGCCTTGGCCGGCCTTGATCCGGTGGGCATGTCGAGGACGACGGTGCTGCCGTCGGGGGTCGCTTCGGCCCAGTCACCGACCTTGAGCGGAACCTCAGTGCTGCTGCCGTCGGCGTATCGGACGGTCAGCCCGGTCGTCACCGGCCCGTTGTGCGATGCCGCCACCATGCGCAGGGTGCCGTGGCTGTGGGCGGGCAACAGCAGCGTCTGGCCGCGGGCCTCGACGAAGTTCGCCGCGGTCCCGGTCGGATCGGGTGCCTCGTACCGCACGCCGTCCCAGGTGACAGGACCGGCGGCCGGCAGCAGGCCGGCGTCGTAACTCCAGCCGGATCCGTCGAAGTCACCCTGGCCGGGCTCGTCCGCGGTGGCCGTCCCGTCGTGCGCCATGTCCCTGCTCAGGTCCACTGCGCACTGCTCGTCCGTGGCTGTCGCACACTCCGCGGCCGGGCGCACCTCGACGGTGGCGTCCCGGGTGACGGGCCGTGGCCAGGACGCAGCGGTCCTCGTCGGTCTTGCTGCGCAGCTGCGGGCCTTCGGGGAAGGTGAAGACCTGGTATTTGCGGGAGCGGGCGCGGAAGACCGACAGCAGGGACGCCAGGGTGGGGTTGCCGCCGATTCGGGCGATGCCCGCATGGAAGCGATGCTGATCGCCGCGGGAGAGTCCGTTAAGGTCGTGTCGGAGCGACTGGGGCACACCAACGCTGCGATGACCCTGAACGTCTACAGCCATCTCTTCCCTGAGTCGGAGGAACAGACCAGGGCGGCGGTGGACCGGGCGTTGGGTGCCCTGGCGGGGGGATGTGCCCCGGATGTGCCCTCTCAGTCGGAGGACTGAGAGAACGCGCAGGCCAGAGCCGATGCCATGGGGGCACAGTGCGATTGAGAGTGGAGTTCACGACCGAGCCCTTCGATCTCGACGAGGCGCCCCCGCACGCGCTGGTCGCCCGTGAGGTCATCGAGGCGGCCGAACTGGACGCCGTGGACGTCGGGCCGTTCGGCAACACCGCGGAGGGGGGCGCGGACGCGGTGCTCACCGCGGTCGACGCACTGCTGCGCAAGGCTCTGGAGGCGGGGGCGACCAGGGTCTCGCTGCAGGTGAACGTGGTCGGGGAGGGCGACAAGTGACCGGCGCCGGGGATGACCCCTTCGTTGCCGCGGTCAAGCCGCTGGTCGACGCCATGGGGGGCGAGATGGTGGCGCCCGACCAGGCCGGCCCCGACGACGTCGTGCTCTCCTGGGAGGGCACGGACGTGATCGCCGTGCGCCTGCCGCAGCTGGCCGACTCGCTCGATCACATCCTGGCCGCCCTGGAGCGCAAGCAGGGCAAGCCCCTGGCCGACCTCGACCGCAAGGCCAAACAGGAGGCCGTACGGGTGCTGGAGGCCCGCGGCGCCTTCTCCGTGCGGCACGGAGTGGAGACGGTGGCGAGCGCCCTGGGCGTGAGCCGCTTCACCGTCTACAACTACCTGAACCGGGAAAAGGGTTAGCGGATGTGGAGCGGGCATCCACACTGGTGGAAGGCTTGACGGCCGGGAAACCCCAGGTCAGGACACGTATATGCCCCGCCACTTTCGGATGTAAGTAGATGTGAGTTGATGTGGTTGCGTGGACGGGTTGTGGACTTTTCGCGGCCCGCTACACCGCACGACGCAGGCCGCCGCCGTCCAGCGCCGCCCGCACACTCGTCACCGAGTTCGAACTCGCATGCGTGTACAACCACGTGATCTTCGCGCCCCGCTCATGCCCCAGGATCTTCTGCGCGTCCGCCTCCGGAATCCCGAGCTCATGCAGCCGTGAGGCGAACGCATGCCGCACGTCATGGAAGTGCGGCCACCGCTCGATCCGCTCCGTCTGTGGATTCTCCACCTTGCGCGAGATCCCCGTGTTGTCCGTCGCCCGGTTCCACTTCCGCCAGAAGCCCGCCCGGTCCATCACCCCGTCGAAGACAGGACGGCCCTTCACCTTCCGGCCCGCCCAGGGCGAACGGAACACCAGCTCCTCCGCATGCATGCCGCTGCCCGGAGCCGTCCGGGTCGCCGCCGCCGGATTCCTCTCCAGGTGCGCCTTCAGTGCGTGTGCGGCACGCGCCGACAGTGGCACGGTGCGGCAGCCGGCCGCCGACTTCGGGTACGCCTTCCGCTGCATCCTGCCGCGCACCTGGATGACGGTCTCCCGGACCTGGATGCTGTCGTCGTCGAAGTTCACCCAGCAGCGCCGCAGCCCGACCATCTCGCCCCAGCGGAGCCCCGTCTCCTCGGCCACGACCAGGAACGGGTGGAAGTGCTCGGGGAACTCGCCGCGGATCTCCGCCAGCTGGTCGTAGGTGGGCGGCATCAGATCGTCGGGATGCTTCGGCTGTGCTTTCGGCAGCTTCACGCCATCGCACGGATTGTGTGTGATCCGGCGGTCCTTGAGAGCGGACGCCATCATCCCGTGGAGCATCTGGTACGCCTTGTCGATGGTCGCCTTCCCCACCTTGGTGGTCAGTTTGGCGATCCACTCCTCGACGTCCAGGTTCCCGATCGACACCAGCGGCCACGAACCGAAGTGCGGCTGCACATGGTTGAGCCACACGCTGTCCACCGTCTCGTCGGTGTTGGCGGCGATACGCCGCGTCGGCCGCCACTTGGCGTGCCAGTCGTCGATGGTGACCTGCCCGCGGTCCAGGTCGACGAAGGACCCGGAGCGGACCTGGTCGCGGGTCTTGTCGAGGAATGCGACGGCCTTCTTGTTCGCGTTCTCGCCGGAGAACGTCCTGGCACGCTGCTTGCCTGCCGGATCGCGGTAGCGGGCCTGCCACGGTCCGGTGCAGGACTTGCGGGTCGCATCCTCGCCGGGCCGGAACTGGGCGGTACAGGCCTTGCAGCCGCAGGACTTGATACGGATCTGCCGGGGGTTGTTGCGCGCCTTACGGGGCATGCCGGATCTCCTCGCGCCGATTGGCGGGCCGCTGGTCGGGGACGCGGGCTTGCTTGGGCACCTCTATGAACTCTCCGCACCAGCATGTCGCACCCAGCCCGTGTTGCGGGGCGCCCAGCCACACGAGCAGCGCCCGTACCTGACGCAGCGCCTGAAAGTAGTCAAGGCCGTCACCGATGACGATGGCGACCCTGCCTCGATCCCACTGCGGCGCCTGCGGGCTGATGTCCTCCACGACGACGATTGCGCACATGCGACCCCCAACAGCAGGAACGGCTGACGTAGCCCGGCCGCAGGTGGAGGTACGGCAGAGCTACGACGGTACAACTGACAACTACCGTTCGTGAAGCGGCTATACGGGTTTAGTGAGCAGAAGATGAAGTCCGCAAATGGTTGTACAGAATCGCAAGATTCTTTACGTCAGGACTTCTGGCGCGCGCTCATCGCCTGCATGGTGGCCTCGACTACCTTCCGGTCTGCAGCGTCGAGGCTGCGGAACAGGTGGAGGAAGCGACGCTCGGACTCGTCGTCCATGGGTGCGGGGATGGTGCGGCCGGCTGCTTCGAAGACCTCAGCGACGGTGAGGCCGGCGCCTTCGGCGAACTTGCGCAGCAGGGCTGGGGAGGGGCCGCGGCTGCCGGTTGCGCGCTCGCCGCTCTTCCATGAGTGGATCGTGGACGTGGAGACGCCGGAGCGGCGGGCGAGGGTGGTCAGTGTCCAGCCCCGATCGTCCATCACGCGCTCGATGAGAGCTGCAAGGTCATCCACATGTAGAAGCATCGGGGATTTCCACATTCACTACAAGTCACGACGACGCATCTGACCTGTAGTGATTTCCACATGCGGAAGCTCTGGCATATGCGGAAGCGCTGGCCAAGGCTTTTTTCCCTGCTTGTTCGCTTGACATCCATCCACATCCAACCTTGAATGTGGAAACGAAGCCAGTGCCGACTTCCACATTCGGTCACACGGCATCAACTCTCGGCCACGAAGGGGCAACCCATGCACCGACTGGACAACGGTCAGCCCATCCGCACCGCGATGCGCGACGCCGGACTGTCCATCGAGCGCCTCGCCGAGAAGACCAAAGAAGCCGACCCGGCCGGCTACGGCATAAGCCGCTCCGCCATCGGCCACATGGTCGCCACCGGACCCAGTGGGCGCGACCCGTTCGCGAGACGCTCCTGCGACCTGGTAGCGAAGGCGCTCGATAAGCCCGTCGAGGAACTGTTCGCAGACCCCACCCCCACGTGACCTTTTTCGTGCCAGCAGTTTCCACATTCACTGGAAAATCTTCCGCAACAGACGAAAGGAAAAGCCGTGGAGCACCCCCCCAGCCCCACACCGCTGCGCGTCGCATCCCCCCTGCTCACCAAGACCGAGCTCCGAGCCTGGCTCAAGGTCAGCGACATGTGGATCCGCATGCGGGTCGACGACGACCCCGAGTTCGCCCGCCGCTGCGTCATCGACATCGCCACACCGGACAGCAGCCGCCGCACGCTCCGCTTCCCGGCCCGCGCCGTCGCCGACTACCTCGGGATCCCCGACTACGCCACACCGCAGCTCGCCACCGCCGCCTAACGCGGCAAGCCCCCACCACCGGTTCGCACACCGGCAGCAGGGGCCTCGCGGCCCGAGAGCCGCGCGATCCACCCCTCAACCTCACGAAACGAAAGGGGCTTCACGTGAAGCCATCGTCTCAGGATCACCGGACCGAGTACATCGCGGGTCTCCGCGAGTTCGCGGACTGGCTGGAGCAGAACCCGCAGATTGAGGCCCCGACCAACAGCCGGATGCTTCTGCCGCTGACCACGAACCCTGCGGTGGAGGAGTTCGCCAACATCCACGGTCTGACTGTTGAGGTCGACTCGGATGGCAACGCTTCGGCCGACCTCAAGTTCGGGCCGATCGTCTACCTCGCCTACGGCTACGCGGACTTCCAGGAGTTCGTCAAGCAGAACAACGAGAAGCAGGCCCGCGACTGGGCCGACAAGAACGACATGGTCATCCAGCCCCGCGACGGCGGTGCGGCATGAGCACCGACTACTCCGCTTCCGCTGCCCGGTTCGCCCGGGAGACGCGCGGCCACGAGATGACCATCCTGCACGAGGACGGGCTGTACCGGCATCTGAAGTGCGCGAACCCGAAGGGCGGCTTCTACCGCTTCGACCTGCTCACGTGGCCGCACAACGTGTTCCTGCGCGGTGACGGCTTCTCGTTCGGCTTCTCCGTGTGGCCGACCGAGGACATGTTCGACGTGTTCCGCGGATCGAGCAGCGGCGGCATCAACCCCGGCTACTGGCAGGAGAAGGTCACCGCCGGGAAGGTTCGGGACTGGTCGGAGGACCTGTTCCGTGCCTGGGTGCTGGACGAGGCCGCGACGGTCGAGGGCTACTACCCGGACGCCGTCGAGGCTGTGACGAAGCAGATCCTGCACTCCGACGAGCACAACACGGAGTACCGGGGCACGGCCGAGTTCGCGGTCGCATCGTTCCAGCACGGCGACTTCCGGCTGCGGCTTCCGGCCGAGTGGGAGCAGTCGTTCGACGACTTTTCGTGGGAGTTCCTCTTCGCCTGCCACGCCGTTCTGTGGGGTATCGGCCAGTACGACGCCGCGAAGGCGGTGACGGCATGAAGTGCAACGAGCCGAAGCCCGGCGACTCCTGGAGCTCCTGCGACAAGGAGCTGAAGCACGCGGGATCGCACCGCTACCTGAACGAGTCGTGGCCGCGCCCGGTGCCTGACGGCCATGACTGGGACGTGCAGTCTCTCCTTGAGGAGACGCTGCCCCGGACCGCCTACGGCGTCAACGAGCGCAGCTTCCCGATCATCGTCACCGAGACCGTGACCCGCCTCCTGTGGGTGGACGCGGAGAACGAGGACGACGCGCTCGCCTACTGGGCGGACGACTACTCGGAGATCCCGCTCAAGGAGTCCGAAGTCCTCGACGGCTACCTGGACTTCGAGCGGCCGGACGAGCATCAACGGCAGGAAGCGTTCCGGTCGCAGGCGAACTCGAACCGCGGCGTGGCGAAGGTCGGCCCGCTGCAGAAGTGCCCCGGCTGCGAGGCAACGGCGTTCGGCCGCGAGTGGCTCCACGACCCGTACCGGAAGTGCCACGGCCCGATCGCCTGGCGGTTGAGCCTCGGCCGTCCGATGCGCGAGTGGCGGCGCGGTCCGGCGTTCACAAAGGCGGTGACCTCATGACCGCCATCGACCCGTCCCTGGCCGCCCGGATCGCCGAGCGAGGTGTCCCGCTGTCGGCGGACCTCGCCGCTCTGGACGTGCCGCTCCCCGAGCTGGAGCGCCGGATCGCTAAGGAGCGGTTCGAGGCGCGTATGGACCACCTCGCCGAACTCCTCGCCCACCCGGAGACCGCGGCCAAGCCCGGCTCGCGCGGTGAGCTCAAGGAACAGCGGCACTGGCTGCACGACGCAGACCCCGACTCCACCATCCCCGTCTTCCGCGTGAACCTCACCAAGCGCCCCCAGGAGATGCTGTGACGACCTTCGCTGACCTGTCCCGCCCGCTGGCTCTGCTGCGTCTCCTGTCAGCCGACCACCCGGATCTGACTGCACCTCACGTGGGCATGTCGCCGCATCACCCGCACTGCCTGACCCTGTCCGTACACGGCGACCTCGGCGGTTTCGAGGCCTGGCGTGAGGCCCTCGATATCGCCCCGGAGGCGGTCCGCCACAACACGCAGAGCGGCGGCACCACTCTCGTCCTCACCGGCTCCGCGACCATCGCCGACGCCCACGTCGAACTCGTCGGCTACGCCCCCAACCTGGCCCTCGTCGCAGCGGCGGTGGCCTGACATGGCGACCGTCATCGAGCCCCGCCCGCTGGCGGACGAGGTGGAGCAAGCCTTGGTCCAGCTCGACGCCGATTTCGCGGCTGTCTACGGACCGGACATGGGCGCCTGGTCGCGGGGTGTGCGCGGCGAACTGCTGGAGATGCAGCGGGCCCGCCGCACCGCCGACCGGGAAGCCCACCCGCTGCACCCGCGGAAGGCTTCCGCCGGACGCCGACGCAGGCACCAGCGGCAGCTGCCGTGGCGCATCCACACGATCGCGCCGGCCGCGGTGACGGTGCTCCTTGCCCCGCACTGGTCCGACGCGACGGGCGAAGTGCACCGCGTGTTCATCGCCCAGTGCTTCGACACCGACGGCAACCGGCTCAACCTGCCCCGCGGAGGCTCCGCCCGCCTCGCCGCCCTGATGCAGGGCGCGTTCCCGGCCGCGGACTGGAACCGGCCGCAGACCTGGCACGCAGACGGCAACCAGCTCACCACCTGGCAGCAGAGGCGAGTGGCGTGATGGGCGTCGAACTCGCCGACTACGGGCCGAAGCCGCCCACCGCGGACGCGGTACTGCAGCGCCGGGCCGCGGTCCGTGTCGCCGACCAGATCGCCGCCGAGCATCCGCATCCGCTTGACGACCGACTGCCACGCCTCGCCGGCCAGGAGCTGGCCATGGACCCGGTGATCGCTGCCGGAGTCCTTGAACTCCTCGACGCACTCGGGCTGCGCCCCAAGCAGCGGAGGCGGCCGTGATCCCGATCCCGACCAGCCTGTCGCCGATCGCGGTCCTGTTCAACGACCTCGTGGCCTGGCTCAACGACCGCCTCACCGCCCACACCGTCCAGCTCGAAGCCGAAGTCGCCGTGGCCATCGCCGAAAACCAGCAGCTGAAGGGAGCGTCGTGAGCACGACTACCGCACCGACCCCGACCGAGGTCTCCGACCTCCTCGCCAAGGCGGAAGCCCACCTGGAACGGGTCGGGCATCACAAGGGCTGGCTGTACGACGAGACCAAGGCCGACGCGGGTGAAGCCCTCACCGACGTCCCCGTGTGCGCTGTCGGCGCTGTTCTGGCCGCCGCCTACGGGGAGCCTCGCTACCCGTCCGCGTACCCACAGCACAGCGACCTCGTCGACGCCGCCATCACCGCGTTGACGACCACCGTCGGCCAGCCGATCCATGTGTGGAGTGACGCCAAGGGCCGCCAAAAGCGGCAGGTTGCCAAGGCGTTCCGCGACACCGCGGCCAGCCTGCAGGCGGGGGTGGCGGCGTGAGTACCACCGTCACTGTCCGCCGCCACAGGGCCCCCGACCGGATCGCCGAACTCAAATGCCGCCTCGCCCAGGTCGAGGCCGACAACCGGGCGCTGATCGCCCGGAACGAGGAACTCATCTGCGAGCTCACCAGCAGCATCCTCGCCGCCAGCCGGTACTCCCTGCGGGCCGCCGCGGCCGACGAGGAGAACGGGCGGCTACTGAAGGCCAACGCGGACCTGCGGCACAAGACGATCCGCGCGAAGGCCGAACAGGAGCGTCTCCGGCAGGCCGTCATCAATGCCCGGCCAAAGATCCGCGAAGTGCCGAGCGCCATGGTCCGCCCGTACTCGCCGACCGTCGTCTTGCCCTACGTCTCGCCGGTGCCGTACCGCTCGACGGCCAACGACGAGACGCAGCAGCTGCCGATCCTCGACCAGCCACAGAAGGCCGTCTGGCCCGTGTACGCGATGCCCGTCACCACCTGACTCGCCGGCCTGGCGGTGATCCGCTCCCGCCACGGCCGGCGGCCCAACGCAAGAACCCCCGCCGAGGTGAAGTCGGCGGGAGTCCACCACCAGCATCCCATGGAAGGGATTCCCGATGATCGGTGAAGTCCGCGACTACCAACTCGCCTTGGCTGACGGCCAGGTGTACACGGTGCCGCTCGCAAAGGAGATCGCGCCCGGTCTGCTCGTCTACCGCATCCCGGACGGCATGCACCCGTCCAGCCCGCACCGGTGGCGCATCGGCCACGAGACGTCCGGCCGCGCCGTGGCGGACGCCATGACGGAGGAGGACGCCGTCAAGACCGCCGAGGTCTTCGGGGCGCTCGTCAACTGGACGCAGGACATGGACGCTTTGCGCGCCACCGTCGACGCGGACGAGCTTTTCGCGAAGGCCGCCCGCTACTACCCGGTGCTGCCCGCGCGCCCGGAGTACCAGATGCGCGGTGACGTCAGCAGGAACGGTGTGTACACGGACGCGGACGTCGAGGAAGCGGCGGCCGAGGCCAAGGCCGACGGGCTCAGCGCCTACGACATCTTGATCGCAATGTCGCACACCGTGCCGTGGATGGGCCTCGACATCAACCAGTTCAACGAGGCCCACGACCGGATCGTCACCCTCGCCGACGCCGACTGACCACAACCCCCACATAGACGCGGCGTCGAGCAGCTTCCCCCCAGCCGCTCCGCCGCAGCCGAGGCCCCGCCGCCCCACCAACCCCCCGGTCACGGGCGGCGAGGCCTCCGGCGCCAAGACGAAGAGAGAGCGAAATGACTGCGCGAACGTGCGATGACTGCCGAATCGAGGTGATCGGCAAGATCCGCCGCGGGCGGTGCGAGAAGTGCTATCGCAAGCTGCTCGCGGATGTCAAGAGCCGCGGCGACTACACCCCAATTGAGCGGCCCAGTAGGCGTCATCGCTCGAAGCGTCAGCAATCGGTCCTACCTGCTCCTCAGCGAGCTCGCGCGCGTGTCACGCCTGGTTGGGGTGGCTGCTGGATCTACACGGGCAAGGCCAGCACCAACGGCTACGGAATGCTCAAGTCGGCGGGCGTCACGAAGATGGCGCATCGCATCGTCTACGAAGCCATGGTGGGCCCCATACCGGCCGACCTGCAGCTCGATCATCTCTGCCATTCCACAGACGACAAGTGCCCTGGCGGACGGAACTGCTGGCACCGACGCTGCATCAACCCGGCGCACCTGGAGCCAGTTACCGGCTTCGAAAACAACCTGCGCAGCCTGAGCCCAAGCGCCATAAACACACGCAAGTGGCGCTGCATCCGGGGGCACGAGTTCACCCCGGAGAACACCCGCCTCCGCGAGCCGAAGAAGCCGGGCCGCGAACCGTATCGGGTTTGCCGGGCCTGCAGCCGTGACTGGCGACGTCGACGCAAGGCCGCCCAGTAGCCCCGAGTTCCTCCTGCCGCAACGCCGGCGACTCCCTTCGCCACACCCAGAAACGAGGATTCATGAGCACCAACAGCCCCGCGAAGGCCCCTCGGCCTCTCGCCTTCATCGACACCGAGACCACCGGCCTAGACCCGCGGAAGCACGACGCGTGGGAGATCGCCGTCATCCTGCGTCGCCCCGGCTACGCAGATCACGAGTACCTCTTCCAGGTCCGCACCAGCCTCACCGAGGCCGACCCCAAGGCCCTGGAGATCAACCAGTACGAGCAGCGATTCGCCGTCCCCGACGGGGAGTTCGCCATCGAGATCTCCACCGCCACAGCGGACGAGGTCACGCCGCTTACCGAGGCAGACCTCATGCACGACCTGATGACCGTCCTCGACGGCGCCATGCTCGTCGGATCCAACCCCGCCTTCGACGACCGGTTCCTGTCGAAGATCTTCCATGAGGCGGGCGTCACTCCTCGCTGGCACTACCGCACGGTCGACGTCGCGACCATGGCCGTCGGCCACCTGTACGGGCAGGCGTACACGCTGACCAAGCAGCACTGCGACGCCGAGTTCTACGCCCGAGCCGACCGACTTCTCGACGACGGCTGGAAGTCCTACGAGCTGTCCCGGCTCATGGGCATCGAGCCCCCGGCAAAGGACATCGCCCACACCGCGCTCGGGGATGCTCGCTGGGCTCGCGACGTGTACGACGCCATCACCAAGGCCGACGCCTTCTACGCCGCCAGCGACGAGCAGCTCGTCGGCATGGTCCGCGAGGCCTCCCGCGGCAGCTTCGGCGGCCAGCAGTGACCGCCGCGGTGGAGGTCGAAGCCTCGGCCGAGGCGCAGCCCGGGATGTACGACATCCCCGCCGATCTGTACCACTCGGACCCCATCCCCGGCGGCAGCCTCTCCTCAACCGGCGCCCGGCGCCTCGCCGACTGCCCCGCCCGCTTCAAGTACTTCCTCGACAACCCCGAGCCCTACAAGCCCGAGTTCGAGTTCGGCACCGCCGCGCACACCGTAATCCTCGGCAACGGGCCGGAGCTCGTCGTCGTCGACGAGAAGCGCTGGGACACCAACGAGACGAAGGCACGCGTCGCCGCGATCCGGGCGTCCGGCGGTGTTCCCCTCAAGGCCGAGGCTCGCCAGCGGATCGACGACATGGCCGAGGCACTCGCCCGGCACCCCGAAGCGTCGTACCTCCTCATCCCGGGCAGCGGCCTCGCCGAACAGTCGATCTTCTGGGAGGAGCACGGGATCTGGCGGCGCAGCCGCATCGACTGGTTGCGCCCCGAGGAGCTCGTCGACTACAAGTCCGCCCGCTCCGTGCACCCCGACTACCTACAGAAAGCCGTCAACGAGTACGGCTACCACCAGCAGGACGACTTCTACCGGCGCGGCGCCGTCCACCTTGGCCTCATCCCGGCCTCCGGCTCCTTCAAGTTCATCTTCCAGGAGAAGCAGCCGCCCTATCTGGTGACCGTCGCTGAGCTCGACTTCCCTGCCCGCGTCATCGGCGGCGAGCTCAACGACCGCGCCCTGCACGCCTACGCCGAGTGCCGCGCCACGGGCTACTGGCCCGCCTACAGCGACGGCACCGCCTACATCTCGCTCCCCAAGTGGGTCGAGCGCAAGTACGAAGAGGAGAACTCGTGAACCAGCTTCCGCCGCCCGTCCGCACCGGACGCCCGGCCGCCGAACAGAACGGCTCGGCCGCACAGTTCGCGTTCAGCCCCGCCAGCAAGGCCGGACGCAAGGCCCGCCTGTCCATCCAGGGCCTTTCCGGCTCCGGGAAGACCTGGACCGGCCTCGGCATCTGCCACGGCCTGTCTGAGGGCCGCCGGTTTGCCGTCATCGACACCGAGAAGGGGGCCGCCAGCCTCTACGCCGGGATCGGCGGCATCCAGTTCGACACCCTCGCCATGGACCGCTACGACCCCCGCGACCTCGCCCGCGCCCTGGACGCCGCCGCACAGGCCGGATACCCGACCGTCTTCGTCGACAGCCTCAGCCACTTCTGGAAGGGCACCGACGGCACCCTCGACCAGGTCGAGAAGGCCAGCAGCAGGTACGGCGGCAACAAGTTCGCCGGCTGGAAGGACGGCACCCCAATGCAGAACGACATGGTCGCCGCGATCCTCGCCTACCCCGGCCACGTCGTCGCCTCGATGCGCTCCTACACCGAGTGGGTGCTGGAGAGCGGCAAGCCGAAGCAGGTCGGCACCCGTCCCGAGCAGCGCAAGGGCATCGAGTACGAGTTCGACGTCGCCGTGGCAATGGACATCGACAACACGCTCGAAGTCCTCAAGTCCCGGTGCCCGGCGCTGAACCGCAAGGTCATTCAGCGCCCGCAGGGAGCCCGTGACATCGCCGGCCCGCTCCTCACCTGGCTGAACACCGAACCCGAAGCTCAGCCCCAGCCCGCAGCCACGCCCGCGCCCGACCAGCAGTAGCCCACCCCGTTCGGCGGCCGGCCGTACCCGAAATACGGCCGGTCGCCACCAGCCAAGGACATCACAGCCGTAAGGAGCCCGCCATGGCCCGCCGCCTCACCCCTGCCGAACGTCTCGCCATCGCCGATAAGGATCTCCTGCTGGAGGAGATAGCCGACCAGTCCTCCTGGGACCAGTTCATCGTCGAGCAGGCCGTCTTCCACTTCGGTCAGCGCCACGACGAATGGTCCTGCAACGACCTGAGGGACGTCCTGCCCGAGCTCGGGCACGGTTTCCTCGGCGCCGCCATAAACAGCCTGCGCACCGGCGGGATCATCGCCCACACCGGCCGCACCGTGCCGTCCACGCAGGCCAACACCCACGGACACCGCATCGCCGTCTGGACTTTGACCGCGAAGGGCCGCGGGATCGCCGCCGCACGCCGCACCGCTGGCCGCATCAAGACCGGCGTCGAGCAGCGGAAGGCGGCGGCAGCGTGAAACTCACCGACGACGTCCTGTCCGCGCTGACGGACCGGGCCGAAACCGACGGGCCGCGGCTCATCCTCACAGGCCCGCGTATGGACCCGAAGCTGTACCAGCGGGTCAACGAGGTTCTCGAAGCCGTCGGCGGACGCTGGACCACCAGCGTGCAAGCCCACGTCTTCCCTGGCGACGCAGCCGAGGCGATAGCCCCCGTTATCGCGTCCGGGCAGGTGGTGACCCTGCGGGAGAAGCGACAGGACGCGCAGTACTTTCCCACCCCCGCTTCCGTGGTCCAGCGGCTCATCGAACTGGCCGACCTCAAGCCGGGCATGGAGGTGCTCGAGCCGTCCGCCGGGTCGGGCGCCATCGCCACCGCCGCAGCGGCGGCGGGCGGCCTGGTCGACTGCTTCGAACGGGACTCCGGATACGCGGGCGTCCTCACCGACACCGGCGCGGCCCGCACGGTGCGCGTCGCCGACTTCCTCGCCGTGCCCCCGGAACCCCGCTACGACTGCGTCGTGATGAACCCGCCCTTCACCAAGGGAGCGGACATGGCCCACGTAGAGCACGCCCTGCGATTCCTGAAGCCGGACGGGCTTCTGGTGTCGGTCATGTTCTGGGCGGTGACGTACCAGACCCGCAAGACGGCAAAGTTTCGGGCGCTCGTCGAGCAGCGCGGTGGTACGGCGGAGGCAGTGGCCGAGGGCGCGTTCGCTGAGTCTGGCACCGACGTACCCACCGTCATCGTCACCATCCCCGCCACCCGGCCAGCCGAAGCCAAAGCGACTGTCTGGCCGCAGCGGGAAACGCCCGAAGCACCCGAACCGGAGTTCCGGTCGCCCGCCGAGATCCTCGACGAGATCCGGGCCGATCTCCGCGAAGCCATGGCGGAATTCGACGCCCTCGCCGAACTCCTCGCGAAGCCGATCTCCACAGCTGCTGGCGGCAAGAAGGCCGACGTCGTCCAACTGCCGGAACCGCGGCAGGAACAACTCTCCCTCGACGGGCTCGGGGAGGCGTCGTGATGGACCGCCTCAACCACATCAACCTCGCCTGGCTGCCCCTCGCCGCCATCGCCGCCTCCGCGGCCGGCGTGCTCGCCGGCTGGCTGTGCAGCAAGCCCTGGAGGCGGCCGTGAGGGACGCCATCAACGCCGCGATCTCCGCCGGCCTCCTCACCTTCGCCGCCTGGGCCATCCGCCGCAGCATCCAGACCCTGCGCGGCGCCGACCAGATCGTCGCCGACGCCATCCGCCACACCGACCCGCCGGCCGAGCAGCAGGCGTGGGGCACCGACAACGACCTGCTCATCGACGCCGCCCTCGCCTACTACGGGCCCACCGGACTCGACCGACTGCAGAACGCCATCAACCAGCACCGAGAGGGGGAAGCCTCGTGACCACCGCTAGGCCCCTGCCGCCACACGGAACCTATGCCCGCGCCAATGGCAGCCGCGGCTACCGCAAGCCCTGCAAATGCGAACCCTGCCTCGTCGAACGGCGCCGCTACAAGAAGCACGACCGCGCCAGCCGGCAGCTCGGACGCCCCGGACATGTCGACGCCAAGCAGGCGCGCGAACGCCTCCTCCAGCTGAACCAGACCACCGGCTGGAACGACCTCGCCACAGCCATCGAAGGGTCCGCAGCCAACCTGCGCGACATCGCCTTCGGCCGCCGGACCCGCATCAAGCGCACAACCCACAACCGGATCATGCGACTTCAGGCCGCACCCAGCGGCGGCCAGTACATCGACGCCACCGGCAGCAGGCGACGGCTCCAAGCACTCCAAGCCATCGGCCACACCACGTACACCATCGCCGATGCCACCCGGGCCGGCCGAACACTCATCGTGCCCATCCTCGACGGACGCCCACTGGTCCGCCGCGTCCTCGCCGAGCGCATCGCACACGCGTACAGCGTCCTGTCGCAGACACCCGGGCACGCTACCCGCTCACGCAACAGGGCCGTCCTGAACGGGTGGGCGCCGCCCGCCGCGTGGGATGACGAGCGGCTCGACGACCCGCAGGCGCACCCCGACTGGACCGGCCACTGCGGGACGGACCGCGGCTACTGGATGCACAAGCGGCAGCAGCTGCCGATGTGTACCCGATGCGAGACCGCCCACGAAGAGTGGCTCGACCGGCACGCCGACTTGACCGTGCAGCAGCTCAACCAGGAACGCTTCCGCGCCCGCGCCGCAGCAACCACCCGCGAAGCCGACCTCGCCCACGACGCCCGCGAACTCATGCGGGTCTCCGGGCTCACCACCGAACAGGCCGCGGAACGGCTCGACGTCACCAGGCCGCACCTGCACCAGGCGCTCAAGCGCCACCCCGCCCCCACCAAGACGACCGAAAGGGCAGCCGCCTGATGTCCGCCGTGTCTAAGAAGAACACCCGCACCGCCACGCACCGGCCGGCCACCAGGCGCCGCAACTTCCGCCATGACGACCTCATCGCCGTCGACTTGTTCTCCGGGTTCGGCGGCTTGACCCAGGGCATCGAGATGGCCGGATTTACGACGATCATGGCCGCGAACCACAACGCCTACAAGGTCGAGGTCCACGAGGCGAACCACCCGAACGCCGAACACTGGATCGCCGACCTGGTGAACCCTGAAGAAGCCGACTACCACTCCGTCCGGGACCTTCCCGCAGCCGACCTCTTGGTCGCGGGCGTGAGTTGCGTCAACCACTCCCAGGCCAACACGGTCAAGGCATATGAGCAGGGGCTGACCCTGTTCGAGCTGGACGACCCCGACTTCGAAGCACGCGTCACGAAATCGGAGCGGGACCGGGCGACCGCGAACTGCGTGCTTCACTACGCGGCCCAGCACCGGCCGCGGATGATCCTCGTCGAGTGCACCACAGGGTTGCAGTCGTGGGGTCCCGCCCTGCCGGACCGCCCGAAGGTGGGCGACGGCAGCACATACCGATGGTGGCTCAAGCAGTTCGACCTGCTGGACTACAACCACAAGGCGCTGTTCCTGAACTCCCAGTTCTTCGGGGTGCCGCAGTCACGGAACCGGGGCTACTGGGTGTTCGTCCAGAAGTCCCTCCCGATGCCGGATCTGGAGCACCGACCGGTGTCGCGTTGCCGCCGATGTGACAAAGACGTCGAAGCGGTATGGACGTGGAAGACCGGCCCCACGCCGACCGGAACGGTGGAATACGGCAAGCAGTACGAGTACCGGTGCCCGTCATGCCGTGCGGCGGTGGTCCCGCCGATGACGCCGTCGCTGGCCGCGCTCGACCTGACCGACCTCGGCGTGCGGATCGGCGACAAGCCGGTCAAGACGTTCAAGGACGGCTTCGTCGGGCCGCTCGCACGGTCGTCAATGGCTCGCGCGGAGCGATGCCGTCAGCGGTTCGCCAACTCGCCCGCGATCCTCATGCCGGCGAAGGGAGTGCACGGTTCGGAGCGGCTTCTGCTTCAGCCGATGGCGACGCAGACCAGCCAGCAGGAGACGGCGCTCCTGTCGACCGGCCCGGTCAAGCAACCGTTGTGGGCTGAGTCCGCGGTCGCGCTCGCCGTGGACAACTATCAGGGCGCACCGCGTGGTGCCGGTGAGCCGCTGCCCACCCAGGTCGGTTCGGAGACGCTCGCCGTGGTGTCCTCCGGAGTCGTCCCGTACCGGAAGCACACCGTGCCCACGATGCACGGCGAGGCGATGCCGACGTTCACGTCGGACCAAATCCCGGGGCTCCTCACGGCAGCCGGGACGGTCGCCCACGGCGTGGGCGAATCGCAAATCTCGGCCCTGTGGCGGGCCACCCTCTCGGAGTTGCCGCTCGAAGACTGCTTCTACCGAATGATGCGGGAGTACGAGATCGGCAGAGGCTGCGGCTTCGACGTCGACTTCCCCGGCTACAAGGGCAGCTTCGTCGTCTGGGGCTCTGCCCGCAATCAAGTCGACGGCTTCGGAAACGCCGTATCACGGCAGGTCGGCGCATGGATCGGGGAACGGCTGCGCGCCGTAATCCACACCCCTCAGGACCGCGGCCCCGAACTGGCGGTGGCCGCATGACGACCACGACCCGCCCGCACGGCAACGCGAAGTACCACCTCGAAAACTGCCGCTGCCACACCTGCTGCAAGGCAGCCAGCGACTACGACAACAACCGGCGCCGCGCCATCGCCTACGGCCGCTGGCAGCCATTCGTCGACGCCGAACCCGTCCGCCAGCACGTCCAGGCACTCGGCGAGTTCGGCATCGGCTGGATGCGTCTGGCCAGGATCTCCGGCGTCCCACGCGGATCGGTCTCCAAGCTCCTGTACGGCGATGCCACACGCGGCCTCGCCCCATCGAAGCGGATCCTGCCTAAGAACGCACAGGCGATCCTCGCCGTCGAACCCATCCTTGAGCATCTCGGCGCGGCCGTCGCCATCGATGGCACCGGCACGCGCCGCCGACTCCAAGCCCTCGTCGCCAAAGGCTGGAGCCAGTCAGAACTCGCCCGCCGACTCGGCATGGACCGCGCCAACTTCGGCCGCACCATCGTCGGCGACCTCGTAACCGTCGGGACGCATCGCGCCACAGCCGCCCTCTACGACCAGCTATGGCGGCTCGACCCCGAACAGCACGGAGTCCCCACCCGCTGGGCCGAACAAGCCCGCACGTTCGCCGCGGACCGCCGCTGGGCACCACCCGGCGCCTGGGACGACGACCTGATCGACGACCCAGCAGCCTGGCCCGACTGGACCGGACGGTGCGGCAGCCCGCAGGGATCGGCAGCCCACTACCGCATCGGCGTTCCCGTCTGCCCGCCATGCCGCGATGCGCGCCGCGCCCTCGCAGCAGCTGCCTAGCCCGCACACGACGAAGGCCCCGCCGATGGCGGGGCCAGGAGGAAGGAGGGGACGTGACGTCAGTCGGAGTCGGTTACGAGCTCGCGCTCTTCGCCGAGGGCATCCAGGGCGCGCTCGTAGAAGTCCATGCCCACGATGACGGCGACGCGCTTCTTGCGGCTGGTCAGCACGGTCGTCTCGTCGAAGTAGCGGGCCTTCTCGATCGCTTCGGCGAGCGCGTTGCGCACCTCGGCGATGGACTTCTGGTTCTCCTTCTTCGTCGCGCTCATGTCGGGAGTGTACCTCACGATCATGATGTACATGAGCGCGTTCGCCGCTATGATGTACATGAACGTGTTGCGCGAGGGATCAGAGGTCCCGAACCGCCGTAGATGACGCACGCCCCGATCCACTACGACCCGCGCAACTCTCGGAAGAAGGAAACCCGTGACCCTCGACGCCATGCACTGGGTGTGGAACCACTCCCAGTCGAAGGGGAACGCCCGGCTCGCCATGCTCTACGTGGCGGACCAGGTGCGCACTCCCAGGTGCGTGGTGCGGCTGAGCTATGCCGACTTCATGGAGGCGCTCAACGCCCCGCGGTCGACGGTCAAGGCGGCCATCAAGGCGGCGGTGTTGTCCGGCGAGCTCGAGCTGCAGGAGCTCGGTAAGGGGACGCGGCCGTCGCAGTATCGGCTTGCGAAGGCTGTCGGGTACACCCGGCCGTCCAACGCTAGTGGGCCGGATTCTGACCCACTAGAGGATGCGGCCACCCCTCCTAGTGGGTCAGAATCTGACCCACTAGGCCCTGACCATGATCACGCTAGTGGGCCGAATTCTGACCCAGAGTGGGCCGGATTCCGGCCCTCTAGTGGGCCGGATTCTGACCCACACTCCCCATCCCACTCTCCCAGCCAGCAAGAGGGGGAGCCGGAGGGGCAGCAGCAGGACGACTACGGCATCCCCGATGTCGTCCGCCCGCTCGTCGACAGCATGACCGCCAGCGGCGTCGTCGTCCGCTGGCCGTTCACCGGCAACCAGTGGTTCCCGGTCATCGCGCTCATCAACAAGTGCGGCATCCCGGCCCTCGTCGCCTACGCCCGGCGCACCGCCGACCGCACCCACGTCGACTCCGCCCGCTACTTCATGCGCGGCTGGGGCGAACTCCCGCCCAAGCCGGCCGCCGGTAGCCCCGTCCACACACCACGCCCGCACCTGCGGGCCGTGGGCCAAAGCCCCGAAGACAGGGGGATCTTCTAAGTGACCACCGACCTCGAGCCCGAATACGCGGACATCCCGCTCGAGCGCGTCCCGCCGCAGGACTTCGAAGCAGAGCAGGGTGCCCTCGGCGCCTGCCTGCTCTCCAAGACCGCACTCGCCGAAATCCGCGACGCCGTCGAGATCGCAGCCTTCTACCAAGCCCGCCACCAGCTGATTTTCGCGGCAATCCTGCACATGGACTCGCGAGGCCTGTCCGTCGACCAGATCACCCTCGGCAAATACCTCGCCGACACCGGCGACCTCATGCGCATCGGTGGCGCCGCGTACCTGTACGAGCTCGTCCGCGCCGTACCCACCGCTGCCAACGGCGAGTACTACGCCGAGATCGTCCAGGACCGCGGCCTGCGCAGGTCGCTCATCGAACTCGGCACCCGCACCGTGCAGGCCGGCTACAGCACCACCGGCGAGACCAGCAACCTCATCGAGCGGGTCGTCGCCGAATCCCGCGAACTCCGCGACCGCGGCATGGCCTCCGAAGACCTGCCCGTCGAGGACATCCTCGACTTCGTCAAGAAGGAGGACGTCTACGACTGGGTCGTGCCCGGCCTGCTCGAGCGGCAAGACCGGCTGATCCTCACGGCCAGTGAGGGCGGCGGCAAGGCGCTGGCGCTGGACACCCTGGTGCCCACGCCGAAGGGCTGGACGACCATGGGTGCACTCGCCGTCGGGCAGGAGGTGTTCGCCCCGGACGGGACGGTGACCCGCATCATCGCGGCGACCGAGCCGATGCTCGACCGGCCGTGCTACCGCATGCGCTTCTCGGACGGCGCAGAGATCGTCGCCGACGCTGGGCATCTATGGCTGACCGAGACCCTGCTGTCCCGGGAGGCCACGGCGCGAGCTGCTGCGCGCGGCCCGCTGAAGCCGCGAGGCACCGCCCAAGCCCACAAGCGGAAGCACTTCCCCTCCGTAGTCACCACCGCGCACATCGCCGAGACCCTCCAGGCGCGCGGCGGCCACACACTCAACCACTCGGTCCAGGCGAGCGCCCCGCTGCAGTACCCGGCGCAAGAGCTGGCGGTCGATCCCTACGTCCTCGGCGCATGGCTCGGCGACGGAACCTCGCGCAGCTCACAGATCACGTGCCACTCCGACGACGCGGAGATCCTCGACAATATCCGGGCCGCTGGCATCCCCGTCCGCAAGCTCTCAGCCCGCTACTCATGGGCCATCGGGGATGGAACCGGAAAGGGAAAGCGCGGCACGGCGACCTTCGCAGGGCTGCTTCGTTCCCTCGGCGTCCACGGCGACAAGCACATTCCGTCGGCCTACCTGCACGGTTCGATCGGGCAGCGACTCGCGCTCTTGCAGGGCCTGATGGACACCGACGGCACGGTCGGCGGTGGCGCGGCATCCAGCGGTCGCGGCAACGGAAGCGCGAAGTGCGAGTTCAGCGTCGTCAACGAGCGGCTCGCCCGCGACTTCCACGAACTCGTCCTCGGCCTCGGCATCAAGGCCGTGTTCCGCTCGGGACCAGCAACTCTCAACGGCCGCATGGTCGGCACCCGGTACCGCATCCAGTTCCAGACCGACCTGCCCGTCTTCCGGCTCCGCCGTAAGGCCGAACGCCTCGCCCCGCTCAGGACCCGCCGGGCCAACCTCCGCTACATCGAGGCTGTCGACCCGATCGAGTCCGTACCGGTTCGCTGCATCCAGGTCGCCCGTCCGGACGGCATGTTCGTCGTCGGTCGCGAGTGCATCCCCACGCACAACAGCACGCTGCTGCGGCAGCTGTCCGTGACTCTCGCCGCCGGAATCCATCCGTTCGAAACCTGGAAGACGATCGACCCCGTCCGAGTGCTCACCCTCGACTGCGAGAACGGCGAGGCGGCCTCCCGCCGCAAGTTCCGGCCCCTGCTCGCCGCTGCGGACAGCCTCGAGCAACCGGTGCGGCGCGGCCAGTTCCACATCGAATGCCGCCCCTCCGGCCTCGACTTGACCAGGCCGTCCGACCGGGCGTGGACCATGCGCCGCGTCGAGAAGATCAAGCCCGACGTGTTGATCATCGGCCCCGTCTATCGGCTCCACGCCGGGAACCCCAACGACGAAGAGCTCGCCCGCAAAGTCTCCGTCGTCATCGACGAAGCCCGGGCCACCGCTGGCTGCACCGTCCTCATGGAAGCCCACGCCCCCCATGGCAACAACATGGGCCCGCGCTCACTGCGCCCGCTCGGCTCCAGCCTCTGGATGCGCTGGCCCGAGTTCGGCTTCGGCCTGCGCCCCGTCGAGGACGAGAAGTCGGCACAGAACGTTGAAGGCGCCCGCGGCCGTCGCGTCGTCCCCTGGCGCGGCAGCCGCGATGAACGCGACTGGCCGAACTTCATCAAGCAGGGCGAGCGGTGGCCCTGGATCTCCTACAAGCCCATCGACGCCGACCAGTTCAGCGGCTACTCCGAGACAGGAGCGATCTGGTGAACGAGTACAACAATTGGGAGGCGTACCTCGAGCGCCTCATCCGGGAGTGCGAGGACCGCGAGGCGACCGCGAACCTGCGCGGAGCCCGCACATCGGACGGAGACGCCGACGGCCAGCCCGGCATCGCAGCCCTCCCGACGATCTACCGCGGCACCCAGTTCCGCTCCCTGCTCGAAGCCTGCTGGGCAGCAACCCTCGACTCCCTCCACATCACCTGGGAGTACGAGCCGCAGACCTTCCAACTCGACTCCGGCGCGAAGTACCTGCCCGACTTCCACCTCACCGAGATAGGCATCTGGCTCGAGGTCAAAGGCCCCGGCATTCCCCGCATCGAGAAGGCTTTCGAGCTCGGCAAGATGCTCGCCTGCGACTGCGACCCCCTCGCCTGCACGTGCGACTGGCCCGGCGGCGAGATGGTCATCGTCGGACACCCCCCGACACCGATCGACCCGTGGACCCACGACGACTACCGCCACTGGCCCGGCCGCTCCAAAGCCAAGCTCGCCCGGCGCCACGGCGGCTTCATCCGCTGGACGTCCACCCGGCACCACAACTCGTGGCTGACCCGCTGCTCCGGCTGCGCCCGCACGACTTGGGTCGAGGGCGCGCGCCTTCGCCGCTGCCCCGCATGCGGAGTCGCCGGTGAATCCCAGCTCTACCGGGACTTCGAGAACGCCTTCGAGTTCGTCCGCCTCCCCTGGCTTTCCGCCGCCTCCGTACAGCCCGAAGAAGGGACTGCCGCATGACCGTCACGATCACCTCCTGGCCCGCCCACACGAAGGAGCCGACCCCGGTCCCGCTGCCGCGTCTCGGCCTTTGCGCCGTCTGCGAGGGCGAGATCCGTATCCGCGGCAACGGCCTGCTGTACGCCCACGACTGCACCGACGACGGCCAGCTGCCGCTGCTCGTCCTGAAGCCGACGTTCGCCCGCTGGCTGTGGATGCAGTCCAAGCGCCGCGACGACTACACCAACCTGGCCACTCTCGTTGCCGGCCGTTACTTCCGGGCGTGCACCCGCAGCCCGAAGATCACCTCTGTCGAAGTCGACTGGGCGACCGCCGAAGAACTCCACGGACGGCTTCACCTGACGCAGCTCGCCCGCACCGGCTCCGAGTTGATGCGGCCCAACGGGGAACGCTGCGGCGGAGTCTGCCGTGACCTTCAGAAGATCGCCGCCATCTACGAGCGACTGATCGCCACGGCCGATCCCGCGGTCACCGACTCGGACGACGCCGCCCCGATCGTCCGCGTCTTTCGCCGCGCCGCCGGCTGGGTGCTGCCTGACTTCACCGACCTTGCGGACTGCACCAGCAATTTCCACCGCGAGCAGGACGGGCGCCCCGCCTGCACGGCGACCGCCGTGTGGAAGGTCGTCGAGGACCACGGCATGCACCTGACCATCGGCTTCTGGTGCGACACCGACCTGCCCGAGCAGCACAAGGCGCAGGCGGAGGCCGCGTGATGAGCATGAACCGCATGCCGCGCCTCACCCCCGCGAGGCTCGTCGGCATCCTCGCCGCCGAACCGAAGGCCGTGGCCCGCCTCGACGACGACGAGAACGTGATCGGCGTCGATCTGCCCCTGCCGGACGGCATGGCCTACGCCGACGGCAGCCGGACCAAGACCGCGCTGTTCGGCGACCGGGTCGGTCAGGACCAGCACGGCCAGTGGCTTGTCGTCCCCGCCCCGCGCCACCCCGCCTAACCCCTGTCGCGCGTTGTTCCCCGCCCGACCCCCGCCCGACGTAGCTGACCGGCCCGAAACCGGCGGTACACCCCACCCCACCACCCGAGATGCAACGGAGGAACCGCATGACCAGCCGCATCCAACGCCGCCGCACCTCCGGCTGGCGCAAGCCCGACAACTGCGTGATCGTCAGCCGCCCGAGCCGCTTCGGAAACCCGTTCACGATCAAGGACGCCGTCGAAGCCGAGTGGTCCAACCCGCACAGCGTCTGCGCCGAGATGTACAGCGAGTGGCTCCGCGTCGGCACCGAAGGCGGCTGGTTCAACGAGACGTACCGCATCGGCAAGCAGGTCTTCGACCGCCGCCGCATCCTCGCCGACCTCCACCTGCTGCGCGGCAAAGACCTCGCGTGCACCTGCCCGCTACCGGCCCCGGGCCAGCCCGACCACTGCCACGCCGCGGTCCTGCTGCAACTCGCCAACCAGCCCGCCTGAGTCCCACGCCAACCGGACACCGCCCCAACTAGCCCACACCGCCACCAAACGGACCGGAGACACCATGATCAACCGCACTTTCACCCGCGAGCAGCTCGAAGAGATCGGCGTCCCCTTCGAACTCGACGACGACGCCGAACTCGCCCGCGACACCGTCAACAGCGGCCGATGGAACAAGACCGTCCGGCTCGTCTTTCGCCACCCCGACGACGGCAACGCGTACCTCGTCCGCTACCAGGTCGGCCTCACCGAGTACCAGGACTGTGACCTCTGGTTCGGCGACGACGAGATCACCGCAACCGAGGTCGAGCAGCGGCCCGTGGTCGTCCAGCAGTGGAAGCCCGTCGACGCCCCGGCCAGTCAGACCCTGAACCTCGTCCTGCCCGCCTGGGAGGCCATGTACGAGCCGGGCAACGTCTCGGACTACCTGATCGGCTACGCCAACAGCGAGGCCGCAGCGAAGGGCGCTGCGGAGGCGTGGCTCCGGTCGCAGAAGGACGAGGTCGGCCGACTGGAGTGGGTGCCCGAGGAGCGGCAGGCGGTCGGTGAGTACGACCAGTGGTTCGAGCTGGTCGAGCTGCACGACGACAGCGTGCACACCGGGCCGGGGCTGGTCGTTCGGCGCCGCGTCCAGAAGCCCACGGCCTGACCGCAACAGGACGGGCCGGCCTCGGTGAAGGAGGCCGGCCCGCACCTCCAACCCTTCCACAACCCTGGAGCCCGCCATGCCCGAGACCACCAACCCGCAGGCCGACGACCTTGCCGCCCGCCTCGAAGCCGTGCTCACCGAACGATTCACCGAGCTCGGCAACCCGTTCTCCGAGATGCGCCGCCACGAGGAGGGCCCCGACGGCTGGCCCGCCTCGCACCCGGTGGGGCCGCGCCACGTCGCTGAGGTGCTGCGGGAGCTGCTCGCCGCCCCCGCGCCTGCCGCGCCGTCTGCGCCCGCCGACCGTGCCGAGCTCCGCGACCGCATCGCCGAGGCGCTCGCCCGTCTGGACGCCGAGAAGTGGCGCACTGAGATCCCGGCGAAGGATCACCCCTTCTGGCAGATGTACCTCGCACAGGCCGACGCGGTGCTGGCCGTGCTGCCCGAGCCCGCCGACCGGGCCGCCGAGGTCGCCAACCTTCGCACCATGTACGACGCCGCCACCGCCCGGGAGAACGACCTGATCAACGAGCGGGACGAACTTCGCACCGCGTGGGACTCGCTGGCCCGCTGTACCGCCGAGGACGCCGAGGCACTCGTTGAGGTGGGGCGTCTGGTAGGCCTGTCTCTCGGAGAACGCACGGTGAGCATCCGTACCGCCATCGAGGCGATCGGGGCCGAGCTGCGCCGCCTGCCCGCCGACTGGGCCGCGATCCTGCGGGAGACCGCCGACATTGTGGCCGCCGACACCGAGATCCACATCCGGTACGGCTCGGCCACCGACTACGCGAACCGTCACGCCGACCTGCTGCGCCGCCTGGCCGACGAGCCCGCGCCCGGCCCGAGCGGTGTGGCCGACGAGGCGCAGCAGGACGAGGCGCAGTGCGCACGATGCGACCACGGAAAGGCGGCGCACAACGTCAGCGGCTGCATCGAATGCCCCGGCGGCTGGCGGGCGGATCACCGATTCACCACCGCCGTCGTGTCCCAGCCCGGCAAGGAGGGCTGAACCATGGCCGAGCAGACCACCCTCTTCGGCCCCGAGCCGACACCCCCGCCGCCCACCGTCCTCGGCTCCGCGATCCTGTCCGACTGCGACCGCTACCGGTACCTCCTCGGCCGCGAGTGGGCTGACGGGCCGACGGCCGTGTTCGTGATGCTCAACCCGTCCACCGCCGACGCCCTCACCAACGACCCGACGATCCGCCGCTGCCTGCGCTACGCCCAAGACTGGGGCTGCGGCGCCCTGATGGTCGCGAACCTGTACGCCTGGCGCGCCACCGACCCCGACGAACTGTGGACCGCCGAGGACCCGGTCGGCCCGGAGAACGACGCGCACCTGTACGCCGCCGCCACCATCGCCGTCGAGTCGGGCGGCCCGCTTGTCGGAGCGTGGGGTGCGAACGCGAGGCCGGACCGGATAGCCGCCGTCCTGGCGCTGCCCGGCATGGACCGCCTGTCGGCGCTCGCGGTGACGAAGGCGGGGCAGCCGAAGCACCCGCTGTACCTGAAGGCCGATCTCGTCCCGCAGCCGTGGGCCGCACCCACCGAGGAGCCCACCCCGTGATCGCCGAGGCTGTCGACACGGCGACCGCGATCGGCTGGGCCATCGTCGCCTGGATCGCCGCCGCCGCAGCCGTGTTCACCGTGTGCCTGTTCACGGGGATCCTCGTCGGCGCGTGGGGCTGGAAGACCGCACGGCGGGCCCTCAGCCTCCGCTGTGGCGCCCCGGAGGCCCCGGACGGCGCTCCGGACGTCCACGACGCTCCTGAAGCCCCACAGGGCCGCACGGCGCCCTCGTGGGCCTGCGACGGCCACGAACGCCAGGAAGCCGCCTGACCCGCAGTACGGCCCGCCTCCACCGACGGGGGCGGGCCGCAACCCCACAGCACCACAACCCTGGAGGAACCCCATGCTCAGCACCGACCAGTGGGCCACGATCCGCGGCCTCGTCGACTGGCTCGACACGGCGAACGGTCGTACCGACGAAGAGATCACCCTGCGCATCCTCAAGCTCGCCGAGGAGACCGGCGAGGTCGGGCAGGCCTGGATCGGCGTCACCGGCCAGAACCCGCGGAAGGGCGTCACGCACGAGCGGGCGGACGTTGCCGACGAGTTGTGTGACGTGATCGTCACCGCGGCCGTCGCTCTCGCCTCGGTGATCGACGATCCGGCGGCGCACCTGAACGCCAAGCTGGCGAAGATCGCCGCCCGTTCGGGGGTGAACGTCTGATGCCACGCATGATCAACACCCGTGAGGTGGCCCGCGTCCTCGAGGCCTACCCGCAGTCCGAGTTCGCCGACGGCGACTGGACCCCCGGCTGGCGTGCCGCCCAGGACGGCCGCCGGCGCGTGAACGTCTTCCATGACGGCCACGGCGAGCAGGACGGCCTCGAGCGGTATCGGCTCGAACTCCAGGCCGCCGGATTCTGCGTGATCCCCGACCAGCAGCCCGGCGGCGGACGACGCCGTCTGCACATCACCCGCCCGTGAAGCCCCGCCGCCCCCGTCTCGCCGCAGGGGCGGCATCCGCACCGCGAAAGGAACCACCGATGACCGTTTCGCAGCAGAACCCCGACGGCTCCTGGAGCCCCGCCGAACCCATCCCGCTCACCGACGACTTCGACGTCGAGGTCACCGGCACCGGCCCGTTCGAGTGGGAGGCGTGGATCGGCGTGGAGCGCGTCGCCTCCGGCCGGGCCCGTACTCGCCTCGGCTTGCAGGTCGCACTCCTGCGAGCCCGCCGCCGGACGCGGGAGGCCCGGTCGTGAGCCCGCAGCGTCGCCCGCAGGCCCGCCAGCTCCTCACCGTCCAGTCGGAGCGGATCCTCGCCACCTGCTACGCCGGACAGGTGCGGGCCGCCGTGATCGAACGGGCGCTGCGGCGGATGGCCGCCGACGACATGCGGGAGGCGCGGAAGGCGCTGCGCGAGGGGGGCCAGTCGTGACCGGGCCGAGCAGCAGCCCCCGCGGTGAGCGCGCCGGAACCCCGGGCGCCGGCTGGGAGACGGAGCTCCGGTCGACGGGCGAGCGGTGGGTGCCGGACGGGGAGCCGGAGCCGACGGCGAACCGGAAGGCGCGGCGGGCGGCGAGACGGGGCCAGAAGCCCTCAGACGGCCGCACAGCGCTTCGGCAGGGTCCGGCTGAACCCCAAGAGGCCCGAGAAGGGCCCCAGGCGCCCGTCTCCGGTCCGAACTCCTCACAGCGGACCGGGAGTCGCCGAGACGCTCAGATCGGCGCTCAGAGCCTCAACCCTGCCCCGCCAACCCGAACGGAGACGCCATGACAGCCGAACCCCGCCCCCTCCAGCAGATGTTGCACCTCGTTGACAGGGCCGAACGCGGCGCGATGCTCCCCGCCGAAGCCGCCCAACTCCGCACCCAGATACGAGCCCTGTACGCCCGCGCCTACCCGCAGACCAAGGAGACCGCAGCGTGATCCAGCCCGGCCAGACGTACCGCAGTCTCGACCCGCGCGGTGGCCCCCGCATCCGCATCAAGGCGTACACGCCTGGCCACAACCGCGCCCACGTCGTCGATGCCCGAGACGGCAAGAGGTTCCGGCAGATCCTCGTCAGCAGCCTGCACGCCACCGGCACCACCAAGACCGGCGCTCCGCGGCGCACCGGATACGTACTGGAGACCTCGTGACCGACGACCTCGCCCGCCTCCGCCGTCTCCGCGCCCAACTCGCCGCCGAGCACGCCAAAGCCGTGGCCGCCGACCAGCAGCCACGGCCCGACCTCGACCACCTGCGCGTCACCGCCCCCAACGGGATCGCGGCCGGGCTGCAGACGGCGATCTTCTTCGTCGACCACCACCTTCGGGAGGCCGGCGAGGCGGCCCGGACAACGGCGGACAACTCCGCGACCAGCGGGGATGCGGCGGACAACTCGCTGCGCGGCCAGATCGCCGAGTCGCTGGCCGGACACGCCGGATCCAAAGCGTTCCTCGCCGACGGCAGCGAATGGGATCACGCACGCGCCGCCTGGTACGCGCACGCCGACGCCGTACTCGCCGTCCGCGACCGCGAAATCGAACAGCTCAACGCCGAACTCCGCCGCTACAGCGAAGCCGAGTCCGCCGACGCCGCAGCAGGCTCCTACGCCGGACGCGCCGAGCAAGCCGAGGCCGCAATCGAGCGTGTCCGTCGTCTGTGCGAGCTGACCATTGCCGCGTCCGTGCGGGTTCAGGCCGTGCAGCAGGCACGCGACACCCTGGCCGCCCTCGACGAGTCGTCCGGACCGGCAGCGACCCAAGCGACCGAGGCCGAGCAGCTCCGCGACACCATCGGCACCCTCCAGACAATCGTCAACCGCGTCCGCGAAGCCGTCGCCACCGACCAGCCCGCGCCCGCACCGGTCGGGCTGCGCGAGCGTCTCCGCACCGTCCTCGGCCGGTTCATCGACCCCGACGACGACTGCATGCCCGCCCTCTCCGACGACGGCCACGGTTTCACCTGGATCCCCACCGACTCGGTACTCGACGAACTCGAAGCCGCCGTAGCCCACCGCACCGGCAAGCCCGCGGAGGAGACACCGTGACCCTCGCCATCGTCGCCGTCATTACCGCGGCCGTCGTCTGCGTGGTCGCCGTCCTCGCCGCCGCTGTACAAGCCGGCCGATCGTATGAGCGGCGCATGCAGGAACTGCAGCGGCAAGAAGACGCCATCCGGAAGGGGCGGCCGTGACCTGGCAGCGGCAGGAGACCACCAGCCGCTGCTACTGGAACGTGCTCCAAGACCTCGGCGAGGAATGGGACGCCGCAGGTCGACCCAACGACCCCGACGGCCGGGGTGCACTCATCACCCGCGGACTCGTCGCCTACAGCGAGCACGTCGTCGACCACCTCCCCTGAACTCCCGCACCACTGCAAGGAGCACCGTCATGACGTCCCGCATCTGGACCGACGAAATCGACGAACACCTCACCGGCGCAGGCCACAGCGGCTACCGCATTCGACGGGACAGCCCCTACACCGTCCGCGTCATCCACGAAGGGCCCGACCCGCGGCAGCATCTCGACCAGTACACCGACCTGCTGCGTGACCTCGGCTACACCGCCACCCTGGAACGCGCGACGGACATCCGGCCCCTGCGTCTCCGCGTCACCCACCGCTGACCCCATACCCGCACCGCTGCAAGGAGCACCGATGACCGACTGGACCCCGCCCCCGCCCGGCGACCGCCGTGAGCAGCTCCCCGACGACGTGCTCGCCCTGATCGACATCCCGCCGTACACGTCAACCGCGTGCGAGACCGCGGCGCTCCTCGACACGGCGGGCAGTACACGCCAGGACCAGGCCGACGGGCTGTACGCCTGGGCGGAGCGGCTGCACTCCCGGTGCAGGCTCAACAACAAGTTCACCGGCGTTCTCTGCCGGTGCGGCTGCCACCAGCGCAGCCGCTGACGACGCCCGGCGATGGGGCGGCGAGAGGACGGATCGTCCGCGGATGCGCTCCGGGAAGCCACGGATACGGCTTCCCGGACGGTGATTCCCGGATGGTGATTCCGGGACAACGCTCCTCGGGTACGCCTTTCCCGATACGGCTTCCGCGATAGCCTGAAACTGAAGCCCGCTAAAGTTTCGGAGGCCGGGATGAGCCAGCAGCCGTGGACCATCGAGTCGATCCGTGACGCCCTCGGCAATCCTGCCCTCGCCCAGCGCTTCCTAGGTGAGATCAACCGGGCGCCGGCGCACCAACTGCTCGCCGTGTTCGCGAAGTGGCAGGGCATTGCCCAGCGCACTCTCGACGCCGTTCAGCGTGGGCGTGAAGCCGCCGCCATCGAAGCGGCCGGCGGCGAGATCCCCGGCGAATGGCATGACGTCACCGACCGTGTCCTTGAGGAAGCTGCCCGCATTCGGGCCCGCGGAGCTGCCTGACCTGACAGGCTTGCCTGGTGTACGCCCTACGATGCGACGCCGTAAACCAGGCAGTCTGGGACGGCCTCCCCGCTGCAGCCAGCGAACGCCTCGCGCTCGCCCTCGCAGACGCCTGCGCCGACCCCCTCGGCACGACCGAGCCCTACGGCGAAGACGACGGGATCATGCGCACGCTCGTCACCGGCGACATCCTCGTAGTGATCTACCTCGGGCACCAGACGAAGACGCTGCACATCTACCAGATCGACTACCTCGGCTGACACGGCGACGCCCCCACCCGGAACGGATCCGGTGCGGGGGCGTCGTGCTGTCGGGGTGGCTACGCCGTTTCTGTCGCGCGATACCGTTCGATGAACGCGTCCACCGTCGCAGGATCGCGGCGCATCGCCGCCATCAGCTGGTTCTTGCGGAAGCGTTCACGGCCCGTCTCAAGGATTTTCTCGTAGCCGTCCCGGGCCTGCGCAATCCGTTCGACGGCCAGAAACTCGATGACGTCTTCCAGGCACGGCCGGAACCGCTTCCCGCCCACCGGGAAATGTAGCGACGCCAGAGACCGGCCCGGATCGCACTTCGGATCGTTCAGCGTCCCGAACAGCTCCGACGAGGCATCGACCTGCAGGTGAGCGTCCGGATAGCCGTCAACCTTGTCCCGCTCGTAGTCGTAGTGGAATAGGCCGTGCTTAGCGTCCTTCGATCCGAACACGCCAACGAACGACTTGTGGACCATGAGGTGCTCGCGCTCGGCATCCAGGCGCAACTGGAAGCTGACGTCCATCCACAGTTCAGCCTTCGGCGCCCGCGGTTTCAGCGGGAAGCGTTGAGCAATCAGCGTTCGCTTATCGAGCAGGTGCCCGAGCATGAAAAGGCGGTCGTCACCCAACTGGAGTGCGACCGCCTTTATCTGGACGTGATCAGAGATGGTGCCGTTCAGGAGAGCTTGGATCTCCTTGGTGAAGCCGTTCGTCTGGTTGCGGAGCTTGTCAGAGATCAAGTGCGCCGCCGATGGACACCCATAGCGATTGCGCCTGAGCTGAGCTGAACTCGCGCCGGCGGGCCATGTCGCGTAGCTGCGCGTAGGTCAGTCCGAGCCGTTCGAGAGCCGCGTAAGCAGCCTCCCGGAACTCTTCCTCCGACACTTCAGTGATGACGTCGTCGTCGTGATCAGCTGTCCGCTGTTCCTGAATGGTCATCTGAATCGCCCCTACCCCCCAGTAGCTTCCCGATGACAGTAGTGTCCCCCAAGGGTCTGACACTGTGACCCAGGTCACCACTCGGTGTCCAGTCGGAGGACGCGCTTGTCGATTTCTTCCCACTTGAGCGTGAGTTGCACGCGTCCGCTTGCCTCGCTGTCGGATTCCGGCCGTCCAGCGTTCGAGTCAGCAACGGGCGTCGCGCACGCGACAGCGCCCCCACAGCCACACGGATGCGCTTCGCTGCGCTCAGACCGCCTACCCGACGTCCGGCAGTTCGATGTTCGGCTCCGGCGGATGCTCCCCGCCATCCCGGCGTTCCGAAGCCCGTCGCCCCTCCTCGCGCAACGCCGTCAACCACGGCCACAGATCCGGCAGCTCCTGCCCTGGACACGCAAGCCGATGCTCAATCCGGCACCGCTGCTCCGCCACCGGCGGGCAGACCCCGTACACCGTCACCCGACCGTCCGACACAACGATCCACCGGTGCTCCGCCGGCACCAGATGAGCCAG
Source organism: Streptomyces sp. NBC_01384 (assembly GCF_045040035.1). Classification (NCBI taxonomy): domain Bacteria; kingdom Bacillati; phylum Actinomycetota; class Actinomycetes; order Kitasatosporales; family Streptomycetaceae; genus Streptomyces; species Streptomyces sp. NBC_01384. Next base: position 7,998,518 of record NZ_CP109559.1, read on the forward strand.
CATCGTGACGTCGGGCTCCAGCAGCACCCAGTCGTGGTCCAGCGTCGGCACCCGATCCTGCGGCAGCCCGCAGAACGGGCACGTGAACGTCTGCGCCGCGTCTAAACGCCGCGGCCCCTCGTCGATGACCCCCATACACCGAGCGTGCGGGCCGTCCGAGCCCGGCGACACCGCGGCAACCGGACGGGACGGCAGGGACACGACAGCCTGGCAATGACGCGCGAGGCGACGTCGGCACCGCGGCAGCCCACCAGGCACAGCAGCAGCGGCCGGAGGGGCGGTCTAGACAGCACGGCGCCCCCGGCCGGGATCTCCCAGCGCGGGGGCGCTTCGACCTGCTCCACCAGCTCGGCCGCCGCGATAGCGTCAGCCGAGATCGGCCGGGTTGGTGTTGGCGCCACACAGGACCACAGCAACGGTTTCCCCGTCGGTGGCCCGGTAGGCGCCGCTGGTGAGTGCTGCCAGCGCCGTGGCAGCGCCGTTCTCCACCAGCAGACGCCGGTGGTCCCACAGTGCCCGCCGAGCCCGGATGATCTCAGCGTCCGGGACGAGCACCGAGCACACGTCATCGTGCTGGGCGGCGTGCAGCGCCATCTCCGAGGCGCGCCGAGCACCGAGAGAGTCAGCAGCGATCGAGTCGACCGGCACGTCCACCGGCCGAGCAGCCCCCACCGCCGCGTTCAGCGCCCGACAACGCTCCGGCTCAACCGCCACCGTCCGCACCCCGTGATGCTGCGCCGCGGTAGCGACACCCGAGAACAGGCCGCCACCCCCGACCGCCACGATCACCGTGTCCAGGCCGGAAACCTGCTGCCGGATCTCCTCCAGTAGGGTTCCTGCCCCGGCTGCGATCAGCGGGTGGTCGTAGGCGTGGCTGGCGAGGGCACCAGATGTCGCGGCGAACTCGGCGCAGGCGGCGGCCGCTTCGGCGTACTCGGCGCCACCCAGCCGCACCTCGGCCCCGTAGTCGCGGAGCCGTCCGACCTTCACCGTCGGCGCGTTTTCCGGCAGGAACACCGTCGCCCGCACCCCAGCCTGTTGGGCCGCCCAGGCGCAGGCGAGCCCGGCGTTTCCCCCGCTGGCGATCGTGACCCCCGCCTCCGGCAGCGTCCCCGCCTCCCTGTGGGCGGCGATGAAGTTCTGCGCGCCCCGAGCCTTGAATGAACCGGTGTGCTGCATGAACTCCAACGCCAGCCACACCTGTGCCCCGGGGAAAGCCTCCGGGTCGACGGGTGCCACGGTCACCGGGCGAGTGTGCCCGGCGATCCGGTCGGCGGCGTGTTTGATGTCGCCATAGGTGAGGGTCACGATCGCTCCTAGCGGTTAGGACCAGGCGATGAGCTGGCCCGTGATGGTCAACCCGAGGAAGAACGCAAACGCGATGCGCCGCTCCCCAGGGTTCGGGTCTACCGCATGGAAGTTCGCCGGGTTGAACAGCAGCCCGTCGCCCAACTCCGGCGCCAGCTTCACCCGCTGACGCCCCTCGACCGTGGACGGCAGATAGCCGTAAGCCTCCCGCGCCTGCTCATCCCCCGGCTCCCAGCGGCGCCGCCATACTGACGTGCTCCCACCGCTCCGAGGAACCTCTACCCAGACATTGAAGGCCAGCTGGGCCACCACGTCCTGGTCGAACACGCCGCCCGGGAACTCGCGGTTGATGTCGTCGAAGTGGATGAGCGCCCCTGCGTTGATCTCCCGAAGTGTTCCCCCGAACGCGGGACGCCCGCCGATCGTCGCCGGGCTGACAGCAGCACCCCACGCCGACCCCAATCGGGCCAACGACACCGCGATCGGATCCGGGCGCAGACCCGCACGCTGCCACGCCACCCGAGCAGCCTCCGCCGCCACCCAATACCGGTCAGCGTCCAGCGACCCGTCCGAGTGCCGGAAGTCGTTCAATGCCGGGCCGAACCGCACGATCCGCGTCGGCACCCGGGCAGCGTCATACTCGCCAGTCGGCAGCCGGTCCACTGCTCCCAGCGCCGCCTCACATGCCGCCGCATCCAAGAAGCCCGGGACGCGAACGGCGGCGACCGTGCCCGCTGCGAGGTTCGCCAGGTGCCGGTCCGTGAACGCAGGCGCCGCAAACGCCCTGAACAGCGGGTCGACGAGAGTTTCAGGCATGGGTGGATCCCTCTCTGTGAGATGTGTTGATCACCGGCGGTCAGATGAGCCCGCCGGGTACTGAGTGGCCTCGATCAGCCGGGCGGTCTGATCCCGCCCGGCCGTTGCTGATTCCTGGTGCCCTTAAGCGGTGCACGCCTGCCGCCCCATGAACTCGGCGCGGACCGCGACGAGCCGCGCGTGCTACGCGTCGATCGACGCGGCCAGGGCGCGGACCTGCTCGGCGAAGGCGGTCAGACGTTCCACGAACTGCCAGGCCTGCTGCGGTGTGAGGTGGAAGCCTTCGGATCCGTCATCGATGACCACGAACGGCGCCCGCTCCTCCAGCACGGGGGCGAACAGATCGGCGCCCAGACGCGCGTCCGCCAGCAGGCGATACCCCGGTTCGCCGCCCGGGACGACGAGGTCGGAGCTGGGGCCGACGTGCGCGACGTCTTCCAGGTGGCGCTCGTTCTCGGCGACGTGATCGGTGATGCACCAGGTGGCGCAGGGGATGTACACCTGCTGGCCATTGACGAGCGCCGGGACGATACGGGGCGCGGGGGAGACGGCCTGGACCGCGACGGCCGGCTCGGGGGTTGCTACAGTCATGGGTGTAGTCCTTTTCTGGCGAGACGGATTACTGACTGGCGAGTGGCAACTCGCCGGATGAACTGGCCGGGCGTTGCTGCGCCCGGCCGTTCGCGTTTTGTGGGGCTAGAACTCGTACTCCGTGGCGAGTAGATCGCCGTTCTTGACGATTTTGTACAGCCCCAACGGGTGTCGCTCTTTTGAGTAGGTCACCCGCAGAGTGACCAGTAGGGGCACGACCCCGAAGATCTTTACGGTCTCGGCGTTGGGTGGAGCTGCGGTGACGCGGTCCGTCGTCTCGTGGACCGTGACCTCGGCCGGGGCTTCGGGGTGTCGGTAGAAGTGCACGAGCTCCACCGGGCGGCCGTCGACTGCGCGCACCCATCTCTTCGCGTCGAGCTCCGTTCCGGGTTCCACGCCAAGGGTTGCGCAGGATCGCGGAGATGGGGCCGCCCGATACGACGTCATCTGCTGGATCACGCCCTCTGCATCTTCGCTGCCCGCAGCCTCGGATCGCAGCCCTGGTGGGACCACTGCGGCGATACCGAAGCCCTGTCGGCCGACTGCGAATCCCTGAGCCTTGAGCAGATTCAGGGCGCGCTGGATGGTGAGCGACGCGACTCCGTAGACCTCGATCAGCGTCCGAACCGTGGGGAACCTGTCGCCTGGCTGCATGCTGCCCGACTGAATGAACCCCTTCAGCTCGTGGGCGATGAACTCGTAAGGACTCCAGGTTCCACCGGGTACGCCGGTCGAGGTCCACGGAGTGATCTCGTCGATGATTGATGACGTTTTGTTCTGGTGATTGTGTAGCGGCTTTTCGGTGCGGATCGCGACGCGTTCCGCGTCGAGCGCCTCGGGTCGGCTGTCGAGCCACTCCGTCGTCTTGTCTGCGACGGCGGGCCACCAGGGCTTGGACTCTGCGTGCTGGCGCCAGCGGGTCTCTGTGTTGCCGCTGACCCCGACATAGAGCAGTTGGCCAGCAGTGTTGAAGAAGCGGTAGAGCGCGGTGCGCTCGGGCGATTCGGGCATGGGACCCCTTCAAGACAGACGTATCCCCAGCCGAGATGTGCTCACTGTCACAGCTCGACTACGCAGAACCGTAGCGCTATAGAGCAATTCTATCCACCCCTTGTGTGCGAACGCCTACGGAAGGGTCATTGACCAGCGGATACGTGTAGCGGGTAGCGTTGCTCTATATGAATCCGTCCCGAAGGAGAACGCGTGCCACGCCAGTCCGGCGAACCGCCTAAGTACCAGGAGATCGCCGACAAGCTGCGCAGGCAGATCGGCGACGGAACCTACCCGCCCGGCAGCCTGCTGCCCCCCGAGCGGAAGATTGCCGAGCTGGAAGGGGTGGCTGTCGGCACGGCTCGTCGCGCGCTCGCCGTTCTGCGGGATGAGGGCATCACTGAAGCGCGTACTGGAGCCGGCGTTTACGTGCGCACGTGGCGACCTATCGTTCGAAATGCCGTGCCGCGACTCTCGCAGTCGCAGTGGGGTGAGGGGCGATCGATCTGGGATGTCGACATCGATAAGCGGCGGCTCGAAGCGGTCGGCGTGCAGATCGAGCAGCTGCCTGCGCCGCCCGACGTGGCACGCACGCTGGACATCGAAGACGGGGCGCCAGTGTGGCGCCGGAATCGCAAGTACCTGGTCGAAGATGTGGCCGTGATGCGGTCCACCGCGTACATCCCTGACGATCTCGCCAGGGGTACGCGGATTACCCAGGTGGACTCGGGGCCTGGCGGCACCTATGCCCGACTTCGTGAGGCGGGTCACGGGCCGGTGCGGTTCCGTGAGGAGCTGCGATGCCGCATGCCATCGGCATCCGAGGCTGAGGACTTGGAGCTGAAGCCCGGCACTCCAGTTGTGGAGATGTGTCGTACAGCAATGCGGGCGGACGGTCGCGTCGTTGAGGTCAACCGAATGATTCTGGACGCGTCCCGATATCTGCTCGTGTACGACTTCCCTGCCTGACCTGCGCCTTCCAGCCCCCACCCTGACGGGTGGGGGCTTTTTGTATGCCTCAAATTCCATCATTGCTCTGTAGCGGTGTTGATTGCTCTGTAGCGCTGTGCTTCTATCTAGGTGTCCACCCCAGTCGACCGCAGGGGAGCACCTAGTGACACCTGTCTCCGTCGCCCCTACGGGCGGCTTCCTGACCACCGGAGAGGTGGCCCGCCACATCGGCGGCACCTCGCAGCACGTGCGCCAACTGATCAAGTCCGGCCGCCTCGCCGCCATCGACATCGCCAAGGGCAACGGCCGACCCCGGTTCCGTATCGCCGAGGCTGCACTCGCGGACTTCCTTCGCGACGCCGCCGTCATCGCCCCCTCGGAGGTGGCGTGATCATGAGCACCGCAACCCCGACCCTCACCCCGCCGCCCATGTCGCCGGCTGACCGCCTGGCCCACGACCTCGCGTCCTACGTCCGCCGGCCGCTGATGGCCGAGCACGACAAGACGAAGGAACCGCTCCCGCCGCGTCATCGTGGCCCGCACCCGTACCCCGCCGGGGTGGTGGCGTCGTGAAGGACATGTTCGCGTTTGCCGAGCAGGCCGTTTCGATTGACATCAAGTCGTCGACGTGGCGTGGCGTGTCCGGCGAGACCCCGTCGGGTGTAGAGGTTGCCGAGCATCTGGTGGAGACCTCCCGCTACGTACAGCGCGTGATCTGGGAGGGCACCTTCTCGCACGATCTGCTGGATGCTTTTCGTGCGGTCCGTGCGGAGGGCGTCGGCGACGAGGACACGCAGTCTGTCGGTCGGGATCTGATGAGCCAGATCCTCGCGGTGCACCTGTCTGGATGGGTTGACGTCGACGCGTGGGCCGGGAAGCCGGGCCGCGACTGGACGGATGTTCTCTATCTGGTGCTTGCCGCCGCCGACCTGGCCCGCACCTACGGTCCCGCAAAGGCGGTGACCAGCTGATGGCCCGGGAGATCCTCGACCGCACGCCAGCCTCCCACCCGCGCGGCTCGTGGCCGGCGGAAGAACTCGCGCAGCAGTTCCGCGACTCCGGTATCCCGGCAACGGTCGTCGCCGACCTCGACAGCGACTCCTTCCTCGTTGTGAAGGCGGGGGAGGCGTCATGACCGACGCAGAGCGCAAGAAGCTCTCCGAGAAGGTCGCCAAGGTCAACAAGCGCAGCGAGTCCCGGCCGAAGTAGCGGCCCCCATACCGCCGCGCTGGCGGGGATGACGTACCCCGCGGCCTCCGCCAGCGCGGCTCTCCACCCCTTGTTCACCCTTCCCCAAGGAGTGCGCTATGTCCCGATGGGCTGTTACCCGTCGCGGCGTCGAGGGTCCCGGCGCCGGCGGCCAGTACACGTACAGCGTCCGCGCCGACAGTGCCACGGAGGCCGTCGAGAAGACGGCCGTCAAGGCGAACCGGACGCTGAGCCGCCTCAACCGCGGCGGCACCCGCCTGGACCCCGAGCCGAGCGACATCACCCGCATCGACTGAAGGAGATCGTCATGTCCGGTAAGCCTGCCTGGCTGCAGAGCCAGATCGACGACCGCACCCGTGCTGCTGCCGCCCTTGGCGCGGCGGCTGACCAGACCAACGTGTGCCGCAGCATCGCGGCAGACCTGAACTCCAAGGGCCAGGACCACACTTCGGACCGGTTCTGGCGGGCGGCGGTAGCCGAATCGCACCGGCTGGAGGATGCCGCCTCAGTCGAGGGCTTCGACGTCCACGACATCGGTGAAGAGGCCGCCCGGCGCCGCTGATCCCCCAAGCTCCGCGGGCGGGTTGACCTCCCCCGTCCCCGCCCGCGGTATCCCACCCCGCACCACCCACACCCGCCTTCTGTGATCCCGAGAGGATCTGTGATCCCCCATGTCCAGTCAGACCCGTACCGCGTTTCTGGCCGAGTACCGCAAGGCCCGTTCCGACGCCGACTTCGACCGCGCTCTGGAGATCGCGTTCGCGGCGTTGGACTACGACGAGGACCACCCCGACGAGCCGTCGCTGATGGCCGAGCTCCGCGGCATGCACGTGAAGGCGGCGGCTTGATGCCCATCCACAAGGTCAACGAGTCTGCTGTGACCGGCCGCGACGGCTGCACCCTGCCTGCGCGAGTGCTCGCCGACAACGGCATCACCGCCCGCGTCCAGATCGAAGGCTGCGGCATCCAGCTTCGCCAAGGCCAGATCCACACGGTGGCGTCCAACGCCATCCAGGACAACCGCTAACCCCCTGATCGGCCGTGGCGGCGAGGAACCAAATCCCCCGCGGACTCGCCGCCACGGTCCCCAGCCCCCGCCGGGCCGATCCAGGGCCACGCCTCACCAGCAGGCAGGGGCACGCACCACCCATCCACCCACCGATCCGAGAGGACACCCATGTCGCAGGACACGCCGAAGCCCGTCACCCCCAGCCCCGGCTACCCGATCCGCATCCCGAACCCCGAGGTCTGACCGCCCCGCCGGGCCCGTCCCGCACGGGCCCGACGGTGAGAAACCGCCCCAACCCCAACCCGAGAGGACTGATCTACATGAGCAGCAATCTGACGAAGGACCGGGATGACGCCCTGTACCGGGCCGCGATGGCGATCGAGATGAGGGGGGCCCGTGATCATGACGGTCGCCCGCTCGCCGCCGACGAACTGGCTGCTTTCGAGGGCTACCAGACCGTCGCCCGCTCGCACGGTTTCACCGATGCCGACATCCGCCGCTACCAGCGAACCCAGTTGGGCTGATCGCGATGCCGACCTGGATCTTCACCGCCACGTCCCGTACCGGCGCGAAGGTCGACCCGGTCTCCGGCGCCCCGTCCGACTCGATCGCGGTCTACGACGAGGACGACCTGCAGCGGCGCATCGCCGCCGCGAGGACCGACCCGCGCGACCTGATCGTCACCGTCGACCGCCTCGACTGACCGTCGCCCTCGGTCCGCGTCTCGCACGCGGGCCCTGGACATCGATCAGCAACCCCCGCCATCCGTCCCGACCCCGAGTGAGGTCGTCATGCTCCGCACCATCTTCTGGCTGCTCCTCGCGGCCTACTTGATCACGATCGGCCTTTGGCACGGTGCCGCAGCCCCTGTGTCCCTCGCCTTCGCCGGCTTGGCCGTGCTCATCGGCCTGGTCCCCGCCTACGTGTGGGCGCTCGCCGCCGGAGCCATCTGGCTGCGTCACCGCCGGACCGTCGTCATCCAGCCCGCCACCGCCTGACCATCCGAAAGGAGACCGATCATCGTGACCGCCGTGTCCGTCGAGAAGAAGGTCAACGGGACGTCGCTGACCTCCGAGCCGCGGATCGACCATCGCGCGCTCGCCGAGGCGGAGGCGATCCGGACCAAGGCCGCCGCCGAAGCCGACGCCAAGCGCATCAAGGCGCAGGGAGAGGGCGAGGCCGAGAAGATCAAGGCTGTCGAGGAGGCCGAGAGGCAGCGCATTGCGAACGAGCGCGCCCGCATGCGCCTGGAGAAGGAGCAGGCAGACCACAAGGCCGCGCTCGCGAAGAAGGCCGCGGAGACCGCCAAGTCCAACGCGGAGGAGGCGAAGGCGAAGAAGGCCGAGGTCGAAGAGTCCGAGCGCGAGGCCCGGCAGATGGCCGAGCAAGAGCGCTCCGAGCGGACCTGGAAGTGGGGCGCCCGCGGCATCTACGCCGTCGGCCTGATCATCGCCGCGCCGGTGCAGTTCCTCGACTTCTGGGACAAGAAGCGGCCGTTCCTCGTCGCCGCCCCCGCGCTCCTCGAAGGCCTCGCCCTGGTCCTGGCGTGCGGTGCCGCGTGGGCAGTCGCTCACCGTCGGGACGTCATGCCGTACAGGGTCGGCATCATGCTTGGCGCCGCGATCGCCGCGACGATCAACATGCGCGGCGGCATGACCAACCCGGCGATCGGCTTCAACGCCGGTCTGATCGGTGCGATCGCCTCCCTCGGCGGGCCGATCGTCCTGATGGCCTACGAGCACGGCATCGCACAGAAGGCCGACGGGATCCCTTCGTGGCGGGAGAAGCGAGCCGCGGAGAAGAAGGCGGAAGCCGAGGCGGAGGCTCGCGAGAGTGCGCGGGCGGCCAAGGCGGAGGCGGATGCGAAGGCCGCCGCCGAGAAGGCCGCCCGGGAGAAGGCTGCCGAGGAGGAGCAGGCCCGCAAGGACGCCGACCGGCAGGCGAAGCACCCGGACGTGTGGGAGGTCGCCGACGCAGTCCGTTCCGCGCGTGGCTCCCGGTATGTCACCGACCAGATTTGGGCCGAGTGCTGGTACCTCGTGACGGGCTGCAAGACGGTCGGGATCCGCCCCGAAATCGAAGCGCAGTCGCGGGCCGCGCAGGCCCACATGCGCACCGTCACCGACGCCCCGGTTTTGGGCCCTCAGTCGCTGATCAAATCCCAAATGAGCAGCCGACAGAAGAAGGATCCGAACGCCCCCGACGGGCGCCGCAACAACGGCGGCACCCCGCCCGTCCGACGCCCTGGCGACACCCGGCCCTACAGCACTCTCGCGAGGACCCAGGCGTCCATCGCGAAGGCGGCGCAGAACAAGGACGGAGGGGAGTCGTGACGGCCGTCGTCTACGTCCTATCCCACCCGGAATTCCGTGCGGTGAAGATCGGGTTCGCCGCGACGAAATCGAACCGCCTTGAGGAACTCGGGCGGCGCGGGTGGCACCCCTACCGAACCCTCATCGTCGCCACTCCGGAGCTCGCCCGAGAGATGGAGCAGGCCGCGCTCTTCGAGATCAGGTATCGCCGATTCGTGCCGCACTTCCTGACCTCAGCCGAGGTGCGGCACGGGTGGACAGAGACCTTCAGCCTGGGCCTGATCACAGCCCGCGAGGTGTGGGACATCGTCTGCTGGCAAGCCGCGATGACCTACTTCGCTCCGCATGTGACCGGTCCTCCCGATGGCCGCCGCCGAAACGGCGGGACCCCACCCCGCCGCGTCCGCGGCGAAACCCTGCCGTACAGCCGAATGGCCCGAACCCAAGCGCGCCTGGAACGAATCGCCCCCTGGAAGAAGGACTGAGACCCCGCCATGGCCACCCCGCTGACCGACGAGCGCACCCCGCTGGCACTCGTCCCGCCGCCCGCCGAGACACCCGTCTTCAAGGACGAGCCGACCGGACGCCCGACGTGGATCGAGTCCGCCAAGACGGTCGCCGAGACCACCAACCAGATCGCCACCCTGGCCCTGCTGCCGCACACCGTCCGCGGCTACCGGCAGCTCGGCCGCCGGTGGGTCGAGCGCTACCACAACCACTACCCGCAGCTGATCGCCGACGCCGACCAGGCAGTGCGCGACGCAGCCGGTGATCCGAATGTGGCGGGCACCTGGAAGCGCAAGGCCGACGACTACCGCGCCGACTACAGGCAGCACCGCAAGGCCTTCCTGGGCAAGACCGCGGGTGTGGCCGCGGCCGTCGGCGGGGGAGTCGGCTTCGGCGCCGTCACCGGCAGCCTGTGGCTCGACCTGCTCGCCGGCTTCGGCGCCTGGGGGCTCGGCGCGTTCCACGGCCGCGACCGCAGCCAGCCGGGGGCGGAGCCGATGCTGGTTGGGCCGCTCGGCGAGCGCGACTCTGGCCGTGTCCTCGGCGAAGCCGACCTTGTCACCGCCCTGATCAAGGCCGGGATCATCAGCGAGGCTCAGCGCGACGAGACCCGCCTCGTCGGCATCATCCAGCCGTCCGGCCCCGGCTGGGCCGCCACCGTCGAACTGCCCGGCGGCATGAAAGCATCGTCCGCCATCTCCCGCGCAGAGGAACTGGCCTCGGCGCTGCGGGTGAAGAAGTCTCAGGTCGAGATGCACGCCGACTGCTCCGAGGATGGCCACGAGGGACGCTTCGTGCTGTGGGTCGCCAGCGAGGCCAACCCCTACGGCTCCAAGCCGGTTCCCTCGCCGCTGCTCACTGCAGACCGGTTGGACTTCTGGCAGTACGGCGTCCCCCTGGGCACCGACGCCCGCGGAGGTCGACACATCTTGGAGCTGGTGTGGTGCTCCATCCTGCTGGGAGGTCTGCCCGACTACGGGAAGTCCTTCCTGGCCCGGCTGGTGGCGGCCGCTGCCGCTCTCGACCCGTACATGACGGTCCACGTGGCAACCGGGAAGGCGGGCCCGGACTGGGCTGCTACCAAGCAGTTCGCCGTCTCCTACGTTGCTGGCAACACCCCTGCGAAGATTCTCGCCTTCTTGGACCTGCTGAACGAGCTGATCGCCGACATGCAGCAGATCGGCGAGCGCCTGGAGCAGCTCTCTGAGGAGCACCCGGAGCAGTGCCCCGAGGGCAAGCTCACCCCCGAGCTGGCGAAGAAGTGGAAGCGCGGCCTGACCCTGCTGATCGTTGACGAGCTGCAGGAACTCCTGGACGCCGCCGCCATGATGAAGATCAAGACGGATGACGACCCGGAGTCCAAGGACCGCGGACGCAACGGCAAGGACGTCCTCGTCGAGACCATGGCCCGCTTCGTGCGCGTCAGCCGGTACGCGGGCGGCATGGGCCTGTTCATCACCCAGCGGCCGGACGCCACCAGCGTGCCGACCATGCTGCGCGACGTGTGCCGCAAGCGCGCCTGCTTCCGGGTCAAGGGTGCAGCCAGCTCCCGAATGGTGCTCGGCGACGACGCCGTCGCTGCTGGTGCGGCACCGCACATGCTGCTCGATTCGCAGAAGGGCGTCGTCGTCCTCGACCAGGGCGGCGAAGAGGGCCACGTCACCCTGCGGACCGACTTCATGACGATCCCCGAGTTCCGCGAGATCTGCTTGCGCGGACGTCAGCTGCGCATCGACGCCGGCACGCTCACCGGGTTCGCCGCCGACTACGGCAAGGCGGGCATGGAGGCCGCAACGCGCAAGGTGCTGCTGGACGACTGCCTTGCGGTCCTCGAAGCCGACGGGGTCGACCGGGCCCGGACCAGGCGGCTTTTGGAGCTGCTCGGCGCCTCCCGGCCCGACCGCTACCAGGGGCTGACCGAGCCCGATCTGCAGTCCCGGCTCCGGGAGGCCGGCGCAGGCGGCACACGCAAGCTTGGCCCGCTCGACGGCATGGCCAACCCGAACGGCTACACCCGTGAGCAGCTCGCCGAGGCCCTCAGCAAGTAGGTCATACCGCCCGGTCGAGGCCCGGTCAGTGCATGGTCTCGACCGGGTATGACCCGGTATGCAACCCGGTCGGACCGCGCTTCGATGCGGTCGATCGACCGACCGGCCGCACCCTCGACTGGGTCACATACCACCGCAAAAGCGCCGCCTACCGGGTGTCGACCGCCCATCAAACCGCCCAAACCAGGGCAAAGCTCACCACGCACCAGACAGAAACCGAACGGAGTCCCAACGTGGACCAGAAGCTGCACAACCAGATCATCAGCGCCTACGAGCGCACCGTCCAGCCCCACATGGCCCGCGGCGACAACAAGGCGGCAGCCCCCGCGATCCAGGCTCTCGTCAACCGCTACGGAACCAAAGCGGTCGAGGACGCCCTCACCGGCCTGGTCTTCCACTACGAGCTCAAGAACCTCTAACCCCAACTCACCAAGGAGCCACCCATGGCAGGCAAGATCTGGCAGCCCACCCGGCGGGACGCCAAGAACCTCGAACGGTTCATCCGCAAGGGAACCGTCGTCTACACCATCTCCGAGACGGCCAAGAAGTACGTCGCGACGGCCCTATATGAGCCCGAGTACTACGTGCCGCACGAGTTCACTCACCGGGCGCCCTTCACCGGCCACTGGATGACCGGCCATAAGTCCGCGTGGGGGCTGCTGTCCACGGAAGGCGCCGTCTACGAGCTCCAACCGAAAGGCATGTACCGGGTCGGCGACCCGGGCCCGAGCTGCCTCGACGAATTCGACCTGGCGCAGGTTCGCGGCGCGGGCCGCGCCCAGGGCTGGCGCTCCGTCATCTGATCCCACCCACCAGCGATCGAGGAGAACACGTGTCCGACCTGAAGATCACCCACCAGTCCGTGCGCGACTACATCGACGCGAAGAAGCGCGGCGACCGCAAGACCACCGACCGGATCATCGCCGAAGCCTCGGCCCGGTTCGCCACCCGCACCACCGACGGCAGCGAGATGGCCCAGCTCGGCCACGCCTCGATGCACGTCCGCTTCGGCGAAGGAGTCTGAACGCGATGAACGACAAGCAGCAGCTCTTCGAGACCGCAGTCAGGGACGCCGTCGTCGTCCTGACGCTCATGCGGAAGGACGTCTTCGCCGGACCCGAGTTTCTCGCGGCCGACGAGAGCACCGACAAGGCCAAGGCTGCTGGTTGGGCCTTCCACGAGATCGAGGACGAAGCGCGGCAGCGCGCCAGCCAGTAGCTCAGCCGGGGCGCCCCTCGAATGCCTGGAAGCGACCAGGGGCGCCCCTCCACCCACCACGCGCGAACGCGCAGAAGGCAGTGCAGATATGACCACGCTCGCCCCCGTCAAGGCAACCTTGCCGCCCCGCGCCGACGTCGAGGCGCTCGACGTCGACACCCTCGTCCGGCAGCTGGAGGACTACCTCGCAGCCCACGCGCCCGTGCCGGCCCCGGTGTTGCCGCGCACCGCGCACCCGCTCGTCACCAAGACCACCGCCGAACTCGTCGCCGAAGCCACCGGCCACACCCCGATCGCCCCCGCGACCGAGATCGTCCCGCCCGGCCGACTCGTCCGCCTCATTCCGCACGCCCTACTGCGCATCCCCGGTGTGCGACGGCTCCACGGCGGCATCCGCCGCGTCACCGTCGAACAGCACCTCGCCCTCACCGCCCACCTCATCGAACGCGGATGGGCCCGCAACACCTACCGCACCGCCGGTGGGCGCGTCTGCGTGCAAGGCGCCCAACGCCTTCTTTACGCCCTCGGCTATGGCGACGACGACACCGCCAACCAGGCAGCCCACCGCATCCAGGCAGTACTCGCCGCCCGCGGCATCCGCCAGCCCTACCCGGAATGGAACGACGGACCCGACCGCAGCCAGGTCGAAATCCTCAACCTCATCCGCACCGCAGCCGCCTGATCAACTGAAAGGACCACGCATGGGAATCAGCATCAGCCACGGCGTCCCCTCTACCCGGTCCGCCCTCACCATCTCCAACCTCGGCAAGCACCTCGCCCACGCGCTCGCCGGAAGCGAATGGCGAGAGATCAGCCACCTGTTCGACGGCCGCCTATACACCCCCGTACACACGCCGTCCGCGCAAGCAGGACGCATCGGCGACCTCCTCCACAAAGCCGCCAGGCATCGCGCCATGGAGGCCGAATGGGGCGACCTCGCGATCCTCCTCGGCGACGCAGCGCACCGTGCCGCCCGTGCCGGCCAAACCTGGAAATGGAGCTGACCATGCCCGACGTCTGGAACGGCCAGCCGCCCCCTGGGCGCCGCGTTACCCACACCAACATCAACTACCGGCTGTACGACCGCCGCACCGGCAAGCTGCTCAGCTTCAACTCGACGAACAGCATCGACAGCCTCGTCACCGACGTACTTCGCACCCAGGCGGAGCACCCCAACGCCCAGATCACCGCCGTCGAATACGACGGCCCCGCCTACCGATAGGAGAACCCGCGATGACCGACGTGACCATCCGCGACGACGAGAACCCCGAAGGCCGTCCCGCCACCAACGACGAGATCACCAGCCTGCTCGCCGGAATGACCACCGCCGACGGCGCCAGCATCCTCGACATCTTCAACGACACCCGCGACCTCGACTAGCTAGGAGACCCCCATGCCGAAGAGGGAGATATGGCAGGTGACGGCGAAGGTCCGTCACGGCGAGTGCGACGCCACCGCCCGCATCGACTGGTGCCTGGCAGGGGAGACCGCGGACGATGTGCGGAATCAAGCCGCGGCGAAAATCGCCGACGACGGGCACAGTGTCGAGGGCGTGATCAACGTCAGGCCCATCAACGTCAGCCCTATCCCGCCTGACTGATTGTGGCCGACCTCGTCAGCCGGATACGCCAGGGCCCCGACCGTGGTCATCCCCGGCCGGGGCCTTCGTCGTGCGGGCGGGGACTGCGCGGGCCATCCACCGGTTGTCGGTCAGCAGCCGGGGCAGCATCACCGGTACGAACCCGGCGTCGACCAGCTGCGCGAGGCCTTCCGCGCACTCGTCCTCACTGTCCGCCTGCACGCCCACCCGGATCGCCATAACGGCAGTGTGCCCGGCGGGGTGGGGGAGACGGGGCGGAATCCGGGAAGCGGGCTACGGGCGCCACTCCTCGCGGTAGCCGGGCCGGTCCGCATACGGCAGCGCGAGCAGGCGCAGCACGTCGGCCCGCACCACCCACTCGGCACCCAACGACGTAGACGTGCTGCTGGCCTTACTGGCCTCATACCTACGCGTGATGGTCTCGATCATCTGCCGCTTGGCGTCGATCTCCCGCAGCACCCGAGCCGGATCATGCGCGGCGATGAACGCGGCGTCCTTCATTCCCTGCATGTTGCTCGCCGGGCCAGTCGATGCGACAGCTCCAGTGAACGGATGCGGGCCTCCATAGCCCACGAACTCCTCGCCCTGGCGTAGGTCGTACTTCTCGAACGCGTCAGGGCCGAGCCACTGCTTGCCCGGATTGTGCCACCACGGGCCGGGCGTCGCATCCTTCGCGATCCGCTCGTCCTCGTCGAGTTGGGTGCGTAGCCACTCGGGCAGGTCGTCGGTCATGCGTTCTTCTCCTCTCTGCTCACCGGGCGCTCGCGCAGTGCGGCCACCTCAACGCGCAGATCGTGAATCACCCGCACGAACTCCTCCGTCGCGTGCGTCGCCAAATGCTCACGCAGCGCCGCCTCCGTCTGCTCAGCCTCCCGGAGCAGCGCCTGCGTTGCCACGGAGCCGATCGCCTCGCGTAGGTCCCGCGCGGCGGGGTCGGCGGTGACGTGCAACTCGGCGATCCGGTCGAGGCTGGGCGGCGGGACGTCGTGGTGCCAGCCGCATTCGAGCGGGCAGAGATAGCGGGTCGTGCCGGGGACGGGAGTCTTGTTGGTCACGGCGTCCATCCTTCCTGATAGCCGCGCGACCCCTGGTGTTCCCAGGCGAGGAGCCGGAGTTGATGGTCGGCGATCCTGCCCGTCGGGCCGGCCGTGCCCAGGTAGGGGACGATCGTCTCGTCGAGGAAGCGGGCGCGGGTTTCGGCGGAGTGGATGCCGCTGCGGGCCTGATGCGCCGCGTCGGCCGGCTGCAACCCGAGGTCTCTGCCCATGCCCAGGGTGAACGCCTGGGCCATCGACCGCGCGGTGTCGAGTTCGTCGGTGTAGCGGTCGCGCAGGAAGGCGACCATCGCCGACTGGTCCGGGGTCACGCTTCGGGCTCGCTGGCGCGCTTGGCTTCGACTTCGCGGCCGACGGTGGGTTCCCGCTTGCGTTCGGCTCCGACTTTGCGGGCGATGCGGCGGAAGAACTCGTCGGACAGGCCCGTGAGTTTGGCGAGCTCGGCGGGCGTGGAGCCGGCGAGCAGGTCAGCCTCGGCGCGCGTGCGGACTTCCTCCAGCTCGGCCTTGGCGGCTTCGTGGTGGCGCTTGTGGCGGGCGTAGACCCGCTGGTTCTCGTCGCTGGGTTCGTGGTCGGTGGCCATGGGGTCATGTTCGCACAACGCGTTGGCCAACAGGAAGGCCATCCGGGTTGGCGGCATCAAAGAATCACGGAGACCAACATGGTGGCCTCTTGCATGGCCAACAGTTGGCCTCTAGTGTGGAGTCATCACCAAGGACGACAGGCCAGGGGAGACGGAAATGAACGCTCAGCAGCGAGTCATCGAGTCCGAGAAGATCGCCCGCGCATCGCTGCGAGCCCAGAGCGACAAGCTAATCGTCGAGACGTGGATGGCCACCAACGACCAGGCCCCCACTCGCGAGGTCACCATCCTCCGCGGCTGGCTCATGGACGAGCTGGAGCGCCGTATGGACGCCATCGACAAGGCCCGCCGCAACCAGCTCACCTCGCGTTTCGACCGCTGGATGCTCGCCGACTGCAAGGCCGTCGCGAACCCCGGCAGCTACCTGATCTGACCCACCCCGCCCGGCCCTACGCGGCTGGGCTTCACCACCGAACCACCCACGTCGTTTGAACGGAGACCTCCATGTACCGCATCGCTATCGTCCGCAAGGGCCAGCCCGCCGACCGCCGTACCTGCACCACCCTCGGCGAACTGCGGGACATCGTGTGGGAGGTGGTCCGCGCCGAGGGCAGCGTCATCACGGACGCCGACCACGGCCCGCTCATGGAACTGACCGCGAACGCCCGCAACATGGCCGACAACGAAGGGTTCGCCGCGCTGGAGTTCGGGGGTGCCGCCATCACGATCCGGCCCGGACCGGCGCCTACGCCGACGTTCCCCGGCGGCGGATTCTGACCCCGTCGCGCCCTGCTCGACAGCCCGATCCATGACCAGAGGAAGGCCCCCCATGCCCAACCCCGACATCGAGCGCGAGATCACCTACATCGGCGGCCCCTGGGACGGCCGGACCCGATGGGAGCCGAAAGCGTTCTGGCCGCCAGCGAACCAGATGGTCAATGAGGCGGGCGGATTCACCGGCGCCTGGCCCGATGCCTGGCCTGCCGATGAGCCCCGCTACATGCCGGAGATCACTGAGGGCTGCAAGGTGCGCATGATCTGGGCCGCACCCGACGATCCCCACGCGCCTGCTCTCATCCCGCGCCCTGAGTCGATCAAGGACTACGGCGACGACTACGACGGACCCGACGGGGAGTGACCTCCATGACTGCGCAGCTTGCTCAGGACGTCCGCTCCGCTATCACGAGCCACGGACGGTTCACCAAGCACATCCATGACGTGAAGGTCAGCACTCGTAGGAAGTCCCTCGGTATGACCATGAAGCCCGGCGACCCCGGCGTCACCCTGCATGTACCCGCTGACGCCCGCCCCGAGGAAGTAGTCACGCTGCTCGTCAAGAACAGTCACAGGCTCGGCGCGATGCTGGTGAAGGCCCGCGAGTGCGTTCCCGACCATCCGGTCAAGGAACTCGTCAACGGTTCCGGGTTCCTGTGGCTGGGGCGGTCCGCCCGCCTGCGCATTGTCGACAGTGCTATCGCCCCCCTGGAGCGGGTCACCGATGGGCACTGGTGGATGCAACTGCGCCACGACGTAGTCCCGCAGGGCGCGAAACCGTTCATCGACTGGTACACCCGCGAAGGCACCGCCTGGCTCAACCAGGAAGCCGAAGCACCGTACTGGTGGGCGCGCATGGCGCCGGGCCAGCCCATGCCGTCGGTGAGCGTCGCAGACATCGGGCGGAAACGCTGGGGTATCCACGACGGACACACGAACAGCATCCGGATCGCCTGGCAGACCCTCCAACTCTCCGTCCCGATAGTCCGGCACGTACTCATTCACGAACTCACCCACGCCCTGGTTCGGTCGGGCAGCCCGCACGGACCCGAGTTCTGGCGGGCCTTCGAACGGACCCGGATAGGCGCCCAGGAAGAAGCGCGGCGCCTGCACGAGGAAGGCCGCCACGTATGGATGGGCGACGTCGCCCGGAGGGCAGCATCGTGACCACCGGCCGGCCCCTGTCCGCCGTCAAGGCCCAGGCTGTCATCGCCGCCGCCGAGCTGGCGAAGGCCCCCGACTGGCGGGAGACCCGCCACTGGCACGTCGTATCCGCCGGCGCCGTGCTGGTCGTCATCGCCCCGTCCTATGGCGGTGCATCCCGCAGCGGACGCAACGGCTGGCGGTGGTGGCTCGCAGATCTGGCCCCCACCGCCAGCCAGACCGAACCCACCCGCGAGAAAGCCGCCGTCGTCGGACTCGCCGCGTGGCAGCGGTGGGCCACACGCAAGGAGACCCGATGAAGACCACCGCCTGGCCGTTCGGCACCGACGCCGACCGCGACGACCCGCTCACCGAGCTCCGCATCCCCGTCACCGGCGCCCACCCGGCGTGGCGCTACATCGCTACCTTCGACCGCGAGTCCGAAGCCCGCCCCACCGACCTCGAAGCGAGGCAACTCGCCAGCTACATCGAGCAGTACAAGGTCTACTTCTTCGGCGCCGACAGCTGGTACAAGCGCAAGCTGGAAGCACGCCCCCTCGACGTCGACGCCGTTACGAGGATCTTCCACAAGTGGGGTGACGGCGACTGGTCCTACCGGGTCGACACCTGGACATCCGGACCGTTCTGGGTGCCGATGGCACCTCGCAGCCGCGGCGGCCAGTACGACACCGTCAAGGTGGGCCCGCTCACCCTCGTACAGGTCATGGACCGCGACAAGCACATGCACACGGAGTACCCCAGCATGAACTGGGGCGAGTGGAAGGCCGACCACCCGGAGGTGTTCCCGACGTGACCGCCAAGCCCCGTAAGCCGTGGCGCGTGATCCTCGACCATCACGACGAGACCGAGCACACCAGCGAAGCCAAAGCCTTCGACCACGTCCGCACCGCCCTCCGGTCCGGCGCCGACACCGCGAGGGTCATGCAGTGGGAAGGCGGCCGGTGGTGGCACTTCGAAACCGTGCACGCCGACGAGATCCGAGCCGCACAGGCGGGCAACGAAGGAGGAGCCCCGTGAACGACGACAACTACGAGGACTTCGGTGACTACGACGTCCCTGACAACTGCTGCCCCTTCCACTCGGAAGGCGGCTGTGCGGTCGAGGACCACTTCACCGGCCAGGCTGAGGCCTGACCCTTGCATGGCCGAAGCCCCCGCCACGACGGGGCTTTGTCATGAGGTCGACGCCTATAGGGGGCACGTCCGGTGTTTGTCACGATCAGGTGAAACTCACCGGTAAGAGGCAACCCACAGCCACCTTTACAAGTCACACACCTCGCACCCAACAGCAAGACCCTCAAGGGGAACCATGAGCGACCAGCAGCCCTACCCGCCACAGCAGCCCGGATGGGCCGGACCACAGCAGCCCTATGGGACCCCGCCGTTCCAGCCGCAACCACCGAAGAAGAAGCTCGGCGCAGGCAAAATCGCGGGCCTCGGATGCCTCGGCATCATCGGCGTGTTCGTCATCCTCGGAGCCATCGGCGCGGCCGTCGGCGGCAGCAAGACGGACACGAAGACCACCGGCGCCAAGACCAATGCCACGACGGCCAGCAGCAGCCCCACCCCCACCCCGGCGAAGGCCGCCCCCGCGAAGCCGGCACACACCAGCGCCAGCAAGGAGCCGGCCGTAGCAGCGACCACCCACGCACCGAAGAAGCCGTCCACGGCCGAGGCCCGGAAGAAGGCAGCTGCGATCCTGGAGAAGGAGGACCAGGACTTCCGCGACTTCCTCGCCGAGGGCGAGCCGAAGGTCGGTACGCCGCAGTACACCGCCTGGTACGACAAGGCCGTCGTCGGCCTCGACATGCAACAGAACGCGTTCAAGAAGGCCGACGCCTACTTCACTGCGGACAACGAGCCGACGGATCTGTTGGAGGCGTGGCGGTCGGACAACGGGGACGGTAACGCGGCGATCACGCAGTTCGGTTCGGATGGGCTCAGTCCCGACGCCCCTGACGCGGCCACACGCAAGGATGCGGCCGACTGCCTTACGGCGCTGGCGAAGGCGGACAAGGACGCTGAGAAAATCGCCAACGGGAGCTGATACGGCGCCGTCACGTACTGGCCCGCCCTGAAGGATAGGGCGGGCCCTTCTGTGCCATCGATCCGCGGTGTCAATCCTCAGTGCCACAATTGGCTCAGTAGTGCCCCCGCTTCCCGTACCACCGCCGAGGAGCAGCAGCATGCACGACCACACCCCCGACGACGACGGCTACATCTGGCCGGTCTGCGTTACTCCCCGCTGCAACCGCCGCCTCTGGGTCGCCGAAGTCAGCCGATGGGCGTGCCGGCCGTGCGAGGACGTCACGGCGGCCCGCATCGCCGAACTGCCCGCCCTGTTCCGGCAGCTGGACACGACCGCAGCCCTGATGCGCGGCGCCCGGCGATCCGGCGGCGGCAGCTCGGGGAGCAAAACCCCACCCATCCCGCCCCGCCTGGAAGTCCTCGACCTCGTCGGGCCCGGCGGCGTCGCAGCCCGACTGCAGGCGATCGAAGACTCGTGGCGGCAGGCCCTCGGCTGGACGGTCGCCCCCTGGCGCGGCTCCCCGGCCCAAGCCGTGCCGGTTCACGTCGAGTTCCTCGCCAACAACCTCCTGTGGGCGTGCTCGTCCTACGAGGAGGTCGGCCAGGACATCGACGACCTGCGGCGGCTCCACGGCGAGTGCAAGGCCATCGTCGACAACGAGCGGCGGCCCGGCCGCGTCCAGATCGGGGCGTGCCCTGTGCACCTCGAAGACGGCCCGTGCGCGGCGCCGTTGACCGCATCTGCGGCCAGCCACCGCGTCCGATGCGGGGCGTGCGGCAGCCGGTGGGAGACGCTCGGGGAATGGCGGGAACTCCGGGCCGCGCAAGAACGGGTGCTCGCCGAAGTGGCAGGAGTCGCGGCGTGAGCGCGTGCCCGTTCTGCGAGATCGTTGCCGGTCGCGCCCCGGCCGAGGTGTGGATCGAGTGGAAGGATGCCATGGCGATCGTTCCGCTCGGCCCAGTCGTCGCCGGGCATACCCTCGTCATCCCCAAGCAGCACGTCGCGCACTTCTCGGAGGATCCTGGGGTGGCTGCCCTGACGATGCGGCGAGCGGCGGAACTTGCGGCCGAGATGCCGGGGCCGATGAACCTGATCACCTCGCGCGGACGAGAAGCTACGCAATCCGTGTTCCACCTCCATCTCCACCTTGTGCCTCGCGTAGTCGATGACGGCCTCGCGCTCCCTTGGTACAGCGGGCGCAGCGGCAAGAAGGGTGCAGCGTGAGGCTCTGCGACTGTTGCTCTCACATCTGGCGCGACGGCCGCCGAGACGAACGGTCCCCCGTCGCCCGATGGACCTGCCGGAATGGCAACGTCGTCCGCCTCTGCCAGCCCTGCCTCGACGGATGGTTCGACAACGCCGACGACGACCCCGACCTCGAACCCGCCGCATGGGCTTGGCTGACAGGAGCAGCAGCGTGAGCGAGCAGGCCCTTCACCCCTCTTGACATGCGCCACACGAAGAACTTGACATGCACCCAGGAGCGAAGCGATCATCTGCTTAGATCGCACGACTTTCGCGCTAAGGCCACCCCGCCCGGGTGGCCTTCGTCGTATCCGGAGGTGACCATGCCCTCCATTGCGCTCGCCACCGCCGCCGACGTCGCCTACTGGACCGGACGCCCGATCGGCACCATCTGGCGCTGGGCATCCGAAGGACGCATCACCGTCCACGGCCACGGAAAGAACGCCCGATACGACCTCATGGAGATCGACCCCGCCGAACGCGACAGGGAAACCCGAGAGGTCATCACCCCAACCCCGGCCCCACCCATCAAATATCGGCGGCACGCTCACGCCGCCTGAGACCCCTGCGCGCGGTGGTCGCGCAGGACGGGCCTCGCAGCGCTCAGCGCTCGGCCCCACCGTCCGCCCCAGTCCTAGTGGGGGGCTGGGGCGGACGAACAACCCCCAGTCCGGTGCGTCTGCTCAGCGCCCCGAAGTCCCGCCGCCTGGCGCCCCTGCCGGGCGGCGGGACAGCCAACCAGCCAAGGAGACCCGTGCGCCGCCCCATCGTCACCGCCCTATTCGTCGCTGCCTTCCTCGTCGGGCCCGTCGCCTGCACCCACGACAACCCCAGCCCGTCACCCAGCAGCACGACGCCGACCCCCAGCAAACCGCCCACCTCCCCGACGCCGTCCACCAGCGTCACGCCGTCCAGCGCGCCCGTGAGCAACACACCCACACCGATCGTCTCGACCAGCGCGCCGAACCCCACGCCCAGCGCCGCCACGTCGTAGACCTGGGGGTGTCATGCGCCGCATCCTCGCCACCGCCGGACTCCTCGCCGGGCTCCTGCTCGCCGGCCTCACCGCGCCCACCGCGGAAGCCGCCCCGACCTGGAACCTGCGCTTCGAGGACTACTTCAACATCCCCGTCGCGAAGGGCCGGTTCACGGACTGCGATCACAGCCACGACACGCCGAAGGCGTACTGTGGCGGCCTCACCGGCAGCGTGCGGGCGGACTGGTGGGCGTACCCGGCAGGCTGGCCAGACACGGCCACGCAGCGCCACTACCCGGTCGGCGGCTACTACGACCCGGCGACCACCCTGTGGATCTCCGGCGGGCAGCTCCACATCCGCCTGTGGCGCGGCGCCAGCGGCAGCGTCCACTCCGCGACCGTCGTACCCAAGGCGATGATGGGGCAGCGGTACGGGCGGTACGAGGAACGGTGGCGCGTCTCGAAGGCCGAGGTCGGCTACAAGTCGGCGCACCTGCTGTGGCCTGTGACGAACGGTGGCTGCAGCGAAATTGACTTCCCCGAGCTTGAGTGGACCAAGACGATCGCCGCGTTCGCGCACCCCTCCAACTGCGGCCAGCAGATGGGCGTCGACACCGGGAAACGCTGGACGGACTGGCACACCTCGGTGATCGAGTGGACGCGCGGCCGGGTCTCTTTCATCCTCGACGGCCGCACCGTGGGCACCAGCACTGACCACGTGCCGAACACCGCGGCTAGCTGGGACATCCAGAACGAGTCCGCTCTCAACGGCGACCGCGCCGCCCTCAACAGCTCGGCCCAGATGGACATTGAGTACGTCAAGGGCTGGTCCTGGAGCTGAGCCTCAGCCCAGCGACGCGGCGAACCCGCCCGCCTTCGCTTCCGCCGACGACACGGTGATCTTCCCCCGGTGGGAGACCTCGACCTGGTAGAACTTCGAGCCCTCCGGCACGCCGGGGACTGCAACAGAGAAGGTGCACGGGGCTGTGGAATCCTCGCTGGCGTAACGGCCAGCACCCAACGCCCCCGTCGAGACGACCTTCCCCGCAGCGTCGTACACCGTTACCGCGGAGCCCTGCCGGATGTCGTCGTAACCGCCCGACCCGGTGCACGCCTTGTGGTCGTAGTCCAGCGGCGTCGGACTGGTCAGCGTCATCGCCCCGCGCAGCGTGAACGTCTTCGGTGTGCTCGACCCGCCGCCGGACAAACCCCACACCAAGCCAACGACGCCCGCACCAACCGCGAGGCCGACAAGCCCGGTCACCAGCGGATGAGGCCAACGCCTCCCCGTAGCGGGCGGATTCTCGGGCATCGGCGGGGCAGCGGGCATATCGGTCGCGTCAGACATGCGACGCATGATGACAGGCCACACACACGGCGTACACGCCAACGACCACATCGTGATGAGACGGGAGGACGCAATGCCCTTCCCGTCCGGCACCCCTGTGGTCACACTCACCGGCAACATCCCCAGCGCAGTCGGCGGCAGCGGCTTCACCGGCCGCATCATCCTCACCCCGTCCGCAGTCCTCACCGACAGCACGCACAAGGCCGTCTACCCCGGCGGCGGACCCGTCACCTTCGACACCAACGGCGTGTTCACCGTCCAGGTCATCCCCAACGACGCCGCCGGAATCCTGCCCGTCGGATGGAAGTGGCACGTCGACCTGCAGCCCGCAGGCGGGCAGCGCGTCACCTTCTGGACCGACATCCCCACCGCAGCCGGACCCACCGTCGACCTGTCGACCCTCGTGCCCACCAGCGCACCCGACGGCAGCGGCCAGAGCCACCCCCCGTCCGGCCCAGCAGGCGGAGCGCTCACCGGGTCTTACCCGAACCCGCAGCTCTCATCTGTGACCATCGCCTCGTTCGACCAGGCAGGCGCCGCGAGCGCAGCCCTCACCTCTGCGCAGACCTACGCCGACGGCAAGCTCTCCAAGGCCGCGAACCCGATCGCGAACGTCCGCGACTACGGCGCCATCGGTGACGGATCCGTCAACGACACAGCGGCCATTGCCTCCGCGATCGCCGCACTGCCAGCGGGCGGCACCCTCTACCTGCCGCAAGGCACATACGTCACCACGGGCATCCTCATCCAGGGCCTGTCCAACTTCACCGTGCGAGGTGAGCGCGGCGCGGTCCTCACCCTCGCGGCGAACATGATCGGGGCGCCGAACCGCGGCGCGGCGAACGTCCTGACCGTGGCGGACTGCACGGACTTCGCCATCGAAGGCCTGTCCATCGACGGCCGCCGCGACACGCTCTTCCCCCTCGCGCCGCTCGCCGCGAACGCCACAGCCGGCCAGCCGTCCGTCCAGATCGCCCACGGAGCGGCCGCGGCCTACGTGGTCGGCCAGCGGCTGAACCTCAACGGAGGTCTCACCGTCTCCAGTGGTAGCGAGGCGAACCGGCAGGACCAGCAACTTGCGATCCAGAGCATCACGCCTGGTGCCGGTGCCGCGAACGACGTGATCACCTTCACGACGAACCTCGCCAACGCCTACAGCTTCGCCGCCGGGACGCTCTCCGACGGATACGGCCCCTACGCCGCGAACGGCGCCTACATCACCCCGTGGCAGACCGGCAACGCCACCGTCGCCGGCCGGGCGCTGGCGGAGGAAGACCAGCAAAACGGCATCCACCTCCTCAACTGCCGCCGCTTCCGCATCGCGGGATGCAACATCCACAACGTGTGGGAGTCGCCCATCCGCTGCGGCACCCACAACCTCGCAGGCGGCGCACAGGCCGACGGCTGCTCCTACGGCACGATCACCGGGAACGCGCTGTGGCACGCCTACGACCAGGGCGTCGGCTTGTGGTGCTCATCGAACATGGCGGTCACCGGGAACACGATCACCTCGGCGGGCTGGGCCGGGATCTGTATGACCGTCAGCGACGACTGCACGATCAGCGGGAACACCTCCTCGGACAACGTGCAGCGCATCCCGAACGACGTGCAGGCCGGATACGGGATCGCCATCGAGGGCGGCGCCCGCAACACGGTCTCTGGGAACCTCTGCTCGAACAACTACGGCTCGGCGGTGTTCCTCACCGCGGGCGGGACGCTGCCGTTCGGCGGTCCGGTGCAGCAGGCCACGCAGGTCGCCGCCGGGTCCAATGCCGTCGCGCTGCCCGCGGGCACCGTGAACGTCGCGTCGACGGCCGGGTTCGCGTCGGCCGGCCAGTTCACGGTGCTGTCCAGCGCGGGCGCCCAGCAGATGACGTACACGGGGAAGACGGGCACGAGCTTCACGGGCTGCACGGGCGGCATCGGCACCCTCTACACGGGGCAGAAGCTGACTCAGTACCCCGTGTTCACGGCCAACGGTGCGGCGCTGGAGGTCGCGTCGTTGACGACGACCGTCTCGGACGGGACGAAGTTCCAGGTCGGCGGCCGGTACTCGATCGTGGACGGTCCGCGGACCGAGCGCGTCGACGTCACAGCCATCGCCGGGAACGTGATCACCTTCGCCAAGGCGACCGCCTACCGGCATGCGGACAAGGTGCAGTTCTCGCAGGCCATCGCCGAGGACAACGAGATCATCGGCAACGCCTGCTCCGGCGGCCACGACATCGCCATCCGCCTGCCCTCCGCCGTCCGCACCACGATCAGCAACAACGTGGTGAACCGGGCAGGCCTGCGCGGCATCGACCTCGTGGCGTGGACGTTCGGCGGACTACAGCCGCCCTTCGGGACCATCGTCTCCGGCAACATGATCACCGCCCCTGACGCTATCGGCGACGGCTCCAGCTACCAGGCCATCGCGGCCAGCCAGTGCAGCGACCTGCAGATCCTCAACAACCGGTGCGCAGGCGCGCCTTCGACGCAGGGCTACTACACCGCCCTGTTCCTGGCCGCAGTCACCGACTCGGTGGTCGCAGGCAACGTCATCGCTGACGCCTACGCCATCGGCTTGCAGCTCAATGTGGTCAACGAGTGGGTGTGCAAGCGGGTCCAGGTGGCTGGCAACGAGATCTTGAGGTGCTTCGGCGAGGGCCTGCTGCTGTACGGCGGCACCAACCTCAACGTCAAAAACAACATCATCACCGGGTGCGCGGCCAACAACGGCCCGGGTGGTTTCGGTGGCGCATTGGACATCCGCGGCGTCACCTACAGCCAGATCTCCGACAACGTCGTGATCAACAACGGGCACGGCGGCATCGGCCTCGACAGCGCCACCATCAACGGGGCCACCGTCAACTGCGCGGGCAACGTCCTCGCCGGAAACATCAGCGGCGACGACGGCCTGAACTACGACCCGTACAACGGCGCCCACACCCAACAGGGCTACGGGATCAAGGAACTCGCCGCCGGGCAAGGCCCGAACACCTACCTGAACAACACGCTGTTCGGCACCGGCACCAACTTCAACCTGACGTCTACAGGCAACAGCGTCAACGCCGTCGACCTCACCACCGACCAGACCATCCAGGGAAACAAAACGTTCAGCTACTACACCACCCTGCAAGATGGCCAGGTCAACGGGGCGTGGCGGATGTTCGGGACCGTCGGATTCTTCGGAGCAGCAGCAGTCGGCCGCCAGCCCGTGGCCGGCGCCAAGGGTGGCAACGCCGCACTCGCATCCATGGCCACCGCGCTCGCCAACCTCGGCCTCATCACGGACAGCACCACGGCGTGAGGAGGCGGCCATGCCCAGACGGACAGGCTGGCGGGTTTGCTCGACACCTGGCTGCCCAGAGTTCAGCGATCGCGGCAGCAAGTGCGACGACCATCGACGCGAAGCGGAACAACGACGCGGCACAGCGAGACAGCGCGGGTACGGACGAGAACACGAGACCCGCTTCCGGCCGGCAGTCCTGGCCCGCGATCCCATCTGCGTCTGCCCCGGCTGCCCCAAGTGCAGCGACCCAGACTCCGCATGCGCCCGACCCAGCGAGCACGCAGACCACTGGCCGCTGAGTAAGCGCGACCTCATCGAACGAGGGCTCGACCACAACGACCCCAAGCGCGGGCGCGGACTCTGCGGCCTCTGCCACGCCAGCAGCACGGCGCGAGAGCAGCCCGGCACCTTCGGCCTGCACTGACCAACCCGCCAGCTCGCATCGGGGTGACTGACAACACCCCAACCTGGCACGGGAGTTCAAGGACGAATACCGCCTGAACTGGGACAATGGAAGCAAGGACCCCGGCGAGTGCTACCAACACTCCCGGGGCGTGGCCGAACCTGATGAGAGCAGGTCGACATGGTCCAACGTACATGCAGGCTGCCCGGATGCAGCAATCCCCATCGAGCCCGGGGCCTGTGTTCCACCCACTACAACCAGCAGTACCAGCCCAACCAGCACGCTGCTGTCCCCACCTGGTGCACTGCATGCGGCCTCCCAATCCGGCGCCCGCACAAGGCTGACCGCAGGCCCACCTGCTCCATAGCGTGCCGTCGCCTCGTGCAGTTCGGACCAGCAGCCGCACACACGGGCAGCTACGACTGGAGCACCGACGCGGTGAAGCGAGCAGAGCTTGCCGGCGCGTCAGTCATCGACCGGTTCGACCGACTCCAGGTCTTCGAGCGTGACGGCTGGGTCTGCTACCGGTGCGAGCAGCCGACGGATCCGGACGTCTCACCGTTCGATCCGACCAGCCCGACCGTCGACCACGTCGTGCCGCTGTCGAAGGACGGCGAGCACACCCTGGCCAACGTCCGCTGCTGCTGCCTGGGCTGCAACAGCTCCAAGCAGGATCACGCTGCGTGACTTCGCGCGTCCCAACCCAGGGGGCGAAGGGTCAAAGGATCACGAGATTCGGACCTACGGGGAGGGACATCGCATTCTGTACGGGTCTGGGGAAGCAAACGATCTTCAAGGTAGACCTGCTCGCTAACACTCTGTAGCCCCCCGCCGTGCCGCAATGGCTGGCGGACGATGCCGCAACGGCACATCCAGAGGTGATCAACCATGGCCGGTATCGGCCCCGCCCCCAAGGACCCCAGCCAGCGGCGCCGGCGCAACGCCGACATCGCAGCGACCACGGTCCTTCCCGCAGAAGGCCCGCAAGGCTCCACGCCGGAGCTGCCGGGCAACGCCTATGACGCACGCACCATGGCCTGGTACGAGACGTGGCGCACCAGCCCGCAGGCGACGGTCTTCGTGGCCACCGACTGGCAGCGCCTGCACATGCTGGCCGAGTTGGTGCAGCAGTACTGGGAGGAGCCTCGCAAGGAGCTTCTCTCCGAGATCCGCCTGAACGAGGCCGCGCTCGGTGCGACAGCCGCGGACCGTATCCGTCTGCGCTGGACGGTCGCCCAGGCCGAGGAGGAACAGCGTGGCGGTTCCCGCGTGTCGCGGCCGCGCAGCTCGGCATCGCGTCGTGACCGCATCCTGAGAGCCGTCGATGGCTCGACGGAGGACTGACCCGGACCGCTTCGTCTCCCTTGGCTTCGACGCGATCGAGTGGATCGAGCACTACCTGTGCCACGGACCGGGTGACGTGCAGGGCCAGCCGTTGGTCATCGACGACGAGATGGGCGAGTTCATCGCGAAGGCGTACCGGCTGGACCCCCTGACCGGTCGCCGCAGTGTGAACCGCGCGTTCCTGTCGCGGCCGAAGGGCCGGGCCAAGAGCGAGCTGGCCGGGGCACTGGTCTGCTTCGAGGCACTGGGTCCGTGCCGCTTCGACGGCTGGGACGCCAACGGTGAGCCGGTGGGCCGGTCGCAGGTATACCCGTTCATTCGCTGTCTGGCGACGGAGGAGAATCAGTCCGGGAACACCTACGACAACGTCACGGCGATGCTCGAGCACCTGGTGGAGAACTTCGGCGACGAGTTCCCCGGAATTGACCTGGGCCGGAACGCACAGACCTCGTCTCGGATCTTCCTTGAGGGCGGCGGGGAAATCGTCCCGTCAACGTCGTCGGGCGCGGCCAAGGACGGCGGTAAGGAGACGTTCGCGGTCTTCGACGAGACGCACCTGTACGTGCTGCCTGAACTGAAGAGCATGCACAAGACGGTGCGCCGCAACCTGGTGAAGCGCCGGGCGGCGGAGCCATGGTCGCTGGAGACGTCGACGATGTACGCGGTCGGCGAGAGCTCGGTGGCTGAGGCGACGCACGAGTACCACAAGGCGGTCGTCTCGGAGCGCGTGCGCGACGGCGGTCTGCTCTTCGATCACCGTGAGGCCCCGCACGTCGAGGACTTGCACGATGACGATCAGCTGCTGCCCGCACTGGAGTTCGTGTACGGCGACGCCGCGAAGTGGATGGATCTCGAGCGGATCGCCAGCGACATGCGGGAGCCGGACACCGATCCGGCGGACGCCCGCAGGTACTTCCTGAACCAGCCCGGGACCGCCTCAGCGAAGGCGTTCGACCCGGATCGCTGGCGGGAGCTGGCGGACTCGCGCTTCGTCGTTCCGGACAAGGAAGCGATCGCGATCGGCTTCGACGGTTCGAAGTGGAGCGACTCAACAGGCTTCGTAGCGACCCATCTCGACACGGGCCACCAATGGGTGCTCGGCGTGTGGGAGTCGCCAGCGAACAAGCAGGAAGCCGAGGCCTGGGAAGTCCCCGAGGCCGAGGTGAACGCCGTCCTGGACGAGGCGATGCGGACGTGGCGGGTAGTACGCCTCTACGCGGACCCGGCCTACTGGGAGGAGACCATCGCGGCCTGGGCCGGCAAGTACGGCCCCAAGGTGGTCACCGAGTGGTGGACGCACCGGCGCCGCCAGATGGCGTTCGCCCTGCGCGCCTACAAGACGGCCATGACGGGCGGCGAGCTGTCGCACGACGGCAGCGATGCCTTTGCCCGGCACATCGCGAACGCGGTGAAGCGCAACGCCGGAGTGAAGGACGACGAGGGAAAACCGATGTGGGTGATCCAGAAGGACCGCCACGACTCGCCCCGAAAGATCGACCTTTCCATGGCGGGCTGCCTGTCCTGGGAAGCCCGGCGGGACGCGATCAAGGCGGGCGGCAACGAGCCGCCGCGCTCCCGGAAAACGACCGTAATGCGATGAGGGACGGGGGTGGCTTGTGGCCCTCGACCTCGAACCGGATGCGTGGCTGAAGCGGCTGATTGCGGCGCACGACAATGATCTGCCGCAGTTGCGGTTGATGGACAGCTACTACGAGGGCACGCAGCCTCTGTCGTATCTGGCGCCTGAGATCCAGTCGGAGCTGTCGGACCGGATGCGGCAGCTGGTCATCAACTGGCCGCAGCTCGTCGTGGATGCGCTGGACGAGCGGCTGGACGTCGAGGGCTTCCGGTACGCGGACAGTGAGACGACTGCGGAGGATCTGTGGTCGGTATGGCAGGCGTCCGATATGGACGAGGGTAGCCAACAGGCCCACGTCGATGCGCTGGCGCTGAAGCGGTCTTACGCGATCGTCGGCGCGAACGAGGACGACGAGTCCACGCCGATCGTCACCGCCGAGAGCGCTTTGGAGGTGTTCGCCGAGCGGGATCCGCGGACGCGTCAGGTGATGGCGGCGATCAAGCGGTGGGATGAGCCGTCGCCAGCCGGGTCTGCCCCGGCGAAGTGGGCGACGCTGTATCTGCCGAATGCGCGGATGACGTTCGAGCAGCAGAAGGGTTCCTGGGTCGAGGTTGACCGGGACGAGCACAACCTGGGTCAGGTCTTGGTCGTACCGCTGGCGAACCGGCCGCGGCTTCGGCATCTGGATGGCACGTCTGAGCTGCGTTCGGTGATTCCGATCTCGGATGCGGCCTGCAAGATCGCCTCGGACATGATGGTGTCCGCCGAGTTCCATGCGATGCCGCGCCGTTGGGCGACGGGCATGTCCCGGGACGACTTCCAGGATGAGAACGGGCAGCCGTTGGGTGCGATGTCGTCGCTGGCGGGCCGCTTGTGGGCGAACGAGAGCAAGGATGTGCAGTTCGGTCAGTTCCCCGAGGCGCAGCTGTCGAACTTCCACGAGACGATCAACGTCCTGGCGCGCCTGGTGGCCGCCCTGACTGGTCTGCCGCCTGCGTTCCTCGGTTTGGCGACGGACCAGCCGCCGTCGGCGGACGCGATCCGCGCTTCTGAGGCCCGGCTGGTGAAGCGTGCGGAGCGCAGGCAGCGGGCGTTCGGTGAGGCGTGGGAGCGCGTGATGCGGCTCGTCCTGCTGGTGCGGGACGGTGACCTGGACCCGCGGACCCGCAAGTTGGAGACGGTGTGGCGGGATCCGGCGACCCCGACCTACGCGCAGAAGGCTGACGCGGTCGTCAAGCTGCATGCCAGCGGCATTCTGCCGACGGAGCAGGCGTGGGAAGACCTCGGGTACTCCGCGGTGCAGCGGGATCGGATGCGTGGCATGCAGGACGAGGCCCTGACCCGCATGACGGCCATGGATCTGCACCAGCTGTCCACGGCCCAGCCGGAGCCGCAGCCCGCCGAGGCCCCTGCGGGAGGCTGACGTGGCGGTCGAGACGCAGGCTCACGCGGCCATCGTCGACGCCTACGGCCGGTCTCAGCAGCGGGCCGTCATCCAGACGACGGTCACGATGGAGAGGCTGTGGAAGCGCCTTGCCGCGGCAGACCTGTCCGCGTCGTGGCTGCAGGGTCTGGGTGCGGCAATGGTGCGGGCTGTGTCCGCCGGCCAGTTGGTGGCGGCGTCCACGGGCCAGCCGTACATCGAGGCGATGGTGCGGATGGACGGCTTGAGCAGCGACTACCTGGAGCAGGCGGCGCGTGTGGACGCCCGCTCGTTTTCGGGTGTCGCCGCGGACGGCCGGACGTTGGACAGCCTGCTGTATCTGCCGGTGATCCGCACGAAGACGCTGATCGGCGGCGGCCTGACGCTGCAGGAGGCGATGCTGTCCGGGCAGGCTCAGTTGCTGCGGATCGCGGCCTCGGAGGTCGCGGACGCGGGCCGCGGTGCTGCCGGTGTGGCGATGGTCGCGAACCGTTCGGTGACGGGCTACGTTCGGCAGGTCCGGGCGGGAGCCTGCGCACGATGCGCGATCCTGGCGGGCCGCTGGTACCGGTGGAACGCCGACTTTCAAAGGCACCGCCGTTGCGCCTGTTATGGGGTCCCCGCGACAGACGCCCGGCCCGGCCGCCATATGAACCCGATGGGCTTCTTCAACGGCCTATCCCGTGGCGAGCAGGATCGCCGGTTTGGGCTTGGCGGCGCGGAGGCGATCCGGAACGGCGCCGACATCTACAAGGTCGTCAACGCTGGCCGTTCCACGGTCACGCTGGACGCCTACGGCCGGAAGGTCGTGGCGACGCTCGAGGGCACGACGCGCCGTGGTGAGTTCTACCAGCAGATGCGTCGCGAGGCGGAGCAGAAGACCGGGCAGCGGTTCGCCCGTACCGGCGCTGACGTCGAGCAGGGCCTGCCCCGATTCCAACTGAAGACGCCGCGGCTCGCTCCCGGCGAGATCCTCCAGCTGTCTGAGGATCGCGACGAGCTGATCAGGATGCTCAAGCGCTTCGGGTATCTCGGCTGAGGAGTCGCAATGGCGCCCGCCGATGGGGATGCAACGTCCCCTGACGATCAGTACGACGGGATCGATCCAGGCATCGAGGCAGGGACGACTGCGTACTGGAAAGCCCGCGCCCGGCAGTGGGAGAAGCGATGCCGCCAAGCCGAGCGCGAGAAGACGGAACTCATTGCTGAGCTGCTGAAACTTCGGGACGTCCGGAAGGCCGAGCCAAGCCACGCGGCGGCTCGACGAGCGGCAGTTCTAGGCGGCGATGTGTACCCCGGGACCGGCGAACCGCCAAGGGCCCGCTGATTTGAAGCCTCTCGTGCTGCAACGGCGCGAGACCAATCCCGCAACGGGAGATCCATCACCATGAGTACGACGCGAACCCGCTGGCTGCCCGCCGCCCAGAGCGTGGGCTGGTTCCAGCTGAACCGACACGACGACCCCGAGCCGGCAGACCCGGAGCCCGCTCCGGACCCGGCCGACGATCCGGCAGATCCCGAGCCCGACCCTGAGGTCGAGCCGGAAGGCGATCCGGAGGACCCGGAGCCTGAGCCGGACGACTCGAAGGCCCTGGGCGACGCGGGTAAGAAGGCCCTCGACCGCATGAAGGCGGAGAAGGCCGCAGCGAAGAGGGAAGCGGCCGAGGAGCGGCGCAAGGCTGCAGCTCTCGCGAAGAAGGTCCAGGAGTTCGAGGACCGCGACAAATCCGACCTGGACAAGGCCGCCGCTCAGGCGCAGCGCGCACAGGAACAGGCCGCAAAGGCGGTCGCACGCGCGGTGCAGGCCGAGGTCAAGTCGGCGGCGCGAGAGCAGTTCGCCGACGTAGGCGACGCCGTGGATGTCCTCATGCGCGACCCCTCCAAGTACGTCGACGACTCGGGCGACATCGACACGGACGCGATCGAAGCAGACCTCACGGACCTACTGGAGCGGAAGCCGCACTGGGCCAAGCCTGAGCCGGCCGCTGCGGTCGAGCCTGAGGCGAAGAAGGCGAAGCCGAAGCCCGATCCGGGCCAGGGCAGTCGCGGCGGGAGCGCCAAGATCGACTTCCGTACTGCCTCGGAGGAAGACGTGCAGGCGGAACTCGCGAAGATCGGCTTTCGGAAGCGCTTCTAGTGATCAGGATTCGCGCCCGGTTGGGCGACGGGCGCACCTCGATCGAGGTGACTGGTCACGACGAGCCTGCCGCAGGGGGTCGCGTCTGCGCCGCCGTGTCGGCCATCACCCAAACCGCGCTGCTGGGCCTGGAGCAGGTCGCGCAGCAATACCCGGACCACGTGTCCGTAGAGATCACTGAGGAGTGACATGACCCCCAGCCTGACCGCGGCCCGTCCGCGGCGTTTCGCCAAGGGCCCGGACCGGCCGTGGTTCCGGCTCAACCGGCACGCCGGTGTCCGGTCGTCCCTGCCTGCGGGCATCCAGGCGATGCTGCAGAACGGCATGCTCGACCGGGTGTTCCGGGACGCGCTCGTGCCGCAGTTCCTGTTCCCGCAGATCGCCGACAGTGAGCCCTGGATGGGCGGCCTCGGCGACAAGAAGACCTTCACCCGGAAGGGCCTCCTGGCGCCGGTGACCACGCCGGTGACCGGCTCGGACCCGTCCGCTGCGACCTATAGCCTCGAGCAGTGGTCCGTCGTGATGGACCAGTACAGCAACTCGATGGACACGAACATGCTGGGCAGTGCGCTGGCGCTGGCGAACAAGTTCCTGTCCGACTCGGCGACGCTGGGCATCAATGCGGGCCAGACGGTGAACCAGGTCGCGAGGAACAAGCTGTACACCGCCTACGCGGGCGGTCGGACCTGGTGCACCACGGCGGGCTCTTCGGACACGAGCATCATTGTCCAGTCCACCAACGGTTTCGAGAACGTCCTGGTCAACGGTGTGCCGACGCCCGTCTCGGGTGCGAACCCACTCAACGTCACGATCGCTGGCGGCGCGAACACTGTCGTCGGCGTCACCCCGGGTACTCCCGGCACGCTGACCCTGGGCACGGCCCGCGTCGACGTCGCAGGCGACTACGTGGTGGCGGCGAACGCCCCGGTGTCGATCCGGGCGACCGGCAACTCGGCTTATGACCTGTCGTCGTCGAACGTGGTCACGTTCGCCAACTTCCGGTCTGCGGTGGCGCGTCTGCGGAAGATGAACGTGCCGATGCTGCCGGGCGGCTACTACGCAGCACACATCGACGCGGACACCGAGGCGGAGCTCTTCTCGGACTCGGACTTCAAGCAGGCCCTGCAGGGCCGCGTGGACAGTCCGATCTTCCGCGATCTGTCGATCGGCCGGTTCGGCGGCATCGACTGGGTACGCAACATCGAGGCCCCGACGATCCTCGGCGGCTCGGCGGGCACGCTGCCCGTGCACCGGCCGATCGTGCTGGGCGCGAACGCGCTGATGAACTCCCCGCTGGAGGGTACGGGCAACCTCATCGCGGGGACCGGTGTGGAGGACGTGCCGGAGATCCGCACGATCAACGCCGCCCCCGGCGTGGACGTCACCCTGCTGATTCGTCCGCCGCAGGACCGCCTGCAGCAGGTCATCTCCACGACATGGTCGTGGGTTGGCGACTTCGGTGTTCCGTCCGATGCGGGCTCTGGCGATGCGGCGCTGTTCAAGCGCGGCGTCGTCATCGAGCACGCCTGACCCCGTCTCCCGTCGGCGCGGATGCAACCCTGTCCGTCCGCGCCGGCGGGCCTTCACGAAGGAGGAATCACATGCGCGTGCGCATGCTGAAGGCGGCGAGGGCCTACTGGAACTACGCCGTGCAGGAGTTCAAGGAGGGCGAGGAGTACTTCGGTGACCTTGCCCGGCATCTGGCCGACAACGCCCCGGTGGGTTCGGTGAAGGTGATGGAGGCCGACCCCGAGCCCGAACCTGAGCCCGAGGCGCCGGCCGCCTCGCCTGACCCGGAGAGCGCGGATGTGGGTGACGGGCCTCCGGTGGACGGCACCATCGACGCCCTCATGGCGTGGGTGAACGACGACCCGGTGCGCGCCGCGCAGGCGCTGGTGGCGGAGCAGGCGAAGGACAAGCCGCGGTCGACGGTCGTGAAGCGTCTGTCGGCGATGGCTGACATCGAGGAGTAGAGGGGGCCCGCAATGTCCCCGACTCCTCTCGCCACTCAGGCGGACCTCGAGGCAGCGCTGCAGCGTTCGTTGGATCCGGCGCAGGCGGCGATGGCGCTGCGTCGGTCCTCGGCGCAGGTCCGTAAGTACTGCCGCCAGCAGTTCACCCTGGTGGAGAACGAGACGATGACGCTGCCTGGCGGCGGGCGGGTGCTGCGGCTTCCGCAGCGGCCCATCGTCGTCGACGACGCGCACCCGCTGACCGTGGTCGAGCTGTTCGGGATCAGCAATCAGGAGTACACGGCCCTGGAGGGCCGCGACTTCACGCGGATCGGCACCGAGCTGACCCGCGGCGAGCAGTGGTGGGCACCGACCCGGCTGATGGGCTGGCCGTGGCTGCGACCTCAGGGCATCTGGGCTCAGCGCGTCCGGGTCACCTACAGCCACGGCTACTCCGAAGTCCCGGACGACGTCGTCGACGTGGTGCTGGATCTGGCACAGATGAACATGACCAACCCGCAGGGCCTGCGGTCGGAGTCGATCGACGACTACTCCCGCACGTTCGCCTCCGAGACCATCGGGGGCGCCCTGCTGACCGCGGAGCACAAAGAGGCGCTTCGCGAGTACCGCGGACGGTCGTTCTCCGTGGCGCCGGTGACGTGATGACCGCGATTGACATTCAGCCGCTGCTGGCGGCGGGCCGTCTCGCCCACGATCAACTACTGGTGGACACCTGCACGATCAGCCGGCCCGGGGCGCCGACCCTGGACCGCTCGACGAGCGTTCTCACGCCTGGTGCGCCGACGGTCCTGTATTCGGGCGCGTGCCGTCTCAAGCCGCAGCGGGTTCCTCGCAATGAGGAGGCGGGGGAGCGGCTGACGGTGGTGGCCCGCTACGAGCTGGCGCTTCCGTTCGCCTCGCTGGCCTCGGATGACCTGCAGGTCGGCGACACAGTGACGATCACCGCGTCCGGGGACACGCGGCTGGTCAATCAGCCGTTCTCGGTCCTCGCGGTGGATTTCGGCAGCACCGCCACCGCATGGCGGATCACCGTCGAGGGCGTGACGTGACGGGAGGCCGCCGATGACGACTCCCGCGGTTCTGCCGCATGTCGATGCCGTTGTGACCGCCCTGACGGGGGCGGGGCTGACCGTGCACCTCGGTGGAGCCCCGCAAGGCGTCTCACCAACCGACAGCACCCCCTACGTGGTGCTCTATCCCGAGCCGGGACGGGCAGAGACCGCATCGCTCGCCGACAACCGGGTCGACTTCTCCGCCGTCGTGCAGCTCACGTGTGTGGGACTGACAGCGGAGCAGGCCATGTCGGTATCCGACCGGGCCGCTGCTGCCCTGTCTGTGGCCCTGGCGGTCACCGGCCGCGCGTCCTGGAAACCGGAATCCCTCGACGGGCAGCCGGTGCAGAGGGACGACGACGTCGTCCCGCCCTGTTTCTACGCCCCCAGCCGCTACCGGCTACGTTCCATCCCTCAGTGAGGAGCTCACTCTCATGGCACTTCTCCCCGTTCAGGCGGTCGTTGCGGCCGGCCTGACCCCGACGATGGCTTCGGCGGCGGCCGGCGGCGACAAGGTTCCGCTGGGGTCCGCGAACACGTGGATCGAGGTCGCCAACGGCGGCGGATCCTCCGTCACCGTCACCGTCACCGTGCAGAACAACACGTACAAGGGTCTGACGCTGCCGAACCGCACCGTGACCGTCGCGGCGTCCGCCTCGGCGAAGATCCCGCTGGACGCCAGTCTCCACGGCGACAATAACAACCAGGCCAGCATTGGCTACTCCGGCGTCACCAGCGTGACCGTCGGCGCCTTCCGTATCTGACCCCCCCGCCTCCAGCCACAACCGCCCCGCTGACGGGGCTTTTTTCATGCCCCAAGGAGGGTGCAATGAGTGACCTGATCTCCGACGGCAACACAAAGGTCGCGTGGGTGTCGTCCATCGCCAGTATCGCCGCGCCGACTGCTGCCGAGCTGAACGCGGGCCTGGACTGGACGACTCGGCTCACGCCGGACGGCCTGAAGACCGACCCGACGACCGCTGACGTCAACACGAGTTCGCTGGCCAGCACGTTCGACACCAACCAGCCTGGCCGCCGTTCCTACGTCTGCGAGATCACCTACAAGCGCGGCAGCACGACCACGGAGGATTCCCCGTACACGACGCTGGTGTACAACGCCTCCGGCTACCTGGTGGTGCGCCGCGGTCAGCTGTTCTCCACCGGGTTCACGACGGGCGACAAGGTCGAGGTGTACCCGGTGACGGCGGGCGAGGTCCAGAACATCGCGCCCGCGGCGAACGAGGTCAGCAAGGCCATGTCGCCGCTGAAGGTGACCTCCGACCCGGCGACGCGGGCGACTGTCGCCTGATGCCGGATATCTCCGAGCTGCTGGAGCAGGCGTCGCCTCGCGAGGTCACCGTGCAGGTGTGTCTCGCGGGCGACGCGGGCGGCGAACTGGAGTCGCTGGAGGCGGAACTGGGCGAGCTGGGGGAGTGGCAGCCGACGTCGCTCGCCGAGAGAAATCCGGCGTTCGAACTCCAGGAGCGCATCCAGGCAGCCCGCCAGCGGGTGCGGGAGGCGGTGGTCGAGTTCAAGTTCCGGGCGCTCGGGCACCGCGCCTACAGCAACCTGCTGGCCGCGCACCCTGCCCCGCAGGACTCCAAGGAGCCCTACGACGCGGGGACGTTCCTCCCGGCGGTCTTGGTTGCCTGCTGTGTCGAACCGTCACTGACGCCTGCGCAGGTGTACCAGCTGTTGGACCGCGTCAACGACGGCACCGCGCGGATGCTGTTCGCGACCGCGCTGTCCGTGAACGAGGAGCCCAGCCCCATCCCTTTCTAGTCGCCCGCCTTCGGGACCCCCGGCTCCCGTACCGGCGGGAAATTGAGGCGGCACGGTCCTGGGGTATCCCGCGCAGCATCCTTCTCGGCCGTCCCCAGCCGGGCCCTGGCGAGCCGTTGTGGCTGCCGGAGGACCGCTGGTGGGCGATGGCGTTGATGGAGGCCGAGTCCGGGCTGTGCGGGGACTGCGGGCATCCGCTCGCGGAGACCACACACGCGGGCAACGAGGGCGCCTATGACGCGTCGATCACCAAATGCCACGCCTGCCTGGCCGGGGCCCAGCGCGTGGCCGCCTTCCAGGAGGACGGCGGCAAAACCGACGGCCTGAAGATCAGCGTGTTCAGGAGGGAGTCGTAATGGCGGGTGTCGACGTAATCGGCCTCACCGTGGTGGTGGACGACCTGGGAACCTTCGCTGAGCGGGTGCGGGTCAACGCGGCGAAGGCCGTGAAGGTCACCAGCCAAAAGGTCCGGGACGACGCCCGCAACCGGATCAAGGGCCACAAGTACCTGCCCGCCTACCCGTAT
This sequence comes from Streptomyces sp. NBC_01384, assembly GCF_045040035.1. NCBI lineage: Bacteria > Bacillati > Actinomycetota > Actinomycetes > Kitasatosporales > Streptomycetaceae > Streptomyces > Streptomyces sp. NBC_01384. The sequence continues at coordinate 8,037,743 of NZ_CP109559.1, forward strand.
TCGATCACCTACGACGTGAAGGTCACCGCCGAAGGCGTCGAAGGTGAGATCGGGCCGGACAAGGGCCGGGCGCAGGGCCCGCTGGGCAACATCATCGAGTACGGCACCAGCAAGAACGCCCCCCTCCCACACCTCGGCCCCGCGCTCGACGCGAACGCCGAAGACCTGGTCACCGGCATCGAGATCGCCGTCGGGCAGGCCATGTAACAGCACGTCAAGGACAGGGAATCCCATGACCACTACGAGCAGGAAGCCGCCCGCACGCCGGGCCGCGAAGCCCCCAACGACGTTCGCTGACATCCGCGCGAAGATCCAACGCCCCCGGCACATCGTCGACATGGTGCTGGACGCCGAAGCGTCCGCCGAGATCGACAACCTCGAACGGCTACTCGAGCGCGCACAGCGCCACGACGACGCCAACGGCACAGAGACCGCCCGGGACGTCGCCAAGCACCTCCAGGAGGTCGAGGCGCAGGCCGAAGCGTCGCGGGTGCGGTTCACGCTGGAAGCCATCACGCACCGGGCCTACCAGCAGCTCCGCAAGGAGCATCCGCCGACGAAGGAGCAGATCGAGGCGGCGGCAGGCCGTGGCGGAAGCGAGGAACCGGCCTTCGATCCGGACGCGTTCGCCCCGGCTCTCGTCGAGGCTCAGCTGGTTGAGCCGAAGCCGGAGACGCCGGAGGAGTTCACGGCGTTCTGGGACGACCTCTCTGACGGGCAGCTCGGCCAGTTGTGGCAGGCCGCGATCAGCATCCAGTTTCAGACCGGGGAGCTAGGGCCGCCCTCACAGGCTGCCGCCGACATCCTCCGCTCGTTCGGAATGGCCACCGGCTGACCGGTTGCTGTTCAGCCGGACCCCGGCCAATACGCCTTCCAGCCCGGACGGTCCCGGTAGACCTCGGCCATCCGTGTGAGCATGGACCAGGCCACGCCGCGCGGGATGCCCGTCGTGGGGTTCGGCTTCAAGCTGTTGGCCAGCATCTCGACGAACCAGCGCTTGCCGTCGATCTCGCGCAGTACCCGAGCCGGATCCCACTCCGCGATGTGGTGTGCATCTTCGGGGCTGAACTCGCCAGTCCCCACCACGTAGTGCTTGGCAGCAACTACCCGGAAGAACGCCTCATCCACTGGCTTAGCGGACCAGCGGAGGTTCCGCTGACCCAGCGTTTGGTCCGTCGCCCGCGTGGTCCGCTCGTCCTCGTCGAGCTGCTCGCCGAGCCACTGCGCCAATTCGTCCATGCCGACATTCTCCCGCACGGCGCTCAGCGCGTGCACGCCTCCACAACTGAAGATCGGGGGCTGCCGTGGCCGACCGTACTGTGCGGGTTCGCGTCATCGCCGAGATGCCCGGCTTCGGGACCGTCGTCCGAACCGGCACCGGCGAACTGATTGCCCTAGGGGAGGCCTCCCTCGTTGCTGGTCGTGGTATTCGCGCCCTTGGTGCGGACGGGGCGGCAGCCCGCGCCGGCCTTACGGCGATGGGCGCCGGGGCGCGTGGCGGTGCGGCAGGTGTCCGGGAAGGCGAGGCCGCAGCGCTGGCCGCAAGCCGTGGCGCGCGGGCCATCCGGGACGAGACGGCCCTGACCACACCCGCATTCGGCCGGCTCGGTTCGGCGGCCCGCGCCGGGATGGGCTCGGTGCGGTCGGGTATCGAGTCGGTCCTCGGCCCGGTGTCGCACCTCGGGACGCTCCTTGCCGGGGGCGCGATTCTGGTTGGTCTGCACGACATCGTGCACATGGGCAACGAGTACACCGACTCGATGAACAAGTTCCTCGAGGTCACCAGGGCCTCGGGGGCGCAGATGTCGGCGGCCGGCCGTGAAGCGCAGGCCCTCGGCGCGGACATGAAGCTGCCGTCCGCGAACGCCGCCGAGGCCGCGGACGCGATGGTGGAGCTGGCCAAGGCCGGCCTGTCGGCGCAGGACGCCATCAAGGCGGCGAGGGGCACGATCCAGCTGTCTGCTGCCGCCCGCACGGACGTGTCCACTGCCGCCCGCATCGAGGGCGACATCATGGACCAGTTCGCCCTCAAGTCCTCCGAAGCCGCCAGGGTGGCGGACACGCTCGCCAACACCGCCAACAGCGCGTCCGGCGAGCTCATGGACATCTACTACGCCATGAAATACGTGGGCCCGATTGCCCACAGCGCTGGCGTGTCCCTGCAGGACACCGCGACCGCGGTGGGCCTGCTCGGCAAGTCCGGAATCATCGGCGAGACCGCGGGTACCGCCCTGCGCTCCGCACTGGTCAACATGTCGAAGCCGACGAAGCAGGCCAAGGAAGGCCTGGCCCAGCTCGGCATCCAGGCCTACGACAGCAACGGCAAGTTCAAGGGCCTGCAGTACGTCATCACCCAGCTAGGCCTCGCCAGCGAGCACATGTCGACGCAAAGTTTCATGGCTGCCACCGCGATGGCGTTCGGCAAGCCCGCCATGGCCGGGATGATCGCTCTTGCCCACCAGGGCGGCGACGCCTTCAACCAGTTCAGCACCCAGGTGGGCCGTGTAGGCGGCGCGGCTGCTCTGGCGGCCGCGGAGTCGAAGGGCCTGGGCGGCGCCATGCGCGGCCTCGGCAAGCAGATCCAGTCCGCGTTCCTGCAGATCTACCTGGGCATCGCTCCCGGCCTGGAGAAGATCACACGGTCGATGACCAGCACGGTCAGCTCGGCCATCCCATACATCAAGTCCGGCATCCGCATCGCCGGAGACCTGTGGGACATTTACGGGCCCTCTGTCGAAGCGAAGTTGCACGCCGCGGCGGGCGGTATCGGCCGTGCCGCGTCGAGTCTCGCCGCTCCGCTGAAGGCAGCAATCACGTCGGCGGCCGTCGCCTCTGTTCCGCTGGCCATCACGTCCGTGCACTCCCTCGGCCAGGCATTCGGCAACGCCGGGGCCGCAGCCCAGCCCCTACTGGGCGGCTTGCACGACATGTTCTCGTCCGTCTCTTCGGGGGCGGGCGCCCTCGGCGTGCTCACGGGCCGCCTGCAGGTCGGCGTGGGGCTCATCGGCAGCATGACCGGTGTCCTGCGGCCCCTCGGCGAGCTCGTCGGCGGCGTCGCCCACGCGTTCGCCGGACTCCCCGGGCCGATCCAGCTGTCGGTGCTCGCCATGCTGGCGATGCGCCCGTTCCGGGGTCAGATCCAGGGCATGCAGAGCGCCGTCGCAGGCTACGGCCGGTCGGCGGTCGCCTCCTTCAACGGCGTGCGCGGTGCCATGCAGACCCAGACGATCCTCGGCCGGCAGGCCGGGGTATCGCTGGGACGCTGGGGCGCGGGGCTCGCAGCCCTGGAAGCCCGCTCCCCGACGATCGCCGCGATGGGCAACTCTTTCCGCACCGCCTCCACCGGCATCCAAGAGGCGGGGGGACGGCTGGTCGGCTTCCGATCGGCGGCTGGCGGAGCGATGGCCGCGATCGGCACGGGAGCCGGGCGCGGCCTCATGGGGGCGGCCCGCGGCTTGTACGGGTTCCTCGGTGGACCGTGGGGTATCGCGATCGGCGCCGCCATGATCGGCCTCGACCTGCTCGCAAGGAAGCAGCAGGAAGCCGCCGCAGCGGCTGCGGCGCATCAGCAGCGGATTTCCAGTCTCACCCAGGCGCTACAGCAGTCCGCCGGCGTGGCGGACGGCAGTGTTCGTGCTGCCGCCGTGCAGACCCTGGCCGACGCGAAGCTGAAGGACGGAAAGACGCAACTGCTGGACGTCATGCAGGCCGCCCACATCGGAACCACTCAGCTCACGGACGCCTACCTCGGACAGGGCACGAGCCTCGACGCCCTGCGCAAGCGGCTCTCCGCCGCAGCCGAGGAAAACTCGAAAATGGTGCTTGCCGGGCGGTCTGCGGAGAAGGTCTACACGCCGCAGGGGCTTGCCTACAAGAAGGCCGCGAACGCGCTCGGGTCGCTCTCTGGCGAGTTCGACACGGCGAGGAAGCGGCAGAAGGATCTGGCCGACGCCGTCAAGGGCTCCGGTGCTGCCGCGCTGGATGCGACAAATCCGACGGGCCGCCTGCAGGACGCCATCAAGACGCTCGGGGACTCCGCATCGGATGCGGACACGAAGGCCCGCGCCCTGCACACTGCCCTCGATCTGCTGTCGGGCGGCGAGCTGGACGTGCAGGCGGCCATGGCGCAAATGAACCAGGCGGTCCTCGACCTCACCTCCTCATGGAAGGACGGCGTCGACCACACCAAGGGCTACGGCAAGGCGCTCCTGCAGGTCGACGGGTCGCTGAACACCACCTCGGAGAACGGTCAGAGCCTGTGGACCAAGCTGCAGGCACTCAACGAGCAGACCGCGAGCGCCGCGCAGGCCACGTATGACTTCGCGCGCGCCAACGGGACTGCTGTGGTGCCGGCGCTGCAGCAGTCCGAGGCGCGCATGCAGACGGCATGGGCGGCCGCGGTCAAGGCCGGGCAGTCCTTCGGGCTCACCGCGGACCAGGCCAAGGTGCTCGCCAACCAGATGGGTTTCATCCCGAGCAGTCTGGCCATCACCATGTCCACGCCTGGGCTCAGCGACACCGAGAAGCAATTGTTGTACGTGCAGGGCCTGGCGGGGCACATGCCGAAGGGCTCCACGATCAAGGTGTCCGCGCTGACCGCTGAGGCGGCCAAGGACATCGAATCCGTCGGCTTCAAGGTGAAGACGCTGCCGGGCGGGCGGCAGATGGAGATCACCGCTCCCACGGACAAGGCTGCGGCTGCGCTGAATGCGCTGATCGCGATGAAGCTGCCAGGCAAGAGCGTCGCAGTCACCGCACTGACCGGGAAGGCGCTGTCGGACCTGGAGAACGTGCAGCGGAAGGTGGCCGCGACCCACGGCAAGAGCGTCACCGTAAGCGCCCTGACGAAGGACGCCGAGGGTGCGCTCACTTCGCTCGGGTTTCACATCTCCCGCACGCACGGCAAGCAGGTCACGATCACCCTGCCGACAGGTGGCCCGATCTCGGCCGCGCAGGCCATCCAGGGCTACATCAACTCGGTCCAGGGTAAGACCGTCCACGTCACCGTCATGACGGACTACTTCACCGCGAAGTCGCCCTCCGAGCTGGCGGCGGCGCACGGCCGCGCGACCGGCGGTCTCATCCGCCGCTACGCGGACGGCGGGGCAGCGGTGCAGTACATCCCCTTCGGGGGCCCGGTCGCCGGTCCCGGCACGGGGACCTCCGACAGCATCCCGGCGCTGATCTCCAACGGCGAGTACGTCATTAAGGAAGCCGCGGTCCGAAAGTACGGCGTGGCCATGTTCGACCGGCTCAACGCCATGCGGTACGCGGGCGGCGGCCTGGCCGGCTGGACGTATACGCCGACTGGCCAAGCAGTCCTCGGCGGGCCGTCCGACCCGAAGAGCCGCTACGACACGGCGGTACAAAACCTGAAGGACGCGTGGGACAAGCTCAACACCGCGCTGAAGGACCAGAAGAAGGCTGCCGACAGCCTTCGGTCTGCTGAGCAGAACCTGTCCAAGGTCCGGCACGAGCACCACACGGCAGCCCAGTTGCGGGCCGCGGAGGACCGGGTCAACAAGGCGAAGTCGGCGAAGAAGTCCGCGGATGCGACCGTCGGCACGGACCGCAAGGCCGTTTACAGCGCCGATGCGGCCCTCGGGGTGAAGAGGGGCGCCAAAGTCCCGACCGGATTCGACCTCAAGGCCTACGAGACCCAGCTCAACAAGTCAGTGGCGGCGACCGACAAGTGGCGCGGCAGCCTCGCAAAGATCAGCAAGCGGGGCGGTGCCGAAGTCGAAGCGCTCCTCGAGGGGATGGGTCAGGACGGCTACGCCCTCGTCAACTCGCTGGCGGGCGCCTCGGACAAGCAGTTCAAGTCGATCGTTGCCAAGCTCCAGAAGACGGGCGACGTTGCCAAGGCCACGCTGGCGGACTTCACCAAGCAGCTCGGCTCGGCAACCAAGGAGAACCAGCAGTTCGCCGACGATCTCCAGACCCTCGCCGCGCAGGGCTTCGGCGACCTGGCGCAGGCGCTCGCCGCGCAGGGCGACGCCAACGCCCAGGCGGTTGCCCATCAGGCCGTCGGCAGCAAGACGCAGGCAGCAAAGGCGAATCAGGCGGTGGGCAAGGCGCAGGGCACCCTCACCGGAACTGACCTCGCCAACAGCCTGACCCTGCTGACAACGCTGCGCGGCGGCACAGGCCGCGGATACGCAGACCTGATTGCCGCGGGCCTGACCCCCGACGTCATCAAGGCCATCGTGCCGCAGATGACCGCCCAGATCGGGGCGCTGCCCGCGGCGAACAAGGATGTCTTCGTTCGGCAGTGGGTTGCGCAGGGCGGCAAGCCGATGGCGCTCGGCGACATCCTCAACCGCCCGACCGCGGTACTCGCCGGGGAGGCGGGCGTACCCGAGGCGTTCATCCCGCTCACCCAAACCGCCCGCAGCCGGGCCCTTCTGGCTGCCAGCGCTGCAGCCCTCGGCTACCACTTGGTCCCGGCCAGCAGGTACGCCAGTAGCGGCTACGGCGGCCAGTGGGGCGGACAGCACGGCGACCGCAACACGTACATCACCCTCAATGGCGCCAAGCAGACCTCGGCCGAGCAGGCCGCCGACATCGCACGCCACATGAATTTCGTCGGCTGACAGGGAGGGGGCGCGGTGCCGTTCACTGCAGGTGCAGATCTCGGCGGACTCCGGGCCGACCTCGGCGCCATCCCGCTAGGCGGGGTGGACAGCGTCGGGGTCGCCTGGGCCCTGCAATCCTTTGACGGCTGGGACAGCGCCGAGGTCCGATCCGAATACACCGAACGGGAAGCAGATCATGGGGCATGGGCCAGCCCGGTCTATCTCGGCTCGAGACCCATCACTCTGGCCGGCACGGTCACGGCACCGGACCGGCCATCCCTTGAGGACGCCCTGGAACGGCTGCGGACTGCGGCGTCCCTGAGCGACACCACGCTGGTGGTGTACGAGCTGACGTCGCCGAAGCAGGCGACGGTGCGCCGATCCGGGAAGTGCTTGTTCGCCTATGTCACGGACCGGATCGCCACCTACAGCGTGCTGATGACCGCCGCAGATCCGCGCCGCTACAGCACCACCCTGCAGTCCGGGACGACGGGCCTGCCGTCCGTCACCGGGGGTCTGACACTACCTGCCACGATGCCGATGACGCTTTCGGCGACGACCGTCTCCGGCGTCCTCAACGCGGTGAACACCGGCACGTTCGAGACCAGACCGGTCCTCACGATCTCCGGACCTGTCGCGACACCAACCGTCTCCACCCTCTACCCGGACGGAACGGTCCGCCAGCTCCTGTACTCCCAGAATCTCCAGACCGGGGACGTGCTGACCATCGACACCGACGCGCACACCGTGATGCTCAACGGCAGCGTCAGCCGCCGCCGTTTCATGACCGTGCTGTCCGGTTGGCCCACCATTCCAGCCGGCGGCAGCGTCATCTACCAGTTCAAGAGTTCCGCCAATAACGCGACCGCGAGGCTGACCGCCACATGGCGCTCGGCCTGGATATGAGAGAGGGGGCCCCGTGGCCGACACCCCGATGTTCCAAGACACCATCAGCTACACCGGGCAGAACTTCCGCGACGCCCTCAGGTCGATCGTCATGGCCAGCGGCACCGTTTTCGGTTCGCGCTCCGGCATCCGGCCGGGCGATCCGGGACTGAACACCACACTGGCTGGCTCGACGATCAGCGTCTCGGCCGGCACGGCGGTGATCGCCTCCCACGGCGTGTACGTCGGCGTCCTCACGTCCGCCTGGTCTGGGACACTGACCGCGGCGCACGCCACCCTCACGCGCATCGACCTGGTGTACCTGCGGATCTGGGACACCGACTTCGACAGTACGGGTCTGCGCAAGACGGATGTCGTCTACTTGGCAGGCACTCCCTCGTCCACGCCGGTTGCGCCGACGCCGGGCGGCACGGAGATCTATCTGCCGCTGGCCACGATCACCGTGCCGCCGACGGGAGGCGGATCGCCGTCGGTGTCGACCGCGGTACTCCCGTACACGGTGGCTCCGGGCGGCATCCTGCCCGCGTCCACGGCCCCATCGACCCCCTACACCGGCCAGTATTACGACAACGGCAGCGACCTGCTCCGCTGGAACGGCTCCGCCTGGGACACCTACTTCAAAATCCCGGGCGCCTGGATCCCGTACACGCCGGTCTGGACCGCGCCGACCACGAACCCCAGCCTCGGCAACGGCACGCTGATCGGCCGCTACCAGAAGGTCGGCCGGGACGTGCACTTCCACATCAACCTCACCTGCGGCAGCACGACGACCTACGGCAGCGGCGGCTACGGCTTCACGCTGCCCCCCTTCACAGCCGCCAACCTCGGCGCCAGCATGATCGGAGTCGCCCAACTGCTCGGCACGAACCGTTGGGCCGGCCAGATCGTGATCTCGCCATCCGCTACCGGGACGTCGACCTTTTTCCCCGCCTCACAGACCGACTGTCGGCTGGCCTTCCACTCCGCGACCGTGCCGGAGACCATGGCGAGCGGCGCCCAGGTCCGCATCACCGGCTCCTACGAGTCGGTCTCATGACGGAGATCGCCTACCAACTCGCCTGGTATGGCTGCGACCTGGTCTCCGGCGGCATCGTCGAAGACCTGCGATCCCTCAAACCGACCGGGGCGCTTACGCGGAAGTTGGGCGACTCGACCACGCTGCAGTTCGAGCTCAACCTGCCCGGCGCCCCGAGCGGCTGGACCGAAGCGACCACACCGGGCCAGTCCGTGCTCGTGGCCGTCGACACGGCCACCGACACGCCACTCTGGGCGGGCGCAATACTGACCCGCGACGGCGGCAGCCCGCAGACCCTATCCCTGGGGGCCATCACCCTCGAGGCCTACCTGGACGGCCGCTTCCCCGGCACCCAGACTCTCATCGGCACCGACCAGGCTGCCGTCATCTCCGCGCTCGTCACCCCCGCCCTCACGAACGGGCCGCCGATCGTCATCGACGCGCCGAACACGGGCGTCACCATGACCTACCTGACGGAGGACGGCGACGACAAAAGCATCCTGTCCTGCCTCAAAGAGATCATGAGCCTGGACGGCGGTCCCGAATGGACGATCGACGTCGCCTGGAACGCCACCCACAGCGGCTTCCAATTTCCTCTGCGCGTCCGCCCGGCTGTCGGCACCCAAAGCGCAACGCCGGAAGCCACCTTCGATTTTCCCGGCTGCGTCTCCTCGTACAAGCTCGTCGAGTCCTACGAGCAGGGTAAAGGTGCCACAGTCGTCCTCGCCCGCGGCGAGGGCGAAGGATCTTCCCGGCTCACCTCCAGCCCCCACGAGGCGACCGCACTCATCACCGCGGGCTGGCCACGCTGGGAATACCGCTACACCCCGGCAACGGGCGTGACGGACCCGGACCAGCTCAACGCACACGCCACCCAGTCTTTGGCCCTCATGCAGCAGGGCGCCCAAGTGTGGTCCATCGAAGCCGTCGCCTCCCGTGCCCCGCGCCTGGCACGCGACTGGGCGCTCGGCGACACCGTCCGCATGGCCGTCGAACGCTCACCACGTCACCCGCAAGGCGCCAACGTGGTGGCCCGCTGCTGGTCGTGGGAGCTCGACCCGGGCGCCGACCGCGTCCGCCCCATCCTCGTCCAGGAGGGCTGATGCCCCGCCAACTCGACCAACTCCCCGCCGACACCACCAGCATGGCCCGCCGCCTCGCCACTCTCGAACGCGACGTGAAGGAGATGCGGGCCGCACGCCGCATGACGGCCGCCTCTGTTGGCACTCTCCGTGTGTACGCAGACGACGGCACGACCCTGCTGGCAGAGCTGGGCCCGGACGCCGGCAACGGCGGAGGCGGCCTGTGGACGCGCGGCTTGCAAGACCCGATCAACATGAGCGGGTACCTGAGTAGCGGGCAGCTACAGTTCCGGCCCGTCGAAGACGGACAGGTCGCCGTCCCGGCAGCCATCACCTATGACAGCGATGCCTTTCAGTACACCGACCTCATCCTGACCTCGGGGAACGTCGCCCCGACCGCTCACCGGGCCGTGGTCACGCTGGAGTCCACGTTCGAGGGCGGCAGCCCCTACGTGTACGTCCAGGCCGAGAACGGCAATCAGTGCAACCTCGACGTGCTCGGGGTCTTCACCGCCAGCAACATTGCCTACGGCACGGTCAACATCACCCCGGTCGCGAACACGCCGACCTCCCTGGGGATCAGCGGCCTGAACCTGAAGGGCAGCACCTTCACCGCTTTCGTGACAGCGCAGACGTCCGCGCCCGGAACCCAGGTCACCGGCATCGGCGTCAACAACGTCTCCGCAACAGGCCTGACGGTGTGGCTGACCCGCGCCAACACGACAAGCACCGGAATCAGCTGGATGGTGGTCGCCGTATGAGCACGCCCCCCGTTTTCGCACCCGCCCTGTACTACGCCGTCACCGCGCGAGACAACAACGAGGCCTGCCGCAACTACGAGCAGACCTTCGACATCCCGGAGTTCTACTCCAACGACGGCGTGCACTGCTACGTCCAGTGCGGCATCTGCCGCCAGAACATGGAGATCCTCACCGCGGCCCTCCTCGACCCGCAGCCCGAAGTTTCCTGACCGACCGCGTTCTACCTCTCGCCCCTTGGCCGCCGGCCCGGGGGCTTTCATATGCCCCACCGCGTCCTCCCGGAGCCCCCGTTGACCGCGATCGTCACCCGTCACATCGAAGAACACCCCAGTGATACCGGCGGCAGGCTCGGCCGGCACGTCGAGCACGACGAGCGTTCCCGCGCCTACGCCCTGTCCGCGGACCTGCTGCCTGGCACATACCAGACCGTCACCCACACCATCAACGCACCCGTGCTGAACCAGGGCGACGTCAGCGCCTGCACGGGCTTCGGAACCGAAGCGTGCGTCTCCGGTGACCCGTTCTACGCGGCCATCCCCACCACGGTGAAGGCCCGGCCGACCGGCGACGTCGACACCGACAACCAGCAGGCCCTCGCCCTCTACTCGACCGCGACGAGCCTGGACAACTTCCGGGGCACCTACCCGCCCGACGACACCGGTTCGACCGGGCTCGCGGCGGCGAAGGCCGCACAGAAGGCCGGGCTGATCTCCGGCTGCCAGCACGCCCTGTCACTGGACGCCGCACTCAAGGCGCTCGGCCTCGTGCCCGTCATCACCGGCGTCAACTGGTACGAAGGTTTCGACAACCCCGACGCCAAAGGCAAGGTCACCATCTCCGGCAGCGTCCGCGGCGGCCACGAGTTCTGCGTCTACGGCATCGACGCCGTCAACAAGCTCGTCTGGGCCCGCAACTCGTGGGGCACCAACTGGGGCCTGAACGGCACCTTCTGCTTCTCCTTCGACGACTGGGGCCGCCTCCTCTCCGAGCAGGGCGACGTGACCGTGTTCGTCCCCCTGAGCTCGCCGGCCCCGACCCCGACGCCCACTCCGACGCCTGCCTCGGTCGACGCCGCCATGGCCAAGGCCGCCCACGCGTGGCTCACCGCGAAGGGCCTGTGACCATGGCCCTCACCGACCTGTCGGCTCTCGATCGGCACAAGACCGGCGGGTACGCGCCTGGTTACCCGGCGATCCTCCGCACCCTGTACTCCCCGGTGGACGACGTCCACGGGGCGCTCCTCGGCCTCATCCGGTCTGCCACGTCGTCCCTGGTGGTTGCGCTCTACGGTTTCGACGACGAGGAGTTCGCGGACGCCCTGCACGAAAAGCTCGCCGACGAGCGGGTGTTCGTGCAGCTCACCCTCGACTCATCGCAGGCGGCCGGGGTCCATGAGCGGAAGATCCTGGCGCGCGAGCAGTATCCGGCGGCGTCGATCGCCGTGGGCCGCTCGGAACACAACGCGATCATGCACATGAAGCTGCTGATCGTCGACGGCATCGACGTGGTAACCGGCTCGACGAACTGGTCCACCAGCGGCGAGACGCTTCAGGACAACCAGACCACCGTCGTCAGGGACCCGCTGGTCGCCGCAGAGGCGCGCGCCCGGGTCGACGCGGTCCACCACCACATGCTGCAGGCCGCGGCCAGGAAGGCGGCTGCGGCATGACCGCATGGCGGTGGTACTGGCTGTTGTGGCTGATGGTCGGCTTCGTCGTACCGGAGACGATCGCCCTCATCCAGAACCCGAAGAACACGCTGTCCTACGCCGTGTGGAGCTGGTTCGGCGTGAAGGAGGGTGTTCCGCTCTCGCACTGGACGTTCCTCCACGTGCTTCTGCTGCTGTTCATGATCTGGCTGTTCGGTCACTTCGCCTTCGGAATCTGGCGCTGAGGAGGGCGTGATGCTCAAGGGAATCGACGTCTCGTCGTACCAGTCGACTTCGTACTCGACCACGGGCCTGTCGTTCGTCGGCATCAAGATCACCGAAGGCTTGTCCTACGTGAACCCGAAGTGGACGGGGCAGCGGGCTACCGCGCGCGCCGCCGGGCTGGTGACGATCTTCTACCACTACCCGCACCCAGCGAACTCGGCGACCGCGGAAGCCGACCACTTCCTCTCCCAGATCAACCTCACCGCAGGCGACGTGCTCTGCCTCGACTGGGAGTGGTACGGGCAGACCGTCACCAGCCAGCAGGCCCGCGACTACAAGGACGCGTGGCTCGCCCGCGTCAAGGCGAAGGCCCCCGGCCACAAGGTCGGCATCTACTCGGACACCAGCAGCTGGAAGAACGTCGACACCAACTCCAACGCCGGCGACTTCCTCTGGATCGCCGACTACACCACCGCCGGCCAGCCCCGCATCCAACACGCGTGGACGTTCCACCAGTACAGCGATCAGCCGACGGACCTGGACGTCGCCAACTTCGCCACGGTGGCCGACCTGAAGACGTGGGCCGGGTCCTCAACTCCCGCGCCTAAGCCGACTCCCACACCGGTGCCGCCCGCAGTGCCGCAGTGGCAGAAGCTCCTCGACCACGTCATGTCGATCCCCGAGCAGGTCTACGAGACGTGGACCAGTCCGGCAGGCTGGAACAACGTCACGACGTTCGGCGCGGAGTACGGCGAGCAGGGCGTGCCCTGGTGCGTCATCTGGGACTGGGACATGTACCACGACGTCGGCCTCGACGGGATCGTGCCGAAGACCGACAACGTCACCGCGTTCACACAGTGGGCCCAGACCCGCGGCCAGTGGTCGCTGTACCCGTCCGTCGGCGCGTGGATCAACTTCGACAACGGCGGCCACACGGAGATCGTCACCGGATTCGACGCAACCCGCGTGTTCACCAAGGGCGGCAACAGCATCCAGGCCGGCGCCCAGGACGGCGGTCAGGGCAACGGCGTCTGGTCGCATGAAGAGCTGCGCCGGGCTACCCGCGTCACCGGCTACTTCGCCCCGAAGTTCCCGGACGGCCACTGCCCGCCGACCGCTGACCCCCACGACCCGCGCGGCGGAGCCGCCCAAGCCTCATACATCCCGGAGGACCCAATGCCCACTGCACAGGAGATCGCGCAGGCCGTCTGGGAGTACGTCGTCGACGACGCCACCCAGTCGGGGAACAACCCGATCCCCGTCAAAACTCAACTGTGGGACGCCACGCTGGCCGCCGCCCACGGCAACGACGCCGCGCAGAAGCTGACCGCGCAGGTCGGCGCCCTCTCCGGCGCCATCACCGCGCTGACGAAGGCGGGCGGCATCACCGCCGAGCAGGTCCAGGCCGCCGCCGCGGCCGGGGCGAAAGCAGCACTCGACGAGCTGGCGGCAGCCCTCGGAAAGGCAGGCGCGTGATGGCCACCATCGAGAAGAAGGTTCAGGCGTCCACCGCCGCGGGCCTCGCCATCGGCGTCCTGGTGACGGTTCTCAACGCCATCGTCGGCAACAGCCAGCTCATGGGCTCACTGCCCGCCTGGCTGCAGTCGCTTATCACCCTCGTCGGGCCGCCGCTCGCGACGTTCCTCGCCGGCTGGTTCGCCCCGCACACGCCGCGGGTGACGGCGGCGCCGGAACCGCCATCGGGCCCGGGTGTTGCCCCCGCGGCGTAGGCGGGACGTATCGGTCGCTGAAAAGCACGAGATAGAGGACGGCGCGGTGGCCGATGACGTATTGCCGGGCGAGGTCTACAGACGGCTCGTCGACCATGAGGCGCGAACCGATCGGGTCCACGCGTCCCTAGACAGCCGCATCACCGACGTCGCCAAGGACATGGTCCCCCTCGCGCTGTACAACCAGGGCGAGCGGGACCGCGACCGCGAAGTACAGGGCCTGTCGGAGCGGCTGGACAAACTCGAGGAGCGCCCCGGCATGACGCTCGGCCGCTGGCTGGGGATCCTCACCGTGGCCGCAGCGTTCCTGGCGCTGGCAGTCCAGGCATACGGCACGCTCAAGGGAGCGAAATGACGGAGCCCAGACGGCTGCCGCGCACATCGACACTCGCCAACGCGGCCCTGTGGGTCGTGCTGGCCGTACTCCTGCTGACCGCCGGGTTCGTGGCGTTCACCCTGAACTCGATGGAGTCGTCGAACCGGCATCTGAACGATTCGAACCGCCAGCTGGCGCAGGGGCAGCAGGCCCAGGCCACGGTCATAGCGAAGCTGGCTAGCGGCCTCGACACCACCCGCAAGCAGCTCAAGCAGCATCACGTGACGCCAGAAGCGCCCGCGGCGAGCAGCATCGTGAAGGGCGTTCAAGGCGTACCCGGCGCTCCGGGGCCGGCTGGAGCGACGGGCGCAGCGGGTACGGCTGGCAGTCCCGGACCGTCAGGCGCACCCGGCCAGAGCGGCAGAAACGGTTCGCCCGGCACCGCGGGTTCACCGGGCCCCGCCGGACCCTCCGGCGCACCAGGCGCCAGCGCTACAGGCGCGGCAGGCGCGGCGGGCCCACCCGGACCAGCCGGACCCCAGGGACCAAAGGGCGACACCGGCGCGCAGGGACCAAAGGGCGACACGGGCGCGCAGGGGCCGAAGGGCGACACCGGTGACACCGGCCCGACCGGGCCGGCGCCGTCGGGCTGGTCCTTCACCTACCCGCCTGGCGCCCTCGGCGTCACCTACAACTGCGCGCCGGACGGCGACGGTTCGACGCACTACACGTGCACGCCCGCGTCCGGCTCGGCGCCACTGACATCCAACAGCCCCGCCAAGGGCGCGCTCTCCGTAGGCGGGCTGCTCGCCATGGCCGCATACCGGCGCCTCGACCCCACCGGACGCCGCGCCGACTGAGACCACACGGCGACGCCCCCGCTCCTTCCGCCAACCGGCGGGGGAGTGGGGGCGCTTCGTCGTGTCCCGGGCGGCGACGGCCCTACTGGTCGTTGACGATGGCGGCGATGGCGGCGAGCTTCTCGGCGTCACCCTTGGTGTTGAGCCGCCGGAGGGCGTTCTCGGCTCGCGCGAAGTTGTCGCCTCGAACGGCCTCGACTACGTCGGCGGCTGGAGTACCGAGCTTGTAGAGGACGACCTCGTTCTCCTGGTACGGCGGGAGCTCGACGGGGAGGTGTCCGAGGCCGGCGCCCGCAAGGCGTCGGCTGATGTCGTTGCGGACGTTGATGCCGAGGCGGCCAGCGTCGATGAGCCCCTTGAGCTGCCCCATGTGAATGCGGAGTACATCGCCGCAGTTCTCAACGGCCTTGCGAAGCTCGTCCCACGACCCCGCGTGGAAGTCGCTCGGGTCCGGTACAACCACAATGCTCACGTGCCCCCCATTTTTAAGATCAAGGAAAAATGCCGATCTAAGGTTAATTTGAGGCCCATCCCGACGTCTAGTCCCGGGGGGTGTCGACACTGGCCCGCATGAGGGGGAATGGGCCGCGCTAGCGCATAACGTTCCCTTATGCGCTAGAATTTGAGGCCTCATCAGAGACTCAAAGGAGGCTTGGGGGCGTGAGCGACAGCACCGCACTCGGCGACAGGATGAAGGCATACGAGGCAGCTCATCGGACGGTGCTCCCGCGCCGCACGTACACGCTTCTGCGGCTCGACGGACGGGCCTTCCACAACTACCTACGCGGCTGCGAGCGGCCGTTCGACGACACGTTCATGGCCGACATGGATGCAGTCGCCGAGGCCTTGTGCACGGAGATCTCCGGGGCTGCGTTCGCTTACACGCAGTCCGACGAGATCAGCATCCTCGTCACCGACTTCGCTGCGCTCGGCACCCAGCCATGGTTCGGAGGGGTTGTTGCCAAGGTGCTGTCCGTCTCGGCGTCTCTGGCCACGGCCGTCCTGAACGAGCGGCGCCCTGGCAAACGGGCGCTGTTCGACGCCCGCGTCTTCACGCTTGCCGATCCGGTGGAGGTAGCGAACTACTTCCTGTGGCGGCAGAGGGACGCCGTCCGCAATTCGATCTCCATGGCCGCGCAGTCACGCTTCTCCCATAAGCGCCTACATGGGGTGTCGTCCGGCGGCATGCAAGAACTCCTATGGTCGGAGGCAGGGATCAACTGGAGCAACTACCCGGATGCCTGCAAGCGCGGGCGCACCACGGTTCGACAGGTTGGCGAGCGCCTGGTCGAGTACGTAGACAAGCGCACCCAGGAGACTGTGCGAACCACTGCCGTCCGGTCCTGGTGGGAGACCGCCGCTGCGCCGCACTTCAACACTGAGCCAGGCGGCTGGCTGGCTGGGGCCATTCCCCACCTTCCGTCGCTGCGGGGAGTGTCGGCCGCGTGACCCCCAACCTTCCCCAGCAGACCGCCGGGCAGTCGATCGCGCTGCCCGGCTCGGACCTGTTCGAGGAAGTCCGCCGCAAGCTCATCGACGACCTCGGCATGGTGCAGGTCGACCGACGCGGCCAGGAACGCATCTACCGGCCGCGCGCCGAACTCCTCGCCGAAGCCGTCACCCCCGAGACCTTCGTCATGGTCATGGACTGGCTGTCCTCCACCCGACGCGGCAGCCTCCAGACCAAACGCAACTACGTCGACGACATCCGCCGCGTCTGGGGCAGCTACGCGCAGGAGCTCGGCCACGACCGCTTCGCCCTCGGCTGCTTCACCGCCGACCACATCCGCGCCTGGCGGTTGCGTATGGAGGGCAGGGGCTACCCGCCGACGACGATCTCTCGCTACCTCAACGCGCTCTCCTCGCTCCACACCTACGCCGCCGAGAAGATCGAACTCCCCAAGAACCCCGTCACCCAAGACGACCGGCCCAAGGTCGACAAGGGCAACACCTCCCGAAGCACCCCCGTGCTGGAGGTCGAGGAGATCCAAGCCGTCGCGGCGGCAGCGGAGAACGAGTTCGACGTCCTCGTCGTCCTGCTCCTCTACACCCTCGCTGGGCGCGTCACCGAAATGTGCGCCGCCGACGTCACCAAGCGCATCGAACGCGGGCGCCGCAGCTTCCTCGACGTCACCCGCAAGGAAAGCAAGGAGCGCATCCTCCCGTTGCCCGTCACCGTCGCCGAGTTGTTGGACGCCCACACCGCAGGGCGGACCGAAGGGCCCCTGCTCCTCGACGCCGACGGTCGGCGGCTCGACAGGCACGACGTCGCGCGGCTCCTCACCCGGCTCGGCCGCAAGGCCCGCGTCCTCACCTGCGGCAAAGTCGACGGTCCCGAGAAGCACACCTTCACCAAGTGCAAGATCTGCCGGAAGCTCACCCCGCACGTACTTCGGGCCAGTCGCATCACCCACATGCTCGACGTCGGCGAACCCCTCGCCGAAGTACAGGCGTTCGCCGACCACGACAACCCCGCCACCACCGTCGGCTACTGGAACCGGCGCAAGAAGGGGGAGCGGAACGCCGCCCACGTCGACGCTGCCGAAGCGCTCTTCGCTGGGATCACCGACCGATTCCGCCTGGAGGAGAAGTGACCGTTCACGAGGATGCCGCCGAGACGGCTGTCGTCCCGTTCGAGGTGCCGCCGCCGCCCCTGTGGCGGACGTTCGAAGACTTCCTGGACGGCGTCCCGATGCGGGATATCCGCTACTGGTGCGGCAGGAAGGCGGTACGCGCCAACCGCGACCGGCTGATGAGCGGACGGCCCAAGGAACGGATCACGACCGACGACGTCGTGTCGGTGCTGACCGATGCTCGGGGGCGCTCCTCGCACTGCGGATCCCTCGCGGTTGCAGGCGCCCCTATGCACCAGGAGACCCGTAAGCCGCTGGCGTGGGCGCACATCGGACGCAGGATCGGCAGCCTCGACCACTTCGTGGCCCGCATCGACGGCGGTCCGAATACCATCGACAACCTGCGCTGGTCCTGCCACTGGTGCAACACCTGGCCTAGCGAGCGGATCCCCGGCGCGAAGGACCACGGGGCGATCCAGCCGGACGGCGCCTAACCTCCCCAACAACTTGCCCGCAATGCGGCCTCCTGGGGCTGTCCGATCGGCTGCCGCTGCTGGCCTCATGAACCAGCGTCCAGCCTTGCGCCCCGTCCTCCATGGTTGAGGACGGGGCGCTCGTGCGTCAGGCCTTCGGCTGCGGCCGTTCCCCGGGCTTGGTCTCGACGACCTCCACCGCAGTGCAGCCGGCGGCCTCTAGTCGCGCCTTCCGCTGCTCGGCGCTGGCCTGGTCGTAGCTGACGACGGAGGCGCGAGGCGTGCCGTCGAGGTCGGTCCAGGTGAGGCCGTAGTTCTGCATCGTGGTCGTCATGCCTGCATCATCGCTGCCGCCACTGACAGAGGGCCGGTTCGGGGTTCCGGCGGATACTTCCGGCCGCGATCTATGCCGCTGGCTGGTTTGTGGTGCATCGTGGTGCGCACGGGTTCCCCATCTCCCCGGGTGGGTTCCCCTTTCAGGCCCTGCCGTTCGCTGCGAACGGTGGGGCCCGCCGCTCCTCCCGGCTCCCCACGGGAGGCCACGCGGCTGCGCCGGGCCGCCGCGACTCCTTAGCCTGAGGTTCGCGGGGTCCGTCACGTCGGTGGCGACCACGCTTCGGGCCCGCCGCCGTGCCACTCGATCAGGTGCGAGTCGGCTACATCGATCTCGTCGCATCCTTCTAGCCCGGCGTACCGAAGGAAGACAGTCAGCTCGCCAAGCGAGTGTGCGGTGCCGAGGAGTTCCCCGTTGACGCGCACGCGCCGGCTGTCGTCGGTCGGGGATGGCGGGTACACGATCACGTGCAGCTCTCCGGGCATGGCTTCAGGCTCGCTCGGACCGTCCGGATACGCATCCGGACTGAGGGCTCAGAGCGTCCTGCGCAGCGTGTGCCGGACGGCGCAGACGCTCGTAGGCTGGCCTCCTCGGGGCATGTCGCGGAGGCCTGCTATGCCCCGAACCATCTGGGCCGGTGCCATCAGCTTTGGCCTGGTCAGCGTCCCGATTCTCGTCGTCAGCGCCACCGAGGACCACAGCATCCGCTTCCACCTCGTCCACCTCGACGACATGTCCCGGGTGCGCCTCCGGAAGTACTGCGAGCTTGAGGACCGCGAGGTCACGGCGGGGGAGATCGGGAAGGGGTATCCGCTCACCAAGGACGCGGTCATCCCGGTGACGGACGAGGAACTACGGGAGCTTCCGCTACCGACGGCGAAGGCGATCGAGCTCGTCGCGTTCGTTCCCGCCGAGCGCATCGACCCGATCCGGATCGGCGAGGGCTACTACCTGCAGGCGGACGGCCAGGTCGCAGCGAAGCCCTACACCTTGCTGCGGCAGGCCTTGGAGCGGTCGTCGAAGGTGGCCATCGCGAAGTATGCGTGGAGCGGCAGGGAAAGGCTGGGCCTGCTCCGGGTCCGCGATGAGGCGATCGTGTTGCACGCGCTCCGCTGGGACGACGAAATCCGCGACCGGTCCGAGCTCACCCCCGAGCAGGTGGAGCTCACGAACGAGGAGATCGACGAGGCGGAGCTCCTGATCGACAGCCTGACCCGCGACGACCTCGAAGGTCCCGAGTTCACCGACCGGTACACCGAGGCGGTCGCCGAGCTCATCGAGGCGAAGCGGGAGGGACGCGAGCCGCCGGCGGTTGGCGAGGAGCAGGCCCTGACCGAGCAGGTGGTTGACCTCATGGCCGCTCTCGAGGAGTCCGTCGCCAAAGCGCGCATCTCCCGGGGCGAGGAAGCGGCCGTCCACGAGATGCCGAAGAAGAAGACCGCGAAGAAGGCGGCGGCCCGGAAGCCGCACAGCGCCTGACCAGCCCGTCTCAGCTCGGGGCGTCGCTGAGCTTGTCCTCTGGCCGGCAGAACGCACACGGCTCCAGGTTCTCCGAATCCTTGAGGCCGACCCGGAACTGCTCTAGGGAGATCGGAGACGTCTTCTGGTTGGCCATGGTGCAGTCGTCGACGTGCAGGTAGCCGGGTCGCGGGTCTTTGGGGTGGCGTTTCATCTCCAGCATGAAGCCGCGCCCGACCCCGGTGGGAGCGTTGGGGGGCCGTCTGGATGGTTGCGCGGGCGCCTCAAGTGCTGGCGGCTGGGGTCGGGGCAGTTGCTGCCTGCCGCGTTCCTGTCTTTCGACGGCGGTGAGTGCCTGGCGGACGGTGTCGCGTTGGAGGCGGAGGTACGTCGCGATGGTTTCGGTGTCGGCGAGCTGCCTGTCGAGGTGCGCGAGGATCGCACGGAGGCGGAGAGGATCGGGCGGTAGCTCGGACATGTGTTCGAGTCTATGCGGATCCGAGCCGCCTGCAATCCTGGAGGTATGCCCGACCCTGGCCGCTACCACCTGATCCTGACTCGCCACGGCCGGCCGTTGATGCACGGCTGGTGGGACGACCGCCACGTGGCCGACCGCCGGTTCAGGTCCTGGGTCGGCGAGTACGGCAGCCTGCCCGGCGCGCACATCGTCCTCGTCGACCGGGAAGAGGGGGAGGCGCTCGCCGTATGGCCGGACGAGGCAGACCGCCTGCCAGAATGACCGCGGCCTCTCGCTGCCCCCTGTGAGTGAGGGGCACCTCGTTGTCAGTGGCCGTAGTTACGCTGATCGCACTACACCAACAAGCCAAGCGCGGGGGTGTAGCTGGCTAAGCCCCGCCCCGGCGTGATGCACCGGGCGCGGGGCGCTGCGCTGTCTAGGCCGCCGCGGCCTCCGTCTTTGCGGCCTGCTTGACTGCCATCTCCACCTCGTACCGCGACGCGCCGAGCGTCTGCGCCGCCGCGATAACGGCAACGTGCAGGCCGGGCAGGAGCGCAGCCCACCTCTGCTGCTGCTCGTCCCATTCGGCGCGCTGCTCGTCCGTCCACGCCCCGGGAGAGACCCGGGCGTCGTCGCCTTCCTGCCGCGCGAATCGATCCTGCAGTTCGAGGAGCCGCGCGTGTTCCGCGTTCGCCGCACGCTGGGCGTTGATCAGGTCTTCGGGTAGTTCGTTTGCCACCGGGAGATCCTAAGCCGCCTTCACGACGTCCCCGCGCAGCCGCTCCGCCGCAACCGCCACCGTCCACTCGGCCACGAGCACCTCGTACCGCTGCCGCGTCTCCCCGTACAGCCAGCCGCCTGCCCGCCGGACGAGGGCGCGGATCTCCTCGTTCACCACGGCAGCCGGGCGTGCTTGGCTGCGGGGCGGGGAAGTGGGGGGCATGACGATCAGTCTAGGGCGGGGGTCTGACAGCGGTCAGCCTTCTGCTGCGGGCGGCTTGCTGACGTAGGTGCCCTTCGAGGGCAGCGTCACGGCCAGACCCCGGTCCCGCAGTTCCTGTACAACCCGCCGCGCCGTCCCCCGGGCGATCCCGTACAGCTCCGCAAGCTCCTGCTCGCCCGCCAGCCGCGCCCCGACGGGCAGCTTTCCGGACCGAATGTCCCGCTCGATCGCGTCGGCGACCTGCACGTACACGTACACCGGCAGGCTCGGATCCACTACAGGCTTTTGATCACCCATGTGGTCAATCGTGAGGCGGCATGATCCCCCATGCGCGGCCAGAGAGCCCCATAGGGCTCCATGTAGCGGTATAGAGCGGCATGGAGCGGTAGCCTCTGAGCAGCGAAGACCCCCGCGACCGCCAGCAACGGCCCGGGGGCGTGGCCGACGAAGGAGCCGTCGACGTGGACGAGCGTAGAGACCCACCACCCGAGCCCGTAACCCGCCCGCCAGTCATAGTCTCCGGGGCCGGGAAACTCTCCCCGCTGCAGCAGGCGTGGAGCCGCTACGTCGACCACACCACGACGTGCGCCCACTGCCGGGACATCGACCGCGGACGGTGCAAGGACTCAGCGCGGCTGTGGAACGCGTACCGAGCGCAGGGGGATGAGGCGTACCGGCGACTGTCTGGAGAGACGTTGCCGGACGGGCACTGAACGGCGGGCCGGCGTCGCCTGCGAGGAAAGCGCTGGCCATTGCCTGACCTGCGGTTACGGAAACGTGCGGGGTGCACACAGGTCGCTCACAAATATGCAGCGTTCACGCTTCCTTTACGGTCCACAGTGCTGTTGACTCCCACTCAGTGGCGCGGTCAACCATTGCCCCGTGTGAACGATTTAGCCGTGAAGGAGGTCGGTGACATGAATCCGCAGCGCGTGCGCGACGAGCAGCAAGTGGCTGAGTTTCATCTCGCTCCCGCCTTCCATGCGCTGGATCGTCGACCGGTCGACGCCGCTGGTGTAGGCGAGGGATTCCTGCGTCATGTTGAGGTGCAGCCGGCGCACGCGGATGCGGTCACCGGTGGCCCGGCGGGCGTCGAGGACCCACTGGGGCTGGTCGGCTGGCACGGGGTCAACGCTTTAGCGACCATGATCATATGTCAGCAGCAGATTTGAGGCATTAAAAGATCTTGCTGCGTCTCGCGACGGACAACAGGACTCGCCTCCCCGTAGAACGGGCGGGGCCCAACCCAAGAACCGGCCGGCTGTCTGTGTGCGCCGGTCGAAAGTCCGCCACCCCCCACGCCACCCTCGGGTGGAACGGCGTGAGCGGCGGCCGTGCGTAGGTGCATCCGCCGGCCGCCGCTCACTCTTGAGAGCACCCTAAGAATGCAATCGCCCCGGCTGCCTGAGCAGCCGGGGCGGTCTAGTCTCTGCGTTAGAGCGGCCCCCACCGAGAATCCCGGTGGGGGCCGTCTCCGATGAAGTCGAGGCTCCACCGGCAGGGCCGAAGCCCTGCTGACCTGTTCCCCACCGGTCTAGGCGTGGGGGTGCATCTGAGGGCTCGCCGAAGCGGAGCACCTCCCCAGGTGATCCACAGATTAGTTGAGTGCATCCGGCATGGGAATGGCCCGCAGGGAACCTCACCCGATCGGATACCCCCGCCGAAGCGGCGTTGTGGACGGGATGTGGACTTTGAGCAATCCACAAGACTGACACCGGACCCCTGATCCGTCTCCGTGTAGACGCTGACCTGCACAGGAAATGATCCAATCAGACTGCCCGCACCGAGCTACGCAACTACCTGAACCGGGAAACGGCGGCCAGGGAGACAAAGCCGCAGGTAGAAGGCAAGTAGGTGGACGGTCGGAACCCTGGGGGGCGCCGACATCCTGAGCGCGTGCGGGTGACCACGACGGCGTTTGGCCGGCTGCTCGGCCTACCTGAACCGCGCGAGGAAGCCTGAGCGACTGAGCCGGGGAAGCGCCGGGGTGGTTGTTACCTCGATTTTTCAACAAAGTGTTGACGTGGTGTTTTCGAAGGCGTTAGCTAGCCACAGCCCGTCCAGCACAAGGCCACGGAGGCTTCCCGTGACTTCGAGTACGACACCCGGCGGCCTCGCCCGGTTCAACGCCCTGGAGGAGCGTGCGGCCCACACCGCCCTCCACGAGGCGTGCGTCTCGTCGGCCTGGGTGCGCAGCCTGCTCGCCCGGCGCCCGTACGCCACCCCGGGTGACCTCTTCGCCGCGAGCGACGCCGCCATGGCCGAGCTGACCACCGCGGACCTGGCCGAGGCGATGGCCGGGCACCCGCCGATCGGGCGGCCGAAGCCCGGGGACCCGACCTCCTCCCGGGAGCAGCGCGGCATGGCCGGCGCCTCCGCCGAGCTCAAGGCGGAGATGCTCGAACTGAACCTGGCGTACCAGGAGAAGTTCGGCCACGTCTTCCTGATCTGTGCGACCGGCCGGACCGGCGAGCAGATGCGCGACGCCGTCAAGGAAAGGATCGGTAACTCGCCCGAGCAGGAGCGCGAGATCGTCCGCGTCGAGCTGGGCAAGATCAACCGCATCCGTCTCGGCAACCTCGTACAGGAAGATCCCGTGCGAGACGAGCGCGCAGCGGAAGATGAGGCATGAGCACCGACATCACGGCCTCCGTAGCCCCCGTGGCCTCCGTGTCCACGCACATCCTGGACACCAGCGTCGGACGCCCCGCCGAGGGCGTCGCCGTCCGGCTCGCGGCCCGCAGTGGTCGCGGCGCGAAGTGGCAGGCCCTCGGCGGCTCCGCGACCGACGCGGACGGGCGGTGCAAGGACCTCCCGGCGCTGCCGGAGGGCACGACCCACGTACGGCTCGACTTCGAGGTCGAGGCGTACTTCGAGAAGAAGCAAGCCGATGCGCAGCAGGACGCCCCCGCGAATCGGGACAGCGGCACGTTCTTCCCGGAAGTGGCGATCACCTTCGCCGTCGTACCGGGCGAGCACTACCACGTACCGCTGCTGCTCAACCCGTTCGGCTACTCCGTTTACCGAGGGAGCTAGCAGAAGATGGCAGACAATTCCGGCCCGGCCCGCCCTGTGATCCTGGGACAGAACCAGTACGGCAAGGCCGAGAACCGAGTCGTCAAGATCACCCGGGACGGCGACACGCACCACATCAAGGACCTGAACGTCTCGGTGTCGCTCTCCGGCGACATGGACGAGGTTCACTACTCCGGCTCGAACGCGAACGTGCTGCCGACGGACACCACCAAGAACACGGTGTACGCCTTCGCCAAGGAGTACGGCATCGAGTCCGCCGAGCAGTTCGGCATCCACCTCGCCCGGCACTTCGTGACCTCGCAGGAGCCGATCAGGACGGCGCGCATCCGTATCGAGGAGTACGCCTGGGAGCGCATCGAGACCTCCGGCGACGTCAAGCACTCCTTCGTCCGCAAGGGTCAGGAGACCCGGGTCGCCCAGATCACCTTCGACGGTGAGAAGTGGGAGGTCATCTCCGGGCTGAAGGACCTCGTCGTGATGAACTCGACGAACTCCGAGTTCTGGGGGTACGTCAAGGACAAGTACACGACGCTTCCCGAGGCGTACGACCGCATCCTGGCCACCCAGGTCTCCGGCCGCTGGCGCTTCGGCTGGAGCGGCGACGAGCAGAAGATGCCCAACTGGGAGAAGTCCTACGACCAGGTCAGGAAGCACATGCTCCAGGCCTTCGCGGAGACGTACTCCCTGTCGCTGCAGCAGACCCTGTACCAAATGGGTTCGCGGATCATCGACAACCGCAGCGAGATCGACGAGGTCCGCTTCTCCCTCCCGAACAAGCACCACTTCCTGGTCGACCTCAAGCCGTTCGGGCTCGAGAACGACAACGAGGTGTATTTCGCCGCCGACCGTCCCTACGGTCTGATCGAGGCCACCATCCTGCGCGACGGCTGCGAGCCGCACATCCCGGTGGACCTCACCAACCTCTGAAACTTCTGAAACCTCCTCCTTCGGCACCCGTGGCGTCGACAGCCGCGGCACTCAAACTTTCCAGGGTTTTGCCGTGCCCACCCCTCGAAACGAAGAAGGACGCACCATGGCAGCATCGGCAGAAGCCCCGTCCCGGCCCCGGCGCATCGTCATCGAGAACTGTGCGATCGCGACGGTGGATGCGGACGACACCCAGTACGCATCCGGCCATGTCGTCGTCGCGGGCAACCGCATCGAGTCCCTCGGCGCGGGCAAGGCTCCGGAGGGCCTGGAGAACGTCGTACGCCGCATCGACGCCACGGGCCATCTCGTCACCCCCGGCCTGGTCAACACCCACCACCACTTCTACCAGTGGATCACCCGGGGCCTGGCCACCGACCACAACCTGTTCAACTGGCTCGTCGCGCTCTACCCGACCTGGGCGCGCATCGACGAGCCGATGGTGTCCGCCGCCGCGCAGGGCTCGCTGGCCATGATGGCCCGCGGCGGTGTCACCACCGCCATGGACCACCACTACGTCTTCCCGAAGGGCTCCGGCGACCTGTCCGGCGCCATCGTCCGGGCCGCCCGCGAGATGGGCGTCCGCTTCACCCTCGCCCGCGGCTCCATGGACCGCAGCGAGAAGGACGGCGGGCTGCCGCCGGACTTCGCCGTCGAGACCCTCGCAGGCGCCCTCGCCGCCACCGAGGCGACGGTCGACGAGCACCACGACGCCTCTTTCGGCGCCATGACCCAGGTGGCCGTCGCCCCCTGCTCCCCGTTCTCCGTCTCCACCGAACTCCTCAAGCAAGGCGCAGAGTTGGCCCGCCGCAAGGGCGTACGGCTGCACACGCACGGTTCCGAGACGGTGGAGGAGGAACAGTTCTGCAAGGAACTGTTCGGCATGGGCCCGACGGACTACTTCGAGTCGACGGGCTGGCTCGGCGAGGACGTGTGGATGGCCCACTGCGTCCACATGAACGACTCCGACATCGCCGCCTTCGCCCGTACGAAGACGGGTGTCGCCCACTGCCCGTCCTCCAACGCCCGGCTCGCGGCCGGCATCGCACGCGTCCCCGACATGCTCGCGGCCGGCGTCCCGGTCGGCCTCGGTGTCGACGGCACCGCCTCCAACGAGTCCGGCGAACTCCACACCGAACTGCGCAACGCCCTCCTCATCAACCGCCTCGGCGCCCACCGGGAAGCCGCTCTGAACGCCCGTCAGGCGCTGCGCCTGGGCACGTACGGCGGCGCCCAAGTCCTGGGCCGCGCAAGCGAGATCGGCTCCCTGGAGCCGGGCAAGCTCGCCGACCTCGTGCTGTGGAAGCTGGACACCCTCGCGCACGCCTCGATCGCCGACCCGGTGACCGCCCTGGTCTTCGGCGCCGCGGCCCCGGTCACGCTCTCGCTCGTGAACGGTGAGCCGGTGGTGGAGAACAGCCGCCTGCTGCACGTCGACGAGGACGCCATCGCCCGCGCCACCCGGGAGGAGGCACAGCGCCTCGCGCGGATCGCCACGGGGGCCTGACGCCTGACCCACTGGACAACTCCGGCAGAAGAACTCCGGCAGAAGAACTCCGGCCGAAGGGGACGGCCCTCGGCCGGTAGCCGTGGACCCGAGCGGGGTCCACGGCGGCCGTCTCCGGGGCGCGTGCGGAGGTGCGCGCCCCGGAACGGTCTCCGTCCCGGTCTCCTGCGCCCGGCATCCATCTGTCCGGCTTCGAATTGCGGACGCATGGTCCAACTGCCGGAACCGGTGGACGCTCTCCTGGAGCCCCTTGCTGATCGGCAGATCCCAGGGTTCGACGGTGTCCCGGCCGTTCACCGCTGGACGATTACTCGATCCAGCGGTGCGGACGGCCCCGGGTATGCCTGCACATGCCGGGCGCAGGACGGCGGCACGCGTTTCACCCGACAGGTCAGGCGCGTGTCGTCGTCCGCCCGGGCGTCAGCCGATGTGGTAACTGTCCCCGTACACCTTCCAGTCCAGCGGCGGATCGAGATTCAGGTTCCGCTTCTGCAGGAACACCCGCTGCTCGGTGTCGACCCGAGTGGTGTCGGAGTGCGCCTCCTCCTGCTTCATCGCCCACACACGCGCGTCGAGGAAGGCGTTCAGATACGTCACCTCGTCGCCGCCCTGGGCAGGGGGCTTGGCCTTGGCCAGGGCGCGCTTGCGGATGTTGCTGAAGCTGGTGCTGTCGGTGCCGTCGCCGTGCATCACGATGGCGTCGTAGTACGTGAACTGGCCGAGGACGCCGATGCCGTCGGCCTTGCCCTGCTTGACGGCCGGGTTGAAGTAGACCCGGTCGCGCTCGTCGTTCTGGGCCTGCTGGAACGCCGCGTCCTGGGCGGCCTTGCGCCAGTCGGCGGGGAAGCCGGGGTCCAGGCCCTGGTGCGAGTCGCTGCCGTTGACCTCGCGCAGGGCGGGCAGGTACTTGGCGAGGACGTTGCCGGGCTTGCGCTGGGTGTACAGCTCGACCAGGTCGAGCATGTCCCCGGTGCCCGAGCAGAAGCCGATGATTCCGGCGGTGTAGCCGCGCCCGTCGCCGATGTCCTCGATGTACTTGTACTGCGCCTTCCAGTCCAGCGAGGAGTTCTCCGCGCTGGAGACCAGTTTCATGGCGATCTCCTTCTTCGCCGGGTCGTCCAGACCGCTGGGCGCGGCGGCCTGGGACTGGGTCGCGAGGAGGGGGCCCGCCACCAGCGAGGCTCCGATCAGGGTGAGCAGTGTGCGACGTGAGGTGTGTATGTGGGGGGTGTGCACGGTACCTCCGAGTGCCTCCGAGGGGAGTGCGGTGCGCCTGTGTCAGGCGCGTCGCGTATTGTTAGGAAAGTTTCCTACCAGAGATTGAGGATGGCGTATACCCGTCCGGGCGCGGTGAGTTGGCGCTTCTTCCACGGCTACCGGGTGCCCTTGGGCTACGGTCTGAGCGCACGACCAAGGTCACGGACGGGAGCGGGGGAACGCACGTCATGAACGAGTCGGGCCGCGTGGAGGCCTTCAGCGACGGTGTCTTCGCCATCGCGATCACACTGCTGATCCTGGAGATCAAGGTCCCCGAGGTCGGCGAGCACGGCGGCCTGTGGCACGCGCTCGGAGCCCAGTGGCCCTCGTACGCCGCCTATGTCGTGAGCTTCCTGGTCATCGGCATCATGTGGATCAACCACCACCAGGTCTTCAGCTACGTCGCCCGGGTCGACCGCACGCTGATGTTCCTCAACCTGCTGGTGCTGATGGTGGTGGCCGCCGTGCCCTGGCCGACGGCGATGCTCGCGGAGTATCTGCGCGAGGACAGGGCGTCGCACGTCGCCGCGGCCGTCTACAGCCTGGTCATGGTCGCGATGGCGCTGGCCTTCCAGGCCCTGTGGTGGCACCTCACCCGCACCGGCCACCTCTTCGACGCCCGCGTCGACATCGACGGCGCCCGCCGCACCCGCGCCCGGTTCGCCCTCGGCTCCCTCGCCTACCCCGCCACAGTGGGCCTGGCCTATGCCTCGGCCCCGTTGACCCTGGCCGCCCACGGCCTGATCGCGGTCTACTACGGCTTCAACCAGGTCCCGGTGCCGACCCGGAACGCCTGACACGGCTCCTTCACGGCGTCGGCCTGACCGCCGGCCCGTTCGTCTCGTCCTTCTTCCAGGGGCCGACGCCGAGCTTGCCCGTCGTGCCCAGGTCGAGCTCCGGGATCACCGTCACCGGGGCGGCGCCGGGCTTCGCCCACACCCGTCACGCCTGCGGTAACAGGCCTGTCACAGGTACGCGAGCGGTGTGGCGGTGGCGAGGGGCACGCGATCACGTCGAGACCTTCGCGTCGGCCGGTCGGCCGGCGTCGCGCGGCTCCTCCCCGGCAGCGGCGCCGGAAAGGCGCCCCGCCTGCCCGGTCCGCCCGGTCCGCCCGGTCCGTCCGGCCCGTCCGGCCCGTCCGGCCCGTCCGGGCCGCAGGATCGCCGCCGCCAGGAGCAGCCCCGCCGCCGCGATGCCCGTCGCCACGGTGAATGCCAGCCGGTAGCCGTCCGCCGTCGCCGCCACGACCCGCTCACCCCCGCCGATCAGGCGCTCCGTACGGCTCGCCGCCAGCGTCGTGAGGACCGCGAGCCCCAGCGAACCACCCACCACCTGCGTGGCGTTGAAGAGCCCGGAGGCCAGTCCGGCGTCCTCCTCGCGGGCGCCCGCCATGGCGAGCCCCGTCACCGCGGGCATCGCGGCCGCGAAACCGGCGGCGAGCAGCAGCATCGGAGGCAGTATGTCGGCGGCGTACGAGCCATCGGCCGGGGCCCGGCTCAACAGGGCCAGGCCGACGGTGATGAGGACCAGCCCGGCGAGCAGGACGCGATACGGGCCGAAGCGGGCGATCGTCCGCGCGGACAGACTCAGCATCAGCACCCCGATCGCGATCGGCGCCGGAAGGAACGCCATGCCGGTGAGCAACTCGCCGTAGCCGAGCACGCGTTGGAGGTAGAGCGCGCCGATGTACTGGAAGCCGTACATCCCCGCGATCATCAGGATCTGGACCCCGTTCGCGCCGGTCAGCGCACGGGAGCGGAAGAGGCGCAGCCGCAGCAGCGGGCGCGCGGCCCGCGCCTGGCGCGCGGTGAAGCCGACGTAGAGGGCGAGTGCGACGGCGGCCAGGGTGAGGGTGGTGCCCAGGCCGCGGTCACCGGCGCCGACGATCGCGTACACGGTCAGCATCAGCGCGCCCGTGACCAGCGCCGCCCCGGGATAGTCGGCGCCGCTGCCGAGCCCGACCCCCTTGTCCGGAGCGAGGACGCGCAGCGCGGCGAGCCACGCCGCCACCCCGATCGGCAGGTTGATCAGGAAGATCCAGTGCCAGCCGACCGCCTGTGTCAGCGCCCCGCCGAGGAAGGTGCCGAGCGCCCCGCCCGCCGCGCCGACCGCGCTGAACACCGCGATGGCGCGCGCCTGTTCACGCGGCTCGGGGAAGAGCGCGACCAGCATCCCGAGGACGACCGCCGAGGTCATCGCCCCGCCGACGCCCTGCAGGGCGCGGGCCGCGATCAGCATGCCCTGGTTGGTGGCGACCCCGCACAGCACGGATGCCGCCGTGAACACCGCGAGCCCGGCGGCGAACATCCGCCTGCGGCCCACCAGGTCCCCGAGCCGCCCCACGAGCAGCAACAGCCCGCCGAACGGGATCAGATACGCGTTCACCACCCAGGCGAGCCCCGGGCCCGAGAACCCCAGATCGTTCTGGATCGCGGGCATCGCGACGGTGACGATGTTCCCGTCCAGGATCGTCATCAGGGCGCCCGCGCACAGGACGACCAGGGACGCCCAGCGGGAGTATGTGTGGGGTGTCGGGGACTGGCTCCGGGACGGCATGGCGATGACCTCCGCGTATTACGCGTATTCGCGTATTCCGTGACTTCCATAGGTGCACGACTTGTAACGGGGTACATCGTGGGTGACCATGGGGATCGGTATAAGGAGGCACCTCAATGTCCCAAGGGAACACCGGTGTTACCCCGCAGGTCGTGCACGCGCAGGCGTGCCCGGTCCGCGAAGTTCTTGACAGGGTCGCCGGGAAATGGAGCGTGCAGATCATCGTGGCCGCCGCGCACGGCCCGATCCGCTTCACCGAGTTGGAGCGCAGCATCGACGGCATCAGCCGCCGCATGCTGACCCTCACCCTGCGCAATCTGGAGCGCGACGGACTCCTCACCCGCACCGTCCACCCGACGGTCCCGCCCAAGGTCGAGTACGAACTCACCGCGGTGGCACGCGAGTTGCACACGACCCTGCTGTCCCTGACGGACTGGGCCGAGCGGCACCGCGTCACGATCGCCGAGTCCCGCGCGGCCTACGACGCCCAGCACCGGCCGGAGCTGCTGGACGCGTAAACCTCACTCCGAGGCGGTGCTCAGAGGCCGAAGAAGCCCGGATCGGAGGCCAGCGCGCGGAAGTACTCGCGCGGGTCCGCGACCAGCCTGCGCTCCTTGAGGTCCAACAGCCCACCCACCGCGGTGAATTCGGCGGCCACCGTGCCGTCCGGCTTCCGTATCGTCTGCTGCATCCGGTAGGTCTTGCCCTCGCCGAAGGCGAAGGCGCACGTCACCTCGGTCTCGTCGCCCGCGCGCAACTCCCGCAGATACCGGATGGTCGTCTCCAGGACCACCGGTCCCACGCCCTTGGAGATCAGATCGGCCTGGCTTATCCCGGCTGCCTCGATTAAGCACCAGCGGGCATGCTCGGCGTACTGCAGATACACGCTCTGATTCAGATGTCCCAGGATGTCGGTCTCGTATCCGCGGACGGTCACCGGGACGGAAAACGGTTCAGCCACGACTTTCCCTTCTCCGACCGTACGTACGACGGTCGGAACGGACGTCAGACTACTGAGTGGTAGCGGGCTCTCACACGCGCCGGGGCGAAGCCAGCACATACCGCGCCCCCGTGCGCGGCTCCGTGTGCTCGCCGACCTGCCAGCCCGCCTTCTCCAGCGTGGCCGCGCAGGCTCGCAGCGCTTCGGCGTCCGGCTCCCGCACGGCGACGGCCTCCGGCTGCGGGGTCGCCCGCACCCGATAGCCGCCCCCGGTCACCCCCGCCGGGGGGTGGCCCGCGGCCTCCAGGGCCAGCGCGGCGGCCTGCACCAGATGCGTACGCTCCCACCCGCACGGACGGTCCACGGCCCCGTCCGGATTGGTCATCCGGCGCAGCTCCAGGAGCCCCTGCCAGGCGCTGTGCACCTCACGCGTGCGGGAAGCCTCGCTGACGGCGTTCTCCTCGCCGCCGATCCGCGCGGCGAACACCCCCGAGTCGGAGGTGACGGCGGGAGGCTCAGGGGCCGTCGGCGGCTCGGGCGCTTCCCGTATGCGATGCCCGGCCGGTGTCAGAAAGTGGTCGTGCGGCGGCCGCGGATGCCGAAAGGCGAGCCCTCGCTTCACCAGCGCGGCGAGCTGCGCGCCCGTCCCCTTCAACCGTCCGGTAACAGGGTCGGCCGCGTCGATGACACGCCGCTGTGCGACGGTCGGCGGTCGGGTCATGGCGCCCCCTTTCCGTCGTTCGGCTGCGGGTTGTCCGTTGCTGGTCGCGCAGTTCCCCGCGCCCCTATGGGATGCGGCGACCAGAGCGCCCCGTCAGGGGCGCGGGGAACTGCGCGACCAGCCCCCACCGGCCCGGCAGCCGAAGGACCACCCTCATGGGCCGAGCCCATCACCGGCCCACTCGAAGACTACGACGGGGGTCTGACATTCCAGCCGGCCACGACATGGCGGCGATGCTCGGTGCTCAGCCGGCTCACCGTCCCGGTGCCGAGCTGGAACAGCGCGCCGTCCGCCGCGCGCAGCCCCAGCCGCCGGGCGGTCAGCACCCGCAGGAAGTGCCCGTGGGAGAAGACGACGACACTGCCCTCCGACTCACCGAGGGCCGCGTCGATCTTGGACAGCATCCGTTCGGCCCGTTGCCCGACCTCCGCGGGGCTCTCTCCGGGATGCTCCGGCGGCCCCGGCGCGACGCCGTCGTCGAACAGGAACCAGCCGGGCCGGGTCCGGTGGATCTCGACGGTCGTGACCCCTTCGTACCCGCCGTAGTCCCACTCGCACAGGTCCGCGTCGACCCGTGCCCTGTCGAACCCGGCCAGCCGCGCCGTCTCCCGCGCCCGCTGCATGGGGCTCACGAACGCCGCCGCGATGTGGTGCGAGGAGATCAGCGGGGCCAGCCGTCGCGCCTGTTCGCGGCCGTTGTCGGTCAGCGGGACGTCGGTCGATCCGGTGTGCCGCCCGGACATGGACCACTCGGTCTCGCCGTGCCGCACGAGGAGCAGGTCACCCATGGCCGCACCTTTCCCGTCCCGCCTGTCCCGCCTGTTCTGCCGTTCCCTCCGTACGCTGTCACCGGCCCCGGCCGTCCGCAGGGCGGGCTCCGCCAGACGGCCGCTCCACCACCCGTATCTGTGCTACTGCCGGTACCCGCTGAGGAACCGCCCGATCCGGCTGATCGCCGCGTCCAGGTCGTCCGCGTACGGGAGGGTGAGGATGCGGAAGTGGTCGGTGCGAGGCCAGTTGAAACCGGTGCCCTGGACGACCTGGATCTTTTCGCGGAGGAGGAGGTCCAGGACGAACTTCTCGTCGTCGTGGATCTTGTGCACCTTCGGGTCGATGCGCGGGAAGGCGTAGAGCGCGCCCTTCGGTTTGACGCAGGAGACGCCCGGGATCTCGTTGAGCTTCTCCCAGGCGCGGTTGCGCTGTTCGTACAGGCGGCCGCCGGGTGCGGTCAGCTCGTGGATGGACTGGCGGCCCCCGAGCGCGGCCTGAATGGCGTACTGGGCGGGCGCGTTGGCGCACAGCCGCATGGAGGCCAGCATGGTCAGGCCCTCCAGATAGTTGCGGGCGTGCTGCTTCGGGCCCGTCACCACCAGCCAGCCCGAGCGGAAGCCCGCCACGCGGTAGGTCTTGGACAGGCCGCAGAAGGTGAGGACCACCAGGTCGGGGGCGAGCGCGGCGGCCGAGTGGTGGACCGCGTCGTCGTACAGGATCTGGTCGTAGATCTCGTCCGCGAAGACCATCAGTCCGTGCCGTCGGGCGAGGCCGAGGATGCCCTCGATGATCTCCTTGGGGTAGACCGCGCCCGTCGGGTTGTTGGGGTTGATGATGACGACCGCGCGGGTCCGGTCGGTGATCTTCGACTCCATGTCGGCCAGGTCCGGGTACCAGTCCGACTGTTCGTCGCAGAGGTAGTGCACCGCCTTGCCTCCGGCCAGCGTGGTCACGGCCGTCCAGAGCGGGAAGTCCGGCGCGGGGATGAGGACTTCGTCGCCGTCCTCCACCAGCGCCTGGACCGCCATCGAGACCAGTTCCGACACACCGTTGCCCAGGAAGACGTCGTCCACGTCGACCTCCAGGCCGCGCTCCTGGTAGCGCTGGGCGACCGCGCGGCGGGCGGAGAGGATGCCGCGCGAGTCGGTGTAGCCGTGCGCCTGGGGCAGCATCCGGATCATGTCCTGGAGGATCTCCTCCGGCGCCTCGAAGCCGAAGACCGCGGGGTTGCCGGTGTTGAGGCGCAGCACGCTGTGGCCGGCCGCCTCCAGTGCGTCGGCGTGCTCGATCACCGGGCCGCGGATCTCGTAACAGACCTCGCTGAGCTTGCTCGACTGCCGGAACTCCATGCGCTGTGCCCTCCGGTTCGTGGTGTTGCTTGGTTTTACCAAGTGAGTGCTTGGAAAGTCCAACAACATGTCTAGACTGCGTCGCATGTCACCTCGCCGAAGCTACGACCAGTACTGTTCCGCGGCCCGCGCGCTCGATGCCGTCGGTGACCGCTGGACCCTCCTGATCGTCCGCGAGCTGCTCGGCGGCCCGCGCCGCTACACCGATCTGCACGCGGATCTGCCGGGCGTGAGCACGGACGTCCTCGCCTCGCGGCTCAAGGACATGGAGCGCGACGGACTGACGACCCGGCGTCGGCTGCCGCCGCCGGGTGCCGCGTACGTCTACGAACTCACCGGCCGGGGGCGCGAGTTGCTCCCCGTGCTGCAGGCGCTCGGCGAGTGGGGCGCGCCCGCGCTCGGCGAGCGCGGGGCCACGGACGCCGTACGGGCGCACTGGTTCGCGCTGCCGCTGCTGCGGGGACTGGCGGGACAGGAGGGTGAAGGGCTGGTCGAAGTCCGGCTGGACGAAGGGGAGTTCCATGTGTGGCTGGGTGCGCTGGACGGTCCGGTCTACGGGGACGGGCCCGCCCCGCAGGAGCCGGACGTCCGGCTGCGCCTCGACACCGAGACGTCCACGGCCGTGAGCCGCGGGACCTCGACCGTTCTGGACGCGGTGCGTGACGGACGTATCGAGGTCACGGGGGAGGGCACCCTCGCCAAGATGCTGCGCGGGGAGTGACGCCGGCGCGCGGCCCGTGGATTTTCCGGCCTTCGCGCGCCGCTCGCGCAAGACGCTTCCGGCGCGTTCGAAAACATCGCGGGCGGCGGGCCGCCGACCCCAGGGTGGCTCGCATGCGTATCAAGCGGTCCCTGGCCGTTGAAGTCCCTGGCCCTTCAAGAAGTCCCCGGCCGTGCTGTTCGGCGCCGCGGCGCTCGCCGTCGGCCCAGGGACCACCGCCGCGCCCGCCGTGCCTGCCGCGGTTCCGGCCCGCCGGCAGCCAGCGCGCTTCTGACACCCCCGCACCTCACCGGACCGGAACCCGGACGGGGAACGAGGCCCGCCGTGCCGAGGGGGCACGGCGGGCCGTCGCCGTCATGGACGCCTACGAGTGTCTAGGCACCCGGCGGCACACGCGACGGCCGTCCCGATCCCCGGGTCAGCGCGTACCCGCCGATGCCGGCGAGCGCCGCGAGGATGCCGCCGATCGCGGTCCACACCCAGCGGTCGGACCACCAGCCGGAGGCCCAGCCGTCGTCGGGCTCGATGGACGACAGCGTGGCCGTCGACGAACCGGAGCCGGAGTCGGACTTCTCGGCGCTCGTCGCGATCCCCGGCACCAGCGGCTTCGCCAGCGAACCGTCCACCGCCGCCGAGCCGCCGATGTCCTTGGAGTCGACCTTGACCTCGGTGCCGACCGGCAGACCCAGGTCGGACGCCTGCAGGCCGGTGACCGTCAGCCGGACGTAGTACGTGCCCGGCAGCGGGTCGTTGGCCCACGTCTCGGACCAGCCACGGACCGTGCGCAGGGTGCAGGACAGCTCCACGGTGGCCGCGTCCTGCGCCGCCGTCCGCGTCTGCGCCCCGTACTGGCACGCCTGGCGGCGCCGCAGCCCGTCGTACACATCGAGCTGCCAGGTCTGGGCGGCGTGCCGCGTCGAGGCCTCCGGCAGCTTCACCGTCGCCTTCACGGTGGGCCGCTGCCCGGCGTCCGCGGGGAACGACCAGTACAGGTAGTCGCCCGTGGACCCGCTGGCGGTGGCCTGCTGGCCCTGCTTGATCTCGGTCGCCGTACGGAACGACGTGCCGGCCTGGGTCGGCGCGGCGCTGTCGCCCGAGGGACTGGCGGAGGGCGAGGCATCGGCCGCGGCGGGCGCCGCGGCGATACCGAGCAGCAGCAGGGCGGTGCTCAGCACTCTTCTGACACGCATCAGTTGGTCCTCCAGACCGCGATCCGCAGGCGCGAGATCCAGCCCCACAGCACACCCGCCAGGAAACCGGTGAGCACGAGGGCGCCGAGCAGCCACCAGCCACGTCCGAGGCCGAAGGAGGCCACGTCGCTCGCCTGGTCCGGCCCGTTCACGACGTCGACCGTGAGCTCCACCGGCATGCCGGGCGTGGTCTTCACGCCGCTCGCCGCCGAGAAGGAGTTGGACACCTGCAGACACACGGTCTCCGCGGCGGCGTTCTCGTCGTCGCTCTCGGCCTTCGGATAGCGCAGACCGGTCGAGATGACGTCGGTGCGGCCGTTGCCCGCCGCCTCGCCGCGCACGATCTCGCGTCCGTGCACGGTGACCGCCTGCAGCAACACCCCGTAGTCCGGGTTGACCTCGCGGTCGGCCGCGACGCTCACCGAGGCGCGCAGTTCCTTGCCCGGCTTGACGTCCACGCGGTAGTAGCGGTGCTGCCCGAACTCCTCGCGGTCCGTGTACAGCCCGGACTTCAGCGTCGGGGCACTCGTGCAGGCGCCGGCGCCCTCCACGGCGACCGGCGTCACCACCGGATCGGCGGCCCGCTTCACCAACTGACCGACACGGTCGGTGAGCTCTTCCTTGTGCTGGACCGAGGTGTACGTGCCCCCGGTCGCGTCCGCGATGCAGCTGAGCTGGTCGCGGGTCTTGGCGTCGGGCACGAGCCCGAGGGTGTCGATGGTGAGCCCGATGCCCTTGGCGGCGATCTCGCGGGCCACCTCGCACGGGTCGAGCGGCTGGCAGGTGTCCTCGCCGTCGCTGATGAGCACGATGCGCCGGGTGCCGTTGCCGCCGCTGACGTCGTCGGCCGCCTTGAGCAGCGCGGGACCGATCGGCGTCCAGCCGGTGGGCGTGAGGGTCGCGACCGCGGTCTTCGCCTCGGTGCGGTCCAGCGTTCCCACCGGGTACAGCTGTGCGGTGTCCTTGCAGCCCGTCTTGCGGTCGTTGCCGCGGTAGTTGGCGCCGAGGGTCCGTATGCCGAGCTGGACCTCCTCGGGTGTCGCGTCGAGCACCTCGTTGAACGCCTGCTTCGCCGCGGCCATGCGCGACCCGCCGTCGATGTCGCGCGCCCGCATCGAACCGCTGACGTCCAGCACGAGTTCGACCTTGGGAGCGGCCTGCTCCGCCGTTTCGTCGGCGACCGCTCCGGTCGGGAAGGCGATCCCGGCCGTCAGGGCGGCGAGCAGGGCGCAGACTCCTGCCGCCAGCCGTTGTCTTGTGATCATCGCCGGATCCTATTGATCAAAGGTGCCGGGCTTCAAAACGATCTTCGAACTATGGGGAGACGAGAGGATTGGGAAGCCACGCCCAGATGTCCCCGGGGGTTTCCGGAGACAGCCGCATCAGGGTCAACGCCTTGGTCGGCAGCGGCTCGTCGAGCAGGGCCGCCAGGTCCGGGGTGCGCGGCAGATCCCGTACGACGGTTTCCAGGGCTTCGCGCAGTACGGCCGAGGAGCCCGCCGTCGCCCCCAGCGTGCCGCCGATCAGCGAGCCGAACATCTTGCGGCGCAGGGTGGTCTCGTCATCCGTGACGATCCGCCCGGACAGCGCCGGGGCCGGGATGCCGTGCCGGCCCAGCCGGGCCGGGCTGACGCGGATGTCGGCCAGGTCGCGGTAGACGAGCCGGACCGGGGCGCCCGTGGCGGACAGCACGACCAGCAGGTTCTGGCCGTGCGCCTCCAGGGCCACGCCCAGGTCGAGCAGCCGCAGACAGACGCCGAGCGCGAGCCGGGTGAAGTCCGCCAGCCAGGACGGCGATCGGGGCAGTTCGGTGCTCGCGAGGGCGGCCACCGGCAGGACCCGCTCGCCCGGGCGCGCGTACACCTCCGGGGACTCGCGCAGCACCGCCGCCAGGTCGGGGGAGTGGGCCGTCACGGCACCCAGGGTGCGCGTGACGTGCAGCAGACCGTCCGTGCGGGCCGCCATGTCCTCCGCGAACGCCGAGACCGTCGCCGACGTCTCGATCGAGTAGACCGAGATGTCCCGCACGGAGGAGGTCAGCCGGGTGCTCAGGGCGGTCTTCACATGCGGACCGTCGGGGAGGGCGAGCGTGCGCAACGACATCAACGGGTGTGCGGGAACGACCTCTTGGGGCGGCAGGCGGAGCACATGGGCCGCCTGCCAGGGGTGGACCGGGATCAGGAAACGGTCCTCGTCCCGCAGCCACTTCGGCCACTCGCCCCGGACCAGACAGTCGTCCACGCTCGCGAGGGCGAGTTCCACCACCGGCCGGTGCTCCGGCCCGTACGCGAGCTGCTCGGCCACCGAGAACCCGGGCCGGGAACGGCAGTTGGGGTGGTACGGATGCCCGTCGACCACCCGCTGCTCCCACTCCCAGTCGGCCACGGGCTCGCGGTCGGCAGCGGGCTGGTTCGCACGCGAGAGGGCCAGCGAGGCGACACTGTCGTCGAGTTCGGCGGCGAAGGCGGGCGCGTGGGGGACGGCGAGGGCCGTCATGAGCAGGGCCGGACGGTCGTAGGACCGCTCGTACGACCCGTCGTCGACCGTTACGTCCGTGACGTACGCGGCGGTGGCGTACGGGTCCGCGCGCGGGCCGTGCAGCCGCCGCCCGTCGGTGAGGTGAAGCGTGAGACCGTCGGCCCCCGTCTCGCGGCGCGCGATCCACGGCATCGGCTCATGGGCCAGCGCCCGCCACAGGCGGGTCAGCACGGCCGCCCGGGCACCGGGGAGCCCGGCCGCGTACGCCGCCGAGAGGTCGGGGCGTACGGCGCTCAGCTCGTCGGCGAGCGCGGCCTCGGCATCGGGCATGGGGGGACGGTGCACGGTCGGGCTCCTTGGGTACGGGGACTGTGCGTCGCGGTTGCCCGCGCCGACAGACATACTGATCGCCAGTGCACCGTATGGAACGAATGGATCGCGTGGACTCCATGCCCCCCATGCCCCCCATGCCCCCCATGAACCTCATGAACCTCATGGACGACGTAGCGGAGGCCGCCGACGCGTACGCGGCCGCGCCGCTGCTCAATTGTCTGCTGCGGGAGGTGGCAGAGCCCGCGCGGGGCCCGGGTGTGTACCGGTTCCTGGCCGACGGACAGCTGCTGCGCGTACGCGGTGAGCGGCGGCCCGGCGAGGCCGAGGTGTACGCCGACGGCGCCTGGCACCGGCTCAGCCACGCCGAGTTGGTCAAGTTCACGGCCGAGGAGCTGCGCGGCTTCACCGGCCTGTCCAACTCCGAGCTGCCCGCCGAGATGATCGACAGCCGGGACGCGGTGGCCGCGCTGCTCACCGCCCGCCGCACCGCGCCGCCGCCGGCGGACCCGTACATCCGCTCCGAGCAGTCCCTGATCACCGGGCACCCGTACCATCCCGCGCCCAAGGCCCGCGGCGGCGGCCCCGTCGCCGGCTGGCTGCCGTACGCGCCCGAGGCGTACGCCCGCTTCCCGCTGGAGCTGCTCGGCGTGCGCGAGGACGCGGTCGTCGAGGAGGGCGACACGACGGCGCTCGACGCCCTGGGCACCGGGGGAGCCCTCGGGGAGGTCCCGCCCGGCTACCGGCTGCTCCCGGCCCACCCCTGGCAGCTGGACCTGGTCGGCGCCCGCCCGGAGATCCGGGACGCCTTCGCGGACGGCCGGCTGATCCGCCTGGGCCGCACCGCGCGCCCGCTCTGGCCGACGGCCGCCGTCCGCACGCTGTACGCCCCCGAGGACGACGTCTTCGTCAAGTTCAGCCTCGATGTGCGCATCACCAACGACATCCGTCGGCTGTGGCGCCACGACCTGCTGAAACTGCGCCGGACGGATGCGGCGACGGCCTCGGCCTTCACGGACATGAGCGCGGGCGCCGCCTGGCTGAGCGACCGCGGCTACCGCACCGCCGACTTCGCCTTCGAGGAACTCGCGGTCCTCGTCCGCGACGGGCTGCGCGAGCACGTCGTCCCCGGCGCGACCCCGCTCCTCGCGGCCGCCCTGGTGGAGGGCTTCGAGGGCAGTCCCCTCGACGGTCTCACCGACCCGTCCGCCTGGTGGGCGGCGTATCTGCGCCAGGTCGTACCGCCGGTCCTGGAGGCGTTCGCGCGGCGCGGTGTCGTCCTGGAGGCGCATCTGCAGAACACCCTGGTCGCGGTGGACGCCGAGGGCACACCGGTCCAGGCGCTGTTCCGGGACGCGGAAGGCGTGAAGCTGCTCGCGGACGTGGACCCGGCCACCGGGTGGGAACGGCTGGTCTACTGCCTGATCGTCAACAACGTGACGGAACTCGCCGCGCTGCTGGCCGAAGACCACCCGGGCTGGGATCCCTGGCCCGCCGTACGGACCGAGCTGGCCCGCCACGGCCTTCCGGGGATCGCGGACGGTATCGCGGACCTGCTCACCGCCCCCACCCTCCCCGGCAAGACGAACCTCCTGCTCCGCTGGACGGGCGCGGACGGCGCGGACGCCCGCTACCTGCCACTGCCGAACCCACTGGCCCGCGCGTGAACGCGGGACCGGTCGTGCGACCCGCTGCTTTACGCTGGCGGGTGTGCGCGACGTGACAGCTGTTCGATACGTGACCCCGCTGACGGCGGGCGGCTCCGTGCCCGGAGTCGTCGAGGCCGACGACCTCGGCACCTACGTCGTGAAGTTCACGGGCTCCGCGCAGGGCCGCAAGGCGCTGGTCGCCGAGGTGATCGTCGGCGAGCTGGCGCGCGCCCTCGGGCTGCGGTTCCCCGAGCTGGTCCTCGTGCACTTCGACCCGGCGGTCGCCGAGCACGAGCCCCACCAGGAGGTCCAGGACCTGCTGCGCTCCAGCGCGGGGCTCAACCTCGGCATGGACTATCTGCCGGGCGCGAAGGACTTCACCCCGAAGATCGCCGAGACCTTCCCCGTCGACCCGCTGGAGGCGGGCAAGGTCATCTGGCTGGACGCCCTCACGGTCAACGTGGACCGCACGGTGCACAGCTCGAACCTGATGGTCTGGCCGACCTTCGGCATCGCGCCCCCGCGCCTGTGGCTGATCGACCACGGCGCCGCCCTCGTCTTCCACCACCGCTGG
Source organism: Streptomyces sp. NBC_01384 (assembly GCF_045040035.1). Taxonomy (NCBI): domain Bacteria; kingdom Bacillati; phylum Actinomycetota; class Actinomycetes; order Kitasatosporales; family Streptomycetaceae; genus Streptomyces; species Streptomyces sp. NBC_01384. The sequence goes on from NZ_CP109559.1 coordinate 8,079,105, forward strand.
GACGCGTCGGCGCCGGAGAAGGCGTACGACTTCCGCAGCCACGCCCTCGGCGGCTACGCCCCGGACACCCGCGCCGCCGACGCCGAGCTCGCGCCCCGGGTGACGGAGGAGCTGCTGCGCGAGGTCACCGGCGAGGTGCCGGACGCCTGGCTCGCGGAGGAGCCCGGCTTCGCGACGCCCGACGAGGCGCGTGAGGCGTACGTCCGCTACCTCCTCGCCCGCGTGCGGGCCTCCGAGGCCTGGCTGCCCACGGACTTCCCGAGCCGCGAACAGCTCGCCGCCGAGGACGCGGACCGCGCGGCGAAGACCCAGCAGGGCCGCCCGAACTGGCTCAAGCGGGTCCCGGACCTGCACGGCAAACCGGCGGCGGAACAGGATTGGTCGGTGCACCTCGGATGACCACGCGAGAGACTCGGATGACCACGCAGGACACCACTCACCGCGTCCAGATCGAGTACTGCACCCAGTGCCGCTGGCTGCCCCGCGCGGCCTGGCTCGCCCAGGAACTGCTCACCACGTTCGAGACCGAGCTGACGGAGCTGGCGCTCAAGCCCGGAACCGGCGGCGTCTTCGTCGTCCGGGTGAACGACGAGGTCGTCTGGGACCGCCGCGAGCAGGGCTTTCCCGAGCCCACGGCGGTCAAGCGCCTCGTACGCGACCGAGTGGCCCCGGAGAAATCCCTGGGCCACTCGGAGAAGTGAGACGGTCGGAGAAGTGAGGCCGTCGGAGAAGTGAGACGGGGTCGGCTCAGCCGGCCAACTGCTCGTACGCGGGCAGCGTGAGGAAGTCCGCGTAGTCCTCGTCCAGCGCGACCTTCAGGAGCAGGTCGTGCGCCTGCTGCCAGTTGCCCGCCGCGAAGGCCTCCTCGCCGATCTCGGCGCGGATGCTCGCCAGCTCCTCGGCGGCGACCTTGCGGGTCAGCTCGGGAGTCGCGCTCTCGCCGTTCTCGAACACGACACCCGCGTTGATCCACTGCCAGATCTGCGAGCGCGAGATCTCCGCCGTGGCCGCGTCCTCCATGAGGTTGAAGATGGCGACCGCGCCGAGGCCGCGCAGCCAGGCCTCGATGTAACGGATGCCGACCTGCACGGCGTTGACCAGACCGGCGTACGTCGGCTTGGCGTCGAGGGAGTCGACGGCGATCAGGTCACCGGCCGCGACCGACACGTCCTCGCGCAGCCGGTCCTTCTGGTTCGGCTTCTCACCGAGGACGGCGTCGAAGGAGGCCATCGCGATCGGGACGAGGTCCGGGTGAGCCACCCACGACCCGTCGAAACCGTCGCCCGCCTCGCGGTCCTTGTCGGCCTTGACCTTCTCGAAGGCGACCTTGTTGACCTCTTCGTCGCGCCGCGACGGGATGAACGCCGCCATGCCGCCGATCGCGTGCGCACCGCGCTTGTGGCAGGTGCGGACGAGGAGTTCGGTGTACGCGCGCATGAACGGGGCCGTCATCGTCACCGCGTTGCGGTCCGGGAGCACGAACTTCTGGCCGCCGTCACGGAAGTTCTTGACGATGGAGAAGAGGTAGTCCCAGCGGCCCGCGTTCAGCCCGGAGGCGTGGTCGCGGAGTTCGTAGAGGATCTCCTCCATCTCGTACGCCGCCGTGATCGTCTCGATCAGGACGGTCGCGCGGACGGTGCCCTGCGGGATACCGACGTAGTCCTGTGCGAAGACGAAGACGTCGTTCCAGAGACGGGCTTCCAGGTGCGACTCCGTCTTCGGGAGGTAGAAGTACGGTCCCTTGCCGAGGTCGAGCAGACGCCGCGCGTTGTGGAAGAAGTACAGGCCGAAGTCGACGAGTGCGCCGGGGACGGGCGTGCCGTCCGCGTCGACGAGGTGACGCTCGGCGAGGTGCCAGCCGCGCGGGCGCATGACGACGGTCGCGAGCTCGTCATCGGCCTTCAGCGCGTACGACTTGCCGGACCCCGGGTCGGTGAAGTCGATGCTGCGGGTGTAGGCGTCGATCAGGTTGAGCTGGCCGAGGACCACGTTCTCCCAGGTGGGCGCCGAGGCGTCCTCGAAGTCCGCGAGCCAGACCTTGGCACCCGAGTTGAGAGCGTTGATGGTCATCTTGCGGTCGGTGGGGCCGGTGATCTCGACGCGGCGGTCGTTCAGGGCGGCCGGAGCGGGGGCCACCTTCCAGGAGTCGTCCGCGCGGATCGCGGCGGTCTCCGGGAGGAAGTCGAGCGTGGAGGTGCGGGCGATGTCGGCGCGGCGCTCCGCACGGCGGGCGAGGAGCTCGTCACGCCGGGGCGTGAACAGCCGGTGCAGCTCGGCCACGAAGGCGAGGGCCGCGTCGGTGAGGACCTCTTCCTGCCGGGGCAGGGGCTCGGCGTCGACGATGGCCAGCGGGGACGGCGCTGGTGCGGACATGAGCTGTCACTTCCTTCAGCGAGCGTGGCACCGGGTGCCAGTCGACCCGGGTAGGGCGATCAGCGCCTGCGGAGCAGCTCGGCGCTTCTGAGCAGTGGATACTAGTTTCCTCATAGTGGAAGTTCAATGTTTTGTTGATGTCGAGATTGTCCGGGTCGAGAGAAGGTGGCGCTCAGTGCCACGCCGCTCACTCAAGGTGGACCAGGTCGTCCTCCGTGTCGATGTCGTACGCCTGTGCCACATCTCCGCACTCGACGAGCGTGATCGCGTCCTGGTGCTCCTTCAGATAGGCGCGTGCCCCACGGTCGCCGGTCGCGGTCGCCGCGATGCCGGCCCAGTGGGCGGCGCCGAAGAGGACGGGGTGGCCGCGCACACCTTCGTACGCGGCCGAGACCAGCGAGGTGTCGTCCTTGTAGGCGGCGAGAACCCGGGCGACCGCCTCCGGCCCGATGCCGGGCTGGTCGACCAGCGAGACCAGCGCCGCCCGCGTACCCGTGTCCGCGAGCGAGCCGAGCCCGGCCCGCAGCGACGAGCCCATGCCGTGCTCCCACTCGGGGTTCTCCACGAGCACGCACCCGTCGAGCCGCGCCCGCTCCCGTACGGCGTCGGCCCGCGCCCCCAGCACCACATGGACGCGCGTGCACCCGGCCGCGCGCAGCACCCCGACGGCGTACTCCACGAGCGGCCGCCCCCGGTGTTCGAGCAGCGCCTTGGGCCGCCCGCCGAGCCGTCGCCCCCCGCCCGCCGCGAGGAGCAGCCCGGCGACCTGGTCTTCCTTTTGCGTCATACGTCCTGCATACCTGACCCGGCGGCGACCGCACGGTTTTGTGGGGCTGAATTTCGGTCCACGCTGTGGCGCCCACCGCACGGGTGGCGTTTACTTGCCCGCGTCCCCCGGCGCCTGACCATCGCCACGGGGCGGGGGGTCGGCAGGCGAAGGACGTGCGCACAACGGCGCGCGAGGTCGTGCGCACAACGGCGTGCGAGGGGGGAGAGCTGTGTTGCGGAGCTTGGGGCAGAGGCCAGTGACCGGCAGCGACGAGGACCCGAGAGTGGCCGAACTGCGGACCGCCGTCTCCCGGCTGCGCCGTGAACTCGCCACGCACCCCGCCGAGTTCCCCGACCGGGGCATCGCCGAGGACGAGCTCGCGGCCCTCGCCGCGATGGCCGTCAGCGGCATCCCCGAGATACCGCGGCTGCGTCGCTCCCTGCTGCTGATCGCGGGCGCGATCGGCTCGGTCAGCGCGCTGGCGACCGGCCTCGCGGATGTGCGCAGCGCAGTGGAGCTGTTCGGAGAACCGCCACGGCGGGGTCAGCGGTAGTCGGCGGTGGTCGGCGGTGGCAGCGGTGCTCACGCCACCCAGTGCGGACGCCCCGAGTCCGTACCGGCCGTGTTGAGCCCGCTGTCCAAAGCGGTCGCGAGGCGGCGTACGGCCTCGTCGAGCACCTCGGACGGCAGGGCGGGAGATGCAGCGGCGTCAGGAAGAGCGGATGCCGGGGGTGCCGGTGCGGGAGTGGGTGGGGAGGCTGGTTGCCGGGTGCACGGCCGCCCGTGGCGGAGTGCGGTTCGCGCTGCCACGGCTTCGCCGAGGTGAGTCGTGATGGCCACCGCAGGGCGGGTCGTCGTCGGCGTCGGCGGCTCGCTCGCCGGTCTCGCCGCGGCGCGGACCGCCGCACGCGCCGCGCGCTGCGAAGGCGAGGCCCGCGGGCGGTCCGGTCAGGCGCCCGGGACCGAGCTCGCCAGCGCCTCCGACAGCTCCACCGCGACCTGCTGCAGTACGGGCACGATCTTCTCCATGGCCGCGTCGGTGACGCGGCCGGCCGGGCCGGAGATCGAAATGGCGGCGGCGGTGGGGGAGTCGGGGACGGAGACGGCGAGGCAGCGGACGCCGATCTCCTGCTCGTTGTCGTCGACCGCGTAGCCGAGTCGGCGCACCTCCTCCAGCGCGGTGAGGAAGCCGTCCGGCGTGGTGATCGTCTTCTCCGTCGCGGCGGGCATGCCGGTACGGGCGAGCAGCGCGCGCACCTCGTCCGCCGGGGTGTTCGCCAGCAGGGCCTTGCCGACGCCCGTGGAGTGCGGCAGCACCCGGCGGCCCACCTCGGTGAACATCCGCATCGAGTGCTTGGAGGGCACCTGGGCCACGTACACGATCTCGTCCCCGTCGAGCAGCGCCATGTTCGCGGTCTCGCCGGTCTCCTCGACCAGGCGCGCGAGGTAGGGGCGGGCCCAGGTGCCGAGCAGCCGGGAGGCGGACTCGCCGAGGCGGATCAGCCGGGGGCCGAGCGCATACCGGCGGTTCGGCTGCTGACGTACGTAACCGCAGGCCACCAGCGTGCGCATCAGCCGGTGGATGGTGGGCAGCGGCAGCCCGCTGCTGGCGGAGAGCTCGCTCAGGCCCACCTCGCCGCCGGCGTCGGCCATGCGCTCGAGCAGATCGAAGGCACGCTCGAGGGACTGGACACCACCGCTCGGGGCGGATGACTTGGCGGCGTCGGTGGTGCTGGCGCTGGACGCAGGCACGGCGCGGTCCTTTCACGGCTGACAGGCAGATGCAGCCTACCCGGGACTTGGTTGACTCCTTGGTGGTACGTAGTTACGTTTCTGCTTCGTGGAATTCTTGTTCCATTTCGTGGAAATATCCAGAGGGATGGATCAGGGAGCAGGATGGGAAGGCGGGCCCTTGACGGCGCGAGGGCTGGAGTGAAGACTCCTTCAACAGAACGTTGAATTCCGTTACGTGGAAGTTAACAGCGGTAGCGGGAGTCAGCAGCGGCGGAGAGGGGTCCGGGTGTCCGAAGTCGGATGGGTCGAACTGATGCTGCGCTCGACGCGCGTCATCACTCCCGAAGGGACGCGCGCCGCTTCGGTCGCGGTCGCCGCGGGGAAGATCACTGCTGTGCTCGCGCACGACGCCGAGGTGCCGCCCGGTGCCCGCCTGGAGGACTTCGGCGACGACGTCCTCCTGCCCGGTCTCGTCGACACCCACGTGCACGTCAACGACCCCGGCCGCACGGAGTGGGAGGGTTTCTGGACGGCGACCCGCGCCGCCGCGGCCGGCGGCATCACGACCCTGGTCGACATGCCGCTCAACTCCCTCCCGCCGACGACCACGGTCGACCACCTCCGTACGAAGCGGGAAGCCGCCCGCTCCAAGGCCCATATCGACGTCGGCTTCTGGGGCGGCGCCCTGCCCGACAACGTCAAGGACCTGCGCCCGCTGCACGACGCCGGAGTCTTCGGCTTCAAGGCCTTCCTGTCGCCGTCCGGGGTCGACGAGTTCCCCGAGCTGGATCAGGACCGGCTCGCCCGGTCCCTCGCCGAGATCGCCGGATTCGACGGCCTGCTCATCGTGCACGCCGAGGACCCGCACCACCTCGCCGCCGCCCCCCAGAAGGGGGGCCAGAAGTACGCCGACTTCCTCGCCTCGCGCCCGCGCCACGCCGAGGACACGGCCATCACGAACCTCATCGCCCAGGCCGAACGCCTCCACGCGCGCGTGCACGTGCTGCACCTGTCGTCCTCCGACGCGCTGCCCCTGATCGCCGCGGCCAAGCGCGAGGGCGTACGGATCACCGTGGAGACCTGCCCCCACTACCTGACCCTGACGGCCGAGGAAGTCCCGGACGGGGCGAGCGAGTTCAAGTGCTGCCCGCCCATCCGTGAGGCCGCCAACCAGGATCTGCTGTGGCAGGCGCTGGCCGACGGCACGATCGACTGCGTCGTCACCGACCACTCACCGTCCACGGCCGACCTGAAGACGGACGACTTCGCGACCGCCTGGGGCGGCATCTCCGGGCTCCAGCTCAGCCTGTCCGCGGTCTGGACGGAGGCCCGCAAGCGCGGCCACGGCCTGGAGGACGTGGTCCGCTGGATGTCCTCGCGCACGGCGCGACTCGTCGGCCTCGACCACCGCAAGGGCGCCATCGCGGTGGGCCGCGACGCCGACTTCGCCGTCCTCGCGCCCGACGAGACCTTCACCGTGGACCCCGCCGCGCTGCAGCACCGCAACCGGGTCACGGCGTACGCGGGCAAAACACTCAGCGGGGTCGTGAAGTCCACCTGGCTGCGCGGCGAGCGCATCGTGGCCGACGGCGAGTTCACCGAGCCGACGGGACACCTCCTCTCCCGCCAACCGTGATCCGCGCGCCTGCGCCCACCCCCGTACCCGTACTCGCATCCGCATCCGCAACGGCCGACCCTCGAAAGGCAGATCGATCATCGTGACGGCGATTTCCACCTTCACCGGCGACGCGAACCCCTACGGAGGCGGCGACCCGTACGCGGACTACCGCACCGCCGACTTCCCCTTCACCCAGTACGCCAACCTCGCCGACCGGCAGCTCGGCGCCGGAGTCATCGCCGCCAACGACGAGTTCTTCGCCCAGCGGGAGAACCTCCTCGTGCCCGGGCGGGCCGAGTTCGACCCCGAGCACTTCGGGCACAAGGGCAAGATCATGGACGGCTGGGAGACACGGCGGCGCCGTGGCGCCTCGGCCGAGCACCCGTGGCCGACCGCCGAGGACCACGACTGGGCGCTGGTGCGGCTGGGCGCGCCCGGTGTCGTACGCGGCGTGGTCGTCGACACGGCTCACTTCCGCGGCAACTACCCCCAGGCGGTGTCGGTCGAGGGGGCCTCGCTCCCCGGCTCCCCGTCGCCGGAGGAACTGCTGGCGGACGGCGTGAAGTGGACCACGCTCGTACCGCGCACGCCCGTCGGCGGCCACGCGGCCAACGGCTTCGCCGTCTCCGTCGAACAGCGCTTCACCCACCTACGCGTCAACCAGTACCCCGACGGCGGCATCGCCCGGCTGCGCGTGTACGGCGAGGTCGTGGCCGACCCGACGTGGCTCTCCACACTCGGCACCTTCGACGTCGTCGCCCTGGAGAACGGCGGCCAGGTCGAGGACGCGTCCAACCTCTTCTACTCGCCCGCCACGAACACCATCCAGCCGGGCCGCTCCCGCAAGATGGACGACGGCTGGGAGACGCGCCGCCGACGCGACCAGGGCAACGACTGGATCGGCTACCAGCTGGTCGCCCAGTCCGAGGTCCGCGCGCTCGAGATCGACACGGCGTACCTGAAGGGCAACAGCGCCGGTTGGGCGTCGGTGTCGGTGAAGAACGGCGACGCCGGCGACTGGACGGAGATCGTCCCCCGCACCCGCCTCCAGCCCGACACCAACCACCGCTTCACCCTCGCCGCGCCGGTGGTCGGGACCCACGCGCGCGTGGACATCTTCCCGGACGGCGGTATCTCGCGCCTGCGCCTGTTCGGCTCCCTGACGGAGGAGGGCACGACGGCCCTGACGGCCAGGTACCAGGAGCTCGGCGGCTGAGGCCGCGCCGCCGAGCGGGCCCCGGCGGGGTGCGATCAGGGCTCGTCGTCGGCGGCGGCGTCGCGGGGACGGCTGTCGCGCAGCTGCCGCCAGTGCGTGCGGTACAGCACGTAGTACAGGGCGACGGCCACGGCACCCGCCTGCAGGCCCAAGCCGAACTCCAAGAAGGAGTCCTCGCTCGTGAGGCCGTTGGTCAGGTAGGCGAAGTTCATGCCGAAGAAGCCGGTCAGGAACGACAGCGGCAGGAAGATCATCGAGACGATGGTGAGTCTGTTGATCACGACGTTCTGCTGATCGGCGACGAGAGACGAGTAGTTGTTCGCGGCTCGCAGGGCCGCGTCCCGCAGCGCCTCGATCTCCACGAGTACCAGCTGCACGGTGTGCTCGTGCAGGCGGTTCATCGCCTGTCGCCTCTCCGGGAGGTCGTGATTCGCCATCCGGCGACGTACGAGGATCTCCTGCGCGACCGCGGAGTAGGGCAGGAACGCGCGATGCAGATGGGCCGCGTGCTGCCGCAGCCGGGCCAGACGGTGGACCTGCTCCGGCTGCCGCTGCTCGAACATCGCTTCCTCCAGGTCCTCGACCTCCAGATGTGCCTGCGTGACGGCCCGGCGAAAGGTCTCCAGGACCCCTTGCAGAAACAGGAACAGCGTCGTCACCGAGTCGGGGGGCAGATCCTGCGGCAAACGGTCGAAGAAGGTCTCGATCAGTTCGACCGGCCCATGATGCACCGTGATGAAGTGCCGGTCGTCGGAAAGAACATGGATATGGGTGACCTGGTTGCCGCGGACCACCGGTACGACGCCGACGGCGGTGCCCGCGTGGTACTCGGCCCGGACGTGTTCGTCCGGTCGGCCGAGCCACTCCCAGGCGGGGTCATCCAGTCCGAGCCGACGGGAGAGCGGCTCGACGTCGAGCGGGGGTTCGTCTCCCTGGTCGATGTCCACGATCACGAAACCGGAGGTCGCCAGACGCTCCCTCGCCTGTGCCAACCCCGTGCGAGCGACGACGCCCTCCGGCATCGACACCACCGAAACGATCATCGCCCCTCACCGTGGATGGCGTCGTGTGCACACTGCAACGTCCATCGGCACACTACCGCTGAAGGCCCCGCGAGCAGCTGACCGAAGGATGCGCCGTGTCCCCCCCAGCGGCTGGAGGGCTGTTCTCGAGGCACGCGAAGGAAGCGGGCACCGCCATGGGCGAGCTCACCCGCACCGGCTTCGTGGCGGCTGGAGCGTTCCTTACGGGGACGAGGGCTTCGGACGGTTCATCACCGACGTCTTCTCCCCCGCGGACGCCTTCCTGCTCGGCAGGCGCACCTACCAGTACCACCGGCACAGGCGTGGCGATCCTGCGTACCAGCCGGAAGGCCGCCCGATCTACGGCAGCTACTGAAGCCACGAGAGCAGCCGCTGAAGCGGCTCCTGAAACCGTGCAGCCCCTGCACGCATCCCCGCCGGTAGGGCGTCGGCCGCGGACTTCGCCGTCCCGGGGCAGTCGGCGGCAGGTTAACTCCCGGAAAATTCATCGGACTTGGCGGGAGAAATCATCTGCCTTGACATTGACATGCCACGGTCTACGCGCGTCATTCTATAGCCATGAGATTCCCCCCACGAACCACTCGTATCGGCGCCCTGGTCGCCCTCATGTCCGCGCTGCTCATCGGCGGCACCGCCGTGGTCCCCGCCGACGCGGCGGCCACCGCCGTGGGCAGCATCTGCTACGGCAGCCTGCCGTCGCAGGCGTACGACACGCTGGACCTGATCGCGTCCGGCGGTCCCTTCCCGTACTCCCAGGACGGGGTCGTGTTCCAGAACCGGGAGGGTGTCCTCCCCTCCCAGTCCACCGGGTACTACCACGAGTACACCGTCATCACGCCGGGCTCCTCGACGCGTGGCGCCAAGCGCATCGTGACCGGCAAGAAGACGCAGGAGGACTACTACACCTCGGACCACTACGTCACGTTCAACCTGATCAACTTCAGCTGCTGATCCGAGGGTGAACCGTACGACTGCTTTGACTGCTCGGTAGTTTGACCGCTCGACAGTTCGACCGCTCCGCAGCAAGACCCTCGCCCCGCGGCTCCCCCCACGTTCGTCGGCCGCGGGGCGAGGCATGTCGAAAGAGCGAGGCATGTCGAAGGCGTCGAAGGAGCGGAAGGACGAAAGTCTGAAGCGCCGCTACTTTCGTCGGTGATTCCGGGCGCGGGGGAGGTGGCGGCGGCCATCTCCTCATAGATTTGTCGACCGTGAGTGGTGACAATCCGGTGCCTGTGACACCCGTTCTGCCCGGGCGGCGCTGGCTGCTGCCGTCGGCCGTGGTCGCGGAGCTCGACTCCGAGCGGGCGGGGCGGGGCGGACGGGCGCGGCGTACCGTGCGGGACTGGGTGGTCGACTTCGGGTGTTTCCTGCTGGCCGTCGTCATCGGGGCGATGGCCGCGCACTCGGTGAGCCGTGAACCGGACATCCCGCACGGCCTCGCCGTCGTCGACCAGTTGCTCGGTGTGCTCGCCTGCGGAGCGGTGTGGTTCCGGCGCCGCCGGCCGCTGGGGCTCGCTGTGGCGATGGTGCCTGTCGGACTGCTCTCGAACACCGCGGGCGGCGCCGGTATGGTCGCCCTCTTCACACTGGCCGTGCACCGGCCCTTCAAGTACGTGGGCTGGATCGCCGGGCTGCAACTCGCGCTGCTTCCGGTCTACCTCTGGCTGCGTCCCGATCCCGATCTGCCGTACGTCGCCGCCGTCTTCGTCACCGCGCTGGTGACCGCGGCGGTCGTCGGCTGGGGCATGTTCGTACGGTCCAAGCGACAGCTCATGCTGAGTCTGCGGGACCGGGCACGGCGGGCCGAGACGGAGGCCGCGCTGCGGGCCGAGCAGGCGCAGCGGCTGGCACGCGAGGCCATCGCGCGCGAGATGCACGATGTGCTCGCGCACCGGCTGACGCTGCTGAGCGTGCACGCGGGGGCGCTGGAGTTCCGGCCGGACGCGCCCCGCGAGGAGGTGGCGCGGGCTGCCGGGGTGATCCGGGAGAGCGCGCACGAGGCGCTGCAGGATCTGCGGGAGATCATAGGGGTGCTGAGGGCGGGTGACTCCGATGACGCGGGGCGGCCGCAGCCTACGCTCGCCGGGCTGGACGCGTTGGTGTCCGAGTCGCGTGCGGCGGGCATGAAGGTCGTCCTTGATCGCCGTGTCACCGGCTCCGCCGCCGTGCCCGCCTCCGTCGGTCGGACGGCGTACCGCATTGCCCAGGAGGGGCTGACGAACGCCCGTAAGCACGCCCCGGGTGCCGAGGTCACGGTCTGTGTCTCGGGCGCCCCGGGTGACGGCCTCAGCGTGTCCGTACGCAACCCGGCACCGCCGGGGGACGTGCCGCATGTGCCCGGTTCCGGGCAGGGGCTGATCGGTTTGACCGAGCGGGCCACCCTGGCCGGCGGGCGGCTGGAGCACGGGCCCGACGAGGGCGGGGGCTTCGCGGTACGGGCCTGGCTGGCGTGGGGCGCTTGACGCCGGGCGGGTGGGGCGGGGCCGTGCCGGTACGACCCCTTCTGTGGCACGGCGGCTGCGGGTGCGTGGGGCAGGGGTCTCCGCGCCGACGGGCGGCTGCTGGTGTGTCAGGGCCTGCGGGGGACCACGCGGTGGCCCGCTGTCCCGTACACCCAGCTTGATGTCTCCTCGATGAAGTCCGTGGGGAAGCCGGTGCGGAAGCCCGTGGCCTCCTCCAGCTTGGTCAGCAGGTCGTCGGGGATGGTGAGCCGGGTCGCGCCGAGGTTCTCGGTGAGCTGGGTGACATGGCGGGCGCCCACGATGGGGTGGACGGTGGGGGAGTGGGCCATGGTCCAGGCGATGGCCACCTGGGCGGGGGTCGCGCCCAGTTCGTCGGCCGTTGACCGGACCGTCTCGGCCACGGTTCGTTCGAGTTCGCCGATGGCCTCGGGGGAGAGGCGGGTCGCCGTGCCCGGGACCACGCCGCCCGGGCGGGTGTACTTGCCGGACAGGACGCCGTTCTGGAGGGGGCTCCAGGCGGCTACCGACATGCCGAATGTCTCGGCCATGGGGAGGAGTTCGCGCTCGGCGTCGCGGCTGAGCAGGCTGTAGGGCACCTGGAGCGCGGCGAACGGGGACCAACCCCGCCACTCGGCGAGGGTGTTGGCGCGTGACACGATCCAGGCGGGAGCGTCCGAGATGCCCACGTACAGGACCTTTCCGGAACGCACGGCGTCGTCCAGGGCGCGCATGGTTTCCTCGACCGGTGTGTTCCGGTCCCAGATGTGCACCCAGTAGACGTCGATGTAGTCGGTTCCGAGGCGCCGCAGGCTCGTCTCCAGGGAGAGGGTGAGGTTCTTGCGGTGGTTTCCGGCGGCGTTCGGGTCGGTGCCGTCGCGCGAGACCGTGTACTTGGTGGAGAGGACGAAACGGTCGCGTCGGCCCTTGAGTAAGTCCCCCACTATCTCCTCGCTGGCTCCGCCGCGGTAGTTGACGGCGGTGTCCACCACGTTGCCGCCTGCCTCCGCGTACGCGTCGAGGATCCGCGCGCACTCCTCCCTGGGCGCTCCCACGCCTCCCTGTTCCCCGAACGTCATGGCACCCAGGAACAGCTCCGAGACGCGAAGGCCGGTCCTGCCCAAGAGCCGATAGCGCACTGAAGTCCTCCGAGAGCCGACTGCCGTGGCGACCGACGGTAGTCGTCGGTCGCGGTCCGGGGGACGGAAATACGTCGGCGCGCACCTACGGTAGGCACCATGAACGCGATCCGACTGCTCCTCGTCGACGACGATCCGCTGGTGAGGGCCGGCCTCTCCTTCATGATGGGCGGGGCCGACGACATCGAGATCGTCGGTGAGGCCGCCGACGGCGGTGAGGTCGAGGCGCTCGTCGAGCGCACCCGCCCGGATGTCGTTCTGATGGACATCCGGATGGCCGTGGTCGACGGGCTCACGGCCACCGAGCGGTTACGGGGGCGCAAGGACGCTCCGCAGGTCGTGGTCCTGACCACGTTTCACGCCGACGACCAGGTGTTGCGGGCCCTGCGCGCGGGGGCCGCCGGGTTCGTTCTCAAGGACACTCCGCCGGTGGAGATCCTTGCCGCGGTGCGGCGGGTCGCGGCCGGTGATCCCGTGCTCTCGCCCGCTGTCACCCGTCAGTTGATGGAGCACGCGGCCGGTGGCCCGTCGGGTACCCGACGTACGACCGCGCGTTCCCGGATCGGCGTGCTCAACGACCGTGAACGCGAGGTCGCCGTGGCCGTCGGGAGTGGTGCCTCCAACGCCGAGATCGCCGCCGAGCTGTACATGAGCGTCGCCACCGTCAAGACCCATGTCTCCCGCATCCTCGCCAAGCTCGACCTCAACAACCGTGTGCAGATCGCCCTGTTGACCTACGACGCGGGATTTCTGGAAGGGGACGGGCACTGAGTGCGGCGCCCGTGCGTTGGAGGGGGTGACGGGAAGGGGAAGCATGATCGACCTGGGGGAGTACGGACCGGGCTTCACGAGAGACCCGTTTCCGGTGTACGCGGAGCTGCGCGAGCGCGGTCCCGTCCACTGGGTGCGGATGCCACCGCCCGACTCGTACGATTGCTGGCTCGTTGTGGGGTACGAGGAGGCGCGGGCCGCGCTCGCCGACCCGCGGCTCTCCAAGGACAACAGCAAGAGAGGACTCAGCCTGCTCGAAGCGGAGCTGATGGGCCGCTATCTGTTGATCTCCGATCCGCCGGAGCACACCCGGCTGCGTTCGCTCGTCGCGGGCGCGTTCACCATGCGGCGGGTGGAGGCGCTGCGTCCGCGTGTCCAGCAGATCACCGACGAGTTGTTGGAGGAGATGCTGCCGAAGGGGCGCGCCGACCTGGTGGACTCCTTCGCCTATCCGCTGCCCATCACGGTCATCTGCGAGCTGCTGGGCGTCCCGGACATCGACCGGGCGGCGTTCCGCGCGATGTCGAACGAGATCGTGGCGCCGACGGGTGGAGATTCCGAGCTTGTCGCCGTCCAGCAGCTGGCCGCCTATCTCGATGAGTTGATCGAGGACAAGCGGTGCACGGCACCCGCCGACGATCTGCTCGGCGACCTCATCCGCACCCGGGCCGAGGACGGCGACCGGCTCTCCCGCGACGAGTTGCGCGGGATGGCGTTCATCCTGCTGGTCGCGGGGCACGAGACGACGGTCAATCTGATCACGACCGGTGTGCACACTCTGCTCACCCATCCCGACCAACTCGCCGCGCTGCGGGCCGACATGACCCTCCTGGACGGCGCGGTGGAGGAGCTGCTGCGCTTCGAGGGACCGGTCGAGACGGCGACGTACCGCTATGCGGCGGAGCCGATGGAGATCGGTGGCAGCGCCATTGGGGTGGGCGACGCGGTGATCATCGGACTCGACGCCGCCAACCGGGACGCGGCGCACTGCCCGCACCCGGACCGCTTCGACATCCGCCGCGATGCGCAGAGCCATCTCGCGTTCGGGCACGGCGTTCACTACTGCCTGGGTGCGCCCCTGGCCCGTCTCGAAGCCCGTGTGGCGCTGCGTTCGCTGCTGGAGAGCTGTCCGGATCTCGCTCTCGACGGGCCTCCTGGCGAGTGGCTGCGCGGCATGCTGATGCGCGGTCTGCGCAGTCTGCCGTTGCGCTGGTGAACGGTCGGTCCGGCGGTGCGGCTCCTTGAGCGAGGGGCCGCACCGCAGGGCCTCGGGATCAGTCCCGTCCGCCGGGGATCTCCGCCAGGTGCACCGGGCGCCGCTCCAGCCGCGACAGCTCACAGGCCTCCGCGATGCGCAGGGCGTGCAGGGCCTCCTGCCCGTCACAGGGGTTGGCGCGTTCGCCGCGGACGACATCGACGAAGGCGGCGAGCTCGGCCTCGTAGGCGGGTCCGAAGCGCTCCAGGAAGCCGGTCCACGGCTTGTCGGCGGCCGGCGGCCCGGCCGGTTCGGTGGAGGTGATCGGCGTACGGTCGTCCAGGCCGACGCCGATCTGGTCCAGCTCGCCGGCCAGCTCCATACGGACGTCGTAGCCCGCGCCGTTCATCCGGGTCGCGGTCGCCGTGGCGAGCGTGCCGTCGTCCAGGGTGAGGACGGCGGCGGCGGTGTCGATGTCGTGCGCCTCGCGGAACATCGACGGTCCGGCGTCCGAGCCCATCGCGTACACCTCGACGACCTCGTGGCCCGTGATCCAGCGCAGCATGTCGAAGTCGTGGACGAGGCAGTCGCGGTAGAGGCCGCCGGAGAGCGGGAGGTAGGCGGCCGGGGGCGGCGACTGGTCGGAGGTCATCGCGCGGATGGTGTGCAGCCGTCCGAGCCGCCCGGAGCGCACCGCCTTGCGCGCGTTCGTGTAGCCCACGTCGAAGCGGCGCTGGAAGCCCAGCTGCAGGATCGTGCCGGCGGCGTCCACCTCGGCGAGCGCGGACAGCGTGCCCGGCAGGTCGAGGGCGATGGGCTTCTCGCAGAACACCGGGAGCCCCAGGCGCGCTGCCCGACCGATCAGTTCGCCGTGCGCCGAGGTGGCCGCCGTGATGACCACGGCGTCCACGCCCCAGGTGAAGATCTCGTCCACGCTGGGCGCAGCCGTCGCGCCCAGACGGTCCGCGAGCGCATGAGCCCTTACTGAGTCCGCGTCCGTGACGATGAGGGAGGAGCCGACCTCGCGGTGGCGGTGGAGAACGGTCGCGTGAAATGTACCGATACGACCTGTTCCGATAAGTCCGATGCGCATGGGAACAAACTGGGGGCCCACCAGGCACGCTGTCAATGGTTTGTCCGGACAACCAAACCTCACAACTTCCCGTCAACATCTCCCGGAGCTACGCTCGGGCCGTGCCGAAACCAGATGTGGATCCGACCGTGTCGCTCCAGCTCAGCGTCGACCGCAGCAGTCCGGTCCCGCTGTACTTCCAGCTGTCCCAGCAGCTGGAGGCCGCGATCGAGCACGGGACCCTGACTCCGGGCAGTCTTCTCGGCAACGAGATCGAGCTCGCGGGGCGGCTCGGTCTGTCCCGGCCCACGGTCCGCCAGGCCATCCAGTCCCTCGTCGACAAGGGTCTGCTGGTGCGGCGCCGCGGTGTCGGCACCCAGGTCGTGCACAGCCAGGTCAAGCGGCCGCTGGAGCTGAGCAGCCTGTACGACGACCTGGAGGCGGCCGGGCAGCGCCCCGCGACCCGGGTGCTCGTCAACGCCGTCGTGCCGGCCTCCGCCGAGGTCGCGGCCGCTCTGGGCGTGGCCGAGGGCAGCGACGTGCACCGGGTGGAGCGGCTGCGGCTCGCCCACGGGGAGCCGATGGCGTACCTCTGCAACTACCTGCCCCCGGAACTGCTGGAGCTGGACAGCGACCAGATGGAGGCCACCGGCCTGTACCGGCTGATGCGGGCCGCGGGCATCACGCTGCACAGCGCCCGCCAGTCCGTCGGCGCCCGCGCGGCCACCGCGGAGGAGGGCGAGCGGCTCGGTGAGCCCGAGGGGGCACCGCTGCTCACCATGCAGCGCACCACCTTCGACGACACCGGACGCGCCGTGGAGTTCGGCACCCACATGTACCGTGCCTCGCGGTACTCCTTCGAGTTCCAGCTCCTCGTACGGCCGTGATGTGGTGGTGAAGCGGTCGTGAGTCCGCTGGGAATCGGTGGGGGATCAGTGGGGGATCGGCGTGGGCAAGGCCGAATCTCAATCGTAAGAATGTTCTAAAAAGTCCATTGACTGGTGTGCGGGCGCGAAGCTAGAACTCCCCTCAGCCGCAAAGGAGCGGCGGAGAAGAGGGTGTTCCGACCATGCGTACAGCCCGAACGGCAGCAGCGGTGATCGCTGTGATCGCGCTCGCGGCCGGCTGCAGCAGCTCCGGCGGCAAGGACTCCGAGAACAAGGCGAGCGGCAGTGGGAGCGGCGGCAAGGCCGTCAGTACACCCCGCCTGAAGATCGCGATGGTGACGCACTCCGGCGAGGGTGACACCTTCTGGGACATCGTGCAGAGCGGTGCCAAGCAGGCGGCGAGCAAGGACAACGTCGACTTCCTGTATTCGAACGACAAGGAGGCCAACGGGCAGGCCCAGCTCGTCCAGGCCGCGATCGACAAGAAGGTCGACGGGATCGTCGTCACCCTGGCCAAGCCCGAGGCCATGAAGGACGTCCTCGCCAAGGCCGAGCAGGCCGGCATCCCGGTCGTCACGATCAACTCCGGCGCCGAGTTCTCCAAGCAGTTCGGGGCGCTCGCGCACTTCGGCCAGGACGAGTCGGTCGCCGGTGAGGCGGTGGGCGAGGAGCTCAACAACCGAGGTCTGAAGAAGGCCGTCTGTGTCATCCACGAGCAGGGCAACGTCTCGCTGGAGCAGCGCTGCGCGGGCGTGAAGAAGACCTTCAAGGGCACGGTCGAGAACCTCAACGTCGACGGTACCAACGCCCCCGCCACCCAGTCCTCCATCGAGGCGAAGCTCCAGGCGACCAAGGGCATCGACGCCGTCGTCACCCTGGGCGCCCCGATCGCCGCCGTCGCGGTGAAGGCCAAGACCGACGCGGGCAGCAAGGCGGAGATCGACACCTTCGACCTGAACGCCGAGGTGGTCAAGCGCCTCCAGGCCAAGGAGGTCGGCTTCGCGGTCGACCAGCAGCCCTACCTCCAGGGGTACGAGGCCATCGACATGCTGTGGCTCTACAAGACCAACGGCGACATCCTCGGCGGCGGCAAGACGGTCCTGACCGGCCCGGCCATCGTCACCGAGAAGGACGCCTCGACCCTCGAGAAGTACACCGCGCGCGGGACCCGCTGATGGGGTGCACGATCCCCGTGTTCGATACTTGGGCGTTTGGGGCCGGCGAAATGTCGGCCCCCGGGGCCTACGGAACGGCCCGCCGGGCCGTTCCGCGGGCCCCGGCGCACCAAGGAGCACAGCAAGAAGGGCACGGCCTCGTGGCACGGACTCGGACCTGGGTAAGCATCGCGCTCGCAGGGGCGCTGGGGGTGTCCCTGGCGGGATGCAGCAGCACCGGCGGGAAGCGGGCCGAGGATGCCCGTAAGGCGGCGTCGGCCCAGGGCAGGGCCGCGGTGAACACGCCCAAGTGGACCTTCGCGATGATCACCCATTCGGGCGATGGCGACACGTTCTGGGACATCGTGCAGAACGGCGCCAAGCAGGCCGCGGTCAAGGACAACATCAACTTCCTGTACTCGCACAACGCCGAGGCGCAGCAGCAGGCGCAGCTCGTCGACGCCGCCGTGGACAAGCAGGTCGACGGCATCATCGTCACGCTGGCCAAGCCGGACGCGATGAAGGCCGCCGTCGCGCGCGCCGAGAAGGCCGGCATCCCCGTGATCACGGTGAACTCGGGCTCCGAGCAGTCCAAGGCGTTCGGCGCGCTCGCCCACATCGGGCAGGACGAGACGATCGCCGGTGAGGCGGTCGGCGACGAGCTGAACAAGCGGGGCCGCAAGAAGGCCCTGTGCATCCTGCACGAGCAGGGCAACGTCGGTCACGAGCAGCGCTGCGCGGGCGTCAAGAAGACCTTCCACGGCACCGTGCAGAACCTCTACGTCCAGGGCACCAGCATGCCCGACGTGCAGTCCTCCATCGGAGCCAAGCTGCAGGCGGACAAGTCCATCGACACGGTCGTCACGCTCGGCGCCCCGTACGCGGACACCGCCGTGAAGGCGAAGACCGACGCGGGCAGCAAGGCCGAGATCGACACCTTCGACCTGAACGCGAAGGTGGCCGCGGAACTCAAGGACGGCACGCTCGGCTTCGCCGTCGACCAGCAGCCCTACCTCCAGGGGTACGAGGCCGTGGACCTGCTCTGGCTCTACAAGTACAACGCCGATGTCCTCGGCGGCGGCCAGCCGGTGCTCACCGGCCCGCAGATCATCACCAAGGATCAGGCCGCCGCGCTCGAGGAGTACACCAAGCGGGGGACCCGATGAGCGCCACTGCGCCTGCACCCGCGCCGTCGCCCGACACCAAGGTCGACGAGCGCCTCCTGAAGACCTCGCCACTGCGCAGACTCATGGGCCGCCCCGAGCTCGGCTCCGTGGTCGGCGCGATCGCGGTCTTCCTCTTCTTCGCGATCTTCGCGGACAGTTTCGTACGGGCCGCGAGCCTCAGCACGGTCCTGTACGCCTCGTCGACGATCGGCATCATGGCCGTACCGGTCGCGCTGCTGATGATCGGCGGCGAGTTCGACCTCTCCGCGGGCGTCATGGTGACCAGCTCCGCGCTGATCTCCTCGATGTTCAGCTACCAGATGACCGCGAACGTCTGGGTCGGCGTATTCGTCTCGCTGGTCGTCACGCTGGCGATCGGCGTCTTCAACGGCGTCATGCTGACCCGCACGGACCCGCCGAGCTTCATCATCACGCTCGGCACCTTCCTGATGCTGACCGGTATGAACCTCGGCTTCACCAAGCTGATCAGCGGCACGGTGTCCACGAAGTCGATCTCCGACATGCAGGGCTTCTCCTCCGCCGAGGACGTCTTCGCCTCGACGATCACCATCGGCGGCGTCGACTTCAAGATCACCATCCTGTGGTGGCTGGTCCTGGTCGTCGTCGCCACCTGGATCCTGCTGCGCACCCGCTTCGGCAACTGGATCTACGCCGTCGGCGGAGGAGAGGAAGCGGCCCGCGCGGTCGGTGTCCCGGTCAGCAAGACGAAGATCGGCCTTTACATGGGCGTCGCCTTCGGCGCCTGGATCTCCGGGCAGCACCTGCTGTTCTCGTTCGACGTCGTGCAGTCCGGCGAGGGCGTCGGCAACGAGCTGATCTACATCATCGCGGCCGTCATCGGCGGCTGTCTGATCACCGGCGGCTACGGTTCCGCGGTCGGCGCGGCGGTCGGTGCGCTGATCTTCGGCATGGTGAGCAAGGGCATCGTGTTCGCCGAGTGGAACCCGGACTGGTTCAAGTTCTTCCTGGGAGTGATGCTGCTCCTGGCGACCCTGCTCAACCACTGGGTCCGCAAGCGCGCGGAGGCGACGGCATGACGACGGACGCGGACAAGACGACCGGCGCGGCCGCCACGGAACGCACGGCGCTCGTCGAGCTCGACGACGTCAGCAAGTACTACGGCAACATCCGGGCCCTCGAAGGCGTCTCGCTGGTGGTGCACGCGGGGGAGATCTCCTGCGTGCTCGGCGACAACGGCGCGGGCAAGTCCACACTGATCAAGATCATCGCGGGCCTGCACCAGCATGACGCGGGCACCCTGCGCATCGAGGGCGAGGAGGCCCGGCTCTCCTCCCCGCGCGAGGCCCTGGACCGGGGCATCGCCACCGTCTACCAGGACCTCGCCGTGGTCCCGCTGATGCCGGTGTGGCGGAACTTCTTCCTCGGCTCCGAGTTGTCGAAGGGCACGGGCCCCTTCAAGCGCATGGACGTCGACCTCATGCGCAGGACCACCCATGCGGAGCTGCTGCGCATGGGCATCGACCTGCGTGACGTCGACCAGCCCATCGGCACCCTCTCCGGCGGTGAGCGCCAGTGCGTGGCGATCGCCCGCGCCGTCTACTTCGGTGCCAAGGTCCTCGTCCTCGACGAGCCCACCGCCGCGCTCGGCGTGAAGCAGTCCGGCGTGGTCCTCAAGTACGTGGCCGCCGCGCGGGACGCCGGCCTAGGTGTGGTCCTCATCACCCACAACCCGCACCACGCGTACCTGGTCGGCGACCGTTTCGTCCTCCTGAAGCGCGGTGCCATGTTCGGCAGCCACACCCGCGACGAGATCACCCTCGACGAGCTGACCCGCCAGATGGCGGGCGGCAGCGAACTGGACGACCTCCGCCACGAGCTGGAGCGGAGCGCCCCTTGAGGGGCTTGGGGAACTGCTGAGGGGCTTGGGGAACCGCGCGACAGCCACATAGGCCCGCAGCCCACAGACGGCCGGCCCTCCGGGGACTCCAGCGGGGCGTCCCGGGGAGCTCGGGGGGACTCCGCCATGCGCCCCCGTGGCACGGTGAGGCAGAATCGGCCCGATGAGCACCTACCGCGACCTCGCACACCGCGGCTCCGCGCGGGCCACCGTCCTGCGGACCGTAGGGACGCGTGAACGCCGTTCCCACCTGACGGCACCCCGCGTTCCCACCGTCGGCATCGACATCGGCGGCACGAAGGTGATGGCGGGCGTCGTCGACGCCGACGGCAACATCCTGGAGAAGCTCCGCGCCGAGACACCGGACAAGTCCAAGAGCCCCAAGGCCGTCGAGGACACCATCGTGGAGCTGGTCCTGGACCTCTCCGACCGGCACGACGTGCACGCCGTCGGCATCGGTGCGGCCGGCTGGGTCGACGCCGAGCGCAACCGCGTCCTCTTCGCCCCCCACCTGTCCTGGCGCAACGAGCCCCTGCGCGACCGCCTCGCCGGACGGCTCGCCGTCCCGGTCCTGGTCGACAACGACGCCAACGCCGCCGCCTGGGCGGAGTGGCGGTTCGGCGCGGGCCGCGGCGAGGACAACCTCGTCATGATCACGCTCGGCACCGGCATCGGCGGCGCGCTCCTCGAGGACGGCCAGGTCAAGCGCGGCAAGTTCGGCGTCGCGGGCGAGTTCGGTCACATGCAGGTGGTCCCCGGCGGTCACCGCTGCCCGTGCGGCAACCGCGGCTGCTGGGAGCAGTACAGCTCCGGCAACGCGCTGGTCCGCGAGGCCCGCGAACTCGCCGCCGCGGACTCCCCGGTCGCCTACGGGCTCATCGAGCACGTCAAGGGGAACATCGGCGACATCACCGGCCCGATGATCACCGAGCTGGCCCGCGAGGGCGACGCCATGTGCATCGAGCTGCTCCAGGACATCGGCCAGTGGCTCGGCGTCGGCATCGCCAACCTGGCCGCCGCCCTGGACCCCTCCTGCTTCGTGATCGGCGGCGGCGTCAGCGCGGCCGACGACCTCCTGATCGGCCCCGCGCGGGACGCCTTCCGCCGTCACCTCACCGGCCGCGGCTACCGCCCCGAGGCCCGCATCGCCCGCGCCCAGCTCGGCCCCGAGGCCGGCATGGTCGGTGCAGCCGACCTCGCCCGCCTCGTCGCCCGCCGCTTCCGCCGCGCCAAGCGCCGCCGTGTGGAGCGCTACGAGCGGTACGAGCGCTACACGGACTCCCGTCGTACGACCCAGGGGACGCCGTGACGACCTCGCTGCCGCGCCAGGCCTCACCGCCCGAGGAGCCCCAGCGCCCGCCGGAGGACCCGCGCCACAAGTTCCGCCGCCGTGCCCTGACACTGCTGATCATCGTGCTGCTCATCGGCGTCCCGGCCGGCTATCTGGTGATCTCCGCCAACCAGAGCCGCGACAGCGGCAAGCAGAAGGAGGAGAAGTACTCGGCGACCGGCCTCACGGTGGGCTGGCCCTCGCGCGTCCAGCGCCGCCTCTACCAGGTGCCGATCCCGCTGAACGGCGTCTCCGTCGCCTCCTACGAGACGAACAACTGGAAGACCAGCCGCTTTTACGTGCAGTTCGCCACCAACGGCCCGGGCCTGGAGCAGTTCCTCGCGGAGACCGGCACCAGCAGGGGCAAACTGCGCAAGAATGACATCGCCATTGGTACCCGCGACCAGAAGGTCGTCGGCTGGAAGTTCACGGGCCCCGGCTCGTGGTGGGGACTCGTCCACGAACAGAAGGACCCGACACCCACCCAGGACATCGTCGTGAACTGGCCCCGGCCCGGACGCGCCATGGTCTATGTCGTCTCCCGCACGATCCCCTGAGGCGCCCCGGCCCCGCACCGGCGCCACCGCCGGGACCGATTGTCAGAGCCCGCCCGTAGAGTCGAAGACAACTGATTCGGCCGAGGGGCGGGAGGTGACCGGACGTATGGGCGGCGAGGCCGTGAGGACCGAGACGACCGTTCCGGTGCGGCTTGCCGCCGTCTTCCTGCCCGCACCCCTGCCGCGCGAGGGGCGCGTCGCCTTCTGGGACCCGGACGGCGGGCCGCTGCCGTCCGGCGACGGCGCCGGGAGCGCGTCGCCCGCTGAGAGCGCGTCGTCCGCCGAGCCGACCGAGCTGACGGTGGTACGACCGCAAGGCTCCGGAGCCCGCCGCGGCACCGTCCCCGCGCTGACCCTGCCGATCTCCGAGGCCCTGCCGCTGCTCGCCGGGGCCCGCCACGACCGTGCCGCGCATCCGGCCACGACCTGCTGGGGCGCGGCCGCGCTGCACGCGCTGCGGCTCGTCGCGCGGGGCCGGCTGCTGCCCGGACTCACCCCCGAGGGCCACGACGCCTGGCGCGCGGGCCCGCTCGACCCGGACGACATCGCCCACCTCCGAGCCGTGGCCGCCGCCCTCCCGTACGAAGGGCATGCCGTCCCGCTCCCCGGCAAGGGCCCCCTCCGGCTGCCCGACCCGGAAGCGCTGATGCGCTCCTTCCTGGACGCGGTCGCCGACACCCTGCCGCGCACCCCCGCCGCTCCCCACACCTGCGGGAAACCCTTCGCGGCCAGGGAGCCGCAGCGGCTGCCCGGAGCCCACGACTGGGCCGCCGAGGTCGCCGCGGGCATGGACGCGGGCGTACGGATCTCGCTCCGCCTGGACCTGTCGGCGTACCAGCTCTTCGACGACGGCGAGGGAGCACACCGCGCGGGCGCCGCCGTCGTCCAGGTGCACAGCCTCGCCGACCCCACCCTCGTCGTGGACGCCGCGGCCCTGTGGGCGGGCGCCGCCGACGCCACCTTCGGCCCCCGCGCGCGCGTGGACGCGGCGCTCGCCGTGCGCCGCGCGGCCCGGGTCTGGCCGCCCCTGGACCGCCTGTCCGAACAGGACGTGCCCGACGTCCTCGCGCTCTCCGAAGAGGAGCTGTCCGACCTGCTCGGCATCGCCGCGAGCCGCCTCGGCGCGGCCGGAGTCGCCGTGCACTGGCCCCGAGACCTCGCCCACGACCTGAGCGCCGCCGCGATCGTGCGCCCCGCGCCCGGGTCGGCCACGGACGGCACCGGATTCTTCGAGAGCGAGGAGCTGCTCCAGTTCCGCTGGCAGTTGGCCCTCGGCGGCGATCCGCTCACCGAGGCCGAGATGGACACCCTCGCCGAGGCCCACCGCCCGGTCGTCCGGCTGCGCGACCAGTGGGTGCTCGTCGACCCCGCCCTCGTCCGCAAGGCCCGTAAACGGGAGCTGGGCCTGCTCGACCCGGTCGACGCGCTGTCCGTGGCGCTCACCGGCACCGCGGAGGTCGACGGCGAGACGGTCGACGCGGTGCCGGTCGGCGCCCTCGCCGCGCTGCGCGACCGCCTGACGGCCGGCATCACCCCCGTGGAGCCGCCACCGGGCCTCCAGGCCCGCCTGCGGGACTACCAGCTCCGGGGACTCGCCTGGCTGGACCTCATGACCTCCCTCGGCCTCGGCGGCTGCCTCGCCGACGACATGGGCCTCGGCAAGACCATCACCGTCATCGCCCTGCACCTGCGCCGGGCCCACAGCGAACCCACCCTCGTCGTCTGCCCGGCATCGCTGCTGGGCAACTGGCAGCGGGAGATCACCCGGTTCGCCCCCGGCGTCCCCGTCCGCCGCTTCCACGGACCCGACCGCACCCTGGAAGGCCTCGACGGCGGCTTCGTCCTCACCACCTACGGCACGATGCGCTCGGCCGCGCCACGACTCGCCCAGCAGACCTGGGGCATGGTCGTCGCGGACGAGGCCCAGCACGTCAAGAACCCCTACTCGGCGACCGCGAAGGCCCTGCGGACGATCTCGTCCCCCGCGCGCGTGGCCCTCACCGGCACCCCCGTGGAGAACAACCTCTCGGAACTGTGGGCCCTGCTGGACTGGACGACCCCCGGCCTGCTCGGCCCTCTCAAGTCCTTCCGCGCCCGGCACGCACGCGCGGTGGAGAATGGCGAGGACGAGGAGGCCGTCGCCCGCCTGGCCCGGCTTATCCGCCCCTTCCTGCTCCGCCGCAAGAAGTCCGACCCCGGGATCGTCCCCGAGCTCCCGCCCAAGACGGAGACCGACCACCCGGTCCCCCTGACCCGCGAGCAGGCCTCCCTCTACGAGGCGGTGGTCCGCGAGTCGATGCTCGCGATCGAGACCACCGAAGGTATCGCGCGCCGCGGACTGGTCCTGAAGCTGCTCACCTCCCTCAAACAGATCTGCAACCACCCGGCACTGTTCCTTAAGGAGGACGCCCGTGCGGCCGCCCACGGACCCTCCGCCCGCTCCGGCAAACTCGCCCTGCTCGACGAGCTGCTGGACACACTGCTCGCCGAGGACGGCTCGGCGCTGGTCTTCACCCAGTACGTGGGGATGGCCCGCCTGATCACCGCGCACCTCGCCGCGCGCGCCGTCCCGGTGGAGCTCCTGCACGGCGGCACCCCGGTCACCGACCGCGAACACATGGTGGACCGCTTCCAGAGCGGGGCGACCCCGATCCTGGTGCTGTCGCTCAAGGCTGCGGGCACCGGCCTGAACCTCACCCGGGCGGGCCACGTCGTCCACTTCGACCGCTGGTGGAACCCGGCCGTCGAGGAACAGGCCACCGACCGCGCCTACCGCATCGGCCAGACCCAGCCCGTCCAGGTCCACCGCCTCATCACCGAGGGCACGGTCGAGGACCGCATCGCCGAGATGCTCGAGGCGAAGCGGGCGCTCGCCGACGCCATCCTGGGCTCCGGAGAGGCGTCCCTGACGGAACTGACCGACCGTGAGCTGTCGGACCTGGTGTCACTGCGGAGGTCGTCGTGAGCGGTTCCGAGGAGGAGACGCGGCCGGTGACCGGGGGCGTGGACGTGCCGGACGCCGAGCCGTCACGTCCCGTGGCCGGGCCGGGCCCCGCCGACGAGGCGCGTCGCGCACTGCGAGCCGCGCGGGAGCGCGACGCGCGGGTTGCGGCGGCCGGGGACGAGCCGGGTTCGCGGTCCGACAGGACGGCCTCTTCGGCGGCCCGGCCGGGTGACGCGGCCAGGCAGGCCTTGCGCCGCGCTGCAAGGAGGGGGAGTGACACGCACCCGGACCCGAGTGCGGCGGGTACGGACGCAGTGCCGGATCCGGACACCGACGGAGATGCCGAACCCGATGCGGTACGGCCTCCCGCCCAAGCGGAGACGGCGGACACCCCGTCCACCGGCGCGCCCGCAACCGGCGCGCCCGCAACCGGCGTGCGCCCGGGGGACATCGCCCGTGAGGCACTGCGCGCGGCGCGCACGGAGGCCAGACAGGCGCGGACCGCGGCGGAATCCAAGGGCGTCGAGACCACGCACCGGTCCGCCGACCGTGCGTCGGCCGGTTCGCGGGCCCGGCGCGGCCGACCGGACCCCGACCGGGGAGGCCGGGTCCGGGACGTACGCGAGGTGCTCGCGGAGGCTTTCGAGCTGCCCGGCTCCAAGGCGCCGCGCGAGGCAACCGCCGCCGGACGTCCGGCGTACGCCGAGACCGACACCGAGACCGACATTGAGAGGGAAAGCCACAGGTCAGCACAGCCGGACGAGTCACCCGAGCCACCCACGACCCCCTCGGACCCGCCACCCGCCCACACCCGGCCTACCCCCGAGACGGCCCCTGGCCCCGGTCCGACGCGGCGCCGGCTCGGGGAGCCGAGCACGCTCCCGTCGCCCGCCGACGTGCCGCGGTCCATGGCATCCCCGCGACGCGACGGCGAGCTGCGCCGCACATTCGAAGCGCTCCCCGCCCGTACCTCGCACGCGCATCCGGACACCTTCGCGGAGACGTGGTGGGGCAACGCCTGGGTGAGCGCCCTCGAAGAGGGGGCCCTGGACGCGGCGCGGCTGGCGCGCGGACGGGCGTACGCCGACCAGGGGCATGTGGACGCCATCACGGTCACCCCCGGGCTGGTGCTGGCCTATGTCCACGGGAGCCGTCCACGGCCGTATCGCGTACAGGTCAGACTGCGCACGCTGGACGACGGCGACTGGGACCGTTTTCTCGACGCGGCCGCCGAGCGCCCCGGGCACATCGCGGCGCTGCTCGACAAGGAGATGCCCAAGTCACTCGCGGACTGCGGAGTGGACCTGCTCCCCGGCCCCGGCGACCTCGCACCGCAGTGCAGCTGCCCCGACTACGGCCACCCTTGCAAACACGCGGCCGCCCTCTGCTACCAGACGGCACGTCTGCTGGACGAGGACCCCTTCGTGCTGCTTCTGCTGCGCGGCCGGGGTGAGCGAGAGCTGCTCGACGCGCTGTCCCGCCGCAACGCCACCCGCGCCGCCCGCGCCGCCCAGGAACAGCCGTCGGCGCCGCTGCCCGGCGTACGGGCCCGTGATGCCCTCGCGCGCCGGGCGCTGCCGCCCCTCCCGGCACCCCTGCCCACCCCCGCGCACCCCGAGCAGCCGCCGACCTACCCGGGCGCGCCGGGCGGCCCGGACCCGTTCGCGCTGGACCAGCTCGCCACGGACGCCGCCGCCCGCGCGCACGCGCTGCTGACCACGGGCCGCGACCCGGTGGCGGAGCTGACGCTCTGGCAGGACGCGGTGCGGCTCGCCGCCGCCCGCCCCGGTTCCGGCCTCACCGCCGCGACCCGCGCCCTCTACTCCTCGCTCGCCTCCGCCGCCGACCGTACCCCGGCCGACCTGGCGCGCGCGGTCGCCGCCTGGCGGCAGGGCGGACTTGAGGGGCTCACCGTCCTCGAAGACCCCTGGGACCCGCCCGCGGGCCGTTTCGACCGCGCCCGCCCCACCCTCCTCGCCGCCGACCTCCCCGCCTTCCGCCCCTGGCGCAACCACCTCACCCACCCCCGGGGCCACGCCCAGCTCCGCCTGGGGCACGACGGCCTCTGGTACGCCTACGAATCGGAGCCGGGCCAGGACGACTGGTGGCCCCGAGGCACCCCCGACCTGGACCCGGTCGGCGCCCTGACCGGCCTCGGCGCACCGGGCGACCTCTGACCCGCCTGCCAACGCCGACGGAGTCGCCCGCCGCCCGGGCGCTTTACGACCGCATGCCGGTGCCGACCACGGCACCATCTGTTGGCGAGACGGCTTCGGTGACCTATGAGGTTCAGGTCGAGAAACGCAGAGCGGGCGGCGGTCGGTGGTTCTCCAGCGAGAACATCACCGATTCGGGGGCTGACTCTGCGGGCCGGCTGATCACCCAGGCTCTGGAGGCTACCGCTCACGGACGCGCACTGGCCAACCAGACGACATCGAAAAGGCCTTCGCCACGCTCGAACTCGGACCCGAGGACGTGGACCTGATCGCGTGCACCGACGCGGAAGCGATCCTCGGCATCGGTGACTGGGTGGCCGGGAGCCGGACGCCGGTGAGGGAGCCGAGCCGGTTGCGCAGTTCGACGGCGGTTCCCAAGTCGTGGCAGTGCGGGCCTGGGTGCCGGGGCGCGGGAGCGGCGCGTGTCTGTGCGTTGCTCCCGTCGCCGTTGATCAGCGGGGGAGAACGTCTGGGGCGACTTTGTCGTGAACACTTCCCGGTCCTGCCTTTGTCACCCGTTCGGGTGTGTCCGCGTGCTGGGAGGGAGGCTGGTGGCTGTTGCGCGGGGGCGGGTGTCAACGGGCGGCGTTCTTGCGGGAATCACCTGGCGGGTGGGCCGGTGAAGCGGGAGGGTGGGCTGTCCGGGCGGGCGCGTGGCGCCTGCGTTCCGGCCCCGGCAGGGCGCGCTCGGGGCGTGGCTTGTCAGACAATGGTCATCTCCGGGCCCCCCGCTCGGAGCGGGGTGCCCCTGGCGGGGGCCCGGACTGGAGCCCCGGCCCGATTCCAGCGGGCCGGGGGCTCCACGTCATGCTCTCGGCTCAGTCGCCCTCGTGGCGGTCGATGACCCGGAAGCTGCCCACCACTCCGTCCTCGACGTGGATGCCCTCGGTGTGCTCCGGGCGCACGCCGTCGCTGGAGCTGTGGGGCCCGACCAGGGCGATGGGAGCGCCGTTGTCGCAGACCGCCCCGCGGAAGACCTCGACGGTCTTGCGGGTGTCGTTGTGGATGTTCAGGCTTTTGGCGCCCAGGCCGCTGACCACGGTGATGCAGTCGCCCGGGCGGGAGGAGTACGACCGCTCGTTGATGTGGATCCGGCCCTCGTGACCCTTCCTCTCGTTGCCCTCGTTGCCTTCGTTTTCTTCGTTGCCTTCGTTGCCTTCGCGTCCTTCGTTGCCCTTGCTCTCGTTGCCCTTGCTCTGGTTGCCCCTTCCGGTGTCGCTGCCACCGAAGGGCGCCTGGGCGGGAGCCTCCTGGCCGACGGCCGGGGCCGCCTGGCGGACGGCCGGGGCCGCCTGGAGCGGCTCGGAGGCGGCCGAGGCGTAGGTGATGCCGGTCGCGGCGAGGGCCGCGGCGGCCGCGACGGCCGCGGTGACAGCGGTGGAGCGGGTCATCATCATGCAACTTCTCCTGTCTCAGAGAGGCCGGCTGGGCAGCCGGCATGTGATTGAACGTACTTACCGCCACCATGGCTGTCATATCGGTCATATCGTATGACCGGCATTAGGGGGCCAAACGGGGTATCCACAGCACCCGCGCGCTACTTCCGGGGCGATTGATGAGACATCAAATCGTTCTGAAAATAGCCAAGTTGACGGCGCGTTGGCCCTTTCGGGTGATCATCTGACGCCTGCTCACCCCTTCGGCAGCACAGCGCCTGACACCGCCGACGCGACGAGGTGAGCCTCCTTCGACGGGACGAGCTCGTACGTCTCGGTCCCGACCTGCTGCACACCGGCACCAAGCGTTCTGTGGGGATCTGGTTCAAGACGTCCACCTCCGGCGTGCTGATCGGCGACCAGTCCGTGGCGATCGACGGGGCCGCGGATGCCTCCGGCTCCTGGACGCCCGTGCTGTATGTGGGTTCGGACGGCAAGCTGCACGGTCACTGGTGGAGTGTGAGCGGTTCGGGCGGCGCCGACTTCGGCTCCACTGGCACGGTCACGGACAACGCGTGGCACTACGCGGTGCTCAGCTGCGACGTCGACAGCCAGGCGCTGTTCCTGGACGCCACCAAGCAGGACACCTTCTCCGGCACACCGGCCGACCAGTCCAACACACTGACCTACGTCGGCGCGGGCTTCGCCAAGAGCTGGATCGACTCGCCCGGTAGCGTCAGTCACTTCAAGGGCTCGCTCGCCGATGTCGCCTTCTACGACCACAATCTGACGTCCGCCCAGGTCGCCACCCAGTGGAACGCCTACAGGTTCTGACCGAACGCGAGGAAAAGAACAGTGTGGCGATCGCTTCCAACGAGTCCTTCTCCTCGTGGACGAAGACGTTCACCGATCCTCGGCTCTGCGCGGCCATCGTGGACCGCCTCACCTTCGGCGGCAACATCATCGAGACCGGCAGCGACTCCTCGCCCACACCAAAGCCCGCCAACAGGCCGCCGCCGGCACTTGATTGCACCTGCTCCGCTGGGACGCGCATCAGGTGGCTGTCGGCACCGGAGATGTGAGACTTGACTCTCACAATATGTGAGAGGAAACTCTCACGTTATGGATTCTGGTAATCGTCTGGGCGATATCGAGATCACTGATCCGCAGGCGATGCGGGCGCTGGCGCACCCGGTGCGGCTGGCGATCCTCGAACGCCTGCAGCGGCACGGGGCGGCGACGGCGACGCAACTCGCGCCCGATGTGGGAGCAACCCCGTCAGTGACCAGCTGGCATCTGCGGCATCTGGCGAGCTTCGGGCTGGTCCGCGATGCCGAGCCCGGCCCGGACCGTCGCCAGAGGCGGTGGGAGGCGGTGGCGCGGGGCTTCCGGTTCGAGGCGCCGGAGGATCCGGACGATGAGGAGGGCAGGTCGGCTGCGCGGGTCCTGTCCCGGGAGATGTTCCTGCGCTCGGGAGACCTGCCGAACCGGTGGGCTGCCGAGGTCGAACCCAAGCTCGAACCGGTGTGGCGACGGCTTGCAGGTCTGGCCAACACCCGCGTCGTCGTCTCCGCCGACGAACTCGCCGCCATCGAGGACGCGATCGAACGCATCCTCGCCCCCTACGTGATGCGCGACGAGGCCGCGCGTCCGGCCGACGGCCGTGGCGTCAGGCTGCTGCGTTACGCCCTGCCGGAGGGCGCCGAGGATCAGACCGGCGGGACGCCATGAGCGCTGCAGAGCAGTCCATACCCATATCGCTGTGGCGTGATCAGCGGTTCCGTCGTTTCTGGGCCGGCCAGTCGATCTCGCAGTTCGGCGACCGGATCACCGAACTGGCCCTGCCACTGATCGCGGTGGGGGCGCTGCACGCTTCGGCCAATCAGGTGGCGTTGCTGACCGCGCTCATCTGGACCCCGAACCTGCTCGCGATCGTCCTCGGCGCCTGGGTCGACCACCGCGTCCGCAAGCGGCGCCTGATGGTTCTCGCCGACCTGGTGCGGGCGGCAGTGCTGCTCTCTCTCCCGGCTGCCTATCTCTTGGGGGCAGTGACGCTCGGCCAGTTGTATGTCGTGGCCTTGCTGACGGGCGCGGCCGGGGTGCTGTTCAACACCGCCTATCCGCCGTTCTTCGCCCACCTGGTGCCTCGCTCGTCCTACGTCGATGCGAACAGCAAGCTCAGTGCCAGCCGTTCCGCGTCGTACGTCGCCGGCCCGGCGATCGGTGGTGCTCTGGTTCAGGCGTTGACCGCTCCCGTCGCCGTAGTCGTCGACGCCCTGACGTTCCTGGCGTCTGCGGTTCTGGTCGGTCGGGTTTCGATCGACGAACCGTCAGCCGCCCATGACCAAGCGGAATCCTCGCTGCTGCGGCGTGCCAGGGAGGGACTGTTGTTCGTCGTCCGTCACCCGGTGCTGCGGGCGAGCCTCGGGTGCGCGGCGACCGTCAACTTCTTCACCTTTGTCGCGGGCAGTGGGCTGATCGTGCTGTTTGCCAGCAGGAACCTCGGACTGACCGCGGGAGTCATCGGCCTGGCGTTCGGGATCGGCGCCACCGGCTCTCTCCTTGGCGCGGTGCTCGCCCCGAAGATCTCGCGAAGACTCGGCGTGGGCCGCAGCATCGTCGTGGGCGCCGTGCTGTTCCCGGCACCGATCGCCATCGCCGCTGCTGCGGGCGGCCCCCTCTGGGCTCGCGCCGGAGCCTTGGCCCTGGCCGAGTTCCTCTCCGGCGTCGGCGTCATGCTGTTCGACGTCAACCTCAACTCCCTTCAGGCGGACGTGATCCCCGATGGCATGCGCAGTCGAGTCGCCGGTGCGTACAGCACGATCAATTACGGCTTACGCCCTGTGGGCGCCGTCTTCGGCGGCCTCCTCGCTACCCTCATCGGCCTCAGGGCGACCCTCCTCATCGGGGCCGTCGGCGGAGCGCTGTCGCTGCTCTGGTTGCTGCCCTCGCCGATACCACGCATCCACTCCCTGACTCCGGACCATCCGGTAGCTCCGGACAGCGACACAGACGCGCGAGCATTGCCTTGCTGATCGCCGGGGAACCACCCGGGTCCAAGCGAAGACTTCCCAGACCCGACGGCCCGGCACATGCATGCCAGGCCGCGGTCACTCAGTGCGGATAGTGTTCGAGCGCCCCGTGGCATCGCCCTTGTGGATCGGATCCATGATCCGCTGCGAGGGTGGGGCCAAAATTCTGGTTCAGATCATGGCCCGAAGATCGCTGTATGGGGCCAGGGAACTCGTTCCCGTGGGGCCAACAGACTCGTTCGAAGCCACCCACTCCCTCGCGGCGACCAGCAGCTACGGGAGGACCACGTCCAGCAGCGGCCGGACCTCCTCAGGACGCGGAGGCGGCTCCGGCGGCAGCCCGCCGCGCCGCGATCCGCGCCCACGCCATCAAGATCACCGCATCGATCGGCAAGGGCACCCTCGCCGTCCACTCGATCTCGGCGGCCGCTGAGCCCCGACCATCGGGATCAACATCGGCAACTCGGTCCGCAACGTCGCCTCGGCCGTGGCTGCTGGTCTGACCACGGCCGCCGTCTGCGTGACCACCGGCGGCTGCTCGCCGCACGATACGACGACAACGCTTCGTGTGCGGATCAAATGCCAGTGAACACCCCGATCTACTCTGCGACCGACCCGGCTCACGGTAACCGTGCCACCGGTGCGGAAGTCTGCCTGACGTCGCTGACCAATGGAAGTAGTGCCAGTAAGCAACCGCCTGGGTACCAGTGGGCCAAGAAGTACGTCGAAGGCAGCAGCTTCGGCGCATCGCCTTCACGGTTCGCGATCAATGCATGTCACCTCATACCCGACAAGGGAATGGGCGGGTCTGGCAAGGATCTTCGAAACCTGTCGACGTGCGGTCGTTCCGTGAACGCCAATAGGCAGCTTCCTTCCGATCCTGGAATGCCAGACAATATGAGAGCCTTTGAGATTGGCGCTCTATATGCAGTCAGGGAAGGTGAGACTGTGCATTACCGGGTGACCCCGATCTACGACGGAGACAGGACGGTTCCGGCCTATTACCTGATGGAGTCTCAGGGAGTGACAGCTGATGGGGAGATCGGCCTCGATCAGAGCGATCTTGTTCCCAACGTCGCATTCAGTCCCGTTCCAGGGCAAGCTGCCAATATCGGGAAGGTATCGGTGAACGGGAAGCCGGTGCCGCTGGGTTCCACGCCGTAACATTCGCTTGTGAGAGGAGATCCAGTAGGGCTCGGCGTCGTTAATGTGGTTCTCCTGCTGCACGCGATTGGCGGGGTGCAGAGTGAAACGCGGAGGTATGTATGCACGAGAACGTGCGTTTGTTGATGAGTCGGATGCCGCCACACGAGGGTGCGGGGGACCGGATCGACTGGGACCAGGTGCGACAAGTGTGGGGCACGGGTTTCCCCTCCGACTTCATGGATTTCATGTCCATCTATGGGACCGGTGCGATCAGTGACGTCCTGGAGATCTCACGCCAGAATGAGGGTGCGCCTGGCGATGGTCCTTTCGATGCCTGGTTCACGCCTATGGAGGACTGGCTGGGAGAGGTGTCTGCCCCCTACCCTGAGTGGCCTAACCCCGGGAGTCTAATCTCCTGGGGATTGGATGAGAATCAGAACGGTTATTACTGGTCTACCCGCGGGGATCGCCCGGATCGGTGGCCTGTCGTGCTGTGGGAATTCAACTCAGAAGATCCGGATGGTTTCATCGAGTTCGACTACGGAATGGCTGGTGTGCTACTTAAAGCCTTCGGTGAAGACAAGCCACGTCCTTTTGATGAGGGCTTCATAGCCGATATTACCCGGCCGCGCTTCCTTCATCGACGGGAACAGGCACGACTGCGGGCGCTGGGTCTGGATCCCTGGTTGGATGAGGGGTAGTTCTGGTCGATCGTGGTGGCCGGTGCCGTCGTACGAATTGGAGTCGGTGGAGTAGCCGGGATCGGGGAAACGGCAGGCGCTCCATGGAGAGAACGCGTGGACGGTATTCGAGGGCGGGATAGCGGAATCCCTGCTCCCGTCTTCGACGGGAGCAGGGAATCGTTCAGTTCCAGGGTCCTCGAGGGGGACCGCACCACTTCCTCACTTGGCGCGACATCAGGAACCTATGAGAGCGAGGAATGAGCAGACCGACCGGCCCGGGTTCGAACCTTCGGAACGCACAGGTCGAGAGTGCTCACACGGTCGGGGCGTGGCAACGGCAGCCGGATTCGTCGCGAGCCGGCGCCCGCCGCAGCGTCGGGGTTATCCGCTCGAAGCGAAGCCGCCCCCGTCCGTAGCGCCGTCATGCCGTCACCGATCGTTGACCAGTAGTACGGCCTCGGTTGGGCGCCGTGGTTGGAGGTGGCCATCGTGGTTATGAGTCTTCTCGTAGTCGGCGGCGGCGTGTGTTGTGAAACACGTGTGAGCCGACGTTGTCGTTTGTCGTGGCTGGATGGAGTCTGCGGCTGAAGTCGACGGGGATGTCCAGGGCGAAGAAGTTCTTTCCGTCTCCTGTTCGTGCGTGCAGGCGGATCCGGTGCTCTGCCACCGGCACTGTTTCGGGGATCCGAAGGTCCCATGTCTGCTTCCATGGTCCGGCGGGCGGCTTGGGGTTGCCCGAGAGCACGGCGCCCATGTCGGCCAGGAGATCGGGCAGTCTGTAGCTTCTTTCCAGCATTTTCACGGGACCGATTTTCATGGTCACGTTGCAGGTGACCCGGGTGAGGTCGACGGTCTCTTTGAGGTGGCTGTCCATCTCGCAGCGGACCTGGTTCCCAAGTCGTGGCAGTGCGGGGATCAATGTGATGTCGAGGATGTCCAGGACGTAGTTGTCGTCGCTCGCGTCCTCCACCAGGTGAATACTCATATTATTCACTCCGCGGTGTCATGGGTAGGGAGCGTGTCCGTGTTGCCGTGTGTGCCTTACCCGGCGGTCAGGTGTCCCGCCGGGTCTTGGTCGGCGTGGGCGCCCGGGTTCGGCGGCCGGTGAGGTCTTTGCCCGGCGGAGCGATCGTCGGTGGCCTGGGTGCCGGGGCGCGGGAGCGGCGCGTGTCTGTGCGTTGCTCCCGTCGCCGTTGATCAGCGGGGGAGAACGCGTGGGGCGACTCCGTCGTGAACACTTCCCGGTCCTGCCTTTGTCACCCGTTCGGGTGTGTCCGCGTGCTGGGAGGGAGGCTGGTGGCTGTTGTGCGGGGGCGGGTGTCAACGCGCGGTGTTCTTGCGGGAATCACCCGGTGGGTGGGCTGTCCGGGCGGGCGCGTGGCGCCTGCGTTCCGGCCCCGGCAGGGCGCGCTCGGGGCGTGGCTTGTCAGACAATGGTCATCTCCGGGCCCCCCGCTCGGAGCGGGGTGCCCCTGGCGGGGGCCCGGACTGGAGCCCCGGCCCGATTCCAGCGGGCCGGGGGCTCCACGTCATGCTCTCGGCTCAGTCGCCCTCGTGGCGGTCGACGACCCGGAAGCTGCCCACCACTCCGTCCTTGACTTTGATGCCCTCGGTGCGCTCCGGGCGCACGCCGTCGCTGGAGCTGTGGGGCCCGACCAGGGCGATGGGAGCGCCGTTGTCGCAGACCGCCCCGCGGAAGACCTCGACGGTCTTGCGGGTCTCGTTGTGGATGTTCAGGCTCTTGGCGCCCAGGCCGCTGACCACGGTGATGCAGTCGCCCGGGCGGGAGGAGTACGACCGCTCGTTGATGTGGATCCGGCCCTCGTGACCCTTCCTCTCGTTGCCTTCGTTGCCTTCGTTTCCTTCGTTGCCTTCGCGTCCTTCGTTGCCCTTGCTCTCGTTGCCCTTGCTCTGGTTGCCCCTTCCGGTGTCGCTGCCACCGAAGGGCACCTGGGCGGGAGCCTCCTGGCGGACGGCCGGGGCCGCCTGGAGCGGCTCGGAGGCGGCCGAGGCGTAGGTGATGCCGGTCGCGGCGAGGGCCGCGGCGGCCGCGACGGCCGCGGTGACAGCGGTGGAGCGGGTCATCATCATGCAACTTCTCCTGTCTCAGAGAGGCCGGCTGGGCAGCCGGCATGTGATTGAACGTACTTACCGCCACCATGGCTGTCATATCGGTCATATCGTATGACCGGCATTAGGGGGCCAAACGGGGTATCCACAGCGCCCGTGCGCCACTTCCGGGGCGATTGATGAGACATCAAATCGTTCTGGAAATGGCCAAGTTGACGGCGCGTTGGCCCTTTCGGGTGATCATCTGACGCCTGCTCACCCCTTCGGCAGCACAGCGCCTGACACCGCCGACGCGACGAGGTGAGCCCCTTCAGGGCATGAGACACCCCAAGGGTTGTGGCGGCAGGGTCATGTCCCTTGTGGTGGTGCAGCCGTGAGGAGTTCGGCGGCGTCGTGGCCGGTGTGGACGGAGTCCATGCTGCCTTCGGAGAGGTAGCGGCGGGCGAAGGCGATCCATTCATCTGTGTCTCGCCGAGCAGGGCGGTCGTCAGCCGCAGCAGTGCGTCGGGGTCGGGGACGACCTGCACGACGTCGGTCCGCCTCTCGATCTCCACGAGAGCAGACGCCATCCCGGGAGGCCGCAGCGGGCGTGGGGCGGAAACAGCCCGCCCGCCCGAGCCACCCGCGGGAGCTCGGACTTCCCCTCCAGCAACCGCTGCCTGAGATCTACCACCACACCAAGCCCTGATTCCGTTGGCGAAGTCGCTGAGTGTGGTTGTGGGACAACAGGTGGACGAGAAGGTGGCGGCGGGTAAGGCGTTCGAGGAGAGCGGGTACGTGCTCGTGGACGAACTCGGGAGGGCGCTCAACGGGCGGCAGCTGCGCGAGTGGGCGTACAAGGCCATGGCCGCGAACAGGGCCTCATAGTCCGGGGCAGTCCGCACAGTCGGTGAGACCCGTGTGAGACCCGTGTGAGACCGCGTGAGACGACGAAGCCCCGCCGGAATGCACCGGCGGGGCTTCTGCACGTGGCGGGCTACGACCCGGCTGATTCCGCTCCCGTCTGCGTCGGACACGATGGCTGCGGCATCCACGAGTTCGGCCGGCAGAGCGGAATGCCGTGTGTCGGGGGGAGGGTGGGATGTACGGCGAATGCAGAGCGTGTGCAGCGGCCCCCCCTCGCCGGGGCGCGGCAGATGGGTATCCCCGCTCTCTGTTCAAGTTCCTTGCGGATGAGGAACATGGCGGCTTGCCGCGCCGGAGACGGTGAGGCGTGTCGGTGCGGTGGTCGTGCTCCGGGCCCGGGCGGAGACGGTCGGCAACTGTGCGTCCCTCCCCGTCGAGTTCCCGGTCGAGCTCGATGCCCAGCGCCGTACCCAGCCCGCTCGCCGAGAAGCACTATCCGATGGACCGGTTGTCGACCGGGGTCCGCGCGTACAAGCTCGCCGAGATCCGGCGCGAGCAGGCGCTGACCCAGCGGGACGTAGCTGCCACCATGGGGATCTCGGCCCCGCGGGTCTCGGTGATCGAGCACGGCGAGACCGGCCGCACCGAGGTCGCCACTCTCGCTCCTGCGCCGAGGCCCTCGGTGGGCGACTGCGCGTGGTCGCCGGGCCGCGGGGTCCTCGTCGGCAACGAAGTGGCGTTCGTAGCCCACCAGGCATCGGATGAGGATATCCCCAGCATCATCGCCGTCTACGAGCCGATGACCATACTCCTGCTGCACCGTCTGTACGATTTCGCCTGGCAGGCCGGCATGGACTTCGATGCCGATGTCGTTTCTTACGGGGAGACGCTGACCGATCTCAATGCCGGGATCATCAATCTGATGGCGCAGGGGCTGAAGGACGAGGTCGTCGCCCGCCGCATCGGCGTGGGCTCGAGGACTTTTCGCCGCCATATCTCCAACATCATGGACAAGCGCTCCAGCCGGTTCCAGGCGGGGGCCGTTGCGGCCCGGGCCGGACTCATCGACGGCAGACCGATCGGGGGGCCGGCGCAAACGCCCTGACGGCCGCCTCAAGGCATGGAGGATCGCCGTGAATGCGCAGATCAGGGCGTGGACGCGCAAGGGGATGCCGGCTTCGGGTCGGTCGATCGCCTGAGGGCAGTCACGGCAGCGTCGTCGACACCAACGAGGACGCCCCCGAGCGACATGTGTGCCTCGGCTTCGTCGGCTGACCGTCACCAGTTCCCGTAGTCCTCGACCAGGTTCGCGATGAGTGAGAGCAGGGCGTCGGCCCGGTGGCGGTCCTCGGGCTGGTTGCGCAGGGCCTCGTCGGCCGCGCGGAGGCGGGCCAGGGCGGTCGGTTCGCCGTCGTCCATGTCGAGAATCACCGGTTGGGTGACGAGGTCCAGGCATTCGCTGAGCAGCCGAACGCTGGCCGGGGACGGCGGGTTGGGGTCGGGGTCGGCGTACGCGGTGGTCAGGTACCGCGCGGGGTCGGTGAGGCTCCAGCCGACGGCGCTGCCGTGCTGCACGAGGAGCGCCACGTCGGGGGCGATGCCGATGCGGGCCTCCAGCGGCTCGTCGAGGACTTCGAGATCGCGCAGACCGGTCAGCACGGCGTCCCCGGGAGCGCGACACAGCATCGTGCACCTCTCATGCCGGAAGTCCCGGACCTCGTCCGCGCGCAGCCCGCCCGGGCGCACCGTGGGCGTGAGGGAAAGGCGGGCGGCGTCCTCGGCGGAGGCGGACTCCTCCGGCAACTGGAACTCGGCCCCGACCAGTTGCCGGCCGGCCGGGTCGAACCGGAGGACGTCGGGCGCGTCCCACAGCCACTGCCGGCTGCCGAAGGTGTCCACGAAGAACCCCTCACGTTCCTGCACGTCCGCGTAGCGCATGACGCGCACGGAGCCGCCGTCGAAGCGGGGGGTGATGTGCAGCGGATCGTCCGTCACCGTTGCGCGCCAGTCGCCGTCGAGCGACAGTTTCATGGTCATTCCTGCCTCATCTGATCCGCACTGCCGGAGCCAAATAGCCACCCTTGGCAGGAATTCTGCCCTCCACGATGTCCTCGTGGGTCACTGGTGCACCGGGGTCCGTGGGTTTGCGGCCGAGCGCCCCCACCCCGGAATCGCCCTTGCCGGTCTCGGGGTCGTAGTACTGGCCGGGGAACCGGGGGGGGTGTAGGCACTGCTGTCACGGGCCCAGGCCGTGGTGCCCCAGAGCGTGCTGCGGCTGCGCCACGCGATGTCGCCCGACGCGTCGATCAGTTCGGTGGGGGTTCCGACGAGGTCGGTGGCGATGGCGAAGAACCGCCGGTCGATCTCTTCCTGGCGGTCGTCGGCCGTGAGGATGCGCTCGGTCTGGGCGAGGGGGACGACGTCACGGTGGTCCCAGGTGAGGGCGACCGCGCCGGGGACGTCCGGCCGAAGAAGCGCCGCGTCGCTTCCGGGATGGAGCCGACGCGGGTGTGGTCGTCCGTCCAGTCGCTGGTGGGGCCGCCGTTCAGGGCGGCGTGCAGGCGGGCTTCAACGCCGCCCGGACTGGCGTCGTCCGGCAGGGAGCGGGGGAAGGTGCCGCTGGGCGAGCGCACCATCCACGTCGAGACCGGCCAGGCGGCACAGTTCTCCACCCTGATTCCCCACGCCGTCAAAGCCCACGGCGGACCGGCGGAGATTCTGATCATTCTCGACCGCGACGGACAGCGCACCCACCTGCGCTCTTCAGCCTGACCACCCGTCCGGAAGAGGAACAGAACGAACGAGAAGGCCCGGCGCGCTCCAGAAGTGCCTGTATCAGCTGGTGTTCAGCGTCGAGATGATCGTGTCGCGGAGCCAGCGATGTGCGACGTCGTCGTCCAGGCGGGGGTGCCAGGACATTGCGTAGCTCATCGGGCCGATTTCTTCCGGTGCCGGGATGACGGTGGTGATGCCCGGGGCCGCGTGCTGGATAGCGAACTTCGTTGGCAGGGTCGCCACCAGCGAGGTTCCCGGGACCGCGCTGGCGGCCGCTGCGTGGTAGGGCAGGGTCACGCTCGCTCGCCTCGGTCTGCCCAGTGATTCGAGGCGCCGGTCGACGTGTCCTTGCCGTCCGTCCATGACGTCGATGACGATGTGGGCGCAGTCCAGGTAGTCCTCCAGCGACATGGCGGAACACTGTGCCAGCGGGTGGTGGCTGGAGATCAGGCAGGAGTATCCCTCCTCGAACAGCACGTGCGAGCGCAGTGGCGGTGGCGGCGTGCCGCCGTGGATAAGCAGGTCCACCATGCCGTGTTCGGCGTCGGCGAACACGGCATGGTGCCAGCGGGAGAAGAGCACCGTCGAGCCGGGTGATTGCTCGAATACCCGCCCGAGCAGCGCCCCGCTGAGCACCGAGACGGTGTAGTCGGTTCCGGCCAGCCGGAACGTACGTGCTGCTGTGGCCGGGTCGAACGTCTCTCCGGAAAAGACGTGCTCCAGGCGCGGGAGTGCGTGCAGCAGCTCGGCCTGGATGCGCTCGGCCCGCGGGGTGAGCTGATACCCGCCGGGACCGCGCACGAGCAACTCGTCGCCAAGGGTCGCGCGCAGGCGTTGCAGTGCCCGGCTCATCGACGGCTGGGTCGTGTGCAGCCGGGCCGCCGCACGGGAGACATGCCGTTCTTCGAGCAGCGCGTGCAGCGGGGCCAGGAGGTTCAGGTCGACCGATTCTATACGTGGCACGCATACAGAGTATGCAGGATATGGCATTGCCACATACTCACTGGTGAAGGACGCTGGGTGCATGAGTAGAGAACAGCGCGAGGCGCTCGACACCCTGTTCCGCACCGGCCCGCTGGAGATCGGCGGCGACCACCTGCAGCAGCGCGAGGTCTTCACCGGCATGCTCGCCTCCCGCCCGTTGCCCGACGACGTGATCCTCACCCCCGGCAGCCTCGGCGGCGTCCCGGTACTGGAGATCGCCATCGACGGCGGCGCACCGAAAGGCACGCTGCTGTGGTTTCACGGCGGCTTCTACGTCTTTGGCTCGGCCCGCACATCGGCCGCTCTCGCCTCGAACGTCGCCCGACGGACCGGCATGAAGGTCATCTCGGTCGACTACCGGCTCGCACCCGAGCACCGCTACCCGGCCGCGCTGGACGACGCCCTGGCCGCCTACCGCGCCGTACTCGACGAGACCGGGAACCCCGGCCAGGCCGGGGTCGCCGTGGTCGGTGAGTCTGCCGGTGCGGGCCTGGCCGCGGCACTGCTGGTCTCCGCCCGCGAGCACAAGCTCCCGATGCCTGCCGCGGGCATCCTGTTCTCGCCGTACGCGGACCTGACGCTGACCGGGGCGAGCATGTCGGCCAAGACCGCGGTCGACCCGTCGTTCAGCCCGGAAGCCATCGCAGTGCGAGCCAAGGACTACGTGGGCGCCGCCGACGCTTCGGATCCGCTGATCAGCCCGGTGTTCGCCGACTTGCACGGCCTGCCGCCGCTGCTGATCCAGGCCGGGTCCAACGAGCTGCTGCTCGACGACGCGGTCAGGCTCGCAGCGCGCGCCGCCGCCGATGACGTCCCGGTCACCCTTGAGGTCACTCCCGGTGTCCCGCACCTGTTCCAGGCTTTCGCCGCGATGCTGGAGGAAGGCGAGGCCGCGCTGCGGCGGGTGGGCGACTTCCTGGCTGCGGCGTTCACTTCCGGGTCTTCCGAATGACTGCGACGATGCGTGCGGTGCGGTTCGACCGTTACGGGGGGCGGGAGGTCCTCTACCTCGCCGACGTCGCCGTGCCCTGCGCGGGCCCGGGCCAGGTGCTGGTCAAGGTCAAAGCGGCAGGGATCAACCCCGGTGAGGCCGCGATCCGCTCGGGCGCGCTGGCCGAACGCTTCCCCGCGACGTTCCCCTCCGGCCAAGGCAGCGACTTCGCGGGCGTGGTGGCCGACACAGGCGCCGAGGTGCTCGGCTGGACGTGGGACCGGGCGAGCCACGCCGAGTACGTTCTCGTGCCCGAGACCCAGGTGGTGCCCAAGCCGGCCGCGCTCGGCTGGGAGGCGGCCGGCTCGCTGTACGTCGCGGGCGCCACCGCGTTGGCCGCCACGAAAGCGGTCGGTGTGAGCGGGGGCGAGGTGGTGGCCGTCTCGGCCGCGGCCGGCGGTGTGGGCAGTATCGCCGTGCAGCTGCTGCGCCGCTCCGGCGTCACGGTGCTGGCCATCGCGTCCAAGACCAACCACGCCTGGTTGGCGGGCAAGGGCGCGATCCCCATCGCCTACGGCTCCGGCCTGCGCCGGGAGTTGGAGGCGTTCCGCATCGACGCGTTCATCGACCTGCGCGGACCGGCATACCTCGACCTGGCGGTGCAGCTCGGCATCCCGCCGTCGCGCATCAACACGATCATCTCCTTCGACGAGGCCGCCGAGATCGGCGCCCGCACCGACGGCAGCGTGGCCGGCACCAGCCGAGAAGTCCTCGCCCATCTGGCCGATCTCGCCGCGAGCGGCCGACTTGAGCTCCCGATCGCCGCCACGTTCCCGCTCGCCGACGTCCGGCGCGCCTTCGAGCTCGTCGAAGCTCGCCATACCCATGGAAAGGTCTCCGCCTCCTGCGCCGAGGCGACATCCATTCCGTCCACGGCCGGGGCGAGGGCCGCGAGCACCGGCGGGAAGGAGTTCGCCTTCACCGCGTAGTAGACCTCCGCCCAGCCGGGCAGCCGGTCGCGCAGCGCCGCGGCCTGACGGCGTGCCACGCCCGGCTGGTAGACGTACGCGCACACCGGCTCGTCGGCCCCGGCCGCGAGCAGCTCGCGCACCCGCCCGGCCACCGCGTCCGGCACCGCC
Source organism: Streptomyces sp. NBC_01384 (assembly GCF_045040035.1). Lineage (NCBI taxonomy): Bacteria > Bacillati > Actinomycetota > Actinomycetes > Kitasatosporales > Streptomycetaceae > Streptomyces > Streptomyces sp. NBC_01384. Next base: position 8,121,609 of record NZ_CP109559.1, read on the forward strand.
GCCGCGAGCAGCGCCGGACGCGGCACACCGGCCGACCACTGCTGGGCCGGCCACGGCACCGGCAGTCCTGCGGCCCGGTCCTCCTCCACCTGACCGGTCATCAGACGTACGACTCCAAAGTTCCCCTGCGCCGGATGTCCAGGGTGGCGCAGTGGAACGAACCGCCGAAGACCGTGTAGTGCTCGAAGGAGCACGGCACGGGCTCGAAGCCCCAGTTCTCGAATGCCTTCATCAGCGGCGTCTGGGACCGTTCCACCACCACGTGCTCCGGGTCGAGCATCAGTACGTTCACGCTGCTCCACCGGCTCATCAGGCCACGCTCCATGACCGGCGTGATCACCGGGTCCGGCGGAATGAGCACGTCCCAGGACCGCAGCGCCTCCGGGAGGGAGCCCGGGTCCAGGAACTCCGGGTTGACCAGGACCTTGCCCGGTGCGAGCGGCAGCAGGGAGGTGTCGATGTGCATCGCCCTGGGATAGCGGGAGACGATCTCGTGCACGCGGTACTCCGGGCCGAGATGCCGTCTGAGCCACTCGACGTCCAGACGGTTGGTGACATGGCTGCGCTCCATGAACAGGTCCCGGCCGCAGCGCATGATGTCCGCCGCGTCGAAGACCGGCTCCGCCTCCGTGACGAAGAACTTCATATCCTCGGACCAGGGAGGCACTTCGTACCCCGGGCGGTACTGGTCGTCCGTCAGCCGGGGTTTCGGAGCCGCCGTCCAGCGGGCGCCGCCCCGGAAGTACTCGGTGAGCAGGTTCCGACAGGGCCATACCTCGAAGTACCGGTTGCGGTCGGCCATCGGCACCTCGATCATCTCGTCCCCGACGACGAGCAGCAGGTCGCGCGGGTTGGCCACCGACATGCCGTTCGGCACCGACCAGCCCGGGGTGGCGAACGGCCGGGAGAAGTCCGGCGGGTCGGGGCGGCGCACGGTGACGTGCGCCGCCTCCAGGATGCCGATGAACTCCTCCAGGCCCTTCTGCGCCTCCTCCACCACGTCCGGCGGCACCGGCACGCCCCGGGTGCCGGGTGAGCCGGCGATCCGCTCCCACGAGGCGGGTGGCACGGTGATCCGGTCGAGCTCGTCCCACGCCGAGGTCATGGCCCCGTCGACCCGGCCGACGACGACCTCCTCCAGGGGATCCCATTCGTTGAACGTCGAAACCACGCCGTTCACAAGCATCGCTTCCTTCCGATCGTCGGTTCCGGCGTCAACGCGTCATGCAGGTCTGGTCGTCGCCCTGGCAGACGATCTCCCCGCGCAGCACCTTGCGGTAGAAGGTCCAGTACGACGGCTCGACGACCTCGATCTTCTCCTCGATGGAGTCGTGCAACTTTGGCACGTTCACCATGGGAACGCCCTGGTGGTAGTGGTGCGCGGTGTGCAGGTTGTTGTAGTTGGTCATCCACTGGACGAGCCGGGAGGCCCGCACGGTCCGTGTGTTGGACAGGACGTTGGGCTCGGTCTGGGTGTTCAGCCCGAAGTGCTCCGGCAGTTCGATCAGGAAGTGGACGGCCTCGCTCACCAGCAGAGCCGGCACCAGCCAGGCCCACACGAAGAACCAGCTCCCGGTCAGCCCGCTCACCGCGACCGCGCCCACGACCAGGGCCAGCAGTACCCGGTACTCGTTCTGGATGGCCCGCGTGGCCCTTGCCGGTCCGGGTGCCGGTCCGGGTGCCGGTCCTGCTGGTGCGCTGGCCTACCTGCGCCACCAGGTCACCGCCCGCGTCCGCGCCCTCCAGAGCACCCGGCCGGACAGCAGCCGGCGTGCCGCCGCGCTCGCCGCGTCCCTGATGGGTGTGACGGCCCTCGCGTTGGCGGATGTCACCTCGGCGCTCGGACGCTTCCTGGAGATCCTGCACCTGTGACCGAACCCGACACCGCCCCGCCGGTCGAACGGCGCCCCGCGTGGCTGACCCGCAACGTCAGGGTCCTGTGCGGGGTGTCCTTCCTCCAGGACGCGGCCAGCGAACTCCTCTACCCGATCCTGCCGATCTTCCTGACCGTGGTGCTCGGCGCACCGCCCGTCGCCGTCGGCGCGATCGAGGGAGCGGCCGAGGGTGCCGCTTCGATCACCAAGGTGGCCGCCGGGCGCCTGGCCGACCGGTTCGCCCGCCGCCCGCTGATCGGTGCCGGATACGGGCTGGCCGCGGTCGGCAAGCTGCTCATCGCGCTCGCGACGGCCTGGCCGCTGGTTCTCGTCGCACGGGTCACCGACCGACTCGGCAAGGGCCTGCGCGGCGCACCCCGCGACGCCCTGCTGGTCGAGGGCATTCCGAGCGGGCAGCGCGGCAGGGTGTTCGGACTGCACCGGGCCGCCGACACCGCCGGCGCGGTCGTCGGCCCGCTGGTGGGGCTGGTCCTGTACGAGGCGTTCGACCACCGGCTGCGCCCGCTGCAAGGCACCGCGCAGAGCCTCTACCAGGGTGCCACCGGCGCCGCCGTCCTCCTCGCGGGCCTGTGGGCCGGACTCCTCTGGGGCACCGACGGCCACCTCCCGCTGCTGATCTCCGGCAGCGTCGCGTTCGCCCTCGCCGGTGCCTTTCCGGCCATCGCCCGGTGGCGGACCGAGGCCCGCTGACCCCGGAATCCCTGACGAACTCCTGGGCGGCGGCCTCACTTTGCCCGGCAGTGACGGGTTCTGGTCAAAGACTTGTCCAAATGCCGGACACCTCCGCCCACCCATGATCGGGTCTGCTGCGTCGGCTGTATCTGTGCCCGTTTGGGAGGACCTGGTGTCAGCACCAACCCGTAAGAGACGATGGTTCACGATCTGTGCCATCACCGCATCCGCCGCACTCGTCGCGATACCCGCAGGCGCCGCGTCCGGCGGGGGCACCAGCCCCTTCGGGGCCCGGGCGCTCGCCCAACTCGGCGCCGAACGCGAGCAGTCGACAGGTGCCATCACCCCCAAGGTGAAGGCGGACGACGGCGGTGACGACGGCAACGAGGCCGACGAGATAGCCGAGGGGGCGGACCAGTACGCCGAGGCCCGCACCTCACCCGGCATCGTCGCGCCGGGCGCGTACGGCGCCGCCTGGCAGAGTCTGACCAACCTGCGCAGCACCGGCGGCAGCTGGCGGAACGTCACCGATCTGCCGTACAACTCCGACGACCCGCGCTACCGCGACTACGACTCCAACTCCAGCGGCGGTTCGGGCAACGTCACCGGCCGGATGGCCGCCATGGCCGCCGACGACGACGGGTATGTGTACGCGGGCAGCGCGGGCGGCGGCGTGTGGCGCTCGCGCACCGGAGGCGGCCACTGGCAGCCCATCAGCGACCGGCTGTCCTCGCAGTCCACCGGCGCGCTCGCGCTGGACGGGGCCGGGCGGCTGTGGCTGGGCACCGGCGAGGCGAACACCAACGCGGACGCCTACCTCGGCAGCGGCGTCTACGTCCTGTCCCACCCGCACCACGGCACGTTCTCCACGCGCAGCCGGGTCGGCGGCGACGAGCTGGAGTCCACCACCATCCGCCAGCTGCGCTTCGGCGGCGGAAAGGTGTGGGCGGCGACCAGCGAGGGCGTGTGGAGCCACTCCACCAAGAAGCTCGGCGGTGCCTGGAAGCTGGAGTTCGCCCCCAACCCCGACTACCTGCCCGGGGGTTCCAAGGCGAGCGACGCCAGCGCCGCGTACAAGAACATCACCAACGACATCGCCATCGACCCCAAGGACCCCTCGAAGGTGGTCCTGGCGGTCGGCTGGCGCAGCGGCGACGACTACAACGGCTTCTACACCAAGGGCTCCGACGGCACCTGGACGCGGATCACCAGCGGCTTCGGCGACCTGCCGACCGACGCCGACAACGTCGGCACGGTCACCTTCGCTCACTCCGCCGACGGCTCGCGTTACTACGCCATCGACGAGTCGCCCGCGCAGATGGCCGCCAACCCCGACAGCGGCCTGGAGGGCATCTACAGCGCCGGCTCGCCGTTCGGCCCCTGGACGAAGATCGCCGACTACAAGCAGCTGGCCGCCGACGGCTCGGCGCTGACCTCCAGCGGCTACATGCCAGGCGTCCAGTCCTGGTACAACCAGTTCCTGACCGTCGACCCGTCCGACCCGAAGCACGTGTACGCGGGCCTTGAAGAGGTCTACGAGTCCAAGGACGGCGGCAGCACCTGGTCGACCGTCGGTCCGTACTGGAACTTCGGCTTCTCCTGCTGGAGCATCGACCCCGCCAAGCAGACGGGCGACTGCAACCAGACCACCCACTCCGACCAGCACGGCGTCGCGATCGGCACCTACCACGGCAAGAGCTTCGTCTACGTCGGCAACGACGGCGGTGTCTACAAGCGCCCGGTGGGCGGCTCCCAGGACTCCTCCGGCCACGCCACCGACTGGACCTCCCTCAACGACGGCACCATCGACACCCTCCAGTACTACTCGGTGGGCGTCGGCAAGGACCTGACCTACGGCGGCGTCTCCGTCACCGGCGGCCTGCAGGACAACGGGCAGTCCGTCCTGCGCAGCAACGACAAGGTGATGGGCTCCAACTTCGGCGGTGACGGCGGCGACACCCTCACCGACCCGGCCAACGGCTGCAACATGGCCGAGGAGTACGTCTACCTCGCCGTCCAGATCACCCAGAACTGCGCTGTCAACGGCGGCAGTTGGGCCACCGACTCCACCAAGGTCACGTCGTACAACGTCGCCCCGGCCGACAACGCCACCAGTGAGGCCCGCTTCATCGCCCCGCTCGCGGCCGACATGAAGAACAGTTCGACCTGGATCGCGGGCGGCCGCCACATCTGGGTGCAGACCAACGGCTACGCCATCCGCAGCGGTTCGGAGTGGAAGAGCGTCTACGACCTGGGCGCCGGCCGCACCGCGACCGCCGTCGCGGCCTCGGGCGGCAAGGTCTACGCGGCCTGGTGCGGCCCCTGTAACAACCAGGGCTTCGCCCGCGGCATCTCCGTCGGCAACGCGGACGGCACCGGCTGGCACGACATCACCCTCCCCGCCACCGGCGCGGCCGGTGCGGTGCCCAACCGCTACCTCAGCGGCTTCGCCGTCGACCCGAAGAACGCCGACCACGTCTACCTCGCCGTCAACGGCTTCTCCCGGCACTGGACCGAGGGCCCCGGCGCCGGCGTCGGCCACGTCTTCGAGTCCACGGACAGCGGCACCACCTGGAAGGACATCTCGAAGAACCTCCCCGACGTGCCGACCAACTCCGCGGTCGTCACGCCGAACGGCGGCCTCGCCGTGGCCACCGACCTCGGCGTCGTCTACCGCGCGCCGGGCCGTACGACATGGCAGCGCGTCGGGAACCTCCCGGCCGTCGGCGTGCTCCAGCTGAAGCTGAGCCCGGACGGCAGCACCCTGTACGCGGCCACGCACGGCCGCGGCATCTACACGATCAAGGTGCGCGACTGCAGCTGACAACGGCGCGACAGGGGTGGCTCCGGCTTCCGGGGTCACCCCTGTGTCGTGTACGGCACCACGTCCATGTGCAGCGTGAAGGCGCCGCGCGCCGCGCCCGCCACGTCCGGCGCCTTCGCCGTGGCCGTGATCCTGGCGGTACCGCCCCGGGTGCCCGCGCACCGCAGCGAGGCGTGGGCCGTACCGTCCGCGTCCAGCTGCCATCCGGACACTCTCGCCCAGAGCGCGCACGACATGCCGGGTCGGCGCCGAGGCCCGAACGCGGTAGTGATCACTACCGCGAGGCCAGGACGTCGTCGGGCGGTTCACCCGGTTGATCCATCGCTACGCTGATCACGTCGCGCCGGCGGCCATCGCCACGAGCTCGCCCAACACCTCGCGCTCGATGTCGAGGAACGACCGCTCCTCACCCTCGGCGATCCACTTCCCGAAGGCCACGCCGAACACGGTCACCCCGGATTCCGCGGCGAGCGTGGCCATCGCCTCGGGAACCCCCCGCGATCGGAGGGCGGCAGCGACCGCCGTGGCCAGCCCAGCCAACTTCAACAACTCCCGTTCCTGCAGCGCGGGATTCTCGGAGATGATCCTCTGCCGCCGCCTGGAGTGGTCGCGGCGCTCGGTCGAGAAGAACGGCGCCGCGGCCGACAGGGCGGACTCGACCATCTCGAGCGGTGACGCGTCCGGCGCAGCCGCAGCCACGCCGTCCAGGAACGCCTGCTCCAGCAGCTCCTGGCCGCTGAAAAGCACCTCACGCTTGTCGGCGAAGTGGCGGAAGAACGTCCGCTCCGTGAGACCGACGGCCTGGGCGATGTCGGCCGCGGTCGTCCTGTCGTAGCCGCGACTGATGTAGAGGTCCATCGCCGCTGCCTGTAGTCGTTCCCGCGCCCCGGGCTCCCATCGCACCATGCCCACCACTCTAGTGATGACAGCAGCTGACATGGCGGCTACAGTGACGGCAGTCACTGACGTCAGTAACTGACATCGCTTGCCTCGTTCACCAGGCTTGAGCATCGAAGGAGATCATTCACATGCGCGTCTTCGTCACCGGAGCATCCGGGTGGATCGGTTCGGCCACGGTCGACGAGCTGCTCGCCGCCGGCCACGAGGTGGTCGGGCTCGCCCGCTCCGATACCTCGGCCGCATCCCTCGACGCGAAGGGTGCCCAGGTCCGCCGCGGCGACCTCGACGACCTCGACAGCATCCGGGAGGGCGCCGCGACCGCTGACGCCGTCCTCCACCTCGCTAACAAGCACGACTTCAACAACCCCGCCGTCTCCAATCAGGCCGAACGGGCCGCCGTGCAGGCGATCGGCGACGTCCTGACCGGATCAGGCCGTCCGTTCCTACTGGCGTCCGGCGTCGCCGGCCCGGCGCAGGGCCGGCTGGCGACCGAGGACGACAGGTCACCGTTCCACGGCCTGGAGTCCCCCCGAGGCGGCAGCGAGAACCTCGCGCTGGAGTACGTCGATCGCCGCGTGAACACGGTCAGCGTGCGGTTCGCCCCGACCGTGCACGGCGACGGCGACCACGGGTTCATCGCGACCCTGGTCGCGATCGCCCGTGAGAAAGGGGTCGCGGGGTACGTCGGCGACGGCACGAACCGCTGGCCGGCGGTCCACCGGTCGGATGCCGCGCAGATCACCCGCCTGGGACTGGAGAAGGCCCCGGCGGGAACGCTCCTGCACGCGGTGAGCGAGGAGGGAGTCCCCACACGGGAGATCGCAGAGGCCATCGGACGAGGACTCGACGTTCCCGTGACCTCGATCGCACCGCAGGACGCACAGAGGCACTTCGGCTGGATCGGCCGCTTCTTCGCCATGGACATCCCCGCCTCCAGCACTCGCACACGGGAACTCCTCGGCTGGGCACCAAGCGGGCCCAGCCTCATCCAGGACCTGGACGCCGGGTCCTACTTCCGCACCTGACGCACCTGACGCACCTGAGGGTCGACGCGCCAAGGGGTGTCGGTCTCGACAAGGACGACATGTGATGGCGAGGACACGGAATCGACAGGGTCGCGACGCGCGGCAGCAGTTGTTCGACGCCGCCGAACGCGTGCTGCTGCGGGACGGGCCAGACGCGCTGACCAGCCGGGCCGTCACCGACGAGGCGGGCTGCGCCAAAGGCGTCCTGCACCGGCACTTCAGCGACTTCGACGCCTTCCTCACCGACCTCGTGCTCGACCGGGCCGCGCAGCTTGAGACGCAGGCGAGTGCGCTGCGCGAGTCCGCCGGCACCGGCACGGTGGCCGACAACCTCACCACCGCGCTGACCACCCTGTTCGGACCGGTTCCGGTGGCGATCATCCCGCTCATCACCTTTCGGGACGAGCTGCGCGCACGGTTGCGACAAGCCAGGCCCGGAGGCGGCATCGCGATCCTCGCCCAGGCCACGACCGCGATCTCCGCCTACCTAGCCGACGAGCGTGAACTGGGCCGCATCGCGGCCGACGCCGACATCGACTCACTCACTCTCTCCCTGGTCGGTGGCGGGCATCTCCTGTTCGCAGACCGCGACTCCGGCCCACCGACCACGGCAACCGTCAACAAGCTCGTGATAACGGTGCTTGCCGACGTTGTGCAACGGCGGCCACGCTGACGGTCGAGCACGAAGGGCAGGCACACCTCCGGGCGCACCAAGGCGTCGTCTTTCAAGCGTCTCTAGAACTCTGTGTGTGCCTGTGGTTTCCAGGCTTTTCGGGCGCGGCGTGGCCGTGTGCGGTCGCCGTTGTGGGGTCCGAACCTCGGGGTGAGGGGGTGGACCTCGGTGGCGTGCAGGTGGTGGAAGCCGGTCCGCTCGGCGGCGCGGGTGCGCCGTCGACAGGTTCTGCGTGAGAGCCGCATCCGGCCGGCTGGAAGAAGATTGTCCGGCCGGTGGGGTGCGGGTACTCCATGACCTGGCACCGGCCCGGATACGGCGGCTGGTGTCTGGGTGTCATGCCCCGCCGGACGCTGGACTGCCCCCGAGGTGGGGGTGGTGGCGGGGACCGTACGCACATCGGGCGCACGGCGGGAAGTCGTGGGGCCCGGGGCGTGTGCCGGGGCAGCACGCCGGGCGGGCTGGTATTGGGGGCCGGTGGGCCTGCTGGGCGTGGGGTGCCTCTTGCCCGGGGTGGTCTTCGGCCCGGCCGGGCGGGGTGGGGCCGTCTCAGCTTGGCGTTGGCGGCGCAGGCGGCGGGTGGTCTTCTTCGGGCGGCGGACCAGGCGCACGGTGCCGTCCACGGTGGTGCGGATGGTCCGGGCGCCGGTGGCGCGGTCGGTGACGGTGTGGGTCTGGGCGAGCAGGCCGCGGGAGACGATCCGGCGGGCGGCGGCGTGGTCCCGGTCCATCGACAGTCCACACCCGGTGCAGTGCGCCCACTTCCAGCCGCGCTCGGACAGCCGGTCGGGGGCCGGATGGTGGGTGAGCGTGCCGAGGCAGCCGGGGCACAGTGTGGAGGTGCCCCGGGCCGGGACGGTGACCACCGCGATCCCCGCCCTCGCTCCCAGGTGCCGGATCGCCTCGGCCACCGTGCCGCGCACCTGCCCGGACAGGCGGGCGTTGCCCTTGCGGTGGCCACGGGCTTCCAGGGTGGTGAGGTCTTCGAGGTAGATGACGCTCGCGCCGAGCGCGGTTGCCTGGTCGACGGCCCAGCGGGCCGCCGCCCAGGCCAGCGCGTCGTTCAGCTGCCGGATGCGGGCACACACCCGCCCGTGCTCGACCTCCAGTACCCGGGCCCGGTCGAGGTGTTCGCCCCAGGCCGGGTGCGGGGAGCCGAGCCCGTCCGCGAGGGCCCGGTAGTGATCGCGCTTGGCGGCGAGGTGCTCGCGCACGCCGCGCAGCCGGTGCAGGGCGGCACTGACCGTGGTGGCGTCGAAGACCAGGGGCCGCCCGTCGGTGACCACCCGGCGGGTCTGCCCTCTTCCGGTCAGGCGGCCCAGGACACCGGTGAGCAGGGTGTTGACACCCCAGTCGAAACCGAGTGCCACGGTATGCCCACTCGTCTTGGTGGCCGGGGCGGGCCGGGAGTGCGGCAGGTCGACGGCGATCCTCCCGGCCGGGGTGGGGCGCAGGGTCGGGGTGTGCAGCACCGCGTCGGGTGTGATGGTGCCGGGCAGCCGGATGTCGATCACGTGCCAGACCCAGTCCCGCCCCGTGGCGGGCGCCGCCCGCAGGGGGAGCTTGACCCGCAACCGGGCACTCGCCTCGTCCACCCGGGCCAGGGTGACCTGCTGGCGGTCCATCGCCGCCAGCAACACCTGCCCGGCCACCCGCGGCGGGCCCTCCAGGACGCACAACCCGGCGGGCAACAGCCCGTACTCGGCCACGAACTGGCGGACCTGCCGGGTGCGGTTGCGGATCTCCGCACCACTCACCCCAGCAGGCAACACCGCCCGCAACGCCGCCCATTCCCCATCGGTGCGCCGCCGCGGATCATCCGGCCAGGTGGCCAGAACCGCGGCCACGATGCCGCGCCGGTGCAGGGCCAGCCGCAGCGTGCGGGCCGCGTACTCCTCCACGCCCCGGCGCACCCGGTCCGAGACATACACCCCCGCCGGGGACGGCACATCCTGGGGCCAGGTCAAGCGGCGCAGCGCCATCCACCCCTTGGACGGCAGCGCCTCACCCCGCTCATCCACCCCGGCGGCCAGCACATCCAGGGAATCCTCATCCCACCGGGAAGCCACCAGAGCACCGGCCAGCTCCCGGCTCAACTGGGCCAGAAAACCTACCCGTTCCAGCAAGACACGCTGCCCGACCCGCTCACCATTGCCCTCCAGTACGCCGGAGAAGGCGGTGCACGTGGCCGTCGCCATCAGCCTGGCCATGCCCGCCACCCCGCTTTCCCGCACGTGTCCGGCCATCTTCAGCAGCGGCCGCATCCCGACACTCCGATCGGCCTAACGACCGACCATCACACAAAGACACGGCCTTCCCGCACCCTCAGGGTGCGGGAAGGCCGGGAAAGTGCGGGAAGACCACGATCGTCGGCATCCGACGAGGACGAGACGGGGAACACCCGCATCTCTCAAAGCCGACGGAAACCCTAACCAACCAGGATGAAAGCAGTGGCAGATCCTGAGGATCCGCACCGATGACACGAAGTAGCATCAACCAGCCTGCTCAAGCCAAACACCCAACAGTTGAAGACCCTGCTCCACGCGCACGGAAGTTGATCGGCGAGATCACGAGGGTAGTGGACTCCGGCGACCGGGTGCTTGATCGCCTCCCCCTAGGGAACATGAGGAAGTACTGCAGTCCAACGATCCGATCCTGCCCTCAGGTTCGCCCTCAACAGCCCTTCGGAAATGCTGAACTCGTGGTCCCCGCAGGGGCATGGAGGCGAATCGGTGATCGGGGTTCAGGGCGTCACTGCGAATGTTCCTCGACGATACGCGAAGAACTGGAATGCCGGCGGGCTTGGCTATCTCCTTTTCCAGGCGGTTCAGATGGGCGTAAACGGCTTCGGGTTCCCAGCCGGTGTCGGCGAAAATCGCGTAGTCGACCTTCGGGAGGATGCCCTCGGCTGACAGGGCGAGGAGGGTGCTGGATTGAACTCCCGCGCCTCTGTCACCTATTCGGGGCTGTTGCATCCTCGCTCTGGCGCGGAGCGCCAGCGGGTGGCCTCGTTCACGTCCGCCGGCAGGTGGTAGACGCCGTCGTCGTCCCGCCGGAAGCCGCTCTCCGCGAGGGCGGTGTGCGCCCACGGGTACTGCTCGCCCGAGGCGATGGCGACGATGCCCGACTCCCGGCTGTGCGACAGGATGATCTGCGCCTCAGCCATGGACCAGGTTCTCTGTAGGGTCCGCGACTTGGTGAGCACTGGGTCCTGCCTGAACGCCGGAATCCGGGCTCAGCGAGCAGGGGTGGTGTCGGTGGATGTTGAGCAATCGGCGCTTTTCCGCGATCTGGTCGGTGACGTTGTGTATTCAATGGTCTTGAGGAACGCCGGTTTCGCTGACCGGCGTTCCTCGGCTACATATGGACGTGTTCTGGGTGCTTGGTGAGGGCGGCATCTGCTCAGGGGGCGGAGCGCGGCAGGCATCTGGGACCGGCGGTTGAGCGGGCTACCGCCGTATACCCTCTCGGCCTGTGTTCGGTGGCAGTCCCTGCCTCGACTGGCGGGGTTCTCGAATCTTTGACTGCGGGGGCACGGCGTAGTCAGTGGGCGTGCCGCAGGGCGGCCCAGCTTCCCCAGCCGGCTTCTGCCTCTATTGCTGTCCAGCGTCCGGGCAGGGCTGCGGCGACGTCATCGGCGGGCAGGTACAGCGGTCCGTCCTGGCCGAGCTGGTTGATCCACAGCAGCACGCCGTCCGGGGCGAGAACGCGGGCGATTTCGGCGGGGAACAGGAGCATGTCGATGGCGGCGAGGGCCACTGCGGTGCTGTCGGCGACGGGCAGGGCGCTGGCGTCGGCGCGTACGCGGTGGGGGGAGCGTCCGGCGGCCTGGCGGAGCATCCGTGCGGACAGGTCCAGGCTGATCACCGTGGGGAAGGCGGAGGCGAGCTTCGGGGTGAACAGGCCGGTGCCGGAGCCGAGTTCCAGGCACAGTCCGTGGGGAAGGGGGCCGCCTCGGGTGAGGGCGTCGTGCAGCGGGTCGTCGCGTCCGGTGGCACGGGTGGTGTCCCAGTCGGCGGCCATCTGGTCGAACTGCTCGGTGAGGAAGCGGGCTGTCTCGGCTGTCCACGGGCGCCGCCCTGCGGCCAGGTCGCGGGCGAAGGCCCTGAAGGCGTCTGCCGTGGCTTTGGGTGGGACCGGTTTGCCGTCCGGGCTGGGCAGGACGCGCGGCAACGTGGCAATCATGAGCGCCAGTTGAGCACGTCGGGGGTGTGCGCGGATCGGCCCGGGGGCGGAGCGTCGGCTACGCCCCCGGGTGGAGAGGCAGCAGTGCTCAGTGGTGGTGTCCCTCGTATCGTTCTCCTGCTGCGGTGTCCCGGCCATGGCCTTCGTGGTGACCTGCGTGGTGGTGGTCGTGGTCGGCGTGGGGGGCGCCGCCCATCATGCGGAGCATGTCCCGCCCGCCGGTGTGGAAGAAGCGCACCAGGAGGGCGGTGGCCAGGATGAGGAAGGCGGTGTTGAGCCAGGTGGTGTAGTTCCAGCTGACGCCTTCCATGGCGATCTTGGCATCGTTCTGGTTGGGGATGAGTCCGAGGCCGCCGAAGGCGAACTCCACGAGCAGGGCTTGTTGCCCGGACGCGGCTCGGCCCCGGCCGCCGGTTCGCAACGACCCGGAGGCCGGGGCCCCGAATGCCAGGACTGGGCGGCTTACCGCGGCGCGGTCAGCGCCCGGGGCTCGGCGGTCTCCGACAAAGTGCGGGAGCCGCTGAACCGCCACATGATGATCACCGAAGCGTGGCGCTCGATCACCGAGTCCAGGCTGAATGACTCGCCAGGTGGGGCGCCCGCTGCGGGCCGGCACGGCCCATCCGACGGGGAACCCGCACGAGTCGATCCTGCTCAGGAATCCGTCGGTTGATGACCGTGACGGGGGCCGTGACGCCGTTCTGCGGAAGGCGAGCCTGTGACCCTGCTGGTGTGGTGGGCTTGCACGTCTCCCGTGGGATCAGGCCGAGTCGACGTGGGGCGCAGTCCGGTCAGGGTGACCGTGACAAGTCGGTGGACGGCATCCTTGGAGGGCAGGTCGCCCGCTGCGGTGAGGGCGTAGAGGCAGTAGCTCGCGAGTTCGTCGGGGTCGATGTCGTCCCGGATGCCGCCGGCCTTGGCGGCGTCGGCGATCAGGTCGCGGACGAGGCCGTGGAGGTGCTGCTGCGCGTGGGCGAGGTGCTCGTCCCGGTGCACGAGGGCCGCGAACTCGGCGGGCCGCTCGTGCGCGGCTCGCTCGAAGGTGATGAGTGCGCAGGCATGGAGTACGGCTTCGAGCCGCTCGTCGGGGGTGCCTGCTTGATCACGGGCTTCTGTGAGCTGCTGCAGATGGGCGTTGACCCGGCGTTGGTGCCAGGTGACCAGGATTGATTCGACGTCCGGGAAGTACTTGTACAGCGTCGCGCGCCCGATGCGGGATCGTGGATTTGCCAATCTGCTGTCAACGAAGCGCCTTCATTGTCAGTGAAGTCGTGGGTCCTACATTGCTGTAGGGTCCGCAGTTCCGTGAGCACTCGTTCCTGCGGGAACGTCAGAATCCGGACTGGGTGAGCAGTGGCCATGTCGGTCGATCATGAGCAATCGGGCTCAGTCGGAGCGCAGGCGAAAGTCGATTGGGCCGACCCGGGTCGGTGCCGTACAGTTCACCGTACCGACGCGGGGTGGAGCAGCTCGGTAGCTCGCTGGGCTCATAACCCAGAGGTCGCAGGTTCAAATCCTGTCCCCGCTACTCAGACGTGAAGGCCCTGGTATCCACCGGGCCTTCACTGCGTGTGGGCCGGTTCGGACCTGGTTCTTGGCGAACAGGGCACCGAGGTCGCAGAAGGCGTCAACGTACTGGGCTGCACCGAAGCCGTACGCCGCCTCGGTAATCTGCCCCGGGCCCCGGGGCAGGTCGTTGAGCCAGTGCTCATGATCACCCGGATTTGCTCGGACAGTGCTCATGATCAGCCGACAGTGCTCACGGAATCGCGGATCCTACATCCTCGCCGCGGCGCAGGACGGAGCGCAGACTGCGGCCGTACTGCCAGGCATGCTTTCGGGCCGCCGCCTCCAGCTGGTCGTATCCCACCTGGGCCGTCATCTGCCCATTCCATTTTCGGTATCTGTACACAGGGACCGGCAGCAGGATTCCGGGCGCGAGAGCGGAGACGCCGATGGCCGCGCAGTAGTCCTCGCCCTGAACGAGACCGCCCGTCGGAGCGGCGCGCACGAGGTCGGTGCGGGCGAGGATCGTGGTCGGCCCGATGGGGATGGTGTCCGCCGGCGACTTCCAGTACGTCCACACGTCGCCGGCCTCGTGCCGGCCGGGCGGAGTGGGGCATCGCCACAGGGTGGTCGAGCCGTCGGGGTGCTGGTCCTCGCTCCATCCCGCACACCAGCCGACCCCGGTCGACTCCAGGGCGTCCAGCCGTACGGACATGGCGTCGTCGGGGAACTCGTCATCGTCGTCCGCCCAGTTCGTGTACCGGGTGCGGACGTGGGCGAGGGCCAGATTCCGGGCGCATGCGGCGCCGACCGGCCGGGGCAGAGCAAGGGTGCGGACGCGGGGGTCCTGCGCGAGCGGGGGCGGCAGGCGGTCGGGCGAGGCACCGTCGAGCGCGATCACGGCCTCCCACTAGCGGCGCGTGGCGGGGCGTGGGGTGCCGGCCCTCGCCGGGGATGCGGCGGGAGCACTCTGGGGCGGCGTATTGCGCGATGCCCGGATGGCTGGCGCGGGGGCGAGGGAGGACCAGGCCGCAGGGTGGTCGCTGAAGGCGGTGCGCGGGTCGGTGGCCCAGCCCACGACCGGGCCGATGTCCTCGTGGAGCAAGCTGATCACCTCGATTCCCTCTTCGCGAAGGACGTAGCCCCACTGGATGTCCTGCGCCTCGGCGGTCTCGTCGGTGACCGTCATGCGCACAGGCGGGGAGCCGTCCGGGGTGATCAGGTGGTCGAGCGTACGGCTGGGCCAGTGCTCGCCGCCGGTCAGCGCGGCCACGAGCGTGGGTGGGGCATCGTCGAGGAGATCGGTGCCCAGCTCGTCCCAGCCGACGGCGACATCGTCGATGAGGTGACGGGACATGGCCTCCACGTCGCGTCCGAACTTGTGCTGGTAGGCGGCCAGGAGGAGAGGCAGGTGGTGGCTGGGTGCGCCGTCGAGCTGGACGTGGATGCCGCTGAACCCCGGGCCGACGGTGGGGCGGGCGATGAAGGAACGTCTTCGTACCAGGTCAGGGTGAGGACCTGCGCGACCTGCGGCGGCCCCTTGCAGTGCGGGGGCTCGGGCTCCCGCCGGGCGTTGTGACGGACCGCGTTTCGGGCGGTCGCGTAGCGGGGCAGCAGCCGGCGGGCGATCTGTGCTGCTGCACGTGCGGGATCGTTGGGCACGGCGATGCCGTCCGGTTCCCGGATGCCGACGAACTGGTGGGGGCGCAGCGGGCGGTCGGCGACGTACAGGGCCTGGTCGTCGGGGCCGTGCAGTACGGCGGAGTGGCCCAGGACGTACTGGCTGACGCTCTGAATCGAGCCGTGACACGTCGGCTGGTGTCCATGAACGTGGCCCAGCACGTGACCATTCCGCGTAGGGCACGCAAGGAAGAGCGAACGATTACGGTCTGCTCGTCCAGGGCGGTGAAGATGTCCTCGACCAGGCGCTCGGCCATCCTCGGGGCCTTCGGCCGGATCAAGCTGATCAGCCGTCGTCGTCCGGCCTTGCGGATCTGCGCTGGGGATCCGAGCCGTTCCAGCAGCATGAGCACGGCCGGGTGCTGGATGCGCGGACCGAGAACTCGCTCCAGGTGCGGATGGATCTGCGTCAGCAGCCCCCGCAGCCGGTTGGAGATGCGAGTTGCTTCGCCGGCCAGGTCGTCGTCGAACCCGACGACCATCTCCAGCTCGGCGATGGTCTCGTCTTCGAGGTCGACCGAGCGGAGCGTGTGAGGCACAACGCGGGCCGCGTCCGCGATGACGAAGGCGTCACGGGCGTCGGTCTTGGCCTCGCCGTGTCCCCGCAGATGGTGCTCAGCGGCGCCTCGCGACGAGGTGGGACGCAGGGGTAATGCCCACGCCGCTGAGGAGCCTGTAGTCGGCCTCCGTATCATTCCTCTCGGACCAGTAGGACCCCAGGTTCCTGAGCGGCTTGTTGTTCTGCTGATCGACCAGAATCCAGTCACGGCCATATCTGAACGGCGCGACGAAGTCCCTGAGGTGCTCCCAGAGGGCGTCGAGAAAATCGCTCACCGTCTGCGTGCTGTAGACCGTGGAACGGAACAGGTCTCCGGGAACTCCCGTTATGGGGCTGATATCGACGCTCAGAGTACGCTCCACGAGGACCTGGTTGGCATTGGCCAACGTCTCCTCCACCACGTCCGAGGCGTCCGAGGCACTGCTCAAAGCATCGGGCAGAACGGTCCGCAGCATGTCGTTGACGACCGCTTGGATGGCATCGGGACCTGCTGCTGCCCGTCGGCGCATGCCGTCCACATAGGTGTTGATCGATACGTGCTCGGGGAAATCCCCGGGTGCGTAGAGCACCTCCGGCCGCTGCCACAATATGAAGAAGAACACGGCAGAGACCAGGACGGGAAACGCGACTGCGAACACTGCGAGCAGCCCTTGGACCCAGCCGCTCGATAGAGCAGCGGCAATTCCTACGGTGGTCTCTGAGAGCCCCAGGAAGAGCGCGATGATCCAGAGAGGGTTGAGGACTCGCGGAGGCTGGCCCGGTGGCAGTTCGCTTTCCATGGACGCCATGGTGACAGCCGCGGAATGCCTGTGGGCCGATATGGCTGTTGTTGCTGGAGGGCGGGAGAGCGGCAGCCCCGGTCGGGACATCTTCGCTCGTCAGGAGCAGAGACTTGCCTTGAGTGCGGCGTTGATGGCTAGGTGTTCTGCCCACGCAGGTTAGGAACGGCCATGCGGCTGAGGCTTGTTCGTTACTGCTGGTCGTGCGTGCGAACCGGGCCAGATGTCGTTTGTTCGCGACGAAGGATCGTGCCGCTGTGCTGCTGGGCAGCATGTCGGCACGGAGCTGCAGGAGATGATGATGTCCCTGGCATGACCGAGCTGCTGACGCCGAGGCGACACGCGCGACGCGGCCGGGGGCGATGGAGGTGCACCCCAGGCAGGCCTCTGGGCCTCGGAACGGAAGTTAGTGATTGCCTGGGCTGTCCGTCAGGAGGGTCGGCTCAGGTGAGTCACGGGGTCGCCGCGGGATGATCTTGAAGCGGCGGGGGCCGCTCCCTGCCTCTGACCCCACCGCAAAGTCGTGGTCAGGGCGCCACTGCCGCTGATCCTTCGGCTGCCGGGGCAAGGTGTTCTCGCGGCTGAGGTGCCCACAGGCCGTTGGGCGGCATGGGCGGTGCACCCCACGCGTGCACTTCCCGGCCGCAGTCAATGCCGCCCAGATGCCGGCCGGGGTCGACCACCGGCGAGGAGCTGGGCGGCAACCAGCCCGGCTTGGCAGGCGGCCTCCGCCGTAGGCCGGGAACAGGATGCCGCTACTCGGCCGGGGTGCGCAGGCCGGCCAGCATCACCTCGTGCGCGCTCTCACGCTGCCGGGGGGTTGAGGCCGAGTCGGCCATGCGCATGAACGCCGCCACGTCTTCGGCGGTGACGTCCCCGCGCAGTTGGCCGCTTTGCCAGGCCCGGTCGGCGACCGGGGTGATCAAGGAGGCGGTGAGAGTCGTCCCCCGCTCGGCCGCTTGCGGGCTCGTCTTGCACAGAGCGTCGAACAACCGCAGCCCCGCGTCATCGAGCACGCACCCGCGGGTGAACACCGCGCAGAAGGCCTCCCAGTCGTCGGCGATGGCGGCGGCCTCATCCGCGACCTGGCCTGCGCCGCGCGCCAAGTCCTCCAGCAGTTGGAGGACAAGGTCGTCCTTGGTCGCGAAGTGCCGGTAGAAGGTGGTCGCTCCCACTCCCGCGGTCCGGGCGATGGCCTCGATGCTCAGGTCGGGTCCCTGCTCGGCGAAGGCCAGGCGGGCCGCATCGAGCAGCCGCCGCCGGTTGCGAACTTGATCTTTGCGCGGTGCACGCCCATCAGGCCCTGGGCCGTCAGGCCGGCCGCAAGAACCGCGTTGGTGGCGGCTACAGCTACCTCCACAACGCCGTGGACGACCACTCCAGACTGGCCTACAGCGAGATCCTGGCCGACGAAAAACAAGAGACCGCCGCCGCGTTCGGGCGTCCTCAGCCGGTTCGGCGGCGACGACGAGCCGCAGGGCAGGGTGCGGGGAGGCGAACTCGCCGAGTTGAGGTGCCGTTGACGAGCGGCGAACCGATCGACATGTCGCTGAACGTGATGCCTGGACCGTGTCCTCCATGGCTATGGGCCGTTTTGAGGTGAGAGAGCAGGCGGTCGCGAACGCTGGGGTGCACATGACGTCCACTTCCCCTCATCGGGAGCCGATTCGTGTCGGTGTCGTCGGGCTGAGCGCGAGCGGCGGGTGGGCGGCCACCGCCCATGTGCCGGCGCTGGCCGGGCTCGACGGATACGAGGTGCGGGCGCTGAGCGCCGGCAGCGCCGAGTCGGCGCGTGCGGCCGGCGAGAAGTACGCGGTGCCGCTGGCCTTCGACAGTGCAGAGGGGCTGGCCCGCAGTGCGGAAGTCGATCTCGTGGTGGTGACGGTGAAGGTTCCGCACCACCTGGAGCTCATCCGGCCCGCGCTGGAAGCGGGGAAGACGGTGTTCAGCGAGTGGCCGCTCGGTGCCGACCTCGCGCAGGCCGAAGAACTGGCCGACCTCGCGCAGCGCAAGGGTGTGCTCACGGCTGTCGGTCTGCAGGCCCGGTCGGCGCCGCCGCTTCGGTATCTGCGGGACCTGGTCGCCGACGGCTACGTGGGGCGGGTGCTGTCGACCAGCATGCTCGGGTCGGGCTGGATCGGGGGCGCCACGTACGACGACAACTATGCGTACATTCTGGACGTAACGAGCGGCGCCACGCTGCTGTCGATCCCCTTCGGGCACTCGGTCGACGCGCTGACCATGGTGCTCGGGGAGTTCCGCGAGGTGTCGGCTCTCATCGAGAACCTGCGCCCGGAGGTCGTCCACGTCACGAGCGGGGCGGTCGCGGCCAAGAGCGCAGAGGATCAGATCGCCGTCACGGGGGTGCTGGAGTCGGGGGCCGTGGCCGCGATGCACTTCCGCGGTGGGACCTCCCGCGCCACCGCGTTTCATTGGGAGATCAACGGCACGGAGGGCGATCTCGTCGTCAAGGCCGACCAGGCTCTGTGGTTCCAGGGGCGGCTGCGGCTGTACGGCGCCCGAGGAGAAGAGGGCGCGTTGACCGAACTTCCGGTTCCCGCCCGCTATCAGCGCTCGCTGACGCAATGGACCGAGCGATCCGCCGAACCCGCCTGCAACGTCGCCCACCAGTACGCGCTTCTGCGCGACCAGATCACCGGGAGCCTTGCGCCGGACGAGGACGGCGTTCCCGACTTCCGGCACGCCGTCCGGCGACACCGCATGCTGGAGCGGATCCGGGAAGCGGCACGCACCGGACGGAAGGTCACACTCACAGAGCAAGGCGCGTAGCCCCGAAGAGAATCCGGTAATGAGCTCGACGGTTTCGCCCTCGGCCAGGATGCGGTAGGCCGCGGCGACCGAGGGGCGCTTGCCCTGGTTCTTGCCCGAGGTGACGACGAGCTCCAGTGGGTTCTCGGGGCGATGGCCTCAGGCGACAGGCCGGGCCCGACCGAGGGCGGGACGTCCACCTGTGAGGCCATCCAATGTCCGGAATGTCTGATGCCTGCACCGGCGTTGGAGCCGGTGCGAGGACCTTCCTGCGACGAAGGGACGGATGCCATGCCTCTTGAGGGCGAGTATGGACCCAGCACGACGCAGTGGGTGCGCGAGCAAGTGGAGGTGTACGAGAGCTCCGGCGGCGCAAGGGGGACGACACTGTGGGACACGGGGTGGCCCGTGGTGGTGATGAGCACCCGGGGCGCCAAGACCGGCAAGATCCGCAAGGTGCCGGTGATGCGCGTCGAGCACGAGGGGCGTTATGCGGTGGTCGGCTCGCTGGGCGGATCCCCCAGGCATCCGCTGTGGTACTTCAACGTCAAGGCCGATCCGCATGTCGAACTCCAGGACGGCCCCGTACAGCAGGACATGACGGCCCATGAGGCCACCGGCGAGGAAAGGGCCGAGTGGTGGCGGCGCGCGGTCGCTGTCTTTCCGAGATACGCCGAGATGCAGAAGAAGACCTCGCGGCAGTTCCCGGTGTTCGTCCTGGAACCTGTCGTCGGGTAGTGAGCTCAGGGTGTCTCGGGGCCGTGGCGGGCATCCGGCGATGACCAACGTGGATAGCGTCGACACCTCGACGGCAGTTCAGGGCGTTACATCTCAGCGGGGGCTGCAGGTCGGAAGGCGGTCCCCTCGCTTCTTCGGCTACTGAGCGCCCCTCAAGGCGGCTTGGCGCCGTTCATGGAGATGCTGCCGACCGCGTGAGCAGGAGAGCTTTGAGCCGCCTCGCCGACGCCTGCCGGGTGGTTGAGGCGCGGGCGTACCCGATGCTCACTCGCCGCGCGGCACGGGACGCGGGGACGATCGCGCGCGCCGGGCTCTGTCGCACGGTCGAGTCAGGGCACGCTGGTGACGTCGGCCCAGTGGACGGCGCGTCCGGGTTCCGCACGGTCGCCGTGCGCGGCGGTGAGCTGATCGACGATCTCCAGTCCGCGGCCGTGCTCGTGGGGGGTGCAGCTGCCTGCCCAGTCGCCGTCCATGGCGGCAGGGCCTCCGTCGGACACCTCGATGTGCACTCGCTGAGTGCCCGGGTCGCGGCTCAGTCCGAAGTTCAGTGGGGGCCGGGCATGCTCCACGGCGTTGGTGACGAGTTCGGAGACGGTCAGAAGGACCGAGTCGGCCGCGTCCTCGGCGACACTCCACCGAGCCAGGAGTTCTTTGGTGATCTTGCGAGCTTCTCCGGCGGCTTCCGGGCGGTGCGCCAGGGTCCATGTGCCGACGGATGCCGACGGACTGCGAGCAGGGCCCTGCCGGCAGAGCATGAGTCTGACCACCGCCGCGGCGCTCAGCCGGCTGGAGCAGGAAGGTCCGATCCGGCTGACCGCGCTGGCAGCGGCGGAGGGAATCGCCCAACCGTCGATGACAGCCCTGGTGCATCGGCTGGAAGACCAGGGCCTGGCCACTCGAGTGGGCCATCCCGAGGACGGGCGGGTCCGCCTCGTTGCCATCACGGGAGCCGGGCGAGAGCTGATGGCCGAGCGCCGGCGCGCGCAGGGTGCCCGGGTGGCCGACATGCTGGCCGCGTTGCCCGAGCAGGACGTGCGGGCGCTGGGCGAGGCCATGCGCACGGCCCTGCCCATCGTGCGGCGGATGATCCAAGCCGCCCCACAACCCCGCGTTTCCGGCGGCGAATCACCCTCCTGAGCCTCCTGGCTGCGCTCTTCGGTGTCTCCTCCAGCAGGCGGGACCTGCTCCGCTGCCCCGTCGCGCCCCACGCGCGCCGGGCCCGGTCCCGGCACTGCCCCCATATCCGACTTCCGGAAAGGGCGGAGAACCATGAACACCTTCTCGGCACCCGGCACCGATGTGCCGTCGGCGCAGGTACCGGACTACCCCATGGCCCGGGCTGCCCGCTGCCCCTTCGATCCGCCGCCGGCTCTGCACACTCTGCAGGACCAGGCTCCGATCAGCCGGGTGCGGCTGTGGGACGGCAGAACCCCGTGGCTGGTCACCCGCTACGACGACGTACGGGCACTGCTTGCCGATCCACGGATCAGCTCGGAGAGCGACCGCCCGCACTACCCCCATCTGAGCCCGGCCCAAAAGGAGCGCCGGAGGCAGTCGCGGACCTTCATCAACATGGATGATCCGGAGCACGCCCGGCTTCGCCGGATGGTGACCGCAACCTTCTCCATCAGGCAGGTGGAGGCGCTGCGGCCTGCCATTGAGAAGATCGTCGACGGCCTGATCGACACCATGCTCGCCGGGCCCAGGCCGGCGGACCTGGTCGAGGCGTTCGCGTTGCCGGTGCCGTCGCTGGTGATCTGCGAGCTGCTCGGCGTCCCGTATGCCGACCACGACTTCTTCCAGGCCAACAGCAAGATCCTGGTCAAGAGGGACAGCACCGTGGAGCAGGCGCGGGTGGCCACACAGCAACTGCTCGACTACCTGGACCGGCAGATCGGCGTCAAACTCGCCCACCCGGCCGACGACGTGCTCTCCACGCTGGCCGAGCGGGTCAGGGCCGACGAGCTCTCCCGGCACGAAGCGGCCGGCATGGGGATGCTGCTGCTGACCGCCGGGCACGAGACCACCGCGAACATGATCGCGCTGGGCACCCTGGCCCTGCTGCAGAACCCGGACCAGCTGGCCCGGCTGCGCGAGAGCGATGATCCGAAGCTGGTCGCTTCGGCGGTCGAGGAACTCCTGCGCTACCTCACCATCGTGCACAGCGGACGGCGCCGGGTGGCCCTGGAGGACATCGAGGTCGGCGGCGTGACCATCCGCACCGGTGAGGGCGTCGTCCTCGCCAACGACGTCGCCAACCGCGATCCCGACGCCTTCCCCGACCCCGACCCCGACCAACTGGACATCGACCGCAACCCCCGCCACCACGTGGCCTTCGGCTTCGGCGTCCACCAGTGCCTGGGCCAGCCGCTGGCCCGGGTGGAGCTGCAGGTCGTCTACAGCACTCTCTACCGCCGCATCCCCACGTTGAAGCTCGCCGTGGATCTCGACGAGATCCCGTTCAAGCACGACGGGAACGTCTACGGCGTCTACGAACTGCCCGTCACCTGGTGAGCGCGGCCAAGTGCCGCGCAGGAAAGGAGGATCCGATGAAGGTGATCGTCGACCAGAACAAGTGTGTGGCCTCCGGCCAGTGCGTGCTGAGCGCACCGGAGGTGTTCGACCAGCGCGAGGAGGACGGCATCGTCGTCCTGCGCGTCGAGACCCCGCCTGAGGGCCTCGCGGACGACGTCCGGCAGGCCGTCGCCCTCTGCCCGGCCCAGGCCATCTGGCTGGAAGAACAGGAGACGAAGGAGTGAACCGGATCGTCATCGTGGGAGCCTCGGCCGCCGGCCTGACCGCGGCCGAGACCCTCCGCCGCCGAGGCTGGGGCGGCACCCTCACGCTGATCGGTGAGGAGTCCCGTCCGCCGTACGACCGGCCGCCGCTGTCCAAGCAGATCCTGACCGGCGCCTGGGAGCCCGAACGCGCCACCCTGCGCTCCCTGCCGGATCTCGCGCGGCTGCGGGCCGACCTGCTGCTGGGACAGCGCGCGGTCGCCCTGGACGTCCCGGGCCGCCGGGTGCGCCTGGGAGGCGGCGAGAGCATGGGCTTCGACGCGCTGGTCATCGCCACCGGTGTGGCTCCCCGGCGCCTGCCCGACAGCGATCTGGCCGGAGTCCATGTCCTGCGCTCGCTCGACGACGCGATCGCCCTGCGAGCCGCGCTGCGAGCCGGGCCCCAGGTCGTCGTGGTCGGCGCCGGATTTCTCGGCACCGAGGTGGCCGCGGCCGCACGGGCCATGGGCCTGGACGTGACCGTGGCCGAGCCGGAGCCGGTCCCGGTGCGGCGCCCGTTCGGGGACCGGATCGGTGCGCTCGTCGCCGCGTTGCACAGGGACCACGGAACACGCCTGCGCTGCGGAGTGCCGGTACGTCGGCTGCGCGGCGCAGGCGGCCGGGTGACCGGAGTGGAACTCGGCGACGGCACCACGCTCCCGGCCGACACCGTCGTCCTGGCCCTCGGCGCCAGGCCCGCGACCGGCTGGCTGGAAGGTTCGGGCCTGCCGCTGGGAGACGGGGTGGAGTGCGATGCATATTGCCAGGCGGCACCCGGGATCTACGCCGCCGGCGACGTCGCCTCCTGGCCCAATGCCCACTTCGGCACCCGCATGCGGCTGGAGCACCGGATGAACGCCACCGAACAGGCCATGGCCGCGGCCGGCAACCTGCTCGGCGACGTCACCCCGTTCGCTCCCGTGCCCTACTTCTGGACCGACCAGTACGACACCAGGATCCAGGCGTACGGGATCTTCCCGCCGGACGCGGAGATGCGGATCGTCTACGGCGACCCGTCGGACGGCCACTTCGCCGCCGCCTACGGGCACCACGGGAGGGTGGTCGGCGTACTCGGCTGGAACGCACCACGCCAGGTACGCACGCTGCGCCACCTGGTCGTCGACCGCGCTCCGTGGACGACTTTCGCGGCCACACCCGCGCTCAGCCCGGCAGCCGTGAACTGACCCGCTCTTCCGACAGGAAGCAAGGAGGGAGGACTGCCGGTGACCACCGACCAAACCCCCAGCCCGGCAGGCAGTGCCCCCGGCGTTCGGCCCCGCGGTCGCCGTGCCTGGATCAGCGCCGACCACCCCCGCTACAAATGGGTGGCGCTGACCAACACCACGCTCGGCGTGCTGATCGCGACCGTCAACGGCTCGATCGTGCTGATCTCGCTGCCCGGCATCTTCACCGGCCTCCGTCTCGACCCGCTCCAGCCCGGCAACGTCAGCTACCTGCTGTGGATGCTGATGGGCTACCTGCTGGTCACCGCCGTGCTGGTCGTCACCCTCGGCCGACTCGGCGACATGCGGGGCCGGGTATGCATCTACAACGCGGGATTCGTCGTCTTCACCGTCACCTCGGTGATCCTCTCCGCCGACCCGCTGCACGGCTCGGCCGGTGCGCTGTGGCTGATCGGATGGCGCATCGTGCAAGCCGTCGGCGGCGCGATGCTGATGGCCAACTCGACCGCCATCCTCACCGACGCCTTCCCCGCCCGGCAGCGCGGCATGGCCCTCGGCGTGAACATGGTCGCCGGCATCGCCGGCACGTTCATCGGCCTGGTCCTCGGCGGCGCGCTCGTGGAGTGGAACTGGCGCTCCATCTTCTGGGTCAACGTGCCGATCGGACTGATCGGCACCGTGTGGGCGTACAAGTCGCTGCACGAGACGGGCATCCGCAATCCCGGGCGGATCGACTGGTGGGGAAACCTCACCTTTGCCGCCGGGCTGACGGCACTGCTGGCCGCCATCACCTACGGCATCCAGCCCTACGGCGGACACACCATGGGCTGGACCGACCCCTGGGTGCTCGCCGGCCTCATCGGCGGCACGCTCACCCTGGCACCGAAGCGCTCCGGCGCGGCTTCGGCGTGAGATCGGTTGCGCTCGCACGAGTGGTTCCCGGGAGCGGTGCAGGAACGCCTGCCCGAGCAGCCGACCCGCCGCAGGACGGCATTCCCCGGTGCGAAATACTCTCCCGATGAGTTCACGCACTTCCCCGATCAGCCAGCCGATCACGATACGGAGGGCCGTCGCGCGGGATGCCAAACGGCTCACGCGGCTCGTGCGTGGCTCAGGCGCCTACGAGGGTAAGTACGCAGCCGCAGTCGCGGGCTACCGGGTCGGTCCTGATTACATCGAAGCCCACCGCGCCTTCGTAGCCGTCGGCGCCGACGAACATGGAGGCCGGGTCCTCGGGTTCTACTCGCTCGTCCTCGCTCCACCGGAGCTCGACCTGCTGTTCGTCGCCGACGAAGCGCAAGGACGGGGTATTGGACGGCTGCTCGTCGCGCACATGCAGTCCGAGGCCCGTGCCGCCGGGCTCGACCGTGTCAAGGTCGTGTCGCATATTCCCGCCGAGGACTTCTACCACCGCGTTGGTGCAGTGCGGACCGGGACCGCGCTCGCGAACCCGCCCGCCGTGCCGTGGGACCGTCCCGAATTCGAGTTTCGCATTCCTTCGGAATGACGCGGTGTGCCGGTTCGCAGGACACCGGCTTCGCCTGCATGGTGGCCGGCATGCAGGAGCCGCTGGACGCCGCGCGCTCCGTGTGTGCCGTCGTCTCTGCCCTGGCGGGGGAATCGACTGCGCCGGCGGCCTCTCCCGGTGACGCCCTCGCCTCCGGCACTCCCAGGGCCATCGAAATCGCGTACACCTCGGCTCGCTCCACACACGATCGAGGTCGGCCGCGTAAATACGCAGTTCACACAACCAGTGGAAGTAGTCACAGCCCTTGCCCCGTGGAGCTTGGCCGGCCGGCGTCGGTGCGGCCCGCGGTGGAGCGGATCGGCGGGAGGCTCCGGACAGGGGCATCAGAGCCTGACGGTCGTGGGTGTTGGCCAGGTCCGACTCGGCGTTCGGGTCGTCGTAGGCGTCGACGATGGCGATGGTCCTGCCGGAGCCGCTGGCGGAGGCGGCGGAGGCCAGGCCGTAGGCCGACTGCAGGTCGCTGGGGCCGTAGCCGGTGGGGGAGTCCGCGGCGGCGTTCGGCCGGACGGTCTGGGGTGCGATGCCCTTCTTCGCCGCCTGCTCTTCCTGGAAGGCGGTGGTGCCGCTGGTGACGCGCGGGGCGTTGCAGGATGCGGAGCCCTTCTTCGGGGTGCCGGCGCACTGCAGCATCTCCAGGCGGAACCGCCGGCCCGCCCAGCGCTACGGCGTGGGGGGCCGCTGCGGGGAGCGGAGTATGAGCAGGGTGATCTCGCTGGGGGCGAAGACGCGGAAGGGCGGGCCCCAGAAGCCGGTGCCGCGGCTGGTGTAGAGGAGGGTGCGGGTGCCGTGGCGGCTGAGGCCGGCGAGGGCGGGCTGGTCGATGCGGACCAGGTGGTGGAAGGGCCAGATCTGGCCGCCGTGGGTGTGGCCGGAGAGCTGGAGGTCGACGCCGCCGGCTGCCGCCCGGTCGACGAACTTGGGCTGGTGGGCCAGGAGCAGGACGGGGTGGTCGGGGTCGGCGCCGTGCAGGGCTCCGGCGAGGTGGGCGCCGTGGCCGGCGAGGCCGGAGGATTCGGCGGTGACGTCATCCACGCCGGCGACCACAAGGGTGTCGCCGCCGCGTTCGAGCAGCAGATGACGGTTGCGCAGCGGCTCCCAGCCCAGCTCGTCCATCAGGTCGACCCAGCCCTGGGCCTCGCTGTAGTACTCGTGGTTGCCGGTGACGTAGACCCGGGCCCGGGTGGCTCGCACGGTGCCGAGTGGGGCGGCCTGGGCGCGGCGGCGTTCGGCCGTGCCGTCCGCGATGTCGCCGGTGTGGCAGACCAGGTCGGCCTTCAGCGTGTTGACCGTCTCGCAGACCCGCGCCGACCAGCGGGCGCGGTCGAGCGGGCCGTAGTGGGTGTCGGTGATGAGGACGACGCGCGTGCCGTCCAACCCGGCCCCCAGGCGCGGAAGTTGGACGTCCAGGCGGCGTACCCGTGGTACCCGGCGGGCCTCGGCGTACCCCCAGGTGAGCAGCACGGTGGCTGCGCCGAGGACCGCCCAGGTGACGATCCGGGCCCGGTCCTGGCCGTCGCCGACGCCGGTCACGGTCAGGACGAGCCGCAGCGGGACGCCGAGCACGACGGACCAGGTGAACAGGGTCCAGATGGTGCCCAGCAGGGTGTCTCCGACGATCGCCGCCCAGTCCTGCTGGCGTCGGCCGTGGCCGCGCACCATCGCGAGCGGCATACCGATCAGGCCGAGGGCGAACAGGGTGGTGCCGGCGAGCGTGACAGGGAGCGGCCAGTGCTGGCCGGTGTGCAGCAGCAGCCAGCCGGGCACGGTCCACAGCAGGACAGGGGCGATCAGGGGGAGGTAGCGCATCAGGCGGTGCAGTCGGCTCTGCTGAGTCGCGTGCGCTGCACTGTCGGCGGATCGGGTTTCGCTGGTGTCGGTCACGCTTCCCCTCCTTGAGCAACCAAGCTGCCGTCGCGCGCACTGTATCCGGCCGTCCCGGGCCGGTCGGACGGACGGGGTGCTCATGGTGGGCAGCCCCATGTGGCGAGGTGGCCTCCGAGTTCGCCCCCGGCTCACGCGGTTGGTGACTCTGCTCCTGACCGGGGCCGCGGCGGCTTCGAACGGTGAGGCGTAGAAGCTCCGGAAGCAGTGGAGAGTACAGCCCATCGTCCCCACGATTCTGACCGCCCGATGCGGCCCGGTACCGGCAACGTGACGCGCCATCGGACCGGAAGGGGGACGGGCATGTCCAGTTCGACCATGTCCAGTACGCCGCCTGCCCCGCAGACTTGTCGTCGACGCTCTGCGGGATACCGCGATCTGCTGAAGTAGGCCAGGAAGTGGGGAGCCGAGAGGCTGCCCGCGAGGTCTTCCACCTGGTCGGACGGCTACAGCCAGGACCCCGCTCATAGGGGCTGTGTGAGACGACGAAGCCCTGCGGGAACGCCCCCGTGGGGCTTCGAACACGCGCGTTATGAGGGCGTGCAGACTCCGGCGCGGGCACCGTGCGACCGCGAGCGCGACATTCAGCAGGATCCTGCTCGGCTCGTGCACTCCCCGCGGCCTGCGCCAGGACGCCGGAGCGGCCGATGTGGCCTGATCCAGCCCGGTCTTGCGGACGGTCTCCACCAGAAGCACGCCGCCCGCCTGGCTGACGACCCCAAGGGGCCACCGCCCTCGACGCGGACACGCGGATAGGACCCGATACGTTTCTTCACCTGGGAAGCGCTTCTTTCCTGGCAACCGACAGGACCTTCGACAAGCTCTATCGTTGCAGGTCAGGAGTGCTTCTCTCGTTTTCGATTACACCTCGGACGCTGGCCCACGTGAAAGCTCGAGGCCAGGCCGCCCGCCTCGCACCACGCGAGGAAACCGGCACCGCCCATAGCCTCCGGACCGCACGACCCGCGCTTGGAAGGCAGGACGAGCTCAACTCACTGCCACGCCGTAGGGGCTGTTGCCGACGGTGACCGTTGCGAGGACCTTGCGGGACTTGGGGTCGATGACCGTGAGGGTGCCCGCGGCCTGCTCCGTGACGTAGATGCCGTGGCTGGTGACCTCAAGGTTGAACGGGTCGGTGCCGGGAGGGCCCACGGAGATGGCCGACGAGACGCGGTTGCTGCCAGTGTCGATCACAGACACCTTGCCCGGGCCGAGTACGGCGGCGTAGACCGATTTGTCGTCCGGCCCGATGGCCACGTCGAAGGGGCCTTCGCCGACGGGCACCTCAGTGGTCTTGCGGGTGCGGGTATCAACGGCCAGGACGCGTGCTGCGACCTCGTCGGCGACGTAGGCGGACTTGCCGTCGGGGGTGACGACGACGCCCACAGGGGAACGCCCCGCGGGGAGGTTCCCGGTGACCAGGCGTGTACGGGTGTCGATGACCGACAGCGTGCCCGACCCGGAATTCGCGACGTAGGCGGTACTACCGTCACGGCTGAAGGCCACGTTCACCGGGGATTTGCCGACCGGGATGCGCGCGGTGATCCGGTTGGTTCCGGTGTCGATCACCGAGACGGTGTTCGAGCCGCCGTTGGCGACGTAGAGCGATCTGCCGTCGGGCGTGATGCTGACACCCGTGGGGCTCTTCTCCACCGACACGGTCGTGGTGATTTTGTTGTTGCGGGTGTCGAGCACCGCTACCTGGGCCGAACCGTTGTCGGCGATGTAGACGTTTCTGCCGTCCGGGGTGACCGCGACACCTTCGGGTGCTGTACCGGTCTTTACGGTGGCGAGGACCTTGTAGGTGTGGGCGTCGATGACCGAGAGCGTGTTGTCCTGCTGGTTGGTGACATACACGCGGCCGCTGGAGCCGGGGCCGTCGGAGGGCGCAGGCATCCTGGCTGCGGCATGCGTTTCGGCCGACCCGGCGGAGGTGCAGGAGGTCAACAGGATGCCGATGGTCGCGGCTAGGGCGGGTCGGAGTGTCCTGGGGTGTCGGCGGCCGCTGCCGGCTCGGGTCCGCAGGGCAGAGAACATCTCGCCTCCTGTGCGCATCACAAGGGATTGGTCCGGGACCGGCCGGCATCGTGCCGACGGCCGACGGCCGACGGCCGCCGGGTGACAAGGGTCGGGGTCGAGTTCAGGTCAACAGCCCGCGGGCGTAGTAGTCCTTCTCGTCCCGGACTCCAGGAAGTGCGAAGAAGTAGCCCCCGCCCTTCGGCGTGATGTAGGGCACCAGCGCCTCGTCTTCCAGCCGGGTCTGCATGGCGATGTAGGTCTTGAGTTCTCGCTGGAAGCAGACGAACGCATGGCCCATGTCGAGTTCCGGCTCATTGGGGCTTCGGTCGTAGTCGTAACTGCGGCGCAGGATGGTGCTGGTTGCCGCGGTGTCGGGGGTCTGGGGATTGGCGCGGCGGATGTGACAGTTCAGCGGGGTGATCAGGCCCTGCGGGTCATTGGTGTAGATGGGGTCGAGGAGGTCCGAGGCGTTCTCGCCCACGGCGTACATGGGAGCACCGCTCGCCTTGCGGCGGCCGAAGATCCGCTCCTGCTCGGCGACGGGCACCTTCTGCCACGCCTCGATGTGGAAGTGCACGATACGCACCGCGTGGTACGTGCCGCCCGCGGCCCAGTCCGGTTCGCTGGACTTCGGCTGGGCCCAGACCCACTGGTTCATCTGCGCGGAGTCGGTGGTGTCCGGATTGGCGATGCCGTCCTTGAAGCCGAACCAGTCGCGCCGGACACCCACGGGGCGTTCCGGGTTGCGCTGACCGTCGATGCGCCAGCGCAGCTTCATCGCGGACTTGGTGTGGGTCAGGATGTCGATCAGTGCGTGCACCGTCGTGTCGCGGTGATCGGCACAGATCTGGATGAGCAGGTCCCCCTGACTCAGGGCGGGATCCAGGTCATCGTGGAGGAAGGGCTTCATTGGCACGAGCTGGACCGGCTTGCGCCCGCTCAGTCCGTAGCGGTCGTCGAACAGGGATGCGCCCACTCCGACGGTCAGGGTGAGACCGTCCGGGACGACCGTGGGTCCCAGGATGCCGCTGTCCGATGGCGTTGAGGGCGGGGGCTCCTTCGGGGGCCTGCCGCCCGCCGTGAGGAAGCGGGCCCGCGAAGTCAGCGTGCGGAACAACTCCGTGAGTTCTGCACGGTCGGAGGCGGTCACGTCGCACGAGAGGAAGATCGCGTCCTGTTGGGGCGGAGTGAGGATGCCGGCCTGGTGAGGGCCGTACAGGGGAATCACACGCGACATCACGCGCCGCTGACCGCTGCGCACCGGGGCGGCGAGCGCCACACCGTCGCCCAAGACGGTCCCGCCCGTCGCTCCGGCCAGGCCCGCAGCCGCACCCTGAAGGAGCGCCCGCCGAGCGAAGGCGCCCATAGGGCATCCGCCGCCGATCCCCACGTTTGATCTCGGAGTTGCTTCCCCAGTCATGGTTCTCCTCAGGTAAGGAACCAGGTGGTGGCGTACGGCGCTGGCATGAGCGGTTTCCCTGAGCCGGCTCGGCGCCGAAAGGCGCATGACCGCATACGGCAGCCGCACCGGCGCCTGGAACGCCGACAGCTGCGTGACTGTCCGCAAAAGTGAACTTATCGGACACGGGTGGTGGTGCAACTCGGGTGGGCGTCGCGCGGCCGAGCCTGCACCGCCGACGTCGTGCGTCGGCTGGCGACCCTTTGAGTACTGGGGGCCGAATTGCTCACCCCGAGCCTGGCCGGCCCACCGTGCTGGACCGGCTCCTCGGCGTTCTCCTGGTGTTCGCCATCCGCAACGACTTCCGCCGCAGCTCGACCGCGCCCCGTTGGTACCAGGCATCCGCGGATCCCCGGCTGAACACCGCGCTGCAGGCCATGGACGAGAACGCCGGCCATCCCTGGTCGGTCCCCGAACTCGCCGCGATCAGCGGCCTGTCCCGGGCGGCCTTCGCACGGACCTTCCGCGACGCCCTCGGCCAGACTCCCATGCAGTACCTGACCGACTGGCGGATGGCTCTCGCCCGCGACCACCTGCGTACTGGCGAGCTCGGGCTGACAAATATCGCCCGCACCGTCGGCTACAGCTCGCCCTAGGCGTTCGCGGCCGGCTTCCGGCGCCACCACGGCGAGCCGCCCGGGACCCGGCGGCAACGGGAGTCGCTCCGCGCGGAGGCATGCCCCGGGAATGAGGCGGACACGCCAGGAGGGGGTCGCCGAGCGCGGCGCCGCTGCAGAGGTGAGCGCGTTACACGGAGCGGCGCAGGCCCTCCAGTGCTCCGGTCAGCGCCACTTCGAGATAGCCCAGGCGGTCCGTGGCGATCAGCATGGCCGCGTCTCCGGAGACCGCGCTCAGGATCCCCGTTGCCACCCGATCGGCGTCGCACCAGGGCCGATCTCTCCGCTGCCCTTGAGGCGCTGCACGCCCTCATCGCGCAGTTGCTCGACGACGACTCGGGCTTGTGCGGCCTCGAAGCTGATCCGTCCGTCCTCGGCGGTGATGACGGCCTCGCCGTCGAGAACGGCTCCGGCAGGGAGGTGGTCGCCGGCGAGGGCAAGGTCTCCCCGTACGGCGGTGACATCGCGTCCGGAGCGGGCCTGCAGCCGGACCCCGTCGCCGGTCCGCCACATGATCATTCTGTGGCCGTCCAGTTTCACCTCGTAGCTCCAGTCCGTTCCGGTGGGGAGTGCCGGTACGGACTGGGCGAGGGCGACGGAGACGGGCCAGTCCACCTGTCCAGCCTGCGGCGGCCGTGGCCGCGACGCCCGTCGGCGTCGTCGGGAAGCAAACCGCATTGGGGGCTCATAGGTTGGTGGGGCTCGGGGTTGTCGTGGAGGTCTGTGATGCCCCGACCGCTGTGGAACGGCGCCAATTCCTTTGGCTTGGTGACTTCTCTGAACTGGCCCATCGTTGTCGGCCATGCGTGGTGTTCAGGGGAAGACGACTCTCGCCGCACAGGGCGACGCAGTCGGAGCAGATCCACACCCCGGGCCCGGCAATCAGGCGGCGCTCCTCGCTGCGGGGATGGCCGTGCAGCGGTCTGTCGTGGTGCGATGGTGGATCTGGCGACCATGCCGGGGCGACAGCCCACGACGACACGCGCGCCGGCGCAAAGGCTTTCGTCCGGGAGTCGTTGAAGGAGATGCGAATGCGCAGCACGAGCGGGTCGTTCCGTCGGGATGCCGCAGCCCGGAGTGTGCGCCGGCACGACGCCCGGCCCAACAAGTCCGTCGTCCAGGACGGAGTCCCCGCTGCACGATGAAGTGCTGTCTGAACTCCTGGTCAAGAGGATTCTGCGCAGCTGCTCGGCCGCCTGGTCAGCTCGCCGTTTACGCTGCTCGGGAGGTCTTTCAGCTGGTCAGGCCCACACAGCCATAGCCCCCGTTATAGGGGCGTCTGTGACAGAACAGGCGATGCAGACCCCCCGCTGGCTCGCCCCAGCCGAAGGCTCTGTCGCGTACTGAGTCGGGCCCGGCCGCATGTACGCCCCCCGGTTCGAGGGCACGGGATGGCGCGGGGAATGGATGGTCGGCAGCGCTTGCCTCCGGCGGTAGCCTCCTGCTGATCTGAGAACCCGTCCGCACCGTAGGTGGAGGACTCGACCCGCAACATGGCGGCGACGAGCGCCACGTCAGCCTCCCCGTGGTCTCGTCCTGCGGGTCTGAGGAAGCAATCGGTTCTTGAGACGGCGGTGCGCATGTCAGGCCACTCGCTAGTCGAAGTCGTAGTCGATGAAGGCGAGGCAGACAACGGTTCCGTCCGGCTCCACTGCTGAGTAGCCGTCCCTCTCCTCCCCTTCGACAGGAAAGAACAGGGCGTTGCCTCCGCGATCCGGATCGGTGATGATCTCGGCATAGTTGGCTTGGCGACCCTCAGCGTCTCCGGCCGCGATGATGCACTTGGCATTGCGGAGATGGGCCTCGGCGCCTTCCACTCCGGCCTGCTTCGGGTCGAACGGGGAGCTGCACAAGACGGCGTATCCGTCTAGCGGGGCCGGTTCGTAGCCGTTATATCCGTCGCCCCAGTCGGCCGCCGCGATACGGGCGGCGTCCGCCAGCGGCACGACGACGATGTTGGCCCGGGCAACCGGAGGCTTGTCGTCCTCCCGGCACCAGTAGAAGCCCGCATATACCGGAGCCTTGCTCAGTCCTGTGGGCAGTCCATCGTGATACCAGCCGCCGCGACCCATCCCGAACCAGGTAACCTCCCCCTCTAGCGTCAACTCCCCTATGTAGGCGAACCATTCTGCTTTGAGCGTGCACATGTCGCGATTGCGGTTGATGTGATCCACGCATTGCCGTAACAAGGCGTCAATGGTGTCCGTGACGCCCACAAAATCTTCTGGATCCTTGACTGAGGTCATGACACGAACAATGGCACAGGGGACTGACAGCCCCGCCTCCCCACCGCTACGCAGTGGGGCCCTCACCGCAGCCTCGCGGACCCGGTCGCGCAGCCGGTCGTGGAACTCGGCGGTCAGGCCCTTGTCCCGCCAACGCCGGAAGAAGGCGTAGACACGGTCCCACGCGGGGAAGTCCGCGGGCATCGCCCGCCAGGTGATACCCCCCGCCCACCAGGTAGCGCACCGCGTCGACCAGCTGCCGGTGGCAGTAGCCCTCCGGTTACCCGCCGCGGCCCTCCAACCAGCCGGGGACCGGCATCGCGTCGCGCACGACCGCCCACTCCGCATCGCTCAGGTGCGACGGATATCTCGGCCGCCTGTACGGCCGATCACCGGCGTTCCCGAACCGGTGAGCGAGGCAATCACACGTCAGGGAAGCCGAGTTGGACGCCAACAACGCCGCCCACGCGCGGGCGAAATCGTCCGTTGCCTCAAGCGCTATGCGGCCCGGGAGGTCTTCCACCTGGTCAGACAGTTACAGTCAGGACCCCGCTCATAGGGGCAGTCGTGACGTACGGCAGCTGGGTGAAACGCTTTCATCAGCGGCGCCGATTTCTCGGACGCAACGAGGACGTCGATGTCGCCGATCGTCTCCCGGACGCGGTGCAGCGACCCGGCGTAGGTGCAGCGGCGGTAGCCGGTCACGCGGGACAGTTCCCCGACGATGCCGTCGGTGAGGTCCAGGGCCACGTCGAGCAGGACCCCGCCGTAGAAGATGGCCGCGTCGAAGGCGTCACGGGTGTGCAGGGTGATGAACGTCGGCGCTGCCTGCCGCCACGCCTCCCACTCGGTGACGAGTTTCCCCTGCCACACCCCGAAGCGGGCCCCGTCGCGGTCCGCGAGCAGCGCCGCCCTTCCGGGAGGGAACGAGATCGGCCCCACTGCCACGGTCCCGCCGCGCTCCCGGATGCGGGCGGCCGTCTCGTCCGCGTTCGCCACGGCGAAGTACGGCGTCCAGGCCACGGCCATCTGCCACGGGGTGGCCATCTCCGCGACCGCCTGGTCTCCTGCGACGGCCGACCTGCCGGCACAGGGAAGTGCGACCACACGCTGATGCCCCACGCCAGGACCGCTGCCGCTGCGCTTCGCGCCTACCGGTCCGCATGGGCCGCTCTGCTGCGGGATCCGCTGAGCTCGCTCAGTTACTGCCGGCTCGACGACGCCGCCTACACACTCTGCGTCCTCATGGGACAACGCAACGCCGCCGACGCCGTGGCACAGGCAGAGAGCCTTCTCGCCCGGGCCTCGGCCGAGCACGGCAGGCGCCGAGGCGGGCAAGCGCGCACCGCTGTCCGCTGACGCCGATGCCGTGCCGCGGCCGACGTGCTCGGTCCTTCGGCACCCAGGCCGTGCCCGCGGGTACCGCCTCGCGCGGCAAACAGTGGATTTATGGTGGTCGTGAGGGATTTTCTTCGGTCATCGAGCCGAGCGGTGTAGGCCGCTTCACCTGGTGCCCTGCTTGCCCGTCTGCGGGGGCGTCATGCGAGTCGAACTGATTCAACCCGCCGTCAGCGTGCTCTTCGACGTGCCGGACGAGATGCACGAGGAGATCATGGCGCTCATCGTCGCGGTCACCGCGGACGCGGAGATGCGGGCCCCGGACCTGGCGGCAGCGTTCGGCGAGTGGTGCTGGCTCGTCTACACGGTCCACGGAGACGTGATCGAAGTACTGGACGTCGGCTGCGCACGGTGAGCCCCTGCTCGGTCGCCTGACTGTCACCGCGTGTCGGGCCGGGACTCGTAGTGCAGGCTGTGGAAACGACCGTCCTTCTCGCGCCCTGCCGGATCACCTCCCAGCGCCCGTACCGCCTTGATCGCATACCGCTGTTCCCGCTCGTCGGTGAAGAGACGCTGCGGATAGGTGTGGGAGGCATCGACGGTGGTGCTCAGACCGTGCGCGGCCAGTGCCCGGACGATCGGGTGGTACGACACGGTCCGCAGAACGAACGCGCTGACCCACACCGGCCTTCTGGCACTGTCCAGCAGTGCCGTGAATGTCCGGGCGGTGATATAGCTGCCGCCGCCTGTCAGCGTGATGAGGCCGACCTCGGCGAGCGCGCGCCTCAGACCGGGGCTGAGTGGGTTCTGTTCCAGGTCATCGGTGAAGGCGGCGTCCAGCAGTCCCACCCCGAGCGCGTACTGCACGGCGGGTGCCGCGACGTCCAGGCCGAAGGCAGGCACTGCGTCCGGTCGGCGTCGCTCGGCATAGAACTCCTTGTCCCGTGCGGCGAGCTCTGCCGTCGACATTGTCTGGCAAGCAGAGGAGGTGTACCGCTCGTACATCTCCGCCAGCGTGACGTCGTGGTTGAGCAGCGCGGCATTGATCCCGTACGAGCAGCACACGTCCAGCATCGCCAGCCTGCCGGGGTGGCCGTCGTCGAACGCAGCCCGGTCGGTTGCCGCCTGCCGGAAGACCGGCTGGGCATGATGCGGGATCTCGTACTCAAGCGGGGCCAGCCGCTGGAAGTACGCGCGGGGGTCCGGACGGTCGTAGATGTCATCGAACCGCGATTTGCCGCCCGCCACACCCTCGGAACCACCAGGGCCGGATTTAGTCATTTCGTACTTCTCCTCCTGGAACGCGGATGTGCGT
Organism: Streptomyces sp. NBC_01384; assembly: GCF_045040035.1. Lineage (NCBI taxonomy): Bacteria > Bacillati > Actinomycetota > Actinomycetes > Kitasatosporales > Streptomycetaceae > Streptomyces > Streptomyces sp. NBC_01384. The sequence continues at coordinate 8,158,157 of NZ_CP109559.1, forward strand.
CCATCATGTTCTTCCTTCCATGTCGGATTCTCGGTGGGAGGTGAGATCGCCGCGCAGGCGCCATCGGTGCTGCGGACCTACGGTGGTCGCACGGGCGCCGACAAGCCGGACCGACGTAGCGGAGGAGGCTGGGATGGAGGAATACTTCGTCTGGGCGACGACGCGCCGCATTCGGCCGGACACCCCTGGCGGGCCTCTGAGCCGGAGACGCAGCGGCGTGCCGCCATGGCCCCGTACGTCGTGGAGGAGCGGGAAGGCTTTTACCGTTGGCCGTGAACTCGCCATCCCCAGCGCCGGCCCCGGGCGAGCGGGGCTCTGGCAAGCCGCCCCGGTCAGGTCGGCGGGACGACGCCCACGCCTCTCATGCACTGTCGCCGACGGAGTTCGATGCGCGTCTGCCGCTGCTGGCATGAGTGGGATGCCGAAAAATACTCCCAAAGCCTATTGACTCGTGGCATATTTCATGCAAAGTGATTACTAGGCCACAACACCGAAAGAGCCACAAAGTCGGTGAGGACGTCTAGTCGGCGGAGTGACTTGGACAGGATGTGGTTTAGGCCCCCGGCAAGCCGGCGCGATACCGAGGCAACAGTGACGACTGAAGCTTCAGGACACGCGCAGCACTACCGGGGACTGTTTTACCCTCGGAGCCTTCGCGCGGGCCTCACCGCGGCGCGAAGGTTCTGCCACGCCTGCGCTCCGCGGAACCGAAGAGCACCAAAGTAGGAGCCAGGCTTCGAGCACGTCGCTGCGCCGCCTGGGCGAGTTACGTCGCCATCTTCGAGCGCTGCGTCTTTGCCACCGTCGACACCCCCTTGCCAGCCCCGGCACCACCCACTTCAGTGTGCTCCCTGGCGTACGGCGGGCCACTGTGACCGTCCGTGGACGGTGGCCGGAGGGCGCGCCGCAGCGGAGAATGGTGCTGTTGCCCGGCTCATCGGTTGGCGGGTGGTCGGATCGACAGGCTCGGCCGGGTGGCTCTGCGCGCGTTGGAACCGACCGACGCAGTGTGCCTGGATTCGCTGCGGCGGGGCGACATCGTACCTTTCGCCCGCCAGTGCGCCCGCTGGGCCGAACCGCGCGAGTTCTGCGTGTGTGCGCGGCTGGCCGACGTCTGAGAGACGGGCATCAACTCTCGGAGTGCCCCGGACAGGACGTCTCGTGAGGGTCCATCTCTCGGCTCAGGCTTTCGGCCGTGAGGACTCGTGTGCGGGTCCGGGGCCCGGCCACCAGCGGTGTGCCGGTGCGGGAAGGCGGTGGCGCTCCATGCCGTACGTCGCAGTGAGTGCGCTGAGCCACCCCGGGCTGCTCCGCGAGCGGAACGAGGACAGCCTCGTCGTCGGACCGTGGACACTGTGCGCCACTGTGACCGAGAGTCCGCAGACCCTGGTCTTCCCGCTGGGGACGCCCCTCGTGGTCGCCGTCGCCGACGGGCTCGGCGGACATCCCGGCGGCGACGTGGCCAGCGCCCTGGCCGCCCGCCGGCTCGCGTCGATCGGTCCCGCCCTGAGCAGCGAGGACGCCGTCCGCGACGCCTTGAACGCTTGCAACCGCGCCCTGTACCGGGCCGCCGGCGGCACCGGAAGTGAGCTGGCCACCATGGGGACGACCGTCGCCGGCGTCGTCGTACAGCCCGGCTTGCTGCTGACGTTCAACGTGGGTGACAGCCGGGTGTTCGCGGCCTCCCGCGACGGGCTGCGCCAGGTGAGCGTCGACGACAGCCCGCCGCTCGAACCCGGGCAGCGCACTACGTCCATCGTCACCCAGTGCCTGGGCGGTACGCCCGGCTACCGCCCCATCAGTCCTCACGTGACGGCCGCGTCGCTGTCGCCCGGCGACCGCTACCTCATCTGCACGGACGGCCTGACCGACCTGGTGACGCCGGACGAGATCGACGCGGTGACGCGGGAGCACGACGACGGCCGGGCGGCCTTCGAACTGTGGAAAGCCGCCATCGCGGCGGGCGGACCCGACAACATCACGCTGGCGGTCGTACGCATCGGAGACGAGTAGAGGAGGCCCCCGTCGCCCTTTCTGTAAGCGGTCAGACAGGGAAGACCCCTAACGCGCCAGGACGGCGATACGCGGTGGGGCGGAAATCCGGGATTACGGTGGCTACGCCGTGTTGTCCCAGTCGTACGGTCCGCCACCACGCCACTCGATCAGCTCCGGGTCGTCGATGACCCGGTCCTCTGCGGGCAGGCCGGCACGGTGCAGGAAGTCCAGCACGTCGAACAGGCTGTACGCGGCGCCCGTGCACTTGCCGCGGATCATCACGCGCCGACCCCCGTCCGACTCCGACGAAAGCACGACCACTGGGGGGCGTACGTCCATGTCACCAGCATGCGGGTACCTGCCGGTGGTGACGGACAGCGTGGTCGTAGCGATGCGTGTTGCGGATCGCGTTCACCGGAACACTCGGCGCCACCGCCTGGCCACCCCCACCGGGCGCACACTGGACACAGAAAGCCCATGCGTCATGAGCCGAACATGGAGGTGGGCCATGAGCACCCTCGAAGAACACGTCGACGTTGGAGTGCCGATCGACAAGGCTTGGGACGACCTCCACCGCGTGGAGAACTATCCGCGGTTCGTGAAAGGAGTGCGCGAGGTCCGTACGGAGACGGGTGGTCGAGCGCGTCTGGACGTCGAAGCCGGCGGCCAGGCCCGGGTGTTCGAGGCCGAGATCTCCGATCGCAAGGGGGAACGCGTGATGGAGTGGCACACCACCAGCGCCCCCGAACTGGCGGGGTCCTTCTCACTGCAGCCGATCAACCAGAACCGCACCCGGGTCCAGGCACGGCTCGAGTACGACCCCGACGCGATCAGGGAGACCTTCGGCGGGCTGAGGGGATTCGCCCAGACGAACGCGATCGAACGGCTCGTCCGCAGCGATCTGGAGCATTTCAAGGAGTGCGTGGAACAAGGGGGTTGAGCGGTAGAGAAGGCGGGCGCTGGGGGCTGTCGAGGACGGCGGCCTCCGCTCGGAGCCGCCGCCGACGGGCCGGGGGCGCCGTTCCGTCGGGGCCCGCGGTGGGGCGCGGGATCTGACGGATATGGAATGGCCCCGTTTGGAGTCGCATGCTCCGAACGCCGGTCAGGTCTCGATCACGGCATCGCAGTCGGAACAGACCATGGACGCATACTCCGCGGGGTGCCAGGGCGCCCCAGGGTGCTCGGAGGGCTTCCAGCGGGCCGTCTCCATGGCGAAGGTGTCCATGCCACAGAGGGTCCGCGGTCCCGTCGACGAGGGCGTCCCCGGGGCGGAGGGCGCGGCGTGCACCTTGCGGACGGACCGTTTCTCACCAGCCGGTATCCCCAGGGAGGAGTGCTTGGCCATTGGCTTGTCGAGCTCATACACGACGACGATTTCGCCCATGCCTCCACAGTAGGCGGCCGGGCGGCCGACCTGCCCGCAACATCGAGTCGGGTGGCTGTCCAGTCCCATCCACCGGTTCGAGTACTGATTCGAGCGCGACAAGTTCGCCGCGGCCGGGCTCACGCCGACGGCCTCCGACGCCGTACGGCCGCCTCGGGTGGCCGATGCGCCCTCCTGATGGAGGCCAGGGCGATCGCGCTCACACCGGGCGGGGAGGGGCGGCTCTTCCGCGTCGAGACCGAGGTGATCGGTGTACACGCCGACGAGCGCGTCGTCGTGCTCGGTACGCATCACGTGGATCCGGCCGTATGGAGCCCGCTGCTCTACAACTTCCGCCAAGGCGGCAGTGCCCTGCCGTACGTGCAAACTGAGGTGTTCCAGCAGGAGCGGCTCGAGCGCGGCGAAGTCAGTTTCCTCGACCTTCGGCCGCTTCGCGAGGGCCCGACGTACGCAGTGCCTCTCGCTCTCCCTCACACCAGGACCGGCGTCACCGTTCCCCCGACCGCACACTGCCCCGAAGCCGTTTGGCTATCACTGAGTTTTCTTCACCCCGCGTAAAGCCATCGGCGGCGAGCAAACGCACCCGCTCGCGCACGGCCTGACCCTGCGGAGTGAGGCCACCACCCTGCGCCGCTTCCCGAGCACACCGAGCCGGGTACAGACCTCACGGGCCCGTCACCACACCGCCGATCCACCAGCGCGGACCACCCCTGTGAGTGAACGCCTCTGCTGAGCTGGGGCGATAGGGTCATAACGGAAGGTCTGGGCAGTCTCGAGGGCCGGGTCTGGCGCAAGTTGTCCTTGTCATCCAAGGGGCGCGGCTGCGCCCGGCACACGTCAGGGGGCCTCTTTGCCGCCAGAGACACAACGATGCGCTCTGACGCTCCCGGGCCCCGATCGCCGAGCGACACCCGGTGCGGCCACCAGCACCGACACGGCCAGGCTGACCTTCCTGTGCGACGCCGTGCGCGGTATCGGCACAACCCTGGATCTCAAGCGCCAGGCCGGCCAACTGGCCGGCCTGGCGGTGCCCGGGTTCGCCGACTTCGCTTCGGTTCATCTGTGCGATCAGGTCGTCGCGTCGGAAGATGACCTTGCGCCCCAGGCTCTGGAGGGCGCGGTGGTGATGCAATAGCCCTTGGCGATCGACGTCCGCCGAGCTCGCGCTGATCACTCAGCGCGAGCCCCATTTGGACTCAGCCGCGAATGGGCGACACCTGAACATGCGAGCTCACCAGTCCCGGGGCCGGGAAAGCTGAACGACAGTGCCAGGCTCGCGGGCAAGCCCCGAACGTGGTCGTGGCCCGTGGAGAACGGGCGGCTACGCACCCAGATCGACCACGTCTTGGTGAGCCGGGACTTCCAGGTGAACTCGGCGCACTTCGTCTCGCTGCCGGGCTCGGACCATCGGGGTCTCGTCGTCGAGCTGGAACTGCACGCGGAATCCAGGGAGTCATGGGGTGCCGGGCCTGTAGTGATGGTGTGCTGCGCGCAGGGCGCGCAGCTGGTCCTCGAAGCTGAACGCGTCCACGGAGCCGGCGTACGGCACCGGAAGCCAGACGGCTTCGCCGCTGCGCAGCTTGGCCACGAGGCGGAGGTTGTGGGTGCTGAGGCGGCGGTCGCCGGGTTGCACCCGCACGTCCTCGAAGCGGTCGATCTCGTCCCATTCCAGTCGGTGCCACCGCAGCACCGTGCGGTACCGCAGCCCGTCCTGGCCCGCCTCCAGGCGGCGCCCGAGGAACCCGAAAGCCGTTATCAGGGTCCCCGCAGCGAGGACAGAGGAGCAGCCCACCCACTGGTCGTGCCCCGGAACACCGAGACCGGCCGCGACCCCTGCCCCGATCGCCGCCAGCGCGGCCAGCGCGGTCGCCCAGCGTGCGGACGCGCCCATGATGCGGAAGGACAGCTCAGCATTGCTTGTCATCCTCGTGATCCTTGCACCCGCCTGCCGCCGTGCGTAGATCCCGTCAGACCGCAAGCTGTCGGTTCTCGTGAACAAAGCCATGCGAGTCCCTGCACGAGTCGCTGGACACTACGACCCCGGGCGGCCGCCTGGTCTTTCATGTGTTCGCCGCGCTCGCGGAGTTCATCCGAGAGTTGATCGTGCAAGGCACCCATGAGGGCCTGGCGGCGGCGCGGGCCCGGGGCGAGCGGATCGGCCGGCCGCCTGTCATGACGGAGGAGCAGATCCGGCACGCCCGCGCGCTGCTCGTGCAGCCGGAGAATACGGTCACCTCGATCGCGAAGCTCCTCGGCGTCTCCCGTACGACGCTGTACAAATACGTGCCGCAGCTGGCCGCGGGGCGGGATTCCCTCGTCGCTGATTCGGCCCCGGCTCTTCCCGCTCCTCGCACCTGACACCGAAATTCTCCGCGCGGGGCCCGGCCTGTTGGCCGGGCCCCGCGCATTTCCGGTTCAGCTCAGCACTCGGGCCCTCCGAGACGGCACGTTGCGAAGAGTCGGCAGCATCGCCGTGAGCTGCGGAAACAGCATCGCCGCAAAAAAATCTCGTCATGCGCGTGGGATGAATCGCCGAACTCTCCATAGAGCAGCGCAATACAACACTTGATGCGAGGGTTGGTGCATGCTCTGATGCAAGATCAAATAGCGCTGTTTGAGGAGACTCAGCAGAACCAGCAGTCCGACGCCGAACCTGGCAGCGTGACTACGACCAAACCTGCGAAGCAGGGCGACGCCGCGAAGCTGGCCGCCGACCGCGCTTTGTACGAGCGCCTGCAGCGGGACGACTTCGTGGGCCGCGAGATGGAACAGCTGCGTCAGGAACTCTGGGTCTACGGCTGGAAGGTCCTGCGCGCGTGGATGAGGGACGGAACGCTCGTCCAGAAGTGCGGCGAACGGCACATCTCGATCACCGCACGCTGGCACGAGATCGAGACCCTGAAGCGGCGCGGCGCCATCCGTGACGAGGTCGCCCACGACGCCGTCCAGAGCGCCGTGGCGCTCTTCACGGAGGAATTCCTCCCTGCCGGCCAGCGGGACCCCGACCGCGGTGCCACCATGCGCACCTACTTCACGGTGACGTGCATGCTCATGTTCCGGGACGCCTTCAAGAAGTGGGCGAGCCGTCACCGGCGCCACCTTGCGATGACGGCCAACGCCGTCATCGACAGCGACCAGGTCGGACGGGACCTTCCTCCGGATGAGGCCGTGATCTACCGGTGGACCGTCCAGCGGATCCTGCGGGACGCCACCTGGGAGGCCCGAGCGATCTGCAGTCTCCTCTACCAGCAGAAAATGACGCAGAAGGAGATCGGCGACGCGCTGGGGATGACCTCCCGGGCCGTCGAGGGACACATGCGCCGGCTGCGTCTCCACGGGGCACGGCTGACCTCCCTCGGCGAGATCGACGCCCTGTATACCCGTATCGCTTCGGCGAAAGCGGGTGACCGGTGAACAACGGAATCGAAGGAGGTCCCGGCCCGCAGTCCCAGCCTCCTGCCCGGAGTGGCGTGGCCCGTCGTTTCACCGGAGGAGCGATCGGCGCGGGAGCGGCGGTCACCGCGTTGACGATGGTGGGCGCCCCGTGGTGGGCCGTGGCTATCGCGGTCGTCGTCGGGATCGCGGTACCTGGCCTGCTCGCGCTCGCCCAGACCCTCGTACCGGAGGAGTCCGAGCACAAGCGCGATGTGCTGCTGGCGTGGATGCGTCATCGCGAGCGCCAAGCCCGCAACCGGGTGCCTGCTCAGCGCCGTCGCAAAGCGCGGTCGCGACAGTGACTGCCGCGTGGCGAGCAAGGAAGGGCAGCTCGTCCTGCCCGTCTGCCCGCTCCTGGTGTGCGGGAAGCCGCATCCCCGGGGAGAGCGGGCGGGGAGGACGAGGTCTTCCCGCCACGAGGTAGGTGACAGTCCGCCGCGACTGCTACCCACCCTGGCCTGCGGAGGTCTCGCCTCTCCAGCCCGTCGCGGTTGTTGGCAGGACAGGCTCTATCGGCCCACGTTCTGCAATGCGCGAATCCCACGCGAGCCGTCCGGGCGCTACCGCATGCTCCCCGGAAGCCGCAACTCCGTTTCTGGCTGGTCCGGTCGGGCGGCATACTCCGATACGGCTGACCTCACCCGGCGCGTGTCCCGGCACAGCCGGAAGACTTCACCGTGAGCACAGCGCCGGCGCACTTCAGTTGGCGAGTTTCGCCACGTACTGTGCTTAGGGCCTGTCCGGCGGATCTTCGTGGCTTCCCCGGTCGCATATGCTGAGGCCGTCGCTTCTGATACCCGGCGCCCCGTCAAGGAAGACCAGTTGACTCCGCATTCCCTTGCGTTCTACATGGACGTGGTCGCCTCCGGAACGGTGCTCGGTGCCAATCCGACGGACAGTCCCGACCGGGTGACCGCGATGCTGGGTTCCGATTTCGCCGAGAACTCCCTTGACGACCACAGCATGTGGCGCGACTACGGAATGGCTGAGTTCTTCTGGATTCGGGAAACACCGGACCATCCTTGGGAGGGGCACCACTTCACCTTGCAGGTGCATCGGCTGTCGTACTGGGGCGGCAGCATCGTCAACAGGGCAATTCGCGACCGGTACGGGCGCTTCGACCGCCACCTCCGGTTCGACAAACTGGAGCGGCTGTTGGGGAAGCACGGTGTACCCCTGGAAGACGCCCCGGACGTGAATGCTCCGACCTTCACACGGCACTGGCAGCCTGCTTCACAGGTGTCCGTCATGGTGTTCCGGGCTCACGAAGAATGGCGACAGCGTCGGCGCGGCGGCGACCGTATCGGAGATGTGTGCACCATCCAGTCATCGGTGAGTGCCGAAGGGGTGGCGCGGGATAGGGAGCGCTACGGCCGTCAGGACAACCGGGAGCTGTCCGGCATGTCCCCATCGGCGCCATAGCCGCATCGCGGCGAGGGTGACGGTGCCGTGGAAGACATACGCTCTCTTGTCGTACCTGGTCGCCACGGCCCGGGAGCCCTTGAGCGCATTGATCGTCCGTTCGAGCGGCCGCGGCGGGGTGGTGGGACTCATGTCGGCTCCCGATGGCACGAACTGGCTGTGATCAGTTACCGAGGCTGAGCAACCTGGTGCTCTTCGGCAGTCAGGCCGAGACCGCCGAGCGGACGCTCGCCGGTGAGGAACCGACGGTCCGGGTGGACCGTACTGCCGGTTCGAGGAGCGAAAGCGTCTGCTGCTGCCGTGGGTCAAGGCGGCGCGGATACCGACCGGCATCGGCAGGTCCGGTCCTGCGCGACCGGTCACTGGACCAGTTCGATGTGAGGATGGTCCGGGGACTTCGGGCACACGTGGAGTTGAAGGCTGTAGCCGCCGGCGATGTCGATGAGAGTGAAGTTCGAGGGTGGGGTGCCGATGAGGAGCGGAGTCGGGTTCGTCCGTTCCTCGTCGGGCATCCAGCTCTTGCTGCCGGAGTTCCATTCCGAGGACGCGATGGTGAGGAGCGGGGTCGTCTCGGTGCCGCATTCGGGGCAGGGGCGGGGCATGGGGTCGGTGAGGCCCCAGCGGGTCCAGCCGCCGGTCTTCCACCCGGGGGCGTGACACAGGTTGCGGAAGTAGAACTCCTGCGGGTCCAGCGCGCCGGTGCCGTCCCACGCGAATCCGGCTGTCTCCCACCGGTTCACGTCGCCCAACTGCTGCTGCAGTTCCTTGCTCAGCTCCATGGGGCTGGGGTAGTCGGTGACCTGTTCCGGTGTGAGCAGGCAGGGTTCCGGGAGGTACCAGTCGAACTGGATCACGGGCGGCTCGGGCGGGGCATCGACGACGTCGGTGACGGAGGCGGAGGAACGCCAGAAGAGGGCGGTTCGGGGGTGTGCAATCTCCGAGTGGTCGCAAGGGCACCACAGGACCTGGAGAAGGTCGGCTCCGGGAGGGCTGACCGGGAGAGGGACGTCGCGGGTGTAGAGCTGGGCCACGGGAATCATGGGAATCGGGCCGTCGAACCACGGGTGGCCCTCGCGGAGCCGCTGCTCGATCTCCCGTTCCTCGGGCGTGATCGCGGGTGCCTGGGGGTCGCGGAGCCGTCGCTCGGCCGCTGCTGCACGGATGCGACGCAGGAGCCGGATGTCGTCCGGAGAGTGCATCTCGTCTGCTGCTTCACTGTCGTGCGGCTCTTCGCAGTGGTGCCACGGCTCGTCGGCGGGCCACAGGAGCGGCCCGCCGACCGAGCTGTCGTGCACGGACGGAGACCCGGGCCGGGGATGCAGCCGGGTCGCCGTGCGTGCCAGCGGGGCCAGTTGAGGGAAGAGCGCGGTCACGTCGAACGGCCGCGGCGGGGTGGTGAAACTCATGCCGGCTCCCGATGGCGCGAACTGAACTGTGATCAGTTACCGAGGTTGTACAACCCGGTGTTCTTCAGGGTGTTGGTGACATAAACGTTGGGGAACAGCTCCTCGGTCGTCCCGTCTGCCCGTTCGATATTAGCGTTCATGGTGACTCCCACCGGGATCGTGCTGGTGTCGTCGTTGTAGACGGGCGTCACCTGGTAGAAGATCGCGTCGTCCGGTCCGAAGAGGGAGACATCGCCCTTGATCATCTTCTGCGCCATGCTCTCGTAGGTTCGCATGCTGGGCGTGCCGGTGTTCATCCCTGACTGCCAGCACGGGACGAGATTGACCTTGAGATCTCTGACCGGGGTGTCTTGCTCACGCTGTGTCGACCGCCGGCCGGGGATGGTGCGTTGCTGGTACCGCGCCGGGCGGGTGTGTCTCGATAGGGGCTTGCCGACCAGGCGTCGTCACGGTTCTGACCGCCCGCGCGGTCCGGTGCCGGCTGCGCGCTGCGACATCGGGTCGGAAGGTGAATGAGTATGACTGGTACGTCCCCTGCCTTGCGTACCCGCCGGCGCGGGCCGGTGGGGAGGTCCCTTCGCCAGGACAGCAACCCTGGAATCAAACCGCGTTTGAGATCTCGCATCTACGAGAGAATCGCCTGGTGACTGTATCTATCGACCGTAGTCGGTCCCTCGAGGAGCTTGAACGTGATCGCTGGCAGGCACCCTCACCTGACGTCACCCGTCTCATTGCGACGGCGCATGCCCTGCGGAGCCGGCCGGTCGGGACTCTGACCGTTGAGGACCTGCGCCTGCTGATCAGGCAGGACATTGGGCTGCCGGTGCTTCTTCCGCTCGCGGTGGAGGTGCTTCGTGACAACCCGCTGGCCGAAGGCCACATGGGCGAGGGCGACCTGCTGCGTGCAGTCCTGACCAGGACCTCCGCGGTTTGGAGTGTTTATCCGGAGCTTGCAAGGCAACTGACCTTCATCGTCGGCGGCCTCTCCGACCTCTCGCCAGACCTGCGAAGCGAGGTCGAGCGGTTCGTAGGCGCCGTCCAGAATTCCTGATGCGTTACAGGTGCCTGTCGTCTTCTACGGGGCTGTCCGCCGAAGACGCATGGTCCGTTAGCTGACTGGAAGGAAACGGCTGACCCCGGGTGCTTGCCGAAGGCCCGGCCGACGCCGGGACGGCGAAAAACTTGGTGTGCGGGTCCGACGGAACCGGGTAACGTCTTGGTCATGTTCTTCCAGACGCCGATTTACGAGTGAGAGCGTGATGGGCCCCTGCTGACGTCCTTCGATATCGCCGCGCCCGTCCCCCACCGATGAATCCGTAGATCACTTCACATCATTCCGGGAGAACCCATGAGCAAGAACATCAACAACCCAGTGGGCATGGGCGGCGGCCAGCGCAAGAAGCTGTCCCGCGCCGAACGGCAGAACAACGGTCCGCACCGCAACCTCGACCGCCAGGGTGCCGCCGACCAGAAGGCGGAGCTGGTGCGCAAGATGCGCGAGAAGGCAGGCGCAGCCGAGGGCGCCGGGCAGACGAGCGACGACACCGCACAGAGCTGACGCACCGCCGCCGCAGGGCGGCACCGCCTGGGGCAGGGCCCGGACCGCGACGCGCGGTCCGGGCCCTGCTGCCCTACCGGGCGCGGCCGGTCCCGCTCAGCTCTCGGCCGAGCACCCGCGTCTCAGCCGACCACCCGGGGCGGCCGCAGATTCAGCAGCCGCGTCACCGCCACCACCCGAGCTGCACCAGCAGCATCACCACCAGAGCGTTCCCCGTGCCCAGCCCGGGCGACATTGTCAGGAAGAGCGTGCAGGGCGTCCTTCGCCGCGCTGTGCGGGGTCAGCCCCGTCGAGCGTTCCTCGGGACGCCGGCAGTACCGTCGCCTCAACCGCGGCGGCGACCGGCAGGCCAATGCCGCGCTCCACCGCATCGTGTTCACCCGCCTGCGGGTCGACCCGCGCACCCAGGACTACTACGAGCGCCGCATCAAGGAGGGCAAGACCCGGCGCGAAATCGTCCGTTGCCTCAAACGCTATGCGGCCCGGGTGGTCTTCCACCGCCTCTCCCATCTGCTCAGCTGCGAGGCGCAGTTGCCCCAGGTCAGGCAGGCCGTGGCCGAAGGCGTTGGTGTCGAACACGACTGCCTGTAGGCGTGCGCGAGCCTCAGCGTCGAGCGGTTCGCGCGCAGGTGCGGTCATCAGTCCATCATCGAGGATCTGCGCAGCGCACGTGGGGCTGGTGAGTAAGGAAGGGCTCGGCATATTCGATCGAGGCCGTGGCCCGGATAGGGCCGGCCTGCGTACATGCCACCCGAGAGGTCGTCCATCCGGTCGGGTCGGTATCCAGCGCCCCTGTTATAGGGGTGTCTGTGAGGCCGGGGTCGGTGATCGCGAGCTTGGCCGGGGTACGGGCCATGGCGGTGACCCGGTGGCCCTCGTTCAGCAGCTGGCGGACGACGTGGCGGCCGATGCCGCCGGTGGCGCCAAAGACGGTGACACGCTGGGGGTGGCTCCTTGCCGGTGGGGCGGTCAGGGCGGGGGAAGGAGGAGGCGGGGCGGACGGTGAGGCCCGGCGGTCGGTGACGAACCGGGACCCACGCTGTAGGAGTTGGGGTGGGTGGCGGCTTCAGAAGCTGTACGGGCCGAAGCGGCCCAACGCGACCAGCGCGGCGAGGATCAGCAGGACGGCGTTGAAGCCGATCGCGGAGGGTTCCTTGCGGCGGGCGTGGGTGAGCGCGGCCAGCAGCATCGTGACGGCCAGGCCGGTCGCTGCCAGCGGGGTCAGTACGGGGGCGATGCCGGTGGCCGCGGGCAGGATCAGCCCGAGGGCGCCGGCGAACTCCACGATGCCGATGAAGCGGACGGTGCCGGGTGAGAAGTCGGCCACCCAGGGCAGCTTTTTGGCGAGCTTGTCCTTGGGCTGGGTGGATTTCATGACGCCGGCCATGGCGAACATGACGGCCAGTACTGCCTGCACGATCCACAGGACGATGTTCATCAGGGACTGGAGACCTTCGGTGAGAGGGGAAGCGGGGGGACAAGGGGACGGAGCGGACTCGCAGCTGCAGGCGGGGCGACATCCGCGGCCGGTGAAGCTGAAGTCGTGGGTGTCCTCACGGTGTTGAGAGGACGGAGCCGCACAGACTTCTAGCCGAGGAGGCTGCCGCCGGTGGCGTCGAGGGACGATCCGGTGATCCAGCGCGCCTGGTCGGTGGCGAGGAAGACCACCACGTCGGCGACCTCCTCCGGCTCGCCGAGGCGCTTGAATGCCGACAGCTGGGACATCGGCTCCCGTACCTCGGGCATCTGGAAGGCCGCGCTGCCGTTGTCCGTGGCGCCGGGGAGAACGCTGTTGACCGTGATCCCCCGGGGGGCGAGGTGCCGTGCGAAGTGCAGCGTGAGCTGGTCGAGCGCGCCCTTGGACATCGCGTAGACCACCTGCGGCGGCATGGCTATCCGGGTGACCGCGGAGGAGATGTTGACGATGCGTCCGCCGTCCGGGATCAGCCCGATGGCGCGCTGGACGATGAGGAAGGGGGCCTTGGCGTTGACCGCGAAGATCTGGTCGAGCTGCTCGGCGGACACCTCCTCCGGAGCGTCCCCAGCCGTCGTCGCGGCGGCGTTATTCACCAGGATGTCCAGGGTGCTCCGCCCGTTGTGCTCGCGCAGGCCGGCCTCCAGATGGTGGAGCAGCTGGTCGATGGCGCCGGGCGTAGCCAGTTCCGCGCCGACGGTAAAGGCCCGCCCGCCGTCCTTCTCGATCAGGTCGACGGTCTCCTGGGCGGCCTGCTTGTCGCGCCCGTAGTGCACGGCGACCAGGGCCCCCTCGCGGGCCAGGCCGAGGGCGGTGCGGTGGCCCGGCCGATGCCCCGGCTGGAACCGGTGACGAGAGCGGTCTTGCCGCTTAGTGCGTTGTGGCAAACCGGATTTCGTTCGAGGTGTGCGGCGCGGGTGATCATCTGGACAGAGGTACGGGTGCGGCCGCGGGCATGAAAGAACGGGCCCCTTGGTAGTGACGCGGTTACGAGACCCAGCACGACCAAGGAAGCCCGTTGCCTGATCAGTTGAGCAGTACCACTGTGCCTGCGTCCACCACGGTCACCCCTGGGTGTGACTGCTACGTGCACCGGTTCGGTTCGATCGCTCCGGGGCTGCGGGCAGGCTGCTATCCGAGTGACATGACGGATGCGGAGTGGGCCGAGGTCCGCTCCGCGATGCCGGTGCCGGCCTGGCTCCTCACGCGTGGCGGGCGTCCGGAGATGTACTGCCACCGCGAGATGCTCGACGCGGTGCGCTACCTGGTCGACAACGGTGTGAAGTGGATGGCCCTGCCGGTCGACTTCCCGCACTGGCGGGCGGTCTACGACTTCTTCCGCCGCTGGCGGGCCTACGACTACGTGCGTGAACTGTACGAACGCCTGCGCCACACGGCGAGGGAACGCTCAGGCCGCAACGCCGAGCCCAGCGCGGGAATCATCGACAGTCAGTCGGTGGACGCCTCCGAGACCGTGGGCGAGGACAGTCGCGGATACGACGGCGGCAAGTCACGTGACGGGCGCAAGCGTCATATCCTGACCGATACAGCGGGCCTGCTCCTGGAGGTCACCGTGACCACGGCCGATGTGCACGACTCCAAGGCCGCCCCTGCGCTGCTGGAGACGTTCATGGACCAGCCGGGCCGGCTGTTGAAGCTGGTGTGGGTCGACAGTGCCTACCAGGGTCCGGCGCCGGCGAAGGCGTTCGCCCGCCACGGAGTGAGGATCGAGGTCGTGCGCCGCTCCGACGGACAACGCGGATTTGTCGTACTGGCCCGCAGGTGGGTGGTGGAGCGCACGCTGAGCTGGCTCTCCCGCTCACGCCGCCTCAACCGCGACCACGAACGCCGCCTCGACCACCACGCCCAGATGGTGTGGTGGGCCGCCGTGATCAGGCTGTCCCGGCGCCTGGCCGGAGACGCTCCGCGCTGGCCGGAGAAGCGCCCCGGCCGACTGTTCCAGGCGCGGGCGTGAACCGTCCGTCCTTCGCCCGCACCAGCCAGCCCCGCTTCTCCAGCGCGTAGGCACGGTGACGGATCTTCTCCACCTCGTTCTTGATCTGCGCTTCCCGGCCCACCGCCCGCGTCAGCTCCACCCCGTTCACCGGCCCCGAAGCGGCCACCGCAGCGGCGAACACCTCCCGGTACAGGCCGCTGAGCACCTCCTTACCCATGCCCGACCGCCACACCGGCGGCCGCTCGCCATGCACCGCGCCCAAGCCGCTGGATCCCACAGCGGTAGCCACCTCACCACCAGAAGGCACGGAAACCGGCGTATTAACCGTGCTCTCCTCGGCCAGCACCAACACGAGCTCCTCACGCCCCACCCGGGCCCGCTCGACTCGCTCCCGCGCGGCATTTACCTCCGCCTGAGCCTGCTCCAGAACCTCCGTCCAGGACTCCAGATCCTGCCTCGCCCGCGCCTCACGCCGTTCCATCAACCCCAGCACCGACGGCATCGCAACCTCCTCGATCAACAACAAGCCGTCCGCTGCCTCCCCCTACCCCGTCGCGATCATGCCCCGCACACGAAGAAGCCCCTGCTCATCGAACAGGGACTCCCTTTGCCACAACGCACTTAGAGCCCGCGCAGGTAGGCGGCGTGGAATGCCTCAGCATCAAGGTGGGCACAGGCCCCTGGTGAACATGTAGTTGCGACGCTGCGTGACCGCTGGAGAGACCTGTGCGCATCCTTCGTCTCAGAGCTTGTCGGGTGGCCAGCTGATTACGCCGAGCATGGGCCGCTGACGGCCTCGGAGTTGTCGCACTGGCACACACCACGTGATCATTCCGGGGCCGTCGCCGTGTCTGGAGGGCAGATCGCAACCGTCACGCGTCTCGTATGACCCAGGCACCCCGACACGTTTTCAGAGGAAGACGCGCGCCACCTCCAGCCACTTCTGGGCGTCCTCGCCGGTCGCCGTCATGTTGGTCTCGGACCAGGGGCGACGCCGGGTGACACACAGGCAGAAGTCGATAGCGCCGCCCTGTACCCGTTGCACGGCAGCCTCGGGGCCCCACACCCAGGTCCGTCCGTCAGGTGCTGTCAGCTCGACGCGGAAGGGGTCCGCCGGCTCAGGCAGTCCGACAGCGGCGAAGGACAGCGCCCGTCCCAACACCCCCAGCGACGCCACGTGCTGCAGTCGATCCGTCGGGCGGTGTGCCACGCCCACAGCATCGAAGACGTCCTGCCCGTGTGCCCAGGTTTCCATCAGACGAAGGGGCGCCATCAGGGCCGGGGTCACCTTCGACATGTACCAGGGGAATGCGTGGTCCCATGGCGTGCTGCGTAGTGCCGCCGCCAGTTCCGCTCGACCGGCCCGCCACTCGTCCAGAAGTACCGACCGTGGTTTGGCCGCTCCCGCGGCGGCGGCCTTGTCTGCATACCCGCTGCCTTCGGCTTCCGCCCGCCCGAGCTCGGCGCCGAACGCGTCCGGAGTGCGTAAGGCGCTGAGTGCGTTCGCGTCCGCCCACGCGAGGTGGGCTATCTGGTGGGCGACCGTCCAGCCGGGTGCCGGTGTCGGTATGGACCAGTCGTCCACTGCCCTGACCAGGACGTCGAGCTCGTCACCCTCAGCCACCAGCGCGGACAGGATACCGGCGTCATCTAAGTCGGGGACGGCGAGGTTGTAGTTCAACATGTGCGCCATGGTGCCACTCCTTCCTGACCAACGGCGGAGACGAAGTGTGCGGGCAGACTCCGATGTCGCCGGAGTCTGCCCACTCGGTGGTGGGGCTCGTGGCACTACGGGACCACCGTGCTTCCTCGACGGCGGCGCAGAGCGTGTCGGGCTGGCTGGTCATGCGAGACGCGTGACGGTTGCGATCTGCTCTCCAGGCACGGCGACGGCCCCGGAATGATCACGTGGTGTGTGCCAGTGCGACAAGTCCGAGGCCGTTAGCGGCCCATGCTGTCCGTCCAACCTGACCGATGAGATGTGGGAGGTCATCCGGCCGCTCCTTCCCGTGCGTAACCTGCGGAAAGGCGGCGGGGTGCGTAAGTACGGAGACCGATTGGTGCTCGACTCGATCTTCTACGTACTGCGCTCGGGCTGCCAGTGGCGGATGCTCCCGCGCGACCTGATGCCCTGGGACGCGGCGCACCGCTGGTTCACCAAGTGGCGCCGGGACGGCAGCTGGGACCGCATCCACGATGAACTACGCCGCCAGCTCCGGATCGGGGCCGGACGCGACCCTGAGCTGTCGGCCGCCGTGATCGACGCCCAGTCGATCAAGACCAGCGAGGGCGGCGAGGCGCGTGGATTCGATGCGGGGAAGCGAACGACAGGGCGGAAGAGACACGTGATCGTCGACACGATGGGCCTGCTGCTGGTCGTCAGTTAGGCATGGTGCGGCGGGCCGGGGGTGGAGGGGACCGGTACCTTCGGCGCGGGTCTGTCGCGGTACCTGCTGGCGCAGCATGTCGTGGTGTTCGAGGTGAACCGGCCCGACCTCTCGGCCCGCCGGCTGCTTGGGAAGTCAGACCCGCTCGACGCACAGGCCGCCGCGCGGGCCGTGCTCAGCGGTCGCGCCCAGGCGCGGGCGAAGACTGGCGACGGTCGGGTGCAGAGTGCTCGGATGTTCAAGCTCGCCAAGGATTCCGCGGTCAAGGCCCGCACCCAGGCGATCAACCAGCTCAAGGCCGTTCTGGTCGTAGCCGACCCGGTCCTGCGGGAACGGCTGTCTGGCCTGGGCAACCGCGAACTGTTCCGCACCTGCGCACGCCTCAGTCCGCGCGAGGGCGAGGCCGGCGGGAGCGATGAGGACCCTGTAGCTGAGGCCACTCTCATGACGCTGAGCATGCTGGCTCAGCGCATCGAGCAGCTCACCGGGCAGATCGTTGAGCTGAATCAGCGACTGACTGGGCTCGTTGAGCGCCAGGCCCCGCAGCTGCTCGCGCAGGTGGGTATCGGCCCGGACTCCGCTGTCACGCTTCTGATCACCATGGGCGACAATCCCGAGCGGCTGGGCAGCGAGGCGTCTTTCGCCGCTCTGTGCGGAGTCAGCCCCGTCGAGTACTCCTCGGGCGGTCGGAGCTCGCGCCGGCTCAACCATGGTGGCGACCGGCAGGCGAATGCCGCTCTGCACCGCATCGTGTTCACCCGGCTGCGCCACGACCCGCGCACCCAGGCGTACTACGAACGCCGCACCCAGGAGGGCAAAACCCGTCGTGAGATCATCCGATGCCTCAAGCGATATGCCGCCCGCGAGGTCTTCAACCTGGTCAGGACGGTGTCTACCGACCCCCCGTTATAGGGGCGTCTGTGACAGGACAGGCGATGCAGAACCCCGGCTGGCGCGCGTCAGCCGGGGGGTCTCTGGGGGAGGCGGCGGTGGGCGCGTTCGCGGTGGTGCGCTCCGTTCGGCTGCAAGCCCTCGCGCGGGCGGAACAGGGAGCGACGGACGCTGGCGGGTGACGGGCCCGCCTGGTCAGCGGTGACTTGAGCGGATCATGGGGGGTGTTGATCCGTTGGGGGGCGAGTACCGGGGCACCACGGTTCTGACGGCCGCGCCGGGCGGGATCAGGCGGCAGTGTGGTGAGTGAGGATGTCCCTGATGTCGATGAGCCACTGGCGCAGTGGAACTCCCTTTGGAGGCGCGATGCGCAGACCGAGTACACGGGCGGCTTCCGTCAGGTCGTCGTCGTTCGGGTTGGCTGCGATGAACGCGTCGATGTCCGTGGCCGCGGCTCGGTGGTCCTCCGGGGACTCCAAGGCCAGGTAGTCGTCGACGGCCTCAGCGTGCGACTGGTACTCGGCGGAGAAGTCCTGGTGAAAGTAGGACCCCAGAAGGTGGGCGAGCGCGGGGAACCGCTCACGCCACTCCCAGGCAGTCTGCGGGCGGTGGGTGGAACCGTCGGCCGGCGGCTTCGCGAGGAAGTGGCTGAGGTGATGGCGGATGACCCGCAGGCAGTCCTCGACGCTCACGCCTGACGGCGGTTCGATGTGCGGAAGGAGGTCGACGTCGTCGGCTACCTCGTCGCTGAACAGGCCGACGGCGAGCAGATCGTCGAGCTCGCGTACTGCGGCTGCCGCACGCTGGGGTTTGGCCGCGACGACACGCAGGTAGGAGGTGAGCGCTGCGCCGGGTGCTTCCATCGTGTCGTCGAATGTGTTGCCGCTCCATTCGTACGCCTGCAGGAGGTCGTGCAGTTCCGTGAAGCGGTCGTGGATGGGCGCCATGGGCTGTGGACCTGTCTGGTTGCGGTCTTACGAGGTGGCTTCGGGGTAGGAGGTCAGGACGCGGTAGCCCAGAGGGACGGTCGGGTCCTTCTTGAGGACGACTTTCGCCCCCGTCACCCATTCTGGGGGCAGTCCGTTCTTGAAGTGGGTGCGAGACAAGCTCATTCCGGTGGGCTCTCCCAGCTCGGCCGAAAAGTCCTTCTTCCCCGCCGGCTTCCCGTTGTTCAACCAGTCCTCGATCTGCTTCTGCCGCTTGAGGACTACCGCCTGGGTGTGCTTCTGGGCCGAGGCGTGGTCGATGTACCGGGATGCGGCGTCCAGTTCAGGGTCCCCGCGCAGGCGGGCCCGGAGGTCCCGGGTGGTGACCTCGACGTGACGGGCGCCGGTATGCGCGCCGTTCTTGCCTTCGTCCGCTGCGAGGTCCGTCGTGTACTTCGGCTTCTGCGTCCCCTTGCGTTTGTTGCGTGGCCAGGCGTTGGGTTCGCCGTCGCCCTTCATGAGCAGGCCGAGGTCGTCGGCACTTGCCGTCAGTCCGCCGGGCAGCGCGACCTGGGGTTCGAGCCCGGCGACGCGGACGCCACCCAGCAGTTCTGTCCATCCGCCGGCGCCCCGCACGGCCCTCACGGTGGCGCCCCCGCCACCGAAAGCGCCACCGGTGAGGGCTCCGTAGAGCGCGGCCTGGCGTACCTCGTCGAGGCTGAGGCCCTTGCTCTCGCCCAGGGCGATGGACATCGGCTGGGTGAGGGCCAGGTCGACGGTGACAGACTCGATGCCCGCGAAGGCGGCGGTGGCGAGGGTCGTACCGGCGATGGTGGCGATCTCGGTGGAGACGGTGACGCCGAGGGTCGCGGCGAGTTCCACGATGGTGGCCGTGGCCGCCGTCGCGGCGGCCTCGGAGATGCCGAAGGTGAAGACGGCCAGTGCCGTGCCGGCGATGATCGTCGCGCCGACGATCTCCAGCTCGTGCTCCAGGCGCTTGACGGTGGCATGGACGACGTCGGCGTACTTGTCGAGCGCTTTGGCCATGTCACGGGCGCCGTCGATCATGTCCTGGAGCCAGCCGTGGCCGTCGTAGTAGTAGCGTCGCCAGTACGGGTCGTCGAAGGCGGAGATCGCCTCGCCCTTGTTGTGCTCGATGATGCCGCGGGCGGACTTGTTCGCCGCGGCCGTCACCTCTTCGATGTCGTCGGCGAAGTCTCGCCACGCCTTGGCCGCGTCGCGCAGCCCACCCTCGTCGGCATCCGGCCACCACATACCGGTGACGTCCTGGATGATCTCCTTGGCCTTGTCGGCGGCACCGCTCACTGCTGGGTGCCGTTTCCGTCGTGCGGGGTGGCCTTGATCTTGCTGAACATCGAGCGGACGAGTTCCTCGTTGTCGATGTGGCCGTCCGCCATGTCCGTCATCGCGTCGTGGATGCTGGCCAGGCCCTGGGCGAGGATGTCGGAGGCGTTCTCGATCTTCTTCACGTTCGGGCCGTACGCCTTGTGGAAGGCGTGGCCCTGATCGTCGTCGCCCCACGGCGAACCGGCCGCCGACAGTGCCAGTTTGAGCTTGGTCAGGGCCTTGGCGAGATCGGTGCTGTGCGTGTGGAAGTGCGGAGCCGTCTTCTTCAGATCGGCGATCTTGATGTCGAGTATCTCGCCGTCGCCGCCACTGCCCTTGTCGCCCATGGTGTTGCGCCCGTCCCCTCCGTTGCCTCACCAGCCCAAAGACCCTAAGTGGCGGGCAGGCTTCGCAGCTGAGAGCGGCGTCAAGCGGCAGTAAAGTTCCGTTCAAGATTCCGCAGGGCAGGGCGGAGGGTGGGGCCGAGGGAGCAAATAGGCTCCGCCGGTGACGAGCCCCGTTCCCCTGAACCCGCACCCGAGCGCCCACCCGGATGCCTCAGCCTTCCGTGATCCGGTGGCGGTGGCGGTGGCCGTGTCGTTGGCGTGGCAGGGGACCGCTGTTCGTGCGCGTACGCGGGCGAACACTCGGCACCACGCGATGCTGCTACGGATGAGAATTCAGCGGCACGCGTCAGGGCGGCCCGGGCCGAACGTGATCACCGGTGCCTACCGGGCCTCGTGGGACGTGAAGATGACGGTCGCGGGTGGGCGGGTGACCGCTGTGGTGTTCACGGAGGCGCCGCAGGCGCGCCGACTGGAGTACGGGTTCGTCGGCGTCGACCGGAGCGGGCGGCAGTACCGGCAGCCGCCGTTTCCGCACATTGAGCCTGCGTACCGCGAGACTGAGCTTGAGATAAAACCTCTGGGCTCGCCCAAGAAGGCATTCGAGTCCCCCATGTGGGCAAATGCCGGACAAGGCGACGGCTACGTCGTCATCCTCGGGTTGCGAGAGGGCGTTAAGTCCTGTTGCTGGTGATGTGGTGTCGCCTGTTTGTGGGTTATGGGACAGTTCCACGCTCGCGTCATGTCGTGTGCATGATGGAGTCGCGGACATGAACGGATGCCGTACGCAACCGACTTGTCCGACGAGCAGTGGGCGTTGATCGAGCCGCTGGTCACCGCGTGGAAGCAGGAGCGGGTGGCGCGGTCGGCGACCGGGGACCCGGGCTCCCGCGACCTGCGCGAGGTCGTGAACGCGCTGCTCTACCAGAACCGGACGGGCTGTCAGTGGCGGCTCCTGCCACAGACCTCCCGGCCTGGTCGGCGGTGTTCTACTGCTTCACCTGTGGCGCCAGGACGGCCTTGATAAGCGGATCCAGGAGATCCTGCGCTGCCAGGTGCGGGAGCGGTCCAGGCGATTAGAGGACCCGTCCCTGGTGATCACGCGCATCCCGGTCTGTACTCGAAGCGGCGAAGTATGCGGTGGGCACCCTGACTTGAAGTAGCGGTCGCACACGTTCATGCCTCTGTCGAGCCACACCGCGTGGGTGTCGGCCGGCGGCGGCACGCTATCGGAGAGCCAGCCCATGGGCGGCAAGGGGCACTGCGGGCCCGTGCCGACCGACACCCTGGACGCTACGGCTGCAGACCGCGCGTCTGGGCCCGATTCAACAAGTCAGGGGCCTGCCGTTCGTTGTGGCGTCCTCACGATTCTGACCGCCCGACGCGGCCCGGTACCGGCAACGCGACGCGCCGTCGGACCGGAAAGGGGAACGGGCATGTCCAGTTCGACCCTGTCCAGTACGCCGCCTGCTCCGCAGACCCGTCGTCGTCGCCCTGCGGGGGAGGTGGTACTGGGAGATACGCAATCGGGCCAGGAACTGGGAAGCCGTGAGGCGGCCCGGGCGGTCTTCCACCTGGTCAAACAGCTACAGCCAGGACCCCGCTCATAGGGGCTGTGATACGGCGAAGCCCCGCCGGGAACCATCCTGACGGGACCTCTGTGCGGAGCCGTGAGACCACGAGGCCGCGCCGGAGCGCTCCGGCGCGGCCTCGCAGTGAGATCGGCTGCGCTGGCGCGCACGATGCGAAGGGCTCCTGAGCGCCTACGACCAGCCGCCCGAGCGTGATGAACCGGACGAGGAGTAACTCTCCTGGCGAGGTATTCCGGCGGTCACAGCTCCTTCGCGTAGGTGTCCTGGTACGCCGCCCTCCCTCCGAACACGTTGAGGCCGATGTGTCCGCTCGTGTACGTCGTGTCCGTCACGTCGATGATCCGCTCACCGTTGAGGAACACCTGGATGCGGTCGCCCTCGGTGAGGATGCGGACAGGGTAGGTCGTGCCGCGGCGGAGCAGGGCCGGGACGCGGGCGAGGGCGGCGCCGTCGTCGAAGAAGCCGTTGGCCTTGGCGACCAGGCGGATCACGCGTAGGTCGGGGTCGATGTTGAGGCAGTAGGCATCGGTGCCGTCGGAGGAGGCGCGCCAGAGGAGGGAGAGGGCGCCGCCTGTGTCCGGGTCGGAGCCGCCGAGCCGGACCAGGGTGGTGAGGTCGAAGTCCGCCGCCGTGCGGGACGAGATCGCGTTGGAGTCCTTGTCGAAGCTTCCGGCGCGGCCCGCGCTGTCCGTCGACCAGCGGCCGGCGGGGGTGATCGTCAACTTGCCGAGGTCCGAGCGGAATTCACCGCCGGTCGGGGCGGCCACCAGCGGCTTCACCCGATCGACCAGGCGGAAGGTGCTGTCCAGCTTGTGCACCTTGAGCGAGTCGATGTGCGCGGTGCCGCCCTTGGCGTAGAAGGCCATGCCGCTGGCGTCCGGCGTGGGGAAGATCAGGCTGGTCACGGCGGCCCGGCCGTCCGCGCCGAATGCCTCGACCGAGGACGAGTCGACGTACACGTGCAGCGTCACGCGGCCGTCGGTCGTCTTCATCGGCGCGGTCGTGCGGCCCGCGAAGTACTGCGTGAAGTCGCTCAGACCCGATGCCGAGCGGTCCACGAACAGTTCCTGCGCCTCGGCGTCGAATCCGACTGTCGTGTGCTCGTCGTCGTCGGTCCGGAGCTGGAAGCCGATCTCCGTGGCGGTGCCGAGGGTGATCTCAGCCTCGATCTCGTAGGCGATGCCAGTGACGCCCGCGAGCGGGTTCGCGGAGTCGGGGCCGACGGCGAGGTCCTTGCGAGTTGTGGTGGACGTGCGCAGCGTGACCAGCTCCGAGACCGGGCGCTGCGCCAGGCGTACGCCGTCGGCGGTGTCCGTGAGGGTCAGTTCGCGGGGGGTGCTCAGCCGGCCGTTCCAGCCGCCGGTCGGGGCGCTGAACGGGTAGTCCCAGTTGCTCATCCAGCCGAGCCAGACGCGGCGGTCGTCGGGCAGACCGTAGAAGGACATGGCGGCGTAGTAGTCACGGCCGGAGTCGGCGCGCAGGACCGTGCCGGCCTTCTGGTCGGGAGTGAAACCGGTGCCGTTCCACTCACCCGTGAAGTACTGGGCGGCCGAGCCGTTCGTGGCGCGTACGGCACCGGTGCTCAGCGTGAGGACCCACTTCACCTTGTCCTTGTCGCCGTCGACCGGCAGCGGGAAGAAGTCGGGGCACTCCCAGACGCCGGGCGTGGCCCAGTCGCCGTAGCCGAAGGAGCTGACCTGGGTCCAGGTGAGGAGGTCGGCGGAGGTGAAGAAGCGGATGTGGTCGCCGCCGGAGACGACCATCAGCCACTGGTCGTGAGCCTCGTCGCGGATGACCTTCGGGTCGCGGAAGGTCCAGCCGGCGTCGGGGCCTCCCGGGTTCTGCACGGCTGGGGTCGAGCCGCCGTGCCACTGCCACGAGCGGCCCTTGTCCTTGCTGTAGGCGATGCGCACGCTGGCGTTTCCGCCCGGCTTGTCCGGGTGGTAGCTGGTGTAGTACGCGATCAGGCCCGAGCCGCCGTCGAAGAGGCCGGAGGTGTCGTCGGCGTCGACGATCGCCGAGCCCGACCAGCAGTTGCCGTAGGCGTTCCAGGGCAGGGCGATCGGCAGGGCCTGCCAGTGGACGAGGTCGGTGCTGACCGCGTGCGCCCAGCGGCCCTGGTCCTGGTGGAAGAGGTGGTATTCGCCGTCGTAGTAGACCAGGCCGTTGGGGTCGCTGGTGGAGCCGGTGAGCTGGGAGTAGTGGTACGTGGGGCGGTACGGCTCGGTGAAGTAGTCGGCGGTGCTGCGGATCTCGACATTCTGAAAGTACGACGCCCCGTGCGCGGCCGCGGTGCCGACGGTGGCGCCCGTGGTTCGGGACACGCGGGTCTTGAGCGCACGTACGCCGTCCACGTACACCTCGATCGTCCTGCTCGTCGCTCGGGCCTCGACGCGATAGGTGCCGCCAGACGCGATGCGCCGGACCGGGCCGGAGGCGGAGGCGAGGCGGGCGCCGGAGGAGCGGTCCAGCAGGACGACGGCATTGCGGCCGGCTTCCAGGCGGGCTTCGTAGCCGCCGGAGCCGTTCGCGGACGCGCGCAGGACGAGGCCGGCCGAGGAGGAGGGGCCGCCGGGTGTGATGTCGGCTCTCGCCACCAGGTCGCCGTCGGTGAAGGGGGCCGTGCGCAGGCCGTTCTCGCCGCGGATGCCGCGCAGGTCGGGGGTCCAGGTGCCGGAGCGGGCCGTCCAGCCCTGGAGGCCGGTGGCGAGATCGGCCCCGGCGATGTTCTCGAAGGACACCGCTCCGGCCGATGCCGTGACGGCGAGTCGGCCTTTGGTGTGGGTGGAGTCCTGGGCGGTGATGACGGGGCTGTAGCCGTCGGGAGAGAGGAAGTTGGTCTGCCAGTGCACGCGCAGTTCGTCGTGTTCGGCTTCGACGCGCAGGCGGTAGACCGTGTCGGCCTTGATGGTGGTCGCGTAGGTGCCGAGCGTGACGTTGCCGTCGATGCGGTAGAGCCGCAGCCTGCCCTGGTCCGCGTCGACTTGGACGCCGTAGCCGTGCGTGGCCGTGGCGTCGGTGCGCACCAGCAGTGAGGCGATGGCGGAGGCGTCGTGCAGGAGCAGGTCGGCCTGGAGCGCGGTGTCGTAGGTCTTGGTCGTGGTGATGGCGCGGGCGGTAGCTTTCTGGGTTGGGGCCGCGCGCCAGCCCAGCGGACTCGCCGTCCAGGTGCCGCCGCTCGTGGTCCAGCCGGTGAGGTTGGTGGTGACTGAGGAGAGGGAGGGCGGGCCGAAGGTGACCGTGCCGCCCTGGGCGAGCAGGCCCACCGAGCCGGTGTCGTGGCGGTGGTCCTCGGTGTGGAGGAGCCGCTTGCCGTCGACATGCACCGTCAGCTCGGATCCGTCGACTGCCACTTCGAGGTCATAGGGTCTTGCGGTCCGCGCGCCCGGCAGCGGCGCGGTGGCGAGTGTGTCGCCGCCGGCCAGGTCGTAGAGCCGTATGCGGGCGCGGCCGGGGTCGAGGGCGACCGCGTATCCGGTCGAGCCGTCCAGGGCTGCCCGGAACACCAACGCGCCTACGGCGGAGGAGGATTGGGCCGTGACGCGGGCCGCGTACGTGCCCTTGGCCGCGAGTTGCTGCTCGGACAGGGCGAGGGCGGGCCCGCGACGGCCGGCGGTCGCCTTCTGGCCGCCGTCGGAGGTGCGGGTCCAGGTGCCGGTGACGGGGATGGGGTCGGGAATCGGGGTGGCGGCGGGCGTCGCTCCGGCGGCGCTCGGGGCGGCCTGTGCTGCGGGGAGGATGCCTCCGAGAGGCAGCAGGGTGGCGGCGGTTCCTCCGGCGAGCAGGAGGGTACGGCGGGACACGCTCATGGCAGCTCCTGAGGAGAGCAGGGGAGGGTGGGCCACGGCCCGGGGGGACGTCCACCCCCCCGGGCCGTAGCCGGCTGTAAGACCGTCACGGCCAGAGCGGCCGGGGTCCGTCGGTGAAGGCCGACGCCATCTGCCAGGCGTCGAACCGCTCCAGGGTCACGTCGCCGTCGGCACCGATGCCGACGCCGACGGCTTCGTCGGGGCGGGTGGGGTAGACGCGGGCGGTCAGGGGCCGCCCGTTCGCGAAGATCTCCAGTGCGGAGTGGTCGACGAGGACGCGCAGGTCCACCCGGC
Organism: Streptomyces sp. NBC_01384; assembly: GCF_045040035.1. Taxonomy (NCBI): domain Bacteria; kingdom Bacillati; phylum Actinomycetota; class Actinomycetes; order Kitasatosporales; family Streptomycetaceae; genus Streptomyces; species Streptomyces sp. NBC_01384. The sequence goes on from NZ_CP109559.1 coordinate 8,184,378, forward strand.
CGTCGGTGCCCAACGGCAGTTCGCCGTACCTGGGTTCGGTGTCGACGGTCGGGTCGAGGCTGCTGGTCTCGCGGTGCAGACGGAGGGTGCCGTTTGTTCCGTCGTGGGCCCTGCTCACCTCCACGACCGTGCGTTCCGCGCCGTCCGGTGTTTCGCGGACCACGAGCCGGGCGGTGGCTCCGGGGGCGAGGCGCAGGGTCGTCTCGATGTCCACCTGGTCTCCGCGCACGGCGTGCAGCGGGGTGTACGCGTCCGTCAGCGGGCCCGGCGCCCCCTCCACGCGTTCCCGCCGCAGCTCGGTCAGCTCCGGCGCCGGGGCCTGATGCAGGCCGCCGTCCGTGGCGAGCGTGACGACCCTCGGCAGGGACATCACGCCGCACCAGCCGGCCTGCGCGTTCGCCTCGTCCGTCCGTCCCTCCTGGAGCCAGCCGAACATGATGCGGCGGCCGTGCTCGTCACGGGTGGACTGGGGGGCGTAGAAGTAGCGTCCGCCGTAGTCGAGGCGGTGGAGGGCGGTCGGGTTGAAGGTGTCGCCCTGGTAGCGGCCGGTCCAGTACAGGGGGTGGTGGGTGGTGCCCTCGTCCCAGGCGGAGAAGACCAGCACGTCGGTGCTGCCGGCCTCCTCGTCCTCGCCGAGCCGGAAGAGGTCGACGCACTCCCACATCGTGCCGGTCCAGTCGAGCTCGCCCTGGTTCTGCGAGGCGTCGCCGGTCAGCAGGGGGCCGACGTAGCGCCAGCTGCGCAGGTCGTCGGATTCGTACAGGAAGGCCGTTCCGCCGACGCCCCGGATGCCCGAGCCCACCAGCTGGCGCCACACCTGGCCCTCCCGCCAGACGCAGTGGTCGCGGAAGGCCGTGATGTCGACGCCCTCGGGCGGGGCGGTGATGACCGGGTTGGCCTGGTCTTTGGTCCAGTATCGCAGGTCGGCCGATCCCCTGGCCACGCAGGGGAGTTCGTGGTCTCCGTGCCTGCCCGAGTAGACGAGCGTAGGCACTCCCCCGTCGTTCACCAGGACACCGGACCAACAGCCGTCGCGGTCCGGGCCGTCCGAGCCTGGCACCAGGGCGACTGGCTCATCGGCCCAGTGCACGAGGTCGGTACTGGTGGCGTGGCCCCAGTGGATGCGGTGGTGGGCGGCGGCGAGCGGGTTGTACTGGTAGAAGAGGTGGTAGACGCCGTTCCAGTGACTCAGCCCGTTGGGGTCGTTGAGCCAGCCGCCGGGCGAGGTGAAGTGGAAGCGGGGGCGGTGGGGGTCGCGCAGGGCGCGTTCGGCCAGCCCCTCGGCGGTGTGGCTGCCGGAGGGGAGGGTGAGGTCGGGGGTCATGCGGCGGTGGTCTCCGCTTTCTCGGTGTCGTCGGTGGCCTCGCCGTCCGGCCGGTCGGTGGCCTTCAGGACGCGGCGGGCGATGTCGGAGGCGGGTGCGCGCAGATGGCAGCGCACCCAGTGGGGCTGTCCGTCGTCTTCACCGACGATGTGGCGGACGGGCTCGGTGCGGCTGCACGCGCCGTCGTCGCCGTAGGGGCAGGACGTGGGGTTGAGGATCGCCTCGCGGAGCCTCGCGCGCTCGACGGGGTCGTAGCTGCCGGCCCGTTCGGGGTCGGGTACGGCGGACAGCAGTAGGCGGGTGTAGGGGTGGGCGGGGGCGTCCATGACCGCCAACGCGTCTCCGCCCTCGACGAGTTCGCCGGCGAACATGACCATCGTGGTGTCCGCGAGGTAGCGGGCGGAGCCCAGGTCGTGCGTGATGTAGAGCATGGCGATGTCCCGCTCGTCGCGCAGGCGCCGCATCAGGTTGAGCACGCCGACGCGCACGGAGACGTCCAGCATCGACGTCGGTTCGTCGGCCAGGATGAGGCGCGGGTCCACCGCCAACGCGCGAGCGATGGAGACGCGCTGACGCTGGCCGCCGGAGAGTTCGTGCGGGTAGGACTGGAGCATGTCCTCGGTCAGGCCGACCGTTTTTATCAGCTCGCGCAGCGCCTCTGGTGTGGCGGAGTGGCCGTGCAGGACGAGGGCCCGGGTGAGGAAGTGCTCGATGCGGTGGACGGGGTTGAGTGAGCCGAAGGGGTCCTGGAAGACCATCTGGACCTTGCGGCGGTACGCCCGTGATGCCCGGCGCGGCTCGGTGCGCAGGATGTCCTGGCCGTCGAGCAGTACCTGTCCGGCGGAGGGCTGTTCGAGGCGGGCGAGGCAGCGGGCGATGGTGGACTTGCCGCTGCCGGACTCGCCGACCAGGGCGGTGATCCGGCCGGCCGGCAGGTCGAAGGACACGTCGTTGACGGCACGGACGCGGCGCCGGGAGAAGACGGTGCCGACCTGGAAGTCCTTGGTCAGACCGCGTACGGACAGCAGGGGCTGGGTCATCGGGGGGCTCCCTGGGCACTCTGGGCCACCCACCGGCCGGGGGCGATCTCGCGCAGGTCGGGGATGTTCATGGAGCAGTCCGAGCGGTCCTCGGGACAGCGGACGTGGAAGCCGCAGCTGTCGGCGGTGCGCGGGGCGTCGAAGAGGCCGGTGAGCTCTTGGCGCGGGCCGGTCAGCGGCGGGAAGGCGTTCATCAGCGCTTCGGTGTAGGGGTGGAGCGGCCCCGCGAACAGGTCCTTGGCGTCGGCGAGTTCGACGATCCGTCCGCCGTACATCACGCCCATGCGGTCCGACAGCTCGATCATCAGGGACATGTCGTGGGTGATGAAGAGGATGGAGAAGCCCAGCTCCCGCTGGAGGTCGCGGATCTGCGCCATGATCTCCTGCTGCACGACCACGTCGAGCGCGGTGGTCGGCTCGTCCATGATCAGCAGCCGGGGGTGGAGTGCGACGGCCATGGCGATGACCACGCGCTGGCGCATGCCGCCGGAGAGCTGGTGCGGGTACGCCTTCAGCCTTCCCGGTTCGATGCCGACCAGCTGAAGCAGCTCGCCGGCCCGCTCCCGCGCGAGCCGCTTCTTCAGCTTCTCGTGGGTGGTGAAGATGTCGACGATCTGCTCGCCGATGGTCAGGACGGGGTTGAGGGAGTTCATCGCCGACTGGAAGACCATGGCGATCTCCTGCCACCGGAAGGCGCGCAGCTCCCGTGGGTCCAGGGCGAGGACGTCCCTGCCCTGGAAGCGGATGCTGCCGGCGGTGATCTCCGCCGGGGGCTTCAGCAGCCGCATCACGGCGTTGGCGATGGTCGATTTGCCGCAGCCGGACTCCCCGGCGAGGCCGAAGATCTCTCCGGCGCCGATGGAGAAGGAGACGTCGTCGGCGCCCACGACGGTGCGTCCGTCGCTGCGGTATTCGACGCGCAGGCCGCTCACCTCAAGTACGGGTTCCATGGCTCAGCCCCTCCTCTCACGTCGGGCACGGCGGTTGCGCAGCCTCGGGTTGGTGATCTCGTCGACCGCGTAGTTGACCAGCGCGAGCGCGAAGGCGACGAGCGCGATGCACAGTCCGGAGGGGACGAAGGCCCACCACGTGCCGGTCATCAGCGCGCCGTCGTTGCTGGCCCAGTACAGGTTGGTGCCCCAGCTGACGACGCTGCTGTCGCCGAGGCCGAGGAACTCCAGGCCGGCCTGGGCGCCAATGCCGAAGATCACGCAGCCGAGCAGCGTGGTCATCACCACGGACGCCATGTTGGGCAGGATCTCGAGGAACATGATCCGCAGCGGGCGCTCCCCGGTAACGACGGCCGCGGCCACGAAGTCCTTGCCCCGGATCGACTTGGCCTGCGCCCGCAGGACCCGGGCCGAGCCCGCCCAGCCGGTGACGACGAGCACCAGGATCACGGTGGAGGTCCCGGGCGGCAGGAACGCGGCCAGGATGATGAGCAGCGGCAGGCCAGGCAGCAGCAGGAAGACGTTGGTGACCAGGGTCAGCGCGTCGTCCACGATGCGGCCGAAGTACGCGGCGGCGAGGCCGACGACGATGGCGACGCCCGTCGCCACGAGCCCCACGGTGAACCCGACGAAGAGCGAACTGCGCGCACCCCACAGGGTGAGGGCGAGCACGTCCTGACCCTTGGCGGTCGTACCGAGCCAGTGTGCGGCCGAGGGGGCCTGACTGCCCGTGGAGTTGATGAGCGACGGGTCGCCCGGTGCGAGGACGGGTGCGAGCAGGGCCAGCAGCGCGAAGACGGCGAGCAGGATCAGACCGGTCAACGCCTTCTTGCTGTCGATGAGCTGGCGCACCAGTCCGCGTCGGCGGGAGGTGCGTGCGGGGGTGGTCGGCGTGGTGGCCGTCGCGATCTCGATGGCGGTCATGTCGGCAGCCCCCTTCAGCGGACGCGGACGCGCGGGTCGAGGCGGACGTAGACGAGGTCGACGAGGAAGTTCGCGATCAGCACCGCCGCCGTGATCGTCAGGAAGATGCCCTGCATCAGCGGGTAGTCCAGGCCCTGGACGGCCATCAGCAGCTGGTAGCCGATGCCGGGGTAGGCGAACACGACCTCGGTGAGCAGCGCGCCGCCGACGACGAAGCCGAGCGCCATGCCGAAGTTGGTGACGGAGGGGAGCAGCGCGTTGCGGGCGGCGTAGCGGAACATGATCCGCGAGGGGCTGAGCCCCTTCGCCTCGGCCATGGTGATGTAGTCCTCGGCCGCAGTGGCGATCATGGTGTTGCGCATGCCAAGCATCCAGCCGCCGATGGAGACCAGCACGATGGTCAGCGCGGGCAGCACCAGGTGGGTGGCGACGTTGGAGAGGAATTCGCCGTTGAAGCCGGGGGTCAGTCCGACGTCGTAGGCGTGCCGCATGGGGAACCAGCCGAGGCTCACCCCGAACAGGTACAGCGCGCCCATGGCCAGCCAGAAGTAGGGGAACGAGCCGACGAAGATCAGCAGGGGCGGGAAGGCGGAGTCGAGGACGCCGCCGCGCCGCCAGGCGGCGACGATGCCGAGCAGGTTGCCGAGCACGGCCGCGATGACGAGCGCGACGCCACCGAGGAGCAGGGTCCAGCCGATCTGCGAGCCGATCACGTCGGTGACCGGGGTGGGGAAGCGGGTGATGGAGATGCCGAGGTCGCCGGTGAAGACGCTCTTGATGTAGCTGAGGTACTGCTCCCACAGGGGGCGGTGGTCGAGGCCGAAGAGTTTCCGCAACTGGGTTATCTGGTCGGGCTGCATCGTGCCCTGGGCCTGCGCGAACATCCGGGAGACCGGGTCGCCCGGCATGAAGCGCGGGAGCACGAAGTTCAGGGTGAGGGAGGCCCAGAAGGCGAGCAGATAGAACCCCAGGTTGCGCAGGATGAGACGCACGGGTCGTGCTCCTGTCGTAGGGGGTGCGGGGGTGCGGTGGGGAGCGGCCGTCCGGGGAGGAGGACGGCCGCCGATCCGTGCGTCAGCTCTTGACGGGCTTCAGCGAGGTGAGCACGAGGATCGTGCTGCCGTTGCGGTTGCCGAGGGTGGCGTACGGGTTCTCTTCGGTGGGCCAGCCGGTGAAGCGGGCGTCCGTGTACGCGCCCCACTCGGGGCCGGTGAACAGCGGGACGACGGGGGCGTCCTTGTTGTACAGCTCCTGCAGGCCGTTCGTCTGCTCGCGCTGCGTCTTCTCGTCCGTGGCGGCGGCGAAGGCGTCGATGAGCTTGTCGGCCTTCTTGTCGCCGAAGCGGTGGTAGTTCTCCGTGGCCTGCTTGCCGACTGGCTGCACCATCTTGGTCGACATCACGCCGCGGTAGTACTCGTACGGGGTGGCGCCGTTGTTGCTCCACACGATGCCGGTGTCGAAGGTGCCGGTGTTGTACGAGGACGAGACCGCCGACCAGTCGGGCGTCTTCACGGTGGCGGTGATGCCGACCTTCGCCAGGTCCTGCTTGATGATGTTGGCGACGGAGATCCAGTCGGAGGAGGCGGAGCCGACGGAGATGTCGAGGGTGAAGTTCTTGCCGTTCTTCAGCTTCCGCTTGCCGCCGCTCTCCTTGTAGCCGGCCGCGTCGAGGGCCTTGGCTGCCGCGTCGGTGTCGTACTTCGTCCAGGTACAGGAGGCGGCCAGCGACGTGTCACGCCACTTGTCGTAGGTGTGGGCCAGGCCCGTGCAGTCGGCGGGTTCGGCGTAGCCGTTCATCGCGACCTTGGTGATCTGGTCGCGGTCGACGGCCATGCTGAGTGCCTTGCGCGCGGCCGGGTCGTTGAACGGCGCCTTGGTGGTGTTCAGCTGCCAGTTGATCATGGCGCCGGTGGCCGGGAACCAGTAGTGGTTGTGCTTCTTGTCCTTGGCGACGAAGGACTTCCCGATGTCCGGGATGAACGACTGCGTCCAGTCCACCTCGCCGTTGGTGAAGGCGATGTTGGCGCTGTCGTTGCCGGAGAAGGCGAGCATCTGGATGCCGGCGATCTGCTGCTTGTCCGGCTGCCAGTAGTCGGGGTTCTTGCGCAGCTCGTACGACTGGCTCTGGAACTTCTCGATCTTGGTGTACGGGCCGGTGCCGACCGGGTTCGGGTTGGTGAACTTCGCCGGGTCCTTCACCTTGGACCAGATGTGCTTCGGCAGGATGTAGTGGCCGCTGATCTCGTAGAAGGCGGTCGAGAACGCCTTGTTGAAGGAGAACTTCACCGTGTGGGCGTCGACCGCGGTGACCTTGTCGAGGTAGTCGAAGCCACCGAGCACCTTCTTCTGGAGCCCGAAGGTGTAGACGACGTCGTCGGCGGTGAGCGCCTGGCCGTCCGACCACTTGACGCCGTCGCGCAGCGTGAAGGTGAGGGACTTGCCGTCCTTGGCCTGCTCCCACTTGGTGGCCAGCCACGGCGTGTCCTTGGCATCCGCCATGCTGTGTACCGCCAACGGCTCGTAGACCGCCTGGAGGGTCATGGGGGCGGCCTGCGGGGAGAGCGGGTTGAAGTTGCGCGTGAACGTCGCCAGATCCTCGCGCGGGATGGTGAGCAGCTGGTTGCCAGACGTGTCACCGGCGCCGGCGGCGCCCGAGCCACCCGTACAGGCGGACAGGACCAGGGCTGCGGCGGCGGTCGCGGTGACCGCTCTCAGGGCGGGCCGAAGCCGCCGCGGGGCGATGGAGGGTGCCATAATGGAGACTCTTTTCCTCTCTTCAACACACAGGACGAAGACGGGATGGGATTACTCGGCGGACTGATTCGCAGTCAGACCGACGAGCGTTCGAGCAGCGGGCAGTCGATCGTCACCCGGTGGGTGTCGAGCGGCTGCCCCGCTGCGAGGGCGGCGAGCATGTCGACGCCCTTGGTGCCCATGGCTTCGAAGGGCAGGGCGAGCGTCGTCAGCTTCGGCCGCAGATAGGCGGCGATGAGTTCCTGGTTGTCGAACCCCACCACGGCCACGTCGTGCGGGATGCGCAGTCCACGTTCCTTGATCGCGTCGTACGCACCCATCGCCATCCGGTCGTTGCCGCAGAACAGGGCGGTCGGCCGATCGGCGGCCGGACGGTCCAGCAGTTCGCAGGCGGCGGTGTAGGCGCCGTCGGCGGTGGCCCAGCCGGGGATGACGAGGGAGGGGTCGGGGGTGATCCCGGCCTCGCGCAGGGCACGTTCGTACCCGTCGCGCCTGCCGATGGCGGCCGGGATCGCCGGGTCGAGGTTGATGAACCCGATGCGGGTGTGACCGGCGTCCAGGAGCCGGCGGGTCGCCTTGTATCCGCCCGATACCTCGTCGGGCAGGATGCACGGCAGCTCTCCTGCCGCGTCGTAGCAGTTCACGAGCACCGTCGGCACCTCGCGGGCGGCCTTCGGCAGGCTGACGGCCCGGTGCCAGGTCGTGGCGTACAGCAGCCCTTCCACCCGGTGCTCCAGCATCTGGTCGAGCGCGGCGGCCTCCTGAGCGGGATCGCCCTCGCTCGCGGCGATCAGCAGGAACCTCCGGTCACCCCAGGCGCGGCTCTGCGCGCCCGTGATCACCTCCGCCGCGAAGGGGCCGGTCACGATCTCGGTGATCAGACCGAACCAGCCGCTGCGGTTGGCGGCCAGCGCGCGCGCCCCGGCGTTGGGCCGGTAGCCGAGCTCGTCGATCGCCTTCAGGATCCGCCGACGGGTCTCGTCAGGGATGGTTGCGCCGGGCTTGTCGTTGAGGACGAAGGAGACCGTGGTCCGCGAGACACCCGCGCGGCGAGCCACATCGCTCATGGTCACGCGCTGCGTCTTGTTGGTGGCCACTTTCAGTCCCCTTCGGTCGGTGGAGGTGCGCTGTGGCCCCTCCGGTTTCGCGCTTTAATAACGCGCGTTACTTCAGTGTTGCTGGGAAGTTACGGCCGCCTTATGCGGCATGTCAATACATCGCCGGTAAGGAAGAGGGATGGAACCAGACGCCTCCTCGGTGCCAGCGACATCGCGCGAGACGGCCAAGGTCACGGCATGGCTGTGACTCACCGGCGAGCGCGCCGAGGGATGCGGCTCAGGGTCGCTTGGCGAACACGTCGATGCGCTCGGGGTCGCGCTCGATGACGGGATCGAGGATCTCGTCGACGCGCTTGACCAACGCGTCGTCCAGCGTGACGTCCGCCGCCTTGGCGTTCTCAGCGATCTGCTCGGGGCGGGATGCTCCGACGATGGCCGCGGAGACATTCGTGTTGCGCAGCACCCACGCCAGGCTCAGGGTCGCCAGCGACATGCCTGCTTCGGCAGCGAGCGGAACCAGTTCCTGGACCCGGGCGAGGACCTCGTCGCGCAGCCATCCGGCCACCGCGTCGCTGCCACCGTTCGTGTCGGTGCCACGGGACCCGGACGGCGGTTGCGCTCCCGGCTTGTACTTGCCGGTCAGTACGCCCTGGGCGAGCGGGGACCACACGATCTGGCCGATGCCCAGCTCCTGGCGGACGGGGACGATCTCCGGCTCGATCACACGCCACAGCAGGGAGTACTGCGGCTGGTTGGACACCAGACGGATCTTCAGCTCCCGGGCCAGCTGCGCCGCGGCCCTGATCTCTTGCGGCTTCCACTCCGAGACGCCGATGTAGTGCGCCTTGCCCGCGTGGACGACATCGGCCAGGGCCTCCATCGTCTCCTCGAGTGGAGTGGCGTAGTCGTAGCGGTGAGCCTGGTAGAGGTCCACGTAGTCCGTGCCCAGGCGGCGCAGCGAGCCGTTGATCGACTCCATGATGTGCTTGCGGGACAGGCCGCGGTCGTTCTTGCCCGGGCCGGTCGGGAAGTAGACCTTGGTGCAGATCTCGACACCCTCACGGCGCACGCCCTTGAGGGCGGCGCCCAGTGCCTCCTCCGCCCGGGTCTCCGCGTACACGTCGGCGGTGTCGAAGGTGGTGATGCCGGCGTCGAGAGCGGCGCGTACACAGGCCGTGGCCGCGTCCTGGTCGACCTGCGAGCCATGGGTGACCCAGTTCCCGTAGGCGATGGCGCTGACCAGCATGCCGCTGCCGCCCAGATGGCGATGCTCCATGCTCGGTGTTCCTTTCTGGAGACGTAGGAGACCGTGGCCAGCGAGGCACCCGCACCCTCGCTCATGACCACACGGCGTGTCTCGTGACCACACGGCGTGTCTCGCCCGTGGCTACTTCTCGTGTCCTGTAAGCCACAGGAGGCGCGACAGGGCCTCTAGTTTCGCGCTTTAATAACGCGCGTTAGCGGTAGGTTGCCAGGAAGTTACGGGCGTTTCGCACGGCATGTCAATACCTAGGCATGGGCTGCATTAGGCCACCGTGCGGTGTCCCTTCGCCCGTACGTACGCCCGGGCCGCCTGGCACCGGCCACCAAAGCCCATGCGCGGACCGCGGCAGCCCCGCGCGCTTTCCCAGAGAGGCAGACCGTCCCATGGCTCGACTCGAGTCCTCCAGCGGTGTCACCGTCCTCGGTGAGTGCGTCGCCGACGCCTTCACCGACCCCGCCCTGTCCGGCCCGAGCGAACTCGCCCTGCGCGCCCTGCCCGGTGGCGGCCCCGCCAACACCGCCGTCGCCCTTGCCCGGCTCGGTACTCCCACGCGCTTCCTCGGGCGGCTCTCCCATGACGTCTTCGGCACGCTCTTCCGCAGCCGCCTCAGCGACTCCGGCGTCGACCTGAGCGGCAGCGTGACCGCCCCCGAGCCCAGCACCCTCGCCACCCTCGACGAGACCGGCCAGGCCACCTACACCTTCCACGCCGACAGCACCGCCGACTGGCAGTGGACCGCCGACGAACTCTCCGCCACCCAACACGACGGCACCGTCTGCCTGCACACCGGCTCCCTGGCACTGATACGCCAACCCGGCGGCAGCCGCATCGAGGACCACCTCGCCAAGGCACACGAGCACGTCACCGTGTCCATCGACCCCAACGTCCGACCCCTGCTCGTACCGCCCTCCGCCTACCGCGAACGGCTCCCACGCTGGTGTGCCCTCGCCGACATCCTCCGCCTCAGCGAGGACGACCTCGCCCTGCTCCTCCCTGGCGCCAGCCCTGAAGAGGCTTGCGACACCTGGCACGCCGCCGGCGCACGCCTCGTCGTCATCACCCTCGGCTCACGCGGCGCGCTCGCTTCCCTCGACGGCCTTCGCGTCACCGTCCCGGCTCCGGCCGTCAACGTCGTCGACACCGTCGGCGCCGGCGACTCCTTCACCGCGGGCCTGCTGCACCGACTCGCCGCACTTGGCCACCTGGGCGGGCGGCTCGACCGGCTGAGCCTCCAAGACGTCACCGAAGCCTGCGCCTTCGCCGCCCGCGTCGCAGCCCTGACCTGTTCCGTCGCCGGTGCGAACCCGCCCCGGGCAGGCGAACCGTCACTGAAGACCGGCATCGAACGGCTACTGCCACATGCCTGAACGCGGCATACCTGTTCCCGCCGCGATGACTGCGGGAACGGGCGTCCTTCCATCCGTCGCTCGGAACAACCGGACGGGCCGTCGCCCTGCCAGACGTTACGGCTCGGTACGCGATAGCCAGGGATCTCCGCCGGATGCGAGGGTCCCGGCGATCCTGCGAGACTGCCGACATGACTGGCATGATCGTGGTCAGTGACTACGCCCCCCGATGGTCCGAGCGGTTCGAGGAACTGCGGCAGCGATTGGCACCTCACGTCGCGGATCTGGCTGTGTCCATCGAGCATGTCGGCAGTACGGCCGCGCCCGGGTGCGCCGCCAAACCGATCATCGACCTCGACATTGTGGTGTCCGAGGAGGCCGTCATGTCGGAGTTGATTTCCTGGCGCAAGGTCGCCTGGACCACGGGGATCTTCTTGCCGGCCGGAGCTGCTTGCGGTCGCGGATCTTGCGGGCGGGGAAGTCGACCACCTCGTCGAAGGTGGTGGGCTCCACGGGGTTGACCCGGAAGAGCGCCTGGAGAAGGGTCGTTTTGCCCGACTCGTTCTGGCCGACGAGGCAGGTGACGTCCCTCTCGACGTCGAATATGTCGGAGTCCTCGACGGACCGGTAGTTGGTGATGTGTGCTCTGACCAGTTGCACTTTGCCTGGGGGTCCTTCCTCGGTTTCTTGAGAGGAGGTCCGGCGTGCCGTGTCGAGAGGTGATGATCACAACAGCGCGACACTGCGTGCCTTCGGTGTTGTGTTCGAGGTAGGTTCCAGATGCCAATCAGGAGTGACCCCGGTGTGCCCGTCGACCTCGACGCCGCCGGGGTCCTCTTTTGAGGCTCTTCTGCTTGATGTGTGGGTCAGTCTGAGGCGAGTTGGCGTCCGGGAAGGGTGGGGCGGTCGCCTGCGAGGGCGAGCATGACGAGGGCGATGATGGTGTCGGCGGTGCGGAAGCCGAAGCCTCGGCGGATGATCAGGCGGGTCTTGGTGTTGGTGGACTCGATCAGTCCGTTCGACAGACGCTCGATGATGGCGTTGACGATCGCGTCGCGGTGGCGGCGTATGCGGCGGGCGAGGGCGGTGAAGGACTCGACGCGGCAGCGGCTGGCCCACGACAGCCAGCGGTCCAGGGCCTCTATCGCCACTTTGGGGCCCTGCTCGGCGGCGATGGCGAAGACCGTGCGCAGGCCCTCCTTGAGCAGGTAGGCGCGGTGCAGGCGCGGATCGGTGGAGGCGATCCAGGCAAGTTTGGCCTGCTGGCGTTCGGTGAGGTCCTCGGGGTTCTTCCACAGCGCGTGCCGGGAGTGCTTCAGCTTCCGTGCCAGCTCGGGGTCGGCGGCTTGGCGGCGGGCGCGGTTCCACGCCGCTCGCCGCTCGGCATCCAGCGCCTCGGTGGCCCAGGCCACCACGTGGAACGGGTCCATTGCCCGCAGCACGTGCGGGGCGCTGGCGGCGACGGTCTCGGCGATCCACTCCGCCCCGTCGGCCGAGATGTGGGTGAGCTTCGCGGCCCGCTCGGGCCCGAGGGCGTCGAAGAAGCCTTGCAGCACCTGCTTGCCGTGACCGTCGGCCATCCACACCACCCGCCGCGTGTCGTGGTCGACCACCACCGTCATGTACCGCTGCCCCCTGCGGTAGCTGATCTCATCAATGCCGATCCGGCGCAGGCCCGCCAGCCGGTCCAGCCCGGCGTCCCGGTCGGCCACGAACCGCTCCACGATCGCCCCGACCGTCCGCCACGAGGTGCGCATCAGCTGCGCGACCGCCGACTTCGAGCACTCGGCGGCCATCCAGGCCACTTGCTGGTCGAAGACCAGCGTGTGCCCGGCGCCGTGTCTGGCCCAGGGCACCGCGGCGGCCACCACCCCGTGCTCGCGGCAGCGCACCCGGACAGCATCGGCTTCCAGGAACACTTTCATCGTGCCCGCGTCCAGGCACCGCCAGCGCCGACGCCCTCGCCCCTGGTCGTAGCCGCGGGCGGGGCGCCGGCAGATCCCGGACCTGTTGCGGTCACGGGCCGATCGGCCAGCTCTCCGAGCAGATCCGGGACGTGGACGCTCGTCTGGCCCGGCTCGTGAAATGTCATGCCCCGCAACTGCTTGAGGTGGTGGGGATCGGTCCGGACACGGCGGTCACGTTGCTGATCACGGTGGGGGACAACCCGGAACGGCTGGACAGTGAGGCGTCGTTCGCCGCGCTGTGCGGTGTCAGCCCTGTCGAGCGTTCCTCGGGACGCCGGCAGTTCCGTCGCCTCAACCGTGGCGGCGACCGGCAGGCCAATGCCGCGCTCCACCGCATCGTGTTCACCCGCCTGCGGGTCGACCCGCGCACTCAGGACTACTACGAGCGCCGGATCAAGGAGGGCAAGACCCGGCGCGAAATCGTCCGTTGCCTCAAACGCTATGCGGCCCGCGAGGTCTTCCACCTGGTCAAACAGCTACGGCCAGCACCCCGCTCATAGGGGCTGTGGCGCGGGCGGCTGCGGACCGGGCAACTGCAGCAGCCTCTTGCGGGTGATCCGGACCTCTTCGGCGGGCCGGCCGAGCTCGTCCAGCCGTGCGGTCGGCTGCGCGATCTGCTCCCTCATCGCGGCGGCCTGCAAGGCGATCTCCCGTTCCAGATGGTTCCGACGAGCGGCGCCCGGAGCGTTCGGTCGCGACGTGGGCGGGGCCGCCGCCAAAGCCCTGGAGACCCGGCGCACCGGGGCGTACAACGGATTTCTCGAACCCATCGACCGGGCCAAGGGCACCGGCCACCTACGCGACGACTTCACCAGTCAGGACCTCGTCGTTCTGCTCATGGCCAACGCCGGCGTCGTCAATGCCACCGGCGACGCCGCCCCCGGCGCCCCGCCCCCCGCTACCCGACGCACCCCCGCCGACCGCGCTGTATCGCGCGATGGTCCGCCGCAGCCGGCCCGGCATGTCCTGACCTCTGGCTGCACGCGCTGCGAACGCGCCGAAGACCAGGCGCCCGCCCGAGCGATCGTGCCGCGACGGAGCACGCCGCGGCACGATCAGGGTTCGAGAGGCACGCGGCCGGGTGGCGGTGGGGTGTCAGTGGCTGAAGACGAGCTCGGCCTGGTCGCGGCGGGTGGTGTGCAGCTCCCAGTAGACGGGCGAGATCTCCTCGGGCTTGGCCGTGGGGAACCCAGGGACGACCGACATGCCGATCGACACGTCGATGCCGACGTGGGCGGCCTGGACGCCGGTGCCGTCCAGTTCCTTGTGCAGGTTGATCGCCCAGTTGCGCAGGGCCGCGGCAGCGGCGTTGACGTTGGCGACCTGCGGCACGGGGTCGATGGAGCCTGCGCCGGTGGTGAACAACAGGGCGCCCGCGCCGGCCTCGCGCATGGCGGGCAGTACCGCCTGGCTGGCGGCGATCGCGCCGTAGAGCTGGAACTCCATCTCGTGCTGCACATGCGAGGGTTCGGTCGCGCTCGGGGCGGTCAGGACGGTCGAGGCGAAGCCGCCGACCGGGGAGTACTCGAGGACGTCGATGCCGCCGAAGTGCGCGGCGGCGTCCTTGAGGGCCTGGGTGAGCGCGTCGCGGTCGAGGACGTCGGCGGGGAAAGCGGCGGCGGTGATGCCTTCGGCGGTCAGTTCACCGGCCAGGTTCTCGAGCTTGGCGCGGTTACGGGCGATCAGCGCGACGCCGTAGCCGTGGGTGCCGAACGTGCGCGCAATGGCGAGACCGAGCTGGGGGCCGGCGCCGACGATGGCGATGGTGGGCATGAGGGGGCCTTTCACAGAGGTAGAGATGGATAGGGCTATCCGTTTTCAATCCGGAAAGCCCTATCTGGTTCACGATCGAGCGTAACACGGGAATCGGATAGGGCTTTCCGGTTTGCTAGCCTGATCGGCATGAACCCCCGAGACCAGCACGCCAATGGCACCGGCACCGGCAACACGGCCGACTCCGCAGCCCCGTCAAAACGCAGCGACGCGGAGCGCAACCGGGGGCGGATCATCGCCGCCGCGCGCACAGTGTTCGGTCGCGACGGACTGAACGCGTCGATGGCCTCGGTCGCACGGGAGACGGGGGTGGGGATCGCCACCCTCTTCCGCCACTTCCCCAACAAGGAGGAGCTGGTCGTCGCGGTCTTTGCGGACCGCATGGAGGCATACGCGCAGGCGACCGCCGAGGCCCTGGCCGACCCGGACCCGTGGAACGGCTTCACCGGCTACATCGAGGAAGTCTGTGCGATGCAGGCCGCCGACCGTGGCTTCGCCGACATCCTGACCATGAGCTTCCCCGGCGCCCAGGCACTGGAAGCACTCCGCGCCCAGGCGTACCAGGGCTTCCTCGAACTCATCGGCCGCGCCAAGGACGGCGGGCAGCTGCGCAAGGACTTCACCAGCCAGGACCTCGTCCTGCTGCTGATGGCCAACGCCGGCGTCCTCAGCGCCACCGGCGACGCCGCCCCGGACGCCTGGCGTCGCCTCGTGGCGTGGATGATCCAGTCCTTCCAGGCCCCTGCGCGCGGCCCGCTACCGGACCCGCCGGAGGACGCCGCACTGTACGAGGCCATGCGCCGCGCCAGCCACGGCGTTAGCTCCCCCGAGACCGGGAAGCGGCGCTGAGCGACCGGCCGGTGGCGCGGCGGTGACGGCACACCGGCAGATGGGTACCAGCTGGCGCGGAGCTGGCTGTGCCCGGCTGTCACATTGAACGGATGTTCCTCGGTGTTAAGGCTGATTGAGCGTGCGGCGGGCAGTTCGTTGTGGCGTCCTCACGATTCTGACCGCCCGACGCGGCCCGGTGCCGGCAACGCGACACGCCGTCGGACCGGAAAGGGGAACAGGCATGTCCAGTTCGACCCTGTCCAGTACGCCGCCTGCTCCGCAGACCCGTCGTCGTCGCCCTGCGGGGGAGGTGGTGCTGGGAGATACGCAATCGGGCCAGGAACTGGGAAGCCGTGAGGCGGCCCGGGCGGTCTTCCACCTGGTCAAACAGCTACAGTCAGGACCCCGCTCATAGGCGCTGTCGTGCCCGCTGCCCGCCCGCCGATCCCGATCGCATCGGTCGGCACGGCCCGGAGATCCCAGCCCCATTGACCCTCCAGCCAATTGGCCTGCCGATCAATCTTGCCGACCACGTTCTTCGGGATGGCGTCGAGCACGACCAGGGAAGTCGGCCGCCTGTAGCCGCTGAGGCTGTTCGCGCCCGCGGCACGCCCAGGCCGGTAGGTGGCGATGGTCGGCACGCCCGGGCCACCACCACGTTGCGGAACGTGGTCCCCGCCGGCGCGAGTGCCTGGTATCCGGGCAGCGCGTCCGGAGCGGTCATGAGCGCCGGCGAACCAGGCGCGCCGGCGAGCCAGGTGCGGCGGCGAGCGGGATCACGGCGGGACGAAGGCAACGCCCTGGGTGACGCGGCGGCTCAGCGCTCCGGTGCGGCGTCCAGCACCGTCAGGGCGTTGCGGATGCCCTGCTCCAGCACCTCGTCGGCGAGCCGTCGGTCGGCGAGGCTGCGGGAAAGTTGCAGGGTCCCGATCATCAGTGCGTAGACGCTGAGCACCTTGGCGCGTACCGACTGCGGATCGTGCGGTGCCAGGCGGGCGGCGATGTCGTCGATGATCGCGAGGACGCTGTTGGTGTACGCCTGCTTGGTCGGATCCGCGCACCGGCATATCTCGTCGAGAAGGGCGGCGGACGGGCAGCCGTCCTCGGGGTTGTCGCGGTGTTCGGGCGAGAGGTAGGTGCGCACCATTGGTTCGATCCCGGCGCGACCGGGTTCAAAAGAGGTGAGCCACTCTCGCTGGCCGCGCAGTTGCTCGGAGACCGCGGTGGCGACCAGGTCCTCTTTGGACTCGAAGTGGGCGTAGAAGGCGCCGTTGGTCAGGCCCGCGTCCTTCATGAGCGTGGCGACACCGGAGCCGTCGATGCCGTCGCGCTTGAACCGGCGGCCGGCCGTCTCGATGATCCGTTGCCTCGTTGCCAGCTTGTGCTCTTTCCCGTACCGCACCACGTGCTCCTCCGCTCGCGGGCCGCGTCAGCCCGTCACTCATGTTAGTACGGTCGTAATTCCAATCCGCCCGAACGCTTGTGCGCAAGCTCTGGCCGTGCCTATGGTAGTACGATCGTAATCTAAAGGGATGAGAGCCATGAAGACAACATCTCCGCAGGTGGCGCTGGTGACGGGCGCGTCATCCGGCATCGGTAAGGCCACCACGCTCACCCTCGCGGACGCCGGTTTCACTGTGATCGGAACGAGCCGCGACACCTCGCGCATCGCCCCCGGCAACGGCGTGACATTCCTTGACCTCGACGTGACCAGTGACGAGTCGGTCGCGAGCGTCGTCGAGCAGGTGCTCAAACGCTTCGGGCGGCTCGACGTGCTGGTCAACAACGCCGGGATCGGTGCCAACGGTGCCGCCGAGGAGTTCTCGGTCGCCCAGACACAGAGCCTGTTCGACGTCAACGTCTTCGGCCTCATCCGCATGACGAAGGCCGTCCTGCCGCACATGCGCACCCGCGGCAGCGGGCGCATCATCAACGTCTCGTCCGTCGCCGGCTTCGTGCCCAACCCCTTCATGGCCAACTATGTGGCGACCAAGCACGCGGTCGAGGGGTATTCCGAGTCCCTGGACCACGAAGTCCGGGAACACGGCGTGCGGGTCCTGCGAGTCCAGCCCGGCCCGGTCAACACCCCGTTCGACGCCAACCAGGTGCAGGCCGACACCCCGCTGGCGGTCTACGCGCGCCGACGGAGCGTCTTCGAAGACGTCATGAGGAAGACAATGCGCGGCGGCGACGATCCCGCCGTCGTCGCCGAGGTGATCGCCGCGGCAGCCACCGACCCGAAACCGAAACTGCGCTACACCGCGGGTTCGACGGCCGGCCGCCTCAGTGTGCTGCGCCGCATCGTCCCCGCACGGGCCTTCGACAAGAGCGTTCGCAAACTCAACCGGATGGTGGGCTGACATGCGGGCGTTCACCGTCAATCGCTACGGAAAAACCGGCAACGAGCTGCAGGCCGCAGACGTGCCGCGGCCTGCGATGGGCGAGCACGACGTGCTGGTCGAGGTTCACGCCGCAGGCGTCAACGTGCTGGATGCCAAGATCCGGGATGGAGAGTTCAAGCTGATTTTGCCCTATCGCCTGCCGTTGATCTTGGGCAACGACGTGGCCGGTGTCGTGGTCCGGGTCGGCGCCCGGGTACGGAAGTTCAAGCCCGGCGACGAGGTCTACGCGCGACCGGACAAGGGCCGCATCGGCACCTTCGCGGAATTCATCGCCATCCACGAACACGACCTGGCCGCGAAGCCGAAGCACCTCACAATGACGGAAGCGGCCTCCGTCCCGCTGGTCGGCTTGACCGCCTGGCAGGCGTTGATCGAAATCGCCGGCCTGAAGAAGGGGCAGAAGGTCTTCATCCACGCCGGCTCCGGCGGCGTCGGAACATTCGCGATCCAACTGGCGAAGCATCTCGGCGCGACCGTGGCCACGACGACCAGCGCGGGCAACATCGACCTGGTCACCAGCCTCGGCGCGGATGTCGTGATCGACTACCGGCAGGACGACTTCGAAACGGTCCTCCACGACTACGACGTGGTGGTGAACAGCCTCGATGATGCGACGCTGATGAAATCCCTGCGAGTGCTGAAACCGGGCGGAAAGCTCATCTCGATCTCCGGCCCACCGGATCCCGGCTTCGCCCGGGAGATCGGGAAGCCATGGATCCTGCGGCCGGTGATGCGTGTCCTGAGCCATCGGATCAGGAAAGCCGCCAAGCGGCGCGGAATCAGCTATTCGTTCCTCTTCATGCGGGCAAGCGGAGACCAGCTCCGCGAGATCACTTCGCTCATCGACTCCGGGATCATCCGACCGGTCATGGACCGCGTCTTCCCGTTCGAATCGACCAACGAGGCCATGGCGTACGTCGAAAGGGGACGCACCAAAGGAAAAGTCGTCATCAAGGTGAAATAGACCATCAGGCAGGAAATGAACCATGACTGTGCTCACCACTTACCAGGACGCGCCGACCAAGACCGTCGACATCGGCGGGGCGAAGTTCGCCTACCGGGAACTGGGGCCGGACACCGGCACCCCGGTGATCTTCCTCAACCACCTGTCCGCGGTCCTGGACAAGTGGGACCCCGGGTCGTCGACGGCATCGCCGCACGACACCATGTGATCGCCTTCGACAATCGGGGAGTCGGCGCCCCACAAGGCAAGACACCGGGCTCGGTGACCGCGATGGCGCGCGATGCCATCGCCTTCATCCGGGCACTGGGCTACCACCAGGTTGACCTCCTCGGGAGGGCCGCGATGATCATCGCGGCCCTGATCTTGATCTGAAGGTCGTCCGCTGACGTGCCCGACGCCTTCCAGGCGGTCCTGTACGCCTGGCCGCGCGAACGCGACCTGACGGAGCACCTGCGAGCCGCCTATCAGCCCGCACTCGACTCCGCGTCCGGCGGGGACGCCGAGGCGGTTCTCACTGTGATCCGGATGACCCACGACGAACCCGCGCTGCGAGCCGCCTACCTGGTGCTCCGGGAGCACGCGGAGGCGACGTTCACCGAAGTGCTCGCCGAACGCGAGGGCATGGCCGCCGACACGCTCGACGTCCGGGTACAGGCCGCCACCATGAGCGCCGTACTCAAGGTGGCGACCGACGACCTGGCCCGGGCCGTGGCCGAGGGCGGCATCACCCCCGAAGCGCTGCGCCGGCACCGCGGACAGCTCGCCGACGCCCTGCGGCTCGTCACCGGAGCTGTCGGGCAACGGTGATGCCTGAGCGCGCACTCTGCGGTGGACCTGTCGGCGAACGCCGTCCTGTGAGGACGGGCCGCTGCCCGCCGCCGGGAGCGGTGCCCGGCGGTCGCCCGCGTTATCGGGTGACCGTCACGGTGACGTCGTAGCGTCCTTGGCCCGGCGGGCAGCGCATGGCCTCCCCGCACGAGTCGCGTCCGGCGGTGATCTGAGCCGTGCCGGGCCGCAGGGCGGTGAACCGCGCGGAGGAGATGCCGCAGCCGCGGCCGGGCGGACAGGTCGCGGTGTCTGTGGTTCCGCCGCCGACGGGGGTGAGCACCCGCGGGTCCGAGCCGGCCGGGGTTGACCAGTAGGCGCTGTGCAGGCGTACCACGACGAGCGTGCCGGTGGTCACCCGGACCGTGGTTCCGCGGGCCCGTTCGTCGAGGACGACCGACCGGGTGGCGGATTCGGACGGGGCGGATGACGCGGAGGAGGCGGGAGTACGCGACGGCGGAGGGGAGACCGCCGGTCCGGTGGGGCCGGACGAACAGCCGCCGAGGGCAACCGTCGCGGCTGCTGCGGCCAAGGCGGCGGGTCCGGCGCGCAGTGCGCGCAGTGCGCGGAGGGCGGGGCACATGCGGACTGACGAACGAAACACGGGCCCTCCGGTGGATGCCGCCCGGCGTGGGCGCTTGGACGGCGGTGGGGGCGAGCCGTCGGCTCGCCCCCACCGTACGGGTCGAGGGGTCAGGAGACGGTCACGTCGTCGTAGTAGGTGTAGGTCGCGTCACCCGCGTAGTTGTCGTCTTTGTTGGTGAGGGTGAGCGTGTACGTGTGGCCCGCGGTCACGGTGCCGGAGACCTGCTTCCAGCCTGCACCCTGGGTGCAGGTCTTGGCGAGCAGCGTCGTGGTGGTGCCGGCCGTGGTGTCCTGGAGGGTGGCCGTCGCCCAGTCGTAGGTCACCGTGTCCGGGCAGGTGACGTCGTACCAGAAGGAGACCTTGCTGGTGCCGGACGGGGCGGTGAAGGACTGGGAGACCGAGGAGGTGTTCGTCGGGCTGGTCGAGCCGACCACCGCGCCGTAGCTGCCGCTGTGCGCCGCCGAGGCGGTGGCGGAGGTGCTGCCACTGGTGGTCCAGCTCGACAGGCTGCCCGTCTCGAAGGTGCCGTTGGTGAGGGTGCCGCCACCGCCACCGCCGCTGCCGCCGCCTACGATCGCGTGGGAGATGGCGCAGTTGTTGGTGTCGTTGGACCAGCTGGCCTGCTCGGTGAAGGTACCGGTGCCCATGGTGACGTTGGCCGCCCCGCCCGTGCTGCCGGGCGAGATCCAGGCGCATTCGTCGGAGTTCTCCTGGCCGTCGTACGAGCTGCCGGTGTGGTTGGTCCAGCCGCCGGCCGGGTTCTGGTCGGACATCATCTCGTGCCATTCGTGGCCGAGCGTCATGGTCCAGCCGTCGAGCGTGCCGGGCGAGTTGACGAATCCGACGCCGCACCCGGAGCCGGAGTCCATGTTGTACGGCTGGTTGCTGAACGCGATGTCCCCGTAGGAGGAGGACACCGGACCGCCGGTGAGCGTGCTGTCGCCGTTGTAGTCGTGCCAGGCGCAGTACTGGCCCTGGTAGCTGTCCGGGTTGGTGTTGTGCGGTGAGAGGACGACGTAGTAGGCGTCACGGTTGGACGCGGCGGTGGTGTTGCCGAAGTGTCCGGCCGCCTTGACGGCTTCGGCGCCGAGTTGGTGCCCGGTCGCGGCGCTCGGCGAGGCCGCCGAGTTGTCGTACCACACGCCGGACAGCACGCCGCCGCTCTGGTACGGGATGAAGTTCGCGTTGGACGGGCAACTGGTGGCGCCCGACGACACGTTGGGTCCGTCACACCACTGGGTGAGGTCCGCGGACCACCGCTCGTTTCCGGTGCCGATGCCCTTGAACATCTCCTGGGTGACCGGGGCCGCGCCGTCCGGGTCGCCGGAGAACGTGGCGTCGCCGCTGCTGTTGGTGCTCTGCGTGCCCCACTGCGAGCCGTAGAAGACCAGGTAGACCTTGGAGTGGCCGCTCTGGACACCGATGCCGTCGATGCCGCCGCCGTAGGAAAGCGTCTCCGGTCCGGTCGCCGCGGCGGCGGCCGGGTGGTTGGCAGCCCACGACTTCATCTTGGCGTTCCGCTGGATGGTCGGTATGACACCGTGCCGGTAGGAGTGCTGGTAGGCCGGGCTGTAGGGGTTGGATCTCACCGTGTGACCCGCGGCCTGGGGGGCGGCTGTCGCCTGGGGTACGGAGGCGAGTGCCGCAGCGGTGACGAGGGACAACGACGCGAGACCGGTGAGGGTCGCTCGGGCTGCGCCGCGGAGGTGGGGAGTTCCCATGGGTGATGGGGCCCTTTCTTCGCATGGACCTCCGCCGTCGGTCCGGCGGAGATGAGTTGCACGGGATGTCGACGAGGCGCATCACCGGCGGCCGACTCCGGACGTCGACGTTGACGCCCGTTTCGTCGCAGAGCAGGAGGAGAGGCCCGAGCGGCACCGGGTGACTGCACGGGCGATGTGCTCGGCAGCTGGGGAACTCACGCACGGCGTTGCGATCCGCAGGGAACTCTCGTCCTGGACCGGACTGATGGAAAAGCAGCGAGAAGCGTTCGCACTACGGCTTCTTGCCGTCAAAATGGTGATGCCTCGTCAGACGCGGAGAAGCAAAGCAGAGTTGACGGGTTCAGGTCAATGGAAACGAACAGCTTTCTCACAGGAAGCTGTTCGGTGCCCTTCCGGGCCGGGTCGCCCAGCCGTCGTGCATCTGCCGCTTCGGCTGGTCGAGCGTCAAGTCCGCGCATGTACGGGAGAGTTGTACGAGCAGGTGGACGGCGGCTCGTGGCAGAGTGCCCGCCGCAAGTGAGGTCGCTTTACACAACGCACCTCTGAATTCGAAAAAGTTCGAGAAAACGCTCGGTCAAGAAGCAGTAATGACAGTCAATTGATTGCCGTGACGGCTATTCAGGTTTTCCTCTCCCGCGAATCCCGGACCGGTGCCCGGCATCGTGACGGTTTCCGTTGGGCGGGCCGGGCCTCGGTGCGGATGCGACAGGCGTGCCGGTCCGGCGACGGTGACCCCCGTCGCGCCTCACTCGCGGCACCCGGCCAGCGGATCCAGCGACCGTCCATGGTGTGCTTCCATCCGGCGTCGGAGAGGGGCTGCGTGGCCGCGGTGACCATCTTCTCGTCCAACGGGGCGCCGATGGCCGCGTCCCAGCCGTCGCCGTCGGCGAGGTGGTCCAGCAACCCCTCCAACACTGGGGCAGGGGTGGCGCCGGTCGCGGTGAGGACCCACATGCGATCGGAGACGGGTGTCTCGTAGGCCGCCACGGTCCAGGCGGTCTCGTGAGCGGGCGTCTCGTGGACGCGCTCGATGCGCAGGGTCTGGAACTCGTGGATGGGGGCCCTGACCCCGGATTTTGGACACCGGAGAGACTTGGATCTTGATGGTCCAGGAGAACGGAGTCCCTGTGGGGATGAAGCATTACCCCGCCGAGTTCAAGGCGGACGCGGTCGCGTTGTACCGGTCGCGGCCGGGAGCGACGATCAAGTCGGTCGCCGGTGATCTCGGGGTGAACACCGAGACGCTGCGGAACTGGATCCGGGCCGCCGACGGGCGTCGTCCCGGCGCCCACTCCGCGCCGCGGGCCGTCGCCCAGGCCGACGGTGACGGCGTTCAGGCGGAGCTGGTCGCAGCCCGGAAGAGGATCCGTGAGCTGGAGGAAGAGCGCGACATTCTCCGCAAGGCGGCCCGGTATTTCGCGACGGAGACGCACTGGTGAACCGCTGCCAGTTCGTTGACGACCATCAGCGCCGGTTCGGCGTGAAGCGGCTCTGCGACATTCTCGGCCTCTCCCGCTCGAGCTTTTACTACTGGCGCCGCACCGCGGCCGCGAGGGCGGCCAGACAGCCCGGATACGCAAGGTTCACCAGAACTCCGACGGCACCTACGGGGCCCCAAGGATCACCGCCGAGCTCCGTGACGAGGGCGGCCCGGTGGTCAACCACAAGCGGGTCGCGAGGATCATGCGAGCGATCGGGCTCGAGGGAGTCCGTCTGCGACGGCGGCACCGCACCACTGTCGCAGACCAAGCATCGCCGAAGGCGCCGGATCTGATCGGTCGTGACTTCACCGCGGCCACAGTGAACACGAAGTACGTCGGTGACATCACATACCTGCCGGTCAGCGGCGCGAAGTACTTCCCGAAGGGCACCGATCTGTCCCGGTGGTCGTCCGCAGACCTCGAAGCCGTCGCCCTGGCGATCAACAACCGGCCCCGCAAGACCCTCGGTTGGCGGACACCAGCCGAGGTCTTCGAGGAGCAACTACGCTCACTACAACAGCCCGGTGTTGCAACGACCGGTTGAACTCGCCCAATATACGAGTAGGGCCTTCGCTGAAATCTGCAGGTCAGCAGGAGTCCGGCAGAGCATGGGCGCGATCGGGTCCAGCGCGGACAACGCCGCCGCGGAAAGCTTCAACGCCGCCTTCAAGAGAGAGACACTCAGGGGCCGCAAAGGCTGGTCGAACGAGCACGAGGCGCGACTCGACGCCTTCCGCTGGCTGACCCGATACAACACCCGCCGCCGGCACTCCCGCCTTGGTCAGCGATCCCCGATCACCTACGAGAACGACTTGCAACCAGCAGCAACTACCCTGGCTCAATCTGCATAGACGTGTTCAACATCCGGGGGCAAGGCCCATCGATGAGCTGAACCGGCGCCTGACCGGGCTCGTCGAACGCCACGCCCCGCAGCTGCTCATACCGGTGGGCATCGGCCCGGACAGCGCCGTCACTCTCCTGATCACCATGGGAGACAACCCCGAGCGGCTGAACACCGAGGCGTCCTTCGCCGCTTTGTGCGGAGTCAGTCCCATCGAGTACTCCTCGGGCCGTCGGACCTCGCGTCGGCTCAACCGTGGCGGCGACCGGCAGGCCAACGCCGCCCTGCACCGGATCGTGTTCACCCGGCTGCGCTGCGATCCGCGCACCCAGGCGTACTACGAACGCCGCACCCAGGAGGGCAAAACCCGTCGTGAGATCATCCGATGCCTCAAGCGATATGCCGCCCGCGAGGTCTTCAACCTGGTCAGGACGGTCTCTACCGACCCCCCGTTATAGGGGCGTCCGTGACAGATGAAAGGGTCAGGCGGGTGAGTGAGACACCGATGAACACCCTGCAATACCGCTTTGACGGGCCAGAAGACGCCCCTGTCCTGATCCTCGGTCCCTCACTGGGTACCACATGGCACATGTGGGACCGGCAGGTCCCGGAGCTCTCGAAGAGCTGGCGGATCTTCCGGTTCGACCTTCCGGGTCATGGCGGAGCCCCCGCTTACCCCGCGGGTTCGGTCGCCGAACTCGCGGGGCGGCTGCTCGCCACCCTCGACGGACTCGGGGTGCAGCGCTTCGGTTACGCGGGCTGCGCGTTCGGCGGGGCCATCGGGATCGAGCTGGCCCTGCGCCACCCGGAGCGAATCGCCTCGCTCGCGGTGATCGCCTCCTCGCCCCGCTTCGGCTCGGCCGACGAATTCCGGCAGCGCGGGGTGATCGTGCGGAGCAACGGGCTCGACCCGATCGCGCGGACCTCGCCGGAGCGCTGGTTCACGGGCGGGTTCGCCGCCGCCCAACCAGCGATCACCGAGTGGGCCGTGCAGATGGTGCGCACCACCGACCCCGGCTGCTACATCGCCGCCTGCGAGGCGCTCGCCGCGTTCGACGTACGCGCCGAACTGAGCCGGATCGGCGTCCCCACCCTCGTCCTCGTCGGCTCCGACGATCAGGTCACCGGGCCCGCCGAGGCGCGCACCCTGGTCGCCGGGATCCCCGACGCGCGGCTCGCGGTCGTGCCCGGCGCCTCGCACCTGGTCCCCGTGGAGCAGCCCGCCGCGGTCACCGACCTGCTGGTCCGGCACTTCTCCACCGCCTGGCAGCCCGCCTACGACTCGACCACCGGGCAGATGGCCATCCCGGCGGCCCCGGTCAAGCCGGTGCTCGCCGCGCCCCAGCCGGTCGCCCCCGTCGCCGAGATCGCCCCGGCCGTCGTGCGGCCCGAGACGCTGGGCAGGCCCGACCCGTACGACGCCGGGATCAAGGTCCGCCGGGAGGTGCTCGGCGACGCGCACGTGGACCGGGCGCTGGCCTCGGCGGACGAGTTCTCCGGGGACTTCCAGGAGTTCATCACGCGGTACGCGTGGGGCGAGATCTGGGACCGGCCCGGTCTCGACCGACGCTCGCGCAGCTGCGTCACGCTCACCGCGCTGGTGGCGGGTGGCCACCTCGACGAGCTGGCCTTCCACACCCGCGCCGCCCTCCGCAACGGCCTCACCCCGGTCGAGATCAAGGAGGTGCTCCTCCAAGCGGCCGTCTACTGCGGTGTACCGGCCGCGAACAGCGCCTTCAAGGTGGCGCAGGAGGTCATCCGCGAGGAGACCACGCCCCAGGAGTGATCTTGAGCCTGGTAGTGGGAGCACCAGTCTCGGGGGCCCTCCGCGGCTCCGGCGAGGGCAGGATGGACCCATGAAGCTCACGAAGAAGTCGCACGCCTGCATCCGCCTCGAGAAGGACGGGCGCACGCTTGTCATCGACCCGGGGACCTTCAGCGAGGAGGACGCGGCCGTCGGCGCGGACGTGATCCTGGTGACGCACGAGCACCTCGACCACTTCAACGAGGAGCGGCTGCGGGCGGGCCTGGAGTCCAACCCGGCGGCCGAGATCTGGACCCTGAAGTCGGTCGCGGAGAAGATCTCCGCCGCCTTCCCGGGTCGGGTGCACACCGTCGGTCACGGCGACACGTTCACCGCCGCGGGCTTCGACGTCCAGGTGCACGGCGAACTGCACGCCGTGATCCACCCGGACATCCCGCGGATCACGAACGTCGGCTACCTCATCGACGGGGGCCGCGTCTTCCACCCGGGCGACGCCCTCACCGTCCCCGAGCAGCCCGTCGAGACACTGATGCTCCCGGTCATGGCCCCGTGGAACAAGATCGCCGAGGTCATCGACTACGTCCGCGAGGTCAAGCCCCAGCGCGCGTACGACATCCACGACGCCCTCCTCACGGACCTCGCCCGCCCGATCTACGACCACCAGATCGGCTCCCTGGGCGGCTCCGAGCACCTGCGGCTCACGCCGGGGGCGTCGGCGGAGGTCTGAGCGCCCACACGGAGGCGGCCGGTCACGGGTGTGCGGGGTGCCGGCGCGGGCCACGGCGGCCCGTTGTCGTACCCGCCCGGTAGGTTGTGAGGCATGCGCATCGCGACCTGGAACGTGAACTCGATCACCGCCCGCCTCCCGAGGCTGCTGGCCTGGCTGGAGAGCAGCGGCACGGACGTGCTGTGCCTCCAGGAGGCCAAGGTCGCCGCCGAGCAGTTCCCTGTCGACGAGCTGCGCGAGCTGGGCTACGAGACGGCGGTGCACGCGACGGGGCGGTGGAACGGCGTGGCGGTGATCTCCCGCGTCGGCCTCGAGGACGTGGTCAAGGGGCTGCCCGGCGGCCCCGGCTACGAGGGCGTCGAGGAGCCCCGGGCCGTCTCGGCGACCTGCGGCCCGGCCCGCGTCTGGTCGGTGTACGTGCCGAACGGGCGCGAGGTGGACCACCCGCACTACGCGTACAAGCTCCAGTGGTTCGAGGCCCTCAAGGCCGCGGTCGCGGGCGACGCGGCGGGCAGCCGCCCGTTCGCCGTGCTGGGTGACTACAACGTGGCGCCGACGGACGACGATGTCTGGGACATCTCCCTCTTCGACGGCGCCACGCATGTCACCCCGGCCGAGCGCGCCGCCCTCGCCGCGCTGCGCGAGGCGGGCCTGTCGGACGTGGTCCCGCGCCCCCTCAAGTACGACCACCCGTTCACGTACTGGGACTACCGCCAGCTCGGCTTCCCCAAGAACCGCGGCATGCGCATCGACCTGGTCTACGGCAACGAGCCGTTCGCCAAGGCGGTCACCGACGCGTACGTGGACCGTGAGGAGCGCAAGGGCAAGGGGGCGTCGGACCACGCGCCGGTCGTGGTGGACCTCGACGTGTGAGTGCTTCTCGGGCGCGATGTGCGGGCGCCCCTGGAGCGCCCCGGAGCGCCCCGGGGGCGCGCCTGTGGTGCGACCCGGAGTGCGAATGTCACGCTGGGCCTATGAACATCCCTTTCCTGGGCAGCTGGCGCAAGAAGCACGGTCCCGCCTTCGGCGTCGCGGTGTTCTCCGAGGGCGACCGCGACCCCGAGGGGATCGCCGAACTCCTCTCCGAGTGCGAGCTGCTGCGCTCGCAGGCGCACCAGGCGGGGGTCGAACTCGACGACTCCGCGGCCTCGTTGGAGGCGCTGGACCAGCTGCTTCCGCGCTGGCGGGACGACGAGGAGAGCCTGCCGTGGCTCGGCAACGACGCCGGTCTCTACCTCGGCTCGGTCATGGTGCGCACGGTCCCCGGCGCCGTCTGGGAGCTCTGGCCCAACGGCCACCCCGTGGTGCGGCTGCCCTCCGGCCGGGAGATCGATGTCGTCGCCTCCGGTCACACCTGGGCGTCCAGCGGCGCCCCCGAACTCTCGCAGTTGTACGCCGAGGTGTCCGAGGGCTAAATCGAAAACATCTGAATCAAAAACGTAATAAATACGGCTAATGCCCGAAAAGTGCGTGTCGAGTACTGAGCGCACTCATGCCTGGATAGTTTGCGGCTTCTGCGACACAGCTGAGAGTGGGTAGGGCCGGGCATGGCTGTCGATCCATTGATCGAACTGCAGGACGTGAACAAGTACTTCGGGCAACTGCATGTCCTCCAGGACATCAACCTCACCGTCGGCAAGGGGGAGGTGGTCGTGGTCATCGGCCCCTCGGGGTCGGGCAAGTCGACCCTGTGCAGGACGATCAACCGGCTGGAGACCATTCAGTCCGGCACCATCAAGCTCGACGGCCGGCCGCTCCCGGACGAGGGCAGGGAACTCGCCCAGCTCCGCGCCGAGGTCGGGATGGTCTTCCAGTCCTTCAACCTCTTCGCCCACAAGACGGTCCTGCAGAACGTCTCGCTGGCTCCGATCAAGGTCCGCGGCCACAAGAAGGAGGAGGCCGACCGGCGCTCCCAGGAACTCCTGGACCGGGTGGGCCTCGCCTCCCAGGCACCGAAGTACCCGGCGCAGCTCTCCGGCGGCCAGCAGCAGCGCGTGGCCATCGCCCGCGCCCTCGCCATGGACCCCAAGGTGATGCTGTTCGACGAGCCGACCTCGGCGCTCGACCCGGAGATGATCAACGAGGTCCTCGAAGTCATGCAGCAACTCGCGAGCGACGGCATGACCATGGTCGTCGTCACCCACGAGATGGGCTTCGCCCGCTCCGCCGCCAACCGCGTCGTGTTCATGGCCGACGGCCGCATCGTCGAGGACCGCAGCCCCGAGGCGTTCTTCACCACCCCGCGCAGCCACCGCGCCAAGGACTTCCTCTCCAAGATCCTCAAGCACTAGGCGGGGGAAGTACGACCATGATCCGCACGACACGTACGCGCCTCGCCGTGGCCGCCCTCATGTGCACCGCGCTGCTGACGGCCGCCTGCGGCAAGGAGGGCAGCCCGCCCACCAAGGGCCCGGCCACCGACAAACTGCCCCACTACCAAGTGGCACAAGGCTTCCAGCTCCCCTCCTCACCCACCTGGGAGCGGGCGAAGAAGCGCGGCTACTTCAACGTCGGCGTCAAGGAGGACCAGCCCTACCTGGGCGAGAGGGACCCGGCGACCGGCACCTACTCCGGCTTCGACATCGAGATCGCCAAGATGATGTCGGCCTCCCTCGGCTTCGACCCGAGCACCATCCACTTCAAGACGATCGCCTCGGCCAACCGCGAAACCGCCCTGCAGAACGGCCAGATCGACTTCTACGTCGGCACCTACACCATCAACGACAAGCGCAAGAAGCTCGTCGGCTTCGCCGGCCCCTACTACATGGCCGGTCAGTCGCTGCTCGTCCGCAAGAACGAGAACGACATCCACGGCCCCCAGGACCTGGCCGGCAAACGCGTCTGCTCGGCGGCCGGTTCGACGCCGTACCAGCGCATCAGGACCGACTACCCGAAGGCGACGCTCGTCGCGTACGACACCTACTCGGTCTGCGTCGACAACCTGCTCACCTACCAGGTCGACGCCGTCACCACCGATGACGCGATCCTGACCGGCTACGCGGCGAAGGTCCCCGACGAACTCAAGGTCGTCGGCAGGCCGTTCTCGAAGGAGCCGTACGGCATCGGCGTCCCGCACGACGACAACGCGCTGCGGTTCGCGCTCGACGACGCCTTGGAGGCCCGCGAGAAGAACGGGGACTGGAAGAAGGCGTACGAGGCGACACTCGGGCTCTCCGGAGTGCCGGCGCCCACCCCGCCCGCCATCGACCGCTACCCGGCGAGCTGAGCGAGGCCGACGTGAACGTACTGATCGACAACTTCCACACCTTCGCCGAAGGATTCCTCGGCACGGTCGAACTCACCGTCTACGCGAGTGCGTTGGCGCTCGTGCTCGGCTTCCTGATGGCGTCGTTCCGGGTCGCTCCGGTCGGCTCCCTGCGGGCCTTCGGCACGGTGTGGGTGACCGTGCTGCGCAACACCCCGCTCACCCTGCTGTTCTTCGCGGTGCTGCTCGGCCTGCCGCGCTTCGGACTCGTCCTGCCCTTCAAGGTGTTCGCGGTCCTCGCGCTCGGCTGCTACACCTCGGCGTTCATCTGCGAGGCGCTGCGCTCGGGCATCAACACCGTGCCCAAGGGGCAGGGCGAGGCGGCCCGCAGCCTCGGCATGACCTTCAGCCAGACCCTGTCGCTGGTCGTCCTGCCGCAGGCCTTCCGCTCCGTGATCCCGCCGATCGGCTCCACGCTCATCGCACTCGCCAAGAACTCGGCGATCGCCGGGGCGTTCAGCGTCAACGAACTGCTCGGCACCTACAAGACGCTCAGCGAGCTCGGCTACAACATCGTCTGGACCTTTTTCTGGATCGCCGTCGGCTACCTGATCATCACCCTCACCATCAGCGCGATCTTCAACTTCCTCGAACAGCGCTGGGGAGTCGCCCGATGACCGCCACCGCCACCGCCCCCGAATCCACCGCCCTGTACGACGTTCCCGGGCCCAGGGCCCGGCGACGGCACCGGCTTTACGCGGTCGTGTCCACGGCCCTGATCCTCGCCCTGATCGGCTGGATCCTCTATCTCCTGTTCGACACCGACCAGTTCACGTACACGAAGTGGATGCCCTTCGAGTACAAGGGTATCCAGGAACTGCTGCTGCGGGGCCTGGGCAACACGCTCAAGGCTTTCGCGACGGCCGCGGTGCTCTCGCTGGCGCTGGGCGCCGCACTCGCGACGGGACGCCTCTCCGACCATCGTCCGGTGCGCTGGATCTCCACGCTGGTCGTCGAGTTCTTCCGTGCCATGCCCGTACTGGTGATGATCTTCTTCATCTTCGTGGCGCTGAAGGTACAGCCGCTGCCCGCGCTGATCGCGGGGCTGACGCTCTACAACGGCTCGGTACTCGCCGAGGTCTTCCGCTCCGGCGTCAACTCCGTCGAACGCGGCCAGCGTGAGGCCGCGTTCGCGCTCGGCATGCGCAAGACCCAGGTCATGTCGTACGTCCTCGTCCCGCAGGCCGTGCGGGCCATGCTGCCCGCCATCATCAGCCAGCTCGTGGTGGCCCTGAAGGACACCTCGCTCGGCTATCTCATCACCTACGAGGAGTTCCTCCACGCCGGGAAACTGATCGCCTCGAACCTCGACTACGATTTGCCGTTCATCCCCGTGGTGATGGTGATCTCGCCGATCTACATCGGGATGTGCATGCTGCTCTCCTGGTTCGCCCAGTGGGTGTCCCGGTGGGAGCGGCGCAGTCCCAAGACCGAGGCCGTGGATGTGGCACCGGCCGAACCAGGGACACTGCTGCCCGGTGGGGTTCCCCCCACCGCCCCGCGACTGTAGGGGAAGAGCGGCAGCCACAGGGCCAGGCCCGGCCGGCGGCAGCAGCCGGAGATCACTGCTCGCGCAGGGGAACGGACCCGTAGGACGGGGGTCGTTCGCCGGTGAGGAGAAGGTCAGCTGCGCGCCGGACGGCTTGTGCTCGATGGAGAGCGGGTCGACCGTGATGGGCGACGAGGGTGCCGTCGGCGTCCGCGGGGGTGACGGCGTTGGCCTTGAGGGCCGCGCCGCCGTCTCCGGTGATGTCGACGAAGCGGGCGCCGTTGGTCGCCGCCTGGGTGGTCGGGTGTGAGGAAACCTAGGAAGCGCGAGGGGAGTCGCGGGCCGGCGCGGGCGTCGGCAGCGGAGTCTGGGCGGCCCGGGTGACGTCCGCGACGAGTTCGACGACATCGGGGCCGTACGCCTGTGAGTTCACCACCTTCAGGAGCAGGACGAAGGAGCCCGCGCCGTGCTTGCGCGCCAGGCGCTCGTGGTTGCGGGCGAGATAGCGGGTCGCCGCCTGGTTGGTGATCGCGCGCTGCCCGCAGAAGAGGAAGACGGGCCTCGCGGCATGCCCCTGGTCCACGGTGAGGCGGGCGAGCAGGACGTACTCGGACAGGCCGGCCTCCATGCGGTAACGCTCGGCGCCTATCTGGAACGCGAGCCGGTCCGGGCCCGGCTCCGGATCGATGTTCACCCGCACGCCCGGCAGCATGGCCTGCATGTGGGCGGCCATGCGGCGATTCGACCCCGGACCGCCGACGCAGAACTCCGTGCGCTCCCCGAAGCCCTGCCGGGCCGCGTCCTGGGTGACGATGTCGGCGTGCGCATGGCAGTCCTTGATCAGCGCGGCGAGTTCCAGAAGTGCGAACACGTCATAGCGGTGCACCGTCAGATCGGCGCTCCCCGCGTCGCGATTGACCACGAGCAACGACTCCGAGTTGTCGGGCAACCCGAAGAATGCCTGCTTGCGGCGGAGCTTCCGCTTCCACAGATAGGTACGGGCGATCCAGCCCAGCGAGGCAGTGATGCCCGCCGCGATCACGCCCAGGACGATGTTGCGCACGTCGTCGTTCATGGGCGCGCATGGTAGCGGGAGTGCGGACCGGTGTTCGAGGGGGTCCTGACGGGAGGGCGGCGGTGAAGTTACGCTGCGCGGACGGCTGTTGACTGGAGGTACGGATGCGTCGTCCTGTTGCGCGGAATCTGGCGGTCTTGGCGGTTTCGGCCGCGGTGGTGTCGGTCGGCGCGGCGGCGCCACCCACCGCCGGGACGGCATCCTCCCGTGCCACCCCGGCGAAGGTGCCGGTCGCCGTCGGCTACGGCGGCGCCGTGGCCAGCGTCGACGCGGACGCCTCCGCCGCCGGGATCGAGGTCCTGAAGAAGGGCGGCAACGCGGTGGACGCGGCGGTCGCCACCGCGGCGGCCCTCGGAGTCACCGAGCCCTACTCCTCCGGCATCGGCGGGGGCGGCTACTTCGTCTACTACGACGCCAAGTCCCGTACGGTGCATACGATCGACGGTCGCGAGACGGCACCGCTGACCGCCGACTCGGGGCTCTTCCTGGAGAACGGCCGGCCGCTCGCCTTCGCGGACGCCGTCACCAGCGGGCTGAGCGTGGGCACGCCGGGCACGCCCGCCACCTGGCAGACGGCACTGGACAGCTGGGGCAGCAAGCGGCTCGGGAGCGTACTGAAGCCCGCCGAGCGGATCGCGCGCGACGGCTTCACGGTCGACGCGACCTTCCGCACGCAGACCGAGTCCAACCAGGCCCGCTTCAAGAACTTCCCCGACACCGCCAAGTTGTTCCTGCCCGGCGGCTCGCTCCCGGTGGTCGGCTCCACCTTCACCAACCCCGATCTCGCCCGTACGTACGAGGAGTTGGGCAAGAAGGGCGTGGGTGCGATCTACCACGGCGACCTCGGCAAGGACATCGTCGCCACCGTGAACAAGCCCCCGGTGGACCCGAGTTCGGGCTACAACGCCAGACCCGGCAAGCTGTCGCCGAAGGACTTGGCGGCGTACGAGGCGAAGAAGCAGACGCCCACGAAGACGACGTACCGCGGCCTGAAGGTCTACTCGATCGCCCCCTCCTCCTCCGGCGGCACCACGGTCGGCGAGGCCCTCAACATCCTTGAGAAGACAAACCTTTCGAAGGCGAGCGAGGTTCAGTACCTGCACCACTACATCGAGGCGAGCCGGATCGCGTTCGCCGACCGGGGCCGCTGGCTGGGCGACCCCGCCTTCGAGGACGTACCCACGAAGGAACTCCTGTCGAAGAAGTACGCCGACTCGCGCGCCTGCCTGATCAAGGACGACGCCGTGCTGACCAGCCCGCTCGCGCCGGGCGACCCGCGCGACCCGGCGGCCTGCTCCACCGGCGAGGCGGCCGCCCCGACGACGTACGAGGGCGAGAACACCACGCACCTCACGGTTGCCGACAAGTGGGGCAACGTCGTCTCCTACACGCTGACCATCGAGCAGACCGGCGGCAGCGGCATCACCGTCCCGGGCCGTGGCTTCCTCCTCAACAACGAGCTGACGGACTTCTCCTTCACCCCGGCCAACCCGGCCGTGCACGACCCGAACCTGCCGGGCCCCGGCAAGCGCCCGCGCTCGTCGATCTCCCCGACGATCGTGCTCGACCAGCACAACGAGCCGGTGGTGGCCCTCGGTTCGCCCGGCGGCGCGACCATCATCACGACCGTCCTGCAGACCCTGACGGAGTTCCTGGACCGCGGGCTGCCCCTGGTCGACGCCATCGCCGCCCCGCGCGCCAGCCAGCGCAACGCGGCGCAGACCGAGCTCGAACCCGGCCTGTACGACAGCGCGCTGCGGACCCAGCTGGAAGCCATCGGCCACTCCTTCAAACTGAACCCCGAGATCGGCGCGGCAACGGGCGTCCAGCGCCTGCCGAACGGCCAGTGGCTGGCGGCGGCGGAGAAGGTACGGCGCGGGGGTGGATCGGCGATGGTGGTACGACCGGCGTCGTGACGTCGTAGGAGGAAGAGATGCCTCCGCGCCGTCTGAGGGGGCTCAGCGAGCAGCGGGAGTCCCTGATCGGCACACCAGGTCAGCGGGCCGTCAGGATGCGGGGACCCATGGCGGTGATGGCCACCGTGTGCTCCGTGTGGGCCGCGCGGGAGCCGTCGTTCG
This sequence comes from Streptomyces sp. NBC_01384, assembly GCF_045040035.1. NCBI lineage: Bacteria > Bacillati > Actinomycetota > Actinomycetes > Kitasatosporales > Streptomycetaceae > Streptomyces > Streptomyces sp. NBC_01384. The sequence continues at coordinate 8,218,831 of NZ_CP109559.1, forward strand.
TGCGCAGGGTCCAGCCGTCGGGGGCCGCGTGGAAACCGTCGGTGCCGCCGCCGATGAGCATGGGTTCGATGGCCAGCACCATGCCGTGGCGCAGGGGAAGGCCCCGGCCGGGGCGGCCCTCGTTCGGGACGGGCGGGTCCTCGTGCATATGACGGCCCACCCCGTGCCCGCCGAAGCCGTCCGGAATGCCGTACCCCGCCGCGCGGCACACCGTGCCGATGGCGTGTGCGATGTCCCCGATGCGGTTGCCGACGACGGCCGCCTCGATGCCCGCCGCGAGAGCCCGCTCGGCGGTCTCGACGAGGCGGACGTCGGCCACGCGCGGCTCGCCCACGATGAAGCTGATCGCCGAGTCGCCGACCCAGCCGTCCAGTTCGGCGCCGAAGTCGATGGAGACAAGGTCGCCGTCGCGCAGCCGGTAGCCGGTCGGGATGCCGTGCACGATCGCGTCGTTCACCGAGGCGCAGATGACCGCCGGGAACGGGGTGGGCGCGAAGGAGGGACGGTAGCCGAGGAAGGGGGAGCCGGCGCCCGCCTCGCGGAGGATCCGGTGGGCGACTTCGTCCAGCTCCAGCAGCGAGACGCCGACGTCGGCCGCCTCCCGTACCGCCGTGAGCGCCCGGCCCACCACCTGCCCCGCCTCGTACATCGCGTCGATCGACGTGTCCGTCTTGAGTTCCACCATGCCAATTACTATACCGGTATTAGAATGAGGTCATGGTGCGTAACCCCCTGACCCCCGAAGAGCGCGAACGCGGCGAGCGCCTCGGGCAGTTGCTGCGCGAGGCCCGCGGCGGCCGGAGCATGGTGGAGGTCGCGGCGACCGCCGGGATCTCGGCCGAGACCCTGCGCAAGATCGAGACCGGGCGGGCGCCCACCCCCGCCTTCTTCACGGTGGCGGCACTGGCGAGAGCACTCGGGCTGTCCATGGACGAACTGGATCACAGGGTCATGGGAGACCACGGTCACAGGACTCTGCGTTCCGTCGGAAAACTCCCCGTAGCCGTCCTGTAACACGGAGGGTGTTTTCTACCGGACCGGAGCACTCCAGTCGGGCGGGGATTTGTGTGATGGCTGTGGAACAACTCCCGGATCAAGTGCGGGAGTTCGCGAGTTACCTGAGCGGGCTGATGAAACGGCTCGATCAGGGCGGCGGCTGGTGCGGAGTGTTCTGGCAGCGCGACCCCGATGGCATGCGGGCCTGCCTGGACGGCTGGGAAGTGCCCCCGTGGGACGTCGTGGAGGCGCTCCTCCATGACCTCGCCGCGGAGTACGGCGCCCGGGCCGCCGCCCAGGAGGCTCAGCGGGCCCGGTCCCTGCACGGCGCCTCGCTCGCCGCGTACGACGCCCGGCCCGGCGGCCGGGACACCCTCGGCGACCGTCTCGACGTCATGCTCCGCGAACAGCGCTACACCGCCGAGCGCCAGGCCGAGTTGAACCGGCAGCTCCACGCGGCCGGCACCCGGGAGGAGGCCGACGCCGTCCGGCTCGACCTCGCCTGGGCCCACGACGACCACGAACGGGCGACGGCCCGCTGCACCGAACTCCGCCTGCGCATGGAGAACCTGGACCGCCGCGCCCTGCGTACCCACGCACCGGGCGCGCTCGACTTTTCGGGGGGTGCGGGCGGAGGCGTCCTGCGGGTGGAGGACGGGGAGGGGGACGGGGCGCGCGGCGCCGGGCGGGAGCCGGGAGACCACCGCGCGCTCGAGGGGGAGCCGGCCGTGTCGGAAGCACCCGGAGCACCGGGAGCGGGGACTCGGCACCGCCCGACGATCCCGGAGCAGACGGGCCCACGCTCGCCCTTCGCGGACCCAACGGCACCGGCGGCGTCGAACCACTCCGTGACCGCCCCTGAGGCTCCGCATACCCCGGCGACGGCCCCCGAGGCTCCGCACGACCCGGCGACTGCCCGTCCCGGGGCCTACGGTCGAGCGACGGCCCCCGCCCCTCGTCGCGAATCGGCGCCCGGCCATCCCGGCTCGTACGACCAGGCAGCCTCGCGTCCCGGCCCGTACGACCAGACCGCCGGCGGTTCCGGCCCGCGTTCGGGTGCCGCCGCGTATGTGCCCGGGCGCCCCGGCTCGGGTGGCGACGCCTTTACGCCGACCCGCCCCGGCTCCGGCCGCGACGCGTACCACCCCTCCGCGAGGCCCGGCGACCCTGACGCCGGCCCTGAGGGGTTCGACGGCCTCCAGCCCCCCCATTCCGCGCCCGCACCCGCACCCGCAATCACAGCTCCCACCCCTGTCCCCAAGCAACGCTCCAAGCGTCGCCCCCGCGGCAGCGCCCGTTTCGCCGGGATGATGGAGGCGGAGGCGGCCCCCGTGGCCGTACCGGAGACGGCGGAAGCGCCCCTGCCCGCATCACCGGCCACGCCGAGGGGTCGCACCCCCAGGGGCGCCCGTTTCGCGGGTGCCGCGCAGGAGCCGGTGGAGCCGCGCGCGCAGCCGATGGACGAGGACGCGCGGCGGGCCACCGCCGAGACCGTCCAGACGCTGGTCCGGCTGCGCCGCGAAGGTCGCAGCGGCGAGGCGCACGCCGTCCTCGTGGAGGCCGCGTACTGGCCCGCCACCCGCTTCCCGCTGCTCGCCGCCGAACTGCACCGCGCGGGCCTCGACGCGGACTGGGCCACCCTGCTGTGGGAGGCGGCCTCGCTGCCCGCCGACCGGCTGGTCGGCGCCGCGGACGCGCTCGTCGCGGCCGGTCGCACGGCCGACGGGGCGCACATGCTGCGCCAGGGTGTCGCCCGCCCCGCGCCGGAGATCGGGACCGCCGTGCTGAGCCTCGCCGACGAGGGGCGCCGGCGCGAGATCCAGGCGCTGCTCGACGCGTACGTACGGGTCCGTACGCCGGAAGAGGCAGCCCGCAGTGTGGAAGCCGACCCGGGGCGTCTCGTGCCGCTGCTGCTGGAGGCCGCCAAGGGGGTCTCGCAGGAGCGCCACTGGGACCTGGTGCACGCCCTCAGGGTGGCCGGTTTCACCGCCTGAGCCCCCCGGGAAGGCATTCCTGAGCCAGGCGAGCCGCGGTTCACCGGATCAACCGCTCACCCACAGGGGTGCGAAACGTGATCGACTCAGCGGGTTAACCCCGATGGTCTTGGCAAGGCTCTCCAGGGGGCTTACTTTCAAGCCTCTACAGCCTTTGTCTACGGGCGTAGAGGCTCTCTGACGTCCCGTCGAAGGAGCAGCTCATGGCCAACGTCGTACGCGCCGCTCTGGTCCAGGCCACCTGGACCGGCGACACCGCATCCATGGTCGCCAAGCACGAGGAGCACGCCCGCGAGGCGGCCCGGCAGGGCGCCAAGGTGATCGGATTCCAGGAAGTCTTCAACGCCCCCTACTTCTGCCAGGTCCAGGAGCCCGAGCACTACAGCTGGGCGGAGCCGGTGCCCGACGGGCCCACCGTCACGCGTATGCGCGAGCTCGCGCGCGAGACCGGCATGGTGATCGTCGTGCCCGTGTTCGAGGTCGAGCAGTCCGGCTTCTACTTCAACACCGCGGCCGTGATCGACGCCGACGGCACCTACCTCGGCAAGTACCGCAAGCACCACATCCCGCAGGTGAAGGGCTTCTGGGAGAAGTACTACTTCAAACCGGGCAACCTGGGGTGGCCGGTCTTCGACACGGCGGTGGGGAAGATCGGCGTATACATCTGCTACGACCGCCACTTCCCCGAGGGCTGGCGGCAGCTCGGCCTGAACGGCGCCCAGCTCGTCTACAACCCCTCCGCCACCTCCCGCGGCCTCTCCGCCTACCTCTGGCAGCTGGAGCAGCCCGCGGCGGCCGTCGCCAACGAGTACTTCATCGCCGCGATCAACCGGGTCGGGCAGGAGGAGTACGGCGACAACGACTTCTACGGGACCTCGTACTTCGTCGACCCGCGCGGACAGTTCGTGGGCGAGAGGGCGAGCGACAAGACCGAGGAGCTCGTCGTCCGCGACCTCGACTTCGACCTGATCGAGGAGGTCCGCCAACAGTGGGCGTTCTACCGCGACCGGCGGCCCGACGCGTACGAGGGGCTGGTGCAGCCGTGACCGACCTGTACGCGCGCCACAAGGCGGTGCTGCCCGACTGGCTCGCCCTCTACTACGCCGACCCGATCGAGATCACCCACGGCGAGGGCCGCCACGTCTGGGACGCCGAGGGCAACAAGTACCTCGACTTCTTCGGCGGCATCCTCACGACGATGACCGCGCACGCCCTGCCCGAGGTGACGAAGGCCGTCAGCGAGCAGGCCGGGCGGATCATCCACTCCTCCACGCTCTACCTCAACCGGCCGATGGTCGACCTCGCCGAACGGATCGCCCAGCTGTCCGGCATCCCGGACGCCCGCGTCTTCTTCACCACCTCCGGCACCGAGGCCAACGACACGGCCCTGCTGCTCGCCACCGCCTACCGGCAGAGCAACCAGATCCTGGCGATGCGCAACAGCTACCACGGCCGCTCCTTCAGCGCGGTCGGCATCACCGGCAACAAGGGCTGGTCACCGACCTCGCTGTCCCCCCTCCAGACGCTGTACGTCCACGGGGGCGTCCGCACCCGCGGCCCGTACGCCGATCTCGGCGACGCCGAGTTCATCGCGGCCTGCGTCGAAGACCTGAAGGACCTCCTCGGCCACATCCGCCCGCCCGCGGCCCTGATCGCCGAACCCATCCAGGGCGTCGGCGGCTTCACGGCCCCGCCCGACGGCCTGTACGCGGCCTTCCGCGAGGTTCTGCAGGAGCATGGCATCCTCTGGATCGCCGACGAGGTGCAGACCGGCTGGGGCCGCACCGGCGAGCACTTCTGGGGCTGGCAGGCGCACGCCGCCTCCGGCCCGCCGGACATGCTCACCTTCGCCAAGGGCATCGGCAACGGCATGTCCATCGGCGGCGTCGTCGCCCGCGCCGAGATCATGAACTGCCTGGACTCCAACTCCATCTCGACCTTCGGCGGCTCGCCGGTCACGATGGCGGCGGGCCTGGCGAACCTCTCGTACCTCCTCGAACACGACCTCCAGGGCAACGCCCGGCGCGTCGGCGGCCTGCTCATCGAGCGGCTGCGGGCGATCTCCGTGCCGCTCGACGGCGTACGGGAGGTCCGCGGGCGCGGGCTGATGATCGGCGTGGAGCTGGTCAAACCAGGCACGGACGAGGCGGACCCCGCCGGGGCCGCCGCCGTGCTCGAAGAGGCCCGCCGAGAAGGCCTGCTGATCGGCAAGGGCGGCGGTCACAACACCAGCGTGCTGCGCATCGCACCGCCGCTCTCCCTCACCGTCGCGGAGGCGGAGGAGGGCGCGGCGATGCTCGAGCACGCGCTGAGGTGTACTCCGTAGGAAGTCTGAGCAAGGGAACGTCGCCATGACCACCGCCACCGCCTTGGAACCCGCCCTGTCGGTACGCCAGGTCCTCGCCCTGGACCGGGTGCTCGCCGGAGAGCCCGAGGTGGTGGCCGGCGCGGGCCATCTCGACCGGTCCGTGCGCTGGGTGCACGTCGCCGAGGCCGCCGACGTGGGCGTGATGCTCAGCGGCGGCGAAATGGTGCTCACCACCGGGGTGTTGCTGGCCGGGAACCCGGACGCGCAGGCCGAGTACATCCGTTCGCTGCACCGCGCGGAGGCCGCCGCGGTCGTTCTCGGACTCGGCCGTGCCTTCCCCGCGCCGCCGGACGTGATGCGCCGGGCCGCCGAGCGCTGCGGGCTGCCCATGGTGGTGCTCCACCGGCCCTTCCCCTTCGCCGAGTTGACCGAGGAGGTCCAATCCAGGCTCGTCCGCAGCAAGTTCGCGGCCGTGAGCCTCTCCGAGGCCGTACGGACCGCGCTCACCGGGCTCATCACCACGGGCGCGCCCCTGCAACGGATGCTCGACGAGATCGCCGGGCACGCCGCCTGTCCGGTCGTCGTCACCAACCTCGCCCACCGCGTCCTCGCCACGGCGGGGGAGCGGTCCGCGGTCGACGACGTGCTGCGCGACTGGGAGCGCATCGCCCGGCAGGCGGGCGGCAGCGAGGGCGACGGCTGGATCCGCGCCGAGCTGGGCGGGCGCGGCGAGCGCTGGGGCCGCATCGTGCTGTGCGGGTACCGGGGGGACGCGGCGACCGGGCGGCTGCTGGCCGACCGTGCCGCCGAGGCGCTGGTCCTGCACCGGATGCTCGGCGGCTCCGTGCACACCTGGGAGGAGGAATCCGCCCAGAGCCTGCTCACCGACCTGGTGAGCGGGGTGGTACCGGCCCGGCAACTGCTTCCGAGGGCGCGGGCGGCCGGGCTGCCCGTCAACCGGCGGGCCTTCGTGCCGCTGGTGGTACGGGACGGCGACCCGTCCCAACTCGACCGCGTGCTACGCCTGTTGGGGCTTCCGGGGCTGGTCGCCGAGTTGGCCGACGGCGCCACCGCCGTGCTGCTCAGCCTCGCCCGGGACCAGGACGCGGAGGCGCTGGCCGCGCACTTCGCCGTACGACTGCGAAGCGAGAGCGGGGTCCATGCGACCGTGGCGGCGGCCTCCGCGCGCGACGCGTGGGACGACGTACCCGGCGGCCTGCGCGAGGCCCTGCACGTCGCCGAGGCCGCCGCCGACGCACCCGCCGACCAGGACCAGCCGGTACTCGTACGGCTGCGTGACGTCCATCTGCGCGGCCTGGTGAGGCTGTTGCGCGACGACCCGCACGTCCAGTCCTTCGCCGAGCGGGAGCTGGACGGGCTGCTGTGCGGGGCCGACGCCGAGTCCGAGCTGCTGCCCGTGCTGCGGACGTACCTCGCCACCGGCCGCAACAAGTCCCGCACCGCTCAGCTCCATCACGTCAGCAGGCCCGCGCTCTACCGCCGGCTGGAGGCCATAGAGGCCCGCCTCGGCGTCGACCTCGACGACTTCGAGCAGGCCGCGTCCGTACACATCGCACTGCTCGCGCACGACGCGCAACAGAGGTGAAACATGGGAGGGCACGGGAAAACGGTGGTGAAACATGGGCCGACGTCGGAGTGACACCGTGGAACGCCGTACGTCCGCAGACGTGACACGCTGCAACTCAACCCCACCGTCAGGGCTTCCTAGGCTCCTGGGGCGGGCACCGGAAGTGCCGTCTGCCCCACGACGCCCGGCAGGCACTCTCGCCGCACCGGGCACAAGCCCAAGTACATCCAGTACGAGGACTTGCGCCCGGCACGCCGAGAGCACGCACCGGACGCCGCAGGGCCCGCCCTCCGGGCGGACGACGGCACTTCCGGCGCCCGCCCCAGCACACCGAGCGACCGGAGGTCCCGATGAGCAGAGTGATCCGCGCCGCCGTCTTCCAGACTGCCTGGACCGGCGACAAGGAGTCGATGATCCAGGTCCACGAGCAGGCGGCCCGCGACGCGGCCGCACAGGGCGCACAGGTGCTGTGCTTCCAGGAGCTCTTCTACGGGCCCTATTTCTGCCAGGTCCAGGACAAGGCGTTCTACGAGTACGCCGAGCAGATCCCCGAAGGCCCGATCGTCCGGCGCTTCCAGGCGCTGGCCAAGGAACTGGGCATCGTCCTCGTCCTGCCGATGTACGAGGAGGAGCAGCCCGGCGTCCTCTACAACACCGCCGCCGTGATCGACGCGGACGGCTCGTACCTCGGCAAGTACCGCAAGCACCACATCCCGCAGGTCGAGGGCTTCTGGGAGAAGTTCTACTTCCGTCCCGGCAACGCCGACTGGCCGGTCTTCGACACCGCCGCCGGCAAGATCGGCGTCTACATCTGCTACGACCGGCACTTCCCGGAGGGCTGGCGTGCGCTGGGTCTCGCGGGCGCCGAGATCGTGTTCAACCCGTCGGCCACCTCGCGCGGTCTGTCCTCCTACATCTGGCAGCTGGAGCAGCCGGCGGCGGCCGTCGCCAACGAGTACTTCGTGGGCGCGATCAACCGCGTGGGCGTGGAGGAGCTGGGCTCCAACGACTTCTACGGGACGTCGTACTTCGTCGACCCGGAGGCCCAGTTCGTCGGGGAGGTGGCCAGCGACAAGGAGACCGAACTCGTCGTCCGCGACCTCGACATGGCCAAGCTGCGCGAGGTGCGCGACCGCTGGCAGTTCTACCGGGACCGCCGTCCCGACGCGTACGAGCCGCTGACCGCGCCGTAGCCCGGCGGCGCCCTGGAGTCCGCCGGGCTTCCCGCGCCCCCGAAGGGGCGCGGGGCTGTGGCATGGTGCGGCTCCGCCGCGTGGGCGCGACCAGCCACGAGTGACCCGCAGTTTTCAGCTGACCCGCAGTTTTCAGCTGACCCGCAGTTTTCAGCTGACCCGCAGTTTTCAGCCCACGGCAGGAGAGAGGGAGCATGAGCAGCCGTACTGTCATCCGTAATGGCCTCGTCATCACCGCGTCCGACGAGATCCATGCCGACGTCCTGATCGAGGACGGCCGGGTCGTCGCCCTCGCCGCGACCGGCACCCCGGCGGCCGAGTCGTGGACGGCCGAGAAGACCATCGACGCCACCGGCAAGTACGTCATCCCGGGCGGCGTCGACGCCCACACCCACATGGAGCTGCCGTTCGGCGGCACCTTCGCCTCCGACACCTTCGAGACGGGCACCCGGGCCGCGGCCTGGGGCGGCACCACCACCATCATCGACTTCGCGGTGCAGAGCGTCGGCCACTCGCTGCGTGAGGGCCTCGACACCTGGAACGCCAAGGCCGACGGCAAGTGCGCCATCGACTACGCCTTCCACATGATCGTCTCCGACGTCAACCAGGAGACGCTCAAGGAGATGGACCTGCTGGTCGAGGAGGGCGTCACCTCCTTCAAGCAGTTCATGGCCTACCCAGGCGTCTTCTACAGCGACGACGGCCAGATCCTGCGCGCCATGCAGCGCTCCGCCGAGAACGGCGGCCTGATCATGATGCACGCCGAGAACGGCATCGCGATCGACGTCCTCGTGGAGCAGGCGCTGGCACGCGGCGAGACCGACCCGCGCTTCCACGGCGAGGTACGCAAGGCGCTGTTGGAGGCCGAGGCCACCCACCGCGCCATCAAGCTCGCCCAGGTCGCGGGCGCCCCGCTGTATGTCGTGCACGTCTCGGCACAGGAGGCGGTCGCCGAGCTGGCACGGGCGCGCGACGAGGGCCTGAACGTGTTCGGCGAGACCTGCCCGCAGTACCTGTTCCTGTCGACCGACAACCTCGCGGAGCCGGACTTCGAGGGCTCGAAGTACGTGTGCAGCACGCCTCTTCGGCCCAAGGAGCACCAGGCCGCCCTGTGGCGGGGCCTGCGCACCAACGATCTCCAGGTCGTGTCGACGGACCACTGCCCCTTCTGCTTCGTGGGCCAGAAGGAGCTCGGCCGGGGCGACTTCTCGAAGATCCCCAATGGCCTTCCGGGCGTCGAGAACCGCATGGACCTGCTCCACCAGGCCGTCGTCGACGGACACATCTCGCGCCGCCGCTGGATCGAGATCGCCTGCGCGACCCCGGCCCGGATGTTCGGCCTGTACCCGAAGAAGGGCACCATCGCGCCGGGCGCCGACGCCGACATCGTCATCTACGACCCGCATGCCGAACAGGTCATGTCGGTCGAGACCCACCACATGAACGTCGACTACTCGGCGTACGAGGGCAAGCGCGTCACCGGGCAGGTCGAGACCGTGCTCTCGCGTGGCGAACCGGTCATCACCGAGCGGGAGTTCACCGGACGCGCGGGTCACGGCGTCTACACCCCCCGCTCCACCTGTCAGTACCTTCTCTGAACCTTCTCTGAGCGACCAGGAGTGGCGCCATGGACTTCGGACTCGTCCTGCAGACCGACCCCCCTGCCTCCCGCGTCATCGACCTGATGAAGCGGGCCGAGGGCAACGGCTTCACCTACGGCTGGACCTTCGACTCGGCCGTGCTGTGGCAGGAACCCTTTGTGATCTACAGTCAGATCCTCGCGAACACCGAGAGGTTGACGGTCGGCCCGATGGTCACCAACCCGGGCACCCGCACCTGGGAGGTCACCGCCTCCACCTTCGCGACGCTCAACGACATGTACGGCAACCGCACGGTGTGCGGCATCGGGCGCGGCGACTCGGCGATGCGTGTCGCCGGACGCAAGCCCAACACCCTCGCCCGGATCAGCGGCGCGATGAAGGTCATCCGCGCCCTCGGCCGGGGCGACGAGGCCGACCTCGGCGGCACCGTCATCAAGTTCCCGTGGGTCAAGCCCGGCGCCGAACTGCCGGTCTGGATGGCCGCGTACGGTCCCAAGGCGCTGAAGATGACCGGCGAGGAGGCCGACGGCTTCATCCTCCAGCTCGCCGACCTCTATCTCACCGAGTACATGGTCAAGGCCGTGAAGGACGCGGCCGTCGAGGCGGGCCGCGACCCCTCCGAGGTGAAGATCTGCGTGGCCGCGCCCGCGTACATCACCGAGGACGACTCGCCGGAGGCGCTCGCCCACGCGCGCGAGCAGTGCCGCTGGTTCGGCGGCATGGTCGGCAACCATGTCGCCGACCTGGTCTCCAAGTACGGCGAGCACTCCGCCGCCGTACCCGACGAGCTCACCGACTACATCAAGGCCCGCGAGGGGTACGACTACTCCCACCACGGGCGCAGCGACAACCCCGACACCAAGTTCGTGCCGGACGAGATCGTCGACCGGTTCTGCCTGGTCGGCACGGCCGAGCAGCACATCGAGAAGCTGAACGCGCTGCGCGAGCTGGGCGTGGACCAGTTCGCGGTGTACGACATGCACGACGCGCAGGAGGCCACCATCGACGCGTACGGGACGAAGGTCATCCCGGCTGTCAACGCTCGGTGACGACCAGTCATTCGGTCGGTGACGACCGGTAACCACCGCTAGTAAGGCGATCAGTAACCACCGCTGGTAAAGGGGCTGTTGAAGCCCTCTCCCCGTTCTCCCCTTCCCGCCGTCCCGGGAAGGGGGCCAGGGCGCTCCCCGCGCACCCCCCAAGAAGCCCCGCACGGCCTTTCCCGTCACTCCTCATTTGATTGGCCTGCCCATGACCGAGACTGTCCCCAGCGAGGGCCCGCCCGTCGCTCAAGTCACGCTCGCCGACGGCCGGGTGGAGATCGCCCCCGGCACGCCCACGCCCAGTGGCCCCTACGCCAACGAGGACCTGCTGCCGGTCCCGGTCGAGAAGCGCACCTGGACCACGTACAACTTCTCCGCCCTCTGTGTCGCGCAAGAGGAAACACGAACATCGGCGCGGGGTGCTGACCTGCGGGTTCGTGGGAGTGCGCGCCGGAGGAGAGGCGCAAGGTGCGGTTCGTCCGGGTTCAGCCTGTCGCTGTGGGCTGCTGCTGCGTGCGGTTGAGCCGGTTCCTGCGGCCTCGGCCCCTTTTCCGCGAGACAGCACCAGGGGCTGACTGCCGTCCCGCTCCGTCGTATGACCCAGAGGGCCCAGTGTCGAGCCCTCGGGAAGGTCACGTTCCCCCGCACGAGACTCCGCGAACCGAGGTGGCTTCGATGTCCTCCAATGCACCGTCAAGACCCGACGCCTTCACGATCCAGCAGACGTATCCCGATGGCCGAGTCGCCCTCGCCGAGGGGGTCGTCCTGGACGACGCCCGGTTCACCAACGACGACCTGGCGCCGGTGCCCGTCGAGATACGTACGTGGGGTGTTTACAACTATTTGAGTCTTTGGGTGGGAATGGCTCATAACATCCCCTCCTGGACCCTGGCCTCCGGGTTGGTCGCGCTCGGCATGGACTGGAAGCAGGCGGTCTTCACCATCGGGCTGGCCAACCTCATCGTGCTGGTGCCCATGCTGCTGACGGGGCATGCGGGGACGAAGTACGGGATCCCGTTCCCGGTGTTCGCGCGGGCGTCGTTCGGGCTGCGGGGTGCGAACCTGCCTGCGCTGATCCGGGCGGCGGTGGCGTGTGCCTGGTTCGGCATCCAGACCTGGATCGGCGGCGAGGGGATCTTCCTGCTGGCCGGGAAACTCTTCGGCGGAAGTTGGCAGACCGCCGGTCATGTCGCCGGACAGCCGTGGACGCTGTGGCTGTCGTTCGGTCTGTTCTGGGCGCTGGAGATCGCCTTGATCGCCCGAGGGATGGAGACCCTGCGGCGGTTCGAGAACTGGGCGGCGCCGTTCGTGATCGTGGGCGCGCTGGCGCTGCTGGTGTGGATCGCGGTGAAGGCGGGTGGATTCGGTCCGCTGCTGTCGCAGCCGTCGGCGCTGGGGTGGGGGAGCGGCTTCTGGAAGGTGTTCTTCCCGTCCCTGATGGGCATGATCGGCTTCTGGTCCACGCTGTCGCTCAACATTCCGGACTTCACCCGCTTCGGCGGCAGCCAGCGCGCGCAGATCCGGGGCCAGGCGCTGGGGTTGCCGACGACGATGACGCTGTTCGCGCTGCTGTCGGTGCTGGTCACCTCGGGTTCACAGGCTGTCTACGGCGTGCCGATCTGGGACCCGATCGCGCTCGCCGCGAAGATGGACAGCGTCGCGGGGACGCTGTTCGCGCTGTTGGTGGTCCTGGTCGCGACCCTGTCGGTGAACATCGCGGCGAACGTCGTCAGTCCGGCGTACGACCTCGCCAACCTGGTGCCACGGTTCATCAACTTCCGTACCGGCGCGCTGATCACGGGCGTGGTGGGGATCGCCATCATGCCGTGGAAGCTGATCGCCAACCCGCATGTCTACATCTTCACCTGGCTCGGCGTCGTCGGCGGTCTGCTCGGCACTGTCGCGGGCATCCTCATCGCCGACTACTGGATCATCCGCCGCACCCACCTCGCCCTCGACGAGCTCTACCGCCCCGCCGGCCGCTACTGGTACACAGCCGGCTGGAACCTTCGCGCAGTCCTCGCCCTCCTCGTCGGTGGCGTCCTCGCCATCGGCGGCTCCTACTCCACCGTCGACGCCAACGGCACCGCGCAGGGCCCCTTCCCCGCCGACGGCCTCATCCCCTTCCTCAAGCCCCTCGCCGACTACGGCTGGGCCGTCGGCCTCGCCTCCTCCCTCCTCATTTACACCCTCCTCAGCCTCGGGTCGCGGACCAGACCCTGACAGCCCCCGCAGCCGCCCCGGCCTCGCGGCGCCTTGCCGCGAGGCCGGGGCGTGCACGCCATCCGCAGGGCGAGGACCCGAGGGTGATCTCCTGCGGCAGGGGAGAGCCGGCCTTGCTGCAGTGACACCGGATCTTTCTGGATTGCGGATGAAGCTCGTTGCCGGGACTATCGCGGGGCCTGAGGCTTCCGGTGCCTGCCGGTTCCGGGACCGAGCTTCGGCGCCGACCCCGAGGCTGGGGCGACCTTGTTATCGGGGTACAGGATGCGCTGTGCCTCGGCGAGGTTCACCGCGAAGCCGTAGAACTCCCAGATGTGCCCGTTCCATCGCTCGATCACGCGGGGTGCGTCAGGATTCAGATGCGCCCCCTGCAGGCCTTTGCCAGGGACCAGAGGGGCCGCGCGGAGCTGTCCCATCTTCATGTCACGGCGCTTGACCCATTCGGAGAGCGGTTCGTCGTCCATCGTGCTTCCTACGGGCTGGGGGGGCGGCTCCCTCGGAGGGTAGCGGTTCAGGCGAGCCGGTGTTCCAAGCGCAGCGACGGGCAGTCGTCGATCCAGTACACGTGGGACTGGTCGGTGACGCGGAGTCGCACCGCATCGATATCCGGAGCCCCGGCGTCCTGCCAGGCGACAAGGGAGCGTTCGATGTCGTCCCACAGAGCCACGGGGCCGCCCTGGCGGACGGTCCAGCTCTCGCCGCCAGAGATGAACTCGACGAACGATTCCCGCTCCGGATCGAACAGGTACCGCAGGGGCGAGCCGTTGCTGCGGGCGGCGCGGACGAACTGCGCACCGGGTGCGGCGAGCTGCGCGAGGAAAGCGGGCATCCACTCCTCCAGGTCTCCCAGAGCGGACCCCGCGCATTGCCCAGGCGTTTTCCGGGCATCGGGTGTTGCGAGTGAGGAAGGTGCTCTTCGTGAGGGCGGTGAGCACCGGCACCGGCGGCTGCCTCACTCCTCCCGCGGACTCATCGTTTGTTCATCAGGAAGGCCAGTAAGAGGATTGCCCGCGCGAGCGGATCGGCGCCTCTGAACCAGTCCAGATACCCATGCCGTGGCACTGGCGACGGCGGCGGTAGTTGTCGAGGTTTCCGACCCGATGAGCCCTCGGCAGAGGCATCGCGGCGTTCGCTGATGAGCTTCCGGACGCGGCCACGTCCCTGGATGTGGTGTACGGCTGCTCGCCACGGCAGAGGAGTCCGAAGGTGTGACAGATCTCCCGGATGTGTCACACCCTCGGCTGGTACACCACGTCCGTGGACGTGACCCTGGACACGACGCCGGCTTCTCCATGACGGTGAGGCCGTCACGTTGAGAGCGTTCTCAGCCGGTCGCGCACGCGGAGTCCGCGACCGGGCGAGCGGTCGCGAGGCGATCAGGTGGAGTCTGGTCACCGTCCGGCAACGTCACATCGAACTGGTAGCACTGCTGCTGCGCGGCACCGGCCTTCTTGAGGTGCAGGATTGTCTCGATGGACACCGCCTTGCCTTGCCTTCGTGTGGCGCGAACGTCAAAGCCGGTACTCCACGCCCGGCTTGGGACTTCGAAGGCGCGTTGAACATCGGTGTCGGTCAGACCTGTTCGGGCGGCCGTCGCGAGCCTGGTCCGTGCACTGGCGGCCGCTTGGGCGAGGGTGCGGCCAGGCTCGCACCGAGCGCCGTCCACGGTGCGCGTCGACTCGCTCCATTCTGTGGCTGTGTGGAGATAGGTCAGAGCGAAGCATCGATCGATCTTGACCGGCCCTCCACCGAGAACCATGCCGGCCTCGTCGTAGATGGCCGACCGTTGGATGAAGGTGGTGAACCCGTCCTGGGAAGCAGCACGGGTGATCAAGGGTGCTCTCGTGTTCTGCCAGATGACGTCGACGGCTTTGGCGTCGTTGGCGTGAGAGCTGTTGAGCGATGCGCGCGTCCTGTCGGCTTCGGTGTGGACTTGTTGGACGAGATCCGAGAGCGCCTTCCGCCTCCGGTGCTCGTTCACATGCCCGGTGTGCCACACGGAGTACCAGAAGTACAGCAGCAGGCAGGCCGGGATGATCAGCAGAATGAGGCAACCGCTGGTCACGCGGCGGGTGCCCCGCCGCGTGACCAGCGTGCTGCGGAGTGCGTTCCTCATCAGCCGCCCTTGTAGCCGATGTCGGCGAGTTTCTGGTCCATCACTTGTGCGTAGGCCGTGGTGCCCGCGTTCTTGGGGTGGAACGACTCCAAGCTGACGCAGATGCCGGTCACCGGTATGCAGGGGATCTGATTGGCCGGGTCTCCCTGGTGGAAGTCGCCGTCTCCGTTCGGCCCTGCCACGATCTTGTTGATCCACTCGTCGGTGTCGCAGATGCCGTGTCCCTTGAATGCGGGGATCGCGTCGGCGAACGCCACCTTGATCCCGGCCTTCTGCAGCTCGTCCACCTTCGCCTTCTGCTTGTCGCGTACGTAGTCGGCCAGGTAGTTCAGGGCGTCGAAGTTGGCCGGCAGACAGGGCGCGTTGTTGACGATGTGCGGGTAGTCCATGAGCACGATCTGCGCGTTGGGCGCGGCGGACGCGATTTCGCTGAGGACGGTACCGGTGTCCGTCACCGCTTGGTCGACCTTGCCTGTGTAGTCGGACGCGTTGCACACCCCAATGATGTAGCAGTCGGTGACGGCGTTTGTGAAGTTGTTACTGTCGTTTCCGCCAATGGTCAGCATGACCAGGGAGGTGTCGGCACTGAGCACTCCGGAGTCGATCTGGCTCTTCTCGTGGTAGTTGCCGATCACTCCCCATGCCGTGGGGTTTCCTGAGGTCAACTGCCACGTGTGCGCGCCCGAGCAGGTGACGTTCTGGAAGTCGATCGAGCTGTCGTTCGCGTCGGCGAGTTGTCCGATGGTGGAGCTGTTGAAGGGCAGGATGACCTTGCGTGGCCAGGAGTTGTTGCTGCGACGGCACCCGTTCCACTGGGAGGTGCCGTGGCTGGTGTTGGACTCGGGCGAGTAGTCGCCGGCGCCTTCACCGGAGGAGTAGGAGTCGCCCATGGCGACGACCATGTGTTTCGGCTTGTCCGCCAGTTTCTGGAAGGCCACGGCCCCCCACGCGATGTCGTCGTCGGCGGTGCCGTCATCGGTGGAGTTGGACAGTTCCACACTCGGCGTGCCGGTGAAGTGGTAGACGCCGAGTTCGGCCCACGTGCTCTTACCGTAGTGGGTGTTGAGGTAGCGGTCCCGGTCGCCCCCGGCAACGCCGTGGATCACATAGTGTGCCTGCTGGGTCTGGGTTCCGGTATCGGGTAGCTGGACGAAGACCCGTGCCCAGTCGGCGGACTGGCCGAGTGTCCAGGTGCCCTTGATGGTCATGTAGCCGTTGTCGCCGCCGAGATGGTCCTTGTTGCGGGTGTGCGCGTACCAGAAGTGGCCGCCGTAGCCGCCGCCGACCTGGTGCAGATCGGCCTTCGCCTCGTACGGGCCGAGGCCGGGACCGGTCGCGTTCGGGTCCGGGTAGAACGTGAACTGGAAGTCGCCCGAAGAGGTCACCTGACCGCAGTCGCCCCACGATTCGGTTTTGTTGGGGACGGAGGCGACGACAGTGGCGCCGGTGGGGGCACCGACGCACACGGGGCTACCGTTCTTGAGCCGGTAGCCGCGTCCCGGCTCCGGGATCACCGTCTGATACTTGATGTTCTCGTGCCCGCAACTGGTGGCGCAGTCACTCTTCCATGTCGCGTTGGGCCGGTTCCACCAGTACTTCGCGTAGCAGGCCTCGGTCGTGCAGTCCGGCGGCGTGTTCGGGTCGCAGTTGTTGTTGCCGTTGCAGAAGGTGCTGAGAGGCGGCGAGACGAGGCTGCGCTGGGCCGGGGTGGTCCACCAGGCGGGCCGGAAGCCTGCTGAGGAGAAGCCGGACTCGCCGGGCCAGTCCTGGCGGCCGTCGGTGCCGTAGGAGAACCCGGTGTCGATGGACCAGGCGGCCCAGCCCATCACCTTCTCCTCGTACGGCCAGTCCTGCGGATGCGCCGCGTCATGGTTGGCCTCGGTACCGTCCACGGAGGTGTCCATGAACGGATGGTTCCAGCTCTTCTTGTAGAGCGGGTTGGCCGGATTGTTGAACCAGCCCAGGCCCCAGTGTCCGTCGTGCTTCGACGCGTCCGAGGGCGGGTTGAAGCCGAGGTTGTAGTTCCAGACTGCGGTGAACCAGTTCTCCACCATGGACGGGTCGTCGTTGTTGACGGCGACCGCCTGCCCGGCGGTGTGGACCTCGTTCCACTTGTCGGCGAGGATCTTCATGGAGGCGGCGATGTTCGTCGCGTAGTCGACCGCCACGGCCTTCTGCAAGGCCGGGGAGAGGCTCTTCTCGCCCGGCTTCTCAAGCCCCGCCAGGCGCATGCCGTCGGTGACCTGCCCGACCCCGTAGCCGCAGTCCGACTTGTCCCAGTGGATCCTCCAGATGGAGTCCGGGTCACCGTCCACGGCCTTGTGCCCGTAGTAGCCGTCCACGGCGGCCAGCGGGTTGCCCATCTGGCCGGGGATCGAACCACCCTCGGCCTGCCACAGGTTCGACTCCTGCGCCATGATCCCGAGGAGCACATTCGCGGGGATGCGCCCCTTGCCGTCGCCGCCGTTCAGCGTCGGCGGGGGGAACGCCCCCTGAGGGTCGATGGTGCTCAGGCCGGTCTGGTTGCGGTAGCCGCCCTGCCGGATCACGTCGGAGCGCAGCTTGCCACGCACGGCCATGTCGACGGCCCACTCGACCTGGTTCGGGGTCGGCTGGAGCGCCTGCGCGGTCACGTCGTTGCGGGAGACGGCGCACCAGCGGTCGGTGTCGACCGGGGTGTTCGACACGGCGGCCGCGGTCCGCATCAGCCGCTTCCGCTTGCCGCCCTGCCCGCCGGCGGTGAGGGCGGGCGAGACGATGCTCTTCCCGGCGGAGGCCGGGGTGCCCTTCGCGTCCGCTGTGTCGTCCTGGACGGACTGGCTGATCTCCTCGCCGGTGGTGGTGGCGATGGAGGTCACCGTCGTCGCGGCGTCGGACGTCACGGTTTCCGGAGCCTGCGCCGACTGGTCCTGTGGGGAGGGTTCGGCCTTGGCGAAGCCCTTGCCCGCGTTCTTTACCCGTGCCAGGCCCGCATGGACGCCGGGAGTGAGGACCGGGTTGACGGCCAGACGCCCCAGCGTGGAAATGTCGGTGGCCGCAGGGGCGTTGATGCGAATGACCCCGGTGCCCTGCGTGTTGAGGGCGCCGATGGGGTGGCCGGTGAGGAAAACCCGGCCCGCCGGGCCCTGGGACAGGTCGAGTTCGCCGAGCTCGCCGGAGGCGATGACGGTCAGCCGGCCGTGCCCGGTGAACAGTTTGGCGTGCGCGGTGGTGTTGCCGCTGCGGTCGACGAAGGCGATCTGCCCGTGTGCGGCGGGGCGGATGTCGAACGGGACGGTGTCTGCGGTGGTCAGGTTCTTCACCGTGCCTGACCGGTCGATGTGCACCAGCCGGCGGCCGCGTGCGGCGACCGTGCCGTCCTGCACCGGGACAGCGCTGGTGACCTCGCCACTCGTCACGGTCGCGCCGGTGGTATTCCCCGCCGTGTTCACGGTCACCACGCGCGTCTTGGTGCTTTCGGGGTCGTTCATGTCCCGGTAAGCGGTGAACACGGCGGTATGAGTGTCCGGGTTGCAGGACGGGTCGAAGTAGGCCAGCGACGCCGTGAAGGGCAGCTTGGTGACGTGCCCGGTGTCAAGGTTGACGATCGCGGCGAACGCGCCGCCCTGCATCAGGTCCGGCTTGTTCGTGAACGAGCGCGGCGCGTAGACGACGGCGGCGTGCTGGTGGTCGATGACGCACTGGTTGCCGATCCAGGAGTCCGCCGGCAAACCGGGTTCACTCAGGACGGTGGCGGTCTTCCACTCGTACGCCTTTGCGCTGTCGGCGACCAGGACGTGCAGGCCGTCAGTGTCGGCGGCAGCGGTGACGGCCCGGTCCTGGGACGTGTTCCAGCCCTTGCCGAGCTTGCTGTCCGGATTGGTGACGCGGCTGGGAGGCGTCGGCGGTGTGGCGTGACTACGGCCGGGGGACGGCTTGGGCGCGGCGGTGGCGGGCGCTGCTTGCAGCAGGCCGCCGGCCAGTGCTGCACAGGCCATCGTGACGGCTAAGGGCAGGGGCGTTCGTCTTCTGGGTCTCAAGAGGGTGCTTCCCCGTTTCTCGTTGAGTGGATGCTCGTGCCTGGTCGGGGCACGGCTCTGCCCGCCCAGCGCAGGCGGGAGGGCCTTGCAGGGTGGGCGGGAGTCTGCTGGTGGCGCCGGGAACTGCACGGACGACGGCGCGGGCGGTCTGCGGTGTGAACGCGCCGTTCCGGATCGTGGCGGTGAGGGAGGCCAGGTTGAGGGTGTTGAGGCGGATTTCGCCCTACCCGATGGCGGCAGCGGCTTTGTCCTGACGCATGAGCCCCCTCATATTTGTCGATGCACGGCAGAGGGGGGCAGCACGGCACATACGGTCCGCAATGTTTCCCCTGCTGATGGTCGGGCATCCACGGCGGAATTGAGTCACGGACTGGTCCGTACCACCGAGGCCAGCACACTATAGGTGCGGCGTGGACACATCAGACAAGGAGTGGATCAAGAGGTGGCCGGAAACGGGACCCGGCCCCGCCTGGCGGCTGCTCGATCCCGGATAGACGAAATACGCCCTTCAGCTGAGGAGTTGCTGTGAAGAAAGGTGGGTGGGGGTTCGCTTCCCGCCTTATTGACTGGGCTGAAATTCGCTGT
Source organism: Streptomyces sp. NBC_01384 (assembly GCF_045040035.1). NCBI lineage: Bacteria > Bacillati > Actinomycetota > Actinomycetes > Kitasatosporales > Streptomycetaceae > Streptomyces > Streptomyces sp. NBC_01384. Next base: position 8,238,497 of record NZ_CP109559.1, read on the forward strand.
TCGTACACCTCGGGCTGACGGGTCATCGAATCGGCAAGTTCTGATAATAATTACCAAAACCTGTGACGCGGGTCGAACAAAGAACGGTATCTGCCGCGCACGATTCAGCGCTGGGTCATAGCACCCTGTCCCTGAACATCGCGGCCAACCTGGTCTCGCCGGCCTTCGACTTCTCCGACATCGCACCCCGGAAGATCAACTTCCGTACCGGCGCCCTCGCCACCTGCGTCCTCGGCGTGCTGATCTTCCCCTGGAAGCTGTACTCCGACCCGCAGGGTTACATCTTCACCCGGCTCGGCCTCGTCGGCGGTCTGCTCGGCACGGTCGCGGGCATCCTCATCGCCGACTACTGGGTCCTGCGCCGCACCAAGCTCGACCTCGCCGACCTGTACCGCACGGGCGGCCGCTACTGGTACGACGGCGGCTGGAACTGGCGGGCCGTCGTCGCCTTCCTCACCGGGGGCGTCCTGGCCGTCGGCGGCGCCGACTTCCATCCGCTCATCGACGGGCGGCCCATCCCGGCGCTGAAGTCGCTGGCCGACTACGGATGGGCGGTCGGGCTCGGCACGTCGATGGTGCTGTACCTGGCGCTGATGACGCTGACGCTGCGGGGCGGCAAGGAGAAGGCCGCCGCCTGACGCGTGGCTGTGGGAGAACGGCCGGAGCTGTCAGCCCTTCTGGCCGTTCTCCAACGTCGCCACCGCGTCCTTGGCGGCCTTGATGGCGCCCTTGTTGATCACGTCCGTGCTGGGCGCCTTCTTCGTCTCGAAGTCGCTGCCGTTGTAGGTGACGACCACCAGGGCGTTGGACACGCGGGCGATCACCACCCCCTCGCGGGTCTGCTGCTTGTTCTCGGTGGTGAGGTTCACGATGGAGTAGCCCGCGTCGCCGAGGCCGGGGACCGCTCCTCCGCCGCTCTTGTCCGCGACGCGCTCCTTGTAGGACGTCTGTGCCGCTTCGTCCGACGTCTTGATCTCGTACGAGACGTCGAGCCAGCGGTAGTCGAACCCCTTGAGAGCGTTCCAGGAGCAGGTGCGACGCACGGTCTTGTCCGTCGACGGGATCTCCTGGCCGGCCGTCTTGGCGCCCGGGACCAGGGACTTGACCGTCTCCTCCGCCACGCCGGTGCACGGCGCGGGGGCCGTGGTGTACGTCTTCGAGACCGCCGTCGCCGCGGGCCCCGTGGGGGTTTGCGTGGTCTGGGGCGACTTGTGCTCAGTGGTGGCCGGGGCCGTGGTCGACGGATCGGACGACATGACCCAGCCCGTGCAGGCGAGCACGGCGACCGGCAGCAGGCGCGCGGTGAGGGCGAGCGGCAGGGGAAGAGAACGCAAGGCCACTTCTCGTGGGGGATGGTGCGGAGCGAGTCCGCACTGCGGACGGGACGCCAGTCTCACATGACTCCCTGTGGGGCGGAAGTGTGAACTCGCTCCGTGCCTGTGTGGTGACAGTGGCTCACTGTTGACGAGCCGGCTCACTGGTGGCGGGCGGCGCGCCATTTCGCCGTCACCAGCCACACCGCCGCCCGCAGCGCTACGCCGCGATTCGTCTCATAGGGGCGCAAGGTGTCCTCCAGAGTCGCGCGCGTGTCGGCGTCGACCGTCCGGCCGGGTGTGCGGGAGAGGATGAAGTCGACGGCGTCCGCGGCATCGCGCCCCCACACCGTCTCCGCCCCGACCGGGGTCACGGTCACGTCGTTCCATCCGCGCAGCACCTCGCGGATGCGCGCCGGGTCGGACAGGGAGGCCATCGCGACGTGGGCCGCGACCGTATCGGCGTCCGGTTCGTCCAGGAGCTTTCCGAAAAGGCTCAGGGCGCGTGACTCCTCGATCTCCGGACCGGCGGGCTGCGGACAGACGAACGCGAGTCGCCCTCCCGGCCGTAGTGCCCGCGCCAGATTCCGGAACGCGACTGCGTGGTCCGCGAAGAACATCACTCCGCCCCGGCTGATGACCACGTCGTATCCGGCGGGCGGGAAGGGGTGGACCTGCGCGTCGGCGAGCTCGTACGCGACGTTGCCGATTCCCTCCGTGGCGGTCGTCGCCCGGGCCCGGTCGAGCAGGGGTGCCGAGATGTCGACACCGACGGCGTGCCCGTGCGCGGCCAGCCGGCCCGCGATCCGGGTCGTCGCGCCGGCCCCGCAACCGACGTCCAGGACGCGGTCGCCGGCGGCGATGGCCGCCGCGTCGAAGAGTGCGCCGTTCAGGCCGGATACGAGCGTGTCGTAGCGCTCGTGGTGGGTGGCCCAGTGGTTGCCGAGACGGCCGTTCCAGACGTGTGCCTGAGCGGGGTTGGCGATCTGTGTCACGAGGTCTCCTGCGTCGCGAGGGTGGGCAGCGCGCTCTCGATCCGGTCGACGGCGGCGAACGCGCCGTACGCGACGAGACGCACCAGACAGGCGTCGGTGTGGTGGGGTTCGCGCCAGGCCGTCACGTCCTCGTCCGTGATCCGATACGGGGCGAGCGCGGCCAGCAGCGCGAGACGCGCTCCGGGCCGCGAGCGGTCGGGAAGCCCGTCCCACCCGAGCGGCGGGTGTGCGCCGTTCCAGCCCCGGAGGGTTTTCCGTACGAGGATCCGGTCGGCCTCGTCGAGAAGGCCCGCTCCCGCGGTGGCGGCGGCCCGCAGTGCGGCGTAGGCCGGGCCGACGGTGGTCCCTCGCGCCCAGTCCGGGCCGGGGCCGGGCCGGTCGAGGAGCGCCAGGCCCGCCCCCGGGGCGGGGCGACGGCGCACCGTCCTGGCGACGGATCGCCCGGCCAGACTCCGCACCGCCCTGAACCGCTCGGCGTTGCCCGGCAACAGACGCTCGGTCAGCAGCGCCGACACCACGCGGTTGATGAAGTGGAAGGAGAGGGCGGTGCCGAGGTAGGCGGGAGCGTGCGAGACGGGGAAGGGGTACGGCGTCAACTCCGGCGCCCCCGGGGTCCGGGTCGCCTCGCCCCACGCCAGCACGCGCGCGTGCTCCTCGTCGGCGGGGGACTCACCCCGCGCCACCGTCTCCGCGAGCCGGTGGTCCCCGGTCGCGTGCAGCAGCATCGTGTGCGCGCCCACGCAGAACGGACACCGATTGGCGACGGACACTCCGAGCGCCGCGAGCTCCTTCCCGGTGCGGCTTCCCTCGCCCGCGATCAGCGACTCGCGCATCAACGCCCACGCGGGGGCCATGATTTCGGGAGCGGAGGAGAGCACGACGAAAGTGACCGCGCGCTCGGTACCGAAGTCGTCGGCGAGTTGGGCGTAGACGGCCGCGGCGGGGCCGGCGGCGGACTTGGGCGGGGGTGGGGCGGTGTAACGGAAGGGGCTGGGCACGGGGCGCCTCCTGGTAGGGCAGTGCGTGGGGCCACTGTCTCGGCCGCCGTTGCAACAGTGGTCCAGGCAAGCCCCCGCGGGCGTCGTACGCCCGAATGCACCGTGAGCTACCCCCACCTGGCCCGCGCGCGGCGCGAACTACTCCAGCGGGAGTACGTCGGGCCCCCTCCACAGGTCTGACGCGGCTGCCCGAACAGCCGTCTATCGTGCCGAACATGACGTGGGACCAGGCCACCCGCAGGCGCCTGGCCGACGCGACGCTCGCGGTCGTGGTCGGCGCCCTCGTCATGGCCGCGGCCGCGTTCGACGACGGCACGACCCCCGCCGACTACGCCCTGATCGCCGCGGGTTCCCTGGCCCTCGCGGCCTACCGCCGGGCCCCGCGCGGAGTACTGGCGGTCAGTACGGCCACCACGACGGCGTACGTCCTCCACGCCCACCCCGGACCCCTGTCCGCTCTCCCCGTCCTGGGCGCAGTCCACACGGCCGCGCGAGCGGCCCACCGAGGGGTGGCGGCGCTCGCGAGTGCCGTGTTCCTGGCGGGATTCGTGGCGACGTGCCCCACGACGCGGGAGATCGTCGAGCAGACGCTCCTGCTCATGGGCTGGTTCCTGTGCGCCCTGGTGACGGGCCTCGCCGACCGCAACTGGCAGGCGTACCTGCGCCAGACGGAACAGCGTGCGATGGAGGCGGAACGCACGCGCGAGGAAGCGGCCCTGCGCCGGGCGGGGGAGGAACGGCTGCGGATCGCCCGTGACCTGCACGACTCGCTCACGCACAGCATCTCGATCGTCAAGCTCCAGGCGGGCGTCGCCGTCCACCTCGCCCGCAAGCGCGGCGAGGAGGTGCCGCCCGCGCTGCTCGCCATCCAGGAGGCGGGCGGCGAGGCGATGCGTGAACTGCGGGCCACGCTGGAGGTGTTGCGCACCGACGAGCCGACCGGCACGCCCGCGCTGCTCGTGGAACGGGCCCGCGCGGCCGGCCTCGCCGTCGAACTGACGGTGACCGGCGACGAACGCCCGCTCACGGCGACCGTGGACCGTGCCGCGTACCGCATCGTCCAGGAGGCCCTGACGAACGCGGCGCGCCACGCGGGCCCCGCCAAGGTGAACGTCCAACTCGCATACGACATGGATGAGCTGAAGATATCCGTGGACGACGACGGCGGCGCCGACTCGTCCTGCCCGCCCACGCCCGGCATCGGCCTCACCGGCATGCGCGAACGCGTCACGGCCCTCGGCGGCACCCTGCGGGCCGCCCCGCGCGCGGAGGGCGGTTTCTCGGTGCGCGCCGAACTGCCGCTGGGCATACCGGAGGACGTGTTGTGATCAGGGTCGCGCTCGTCGACGACCAGGCCCTGATGCGGGCCGGTTTCCGCGCCCTGCTGGACGCCGAGGACGGCATCGAGGTGGTGGGGGAGGCCGCCGACGGGGAGCGGGGCCTGGCGCTCGTACGCGCCCAAGTACCGGACGTCGCCCTGATCGACGTACAGATGCCGGTGATGTCGGGCATCGAGGCGACCCGGCGTATCGCCGCCGACCCGGAGTTGGCGGCCGTACGTGTCGTCATGCTCACCAACTACGGCCTGGACGAGTACGTCTTCGAGGCGCTGCGGGCCGGGGCCAGCGGCTTCCTGCTCAAGGACACCGAGCCCGCCGACCTGCTCCAGGCGATCGCGGTCGTCGCACATGGAGAGGCGCTGCTGTCCCCGTCCGTGACCCGCACCCTGATCGGCGAGTTCGTGGCCCGGCCCCCGGACCGGGCCACCGCGCCGGGCCTGGAGTGCCTCACACGCCGCGAACGCGAGGTCACCGCCCTCGCCGCGCGCGGTCTGACCAACGAGGAGATCGCCGCGCACATGGTCATCAGCCCCTTCACGGCCAAGACCCACATCAGCCGGGCGATGACCAAACTGGGCGCCCGCGACCGGGCACAGCTGGTGGTGTTCGCGTACGAGTCGGGGCTGGTGGCCGTCCGGAACGGAGATCACCGGTTGGGGTGAGATGTCGAAGCGTCGGAGTGCTCCGCGCCCCCGTCGCTGTCGGTGCTGCCGGCGTAAGGGTTTCGGGCCCCCTGGGGCTGGGGCCTGTGCGCTGTCCGACGGGTGAGGAACGGCCGAAGGTGCGCACTGTGTGGTCGTGGACAGGAATGCTTTCCCTCCGAGCTCTCAGGACGTGAGCCCGGGCCTGAGCAGGGCGGAGTTCCTGACCCTGGCGGACGCGCCCGGCGCGTCGCGCACCTTCCTCGGTGGCGTGATCGCCTACGCCACCGAGATCAAGCCGTCGCTGCTGGGTGTCGATCCCGGACTGAACGCTGTTCGTGGCGGTGAGCGGACCGGGGGCACCGCCATCGGCGAGCCCCCTGTCCACGGCGGCGACAGCCGCGTAGCCATCCGCCGGACGGCGGTGGTCGCGGCCCTCGAACTTCTCCGCGACCATCTACGTCCCCCGGAAGGGAAAAGCTGACGACGGTGCCCGAAGGCGTCCGGGCGCTCGCTGTCAGTGCTTGGTCCGCTTACGGATCTGGGCCGCGGCCTTTTCGGTCATCTCATGGGCCTTCCCGCGCAGCTGTTCGCTGCGGCCCGACCGCTGCATGGACTTGTCACCCAGTGCTTTGCCCAGGGTCTCCTTCATCTTGCCCCTGAACTGTTGCGTCTTGGGATTTCCCTTGATCATCACGATCGCTTTCCTTTCGAAGGCGCTGTCGAGTGCGGCGCGGCGGTGTCTGCGTGCCTTTCTTCGTCGACGCACCTTCTTCACCGTGTGGCCATGAGGGGGGTGCCGCAAACCGGCGTGGGCCGTCTTGTGCGGTTGCGAGGTCGGCACACCTGGCACGACGGGACCCTGTAGGCCGAAGGCAGCGGAAACCGAGGATCTGTGCGGACGCCCTCATCAAGAAACCGACGAGGGTTCATGAACGTTCGAGACCAGAACCGCCATAGAGTGGAAGGCCGGGGGGGAACGGGGGGAATCGCCACCCCAGGAGGACGCGATGTTGCGGCGCACCAGACTGGCCGGTGAATCGGCGGACCATCTCGACGCCCGCGAAAAACTCCGCTTGGCCGAGATCGAGCTCATGCGTCACCGTGAACAGGTCGCTGCGCAGCGCCGGACCCTTCCGCACGGGCCACCCTGATCCTCATTCCGGGCTCGCCCCGGGCTTTCACGAGGCGGGCTGTCCGACAGGTGGTCAGCTCAGCAGAAAGTGCCTCTGACCAGCTCTGACCAGCGAGAATGAGGATCGTCCAGGTTCTTGTTCCCGCCCCGTCGGAGGCACTTTAATCGCGTGACGCGCGGCGCCCGATCGTCGATAATCCACGCGTGGCCACCATGAACGTCGACAGGACTGAACGCGGCCCGTCCCGCCGATCGTCCCTGACCGCGTCGGCCGGACCTACCTTCGGCGCGATCCCGCCACCGGCACTGGTACTGCTCGGCGTCGTCAGCGTTCAGGTGGGCTCGGCATTGGCCAAGCACCTGTTCAGCGCAGTGGGCAGCTTCGGGACAGTCGCGTTGCGACTGTTCTTCGCGGCGGCGGTGCTGATGCTGTTGTGGCGGCCGTCACTGCGCATGAATCGTCGCACGTGGACAGTAGTGCTCAGCTACGGCGTGATTCTCGGCTCGATGAACCTGTGCTTCTACCTGGCGCTGGCCCGGATCCCGCTGGGGATCGCGGTAACCATCGAGTTCCTCGGGCCGCTGGCGGTGGCCCTGGCCGGGTCGAGGCGATGGCTGGACGCCTTCTGGGCCGTGCTCGCGGCAGGCGGTGTGGTCCTGCTGGTGGAGGGACGCGGCGACCTCAACCTTGTCGGTTTCCTGTTCGCCCTCGCCGCAGGAACGTGCTGGGGCCTGTACATCCTGGTCGGCGCGGCGCTGGGCCGCCACACCACGGAAGGCAATGGTCTGGCTCTGGGAATGGCCGTCGCGGCACTGGTGGCTGTGCCATTCGGCGTGGCCGACAGAGGAACGGCGCTGATTCAGCCGTGGGTCCTGGTTGCGGGGCTCGGCGTGGCACTGTTGTCGTCGGTGATCCCGTACTCGCTGGATCTGGAAGCACTGCGCAAGATCCCACCGCGCGTGTTCGGCATCCTGATGAGCCTCGAACCAGCGATGGCGGCCCTCATCGGCCTCATCGTGCTCCAGGAGTCGCTGCACTGGTCGCAGTGGATCGCGGTGCTGTGCGTGGTGGCCGCATCGGCGGGCGCCACACGCGGCGCCCGCCCAGACGTCGCCGGCCGCACCATTGATGCTGACCCGGAAACCGGGTGACCCCAACGCCCCTCGCCGCGGGTCGGCAGGGCACTGGAGTGGGACGGCAACCGATCGATAACCTGCTGGCTGCTCAGGCGGACCGGAGTCGGGCCCCAACTCCCCGGATTCTCCCAAGGGAGCATCCTGAGGACTGACGGGGCCTGCTGATGCGCGGAAACAGCCAGGTGAGAGGCCATATGTTCACGACCCGCCCCACCCTCCAGGGCACCTTCGGCATGGTGTCCTCGACACACTGGCTCGCCTCGCAGTCGGCGATGGCCGTCCTGGAGGACGGCGGCAACGCGTACGACGCCGCCGTCGCCGCGGGCTTCGTCCTGCACGTCGTCGAACCGCACCTCAACGGACCCGCCGGTGAGGTCCCGATCATTCTCGCCCCGGCGGGCGGCGAGGTGCGCGTGCTGTGCGGGCAGGGCGTCGCGCCCGCCGGGGCGACGATCGCCCACTACAGGGGACTCGGTTTGGATCTCGTACCCGGTACCGGGCCGCTCGCCGCGGCCGTGCCCGGCGCCTTCGACGCGTGGATGCTGCTCCTGCGCGACCACGGCACGAAGTCCCTGGCCGACGTCCTGAAGTACGCCATCGGGTACGCCGAGGACGGGCACCCGCCCGTGGAGCGCGTCGGCGAGACCGTGGAGTCGGTGCGTGAGCTCTTCGAGACGGAGTGGACTTCGTCGGCCGAGGTGTATCTGCCCGGCGGGAAGGCCCCGCGCCCTGGCGAACTGCTGCGCAACCCCGCCCTCGCCGCGACCTGGCGCCGGCTGCTCGCCGAGGTCTCCGGGGAGACCGGCCGCGTGGCGCGGATCGAGGCCGCGCGGCGGGTCTGGCGCTCCGGGTTCATAGCCGAGGCCCTGGTGCGACAGGCCCGGCGGCCCACCATGGACACGAGCGGCAAGCGCCACGCCGGCACCCTGACGGCCACCGACCTGGCCTCCTGGTCCGCGCACTACGAGGCCCCGGCGACGTACGGCTGGCGCGGCTGGACCCTGTGCAAGGCGGGTCCCTGGAGCCAGGGCCCGGTCCTCCTGCAGCAGCTCGCCCTGCTTCCGCCTCAGCTGCCGCGGTACGGCTCCGCCGAGTACGTCCACCTGCTCGTCGAGGGCTGCAAGCTCGCCATGGCGGACCGGGAGGCCTGGTACGGGGACGCGGCCGAGGTTCCGCTCGACGAGCTGTTGTCGGACGGGTACAACGCGTCGCGGCGTGCTCTCATCGGCTACGACGCTTCCTACGAGCTGCGTCCAGGGAGCCCCGGAGGGCGCGCCCCGACGATGAGCGAGCACGCGCGCGGCGTGGCCGCCGGGGAACCGGGCTTCGACGCCCTGGCGGTACCGGGCGCGGGCGAACCCACCGTCGCCGGGGCGGCGGGAGACCCCGAGGCGCCCCGAGCGGCAGGGGAGCCCGAAGTGGCAGGGGACGGCGGCACCCGGGGCGACACCTGCCACCTGGACGTCGTCGACCGTTGGGGCAACATGGTCGCGGCCACCCCCAGCGGCGGCTGGCTGCAGTCCAACCCGGTCGTCCCCGAGCTGGGCTTCCCGCTCGGCACCCGGTTGCAGATGGCCTGGCTGGAGGAGGGGCTGCCCAACTCCCTCACGCCCGGCCGCCGTCCGCGCACGACCCTGACGCCCTCGCTGGCGCTGCGCGACGGCGTGCCGGTCATGGCGTTCGGCACCCCGGGCGGTGACCAGCAGGATCAGTGGCAGACCCACTTCTTCCTCGCCGTGGCGCTGCGCGCCGAGGTACGCGGCGGGCTCGACCTCCAGGGCGCGATCGACGCCCCGAACTGGCACAACGACAGCTTCCCCGGTTCGTTCCACCCGCGCGGCATGCGCCCCGGCAGCCTCACCGTCGAGTCCCGTACGGACGAGGCGGTCGTCGCGGAACTGCGCCGCCGCGGCCACGACGTCCGGATCGGCGAGGCCTGGTCGGAGGGCCGGCTGTGCGCGGTCGCCCGGGACCCGGCGACCGGTGTGCTGTCGGCGGCGGCGAACGCGCGGGGGATGCAGGGGTACGCGGTGGGACGGTGATTCGCCCGGGACGCGGGGGGTACGCGGCGGGGTGCCGACCTTCGCACCCCGGGAATTCACGGCGATTCCACCCGGAGTGCACCGGGCCGGTGGGGATTGTCAGTGGGGCGTGCTGTCATGGAGCCATGATCGTAGACATCGAAACCATCGACGAGTTTCTCGCCCACCGCACCTCCGACGTCGAAGAAGCGGTCCGGCAGGCGGCCGCCGCCGAGATCATGCCGCGCTTCAGGCAGCTCGCCGCGCATGAGATCGACGAGAAGAGCGGGCCGCACGACCTGGTCACGGACGCCGACCGCAAGGCCGAGGAGTACCTCACGGAGGCGCTCGCCAAGTTGCTGCCCGGCTCGGTCGTGGTCGGCGAGGAGGCGGTGCACGCCAACCCGGCGACGTACGAGGCGATCAAGGGCGAGGCCCCGGTCTGGATCGTCGACCCGGTCGACGGCACCCGTCAGTTCGTCCACGGCGACACCGGTTTCTGCACGCTTGTCGCGCTCACGCTGGGCGGCGTCCTCCACGCCTCCTGGACCTACGCACCGGCCCGTGACCAGCTGGCCGTCGCCGTCCGTGGCCGAGGTGCCCGCCTGGACGGTGAGCCGCTGCGCTCGGGTTCGCCCGCGCCCGGCCGCGACCTCGAGATAGCCACCTCCCACCCCGACTACACCACGGACGAGCAGAAGCGCGCCCTCCTCGGCCTGCGTACCAAGGGCGTCCGGCCGCGCGCCTGCGGTTCGGCCGGCCTGGAGTATCTGGCCGTCGCCCGCGGCGAGTTGGACAGCACTGTGTTCTCCTGGGAAGCGGCTTGGGACCACGCGGCGGGCCTGCTCCTGGTCGAGGAGGCGGGCGGCACCCACCTGACCCTCACGGGCGAGCCGTTCCGCATCACCGGAGGCAACGCACTGCCGTTCACGGCGGCCCGGGACGAGGCCACGGCCCGCCGGGTGCTGGGACTGCTGACCGCAGGGGTCTGACGGTTCCGGGCCGCACGAGCCTGACGTACGGTGCCTGCGGCCGTACGCCCGCCGGTGTCCTCGGCGGCCGTGCGGGCCTGATGGTGCCTGCGGCGGCCGTGCGAGCCCGCCGGTGCCTGCGGCGGCCGTACGACTTGCCGGTACCGACGGCCGTCGAGCTTGCCGCTGCCGACGGCGGCAGGAGCCTGCCGATGCCGATGCCGATGCCGATGCCGACAGTGGGCAGAGCCACCGGGCTCCGGCAGCGGCGGGACCCTGCCGGTTCCGACGGGCTCAGGAGCCCGTTGCTGCCGACCACCGGTGCCTCTTCAGGAGAGACCCCGCCCGCCGCGCGGCTCGCCGTTCCCAACCCCCCGCGCCGCCAAGGCTGTCAGTCCTCCGGCATATCCTGAAGTCCAGTGGCCGTCGGCTGACAAAGGAGTCCGAAGGTGCCGTCGATGCTCGATGCGGTCGTGGTGGGTGCGGGGCCGAACGGACTGACGGCCGCGGTGGAGCTGGCCCGCCGCGGCTTCTCCGTAGCGGTGTTCGAGGCGCGGGACACCGTGGGCGGCGGCGCCCGCACCGAGGAGCTGACCCTGCCCGGCTTCCGGCACGACCCCTGTTCCGCGGCCCACCCGCTCGGCATCAATTCGCCCGCCTTCCGAGCGATGCCCCTGGAGCGGTACGGCCTGGAGTGGCTGCACGCCGAGCTGCCCATGGCGCACCCGTTCCCCGACGGCACGGCGGCGGTGCTGGCGCGCTCCGTGGCCGAGACCGCGGCCTCGTTCGGCCCGCGCGACGCCGGGGCGTACCGCCGGTTGGTCGCCCCCTTCCTCCCCAAGTGGGACACGCTGGCCCGCGACTTCATGTCCCTGCCCCTGACCGCGCTGCCCCGCGACCCGGTCACCCTGGCCCGCTTCGGCCTGGCCGGGCTGCCGCCCTCCACCTGGCTGATGCGGCGCTTCCGCGACGAGCGGGCCCAGGCACTGTTCGCCGGGCTCGTCGCACACGTCATCGCCCCGCTCGACGGCATCGCCACCAGCGCGGTCGGCCTGGTCTTCGCGCTGGCCGCGCACGCCCGCGGCTGGCCTGTCGCCCGCGGCGGCTCCCAGTCCATCTCCGACGCGCTCACCGCGTACCTCAGGGACCTCGGCGGCACCGTCCACACCGACTACGAGGTCAAGCGCCTCGATGACCTGCCGCCCGCCCGCGCCTACGTCTTCGACACCTCGCCCACCGCACTGTCCCGGATCGCGGGCTTCGGGCGGTACTACGAGGACTACCGGTACGGGGCGGCCGCCTTCAAGATCGACTACGCCCTGGACGGACCCGTCCCCTGGACGGCCAAGGAAGCACGCACCGCCACAACCGTGCAGGTGGGTGCGAGCCGCGCCGAGATCGGCACCGCCCTGCGTGCGGCCTCGCGCGAGGGCCGGGCGCCCGATGTCCCCTTCCTGATCACGGTGCAGCCCAGTGTCGTCGACCCTTCCCGGGCACCCGAGGGCAAGCAGGTCTTCTGGGCGTACGGACACGTTCCGAACGGCTGGACGGGGGATCTGACGGACGCTATCGAGCGGCAGCTGGAGCGGTTCGCGCCCGGCTTCCGCGACCGAGTGCTGGCCCGCGCGAGCGCCGGCCCGCGCGAACTCGCCGCGCGCAACGCCAACTACGTGGGCGGCGACATCGCCTGCGGCGCCGCCTCCGGCCTGCGGCTCCTGCTGCGTCCCAAGCTCTCCCTGTTCCCGTACAGCACCCCGCACCCGGCCGTCTTCATCTGCTCCTCGGCCACCCCGCCGGGCCCCGGTGTGCACGGGATGTCGGGGCACAACGCGGCGAAGGCGGTGTGGCGGCGGCTGCGGCAGTCCTGAACCCGGGCACGCAGGGCCGTCACCCCCGTATCTCCCGCCCCAGGGAGAAAGCGCTGTCATGCCTCTCGACAACGTCCTGCGCCCGCCCGATCATGCAATGGGGCCGTGGCATGACCGCGACAGGAGACACTCCACATGATCAAGCGCAGAACGGTGCTGACCGCCGCCGGCGGTGCGCTGCTCGGTAGCGCGCTGGCGACGGGCACCGCTCGGGCCGACGCGACCATCGGGGTCAACCCCGGTACGACGTACGGTAGTTGGGAGGGCTGGGGTACCTCCCTCGCCTGGTGGGCCAATGTATTCGGCGCGCGGGACGACTTCGCCGACATCTTCTTCACCACCAAGTCCGTCGCGTACGGCGGCAAGACGCTGCCGGGCCTCGGCCTGAACATCGCCCGTTACAACCTGGGCGCGTCGAGCTGGAACACCGTGAGCGGCGCGAGCATGGTCGCCTCCGCCAACATTCCCGCGTTCAAGCAGATCGAGGGGTACTGGCAGGACTGGAACAACGAGGACCCCACCTCCTCCGCCTGGGACTGGACGTCCGACGCCAACCAGCGGGCGGCCCTGGTCAAGGCGACCCAACGCGGCGCCGTCAGCGAGCTGTTCGCCAACTCGCCGATGTGGTGGATGTGCCTCAACCACAACCCGTCCGGCGCGGCCGACGGCGGCAACAACCTCCAGTCCTGGAACTACCGTCAGCACGCCTCCCATCTGGCCGCGGTCGCGCTGTACGCGAAGAACAACTGGGGCGTGATGTTCAGCTCCGTCGACGCCTTCAACGAGCCCTCCTCCAGCTGGTGGACGGCGACGGGCACCCAGGAGGGCTGCCACATGGACGCCACTGTCCAGGCGGCCGTCCTCCCGTATGTGCGCAGCGAGCTCGACAAGCGCGGGCTGACCGGCACCCTGATCTCCGCGTCCGACGAGACGAACTACGACCTGGCCCGCACCACCTGGAACTCCTTCAGCTCGACCACGAAGGCGCAGGTCAACCGTGTCAACGTGCACGGCTACCAGGGCTCGGGAGGCCGCCGCGACCTCCTCTACACCGACGTCGTCACCACGGCGGGCAAGCGGCTGTGGAACTCCGAGACCGGCGACTCCGACGCCACTGGTCTCACCCTGGCGAGCAACCTCTGCCTGGACTTCCGCTGGCTGCACCCGACCGCCTGGGTCTACTGGCAGGTGATGGACCCCAGCACCGGCTGGGCGATGATCGCCTATGACGCGAGCACCCTCCAGCCGACCACGGTCCAGACCAAGTACTACGTGATGGCCCAGTTCAGCCGGCACATCCGCTCCGGCATGACCATCATCGACACCGGTGTCGGGTACGCGGCAGCGGCGTACGACGCGAGCGCGAAGCGCCTGGTCATCGTGGCCGTCAACTCCGGCGCCGCGCAGAACCTCACCTTCGACCTGTCCAAGTTCAGCCAGGTCACCGGGGGCACTGGCGGGCTCGTACGACGCTGGAACACCCTCACCTCCGGCGGCGGCGACCTCTATACCGCCCACTCGGACACCTATCTGAGCGGCAAGACGCTGAAGGTGCCCTTCTCCGCCGCGTCCGTACAGACCTTCGAGATCGACGGAGTGGTGATTTAACGGGCGGTGCCGACACGGCGGCCGGGGCACAATGCGGTGAAGATCGAAGACCGCGTACGAGGAGACCGAGGCCGCCATGACCGCCATCACCCTGGTCGAGGGAGACATCACCCGGCAGAGCGTCGACGCGATCGTCAATGCGGCGAACTCGTCGCTGCTCGGCGGGGGAGGCGTGGACGGGGCCATCCACCGGCGCGGTGGCCCCGCCATCCTCGCCGACTGCCGCAAGCTCCGCGCCTCGCACTACGGCAAGGGCCTGCCCACCGGCCAGGCGGTCGCCACCACGGCGGGCGAGCTGGACGCGCGCTGGGTGATCCACACCGTGGGCCCACGATTCACCCACGAGGAGGACCGGTCGGAGTTGCTGGCCTCCTGTTACCGGGAGTCGCTGCGGGTTGCCGATGAGCTCGGCGCCCGCACGGTCGCGTTCCCTGCCGTCTCCGCCGGCATCTACGGGTGGCCGATGGACGACGCCGCCCGCATCGCGGTGGAGACGGTGCGGGCCACGGACACGGCGGTCGAGGAGGTCCGGTTCGTCCTCTTCGACGAGCGGGCGTACGAGGTGTTCGCCGCGCAGCTTCGCTGACGGAACCACGGTTCGGGGACTTCGTGAGAGGCGGTCGGGGAAACGTCTTGACGCTCGCTCGACGCTGATTCTGGCGGAGCGGGGAACAGGAGCTGCTGGAGCGGCTCCGCGCTGTCGATGCGTCGGCGCCCACCGGCTGGCAGGACGTCCTGCGCATCGTCGAGCTCATGCAGGGGCTCAACTCCACCAGTGCCGCGCGCAGGCAGCAGGCCGTCCTGGCCCGGCCGGAGGGTGTGTCGGTTCCCGCCGAGCTGCTGGCCGGGGCGGTCCTGGCCGAGTCCGACCCCAACGTCGCGGGCGCCCTGCGCTGGGCGCTCGCCCGATCGGGCGGCGACGGCGTGGCGGCACTGGCCGCCGGCGTGCAGTCGGAGGACGTCGACATCCGGCGACGCGCGGTGCCGGCGATCGCCGAGATGTCCGAGGCCCCGGGTGCGACCGCGGTGCTTGCGGACGCGCTCGGGGACCCGGACACGACGGTGCGCAGGCAGGCTGCTCTGGCGTTGGGCAGGCGTGGTGTGACCGGGGCCGTGCCGACACTCGTCGGCATGGTGGTCGAGGGTTCCAACGACGTCGAAGCGGCGGAGGTCCTGGGAACGCTGTGCCAGGACCCCGGGTGCGCGGACCGGATCATGACCGCACTGGTCGACGAACTCGCCGCACCCGCCGCGGACTCCGCGACGCGGATACGTCTGACCCAGGCGCTGGTCGAGCTGTCGGGGACCACCGTGCAGGACGTCCTGCGCCAACTGGCCCACGACGACGACCGCGCCGTCGCCCTCGTTGCCTCGGCCTTCGTCACGGTTCTCGACGAGCGGTCTCCCGAATACCGAGGTGAGGTTCCCCCGCCACTGACGGTGGGATCAGGCATCAGGACGCTCCGGTCGTCGTCTGTGCCGGCTGTGTGGTGGAGGCCGGGGCGTTGGCCGGAGGCCGAGGGTGGTCGGTGGAGTGCTGGGCCGCGCCGGACGCCGGGTGGGAGGTGCCCGGCAGCGCATGGGCGTAGCCGGCTCCGAGCAGAAGGGTTGCGGCCGTCGCGGCGGTGGCGGTCCGGCGGGTCGTGGTGCCTACTCGCCGGAGTCCGCGTTCGCGTCGCCGCACCGGGTCTGGGTCCGCCGCGGGTCCGGGTACAGGCATGGGCATGGGCTGACCTCTTTCGGACGAAGGCGGTGCCGCGAGGCGATCGTCCGGCTCGCGGACGCCATGTCATCAGCGTGCGTCGCGTCGCGTCGGAAAGCCGTTCAGGGAAGCTTCAGATGTGGCAAAGCCGGGCGGACACGGCGGCGGCCCTGCGCGTACCGTCCCCCGCGCGCCCCGCGTCCTCGCCCTTCGTCCCGCGTGCCTCTCCCTCCGTCCGTCCCACGTAGCCGGCCCTCCCTCGGTCCGGAGAGTGGTCCCCGTCGTCCTACGCTGGGTGCCGTGGAAGAGGAAAACGGCCATCGGGCGGATCCCGACGCGCACACCGTGCTGGTCGTCGAGGACGACCCGGGGCTCGCCCGGTCGCTGGTGCGTGGCCTGGACCGAGCCGGGTACCGGGCGACCAGCGTTGGCACCGGACGCGGTGCGCTCACCCACGTTCCCGCACCCGACGTGGTCCTGCTCGACCTCGGCCTGCCGGACGTGGACGGCATCGAGGTCTGCCGCGTGCTGCGCCGCCGCCAGTCGGATGTGGCGATCATCGTGGTGACCGCCCGCGGCGAGGAGGGCGACCGGGTCGCCGCCCTCGATGAAGGCGCCGACGACTACCTGGTCAAACCCTTCGGCCTGGCGGAGTTGCTGGCGCGGATCAGGGCCGTACTGCGCCGCATCCGCCCGTCCGGGCCCGAGCTGCTGACCCACGGCCCGCTCGTCGTCGATCCGCGCACCCGCAAGGTGACGGTAGGCGGGGCGGAAATCGCGCTCACCCCCAAGGAATTCGACATCCTCCAATGCCTCGCCGCCGATCCCGGCCGGGTCGTGACGCGGCAGGAGATCCTGGAACGCGCCTGGGACGCCCACTGGTACGGGCCCACGAAGGTGCTGGACGTGCACATGGCCGCGCTGCGCCGCAAGCTGGGCGTGCCCGGACTGGTCGAGACGGTCTACGGGCGCGGTTTCCGCCTCGGTGAAGTCGGCTGAAGCGCCGTGACCCGCCGTATCGCACTCAGCGTCCTCGCCCTGATCACCGCGGTTCTGGTGCTGGCGGTGGTGCCGCTCGGGCTGATCATGACCCAGCGTGAGCAAACCTCGTTCCGGGACGAAGCGGCGGCCAGGACGAGGTCGATCGCCTCCGCCGCCGAGGAGTACCTGTCCGACCGCAAGCCGGACGCAGCGGCGCGGAGCCTTGTCGAGGAGGCCCACGCGAGAGGCGACTGTGCGACCGTCTACGACAGCGCGGGACATGTGCTGATGTCGACCGCGTGTTCCGACGTGGCCGGGGACGATTCCGCGGGGCTGGTCTCCTCTGTGATCGCCCGTCCCGACACCCTGGTGCGCCAGGACGATCAGTGGCTGACCACCGCCGTACCGATCGGCGACGCCTCGGACCCCGTCGGCGTCGCCGTCCTGAGCCGGTCCGTCGATCCGCTGCACGACCGGATCCTGGCGATGTGGGGCTGGCTCGCGCTGATCGGCGTCAGCGGCCTCGGCGCCGCCGTGCTGATGTCGGTCCTCCTGGCCCGCTGGGTCGGCCGTCCGCTCCGCGTGCTGGACCAGGCGGCACAGCGGCTGGGCGAGGGGGCACTGGACGCGCGGGCGCCGGTCGAGGCAGGGCCGCAGGAGGTGCGCCGGCTCGCGGCGACGTTCAACACGATGGCCGGGCGCACCGAGGCCCTGGTGCACGGTCACCGTGCTGTGGTCGCCGATGTGTCCCACCAGCTGCGCACCCCGCTCGCGGCGCTCCGGCTTCGACTCGACCTGCTCGCCGCCGACGCCGAAGGGGACACTGCGGCCGAGCTGGCCGATGCGCAGGGCGAGATCGCCCGCCTGTCCCGGCTGGTGGACGGACTGCTGGCGGTGGCCCGCGCCGAGCATGCGATGCCGCGCCCGGTGCCGGTCGGGGTGGACCGCCTCGTGGCCGAACGGGTCGCCGCCTGGGAGCCCGTCGCCCACGCGGGCCGGGTCCGGCTCACCGCCGACTGCCGCCCCGGGCTCACGGCCTTCCTCGGTGAGGGCGATCTGGAGCAGGTGCTCGACAACCTGATCGCCAACGCCCTCGACGCCGTCCAGGAGGGCGGCCAGGTGCGGATCATCGGCAAGCGGCAGGATGGAGCGGTTCAGCTGCGGGTCGTCGACAACGGCCCCGGGATGGTCCAGGCCGCGCGGGAGAGCGCGTTCCGCAGGTTCGGCAACCCCGAGGCGAGCGGAACGGGGCTGGGCCTGGCGATCGTCCACCGGCTGGTCACCGCCAACGGCGGAACCGCCGAGCTGCTGGATTCGCCCGGTGGCGGGCTGACGGTGGCCCTGTCGCTACCCGCCTCCCGCCGCGGACGCGACCGCACCGGCGAGCCCGGCTCGGGCGATACGCGGACGAGTGGCGCCTGAGTTTCTCCCGGGGACGTGCCGGGCGCCCCGCAGGCAGCCGCCGCCCCGTCCGACAGATCGCATCTCACCCTCCTGAACAGTGTCTTCGCTGATCTTTGCGGGTTCTGAAGGATTCCTGAACCGGATCCCGACAGATGTCTGCGCAGGCTGGTGGACGGATGCCCGCAGGTGTGGCCGTGGGGTGGCGAACGCTTCACGACGGCACACCGACGGCCGAGGAGGAACCATGTCCCACCCCGACCAGCCCACGTCGGCCGGCGCGGCCCGGCGCCGTGACCGCGGCCTTCGCCGGGTCGGAAGCACCACCCGCTGGGTGGCCGCCGCGGCAGCGGCCGGCTCCGTGGCGCTCGCCACCGGATACGCCCACGCCCTGCCCGGGAAGTCTTCACCCGCCCCTGGGAACACCTGGCAACCGTCCACCCTCGCGCCCGCGGCCACGTCGAGCACGCCCGCGGTCCCGCGGACCGCGTCGCACTCGGCGGCCCCGCCCAGGACCGCCGCCCCGCCCTCCCGCACGGCACCGCACACGACCGTCCCGAAGCACCGGACGACTCCCGCCGCGCCCCCCGCCACACATCCGGCAGCCCCAGCACCCACCGCGACGAAGCCGCCGACCCCGACTCCGCAGCCGTCGCACACCACGTCCGGTGCGTCATGACCGCTGCCGCCACAGGTCCGGCGTCGGTCTCCTTCCCCGCCCTGGGTACCACGGCCTCGCTGCTCGTCGCCGACCCCGGCGCGATGGACGCGGCACGGCGGGTCCTCGACGCCGAACTCGCCGCCATCGACGCGGCGTGCAGCCGGTTCCGGCCCGACTCGGAACTGTCGCGTGCCAACGCTGCGGCGGGTGCCCCCTGCCATGTGAGTACGTTGTTCGCCGAGGCACTGGACGTGGCGCTGCACGCGGCAGAGGTGACCGCGGGCGTCGTGGACCCCACCGTCGCAACCGCCGTGACCGCGCTCGGCTACGACGTCACATTCGCCGCACTGCGACCGCAGGACCTGGGCCCCGCACGCCTCGCCGGACCGTCCGCGGGATGGCGGGCGGTGGCATGGGACCGGCCCACCCGGCGACTGCGGCTGCCCCCGGGCATCGCACTCGACCTCGGCGCGACCGCCAAGGCCCTTGCCGCCGACCGGGCCGCCCACCGCGCCGCTCAGGCGGCGGGCTGCGGCGTCCTGGTCAACCTCGGCGGAGACCTCTCCGTCGCAGGCCAGGCACCGCCGGGAGGCTGGCGGATCGCCATCGCCGACGACCACGCGGCACCCGACACCGCGGCCCGGCCCACGGTCGGCATCACCGAGGGTGGACTCGCCACCTCCGGCACCACGGTGCGGACCTGGCGCCGCGGGGGACGGCGACTGCACCACATCGTCGATCCCGCCACCGGCGACATTCCCACCCCGGTCTGGCAGACCGTCAGTGTCGCCGCCGTCAGCTGCGTGGCAGCCAACACCGCCAGCACCGAGGCCGTCGTCCTCGGCGAACGCGCCCTCGGCCGCCTGCGCCGGGCGGGACTGCCCGCGCGGCTGGTACGCGTGGACGGAACCGTCGAGCGGGTCTGCGGCTGGCCCGAGGACAGCGTGGGAGGCACCCGGTGACCGGACTCGTACCCCTCGCCGCCGGCCCCAGCCCGCTGTGGTTCGCGACCCGGGCCGGCGGCACCGTCGCCCTGGTGCTGCTCACCGCGACCGTCGCGCTCGGCGTCGCCGTGGGCGGCCGGTACACACCGCGGCGGCTCGCCCGCTTCGAGGTGAGCGCGCTGCACCGCAACCTGTCGGTGCTGACCCTGGTCTTCCTGGCCCTGCACATCGTCACCGCGATCCTCGACACCTTCGTCCACCTGGGCTGGCTGGTGGCGGTGGTGCCGTTCGCCGCCTCGTACCGGCCGCTCTGGCTGGGGCTCGGCACGGTCGCGTTCGACCTGCTGCTCGCGGTCGCGGCCACCAGCGCGGTACGGCTGCGCATGGGGCAGCGGCGGTGGAAGACCGTGCACTGGCTGGCCTATGCGGCCTGGCCGGTGGCGCTCTTCCACGCGGCAGGGACCGGCACCGACACCCGGCTCACGCTGCAACTCGCCCTGTATGCCGCATGCGTCGCCCTGGTCGTCGCCGCCGTCTGGTGGCGGCTGTACCGGGCGGGCCCGGGCCGGGTCAGGGTACGGCTGTGGGCGGGAGCCACCGCCGCGGCGGTGCCCGTGGTGCTGGCCGCATTCATGAATTCCGGGCCAATGCAACCCGGTTGGGCACACCGCGCGGGAGGGACCACAGCCACGAGCACGAGCACGAGCACCGTCCACTCGACGCCCGCACCGACCGATGACGAGGGAGGGTCCGAATGACCGACGCGATGACCGACGGACGGACAACCCGGCCGGCCGGTGACGGGCGTGACGGCATGCTGGGCCCGTACGGCTCCCGGCTGCTGCACGGCTGGTACGCCACCGGCGGCCCCGCCGACCTGAACGAGCACCTCCGCCGGTACGGCCCGCCGCCCTTTCCGCGTACCGCTGACACGGCCGGCCGGCTGGTGCGCGCTGTGGAGGACGCGGGACTGACCGGCAGGGGCGGCGCCGCCTTCCCTACCGGCCGCAAGCTGCGCACCGTCGCCGCCGGCCGGGGCACTGCCGTGGTGGTCGCCAACGGCATGGAGAGCGAACCGGCCAGCCGCAAGGACGAAACCCTGCTGGATCTCGCCCCGCACCTGGTGCTGGACGGCGCCGTAATGGCCGCCGCCGCGGTGGGCGCCGACGCGGTGCACCTGTGCCTGCCGCGCACCAGGCAGGACCAGGCACGCGCCCTGCGCGACGCCGTCGAGGAACGCCAGAGGCTGGGCCTCGACCCGGTACCGGTCCTGGTGCACGAACTGCCCCACCACTACGTCTCCAGCGAGGAGACATCGCTGGTGCGATGGCTGAACGGGGGTGACGCCCGCCCACTGGCGACCCCGCCGCGCCCCTTCGAGAAAGGGGTCGGCCGACGCCCCACCCTGATCGACAACGTCGAGACTCTCGCTCACCTCGCGCTGATCGCACGGTACGGTCCGGGCTGGTTCCGCGGCGCCGGGCGCCCCGACGCCGCGGGCACCACGCTGGTGACTCTCTCCGGTGCGCTGCGCACGCCGGGCGTCTACGAAGTGCCGATGGGCCGACCGCTCGGCGAGGCACTGTACGCCGCCGGGGGACCTGCGGAACCGCTCGGATCCGTTCTGTTGGGCGGCTTCTTCGGCAGTTGGCTGCCGGTGGAGCAGGCGCTGCGCGTCCCGTTCGCCAAACAGGACCTGGCATCCCTCGGCGCGGGACCCGGTGCCGGAGTGATCGTGGCGCTTCCCGCACGCGCCTGCGGTCTGGCCGAGGCGGCCAGGGTGCTCGGCTACCTCGCGGAGCAGAGCGCACGGCAGTGCGGACCGTGTCGGCTCGGGCTGCCGGCCGTCGCCGCGGACTTCGGGGACCTCGCCTGGGGCCGTCCCACCCCGGAGTTGATGCAGCGTCTGGAGGGCCGTGCGGGACTGCTCGCCGGGCGCGGCGCATGCCGGCACCCCGACGGTGCGTCACGCTTCGCGGCGACCGCCCTTCGCGTCTTCGCCGACGACGTAGGGCACCACCTGAGCCTCGGCCCGTGTGCCGCGGCCGGGCACGAGCCCGTACTGCCGGTTCCGGACACGTCGGCACCCGACGAGCGGGAATGGAGGTGATCGGCATGGCCGGTACACGCGCCATCGGAATCGATCGCATCGCGTGCGACGGCTACGGCCTGTGCGCGGAACTGCTCCCGGAATTGGTGGAGTTGGACGAGTGGGGCTACCCGATAGTGGGATCGGCCCCTCTTACGGGTGTAGCCCTCGGGCACGCGCGGCGCGCGGTGGCCGCGTGCCCGGCACTGGCACTGCGCCTGGACCGGGCACCCTAGCGTGCCCCGGACCGGCAGCCGGCCCAGCGGACGTGAACGAGTTCTTAACCCCACGTCAGACATACTTCTCCCGCTCCGGCGCACGCGCGGGAGGGGGGCAGGACAGCACTGTCATCCGGGCTGGGCGGGGCCTGATCATCAGGAGGACGGACGAGTGACCGTGATCGTCGGCAGGACACCGGTGGACGCATCGTTCGAGCAGCCGGGCGCGTCGTCCGGCGGCCCGGAGGGCAATGAGCGGCTGACCGCTGCGACCGGTGCGGTCCTGATGGTCCTCTTCGCCATCGAGGGCGTCACCATCCTCTTCCTCGGGCAACTCCTCACCCTGCACTTCTTCATCGGGCTGCTGCTGACCGGCCCGGTCTGCCTGAAGATCGGATCGACTGGCTACCGGTTCTACCGTTACTACACGGGATCGCCCGCGTACCGCCGCAAGGGGCCGCCCGCACCGCTGCTGCGCCTGCTCGGCCCGCTGGTCGTCGCCACGAGCGTCGCTGTCCTCGGTACGGGAGTGGCCCTGGCCCTGCTCGGACGCGACACCGGTCCCGTTCCTGTGCTCCTGCTGCACAAAGCCGGCTTCATCTGCTGGGTCGCCGTGACGGCCGTGCATGTCCTCGCCTACGTGTGGCGTTTGCCGCGCCTCATCGGTGCCGACCTGCGCCGCCGTCCGGCGCGCCACGGGATCGTCGCCCCGTGGCGCGCCGGACGCTGGTCACTTCTGGCGGTGGCGCTCGGCGCGGGACTGGTTGTCGCGCTCGCCGGTGTTCACCTGGTCTCCGGCTGGAGCAGATAGCGCCGCCGCGCCGACGAACTGACATCGCGCCAGGTAAGTGCTCAGACGTCGGCGGACCCGCGCGCCATCGAGTCCACGAGGCCCGACAGCCCCAGCACCACCACGACCGCTTCGACGAACATGGAAGCCAGCCCCAGCGGTTCCAGCCAGTTGCCGATGTCGTCCATGGCCCCCGGGAGACCGACGCTCCGGTTGACCACGTAACCGAGGAGTACGGCGGCGGCGAGCACGGTCGCGGCCAGCCAGGCCCGGCGGTCATGACGCCGCATCAGATACTCGGCGACCGCCACGCCGGCGACGATGAGCAGGATGTACGCGGCTCCGAGGTAGGGGGTCTCCTTGAGTTTGCCGGGCAGATCGAGCAAGTGGATCAGGGCGATGCCCAGGAGGCCGAGTGCCGTTACCGCGCGTCTCGCAGGCTCGTCCTGGCGGCTGGGCTCGATGGCCCGGGACGCGCCGACTTCGGTGCGAATCGCCATGGTCGACGTCCTTCCTTCGTGGGGGGATTGGGTACAGAACGCTGTGGTCCAGGCGGTGCCGCGTGCGGGCACATCGTCCCGAGCGGGGGTTGGTGCGGCAAGGCCAAAATCTGTCATGTACGCCGCGACTTCTGGCGGTGGCGGGCTGGACGAACAAGGCGTTTCATTCCCTCACCGGCGTGGTCATCGACCCGTCCGGCAACGTATGGGTCGCCAACAAAACGCCGGCGGTGATGTCGTAAGGCTCCCAGCTCGTCGAAAGCTGCACCGGTCTGCCGTCGGCCAGGAACTCGTACGTCGTCCGGGCGCACAGGTAGCCCTCGGTGATGCCGAGCCGCGCCGCGATGTCCGCCGAGCTCTTCACCGCCGCAGCCGGCCAGCACCGACTCTCCCGGCCCGCCGGTGTCTCGGCGTCCGCCCTTCCGATCTCCGTGGGTACCGCACTCTCCGTGATTGCCAGACTCCTGGCCAGGCAATCACCTGGCCCAGGATCTTGACACCGCCCATGGCTCGCGCGCGGGTGAGCCTGGTCACGACGCTCTCGGCAACTACTACGCACGGTCGTGGACCACAACTCCCACCGGCGCCCGAGAAACCGGCACGGACGCCGAGCCTCGCTACGGTCGTGGGTCGTAGCAGGGCGGTTGTCGCTGGGTGGGGTACGGGCTAACGATGGGCCGTGTCGTGCAGTGCCGCCGGTGCCACACTCCCGGCGGTGCGCTTCCCCGGCGTGGGCATTCGGAATCCCGATCCGGCCCCGCCACGGCCTGGCTGCGTGACCCGAGCACAAGGAAGGACGTGCCCCATGTCCAGCGTTGCTCTGCTCGCCGATCCTGCGGTCGGCGCCGCGTCGGCCGGAGCGGCCGGCCGGATGATGGCCTTCCTGGACGACTTCGCCGGCGTCTTCACCCTGCTCTCACTGACTGCCGTGGTGACCTGCGGACTCGCCGCCACCGACCGGCTGGTGCTGACTCCCCGACTGCGGGTGGCCATGCAGTCGGTGCACCGGGCGAGCGCCGTCGCGGCGCTCGGCTTCCTGGTCACCCACATCGCGGTCAAGGTCGTCGAGCGGCACGCCGCTGCGCAGACCGCGGTGGTCCCCTTCACCGGCGGCGCCGCTCTCGCGGTGAGCCTGGGCACCATCGCCGCCGACCTGCTCGTCCTGATCACGGCTACCGGCGTGCTCCGCGGTCGGTTCGCCGGCAGCCGCCGCCCCTGGCTGTGGCGGGTGCTGCACTCGATGGCGTACGTCTGCTGGCCGATCTCACTGGCGCACGGGCTGACGGCGGGGCGCAAGGCGCACGCGTGGGTGCTCTGGGGCTACGGCCTGTGCGCGGCCCTGGTGGCGCTCGCGCTGTTGGTCCGTGCCCTTTCCTGCCTGGGCCGCCGCCGGACCCTGAGCCGGCGTCGTCGCGGCGCCAAGGCGTACCGGCCCGCTGCTGTCCGCCCGGCCGCGCTGGCCGCCCTGTCCACGCGGTCCGCCCGGCCCAGCACCGGCGCCCGCCCGATCGCCTGGGCCGCCCGGCCCGCGCCACCGACGACGGCTCGCCGGTCCGCACAGAGTGCCGGCCTGCCCAGACAGCCCAAGCACGCCGCGAGACCAGGGCCCCGGCCGCTCTACCTGGCCCAGCCGGGAGGCAGCGAGTGAAGCACGCCCCGCTGAAGCTGCCCGAGGTGCGCCGGCTGGATTCGGCCCGGCTGACCGCCGGCCTGGACCGCCACCAGCGCCTGGATCTCGCCGCCCATACCCGTGTCCACCCGCCGCTCCTCCAACCGGGCCGGGACGGTCTGCTCGCCCTGGCCGAAGCCGTCGACCTGTCCGGCCGCGGCGGCGCCGGCTTCCCGTTCGCCCGCAAGGCCCGGGCCACGCTCGCCACCGCCGACCGCACCGGCGCGCCGCCGGTCATCGTGGTGAACGGCGCGGAGGGCGAACCGGCCAGCGCCAAGGACAAGATGCTGCTTGGCCGCGCGCCGCATCTGGTACTGGACGGCGCCTGCCTGGCCGCGGCCGCGTTCGGCGCCGAGGAGATCGTGATCGGCGTCGCCGCGGGCAGCCCCGGCGAGATATCGGTCCCGGCCGCCCTCGCCGAGCGCGAACTTCCCTGCCCGGCCCGCACCATATGCCTGCCCGAACGCTTCGTCTCCGGCGAATCCGGGGCCCTGATCCGTGGCATCAACGGTCTGCCGGTGGCACCGGCGCCGCTGAAGGCCCGCGCGGCCGAAGGGGGAACGGGCGGGGTGCGTCGCCGTCCGACGCTGCTCTCCAACGCCGAGACCTGGGCCCAACTCGCCGTCGCGGCCCGGCTCGGACCCGACGCCTACGCCGCCGTCGGCACCGCCGCCGAACCCGGCACGGTCCTGCTCACCGTCAACCGGCCGGGCGCCGACCCGCTGGTGGTCGAGGTTCCGACCGGCACCCGGCTGGGCCCGGTACTGGACGCCTGCGGCCTCCAGCCGGGCGCCGGCGTGCTGGTGGGCGGCTACCACGGCGCCTGGCTGCACCCGTCGGACGCCATCGACGCGCCGCTCTCCCGCGCCGGGCTCGCCGGACTCGGCGGAACCCTTGGCGCGGGCGCGATCGTCACGCTCCCCGACGACACCTGCCCGCTCGGCGAGATCGCCCAGGTCGCGGCCTGGCTGGCGGCCGAGTCCGCCGGCCAGTGCGGACCGTGCAAGCGCGGCCTGCCCGAGGCCGCCGAGGCCCTGGCCGTGCTGGCCGACGGTACTGCCGAGCCCGCGGTGCTGGAGGACGTCCGGCGTGCCCTTGTCACTGCCCGGGACGGTGGCGCCTGCTCGCACCCGGACGGCACGGCCCGCTTCCTGCTCACCGCGCTGGAGGTCTTCTCCGAGGACGTCGCCGCCCACCTGTCCGGCCCCGGCTGCGGCCGTCCCGTGCGCGGCGCACTGCCCCTCCCGCCTGCGAAGGGCGCCCGGCTGGAGGTGGACTGGTCCCGCTGCACCGGCCACGGTCTCTGCGCCGTGCTGGCCCCCGACCTCATTCGCCTCGGACCGCACGGCTATCCCACCTCCACCACCATCCCGGTCGCCCCCTGGCAGGAGCACGGCGCCCGCCGCGCCGTCAACCAGTGCCCGGCCCTGGCAGTGCGTCTCCAGCATCGCGTGTGACTCCTCCCGTGAGGCCCCCTCGCGGCTGCTGGCGCCAGCGCTGTGGCGAGCACTGGCGTTTCCGGCCGTCTCCGCCGGCATCTACGGGTGGCCGATGGACGACGCCGCCCGGATCGCCGTGGAGACGGTACGGGCAACGGAGACGGCGGTCGAGGAGGTCACGTCCGTCCTCTTCGACGACCGGGCATTCGAGGCGTTCGCCAGGCAAGCCCGCTGACGAAAGGCATGGTTCGGCTTCGTGCGGCGGTGGCTGCGAACAACCGTATCCATAGGTTCCCGACGGCCCCGACGGATACACCGTCAAGGTCTCGGGAGGGACTACATGCGGTCTAGTCGAGCCGGGAGACCTGATAGTGGCTGATGCACCAGTCCTCCTCCACCCGCCGCACCAGAACACTGAGGTTGACGCCGATGGTGGGCCGGTCGGTGAAGGAGAAATCGACGTCCAGGTAACCGAGTACGAGATCGTCGGCAGGGCGTCTGGTTTCGAGAATCCGGTACGCGGCCGTCAGGCCGAGGGGCTGGGAGTCGTAGTAGGCCGCGACGCCCGGTCTTCCGACGCTGTAGGGGTGCAGTCCTTGGAAGATCGCGTCTTCGGTGAACCGGGCGGCGACCTCCTCCGGTTCGTGCGCGTCGACGGCGGCCTTCCAGCGGTCGAGGACGCCGCGCAGGATGGCTTCACTGTCCGTCGTGCTGTTCGTCTTGTTCATCGGGGTTCTCCCCTCGTTTCGTCGTGTTCCTTCAGTGGCCGGCGCTCATGCCGCCGTCGACGTGGAGGATCTCGCCGGTGACGAACGGCGCGTTCTCCAGGTAGATCACGGCGTCGACGATGTCGCTCTGCTCGCCCATCCGGCCGACCGGATGCAGGGCGTCGAGTGAGGCGTGGGTCTCCTCGGGGTGCATGGGCGTCTTGATGGTGCCCGGTGCGACGGCGTTGGTGCGGATGCCGCGCGTGGCGTACTCGATGGCGAGGGACTTGGTGGCGGACTGCAGGCCGCCCTTGGTCAACGAGGCGAGTACGGAGGGGACGCGGGAGTCGGCGTTGTCGACCAGGCTGGTGGTGACGTTGACGATATGGCCGCCGCCCTGGGCGAGCATGTGCTCGATGGCCAGCTGGGTGATGCGGAAGAAGCCGGCGAGGTTCACACCGATCATGGTGGCGTAGTCGTCCGGGGTGTAGTCGGTGAAGGGCTTGGCGACGAAGACGCCCGCGTTGTTGACCAGGGTGTCGATACGGCCGAACTGCTCGACGCCGGCGGCGATGACGCGTTCGGCGGTGGCGGGGTCGGCGATGTCGCCCTGGACGGTCAGGACGCCCGCGTCGTGGGAGGGTGCGATGGTGCGCGAGGTGGCGACGACGGCGTAGCCGAGCTTGCGATAGGCCTCGACGAGACCGGCGCCGATGCCCTGCGAGGCGCCGGTGATGACTGCGACCTTCTGGTCCTGAGAGCTCATGATGATCTTCTCCGGGGTGAGGTGGTGCTGATGGGTGGTGGGTTCTTCGACCGTTCTACTAGCCGACCGGTCGACTATTAGGACCGTAAGCGGCTCGACGAGAAGAGTCAAAGGTCAACAGGGCCCCGCTCAGGACCGGGTTCCTCCCTGCTGGTAGGCGCAGCCTCCCAGCCCAGGTCGGCGGGTCGGCGCCGGACGGCGCCTAGGGCCTGTCCGGCGGATCATGCCGCAGACGCGGGGCTTGGCACGCCCATCTGCGGCGTTGTCGTCGGTTGCCGACGCTCCGCGTCGTCGCCCTCCTCCGCCTTGCAGCTGGACGCACCAAGCCCCGCTCGCCAGCGTCGATGAGGCACCGCCCGTTTCCTGCGACCTGATCCGCCGGACAGGCCCTAGCGCCGGTGCGGGTCCCCGGC
Organism: Streptomyces sp. NBC_01384; assembly: GCF_045040035.1. Classification (NCBI taxonomy): domain Bacteria; kingdom Bacillati; phylum Actinomycetota; class Actinomycetes; order Kitasatosporales; family Streptomycetaceae; genus Streptomyces; species Streptomyces sp. NBC_01384. The sequence continues at coordinate 8,266,804 of NZ_CP109559.1, forward strand.
GGGCAGCCAGGTGTCCTGGGCGTGGATTCCCAGGTCGCTCACGCCGTCGCAGAGGGCGTCGATGACGGCGAGGACGGCGGGGCGGTCCTCGTCCGCGCGCCAGACCACCGACCAGGTCCAGTAGATCTTCGGTGCGACGACCGGGCGCCGGACCAGGTCGGGTGGCAGGGGGGTGGTCTGGCCCTTGGGGGAGTTGACGACCGGGCGGGGGCTGCGGCGAACGTGGTCGAAGAACGCGGGTCCGGTGATGCCGCCGTCGGAGATGCGGACCGCGCGGGCCCCGGTGTCCTCGGCCAGTAGTTCGGCGTAGACGTTCCATGACGACCAGGAAGTGGTGTCGCCGTCGAGGAGCACGGCGGTGTCCCGGGCGGCCACGTCGCTCGTGTCGTCACCGGTGGCAACGGCGTAGAGCCGGTCGGCGCCTATGAGCCGGGCGTGCAGGCCACGTTGTTCAAGGTCCTCGGTCCGCACCCAGCACACCGCGAGGTCCAGGCCGCCGGCGGCGACCCGGGCGGCCTGGGTGTGCGAGGGCGCGACCCACGCGTCGATGTGGAGTTGCGCCACCGTCGCGGTGCGGGCGGTCAGGTCCGCCGGGAGCCAGTTGACGTAGCCCAGCCGTACCGGCTCCGATCCGGACAGCCGGCCGGCGCGCCGCTGGAGGTCGTCGGCCCGTTCGAGCAGGGCGCGGGTGTGGGGGAGCAGGGCCGAACCGGCGGGGGTGAGGGACACCGAGCGGCGGTCGCGATCGAACAGCTGTACCCCAAGGTCGCGTTCGAGTGCCTTGATCTGCTGTGACAGGGAAGGGCCCGCGATCAGCAGCCGCTCGGCGGCCCGGCCGAAGTTCAGTTCCTCGGCGACGGCGACGAAGTACCGCAGTTGGCGCAACTCCACGGTCGTCATGCTACGTCGCTACAAGGCCCCGCCTCCCAGCAGGGAGGAAGCCGGTCGTGGCGCCGTCCCCGCAGGCGGGCGGAGGATCAAGGGTATGGAAGCCCGACGGCGGATGGCCGCAGCGACCCTCGGCGGCCCTCGGCAGACGGATTGAGCCGACCGGCTTCCGGTACGTCGGCCACCGTCCGGCCCGCCCGCGGCGACCGGGCCCCTTCATCCCACGCGCCACCGTCACCACCCGCGGCGTTCCGGTCCTCGCCGGACGTCCCCACCGAGCGGAGCAGGACCATGCGAGAGTTCCTGGTCGAGATCACCACCACCGTCCCCGAGGGCACCAGCCAGGACGAGGTCGACCGGCGGCGCGCCGCCGAAGCCGTCCGCGCCCGGGAACTGGCCGCCACCGAAAACCTCGCGCGGCTGTGGCGCCCGGTCGGTGAGCTGCGCAGCATCGGCATCTGGCGGGCCACCGACGAGGCCGAGCTGCACGAGAAGGTCCTCGGCACGCTGCCGCTGCGCCCCTGGATGACCCTCACCGTCACCGCGCTCGAGTCCCACCCCAACGACCCCGGCCGGACCGTCACCACGCAGTGACGGCACACCCCCCCGTTCCCCCCACCGCGCAGTGCCCGCGGCGGTGAGCCGTGCCCTCCGCGGTCCTGTTCGGCGCGACCTTGATCGGCGTCAGCACGGTCACCCTTTCCGCAGCGGCCCACCTGCGGTTCCCGCGCTCCGTCGCGCTCCTGACCGCCGGATACTCCGTCGGCCAGATCCTCGGCCCCCTGGTCGTCGCGCCCCTGCTCCGCCACGGCTACCGGCAGGCCCTGATCCTGGCCGCCGTCGTGGTTCTCGCGGCGGCTGTGGCCGCCGCCGTGCTGCGCATCGGCTTCCCGCACCACATGGTGGAAGTGCCACAGGCCGCCCCGGGACGACGGGCCGCTCCGGTACGACGGGCCGCTCCGGTACGACGGGCCGCTCCGGTACGACGGGCCGCTCCGGTACGTCGGACGGCGCCTGTACGACCGTCCGCCCAGGTACGCCGGTCCGCACCGGCGGAAATCGCCCCGGACCCGGGCCGCCATCGATGCCTCTGACGTGGAGCCGGTCATGACCACAGCACAGGATCTGTTGATCACCGCCCTGGACGCCGAGCCCGGCCGTGCCGTCGAGCAGGGTGACCTCTCGCTGGCCCTCGCGGGAGCCGAACTGGTGGACCTCATCGACGCCCAGGCCCTCACCCTGGAGGGTGACCACATCGTGCCCGGCGCGGAGTGGACCTTGGGCGACCGTCTGTTGGACGGGGCGGTGTCGTCGCTCGTCCGGCAGGCGCCGTACGAGTCCGTCGAGGACTGGCTGTGGCGCCGGGGCCGCGGTCTGTCCGAGGCCTATCACGCGGAGTTGGAGTCGGAAGGACAGGTCACCCGGCGGCGCCACCGCTGGAACCCGCTCGGGACCGGCCGAGCGGAGTGGGCCGACTCACCGGCTCGTCACCGTGCGACCGACCGCCGGACGTCGGGCGAGCCCGTCCTCGCCGTCCTCGCGGCCGCGGTGGGCATCCACGACGAACCGACCGAAGAAGTGGCGGACCTCGTCGACGACGCGGTCGTGACCGTGCTGGCCGCCGTCCACCACGCGGTCACGGAACTGGACGCCGTACGGCAGCGGCGCAGCATCGAGCAGGCGGCTTTCGACAACATCTGGCGAGGCCAGTGAAGGCCGAAAACAAGAGAAGACGAGAAATCTAGAGAAAGCCCGAAATCAAGAAAGGTGAACGTCATCGACAGGCGCACATTTTCCGGGATTCTCACCGTAGGGACAACCGGAGCCACACTGCCGACGCCTCCGGTGACCTCGGCGACCTCGGTGTCGGCGGGCACCGGCGGTGAAAAGCCCGAACGTGCCGCAGGAAGCCCCCGAAGCCTTCGCCGAAGCCGTGGTCGACGTCGACGTTTTCTGAACGGCATTCCAACTGCGGCATTCCAGCAGGCATCAGGCGCCGGCCACGGCCTCCCGCAGGGCCCGCGAGCTCTTCACCCGACTGCCCGTGACCGCCCGCGCCGCCCGCGCCACTCACGTCCATGCCCTGGCATCCCTGACCCGGCCGCCGTCCTGAACCACGCGCCGCCTGGTAGTGGGAGCTCCTGGACACGTGATCACGCGTTCAGGATGTGTTCAGGTTGCGACTGCCAGGTTGATCAACATGGTGCTCAGGCGTGCGCGACACTGAGCCATTGGACACGCGCCCTCCCTCGGCCGTGGCCACTGGGGGGACGTCGATGCACCCCCCCAGGAGAAAAAAATTGGATAGGACAGAACTCATCGCCGATGTCGGGGTCGCCGACCCCGGCACCTCCGTGATGAAGAAGCTGCCGGAAGTGACCCTGGCGTTCTGGGTCATGAAGATCGCCGCGACGACGCTCGGCGAGACAGCGGGCGACCTCTTCGCGCAGACCCTCAAGCTGGGCTACTTCCTCACCACCGTCCTGCTGTTCCTGGTCTTCGTGGTCACGCTGGTCGTGCAGCTCAGGTCGCGACGCTACAACCCCTTCTTCTACTGGACCGTGATCCTGTCCACCAGCATGGCGGGCACCACGATGTCCGACTTCATGAACCGTGACGCCAGCGCCAAGTACCTCTCCAACGGGGCCACTTCGCTGGGCTGGGGACCGCAGGGGCTGGGACTCGGGTATCCCGCGGGTGCCGCGATCCTGATCTCAATGCTGGTCGTGATCTTTGCCGTCTGGAAGGTCAGCGGGATGACGTTCGTCATCCGCGACATCGTGACCTTCCGGGCCGAGGCCCTCTTCTGGGCGGCGATCCTCGTGTCGAACACCCTCGGCACCTCGATGGGCGACTTCCTGTCGGACAGCTCCGGGCTCGGTTACGCGGGTGGCGCGCTGCTCGTCTCCGGGCTGCTCGCGGTCCTTGTCGCGCTGATGCGCGTACCCGTCGTGCCTAACGTGCTGCTGTTCTGGATCGCGTTCGTGCTCACCCGCCCGCTCGGCGCGACGGCCGGCGACTTCCTCACCAAGCCCACCGCCAAGGGCGGTCTCGACCTCGGAACGGTGGGCTCGTCGGCCGTGCTGCTCGCGGTGCTCCTCGGCCTCATGGGCTACGCCCACCTGCAGGAGCGCAAGACGCTCGCCGCCTGAGATCTGCGGCCTGCCGGGTGCTAGCCCGGCAGGCTCTCGCCGAGCAGGCGAAGCAGATCGCCGGTGGCGTCCAGCGCGCCGAGCGCGGGCAGGGCGCCGAGGACGAGGACGGCCACGCCGATGGGCCACAGGTTCGGCGGCGGGGCCGTCTGCAGGGCGGCGATCCGTCGGATGACCGCGTGTTCGGAGAAGCTCAGGGCGCAGCCCGGCCGGGCCCGCTGCGCGACGAGCGCGGCCCGGGCCAGGGCGCGGGCGGTGGTACGGCGGTCCCCGACTCTCCGCGCGGCTTCCTCGTCGGCCCAGCGTTCCACCAGGAAGGTGACGGTGGTGCGCACCGGCGCGAGTACCGGGTTGGCCGCGGCGGCCAGGGTCACCGCGGTCGACAGCGCCGAGTGGCGGTGGGCGAGATGGGCGCGCTCATGGGCCAGCAGGACGCGCCGCTCCGCCGGATCCAGCGCGCCGAGCATGGCGGCCGTGACCAGAATCCGGCCCGGCGTACCGGGGATCGCGAAGGCCCGGGGCGTCGAGGACGCGGCGACGATGAGCTCGCTGTCGGGCGGGTGCCCCTCGCACATCCGCTGCAGGACGCGGCGGGTGGCGTAGTGGGCACGCAGGGCGCGGACGAGCCGGAAGGCGATCAGCCACAGGAGCGTGATCGCGGCGACGGCGATCGCCACCGGGACCGGGTCGGGCAGCCGCCGGCCGTCCTCGCCTGCTTCCGTCGCCACGTGCGGCGCCTCGTTGACCAGGGTGGCGGCGAGCAGCAGCAGCGCCCAGGTGGAGGCCGTCGCGGTCAGTACGGCGGCGATGGTGAGGACGCGGGCGGCCAACGCCGGGGAGACCCTGAGACCCACCTGCGGTGCGACCGCCGTCAGCAGCAGCGGCAGGAAGAGGGGGAGGTAGACGTCGATCCTCACATCCCGCTCCCCCCGAGGAGGTCCCGCAGGGCCTCTTCCTCCTGGGGGCTCAGTCCGGTGACGAACTGCTGGAGGGCCGCGATCGGATCGGGGCCGCGGTCCAGCGCCTCGTGCATGGCCTCGGCGGTCAGCTCGGCGGCGTTCTTGGCGGGCCGGTACGCGCCACGCCGGCCGTTGACGTCCCGCAGGACCAGACCCTTGTCGTACAGGCGTTTGAGGATGGTGTGGACGGTGTTGTAGGCGAGATTGCCGCCGATCTCGCCCTGGATGTCGGCGGGGGTGAGGGCCTCGTCGGTGGCCCAGAGGGTGGCGAGGACTTCGCTCTCCAACTCGCCGGCGCTGCGCCGTTCCGCCCTGCCGTGGGGGCCTGTGCCAGCCATGATCGCCACCTTACAGCGTGTAGGGGTGCGGGGGGTGGTGAGGGCGTACGGGGGCGCCCTCCCGCCCGCGCGAGCGTGCGCCGCCCCGGGTGGCGCGCAGGGGCGCATCCCGGGCTGCACCCTCACTCAATTCACGGTAATTTGACGGTGTTTTGCGCAACTCCCTCCTTCACCCTACGTCTTGTAGGGTGAGGAACCCTACAGAATGTAGGGCGAACCCTACAGAATGTAGGGCGAAGGGTGGACGATGGCCAAGACTTTGAACCTTCCGCTCGTCGGCGCCGCTCGCCGCAGCCCGCCGTCGACGCGGCGCACCTTCAGACGCCCGCACGGTCAGCAGTGGCTGGCCGTGGTCGCGGGCGCCTTCACGGTGGCCCAACTGATCCTCGTGCGACCGGGCATGGGCCTCGGCTGGGACGAGACCGTCTACGTCAGCCAGGTCAGCTCGCACGCCCCCGCCGCCTTCTTCAGCGCGCCGCGCGCCCGCGGGGTCCCGCTGCTGGTGGCGCCGATCGCCTCGTGGTCGTCGTCCACGGCGCTGCTGAGGGTCTATCTGGCGGTGCTGTCCGGACTCGGCCTCTTCCTGGCGCTGCGCGTCTGGCGCGGACTGTTCCCCATACGGGTGCTGGCCTCGGCGGGCGCCCTGTTCGCCACCCTCTGGGTGACCCTCTTCTACGGCCCGCAGGCCATGCCCAACTACTGGGTCGCGATCGGCGCGCTGGCCTGCGTCGGCTGCTTTCTGCGCGCCCAGGCCGACCGCTTCGACCGGGCGGCGCTGTGGGGCGTGGGCCTGAGCGCCGCGCTGATGGCGTGGATGCGGCCCACCGACGCGGTCTATGTGAGCCTGCCGCTGCTCGTCCTCGTCGTGAGCGTACGCCGCTGGCGGCGCCCGAGACTGCTGGTCGCGCTCGTCGCCGGCCTGGTGGCCGGCGCCGGCGAGTGGGTCATCGAGGCTTACGTGAGCTACGGCGGCCTGGCCCAGCGGCTCTCCGACGGCTCCGAGATCCAGGGCGGCCTGGGCTGGAACATCGCCATCGGCGACCAGATGCGCAGCCTGGGCGGGCGCGTTCTCTGCCGTCCCTGCACCGGAGCGATGCCGGCCCCGCCGGTGATGCTGTGGTGGTTCGCGCTGCCCGTGGTCGCCGCCCTCGGAGCGGTCATCGCCGTCAAGGCCCGGCGCGGGGTGACCACCCTGCTGCTCCTGGCCTGCGCCGCCACGGCCGGCATCCCGTACCTGTTCATGATCGGATACGCCGCGCCGCGCTTCCTGCTGCCCGTCTACATCCTGCTGTCCATCCCGGTCGCCGACGCCCTCGTCCACCTGGTGACCGCGCCGAGCCGGGCCTGGCGGCCGGTGGCCGTCACTCTGCTGGCGGTCGGCCTCGCCGGGCATCTCGCGGTGCAGTTCGTCGTGCTGGAGCACACCGTGCACAGCACCACCGTCTCCCACCAGGACTGGGCCGACGCCGCGACGGAGCTGCACAGGCTGGGTGTGCGGCCGCCCTGCATGCTGACCGGCTACGACGGCGTCCCGGTCGCCTTCTACGCCGGATGCTCCTCCGTCGACACCAGCGGCCACAACGCCAACACCACCACCGGCGCCATCGTGCGGGCCGGGCAGCGGATCCCGGTCGGCGTGCTGACCACGCCGGGAGGCAAGCCGCCCGCGTACGCTCGCACGTGGCCGGCGCATCGCGTCGGCCGTCTGATGGTGTACGTCGCCCCCGCCGTCCAGGGAGGCCGAACGGCATGACCCCCCTTGCGCCGCCCGGCGCCCCGACGATGACCGGTGTCCCGACAACGACCGGTGTCCCGACAACGACCGCGAGCAGGCGGGTCTCCCTGCAGGCCGCGGTGACACTCGCCATGGTGGTGTGCGCCGTGTACATCGCGCGGCGCCACTGGCCGGTGATCGTGACCGGCGCGAGACGGCTGGCCGTCGCCGACCGCGGCTGGCTGCTGGTGGCGGCCGCGGCCACCGTGGCGACCTGGGGGTGTTCGGCGCTCGCCCAGCAAGGGGCGGTCACCCGGCCGTTGCCCGCCGGGCGGCTGGTGGCCGTGCAGTTCGCGGCCTCCGCCGCCAACCACGTGCTGCCCGCGGGCCTCGGCGCGGGCGCGGTCAACCTGCGCTTCCTGACCCGGTGCGGGCTGTCGGTCGTCCGGTCGGCGACCGCGCTCGGGGTGAAGGCCACCGCGGGGGCCGTCTCGCGCGGCTGCCTGATCGCCGTGCTCGCGCTGGTCTGTCCTGGTCTGCTCCGGCTTCCGCACATCTCCGCGACGGTCGTCGCGATCGCGGTCGCCGTGGTGGGCACCGCCGTGGTGCTCCTGCGGGGCCCGCTGCGTCGCGCGCTGCGGGCCGTACTGGCGGACGTCCGCGCCGTGCACGAAGTCCCGGCGCGCGCGGCCGCGTTGTGGGGCGGCTCGCTGGCCTTCGCCTCGCTCCACGCCTCCGTGGTCGTCGCGGTCGCCCAGGCCCTCGACCTGCCGCTGCCACCGGCCCAGGTGGCGCTGGCCTACCTCGCAGCGAGCAGCGCCGCCGTGCTGCTGCCCACGCCCGGCGGAATCGGTTCCCTGGACGCCGCGCTGGTGTTGGCCCTCACCATGGCGGGGGCACCGGGCAGTGCGGCGGCGTCGGTGGTCCTCGGCTACCGGCTGCTGACGGTGTGGCTGCCGCTGGTGCCGGGGCTGGCGGCGCTTGCGGTGCTGGCGCGCCGCCAAGTGCTGTGAACCCAAGGGGAAGCTGAGGACCGCGCCCGTCGCCCGTCGTCCCGGAGCCCCGGAGGACCCCGCGAAACAGCAGGACAAGCAGTCAGGATGTATTCAGGGTCCCGCTGGCAGCGTCGGGCCTCATGACTGAGACTTCTGAGACGTCCGGGGCTTATGTTCGCAGCCAGGCGGCCTCCGGCCCCCGCCTGCGCTGGAACAAGGTTCCCGAAGTCACCGCGTACTTCTGGATCATCAAGATTCTGTGCACCACCGTCGGCGAGACCGCGGCGGACTTCCTGAACGAGAACCTGGGCATGGGCCTGACCGGCGTGTCGCTGCTGATGAGCGCGCTGCTGGCCGTCGTCCTCGTCGTCCAGTTCCGCACGAAGGCCTACCGGCCCGGCGTCTACTGGTTCGCCGTGGCCCTGATCAGCGTCGTCGGCACGCTGATCAGCGACAACCTCACCGACAATCTGGGCGTGTCGCTGACGACCTGTACCACCGTGTTCGCCGTCGCCCTCGCCGTCGTCTTCGCCATCTGGTACCGCCGCGAGGGGACGCTGTCCATCCACAGCATCGACACGGTGTCCCGCGAGGTCTACTACTGGCTGGCTGTGCTGTTCACCTTCGCGCTGGGCACCGCGGCCGGTGACCTCGTCGCGGAGAAGATGGCCCTCGGATACTGGGTGTCCGCGGTCCTGTTCGGCCTCGCCATCGCCGCGGTGGCGGTCGCGCACTTCGCGCTCGGCCTGAACGCCGTGCTCAGCTTCTGGATCGCGTACATCCTGACCCGCCCGCTGGGTGCCTCGATGGGCGACTACCTCTCGCAGCCGACCGGCGACGGCGGCCTGGGCTTGGGCACCACGGTCACCAGCGTGCTGTTCCTCGCGGTCATCCTCGCTCTGGTGGTGTACCTGGCGATGACCCGCAAGGACGTCACCGAGTCCGAGCGGCAGCTCAGCCTCCCGTAAGGATGACGTGCTCAACCTGCGGGAAGCGTGATCACGAACGTCGCGCCGGAGGTGTGCCGCCCGTCGTGGTCCACCTCCCCTCCGGCGGAGCGGGCCAGGCGTCGCGCCAGCGGCAGCCCCAGGCCCGCTCCGCCGTGTCCGTCCCCGGGATCGGCGCGCCGCCCCGGGTGGAAGAGCTGCGTCGCGAACGACTCCGGTACGCCGGAACCGTCGTCCCTGACCTCGACGCGTACGCCGCCGGGCTGCGCGCGGGCCAGGATCTCGACCCGGGTGCGCGCGTGCCGCAGCGCGTTGTCGAGCAGAGGGCTGACGATGCGCTCCAGGAGGGCGTCCGGCACCCCGGCCGACAACCGCGCGTCCTGGGCGGTGACGACGACCTCCACGTCCTTCTGCGCGGGGCCGAGACGCTCCACCAGGCGCCGCAGGACGGGCAGGACATCGGCCGTGCCGGGCGCGGTGGCCGCGCCGTCGCGAGCGTCGTCGAGCAGGGTGTCGCAGATCGTGCGCATGGACTGCGCCGCGTCGGCGATGGCCGCGTGCGTGGCCCGGGTGTCGGCGGCGGAGCGGGGGCGGGCCCCCCACCAGTCGAGCTCGGCGATGATCCGGGCGAGCGGGTTGCGCAGCTCGTGCGACAGCTCCCGGGTGAGCTGCTGCTCATGCCGCAGCAGCGCGCGGATGCGGTCGAGGAGAGCGTCCAGCGAACCACCCAGTTGGGCCAGCTCGGTGGGGCGCGCCACGGCGCCGAAGCGCTCCTGGGAGGCTATCGCGCTCCACTGTGTGGCGTGCTGCGTCATCGTGCGCACGGGACGCAGCGCGCGCCCCACCGCCAGCCGCGTCAGCGCGTAGGTACAGGCCAGCATGGCGGCGTCGAGGGCGAGGGACGCGAAGAGCATCGTGTCGGCCGAGCTGCGGTAGGGGGAGAGGTCCAGCGCGGTGACGACGGCGGCGGCGCCCTTGTCGCCGGGCACCGGCCGTGAGCACAGCCGGACCTCGTCGTGACCGTGGGCGGTGACGCAGTGCCGGCCGCCGCGCGCCGCCAGCCGGTCGGCGGCGCGGGTCAGCGGGCTGGTGGCGGTGGCGGACGAGGGCTTTTCGAGCAGCCGGTCGCCCGAGTAGATCCACACGTTCGTGTCGAGGAGCTCCTCTCCGGGGGTCTCCAGGACCTGCACCCGGGAGCCGCTGGTGACGACGGTCGCGGCGACGGCGGCGGCCCGTGTACGCAGCTCGTCGTCCGCCTGGTGCTGGAGGTGACGTCGTACGACCGTGTTGAACGCGACCGTGAGGATCACCATCAGGATCGTCGCCGTGGTGAGCGCGACCAGGGAGAGCCGGCCGCGCAGGGTACGCGGCCACCAGCGGGAGGCGAACGCCCTCATGACGGTGCCTTCATGACGGTGCCTTCATGACAGGCGATGGCCGATGCCACGCGCGGTCGTGATGGTCAGTGTGCTGCCACTGTCCCGGAGCTTGCGGCGCAGCCGGGTCAGGTACTGGTCCAGCGTGTTGTCGCTGACCTGGGCGCCCTCCGGCCACCCGGCCCTGATCAGCTCACGCCTGCGCACGATGTCCCCGGAGCCCGCCATCAGCGCCGCCAGCAGCCGGAACTCCGTCGGGGTGAGGTCGACCCGGGTGCCCTGGACGGTGAGGCTGTGTCCGACCGGGTCCAGGATCAGGTCCCCGGCCGTGCCGGCCGCGGGCGGGCCGCTGCGCTTGAGCGTCGCCCGCAGGCGGGCGGCCAGTTCCGTCAGGTGGAACGGCTTGGGCAGATAGTCGTCGCCGCCGGCCGAGAAGCCCGCCAGCCGGTCCGTGAGGTGGTGATGAGCCGTCAGGAAGATGACGGGCGAGAGAAAACCATTGGCTCTGATCGCCTGGCACACGTCCCGCCCGTCCGCGTCGGGCAGCCCGACGTCCAGCACGGCCGCGTCGACGTCGTCCCCGGCCAGCCGCAGCGCGGTCGCCCCGTCCGGGGCGGCCACGGTGTCGAAGCCCTCGTCGCGCAGCCCGCGCAGCAGGACGTCACGCAGGGCGTGATCGTCCTCGACGACCAGGATGGTGTGCCGCATGGTCCTCCTTCGGCTGCTTTCGTGCGGTCTACGCGGAGACCAGCAGCGGCCGCAGCCGCGAGCCCGTCAGGCGGCCCGCCAGCGGGTCGCAGAACTTGCGCAGGAGCGTCGTCAGCAGCATCGCGATCAGGGTGCCGACCAGGACACCGGCCACCACGTCGTGCGGATAGTGCGCGCCGACCCAGACCCGGGAGACGGCCATCAGGCAGGCGGCGAGCAGGGCGATGGTGCCGAGGCGACGGGAGACGTGGAGCAGGGCCACGGCGGCCGCGGCGGCTATGACCGTGTGATTGCTGGGGAACGACCAGTCGCCGGGCGCCGGACACGCCTCCAGCGTCTTCACGTGCAGGCTCTGACAGGGGCGGTCCTCGCGGACGATCATCTTGAACACGGAGTTCACCCCGTACGCCACGACCACGATCACCGGTACCGCGAGTGCGACCATGGCCGCCTGGGCGCCGATCCGCCGTGCCTGCCACCAGCCCACGACCATGAGGACCGCGAACAGCCCGAGCCCGTACGTCGACCAGGCGGACACCAGGCTGTCCAGCCACGAGGGGGAGTCATGAGCGAGGTCCACCACGTAGGTGTAGGCGGAGCCGTCGATCGACGACCCGTTGAACGCCAGGATCATCCCTCGGCACCCTTCTCTGCGGTCGCGGTCGCTGCCTTGCGAGAGCGGCGGAGCTCCGCGGCCAGCGGGATCAGCGACACCACGACGATCACGGCGATGATCGGGAGCAGGTACCGGTCGACGTTCGGAATCGACGAGCCCAGTGCGTAGCCCGCGAGGGTGAGGCCCAGGCTCCAGACGAGACCGCCGACGGCCTGCCACACGGTGAATGTGCGGGCGGGCACCTGGAGGGCGCCCGCCATCGGGTTCAGTACCGTGCGCACCACGGGGACGAAGCGGGCCAGCACGATCGCCTTCGCGTATCCGTACCGCTCCAACAGCTCCTCGGCGCGCTTGGCGCCGTCATGCAGCCGGGGGGAGCGGCTGCGGGCGAGCAGGGCGCCGCCCGCCTTGCGCCCGATCAGGTAACCGCACTGGGAGCCGGCCAGCGCGCCCACGGCGGCGCAGACCAGGAGCGGCCCCAGGGAGAGCTTCAGACCGCCCTGGCCGGACCCGGTGCACAGCAGGCCCGCCGTGAACAGCAGCGAGTCACCGGGCAGGAAGAAACCGATCAGCAACCCCGTCTCCGCGAACATCACCACGCCGACGCCGAGCACACCGAAGGCGGCGAGCAGGGACTGGGCGCTGAGGACGTTCACCGCGAGATCCGACGCGAGAGAGGTCCCGATATGCGAACCGAGCTGTGATCCGAGCTGTGACGCTGCGAACAAAGGTGCGGCCATCGCCGGGAGCCCTCTCATACTGGACGGGCGGGCGCAGTCGTGACGGCACCCGAGTGACTACAATCCTGTAGACGGTCTATTGAACTGTAGACGATACCGGGGTGAGGATCGTTCCCATGACCAGCGCGAAGGACGAACGCCGACCGGCGGGTGAGCTCGAGGCTTCCGTCATGGCCGCCCTGTGGGCCGCCGACGCACCCCTCACACCCGGGCGGGTGCAGACGGAGCTCGGCTCGGGACTGGCCCGTACGACGGTGACGACGATCCTGTCCCGGCTGCACGAGAAGGGGATCGTCGGCCGGGAGCGCCAGGGCCGCGGCTTCGCGTACTTCCCCGTCCAGGACCCGCACGGTCTCACCGCGCGCCGCATGCACACCGAGCTCGACCGGGACGAGGACCGTGAGACGGCGCTGGCCCGGTTCGTCGCCCAGCTCAGCCCCGACGACGAACGCCTCCTGCGTGACCTGCTGGAATCGGGTGATCAACTAGAGTCGGGTGAGTAATGACCGCGCTGCTGCTCATTCCGCTGTTCGTCCCGCTCCTGATGCCCTTTGCGGTACCGGCGGTGGCCCGTCGCTGTCTCGACCGCCTCGCGCCGGTCGCGGCACTGTGGGCGCTGACCCTCGCGGTCCTCGTGCTGGCGGGCGCCTCCGTCGCCGCGCTCGGTGCGCTGGTCCTCACCGGCCTGCTCAAACTGCCGCTCCTCGCGGGCCTCGATGACCTCGTCCACCCGCTGCGCACCCCGTCCGACCTGGTCATCCTGCCCCTGGCGGCAGCTGCCACCGGCCTGTTGACCGTCGGCGCCGCCACCCTCGTACGTTCGGCCCTGCGGCAGCTGCGCGCCTTCCGCATCGCCCGCACCCAGGCCGACCGCCGCCCCACCGCGGGCGACCTGTGCGTGATCGAATCGCCGCACCCGGACGCGTACGCGCTGCCGGGCCGACCGCACCGCATCGTCGTCACCACCGCGATGCTCCGCAGCCTCGGCCCCGACGAACGCGAGGTGCTCTTCGCCCACGAGCGGGCGCACAACGCGGGCGGCCACCACCGCTTCCTCGTCGCCGCCGAACTCGCGGCGCACTGCCACCCCGGGCTGCGCCCGGTCCGCGAGGCCATCGCGCTCGCCGTCGAACGCGCCGCGGACGAGGCCGCCGCCACGGTCGTGGGGGACCGGCGGCTGACCGCGCGCGCCATCGCCCGCGCCGCTCTCGCCACCACCTCCGCCCGCTCCACCCGCCCCGACTTCGCCCCCGCGGCGACCACCGGCCCCGTACCCCAGCGGGTCGCCGCCCTCCTGGCGACCCCCGGGCACCGCCCCCGCGCGGCCTCCTGGATCGCCTTCCTCCTCGCCGCCTGCGCGACCGTCTCGGCCTCCGCGGCGGCGACCGGCGTCCTCACCTTCCACCACGAGGTGGAGGTCGCCCAGGGCGAGGAGTCCCGCTGACCGTTTCCGGTCAGCGTTCCGCGTCCCCCGGCGCGGGTGGCGGCGCCGCGCCAGGTCGAGCACGGTCTGCCGGGCGCGGGGCGGCGGTGGCACGTGCGGGACCGCGGCCACGGCCCATACGGCGACCAGCGCGCCCAGCGCCGTGAGCACCGCGAACAGCAGCCGCAGCCCGCCCGCCCACACCAGCACACCGCCCAGCAGCGCCGAGGTTCGCCGCGATGCCGTGTGCCCCGAAGGCGGTGGTGAACCCGGCGGCGTACAGCGGCCACATCTGAGGCGCGGGTGCCGTCCGGGACATCGGCGGCTACTCGGCCGCGTCGCTGAGGCCGAGCCGCAGATGCTCCACGTGGTAGACCGCCTGGTCGAGGAGTTCGGCGACATGGTGGTCGTGCAGTGCGTAGACCACCGACCGGCCGCGGCGCTCGCCGACGACCAGTCCCAGGTTGCGCAGCAGCCGCAGCTGGTGCGAGCAGGCGGACTGTTCCATGCCCACCTCGGCGGCCAACTCCGTTGCCGGAAGCGGCCCTTCGCGCAGTCGCGCGAGGATCAGCAGCCGTGAGGGGGTGGACAGGGCCTGGAGCGTGGTGGCCACCTTCGCGACGTTGGCCGCGTCCAGACGTACGCGCGCGGTGGCGTTCTGCGCGGTGGCGTCCTGCGCGGTGGTGACGGCTCCATGACCCATGCGCGTATCTTACTCATCACATATGAAGGCATGAATGAGTCTTCATGTGTTCCTGTAGGGTGCCATGGTGTCCTCCACTCTTGACTCGCCGCCCGCCCTCTCCCTCGACGCACCCGCCCCGACGGCCCTGCGCCGACGCACCCGCGTCCTCGCACTGCCGGAGGCCCGCTGGGCGCTCCTCGCGACCGTCGCCTTCCTGCTCGCGCTGCCCCTGTACTTCGCCGGCGCACCGGGGTGGGCCCAGGGCCCGCTCTACGCGATCGCGTATGTCGCCGGTGGCTGGGAACCGGCGCTGGAGGGGCTGCGGGCGCTGCGCGAGAAGACCCTCGACGTCGACCTGCTGATGATCGTCGCGGCCCTCGGCGCGGCCGCGATCGGACAGGTCCTGGACGGCGCCCTGCTGATCGTCATCTTCGCCACCTCCGGCGCCCTGGAGGCCCTGGCCACCGCCCGCACCGCCGACTCCGTACGCGGTCTGCTCGACCTCGCGCCCGCGACGGCGACGCGGGTGACCGCCGACGGCGGCACCGAGGAGACCGTGCCGACCTCCGATCTCTCCGTCGGAGACATCCTGCTGATCCGTCCGGGGGAGCGGATCGGCGCCGACGGCCTGGTCCTCGAAGGCACCAGTGAGGCCGACCAGGCGACCATCACCGGTGAACCGCTGCCGGTCCTGAAGACCCCGGGCGACGAGGTCTTCGCGGGCACCCTCAACGGCACCGGCGCCCTGCGCGTCCGCGTCGAGCGTGACCCCGCCGACTCGGTGATCGCCCGGATCGTCACCCTCGTCGAGGAGGCCTCGCGCACCAAGGCGCCGACGCAGCTGTTCATCGAGAAGGTCGAGCAGCGGTACGCGGTGGGCGTGGTGGCCGCCACGCTCGCCGTCTTCGCCGTGCCGCTCGCCCTCGGCGCGGACCTCACCGGCGCGCTGCTGCGGGCGATGACCTTCATGATCGTCGCCTCGCCGTGCGCGGTCGTCCTCGCCACCATGCCCCCACTGCTGTCCGCCATCGCCACCGCCGGACGGCACGGTGTCCTGGTCAAGTCGGCACTCGCCATGGAACGCCTCGGCGAGATCGACACGGCCGCCCTCGACAAGACCGGCACGCTGACGGAAGGCGCGCCCGAGGTGACGGCCGTACGTCCGGCGCGGGGAGGGGGCCTGGACGAGAACGGCCTGCTCGCGACGGCGGCCGCCGCCGAGCACCCCAGCGAACACCCGCTCGCCCGGGCGATCGTCGCCGCCGCACGCGCCCGCGACCTGCCCCTCGCCCCCGCCGCCGACTTCACGGCGAAGCCGGGACACGGCGTCACCGCCACGGTCGACGGCCGGGTCGTCACGGTCGGCCGCCCGGACCTGGACGCCGGGACCGACACCTATGCCGACGGTGGCACGGTCGTCCTCGTGGAACGCGACGGCGTCCCCGTCGGTACCCTCGTCCTGACCGACCGGCTGCGCCCGGATGCCGCCGAGACGGTTGCCGCGCTCGCGACGCTGACCGGAACCTCACCCGTCCTCCTCACCGGCGACAACCCGCGCGCCGCCGCCCGGGTGGCCACCGCCACCGGTATCACCGACGTACGCGCGTCCCTGCTGCCCGAGGACAAGGTCGCGGCCGTACGGGATCTCCAACGCGTCGGCCGCAAGGTCCTGTTCGTCGGCGACGGCGTCAACGACGCGCCCGCGCTGGCCGCCGCCCATTCGGGGGTCGCGATGGGCCGGGCGGGCTCCGACCTCGCACTGGAGACGGCGGACGCCGTCGTCGTCCGCGACGAGCTGGCGGCGATCCCCGCGGTCGTACGGCTGTCCCGTGCCGCCCGCCGCCTGGTCATCCAGAATCTCGTCGTGGCGGGTACGTTCATCACGGTCCTCGTCCTGTGGGACCTGCTCGGCCACCTTCCGCTGCCGCTCGGCGTCGCGGGTCACGAGGGCTCGACCGTGCTGGTCGGGCTGAACGGGCTGCGGCTGCTGCGGGAGTCCGCATGGCGTCGGCCGGAAGGAGGCCGACCTCGATCGCTGTGAGGTTGACGTCGGATTCTCGCCAGCCCCGCCCTCGCGCGTGCCCGATCCTTGAGGCATGCGGAATGGGATGCACACCGACACCGAGCGCTGTGTACGCGCCGTCCGGTCCAAGGACGCTCGCTTCGACGGATGGTTCTTCACCGCGGTCCTGACCACCCGGATCTACTGCCGGCACAGCTGTCCCGCGGTGCCGCCGAAGCCCGAGAACATGACGTTCTACCCGAGCGCGGCGGCCTGCCAGCAGGCCGGTTTCCGGGCCTGCAAGCGCTGCCGCCCGGACACCAGCCCCGGCTCGCCCGAATGGAACCAGCGCGCCGACCTGGTCGCCCGCGCGATGCGCCTGATCGGCGACGGAGTCGTGGACCGCGAGGGCGTCCCGGGCCTCGCGGGCCGACTAGGCTACAGCACCCGCCAGGTCGAGCGCCAGCTGCTGGCCGAGCTGGGCGCGGGACCGCTCGCGCTCGCCCGGGCCCAGCGCGCCCAGACCGCGCGGCTGCTCATCGAGACCACCCCGCTGCCGATGGCGGAGATCGCCTTCGCCGCCGGGTTCTCCTCCATCCGCACCTTCAACGACACCGTGCGCGAGGTCTTCGCCCTCGCCCCGAGCGAGCTGCGCGACCGGGTGCCGAAGAAGCGCGCCCCGGCCACCCCGGGCGTCCTGAGCCTCCGGCTCCCCTTCCGCGCCCCGCTCAACCCCGACAACCTCTTCGGCCACCTCGCCGCCACCGCCGTACCCGGTGTCGAGGAGTGGCGCGACGGCGCGTACCGGCGCACCCTGCGCCTGCCCTACGGTCACGGGATCGTCGGGCTGACCCCGCACGTCGACCACATCGCCTGCCGCCTCACCCTCAGCGACCTGCGCGACCTGCCCGTCGCCATCAGCCGCTGCCGCCGCATGCTCGATCTGGACGCCGACCCGGTCGCTGTCGACGACCAGCTGCGTACGGATCCGGTGCTGGCGCCCCTCGTGGAGAAGGCGCCGGGCCGCCGGGTGCCGCGCACGGTCGACGAGGCCGAGTTCGCCGTACGGGCCGTGCTCGGCCAGCAGGTCTCCACGGCCGCCGCCCGCACCCATGCCGCGCGCCTGGTCACGGCACACGGCAACCCGATCGAGGACCCGGAGGGCGGCCTCACCCACCTCTTTCCGTCCCCGGAGTCCCTGGCCGCACTGGACCCGTCGTCGCTCGCGATGCCGAACACCCGCCGCACCACCTTCACCACCCTTGTGCGCCAACTGGCCGACGGCAGCCTCCACTTGGGTGTGGAGAGCGACTGGGCACAGGCTCGCGCCCGGCTTCTCGCCCTTCCCGGCTTCGGCCCCTGGACGGTCGACGTCATCGGCATGCGTGCCCTCGGCGACCCCGACGCCTTCCTCCCCACCGACCTGGGAATCCGCCGAGCGGCCGAGGGGCTGGGCCTGCCGTCGACCCCGGCGGCCCTGACGGCACGCGCGGCGGCGTGGCGCCCGTGGCGGGCGTACGCGGTCCAGTACCTGTGGGCGACGGACAGCCACCCGATCAACTTCCTTCCCGTATAAGCGACTTCGAAGGTGCGAACTGTGAAACAGCACACGGTCATTGACAGCCCGTACGGCCCGCTCACCCTCGTCGCCGACGACGACGTCCTGTGCGGCCTCTACATGGTCGGCCAGCGCCACCGCCCGCCCGAGGAGACCTTCGGCGAACGCGACGACACACCCTTCGGTGAGGTCGCCGACCAGCTGGATGCCTATTTCGAGGGCCAGTTGAAGGAGTTCACACTCGAACTGCGGATGTCCGGGACCCCTTTCCAGCGCAGCGTCTGGGAGCAACTGCGCCTGATCCCCTACGGCGAGACCCGCTCGTACGGCGAACTGGCCGAAGCCCTGGGCAAGAGGGGCGCCTCCCGCGCGGTGGGCCTCGCCAACGGCAAGAACCCCATCGGGATCATCGTCCCCTGCCACCGCGTGGTCGGCGCGAACGGCGGTCTCACCGGATACGGCGGCGGTCTGGACCGCAAGAAGCGCCTGCTGGACTTCGAGAGCGGTTCAGCTCTCTTTTAGCGGCCCAGTCGTCCAGTCGCCCCAGTTGCCTATTCGCTCATTCGCCTATTCGCCTATTCGCCCAGCGTGCGCAGGAGCTTCGGCAGCGCCGTCCCGATCGGCTCCCGTACGACCTCCTCGGCCCGGTCGTCGTACGGCGTCGGCTCGGCGTTGACGATGATCAGCCGTGCCCCGTGGTCGGCGGCGACACCCGCGAGCCCGGCGGCGGGCTGCACCTGCAGACTGCTGCCGACCGCGATGAACACCTGGCAGGCCTTGGTGATGGCGACGGCCTCACCGAGGACGACGGGGTCGAGTCTCTCGCCGAACATCACGGTCGCCGACTTGAGGATCCCACCGCACTCCAGGCACGGCGGGTCATCCTCACCGGCCTCGACCCGCGCGAGCGCGTCCTCCATCGGCGTCCTCGTGTGACACTTGGTGCACACGACGGCACGCGCGGTGCCGTGCAGCTCCACCACCTTCCGGGCCGGCATCCCGGCGAGCTGGTGCAGCCCGTCCACGTTCTGCGTGATCACCCGGACCGGCACCCCGGACCGTTCCAACTCGACCACCGCCCGGTGCGCCGCGTTCGGCTCCGCCCTGAGCGTCCGGTTCTTCCGCCGCATCTGCCACGAGCGCCGCCGGATCTCCGGATCGCCCATGTAGTACTCGTACGTCACCAGCTTCTCGGCCTCCGGATCCCGCCGCCACAGCCCGTTCGGCCCGCGATAGTCGGGGATACCGGAGTCGGTGGAGATACCTGCGCCACTGAGAAGGGCGACGAGTGGCTTGCTCATGGTGTCGAGCGTAGGGCGCGCCCCGGCCGGGGTCGAACGGATATCGGATGCTCCTGGACGGCGGGAGACCTACGCCGAGAGTTTCCAGTACATCTCGTCCGCGGGTTCGGGCACTTGCGCCGTGTCCCAGGTCTGGATCGTCGCCCCGGGGGTGTCGTACGGCCCGCGAACGGTGAGGCAGAGCATTCCCGACCACATGCGACCGTCGTGGAAACTCCATTGCTGGAATGTGTTCTGTTCGCAGGTCTGCACCAGCATGGTCTTGCCGCCGTTGAGACCGGCCGGAGTCATGCAGAGCCCATTGTCGTTGACGATTTCGCCGCCACTGTCGGCTTTCCACAGCTGCGTCTTGTCATCGGCGCAGAATGCCGTGACGACAGTGCCTCCTTGTGCGGCCATGCACAAGCCTTTGTAAAGACCCTTGGTGGCACGGATGTGGGATTCGGCGGTCGTGTTGTTGTCATGCGACTTCCCGCCGCTGTTCGCGGCATCGGTGGTGGAGGGAGGAGGAGAAGAGGACGACGAAGAAGGTGGAGGAGGCGGAGGTGAGGACGAGGACGAGCGCGAAGGCGGAGGTGAGGACGGATCGTCCGCGGAGGGGCTTTCCTTCGGCGTATCGGGACTCCTCGATCCCGTGTCCCCTCGCGTGGTGGAATCCGTGACCGGGGTTCTTTTGCCTTCCGGGAGGTCGGCGGAAAGGTACGTGGCGATGATTCCGAGGATGGCTGCGGTAAAGCCCAGGACGGTGAGAGTTGTCGCCGTATCCGCCCCGTTCGCCAGCAGTATTCCGTAAACGACAGCCAGTATGAGGAGGGATGCCCCAATGAGGATGGCTATCGTTGTGGTCCTGTCCACGCGCACTCCTTGGCTGATAGGCCGAGGCCGAACTGTCCTTCAACACTGTCCTTCGACTACGAGCAGGACTATGCGGCGGCGACGCCGAGTTCCATGGGAATGGTCGTAGTTTCGGCTACGCCGAAGAACAGGCCGATCGGGCCTGACATCCGTATACACGGTGATCTTTCGTAGGCCAGAACTTCGCCGTGAGTGGAGACGTGCGTGGCGGCCCAGCAGAAGGGCGGCGAGGCGGAGGTACGCCTTTTAGGCGTCGGGGGTGAACCAGGAGAGTTCGACGGTGCTGCCCATGGCGAGATGGCCGTCCCGTGGCACCGTGACCATGCCGCGGCAGCGTGAGCGCAGACCTCGGATGCTGCCGGGTTCGAGGACCCAGCCCGCCGTGGGGCGGCTGTGGTTGGGGCGGGCGGTCAGCCCACGCGGTGGCCGTTTTCCAGTTCAGCTGTGCCCGCGCCGTCTGCCAGTACGTCGAGTGCGGTGAGCACGCGGCGGCCGAGCGCGCCCGGCAGGTATTCGGCGAGCTCCTCCCGGGGGACCAGCCGCCACGACAGCAGTTCCTCCTCCTGCAGGCGGATCGCCTTGAGTTCCCGCTCGCCGAGGACCCCGCCGTCGTACAGGTAGGCCACCAGCGGCGGCCGTGCCGTCCCGCGCACCCAGTCGACCGCGAGCAGCCGGCCGAGCTCGATGTCGAGGCCGATCTCCTCGGCGGTCTCGCGGCGGGCGCCCTGGCGCGGGGTCTCGCCGTCGTCCGACTCGACGGTGCCGCCGGGCAGGGCCCAGCCCTCGCGGTAGTTCGGCTCGACGAGCAGGACCCGGCCGTCGCCGTCGCGGAAGAGGGCGGCGGCACCGGCGAGGACACGGGGCAGGCCCGCGATGTACGCGGCGAAGTCTTCAGTGGTCATTCATGAAGGGTAACGAGCGCCTCTGATTGGCTAACGGCCTCACCCGCGATTGAACCGTGGCTGCTGCGCCTTGAGGCCCGAGAGTTAGGGTCGTGGCTGATCATTGTCACTGAGGAGGGGGCTCCGAGGATGAGCGGGATAGTGACGGCAGTCAGTAGCAACGGCGAGTACTCATCCCGGATCCACCGGCTTGATTCCCGGTTGATCGTTTCGGGGTCGCGCAGGCCGTGTCGGGGCTGAGTTGCGGATTCGGGCATGGGGTGGCCGCTGGTCTGCCCAGCTCTTCCACTTTTTCCACAGGTCTCGGGCCCTTTCGGGCGGGTCGGTCAGGGAGTCAGAGGACTGGCGGTGCATGCACCGTGTTGAAGAGCTGGGTGAAGTCCTCGCTCCAGGGCCAGCGTTCGGGCAGGTGCAGGGTGAGGCGGCGGGCGGATCGGGCCAGGCGGGCGGGCACGTTGATCAGGTGGTCACGGATGGTGGCGGTGGTTGCTCTGGCATGGAATGTTCCGGCCAGGGCGCCGGCGGCGCGGGTCAGGTTGTGTGCCAGGGCCGCCAGGGCGAGCCATGCGGCATTGGCCTGGAAATGACCGGACGGTGCGTGGGCGAAGGCGCTGTTCTTGACATCGGCGATCACCTGCTCGACGACAGCGTGCCGGCGGTGATCACGCTCGGCGTCCTTCAAGGCGAGCGGGGAGTCGGTGAACGCGGCGTGGTGGCGCCAGGTGTCGAAGAGGGTGCCCTGCCCGGCGGGGACGGCGTCAGGGTTCAGGCGCTTGACGCGGCGCACGATCAGACGGGCGGTGACCTGCTGCTTCTTCGGCTTGGAAGTGAACGCGGTGTAGGGGACCTCGGCGATCTCGGCGTCGGAGATCCAGCACTGGCCCTCCTCGTCCCAGACAGCCTTGGGGTACTTGATCGGCGTCCAGGCGGTCTCGTCGATGTGGGCGATGGCGGCCTTGACGGAGGCGTTCATCCGCACGGTGACGGAGAAGCGCGCGCCCAGCGCCCGGCAGGTGTTGATGACGTCGGCGCCGTAGAACGCGGAGTCCGCCCGCATCACCAGCAGGCCGCTCGCGCCGCAGGCGCGGGCGGTGCGGATGGTCTCGGCCACGAACGCTGCCGCCCCGCGCGCGGAGTTCGAGGGCCCTTTACGCAGCCTGGTGGCGGCGATCACGGGGGCGGCCAGGGGTGTGGAGACGATGCCGAGCAGTGCGTTCAGGCCCTTGACCTTGCTGTATCCGTAGCCGGCGCCCTGTTTGGCGTAACCGTAGGTGCGTCGGATGGTGTCGTCGATGTCCACGTAGGCCACCTGGTCCGCGCCGGGCAGCAACGGGGTGTGACGGGCCAGTTCGGGCAACAACCGGCGGGCCACGGCATGCAGTTGCTTCACATGCCCGTGGGTGAAGGAGCGCAGGAACGACCCCAGCGTGGACGGGGCCCGCACTCCGGAGAACAGGCGGCCCATCGCGCCGTGCCGCAGCCGGTCCATGTCCTCGATGCTGTCGGCGCCCGCGGCCATACCGCCCACCAGCGACATCAGCTTCGCGGCGGGGAAGGCGCCGGTGCCGTCCTTCGAGACCGGCAGCCTGATGTGCTCCCCGGCCAGCGCGGGCAGACCGCACCGTTCGGCCAGCCGCACCACCGGCTCCAGCCCGCCGTACGCGACCAGGTTCGGATCATCGAACGTGGAAGAGACCGCCGCCGCGGCATGGGAGGATTGCATCTCGGAAGTGCCTTGTCGATCGTGCCTGATGTGGTCCTAGAGAAACCCCATCATCGCAGGTCACAGGGCACTTCTTCGTTTCCGGAAGAACTATCCACAGGCATCAAGCCGGTGGATCCGGGCTCATTCACCAAGCCGAACCGGGACAGCGTCACGCTGCTCGCCGGGCTCGGTGTGGAGGGTGACGTACATGCCGGCGTGACGGTCAAGCACCGCTCACGCGTCGCGCAGGACCCCACCCAGCCGAACCTGCGCCAGGTCCACCTCATCCATGAGAGCTCTTCGCCGAGGTCGGTGCAGAGGGATTCAAGGTGGTGCCCGGTGACCTCGGCGAGAACATCACCACCCGTGGCATCGATCTGCTCGGCCTGCCGGTCGGCACGCTGCTGCGCATCGGCGACGATGCAGTGCTGGAGGTGACCGGCCTGCGCAATCCCTGCCTGCAGATCGACAACTTCCGGGACGGGCTGCTGAAGCAGGTTGTTGGCCGCGATGAGGCCGGGAACATCGTAGGCAAGGCCGGAATCATGAGCATCGTGAAGAAGGGCGGCGCGGTGCGCCCGGGCGACACGATCAAAGCGGAGCTTCCCAGCGGGCCGCACCGGCCCCTGGAGCGGGTCTGACGTCTCTCCATTGGGCGGGCTGTGACACTGCATCGGCCGCGCGGGTTCTTGTGCTGTGAACATCAAGCAGGCCCGCGCGGCCATGTCGCATCCTGCCTTCTGCGGCCTCTCGCGTCAGCATCTCGGCGAGTTGATCGAAGAACTCGCGCCACGCTGGGAGGCGCGTTGTGAGTCCGTTCGGCGCGAACGGCGCCGGAGCGCTCGCCGACGGCAGGCCGGGGCCGGGCCGAAGTACGAACTGGTCTTCACCGACCGTGTCTTTGCGACCTCTGTCCACCCGCGAACCGGCCTGTCTCACGAGGCACTGGCTGTGATCTACGAGGTGGACTCCTCCACCATCGGCCGCGCGATCAGCGAGATCCGCCCGCTGCTGGCCGAGCGCGGCTTCGCGGTGCCTGACCGGCCTGGTATTCGGCTGCGGACCCTGGCGGACGTGTTCGCCTATGCAGCGGCTGAGAACATCACATTGCGGATTGACGGCACCGAGACCCAGGTCCGCCGCCCGAAGGCGCACTGTCCCGGGCGCCGGGCCTTCGTCTCCGGCAAGCGCAGGCAGAACACGCCAACGCGGAGCACCGGCAGTGGCGCCCACTCCAGCGGTACACCAGGCGCAGGGAAGAGTACGGCGAGACCCACCGGGCCATCGCCGGACTGGTCTCTGACCGCGCGGCCAAGCGGGCCACCTTGCACAAGCCGAGCACCGAACTCGTCCTCTTCCGCACCATGGCCTGCTGAAATACCCACCAGCCGAAACGCCAAGCCAACACGGCCCAACCTCAATCGCGGGTCGGCCCGTAAGCGCGAACCAGGCGGCTTCTTCTGTGTCGAACAGCGTTCACAGCAGGAAGCGGCAGAGCGCGAATACCGGCGCTGGGCTGATGACGTTCCGCCGTTCTGATCCCTACCCCCTGGGGCAATGGCCATGAGTTAGAGCGACACTGATGCTCAACGGAGCGCCGTTCATGCAGTTCAGGCACCCTTCGGGGGTGCTAACTCATGGCCATTGCTCCCTGTCCTACATCAACCACAGCGAACTTCCGGTAGCTTCGGCAAGTTCGCGGCGGGCACGGTCACCGGGGTTCGCGGCGACGAGGCGGCGCATCGCGGTGGCGGCCGCCGGCTCGTCGAAGCGGCGCATGGCGACAGTGAGCAAGGCGAGCTGGAGGCCGAGGTCGAAGGGGATGCGATCATCGGCTGCAAGGCGCTGGATGCCGCGGTCAACGGTGGCGCGGATCTCGTCCTGGCACGCGTCGATGACATTGGACTCCAACAGAGGCCCGAGATGCCGGTCGAACTGCACCAGGTCAGCGATGGCGATGAGGGCGCGGGCGGCTTCGATGCGCTGCTGGGCGGTACCCCGCTCATCGACCATGTCCCGGCTGGCGCCGACCGCGTCCGCCAACTGCCCAAAAGTGTCGTCTTGGCTGAAGAAGCGGTCGTACGACTGCCCCCGCCACACCACGTCGTCCGGCGCGGCGGCGGCCGCGATGACAGCCTCGTAGCCGGCCGAGTCGGCCCAGCTCGTCAGCGCGGCACAGGCCAGGAGACGCTCAGCCGGGTCGGCGCTGCCGTCCTGGAGAACTGCGATCAGCGCGGGGGTGCGTTCGGCATATCCGCCGTCTAGCGCGTCGGCGATCACGTCGTCCGGGTCGGCGGGTTCGCCGTCGAAGTCGGTGAACAGCAGCGCGCGCATCTCAGGGCTCGGCAGCCAGCGCTCCGGGGACTCTGCCATGTTCGTGTTCTTCTTCCTACGATCCCGACGTGGGGAACGGGCCCGTGACGTACTCCTTGGGAACGACCCCGTTGATCAGCCACTCGCCGTCCCGGCGGGTGTTGAGCAGGGCCATGAACCGGTCCATGACCTTACGGGACTTTCCCTTGCTCAGGCCGAGGCTGTCGACGTATTCCTGGACCTTGTCCGGCTGGTCGGAACGGAGGGTGGTGGGTACGTCGACGTCACGCCCAGCGACCTTGTTGATCTCGTCGCCGATTGAGCCCTGGATTTGTTCCGGGGAAAGGATCTCGACGCCGTGCACCTTGCCCGCGTCGATGTCCTTTTGAAGGCGCTGGTAGTCGACACGTATCTCTTCCTTGCCGTAGACCTTCCCGGTTCCGTCCTCGGGGGCGAAGGAGGTGTACTGGCTCGACTCCTTGGCGGCTTTGTTCTTGCCGCCGAGCACGTGCTGGAGCGGGGTGATCTCACCATCCGGGTCGGCGGGGACGATCCCGAGATCCGGGTCGAAGCGCGACTTCTTCAGGCCGAAGGGATTGTGCGTTGCGGTGAAATCGTCATCCTGGCGGATCAGCTTCGGCGTCTCCGTGACGACGTCACCGAGTTCGCTGGGTACGGCCGTCCGGGCACTGGCCAGGGTCAGGCCGTCGAAGAGGCTGCTGAGACCCCCGGCCTCCGTCGCCGCCCTGACGGTGCCGGCCCCGGCGCCGAACATTCCGCCGAACGCCATGCCGTAGAGCGCGGCGTCGCTGGCCTCGTCCAGGCTCAAGCCCTTGCTCTCGCCGAGGGTGATGGCGACGGGCTGGGTGACGGCGAGGTCGACGGTGACGGACTCGATGCCGGCGAAGGCGGCGATGCCAAGGGTGGTGCCCGCGATCGTGGCGACCTCAGTGGTCACCGCGACGCCCAGGGTGCTGGCGAATTCGGTCACGGCCGCCACGCCCGCCGCAGCGGCGCCCTCGGACAGGCCCACGGTGACGAAGGCCAGCGCCGTGCCCGCGACGATCGTGGCGCCGACGATCTCCAGTTCGTGTTCGAGCTTCTTCTTCGCGCCGTGCACGGCATCGGCGTAGGCGTCCAGCGCCTTGCCATAGCCCGGGCGCCGTCGGCCAGGTCCTTCAGCCAGCCGTGGCCCTGGTAGTAGTAACGCCGCCAGAACGGGTCGTCGAAGGCGGAGATGGCCTCGCCCTTGTTGTGCTCGATCAGGGTGCCGGCGGCCTTGTTGGCGGCGACGGTGACATTGTCGACGTCATCGGCGAAGTCCCGCCACGCCTTCGCGGCGTCCCGCAGCCCGCCCACGTCCGCGGCGGGCCACCACATGCCCGTGACGTCCTGGACTATCTTTCGGGCCTTGTCCGCAACGCTCACTTGCCGTCGCCCTTGGTGTCGTGCGCGACGTGGATCCGGCTGAACATCGCACGGACCAGCTCTTCGTTGTCGATGTGCCCGTCGGCCATGTCCGTCATGGCCTCGTGGATGCTGGCCAGGCCGTCGGCGAGGATCTGGGTCGAGTGCTCGATCCGCTTGACGAGAGGGCCGTACGCCTTGTGAAAGGCTTCGCCCTGGTTGTCGTCTCCCCAGGGGGCGCCGACCGCGGAAAGACCGTGCTTCAACTTGGTGAGTGCGTGTGCGAGGGCAATGCTCTGATCGCTGAAGTGGGGCGCGGTCCTCTTGATGTCGGCGATCTTGATGTCGAGTATCTCGCCGTTGTCACCCATGACTTCGTGTCAGCCCCCTCCGTCGGCCGCCTGGCCGTACGACCCTAGTCGAGCCGTGTCATTCGCTACTGTGAGCAAAGCAAAAGCAAAGCAAAAGATCTTTTCGGGGCATTGAGCTCTCTCACGGGCCATGGTCCAATGGCCATGAGTTAGGTCGGGTC
Source organism: Streptomyces sp. NBC_01384 (assembly GCF_045040035.1). Lineage (NCBI taxonomy): Bacteria > Bacillati > Actinomycetota > Actinomycetes > Kitasatosporales > Streptomycetaceae > Streptomyces > Streptomyces sp. NBC_01384. The sequence goes on from NZ_CP109559.1 coordinate 8,293,920, forward strand.
GGGTGTCAGCTGGCGGAGCACGATGGTGCGGGTGACTCGGCGGGTGCCGGGGTCGGTTGAGCTGCGGGATCGGTAACTCAGGTGAGGGCGCTTCGTGGTGCGGGGTGCGGTGCGTGTGGGGCGGTCGCGGATCAGCATGTCGGGGAGGTCGGCTATGAGGAAGCGCAGGGCCTTCGCGAGGAGCTCAGGGGAAAAAAGCCGTCCGGACGGAGCTTTTGACGGCGTCCAGGACGGGTGGGAAGCTGATGCGGGCCGGTTCGACGCCCGCGATTACGGCCGTCTTCGTGATCAGCGTGCGCAGGGCCTGGTAGGCGCAGAGCAGGGCCCGCAACTCCTGGCGTACGCCTTCGGGTTTGCCCGAGCGCCGGGCACCCGGTAGCCGTCCCAGCCACCCCGCGACCACCGCAGACCATCCAACAAGCCCCGCAGCGTGCGCACATACCCCTTGCCTGGCTCCAGCCGCAACGCCATCGCGAGGTACATCATCAGCTTCGACGGCAGCGAGCGCGTCCGCTCCTCCCGCGCCCCGGCCTCATCCACCGCGGCCTGCACTGCTTCCTCCTGTGCCATCTGAGGGTGCGTCAGTTCCTTATGTTGCCTGGTGCTCAGTAAGGAGTGCTGCGACTTCTGGCACGTCCGCGTATTCCTGCAAGCGGCTCAGGATGACCCGTACCCGTTCCACTGTCCGTTCTGACGCCACGTCAGCGGAAATGTTGATGACCCGTTCGGCGGCTGCTGCCGCCTCTTCTGGTTCGTTGGCATCTGCCAGCGCCACGGCCAGCCAAGACATGTACAGAGCCATTTCCCGGGTGTGTGTGGCGTCATAGCCGCTGAGGACTTCCCGGAGCAAGGGCACAGCCCGCAAGGGCCGGTGAAGCTCTGTGTAGACCCGGGATTCCATGACCCGGAGTTCCCCGGCATCCACCCAATAGAGGTAGGCGGGTGATTCCGTCCCGGGGGTGTCTTCGCCGAGCGCCTGCCCGGCTTCCCCCAGTGCGTGCATTGCCTGTTGCCCGTGCTCGATACCCCCGGCTTTCGTGTGGGCCCATGCCACCCGGTCCAGATACAGCGCACGAGCTTTCGGGGGTGCGTCGCTGCCAGCGTCATTCAGGGCGGCTTGCGCCAGCGTCAGCCCTTCGACTTCCCGCCCTGTGTTGCTGAGTTGGTAGCCAAGTGACCCGGCAATGTTCCCGGCAAGGGTGTGGTCCTCAGCCTGCCTCGCTGCACTGATCCCTAGCCGGTAGATACGCTCTGCCTCTTCGTGCTGCCCGGCATCGCTGGCAATCCATCCGGCGATTTGGGCCAACTCGCCAATCTGCCTGAGAAGTTGCCGCCCTACTTCGCTGGCGTGCGTACTCTCCCGGTAGAGCTTCACAGCACGTCTTAAGTCCCTGAGCGCGGGGCGGATTAGGTCTCCCCCTGCAAGCACGTCATCAGCAAGCCTGAGCCCATGTACCCGCTGTTGTAAATCGTCCACGGTGCCCATTCCGACGCGTCGCCCTGTACGGGATTCCAGCGGGCTTAGCGGGTCCCCTTCGGGCAGGAAGTCGGCAAGGGTCGGCAAAGGGGGTTCAGCGGGCTTCTGGGCGGCTTTGAGGGCGTCCACGGTCACGCCTAGGGCGGCAGCGAGAAACGGCAGCCATTCACGGGGCGTGCGTTTACCTGTCTCCCAGCGGCTGACCTCTTGCCGCCCGACTGGTTCGCCGATCACGTCCGCTGTCCGGCAGACCTCACGCGCTAGCCGTGCCTGACTCCATCCCCGCTCTTCGCGGAAACGCTTGATGTTGGCCCCGACAGCGCTGGTCATGTCTCCATTCTGGCCGACAGTAGGCCGCTATGCCCTTGCTCGCTGAAGCGGAAGGGTCAAGAGACCAGCAAGGACCCCCGCAACCGTGCTACCGGCCCGGGGGCATGGACCACTCGAACGGAGCGAGCAGTCATGGCAGAGAGTACGCCGCAGAGGATCAGCGAACAGCCCCGTGTCGGCAGACTTGACGGGCCTGCCAGCAAGCAGGGGCAAGCGGCAGACGAGATTACGGTCGTTACGGCCCTGCCGAAGGGGTGGGCTTCCTTCTGCTCAACGCCGGACAGCAAGAACAACTCACATTGGTACGCCACGGCCCCGTGGGACACTCACGCGCTGCACCAGGCGCACGGCGAAGCGGCACGCGAAGTGTTGCAGACGGTTGACGCTGAGACGTGGGTTCAGCTTCACGAAGCCGTACGGGAACAGGCGGAGTTGTACGCCACGCTTCGCGGGATTGAGGCGGCAGCGTGACGCGCGCTGTCCTTCGGTACGTGGACCACACCATTCGGCACGTGGAAGAGGGCGGGCGGGCGTTCGAAGCCTTCTGCGTGACACCGGACTGTGGTGAGGACTCCGGCCCTCATGCCGTACAGGGTGACGCTCAGGACTGGTGCCTTCGCCACACTGGCCGGAACCCCGAACATGACCTGTTCCGCCGTGTAGCCACCGACCACGCGCGCGTGACCCGCAACGAATAGAGACTCCCGCCCCGGTGGATGAGTCCGCTACGAACCCTTGGACAGGTCGAGCGCCTACCGGGGCGGGTCGCAAGGCGGCACGGGGACCGATTCCCCGCAGCAGCACGGCGAAGGGATAGGCACATGAAGGCACTCCCCGAGTTCGAGTTCCGCACCTCCGACGCGTGCACGTACAACAACAACGACCCGCGCTGTGTCGAGGTGGCAACGAACGTCCCCGGCAAGGTGGCAGTCCGCAACTCCATGACCGGTCAGACGGTCGAGTTCACAACCGTTGAGTGGACCGACTTCCTGACCGGTGCCAAGCTGGGCGAATTCGACGTCACGGCGTAGGGAGTCCTCATGGGGCAGTGCCCGCAGTGCGGCAGCAGCGCAGAGCCCGACCCGGAACACTCCGGGGTGCTGTGGTGCCTGTCGTGCTGGCATGTCTGGACGCTGCCCCGTGAACGGACGTGCTCCGGCCACCGGCCCCCGTTGATCTCGGCACTCCGCAAGCTGGACGAGTACAGGGACCTACGCCGCTGAGCCCCAAGAATCTGCCCCGGTCGGCACGTTCCCCCGTGTGCTGGCCGGGGCTTCTCGCTGCTCAGGCGGACTCCAACCCCCGTGTATCCCAAGGGGTGTACCGTTCGGGCCAGGTGTGCCAGGTCAGACTCACACCGGAGAGCAGGGAGACCTCCTCGCGGCGCAGCCCGGGGGTACGGTGGCCCGCCAGCCGCTCGGCCCGGTCGCCCCCGCGGTGACCGCCGTCGTACGCGCCCTCACCGCCCGCCGCCCGACGCCCTCTACACGACGGGCCGTGACGGACGCGCCCTCGCGCTGCTGCGGTTCCTGTCTACGGGCCTGCGTGACCGGCTGGTGCTGCGGGCGATGGGGATCATGGCGGACGCGTTCACGAAGTCCCCGGCTCCCGTGAGCTGGCCCCGGCTTCGGACTCGGTCACGGCCTCGGCTCGGGCCTCGGCCTCCCCCTCGATCAACGCGACCGTGCGCGCGGCCAGTTCACTGATCCGTACGCCGTCGAAGCCGAACACCGCGCTGCGTACGGTGTCCTCCAGCGGGTCCTTCCACTGCGCGGGAATGGCCGCCGCCCCGCACAGGACCCCCGCCACCGAGCCGGCCGTCGCGCCGTTCGAGTCGGTGTCCAGGCCGCCGCGGACGGTCAGCGTGATGGTCCGGGTGAAGTCGCCGTCGCCGTACAGAAGCCCGGCCGTGAGGACGGCGGCGTTCGGGACCGTGTGGATCCAGCCGAGCCCGGCGGTCTCCTCGGACACCGTGGTGAGCGTGTCCTCCCAGGTCATCCGGGTCTCGTGGAGCGTGAGCACCCGGCGTACGGTGCGGGCGAGGCGGCTGCTCGCGGGAATGACGGTCAGCGCCATGTCCAGCGCGCGGCGGACCGTGGGGGCGGTGAACGCGGCCGAGACGAGCGCAGCCGCCCACATCGCCCCGTACACGCCATTGCCGGTGTGGGACAGCACGGCGTCCCGACGGGCGAGGGAGGCCGCCCGCAGTGGCGCCCCCGGGCTGGTCCAGCCGTAGACATCGGCGCGGATCAGGGCGCCGATCCACTCCTGGTAGGGATTGTCGTACGTCGCTGTCAGCGGCGGTTTGATGCCATTGGCGAGGTTGCGGTAGGTGGCCCGCTCCGCGGTGAACGTCTGCAGATACGGCAGCCGCAGCAGCCACAGGTTGCCGACCTGCTCGGTGGTGAAACCGAAGCCGTGTGTCTCCAGCAGGTCCAGCCCCAGGATCGCGTAGTCGACGTCGTCGTCACGGCAGCTGCCGTGAATCCGGCCCCGCACACAACTGCGCCACTCGGGCCGCAACTGGAACTCGTCGCCGTCGGCAGCGGGCTCGGGAAGGTAGTCGGTGAGCGGCAGGGCAGCGGCCTGTCGCAGATAGCGGTCGATGCGGTCGCGCGTCCAGTGGTCGCCCTGCTCGACCGGCTTGCCGAGCATGTTGCCCGCGATACGGCCCAGCCAGCCTCCGAGGACGCGGTCCGCGAGCTCAGTGCCCACAGTGGTCATAGTTCCGGTTTACCCAATTCCGGGCGTGGCCGCGCGGTGTTCCGGGGTTCGGTCGGGGCATGACTGCGGGGGCGTCCTCCGGTTAAGGTCGCAGCGGCGCGACTGCCTTGACGTGTGCAAGGCCGGAAAGCAAGGGGAATCCAAAGTGGCGGACTCTGCTGTGAAGACGACGCGTGCGGGCACTGAGCGTGTTCCGCGTGTGCTGATCGCCGCGGACAAGTTCAAGGGGTCGCTGACCGCCGTGCAGGTCGCGGAGCGCGTGACGGCCGGGTTGCGCCGGGTCGCGCCCGCCGTCGAGGTCGAGGCGCTGCCCGTGGCCGACGGCGGCGACGGGACGGTGGACGCGGCGGTCGCGGCCGGGTTCGAACGGCGGGAGGTGCGGGTCGCCGGCCCGCTGGGCGACGAGCTCACCGCCGCCTTCGCGCTGCGGGGCGACACCGCGGTGGTGGAGATGGCTGAGGCGAGCGGGTTGCAGCGGCTGCCCGCCGGGGTGTTCGCGCCGCTCACGTCGTCCACGTATGGGTCCGGGGAACTGCTGCGGGCCGCGTTGGACGCAGGGGCCCGGACGATCGTGTTCGGGGTGGGCGGGAGCGCGACGACGGACGGTGGGGCGGGAATGCTGTCCGCGCTCGGGGCGCGGTTCCTGGACGCGGAGGGGGAGCCGGTGGCTCCTGGTGGTGCGGCTCTGAGCGACCTCGCGGCCGTGGACCTGTCGGGCCTCGACCCCCGCCTCGGCTCCGTCGACTTCGTCCTCGCCAGCGACGTGGACAACCCGCTGACCGGGCCGAAGGGCGCGCCCGCCGTGTACGGCCCCCAGAAGGGGGCGAGCCCCGACGACGTGGAGATCCTGGACGCGGCCCTCGCCCACTTCGCCTCGGTCCTGGAGAAGTCGATCGGGTCCAGGGCGGCGGAGTACGCGCAGGCGCCGGGGGCGGGGGCCGCGGGCGGTATCGGCTACGGTGCGCTGGTCCTGGGCGCCCGCTTCCGGCCCGGTATCGAGGTGATGCTCGACGTCCTCGGCTTCGCGCCCGCGCTGGACCGAGCCACCCTGGTGATCACCGGCGAGGGGTCTCTCGACGAACAGACATTGCACGGCAAGGCTCCGGCGGGGGTGGCTGCGGCCGCCCGTGCCGCGGGCAAGGAGGTCGTCGCGGTCTGCGGCCGCCTCGCCCTCCGGCCGGAGGCGCTCGGTAAGGCCGGCTTCCGCCGTGCGTACCCCCTCACGGAGGTCGAGCCCGACATCGTGAAGTGCATCTCCGACGCGGGGCCGATTCTGGAGACGGTGGCGCAGAACATCGCCCACGATTTCCTGACCTGACCCCGGTCCACGTCTTCACCCCGCCCCGGTTGGTACGAACGAAGGACCCCGAACCGATCACCCGGTTCGGGGCCCTTCAGTCACGTACAAGCAACCGCTACGGCAGTTGCGCCGCCCGCGCCTCGCGCCGGTTGTCGCGGAAGTTGTTCACCCGGCGAGCCGTCGCGAACAGCGGAATCACCGCACCCATGACGAGCTGCAGCGCGCAGCCGGTCTGGAGGAGGAGCTGCCCGCTGGGGGCGTCGAAGGCCCACGCCGCCAGGAGGCCCATGGACAGGACGATCCAGGCGAGCATCGCCCCCGCGAGGCGCCCCCGCGGCTTCGGGTACTCCACCCGGCTCACCATCAGCCAGGCCGTGCCGAGGATCGCCATCAGCGTCGCCGTGAAGGGGAGCTCCAGGAGCACGATCGAGACCACCGTCAGTGCTCCGAACGGCGACGGCATGCCCTGGAACGTGCCGTCCTTCACCGTGACGCAGGAGAAGCGGGCCAGTCTCAGCACCACCGCGAGCAGGACGACGATCGCGCCGAGCGCCGCCACTCTCTGGTGCGCGTCGTCCGCGACCATGCCGTAGACGAGGACGAAGTACGCGGGCGCCAGACCGAAGCTGATCAGGTCCGACAGGTTGTCCAGCTCCGCGCCCATCGGAGAAGAGCGCAGCTTTCTCGCCACCAGGCCGTCGAAGAGGTCGAAGACCGCGGCGCAGAGCATCAGGATGACGGCCGTGGCGGCGCTGTGACGCGCCATGCCCGACTCCTGGCTGCCGGTGAGGTGCGGGATCAGAATGCCCGTGGTGGTGAAGTACACCGCCATGAAGCCGCACGTGGCGTTGCCGAGGGTGAGGGTGTCCGCTATTGAGAGGCGGAGAGAGAGGGGCATCTCCTCGTCGTCGTCCACCTCGTCGGCCTCCGGCACCCAGCCGGCCTGTGTCTCAGGATCAATCACGGTCAATTCGAGTCACCCCAGCCACGGTCTTCTGACCGACCTCCACATCGACCTCGACACCCTCGGGGAGGTAGATGTCGACACGCGAGCCGAAGCGGATGAGGCCGATCCGGTCGCCCTGCTCGACCTTCGTACCCTGCGGGACATAAGGAACGATACGACGGGCGACCGCGCCGGCGATCTGGATCATCTCGATGTCACCGAGCTCGGTGTCGAAGTGCCAGACCACGCGTTCGTTGTTCTCGCTCTCCTTGTTGAACGCCGGAACGAACCCACCGGGGATGTGCTCGACCGAGGTCACCGTGCCGGAGAGCGGTGCGCGGTTGACGTGGACATTGAGCGGGCTCATGAAGATCGCGACGCGGGTGCGTCCGTCCTTCCACGGCATGATGCTCTGCACCACACCGTCGGCGGGCGAGATGACCCGGCCCGGGGCGATCTCGCGCTCGGGGTCGCGGAAGAACCACAGCATGCCCGCCGCGAGGGCGGTGGCGGGTACGGCCACGGCCTTGGCGGCGCCGGAGCGGCGCGCCTTGACCAGGCTGAGTGCTGCGGTGGCAACGGTCGGGAGAAGCCACGGCGATGCTCCGCGCGCAAGGCGTACGCCGACCAGGCTGTCGCGAGGTGCAGAGGTTTGGCTGTGGGGCATGGATGACCTTCGTAGCGGATGATGCCGCGCTGTAACGGGGGACGGCGGCTTTCCCGGGATCGTACCGGTCGCGGGCCGCAACTGGGCAAGCCAAGAAACCGAGTCGGCGGCCGAAGAGTGCTGACGGGGTGTGATCTTCTTCTCGAAGAAAACACCCCGAATCATGACATCTAGCCCCGGTTAACCCTGGAGTCGATACTCTTCGAGCAGTCGGCGGCCGATGATCATTTTCTGGATTTCGGCGGTGCCTTCGCCGATCAGCAGCATCGGCGCCTCACGGTAGAGGCGCTCGATCTCGTATTCCTTTGAGAAGCCGTAGCCACCGTGGATCCGGAAAGCGTCCTCGACCACTTCCTTGCAGTATTCGGAGGCGAGGTACTTCGCCATCCCTGCTTCGAGGTCGTTTCGTTCCCCGGAGTCCTTTTTGCGTGCGGCGTTCACCATCATTGCATGGGCGGCTTCGACCTTGGTAGCCATCTCCGCCAGCTTGAACTGGATGGCCTGGTGCTGGGCGATCGGCTTGCCGAAAGTGTGACGCTGCTGGGCATAGGAGACACCCAGCTCGAATGCGCGCTGTGCGACGCCGCAGCCACGCGCCGCTACGTTGACGCGGCCGACCTCGACTCCGTCCATCATTTGGTAAAACCCTCGGCCCGTCGTCCCGCCGAGTACCCGATTGGCCGGAACGCGGAGTCCGTCCATGATGAGCTCGGTCGTGTCGACGCCCTTGTAGCCCATCTTGTCGATCTTCCCGGGGATGGTGAGGCCGGGGCGGACCTCTCCGAAGCCGGGCTCCTTCTCGACCAGGAAGGTCGTCATCGACTTGTGGGGCGCGGTCCCCTCGGGGTGTCCTTCGTCACTTCGTACGAGCACGGCCACCAGGTTCGACGAGCCGCCGTTCGTCAGCCACATCTTCTGACCGGTCAGGACGTACTCGTCGCCGTCCCTGACCGCCTTCGAGGTGATCGCGGAGACGTCCGAGCCGAGCCCCGGCTCCGACATCGAGAACGCGCCGCGCACCTCGCCCAGCGCCATCCGGGGCAGGAAGTGGTCCTTCTGTTCCTGCGTGCCGTGCTGCTTGAGCATGTACGCCACGATGAAGTGCGTGTTGATGATGCCCGACACCGACATCCAGCCGCGGGCGATCTCCTCGACGCAGAGCGCGTAGGTGAGGAGGGACTCGCCCAGGCCCCCGTACTCCTCGGGGATCATCAGGCCGAACAGACCCAGTTCCTTGAGGCCGTCGACGATCTGCTGGGGGTACTCGTCGCGGTGCTCCAGCTCGGTCGCGACCGGGATGATCTCCTTGTCCACGAAGTCGCGGACGGTGGAGAGGATCTCCTGCTGGACGTCGGTGAGACCGGCGGTCTGGGCGAGTCGCGCCATGGCTACTTCTCCTGCTGCTTCAGTTCGGGGCGGCCGGGCTGCTCGCCGCCGCGCTCCTTGATGTACGTCTCGGTGGGGACCATCACCTTGCGGCGGAACACGCAGACCAGGGTGCCGTCCTGCTTGTAACCCTTGGTCTCGACGTAGACGATTCCGCGGTCCGACTTGGACTTGGAGGGCGTCTTGTCGAGGACCGTGGTCTCGCCGTAGATCGTGTCGCCGTGGAAGGTCGGCGCCACGTGCTTCAGCGACTCGATCTCCAGGTTGGCGATCGCCTTGCCCGAGACGTCCGGGACGGACATGCCGAGCAGCAGCGAGTAGATGTAGTTGCCCACGACGACGTTCTTGCCGAAGTCCGTCGTCTTCTCCGCATAGTTCGAGTCCATGTGGAGGGGGTGGTGGTTCATGGTGAGGAGACAGAAGAGGTGGTCGTCGTACTCGGTGACCGTCTTTCCGGGCCAGTGCTTGTAGACCGCGCCGACCTCGAACTCTTCGTACGTGCGTCCGAACTGCATGGTGCTCAGGCCTCCGGGGCTTCGAACTTCGACGTGCGCTGCATGCCGGCCGCCCGGCCCTTGCCCGAGATGACCAGCGCCATCTTGCGGCTGGCCTCGTCGATCATCTCGTCGCCGAGCATCGCGGAGCCCTTCTTGCCGCCCGCCTCGGACGTGTAGTACTCGTACGCGTCGAGAATCAGCTCGGCGTGGTCGAAGTCCTCCTGAGAGGGCGAGAAGATCTCGTTGGCCGCGGCGACCTGGTCCGGGTGCAGCACCCACTTGCCGTCGAAGCCGAGGGCGGCGGCGCGCCGGGCGACCTCGCGGTAGCCCTCCTGGTTGCGGATCTGCAGGTAGGGGCCGTCGATCGCCTGGAGGTCGTGCATGCGGGCCGCCATCAGGATGCGCATCAGGATGTAGTGGTACGCGTCCGCAGGGTAGCCCGGCGGCTGCTCGCCCACCACCAGCGACTTCATGTTGATGGAGGCCATGAAGTCGGCCGGGCCGAAGATGATGGTCTCTACACGCGGTGAGGCCCCGGCGATCTCGTCGACGTTGACGAGCCCCTTGGCGTTCTCGATCTGCGCCTCGATGCCGATCTTGCCGACCTCGAAGCCCATCGTCTTCTCGATCTGGGTCAGCAGGAGGTCGAGGGCGACGACCTGCTGGGCGTCCTGGACCTTCGGCAGCATGATGCAGTCGAGGTTCTGCCCGGCCCCCTCGACGACCGTGACGACATCGCGGTACGTCCAGTGCGTCGTCCAGTCGTTCACGCGCACGACCCGCGTCTTGCCGGTCCAGTCGCCCTCGTTGAGGAACTTCACGATGGTGTGCCGCGCCTCGGGCTTGGCCAGCGGGGCGCAGGCGTCCTCCAGGTCCAGGAAGACCTGGTCCGCGGGGAGGCCCTGGGCCTTCTCCAGGAAGCGGGGGTTCGAGCCGGGCACGGCCAGGCAGGAACGCCGCGGGCGAAGGCGGTTGACAGTAGGGAGGTGCGCGGCGGAGCCGCTCGTTGAAAGGGTGGCGGTGGGCGACGGGCGGGCGGTCATGCGGGGACCTCCAGGGGGTCGAGCTTGTTCGCTTTGCGGATCTCGTCGACGATACGGCCGATGATTCCGGTGATGTCGAAGTCCTTCGGTGTGAAGACCGCGGCCACTCCCGCGGCCCGCAGCTGTTCGGCGTCGGCGTTCGGGATGATCCCGCCGGCGATCACCGGGATGTCGGCCGCGCCGGCCTCGCGCAGCCGCTCCAGCACGTCCGGCACCAACTGGGCGTGCGAACCGGACAGGATGGAAAGGCCGACGCCGTGCACGTCCTCGGCGACGGCCGCGTCCACGATCTGCTCGGGGGTGAGCCGGATGCCCTGGTAGACCACCTCGAACCCGGCGTCGCGGGCCCGCACGGCGATCTGCTCGGCGCCGTTGGAGTGCCCGTCCAGGCCCGGCTTGCCCACCAGGAAGCGGAGCTTGCCGACGCCGAGGTCGCGGGCGGTCTGCTCGACCTTGCGGCGCACCAGCGCCAGTGCGGTGCCCTCCTCGGCGGTGACCGCGACGGGCGCGGACGAGACTCCGGTGGGGGCGCGGAACTCGCCGAACACCTCGCGCAGGGCTTCGGACCACTCGCCGGTCGTGACTCCGGCGCGGGCGCACTCCAGGGTGGCCTCCATGAGGTTGTCCGTGCCCTTGGCGGCCTCCTTCAGCCGCTCCAGCGCCTTGCAGGGGCGCGGGTGGTTGAACGGCGGCTGGTAGCGCGTGTCGCGCCACTGCTGGAGCGCGGCGACGACACGGGCCTCGACCGCCGGGTCGACCGTCTGGATCGCCGCGTCCAGGTCGGCGGTGAGCGGGTTCGGCTCGGTCGACTGGAAGATGTTGACGCCGACGATCTTCTCGGTGCCGCCCTCGATCCGGGCCCGGCGCTCGGCGTGCGAGGAGACGAGCTGTGACTTCAGATAGCCCGACTCGACGGCGGCCATCGCCCCGCCCATCTCGTCGATCCGGTCGATCTCCGCGAGCGACTCCTCGACCAGCTGGGCGACCTTCGCCTCGATGACGTGCGAACCCTCGAAGATGTCCTCGTACTCCAGCAGGTCGCTCTCGTGCGCCAGCACCTGCTGGATGCGCAGCGACCACTGCTGGTCCCAGGGGCGGGGCAGCCCCAGTGCCTCGTTCCAGGCGGGCAGCTGCACGGCACGCGCGCGTGCGTCCTTCGACAGCGTCACGGCGAGCATCTCGAGGACGATTCGCTGGACGTTGTTCTCCGGCTGCGCCTCGGTCAGACCGAGGGAGTTGACCTGGACGCCGTACCGGAAGCGGCGCTGCTTGGGGTCCTGGATGCCGTACCGCTCGCGCGTGATCTCGTCCCAGATCCGTCCGAAGGCCCGCATCTTGCACATCTCCTCGATGAACCGGACACCCGCGTTCACGAAGAAGGAGATACGGGCGACGACATCACCGAACTTCTCGGCGGGCACCTGCCCCGAGTCGCGGACGGCGTCCAGCACGGCGATGGCCGTCGACATCGCGTACGCGATCTCCTGGACGGGGGTCGCCCCCGCCTCCTGGAGGTGGTACGAGCAGATGTTGATCGGGTTCCACTTGGGCATGTGGGAGACCGTGTAGGCGATCATGTCCGTCGTCAGACGGAGCGAGGGCCCCGGCGGGAAGACATGCGTCCCCCGCGAGAGGTACTCCTTCACGATGTCGTTCTGGGTCGTCCCCTGGAGCTTGGTGATGTCGGCGCACTGCTCCTCGGCGACGACCTGATAGAGCGCCAGCAGCCACATGGCGGTGGCGTTGATGGTCATCGAGGTGTTCATCTGCTCCAGAGGGATGTCCTGGAACAGCCGGCGCATGTCACCGAGGTGCGAGACCGGCACCCCGACCCGGCCGACCTCGCCGCGGGCGAGGATGTGGTCGGGGTCGTACCCGGTCTGCGTCGGCAGGTCGAAGGCCACGGAGAGACCCGTCTGCCCCTTGGCGAGGTTGCGCCGGTACAACTCGTTGGACGCCTCGGCGGTGGAGTGACCGGCGTACGTGCGCATGAGCCACGGCCGGTCCTTCTGGCGCTCAGTCATGTACGGGTCCTCAGATGTTCCGGAAGCGGTTGATGGCGTCGATGTGCTGGGCGCGCTTCTCCTCGTCGCGCACGCCCAGGCCCTCGCGGGGCGCCAGCGCGAGCACGCCGACCTTGCCCTGGTGAAGGTTGCGGTGCACGTCGTACGCAGCCTGCCCGGTCTCCTCCAGGGAGTACACCTTGGAGAGCGTCGGGTGGATCTTGCCCTTGGCGACCAGCCGGTTGGCCTCCCAGGCCTCGCGGTAGTTGGCGAAGTGCGAGCCGATGATGCGCTTCAGGGACATCCACAGGTAGCGGTTGTCGTACTCGTGGTTGTAGCCCGAGGTCGAGGCGCAGGTGACGATGGTGCCGCCCTTGCGGGTGACGTAGACCGAGGCGCCGAAGGTCTCACGGCCCGGGTGCTCGAAGACGATGTCGACGTCCTCGCCGCCGGTCAGCTCGCGAATGCGCTTGCCGAACCGCTTCCACTCCTTCGGGTCCTGGTTGTGCTCGTCCTTCCAGAACTTGTAGCCCTCGGCGTTACGGTCGATGATCGCCTCGGCGCCCATCTTCCGGCAGATGTCCGCCTTCTGCTCGCTGCTGACGACACAGATGGGGTTGGCGCCACCGGCGAGCGCGAACTGCGTGGCGTACGAGCCGAGGCCGCCGCTCGCGCCCCAGATGAGGATGTTGTCACCCTGCTTCATGCCGGCGCCGTTCCTCGACACCAGCTGCCGGTACGCCGTGGAGTTCACGAGCCCGGGCGCGGCGGCCTCTTCCCAGCTCAGGTGGTCGGGCTTGGGCATCAGCTGGTTGGACTTCACGAGAGCGATCTCGGCGAGGCCGCCGAAGTTCGTCTCGAAGCCCCAGATGCGCTGCTCGGGGTCGAGCATGGTGTCGTTGTGTCCGTCGCTCGACTCCAGTTCGACGGACAGGCAGTGCGCGACGACCTCGTCACCGGGCTTCCAGGCGTTGACGCCCGGGCCGGTGCGCAGGACGACGCCCGCGAGGTCGGAACCGATGATGTGGTACGGCAGGTCGTGGCGCTTGGTGAGCTCGCTGAGCTTGCCGTAGCGCTCCAGGAAACCGAAGGTCGGCAGCGGCTCGAAGATCGAGGTCCAGACCGAGTTGTAGTTGACGGAGGAGGCCATGACGGCCACCAGGGCCTCGCCCGGGCCGAGCTCCGGCACCGGCACGTCGTCCAGGTGGATCGACTTGCGGGGGTCCTTGTCACGGGTGGTGAGCCCGGCGAACATCTCCGTCTCGTCCTTGTGCACGGTGATCGCGCGGTACGACTCGGGGAGCGGCAGAGCGGCGAAGTCGGCAGACGTGGCCGTCTGCGACTGAATCGCGTCCAGGATGTCCTTCACGGTGTTGCCTCCGGCGATGAGCGTCCTGAGGGAAGACGCTGAGGGTTACGTCGGTGCTGTTGCTGGGAGTGAGGGGTGTGCCGTCGGTTCGGCGGAGGTGGTGGTGCGGTGGCAGCGCCGGGTCGGCGCAAAAGGTTGCCTGTGACGCAGGCGTCCGGGCGCGCTCGCCTGGGGGTACCCCCGGGCGGAGCCCGGGGAGGCTTGCGGGGACAGCCGACGTACGAAAGGTCTCTGCACGCCGGCCGCCCGGACAACATCAACGTATGGCACGCCGTGTCACCTCGCAAGGCACGCAGTGCCATAAGTTGCGCTCAGGTGAAATCTTTACGTAACACGTGAGCGATGATCGATCAGATCGCTCGATGATCGATCAAAATGCGCTGCTCAGAGGGGGTGTGGCGGGGTGGTGTGAGGGGCCCGGACGGCGGGTGGTGGGGCGGGAACGGTGGCCGCCGGGTGTCGGTATCGGTCGGGATGCGCGAGCGTCGACGCTGGGATGCGCAGGGGGCGGCACTCGGGCGCGGGGGCGCCCGCGTCCGGGTCGGGGCACCGGATGCCGGCGCCACGGGCGGTGGATCTCGACACCGGGGCGGCACGTCCGAGCGGGACGGGCCCCAGGCGCGGCGCGGGTGAGCCTGGTCGGGGCCGGGGCTGTCACCAGGGTGCGGGTAACCCTGGGCGGAGCTCCGGCCCTCGCCGGGGCGCCGTCGAGCCCGGGCAGGGCTCCGGGGTCCCGGTACAGCTCTCCGGGGGCCCCGGCGCGAAGCGCTCCCGGCTGCTGTCCGGGGGAGCGGCGCCTCCGGAGCAGTCCGTCCGGCGCTTGAGGACAGGCGGAAGAGCCGCGGTTCTGCGACGGAAGGACCTACGACCTACGACCGTTCCCGCAGCGCCTGCTCGATCGTCCGCATCACCTGGTCCAGCGGCGCGTCGACCCGGGCCACGGTCACCAGCACGTCCCCCTCCGTGAAGGCGGACGTCGGCGCCGACCTGGGCGTGGCATCCCGCCCGGCCCCGATCCCCGTCCCGAACGTCTTGCGGACGATGGAGAAGGCGTGGTCCAGCTGCGCCTCGACGTCGCCCTGGCCCCCGGCGCGCAGCCAGCGCCGTAGGACATGGTTGTGGGCCGTGACCACGGCGGACGCGGCGACCTCCGCGAGCAGCGGATCGTCGTTCGCGTCGTCGTCGTGGGCGTGCTCGTCGAAGTGGCCCAGAAGGTAGCGCGTGAACAGGCGCTCGTACCGGGCCACGGAGGCGATCTCGGCCTCGCGCAGCGTCGGTACCTCGCGGGTCAGCTTGTAGCGCGAGACGGAGATCTCGGGCTGGGCCGCGTACATCTTCATGACTTCCTTGATGCCACGGCACACGGTGTCGAGCGGGTGCTCGTGCGCCGGTGCCGCGTTGAGGACCGCCTCGGCGCGGATCAAGGTGTCGTCGTGGTCGGGGAAGATCGCCTCTTCCTTGGAGCGGAAGTGGCGGAAGAACGTGCGGCGGGCCACCCCGGCCCGGGCCGCGATCTCGTCGACGGTGGTCGCCTCGTACCCCTTGGTCGCGAACAGTTCCATGGCCGCGGCCGCCAGCTCTCGGCGCATCTTGAGCCGTTGGGCGGCGGCGCGACTGCCCGCGGCGCTCTCCGGCGCGTCGGGCGTGGCCGGTGTACGTGAGGACTTGGCGGGCTGGGACATGACCCGAACGTACTGCATGTGCGCAGGAGAACGCGCATGTCCGGGGAACCCCCCGCCCTCGACGGGCGGGGGGCCTGAGGCCGGGTCGAGCAGTCCGCCCCAATCGGCGGTGTCGCGCAGCCGGTCGCCGGGACGCTCAGCGGCGGGCATATTCGCGGAAGCCGCGGCCCGTCTTGCGGCCGAGGCAGCCCGCGGCCACCAGGTGCTCCAGGAGCGGCGCCGGGGCGAGACCGGGGTCGCGGAACTCGCGGTGCAGCACCTTCTCGATGGCGAGGGAGACGTCCAGCCCGACCACGTCCAGGAGCTCGAAGGGGCCCATGGGATATCCGCCGCCCAGCTTCATCGCGGCGTCGATGTCGTCGAGGGAGGCGTAGTGCTCCTGGACCATCTTGATCGCGTTGTTCAGGTACGGGAAGAGCAGCGCGTTCACGATGAAACCGGCGCGGTCTCCGCAGTCCACCGGGTGCTTGCGGATCTTCCCGCAGAGCTCACGGACCGTGGCGTGCACGTCGTCCGCGGTCAGGACGGTCCGGACCACCTCGACGAGCTTCATCGCCGGGGCCGGGTTGAAGAAGTGCATGCCGATCACGTCCTGCGGGCGCGAGGTGGCGCGGGCGCAGGCGACGACGGGCAGCGAGGAGGTGGTGGTGGCGAGGATCGCGCCGGGCTTGCAGACCTTGTCGAACACCGTGAACAGCTGCTGCTTGACCTCCAGGTCCTCGGCGACCGCCTCCAGGGCGAGATCGACCTCGGCGAAGGCGTCGTACGAGCCTGCCGGGGTGATGAGGTCCAGGGTGCTCGCGGCGGCCTCGGCGGTCATCCGGCCCCTGTCGACCGACCGCGCGAGAGACTTGCCGATCCTGGCCTTCGCGACCTGCGCCTTCTCCTCGGTGCGGGCGGCGAGGACGACCTCGTACCCGGCCTTCGCGAAGACCTCGGCGATGCCGGACGCCATGGTCCCGGAGCCCGCGACGCCGACGGAGCGGATCGTACGGCCAGGGGCCTCGGACCCACCGGACAGGGGAGTCAGCGCGTCCCGCACGACCGTGGCGCTGCCGGGAGCCTCGTACGAGTAGAAGCCGCGCCCCGACTTGCGGCCGGTCAGGCCCGCCTCGCTGAGCTGCTTGAGGATGGGCGCGGGGGCGTGCAGCCGGTCGCGGGACTCCGCGTACATGGCCTCCAGGACGGTACGCGCCGTGTCGACGCCGATCAGGTCGAGCAGCGCGAGCGGGCCCATGGGCAGGCCGCAGCCGAGCTTCATCGCGGCGTCGATGTCCTCGCGGGAGGCGTACTTGGCCTCGTACATCGCGGCGGCCTGGTTGAGGTAGCCGAACAGCAGCCCGTCGGCGACGAAACCGGGGCGGTCGCCGACCGCGACGGGCTCCTTGCCGAGGTCGAGCGCGAGGTTGGTGACCGCCGAGACGGCCGTCGGCGCGGTCAGCACCGAGGAGACGACCTCGACCAGCTTCATCGCGGGCGCCGGGTTGAAGAAGTGCAGGCCGAGGACGCGCTCGGGGCGGGCCGAGTCGGCGGCCAGGCGCGTCACCGAGAGAGCGTTGGTGCCGGTGGCCAGGATGGTGTCCGGGCGCACGATGCCGTCCAGCGCGCGGAAGACCTGCTGCTTGATGTCGTACGACTCCGGGGTCACCTCGATGACCAGGTCGGCGTCGGCGGCGGCCGCGAGGTCGGTGAAGGTGCGGAAGCGGGCCAGGGCGTCGGCGCGCTCCTGCTCGGTGAGGCGCTCGCGCTGCACGGCGCGGGCGGTGGAGGCTTCGAGGGCGGTGACGGCCTGGGCGGCCGCGGCCTCGCTGATGTCGATGCCGATGACCTCGCGGCCGGCCCGGACGAGGACCTCGGCGATGCCGGTGCCCATCGTGCCGAGGCCGATGACGGCGACGGTCTTGAGCGGGGACAGAGGGGTGTCGGACAGGGGAGTGGCCATCGCGGAACTCCAGGGAGAGGGTGACGACTGAGGAGCGCACGCAGGTACGCCGAGGGGGCGCACGGAGTGCGGAGGGTGCGGGTGTTTCCGGGCTGACCAGCGCACACGCCCGGTGCCGTGCGAAACGGGGGTGCCCGCAAGGGCGTGCCCGATGAACGGTGAAGCCGACCGGCCCTGTCCCGGAGCCGTGTCGTACTGCGGTACCTGAAGTACCGAACCGACTGCTCTCACGGTGGCTGCGTCACCAGGCCACCGCAAGCAAGACACGAGTGGGTAACTCGCTCGTCTGAGCTTAACCCGCGAGTAACGAGCGCGCCAGCCCCCGAGTTTGTGATGTACGTCCCGCGGTCACGGGAGCCGCGCCTAGGCTCGGCGCCATGGACGAAGAGTTGCGATCACTCACGGAGCGTTTACGGAACGAGGCGGGGGCGTCGCCGACGTACGAGCGACTCGTGGCGACCGGGGATCACGATGTGCTGGCGGTCGCGCTGACCGCGCCCGGACAGCCTTTGTGGGCGCGGGAGCTGGTCGCCTTCCGGCTCGGGCTCGCCGGGGACCGGCGGGCCTTCGAGGCGCTCGTCCTGCTGCTGAACCACCGCGACCCGCAGCGCTGTGCGTCCGCGGCGTACGCGCTCGCCCGGCTCGGTGATCCGCGCACGGCCCGCGCGGCGGCCGCGCTCGCCACCAACGAACTGCGCGTCGCCTACGCGCTCCGTCCGGTACGGCTGCTGGTCGAGCTGCGCGCTCCCGAGGCCGTACCGGCGCTGATCACCACACTGCGGCGCCGACTGCGCCCGCACGACCCGTACCGCAGAGTCGCCCTCGCCTGTGTGGAGGGGCTGGGCGCGCTGGGCGACGCACGCGCGAGACCCGTCCTGAACGACGCGCTCGCGCATCCGGCTCTCGCCGAGGCGGCGGTGCAGGCGCTGGCCCGGCTGCCCAGGTGACACGGCGGGCGGTCGACGGGCCGCCTCCCGCAGCGCCTCGTCGACCGTGCTCACCGTGCCGTCGCGCTCCGGACCGAGCCCTTCGAGCGTAGTCCGAGACGTCCGCACGGGAACGGTCGGAACCGCAAAGAGTTCCCGCGCTACCGGAGCGCCCCGGTGCCGGCGCCGGGGCGCGTGAGGGTGCGGGCGTACCGGACCTCGGGCACGGCGACACCGTCCACCTCGAACGGCTCCTCGCCACCGTCGGGACCGAACCCGGCCTGTGCGTAGAACCGGCGTGCCCCGGTGTTTCCCTTGAGGACCCACAGCAGCATCCGCGCGTGCCCCGCGGCGGTGCAGCGGGCGATCGATTCCGTGAGAAGTGCGCGGCCCACCCCGGCCCCGACCCGCTCGGGATCGACGTAGATCGCGTACAACTCGGCAGACCCGACGTCCTCGCCGCGGGCTTCGTCGTCCCGGTACGGGCCGTGGCAGGCCCAGCCGATCACCTTGCCGTCCCGCTCGGCGACCAGGTTCACGACCGCGCCGCCGCCGCGCCCGAAGCGCTCGCGCCGCCGGGCCGCGTCCTCGGTCACGCTGAGTGTGTCCAGGTACGACTGGGGCATCAGCCCCGGGTAGGCGGTCTGCCATCCGCGGATGCGGATCTCGGCCACCCGCTCGCAGTCCGAGCGGACCATCTCCCGGATCCGGACCGGAGCTGCGCTCACTCGCCCACCACCGCGTACGCCTCGATCTCCATCAGGAACTCGGGGCGGACCAGCGCGGCGACCTGGACCGCCGACGCGGCCGGGAGGCGGTCCGCGGGTATGTGGGCGTCGCGGGCCGCGCGGACGGCCGGCATATGGGCCATGTCCGTGACAAAGAAGGTGAGTTTGACGACGTCGTCGAAGGTCGCCCCGGCGGCGGCCAGACAGCGGCGCAGGTTCTCGAACACCTGACGGGCCTGCGCCGCCGCGTCGCCCGCGCCGACGAGCCTGCCGTCCTCGTCCAGGGCGAGCTGCCCCGAGACCGCAACGAAGCGGCCCGTACCGAGGACGACATGCGAGTACGCGGCGGCGGGGGCGACCCCGTCGGGGGCGGGAATGCGGGTCAGCTCACTCATGCGTCCATGGTGGACCATGGGTCTGACAACGCCCCCGACGGGCCGTCAGGGCGTGCTCAGTCGCGGTGGCCGAGCAGCCCGTGCAGCGTCGCGCCAGCCGAGGACGCACCGCCCGAGGCGGTGGACAACGCAGCCTTCGTGTTCTTCGGCTCCGGGTCCGGCAGCTTCTTGCACACCGCGTCGGCCACGCCGCTGCCGTGCGGCACCTTGCCGTTGGTGAGGTACGCCGCCAGGTACTTGTCCAGACAGGCGTTCCCGCTCAGCGTGATGCCGTGGTTCCCGCCCCCCTGCTCGACCACCAGGCTGGAGCCGCGCAGTAGGTGGTGGACCGTCACGCCGCCCTGGTAGGGAGTGGCCGCGTCGTTCGTGGCCTGGAAGAGCAGCGTCGGCGGCAGCGCCTTGTTGGCGATGTTCACCGGCCGCAGCGTCTTCGTCGGCCAGAACGCGCACGGCGCGTTGTACCAGGCGTTGTTCCAGGCCATGAACGGCGCCTTGCCGTACACCGCCCAGTTGTCCTTGCGCCACTGGTTCCAGTCGCGCGGCCAGGACGCGTCACGGCACTGCACCGCGGTGTAGATGCTGTAACCGTTGTCGCCGGAGGCGTTGATGGCGCCGAGGTTCTCGTAGGCCGCGACGAGCGGGGCCGTGTTCTTGCCGTTCACGTAGGCCGCGAACGCCTCGGCGAGGGAGGGCCAGTAGCCGTTGTAGTAGCCGCCGGGAATGAAGGTGTCCTCCAGTTCGGAGGCGCCCACCTTCTTGCCCGCGGGGTTCTTGGCGAGCGCCCTGCGCATGGCGTACCACTTGGCCTCGACCTTGGCCGGGTCCGTGCCGAGCTTGTAGGTCGCGTCGTGCTTGGCGACCCATGCCAGGAACGCCTGGTGGCGGTCGTTGAAGGTGTAGTCCTGGCCGATGTTGTCCTCGTACCAGACACCACTGGGGTCGACGATGGAGTCGAGCACCAGACGGCGTACGCGCTGCGGGTAGAGCTTCGCGTACACGGCGCCCAGGTAGGTGCCGTACGAGTAACCGAAGTAGTTGATCTTCTTGGCGCCGAGCGCGGCGCGGATCGAGTCCATGTCCCGGACCGCGCTCACCGTGTCGATGTACGGCAGCAGGTCGGCGTACTTCTTGCCGCACGCCTTCGCGAAGGCCTTGGCGCGGTCGAGGTTGGCCTTCTCGATCGCGGGGGTGCTGGGCACGGAGTCCGGGCGCACCGGGTTGAAGGACCCGGGCTTGCAGTCAAGGGCGGGCTTGCTGGCGCCGACACCGCGCGGGTCGAAGCCGATGACGTCGTACTGCGCCGCCACTGCCTTCGGCAGCGAGGATGCGACGAATCCGGCCAGCGAGAGCCCGCTGGCGCCGGGGCCGCCCGGGTTCACCAGCAGCGGCCCCTGGTAGGTCTTCGCGGTGTGCGGGACGCGTGAGAGGGCGAGGGTGATCTGCCGGCCGTGGGGCTTGGTGTGGTCCAGCGGCACCGTCAGGGACGCGCATTGGAGCGTCGGATACTTGCTGGTCCCGCACTTCTTCCAGGTGGGTTTCGCGGTGGTGAGGGTGGTGCGCGGTGCGGTCGCGGAACCGGCGCTCGCGTCGGCGGGGATCGATGTGATCATCCCGGCCAGCACGGCGGCCGCCCCGCACAGAGCAGCTGCGCGTTTCTTCACAGAGCCTCCCAAGGACGGAGGATTTTGAGCCGTGCACGCCACGGCCTTCGCCGCATCGTCCCGGACAGGGGCCCCGGAAGAACTCGTTCTGGAAAGTCTTGACCCAATTGAGCCGCGTGATGCGCCCGGATGCCGTCAGGAACGGGCCGGGCAACGGTCGTTCGCCGTGGTCAGAGCAGGGTGAGCTGGGTCGGCTCCGGCGTGGCGGGCGCCACCGGCTCGGCGGACTCGGAGGGCGCGATGATCCTGCGCGGCATCCCCGCGCGCGTGGGACCGATGCCGTACTCCTGGGCCAGCTCGTGAACCTGACGGGTGATCCGGCGCTGGTACCACTTCGGGGCGTACGCGCCCTCCGCGTACAGCCGCTCGTAACGCCGTACGAGATAGGGGTGGTGGTGCTCCAGCCAGGCCATGAACCACTCCCGGGCGCCGGGCCGCAGATGTAGCACGAGCGGGGTCACCGAGGTGGCTCCGGAGGCGGCGATCGCCCGTACGGTGGCGCGCAGTTGGGCCGGGCTGTCGCCAAGGAAGGGGATCACGGGGGCCATCAGGACCCCGCAGCCGATGCCGTGGTCCGTCAGCGTGCGGACGACGTCCAGGCGGCGTTCGGGTGCCGGCGTGCCCGGTTCGACGGTGCGCCACAGGTTGGTGTCGGTGAAGCCCACGGAGACCGAGATCCCGACGTCGGTGACCTCGGAGGCCTGCTTGAGGAGGTCGAGGTCGCGCAGGATCAGCGTGCCCTTCGTCAGGATCGAGAAGGGGTTCGCGTGGTCGCGCAGGGCCGCGATGATGCCCGGCATCAGCCGGTAGCGGCCTTCGGCCCGCTGGTAGCAGTCGACGTTGGTGCCTATCGCGATGTGCTCGCCGTGCCAGCGGCGTGAGCCGAGCTGACGGCGCAGCAGCTCCGGCGCGTTGACCTTCACCACGATCTGGGAGTCGAAGTCGAGTCCCGTGTCGAGGTCCAGATAACTGTGGGTCTTGCGGGCGAAACAGTAGACGCACGCGTGCGTGCACCCTCGATAGGGATTGACCGTCCACTCGAAGGGCATGCGGGAGGCCCCCGGCACCCGGTTCACGATCGAGCGGGCCCGGATCTCGTGGAAGGTGATGCCACGGAACTCGGGGCTGTCGAACGTACGGGTGGTCACCGCGTCCGCGCCGAACAGCGTGGCGTTCCGGGCGCGGTCCCCGGCGGGGTCCACTGTGAGGTTCTCCCAGCGCATGACGCCTCCTCGATAGCACTGGGCAGAGAATAGAACACATGTTCCCTTGATCGTGCGACCCGGTTTTCCGCGCACGTCGGAGCATCCCTTCCACGCCTGGACGGGGACCCTTTCCGTGCCCCATGGGGACCCCGATTTGGGGGGTCGGGCCGCCTGGTGGTTGGCTTGCCGCACACCCCGAGACACCAAGTGCTGGAGGAAGTGCAATGGCGCAGGTCGAGGCCACGACGGAGCGGGTCATCGCGGCGGACGCGGAGGCGGTGTTCGACGCCCTGGCCGACTACAGCGGCACCCGCGCGAAGCTGCTGCCCGAGCACTTCAGCGAGTACGAGGTGCGCGAGGGCGGCGACGGCGAGGGCACCCTCGTCCACTGGAAGCTCCAGGCCACCAGCAAGCGCGTCCGCGACTGTCTGCTCGAGGTCACCGAGCCCACCGACGGCGAGCTCGTCGAGAAGGACCGCAACTCCTCCATGGTCACCACCTGGCGGGTCACCCCGGCCGGCGAGGGCAAGTCCCGCGCGGTCGTCACCACCGTCTGGAACGGCGCCGGCGGCATCGGCGGCTTCTTCGAGAGGACCTTCGCGCCCAAGGGCCTCGGCCGGATCTACGGCCTCGTGCTCGACAAGCTCGCCGCCGAGACGGAGAAGTAGCCCGGACGCACGCTTCTTTGAGCGCCGCTCGGCCCAAGAGGCAACTCTCCAGGGCCCGTTGTCACCCTCACCGTTTCGAGTGGATCTGCCCGCGACGCTGCGGTACGCCGTAACTCGTCGCGCTTACTCGCAGTTGTCGCGATAAGCGGCAATTGTGCAGTGGGCGCGACGAGGGGAGCGGTACGTGGGCGGGATCACTCTGGTGAAGGACGAACCGGCTGCCGCGCCCCCGCAGCACTCCCCTCCGACGGCACCCGGAACCGCCCGGCTGAGCCCGCGCCAGGTGCGGTTGGTCTTCTTCGGGCTCATGCTCGCGCTGCTGCTCGCCGCCCTGGAGCAGATGATCGTGGCCACCGCGCTCCCGAAGATCGTCGGTGAGCTGCACGGCCTGGACAGGATGTCCTGGGCGATCACCGCCTACCTGCTCACCTCCACCGTCGGACTCCCGGTCTACGGCAAGCTCGGCGACCTCTTCGGCCGCAAGGGTGTCTTCCAGTTCGCGATCGTCGTCTTCGTGGTCGGCTCGGCGCTCGCCGGGCGGGCGCAGACCATGGACCAGCTGATCGCCTTCCGGGCGATCCAGGGCGTCGGCGCGGGCGGCCTCATGATCGGCGTACAGGCGATCATCGCGGACATCGTGCCGCCCCGCGAACGCGGCCGCTTCATGGGCCTGATCGGCGCCGCTTTCGGCCTCGCCTCGGTCGCCGGGCCCCTCCTGGGGGGCTATTTCACCGACCACCTTTCCTGGAGGTGGTGTTTCTACATCAACGTGCCCTTCGGCCTGGTCACCCTGGCCGTCGTCACCGCCGTCCTGAAACTGCCGAAGCCCACCGTGCGGGGGCGCGTCGACGTGCTCGGTGTGCTGCTGCTCGCCGCCGCGTCGACCTGTCTGGTCCTGCTGACCAGCTGGGGCGGCACCGAGTACGCCTGGGGTTCACGGGTCATCCTGGGGCTCGGCGCGGGCGCGCTCGCCGCGACCGTCCTCTTCTTCGTCGCCGAGCGCTTCGCCGCCGAACCCCTCATCCCCTTGCGGCTGTTCAAGGACGGTGTCTTCAACATCACCGCCCTGGTGGGTCTCGTCATCGGCGTCGCCCTCTTCGGCGCCGCCAGCTATCTGCCGACCTTCCTGCAGATGGTCGACGGGGCCAGCGCCACCGAGTCCGGACTCCTGATGCTCCCCATGATGGGCGGCATCGTCGGCGCCTCCGTCGTCTGCGGACAGCTCATCACCCGCACCGGGCACTACAAGATCTACCCGGTCCTCGGCAGCGCCCTGTCGGTCCTCGGCATGTGGCTGCTCTCCCGCCTCCAGGTCGACACACCCCGCGCGCAGTACAGCGTCTGGATGGCCGTCCTCGGCGCCGGCATCGGCATGGTGATGCCGGTCCTGGTCCTCGCCGTGCAGAACTCCGTGCGCCCGGCCGACCTCGGCACCGCGACCAGCGCCAACAACTACTTCCGGCAGATCGGCGGCAGCGTCGGCGCCGCGATCTTCGGCACGCTGTTCGCCCACCGGCTCTCGGACGCCCTCGCCGAACGCCTCCCCGCGCGCGCGGGCACCGGCCTGCCGGACTCCACGTCCATCACCCCGCAGCTCGTCCACACGCTGCCCGCCGCCCTGCGCGACGACTACATCGGGGCCTACGCGGACGCCATGCCCCGGATCTTCCTCCACCTCGTGCCGGTGCTCGCCCTAGGCCTGCTCATCGCCTGTTTCCTCAAGGAGAAACCGTTGGTGTCCTACAACGCCCCCGCCGCCGACCCGGAGACCGCACAGGTGAACGCCTCGATCCCGCAGGCCCGTTCGTCGAACGCCGCCGGCATCCCCGTCTGCGGCACCGTGCAGCACCCCGACGGGACCGTCGTGCCACGCGCCGCGCTCACCCTCATCGACGTATCCGGACAGCAGATCGGGCGGGGCGCCAGCGGCGAGGACGGGCGGTACGCGCTCTCCACGCCCGGATCGGGGTCGTACATCCTGATCGCCGCGGCCGGCGGCCACCAGCCACAGGCCGTCTCGGTGACGATCGGCGAGCGCCCCGTGGAACTGGACGTCGTCCTCGGCGGCGCAGGACGCCTCGCCGGGAGCGTACTGACCGCGGACGGCACCCCCGTGCGCGACGCCATCGTCACCCTCACCAACGTGCACGGGGAAGTCGTGGCCACCACCCGCAGCGGGCGTGAAGGGGGCTATGTCATCACGGAGTTGGTGGCGGGCGAGTACACCCTCGCCGCCAGCGCGCCCGCCTTCCGCCCGGCCGCCCTGCCCGTCAGCGTGCAGGCCGCGCGCGAGACCCGCCAGGACGTCGAACTCGCGGGCGGCGCCGTGCTCCGGGGCACCGTGCGGGCCGGCGGCGGACGGCCCGTCGAAGACGCGCGCGTGACGCTCCTGGACGCCGCGGGCAACGTGGTGGACACGCTCACCACCGGCGCCGACGGCACGTTCCGGTTCGTCGACCTCTCCTCCGGCGAGTACACCGTGATCGCCGCGGGCTATCCGCCGGTGGCCACCGTGCTGCAAGTGGCCGGTGGGGGGCGCACGGAGCGGGATCTGCAGCTCGGCCACGAAGACTGACCGCCGCCGCAGGAACCTCCGCGGAGGCGGGTGGTGCGCCGGAGCCGCCCCCGGGAAAGGTCAATTCCCGTATTGCCGCACATCGCGGCGGGCCGCAGCCGTACGGTAGTGGAGGCGGCACAGATCTTGCGGAGCCGTGGGGAGAAAGGGCCTCGGCCATGGAAAGTGGCACAGGAAGTGGCACAGAAAGTGGCACCGCGCGTGGCACCGAAGTGGGCGCACCTCTCAGCCGCGGAGCTGGGAACGGCGCGGTGGAGCACACCGACGCCGGGCGCATCCCGCTGGCCGTGGTCGTCGTCGACCGCGACGGTCTGGTGTCGCACTGGAGCACCGGTGCCCGACGGCTGTTCGGCGTGCCCAAGGAGGGCGCGGTGGGCAGCCTCGCCGTCGATCTGCTTCCTGTCTCCGGCGCACTCCCCGAGGAGAACGAGACGGCGGCGCCCTACGGGGCGTACGCGGCGTACGACGGACTCGGCCCAGGACTGGAGTCCTCGCTCGACGGACGGCTCTCCTACCCGGCCGCCGGGCGCGCCCGCCTCACCGTGCCCGACCTGGGCCGCGACCGCGTCGACGTGCTGTGGTGGGCGTATCCGCTGGTCGGTCCCGGACAGGAGCGTTTGCTCGTGCTCGCCGCCGACGCGGACGCGATGCGCCACGAGGACGACGAGGTGGTCGTCGAGCGCATCGCGCCCGGCTTCGCGCTGCACACCGACTTCCCCGGCGCCGAGGAACTGGCCCGGGGACTGCCCGAGATCCTGCCCAGCATGAGCGTCGGCGAAGGCGCCCGCATCGTCTCCCAGGTCCTCGAACTGGGCTATCCCGTGCTGGAGTTCAGCCAGAACGACCGGGTGCCGGTCACCCCCGACTGGGGCGTGCCCCGGCGCGCGGAGCGCAAGGCGCGCCGGGAGCGCGCGGAGCGCGCGGTGGCCTCCGGTGAGCCCCTGCCGCAGGAGCTCCAGAACGAGGAGGGCGAGGACCTCGAATACGTCGCCGTGCGCGAGCGCCTGGAGTTCCTCAACGAGGTCAGTGGGCGCATCGGCACCTCCCTCGACCTGGCACAGACCATCCTTGAGGTCAGCCGGGCCGTGGTGCCGCGCTTCACGGACGTGGCGGGCACCTATCTGCGCGAACAGGTCGTCGCCGGTGAGGGCTTCCCCGACGGCGTGCCCGACACGACCACCATGTGGCACCGGGTCGCCGTCGAGCACACCGACGAGCCGGGGCGCTGGGACGACGTCGTGCCGGTCGGCGAGGCCATGCCGTTCCCCGCGCACACCCCGTTCTTCCAGTGCATGACCACCGGTGAGCCCGTCCTCGTGCCGCGCATCAGCGAGCAGATGGGCCACATGATCGCCGCGCAGTTCGAGAAGCGCGACATCAGGCCGCTCATCACCCACCGCTCCATGCTGGTCGTCCCCCTGAAGGCCCGCAATGTGGTCCTCGGGTTCATGATCCTGCTGCGCCACCCGGAGCGCGTCGAGTTCAACGACATGGACCGGGTCACCGGCGCCGAACTCGCGGCCCGCGCGGGCCTCGTCCTCGACAACGCGCGCATGTACACCTACCAGGAGAGTGTCGCCGAGACCCTCCAGGACAGCATGCTGCCGCACATTGCGCCCCGCATGGCCGGCTGCGACATCGCGACCCGCTATCTGCCCGGCACCCTGCTGGGACGCGTCGGCGGCGACTGGTTCGACTCGGTGAAGCTGCCCGGCTCCCGTACCGCCCTCGTCGTCGGCGACGTGATGGGCCACGGCCTCAACTCGGCCGCGATGATGGGCCAGTTGCGTACGGCGGTGCAGACGATGGCCGCGCTCGACCTGCCGCCCGCCCAACTCCTGCGCAACCTCGACGACCTGGCCCAGCGGCTCGGCGAGCACTACCTCGCGACCTGTCTGTACGCGGTCTACGACCCCATCGCCGGTGAGCTGCAG
Organism: Streptomyces sp. NBC_01384; assembly: GCF_045040035.1. Lineage (NCBI taxonomy): Bacteria > Bacillati > Actinomycetota > Actinomycetes > Kitasatosporales > Streptomycetaceae > Streptomyces > Streptomyces sp. NBC_01384. The sequence goes on from NZ_CP109559.1 coordinate 8,321,378, forward strand.
ATCGCCAACGCGGGCCACATCCCGCCCGTCCTGGTCCGCGCCGAGGACGGCCACAGCGAGCTGCTCGACCTGCCCACCGGCGCGCCCATCGGGGTCGGCGGCGTGCCCTTCGAGGCGGTACGCGTGCGTGTGGCGCCCGGCGACCGGCTCGTGATGTGCACCGACGGCCTGGTCGAGGTGCGTGGCGAGGACATCGGCGTCGGCCTCGCCACCCTCTGCGAGTCCGCCGCCCACCCGGCCGCGTCCATGGACGACGCCTGCGACACGATCATCCGCGCCCTCAACACCCGCGGCGGCCGCAAGGACGACGTGGCGCTGCTGATGGCCCGGCTCAACGGCATCGAACCCGAGGACGTCGCCGAGTGGCGGCTCTCTCTCGACCCGGTCGAGGTGGGCCGGGCCCGCGCCGTGGTCCGCGAACAGCTCCACGACTGGGGCCTGGCCCGGCTCGCCGACCCCGCCGAGTCGATGGTCAGCGAGCTGGTGACGAATGCCGTACGGCACGCGCACGGCCGCCAGATCGAGCTGCGGCTTGTGCGCGGCGACAGCCTGCTGTGCGAGGTCGCCGACGACGACCACACCCTGCCCACGCTGCTGAGCGCGGGCCCCGGCGAGGAGTTCGGCCGAGGGCTGCGCGTCGTCAGCACGCTGGCCCGCGAGTGGGGCACGAGCCGCACGAGCGCCGGCAAGACCGTGTGGTTCGAGCTGACCCTGCCGAGGCGCTGACACTGCGAGCGGCTTCCGCGGCGGTGACACGCGGACGCGCTTGCGAGCTCACGGGGGCGCACGGGGCGCGTATCGGCGTACACGCGTCGAAACGAACCGTGCAGGAAATGCGCCCCGTGCTTGTCGCCGCACGCCGGGCGCGATAAACCGATCTCGCCCGCCATCCTCGGCGGGCTGCGACGGCGACCTGGGGAGCGGGCATGAGCGTGACAAGTCGGTACAGGGAGGCCTGGGAGGGCTTCTGGCGCGAGGCCCCCGAGGAGCAGGGAGCCGTCTTCTGGGACGCGGACCCCGCACTGACCGCGGGCATCCATCTCGCCCTCTTCGAGCCGTACGTGGCGGCGCACGACCTGCCCATCGTGGACCTGGGCTGTGGCAACGGTACCCAGACCCGCTTCCTGGCCGACCGCTTCCCGCATGTCGTCGGCGCCGACCTCTCGGCCGCCGCGCTCGAACACGCCCGCCTCGCCGATCCGGCGGCCCAGGCGATGTACCGGCTGCTCGACGCGGCCGAGAAGAGCGAGGCGCAGACCCTGCACGCGGAGCTCGGCGACGCCAACGTCTATATGCGGGGCGTGCTCCACCAGTGCGAACCGGACGACCGCCAGCCACTGGTGGACGGTCTCGCCACCCTGGTGGGGGAGCGCGGCCGGGCCTTTCTCGTCGAACTCTCCGAGGCGGCCCGTCCCGTTCTGATGGGGCTCGCCCAGGGTTCCGACGGACCGCCGCCCAAGCTGGCCCCCATCTTCCGGCACGGCATCGCACCCGGCGAGGTCTCCGACGACGCTGTCCCCGACTACCTCGGCGCGGCAGGCCTGACCGTCCTCGCGAGCGGCGAACTCCCGCTCGTCACCACCGAGTACACGGCCGACGGCGTGCGGATCGAGCTGCCGTCGAAGTGGCTGGTGGCAGGGCGTACCGCTGGGTGAAGCCGGAACACGGGTACGGCGTCACCGGCCGGTCGGTGACGCCGTACCCCTCACGGTGGCCGTTGTCAGCGGCCGGGCCAGCCGTCCAGGTGGCGGTGCACCGCGACGGCGGGCTGGTCCGGGGCCTTGGGCGCGTTCGCCACGGCGTCGTGCAGGACGCCGGTGACCTCGGCGGCCAGTGAGTCGACCTTCGTCTTGAGGTCGGCGGCCGGGATGTTGGACCGGGTCAGTTCGTCCAGCCTGCGGTGGATGTCGGCGAGCCTGGTCTGTGTGGCGCCGTCCAGCGTGAACGGACTGGCGGTGGAGACGACGAACTGGTAGGCGCCGGCGAGCGTCTGGCAGCCGTTGCAGTGCGAGTTGGCCGCGTCGCTGAGGTTCACCGCGTTCAGATGCGTGTGCTCGCCCGCGAGGGTGACGATCTGGAAGGACAGCGCCACCGAACGGCAGTGCGCGTCCACCGAGCAGCCCACGGAGACGGCGTTGGCCTGGTTGTGCACCCCCACGGCGTTCACCGTGCCGAGCTGACGCACGCTGAAGGAGTCCTTGACCTGGGTCGGATGCGCCCGGTCGGCGTGACTGAAGGTGTGGTCCTCCGCGACGGCGTTGTGGGCCACCGCGCCCGCCGCGGCGGTGGCGGCCTGGGCCGGGACTGCGGCGGCGATACCGGCCGCGCCGGCCGCGAACAGGCCGATGCGCATGGCTCGTCGGGAGAGGGTCCGTCCGATGGGGTGGGGCTTTCGATGCGTGTTCACTTGGGTACTCACATGGGTCTCCTGCGGTATGGGTTCAGCGGGACGACGGCCACGGTGCGGTGATCGCCGAGGGCGGTCACGGGGTGGCCGGGCTCGGCGCGCCGCTCGCGCTGACGGAGTCGGTCGGGGCCGGCGGGTCCGTCGAGGGCGCCGGCGTGGACGGTGAGGCGGACGGTGACGGGCTGGGCGGGGCGGACGGACCGGCGAGCGGGCCGGCCGAGGCGGAACCCGTCGTACCCGGGCCGCCGGCGGGCGTGGTCGGCTTCTTGGACGGGGCGGCGCCGGGTGACGTCGAGGCCGTGGCGTCCGCGCTGGGCGAGGCCGACGCGCTCGGCGGGGCGGCGGCCGAGGCACCGGGGGACGCGGCGTTCGACGGCCGGGCCGCGGAGGTGTCGGACGGGGACGTGTGCGGGCCGGGGGAGGTCGCGGGCCGGGCGGGCGGCTCGGCCGTGGACACACCGGGCTGGAGGATCGGCGCGATCGGCGGCCGCTTCGGCAGTGGCTCGGGCGTCACACCCGACACCCACGCGTAGCTCAGCGTGCCCAGACCGACCAGGGCCAGTCCGCACAGCGCCACCCGCAGCCGGGGCTTGTCCGCCGTCGAGCCCTTGGCGGCGCGGAAGACCCGGCCGCCCAGTTTGACCGACAGATAGACCACGCCGACCATCGGGCACAGCAGCATGAAGCAGCCGACCACGCCCATCAGCGCCGCGGCGATCTGACCGCCCGCGAAGGCGTCCCCGGTACCCACGAGCTGGTCGGTGAGCGAGCGGACCATCGTCGCGACGATCCGCGGCAGGTTCCACAGCGCGTACCCGAGCTCGCCCACCAGCAGCGGCACCATCGTCAGCACCCAGGTGGTGATGATGGTGCGGGACGACTTCTTGAGGCCGACGACCTCGGCACGGGCCGCCTTGCCGCGCCGCCCCGGCATCGTGCTCAGCAGAATCGGTTTGATCTTGCCGTAGAGGTCCGGGACCCCCGCCAGGTCGCCCAGGATGTAGTAGCCGTCCAGCCGGACGGCCGGCATCAGCTGTTCCAGGATCTCGAAGTGCCCGAGATAGACCGTGGCGAGGAAGAACTGCTGCCCGGTGGCGAAGTACGCGCCCGCCATTGCGAGCATGAACACGACGTTGAAGTACACCCCGCCCAGGTCGGTACGGAGCCGTCCGGCCCGGCCGATCCGGTAGATGTCCGTCACGTCTGTGTACATGGACGGCCAGATGAGGAAGAGCCCGCAGCCGATGCACCCCGGCCGCGCGCCCCCGTATCTGCACGCCGAGGCGTGGCCGAACTCGTGGAAGACCAGCGAGGCCACGGTGAGCGCGAACACGACGAGCATCAGTACCGGCTGGTCGAGCACCTGCAGCACGGGTTCCACCGCGCCGAAGAAGCCGAACAGCCAGACGTCCATGGCCACGGCCGCCGCCAGTGTCAGCACGACCACCGCGGGGCGGTGCAGCCAGGCCAGGGAGCGGGCGATCCGGTCCGCCCTGCGCTCGTTGAACATGATCCGGTGCCCTTTGAGGGCAAGGAGCAGGTCCGAGCGCGGCGCGGAGACCTCGTCCTCCTCCTTGCCCTCCGGCACCGTGACACCCAGCGGATCGAGTTTCTCCTCGACCAGGTAGCGCACGTTGTCGGCGCTGAGCTCGCGGCCGTAACGGGCGCTGACCCGGTGCGAGATGGTCTCGATGTCGTGGACGCCGTCGATCGCGGAGGCGACCAGGTACAGCAGTCGCGACAGCTGCACGACCTGGCCGTCTCCGCGGCGTGCGATGTACTTCGGCTCGGTGAAGCCCGACCCTTGGTACTCCCCGTGCAGTTTGAGCCCGGAGCTCAGCCGGGGCACCGGCAGTGCCTCGACGCCGACGCCGACCACCGGCAGGCTCCCGGTGGCGAACTGCTCGTAGGTGACCGGAATTCCCCCCGGTCCCGGCACCGGCGACCCGGTGTCGTACAGCAACGCGGGCCCGTCCCCCAGTGCCGTCATGTGTGGTCCTTCCCCCCCAAGGGCGGACCGCGCCCGCCCCCGGGCGCGGTCCGCCGAACTGCCGTTGTGCGGCGGGTGTTACTGCGTGACGTTGATCGCCTGGTTGGCGCTGGACTCGGCCACCGACCAGCTGGAGTGGTCGTTGACGGCGGCCGACTCGTTGTGGGCGCTGATGTTGGCGACGTGCTTGGTCACGTTGACGGTGCGGCCGAAGCTGAACTTCAGCCGGCCGAGGGCCTCACGGCCGGGGAGCAGCTCGGCGGACTCGGACTGCAGCTCGTTCATGTCCATGCTCATGGGATGTCCTTTCGGGACGTGGTTCGTTGATGTCGTTGTGGTGGTGGCACGGGGACGGATGCGTGGGTGCGTCCGGTGACACGGATGCGGGCGGGCATCCGGTGGTGCGGAAGCGGTGCGCATCCGAAGCCGGTTACTGCGTGACGTTGATGGCCTGCGCGGCGCTGGAGGCCGCGTCCGACCAGCTGGAGTGGTCGTTGAGGGCGGCCGACTCGTTGTGGGCGCTGATGTTGGCGACGTGCTTGGTCACGTTGACGGTGCGGCCGAAGCTGAACTTCAGCCGGCCGAGGGCCTCGCGGCCCGGCAGCAGCTCGGCGGACTCGGTGTCGAGTTCACGGTTGTCCATCATGATCAATTCCCCCTCAGGGATAGACATTTCCGATCGAACAGAGGCAGGTTCCCCCCAGGCTCTGTCCAATCTTGTCGGACGTGCTGTCCAACGAGATTGGACAGTAGTAGCCCTGGAGCCCGCCGCGCAAGCGGTTCGGGGAAAGACTTCTGGGGCAGGCGCGAAGCCCCCCGTAGAATCGATCCCGCTTGGAAGAGTTCCGTCCGGCGGCGAGCAGGAAGTGACCATCGGTGGCCAACGCACTGCAGCAGATCATCAGAGATCGCCTGGACCGTGAGCGCTGGTCCTACGGCGAGGTGGCACGCCGAGGCGGCATTCCGCGCTCCACGGTCCATCACCTGGCCACGGCCGACCGAGTGGTCCGCATGCCGCAGCCCAGCACGCTGGAAGGGCTGGCCAAGGGGCTCGGACTCCCGTTGGACACCGTGCGCCGGGCCGCCGCGGAGGCCTGCGGCATCCATGTGTACGCGGCCGACTCGACCTCCGCCGCCGGTGAGCCCGGCGCGGCGCCCGACCCCGAGGTCGACCTGCTCATCGCCAGCGTCCAGCAACTGTCCGCCGACGACCGCCGCCATGTCGCCGCGCTCGTCGAGTCCTTGCTGGGCCGCGACGCCCGGCGCGACTGACTCGAACGGTCGGGTCGCCGGGTCGCCTGTCGTTGTGGAGGGCTTGCGGATGTCGTGTCCGCGCGGCCGGCTCGGCATCCGCCGTCGGGGAACGACGGGGCGGCGGACCCCGCAGGGGATCTGCTCGGCATCGGCGGGCGGCGGCCGTCCCCGCCGGGCGCGCGACGCCCGCCGTGGGCGCCGTGGCGCTCCGCGCCGCGAAGGACGCCCGCACCCGCGTCTACGTGGCCGACTCGAAGTCGGCCGACCGGGGCCGGTGCGGCAACGCGTGCCCGGGTGGACTCGCTCGCCGCCGGTGTCCCACGGCTCTCCGCCGGATGCCGGACCCGTCGGCGAGGGGTGTTGGCCTCGGTTCGGTCCGGGCGGTTGGTGTGTCGGCGGTGGGTGGGGCGGGTTTTGGCCCGGTCAAGAGCCGTACGGCGAAGACGCCCGTCCGTGTGCTCCGGTTCCGCTTCTCAGCAGTCCCGGTAAAAGAATCCAGAACCGCCGAAACCGGCAAGATCCGCAGCTAGTCTCTCATTCTGCTCGGGGCACGTGAGCCGCACGACCCCTGTGTAACCCAGGGGGATTTGTGCTGTTCGTGCACGGAGGACCCACCACCGCGGTGGTCCGGGGCAGTACCGGTGAGTCCGTCGTCCTGCTCTCCGGCGAGCTGCCCGACATACTGACCGAGGGCGCGCTCACCGAACTCCTCGACCTCGCGGCGGCCGTCCTCAACGAGGAGGAGCTGACGCTCTTCCGGCGCTGCCTGGACGCCCTGGTGCGCGGCGAGGGCGGCACCCCGCGCCGCATCGAGCTCGACGGGGTCGTACTGACCGTTTTCGAGGACTGATCCGGGCCGTGCTCGCCCTTTGAGCCGGCGCCTGGGCGCGCCGGGAGGGGAAACCGTCGTCGACCAGGCGGTCGGCGAGCAGGACGCCACGAAGCGCATACGAGCGCCCCGGCCCACCCCTCGGTCGTGCCGGCCGGGCGGCGAGATCCGTCCCCGGCGTCAGCGAGAGGAACCTCGATGATCCACCTGCGCAAGCCGGTCGCCGCCGTCGCGGCGGCCGTGGCGCTGTTCGGAGCCGGTCCGGCCGCGCAGGCGGGAACGGCGTCGGCCCAGGCGTACGCCTGCCGGTAAACAGTGCGGCTGTCGCCGCGAGGGTCGTGATCCGCCTGCGTGGACGCGTCATCATGAGTTCCTTCGCGCGGTGTCTCACCATGTCCCGCGCCTCCTACCTGCGAGGATGCGGGCACATGACGTAACGTGACACGGCATGGAGACAGCCGCTGACCCGTGCGGGGAGGGTGCACCGTGAAGATCCTCATCAGCGCCGACATGGAGGGCGCCACCGGGGTGACCTGGCCGGCCGACGTGTTGCCGGGGACACCGCAGTGGGAGCGGTGCCGGTCGATGTTCACCTCGGACGTCAACGCCGCCGTCCTCGGTTTCTTCGACGGCGGCGCCGACGAGGTGCTGATCAACGAGGCCCACTGGTCCATGCGGAACCTGCTGCTGGAACGGCTCGACGAGCGGGCCGAGATGCTCACCGGACGGCACAAGTCGCTGTCCATGGTGGAGGGCGTGCAGCACGGAGACATCGACGGGATCGCGTTCGTCGGCTACCACACGGGCGCCGGCACGGAGGGCGTCCTCGCGCACACCTACCTCGCCAACTCCATCACCGGGGTGTGGGTGAACGACGTACGGGCCAGCGAGGGCCTGCTCAACTCGCATGTCGTCGCCGAGTTCGGGGTGCCCGTCGTGCTCGTCACCGGCGACGACCTGACCTGCGAGGACGCGCTCGGCTACGCGCCGGAGGCACTCAAGGTCGCCGTCAAGGACCATGTGTCGCGGTACGCGGCGGTATGCCGTACGCCGGCCAGGACCGCCGCCGACATCCGTGCCGCGGCCAAGGAAGCCGCCTCCCTGGCGGTACGTCAGGAACCGCTGGTGGGCGGCGGCCCGTTCACCGTGGCGCTCGAATTCGACGCCGAGCACCTGTCGATGGCGGCCACCGTGGTGCCGGGCGTGCGGCGCATCGGGGAGCGGAAGGTGGCGTACACCAGCGACACCATGTACGAGGGGATTCGCACCTTCAAGGCGGTCACCACGATCGTCTCGGCCGCGGTGGAGGAACAGTATGGCTGACCGGCAGGCTGTGGAAGATCAGGCCGTGGAAGATCGGAATGTGGACGAGCGGGCGTTGGACGAGGTCGTGCGGTTCACCTCGGACCTCATCCGCATCGACACCACCAACCGGGGCGGCGGCGACTGCCAGGAGCGCCCCGCCGCCGAGTACGCCGCCGCGCGGCTGGCGGAGGCGGGCCTCGAGCCCATGCTGCTGGAGCGCACCAAGGGCCGTACGAACGTCGTCGCCCGCCTCGAAGGCACCGACCCGTCCGCCGACGCGCTGCTCGTCCACGGTCATCTCGACGTGGTGCCCGCGCAGGCCGAGGACTGGAGCGTGCACCCGTTCTCCGGGGAGATCCGCGACGGGGTCGTGTGGGGGCGTGGCGCGATCGACATGAAGAACATGGACGCGATGATCCTCACGGTCGTACGGCTGTGGGCGCGCCTCGGCGTCCGGCCCCGGCGCGACCTCGTGATCGCGTTCACGGCCGACGAGGAGGCCAGCGCCGAGGACGGGTCCGGGTTCCTCGCCGACCACCATCCGGAGCTGTTCGAGGGCTGCAGCGAGGGCATCAGCGAGTCCGGGGCGTTCACCTTCCACGACGGCGGCGGCCGGGAGCTCTACCCGATCGCGGCGGGGGAGCGCGGCACCGGCTGGCTCAAGCTCACCGCGCGCGGGCGGGCGGGCCACGGCTCCAAGGTGAACCGGGCCAACGCGGTGACCCGCCTGGCCGCCGCGATCACGCGGATCGGCGCTCACGAGTGGCCCCTGCGGCTCACTCCGACCGTCCGCGCCGCCCTCACCGAACTCGCCGCGCTGTACGGCATCGACGCGGACCTGGACGACGTGGACGGGCTGCTCGACAAGCTGGGCCCCGCCGCCGCGCTCGTCGAAGCGACCGTGCGGGGCAGCGCCAACCCGACCATGCTCAGCGCCGGTTACAAGATCAACGTGATTCCGGGGGAGGCCGTCGCGTACGTCGACGGCCGCTATCTGCCCGGCGGCGAGGAGGAGTTCCGTACGACCCTGGATCTGCTGACCGGCCCTGACGTGGAGTGGGAGTTCCACCACCGCGAGGTGGCCCTCCAGGCGCCGGTGGACTCGGCGACGTATGCCCATATGCGCGCCGCCGTCGAGGAGTTCGCGCCCGAGGGGCACGTGGTGCCGTACTGCATGTCGGGCGGCACGGACGCCAAGCAGTTCTCGCGGCTCGGGATCACCGGCTACGGCTTCACCCCGCTGAAGCTCCCCGAGGGCTTCGACTACCAGGCACTCTTCCACGGCGTCGACGAACGTGTCCCGGTCGAGGCACTGCACTTCGGTGTTCGCGTCCTCGACCGCTTTCTGCGCACGACCCAGGGGTAGGGAGAAGGGATGCGGACCTTGGAGTACGGATCGTGGCCCTCGCCCATCGACGCGGCACTCGCCGCCGCGCACGACGGGCATCCCGAGTTCGTGGGCTTCGTCGGCGACGAGGCGTGGTGGACCGAACCCCGGCCCACGGAGGGCGGACGGCGCGCGCTCGTACGGCGACGGGCCGACGGTACGGAGGAGTCGGTGCTGCCGGCCCCCTGGAACGTACGCAGCCGGGTCATCGAGTACGGCGGACAGCCATGGGCCGGCGAGATGCGCCCGGAAGGGCCGTTCGTGGTGTTCGTGAACTTCGCCGACCAGCGGCTCTACGCCTACGAGTCCGGTGCCGCGGCCGGTGAGCCGCGCCCGTTGACCCCCGTGTCCCCCGTGGGCGGTGGACTGCGCTGGGTTGACCCGCAGTTGCACCCCGAACGGGGCGAGGTGTGGTGCGTGCTGGAGGAGTTCACCGGGGACGGGCCCACCGACGTACGACGGATCGTCGCCGCGGTGCCGCTCGACGGGTCGGCGGCGCAGGACCGCGACGCGGTGCGCGAACTCACCGACGGGAGCCACCGGTTCGTCACCGGCCCCCGGCTCTCGCCCGACGGCGGGCGGGCGGCCTGGCTCGCCTGGGACCACCCGCGGATGCCGTGGGACGGCACCGAACTCATCCTCGCGGACGTCGCCGAGGACGGCACCCTGCGCGGCGCGCGGCCCGTCGCGGGCGGACCGGAGGAGTCGATCGCCCAGGCGGACTGGGCCTTCGACGGCACCCTGCTGTACGCCAGCGACCGCACCGGCTGGTGGAACCTGTACCGGTTCGGGAAGGAGGCGCCCGTCTGCCCCCGGGAGGAGGAGTTCGGCGGGCCGCTGTGGAAGATCGGCTACCGCTGGTTCGCGCCGCTGGAGAGCGGGCTCGTCGCCGTCGTGCACGGCCGGGGCGCCACCGCGCTCGGCATCCTGGACCCGGAGACCGGCGAGGTCGTCGACGCGGCCGGCCCCTGGACCGAGTTCACCCCGACGCTCGGCGCCCACGGCAGCCGGATCGTGGGCGTCGCGGCCAGCCCCCGCAGCGCGTACGAGGTCGTCGAACTGGACGCCCGCACCGGCCGCGCCCGGGTGATCGGCGCCGCCCACGCCGACCCGGTGGACCCCGCGCACTACCCGGAGCCGCAGATCCGCACCTTCACCGGCCCCGCCGGGCGCGAGGTCCACGCCCACATCTACCCGCCGCACCACCCCGACCACGTCGCACCCGGCGACGAACTGCCGCCCTATGTCGTGTGGGCGCACGGCGGACCCACCGGCCGGGCGACCCTCGTCCTCGACCTGGAGATCGCCTACTTCACCTCGCGCGGCATCGGAGTCGCCGAGGTCAACTACGGGGGATCGGCGGGACACGGGCGGGAGTACCGCAACCGGCTGCGCGAGCAGTGGGGCGTCGTCGACGTCGAGGACTGCGCGGCCGTCGCGCTCGCCCTCGCGGAGGAGGGCACCGCCGACCGGCGCCGGCTCGCCATCCGCGGCGGCAGCGCGGGCGGCTGGACCGCCGCCGCCTCCCTGACCGGTACCGACGTCTACGCCTGCGGCACGATCCTCTATCCGGTCCTCGATCTCAGCGAATGGGGCTCGGGGGAGACCCACGACTTCGAGTCGCAGTACCTCGAGACGCTGATCGGGCCGCTCGCCGAGGTGCCGGGCCGGTACGTGGAACGCTCGCCCGCCGAGCACGCCGACCGCATCACCGCGCCCTTCCTGCTCCTCCAGGGCCTGGACGACGTCATCTGCCCGCCCGCGCAGTGCGAACGGTTCCTCGCCAGGCTGGCCCACCTGACCGAGCGACGCGTGCCACACGCCTACATCACCTTCGAGGGCGAGGGACACGGGTTCCGACGTGTTGACACCATGGTGCGGACCCTGGAGTCCGAACTCTCCCTGTACGCCCAGGTCTTCGGGCTGAATCCGCCCGGCATCCCCGCCCTGGAACTCACCGCTCAAGTACAGCCCGTCGGGGTACCGACGCGGTCCGTCCCACCGATCGTGGAGCCCACCCCGTGAAAACCCTGACCCGTCCCGTCCGTCTCGCCCCCGGGGCCCGCGTCGCCGTCGTCGCGCCCAGCGGTCCCGTGGTCGAGGAGCGGCTGGCGGCGGGAATCGACATCCTGCGCGGCTGGGATCTCGACCCCGTCGTGGCCCCGCATGTCCTGGACCGGCACCCCGAGTTCCCCTATCTCGCGGGCACCGACGCCGACCGGGCCGCCGACTTCCAGGCCGCCTGGTGCGACCCGGACGTGGCCGCGGTGCTGTGCGCCCGCGGCGGCTACGGCGCCCAGCGCATGGTCGACCTCCTCGACTGGGACGCGATGCGGGCCGCCGGGCCCAAGGTGTTCCTCGGCTTCAGCGACATCACGGCGCTGCACGAGGCGTTCGCGGCCCGCGCAGGGCTCGCGACCCTGCACGGACCGATGGTCGCCGCCGTCGACTTCATCAAGAACGCGCGGGCACAGGAGCACCTGCGGGCGACGCTCTTCGAACCGGAGACGGTACGGGTGATCGCGTCCGGCGGCGCGGCACCTCTCGTGCCCGGGCGGGCCGGGGGAGTGCTGCTCGGCGGCTGCCTGAGCATGCTCGCCGCCGACCTGGGCACCCCGCACGCCCGGCGCTCCGCGCGGGGAGGTCTGCTCTGCCTGGAGGACGTGGGCGAGGAGACGTACCGCCTGGACCGTGTGCTCACCCAGCTCCTGCGGGCCGGCTGGCTGGACGGGGTCACCGGGATTCTGCTCGGCTCCTGGGCGCGCTGCTCGCCGTACGAGCGCGTACGGGCGCTGCTCATCGACCGGCTCGGCGGGCTCGGGGTGCCGATCGTCGAGGAGTTCGGATTCGGGCACGGTGAGGGCGCGCTGACGATCCCCTTCGGAGTGCGGGCCGAGCTCGACGCGGACGCGGGGACCTTGACGTTGGAGGAGCCCGCGTTGGCCTAGCGGCCCAAGGGGACGGAGGGGCCGAGTCGGCTGAGTCACCCCGAGGAGCCTTTCGCCGAGCGAGCCGCCGCCCGGCGATCCATGCTGGAGGCATGAGTCCGAAGAGCTCCGAAGGCTCTCCAGTCGGATCGGCGATCCGTAACGAACCTGTGGCGGACTGTCACGCGCACGCCCGGCGCCCGGGCGACGTCGGGCACCCTCCTCGGCCTACAGCTGTGCGGGCTGGGTCGACCAGCGTCCGGAGGGACGTGCCACGCGGGTTGACGGCTCCTGCCGGCAGCACCAGGGCACGAGAGCGTCGCGTACTGTGTCGGGATGCCTGAGAACGCCTCCGCCTATCTCGCCGAGGGCCCCCGCGTGGGCATACGGCACTTCACGTACGACGACGCCGCCGAGTTCACCGCCCGGGCCCGGGAGAGCAAGGCGCTGCACCAGCCCTGGCTCTTCCCGCCCGGCAGCGCCGACGCCTACGCCGCGTACGCGGGGCGGCTCATCGAGGACCGGACGAAGGCCGGGTTCCTGGTCTGCGAGCGGGATGGCGGGGCCATCGCGGGCTTCATCAACATCAACAACATCGTCGAGGGCGGCTTCCTGAGCGGGGCCCTCGGGTACGGCGCCTTCGCACACGCCGCGGGACGCGGACTCATGGCCGAGGGGCTCGGGCTCGTGATCCGGTACGCCTTCGGACGGATGGGACTGCACCGGCTGGAGATCAACGTCCAGCCCGGGAACGCGGCCTCCATCGCGCTCGCCCGGCGGTGCGGTTTCCGGCTGGAGGGGTTCTCGCCGGACTTCATCCACATCGACGGGGCGTGGCGCGACCACGAGCGGTGGGCGATCACCTCGGAGATGCTCGCTTCCGGCTGATCGTCGTGGCCGCCTTTGCGGAATCCTGACCGGATCCTGACGAGCGGAGACCCTGGTCAGGTGGCCGATGTCCCTGTTCCATGGTCATCGTGACGACGATCCGACGTGACGTACTGACCCTGCCGGTAGCGGAGTTGGGCCCGAACAACCCGCTGCCACCCCTGCGGCCGCTCGACGAGACGCACCGCGTCGACGATCGCGATCGCGCCGATCTGCCGCGCGACCTGGCCCGGCAGATCGGCTACGAGCCGCTGCGGAGCATCCTGCCGGAGCGCATCCGGGACGGGTACGACAGACGGCGCGAGCCGCGCGGGATCGACACGATCGTGATCGAGAACGACCGGCTGCGGACGGTGGTGCTGCCGGGTTACGGAGGCCGGGTGGTCTCGCTGTTCCACAAGCCCTCGCAAGCCGAACTCCTCTACCGCAACCCGGTGCTGCAGCCCGCCTGCTTCGCCCTCAACGGAGCCTGGTTCTCCGGCGGCATCGAGTGGAACATCGGCGCGACGGGCCACACCACCCTGTCCTGCGCACCCCTGCACGCGGCCCGCGTCCCCGCCCCCGACGGCGGCGAGATGCTCCGCCTGTGGGAGTGGGAACGGCTGCGCGATCTGCCCTTCCAGGTCGATCTGTGGCTGCCGGAGGGCTCCGACTTCCTCTACGTCGGCGTCCGCGTCCGCAATCCGCATGAGAAACCCGCGCCCGTGTACTGGTGGTCCAACATCGCCGTCCCCGAGGAACGCAGGGTGCTGGCCCCGGCGGACGAGGCCTGGCACTTCGGGTACGAGCGACGGCTGCGCCGGGTGCCGGTACCGGAGTACGAGGGGGCGGACCGCACGTACCCCCCGCGCAGTGCCTTCCCCGCCGACTACTTCTACGAGGTGCCCGAGGGGCAGCGCCGCTGGATCGCCGCGCTCGACGAGGCGGGCGCCGGGCTCGTGCAGACCTCCACCGACCCGCTGCGCGGGCGCAAGCTGTTCGTCTGGGGCTCCGGTGCCGGCGGCCGGCGCTGGCAGGAATGGCTCACCGAGCCCGGCACCGGCGGCTACTGCGAGATCCAGGCCGGGCTCGCCCGCACCCAGCTGGAACATGTGCGGCTGGAGGCGGAGAGCGAGGTGTCCTGGCTGGAGGCGTACGGGCCGCTGGCGACGGATGCGGGCGCGGTGCACGGTCCGGACTGGGCGGTGGCACGGGCGGAGGTGGAAGACCGGCTGGAGGGCGCCCTGCCGCGCGCCGACGTCGACGCGGCGTACGAGGCGTGGTTGCCGCAGGCCGATGCCGAGCCCGGCGAGGTACTGGCCGTCGGGTCCGGCTGGGGTGCGCTCGAAGTGCTGCGCGCCTCCTGCAAGGTGCCGGGGACACCGTTCGAGGAGTCCACGCTCGGTGAGGCGCAGGCGCCATGGGCGGAGTTGCTGCGGACCGGTGCCTTTCCCGAGCCGCGGCGGGCCGGGCCGCCCGGTGAGACCCTGGTCGCCCCGCACTGGCGGGACATGCTGGAGACCGCGCCCGCCAGGCCGCTCACCGAATACCACCTCGGCGTGGCCCAGTGGCACGCCGGGGACCTGGCGCAGGCCGTACGCAGCTGGGAGCGCGCCCTCGAACTCGCCCCGTCGCTCTGGCCGTTGCTGCGCTGTCTGGCCGTCGCGGACCAGGAGGCCGGCAACCGGGAGCGGGCCGCCGACCGGTACGCCGAGGCCTTCGACGATCTCTGTCAGGAGCGGCGTGACGACGGCGCGGCCTGGACCGCGGCCACCGCCGCGCTCGGGCGGGAGGCCCTCGGCGCGCTGCTCGCGGTACGGCGTACGGGGGAGGCGCGGGGTGTGTGGGAGCGGTTGCGGCCCGTTACGCGCTCGCGCGGCCGATTCCGCCTGATCGAGGCGGAGCTGCTGCTGGCCGAAGGGGACCGGGACGGCGCGCGGGCCGTCTTCGACGAGGGTTTCGAGGTGGCCGACCTGCGGGAGGGCGCGGAGGCGATCGGCGACCTGTGGTCCCGTCTGACGGACGAGCCGCTGCCGGCCCGCTACGACTTCCGCATGCGACCGCCGGTCGAGTGAGGGGTTTCCCCCGCCCCCGCCGCTCCTGCCGTGCGCTCCGCAGACGAACCACCTGGCTGGGACGGCGAGGGACGGCGAGGGACGGCGGGGGTGAGGGACCGGGCGGCTAGTGCGAGGGTCCGCGGTCCACGTACTCGTACACCACGCCATCCGGATGCATGGCGATCAGGTTGCGGCCGGCCGGTGTGCCCACCGGCCCGGCCAGAATGCGCGCGCCCAGCTCGCTGAGCACCCGATGGGTGTCCTCGACGTCCTTGACGGCGATGGTCGCGGCGACCTTCCGCAGGACCTCCAGTTCGGCCTCGGGTCCGCTCATCAGCAGGAAACAGCCCACCGCTGCCACCGACACACCACCGCGCTCGAACCGCAGGGCCTGCCCGCCCGCCAATCTTTCGTAGAAGGGGACCGAAGCCTCCAGGTCGTCGACGCAGATCCGCAACGTGGCTCCCAGAATCTCCATGCGGACGAGCCTAGTTGGGGCCGGCCGGAGAGGAGATCGTTTCGGACGGGCTTCGGGTTTGGACGCGCCGACCAGGGGGACGCGGAAAGCCCCTGCAACGTACGAGTACCCCGTGGGACGTACGAGGACGAGTATGAGTACGAGGCACGAGGTACGAGCGACATCGCCGGAGGCGAACCGTGAGTCGATCCCGCATCGTGATCGTCGGTGCCGGCTTCGCCGAGTACCGGCCGGCCCGCACGCCGACGCGGCCGACCCGGCACCAGGCCGACTTCGCCGATATCGCCGACATCACCCTGCTCCATCCGACCGACTACTTTCTGTATCCGCCCCGCCGGAACCGGCGCGGGTGGCCGGTGCCCTCGGCACGACCGAGAGCCGTCCGGAAGGAGAGTCGTGAACACCATGAACGCCATGAATCCCATGAACCCGACGAAAGCCATGAGTAGCCGTCAACTCAGCGACCTCGCACAGCAGTTGCGCGTCGACAGCGTGCGCGCGTCCGCCGCCGCCGGCTCCGGGCACCCCACGTCCTCGATGTCCGCGGCCGACCTGATGGCGGTCCTGCTGGCCAAGCACCTGCGGTACGACTTCGAGCGCCCCCAGCATCCCGGCAACGACCGCTTCGTCCTCTCCAAGGGCCACGCCTCACCGCTCCTGTACGCCGCGTACAAGGCGGCCGGGGCCATCAGCGAGCCCGAGCTGCTCACCTTCCGCAAGCTCGGCAGCCGGCTCGAAGGGCACCCGACACCCCGGCGGCTGCCGTGGGTCGAGACGGCCACCGGCTCGCTCGGGCAGGGGCTGCCCGTCGGCGTCGGCATCGCACTGGCCGGCAAACGGCTCGACCACACCGGATACCGGGTGTGGGTGCTGTGCGGCGACAGCGAACTCGCCGAGGGGTCCGTGTGGGAGGCCGCCGAGCACGCCGGTTACGAGCACCTCGACAACCTCGTCGCGATCATCGACGTCAACCGGCTGGGGCAGCGCGGGCCGACCCGGCACGGGCACGACCTGGACGCGTACGGGCGCCGGTTCCAGGCCTTCGGCTGGCACACCGTGGAGATCGACGGGCACGACGTCGACGCCATCGACCGCGCGTACGCCGAGGCCGGGTCCACCGCTGGACAGCCGACCGCGATCATCGCCCGCACCCTCAAGGGCAAGGGCGTCGCATCCGTCCAGGACCGCGAGGGCCTGCACGGCAAGCCGCTGCCGGACGCCGAGGAGGCGATCGCCGAGCTCGGCGGAGTGCGCGACCATCACGTCGAGGTCCAACAGGCGCCCCCGGCGAGGATGTTGCACGCCGTCCGCTCCGGCCACCTCGAACTGCCCCGCTACGACACCGGGGACAAGGTCGCCACCCGCGACGCCTACGGGCAGGCGCTCGCCGCGCTCGGCACCGCCCGCGGTGACGTCGTCGCCCTGGACGGCGAGGTGAGCGACTCGACCCGCGCGGAGTTCTTCGCCAAGGAGCACCCCGACCGCTTCTTCGAGTGCTACATCGCCGAGCAGCAACTCGTCGCGACCGCGGTCGGCATGGCCGCGCGCGACTGGGTGCCGTACGCCTCCACGTTCGCGGCGTTCCTCACGCGCGCCCACGACTTCGTCCGGATGGCCGCGATCAGCGGCTCCGGCATCAACCTCGTCGGCTCGCACGCGGGCGTCTCGATCGGCCAGGACGGTCCCTCGCAGATGGGTCTGGAGGATCTGGCGATGTTCCGGGCGACGTACGGCTCGACCGTGCTGTACCCGTGCGACGCCAACCAGACGGCCAAGCTCGTCGCCGCGATGGCGGACTGCGAGGGCATCCGCTATCTGCGCACCTCGCGCGGGGACACCCCGGTGATCTACAGCCCCACCGAGGAGTTCCCGATCGGCGGCAGCAAGGTGCTGCGCGCCGGTGACGCGGACCGGCTGACGCTCGTCGCCGCCGGCGTCACGGTCCACGAGGCGCTGGCCGCCGCCGCGTCGCTCGACCGCGAGGGCATCCAGGTCCGGGTCATCGACCTCTACTCGGTCAAGCCCGTCGACCGCCGCACCCTGCGCGAGGCCGCCGAGCACACCGGCTGCCTCGTCACCGTGGAGGACCACCGCGCGGAGGGCGGCATCGGCGACGCGGTCCTCGACGCCTTCCTCGACGGCCGCCCGGTGCCACGCCTGGTGCGCCTCGCCGTCCGTACGATGCCGGGCTCGGCGACCCCCGCCGAGCAGTTGCACGCCGCGGGCATCGACGCCGAGTCGATCGCGGCGGCGGCGCGGCGGCTGGTGGAGACGGCGGTCGTGCGCTGACGCGCGCACGTGTCCCCTCCCTGTTTGCGCGCCTATTGCTCTTGCGTGAGTTGAATGGTGCGCGAATTGAAGGGTGACGGCACGGATCGCGGCCCGAAGGCCCGAAGGCCCGAAGGCCCGAAGGCTCAAAGGCCCGAAGACCTGAATCAGGTCCTCGGGCTGCTCCGGCGTGGAACCTCCTGCCGTCCGGGTTTCCCGAAGCGGGCCGGTCACGCTTCCTTTCGGCAGAGAATTTCCGCGTTCAGTACAGAGAACCAGCCGTCTTCCTGCCGTGCCCATTCCCGCCACGCCTCCGATACGGCGTGCAGGTGCGCGGTCGTCGCGTGGCCGCCCTCGATGGCGCGGTCCGCGTACGCCGAGGCCAGCGTGCGGTCGGCCCACAGTCCGCCCCACCACTCCCGCTCGTCCTCGGTGGCGAAGGTCCAGGTGCTCGACGTCGCCGTGATGTCCTTGATCCCGGCCGCCAGTGCCCACGACTTGAGACGGCGGCCGGCGGCCGGCTCGCCTCCGTTGGCGCGGGCGACGCGCACATACAGGTCCTGCCAGTCGGTCATGCCCGGCACCTCGGGGTACCAGGTCATCGCCGAGTAGTCCGCATCCCGGACGGCGATGAAGCCGCCCGGCCTGGTGACGCGGTACATCTCGCGCAGCGCCTGCACCGGGTCGCCCACGTGCTGCAGTACCTGGTGGGCGTGGACCACGCAGAAGGTGTTGTCCGGGAACTCCAGTGCGTGGACGTCCGCGACCCCGAACTCGACGTTGTCCAGGCCGCGTTCCGTGGCCACGGCCCGGGCCTGGTCCAGAATTCCGGGCGCGTGGTCGACGGCGGTGACGTGACCGTCGGGGACCAGTTCGGCCAGGTCGGCGGTGATGGTGCCCGGGCCGCAGCCGATGTCCAGGATCTTCATGTGGGGCTTCAGCGAGTCGAGCAGGTAGGCCGCCGAGTTGGCGGCGGTGCGCCAGGTGTGCGAGCGCAGTACGGACTCGTGGTGGCCGTGCGTGTAGACGGCGGTCTCCTGCGACTTCGACATGACCGATCCCCTTCGCTTCTTCTCGTCGGTTACGCATCGCCACCGTACGCCTGCATGTCGCATACTGAGACCCCTTGTCTTGCTATATGGACGACATGGTGGCGGAGGCGGGGATGAGTGAGCGGGTCGTCCGGCGTTCGAGGGCGGGGTCGTTCAGGCCGGCACCGGGGGGCTGGGGGCGGAGCCTCGGGGAATGGGGAGGGCTCCCTCCGAATATGAGTTTGCTCGTCGGTCCTGCCTGGCCGGAGAATGCCTCCCCATGGGACACCTCGAAGCCGCGCATCTTGAGTACTACCTTCCCGATGGGAGGGCGCTGCTCGGCGATGTGTCGTTTCGGGTGGGGGAAGGGGCCGTCGTCGCGCTGGTGGGGCCCAACGGGGCCGGTAAGACCACGCTGCTGCGGCTGATCTCGGGGGAGCTGAAGCCGCACGGAGGGACCGTCACCGTGGGCGGCGGGCTGGGCGTGATGCGACAGTTCGTGGGGTCCGTGCGGGATGACACGACCGTACGAGAGCTGCTGGTGTCCGTGGCGTCGCCCCGTATACAGGAAGTCGCCAAGGCGGTCGACGCGGCTGAGCACGACATGATGGCCGTCGATGACGAAGCTGCCCAGCTCCGCTACGCGCAGGCGCTCTCCGACTGGGCCGAGGTACGCGGATACGAGTCCGAGACGCTCTGGGACATGTGCACGATGGCCGCGCTCGGCGTCCCGTACGAGAAGGCGCAGTGGCGGCTGGTGCGGACGCTCTCCGGCGGAGAGCAGAAGCGGCTCGTGCTCGAGGCGCTGCTGCGCGGCACCGACGAGGTACTGCTTCTCGACGAGCCGGACAACTATCTCGACGTACCCGGGAAGCGCTGGCTGGAGGAGCGGCTCAAGGAGACCCGCAAGACCGTTCTCTTCGTGTCGCACGACCGGGAGCTCCTCGCCCGTGCCGCCGAGAAGATCGTCAGCGTCGAGCCCAGCCCCACCGGCGCCGACGCCTGGGTGCACGGCGGCGGCTTCGCGACCTATCACGAGGCGCGGCGGGAGCGATTCGCCCGGTTCGAGGAGCTGCGTCGGCGGTGGGACGAGAAGCACGCCCAGCTGAAGAAGCTGGTGCTGAATCTGCGGCAGGCGGCGTCCATCAGCCATGAGCTGGCGTCCCGGTACGCGGCGGCGCAGACCCGGCTGCGGAAGTTCGAGGAGGCCGGACCGCCTCCGGAGCCGCCGCGCGAGCAGGACATCACGATGCGGCTGCACGGCGGGCGTACGGGCGTACGGGCCATCACCGTCAAGGGGCTTGAGCTCACCGGACTGATGAAGCCGTTCGACCTGGAGGTCTTCTACGGCGAGCGGGTCGCCGTGCTCGGTTCCAACGGCTCCGGCAAGTCGCACTTCCTGCGTCTGCTCGCCGGCGACACCGTCGCCCACACGGGCGAGTGGAAGCTCGGTGCGCGCGTCGTTCCCGGACACTTCGCCCAGACGCACGCCCACCCGGAGCTCCAGGGCCGTGCGCTCCTCGACATCCTGTGGACCGAGCACTCCCAGGACCGCGGCGCCGCCATGTCCAGGCTGCGCCGCTACGAGCTGACCGCCCAGGCCGAGCAGCGCTTCGAGAAGCTCTCCGGCGGCCAGCAGGCACGCTTCCAGATCCTGCTCCTGGAGCTGGAGGGCTCCACGGCCCTGCTGCTGGACGAGCCGACCGACAACCTCGACCTGGAGTCGGCAGAGGCCCTCCAGGAGGGCCTGGAGGCGTACGAGGGGACGGTGCTCGCGGTCACCCACGACCGCTGGTTCGCCCGCTCCTTCGACCGTTATCTGGTCTTCGGCTCCGACGGCCGGCTCCGGGAGACGGCGGAGCCGGTGTGGGACGAGCGGCGCGTGGAGCGGGCCCGGTAGGGCTCGGTGGGCGAGGTGTGACCGGGAGACCGGCTGTCCGGGCGCTTCCCGGAGGACCGGGGGCCCGGAAGTTCGTAGAGTGGAGGGAGGACGGCGAGATCCACGGCCCCCTCCCGGACGCCACTCGGGCGCCACTCGCGGCAGCGCCTGCCCGGCGAGCACCGGGACCGCGCCGGGGCCACGACGAGCGGGGTACACCATGACCGGAGTCGACCCGGACCGGCTGGACGACCAGCAGCTGATGAAGGAGCTGGAGACGATCCACCGCACCCGCCACGACACGCTGCTCTACGGTTCGAACGACGCCCTGCGGACGCACAACACGCGCATGGCGCAGCTGGAGGGCGAGTACCTGCGTCGTCATCCACGCCGTCCGGTCGCCGGGGGCCGGACGCGCGAGGGAGCCCGAGAGCGGGGCCCCGCGGCGGAATGCATGAATGAGTGAGTGTCCCCGTTGTGAGTGAGCGACCCTGTGAGTGAGTGACCCTGTTGTCGCAGGTGAACCGTTCGCGCCGGTTGCCGCATCCCGCGAGCCCGGTCCCGACGGCCCTATCCGCCGTCCGCCGTCCACGGTTCACCGTTCACCGTGTCGCGTCACGCGGTCTGCCGGGCGAACGCCTCCAGGAACGCCTTGTCGAACGCCTTGAGATCGGCCGGCTTGCGGCTGGTGACCAGCGTGCTGCGCCCCTGCTCGCAGACGTGCACCTGCTCGTCGACCCAGGTGCCGCCCGCGTTGCGGATGTCGGTGCGCAGACTCGGCCAGGAGGTGAGGACGCGGTCCGAGACCACGTTCGCCTCGACGAGTATCCAGGGGGCGTGACAGATCGCGGCGACCGGACGGCCGCGCTCGAAGAAGCCGCGGACGTACGACACGGCCCGTTCGTCCAGACGCAGCGCGTCCGGGTTGGCGACGCCGCCCGGCAGGACGAGTCCGTCGAAGGACTCGGCCGACCCATCGGCGACGACCTCGTCGACGGGGAACGTGTCCGCCTTGTCGAGGTGGTGGTAGGCCTGGATCCGGCCGGGCCTGGTGGACACGAGGACGGGCTCGCCGCCGGCTTTCCGCACCGCCTGCCAGGGGTCGGTCAGTTCGATCTGCTCGACGCCCTCGGGCGCCATCAGAAACGCGATACGCATAACTCCTCACTCTCCTTTCCCGGCCCCCACACCATCTCGGCCCTCATACGGCGCCACGCGGTCGGTGAGGACGCCCATGAGCTGGTGGTCGCCGGCTACCAGGACATCGCCGATGTTCTGGGCGCGCATCAGCGTGCGGCTTCCGCAAGCGAGGCGTCCGGACGGACCGCGACCACGCCCGGCGTCATCACCTCCCTGACGAAAACTGCCATGGCTGATGGGCCGTCCTGGGTTCCGCGGTCCCCCGGCCGGGGGAGGGGCGGGTGCGTCGACGTGACGACGCCCGCACTACCCCTGGGCCGGGGCCCCTGCCTTCTCCAGCGGTTCTCCAGCGGTTTCTCCGGCCTGCTCACGGCCCTGCGGCGCGTACCGTACGACCTCACCGCCCTGCGGCGTGTACCACCGATTCGGCCAGCTCGTGCACCGTGGCGTAGCGCGCCTTGTGCGGAAGCCGCTCCACGGAGGCGACAACCGGGTCGGGCGCGTGCTGGTCGCGCAGGACGTCGGCCAGGTCGCGGGGACCCGCCGGGAACGTGGTACGGACCAGGAACCGTGCCAGTTCCAGGCGCACCGTCTCGATGGAGGAGGGTGCGCGGTTCGGTGACACGGGGCCACGCACGATCTCCGGGTCGTCGTCGGCAGTCGGCTCCGGGTCCTGCCACTCCTCGGTCCGGGTGGGGTGCCCCGACCTGAGCAGTTCCCGCAGTTCGTGTTTCATCTCTTCGTCCCGGTGGACGCTCAGCCGATCGCTGCCTCGCTGCATGACTCCCTCCAGATGTTCGGGGGTAGTGATCTCGTACCCGTACACCTGGAGTCGACACTTCCGATTCGGCTCGACCCGGACGCCTGCGCCGCGGTACGCGATCGTACCCTCACGCACCGTGAGGATGTCAGCGTGTCAGAGTGTCAAAGTGTCAGGCCTGCGGGGCGGAGCGCTGGGCTGCCATGCGACCGCACTGGCCCGCGCCCGCCATCGCGGTGTCCGGGTGAGGTCGTCGAACCGGCGGCGGTCAGGACATGCCCCACGCGAGTCTCCGGGGCCGGCAGCAAGAACGTGAGGTGTTTGCCGGGCGAAGGCCGGGGCAGGCGGATTCCAGTGCTTCGGACAGGAGGCACGTCCGTGGGAGCGGGAAGCCCTCGCCACGGGTGTGCCCGTTCGGCGCACCTGTGCGCTCCCACGGTGACCGTCCAACCCAAGGCACTTTCAAGGGAGTTGCGACGCACCATGCGACATCAAGTGAGCGCGAAGCACCACCCGCACGACGACGCCCCCGACACCGCGGAGGCATTCCGCAGGCTCGCCGCGCTTCCCCCGGGCCGGCAGCGCGACACGCTCCGCGAGGAGATCGTCGAGGCCTGGCTGCCGATGGCCGACCGGCTCGCGGGCCGGTTCCGCAGCCGCGGCGAGAGCTTCGAGGATCTGCGCCAGGTCGCGGCACTCGGCCTGGTCAAGGCCGTCGACCGGTACGACCCCGAACTCGGCAACGCCTTCGAGAGCTATGCCGTGCCGACCGTGACCGGAGAGATCAAACGGCACTTCCGCGACCACATGTGGACCCTGCACGTGCCGCGCCGCGTCCAGGATCTGCGCAACCGCGTCCGGTCCGCCGGCCAGGAACTGTCGGGTACCCTCCCGGGCCGCAGGCCCACCGTCGCCGAGATCGCCGAGCACGCCCGGATGAGCGAGGAGGACGTCCGGACCGGCCTGGAGGCCCTGGAGACCTTCACCGCGCTCTCCCTCGACGCCGAGATCCTGGGCAGCGAGGACGGCTACTCGCTCGGTGACGCCCTCGGCTCACCCGACCCGGCCCTCGACGTCGTCATCGACCGCGAGGCCGTCAAACCCCGGCTGCGGGCACTGCCCGAGCGTGAACGCACCATCCTCTACATGCGGTTCTTCGCCGACATGACACAGAGCCGGATCGCCGATGAGCTCGGGATCTCCCAGATGCACGTGTCGCGGTTGATCAGCCGGTGCTGCCATCGGCTGCGCGAGCAGGTGCTGCGGGACGCGGCGTAGGCGCCCGCCGTTTCATCAGGGGGAGGGTGCCGGAGAGTGTGGGGAGGGCGCGGGTTGTCCGCGGTTGCTCGCGCGGTTCCCCGCGCCCTTACGGGGCGCACCTCACGAAGTCCCCATCGCCAGGGCTATGTGACGGGACATCATGTCCATCGCCTGCGCCTCCGCCATGGAGAACGCCAGGCGGGCGCCGCTGCGGAACAGGGTCAGTACGCCCCGCACGGCGCCGGGCGCGGTGGTCAGGGGCACGCACAGCAGTGATGTCACATTCGCGCGTACGAGAACGGGGGCGCCCGAGGTGTCACGGCCGAAGGCGTCCGGGTCCTCGGGGCGTACCTGCAGCGCCGTGGATCCGCCGCGTGCCGCCTCGACGACGAGCGGGCACCCGGCGGGATCCTGGGCGGCCACGGCCGTCGCCCCCGCGGCGCAGTCGGAGGGGGCGAGCACCGTCGTACGCGACAGCCGCGGCGCCCCCGCGTCGGCCACCACCCAGTCCGCGAACCGCCCGTGCAGTACCCCCGCCGCCCGTTCCAGCACCGCGGGCGGATCCCCGGCGGGGCCACTGAGCAGCGCCGTGGTCATGGCGTCCACCAGATCCATCAGCGTCGCGTGCCGGGTCGTCTCGGTGAGACTCGGCACCGGGCCCGGCACGCTCTCGTCCGACGGCACCCGGTTGCCCGCGGGCTGCAGGACGACGAGGACGGCGGTCCGGGGTTCACCGCTGGGCCGCAGCGCGGCGAGCGTCGCGCGCACCGGCACCGAGGGCTGCTGCTGGAGGTGCACGGTGAGACTGCGGTCGCCCTCGCCGCGCGCCACCGCCGCCGCCTGTGAACGGAACGCGGCACGGTCGGCGTGCGCGAGGAACCCGGTCAGCGGCCGGCCCGTCGCATAGCCGGCCCGCAGGCCGGTGAAGGAGGTCGCCGCGAAGTTCAGCCTGCGCACCACCGTCTCGCGGTCCACCAGCGCGACGGGCACCGGCACCCGCTGGAAGAGCGCCTTGAGCAGCTGCTGCTCCTGGCGGTCGACCGAGGCGACACCGGCCGGACCGTCCGAGGACAGACGCTCGTACCGGGGCCACAACTGGTCGGCCACATGGTCGAGTTCGAAGATCGCCGCGTCGAGCACGGTCGGCAGGTCGTCGGCCGGTACCGAACGCGCCGCCTTGAGCTCCGCCACGCGGCGCACGAAATCCGCGAGTTCTTCACCGAATTCGTCCGTCTGCGCCATGCGATGAACGTAACCCGAAGGGTGGGTTCCGGGTGCTGTGGGGGCGCAAACCGCGGAACCCGTTTTCCGCGCAGGTGAGCGGGAAGGCGCGGAGAGAGGAGGCGCGAACCATGCCGGACACGGGTCGACACGGTCAACACGATCAATACGGCCAATACGGCCAACGCGGCCAACGTCGTCAAGTTGGTCAACGCGAACGACTCCGCCAACCAGGTCCACTTGCTCCACGGGGTCAACTCGTGCGCCTGGGAACGGAATCGCCGGAATTCACGCTTCCGGGAAGGCGGCTGTCGGAGCTCGCCGAGCAGGCCGCCCGCTGCACCACCGACTGCTGCGGCGCCAGTTGCATGGTCTCCGAGGGCGGTCCGGAACGGCCCGCCGCGGTGACCCACCCCGACCTCGCCGGGCTGGTCTCGGTCCAGCTCCGCTCCGGTGACGGTCCGATCCCCGCCGCCCTGGAACGCGGCGAGCCCGTCGACTCGGCGGACCTGCTGCGCGAGGAGCGCTGGCCGGCGTATCGCGCCATGGCCCTCGACTCGGGGGTGCGCTCCACGGTCACGATCCCCTTCCGGCGCTCCGGGCTGACCGTGACCCTCAGCCTCTACAGTTTCCGGCCAGGGGCCTTGGAGGACGCCCCGCACGGCCCCGCCCGCGCGCTCGGCGACCTCGCCGTGACCTGCCTGGTCCGCGACCGCTCCTACCGCGCCGCGCTCACCGAGCTCGACCAGCTCGGCGCCGCGCTGCGCACCCGCCCTGTCGTCGACCAGGCGTGCGGGATCGTCATGCACGTCCTGGGCTGCGACGCGGACGCGGCGTTCGGCGTACTGCGCCGCATCTCGCAGGGGACCCAGCGCAAGCTGTCCGACGTCGCCTCGGCCGTCGTGGACAAGCGCGGACGCGGCCTGGAGCGGGAACTGGTCTCCCTGTCGAACTGACCGGCCGGGGCGCCCACGGTGTCACCCGCTCGGGCGTCCGTGTCGCGCGAATGGTGTCCGGCCGCGCGCGCCCGGCGGCCGGGCGGGCTGTGATGGGCCGGGGGGCGCGACGGCCGTGCCCCCTTCAGACAGTGCCTTTCTGAAGGAGCCCGACCCATGCGCCGTACCGCCCGTGCCCTGTCCGCCACCGCCCTGGCCTGTGCCGCCCTGGGCGCGGCCGCCTCGGCCGCGTCCGCGGATCCGGGCGCGGAGGTCGCCCCGCTCTCCGTGGCACCCGGAGGGCTCGTCACCGTCTCCGTCACCTGTGACGCGATCGGTGGCGCCCCGCCCGAGTCCATCGACGCCCACTCGCAGGGCTTCGAGGAGGGCAAGGTCCAACTGCGCCGCGTCCCCGGCAACGACGGGAACGCGACGGGCGCCGCCTCCTACCGCGGTACGGCCCGTATCCCGTCCGGCGGGAACGGCGGGAACGGCGGGGGCAGCGGGAACGGGGGAATTGGCGGGGTGGGTGGGCTCGGCGGGAAGAGCGGGGTGGATGGGCTCGGTGGGACTGGCGGAGTCGGTGGGACCGGTGAGCACTTCGACGGCGGATCCGACACCGGGGGCCGCGACGGCAAGTGGGGTGTCGACGGCGTGTGTCCCGTCGCGCCGGGCGACCGGGAGCGGCCGTGGAAGGCCTCGTACACCGTGGCCCGCGGCACCGGCACGGGTCCTGACGCGGAGGGTGGTACGGGGCGTGACGCAGGGGGCGACACGGGTCGTGACACGGGGGGTGGCATTGGTCGTGACACGGGCCGTGACACGGGGAGCGGAACGGGTCGTGACACGGGGAGCGGCACCGGGCGTGACACGGGGAGCGGCACCGGGCGTGACACGGGGAGCGGCACCGGGCGTGACACGGGGAGCGGCACCGGGCGTGACACGGGGAGCGGCACCGGGCGTGACACGGGGAGCGGCACCGGGCGTGACGCGGAGGGCGACACCGGTCGTGACACCGGCGCGGCTCGCGACACCATGGAGCCCCCCGCCGGTGTCGGGCGCGGGGTGCAAGCCGGTGAGGGTGGCACCTTCACCGATTCCGTCCCGGCCCTGGCCGCCGGAGGCGTCCTGATCGCGGGCGCACTGGGCGCGGCCGTCCACCGGCTGCGCCACAAGGGCTCCTCTCCCGGCGGCTGACGCTGGGACGGGCGCGACCCGATCGGGCGCCCATGGCGGGGCGGGAGCGTGGGTAACGACAGGGCACGGCATCACGGACTGCGCGGAGGCACGGATGCGGCGGACGGTTCCGGAGGGGCACGGTCCGGTCCGCTACGGCCCGCCGCTCCCCGATCAGGGCCTCCCGGTGCTGCCGGAACTGCGCGCCGTGCTCGCCGACGCCGCCGACCGCGCCGACACGGAGCTCTCCGGCGGCGGCCCCGCGCTCCTCGACGCCGCCTGCGACTACTGGACCCGCCGTGGCCTGGCCGCCGACCGTGAACGGGTGGCCGCCGCCCCCGGTGCCCCCGCCCTGCTTCTCGCGCTGACCGGCGCACTCGGCGGCGACGTCCTGGTACCGCGCCCGTGTGCCGCCTGGTGGGCACCGCAGGTCCGCCTGCTCGGCCGGTCCGTGTTCCACGTGGCGACGCCCGCGGAGTGCGGCGGCCTCCCGGACCCGTACGCCCTCCTGGAGACCGTCCGCCGAGTCCGTGCCGAAGGCGGCGACCCACGGCTGCTCGTGCTCTCCGTCGCCGACGACCCCACCGCCACCGTCGCGCCGCCCGAGGTGGTGCACGAGACCGTGGAGGCCGCGGTGGGCGAGGGGCTGCACGTGGTCAGCGACGAGACCTGGCGCGACACCCTGCACCGACCGCACGACACCGTGCTGCTCAGCCCGGCCGAGATGCTCCCCGGCGAGGTCACCGTCCTCACGGACCTCGCGGGCGCCTTTCTGCCGCAGGGCTGGCCGGCCGCCGTGGCCCGCTTCCCGGAGACCGACGGGGGTCTGCGGCTGCGCGCCCGCGTCCTCGACGTGCTCACCGTGCTCGGCGCCCGGGTCGCCGTGCCGGTCGCCGCGGCGGCCGCGTACGCGCTCGGCGAGCCGGACGCGGTCACCGAGCGCCTGACGGCCGCCGTACGCCTGCACGCGCGCGTGGCTCTCGCCGCGCACCGCGCGGTGGTCGGTTCGGGTGCCCTCGCACGGCCGCCGCAGGCGGGGAGACATCTCTACGTGGATCTCGGCCCGTTGCGCTCCGCGCTGACCGCGCTCGGCGTCGGGGACGCACAGGAACTGGAGGACTTCCTGACCGTCCGGCTCGGCATGCCCGCGCCGGGCGGCCACCGTTTCGGGGACGACCTCGGGGCGCTGCGGGTCCGGCTGGGTACGGGACCGCTGCTCGGCGCCACCGACCAGGAGCGGGCGGAATGCCTCGGTTCACCCTCACCGCTGGAACTGCCACAGGTTCAACGCGCGTTGACCCTGTTGGGGTCGGCGTTCGACGATCTCCGTGACGACGCTCAGCGAAGGGAGCCTCCTCGATGACGCAGCAGTCCCAGTCGACCACGAGCACGAGCCCGTCTACGTCCGCTTCCACGACCCAGTCCACGGCCACGTCCACGTCTACGTCTACGACCACGCGGGACGCCGATGAGCCGGCTTCCTTCACGGCCCCGACGGTGGGGCATTGCTCATCGGTCGTTCCTCTTCGCCCTCTCGTCGAGCCCCGTCCGCTCGGCACTGGGGGACGTTCGCGCTGTCTGCGGAGCCGGTGTTGGAGCCGTTGACCCGGGTGAAGGTCGCTTGGGAGCGGGCGGGCTTGGTGCGGGGGGATCTGTGGGATCTGGCGGTGGGGGGTTCTCGGGTTCTGGGGTGAGTGCGGTGTCGGGGCGGTGGGGTGGCTGCGGGGGTCTGTGGTTGCTCGCGCCCGCGCGGCGGAGCCGCACAATGTCACAGTCCAGCACCCCTATGGGGGCGCAGTCACCCGCGCTTCTAACGCGGCGCCGTTCTGCGTGCCCTGCGCCACACTCCCGGTGTCAGGCTGATCGCCACCGTCAGGAGTACCGCCGCCACCACCCCTTCCCACGGCTCGTCGAAGAGGGAGCCGCCGAGGATGCCGATGACCTGATAGGTGGCCGCCCAGGCCAGGCAGGCGGGGATGTCGCCGCGGGCGAAAGTACGCAGGGGCACCTTCGCCAGCAGGCAGGCGAGCATCACCGGGATGCGGCCCGCCGGGACCAGGCGGGACAGGACGAGGACGGTGACGCCGTGGTCGTTCAGCTTCTCCTGGGCCTGGGCGAGCCGGTCCTCCGGGGCGCGCACGCGGATCGCCTCCAGCCAGCGCGAGCCGTTCTTGGACCCCATGCCACGCCGGCCGAGCCAGTAGAGCGCCACGTCGCCGAGGAACGCGGCGAGCGAGGCCACCACGAAGACCAGCAGCAGCGCGAACGGCGCCGTCTGGTGAAAGGCCACCACGGCCGCCGAACTGACCAGTGCCCCCGTCGGTACCACCGGCACCAGTGCGCCGATCAGCACCAGTACGAACAGCGATGGATAGCCGATCGCCTGCTGTGTGGTCTCCGGCGACACGGCCGCGCCCGTGGCGGACAGCAACACCGCCGGGGCGGTGCTCTTGGCGGTCAGGAATATCGCCGGGGTCGCGCCCGCGGCGGTCAGGGGCGTCACCGCACGACCTCCGGGCGTACGCTCTCACCGTGCTCGAGCCGGTGCACCGCCACCTGGGGCGCACGCTCGGCGGCAAGGCGCACGAACTCATCACCCGGCGCATGGAATTCATGGGGGCGCACGCCGTCCATCCCGATCGGCCAGTACGTGCCGTAGTGCACCGGTACCGCGCTCCCCGGCATCAGCTGGGCCAGCGCCTCGGCGGCCCGCCCCGCGTCCAGGTGCCCCTCCCCGAGGAACGGCCCCCAGCCGCCGACCGGCAGTAGCGCCACGTCGACCGGTCCGACCTCCTCGGCCATCGACTCGAACAGCCCGGTGTCCCCGGCGAAATACGTCCGCGCCTCGCCCTCGACCACGAAGCCCAGCGCGGGCGAGCGGTGCGGTCCGACCGGCAGCCGCCGCCCGTCGTGCCGTGCCGACACCGTACGTACCACCAGGTCACCGACGCGCGTCCGGTCCCCGGGCGCCACCTCGACGAGCCGCAGATGCGCCAGCCTGCGCAGCGCGGGCAGCACACGCGACGCCCCCTTGGGCACCAGCAGCAGCGTGCCCGGCGCGAGCCGCTGCAGCGAGGGCAGATGCAGATGGTCGGCGTGCAGATGCGAGACCAGCGCCACGTCCGCGACAACCGCCTCGGGAGGGGGCGGCGCCCCGCGCCTGCGCCGCAGATGCGCGAGCCGGCGCGCGAAGAGCGGATCAGTGAGGACGCGCGTACCGGAGTCCTCCAGCGTGCAAGTGGCGTGCCCCCACCAGGTGATCTCCACCGGCACTTCTTTGCCTCCTTCGCGCGACTCCCCCCGAGCCTACGTGCAGGAGTAGGGTCGGCGGCGAAACCCGGAGGTGAGGGGGACGCCATGGGAAACGCACGCAGCGCCTCCGCCGTGCCGTCCGCCACGTTCTCGGCTTCGCTCGAACAGGCGGGAGCCCCATCGGTCCGCGTCACGGCCATCGCGAGCCTGACGCCCCTGGAGGAGCTCGACGCGGACCCCTTCCTCGTCGACTCCCGCAGCCAGTACGCGATGTGCGCCCGCTGGGCCGCCGAGCGCGGGTACGTCGTCACCCGCGAGCTCCTCGTCCGCGGTCTGCGCCCCGACCACCGCACCCTGTGGGCCGATGTCGAGGCCGGCCTGGTCGACCTGTTCGTCGCGCCGAGCCGCCGCGTCCTGGAGCGCGCCCTCGCCTCCGTCGACGAGTTCGCCGCCGAGTGCGCCCGCCGCGGCGTACGGATCGAGACGGTCGGGTGCGCGGAACCGTCGTACGACGCCCAGATGAAGGCCCGGGTGCACCGCCGCCTGTCGATGCCGACCGCGGGTTACGACGGCCGTTGAACGGTGATGCCCGCCGCTTGAACGGTGATTACCGCGGAATCTGATCGAGAACACGGGGACACCCGGGGCTGCCGCCCGTTGTGACAGGGTGGGAGCAGGCCTCGCACACCGGGGGGGCCGGGACGTGAGGTGGACAGGGCGTGGGTGGCGGGCGTTGGCGGCGGGTCCTCAGCGGAGTGTGGCGGAGCATCGCGGTGTGGGCCGTGTCCACCATCACGATGCTCGTCCTCGCCGGTGTGCTGCCCGACTTCCAGCTGAAGTCCGACAACGGTGACAGCGCCACGCAGATCGCCGTCACCGCAGGGGTCGGCGCCGCCGTCTTCGGTCTGCTGTCGTCGCTCGTGTGGCCGCTCCTTGTACGGGCGCTGCTTCTGGTGCCCGCCCTCGTGCTCGGTCTGCTCGTCTTCTTCCTGAACGGGTCCTTGCTGCTGATCGCCCTGCGCATCAACCCCTCCGGGCAGGGAGAGGCGGCGCCCGAGACCGCCGTGGTCGTCGCCGCCGTGATGTCCGCGGTCGCCTCGGCCACCGGGGGTGCCCTCGCCGTCCGGGACGACGACGCCTACCGGCGCAGGCTCTACCGGCTCGCCGACCGGCGCCGCAGACGCGCCGACGGACAGGCCGGGCCCTCGACCCCCGGCGCCGTCTTCCTCCAGCTCGACGGCGTGGGCCACGAGGTGCTGGAGGAGGCGGTCGGCAAGGGGCTCATGCCCACCGTCGCGCAGTGGCTCGGCAACCCCACCAACAGCGGCAGCCCCACCAAGACCGGCAACACCACGAGGAGCGGCCTCCCCACTCACCGGCTCACCCCCTGGCGCACCGACTGGTCCAGCCAGACCGGCGCCAGCCAGCTCGGCATCCTGCACGGCAGCAACCACGACGTCCCGGCCTTCCGCTGGTACGAGAAGGAAACGCACGAGGTCATGGTGTGCAACCGGCCCTCCAGCGCCGCCGAACTCCAGCGCCGGGCCATCGAGTACACCGGGGACGGGGGACTTCTCACCGTCGACGGCGCCAGCCGCGGCAACCTCTTCAGCGGCGGCGCCGACCAGTTGGCCCTCGTGCTGTCCATGGCCGCGAGAAGGGGCAGGGAGAACCGCTCCCGCTCGGGCTACTTCGCGTACTTCAGCGACCCCGCCAACGCCGTCCGTACGGCCATGTCCTTCGTCGCCGAGGTTCTCCGGGAGATCGGCCAGTCGACCTCGGCCCGGCTGAAGAAGCGCCGGCCACGGGTCAAGCGCGGCGGACTGTACCCCTTGGTCCGTGCCTTCGCGACCGTCGTCGAGCGGGACGTCGTCGTCGCCGCGGTGATCGGCGACATGCTCGCCGGACGCAACGCGGTCTACGCGGACCTGGTGGCGTACGACGAGGTGGCGCACCACTCCGGGCCGCGCAGCCGGGACGCCGAGAAGGTCCTGGAGCGCCTCGACCGGTCCCTGGCCCTGATCGCCAAGGTCGCCGAGCACGCCCCGAGGCAGTACCGGATCGTCGTCCTGTCGGACCACGGCCAGAGCCCCGGTGAGACCTTCCTGACCCGCTACGGCCTCAGCCTCGGCAATCTGGTCCGGGCCGGCTGCGAACTGCCCGCGCCGCGCAAGGCACTTGGGGTACCCCCAGGCATTGAGCACGGGGGGAGCACCCACAGCGGCAACGAGGCGCGGGCGGCGGTGCGGGCCGCGCTGCGCAGGCCCGTCGAGGAGCGCGGCGAGCGGCACGGCCCCTCGCGCCGCTCCGAGCCCATCGTGCTGGCCTCCGGCAACCTCGGCCTGGTCTCCTTCCCTGACGTTCCGCACCGGATGAGCCGAGAGGAGATCGACCGCCGCCACCCCGCGCTGCTGTCCACCCTCGCCAACCACCCCGGCGTCGGCTTCGTGCTCGTCCGCAGCGAGAAGTACGGCGGACTCGTGCTGGGCGCGAACGGCGCGGAGGTGCCGGTCGACAAGCTCGACGACGCACACCCGGGCCCGCTCGCCGGCTTCGGCCCCGGCGCCGCGGACGCCATACGCCGCTCCCACTCCTTCCCGCACGTCGCCGACATCATGGTCAACTCCTGGTACGACCCGAAGGAGGGCGAAGTCCTCGCCTTCGAGGAGCAGATCGGCTCGCACGGCGGACTCGGCGGCGCCCAGGCACGGCCCTTCCTGCTGTCACCAGTGGCCCTGTCCCTACCGGTCGAGGACGACACGGATCTCGTGGGCGCCGAACAGGTGCACCACATACTGCGGCGGTGGCTGCGCGAGTGCGACGGGCCTCAGGTGCCGCTGGCGGCACGCTCGGACGAGCGCGCCGCCTGAGCGGCTGGTCCACGGGTGCGGGCGCCGGGAAAGGGGCTGCGGTCGGCGGAGCGTCTCTGGAACTCTTGAGGATCCTGGGTTGTCGCGTGGCCCCGAGGGGTGGAAGCGATGGCGAGCGCGGACGAGTCCGGGCCGATCCTTGGGTGGAGCCCGTGTGCGGCGTCACTGGCGGTGACGCGGTGCCGGCGTCTGGACTGTGCCCGGCTCTTTCGGGTCGGGCACACCCTGGGATCGCTGCCCCACAGCCCGGCGTCGACCTGCTGCACCGCGCGGACGACTTCCCGCCGGGCGCGCCGGTGCTGGTCATCACGGACGGCTGGTGCGACGTACTGCGGGTGCGGCGCGAGCACGCGTATCTGATTCCGCAGGGTGCGCGGCTTCCGTTCACGGCGCGCGGACCGGTCTTCCGGGTGCGCTGAACTGCCTTCGCGGCGGCGAAGAGCTGTCATTCTGCGTGAGTCGCGCGCGGGTGTGATCGGATGAGGCGTACGGACCCGAAAACGGGACCTCATCGAAGGGATTCATCGTGGCAACCACGCGCACCGCACACACCGTGTGGGAAGGCAACCTGCTCGAGGGCAACGGCGTCGTCACCTTCGACTCCTCCGGCATCGGCCAGCAGCCGGTGACGTGGGCGTCGCGGGCGCAGGACGCCAACGGCAAGACCAGCCCCGAGGAGCTGATCGCCGCGGCCCACTCCAGCTGCTTCTCCATGGCGCTGTCGCACGCCCTCGCGGGCGCGGGCACCCCGCCCACCAAGCTCGTCACCAACGCCGACGTCACCTTCCAGCCGGGCGAGGGCATCACCGGCATCCACCTGACCGTCGAGGGCACGGTGCCGGGCCTCGACAACGACGGCTTCGTCGCAGCGGCCGAGGACGCGAAGAAGAACTGCCCGGTCAGCGCCGCGCTGACCGGCACGACGATCACCCTGTCGGCCAAGCTGGCCTGACGCCCGGCAGCGGAGCGGCGCCGCGGTCCCCGCGCAGGGCCCGCGGCGCTGTCATGTCCGGGCCGCCCCGGCACGCCCGTCCCATACACAAGGCCGTCACATAGACAAGCCCGCCCCATTGACAAGCCCGCCCCATTGACAAGTACGCACCCAAGTTTTGTGCTTGAAGGTGGGCAGCGCCCTGGCGGAAGGGGACGGACATGGCACGTGCGGTCGGGATCGACCTCGGTACGACGAACTCGGTGGTGGCCCTCCTCGAAGGCGGCGACCCCACCGTCGTCACCAACGCGGAGGGCGCGCGCACCACCCCCTCCGTGGTGGCCTTCGCCAAGAACGGCGAGGTGCTCGTCGGCGAGGTCGCCAAACGCCAGGCCGTGACGAACGTGGAGCGGACCGCGCGCTCGGTCAAGCGCCACATGGGTGACGCGAGCTGGCGCTTCCCGGAGCAGGGCTCCGTCGACGGCACCCGCTACCGCGCCCAGGAGCTGTCGGCGCGCGTCCTGCAGAAGCTGAAGCGGGACGCGGAGGCCTACCTCGGCGAGGACGTCACGGACGCCGTGATCACCGTGCCCGCCTATTTCGATGACGCCCAGCGCCAGGCCACCAAGGAGGCCGGCGAGATCGCGGGCCTGAAGGTACTGCGGATCATCAACGAGCCGACGGCCGCCGCCCTCGCCTACGGCCTCGACCGGGGCGAGGAGCAGACCGTCCTGGTCTTCGACCTCGGCGGCGGCACCTTCGACGTCTCGCTCCTGGAGATCGGCGACGGCGTCATCGAGGTCAAGGCCACCAACGGCGACACCCACCTCGGCGGCGACGACTGGGACCAACGGATCGTCGAACACCTCGCCGGGCGCTTCAAGGCCTCGCACGGCATCGACCTCGGCCGCGACAAGATGGCGCAGCAACGGCTGCGAGAGGGCGCCGAGAAGGCCAAGATCGAACTGTCCAGCGCCTCCGAGACCATCGTCAACCTGCCCTACATCACCGCCACCGCCGACGGCCCCCTGCACCTCGAGGAGAAACTCACCCGCGCCCAGTTCCAGGAGCTGACCGCCGACCTCCTCGACCGCTGCAAGACCCCCTTCCACCAGGCGGTCAAGGACGCGGGCGTCAAGGTCGCCGCGATCGACCACGTCATCCTCGTCGGCGGCTCGACCCGTATGCCCGCCGTCACGGAGCTGGTCAGGGAACTCACCGGAAAGGACCCGCACAAGGGCGTCAACCCCGACGAGGTCGTGGCACTCGGAGCGGCCCTTCAGGCGGGCGTCATCCGGGGGGACGTGAAGGACGTCCTGCTCCTCGACGTCACCCCGCTGTCCCTCGGCATCGAGACCAAGGGCGGCATCATGACCAAGCTGATCGAGCGCAACACCACGATCCCGACCCGCCGTTCGGAGATCTTCACCACGGCCACCGACAACCAGCCGTCGGTCGGCATCCAGGTCTACCAGGGCGAGCGTGAGATCGCCGCGTACAACAAGAAGCTCGGCGTCTTCGACCTCACCGGGCTGCCGCCCGCGCCGCGCGGGGTGCCGCAGATCGAGGTCGCCTTCGACATCGACGCCAACGGGATCATGCACGTCTCCGCGAAGGACCTCGCCACCGGCCGCGAGCAGAAGATGACCGTCACCGGCGGCTCCGCGCTTCCCAAGAACGACATCGACCGCATGATGCGCGAGGCCGAGCAGTACGCCGAGGAGGACCGCGCGCGCCGCGAGGCCGCCGAGACCCGCAACCAGGCCGAACAACTCGTCTACCAGACCGAGAAGTTCCTCCGCGAGAACGACGAGCGCGTCCCGGCCGAGACGAAACCGGAGGTCGAGTCCGCCGTCGCCGACCTCAAGCGCCTCCTGGAGGACTCCGCCACCGACACCACGACCCTGCGCACCGGCGTCGAGAAACTGGCCTCGGTGAGCCAGAAGATGGGCCAGGCCATGTACGCCCAGGCCCAGCAGACACCCGGGCAGACACCCCGGGAGGAACCGGCCGCCGAGCACGCCGCGGCCGAGGAGGAGGGCGTGGTGGACGCCGAGATCGTGGACGAGGACGGGGAGGCGAGGGGCGGCGCGGCGTAGGAACCCTCAGAGCACGGCGCAGGAGACCTCGGTAGGAGACCTCAGTAGGAGTCCCGTATCTCCCGCAGGATCTCCTTGGTACGGGGCACGGAGGCGGCCTGCGCCGACATGTGGTCCAGGACCTCCAGGTGCATGGCCACCTCGCGGCGCGAGTCGAGGTAGAGGGCACCGGTCAGGTACTCGCTGTAGACCATGTCGGGCAGTTCCGGCTCGGCGAAGCGGAACAGGGCGAAGGAGGTGTACGTCCCCGGGTGCGGGCCGCTCGCGTACTCGGCGACCTGGACGGAGATGTCGTCGCTCTCCATCTCCCGCAGCAGCCGGTCGATCTGGTCCCGCATGACCTCGCCGCGCATGCTCACCGGGCGGCGCAGCACGGTCTCGTCCATGATCACCCAGAGGTGCGGCCGGTGCTCGCGCCCGAGCAGCAGCTTCTGCCGGGTCATGCGCAGCGTCACGTGCCGCTCGATGGCCTCGGGCCCCGTCTGCCCGACGGTCCCGGCCTCCAGCACGGCGCGCGCGTACTCCTCGGTCTGCAGCAGCCCGGGCACGAAGTGCGGCTCGTACGACCGGATCAGACGGGCGGCGCCCTCCAGGCTGACGTGCATGCTGAACCAGTCCGGCAGTACATCGTGGAACCGCTGCCACCAGCCCGGCTGGTTCGCCTCCTCGGCGAGCGCGACGAAGGCGGCGACCTCGTGGTCGGCCACGCCGTACGTCGTCAGCAGCACCTGGAGGTACGGGATCTTGAGGGCGACCTCGGCCATCTCCATCCGCCGTACGGTCGCGGGGGCGACGCGCAGCACACGCGCGGCCTCTTCCCGCTTCAGCCCGGTGGCCTCCCGCAATTCCTGCAGCCGCCGTCCGAGCACCACTTGCCCCACGGTGGGCGCAGCCCGCCGCTCGCTCACGCCACGCCTCCCCAAGCGCCGAAGCCACCACTCAAACGGATCGGCGACGCGCCGTCAAGACACCTGTGACTGAAGGTATTTGACCGTCGCCGGGTCCGCGGGAAGAAAGGTCTCGATGGCCAGCTCGGCGACCGTGACGTCCATGGGGGTGTTGAAGGTGGAGATGGAGGAGATGAAGGACAGCACGCGCCCGCCGTGCTCGATCTGCAGGGGCAGCGCGAAATAAGGGACAGGCTCGACGCCTTCTCCCTGTCCCTGTCCCTGTCCCTGTTCCGGAACCGGGTAGCCCGCCACCTCCTCGTACAGTGCGCGCAGCGGCTCGGAGCGGGCCAGGGCGATCTGCCGTTCCATCTGCGCGAGCAGGTGGGCGCGCCACTCGCGGTGGTTGCGGATCCGAGGTGCCAGGCCCTGCGGGTGGAGGGTCAGCCGCATCGCGTTCAGCGGCGGCGTGAGCAGCGACTCGGGAACGTCCTCCAGAAGCATGGTGATGCCCCGATTGGCGGCGAGCACGGTGTACGTGGCGTCGACCACCAGCGCCGGGTAGGGCTCGTAGCCCTGGATCAGCCGCTCCACGCCCTGGCGCAGGGCGTCCATCGAAGGGTCGTCGAGGGGGGTCTCCGGGTAGTGGGGCGCGTAGCCGGCGGCCAGGAGCAGCGCGTTGCGTTCCCGTACCGGGACGTCGAGGTGTTCGGCCAGCCGCAGCACCATCTCCTCGCTCGGCCGGGAACGCCCGGTCTCGATGAAGCTGATGTGCCGGGCCGAGGAGTCGGCCCGCAGTGCCAGCTCCAGCTGGCTGACCCGACGCTGTTCCCGCCAGCCGCGCAGCAGCGGGCCGACACCCTTGCCGACAGGGGCGGTTGGGGGACTGGTGGGACCGGTCGCGACAATGGTCATACGCCGACCGTAGCCGAGGAGTCGTACGTCAACGACCGGGGAACGGGCGTCTGCCGCGAAAAGCTCCGGTGGTGCCGAAGGGCCTGGGTCCGGGGACTGTGGCAGGGTGAAGAACAGCCCACGCGGCACCCCCGTCGTACGAAAGGAGCGAGGTCATGCCCGTCGAACCGCTGTCGCAGAAGGAGATCGAGGAGCGGCTCGCGGAGCTGCCCGGCTGGTCGCTGGACGGCGACCACCTCGCCCGCTCCTATCGCCTCCCCTCCCACTTCGCCGCGACCGCGATGGTCGTACACATCGCCCAGGTACAGGAGGAGCTCGACCACCACTCCGACCTCACCCTCGGCTACAACACGATCTCCCTCACCGTGAACACCCACAGCGTCGGCGGCGCCGTCACCGAGCTCGACCTCAAGCTCGCCCGCAGGGTGGAGGCACTCGCTCCGGGACATGGCGCACACTGATCCACATGCTGGACTACGACAAGGAAGCCGACGCATACGACGCCAGCAGGGGCGGTGAGCCCAGAGCGGCCGCTGCCGCGGACGCCGTACTCGGACTCGTTCCCGACGACATACAGGCCCTGCTCGACATCGCCTGCGGCACCGGAATCGTCACGCGCCGCCTCGCCGCAGCCCGCCCGACACTCCGGGTGACGGGCGCGGACGCCGCGCAGGGCATGGCCCGGATGGCGGCGGCACGGCTCCCGGGCGCGGTGATCCGCGCCGACAGCCGCCGACTGCCCTTCCCCGACGCCTCGTTCGACGCCGTCACCACCGTCTGGCTGCTCCATCTGGTCGACGGCGCCGAGGACGTCCGCGCCATCGTCGCCGAGTGCACGCGGATACTGCGACCGGGCGGGGTGTACGTCACCACCGTCGACAAGGCCGCCGCGCACGACGTGGGCAGCGACATCGACGCCGTACTCGCCCCGCGCCCGCGCCGCCCCGCCCAGGACCGCGCCGAGCGCGTCGAGGCGTACGCCGTCGAGCACGGCCTCACCCCGGCCGGGCAGGCCCGCTTCCAGGGCCACGGCCAGGGCCGCAGCCCGCGCAGCACCGTGGCGGACCTGCGCCGAGGCTGGTTCACCAGCCTCGCCCCCGACGACCCGCTGACCGAGCGCTTCACCACGCTGCTCGAAGCGCTGCCCGATCAGGAAACCCCGCGCCCCGACCCGCAGTTCACCCTCCGCGCGTTCAGGAAGATCCCCGCCGCGCGAACTCCATGACCCAGTTGGTCACCCATGTCTTCTCCCCGTCCACGGAGAAGGCCTGCTCCCAGCGGGCCGTGTTCGCGGAGACTCCCGACCACAGGAACCGCACCCGCACGTCCTTCCCGTCGTGGGTGTCGTCGCCGTGGAACTCTCCGCGCCCGTCGGGCCCGAACCGCCCCACCACCGGCGGGAACAGCTTTCCGCTGCGGCTCGACGACCAGTTCAGCGACCACACCCGCGCCGTGGGGTCGAAGAGGCGCAGGGTGAGGCCCTTCCACCCCTGACTCGGCACCGCCATCTCGTCGATGTTGGCGGCCCCGTCGAACAGGCTCCAGCAGCGGTGCGTGGCCGGGAACTCCTCCCAGCCGCTGCCGGCGTCGAGGAAGTCGGTCAGACGCCTGTTGTGGACGTCCCACTCGCCGTGGAAGAAGTCGAAGTCGTGCGGGCTGCTCATGAGCGGTCTCCAGTCGTGCCCTCGGGGAGGGAGTCGGCAAGGTAGGCGTCGAGGTCGGGGACTTCGGGCGCGAGCAGATGCCGCACCCAGGCGTCGCGTTCGTGCAGGATCGGCGGCAGCTCCCAGACGCAGCCGATCCAGGGGAGGTCGGGTGTGATGAAATGCGTCGGGTCCCGGTCCGGGCAGCCCAGGGCCGGCTGGCCCGCCGACGCGCCCCGGAAGTGCAGGACGTTGTCCCACACCCAGCTGTACGCGTTGAGGTAGGCGCCGTCGTCGCCGCCCCGGTGCAGTACGACGAAGGTCGCGGGCGGCGTGCCGTCGGGCTCCGGCAACAGCTTCGGCAGCATCGCGTACGCCGCCTCCTCGACGTCGGGCGCGATACCCGCCGGGTCCGCGGTGACGTGGTAGCGCTTGATCCGCCGCCCCGCCACCTCGATGGGCGGCGGCACGGTCAGCAGTTTCTCCCTGAAACTCGGGAAGGTCCTGGAAGCCATGACCGGCACGCTAGGCCGCCTTCACTGACATCCTGTGTCAGTGAAGTCCAGCCGACTTGTCTCGATCCTCCTGTTGCTCCAGACCCGCGGCCGGATGACCGCCGCCGACCTCGCCCAGGAGCTCGACGTCTCGGTGCGCACGGTCTACCGGGACGTCGAGGCACTGAGCGCGGCGGGCGTCCCGCTGTACGGCGACGCGGGGCACGCCGGCGGCTACCGCCTCCTCGACGGCTACCGCACCCGTCTCACCGGCTTCACGGAGGGGGAGGCCGAGGCCCTTTTCCTCGCCGGTGTCCCCGGCCCCGCCGCCGAGCTGGGCCTAGGCCCGGTCCTGGCCGCCGCGCAGCTGAAGGTGCGCGCCGCCCTCCCGCGCGAGCTGCGCGAGCACGCCGACCGGATCAGCGGCCGCTTCCACCTGGACGCCCCCGGCTGGTACGCGGACGCCGACGACACCCCGTACCTCCCCGCCGTCGCCGACGCCGTCTGGAACGCCCGGGTGCTGCACGTCCTGTACCGCCGCTGGCGCGAGCCCACCGATGTGCGGCGCCGCCTGGAGCCGTACGGTCTGGTTCTGAAGGCGGGCCGCTGGTATGTCGTCGCGGGCCCCGGACCGCGCACGTTCCGCGTCGACCAGATCCTCGAACTCACCACCCCTGGTGAGGAGTTCAGCCGACCGGAGACGTTCGACCTGGCCGTGTACTGGGCGGCGTACCAACGGGACTTCCACGACCGTCTGCACCGCGCCGAGGCCGTGATACGGGTGGCACCGGGAACTCTTCTCACCGGCCCGGCGGCCCAGGCCATGGAGTCCAACGGCCATACGGAACTGGACGGTTGGACCCGGGCCATCGTCCCCATCGAGTCCGTCGACCAGGCTCACGACGAGTTCCTGCGCCTGGGCGCGGCGATCGAGGTGCTGGAGCCCGCCGAGCTCCGGGACCGTATCGCGCGCACGGTGGCGGCACTGGCCCGCCTGTACGCGTAGAGAGCGCTTGCGAATGCTTGCCGAGAGGCAACAACTTCCTTGCGCGCGGCGGCAACTGATGGAACAGAAGCAGTCTGTCCTCCCAGGAGGCAACCATCGTGCAGCACCCGCACAGGCGGCACCGCAGACGCGCCATCGGCTCGGCCCTGGTGGCCACGGCCGCCCTGATCGCCGCCGGGCTCACCGCCCTCGGCACCGGAACGGCCCATGCGGCCACGGCCCGTCAGGTGGAGTCCCTCGACCGGGGCGTCGTCAGTGTCCATACCGACAGCGGCAACCTGGTCAGCTGGCGCTGGCTCGGCACCGACCCGAACGACGTGTCGTTCAACGTCTACCGGGCCGGTATGTTGGTCAACTCGACGCCGATCACCGGCTCCACGAACTACTTCCACTCGGGCGCGCCCGCCCAGACCGACTACACGGTCCGCGCGATCGTGGACGGCGTCGAGCAGGCCGACTCCGTCCACGCCGTCCAGTTCCGCACCGGATACAAGGACGTGCCCATCACCCCGCCCGCGGGCGGCACCACTCCCGACGGAATCGCCTACACCTACGAGGCCAACGACGCCTCCGTCGGCGACCTCGACGGGGACGGCCGGCTCGACTTCGTCCTCAAGTGGCAGCCCACCAACGCCAAGGACAACTCCCAGTCCGGCTACACCGGCAACACCGTCATCGACGGCGTCAAGCTCGACGGCACCCGCCTGTGGCGCATCGACCTGGGCAGGAACATCCGCTCGGGCGCGCACTACACGCAGTTCCAGGTGTACGACTACGACGGGGACGGCAAGGACGAGATCGTGTACGGCTCGATGGCCGTGGACGACAACGGCAACGGCCTGTGGACACCAAGAACGGGCACGGGGACGCCATGCACGTCGGCGACCTCGACCCTTCCCGCCCCGGCCTGGAGGAGTTCAAGGTCGACGAGGACTCCTCGAAACCGGCGTCCTGGATGGCGGACGCCAAGACGGGCGCGATCCTCTGGTCCACGGCGGCCAACGGCGACAACGGCCGAGGCGATTCCGGTGACATCTGGGCGGGCAGCGCGGGCGCCGAGTCCTGGTCCTCGCACGCCGACGGCGTCCGCAACCCGCAGGGCACGGTGGTGGCGGCCCGCAAGCCGGGCAGCATCAACTTCCTGTCCTGGTGGGACGGCGACCCCGTCCGCGAACTCCTCGACGACACCCACATCGACAAGTACGGCACCTCGTCCGACACCCGCCTGCTGACCGGGGCGGGCGTTCACTCCGACAACAGCACCAAGGCGACCCCGTCACTGTCCGGCGACATCCTCGGCGACTGGCGTGAGGAGGCCGTCTGGCCGACGACCGACAACACGGCCCTCAGGATCTACTCCACCCCGTACGAGACGACCACGAGGATCACCACCCTCCTCCACGACACCCAGTACCGCACGGCCCTGGCCTGGCAGAACACCGCCTACAACCAGCCCCCGCACCCGAGCTTCTTCATCGGCGACGGGATGCCGACGGCGCCGCGCCCCACGGTCTACACCCCCTGAACAGGGCAGATCCCGTCCCGGAACAAGCCGAAGTGCGGGTGGGCCGTTCGCAGGCGCGGCTTCGCTGTCAGCTGTAGGACCAGCGCCACGCGTTGGAGCGGTACACGCACGTGATCCTGCTGCCGCCCGCGGTGGTCGTACTGGCGCCGTGGTCGCTGTTCCGGCAGTACTGGCCCGCCGAATAGCAGTTACCGGAGTTGGAGGTGATCGAGCAGGTGCCGACGCTGTCCCCGCTGCCACCACCACCACCACCACCACCACCACCACCACCACCGCTGCTGCTGGAGCCACTGCCCGAGGCGGCTTTCGCCGTGACGGTCACCTTGACCTTGACCGTCTTCGTCGCGGTGACCGTCGGCGCCGGCTTCGGCTTCGCGGTGGCCGTCGCGGTGACGGTGACGGTGGGAGTGGGCCGCACCGTGCCGGCCGCGGCCTTCGTGGTGTGGCTGGCCTGACTGGTGCTGTCGCCGCCGCTGTCGCTTCCGCCGGCGCCGATGCCGAGACAGAAGGCGAAACCGATCGCGCCGAGCACGTAGCGCTTCCGTGCCCACCGCGGCCTGGCCGGCTGCGGGGCAGGCG
Source organism: Streptomyces sp. NBC_01384 (assembly GCF_045040035.1). Taxonomy (NCBI): domain Bacteria; kingdom Bacillati; phylum Actinomycetota; class Actinomycetes; order Kitasatosporales; family Streptomycetaceae; genus Streptomyces; species Streptomyces sp. NBC_01384. The sequence goes on from NZ_CP109559.1 coordinate 8,364,750, forward strand.
TGGGCGGCACAGGCGGCGGGCCGTATCCGGGCGGTGGCGGAGGCTGGTTGTACGACATAGTCCCCCCAGGGATGTTTCGAGGTGGGGTGACCGTATAAGGAGGTGTGAAGAAAGTGTGAGTGGGGGGTGGGGGTGGTGATGAAGTTGTGATCATGGTGGGCGGGGTAAATGCCGCTGAACCGGACCTTCGTGTACATCGCGAGGGGCGCGTGCCCATGGGTACGCGCCCCTGAGGGGGAGCGGGGGGAGGTCAGCTCGCCGCGCAGGTCTGATCGCCCAGCTTGAAGGACGTCGGTTTCGTGTTCGCCCCGGTCCAGCTGCCGGTGAAGCCGAAGCTCACCGACGAACCGGCCGCCACGTTGGCGTTCCAGCCGACGTTCTTCGCCGTGGCGTCGGTGCCCGACTGTGTGGAGTCGGCGTTCCAGGACTGTGTGATCGTCTGGCCGTCCGGGAAGGTCCAGCCGAGCTGCCAGCCGCTCCAGGCGGCGGCACCGGTGTTCGTGAGCGCCACGTCCGCCTGGAAGCCGCCCGACCACTGGTTGGTGATCTTGTACGTCGCGGCGCAGGCGCCCGTCGGCGGGGGCGTCGGATCCGTACCGCCGCCCCCGCCCCCACCCCCGGTGTCCGAGCTGTCGCCGTAGACGATCCCGCGGCCGTTGGTCGCGACGTACACGCGCCCGTAGATCCGCGGGTCACCGGTGATGGCGCCGCCGGTCCAACCCCACTGATGGGCGTCGTCGTTGATGCGGGTCCAGCTCGCGCCCTTGTCCGTCGAGCGGAAGATGCCGCGCACCCCGCCGATCTTCGCGCTGGTGTAGAGCGTCTGGTACGAGGCGCCGGTCGCCGCCTTGCCGAAGCCGATGGTGTCGGCCTGGTCGACGTTCGACAGCTTGGTGAAGCTCGCACCGCCGTCCGTCGAGTGCCACAGCCCGTACGCGCCGTCACTCGCGCCGCCCGCCAGCCACACATCGCCCTTCGTGCCGGGCAGCGCCTTGAAGCGCACGCTGTCACCGCTCGGCAGACCGGTGGCGGCGGAGGCGGTGAAGGTGGCGCCGCCGTCCGAGCTCACGTAGAACTTCCCCGACTTGAAGCCGTAGAAGGTCTTCGGGTCGACCCGGTCCGACTCGACGATCGCGCCGGAGGGGATACCGCCGGCCGCCGACCACGACGTACCGAATCCGCTCGTGTACTGCACGCCGGTGCCCGCCGGGCTCCACACGAAGCGGCTGCCGTCGGACGCCGCCGCGACCGTGCCGCCGCCGCTCACGCCCGAAGGGTCGGTGCCCGCGAACCAGTTGGCGCCGTTGTCCGTGGAGAAGGCGACATGCGGACCCGAGTCGAGGTTGCCGACCCGCACCACCGTGTTCGGGTTGGTCTCGGCGTAGTCCAGGCTCGTCGTCGTGGTGAAGGTGGGCGAGGTGTACATCATCGACGGGACCTTGGTGAGGTCCGTGTGCCGGAAGCCGCCGATGTCACCGAGCGCGCTGAGAAGAGATGCTCCGGACGGGGGAGAGGCGAGGTCGTTGACCGCCGTCTCCTCCAGGCCCTGGATCATCGGCAGAATCGTGAACTGGCTTCCGCTGTCCCAGTTGGTGAGGTTCTCGGTGCCGTAGATCGTCGCGCCTGTTCCGTACATCATCCGGGCGGAGTTGAACGGGTCGATCTCCAGTCCCTCGGTCATCCAGCCCAGCTTGGGGGTCTGTTCGGGCGGTGAGGGGTTTGCGCCGAAGGTCAGCCAGGGGACGGACGACACGTCCATCGTGTAGCGGTTCGAGCGGTTCGGGTACGAGGTGTAGTCCCAGGCCTTCGTCCAGGTGCCGCCGCTGTCCGTGGAGCGGAAGATCTGCGTGTCCGGCCACCAGGAGCTGTACGCCGTTGTCATCACCGTGCCGGGATGCTGCCGGTCGACGGTCAGTCCGCTGAAGCCGTAGTAGGTGTCGGCCTCCGCGACCGGGCTGATGTTCGTCCACGTCCCGGTCTTGGTCGCGTACCGCCACAGCTGGCCCTTGCCGCCGTCGTACGGGCCGCCCTTGTCGCTGTAGGCGAGGTAGAGATAGCCGTTCGTGGCGTCGAGGACGCCCTTGTGGGCGAGGTAGCCGGTGGGCTGCCCGGCGAGCCGGGACCAGGACGCGCCCCCGTCGATGGAACGGTAGACCGCGTTGTCCTTGTCGGCGACTCCGACGTAGACCGTCTGCGTCGCGCTCCCGGACGTCCCCGTCGACTCGTCGAAGGTGACCCAGACGATGCCCTGGTTGTCGGAGGCGTAGCCGCTGGTGTCGGTCGCGTCCTGCACGTAGTTGCCGACGTTCGGGAAGTTGGTGACCTGTGACCAGGTGACGCCCGAGTCCGTGGACCGCCACAGGCCCTTGCCGCTCGGTGCGCCGAGGTACAGCACGCTGTTCTTGTCGGGGTCGATCGCCAGGCGCTCACCCATGCCCCGGCCGGGCATGTTCCCGCCCAGCTTGAAGGGCAGGTCGGTCTTCTGCCAGCTCGCGCCCCGGTCGGCGGAGCGCAGCACGGCGCCGTTGCCGGGGTCCCAGCTGTTCGTGTACGTGCCGACCGCCGCGTACACCTTGTTCGGGTCGACGGAGTCGGACGCGAGGCTGACCACGCCGGCGTGTCCCCACTGGTCCCAGCCGATCGAGTCCGTGAGCGGGGTCCAGGTCTTCGTGGACTCCTGCCAGCGGTAGGCGCCGCCGATGTCGGTGCGGGCGTAGGCGAGGTTCTTCTCGGAGCGGTTGAAGACGATGCCGGGGACGAAGCCGCCGCCGTCGATCCGGGCGTTCTTCCAGGTGTACGTGTCGGCGGCGAGCGTCGTTGTCGGGGTGCTCGCGGCGAGGGCGGACGGACTGCCCGCCAGCAGGCCGGCGGCCAGTGCCAGCACGGCCGTGAGGATGCGGGTTCTTCGCATGGTGGGGTCCTCTCTGAAGGAGGGCATGACGACCGGGCGGCCCCCAGTGCGGGTGGGGGCCGCCCGGCCAGGTGGCCTCGTCGTCAGGTGACGAGACCGCGCACGCGGAGCTTTCAAGCGGTTCCGGTGGAGCGCGGCGAGCTACCGTGCCCCTTCAGGGGCGCGGGGAACTGCGCGACCAGCCACAACGGGCCCGCAGCTCAAGTACCGCCCATCCCGCGGAGCGCTTGGCGGGGGCTATTCGAGAAGCTCCGCGTACGAGCCCATGGCCAGGGCGATGTCCGCCTGGGCCCAGAACCGGTGGTACGTGAAGGAGGGCGCGGCTCCGCCCGCCAGATAGGCCTCGATCTTCGAAAAGTTCGGGTCGTTCTTGTAGAAGGACCGGAGCGAGGTGAAGGTCGAGGAGGAGTTGATCGTGTCGCCGTTCGGCATCTTGCCGCTCCAGCCGCTCGGGACGTAGACCGTGTCGTCGAAGCGGTTGTAGTCGGCGCGGGTCTCCGGGACGGCGATGCCCAGGCTGTCCTGGTAGTTGTTCCACATGCCGTCGAGGAGGGCCTTCGCCGTCGTCTTCGCCTGGGCGTTGCCGGACTTGGCGGCGTAGTACGACAGGGTCTTGGCGTACGCGGCCGCCACACCGACGTCGTTGGTGTAATCGGCGACGGTCACGTGAAGTCCGCTGTTGGCGCCGGGACTTGAGGCGTTCCAGGTGTCGGGCGCGCCGGACCACTGGAGCGTGGAGGGGATCTGGTAGGTGCCGTCCGGGTTGATCGTGGTCTTGGACAGCGCCCAGGAGACCCACTTGTCGAGGATCGCCTTCGCGCTCGCGTTCCCCGTCTGCTGGTAGTACTCGGCGACCCGCTCCATGGACCAGGCCTGGAAGCCGAACCACTGGTTGGACGGCGGGTCGTGGTACACCGGCTGCTGGTCGTAGTACATGCCGTAGAAGGTCGGCGTCCCGGCCGGCGGGGTCGCGTAACGGCCCGCCCAGCTGTTGGTCGCGCCGCCCGCGATGGCGCCCTCGTTGGACTGCAGCCAGCGGTAGAACTCCAGCTGCCGGGTGAGGGAGGTGCCCCAATCCGCCGCCCCGGTGGACGACTTGGGCTTCAGGTCCGCGTACGAGCTGAGCGCGTACGCGGCCAGGGGGTTCTGGTAGCCGCCGTGGACATGGCTGGAGCCGATGCGCCAGGCCCAGCCGGCCGAGGTGTCGGTGGCGCCGCCCCAGGCGTAGTACCAGGAGAGCAGGTAGTGCGAGGCGTCCTTGCCGGTGCCGGCCGCGCAGGTCGACGGTCCGACGCAGTTGCCGATCTTCTTGAAGTACTTGTCGTACATGGCGTAGCGCAGATAGTCGCCCATCTTCGCCGCCTTGCCGACCGTCGTGGACACATCACTGCCCTTGCCCTGCGCCTTGGCCCACACGTCGGCCCAGTACGCGGCCTGCACGGCGCGCGCGTCGGCGTCCGGCGCGTCGGTGTACTTCCACTGCTTGGCGTACGAGGAGTCCCCGGTGAAGAGGTCCAGGTACCCGTTGGTCGAGCCGTACTTGAAGGCGTCGCAGGTCGGCTGTGGCACCGTCTCCCACACCGACTCCTGCGCACCGCGCTGGAAGGTGTTGATGTAGGAGGGACCGGTTGCGGTCGGTCCGCTCTCGCACTTGCCGGGCTCGTTGCCGTAGCCGTAGACGTTGTCCACGTCCTGCAGCCAGTGCATGCCGTACACGTCGTCCGTGCCGTACGCGCTCTTCAGCTCGCTCGCGATCGGGTCCGAGCCGACGGAGACACCGGTGTCGAGCTTCGCCGGGTACTCGTTCGGAGTGTCCAGCTCCGGCGCGTAGGTCGCGGGCTTCGAGGCGTTGTAGAAGGAGTTGGTCGGCTGGTCGGCGTGCGTGGGGATCATGTACGTCTCCATGGTCGTCCACGCGGCGTTGAACTTGGACCAGTCGCCGGTGACCTTTCCGTACATCGCCTGCAGCCAGATCAGATAGCTGTACGCCTCCGATGTCGTCTCATGGCCCTGGTCCGGCGCCTCGACGATCAGCGTCTCCACCGAGTGGTAGGGGATGCCCTCGGGAGAGAAGTAGCCGTTCGCAGGGTTGGTGATCTTGCCGTAGAGGTCCAGGAAACGGGCGTCGTACGCCTTCGCCGCAGCCAGTTCCGTCACCGTGACCGTCGCCTTGGTGTACCCGGTCGCCGAGGCCGTGAAGGTCGCGGCGCCGGTGCCGGAGGCGTCGGCGGTGATGGTCACGTTCTGCGCCGTGTTCCAGTTGGACGGGGTGAAGGTGAGCGAGGAGCCGCCGGTGACGGACAGGCCCGTATTGCCGTCCGTACGGGCGGCCGTCACCGTCACGTTCGCGGTCGGCAGTTTCGAAAGTTGAACGGCGAACGTGCCCGTCTTCCCCTGCTGCACGCCGAGTTGGGTCGGCGAGGCCACCACGGCGGGACCCGAGGCGACCGTGATGCCGACCGGTGTGGACGTCGCGGACGCGCCCAGGCTGTCGTACGCCTTGGCCGCCAGCGAATGACTGCCCACGGTCAAGCTGGTGGTCGACAGTGTGTACGGGGAGCTGGTGTCCGTGCCCAGCAGGGTCGTGTCGTCGTAGAACTCGACCTTGCTGATCGTCGCGTTGTCGGCGGCCGCCGCGGTCGCGGCCAGCGGGATCGCGTCGCCCTGTGTGTAGACCGCGCCCGCGGCCGGGCTGGTCAGCACGGTGACCGGCGGCTGATGGGCGCCGGTGCAGGTGGTGCCGTTGATGGCGAAGGAGGCGGGCGCCGTGTTGGTGCCGCTGTAGGTGAACTGCGCGCCGGCGGAGACCGCGGCCCCGGCGGCGATCGTCCCGTTCCAGGAGGCGTTCTTCGCGGTGACCGTCCTGCCGGACTGCGACCAGGTGCCGTTCCAGCCGTTGGTCAGCGTCTGGTTGCCCGTGTAGTCGTACGTCAGGGTCCAGCCGTCGATCGGGTCCGTGCCCCGGTTGGTGAGGGTCAGGTCCGCGGTGAAGCCGGAGCCCCAGTCGTTGGTCTTGTAGTCGACACTGCACTGAACTCCGGCCGCATGGGCGGCAGTTGAGCCGGTCGTGAGAGTGGTGAGCGTCGCCAGCGGAAGCGCGAGGGCCGCCACCACGGCGGTCCACAGCCGGGGGCGCCCCGGAGGCGATCCGGACAAAGGTGCGCGGCGTCTCCTTCTGGAACTGGGGTGCATGTGCTGGTTCCTCCTTGCGGCTCGGAGAAGGTGGGGGCGGAGCAGCAACAAGCTGTGAACCAGTGGGAGCGCTCCCATCTTGAGGAGGGGGGTCGAAGGGGTCAAGGTGCTTGAAGAGTCGAAATTGTTCGATTGATCAACAGTGCGACGCCTCTGTCCTTTACCGACACATGGCGCTAACTTCGTCCGCACCAGTGGGAGCGATTCCATCAGTCGACGCGTCCGTCACGACGCGCCCGAGCTGCAAGGAGTCGCTCATGCGACACCCTCCGCGTTCAGCTCTTTTAGTGGTCGGCGCCGCGGTCGCCCTCGTGGGCACCGCGATCGCGCCGGTCGTCACGGCTTCAGGAGCCGCACCCGCGTGCACGGTGGACTACACGGTCACGAGCCAGTGGGACAGCGGCTTCCAGGGCGCCGTGAAAATCACCAACAACATGGCCGCGCTCAGCAGTTGGAGTCTCACTTTCGACTTCGCCGGCGGTCAGAAGGTCAGCCAGGGATGGAACGCCAAGTGGTCCCAGTCCGCTGCGACCGTGACCGCGTCGAACGAGAGCTGGAACGGTTCGCTGGGCTCGGGCGCCAGTGTCAGTGCCGGGTTCCTCGCCTCGTGGTCGGGGAGCAACGCCGTACCGACGTCGTTCAAGCTCAACGGGACGATGTGCAACGTGGACGCCGAGCCGTCGCCGACCCCGACGCAGCCGCCGCCCACGACCGGTACGGCGCCCAGGCTGCACGTCTCGGGCAACAAGCTCGTCGACGCCGACGGCAAGACCCGCCGGCTGCTCGGCGTCAACCGCTCCGGCGGCGAGTTCATGTGCGTCCAGGGCTACGGCATCTTCGACGGCCCGGTCGACGACGCGTCGGTGCAGGCGATCGCCGACTGGAAGGCCAACACGGTCCGCATCCCGCTCAATGAGGAGTGCTGGCTCGGCCTGTCCAACATCAAGCCGGAGTACGCGGGCGCCAACTACATAGCCGCCGTGAAGGACTTGGTGGCCAAGGTCGAGACGCACGGCATGACGCCGCTCGTCGAACTGCACTGGAACTACGGGCAGTACACCGGAAACTCGGCGGGCTGCTCCGACGTGCACGCCACCTGCCAGAAGCCGATGCCGGACGCGCAGTACAGCCCGGCTTTCTGGGCCTCGGTCGCCGGTGCCTTCAAGGACGACCAGGCCGTCGCCTTCGACCTGTTCAACGAGCCCTACCCGGACCGCGCGACCTCCACCACCGCCCAGGCGTGGGCCTGCTGGAAGGACGGCGGCGCCTGCCCGGGCATCGGATACGAGGTCGCCGGGATGCAGGACCTGGTCGACGCGGTGCGCGGCACCGGCGCCAAGAACCTGATCCTGGCCGGCGGGCTCGCGTACTCCAACGACCTGAGCCAGTGGCTGACGTACAAGCCCAGCGACCCGACGGGCAACCTCGTCGCGGCCTTCCACACCTACAACTTCAACACCTGCGCCAGTGAGAGCTGCTGGAACTCGACGCTCGCCCCGGTGGCCGCCCAAGTCCCGCTCGTGGCGGGGGAGATCGGCGAGAACACCTGCTCCCACGGCTTCATCGACACCGCGATGAAGTGGTTCGACGACCGGGGGCTCTCCTACCTCGGCTGGACCTGGAACACCTGGGACTGCTCCTCCGGTCCCTCCCTGATCTCCAACTACGACGGCACTCCCACGTCGTACGGAGTCGGGCTGCGTGATCATCTGCGCGCCCTCAACGGATAACCGGCACAAGAAGTCAACGGACACCCGCACAAGAAGAGATGGGAACCCGCACTCATGAGTCGTACCAAAACGGCACTCTTAGGGGCGCTGATCCTGCTCGCCGGTGCCTCTGGCACCGCCGTCGCGGCCGTCCCCGCGGCCCCCGCCGGCATCGCCGCCATCCCCTGCACCGTCGACTACAAGGTGCAGAACCAGTGGGACACCGGCTTCACCGCCGCCGTCACCGTCACGAACAACAGTGCCGCCAAGACCTCTTGGGCGGTGAAGTGGTCGTACGCCGGGAACCAGCAGGTCACCTCGGGCTGGAACGCGAAGATCAGCCAGAGCGGCACGGCCGTCACCGCGGCCAACGAGACCTACAACGGGACGCTGGCCACCGGCGGCTCGGTCAGCTTCGGCTTCAACGCCTCCTACAGCGGCACCAACGCCCTGCCCACCACCTTCACCCTCGACGGGGTGACCTGCAACGTCGATGACGGAAGCAGCGGCGGAGGCGGCGGGGGAGGAGGCAGCGACCCGTCCGGGAGAGTCGACAACCCGTACGCGGGCGCCAAGGTGTACGTGAACCCCGAGTGGTCCGCGAAGGCCGCGGCCGAGACCGGCGGCAGCCGGGTCTCCAACCAGCCCACCGGCGTCTGGCTCGACCGGATCGCCGCGATCAACGGGGCGAGCGGCAGCATGGGGCTGCGCGCCCACCTCGACGCGGCGCTCGCCCAGAAGGGCAGCGGCCAAGAGGTCGTCCAGCTGGTCGTCTACGACCTGCCCGGCCGTGACTGCGCGGCCCTCGCCTCCAACGGTGAGCTCGGCCCGACGGAGATCGACAAGTACAAGACGCAGTTCATCGACCCGATCGCGGCGATCCTCGCGGACAGCAAGTACGCCTCGCTGCGGATCGTCACCACGATCGAGATCGACTCCCTGCCGAACCTCGTCACCAACACCGGCAGCCGGGCCACCGCCACCCCGCAGTGCGACACCATGCTCGCCAACGGCAACTACGTGAAGGGTGTGGGCTACGCGCTCGCCAAGCTCGGCGCGATCCCGAACGTCTACAACTACCTCGACGCCGGCCACCACGGCTGGCTCGGCTGGGACGACAACTTCGGCCCGGCGGCCACCCTGTTCAAGCAGGCGGCCACCAGCGAGGGCGCCACGGTCGACGACGTACAGGGCTTCATCACCAACACGGCGAACTACAGCGCCCTGAAGGAGAACAACTTCTCCATCAACGACTCGGTGAACGGCACCTCCGTCCGCCAGTCCAAGTGGGTCGACTGGAACCGCTACGTCGACGAGCTGTCCTTCGCCCAGGCCTTCCGCAACCAGCTTGTGTCGGTCGGCTTCAACTCCGGCATCGGCATGCTGATCGACACCTCCAGGAACGGCTGGGGCGGCACGGCACGGCCCACCGGTCCCGGCGCGACGACCAGCGTGGACACGTACGTCGACGGCGGGCGCTACGACCGCCGGATCCACGTCGGGAACTGGTGCAACCAGGCCGGTGCCGGTCTCGGCGAGCGCCCGCAGGCCGCCCCGGCTGCCGGGATCGACGCCTATGTGTGGATGAAGCCCCCCGGCGAGTCCGACGGCTCCAGCTCGGCGATCGCCAACGACGAGGGCAAGGGCTTCGACCGGATGTGCGATCCGACATACACGGGAAATGCCCGGAACAACAACAATATGTCCGGCGCGCTGCCGAACGCCCCGCTGTCGGGGCACTGGTTCTCGGCGCAGTTCCAGCAGCTGATGACGAACGCGTATCCGCCGCTGTAGGGCGCCTGATCTGATGATCCGCCGGGGGCGGGCCACCTGGGCCAACCCCCGGCGGATCGCTGATTCCACCGCCGAGCAGCCGCCGTCCGCCCGCTCCCGCTCGTACGCCGCCGTCGCGAAATCTCTGTGAAGGTCTCCAATTCGTGGTCCCGGAAGGGCTGTTGACCCCCTCGCCGCTGATACGATCATCGTACGTTCAGTAGGCTGACGGTGCGTCACATGCGCACACGGGGGCAGTCTGTAGGGCCTCATCGCGAAGGAGTGACTGTTGGTCCGCCGGTAAGGTCCACCGCTCAGCGGGGCTCGCGATCTCGGTCGGGCCTTGCGGACTGCAACGCTCCACTCCTGTCGCGAGGCGACTTGAAGAGAGTCTCATGACGTCATTCATTCAGGACCCACTTCTGTGGATCCTGCTGGCAGTGCTCGTCGCTGCGATCTCCGCAGTGATCCGAGCCCGGAGAACCAACATGGCGCTCCGCAGGGAGAAGACCGACCTGCGCAGCGGCCTCGAAAGGGAGCAAGGAGCACTCGCCCGGCTCCGCACTGAGTACACATCGCTCACCACCCAGCACACGGATGCCCTGGCACAGGTACGGAGGGACGCCGAGGAGGACACCAAGGCGGTCCTCAAGTCCGCCATGCAAACCCTCCAGGTCCTTGCCGACGAACAGCAGGTCGTCATCAACAAGGCGCAACAGGAGTACGGCGACGACCAGCCGGTCCTCGCCGCGTTGATGCTGGTCGACCACACCAACAGCCAGTTCAACCGTCGCGCCCAGGGCGTCGCGGTGCTGTGCGGTGGTTGGCTGGGGCGGCGCACCGCCGTTGCCTCGGTGTACGACGTGGCCCGCAGCGCCCAGGGCCGGATCAAGCACTTCGACCGCGTGAGCATCCACACCCAGGTGAACGCCTCGGTCACCAGCAAGGCTGTGGAACCGGTGGCGGTCGTTCTCGCCGAGCTTCTGGCCAACGCCACCAACTCCTCCGCGCCGGGCACACCCGTCGAGATCAACATCCAGGCCGTTCCGACCGGTGTCTGCCTGATCGTCGACGACGCCGGCGTGGGCATGAGCCAGGAGGAGAAGGATCGTGCCACCGCTCTGCTGTCCGCGCAGGGTCCGGTTGACATCACGAGCCTCGGTAATCCGCCAAGGTTCGGCTTCGCCGTATCCGGGGTGCTTGCCAACCGCTATGGCTTCAAGGTCTCGGTCGATTCCGTGTCCCCCTACGGCGGCGTGCGTGCGGTGATTCTTCTGCCTGAGAGCCTGTTGACCGACCAGACCCCCGAGCCGCTCCCCGGGAGCGCGGCACAAGGCAACACCCGGGATGCCCGGGATGCAGCCTCCGCGCAGCGGGAGCCGCAGCGTGACACCCCGGTCTCCGCCCCGGTGACGGTGCGCTCGATCGGCACCACGTCGGGTGGTCTGCCCAAGCGCCGTCGCATCGGCGCGGTGTCGGTCGTGCCGGACCCCGAGATGCCCGCCCCGGAGCCGGGGCCGGAGTCGGAGACGAGCGGTGAGGTGACGGCCTCGCGTCTCGGAGCCTTCCAGCGCGGAACGCAGCTCGGGCGCGACACGACCACCATGGAAGGATCCAGAAACCAGTGAATGCCGATCTGTCGTGGGTGCTCAACGATGTGCTGCAGGTACCGGGCGCCCGCCACGCGATCCTTGTCTCGGCCGACGGCCTGCTGCTGGAACGCTCCAGTGACATCGGCCGGGACGACGCGGAGACCAATGCGGCCGCGATGAGTTCGATGCAGTCCCTCAGCCGGGCTGCCGCCGGGTTCGTCGCCGCCGGGCACGGAATCTGGAAGCAGACCCTCGTCGAGTACGACGGTGGCTGGATCTTCCTGATCGCCGCGGGAGCCGGTGCCTATATGGCTGTCTCCGCGGCGCTGGACGTGGACATGGAAGCGATGTCGTTCCGTATGCAGCAGCAGGTGAACGCGCTCGGCAAGGCGATGACCACGCCTCCGCGCCAGAACGCCGGCAGCGACGCATGACGACACCCAGCGAAGAAGAAGCGGTCAGCAGCGACTTCGTCCGTTCCTACGTCATCACCGGCGGCCGTCGCCTGCCTTCCGAGGGCGACCTGTCCCTGCACACCCTGGTGACCCTGGCGCCCGACCGGGAACTGCCGCGGGGCGCCAGCCCCGAAGTGCGGGCCATCTGGGACCTGTGCGCCGGAGGCTACTTGGCCGTGGCCGAAGTCGCCGCCCACCTGGCGCTCCCCGCGGGCGTGGCCCGACTGCTGCTGACCGACTTATTCGAGCAAGAACACCTGCTTCGCCGCGCTGCACCACCACGGGCCCAGGCCGTCGACAGAAAGACCCTCGAAAAGGTGCTCCATGGACTCACAGCCCTCCGCGTCGTCTGAGACGACCATCTACGTCTCGGACACGGTCACCACCACCGTGAAGATCCTCGTCGTGGGGCACTTCGCTGTGGGCAAGACAACGTTCGTCGGCTCGCTCTCGGAGATCGCCCCGCTGCGCACCGAGGAGAAGATGACCCAGGCGTCCGCCCATGTGGACGACCTGCGGGGCGTGCCGGACAAGGTGACAACGACTGTCGCCCTGGACTTCGGCCGCCTGACGTTGGGCGACGAGGTGGTGCTGTACCTCTTCGGCACGCCCGGTCAGCAGCGCTTCATGCAGGTGTGGGAGGACATGGCCCGCGGAGCGCTCGGCGCACTGCTCCTGGTCGACCCCTCCCGGCTGCTGGAGACGTTCCCGGTCATCGACCTGGTCGAGCAGTACGGCCTGGAGTACGCCATCGCGGTCAACACGTTCGACCCGCAAGGGCAGCACGCGGAGGACGAGATCCGCGAGGCACTCGACCTGCTCCCCGACACCCCTGTTGTCTTCTGCGACGCACGGGACCAGGAGTCGTCCATGACGGCTCTGATCGCGCTCGTCCAGCATCTGCTCACCCGGGCGGCCTGACTCAGGCCCCCGGTTCACCCCGCGGCCCGGGCCGCAAGACACCGGGCACACAAAGGAACACTTCATGGACTTTCAGCACGCGGCCGCCATACCAGGCGCCCCCGCGAGATGCCCGATGCACGGCCAGGACTTCGCCAACGAACCGGACCGCGTATACGACCGGTTGCGGGCCCAGGGGCCGGCGGCCCCGGTCGAGCTCGCTCCCGGCGTGGAGGCCACCCTCGTCGTCCAGCACGAGACGGCTCTGCGCATCCTGCAGAACCCCACGCTGTTCGCCCGCGACTCCCGCCGCTGGAAAGACCTCAACGCAGGCCGCATCGCGCTCGACAACCCCGTACTGCCGATGATGGCGTACCGGCCCAACTGTCTGTTCACCGACGGCGCCGTGCATCTGAGGCTCCGCAAGGCCGTGACCGAGAGCCTCGACCGCATCGACATCAGCCGCCTCGCCCGCGATGTGCGGCAGATCGCCGACTACCTCATCGACCAGTTCAGCGAGCGCGGGCGCGCCGACCTCCTGTCCGACTACGCCAAGCTGCTGCCGCTGCTGCTGTTCAACAAGCTCTTCGGCTGCCCCGCCGGCATCGGTGACCGCCTCACCAGCTCGATGTCCGCGATCTTCGACGGCGAGGACGCCCTGCGCGCCAACGAGGAGCTCACGGCCTGCCTCATGGAACTGGTGGCGCTCAAGCGCCGCCAGCCCGGTGACGACGTGACCTCCTGGCTCATCCAGCACCCCGCCGGTCTGACCGACGAGGAGCTCAAGGACCAGCTCGTCATGCTGATGGGCGCAGGCGTGGAGCCCGAGCGCAACCTCATCGGCAATGCCCTGCTTCTGCTGCTGTCGGAGGATTCCTCGGCCCGCGGGTCCGGCATGCTGATCGAAGAAGCCCTGGACCATGTCCTGTGGCACAACCCGCCGATCGCGAACTACGCCACCCACTTCCCTCTTCAGGACATCGATCTCGGTGGTATCCCCGTCGAGGCCAACACCCCGGTCGTCATCAGCTTCGCCGGCGCCAACAGCGACCCCGACCTCTCCGAGGCGCGTCAGGTCCGCAGCAAGGGCGCCCATCTCGGGTGGGGAGCGGGCCCTCACGCCTGCCCGGCCAAATCCCCGGCCCAGGTGATCGCCATCACCGCCATCGAGAAGATCCTCAACGCTCTGCCCGACCTGACCCTCGCGCTTCCTGAGCAGAGTCTGCAGTGGCGTCCGGGGCCCTTCCACCGGGCCCTGATCTCCCTGCCCGTACAGTTCAGCCCCACTGCTGCCACCCGGGTCGCCGCGGCACTGCGCACCACGGCAGCGGCCCAGACCCCGACGGCTGCCCCGGCTCAGGTGCCGGCCGCCCCGTCCCTCCGGCCCGATTCGAAAGCCAAGAAGGGCTTCTGGAGTTCCTTCCTCGATGTCTTCCGCCTCTGAGTACCGCATGTGACAGGAGCAACACACAGCGGCGCATGCGGTGGGGGAGAGGAGGGGTAGGTTCCGCCGGTAACGGAAACGCCCAGCCAAAGGAGCTCCGCGTGACCGCTGTTGGCGACATAGGCGGCATACCCGGCAACCGTCGAGCCGTCATCTCTGTCCTTCGGCGCCTGCGTTCCCCCGAAGGGCAAAGCGACCCCTTTCCCCTTTACGCGGAACTGCGCGCCATGGGCGACGTCGTACCCGCCCCCTGGGGCGGCTACTTCGTCACCGGATTCGAAGCATGCAGCCAGGTCCTGCGCGGCAGGGACTGGCTCGTGCCCGACTTCGCCTGGCAGGACCGGCAGCCGGACCCCGGACGCTGGCAGGCTCCGGCCACCCAGGAAATGAGCACGACGCTCTCCCGGCTCAACGCCCCCGTCCACACCTGCCAGCGCCGCAGCCTCGGCAACCTCTTCGACCGCTCCACGATCGAGGACATGCGGCCCCAGGTCGAAGAACACGTCGTACGACTCCTCGACAACCTGGAGGAGCAACTGCGCACCCACCCTGAGGCCGACTTCGTGTCCATCGTCAGCGAGCAGCTGCCGATCAGCACGATCGGCCACTGGCTGGACATCCCCGCTCAGCACTACGCGCACATCCTGGACATCACCCACCGGCAGGTCCACGCGCAGGAACTGCTGCCCACCAAGCGCGAGCTGGCGATCTCGGCCGAGGCAACCATCCAGCTCAGAAGCTTCTTCACCGACCTGATCCGCTTACGCCGCGCGCAGCCCGGCAACGACGTCCTCTCCGAATGGATCCGGCACTGGGACGAACAGCTGCCCGGCAACCGGGCCGAGGCGGACCAGATCCTTTATTCGCTCACCATGTTCATCACCATCGCCTCTCTGGAAACGACGGCGACCCTCCTCTCAAGCGCCTTATGGCTTCTGCTTGATGACCCGGCACGGTGGGCATGGCTGCGCGAACACCCCGAGCACGTCGGCGACGCCATCGACGAGGCGCTGCGCTACGACCCGCCCATCCATCTCAACTCCCGCGTCGCCGCGAACGACACGGTTCTGGCGGGGGTGCCCATCGCCAAGGACTCGATGGTCCATGTCCTCTACGGTGCTGCCAACCACGACCCCCGCCGCAACCCGGACCCGGCCACCTTCGACGTCCTGCGCAGCGGCACGCACCTGACCTTCGGGGGCGGTGCCCACTACTGTCTCGGCGCGGCCCTCGCCCGGCTCGAGGCCCACATCCTGCTCACCCAACTGCTGAAACGATTCCCGACCCTCCAGCTCGGCTCCGCACCCGTCTACGCGCCCCGGATGGTCTTCCGGCGCGTGACCTCCCTGAAAGTGACCACATGACTGCCCCGCTGCCGACCGTCCGGACGAACCTGGTGGGGACGACCCTCCGGACCAGCCGGCAGGGACCGGTTCTGTACATCGAGTTGAACACGCCCGACCAGGGCAACGCCGTCACCGAGCGGATGCTGGACGATCTGCTGAGCGTTCTCGACCACCAGGACCCCGCGATCCGAGTCGTCGTGCTTTCCGGGGCCGGCGACGACTTCTGCCTCGGCGGAGACCGCAACGAGTTCACCGAACTCCTTGCCGACGACCCCACCGGGAGCGGAATCCGGACCTCGGGCACCAAGGCCCGCCGCGTCTGCGAGGCGCTCACCGGCAACCCCGCCGTCACCATCGCCAAAGTCCAGGGCAGAGTCATCGGCGCGGGTCTCGCCCTCGCCCTCGCCTGCGACCTGCGCGTCGGTGCCGACACCGCGACCTTCCGGCTGCCCGAGCTCGCGCTCGGCCTGCCCACCGCTTGGGGCGGTCTGCTGCCTCGTCTCCTGAATGAGGTCGGCGCCGCTCGTGTCCGCGAACTCATCCTCACCAGCCGGGCCTTCACCGCCGGTGAAGCACTGACCCTGTCCATCCTGCAGAGCGTCGTACGGGAACACGACCTCGACGCGGCCGTGACCGGCTGGGCCAAACCCATCCTCCGTCGCCCGGCCGCAGCGCTGAGAGTCACCAAGATGCTGCTCAACGCGTACACGGCACCGGCTCGTCTCGCCGACGCATCCGTCTTCGACTCCGAACTGATGGCATCCGTACTCGCCGAGGATCACTATTCAAGAACCCAACAGGAGCGACCTATCGGCCATCTGCTCTGAGGCGAAGGGGCGAAAGCGATATAAGGGCACGAAAGCGACACACAGCGCGACGGTGACACACAGCATGACAACGAGCGTGGCCGGTCACTGGCGGATGCCCCGAAATTCCGCTCAGTGACCGGTCGGTGCGGGCGCCCGCGAATATCCCGCCGCCAGATTTGCTGTTTACGCAATACGAGTGGTCGTTTCAGGGAGTGGCGGAGCACGCTGTCCGTATCCCGAACGAGAGGCTCGCGACCATGGCGCACCACCACGACCACGCACAGATGGACTTCGCCCAGATGCTCCCCATGCTGGAGCAGGAGGCCGAACTGTTCACCCCGCTGTACGCCGAGGCGGCGGTCTGGCTGCGACAGCAGCAGCCCGAGCCCGGGCTGATCGTGGACGCGGGCAGCGGCCCCGGCGTCATCTCGTGCCTTCTCGCGGATACCTTCCCCGGAGCGCGGGTCATCGCCGTGGACGGCGCGGAACCCCTGCTGGAGCGGGCCCGGGCCCGCGCCGAACGGCTCGGCATCACCGACCGCTTCGGCACGCTGCAGGCCGAACTCGCCGATGGGCTCGACGACATGGAGTATCCGGCCGACCTGCTGTGGGCCAGCAGGTCGCTGCACCACGTGGGCGACCAGGGCGCCGCGCTCACCGGATTCGCGCGCGCCCTCGCGCCCGGCGGCACCCTCGCCCTCCTGGAGGGCGGCCTGCCCACGCGCTACTTCCCGCGCGACATCGGCATCGGCCGGCCCGGCCTGCAGTCCCGTATCGACGCGATCCATGACGAATGGTTCGCCCGGATGCGGGCCGAACTGCCCGGAGCGGTGGCCGAGACGGAGGACTGGCCCGCCCTGCTGACCGCCGCGGGCCTGCGCCACACCGCGACCCGCACCTTCCTCGTCGACCACCCCGCCCCGGTGTCGGAGGAGACCCGCGCCTTCGTCGTCGCCTCACTCGCCCGCCGCCGGGACTCCCTCGCCGAGGGCCTCGACCCGGACGACCTCGCCGCCCTCGACCGGCTCCTCGACCCGGACGACAAGGCGAGCGTGCACCACCGCCCGGACGTTTTTCTGCTGACGGCGCTCACGGTTCACGTCGGCGTGAAGCCGGAGTAGTCCCGGCCGCGTCGAGCGGCTGCCCCGCGGAATCGCGTACGGCGACGATATGGGCCGCGGTGAGCAACGAAGCGCGGATGACCTGCGCCGGAACCTGGTTGCCGTACAAGGTGGTTGTCCGGGGCGATCCCGTCGGCCGGTGCCGGACCCGCCCTCACGGCCGGATTCACCCCGGGTGGAGGGGAGTTGCGCATCACCACAGGGCGGACGGCGTCGTGCCTTGACTTCGAGAGCGCTCAAAGTGATGTACTCCCGCTGTTCAACGCATACATATGGGGGGTATTCATGACCGACTCGCCTGTCGCACTCATCACCGGCGGCGGAAGCGGAATCGGTGCCGCGGTCGCCCGGCGGCTGCTCGACGGCGGCCACCGGGTCACCGTCACCGGGCGGGGCGAGGAGCGGCTGCGCGCCTTCGCCGAGGAACTCGGCAGCCCCGAAGACCTGTTGACGGTCGTCGGGAACGCGGCCGAGTACGACCAGGTGCGGGCGGCGGTCGACGTGACGCTCAAGGAGTTCGGGCGCCTCGACACCGTCGTCGCCAACGCCGGCTTCGCCACGCACGACACCGTCGCCGGCGGCGACCCGGCCGGCTGGTCCGAGATGGTGCTGACCAATGTGCTCGGGCCCGCGCTGCTGATCAGGGCTTCGATCGACGCCCTGAAGGAGACGCGGGGCCGGATCGTGCTGGTCGGGAGTGTGGCGGGCCATGTCCACACTCCCGGCAACCTCTACGGGGCCACCAAGTGGGCCGTGACCGGCCTCGCCGAGAACGCGCGGCGCGAGGTGACCGAGTTCGGCGTCGGGGTGACCCTGATCTCGCCCGGCCGGGTGGAGACCCCGTTCTGGGACAGCAACGGGAACCTGCCACCCGGCCATCTGCTGACGGCGGACCAGCTCGCCGAGTCGATCGTCTGGGCGATCGGACAGCCGTCGGGCGTCGATGTGAACACCGTGGTGGTACGCCCGATCGGCCAGCCCAACTGACGTCGCCCGCCGAAGCCTCAGTTGTTCTGCAGGAACTGCTGCGCCAACGAGTCCCCGAGCGACACCGCCGCACTGTGACTCTCGATCGGCGACACCTGGGAGTTCTTGAACAGGATGTACGTCACCCCGGAGTCGGCCCCACCCGTGGCGGGGTCGGGGTCGATGCCGAGGGCCTTGGCGGTGGCGTACGACGCCTCACCGATGATCTTCGTGGGACCGGTGTCACCGACCACCGCGTACTCGACCTTGTTGTTGTAGATCACAGCGACGACGCCGCCGCCCTTGATGCCGTAGCTCGTGTACTTCCAGATGCTGCTGGTGCTGGGCACGACCACATACGGCAGTGACTCGGCGCGCAGCGGCTTTCCGTCGGACTGGTGGAACGCCGTGTCGTCCTGGAACCACGGGTCGGCGTCGCCGTTGCACTTGCTGGTGACCTGACCGTCGCAGTCGATGTCCATGTCGGCCTTCCAGAACACCGCGCCGTTCTTGCCGCAGACGGGGATGGTGGCCGAGGTCTCGTCGTCGGTCTTGTACTTGCCGTTCGATATCTGCGAACAGGACGTCACCTTGGCGAGCAGGGCGGCCGCGCTGACCGAACCCTCCTGAGCGGAACGGGGTGTGGCGGTGCTCGACGCGTTGGCCGGGAGCGCGGCGGTGGCGAGGAGTGCGGCACCGGCGACGGCCGCGAGGGTCAGTGTTCGAGAGCGCACTGTGGGGGACCCTTCTGTTAGGAAAGTTTCCTTACCGGGTTGCCGTACAAGGTGGCCCTGCTTGCATGACCGCGTCAAGCCCTGCAGCGGAGTTGGTCCGGTCCAGGAGTCGAATCAGGTGGTCGCGACGGGAGCTGACAACGCCGCCGGCCCGGATGCGCGGTGCGCATCCGGGCCGGCGGGCGGTTCGAGGTGGGGTGGGGCGGGGAGGGTCAGCCGATCTCGAATGTCGCCGGGTCGGGACCCAGGCGACGGTCCTCGTTCAGCGCGCTGATCGCCGCGATGTCCTCGGTGTCGAGCGAGAAGTCGAAGACCTCGATGTTCTCCTTGATCCGGGACGGGGTCACGGACTTGGGGATCACGATGTTGCCGAGCTGGATGTGCCAGCGCAGCACGATCTGGGCCGGAGTGCGGTTGTGCTTCTGGGCGATGGCGACGATCGCCGGGACCTCCAGCAGGCCCTTGCCCGAGCCGAGCGGCGACCAGGCCTCGGTGGCGATGCCCTGCTCAGCGTGGTACTCGCGCGCCGCGCGCTGCTGCAGGTGCGGGTGCAGCTCGATCTGGTTGACGGCCGGGATGACGGACGTCGCCTCGAGCAGCTTCTCCAGGTACTCCGGGAGGAAGTTGGAGGTGCCGATGGCCTTGGCGCGGCCTTCCGCGTAGATCTTCTCGAACGCCTTGTACGTGTCGATGTACTTGCCCCGGGACGGCAGCGGCCAGTGGATCAGATACAGATCCACGTACTCCAGGCCGAGCTTCTCCAGGGAGGTGTCGAATGCGCGGAGCGTCGCGTCGTACCCCTGGTCGCTGTTCCAGAGCTTGGTGGTGACGAAGAGGTCCTCGCGGGGGATGCCGGAGGCGGCGATGGCCTTGCCGGTGCCCTCCTCGTTGCCGTAGATCGCCGCGGTGTCGATGCTGCGGTATCCGGTCTCCAGCGCCGTGGCGACGGCCTGCTCCGCCTCGTCGTCCGGGACCTGCCAGACACCGAAGCCCAGCTGCGGCATCTCGACGCCGTTGTTCAGGATGATCGGGGGGACCTTGCTCACGAGCTCTCGATCCTTCAGTCGTCGGGTGGTACTCCTATCGTCAACGATCACCGACCGCCCTGCATTCCTGACCGGCGGATTCCCTGTGGATTCTTGGGGAGAGCCGGAGATTGGCCGGAAATGCATCCGACCTTACCGGTCCGGACCATTGACCGAGTCCCGTCATCCGACCACTCTGTAGGGCGTCACCGAACGGTCTCATGAACTCGGTGCATGCATGTGAACACCAGCACCTGTCTGGGTCCCATACCCCCCACCCATCAGGAAAGCGGGTACGCGCACATGAACGAGAACGCTCTCGAAGGTCGCCGTACGGAACAGGTGATTCGGGAAACATCGGAGGAAAGGGTCTGGGAGGCCCCCGGGTATCTGGTCGTGGAGACCGCCCTGGAGGTCACCGCCTACGCCCTCGGCGAGCGCTAGCGACCTGGTGGTCGAACCGTGACTCCGACACCCGTGCTCGACGACGGTGCCGCGGCCCCTTGGAGAACCGCCGAGTTCACCGAGCGGCTGCGCGCCGTCGCCGAAGAGCGCTACCACGATCGGCATCCCTTCAACCTCCGCATGCACCAAGGCGAGTTGACACCCGGTGAGCTGCGCCGCTGGATCGCCAACCGCTTCCACTACCAACGCCACATCCCCGTCAAGGACGCCCTGATCCTCGCCAAGTTCGACGAGCCCGCGCTGCGCCGGGTCTGGCTCCGCAGGATCCAGGACCACGACGGCACGGTCCCCGGCGACGGGGGTGCCTCCCTGGTCGAGCGAAGCCGAGACCTTGGGGGAGGCATCGAACGCTGGCTGCGGCTCGGGGAGGCCGCCGGCCTCGACCGGTCGCTGCTGTGGGACACCTCCCGGGTGCTGCCCGGCGTACGGCTCGCGGTCGAGGGTTACGTCAACTTCTGCCGGCTGCGCCCGGCCCTCGACGCGGTCGCGGCCTCCCTCACGGAGCTGTCGGCACCCGGGCTGATGCGGACGAGGATCGCCGCCTTCGAACGCCACTACCCCTGGATCGAGGCCGAGGGGCTCGCGTACTTCCGGGACCGCGTCGGGCAGGGCGGCCGGGACGGCGAAGAGGCGCTCGCCCTCGTCCTGACCTGGGCGCGCACCCGGGAGCAGCAGGAACGGGCGGTAGCCGCGCTCGCGTTCAAGTGCGAGGTGCTGTGGGCGTTGTTGGACGCCGTGGATCGGGACGGAGCATCATGACGTGGCGCCCCGCGCTGTCCCGCCCGGTGGTGCTCCGGTACGACCACGTCCGCGGGCTCGACCTGCTGCTCCTGCCCGAGCGCGTCGTCGTCCTGCGCGGCACCGCCGGCAGCGTCCTGCGGCTCTGCGACGGCAACCGCGAGGTGGACGAGATCGTCGCCGCGCTCGGTGAACGCTTCCCCGGTGCGCCGGTGGCCGACGAAGTCCCCCCGTTCCTCTCGGCGTTGCGCGAGGAGGGCTGGCTCCGATGACCGTGACCGTCGATCCCCCCTGGGCTCTGCTGGCCGAACTCACCCACGGCTGCCCGCTGCGCTGCGCGTATTGCTCCAACCCCGTCAAACTGATCAGTCGGTCAAGAGAGCTGACCGTCGAACAATGGACCGACGTGTTACGTCAAGCCGCTGACCTGGGCGTTGTCCAGACCCACCTGTCCGGCGGCGAACCCCTCCTCAGGCGCGATCTCGCCCGGATCGTCGCTGCCGCCGACACCGCGGGCCTCTACACCCAGCTCGTCACGAGCGGCGTGGGCCTGCACGAGCGACGGCTCGCTGAGCTGGTGGACGCGGGCCTGCGCAGCGTCCAGCTCTCCGTGCAGCACACCGACCCCGCCGTCGCCGAACTCATCGCGGGCGCCCGGGCGTTCAAGGCCAAGGAACGCGCCGCCCGGCTGGTGCGGGCGGCCGGACTTCCGCTCGGCCTGAACGTCGTGCTGCACCGCGCCGACATCGACGCCGTCGACGACCTGATCACCCTCGCCCTCACCTGGGGCGCCGACCGGATCGAGCTCGCCCACACGCAGTTCTACGGCTGGGCGGCGCGCAACCGCACCGCCCTGTTGCCGACCCGGGACCAGGTCGACCGGGCCCGCGCCACGGTGCGACGCCGACGTGAACAACTGGCCGGGGCCCTGGAGTTGGTCTGGGTCGCCCCCGACCTGCTCGACGGCACCGCGAAACCCTGTATGGGCGGCTGGGGCGCGGTCTCCCTCACCGTGGCCCCGGACGGCACCGTGCTGCCCTGCCCGTCCGCCGCCGCGCTCCCCGGCCTCGACGCGCCGAACGTGCGCGAGCACCGGCTCGACTGGATCTGGCGCGAGTCGCGGGCCTTCAACGTCTACCGGGGCGAGAAGTGGATGCCGGACCCCTGTCGCGGCTGCGCGCTGCGCACGACCGACTTCGGCGGCTGCCGCTGTCAGGCGTACGAGCTCACCGGCGACGCCTCCCGCACCGACCCGGCCTGCCGCCACGCACCCGACCACCACCTCGTCCGCGCGCTCGTCGACGAGGCCCCGCGCGCGAACTCCGCCTTTGCCTACCGAGAGGGAGGATCATGAGACGACGACTGCGGGCAGCGCTGATGGCGGGCGTGCTCACCACCGCAGGGCTGACCACGGTGGCCGCCACCGCGCCCCCGACACCCCCGTCCCGCCCGCCCGTCGGAAGACCCGCCGCCGCTACGGACTGGTCCGTCGCCCTGGTCGACTCGACCATGGCCCGCTACACCCCGAGCACGATCGGCGGCTGGTCGTACCCGGTCGGGCTGTACCTCTACGGCCAGTACCTCACGTACCAGCGCACGCACGACGCCCGCTATCTCGCGTACATCAAGAGCTATGTCGACCGCTTCGTGGCGAGCGACGGCTCGATCGGCCAGAGCTTCAACAGCCTCGACAGCATGCAGGCGGGGCGACTGCTGACGATCCTGCACCACGAGACGGGCCAGGACCGCTACCGCAAGGCGGCCCAGAAGATCCGCGACCGTCTGAACACCTACCCGCGCACCTCCGACGGCGGCTTCTGGCACGCCGACACCAGCAGCCGCGCCCACCAACTCTGGTCGGACGGCGTCTACATGGTGAACCCGTTCCTCGTCGAGTACGGCAAGGAGTTCGGGGACGCGGCCTACGCGAACGACGAGGCGGCCAAGCAGCTCTACGTCTACGGCAATCATCTGCAGGTCACCAGCGGCCTGTTGAAGCACGCCTACGACGAGTCGAAGACCGCGAGCTGGGCCGATCCGGGGACCGGTCTCGCCCCGGAGCACTGGTGCCGGGCGGTCGGCTGGTACGCGATGGCGATCGTCAACGTGCTCGACGCGATCCCGGTCAACCATCCGCGACGGCCCCAACTGGTCGGCATCTTCCGGAGATTGGCCGCGGGCCTGGAGAAGTACCAGGACCCGGCCACCGGACGCTGGTTCCAGGTGATCGACAAGGGCAGCCGCAGCGACAACTGGACCGAGACGTCCTGCTCCAGCATGTTCACCTACGCCCTCTCGCGCGGCGCCCAGCGGGGCTACCTCGATCCGCACTACGCGTCCGTCGCACAGCGCGGCTACGAGGGCGTCCTCGCCAGGATGTCGGTCGGCTCCGACGGCCGGACCAACCTCACCGACATCTCCATCGGCACCAATGTCGGCGACTACGCGTACTACATCGCCCGCGACCGGGCCACGAACGACTTCCACGGCCTCGGCGCCTTTCTGATCATGAACGAACAGCTCACAGCCCACCCACTCAGGACGAGGTGAGTCAGCCATGAGCACCACCAGAAGGACCCTGCTCGGCGCGGCGAGCGTCTTCTTCGCCTTCGCCGTCGTACTCGGCCTGACCCACCCCGAGGCCCTCGCGGCCCCCCGAACCGCCACCGCACCCACGTCCACCACCGCACCCCGCGCCGCCGTCTTCGACGTCCACGACTACGGAGCCAAGGGCGACGGCTCCACCAACGACACCCCCGCCATCAACAAGGCGATCACCGCGGCGGCCGCGGCGGGCGGCGGCACCGTCCGCTTCCCCGCCGGCCAGTACAAGTCCAAGAACACCATCCGTATGAAGAGCGAGGTCACCCTCCAGGTAGACAAGGGCGCGACGATCCAGGGCTCCAGCGCGGACACGTACGACCCGCCCGAGGCCAACCCCAACGACGCCTACCAGGACTACGGGCACAGCCACTTCCACAACGCGATGATCTACGGCGACCGGCTGACGAACATCGGCTTCGTCGGCGAGGGCGTCATCGACGGCCTCGGCAATCTCATCACCGGCAACCCGAAGTCCGGCGAGGCCGACAAGATCCTCTCCCTGACCCGCTGCAACGGCCTGAGCCTCGGCGACGGCCTCACCCTGCGGCGCGGCGGACACTTCGCCGCCCTCATCAACGGCTGTACGAACGTCACCTCGGACCACCTGACCATCGACACCGCGAGCGACCGCGACGGCTGGAACATCATCAGCACCACCGACGTCACCGTCACCAACGCCACCATCAAGGCCAACGACGACGCCCTCGTCTTCAAGAGCGACTACGCGCTCGGCGCCAAGCTCCCCAACGGCCATGTGCACGTGAGCGACTCGTATCTGTCGGCGGTGTGCTGCAACGCGCTGATGTTCGGCTCCGAGACCTGCGGCGACTTCTCGGACTACCAGTTCGCCAAGATCCGCATCGAGGGCTCCGACAAGTCCGGGCTCGGCATGGTCTCCATGGACGGCGCGAAGATCTCCGACGTCCACTACCGCGACATCACCATGACAGGCGTCCACTCGCCGATCATGCAGAAGATCGGCACCCGTAAACGCTGCGGAAACAGCCCGGGCGTCGGCTCGATCAGCAACGTCACGTACGACAACATCACGGCGACCGGGGTGAGTCCGTCCTTCAGCCCGACGCTGTGGGGTGAGAGCGGGCACCGGATCAACGGGGTCACCTTCACCGACGTCAACATCACCGTCCCCGGCGGCAACGGCACCATGTCCACCGCCGTGCCCGGCAACGACCCCAATGACTACAACCCGAAGGCCATCGGCACGCGTCCCGCTTACGGCTGGTACCTCCACAACGCCGACAACGTCACCTTCACGGACAGCTCGGTGAAGTACGCGGCGGACGACGGTCGCCCGGCGGTCATCGCGAATGCGGCGAGCGGGATCAGGTTCACCCGGTTCACGGCCCAGCGGGGGAGCGACTCCCCGCACGACGTGGGCTTGCAGAACGTCAGCGGGTACTGCCTGGCGGACAGTCACAACACCTCGGGCGGCGCGCTGCGGGTCTCCAACAGCGGCTCCAGTGAGAACTGCGGTACGGCGACGAAGAGCGCGGTGGTGAAGAGCGCGGCCGCGAAGCCGATGAGCGCCGTAAACGCGCGGCAGACAAGCGGCGCGGGCGCCAAGCCGCTCGACCTGGAGAATCCCCGTCAGGACTTCCTGCGCGGCTCCGTCGGCGGACTCTTCCTGCACTGGGGCGAACGCACCGCCCCCGCCCACACCAGCTGTACCGCTTGGGAGAACGACGTCACCAGCAGCGGCTGGAGCCCCGACTACTGGGTGAACGAGGCGCAGAAGCTGCACACCCAGTACCTCGTCCTCGCCACCTTCCACAGCCGCCTCGGCTACGCCCGCCCCTGGCCGTCGAAGATCCCCGGCAGCTGCTCCACCAAGCGGGACTTCCTCGGCGAGCTGATCACGGCAGCCAAGGCCAAGGGGCTCAAGGTCATCCTCTACATGACCGACGACCCCCAGTGGCACGACGAGGGCGGGCACGAGTGGCTCGACTCGGCCGCGTACTCCGCCTACAAGGGCACCGACGTCGACCTCACCACCCGTGACGGCTTCGGCCGCTTCAGCTACGACAACTTCTTCGAGGTCATGGACCGCTACCCGGACCTCGGCGGCTTCTGGATCGACAACGACAACGCGTACTGGGAGAGCCACAACCTCTACGCGCAGATCCAGCAGAAGCGCCCGAACTACACCCTCAGCAACAACAACGAAGACACGCCGATCATGGACATGATCAGCAATGAGCAGAAGACGGGCATGACCCCGTCCTACGACTACCCCCAGGCCGTGTACACGGCCCAACCCCGCCTCACCGAGGCCGACTTCAAGCTGCCCTCCAGCGGGGCGTGGTGGTACGACGGCTCCAACCCGTCCGTCGACAAGATGCTCACCCTCGGCCGGCTGATCACCAACGCGGGCTCGTCCGTGAAGGCCCTGATGGCCGAGACCGCCCAGGTCAACGGCACGTTCCCATCGAACCAGGAGGCCTTCAACAACTTTGCCGACTCCTACCTCGGCCCCATCTGGCAGTCATTGCGCGGGACCGAGGGCGGCGGCTATATGTACGGCGGCCTCAAGCCCGGCTTCTGGAACGACGGGGCCCACGGGGTGACCACGGTCAGCAAGACCGACCCCAACCTCCACTACATCCATGTGCTGACCCCGCCCACCACCAGCACGCTGCGCATTCGAGACAACGGCTACCGCATCGCCTCCGTCACCAACCTCCGTACGGGAGCGGCCGTTTCGTGGTCGCAGTCGGGCGGGGTGCTCACTCTGGGCGGCCTGGCGAACTGGGACCCGTACGACACCGTCTTCAAGGTCACCACGGCCGGCCGGCAGGGCATCGCGTCCGGAGTCACCCTGTCCGCGAGCGCCTCGGCGAGCGGTCACGGCGCGGCGGCCGCGGGCGACGGCAACTACCTCACCTACTGGGACAGCGACAAGACCCTGCCCGTCAACCTCACCTTCGACCTCGGCGGCGCGAAGAAGGTCCAGTACATCGGCCTCAACCAGCGAGAGGACTCCGTCGCCTACGCGCGTTCCGGCACCGAGCAGTCCGCGCGCATCAAGGACTACAAGGTGTTCCTCAGCAACGACGGGTCCACCTGGGGCAGCGTCGTCAAGACCGGTCAGCTCCCCAGCCGGCGCGGCATCCAGGGAATCGACCTGACCGCCGCCAACGCCCGTTACGTACGCCTCGAAGTCGACACCACCTGGGCCGCGTCCACCGACACCACCCGCTACAAGCGGCTGCGGATCGACGAGGCCTGGATCGGCACGTCGTACGCCACCCCTGCGGCCACCGTCGGGACGTACTCGGACAACGGCCAGTCCCTCCGCCCCGCCATGGGCTGGAGCAGCTGGAGCTTCGTGCGCCGCCGGCCGACCGAGGCGAAGATCAAGGCACAGGCCGACGCGCTCGTCGCGAGCGGGCTCAAGGACCACGGCTTCGTGTACGTCAATCTCGACGACTTCTGGCAGAAGTGCGACGCGAACGGATTCGTCGTCGACTCCTACGGGCGCTGGACCGTCGACACGGCCAAATTCCCCGCCGGAATCAAGGCGTTGGCCGACTACATCCACTCCAAGGGACTGAAGTTCGGCTTCTACGTCACGCCGGGCATCGCGAAGAACGCGGTCACCAAGAACACGCCGATCGAGGGGACCTCGTACCACGCTGCCGACATCGCGGACACCTCGAAGACCGAGAAGAACTACAACTGCAAGAACATGTACTACATCGACTACGGGAAGCCGGGCGCGCAGGAGTTCGTGAACTCGTGGGCCAAGCAGTTCGCCTCCTGGGGAGTCGACTACCTGAAGATCGACGGGGTGGGCAGCGCGGACATCCCCGACGTCCAGGCCTGGGACAAGGCCCTGCGCGCCACCGGCCGGCCCATCACCTTCGCCCTCTCCAACAACCTGCCCATCGCCGATGCCTCCACCTGGAAGTCCCTGGCGAACAGCTGGCGCACCCAGGGCGACGTCGAGTGCTACTGCGGGTCCGGCGCGAACGGCAGTGGCTATCCGCTGACCGACTGGTCGCACGTCTCCGCCCGCTTCACCTCGGCCGCCAACTGGCAGGCGTACGCGGGACCGGGCGGCTGGAACGACCTGGACTCGCTGGAGATCGGCAACGGCGACCAGGCAGGCCTCACCGCCGACCAGCGCCGTTCGCACTTCACCCTGTGGGCGATGGCGGGCGCACAGCTGCTGCTCGGCACGGACCTGACGAACCTCGACTCCGTCGACACACCGATGCTGACCAACGACCGCCTCATCGGCGTCGACCAGGACGGTGTCGCGGCGAAGCGGATCGTGAGCAGCGGCGTCAAGCAGGTCTGGAGCAAGAAGGAGAGCGACGGGCAGTTTGTCGTCGCGCTCTTCAACACCGGTACGTCCGGCGACTCCACGGTCAGCGTGAACTGGTCGCAGGTCGGCTTCACCGGCTCCGGCGACGTCACGGACCTGTGGTCGGGATCCCACAAGGGCACGATCGCGGACTCGTACAGCGCGACCCTGCGCCCGGGCGAGACACGGCTGATCCGGGTGAAGCCGGTGAGTGCCGCTCTCAAGGCCGCCGCGGCCTCACCCGGCATGGCGGTGGCGCCCTATGAGTACCTCGGCTGGGGCAACCCGCAGAACCCGACCTCCGTGATGTCGGCGACCGGGGTCAAGTGGTTCACGCTCGCCTTCATCCTCTCCGACGGCTCCTGCAACCCGAAGTGGGACGGCTCGCGCCCGCTGACCGGCGGCAACGACCAGTCGAGGATCAACGCGATCCGCGCGGCCGGCGGTGACGTCGTCGTCTCCATCGGCGGCTGGAGCGGCGCCAAACTCGGCGAGAAGTGCTCCAGCGCCTCGGCTCTCGCGGGCGCGTACCAGAAGGTCATCAACGCCTACGGCCTCAAGGTCATCGACATCGACATCGAGAACACCGAGTGGAGCAATGCCACCGTCCGGCAACGCGTGATCGACGCGCTGAAGATCGTGAAGGCCGGCAACTCCGGCCTCAAGACCATCATCACCTTCGGCACGACGACCAGCGGCCCGGACTCCACCGGTGCCGACATGATCAAGCGCGGTGCCACCTCGGGCCTGGCGAACGACATCTGGTGCATCATGCCGTTCGACTTCGGCGGCGGCACCAGCAATATGGGCACGCTCACCGCCCAGGCCATGGAGGGGCTCAAGGCGCGGGTCAAGGCGGCGTACGGATACAGCGACGCGACGGCGTACGCGCACATCGGCCTGTCGTCGATGAACGGCAAGACCGACGACTCCGGCGAACTGGTCCGCGTAGCAGACTTCAAGACCATGCTCGCCTACGCCCAGCAGCACCACATCGGGCGCCTCACCTACTGGTCCGTGAACCGCGACCGGGCCTGCGGATCCGGCTCCGACGGGGACTCCTGCAGCGGCGTGTCGCAGCAGCCGTACGACTACCTCAAGGTCTTCGCCCAGTACACGGGCTGAGGGGACGAACCCATGAAACCCAACAGAGCACTGCCCTGGTGCCTCTCCCTCGTCCTGGCCGTGCCGCTTGTCGCACTCACCGGCACGACGGCGCAGGCGGCCACCGACTACCAGGCCGAGGACGCCACGATCTCGCAGGGCGCCGTCGTCACCAACCACACCGGCTACACGGGCACCGGCTTCGTCGACTACACCAACATCACCGGCTCGTACGTGGAGTTCACGGTGAGCGCGGCCACGGCCGGCACGTCCTCGCTCGCCCTGCGCTACGCCAACGGGACGAGCGTCGACCGCCCGATGGATCTTTCGGTCAACGGCACGGTCGTCGCCTCCGGCGTCTCCTTCCCGGCCACCACCGACTGGAACACCTGGGCGACGAAGAGCGTGAACGTCCAGCTCGACGCGGGCTCCAACAAGATCCGCGCGACCGCCACCACGGCGAACGGCGGTCCCAACCTCGACCGCGTCAGCGTGGGCGCGGCAGCGGACACCCAGGCCCCGTCGCGACCCGGCCGGCCGAGCTGCTCGGCCATCGGCGAGGACGCCCTCACCCTCTCCTGGGGCGCCTCCACGGACAACGTGGGCGTGGCCGCGTACGACCTCTACGAGCACGGCAACAAGCTCAGCGAGGCGGCGGGCGACGCGACGTCCAAGGCGCTCACCGGTCTGAGTCCGAACACCACCTACAACCTCACCGTCATCGCACGCGACGCGGCCGGCAACGCCTCGCAGGCCAGCCCGGTCGTCGACTGCACGACCCAGCCCAGCTCCGACACCACCCCGCCGACCAAACCCGGCACGCTCACCTCGTCGAACGTCACGGCCACCAGCGCCGACCTGAGCTGGGGCGCCTCGACCGACGACAAGGCGGTCGTCGGCTACGACGTGCGCAGCGACACGACGGTCTACAAGAGCGTCACCGGTACGTCGACCACGCTCACCGGGCTCGCCTGCAACAGCCCGTACACCCTGAACGTGGTGGCGCGTGACGCGGCCGGCAATGTGTCCCCGCAGAGCAACACGGTCACCTTCACGACGAAGGCGTGCGCCACCGACGGCGGGGTGCCCTCGTCCATCGGCACCGTCTCCGGCGGCTGGACGATCCCGTGGGGCACGTACTGGATGCCCGACGGGCAGACGGCGCTGGTCACCGAGCGGGACGACTTCCGCGTCTGGAAGGTCACCAAGGACGGCACGAAGACCCAGGTCGGAACCGTGCCGAACGCCGTCACCACGAACGGCGAGGGCGGACTGCTGGGCGTGGCCGTCGACCCGAAGTGGGCCACCAACCACTACGTATACTTCATGCACACGGCATCCGAGGGCAACCGCGTCGTCCGCATGACCTACGACGGCAGCTCCCTCACCAACTACACGATCCTCCTCCAGGGCATCAAGAAGAACCGCTACCACAACGGCGGACGCCTCGCCTTCGGCCCCGACGGTTATCTGTACGTCTCCACCGGCGAGGCCCAGACGCCCGAACTGGCCCAGGACAAGACCTCGTTGAACGGCAAGATCCTGCGGATGACGACGGACGGAAAGGCCGCTCCCGGCAACCCGTTCGGCAACTACGTCTACAGCTACGGTCACCGCAACCCGCAGGGCCTCGCCTTCGACCGCAACGGCCGCCTGTGGGAGGCCGAGTTCGGCAACAGCTCCAAGGACGAACTCAACCTCATCAAGCCGGGCGCCAACTACGGCTGGCCGACCTGCGAGGGCGCCTGCAGCGTCTCCGGGATGACCAACCCGAAGGCGACCTGGAACGTCTCCGAGGCGTCCCCCAGCGGCATCGCGATCGTCCGCAACGTCGTCTACATGGCGTCCCTGCGCGGCGAACGCCTGTGGCGCATCCCCATCACCGGCGACACGGAGAACGTCGGCACGCCGACGGCGTACTACGTCGGCGCCTACGGCCGGCTGCGCACGGTCACCAAGGTGCCCGGCGCCGACCAGCTCTGGCTCTCCACCACCAACTGCGACAACAACGGAGGAGCGGCGGACGGCTCGGACAAGATCTTCAAGGTGAGCATCAGCTAGCCCGGCCGAGGCGTTGTACCGGGCTCACGTCCGATACAGCGCCTCCACCTCCGTCGCATACGCCTTCTCAATCGCCTTCCGCTTCAACTTCAGCGAAGGCGTCAGCAACCCGTGCTCCTCGGTGAACTGGTGCGCCAGTATCCGAAACGTACGGATCGACTCGGCCTGTGAGACCAGGGTGTTCGCGGCGACCACCGCACGCCGCACCTCGGTCTCCAGGTCCGGGTCGCGCACCAGATCGGCCGGAGACAGCAGCGCCTTGCCCTGCATCTGGAGCCAGTGTTCGACGGCCTCGGAGTCGAGGGTGACGAGCGCCGCGATGTACGGCCGGTCGTTGCCGACCACGATGCACTGGGCGACCAGCGGATGGTCGCGCACACGCTCCTCCAGGACGCCCGGCGAGACGCTCTTGCCGCCGGAGGTCACCAGGATCTCCTTCTTGCGCCCGGTGATGGTGAGATAGCCGTC
This sequence comes from Streptomyces sp. NBC_01384, assembly GCF_045040035.1. NCBI lineage: Bacteria > Bacillati > Actinomycetota > Actinomycetes > Kitasatosporales > Streptomycetaceae > Streptomyces > Streptomyces sp. NBC_01384. The sequence continues at coordinate 8,396,494 of NZ_CP109559.1, forward strand.
CTCGTCGAGGGAGCCCAGGTCCCCGGTGGCGAGCCAGCCGTCGTGGAGGGTGGCGTCGGTGGCCTTGGGGTCGTTCAGGTAGCCCTGGAAGACGTTGTCGCCGCTCAGCCAGATCTCGCCGTCGTCCGCGATGTGCACGGTGGTTCCGGGGATCGCCTGCCCGACGGTGCCGAACCGGGTGCGCTCGGGCGGATTGGCGGTCGCGGCCGCCGTGGACTCCGTGAGCCCGTACCCCTCATAGATGAAGACACCGGCGCCCGCGAAGAACAGCCCGAGCCGCCGGTCCATCGCCGAACCGCCCGACATCGCGTGCTTCACCCGGCCGCCCATCGCGCCCCGGACCTTGGAGTAGACGACCTTGTCGAAGAACTGGTGCTGCATCCGCAGGCTCGCCGAAGGGCCGGGTCCGATGCCCCAGGCCTTCTCCTCGACGGCGTCCGCGTAGCGCACGGCGACCTCGACGGCCTTCTCGAAGGGGCCCGCCTTGCCCTCCTTCTCGGCCTTGCGGCGGGCGGCGTTGAAGACCTTCTCGAAGATGTACGGCACCGCGAGGAAGAACGTCGGCCTGAACGCGGCCAGGTCCGGCAGCAGCGCCGCCGCGTTGAGCTGCGGCTGATGCCCGAACTTGACCTTTCCGCGGAACGCGGCGACCTGCACCATCCGTCCGAAGACGTGGGCGAGCGGCAGGAACAGCAGCGTGGCCGCCTCGTCGCCGCGCTTGGAGTGGAAGACCGGCTCCCAGCGCTCGATGACGGTGTCCGCCTCGAACATGAAGTTCGCGTGGGAGATGACACAGCCCTTGGGGCGCCCCGTGGTGCCCGAGGTGTAGATGATCGTCGCGATCGACTCCGGCGTGACCGCGCGCCGGTGCCGGTGCACCACCTCGTCGTCGAGGTGCGCCCCCGCCTCGTACAGCTCCTGCACGGCGCCCACGTCCAGCTGCCACAGCTTGTGCAGCTGCGGCAGCCGGTCGACGACCGTGGCGATCGTCATCGCGTGGTCCTCGTGCTCCACCATGACCGCCGACACCTGCGCGTCGTGCAGCATCCAGAAGACCTGCTCGGCGGAGGAGGTCGGATAGACGGGCACGACCTGTGCGCCGATCGTCCACAATGCGTAGTCGAAGAGCGTCCACTCGTAGCGCGTGGGGCACATGATCGCGACCCGGTCCCCGAACCGGATCCCCTGGGCCAGCAGTCCCTTGGCGAGGGCGAGAACCTCGTCCCGGAACCCGGCGGAGGTCACATCGCGCCACTGTCCCTGCTCGTCCTTGCGGCCGAGGGCGATGCGCAGCGGGTCTTCCTGGGCATAGTCGAACACGACGTCGGCCAGGCCGCCCACCGGCGGCGCCGACGCCAACGGAGGGTTGGTGAACTCGCGCAATCCCGCTCCTAGTGGCGCTCCGCACAGCGCCGTGAAAGCTACCCCACCGGGGCGCCGGGCGGGAGGGGTGCCGGAGCGGGGAGGGCGCGGCATATGCACAGGTCAGCCGAGAAAATGCCCGCACATGGGGAAGGGCCGGACAGAATCCCTTACGGTTCCGTAGGTTTCGGTCCCGTAATCTCCACGGAATCTGTACGACCCGACAACGGGGCACGGCGTGCCGAATACCGGACACACAGGCTCCGCTTTCACACCTCGCGGCTACCGGCGGAGCCGGTCCCGGTGGCTCCGGAACCGGCCCCGCCGGTGTCATGACAGGGCCCTCACCGGTGTCATGCGCGGGGCGCCGCCGCCCGCTCCGCCGGCGTCCCGGCCGCGTCCGTCACAGCGCGCGGCATCCGCACCAACACCAGTACCAGCGCACCGGCGATCATCCCCGTCACTCCCGCCGCCACCGCCGCCGCGTCGAGCCCCGAGGCGAACGCGGCCCGCAGGGTGTGTTCGGAGAGGGTGCCGCTGCCGCGCAGTGCCCCGGCGCCGCCGCCGGCCGGCGTGTGGGCCGCGTCGTGGGACAGGGTGTCGAGATCGTCTTCGCCTCCGCGACGGCGGGGTCGTCGAACATCGTCGTGACCGCCGTCGCGCGCGGCACGGCCGGTCTGTACGCCTACCTGAGCGGCCGCCTCGGCACCCTCGAAGGGGCGCAGTACGTCGAGACGACGCCGTTCCTGCGCAGGGTCAAGCAGCTCACCTACAAGCAGCTCACCTGTACGAGGCCGCCCCGCTAGGCCTGGAACTCCGTGAGATCGATCCCGTACACCCGCAGGTCGTTCCCCGTATCCGGGTCCTGTGCCGTGCCCTCCGCCCGCATGCCGAGTTTGTCCAGGACGTTCGTGGACGCGGTGTCGCCCGTCCGGCACACGGCGACGACCCGGTCGAGACCGCGGTCCTGGAGGGCGAACTCAAGCGTGGCGTGGGCCGCCTCCGACGCGTACCCCTGCCCCCAGAACGCCCGCCCGAGCCGCCAGCTGATCGCCACCTGGTTCGCGACCGCGGGCGGAGAGTCCGCGAGGTACAGGCCGACCACTCCGGCCAGCTCCCCGGATCCGAGCAGCTCGACGGCGAAGATCCCGAAGCCCTCCTCGTCCCACTCCTCCTCCCAGGCCTCGATGTCCTCGGCGGTCTCCTCCAAGGAGCGCGGCGTCCCGTCGCCGATCCACCGCATCACCTCCGGATCGGCGTGGATCTCGGACAGGGGGACGAGGTCGTCGTCCAGCCAGCGGCGCAGGAGAAGACGGGGGGTGTGGATCTCACTCATGGCCCCATCTTGCCCTTTTACTTCCTTCTGCCTCTCACCGCACCACCCCCGGCTGTCTCCGGTGCAACCGGTCCCCGCTGCCCAGGATCGCCGCCGCCAGCGCGTCGGCGGCCCCCTGTGCCGACGTCCGCCGTCGCCCGTGCACCAGGACGAAGTCGACCTCGCCCAGCTCCGGCAGCCCCGCCCGGTCGGGGACGCGGACCAGCCCGGGCGGGACGAGACCGCGTGAGTGGGCCATGACGCCGAGGCCCGCGCGGGCCGCCGCGACGAGGGCGTTCAGGCTGCCGCTGGTGCAGGCGATGCGCCATGGGCGGCCCTGGCGTTCCAGGGCTTCCAGGGCCAGGGCGCGGGTGATGCCGGGCGGCGGGTAGACGATCAGGGGGACCGGGCGGTCGGGGTCCAGGCGCAGCCGTTCCGCGCCGATCCACACCAGGTGGTCGTGCCAGACCAGCTCGCCGCGCGGGTCCTCGGGCCGCCGCTTCGCCAGCACCAGGTCGAGCTTGCCCGCCGCGAGCTGCTCGTGCAGCGTGCCGGACAGCTCGACCGTCAGCTCCAGGTCCACCTCGGGATGGTCGTACCGGAAGCCCTCCAGGATCTCCGGGAGCCGGGTCAGCACGAAGTCCTCGGACGCGCCGAAGCGCAGCCGGCCGCGCAGTCGCGTGCCCGTGAAGAACGCCGTCGCCTGCTCGTGCACCTCCAGGATGCGTCGCGCGAAGCCGAGCATCGCCTCGCCGTCCTCCGTCAATTCCACGGAGTGGGTGTCCCGCGAGAACAGCTGCCGTCCGGTGGCATCCTCAAGACGGCGTACGTGCTGGCTGACGGTGGACTGGCGCAGTCCGAGCCGCCGGGCGGCCTGCGTGAAGCTCAGGGTCTGGGCGACCGCCAGGAAGGTACGCAGCTGGGAGGGGTCGTACACCCTTACAGGTTATCGTGAATCGTGATGACAGTCAGAACGGTATGACGGATTCCCGATCGCCGTCCGGCAGAGGACGATGGAGAGGGCACGACCCGACCCGGGACCGCCCCCTACTACGTCTGAGCAGTGGAGCGCCGTGAAACGCCTGCAGTGGCCGAGCTGGATGCCGATCGACCCATACATCCTGCTGTTGCTCGGGACGGTGGGCCTCGCGGCCCTGTTCCCGGCGCGGGGCACGGGCGCCGACATCGCGTCGGGCGCGTCCACGGCCGCGATCGCCTTCCTCTTCTTCCTCTACGGGGCCCGTCTCTCCACCCGTGAGGCGGTCGAGGGGCTCAAGCACTGGCGACTCCACGTCACGGTCCTGGCCTGCACCTTCGTCGTCTTTCCGCTGCTCGGCCTCGCCGCCCGCGGACTCGAACCGGTGTTCCTGACGCACAACCTCTACACCGGCCTGCTCTTCCTCACGCTCGTCCCGTCGACCATCCAGTCGTCGATCGCCTTCACCTCCATGGCGCGCGGCAATGTGCCCGCCGCGATCTGCGCCGGTTCCTTCTCCTCGCTCGTGGGCATCGTCGTCACCCCGCTGCTCGCGGCGGCGCTGCTGGGCAACAGCGGCGGCGGCTTCTCCACGGACTCGCTGGTCAAGATCGTGCTCCAGCTGCTGGTGCCGTTCATGGCCGGGCAACTGCTGCGTTGGTGCGGAGTCAAAAAGGGCCGCGCGCAGCGCGTCGTGCAGGGCGGTGGTGGGCGACGGGAGGGCGGCTTCATCACGCGCCACAAGAAGGTCCTCGGGTACGTCGACCGCGGCTCGATCCTCCTCGTCGTCTACGCGGCGTTCAGCGAGGGCATGGTGCAGGGCATATGGCACCAGGTGAGCCCGGTGCGGCTGGCCGTGCTGCTGCTCGTCGAGGCCGTGCTGCTCGCGGTGATGCTGGCGCTCACCTGGTACGGCGGGAAGGCGCTGCGCTTCAACCGGGAGGACCGCATCGCGATCCAGTTCGCCGGGTCGAAGAAGTCCCTCGCCTCCGGGCTCCCCATGGCCGGCGTGCTGTTCGGCGCGCACGCCTCGCTCGCCGTGCTGCCGCTGATGCTCTTCCACCAGATGCAGCTGATGGTGTGCGCGGTGATCGCCAAGCGCCGGGCCCGCGATCCCGAGGCGGTCACGACCCCGGTCCCGCCAGTCTCAGCGTCACGAATCGCGGTCGGTACAGTGCCACGTTCCGACTGAGGTTCGTCTGCGCCGAGACGCCGCCCGTCGTGTCCAGCCAGTTGACGTCATAGCTGAGCACGAGCCGGTCGCCGTCGCTCAGCGCCGTGTGCACCTGCGGGTTGTACGCGGCCACCTGCCCCTGCGGCAGGGGCGGGCTGAAGCTCCGGGTGGGCCCGTGCCAGGGACCCGTCGGCGCGCACGCCCAGTACGACGTGATCGTCGTCAGGCCCGCGGTGCCCGCCGCCATCGTGAACAGGACGTACGTCCCGTCGTCCCGCACCACGGTGAACGCGCTGCCCACGCCCGTGCGCTGTCCGTCCCCGAGCACCGGCTTCGGCCGCACCCGCACCGCCCACCGCGCGCCGTCCCAGTACTCCCAGGCCGCCGGTTCCCCGAGCCGGCCGCGCGGCACCCGCGCCACGTACGCCTGCGAGGCCGGGCGGGAGGCGGCCTGGCCGTCGTCGCCCCCGAAGACGTACGTCCACGCGCCCGCGTCGACCGTCGAGGTGCCGAACAGCACCCGCCGGGAGGGGTCCGCGACGGAACTCTGGTCCAGGACCGTGGCGATGCCTTCGAGCCGCAGGTCGGGCAGCGAGAGCGTGGCGACCTCGGTGGACGTGGGCACACCGTAGATCCAAGGGGCCTGGCCCGTCGTACGGGTCCACAGCAGGACGCGTACGACCTGTTCGGTCGAGCCGGGGGAGCGGGGCTCGACGCGGGCGGCGACCGGCCAGCGCCACCGCTGGGGCCCCGGGTCCGGGAACACGGGCCCGGGCAGGGTAGTCTCCAGGCGGCCCGCCTGCGACATCACGACGGCCGAGTTGCGTACCAGGGGCGCGCTCGTGTCGCGCCAGACGTACGACTCACCGACCGGGTTCGGCGGGGCGTGCACCTGGCCCAGATACGTGTCCGAGAACAGCCACAGCACCCGCCCGTCCGGCAGCCGCACCGAGTGGGTGCCGTCGCCGCCGGTCCAGTCGTCGGTGCGGGCCGCGTCGTCGCCGTACCGCGCGAACTCGCCCGTGAGGCGCCCGTCCGCGCTCCAAGACCGGAGCGTACGCGCCGTGCACGTGCCGCCGCTCTCCCTGTCGTGGTCCGGGAGGGCGGTGAGCAGCACGGCCGCGCAGACCAGGGCGAGCAGGAAGCCGAGGCCGGCCCCGGTCTGCCGCCGTCGTCGTCGTGCTCGTGCGTCGTCGGGCACGGACGGGACGTTAGTGACCGCCGCGTACTTGGTCCATGGGGACATACAGGACGGTGTCCCGGGTCGCGTCCCGGGAGGGCGTGGCGGTCGGCTCGCCATCCGGCGCGCGAGGCGAACGACACGCTCCTCTCCCCGCTCTCCGCGGCCGAACGGGAGCAGTTCACGGGCTTGTTGATCCGGATTTCCGGTACGGACGGCCAGGGCGGGCTAACGTTCCGTCATGACCGCACCCGAAACCGAACCCCGACTCGCCCTCGACCCCGCACGCACCGCCCTGGTGCTCGTGGATCTGATGGAGCGCATCGTCGGGCTGCCCGTGGCACCCCGCAAGGGCACCGAAGTCCTCGCCACCGCCGAGGAGTTGGCGGCCGCCTTCCGCAAGGTGGGGGCGCTCGTCGTGCTCGTCCGGGTCGAACGGCCGGGGCTGCCCGAGCAGCCGCCCGGCAGCGGACTCGTCGCCGGGCTCGCGGCGGAGGGCGACCTCGAGGTCGTGAAGCGGACCATCGGCGGGTTCCAGGGCACCGGCCTGGACGAGCGGCTGCGCGCACAGGGCATCTCCACCTTGGTGTTCGGCGGGATCGCCACCAACCTCGGCGTCGAGTCCACCGCCCGCGCCGCCTGCGATCTCGGCTACGACCTCGTCTTCGCCGAGGACGCGATGGCCGCCCTCACCGCGCCCGAACACGAGGCTTCCGTCCGCCTCGACTTCCCACGGCTCGGCACGGTCGTGACCGCCGCGCAGGTGCACTTCAGCGCGGGCTGAGGCGCCGAGGGGGCAGGGGATCGCGCGCGGTCACACCAGTACCGTGCCGCCGTCCACGACGACGGTCGAACCGGTGCTGAACCGGCCGCGCATCAGATACAGGTACGCCTCCGCCACATCCTCGGGCTCGCCGATCCGCCCGACCGGCAGTGACCGCGCGGCGGACGCGAACAGGCCCTCGCGGTCGGCCTCCGGCAGCTCCCGCCACAGTTCGGTGCGGACCACGCCGGGGGAGACCACGTTGACCCGGATCGGCGCCAGCTCCAGTGCCAGTGCGCGGGTGAGGGACTCCATCGCCCCGCACAGACCGGCCGCCACGGTCGTGCCCGGCATCGGACGCCGGCCCGCGGTGCCCGTGGTGAGCACGACGGAACCGCCCTTCCTGATCGACGGGGCGCCGTACTTGACCACCGCGTACGCACCCCAGAACCGGGTGTCCAGGAAGCGCCGGGCCCGGTCGATGTCCGTACTCGCCAGCTCCTCCAGCAGCAGCGCCTCCCCGGCGGTGAACACCAGGTGGTCGAAGTCCCCGATCCGTCCGAAGAAGCCGCGCACCCCGTCCTCGTCCGTCACGTCGAGCACATGCCCCTCGGCTCCCTCCGGCAGCCGCCGCAGCGCGCCGTCCACGGCCGCCCGCCGGCGCGAGGCGACCACCACGTCCGCCCCCTCCCGTGCGGCGGCCTCCGCGACCGCGAGCCCGATGCCCGCCGTGCCGCCGATGACCACGACCCGCTGTCCGTGCAGACTCATGTCCGTTCTCCTTCCGTGCTTGCCTGACGTGTTTCAGCCTGCTCCCGAGGGGAGCCCGCCGTCCAAGACCTCTTTCGGCGGTGGCGATACTCTGAAGGCATCGCCACCGCGACGCGGGACGACGACGGAAGGGGCGGCCATGGACCTCGACCTGAGGAAGGTCCGCTACTTCGTGGCGGTCGCCGAGCTGCTCCACTTCGGCCGCGCTGCGGAGAGGCTGCACATCGCGCAGCCGGTCCTGAGCCGTCAGATCCGGGCCCTGGAGAAGGACATGGGCGCACCGCTCTTCGAACGCGACAGTCATGGCGTGACACTGACTGCGGCCGGGCGTCAACTCCTCGACGACGCCCAGCAGTTGCTTGCTGCCGCGGACGCCACCAGGCGCCGGGTGCGCCGGGCCGCCGGCGGACCGCGTCGGCTGGTCGTCGGCTTCCGGGCCGGTGTCGTCGCGACCCGCGCCCTGCGCGCCTTCGGCGCCGCCCACCCGGACGTCGAGGTGCACGCCCGCCGCGTCATGGGGGCACCTCCCGCTCGAGCGTAGTCGAGAGTGGGGGAGGGACGACCAGGAGCGGCTGATCCTCGACGGAACCGTCGACCTCGCCTACGTACGCCGCCCGATCCGCGAGCAGGGCCTCAAGCTGCTGCCGCTGTTCAGCGAGGCGCGCGTGGCGATGCTGCCCGCCGACCACCGGCTCGCGGGCAAACCGGAACTCGCCCTGGCCGACCTGGCGGACGAACCGCGCCTGAGGTACGCCGACCCCGGTCCCGGCGAGCTGCCGATCCGCACCATCGAGGAGAAGTTCGAGTGCGTGGCGAGCGGGTCCGGCATCACCCTCGTACCGGAGTCCGTCGCCGAGCAGTACTCGCGCCCGGACATCACCTACGTACCGGTGCCGGACGCGGAGCGCGACGAGGTGCTGCTCGCCTGGGAGGCGAGCCGGCGCTCGCCCCTGATCAGCGCTTTCGCCCCGCTCGCCCCCCTCGCCGACCCGGCGCGGGCCGAGGAGGCGTGAGCCGAGGAGACACGGGCCGAGGAGGCGTGAGCCCGGCCGTGGCGGGTTGAGGCGGGGCCCCTACGGCGCAGGGGGCGCTCCCCGCCGGTCGGGGCCCCGCCGCCGTGTCGCGGGGAGCCGGTCAGCCCTGGGCGGCCGCGGCACGCAGAGCGATGCGGTGCTCGCCCGCGTACACGTTCATGGACGGGCCGCGCAGGAATCCCACCAGGGTCAGCCCGGTCTCGGCGGCCAGGTCCACCGCCAGCGAGGACGGCGCCGAGACCGCCGCGAGCACCGGGATGCCCGCCATGACCGCCTTCTGCGCCAGCTCGAAGGAGGCCCGCCCCGACACCAGCAGGATGGTCCGGGAGAGCGGGAGGTCGCCGCGTTGCAGGGCGCGCCCGACCAGCTTGTCGACCGCGTTGTGCCGGCCCACGTCCTCCCGTACGTCGAGCAGTTCCCCGTCCTCCGTGAACAGGGCCGCCGCGTGCAGACCCCCGGTCCGGTCGAAGACCCGCTGGGCCGCGCGCAGCCGGTCGGGGAGGCCGGCGAGGAGTGCGGGCTCCAGCCGGACCGGGGGAGTGTCGGCGCCGTCGTCGATGGTCCAGCGCGCGGTCGTACGGACCGAGTCCAGGCTGGCCTTGCCGCACAGGCCGCAGGACGAGGTCGTGTAGACGTTGCGCTCCAGGGTGATGTCGGGGATCACGACGCCGGGCGCCGTCCGTACATCCACCACGTTGTACGTGTTGGAGCCTCCCCCACCCGTCGCGCCCGCGCAGTACACGATGTTCTGCAGCTCGTCGGCCCTGCCGAGTACCCCCTCGCTGACGAGGAAGCCCGCCGCGAGCGCGAAGTCGTCGCCCGGGGTCCGCATGGTGATCGCGAGCGGCTTCCCGTTGAGGCGGATCTCCAGGGGTTCCTCGACGACGAGCGTGTCCGGGCGGGTGGAGATGGCCCCGTCCCGGATGCGGATCACCTTGCGTCGTTCCGTGACTCGTCCCATGTCCTGATCAGCCCCGGTTCTGTACGTGCTGGTAGCCGAAGCGGCCCTTGATGCAAAGATTGCCGTGGGTCACCGGGTTGTCGTGCGGGAAGGTGACCTTCACGATCTCATTGTCCTGCACGTGCAGGGTGAGGTTGCAGCCCACTCCGCAGTACGCGCACACCGTGGTCGTCCCGGTCTGTGCCGACTCGTCCCAGGTACCCGCCGTCCGCATGTCGAACTCCGACTTGAACGACAGTGCCCCCGTCGGACAGACCTCGATGCAGTTGCCGCAGTACACACAGGCCGAGTCGGTCAGCGGGGCGTCGTGCTCGACGGCGATCCGGGCGTCGAAACCGCGCCCGGAGACCGTCGATGTCCTCGCGGGCCTCACCGGGCGGAGTCACCGCCGCGCGTACGCGCGGCACGCGGCGCCCGGTCGAGGGTACCGAGGAACTGTCGAACGCTGTCCAGAATGTGTCGACGAAATATTGTCTACAGTATGGAGTTGGAGCAGCAAGACTTCGCGCAGCACCTGAACCAGACGCGCCGGTCCGACCGTTCGTCGCGCCGTGGATACCGCTCACCGCATACCGTCGTCGAGTTGGCGTCGAACGGCTTCACAACCGGGCAACCGCTTCCTATCGTCCGGGATCATGAGTCCTCCTGTCGCACCCCCCGGCTGGAGCCGCTGGCTCGTCCCGCCCGCCGCCCTGTCGGTCCACCTCTCCATCGGCCAGGCCTACGCCTGGAGCGTCTTCAAACCGCCGCTCGAATCCGCGCTCGGCCTCAGCGGCACCCAGAGCGCGCTCCCGTTCCAGCTCGGCATCGTCATGCTCGGTCTGTCCGCCGCGTTCGGCGGCACGCTCGTCGAGCGCAACGGACCGCGCTGGGCGATGACCGTCGCCCTGGTCTGCTTCTCCACCGGCTTCCTGATCGCCTCGCTCGGCGCCGCCACCGAGCAGTACTGGCTGATCGTCTTCGGCTACGGCTTCGTCGGCGGGATCGGTCTCGGCATCGGCTACATCTCGCCGGTCTCGACCTTGATCAAGTGGTTCCCGGACAGGCCCGGCATGGCCACCGGCATCGCGATCATGGGCTTCGGCGGCGGTGCGCTGATCGCCTCGCCGTGGTCCGCGCAGATGCTGAAGTCCTTCGGTTCCGACTCCTCCGGCATCGCGCTCGCCTTCCTCGTGCACGGGCTGTCGTACGCCGTCTTCATGACGCTCGGCGTGTTGCTGGTGCGGGTGCCGCGCGGTGACAAGCCGCCGGTGAAGGCCGCGCCCGGGCCGCTCGACGGGGTGCAGGTGTCCGCGAACAGCGCCGTGCGCACCCCGCAGTTCTGGTGCCTGTGGGTCGTGCTCTGCATGAACGTGACCGCGGGCATCGGCATCCTGGAGAAGGCCGCCCCGATGATCACGGACTTCTTCGCGGACACCTCCACCCCGGTGTCGGTCTCCGCCGCGGCGGGCTTCGTGGCGCTGCTTTCGGCCGCGAACATGGCAGGGCGGATCGGCTGGTCCTCCACCTCCGACCTGATCGGCCGCAAGAACATCTACCGTGTCTACCTCGGCGTCGGCGCGATCATGTACCTGCTGATCTCGCGGTTCGGGGACTCCTCCAAGCCTCTGTTCATCATCTGCGCGCTGGTGATCCTCTCCTTCTACGGCGGCGGCTTCGCGACCATCCCCGCCTACCTCAGAGACCTCTTCGGCACCTACCAGGTCGGCGCCATCCACGGCCGGCTGCTCACGGCCTGGTCCACGGCCGGCGTCCTCGGTCCGCTGATCGTCAACTGGATCGCGGACCGGCAGAAGGAGGCGGGCAAGCACGGCGCGGCGCTCTATGACACCTCGTTCCTGATCATGATCGGGCTGCTGGTCGTCGGGTTCGTCGCCAATGAGCTGGTGCGACCCGTCCATGCCCGCCACCACATCCCCGCCCCGAGGGAGGCCGCCGATGACGACTCCGTCCAGCCCCAGCAGTCCGCCTAGCCGCCGGGGGCTCATCGCCTTCGCCTGGCTGTGGGTGGGCGCGCCCCTGTGCTACGGCCTGTACGAGCTCGTCCTCAAGGCCAAGCAGCTGTTCACGGGGTGAGGCCCGGGCGGGCGTGCCGACGTTGTCAGGGCGTCCAAGGGTCTGACAGAAGCCGACAAGCCTGACGCCGCTTTCCTGTGGCAACACCTGCCGTCGTACCCGTGAGTCACTGATCAGACTGGAGGATCCCGCTACCCAGGCAACGAGGGGACCCCCCAATGAACGGCTCACGCATCGCGGCCGTCGGCCACTACCAGCCCGCCAAGGTACTCACCAATGAGGACCTGGCGGGTCTGGTCGACACCAGTGACGAGTGGATCAAGAGCCGGGTGGGCATCCGCACGCGCCACATCGCCGGGCCCGACGAGCCCGTCGACGAGCTGGCCGCGCACGCCGCCGCCAAGGCGCTCGCGTCGGCGGGGCTCACCTCGGCCGACATCGACCTGGTCCTTGTCGCCACCTCCACGGCGATCGACCGCTCCCCGAACATGGCCGCCCGGGTCGCCGCCCGCCTCGGCATCCCGTCCCCGGCCGCCATGGACGTCAACGTGGTCTGCGCGGGCTTCACGCACGCGCTCGCCACCGCCGACCACGCCGTGCGCGCCGGTGCGGCCACCCGGACCCTGGTCATCGGCGCGGACAAGATGTCCGAGGTGACGGACTGGAGCGACCGTACGACCTGTGTCCTGGTCGGGGACGGGGCGGGGGCCGCGGTGGTCGAGGCCGCCGCCCCGGGTACCGAGCCCGGCATCGGGCCGGTGCTGTGGGGATCGGTGCCCGAGATGGGGCACGCCGTGCGCATCGAGGGCACGCCCCCGCGGTTCGCGCAGGAGGGGCAGAGCGTCTACCGCTGGGCGACGACGCGGCTCCCGGCGATCGCCCGGCAGGCCTGCGAGCGGGCCGGGCTCGCGCCCGAGGATCTCGCCGCGGTCGTCCTGCACCAGGCGAACCTGCGCATCATCGAACCCCTCGCCGCGAAGATCGGCGCCGTGAACGCCGTCGTCGCCCGCGATGTCGTCGACTCCGGGAACACCTCCGCCGCCAGCATCCCGCTCGCCTTCTCGAAGCTCGTCGAACGCGGCGAGATCAGCACCGGCGACCCGGTGCTCCTCTTCGGCTTCGGCGGGAACCTCTCGTACGCGGGACAGGTCGTCCGCTGCCCCTGACGTGCATGGACGACGGGGTTGTGACGAGCCCGACTCTCCCTGGGCCTGGCCATGGTGCGCCGTAGACTGTAGACGAAAGACAATCGATACTGTCTTTTGATACGTCCACGTGCTTTCTGGTGACTGTGGCGGGATGGCTCGGCAGGAGGGGACCGCGATGTTGTCGACAGGACTGCCGCCGGGGGCGGTGCCCAAGCTCGAACGGCCCGGTCCGCTGCGCGACCGCGTCTACGAGGCGCTGCTCGAACTCATCACGACCCGCGCCCTCCAGCCGGGCCAGCACCTCGTCGAGAGCGAGCTCGCCGGGCATCTCGGGGTCTCCCGGCAGCCGGTGCGCGAGGCGCTGCAGCGGCTGAACACGGAGGGGTGGGTCGATCTGCGGCCCGCCCAGGGTGCGTTCGTGCACGAGCCGACGGAGGAGGAGGCGGACCAGCTCCTCACGGTCCGTACGCTCCTGGAGGCCGAGGCCGCCCGGCTCGCCGCCGCCAACGCGGGCACCGCCGGCATCACCGCGCTCGAGGAACTGTGCGCCGAGGGCGAGCGCGCGGTCGCCGCCGACGACGTGGACGGCGCGGTCGCGATGAACGCCCGCTTCCACGCGAAGATCATGGAGCTCGCGGGCAACACGGTCCTCGCCGAACTGGCCGCGCAGGTCGACCGCCGGGTCCGCTGGTACTACACGCCGGTCGCCCGACAGCGCGGCCGGCAGTCCTGGATCGAGCACCGCGACCTCATCGCGGCGATCGCCGACCGCGACGAGCCGCGCGCCACCCAGGTCATGCGCGCGCACACGGAGCACACGCGCAAGACGTACCACGAGCGCGACAAGTAGCCCCGCGTCACCTGGGTGACTCCGCGTCACCTGGGTGAACCTGCGTCACCTGGGTGAATCCCGCTCGGCCAGGCGGGCCTCGACGGCCAGCATGGTCACCAACAGCGCCACCAGGGCGACGAGTTCGGCGAGCGCCGCCAGATGGATGCCCAGGAGCGCGGTCGCCAGGGCGATCGGTACGGTCGCGGCCCGGTAGGTCAGGGGCGACAGCCGTATGACCGCGCGGAACGCCACGTCCCCGGCGAGGAACAGCGCCACCCCGCCCGCGACCGCGACGGCGGGGCCGGTGTGCAGCTGCTCCGTGAGGTGCCCCAGGGACTTCTTCACGCCCGCCGCGAGATAGGCGATGCCTAGCAGCATGGGCAGGAAGGCGTAGTAGTACGCGTTCATCGCGAGCCGCCAGCGGCGGTCCTGCGGGGTCGCGGCGAACACGGCCTCCGCGTGGTCCTCGTCGCGCACGAAGTACGTCCACCACAGCGCGCTCGCCAGCGCGAGGGCCAGGAAAGCCCCGCCGAACACATTGGCCGTGAACGGCAGATTGCCGATGCCGATGCCGATCGCGATGACGGACTCGCCGAACGCGACGATCAGCAGCAGCCCGTGCCGCTCCACGAAGTGCGCCGGGTCGAGTCCGCCCAACTGGGCGCGCAGAAAGGCGGCTTCGCGCCCGTTCCGGCGGCGCGGACCGTGCTCGGCCAGGAACGGCGTGACGAACTGCAGCACCAGCGCGAGCAGCCACAGCCCGTCCGCGGGGAGCCCGTCGAACAGCCCCGCGGCCGTCACCGACAGCGCGGCGAGGGAGTTCGGCACCGCGTACCAGATGACGTCCCGGCCGTGGCTGCGGGTGTAGAGCGTGCTGTGCACGAGGACGACGGCCAGGAAGCCGAGGCCGAAGACGACCCCGCCGTCGTCGAAGGCGCGCGGGATGGCCAGCGCGCAGACCAGGAACGCGGCCATCCCCAGCATCAGCAGGATGCGGCGGGACGGGCGGTCGGGCGGCACCTGGTTGGTGAGGTACGCGTACGCGCCGTACATCCAGAACAGCACGACGAAGATCAGCGCGACGCGGCCCGCCGTCACGAACGACAGGTCGGCGGTCAGCATCACGGTGAGCTGGGTGAGCGTGAAGACGAAGACCAGGTCGAAGAAGAGCTCCAGGGTGCTGACCCTGCGTCCGGGCTCTTCCGCTGCCGTGGGGCCTGGTGCGTCCGCCACGGTGCGTCCTGGACCGTCTCCCGCGGTAGGTCCCGGTCCGTTCCCTGGCGAGCGTCCTGCTCCGTCCCCCGCCGTGCTGCCCGGCCCGTCCACTGCCGTGTTCATCGTGTTCCCCCCTGAGGCGATCGGTGTGCAGATCGTATGGGGGTCGCTGCCTCCGGCTGTAGGCGCTGATGACGGGCGGCAATGTGGGGTACGTCTTCACGGAGCGGCCCACGCGACAACCGTCCTCCGAGCCGGTACTGAGGGTCCAAGGCCTGGCCCGTGCGGGCGGGCGAGTCCGAGCCGCTCGATCTCGATCTCACGGCCGGCTCTCAGCCGCCCTGCCCGCCGAACACCCCCATCTCCCCGAAGTCAGCGCGGCCCTCGCCGCCTTCGACGAACCCCGCTTACCGCAACCCGATGGTCCAGCAGGACAACGCCCCGAGCGCCACGGATCCCGGGCAGTCGCTGGCGCACGCGAAGAAGCGCTGCACCGCCTACCCGCGCTTCGTCGTCCAGCGCTCGCTGTTCGACGAGTTTCTCACCGCCTGCCTCCCTGCCGTCCGCACCCTGCGCGTCGGTCACCCGCTGGCGGTCGAGAACCCCGAAGACCCCTACCCCGTAATGGACTTCGGCCCCGTGATCAACGCGGCGAAGGCGAAGGAGCTGCACGACCAGGTCGCCGAGGCCATCGACCGTGGCGCCGTCCCGCTGCACCGCGGCAAGCCGGCCGAGGCGCGCTTCCTGCCCGGCCAGGACACGGCGGCGTACGTCCAACCGGTCACGCTCCTCAACCCGCCGCCGTCCTCACCGCTGCACCACGCGGAGCCCTTCGGCCCGGTCGACACCATCGTCCTGGTCGACACCGAGGCGGAGCTGCCGGCCGCGATGAACGCGTCGAACGGTGCGCTGGTGGCCACGCTGTCCACGGACGACGAGGCGACGTACGCACGACTGGCGCCGCGGATCCGCGCGTTCAAGGTCGGCCGCGGCAAGCCCCGCTCCCGCGGTGACCGCGACGAGCTCTTCGGCGGCCTCGGCGCTTCCTGGCGCGGCGCCTTCGTCGGTGGCGAGCTGCTCGTGCGCGCCGTCACCCAGGGGCCGGCGGGGGAGCGGCTACCGGGCAACTTCCCCGAGTACCAGCTCGTTCCGTGAGGCGGGAGTGGGCGGTACCCGCTTCAGGGCGCCGCCTGCTCTTTCGTACTTCTGCGATGATCTCGTCCACCAGCCAGCGGGCGACACCCGGTGGGTAGGGCTGGGGCAGGCCGAGTACGACATGGTTCATGCCGATGTCGATGAGGTCGGCGACCGTGGCGCGGGTGGCGGCGGGGTCGTCGTAGGAGACGATGACCTGTACGGAGCGGGTGATCTCCCGTGGATCCCGCCCGATGTCGGCGCAGTGGGCGTCCAGTACCCGGCCGCGCTCGGCGATGAACTCGATGCTGTGGTGCAGCGGCCCGGGGATGTTCCAGATGTCGGCCCGCTCGGCGATGAGCCGCAGCAGTCGCGTCCCCCAACCGCCGATCAACAGCGGAGGCCCCGGCCTCTGCACCGGCTTGGGCTCGTTCCGCGTGCCACGGAGCCGGTAGTGGCGCCCCTCGAAGTCGAATACGTCCTGCGTCCACATCCGGCGCAGGATCTCGACCGTCTCGCCGAGCCGGGCGATCCCCTCGCCCGGCGGGACGAGGGGGAGCCCGTACGCCTCGTACTCGGCGATCGCCGGATTCTCGTCGGCGATCCCGCCCGCGCCGGGCGGCTGGTGGGTGCCGCCGACGCCGATCCCCATGACGAGCCGCCCGCCGGAGATCACGTCCACCGTCGAGGCGATCTTCCCGAGGACGGCGGGCGGGCGGATGCGGTTGCTGGTGACGAGGAGGCCGAGCCGCAGTCGCTCGGTCTGGGCGGCCAGGGCGGCGAGCAGGGTCCAGCTCTCATGGGCCTGGCCGTCCTTGGGCCCCCGCAGCGGAAGCAGATGATCCCAGAGCCAGGCGTCCTCGATCTCGGGCAGGGCGTCGGCCTCCTGCCAGACGCGGCGGATGTCCTCGTAGGAGACGTGCATGGGGGTGGTCTTGATACCGAAGTGCACGCGGTGATCGGTCATGTCGATCAGCGTAGCCAATCGTCAGGGTGACTGACAATCAGCTTTGGGTACAGTTCCCGCATGACCGATGAGCAACCTCCTGTAGCGTCAGCGCCCTCCGTACCTCCCGTGCCGCTGGAGTCCCGGCTCGGCTATCTGCTCAAGCACGCTCAGCAGCGACTGGCGCGGGCGTCGGCCGAGGCGCTGGCGCCGTTCGGGATCGACGGGCACGAACTCGCGGTGCTGGCGGTGCTCGCCGCCGAGTACCCGCTGTCGCAGGTCGAGGTGGCCGGACGGCTCGGGGTCGACCGCACCACGATGGTGGCCCTCGTCGACGGCCTGGAGGACCACGGGCTGGTCGAGCGGCGCCGCAGCCCGCAGGACCGGCGCAAGAACATCGTGGAGCTGACGGCCGCCGGGCGGGACTGTCTCGACCGGGCCGAGCGGGCGCGCCGGGCGATGGAGCGCCGCTTCCTCGCGCCACTGGACGAGGCGGCGGCGGCCGCGCTCGTACGGGCCCTGCAGATTCTGGTGGTGGAGGAGCGTCAGGTCATGGAGTGATGGTGCAGGTCTGGACTTGTCGGCTCTTCGGCTCTTCGGCTCTTCGCTCTGGAGGTCTGCAGGTCGGCCTGTGTGTCGCCGGATTCGCCTTTCGGGGCCGGCGACTGGCGGACCCGCCATGACGGGCCGAAACGTGCCCCTGCGGACCCTTGGTGGTCGTCGAGTCACACGCGGTAAGTTGCCGGGTGTCCCCTCGTTCGGCCTCGCGCAGCCACTCCCGCGACCCGGATATGCAGGTGAAAGGCACTCTGAAACCTTGGTATTGTTGTCCATGTCGCCGCGGGGAACACCCCCGGTCAGGGGACAGACACCTAGTCCGGGTGGCGGAATGGCAGACGCGCTAGCTTGAGGTGCTAGTGCCCTTTATCGGGCGTGGGGGTTCAAGTCCCCCCTCGGACACTCGCTATAGCGATACGCGGACGAGGGCCTCGACCTAACGGTCGCGGCCCTACCTGCGTATTCGTAACTGATCGTGATCCCAAAAACTTCATAAAGCGGGCTCTTCTTCTCTGCGTCGACGGCCTGCACGCGCTGTGCGATGTCTCCGAGTCTCCCAGTGATCTCCCGGATCTGGTCGGCGCTGAGAGGTGTCAATCCCCTCGCAGCGTGGAGACGATCTATGCGGCCAGTCCCTCGGCGAGGGTGGCCCGGTACTCGCGTTCGTAGTCGATCGGGCTCTTCTTCCTGGATGCCATGACCCCCAACTATCCCTCCGGTCACGGTCTCCACAGTAGGAGGGGAGATGCAAGCGATCGTTCCTCCTGCAGCGGGCACAACCCGCAATGAACGGCCTGATCGACGGCTCGCTGTCTACACTGGCCCCGATCTTCGCCGTAGCGTTCGCCACTCAGCAGCCGCGTTACGCGTTCTTCGCCGGACTGGCCACCGCCATCGGCGCCGGTGTCAGCATGGCCTTCTCCGAAGGCCTGTCCGACACCGGAGACCTGACCGGCCGCGGCAACCCCTACCTACGCGGAGCCATCACCGGGGCGGGCACCTTCCTCGGCGGAGTGCTGCACACCCTGCCCTTCCTCATCCCGCAATACCGCCTCGCGCTGGCCGTGGCACTGGTCACGATCACCCTCGAACTGGTGACCCTGGCCTGGATCCGCTGGCGCTTCTTCAAGACGGGGTTCCTTCGCTCGTTCGTCTCGATCGCGATCGGCGGTGCGGTCATCGCCGGCGTCAGCGCCGCGCTCGGCGCCGCCGGCTGATCCCGCTCGCGGCCATGCGCGTCACTTCTCGATGTCCAGCACCGCCATCATGCCCTGGTCCTCGTGGTTGAGGATGTGGCAGTGCAGGACGGTCTTGCCGGTGTAGTCCTTGAAACGGATCCGGATGACGAGCCGCCCGTGGGCGGAAACGTTCGCGACGTCCTGCAGGCCGTGGCCCTGGTGCGGACGGCCGTTGATGTTCATCAACTGGAAGTGATCGGTGTGCACGTGGAAGGAGTGTTCCTCGTCGCTTTCGTTGACCACGGTCCACTCCTCGACCGTGTTCAGTTTGGCCCGCAGGTCCACCCGGTTCGGGTCGAACTGCTTGCCGTTGATGTAGAACTTGGTGCCGGCCTTGTTCTCGGAGAAAACGACGGTGCGCCGCACGGCGATCTTTTCGTGGCTCAGATCCACCGTCGGCGCGAAGGACGAGCCGGGCAGCGTCGCCGGTCGCGCGGAAGGCCCTGCGGAGACCAGGGTGGCCAAGGTCGCCTGCGGGAAGGAATTGCCGCCCGGTCCGGTCTGGTACGGGAGTGTCTGCAGCTCGGTGTGGCCGACCGGACCACCCTGTACGAGCACGTCGAAGCGGGCCCCGGCCGCAAGGAGCAGCGAGTCGGCCGTCCAGATGCGGTCGACGGGTGTCCCGTCGTGCGCGATCACATGGAACTTCTGGCCCTGCAGGCGGACCTTGTAATAGATGTTGGCGCTGATGTTGGCCAGCCGCCACAACTGGGTCTCACCCGGCCGGATGCGGATGACCGGGTTCAGCTGGCCGTTGACGGTGCGATGGGTGGGCGCACCGATGTGCAGACCCTGGGTCTTGATCGCATCGCCCTGGGTCTGGAAGTCCTTGAGAGTGATGACGTGTTCGGTGATGTGGCGCAGGTTCGCCGGAAGGTACTGCTGCAGGCCGTCGACGATGAGGATGCCCGACATGCCACCGGCGACCTGCGGCGCGGAGGCGTGGTGGGGGTGCGGGTGGTACCAGTAGGTGCCGGCTCGCAGCGTCTTGGGGAACTGGAAGGAGTAGTGGTACGTCTCGCCCGGATGGATGTGGAGGAAGATGTTGTCGGCGTCGCTGCTCGGTGACACATGGAGACCGTGCACATGCATGTTGGTCTCCTCGTTGAGCGTGTTCTTCAGGGCCAGTTCCATCTTGTCCCCCGGCCGGATCCGCAGCGTGGGCGGCATGTAGCTGCCGTTGTAGGTGAGTGCCCACAACGCGTGGCCGCCGAGGTTCACGCGCCGTCTCTCCACGACGATGTCCGCCCGCAGCAGTCCGTCGTGACTGACCAGTTGCGCCGGTTCCCGGAGAGGAGCACCCGCAGCGAACGAGGGCTCGGGCGACGGCGATGACGTCATTGACGACGACTCGGACAGGGCGCTGGTGCAGCCGCTCGTCAGGGCGCCGAAGGCAAGGATCAGCGCCATGGTGATGCGAGGCATCGTGGAACGGGATCGCATGAAGCCTCCACTGATGGACATCCAGATTTCGCGTAGTTGAACACCACGAAACCCCCAGGGGCCGCCCCCCACGCCCTGGCTGGACCGTTCGAGCGACGCTCTGCGCCCCGATGCCACCCCGCAGCAGCTACCTGCGGCGTGCATGGAGAGTCATGTGCGAGCACCTCGGACTCCAGCGACACAGGGGGCCAGGTGCGCGCCCGCCGGCCGCCAGGCAGGAACGTCGATCCGTTCCCGGGATGCGATTGGCGTACAGGGCTTCTTTCGGGGACAGCGGGCCCGTCCGGCCAGGGCCGGGCTTGTCGTATCTCGTGGCCAGGGCACGATGGCGCTTGAGGCGATTGATCCCGTACTCGACGGCATGGTGTTCGCGGCGGTCGGTCTTCCAGGCCGCTGTGGTTCCGCGGCCTTGACGTCACTGCATGTTCTGCATGTGCGGGTGCTCGTAGGAAGCCGCGCAAACGTACAGCTGCAGGCTGTAGCTGCGGCCGATGTTGAGGTGGGTGGCGTTGGCCGGGCCGAGGGAGTGCAGGCCGGTGTAGCCGGCGTCCTCCACCGGTCGCCAGCTCCCGCTGCCGCCGTCCCACTCGCTGCCGTCGATGGTGAGCAGCGGCCGGACGCCGGAGCCGCAATCGGTGCAGGCCATGGGGAACGGGTCCGAGAAGCTCCACGGAGCGTAGCCGCCGACCTTGCAGCCTGGGGCAACGCCGAGGTCGTACTGGTAGTTGAAGTCGTGCCGGTCTTCCCAGGCTTCGATCCGCTCCGCCAGTTCCTCGCGCAGCTCGTGCGGGGCCGGATACTCGGTGACCGTCTCGGGGTGCAGCAGGCATGGTTCGGGCAGGTAGTCGTCGTTACCGATCACCGCCGGCTGCGGGGCGGCGCCGAGTGGGTCGGTGACGTCGGCGGCCGTCCTCCAGCGCAGCTCGGTCCGGGGCAGGTAGTCCTCGTCGTGGTCGAACGGACACCACAGCAGCTGCAGCAGATCAGCGCCGTCCGGGCGCGGCAGATCGGGTACGTCTGCGGCGTAGAGCTGGGCCACTGGCACCATCGGGACCGGGCCGTCCAGGGGTATCCGCGAGTTATTGCTGGCGCGGTCCACTGCTGTGCGCTCTTGCACGCTCAACAGCTCGGCACCTTCGTCCCTGGGGCGGCGCCACGCCTCGGCGAGAATGCCGCGCCCCAGCCGTACATCCTCAGGTGAAACGCCGAGTTGCCACGGACCACCGTGCTCCGGACAGGTGGGCCACGGTTCACGTGCGGGCCACAGCATCGGACCGCCGATCGAACTGTCGGTCGGCGCCGGGGCACCGGCCCGAGGGTGCAGCCGTACAGCGGTGCGAGCCATTGGCGCGAGCTCGGGGAAGTGAACGGTGACATCGACCGGGCGAGGCGGGGTGGTGCGCATGTGCGAGAGGATATGCCCCACCAGCGACCTCGCCCGTGCGCTGGTCCGGGCAGAAGACGCACCCCGCATCTCGAGGCGAGGACGTAGGCCCTCTCGGCCCAGAGTTCTGGGAGTCTGCGGGGCACGAGGTGCTGCTCTGGCAGTCTGATGCCGTGGATGATCTCGTTGGTATGCAGAAGCCGCTCCGCCGTCTGACGGAAGCCGCTGAAGCGGTTGCGGAGCTGGAGCGCGCTGTGCCGGCCTTTGCCGCACTCCGCTTCGCGGTACCAGTGGACCTCGACTGGTCAAAGCTGGAAGCGAAGTTGGGCCTGGCCTTGCCCGCCGACTACAAGCTGCTCTGTGAGTTGTTTCCGACGTTCGAACTCGGCCATTTCATGGCCTTCGGAGGGCCTGACCCCGGCCATGAGCATCTCTGGCTGAAGGGCGCACGCGAGGAGCTTGAAGTCATCGACGAGTGGCTCGGGTACGCCGACCTGACCGTCCCCATGCACACGTATCCCGCGCCGGGCGGCCTGCTGCCGTGGTCGACGTCGAACGAGGGTGACATCTTCCTGTGGAGCACCGGTGGGGAGGGGCCGGAGGAGTGGACGGTCACGGTTGCCTCGCGCAACGGCGCATGGTGGCACTACGAGGGCGGGGTGGCCCAGTTCATGGCGGACCTGGTCGGCGGCAGGCTGGAGCTGTGGGGGCTACCGCCGGTGAGCTGCGAAGTCAATGCCCGATGAGGAGTCGGCGGAGGCGGCAGGTCGCAGCTGAGCGATACGGCAATGCCGACGAAGCGGGGAAGTACGTCGACGGCTTCAAGCTCCCGTGTCTCGGCAAGTGGTACGAGGGGTATTGACGGACCTCGCCGACACCTTAAGATCGCTGCTGCTCGAAGTACCGATCACTGTGCGAAATATCGAACAAGGTCGGTTGGCGGCTTCGACGGGCTGCCCTATTCCGGCCGGTACGCAACGCAACGGTCTATCACAAAGGAATGAGCCGCATGCCTGCAGAATCCGGAGTGCCGCGCAGAACCGTCCTCACCGTCCTGGGTGCCGCCTCCCTCGCCGGGACCTTCGCCGCCGCTCCCGCCGGGGCCGCTGAACTCACCGGCACAGCCCCAAGCGCCACTGCCGCGGACCTCCCCGCCGCAGCCGCCCACTGGACCTTCGACGAAGGCTCCGGCACCTCCGCCGCAGACTCCTCCGGCAACGGTCGCACCGCGGCGCTCCAGGGCGCGGCCGGCTGGGACACCGGCAAGGCCGGCACCCACAGCCTGAGCCTCAAGGCAGGCGGCAACGCCACGGCGTCCGGGCCGGCCCTCGACACCTCCCAGGCATTCTCGGTGGGCGCCTGGGTCAACCTCGCTCAACTCGGCGGCTATCAGACCGCCGTCAGCATCGACGGCAAGGTCGTCAGCGCCTTCTATCTGGGGCTGCGCGACGACACCGGCACCTTCGCCTTCGCCCGGCTCGACTCGGACGCCACGCAGAGTGCCGCGGTGGCGGCCGCCGCCTCAACGCCCACCACCGACACCTGGACCCACCTGGTCGGCGTCAGCGACCCGACCGCCGGCGTCATTCGCCTCTACGTCAACGGCGTACTCGAAGGTGAAACCGCCTACACCGCGGGCTGGGCCGGCAGCGGCGACACCGCCATCGGCCGCGCGCTCTACGGCGGCGGGCAGGTCGACCAGTGGCACGGCCTGATCGACGACGTGTGGATGTTCCCGTCCGTCCTCACCTCCGACCAGATAGCGACACTGGCCGGCGTCCCGGTGGAGACCACGACGCCACTGCTGAGCGTGGACGTCGGCACCCCCGCGCATGCCGTGTCGCCGATCCTTCCGGGCCTGATGTTCGAGGACATCAACCACTCCGGCGAGGGCGGCATCTACGCAGAGCTGGTGCAGAACCGCTCGATGATGGCCAGCGACACGTCGCCCGTCCACTGGTCCGCCGTCGGCGGGACGACCCTCGCCCTCGACACCGCCACCCCGCTCAACGCCGCGCTCAACCGTTCCCTCAAGGTGGTGCTGGCCGGCAGCACCGGCGCTGGAAACCGAGCCGGCGTCGCCAACGACGGCTTCTGGGGCATACCCGTGCAGCCCGGAACCACTTACACCGCCCGGCTGTTCGCCAAGGCGTCGCGACGCATCGGCCCGCTCACGGTGGCCATCGAGTCGGCGGACGGCGCGACGGTGTACGCCTCCGCCCACGTGGCCCACATCGGCACCGCCTTCCCCGGCCGCCCGTTCGAGCTGACCCTGCGCACCGGTTCCGGCATCCCCGTGGTCGGTGACGCAAGACTGACCGTCACCACGGCCGACCCTGAGGCCGCGGGCGAGACCCTGTGGCTTCAGCACGTGTCCCTCTTCCCGCCCACGTACAACAACCGGCCCAACGGCCTGCGCATCGACCTGATGGACAAACTGGTCGCTCTGAAGCCGAAGTTCCTGCGCTTCCCCGGCGGAAACTTCGTCGAGGGCAACACCATTGCCACACGGTTCAACTGGAAGAACACCATCGGTCGGGTCTGGGAGCGCCCCGGCCACATGGACGACGCCTGGGGCTACTGGTCCACGGACGGCCTCGGACTCCTCGAATACCTGGAATGGGTCGAGGACATGCACGCCCAACCGGTCCTCGCCGTCTACGCCGGCTTCTCGCTCAAGGGCGAACACGTCACCGGCGATGCGCTGGAGCCGTTCGTCCAGGACGCGCTCGACGAGATCGAGTACGTCACCGGTCCTGTCACCGGCACCTGGGGCGCAC
This sequence comes from Streptomyces sp. NBC_01384, assembly GCF_045040035.1. NCBI lineage: Bacteria > Bacillati > Actinomycetota > Actinomycetes > Kitasatosporales > Streptomycetaceae > Streptomyces > Streptomyces sp. NBC_01384. The sequence goes on from NZ_CP109559.1 coordinate 8,420,724, forward strand.
GACGTGCCGCCGACGGACATCCCGAGCCGTTCCCGCTGGAGTTCGTGGAGATCGGCAACGAGGACTGGCTCGACTCCTCGGGGTCGTACAACGAGCGGTTCGCGGCCTTCCATGACGCGATCAAGGAGAAGTACCCGCATCTGAAGCTGATCGCCACGTCGTCGGTGACGAGCCGCACGCCGGACCTGATCGACGAGCACTACTATCTCGCGCCGTCCGCCGCCCAGGCCTCCACCCACAAGTACGACAACCGGGAGCGCAATTCGACGAAGGTGTTCGTCGGTGAGTGGGCCGCGCAGGAGGGCCGCCCCACACCCGACCTCAACGCGGCGCTCGGCGACGCCGCTTGGCTGGCCGGTCTGATCCGCAACTCGGACCAGGTCCTCATGGAGTGCTACGCGCCGCTCTTCTCACATGTCAAGGACAACGTCTGGGCGACCAACCTGATCGCCTACGACAATCTGACCAGCTACGTGTCGCCCAGCTACTGGGCGCAGCACATGCTGACGAGCAGGCTCGGCGACACGGTGCTGCCGGCCACCGCACGTGCGCTGCCCGGCCTCGCCACCGTGGCCACCCGCTCCGGGAACCGCCTCTACCTCGCGGTCGTCAACTGCGGGACGGAGAAGGCGCAAGTGCCGGTCGAGCTGAAGGGGCTGGCCAAGGGGGTCAAGCGGCATGCCACCGCGACGGTTCTGACCGGCCCCTCGCGCGCCACAACCAACACGCTGACGGACCCCGACACGTTGGTGCCCAGGACGAGCACCGTGACCGGCGCGGCAGCGTCCTTCACCAGCACCGTGCCGCCGCTCTCGGTCACCGTACTGGAACTCGTCCTGTTCTGATCGGTCACTGCCCGACGCCCCTGTGTCTTGGCGCACGTCGGTTTCAGAAACACAGCTCGCCTTGCGCCACCACGACCGTATCGTCAGCGGCCGACTCGCCCCTCGGACACAACCACAACCACTGACGATACGCAGATGAGGGCCTCGACCTTACGGTCGCGGTCCTCGTTGCGTTTTCGTAACTGATGGTGATGCCCAGGGCCTCGTAGAGCGGACCTTTCTTCTCGGTGTCGGCTGTGCGGATGTGCTGTGCGATGTCTCCAAGACTCTCAGTGATCTCGCGGATCTGCTGGGCGTCGAGTGGGGGTTCCTTCTTCCGGGTGACGGCGGGGAGCGCGTCGAGTTTCTCCCGCGCCGCCTGCTTGTCTCTCTGCGCGTTGTTGATCCATTGGGTGACGACGGTGGGGTCGACTCCGGCTTCGAGGGCTGCTTGGTAGCGGGCGAGTCGGCGTTCGCAGTCCTTGATCGCCTGGCGGGTTTGGGCCTGTTCGGGTGTGTGGGTTTCTGCGGTGCTTGCGGCGGCGCTGGCGTGGGTGAGTGCTGTGATGGTGGCGGTGAGCCGGTCGGGGGCGAAGGCGCGGGCGATCCACTGGTCCAGGGCCTGGCACACGATGTCTTCGCGCAGGTTGACGGGTCCGCGGGTGGTCGAGCCCGGGGTGGAGTGCGGCTTCCTGTTCCTCCGCTGCACGACGGGCGCGCTGACACCGGCGGCGACCTGGTTGTACGACACGGGCCGGCGCAACGGCCGGTGGGCCTCGGTCACTCCGAAGTCCGACTCCGCGGCAGCCCTCTCCTGGTACGTGCGGAAAACCGCGACCACCACCGCTGCGAGCCGGACGCTCGTCATCGACACGGCGGACGGCACGCCGCGCTGGCCGACAGCCGGCACGATGTACGGGCGGGAGGCGGTCCACGACCCGTCCCGCAATCGGCTCGTGGCCATCGAGCAGGCCGACTACCGCGACGGGGTGTGGTACCAGCTGGCCGGCTACGACCTGGCCGACGGCACCCGGACCGTGCTCGACGAGCGGGTCAACGCGCTCCGTACCGATCTGGCGGTCGGCGAGATGAAGAGCGGCGGCACCGAGTACGCGGTCGCCGAAGCCACCCTCGACGACAACCTCTACATCAACGCGGCAACGGTACGCGGACTGCGCGGTGACGGCGGGACGGAACTCTGGTCGTCCACGGTGAAGGCGGCCAGCTGAAAGACACCAATGACGAAGGCGACATGGCCGCCCGGGCATCCAGTAGGAACGGGGGCTCTGCGCGATGCGGACTCAGCCGCCGTCACGGTGGTTCCGTGGCCGCGGTTATGGTGCCCCCGGCTGCCCGGCCGGGGCTGCACAGCATGGGTGCCCAGGCTGTTACGGCGGCCGCGAGGTCGTCTCCGCACGTCCTGCCTGGGCGGGGCCGGGCCGCGGTGGCGAGGACGACCCGGTCGGGACGGAGCAGGACGGCACCTGCGGTGCCCATCCAGTGGACCAGGGCGGTTGTGCCCGGTTCGGCACCGAGGTCGGCGCCGCCTGTGCCGGGCTCCGGTCGCCGGGGGTTTCGCAACTGGACGACGCGGGCGTCCAGCGCTCGCACCAGCGCGTGCAGGGCGGGGCTGAGCGGCGCGGTGGCCAGGAGCGCGAAGTCCTCGCCGAGCAGGTCGTCCAGCGGGCGCGGGGTGCCGTCGGTGCCGGGGACCAGGGGCTGGGGGCACAGGGTCCCGGGGCGCGGGTGGCCGAGGCGGCGGCGGGAGCTGACCAGGGGGCCCGGCTTCAGCGGCGGGCTGACGACGGACAGCACGAGATCGGCGGCGCCCGGCAGGCGGGCGATGGCGGGCAGGACGGCATTGCGGGCCAGCGCGGTGCCCGTTCCACCCCCGGTCATGAGGACGCCGACGCCCACGGCGGTGCGGATCAGCTGCCGTGCGTGGCGGTGGCGTTCGGCTTGGTAGCTGTTCAGCAGGGCCTCGTTCGCGCGGCCGGTGAGGACACGGGCGAGTTTCCAGGCGAGGTTCTGGGCGTCACGCAGACCCGAGCCCATGCCCTGGCCGATGAAGGGCGGCGTGAGGTGGGCGGCGTCGCCGAGCAGGAAGATGCGGCCCTTGCGCCAGTGGTCGGCGACCTGGGCGCGGAAGGTGTAGAAGGCGGTGCGCAGGACGTGCAGTTCGTCCTCGGAGATGCCCGGCGTCCAGGGGGCGATCAGCTCGAGCAGACGCTTGCGGTCGGTGAGTTCCTCCGGCTGCTCGTCGGCGCGCAGGCGGAACTCCCAGCGGTAGCGGTCCTCGGCGACGCGCATGTAGGTGGCCGCGCGCTGCGGATCGCATACCTGGTGGACGCCGTCCCAGGCGGGCAGCGGCCGGTGGCAGCGGACGTCGACGACCAGCCACTGCTGGGCGGTGGCGAGGTCCTGCATCCGGGAGCCGATGGAGGCGCGGACCAGGCTGTTGGCGCCGTCGCATCCCAGGACCGCGTCGGCCAGGAGTGTGTGGGAGCCACCGGTGTCCTCGTCCCGGAAGGAGACCTCCACCGGGGCGCCGCTGTGCGGGGGCGGGGTCACGGCGGTGACCTCGATGCCTCCGCGCAGCGTCACCAAGGGGTGGTTTGTGAGGTTGTCCCGGAGCAGCTGCTCGAGTTCGGGCTGGTCGAACATGTTGGCCTGGGGAAAGCCGTGCGGGCCGCACGGGTTGTCGCGCAGGAACTCGGCCAGCACCCGGTGGGAGCCGTCCAGCAGCCGCATACCGCGGGCGGGGCGGCTGATTTCGCTGAACGTCTCATGGATGCCCACGGCCTGGAGGATGCGGTGCACCTCGTCGTCCAGGTGGACGGCGCGCGGCAGTGGATACGGGGCGCGGTGGCGCTCCAGGACCAGGGTGGGCACGCCGTGGCGGGCGAGGAGGGTCGCGGCGGTCAGCCCGGTGGGCCCGGCACCGATCACCGCGACGGGCACGTGCTCAGGGGCGGGGGCGGTCACTTGCTCAGGGCTTTCATCAGGCCCAGCAGACGGGCGCGGTCGATTTCGTTGTCCTCGCGCAGCGCGGAGATCGCCTGGAGGAGCATGCCCGGCGAGGGGGTGGTGCCGAGGAAGTCCCGGGTGGCCGGCGGGCCCCACTGGGCCAGGCCGGAGGCGGACATGGCGGCCCAACCGGGTTCCAGCGTGTTGTCGAAGATGTCGCCGTCGGTGAAGTGCTCCAGCATGAAGCGGTCGGGATCGCGCCAGTAGTCGAAGATCTGGCTGCCCTGGATGTGTCGGCCGATGCCCCAGGAGCGGCGGTAGCCGCGCTCGCGCAGGTACTCGCCGCCGGCGGCCAGCGTGTCCAGGTCGGTGACCTGGTAGGCGGAGTGGACGTAGCCGGTGTCGGGGCCCAGGTGCATGGCCAGGGTGTGGTGGTCGGCCGGTTCACTGCCGCGGTCGCAGCGGATGAAGGCCATGGTGGGGCCGCGGTCGCGCTGCCCGTCCAGGTAGAGGAAGTCGCTGACGATCAGTCCCAGGTGCTCGAGGTACCAGTCCAGGGCGCGGTGGAAGACCCGGGTGGAGAGCACGACGTGGCCCAGGCGCTGCACCTGGGCGGGCTTGCGGGGCGGGCGCTGGGTGGCGTTGACCCGGGCGGCGGCGGTAGTGGTGCCCGTGTTGAGGACGAGGGGTTGTTGCAGCGGCTGTGCGGGCTCCTCGGTGACGCCGTGTACGACGCGGACCGGGATGCCGGAGGGGTCGAGCAGGTCCACGGCGCGGCCGCCGCCGTACTCGGTGAGGGGCCGGACCTCATGTCCGGTGGCGCGGGCCAGCCGGTCGAGGTCGGCGGCGTCGGCGGCCTGGAAGGCGGGGCCGATGAACCGGGAGGCGGGGCCGCGGCGGATCACCAGGCAGTGGGTGCCGGCCATGGCGCCGCGCAGATAGACGGCGTCATCGGTACGGGCGGCGGTGGTGAAGCCGAAGTCGTGGGCGAAGGTCTCGGCGCGGTCCAGGTCGGGCTTGGTGAACTCGAGCCAGGCCAGGTCGACCACCTTGATGACGGGCTGGGTCGCGCGGCCGGGGTGTTCCCCGCGCAGGGCGCCCTGTTCGCTGTGCAGGCCCTGGTGGGCGTCGGCGTCGGCGTCGGCGGCGGCGGCGGCGGGGGTCGGGGTTGGGTCGTTCATGGCGTGTCCCATCGGTGGCTCTCCGTAACGGCGATGGTGCGAGGTTGTCGCGAGGTCCAAGAGGCGAGTGCGGCGTGGGCGGGGTGGGGCGGACGGCACCACGAGTGGTTGGTAGGCCCTACCGTGCGAGCAGGGTGTCCAGTGCGGCGGTGAGTTCGGCGAGCGGGTCGGTGGCCGCGCCGTGGGCGCGCCAGCCGATGAAGCGGTCCGGGCGCACCAGGACGGCGCCTTGCGGGGTGTGCCCTCGAGCGGCGGTCCAGGTGGAGCGCAGGTCGCGGTAGTCGCCGTCGACGTGGCCGAGACGCATCGCGTCCAGCGGCAGCCCGCTCTGGGCGGCGATCTTCTCGGCGGCCTCGCACCAGGCCTGGCCGTCCTCACCGGCGATCAGCAGGAAGCGGCCGGGGCGGACCAGGCGGGCCAGGGCCACGCGATTGCCGTCGAGGTCCTCCAGCCAGGCGTGGGGCAGCGGGTGTCCGGGGCGGGCGGCGGGCTTGTAGACGCGGATGGGGTCGGGGTTGTCGGGTGCGGGAGTGCCGTCGGGGACGATCGCCGCGGAGTCGTAGGTGTAGCCGAACTCGATGCCCAGTTCGTTGAACTCCATGGACTGGGCGGCCACGGTGGCCTGGAAGGTGCGGCGGAAGTCGGTGTCAGCGGGGTCTTCGCTCCACAGGCGGCGAGCCTGCCGCCAGTTCTCCTCCTCGCCGGCCTCCGGCCCGCCGCCGAAGAGGGCGTTGATCGCTATCTGGTTCATGGCGTTCTCCAGCGAGCGCTGGACGTTGGTGGCGTCCACTGGGCGCCGCTCGGCCTGGTAGGTGTCCAACAGGGCGTCGTCGGCATGGCCGTTCAGGACGGCGGCGACCTTCCAGGTGAGGTTCTGGACGTCGTGTATGGCGGAGGTCAGGCCGAGGCCGCCGGTGGGCGGGTGGCGGTGGGCGGCGTCGCCGGCGATCAGGACGCGGCCGGCGCGGTAGCGGTCGGCGACCACTCCTTCCAGGGACCAGCGGGAGATCATGTGGACTGTCAGCTGCTCCTCGGTCACCCCCAGCGCCGTGCGCAGGTCGGCCAGCACGGCGTCGTCGTCCAGCGCGCGGCCGTCCTCGGGCCCGTAGTTGAGGTGGAAGACCCACTCCTCGGACGCGGGTCCCCAGTGGTCGGGGCCCATAGGCACGAGAACGCCGGGGATACCGAGGCCGGGCAGCCACAGCCAGCGGATCAGCACCTCGCGGTCGGTCGCCACCTGGGACAGGTCGGCGGAGATGTGGAAGGAGACCACGCGGGCGAGGTTGCGCACGCCCTCCTGCACGATGCCCACGGCGGGGCCGACGGTGCGGCCGCCGTCGCAGCCCAGCAGGTAACGGGCCCGCACCCGGTAGGTCTCGCCGGTGTCGCGGTCGGTGACGGTGGCGGTGACGCCCTCGTCGTCCTGGGCGAGTTCGGTCAGCTCGTGGTGGAAGCGGACCCTGCCGGGCGCGAGTTCCTCGGCGCGGGCGCGCAGGACCGGCTCCAGGCGGATCTGGGGCAGGTTGGCCTGCCGCTCGGGGCTGGCCGCCAGCCACTCCGGGGAGTGGCCGCCGGCCCCCCAGGCCTCCTGCTTGGCGATCCGGCGGCCCCAGTCCTCGCCCTCGCCGGCCAGGCCGACGTACCAGGCGGTGTGAGACATCTGCTCGGCCGGGGTGGAGGCGGCGTAGATGGTGTCGGCCGCGTCGACGTCGCGCATGACCTCCATGGCGCGTTGGTTGAGGACGTGGGCCTTGGGCAGGACGGAGGTGCCGGGCCAGGCGGTGACCAGCAGGGATTCGATGCCGATGCGGCTGAGCAGCATGGAGGCGGTGAGTCCCGCGCCGCCTCCGCCGACGATGAGGACGGGGACGTCGATGTCGTTCATGGGTACTCCGTGGGGTGTCGCGGCTCGCGGCCAGTGGGTGGGGACGGCTCAGGAGAGGCGGGGGAAAAGCGCGAGGGCGTTTCCCCGGTCGATGGCGTGGTGGCCTACGGTGTCGAGGCCGGGTGGCGGTCGTACTCGCCGGTGAAGTGAGTGACGGCGAGTTCGGGTGCGAAGAGCTGGTCGGTTCCGAAGAGCACCCGGTCGGGGTGGGCGAAGGCCGGCAGGCTGGGCAGCGCGGAGGCGCTGCCGGACAGAGCGGTGTCGAACCAGAGGCCGCGCAGGTCCTCGAGGATCGCCTCGAAGCCTTGGCCGGTCGGTCTCGGCGCCCAGGGCGGCGATGACGCGGTGGGCGGCGTACGGGAGGAAACCGCCGTTCTTCGCGGCGGCCGGGAGCGTGGACGCTGTGCTACTTCGGCCACCGCGTGGAGGCGCTGGGCGGCAGATGCTGGCGGACGTCGATGCGGCTCATGGTGATGCTCCTTGGGTCCCAGGCGGGCGGCTGGGCGGTCATCGCGACACGTCGGCGCCGGCCTTGGGTGTGCGGTCGGCTAGCCGCCGGCCAGAAGGACGAGATGGGCTGCGGCCAGGGCGCCCACGACGGCGGCCGGCAGGCAGCGGGCGGCCGGGTCGCCACTGCGCAGGTGTACGACGACGGCTCCGGTCATGAGCAGGATCAGGCCCGCTGAGGAGGCGGCACCGAGCGCGGTGATCCGCAGGCCGGCCAGCAGCCCGGCCGCTGCCGCCACCTCCAGAGCCCCCAGCAGACGGTAGTGGGTGGTGGTCATGCCGACGTGGGCTGCGGCCTGGCGCATCGCGGGGACTGCCGCGAGCTTGGCCGCGCCAAACAGGAGGAAGATCCCGGCGAGGACGACGGCCAGGACGATGGTGGTGGCACTCATGGAGGTTCTCTCTGTGCGGACGGGATGGCTCGCTGCCACCGGGAAGCGGGTCGCTGCGGCCCAGGTCAGGTGGCGGGCTGAGGCGCGTACTGCCAGTTGAGGACGTACCGGTCGAGGGCTGCGGTGACTCTGCGCCGTAGCGCCTCGTCGGGAGGGGCGGGCAGCACGACGCGGACACCGCCGTCGTGCGGCCGGCACACGATCCGTTCCGGGTCGCAGTCCGCGCCTTGGGCGGACAGTTCGGCGTGGACCGCGCGGCGGGTGGCGTCCAGGCGCAGGCCGAGCTTGTAGGGCTTGCCGACGGCGGTGAGCGGGATGGCGTCGACCACGAGCACCTCCCGCGGGGCGGCGGCGCGCTCGGGGACGTGTTCGGTGGCCCAGGCGAGCAGCTCGGCGGGGTCCACGCGGGCGCCGGGAGTGAGGGTGACGTAGGCGACGGGCACCTCGCCGGCGTGCGGGTCGGGGCGGCCGACCGCCGCGGCGGCGGTGACCTCGGGGTGGGCGAGGAGGGCGTCCTCGATCCCGGCGGGGTCGATGTTGTGGCCCCCGCGGATGATCAGGTCCTTCGCGCGGCCGGCGAGACAGACGAAGCCGTCGGCATCGATGCGGGCCAGGTCGCCCGTCTCCAGCCAGCCGTCGCGGATCTTCCCGGCGGTCTCCAGACGTGGCCCGTGGGCGGTGTGCTCGGTGACGTAGCCGGCGAAGACCACGGGGCCGCTGATGGCGAGCACCCCGGTGGCGCCCGGCGGCAGGTCGTGCCACTCGCCGGTGTCCGGGTCGATCCGCACGGTCTTGACCTGCTGGTAGGGCAGGCGCCGACCGATGGTGCCAGGCCGGGTGTGACCGGGAAGGCCGAGGGCGGAGGCGCAGGTCGCCTCGGTCAGCCCGTAGCCCTCGCACAGCGGGATGCCGGTGTGCTCCTCGAAGGCCTCCCGTACGGCCGGCGGCAGCGGGGAGGCGCCGACGGCGCCGAACCGCATGCTGGAGATGTCCGCGTCGACGGGGACGCGGGCGAGGACGGAGTACACGGTGGGTACGCCGGACATGGCGGCGATGCGGTAGTGCTCCACCAGCTTCCAGAACACCCCGTACAGCTCGGGCTCGCGGTAGCCCAGCGGTCCGGCCCACACCACCCGCCGGCCGCGCAGCAGCGGGCCGAGCAGGGTGACGATCAGGGCGTTGACGTGGAACAACGGCAGCCCCGCGAACATCACCGAGTCCGTGTCCAGTGGGATGCTCGCGGCCACCATCCAGGCATCGACGACCTCGTTGGCGTGCGTGTGCGCGGCGAGCTTGGGGGTCCCGGTCGTGCCACCGGTGTGGAAGTAGGCCGCCAGGTCCCCGGCGGCCGGGGGCTCGATGCCCACCAGCCGGTCGGCGGGATGGGACGCGGCCAGCTCCGCGAGGTAGCCCACGCGCACGCCCGCGACCGGTTCCAGGGCCGGGCCGGGGCCGGCGGCCGCGGTGGGAGCCAGGGCCAGCAGCGCGTCCAGGCGCAGAGCGGAGGCAACCTCCCGGGCCGTGGCCCACACCTGCGGGTCCAGCTGCGGCCCGGCAGCGATGAGCACCCTCGCACCGCCGCGCCGCAGCAACTGCTCGACGTGCTTGGCCGCCAGACCCGGATTCACCGGGGTGGCGATCCCCGCGGCCTGCGCGGCCAGCAGGGCGGCGGGCAGCTCGGCGGTGTTCGGCGCGAGCAGGCCCACGGCGGCGCGGCGGGTGACGCCAAGGGCCCGCAGGAGATTGGCGGTGCGGTGCACCTGGTCGCGCAGCTGCGCGAAGGTCGCGGTGGCGGGGCGCAGGAAGCGCTCGGCATCGGGAAGCACCGTCAGGGCCGGGCGGTCGGGCCACAGGCGGGCGGCGCGCAGCAGGGTGTCGTAGGTGGTGGCCGGCAGGCCGCGCTCGCGCAGCGGGACGGCCTCGATGGCAGGCAGGTCCGCGGGGCTGTCGTAGGGGGGCCACAGCAGGTCGGTGGGTGTGAATGTCACCGGTGCGCCTTTGCAGGGTGAGGGATGGGGTGAGTGGCCGGCCCAGTACGGGGAGCCGGGCCGGCCGGTCCCGGGCGGGGGTCCCGGGAGTCTCAGTGGGCGCGCACCACCGTGCGCTGCTCTCCGAGGTCGAGGACGCCGTCGTCGGTTGCGATGCGGGCCGTGACGACGTCGCCGTCCTTGAGGTAGTTGGGGTTCTGCTGCTGGCGGGCGAAGAACTTCTGCCAGCGCTTGTGCGGGGGCAGCAGGGCGGCAAGCGTGGCCAGGAGCTTGCCCGGGGACTTGAGGGCGGTGCCGCCGGGGGTTCCGGTGAGCAGGACGTCACCGGCCTTCAGGGTCTGGAAGCGGGCCAGCAGGCTGACGGCGCGCGCGGGCCGGACGATCATGTCCGTGGCGGTGTGGTCCTGCCGGGTGGCCCCGTTGACCTTCAACGTGAGCCGCAGGTCGGCCAGACGGGCGAGGTCGTCGGCGTCGACCAGGAGCAGACGGGGGCCGAGCGGGGTGAAGGTGGGGTAGGACTTGGACTCGTAGAACTGGGTCTTGGGCAGCTGCAGGTCGCGGGCGCTGACGTCGTCGGCGACGACCAGTGCGGCGACATATTTCGGCAGGGTGGAGTCGGTGACCTCGGTGCCGACGGGCAGGTCCGCCCCCATCACCAGGCCGAGCTCGACCTCGTAGTCCAGGAACCGCACGTGCTGTGGACGCACGATGTCCTGGTAGGGGCCGCTGACGGACCCGGAGGCCTTGCGGAAGAACGCGGGCGGGACGGTGTCCGGGTCGAACCCGGAGTCCACTGCGTGGGAGCGGTAGTTGACCATCTGCGCCACCACCCGGCAGGGGGTGGTGACGGGCGACAGCAGCTCCCCTTCTCCAGCGGAAAGCCCGGCGTCGGGGTCGGCCGCGGCGCGGGCGGCCGCCTCCTGCACGGCGGAGCGGTCGGCGAGCAGGCCGGCGGTGGTGTCCGCATCAGTGGCGATGCGGTGCAGCCTCCCTGTGCCGCTCTCCACCCACCAGCCGTCTGCGGTGCGGACGACCTGGATACTCATCGGCTCTCCCGAGTCCTGGACATCGTCGACCGAAGTGCTCCCGCGAGCAATCTCCGGTCACTGGTGATGGAAGCATCAGTCCAGATGGCAAACTCGTCAAGAGTTATTTCAATCACTGATGAAGGAATCGTCATTGATCCAAATGGGTAAAGTATGGGGATGACTACCGACGGACAGGTCAGGGCCAACAGCCATGCGCCCAACCGCCTGGACAGGCGCAAGGCACGCACCCGGGCCGCGCTGGTCGCCGCCGCGCAGAGGTTTCTCGCCGAGCAGGGGCGGGCCGACGTGAGCATCCAGGAGATCACCGAGGCGGCGGACGTCGGCTTCGGCTCCTTCTACAACCACTTCACCAGCAAGGACGAGCTGTTCGACGCCGCCGTCGCTCTCACCTTGGAGGAACATGGCGCTCTTCTGGACTCCGTTGTAGGAGACCTGAAGGACCCGGCGGAGGTCTTCTCCGCCAGCGTCCGCCTGACCGGCCGACTACAGCGCACCCACCCGCAGATGGCCAGGATCCTCGTGCGCACCGGCATGCCGTACCTGACCTCGGAGAGCGGCTTGGCCCCGCAGGCGATGCGGGACCTGCAGGCCGCCGCCGACAGCGGGCGGCTGGACATCGGCGACCCCCATACCGCCGTCGCCATGGTCGGCGGCGCCCTGCTCGGAGTGCTGCACCTCCTGGAGACCCGCCCCGACCTCGATGTCGAGCGCGTCACCGATCAACTGGCCGCCCGCCTACTGTGCATGTTCGGCCTGACGCGCACCGAAGCACAGGAGATCGCCATCCGGCCCCTGCCCGCCCTGCCCGCCCTGCCCGCGCCCTGACCTGGGCGTCGCGCCGGCCGCCTATGACGCCGAGGCCTCCCGGTCGTCGACCAGGTCGTCACCCGGCGGAGCCGGTCCGCGGGCTCGTAGCGTACCGGGTGGTCGATCTGACGGCGCAGCACCGCGTTCTCATGCCGGAGCACGAGCAACTCGGCGTCCTTGGCGGTGTTGCGGCGCAGCAGAACCCCGGGGGATGGACAACAGCTTGCGGGCCACCTTGTACACCAGTGAGACGATCACGCGGACATGGTCCCAACCGAGATCGTCCCACCCCTGCCAGCTGCAGCGATGACTTTCCGAACCCGACAGGAGGCTTGCCTCCCGAGTGTTCCAGCAGGTCAGCTCCCTTGTACCGCGCCAGGTCGCGCGCTCCCGTCCACGGATAGTCCACGGCGCTGAGAGCAGAGGTTGAGAGGGACAGCGAACCTCGGCCGGAACTCCGGACAGGCGCGGAGTGATGCGTGTCGTGACGAACCTATGACCGCTGTTGGGGGCAGGGCGTGGTTGAAGGCGGGAGAGTCTGCTCGGCCCAGACGGTCTTGCCGTCGGGGGAGTAGCGGACGCCCCAGTTCTGTGCGAGTTGGGCGATGATGAACAAGCCGCGCCCGCCTTCGTCGATGGTCTTCGCGTGGCGCAACCGCGGCGCGAGGGAACTGCTGTCGTGGACCTCGCAGGTGAGTGTGCGGTCCTTGATGAGCTGCAACTGCACAGGCGGGGTGCCGTAGCGGATGGCGTTGGTGACCAGTTCGCTGACGATTATTTCGGTGGTATAGGCGGTTTCCTCATCCACTCCCCAAAGGGTGAGCTGGTGCTGGGTGTGGGTGCGTGCCGTGGCGACATCTTTGGGGTGGTGGTCGAGATGCCACGTGGCGACCTGGTCTGCGGAGAATGCGTGGGTGCGGGCGAGGAGGAGTATGACGTCGCCGTGGCAGGTGTCGCTCGGCAGCCGGTAGAGCACGTCATCGCACAGATCCTGCAGTGGCCGCTCAGCCTGGGCCAGCACCCGTTGAAGGGTATCCGGGGAGCCTGGGGCACCGGACGGGGAGGCGTGCAGGAGGGATGCGGTGTAGAAGGCGAGGACGCTCCCGTCGGCGACAGTGACCGTGGTGGGGGCGAAGGGTGGTCCCTCGGCACTGCCCAGGGGAGGTCCGCTCGGCAGGTGAGGGATTTCGATCCTCCCATCGGGATGGGCGATGACGGGTGGGGGATGGCCGGCCCGGGCGATGGTGCAGGTCTGGGCGAGGGGGTCGTAGACCGCGTACACGCAGCTTCCCGTGGGCGGCAGGGGGTCGCCGGTCGGCAGAGTTACGCGTTCCTGGGCCAGGCTTACGGCGGTGTCGTTGAGGCGTGCGAGGAGCTCGTCGGGCTCCAGGTCGAGTGCGGCCAGGCAGCGGATGGCGGTCCGTAGCTGTCCCATGGTGGTGGCCGCGAGGATGCCCTGGCCGACGACTTCGCCGACCGCCAGTGCGGTGCGGGCGCCGGGCAGGGAGAAGGTGAGGAACCCGCCACCTCCGCCCGCCTCGGGCGGCACGTGCATGTGCGCGGTTTCAATGGTGCTGTGCGCCGCAGTGCCGGGAGGGAGCAGGTGGCGCTGGACTGTCAAGGCGATGGTGTGCTCGCGGGTGTAACGGCGGGCGTTGTCGATGCACAGCGCGGTGTGAGCGGCCAGGGCGAGGGCGAGGGTGACATCGTCCTTGTCGTAGAGGCCGGCCTGATAGGTGCGGTACAGGCTCATCAGTCCCAGCACGGTTCCACGCAGAGTCAGGGGTGTGGTGATAAGGCTGCGGGCACCGGAGGCGCGGATCGCCTCGGCGCGTGGCGGGTCGGCTGCGAGCCAGGGCGTGTCGGGACCCAGGGCAACGAGGCGGGGCTTGAGGTCGGCCAGCGTCTGGGCGTAAGGCGTCGCGAACGGCAGAGCGCGCACGTCACCCACCGGATGTGGCTGAATCTGCTCCTTGCCGCCACTGTGGCCGAAGGCGGCACGGCGCAGCGGCACCTCCCGTTCCAAAGGGCTCGGCGGAGGGTCCTCGCCACGTACCACCGCCTCCACCACCTCCACCACGGCGATGTCGGCGAAGTCCGGCACCACGGCCTGCACCAGTTCCTCGCAGGTGGCCACCACGTCGAGGGTCCGTCCCACGTGCTCGCGCACCGAGTCGAAGACGCGTAGGCGGGCGCGTACCTTTTCGCATTCGGTGACATCGAGTACCTCCGCCAGCACCCCCGAGATCCTCCCCGCCGAGTCCTCCAGGCGAGATGCCGAGATGGAGAACAGGTATTCCGGCTCCGGCGCGTCCTTCGGACGCACCCCCACCAGTCGCCCCCGCGCAGGCGCGCCGCTCTCCAGCACGCTGTGCAGCATCGCCTCCACCTCACCGGGTGCGGAAAGGTCATACACGTCGGTGAAGTGTCGGCCCATGATCTGTTCAGGGGGCGCTTCGTGCAGGACCGGCAGGGCAGCGTGGACCCGCAGGATCCGCAGCTCCGTGTCCAGGACCAGCAGGCCTGCCGGGGACTGGTGGAACAGAGCTTCCAGTACTGCAGCACCCACGCCGGGCGAGATGGCTTCATTTTGCCCCACGGCAACCCACCTCCACTATCAGTCTGCTCCTGGTACTCCAGTGCGGTCTCGTGATCTATCCAGCTGGTGGATGGGCAGAGACGGGCCAGGGCGTGGCGGGAGTGGGTTTCGGTTTCGTCCGCTCGATCACAGGAAGCGGCGGATGGATGCGACGGCTTTCTCCCGCAGGCGCTGGGACACCGGACGCCCGGCCCATTGGTCCGGGAGGATCTTCTCGCTGACATCGCGGTCCGCGGCGAAGTGCCGGTCGAGCCTCGCGGTGAACTTCTCGTCCAGGACCGCGAGCATGACTTCCTCGTCGTGGTCGAGCGAGCGCCGGTCGAAGTTGGTCGAGCCGACGAGCGCGGCGATGTCGTCGACCGTGTGCCGGGCGGCCGCGATGCTGTCCAGCATCGCGGGGAAGGTCTCTTCGCCGTTGTGCAGCGGCACCACCGCGTTGCCCTCGGTCGCGGTGATCCCGATGAGCCGTTCCAGACGGCGTCCCAGCCGCGCCGTGCGCAGCGCTGACTCCACCTCCTTCAACTTGACCGGTTCCGGGACCGGTTGAGGGCGCCCCGTGGGTGGGGTGGACGGCAGAGGTCATGGGGAAGGTCTCCTACGTGATCGCCAACCGCCGGTGCGGAACAGTCCCTGTGCTGTCCAGGGAGCGGCCCCTGGACAGCACGTGGGTTCACCCGCGCGTGCCCGGCATGCCGAGCAGGACCGGGCCGCCGGCCGCGCCCTTCGTGCAGGCGTCGTGGCACTCGGCGTCGAGGCTGCAGCACAGGGAGCAGACGGTGCCGTCGTGGAACGGGCAGTCCGCGGTGTCCGGGATCTCGTAGTCCAGCTCGCAGACTGCGCAGGTGCGGGTCTCGGTGGTCCCCGAAGTGGGCGCGTGGGCATCGGGGTTGGGGCGGGCGAGGTAGTACTTTCCCTTGGTCGCCCACGCGATCAGCGGGCTGAGCGCCATGGCCAGGGCCAGCGCGATGAACGGGCTGAACGCCTCGCCGTAGTCACCGAACGCGCCGAAGAAGGCGACCAGCGACACCACGGACGCCACCAGCATCGCGCCGAAGCCGGCCGGGTTGACCGGGTGCAGGTAGGCGCGCTTGAACTCGATGTACTTGGGGCTGAGGCCCAGCGGCTTGTTGATGACCAGGTCGGCGACGACCGCGCCGATCCAGGCGATGGCGACGTTCGAGTAGAAGCCGAGGAGTGTGCCCAGCGCGCTGAACATGTCGGCTTCCATCAGGACCAGCGAGATGCCGAGGTTGAGGAAGATGTACCAGACCCGGCCCGGGTGGCGGTGGGTGATGCGGGAGAAGAAGTTCGACCAGGACAGCGAGCCGGAGTAGGCGTTGGTCGAGTTGATCTTCACCTGGGAGACGATCACGAAGAACGCGGCCAGGGGCAGGGCCGCCGTGCCGAACCACGGACGCAGGGCGTGCAGGATCTGGTCGATCGGCTGCAGCGCGGCGCTCGCGCCGACCGTCTTCAGCGCGGCGAACGCCAGCAGCGCGCCGCCGAGTTGCTTGATCGCGCCGATGATCACCCAGCCGGGGCCCGCGGCGGTGACGGCCAGGTTCCACCGGCGCTTGTTCTCGGCGGTCTTCTGCGGCATGAACCGCAGGTAGTCGGCCTGCTCGCCGATCTGCGCGATCAACGACAGGGCCACACCCGCGCCCATGCCGAAGCCGTACAGGTCGAATCCGGAGCCCGGCCCGTCGGGGGCGCCGCCGAAGTGGGTGAACCGGGAGTACGCGGACGGGTCGGTGACGGCCAGGATCAGGAACGGCAGGACGAGGCCCGCGATCCACACCGGCTGGGTCCACACCTGCATCTTGGAGATCCAGCTCATGCCCTTGAACACGATCGGGATGACGATCAGCGTCGTGATCAGGTATCCGACCGGCAGAGGGATGTGCAGGGCTCGCTGGAACGCCTGGGCCATGATCGAGCCCTCGGTGGCGAAGAAGATGAAGGTGAAGCTCGCGTAGATCACCGAGGTGAGAGTCGAGCCGAAGTAGCCGAACCCGCTGCCGCGGGTCAGCAGGTCCATGTCCACACCGTTGGCGGCGCAGGCGCGGGCGATCGGGATGCCGGTCAGGAAGATGACGACCGCCGCGGCCAGCACCGAGGCCACCGCGTTGGTGAAGCCGTACGACATCGCGATGGACGCGCCGATCGCGTAGTCGGCGAGGTAGGCGATGCCGCCCAGTGCCGTGGAGGCCACCGCGAAGGGGGGCGGTGGTCCTCCTCGAACACACCCCTGAGGGGCTGCTCGCCCTCAACCGGGGCACCGCCGGGGCCCGCGCCCTGAGCATGAGCCTCGACGGGACACCTGCCAGTGGCGAGGTCCCACCGGCCCTCGCGCCCCATCTGCCGGCGCTGGCCGCGTTCACCACGCGCATGCACGAGCGCTACGGGGACGTGACCGTCGAGTGGGTGCTGGCCGACGGGGAGCCGCACTTCGTGGACTACTCCCTGCTGGGAGGCGACGCGCTGACCGGAGACCACGGCGGCACGCTCGTCTCCGCCGGGTCGGCGAGCGGCCCGCTGCTCTCCCTGTCTGACGACGAACTGCTGAGCCGCCTGTCGGTGGGCCCGGCGGTGAGCGTGGACCGCAGCAAGGACGTGGCGGAGCACGCCGAGATCGCCCGCCTGCTGGAGAAGGTCCAGAGCATGCCGCAGCCGCCGGTGATCCGGGCACACCGCCCGTACGCCGTGCTCTCGGTGCTCATCGGCGCGGTCGCGGGCTTCGTCTTCGACGAGGGCTCCGTGCTGTGCCATCTGGCGATCCTGCTGCGCGAAGCCGGGGTGCCGGCCCTGGTCGCGGCGGATCTCGGGGAGCTGCCGGACGGCGGCGAAACAGTCATCGGCGAGGGCACCGTCACGGTGGCCACGAACGGAAGGAGCACCACTGATGAGCGCTGAAGAACGACGAACCTGGGTGGCGCTCGGCGGAGTTCACCTGCTGAACGGCACCACGGCGCGCGACCCCGAGGACCCGCTGCTGCTGGTACGGGTCCCCCCGCAGGAGATCACCGTGCCCAGCACCACGGTCGTCGTGCGCTGGGCGGACCTCGGCACCTGCGACGTACAGGCGCTCACGAGCGCGGGCACCCCGCTCGGCCGCACGACCGTACGCGGGCCTGACCTTTTCCCCCGCGGGCTCGCCGGGCCCGCGCTGCGGTCGCTCGCCGATGCGGGGGGACCCGCTCTGGTGCCCCTGTGCTACCTGGCCGAAGAGCCCGGCGGCGGATTCCACGCCTACGCGCAGATCCGCAGCTACGCCGATGACGCCTGCTTCGTCCGCACCACCGCCGAACCGGTCGGGTCCGGGGCGGTGACTCAACTCTACTGGCTGGAGCCGGTGTTGGCGTCCTTCCGCCGGTTCGACCTGCAGCTCGGCAACCACCTGCTCTACTTCCGCAACCACCACGCCGGTACCGAGCTGGAGTTCAAGTACACCCTGGACCCCGCACCGGACATCTGGACGGCGGCGATGGAGGTGCTCGGGTCCCTGCACGCGGGTGAACTGCCCGGATGCAGGCCGGAGTACCGGGAGGAGTTCCAGATCTGGACCTACGACAACCACCTCTTCGACGTCCTCGCCCCCGAGGACGCCCGCGGCTACGCGTCGTTCATCCCCACGACCGACGGCAAGCACATGCTCAAGCGCAAGTGGTTCGCCGAGGACTCCTTCGCCCGCCGTGAGGAGCACACGCACGGCGTGGACGTCACCGCGGAGGGGTTCGCCGCCCATCTCGCCGACGCACTCGGCCTGCAAAGCCGGGCCATGCCGCCGTTCCGCCGGATCCGCTACGACGTCCAGTGCGAGTCGATGCGGACCGGACACATCTACGGCATCTTCTTCGACCACTGCTCGCTGCTCGACGCCCCCGACGTGGTGCTCTCCCAGTGCGAGGTGGAGTACCTGCGCTCCCGCAACCTGCTCGACCACCCCGCGGGCGAGGTCACCGAGGAGATGGAACGCATCGGGGCGTGGCTGGACGGCTATCTCGCGGACCGCGGCTGGGCCAAGGAGCGCTCCTTCTACTCCAAGCGCAGCTTCCTGCGGGATGTCGTCGCCGCCCGACCGGACCTCGTACCCGCCCCGTGACGGTCTACTGGCTGGTCTGGGACGGCGCCGCGCACTGGATCGTCGACCGGCTCGTGACACAGGGGGCGCTGCCCCACACGGCCCGGCTGCGCGCGCGGGGCCTGTGGGGCGCGGCCCGGCCGCCCGCCCCCAACTGCCAGACGCCACCGTCGCTGGCCACGCTCTTCACCGGCACCTGGCCGCAGCAGCACCAGGTCACCGGGTTCCAGATCCCCGGCGCGGCAGGCGTGGGGGCCGCGGACACAGCGTTCGCACCGGGGCGCTGCGCCGCACCGACGGTGTGGCAGACGGCCGCGCGGGCCGGGCTGCGCACCGCGACCGTGCACGTGCCGTGGACCTTCGCCGCGGACGGGCAGGCCGATACCGCCCTGGACGCGGCCGTGGAGGCGTACAGCCGCAGGCACGACCGGCACGCCCTGATACGGATCGAGGGCCGACGGCAGCACGCGGACGTCGGACCGTTCCGGCTCACCGTCGACGCCGAGCCGTATGGAGCGGGCCGTCGTGAGCTGACGGAGGTGAGCTGCGGCGGCCGGTCCGTCACCCTGCACGCACGCGACGCACGCTGGCGGCCGCTGCGGCTCGGCAACGACAGCGGGATCTGGCTGCGCACCCTCCGCGTCGGCGGCGAGTGGCTGCTGCTGCGCACCGGCGCCTGGCGGCTGCGCGCGGGTGGCCGGGACACGGACCTGGCCGGCGCGCTCGCGCGGCTCCCGGTGTTCGCGGGCGAGAGCCTCGGATCCGTGTACCGGGCGGGGGAGTTGGGGCCCCGCCTGGTGGACGGCGGGGACGGCACGGCCGAGGACCTGCTGCTCTCCTCGACGGCCCGCGTGCACGCGTCCTTCGCCGCGGCGGCGGACCTGGTGTTGCGCCGGCACAGCGCCGACCTGGTCATCGTCTACCTGCCCACCACCGACGACCTCGGCCACGATCTGGCCGGCTGGTGCGACCCGCACAGCGCCGCCCACCGCCCCGACGTCGCCGGGCAGGTCTGGCAGCGGATCGCGCGCGGCTACGGCCTCGCCGACCGGCTGCTCGGCGAGGTGATGCGGCGCGCGGACGCCGACGACACGGTGCTGCTCACCGCGGACCACGGGATCGCCGGCACGGCATGGACGGTCCATCCCAACGAGGCGCTCATCGCGGCCGGTCTCGCGGCGCGCGCGGCGGACGGCGGACTCGACCCGCACCGGTCCGCGGTGGTCTACCACCCGGCGAACAACGGCTCGCTTTGGGTCAACCACCAAGACCTGCCCGGCGGTTACGTCCACCGAGCCGCGGCGGCCGCACTCCTCGACAAGGCCGAGGCGGCGCTGCGTACGCTCACCGACCCGCGGCGCGGCCGCCCCGTCACCGCCGGATTTCGCACCTCGCCCGGCGCCGACCCCGAGACCGTCCGGCACATCCTGTTCGACCCGGACTGCCTGCCCGCCGCGACCCTGCGGCCGGACGGGCGGGCGCTCGCCCCGTCCCCCAAGCCCGGCGGGCACGTGACGAACTCCGGGGACCCCCGCCTCCACGCGGTGTTCGCCGCCGCGGGACCCGGACTCGAACCCGGAACCGAACTGGGCACCGTGGACAACACCGAGCCCGCCCGCATCGCCCTGCACCAGCTCGAACGGACGGCACGAGCCACCCGACCGCGACCTGAAACGACTCCGAGGAACGCGTGCACCGCTATCTGAACTTCCTGGACACCACGCTCCACTTCGAGATCGACCCGGACGCGGAGAAGGCGTTCGAGCCGGTGGGCAGGTTCTTCCGGCACACCATGGCGGACCTGCCCGCCCAGGAACCCGCCTTCCACCTGTCGGTGATCCCCTACGACCCGGTGGCCCAGCCACCCGAGGGGCGCCCGGTGGTGATCCGGCAGAGCACCGCACCGGAGTTCACCTTCCACGCCCTGCTGTCCCGGCACGGCCGGCGCCTCGTCTACGCCAATGGGTCGACCCGCCTCGACGTGCCGGTGGACACGGCCGATGACCAGCGGTTCGAGGTGGGCATCACCGACGGATCCTGGTGTCAACTCCTCGACTTCATACGGGACTTGATCATCCGCACGGAAGAGACCCGCGGCACCGTGGTGCTGCACGCCGCAGGGGTGCACCGGGACGGGGCGGCGTACGCCATCGCGGGGCCCAAGGGGGCGGGGAAGACCACCACCCTGCTGTCGGTGTTGAGCCGGCCGGGCTGGCAGTACTTCACGGGCGACAAGCTGTTCTGCCGGATCGAGGACGGCGCCGTCGTCGCGCATCCGTGGCGGGACTACCCCTACGTCGGTGCCGGCACGATCAGGGAACACCCGGAGCTGGTCACGTGGGTGACCGACTCCGTCGAGCCGGGCCTGGCCAACCTGCCCGACCGGCGCAAGCTCCTGCTCGACGTGGACGTCTTCGAGGCCTGGCTCGGCTCGCCGTTCACCCCCGAGCCACGGCGGCTCGCCGGTCTGCTGCTGCCCCGGGTGGATCCGCAGGAGCCCTTCGCGGTCGAATCCGTGGACGCGCTCTCCGCGCGCTGGATGGAACTCAACCGGATCGTCGACCGCTCGGTGGACACCACCTTCTTCGGCTGGCAGCACTACCTGGTCCCCGACTACGCGGCGTTCTACGCGACCCTGTCCGCGATGCGCCCGCTTCTCGCGGACCTGTCGGTGCTGCGGCTGACCGGCGCGCTGGACGTGGATCTGGACGCGGCCCTGGACGTGGCCCCGGCGGCCGGCGCATGAGCGGCGTGTCGCTGCGGATCGCGGTGATCGGACTCTCCGGCTCCGGCAAGTCGACCTGCGCGGCCGAACTCGCCGCGTACGCCCGCGAGCACGGGCTCTCCTGCACCCGGGTGCCGCTCGCCCGCCCCCTGTACGAGCTGCAGCGGCAGGTCTACGCGGCGGCCGGGGTCCCGCTGCACGAAGGAGCGCAGGACCAAGTCCTCATGGAGAACCTGGCGGGGCATCTGCGACGGCTCAACCCGCGCACCCTGGCCGACGACTTCACCGCCCGGCTGGCCGCCACCGACACCGACATGGTGCTCAACGACGATCTGCGCGACCCGCACGTCGACGCCCCGGCCCTGCGCGCGGCGGGCTTCCGGATCCTGCGGATCACCTGCGACGAGGAGATCCGCCGCAAGCGGCTCGCCGAGCGCGGCGACCTGACCCGGGCCGACGGCTCGACTCGCGGCCTCGACCTGATCACACCGGACACCGTCATCGACAACAGCGGGGACGCCGCGGCCTACCGTGCCGCGATCCGCGCCTTCGTCAGGAGCAGCACATGATCCTCACAGGTCCGGAGATCGCCCGCGCCGTGGCCGAGGGCAGCATCCGCATCGACGACTTCGACCCGGCCAGGATCGAACCCAACTCGTACGGATTCCGCCTCGCACCCCAACTCCTGGTCTACGAGCGCGAGACGCTGGACAGCCACGAGGCGCCCGCCAGCAGACGTCTGACCATGGACGACGACGGGACCCTCCTGGAACCCGGCCGCTTCTACCTGGGCAGCACCATGGAGGCGATGGGCAGCCCGTCGTATGCGGCCACCCTGTACGCCTGCCGGTCGGTGTCCACCCTCGGCGTCTGGATCCAGTTCTCGGCGCCGCTCGGCCACAGCGGCGCGGTCTTCCCGTGGACGCTGGAGATCACCGTCGCCAACCCGGTCCGCCTCTACCCCGGCATGCGCATCGGCAAGTTGGCGTTCTGGGCGATGCAGGGCGAGCCCCGCCTCTACGACGGCAAGTACACCGGATCGACCGAGGCCGTCGGCTCCCGGCTCAGCGACGACTTCGCGGGTGCGCTCGCGCCGGTGGGCGGCTGACATGGCCCCGCTGCCGCGCGGCACCGCGCCGCTCCTCGACATCGCGCAGGTCCGTGAGCTGTCCTGGCGCAGCCCCTGGCGCGCCACGCTCGCCATCGCCCGCCAGTGGGCCGTGATCGGCGCGGCCGCGGCCGGGGCGATCTGGTGGGGCCAGTGGTACGGGTATGTGCTCGCGATCGTGGTCATCGCCACCCGCCAGCACGCGCTCGCGGTGCTGATGCACGACGGCGCGCACCGCCTGCTCTTCGCCGACCGGCGGATCAACGACCTGCTCAGCGACGTGCTGTTGGCGTTCCCGCTCTTCATCAGCACGACGCTCTACCGCCGGCACCACCTGGAGCACCACCGCTGGCTGAACACCGAACGCGACCCGGACTTCGACCCGGCAGCCTTGGACAACACGACGGGGGACTGGGTCCGGCTCTTCGCCAAGGACGCGGTCGGCCTGGGCCTGCTCAAGACGGTGGGAACCCTGGACCAGTTCTCCCTGCTGCCGGTCCTGCGCGGCGACCGAGAGGCGGCCCGCGCGATGGGCGCCGCCCGCCGCAACCTGTTCCTCGGCGGCCTCGCCCTGCTCGTGACGGCGCTCGTGGTCACCGGATGGTGGACGGCGTTCCTGCTGCTGTGGATCGTGCCGATGCTCACGGCGCTCAGTATGATCCTGCGCCTGCGCGACATGGCCGAACACGTCGGCTGCGACCAGGACTCCGGCATCGGCGGAACCCGCACGGTGCTCGCCCCTGCCCTGGAACGCCTGCTGTTCTCGCCCTGCCGGATCAACTACCACCTGGCGCACCACCTCTACCCGAGCGTCCCCTGCTACCGCCTGGGCGAACTGCACCGCCGCCTCATGGAGAACGAGGCGGTGCGCCGCAAGGCCCATGTCTCCCGCTCCTATCTGTTCGGCAGGTCCAGCGTGCTGAGCCATGTCGCGGAGGCACGGCGCGCCCGCGCCACGGGATGAGCCGCACTTCACCTCGTACACACGATTTCTGACGTCCCGTCACTGACTCACGCCGACTCTCACCCACCCTCACCGAACCGATCCCGAGGAGCCCGATGGGCATCACAGCACAGGCGCGCCTGCGCCACGTCGACGCCTTCCTGCGCACACGCGGCCTGCAGGCGGCCGCACTGGAGCAGACCCTGCGCGCAAGGACGGGCGACGCCCGGCACTTCCTGGTGACCAGCTCCCCGGTCCACGGCCTTGCCAACGCGACCAGCGACGTGGACTTCATCCGGATCCAGCGCGCACCCCTGTCCGGGGCGCGGATGGCCACCCAGATCTTCGAGGGCCCCCACCACCTCGAAGCCGTCTCCTTCTGCGACGACGAGGTCGACAGCGCACTCGCCGACCTCACGGAACTGGCCGCCGCGCCCCCGCGTGAGGTCGTCCTCGGCCACCGCGCCTGGGACAAGCGGCACGAGCTGCGCCGCAAGTACCTGGAACGGCTCGTCAACGGCGTGGCCCTGGACCGGACCCTGCCCTACGAGGACCGGCTGCCGCAGCTCGCCCGCGTATGGAAGTGGTCCTCCCTGCACACCGCGGCCGAGCAGGTCTTCTTCCTGGCCCTGGCCGAAGCGGCGGGTGAGGAGCGAGGACGTGCCGGCTACGCGGCGAACGCCCTGCTCCACCTCATGGACGCCGTGCTCTCGCACCACGGTGACGTGTACTCCAACCGCAAGTGGTATCTGCTGCGCTGGACCCGCTTGCGCGCCGAACTGCCGGGCAAAGACCCCCTGTTGACGGCCGTGGACGCGCTGCGCACCCACGTCACCGAGGCACTGGCGGGAAAGGTACAGGGGCCGCTGACCCCCGCCTTCACCGAGCTGCTGACCAAGGTCTACGCCGACGCGGGCGAGGGCCACAAGCCCTCCCTGGCCGTGGAGTCGGCCTCCGACGCGGTACGTCGCCGGTTCCTGCCCGGCGCCGACATGGTGCTCGGCGCGGCGGCGGGCTTTCTCGGCCCCGAGCCGCTGCCGACCGGGGAGATCTCCCTCTCGCAGCCGCCGGCGGACTGTGCCCGGCCCGCCGACCTGCTGCGCGCCGCCCGGGTGGGCGCCGTGCGCCTGCTGCCCGCCTGACCGTTCGACACCGCACCCGGCCCACTGCCTTGAGGAGCCCGATGGATCTCGCCTTCTTCCCCGACGTACGTGCCGGACGGGGCCTTCCCCCCGAAGCGGCCGTCCGGTCCTGGGCCACCGTGGCCTGGCTGCTGTCCGTCGACGGCCGCGCCTACGTGGAGGATCTGGACGGCGGCGCGGACCAGCCGCAGCTGCGGCAGGTGGTCAAGCTCCGCCTCCTCGAACTGCTCGCTGAGATCGACATGCGGCTGACCGGAGCCGAACCCGGCGGTGAGGGCCACCAGCTCGCCCTCGCCCTCGAGTACGGGCTGAGCGCGGCGTGCCGCGTCGACGGCGGCGAACTGGCCCAACTCTTCGCACTGAACGAGGAGTTCGGCGGGGACGCCTCCGACGACACCGGTGTACGCGAGCTGTGGGCCCGGCTGTGCCAGGAGTTCCCCGGGCAGATCCCCGATCCGTTGCAGGCGAGCGGACAGCGCGAGGTGCTGCAGGCGCTGCGCGACTGGTCCCGGCTGTGCGAGGCCACCGGAAGCGACGCCGCGTTCCTCGAACCGTTCCTCAAGGACGCCTGAAACAGACGGAAGCGGCTGGAAGCAGCCGGAAACAGCCTGCGACAGTTCGGAACAGGAGAGACGCGCACCCATGGGATTCGTCGAACGCTACGGAGCGGCATTCGGCCGCTCCAAGGCACTGCTGCTGAGGATGTCGGGCCTGCTCGCCGCGGAAGCGGAGGCCCAGGGCGCCTGGATCACGGACGGTGCCGGGCGCCGCTGGCTGGACTTCGGCTCGTTCGGCGTCCATCTGCTCGGCCACCGGCACCCGCGGATCGTCGCCGCCGCCCGCGAGCAGCTGGAACTGATGGGCCTGTCGGGCAAGGTCCTCGGCAACACCGAGGCCACCGAGTGCGCCGAGGCGCTGATCGGCGCCGCCCCCACGGGCCTGGACCGGGTGGCCTTCGCCAACAGCGGCGCCGAAGCGGTCGACATGGCGATGAAGATGGCCGCCCTGGCCACCGGCCGCGGCGAGTTCGCCGCCCTGCGCGGCTCCTACCACGGCAAGACCGCCGGAGCCCTGCACCTGTCCGACTGCTTCGCGGTGCGCTCCCCGCTGCCGCTGGCGGCACCGGCCCACTTCCTCACGCCGGGCGACCTCGACGAGGTCCGACGCGTGCTCGCGGGCAGCACGGTCGCCGCGGTGTTCGCGGAACCGGTCCAGGGCGAGGGTGGCATCCGCCCTGTCGACCCCGGCTACCTCCAAGGACTGCGGCAGCTCTGCCACGACACGGGCACCCTGCTGGTCCTCGACGAGATCCAGACCGGCCTCGGCCGCTGCGGCCGGCTCTGGCGGTCGGCGGACGACTGCCCGCCCGACCTGCTGCTCAGTGGCAAGGTCCTGGGCGGCGGGCTGATGCCGCTGGCCGCGGTCGTGTACCGCGGAGCGAAGATCGGCGAGAGCGCCGTCGACCCGGTGGTCCTCGCGTCCTCGTTCGCCGGTGGCGCCCTGGCCGGGCGGGTGGGACGCACCGTGGTCGAACTGGTCCGCACACCACAGTTCGTCGACGACGCCCGGCGGCTCGGCGCCCACGCCCGCAAGCGCCTGGCGGAGTCGCTGGGCGACGATCCACGCATCCGTGACGTGCGCGGCGAAGGGCTGATGATCGGCATCGAGGCCAGGACCCCGGGCATCGCGGGCCAGATCGTCCTCAAGGCCGCCGAACGCGGCGTGCTGCTCAGCTTCTGCCTCAATGCGCCCCAGGTGCTCCGGGTCTATCCCCCCGCGGTGATCGGCCAGGACGACCTGGACGGCGGGCTCGACGCCGTGGCCTCGGCGGTCGCCGACATTCCCGCGTGATCCCTTCGCGCTGAAGCGCCCTCCCCGCAGAAATGTGGGCCCTACAGAGAAAGGCGGCATCGTGCCCGTAGTCCGTACCGAGGTCGACATCGACGACGTCTCGCTGGAACACGTGTGGAACGTCATGTGCGACTTCGAGGCGCACGCCGGCTACATGGACGACGTCCTCGGTATCCGGTTCATCGAACGTGAGGCGGACACCGCGCTGAGCTCCTGGCGCGTGCTCCTCAACGGCAGTGAACTCACCTGGGACGAGCGCGACGTGTTCACCCCCATGCGGCGCATCGACTTCGACCAGACCGAGGGCGACCTGGAGGTCTTCCGCGGGTACTGGGCGCTGGAGCCGACGGCGTCCGGCGTCCGGGTCGTCCTGGAGATCGAGTTCGACATCGGCATCCCGTCGCTCGCCGCCGTCCTGGACCCGATCGGCATCCAGGCCATCGAGTCCAACTCCCGCAGCATGCTCGCCGCGATCCGCGACCGCCGCCCGGCGGTGGTCGCCCCGTGACACCCTCTGTCCCTGCGCGCGTGCTGGTCACGGGGATCGGTGGGGCGGTCGGCCGCGGTCTCGCCGAGGCCCTCGCGGCCGATCCGCCCGCCGCCGAGGTCGTCGGAGTCTTCAGCGGCGAACGCTCCCGCGACGCCTTCATGACCCAGGTGCCCCGTCCGGTACGCGCCCTGGTGCGGCCCGTGGTGTGCGATCTCGCCGACGCCGGGCGGACGTCGGGGTTCGCCGACGAACTGCCCCCGGCGGACCGCACGGTGGTGGTGCACGCTGCCGCCAACGTCAGCTGGACCGCGAGCCCGGAAGCGGCCCGGCACGGCAATGTGACCGTCACCCGCAACGTCGCCGACCTGGCCCGCGGGCTCGGCCCCGGCACCCGGTTCCTCTACGTGTCCTCGGCCTACACGGCGACCGAGGGATGGCACTACCGCAACACCTACGAATCCACGAAGGCAGAGGCCCAGCGGCTGCTGTGTTCCGCCTACGCCGACCTGGCCCCGTCCGTCTTCTCCTGCAGCCTCGTCGTGGGCCACAGCCGGACCGGTGCCATCGGCCGGTTCCACGGGATCTATCCGCTGCTCGCTCTGATCGACCGGCACAGTCCTGTCCTGCTGCCGGGCGAACGGGACCGCAGGATCGACATCGTGCCGGTCGACTGGGTCGCCGCCGAACTGGCCGGGATGGTCCACCGGACACTCCGGGGCGGCACACCGCAGGACGTCGTCGCGGCAGCGGGCCCGGCGGCCCCGCGCCTCGGCGAGCTCGTCACCGAGGCGGTCGGCGCGCTCAACCGGCTGCGGGCCCGGGCCGGCGGCCGCCCCCTGGAGCCGATCGCGTTGGTCCCCTTCCGGCGCTGGGACTTCCTGCGGCGCTCCTTCGACGCCTGGCAGGTGAAGGGGGTCGCCCTGCCGGACCGGGCCCTGCTCGACCGGCTGATCGGCGTGTACCGGCCGTACTTCGAGGACGACCGGGTGCTCGCCCCCACCGCCGCCACGCGGCCGTGCCCGCCGTGGCAGGAGTATCTCGACGCGGTGGTCGGGCACTGGTTCGCTCAGCAGGGCCGACGTGCGCGAACGCCCGTCGGCGCCCGGGGCGGAGGATGACCGTCCTCGTCTTCGTCCTGTGTGCCGCGGTGGTGCTGTGCGCCGTCGAGTCCCAGGAGGCCAGGACCGTTCTCGCGGCGGCCGCTTCGGTGCGGCGGGCCGATGCCGCGATCGCCGCTGCCGGGACCGCGGCGCTGCTGGTCGCCGCGGCCGTCGGCCTGGCCGTCGCCGGCTCGCCGGGGTCCTGGGCCGAGACCGTGGGCGGCGGGATCGTCCTGGCCGCGGGACTGCAGTGGCTGATGTGGGCGGTGCGCAGGGAGACCGGTGAGGTGCCGCTGCGCGACGAGGCCGCCGTCTTCCGGCGGACGTCGGCGGCGCTCGCCTCGGCCGGTGCGGTGCGCGGACCGGCGGCCCGGGCCCTGGCACGGGCCGGCTGCGAAGCACTGGTCGTGGCCTGCGGCCTCGGTCTGGCCATGGAACGGCCCGCCTGGTGGCCCGCGTCGGCGCTCGCCGCGGTTCTCGTGGCGACCGCCCCGGCCCTGGCCGGACGGGGTCCTCGGGCCGTGCTGCCCGAGCGTGCGGCGAAGGCGGCGGTCGCCGTCCTGCTGACCGCCGTGGGGGCGTACGCCGTCACCGACGCGGCAGCCGACCCCCGGGTCGTCGTGGCGGTCCTCGCGGGCACGCTCGTCGTGGTGCCCCGTTCTGTGAACGCGTCCGCCCCCGCCCCGACCGGCGAGCGCCGCGCACCGGCGCGGGCGGCGCTCGACTTCGTCGTCGGCCGCGACGCCGCGGTCTGGTGGGCCGTCGCGCTCCTGCTCGCCGTGCCGCACCTGCCGTGGGAGCCGGTTCGCCGAGGCCCCGCGGGCACGCTGCTCACCGCCGCCGTGCTGAGCGCCACCACCCTCACCGCAGCCGTACGTCACCGGCAGGGAAACAGCCGCGATCGGGCCGCCGCGGCCCCCGAGAACACCGCAGAAGGAGTACGTCCATGACCCCGCAGCACCCGCAGAACCCGGCCCAACTCCGGCTGCCCGGAA
The DNA here is from genome assembly GCF_045040035.1 of Streptomyces sp. NBC_01384. Taxonomy (NCBI): domain Bacteria; kingdom Bacillati; phylum Actinomycetota; class Actinomycetes; order Kitasatosporales; family Streptomycetaceae; genus Streptomyces; species Streptomyces sp. NBC_01384. The sequence continues at coordinate 8,449,358 of NZ_CP109559.1, forward strand.
AGGAGTTCAGTGCCCCCGAGTCCGCCGCCGTGCACGGCGGGCACGAGTGGCGGCTCGGCATCACCCCGCCCGTCGTCACACCCATCTTCCAGACCGCCGCCTACGAACTGCCCAGCACCGCCGCCGCGGCCGGCATCTTCGACCTGCAGCAGGACGGACACGCGTACTCGCGCCTCAACAACCCCACCTGCGACGTCTTCGAAGAGCGGATGGCGGCGGTCGACGGCGCGGCGGCAGGACTCGCGGTCGCCTCCGGTCAGGCGGCCATCACCCTCTCCCTGCTGAACCTGTGCCAGGCCGGCGACAACATCGTCAGCTCCGACGAACTGTACGGAGGCAGCTGGAACCTCCTCGCCAACACCTTCGCGCGGTTCGGCATCGAGGTACGGTTCGTCAGCCCGGCCGAACCGGACAACTTCAAGGCCGCCAGCGACGAGCGGACCCGCTGCTTCTTCGGCGAGACCCTGCCCAACCCCCGGCTGCGGATCTTCCCGATCGAGGCGGTCGCCGCGCAGGCCGAGGAACTCGGCATCCCCCTGGTCCTCGACAACACCATGCTTCCCTACCTCTGCCGGCCCATGGAGCACGGCGCCCATGTCGTCGTCTACTCGGCGACCAAGTACATCGGCGGCCACGGGTCGACGCTTTCCTGGGCCAGGAGACCACGGACGACTGGACGGTCGTATCCGACGCCGCGTTCTCCCTCATCGGCTCGATGAACCTGTCCCTGTCCGCGGGCGGCTTCCTGTCCCAGATCAGCTGGCTGTCCATCGGCTGGTCGGTCGGCGCGGCCACCGGCGCCGCGCTCGCCCCGGAACGCGAGGGCGCCCGCCCGATGGTGTTCGTCGGCGACGGCGCCTTCCAGGAGACCTGCCAGGAGATCTCCACGCACACCCGGCTCGGGCTGCGCCCGGTGGTGTTCGTCCTGGACAACGGGTCTTTCTACGGCATCGAGCAGATGTTGGTGCACCCGGCCTACTACGCCGGACAGGACCCCGCCGAGCCGGACTTCTACAACGTCCTGCACCCCTGGCACTATGACCGACTCGCGGCCGTCTTCGCCGGCAAGGACACCCCGGCGAGCGGCCTCAGCGTCGCCCGCCCCGCGGAGCTGGACGACCTGCTGGCCCGACTCGGCGACCCGCGCGACCCGGTCAACGCCGGACCCCTCCTGGTCCGGCTCCGGCTGCACCGGCACGACTATCCGCGGGCCATGGCGTACAAGGTGCCGAAAACCTCGTGACCGGCATCCTCGTGACCGAAACTCTCACAGCAGAAAATCTCGCAACAGAAAATCTCGAATCCCCAGGGGGAAAGAAATGGCTGATCTGAACGTACTGATCGCGTTTGACGCCGCCACGATCGTCGAACAGAATCCCAACGCGTCACGGAACCCCGACGCGCCGACCTACGTCGACCAAAGCCTGATCTACATGACGACGCGGCACGACCACATCGTCGGCACTTCGGGCGCCGAGCTGAACCTGCGGGCCGAGCCCGGGGACACCATCCGGTGGCGGGAGACGACGGTGTCGCTGGGCAGCGACTACAAGGCGCTGCTGTACAGGTACGTGAGCAGCGACCGCGATCACACACTCATCAGGACGCCGGAAATCGAGGTGGTCGACGGCGTCTATCCGCTGCCGCGGGAGGACAGCGAGGGCCGTCCGGATTTCGTGACGCAGAAGTACCAGGACCACTACTGGCGCACGACGGTGAAGAGCGTCGGCAAGGTCGTGTACCACTTCTACTTCCAGATCCTCGACCGGCACCGGCAGTTGAAGGGGTACTTCCAGTGGGACCCCTTCATCACCATTGAGGACTCCTGACGGTCCGGCCGTGACGGGCGGCGGCGGTCACCGCCGCCGCCCGTCGTGGCTTCCTGGTATTGCCCTCCCGTGGGCTGGGGCCGTCGCCGGTGCCTCGTCCCGGCGGCCATGCCCGGCGCCGTTACCGTCGTTTCTCAGGCCGCCTCGATCACCGCAGCAGCCCGAACGGCGCCCAACCACACGGCTGCTTACGGCGGCTGTCGTTGGTGACTTCGGTCTCGCGGCGGTGGGTTGATCAGCGCCTGCCAGTGCCTCCCCGGCCGGGGGGACACCCCGGGGCATGGCCGCAGAACCACGGTCCGAAGGGGCGGCTCGGGCGCACTGCGGCCTGTGAGTGCGCTTCCGCCGCTCTGTACAACACCTGGTCGCAGTCGTGCACGGCCCGACCGGTGACCGTGCACCCGATCACCTCGAACTGGTCGATCGTCGACCAGGCGGGACCGCACGACCAGCGTCGACTGGACGTCCCGACGGCTCAGCATGGCCAGCCCCACGGTCTCCCTGCTCGCAGTGATGATCCGGGAGCCCGGTGGCTCGCCCCCTACGGAGCGAGCCGCTGGGCCGGGCTGGATCAGGCTGCCGGAGTTGGTGCCAGCAGGTCTGCAGGGATGCCGCCCTTGTCAGGGGCGTAGAAGTTCTTGATCTCGGCTTCCCAGACATCCACCCCGATCCGGTCGGCATCATCGGGCCTGAGGGCCTCGAAGAGGGCTTGGATGTTCGCCAGGTCGAAGCCGACACCCCTCAGCATGCCGGTGAACACCGGTCGTGTGACGGTACCGCTGCCGTCCAGGTCACCGAGGCGTGCGAAGCCGGCCGCGAACTCGTCGATCGCCCCGCTGAAGCGCTCCGGCGACAGGACGCATGCCTGGTACTCGTCGTAAGTGATCTGGCCGTCGTGATGGGTATCGAGTTCGCCGGCCAGCGTGTTCCAGTAGCGCGTGAAGCCGGCCTGCATGGCCTGCTTCCGTGCCTCGTCGGATCCGGGCACGGCCGCGGCAACCCGGCTGCTCATCAGATTGAAGTCGTCGGATTCCAGGACCCCGTTGCCGTCGGCGTCGAACAGGGTGAAAACGAGTTTCACACGGTTGACCGCTTCACTGCGCATGGGCTCTTACCTTTCGTCAGGCCAGGAGATGGGACGGCCGTTCGTGCCCGCCGCGCCGTACGGTGCGCGACGGCACGGCGGCGTACCGGTGAGCCGCCGACAGGTGCGGCGAAACACCGCGCGGGGCGGGGGAAGCCGTATCTGCGGCGGGCCGGTCGCATGGCCGTCGCGCTGTCACTATGCGGGCTGTGGAATCCGGTGTCCCGGGGAGAGCTGGCTTGTCAACAGAAAGAGTGGAGATGGCGCCGATCCGGCATGAACCGGCCTCTTCGCCGCCCAGTCGGCGTCCCGTCCCACGCCTCCTCGATGGCGGCCCCGGCCTTGCCCATGTCGTCGGCCGAGCCGCTGAAGACCACCTGCACGTGCGCGACCCAGCCGTCGCTGTGCTCCACACATCGAGCCCCCTCTGCGGATCGGACGGGAGCTGGTTGGAACCGGCGCGCACGGCGCACTGGGTAGACCGGCAGCACCCCGTTCGGTCTTCGCACGCCCTACCGGTGGTCACGGGCCGCCCTCAATGATGAGCAAACCGCAAGAAATCCAAGCGACTCCGCACCCCTGCCTCCTGGCCAGGTGGATATGCGGGGAAGGAGCACACGTTGTTACTTCTCATCTCCCCAGACAGCGTCGAGGAGGCCCTCGACTGCGCGAAGGCGGCGGAGCATCTCGACATCGTGGATGTCAAGAAGCCGGATGAGGGCTCGCTCGGCGCGAACTTCCCGTGGGTCATCAGGGAGATCCGCGACGCGGTCCCGGCGGACAAGCCGGTGTCCGCCACCGTGGGAGACGTGCCGTACAAACCCGGCACAGTGGCCCAGGCGGCGCTTGGTGCGGCTGTCTCCGGAGCCACCTACATCAAGGTCGGCCTCTACGGATGCACGACACCCGACCAGGCTGTCGATGTCATGCGAGGGGTAGTCCGGGCAGTGAAGGAATATCGGCCGGACGCCTTCGTCGTCGCCTCGGGCTACGCCGACGCCCACCGGGTCGGCTGTGTCAACCCGCTCGCACTGCCCGACATCGCCCTGCGCTCCGGCTCCGACGCGGCCATGCTCGACACCGCGGTCAAGGACGGGACACGGCTGTTCGACCACGTTCCGCCTGAGGTCTGCGCGGAGTTCGTGCGGCGGGCCCACCAAGCCGATCTGCTCGCCGCCCTTGCGGGCAGCGTGAAGGTGGGAGACCTCGGTGCACTGACCCGCATCGGCACGGACATCGTGGGTGTGCGCGGGGCGGTCTGCGAGAGGGGCGACCGCAACACCGGAAGGATCCAGCCGCAGTTGGTTGCCGCCTTCCGGGCGGAGATGGACCGGCACGCCCGAGAACACACGGCTGCCGTAACCGCCGCGAGCTGACCGCCGGCATGGCCACGCATCAGCCCGGCACGTGCCCGTGATCCCCGGCAAGCGCTTCGCCGTCCTCGATCCGGCAACCGGCGAGACCTTCGACGAGGCTCCCGACCAGCAGCCGGACGAGCTGGACGCCGTCGTCGGCCGGGCCCACGAGGCATGGCGCAACTGGCGGGCCGACCCCGGCGCCCGCACCATCGCATTACTCGAGGCAGCCGACGCCGTGGAGGCGGCCGGGGCGGACATCGCCCCCTTGCTCACCCGTGAACAGGGCAAACCCCTGGCCGAGTCGTACAAGGAGATCGCCCGCACGGCAGCCCGCCTGCGCTACTTCGCCGAGCTGGCCCCACAGCCCCAGCCCATCATGGACGGCCGGCCGGTACGCAGCGAGATCCGCTGGCGCCCGCTCGGGCCCGTCGCCGCGATCATCCCGTGGAACTTCCCACTCCAGCTCGCGTCCGCGAAGTTCGCGCCCGCGCTCGCCGCAGGCAACACGATGGTGCTCAAGCCCTCCCCCTACACACCCCTCGCCACACGGCTGCTGGGATCCGTTATTGCCACCGCCCTTCCCGAGGACGTACTGACGATCGTCACCGGTCACGAACCCCTCGGCGCCCGCCTCGCATCCCATCCGGGGATCCGCCACGTGACCTTCACCGGTTCGATTCCCACCGGACGGGCCGTCGCGCAGGGGGCAGCGGCCTCACTCGCCCGCGTCACCCTGGAATTGGGCGGCAACGACGCGGCCATCCTGCTGGAGGACGTGGATGTGGAGCGGATCGCGGACCGGCTGTTCTGGGCGGCGTTCCGCAACTGCGGCCAGGTCTGCATGGCGGTCAAGCGCGTCTACGCCCCGGCTCGGCTCTACTCGCCCGTGGTCGAGGCCCTCGCACAACGCGCGAAGACCGCCGTCGTCGGAGCCGGCCTCGCCCCGGGAACGCAACTGGGACCGGTCAACAACGCCGCGCAACTGGCCCGGGTCGAGGACTACACGGCGCAGGCCCTGGCAGACGGCGCCCGAGCCGTGGCCGGGGGCCGCCGGCTGGACCGGCCGGGCTACTTCTTCGCCCCGACGATCTTGGCGGATGTCCCGGTCGACAGCCCGGTGGTGACGGAGGAGCAGTTCGGGCCCGTCCTGCCGGTGCTGCCGTACGGGAGCGTCGACGAAGCTGTCGAGGCGGCCAACGACACCGGTTTCGGGCTGGGAGGCTCGGTATGGGGGACCGACCTCGACCGGGCCGAGGAGGTGGCCGACCGGCTGGAGTGCGGAACGGCATGGATCAACCACCATGCCGAACTGTCCCTCGCCCAGCCTTTCGCGGGCTCCAAGGAGAGCGGTGTCGGTGTCGCGGGCGGTTCATGGGGGCTCTACGGCAACCTCAGACCGTTCGTCGTGCACCGTCCGCAGGAGGCGTGACGATGAGGTTCAACGCGGCGGTACTGCGTTCGTACGAGAGCCGATTCGCCGTCGAGGAGGTGCTCCTGAACACGGGACCGGCCGACGGCGAGATCCTGGTCAAGATCGCAGGCTGCGGGATGTGCCGGACCGATCTCGCGGTCCGGCGCTCGGCGGGCCGCTCACCGCTGCCGGCGGTGCTCGGCCACGAAGGTGCCGGGGTCGTGGCGGAGACGGGAGGGCCCCACACCGGCCTGAGCAACGGCGACCACGTCGTACTGAGCTTCGACTCCTGCGGCCACTGCCGGAACTGCTTGGACGCTGCCCCCGCCTACTGCGACTCCTTCGCCTCGCTCAACCTCTTTGGCGGGCGCAAGGAGAACGCCGTGCGATTCACCGACGTGGCCGGGGACGAACTGGCTCCCCGGTGGTTCGGCCAGTCCTCGTTCGCCGAGTACGCGGTGGTCCCGGCCCGCAACGCCGTGCGGGTCGACCCCTCGCTGCCCATCGAGCTGCTCGGACCGCTCGGCTGCGGGTTCCTCACCGGCGCCGGGGCGGTCTTCAACTCCTTCGCCGCCGGGCCGGGCGACACCCTCGCGGTCTTCGGCGCAGGAGCGGTGGGCCTGGCCGCAGTGATGGCGGCCACCGCCTCCGGAGCGGTGCCCCTGGCCGTCGACCGGCACCCCGAACGGCTGGCCCTCGCCGAACGATTCGGCGCGACCCCGCTGCACGCCGCAACACCCGACCTGCCCGGCCGCATCCGGCGACTGACCGACGGCGGCGCACACTACGCGCTGGACACCACGGCCTCCGTCCAGCTGATCAACGACGCGCTCCGGGCTCTGCGCCCGACCGGCCACCTCGGTCTGGTGGCACGGCTCCACACCACGCTGTCGCTCGAACCGGGGGCGCTGGACCGAGGCAGGAGAATCTCCCACATCTGCGAGGGGGATGCGGTACCGGGCCTGCTGATTCCGCGGCTGACCGGGCTGTGGCAGGCCGGGCGGTTTCCGTTCGGCGAGCTGATCCGTACGTATCCGCTCGCCGACATCAACGAGGCCGAACGCGACTGCGAAGCGGGCCGCGTGGTCAAACCCGTCGTGATTCCGGAGGGTAGGAACCGATGAGTGAGGCATTCAACGTCCCTTGCCTGTCGATCGGCCCTCATCAACCGTCATCTGATTGGCCGCCACCTGACGAAACACCTCTGGACTCCGCTTCGCTGTGGCCGGCCCGCGCGGCGACCTGCCCCGTGCCGGGCCGGCCCAACTGAGGAACCGGGTGGCCGCAGGTCTGTGCGCCATCGGGCACCCCTCGGAAACACGGAGCCCTGAGCGGTGTTGTCGCGCGTCCACCCTCGATCCGTCAGTCGCATCCCTCGCTGTTCGTGGTCCCAATTCGCCAACGGAGGAAACGTGGTCGGCACAACGCATCACAACACCGGCGTGGAAGGCGTGGAAGGAGGTGTAGGGGTGACCGCTCTCATGGTCGCCGCGGCACGGGCGATCGAGACCCACCGCCACGACACCCTGGCACGGGACGTCTATGCGGAGCACTTCGTGCGCGCCGCACCGGCGTCCGCCGGCTGGCCGGTCCGCATGCAACAGGTCCCGGACGGGGACGCGAACCCCCTGTGGGGACGGTTCGCGCGTTACTTCGGTCTGCGGACGAGGGTCCTCGACGACTTTCTTCTCCGGTCGGTGCACACGGGAAGCGCCCGCCAAGTGGTGCTGCTCGGGGCGGGGTTGGATGCGCGGGCTTTCCGGCTCGACTGGCCTCCCGGGTGCGTGATCTTCGAGATCGACAGGGAAGGAGTGCTGGCGTTCAAGCACGAGGTGCTCGACGGACTGTCGGCCACCCCGAAGGCAGCGCGCGTACCCATCCCGATCGATCTCCGCGCCGACTGGGTCGGAGCACTCGCCGACGCCGGCTTCGACACGACCGTACCGAGCGTCTGGCTGGCCGAGGGGTTGCTGTTCTACCTGCCGACCGTCGCCGAGACGAACCTCATTGACATGGTGGACCGGTTGAGCACGGAAGGGAGCGCTCTGGCGTTCGAGGTCAAGCTCGACAAGGACTTGCTGGAATACCGCGACAGCCCGCTCTACACCTCGACGACACAACAAATCGGCATCGACCTACTCAACCTGTTCGACAAGGAGCCGCGGCCCGACTCCGCAGGTGACCTGGCGAGCAAGGGCTGGTCCACATCGGTCCACACCCCCTTCGACTTCACCCGCCAGCACGGACGCGGCCCGCTGCCCGAGCAGAACGACGCCCTGGCGGGTAACCGGTGGGTGTTCGCGAACAAGCCCCGACCGTAACGCTGCAGCCGGGCGACCGGGCCCGGACCCGACACGTCGCTGTCCCATGCCCAACTGGCGGCCGGACACGTCGGTGCTCGGTGTAGCGCTAAAGGAACGGCTCGAAGAACTCCGGCAAGACCTCCGCCCGCTGACGAGGCTGTTCTTGAAGCGGTATGCGGTCATCCCGCAGGTGCGTCGAACAGCCCCGGGGAGTCGGGCAGAGCCCGGCCGATTCCCAGCTCTTTCTGGCTCCGGCTTGTCCTCGACTGCGGGAAGATCCCCAGCCGCAGCCAGAAACCCGTACCGGGGTCCTCGCCAGGCACGAGCCATACGGGCACGTTCTTCAACAGGCTTCGCAGGCACATGTCGGACGTCCCACTGGAGAAAGCGCCTTGCAGACGCCCTCGCAATGATCCAGACGTACGCCGAGAACAAGATCCTGATCAGGGCGCGCGGCCGCGGGGCGGGCCCTGACTTCGCCAACCTGAGGGCGTACTGTGGCAGCCGTCCATCCCTCTTGCTCTCACCAGTCAAGGTGATTCTGAACGAGGGGAAGTTCGCCAGCAGCAGCCCTCGCGGCAAGGCTGACAGGAGACTCCGGGTTCCCGAGGACATCGACCCGTCGGGATACCCGGCAATGCTGGAACGCATCCGCATCGGAGACGGAGCGCCACCCGCACCGCACCTGCACTACCTCGATGACACGGATCAAAGCGGCCTGATCGTCGTGGGATTCTTCGGTGAACACCTGCACAACGCCAGCACTAACTAACGGGGGAGACCAGGAAAACAGGCTCCGAACTCCCCTCTGCTCCCAAACGCAAGGTAGCCGTCAGGGCTCGGTGAGCGGGGTCTTCGATTTCGTGGCGGGGCACATTCTTGGTCTTGTCGAGGTGTCCGTAGGCCGAGGACCGGGGCACTCCGAACAGGTCTGCGATCTGCTGGACGGTCTTCTCCCGGGCGTCGTAGAGCTGCTGGGCGAGCTTGGCCTGGTCGGGAGTGAGCTTGGGCCGGCTTTCCCGGACCGGCCGCGGGCTCTCGCGGAGGCGAGCCCGTCGTTGGTGTTCGCCACGATCAGCTCGCGCTGGGGTCTGGCGAGCACGGACAACATTCCCAACATCGCCCGCCCTTCCATGGTGGAGGTGTCGACGCCCTGCTCGATGACGTGCAGGACTCGCCAGCCCGCTGGCTGGGCTGGACCCACGATCGGCATTCGACCACGCTCGCACGGAAGTTGGAGGACGTATGCGGGCGGCGCTGCCCAGCCGCGCTGGAAGGCCGGGGCCGGGCCAACGAGAGTGAGTCGGTGTCAGACGCGTCGCTGATACTCGGATGATTTATCAGGTGAGAGGGAGTCGGTGTGAAGGAGTTGCAGGACGGCATAACCCGCCTACTGCCTGACGTGGTCAAGGCGGAGATCGAACCAGAGAGCTGTCCGACCTGGTTGCGGCGGCCAGGGCAGATCGAGTGCGCCGGCATGTGGGAGACGGTCGCGGCGATCTACGGCGCGCTCACTGGGCTGGTCCTGCCGGAGCAGGCCCCTTCTCGTGAGCGGCGGAGCCTGGACGTCCTGCTGACCTACGAGAATGGGCAGCAGCAGATCCTGGAGGTTGACGAGAAGCAGCACTTCACCGCGGCCCGCGCTCTGACGCTGGAGTGCTACCCGGCAGGCGTGAAGCTCGGCTTCGACGCTTCTCGATGGATGGCAAGCTCGATTCCGTCGGACGAGCGTAGTGACTCCAGCAGGCGTATCAGGTCAGACTGAGACAGGGCCATCGCGCACCTCCATGGTTGAACTGGCCGTTTACCACGGAGAGTTGCACGGTGGCCCGCCTCATGCGCAGGGAGCGCAAGCCCCCGATGGAGGTACGCCCCGCGACCAAGCCCGCGCACACCTCAACCTTGATCGGCTACACCACGAAGCGGGGCACCATCAATGCGCCGCCGCGCCGGCCAAAGCATCGAGGTTCTCTTCCGTCACTACGCCAAGTTCCTCGACGGCGTTCGAGAACAGGCGAACCGCCTCATCGAGCAGTCGATGCAGGAGTGGGGGCGTGTCAGCCAAGGCGAAGCAACCGAGGGCTGAAGCGTGGGTTTGGTCCGTGACTGGTCCGGAAGTACTGGTCAGGAGCGGTACAGGTGCGGGAGGAACTGGGAGTTAGCACGCAAGCCGCTCTCGCCCGAGAGCAAGCTGAGGGAAAGGCGCCTGACGGGTGAAAGACCAGGTCAGGCGCCTTTTTTCGTGCGCCCAGAAGAAGCCCAGCTTCTTCGGCGAGTACGACACCAGAAGATTCTTCGTCTGCTGGTGGTCACAGATCGCGACCAGCGCCCTGACGACGCAGGCGGCGGCCGACATGGTCGGCCGCCGCCTGGCGGAAGGGATTCAGGTTCATATGCGTGGAGTGACGCGGTGTCAGCTGACCGCGCTGCCCGAGACCCACTCGGTCCACGGCATGTTCCAGTCGCTGAGGCCGTTGTCCGGGGCCAACGTGGTCTTGTCCTCGGAGTTCTTGACGATCACGACGTCACCGGTCATCGAGTTGTCGAAGAACCACGCGGCGGGCTGCCTACCGTCGCCGCCGCCCTTGACGTCCTTCAGGCCCACGCAGCCGTGGCTGGTGTTGACCTTGCCGAAGATCGAGTCGGCACCCCAGTAGTTGCCGTGGATGAACGTGCCCGAGTCGGTCAGACGCATGGCGTGCGGTACGTCCTGAATGTCGTACGCGGGCTTGCCGTCCTTCTTCATGAGGCCGACACTCGCACCGTTCATATGGATCTGCCCGAACTTCTCGGAGATGACCATCCGACCGTTGTACGTCGAGTGCTCAGGGCTGCCGGACGAGATCGGGATGGTCCTGATCGTCTTGCCGTCCCGTACGACGGTCATCTGCTTCGTCCTGGCGTCGACCGTGCTGATCTGGCTTCGGCCGATCTTGAACGCGACCGTCCTCTGGATGCCGTGGCGGGTGAGCTTGACGGTGACGGTGGAGCCGGGCTTCCAGTAGTTCTCGGGGCGGAAATCCAGGCGGTCGTCGTTGAACCAGTGACCGACGATCCGCTGCCCGCTGCTGGAGCTGACCTGGATCTCCGACTCCACGGCGGCCTTGTCGCTGATCGCCTTGTCGAAGGAGACCGTCACCGGCATGCCCACGCCGACGGTCGAGCCGTCCTCGGGGGAGAGGTGCCCGATGAAGTCGTTGGCCGGGGAGACCGTGGTGATCGTGGCGTTCCCGGTGACGGAGCGGCCCTTGGCGTCCTCGGCCTCTGCGGCGACCTGGTATCTGGCGGCCCGCTCCAGCCGGCCGTTCGACTTCCAGGACGTGCCGTCCGCGGACAGGGTGCCCGGAATCTCGGCACCGGTCGCGACGGCGGTCATGGTCACCTTGGTGAGCGCGCCGTTGCTGACCGTGACTTTGACGGGGCTGTTGATTCGGACGCCGTAGGCACCTTGCCCGGGCGTGATCTTTATCCGGGCGTCGGAAGCGTCCTGGGTGCCCGCCTGATCTCCCTGCGCATGCGATTTCAGCTGATTCCCGGCGGCGTCGCCGCTGGTGGCAGCGTTGCTGGTACCGCCGAGGGCCGTGAGTGCGAGTACGCCGCCGAGTACGCCGGCCGTAGCCATCAGCCCGGTGTGTCGCTTACCTAGTGTGATCAAACGCTTCTCCCATGCCACTGGTCGTTGAATCCCTGGAGCTGGTTACCGGAGGACTGGCAACCGGCATTAAACAACCACTTTTATGCATTCATCCGTCCTGAAGGGAGTGAATGTGGCGAATTCCACGCGTCGCGAGAGCTTCGCCGCGGCTCCGCTCGGCGGCCGGATCGCCGCGTAGTGGATCTGCTTTCGCCGCTCAGTGCGGGCCATGGCGGGGACGCTGCGATGGGCGTGGTGCCGGTCACAGGCAACGGCCCGTACAGCTGAAGGCCGCCGTCGAGGGCAGCGGCAACGCCTACATGAACGGTATGCACGCCGCCGTTCTCGGCACTGCCGATGACGGCCGGCTCGGTCAAGGTCATCTTCCTTGTCAGCGACGACATATGCCATCAGGACGCCGGCAGCAGTTACGTGCGCGGGTACTCCAAGGGCGCGCAGAAGGCATGGCTGGAGAAGGAGCTGCGCAGTGCCCGCGCCGACCGCGGTATGGACTGGATCGTGGTGTGCGTGCACCAGGTCGCCGTCAGCACCGCCGACCAGTTCAACGGCGCCGACCTGGCGATCCGGCAGGAGTGGCTCCCGCTGTTCGACCGATTCGGCGTGGACCTCGTGGTGTGCGGCCACGAGCACCACTACGAGCGTTCCCACCCTGTGGGTGCCGACAACCCTGTCACCCACGCTGAGCTGCGACTTGAGGGTCACGGTGTGATCACATCGAAAGCGCTCGTGAGCCCGTCGGCGCACGCTTGGGAATCGTGACGTTCCGTCTGGCCTACCGATTCGGCTGCCTCCTGCTCGGCTGGCTGCGCCTGCTGGCCCGCTCCTCCGCGGCCAAGGATGTCGAGATACTTGTACTCCGGCAGCAGCTGGCCGTCCTGCAGCGCAGCAGCCTCAAGCCCGCCTTCACCCGCGGGGACCGCGCCGTGTTCGCAGCCCTGCTCCGACTCCTGAGCAAGCGTCACCGTTCAGCGCTGAAGCTGCTGGTCACTCCGCGTACCGTGCTGCGCTGGCATGCGAGGCTGGTCGCGAAGAAGTGGACCTATCCGCACCGCGGCCCGGGCCGTCCGGCCAAGCCCGAGGCACTCCGCGCTCTGGTGCTGCGCCTGGCCCGCGAAAACGACGGATGGGGGTATCGCCGTATCCATGGCGAACTGCTGAACCTGGGCTGGGAGGTCGCCGCCTCCACCGTTTGGGAGATCTTGCAGCACGCCGGGGTCGACCCGGCGCCCCAGCGGACCAGCCGCTCCTGGACCCGGTTCCTCAAGGCCCAGGCCACGGGCATCCTCGCCGTCGACGTCTTCCACGTGGACACGGTTTTCCTGCGGCGTCTGTTCGTCCTGTTCTTCATCGAGCACGGCACCCGTCGCGTCCACATCGCCGGTGTCACCCGGCACGTCACCGCCGCGTGGGCCACCCAGTGCGCCCGAAACCCCTCACGGGCCTGGACGACACGCGCACCATCGGCATCCGGTACCTGATCCGCGACAACGCCGGCTACTTCACTGAGGGCTTCGACGCGGTCTTCAGCGCTATCGGCGCCCGGGTGGTGCCCATCCTTCCGGGCGTGCCCCGGATGAACGCGATCGCCGAGCGCTGGGTGGGCTCGACCGCATCGGGCAGCACCTTCACCACCTCGACCCCGCTGCGCACCACCACGCCCAGCCGGTCGAGCCCGGCCCGCAGATACCCCTTGGCCTTCGCATTCATGGCCGCATCGGGTTCGGTCCGGCCCAGCAGCACGACGTTCAGCTCCGGGTGCTGCTCGGCGATCTCCGCCGCCGACTCGACGCCGGTCAGTCCGCTGCCGCCGACCACCACCGTGCCGCTGCCGAGCCGCGCCAGCCGTTCGGCCAGCACCCCGGCGTCCTGGGCACTGTTCAGGGTGTACGCGTGGTCCTCGACACCCGGCACCGCCGCCGTGTCGGCCACGCTGCCCAACCCGTACACCAGCGTGTCGTAGTGCAGGACCCGGTCGTCGTCGATCCGCACCGTCTTCGCATCCGCATCCACCGCCGTCACCCAGCCGCGCACGAACCGCGCGCCCGTGCCCTCCAGCAGCTCCGGGATACTCAGCTCGGCGAGCTGCTGCCCGGTCGCCGTCATGTGCAGCCGCAGCCGCTCGGTGAACCGCTCCTGCGCATTCACCAGGGTCACCTGCACGTCCCCGCGCCGCTTGACCCGAGCCGCGAGCTGGATAGCCGCGGACATGCCCGCGTAACCCGCCCCCAGGATCACAACACGGTGGGTGGTCGCCCTGCCGGCTTCGTGCTGTGCGCTCATTGCTTCGCCTTCCTCCGCTCGCTGTTGACGACCACCAGATGGAAGATGCCGCCCCGTCCGTGACATGAGGTCGATGTGATGCGCGACACGGTCTACTTGGTGACGGTTCCGCCCCCTGGGTTGAGCCCGCAACCAACTGGGGCGAAGAGCAGGGGCGGGGATTTTCAAGGGTCTGGACGGAATTTCGTGAGGGTCACGATCGCAGCAGGACGCGGGTGCGGAGGAGTCTGAAGGACCCCCGTCCGTACATCTGCCGCTTGATCGTCTTAAACGGTTGACCTGCCCTTCGACGACCCCGGAGCTGTAGTCGAGCGTCATGCCGGCGAGGACGGCGTCCCAGTCCTGGCGGAGGAACCCGGTGAAGCCCCGCACGGGCCCGGGGCCGTTGGTCTCGGCCTCGCGGACCCAGTCGGCGAGAAGGTGTCCGCGGCGGTCGCGGACCAGGCCGGTGAAGACGCGTGCCTGGTCACAGGCGGTGGCGATGTCCGGGCAGGCGATGCGCACCTCGTCGAGCTGGTCTTGTTCCTCACGGCTGAGTCCGTCGCGTGGCCTCATGATCCATGAGGTGATCTTGCGCGGTGTGGGGATGGGACGAGGAGGCTCGGCTGCGGCAGTGCCGCCGCGCATGGTGCGGATGTAGAGACGGACGGCCTGCCATCCTCAAGATTCCCGACAGCAACCCAGAGCGCTTCGTCGCTCGCCGTGGGGCTGGCAAATCGAAGGCTCCGAGGCGTCAATGACCTTGGAACCGATCTATTTGCGCGTCAGAGTCACTCAATGGGTGCGGGACGGCACCGAGTTGGTGACCACCAGCCGAGCCTGCTCACCCTGGCCAACTGGCGTCCCGCCTTCCAGTAACGCCGGATGGCAGGGCGCCCGTTGTCGCCGGCGCCCACGCCGCTGAGGCGGTCGACGCCCGACGACTGTCACCCTTCGTTACCACCGATTACGGGCCAGAGCCTGATTCATGACACTCCCCGACAGCACCCTCATTCGATCTGCACCCTTCTCGGATGAGGGCGGGGCCCTCGGCGTTGGGGAAGATGAGAAAGCTGTTGACACACTGGCTCGGTGTGAAAAAGATGTGAAGCCGTTGTCATGGGACTGGTGTGCGGGGGCCGGGGGCGAATGCGTCATACCGTTGGCCTGCGCCCTGAACGGGGATGACTGAGCAGGCGTGAGACTCTTCTTAAGCAGACTGACGGCCGGGACTGCGCTGACGCTGTCCGCAGTGCTGGGGATCGGGCAGGTGCCGGCGCTCGCAGCGTCGGCCAGTCCGGTGGACGGCGGTTCGCCGTCGGGTTTCGATGCGGCGGCCGCGCAGCAGCTACGGCAGGACCAGTGCCTGCTGTCGACGGTGCTGCGGCTGGGCGGGCCAGGGATGAAGAAGGTGTCGGCGGCGGGTCTGGCCGGTGATGCGGCGGCGTTGCATGCAGCCGCGGCGGCGGATTACTGGAACGACACTCCACTGTCGAAGGCCTTCCAGGCCGACCGGGACGCCATCGACGCCTACACGGCGACGCTGGACGGCCGGGCCAAGACCTGGGCGGCGCCGCTGTCGGGGCTGACCACTCCGGCAACCGTCTCTGGTTTCGGCCAGGCCCCCGATCCGGACTTCTTCCATTCCGCGGGCCTGACGCCGTGGCTGGCGCAGCGGTGGTGGACCGATCAGGACACCTTCTACAAGGACCCGACCCCGCTGGCGGGGGACGAGTCGGCGAAGGCCGCGACGGCGCTGGGCAATGGGAAGTTCACCGAGCCGACGAAGCCCTCTGACTATCCCAACGCCACATTCGATTCCTACGACCAGGCGTACAACGAGTGGCGCGCCTGGGGCGACATGACGTTCATGCACGGGCTGTTCGCCGACGACACCCGGCTGTTCCTGGAGAACGGCGGCTTCGCGCGCACCGCGCCCGATCCGGGGACGGTGGAGTACCGGGTGGCGGTGGAGGACCTGAAGTCCCGCTTCGCTTCCTGCGAGTACCGCAACCCGGTGGACCCCAACAGCGTGCTGGGGCAGGAGGTCCAGACCGCTTCCTCGGAGTGGCAGGCGGAGATCACCGCACAGGCCAAGCAGCGGGACGCCATCCTGGCGGCCAACGCCAAGGCGACCGCGGCGCTGACCAAGGGCGCGGAGGCGTTGGGCGAGGCGCTTGGGCAGTCGTGGCTGGCCGACCAGCTCACGCAGTGGCAGGCGTACTGGCTGCCCGGGGGGCCGGGATCGGCCGGTGACGGACCGATCACCTTCAAGCTCAAGGGCGCCACGACGCTGTGCCTGGACGATGCAGGCGGCAAGACCACCGACGGCAACACCATCCAGGCGTACACCTGCAACGGCACCCCCACACAGCAGTGGCGGCCGCTGGACGGCACTCAGCTGGACGGGCCGCTGCGGTACTACCCCGACGGGGTGAACGTGGGCACCGTCAAGTGTCTGGATGTGGACGGCGCGCACGGTACCCCGACGAACGGCACCAAAGTCGTGCTGTACACGTGCAATGGCAAGGCCTCCCAGCACTGGCAGTACGTGACCACGATGGGCGTGACCCGGCTGTACAACGTGGGCTCCAAGCTGTGCCTGAACATGCCCGCCATGACCAAGGGCCAGGCCGCACAGGTGTCATCGTGCAACGGCGCGGTTGCGCAACAGTTCGTGGCCCAGCAGGACAACTCCGGCACGGGCACGGGTGACAAGGGCCCGGACTACCCGAAGGCCGCGGAGTTCACCCAGGCGGAGAAGGCGCTTCCGGCGGCGCAGGCCGCCGCCAAGGCTCAGCTGACGGCAGCGCAGCAGCAGTCGGCGATCGGCCAGCAGGCCGCGACCGACACCACCACGGCCGAGCAGCAGGCCTACGCCATCGCCGATGCGGCGGGCAGTCCGCGTGGCCGGGGGCTGCTGGCCGCGCAGCAAGAAGCCCAGGTCACCATGGCCTCGGCCGCCGCGCTGAAGGCCATCGTGGGGGCTACGCAGACCGCCTACCAGGCGAGCACCGCCTCGGCCGCCGACTCCAAGACGCTGCAGGCGCAGGCCCAGACCGAGGCCGCGGCCTCGAAGGCGGCGTTCCGTCTGGCGGCGGCGCAGGAGGCGGACGCGCAGGCCAAGGCTGCCGCTGACGGCGCTGCGCTGCAGGCGAAGAACGCCGAGCAGCAGAACCAGATCGCGCAGAAGGCACTGGCCACCGCGCAGCAGGCGGAGGCCACCGCCAAGCAGGCCGCCGACGTCGCCCACGCCAAGCGGCTGGCGGCAGAGGCCCAGCAGGCCCAGGCCGCGCAGGCCAAGAACGAGGCCGCGGCCCACCAGGCCAAGGCCGCCCAGGACCGGGCGGCGGCCGAGCAGGCCGGCCAGGCCGCCTCCGACGCCTTGGCCGCAGCCCAGTCCGCCGGGGCCACCGCGGCCTCCAAGCGGCAGGCCGCCGAGGACGCCGACCACAAGGCCTCCGACGCCCGGCAGAAGGCCTGGGACGCCGAGCAGGCCAAGAACGCCCTCCAGGCCAAGGCCGACGCCGCCGACGCCCACGCCGCCGCGGAGGAGAGCAACGACGACGCCAAGGACGCCCGCGCCGCAGCGGACGCAGCGGACCAGGACGCGGCCAACGCCACCACTGCCGCCGACCAGGCCTCGGCCGCCGCCGACGCGGCCACTGGCGAAGCCCAGGCGGCCGACGCAGCGGCCACCCGTGCCGAGGCAGCCGCCTCCCGCGCCCAGGCGCAGGCGAACGAGGCCAAGGCCGCCAAGGCCACCGCCGATGCCGCGGTGGCTACCAGCGAGGCCGCCGTGGCCACTGCGATCAAGGCCGCCGGGCAGGCCTCCTCCGACGCCACCGCCGCCAAGCAGGACGCCGCCAAGGCCCAGGCCGACGCCGCCACCGGGCAGAAGAACGCCATCGCGGCCGCCGCCGACGCCCAGCAGGCCCAGGCCGACGCGGCGACCACCGCCGGCTACGCCTACACCACCGCCCAGGCGGCCACCGCCGCCTCCCAGGCCGCCCAGCAGGTCGCCGCCCCCGCCAACGACGCCGTCCAGCTGGGGGCGCCGTATGTGGACAGCGACTCCTCCGCCGGTCTCGCCGTGCTGACCGCGCAGGCCTCCAAGACCATCGCCGAGCAGCAGCAGGCGCTGGCGCAGGCCAAGGCCCAGCAGGCGCAGAAGGCTGCCGACAACGCTAAGGCCCTGGCGGATGCCGCCACGGGTGACGCCAAGAACGCCGCGGTGGCCGCCGCCGACGCCGCCGCCCAGGCGGCCAGGGCGCAGGTCTCCGCCCAGCAGGCGATCGCCTCCGCCGCCAAGGCGGAGAAGGCCGCCGCCGAGGCCAAGGCGAGTGAGGCACGCACCATCGCCTACGACGCCCAGGCCACCGCCGATGCCGCAGCCGCCCAGGCCGCAGCCGACGCGGCAGCCGCCGACGCCACCACGGCCCGCGCCTCCGCAAACCAGGCCGAGTCGGACGCGGCAGCGGCCCAGTCCGCGGCCGACGCCGCCCAGACCGCCGCGGCCACCGCCCGCGAGGTCGCCGCCCAGGCCGACAAGGACGCCGACGCGGCAGAAGCGGCTGCCAAGGACGCCGAGAAGCAGGCCGAATCCGCCCAGCAGGCCGCCACCAAGGCCGAGCAGGAACAGGCCGCCGCCTCCGTCGACAGTGGCGGCGCCACCGGCCTCGCCCGGGTCTTCACCACCCAGAAGATCACCCCGATCGGCGATCCCAAGCCGGAGACCCCCTGCACCGGCACCACCAGCTGCGACGTGACCTTCCTGTTCACCTTCGACCTGACCATCGACTTCTACCTGTGCAACGACCAGGCCGCACCCGAGGACGTCACCGCCGCCGGCTGCCCCGCCGACGACACCGTCTTCCTCGACAGCAGGACCAAGCACGGCGTCACCCAGGAGATCACCAAGCACCTCAGCACCTGGGACATCCTCCAGATGACGGACGGCGCCTTCCTCAAGGCGCTCTGGGACGGCTTCACCGCCGACTTCGCCCACTGCGCCCACGGCAGCGTCAGCGGCTGCGCCTGGGCCGCCAGCTGGTTCGTCCCCGACTCCGCGATCGCCGACGTGGTGAAGGCCGTCAAGGCCCTCGACATCGCCCTCCACACCGGCATCGGCATCGCCGACGCCTGGAAGGCTCTCGACGCCCTCAAGCTGGGCAGCGGCGCGGTCGACATCATCCACGAAGAGGTGGACTTCGCCGAGGACATCCTCGCGGCCTGTGAAGACAACAGCTTCCCGGCCGGCACCCAGGTGCTCCTCGCCGACGGTACGCACAAGGCCATCGGCGCCCTGCGCACCGGGGACCTGCTGCTGACGACCGACCCGACCACCGGGCGGTCGCAGGTGGAGCCGGTCACGGCCACCTACGCCCACCCCACCGGGCAGCTGCTGGACCTCGCACTCACCGGCGGCGGCCACCTCACCACCACCCCGCACCACTACGTGTACGCGGTGGGCCGTGGCTGGGTGTTCGCGTCCGACCTGCGGATCGGCGACCGGCTGCGGAACCCCGACGGAGCCGAGCAGGCCGTCACCGCCGTCCGCACGGCCGACGGCACGCCCCGGACGGTGTACGACCTGACGGTCGACGGCACGCACACCTTCTACGTCCGTACCGGTGCGACCGCTGCCGACGTCCTCGTCCACAACTGCCTGAACCTGCTCAAGGACGAGCTCGCCCACGAGGACGCGCACACCATCAGTGACCATGTCGCCGAGGGGGCCTACGGTGAAAACGGCGCCCTCATGGGCGTCACGGAGGCCGAGGCGGAGGCAATGGCCCTGTCCAAGGGCGTCAACGGAGTGTTCACCGACCTTGATACCGCTCAGGAGGCGCTGAGGCAGGCAATGCTGAAGCAGAACTCATGGATGGCCAAGTTCATGAAAGGACCCGAACGATCGGGCGAGTTCACGGTGAAGCTCGACAATCTGGTCGTCAACGGGAAACCGGTCACCTCGCTGGGCAAGGTCTACGCGAAGCAGGCCGACGGTACGGTGAGGGTGCTCAACGCCGGCACCAGAGTCACAGTCCGCGTGGTGAAGGACTCCGCCCACGTCGGGAAGCGGAAGTGGCTCGTCACGTCGATCTTCCCACTCCAATAGAAACGGCCGAGGAATCATCCATGACTGAACGATTCGGTGGCATGGAATTCGGGCTTCCCCGTGTGACCAGGGCTTTTCATCGCTACTGGCGGGAGGAGGTGGGCAGTGACGTCGACGTGCTGATGGCCTACACCGTCGACATGCCGACGTACCAGGTCGAGGCCGTGCTCATCGACGCGCTTCGGCTGGCCGACTCCGACGTGCCCGCCTGGGCGATCGAGGCGCTCTGGACGTTGGGCACCCAGGAGCAGCACGTCCTTCGTGACGAGGGCCGGGAGGGGCGCGACTGGCTACGGCTCGTCATCGGGCTGTACCGGGACCACCTGCTTTCGAAGGCCCCGGACAGCCCGGTCACTGCTCCGCCGAACCCCTACCTTCACTTGACCGGGTCCGTTCTGGACGAGATCCGGCTGGTCGCGGACGCGATGCTCGTCGAGTCACTGAGCTATCGCAGGAGGTATATCCCCGGCGTGGTGCCCGCGCTGGAACTGGTCGCGGCGCGCGCCGATCCCGACCTGGCGTTCCGTTTCTTCCTGCATGCACTCGCCGCTTACGGTCCGGACATCCCCCGCGGCCAGTACGAACGGTATGTGACTCTCGGCGAGCAATTCGAGTACGGAGAGCTCCTGGTCCAAGGCTACGAACACCGCGTGGACTGAGCTTGACTCTGACGCGCAAATAGATCGGTTCCAAGGTCATTGACGGCACGGAGCCTTCGATTTGCCAGCCCCACGGCGAGCGACGAAGCGCTCTGGGTTGCTGTCCGGGATCTTGGAGTTTCTCGGTGCGGCAGCATGGTCAACGGGCATGCTCGGGTAGTTCCGATGACCGATGCAGTTGTCGAGGTGCCCGTTGTCCCTCCGCCCACGTTCCGGTGAGCAGGTCCCGCCTCTGACTGCGCAGGTCGCGCGGGCGAGCAACCCGGGCGGCACGACGGCGATATGGGTGAGAGACCGGCTGGACGGGCTGTGGCATGACGAGGACTTCGCCGACTGGTACCCGCGTGACGGGCGTCCGGGTCTCGCTGATCGTGGCCAGGTTCACCAAGAGCCAGTGCCAGCCCTGCCCGGCGCGGACCCAATGCACCACCTCCCGCGAAAGCACCCGCACCGTGGGCTTTCCCCCACGAGAACTCCGCGACCTGCAACTTCGCGTCCGCACCGAGCAACAGACACCCGAGTGGAAGACCCGCTACGCGGTCCGCTCCGGAGTGGAGGGCACGGTCAACGAGTTCGCCCACGGATAT
Organism: Streptomyces sp. NBC_01384; assembly: GCF_045040035.1. Taxonomy (NCBI): domain Bacteria; kingdom Bacillati; phylum Actinomycetota; class Actinomycetes; order Kitasatosporales; family Streptomycetaceae; genus Streptomyces; species Streptomyces sp. NBC_01384. Next base: position 8,470,621 of record NZ_CP109559.1, read on the forward strand.
GGCATGCGACGCTGCCGCCACCGAGGACAGGGAAAGACCCACATCCAGCACGTCCTGACGGCCATCGTCAGGACGTCCCGTTGCTTCATTCACCAGGGCTTGACCTGCCACTCAAAACCCAAACGCAACGGTGTTGACTTTACGAGCCCCACACGATGTCGTCCCGCAGACCGCGGCCGCGCCCTTGGGCCCGTCACTCGCCCGCCCGGCGGCGTGTGCTGTGCCGGGCGGGCGAATGGGTGTCACGCGGTGAGCGTGGTGAGTACCGGGACCGGAATCCCCTCACGCGCGACACACATGATCGTGATCGGTGCGCGATGGACCGAGTAGGCTCGGCAGCCCCCAAAGGCGAGTGTTCTGCCTTCCAGCGTATTTTCGTCGAGGACGATCTCGGCCGGAATTGCGGCAGTCGATGCGGCAGGTTCGCTTTCACCGGCGTCCTGCGTCGCAAGGATGAAGTCCGACAACAGATCACCGAGGTCGGCAACTGGGTAGATCCTTGCACCTTCCGGCGCGTCCCTCATGGTTCTGACGAGGATCTCATAGCCCTGTTGACCATAGGTGATATCGACCGAACAGGGGCGTCCCTCGTGTTCGGAGTGTCCGGTGTACCGCGGGCCGGGAAGCGTAGGTGCGTCGAGCAGTCCGACTGGAGCACTGAACCAATGCGCCACCTGCGCGACCGTTTTGTTTTGCCAGCGGGCGTCTGACGGCTCGTTGCTGTATTCCATCGCGTAGTCTCCGCTTCAGGTCCGCGACTCAGTAGATCCAGGTGAAGTCTTCGGGACCGCCTGAAGTACATACCGAACCGTCCACCAGAATAGCGGAGCTACCGGTGCTGACGTATGCGTCGGACTCCCCGGCGGTCATGCCGCCGAACGTGCGGGTCACTCCCCAGGAAGTGCGAAGGAGCAGGCCGCCCGACCACGTATGGCTGCTCTGGCCGCCATTGTCCTTCATGACGACCAGCCACCAGTAGGAAGTGGCCGGCTCGTCGACGTTGAAGCCGGTCTGGACCTTGACGCTGAGGTTTCCGACTGCGTTGTAGTCGATGTACGAAGAGCCGCAGTTGCCGCCGATGGTGGTATTGGGATGAGCGATCGACGGCGTTGCCGTGGAAGGCGTCCCCTTCTTCACCGAGTACTGAACACCGCTCGGGGTGGTGCGGATCTCGTAGCCGTGAGCAGCCGCGACCTTGACGTTGAAACCGGTGACCGTCATCGCCTGAGTTACGACGCGGTGAGCGCCGCCACCAGTTGCTGTCGTTGTCGCCGCCTGCGCAGGAGCCGTTCCGAGCAGCGTTGCACCCATGACACCTACCGCTATTGACGCCAGTCCTGTCTTGATGACCCGTCTCATTTCTTCTCATCTGCTGGATGTGGAGTGAAGTGGAATGAAGAGGGATGTCTCGCGAGGTTCCAACGGGCATCTGTTCCCATGTTACGCATGGGATGATTGTTCGACGAAGGGGTTTTCATGAGCGGAATTAACAATTCCCCTGAGGTGGGCCGGAGTTTACGTATGATCGCCGCTCTCTCGTGCAGAGGGGGCAGGTCAGGTGGTCGGCCTTGTCTGCCCCGATCTCAGGTACGGGTCCGGGGGGATCTTGAAGGTCTCGGTCCGCCACGGCTGCAGGCCGAAGGTGTGCCAGATCCGCAGCACACCGGCCGGCGAGATCCCCACGGCTTCGGCCGGTTCCCGCTTCGCCCCGCTTCGCCCCGGTTCAGTCCGGCGCCGCCCGTCCGTAGAGGGGCCGAACCTGGTTCGGGGCAGTAGTTTTCAGCACTTCGGACAGCACTCTGACATGTGCTCGCGGCCGGGCCCTCATGCCGGGTCGGTGGTCCCGTCGCCCACTGGACCGCCTGGCCTGCCCGTTCCCGCGCAGTCCGGCTGTCTGTCAGACCCCGGGCATATGTTTTCGCCCATGGCTCCTGATCTGTTCCGTCGGCTCGCGCCGTTCCGTGAGGAAGCACTGAGGCGCGGGATACCACTCCAGGACGTTGAGCGGTGGATCGCCACCGCCCGTCCGTCCGGGACGCTCGTCACGCGTGGCGAGGGACTGGTCGTCGGCCGGTTCGGCGGCCCCCTGATGCTGCCCGCCGATGTCCCCGACCCCTGGTACCCCCTGCTCGCCACCCTCGACTGCGCTGCCCTGCCCGAGGAGGTGACGGGCCTTCCGCTGCCGGTCGACGGTCACTTGCTGCTCTTCGGCTTCCCCGAGATGACGTACTACAGCGCCAGCACTGGTGAGGTCGTGTACGTCCCTGCCGGGACGCCCGTCGAGGAGCGGAAGACCAAGTACCCCTGCGTCTACGGCGAGGAGGGGCACGAGTTCGAGGGCGACGAGATGCTGAGCATCTACGAGGAGTTCCCGCAGGACGAACTGCGTCTGTCGGCCGACGTCTCCCTGCCGTACCACTTCCTGGTCCCGTCCCCGGAGCCCGGCCAGGAGGACGCTTTGCTCCCCGGCCATCCCCGCGCCTGGGAACTGGCCGAGGCGTGGGCGGACACGTGCGGCGGGATCATCGTCGACGGCCCGCTGCACATCGGCGGGTACGCCTTCCACGAGTGCACGGAGACGGACCCCGTCACAGACGCCGCGCGGGAGGCGGAGCGGGCGCGACGGCACCGGGCCGCTGGGGCGAACGAGTCCGTGGACGCCGTGGAACTGCCCGCCCCCGAGGAGTGGACGCTGCTCGCTCAGTGGGACATCGGTCTCACCGGGCGGGAGGGATCCACCCTGCACTGGGTGATCCCGCGGCAGGACCTGGCCGAGCGCCGCTTCGACCGCGCGCACGTTTCGTTCTTCTGGAATCCCTGAGCCGATTAGTTCCCGGCGCGCCGGTCCCGAGGCCCCTCACGACCGGGTGGCGGTGGCCCGTCCATAGGCCGCGGAACTGTACGGACCCGGCATCCGGGAACGCGCGTCGGGAACCGCGAGTGCCGTAGTGCTGCACGTGGTGCACGCCTGGCAGGCCCGGAAAAGGCCGGCAGACGCGGCTGCCCGAGCACTGTCCGATCTGCCGAACAACTGTTGTCCGTACTCGAGCTCTGGCTCAGCGGAAACGCAGCAGAACCCGTACTCGTGAACGCTTCCTCGGCAAGACCAGGCGCGAGGTCCTCACCCCGGCTGTGTGGGTACGTCGGGAAGAGAGGGCCCCCGGGTGGTACTGCTGTTCCCACCCGGGGCTCTGGCGACGGCGGTACGGGCACGGCGATGCTGGCCGGGTGAGCATGGCTTATCTCGCGCAGCCCGCGCAGCAGCAGAAACTCGAATGGCTCGACGGCGGCGTGTTCTCCGTCCTGCTCGACAGCGCTGCCACTGACGGGCAGCTGACCGTCGGACGGTTCAGCGTCGCCAAGGGCGAAGCACCGCCGTATCACCTGCACACCCGAGAGGACGAGGTGTTCCTGCTGATCTCGGGGACTGCGCTGGTGTGGTCCGGCGACCAGGAGATGGAACTGTCCGAGGGCGGCATCGTCTATCTGCCCAGGAACGTGCCCCACGGCTACCGCATCACCTCCGAGACCGCCGACCTGCTGATGATCTGTACCCCGGCCGGCATCGAGGGGATGTTCCGGCAGGCCGGGCGTGACCTGTCCACCCCACGGCCTGACGGTTTCGAGATCTCACGTGAGGTGATGGCCGAGGCCGCCGACAGGTACGGCCAGGTCATCGTCGGACCGCCGCGCTGACCTCCCCGCGCCATCCCGCCCTGCGTTCCCGGACGCCACGCAAGCGACAGGCAACACACATGAAAGGCATCACCCATGTCCCGTGAGCAGCGCCAGGCCCTCGACGAGTTGCTCCGCCACGCCCCGCTGGACATCGGCGGTGATGTCGCCGAACAGCGCGCCGTGTTCCACGAGATGATCGCAGCGGTGCCCGTGGCCTCCGACGTCACGTTCATACCGGGGGAACTCGGCGGTGTGCCGGTCGTCACCGTCGGTACGCCGGACCACGATCCGTCCCTGGTCGTCCTGTACATCCACGGCGGCGCCTACGCCATCGGCTCGGCGTCCGACTCGGTGGGTCTGGCCGCGGACGTCGCCCGACGGACCGGGGCCCGCGCCGTGAGCGTCGACTACCGCCTCGCCCCCGAGCACCCGTTCCCTGCGGCCGTCGACGACACCCTGGCTGTCTACCACGCTCTGCTCAAGGACGGCGTTCCCAGCACCAGGATCGCCGTCGTCGGGGAGTCCGCGGGCGGCGGACTGGCCGTCGCGACGCTGCTGGCGGCCCGGGACGCCGGCCTGCCCCAGCCGTCCTCGGCGGTGCTGTTCTCCCCGTGGACCGATCTGACCGTGTCCGGTGCCAGCGCGGTCGGCAAAGCGGACGTCGACCCCGCGCTGACCGCGGAGGGCCTGCGCACCCGGGCCCGCGACTACCTCGGCACCGCCGATCCCGCCGCGCCGCTGGCCAGTCCCGTCTTCGCTGACTTGACCGGTCTGGCCCCGCTGCTCATCCAGGTCGGCTCGCACGAGATCCTGCTGGACGACGCCGTACGGCTCGCCGCCCGCGCGGGCGCACACGACGTCGCCGTCCAGCTTCAGGTGTGGCCCGAAGTACCGCACGTCTTCCAGTCGTTCGCGGCGTTCCTCACCGACGCCAGTGAGGCTCTCGACTCCGCGGCCGCTTTCGCCACGGCCCGGTGGGCCGAGTCGGCGGCTCCGTTGCCGTAACGGGTTCGGCCCGTACCCGCCGCCGGTAGCATCTCCTACCGATGACAGGTACCGGCAATAGCTTCGGCATCGCGTTACGCGGCTGGCGCGAGCGGGTGTCGCCGTCGGAGGCGGGCCTGGCCGCCGTGCCCGACACAGACACCGGCCGACGGGTGCGCGGGCTGCGCCGCGCGGAACTGGCGCGTGCGGCGGGGCTGTCGGTGGACTACGTCGTACGGCTGGAACAGGGTCGCGCCCGCCACCCCTCACCACAGGTCGTCGCCGCACTGGCCCGGGTGCTGAAACTGAGCGTCGCCGAACACGACCATCTCTTCCGTTGCGCCGACCTCATGCCGCCCTCGTCCGGAAACGTTCCCCTCGACGTACCGCCCCGTGTGGAGCGGCTCGCGCACCGCATGGGCGGGAACCCGGTCGCGGTCTTCGCCGCCGACTGGACGCTGGTCAGCTGGAACGCGATGTGGACCGCCACGATCGGCGAGCCCGGCACGTACGGCTGGGCAGGGCGCAATCTCGTCGCCGGGATGTTCCGCTCGGTCGGCGGCCGCAGACCCGATTCCATCGCGGCATGGCCCGTACGGTCCCGGCTGGGCGACCACGCCGAGGAAGAGGCGCTCGTCGCCGACCTCCGCGTCACCGCCGCCGCCTACCCCGCGGACGCACGCCTGGCCGCCCTGGTCGACGACATGATCCACGCCAACCCGCGCTTTGCTCGGCTGTGGACCAGCGGATCCGCCGGCGCCCTGAGCGGCGACCGCAAGACGGTCGCACACCCGGTGGTCGGCGACATCGACCTGGAACTGGACATTTTGACGGTCGCCGGCCCCGACTTCCGCGTCGTCACCTACACCGCGGATCCGGACACCGCCGACGAGTCCAAGCTGGACACGCTCCGCGCGAGCCTACGAGCCCCGCAACCGCGAATGCCGCAGGTGCCGCGTGGGCTCGGCGTTCCTGGCGAACGGCCCTCAGGGAGCGGCGAAGGCGGCGCAACCGCCCACCGGCGGCCCGGCCCCGCAGGTACGTCCGCGGATGGCCCGCGGCGTGCCGGGGCGGGCGCCAACGGTCCGCAGCAGGAACAGGGGTGCTCCGGTGAAACCACCACCGACCTGTCCGTGGTTGGCGCGGAACTCGGCGATGACGCGTCCGCTCCTGTCTCGGGCGTCCGTCATGGCCGTCTCCTGCCCGGGTGACGTCACGAGGAGCCAACGGCCGACGCCAACGGACTCGCCGGACGAGCCGCCTGGTTGATTGTCGTCCGGGGACGGGGAAAGGGACAGCCGCGAGGGTAGGAACAGGGGTACCACCCCGCCGGCCCTGCCGATGGACAGTGGCCGTCCCGCGGCTGTGAAGGTGTGTGTCATCGTCTACCGCTATGACTATCTCGACCGAGCAGGTGCCGCCCGAGGACGTGGAGACACGGGCGGCCGCCGCCGAGCGGCTCACGTTCTTCGGAGACGCGGTGATCGCCATCGGCTGCGCACCCGCATCCTCGGCGGCGCCACCGAACCGGGCCCCGGAGCCTGCGCCGGAACCGAAGCGGTCGGTTCGCCCGCTGGTTTCCGTGACCGAGCGGCCCGAACCGCCCGAAGAGAATCCGTTCCGCGCACTGCTCTAGCAAACAAAGCCAGCCCTCGGAACCACTTACGGGGGCTTCGTCCTTGCATCTGGCGGGTGGCACCAGTCGACATCTACACCGACTGGATGGGCGGCCTGATGAGCGAGTATGTGCTTGGTCATGTCCGCCTGCCAGACCTGGCAGACCGGTGCAAGTGGCGGCATGGTCACTGTGTGCGACTCCTGTGAGGGATGTCAACCGGCGTCCAAGCTCAATACGCTGAGTGGTACCTGCCCTACACCGATAGCTCAAGTACTGCGGTGAGACACGCATTCCGTGGGCTCCCGGTATCGATCCCCCCTCGGACACTTGTAGTAACGATACGGAATCGAGGGCCTCGACCTTACGGTCGCGGTCCTCGTTGCGTTGTCGTAGGTGACAGTGATGCCCAGGGCGTCGTAGAGGGGCTCCTTCTTCTTGGCGCCGGCGGCTTGGATGCGTTGTGCGATGTCTCCGAGTCTCTCCGGTCGACGACGTTCTGCACTGGTCCCACTGGCGACGACGACGCCGGCACCAAGCCCGCATCAGCCACTGCAAACGACGCGGACACAGCCCCTGAAAACTGCCCAGCACTCAGAACAAGCACCGTTGCAGTACTGAGTCCCGCGCTCTCGTCGACAACGGCGACTTCCACAACTACTGGGCCTTCCGCACCGGCCGTAGGCATGAACGCCTCTACTTCACCCTCGACCAGCAGCGATACACCCTCACCGGTCGGTCAGGATTTTCCCTCGAAACGAGCCGCGCCCCGCGCGGAATGCCGTCTTCTTGCCTGTCTGCTGCCTCGTTGCCGGGCGGGGCGGTGTGCGCATACTTCGGGAGGCCGGGACTGGGGGGATCGCATTGGGCAGGCTGCTTGTCGTACCCGTACATCTGGACGCACTGTGCCTGGCGGGGGAGCGCCAGGTCACGGAGCCTTTCACGGACTTCACGCGGTTGCCGTACCGGGACCCCGCCGACGGGCACGACCACCAGGCGGACATGCCGTACGTCAGCGAGACGCTGCTGTCGGTGCCGTTCCAGGACCAGGGCTTCCGGCTCAAGGCGGGCGTCCATCTGCACTGGTCGCTGCCCGACGCGCTGACCCGGCTGGCAGCGTCGCAGGACGCGGCGGGCGCGGCGCCGGTGGTGCCGAACCGGTGGCTGGTGACCCGCAGCGCAGGCGGTGCCGTGGCGCAGCAGTGGGTGGTCGAGAGCGACTTCCTGGCCGAGGACAACGCGGGCGGCGTGCCGTACCCCTACATCGCGGACCAGATGGACGGGCCCGAGCGGTTGCCGTACCGGCTGCTGGGGCGCAGGGTGCCGCTGACCGCCTGGCAGCCGGCGGGACGGACCGGCTCCGCCGACCCGGCGGACCGGGCCCGGTATCTGCGGGCGTTGACGGCGGTGGGCTACGGGGAGCCGGCGTTCGCGTCGTTCTATCCGCACTGCCACAGCGTGTTCGGGCTGCACGACCCGGCGTTCCAGGGGGTGCCGCCGCAGGACGTGACGTACGACGTGCTGGGCTGGTACGAGGACCCGGGCCAGGATGCGTTGGCGGCCGCGCTGGGGGCGCCACGAGATGCCGGGACGGGCTGGCCCGACGTGCTGCGCGCCGCGTTCGGCTGGACGGCGGCGGACAGCGGCGCCGGGCCGGACCGGATGGTGTGCTGGGGGCGGATCGCGTTCGCGCCCGGAGCGCAGGAGCTCCGGAAGGACATCGCGGTCGACGACACCGGGGTGTGGGTCGGCAACACCCCGACGGAGGCACTCGCGGCCCATCTGGGTGCCGTGCTCGGCGACACCGGCCTGGCGGCCGACGACCTGGAGAACCTGCTGGAGGCGCTGGCCTTCGCCGAGGAGCTGGAGTCGGCACCGCTGGACGTCGGGCTGAAGCTGCTGGAGGCCCGGCACGCCGACACCTTCCGGGCCGTGCCGTCCGGGAATCTGTGGACCGTGACGGACGACCGGGCCGGCCAGGGCGCGGACGCCGACCTGACCGCCCTGCCGCGTGCCGCCGGGGCCGCGCTGAACACGCTGAACGCCGCACAGGCGGCCTGCGACCGGGCGGGCGCCGAACTCACCGGGCTGCGCCAGGAGCTGTACGCCGACTGGTACCGCTACATGCTGTGTGTCTACCCGCCGGACACCAGTCGGGACAGCTACCCGAACCCCGACCAGGTGCTCTTCCACCTGCGTCGCCAGGCCGCCCTCATCACCCGCCGCGCCGCCCGCGCCGAGGCCCTCGGCCAGGACCGCGACGCCGCGCGGGCCGCCGCCGAGACCGTACTGCCCGACGGCTACCGGCTGCTGCCGGGCCCGGCCCCGCAGTACTACCTGCCGAACGAGCCCGTGGTGCTGCTCACCGGCCCGGCCGCGACCCCCTCCGACCGCTTCGGGCAGGACGGACTGCTGGAGTGCCAGGTCACCGATGGCGACATCCCCGCCGACGCCGAGGCCGTCCGGGCCCTGCGGGACACGGTGGCCGGCCTCCCCGCCCTGGCCGCGCACACCCGTGCCTGGGAGACGCAGCCCTGGCATCCGCTCCTGCTGCAGTGGGAGGCGGAGTTCTTCCCGGCGGGCCCGAACGGCAACCTCAACAATCCGGCCGACCGCGACTTCCACACCGACTTCATCACCGCCACCTACACGCTGTCGGCCGACCAGGCCGAGCTGCGCCCCCGGGCGGCCGGCGGGGCGGTGCTGGCCAAGGCCGCCAACGTCTACACCGGCGCCGCCGTGCTCTCGCCTTCGGCCCGGCCGCTGCTGGCCGCCCGGATCCTGCGCTACCTGGCCAAGCCGGTGCTGGCCGCGCTGGACGGCGCCGTCACCGAGGACGCGTTCACCGCCGACCCGGAACCGGCCCTGGACCGTTTCCTGGCGTCCGGCAAGGCCGATCAGCGGGCGGTCACCCTGGTCGCCGTCTACCGCCATCTGGCCGCCAACGAACAGAACAACCTCGCCCAGGCGCTCGGCGGCTTCGACGACGCGCTGCTGATGCGCCGGCTCGCCCGCCAGCTGCCGGTCGCCGACCCGCTGGGCTTCCCCGACCACCGGACGGTGACCGAGACCGAGGTCGCCCCCGCCGTGGCGGGCGAGAGCCGGTACACCCCGCAGCCGCTCAGCGACTTCAACCCCATCAGGGCCGGAGCGATGCGGCTGCTGCGGCTCCGCATGGTCGACACGTTCGGCACCGTACGGGACATCCCCGTCGAAACCGTCGGCACGACCACCCAGTTACGGGTCGAGGGGCATCCCAGCTGGGTCGACCTGCCGCCCCGGCTCGCCCAGCCGGCCCGGCTGTCGCTGCGCTGGCTGGACGCCGACAGCGACCTCGCCGAGATGAACGCAGTCCCCGCCACCTCGCCCGTGTGTGGCTGGCTGCTCGCCAACCACCTCGACGGCAGCGTGGCCGTGCACGCCGCCGACGGGAGCGCGCTCGGGGCGGTCTACGCCCTGCCCGGCGACCCCGGGCCGGCCGGCGTCCCCGCCCTGTGGCAGCCCGCCCCCGGCCGGGCCCCGGTGCCGGTGGACGGCATCGGCAACCCGCACCTGAGGGCGGTCGTGGCCCGGCTGCGCGACTTGGGACCGGACGGGGTGGCCGCCTTCCTGGGCACCCTGGACCAGGCGCTGGCCGCCATCGAGCCCGAGGACTACGCCCTGAACCGGAACCGGGCCCTGCTGGTCAGCCGCCCGGTGGCGGTGACCCGGGCCACGGTGAGCCTGGAACTGGCCGGGCGCCCGGCGGTGCACCAGGACTGGAACGTCTTCCGGCAGGACCTGCGCCGCAGCGGCTGCGAGTCCAACGGCTTCACCCGGGTACGGTTCCCGGTCCGGCTCGGCGACCACGGACGGCTCGGCGACGGGCTGGTCGGCTACTGGCCCGAGGAACCCGACGGGCGGCTCGGCCCGGTGCTGCACTCGGTGACCGACGGGGACGAGACCGAGGACGCGGCGCTGTTCCAGGCGATCGACGCCCCGGTCCAGGCGCTGACCATGCTGGTCGACCCGCGCGGCGCCGTGCACGCCTGCTGCGGCATCCTCCCGGCGAAATCGCTGCGCATTCCCGACGCCCACTACCGGGACGCGCTCGGCGCGATGGAGATCGCCTTCCTCGCCGCCCCCGTGCTCGGGGACGGCACCGCCGCGGCCCCCGACCTCCCGCTGCCGGACGAGCCGGGCTTCGTATGGTGCTGGCTGGAGCGTGACGTCCCGTCCGGCACCGGCTGGCTGCGCACCGGCAGCGAGCCGCTGATCGACCGGGCCGCGGTCCTGGCCGCCTTCCCCGGCGAGGCGGCCCTGTGGCGACAGCTGGCCGACGCGGGCTGGCTGGCGCCGCTGGACGACGACACCGCGCTGGTCACCCCCGCCGAACAGCGCCCCCCGCTGCCCACCGCGCTGGCCGGCCACGCCGACGCGTTCACCGCACTCCTGGAACGGCCCGCGCTGGCCCAACCGCGCCAGGACGCCTCCTTCGCCGCCCGGCCCACCGCCCGGGAAGGCTGGCTGACCCTGCGGCCCCGCCCGACGACGAACGCCAACCGACAGTAGGGACGCACACCACCCATGCCCGAGACGCCGCCGCCCCCGGACACCGCCCCCGGCATCACCCTCACCCTCGGCCTGGACGAGACCAACCTGGTCCTCGAAGCGCTGGGCCAGCTGCCCTTCGCCCGCGTCTACCAGCTGATCGCCGCCATCCAGGAGCAGGCCCACAAGCAGCTCGCCAACCAACCGGCCGACGGGGGGACCCCGGCATGACGACCGCCGATCTCATCCTGCACTGGCACCTGGACGAGGTCCTCGCCGACGACGGCGTCATCGACGCCTCCGACAACCACCTCAACGGCACCCCCGAGGGCGCCCCCAAGAGCCTTCCCGACGAGCGCTTCGGCAGCTGCCTGGCACTGGACGGCGCGGCCGACGCCCTGACCCTGGCCCGGACCCCCAGGCTGGCGCTGACCGCCGGCTACACCGCCGAAGCCTGGATCAACCCCGGCCACTTCCCCGCCGACCGGGCCGGGATCGCCGCGACCACCGCCCAGGTCTTCACCCTCACCCTCGCCGCCGACGGCTCGGTGGACCACGTCAGCGCGGCCGGGGCCGCCACCGCGACCGCCCCGCCCGGCTCCGTACCGCCCGGCGCCTGGACGCACATCGCCGCCACCTCCGACGGGCAGGCGGTGCGGACGTACATCAACGGCACCCTCGTCACCGAACGCCCGCTGCCCACCGGCACCGCCCCCGGACCGGCCGCCGACGCCCTGGTCGCCGGGCGCTTCGCCCAGGGCCCCTCCGGCCACTACGACGGGCGCCTCGTCCACATCAGGGTCTACGACGGCCCGCTGACCGAGGCCGAGATCCGCCTCGACATGGCCGAGGACGAGGCGGAACTGGCCGCGTTCGTCCGCAGCCACCCGGTCGACTTCGAACTGGCCAACCAGGACCAGCACCCGGTCCTGTTCATCGACGACGGGCTCTCCGGCCAGCCGATGACGCTGACCGTGAGCAACACCTCCCGGCAGGAGATCACCCTCCGCCCGCTCACCGGTCCCGTCTCGGCCGACAACCACCACCTGGCGCTGCGGTTCCGCGCGCAGACCCTCGCCGCCACCCCCGAGCCGGTGCTGAGCGCCCCCGGCTGGCAGCTGCTGCGTTCCCCCGACACCAGCACCGGCGGCGACACCCTCTACTTCCTGTGCACCGCCCCCGCCACGCTCCGCCCCGGCGCCCGCCTCGCCCTGCCCCTGACGGGCATGAACGCCGACGGCCGCGGCGGCACCCGGGGCACCCGCGTCGAACTCGGCTACCAGCAGCTGTCCTTCACCGGCGAGACCGACGAACTGACCGGCTCCCGGCTGCAGTTCCTGGACATCGTCAACCACCTCGGCCGTACCGACATCCCTCTGCGCGCCGCCTTCTCCGGCGGCAACCGGGTGCTCAGCGACGGCTCCACGCCCAACACCCTGCGGCTGCGCATCGCCAACGCCTCCCACGACCAGCCCATCACCCTCACCGGCACCGGCGACGGGGCGGACGGCGCGTCCGCCGTCGTCGTAGCCCTCGACGTCGAGCACGCCGGCGAGTCCACGGACTGGGCCCTCCTCACGGCCGGCGCCGCGCCCGCCGCCACCCTCGCCGTCACGGGCACCTCGGATGCGGTCGCGCTTCCCCTCGGCGCATTTCCCCAGCCCGTACGGGAGATCGGCGCCCAGAGCCTCCAGTGGAAGCTGACCACGTCCCGTACGGTGACCGTGCCGCCCACGGGCTGGCTCGAACTGTCCCTGGGCGGCATCGTCGCGCCCGCCTCCCTGGGCCAGTCCCAGGTGTATGTCAGCTACGTCAACGTGCCCGGCTACGCCGACGCCTCCACCGCCGTCACCGTGGAGAAGTCACCCCTGCTCTTCGCCGGCCGGCGCGCCGGACTCGGCACCACGACCCCGCAGGCCAAGCTGCAGATCATCGACGCCCCCGGCCCCCCCTACACCGGCAGCCTCATCCTCGGCCCCACCGACGGCACCAACTCCAACCTGCGGATGGGCTACGACACCACCTACAGCTGGATCCAGTCGCACGGCATCAAGCCGCTGGCCCTCAACCCCATCGGCAACAACGTCGGCATCGGCACCACATCGCCACCCAACCCGCTCACCGTCTCGGCCGCCTCCGCCCACCTCCAACTGCGCCGCGACATCGTCAACGCGCCGGCCGGCAATCTGCTCTTCTTGGAACTCTTCCAGGCCCAGTCGACCACCCAGACCAACCCCAGCATCCGCTTCCACCAGTGGAACTCCTTCTGGCACCGCATCGAGGCCCGCCCCGAGGGCTTCCACCTCAAGACCGGCGACCTGACCAGCGACGCCCTGGTGGACCTCTACGCATCCACGCTCTTCGTCCAGCAACTGAACCTGGGCGGGCTGCTGCTGCGGCTGCACGACGCGGAGGTCCTCAACCAGCTGTCGTCCGGCGAACTGGAGGTGGAGCTGTACGACGTCCCGCACAGCCGGAGCGGGGGCACCTGGACACTGAGGCTGGTGGGGCAGTGACCGACACCGGGGGCATCGAGGGCGGCGGCAAACGCAAGCGTGAAGACGACAAGCCCAAGCGGGTGGGCGAACTCGATTCCGAGGAGGAGCTGGTCAAGCGCAGGGCGCTGGAGGCGGAGGAGAAAGAGATCGCGTCCATGGACGTGGAGAGTCTGACCGGGCCGCCGGGCGGGCCGCCGCGGGGTGGCGGGAACGGAAAGCTCTCCGTGATGTACCTCGACGCGGGCCAGGGCGACTGCACGCTGATCACCACGCCGGCCGGCCGGCACATCATGATCGACTGCGGGCATGACAACAAGAGCGCCGAGGTGGACTTCACCGGAGAGGAGACACCGCAGGAGCGGACCGCGGCCAAGGAGGCGGCGAACACGCGCCGCAAGCAAGTCCTGGAGGACGCCGTCAACGGGGCCGGATTCCTCAACGGCGGCACACACCTGGACCTTCTGGTCCTCACCCACCCGGACGACGACCACAACAACACCGTCGCCCAGGTCCTCGACCGCAAGACGATCGGCAGCGTCTATTTCAGCGGGAGGTTCGGCACGCATTTGCAGAACACCCAGGATCTGCTCAACACCGGCGGGACCATACAGTCCCCGCTCACCGACCCGAACAAGCCGGACGACGCGACGGATCCGACGTTCCTGGGAGCACCGAAGGCAGTGTTCTGCCGCTGGGCGGACCCCAAGGACAGGGCCAAGGGAACAGAAGTCAGGATCCAGATAGACAAGAAGGCAGGGGTCCTGAACGCTCCGGGACCCAAGGGGGTGGCCGTCGACGTCAAGGGCGACGCCGGCATCACGATCCTCGTCGAGGAGAACTGTACGGTGACCATCCTCGCCGGCAACGTCCAGCGGGACGACAAGGTGGTCATCGATGCGGACAAACTGACGATCGACGACGGTGACACCGTCGGCAAGAACTGCGGAAGCCTCGTCGTCCTCATCGAGGCGTTCGGAAAGAAGCTGCTCTTCTGCGGTGACGCCACCCGCAGCACCGAGCAGTTCCTGATCGCCCAGCACGGCGGCCGGCTCCGCGACACCGACTGGCTGCGGGTCGCCCACCACGGGGCCTCCGGGACATCCTCCATCCCGGCCTTCATCAGCACGGTGCGGCCGAAGAACGTGGTCATCAGCGCCGGGCGGCAGTACAGCTCCTTCAAACATCCCCGATGGCTGGCCGTCAAGCGCTATCTGACCTGGTTCACCACGGCCGCGGCCGCCGGCGACGTCCCCGTCGTCCTGTGGCGAGGTGACGGCAAGGCAGAGGTCGCGTCGCCGCCACCGGCCGACCGGTCGGACCAGGTCAAGGTGGGCATGCGGAGCCTGACCCCGGTCGCCGACCGCAACGGCTGCTTCACGGCGGTCGTCGGCTATCCCGTCCACTCGACCCCCAAGAGCATCACCGTCGACGTCAACGGCATCACCGAGGACACCGAGGACACCGAGGACACCGAGGACATCGGGGGGACCGACTGATGACGCTCACCCCCGGTCAACTGCGGGCCGCCGTCACCCTCACCGACCGCCGCCTCGACCTCGATCTGGCCGGGCTGCTGAGCGGTGGTATCGCGGTCTTCCTCGGCCGCTTCCTGTCCCAGGGCCGGTTGGTACTGCGCGACGCGGTCCGCACCGAGACCGCGAACGGCGTCGATGTCGTCGGCACCGGCGACGCCGCGCCCTTCACCGGTATGACCGTCACCGCCACGCTCACCGCGCAGGACACCGGCGTGGTGGCCGTGCTGGACGCCGAGCCCGGCGCCGACTGGTCGTTCGCCGACAGCTTTCCGGCCCTGGACGGCACCTTCTTCGACGGGCAGCGGTTCGAGAACCCCAGGCTGCACATCGACACCGCGGCCATCGCCGCCGCCGAGGCCGCCGAACCGGGCAACGGCTCCGCCTCCTTCACCGGCACCCTGGTGGTCGGCACCCGGCTCGCACTGCTCGACGTCCTCTTCCCGGGCGCCGACCACGCCCTGACCGGGACCGTACGGATGACCGCCGGTCTGCCCGGCAAGGACATCACCACATCGACCGTGCCGGACATCGCCATCGACGGCCCCGGCGGTGGCCGTGCCGACCTTGGTCTCTTCTCCGTCGAGCAGTTGCGGTACGCCATCTACGGCACCCCGCACTTCAACTACTACCTCGTCGACTTCGACGTGCCGTCGTACCTCCAGGTCATCGGCGCGATCCCGTTCACCACCGGTTCCGGGCCGCACACGGTCGTGCTGGCCATGGAAGTGGCCGGTGACGGTTCCCGGATCCGGCTGCGCGCCGACTTCCGTGACGTCGGACCCATCAGTCTCGCCGATGTGGCCGCCCTGACCGGCCCCGCCCGGCTGGCCGTGCCGTTCGACTTCGACATCACCTCACCGGTGGTCCTGACCGACCTGGTCCTGCTGCTCACCCCGGGCGCGTCCGAGCTCGTCGACACGGTGGGCGTGGTACTCCAGACACAGGAACAGTGGCCGCTGGTCCCCGGCGTGGTGACGCTGGAGGAGATCGACGTCGCCTTCACCGTCAGCCGGCCGCTGTCCGCCCGGCGGCAGCTGACCGGCAGCGTCCGCGGACTGGTCGCCGTCGGCCAGTACGGCACCCTGGAGATCGGTGCCGTCTTCGAGACCCGTACGCTCTCCGGCCGGCTCCGCGACGGCGACCCGCCGCTGCACATGCGGGAGATCTTCGGGCAGTTCATCGGCGGCGCCGCCGATCACATCCCGGACATCGCCGTCAGCGACTTCTACTTCTCCCTGACGCTCCCCGACACCGCCGCCGGGCAGCAGCTCGCCTACGAGGGGCGCATCGAACTCGACGCCGACTGGACGATCAGCGACGAACTGGTACTGACCGAGGTCGCCTTCCTCCTGGACCACCAGGAGTCAGGCACCACCGTCAGCGCACTGACCAAGTTCTCCGCGGGCGGGATACCGATCACGGTCACCGCCGACTACGACCCGGCCCCCGCCAAGGGCTGGACCTTCGCCGGGGAGACCGGCTCGGGCATCGCCATTCCCATCGGCGGCATCGCCGCGGACCTCGCCCGGACCTACGCCGGGCTCGCCCTGCCCGCCCCCCTCGCCGGACTCACCGTCTCCAACCTAGGCGTGCGCTTCACCACCGGCACCAAGGCCCTGTTCGTCACCGCCGAAGTCACCCTCCCCGTCGACCGGTCGACCGAACTCGACCTCACCGTCACCATAGACACCGCCGAACGGCGCTACAGCGGCGACTTCACCGTCACCGTGGACGGCACCGCCTACGCCTTCACGGTCCGGTTCGCCGACAGCCCCGACGCCCAGCGGTTCGTCGCCACCTACCGGCACGGCCCCGGCCCGGCGCCCACGCTGAAACGGCTGGTCGGGGCACTGTCGCCGTCCGCCGCCCAGTACATACCCGACGGCGTCACCGTCGATCTCAAGGACGCCCTGTTCGCCTTCGACAAGGCCGGGCTCACCGGCGTCTACGTTCTCGGCGCCGACCTGGCCGTCACCGTCGACCTGGCGAACCTGCCCCTGGTCGGCGAGCGGTTCGCCGGCGGCGGTGGGACCTTCGGGGTGGACCCGCTGCGGCTGCTGGCCGTGTCGGGGCCGCTGGCCGCGGCCGAAGCGGCCGGGCTGAACACCCTGCTCCCGGCGGAGGTGGCCCCGCTGCCCGCGGCCGCGGACCTGGCGGCCGGGTTCACCGCCGACGCGGTGCTGAAGCTGGGCGAGATCACCCAGCCGCTGAGCCTGCCCGCGCCGGGAACCGGTCAGCCCCAGACCCTCGCCGCCGCCCCCGGGCAGCCGAAGGCGACCGACGACAACGTGGTCTGGTACAAGGTGCAGCGCACCTTCGGACCGGTCACCTTCCAGCGGGTCGGCTTCGCCTACCAGCGCCCGCCCGGCGGCTCCGCCAAGCTGGCGTTCCTGCTGGACGCCTCGCTGAACGTGGCCGGGCTGGCACTGACCCTCGACGGCCTCGCGATCGGCATCGACCTCGCCGACCCGGCCCGGGGGCCGCAGTTCGAGCTGCGCGGGCTCGGGGTGTCGTACAGCTCGGGCGAGGTGGAGATCAGCGGCGCGTTCCTGACCGACACCATCGCCTACCAGGGCCGCGAGCTGCCCGCCTACAGTGGCAAGGCGGTGCTGCGGACCAAGACCTTCTCACTGGGCGCGCTGGGCTCGTACGTCCAACTGCCCGAAGGCCCCTCGCTGTTCGTGTACGCCTTCCTGGACTACCCGATCGGCGGGCCGCCGGTCTTCTTCGTCCAGGGACTGGCCGCCGGGTTCGGCTACAACCGGCGCTTCATCGCCCCGGACGTGGCCGCTGTCGCGACCTTCCCGCTGGTCGCCGAGGCCGCCGGGACACAGGCCCCGGGGGCGCTCGCCGACGAACTGCGGGCGCTGCAGGACTATCTGCCGCCGTCGCCGGGCGACTTCTTCCTGGCGATCGGCGTGCACTTCAGCTCGTTCCGGATGATCGACTCGGTGCTGCTGCTGTCGGTGGGCTTCGGGCACCGCTTCGAGGTCGACCTGCTGGGGCTGTCCACCCTGGTGCTGCCGTCCCCGGACGCGGTCAAGGCCGGGGCGACACCGCTGGCGCAGGTGCAGTTGGCGCTGCGCGCCACCTTCGTGCCCGACGAGGGGTACTTCGCGCTGCGGGCCCAGCTGACCGAGAACTCCTATCTGCTGTCCCGGGACTGCCGGCTGACCGGCGGTTTCGCGTTCCAGGTGTGGTTCGGCGAGGACCACAACGGCGACTTCGTGCTCAGCGTCGGCGGCTACCACCCGCGCTTCACCGTCCCCGCCCACTACCCGGCGGTCCCCAGGCTGGGTTTCACCTGGCAGGTCACACCGCAACTGACGATGAAGGGGTCGGCGTACTTCGCGCTGACCCCGTCGGCCCTGATGGCGGGCGGCAGTTTCGGCGCGACCTGGCAGGACGGGTCGCTCAAGGCGTGGTTCAACGCGTCGATGGACTTCCTGATCGGCTGGAGCCCGTACCACTACCAGGCGGACTTCTGGGCGAGCATCGGGGCGTCGTACACCTTCAGCTTCTTCGGTACGCACACCGTCTCGGCCCAGGTCGGGGCCCAGGTGAGCCTGTGGGGACCGGAGTTCAGCGGGCGGGCCGCGATCGACATCGGCATCTGCTCCTTCACCCTGGCGTTCGGGGCGGGGGACCCGGCCGGGCCCCAGCCGATCGACTGGACGGCGTTCCGCAAAGCGTTCCTGCCGACAGCCGACGACGCCATGGTCACCGTGGTGCTCCAGGGCGGGGCGGCCGGCACCGGCGGAGCGCCCGCCAAGGGCGACCTGGGCAGCGTCAACCCGCTGGAGCTGGTGCTGAGCACCGACTCGGTCATCCCCAGCCATGACGCCTACCGGGGCCCGGAGCAGGGCGGCCAGGCGCTGGACACCACCGGTGCGGCGACCGCGTTCGGGATCGCGCCGCTGGGCCGGGGCCACAACCACCCGGTGGCGGCCAGCCAGCGCATCGAGATCCGCCGGGCCGACGGCAGCCGGGCCGACGACGGCTTCCGCTACCAGCCGGTGACCAAGAACCTTCCGGCGGCCATGTGGGGCGACCGGCTGCTGCCGGCCGTGACCGATCCGGCGCTGGTCGACGATCTGCTGACGGGTTACACGATCCGGCCGCTGCCGCCGGCCGAGCCGGCCACGGCACCGTATCTGCCGCGCGACGTGCTGCGCGCCGCCACGGCGCTGGACACCCAGCAGAACGCCTACCGCTGGCTGGACCGGCAGCCGTTCGTCCCTGACGGGCGGGACGCGGCGACCCGCCGCCAGGTGATCGCGGATTCCGTCACCGCCCCGGACACAGCGGCGGTGCGGTCGGCGGTGGCGGCGGCGGTGCTGACCGGTGCCACCGGTGACGACCCGCTGGATCTCGGGGGGTTCGACGCGGACGGGTTCCTGGTCGTACCTCAGGTGGGGGTGGAGCAGTGAGCACGACACCGCTGGACCGGACGCTGTTCGTCGACTACCAGGTGCCCTCGCTGGCCGCCGGGGACTACTCGATCAAGGTCACCCAGACCATCGGCGTCGACCCCAAGGCGTACACGGCGACCCGGACCTTCTCCGTCGCCGGGGAGCGGTTCGCGCTGCCGCCGGAGCTGGTCGGGGCCGTGTTCCCGCCGGACGGCAGCATCGGCGACCACAGCCATGTGCTGCCGCACCTGGTGCTCAGCCGCTCAAGCCTGCCGTGGGAGCGCGCTCCGCAGGCGGCGCGCGGCCAGGGCGCGCCGCTGCCGTGGCTGGCGTTGCTGCTGTTCGCCGGGGACGAACAGCCCGAGCCGCAGGTCATGCCCCTGTCGGCGGCGACGGGCACCGCAGACGCGTACTTTCCGGCACCCGCCGCGCTCCCGGCCGGTGACGACCCCAAGGTGACGGTCATCGACGTGCCCCGGGCGCTGCTGGCCGACCTGCTGCCGACCCGCGCCGAACTGCCCCTGCTGGCACACATCCGGCGCGGCGACGGGGACGTTCCCGACGGCGCGGTGGTGGTCGGCAAGCGGCTGCCGCCGGCCGGCACGTCCAGCACCGTGCATCTGGTCTCGCTGGAGGGGCGGTTCCCGGCGGGCGGCGACTTCGACCTCGGGCCGGGCGGGCCGGACTCCCTGGTCCGCCTGGTCTCGCTGGCCGACTGGCGGTTCGCCTGCCTCGACGAGGCGGAGACCTTCGGCAGGCTGGTGGCCGGGCTCACCGACTCCGGCAGCCCGCTGCGGCTGCCGGACAGCGGCGAGCAGCACGCCGACACGTTTCTGCGGCAGGGCTATGTCCCGGTGCGGCACCGGCTGCGCGGCGGTGGCCGGTCGGTGGCCTGGTACCGGGGCCCGTTCGCCATCGGCCCGGCCACCTCCGCCGACCCGGACCAGGGCCCGGCCCGGGCCGCCGACGAGCTGCTGCGCTACCACCCGGGCGTCGGCATGTTCGACGTCAGCCACGCCGCGGCCTGGGAGGCCGGACGGCTGCTGGCGCTGCGCAGCACGGGCTTCGCCGGGGCGCTGTACGAGTGGAAGCGCCGCCGCGACCAGGCCGAGAAGCGCACCGTGGCGGCCGCGCACCCCCTGGCGGTGGCGCAGATCGACGACGCGCTCCCGGCGGGCGTCACCGAGTGGCTGACGGGTCTCTGCCGGCTCGACGGTGTCCCCTTCGGTTATCTCGTCCCCGACGAGCGGCTGCTGCCGGTGGAGACGGTGCGCTTCTTCCACCTCGACCAGGAGTGGATGCGCCACCTGGTGGACGGCGCCTACAGCCTCGGCCGGGTGGGCACGGCCGACGCCGAGCTCGACGCCGCGCATCCGCTGCCGTTGGACTATCCCCTGGTCACCGGTGCGCTGATCCGCTCGGACGTGGTCTCCGGCTATCCGGGGCTGCTGGTCGACGGCTATGCCGACCCGGCCGGGGCGCGGCTGCTGACGCCGGTGCGGGTGGAGCGCCTGGCGCCGAGCGTCCTGCTGTGCCTGTACCGGGGTGACCTGGGCCGTCTCGACATCCACCAGCAGCCGGAATCCCTGCACTTCGGGGTCGAACCGCAGCCCGGGGGCAGCTTCACCAAGCGGCTGCGGGGCCTGGCCGACACCGCCCCCGACGCCGGTGAGCTGGCGCCCTTGCCGCTCGGCCCGCGCGGCACGGTGCCGGTGCGGCAACTGGCCGACGCGATGGCGGCGCGGCTGGGCGCGGACCCGGCGGCGTTCACGGCGGGGGCGCTGGCCCGGCAGATGACAGAGACGGGCGAGCGGGTCACGTTCCTGCGCGGCTGATCCGCCGGGGTACGCCCACGGGCCGCAGGTCCGGGGGTGGGTGCCGGGCCTCCGGCGTCGGCGCCCACCCCCGGCGGCCGAGCCGGGGCGGGGCCGGGAGTCCGGTTCCCGCCGGGATCCCGCCGCACGCTCCTCGCGCCCGGATTCCGGCTGTGACCTCCTGAGCACCCGGACCTCACCCCTGCGGCCCCGCCCCCCGGGCGTCCGCCGCCACCAGGCCCACGTCGACCGCGGACAGCGGAAGCGTCGGGTGCGTCAGGGCGGCCTCGGCGGCGGCGCGCAGCGGGAGCGGCAGCCGGCCGCACCGTTCGGCGAGGGCGGTGGCGCCGTGGCTGTCGGAGGCGACCCGGTCCCCGACGAGGATGCGCAGCAGGCGCAGCGCGTCGCCGGGCGGCAGCGGGCCGAGCCCGATGCGGTGCGCCCCGTGCCGGGCGACCAGGTCCGCGAGGCGGCCCCGGCCGGTGGCGAGCACGGGGCAGCGCGGGGTGCCGGGGAGCAGCGGCCGTATCTGGTCCGCCGACGCGATGTCGTCCAGCACCACCAGAACGCGGCGCCCGGCAAGCAGGGTGCGGTAGCGGGCGGCCCGCTCGTCCGGCGCCTGGGGCATGTCGTTGCCGGGTACGCCGAGGGCGCGCAGGAAGGCGGCGAGTATGTCGGTGGTGGACGGGCCTGCGCCGGGTAAGGAGCCGCGCAGGTCGGCGTAGAGCTGCCCGTCGGGGAAGACGTCGCGTACCCGGTGGCCCCAGTGCACGGCCAGGGCGGTCTTGCCGACTCCGGCGGGGCCGGACAGGAGGCAGATCGCGGTGGCGGCGGCCAGGTGGTCGTCCAGGGTCCGCAGTTCGGTGTCGCGGCCGGTGAAGGCGGGCACGTCGGGCAGGAGCTGGGCGGGCACCGCGTTGGGGGCCGGGGCCGGCGGCGGTTGGGGAGGCAGGTCGGCCAGCGCCGTGACGACCAGGCGCCGGGTGTGTGCCCGTCCGACGCGCCCTGCCTCCAGGTTGCGTATCGTGCGCACCGACACGGCGGCCAGTGCGGCGAGTTCCTCCTGTGTCAGCAGGGCCGCCGCGCGGCGCGACCGGACCCACAAGGCGAATTCCTCGTCTCTCAAAACGGATTCCCCGGTGTCGAACAGCACCACGGAACCTCCCCGGAATCTCCCCGAAATCTCCCCTGGTCTGGTCCTGATCGTACGGACAAGACCCCGCCCCGCGCCCCTGGTTGGGGTGGGGTGCGGGGCGGGGCTTCCATGCCTTTGTCAGGCCTTTGCCGTTCAGTTGGTCGCCGACGAGCTTCCACACCGCCCCGGCTTCCTCTGCGGATGTCTGTCGTTGTCGAGGCGGAACGTGAAGTCGGGGAGTTTCCAATCAACGGCGGATCTGCCCTGATCACGGCGCCCGCTGCCACGCTCGAGCACGGCACCCGGCGCCTTCACCTCGCCGACGTCACCGCTCCCCCCCCACGGCCCGCGTGGACCGTTCAGAAGGCGTGGTTGACGGTGATCGTTCCGGGACGATGGCGGCCAGTCGCCTGTGACCGTCCAGAAGCCGTTCAGCGGACGACGTCGCTCGCCAGCTCCCACAGGCGCTCGGCGTTCTCCGGGTCCAGCGCGTAGGGGGCCACGCCGGGGACGCCCAGTCGGGTGGGCCGGGCGTGGACGAGAGGCGCCTCGTTGACGTCCTCGAAGTAGCGGCCACCGACGCCTTCGACCAGCGGGGAAGCGGCGAGGAACACGGTGGTCGCGGCGCCCTGCTCGATCGTCTTGCGGTAGGGCTCGGGGGTCCGCAGGCCTCCGGTGTGCCGCTGGAGGTTGGTGGCGATCGCACCGGGGTGCAGGGAGTTGGCCGTGATGCCGTCGCCGGACCAGCGGCGCTGCGCCTCGACGGCCAGGAGGACGGCGGCGGTCTTGGACTGGCCGTAGGCGACGAGCGCGTCGTACGGGCGGAAGCGGAAGTCGATGTCGTCGAAGACGACGGGAGAGAAGAGATGGCCGCTGGAGGAGACCGAGACCAGGCGCGCGCCGTCGCCGTCGGCGAGGGCGCGGTGCAGCCCCAGGGCCAGGGCGAAGTGCCCCAGGTAGTTGGTGGCGAACTGCTGCTCGTGGCCGCCGATGCCCCGCACGAGTTCCGGCGGCATCATGATGCCGGCGTTATTGATCAAAATGTGCAACGGACCCTGCCAGGCGGCAGTCAGCGCCCGCACCGACTCCAGGTCGGCCACGTCCAGGCGGGCGACGTGGATCGCCTCGTTCCCGGTGGCCTTGCGCAGGACAGCCGCGACCTGCTCGCCGGCTTCCGGACGGCGGACGGCGAGCGTGACCTCGGCGCCGTTGGCGGCCAGAGCGCGGGCGGTCTCGACGCCGATACCCGAGTTGGCTCCCGTGACGATCGCCCGCCTGCCTGACAGGTCGACGCCTTCGATCACCTCCGAGCCGGTGCTGTCGCGGCCGAACGGGGTCGTGAAGAGCTGTGACATGTGATGCATTCCTCCGGTCGTTCGCATTGCGCTGTCAGACTGCGCCGAACGCTGCGGGACGAGCAAGGACGGGTTGAGACTGGGACTGACAGGGCCACCCATGAGCCCGGAACGCGTCCGTACGCTGGAAACATGACAGCCACCGGTGACGCCAACGCACTGGGCCGGTATCTGCGCGCCCGCAGGGAACTGGTCCAGCCCGATGAAGCCTGGGATCACGGCAACCGGCGCGTCCCGGGGCTGCGCCGGGAGGAGGTCGCCTTCCTCGCGGGGATCAGCTCCGATTACTACAACCGCTTGGAGCAGGGCCGCGACAGGAACCCCTCGGAGCAGGTCCTGCACAGCATCGCCCGCGCCCTGCGACTGGACGAGGAGGCGACGACCTACCTGCTGGAGATCGCCACACGGAAGAGCCCGCGGCGCAAGCGGCCCCGCAAGCCGGAGCAGGTCAGCGACGGCATGCGCACGCTCATCGACTCCTGGCCACTCACCCCGGCGTACATCCACGGCACATACATGGACGTCCTGGCCGCCAACAGCCTCGCCATCGCGCTCTCACCGTTCAACGCGCCGGGGCACAACGGCATTCTGGCCGCGTTCCTGGAACCAGAGATGCGGGAACTCCATCAGGACTGGGAAGACATGACCGCCCGGGTCGTCCCGTACCTGCGCTCGGTTGTCGGCGCGAACATCGAAGACTCGCGCCTTGTCGAGATCGTCGGAGAACTCTCCCTGCGCAGCGAGCGCTTCCGCACTCTCTGGGCCCGACAGGACGTCAAGCACAAGACCACTGGCACCAGCCTGCTTCATCACCCCCAGGCCGGCCCTCTGGAACTGCACTACGAAAAGCTGCTGGTCCCGGGCACTGACGGGCAAACGCTGATCACCTACCACGCACAGCCGGGCAGCGCCTCCGAAGAACGCCTGCGTCTGCTCGCCAGCATGAACGCCCCTGACCATGTCGGCGGTACACGGGCCGCGGCCGACCAAACCCGAACGCCCGGACGCACCATGCCTTGACATGCTCCCCGGAAATCCGGGACCTCAAGGACTGCAATCACGGTCATGGGGGTCTGGCCTGGCCCGCGCAACACTGCGTCGTCGGACTTTCGTTCCGCTCCCCGGCCCGGTCGCCAACGCACGCGCCGTTCTTCCTCACGCTGGACGAGCTGGTTGCCGCCTCGCGCGGTCAGCCGTCCGCGCGGGCGGGCAGCCGCCATCCCAGGCGCGGGAAGTGGCAGGTGTAGCCGTCGGGGTAACGCTCCAGGTAGTCCTGGTGCTCGGGCTCGGCCTCCCAGAAGGGGCCGACCGGCTCGACCTCGGTGACGACCTTGCCGGGCCATAGTCCGGAGGCGTCCACATCCGCGATGGTGTCCTCGGCGATCCGCTTCTGCTCGTCATCCACGTAGTAGATCGCAGAGCGGTAGCTGAGACCGATGTCGTTGCCTTGGCGGTTCTTGGTGCTCGGGTCGTGGATCTGGAAGAAGAGCTCCAAGATCGCGCGGAAGTCGGTCTTCTCGGGGTCGAAAAGGATCTCAATGGCCTCTGCGTGGGTGCCGTGGTTACGGTACGTCGCGTTCGGCACGTCACCCCCGGTGTATCCGACCCGGGTCGCTGTCACGCCCGGGAGCCGGCGGATCAGGTCCTGCATCCCCCAGAAGCATCCGCCCGCCAGTACGGCCCTCTGCGTCTGCGCTGCCATTTCGGCCCCTCCAATGTCTGTCGCCTCGGTCATTCGGGCTGCTCGGCTCGCACACTGCCGGCATCCCATGCCCTCTGGCTTCATCAGCGCGTGAGGGTTCCAAACAATTCCGTCCCCGCCCAATGGGCCCCACGGTCGCCGGCCGCCGCGCGGACGGCTTGTCGGCGACCCCGGCTGTCATGCCCGACCTCCAAGCGTCGGCGCAGGACCTGGAGCACGGCGACCGCATGGCGTTCCGTCCGCGACCGGTGGTCGCGCGGCGCCTGACTGGTCCGGCACCGCATATTCGGGAGGCCCGCTCGGGTCACCGCGGATGCGGCGAAGCACCACGGCGCGCAGCTGAGCACATTGAGGAGTTGCAACGCCTAGGCATACTCCGGACTTTTAGACCTTGAACGGGTAAGCGATGTTCTCTGAGCGCTCCCCGGTCGGTCGCGGCCGAAGAAGTCAGGGGCCCTCGAGTCCGAAATCCCGTTGTCCGATCGCCACGTGCATGTCGAGGATCGACTGTCGGATTTCAGGGCCGCGTTCCTGCCTGTCCTTGCCGTCGGCTGTCTGCCGACCGGAAGCCGCCCGCAGGCCGTTGCGGCTGATCGACCCGTATGCGCGGCTGAAAGGCAGGCCGGCGTTGTCCGCCAGGGCCGGGCTGCCGCACGTGCAACTCGGTGTGCGGCAGCCCGCGATGTCAGCTGGGGAGATCGACGTGCCATGCGTCGTGGAACCGGACGTCGCACTCCATGGGCGGCGGCATCACCCCCGGGGCCGGATCCGGATCCGGCCCCGCGCGATAGGTGTCGGCGATTTCACTGGCGGTCAGTGGTTGGAGACGGCCATCGGCGAGTAGCCAGCCGCGCACCTCCTTGACCGGGAGTGGAACGCTGCGGCCGGGGAGGCGTACGGTCTCGTCGGTGAACGTGCGCAGGATGACGCCGGCTTGCTGGTCGCTCTCGAGTAGCACACACAGCGCTGCCACCACGTTCGGCAACTCGATCTCCAGGGAGCCACTCTCTTGATCGGTTTCGATCCCCGTGCTCATCTCGTTGACGTGCAGGATGTGAAGGCTGCGGCCCGAGGCCATCGGCTCGATCAACGCGGAAACCACCGCATGGACCCGAGCCGCCGGGACGGCCTGCGCGAGGCCGAAGAGCGCCAGCCGCCGTGCTCGCTCCACGGACGCGTGGCGGCCCGGTTCGAGCGGGATGTCGCGCCAGCCCCAGAAGGCGCCGGCTGCGGTCAGTACCGTCTCTCGGACGAGGCCTGGAGGTGGCGCTGAACTGCCGTCGTTGTGCGGAAGGTGCTCGGAGCAGCAGGCGTAGCCGTCACACTTGGTGATGCGTGACGGGCGGACCTGTTGCGTTTTCTGACAACCGGCGAAGGTGCAAGTGACCGTCATCAGCCTGGATTTCGTCCGCTTTCCCATTTCTGCCCCTTGTGCTGTGTGTCGAATACCGGTGACAAGAACGGTATAGATGGCCACTGACAGTGACGGACTCGTGACGGCTGTGGCGGTCAGGCGAGGTCGATCAGGAGGTCTTCCGGGACTGCCTCCTCCTCGACGCGTACGCCGTGTTCGTCCAGGGCCTCGGCGAGTGCCGGGTCCCAGGGGGGAGGCGGCAGGGGTGCCGGCCAGGGGTGGGGCGGCAGTGGCGGCCCGTGCTGCCGCGCGGTAGTCGGTGGCGGTGAAGCGCCAGGGGTGCCACGGGACGCGGCGGAGCGGGGAGATCGCGATCCGCAGCCCGCCCCAGTCGCAGTCGCCGTGGTAGAGGTGGAGCGCGCCCTGGGAGTGGAGGTGGCGTTGAAGATCAGCAGTCGCCGGGCGGGGCGCAACTGCTCCGAGGCCGCACCGTGCGGGGCGAGGCAGCGGAAGCCCAAGAGCAGGCCGAGTACCGACAGGTCCGCCGCCGGAGCCACCAGAGGGGGGCCACCCAGTCCGGCACGCCGAGGCGCGGGGCCAGGGTCCAGACGTTGCCGAAGCCGAAGAGGAAGGTCAGGCGACGACGGTGGCCATGGTCGCGGTCACCGCGCGCAAGGTACGGCCCTGCTCCAACATCCGTTGGGGTGAGCTTCGAGGTCCCCCTTGTCCTGGTGGCCGTCGCGGCGCACCATCCGGCGTAGCGGGCTCGAACCGCCCTCGGTCAGCGCGCGGGGCCGTCTGAATCTCCAGGTCCGCGCGCAGGACAACCGGTTGGGGATTTGGTTCAAGTCCCCCCTCGGGCACTACCTTTACACACGGATGGTGCTGGTCGACTTGCGGCCAGCACCATCCGTTTTTCGTGGTCGTCGGTCAGGATCTGTCGGGCGACGGCCCGGCGCGGGTCCGGATCGAACTGTGTCCGCTCCAGCGTGATGAGTGAGTGCTGCACGAGGCGCATTCACCGAGAAAAGCTGCTCAGGCAGCTGGATCAGCGGCTGAACCATGCCTCCTACCCACCTTGACGCCGATCCCGTATGCGTGCGAGCGCCGGGCCCTCTCCGTGTTCAGCGAAGGGTGGCCTTTTCCGGGGCGATCACCTGGTCGACCATGCGTTGGATCTGTTCGGTGGGGAGGGCTACGGCCATGGCCCAGTAGTAGATGGCCAGGCTGAACGCCGCTACCACCAGCATGTCCCACCACAGGGGGAACCACGGGTGCTCGAGCGGGCCGAAGTCGCTGGCGTAGACGATGAGGCCCATGCCGACCAGGTAGGCGGGGAGCCACTGGGCGGCACGCATGTCGAGTTGGGGCGTGATCGGGTTCATCTTGAACACGCGGTTGGCGATGAGGATGACGTAGCCGATGAGGATCGCGACGCCCAGCTTCCAGTCCGTCGTCCATCCCGACCAAAGGATGATGAGGTTGGCGACGACGAAGGCCAGCGGGGACATCCAGACGCCGCCGGGCAACCGGTACGGGCGGTCGGTGTCCGGGAGGCGGCGGCGGAAGACACCGAAGGACAGGGGCGCGCCGGCGTACATCAGCACACTGGCGCTGGTGATCAGCCCCACCAGCGAGCGCCAGCTCGGGAACGGCAGGAAGCAGACGCAGCCGACGACGAAGGCGGCGATGAGCCCGACCCACGGCACCCCGTTCCGGTTGGTCGCTTCGAAGGCCGACGGCACATAGCCGTTGCGGCTGAGTCCGTAGGAGACCCGCGAGGAACCGGTGATGTAGATGAGGCCGGTGCCGGCGGGAGAGACCACCGCGTCGAGGTAGAGGATCGTGGCCAGCCAGCCCAGGCTGATGAGCGTGGCGACCTGCGCGAACGGACCGGTCAGTGTGTTGAAGGCGGCGGTGGCCCAGGTGCCCTGAATCTGCGAAGGGGGAAGCGCGGCGAGGAACACGACCTGAAGCAGGATGTAGATGATCGCGCCGATCACGATGGAGCCGATCACCGCGCGCGGGATGTCGCGTTTCGGGTCGGCGCTCTCACCGGCCAGCTGGTCGGCCTGTTCGAAACCCAGCAGCGCGAAGATGATGCCGCCGGTGGAGACCGCGGAGAGGATGCCCTTCGCGCCGTAGGGGGCGAACCCGTCGGCGGCGGTGAAGTTTCCGGCGTGGAACTGGGCGATGGCGAACACGAAGATCGTCAGCAGCGGGACACTGACCTTCCACCAGGTCGCCGCGCTGTTGGTGCGCGCCAGCAGGCGGATGCTCAGGAAGTTGATGGCGGTGATCACCGCCATCAGCCCGACTGCGACGGCGATCCCGGAAGCGGTCAGGAGGTGCTGGCCGCCCTGGGTCTTCAGCCAGCCGTTCGCCCAGGAGTAGTGCTGACCGTACGTGATCATCGCCAGCACCTCGATCGGCGCCACCGTGGCCGCCTGGAGCCAGGAGAACCAGCCGAACGACGCTCCCGCGGCACCGCCGAACGCGTAGTGCGGGAAACGGGCCGTGCCGCCGGACACCGGATACATCCCGCCTAGTTCGGCATGCACCAACCCCAGGATGAGGATCGCGACGCCTCCGACTCCCCAGGAGATGATCGCGGCCGGGCCGGCCACCGCCAGCGCGCCGGGCGCGCCGAACAGCCAGCCGGATCCGATGATCGACCCCTCCGAAGCCCAGATCAGCCCGATGAATCCGACTTCTCGCCGCAGGCCGGGATGCCCGGCGTGCGTGGCGGGTGCCGCTTCGGAAGTACCCATGGCCTTCACCCCTCCATTGGAGGTGATGCATATCGCAAGGTCTTGGCGTTGATATTTTATCTTTATAGTGATATTGAATCGAGGCTGGGAATCGCCCCAATTGGATGCCTATGCGGTGGTCGGCAGGTTCAGGTCGCGATTGATGGCGTGGGCGGCACCCTCGACGGTCGCGACGCCCTCGCCCATCGTTCGGCTGCCCTGCGAGAGCACGGCCATTCCGTAGTCGTGACCGCCATCGGTGAACACGCCGACGCTGTGCACCCGCCAGCCGTTGGTCGTACGCGGCAGCCAGCCGTTCTTGACCTGGACGGTCGCGGTCGCGGGCGCCCCGGCCGGTGCGCCCCAGCGCTGTTGGGGCACGACTCGGTTCATCAGACGGAGGGCGTAGGTGCGGGCGTCCCGGTCGAGCACCGAGTTGTCCGAGGTGAGCAGTCGGAGCAGCTTCAGCTGGTCGCCGGCCGTGACCTGGGTGTGTCCCCAGTAGCCCTTGGGGCCGGGGACGGTGTCGCGCATTCCGGCCACGGTCAGGAAATGCTGGATGCCGACGGGGCCGATCTGGTGCCACAGGACGTTCGTCGAGTCGTTGTCCGACTTGGTGATCATCGCGGTGGTCAGTTCCATCTCGCGAGGGGTCAAGCCGCGGTGCTGCTCCATGGTTTGGCGCAGCAGTGCCCCCAATATCGTGACCTTGACCACGCTCGCCGAGTCGAAGGCGGCATCGGCCCGGAACGTGCACGAGGTCGCCGTGGTGCGGTCGTACAGGGCGAGCGCCGAGGTGCCGGCGCGCCCGCGGAGGGCGCCGGCGATGTCCTGCGAAAGCCGGTCCGCCAGCCCTGGCCGCTGTGAGGCGCACTTCACCTGCGAGCCGCCGACTGTGGCGGTGGCGTCGGCGGTGCTCGCCTGGGCCGGGGCGGCGGCGGAGAGCGCCGCGAGCACTGCCCCGGCGGCCGCGGTCGCGGCCAGTCCACGCCGCGTGCGGCGCAGCGTGTGCATTTCCGGCATGAAGGTTCCCTGCTCTGTGTCTGCGGTCACATCGGCCGTCCACTCGCAGGCACGTTCCGATTCCCGAACGACGGCGACGCTACAGGGGCGGAGAAGGCGCCGGTGCACCGAAAATATCGGTATGTACTAATTGGGAGTTTTTTGGGCGTGTGACATTCATCAACCCATTCATCCCTGCCCCTCTGCGGGATGCCGAGGCGCGCGTACGTGGCGATCGTGATCGCGGACACGCCCGCCGCGCTGTCCGGCCCCGAGCCACCGAGGTGGCGTCGGTACGGGGCGCGTACGACTCCTGACCACGTGGACGTCACGCGTCCAGGGAAGCCGCAGAAGGATCCTTCGCCGCTGTTCGCCGGCGGCGCGGGGCGGGCTTCAGCAGGACGTAGCCCGCTGAGCCGGCGGCGAACGCCAGCCGGATCAGGCCACAGATATGAGCGGAGGGCACCAGCAGGGTGCTGCCGTACAGGGTGAGCAGGGCGATCCAGCTCCACCACGGTACGAGGCGACGCTGTCCGACCGCGTCCCACAAAAGGGTGCCCAGCAGGATCGAGGCGGTGTAGTACGTGTAGACACTCGGGTCGAGCGCGATGCGGGCGTCGGCGCCGAGCAGAACGACGGCCGGCCAGCGCCCTCTGAGGACCGCCAGTGTGCCGAGCCCAAGTCCCAGCAGTACCTGGGCCGGGCGGTCCCACCAGGGTGTGGTCGGCGCCAACACCCCCAGCCAGCGGAGTGCCGAAGCGGACTGATTGGCGATCGTGAATCTGGCGGCGGCCGCCGAACCGAGATGAGTGACGTAGAACGGCAGCCATGCGACGGCCACCAGGCCGACCGTCCAGAGCGCGGAATTCCGTCGTCGCGCGGCCGGCAGGGCGAGCAGCAGAGCCGTGAACGCCAACGCCCAGGGTTTCGAGTCCACCGCCAGGGCGAGCATGACGCCCACCGTGCGCCCGTGGCCCCGCACCAGGGCACGTACGGCCAGGGTGGTGAAGAACAGCGCGAGAACGTCGTCCAAGTGGGCGAAACGGACCGCTACTTCGACCCACATCGGGATGAAGGCCACGCCCGCCACCAGCACCCGTTGCTGGAGCCGGCGGTGGTTGAGTCCGGTGCCGCGGTTGTAGTCGGCCGCGCTACGGCCTACCAGGACCAGCATGTAGAGGCCGAGCCCAGACATCACCGCCTCCGCCAGCACCTCGGCCAGGTGGGGCGGCAGCGGGACGAACAGCGAGGCCGCCAGAAAGCTCACGGGTCCGATCTGCAGCTCGGGATGGTTGGCGTAGATGGCCAGACCACCG
Organism: Streptomyces sp. NBC_01384; assembly: GCF_045040035.1. Classification (NCBI taxonomy): domain Bacteria; kingdom Bacillati; phylum Actinomycetota; class Actinomycetes; order Kitasatosporales; family Streptomycetaceae; genus Streptomyces; species Streptomyces sp. NBC_01384. Next base: position 8,502,301 of record NZ_CP109559.1, read on the forward strand.
CCGGGCACGCCACCGAAGAGCAGTTCACCTCCGGTCCGCAAGTAGTGCCAGGAGATCCCGCCATGCCTCTGCACCATCAGGAACCAGAGCAACGTCCATGCCGCCAGCACGGCGATATGGGGCCGCACGCCGTTGCGTTCCTGCCGCGCGACCCAGGGGACGGCCCGTCCCTCCGCTCGCCCACCCGCTCGGCTCCGACTTTCCTCCGGGGCCTGCGCCGGTGTCGTTCCCACTTCGTTCTTCCGGCTCTCGTCCCACCTCACAAGGGCCTACCGCACCAACTGACCGACGACGTTCCGGTCCGGCGCGCACCGGTTCCCCACTGGAAGATCCGCGCCTTCCATCAACACCCCTTGTCGTTCTGTCGCCTGCTTCACAGAGCGTGGGCGGTTTCCCCGCGGGCTCCGGCGCTCGGCCGCTCAGTGCCTGTCGCCGGGGCAACCCGCACCCGCCGGCGACGAGATGGGCCAGTTCCGTCGATCACCCTAGGCACACATTCGGGCGAACCACGTAACGCTGGGGAAACACACACCCCACTCTCACCAGCCGTACCTTCCACCGGGACGGTCGGGTGCGAGACGCGCCATGGCGGCGACCGTGGGGCGGTTCGGCGGCCGCTGTGGGTGCGCTACCATGGATCTTGAGCAGCCCGCCGGAACTCTCGGCGGTAGGCCTCGCGTTGGTGGTCCAAGGAAAGACGTCCCGCTTCCTGCGGGGAGATGCAGGTGCAAGGCCTGCCCGGCGCTCCACACAGCCCCGCCTCCGATACTTTGGAGGCGGGGCTTGCTTCTGGGCAGCCTCGTTGACCCCTCACGGCACCGAAGCCATCCTGGCCGCCGTCGTCAACTCGCCCCTCGACGTCAGGTGGGGACGACCGGCGGCCGATGCAGATTTTCCGTTCGGCGGCGCAGAACTTTCCGTTCGGCGGCGCAGAACGCCGCGCCGCTGCAGCGAGTGCGTGCCGGATTCGCGGCCTGCTCGGCATGTTGCTACGCCGTCACGCCGCCCGGGGCGAGGCCGCCGTTCACGATCCGCCTCCAGAGGGTGTGCTGCCACTCGTTCGCGTCCGGCGAGGGCGGGGTGGTCAGCACCGGGTTCGGGCCTGTCTCGATGAGGTGCAGCAGTGTCCAGGCGACGCCATAGCAGTCGTCCGGACCGAAACAGGAGACCAGTGCTCTCGCCTCTTCTCCGGTCACGGGTCGGTGGATCGCCCCGAGCTGTCCGTCGCGTCGGTCGATCTCCTCTTCGTCGGCGTCCTGGTCAGGCAGGGGCCATCGGCTATGAACACGTGCACTTCGGGTCTCATCCCCGAAAGGTCTCATCTCCGAATGATCGCTGCCACGCCTGCGACCGGCAGGCTTGAGCGCCGCCTGGATCCGCGTAGGGGGCGGCCGTGCGGCCCGGGTGTGGCGGGAATGTGGCGACCAGGGGTGCTGTTACAGCACACGTAGCTGACATGCGCGAGTCAAGATCGCGTGATGTGGGCGGAAGGAGGACCTCATGGCACGCAACACTGCGCGACCGGTCGTGACGCTGAAGTCGACGGCCGGGACCGGCGTCACCTACGTGACGCGCAAGAACCGCCGAAACGACCCCGACCGGCTCGTCCTGCGCAAGTACGACCCGGTGGCCGGGGAGCACGTCCCGTTCCGGGAAGAACGCTGAGCCGAGCCCGGCGTCGCCGGGCGGACAGTCGTAAGGAAGGAATCCTCATGAGGCCTCGTATACACCCTGAATCCCGGCCGGTCGTCTTCCGCGACCGGGCCGCGGACGCCGCGTTCCTGACCCGTTCGACAGCGCACTCGTCCAGGACGATCGAGTGGGAGGACGGCAGCACGTACCCCCTGATCGATGTCGAGATCTCGTCGGCGAGCCATCCCTTCTACACAGGGACCTCCCGGGTCATGGACACCGCCGGCCGTGTGGAGCGCTTCGAGCGTCGTTACGGCCGTGCGGCCTCGCCGCGGCACTGACGGCGGTCCGGGTTCCCAGCAAAAGGAGAGCAGAGCTATGAAGGTGCGCAAGTCGTTGCGTTCGATGAAGGCCAAGCCCGGGGCCCAGGTGGTCCGCCGGCGCGGCGTGGTCTTCGTCGTCAACAAGAAGAACCCGCGCTTCAAGGCCCGCCAGGGCTGACAGCGCACCGGATCGGCCGTCCGCACCGCTCCACCGTGTCCTGGGGCTTCTCGCGAACCGCCATCCGGCTCAGGTGCCGCTGCCGTGCGGCCATCTGATCGAAGAGTGTGTCCAGGCCGCCAAGAACGAGTGCGGCCTGGACGCGTACGCAGGTCCGCTGCTGTCGCGGCTGCTACCGGCACATCACCCTGGCGGGGCTCGCCTGTGTCTTTCGCGCGTTCCGTGCGTTCTACGCCCTCCGTGCCTGCGCTCCTCCGCGCCTCCGTGCCTTGCCTGCCGTCGTGGCTGCTGCGGTGGTCGTCGGGCGGCCGAGGAAACAGTCCGTCTCGCGCCCTCACCGTGGCAGAGGTCCGCAGCTCCTGCCCCCCGCCCGGCCAAAGACTCGTACCCGCATCGACGGGGCCCCGTGGGCCTGCCCTGAACAGGTCCCATGTGGTCGCTGCTCTGACGGTGACGGGGGCGCTGCGTGGTAATCCGGTTTACCGTGCGTTCCGTCCCGCGCCGAAGCGGTGGCCGTACCCGGTCCGCGGCGCCCTTGGCCGTGGGCGGCGACCGGATGGGCGCCACCTCGTCTGCGGGCTGACCCTGCTCTCGACGCCATGCGTGGCGCTGCTGTGCGTGCCGCGGCTGTGCGTGCGCGGGCGGCGTTGTCAGTGGTCGCCAGTATGTTCAGTCGTGTCCCGCCGATGTGGCGAGGAAGTCCCCCTTGGTGCATAGGAGATGGTGCGTTGTCGGATTGGGAGAGGTCGAGCTCGGCGCGGGTGATAGCACCCGCGCGGCCGCGCAAGCTCGCCAAGGTCCCGTTCGTCGAGCTGGCCGACGGACGCTTGCAGGGCGTGGTGTCCAGCGGCTCGGACATCGAGCGGGTCTATGTCTCGTCGGTCGCGGTCGGCACCTACGCGTTCGCTTGCAGCACCAACAACAACCGGCCCTGCGGCGGCGCGCGGGGCATGTTCTGCAATCACATCCGGGCCCTGATCAACGAGGCGGTGCTGCAGTACGGCGCCGAGCGCGTCGCCCGCTACCTGAGGGTCGAGACCGTGGACGGGGCGCCGAGCGCGCTGTCCATCACCGCCGACATGAGCGACACACGCCCATCGCAGGGGGACATCAAGGCCGCCGCGCCCGTCTTCAGCCGGTTCCTGCGGCACCTGGCCTACCTGGAACTCGCGCCGACCACCGCGCCGTTGCCGGAGATGCAGTGGTTCCCGCCGACCAGGGCGGTGGCGATGAGAGTGCCCCAGTGCGAGCTCGGTTCGATCGTGGGGGAGCGCGCCCACCCGCTCTCCGACACCATCGCCGGGCTTGACGAAGCCTTGGCGGCCGTCGACGCCTTCGATCAGGCCCTCGTCGCCGGCCTGCTCCGTCCCCAGCCCGCCCAGGCCGCCGGCCTGACGGAGCTCGCCCACGCCGTCACGGGGACGCCACTGGCCGCCAGGGTCGCCGAGGCGGCCGAGAAGGCGGCGGCCGGAGCCGCGAGCGAGGACCACTTCGTCGCCCTCGCCGCCGCCCGCACCGCACTGCTCGGCTCCGTCCACGACGCATTGATGACCCGTGTCGAGGAGGCGACCGGCCGGACCCACGGTGAGGAGACCCGCCCGGCGCCCGGCGGACGGCAACCGGCGAACCTGCTCTCCGCGGCCCGCTCCTGGCTCTCCGATCTCGCGCGCGCCGGTTGGCAGGGCATCGACCACGACCTGGTCTCCGGGGCGGCGCAAGTCGTCTCCGCGATGCTTCCGGACCCGGCCCTGCGCCGCCTGGCGATCCTCCTCGACGGGTTCTCCGCCGAACTCGCCGCCTCCTGCCCGGGCGCGTCTCTGGAGAGGATTCCGGTACGCCGCTGGGGGGACCTCTGGTCGCGTGCGATGCTCCTGACAGTTCCCGGTGCGGCCGACGTGCCCGCGACCGGTACGGCCACCGGCCGCCTGCTGCCTCTCGGCGTCGACGTGCAGGAACACGCGACCGCCGCACAGGCCCAGGTCCACGCGGTGTTCGAGCCCGCGGACGGTGGCGCGCCCCGCCTGGTGCGTGCCGGAGTATCGGTGCCGAAGCCCGACACGGTCGTCGGAGCCGGCCTCTGGCAGCTGCTCCGCCCGCACCTGTCGCTTCTGGCAGCCCTCAGCGAAGGCCGCTCGATGGACCTCACCGACATGCCGGTCACCGCTGAGGGCGACCTGATCTGGAGCGACGAGCAGGCCCGCCCGAGCGAGCCTGCCGACGCCTTCGCCACCGCCCGTGTCGCCCTGTCCACCGCGACCGCTCAGGTGACCGCGCCGCTGGACCGCCACCCGGCAGGTATCGCCGTCCCCGTGTTCCTGCAGGGCTACGTCGTTCAGAAGGCCGCCCAGAACGACGCCCAGGAGGACGCTCAGAAGACCGTCCAGAAGGCAGTCCAGAAGGCCGCTCAGGAAGACGGCGACGCACTGACGTTCATCGTCGCCGGACACCCGCTCGCCGTCGACACCGACCGCATTCCCACCGCCGGCCCGCTCACCCCCGAGGCCGTCGCGGCGTCCGGCGCGTGCATCGGGCTGCTCCGCTGGGACGCCGGATCGTTCAGCGTCCAGCCGCTGGCCGTCGAGACGACCGTACGGAAGAAGGCTCTCGCGATCCACGCCGGGGGATGGGCCGGGGGCACGACCGACAAGGTCGGGGTCAAGGCCGAGAAGGCCGCCACCGACGCCGTGGCCGTGCTGCGGGAGCGGGCGGGGAGGTTGCTGCGGAAATGACGGAGCACCCGACGGAAAAACTGGCCGAGCACGCCGAGCACGCCGAGCACACGGACCCACAGAACCCCGGGGTGAATCCCCACGACAACCGCCGTCAGGTCCTTTACTGGCGGCTCCTCGCCCGGCTCTTCGACCACGAGGAACAGACCACGCTGGAATCGGCGAGCCTCGCCGTCGTCGAGGACATCGGGCTGCCGTCCGCGCTGCTGGACCCGGGGGCCTCCGTCGACTCGATCGTGCAGCGCCACCCGGAGCTGGCCGCAGAGTTCGCCGGTCTGATGGCGCCCGATCCAGGCCCCGAAACCGCCGACGGTGCCCGCGACCGGGCTGTCGAAGTACGGCGCGCGGCGCTGGTGTCGAAGGTGCTGCTCAACGTCTTCGCCGTCGGCTCCGGTACGGTCACCGCCGGACAGCTGGCGCGCTGGCAGTCCGACGCGGGCTGGCTGGAGCGCGCCCTCGGCTGCAAGCCCGGCGAGCTGCGCGGCGGCCGGGCCGGCGGAGGGACCGGGGGAGGTGCCGCGGGACGCGGTGTCAGTCCGACCGGCACCGGCGGCCCGGGCACGACGCCCGATCTCAGCCGGCTGATTCCGGCGATCGGGCCGGAACTCGGCGCCCTCGAGGCCGATCTCGTCAAGCGGATGCGGCTGCGTGAGGTGCTGGCCGACCCCAAGCTCGCCGCGCAGCTGACTCCGAGCATGTCGCTGATCGAGCAGCTGCTGCGGGACAAGAACAATCTGTCCGGCGTCGCGCTGGCCAACGCCAAGGCCCTGATCCGACGTTTCGTCGACGAGGTCGCCGAAGTGCTGCGCACCCAGGTGGAGAAGGCCACGGTGGGCGCCCTGGACCGCTCCGTCCCGCCCAAGCGGGTGTTCCGCAACCTCGACCTCGACCGCACGATCTGGAAGAACCTCACCAACTGGAGCCCGGAGGAGGAGCGGTTGTACGTCGACCGCCTCTACTACCGGCACACCGCCCGCAAGACGACGCCCCAGCGGCTGATCGTCGTCGTGGACCAGTCGGGCTCGATGGTCGACTCGATGGTGAACTGCACCATCCTGGCGTCGATCTTCGCCGGGCTGCCGAAGGTGGACGTCCACCTGATCGCGTACGACACACAGGCGCTCGACCTCACGCCATGGGTGCACGACCCCTTCGAGACCCTGCTGCGCACCAACCTCGGGGGCGGCACCGACGGCACCGTCGCCATGGCACTGGCCCAGCCGAAGATCGCCGAGCCCCGCAACACCGTCGTGGTGTGGATCTCCGACTTCTACGAATGGCGATCCCAGCCGCTGTTCGACAGCATGGCCGCCATTCACCGCTCGGGAGCCAAGTTCATCCCGGTCGGCTCGGTGACCAGCTCCGGCCGCGGCAGCGTCAACCCGTGGTTCCGGGAGCGCTTCAAGGATCTCGGTACGCCGGTGCTCTCCGGCCACATCCGCAAGCTCGTCCACGAGCTCAAGACGTTTCTCGCTTAGAGGCCCAGAGGCCCAGAGGCCCAGAGGCCCAGCCCCAGACGCTCAGACGCTTAGAAAGGCCCTTTATGTCCGACCTGCTGCGCGCCCCCGCCGAGATCAAGTACGCCGAGGAACTGGACTGGCTGGAGTCCATCGACGACAACCCCAAGCCCTTCTCCTGGCGGCTGTCCCCGAAGATGGTCCGGCTCTTCATCCTGGGCTCCGAGCGCTCCGACGGCCTGGACCGGGAGATCCCGCAGAAGTGGTTCGGCGACCGCAGTTTCGTCGAGCGGTCCATCGTCACGCTGGCCTCCGACCGTGGCCTGCTGCTCATCGGCGACCCCGGCACCGGCAAGAGCTGGCTGGCCGAGCTGCTGTCCGCCGCGATCTCGCGCGACTCGACGCTGGTCGTGCAGGGCACGGCCGGCACCACCGAGGACCACATCAAGTACTCCTGGAACGTGTCCATGGTCATCGCCAAGGGCCAGTCGCGGGAGTCGATGATCCCCTCGCCGATCATGACCGCGATGGAGACCGGCGCGATCGGCCGTTTCGAGGAACTCACCCGCTCCACCAGTGACGTCCAGGACGCACTGATCTCGATCCTCTCCGAGAAGTACATCTCGGTCCCGGAGCTGGACAGCGACAACATCGTCTTCGCCAAGCCCGGCTTCTCGATCATCGCCACCGCCAACAGCCGCGACCGGGGCGTCAACGACCTCTCCTCGGCGCTCAAGCGCCGCTTCAACTTCGTCCGCATCCCGGTGGTGACGAACAAGAAGAGCGAGGCGGAGATCGTCCGCTTCCGCACCGAGGAACTGCTGCGCCGCCACCAGCTCGAACTGGACGTGCCGCCGACGCTGCTCGACGTTCTGCTGCAGAGCTTCGCCGATCTGCGCGCCTCGGCGGCAGCGGCCGGCAGCGACGACGAGAAGCTGGAGTCCGCGCTGTCCACCGCCGAACAGATCGGCGTGCTCGAGGACGCGATCCTGCACAGCAACTTCTTCGGCGAGCGCGCCCTGACCGCCCACACGCTGGCCTCCTCGCTGGTCGGGTCACTGGCCCGGCGCGAGCCCGAGGATCTGGCCATCCTCAACAAGTACCTGCACGGCGTCGTCGAGCCGCGCAGCAAGGAAGAGGGCGGATCCTGGCCGGAGTTCCTGGAGGGCGGCCGCGACGCGATCGCCACCCTGTCATGAGCCGCACGCACGAGAGTACCCACGAGGGCACGCACGAGGGCACGCACGAGGGGACCAAGAGCGGCACGCGGGAGGGGACCTTCGAAGCGCTGCGCGGGCAGTTGCAGGAGGCCGCCGCGACGTTCGCCGACGGTCCCGACGCCCTGGAGGGCATCCTCCTCGGCCTCGTCGACGACGTCGACCGCGCGGTGCGCGAGCCACTGGAGATCTTCCCCGTCTGCCACCACTCGCCCGCCTCGGCGCTCGCGATGGCACGCCGACTGCGGGAGAAGCAGCCGAAGGTCGTGTACCTGGAGCTGTGCGAGGACATGGCGCCGCTGCTGACCGAACTGCGCAACTGCAGGCTCCCGGTGGCGGTGCAGGCATTCGCGACCGAGGTCGACGGCTTCCCTGCCGAGTGGTCCCCGCTGTCGGTGGTCGCACCGATCACCGAGGCCTCGGCCGAGTACCAGGCGATCGCCTACGCACTGGACACGCCCGGCGTCGAACTGGTCCTCGTCGACCGTTCCTCGGACCACGTCTTCCAATGGGACGCGCGCGGGACCACGCACTCCGCCGAGCCTGCCGACCCCGACGCACCGCCCGCTGAGGAGGAGGCCGCGCTGCACGGCGACGCGGTCGGCGTGGAGATCGGTGACCTGCGGCCGCGCTTCGCCGAACTGGAGGAACACCTGCTGCGGCACGGCAGGGTGCGGCACTGGTCGGAGTGGTGGCACCAGTACGTCGAACTGCCGCTCGGCGACAGCGACCACGACACCTACCGCCAGGTCATGCTCCTGATCGGCAGCCTCTTCCGGCGCCTCGCACCCGGCGACCCCCATCGGGTGCGCGTGGACGAGGACCGCGAGCGCTACATGTGGACCAGGATGCGCGAGCACCTGACCGCGACCGGCACCGATCCCGACGACTGCCTCTACATCTGCGGCGCCTTCCACGCGGCCAGCCGGGTCGCGGAGTTCGGCGTCCACGGCACCGACACCTTCGAGATCGGCCCGCGCACCGCCACCAAGTGGCAGCACGGCCTGATTCCGTCCAGCCACGCGGCGATCGAGGCGCAGTTCGGCCTCGCCGCCGGCTCGGTGTCGATCGCCGCGACGGTCTGGGCGAAGAACGTCAAGCGCACGCGCGTGGAGCCGTATCGTCTGGAGGGACAGGCGGGCGCGAAGAAAACGAGGGCCAAGAAGACCACGGCCGCGGCGGCTCCCGCACGGGCTCTCCCGCCCTCGGAACCGGCCCTCCCGCCTTCGGACAAGCTGACCGGCTTTCTGCGGCAACCGCCCGTGCTGGACCGGTTGGACGAGGCCGAACTGCTCGGCTGGTCGGTGGAGATCGTGCGTGCCGCGCGCCGCAATGGCTATCTCGCCTCCACCGCCGACGCCATCGCGGTGTTCGAGACGTCGATCCTGCTGGCCGGGATGCGCGACCGGGCCAAGCCGACGCCGTACGACTTCCAGGACGCGGCCGTCACCTGTATCGAGAAGGACACCGTGCCGGGCCGGCGCGATGTGCGCCGCCTGGTGGACATCATGATGGGCGGCGACCGGATCGGCCAGGTCGGCTACGACGCGCTGCCCCCTCTGGCGCGCGACGTGCACGACCGGCTCGCGCCGCTGAACCTGAAGCTCCAACAGCGCGGTGTGCAGCGGGCGCTGCTGGACGTCGCCTCCCAGCCGGAGCTGGGGAGGTGCTCGGACGTGCTGTGGATGCTGCGGTATCTGATGCCACAGGGCGCCGCGCGGCCGATCATGGGCGAGCGGAAGCTGGGGGAGCGGCCGATCCAGGAGTCCTGGGACCTGGCGCTGGGCACCCACCAGCGTGCGCTCATCGAGCTCGGCTACGAGGGCGTCAGCATCGAGCAGGTTCTCGAACAGCGCCTGCGCCGCACGGCGTACGCGCCGGGAGCCACCGCGGCGACCGTCCTGGAAGCCGTCGAGGACGCGACGCTGTACCTGGGCGGCCGTCGCCTCACCGACGAGCTGGGCACCCGCGCCCTGGAGGTGCTGTCGGCCGAACGCAGCGTCGACGGCGCACCGGAGGTACTGCGCCGAGTGCGACGGCTGCTGGCGTACTACCGCACCAGCGAGCCGGTGCTGCCGCCGTGGATCGAGTCCTTCGTCAAGGCCGGATACGCGCACTACTGCACCCTGCTGCCGACGGCGTTCACCGACGAAGACGCCACCGTCCGCCACGTCGCGGCGATGCTGGGCTTCCTGTTCAGCATGGAGAGCCTGGCACTGTCGCTGGGCTGCGACCGGACCCAACTGGAGCTGGCGGTCGCCCAGTCGCACCCCGAGGACCCGTCGAAGACGGCGCTGCTGTGGGCGGCCCAGACGCAGCTCGGGAACCTCTCCCGCGCGGACCTCCGGGCGAGGTGCGACGAACTGCTCGGCAACCCCTTGGTGGTGCCCGCCTATCCGCGCTACCTCAGCGGCTTCGTACACGCCCTCGAACCCGTCCCGGGCCTCACCGACTTCGTCGTGGAAGCCGTGTCGAACGCGTTCGGACGGCTGCCGGACCCGGTCCTTCTGCCGTGGCTGCCCACCCTGATCACCACCTTGCGCTCAGGTGGCTCCGAGCTGGCCCCCCTGCTGATCCGTGAGGCCGGACGTATCTTCCCCGGCCGCCTCGCCGTGCTGGACGCGTGGGCGCCGCCGTGGCGGGCGCAGCCGGAGCCGCAAGCCGTGCCTCCGGCGCGGCGCGCGGACGACGACCGCGGTGCCGCGCTGCTCGCCGCCCACCCGGCGACGTGCGACGCGGTGGCGAGTCTGCTGGGCTGCGACGGGACCTGGGGGACGGCGAATCCCGGCCCGTCGGGCGCGGCACTGGCCGGTCTCCATCCGGATACGGCGCTGGCGCTGGAGGTGCTGCTGGCCGGTCCATGAAGTCGGCGGGGCAGAAACCGACCGGACGTGATCCCGAAGGCGAGCCCCGAGGGGAATCCCCAGGTGACCCCGGTCGCGGCCCCGAATGCCACCCCGAACGTGAACCCGAACGTCAGCCCGAACAGGAGAGAGCCGCGGACCGCGTCCCGAGGGCTTCTCGCCCCGGCGGTCCAGCGGTATGTCCAGCAACTGGGCGAGAAGAAGGACCGACCCTCAGGGCGCCGAGTCCTTTTCGCTGCCCGCTGCCGCGTAGGCCTGGGTCGGGGTCATGGCGACGCCGTTCAGGCTGACGGTCTTGTAGGTGCTGACCTTGGCGCAGGTCTTGGACTGGTCGGCGGTCTGGGCGTGGGCGTTGGATGTGGCGGCCTTGGTGTCGGCGGGGGCGGCGGAGGAGGCGGTGGTGCCCGGGTAGGTGGTGCCGCTGGTCCAGTCGGTGCCGATCACCAGGGTCAGACCGGTGCCCGTGCCCTGCTTGAGGTGAGAGGAGGCCAGGCCCAGGGCCTTGGCGGCGGTCTGGGCCTCGGCCTTCTTCCCGGCGCCGTACGTGAGCGTGGTCCTGGAGGCGGCGCCGGAGGCGTTGCCGGTGGTCGTGTCGGGGCTGAATCCCTTGCCGATCAGGGCGGTGGCGATGGCGGCGGCGCGGCCGGTGACGGCGGTGCCGTTCTCCACGGTCACCGCGATCTGCGCGGCGGGGACCGCGGAGGCCGTGGCGGTCGTGGAGGCCGCGGCGGACGTCTTGCCGGACGCGCCGGTCAGCGACTGGTCGTTCGCGATGGTGGAGAAGAGGCTCTGGGCGGTGGAAGCGGCCACGAGCCGGTTGCTGTCGTTCGGGTCGGGCGCGGTCTGCATGGTGGTGAACGTGATGCGCTTGGCCGGGACCTTGTCCAGATCGGTGGCGAGCCCGATCAGCTTCCTGATGCTGCCCAGGCCCGTGTCCACGGTGAGGGCCTTGGTGGCGGCGTCGGCCAGGTTGTAGACGGCGGTGGGGTCGGTGAGGGTGCCCGCGCTCTTGAACTTGCGGATCATGGAGCTGAGGAAGAGGTGCTGGGAGTAGGTGCGTCCCAGGTCGCTGCCGTCGCCGAAGCCGTGCCGGGAGCGGACGAACTCCAGGGCGGCGACGCCCTTGAGGGTGTGGGTGCCCTTGGCGAGCTTCAGATGCGAGTACGTGTCGTAGACGTTGGCGTTGACGCAGGTGGACACTCCGCCCACCGCGTCCGACATGTTCACCACGCCGGAGAAGTCGAGCTTGACGAAGTGGTCGATGGGGATGCCGGTGAGCTTGTGCACGGTGGCCACCTGGCAGGCCGGTCCGTACTGCAGGGCGCTGTTGACCATGCCGGTGTAACCGGCCGTGGAGGTGCCGGTCTCGCTGTTCTTGCAGGCGGGGACGGAGACCACGGTGTCGCGCGGGATGCTCATCACGGTGGCGTTGGAGCGGTCGGCGGATATGTGCATCACCATCTCCACGTCCGCGTTGGACCCGGACTGCACGCCGGTCTGCGAACAGCCGCCGCCCAGTTTGCAGTCGCTCGCGCTGGTCCGGCCGTCGCTGCCCATCACCAGGATGTTGATCGGGGTCCGGCCGAAGGAGTCGGCCTTCTCCTTGCCCGCGCTGTCGCTGCCCGTGCCGTCGGTCAGCGGGATGCTGTGGAGGTTGCCGTTCAGATGCTCGTAGAACCACCAACCGGCGCCCGCGGTGACCAGGACCAGCACCGACAGGGATATCGCGGTCATCCGCAGAATCCGCCTGCCGCGGCCTACGGGCCTCGCGCGGCGCCCCGACCCGGCGCGACCGTGTGCGCGAGCCCCGGGCCGCGTCGCGGTGCGAGACGGCATGGAATGAGACGACGTGGAGCGGGATGTCGTGGCGTGGGACGAGGCCCGGCCACCCGCCGGGCGCGCCGCGTCGCCCTCGTCCGTACGCTGCCGGGGTACTCCGCGTACGCGGCTGCGTGTGGCGTGGCCTATGGGGCCGTCCCCAGGGTCAGTCATCTCGCACTCCCGCGAAACGGTCGGGCCGTTCAGGCCGTCGGCGCCGCGGTGGAGCGCGCGGCCGCATGCGTCAAGTGAGGCGGGAACCCCGCCCCACTTGCGTGGTCGCGCAATATAGCAATCGCAGATGAGAGCCTTCTGGGTGCCCGGTAAGAGCCCGTTGTCGGCGTGCTCCTCAGAAGGGTTCCGGGAGGGGCACCCGGCCCGAACCGGTGCGGACCTGCTCGATGAGCGCGGCATAGGCGGCGATCATCCGGGTGCGGCTGAACCGTTCGCGACTGAGAGCGAGGGCCGGTACGAGCTCGGGCCCGCGTTCCACGGCCTCGGACCAGGCCAGGGCGATCGCTTCGGGCTCCGGCGGGGTGAGGAAGCCGTGCCCGGCCACGATCGAGGCGCTGTCGCCGACGTCGGTGGCGACCGGGACGGCGCCGCACATCATGCCCTCGATCAGGCACAGCGGTGCCGCCTCGCCGCTGGAGGAGGTCAGCGAGACCACGTCGGCGGCGGCGTACACGGTCTCCATGTCGTTCCGCACGCCGAGCAGCGAGAGGCGGTCGGCGAGCGGAGCCTCGTCGCCGAACGCGTCGGCGATGTCCTCGCCCAAGCAGGCGTTGGCCCGCGTCATGCCCGCGCCGCACATCAGGACATGGCCGTCAGGCTGTCGGCGCAGCCAGGCCCGGGCGGCCCGGAGGAACAGCGGCACGTTCTTCATCGCGGCGTAGCGTGCCGCGAAGACGATCACAGGCGCGCCCTCCGGGATGCCCAGGGACGTCCGCAGCAGAGCGCGTCTGAAGGGGTCGGGGCGGAAGCGCAGCAGGTCCACGCCGTTCGGGATGACGTGCAGCAGCCCGGGCGGGATCCCGGCCGCGGCGTACGCCGTGCGCGTCGACTCGGCACAGCAGATCCCGGCGGCGATTCGGCCGTCGGCGACCGCGGTCCTCAGCTCGTCCAGGGCCGCCCCCTGGTTCTCCGGGTCGGAGCGGTGCAGGCACACCACGACGGGCCGCCGGGGCAGGCCCGCCTGGTTGAGCAGGCCGAGCGGCTGCTCCTTGAGGGACAGGATGACGTCGGCGCCCGCCACCGCCCGGGCAGTGGCCGCCAGCTCCGGCCCGCTGAAGCCCTCCGTGTCGGCGGGTGTCCCAGGGGTGCGGCCCAGGGAGGTGACCGGCACGCCGGCCGCGGTCAGCGACCGGTAGCAGACGTCGTCCTCCATCCGCTGCCGGGTCGCCTCCCGATACATCTCGCCACTCACGCTCAGCACCGCATGCCGCTGACCGCCCTCATGGAGCCCCAGCACCACATCGCTGTGCACGATCCGGGCCCCGCCCGAAAAGAATCCTTCATAGATTGACAGCACACGCAGTTCGTCCATCACGCGCACCTCTTGGCCCGTCTCGCAGAAAGGGAGGAAACCTTTTCAACCCCTGTGATCTGCGGGTTAGCCGCTATCGACACAGGGGAAACTTGCGCGCTTGTGAACTCGTGGTTTCAAATTCGGACACGCTTGGTTACGGCGCTCCGTTCTGGTGATCGAGGCGGGGGAAGGGACGAGGTGCGGACGTGTCCGTCGTCCTCACACCCACCCGGGGGTAAAAAACTGGCCAGAAAACGAGGTACGCGGTGGGCCGCAATCTCCCCCGGCGGCGCACCTCGCGCGGCCGATGGCCAACGCGGCCGAGGAGACCGACCCGGACACCTGCGCCGACCTGTACGAGCGCGCCGCGGGGTTCGCCGACGACCACGACGAAGCGGCCCGGCTGCGGTGCCCGGCAGCGGGCCGGAGCCGCCGAGCACGTGCACCGGGTCCCTCCCTGGGCCTGCCGACGCGGTGCCCCCGGGTGGTCACGCGCCCGGGCGGCTGCCTCACCAGGCGCGGGCCGCGTGCTGGAGGCGGTCACGCACCCGTACGACGTCCGGGTTGGCGTCCGCGCCGGGGCGCTGGACCAGGAAGAGCGTGTTCAGGGGCGGCTCGGCGGGGTCGTGGAGCAGGACGGCACGCCCGAGGAGCGGCTCGACGTCCTGCACGCCTGGCTGGTGGAGGACCTGCCCGGCGGCCGGGTCCGCATCCTCGCCCAGGAGACCCAGATCGGTGAGCCGGCCGCCGCACCGGCCGACGAGCGGCCGAACCCGATGCTCAACGGCCACCAGGCCTGGCTCGACGGCCTCGTGAGCGCCGCCGCCAAGTAACCCGAGTACGGCGCCACGCAACCGCGCACGGCGCCGCCGGACCGAGAGACCGGCGCGCAGCCGTCCAACCGGTCTTCGACGCGGTGGGCGCACACACGAATCTGGACCGGCGAGAACGGTGCGGAAGCAAGAGCCTCGCGCCTCAAGGCGGACATGATCCTGAACGGAGGGCTGTCACCGGCCCGGTTCGCCGTGGACACCTCGGCCAAGGACGCCCGTTCGATCGTCGAGGCGGGCCGGAAGAACGGCGTCCGCCTCGACATCGCCGCCGCGTACTACGCGAGCTTCGACGAAGGTGACGTCAGCCCTCGGTGACGTTCGCGGTGAGCAGGCGCAGCAGCCGCTTGGCCATGGCGTCCTGTTCGGGCGTCAGGCCCATGGCGTCGCCGATGGCGAGAGGGACCGTCTGCGCCCGTTCGCGCAGCTGCGCCCCGGCTTCGGTGAGGCGGATGGCGACGGAACGCTCGTCCTCCGGGCGCCGTTCGCGGCGGAGCAGTCCGCCGGCCTCCAGGCGCTTGAGCAGCGGGGAGAGCGTGCTGGATTCCAACTGGAGTGCGGTGCCCAGATCGCGTACCGAGATCGAGTCCTGCTCCCACAGGACGAGCATGACCAGGTACTGGGGGTAGGTCAGCCCCAGCGCGTCCAGCAGCGGCCGGTAGCGCGCGGTCACGGCCCGGGAGGCTGCGTAGAGGGCGAAGCAGAGCTGGTCGTCCAGCAACAGCGAACCCTCCTGCGGCGGTTCGGCTGCTGCTGCGCTCACGGTGCGGCTCCTGATGTCTGCGTCCTTGGCGTCTTTGGTGTCTTGGCGTTTTGGTGTTTCGGCGCCTGTGCGCTCCACGGTTCCGGCCCCAAGGGGCGATCTCCACCCGCGCGATCTCCACCTTATCGTTCAAGTCCTCCCGATCGTATCGCGTGCCAATAAGTAGCGCACGACTTAATCGCACGCTACTCTCATGCTGTGCCGCCGCTCCCCGGCGAAGACCGCCGACGGGGCCCGTCCGCGGCACCCGAACCGAGGAGTTCGCCATGACCGACAGCGCCGACAACCGTCCCGTCCTCGAGCCCGCCGCCGCGGCCTTCGCCGAGGCGACCGCGAACCCGCCGTACCTGTTCGACCTTGCCCCGGCGGAGGGCCGCAAGGCCGTCGACGAGGTGCAGTCCGGCGAGATCGAGATGCCGAGCATCGACGAGGAGTGGATCACCGTCTCCGGCGGTCCGACCGGCAGTGTCCGGGCCCGCATCGTCAAGCCCGCCGGCGCCGAGGGAGCCCTGCCGGTGATCCTCTACATCCACGGCGCGGGCTGGGTGTTCGGCAACGCCCACACCCACGACCGTCTCGTGCGTGAGCTGGCCGTCGGCGCCGGCGCCGCCGTGGTGTTCCCCGAGTACGACCTGTCGCCCGAGGCCCGCTACCCGGTCGCCATCGAGCAGAACTACGCGGTCGCCCAGTGGGTCGTCCAGCAGGGCGCGACCAAGGGCCTGGACGGTACACGGCTGGCCGTGGCCGGTGACTCCGTCGGCGGCAACATGACCGCCGCGCTCACCCTGATGGCCAAGGAGCGCGGCGATGTCCCGCTGGTCCAGCAGGTGCTGTTCTACCCGGTCACCGACGCGAACTTCGACACCGGCTCCTACCACCAGTTCGCCACCGGCTACTTCCTGCGCCGCGACGGCATGCAGTGGTTCTGGGACCAGTACACGACCGACGAGGCCGAGCGCGCCCAGATCACCGCCTCCCCGCTGCGCGCCACCACCGACCAGCTCACCGGCCTGCCCCCGGCGCTCGTCATCACCGGCGAGGCCGACGTCCTGCGCGACGAGGGCGAGGCCTACGCCAACAAGCTCCGCGAGGCCGGCGTACCCGTCACCGCCGTCCGCTTCCAGGGCATCACCCACGACTTCGTGATGCTCAACGCCCTCGCCGACACCCACGCCGCCCGTGCCGCCATCGGCCTGGCGATCAGCGCCCTGCGCACGGCCCTCGGGACCGCCTGACCCGTCCGGGGGTCAGGAACCCCCGCCGTCCGCGACGAACAGACGGGAGAGCAGGCTCTCGAGGGTGGAGCGCTCGGTGTCGCTCAGCGAGTCGAGGGCCTGGTGGGTGGCGTGCATTCCGTCGCGGATGCTGGCCACGGCGGCCGCGCCCTCCTCCGACAGGACGACGTTCTTGACCCGGCGGTCGGTGGGGCTGGGCTCGCGGTAGACGAGGCCGCGGGCCTCCAGCCGGTCGATGAGCCCGGTCATGTTCGAGGCGTCGCAGCGCAAGGTACCCGCCAGGGCCCGCATCGGTGCGGGGCCCTGGCGCAGCACGTTGAGCGCCTTGGCCTGGCTGTAGGTGAGGCCGTGCGCGGCGGCGGCGCTGGTGAGATCCACGTAGAGGCTGACCATCGACGCCCACAGGGTGTCGAGGAGCTTGACATTGGAGACACCGAGGTGTCCGCCGTCGGGCGCTTCGGTGGAACTGCTCGTTCCGTGTGTCGCGGACATGGAACCAGCGTAACCCGAAACTTGACTACCTCAATCTTCGATGCTTACCTCTATCGAGTTACTTGAGGTCCTCAACCTTCGAGTCTCTATAGCTTTGTGAACTTCAAGTTTCACGGCATCACCCCCCGTGATTGCTCGACGTCCTGACCTACGGAAGAAAACCGTGACATCCACAGATCGCGGGGCGCCCGGGCGCCCCGCCGGTGACCTCTCGCTCGTCCTGGTCCTCGGCCTCGCCGCCATGATCGTCTCGATGATGCAGACCCTCGTCGTGCCGATCCTGAGCATCATCCAGAGCGACCTCGGCACCAGCACCGCGAACGTCAGCTGGGTCACCACCGCGACCCTGCTGTCCGCCGCGGTCTTCACCCCGCTGCTCGGCCGGTTCGGCGACATGCACGGCAAGAAGCCCACGTTGATCGGGGTGCTGCTGCTGATGATCGCCGGATCGGTGCTGGCCGCGACCACCACCTCGCTGCTGTGGCTGATCGTCGGCCGGGTGCTCCAGGGCGCGGCCACCGCGATCTTCCCGCTCGCCCTCTCGGTCCTGCGCGAGGAGATACCTCCGGCGAAGCTGCACGGCGCGATGGCGCTGGTGAGTGGCACCCTCGCGGTCGGCAGCGGATTCGCCCTCGTGGCGGCCGGACTGCTCACCCGGGGCTCGGACCCCGACTACCACCGGGTGTTCTGGCTCGCCGTCGCGCTCGCGGCCGTCGCCCTGGTCGGCGTCGTCCTGCGCGTGCCGTCCTCCCGGGCGAAGACCGGTGGCCGGACCGACTGGCTCGGCGCGGTGACGCTGGCCGCGCTGCTCGTCCTTCTCCTGCTGCCGATCTCGCAGGGACACGAGTGGGGCTGGTCCTCCGTACGCACGATCGGCCTGTTCGTCGCGGCTGTTGTCATGGCGGCCGTCTGGGTGCTGATCGAGCGCAAGGTCCGTGAGCCGATGGTGGACATGAGGATGTTCGCCCACCGCCCGGTGCTCTTCACGAACCTCGCCGGACTCTTCCTCGGCTTCGCGATGTTCTCCCAGTTCATCGGCGTGGCCTATCTGGCACAGATGCCGAAGGAGCTCACCGGCTACGGTTTCGGCGCCTCCGTCCTGCGCGCCTCCGTCGAGTACCTGCTGCCGACCACCCTGGTGTCGCTGTTCGCCGCCCAGTTCGGCGGGATGCTGGTCGGGCGGATCGGGGCGCGGTTCACCCTCGCCGTGGGTGCCGTGTTCGGTGTCGCCGGCTTCGCCTGGCTGACCGCGGCGCACGACACCTCGGCGTCGATCATTCTCTCGGGCCTGCTGATCGGTGTGGCCATCAGCTTCGGATACGCCGCCATGCCCGCGCTCATCGTGGCGAGCGTGCCGCACCACCAGACCGGCATCGCCAACGGCCTCAACTCCATCTCCCGTTCCGTCGGCAGCGCGATCGCCAGTGCGGTGATCACCTCGTTGCTGGCCTCCAAGACCATCGAGCACCTGCCGGCCGGCGCGCCCGCGCTGCCCGCCGAGAGCCAGTTCACCCTGAGCTTCGCGATCGCCGGCATCGCGTTCGTGCTGATCGTGGCGGTGGCCCTGGTCGGCCTGACGAGGGGTGCGGCTCAGGAGCACACGGTCGAGAAGGCCGAGAAGGCCGAGGAGACCGAGAAGGTCGAGAAGGTCGACAAGAAGGATGGCGAGGCCGTCGACGAGGCTGTCGTGGAGACGACGGGCGTCACGGCCTGATCCGCGCTCGGCGCCCGTGCCTCGGGGCGCCGGGAGCCTCATGACCGCGGCCGGGAACGGTTCGCTCCATCGACCGGAGCGAACCGTTCCCGGCCGTCGGCGTCGCGGCCCCCCCTTGCCCCTGGAAACCGATCGGTTTACTCTTCTCGCAGAAGGAAACCAATCGGTTTCCTCTTTGCTTCGGGAGTTCCCATGACATCCATCGAAGGCTCGGTCGCCCTGGTCACCGGCGGCAGCCGCGGCATCGGCCGGGCGCTGGTGCAGGCCCTGTACGAGCGCGGCGCGACGAAGGTGTATGCCACCGCACGCGACCCGCGCACCGTCACCCACCCCGATGCCGTACCGCTGGCACTGGAAGTGAGCGATCCCGCGTCCGTCGCCGCGGCCGCCGAGCGGGCGCAGGACGTCACCGTCCTGATCAACAACGCGGGCGCGGCCCTGAGCGCCAACTTCCTGGACTCGCCCGTCGAGGACATCCGCCGCGAGTTCGAGACGAACTTCTACGGTCCGCTCCTCGTCACCCGCGCCTTCGTCCCGATCATCGAGCGCAACGGCGGCGGCCACATCCTCAACGTCCACTCGGTGCTGTCGTGGATCGGCCTCGCCGGCTCCTACAGCGCGTCCAAGGCCGCCTTCTGGTCGCAGACCAACTCCCTGCGCCTCGACCTGAAGCCGCGCGGCATCGACGTCACCGGGCTCCATGTCGGCTACGTCGACACGGACATGACCGCGAAGATCGACGCGCCGAAGTCCACTGCCGAGGGCGTCGCCGCGCAGGCCCTCGACGGCATCGAGTCCGGTGCCTTCGAAGTCCTGGCCGACGACCTCACCCGGCAGGTCAAGGCCGGGCTGGCCGCGGATCTGGGTGTGCTGTACCCGCAGTTGGTCGCGTAGCCGCGTAGCCGCGTAGCCGCGCAGTCGTGCAAGCGTGGCCGGTTCCGCCCCTCGGCGGTCATACCGGCAGGAGGCGGCCGATCAGCTCGCTGAGCTGCCGTACGTTGCGGCACTCGTGCATCTCGACGAGCCCGGCGTAGTCGGGCGCCGCCGAGTCGCCCGTGCCCCACTGGGACCGCTGCTCGGGGTTCAGCCAGTAGAAGCGGCGGGCCCGTTCGGAGAACTGCCGTACAGCCGGCAGATTCGGGTCGCCCATGTTCGTACGGGCGTCGCCGAGGACGAACACGGTCGTGCGCGGCCCCACCGCGTCGACATACCGCTCGGCGAACTCGCCGAACGCGACCCCGTAGTCGCTGCTGCCGTGCCAGCCCGTCAGCGTCGCCTCCGCCCGGATCCGGGCGCCCAGCCCCTCCGGATCGGTCGCGCCGTGCACGAGCAGCCCGGTCACCTCGTCGATCCGGTTGACGAAGGCGAACACCCGCACCTTGCTGAACTGGTCGTGCAACGCCTGCACCAGCAGCATCGTGAAGTCCGAGAACCCCGCCACCGAGCCCGACACATCGCACAGCAGCACCAGTTCGGGCCGCATGGGGCGGCGCCGACGCAGCACGGGCCGCATCGGCACCCCGCCCGTCGACAGCGAACCGCGCAGGGTCCGGCGCAGGTCGATGGTGCCGCGGGCGGCCCGGCGGCGGCGCGCGGCCAGCCGGGTGGCCAGCTTGCGCGCGAGCGGCTGAACCGCCTTGCGCAGTTCGGCGAGCCGGTCGCGCCCGGCGAACAGGAAGTCGACCCGGTCGGCGGTCGGGGCCACCGCCCGCCGCGCGATCTGGTCCCGGCCGCGCCGCTCGGCGACCCGGCGCCGCGCCTCCGTCGCGACCAGTGCGCGGAACGCCTCGATACGCCGCCGGATCTCGTCCTCCAGCAGCCGGTCGGTGAACCCCGTCGCTCCGGCCTGCTGCGCGCGGATGCTGTCGCGGACCCGCGCCAGCAGCGTCTGCGGGCGGAGCCGGTCGAGGGTCTGGTACGACGACCAGCCGTCCGATCCCGGCGAGGAACCGTAGCCACCGAAGCCGTCCACAGCCTCGACCGCCAACCGCTCCAGCAACGCCCGGTCGCCCGCGGCGAGTGCCGCCGCGAGCCGGTCGCGCAGCTCGTCCCGGTCGGCGGCGGGAGCGTCGCTCTCCTGCCCGTTGGACAGCGGCGCCCCGACGAGCCGCGGGAAATACATGTCGAAGACCGGGTCGAACACCCGCCGCTGCCCGGTGCTGTGCAGCAGTGTGGCGGCCAGGCCCTCGCGCAGCCGTTCCCGGTCCGCCAGGCCGAGCGCCTCCATCGCCTGCGCGGCGTCCACGGTCTCGCCGGTGCCGATCCGTACGCCGTGCGAGCGCAGCGCGCCGACCAGCCCCGTCAGCCGCTCGGTAACGCCCGCCGGCGCGTTCACATGGCTTCCAGGTCGAGCTTGGCGGCCGCCTTGAGGATGTCGTCCTGGTGCTTGAGGAGAACGCCGAGGCTGCCCCGTACCACCGTCTCGTCGAGGGTGTCGGCCCCGAGTGCGAGCAGGGTGCGCGCCCAGTCGATGGTCTCGGCGACCGACGGGACCTTCCGCAGGTCCATCTCGCGCAGCGCGCCGACCACCCGCACCACGGACTCCGTCAGCGCCGCGTCGAGGCCCGGCACCTTCAGCCGTACGATGCGCCGCTCCAACTCCTCCTCCGGGAAGCCGATGTGCAGGAAGAGACAGCGGCGGCGCAGCGCCTCGGACAGCTCGCGACTCGCGTTCGAGGTGAGGACCACGAAGGGGCGGCTGGTCGCGGCGATCGTGCCGAGCTCCGGGACGGTGACCTGGAAGTCGCTGAGCACTTCGAGCAGCAGGCCCTCCACCTCGACGTCGGCCTTGTCGGTCTCGTCGATGAGGAGCACCTTGGGGTCGTCGCCGCGGATGGCGGTCAACAGGGGGCGCGCCAGCAGGAATTCCTCGCTGAAGATGTCCGTGCGCGCCTCGTCCCAGGTCTCGTCGCGGCCGGCGCTGATGCGCAGCAGCTGCTTGGCGTGGTTCCACTCGTACAGTGCCCGGGACTCGTCGACGCCCTCGTAGCACTGCAGGCGGACCAGTCGCGCCCCGGCGACCTGGGCGACGGCCTTGGCGAGTTCGGTCTTGCCGACCCCGGCGGGACCCTCCACCAGGAGCGGCTTGCCGAGGCGGTCGGCCAGGAAGACGGTGGTGGCGACCGCGGGGGAGGCCAGATAGCCGGTATCCGCGAGGCGTGCGGAGACATCGTCGACGGATGTGAACAGCAACGGGGCCTCCAGCGCGGGGCGGGCGGGGTCGGGCGCACTCTCCAGCGCCACTATCCAAGCGCTTGTTCAGTGGATCTGTCACGTGTGACGGTGCCCACGCGGTACGGGTAGACCGATCGGTTTCCTTGTCCTCTCCGGCGCGGTAACCTTCCCGTATGGCCACTACAGACAAGGCGTCCACGAGGGACCGGCTGCTGGACGCGGCGGCCGACCTCATCTACCGCGAAGGCGTCTCCGTCGGCATCGAGGCGCTGTGCCGGTCGGCCGGTGTCTCCAAGCGGTCGATGTACCAGCTCTTCGAGAGCAAGGACGACGTCCTCGCGGCGAGTCTGGAGCGACGGATTCCGCGGTACGAGGAGCAGATCGCGGTCGATCCGGGGGTTGTCGTCACCCCGCGCGAGCGCATCCTGGGCGTCTTCGCGCGGCTGGAGGAGTTCTCGGTGCGACCCGAGTACCGGGGCTGCCCGTTTCTCGCCGCGCTGGTGGAACTCAAGGACCCCGGGCATCCGGCGTCGGTGGTCGCCAGTGGCGCGAAGGAGCGTCTGAAAGAGGTGTTCCGCGCACAGGCCGAACTCGGCGGCGCGCGCGACCCGGAACTCCTCGCCCGACAGTTGATGCTGATCTTCGACGGCGCGAGCGCCCGGGCCGGCGCCGGGATCGAGACGCTGGAGGGGCTGACCACGACGACGGTGACGGCGCTGCTGGATGCGGCGGGCGTGAAGTAGGCGGGGAGGAAGGCGGCGAGGAAGGCCGCCCGCCCGCCCGGCCCCGGCGGACATGTCGGCGGCATCGCGGTCTTGGCGGGTGCCCGGCGCGCACTTCGGGTGTCGGCCGCGGGTCGCCCGAGGGTGGGCATGAGTACCGCTACTCATGTGGAACCGGTTGCCCACTCAGATGGCCTGGGGGAAAAGGGCTGCTCAGGGCGTGCGACGGAGCCGGCACCGAGGCCAACCGGCGGGTGGCGGGGATCGACAGGGGGTGGTGAACCGGCACCGCGTTCGGCCAGGAGAGAGCGATGGACCCCCAGGTCAGGCCGCCGCCGAAGGCGGTGAGCAGACTGCGCTCGCCGGGGCGTACGAGTCCGCGCGCGGCGGTGTCGGCGAGGGCCAGCGGGATGGAGGCGGCGGCGTGCCCCGCGGAGTCCAGCGCCGCGCGTCCGGCCAAGACCGCGAGATCGCCCGTGCTCGTGCCGGGCTCGGCGATCCGGCGCCGTGCGATCCCGGTACGCGAACGGATCCAGGCGTCCGATGTGTCCAGACGGGCCGTCAGGTCGTCATTGCGGACCACCCGCTCCGGTAGACACGCGCCGATCCCACAGACCACAGCAGCTGACACCACTACCACCTCTCCCCAGGTCAGCTGCCGGAACAGCAGCGTGGTGCCTACCTAACCCGTTGTGGATCAATGCGGACAAGTGCACTCAGGGGGTGTGCGCCTGAGTGAAGAAGCACTCTGCCGTCGCGCCGCGCACCCGATGGGCGAAGTGCGGAATCTCCCGCTCCGCGCGCCCTTTGAACGCCGCACCCGCCCGCCGGGTGACGTGTTTGACGTGGGCCGGCGGCCACCGACGGGGCGTTGTCAGTGCCTCAGGTCATACTCGATGCCGCGGGGCCACCCTGGCACCGCACACACGGAGGGGGCCGACATGGCCGAGGTGCTGCTGTTCCACCACGCGCAGGGACTGACGTCCGGTGTGCGCGCGTTCGCCGAGACGCTCAGGGAGGCGGGGCACACCGTCCACGTCCCGGATCTGTACGAGGGACAGGTCTTCGAGGACATCGAGGAGGGCGTCGCCAACGCCCGGCGGATCGGGTTCGGCTCGATCGTCGAGCGCGGTCGGGCCGTCGCCGAGGAGTTGCCCACCGCACTCGTCTACGCCGGCTTCTCCCTCGGCGTCCTGCCCGCGCAGTCCCTCGCCCAGACCCGGGCCGGCGCGAAGGGCGCGCTGCTGTTCCACTCCTGCGTCCCGACCTCGGAGTTCGGCGACGGCTGGCCGCAGGGGGTGCCGGTCCAGATCCACGGAATGGAGGCGGACGAGGACTTTGTCGACGAGGGTGACCTCGACGCGGCCCGCGCCCTGGTCGAGTCGGCCCCGGACGTCGCCGAACTGTTCCTGTACCCCGGCAAGCAGCACCTGTTCGCCGACAACAGCCTGCCCTCGTACGAGGAGCACGCAGCCACCCTGCTCACTCGTCGCGTGCTCGAATTCCTGGACGGCGTCGAGTAGAAGTGCTTCCAGGGCGGCGGTGGCTCATGTGTCGAGTCCTCTGCGCTTGATGCGCTGGCGCACGATCACATCGCTCTGCATCTCGTTGGTGCCCTCGCCGACGATCATCAGCGGGGCGTCGCGGAGGTAGCGCTCCACGTCGAACTCGGTCGAGTAGCCCGGACGACCGGCTTGACGTCCTTGTCGACGAACTCGCGCACGGCGGCGACGATGAACCGCTCGTCCTCGGACAGGGCATCGAGAGTGCTCATGGCGTGCCGCTCCTTGGGGCAGGGCAGGGCAGGGTGGGGCGGGGTGAGGCAGGGGAGGTCTCCGGTCGGGAGATGTCCGGTGCCGGGGCTTCAGCCGGGGCTTTCCGCCGGGGATTCACACGACGCCGTCGGCCCGGAGGGCGGCGATGTCGGCCGCACCGTGTCCCAGTGCGGTCAGGATCGTGTCCGTGTGCTCGCCCACGGCGGGGACCGCGTCCATGCGGGGACTGACCCCGGCCAGCTCCACCGGCGGCAGCAGCGCGGGCACGGGGCCAGCGCCGCCGGGCAGCCGTACGTCTCGCCACCGGTCCCGCCCTTCGAGTACGGGATGGGCGAGGAACTCCTCGACCGTGTTGACGCCGGCGTTGGCGATGCCCGCCGCGTCCAGCAGCTTCCGCACCTCCCCGCTGTCCAGCGCGCGAAACCGCTCGGTCACGATCGCGTTGAGCGCGTCACGGTGGGCCACGCGGTCCGGGCCGGTGGCGAAGCGCGGGTCCTCGACGAGGTCCGGGCGCCCCAGGAACTGTTCGCACAGCGCGGCCCATTCGCGCTCGTTCTGGATGGAGAAGAGCACGTCCTTGCCGTCGGCCGCGGGGTAGGCGCCGTACGGGGCGATGGTGGCGTGCTGGGTGCCGAGCCGCGGGGGCTGGGTGCCGCCGTGGCGGGTGTAGGCGGCGGGTTGGCCCATCCACTCGGCCAGCGCTTCGAAGAGCGAGACCTCCACGGCGCGGGCCACGCCCGTGGTGGCGCGCGTGAACAGGGCGGTGAGGACGCCCGAGTAGGCGTACATGCCCGCGGCGATGTCGGCGACCGACACCCCCACCCGGGCGGACCCGTGCGCGTTGCCCGTCAGGGAGACCAGGCCCGTCTGGCACTGCACGAGCAGGTCGTACGCCTTGCGGTCGGCCCACGGCCCGCTGGTTCCGTACCCGGACACGGTGCACGGGATCAGTGACGGGTACCGCTCCTGCAGCGACGGGGCGTCCAGTCCGAGCCGGGCGGCCGCGCCCGGCGCCAGGTTCTGTACGAACACATCGGCACCGGCGAGCAGTTGTTCCAGGATCTCGCGCCCACGGGCCGACTTCAGGTCCAGGGTGAGGGACTCCTTGGAACGGTTGAGCCACACGAAGTAGCTGGACTCGCCGTGCACGGTGGTGTCGTAGCGGCGGGCGAAGTCACCGCCTCCCGGGCGTTCCACCTTGATCACCCGGGCGCCGAGGTCGGCCAGCTGACGGGTGGCGTAGGGCGCCGCCACCGCCTGCTCGACGCTGACGACGGTGATGCCGGAGAGCGGAAGCTCGGTCATGGGATGACCTCCAGAGGGCTGGCCGGGAGACCGCGGCGACGCCGCCGTAGCGTCATCATGGTCACTCATGCAGGCGTCGGAGAAATAGCGAAATGTGATGGCTCCATGCCGGATGCGGATGATCGGGAGGCGGCCGTGGACAGGAAGCAGCTCAAGGCGCTGGTGACGGTGGCCGAGCGCAACGCCCGCCGAGGGGCGCGCCGACCTGCGGATCGCCACCCACCGGGATCCACGACACGCCACGGCCGAGGTGACCTTCGTATGACCGTGGCCGCGTCTGTTCGACGGCCTGATACGAGCAGCGATACGCAACCACCGCTGACAGGGGCGCCCCGCAAGGGGCGCGGGGAACTGCGCGACCCGCCCGGGAAGCGTTCGGCGGCCCGGCGCAGGGTCCAGCCGTCGTCCACGATGCAGCGGGCCAGACGCAGGCGGCCGGTCTCGGTCAGGGGTGCATTACGGTGGGGCATGAGGGCTTTCTGATCGTTCGATGTTGATGTCGCAATCCACACCGAACCCGGAAGGCCCTCACTCTTTCAAGATCACTATCCAGTGATCGCTGTCACCAACCTCCGTGGACAGAACACCTAGGCCGCCGGGCTCGCGGCGGTCGAGACGCTGCGGAGGGAGGGGTACGACGGCACGCTCACCGTCGTGGGCCAGGAGCCGCACGCCCCGTACGACCGGCCGCCGCTCTCGAAACAGCTCCTGGGCGCGGAGTGGGAACCCGAGCGGCTGGCGCTGCGCGCGCCGGCGGAGCTGGACGGGCTCGACCTGGACCTGCGCCTGGGGGTTGCCGCGACGGGCCTCGACGCGACCGCCCGTACGGTGCTGCTGGCCGACGGGACGCAACTGTCGTACGACGGTCTGATCGTCGCCACCGGGGTACGCCCGCGCAGGCTGCCCGGCGAACGCGACGCGCATGTGCTGCGCACCCTGGACGACGCGCTCGCCCTGCGGGATCGGCTGAAGCCAGGGCGGCGGCTGGTGGTGGGTGGCTGGCTCCGATCACGCCCTGACCGCGACAGCGGCGCGGTGAGGTCTGCCGCGGCTGAGCCCCCTACGTACGGAATCTCGGCCGATACCCGGCCTGTACGCGGCGGGTGAACTCGTCGGCGGGCTCTTCTGCTTCACCTACCCGGGCGGTTCGGGCCGCATCGCCGGTGCGGTGTTCGGCAGGCGGGCTCGGGCACGGGTTGTGGGGTCAGTCGGTGCAGGCCCTTGCGGTCGTAGTAGCGGGTCATCGCGAAGCCGAAGAGCAGGGCCAGGGCGGCACCGATCGCGATCATGAGCCAGGCGCGGGCGAGGCCGGCGTCGGCGCGGGCGTCGAAGTAGAGGATGGCGCGGACGCCGCCGCCGAGCTGGCGCATGGGCTCGAAGACGCTCAGGAAGCGGTAGAAGCCGGGGACGGCCTGGAGCGGGACGGTGGATCCGGAGGACGGCAGGCCCAGGACGATGAACACGAACATGGACACGAGCTGCCCGATCCCACCGAAGGCGGCGTTGATGGCCTGCACGCCCAGGCCGACGGCCAGCGAGGCGCAGTACGAGTAGACCCACAGCAGCGGCAGGTGCGAGGCGTCCATGCCGAGGATCCCGATGGTGGCGACCATGACCAGCGTGGTGGTGAGCACGGTGAGCCCGGCGGTCATGCCCATCTTCAGCAGCAGTGTCTGGGTGCGGCTGATCGGCACGGTGGGGCGACGGGTGTGCCAGGGGCCGATCTCGTTGTCGGCGTAACCGAGGGCGGTGTCGACACCGTTGCTGATGACGTTGGCGCCGAGGAAGCCGACCAGCACCAGTAGCAGCGTGTAGTAGAACGCGCTCAGCCCCAGCCCGCTGTGGTCGCCGATGGGGTGGCCGACCTGGGTGGCGACGGCGACCGGGTCGGCCAGCAGCAGCCGGGTGGTGGCGTCGGCCTGCGCGGTGGCGGGGGACGCGCTCAGCTGCTTGCCGATGGTCGTGGACGCCTGTTGGGCGGCCGCAGTGGTGATGCGGCTCGCCAGCGAGGAGCCGAGGCTGCCCATCCCGGGGTTGGTGAGTACCGTCAGCGTCGGCCGGGTCGTGGCGTTCGCGGTGGTGAGCGCGGCGACGGAGGGGGTGAAGTCGGCCGGAATGACCAGGGCGCCGAAGATCTTGCCGGAGGCCAGCTCGTCCTGGACCTGGGCCCGGGTGAGCCGTTCCCAGTCGGGCTTGTCGGAGGTGCCGGAGGTGATGGACCGGGTGATCTGCGTGCCCAGGTTCGCGGTCTGTCCGGTCAGCGGCTTGCCCTGGTCCCCGTTGACGATGCCGACGGGCAGGTCGTGCAGGGCCCCGTTCGGATTGACGATGCCGCCCATGTAGAGCAGGGACAGCAGCAGCGCGAGCAGCCCGCTCAGCACGGTCGGCACCAGCCACAGCTTGGGGCGGCGCAGGAGCACGGCGGCGCGGGCCCGGACAGGGGCGGCGTCGGGGGTGGGTGTGCTGTCGGCGGCCATGGTTCTCCGTGGGTGGGGGCAGCGCGGGACCGGCGTAGGCGGGTACGGGCGCCCGCACCTGGTCAGGATGGAGGCTGCGGTGGCGCGACGATCAGCGACGCGCCGCGCGCCATGGCGGCGCGGTCTGTGGTCGCAGGCGAGCGCCTCGGCCGGATCGGTGGGTCGGGATCGGCACGCCGGTGGATGTCACGGACCTCCCAGCCGGAACGCACGTGCGGTGGTTCGTTGTTGGTCGCGCGGTTCCCCGCGCCCCTTAAGGACCGCATCCCGGCCCCGGATTCACACCTTTGACGGAGTTCACGGCCGGCACCGTCACCGAGGGCGTCAGCGCCGCCTCGTCGGAGCACCTGAAGTCGCAACACCTGAAGTCGCAACACCAGAAGTCGAAGCAGCGCAAGGTGGAGCAGCGCAAGGTGGAGCAGTGCAGGGCGGACCGGGGACGCCGGGAAGGTCGCCCCCGCCGCGGACGCCGGGGTGACGGGAGGTTCCGGTCAACCCGGTTCTCCCGGGAGGCAGTTGAGCAGGGCGTTCAGACCGTCGAGGCCGAGGACGGCGACGCCGAGGGCGACGGTCATCACGGCCAGCAGATGTACGGCCCCGGCAGGTCCGCGTCGGCCGTGCGGGTCAAGGCCTCCGTGTCGCCCGCCGCCCAGGCCCGGATCGCCTGGCCGAAGGCGAACTCGTAGTGCGGCGGAGCGGCAGCGGCCGCGTGCTCGGCGGCCCGGCTCATGTCGCGGGCCGCGGGCTGGGCGGTCAGGGTGAGGTGCAGGGTCACGTCCATGACGGCGCACAGGTACGTGTACGTGTCGTCGAGGGCGGAATCGTCCAGGCCGTCCAGGGCCGTGGCCACGGCCCGCGCGTCACCGGCGGCGTACCCGCGCAGCAGAAGCAGTGCCGTGTGCTGCGCGGGATGGGAGGCGGCGACCGGCTGGTGCGGGCGGGGAGCAGAGGAATGGCGCGACACGCGGTGGACTCCTTCGGCGGGCAGCCCGAACTCCGGACGGTCCACCGCTGAGCTGCACCCGAAGACCGTGGACTCCCGCCGACCCTGGTGAAGCCGGTCGGCCACCGCGTCCAACCATCGTCCGATCACGCATACGAAGATCGGACTACGTCCGATCGCGTACGGCACCCCGCTTCGGCCGGAGCCGACGGTCAGCTCCGCCAGTAGTTGTTCGCCGCGGCGATCGTCTGGAACTCCAGCGCCACCACCTGGCTCGCGTGGATCAGACTGTCGGGAAGGGTGGAGTAGTTGGGCCGTCCGCCCTTGAGGACGTCCAGGTCGGGCTGGATGTTATGGATGGTGTGCCGGGCCAGGTCGATGGCCAGCGCGCGGCCCTCCTCCGGCGTCTTGGTGAGGAGGGAGCCGCCAGGGACGAGGACCATGCCTTCGTCGGGTACTCGGTTCATGGCGGCAGTCTCGCCGCTGCCTTCCCGCCGGTTGTGGCCACGACACACACGGCTCGACCGGTCGGGTGAACCGGCCGCCGTGGCCGCCCGCGCCGCGAGAATCCTGCGATGGACCTGGATCTGCTGCCCCCGGGGCGCTGGTCATCTTCCGGACCGCGCCGACACCCTCACCCTGGACGACCTGCGCCGGGTCTTCCCCGCTTTCTGATTCACCGGGTCATCACGACTTCACCAGGTCGTCATGACCTACGGCATACGGCATACGAAATCCGGCCGGGTGCCGGGCTCGCCCCCTCAAACGCTTCTCCGTCCCTGAGGGGCCACGCCGGGGGTACGAAGGGGCTATTGGGTGCGCCCCTCAGGGCTCATTTCGGCCTCTGCCGGCTTTCCGGAACGCGCGGCGGCCTCCGGCTCGGGCGGCAACAAGTCGTGCAGTGCCTCGTACCGCCGGGCGCAGGCCGTCTGGGCAATGGCCTGCGAGACGGCGTCGGCCAGCGGGCCCGAGGACTCGCGCAGCAGCCGGCGCGCCTTGTCCGTGAGCGCCACCTCGATGCCGCGCCGGTCGCCGCACGCCGAGTTCCTCGTGATCAGGCCCGCGTGCTGCAGACAGGCCACCTGATAGGTCAGCCGCGTCTTGGGCCTGCCCAGCAACTCCGCGATCTGGGTCATGCGCAGGCTGGAATCGGGCTGGTCGGCCAGCAGGCACAGCACCAGGAACTCGTCGTGCGAGATGTCGAGAGTGTCCTTGACGCGGGAGCGCAGCTGCTGCTCGATCGCCCCGGCCGCCGCCAGCAGACGCATCCAGGCCCGCAGCGGGGCGGGCAGCAGCTCACCCTCGCCCGACGGCTCGCGTTCGGGCAGCTCAGCGGGGGCGGAAGAGTTGGCCATGGTGTCACAGTCTACCGGTTGTCCAAATTTGAAGAACCGGCTAGCGTGGAGTCATCCAAATTTGGATAATCGCGGTTGTCCCCATAACCCCCGTGTTGTCGTGCACCCCGTGCGCCGTGCGTCGTGCACTCCTGTGCACCGCACCGCCCGTAATCGTCTGGAGAACTCTTATGACCGTCGCCGTCGAAACCGGCCTGTGGCAGCTCGACCCCGCCCGCACCACCGTTGCCATCAAGCACAAGACGATGTGGGGCATGGTCACGGTGAAGGGCACCTTCACCGGTGTCACCGGAGACGGCGAGGTCCAGGCCGACGGGACCGCCCGCGGCACCGTCACCCTGGACGTCGCGTCCCTGGACACCAAGAACGCCAAGCGGGACAAGCACCTCCGCTCCGCCGACCTCTTCGACGCGGACCGGCACCCCACGATCACCTTCGCCGTCCGCAACGCCGTCCTCGGTCAGGACGACACCGCCGAGATCAGTGGCCAGCTGACCGTGCGCGGCATCAGCCGGCCGCAGCCCGTCACCGCCCAGGTGACGGAGGCGAGCGCCGACGCCGTCACGGTCACGGCGGAGTTCACCGTGGACCGCGACCAGTTCGACATGGGCTGGAACCAGATGGGCATGCTCCGCGGCCTGACCACCGTCACCAGCACGCTCGCCTTCACCCGCGCCAAGGGCTGAGCCGGCCCGTCGTCAGCTCCCCGCCCAACGTGTAGGTGTGCGAGGCGAGTTACCGGTCCAGCGAGTCGAGTGCCGCCGAACGCGCCTCCGGCGGCGCGGTCGGGGTGCTATCCGGTCGCGGAGTTCGCGGAAGGCGTCGATGTCCGCGGCGAGCGCCGCCGTTCCGGGAAGCCACCGGCGCCGACGAGTTGCTGATCACGATCATCACCCACGGCCATGCGGACCGGGTGCGCTCGTACGAGCTGCCGGCCGAGGAGCGGCGACGCAGGTGACAGACCGGAGGTGAGGGATCAGCTGACATCGAGGTAGTCCCGTAGTGCCTGCGAACGGGAGGGGTGGCGCAGCTTGGACATCGTCTTGGACTCGATCTGACGGATGCGTTCGCGTGTCACCCCGTACACCTGGCCGATCTCCTCCAAGGTCCTGGCCTGACCGTCCATGAGGCCGTAGCGCAGGGAGATGATCCCGGCCTCGCGGGCGGTCATGTTCGCGAGGACGGCCTGGATGGCGTCCTTGAGGAGGAGGAAGGTGACCATGTCCGCGGGGGAGATGGTCTCGCTGTCCTCCAGGAGGTCACCGAGTTCCGTGCCGTTGTCCTCGCCGAGCGGGGTGTGGAGCGAGACCGGTTCCTTGGCGTAGCCCTCGATCTCGGTGATCTTCTCCACGGGGACGTCCAGTTTGTCCGCGAGTTGCTCAGGCGTGGGATCGGCCCCCGTGTCCTGGAGTATCTCCCGGCGGACCTTGGCCATTCTGTTGATGACCTCGACCATGTGGACCGGAATGCGGATGGTCCGGCTCTGGTCGGCCAGGGCGCGTGAAATCGCCTGCCGTATCCACCAGGTCGCGTAGGTGGAGAACTTGAACCCTTTGGTGTAGTCGAATTTCTCCACCGCGCGGATCAGACCCGTATTGCCCTCCTGGATCAGATCCAGGAACAGCATTCCGTGCCTGCTGTACCGCTTGGCGATGGAGACGACCAGCCGCAGATTCGCCTCGACGAGATGGGATTTCGCCCGGCAGCCGTCCGCGGCGAGGATCTCCAGCTCCCGTCGGAACTCCGGGCCGAGGTCCGGTTCCTCCTCGAGTCTCCGCTCGGCGAACAGACCCGCCTCGATCCGCTTCGCCAGCTCCACCTCCTTCTCGGCGTCGAGGAGGGAGACCCGGGCGATCTGCTTGAGGTAGTCGCGTACCTGATCGACCGAGGCGCCGCCGGAGGTGAGCTGAGGGCTGGGCGCGTCGTCGTCCTCGTCCGGGTACGCGGGGAGGGGCGGCTCCTGTTCCCACGCCTGGGCGTCCGTCTCCATGGCGCTCAACTCCTCTCCAGCAGCGGTCGGAGGAACTGCCCGGTGCGGGACCGCGGATGGGCCGCCTCCTGTTCGGGGGTGCCCTCGGCGATCACGGTGCCGCCGCGGAGGCCGCCTTCGGGACCCATGTCGACGATCCAGTCGGCGATCTTGATCACGTCGAGGTTGTGCTCGATCACGACGACCGTGTCGCCGTGATTGACGAGTCGGTGGAGCACGGTCGGCAGTTGGCGGACGTCATCGACGTGCAGGCCGGTGGTCGGCTCGTCGATGACGCAGAGGGATTCTGCCTTTGGTGCGTTTCTGCAGTTCGGTGGCGAGCTTGACGCGCTGTGCCTCGCCGCCGGAGAGCGTCGTGGCGGGCCGGCCGAGTTTCACATGACCCAGTCCGACGTCATGGAGTGTCCTGAGGTGCCGGGAGATGATCGCGTGTTCCGCGAAGAAGTCCAGGCTGTCCTCGATGGTCATGCCCAGTACGTCGGCGATGGACTTGCCCTTGAAGTGTACGTCCAGGGTCTCGCGGTTGTACTGCGCTCCGTGACACACCTCGCACGGCACGTAGACGCGCAGGTTGTGCTCGGTGGCGTCGTGCGCGGTGATCGCGGGTCCTTCCGTCCGTGGCCTGCGCGCCTCGGGCAGCGGTATGCGCCGTCTGCCGCAGAGACGGGCGCCGGTGAGGGAGGTGGGATGGTCAAGGAGCTCGCGCGCCGGACCGGAGTGGACCACGTGCCCGCCGTAGGCGCCCGCGCCCGCGCCCGGCCCGATGTCCACGACCCGGTCGGCGACCTTCACGGTGTCCTCGTCGGGCTCGATCTGTCGCGCACTCGCCCTCACCGCCGGCCGGTCCACCACCACGTCGACGGAGTGCTTCTTCCGCTTGTCCGGCAGCGGCGGCTCGGTGAGCGCGAAGACCTCGCCATCGACCCGGACACGGCTGAACCCGTCCGCCCGCAACTGGCGGAAGGGTCTTCAACTGACGCACTGGGTACGAGGCCTCGCAACACAGCGCCGCTGTCCGGCAATCGACTCGGCAGGGCGGGGGAGGTCTCGGTTACGCGCGGCTGCCCGGCATCGCCGTCATCGGCGGCACCCAGGTCATCGACACCGCCGTGAGCCACCGCGGCACCATGCGGCACCATGCGGCACCGCGCGTCACCGTGCTTCGACGAGCTCGCGGACGACCTGCTGCTCCCGCACGGGATGACGGTGGCGGAACAGCCACGTGATGTCGCGGCCGAACGACCAGACCAGCGACGCCAGCGCGAGGAATACGGCGGCGGCGTTGCCCTCCACGGGCATGATCCCGGCGCCCGCGACGAGCAGCACGATCCCCTGCAGGGCCGCCACGGTCTTGCGCGCCATGCTGTGCGGCAGCGCCGCGTTCAGCCAGGGCAGCACCCGGGCCGCCGCCACGAACGCGTACCGCATCGTGCCGATCAGCAGCACCCACGGGCCGAGCGACATCGAGACGTACACGCTCAGCACGAGGATCAGGAAGGCGTCGACCTCCATGTCGAAGCGGGCGCCCAGCGCGGTCGACGTGCCGGTGCGGCGGGCGACCTTGCCGTCCACCCCGTCGAGGATCAGGGCGACCGCCGTCAGCCCGACGAGCAGGCTGACCGGGGGCGAGCTCTGGAAGGAGTCCGCGACCAGAGCGGTGACGCCGCCGACCAGGATGGCGCGGCCGAGCGTCACCCGATTGGCCGGTCCGAAGGAGCGGGGCCGTGAGCGGCGCAGGGCGCGGGTCAGGACCGCCCAGGTGGCGATCGCGAAGGCCAGACCGGTCAGCCAGCCCGCGGGCCCCATCCCGATCGCCGTGCCCAGCAGAGCCAGCACCAGGAGCTGCAGACCAGCTCCCACTGTGGTCTCCTGCGCCAGGAGCCTCGCGTCGTATGTGTTGTTCAGGGCCACCGCACATCCTCCGGCCGTATGACAGAGTCGATCAACGCCGCGTACAGTGCGCGGCTTGTCACCGCTTCGTACGTGAAGATCTGCTCAATCGTTCAGGGGGACGCTCATGGAACTCACAGCTCGTGCCTTCTGGCTGCGCTCGCCGGGTCATGCCGAGATACGCGAGGTCGCCCTGCCGGCCCCCGCCGAGGGAGAGGTGCTCGTGCGTACGCTCTTCTCGGGGGTGAGCCGGGGCACCGAGACCCTCGTCTTCCGCGGCGGCGTTCCGGAAAGTCAGCATGCTTCGATGCGTGCACCGTTCCAGGACGGAGATTTCCCCGCACCGGTGAAATACGGCTATTTGAGCGTCGGTCAAGTGGAGGAGGGCCCGGCGCGGCTGCTTGGCCGGACCGTCTTCTGTCTGTACCCGCACCAGACTCGGTACGTCGTCCCGGTGAGCGCCGTGACCGTCGTGCCGGATTCCGTCCCCGCCGCGCGGGCGGTGCTCGCCGGGACCGTGGAGACCGCGGTGAACGCCCTGTGGGACGCCGCGCCGCTGGTCGGCGACCGGATCGCCGTGGTCGGCGGCGGCATGGTCGGCTGCTCCGTCGCCGCGCTCCTCGCCCGCTTCCCCGGCGTACGCATCCAACTCGTCGACGCCGACCCCGCGCGCGCCGAGATCGCCCGCGCCCTCGGCGTGGACTTCGCGCTCCCCGCGGACGCCGCCGACGAGTGCGACCTCGTCGTGCACGCCAGCGCCACCGAGGCCGGACTCACCCGCTCGCTGGAACTCCTGGCCCAGGAGGGCACCGTCCTGGAGATGAGCTGGTACGGCGACCGCCGGGTCAGCCTGCCGCTGGGGGAGGCCTTCCACTCAAGGCGCCTGGTGGTGCGCAGCAGCCAGGTGGGTTCCGTTTCCCCGGCGCGGCGCGCCAGCAGGACGTACGCCGACCGGCTGGCGCTCGCCCTCGAACTGCTCGCCGAGCCCGCCTTCGACGCGCTCGTCACCGGTGAGTGCGGCTTCGACGAACTGCCCGACGTGCTGCCGAAGTTGGCTTCCGGATCGATACCCGGGTTGTGCCATCGCGTCGTCTACGACGACGTTTGAGCACTGAACAGCCTGTCTGACCTCCGAAGACTGCAAAGAAAGGGGAACAGGCAGCTGAACAAGGAGAACGGGGCAGCCGTACTACACGGCATGGTCCCGGTAGGGGATCAGACGTACCGCACCTGGAGGGTCGTCCGTTGTTCAGCATCACCGTCCGCGATCACCTGATGATCGCCCACAGCTTCCGTGGCGAGGTCTTCGGACCCGCGCAGCGCCTGCACGGGGCGACGTTCCTGGTGGACGCCACGTTTCGCCGCGCCGAGCTGGACGACGACAACATCGTCGTCGACATCGGTCTTGCCACCCAGGAACTCGGCGCCGTCGTGAGCGCGCTGAACTACCGCAACCTCGACAACGAGCCGGACTTCAAGGACACGAACACCTCGACGGAGTTCCTGGCCAAGGTCATCGCCGACCGCCTCGCCGACCGCGTGCACGCCGGGGCTCTCGGCGAGGGCGCCCACGGCCTCGCGGGCATCACGGTCACCCTGCACGAGTCGCACATCGCCTGGGCGAGTTACGAGCGTGCGCTGTGACCGACACGACCCTGAACCAGGCGTCCCCGAAGACCGATCAAGCGTCCCTGAACAGCGACCAGGCTGCCCTGAAGCGTGACGAGACCTCGCTGAACTACGTGCCCGTACAGCACACGGCTCCCAAGAACGCCGAGATCGTCCCCATGTCCCTGCGCTCCGTGCACTTCGTGATGCCGGGCGGTGTCGACGACCCGTCCACGCCCAGCGGCGGCAACGCCTACGACCGACGGCTCTGCCTGGACCTGCCCGGCTTCGGCTGGCAGGTGCACAAGCACACCGTCGCGGGCAGCTGGCCCCGGCCGTCGGCGACGGCCCGTACGGAACTGGCCCGCACGCTCCGTGAGTTCCCGGACGACACGGTCGTCCTCCTCGACGGGCTCGTCGCCTGCGGTGTCCCGGAGATCATCGTCCCCGAGGCCGAACGGCTGCGCATCGCCGTGCTGGTGCACCTGCCGCTCGGCGACGAGACCGGGCTCGCGCCCGCCGTGGCCGCCGAGCTGGACGCCAAGGAACGGACGACGCTGCGGGCCGTGTCCGCCGTCGTCGCCACCAGCGACTGGGCGGTACGGCGGCTGGTGGCCCACCACGGGCTCGCCCCCGACCGGGTCCATGTCGCCGCGCCCGGCGCCGACATCGCCCCCATCGCCTCCGGCACCGACGGCGTCTCGCGGCTGCTGTGCGTCGCCGCGGTCACTCCGCGCAAGGGCCAGCACCGGCTGATCGAGGCCCTCGCCACCGTCACCGACCTGCCCTGGAGCTGTGTCTGCGTCGGCGGACTCACCCAGGACCCGGCGTACGTCGCCCAGCTGCGGGGCCTGATCGAGAAGTACGGGCTCGGCGACCGGCTGCACCTCGCCGGACCGCAGGCGGGCGCGCAACTCGACGCGAGCTACGCGGCGGCCGACCTCATGGTCCTCACCTCGTACGCCGAGACGTACGGGATGGCCGTCACCGAGGCGCTCGCGCGCGGCATTCCGGTGCTGGCGACGGACGTCGGCGGTCTCCCCGAGGCGGTCGGGCGCGCGCCCGACGGCGGGGTCCCCGGCATCCTCGTACCCCCGGAGAACCCGGCCGCCCTCGCCGCGGAGCTCCGCGGCTGGTTCGGCGAGGCCGATGTGCGGCGCCGGCTGAAGGCCGCCGCGCGGGGCCGCCGGGCCGCGCTGGACGGCTGGGCCACCACGGCCCGCAGCCTGGCCGGCGTGCTGGGACGTCTTCCGCAGCAGCCCCGGAGGGCGGCATGAGCATGACTGCGACTCCGTCGGGAGTTCCGGAACAGGGCGTGTCGGAGGTGGGCGTGCAGGGTGGTGTGTCCGGGCTTCCGGGGCAGCGCGCGGGCGTGCCCGACGACGACGTGCCCCGTTACGCGCCCCAGTGGCTCCAGCTGCGGGAGGGCGCCGACGCCGCCGCGCGGGCGCCCGAACTGCTCGACCCGCTGCGCATCCGGCTGGCGAACCGTCCGGTGCGGGGCGGCGACCTGGTGATCCACGACCTCGGCTGCGGCACGGGTTCCATGGGCCGCTGGCTGGCCCCCCGGCTCGACGGCGCCCAGCACTGGATCCTGCACGACCGGGATCCGTATCTGCTGCACTTCGCGACCGTGGGCGCACCGCGCGCGGCCGCCGACGGCAGCCGGGTCACGGTCACCACCCAGCGCGGTGACATCGGCCGGCTGACCGCGGACGCGCTGACCGGGGCCTCGCTGGTGACGGCGTCCGCCCTGCTGGACGTGCTGACCCGCGAGGAGATCGACCGGCTCGCGACGGCCTGCGCGGGCGCCGGAGTCCCGGCGCTGCTGACGCTCTCCGTCGCGGGGCGTGTCGAGTTCGCCCCGGCCGACCCGCTGGACGCCGAGTTCGCCGAGGCGTTCAACGCCCACCAGCGGCGCGGGGGGCTGCTCGGCCCCGACGCGATCACGGCGGCCTGCGAGGCCTTCGACCGGCACGGCGCGACGGTACGGGTGCATCCGAGCCCCTGGCGGCTCGGCGCCGACGAGGCCGCGCTCACGGCGGAGTGGCTGCGCGGCTGGGTCGGCGCGGCCGTCGAGCAGCGCCCCGCCCTCGCCGCCCGTGCGGAGTCGTATCTGCAGTCCCGTCTGGCGGCGTGCGCCGCGGGCGAGTTGCGCGTGGTGGTGCACCACAGCGACGTACTGGCGCTGCCCAGGCCGACGGGCGGTGCGATGTGAGTGCCGGGGTGGAAGCGGCGGGAGCGGTCGGCGTGGAGGTGGGCTCGGTCCGCACGCGGACGAAGGACACCGCCCGCCCGCGCAGTACGGCGACGGTGATCCGGGTCCATGGTGACGCGGAGCTGATCCCGGTGCGCGGCGGGGTGGGCGCGGCGGATGCGGCCCTCGCCGGTGGCGAGGCCCAGGCGACACCCTCGCCCGGCACGGCGGACCTGCCGCGCCCACTCGACGCGGCCGCGCTGGTCCCCGCCCCTGGCGAGACGGCGAGTGCGCCGCGCGCCGAGGGGGCGGCGGACACGATGCCGGCCCGCGGCGCGGCGGAGCTCACCCCCGCCCACCCGGTGGCGGAACCCGACCGCGACAGGCCGGCCCTCATACCGGCGCGCGGCGAGGGCGCCCGCGGCGCGGCCGCCCCGGTCGGCGACCGGAGCGAGGCAGGCCGCCTCCGCGCCCGGCTCAACTCCCGGCACCTGCGTACGCACATCGGTTCCGTCGCCGGAGTCGCCATCCTCGGCGTACTGCTCTGGCGGCTCGGTACCGGTGTCTTCCTGGACGGATTGCGGCGGGTCGACGGCCCGACCCTGCTGGCAGGGCTGGGACTCGGGCTGCTCACCACCGTGTTCAGCGCCTGGCGCTGGTGTCTGGTGGCGCGCGGGCTGCGCATCCGGCTGCCGCTGGGCGGGGCCGTCGCGGACTACTACCGCGCGCTGTTCCTGAACGCGGCGCTGCCCGGCGGTGTCCTCGGCGATGTGCACCGCGCCGTACGACACGGCCAGAGCGCCGGGGACATCGGCCGCGGCGTCCGCGCGGTGGTCATCGAACGGACCGCGGGCCAGGTGGTGCTGGTGGCCGTCGGCGCGGGGGTCCTGCTCACCATGCCGTCACCGGTCCTCGCGGACGCCCGTCACCTCGCCCTGATCCTGGCGATCGTCTCGGTGTGCGCGATCGTGACGGCGGGCGCGGTCCGCAGGGGCAAGGCGTCGTCCGGCCCGTCCCGGCGGTACGGAGCCCTTCGCGCCGCGCTCACCGAGGCGCGCGGCGTGCTGCTCGCCCGCGGCAACTGGCCGGGCGTGCTGATCTCGTCGGTCGTGGTGCTGGCGGGACACCTGGCGATGTTCCTGCTCGCGGCCCGGGTCGCCGGGTCCCACGCGTCCGCCGCCGTGTTGCTGCCCCTGGCACTGCTGGCCCTGCTCGCCATGGGGCTGCCGCTGAACATCGGCGGCTGGGGCCCCAGGGAAGGCGTCATGGTCTGGGCCTTCGGCGCCGCCGGGCTGGGCGCCGGCATGGGCCTGAGCGTCGCCGTGATCTACGGAGTGCTCAGCTTCGCCGCCGCCCTGCCCGGCGTCGCGGTCCTGGTCGTCCGGTGGTTCGCGGCGCTGCGCCGCCCCCGGGAGGAGAACGCAGGAGGGCACGATCAATGCCGAGCGTCAGCGACCGCCGAAGTTCACGCGCCGGAAGTCCCCTTGTCCGAGGCCGCGGGCAACGTGTCCGAGGCCACGGGCAGCGTCTTCGCCGTCACCAAGGAGAAGTACGCCCCGAAGGCCTCGGTCAGCCCCGCCAGGAGTTCCTTCCCCTTCTCGGCCGAGGCCCTCGAAGGACGGCCGATGACGCCGGACTCGGTATAGCCGGACATTCCGAGGGTGAGCAGATGACGCCGGTCGTCCGCGACGAAATCGGAGGTCTCGTAACCGGGCCGGACCAATTCCGGATGCGTATGCAGAAGAATGGAGGTCTCGATTTCACCCGCGTGCATATCAGTGAGCAACGAGGTCTCCACACCGGCCCGTTCCCGTGCCGCCTCCCAGTCCTCCATGGCCGGGAAAAGCGCCATACGTGTGCCGGTGCCCACGGATTCCTGAACCACATTGCCCAGCACGTAATTTCCGCCGTGCCCGTTGACCAGTACCAGGGTGTCGACGCCGGAGTGGCGGAGCGATGCGGCTATGTCCCGTACCACCGCGTGCAGCGTGACGGCGGAAATGCTGACGGTCCCCGGCCACGCCGCGTGCTCGTGCGAGCAGGAGATCGTCACCGGAGGAAGGAGATGGACCGGGTGAGCTGCGGCGATCTCTCGTGCGATGGCGCACGCGACCAGAGTGTCCGTCGCCAACGGAAGGTAGGCACCGTGCTGTTCGAAACTCCCGACGGGAAGCACGGCGACCTCACGGGCGACACCGGCCCCCCGCTCCCGTACATCCTCCGTGGTGTCCGCCGGCAACAGACCGGATACCGCCGAGCGCGTTTCCGAACCACTCATGTTTCACGGCCTTTCGACTCTGCTTAGGAACCAGATCATGACAGATAACTTTGGAGCACTCGCCGGGACCGCACGCCTCACAGGTGTCGAACGAGTCGTGAATGCCCCTTTGCCCACCGTGTACGGCGATTTCCAGGCGGTCGGATTCCTGGATCACGATCGCGGAGAGGAGCAAGTGGCCCTGGTGTACGGCGAGGTCGGCGACCTCAGCAGCACCGGGGAGGACGCCACGAAGGAAGGCGTCCTCACCCGGCTCCATTCGGAGTGCCTCACCGGGGACGCCTTCGGTTCCATGCACTGCGAGTGCGGCGAGCAGCTCGCCGCGGCGCTGCGCGCCATCGTCGCGGAGGGGCGCGGCATACTCGTCTACCTCCGTGGCCACGAGGGCCGCGGCATCGGCCTGCTCGCCAAGCTGCAGGCGATGAAGCTCCAGTCGGAGGGCCTCGACACCGTCGAGGCGAACCTCGCCCTCGGCCTCCCGGTCGACGCCCGCGACTACCGGGTCGCCGCGGACATGCTGCACGACCTCGGCGTACGGTCCGTACGCCTCCTCTCGAACAACCCGCGCAAGCGGGAGTCGCTGCAGCGCAACGGCATCAAGGTCGCCGAGCAGGTCCCGCTGCTGATCCCGCCGTGCCAGGAGAACCTCAGCTATCTGCTCACCAAGCGGGAGCGCCTCGACCACCACCTCCCCCACCTGGACGGAGACGACGGCGGCGATTGGGCGAAGGCGATCTTTTGCGGAACGGCGAAGACGGCTATGACTGAGGAATGACAGAAGACGACGTCGGACCGCTGTATCTGTCCCGTGAGCAAGTGACGGAGCTGCTGGACACCGACGCGGCGATCGCCTCGCAGCGCGCGGCGTTCACCGCGCTCGGTGACGGCACCGCCGAGCTCCCCGGCAAGATCATGCACCCCAGCCGTTTCGACGGCAGCGTCGTCTTCGCCTACCTCGCCCGGCTGTCCGCGGACACCGGTGCCGTCGCCAAGTTCGGCAGCGTCAACCCGGCCAACACGGCGGCCGGGCTGCCCACCGTGCACGCCGTGATCAACGCGCTCGATCCGGTGACCGGGCAGCTCGCCGCCGTCATGGACGGCACGGCGGTCACGACCCTGCGCACCGCCGCGGCGAGCGCCGTCGCCCTCGACGCGCTGGCCACCGCCGACAGCACGGAGCTCGGCCTCCTCGGTTCCGGCACCCAGGCCCTCGCCCACGCCCGGGCCGTCGCCCGGGTGCGGGACCTGGGGTCCGTACGGGTGTGGAGCCCGAACCCGGCGCGACGGGCCCGGGCGGCCCAGCGCCTCGCGACGGAACTCGGCGTCGCGGCCAAGGCCGTCGACACGGCCGAGGAGGCCGTCGCCGGGGTGCCCATGGTCGCCGCCTGCACGCTCAGCAGCACCCCCGTCGTACGGGGCGCGTGGCTGACGCCCGGGTGCACGGTCGTCAGCGTCGGTTCCTTCGAGCCCACCCGGAGCGAGGTCGACGCGGAGGTCGTACGGCGGGCCGCGGCGGTGGTGGTCGACGACCCGGCGACGGCGGCGGAGCACGCCGGCCCGATCGTGGACGCGCTGCACC
Source organism: Streptomyces sp. NBC_01384 (assembly GCF_045040035.1). Lineage (NCBI taxonomy): Bacteria > Bacillati > Actinomycetota > Actinomycetes > Kitasatosporales > Streptomycetaceae > Streptomyces > Streptomyces sp. NBC_01384. The sequence continues at coordinate 8,544,374 of NZ_CP109559.1, forward strand.
GAGGACTGCTCACGCCCGACGACCTGATCCCGCTCGGCGGCGTCCTCACCGGCAGCCACACCGCCCGCACGCATCCCGACGACATCGTCTTCTACAACAGCGTCGGGCTCGGCGTGCAGGACGCCGCCGCGGCCTGGGCCGTCATCGACGCGGCCCGCGCCAGGCAGGCGCGCCGATGACCAGGAGTGCGCGGGTCGTCGTCATAGGCGGCGGAGTGATGGGCACGAGCATCGCCTACCACCTGGCCCGCGCGGGCGTACCGGACGTGGTGCTCGTCGAGCGCGACGAACTCGCCTCCGGGTCCACCTCACGGGCCGCGGGCGGCGTCCGGGCGCAGTTCTCGGACGAGCTGAACATCCAGCTGGGCGCCCGGAGCCTGGAGGCGTTCGCCCGCTTCGGCGAGGAGCTCGGCCAGGACATCGGACTGCGCCGGGTCGGCTATCTGTTCCTGCTCTCCACACCCGAGGAGGTCACGGCCTTCGAGGACGGGGTACGGCTGCAGAACGCGCTCGGGGTGCCCAGCCGCCTGATCGACCCGGCCGAGGCACACCGGCTGTCCCCGCTGATCACCACCGACGGGCTGCTGGCGGCGGCCTTCTCCCCGGACGACGGGCACTGCACACCCGAGTCCGTGGTCCAGGGCTACGCGGCCGGGGCCCGCCGGCACGGCGCGACCCTGCTGCGGCACCGAGAGGTCACCGGCATCGAGACCCGCGGCGACGAGATCACCGCGGTCGTCACCAGCCAGGGGCGGATCGCCACCGACACGGTCGTCTGCGCGGCCGGTGCCTGGTCGCGGGCGGTCGGCGCGATGGCGGGCGTGGACCTGCCGGTGGAGCCGCTGCGCCGCCAGATCGCCGTCACCGAAGCCGTCCCGGGGCTGCCGCCCGACCTCCCCATGACCATCGACTTCACCACCAGCCTCTACTTCCACACCGAGGGCCCCGGCCTCCTCGTCGGCATGTCCGACCCCGACGAGACCCCCGGCTTCGCCACCGGGACGCACGACCGCTGGATCCCGCGTCTGTCCGAGGCGATGGAGCGCCGCGCCCCGGCCCTGCTCGACCTGCGCCGCACGGGCGGCTGGGCGGGCCTGTACGAGATCACCCCGGACCACAACGCGCTGATCGGCGAGGCGAGTTCGCGCTCCCGCTTCCTGTACGCGACCGGTTTCTCGGGCCACGGCTTCCTGCAGGGACCGGCGGTCGGCGAGGTGGTCCGTGATCTGTACCTGGGCCGCGTACCCTTCGTCGACATCAGCCCCCTGAGCGTCGAGCGCTTCACCGCCGACGCCCCGCGCCCGGAGGTCAACCTCGTATGACCGAGCTCCACCTGTGGCTGCGCCACGAGACCCGTACGACCGAACGGCGCACACCGATCGTGCCCTCGGACGCCCGACGGCTCGTCGACAGCGGCGTGACGCTGACGGTCGAGGAGTCACCGCAGCGGGTCTTCCCGACCGAGGCGTACGAGGAGGCCGGCTGCCGGGTCGCGCAGGCCGGCTCCTGGGTGTCCGCCCCGTCGGACGCGGTCGTCGTCGGACTGAAAGAACTCCCGGACACTCCGGACGAATTGACCCACCGTCATATCTTCTTCGGGCACGCCTACAAGCGGCAGCCGGGGGCCGCGGCCCTGCTCCGCCGGTTCCTCGCCGGGGGCGGGGCCTTGCTCGACCTCGAGTACCTGGTGGACGACGACGGGCGCAGGCTCGCCGCCTTCGGCTACTGGGCCGGATACCTGGGCGCGGCCCTGGCGGTGCTGCAGCACCGGGGCAGCCTCAAGGCCCCGTTGCGGCCGACGTCGAAGGAGGAGCTGGACGCCGAACTCGCGGCGAGCACGGGGGAGTTGCGGGCCCTCGTCATCGGCGCCCTCGGGCGCAGCGGCCGGGGTGCGCGCGTCGCGCTGGGCGTGGCCGGGGTCGAGCCGACCTGCTGGGACCTCGCCGAGACCCGTGAGCTGGATCGGCCGGCGCTGCTGGCGCACGAGCTGATGGTCAACACCGTGCTCACCACCCGGCCCATCCCGCCCTTCCTCACGGACAAGGACCTCGACGAACCCGGCCGCCGTCTGCGCACGCTGTGCGACGTCACCTGCGACGTCGGTTCCCCCCTGAACGTAGTGCCGATCTACGACACCACCACGGACTGGACGCACCCCGTCCGCCGCATCCGCGAAGAGCCCGCCCTCGATCTGATCGCCATCGACAATCTGCCGTCCCTGCTGCCGCGGGAGGCGAGCGTCGACTTCTCGGCGGCGCTGCTGCCCCAGCTGCTGGAATTCGGGGTCGGCGGACCGTGGGGGCGCTGCCTGGACCGGTTTGACGAGGCATGCCGTGAACTCAAGGCCGAGGAAGGGAACGTGAAGAATGTCTGAGGTGACGGCCGCGAGCGGCACCGTCCACTGGATCGGCGCGGGCCTGTCCACCGGCAGCGGTTTCGCCGCGACCTGCGACGCCGCCGACCGCGTACGCCTGTGGCACCGCACCGAGGAGCGCGCCGCGCGCGGCCTGCGGGCGCTGGGTCTGGAGGGCAGGGCCGAGCCCCGCGCCTACACGCTGGAGTCACTCGGCGCCGAACTCGCCCCCGGAGACATCGTCGTCTCCATGCTCCCCGCACCCGAACACGCCCCGCTGCTCGCCGTCTGCATCGAGCGCGGTGCCCACTTCGCCTGCTCCAGCTATGTGTCGGACGCGGTGCTTGACCAGGTGCCCGCGGCCGAGGCGGCGGGTGTCGTGGTGCTGACCGAGTGCGGGCTCGACCCGGGCATCGACCACCTCTTCGCCCACAGTCTGATCGCCCGGGCCAAGGCCGCGGTCGGCGCCGAGTCGGCCGCCTCGTACCGCCTCACCTCGTACTGCGGCGGCATCCCCGCCGTGCCGGGCGACTTCAAGTACCGCTTCAGCTGGGCACCCGCCGGAGTGCTGGGCGCCCTGCGCTCGCCCGCCCGTTACGTCGAGGACGGCACCGAGACCACGGCCGAGCGTCCCTGGGAGGCCACCCGCCCGCACCTGATCGACGGTGAGGCCTTCGAGGTCTATCCCAACCGCGACAGCGTCCCCTTCGTCGACCAGTACGGGCTTCCCGATGCCTGGAAGCCGGAGACCTTCGTGCGCGGCACCCTCCGCCTCGTCGGCTGGCTCCAGGCCTGGGACGCCGTCTTCGAGGAGCTGAAGGCGGGCGACGACCGGCGGATCGCCGCCCTCGCCCAGGAGCTGGCGACGGCCTATCCGATGACCGACGCCGACCGTGACCGTGTGGTCCTCGCCGTCTCGCTGGACGTGCGCGGCGGCTCCGGCGAGACCTGGTCCGGGCGCTACCTCCTCGACCTCGTGGGCACCGCGGAGGAGAGCGCCATGGCCCGCTGTGTCTCCCGCACGCTCGCCCTCGGCGTCCGCCACATCCTCGACGCCTCGCTCCCGCCCGGCCTCAGCCGGGCCGCCGAGACGGCGGAGCGGTCCGAGGAGTGGTTGGCCGAACTCGCACGGGACGGAATGGAGTTCAGCTTGCGGGCCGGGTAGTCGGGTTCAGCGAATTCTTGCGAGGAACCCCGAGCGTTTGCGCCCGGGAGGAATCGTATCCCCGTGACTGCGGCGCGGAGCGCCGCAGTATCACTGTGTCTGTTCGGCCGCGGAGCGGCCGGATGCCTTCTCCGGCGGGCCGGGTGGTGCGAACACATGGCCAGTCTGTTCACTCAATGTGATGAACGGACCCGAACGTGTGGTGGTGTCTCGCACCGGTGCCTACGATCGGTGATCGTGAAGCTGGCCGTGCAGGTGAAACTGCTGCCGACGCCTGTGCAGGCGGCGGCGCTCGAGGCGACCCTGCGCGCCTGCAACGAGGCCGCCACCTGGGTGAGCGAGACCGCCTTCGAGCGCGGGGAGTTCAACAACTTCGCCCTGCGCAAGCAGGTCTACGGCGAGGTCAAGTCCCGCTGGGACCTGGGCGCGCAGGCCGCCCAGCACGTCATCAAGAAGACGTGCGACGCGTACGCCACGCTGAAGGCGAACCTGAAGGCAGGAAATCTGGGCCGGTCTGGCTCGCGCCGATACTGCCGGGCCACCGAGAAGCCGATCGTCTTCCGCCCGCAGGGCGTGCAGCCCTACGACGACCGCATGCTGTCCTGGCAGATCCCGGACCGGACGGTGTCGGTCTGGACCGTGGCGGGCCGGGTCAAGAGCGTGGCGTTCACCGCCTCACCGGAGCAGCTGGCCACGCTGGCCCTGTACCGCAAGGGCGAGTCCGACCTACTGCAGCGGGACGGCATGTGGTTCCTCAACGCCACCTGCGAGGTGCCCGAAACGCCCTTGAACCCGGACCCGGTGGACTTCCTCGGGATCGACCTGGGGATCGTGAACATCGCCACCACCTCGGACGGCGAGATCATGGCCGGACGCGAGCTGAACCGCACCCGCCTGCGCGAGCGCGGGCTGCGGGCCAAGCTGCAGCAGAAGAACACCCCGTCCGCCAAACGGCGCCTGAAGAAACGGCGGCGCAAGGAGGCGCGGCGGGCCAGGGACATCAACCACAAGATCGCAAAGCATGTGGTGGCCGAGGCAGAACGCACCGGTCGCGGAATCGCCCTGGAAGACCTGACAGGGATCCGCGAACGGGTACGGCTTCGCAAGCCCCAACGGGCCACCCACTCCTCCTGGTCGTTCGCCCAGCTGGGGGCATTCATCGCATACAAGGCCCGCAAGGCGGGGGTACCGGTGGTGCACGTCGATCCGGCGTACACCTCGCGCACCTGCGCCGAGTGCGGGCACATCGACAAGGCTAACCGGGTCTCACAGGCCTGGTTCGCGTGCCGGAACTGCGGATTCGTTGATCACGCAGACCGCAACGGCTCCCGCAACATCCGTGCCAGAGCACGAGAGTTGTGGCGACGCGGGGCCCAGCCAACGGCCCCCGCCCCACCCCGGAAACCCGGGAGCAGGGCTGGACGCAAACGCAGCATCACCGCCAGTGATGCCCGTTGTGCAAGCCCGTCGCTAAAGCGGCTTTAGCGACGGGTAGTTGACCCCTGCACCGCCTCGTGGATGAGCCGCTTGAGCTCGGGATAGACCGAGTGGGACGACGTCGGGCGGACCTGGGTGTAGAACTGCACGGTCATGTCGTGGCGCGGGTCGACCCAGAAGGTCGTACTGGCCACCCCGCTCCAGCCGAACGCGCCTTCGCCGGACGGTGATCGGGTGATCTCGGGATCCACCACGACGGAGACTCCGAGGCCGAAGCCCAGGCCCGCGTTGCCGGGTTCCCGGTGCAGGGCGCTGCCGAAGGTGCGGCGGTCGGCGCCGTCCGGGAGATGGTTGGAGGCCATCGAGTCCACGATCTCGGGCTTGAGCAGCCGGGCCCCGTCGAGTTCACCGCGGCGGCGGAGCATCTCCATGAAGCGGTGGTAGTCGTGGGCGGTGGCCACCATGCCGCCGCTCCCGGACAGGAAACGCGGGCGGCCCCGCAGCGGGAGCCCGGGGATCGGGGTGATGCGGCCCTCGGCGTCCTCCCCGTAGAGCTGGGCGAGCCGCCCGGCCTGCTCGTCCGTGACACAGAACCCGGCGTCCGTCATCCCCAGCGGGCCGAAGACGCGCTCGGCGAGGAACTCGTCGAGGTCCTGCCCCGACACCACCTCGATGAGGCGCCCGAGGACATTGGTGGAGACCGAGTAGTTCCACTCGGTGCCCGGCTCGAACTGCAGCGGCAGCCCGGCGTACGCATCGCAGGTCCCGGCCAGGTCCGCGCCCGGCGCCACCGACGCCTCCAGACCGGCGTCGCGGTAGAGCGCATCGACGGGGTGGGAGTAGTAGAAGCCGAAGGTCAGGCCCGAGGTGTGGGTCAACAGGTGCCGGATCAGGAGGGGGCGCTCGGCGGGGCGGGTCTTCATGTCGGGGCCGGACCCGCTGACGTACACCCGCGGTTGGGCGAACGCGGGGAGGAAGCGGGCGACGGGGTCGTCGAGCCGCAAGCGCCCCTCGTCCAGGAGTATCAGCGCGGCGACCGAGGTCACCGGTTTGGTCATCGAGTAGATCCGCCACAAGGTGTCGGTCTCCACGGGGAGTCGGGACTCACGGTCGCGGTAGCCGTACGTGGTGAGGTGCGCGACCCGGCCGTGCCGGGACACGGCCACGAGATATCCGGGCAGCCGGCGGTCGTCGACCAGGTGGGCGAAGTGCTGGTCCAGGCGGGCCAGCGCCTTCGGATCAAGAGCGACCTCGCTCGGCTCGACCTCTTGTCGCAGATGTCCCATGGCTCTCCTCCGCACTGCGGCTCTCGGACCCGCTCGTTCTATCGTCTCGTACGGACTTCCGCGGCGTCGGCGGCGGGTGGGTGGCCGGCGGGTCAGTGGCCGCTGATCGGGGCGGCGTCACGGCCGGGGAGCCGCAGGGCCATCAGCGCGCCGATCGCGGTGAGGGCCGCGAGGACGGTCAGCGCGGGAGCCATGTCGACACCAGTCAGGCTCATCAGCGTGGTCGCGACGGCCACACCCACGGTCGGCCCGATGTTCATCGCGGTCTGCTGGAGGCCGCCCGCCACTCCGGCCGACCCGGCGGACGCGTACCGGACGACGACGGCCGTCGCGCTCACCATCACCGCGGCGAAACCGGCGCCCAGGAGCAGAAAACCGGCCGCGATCGCCAGGTCCGTCGAGGCCTGGTCGAGCCTGGACAGCAGCAGGACGCCGAGGAGGAGCAGGATCATCGCGGTGCCGGTCGTCCGGCGCGGGCCGTACCGGCGCAGCAGTACGGCGCCGACCGGTGCTCCCAGCACCATCATCACGGGCAGTGGCAGCGCGCGCAGACTGCTCTGGAGAGGGTCGAGGCCGCGCACGTCCTGGAGGTAGTAGGTGGCGACGAAGAGCGTGCCGAACAGCGCCGCGGAGGCGCACACGAGGACGCCAAGCGCTCCGCCGACCGCGGGGGAGCCGAGCAGGCCGGGCGGCACCAGCGGGCTCGCCGCGCGCCGCTCGCGCCGTACGAACGCGGCTGCCGAGGCCGCCACCACGACCGGCCCGAGCACCGTCGCCGTGGTCCAGCCGGTCTCCGGCAGCGCGACGAGCGTGCGCACCAGAGCCACCAGGGTGACCGCGAGCAGACACGCACCGGGCACGTCGAGCCCGCCGGCCGGGCCCCCGCCTCGGGCCGGGTCCCGGACGACGAGGGCCGACACCCCCATGACGAGCGCGGGCACGACGTTCAGGAAGAAGACGGCACGCCAGCCCAGATGGGTGACCAGCACCCCGCCGAGGACCGGACCGGCGGCGGCCGCGAGACCGATGGCGCTGGTCCGCAACGCGATGGGCATGCCGAGCCGGTCGGGCGGGTAGGCGGCGCGCAGCATCCCGAGCGTGGCGGGCTGCGCCAGCGCGCCGAAGACCCCCTGGGCGACCCGCAGCCCGAACACCCAGCCGATGCCGGGCGCAAGCCCGATCCCCGCCGACGCCGCGCCGAAGCCCGACATCCCCGCGGCGAAGACCTTTTGGTGGCCGTACCGGTCCCCGAGCCGCCCCGCGAACACCAACAGGCCGGCCACCGCGATGAGATAGCCGGTGCTCGTCCACTGCACTTGCGCGAACGACGCGTCCAGATCGCGTCGCAGCGTGGGCTGCGCGACCGTGAGGACGGTGCCGTCCAGGGCGACGATCATGGCACCGCCGATACTGCTCGTGAGGGTGAGCCGGCGATGAACCCCCGGCCTCACCGCTCCTCCGGCCCGAGGTGCGCGTCCAGCGCCGCACGCAACAGGGGTACGAAGTCGGTGGCGCCCGTGGTGAGGGGGAGACTGCCCCAGCCCCACAGCTGGGCGATCCCGTGCAGGTTCGCCCACAGGGCACCCGCCACGACCGGCGCCTCGGCCTCGGGCCGGACCCGGCCGACCAGGTCCACCAGCACCCCGAACAGCGGAAGGCTGGTCTCCCGCAGGCCCAACCCTTCGCTCTCCAGCAGATCGTGACGGAACATCAGCTCGTACATGCCCCGGTGGGACAGTGCGAAGTCCAGGTAGACCCTCCCCAGCGACGTGAGCTGGTCGCGGGGACTCGTCCCGCCGTCGCCCAGCGCCTGCGCCGCCCGGGCCCCCAGGTCGGCGAAGCCCCGGCGCGCGATGGCGGACAGCAGCTCCAGGTGGGTGGGGAAGTAGCGGCGCGGGGCGCCGTGCGAGACGCCCGCCCTTCGGGCGATCTCCCGCAAGGTCAGGGCCTGCGCGCCCTCCGTGGTCACCAGATCGACGCCGACCTCGATCAGTCGGGCCTTGAGCCCGGTTTCCTGTTCGCTCATAGACACTGTCTACCAGCATGTGTAGACAGTGTCTACCGCCAGTCCGCCCGTCAGTTCACCCGCCAGTCCGCCCGGGAATGGTGATTCACCCCGGAGGGTTGACCGAGATATGACTCAGGACGCTACGCAGGACGCGCTGCTCAAGCTGCTCTCCGAGTACAAGGGCGGGGTGCTCGTCACCCTCAAGAAGGACGGCCGGCCCCAGCTGTCGAACGTCAGTCACGCCTACTACCCCGACGAGCGGATCGTCCGGGTCTCGCTCACGGACGACCGTGCCAAGACCCGCAACCTGCGCCGGGACCCGCGGGCCTCGTACCACGTGACCAGCGAGGACCGATGGGCGTACACGGTCGCCGAGGGCACCGCCGAGCTCACCCCCGTCGCCGGGGACCCGCACGACGAGACCGTTGAGGAGCTCATCCGGCTCTACCGGGACGTCATGGGCGAGCACCCCGACTGGGACGACTACCGGGCGGCGATGGTCCGCGACCGCCGCCTGGTGCTACGGCTCCACGTGGAGCGCGCGTACGGCATTCACCGCGGCCGCTGACCCCTCCCCGTCTCCCTTGTCAGGAAGATCGACCACGGTTCCCCGCACGGCAACTACCTTTGATCCCGGACGGTGTTGCTCGGAGGCACCGCCACGGCGTCGGAAGCGGGGAGTGCGGGGGCATGCTGGATCCCATCTCGTTGGCAGCCATCACGGGGGTGCTCGGGGCCGTCGGATCGGGAATGGCCAACGAAGCGGGCAGATGGGCCTGGGAGTCGACCGGGGGACTGGTCCGCCGGATCGCGGGACGGGAGGTCGCCGCGCCCACGAACGCCGAGCAGATGACCGCCGTGGCGCGACTGGTGCACGAACGGGTACACAGCGACCCGCAACTCGCCCACGCCTGGACCCTGTTCGCACAAGGGGTGCCGATGCCAGGGGCCGGACCGCGAGCGGAGCGCCCCTGCCTTCCCGCGTCCGTCCGGTTCTTCACGGACCGTCAGGAAGCCCTGAAGCGGCTCGACAAGGAGGCCGCACGCCCCTTCGACGGCAGCCCCCGGGTGGCCCTCCTGCACGGACCGGAGGGCATGGGCACCAGCACGCTGGCCGTGCACTGGGGCTGGCGCCAGGTGGACCGCTTCCCGGACGGACAGCTCTACGCCGACCTGCGCGGCCCCGGCGCGAGCGACATCGGAGCCGTCCTCAGCTCGCTACTGCGTCAACTCGGCCTCCCCGATGAGGAGATCCCGCCCGCCACCGAGGACCGCGCCGACCGCTTCCGACGGTACGCGGCCGGCCGGCGTCTGCTGCTCGTCCTCGACCACGCCCAGTCCGCCGCACAGATCAGGCCCCTGCTGACCTCCGCGCCCGGGGTGTTCACGGTCGTCGTCACCCGGCGCCCCTTCACCGGCGTCGACGCCCTCCCGGTCCAGGTCGGCCCGCTCGCCAAGCGGGACGCGGTCCACCTGCTCACCCACCTGGTCGGCAAACCGGCGATGAGTGCGGCCAAGGCCGCGCTGCCCGCCGTACTGGACCGCTGCGGCGGCTCCCCGTACGCGCTGCGGGCCGCCGCGCCCCGGCTCGCCACCCCCTCGGCGGAGGTGCCACCCGTGCCCGACAGCGATCCGGGGCCTCACAGCGGTCCGAGGCACCACGGCGGTCCGGGGCCCCACAGCGATCCGGTGCGCGCCGCGGCCGAGGACTCCTACCGCCTGCTGGCACCCGACGCGGCCCGGGTGTACCGCCTGACCGGCCTGTACGACTGGCCCGCCTTCGACGCCGCCGCCGCGGCCCGTGCCGCGGACATCGAGCGGACCGAGGCGGCCCGGCTCCTGGAGGAGCTCGCCGAGGCGCTGCTGCTGGAGCGCACCGGCGACGGGCGCTACCGCTACCGGCCCGCGGTCCGCGCGCACGCCGAAGCCGCCGCGGCCGCCACCGACGGCATCGCCGCCTGCTCGGCCGCCGTCTCCCGGACCGTCGAGTGGTATCTGCACCTCGCCGTCGGCGCCGCGCAGGCGGCCCTCCCGGAGAGCTGGCGGGCCCCCTCCGGCACCTCACCGGTCTCGTACGCGGACCGGGGCGAGGCCGTCTCCGCGCTCGCCACCGAAGCACGCAACCTCGTCCAAGCGGTGTACGCCGCCGAGGAGTTCGGTCACCGGGACACCGTGGTACGGCTCTGCCAGGCCCTGTGGCCGCTCCTGCTCAAGGCAGGACAGCACGACGTCCTGCTGCCCGCCCTCCGTGTCGGCGCCCGCACCGCCGACACCCACATCCCTGGGACCCGCGCGGCCGGAGCGCTGCACGCCCAACTGGCCCACACCCTCACCGAGTTGCGCCGCTGGGACGAGGCGGAGCCGGAGGCGCGCGCGGCGGCACGGGACGAACGCGTCGCCGGACACGTCCGCGGACACGCCTCCGCCGTCGAGTTCCTCGGTCTGCTGCGCCTGCGGCAGTGGCGCTGGCAGGAGGCGTACGACTGCTTCGAGGAGGCGTACGGCATCCTCGACGGCATCGGCCCCGCCGATGAGGGAGCCCGCGATCTGCCGCGTGCCCGCGCCCTGCTGGAGCGTCATCGCGGGCGTGCCCTGCGCGGCCTCGGCCGCCGCGACGAGGCACGGGAGCGACTGGAACGCGCGCTGCGCTTCTTCCGGGAGAGCGGTGAGGCGTACAACACGGCCCGCACCCTCACCGACCTCGCCGAAACGCACCTGGACGGCGGGGAGTTCGCAGCCGCGCTGCCGCTCGTCGACGAGGCGATCGCGGCCCTCGCGCGGGAGAAAGCCGCTTATCAGCTCGCGCATCTACGGACGTTGCGCGAGCGCTGCCTCAACTCCGGCGCTCCTCAAGGGTGATCCGGACACGGTGGAGCGTCGCACCGGTCCGCACGGTCAGGCCCTGGGTGAGGAGCTCGTCGAGCGACTTGCCCGCCGCCAGCCAGGCGTGCAGGGCGGAGGCGTACGCGGCCGGATCGGCGTCCGCCGTCCCGTCCGCCGTCATCCCCAGAAGCTCTCCGGCGCGGGTGCGGACCGTGCAGGCGCCGGGGCCGGTGACGTAGGCGGCGAGCGCGCACTCCGGGAGACGGTCCAGCACCTCCGACGCCCACAGTGCGGGGGAGCCGAAGCGTGGGTCGGTGGCGTCGCCGTACCTGAACACGAGGTCCGCGAGGGCGAGTTGGGCCGGGTCGCGGGTGTCCTCGTGCGCCGCCGTGTGCGCCTCGCCCGCGCCCGCCGGTTCGGGGCGGGGGTCCGCGTGCCGCGCGACCGAGACCTCGCCCGAGCCGAGCAGCCGCGTCAGGACGCGCAACGGTGCGGTGCGGGACGGGGGTTCGTACGGCGGCAGCGGGAGCGGTTCGAGGAGCGCGGGGGCGTCCGGCTCCGGGATGCCGATGATGCCGTAGAAGAGGGCGCGCAGCCGGGTCGCCGCCTCGCCGGGTACGGACGTGGTGAACGCGGCGGGTCCCGGCAGCGGGTGATGGGTGGCGAGCAGTGACTCCACCTGGGGGAGCAGGGGGGACCGGGGGGCGAGTCGTGGCGCCTCCCGCAGGAAGTCCGAGACGGGTGCGTCGGGGTCGAGGTCCGACAGGGGCGCGGCTCCGAGGAGTACGGGGGTGCCGAGCGCGGCGGCGTAGTAGGTGACCGAGCCGTGGTCGCCGATCACCGCGTCCGCCGCGAGCACGGCCTGGCGCCAGCCTTCCAGCGGATCGATCAGCGTCAGCCCCGCGCGGCGCGCCCGGTCCAGCCAGGCGCGGAGCTGGCCCGGGCCGTGGCCGTGCCAGATGTTGGGGTGCAGCACGGCCGCGAGGCGGTACTCGTCCGCCGGGAACTCCGCGGTCAGGCGCGGCAGCAGGGAGGGGAGTACGTCATCGCCGCCGCCGTCCCCGAAGAGGGACTCGGGGTTCCAGGTGGAGTTGAGGAGGATGAGGCGTTGGCCGGTGCGGACGCCGAGGGCGCGGCGGTAGCGGTCGCGGTACGGGCGGGCCGCCAGGATGCGGTCGAAGCAGGGGTCCCCGGCGAGTACGGCCGTCGGCGCCGCCTGTGGACAGGCGGCGCGCAGACGCTCGTACTGCTCCGGATGGGACAGCACGAGCGCGTCGGCGATCGGCTCCCCGTCCTCGGAGAGCAGCCACTCGGGAGCCAGCCCGAACACGGGCACCGGCTCCCGGCTCCCGGCTCCCGGCTCCCGGCTCCCGGCTCCCGGCTCCCGGCTCCCGGCTCCCGGCGTCGCCAGCCTCTTAGTGTAGCCAACGCCATGGGACAATACGGTCAATTTGCCGGAGAACGCCTGGAGTTGACCGCCGAAGCTGGCCGAGATCACCAGGGACACCGGAGTCGCCATCGCCTGTTCCCAGGGCAGTACCGGCACTCCGACGTCGGCGAGCAGCTCGGCGACTCCGGAGCCGAACGCCGACGAACCGGTGCACGTCACCAGCAGCTGCACCCGGAAGTCGTCGTCGAACAGCGGGAGGATGTCGAGGAGTCGCGTCGCGGAGGTCACGTTGTGTACGACGAGCAGGACGCGCCGGCAGTGTCCCCGGGTGGCCCACCGGGCCGCGTCGTCCCCGGCCGGCACCCGTATCCACCCGTCCCGCCCCACGCCCGCACACCACCCTCGCGCCCGTTGTCCCGGCTCATGGCCGGGATGATCGGGCAAGGATAGTCAACGGGGGCTCCGCGCACACCGGCCGCCCCTGAACCCGGCCGGGGTGCGCGGAGTGGCTCTGAGTAACCGCGCTGTTTCTTTCTGCTCGTTCGGGCCGATGTTCTTGCTGAAAACGTCAGCTGTCAACCGTGCCCCGGTGAGGCCACCCTTCGCAGAACCGCCAAGTCCCCGAACGGCACGGCGCCGTTCGGGGACTTGGAAGATCGGGGAAGGGTCAGGCGGTCACGGCCTCCCGCTGTGCGGCGTCCTTCGGTATCCGCTCGCCCAGCCGCTCGGTCGGCACCGTGTGCGTCTCGCGGGCAGTGAGCGCGGCGAGCACCGGCGGGATGCACAGGGTCGCGGTGAACAGCGCCACGGACGACCAGTCGTCGCCGCCAGGACCCGCGATCCGCGCGGCGAAGGTGACCGCGAACCCGGCGACGGCGAAGCCGATCTGTGTGCCGATCGCCATGCCGGAGAGCCGTACGCGGGTGGAGAACATCTCGCCGTAGAAGGACGGCCAGACGCCGTTCGCCGCGCTGTGGACGACACCGAAGGTGAGGATGCCGAAGAGCAGCACGAGCGGGTACGAGCCGGTGGAGATGGCCCACAGGCAGGCGAACATCAGCACGGCGCTGCCCGCGGCGCCGATCAGATGGACCGGGCGGCGGCCGATGCGGTCGGAGAGCGTGGCCCAGGCGGGGATCGCGTGACGGCGGCTACCGCGGTTACGGCGCCCAGAACACCCCGGTGCGCCCCGCCGCGCAGCACGCGGTGGGCCGCCCGGGGCGCTGACGGTCAGATGTCCCGGAGCCCGGCGCGCCCGCGGTGCGCCGGGGTCAGCCCGGGCCTCCGTTGCCGGTCGGCCGCACGGCCCGCCACGGTGCGAACGCGCTCGCCCCGCGCGGCATCAGCGCCGCCAGCTCCGGGCAGTGCCGCAGGATGACGGAGTTCATGCCGCCCTGCTCGACCCAGTCGATGCCCAGCGGCGTGTAGATCTCCGGCCGGTAGTCGACGTTGAGGAAGCGGTCGCTCTGCAGGCGCCGGGTCGCCATCAGGATGAAGATCCTGAAGGCGGTGTCGCTGAAGCCGAAGCCCTCCGGCGGATTCTCCGCGAACAGCCCGACCATCGTGTCGATCTCGTCGACCGAGCCGTAGACCTCTTTCAGCCGCGCCAGCGTCTCGGCGTTCTCGGTCAGTTCCTCGAAGGAGCGGATGCGCTGCTTGTGCAGTCCCGCACGGAAGTCGTTGTAGCGCGGGACACCGCGCCGCCGCGTCCGTACGAGGTCCACGACCGACAGGTCGATGATCTCGCCGTCCCGCTCGAACCGCTGCAGCGAGCGCGGGAAGTTGTGCAGCGTGATCGCACCCGGGTGGGCGATCCCGAACGAGTACAGCGTGTTCGCGAGTCCCGTCTTGCGGATCTGCGCCTCGGCCGCGCCGCCCTGGATGTCCAGGAACCCCAGGGTCTCCTGGCGGTGCCCGAAGTGGTGGTCGCGCAGCTCGAAGTCGTCCGGGATCAGCGGGTGCATGCGGTAGACGGTGACGAAGTCCTCGGTGAGCGAGTACGGCACCCCGTGATGGTCCGGCAGCGTCTTCGGGATGCCCACCAGCGAGTGCGCCTCGAAGAGCCACAGACCCAGCTGGTTCAGCCAGTTCTTGGGCGGGCCCTGCCAGTTGGTGTGCAGACCGAGGTCGATCGCCTTGGTGGCGAGGATCGCCGGGGTCCACTCCACCGTGTGGATCTTCGCGATCAGCGCGGAGACGACCAGCCGTGCCGTCTGGTAGATCCGCTCCTCGCTCATCGACGGATACGCGGCGCGCAGCGCGTCGCACACCGCGTTGTGCTCGCGCGCGAACAGCGTGTGCATCGCGCTGAGCCCCATCCACCAGCTCTCGTTGAAGCCGGTGAGCGGAATGCCGTTCGGGCCCGACGGCAAGTGGCCGTCCTCCAGGCGGAGTCCGGCGCCGCCGCCCTGCTCGCGCAGGAGCCGCGCGGTCTGTTCGCTCTCGCCGTACACCTCGGAGCCGTCCCACCAGTGCGAGGCGACATTGCCGAAGCAGAGGGGCGGACGGTTTCCGGGCTGTTCGAGGCCCACGTTCCCGGCGAACCGCATCACGTTCTCCGGCGGTCCGCCGGGCGTGTTGTGCCAGCCCCCGCTGCCGGGCGGCAGCGGCACCTCGACACTGCGCTCACCGGGCCCGTAGCGGCGGTGGTTGACCCAGTCGTGCACCTGGAACTGGATCCACGCGGCCGCGAGGATGTTCAGCGAGGTCGCGGGCACGAAGCTGTCGCGCCGCAGGAGCTGCCGGCTGACCGTGACCGCATTGGGTGTGTCGAACAAATCGGGCCGGTAGTCCGGTTTCAGGTTGCGTCCGAAGGCCGCGCCGACGGCGCCCATCCTCGGAGCGGACAGATCGTTGTACGTCCCGTCGTACGAGCGCTCCGCGCGCAGCCGCTCGGGGATCGGCTCCGGCACCGGCTGGGCCTGCGGCGGAGCCTCCCGCACCTCGGTGTCGATCAGGTTGAAGCGGCGCAGCACCTTGCGCAGGAACACCAGGTTCAGCAGGCTCAGCCGCAGCGGCAGCCGGTGCCAGGGCACATACCGGTTCAGCAGCGCGAAGGCGGCACCCGTCGGAGGGGCGAGCAGCCTGTTCCGCAGGGGTTCCTCGGTGAGGAAACGCAGCCCGAGCCGGTGCGCGCTGCTCGCCTCGTACGCGGCCTTGCGCGCCCGGTTGATGTTGCCGAGCGGACGGAAGCCGTCGGTCGTGTACCAGGGATTGAAGGCGAGATCCTCGATGCGCCGGGCGGCCGAACGGGCCTCCGCGGTCGTCAGGTCCTGGCGAGGGATGGTGAGTCGGGCCACCGGCACCGCGGGCGCGATCGCCTCCTTCCACTCCACGGAGGCGTCCTCGATCGGCGTGCGCCGCTCGTCGACGTACCGCTGCACGCACAGGTCGAAGACGACATCCGCCTTCGCCAGCCGCTGGGCGATCTCGCGGTGCAGGAACTCCGGGTCGCTGCGGTCCGGGGCGGCTGCCGGAGGACTCCCGTGAGCCGGACGCAGCAGATAGCGCACCGGACCCGCCTCGCCCCACAGGGCGGCGCCCCGGCTCCAGTACGTCTCACTGGCGAGGGAGCCGACCGTGTGCCGCGTCGCCTCCCGGACAGTGCGGCGCATCCGGTTCGCCGTGCCGAAGCCCACGGCCAGCGGCAGCTTCACAAAAATCCCGAAGGCCTTCTGGAGGGGACCGCGGGCGCCCGCCATCGCCTTGGCGAAGGCCACGAACTCGCGGGCGTCGCGTGCGTGCGAGACCGGATAGCTGGTCGCGAGCAGATCGTGGCTCTCCTGCTCCGACACCCGCACGCGTACGGCCGCGCCCCGCAGGTCGGGCGAACCGTCGCCCTGCCGGATGCCGCTGGAGTTGGACAGCCGGACGGTCGCCGGGTACGTGGCGCCGGGCTGGGCGAAGCCGCTGCGCAGGGCCTCGGGCAGATCGTCGTGGAAGCGCAGCCGCGCGTTCTCCACGGCCACCGGTGCCTTGGCGTGGAAGGCCCGGGACATCCCGCCGCCGCCCGCCCGCCGATTCTTGAGCTGCACCTTCATCAGCTCGCGGGCCAGCTGTTCGAACACCAGCCGTTCCGCCTCGGGACTGCCGCCTTCGTACCGCTCGTACTGCTGTTCACGCTGTTCGCGCTGTCCGGTCTCGGTCATCGATCGTTTCCTTCGTGCGGATGCGTGGGTGCGCCCTCTTGTCACCCCTACGAACAATCAGTCGAAGAGCTCCGCTGCGCACGTCAAAGAAGCGAACACGCGCGTGCCCGAGGTTCGGCCCGACCCCGGAGGGGCCGTCCCGCACATCCCGACGACCCCCGCGGCGTACTCGTCCGCGGGATTCGCCCGGACGAGTGGCAGTGGGGTGGCATGGCCACGGCCCCGGCCACCACATCAAGTGGTGCAGCCGGGGCCGCGTCACGGATTCGCTCTGGCGATTTTCTGGAGGATGCCGACCTTGCGACTAACGGACCGCCGCGGAAGTTTCGGCGGCGTTCCACTCGGCGATCACCGGATTCCCGTGCTCGGTGGACAGCCGGCTGACGGTTCCCGTCGAGAGCTGGAACAGTCGCCCCGCGTCCGGCGGAAGCCCGAGCCGACGGGCCGTGAGGACGCGCAGGAAGTGGGCGTGCGCCACCAGCACCACGTCGCCGGGGTGGTTGCACAGCGAGGCATCCACCTTGGAGAGGACGCGATCGGCGCGCACCCCGACCTCCCGCGGCGACTCACCGGGGTGGCCGTCCGGTCCGGGCGGCACCCCGTCGTCCCACAGCACCCAGTCCGGCCGGGCACGGTGGATCGCCCGAGTGGTGACCCCCTCGTAGCCTCCGTAGTCCCACTCGTGCAGATCGGGCTCGGTCGTCGCCGCGGTCAGGCCCGCGAGTTCCGCGGTCCGTACCGCACGGTCGAGCGGGCTGGTGAGCACCTGTGCGAAGGACCGCCCGGCGAAGAACTGCGCAAGCGACTTGGCCTGTTCCTCGCCGTGCTGGGTCAGCGGGAGATCGGTCCAGCTGGTGTGCTGGCCCGTCAGGGTCCACTCGGTCTCGCCGTGGCGGACCAGTATGAGGTCACCCATGGCCCGGCCCTACTCCGCGGACTCGACGGCGTGGCCGCCGAACTGGTTGCGCAGCGCCGCGATCATCTTCATCTGCGGGGAGTCGTCCTGGCGGGAGGCGAACCGGGCGAAGAGGGAGGCGGTGATGGCGGGCAGCGGGACGGCGTTGTCGATGGCCGCCTCGACGGTCCAGCGGCCCTCGCCGGAGTCGTCCGCGTAGCCGCGCAGCTTCTCCAGGTGCTCGTCGTCGTCCAGGGCGTTGACGGCGAGGTCGAGGAGCCAGGAGCGGATGACGGTGCCTTCCTGCCAGGAGCGGAAGACCTCGCGCACGTCGGTGACGGAGTGGACCTTCTCCAGGAGCTCCCAGCCCTCGGCGTAGGCCTGCATCATGGCGTACTCGATGCCGTTGTGGACCATCTTGGAGAAGTGGCCCGCGCCGACCTTGCCGGCGTGCACGAAGCCGGCGTCGCCCTCGGGCTTGAGGGCGTCGAAGATGGGCTGCACCTTGGCGATGTGCTCGGCGTCGCCGCCGACCATCAGCGCGTAGCCGTTCTGGAGGCCCCAGACTCCGCCGGAGACGCCCGCGTCGACGAAGCCGATGCCCTTGGCGGCGAGCTCCTCGGCGTGCTTCTCGTCGTCGGTCCAGCGGGAGTTGCCGCCGTCGACGACGGTGTCACCGGGCTGGAGCAGACGGCCGAGTTCGTCGATGACGGACTGGGTCGGGGCGCCGGCGGGGACCATCACCCAGACCACGCGCGGGCCTTCGAGCTTGCCGACGAGTTCGGTCAGGCTGCTGACGTCCGAGACCTCGGGGTTGCGGTCGTAGCCGATGACGGTGTGGCCCGCGCGGCGGATCCGCTCGCGCATGTTGCCGCCCATCTTGCCGAGGCCGATGAGTCCAAGTTGCATCGTTGTCATGCCAGTTCACTTCTTCCGGAGGGTTCGGTAGGCGGCCACGAGAGCGGCGGTGGAGGGATCGAGGCCGGGCACGTCCGCGCCTTCGGTGAGCGCGGGCTCGACACGCTTGGCGAGCACCTTGCCGAGCTCGACTCCCCACTGGTCGAAGGAGTCGATGTTCCAGATCGCGCCCTGGACGAACACCTTGTGCTCGTACAGGGCGATGAGCTGGCCGAGCACCGACGGAGTCAGCTCGCGCGCGAGGATCGTCGTCGTCGGGTGGTTGCCCTTGAACGTCTTGTGCGGCACCAGCTCCTCGGGCACTCCCTCGGCGCGCACCTCGTCCGGCGTCTTGCCGAAGGCCAGGGCCTGGGTCTGCGCGAAGAAGTTCGCCATCAGCAGGTCGTGCTGGGCGGCGAGTCCGGGCTCCAGCTCGTCGACAGGGTTGGCGAAGCCGATGAAGTCCGCCGGGATCACCTTCGTGCCCTGGTGGATGAGCTGGTAGTAGGCGTGCTGCCCGTTGGTGCCGGGCGTGCCCCACACCACCGGACCGGTCTGCCACTCCACCGGGTCGCCGTCGCGGTCCACGGACTTGCCGTTGGACTCCATGTCCAGCTGCTGCAGGTACGCGGTGAACTTGGACAGGTAGTGCGAGTACGGCAGTACGGCGTGCGACTGGGCGTCGAAGAAGTTGCCGTACCAGACGCCCAGCAGGCCGAGCAGCAAAGGCGCGTTGGCCTCGGCGGGAGCGGTGCGGAAGTGCTCGTCGACGATCCTGAACCCGTCGAGCAGCTCCCGGAACCGGTCCGGGCCGATCGCGATCATCAGGGACAGGCCGATCGCCGAGTCGAAGGAGTAGCGTCCGCCGACCCAGTCCCAGAACCCGAACATGTTGGCCGTGTCGATACCGAAGTCCGACACCTTCCCGGCGTTCGTCGACAGCGCGACGAAGTGCTTGGCCACGGCCTTTTCGTCACTATCGAGCCCGGCAAGGAGCCAGGTCCGCGCCGAGGTGGCGTTGGTGATCGTCTCGATGGTGGTGAACGTCTTCGAGGCGATGATGAACAGCGTCTCGGCCGGGTCGAGGTCGCGGACGGCCTCGTGCAGATCGGCGCCGTCCACGTTCGACACGAACCGGACGGTCAGCGAGCGGTCGGTGAAGGCGCGCAGTGCCTCGTACGCCATCGCCGGGCCGAGGTCGGAGCCGCCGATGCCGATGTTCACGACGTTCTTGATGCGCTTGCCGGTGTGGCCGGTCCACTCGCCCGAACGGACGCGCTCGGAGAAGTCCGCCATCCTGTCGAGGACGGCGTGCACGCCGGGGACGACGTTCTCGCCGTCGACCTCGATCACCGCGTCGCGCGGGGCGCGCAGCGCGGTGTGCAGCACGGCCCGGTCCTCGGTGACGTTGATCTTCTCGCCACGGAACATGGCGTCCCGCAGGCCGAACACGTCGGTGGCGGTGGCCAGTTCCTGGAGCAGGGCGAGGGTCTCGTCCGTGATCAGGTGCTTGGAGTAGTCGATGCGCAGATCGCCGACCCGTACGACGTAGCGCTCCGCGCGGGCGGGGTCGGCGGCGAACAGCTCACGCAGCCGCGGATGGAGCAGACCGCCCGCGCGGTGGTTCGCCAGGGCCACCCACTCCGGGCGCCGCGTGAGCTTGGGGGAGTCAGACATGACTGGGGGTCTCCTTGGTGCCCTCGCCCCGCAGGGCGATGGCGTACATCTCGTCCGCGTCGAGGCGGCGCAGCTCCTCGGAGATCAGCTCGGAAGTGCTGCGCACCTTCAGGGCGAGGGTGCGGGAGGGCTGCCCGGGCAGGGACAGGGTGGCGAGCGGGCCCTCGGGGCGGTCGATCACGATCTCGCCGTTCTCGGTGCCGAGCCGCACGGCCGTGACCACCGGACCGGCGGTGACGACGCGCTCGACCGGCACTTCGAGCCGGGCGCCCAGCCAGCGGGCGAGCAGTTCGGCGCTCGGGTTGTCGGCCTCGCTCTCGACGGCGGCCGAGATCACCTTCGTACGGGCCTGGTCCAGCGCGGCGGCCAGCATCGAGCGCCACGGCGTCAGCCGCGTCCACGCCAGGTCGGTGTCGCCCGGCGCGTAGGAGTTGACGCGGGCCTCCAGGGCCGTGAGCGGCGTCTCGACGGCATACATGTCGGTGATCCTGCGCTGGGCGAGGGCGCCCAGCGGGTCCTTGGCGGGCACCTCGGGGGCGTCCACCGGCCACCAGACCACGACGGGCGCGTCCGGCAGCAGCAGCGGCAGGACCACGGAGTCGGCGTGGTCGGACACCTCTCCGTAGGTCCGCAGCACGACGGTCTCACCGGCGCCGGAGTCGGCGCCCACCCGCACCTCGGCGTCGAGGCGCGAGTTGGTGCGGTCGCGCGGGGTGCGGGCATGCCGCTTGATGACGACCAGGGTGCGCGAGGGGTGCTCGCGCGAGGCCTCCTCGGCGGCCTTGATCGAGTCGTAGGCGTTCTCTTCGTCGGTGACGATGACCATCGTCAGGACCATGCCCACGGCGGGGGTGCCGATGGCGCGGCGCCCCTGCACGAGCGCCTTGTTGATCTTGCTTGCCGTGGTGTCGGTCAGGTCGATCTTCATGGCCTGCGCCAGCTCCGTCCGTCTCGTGCGAGCATCTCGTCGGCTTCCTTCGGACCCCAGCTGCCCGAGGGGTACTGCGCGGGCTTGCCATGGGTCTCCCAGTAGTCCTCGATCGGGTCGAGGATCTTCCAGGACTCTTCCACCTCCTGGTGACGGGGGAAGAGATTGGCGTCGCCGAGCAGGACATCCAGGATCAGCCGTTCGTACGCCTCAGGGCTGGACTCCGTGAACGACTCGCCGTAGGCGAAGTCCATCGTGACGTCCCGGATCTCCATCGACGTACCCGGGACCTTCGATCCGAAGCGCACCGTCATGCCCTCGTCGGGCTGGACGCGGATGACGATCGCGTTCTGACCGAGCTCCTCGGTGGCGGTCGAGTCGAACGGGGAGTGCGGGGCGCGCTGGAAGACCACCGCGATCTCCGTCACCCGCCGGCCCAGGCGCTTGCCGGTGCGGAGGTAGAAGGGGACGCCCGCCCAGCGGCGGTTGTCGACCTCCAGCTTGACGGCCGCGTAGGTGTCGGTCGTCGACTTCGGGTCGATGCCGTCCTCCTGCAGATAGCCGGGTACCTTCTCGCCGCCCTGCCAGCCCGTCGCGTACTGGCCGCGCACGGTGTGCTCGCCCAGGCTCTCCGGCAGCTTCACCGACTTGAGGACCTTGAGCTTCTCGGTCAGCAGCGACTCGGCGTCGAAGGCGATCGGCTCCTCCATGGCGGTCAGCGCCATCAGCTGGAGCAGGTGGTTCTGGATCACGTCACGGGCCGAACCGATGCCGTCGTAGTAGCCCGCGCGGCCGCCGATGCCGATGTCCTCGGCCATGGTGATCTGGACGTGGTCGACGTACGACCGGTTCCAGATCGGCTCGTACATCTGGTTGGCGAAGCGCAGCGCCAGGATGTTCTGGACGGTCTCCTTGCCGAGGTAGTGGTCGATGCGGAAGACCTGCTCGGGGTCGAACACGTCGTGCACGAGTGCGTTCAGCTCCCGCGCGCTGTCCAGGTCGTGCCCGAACGGCTTCTCGATCACCGCGCGCCGCCAGGAACCCTCCGGCGGGGTCGCGAGCCCGTGCTTCTTGAGCTGCTGGACGACCTTCGGGAAGAACTTCGGCGGTACGGAGAGGTAGAAGGCGTAGTTGCCGCTGGTGCCCCGGGAGGCGTCCAGCTCGTCGACGGCCTCGCGCAGCTGCTTGAACGCCGTGTCGTCGTCGAAGTCGCCGGGGATGAACCGCATGCCCTCGGCGAGCTGCTGCCAGACCTCCTCACGGAACTCCGTCCGCGCGTGCTCGCGCACCGAGTCGTGCACGATCTGCGCGAAGTCCTCGTCCTCCCAGTCGCGCCGGGCGAACCCGAGGAGCGAGAAGCCCGGCGGGAGCAGGCCGCGGTTGGCGAGGTCGTAGATGGCCGGCATCAGCTTCTTGCGGGACAGGTCACCGGTGACGCCGAAGATGACGAGGCCGGAGGGGCCCGCGATACGGGGGAGACGGCGGTCACGGGGGTCACGGAGCGGGTTGGTCCACTCCGCGGCAGCGGCGCCCCGCGCGTCGTCGGCCTTCTTGCTGTCGGCCTTCGTGTCTTCGGCCGTCGTGCTCCCGGCCTTCACACCGCCCGGTTCCACGGCCGTGTCACCAGATCCCTCCGTCGTGGCGGCCGCATCCTGCGGGGCACCGTCGGCAAGCGCCTCACTCTTGGTCATTCCCCCTCAACTCCCTTGCTGCTCAGCGAGGTCGCGACGGCGTCGAGCAGATCGCCCCAGGCCGCCTCGAACTTCGAGACGCCTTCGTCCTCCAGCCGGCCCACGACCTCGTCGTACGAGATCCCGAGCCCCTCGACGGCCGCCAGGTCGGCGCGAGCCTGGTCATAACCGCCGGTCACCGCGTCGCCGTGGATGTCACCGTGGTTGGCGGTGGCGTTGAGCGTCGCCTCCGGCATGGTGTTGACCGTGCCCGGCGCGACCAGCTCGTCGACGTACAGCGTGTCCTTGTACGCGGGGTCCTTGACGCCCGTCGAGGCCCACAGGGGGCGCTGCTTGTTGGCGCCGGCCGGGGCGAGCGCGGCCCAGCGGGCGGAGGCGAACACCTCTTCGTACGCCTCGTAGGCGAGGCGGGCGTTGGCGAGCGCCGCCTTGCCCTTGAGGGCGAGGGCCTCGTCCGTGCCGACCTTCGCCAGCCGCTTGTCGATCTCGCTGTCGACGCGGGAGACGAAGAAGGAGGCGACGGAGTGGATGGTGGCGAGGTCGATCCCGGCGGCCTTGGCCTTCTCCAGGCCGGCCAGGTAGGCGTCCATCACCTCGCGGTAGCGCTCCAGCGAGAAGATCAGCGTGACGTTGACGCTGATGCCGAGGCCGATGACCTCGGTGATGGCCGGCAGACCGGCCTTCGTCGCCGGAATCTTGATCATCACGTTCGGGCGGTCCACCAGCCAGGCGAGCTGTTTGGCCTCGGCGATGGTCGCCGCGGTCTCGTGGGCCAGCCGCGGGTCGACCTCGATGGAGACCCGCCCGTCCCGGCCGCCGGTCGCGTCGTACACCGGGCGCAGGATGTCGGCGGCGGCGCGGACGTCGGCCGTGGTCATCATCCGGACGGCCTCGTCGACCGTCACGCCGCGCGCGGCCAGATCGGCGAGCTGCTCCTCGTACCCCTCGCCCGAGCCGATGGCGGCCTGGAAGATGGAGGGGTTGGTGGTGACGCCCACCACGTGCTTGGTGGCGATGAGTTCGGCGAGGTTGCCGGACGCGATCCGCTTGCGTGAGAGGTCGTCCAGCCAGATGGAGACGCCTTCGTCGGAGAGGCGCTTCAGGGTTACCGCGGTCGCGGTTGCTTCGGTCACAGTGATCATCTTCCTTCGTGCGATCGGATCAACCGCGGGCGGCGGTGAGGGATTCCCGCGCGGTGGCGGCGACGTTCTCGGCGGTGAAGCCGAACTCGGCGAACAGGGTCTTGGCATCGGCGGAGGCGCCGAAGTGCTCGAGCGAAACGATGCGCCCTGCGTCACCTATGTACCGGTACCAAGTCAGACCGATGCCTGCCTCGACCGCCACGCGGGCCTTCACGGACGGCGCAAGGACGCTCGCGCGGTACTCCGGGGACTGCTCCTCGAACCACTCCACGGACGGCATCGACACCACCCGGGTGCCGATCCCCTCGGCCTCCAGCAGCTCACGCGCCTCGACGGCGAGGTGCACCTCGGAGCCGGTGGCGATCAGGATGAGGTCCGGCGTCTCGGTGGAGGAGTCACGCAGTACGTAACCACCCTTGGCCGCATCGGAGTTGGCCTCGTAGGTGGGCACGCCCTGCCGGGTCAGTGCCAGACCGTGCGGGGCCGGGTTCGTGGCGTGCCGCTTGAGGATCTCGGCCCAGGCGATCGCCGTCTCGTTGGCGTCGGCCGGGCGGACGATGTTCAGGCCGGGGATGGCGCGCAGCGAGGCCAGGTGCTCGACCGGCTGGTGCGTCGGACCGTCCTCGCCGAGGCCGATGGAGTCGTGCGTCCACACGTACGTGACCGGGAGCTGCATCAGCGCGGACAGGCGTACGGCGTTGCGCATGTAGTCCGAGAAGACCAGGAAGGTGCCGCCGTAGATACGGGTGTTGCCGTGCAGCGCGATGCCGTTCATCTCCGCGGCCATGGAGTGCTCGCGGATACCGAAGTGGACGGTACGGCCGTAGGGGTCGGCCTCCGGCAGCGGGTTGCCCTTCGGCAGGAACGAGGACGTCTTGTCGATGGTCGTGTTGTTCGAGCCGGCCAGGTCGGCGGAGCCGCCCCACAGCTCGGGGATGACCGCGCCGAGCGCCTGCAGCACCTTGCCGGAGGCGGCACGGGTCGCGACGGACGTGCCTGCCTCGAAGGCCGGCAGCTTCTCCTCCCAGCCCTCGGGGAGCTGGCCGGCCACGATCCGGTCGAAGAGCCCCGCGCGCTCGGGCTGCGCGGTGCGCCACTCGGCGATCCGCTTGTCCCAGGCGGCGTGCGCCTCGGCGCCCCGGTCGAGTGCCTCACGGGCGTGGGCCAGTACGGCGGCGTCGACCTGGAAGCTCTGCTCGGGGTCGAAGCCGAGGACCCGCTTGGTGGCGGCGATCTCGTCGGCGCCGAGCGCGGAGCCGTGGGAGGCCTCGGTGTTCTGCGCGTTCGGCGCGGGCCAGGCGATGATCGTGCGCATCGCGATGATCGAGGGGCGCCCGCTCTCGGCCTGCGCCGCCTTCAGCGCCGTGTACAGCGCGCGGACGTCGATGTCGCCGTCGGCCGAGGGCTCGATCCGCTGCACATGCCAGCCGTACGCCTCGTACCGCTTCAGCACGTCCTCGGAGAAGGCGGTCGCGGTGTCACCCTCGATGGAGATGTGGTTGTCGTCGTAGACGAAGACCAGGTTGCCGAGCTTCTGATGGCCCGCGAGGGAGGAGGCCTCGGCGGAGATGCCCTCCTCCAGGTCGCCGTCCGAGACGATGCCCCAGATGGTGTGGTCGAAGGGCGACTCACCCTCCGGCGCCCGGGGGTCGAACAGACCGCGCTCGTAACGGGCGGCCATCGCCATGCCCACCGCGTTCGCGACACCCTGGCCCAGCGGACCGGTGGTCGTCTCGACGCCCGCGGTGTGCCCGTACTCGGGGTGACCCGGCGTCTTCGAACCGTGCGTACGGAACGCCTTCAGATCCTCCAGCTCCAGCTCGTAACCGGAGAGGAACAGCTGGGTGTAAAGGGTCAGCGAGGTGTGACCGGGAGAGAGGACGAACCGGTCACGGCCGGTCCACTCCGGGTCGGCGGGGTCGTGCCGCATCACCTTCTGAAAGATCGTGTACGCGGCCGGGGCCAGACTCATCGCGGTACCCGGGTGGCCGTTTCCGACCTTCTGTACAGCGTCAGCGGCCAGGATGCGGGCGGTATCGACGGCTCGCCGGTCGAGCTCGGTCCATTCGAAGCCGTCGAGGCTCTGCGTACTCATCTTCAAGAAGTCCTCACTGGACGTGGAATCGCTGGTGGAACGCGTTCAAACCTAAAAGTCTGACTTTTGCCGGGGAAGGTGCCCGTGTGTCAGCCTTCGGTGAAAGTGGGACACGCAGTGCTGGAGCGAGCCGACGCGAGAGGGACATGGCAGACAGAACCACCCAAGGCGGTACCGGGGGCGAAGGCGGGACCCGGGACGGGATCAGGACCTTCCCCTTCCCGGTCGATCTGAGCCTGTCCGGCGTCGGTATGCAGGTCGGCGCGATGGGGACCGGACGTA
This sequence comes from Streptomyces sp. NBC_01384, assembly GCF_045040035.1. Lineage (NCBI taxonomy): Bacteria > Bacillati > Actinomycetota > Actinomycetes > Kitasatosporales > Streptomycetaceae > Streptomyces > Streptomyces sp. NBC_01384. The sequence goes on from NZ_CP109559.1 coordinate 8,570,590, forward strand.
CCTGGCACGTGGACGGCCCGCTGGAACGCGTGCACAGCATCGACTTCCACATCGTGATGCTCTTTCGCGAGGGCCCCGTCAGGCACATGGTCGACTTCGCCGAGTACGAGGTCTCCGCGGGCGACATCCTCTGGATCCGCCCCGGCCAGGTCCACCGCTTCTCCCGCACCGACCGCTATCGCGGCACCGTCCTGATCATGCAGCCCGGCTTCCTGCCCCGCGCGACCGTCGAGGCGACCGGCCTCTACCGCTACGACCAGCCGCCACTGCTGCGCCCCGACGCCGCCCAGCTGGCCGCCCTGGAGCACGCGCTCACCCAGCTGGAACGCGAGTACGTCGACACGACCACGCTGCCGCTCAGCCTGCACACCGCGGTGCTGCGGCACTCCCTCACCGCGTTCCTGCTCCGCCTCGCCCACCTCGCGGCCAGCTCCGCCGAGGCGGCCCACGAGCAGACCGACACCACCTTCACCCGCTTCCGGGACGCGGTAGAGAAGGGCTTCGCCACCAACCACAGCGTCAGCGCGTACGCCGACGCGCTCGGCTACTCCCGCCGCACCCTGGTCCGCGCGGTGCGCGCGGCCACCGGCGAGACCCCGAAGGGCTTCATCGACAAACGGGTGATCCTGGAGGCCAAGCGGCTGCTGGCCCACACGGAGATGCCCATCGGCCGCATCGGCGTCGCCGTGGGCTTCCCGGACTCGGCGAACTTCTCCAAGTTCTTCCACCAGCACACGGGGACGAGTCCGGTGTTGTTCCGGGCGGAATTGCGGTGAAGCGGCGCTGAGGAAGCTGAAGCGGTGCCGGTGCTGAGGAAAAGGGGCGGGCCCGCGGGCCCGCCCCTTCGTCGCTTGTCGATCGGTTCTTCTGCCGGCGGCCGAAGTCAGTGGCCGAAGTCGAACCAGTTGACGTTCACGAAGTCGGCCGGCTGGCCGCTGGTGAAGGTCAGATAGACGTCGTGGGTGCCCGTGACACCGCTGATGTTGGCCGGGACCGTCCGCCAGCTCTGCCAGCCGCCGGTGTTGCCCACCGCGAAACTGCCGATGGGTGTGCTCGTAAGGCTGTCGAGACGCACCTCGACCAGACCGCTGACCCCGCTCGCCGCACCGCTCGCGATCCGGCCGTAGAACTGCGTGGCCGCCGTGGAGCCGAAATTGACGCCCTTGTAGAGCGCCCAGTCGCCGTTCGCGAGGGAGCCGATGTCCTGGCCGCCGCCGGTGTCCGTGGTGGTCTCGGTGCTGGTGCCCGACTGGCTGTCGTACGACTCGGCCTGGAGGGCGCTGTAGGCGTCACGGTTGCCGGTCGGTGGCGGTGTGGTACCGCTCCCACTGGCCTGCAGCACCTGGACGTAGTCCACGACCAGCGGGTGGCCGGGCTCGGTACCGCTGTCCGGACCCCCGCCGAACGCGTCGGGGAAACCGCCGCCCATCGCCACGTTCAGGATGACGAAGTAGCCGTGGTTGGTGGCGTTCGCCCAGGTGGTCGCGTCGACCTGATTCGCCTTGACCGTGTGGAAGTTGACGCCGTCGAGGTAGAAGCGGACCTCCTCGGGGCTCGTGGAGCGGTCCCACTCCATCGCGTACGTGTGGAAGCCGGCCTGACAGGTGGTGCCGGCGCACGGGGTGTTCCCGCCGATGCCGGTGGTCTCGTTGCACGGGCCGCCCGGGTTGGTGCCGCAGTGCATCGTGGCCCAGTCGGTGTTGACGCCCTGGACGTTCTCCATGACGTCCAGCTCGCCGACGCTCGGCCAGTTCTGGTAGTTGCCGCGGTAGGGCGCGCCCAGCATCCAGAAGGCGGGCCAGTAGCCCTTGGCGGCGGCGCCGGTCACGTTCGGCATCTGGATCCGTGCTTCGACGCGCAGTTTGCCGCCGGCGGGCGGCTGGAAGTCGGTGCGGGTGGTCTCGATGCGGCCCGAGGTCCAGTTGCCGGAGGCGTCCCGGCGCGGGGTGATCAGCAGGTTGCCGTTGCCGTCGAGCGCCACGTTGTTGGTGCTGGAGGTCATCGTCTCGACCTCGCCGGTGCCCCAGTTGGCGGCGCCGCCCGGGTAGCTGGTGCCGGTGTCGTACTGCCAGTTGGCGGTGTTGACGCCGGAGCCGGCGGAGCCGTTGAAGTCGTCGACGAAGACCTGGGACCAGCCGGAGGGGGGCGTGGGCGCGGACGCGTTCGCGGGGAGGACTGCGGCCACCGCCAGGGTCAGCGTGCCGACCGCGGCGAGGATGATGCGCCGCAGGGGGCCGCGTCTGACAGGTGTGCCGGAGGTTTCACTCATGAATGCCTCTTCGGTACGGAGTGGGGGTGCGCGGGTACTGCTGAGAGCGCTCTCACGCAAGGTGCGCGGCCAATGTGCTCGCTGTCACTCCGACCGTCAAGAGGTAAAGCCGAGAAACTCCCTTCCCTGTGGGGGAGTTCAGGCAATGAAGAGTGGGATGCGCGGCGCCTAGAGGGCGCTCCCCGCCTTCCAGTCCGCCCAGGACAGGTTCCAGCCGTTGAGGCCGTTGGACGGCTCGACCGTCTTCTCGCCCGAGTTCTTGACGATGACGACGTCGCCGAGCATCGAGCTCGCGTAGAACTTGTAGCCGGGGACGGAGCCGTCGTTCGCGCCCTTGGCGTCGTGCAGGCCGACGCAGCCGTGGCTGGTGTTGGTGGAGCCGAAGACCGAGGTCGAGGCCCAGTAGTTGCCGTGGATGAAGGTGCCGGAGGTGGTCAGGCGCTGGGCGTGCGGCACGTCCGAGATGTCGTACTCGTCGCCGAGCCCGACGGTCGAGGACTCCATCCGGGTCTGCTTGAACCGCTCGCTGATCACCATGATCCCGGACCAGGTGGTGTGGTCGGCGTCGCCGCCGCTCACCGGGTAGGTGGCGAGGGTGGAACCGTCGCGCTCGACGGTCATGGTCTTCTTCGCCAGGTCGACGGTACTGACCTGGCGGCGGCCTATGTGGAAGGTGACGTCCTTGGACTGCGTGCCGTAGACCCCGTCCGTGCCCTCGACGTCCTTCAGGCGCAGGCTCAGCGTGATTTTCGTGCCCGCGGCCCAGTACTCCTCGGGCCGGAAGTCGAGCCGGGTGTCGCTGAACCAGTGGCCGACCACCTCGACCGCGGGCTCCGTCGTCACCGTGATCGCCTTTTCGACGGCGGCCCGGTCCTTGACGGCTTCGGTGAAGTTGATCGACACGGGCATGCCGACACCGGAGGTCGAATTCGCCTCGGGCGTGAAATAGCCCACGAAGGTGTCCGAGGGCTGCTTGGTGACGAAGCTCGCGCTCTGCGCGGCGGCTCCCTTCGGCGTGGCCGTGACCGTGTATTTGGTGCCCGAGTAAGGGTTTTTCGTGGACGTCCATTTCGTACGGGCGTCATTGAAGGATCCGGCCAGGGTGGAGCCGTCGTTTCCGCTGACCTCGACGCTCGCGAGCGTGCCGTCGCTGACGGTGACCTCAACCGGGCTCGTGAAGCCTGCCTTCTTCGTGCCGTCGGCCGGGGTGACGGTCACGGTCGGGGTCTTGACCTCGGCTTTCGTGCTCGCGCCCGCCGTCGCACCCGCCTTCGCGCCCGTTCCCTCCGAGGCGTCCGCCGAGCCGCTGCATCCCGCGAGGATGCCCACGGCCGGTACGGCGCCGAGGGCGACCAGCACCCCGCGCCGCGACCAGGCCTGCCGTTCGGACGGGCTCGTCGCCTGCCGCTCGGACCGGTTCGCCGTCCGCCGCTCGGACCGGTTCGAATTGTTCGCGAAGCCCACGGCACGCCTTTCCTGGATGACCACCACGACTGCTGGTGCATCCTGCGCCGCGTTCCTGGGGTGATTCTTTGAAACCCGGGGCCGCCGTCTGAGATTTACGTGAAGACGGCCTGAGAATCGGCCTGAAGGAACGGCGTACGGCCATGTGTGAGGCCGAGCCGACCTTCAACTTCAACGCGCTCCTCGCGCTCGGCGCGTCCGGTTACGGCGGCGCGGAGGTGGGCGAGGTGCGCACCGTCGTGAACACGATCAACAAGTCCGGCCTCTCCGCGGAGCCTCAGGCACCCGGCTCGGTCCGGGTCTGCGGCCGCCACCCCAGCGCCCGGGAGATCCCCCGCGCCGCCAGTCGTACCGCCGGGATCAACGCCGGCACCTGGGCGTCGTGCCGGGGGACCACCACGGACACCGCCGCGGCCACCGTCCCGCCCGCGCCGCGCACCGCGGCGGCCACCGAGAGGGCGTCGTCGGTGACCTGACGGCTGCTCACCGCAACGCCGGTGCGGCGGACTTCGGCGAGTGCGCGGCGCAGAGGGGCGTCGTCGGTGATGTGACGGTTCTTCTACCGGTCCTTTACCGGCCGCCCACCACATCGACGAAGACCGGGTTCGCGTAGAACCACGTGTCGACCCATGGGTCACCGTTTCCGGGCACGTGCGGGATCGGGCCGTGCGGGTCGATCGAGGCACCGAGGTAGCCCGTACCGTTGCGGTTGCCGTCGCTGCCGCGCAGCCGGACGTAGAAGGACTCGTCCCCGGCGACCAGCGGGATGCGCAGGGTGTACGTGCCCTTGCGGCCGCTGACGTCCACCGTGCGGACGACCTTGGTGTCGGGCGCGCGCCAGTCGTCACGGTCGGCGGCCGGGCCGCGCACCGCGCCGCAGATCACGTCGACGTGCGCCAACTCCGGCAGGATCCCCTGGGGGTTGGCGCGCGAGGCGGACGTCACCGTGACCGACAGGGTGAGCTTCTCGCCCTTGCGGACGCGGATCCGGCCGCCCATGGTCACGCCCGGACCGTGGTCGCAGTCCCGCTTCACCCGGACGTCGAGACCGTCGAGCAGATGCCCGTGGTCGAGCCAGACGCGGCCCGCGCGCAGGCCCGCCATCACGGCGCGGTAGCCGTAGCGGGTGACGCCCACGTGGGTGCGGCTGAACTGGCCGGGCCAGAAGTCGCCGCCCGGCTGCTGGGCGTCGGTGTTCACCGGGTCGGGAATGTGCCCGGTGTTGTCGAAGTTCTGCCCGGGCGCCCAGTCGCCGTTCTTCCAGGTGTCGAAGACGACGCGGTGCACATCGGAGTTGGTGGTGATCGTGAACAGCTTGCCCTCGGCGAGCATCGCGTCCCACATGCCGCCGACGGTCGCCGTCATCCAGTCGAAGCCGCCGTACAGGACGTACGCGTTCTCCGGGTAGCCGGCGAAGGAGTTCTCGGACGGCTTGTTGGTGTACTCGCCGCGCTGCTGCCCCGAGCCGACCCAGCCGGGGATGCCACCGCCCTGGGCGCCGGGCGCGCCCTCCATGCCGATCATGACCTCGGGCGCCGCGTCCCGCCAGCCCCGTATCTCGTGCGGGGAGTCGATGCCCAGGCGCGTGGGGTGGTTGGCGAGGACGAGCACGTCGTCGACGTATCCGGTGCGGCGCTGCTCGGCGAGCCACTGGATGGCCTTGACCGCGTGGGCCTCGTTGCGGGCCGTGTCGGGGTTGGTGGGAGAGCCCGCCGTATAGCCCAACAGCTTTCCGTCGTAGGCGAGTTCGAACTGCGTGAGCAGGTCCACCTCGTGCGGGCCCGGCGCCGCGAAGACCGTGGCGTGCTCGGCGCCGGGGATGTACCACTCCAGACCCTGGAAGATCAGCTGACGCGGGTTCTCGGCACGCGCCTTCAGGATCTCCTCGTGCTCCAGCTGGGCGCCGTAGTGGGCGTGCCCGAAATTGGAGTGCTCGTTGAAGACCATCCAGTCCAGGCCGTACTTCGCGCTCGCCTGGGCGAGTTGGGAGAACGTGTACTTCGCGTCGTGGCTGTACACGGAGTGGATGTGGTGGTCGCCGACGAGATAGGCGAGGCGCGGGTCGTCGCCGCCGAAGCGTCCTGACGAGGCCGCCGCGGGAGTGGCGAGCGAGCCCGTCGCGAAGGCCGCCCCGAACAGGCCGGCGCTGCGCAGCAGCCCGCGCCGTGACATGCCCTGCGGATCGAGAGAGTCGGGGGAGACGGACGGGTCGGCCCAGGCGGGCAGTTGCTGCTCGGTCATGGTCGTGTGTGTCCCTCGGGTCAGTGGTTCATGAACTGCGAGACGGACAGGGCCCGTTCGACGATGCGTACATCGCCGAGGCGTCCGTGCAGAATCTGGTCGATCCTGCCCGCGTACTCGTAGCCGCCGAGCAGCCAGGGCAGCCCGAGCGAGGTCAGGCCGACCGCGACGGTGTGCGGATTGCGGGCGACCGGGCAGCCCTGGACGTACATCGTGGTGTGCGAGCCGTCGTTGACGACGGCGACATGCCACCACTGCTCCCGTGCCGTCTCGTCACCCCAGTTGGTGACGATGCCCTGCTGGTTGAGCGGCCGGACGGCCCACTGCGGGCCGGGCCCGTCGGAGAGCGAGAGCGTGGCGAGCGGCTCGTCGGGGTCGTCCGCGGTCTTGCCCGCGCCGCCGCCCGTGCCGGTACGGCTGATGAGTGAGCCCCAGGCGTTGTGCGAGGCGTCCCAGTCGGCGGGGAGCTGGTAGAAGGACTCGATGGTGTAACCGCGCTGGAAGGTCGCCGAGTTGAGGGGCGCGCCGTCGATCGTGCGCAGATACGCGCCCTTCAGTGGAGGCTTGCCGCCCTGGAAGACGAGGCTGCCGTGGCCCGGCTGGTCCGGGTGGTGGGCGGACGACCAGGTGAGGGCGCCGTCGCCGACCTTGACCGCTGTCAGGTCGTTGCCGTGCCCGGACAGATCACGGAACGTGCCCTCGGCCGCCGTACCGTCGTCGTGTCCGTCGAAGCGCCAGTACGCGACCGTGCCGCGCACGAGCATCTCCGAAGCGGGCCGGGACGGGCGCGGCGGCACCGGCGCGAAGCCCGAGAAGCGCTCCTCGAAGTCGACGGCGACCGAGAACCGGTCGGCGTCCCCGCTGAGTTCGATCTCCTGCCGCTCCAGCTCGTTGAGCCCCTTGGCCGCCCGGCCCAGGATCCACGGCGAGATGGTCTCGACGTCGATGGTGTTGCGGTCGAGGTCGAAGCGGTAGAGGCGGATCATCGCCGCACCGCCGTAGTAACGGTTCTGGTAGTTCGTCAGATGGAGGTGGACGTCGTTGCCGGCCGCGTTGGTGCGGGTGGCGCGGGCGGCGGGCCAGTAGTGCCCGTTCAGGGTCAGGAAGATCTGGTCGTGGTCGTGGACCAGCTGGTCCCAGAGCTGCTGCCCGTACGAGGAGAGGGTGTCGTCGTCGACGACCAGCTCGTGCGTGGTGAGGATGACGGGCGTCCTGGGGTGCTGGGCCATGACGTCCTTCGCCCATGCGTACCCCTTCGCCGACAGGCGCCAGTCCAGCGCGAGGACGAGCCACTCCATGCCTGCCGCCCGGAACAGGTGGAAGGTGTTGTAGCCGTCCGGCGAGGCGCCGCCGAAGGTGCGCTTGCTCTGGAAGCGCTGCGGGCCGAAGACGTCCAGGTACGGGGTCGCGCCCCGCTGGTCGTTCGTGGAGGACCTGATGTCGTGGTTGCCCGCGAGCACGCTGTAGCCGACGCCACGCCGGTCGAGCAGCTCGAACGCCTTGCCCGCGGCCGCGAATTCGGCCTGCGCGCCGTTCTCCGTGATGTCGCCCAGGTGCGAGAGGAAGACGATGTTCTCGTCCTTCGCGTGCTCCAGGAGGTAGCGCAGCGAGGCCTCGATCGGCGTGGGGTTGATGCTCGGGCCGTCGAAGAGGTACTGGGTGTCGGGCATGACGGCGAGCGTGAAGCGACGGCTGTCGGAGTCGGGCCGCCAGCTTGCCTCACGCGTCGCCGCCCGGGCCGTGGCGGGCAGCGCCACCGTCGTGGTGGCCGCCGCGCCGATCAGGGCCGTGGCCCGCAGGAAGTTGCGTCTGCCGGCGCCGGCCTGCTCGGTCTCCGTCGCCTGGTCATGCGAAGTACACACGTCTGCTCCATGAAGGTGCGAAATGGTCAGGTCAGTGAGGAGGTCGAGTCGGGTCGGACACGTGGGACAAGCGGAGCCACGCGCGGGTCAGAGCACGCGCAGCGTCCAGGACCAGCGATGGGTGCCGGCCGGGATGAGATAGCCGGGTGAGGTGTCGGGCCCGCAGGAGGCCGTGCCCAGGCCCCGGTGCGCGGCGTCGAGGTGGACGACGCAGCCGGGCCGCGGCACCAGCTCGTCGTGGTGGGTGGCGGCCGCCAGGTCCCCGGCCCGGTAACGGGTCACGGTCACCTGGCGCGGTTCGTCGAGAGCGACCGCGAAGCCCGTGGCGTCCGGTGCCGAGAGCGTGAACCGGCGTACACCGTGCCGCCCGCCGCTCTCCTGCGGACGCAGATAGGGAGTGAACAGCTCGTCCACGGGGAGGGAGTGATGGCCCACCGGGGCGCCCCCGCTCCGGTCCGGATAGGACTCCCAGGGGCCCTGCCCGTACCACTCCAGGACATCGAGCCCGGCGACCGTCTCGAAGACCGAACCCACACGCGGTACGTCGACGAGCGCGGCCGGCAGCTGCGCCGTTTCGTCGATCCGCACGCCGCCCTCGACAGGCGTGAACACCTGCTCGTGGCGTACGGCGCCCGCCAGGGTCGCGTACTCGGCGACCACGGTGACGTTTCCGTCCTCGCGACGCACGCCGACAACCTTGCGCTCCAGCGTGTCGAGCCCCCAGGCCCGCCAGCGCGCCGCCATGCCGCCCAGCTCGTCGTTGTCGGTCGGCGTCCGCCACAGCGACAGCACGGGGGCGGCGGTGAGCAGCGGATGGACGAGCAGACCGTCCTCGTCGACCTCGACGGGGGAGTCGGCCGGCGTGACGGAGACCATGGGGGCGGCCGCCCTGAGCCGGACCTGCGGCACACACACCTCCGTGCCCCGCGGCGCCCACGCCTCTTCGTCCGCCGTCGTGACCCGCAGCGTCAGCCAGGCCTCGCCGCCGTCCTCCGGCAGCGTGAACGGCATCGGCACGGCCACCGATTCGCCCGCCCGTACGTCGGGCAGCTCGGCCGAAGCCGCGAGCGAAGCGAGATGGGGGTGCCCCCGGCCGGAGGCTGGGGGAGTGCCGCCGTCCGCGAGCGACAGCTCCCACTCGGCGGCCAACCACTCAAGGCCCCGGAAGTGCTGGTGGTTGGTGATCCGCAGCTCGCCCCCGATGTACGCGAGCCGCACCGGCGCCGCGATCTCCCGGTGCTCGTACATCACCGGCTTGGGCGTGCGGTCGGGGAAGACGACCCCGTCGGCGATGAAGGCGCCGTCGTGGATCGTCTCGCCGAAGTCGCCGCCGTAGGCCCAGCGGTGGCCCGGTGCGGTGACACCGTTGTCATACAGCCCGGCGCCACCGCGCCCGGCCGGTCTTCCGTCGTTCACGCGCTGAAGAATGCCGTGGTCCCAGAACTCCCAGATGAAACCGCCCTGAAGCCCCGGGGTTGACTCGATGGCGGCCCAGTGGTCGGCCAGCGTGCCGTTGCTGTTGCCCATGGCGTGGGAGTACTCGCACTGGATGAGCGGCTTGGTCTGCTTCCCGGAGAGGGCGTGCGCGACACAGTCCTCAAGGGGCGCGTACATGGGGCAGGCGATGTCGGAGGCGACCTTCGGGTCGGCCCAGCCGAGCTTGGCCGCGCCCTCGTACTGGAGCGGCCGGGCCGGGTCGTGGCGGCGGACCCAGCCCGCGGCGGCGTCGTGGCCCGCGCCGTAGTCGGACTCGTTGCCCAGCGACCAGATGATGACGGAGGGGTGGTTCTTGTCGCGCAGGACCATACGGGAGACGCGGTCCACGAAGGCGCCGAGGTAGCGAGGGTCGTCGGCGATCTCGTGTGCGTGGTCGTGCGCCTCGATGTTCGCCTCGTCGACGACGTAGAAGCCGAGCTCGTCGGCGAGGTCCAGCAGGGAGGGGTCATTGGGATAGTGGGCGGTGCGGATCGCGTTGAAGCCGAAGCGCTTCAGCGTCACCAGGTCGGCGCGCATGTCGTCGTACGACACCGTCCGGCCGGTCAGCGGATGGAAGTCGTGCCGGTTGACGCCCCGGATGTAGACCCGCTCGCCGTTGAGGAGCAGGTCCCGGCCGCGGATCTCGACCTCGCGGAAGCCGACGCGGTGGTGCGAGGTGTCGGCGAGCGAGCCGTCGGCGCGATGCAGCCGTACGGTCAGGGCGTACAGCGCGGGTGTCTCGGCGGTCCAGGGGCGGACGTTCTCGACGACCGTGGTCAGGCGCGCCTCGCCGAGGAAGTCGGAGACCCGGCCGTCCTCCTCCTTGAACCGTTCGAACTCCGCGTCCTGGGTGAGCAGGTGCCCGTCCAGCTCTCCGGTGACGTACCAGCCCTCCGGCAGCGTGCCCCCCGCGTCCCGTACCTGGCAGTCGACCCGTAGCCCGCCGTCGCACCGCGTCCGCACGGTCACGTCGGTCAGCCGCAGGGGATCGGTCGCGTACAGCAGCACCGAGCGGGTGATCCCCGCGTGCCACCACTGGTCCTGGTCCTCGATGTGCGAGGCGTCCGACCACTTGACGACGGTGAGCCGCAGGGAGGCGCGCTCTCCGGGGCGTACGACGTCGGAGAGGTCGAACTCGGCCGCGAGGTGGGAGTCCTTGGAGACGCCGACCGGCCGTCCGTCCACGTGGACCAGCAGTACGCTCTCGGCGGCGCCGACCTGGAGCACGATCCGGCGGCCGGCCCACTCGGCGGGGACGTCCACCTCACGCTCGTACACGCCCGTCGGATTCGCGGCGGGGGAGGTGGGCGGGAACTCACCCCAGGGCATCTGGAAGTTCGTGTACCGCGGCAAGTCGTCGGTGTCCTGAGTGGTCCAGGAGCCGGGTACCTGGAGCGAGGACCAGGCGAGGCCCGGGGTGGCCGTCGGCGTGGGCAGCAGCTGGAAGCGCCACGAGCCGTCCAGCGACAGGGCGCCCGTCCGGCGGTCCACGGCGTTCATGGGCAACCGCCCCCAGGAGGTCACCTCAGGTGACTCCCAGGGGCGGAGCGCGAGCAGCGGGTCCGTCATCAGCGGATGGCCCCCTTGCCGAGGTCCGCGATGATCTGCTTGGCGCCGATCGCGAAGACGATCAGCAGCGGGATGAGGGCGAGGAGCGCGCCGGTCATGACCATTCCGTAGTCGGTGGTGCCGTGTACGCCGTTGAGTTGTGACAGTGCGACCTGAAGTGTCACATTGTCGGGGTTGGTCAGGGCGATCAGCGGCCAGGCGTAGTCGTTCCACTGGCCCATGAAGGTGAAGATGCCGAGGAAGGCGAGGCCCGGCCGGACCACCGGGAGCGCCACGTGCCAGTACTGGCGCAGGAAGCCCGCCCCGTCCAGCTTCGAGGCGTCGATCAGCTCGTCGTGGATCGCGCTCTTCATGTACTGGCGCATCCAGAAGATGCCGAACGCGTTGGCCGCCGCCGGGACGATCAGCGCGGTCATCGAGCCGATCCAGCCCAGCTTCGCCATGATCACGAACTGCGGGATCGCCTGGAGCTGCGCCGGGACCATGAAGATCGCCATCATCAGCGCGAACAGCATCCGGCGGCCAGGGAACTCGAACTTGGCGAACACGAACGCGGCCAGCGAGTCGAAGAGCAGGACCAGGAAGGTCACCGAGGTCGCGACCAGCAGCGAGTTGAACATCGACCCGAAGAAGTCGACGTTGTCGAAGAGATGGCGGACGTTCTCGACGAAGTGCGAGCCGGGCAGCAGCTTCGGCGGGTAGGAGAAGATCTCGGTCGACGAGTGCGTCGACATGATCACGGCCCAGTAGAACGGGAAGACCGAGAGCAGCAGACCGATGATCAGGACCGTATGGAGGGCGATGCCACGGCGCCGCGACCCGTTGATGGTCGACGGGCGCCCCGCCCCCTTCATGGAGGCCGATGAACCCTTGAGGATTGCCATGGTGGGGCCTCCTAGTCTTCGCCCCGGCGCTGCACCAGGCGCCAGTTGATGATCGAGAAGATGATGACGACGAGGAAGATGCCCCAGGCCACGGCGGCGCCGTAGCCGAAGTCGTTGTTGTCGAAGGTCTGCTGGAAGAAGTAGAGGACCATGGTCTGACCCGAGTGGCCGGGACCGCCCGCGAACGACGAGTTGTTGTCCGTGGTCTGCAGCAGCACCTGCGGCTCGGAGAAGGTCTGCAGGCCCGTGACCGTCGAGATGATGAGCACGAACAGCAGCACCGGACGCATCAGCGGCAGCGTGATCCGGAAGAAGGTCTGGATGGGCCCGGCGCCGTCCATCCGCGCCGCCTCGTACAGCTCGCCCGGGACGGTCTGGAGCCCGGCGAGGAAGATGATCGCGTTGTAGCCGGTCCACTGCCAGGTCATCAGCGTGGCGATGGCGACCTTGATGCCCCACGGTGTGTTCAGCCAGGCCACCTGGTCCAGGCCGATCGCCTGCAAGAAGGCGTTCGCCAGGCCGAAGTTGGTGGAGAAGACCGACCCGAAGATGATCGCGACCGCGACGATCGAGGTGACGTTCGGCAGGAAGTAGGCGAAGCGGTAGACGTTCTTGAAGCGGACGGCCGAGTTGAGCATCACGGCCGTGACCATCGCCAGGAAGATCATCGGGAAGGTGGCCAGCGCCCAGATGACGATGGTGTTCCCGATCGAGGTCCAGAACTGGGTGTCCGACAGCAGATAGCGGTACTGCGAGAGCCCCGCGAACTCCATCGAGCCGAGCCCGTCCCAGCGGTGGAACGAGAGGTAGAGCGAGAAGCCGACCGGGATCAGGCCGAAGGCCAGGAACAGCAGATAGAAGGGGGAGATCGCGGCGTACAGCCGCCAGTAGCTGAGGATGCCCTTCTTGGGGTGGACGGCGGGGATCTCGGCGAGGGCCGCGGGGGGCGTGTCGACCACGGGTGCGGTAGCCATGTCAGTAGCTCACCCCCAGGTGGTCCGCGATGCGCCGGCACTTGCTCATGGCGTCCCTCCAGGCCTTCTCCGGGTCCTTGCCGAGCACCGAGAAGTTCTTCAGCTCGTCGTCGATCGGGGTCTTGAGCGCGACGTCGTACGGGCTGTTGAAGGCGACCGGGATGTTCTGCGCCGCCGGGCCGAAGACGTCCATGGTGATCTGGTCGCCGAAGAAGGCGTCGGGTTCGCGCAGCTTCTTCATGGCGTACGACGCCGGGGTCGACGGGAAGAGGACGGAGTCGACGAAGCCCTGGGCCTGGTTGCCCGCGTCGAGCATCCAGGTGATCATCTCGAAGGCCTTCTCCGGCTCCCGGCACGCCTTGGTGATCGCCAGGAACGAACCGCCGATGTCCGACGGTCCGCCCGGACAGGCCGCGACCCGCCACTTGCCCTTGGTCTTCGGCGTGTTGAGCTTGATGTCGCCGGCCGCCCAGGAGGCGTTCAGCTGGCTGGGCAGCAGGCCTCTCTCGGTGGCCGATATGTTGTCCGGCGTGCCGTTGATGATCTTCGAGACCAGGCCGCGGCGGGTGGCCTCGACGGCACGGTCCCAGGCGGTGCGCACATGATCCTGGTCGCCGATGAAGTGCCGGTCCTTGTCGACGAACCGCTTGGTCGACTGGTTGACCGAGATCCCGTAGATGCTGAGGGCGTCGGTGAGGATGAACGCGCCGGGGACGCGCTTCTTGAGCTGTTCACCGGCCGCCATGAACTGGTCCCAGGTGGCCAGCTCCTTGGAGACGTCGGCCGCCTCGTACGGCAGTCCGGCCTTCTGGAAGACGGCCGGCTGGTAGTAGTGGGCGACCGGACCACAGTCGATCGGGAAGCCCACCATCGAACCGTCCTCGGCGATGCCCTGGTCCCACTTCCAGGCCAGGTACTGGTCCTTGAGCTTGTCGGCGCCGAGCGTGCGCAGGTCCACGAACTGGTCGGAGTTCGGCAGATACGAGGCCATGTCCTCGCCCTTGAGCCCGGCGATGTCCGGGATGTGGGCGCGTCCGGTCATCGTCGTCATCAGCTTCGAGCGGTAGTAGCCGCCGATCTGGATGGCCTGCAGGTTCACCGCGCTGTCGTAGCGGGTCTTGGCGTCCTGGACGACCTTCGGGCTCAGCCCGCCGCTCCAGTACCACAGGACCATGTTCCGCCCGGTCGAGCCGGTCGGAACGCCGCAGCCGGTCGCCAGGCCGCCCAGCGCCGTGGCAGCCGTACCGGCCAGGCCGGCGCGCAGCAGGCCCCTTCGTGAGAGCCGCACAGCTCCCACCGCCTTTCGGATCTTTTCGGTCTTCGCGTACGAGGGGTCATATGTGGGTTCTTACGGGGGGCATACAAGGGGTGTTGCGTGGGGTGTTGCGAGATGCGATGCGTGGGGTCCTGCGAGTCCTGCGAGTCGTGCGTGTCCTGCGGGGGGGCTTACGGGGTGTTGCGCGTGGGGTCATCGGGGTGCGCCCGGCCGACGCGCGGCGTCGGGCGGGGTCACGGGCGCGTGGCGGACGGGCGGGCCCGGGTCCGCCGGGATGCGGTCGGCCAGGAAGCCGTACGCGCGCCGTAGTTCACGGTCTTCGAGCGACTGCCACCAGTGGTGGACGCCGTACCAGCCGGGCGCGGCCAGCGCACCGCCGTGCCGCTGTACGGACAGGCCGGCGGCCAGCACCGCGAAGCGCAGCCGTTCCTCCAGCGGCCAGCCGCCCAGTGAGGCCGCGACGAAACTCGCGCCGAAGACATCTCCGGCACCCGTCGCATCCAGGACATCGATGTCAAGGGCGGGCACTTCCGCGTACTCGCCGGTCGTCTGGTCCACGGCCACCGCGCCGTCGCCGCCGCGCGTGACCACGGCGACCGGTACCAGTTCGGTCAGCGTGCCGAGGGCCGCGACCGCACTGTCCGTGCGCGTGTACGCCATCGCCTCCCCTTCGTTCGGGAGGAAGGCGTGGCACAGGGAGAGCTGGTCGAGGAGGTCACGGGACCACTGCTGGGTGGGGTCCCAGCCGACGTCCGCGTAGATCTGGGTGCCGCCCGCGGCGGCCTTGGCGAGCCAGGCGCGCGGTTCGGCCTCGATGTGCACGAGGGCGGTGCGCGCCTCGGGCGGGTCGCCCATCAGCTCGTCCTGCGAGTACGGGGGTTCCTGGCCGTGGGTGACCAGGGCCCGGTCGTTGCCGTGCGCGAGGGAGACGGTGACGGGGGTGTGCCAGCCGTCCGCGGTGCGGGAGAGGGCGAGGTCGACGCCCTCCTGGTCGGCGAGGACCTCGCGGCAGTACGTGCCGTAGTAGTCGTCGCCGAAGACCGTTGCGAGGGAGGTGCGCAGGCCGAAACGGGAGGCCGCGACGGCCAGGTTGGCGATGCCGCCGGGGCTCACGCCCATGCCCTCGGTCCAGATCTCCTCGCCGGCTGTCGGCGGCTTTCCCAGTCCGGTGAGGACGAGGTCGTAGAAGAGCAGACCCGTCAGCAACACATCGGGCCGTTCGTCACCCACAGGACACCCTCTCGTCAAAACTCTGCAAGCGGTGCACAGGATCGTGCGCGCCTCCGACCAGTTTGGCAAGAGTCGAGCAGAAGCGAGCATAGAAATGATTGAGAATGACGAGTAGTGTTCACGGCGTGCTGGCTGAGCGACGACATCAACTCATCCTGCGGGCCCTGCGCTCCGGCGGGCCCGCAGCCGTGACCGACCTCTCCGAACAGCTGGGCGTGAGCCCCGCCACGGTCCGCCGTGACCTGCTGAAACTGGAGGAGGAAGGCCTGCTCACCCGGGTGCACGGCGGGGCGGTCGTGGAGGAGGGCGACCAGCCCTTCGCCGAGGTCGCCGAGGTCCGTGTGGCCGAGAAGGACGCCATCGCGGCGCGCGCCGCCTCGATGGTCCAGGACGGCCAGTCCGTCCTGCTGGACATCGGCACCACCGCCTACCGGCTGGCCCGGCAGCTGCACGGCCGCCGGATCACCGTGATCACCAGCAACCTGGTGGTCTACGAGGAGCTGGTGGACGACGAGGACATAGAGCTGGTGCTGCTCGGCGGCATGGTCCGCCGCGAGTACCGCTCCCTGGTCGGCTTCCTCACCGAGGACAACCTGCGACAACTGCACGCCGACTGGCTGTTCCTCGGTACCAGCGGGGTGCGGCCCGGCGGGCAGGTGATGGACACCACCGTCGTCGAGGTGCCGGTCAAGCGGGCCATGATCGAGGCGGGCGACAAGGTCGTCCTGCTCGCCGACCGCGCGAAGTTCCCGGGTACGGGGATGGCACGGGTCTGCGGCCCCGAGGAGCTGGACGTGGTGGTGACGGACGGCCCGCTGGACCCGGCGACGCGGTCCTCGTTGGAAGAAGCGGGCGTGCAAGTGGTCGTGACAGGAAAGGCGGATACGGCGTGAAGCTGACGATTCTGGGTGGCGGCGGGTTCCGGGTGCCGCTCGTGTACGGGGCACTCCTCGGGGACCGCGCCGAGGGTCGCGTCACCCATGTCGTGCTGCACGACGTGGACGCCGGGCGGCTCACGGCCGTCGCACGTGTACTGGCCGAGCAGGCGAAGGACCTGCCGGACGCCCCCGAGGTGTCCTTCACCACCGACCTCGACGACGCCCTGCGCGGCGCCGACTTCATCTTCTCCGCGATCCGCGTCGGCGGCCTGGAGGGACGTGCCGACGACGAGCGGGTGGCGCTCGCCGAAGGCGTCCTCGGGCAGGAGACGGTCGGCGCCGGCGGTATCGCGTACGGGCTGCGCACGGTCCCCGTGGCCGTCGACATCGCCCAGCGGGTGGCCCGGCTCGCCCCCGACGCCTGGGTCATCAACTTCACCAACCCGGCCGGTCTGGTCACCGAGGCCATGTCCCGCCACCTCGGCGACCGCGTGATCGGCATCTGTGACTCGCCGGTCGGCCTCGGCCGCCGGATCGCCACCGTCCTGGGCGCGAACCCTCGCGAGGCCTGGATCGACTACGTCGGCCTCAACCACCTCGGCTGGGTGCGCGGGCTGCGCGTCGAGGGCCGCGACGAACTTCCGCGCCTGCTCGCCGACCCCGAGCTGCTCGGCTCCTTCGAGGAGGGCAAGCTCTTCGGCGTCGACTGGCTGCAGTCCCTGGGCGCCGTACCGAACGAGTACCTGCACTACTACTACTTCAACCGGGAAGCCGTCCGCGCCTACCAGCGGGCGGAGAAGACCCGCGGCGCGTTCCTGCGCGACCAGCAGAAGCGGTTCTACGACGAGATGAAGCGCCCGGACGCCGCTGCGCTGACCGCCTGGGACCGCACCCGCGCCGAGCGCGAGGCCACCTATATGGCGGAGAACCGGGACGCGGCGGGCGCGGGCGAGCGCGCCGCCGACGACCTCTCCGGCGGCTACGAGAAGGTGGCGCTCGCCCTGATGCGGGCCATCGCCCGCGACGAGCGCACCACTCTGATCCTCAACGTCCGCAACCGCGGCACGCTGAGCGTGCTCGACACGGACGCCGTCATCGAGGTGCCCTGCCTCGTCGACGCCAACGGCGCCCACCCGGTCGCCGTCGACCCGCTGCCCGACCACGCCACCGGACTGGTGTGCGCGGTCAAGGCGGTGGAGCGCGAGGTCCTGTCCGCGGCCGAGTCCGGCTCCCGCACGACCGCCGTCAAGGCCTTCGCCCTGCATCCGCTCGTCGACTCCGTGAACGTGGCCCGCAAGCTGGTCGACGGATACACCTCGGTCCATCCCGGCCTGGCGTACCTTGAGTAAGCGCTTTCCCCCTTGTCGGCTTCTTGGCTTCCCGGCTTCTGGCTTCCTGGAGACTCCTCATGCACGATGAACGCCGCCGGATCGAGGAGCGCGTCGCACGCGTCCACGACCAGCGCATCAAGCCCGCGATCTACGCCGCCTCCGAGCCCTTCGAGGTCGAGGCCTGGCAGGCGCCCGGCGAGCCCGTCCCCTTCGAGGAGGCCGCCACGGCGCCGTACAAGCCCTTCGCGATGGACACCCCCTGGGGGCCGCCGTGGGGCACGACCTGGTTCCGGATGCGCGGGTCGGTCCCCGCGGACTGGGCGGGCAAGCGCGTCGAGGCCGTCTTCGACCTCGGTTTCGTCGGCGACTGGCCCGGCAACCAGGCCGAGGCGCTCGTCCACCTCCCGGACGGGGTCCCGCTGAAAGCGGTCAACCCGCAGAACCAGTACGTGCCGATCGCCCACCCGGCCACGGGCGGTGAGGAGATCCACTACCTGGTGGAGGCGGCCTCCAACCCCGACATCCTCGCAGGCGACTTCGCGGCCCCGACTCCCCTCGGTGACCGCCTCACCGCCGGTGACAAACCGCTCTACACCTTCAAGCGCGCCGACATCGCCGTCCTCGACGAGAACGTCTGGCACCTCGACCTCGACGTCCAGGTACTGCGCGAACTGATGCTGGAGCTCGGCGAGCTCGACCCGCGCCGGCACGAGATCATGGTCGCGCTGGACCAGGCGATGGACGCCCTCGACCTGGACGACATCTCCGGGACGGCCGCCGACGCCCGCGCGGTGCTGGCACCCACCCTGGCCAAGCCCGCGCACGCCAGCGCCCACACCCTCTCCGCCGCCGGCCACGCGCACATCGACTCCGCGTGGCTGTGGCCGATCCGCGAGACCAAGCGCAAGACCTCCCGCACGTTCTCGAACGTCACCGCGCTCGCCGAGGAGTACGAGGAGCTGGTCTTCGCCTGCTCGCAGGCCCAGCAGTACGAGTGGGTGCGCGACAACTACCCGCACGTGTGGGAGCGCATCAAGAAGGCCGTCGCCGACGGGAACTGGGCGCCGGTCGGCGGTATGTGGGTGGAGGCCGACGGCAATCTGCCCGGCGGCGAGGCGCTGGCCCGCCAGCTCATCCACGGCAAGCGGTTCTTCATCGAGCACTTCGGCATCGAGACCAAGGGCGTCTGGCTGCCGGACTCCTTCGGCTACAACGCGGCCTACCCGCAGCTCGCCAAGCTGGCCGGCAACGAGTGGTTCCTGACCCAGAAGCTCTCCTGGAACCAGACCAACAAGCTGCCCCACCACAGCTTCTGGTGGGAGGGCCTCGACGGCACCCGCATCTTCACGCACTTCCCGCCCGTCGACACCTACAACGCCGAGTTCTCAGGCAAGGAGCTCGCGCACGCCGTCCGCAACTACCAGGACAAGGGCCGCGGTACGACGTCCCTGGCGCCCTTCGGCCACGGCGACGGCGGTGGCGGTCCCACCCGCGAGATGATGGAGCGGGCCCGGCGGCTGGCGAGCCTGGAGGGCTCGGCGAAGGTCCGCGTCGAGCACCCGGACGCCTTCTTCGCCACCGCCCGCGAGGAGATCCCCAAGGATCAAGTCTGGTCCGGCGAGCTCTACTTGGAGCTGCACCGCGCCACCTACACCTCGCAGGCCCGCACCAAGCAGGGCAACCGGCGCAGCGAACACCGTATGCGCGAGGCCGAGTTGTGGGCGACCACCGCCGCACTGAACGCGCCGGGCTACTCCTACCCGTACGAGAAGCTCGACCGGCTCTGGAAGACGGTCCTGCTCCACCAGTTCCACGACATCCTGCCCGGCTCGTCCATCGCCTGGGTGCACCGCGAGGCCGAGGCGGAGTACGCCCGGGTGGCGCGGGAGGTCGAGGCGATCACGGCGGAGGCCGTGGCCGCGCTGGGCACGGGCGAGACCCGGGTGTTCAACACCAGCCCGGTCGACCGCGCCGAGGTGGTCCGTACGTCCGCCGGCATCCCGATGTACGCCGAAGTCCCCGCGAACGGCAGCGCGTTGCTGGGCGTGGGCGAGCCCGCGCAGCCGGTGACCGTCGCGGGCCGGGTCCTCGACAACGGCCTGGTCCGTGTCGAGCTGGCCGAGGACGGCACGCTGGCCTCCGTGCGGGACCTGACGGCCGACCGTGAGGTCCTCGCCGACAAGGGCAACCTGCTCCGTCTGCACAGTGACCTCCCGAACTACTGGGACGCCTGGGACATCGACAAGCACTACAAGAACCGCTACACGGATCTGCTCGACGCCGAGTCCGTCACGGTCGTCGAGGACGGTCCGCTGCTCGGCGCGCTGAAGGTGGAGCGCGCCTTCGGCAAGGGCTCGCGGATCACGCAGACGATCACCGTGCGGGCGGGCAGCCGCCGGATCGATGTCGAGACCGAGATCGACTGGCACGAGGCGGAGAAGATCCTCAAGGCCGCCTTCCCGGTGGACATCCGGGCCCCGCACTCCTCCGCGGAGATCCAGTTCGGCCACGTTCAGCGTCCCACCCACACCAACACCAGCTGGGAGTCGGCCCGCTTCGAGGTCTACGGCCATCGCTGGGTGCACATCGCCGAGCCCGGCTACGGCGTCGCGGTCATCAACGACTCGACCTACGGCCACGACGTCTCCCGCACGGTCCGCGAGGACGGCGGTACGACGACGACCGTCCGCCTGTCTCTCGTGCGCGCCCCGCGGGTGCCGGACCCCGAGGCCGACCAGGGCAAGCACCGCTTCACGTACGCGCTGCTGCCGGGGGCGAGCGTCGAGGACGCGATCGCGGAGGGCTACGCGCTCAACCTGCCGTTGCGGGTGGCGGATTCGGCCGGTCCCGCCGAGCCTGTCGTCTCCGTCGACGGGGAGGGCGTGACCATCGAGGCGGTCAAGCTCGCCGACGACGCCTCGGGCGATGTCGTCGTACGCCTCTACGAGTCCCGGGGCGGCCGCGCCACCGGCACCCTGCGCACGGGCTTCCCGCTCGCGGGGGCCCAGGTGACCGACCTCCTGGAGCGCCCGCTGGCGACGGCGGACGCGGACGGGAACGCGGTGGCGGTGTCGCTGCGGCCGTTCGAGGTGCAGACGCTGCGGCTGGCCGTCGGCCGGTAGGAGCAGGGGGCGGGCCGGCGCGGCCCGCCCCTCATCTCAGAGGTATCCGTCCCGGTTGCTGTCACGGATTCGCTCCTGCCGGGCGTTCCTGCGCGTCCGTACGAACGCCACCAGCGGGGCGCGGAAGGCCAGCAGTGCCGTCAGGGCGACCGCGGCCCCGCCCCAGGCGAGGATCGTGTTCAGCAGCGAGTCGACGCGGTGCGACCACGTCTCGTCGACGCGAAGACGCACGGTGATCGGTGGTGTCAGCGTGTACAGCGCACGGTCGGAGTCCTCCTGGTACGTGGTGAGGACGAGGAAGAGGTCGTAGTCACCCGGCTCGCTCGCGGACACGCTCCACCACCAATCGGCACGGTCCCCGGGCCGGGCGATGACCTGTTTCCCGCGGGCCTCGGCGATGGGCTCGATCCGCACGTCAGGGCTCGTGGAGGTCAGGGACGCACTTTCCACGCCGCCCACTTGGAACGACCGGGTCTCCATGTGGGGCCGCGCCGACCTGGACCGGTGGGAGGCCTCGTCACTCAGAGCGGTGAGGACGATCCGGAAGGTGCGGGGTTCGCCGACCGGCGTCGCGAGCCGGGAGCGGTAGTCGAGACGGCCGTCGAAGAGCTGCTTCCGGTCGTTGGCCACCGTGTCCTGGAACGAGGCCTGATCATGGATCGGCGAGCCGGGTGTGCCGCAGCCGCTGAGCGTGGAGAGGGTGACGAGGAGGCCCAGGGCGAGAAGGACACCCCACGGGCCATGGGAGCGGGTTCCGCCTTTCGCGGGCATGTTGCTGCCGCGAGCCGTTTCCGTGTCCCCCATGACCGCCCCTCGAACGTGCGGCAGCCCCCGCAGCGGGCTGCGCATGCGCGCGGATGATTCTTCCCGATGCGGGGGCCTCGTACGGGCTCTTTCGTCCTCGAACGCCTCTCAGCCCGTGAATCCGGCCGTGATCGACGTGAACTGCCAGTTGTTCTGGCTGATACCGGAGCAGTTGCTCACCACGCCGCCGCCGGGGCAGGGCCGGTCACGGTTGACCGCCCAGTAGGCGAGGCGGGCGATGTGGTGCGAGTTCGCCCAGTCGCGGATCTGGGTCCAGATCGCCGGGGTGGTGTTCTCCTGCTGGTCGGACAGACCGTTCATGCCGGAGATGCCGATGTGGGAGTAGGCCGTGGCGTCGTCCCAGCCGAAGGTGGACTTCAGCTTGGCCTTCAGCCCCTCGGCGGCATTGACGGTGTTGCCGTACATGTCGGAGCCGCCGCCGAAGTCGAACGGCATGATCGTGAAGACGTCGATGCCCGCGTTCAGCGACTGCGCCTGCTCGATGAGCCGGTTGCCGTAGTAGGTCGGGCCGGTCGTCGAGGTGCCGAAGGTGACGATCGTCCGCAGGCCCGCGTTGTTGGCCTTGACGGTCTTCAGCGCGGTCAGGATCTTCGCCTGGACGGCCTCGTTCTCGAACTCGTCCGTGTTCTCGATGTCCATGTCGATCGCCTTGAGGCCATAGGCGTCGATGACCTTCTGCAGCGCACCGGCGAGCGCGCTCGCCGAGGAGCAGTTGGCGCCGAGCTTGCTGCCCTGCCAGCCACCGAACGACGGGACGACGTCACCGCCCGCGGAGCGGATCTGGTTGATGACGGTCTGGTCGGTGCCGCCGGTGAGCGCCCTGCTGCCGTCCCAGGCGGGGTTGCAGCCGCCCGAGTCCAGCATGAACGCCATCGTGAACGACTTGATCCCGGTCGAGCTCATCACCGAGGTCGCGCTCGGCGGATCGCCCCAGCCGAGGTAGAGGTACGGTGCCGCCTGCTTGAAGCCGGTGCCGCCGCCGGTGCCCGCGTCCGTGGTCACGGACACGGAGTTGGAGGCCCCGGAGGTGTTCCCGGCCGCGTCCCGCGCCTTCACCGTGAACGTGTAGGCGGTGCTCGACGACAGACCGCTGACCGTCGCACTCGTCCCCGAGACGCTCAGCACCTGGTTCGAGCCACTGTAGATGTCGTACGCGGTGACGCCCACGTTGTCGCTGGACGCGCCCCACGACAGGGACACGCTGGAGGAGGTCTTGCCGGTGGAGGTCAGGTTCGTCGGCGCGGTCGGCGCCTGGGTGTCGGAGCCGCCTCCGCCGCCGCCCGGACCGTCCAGGCTGATGTCGTCGGCGTAGTAGGTGCCCTGCGCGTACCAGCCGTGGACGTAGATGTTGGCGCTGGTCTGTGAGGCACCGGTCGTGAAGGACACGGTGAGCTGGCTGTACGCCGACGGGGACGTCGTCCAGGTCGAGGCACCGCCGTCCACGCCCAGGTAGACATAGCTGCCGCGCACCCAGCCCGAGAGGCTGTACGTGGTGTTCGGCTGGACCGAGACGGTCTGGCTGCACTGGGCGTTGTCGCTCGAACTCGCCGCCCCGGCAAGGGCCTTGGAGCCGCCGTGCACGGGGCTGGAGACGACCGAGCCGAGGTTCCCGGTGCATGACCAGGGGGAGAGGCTGCCCGACTCGAAGCCGGGGTTGGACAGGATGTTGGCCGCCTGGGCCGTGGTGGGCAGGGCGACCGCCCCGGCCAGGGCCAGGGCGGCGGTGCCGAGCAGAGCGAGGAGACGATGTCTGGATCGCCTGAGGTCTGTTCTGAGGTCGGTGATGCGCACGCGATCTCCCTGAAGAAATGGGGGTGTTCGGGAGTGCTGAGAGGTGCGCAACCAAGTTGGTATGGACCAATCTCGCTGTCAAGGCATTGCGCGGAATTGGTCCAGACCGGTGGGGCGAGTGGGTGGGTGCGTGAGCGGGATGCGGGGTGTGGGGTCAGGCGGGGGCGATGGCCGCCGTGGGCGCTCCGGTGGGGGTGGTTTCCGCGGCCGGTGCCGACACCGGTGTCGATGTCGGTGCCGGGGCGACCTGCGGCGCGGGGGTCGGGGTGGGCGGCGCCGGCAGCATCGGCGCGGGCGCCTCGGCGCGCTGCTGCGGCAGCGACACCGGGCGTACCGGACGGGGTCCCGCGATCACCGTGTAGTCCTGCCCGAGCAGCGGCGGAACCAGCTCGCCGGTCTCCTCGCCGAGCGCCAACTGCACAGCCGCCCAAGGGGCGTTGACGCCGCACTGTGAGAGCTGGTGCAGGCCGCCCGCCGGACGGGTGTTGACGTCCATGAGGACCGGATCGTCGCCGAACATACGGAACTGAATGTTCGTCAGATAGTGCAGTCCGAACGCCTCCGCGAGCAGCCGCGCGGGCTCGATGAACGAAGGGTGCAGCGTGAAACCGCGGCGCCGTCCGTTCTTGGTGCGGCCCACCGCCATACGGACCCGGCCGTCCGGCGCCGTGAGGCAGTCGACGGACACCTCCGGCTGCCCCAGGAGCGGCATGACCAGCCAGTCGACCGGCTCGTCGGCCTCGCGCAGCGCCGCCGCGACCAGGTCGAGCGGGACGTACGGGCTCGGAAATCCGTTGAGGTGCACGAGGGAGAAGGGGGTGCGCGTGATGACGCGGAAGCCCACTCCGCCCGCCCCCGCCGCCGGCTTGAAGCAGGCCTTGTGGCCCTCGGCCTCCAGTGTCTCGACCGCCACGAGGAGCTCCTCCTCGGTGCGCACCCGCCACCACGGCGGCACCGGCACGCCCACCGCCTGCACCGCCTGGTAGGCGGTGGCCTTGTCCTGGAAGACGGCCACGGCCTCGGCGGGCGGCGCCAGCAGGGCCGTACCGAGCGCGGCGAACTCCGCGCGGTGCGCCACGAGCGCGGCCTGGTGCAGGACCGGCACGAACACGTCGATGGAGTGGCGGGCGCACTGGTCGAGCGCGTACTCGACGTACGCGGCGGGGGAGAGGCCCTCCGGCTCCATGGCGGCGGTGTCGGCGGCGGCCAGCACGGGGGAGTCGGGATCGCCGTGCGTGGCATGGATCTCGACCGGACGGAGCTGCGGATTACTTCGCAGCTGATCCATGAAGAACACGTTCTCCGCGTACGTGCGGTTGAGCCAGACGCGTACGCGAGAACCCATTCAGGCCGCCTTTCACGGTTTCCGGGCACGGCGGAGCAGGCCGTGCCCGGCCAGGGGAGAGGGAGGAACAGCAAACCGCCATACGCCGAGGAAGGCTGGTGACGGATGTGTTGGGGCGATCATAAGGGGCGCGAGCCCGGTATGACGCTACGGGCGTGTTACGGATTTCCCGAGACCCCGAACATGAGCTCCGGTACGCCGGGGCCCGCCCTTCGGGCGGACGACGGGAAGGTGACGACAGGACCTGGCGCGCGGGCCGTTCTTGTCCCGCGCGGGCGAATGTGTTCTTGTGTTTCCAGTCTTTTTCTCGGAGGTGGCGAGGGTGCGGTCGACGGCCGGCGGACACGGAAACCTGCTGGCCATCAGCGACCTGCACATCGGGTACGCGGAGAATCGCGCCCTGGTCGAGAAGATGCGCCCCCACACGGACGACGACTGGCTCCTCGTGGCCGGTGACGTCTCGGAGTCCGTGGCCGACATCCACTGGGCCCTCGAAACGCTCGGCGGACGCTTCCGCAAGGTCCTCTGGGCGCCCGGCAACCATGAACTGTGGACCCATCCCAAGGACACCGTGAAGCTCCGCGGTGTCGCCCGCTACGAGCATCTCGTCGCGCTGTGCCGGGAGTTGGGCGTCATCACCCCCGAGGACCCCTACCCGGTCTGGGACGGGCCGGGCGGCCCCGCGGTCGTCGCACCGCTCTTCCTGCTCTACGACTACTCGTTCCTGCCGCCGGGCTGCGCGACCAAGGACGAGGGCATGGCGTACGCCGAGAAGACCGGGGTGATCTGCACCGACGAGCACGTCCTGCACCCCGACCCCTACCCGAGCCGCGAGGCCTGGTGCCGGGCGCGGGTCGCCGAGACCGAGCGCAGGCTCGCCGAGCTGCCCGAGGACCTGCCCACGGTCCTGGTCAACCACTACCCCCTGGACCGCCACCCGACCGACATCCTGCGCTACCCCGAATTCGCGATGTGGTGCGGGACCCGGCTGACCGCCGACTGGCACCGCCGCTTCCGCGTCGAGGTCATGGTCTACGGTCATCTGCACATCCCGCGGACCACCCATCACGAGGGCGTCCGCTTCGAAGAGGTCTCGGTGGGATACCCCCGCGAGTGGCGCCCCCGCCCGGGCCCACCGGACACCCTGCGCCTCATACTGCCGATGGAGGTCGGAACCGGTGATCGAGGAGCTGCTCCCGGATTCGGTCGTGACCGTGGAAGCACACGGTGACGACCACGTCTGGGGCGCGCCGCTGTACCCCGGGGAGCAGCAGCTCGTGGCGCGGTCCGTGGAGAAGCGGCGCCGTGAGTTCGCCGCCGTGCGTGCCTGCGCACGCCGGGCCATGGAGAAGCTCGGCGTGCCCGCGCAGCCCGTCCTGCGCGGCGAGCACGGGGCGCCCGTGTGGCCCGCCGGGCTGATCGGCAGCATGACGCACTGCGAGGGCTACTGCGCCGCGTCTCTCGCCCGCGCCACCGATCTGGCCTCCCTCGGCATCGACGCCGAACCTCACGAGGAGCTCCCGCCCGACGTCATCACCGCCGTGGCCCTGTCCACGGAGCAGGACCGGGTACGCGAGCTGGCGGCGCGGAACCCGGCCGTGCACTGGGACCGGCTGCTGTTCAGCGCCAAGGAGTCCGTCTACAAGGCGTGGTTCCCCCTCACCGGCGAGTGGCTGGACTTCCTCGAGGCGGACATCGAGATCTTCGCGGACGGCGGCCCCGCGCCCCGGAATTCCGAGGCGCGGGGCGCGGAGGCCGACGGCACCGTCCGGTCCGGTCGCTTCCGCGCCGCACTCCTCGTGCCGGGACCGCTGGTGGGCGGCCGGCGGATCGAGTCCTTCGACGGGCGCTGGACGGTCCGGCGGGACCTGGTGGCCACGGCCGTCACCGTGCCCCACGCGGGCGTCGGCAAGGCCTGAGGGCGGGCGTCGGCAAGGCCTAGGACAGGCGGCCTCCCGGCTCCGGGCACCAGCTGTGCAGCAGATGGAAGAACGCCTCCTCGTTGCCCGCGAGGCCGGCCGCCTCGAGTGCCCGCTCCGCCTCGGCGAGGGCGGAGGGCGGCACCGCGGGTGGTCGCTGCCCGTCCGGCGGTCTGTCGAAGGCCGCTCGTACGGTCTGGAGGAGACGCAGATAGGCCTGTACGGCGGCGCGTTCGTGGTCGGTCAGTACGGCGGTCGGCATCGGACGGCTCTCCCCGGGTCGGCTGGTCGAAGCGGTACATGGCGGTACGTGTCTCCAGCTTGCCGTCCGCCACTGACAATCCCCTTTCGATGGGCGGAGGTTCGCCCGCTTAGCGGAGGCGAAACCTCCCGGAAATCCCTTGTGGAACAGGGCCTCTAGGCTGGGAAGAAGAGCCGGGAGGAGCCTTCTCGGTGGCGGGGAAGCCGCCTCCACGGCGGCCTGAGAGCTGCCCGCACGGCAGCATGGAAGCTGCCCTCGCGGCGGCCTGGGAACAGGAGGTGAGCCCGTGGTCGACGTACCGCCTCGGCGTCCGCGGCATGGCCCGCGGCTGCGCTCGGTGGGCGACGGGGAGCTGCGCCTGCAGCACCGCGTCGTGCACGGCTACCGTCGTGCTTACCGGGTGGCGGGCGAGGGCCCGGCGCTCGTCCTCATCCACGGCATCGGCGACTCCTCGGCGACCTGGGCCGAGCTGATCCCCGACCTGGCCCGCTCCCACACGGTGATCGCGCCCGACCTGCTCGGCCACGGCTCCTCCGACAAGCCGCGCGCCGACTACTCGGTGGCCGCGTACGCCAACGGGGTGCGCGATCTGCTCACCACGCTCGACATCGAGTCCGCCACCCTGGTCGGGCACTCGCTCGGCG
The DNA here is from genome assembly GCF_045040035.1 of Streptomyces sp. NBC_01384. Classification (NCBI taxonomy): domain Bacteria; kingdom Bacillati; phylum Actinomycetota; class Actinomycetes; order Kitasatosporales; family Streptomycetaceae; genus Streptomyces; species Streptomyces sp. NBC_01384. The sequence continues at coordinate 8,597,952 of NZ_CP109559.1, forward strand.
GCGGCGTCGCGATGCAGTTCGCCTACCAGTTCCCCGAGCGCACCGAACGACTCATCCTGGTCAGCGCGGGCGGCGTCGGCGGCGAGGTCAACCCCGTGCTGCGGGCCGTCTCGCTGCCGGGCGCCCACCTGATGCTCTCCACGCTGCGACTGCCCGGCATGCGGCTCCAAGTCGGCCTGTTCCTACGCCTGATGAGCCTTCTGGACACCGATCTGGGCCAGGACGCGCCGGAGTTGCTGAACCTCGTCGACGCGCTGCCCGACGCGACCTCCCGCAGCGCGTTCATCCGCACCCTGCGGGCCGTCGTCGACTGGCGCGGGCAGGCGGTGACCATGCTCGACCGCTGCTATCTGACCGAGGGCATGCCCACGATGCTGCTCTGGGGCGACCGGGACAGCGTGGTGCCGGTGCGGCACGCGTACGGGGCGCACCAGGCGATGCCGGGAAGCCGGCTGGAGATCTTCGAGGGCGCGGGTCACTTCCCCTTCCACAGCGACCCGGCGCGCTTCCTCGCCCTCGTCGAGGAGTTCACCAGCACCACCAGCCCGGCCGACTGGAGCCGCGAGCACTGGCGGGAACTGCTGCGCGCGGGCCGCCCCGGCACGACCGCGGGCCGGCCGGATACCGCGCACAACCGTGCGATGGAACGCGACCTGAGAGAGGCGAGCGAACGCAGCGCGACGTGACGTCCGCCTCGGCCGAGCCACACGCCCTGCGCCCGCCTTCCGGCCCCGCCCCTCCGCTCAGCCGCGTGTCGGGGTTCCTGACAGTTCCGGCGCGTTCAGTACCGCTTCTCGTTCCTCGGCCGTGAGGGGCGGCTCGGTGAGCGGGGGGAGGCGTCGGCCGCGCAGGGCCGCGAGGACGACCTCGGGCTTGACGAGGGTGGACAGCGGTGCGGAGAGCGTGGTCACGGCGAGGAACGCCCGGGCGACCGGCTGCCGTTCCGCCGCGGTGCGTGCCAGCCGCGCCATATAGCGGTTCAGCAGCTTCCGCACGCCGCCGGGCTGCTCGCCGATCGCCCCCGGGTAGCGGATGTCCGTCCCGGTGGCCAGCTCCCAGGCGATCGCCACCGGAAGCGCCACCGCGCGCTGCACCCGCCGTGCGAGCCCCGGCGCCGTGACCCCGTGCTCGGCCACCTGCTCGCGCAGCGTCAGCGCGCCCTGCGCGGCCACCGACATGCCGTGGCCGTAGACCGGGTTGTACGTGGCGACGGCGTCGCCGAGCGCGACGAACCCTTCCGGCCAGTCCTGGACCTTCTCGAAGCGGCGCCGCCGGTTGATCGTGCTGCGGCTGAGCACCACGTCCGTCAGCGGCTGCGCGCGTGCGATGAGCTCGCCCACCACGGGGTGCCGCAGGCCGCGCGCGAACGGCTCGAACTCGTCGGCCGAGGCGGTCGGCTGTCCTTCGCGCGTGCCCGACAGCGTCACCAGCCAGCGCCCGCCCTCGACGGGTACGAGGGTCGCGGACCGGCCCGGCACGGGCCGCGCCGGGTCGGGCTGCACGGAGACCACGGGGTGGTCCTCGGTGCCCGCCGGTGCCCGGAAGATCCGGCTGGCGCAGACGAGCCCGGAGTCGATCTCGTCCATCGGCGCCTGCGGGACGCCCAGCGCGTCCAGCCAGGCGGTGGACCGCGAGCCGCGCCCCGAGGCGTCCACCACCAGATCGGCCGCCAGGACGCGCTCCTCGCCCGCCCGCGTCCGCACCCGCACGCCCGTCACCCGGGAGGCGTCGCCCTCCAGACCGAGCAGTTCCGTGCCGTCCAGGACGGTCACCCGCTCGTGCCGGGCGACCTGGTCGCGCAGCACCGAGTCGAGCAGGTCACGGCTGCACGTGATCATGAACTCCGTCTCGGGCCAGCGCCGCAGCCAGCCCTGCGCCGACAGGGAGACGAGACCGGTCGGCAGCGGGATGCGGCGGGCGCCCGCGGCGAGCCAGGCAGCGGTCACGCCGGGCAGCAGCTCCTCCATCGCACGGGCGCCGCCGGACCACAGCAGATGGGCGTGGCGGGCCTGCGGGAGGCCCCTGCGCGGCTCGGGCCCGGCGGGCAGGACATCGCGCTCGACGACGGTGACGTCGGCGTACGTGTGCAGGGCGGCGGCGGCCAGCAGACCGGCCGGCCCCGCACCGACGACGACGGCCCGACGGGAGGCCTCGGCACGGCCGGCGGCTGCCGCGCTCCGGGGGGCGCTAGCGGGATTGCTCATGGAAGTCGCTCTCTGACCTGATGGCGGCTCGTCCTCGGACGGCCGCGACGACGGGTGACTGACGCAGTGCCAGCGACATCCGTACGAGGTCGCGTGGACCCTCGGCGGAAGCGGCAGCGGAAGCGGAAGCGGCCGGGGCGGTGGCGGCCTCCGCCGCGCCGATGGCCCTGCCCTCCGGGTCGGCCGTCCTGGCCCGTACCGCCGCCGTCACCATCGCCGCGTCGGCCTCGGCCTGTGCCTGGGCGGGCTCGGAACCCGCCGCAACGGCCGCGTCGTAGGCGAGAGAGCGCACCTCGGAGTCGAAGTAGGGGTACAAGCTCAGCATGCCGTCGTGGATGTCGGACTCCCGCTGGGTGACCTGGAGTTCGGCGGGGGACCACCAGGAGATCCGCACCGCGTGCTCCTCGTGCGCCGAGACCGACTTCAGCTCGTGCCACAGCGGCCCGAGCCGGCGGTACGTCGACCAGGTGGCCCAGCTGTCGCCGATGCGCTGGCAGGCCAGCGGGATCAGGAAGCCGACCGCGCTGACCTCGGCACCGGCGGAGGCCAGCGCGGGGGCCAGGTCGGTGCTCAGACCGTCCAGGTTCGCGCCGTTCCAGCGGGCGATCACGGCGATGAACTTGGTGACCGCGTAAGGGACGTTGAAGAGGAAGCCGACCGCGATCGTCAGCAGCCCGGCCCGCAGCCGGCCGCCCACCTGCAGGGCCCAGCGCCAGCACATGACGTTCATCGCGACACCGGCGACGGTCAGTGCGACGAGGTAGAGCAGGATCATCTCGCGGATGAACGGTGTGTTGGCGTAGTAGGTGTCGAAGTCCCGCAGCCGCTCGTCGGGGCAGTTCCCGAGCAGGTGCAGCACGATCAGCGCCGCACTGACCACGCCGTACCCGGTGATCCAGCGGCGGGAGAGCCTGCGGGTCACCTCGGGCGGCCCGCCGCGCCAGTTGATGATCAGCACCAGACAGGAGGCGCTGAAGGCGCTCAGCAGGCAGTAGACCAGTGGCGCCGAGATGTTGGGGATTCCGGTGAGGGCGTTGACCGCGGTGATGGTCGGCGGGGCCGCGAAGAGGAACACCAGGCAGGCCAGCGTCAGCAGGACGCCCACGGACCGCAGCAGCGGGTCGCGCCAGCCGCGGATCAGGGCGGGTGCCTTGATGGCGAGGGCGACGCCCATGGCGACGGCCGGGACATAGTAGCTGGATCCGTCCATGTCGGGGAAGGTGCCCTCAGCCCCGCGGTCCGCGGTAGCCCAGGGACGCCTCGATCCGGCCGGCCAGACCGTCCCGGCTCTTCGGCCCGCGCAGCGAGGAACCAGCCAGCCACGTACGGCACTTGCTGGCGAGCAGCAGGCCGAAACTCTCGGCCTGCTGCTCGTCCGCGACGTCGAAGCGGGTGCGCGCGGCGACCTTCAGGACGGTCGCCTGCAGATCGGTGTGGTCGCTGAGCAGGCGGGCCGCGACGGCGGCGCCCTCGACGTGGTGGCTGCGGTGCCCGGCCTCCATGTGCCACAGCTCGTGGCCGAGGATCACCAACTGGTGGTCGGGCGCGGTGCGTTCCTCGATGACGACGAGGTCCTGATCGGGCATGTCGAGCCACAGCCCGCTGGCGGTGCCGAGCGGGAACGCGGCCGTACGGAACCGGACGGGCCGGCCGCGGCGCCTGCTCATCGTGTCGCACAGGGCGCCGTACAGGGCGGCGGGCTCCGCCGGTGCCGGGAGCTGCAGCTCCGCTACCAACTCGCCGCACAGACGGCGCATTTCCCTGCCGATTCCGATGCCCACAGTTCTCCCCCGGATCACGACTCGGGCCGCTTGACGCTTTCCAGGAGCATGTCCAGCCACTCGGCGACCTTGTCGCGGTGCTGGTCGGTGGGCAGCTGTGCGGCCCGCCAGGCGATTCCGCGGACGCCGTGGTTCTGCAGCAGCCGCTCGAGCGGGTCGTCGGCGGCCGCGGCCGCCTCGCGCTCGCGGTCGGCGAGCTGTTGCAGCAGTTCCTGTTCCGAGCGCTGCAGGGCGCCCACGAGCGCCTCGGAGTCCTCGGCCGTGAGGAAGCCCGCGTGCACCCGGAAGAAGCGTTGGATGGCGTCGCAGTGCTCCATCGTGGGGCGCCGGTCGCCATTGATCAGGGCGCCCGCCTGTTGACGCGACATGCCCGCGCCGTCGGCGATCTCCTGCTGGGTGTATTTGCGCCCGTTGGGCTTGAGCCGGGTGCGGCGCAGCAGGTCCAGGCGCTGGAGGAAGCGGGCCTGCAGATCGGGTTCACCGGCGGGGCGGCCGCCGAGCAGGGCCCGCACCACGGGTTCGGGGACGCCGGACTCGGCCGACAGGCGCTGGACGTCGAAGACCTCGGAGTGCTGCACATCGAGCCGGTCGGCGAGTGCGGTGACCCGGGCCACGACGGCCGGCAGCAGAACCGTCGCCGTGGCGCCCGGAACTTCGAAGCCATCGGTCACCGACAGATCTCCTACGTCTCTCTCAGGTACATCATTCCGGCCCCCGGTTTTCTCAGGTCTCTCTCACCATGGTCAGGGACCAACCGGAGACTAGCCGTTCGCTCGAACTCACATCCAGGTGTCGCCACAACTGTGGCGAGATCCAGCCGTCAACAAGCGCCAAATGCCACGATAGTTGACACGGCTGAGCTCCGGGAAGCAGGATCGGGGCGCCGCGTGAAGGCCGCAGAGGCAAGAGGGGTGACCTCCCGATGGCGTATCAGGCAGGAAGGCAGCGGTCCCAGCCGCGACCTGTCCCCGAGAGTCCCGAGGCGCGGGCGTATCTCCAGGATTACGCCACGCTCCTAGAGTCCGTTCCGTTCCCCTCCGTCGTCTTCGATCGCCGCTGGGACGTCGTGCTGTCCAACGCCGGGTTCGAGACACTTTTTCGCGGCGTCGGGCCCCACCCGACGGCGATGCCGGGCGACAACTTCCTCCGGTTCGTCCTGTTCCATCCGGACGCGGCCACGGTCCTCGGCGAGCACGAGTCGAGCTGGTGCCTGCCGATGCTGGCCCACTTCGCCGCCGCGGTGGAGCGCGACGGCAAGGACCGCGGACTGCAGTCGATCCGCCGGGACATCGCCCAGGACCCGATCATGGAGGCCGCCTACCGGCACGGCCTGCCGCACTGGATCCGCGCGGTCGGCCCGGACGCCGTCGAGCACGACGGCGCCGTACGGCCGCTGACGCACCCCGACCCCCGCTGGGGCCGCACGGACTGCCGGATCGTCGGCGAGACCCCCAAGACCCTTGAGGACATGGGCTATACGCGGATGACCCTGGTCCTGCGCGAGACACGGCAGGCGACCGCCGGACCGCGGACGGCGCGCACGACGCGCAACGGCGCGGCGGAGCTGCGAGCGGTCTGAGCCGGTTCAGCTGTCCAGCACCACCAGCACGAGCGGAACTCCGTCGCACGGGACCAGCCGCATCCCGCCGAAGTGCGCGCCCCGTGCTCCCGCCAGCGCCGCACCGAAGTCCGGCCCCTTGGTGAGCGATCCGGCCAGATGCGCCGGGTCCGCGGAGGCGGCCACCCGTCCGCGGGCGTTCACCAAGTGGGCGGCCCCCGGCAGCCTTTGGAGCAGCGGGATCACCGTCGCCTCGAAGTGCCGCAGATAGACGTCGGCCGCGGCGACGCCCACGAACCGGCCCTCCACGTGCACGGGCGCGGACAGCGTCAGGCTGTATTCGTCGGAGCAGAGGTAGTCCACATAGGGCCCGGCGACGGCACGCTGCCCGGTGTCGCGGGGGAGGGCGAACCAGTCCCAGTGCGTGTAGTCGGAGTACGCGGAGTACTGCGGGTCGAGGTCGAGCAGCAGCGGTCGTACGTCCCCGTCGGAGCCCGTCTGCCACCACTCCAGCCACGCGGGAACGTCACTCAGCAGTCCCGGCGCCGCGACGAACCCCACACCCGACACCAGCTCCTGCCGGGCGAGCCGGAGATGAAGCCCCGGGCGGAGCGCGGCCAGGTCCACGGTCGCGGGGCGACGGTCCTGCGCGACGACCCGGGTGAGCAGCGCCGCCGTGTCCGCCCGGGTCTCGGCCACCGCCTCGAACACGGTCTCCAGGGTGGAGCGGACCTGCGCGGCGACGGCCGCCTCGGGTGTCGCGTCAAGCGTCGCCGCGGCGCCGACCGGGCCGGGGCTCCTGCTCATGGGTGCTCTCCAGCGGACGGGGACCGGACACGGTGTGCGGCATCGCGAGGCGCAGCGCGATAAGCCGAGCCGTCGATTTCTGGACACACTCCTCGGCCAGCGCTCTGGCCGATTCGTGGGCCCCATCCTGCACCGCCGAGATCACGGCGCGGTGACGGTCCGCGACTTCTCCACGATATTCGTCGTCGCCGAGCACGAGGCAGAGCAGCGCCCCCACCTCCGTCTGCAGCGCGACCTGTTCGCGGGTCAGCCGGGCGGACTGCGCGGCCGCGGCGAGCTCGACATGGAACCGGCCGTACATACGGCTGCGCGCCGCCGCGTCCCCGGCGGTTCCCAACTCATCGAGCGTGCGCCGCAGCTGCTGAAGGTCGTCCGGCTCCGTGCGCTCCGCCGCGAGCCGGGCGGACGCGCCCGACACGGCGGCCCAGTGGTCGCCCAGGTCGCGCAGCTCCTCGGTGCTCCAGCCGGCCAGCCGGGCCCTGAGCCGCTCCTCGCCGGGCTCCTCGGGCAGGGACACGAAACTGCCGCCGCCGCGTCCTCGGCGGGTGGTGACCAGGCCCTGCTGGCGCAGCGCCATGAGCGCCTCGCGCAGCGTCACCGTGGACACGCCGAGCTGCCCGGCCAGCTCCATCTCGCCGGGCAGCTGCTCCCCGTCGGCGAGCAGCCCGAGCTCGATGGCGTCGCCGAGCCTGTGGACGACCGTGTCGACCCGGGCGCGGTTGTCCACGGGGGTGAAAACGGCTCTGCGGACACTGTCGGCGTTGCTCTTCGCGTGCCGGTTCACGACCACCACCTTGTGCGTTGACTCAACCTTTACTCTAAGGGGGTCTTGAGCTTTGAACTATGACTTCATATCTTTCCGGCAGACGTTCAACGTTTCAATGCACCAGAAAGGTTCCCTGCCCATGGAGGGAATGGCGATCCGGCTCCAGGGCCTGCGGAAGGCGTTCGGCGAGACGACCGCCGTGGCCGGGGTCGACCTGGACATACCCGACGGCGAGTTCTTCTCGATGCTCGGCCCGTCCGGCTCGGGCAAGACGACCGTCCTGCGGATGATCGCCGGCTTCGAGAGCCCGACCGCGGGCCGGATCGAGCTGGCGGGCCAGGAGGTGACCGGGCTCGCCCCCTTCGAGCGGGACGTGCACACCGTCTTCCAGGACTACGCGCTCTTCCCGCACATGACCGTGGAGCAGAACGTCGCCTACGCCCTCAAGGTCCGCGGGGTGCCCAAGGCCCAGCGGCTCCAGCAGGCCCGCGAGGCGCTCGCCGGCGTACGTCTCGAAGACTTCGGCGCCCGCCGTCCCTTCCAGCTCTCCGGTGGTCAGCGCCAGCGTGTCGCGCTGGCCCGCGCCCTCGTCGGGCGCCCCCGGGTACTGCTCCTCGACGAGCCGCTCGGCGCCCTCGACCTCAAGCTGCGCGAGCAGATGCAGGTCGAGCTCAAGGCGATCCAGCGCGAGGTCGGCATCACCTTCGTCTTCGTCACGCACGACCAGGAGGAGGCCCTGACGATGAGCGACCGCATCGCCGTCTTCAACCGGGGCCGCATCGAACAGGTCGGCACCCCCGCCGAGATCTACGAACGCCCCGCCACCCCCTTCGTCGCGGGCTTCGTCGGCACCTCCAACCTGCTCGAAGGGGACGCCGCGCAACAGGTCCTCGGCGCCACCGGCACGTACAGCATCAGGCCCGAGAAGATCCGGGTCCTCAAGGAGTCCGCCGAGGCCGACGAGCCCGAGCACTCCACCGCCACCGGCACCGTCGTCGAGGTCGTCTATCTCGGCGACGCCACCCGTTTCCTCGTGGATCTCGACGCGGGCGGACGCCTGACCGCGCTCCAGCAGAACCTGGAGACCTCGTCCGAGGACGTCGCCGCCTACCGCGGCACCCGGGTCCGGCTCCAGTGGCACCGCCGCCACACCTTCGAGGTCCCGGACGCCCGCTGACCCCCACGCCAGGCCCCCTCACCCATGGAGAACGTCGTGCGCCTCACCAGAACCCTCCAAGCCGCGGCCGCCGTCACGGTGTTCCTCGCGGCGTCCGCCTGCGGATCCTCCGACTCGGGCTCCTCCTCCACCGGACTCAACCCCCCTGACCTCAAGGCGCAGTCGAAGCTCGGCAAGACCGAGGGGCAGGTCAACCTCATCGCCTGGGCCGGCTATGTGGAGGACGGCTCCAACGACCCCAAGGTCGACTGGGTCAGCGACTTCGAGAAGCAGACCGGCTGCCAGGTCAACTCGAAGGTCGCGGCCAGCTCCGACGAGATGGTCAAACTGATGAAGACCGGCCAGTACGACGCCGTTTCCGCGTCCGGCGACGCCTCCCTGCGCCTCATAGCCTCCGGCGACGCGGCCCCCGTCAACACCGGCCTGGTGCCGAACTACAAGGACGTCTTCAGCGGTCTGAAGCAGAAGGCCTGGAACTCCGTCGACGGCAAGATGTACGGCATTCCGCACGGCCGCGGCGCCAACCTCCTGATGTACGACACACAGAAGGTCTCGCCCGCGCCCACCTCCTGGTCCGCGGTCTTCGACGACGCCTCGAAGTACAAGGGGCACGTCACCGCGTACGACTCCCCGATCTACATCGCCGACGCAGCGCTGTATCTGAAGGCGACCAAGCCGGAGCTGAAGATCAAGGACCCCTACGCGCTGGACCAGAAGCAGTTCGACGCCGCTGTCGCCCTGCTCAAGAGGCAGAACGCGAACGTGGGGGAGTACTGGAGCGACTACCTCAAGGAGATCTCCGCCTTCAAGAGCGGCGACTCGGTGGTCGGCACCACCTGGCAGGTCATCGCCAACCTCACGCAGAGCGAGGGCGTCAAGGTGAAGGCGATCGTACCGAAGGAGGGCTCCACCGGCTGGTCCGACACCTGGATGCTGTCGGCGAAGGCCAAGCACCCCAACTGCGCGTACAAGTGGATGGACTGGATCATCTCGCCGAAGGTGAACGCCCAGGTCGCCGAGTACTTCGGTGAGGCCCCGGCCAACGCCAAGGCGTGCGCACAGACCAGCGACAAGTCCTTCTGCGACACCTTCCACGCCGCCGACGAGGGCTACTGGAAGAACACCGCCTTCTGGAACACGCCCATCGAGCAGTGCCTCGACGGCCGCACCGACGTGAAGTGCGTGCCCTACGCCAAGTGGGTCCAGGCCTGGACCGAGATCAAGGGCTGAGAGACACCGATGACCTCCACCGCGCAGGCCGCCGGACGCTCCCCCGTCGGGCGGCTCGCCGGGACCCTGCACCGCCGGCCGCGGCTCAGGCTGTCCCTGCTGCTGACCGCGCCACTGCTGTGGCTGGCCGTGCTCTATCTCGGCTCGCTGAGCGTGCTGTTCATCTCGGCGTTCTGGACGACCGACTCCTTCACCTCCGAAGTCGTGAAGGTCTGGTCGACCGACAACTTCCACGCGCTGTTCACCACGCCCGTCTACCGGCAGGTGATCCTGCGCAGCATCGGCGTCGCGCTCGCCGTCACCGCCCTGTGCGCGGTGATCGCCTTCCCGGTCGCCTTCTACACGGCCCGCATTGCCAGGCCGCGATGGCGCCCCCTGCTGGTGGTCGCCATCCTCACGCCGCTGTGGGCGAGTTACCTGGTCAAGGTGTACGCCTGGCGGCTGATCCTCTCTCAGGGAGGCCTCGCCGACTGGATGCTGAAGCCGTTCGGGCTCAGCGGCCCCGGGTTCGGACTGTTCGCGGCGATCCTGACACTGACGTACCTCTGGCTGCCGTACATGATCCTGCCGATCCATACGGCACTGGAACAGCTGCCCGCCAACCTGCTCGACGCGTCGGCCGACCTGGGCGCCCGGGCCGGGCGAACCTTCCGTTCGGTCGTGCTGCCGATGGTGCTGCCGTCCGTCGCCGCGGGCTCGGTCTTCACCTTCTCGCTCAGCCTCGGCGACTACATCACCGTGCAGATCGTCGGCGGCAAGACCCAGCTCATCGGCAACCTCGTCTACTCCAACATCGAACTCAACCTGCCCATGGCCGCCGCGCTCGGCACGGTCCCCGTCGTGGTGATCGTGGTGTACCTGCTCGCGATGCGCCGTACGGGCGCCCTGAGCAGTCTCTGAGGAGCCTTTGCCGTGCAACTCTCCCGTTCCGCGCGCATCGCGCTCCGTGTCGCCGCCGGGCTCGGCTTCGCGGTCATCTACGTCCCGCTCGCGCTCGTCCTGGTCAACTCCTTCAACCCGGACCGCAGTGCGAGCTGGCCGCCGTCGAGTCTGACCTTCCACTGGTGGTCGGTCGCCTGGGAGAACGAGGGCGCCCGCGCCGCGCTCTGGGTGTCGGTCAAGGCGGGCGTCGGTGCCACCGCCATCGCGCTGGTGCTCGGCACGCTGATCGCCTTCGCGGTGGCCCGGCACCGCTTCTTCGGCCGGGACGCCATCTCGTTCGTGGTCGTCCTGCCGATCGCGCTGCCCGGCATCGTCACGGGCATCGCGCTCAACTCGGCGTTCAGTACGGTACTTGAGCCGCTCGGCGTCGGCCTCGGCATGTTCACCGTGATCGTCGGGCACGCCACCTTCTGTATCGTCGTCGTCTTCAACAACGTCGTCGCACGGCTGCGCCGTACCTCCGGTTCGTACGAGGAAGCGGCGATGGACCTGGGTGCGGACACCTTCCGGGTCTTCGTCGACGTCACCTTCCCGCTGGTGCGCTCGGCGCTGCTGGCGGGCGGCCTGCTCGCCTTCGCGCTGTCCTTCGACGAGATCGTGGTGACGACGTTCACGGCCGGGCCCGGTATCGAGACCCTGCCGATCTGGATCTTCAACAACATGACACGGCCCCAGCAGGCACCGGTCGTGAACGTCGTGGCGGCGGTGCTCGTCCTGCTCTCCGTGCTGCCGATCTACGCCGCCCAGCGACTCTCGGCCGACACGGCGTCCGGGAGCAGGGTGTAGGGCCTGTCGTGTGGATCAGGCCGGTGAGCGGGGTCCGGCACGCGCATCTGCCGCGTTGTCGTCGGTCGCCATGGCTCCGCCATGACCGCCTCCTCCGCCTTGCGGCCGCACGCACGGGACCCCGCTCACCGGCACCGGTCAAGCGCCGCCTCCTGACACGACCTGATCCAAACGACAGACCCTAGCGGCCTCTCACCCCGCGAACTTCCGCATCCACGCCTCGACTTCGTCCGCCGAACGGGGTAGCCCGCCCGACAGGTTCTCGTAGCCGTCCGCTGTGACGAGGAGGTCGTCCTCGATCCGGACGCCGATGCCGCGCCACTCCTCGGGCACGGTCAGGTCGTCCGGCTGGAAGTAGAGGCCGGGCTCGACCGTGAGCACCAAACCGCGGACCCGGTCTCCCTGGAGGCGCTGCGTCCGGCCGCCCGGGAGATCGTGACCGCGGCGGCGGCCGGTGACCTCATCGCCTACGTCGAGGCCGACATCCGCTTCCACCTGGGCCTGCTCGCCCTCGCCGGCAACGCCCACCTGGTCGAGGTCGTCGGCGACCTCCGCAAGCGCTCCCGCCTCTACGGCCTCAACGCCCTCGCCGAGACGGGCCGCCTCCAGGACTCCGCCGAGGAGCACCTCGAACTCCTCGACACCCTCCTCGACCGCGACCCCGAGGCCGTACGAAGGGTCATGACCCGACACCTGGGCCACGTCCGGGGCCTGTGGGCGGCCCACTAGGTTCAACCGGGTTACGCAAGCAGCTTGCATTTCTTGCGCTATTCTTGCGCGCATGACGCGACGACTTGCTCAGGTGGCGAAGAAGGTCGGGGTCAGTGAGGCCACGGTCAGCCGGGTGCTCAATGGCAAGCCCGGTGTCTCCGACTCCACCCGGCAGGCGGTGCTTTCGGCGCTCGACGTGCTCGGCTACGAGCGGCCCACCCAGCTGCGCGGGGAGCGCGCGCGGCTTGTCGGGCTCGTCCTGCCCGAGCTGCAGAACCCGATCTTCCCGGCGTTCGCCGAAGTGATCGGCGGGGCGCTCGCGCAGCTCGGACTGACGCCGGTGCTCTGCACCCAGACCAAGGGCGGCGTCTCCGAGGCGGACTATGTGGCGCTGCTGCTCCAACAGCAGGTGTCCGGTGTGGTGTTCGCGGGCGGACTGTACGCGCAGGCCGACGCACCGCACGAGCACTACCGGCAGCTGGCGGACCGCAACATCCCGGTGGTGCTGGTCAACGCGGCCATCGAGCACCTCGGTTTCCCGGGCGTCTCCTGCGACGACGCCGTCGCGGTCGAACAGGCCTGGCGGCACCTCGTCTCGCTCGGCCACGAGCGGATCGGCCTGGTGCTCGGGCCCGCCGACCACATCCCCTCGGGCCGCAAGCTGGCGGCGGCGCGGGCGCTCGCCCCCGAGCTGCCCGAAGAGCACGTCGCCCGGGCCATGTTCTCCGTCGAGGGCGGCCACGCGGCGGCCTCCCGCCTCATCGACCGCGGTGTCACCGGCTTCATCTGCGCCAGCGACCCACTCGCCCTCGGTGTCGTACGGGCCGCCCGCCGCAAGGGGCTTGCCGTGCCGTCACAGGTCTCCGTCGTCGGCTACGACGACTCCGCGCTGATGAACTGCACCGAGCCGCCCCTGACCACCGTCCGCCAGCCCATCGAGGCGATGGGCCGGGCGGCCGTCGAGCTGCTGAACACCCAGATCGGCGGGGGCAGCGTCACCGCCGAAGAGCTGCTGTTCGAGCCGGAGTTGGTGGTCCGGGGGTCCACCGCGCAAGCGCCCCGCCACTGAGATCCACCACCGAGATCCACTCTGCTGTCAAATAATTCCAGATTCTGCGTAACATCTTGCGGACCGTTGTCGGCGGTGCTTGAGTGTGCGGCGCCAGCACACGGCGGTGCGCCAGAACACGGTGGCGCACCCCCGTGGGCCTTCCTCGCTCCTGCCCAAAGGGGTCCACCGATGAGAAGTCCCGGCTTCCGCCGTACTGTCGTCGTGCTCACGGCGTCCGCCCTCGCGCTCACCGCCACCGCCTGCGGTGGCAGCGACAACGGCTCCGCGGGTGGCAAGACCCGCATCACGGTCAACTGCATGCCGCCGAAGAGCGCCAAGGTCGACCGCTCGTTCTTCGAGGCCGACGTCAAGGCGTTCGAGCAGCAGAACCCGGACATCGACGTCGTCGCGCACGACGCGTTCCCCTGCCAGGACCCCAAGACGTTCGACGCCAAGCTCGCCGGCGGCCAGATGGAGGACGTCTTCTACACGTACTTCACCGACGCCCGGCATGTCGCCGATATCAACCAGGCCGCCGACATCACGTCGTACGTCAAGGATCTCAAGAGCTACGGCACCATCCAGCAACAGCTGCGCGACATCTACACCGTCGACGGCAAGATCTACGGAGTCCCGCGCACCGGCTACTCGATGGGACTCATCTACAACCGCAAGCTCTTCCAGAAGGCCGGCCTCGACCCCGACAAGCCACCGGCGACCTGGGAAGAAGTGCGCGCGGACGCCAAGAGGATAGCGGCGCTCGGCGGCGGCACCGTCGGTTACGCCGACTACAGCGCCCAGAACCAGGGCGGCTGGCACTTCACCGCCGAAATGTACTCGCAGGGCGGCGACGTCGTCTCGCCGGACGGCAAGAAGGCCACCATCGACACCCCGGAGGGCAAGGCCGTCCTGCAGAACCTGCACGACATGCGCTGGAGCGACGACTCCATGGGCAGCAAGCAGCTCCTCGTCATCAACGACGTCCAGCAGCTGATGGGCTCCGGGAAGCTCGGCATGTACCTCTCCGCGCCCGACAACATCCCGATCCTCGTGAAGGAGAAGGGCGGCAACTACAAGGACCTCGCCCTCGCGCCCATGCCCGGCGGCAAGGGCACGCTCATCGGCGGCGACGGCTACATGTTCAACAAGAAGGACAGCCCCGAGCAGATCAAGGCCGGCCTGAAGTGGCTGGACCACATGTTCCTCACGCCCGGCAAGGGCTTCCTCGGCGACTACGCCCGCGCCAAGCAGCACGACGCCCCCGTCGGCCTGCCCGAACCCCGGCTCTTCACCGGCGCCGCCGACGCCAAGGACCAGCAGGTCAAGAAGGCCAACGCCAATGTGCCCGTGGAGAACTACCAGGCCTTCCTGGACGGCAACCAGAGCCTGCAGATGAAGATCGAGCCGCCGAACGCCCAGCAGATCTACTCGGTCCTCGACGGCACCGTCTCCGCGGTCCTCACCAAGAAGGACGCCGACATCGACCAGCTTCTCAAGGATGCGTCCGGGAAGATCGACTCCATCCTGGCCCGGGGCTGACCACGCGTATGAAGACCGCATCGAAGCCCGTGGTGCTCCCTCCGGCCGCCGTCGGCGCGCCGGAGGTACCGCGGTCGGCCGGGCGCCGGGCAGGGGGCCCGTGGCGCCGGCGCCTGGCCGACCAGTCCCGCGCGTACGCCTTCCTCATCGGCGGCCTGCTCTGCTTCGCGCTGTTCTCCTGGTACCCGGCGATCCGCGCGGTCGTGATCGCCTTCCAGAAGTACACGCCGGGCTCACCGCCCCAGTGGGTCGGCACCGCCAACTTCACCCGCGTCTTCCACGACCCGGAGTTCACCGCGGCCTGGCGCAACACGTTCACCTTCACGCTCCTCGCCCTGCTCATCGGCTTCGCCGTCCCGTTCGTGATGGCCCTGGTCCTCAACGAGCTCCGGCACGCGAAGGCCTTCTTCAGGGTCGTGGTGTACCTGCCGGTGATGATCCCGCCGGTGGTCAGCGCCCTGCTGTGGAAGTGGTTCTACGATCCCGGAGCGGGCCTCGCCAACGAGGCGCTGCGCTTCCTGCACCTGCCCACCTCGAACTGGTCCAACGGCGCCGACACCGCGCTCGTCTCCCTGGTCATCGTGGCCACCTGGGCCAACATGGGCGGCACGGTCCTGATCTATCTGGCCGCGCTCCAGGGCATCCCAGGGGAGCTGTACGAGGCGGCGGAGCTGGACGGCGCGAACATCCTTCAGCGCATCCGGCACGTGACGATCCCGCAGACCCGGTTCATCGTGCTCATGCTGATGCTCCTTCAGATCATCGCCACGATGCAGGTCTTCACCGAGCCGTTCGTCATCACCGGCGGCGGCCCCGAGAACGCCACGGTCACCGTCCTCTACCTCATCTATAAGTACGCGTTCCTCTACAACGACTTCGGCGGCGCGTGCGCGCTGAGCGTCATGCTCCTGGTGCTGCTCGGCCTCTTCTCCGCGATGTACCTGCGGCTGACCCGCTCGGCGGGGGAGGAGTACGTATGAGCAGCGGCACTCGCACCCTGGTCTCCCCGCTCACCCTCGCCCGCCCCCGCGGCAAGGCCCTCTACTGGACCGTCTTCACGGCCGTCGTCCTGCTCTTCGCGCTCGCCTTCCTCTTCCCGGTCTACTGGATGGTCACCGGCGCCATGAAGTCCCCGGACGAGGTGACGCGGACCCCGCCGACCCTCGTGCCCAAGGCATGGCACATCAGCGGCTACACCGACGCCTGGGACCTGATGGACCTGCCGACCCATCTGTGGAACACGGTGGTGCAGGCCGCCGGCGCCTGGCTGCTGCAGCTCGTGTTCTGCACGGCCGCCGCGTACGCCCTCTCCAAGCTGAAGCCGGCCTTCGGCAAGCTGATCCTCGGCGGCATCCTCGCCACCCTGATGGTCCCGGCGCAGGCGCTGGTCGTACCGAAGTACCTGACCGTCGCCGACCTCCCACTGATCCACACCAGCCTGCTCAACGACCCGCTCGGCATCTGGCTGCCCGCCGTGGCCAACGCCTTCAACCTCTATCTCCTCAAGCGCTTCTTCGACCAGATCCCGCGCGATGTCCTGGAGGCCGCCGAGATCGACGGCGCCGGACGGCTGCGCACCCTCTGGTCCATCGTGCTGCCCATGTCCCGCCCCGTCCTCGGCGTCGTGTCGATCTTCGCCCTGGTCGCCGTCTGGCAGGACTTCCTCTGGCCGTTGATGGTCTTCTCCGACACCGACAAGCAGCCGATCAGCGTGGCGCTCGTCCAGCTGTCGCAGAACATCCAGCTGACCGTGCTCATCGCCGCGATGGTGATCGCCAGCATCCCCATGGTCCTGATGTTCCTGGTGTTCCAGCGGCACATCATCGCCGGGATCGGCGCGGGCAGCACCAAGGGCTGACACCGACCCCGCAACAGAAAGGCAGGCACCGTGGGACAGCCCACCCATGCCCAGAACTGGTGGCGCTCCGCCGTCATCTACCAGGTGTACGTCCGCAGCTTCGCGGACGGCGACGGCGACGGCACCGGCGACCTCGCGGGCGTCCGCGCCAAACTCCCGTACCTCGCCGAACTCGGCGTCGACGCCCTGTGGTTCAACCCCTGGTACCTGTCCCCGATGAAGGACGGCGGCTACGACGTCGCCGACTACCGTGTCATCGACCCGGCCTTCGGGACGCTCGCCGAGGCCGAGAAGCTCATCGCCGAGGCGAAGGAGCTGGGCATCCGCACCCTCGTCGACATCGTGCCCAACCACGTATCCGACCAACACCCGTGGTTCCAGGCGGCCTTGGCCGGAGGGCCCGAGCGCGAACTCTTCCACTTCCGTCCCGGACGCGGCACACACGGTGAATTCCCGCCCAACGACTGGCCGTCCCAGTTCGCCGGCTCCGCCGAACCCGTCTGGACCCGGCTGCCCGACGGCACCTGGTACCTCCACCTGTTCACCCCCGAGCAGCCCGACCTCAACTGGGCGCGCCCGGCCGTCCGGCAGGAGCACGAGGAGATCCTGCGGTTCTGGTTCGAGCGCGGCGTGGCCGGCGTCCGCATCGACTCGGCCGCCCTGCTCGCCAAGGACCCGGACCTCCCCGACTTCGTCGAGGGCCGCGATCCGCATCCGTACGTCGACCGCGACGAACTCCATGACATCTACCGCTCCTGGCGCACGGTCGCCGACGCCTACGACGGCATCTTCGTCGGCGAGGTCTGGCTCCCGGACACCGAGCGCTTCGCCCGCTATCTGCGCCCCGACGAACTGCACACCGCCTTCAACTTCTCCTTCCTGTCCTGCCCTTGGGACGCCGGACGCCTGCGTACGTCGATCGACGAGACCCTCGCCGAGCACGCACCGGTCGGCGCGCCCGCCACCTGGGTGCTGTGCAACCACGACGTGACCCGCACGGTCACCCGCTACGGCCGCACCGACACCGGCTTCGACTTCGCCACCAAGGCCTTCGGCACCCCTACCGACCTCGCGCTCGGCACCCGCCGCGCCCGCGCCGCCGCGCTGCTCTCCCTCGCCCTGCCCGGCGCCGTCTACCTCTACCAGGGCGAGGAACTGGGCCTGCCCGAGGCCGAGATACCCCGCGACCGCATCCAGGACCCGATGCACTTCCGCTCCGGCGGCACCGACCCGGGGCGGGACGGCTGCCGGGTCCCACTCCCGTGGACGGCCGACGCGCCCTACGCGGGCTTCGGGGGCGAGCCCTGGCTGCCGCAGCCGAGCGGCTGGTCCGCGTACGCCGCCGACCTCCAGGCCGCCGACCCTGGCTCGATGCTCTCCCTCTACCGCGCGGCCCTGAAGATCAGGCCGGAGTTCGGTGACGGCCCGCTCACCTGGCTGCCCGCACCCGAGGGCGTTCTGGCCTTCGCCCGACCACGGCAGGAGGAACGTCTGCTGTGCGTCGTGAACCTCGCCGATGCCCCCGCCGACCTCCCCGCACACTCCCGACTCGTCCTCGGCAGCGGCCCCTTGGACCGGCAGGGGCGACTGCCGAAGGACACGGCGGTCTGGCTGCGCGGCTGACACCGCCTCGACCGAGGCGACCGTCAACATCACCGGTACGACGATCACCGACAGCCCGTACAGCGCCTTCGAGTTCGTGTCGGGCGGCGGACACCGGTATGCGGTCAGGAATGTGACAGTCGATGGGGCGACTGTCACAAAGGCAGGCACGGTCGTCGTCCAGGCCGAGTCGCAGGGCGCGGCCAGGTTCAGCAACGTCCAGGCCACCGGAGTCGGGGCAGCGGGCATATACAACTGCCCCTACCCGACCGGCTCGGGAACCTTCACCCTCACCGACGGCGGCGGCAACGCGGGCTGGGACTCCACCTGGGCGACGCGAACAGCTACTGGGAGTCCACCAACAACGCCTTCCCGCAGGCCTGGACGGTGGAGCTCGGCTCGACCCAGCCCGCCCGCCGCCTCGTGCTGAAACTCCCGCCGGCCTCGGTCCGGCAGGCGCGCACGCAGACCCTGTCGGTCCTCGGCAGCACCGACGGCTCCGCGTACTCGACGGTCGTCGCCTCGAAGGACTACCGCTTCGACCTGGCGACGGGAAACACCGTGACCGTAACCCTCCCCAGTGGCACGAACCTGCGCTATCTCCGGCTCAACGTCACCGCCAACACCGGTCGGCCCGCCGCCCAGTTCAGTGAAGTGGAGGCGTATCTGTCCTGACATCGAAGGGCACCCCGCGCTTCGCCGCCTGGATCTGCTCGTACACATGGGTCCGCAGCTCGGCGAAGCGCGGGGCGACCCGGGTGTGCAACTGGTCCCGCTCGTCCGGGAGATCGACCTTCAACTGCTCCTGTACGACAGTGGGGGAGGCGGAGAGGATCAGGACCCGTTCGCCGAGGTACACCGCCTCGTCGATGTCGTGGGTGACGAACAGGATGGTGATGCCGCGCTCCCGCCAAAGGCCGCGCACCAGATCCTCCAGATCGGCGCGGGTCTGCGCGTCGACCGCCGCGAACGGCTCGTCCATCAGCAGCACTTCCGGCTCGTACGCGAGCGCCCGGGCGATGGCGACACGCTGCTGCATCCCGCCGGACAGCTGCCACGGGTACGCGCCCGCGGCATCCGTGAGCCCGACGGACTCCAGCGCGTCCGCGACCAGCTCCCGGCGCCGACCCTTGCTCAACGGCTTCTGTTTGAGGGGCAGTTCGACGTTCTCCCGCACCCGCATCCAGGGGAACAGACTGCGTCCGTACTCCTGGAACACGAACGCCATCCCGGGCGGCGGCCCGCTCACCGGACGGTCGTTCAGCCGTACCTCACCCGCCGTCGGAGTCAGCAGCCCGCCCATGCACTTCAGGAGTGTGGTCTTGCCGCATCCCGACGGGCCGACGAGACAGACGAGCTCGCCCGCCTCGACGGTGAAGGTGAGGTCCCGTACCGCCTCCACCCGGCGACCGGAACCCTCGTAGACCTTGTTCAGGCCGGATACGACAAGAGACGCGTGCATGGACCGCCCTTTCGCGAGCTTCACGGGGACCGCCGGGACACCGCGCGCAGACCGTGGTACCAACCGAGCACCCGGCGCTCGACCAGTTGGAAGACGACCGAGAGAAGGAAACCGAGCAGGCCCAGGACGAGGATTCCGGTCCACATGTCGGGGATCGCGAAGCTCCGCTGGAACTGGACGATGGTGAAGCCGAGGCCGTTGCTGGCCGCGAACATCTCGCTGATGACCATCAGGATGATCCCGATGGAGAGCGCCTGGCGCAGGCCCGCGAAGATCTGTGGGCTCGCCGCGCGCAGGACCACGCTGCGCAGCCGGGCGGCGCCCGTGATGCCGTACGAACGCGCCGTCTCCGCCATCACCGAGTCGACCGCCCGCACGCCCTCGACGGTGTTGAGCAGGATCGGCCAGACGCAGCCGCTCGCGATCACGACGATCTTCATCGTGTCGCCAATGCCCGCGAACAGCATGATGACGGGGACGAGGACGGGCGGTGGCACCGCGCGCAGGAATTCGAGGACCGGTTCGCAGAAGGCTCGCACCCGCCGATAGGAGCCGATGACCGTGCCCAGTGCCACGCCCACGACGGCGGCCGAGGCGTAACCGGCGAGGAGGCGCAGCACGCTCGGCAGGAGGTCGGAACGCAGCCGCTCGCCCGTCCAGACGTCCGGGAAGGTCTTGACGATCGTGCGGAGCGGCGGCCAGTACACGTTCGTACTGCCGTCGGACGCCAGCCACCAGCCCGCGACGAGCAGCGCCGGGAGCGCGACGACGAACAGCGACCGCAACAGGAACGGCCTCACACCGCCACCTCCCCGCGCACCGACTGGTGCCAGGCCAGCGCCCGGCGCTCCACCGTGCGGGCGCCCACGTTGATCAGGAGCCCGAGGAGACCGGTGACCACCACCAGTGCGTACATGTCGGGGACGGCCTGCGAGGACTGGGCGACCGCGATGCGCGCGCCCAACCCCGGTGCACCGATGACGAGTTCGGCGGTCACGGCGAGGATGAGGGCGACGGCGGCGGCGAGGCGGACGCCCGTCATGACGTACGGCAGCGCCGTGGGCCACAGGACGTGCCGGACGCGCGCCCACGGGCCGAGGCCGTACGAGCGGGCCGTCTCCTCCGCCACCGGGTCGACGTCCTGGACGCCGTACAGGACCTGGACGAGGACCTGCCAGAAGGAGGCGTACACGACGAGGAGGAGGACGGAGCGGAGTTCGGTGCCGTAGAGGAGCACGGCGAGGGGGATCAGGGCGACGGAGGGGATCGGGCGCAGGAACTCGATCGCGGAGGCGGTGGCCGCGCGCAGATACGGCACGATCGAGACGACCAGCCCCACGACGACGCCCGCGCCGACCGCGATCGCCAGGCCCAGTGCCCAGCCGCTGAGGGTGTCACCGAGCGCCGTCCAGAAGGCGTGGTCGCCGACCTCCTGCCCGAGCGCGTCGGCGATGCGGCTGGTCGGCGGGAAGTACGCCTCCTTGACGAGACCGAGCCGCGGCACCGCCTCGCCCAGCGCGAGGAAGGCCGCGAGCCCGGCAGCGCCCAGGGCGGCGTTGGCGCCCCTCACGGCAGCAGCTTGTCGAGATCGGGCGTCGACTTGAAGAGCCCGTCCTGCTCGCCCAGCTTCTCCAGCGCCTCGATCGAGGCGCGGTTCGGCTCGGCCGGCCACTTCGGCAGGGTCACGTTCGCGAGGGTCGCCGCCGGGATCTTCGTGTACGTGGTGACCACCTGGCGGACCTCGTCCGGGTGGGCGTCGGCGTAGGCGAGGGACTCCGCGGTCGCCTCCCGGAACTTCTTCACCACGTCGGGGCTCTTCTGCTCGTACTGCGTCGACGTGAAGTACATCGCCACGGTGAGGTCCTTGGCGACGTCGACCAGGGACGAGGCGATCTCCGTGGCGCCCTGGCTCTTGACGGTGGCGAGCGCGGGCTCGACCACCATGGCGGCGTCGATCTGTCCGCTGTCGAGGGTGGCGGGCATCTGATCGAAGGCCAGCTCGACGAACTTCACCTTGGACGGGTCGCCGCCGGCCTTGCGCACCGACTCGCGCACCGCGGTCTCGTTGATGTTCTTGAGGGTGTTGACGGCGACCTTCTTCCCCTCCAGGTCCTTGGCGGACTTGATCGGGCTGCCCTTCTTCACCGTGATGGCACCGAAGTCCCTGCCCGCCACGCCCGTCGAGGCGACGCCGTTGACCACGGCCTTCACGGGAATGTTCTGGCTCTGGGCGATCATCAGCGAGGTCACGTTGGAGAACCCGAACTGGAACTGGCCGCTGACCACCCCCGGCACGATCGCCGCGCCGCCCTGCGCGGTCGTCATGGACAGCTTCAGGCCGCGCTTGCTGAAGAAGCCCTTTTCCTGGCCCAGGTAGAGGGGCGCGACATCGACGATGGGGATGACCCCGACCTTGACCGTGGTGGTACCGCCGGACGATGCGTTCTTGTCCGAGGCGCCACCGCCGCCGGATGAACCGCAGGCCGACGCGGCGACCAGAAAGGATCCGACCGCGAGACCGGCGAGCAGACGACGCATGGCTCCTCCTGTGCAGACGACATTGTTCCGACAGGTTGTGCGCACACCGCGAAATGGTGCTCAGCGGGAAGGTAGAGCCCCCGTACGGCGGGGTCAATGACTTTGGCTAACAATATTGTTGACAGTTATGCATCGGGACGATCACGCACGATCGCCGCCCCGGTGCGGTACCGGGACGGCGAGGTGGTCAGGGTCTTGGACCGCGTCGAGGCGGACCTGCGGGCTCACAAGTCCAGCACGAGTCGCTTCCCGAGGCACCGGGAGACGCAGATGAGCATGGTCTCGCCCGCCTCCCGCTCCTCGTCCGTGAGCACCGAGTCCCGGTGGTCCGGGGTCCCTTCGACGACGTCCGTCTCACAGGTCCCGCAGGTGCCCTCGGTGCAGGAGAAGAGCACCTCGACGCCCGCGCCCCGCACGGTGTCGAGGACGGAGACGTCCGCGGGAACGGTCAGCGTTCGTCCGGTGCGCGCGAGCACCACCTCGCTCCAGGTGGTGAACAACCTTCTGTCCAACGCGCTCGTCCACACGCCGCCGGGCACTGCAGTCGACGTACGCGTGGGAACGGCCCGCGCGGGGGCGACGACAGGAGGTACCGACCGCCCCGGCCGGACCAGCGGCTCACCACCGCTGACCACGGGCACGCCGATCTGCGTGATCGAAGTCGGCGACCAGGGGCCGGGGTTGCCTTTGGAGGAGGCCGAGCGGGTCTTCGAGCGCTTCTACCGCGTCGACCCTTCCCGCTCCCGTGACCACGGCGGCAGCGGCCTCGGCCTCGCCATCGCCACGGCGATCGCCCGGGGCCACGGAGGCCGCCTCGAACTCGACACCGGAGCGGGTGCCGGGTGCACGTTCCGCCTGGTGCTTCCGGTCAGGGATTGACCGGCCCCCTGCTCAAGGGTGCCGTTGTCGGCAGCTGCGTTCGAGAACGCCGGCCGGCGCAGGCGCGCGCCGAAGGCCTCCCATGATTCCTACGGATCTGCTGCCGACGCTCCGGCGCCGTGTCCGTGAGCGAGTCCGTCGGCACAACCGTGCTGGGGGCTTCACCGGGCCCCCAGCACGACTGCTTCCTCGTTACTGCCGGCTCCATTTCTGGTTGGTGCCGCCGTTGCAGGTCCACAGCTGGACTAGGGCGCTGTTGGCGGTGGAGGCGTCCTTGACGTCCAGGCACAGGCCGGACTGGGCGCTGGTGACGGTGCCGTCGCTGTTGAGGTTCCACTGCTGGTTGCTGCCGCCGGTGCAGTCCCAGATCACGACCTTGGTCCCTGGGGAGGTCCCCCATTGGTCGGCATCCAGGCACTTGTTTCCGTAGACCCGCAGCTCCTTGGCGGAGGTGAGGTTCCACTGCTGGTTGGTGCCGCTGTTGCAGTCCCAGATCTCGGTCTGCACGCCGTTGGTGGTGCTCGCTCCGGGCACGTCCAGGCAGCGGTTGGAGCCGGCGCCGCGCAGTACGTTGCCGTTGCCCGTGCCGCTTCCGCCGCCGGGGTTGGTGCCGGTACCCCAGCCCCACTGGAGGCGGTCGAGGCCGGACTGGTTGGTGACGGTGAGGGACAGGTTGGTGCCGCTGCCGTTCAGGGAGGTGATGGCACAGGAGGCGTTGTCGCAGGGCCCGGGGCCCTGGGTCTGGTTGGCTTCCTTGACGCCGGTCCACAGGACCGTACCGATGCCGAGGCTGCGTGCGGTGTCGGTGATGGCGTAGAGGAAGGAGATGTTGTTGGTGCCGTCCTTGGGGCCGTTGTAGTCGACGCCGGTGGTCATCGGGTCGCCGAACTCGGTCACCACGGCGCGGTCGGCGTAGCCGCACAGGTTGTCGGTGAACTCCTTGACCCAGTCGGCCTCGGTGCTGTGGGAGACGCCGAACATGCTGTACGTGTGGATGGACAGCAGGGTGCCGGACAGCCGGGAGTCGGAGCCCACGCCGCACAGACTCGCGTCGCCCCACAGGCCGGGGACGATCACGTGGTCACGGGGCAGGCTGGGGTAGTGCGCCAGCCAGTCGGCCTCGAAGTTGGTCAGGTCGGTGGAGCTGTACGCCCAGGGCTCGTTCATGATGTCGAAGTAGAAGTTGCTCTTCGAGCCGTACTTGTTGATCATCGTGTCCCACATCTGGTAGAAGGACGCGGTGTCGCTGACCTTCCCGTTCTGCAGCCACGGGGCGACGATGACCTTCATGCCCAGCGCGGTGGCGGCGTCCAGCGTCGCGGTGTAGCTGCCCCACCAGGTTCCCGAGGTGGTCGCCGCGTTGAATCCCATGCGGACGGTGTTGGCCCCCAGGCTCTGGAAGCCCTTGAGGATGGCTGTGGACTTCGTGTACACGGTGGCGTAGTCGTCCGACTCCGAGAGGCCGACGGGGATGTTGGGGCCGGTGATGAAGTTGTCGTTGGGATCTGCCCAGTTCACTCCGCGGAACTGGCTGGTGCCCGAGGCCGCCGCGGCGGCCTGCGTCGGTGACGCGGCATGGGCCGTGCCGCCGGTCAGTAGTCCCAGCAGCGCCAGGGTTGTGGCCGCCGAGCCGGCGATCAGGCGCTGGGCGGTACGGAGGCGTCTGCCGACGCCCTGACGGCTTTCCGGGCCGGCGGGAGCGTTCGCCTGCTCACCGGTCCCTGGACGTTCGCGGTGGCGAAGCAGGCCCTTTGTCGTGCTGTTCACGAAGTTCTCCTTGCGAGGTTGGGGGGAAATCGCTTTTCGGCGTCTGTCAGCACCACGCCGGTGCCCGTCACGGGTGGTGCCGCCGCATGGTCCGGAGAGCGGCACCACCCGCTTTTCCCTGCGGAATACCGTGGGATCAGCCCAGAGTCCATTTCTGGTTGCTGCCGCCGTTGCAGGTCCACAGTTCGGCCAGGGCGCCGTTGGCGGTGGAGGCTCCGGTGACGTCCAGGCAGAGCCCGGATGCGACTCCTGTGACGGTGCCGTCGGAGTTGAGCTTCCACTGCTGGTTGGCCTGTCCGTTGCACGTGTACGTCTGCACCTTGGTGCCCGCGGAGCTCCCGTAGCCGGCGGCGTCCAGACACACCTGCGACGAGCCCGAATAAACCGTCAACTCGTTCGATGGTGTGTGCGTGAAGATCTGGTTCGCCCCACCGTTGCAGTCATACGTCTGCAGTTGGGTGCCCACCGCGGTGGACCATCCCGGCACGTCAAGGCACTTGCCCGCGCCCACCGCGTGCAACTCGCCCGTGTTCGTCCCGCTGGAGGAGGCGGCGTAGCCGACGGAGGTGATGTTGGACTGGACGGCGTCCTCGGTGGCGTTCGAGGGGTAGCCGGAGGTCATGACGCCTTCGTAGAAGGTGCCGGCGGAGCTGTTGCTGTTGTCGCCGCCGATGCCGAGGAGGACGGCGCCCTGCTTCTTCATCGGGTTGTAGCCGTCGGCGTTGGGGCGTACGCCGTCGTAGAAGGTCGACAGGTTGCCGGACTGGGCGTCGCCGCCGCGGATCGCCCAGTGATTGGACTCGCCCTTGACGATCGCGGTGGTGAACCGGTGGCTGATCGTCGGGTCGCCCGCGTTGTAGCCCGTGTTCACCCCGGAGAACAGGCCGTTCTCCATGTCGGCCATGATCCACGGGCCGCTGCCGGCGCCGGTGCCCCAGGCCCGGATGCTGCCGAAGTAGATGGCCTCCATGGTGCCGTTGCCGTCGTCGTGGTTGGTGGTCTCGGCGTTGCCGTAGTCGAAGCAGCAGCCGCCGTTGTAGTGGGTGCCGTCGAAGATGGCGTACATGCCCTCGGGTTGGTCGCCGGTGGCGATCCCGTTGGTGTGGTTGTTGCGGTAGCCGGTGCCGGGGCTGACGTAGACGCCGTAGGCCTTGTGCCCGGCGACGGTGATCGGGGCGGCGGTGGCGTCCGCGAGGGCGTCCGATCCGCCGGGGCCCGGGCCGTTGAACGAGCCGAGGGGAGCCCGGGTGAGGTGGTTGCCGCGGCCGGACTGGTCGTAGATGACGCTGATCTCGCAACTCGTACCGGCGCAGAACGAGTCCTGCGCGGCCGCGTCGGCGTATCCGCCCGTGGACAGGACGCCGATGTCCCGGGTGGCGTTGTCCGAGGCGCGCTGGACCTGGTACAGCGGCCCGTTGTAGGAGGAGGACAGGGCGCGTGTGGTGCTGTGCGCGGCCACACAGGGCGTGCCGCCCGCGGCGTACAGGTCACAAGGAAGCGAACCCGCTGCCTGTGCTGTCCCGGTAGCCGTCGTGGCGCCGACCAGCGCACCACCGACGAGCACGGCTGCGGCCCCGACGCGTACCCATCGCTCCGTCGGGCGGACGTGCGGGCCCGCGTAGGGGAGGCCGCGGGTCGGGTCCTGTGCCGTGGTCGGCCTGATACGCAGCCACGCTGCCGTGATTCCCTGACGGACGCTGCGGCGTTCGGACGCCAAGGGGTCGTCCGTCGATGCTCTTCTCATCTCATTTCCCTAACTGTTGAACCCACGGCGGCCCACGGTGTGTTGGCGCTGATGCCTTCTCCGCGAGTGGGGGGCCGCCTTGCCGTGCGGTCGCGGAGAGGTTCGTCCGGCCGGCGCCGCGGTCGTGGCGTCGGCCCGAGGGGTCGTGCCTCCCTGGTTCGGGACGGTCGCGCCGGAGACGCAGACCTCCTGGCCGATCTCGCCGCTGCTGGTGTCGGTGCGCTCGTGGGTGCCGAGGAGCGGGCCGATCCGGAGCGCCTGTGGTGCGGCCTCGCGCGGTGACGGGGCCGGGGCGAGCCTCACGGTCCGCTCCCGGCCGCGCAGGTCACTGGACGGTGAAGGTCCATTGGAGGTTGGTGCTGCCGTTCCAGGTCCATTGTTTGGTGACGGAGCCGGAGGTGACCTGGCCGCCGCCGTCGAGGACGAGGCCGGTGGTGCGGTTGGCGATGCTGTACTGGCCGTTGCCGCGGTCGGTGATCTGCCACTGCTGGTTGGTGCCGCCGTTCCAGGGGGCCTGCTGGGCCGGCGCCCCGTTGGTGGTGGCGCCCCAGCCGTCGGCGACCATGCCGTTGGTGCGGTTGACCAGACGGTAGTAGCCGTTGCCCAGTTCGACGGCCTGCCACTGGAGGTTCGGGCTGTCGCCCGCGGTCCACTGCTTGAGGTTGCTGCCGGAGGCGACGTTGCCGCCGCTGTCCAGGACCAGGCCGTCGGCGACGTTGGTGACGCGGAAGTACTTGGCGGGGTTGAAGATCACCTTCAGAGAGGCGATGGCGTCGTTGTTGCCGGTGTCGCGCAGGTCGGCGTTGTCGGCGGTGAAGGTCCAGGCCGTGCCCGAGAAGTTGTCTCCTGAGTAGCCGGTCACCTGGTAGCCGGCGGGTATCCGGAGGGAGGAGACCGTGCGCGCCGCAAGGCCGGCACTCTGCAGCTGTGCGGCGGTGTAGCCACCCAGCACGAGCCTGGCCGCCGTGCCCCCGTACGAGACATCGCTGTACGCGGTGGCGACGCCGTTGCCGCTGAGGACGGGAATCTGGCCGGAGAAGGTGAACTTCAGCACGTACGCGAGGGCGTTGAACGGCGCCGAGGACGACGGAAGGCTGATGTGCAGGCCGTCGCTGCTCTGCGTGGGCGTGGGCAGGTTGACGTACGTGCCGCTGTTGGCATCCAGCAACTGCACGGACGTCAGTGATCTGAGGTCGATGCGTCCGCTCGCCAGGGTGGTGATGGTCGCGGAGCTGCCGGGCCAGCCCAGGACCGTCGCGTACAGGACGTTGTCGGCCTTGTTGCGGGTGAACCGGAAGTCCTTGTTCGTCCCGGCCACCGGGGCGGTGAAGGAGCCTCCGCCCATCTTGGTCGGGCCTTCGCCGTAGGCGGTCCAGGCGCGGGTGGCGTACAGGGATTCGCCGAACCGCTTGAGGTAGTCGCCGATGCCGAGCAGGACGTCCTTCTGGCCCTGGGGGATGGTGCCGTCGGCCATGGGGGCGATGTTGAGCAGCATGTTGCCGTTCTTGCTGATCCGGTCGATCAGCGAGTGCAGCATCTGGGCGGTGGAGTAGTAGCCGATGCCGACGGTGTAGCACCAACTGGAGTCGCTGACGCTGTCGTCGGTCAGCCAGTACGGGCTGGTGATGTCGGCCGGTCCGCCGCGTTCGTAGTCGAACATCTCGCCGTTGGTGTTGTAGCCGTCCTTGTAGGTGGCCACGACGTCTTCGCCCCAGGAGATGGCCTGGTTGTAGTAGTACGACAGGAAGTTCAGCCGCTGGGTCTCGTCGACCAGACTCAGGTCGAAGTCCTCCCACAGGATGTCCGGCTGGGCCAGATCGACGACCTCTTTGAGCTTGTCGAACCACAGCTGGTTCTCCGCGGCGGTGTCGAGCTGCCCGAACAGCTTCTTCAGACTGGTGGTCGGCTGGGCGGGCACGTGGTCGTAGTAGCCGTTGAAGTTGAACGCGTGGTGCATGGCCACCAGCAGTTTCAGGCCCTTGCCCCGGATGGCGTCGCGGAACAGTGCCAGCAGGTTCAGACCCGGCCCGTGCCGGACGGAGTTCCACTCGTTGGCCGAGCTGTTCCACATCGAGAATCCGTCGTGGTGTTCGGACACCGGTCCGGCGAACTTCGCGCCCGCGTCCACGAACAGCTGCGCCCAGGCGTCCGGGTCGAATCTGCCGCCTTCGGAGACCAACTTTGGCGCGAACTGCACCCAGTTGCCCGCCTTGTCGCGGGCTCCGTCGAGGAAATTGTTGTACGGCCACACCGAGGGGTCGCCGTAGGTGGCGACGTGGTGGCTGTTGGCGGCCATGCCCGAGATGTACATGTTCCGCGGGTACCACTCGTTGTCGTAGGCCGGGACGCTGAAGGCACCCCAGTGGAAGTAGATCCCGAACTTCGCGTCCTGGAACCACTCCGGCGCCGCCGGGTGCTGGTCCACCGACGCCCACGTGGGCGAGTACGACGACGGAGCCGCCAGCGCCCTCGTCGTACCGAGCGTGAGATCCGCCGTCACGGCGGCGACGACACCGGCGGCACTCGACAGGAACACACGCCTGCTGATCGTCATAGCGGAACCCTTCGTCGATTCACGTAGAAGATCGTGGAAGAGGGGACGCCCGAACCCATGGGCCTATTCGGAGCTGTGGAGGCGACGGTGTGGCATCCTCGCGGGCGCTTGCCGCACCGCTCGCCTCTTCGGCAGTGCCGTGCTGCTCTGTCCGGCCCGGACCCACTTCAGGACTCCGGGCCGCCGGACTGACTCGAACGTTGAAACTCCTGTTCTGCGCGGGACGGTCGATTCCGGCGGTGAGTCCCTCGTCGACGCCCCTCGTCCTTCAGCTGCAGTGTTGCCTTATGTTCGATTCTGTCTGTCGCGCCACCGCGTCTGTCGGCGGAACGCTCGCCGATGACGGCGGCGATCGTGAATGCAATACATGGGATGAATTTCGCGAAGGGTGCCCCGGAGGCTCTCGCGGTGTTGCCCCCGTATCGGCTTGCTGGAGCACTGGGAGAGCTTGCCCTGATCGCATCAGGCGGTCAAGAGGCGACGCACACAACTACTGGGAAACACATGGGATGTGTCGCTCAGTCAGGCGGCCGTGGCCACATGTCTGTGCCGAGCTGGGGAGAGGTCTGTCGAGACCCTTGACTGTTCAGTTCTGAAGCAGTTCCCTGATGCTCGCGTTTGATTGTGCGTCATCTTGGTTGGGTGCGGTGGTCATGGTGATGAGGTCGACCGGTCGTGCCGCGAGGTGGCACCGAGCTGAACAGCCGACGGCAGGGCGGGGTGCGTCCGACGGGGCCCGTCTCGCCTTCTCCGCAGACGGAACGTGCCGCACGTCCGCTCGCGGCCACACCTACAACTGAGGGACGCCATCATGTCCAGATCATCACTGTTCCTGCGCCCCAGAACGGTCTTGGTGGCCGCCGCCCTGTCCCTCGCCGGTCTGCTGTGGGCGCCTGCGGCGAGCGCCGCGACCAGCAGGGGGAAGTTGATGGCAAGAAGCCGTTGGCCCAGACCGGCGCGGCACCGCTGGCCGGCCGCGCTGACCGTCATGGCACTGGCGGCCGCGCTCCTGGTCGGAACGTCCGCGACGCAAGCGGTGGCCGCATCCACCACGACCATCACGGTGAACGGGTCGTCGTCGGGAATGACGTTCGACGGTGAAGGCGCGATCAGCGGAGGCGGAGGGAACAGCCGTCTGCTGGCGGACTACCCGCCGGCCCAGCAGAGTCAGATTCTGGACTACCTGTTCAAACCCGGGTACGGGGCGCAGGTGCAGATCCTCAAACTGGAAACCGGCGGTTCGGGAAACTCGACCTCCGGCGCGGAACCGTCCATCGAGGAGACCAAGGGCAACGTCAACTGCGACGCCGGATATGAATTCTGGCTGGCTCAGCAAGCGGTGCAGCGTAATCCCGCCATCAAACTGTACGGGCTGACCTGGTCCGCCCCCGCGTGGGTGGGATCCACTTTCTACACCGCCAACGGGATCCAGTACGTCCTGGACTGGCTGGGGTGCGCGAAGCAGCACGGCCTGACGATCAGTTACATGGGAGGCTGGAACGAGCACGGCTACGACGCGAACTGGTTCCCGCAGCTGCGCAGCGCCCTCGACAACAACGGCTACGGCAGCGTGCAGATCGTGGCCGCCGACGCGAACGACTCCGGCTGGTCGACCGCGGACGGGCTGGCCAACAACCCGGCATTCAAGGCGGCCACCGCGAAGGTCGGCAACCACTACCCGTGCACCCCGTACAACGGGTCCAGCTCCTACACCCAGTGCACCAGCACCCCGACGGCCCAGGGGCTCGGACTGCCGCTCTGGGCCAGCGAGAACGGAACGCTGGACTACCAGGCGGGCGGAGCGCCGATGGCGCGCACGGACAACCTGGTCTACCTCCAGGGCAAGATGGTCGCGAACATCAACTGGCCGATCGTGGCAAGCGCCTACCCCGATGTGTCCTTCGTGGGTCAGGGACTGATCAGGGCGGACCGGCCCTGGTCGGGCACCTACGACGTGGGTCTGTCGACCTGGGCGATGGCACACACCACCCAGTTCGCGCAGCCGGGCTGGCGGTACCTCGACAGCGGCTCCGGATACCTGGGCGGATCGTCCTATACGCAGGGCAGCTACGTATCGCTGAAGTCGCCGAACAACCACGACTGGTCCACCATCGTCGAGACCACGAGGGCTTCCGGCCCGCAGACGGTGACGTTCAACGTGGGCGGCGGGCTGTCGACGGGAACGGTACACATCTGGTCGACCGACCTGGCGTCGAGTGATTCGTCAACGTGGTTCGTCGGGAATCCGGATGTCACGCCGGACGGCTCGGGGAACTTCACGGTGACCTTGCAGCCGGACCGGTCCTATTCCTTCACCACCACGACCGGCCAGGGCAAGGGGACCGCGGTCAGCCCGTCGGCGGCGGACCTGCCGCTGCCGTACAGCGACGACTTCGGCTCTGAAGCGGTCGGCAGCCAGCCCCGTTATCTCGGCACGATGGAGGGCGCGTTCGACGTGCAGCCGTGTGTGGGGCGCTCCGGGAACTGCGTCCAGCAGGAGACACCGGCCCGGCCGCTGGAATGGGGCAACTTCAACGGCGACACGCGTCCCTACAGCGCCGGCGGCAACGGTAACTGGACCAACTACCAGGTCTCCGCGGACGTGATGAACAAGGCCGCCGGATCAGTGGGCATCGCAGGTCGTCAACAGAGCGCCGGCGAGCAGTGGAACGCGGGAGAGGACCCGACCCACGTAAAGGGCTACTGGTTCTCGCTGAGCGATACCGGCGCGTGGTCCGTCACGCGTTCCGACTTCTCGGACAACGTGGTGACGCTCGCGAGCGGCACCGCACCGGGCGCGGCGGGACTGGGCAGCTGGCACCACCTCGCGCTGGGCTTCAGCGGTACGACGATCACGGCCTCCATCGACGGCACGAAGGTCGGCACGGTCACCGACACCGCCTACAGCGCCGGCAAAGTCGCCCTCTTCACCGGCCACTACACAGCCGGCGACCAGTTCGCCAACCTGTCGGTCACGCCGCTCTCGGGCGGCACGCCACAGACGGTGACCGTTCCCTACAGCACCACCGGCAGCGGTGTCGACCAGTGGCAGTACTCCGGGTCCTGGTCCAGCGGCGGTGGCAACACCTGGTCCAACACCGCGGGCAACACCGCCACTCTGACCTTCAAGGGAAACGGGGTGACCCTGGACTCCATCGTCTACAACAGCCAGGGGATCGTGACGGTCTCGGTCGACGGCGGCGCTGCGACCTCCGTGGACCTGTACCGCAACTCCAGTCAGGGCGTGACCGCGCCGGTCCTCACCGCCGACGGGCTCGATCCGACGGCGACCCACACTCTCAAAGTGGCGGTCACCGGTACCAAGAACAGCGCATCCAACGGCAGTTGGGCCTCGGTCGCCGACGCGGTCATCACCTAGATTCCGTGGCTGGCGGCCGCGGGCGCCCGGCTGGTGGCCCGGGACGGCCGGATCGGCGCCCTGCCCGGTCCGTTCGCCCGCTGGTCCGGCACCAGGGACACCCCGGCGCCGGCCCGGGAGTCCCTGCGCGCCTGGTGGCGTCGTACGAGAACACCCATGAGCGGGGACCGTCGTACGACGGCGGAGGGGAAGGAACGACGATGAACGGCCGCGAGAGCGTGCTGAGCGCGGTTCGGGGAGCACTGTCCGGCGTTCCCCGTTCCGAACTCCCCCACGACGTACCCCTGTCGCCCGGTCGCCGCGCCGACCACGCGGGACCGGACGTCATCGGGCTGTTCGCCGAGCGCGCCGCCGAGTACCGCGCCACGGTGGTCCGTGTGCCGGCGAACGGTGCCGCGGCGGCCGTCGCTCGTGCGCTGGCCCGCACCGGAGCACGGTCCCTGGTGGTGCCGCCCGGGCCTCCCGAGGACCTGGTTCCGGAGGGACCCTGGTCGCGGCTGGCGGACGTTCCGCCGCTGACCGTCGGACAACTCGACGCGGCTGACGCCGTGATCACCACCGTCGCCCTCGCCATCGCCGTCACCGGCACGGTGACCCTGGACCACGGTCCAGGCCAGGGGCGTCGGGTCCTGACCCTGCTGCCGGACCAGCACATCTGTGTGGTCCGCGAGGACCAGATCGCTCCCGACGTGCCCGAGGCGCTGCGCCTGCTCGATCCGTACCGGCCGCTGACCCTGATCTCCGGCCCGTCGGCGACCAGCGACATCGAGCTGGACCGGGTCGAGGGCGTGCACGGGCCCAGGACGCTGGACATCGTCGTGGTGGGGGACGCGTAGCCGTGCTCTTTTCCACCGCTGACCGAACCTCGCTATAGATCCTATGTCTTCTTTCTTCGAATTCCAGCCGCGGGATCATGAACTGGGAGTTTCTGAATTCTCTGTCGTCACTCTAGACAGGGGGTGCGGCCGTGTCTGTTAATACATCCGATGTCCGTGGGAGTTGCTTGAGTCCCGGCCGGACACGAGCCGCCGCACTCCGCCGTCTGTGCGGTGTCGCGGACAAGCAGTCACCGACACCCTGTGTCCCTCACCCCTCCAGGAGCCGCACGATGTCCTCCGCTCCCCTCAGCAGACGCTCCCTCATCAAGGCCGCCGCCCTGGCCGGCGGCGCCGTGACGTTCGGTCTGCCGCAGGTGCTGTGGCCCACCACCGCCGAGGCGTACTCCGTCTCCTCGAAGCTGGACTGGTGGTACCAGGCCCGGTTCGGGATGTTCATCCACTTCGGGTCCTACTCCCACCTCGGCCACGGCGAGTGGGCGTTCAGTGCCGAGAAGTGGTCCAAGGCCGACTACCAGAGCCAGGTGACCAAGGGGTTCAACCCGACCAGCTTCAACGCCGACACCATCGCCGAGCTGGCCAAGAACGCCGGCATGAAGTACCTCGTGATCACCTCCAAGCACCACGAGGGCTACGCGATGTGGGACTCCGACGTCCCGGGCTTCACCGACACCACCGGCACCAAGCTGTACAACCTGCACGACTACAACGGCTTCCAGCGTGACCTGCTGGGCGAGTTGAAGACCGCGTGCGAGAGCCGGGGCATCAAGTTCGGCCTCTACTACTCGATCATGGACTGGAACCACCCCTCGCAGACCTGCAGGCCCGGCAACTACGACTCCGTCATGTCCTCCGACACGGCCCGCGCCGCCTACGTCAACGACATGAAGGGCCAGCTGCAGGAACTGCTGAACAGGTACGACCCGGCCGTCCTGTGGTTCGACGGCGACTGGTGCGACTGGTGGAGCCAGTCCGACGGCCAGGGCCTGTACGACTGGCTGATGGCCCGCAAGCCGAGCCTCGTCGTCAACGAACGCGTCAAGCGGGACCGTGGCCTCGGCGACTTCGCCTGCCCCGAGCAGTCCGTGCCCTCCGCGCCGCTGGACCGGCCGTGGGAGACCTGCGCCACCATGAACGGCAATTGGGGCTACACCAACTGGGCCGAGAACTCCTACCGGTCCGTGAAGGACATCGTCCAGGAGATGGTCACCGTCGTCTCCCGGGACGGCAACTACCTGCTCAACATCGGTCCCGACGGCGGCTTCAACAGCGACGGCACCGCGAACGACGGCCACGTCACACCCGGGGCGACAGGGATTCTGCAGGGTCTGGCCACGTGGATGGCCACCTACTCCGACAGCGTCCACGGCACCAGCGGCAGCCCCTTCGCCACCGAGCCGTCCTGGGGCAGGATCACCAAGAAGTACGGCAAGCTCTTCGGCCACGTCTTCAACTGGCCCACCAACGGCATCCTGCAGATCCCGGAGGTGTACAACACCATCAACCGCATCTACCTGATGAACAACCCCTCCACCAACCTCAACTACTGGATCAGCGGCGGGCAGATCAACATCCAGGTGCCGGCCAATGCGCCCAACGCGACCGACTCCGTCGTCTGCGTCGAGGTCAACGGCATGCCGGCCGTCCTCGCGGGCGGCGTCTACCGGCTCATCTGCGCCCGGAGCGGCAAGGCCCTCGACAACTACAACACCACCGCCGAAGGCAACCAGGTCATCCAGTGGACCTCCAACGGCGGCACCCCCCAGCAGTGGACGGTCACCGACCTGGGCCACGGCTACTACAAGCTCATCTGCGCCCGGAGCGGCAAGGCCCTCGACGACAACAACAACACCGGCGACGGCGGTGGAATGGTGCAGAGGACCGACAACGGCAGCTACCAGCAGCAGTGGGCCATCACCTCGCTGGGCGGCGGCGGGTACCGGCTCATCAACCGCCATAGCGGAAAGGCACTGGACAATGGCAACACCGACGCGGACAGCCAGGTCATCCAGTGGACCCCCAACGGGGGCTCTCCCCAGCAGTGGAACATGACCAAGATCGGCTGAGCGGTCCCGGGGTGGCGTGCCCTGCACCCGCCCGCCACCCCGGTTCACCCGGCATCACCACCCCGCAGAGGCAGTGACCCGCGCCCGAAGCAGGTAGTGCTCCCACCTGAGGACACAAGGGTGGGAGCACGGCAACAACAAAGACCGTGCCTGGCACTTCTGTCCGGCTGCTCACGCGCCGGGACCCGACCCGCCGAAAAATCGGCGGCAACCTTTTCGCCACCTGTGACCACTGAGCAGTACGACACCGACTCGCTCTTTCGAACGGATGGACATGCACGAGACAACACGTCAGGCGGCGCGGCAGCGCAGGCGCAGACGCCGGCTGATGGTGGGCACCACCACGGGGCTGATCGTCACAGGACTTCTCGTCTGCCTGGTCATGACGATGCAACCAGACCGCAAGGCGGATGCCGGGTCGGCCGCGGCCACGGCCGTCGCCAACTCCCAGGAGACTCTCCCGCCCGCCTCACCAGGACACAAGCCGTCCTCGGCGTCCCCGTCCCCGTCCGCGACCTCCGCGACACCGTCAGCCGGTGCGGCCACGGAGAAGGCTTCCCCATCCAGCTCGGCGGCGCCGTCCTCGGCCTCCCCGGGGAAGGCTCCCACCACGGCCTCCCTGGCTGGGCGGATCAGGCCCAAGGTCACCTACCCGGGCGTCGCCACGGTCTACAAGGCCGGGGTCGGGGACGGCGCCTGCTCCTACGGCCCGAGCAGCGACATGATGATCGCGGCGATGAACACCACCGACTACGAGACCTCCAGGGCCTGCGGGGCATACGTGCGTGTCCACGCGGCGAACGGCGCTTCCGTCACGGTCCGGATCACCAACGAATGCCCCCTGCCCTGCGCACCCGGCCAACTCGACCTCAGCGAACAGGCCTTCGCCAAACTGGCCCCCGTCTCGACCGGCCGGCTCGCGATCACCTGGAGCCTGCTCAGCCCCGACACAACGGGCACCATCTCGATCCGCTACAAGAACGGATCCAGCCCCTACTGGTGCGGCATCCAGGCCATCGGCCACCGCAACCCCCTCGCACGGCTGGAGGTCCGCAGCGGCGGCAGTTGGCGCCCACTGGCCCGCACCGACTACAACTACTTCCTCTCCCCCAATGGCAGCGGATGCGGCGGTGCCATCAGACTCACCGACATCTACGGACAACAACTCACCATCAACCAGATCGCCTTGCGCCCGGACGTCATACAACCCACACGAGTCCAGTTCACACGACACTGACCCTGCCACCATCATCCTCACCCGTGTACAGCAGCGCGGGCGTCGGCACGCCACCGCCGGGGAGCGCCGCGATCCGCCGGTAGACCACGGCTTCCGTGGTGAGCGGCCCGGTCGTCGTCGAGCAGGACGCGGTAGGCCGTGTTGAACCAGCCGTCGGTCAACTCGGCTTCCGCCCGGCATCCGACACCTACGGAACTTCGCAGCAACGCGTCCAGTCGGCGTCGCTCATGCGACACCCCCCGCGTTCAGTACTTTTAGCCGTCGTCGGTGCGGTTGCGCTCGTCTCGGGTGCGATCGTCCCGGTGGTCACGGCCGAGGGAGCCACACCCGCCTGCACGGTGGAGTACGCCGTCACCAGCCAGTGGGACAGCGGTTTCCAGGGCTCCGTGAAGATCACCAACAACCAGGCCGCGCTGAGCGGCTGGAAGCTCACGTTCGACTTCGGGGGCGGCCAGAAGGTCACTCAGGGCTGGAACGCCAAGTGGTCCCAGTCCGGCACCACCGTGACCGCCGCCGACGAGAGCTGGAACGGCTCCCTCGGCTCCGGCGCGAGCGTCAGCGCAGGCTTCGTCGGCTCCTGGTCGGGGAGCAACGCCGTGCCGACGGCGTTCAAGCTCAACGGTACGACCTGCAACATCGACACCGGTCCCACGACACCGCCGCCGACCGATCCGCCGCCCTCGAGCGGCAACGCGCCCGCGCTGCACGTGTCGGGCACCGAGCTCGTGGACGCCGAGGGCAGGTCGCGCCGGCTGCTCGGCGTGAACCGCTCCGGCGGCGAGTTCATGTGCGTGCAGGGCCGCGGCATCTGGGACGGCCCGGTGGACGACGCGGCGATCAAGGCGATCGCCGACTGGAAGGCCAACACGATCCGCATCCCGCTCAACGAGGAGTGCTGGCTGGGACTTTCCGACATCAAGCCCGAATACGCGGGCGCCAACTACATAGGCGCCGTCAAGGACCTGGTCACTCGCGCCGAGGCGCACGGCCTGACCCCGATTCTCGACCTGCACTGGACGTACGGTCAGTACACCGGTAACTCGGCCGGCTGCTCCGACGTCCACGCCAGCTGCCAGAAGCCCATGCCGGACGCGCGGTACGCGCCGTCCTTCTGGTCCTCGGTCGCGGGCACCTTCAAGGACGACCAGGCGGTCGTGTTCGACCTGTTCAACGAGCCCTACCCGGACCGGGCGACCTCCAGCGCGACGGACGCCTGGAAGTGCTGGCGGGACGGCGGCACCTGCCCGGGGATCTCCTACGAGGTCGCCGGTATGCAGGACCTGGTCGGCGCCGTACGCGGGGCCGGTGCGAAGAACGTCGTCATGGCCGGCGGGCTCGCCTACTCCAACGATCTCAGCCAGTGGTCGGCGTACAAGCCCACCGACCCTGCGGGCAATCTCGCCGCCGCGTACCACGTCTACAACTTCAACGCCTGCGTGAGTGCCGACTGCTGGAACTCCACCCTCGCTCCGGTTGCCGCCCAGGTACCGCTGGTCGCCGGGGAGATCGGCGAGAACACCTGCTCGCACTCCTTCGCCGACCAGGTCATGAAGTGGTTCGACGACCACAACCTGTCCTACCTGGGCTGGACCTGGAACACCTGGGACTGCTCCTCCGGACCCTCCCTGATCTCCGCCTACGACGGCACACCCAAGCTCCGCCGTCTCCAACGACGAGGGCAAGGGCTTCGACCGGATGTGCGACCCGACGTACGGAGGCAACGCGCGCAACGGCAACAACCCCACGGGCGCACTGCCGAACGCGCCGCTGGCAGGGCACTGGTTCTCCGCCCAGTTCCAGCAGCTGATGCAGAACGCCTACCCGCCACTTTCGTGACCCGCTGACGCGGTGCGCGACCGCCGGGGTCGTCCCGCTCGGCAGAGCCGAGGGCCGGATCCCGGCGGATCCCGCGCTCCACGGTCGGGTGCGCCTGACTGCGGTACGTGATGTGGGCCCTGTCAGCGAGTGAGTTCCGTGGACTGCAGGTGCCGACGCAGCCACTGTTCAGTGTTGCTCACATGCAGCAACGCGGCGGCGTGGCTGAGCGTGGCGTCGCGGGTGGCGAGCGCCGAGAAGATCGCTTCGTGCTCGGCGAGGGTCCGGCCCGCGGCATGGGTGTCGACCAGGCCGCGCCAGATACGGGCGCGCAGCGTGCGGCCGGAAATGCCCTCCAGCAGGGTGAGCAGCGACTCGTTCCCCGTGGCGGAGACGACGGCGCGGTGGAAGGCGGCATCGTGGGCATTGAGGCGCTCGACGTCCTCGCGTGCCTCGCGCATGGCGTCCAGATGCCGTTTCACCTCGGCCAGCTGAGCGTCGGTGATCCGGGTGGCGGCGAGCGCGGTGGCGACCGGCTCGAGAAGCCGCCGTACCTCCATGAGGTCTTGCAGGGCGGCCGAGTCGCCCTGCAGCAGCTCCACTGCTCCGCCCAGCCCCTCCAGGAGCAGGCTCGGCTGCAGGCTGGTCACGTACGTGCCGTCGCCCCGTCGTACCTCCAGGACGCGCGCGACGGCCAGTGCCTTTACGGCTTCACGGGCCAGGTTGCGGGACAGACCCAGCTGGGCTGCCAGGTCCTGTTCGGGCGGCAGCTTCGAGCCGGGGGGCAGCGCACCGGTGCGGATCAGCTCGCGGATCTGCTCAATCGCCTTGTCGGTCAGGGACACCGAGAACTCCTTGCGTGACCGTTCTGCGTCGGCGCGTCCGACCTGATGAGTCCTTGGGCGCGAAGATCGTCCCAGAGACCTTCGGGGATGTGTCGACGGTGGAGTTCCACGTTCCGCGCCAGCTGTTCCGGACTTCGTACACCCAGGATGAGTTGATGATAGTCGGATGGGCGAGCGGGAAGACGTTCGCCGCCGTCGGAAGGGGCGTACCGTGCAGTTCATGCCGCCCTACCTTCTTTCGCGTGGCCCGGTCGTTCGCGAGGATGGGGTCGCGCGAGCGGGGCAGGGATGGTTTTCATGCAGACGACGGCGACCTGGCCGTCGTCGAGCAGGACGCGGTAGGCCGTGTTGAACCAGCCGTCGGTCAACTCGGCTTCCCCCCGGGCATCCGACGCCTACCGAAGTCCGCAGCAACGCGTCCAGTCGGCTGGGGACATCCGACGTGGAATTCGTCCCGCTATGTGGACATCCGCGAACTATGCAGCAAAGTTCAGCGCCGCCTTCTCCACCTGCGACGCGATGCACAGGAACTTCAGGATCACGTTCTTCAGCTCCGCACGGTGCGCGGCCGACTCCTGTATCTCAAGCTGGCGGGTGCTCGCTCGCGACACCAGGTACTGGCCAAACAGCGACCGGCCCGCCGAGCGCAACACCTTCCACAGACAACAGCGCCAGCCTCAAAGTTCCCCAAGATCCCATGACGGGAGTCTCTCAACTCACCGCTTGAGAGACGGACTGCCCATGTACTACAGCCGGAGATCTTGTGACGGGGCCTGCGGAGTGTCGTTGACCGGGCATGATGATGGGTGTGACGGCTGAGCAGATAGCCGAGTGGGATGCCGAACTGCCCGTGCTGACCGGTTCGTTGGGGTTCTTGTTCAACCGGCCGGAGCCGCGGGTGGTGTTCGCGCAGTTCATCGGGGGACCGCTGGCGGAGCTGCCGAAGAAGAACGGCTGGACGCTGGCGGAGCGGGCCGGTCACGTGACCGCGGACCGGATGCAGTGGCTGCTCAACGGCTCGGTGTGGGACGGCGACCGGCTGCGCGACGCGGTCCGCGACTACGTGATCACGCACCTGGGCGATGCGGACGCCTCGCTGGTCATCGACGACACCCAGGCTCAGAAGAAGGGCACCAGGTCGGTCGGGGTGGCCTTCCAGCACTGCGGACTGACCGGGGACGTGCGCAACTGCCAGACCTTGGTGATGCTCACCTACGCCACCGCCGCCGGACACGCCTTCATCGACCGCCGTCTATACCTGCCCGAGGAATGGACCTCCGACCGCGAGCGGTGCCGTGAAGCCGGGGTGCCCGACCAGGTCGGCTTCGCCACCGAGCCCGAGCAGGCCATCGACATGCTGGAGCAGGCGATGGCGGCCGCCGTCCCGTTTTGTTGGTTCGCATCGTCAGCGGCAGAAGTCGCATCGTCGCAGATCAAGCGTGATCGTTACCGTGGTGAGCGGCTTCGGGGCGAATCCGGCGACGGTCCCTCCTGGCTGTGGCTCGGCCAGTGCGCGGCGAGCGGCACGGACGGCCCGAGCACCCGCTCCCACCCGGGTCGGGTGCGCGTGCCGTCAGCTCCCGGAACCGGTAGTCAGCCCGCGGCGGCGGTGAGCGCTCCGAGGGCGCCGGCCTGGGTACGCCAGTCGGTCTGGTTGGGGCTGGTGCCGGCCCAGCGTTCACCGAGCGCGTTGAGGGAGTTGCGGTCCTTCGCCCACAGTGTGTCCGCCTGCTTCTGGACGTAACTCTGGTAGGTGCTGGAGCCGGTGACCTTCGCGAGGTCGGCGAAGTTCCGCATGAAGATGCCCTTGAACTGCTTCTGGTTGTCGTCGCAGGAGGCCGAGCCGACGTCGCAGGACTCCGTGAGCACTCCGCCGGCGGTCAGCGTCGGGCTGCTGACGGCGGCGTCGGCCAGGGTCCGCGCGGTGGCCAGCAGCGAACTGTCCCCGGTCGTCCTCCACAGTTCGGTGAAGCCGCCGATGGCCAGTCCCTGATTGTAACTCCACACGGTGCTGCCGTTGTTGGCGCAGGCCGAGGTCAGCCCGTCGTTCACCAGCCCCGAGGCGTTGATCATCCCGCTGGACCGGTACCAGGCGGCGGACGTCTTGGCCCGCTGGAGCCACACGGTGTCGCCCGGGATGCGCTGGTGCAGCGCGGTGGTCAGCCAGAGGTACTGCCCGTTCGTCACGGCGTTCTTGTAGGTGCGCTCGCGGTCCCACCACACGCCGCCGCCGCAGGTGCCGGTGTCCCAGTACTGCTGGACGTAGTTGGCGATGGTGACGGCCTCGTTGAGGTAGCGGGAGTCGCCGGTGTAGTCGTACGCGTCGATCCACGCGATGGCCCACCAGCCCGAGTCGTCGATGGAACGGCTGATGAAGTCGCCCTCGATCGCGTCCGAACTGCGCACGCCGGCGGCGAAGGTGCCCTTGTTCTGGTCGAAGGTGCGCGCGATGACCCAGTCGTAGTCGTGCGTGCCGGTGGTCTTCGCGAAGTCGATGAGGGAGGTGAGGGTGGCGGCGGAGTTCCACCAACTGCTGGGCCACCAGCCGTTGTAGGGGTCGTACGAGGACATCAGCGCGTCCGCCGCGGCCCGCGCTCTGGTCGGCGTGGACCTGACCCACGCGGTGCAACTGCCCTCGTTGTGGCCGGCCTCGCGGCCGCAGGCGCGGACCGCGCCGCCGTGGAGGAGGCCGCGCGGGTCGCGGGTGGCGTACATCGCGGTCCGGGTGGTGGTGGCCCCGGACGGGGTGCTGGTGCGGCCGAGTGAGGAGCCGTCCGGCCAGGTCGCGCCGCCGTCCCAGGAGCGGTCGAGCCAGATCTCGTCGCCGGCGCCACCGGTGTCGATGCTCGCCCAGGCCATGGAGTTCTTCTGGTCGACGTGCAGCCGGATCGTGCGGCCGTAGAGGGTGGTCGACGGCACCGGCTGGTCGTCGCCGGCCGCCTGGCCGGCGTCGGTGCCGTCGCAGAGCGTGTCGCAGACGGTGGGGTAGACCCAGTTCGTGCAGCCGACGCCGGCGGCGTCGCCGCAGGCCCGCACGAGCCCGCGTCTGTGGTTGCGGGGGTCGGTGATGTTGTACATCAGTGTCCTGGTGCCGGTCCAGGTGCTCGGGATGCTCGCCTTGCCGAGCAGTCCTTCCCAGGTGGCGCCGCCGTCCCAGGAGCGGTCCAGCCACACCGAGTCGCCGGTGACGCCGTTGTCGATGCTGGCCCAGGCCATGTCGTCCGCGTCGGACACGTGGAGTTCGAGGCGACGGCCGTTGAGGTCCTTGTTCGGCACGGGGAAGCTCTCCTGCCGGGCCTGTGAGGGGTCCAGCGTGTCACAGGCCAGTACGCACACCTGGGTGGCGGCGGCCGCGGTCGCCGGCGTGGCGGCCGGGACCAGTGCCACGAACGCGAGAGCGGCCGTCAGCAGGAAGCTGAGAAGCCGTGATCTGACAACGATGTCGGAGCTTCGTAAGGACACCGGAACTCGCCTCGATTTCACGATGGGGGACGCCGGTTGAAGGACGTGGCGGCTGGGGCCGTCGGCTCTCGCCGAGCCGGGCGGGAATCGAGCACTGGTCCATACCTCTCCCCGAGGCAGTGAACTGGCTTGGCGATGCTCTGTCAATGCCGCAAGGGGCAGCTTTTTCAATGGAGTTGACAGATGTCGCGATGGGTTGACACCCGCTTTTCGTGCGCCCATCATCGGTGCGAACTTCGGCGAGTCATCTCGCACACCCGCTGCCCCTTCAATCCCAGGCCTTCTCGGGCGATCTTTTTGAATCGATTCAAGCGGCTGGTCGCCGATTCGAGCAGTCAATTTCCGTATCCGATCCGGGAGGTACTCATGCGCCGCCGCCGGCCCCCGCTGAACCGAATGCCCTGTCCAGGGCGCCTACTTGGCCTCGCCGTGCTCGTGGCCGCCGCGCTGGCCGTGGCTCCCGCGCCGTCTGCCAGTGCAGCCTCTCCCTCGTCCGAGGCGGCGTCGGCTGCCACAACGTCCAGACCTCTGGCGGATCTTGCTGCCTCGAACTACTCGCCAACCTCACGCACCCTCAAGCCGACCGCCGTCTACCGGACGTCGGGCAGCGTCGCGAACCCGCAGAACGTCCTCAGCGGGCAGTCGACACGGATCTCCGGCTCGCAGTCGGCCATCACCCTCGACTTCGGCAAGGAGGTCGGCGGCCTGGCAACGTTGTCCTTCGGCAGTACCAGCGACAACGGCCAACGGGTCGGCCTGGCCTTCAGCGAGTCGTCCCTGTACGTCGGCAACAACAGCGACCGCAGCAGCGGCCGCGACGGCGAGGACGGGGCCCTGTACGCCACGGCCTCCGCCAACGGCACCTACACGATGCCCACGGCGCAACTGCGTGGCGGCTTCCGCTACCTCACCGTCTTCCTCGACACCTCGGGCTGGGTGGACCTCAACGGCGTCAGCCTCGACTTCACCGCGGCTCCGGGGAAGGCCGACCCGGCCGACTACGCCAACTACTTCTCCTCCAGCGACGATCTGCTCAACCGCATCTGGTACGCCGGGGCGTACACCGTGCAGCTCAACACGATCGCCTCCGACCAGGGCCGCGCCTGGCCCCCGCCGGCCTCGGCGTGGGACAACAGCGCCGCCGTCGGTGTCGGTGACTCCGTCCTGGTCGACGGGGCCAAGCGCGACCGTACGGTGTGGCCCGGCGACATGGGCATCGCCGTACCCACGCAGTACGCGTACTCCAACGACCTGACCTCGACCCGCAACGCGCTCACCACGATGTACAACGCGCAGTCGGCGCAGGGTGAGATCCCCTGGTCGGGACCGCCGTTCAACCTCACCGGCTCGGACACTTACCACACCTGGACGCTGCTGGGTACGTCCACGTACTACACCTACTCGGCCGACCGGGCGTGGCTGGACTCCGAATGGGCCAACTACAAGCGCGGGATGGCCTTCATCACCAACAAGATCGACGGCAACAACCTGCTCAACGTGACCCGCACCCAGGACTGGGCCCGGGTCGGTCAGGGCGGCGAGAACGTCTCCGCCAACGCGTTGCTGTACGCGGCGCTCAAGGGCGGCGCCACCCTGGCCACGGCCGAGGGCGACAGCGCGCTCGCCGCGAGCTGGAACGGCAAGGCGGCCGCCATCAAGGCCGCGGCCAACTCACTGCTGTGGGACGCCTCGAAGGGCATGTACAAGGACAACCCCACCAGCGGGCTCTACCCGCAGGACGGCAACTCCCTCGCCGTCTGGTATGGGTTGACCGATTCCACGGCCAGGTCGAAGAGCGTCATCGCCGGGCTCGGGAAGAACTGGGGCATCTACGGCCCCACCACCCCCGAATGGGGCGGCAACGTGTCGCCCTTCGC
The DNA here is from genome assembly GCF_045040035.1 of Streptomyces sp. NBC_01384. NCBI lineage: Bacteria > Bacillati > Actinomycetota > Actinomycetes > Kitasatosporales > Streptomycetaceae > Streptomyces > Streptomyces sp. NBC_01384. Next base: position 8,642,425 of record NZ_CP109559.1, read on the forward strand.
GGGCGGCATGGAGCTGAACGCCCGCTTCACCGCCAATGACGACTACACCGCCCTGGACCAGATCCGCCGCACCTGGGGCCACATGCTCGACAGCGACATCGGCACCAAGAGCACCTTCTGGGAAGGCGTCAAGTCCGACGGCGGCCTCGCCTACGGCGGTTCGTTCATGAGCCTGGCCCACGGCTGGTCCACCGCGCCCACCTCCACGCTCACCTTCGACGTGCTGGGCACCGCACCGGAGTCGGCGAACGGCACCTACCGCTTCGTCCCGCACCCCGGCGACCTGACCAGCGCCGAGGGCCGCATCACCATGCCACAGGGCGCCATCAACGCGTCCTGGTCCCGCGACCCCGCCGCAGGCACCTACGCGGCGCACCTGACCAGCCCGTCCGGCACCACCGGCCGCATCGGCGTCCCGAAGCTCGGCGGAGGCAACATCTCGGTGTCCGTGAACGGCACCACCGTCTGGAGCAACGGAACCTTCACACCCACCTCCGGCATCACCGGCGCGAGCCAGGACGACACCTACGTCTACCTCACCGGCGTCGCCCCCGGCAGCTACACCGTGTCCGCCACCGGACTGGGCAACCCGTCGGCACCCGCCGATCCCGGAACCGGTGCCCTGCGAGCCGGCTTCACCCGATGCGCCGGCGAGGGCGGCACCTGCTCCTTCAGCGGTACCCGCTCGGTGGCCTACGGCGCCGGAACGTACACGTACAAGACGGTGACCGGCAGCACTGCCTGCACCAACGACTCCTTCGGCGGCGACCCGGCGTCGAACCTCGTCAAGTCCTGCTACGTCGCCGACGCGGGCGGCCCGCCCGGATACACCGCCTGCGCGGCCGAGGGCGGCACCTGCGCCGTGCCCGGCTACAACCGCGACGTCGCCTACGGCGCCAACGGCAACTTCGTCCACCAGGTCACCAACGGCTCCGTCGCCTGCACCAACGCCCACTTCGGCGATCCCATCGACGGCGTCGCCAAGTCCTGCTACCTGCCACCCGACGGAGCCCCGGCCGGGGGCTGGACCAAGTGCGCTTCCCAGAACGGCACTTGCTCGGCCGCCGCGGGACAGCCGGTGATGTACGGCGCCTTCGGAGCGTTCACCACGCTCACCGCCACCGGCGACACCCCGTGCACCGACGCCACGTTCGGCGACCCGATCCCCGGCGAGTCGAAGGCCTGCTACACCGCCACCGGCGGTCCGACCGGCTACGCCACCGCCTGCTCCGCTGAAGGCGGCACGTGCGCCTTCAGCGGACAGCAGACAGTCGCCTACGGCGCACGGGGCCGCTTCCTCTACAAGTCGTTCACCGGTGGCACCGGCTGCACGACGGCGGCGTTCGGCACCGATCCGCTGCCCGGCGTGAGCAAGACCTGCTACCTCACGTCCTGAGCAGCGCAACGCCTCCGGCAGCCTCCGTCCCCGCGTGTTCGGGGGCTGCCGGATCACTCCGTATGGGCCACAGCCTCCTTCTGCAGTTGCACCGCCGCCAGCAGACTCAGTTTCGGTTCCGCCTGGCGCAGTGCCCGCACCGCCGCGACCGAGGTGATATCCCCGGTGAAGCCGACGGCGGTCAGCCGGTAGCGGACCCAGCGGGCGCGCAGCTGGGTTTCGGTGGCGGCGGCGGTGCACTCGACGAGTGCGGCGGCGCGTTCCAGGCCCGGGCGCTCCTCCGGCGAGGCCCCGGCCAGTGCCTGACGCAGGGCAGCCGCGACCACGTCGGCGTCCCGGATGGCCAACACGAAGTTGTTCTTCTTGCTCAGTCCCGCGATTCCTGTCATGTGGATCAGCCTGACCGTCATGTTCCATGTAAGCCAAGCGACTTGAGCAGTCTCAGAGGCTCGGCTACTCGCCGTCGGCCTGTGCGGTCAGTGCGAAGGCGAGCAGTGCCGTCGTGGTGAAGTCCAGCGAGGGCCCCAGCTCGGGATCGTCCTCCAAGACCGATACGCGCATGGCCCGGAGCTTGGACGGTGCGGGCGTCGGGGCTGGAACCGAGCTGATCCGCCGGCCGGGGTCGGTAGTGACGCCGGCCTGCGGGCGTCACTACCGACCCCGGCCCTTGGCGGGGTTCAGCCGCTGGGGACGGTGTCCTCGAACGTGGTGCCCGCGCTGCGGTACGCCGCCACCTTGGCGGCGACCTGCGCCGGCGTCAGGACCTGGTCCTTGACATGCAGGACGTAGTCGACCTGCTCGTCGTACGCCCGCGCGGTGTAAGCCCGGGTGCGCCACCGCAGGGTACTCAGCAGCACAGTGATTGGCTTCAGGAGACTCGATGAGGCTGAGGCGAGGCCGGGGCGTAACCCCTGATCGCGCTGGGGCTTGCGGGCGTCGGCCTGCGTCGGGGCCGGGCCGCGATGGACACCTTCGCCTTGCTGGTCGAGTCCGCGGTGGACCTCCCGGCCGAGAGCTGGCGCTCGCGCTGGGCGTGGACGGCCCGGGCAGGCTGGACCGGGAGACCGGCCTGGAGATCACCGCCGTGCTCCGCAAGGGTGCTTGAGCGGCGCACTCGGCGCGGGAACCACGGCCGGTTCTGTTCGCGTCACAGACGCCTGTCCGTCATACCCACGCCACGGGGTCTTCCCCGGCATTCGGTCCTCTTGGAACACTCCCCCCGCGCAGGTCCCATCCACAGCACCACGTCAGGACAAGAGGTCACCCAGCCATGCCTCAAGTGAACCGACGCCGCTTCCTCCAACTCGCCGGTGGTACCGCGGCGTTCACCGCCCTGTCGAACAGCATCGAGCGTGCCGCCGCACTGCCCGCGCACCACCGGTCGGGCACGATCGACGACGTCGAGCACATCGTCGTGCTGATGCAGGAGAACCGGTCCTTCGACCACTACTTCGGCTCACTCAGAGGCGTCCGCGGCTTCGGCGACCCGCGCCCGTCGACCCTGCCCAGCGGCAAGTCGGTCTGGCACCAGTCGGACGGCACCAAGGAGGTGCTGCCCTTCCGGCCCGCCGCCGACAACCTGGGCCTGCAGTTCATCCAGGACCTCCCGCACGGCTGGAGCGACGGCCACACCGCCTTCAACCAGGGCAAGTACGACAAGTGGGTGCCCGCCAAGTCGTCGACGACGATGGCGTATCTGACGCGTGAGGACATCCCGTTCCACTACGCGCTCGCCGACGCGTTCACCATCTGCGACGCGTACCACTGCTCGTTCATCGGCTCCACCGACCCGAACCGCTACTACATGTGGACGGGATACACGGGCAACGACGGCAAGGGCGGCGGCCCGGTCCTCGGCAACGACGAGGTGGGCTACGACTGGACGACGTATCCGGAGCGGCTGGAGGCGGCCGGGGTCTCCTGGAAGATCTACCAGGACGTCGGCGACGGCCTCGACGCGAACGGCTCCTGGGGCTGGATCCCGGACGCCTACCGCGGAAACTACGGGGACAACTCGCTGCTGTACTTCAACCAGTACCGCAATGCCAAGCCCGGCGACCCGCTCTACGACAAGGCCCGCACCGGCACCGACGCCCGCAAGGGCGAGGGCTTCTTCGACCAGCTGAAGGCCGATGTGCAGGGCAAGAAGCTGCCGAAGATCTCCTGGGTCGTCGCGCCCGAGGCCTTCACCGAGCACCCCAACTGGCCCGCGAACTACGGTGCCTGGTACATCGCGCAGGTCCTGGACGCGCTCACCTCCAACCCCGAGGTGTGGGCGAAGACGGCGCTGTTCGTCACGTACGACGAGAACGACGGCTTCTTCGACCACCTCGTGCCGCCGTTCCCGCCGCAGTCCGCCGCGCAGGGCAAGTCCACGGTCGACGTCGGCCCGGACCTCTACAAGGGTGACGCGAGCCGCGCCGCCGGACCGTACGGACTCGGCCAGCGGGTGCCGATGCTCGTCGTCTCGCCCTGGAGCAAGGGCGGTTTCGTCTGCTCCGAGACCCTCGACCACACCTCGATCATCCGGTTCATGGAAGCCCGCTTCGGGGTGCACGAGCCCAACATCTCGCCCTGGCGGCGTGCGATCAGCGGCGATCTCACCGCCGCGTTCGACTTCTCCTGCAAGGACACCAAGCCGGTCGCGCTGCCGGACACCGACGGCTACCGGCCGCCGGACCACGACCGCCACCCCGACTATGTGCCGACCCCGCCCGCGAACCCCGTCCTGCCCAAGCAGGAGCGCGGCCAGCGTCCGGCCCGCCCGCTCAAGTACGCGCCCCTGGTGGACGGTTCGGCGGGCGCGGCGGCCGGGAAGTTCACGCTCACCTTCGGCTCGGGGGCCAAGGCCGGTGCCGCCTTCTTCGTCACCTCCGGCAACCGCACCGACGGTCCCTGGACCTACACCACCGAGGCCGGCAAGACCGTCTCGGACGCCTGGAACTCGGCGTACTCCAGCGGCTCGTACGACCTGACGGTGCACGGTCCCAACGGCTTCCTGCGTGTCTTCAAGGGCCCCGGGAAGACCGCGGGTCCCGAGGTCACCGCTCGGCACGTCGGCGGGAACGTGGAGCTGACCTTCACCAACAAGGGCTCCGGCACGGTCGAGCTCAAGCTCACCAACGGCTATGGAGGGCGGCCGATTTCGTTCCAGGTGCGGGCGGGCGCGACCGTGCGGCACATGGTGGACCTGCGGACGAGCCGACGCTGGTACGACCTGACCGTCGAGTCCGCGGCGGACGCGGGCTTCCTGCGCCGGTTCGCCGGACATGTCGAGAACGGCCGGCCGGGTGTGAGCGACCCGGCGATCGTCACCGGCTGATGGATATCTCACCTCTGGTCAATTTCCAGCCGGCTCACGGTAGTGTGCCCCGGTGACCACGCATTCGAACACTCCTGCAGGTTGGTACCCGGATCCGCACGGGGCGCCCCAGACGTTGCGTTATTGGGACGGCTCGCAGTGGACCGAGCACACCAATGCGGACCAGGCGGCCCCGGCCGGGCAGACGGTTCCGCAGCAGGCCCAGCAGCCGTACGGACAGCCGACGGCCGGCCCCGACCCGCGCGTGCAGAAGCAGGTGCAGCAGCAGGCGGGTGTCGCGGGCGGTGGCGCGGGCGGTGGCACCCTGTTTACCGAGCCGGTCCTGGTGGTGAACCAGAAGGCCAAGCTGATCGAGTTGACCAACGAGTACAAGGTCATGGACCAGCAGGGCAACCAGCTCGGCGCGGTCGTCGAGGTCGGCCAGAGCGGCCTGAAGAAGGTGCTCCGCTTCGTCTCCAGCCTCGACCAGTACATGACGCACAAGCTGGAGATCCGTGACGCCTACGGGCAGCCGGTGCTGCGGCTCACGCGTCCCGCGAAGCTCATCAAGTCGCGGGTCATCGTGGAGCGTCCGGACGGACAGCCGGTCGGCGAGATAGTGCAGCAGAACATGATCGGGAAGATCAACTTCGCGATCAACGTCAACGGCCAGCAGGTCGGCGCGATCAAGGCGGAGAACTGGCGCGCCTGGAACTTCGCCATCGTCGACCACGCGGACAACGAGGTCGCACGGATCACCAAGACCTGGGAAGGCCTCGCCAAGACGATGTTCACCACTGCGGACAACTACGTCCTGCAGATCCACTACCAGCTCCCCGAGCCGCTGCTGAGCCTCGTCGTCGCGACGGCGCTGACCGTCGACACGGCGCTCAAGCAGGACTCCCGAGGACTGGGCTGACAGCGACAAGAAGTGACATGAGGAAGGGCGGTTGCGGATCTCCGCAACCGCCCTTCTCCATACGCGGGTTCTCTACAGGCGCGTCAGATGCCCCGGGTTGGGCTGCTTCGGCAGCAACGAGGGTTCGTACGCCGCCCATCCGGGCTCCAGCGCCAGCACCGCGGCGACCGGGTGCTCGTCGTCCACCACGGGCTGTGGCAGCGCGGGTTCCGGCACCGAACGGGACAGTGTCACCACGCCCCAGGCCGCCACCCCCGCGCCGACCGCCGCCAGCAGCAGGCCCGCGGAGCCGCCCTGGAGCTGCTCGCCGAGCAGGAAGAGGCCGATGGCCGCGGCGGCGACCGGATTGGCGAGCGTCACGACGGCCAGCGGCGCGCCGAGACCACCCCGGTAGGCGGTCTGCGACAGGAGCAGTCCGCCCGTCGCGAAGGCCGCCACGAGCAGGGCCACCACGATCACCTGCGTGCTGAGCAGCGGTCCGGAGCGGTCCGTCACGGCCACCGTCACCGTCTGCGTGAGTGCCGAGGCGACACCCGAGGCGAAGCCGGAGGCGGTCGCGTGCCGCAGCCCCGGCCGGGCGCCGGGCCGCGACAGGATGCCGATCAGCGCGGCCGTGGTGGCCGCCACGCCCAGCGCCTGCGGCACGCTCAGCACATCGTCCGGCGCCGGCCCGGACGCCGTGATCAGCAGCGCGGACAGTCCGATCAGGGTGAGCGCGGTACCCCGCCACTCGACCGCGCTGACCCGTCGGCCCGCGACCCGTGCGCCGAGCGGCACCGCGGCCACCAGCGTGAGCGCGCCGAGCGGCTGGACGAGGGTGAGCGTGCCGTACTTGAGCGCGGCGACGTGCAGCAGCGCGGCGGACGCGTTCAGCACGACCGTCCACCACCAGGCTCCGCTGCCCAGCAGTCGCAGCGTGCCCGAGTCGGGGGTCCGGGAGGCCAGCCGCTCCTGGGCGACGGCCGCGGCGGCGTACGCGACGGCCGAGAACAGCGACAGGACGACGGCGGCGAGAGTGGCGTTCATCGTCCTGCCCCCACGAGCTCCGGTACGGATTCCTTGTCGCCGGCCCCGCCGGATTCCCTGGCCTCTCCGACGGCCTCTTCGGATGCTTCTACGGCGGCGGCGAGCTTCTGAGCGCGATCCGCGGTCGTCCTGGCCCCGCGCGGCAGGCGGATCACGGCCAGGGCGATGCCGAGCAGCGCGGTCGCCACGATCGCGTCGAGCCAGTAGTGGTTCGCCGTACCGACGATCACCAGCAGGGTGAGCAACGGGTGCAGCAGCCACAGCCAGCGTCGGCGGGAGCGGGTGGCGGCGATCAGGCCGATCGCCACCATCAGCGCCCAGCCGAAGTGCAGCGAGGGCATCGCCGCGAACTGGTTCGCCATCTCGTCGGTCGCCGGGTGCGCCCCGTACACCGTGGGTCCGTACACCTGACCGGTGTCCACGAGGCCCGCCGCGGCCAGCAGCCGGGGCGGGGCGAGCGGGAAGGTGAGGTGCAGCACCAGGGCGGCGGCGGTGACCGCGGCCAGTACCCGGCGTGCCCACACGTAGTGGACCGGGCGCCGCAGGTACATCCAGACCAGGAACGCCACGGTGGCCGGGAAGTGCACGGTCGCGTAGTAGGTGTTCGCGAGGTGCACCAGGGTGTCGCTGTGCAGCAGCGCGCCCTGCACCGCGCCCTCATCCGGCAGGTGGAGTGTCCGCTCCCAGTCCCACACGCGGCCCGCGTTGCGGAAGGCCTCGGCGGTGTGGCCGTCGGCCAGCTGCCGGCCGACCTTGTAGACGACGAAGAGTCCTACGACCAACAGGAGCTCACGTACGAGCGGCGGCCGTGCGTCGGTGCTTCGCGGCGACGGCCGGGGTATCGCCACGGCCGGCTCCGGCTCGGGTTCTGCCTCTGCGGGCTCGGTGCGGGAATCCATCTCCCGGCCCCTTTGCTGACGGTCTTGCGTGGGGTGGTGCGTGGTGAGCCCAGGACAGGATCCACTCGACATCCACTCGACAGAGGAGTGGGTCTTGTCCAAGGCTCATCGATACGAGAGTGTACCGATACGGTGGTGTACCGATACGTCGGTGTACCGATACGTGACCGTACCGATACGTGACCGTACCGGTACACTGGCGTATCGATTAGACTGTGTGAAGCGGACCACCTACACGAGCGAGGAGAAGAGCCATGACGTCGCAGGCTGCGGACGGACCGGAGACGGTCGTCGCCTCGCGCCGCTCCAAGATCACGCCTGAGCGTGAGCAGGAGTTCTACGACGCCGCGCTCGAGCAGATCCGCGAGTGCGGTTATGACTCGCTCAGCATGGAGGGTGTGGCCACCAGCACCCGGTGCAGCAAGTCCACGCTCTACCGGCAGTGGAAGACGAAGCCCCAGTTCGTGGCGGCCGCGCTGCGGGCCAGCCGCTGTCCCAAGTTCACGGGCATCGACACGGGCTCGCTCGCCGGGGACCTGCGCGCCATGGCGCGCGCCGCGGGCAACTGGTCGGGCCCCGACAACCAGCTGCTCCAGGCGCTCGGCCATGCCGTCATGCAGGACGAGGAGCTACGGGTCGCGCTGCGCGACGCGCTCGTCGAGCCCGAGATCGCTTCGGTCCGGGAGATCCTCGGCCGCGCGGTCGAGCGAGGGGAGATCGCCGCCGACCACCCGGCGCTGGAGTTCGTTCCCGCGCAGTTGTTCGGGGTTGCCCGCGTACGCCCGGTTCTGGAGGGTAAGGAAGCCGATGCGGCGTATCTCACACAATTCGTGGACGCGGTCGTGATTCCCGCCCTTGGCCTGACCTGAGACTCAGGCCGCCGTCCGCGGGATGACCGGACGTCGGCCTGCTCGCGCCGCACCGTGGGGACGGGGGCGGCGCGCACCCCCCGGCCGGGTGGGGTTCCTCTTGAGCGGAGGGGCGCCCCACCCGGCCGAGACATGTCCGGGGCTCTGACGGACTTACGGGTTGCGGGCTAGGCGTTCTGCCCGTTGCCACTCACCCCGGACGCCACCTTGATGCCCTTGGTGATGTCGTCGATCACGGATTCCTTGGGCGCCTTGGAGCTGACGTCGATGCCGAAGCGGACGACGACCAGCGACTTGGAGTCGGCGGGGGACGGGAAGACCAGTGACTCGACGTAGCCGTCGTCACCCTTGCTGGTGACGACCTTCCAGCGGACGAGATAGCCCTTCTCGCCGGCCACGGTGACCGCCTTGGAGGCGAGCTCCGTGTGCGAGGTGATGGTGCCGTAGCCCTTGCCGTAGGACTCCTTGGCGTTCTTGGAGATGTCCTCCTTGGCCGCCGCCTCGGCCGTGGTGGACTTCAGCTTCTGCGCCTGCGCGGACGCGGAGTAGGCCCCGCCCCGTTGGCAGTCCTGCTTGGTGTCGCCGGGGCACTTGTAGGTGTCCTTGGTCGACAGCACGGCACCCGTCGTGGTGCTCCCGCCGCTCCAGTTGTCGGGCACCGGGATGCTGATGCCGCTGAGCAGATCGGTGGCGTAGCCGTCCTCGATCTGCGGCTGCGCGGACTGGCCCGGCGCCGGGGTCTGGCCCCCGGAACCGCCGGAACCGCCCGAGCCCCCGGAGCCCCCGGGAGCGCCGCCCGGTCCGCCTTCGAGGCCGCCGTTGCCGCCCTGCCCGCCGAATCCGCCCTGGCCGTTCTGCCCGCCTGACCCCTGGGAATTGGCGCTGTTCCCGCTGTTGCCGTCGTTATTGGTCAGGGCGTACACACCGCCCCCGATGCCCGCGAGGACCGCGATCGCGGCGGCCACGGCTATGCCCGTGCGCAACCCGCGCCGCGGGGCGCCCGGAGCGAGCGCCGGATACGGTCCGGCCGCCGGCGGGTGCGTCGGGGGACCCCATGCGGCGGCCGACCCGACGGGGCGGGTCCGGTCCGTCCATGTCCTGCCGTCCCACCAGCGTTCGGTGGCGGGACTGTCACTTGTCTGCCCGGGGTCGGGATACCAACCGGGAGGAGTCACCTGCGTCATGGGCCCACCGTATGAGTCCTGGGTGAAAGGCGGATGAGAGGGATCAGATCCGGGAGCTTTATTGCAGGATCAGCCGCACCGGCGCCTCTTTCGCCCGCGGCGGCAGCCTCAGCCCGTCCCGCCCCGGTGTGATCGAGCCGAGCACACTCGGGTGCCGGGCGCCGGTGCTCACCGGGTCGGTGCCCGTGAGCCCGTGCAGGGTCAGGAAACCCAGCACAGCGAAGGCATACGCCTCCTTGGCGGCCGAGGGCAGCCCCAACGCGTCGGAGGTGCGCAGCGCCGGCCCCGCCAGCTCCTGGCCCAGCATCGCCATCAGCACCGGATTGCGGGTGCCGCCGCCGGAGGCGATCACCTCCGTGGCGCCGACCGAGCGCACGGCGTCGGCCACCGTGCGGGCGGTGAGCCGGGTGAGGGTGGCGATGACGTCCTCGGCGGTGAGCGTGCCGAACCCGGACAGGGCGTCGCGCAGATGGCCGAGGTGGAAGAGCTCCTTGCCGGTCGTCTTGGGCGCGGGCAGCGCGTAGTACGGCTCCGCGAGCAGGCGCTCCAGCAGCGGTGCGTGGACGGTGCCGCGGGCGGCGAGGGCGCCGTCCACGTCGTAGCGCAGGCGCCCGCCGCTCAGCCCCTGCACGGCCGCGTCGATCAGGGCGCCCGCGGGCCCCGTGTCGAAGGCGGTGCCGTCCGACGCGGTGAGGTTCGCGATGCCGCCGAGGTTCAGCGCGACCGGGGTGCCCGCCCTGCCGCGCAGCCACAGCAGGTCGACCAGGCTCACCAAGGGCGCGCCCTGGCCGCCGGCGGCGATGTCCCGCGGACGGAAGTCGGCGACCACCGGCAGCCCGGTCGCCTCGGCGATCCACGCGGGCTGCCCGAGCTGCAGCGTGCCGTGCACCGTGCCGCCCTCGGCCCAGTGATAGCAGGTCTGCCCGTGCGAGGCGATCAACTCGGCGCCGTCGTCGCACAGTTCGCGGTCGGCGCGCACGGCCGCCGCCGCGAAGGCCTGGCCGATCCGGGTGTCCAGCAGGCACACCTCGGCCAGCGTGGTGGCCGCCGGGGGCAGCGCCGCGGCGAGGGCGTCGCGCAGTGCGCCGTCGTACGCCTCGCTGACCAGTCCGAGCGGCCGCAGAACCAGGCTGTCGCCGTCCAGGGTCAGCTCGGCCGCCGCCGCGTCGATCGCGTCGTAGGACGTCCCGGACATCAGGCCGATCACCCGCACGTGCTCAACTCCCTTGACTCGCTCGGTTCTCTTCTTGCCCTCGTTCCTCGCGGAGCGTGGCCAGGGCGAGCACGCTGACGGCGCACGCCGCCGCCGCGTAGTACGCGGGGATGTCCACGTTTCCGGTCCGCTTGACCGTCTCGGTGATGATGAGGCCGGCGCAGCCCGAGAACACGGCATTGGACAGGGCGTAGGCGAGTCCCAGCCCGGTGTGGCGGACGCTCGTGGAGAACATCCCGGCGAGCATCGCGGGCCCCGGCCCCGCCATCAGCCCGACGACGGCACCCGCACCGCACACGGCGACGCCGTTCAGCGCGTTCGAAGTCCCGGTGTTCTGAAGGAGATTGAAGGGCGCTCATGGGTTCCTCCCGGAGCCGTGTCGGCGCCCGTGGGCGCTCGCGGGTGCCTGTGGGGGCCTTTCAGTGGTGGAAAATTAGCGTCATTTTGCGGGCTTTTGACTGTCGATAACTTTCACCACGGCAGGTCGGCGCCCTGCCGCGTCGCCCCCGGACACCTCCCGTCACCCATCTCGGCCACAGGCGTACCGACCCGCCTCCACTTCGGCTTCCCGGCGGCTAGGCTCGATGCCTGTACGTCGTACGGGCGACCTGGGGAGGTAGCGGCATGACGGAGGCACGGTCGGGACCGGCCCCCTCGGCCTCCCTGTGGGAGCGCGAGGCGGAGATCGCCGATGTCGTGGCGGCCGTCAAGGCCCTGCGCGCGGACGCCTCGTCCTCGGGCAGTCTGCTGGTGTTCAGCGGCGAGGCGGGCATCGGCAAGACCGCGCTGCTCGCCGAGACCCGCCGGATCGCGGAGGCCCACGGCTGCGCGGTGTGGTCGGCCCGCGGCGGCGAGACCGTCACTTCCGTCCCCTTCAACGTCATGCGGCAACTCCTCCAGCCCGCCATGGTCTCGCTGATGCCCGAAGAGGTCCGCGAATACCTGGGCGACTGGTACGACATCGCCGGCCCCGCGCTCGGCATCGCCGCTCCGGGCGACCGCCAGGCCGACCCGCAGGGCGTGTGCGACGGACTGGTCGCGGCGGCGCGGCGGCTGGCCAAGAGCGAGTGGCCGCTCGTCCTGATCGTCGACGACGCGCACTGGGCCGACCAGGAGACCCTGCAGTGGCTGGCCGCGTTCGCCGAGCGCCTCGACGATCTGTCCGTCCTCGTCGTGGTCGCCCGCAGGCCCGGCGACGTCAGTGGTGAGCGGGCCCGCCAGCTCGACGCCGTCGTCGCCGCGGCCCGCCCGATCGTCACGCTCAGCGCGCTGACCCCCGACGCCACCGCCGGGCTGACCCGCGTCACGCTCGGGGAGCATGCGGACGCCCCGTTCTGCCGCGAGGTGTGGGCGGTCACCGGCGGCAATCCCTACGAGACCGTCGAACTCCTCGCCAAGGTGCAGGACAGTGAGCTGGAACCGGTCGAGGCCTCGGCCGCCGAACTGCGCGCCCTGAACCGCTCGGCACGCGGCCGTGGACTCGTCGCCCGCCTCGAAGGGCTCGGTATCGATGCCACCCGCTTCGCCTGGGCGGCCGCGATCCTCGGCACCGGCATCTCCCTCGACCTCGCCGCCCAGCTCGCCGGAATGCAGCGCGACGAGGCCGTGCGCTGCGCCGAACTGCTCGGCGCGGCCCGCATCCTCACCGAGACCGAACCCGCGAACCGCCAACTGACGAGCGGCGACCTGGAGTTCGTGCACCCTCTCATCGCCAGCGCCGTCTACCGCTCGATCCCCGACGCGCTGCGCACCGCGATGCACGGCCAGGCCGCGTGGGCGGTCACCGAGTCGGGCCGCGGAGCCGCTGCCGCCTCCCGCCACCTCCTCGAAGTACACCCGGACGACGACCCCGAACTCGTCGAGCAGCTGCGTGAGGCCGCCCGCGAACACCTCGCCGTCGGCGCACCCGACGCGGCCCGGCGCTGCCTGGAGCGCGCGCTCAAGGAGCCGCCGCTGCCGGAGGTCCACGCGCGCGTGCTCTACGAACTGGGCTGCGCCACCCTCCTGACCGCGCCCTCCACCACGATCAACCATCTGCGCGCCGCACTCGACCAGGCCGGCCTCGAAGGTGATCTGCGGGTGGACGCCGTCTTCCGCCTCTCCCAGGCACTGGTCCACAACGACCAACTGGACGAGGCCGTCCGCACGGTCGACGCGGAGGCCGCCCGGCTCGCCCCGGGCCCCGCCCGGATGCGGCTGCAGGCCGTGCACTACATGTGGGAGGGCCTCCACGCGGGTGACGAGCACGTCCCGGGGCGCTCCCGGAGCCTCGCCGAGCTCGTCAAGACCTGCACCGGACGCGACAACTCCGAGCGCGCGCTGCTCATCCTGCGCGGCTTCGACGCGATGACCCGCGGGGAGAGCGCCGAGGAGGTCGTGGAACTCTGCGACCGCGCCCTCGTCAACGGCCGCCTCGCACCCGGACTCGGCTGGACCGACACCGAGTGGGGCGTCGAACTGCTGCTGATGCTGGCCAACGCGTACGCCTACGCGGACCGGCTCGACCGGGCCGACAGCCTCTACACGGAGGCCCTGCGCACCTACGAGGCGGCCGGGTGGAGCGGCGGCCATCTCGCCCTCGCGCACGCCTACGTCGGTCTCGGACACCGCAGGCGCGGTCGGCTCCGGGAGGCGGAGACGGCCCTGCGTGAATCGCTGCGCATCGCCGAGCGGGTCGGGCGCGGGCTGCCGTTGTACTGGACCGCGACCTGCAACCTCGTCGACACGCTGCTCGCCCGCGGTGACGTCCAGGAGGCCTGGGCGATCGCCGAGCAGTACGGCTTCGCACCGCCGTACCCGTCCACCATCGTGCTGCCCGACACCCGTTCGGTACGCGGCCGGCTGCTGCTCGCCGTCGGCCGTGTCAAGGAGGGCATCAACGAACTCGAGGCCGCCGAGAAGGCCGCCGCCGCACGGGGCCACCACAACACGGTGCTGGCGCCCTGGGCGATCGACCTCGCCCGCGCGCTCGCCTCGCAGGACCCGGCGCGCGCCGCCGCACTGGCCGCCGACGCCCGCCGCCAGGCCGAGCGTCTCGGCACGGACACCGCGATCGGCGAGGCCCTGCGCTGCGCGGCGGCCCTCGAATCGGGCCGGCGCGCGGTACGCCTGGCCGCCCAGGCCGTCACCTACCTGGAGGCGTCACCCTGCCAGTACGAACACGCGGCGGCCCGCGTCGAGTACGGCATCGCCGCGCGCTCGGTCTCCGAGCTCAACAAGGGCCTGACGCTGGCGCGCTCATGCGGGGCGGACGGGTTGGCGGCGAGGGCGGAGGAGGTCTTGGCGACGGGGAGGGGCCTGAGGTAGCCCCGTCGGTGTCGGTCGCCCTTCGGGGATTTCGCGGCTCTGCCTTCGGGGAGTTCGCGGGCCAGCCTTCGAGGAGCTGGTCCGTCAGCGTCCCCAGACGCTTCCAGACCTCCCGGTCGTACGTCCCCTCGTGCGCCCGCGCCGGACTCGTACCGTCGAAGTACCCACCTTGACGGCTACCACCAGCAGGATCACCCTGCGGCGCCGTCGACGCCGTCCTCCTCGGCGAGCACCCGCTGGGCCGTCGCGAACGCCGAGTTCGCCGCCGGAACACCGCAGTACACGGCCGTCTGCAGCAGTACGGCGCCGATCTCCTCCGGCGTCAGCCCGTTGCGGCGCGCCGCCCGGACGTGCATGGCCAGCTCGTCGTAGTGGCCGTGTGCCACCAGCGCCGTCAGCGTGATCATGCTGCGTTCACGGCGCGCGAGCGTCGGGTCGGTCCAGATCTCGCCCCAGGCGTAGCGCGAGATGAAGTCCTGGAAGCGCGCGGTGAAGGGGGTCTGCCGGGCCTGCGCGCGGTCCACGTGCGCGTCGCCCAGCACCTCGCGGCGCACCTCCATGCCCCGCTTGGCGCCCCCGTCGAAGTGGGCCCGCAGCGCCGTCAGGACCGCCCCCGGACACTGGGCGGGCGCCAGGTGCGAGGCTCCCGGGAGCTCGACGAGCGCGGCACCCGGCACAGCGTCCGCGATCTCCCGCAGATGGGCGGGCGGCGTCGCAGGGTCCTGGCGGCCCGCGATCAGCAGGGTGGGCGCGCAGATGCCGGGGAGCCGGTCGCGGAGGTCGAAGGCGGCGAGGGCGTCACAGCAGGCGGCGTACGCCTCCGGGTCCGCGTTCCGGTGGTCCTCGACCAACCGCGGCACGGTGAAACCGGGCGTGAACCAGCGGGAGTTCGCGTTCTCCGCGAGCGCGGCCAAGCCCTCCCGGCGTACCAGCTCGGCGCGCTCCTCCCACGGCTTGGAGCCGTTGAAGTGGGCCGACGAGCAGATGACGGCGAGGGCGGACACCCGCTCGGGGTGGTGGACGGCGAGGTGCAGGCCGACCGCGCCGCCGAGCGAGACGCCCGCGTACGCGAACCGGTCGATGCCGAGCGAGTCGGCGAGCGCGAGTACCAGCGCGGCGAGGTCGCCGACGGTCGCGCCGGGCCCGATCAGATCCGGCGCCGACCCCCCGTGGCCGGGCAGATCCCAGCGAACCACCCGGTGGGTGACGGACAGCTCGGGCGCGACCTGGTCCCACAGGGCGTACGACGTGCCGAGCGAGGGCCCGAGGAGCAAGGGGGGAGCGGTCTCGGGGCCCTCGGCGACGTGGTTGAGCAGTTCCCGGGTCACGTTCGCTCCAGAGCACGGTCGGTGAGGGCTCCCGCGGAGCCCGTGTAGCGGGTGGGGTCGGTGAGGTCCACGAGGTCGAGTTCCCTGAGCTCCGGCTCCTCGCCGAGCACGTCCACGAGGGGCCGGTTCTCGGCGACGGCACGCTCGGCTGCCCGCGTCAGGAGCTCCTTGGCGCGGGCCCGCCCGAGCACGGGAGCGAGCTCGACGGCCAGGCGCTCGGAGACGATCAACCCATGGGTGAGACCGAGGTGCGCACGCATGGCGTCCGCGTTCACCCGGAGTCCCTCGACCAGTTCCACCGCGTTTCGGGCGCCGCCGCCGACCAGCCGCAGCAGGTCGCGCAGCGGCTCCCACTCGGCGTGCCAGGCACCGGCCGGCCGTTCGTCCTCGGCGACCATCGACCCGTAGAGCGTGGCGGCGAGCCCCGGCGCGCGCCGCGCGGAGGCGGCGATCACGGTGGCCGCCACCGGGTTGGCCTTGTGCGGCATGGCGGACGAGCCGCCACCGCTCCCCTCCGAGACTTCGGCGATCTCCGTGCGGGAGAGGGTGAGCACGTCGGCCGCCATCTTGCCGAGGGCCCCGGCCGTGAAGGCCAGTCCGCCGGCCAGATCGGCGATCGGTGTCCGCAGGGTGTGCCAGGGCAACGTCGGTTCAGAAAGCCCGAGTTCACGGGCGTACGCCGCCACGAGGGCCCCCGGATCCTCGGCGCCGAACGCGATGAAGGCGGCCAGCGTCCCGGCGGCGCCGCCCAGTTGGACGGGAAGCCGGACACTCGCGAGCCGATCCCGGGCGTCCAGCACCAGCGACCGCCAGCCCGCCGCCTTCAGCCCGAAGGTCGTCGGTACGGCGTGCTGCGTGAGGGTCCGGCCCGGCATCACCGTCTCCCGGTGCGCGGCGGCGAGTCGGCCCAGCGCTCGCGCCGTCCGCTCCAGATCCGCCAGGACCAGGTCCAGCGTGCGACGGGCGACCAGCATCAGCGCCGTGTCCAGGATGTCCTGGCTGGTCGCGCCCCGGTGGACGTACGGCCCGTACTCCCTGCCGACCGCCGCCGTCAGATCCGCGACCAGCGGAATCACCGGATTGCCGCCGCCTCGGGAGCGCAGCGCGATCGACCGGACGTCGAGATCCGCCGCGGCCACGGCGGACGCCGCCGACGCCGCCGCGGCCGGGGCGAGCCCGAGTCCCGCCTGAGCACGGGTCAGCGCGGCCTCCGCGTCGAGGAGCGCCCCCAGCAGCGCACCGTCCGAGGTCGCGGAGGCCGCGGGGGAGCCCACCCACCCGGGGGCGAGCAGGCCGGCGTCCCCGTCGCACCCGGACGTGGAATCGACGGGGTCGGCAGTTGTCACCGGAACTCCAGGAAGACCGTTTCGCCTTCGCCCTGAAGGCGGATGTCGAAACGGTACGTCCGGTTCGCGCCCTCGGCCGCGATCAGCGTGGCGCGCCGATCGGCCGGGAGCGAGTCGAGCAGCGGGTCGGCGCCGTCGGCGAGGTACGCGCGGGTGAAGAGGTGGTGCACCAGGCCCCGCGCGAACACGCACACGCTGATGTACGGCAGCCCGGAGTTGCCCGGCGGCAGAGTACGCAGCGCGTACCGACCGTCGGCGTCCGTGGAGACCCGGCCGAAGCCCGTGAAGTCGACGCCGTTGCGGCCGAGGAAGCCGCCCGTCGACGGGTCGCGGCGCATCGAGCCGGGGGCACCCTTGAGGGAGCCGTCGGGCGCCGCCTGCCAGAAGTCCAGGAGGGCGTCGGGGATCACCTTGCCCGCGCCGTCGAGCACGTACCCGTGCAGAGTGATCGCGTCGGGGTGACCCTGCGGCGCGATCTGTCCACCGCCGGGAAAGGGCAGCGCGTGGCCGTAGAAGGGGCCGATGGTGTGGGACGGAGTGGGGAGCAATCGCTCGGTCAAGTTCAACGGCCTTCCTCGATCCAGGTGGCGGAGGGACCGTCGAGGACGATGTCCCACTCGTAGCCCATGGAGAACCCGGACTGGGAGAGATCGTGGTGGTAGGTGGCGATCAGACGGTCGCGGGCCGCCTCGTCCGTCACGGACCGCAGGATCGGGTCGTACGGGAACAGCGGGTCGCTCGGGAAGTACATCTGCGTCACCAGCCGCTGCGTGAACGCCGTACCGAAGACCGAGAAGTGGATGTGTGCGGGCCGCCACGCGTTGGTGTGGTTGCCCCACGGATACGGGCCCGGCTTGATCGTGATGAACTTGTACCGGCCCTGATCGTCCGTCAGGGTCCGCCCGACACCGGTGAAGCTGGGGTCGAGCGGTGCCGGGTGCTGCTCGCGCAGATGGGCGTAACGGCCGGCGGCGTTGGCCTGCCAGATCTCGATGAGCTGGCCGCGCACGGGACGGCCGTCGCGGTCGAGCAGCCGACCCGAGACGGTCATCCGCTCACCGATCGGCTCGCCCCGGTGCTGGAGGGTCAGGTCGTTGTCGATCTCGGTGATGTCGGTGACGCCGAACACCGGACCCGACAGCTCGACCGTCTCCGGGTCGCCGCCGTTGATGGCGACCAGCGGCCGCTTGGGGTGGCGCAGCAGGGAACTGCGGTACGGGGCGTAGTCGCGCGACGGGTGGTGCCGTACCGGCGCGCCACCGGCGACCGCCTTGTCGTACGCGTCCTGAAGATCCTTGATCTCGACGTCCATGTCCGACTGAGTGAGAGCCATGGCCGACTTCCTACCGTTCGAGGACGAGGGCGAGACCCTGGCCGACGCCGATGCAGAGGGTGGCGATACCGACTCCGCCGCCTTTGCGGGTGAGTTGGTGGGCGACGGTGCCGGCGAGGCGGGCTCCGGAGGCGCCGAGGGGGTGTCCGAGGGCGATCGCGCCGCCCTGGGGGTTGAGGATCGCCGGATCGAACTCGGGCCACTCGGCCACACAGCCGAGGACCTGGGCGGCGAAGGCTTCGTTCAGTTCCAGGACGGACAGGTCGTCGAAGGTCTTGCCCGCTTTGGTGAGGGCGCGGGTGACGGCTTCGACGGGGGCGAGTCCGAAGTACTGGGGTTCGATGGCCGAGACACCGGTCGCGGAGATCCGGGCGAGGGGTTCACGGCCGGTGGCCTTCAGGCCCTCCTCGTCGACCAGGAGCAGGGCGGCGGCGCCGTCGTTCAGGGGCGAGGCGTTGCCCGCGGTGACGGTGCCGTGCTCGGTGCGGAAGGACGGCTTGAGGCGGGCCATGGCCGCCAGGGACGCGTCGGCGCGTACGGATTCATCCGCGCCGAACAGGACCGGGTCGCCCTTGCGCTGCGGGATCGTCACAGGGGCGATCTCGGGCTCGAAGAGGCCGTCCGTCTGGGCCTGGGCGGCCTTGCGGTGGGAGGCGAGGGCGAACTCGTCCTGCTGCTCACGGCTGATCTTGTGCTTGTCCGCGATGAGTTCGGCGGACTCACCCAGCGGGATGGTCCACTGCGGGTCCATGCGCGGGTTGACCATGCGCCAGCCCAGGGTGGTGGAGTACAGCTCGGCATGTCCGGCCGGGAAGGGACGGTCGTTCTTGGGCAGGACGTAGGGGGCGCGGGTCATCGACTCGACACCGCCCGCCAGCGCGATGTGGGCGTCGCCGACCGCGATGGCCCGGGCGGCCTGGACGACGGCCTCCAGTCCCGAGGCGCACAGCCGGTTGACCGTCACACCGGGAACAGAGGTGGGCAGGCCGGCCAGCAGACCCGCCATACGGGCGACGTTGCGGTTCTCCTCACCGGCACCGTTGGCGTTGCCGAGGTACACATCCTCGATCCGGGCGGGGTCCAGGTCCGGGGTGCGGGCGAGGAGTGCACGGATGGCGTGCGCGGCAAGATCGTCCGGGCGGACCGGGGCCAACGCCCCGCCGTACCTGCCGATCGGCGTCCGTACGGCATCGACGATGTAGACGTCCTTGAGACTCATGACTGGATCTCCTCGGGGATACGGACCTTTGCGGCCGTCTTCGCCACGATCTCCTCGACGGTGACGCCGGGTGCGGTCTCCACCAGCACCAGCCCGTCATCGGTGACGTCCAGGACACCGAGGTCGGTGATGATCCGGTCGACGCAGGCCTTCCCGGTCAGCGGCAGCGCGCACTCCTGAAGGATCTTCGCCGAGCCGTCCTTCGCGGTGTGGGTCATGACGACGATGACCGTGCGGGCGCCGTGGACCAGGTCCATCGCCCCGCCGATCCCCGTGATCATCTTCCCGGGGATCGCCCAGTTCGCCAGATCACCGTCCGCCGAGACCTGCATCGCGCCGAGCACGGCGACGTCGATGTGCCCGCCGCGGATCATCGAGAACGACAGGGCCGAGTCGAAGTACGAGGCACCCGGCAGGACCGTGACCGTCTCCTTGCCCGCGTTGATGAGATCCGGGTCGACCTGGTCCTCGGTGGGATACGGGCCGGTGCCGAGGATGCCGTTCTCCGACTCCAGGATCACCTCGACATCGGCGGGGAGGTGGTTGGGGATCAGCGTCGGCAGGCCGATGCCGAGGTTCACGTACTGACCGTCGCGCAGCTCGCGTGCCGCACGCGCCGCCATTTCTTCACGGGTCCAGGCCATTACTCGCTCACCGTTCCATCCGCCGCGGGCGCCGATACCGTCCGCTTCTCGATCATCTTGGCGTTCGCCTGCTCCGCAGTGAGCGCGACGACCCGCTGCACGAAGATGCCCGGCAGATGCACCGCGTCCGGATCGATCTCCCCAGGCTCCACCAGCTCCTCCACCTCCGCGACCGTCACCCGCCCGGCCATCGCCGCGAGCGGGTTGAAGTTCCGCGAGGACTTGCTGAAGACGAGATTGCCGTGCCGGTCGCCCCTCGCGGCCCGCACCAGGGCGAAGTCGGTACGGATTCCGCGCTCCAGCACATACTCCATACCGTCGAACGCGCGCACCTCCTTCGGCGGCGAGGCCAGCGCCACCCCGCCCGATCCGTCATACCGCCACGGCAGCCCCCCGTCCGCGACCTGCGTCCCCACCCCGGCCGGGGTGTAGAACGCGGGAATCCCCGCACCGCCCGCCCGCAACCGTTCGGCAAGGGTGCCTTGCGGAATCATCTCCACCTCCAGCTCACCCGCCAGATACTGCCGGGCGAACTCCTTGTTCGCCCCGATGTACGAACCCGTCACCCGCGCGATCCGCCCCGCCGCGAGCAGCACCGCCAGCCCCGAGTCCATCGCCCCGCAGTTGTTGGACACCACACCCAGCCCGGACACACCCCGCTCGTACAACGCCTGGATCAGTACATTCGGCACACCACTCAACCCGAACCCGCCCACCGCGAGCGACGCACCCTCCGGCACATCCGCCACCGCCTCCAGGGCCGTGGCAACCACCTTGTCCATCCGTGAAGCCCCATCTCCGTCGAGCGTCCCGCGTCCCCATCAATCAGGGTCCATCAACCAGGGTCCATCACTCAGGACCCATTAATCAGGGCACTGAGTATTTCTATAAGGTTTCACTCACGCTGCCATTCGGGCGTCCGGTCGTCAAGACCCCGGGTCAACTCGCAGGTGAGAGCTGGATGGCGGCGGGAGACAGGAGAGAAGTGCGGGCGGTATTGTTCAGTGCACCTACGAAAACATCCCCGCATGCGACCCCTGGAGGGCACATGGCCGCGGTGGACCTCTCCACCCACCCCGGGCACCTGGCCCGGCGGCTGCAGCAGGCCCACTACCTGCTGTGGAACACGATGGTCTCCGAGGAGATCACCTCGCCGCAGTTCGCGGTCATGAACGCGCTGGTCGCGGAGCCGGGCCTGGACCAGCGCACGGTGGGGGAGCGGGTGGGCCTGGACCGGTCCACCATCGCCGAGCTCATCAGCCGGCTCAGCCGTCGCGGCCTGCTCGACAAGGTGCGCGACCCGCAGGACGGCCGCCGTTTTCTGCTGCGTCTGACCGACGACGGGATGCGTACGCACCGCAAGCTGACCGTGCGTACGGCGCGGATGAACCAGGTCTTCCTGGCCCCGCTCTCCGCCGAGGAGCAGACGGTGTTCTTCGATCTCATCCAGCGTGTCTCGGACGCCGCGGAGGGACTCCGGAACCCGGCCGAACCCCTTATCACCCAACGCCAGTAGGACTCCGGCAGGTCGGCAACACGCGTGCCTCCGCTCCGGTGAGGCCCCAGGGACTGTGGGCGACGCCGTTCGGGGGAACGGGGGGTGTTGCGGAGAGCGGCTCGGAGGTGCGGCTCGTACGTTCGGCCGGCGTGACCCGAGTATCGCGTGATCGCGCAACAGGCCCCACCCGTCGCACCGCGCTTGCCGGGCTCGTCGGTGGGGCCGGGGCCGTGCCGGCCGCCGGCTGCCCTCCGTCGGGCGATCCCACGCCCGGGGTGATGACCCTCTTCAAGGAATCGAGCGTCGGCTGGGGCACCGCTCCTGGCAGGCCCCCGAAGTGCGACCGGCGATCTCCGCGTTCACGCCTCCGCGAAGACCACCCACACCTGCCCCTTCGCGAAGTTCATCGGCGCACCGTCGGTCGTCGTGAACTCCGTGCCGCCCGTGGCGGTCGGGCGCGCCCAGTTCACATCGAAGACCCGGCCGTCACGCAGTACCTTCGCCGTCCCCGAACCCACCGTCTCCGTGTACGGCGTGTTGTTGCCGAGGACGTCGTGGTACTTGGACTTGTGGACCTTCACGTACTGCACGACGACGGTCGCGGGAGCCACTCTTTTTCCGTCCGTCGTCACCGTCGGCGACCCGTCCATCGACACCAGCCAGCGCTGCTTGCTCGCGGACCAGGCGAAGGTGAAGCGGGCCGCGGGGAAGCGCACCGTGCGGGAGGTCTCCGTGCTGCCGCCCGCGGGGGCCGTGCCGAAGTGGAACCCCGTGGTGAGCGCGGCGGCGCCCGGCGCGGAGTGCAGCAGCCGCTGGGGGCGCAGGTAGAGGTTGTGCGGGGCGGGTTTGTCCGCGCCGCGGTAGTACGCGCCGGAGTTCTGCTCGGGCGGGGCCGCGTGCAGCGGTGCCTTGTCGATGAGCGGCAGCAACTTGTGCTGGGCGCCCGAGAAGGCCAGCGTCGGCTTGTCGAACTGGCGCAGCAGCTCCAGGTCCGACTCGCGCGCACTGCGCACCGGCCCGACGGCCTTCGGCAACTTGCTCGCGTAGATCGCCATCAGCCGACTCAGGCCGCCCTCGACCTGCTCCGCGTACACGACGTCCGCCGCGTCGAGACCCGTCTGCGGGCGAGCCGCACCCACATTGTCGATCTTCACGGCGAGTACGGAACCGACACTGCCTGTAGGGGTGGGGCTTTGACTCGGCCCCTGCCCCGGTTCCTGCCCCTGGCTCCGGCTGGGCGCTGGGGCACGTCCGTCGTCGGTCGCGCCGCCGCCCGAGGAGCAGCCCGTCATCACTGAGCCCGCCGCCGCGACGGTCAGCAGCGCCGCCGTCATCGCGCCACGCCGCATCCGTGCCATCTGTCGCATGCTCACCGCGCCACCCTGTCCCGTGCCATCGATTGTGTTTTCATACCTTCATCGGTGGCCATACCCGCTCACTTCTGTTCGCGGCGCCGAGTTGGGCTGATCAGCCCACTTGTTGGACTGATCGGGCCGCTGGTCGGTTGTACGGGGCGGCGCAGTCAGTTCTGCGGCCCGAAGACGTCTTCTCTGATGCTTGAGCGTGTTCAAGCATCAGGAGAGGTGTTCGTTGAGCAAGTGGCGTGTGGTGTGGGTGCCTGATCCGGGGTGGTGGGGGGACGCTGCCGACGGAGGGTGTCTTGGGGAGACCGCAGCCGCCGCCCTCGTTGACGACGACGGGGCACTCTGTCACCTCTGCTACAATCTCCATCGCCGGCCACGGCGGCTCTGCGGTCGATGCGGACAGCTCAAGCGCGTCGCCCGCAACGCGCGTGAAGGGCCGCCCGACCTCTGCGATGGCTGCTACCAGGGCCCCGAGGCGACCTGCTCGATCTGCAGCCGGCTCCGCCCCTGCACCAGCCGCGATCAACAGGGTCAGCCGATCTGCGCCACCTGCTACCAGCGTCACCGCGCCGGCGAGCCGTGCGCCCGCTGCGGTCGGACCAAGCCGGTCAACACCCGACGGCCGATCGGGCCGGTCTGCATGACCTGCTACACCGCCGTGCTCCGGTCACCGGCCGAGTGCCCTCGCTGCGGCATGGTCCAGCCGCTGATCGCATGGGACGACCAGGGCGCCGAGGTCTGCGGGCCCTGCGTCGGCTTCGCCGTCGACCACACCTGCCGCCGGTGCGGTCGGGCCGGCAACCCCCGCAGTCGTGGCCGATGCGCTCACTGCGTCCTTGCCGAGCGGGTCAACGCCCTGATGGCCGGGCCCGACGGCACGGTCACCCCGCAGCTGAAACCGCTCGCGGCCGCGCTGGCGGACGCTCCCTCACCGTTCCCCGCCATCCAGTGGATCAAGGCCGCCCACCTCGTCCTGGGCCGCCACCCCGTCCTGCTACCTCCACGGCTCGCCGAGCTCCTTCGGCACCTCGCCGAACAACCCCAGCTGCGGCCGCAGCTCTCGCGAGTCCACCCAGGCCCTCGGTGGCTCTTCCCGGGCATGGTCCCGGGCAAGCCGATCTCGACGCACGGCATGACTCAGAAAATCAACCGGCACGGCATCCCGGTTCGCACCGCGCGCAACGCGGCGCCGGCCGCCCTCGCCGCTGATCTCCCCAGCCCGGTCCTCGCCGACGTGACCGGGATGCACCGCCACACCGCACTCCGCTGGGTCGCCTACGCCAGACGCGACTGGGCCGAGTACCTCGCCGCACGAGCCGAAGATGAAGCTGCCCGAAAAGGGAAGGGCCGAAAGAGCGGCGACTGAAAGGCCGTGATCAGTGGCCACTCTGAAGAAGCTCACTGGCCTGCCGACTTCACAGTCAAGTCACCGTTCGTTGTCGACAGTTCCAAGCGGTACTTGCCTGACGGGTCGTTCTCGAATGCCACCTTCTTGTCGCCGTGGGAGTCGTTGGCCGAGATCTGGTACGTGGCGGGCGGCGCCGTGACCGTGAGGCTGCCGCTGGTCGTGCGGGCCTTGATGTTCTGCGGGGTGGCCGCCTGGATCGTCACCCCGCCGTTCGACGTCTGCGTGTCGATGTCGCCGCCCTTGACGTTTTTGACGGTGACGTCACCGTTGGACGTGCGCAGCTTCACCGGGCCCGTCGCGCTGTTCACCGCGATCTCGCCGTTGCTCGTGTGCACGTCGACTGTGCCGACATCGGTCAGTGTGAGGCTACCGTTGGACGTGCCTCCCACCACCGGAAGACCGGCCGGCACTTTGACAACGTAGTCGACGCCGCAGTTCTTGCCGCAGCCGGAGAGCACCAGGACGCCGTTCTCGACGCTGAACGACGTGCCACTCGGCTTGTCACCACGGTAGTTGACCTTGCGGTGCACGGAGATCGTGGAGATGTCCGCTGAAGCGTCCACCTTCACCCCGCCGTTCCCGCTGTCGAGACGGATCGAGGTGACTTTCCGGGGCACCTTGGCATCGTCCTCGAAGGACTTCTGGCCGAGAGCCGAGCACGCGGAGAGCCCGCCGACTGTGAGAGCAGCCAAAGCCAGTGCCGCAAGGACGCGCGTCTGTGGGTGTCGCATGAAGTTCCCCCGTGTGGAGCGAGTTGAATCGGTGATCAGTCAATGCGACCCTACCCAGCCACAGTCCCGCCCACGATGGGGAAAACCCCCCAACGCCAGGACTGGGCTGACCTTCGACGGCGACCACAGCCGCCGGCATGCCGGCTTCGGCAGCAGGCTCTCGGGTCGGATGATGTTACGGATCGGCAAGTGCTCGACTTCCGGGTGGCGCCGCGCTTCTTGTTCAGTTACACACGTGCGAAGTCGAGGAACTCGCGGCACTTACTTCTGGGCTCTACCGGAGCGGGCTGCTGCGACCGGCTGCCCCACCGAACCTGCCTCCTGCCCCACCCCGGCCGAGCCCGGACACGGACCGAAGGTGATCTGCCCTCGGCCCCGGCAGGACAGAGGAAAGAGGGGAATAGCGCTCGGTCGGAATAACCCCCTCGCGCCAGTAGTACAGGGACTGCGGTCTGGCTGCTGCCCGGACCCCGAGCCCAACCCCGACGGCACCCGGGGCGGCACCTGATCCGCAGCCACCACTACAAGAACGTCACCAACACCGACGGCCACCACGTCTCCGCCGGCGAGGAACGCAAGGTCCCCTGGGCCGCCATCACTCCCGTCGTCCACGCTGTCCGCGTTCTCGAACGCATGGTCCCTCCGGGAGAGCTCCTCCTCGGCGCAGCCCACCACGACTTCGTCCTCCAGCGGGGCCACCACGGAGCCTTGAAGAGACACGCTCTGAACCAACGGATCGACGCCTTCGTCGTCTGGGCCAACTGTGAAGCCCTCGCCCAAGGGCTGCCGGACGAGACCATCCCCGAGGACCCGCACGGAGTGATCGGGATGTCCCGGTTCCGGCGGTCCCTGGCCTGGCCTGCCGCCCGCCGTCCCGGTGGGCTGATCGCCCTCGCCATCCAGTACGGGCACATGCGCACCGTCCTGGACGCCCGCACCTCCAGCGGCTACGCGAGCCGCAGCCGCCGCGGCCTCCACAGCGTTCTCGACATCGAGACCGCCCTCGCTGCCGCCGACACCGCCGCCCGCCTCCGCGACCGGCTCGCCGCCGGGGAGAAGATCTCCGGCCCTGCCACCCGCCGGGCCCTCACCGCCGCCGCCCATACACCCCGCTTCGAAGGCCGCATCGTTCCCGGGACGTTCGCGAAGAAACCCGCGGCCTTCCTAGCCCGGGACGGCATCGTGCTCTACGACAACCCCGACGTGTTCCTGATCTGCGCGTTCAAGCACGACAACGCGCTATGCGAACCTGACCCGGGCGCCACCGCCCCCAGGTAGTACGCCTGTCAGTCCGGCTGCGGCAACACGGTCCGCACCGACACCCACGCCCGCCAGCTCCGTGAACGCGCCGACGAGATCGACCAGTTGGCCTCCTGGGCCCCCGGCCGGATCGCCAACCGACTACGAGCCAACGCCAACCAGCTCCGGGCTGCCGCAGACGCCCACGACACCATCGCCCAGACCGCCGAGGCCCGCACATGAACCAGCAGCACCAATGCGAACGCACCCGCATCCGCGAAGCCATGGACCGGCTCCTGACCGGACAGGCCACCGCCTCCAACGGCAGCCTCACCGTCGTCGCCCTCGCCGCCGAAGCCGATGTCCACCGCATGGCCATCGTCAAGCGGCACGCCGACCTGAAAAACGAGTTCTACGAACGCGTCCGCAACGAAACCCAGCAGATCCCGGAAACCGAGAAGCGACTCCGAGAAACCGTCACCAAACTCAAACCTCCCGCCCCGAAGGAAGCGGCCCGAATTCGCAAGTACGCCGCTTCCTTCTTGGCGGGAGGCCGGCCTTGGGACTGGTGAGCTCGCGTATTCAACTGTCGCCAGTTCTCCTTGGGGCCCGCCCTGCTGTTGACCGTGCGTGGTTGCTTTCTTCCTGCCGCGCCTACGGGTGACGTTCAGGTTGAGATCCTGATGTACGCCTGAAAACCGTTCGCCTGCGGCAGTTGGGTCTTGGCAGTCTGGGATCATGCTGACGGACGAGCAGGTCACCCAATTCATCGAGGACGGTTTCGTCAAGGTCGAGCAGGCGTTCCCCGAGGAGGCGGCCGCTGAGTGCCGGACGATCCTCTGGGGGCAGACCGGCTGCGCCCCCGACGACCCGGCCACCTGGACCAAACCGGTGATCAGGATCAACGGGCATACCGAAGAGCCGTTCCGGGCCGTGGCCAACAGCCCGCGGCTGACGGCGGCGTTCGACCAACTGGTTGGGCCGGGCCGCTGGGCGCCGCGCAACGGCCTTGGAACGTTTCCGATCCGGTTCCCCAGCGCCACGCCACCCGGCGACGATGGATGGCACCTCGACGCGAGCTTCCAAGGCGACGCCGACCCGGGCGACTACTTCAGCTACCGCGTCAACGTGGCATCCAAAGGACGGGCCCTGCTCATGCTCTTCCTCTTCTCCGAGGCTGACGAGAACGACGCACCCACTCGTATCCGGGTTGGCTCGCACTTCGACGTGGCACCCCTGCTGGCGCCCTACGGTGAGGACGGCCTCACGATGATGGAGATCTCAACGCGGGCCGTACCGGCAACCGAGCACCGCCCGATCGCCTTCGCCACCGGCCAGCCCGGCGATGTCTACCTGTGCCACCCGTTCCTGGTGCACGCCGCCCAACCGCACCACGGCACCCGACCGCGGTTCCTTGCCCAGCCGCCACTGGACCCGGTCGAGCCGTACGACGTCGACCACGGGACATCACCGGTCGAGCAGGCGATCCGCCGCGGCCTGGGCCGGTAGTCACGGCTGCTGGGCCGGCCGTGGTATTGGTGGGGTTCGTGTTCAACGGTCGGGTGTTGATGGGGTTGCTGAGCGTCTCTGAACTCTTAAGGATCCTGGGTTGTCGCGTGGCCCCGAGGGGTGGAAGCGGTAACGAGCGCGGACGAGTCCGGGCCGGTCCTTGGGTAGAGCCCGTGTGTGGCGTCACTGGCGGTGACGCGGTGCCGGCGTCTGGACTGTGCCCGGCCCGGCCCGGGCGCTGGTGGTCGAGTCGGTCGCCTGCCCGGCGATCCGCAAGGTACGGGCCGAGTGCCTCACGGCGTGGGCCCAGCTGATGGAGGCGCTGGTGGCCGAGCGCCGCCCCGACCGGCCGGTACCGCCGCGATCGGGGCGGTTGTGCATCTGCCGGCCACCGCCATCGAGGAGGGCCGGGACCTGTCCTCGATGAGCGGCATCCTGGCCGACACCGCCTACCGGCTGCTGCCGGCCTGACGGCCCGGTCTCACTTCAGGTGCCGGCCGAAGAATCGGTTCCCGTCCTCCATCTCGAACCACGGGGTACCGGTGTGCCCGCCCAGATTGGCGTGCAGCGTCTTCTCCTTGGTGCCGAAGGCGTCGAACAGGTCCAGGGCCCGCTGCCGGGGGTTCCCTTCGTCGTCCCACTGCAGCAGGAACAGCAGCGGAATGGTGACCTGCCGGGCCTCCTCGCGCTGGGCGCGGGGCACGTAACCCCCGGCGAAGAAACCGGCGGCCGCGATGCGGGGTTCGACCACCGCCAGCCGAATGCCGACGGCGGTCCACCCCGAGTACCCGACCGGGCCGCCGATCTCGGGCAGCGCAAGGAGGGTGTCCAGGGTGGTCCGCCATTCCGGGACCGCCTTTTCGACCAGCGGGCCGATGAAGGACTCGAAGATCTCATCGACCGGCTCGCCGGCCTGCATCGCCCGGCGGAGGTCGGCGCGAGCCTGCTCATCGACGGCGGAACGGGGCCGGTCACCGCACCCGGGGGCGTCGATGGTGGCCACCGCGTAGCCGTACGCCGCGGATTGCCGGGCCCGGGCCACCAGCCGGGCTTCCCCCTTGGGCAGGCCGTTGTTGTGGGCCATCAGGATCAGCGGGGCCGGTGCGGCGGATTCAGGCGTCCACAGGGTGCCGGGGATCTCGCCGAGGGTGAATTCGCGTTCGAGGACGCCGTTGTCGAGGCGCTGTTCGGAAGTGAATCGCATGGTCGTGCCTTTCGGGAGTGCGCTTGAACGGCGCTCCCGGACGACCTATCGCCCGACCGTGACCCCGGAGGGGAGCACCCATGTCGATACTGCGTTCACGGGTACCACCTCCTCGTTCTCTCGCACGGCCTCCGGAAAAGTAGCAGTGGTCGCCGTGGTCCGCCAACGGGTTTTTGCGGAGGCTCCGTGGCCGGATGCCACGGAGCCACTCGCCTAAAGGCCAAGGGCGTGTAGTCAAGGGCTTCGGGCCTGTGTGGTCACGGTGTGGTGTAGGCCGGGACGTAGGAAGCGGAGCCCTGTCAGGGACGGTTTGGCCCGGGCCTGGTACAGCTGCCGATGCCGCCGCCATGAGCCTCCGTGGTGGGCCGGGCGCGCCCCCGGCTCCCGTTTACCACGGACCTCCGCCACCATGATCCGGGAAGCCGGCCATGCCGCCGGGCCGGGACCGGTGCAGGCCGAACGGTTCAGCGAGGACGACCACGGCACCCACGCCAATCCCGCCCGGCCCCGGGCGGTGCCGCTGGACTGGCACGAGGCCACCGGCCGGATGGAGGCCGCCCGGGTGCTGGCCCACACCTGCGGATGTCGGCCAGTCCTGCTCGAGCTGTGCTCCCGCGGCGGCGGCCACCTCATCCGCCGTACCACCCGCACACCCGGCACCCGGTTCCGCGTCGAAGAGACCTCCATCATGCGCGCCGCCCGCCGCGCGCAGCCGGTCCCGCGACATCTCGGTCGGACACGTCTTCGTGGCCAGCATGGCTCGACGCTGTCCAGCACCCGAGATAACCGCTCCAGTGCTCTCATGCCGGGGCAGCCCGCTCTTGTCCCTGGCCCCGGAGCAGCCTGCGGAGCTGAACACACTCACTTGACAGAGAAGATCTCCGCGAGGTCGTACCCGACGGGCTCGTCCAACTGGCCGTAGGTGCAGCTCTCGGCGGTCCGGTCCGGGCGCCAGCGGCGGAAGCGGGCCGTGTGCCGGAACCGGACGCCGTTCTCCATGTGGTCGTACGCCACCTCCGCGACCCGCTCGGGCCGCAGCGGCACCCAGGAGAAGTCCTTCTTCGTCGACCACCGGCTGGGCGCGCCCGGCAGCCGCGCGGACTCGTGCGCCGACTCGTCCGACCAGGCCGCCCAGGGATGCTGCCCGACGTCCTCCATGCGCAACGGTTCCAACTCCTCCACCAGTTGCGCCCGCTGCTTCATGGGGAAGGCGGCGCTCACCCCCACGTGCTGGAGGGTGCCCCCGTCGTCGTACAGGCCGAGCAGCAGGGAACCGACGACGGGCCCGCTCTTGTGCAAGCGGTAGCCGGCGACGACGACATCCGCCGTCCGCTCATGCTTGATCTTGAACATGGCCCGCTCGTCCTGCCGGTAGCGCAGCGTCAGCGGCTTGGCGATCACTCCGTCGAGGCCCGCGCCCTCGTACTGCTCGAACCACCGCTGCGCCACCTCGCGGTCCGTGGTCGCCGGTGCCAGATGAACCGGAGCGGTCACCCCGGACAGGGCCATCGTCAGCAGGGCGCGCCGGTCGCCGAGGGGTACGTCGAGCAGCGACTCGTCGGCCAGCGCCAGCAGATCGAAGGCCACGAAGGAGGCGGGGGTCTTCTCCGCCAGCATCCGTACCCGCGAGTCGGCGGGGTGGATGCGCTCGGTGAGCGCGTCGAAGTCGAGCCGGCCCTCCCTGGCGATCACGATCTCACCGTCCATCACACAGCGCTCCGGCAGCCGCCCCCGCAACGCCTCCACCAGCTCGGGGAAATACCTGGTCAGCGTCTTCCCTGTGCGACTGCCGATCTCGACCTCGGCGCCGTCGCGGAACACGATCGCGCGGAACCCGTCCCACTTCGCCTCGTACTGCATGTCCGGCGGGATCTTCGCCACGGACTTGGCGAGCATCGGCTTCACGGGCGGCATCACCGGCAGATCCATGCTTCGACTCTACGAGTCGTCCATGGTGTCCGCTCGCTACGCGTTTAGGCCGTCAGGGTCCACGGTTCCTGGGGATTTGCCGCTGTCTCACCGCAGGTCTGTGAGATGTGTGTGAGACAGCGGCTGCGGCAGTCACGCCTCGTTGGCCGCCGTCTCCTCTCCGGCCAGGACGATGCGACGCACCTGCTGGCGGGTGTAGCCGGTGGCCTCGCAGATGTCCTTCTGCGGGACGTCGTCGGCCGCCGCCTGCCTGATCGCCGCCGCGAGCTCTTGCCGGAGGATCTCGGTCCGCGCCTCGGCGTCTCGGAACCGCTGGGAAAGCTGCGTCAGTGATCGCTTATCCATGACACATAGTGTTCCATCGTCAATCATGGAACCTCATGTTACGTAGTGAGCGGCGAATTTCCAGCTGTCTAACCGCCTAACGATGGAACATAGTATTCCCTGGAGTGGAGTTGTCGGCAGAGTGATCGGCCGACAACGCAAGCGGCCCCCGCCGGAGTTAGAGCACCGAGCGAGGGCCTACGGAACAACCTGCTGACACAGGAGAACCGGTGCTCAGCCTTCCCGCGTCCCCTCGTGCCGCCCGCACGGTCCGTGGTCTGATCGGCGCCGTTGCCGACGCCGTCCGCTCCGTCATCGCGCCGGCCTCGCTCGTCGAGCCGCCGGCCGTCGAGACCGTCCCGGACCCGGTCGACGTCCTCGCCGCCGACGAACTCCCCGCACAGTGGTGAGCAGCGCTGCCCAGCCGCGCACCACGACGACCCCACCCCATGCGACGGGCCGCCGGCCGTCACCCTGGCGCTGATCAGCGCAAACGACGATCAAGTGAGGCAGTGAGGCC
The DNA here is from genome assembly GCF_045040035.1 of Streptomyces sp. NBC_01384. Classification (NCBI taxonomy): domain Bacteria; kingdom Bacillati; phylum Actinomycetota; class Actinomycetes; order Kitasatosporales; family Streptomycetaceae; genus Streptomyces; species Streptomyces sp. NBC_01384. The sequence goes on from NZ_CP109559.1 coordinate 8,674,134, forward strand.
GCTTCCAGGGACCCCAAGTGCCCTTGGAAACGGCCTCTCTGGCGCCCACCACAGCCTCACTCACTTAATGAGCTGCTGAACAGCCGCCCGCGCCTCACGCGTTGAACCTCCGACAGGCTCAGCAGTACTGCCGTTCGGCCCGGGAAAACCCGGCGCTGAAGCCATCGCTGTAGCCGCGGTAGTAGTCGCCGTTGGAGTGGCCGTGTCCATACCCGCCGCGGTCCCTGTGGCAGTCGTGTCTGGCATCCTCATAGCCATCCCGGAAGCCGTCCTTGAAGCCCCGGCGGTACTCATTTTGATTTGAAACGGCTGTAGGCGCACTCGCGTGGGTCTCGCTCGGCGTGGCCGCCGAAGCCTGCTGCAGGCCAACCGGAGCGAGGGCGAGAATGAGGGTCGAGCTCAAGACAACGGATCGCTTCCAACGACTGGCGTTCACGGCCTTACCCCTCAGTCATATAGGCCAAATGTGGTCATTACTACTCTAATCACCCTGATGGACCTTGCAACTTGCCGCACGTCAGCGTCAGCAATACCGTCCAGCACCTCGGCGCCGCCAACAGGTCCGCGGAGGAGGCCACCGTGCTGAGGGACGACATCTTCACGGCAGGCTGGAACGTTCGCGCGGGCAAGCTGCCCGGCATGCACCCGATCCCCCCGCGCGCTCCCGGGCAGAACGTCAACGGGGTCACACCGAGCGGGTGACAGGGCACTTCGGGTCCCTGACTCGCCTACGCCGAGCGCAGCTGCGCCGCGCGAGCCCGCTCGTCAGCCGCGCTGCGCGGCCACCGCGCCCGTGTAGGTCTCCCTCGTCAGGTCTTCCGGCCCGATACCGAGTTCGGCGAGCACCGCGCGGACGTCGTCCAGCGCGGCCGTGACGTCGTCCTCGTCGACGAGCGTCTCGACCTCCAGGAACGTCCCATCGATCTCCGGGACGCGCACGAGCGTGGTGAGCAACTGCCGGCCGCGCGCCTCGAACTCGTAGTTCCGGCACCGCTTCTCGAACGCGATCACGGGCACGTACCCGAGGCCCTGCAGGATGGAGTGCGCTTCCTGGGAGTCCTCGACGCGGGTCTCGTGCTCAGGCTTCGACCCGGAGCGCTCGTCGACTGTCGCGTCCTTGTACGTGGCGCTCTCGTGACCCTCCCACCCCGCGTCGAAGGCGCTGACGAACATGGTGGAGTCCGTGCGGATGAGCCGCCAAGTCAACGCTTGCACGGCGACCTTGGTCAGGGACTACGCTCCGTCCTCGCCGTACTGTCCGGCGATGAGTTCGCTGATCGTCATCGGCCGCCGGGACTGCCGGCCTGGCGACCGCATCGAAGCGCCCCGCCGGCCCCACGCCGTGGTGGCGGCCGCCCGGAACTCTTCGGTCGTCATCTCGTGGAACGGCTTCTCCGGCACGGCCGGCGCCTCGGGCACGTCCGGCGTGCTCTCGGACACCGCTGCCGCACCCTGGCGCAGGTTCTGCAACGCCTCGGCGACGGCCTTGTCGATGACCTCCTGCAGGCGCACCGTGCGGGCCTCCGCCACACCCTTGGTCCTGGTGGCGCGAACGGCCTCCATACGGGCCACCTGGGTCCGCCGGTCCACGCCGCGGCCCATCTCCTGCCACGCGGCGGCGATCCGGCGCGCTTGGGCCCAAGGATCGGGCGGGGACGGGTGAGACTTGTCGGTCACGTCGCGGCGGCGCGGAGCCTTTCGCCCGGTGTGCGAGGTATGCGCGCTGCGCCTACCGTGGCTCGCATGGCCGATGCGGTGGAACTCGAGGCAGCCGGGAGGACCGTACGACTGTCCAGCCCGGACAAGATCTTCTTCCCGGAGCGCGGTTTCACCAAGCTGGACCTCGCCCACTACTACCTCGCCGTCGGCGATGGCATCCTCCGCGCCCTGCGCAACCGCCCCACCACCCTGGAGCGCTACCCGGAGGGCGTCACCGGCGAGAACTTCTTCCAGAAGCGGGCGCCCAAGAACATGCCCGACTGGATCCCGACGGCCCACATCACCTTTCCCAGCGGGCGCAGCGCCGACGAGATGTGCCCCACCGAGGTCGCGGCCGTGGTGTGGGCGGCGCAGTACGGCACCCTCACCTTCCACCCGTGGCCGGTACGCCGCGACGACGTCGACCGCCCCGACGAACTCCGCATCGATCTCGACCCGCAGCCCGGCACGGACTACGACGACGCGGTGCGCGCCGCCCATGAACTGCGCGAGGTCCTCCATGAGTACGGCGATCTGCGCGGCTGGCCCAAGACCTCCGGCGGCCGTGGGCTGCACGTCTTCGTGCCGATCGCACCGCGCTGGACCTTCACCCAGGTTCGCCGGGCCGCCATCGCCGCGGGGCGCGAACTCGAACGCCGGATGCCCGACCAGGTGACCACCGCGTGGTGGAAGGAGGAGCGCGGCGAAAAGATCTTCGTCGACTACAACCAGACGGCGCGGGACCGCACCATCGCCTCCGCCTATTCGGTACGTCCCCGCCCGCACGCCCCGGTCTCCGCGCCCTTGCGCTGGGACGAGGTGGGCGACGCCCGTCCCGGGGACTTCGACCTGGCGACCATGCCCCAGCGCTTCGCGGAACTCGGCGATGTGCATGCGGACATGGACGACCATGCCTTCTCCCTTGAGGCGCTCCTGGAGTTGGCGAGCCGCGACGAACACGATCACGGTCTCGGGGACCTGCCGTATCCCCCCGAGTACCCGAAGATGCCGGGCGAGCCGAAGCGCGTGCAGCCGAGCCGTGCCAAGCGCGAGGACGGCTAGCGGACCGGGGCGCTCCGAGGGCCCGTGTCGAGGGCGGTCGGCGGCTGGGCGTGGTGTCACCGTGTCACCCGTCGAGCGCCGCCACGAGCCGACGGCAGGCCCTCAGAATTTCGTGCCCGCGGGCCAGGGTTTTCGAGCCGGCGCGTAAGGGGGATCGATCCGGCGCGCAGGGTGTTTCGGGCACGGGCCGGTACGGATCAGGGAGCGCTCCCATCGTGTGCGGCCTGGGGCTATCCTTCTCGGCAACCGCCGAGGAGGAGCCCTGAGGTGACCGAGACAGTGTCGCGCCCCACGCTGGAGGCCGTGGCCGCGCGGGCCGGGGTCTCGCGGGCCACCGCCTCGCGCGTGGTCAACGGCGGTGACGGAGTGCGCGAACCGCTTGTCGAGCGGGTCAGACGGGCCGTCGAGGAGCTCGGTTACGTCCCCAACCAGGCCGCGCGCAGCCTGGTCACCCGGCGTCACGATGCCGTCGCCGTCGTCATCGCCGAACCGGAGACCAGGGTGTTCGCCGACCCCTTCTTCGCTCTCCAACTCCGAGGCATCAGCAAGGAGCTGACGGCGCACGACTCGCAGCTCGTCCTGCTGCTCACGGAGGGGCGCGACGACCACGCACGCGTCGGCCGCTATCTCGCCGGCGGGCACGTCGACGGCGCGCTCGTCTTCTCGCTGCACCTCGACGACCCGCTGCCGGAGCTGATCCACGGCGCGGGTGTGCCGACCGTGTTCGGCGGGCGACCCGGCTGGAGCGACGGCACGGGCCACGCAGTGTCCCCGGTGTACGTCGACAGCGACAACCGGGGCGGCGCCCGCGAGGCCGTACGCCATCTCGTCGGACTCGGCCGTACGCGGGTCGCGCACATCACCGGCGCCCTCGACCAGACCTCCGCGGTCGACCGGCTCGACGGGTACCGGGACGTCATGGTCGACGCCGATCCACGGCTCGTCGTCGAGGGCGACTTCACGCCCGCGGGCGGCGAGCGTGCGATGCGGGAGCTGCTGGAGCGCTGCCCGGACGTCGACGCGGTGTTCGCGGCGAACGACCTGACGGCCTCGGGAGCCCTGCGGGTGCTGCGCGAGCGGGGGCGACGGGTGCCGGAGGACGTCGCCGTGATCGGGTTCGACGACATGCTGCCGGTCGCCGAACAAACGGACCCGCCGCTCACGACGGTCCGTCAGGACATAGAGGAAATGGGCCGGTTGATGGCTCGTCTGTTGTTGCGGGACCTCGATCGCCGGACCGGCAAGCAGGGTTCGGGCGGCGGGCCCTCCAGTGTGGTGCTGCCGACGACGTTGGTACGGCGGGTTTCCGCGTAGGCCCGTTGCCCTCGCACCGCGTCCGCTCGCGTCTGTTCGAGTCCGCCGGCTTGCGTCAGTCCCGGTGCGGGCCCAAGTTGCCAAGGAACGCGCCGAGTTGAGGCGGGGTGAGTGACGGCTCGGGCAGCGGAGCGGCGGTGGGGGAGGCGCGCAGGCCGTCCAGGAGGAGGGCGAGCGGACGGCGCCAGGCGTCCGGGGCCGTGCTCGTGAGAGCCGGGACGGCGCGGCCGAGTACGGCCAGTGCCACGAGGAGGTCCTCGGTGGTGAGGTCGTCCCGGATCGTGCCCTGTTCACGGCCGCGGCGCAGCAGTACCGCTACCGTCTCCCGGTTGTGGGCGTGCACGGAGTCGAGAGAGTCGACTCCTTCCACGGGGCGAGTTCATGGATCGCCGGAGCTGCTGGAGTTGCCGGGGCGTAGGGGCGTAGGGGGCCCTCGGTATGGGGGCTGAGGACGCTTCCCCGGACGGGGGCGTCTCGGCGGCTCCGGTCATGAGGGGATCGGTGGGGCCCACGCATCGGGCCCCACCGATCCTGTCTCACCTCTGTGGCCTCACCTCTGTGGCTTCCGACCTGTGCTTTCGGATCTGTGGCCTCAGACCTGTGCTTTCGGACCTGTGCGCTCAGCTCTGCTGCGGCGCGCTCTTGATCACCGCGAAGCGTGCCCCGTACGGGTCGGCGAGTTTCGCCATGCGGCCGACGCCCTCCAGGTCCGTGGCGGGCATGCGGACCGTGCCGCCCAGCTCCTGGGCCTTGCTGACGGCCGCGTCCGTGTCGGTGACCTCGAAGTACGGCAGCCAGTACGCGCCCGACTGGGCCTCTACCGGGTCGTCGGCCAGCGGGACGACGCCGCCGAACATGTCCTTCTCCTCGGTCCCGGCGGGGTTGATACAGGTGTATGTGCCGCCAGGGAACGGTGCGGCCGAGGTCTCCCAGCCGAACACGGAGTTGTAGAACGCGGCGGCCGCGGGGACGTCCGCCGTGTAGAGCTCGACCCAGCACAGCGAACCCGGGTCACCGGCCACGTCGATGCCCTTGGTCTGGCCCGGCTGCCAGATGCCGAAGGGCACGTCGGCCTCGTCTCCGAGAATCGCCATGTGGCCCTGGCCCATGACATCCAGGGGATGGAAGATCACACTGCCGCCGGCCTGCTCGGCCGCCTTGGCCGTGGCCTGCGCGTCGGGGCTCTGGAAGTACACCGTCCAGGAGGGCGGGCCCTGCTCCTCGGTGGTCTGCATACCGCCCGCAGCGGTCTTTCCGGCGAGCTGGAAGAAACCGTAGCCGCCGGCGTCGGGCCCTGCCGACTGGAACTGCCAGCCGAAGAGTCCGCCGTAGAAGGACGAGGCGCCTTCGATGTCGGGGGTGCCGACATCGAGCCAGTTCGGGGCGCCGGTGACAAAGCGGGTGGTGAGCATGATGTGCCCTCCTTTTGAGGGGTCCAGTTGCCTGCACTGCCGAGTCTGGCACCGGCCACTGACAACCGCTGCCGGGACTCCACCCATGGGCAGGAGTGACCATTGCGATTACCCTGGGTGATCGGTTATGTTTGTTTTGTTTTCATACTTTGCGGCGAGCCGCCGGACGCTTCGGAACGCGGCGTTGATCCCACGTTGATCGAACGTTTTTCGCCGTACGGCACGATCTTCGCCATGCACACCGACACCATCACCCCGGCCGACTCCGCCTGGCAGGAGCAGGCGTTGTGCGCGCAGACCGGGGCCGATTTCTTCTTTCCCGAGCCGGGCAGCTCGGTGCGCGAGGCAAAGCGCATCTGCGGCATGTGCGAGATGCGCTCCGCCTGCCTCGAGTACGCGCTGAACAACGACGAGCGCTTCGGCGTCTGGGGCGGCCTGTCCGAGAAGGAGCGGCTCAGCCTCCGGCGCGCGGACCAGAACTGACCCCTACGACGCCGAGCCCCGCGCACGACGCAGTGAACCGCCGCGTCCCGGTCCGCGCCCTGCCGAGAAATCAGTACGGCGACCAGGTGGGCGACGGTTAGGATCCCCGTGGCGCACCCGGGCGTAGAGCAGAGGCAGACTCGCCGCCCTCTCAAGGCGGTCACGCCGGTTCGAATCCGGTCGCCTGGGCTGCGTCCGTTCCGGTGGGCCGGGGGAGCAGGGTCCGAACCGGGGAGCAGGGTCCTGTAGAGCAGAGGCAGACTCGCCGCCTTGGCAAGGCGGTCACGCCGGTTCGAATCCGGCCGGGGCCACGGCAGTGCACACGCGGGGCGGGGACACATGGCTGAGGGCGGCGGGATCACGCAGGACGAACTGGCGGCATTCCACCGTACGGTCGGCAAGCTGCGGGCGCTGCCCGTCGACGACCCGGTGCGGCTGCGCGCCGAACAGGTCGCCGCGTCCTTCGCGCGTGACGGGCGGGTGCGCAGGCGCAAGGTGCGCAGCGCCGAACTCTCCGCCGCCGACGCTGCCGTGATGGCCGCGACCGCGACGGGAGCGCTCGACCGGCGGGAGGACGCGCCGCTGGCCCGTCCGGGGGCCGGAACCGGCGTCTTCGGGAAGCCCCGTGCCTGCTATGTCTGCAAGACGCCCTATCGACAGGTCGACTCCTTCTACCACCGGCTGTGCCCGGACTGCGCCGCCGACAACACCACCCGACGTGCGCTCACCACCGACCTGAGCGGCCGTCGAGCTCTGCTCACCGGGGGCCGCGTCAAGATCGGCTTCCAGCTGGCCCTGATGATGCTGCGCGACGGCGCCGAACTCCTGGTCACCAGCCGCTTTCCACACGACACCGTGCGTCGCTTCCGCGCCGAACCGGGCAGTGCGAAGTGGCTGGACCGGCTGACGGTGCTGGCGGTGGATCTACGCGACCCGCGCCAGGTACTCGGGATCTGCGAGCAGTTGAGGCAGGAGGGTGAGCCCCTCGACATCCTGGTCAACAACGCCGCGCAGACGGTGCGGCGGCCCGCCGAGTCGTACGCGCTGCTGGCCGGCGGGGAGCGCGCCGGGCTGCCCGAAGGTGCCCGGCAGGCGCCGGGGTTCACGCCGATGCGGGCCCTGGTGAGTGGTCCCTCGGCGCTTCCCGCGGCCTTGCGCGAGGCCGACGAGGCCGGGCTGCTGCCCGACCCCTCCCCGGAGAACTCCTGGTCGGCGCGGCTGGGCGAACTCGACCCGGCCGAGGTCCTGGAGACCCAGTTGGTCAACGCGCTCGCCCCGGCGCTGCTCTGCGACCGGCTGCTGCCCCTGCTGCTGGCCTCGCCCCACCCGCGCCGATATGTCGTCAACGTGACGGCCGTCGAGGGCCGCTTCGCCGTGCGCAACAAGATGGCGGGCCATCCGCACACCAACATGGCCAAGGCCGCCCTCAACATGCTCACGCGCACCAGCGCCACCGAACTCGCCGAGCAGGGCGTGCACATGTGCGCCGTCGACACCGGCTGGATCACCGACGAGAACCCCGCCCCCAAGAAGGAGCGGATGGCGGGCGCGGGGTTCCGCACTCCGCTCGACATCGTGGACGGGGCGGCCCGGGTGTACGACCCGATCGTGCGGGGCGAGGCGGGCGCACCCGTGTCCGGGGTGTTCCTCAAGGACTACCGGGAGGCGGAATGGTGAGCGAGCCCGAGCGGGAGCCGGACCCGGAATTCGCGGGCGTACCACCGGTCGTACCGCGGCCGTTGGCTGAACTCGCCCCGCTTCTCGACTGGTTGCGCGGCGGCCGTCCGGCGGGTGAGCGCTTGGACTTCACGGCCGGTACGGCGCTGCCCGACGGGCGGCTCGACCTGTGCAAGCAGGGCCTCGGCGCGCAGGGCGCGGCGCTGGTCGCCGAGGCCCTCTCCGAGGTGTCCGCCGTCTCGGGCAGCCCGTCTCCCGTACGGCATTTGCTGCTCGGCACCGACGGGCTCGGCGACGAGGGTGCCGCCGCGGTCACCGCGAGCGCCGAGGTCGAGACGCTGTACCTCGGCTGCAACGGGATCACCGCGGGCGGCGCCTGCCGCATCGCCGACAACCTGCGCGCCTCGCCGCGAGTCGTCACGGGCGTGTGGCTCAAGCGCAACCCGCTCGGCAGCGGGGGAGGCCAGGCAGCCGCCGAACTCATCGAGGCCGCACGGTCGTTGCGCACGCTCGACCTCGTGCAGACGGGGCTCGACGCGGCGGGCGCCCTCGTCCTCGCCGATGCCCTTCTCGCCGCGGCGGAGAACGGGCGACGTATCGAGCGCCTGTTCGTGGGCGGCAATCCGCTGAGCACGGCGGGTGCGGTGCCGCTGTCCGCGCTGATCGCCGAGGGCGCGGTCGACGAACTCTACGTATCCGCGGCGCGGTTGGGCGACGCGGGCGCGCTGCGCCTCGCCGAGGCGCTGGAGCGGGCGCCGTACGGGAGACTCGCCCGGCTCTCCGTCGCCAGCAACGGAATCGGGCCGAACGCCGCCGCCCGGCTGGTGGCGGCCGCGACCGCGGCCGGGGTCACCCTGCTCGACCTCGGGCGGGTACGGGCGGCCGCGGTGCTCGGCGCTGCCGACAACCGCGTCGACCTCACGGCGGCCACCGACATCGCGCACACCCTCGCGAGCGCCGAACACCGCCTCACCCACCTCGTCCTCACCCACACCGGCATGCGCAGTCGCGAGGCCCACCGTCTCCTCGACACTGCCCCGTGCGCCGCGACCGCGACCCGCTTCGTCCTCGGCCAGGGCATCGCGGCCAGCGTGAAGCGGCGCCTGGACGTGCTGAGCGCGCACCTTCCGATGCCGTCGGTCCCCGCCGGCGTCGCCGCCGTGCGCAGTGTCCACCGCACGGCGCCGCCCGACGGCGACGCCGACGGGTGATCAGCGCCGCATCGCCACGAATATCTCCGTCCAGAACCGCTGCTGCTGCTCCGATGCCCCCACCAGATACGTCGCCCGCAGCTTCGGCGGCAGCAGGGGCACCAGGCGGGCCACCACCGCCCGGTGCTTCTTCAGCTGGGACAGCTCCGCGTTGGCGAGGATCTGGTGGACGACGTCGCTGTCGTCGGTGCCCTCGTCGGAGTGTCGCGCCGCACGTCGCAGCCGTGCCTCCCACGCGTCCGCCTCGCGGGCGAGTTCACGCAGCCCCGTCACCGGCCGTCCGCGCAGCCGGTCGACGAGCGCCGTCAGTGATACCGGGGCGTACTCGCCGTCGCCGAGGTAGACCGTGGCCATCTCCAGCGGCAGCCCGTGCCGGTGCAGCTTGATGAGCCGCTCCAGGGTCCGCTTGGTGATCCAGGCGCGCCCGTCGTCGTCGATGTCGTGCTTCCACCACTCCAGGACGGTCTCGGCGTCCGAGCCGTACCGCGCGAGCAGCCACTCATTGGCCGGGATGTCCTCGGGCTCGACCGTCAGCGAGGCAGTGAAGCGGCTGGCCTGCGCGATGTTGTTCCGCGCCACCAGGAGTTTGCGGCCCAAGTGGTACGGCGGATTCTGTACAGCGATCTGCGCCCGCAGGTTCTCGATCCGCCGCCCGGCGAGCGACCACTCCTGGGTGATCTCCATCAGCTTGGCGAACGCGGCCTTGTCCTTGGGCCGGTTGTACTCGTCCCAGACGATCGCCTTCGGTTCGGGACCGGTGAAGTTCGCCGCGAGCAGGTTGTCCAGCGTGCCGTCCGCCGATGGGATCGGGGCACACAGGTCCTCGACATTGGTCACCGGCAGCGAGAAGTACAGCGGCTCCCGGCCCAGCCCCTCGCGCACCGTCTCCCGTACGAGCTCCGTCTTGCCGCAGCCCGGCGGGCCCTGGAGCAGCACCGTCCAGCGATTGCGCAGCGCGGCCCGCACCACCTGACGCACCGGATCGGGAAGCGTCGACGGGTTGGACACCCCCAGGTACTCGGCGATCCGGTTCAGGACCTCGGCCGTACGGTTCTGTCCGGGCTTGCCGTCCGGGCGGGCCTCGACGAGGCGCAGCCGCTCACCGTCCACCAGCGGCAGGCCCCAGCTCAGCGGGAAGCCCTCCCTGGCGTTGGCCAGGACATGGTCCAGCGTGCGCGGCGACAGCAGCGCGGGGGAGAGGGACGCCCACAGGGAGAAGACCGGAGTCAGGTCCCACTCCCGGTACTTGGCCGCGAGGTGGTGGCGCCACGAGGTGTCGTTCGCCGAGATCCGCATCGTGACCATGCGGTCGAGGAGTGCGAGGTCGCTGCGCCGGGCCGAGGTCTCGGCGAGCGACTCGTTGTCGGTGAGGAAGACGCCGACGCAGCCCAGGGCACGCAGATCGTGCTCGCCGAGCGTCCAGTTGCAGGCGATCTGCATCAGCTGCGACTGGATCGTGTCGCCGGCCTGCAGGGAGTCGTCGATGAGCAGCACGAAGGGAGTGCCGGGCTTCAACTGGCTCATGACGAGCTGGCGCAGCATGAGTTCGCCGGTGCGGGGGTCCCGTACCGGCGCGTTGACGAGCAGGTCGTCCGGGGTGAGGTTCGCCGCGGGCACGTAGACCAGCGTGGCGTCGGGGTGGGCGCGTGCCACGTGCGAGAAGAACGTCGCCGTCTTGCCGATGCCGTGCTCGCCGAAGATCTGGCCCGTCTGCCCCATGTCGATCATCGCGTCGATGAACGCCTCGAGACGGGAGGGCGCGGGTGAGGTGCGGTCGGTGTGGCTGGAGTTGGTGGCGGTGGTCATCCGTCCTGGTCCTGTGCTGAGGGGGTTTGGCGGCTAGGGGCTGTCCTTTGGATCAGGTCGCTTCAGGAAACGGCGCCTGACCGCCGCAGATGTGCGTGCCAGACCCCGCGGCCCAGGCCTGATCCAAAAGACAGGCCCTAGCGTGATCCGGTGGTCACGCGATGGCAGTCCATGGCCGGTATGTGGGTCTCGGGCCACTCGTGACCGCCCTCGGTGATCAGCCAGATCCATTTGTCGGGCTCGGCCGGTGTGATCGGCGGGGCGTAGCCGTCGGTGAGCATCACCACGGCGTCCGGACTCACCTCGCAGCGGCGGCCGTTCACCTCCGTGTGCCCCTCCACATAGTCGGCGACGGCCTGGAAGCTCGTGCCGCCCCCGCCGTAGACCCGGCCGCCCGGCTCGAAGGGCATCACCTCGGCGTCGAAGGACAACCAGTGCGCCTCGACCCCGTCGATCCGCCCGACGAGCTCGGTGAGCCAGTCGATGACCTGGTCCGGCATGGAGCCCGAGGTGTCGTACGCGATCACGAGCACCTTGTCCCGCACCGGGCCCCGCCGCGAGAGCATCGGGTCCTGGCCGAGCGCCGCGAGCAGCGCGCCCCGCTTCTTGGGGTACACCAGCCGCTCGCCGTCCCGGAGTTTCGAGCCGAGCACGTCGACCAGCCAGCGCTGCCACCAGTCGACCGTCCGTGTCCGCGCGGTCTCGCCGCGCAGCACACCGGCGCCCAGCTGCCCCCAGATCTTCGCCGCCCGCGCCGGGGCGTCCTCGGTGCGGCCCATGAGGTCCAGCAGCTCCTGCTCGGCGCACAGGTGGCCACGACGGGCCGCGAGCAGCGCGTTGAGCAGCGCGGAGGAGCCCACCTCGTCGACGGTCTCCTGGTCGGCGGGCACGTCGGACGTCAGGTGGACGCACAGCCGCCCGGCGGTGACCGGAGGCCGGCGCATCCTCTTCAGCTCGCCGTACACCGTCATGTCCGTTTCGGTGAACTCGTCGTACGTGACCGGCTCCAGCCCCTGCGCGAGCAGGTCCTTCCGGTACATCTCATGGACCCCGCGCGGATCGATGCCGGTGGGGCGGCCGTCCAGCAGGGGCAGCTCCTCCCTGCCGAGCCGCACCAGTGCCACATGGTTGATGGACACTTCGGTGGCCACCTCGAAGACCGGGTCCGCACGCAGCTCGGGGTCGGCGAACAGATGCCGCTGGACCAGATGCCGGGCCTCGTGGAACAGCACGAACTTCACGCCGTCCAGGCCGAGTCGTGCGAAGAAGTCCGGGTTGTAGAGCAGCAGGCAGGAGCCGTCGCCGGAGGCCACCACGGCCGCCGTGTCCACCGCCGTTGTCGCCAACTGGTGGTGGCACTTCGCGTACAGCCAGGAAGCCACCGCCGACTCGGTCAGCCCGAAGTCCAGCAGCGCGGCCTCCTTGAGCCGTCGCGCCTCCTCGACGACGTCCGGGTCGGCAGGCCGGAACCGCTCCAGCGCCCTGCGGTCCGCCAGATCGACGACGGGCCGCCGCCCCCGCTCTCCGTACGCCATGCCCCGCCCCCGTGTCCGATGCCGCGTGCCATCTCCCCCATTGCCTCTTTGGTACCAGGTCCCACTGACATCGGGCCAAGGCATTACGCTCGGCCTCAAGGGCGGGGCCGTAGCGCAGAGGCAGGCGCACTTGGTCTCCCAAACCAGAACACGCTGGTTCGAATCCAGCCGCCCCGGCCCCCTTCCCTTCAGGCGTTCAGGCGATGGCCCCCGCTGTCATCAGCAGTTCCGGAACCGTGCCGTGGTACGTCCCGGCCAGTTGGGCGACCACGGCCCACGCGTCCTCGCGGTCGCCCAAGTGCTTCCGTACGAGCGGCCGCAGCGCGTCCTCGGCCTCCCGGACACGGGTGGGGAACATGGTCAGGCCCATGGACAGCACGATCAGCACCCGGTTCGCGGGGCTCCATGTCGTCGCGTACCGCGCCGGACCGTCGATGACGCCCGCCTGCCGCGCCCGATGGGTGAACTTCGCGTGCGAGCCGAACTGGATGCGCAGCGCGGCCGGGCAGTCGGGGCGCACGGCCAGCGCCCAGCGCGCGTAACCGGGCAGCGCACGCTCCCGGTCCGCCGCCGCGACGGCTTCCCAGCCGGGGCGCCCGACGACCATGGACGCCGCCGTTCGGGCCGGCCCCATGGACGTGGACGCCCGCAGCGCACCGATCAGCCCGTACCTGCTGAAGTGCTGGGGCACCGGCGGCTCCGGCTCGCGGCGCAGCTCCTTCTCGACCCGTACGCTCCGGGCGCGGCCGGGACCATGGGGTACGCCACGCACAACAGCCCGGCGCATGGCGTCGTCCGCCGACTTGTGTCTCCACACGACGGCGTTCCGCTCCGGATCGTCCTCCTCCAGTGCCCACAGCAGCACGGAGGACGGCAGGGCCAGCTGTTTCCAAGCGGCGTACAGCACGGACCGGTTGTTCTCGCCTTCGTCGGCGTCGGAACCGGGCAGCCGGATTCGACGCCGCACCCGTTCGGCGTCGTCGGACCCGATCAGCCCCAGCAGGAACCCGACCGTCCGTGCCGAGGTGCTGTTGTCATGCATGGCCGCATGATGCCGCAGGCGCGCGCCGGACCGCACCGGGAAATCAGTACGCCGTACCCCGTCCAGCAGGCACAATCCCCGCATGGATCGCACCCCGCAGCGGCACGCCGAAAGTCTGCTCAACGCCCTCGATCCGCTGTCGTTCCCCCAGCGCATGAGTGAACTCGCCCTACTGGTGCGAGAGATGGTCCCGCTGCGGCCGGCGCCGGCAGAGCTCGAAACCCGCGGCCCTCGCCGCGGGAGAACTGCTCGGCACGCACGACGCCTTCGTACCGCAGGCGGCCGCGATCATGGCGTTCCACCTGGACCTGGATGCGGAACCGGGGCACCTGGAGCCGAAAAGCCTGGAAACCACAGGCACACACAGAGTTCTAGAGACGCTCACGAGGGTGACCCCGACGTCCTGCTGGAGGTGGTCAGGCGGCTGGGCGCGCACGGCGAGTGCGGCGGGTACGGCGAGGGGCTGCTCGCGGCGGCCGTCACCGGGGCGATCGGCGCCCGTACGGGCTGGGCAACGCCCTGGCGGGAACGGCTGAGAGCACTGCGCCGCCACCCGGTGGCCGACGTGCGGGACGCGGCGCTGGACCAGGTGACGGCGTACGAGTGAGGCGGCTTCGACCGGAGGTCGTCAGCCGGCGGCGCGCGCGGCCATCCGCGCCTTGCGGGCCGCGAGCTTCTCGTCGAACTTCGAGGCCTCCGCGTCCAGGCCGCCCATGAAGAAGCCGAGCTCCTCCTGGGCCTGCAGGCCCTCGGGGCCGAGACCGTCCATCTCCAGGACCTTGAGGTGGCGCAGTACGGGCTGCAGCACGTCGTCGTGGTGGATGCGCATGTTGTAGACCTCGCCGATGGCCATCTGCGCGGCGGCCCGCTCGAAGCCCGGCATGCCGTGACCGGGCATCCGGAAGTTGACGACGACGTCACGGACGGCCTGCATGGTCAGGTCGGGGGCCAGTTCGAACGCGGCCTTCAGGAGGTTGCGGTAGAAGACCATGTGCAGGTTCTCGTCGGTCGCGATGCGCGCCAGCATGCGGTCGCAGACCGGGTCGCCCGACTGGTGACCGGTGTTGCGGTGCGAGACGCGGGTCGCGAGCTCCTGGAAGGCGACGTACGCGACGGAGTGCAGCATCGAGTGGCGGTTGTCCGACTCGAAGCCCTCGCTCATGTGCGCCATGCGGAACGCCTCGAGCTTGTCGGGGTCGACGGCGCGCGAGGCGAGCAGGTAGTCGCGCATCACGATGCCGTGCCGGCCCTCCTCGGCGGTCCAGCGGTGCACCCAGGTGCCCCAGGCGCCGTCGCGGCCGAAGAGCGTGGCGATCTCGTGGTGGTAGCTCGGCAGGTTGTCCTCGGTGAGGAGGTTGACGACCAGCGCGATCCGGCCGAGCTCGGTGACCTTGGACTGCTCCTTGTCCCAGGCCTCGCCGTCCTCGAAGATGCCGGGGAAGTTACGGGCGTCGCTGAACGGCACGTACTCGTGCGGCATCCAGTCCTTGGCCACCTTGAGGTGGCGGTTGAGCTCGGTCTCGACCACTTCTTCCAGCGCGTACAGCAGCCGAGCGTCGGTCCAGGCGGCGGACGGGCTGTCAAGGTGGGGAGAAGTGATCGTCACGGGTGCTCCAGGGGGACGTGAAATTACTGAGCGAAGTGGTGGGTCAGGTACTGAGCCAGCTGTCGAGTCAGGGACGCGGCCACTGAGTCAGGCGCTGAGCCAGATACTGAGCGGGAACATAACCTACGGCATCGTAGGCTACGTATCCGTAGGTTACGAAACCGTAGGTTAAGTTTGCTGTAAAGAGTGCCTGATCAGCGGGGGTTCGCGAGGGGGAGTCGGGTGTCCCCGGCTCCGATCCGGCACTGGCCGTGACCCGCCCCCGAGACGCAGGTACCGGACGGGGCGGACATCCCGTTCACTCATTCAGACGTACAGCTCCCGAAGTCGTACCGAGAGGCATGTCACACAGCCTTCGAGTTTCTCGAACTCGCCGATGTCCACGAGAACCGGTTCGTGGCCGAGGCCCGCGAGCAGTTCCGCCGTCTTCGGGGCGCTCGCCGCCATCAGCAGCTTCCCGCCGCCCAGCAGCACTACATGCGCCCCGGACTCCTCCGGCACCGGCAGGAAACGGGGGAACAGCGACGGCGTGTCGACCAGCGGCTCGTGGCCGATCACCGTCCCGTCGGGCAGCGCGGTGACTGCGGACTTCAGATGCAGCACCTTGCTCACCGGTACGGCGACGACCCGCGCCCCGAGCGGTTCGAGCGCCGCCCGCAACTGCTGGACCCCGGCCGCGTTGGTACGCCCTCCGCGGCCCACGTACACTGTGTCGCCGACCTTCAGGACGTCGCCGCCGTCCAGGGTGCCCGGCTCCCAGATCCAGTTCACCGAGCAGCCGAGGCGGGCCACGGCCTCCTCGACCCCGGCGGTCTCGGCGCGCCGGGACTCGGCGCCGGGGCGGGAGATCAGCGCGACATTGCGGAAGACGACGACGGTGTCCTCGACGAACACCGAGTCGGGGCAGTCGTCCGCCGGATCGACCTCGACGGTCTCCCAGCCGTGCGTACGCAGGGCCTCCGCGTACGCCTCCCACTGCTCGACGGCCAGGTCGACGTCCACCTTCTCGCGCTCGATGTGCGTCACCAGTCCCTCGGCGAGACGGGGACCGGGCCTGCGGATGAGGGCTTTCTGGCTGGGCACGTGCGATCTCCGAATCGGCAGGGTGCGTCGGCGCACATCATGCAGCGCCGGTCGCGCGCACAAAAGCCCCCGGCTTGGCGTGGCGCGGTCCCTTCGGCCGGACGAGGGATGACCCTCGGCGTGGACGGTGGGCAGCCCCGCGTCGGAACGCGGGGCGGTGCCTGGGACCGACGTTAGCCAGCCGCCGGGTGCGGCGCTATGCGGGATACCCGACAGCTTCCGGCGTGGTTTCTTTGAGTTCTCCTCCTTCCAGCAGCAGCCAACGTGTGATTCCGGTCGACTCCAGGAACGGCACGTCGTGGCTGGCGACGATCAGCGCGCCCTCGTAGGACTCCAGTGCCGTGGTGAGCTGCCGGACGCTCGCCAGGTCGAGGTTGTTCGTCGGCTCGTCGAGCATCAGGAGCTGCGGCGCGGGCTCGGCCAGCATCAGCGCCGCGAGCGCCGCCCGGAAGCGTTCGCCGCCGGAGAGCGTCGCCGCCCGCTGGTCGGCCTTCGCTCCCTTGAACAGGAAGCGGGCGAGCCGCGCCCGGATCCGGTTGTTGGTGGCGTCGGGCGCGAACCGGACCACGTTCTCGGCCACGGTGAGCTCGTCGTCGAGGACATCGAGCCGCTGCGGCAGGAAACGCAGCGGCACATGGGCCCGCGCCCCGCCGGACACGGCGTCCAGCTCGCCGGCGATGGTCCGCA
The DNA here is from genome assembly GCF_045040035.1 of Streptomyces sp. NBC_01384. Taxonomy (NCBI): domain Bacteria; kingdom Bacillati; phylum Actinomycetota; class Actinomycetes; order Kitasatosporales; family Streptomycetaceae; genus Streptomyces; species Streptomyces sp. NBC_01384. The sequence continues at coordinate 8,690,750 of NZ_CP109559.1, forward strand.
GCAGTGTGGTCTTGCCCGCGCCGTTGCGCCCGATCAGCGCGACCCGCTCGGGCCCGCGCAGATCGAACACGCCGTCCACGCGCGCGCCGTACCTCAGCTCCAGGCTCTCCAGGGTGAGGACGGTCCGGCCAGGAGGCACGGCCGTGTACGGCAGGTCGACCCGGATCTCGTCGTCGTCCCGTACGGCCTCCACCGCGTCGTCGAGCCGCCCCTTGGCCTCGGCGAGCTTCTCCTCGTGCATGATGCGGTGCTTGCCCGCGGACTCCTGGGCGGCCCGTTTGCGCGCACCCATGACGATCTTCGGCTCGCGTTTCTGCTCGAACATCTTCTGGCCGTACCGCTTGCGGCGGGCGAGCTTGACCTGCGCGTCGACCAGTTCGCGCTTCTGCTTCTTGAGGTCGGCCTCGGCGACGCGCACCATGCGTTCCGCCGCCTCCTGCTCGCCGGCGAGCACCTCCTCGTACGCGGAGAAGTTGCCGCCGTACCAGGTGATCTCCCCGGAGCACAGATCGGCGATCTGATCGACCAGGTCCAGGAGTTCGCGGTCGTGGCTGACCACGACCATGACCCCGGACCAGGCCTCGACGGCCGCGTACAGCCGTCGGCGCGCGTACAGGTCGAGGTTGTTGGTGGGCTCGTCCAGCAGCAGGATGTCCGGTCGGCGCAGCAGCAGCGCGGCCAGCCGCAGCAACACCGACTCGCCGCCCGAGACCTCGCCGATGGTGCGGTCCAGATCGATGTGCCCGAGCCCGAGTTCGCCGAGCGTCGAGAGCGCCCGCTCCTCGACGTCCCAGTCGTCGCCGACGACCTCGAAGTGCTCCTCGGCCACGTCGCCCGCCTCGATGGCGTGCAGAGCGGCGCGGGTGGCGGCGATGCCGAGCGCCTCGTCGACCCGCAGGGCCGTGTCGAGCGTGACGTTCTGCGGCAGACAGCCGACCTCGCCCGTGACGCGGACTGTGCCGTCGGCCGGGGTGAGTTCGCCCGCGATCAGCTTCAGCAGGGTCGACTTCCCTGATCCGTTGACGCCGACGAGGCCGGTCCTGCCGGGGCCGAAGGCGACCTGGAGGTCGTCGAAGACGGCGGTCCCGTCCGGCCAGGCGAAGGAAAGGGAGGTACAGGTGACCGGCGGACTCGACTACGCCGAGCTCAACTCCGTGATGGGCGGCAGTCGCTGAGGGCGGGGGCGCCGCTCAGCAGGTGCCCCGCATGAGCTCCGCAAGGTCGTGGTCCAGGTCCACCTGCAGATGCTCGAGTCCGACGGGCACCAGCCCGGTCGTGCGCTGCAGGAACTTCCGCAGCTCGCCCGAGCGCACATGCACCACGGCGGTGCCCTCGGGGGCGTGGAACTCCAGAACGGTGCGGTCGTAGCCGTACGGCCGCACCCGTACGTCGCCGTACCCCACCGGCCCCTGCATGCCGGACACGAGCAGCTCGCGCGCGAACGTCCAGCAGACCTCCACGCCCTCCAGGGTGGCCGGGGCGGGGAAGGTCATACGGACGGCGAAGGGATCGTGCCGGTCGTAGTGGAGCGTTGCGGGAATGCTCGGCATCCGCGGCGCGGCGGCGACGAGACGGGCCTCTACGGGCTGCTCGATGACGGTGGACAACGCCTTGCTCCCTTGTGACGGCTGGACGAACTCCGGGCGGATGAGGCCGGGCAATGTAAGAGACGAAAGAATGAGCCATTGAGTGCACCTGAAACCCGAGTGACCTCTGTCACCGAGTCCACTCACCGTGGTGACCCATAGTGATCCGTTTCTCGTTCCCTCATGCCCGCGATACCGGAGAGGACACCAACCACGGCCTTCGGGTTCCCGCCGAGGGCATCTGGACGGCGCCGGAGGAGTCGGCTAGCTTCGCCCGCCATGAGGGGCTTGGGGAAGTCGAGACGTATGAGCCGGGCGGTCACCGTGGGACTGTGCGCGGCAGCGTTCGCCGCCGCACTCACGGCGGCGCCCGCGCAGGCGCACGAGGCGGGGAAGGCGGCCCACTGGGCGCTCAAGGACAGCGGCACCGACGTACGGCTGCGCGGACTGTCGGCCGTCAGCCGGGACACCGCCTGGGTGGCCGGTGCCAAGGGCACCGTGCTGCGCACCACCGACGGCGGCGCGAGCTGGCACAACGTCTCGCCGCCCGGCGCCGCCGACCTGGAGTTCCGCGACATCGAGGCGTTCGACGCGCGGCGCGCCGTGGTGCTGGCCATCGGTGAGGGCGAGGCTTCCCGGGTCTTCAGGACCGATGACGGCGGCGCGAGCTGGACCGAGTCCTTCCGTAACACCGACGCGAAGGCCTTCTACGACTGCCTGACCTTCTTCGACCGGCGCCACGGCCTCGCGATGAGCGACCCCGTCGACGGCAAGTTCCGCATCCTGTCCACCAGCGACGGCGGACGGTCCTGGAAGGTGCTGCCCAGCGACGGCATGCCCGCCGCGCAGGACGGCGAGGCGGGCTTCGCCGCCAGCGGGCAGTGCCTGGTGAGCGCGGGATCGCACGATGTGTGGCTGGCCACCGGCGGGGGTGCACACGCGCGCGTACTGCACTCCACCGACCGGGGACTGACCTGGAAGGCGGCCGACACGCCGATCCCGGCGGGCGACCCGGCGCGCGGCGTCTTCGCCCTCGCCTTCCGCGACCGCGCCCATGGCCTCGCGGTCGGCGGCGACTACCGCGCCGACCAGGCGTCACCCCAGGCGGCCGCCCTGACACCCGACGGCGGCCGCACCTGGGCCCCCGCCGCCCAGCCGCCGCCCGCCTACCGCTCCGGTGTCGCCTGGCTCCCGCACAGCCGCACCTCCGCCCTCGCGGTCGGCCCGACCGGCACCGACCTCACGACCGACGGCGGCCGCACCTGGCACACCCTGGACACCGGCTCGTACGACACCGTGGACTGCACCCCCGACCTGGGCTGCTGGGCGGCCGGCGAGAAGGGGCGGGTGGCCCGTCTGGAACGCTGATCGCCGCGTGCCCCGTGGTTCCAGCCCCGAGCGCGAACGCCGGTACGAGCACATCAAGGAGAGCGCACTCGACCGGGGAGAGAGCGGGGAACGCGCCGAGGAGATCGCCGCGCGCACCGTCGACAAGGAGCGTGCCCGGTCCGGCGAGTCGAAGACCGCGAGCGGCACGTCCACGGAGGACATCTCCTCCGGCAGGAACAAGGAGGAGCTGAGGCGCGCACTCGGCGGCGAGTGACGGGCCTTGGATCCCTGGCGGGGACTTGGGTGTTGCGGGGCTTCGCAAGGCCTTGGGCCCCGGGTCGGGCTTTAGGCTCGTCACACGATGAACACCGTACCGATGCCCGCGGGTTGGCCCGCGACCGAGGAGCAGGCCCGCGCTGTGCAGGACGAGCTGCGGGGGCGCGTGGTGCTCGACGAGCCCGGGCCGCCGCCCGGCACCGGCAGGGTGACGGGCGTCGACGTGGCGTACGACGACGAGCGGGATGTCGTGGTGGCCGCGGCCGTCGTGCTCGACGCGGCCACCCTCGACGTCGTCGCCGAGGCCACCGCCGTCGGACAGGTCTCCTTCCCGTACGTTCCCGGGCTGCTCGCCTTCCGCGAGATCCCGACCGTGCTGGCCGCGCTCGACGCGCTGCCATGTGCGCCGGGCCTCGTCGTCTGCGACGGCTACGGGCTCGCCCACCCCCGCCGATTCGGCCTCGCCAGCCACCTCGGCGTGCTCACCGGGCTCCCCACGATCGGGGTGGCCAAGAACCCCTTCACCTTCTCGTACGAGGAGCCCGGCGCCCGGCGCGGCAGCGCGTCCCCGCTGCTCGCGGAGACGAGCTCGGGCCTGGAGGAGGTCGGCCGCGCACTGCGCACCCAGGACGGCGTCAAACCGGTGTTCGTCTCGGTCGGTCACCGGATGAGCCTCGACAACGCCTGCGCGCACACCCTCGCGCTCGCCCCGAAGTACCGCCTCCCGGAGACCACCCGACGCGCGGACTCGCTGTGCAGACGGGCCCTCCAGGAGGCGATTGCCTCGACAACCGCCCCAGGAGTTCCACCCGTCGACTGAGTACGTGCTCTGAGTACCTGTACGGATGTGCGGGCGCGGTCATGATCGGCAGGCTGTGCCGCATGACGACGCACCGTTCTCCGAAGCCCGCCGCCGGCGCCACCCAGCCCGTCGAGCGCACCGTGATGGCCGCACTGGTCCTCTCCGTCCTCGCCGGACTCGGCTGGATCGGCGGGATGATCTACACGGTGCTGGGATGGCCGCTCTAGGGGGCCTTCCGGGCGCTATCACAGCGACGCGGCCACCCGGAAAGTGATCCCCGCCCCGCGGAGCCGGTCGATGAGCGCGTCGCCCATCGCCACCGCCGTCGTGACCTGTCCGGCCGTTTGGGGCAGGTCGTCGAAGGCGAGGGACAGCGCGGACTCGGCGAACATCTTGGCGGTCTCGTCATAGCCGGGGTCACCGCCCGCGACCTCCGTGAACACGCGCCGCCCGCCGCCCTCACCCACGAACCGCACCGAGAACCAGCTCTTCGCCCGCCGCGAGGCACTCGGCCCCTCGCCCGGCTTGACCCGGTCGGACAGCCAGCGTCGCGCGGGCGGCACCTGCGCCGCTGCGAACACCGCGCCGACGGCTGTGACCCCGCCCACCGCGACCGGCAGCCGCTCGACGGCCGCGTAGTGGCGGTAGCGGAAGTCGGGCCCGTACCGCTCCAGGGCCCGCGCCGAGCGCTGCACGATCTGCGCGTCGATCGTGGGCAGCGGCAGCGCCCACGCCCCGACCTCCTTGGCGAACCGTGGCGCGCTCAGTGGCGCGTACGCCCGACGCCCCACCAGCCGCGGTTCGTGCCGCCCACGGTCCCGCGCCGCGGCCAGGATGTGCCGCCCGCGCGCGAACTGGGTGAGCGCGGAGGCGAACGTGCCGCCCGAGAACATCGCCTGGGCGCGGACGAATCCGTCGACCCTCACCGGTACGCCCTCGGGAAGCTGCCGCACCGTGAAGTACGCGCCCAGGTCGTGCGGGACCGAGTCGAAACCGCAGGCGTGCACGAGCCGCGCCCCGGTCTCCCGCGCGCGTGCGTCGTGCCGGACGTACATCAGGTCCACGAACTCGGGCTCACCGGTGAGGTCCAGATAGTCGGTGCCCGCGTCGGCGCAGGCGGCGACCAGCTCCTCGCCGTGAAGTATGTACGGCCCGACCGTCGTCGCCACCACGCGCGCGCGGCGGGCCAGTTCGCGCAGTGACGCCGGATCGGAGACATCCGCCCGGAGCACGTCGGGGGCACCGGCCAGCCGCTCCCGCAGCCGCTCCAGCTTCTCCTCGCTGCGCCCCGCGATCGCCCAGCGCAGCCCCTCGGGTGCGTGCGCGGCCAGATACTCCGCGGTGAGGGCCCCGACGAACCCCGTGGCTCCGAAGAGCACGATGTCGTACGTGCGAGACGTCCCGTTCAGCCTGCTCATGACACCCCTTTGCTGTGCGCGAAGCGCCGTTGTCGGTGGCTGAGGCTAGCGTGAGGTACGAGCAGCCGAACGATGAGGTCGACGAAGAGGTCGGAGGTGGCCGTGGCCCAGCCGAGAAACGCCCTGACCTCACCCGGCGCCCAGTGGATAGCTATCGCGCGATCGCGCCGAAAAAGCTGATCGTGGAGCTGGGCGCCCACCGAAACACCCTGATCCGTCACCTTTGGTCATGGTCTGCCACCCGAGGTTTTAACTAAGCGCTTGCTCGTCAGGGGCTTGCCCGGCGTGGAACACGTTCTTAACATCTCTGATGTCACATCAGTAGTGTCACAGTGCTGGGGGCTCGATGGCAGTGGCAGGGACGCCGGCGCACGGCCCGCTCGCCGGGGTGCGCGTGGTCGAGCTGGCGGGCATCGGGCCCGGCCCGTTCGCCGCCATGCTCCTCGCCGACCTCGGCGCGGACGTCGTCCGCGTGGACCGGCCCGGCGGCACGGGGCTCGCCGTCAACCCGGAGTACGACATCACCAACCGCAACAAGCGGTCGGTCGTGATCGACCTGAAGGCCGAGGACGGCCCCGCCCGCGTCCTCGACCTGGTCGAACGCGCGGACATCCTCGTGGAGGGCTACCGCCCCGGCGTCGCCGAGCGACTCGGCGTCGGCCCCGAGACCTGCCAGGCCCGCAACCCCCGGCTCGTCTACGGCCGGATGACCGGCTGGGGCCAGGAGGGCCCGCTCGCCCCGCGTGCCGGGCACGACATCGCGTACATCGCCCTCACCGGCACCCTCGGCATGATCGGCAGGCCGGACGAGCCGCCCACGGTCCCCGCTAACCTCGTCGGCGACTACGCGGGCGGCTCGCTCTACCTCGTCGTCGGCGTCCTCGCCGCGCTCCACCACGCACGCGCCACCGGCGCCGGGCAGGTCGTGGACGCCGCGATCGTCGACGGGGCCGCGCACCTCGCCTCGATGATCCACGGCATGGTCGCGGCCGGCGGCTGGCAGGACCGGCGCGGCGCCAACCTCCTGGACGGCGGTTGTCCGTACTACGGGACGTACGAGACGGCCGACGGCAAGTACATGGCCGTGGGCGCCCTGGAGCAGCAGTTCTACGCCGAGTTCGTGGCACTGCTCGGCATCGAGGAGCACGCCGACGCCCGCAAGGACCTGGCCCGCTGGGGCGAGCTGCGCAAGGCGATCGCCGCCCGCTTCAAGACCCGCACCAGGGACGAGTGGACCGCGGTCTTCGAGGGCTCCGACGCCTGCGTGGCCCCCGTCCTGTCGCTGCGCGAGGCCCCGGCCCACCCCCATCTCGCCGCCCGCGGCACCTTCACCGACCACGGCGGCATCACCCAGCCCGCCCCCGCACCCCGCTTCTCCCTGACCCGCACCTCTGTCCGCACCGGCCCCGCCCAGCCGGGCGCGGACACCGCGGACGTGGCCCGCGACTGGGACGTACCCCAGCTGATGCGGCACGACCTCATGAAGGACAACCTGATGAAGGACGGCGACTGATGGAGCTCTCCCTCCCGCTCGACTACGCGGGCGATCCCCGGCAGGCGGCCGAGGAGGTCGCCGCCCTGGAGGCCGCGGGCCTGGACGCCGTCTGGGTCGCGGAGGCCTACGGCTTCGACGCGCCGACGATCATGGGCTATCTGGCCGCCCGGACCGAGCGCATGAAGATCGGCTCCGGGATCCTCAACGTCTACTCGCGCACCCCCGCGCTCCTCGCGCAGACCGCCGCCGGGCTCGACGCGATCTCCGGCGGTCGCGCCATCCTCGGCCTCGGCGCCTCGGGCCCGCAGGTCGTCGAGGGCTGGCACGGCAAGGCGTACGACAAGCCGCTGGGCCGCACCCGCGAGGCCATCGAGCTGACCCGCCGCATCCTGCGCCGCGAGGTCATCGACCACCACGGCATCACCGACATGCCCCGCCCCGGCGGCCTGGGCAAGCCCCTGAAGCTCCTCACCAAGCCGGTGCGCCCCGACGTCCCGCTGTACGTGGCCTCGCTGGGCCCCGCCAACGTGCGGATGACCGCCGAACTCGCCGACGGCTGGCTGCCCACCCTCTTCATCCCGGAGAAGGCACACGAGGTGTGGGGAACTTCCCTCGCGGAGGGCGCCGCGCTCCGGGACCCGGCGCTCGGCCCCCTGCGGACCGTCGCGGGCGGCCTGCTTGCCATCGGCGAGGACGCGGCGGCCGTACGCGAGCTCGCGCGACCCAAAATCGCCCTCTACGTAGGCGGCATGGGCGCGCCCGGCAAGAACTTCTACAACGACCTCGCGGTGGCGTACGGCTACGAGAAGGAGGCCCGGCTCATCCAGGAGCTGTATCTCTCGGGGAAGAAGAAGGAGGCCGAGGCCGCCGTTCCGGACGAGTTCTGCGAGCTCATGACGCTCTGCGGCCCGGAGAGCTATGTGCGTGAGCGTGTCGAGGCCTTCCGGGAGGCCGGGGTCGACATGCTCAACGTCACCCCGGTCGGGCCGGAGCCGGCCCGGCTGGTCGAGACCGTCAAGAACTGGCTCTAGGAGGACGTTCGCGTATGAAGCGGCAGATTTTCGGCGCCGAGCACGACGCGTTCCGCGAGACCGTGCGCACCTTCCTCGCCAAGGAGGTGGTGCCCTTCTACGAGCAATGGGAGAAGGACGGCATCGTCTCGCGCGAGGCCTGGCGGGCGGCCGGGAAGCAGGGGCTGCTCGGCCTCGCCGTACCGGAGGAGTACGGGGGCGGTGGCAACGCCGACTTCCGCTACAGCGCCGTACTCGCCGAGGAGTTCACGCGCGCGGGAGCCGCCGGGCTCGCCCTCGGGCTGCACAACGACATCATCGGGCCGTATCTGACGGACCTGGCCACCGAGGAGCAGAAGCGGCGCTGGCTGCCCGGCTTCTGCGACGGCTCGCTGATCACGGCGATCGCCATGACCGAACCCGGCACCGGATCCGACCTCCAGGGCATCAAGACGCACGCCGAGGACCAGGGTGACCACTGGCTGCTCAACGGCTCCAAGACCTTCATCTCGAACGGCATCCTCGCCGACCTCGTGATCGTCGTCGCGAAGACGACCCCCGAGGGCGGCGCTCACGGTCTGTCTCTGCTCGTTGTCGAGCGCGGCATGCCAGGCTTCGAGCGTGGCCGCAACCTCGACAAGATCGGCCAGAAGTCCCAGGACACCGCCGAGCTGTTCTTCCACGACGTACGTGTCCCCAAGGAGAACCTGCTGGGCGAGCTCAACGGCGCCTTCGTGCACCTGATGACGAACCTCGCGCAGGAGCGCATGAACATCGCCGTCGCCGGGATCGCCGCCGCCGAGTACCTGCTGGAGATCACCACCCAGTACGTCAAGGAACGCGAGGCCTTCGGACGGCCGCTGTCCAAGCTTCAGCACATCCGCTTCGAGATAGCCGAGATGGCGACCGAGTGCGCCGTCACCCGTACGTTCCTCGACCGCTGCATCGTCGACCACGCGAACGGGGAACTCGACGCCGTGCACGCCTCGATGGCCAAGTGGTGGGCCACCGAACTGCAGAAGCGCGTCGCGGACCGCTGCCTCCAGCTGCACGGCGGCTACGGCTATATGACGGAATACCGCGTCGCCAGGGCCTTCACCGACGGCCGCATCCAGACCATCTACGGCGGGACCACAGAGATCATGAAGGAGATCATCGGCCGCTCCCTGCTCGGCTGATCCTCCGCACCCTCCCCGAAAGGCTTATCAGTGAGCACCGAAGCGTATGTGTACGACGCGATCCGCACCCCGCGCGGCCGCGGCAAGGCGAACGGCGCCCTGCACGGCACCAAGCCCATCGACCTGGTCGTCGGGCTCATCCACGAGATCCAGCGCCGCTTCCCGGGCCTCGACCCGGCCGCCATCGACGACATCGTGCTCGGCGTGGTGGGCCCGGTCGGAGACCAGGGCTCCGACATCGCCCGCATCGCCGCGATCGCCGCCGGGCTGCCCGACACGGTCGCCGGTGTCCAGGAGAACCGCTTCTGTGCCTCGGGCCTGGAAGCCGTCAACCTGGCCGCGATGAAGGTCCGCTCCGGCTGGGAGGACCTGGTGCTCGCGGGCGGCGTCGAGTCGATGTCCCGCGTGCCCATGGCCTCCGACGGCGGCGCCTGGTTCGCCGACCCGATGACCAACATCGCCACCAACTTCGTGCCGCAGGGCATCGGCGCCGACCTCATCGCCACCATCGAGGGCTTTACGCGCCGCGATGTCGACGAGTACGCGGCGCTCTCCCAGGAGCGTGCGGCCGCCGCCTGGAAGGACGGGCGCTTCGACCGGTCCGTCGTCCCTGTGAAGGACCGCAGCGGGCTTGTCGTCCTCGACCACGACGAGCACCTGCGCCCCGGCACCACCGCCGACTCGCTCGGCAAGCTGAAGCCGTCGTTCGCGGACATCGGCGAGCTGGGCGGCTTCGACGCCGTCGCGCTGCAGAAGTACCACTGGGTCGAGGAGATCGACCACGTCCACCACGCGGGCAACTCCTCCGGCATCGTCGACGGCGCCTCCCTGGTCGCCATCGGCTCCAAGGAGGTCGGCGAGCGCTACGGCCTCACCCCGCGCGCGCGGATCGTCTCCGCGGCCGTCTCCGGCTCCGAGCCGACCATCATGCTGACCGGCCCCGCGCCTGCCACCCGCAAGGCGCTCGCCAAGGCCGGGCTGACCATCGACGACATCGACCTCGTCGAGATCAATGAGGCCTTCGCCGCCGTCGTCCTGCGCTTCGCGCGGGACATGGGCCTGTCCCTCGACAAGGTCAACGTCAACGGCGGCGCGATCGCGCTCGGCCACCCGCTCGGTGCCACCGGCGCGATGATCCTCGGCAGCCTCGTCGACGAACTGGAGCGCCAGGACAAGCGCTACGGCCTCGCCACGCTGTGCGTGGGCGGCGGCATGGGCATCGCGACCATCGTCGAGCGTCTGTAACTCCCCGGCGGACCCCCAGACTTCCACGGCTTAAACGGCTTCTACGGAGACCCTCCTCATGACCGAGAGCACCACCATCCGCTGGGAACAGGACGAGACCGGTGTCGTCACCCTCGTCCTCGACGACCCCAACCAGTCCGCCAACACCATGAACCAGGCCTTCAAGGACTCGATCGCGGCGATCGCAGAACGCGCCGAGGCCGAGAAGGACACCATCCGGGGGATCATCTACACCTCCGCCAAGAAGACCTTCTTCGCGGGCGGCGACCTCAAGGACATGATCAAGGCAGGTCCGGAGAACGCCCAGGACGCCTTCGACACCGGCATGGCCATCAAGTCTTCCCTGCGCCGCATCGAGACCCTGGGCAAGCCCGTCGTCGCCGCCGTCAACGGCGCGGCCCTCGGCGGCGGCTACGAGATCGCCCTCGCCTCCCACCACCGCATCGCCCTCGACGCCCCCGGCTCCAAGATCGGCCTGCCCGAGGTCACCCTCGGCCTGCTGCCCGCGGCCGGCGGCGTCACCCGTACAGTCCGCCTCATGGGCATCACCGACGCCCTGCTGAAGGTGCTGCTCCAGGGCACCCAGTACTCCCCGCAGCGGGCCCTGGAGAACGGACTCGTTCACGAAGTGGCGGCGACCCCCGAAGAGATGCTCGCCAAGGCGCGCGCCTTCATCGACGCGAACCCCGAGTCGCAGCAGCCCTGGGACCGGCCCGGCTACAAGATCCCGGGCGGTACACCGTCGAACCCGAAGTTCGCCGCCAACCTGCCCGCCTTCCCCGCCAACCTGAGGAAGCAGCTGAACGGCGCCCCCTACCCGGCCCCGCGCAACATCATGGCGGCCGCAGTCGAGGGCTCCCAGGTCGACTTCGAGACCGCGCAGACCATCGAGGCCCGCTACTTCACCGAGCTGGTCACCGGGCAGACCTCGAAGAACATGATCCAGGCGTTCTTCTTCGACCTCCAGGCCGTCAACTCGGGCGCCAACCGCCCCCAGGGCATCGAGCCGCGCAAGGTCAGCAAGGTCGCCGTCCTCGGCGCCGGGATGATGGGCGCGGGCATCGCCTACTCGTGCGCCCGCGCCGGCATCGACGTCGTCCTGAAGGACGTGTCGGCCGAAGCGGCCGCCAAGGGCAAGGCCTACTCCGAGAAGCTGTGCGCCAAAGCCGTCTCCCGGGGCCGTACGACCCAGGCGAAGGCCGACGAACTCCTCGCCCGCATCACGCCCAGCGCCGACCCGAACGACCTGGCCGGCTGCGACGCCGTGATCGAGGCCGTCTTCGAGGACACGGCCCTCAAGCACAAGGTGTTCCAGGAGATCCAGAACGTCGTCGAGCCCGACGCGCTGCTGTGCTCCAACACCTCGACCCTGCCGATCACCGTGCTCGCCGAGGGCGTGGAGCGCCAGGACGACTTCATCGGACTGCACTTCTTCTCGCCCGTCGACAAGATGCCGCTCGTCGAGATCATCAAGGGCGAGCGGACCGGCGACGAGGCACTGGCACGCGCCTTCGACCTCGTACGGCAGATCAAGAAGACCCCGATCGTCGTCAACGACTCGCGCGGCTTCTTCACCTCCCGTGTCATCGGCCACTTCATCAACGAGGGCGTCGCGATGGTCGGCGAGGGCATCGAGCCCGCCTCCGTCGAGCAGGCGGCGGCCCAGGCGGGCTACCCGGCCAAGGTCCTGTCCCTGATGGACGAGCTGACGCTCACCCTGCCGCGCAAGATCCGCAAGGAGTCCAAGCAGGCCGTCGAGGAGGCGGGTGGCACCTGGGCGACCCACCCCGCGGAGGCGGTCATCGACCGCATGGTCGACGAGTTCGGCCGCACCGGGCGCAGCGGCGGCGCGGGCTTCTACGAGTACGGCAAGGACGGCAAGCGCGGCAAGCTGTGGCCCGGACTGCGCGAGCACTACACCAAGCCCGGCTACGAGATCCCCTTCAAGGACATGCAGGAGCGGATGCTCTTCTCCGAGGCGCTGGACACCGTCCGGCTCCTGGAAGAGGGCGTCCTGACCTCCGTCGCCGACGCCAACATCGGGTCCGTCTTCGGGATCGGCTTCCCGGGCTGGACAGGCGGCGTGCTCCAGTACATCAACGGATACGACGGCTACGCCGGGGCAGGTGCAGGTCTGCCCGGATTCGTGGCACGCGCGCGTGAACTCGCCGAGCGCTACGGGGAGCGGTTCGCCCCGCCCACGCTGCTCGTCGAGAAGGCGGAGAAGGACGAGAAGTTCAGCGACAAGTAGCGCCGGCACGTCAGTGAGCGGAGGGAGTGGCTCAGGACTCCTTGAGCCACTCCCGCAGCTCCTCCTTCAGGGAGCGCTGGAACGTGGTCAGCAGCGCCTGCACCACCAGGGGCTGCATGTGCGCCGACAGGGACTTCACCGCAGCCACTGACTCGTGCTCGCCCACCGCCTCGCGCAGCAGCGCGGACAGCTCGCGTGCCGCCGCGCGTGAGTGCTCCAGCAGGACGCTCCGCGCGGCGAGGATCGACTCCTGCGCGAGCGGTACGTCGAGGAGCCGGACGCCGAGCGCCAGCAACGCCGGGTCCACGCGGAAGGAGACCGACGAGGCCAAGGAGGCCGTGGCGTCCAGGGCGTCCGAGGAGTCCTCGGTCCGCTCGATGACGTTCATCGCGACCAGCCGCTCCAGATCCCGCTCTCCCAGGGGGCGGCCGGCCCGCCGCTCCAACTCCTCGTGCGTCACGTCCTCCGCCGCGTCCGGTGCCCAGGAGGCGACCACGGCACGGTGGATCGCGAGGTCCTCGGCGCTCACGTCGGGCGGCAGCTGCTGCAGATGGCGCTCGATCGCGGCGAGCGTCATGCCCTGGCGCTGCAACTCCTCGATGAGCGCGAGCCGGGCCAGGTGCTCCTGGCTGTAGCGACCCACCCGGCGGGGACCGATCACGGGCGGCGGCAGCAGACCCTTGGAGCTGTAGAAGCGGACCGTACGGACCGTGACGCCCGCGCGCGCGGCCAGCTCGTCGACCGTGAGCGTCGGCTCCTCGGTGTCCGTCGTCATGGCAGGTCCTCGCCTCTTCGATGGTGCAGCGCTCAGGTGCAACAGTATTGCTGTCTCACCGGTCTTGTGAAAGCGCCGTCGACGAGTTGTACACCCCTTGATCACCATGTGAGATGCGCCGCGATGTGAGGTGTGCCACCGCATCCGGGGGATCTCCGGGGGAACGTGGCTCCTTGGTCCGTGCCGTGTCAGGGGTGGTGCGGACCGAGGCACATCCGGAACACCCGCGTACGCGGGCGACGCCGGTTACAGCAAGGACCTCAAGGCCCGCCACGTCAGCAGACGGGACGGCCGGTCCACGCTGCCTTGTCGGCCTTCGGGCTCAGCCGAAGGGTCTTGAACAGGGCGCCGCCCTGATTGCCGAGGCCCGCGAGGACGGACAGCGCGAACGGGACTCCGTCCTGGCCGAAGGCCGCGCCCGCATCGAGTCGGAGTGCGCGGCCGCCGAGATCGAACTCCGCATGCCGGTCTCGGAGTTGGCCTCCGACCTGGCGAGCCGCATCGTGGGCGAATCGGTCACGGCCCCGGTGGAGCAGGGCAACTGACACCCATCCTCGAACGGCCCCCATCCGCCCGCCCTGGAAGCGAAGAAGGGCAGGCGGATGAGCCAAGTACTCGCCAGAAAGCCCGGGGTGATGGCTCAGCCGGAGCTCAGCCGGAGCTCAGCCGGAGTGAACGGAGTCGGTCGCCGCGATCTTCTTCCAGGACTTGGGCCGCACAGGGACCCCCTGCGCGGTCCGGGCCACCGAGATCGACGCACCCCGCGCCGCAGGCGCCGCCGGCTTCGACGGCTGGAACAGCCAGGTGTCGAAGAGCGAGGCGAGCGACGTGCCGGACACCTGCTCCGCGTACTTCTGGAAGTCCCCGACCGACGCGTTCCCGTACGCGTGCTCCTTAGGCCACCCCTTCAGAATGGCGAAGAAGGCATCGTCCCCGACCGCGTTGCGCAGCGCCTGGATCGCCAGCGCCCCCCGGTCGTAGACCGCGATGTCGAACTGGTTGTCCGGACCGGGGTCACCGGGCTTGACCGTCCAGAAGACGTCGTCCGCCGGATGCGACGCGTACACATAGTCCGCGAGCTCCTGCGTCGTCCCCTCGCCCTCGTGCTCGGACCACAGCCACTGCGCGTACCGCGCGAAGCCCTCGTTGATCCAGATGTCCTTCCAGCCCTTCAGGGACACATCGTCCCCGTACCACTGGTGCGCCAACTCGTGGACGACGACCGAGGTGTTGGAGCCGTTCGCGAACTGCCGCGGGCTGTAGTACACCCGGGTCTGCGTCTCCAGCGCGTACCCGGTGGTGGTGTTGGGGACGTATCCGCCGGCGGAGCTGAAGGGATACGGGCCGAAGTAGCCGCTCAGCCAGTCGACGATCTCCCCGGTCCGCTCCACGCTGGCCCGCGCCGCACCGTCGTTGTCGCCGAGATCCTTGCTGTAGGCGTTGATGACCGGGACGCCGCCCTCCGACGTACTGGTCGTGATGTCGAACCTGCCGATCGCGAGCGTGGCGAGATAGGTCGCCTGCGGTTTGTTCGAACGCCAGTTGTAGCGGGTCCAGCCGAGTCGTGAACTCGTCGACTGGAGGGTGCCGTTGGAGATCGCCTGTGTACCGTCCGGCACGGCCACCGAGACGTCGTACGTGGCCTTGTCGCTCGGGTGGTCGTTGCTCGGGAACCACCACCAGGCCGCCTCGGGCTCGTCCGCCGCGACGGCCCCGTCCGGAGTGCGGTGCCAGGTCGAGAAGCCGTACGCGCTCTTCGTGGACGGCACCCCGCTGTAGCGGACGACGACCGTGACGGGCGTGCCCTTCGGCAGTGGCGTCGCCGGGGTGATCTCCAGCTCGTGCTGGCCCGAGGTGGTGAACGACGCCTTCGCTCCATTGACCCGTACCTCGCTCACATCGAGCAGGAAGTCCAGATCGAACCGTGAGAGATCCTGGGTGGTGGTGGCCAGAAGGGTTGCGGTTCCCTGCAGCTCGTCCGTCTTCGGCTGGTACTGCAGCCGCAGGTCGTAGTGCGAGACGTCGTATCCGCCGTTGCCGTAGGCCGGATAGTAGGGGTCGCCGATGCCCGGCGCCCCGGGGGAGTAGTCCGCCGCCGATGCCGGGATCGCCAGCAGCAGGGAGGCGGCGAGCGCGCCCGGGGCGATGAGTCTGCGGTGCACGTCAAGCTCCAAGTCGTAGGGGCACGAGGTCTGTTCGGAGCCTATTCAGTCCCTGTGGCCCCGGTCGTGTCCATGGCCACCCTTGTCACACGATCGCCATTCGGCCGACATGAGCCACCCGCACCGCTCGCGGAAATACTGCACAGCGCCCGCCCCTTCAACCGCACGAGCCACTTCACCGTGCGACCTCGTGCCTCCCACAAGCCCTCCAAGAGCCCCCTTTTGTACAGGAGTTGACCGGGGTACCGTCCGCGCATGCCAATTCCAGCGCGCCGCATGCGCTTCACGACCTGGAGATCGCTCGCGACGGTGGCCGTGGCCGCCCTGGTGGCCACTCTCCTCGCCCCCGCCGCCGCACACGGCGCCCCCCGCGAGAGCACCCCGGTCTACTCGTACGAGAACGCGATCCGCGAATCCGTCTGGGTGGACACCGGGCTCGACGGGGACGGCGACGGAAAGAGCGACCGCGTCGCCGTCGACATCGTCCGGCCCCGCGAACTCGCCCAGCAGGGCCGCAGAGTCCCCGTGATCATGGATGCCAGCCCGTACTACTCCTGCTGCGGGCGCGGCAACGAGAGCCAGCTGAAGACGTACGATGCGAACGGTAACGTCGTCCAGATGCCGCTGTTCTACGACAACTACTTCGTGCCGCGCGGCTACGCCTTCGTCGGCGTCGACCTGGCCGGAACCAACCGCTCCGACGGCTGTGTGGATGTCGGCGGCCGCTCCGACATCCAGTCCGCGAAGGCCGTGATCGACTGGCTGAACGGCCGCGCCAAGGCCTACACCACGCGTACCGGCGCCGACCCGGCCAAGGCGACCTGGACCAACGGCAGGACCGGCATGATCGGCAAGAGCTGGGACGGCACCATCGCCAACGGCGTCGCCGCGACCGGTGTCAAGGGCCTGAAGACGATCGTGCCGATCAGTGCGATCTCCTCCTGGTACGACTACTACTTCGCCCAGGGCGCCCCGCTCTACGACTCGGGCCCGGACTGGCTCTCCGGCTACGTCGACAGCCCCGAGGCCACTGCCAAGTGCGCCGCCGTGCAGCAGAAGCTCGTCGACGGGGCCCCGCGCACCGGCGACTGGACCAAGTTCTGGACCGAGCGCGACTACGTGAAGGACGCGAGCAGGGTCAAGGCGAGCGTCTTCCTGGTCCACGGCATGCAGGACCTCAACGTCCGCACCAAGAACTTCGGCCAGTGGTGGAGCGCCCTCGCCAAGAACGGCGTCGAGCGCAAGATCTGGCTCTCCCAGACCGGCCACGTCGACCCCTTCGACTTCCGCCGCGGCGCCTGGGTCGACGCCCTGCACCGCTGGCTCGACCATGAACTCCTCGGCTACGACAACGGCATCGACGACGAGCCCATGGCCGACATCGAGCGCCACCCCGACCAGTGGGTCACCTCCAGCGTCTGGCCGCCCCGCGCCACCGGGACGACGATCCTCCGCCCCGGCACCGGCACCCGGGCGGGCGTCGGCACCCTTGGCCTGCGCAAGGGCTCCGGCACCGAGACCTTCACCGACGACCCGCAGCTGAGCGAGACCGACTGGGCGGCACACATCGACCGGTCCACCTCCGAGAAGGCCGGGTTCGTCACCGAGCCGCTGAGCAAGGACCTGCGCCTGTCCGGTTCGTCCAAGGTGACCGTCACCGCCACGCCGACCACCTCGACCGCCCACCTCTCCGCGGTCCTGGTCGACCTCGGCCCGGACGCCATCCGCGACTACGCCGACGGTGGCGAGGGCATCACCACCCTCACCGACCGCACCTGCTGGGGTCCGAGCACGACCGGCGACAGCTCCTGCTACAAGGTCACCCAGGCGAAGACGACCGACGTCGCCTCCACGGTCCTCAGCCGCGGCTGGGCCGACCTCGGCAACTACGCCTCCCTCGTCAAGGGCGTCCCGCTCACTCCGGGCAAGGCGTACACGATCACGCTCGACCTGGCCGCGACCGACCATGTCGTCCCGGCGGGCCACCGGCTCGCGCTGATCGTCGCCGGCACGGACAAGGACCTCATCGACCCTCCGTCGAGCACGCCGACCCTGACCCTGGACCTGTCCCGTACCTCGGCCGGCGTGCCGTTCGTCGGCGGCGCCGAGGCCTTCGCCAAGGCGACGGCAGGATCCGCCGCCGCGGCGAGCTCGTCCGTCCTCGCCGGCGTACACGATCCGCACACCGCCCTCCGTGTCCCGGGGGACACCCGCTGATCCTCCGACGCATCCGCCTTCGAGGAGGTCACAGCACGGCGGCCGGTTCCTCGCCCAGCGCGAGCCCGGCCGCCTCCTGCGCGCAGCCCCAGGCCACCGTGACGCCCGCGCCGCCGTGGCCGTAGTGGTGCACCAACATCCGCCCGTCCGGCAGCACTTGCCGCTCCAGGCGGACCGCGTCGCGCACCGGACGCAGCCCCACCCGGTGGTCGAGCACGCGCGCCCCGGCGATCTCGGGCCACAGCGCCGCACACCGTTCGACGATCGCCCTGGCCACCACAGGGTCCGGCGTCAGCGACCATTCGTCGTCGTCGGCCGTGCCGCCCAGAACGAGCCGGTCCGGGTGCGGGAAGACGTACGTGATCGTCCCGGCCTCCGCATCCGTCGATACGAACCACGTACGGATACCGGGGTTCTCCACGATCACGAGCTGCCCACGCTGGGGCCGTACGGCCGTATCCGGTACGAGCGTGCGGGCGCCCAGGCCCGTGCAGTTCACGACGACCGGCGCCTCGACCTCCGCGAGATCCGTCACCGTACGTATCTCGATGGTCCCGCCCGCCTTCAGGAACCGCTCGCGCAGCCAGCGCAGATGCACCGGCATGTCGATCAGCGGCAGCCGCGCCCACAGCCCCGTCCCCGCGTACTCCTCGGCCGTCGTCGCCCGCAGCCCCGGCACCCGGGCGGCCCAGGGCTCCAGTGCGTCCAGTCGTGTCTCGCCCTGTACACCCTCGACCACGCGTACGCCGGTCTCCTCGGGCCGCGCCGCCAACTCCTCGTACACGGAGAGTGACTGGAGGGCCCATTCACCCGCGAGCTCCTTCGGCCGGATGTGGTACGGCCACCACAGCGCGCCGGCAACCGCCGAGGTGGTCCCCTCCACGGTCTCCCGCGCCCACACCCGTACCCGTCGGCCGCGCTCGGCCAGGGCGACGGCCGTCGTCAGCCCGATGACACCACCGCCGACCACGATCACATCACCGCTCCGCGTGTTCTCCACGCCGGGACGTTAGCGGAATATGTCATGCCGTGCTCACATCACTCCCACTCTGGGAATACTCACAGCATGTCTGCCGAGTATGCGACCTTCGGCCTGGCACCGGCGATGCGTGCCGGTGGAGTCCTCGCCAACGGTGACTACCAAGTGCACCGGGACTTCGTCGACTTCATCGTCGACGGGCGCCCGCTGCTGTACCAGCTCTCCGACCTCGACGCGGTGTCCCCGCTCGCCTCCGACGTACCGCCCGCGATCTTCACCGCCCAGGTCCGGAGCCTCCTCCTGGAGGCCGAGGCTCCGCTCGACGACGGCCGGTACGTGCTCTACGGATGTCCCGAGTGCGAGGGCATCGAATGCGGCGCCGTGACGGCCGTCATCGAGAAGGACGATTCCGCCGACGACTACGTGTGGCGCGACTTCGCCTGGCAGACCGGCGAACACGCCGATCTGGAGCTCAACGGCTACCACGGGATAGGGCCGTTCCGCTTTCGCGGAGACGAGTACCGCAGCGCGCTGAACTCCCTGCTCGGCGCCGAATCCGGGGAATCCGGGGGAGCGGGGGGAGCAGGGGGATCCGGGGCGCGCCGTCGGGTCCTGCTCATCGGCGCCCGCGTCGCCGTGCTCGCCAAGCTCGCCGCCACCCTGCGCACCATCGGCATCGGCGCCGACATCACCCGCGACGCCACCGACGTCCCGGCCGAGGAGCTCCGCGAGTATGGCGCGGTGGTCTTCGGGCGCGCCATCGGCGAGCAGGAGCGCGCCGCCGTACGGCAGTCCTTCGAGCGGGCCGGGGTCGAGGTCGCGTACGTCGAGGGCCTGGCCCCGATCATCCCGCTGCTCGTCGCCCAGATCGAGCACGCCCTGGACCGGGGCCCGCACGAGCTGCGCCGCCTCACCCGCCTGGTCGCCGCCGACGGCGAGGCGGCCATCGAGGTCACCTCCACCTGCCGGGTGCGGCTGACCGCGTACCGCCTCGACCGCCTGTCCCGCACCCACACGCAGGAGGTCTTCGACGGGATCCTCGAGACGGGCCGGCACCGGGTCGCGCTGGACGCCAAGGCCGTGAAGGGGCAGTCCTTCCTCGTGGCGCGCACCTCGGGGGGCGTACTGGTGGAGGCGATGGCCCACTGAGCGGGCCGCACGGAATCGGGGGCGCAGCCACGGCGGCCGGGCCGTTAGGATCGGCCTTCTGATGACTGCCACTCTCGTCGCCAAGAACCTCGCCGCCGGACACGGCGACCGCTCGCTCTTCTCCGGGCTCGACCTCGTGGTCGCGCCCGGCGATGTGATCGGGCTCGTCGGCGCCAACGGCGCGGGCAAGTCCACCCTGCTGCGGATGCTCGCCGGACTGCTCACGCCCGAGGAGGGCGAGCTGCGGCTGTCCCCGCCGTCCGCGACCGTCGGGCATCTGCCGCAGGAGCCCGAGCGGCGGGAGGGCGAGAGCGTCCGGGAGTTCCTGGCGCGGCGCACGGGCGTGGCCGAGGCCCAGCGGGTGATGGACGAGGCGACCCAGGCACTGGTCGACGGCGCGCCGGGCGCCGATGACGCGTACGCGGAGAGCCTGGAGCGCTGGCTCGACCTCGGCGGCGCCGACCTCGACGAGCGCGCCGAGGAGGTCGCCGACACCCTCGGGCTCGGCGTCGACCTCGACCAGCCGATGACGTCCCTGTCCGGCGGCCAGGCGGCCCGCGCCGGACTCGCCTCCCTCCTCCTGTCCCGCTACGACGTCTTCCTGCTCGACGAGCCCACCAACGACCTGGACCTGGAGGGCCTGGAACGGCTCGAACGCTTCGTCTCCGGACTGCGCGCGGGCACCGTCGTCGTCAGCCACGACCGCGAGTTCCTGACCCGCACCGTCACCAAGGTGCTCGAACTCGACCTCGCCCAGCAGCAGATCACGCTCTACGGCGGCGGCTACGAGGCGTACCTGGAGGAGCGCGACACCGCGCGCCGGCACGCCCGCGAGGACTACGAGGAGTACGCCGACAAGCGGTCCGCCCTCGAAGGCCGTGCCCAGATGCAGCGCTCCTGGATGGACAAGGGAGTGAAGAACGCCCGGCGCAAGGCGAACAACGACAACGACAAGATCGGCCGCAAGTTCCGCAGCGAGGCCAGCGAGAAGCAGGCTGCGAAGGCCCGGCAGACCCAGCGCATGATCGAGCGCCTCGACGCCGTCGACGAACCGCGCAAGGAGTGGGAACTGCGCATGGAGATCGCGGTCGCCCCGCGCTCCGGCGCGGTCGTGGCCACCCTGCGCGACGCCGAGGTGCGGCGCGGAGACTTCACCTTCGGCCCCGCGACCCTCCAGATCGACTGGGCGGACCGGGTGGCCGTCACGGGCGCCAACGGCGCGGGCAAGTCGACCCTGCTCGGCGCCCTGCTCGGCCGGGTCCCGCTGGACGCCGGTCATGCGACCCTCGGCTCCGGCGTGGTCGTCGGCGAGGTCGACCAGGCCCGCAAGCTGTTCCACGGCTCCGAATCGCTGCTCGACGCGTTCAGCGCCGCCGTCCCCGACACCGAACCGGCCGAGGTCCGCACCCTGCTGGCCAAGTTCGGCCTCAAGGCGGAACACGTCCTGCGCCCGGCGGCCACCCTCTCTCCCGGCGAGCGCACCCGCTCGGCCCTCGCCCTCCTCCAGGGCCGCGGGGTCAACCTCCTCGTCCTCGACGAGCCGACCAACCACCTCGACCTCCCCGCGATCGAACAGCTGGAGTCGGCGCTCGACTCGTACGAGGGCACCCTGCTGCTGGTGACCCACGACCGTCGCATGCTGGACGCCGTCCACACCACACGTCGGCTGGAAGTGGCGGCGGGCAAGGTGACGGAACGCTGACCTACGTCGTGGCCAGCCGCCGCGCCATCGTGGGGTGGTCGACGACGTACCCCTCCGCGTCGAACTCCAGATCACCGCGGTAGTCGCCGGACAGGAAGCGGACGCGCCCGCCTTCCCCGCCGCGCCCGAGATGCGTGTAGGTCTGCTGCGACGCCCGCACGGCCAGGTCCGGCACCGACACCCAGGCCATCAGGAACTCCCGCTCGCCCGGGGCGAGATGGAGGCCGTGGCGCAGCACCGGCATGGTGTTCGTGAGCGGGCACAGCCCCAGATCGCAGTCGAGGGCCCCACCGAGGTCGGGCAGCCAGTCCCCGTCCGCCGTCCAGTGCCCCTCGCCGTCGTGCCGCAGGTCCAGCGCGCGCGTCCCCGAGGCCGTCTCGGCCGTCACCCACAGCCGCCGGGTCACGAACCCGTCGATGGTGTCGAGTTCGTACGAGATCCAGTACGGCTCGGGAACGGTTCCGACGGCACGCCCGCGCGCCCGCAGAGAGCGGGCGCCGGGCGTGATCCAAGAGGTCTCGTACCCCTTGCTCTCGGTGACTTCCCAGGTAATGACACGCGAGCTGGCCATACGGTCACTTTAAGGAGCGGGGCTCGTGCAGCACCCCGTCAGGGGTGCGGGGCTGTGACATATATGCGGCTCCGCCGCGTGGGCGCGGTCAGCCACGAATGACCCGCAGTCCCCCACGTACCCTCAGCGGCTCAGCGCCTGCCGTTCTTCGGATCCACAAGCCCCGCACGCCGCAAGGCGTCGGCCATTGCACTGTTGGCGGGCGGCGGCGCGGCCTGCCGCGACCCGCCACCCGCGCCCGCGCCGCCACGAGGTTGACGCTGCTGCTGGCGTTGCTGAGGCGGACGCCCACCACGCTGCGGACGCCCACTCCCGCTCTGCTGATCCGACGCGGTCGCCTCGTCATCGAGCCGCAGGGTGAGAGAGATCCGCTTGCGCGGGATGTCGATGTCGAGCACCTTCACCTTGACGATGTCGCCCGG
Organism: Streptomyces sp. NBC_01384; assembly: GCF_045040035.1. Lineage (NCBI taxonomy): Bacteria > Bacillati > Actinomycetota > Actinomycetes > Kitasatosporales > Streptomycetaceae > Streptomyces > Streptomyces sp. NBC_01384. The sequence goes on from NZ_CP109559.1 coordinate 8,713,317, forward strand.
CTTCACCACATCGCGCGGATCCTTCACGAACGTCTTCGACATCGCCGAGACGTGCACCAGACCGTCCTGGTGGACGCCGATGTCCACGAAGGCCCCGAAGGCGGCCACATTCGTGACGACCCCTTCGAGCACCATCCCGGAGGCCAGGTCGGAGATCTTCTCGACGCCCTCCTTGAAGGTGGCCGTCTTGAAGGCGGGCCGCGGGTCGCGCCCGGGCTTCTCCAGCTCCTTGAGGATGTCCGTGACGGTCGGCAGACCGAACGTCTCGTCCACGAAGTCGGTCGGCCTGAGCGAGCGCAGCACACCGGTGTTGCCGATCAGGGAGGCGACCTCGTTGCCCGCCGTCTTCACCATGCGCCGCACCACGGGGTACGCCTCCGGGTGGACGCTGGACGCGTCCAGCGGGTCGTCCCCGCCCCGGATGCGCAGGAAGCCCGCGCACTGCTCGTACGCCTTCGGGCCGAGCCGGGCCACGTTCTTGAGGGTCGTACGGGACGTGAAGGGACCGTTGGCGTCGCGGTGCGCCACGATGTTCTCGGCGAGCCCGGAGGTGATGCCGGAGACGCGGGCCAGCAGCGGGGCGGACGCCGTGTTCACGTCCACGCCCACGCCGTTCACACAGTCCTCGACGACCGCGTCCAGCGACCGGGAGAGCTTCACCTCGGACAGGTCGTGCTGGTACTGCCCGACGCCGATGGACTTCGGGTCGATCTTCACCAGCTCGGCCAGCGGGTCCTGGAGGCGGCGGGCGATGGAGACGGCGCCGCGCAGTGACACGTCCATGTCGGGCAGCTCCTGGGAGGCGAACGCCGACGCCGAGTACACCGACGCCCCCGCCTCGGACACCATCACCTTGGTGAGCTTGAGCTCCGGGTGCTTGGTGATGAGTTCACCGGCGAGCTTGTCCGTCTCGCGGGACGCCGTGCCGTTGCCGATCGCGATCAGCTCGACCGCGTGCTCCTTGGCGAGGCGGGCGAGCTTGGCGATGGCCTCGTCCCACTTGTTCGCCGGGACGTGCGGGTAGATGACGTCCGTCGCGACGACCTTGCCGGTCGCGTCGACCACGGCGACCTTCACACCCGTACGGAAGCCGGGGTCGAGGCCCAGCGTCGCGCGTGTGCCGGCCGGGGCGGCAAGCAGCAGGTCCCGCAGGTTCGCCGCGAAGACGTTGACCGCCTCGTCCTCGGCGGCCGTCCGCAGCCTGAGGCGCAGGTCGATGCCGAGGTGCACGAGAATCCGGGTCCGCCAGGCCCAGCGGACCGTGTCCGTGAGCCACTTGTCGCCGGGACGGCCGCGGTCGGCGATCTGGAAGCGGTGGGCGACGATTCCCTCGTACGAGGAAGGACCGGGCTGCTCGGAGGGCTCCTCGGGCTCCAGGACGAGGTCGAGGACCTCCTCCTTCTCGCCGCGCAGCATGGCGAGGATGCGGTGCGAGGGCAGCTCCTTGAAGGGCTCGGCGAAGTCGAAGTAGTCGGCGAACTTGGCGCCCGCCTCCTCCTTGCCGTCCCGCACCTTGGCGGCCAGGCGCCCGCGCACCCACATGCGCTCGCGCAGCTCGCCGATCAGGTCGGCGTCCTCCGAGAACCGCTCGGTGAGGATCGACCGGGCGCCGTCCAGCGCCGCCTGCGGGTCGGCGACGCCCTTGTCCGCGTCGACGAAGGCCGCCGCCGCGGCGAGCGGGTCGACCGACGGGTCGCCGAGCAGGCCCTCGGCCAGCGGCTCCAGGCCCGCCTCGCGCGCGATCTGCGCCTTCGTGCGCCGCTTCGGCTTGAACGGCACGTAGATGTCCTCGAGCCGCGCCTTCGTCTCGGCGCCCCGGATCTGCGCCTCGATCTCCTCGGTGAGCTTGCCCTGCTCGCGCACCGATTCGATGATCGCCGTGCGCCGCTCCTCCAGCTCCCGCAGATAGCGCAGCCGCTCCTCGAGGGTGCGCAGCTGCGCATCGTCGAGCATCTCGGTCGCTTCCTTGCGGTAGCGGGCGATGAAGGGCACCGTCGACCCGCCGTCGAGCAAGTCGACGGCGGCCTTGACCTGCCGCTCCCGTACGCCGAGCTCCTCGGCGATCCTGCCTTCGATGGACCCTACGAGGGGTGTCGTCACGATCCCGTACCGCCTTCTCCACTGAGGTTGCGCGGCAATTGTGGCAGGTGGCACCGACAACGGGGGATCAGGGCGCCGATCGGGGTGTCAGCTCTTGCCGGTCATGCCCTCGGGGAACGCGCCGGCCGCGAGCGCCCGCATCAGAAGGTCCCTCGCCAGCTCGGTGAGGCGTTCCACGCCCGCGGCGCCCAGATGCTCGTACGGGGCGCGGTCCAGCCGGTCCGTCCGGGCCTCGATCTCGCCGCGCAGGGTCACCCCCGCCTCGGTCAACTCGCCCTCGGTGTCGAGCAGTCCGCGCTCCCGCAGCCGCTCGACCGCCGCGTCCCAGTCCTTGCGCGACCAGCCGCGGGTGCCGAGCGCCCACTTCGGTGCCATGCCCTTGCCGGTCGCGGTGTGGCTCACCAGGGCCTCGACCGGGTCGAACTCCGCGTCGAGCAGCGCCGCGAGGTGACCGTCGCCCCGGTGCTCGCGCAGCAGCGTGGCGGCGTGCCACAGGGCGAGATGCGGCGCGTCGGGCACGGGCAGGTCCGCATGGGCGGAGTACAGCGGGCGCGCGGTCCTGCTGCAGGCCTCGGTCGCCCGCAGGGCGAGCTCCGCCGCCTCGGCCAGCTCCTTGGAGGCGAGGACGTCCTCGCCGAGCAGTCGCCGCCAGGTCGCGTCGACGGCACGCGCGCGTGCGGCGAGGACGGTCTCCGGAGAGGCCTTCTTCCACACCTCGGGCACGTGCCGGGCCACCAGCTCGTGGCGGAAGTTGTAGAAGGTCGCCGTCACCGTGCCCGGACCCACCGGCCCCATGGCCGCGGCCCGTACGGCGAAGTACGCGCCCCTGCTGTCCTCGATCCCGACCGCGGCCAGTTCCCGTCCCAGGTCCGGCGAGAAGTAGTGCGTCGAGTGCAGTGGATTGAGGGCGTTGTGGCAGCGCCGTCCGGCGCGCTCCGGCAGTGGAGTGGTCATGCCCCGCACATTACCGACTGGTCGGTACGTCGGGAACCGTGGTACCCGGGGTGGCAGGAAAGGTGGGGTGCACGTCATTGCGGCCATCGCCCGCTCCGCCAAGAATCAAGGACATGCGAACCGTCCTGGTCGTCCTCTTCGACGACGTGCAGAGCCTCGACGTCACGGGCCCCGCGGAGGTCTTCGCGGGCGCCGAGAGCTGTCGCGGCGGCTCGTACCGCATCCGCACCGCCTCCCTGGACGGCGCACCCGTACGCACCTCCAGCGGCCTCACCCTCGTCCCGGACCAGGCCCTCGCCGACGCGCCCACCCCGCACACCCTGCTCGTCCCGGGCGGCCGGGGCACCCGGCGCCCGGACCTCCGTCTGACCGCCTGGCTGCGCGCGCACGGCCCGCGCGCCGAGCGCCTGGTCTCCGTCTGCACCGGCGCCATCCTGCTCGCCGAGGCGGGCCTCCTGGACGGTCGCCGCGCCACGACCCACTGGGCGTACTGCGACAAGCTCGCCCGCGACCACCCGGCCGTCGAGGTCGACCCCGACCCCATCTACGTCCGCGACGGCCAGGTGTCCACCTCCGCCGGCGTCACCTCGGGAATCGACCTCGCCCTCGCGCTCGTCGAGGAGGACCTCGGCCGCGAGGCCGCCCTCACCGTCGCCCGCCACCTCGTCGTCTTTCTCCGCCGCCCGGGCAACCAGGCCCAGTTCAGCGCCCAGCTGGCCGCGCAGACGGCGCAGCGCGCACCCCTGCGCGAGGTCCAGCAGTGGATCACCGAGCACCCCGGCGACGACCTGTCCGTCGAGTCGCTCGCCGCCCGTGCCCGCCTCTCGCCCCGGCACTTCGCCCGCGCCTTCCAGGCCGAGACGGCCATGACACCGGGCCGCTACGTCGACCGGGTCCGCCTCGAACACGCCCGGCGTCTGCTGGAGGACACCGCCGACGGCGTCGAGGAGATATCCCGGGCCTGCGGCTACGGCACCCCGGAGGCGATGCGCCGCGCCTTCGTGAAGGCGCTCGGCTCGGCACCGGCCGAATACCGGCGCCGTTTCCGCCCGGCACCCCTGGGCTGATCCGCCCCGCGGCAGCCCCGCGGCAGCCCCGTATCAGCCCCGCATTCGCTCACTCAGCTCCTGAAGGGACCCCGATGCAGATCGCCATCGTCCTCTACGACCGCTTCACCGCCCTGGACGCCGTGGGCCCGTACGAGATGCTCGGCCGCCTGCCCGGCGCGGAGACCGTCTTCGTCGCCGAGCACACCGGCCCCGTCCGCAACGACAACGGCAACCTGGCGCTGACCGCCGACAAGACCCTGGCCGAGGTGCCCAACCCGGACATCGTCGTGGTCCCCGGCGGGCCGGGCCAGACCCCGCAGATGGAGAACCGGGCCCTCCTGGACTGGCTGCGCGCCGCCGACGCCACCAGCACCTGGACGACCTCCGTGTGCACCGGCTCGCTGCTGCTCGCCGCCGCCGGGCTCCTCGACGGCCGCCGGGCCACCTCGCACTGGCTGGCCCTCGACTTCCTCAAGCGGTTCGGCGCCGAGCCGACCGGGGAGCGGGTGGTCTTCGACGGGAAGTACGTCACCGCGGCCGGCGTGTCGTCCGGCATCGACATGGGGCTCACCCTGCTCGGCCGGATCGCGGGCGACGAGCACGCGCAGGCCGTGCAGCTGCTGACGGAGTACGACCCGCAGCCGCCCTACGACGCCGGGTCCCCGCAGAAGGCTCCGGCGCACCTCGTGGCGGAGTTCCGCGGCAAGAGCCGCTTCATTCTGGCGTAGACCCGGTGGAAGTCCTGGTGGAAGCCCCGGTGGAACCCGGCGTGGTCCAGGTGAACCGTGGCTGCCGGCGCTCCAGGAAGGCGGCGACCCCCTCCGCGGTGTCGCCGCTGCCGCGCGCCTGCTCGGCCCAGTACGCGTCGCGGTCGGTTCGCCCGTTCGCGAACTCCTTGGCGGCCGCCTGCGTCAGCAGCGAGCGCGCGGCCAGGATGCGCGTGAACTCCCCGACCCGCTTGTCGAGTTCCCCCTCGGACAGCACCTCGTCCACCAGGCCGGTGCGCAGCGCGCGCTCCGCGTCGATCAGCTCGCCCGAGAACAACAGGTACTTGGTGGTCGCGGGACCCACCAGCGACATCAACCGCCGGGTCGAGGAGGCCGCGTAGACGATCCCCAGCTTCGCCGGGGTCACCCCGAACCGCGCCCCCTCCTCGGCGAACCGCAGATCGCAGGCCGCCGCGAGCTGCGACCCGCCGCCGACGCAGTACCCGCGGATCGCCGCGAGCGTCGGCTTCGGGAACGCGGCGAGCGCCTCCTCGGCGGCCACGGCCAGGCCCTGTGCCTCGTCCGGGGAGCCCCGCAGTGTCGAGATGTCGGCCCCCGCGCAGAAGGTGCCGCCCTCGCCGGTGAGCACCAGCGCGTTGACACCGGGGTCCGCGGTCAGCTCGTCGAGCAGCGGCGGCAGCGCCCGCCACATGGCCGCTGTCATGGCGTTGCGTTTGGCGGGGTGATGGATGACGACGGTGGCGACTCCGTCGTCGACACGGTGCAACAGCTGCGGCTCCATGGGCCGGATGCTATCCGCACCCCTCGAACGTACGATCAAGAAGGGGCGGCCTCGGCTGGATCGTGGCGCTCGGCGCGTCGTGAACCTGGTCTGTACAACCCGAATAGTCGTCGAAGCAGACATAACGGGGGCAGGAGCGGTCGGACAGCTGACCGTGTCATACGCCGACGATCAGAAACCGTCGATAGTCGCAGACTTCTGCTCAGGCATCCGGTCCGGACCAGCGTGTTACCAACACTCGACGTGTGGTGACAATCGAGCGCAAGGGTGGCGACCGGACGATGGAGAACCACGGGCGGGGGTTCGACTCCCGCCCCGAAGGCGCCGGGGACGTACCTCCCGACCGGAGACCGCCCGGTCCGCTGCCGTACGAGGGGGTGTGGCGGTTCACCGCTCCTGCCGTCGACGCCTCGGTGCCGCAGGCCCGACACGCCGTGCGTGACCTGCTCTTCCGTCAAGGAGTGCCGGTGTCGGACGATCTCGTCCAAGGACTCCTGCTGATCGTCTCCGAACTGGTCACCAACGCCGTCCGGCACGCGGCGCTGCTCTCCCCGATGCTCGCCGTGGAGGTGGCCGTCGGTGCCGAGTGGGTGCGGGTCTCCGTGGAGGACAACCACCCCTATCGCCCGACCGCCCTGGAGGCCGACCACGGCCGGACCGGCGGCCGCGGGCTGCTGCTGGTGCGCGAGGTCACCAGGGAATCGGGCGGGGTGTGCGACGTCGAGCACACGGCGAGTGGCGGCAAGGTGATCTGGGCCGCCCTGCCGCTCACACCGAGCATCGTCCAGTCCCCGTCGGGGACAGTCGGGGAGTCCTGGTAAGAACGGGTTCTTCACCAGCCGGCGGACGGACCCGTCAGCTCTCTGATCGCCGGACGGGCCGCGTCCAGGACGGTCATGAACCATGCCGAGAAGGAGTCCTTGGCGTGCCGCTCCATGAGCTCGGCGGCGGTCACGAACGCCGAGTCCCCGACCTCCTCCGGGTCGGGGTGCGGCGACGACTGCACCATCCCGACGAAGAGGTGGTTGTACTCCTGCTCCACCAGGCCCGACTCCGGATCCGGGTGGTTGTAGCGGACCGTGCCCGCCTCGGCGAGCAGCGAGGGGGAGACCCCGAGCTCCTCGTACGTGCGCCGGGCTGCCGCCGCGAAGGGCGCCTCGCCGGGGTAGGGGTGGCCGCAGCAGGTGTTGGACCAGACACCGGGAGAGTGGTACTTGCCCAGGGCGCGTTGCTGGAGCAGCAGCCGGCCGTGCTCGTCGAAGAGGAACACGGAGAAGGCCCGGTGCAGCTGCCCGGGTGGCTGATGGGCGGCGAGCTTCTCCGCCGTGCCGATCGTATTGCCGTCCTCGTCGACCAGCTCGAGCAAGATCGCTTCAACGGTGCCGTTCGACGAACTGTGCGTCGCGGTGGCAGGTGTGATCGGCATACCCATCCTTCGCATCGGTCTTCGAGTCCCAAGTCTGCCGTACGAAACCGGCACTCCCGGCACTTCGCGCCTCCTCGCATGTCCCCCTCCGGGCTCCCGGAGGGGGACACGAGGCTGACGTACGTCAGCCGCCGAACGTGGCCGGACACCTGAGCGTGCCCGGTGCCGCGGACGAGGAACCGTCCAGGACAGGGGGCATCAGGTGTTCGCCCGCACGTCGGATCGGGTGTTCGCGCGCACGTCCGATCCGGTGTTCGCCCGGACGGCGTACCGGGGCCGGGACGCGTCAGGTGCCGGCGACGACCGGCCGCAGGACGTAGCCCACGTAGCCGTACTCCCTTCCGTGTTCGCGGCGCATCGCGATCTCGGCCCGGGCGTCCGCGACGGCCTCGGCCACGCCCGGCAGAGTGACGTCGGCCACGTCCGCGTGGGTACCGAGCGGCCCGTAGTACTCGTCCCAGTGGGAGCCCTGGGAGCCATCAGTGGCAGAGCTTCGCCTCGTGCTCCGCGTGCCCGCTCGGCTCCAGCTGGAAGGTGCAGTGCTCCACGTCGAAGTGGTGGCCCAGACAGCCCTGGAGCTCGTGGAGCATCTTCTCGTGGCCGATCGCGTTCAGGACGTCGGAACTGACGACCACGTGCGCGGAGAGGACCGGCATGCCGGACGTGATGGTCCAGGCGTGCAGGTCGTGGACGTCCTCGACGCCGGGCAGCGCCACGATGTGGGCGCGCACCTCCGCCATGTCGACGTTCTTGGGCGCCGCCTCCAGGAGCACGTCGAGCGTCTCCTGGAGCAGCTTCCAGGTGCGCGGGACGATCATGACGCTGATGAGGATCGAGGCGATCGGGTCGGCGGCCTGCCAACCGGTGGTCATGATCACCGTCGCGGAGATGATGACCGCCACGGAACCCAGCGCGTCCGCGACCACCTCCAGGAAGGCGCCGCGCACGTTCAGGCTGTCCTTCTGGCCGCGCATCAGCAGCGTGAGCGAGATCGTGTTCGCGACCAGGCCGATCAGACCGAAGACGATGGTCAGACCGCCCTGGGTGTCGGCGGGCGTCACAAAGCGGTGGATCGCCTCGTACAGGACGTAGCCGCCGACGCCGAGCAGCAGCAGACAGTTGGCGAGCGCGGCGAGGATCTCCGCCCGCGCGAAGCCGAACGTGCGGTTCCCGCTGGGTGGACGGTTGGCGAAGTGGATCGCGAGCAGCACCATGCCCAGACCCACCGCGTCCGTCGCCATGTGCGCCGCGTCCGCGACCAGCGCCAGCGAATCGGCGAGGAGCCCGCCGACGAGCTCGACCACCATCACGGTGAGCGTGATCGACAGCGCGACCCGCAGCCTCCCGCGGTACGCGGCTGCCGCCGTGCCGGTCGGGGGTGCGCCGTGCGCGTGCCCGTGATCGTGTCCAGCCCCCATGGAAGCCGCCTCCTGTGCTCTGCCCGGGATCACAGTGAACTACGGGTAGGGGGTATCGGGCAACGCGGCACTGAACACCGTTGTCATATGCTCTGACCTGCGGAAACGATCCGCAGGTCAGAGCATGGTCAAGATCGTTAATCCTGTGTCCGGGGACTGGTCCCGCGTCCGGGACACGAGTCAGTGGTCCTGTGGCCGCGGGTGGTGCAGCAGCCACCCCTGCCACGCCGACTCCACCATCTCGGGTACTCCGCGCCGCGCGTTCCAGCCGAGCTCCCGAGCGGCCAGCCCGGCCGAGGCGACCGCGCGCGGGGCGTCCCCGGGGCGGCGCGGCTCGACGAGCGGCTCCCGGGTGTCCCCGCTGACCTCCCCGATGAGGGTGAGGAGTTCACGGACCGAGACGCCTTCCCCGCGGCCGATGTTCACGGTGAGGTCTCCCGTCGCGCCGCCGGCCAGCCGCCGGGCCGCCGCGAGGTGCGCCTCGGCGAGGTCGGCGACGTGGATGTAGTCACGCACACAGGTACCGTCCGGCGTCGGATAGTCGTCGCCGAAGATCCGCGGGGCCTCGCCGCGGGTGAGGCGGTCGAAGACCATCGGGATCACGTTGAACACACCGGTGTCCGCCAGCTCGGGGGTGGCCGCGCCCGCCACGTTGAAGTAGCGCAGGCACACGGTCGCGATGCCGTGCGCCCGGCCCGCCGCGCGCACCAGCCACTCCCCGGCGAGCTTCGTCTCGCCGTACGGGCTCATCGGGGCACAGGGGGTGTCCTCCGTGATGAGGTCCACATCCGGGTTGCCGTAGACGGCCGCCGACGAGGAGAAGAGGAACCGCTTGACGCCCGCCCCGGCCACCGCTTCCAGGAGCGTCGCGAGTCCGCCCACGTTCTCCTGGTAGTAGCGGGTCGGCTGGGCCACGGACTCGCCGACCTGCTTGCGTGCGGCGAGGTGCACCACACCCGTCACGGCGTGCTCCGCGAGGACCCGCTTGAGCAGATCCCCGTCCAGTGACGACCCTTGCACCAGCGGAATGCTCTCCGGGAGCCGGTTCGGCACCCCGGTGGAGAGATCGTCGAGGGCGACGACGCGCTCCCCGGCCTCCGCCATCGCCCGCGCCACGTGTGCCCCGATGTATCCGGCCCCGCCTGTGATCAGCCATGTCATGGACGACCACCCTATGTCGGTCCGTTGCCGGGCCCGCCGACACAAGCCCCCGGCCCGCCCGGCCTGCCCCGCTCCGAACCGGTCCGCCGGGTGCCGCATGCAATGCCGTGAATGATCCGGTCTGGGGGCGCGGTTTGTGGCGTGGGCCCCGGATCACCGATGATGATCGCGGCGGAGGCGGTACACAGATCTGGTTGATCGTCCAGTGAACGGGCAGTGAACGACCGCTTCTCACCATCAGATAGCCTCTGCCGACATGCTGCCCGGCTGCCGTTCAGGCCAGGGCCATCCCATCACGCACATGCCCGGCGCGAGGCCGCGTCGGCACCCAGGGAGTGAGTTCGCTGTCGTCGACCGCCATCCTCACCGGCCAGCCGGTCCCCGGATCGTCGCTCGAGGGCGATCTGCGGTCGCTCGGCTTCGACGTGCGGCTCGCCGCGGAAGCCGGTGACGCCGAGACGCTGCTGGCCGCCGTACCGGCGGACCAGCGGGTCGCCGTCGTCGACGCCCGCTTCGTGGGACACCCGCACGCACTGCGCCTCGGCCTCACGGACCCCCGGTTCGCGGCCTCCGCGCTGCCCGGCGCCGTATCGGTGCAGCCCGAGGCCCGCCGGGCGCTGACCCGGGCCGTGGCCCGTGAGAGCTCCGCCTCCGGCGGCCTCGCCGTCGCCACCGACAACCTCGCCGAGCGCCTCACCGCGGCCCTCGACACGGACGGCGTCGCCGTGTACCGCCCCGAGCTGGGCACACTCGTCGCCGCGGTCCCCACCGACCCGCAGGAGCGCAACGAGGCCCGGCAGGCCGTCTCGTCCGTGGACGACGAGGCCGTCCGCCTGCGCAGCGCCGTCAAGGCCCGCGACGGCTTCTTCACGACGTACTGCATCAGCCCGTACTCGCGCTACATCGCCCGCTGGTGCGCCCGCCGCGGCCTGACCCCGAACCAGGTCACCACCGCCTCCCTCCTCACCGCGCTGATCGCCGCGGGCTGCGCCGCCACCGGCACCCGGGCCGGCTTCGTCGCGGCCGGTCTGCTCCTGCTGTTCTCCTTCGTCCTGGACTGCACGGACGGGCAGCTGGCCCGCTACTCCCTGCAGTACTCGACGCTCGGCGCCTGGCTGGACGCCACCTTCGACCGCGCCAAGGAGTACGCCTACTACGCGGGCCTCGCCCTCGGCGCGGCCCGCGGCGGCGACGACGTGTGGGCACTCGCCCTCGGCGCGATGATCCTGCAGACCTGCCGGCACGTCGTGGACTTCTCCTTCAACGAGGCGAACCACGACGCCACCGCCAACACCAGCCCCACCGCCGCCCTGTCGGACAAGCTCGACAGCGTCGGCTGGACGGTCTGGGTGCGCCGGATGATAGTCCTGCCCATCGGCGAACGATGGGCGATGATCGCCGTCCTCACGGCACTGACGACCCCCCGCATCACCTTCTACGCGCTGCTCATCGGCTGCGCGTTCGCCGCGACGTACACCACGGCGGGCCGTGTGCTGCGCTCGCTGACCCGCAAGGCGCGCCGTACGGACCGGGCGGCGCAGGCGCTGGTCGACCTCACCGACTCCGGCCCGCTCGCCGAGCTGCTGACCCGCGTCACGCGCGGGGCCGTGCGCCGTGGTCCCGCGTTCGTCGCCTTCGTCGCCGGAGCCCTCGTGGTGCTCGGAGCCGCGCTCTCCCCGTACGGCAGCTGGTGGCCCGTCCTGGGCGCCGTGATCTACGTACTCCTGTCGCCCGTGGCACTCGCCCGCCCCCTCAAGGGCGCCCTCGACTGGCTGGTCCCCCCTTTCTACCGCGCCGCCGAATACCTCACCGTCCTCGTACTGGCAGCCAAGGCCGACGTGAACGGGGCGCTTCCTGCGGCTTTCGGCCTGGTGGCCGCCGTCGCCTACCATCACTACGACACGGTGTACCGCATCCGCGGCGACGCCGGAGCCCCCCCGCACTGGCTGGTGCGGGCGATCGGCGGGCACGAAGGCAGGACGTTGCTGGTCACCGTCCTGGCCGCGCTGCTCACCGCCGCACAGTTCAAGGTCGCGCTCACGGTGATCGCCGTGGGCGTGGCGCTGCTGGTGCTCGTCGAGAGCATCCGCTTCTGGGTGGCCGCCCATTTGGGCGGCGCACCCGCCGTACACGATGAAGGAGAACCCGCATGATCGGCCTCGTGCTTGCGGCCGGCGCCGGACGGCGTCTGCGTCCCTACACCGACAGCCTCCCCAAGGCTCTCGTGCCGGTGGGCCCCGCGGGCATAGAGGACAGCATCACGGTCCTGGACCTGACGCTCGGCAACTTCGCCGAGATCGGGCTGACCGAGGTCGGGATCATCGTCGGCTACCGCAAGGAAGCCGTGTACGACCGCAAGGACGCTCTGGAGGCCAAGTACGGCCTCAAGATCACCCTCATCGACAACGACAAGGCCGAGGAGTGGAACAACGCCTACTCCCTGTGGTGCGGCCGTGACGCCCTCAAGGACGGTGTGATCCTCGCCAACGGCGACACCGTGCACCCGGTCTCCGTCGAGAAGACGCTGCTGGCCGCCCGCGGCGACGGCAAGAGGATCATCCTCGCCCTCGACACGGTGAAGAAGCTCGCCGACGAGGAGATGAAGGTCGTCGTCGACCCCGACAAGGGCGTCCAGAAGATCACCAAGCTGATGGAGCCCTCCGAGGCCACCGGCGAGTACATCGGCGTCACCCTCATCGAGGGCGACGCCGCCGCCGACCTGACCGACGCCTTGAAGACGGTGTGGGAGACCGACCCGCAGCAGTTCTACGAGCACGGCTACCAGGAGCTCGTCAACCGCGGCTTCAAGATCGATGTGGCGCCGATCGGTGAGGTCAAGTGGGTCGAGATCGACAACCACGACGACCTGGCCAAGGGACGTGAGATCGCGTGCCAGTACTGACGAGGCTCATCCCCTCGCCCGTCGTCGTCGACATCCGTCCGGGTGCCCTGGACGACCTGGCGAGCGTGCTCTCCGACCAGCGGATCTCGCACTCCGGGAAGCTGGCCGTCGCGGTGAGCAACGGCTCGGGTGCCAGGCTGCGCGAGCGGCTCGAGCCCACTCTGCCCGGCGCCAGCTGGTACGAGGTGGGCGGTGGCACCCTCGACGACGCGGTCCGGCTGGCAGGCGAAATAAAGGTCGGCCGCTACGACGCGGTCGTCGGCCTCGGCGGCGGCAAGATCATCGACTGCGCCAAGTTCGCGGCGGCCCGCGTGGGCCTGCCGCTGGTCGCCGTACCGACGAACCTCGCGCACGACGGCCTGTGCTCCCCGGTCGCCACCCTCGACAACGACGCGGGCCGCGGCTCGTACGGCGTGCCGAACCCGATCGCCGTCGTCATCGACCTGGACGTCATCCACGAGGCCCCGGCCCGCTTCGTGCGCGCCGGCATCGGTGACGCGATCTCCAACATCAACTCGATCGCGGACTGGGAGCTCTCCAACCGCGTCACCGGCGAGAAGATCGACGGCCTCGCCTCCGCCATGGCGCGCCAGGCAGGCGAGGCGGTGCTGCGGCACCCGGGCGGCATCGGGGACAACGGCTTCCTCCAGGTGCTCGCCGAGGCGCTGGTCCTCACCGGCATCGCGATGTCGATCTCGGGCGACTCGCGCCCCGCCTCGGGCTCGTGCCACGAGATCAACCACGCCTTCGACCTGCTGTATCCCAAGCGCGCCGCGAGCCACGGCGAGCAGTGCGGTCTCGGCGCCGCGTTCGCGATGTTCCTGCGCGGGGCGCACGAGGAGTCGGCGTACACGGCCGAGGTGCTGCGCCGGCACGGGCTGCCGGTGCTGGCGGAGGAGATCGGCTTCACCACGGACGAGTTCGTCCGGGCCGTGGAGTTCGCCCCGCAGACCCGGCCCGGCCGCTACACGATCCTCGAACACCTCGACCTCAAGACCGACCAGATCAAGGACATCTACGCCGACTATGTCAAGGCCATCGGTAGCTGAACTCCGCCCGGTCGTCCATCCCGCAGGGGTGAAGGACCGGCGCAGCGGTGAGCACTGGATGGGACGCCTCTATATGCGTGAGGTGTCCCTGCGGGTCGACCGCTACCTGGTGAACACCAGGGTCACGCCCAACCAGCTGACCTACCTGATGACCGTCTTCGGCGTCCTCGCGGCCCCGGCCCTGCTGGTGCCGGGGATCGCGGGCGCCGTGCTCGGCGTGGTCTGTGTCCAGTTGTACCTGCTGCTCGACTGCGTCGACGGCGAGATCGCGCGCTGGAAGCAGCAGTTCTCGCTCGGTGGGGTCTACCTGGACCGGGTCGGCGCCTATCTGACCGACGCCGCGGTGCTCGTCGGCTTCGGCCTGCGCGCCGCCGATCTGTGGGGTTCCGGTCGGATCGACTGGCTCTGGGCCTTCCTCGGTACCCTGGCCGCCCTCGGCGCGATCCTGATCAAGGCCGAGACCGACCTCGTCGGCGTCGCCCGCCACCAGGGCGGGCTCCCGCCGGTCAAGGAGTCGGCGTCCGAGCCGCGGTCGTCCGGCATGGCGCTGGCCCGCAAGGCCGCCGCGGCGCTGAAGTTCCACCGGCTGGTGCTCGGTATGGAGGCATCCCTGCTGATCCTGGTACTGGCGATCCTGGACTCGGTGCGGGGAGACCTGTTCTTCTCCCGGCTGGGCGTCGCGGTCCTGGCCGGCATCGCGATCCTGCAGACCGTGCTGCACCTCGTGTCCATTCTCGCCTCCAGCAGGCTGAAGTGAGTACGGCGATGAAGGTCGGCGCGGTCATCATCACCATGGGCAACCGCCCCGACGAACTCCGAGCCCTGCTGGACTCCGTCGCCAAGCAGGACGGCGACCGCGTCGAGGTGGTCGTGGTCGGCAACGGCTCGCCCGTCCCGGACGTCCCCGACGGCATACGCACCGTCGAGCTGCCCGAGAACCTCGGCATCCCGGGCGGCCGCAACGTCGGTATCGAGGCCTTCGGCCACGGCGGCACGGACGTCGACATCCTGCTCTTCCTCGACGACGACGGCCTCCTCGCCACCCACGACACCGCCGAGCTGTGCCGTCGGGCCTTCGCCGCCGACCCGGAGCTCGGCATCATCAGCTTCCGGATCGCCGACCCCGAGACCAAGGAGACCCAGCGCCGCCACGTACCGCGGCTGCGCGCCTCCGACCCGATGCGCTCCTCGCGCGTCACCACCTTCCTCGGCGGCGCCAACGCGGTCCGTACGAAGGTCTTCGCCGAGGTCGGCGGGCTCCCGGACGAATTCTTCTACGCCCACGAGGAAACCGACCTGGCATGGCGGGCCCTCGACGCGGGCTGGATGATCGACTACCGCTCCGACATGGTGCTGTACCACCCCACGACCGCCCCTTCGCGGCACGCGGTCTACCACCGCATGGTGGCCCGCAACCGCGTCTGGCTCGCGCGCCGGAACCTTCCCGCGCCGCTCGTCCCCGTCTACCTCGGCGTGTGGATGCTCCTGACGCTGGCCCGCCGCCCCTCGGGACCCGCCCTGAAGGCGTGGTTCGGCGGTTTCAAGGAGGGCTGGACCAGTCCGTGCGGACGCCGGCGCCCCATGAAGTGGCGTACGGTGTGGCGGCTGACCCGCCTCGGCCGTCCTCCCGTCATCTGACAAGCCCGTTCGTCATCTGACAAGCTCGATCCTGACAGCACGCGGACCGTCCTCCGGTCGCGTGCCTCTTGGCCCTGCCCGACCAGGACGTGCGTATTCCGAAGACGAAAGTTTCCATTGGTGAGTGAGACAGCGCATGACGGAGCAGTCGCGGTGAGTGACCCTCCGTCGCCCGACGACGGGCTCTCCGCAGCCGATCGGGCCGCCAGGTACGGGCTCGCGGTCAGCGGGGCCCGGCCCGGACTCGCGGAGTACGTCCGTCAGCTGTGGGGGCGGCGCCACTTCATCCTCGCCTTCTCGCAGGCGAAGCTCACCGCCCAGTACAGCCAGGCCAAACTCGGCCAGCTGTGGCAGGTGGCGACGCCGCTGCTGAACGCGGCCGTCTACTACTTCATCTTCGGCGTGATCCTGAAGGCCGGCCGGGGCATGTCGCACGACACCTACATCCCGTTCCTGGTGACCGGTGTCTTCGTCTTCACCTTCACGCAGAGCTCGATCATGGCGGGCGTCCGCGCGATCTCGGGCAACCTGGGGCTGGTGCGCGCGCTGCACTTCCCGCGCGCCTCGCTGCCCATCTCCTTCGCGCTCCAGCAGCTGCAGCAGCTGCTCTTCTCGATGCTCGTGCTGTTTGTCGTGGTGATCGGCTTCGGCAGCTACCCGAGCCTGTCCTGGCTGCTGATCGTCCCGGTGCTGGTGCTGCAGTTCCTCTTCAACACCGGCCTCGCGCTGATCGTCGCCCGGCTGGGCGCCAAGACCCCGGACCTCGCCCAGCTGATGCCGTTCATCCTGCGCACCTGGATGTACACCTCGGGCGTCATGTTCTCCATCAACAACATGCTCGTCGGGCGGCCGGAGTGGTTCATTCGCGCGCTCCAGGTGAACCCGGCCGCGATCTACATGGATCTGATGCGCTTCGCGCTCATCGACGGATACGGCGCGGAGAACCTGCCGCCGCACGTGTGGGCCATCGCGACCTTCTGGGCCGTGGTCCTCGCCGCCGGCGGGTTCGTTTACTTCTGGAAGGCAGAGGAGAGGTACGGCCGTGGCTGACCAGGTGTCCCACATCCCCACCGTCATCGCGGACGAGCTGCACATCGTCTACCGCGTCAACGGCGCCAAGACCGGCAAGGGCAGTGCCACCGCCGCCCTCAGCCGCATCGTCAAGCGCGGCGAGGAGCGCGGTGTGCGCAAGGTGCACGCTGTCAGAGGCGTCTCCTTCATCGCCTACCGCGGCGAGGCCATCGGCCTCATCGGCTCCAACGGCTCCGGCAAGTCCACGCTCCTGCGTGCCATCGCCGGCCTGCTGCCCGCCGAGAGCGGCAAGGTCTACACCGACGGCCAGCCCTCGCTGCTCGGCGTGAACGCGGCCCTGATGAACGACCTGACGGGCGAGCGGAACGTCATATTGGGCGGGCTCGCGATGGGCATGTCCCGCGAGCAGATCAAAGAGCGCTACCAGGAGATCGTCGACTTCTCGGGCATCAACGAGAAGGGCGACTTCATCACCCTGCCGATGCGCACCTACTCGTCCGGCATGGCGGCGCGCCTGCGCTTCTCCATCGCGGCCGCCAAGGACCACGACGTCCTGATGATCGACGAGGCCCTCGCCACCGGCGACCGCTCCTTCCAGAGGCGCTCCGAGGCCCGCATCCGCGAGCTGCGCAAGAGCGCGGGCACGGTGTTTCTGGTCAGTCACAACAACAATTCGATCCGCGACACCTGCGACCGCGTGCTCTGGCTGGAGCGCGGTGAGCTGCGGATGGACGGTCCGACCGACGAGGTCCTCAAGGAGTACGAGAAGTTCACGGGCAAGTAGCCCGTTTCGCCCAGGGCCCCGCCGGAACGGTCCGGCGGGGCCCTGCGTCTGCAAAGGAAACGCCAACTCCGGCTGGCCTTAGGAATCTTGACGCCAATCGGTGTGTTGTTGTGATGTGCAGGACACCCCGACGAACCTTGCTGCGTTGTACAACGTAAGCTGTACCGGTGCTGAATCGCGGCAAGTGGGGCGATATTGCGCGACACCCGGCACCGGCGCGCCGTGCCGAGTTCTGGGCGGCGTGTCCGAAATGGGCACTATTGGGTCGGCAGTGTAGAACGGGAGATGTGACGGCAATGGCTACGGAAACTCTCCAGCTCCGCGACGCGTGTGCCGTCCCCGCGCCGGGCGGCGAGCGGTGACCCAAGCCGGTACGGCGCGTTCTGGTGATCCGGAGCGCGGAACGCTCGACAAGGCCGCGGGCGAGAACTTTCCCGTGGCGCCCTTCTTCCTGCCCAAGGCCTGGCGCGACGATCTGATGGCCGTCTACGGCTTCGCCCGCCTTGTCGATGACATCGGCGACGGCGACCTCGCCCCGGGCGGCGCGGACGCCAGGCTGCTCGGCGTGTCGCCCGAAAAGGCCGAGGACCGCCTCGCGCTCCTCGACGCCTTCGAGGCCGACCTGCACCGCGTGTTCGACTCGACGCCGCACCACCCGCTGCTGCGCCGTCTGCAGCCCACGGTCCGGCGCGCGAGCCTCACCCCCGAGCCCTTTCTCGGGCTGATCGCCGCGAACCGCCAGGACCAGCTGATCAAGCGGTACGAGACCTACGACGACCTGCTGGCCTACTGCGAGCTGTCCGCCAACCCCGTGGGCCGCCTCGTCCTCTCCGTCACCGGCACCTCGACGCCCGAGCGCATCCGCCGCTCCGACGCGGTGTGTACCGCGCTGCAGATCGCCGAGCACCTTCAGGACGTCGCCGAGGACCTCGGCCGCGACCGCATCTACCTGCCGGCCGAGGACATGAAGCGCTTCCATGTCCAGGAGGCGGATCTCGCCACGGCCACAGCAGGCGCATCGGTGCGCGCGCTCGTTGCATACGAATCAGAACGCGCGCTCCACCTCCTGAATGAAGGCACCCCCCTCGTGGGTAGCGTCCACGGCAGGTTGAAGCTGCTGCTCGCGGGGTTCGTGGCAGGGGGAAGGGCGGCAATCCGCGCGATTGCCGCCGCCGAATACGACGTACTTCCCGGCCCGCCCAAGCCCGGCAAGCTCCAGTTGCTGCGCGAGGTGGGAGTGACTCTGCGAGGAGAGGGGTGATCCGGAGCGTGGAGTCGGAACAGCACGTGTCCGCACCGGTACTCGCCGCTTACAGCTACTGCGAGGCAGTGACCGGTCAGCAGGCCCGTAATTTCGCCTATGGCATCAGACTTCTGCCGACGCCCAAGCGTCGCGCGATGTCGGCGCTCTACGCGTTCTCACGGCGTGTCGACGACATCGGCGACGGCGCGCTGGCGCCGGAGGTGAAGACGGCTCGTCTCGAGGACACCAAGGCGCTGCTCGCCCGGGTCCGCGAGGGCCGGGTCGACGAGGACGACACCGACCCGGTCGCGGTCGCCCTCAGTCATACGGCCGCGTACTTCCCGGTGCCGCTCGGCGGCCTCGACGAACTCATCGACGGCGTCCTGATGGACGTACGCGGTGAGACGTACGAGACCTGGGACGACCTGAAGGTGTACTGCCGGTGCGTGGCCGGGGCGATCGGGCGGCTCTCGCTCGGCGTGTTCGGTACGGAACCGGGGGCGCGCGGCGCCGAGCGTGCGCCGGAGTATGCGGACACGCTCGGGCTCGCGCTGCAACTCACCAACATCCTTCGGGACGTACGGGAGGACGCGGCGGGCGGGCGTACCTATCTGCCCGCCGACGACCTCGCGAAGTTCGGCTGCTCGGCCGGGTTCAACGGGCCGACTCCACCCGAGGGCTCCGACTTCGCGGGCCTCGTCCACTTCGAAGTGCGACGGGCCCGCACTCTTTTCGCGGAGGGCTACCGGCTGCTGCCCATGCTCGACCGGCGCAGCGGCGCCTGTGTCGCGGCCATGGCCGGTATCTACCGGCGGCTCCTCGACCGCATCGAGCGCGAGCCGGAGGCGGTGCTGCGCGGCCGCGTCTCGCTGCCCGGGCGCGAGAAGGCGTATGTCGCGGTGCGCGGTCTGTCCGGACTGGACGCCCGGCACGTCTCACGCCGTACCGTCAGGAGGCGCACCTGATGGACAATTTGGGCCAAGGTGATTCCACCGGCGAAAAGCGGCACGCAACCCTCCGGAGCCCGGTGGCGTCCCTGACTGCGACGGCCTACCGTGCACCGTTCAATCACCGCGGCACGGCCGCTGGGGAGGGTGCACGATGAGCGAGGACACGCAGCCCGCGAAGACCTCGGGCAGCCCGAAAGAAGAGGGCGCGAAGCGCGGCCTTGAAAGGGTGGTGGCGGGCGACGGGCGGGATGCCGCCGTGGTGGTCGGGGGAGGGCTGGCCGGGATCACCGCCGCGCTCGCGCTGGCCGACGCCGGAGTGCGGGTCACCCTGCTCGAGGGGCGGCCGCGGCTCGGCGGACTGGCCTTCTCCTTCCAGCGCGGCGAGCTCACCGTGGACAACGGTCAGCATGTGTATCTGCGCTGCTGCACCGCCTACCGCCGCTTCCTCGACCGCATCGACGGGGCCTCGCTCGCGCCGCTGCAGGATCGTCTCGACGTGCCCGTTCTCGACGCCGAGGGCAAACCCGGCCGACGACTCGGCAGAATCGGCCGCGACGCACTGCCCGTACCGCTGCATCTCGCGCGCGGCCTCGCGACGTATCAGCATCTGTCGCTCGCCGAGCGCGCCAAGGTAGGGCGTGCCGCCCTGGCACTCAAGGCGCTCGATCTCGACGATCCGGCCCTCGACGACCAGAACTTCGGCAGCTGGCTCGCCGCGCACGGCCAGTCGGAGCGTGCCATCGAGGCACTGTGGGACCTGGTGGGGGTCGCCACCCTCAACGCGGTGGCCGGCGACTCGTCGCTCGGGCTCGCCGCGATGGTGTTCAAGACCGGTCTGCTGTCCGACCCGGGCGCGGCCGACATCGGCTGGGCACGCGTCCCGCTGGGCGAACTGCACGACACCCTGGCCCGCAAGGCGCTCGACTCCGCGGGCGTGCGTACCGAAGTCCGTACACGCGTCACCTCCATCTCCCTTAACGGGAACGGGCGTTGGACCGTTCAGGTTCCCGGCGAAACGCTCGAC
This sequence comes from Streptomyces sp. NBC_01384, assembly GCF_045040035.1. Classification (NCBI taxonomy): domain Bacteria; kingdom Bacillati; phylum Actinomycetota; class Actinomycetes; order Kitasatosporales; family Streptomycetaceae; genus Streptomyces; species Streptomyces sp. NBC_01384. The sequence goes on from NZ_CP109559.1 coordinate 8,733,556, forward strand.
GCCGACACCGTCGTCCTCGCCGTACCCCAGCGCGAGGCCCACGATCTGCTGCCCGAGGGAGCACTCGACGCCCCCGAACGGCTCCTGGAGATCGGTACCGCGCCGATCCTCAACGTCCATGTCGTCTACGACCGGAAGGTGCTCGCGCGTCCGTTCTTCGCGGCGCTCGGTTCCCCGGTGCAGTGGGTCTTCGACCGTACCGAGGCGTCCGGGCTGCGGGAAGGGCAGTACCTCGCCCTCTCGCAGTCGGCCGCTCAGGACGAGATCGACGAGCCCGTCGCCGTGCTTCGCGAGCGCTATCTGCCGGAGCTGGAGCGGCTGCTGCCCGCCGCGCGCGGCGCCGAGGTGAAGGACTTCTTCGTGACCCGGGAGCGCACGGCGACGTTCGCTCCCACCCCAGGCGTCGGGCGGCTGCGGCCCGGCGCCCGCACAAAAGCCCCCGGCCTGTATCTGGCCGGCGCGTGGACCGCCACCGGGTGGCCCGCGACCATGGAGAGTGCGGTCCGCAGCGGTGTCCGTGCGGCGGGAGCCGCGCTGAGCGCCCTGGGCCGGCCCCGCGACCACCTCTTCGCGTTCGAGGAGGCGGCCTGATGCTCGATGAGCGCGCGGCAGACCCCCGCACCCCCGGTACCGCAACAAGAGGAGAGACTGTGCCCACTGTGCCCCCGGCCGACAAGGCTGCCGACGCGGTGGACGTGACCGCGCTCCTTGAGCGCGGCCGGACCCTGGCCACACCGGTGCTGCGGGCGGCCGTCGACCGCCTTGCCGCTCCCATGGACACCGTCGCCGCCTACCACTTCGGCTGGATCGACGCCCAGGGCAACCCCGCGGACGGCGACGGCGGCAAGGCGGTGCGCCCCGCGCTCGCCGTGCTCTCCGCGCAGGCCGCCGGTGCCGCCCCGGAGGTCGGCGTGCCCGGCGCGGTCGCGGTCGAACTGGTGCACAACTTCTCACTGCTGCACGACGACCTGATGGACGGCGACGAACAGCGCCGACACCGCGACACCGTCTGGAAGGTGCACGGCCCCGCCCAGGCCATCCTCGTCGGCGACGCCCTGTTCGCGCTGGCCAACGAGATCCTCCTCGAACTCGGCACCGTCGAGGCCGGCCGTGCCACCCGCCGGCTGACCACCGCCACCCGCGCCCTCATCGACGGCCAGGCCCAGGACATCTCCTACGAGCACCGCGACCGGGTCAGCGTCGAGGAGTGCCTGGAGATGGAGGGCAACAAGACGGGTGCCCTGCTCGCCTGCGCCTGCTCCATCGGCGCGGTCCTCGGCGGCGCCGACGACCGGACCGCGGACACGCTGGAGAAGTACGGCTACCACCTCGGCCTGGCCTTCCAGGCCGTCGACGACCTCCTCGGCATCTGGGGCGACCCGGAGGCCACCGGCAAGCAGACCTGGAGCGATCTGCGCCAGCGCAAGAAGTCCCTGCCGGTCGTGGCCGCGCTCGCCGCGGGCGGACCCGCCTCCGAGCGGCTCGGCGAACTGCTCGCCGAAGACGCCAAGGCCAGCGACTTCGAGAACTTCTCCGAGGAGGAGTTCGCCGCGCGCGCCGCGCTCATCGAGGAGGCGGGCGGCCGCGAGTGGACCGCCCAGGAGGCACGCCGCCAGCACACCATCGCCATCGAGGCCCTGGACGCCGTGGAGATGCCCGACCAGGTGCGGGCCCAGCTCGTGGCGCTCGCCGACTTCGTCGTCGTACGAAAGAGATGATCACTATCGGTCGAATAAACCTCGCGTAGTCGCCGGCCGGTGCCGCGGGAGCGTCACGCACCGGCCGACGGCGGACCCACAGCAGAGACGTACCACTGCACGAAGGGGAAGCCATGACAGCGACGACCGACGGAAGCACCGGGGCACTGCCGCCCCGCGCTGCCGCGGCCAGCGAAATCCAGCAACAGACGACTCCCGTGGCGGCCGGGACAGTCGAGACCCGAGACGTCGCCACGCACGCCATACAGCGCGCCACCGATTTCCTGCTCTCGCTGCAGGACCCGGAGGGCTGGTGGAAGGGCGACCTCGAGACGAACGTCACGATGGACGCCGAGGACCTGCTCCTCCGTCAGTTCCTGGGAATCCGCGACGAGAGGACCACACGCGCCGCCGGGCTGTTCATCCGCGGCGAGCAGCGCGAGGACGGCACCTGGGCCACCTTCTACGGCGGCCCCGGCGAGCTCTCCGCCACCATCGAGGCGTACGTCGCCCTGCGGCTGGCCGGGGACCGGCCGGACGAGCCGCACATGGCGCGGGCGGCCGCCTGGATCCGCGAGCGGGGCGGTATCGCCTCGGCCCGTGTCTTCACCCGGATCTGGCTCGCCCTCTTCGGCTGGTGGAAGTGGGACGACCTGCCCGAACTCCCGCCGGAACTCATCTACTTCCCCAAGTGGATGCCGCTCAACATCTACGACTTCGGCTGCTGGGCCCGGCAGACGATCGTGCCGCTCACCATCGTCTCGGCGAAGCGCCCGGTGCGGCCCGCGCCGTTCCCGCTCGACGAGTTGCACACCGACGCCCGGGACCCCAACCCGGTCAAGCCTCCGGCCCCCGCGGCGAGTTGGGACGGGGTCTTCCAGCGTCTCGACAAGGCGTTGCACCAGTACCGCAAATTCGCCCCGCGCCGACTGCGCCGGGCCGCGATGAACCAGGCTGGGCGCTGGATCATCGAACGGCAGGAGAACGACGGCTGCTGGGGCGGCATCCAGCCGCCCGCGGTGTACTCGGTCATCGCGCTGCACCTGCTCGGTTACGACCTCCAACACCCGGTGATGCGCGAGGGGCTGGCGTCACTGGACCGCTTCGCGGTCTGGCGTGAGGACGGCGCCCGGATGATCGAGGCCTGTCAGTCGCCCGTGTGGGACACCTGCCTCGCCACCATCGCGCTCGCCGACGCGGGCCTGCCCGCCGACCATCCGCAGCTCGTGAAGGCCGCGGACTGGATGCTCGGAGAGGAGATCGTCCGGCCCGGGGACTGGGCGGTGAAGCGCCCTCAACTCCCGCCGGGGGGATGGGCGTTCGAGTTCCACAACGACAACTATCCCGACATCGACGACACCGCCGAGGTCGCCCTCGCGCTGCGCCGGGTCAGCCACCACGACCCGGACCGCGTCGAGAACGCCATCGGGCGCGGGGTGCGGTGGAACCTCGGTATGCAGTCCAAGGACGGCGGCTGGGGTGCCTTCGACGTCGACAACACCAGCGCCTTCCCCAACCGGCTGCCGTTCTGCGACTTCGGGGAGGTCATCGACCCGCCGTCCGCCGACGTCACCGCCCATGTGGTGGAGATGCTCGCGGTCGAGGGGCTCTCGCACGACCCGCGCACCCGCCGGGGCATCGAGTGGCTGCTCGCCCACCAGGAGCCGAACGGATCCTGGTTCGGCCGCTGGGGCGTCAACTACGTCTACGGAACGGGGTCGGTGGTCCCGGCGCTCGTGGCCGCCGGACTGCCCGCCTCGCACCCGGCGATCCGCCGGGCCGTGGCCTGGCTGGAGGGCGTGCAGAACGACGACGGCGGCTGGGGCGAGGATCTGCGCTCCTACGACGACGTCGCCGAGTGGAGCGGCCGCGGCGCCTCGACCGCCTCGCAGACCGCGTGGGCCCTGCTCGCCCTGCTGGCCGCGGGGGAGCGGGAGGCCAAGGCCGTCGAGCGCGGGGTCCAATGGCTCGCGGAGACCCAGCTGGCGGACGGCTCCTGGGACGAGCCGTACTTCACCGGCACCGGGTTCCCGTGGGACTTCTCGATCAACTACCACCTCTACCGACAGGTCTTCCCGCTCACCGCGCTCGGCCGCTATGCCCACGGCGAGCCGAGCTTCGTCCACGGCGAGACGTTCGCCGAGGTCAAGGGGGACTGATGGACAGGCAGGTTGCGTCGGCCCCGCTCCTTATCGCCTGCGCGCTCGGCATCGAGCACCTCGCCCTGCGCAGCGGCGACCGCACCGGCGCCGACGGGCCCGTCACAGTCCTGCGCACCGGCATGGGGCCCAAGGCCGCCGAGCGCTCGATCACCCGGGTCCTCGCCGACCCGGCGCTGAGCGAGGCCGCCGTGCTGGCCACGGGCTTCTGTGCGGGGCTCGCCCCGGGCATGCACCCCGGTGACCTGGTGGTCGCCGAGGAGGCCCGGGACCCGCGCGGCAGCACCCCATGTGTGGGCACCGAACTGCTCGTCAAGGAACTGGTGCGCGCCGTGCCCGGGCGCACCGTCCACACCGGACCACTCACCGGCTCCGATCACGTCGTCCGCGGTCACGAACGGTCGGATCTGCTCGCGACCGGCGCAATCGCGGTCGATATGGAATCAGCGGCCACGCTCCACAGCGCCGTGCGTGCGGGCGCGCGCCCGGTTGCGGCCGTACGAGTGGTCGTTGACGCTCCAGAACATGAACTCGTCCGTATCGGAACGGTACGCGGTGGAATATCGGCTTTCCGTGTTCTTCGTGCCGTCCTTCCCGCTTTCTTTGAATGGCACCGTTCTTTGTTGCTCCCTCGGAGGTGAGCCAGATGGCTATGCCGCTTCGGCAGTCCATGAAGGTCGCTGCGTACCTGTTTGAACAGAAGCTCAGGAAACGGGACAAGTTCGCGCTGCTTGTCGAGTTGGAACCCCTCTTCGCCTGCAACCTCAAGTGCGAGGGATGCGGCAAGATCCAGCACCCGGCGGGGGTGCTCAAGCAGCGCATGCCCGTCGCCCAGGCCGTGGGAGCGGTCCTCGAATCCGGTGCGCCGATGGTTTCCATCGCCGGCGGTGAGCCGCTGATGCACCCGCAGATCGACGAGATCGTACGGCAGTTGGTGGCCAGGAAGAAGTTCGTCTTCCTGTGCACGAACGCGCTGCTGATGCGCAAGAAGATGGACAAGTTCAAGCCCTCGCCCTACTTTGCGTGGGCCGTGCACATCGACGGGCTGCGCGAGCGGCACGACGAGTCGGTGGCCAAGGAAGGCACTTTCGACGAGGCGGTCGAGGCCATCAAGGAGGCCAAGCGGCGCGGCTTCCGCGTCACCACCAACTCGACCTTCTTCAACACCGACACCCCGCAGACCGTCATCGAGGTCCTGAACTTCCTCAATGACGACCTGAAGGTGGACGAGATGATGCTCTCGCCCGCCTACGCCTACGAGAAGGCGCCCGACCAGGAGCACTTCCTCGGCGTCCAGCAGACCCGGGAGCTGTTCAAGAAGGCCTTCGCGGGCGGCAACCGGCGCCGCTGGCGGCTCAACCAGAGCCCGCTCTTCCTGGACTTCCTGGAGGGCAAGGTCGACTTCCCGTGCACCGCGTGGGCGATCCCCAGCTACTCGCTCTTCGGCTGGCAGCGGCCCTGCTACCTGATGAGCGACGGGTACGTGCAGACGTACAGGCAACTTCTGGAGGAGACCGACTGGGACTCCTACGGCCGCGGCAAGGACGAGCGCTGCGCGAACTGCATGGCGCACTGCGGCTATGAGCCGACCGCCGTCCTCGCCACCATGGGCTCCCTCAAGGAGTCGCTGCGCGCCGCCCGCGAGACCTTCATGGAAAGCCGCGGGTGACGACATGACCGCCGTTTCCTTGGGCCTCCCCGAGGTGCCGGTCCGACCGATCGCCGAGCGTCGTGCGTCGCGGCAGATCCAGGTCGGACCGGTGGCGGTCGGGGGCGGAGCACCCGTGTCGGTGCAGTCGATGACGACGACGCGTACGTCGGACATCGGCGCCACCCTGCAGCAGATCGCGGAACTCACCGCGTCCGGCTGCCAGATCGTCCGCGTCGCCTGTCCCACGCAGGATGACGCGGACGCCCTCGCGACCATCGCCCGCAAGTCGCAGATCCCGGTGATCGCGGACATCCACTTCCAGCCCAAGTACGTGTTCGCGGCCATCGACGCGGGCTGCGCGGCGGTGCGGGTGAACCCGGGCAACATCAAGCAGTTCGACGACAAGGTGCGCGAGATCGCCCGGGCCGCCGCGGACGCGGGCACCCCGATCCGGATCGGGGTCAACGCCGGGTCGCTCGACCGGCGGCTGCTGCAGAAGTACGGCAAGGCGACGCCCGAGGCGCTCGTCGAGTCGGCGCTGTGGGAGGCCTCCCTCTTCGAGGAGCACGGATTCCGGGACATCAAGATCTCCGTGAAGCACAACGACCCCGTGGTGATGGTCAACGCCTACCGGCAGCTCGCCGCCCAGTGCGACTATCCGCTGCACCTCGGCGTGACGGAAGCCGGTCCGGCGTTCCAGGGGACCATCAAGTCGGCCGTCGCCTTCGGGGCGCTGCTCAGCGAGGGCATCGGGGACACCATCCGGGTCTCCCTCAGCGCGCCGCCCGCCGAGGAGGTCAAGGTCGGCCTCCAGATCCTGGAGTCGCTGAACCTGAAGCAGCGGCGCCTGGAGATCGTCTCGTGTCCGTCCTGCGGGCGCGCCCAGGTCGATGTCTACAAGCTGGCCGACGAGGTCACGGCCGGTCTGGAGGGGATGGAGGTCCCGTTGCGCGTCGCGGTCATGGGCTGCGTCGTCAACGGCCCCGGAGAGGCACGGGAGGCGGACCTGGGGGTCGCCTCCGGCAACGGCAAGGGGCAGATCTTCGTCAAGGGCGAGGTCATCAAGACCGTACCCGAGTCGAAGATCGTCGAGACCCTCATCGAGGAAGCGATGAAGCTCGCCGAGCAGATGGAGAACGACGGCGTCGCCTCCGGCGAACCGGCCGTCACCGTGAGTTGATCAGCACGGACCGAGAGGGGGCCCGAGCGTGACGATTCTGGAGAGCATCCGGGGACCACGCGACCTGAAGGCGCTGTCCGAGGCGGACGTCGGTGAACTGGCGGAAGAGATCAGGGACTTCCTGGTGCACGCGGTCGCCAGGACCGGCGGTCACCTCGGGCCCAATCTGGGGGTGGTGGAACTCTCCATCGCGCTCCACCGGGTCTTCGAGTCACCCGTCGACCGCATCCTGTGGGACACCGGCCACCAGAGCTACGTACACAAGCTGCTGACGGGACGCCAGGACTTCTCCAAGCTGCGCGGAAAGGGCGGCCTGTCCGGCTATCCCTCGCGCGAGGAGTCCGAGCACGACATCATCGAGAACAGCCACGCCTCCACGGCGCTCGGCTGGGCCGACGGGCTCGCCAAGGCCCGTCAGGTGCAGGGCGAGAAGGGCCATGTCGTCGCGGTCATCGGCGACGGCGCGCTGACCGGCGGCATGGCGTGGGAGGCGCTGAACAACATCGCCGCCGCCAAGGACCGCCCGCTGATCATCGTCGTCAACGACAACGAACGCTCGTACGCGCCGACCATCGGCGGCCTCGCCAACCACCTGGCGACCCTGCGTACGACCGACAGTTACGAGAAGGTCCTCGCCTGGGGCAAGGACGTACTGCTGCGCACCCCCGTCGTCGGACACACGATCTACGAGTCGCTGCACGGCGCGAAGAAGGGCTTCAAGGACGCCTTCGCGCCGCAGGGCATGTTCGAGGACCTCGGGCTCAAGTACGTCGGGCCGATCGACGGGCACGATGTCGGGGCCGTGGAGTCCGCGTTGCGGCGCGCGAAACGCTTCCACGGGCCGGTGCTCGTGCACTGCCTGACCGAGAAGGGGCGCGGTTACGAGCCGGCCCTCGCACACGAGGAGGACCACTTCCACACGGTGGGCGTGATGGACCCCCTGACGTGCGAGCCGCTCGCTCCCTCGGGCGGGCCGTCCTGGACCTCGGTGTTCGGGGACGAGATCGTCCGGATCGGTGAGGAGCGGGACGACGTCGTGGCGATCACGGCGGCCATGCTGCATCCGGTGGGACTCGGGAAGTTCGCCGAACGCTTCCCCGACCGGGTGTGGGACGTCGGGATCGCCGAGCAGCACGCCACGGTGTCCGCGGCCGGACTCGCCACGGGCGGCCTGCACCCCGTCGTCGCCGTCTACGCCACCTTCCTCAACCGGGCCTTCGACCAGCTCCTGATGGATGTGTCACTCCACCGGTGTGGTGTCACATTCGTACTGGACAGGGCGGGCGTCACAGGTGTCGACGGCGCCTCCCACAACGGCATGTGGGACATGTCGATCCTCCAGGTCGTGCCGGGCCTCAGGATCGCGGCGCCGCGCGACGCCGACCAACTGCGGGCCCAGCTGCGGGAGGCGGTCGCCGTCGACGACGCGCCGACGCTGATCCGCTTCCCCAAGGAGTCCGTCGGCCCCGCGATCCCGGCGGTCGACCACCTGGGCGGGCTGGACGTCCTGCACCGTTCCGTGGAGAGTCCGCACGTGCTCCTGGTCGCCGTCGGCGTCATGGCGCCGGTCTGCCTCCAGGCGGCCGAGCTCCTCGAGGCCCGCGGTATCGGCTGCACCGTCGTCGACCCGCGCTGGGTCAAACCCGTCGACCCGGCGCTGCCCGGCCTCGCCGCCGAGCACCGGCTCGTCGCGGTCGTCGAGGACAACAGCCGGGCGGCAGGCGTCGGCGCGGCGGTCGCGCTGGCGCTCGGGGACGCCGAGGTCGATGTGCCCGTACGGCGGTTCGGCATTCCGGAGCAGTTCCTCGCGCACGCCAAGCGCGGGGAGGTGCTGGCCGACATAGGTCTCACGCCCGTCGAGATCGCCGGGCGGATCAGCGCCGGCCTGGCCGTCAAGGACGCGCTGTCGAAGGACGTGCTGTCCGAGGATGAGTTGTCCAAGGAGAAACAGGAATGAGCGACTCTGCTCAGAAGCGGGAGTTCGACCTCGGCGCGCTGCTGGCCGAGCGCGGAGCCGAGCGCTACGAGCTGCACACCAAGTACCTGAACCACCAGCTCCCGCGCATGCTGCACACCATCGGCTTCGACAAGGTGTACGAGCGGGCCGAGGGCGCGCACTTCTGGGACGCGGACGGCAACGACTACCTGGACATGCTCGCCGGGTTCGGGGTGATGGGCCTGGGCCGCCACCACCCGGTGGTCCGCCAGGCGCTGCACGACGTCCTGGACGCCTCGCTCGCCGACCTCACCCGCTTCGACTGCCAGCCGCTGCCCGGGCTGCTGGCGGAGAAGCTGCTCACCCACAGCCCGCACCTGGACCGGGTGTTCTTCGGCAACAGCGGTACGGAGGCCGTGGAGACCGCGCTGAAATTCGCCCGGTACGCCACCGGGAAGCCGAGGATCCTCTACTGCTCCCACGCCTTCCACGGACTGACCACCGGCTCGCTCTCCGTGAACGGCGAGGACGGCTTCCGCGACGGCTTCGCCCCGCTGCTGCCCGACACGGCCGTCCCGCTCGGCGACCTCGACGTCCTGACCCGGGAGCTGAAGAAGGGCGACGTCGCCGGGCTGATCGTCGAGCCCGTCCAGGGCAAGGGCGTGCACGAGGCCCCGCCCGGATATCTGCGCGCCGCCCAGGAGCTGCTGCACCAGCACAAGGCGCTGCTCATCGCGGACGAGGTGCAGACGGGCCTGGGGCGCACCGGGGACTTCTACGCCTACCAGCACGAGGAGGGCGTCGAACCGGACCTGGTGTGCGTGGCCAAGGCGCTCTCCGGCGGCTATGTGCCGGTCGGCGCGACCCTCGGCAAGGACTGGATCTTCAAGAAGGTCTACTCGTCCATGGACCGGGTCCTCGTCCACTCGGCGAGCTTCGGCTCGAACGCGCAGGCCATGGTGGCGGGTCTCGCCGTGCTCTCCGTGATGGAGAACGAACAGACCGTGGCGAACGCCCGGGCCACGGGAGAACGACTGAAGTCCCGGCTCACGGCGCTCGTCGACACGTACGAGCTGCTGAGCGACGTACGTGGCCGGGGTCTGATGATCGGCATCGAGTTCGGGCGGCCCAAGTCGCTGAAGCTGCGCAGCCGCTGGACCATGCTGCAGGCCGCGCGCAAGGGCCTGTTCGCGCAGATGGTCGTCGTCCCGCTGCTCCAGCGGCACCGCATCCTCACCCAGGTCTCCGGCGACCACCTGGAGGTGATCAAGCTGATCCCGCCGCTGATCATCGGCGAGCGGGACGTGGACCGGTTCGTGGAGGCCTTCACCGCCGTGATGGACGACGCGCACAACGGCGGCGGGCTCATGTGGGACTTCGGAAAGACACTGGTCAAGCAGGCGATGGCCAACCGGTAAAGGGTGCACACTCGGGGCGGGCTCGCGGCGCGGGCCCGCCTTCGGCACCGACCGGAGCGCGAATTTTGCCTCTATGGCAAGAAATTTGCCTGTGAGGCAATGCTGCGGCTCAATGGAGTGCATGAGCCCTGTCGAGTCGGGGGCGGCCGGTGTGCCGCCCGAGTCCGGGACAGCCGAGGTGCCGCCCGTCGTCGCACCGCAGCTGCGTGAGCTGCGGCGCCGTGCCTCGCTGACGCTGGAGGCCGCGGCCCGCGCCGCCGGGCTCTCGGCCGCCCACCTCTCCCGCCTGGAGACGGGGCAGCGCCAGCCCTCGCTGCCGATGCTGCTCGCACTCGCTCGTATCTACGGTACGACGGTCTCGGAGCTGCTCGGCGAGACGGTTGCCGAACGGGACGCGATCGTACGCGCCGCCGACATGGAGCCGACCCAGGCGGGCGGCTGGACGTACTGGCAGGCCGGTGCCTCGGGCCGCGGGATGCAGGCCCTGCGGGTGCGGGTCCCGTACGGCTCGCAGGGCGACATCGTGCGCGTCCACCCCGGCGAGGAGTGGCTCTACGTCCTCCAGGGACGGCTGAGACTGCGCCTCGGGGACACCGCGCAGGTACTGGCGCCCGGGGACAGCGCGCACTTCGACTCGCTGACCCCGCACCGCATCGCGGCCGCCGACCACTCGGGGGCCGAACTCCTCTTCGTACACACCCTGCTGCAGAGCCCCACCGCCGCGCTGTGCCTCGGCCCGGTGGCAGGACACCCGACCATGGGAGAGATGTCATGACGGAACCCACACAACCCACGACACCCGCCACCCCGCGGCGCTCCATGGTGGAGAAGTTCCCCCGTGCCCTGTGGGTGCGGCTGATCATCTACATCGCCGTCGGCCACATCTTCGCGGCCTTCATCTTCCTGCTGTTCTCGCTGGGGGCGCAGCACCAGTAAGCCCCCTTCGGCGCGGCTCAGTCGAGCAGGCGCTCGCGCAGCCGCTCCCGGTGCTCCGGAGTGACGCCCAGTCCCTGCTCCAGGTAGGTGTCGACGCCGCCCCAGGTCTCCTCGATCGTCTCGAAGGCCGCGCTCAGATATTCGGCGCGCGCGTCGAACAGCGGGCTGAGCAGTTCCATGACCTCGGGGGAGCGGGCCGACTCCGAGCCGTTGCGCCGCACCTTGTAACGACGGTGCGTCGCGTTCGACTCCAGATAGTCGGCCACGATGGCGTCGCGCTCGACGTCGAGGGCGAGCAGCGTCACGGCTATGGACAGGCCCGCGCGGTCCTTGCCCGCCGCGCAGTGCATCAGCGCGGGCACACTGTCCTCCGCCAGGGCGTGCAGCACCTGGGAGTGCTCGGCCGTGCGGTCCTTGATGATCTCGCGGTAGGAATTGATCATCCGGTTCGCCGCCCCGCCGTCACCGAGATGGGCGCGCAGCTGGTCGACGTGGCCGTCGCGGACCATCTTCCAGAACTCGCTGCCGTCGGCCGGGTCGGTCAGCGGAAGGTTCACGTTCCGTACACCCGGCAGTTCGACGTCCGGCCCCTCCAGCTTCTGATCCGCGGCATTGCGGAAGTCGAAGATCGTGTGCAGCCCCAGGGAGGCGAGGAACGCGGCGTCCCCCTCCGTGGCGTGCGCGAGATGGCCGCTGCGGAACAGCCGGCCGTACCGCACCCGGCGGCCGTCCGCGGTGGGCAGGCCGCCCACGTCCCGGAAGTTGCGCACTCCGGCCAGCTCAGGCTCGGTCGACGGGACCTGCTGCGTCACGGGGGCTCCTCCCATTGGGCCGCCGGCGCTGCTCGGCGACGCTCGCCGACGGGAATCGCGCTCTCGACGATACGACATGGGTTCCTCAGGCAAGGAAGTTGTCCACAGCCGTTGCCTCCCGGCTGAGACGCCGTTGATGATGTTGGTGATTGAGTGCGGCTGTTCGAATTTGTGAGGGTTTGATGATCGAAATTGGCGGAGATGGTCGTACGTGGCTTCTCTCGGGGCCCACGAGCAGCTACGCACTGCGGCTGACCGACCTCGACGAGCTGCTCCATCTGTACTGGGGCCCACGGATCACTCTCGCCGACGCCGGGTCGCTGGCCGCCCTGCCCGGACCGCCGTACCGGCCCTTCGAGTCCGGGCTGGACGGGCGCGAGGAGTATCCCGTCGAGGGCGGCCCGCGCTTCGTACGCCCGGCGCTGTCCGTCCGGACGGACGAGCGGCGCGGCACCGAGTGGCGCTTCGAGGAGTACGAGGCCGACGGCGACGAACTGCGGCTGCGTTTCGTGGACGACGGGCTCGGCATCACGCTGCACTACCGGATGCGCCAGGACGTCGTCGAGCGCTGGGTGACCCTCGCCAACGAAGGCCCCTCCCTGGAGCTGCTGCGCGCCGACTCCGCGACCTGGACGCTGCCCGAGCGTGACGGCTGGCGGCTGTCCCAACTGCACGGGCGGTGGGCGGCCGAGTCCCGGCTCGTACGCTCCCCCCTCACCTACGGTGAGAAGGTCATCGGCAGCCGCCGCGGGCACACCGGGCACCAGCATCTGCCGTGGGTCGCGCTCGACAGCGGGGCGAGTGAGGAGAGCGGGGAGGTGTACGGCTGCGCGCTCGGGTGGTCGGGCTCGTGGCGGATCTGTGTGGCCCAGCTCCCCGACGCGCGCGTGCAGATCTCCGGCGGCGCGGGGTACGACGACTCCGGGCTGCTGCGGCTGGAGCCGGGGGAGTCGTTCACCACCCCCGTCTTCGCGGGGCTGTGGAGCGACGGCGGCTTCGGCGGGGCGAGCCGGGCCTGGCACGCCTACCAGCGCGCGTACGTCATCCCGGACGCGGACCAGGACCGGCCGGTGCTGTTCAACTCCTGGGAGGCCACCCACTTCGACATCTCCGAGGAACAGCAGGGGGCACTGGCGCGGCGGGCCGCGGCCATGGGGGTCGAACTGTTCGTGGTCGACGACGGCTGGTTCGGGGCGCGGACCAGCGACCGGGCCGGGCTCGGAGACTGGACCCCCAACCCGGACCGCTTCCCGACCGGGCTCAAGCCGCTCGGTGACTATGTGCATGCCCTTGGGATGCAGTTCGGGATCTGGGTCGAGCCGGAAATGGTCAATCCGGACAGCGAGCTCTACCGCGCGCACCCCGACTGGGTGCAGTTCCAGCCAGGTCGAACCAGGACGGAGTTCCGCAATCAGCTCGTACTGAACCTCGCGCGCGAGGACGTCCAGGAGTATCTCTGGGATCAGCTCGACAGCCTGCTCTCCAGCGCCCCGATCGACTATGTGAAGTGGGACTTCAACCGCTGCTTCACGGACGCCGGTTGGCCCGGTGAGCCGTATCCGCAGAAGCTCTGGGTCGAGCACGTGGAGGCCCTGTACGCCCTGCTGGACCGACTGCGGGCCGCGCACCCCGAGGTCGCCTTCGAGTCCTGCTCCGGCGGTGGCGGCCGGATCGACCTCGGCATCATGGCCCGTACGGACCAGGTGTGGACCTCTGACAACACCGACCCGCTCGATCGGCTCGCCATCCAGCACGGCTTCAGCCAGATCCACCCGGCCCGGATCATGGCCGCCTGGGTCACGGACAGCCCGAACGCACAGCTCAACGGACGGATCAGCTCGCTGCGCTTCCGGTTCGTGAGCGCCATGGCCGGGGTGCTCGGGGTCGGCGGCCACCTGACCGAGTGGAGTGAACAGGAGCTCGTCGAGGCCCGGGACTGGGTGGACCTCTACAAGGACATCCGGCCGGTCGTCCAGCGCGGCGACCTTTACCGGTTGCGGCCCCCGGAGGGTGGGCTGAGCGCGGTGCAGTACGTCCACGGCGACGAGTCCGTCGTACTCGCCCTGCTCCAGGCCCAGCACCACGGCGAGCCGGTCGCCCCGCTCCGGCTGTGTGGGCTCGACCCGAGCGCCGCGTACGAATGCCGTGAAACGGGTGAAGTGCACCGGGGTGCGGTGCTGCTGCACCACGGGCTGCGGACCGGGCTGAGTGGAGACTTTGATGCGGCAGCCATCCGGCTGCGTCGCATGTGAGTGCTTTGTCCGTATTGGGGCCTTCATTCCAACTGGCCCTGGAATAAAGCGCCCTGGGGTGACGTGCGTGAGCAGCGTCATATTCGTGACGATGCGTTGCGGCTCCTTTTCTCGATCCGCCCGGATTTCCGGGCGGATCGAGGGTCCGGGAAGATCGCCCATCCACGGAGGGTGACGGGAATTCCGGCATGGATCAAGAAAGGCATGCGCACAGAAAAGCCACATGGTTGGCGATGCGCTCTCATCTCGCCTACGTTCGCCCTCAATCCGGACGGACGCCCAATCCTGCCGCCGCCCGGTCTCCGCACACCCACCCGTACACGGCAGGAGCGGGGGACCCACAGGTACCACGCCTGTTCCGGTCTCCGGAACGGCTAGGGGTATAGCCGCGCTGCCGCGCGGCCGGGCATCTCCAGCCCGCACCCGACAGCTCACCTCGCAGGCACCGGAGAGGAATTCGTCATGCCCGCGAAGGGTAAGCACCGCCGTCCCAAGTCCCAGCGTTTCACCCGCTCGATCGCCGTGGCCGGAACGGGTGGCGCCGCGCTCGCGCTGCCGCTGATGGGAGCCGCCGGCGCCCATGCCGCGACCCCGACGGCCGCCGTTTCCTCGACTCCGGGAAAGACCGCGACGGTTTCCGAGAAGACCGCGACGACTTCGGGGAAATCGGAAAAGAGTGCGACGAAGACCTATGCGGTGAAGGCCGGCGACTGGCTCGCGAAGATCGCCGACCAGCAGAACGTCAGCGGTGGCTGGAAGAAGCTCTACTCCGACAATCGCCAGGCCATCGGCAGCGACCCCTCACTGATCCACCCGGGCCTGAAGCTGACGATCGGCAAGAAGGCCGCGTCGACCGGCGACATCGCGCCGTCGACCAAGTCGTCCACGCAGTCGTCCACCCGGTCGTCGGCGAAGCCGACCACCGAGTCGTCCACCGCGGCGAACGCGCCCAAGGCCCAGGCCGCGGTCCCCCAGGCCGCCGACAGCACCCGTAACTCCGGCTACACCCTGCCGGTCGAGGGCGCCACCATCGGCACCGGCTACAAGGTGGCCGGCAGCATGTGGTCCAGCGGCTACCACACCGGCGTGGACTTCGTGGTCCCCACCGGTACCACCGTCAAGGCCATCGCCGCGGGCACGGTCGTGTCGGCCGGCTGGGGCGGCGCGTACGGGAACCAGGTCGTCATCCAGCACGCCGACGGCCAGTACTCGCAGTACGCCCACATGTCCTCCCTCTCCGTCTCGGCGGGGCAGACCGTGACCGAGGGCCAGCAGATCGGCCTCTCCGGCGCGACCGGCAATGTCACCGGCCCCCACCTGCACTTCGAGATCCGCACCACGCCCAACTACGGCTCCGACGTGGACCCGGTCGCGTACCTGCGCTCGCACGGTGTCGCCGTCGGCTGACACCCGCCGCGCTTCTCACGTCTTCCGTGGGCCGGAGCCCCGCAATCGCGGGCTTCTGGAACGCCGTCGACGTCCGCTCCCCGGACGACCTCCGACGAGCCGGGCCGCGTCCGCATCGTCTCGGACGGCTCCACGGTCCGGTGGTGGAACAACGGGCGGCTCGTCTTCGACTACACCGACCCGGAGCCGTACACGAGCGGGCACTTCGCGTTCCGGACCGCCCGGAGTCACTTCCGGATCACGGACTTTCATATGTGGCGGCTGTTCAACCACTCCCGAGAGGGCCTTATTCCGGATTAACCGACACTTTACGAGTGGCTTATCTCACCACCCGTCAACCCTTTCCTACGGTCGCGTAGCTCACATCGGAAGGTGAATCATGGGCCGATGTGGCAGACGATTCGAAGAGTGACAACAGATCAGTGATCGGGTCGTACGTGGCGGTGGGGGACAGCTTCACCGAAGGCGTCGGCGACCCGGGCCCCGACGGGGCCTTCGTCGGGTGGGCCGACCGGTTCGCGGTACTCCTCGCGGACCGGCGGCCCGAGGGCGACTTCACCTACACCAACCTCGCGGTACGCGGGAGACTGCTCGACCAGATCGTCGAGGATCAGCTCCGGCGCGCCAAGGAGCTCGCCCCGGACCTGGTCTCCTTCAGCGCGGGCGGCAACGACATCATCCGGCCCGGTACCGACCCCGACGAGGTCGCGGAGCGCTTCGAGCGCGCGATAGCCGACCTCACCTCGGCCGTCGGCACAGTCATCGTGACGACCGGCTTCGACACCCGTGGCGTTCCCGTGCTGAAGCATCTGCGCGGCAAGATCGCCACGTACAACGGGCACGTACGGGCCGTTGCGGACCGGTACGGCTGTCCCGTCCTCGATCTGTGGTCCCTGAAGACGATCCAGGACCGCCGCGCCTGGGACGGCGATCGCCTGCACCTCTCGCCCGAGGGCCACACCCGGGTCGCCCTGCGCGCCGGCCAGGTCCTCGGCCTCGAAGTCCCCGCCGATCCGGACCAGCCCTGGCCCCCGCTGCCGCCCCGCGGCACGCTCGAGGTCCGCCGCGACGACATCCACTGGGCACGCGAGTATCTCGTCCCGTGGATCGGGCGCCGCCTGCGCGGGGAGTCCTCCGGCGACCATGTGGCAGCCAAGGGCAGCCTGTCGCCGGACGACATCAAGATGCGGATCGAGTCGGTGGCCTGAAGAACGGGGTACGTACGAGGTCCCGGTGGTCCGGGCGGCGGCGAGCGTACGTGGTCCAGGTGTCCTGAACGACGGATGCGCGGGAGACGGCGGCCCGGGCGGGTGCGTGCGGCCGCGGCGCCGGGCCGACCCGGCGCCGCGGCCGCAACAGCCCGAGCCGACCGGGCCGGCGGTGTGCCGAGGTGTGTGCCTCAGCGCACCGCCGCCGCCAATGCCTCGCGCTCCAGACCCAGTTCCCGCGCGAGCGCCTCGTCCACCCAGTCCTGCGCCCGTGCCCGCGACACCGCGCCCGTGTAGGCGGTCATCTGCACGGCCAGCCCGTCCAGCAGCGCGGTCAACCGCAGGGCGGCCCCGGTGGGATCCGGGCACTCGAACTCGCCGCCGGCCACACCCTCCGCGATCACCTCGATGAGCGCGGCCTTCCACTGCCGGTCGAGATCACGCGTGACCTCCCGCAGCGCGGGCTCGCGCAGCGCCGCCGCCCAGCCCTCGATCCACAGCCGCCAGCCCTTCGCCTGGCCGGTCGGCGCGTACCAGCGCACGGCGGCCCGCAACCGTCGCAGCGCCGACGTACGACGGCCGAGCAGCTTGCGCAGATGGGCGAGGTCGTCCTCGGCCGCATAGGTGAACGCGGCGGCGACCAGCTTCTCCTTGGTGGAGAAGTGATACAGCACCAACGCGTTGCTCACCCCGAGAGCCGAGGCCACGTCGGCGATCCGCACCGCCGCCACGCCCCGCGCCTCGATCTGCTCGATGGCGGCGCGCAGCAACTCCTCGCGCCGCTGCGCCACGCTCAACCGCACCCTCGCCACGCGGTAACCCTAATGCTCGCCGGGGTCAGTCGACGAACTGGTAGTCAATCCGGATGCGGCCGTCCTCGTCGAGGACCAGGAACTCCCGGCCGCCGCCCGTGGCTTGTCCCTCCCCGGTGTGGAAGGACTCCCACCGGAACGTGATCACGTCCCGCAGCCGCTGGGCGGGCTCCTGGACCCGGAAGACGTACGTCCCCAGGGCGACGAACTCGTCGTAGGCGCGCGTCACGCGCGCGTGCAGCTCGTCGTGGCCCCGGGCCTCCAGGGCGGCGGTGGTGAAGCCGAGGCCCACCGCCCGCTCGTGCATCTCCTGGGGCGGGCGCAGGAGATGCAGGCCGTCCTCCGCCCACAGTTCGTGCACGGTCTTGCGGCGGATTTCGGGATCGGGCTCGTTCCAGACGCCGATGTAGCGCTCGATGAGGTCCTGTGGGTCGATGGTGGGCATGGGGGCTCCCTCGTGTCCCTGGTGGTGCGGGTCGGATGTCTCATGTCGACGGGCGTGCCCTCTCGCGGTGCACGCGCCCGTGCCTTCGCTCCACCGACTCTGCTGCCACCGCGCCCGTGCCTCAATTCCCCACGGGGAATGACGGGCGGACCCTGACACCGACCACTGTCAGCGGTACCACCCGAACCGCTCCGCGATCACCGGCAGCCGGTCGGCGACGATGGCGTGCGCGGCCGCCCGCGGTGTCGTCCCGTCGGCCTCCGCGCGGGCCAGCATCCGGTCGATCAGATCGCGCATGGAGCGCCGGGTGTACGCGAACGCCTCGTCCGCGTCCGCGTCGATGTCGCCGAAGAGCGTCCACCACCACCAGGCGTTCGTCCCGGAGTTGACGACGACGTCCGGCAACACGACGACCCCGCGCGCGGCGAGCAGCTCCTCCGCCTGCGGCAGTACGGGCATGTTGGCGGCCTCGACGATCCAGCGGGCGGTGATCGACTGCTGGTTCGTGGTGTCGATCGCGTACGACACCGCCGCGGGCACCAGTACCTCCGCGTCCGCAGACATCCAGGCGTCGCCCGGGAGTTCCTGGTCGGCCGGGCGCAGCGCCGCGCGGTCGACCGTCCCGTAGGCGTCTCGCGCCGCGAGCAGCGCCTCGACGTCGAGCCCGGCCGGGTTCGCGATCGTGCCCTTGATGTCCGCGACGGCGACAACCGTGAGGCCCGCGCGTGTGAGGAAGCGCGCCGTGGCCCCGCCCATGGTGCCCAGGCCCTGCACGGCCACGCGCGTCCCCGTGTACGCCGCCCCGGCGCGGTCCAGGGCCGCGAGCACCGACTCGGCGACTCCGCAGCCGCCGACCAGTTCGTCCAGCCCGATCCCGTCCACCTCGACCGCGAAGGCGTCCGCGAGCCGGCGACGGGCACTCGCCTCGTCGTCGAGCAGCGGGTACACGGCCTGGATGGAAGAGACGAGCCCCGCCTCCTCGGCGGCGCGGTCGACCAGGTCCTGAGTGAGCCCGAGATCCTCTCCGGTGGTCCAGAAGCTCTCGATGTACGGGCGCATGGCGCGCAGATAGCGCACCAGAAGGCCGTACGCCGCCGGGTCCTGGGGATCGCAGTCGATGCCGCCCTTGGCGCCGCCCAGCGGGATGTAGCGGCCCTCGGGGTTGTAGTGCAGGGCCTCCTTCATGGTCATGCCGCGGGCGAGCCCGGCGACCTCGTCCAGGGTGCAGCCGCCCCGCATCCGCAGCCCGCCGCTGGAGACGCCCCGGACGAGCCGGTCGACCACGAGATAGCCCGGTCTGCCGGTGACGTGGTCGGTCCAGGTGAGCGTGATCAGGGGTGTGGTCGGTGGTGCGGTCGGCGGTGCGGTGACGGGCGTGGTCATGGGGTCTCCTCAGGGACGACGATCAGGGTGGGGCCGGGCGTGCGGAGCGCCTCGGTGAGGGCGTGGGCCAGCTCGTCGGGGCGCCGCGCGCGCGTGCCCTGCCCTCCGTAGGCGCGGGCCAGGGTGGGCAGGTCGACCGGGGCGAGGTCCACCTCGGTGGGGCGGTCGCCGCGGGCGGCCATCTCGTCGCGGATCTCTCCGTAGCCACCGTTGTCGAACACCACGACGGGCAGCGGGAGTCCGAGCTGCGCGGCGGTCGCCAGCTCCTGAACCGTGAACTGGAGGCCGCCGTCCCCGCTCAACGCCACCACCTGGCGCTCCGGGTACGCCATCTTGGCACCGACCGCCGCGGGCAGCGCGTAGCCGAGCGTGCCGAAGCCCGTCGGGTGGAGAAAGCGTCCCGTCGAGCACTCTCGGCATCCCGCGCGGCCCGCACCCCGGCGACCTCATGGCCACCACCCGGCAGGGGCCGACCGCCGCCCTGTACGGGCTGGCTGTCACCCTGCGCGTGCGGGGCATCCGCCTGCGGCACGAGTCGGCTGTCGCCCAGCTCCTGCCGGGCGTCGCCCCGGACAGGCCACGCCTCGTCCCGCAGGTCACCCGCCCCGTCCCGCACGCGTGGAGGCCCATTTTTGACATCAGTTCCTCCAGGGACGCCCGCGCGTCGCCGACGAGGGCGATGTCCATGGGCAGACCGGAGTGCATCTGGTCCGGGTCGAGATCGACCCGCACGAGCGTGCCCCCGAGGGCGGGAGGCCGCGTCCAGAAATCGGACTCGGCCAGCTCCGTGCCCACGGCGAGGACGACATCGCGACCCGCCAGCCACTTCTGCACCGACTCAGTGTGCAGCGAGACGCCGAGCGAGAGGGGATGCCGCTCGGGAACGATCCCCTTGCCGTTGGCGGTCGTCACGCGACGTTGAGGAGCGCGGCGCGGGCCTGGTGATCACGACACCCGGGCGGCCCGTCACGCGCGCGTACCCGTCGGCGGCGTATCCGGCGCCCTGTTCGTGGCGCGGCGTCGTGTGCCGGACGCCGTACGCGGCCAAGTGCCGGTAGATCTCCAGATTGTGCGTCCCGGGGATGCCGAACGCCTGCGTCACGTCATGCGCGGCGAGTGCCCGGACGAGCGCCTCGCCGCCGGTGAGCGAGCCGGTCTCCATGGCGCCTCCACCCGAACTTTTACTGAATCGCGAGTCAGTATCGGAACTGATCCCGGGCTCTGTCAATTTACTGAACGGATCATCAGTAGCGCTTCGAATGCCACTCCACGCCGCGGAAGAAGACCGCGCGCCGCGGGGTTAGGGGGATACGGGCCGTGGGGTCGCCTCCGGTACGTCTGGGCCTGGGCGCCGGACGTGCCGGGCTCGGGCGCCCGTGCGGGCCTCACCGATACGACGGACCGGGACCCGGGATGGTGACATCGGGACCCGAGGCGGGCGTGACATCGGGGCCCGGACCTCGCGGTGTGTACCGGGGACATCGCGTTGTGACACCGTCGACCCGGCGCCGTCAGAGGGGCCGACCATAATGGAAAGCCTGACCGACTCCACTTGGAGGTACCGTGACCGGATTCCGTACGTTGAGCTCCGGGCTCCGCGCGTTGCAGCCCGCCGCCTTCGGCGCGGACCCCGGCGGTGAGCGCATGGAGCGTATCCGCAGATCGCCGAATTTCGCGGACGGTGTCTTCCAGAATCCGGTGAGTGCCCGGACCCGCCCCGACGGCTCCATGCTCGAGTTCGCGAAGGTCTTCTTCCGTAAGGAGGAGCGCGTCCACCGCGCCCCGGCGGGCACGGTGCCGGTGCATGCCACGACGCTCGCCGACCTTGCCAAGCCCGCGGCGAGCGGGCTGCGGATCACCTGGATGGGACACTCCAGTGTGCTCGCCGAGATAGACGGGCACCGTGTGCTGTTCGACCCCGTCTGGGGCGAGCGCTGTTCCCCCTTCAACTTCGTCGGACCCAAGCGGCTGCATCCGGTGCCGCTGCCGCTGGCCGCGCTCGGCCCGGTCGACGTCGTCGTCATCTCGCACGACCACTACGACCACCTCGACCTGCCCACCATCAAGGCGCTCGCCGACACGGACACGGTCTTCGCGGTGCCGCTGGGCGTCGGTGCCCACCTGGAGCACTGGGGCGTCTCACCGGACCGGCTGCGCGAGCTGGACTGGAACGAGAGCACCAAGGTCGGCGGCATCTCCCTGACCGCGACACCCGCCCGGCACTTCTGTGGCCGGGGGCTGCGCAACACCCAGCACACGCTGTGGGCCTCCTGGGTGGTGGCGGGCGACGAGCACCGGATCTACCACAGCGGGGACACCGGCTATTTCGAGGGCTTCAAGGACATCGGCGCCGAGCACGGCCCGTTCGACATGACGATGATCCAGATCGGCGCCTACAGCGAGTTCTGGCCCGATATCCACATGACGCCCGAGGAGGGCATGCGCACCCACCTGGACCTCCAGGGCGGGCAGCCGAGCGGTGTGATGCTGCCGATCCACTGGGCCACGTTCAATCTGGCGACCCACCCGTGGGTGGAGCCCGGCGAGGGCACCATGGCCGCCGCACACGCGGTGGGCGCGCGCGTCGCGCTGCCCCGCCCCGGTGAGCCCTTCGAGCCCACCACCGGGACCGTCCCGTCGGAGCCCTGGTGGCGGGGTGTCGCGGTACCGCCGAAGGGTGGCTGGCCCGCCGTCGAGAAGGCCGGCGCCGACACGCCGGGTGACGTTCTGGGGGAGGCCACGGAGGACACCGGGGAGCCGGAGACGGTGCCCGCGAGCTGAATTTCCTGAATGTCCGATCGACGGCGAGGGCCGGGGAGCGATGCGCTCACCGGCCCTCGCCGTCTGTTCGTGACCGCTTCTGACCAGCGTTGATCGGACAGGTGCCATAAAGGAACGCGCGCTCGAGGGGGGTTATCGGTCTGTCGTGCGAGGCCTCATACCAGAGCGGGACGCTGTCCGCGGGAGTTTGTCAACTGCCCACCGCACATGATGGGTTGGCGACTACTGTCAGTTGCCGTCGGGCGACGCAGGGCCGAATTCTTCGGTTCTCTCGACCGGCGCCGCGATGCCGCACGCCCGAGTCGCGCAGACCCGCGGGAGCCCCCGTGGCCCCCGACGCACCAGTACGAGGACGCCGATGTCTCACCTCCGCGCACCGGCCGCACGCGCAGACCGCCGTGAGGGCGGGCGGCACGGGCGACCGGTCGCCCGCACTGTCCCCCCGCCGCCCGAGACCCACCTGCGGCCCCAGCTGCTGCGGCTGGCGGTCCTGCCGCCGACCGCGGTGGCCCTCAGCGCGTGTGCCGCCGTGCTGTTCACCGTCCGCTCCACCGGCGCACGCCCCGGTGTGACCCTGTGGGCGGTGCTCGCCGGCGCCGCGAGTGTGGCCCTGGCCGGCATCCTGATCGCCGCCGTGGCCGCCGGCCGCGCCGCCAGGTCCGTACGGGAACGCGTCGGTGCCCTGCGCCGCGCCAGCGCCCGCACCGAGGCCGATCTGAGCGCCGTCGTCGAGGGCCTGCGCCGCGGCGAGAGCCCGCCCGCGCGGGGGCCGCGCCGCCCACCCAGGCCGGACGCCGACGAGTTCGAGCTGCTCGCCGCCGACCTCTCCCGCGCGCACGACGGCGCCGTCACCGCTGTCGTGCAGGCCGCCCAGCTCTCCAGCCAGGCGGGCAGTGAGCAGAAGGTCGAGGTCTTCGTCAACCTCGCGCGGCGGCTTCAGTCCCTCGTGCAGCGCGAGATCTCGATCCTCGACGAGCTGGAGAACGAGATCGAGGACCCCGATCTGCTCAAGGGCCTCTTCCACGTCGACCACCTCGCCACCCGTATCCGGCGGCACGCCGAGAACCTCGCCGTCCTCGGCGGCGCCGTCTCGCGCCGCCAGTGGAGCAACCCCGTTTCCATGACCGAGGTGCTGCGGTCCGCGACCGCCGAGGTCGAGCAGTACTCGCGGGTCAAGCTGGTGCCCCCGATCGACGGCACTTTGCGCGGCCACGCCGTCGCCGACGTCGTCCACCTGCTGGCCGAACTCGTCGAGAACGCCACGGTGTTCTCGGCCCCGCACACCCAAGTGCTGCTGCGCGCGAGCCTCGTCACCTCGGGGCTCGCCGTCGAGGTCGAGGACCGGGGCCTGGGCATGCCCCTGGGCGAGCAGAACAAGATGAACACGCTGCTGACCGACCCCGATCAGGTGAATGTCGCCAGCCTTCTGCAGGACGGCCGGATCGGCCTGTTCGTGGTATCGCAGCTCGCTCGGCGGCACGGCATCCATGTCCGGCTCCAGACCAACATCTACGGCGGCGTCCAGGCCGTACTCGTCGTACCGCAGGCTCTGTTGGGCGCGTCGCCGGGCGCACCCGGCGACGTATCGCAGGCGCAGCCCCAGGAGACGACGGCGGGCGGCCCGCGTCCGCCCGCGCGACCGCACGCCGTGCCGACCGCGCCCGCGCCGTCCGCAGGCACGGGCGAGTCCTCCGTGCCGCGGCAGTCGCAGCGGGATCAGCCGGCGCAGCGGGATCAGTTGTCGCCCGCCGCGCCGGTCGCCGGCGGCAGCGGACCGGCGCGGCTCCCGGTACGCGGTGCCCGCGGGGACCGGCCCAACCCGGCGGAGGCCCTGCCCGGCATCCGCCCCGACGACCGGCCCATCGTGGCGGAGAACGTGGCCATGCCGCCCACCCCCCGCAACGGCGCGGTCCGCGGCACCATGGGCAAGCCCCACCTGCCCCGCCGACGCGCCCAGGAACACATCGCACCCCAACTGCGCGACGGGCCCGCGCCCCGCCAGGACCCGGAGTACCACATCGGCCACGACCCGGGCCTGATGGCGGCGTTCCAGCGGGGCATCGGGCTCGCCGAAGCCCGGCACGCGGAGGAGCCGCGCGGAGAGACGGCCCACCTGGAGGCCGCGTCCACGGAGGCACCGCACCTGGACCGGGCCCACACCGACCGGTCCCACCTCGATCCGGGGCATCTCGCTCCGGGGCACCTCGATCGGTTGCCGCCGCTGGAAGTGATCCGCGTCGACCTGCCGACCATGGGCGCGCCCCACATAGCCGACCCGCACCCGGCGCACGCGCCCGCCCCGCACGAGGCGCAGGGGACGCGCGACAGCGCACCCGCGCCCGGACACGACCTCGACTCCCGGCACGACGGGAGCGCACCGGCCGGATGACCACCTGCCTGACCACTCCCACCCCCACCGCCACCCCCTCCGCTCCCGCAGACCTTCGTACCTCAAGGAGTCGATCCACCATGGCGAGCGACGCGCGCACCGCCCATGTATCCGATCTCGACTGGCTGATGAGCGGCCTCGTACAGCGCGTACCGCACACCACCAGCGCGGTACTCCTCTCCTGCGACGGACTCGTGAAGTCGGTCCACGGCCTCGACCCGGACAGCGCCGACCACATGGCGGCCCTGGCCTCCGGCCTCTACTCGCTCGGCCGCAGCGCGGGCGTGCGCTTCGGGGACGGCGGTGACGTACGCCAGGTCGTCGTCGAACTCGACTCGACCCTGCTGTTCGTCTCCACCGCGGGCTCCGGCACGTGTCTGGCCGTGCTCGCCGGACGCGAGGCCGACGCGGCAGTGCTCGGATACGAGATGGCGATGCTGGTCAAGAGCGTCCGCCCGTATCTGATGACCGCGCCCCGGCAGTCCGTCGTCGAACCGCCGGCGATGAGGCCTTGAGCGTGGCCGCGGCCGGCGACGGGCCCTGGCTCGACGACGCGGCCGGACGGCTGGTGCGCCCCTACACGGTCAGCAACGGCCGGACCCGGCCGACCACCGCCCTGGACCTGCTGTCGCAGGTGATGGCCACCGGGGCCACGCCCCTCGGCTATCTCGGTCCCGAGCACACCCAGGCGCTCGACCTGTGCCGGGCGCCCGTCTCGGTCGCGGAGATCGCCGCACACCTGAAGCTGCCGGCGGCGGTCACCAAGGTGCTGCTGTCCGACCTCGTCGACTGCGGAGCACTGACCACCAAACCCCCCGAGTTCCACCACAACCCCACTGACCGGTCTCTTCTGGAGGCAGTGCTCGATGGACTACGACGACAGCTCTGATCCCTTCCCCACCGCGCTGAAGATCCTGGTGGCGGGAGGGTTCGGGGTCGGCAAGACGACCTTCGTGGGCGCGGTGAGCGAGATCGCGCCGCTCAGCACGGAGGAGCTGCTCACCACGGTCAGCGCCGCGACCGACCATCTCGACGGCATCGAGAACAAGGTCGAGACCACCGTGGCGATGGACTTCGGCCGCATCACCCTCGATCCGGAGCATGTGCTGTACCTCTTCGGCACACCCGGTCAGGAGCGGTTCTGGTTCATGTGGGACGAGTTGTCCGAGGGCGCACTCGGGGCGGTGATCCTCGCCGACACCCGCCGTCTGGAGGACTGCTTCGCGGCCGTCGACTTCTTCGAGCAGCGCGGTCTCGGCTTCATCGTCGCCGTCAACGAGTTCGACGGTGCCTACCGCTACGACCCCGAGGAGGTGCGCGCGGCCATCGGCCTCGACCCCGAGATCCCCATCGTGCGCTGCGACGCCCGGATCTCCAGTTCGGGCGTGCAGACCCTGCTCACCCTGGTCCGCCACCTCCTCGCGCACGCACCGGCGCACGCCCCCCAACACGGAGCGCATACATGAGTTACGACCCGCCGCGCCCGGCCGGTCGTCTGCTGCTGACCCCGGAGGACAAGGACGCCCCCGCCCGGGTCCGGCGGCTGCGCCGACTGGGCCTGGGGGAGCGTACGGAACCCGCCTTCGACGCCTTCGCGGACCGGCTCGCCGAGGTCGCCGCGGTGCCGTACTCGATGGTCAACTTCATCGACGAGAACCGCCAGTTCTTCGCGGGCCTGCACACCCCGGACGGAAACGTCTCGGTCACCCGGCCGGTCCCGGCCGCCCCGGACGGCACCTTGCAGGGCGTCGGCCGCTACATGACCCGCGACTACGGGTTCTGCCCCCATGTGGTGGTCCGCCGCAGGGCGCTGGTCCTGGAGGACGTGTGCGACTACCCGCGCTTCGCCGGCAACCCGGTCGTCGACGAGATCGGCGTCCGCTCCTACCTCGGCGCACCGCTCATCGACCACACGGGCATCGCCCTCGGCACGGTCTGCGTCGTCGACCTGGAGCCGCGCCGGTGGGGGAAAGCGGGCCTGGAGACCATCAAGTCGCTGGCGGCGGAACTGGTCGAGCAGATCGGACAACGGGAGGGAGGCACGGGGTTCTGAGGGAGGGGAGGCAGATCCACCCCGGGGCGTGAAGGAAAGCTGCGGCCGCGCTTAAGAAATCCTCGATGGACCAACGGCGTCGCCGTGCGGCAGATTTCTCCGGGAAATCACCTCTCTCCCCGGTACGGGCTCCTTCTGCGTGCCCCGCTCCGGGACCTCACCCACGGGAGCCACAGCTTGAAGGCGCTGGTCAAGGAGAAGGCGGAGCCCGGGCTCTGGCTCACGGACGTCCCGGAACCGGGGATCGGCCCCGGCGACGTACTGATCAAGGTCCTCAGGACCGGGATCTGCGGCACCGACCTGCACATCCGCAACTGGGACGGCTGGGCGCAGCAGGCCATCAGCACACCGCTCGTCCTCGGGCACGAGTTCGTCGGCGAGGTCGTCGAGACAGGCCGCGACGTCAGCGACATCAAGGCCGGCGACCGGGTCAGCGGCGAGGGCCACCTGGTGTGCGGCAAATGCCGCAACTGCCTCGCCGGGCGCCGCCACCTGTGCCGCGCCACGGTGGGCCTGGGGGTCGGCCGCGACGGCGCGTTCGCCGAGTACGTGGCCCTGCCCGCCGCCAATGTGTGGGTGCACCGCGTCCCTGTCGACCTCGATGTCGCCGCGATCTTCGACCCGTTCGGCAACGCCGTGCACACGGCGCTGTCCTTCCCGCTGGTCGGCGAGGACGTCCTCATCACCGGCGCGGGCCCGATCGGTCTGATGGCCGCGGCCGTGGCCCGCCACGCGGGCGCCCGCAACGTCGTCGTCACCGACGTCAGCGAGGAGCGCCTCGACCTCGCCCGCAAGATCGGCGTCAGCCTCGCGCTGAACGTCGCGGAGTCGACCATCGCCGACGGCCAGCGTGCCCTCGGCCTGCGCGAGGGCTTCGACATCGGCCTGGAGATGTCCGGCCGCCCCGAGGCGATGCGCGACATGATCGCCAACATGACGCACGGCGGCCGGATCGCGATGCTCGGGCTGCCCGCCCAGGAGTTCCCGGTCGACTGGTCCCGGATCGTCACCTCCATGATCACGATCAAGGGCATCTACGGTCGCGAGATGTTCGAGACCTGGTACGCGATGTCGGTCCTCCTCGAGGGCGGCCTCGACCTCGCGCCGGTCATCACCGGCCGCTACGACTACCGCGACTACGAGGCGGCGTTCGCGGACGCCGCGAGTGGCCGCGGCGGCAAGGTCATCCTCGACTGGAGCGCGTGAGCGTCCGCAAGAGCCCTCCCCGCACCGCGTAACTCTCTAGGAGCCCTCTCATGTTCGACTCCGTGCGCGACGACCTCCGCACCACCCTCGACGAGATCCGTGCCGCCGGCCTGCACAAGCCCGAGCGCGTCATCGGTACCCCACAGTCCGCGACCGTGAGCGTCACCGCCGGTGGCCGCCCCGGCGAGGTCCTCAACTTCTGCGCGAACAACTACCTCGGCCTCGCCGACCACCCCGAGGTCGTAGCCGCCGCCCACGAGGCTCTCGACCGCTGGGGCTACGGCATGGCGTCGGTGCGCTTCATCTGCGGTACGCAGGAGGTGCACAAGGAACTGGAGGCGCGGCTGTCCGCGTTCCTCGGCCAGGAGGACACGATCCTCTACTCCTCCTGCTTCGATGCCAACGGCGGTGTCTTCGAGACCCTGCTCGGCGCCGAGGACGCGGTCATCTCCGACGCCCTCAACCACGCCTCGATCATCGACGGCATCCGGCTCTCCAAGGCGCGCCGCCTCCGGTACGCCAACCGTGACATGGCCGACCTGGAAGCCCAGCTCAAGGAGGCCTCCGACGCCCGGCGCCGCCTGATCGTCACCGACGGCGTCTTCTCGATGGACGGCTATGTCGCGCCCCTGAAGGAGATCTGCGACCTCGCCGACCGCTACGACGCCATGGTCATGGTCGACGACTCGCACGCCGTCGGCTTCGTCGGCCCCGGCGGCCGCGGCACCCCCGAACTGCACGGCGTCATGGACCGCGTCGACATCATCACCGGCACCCTCGGCAAGGCGCTCGGCGGCGCCTCCGGCGGTTATGTCGCCGCCCGCGCCGAGATCGTCGCCCTGCTGCGCCAGCGCTCCCGCCCGTACCTCTTCTCGAACACGCTCGCCCCGGTGATCGCGGCGGCCTCCCTGAAGGTCCTGGACCTCCTGGAGTCGGCGGGCGACCTGCGCGAGCGGCTCGCCGAGAACACCGCGCTGTTCCGCTCCCGGATGACCGCGGAGGGCTTCGACATCCTCCCCGGCGACCACGCGATCGCCCCCGTCATGATCGGCGACGCGGCCGTCGCCGCACGTATGGCGGAGCTGCTCCTGGAGCGCGGTGTGTACGTGATCGGCTTCTCGTACCCGGTGGTCCCGCAGGGCCAGGCCCGGATCCGGGTCCAGCTGTCGGCCGCGCACTCGACGGACGACGTGAACCAGGCGGTGGACGCGTTCGTGGCCGCCCGCGCGGAGCTCGGCGGCTGAAAAGCATCGGCGACCTGAGAGAATCGGTCACATGATCGAAGCGCGGCGGCTCCACATCCTCCGTGCGGTGGCCGACCACCGCACGGTCACGGCGGCGGCCGCCGCGCTCTATCTCACCCCCTCGGCCGTCTCCCAGCAGCTGACCGCACTGGAACAGGAGACCGGTCACAGGCTCGTCGAGCGCGGTGCCAAGGGCGTACGACTGACTCCGGCCGGCGAGATCCTGCTCAGCCACACCAACGAGGTTCTGGCTCAACTGGAGCGCGCCGAGGCGGAGTTGGCGGCGTACAGCTCGGGCTCGGCGGGCACGGTCACCGTCGCCTCCTTCGCGACCGGCATTGGCCTGGTCGTGGCCCCCGCGCTGGCCCGCCTCTCCCGGACCGCGCCCGGTATCCACGTACGCGTCCAGGATGCCGAGGGCGATGCCAGCCTGCCGATGGTGCTCGACCGGCAGGTCGACATCGCGGTCGCCGTCGAGTACCGGGGCGCCCCCGACGCGGACGACCCGCGTCTCACCCCCGTACCCCTGTACGCCGAGCCCTTCGACGCGGTCGTCCCGGTCGGCCACCGTCTGGCCGACGCCGCCGAGGTGCCGCTCGCCGAGCTCGCCAAGGACCCGTGGATCGGCCCGTACCCCGGCAACCCCTGCCATGACGTGGTCGTCCTGGCCTGCGAGAACGCGGGATTCCAACCCCGCCTCGAACACTCCTCGGACGACTTCCGCGCCGTCGTCGCCCTCGCCTCGGCCGACGCGGGCGTGGCTCTGGTGCCCCGCTCGGCCCTGCGTGGCATGGACCTCACGGGCGTGCTCGTGCGCCCGGTCGACGGCGTGGCGCCCACGCGCCGGGTCTTCGCCGCCGTGCGCCGGGGCGCGGAGGGGCACCCGTTGATCCGCCCGGTGCTGGAGGCGCTGGCGAAGGCCGCGACCGTGGAGTGAGTGCGTTCGTTTCATATTCGGGATAACATCCCGAATATGGGAAGCGATGTTGAGGATGCCGTCGATGTCCGGCTCGGGGCCCGGCTGGCCGAGCTGCGGGCCGAACGGGGCTGGTCCCTGGGGGAGTTGGCGGAGCGCAGCGGGGTCAGCCGCTCGACCCTGTCCCGCGCCGAGCGCGCGGAGATCAGCCCCACGGCCTCCCTCCTGAACCGTCTGTGCGGTGTGTACGGGCGCACCATGTCGCAGCTGCTCAGCGAGGTGGAGGCGGAACCCGTCCCGGTGGTGCGGGCGGCCGACCAGACGGTCTGGGAGGACGGCGCCTCCGGATTCGTACGACGCTCGGTCTCCCCGCCGCACGCCGGGCTGCGCGGCGAGCTGGTCGAGGGGCGGCTCGCGGCCGGTGCCGACATCGCCTACGACCGGCCTCCCGTGCCCGGCCTGGAGCAGCACATCTGGGTCCTCGACGGGACGCTGGAGGTGACCGCGCAGGACGTCGAACACCGTCTTGCCGCCGGGGACTGTCTGCGGCTACGGGTGTGGGGGCCCACGCGCTTCCGGTGCCTGGGCCCCGAGGACGTGCGGTACGCGCTGGTGGTGGTGCTGCCGTGACCACCGTCTCCAGGCTCGACGCGGAACAACTGCGCACCGTGGTGGACGAGTTGGCCGAGCTGCTGATCGACACCGTGGACGGCGGGGCTTCGATCGGCTTCCTCGCCCCGCTCGACCGTGCGGCGGCAGTCGCCTGGTGGGAGGAGCGCGCCGCCGCCGTGTCGGCAGGCCGTCTCGCCGTGTGGGTGGCGCATGGCGCGGACCGGCTGCTCGGCACCGTCAGCCTCGCCTTCCCGGACAAGCCCAACAGCCGCCACCGCGCCGAGCTGGTGAAGCTGATGGTGCACCGGGACGGCCGCGGGCGGGGCCTCGGCCGTGCGCTCCTGACCACCGCCGAACACGGGGCCGCCGCGGCCGGAGTGACCCTCCTGCACCTGGACACCGAGACCGACAGCCCCGCCGAGTCCCTCTACCGTTCCGCGGGCTGGACCCGGCTCGGGGCGATACCCGACTACGCGGCGACGCCGACCGGCGTGCTGCGGCCGACGACGATCTTCTACAAGCGGGTGGGAGCGGCGGCTCTCGACGCATGAGAGCCGCCGCCCCCTTCTGCCCGCCACGGGCCCGCTACAGGCCCGCTAGAGAGGGGAGGTGAGGTGGCGCAGCTCCTTCACCAGGGGTGGCTGGGGGAGCGGGACGGCGCCGATCTCGGGGTGGAGGGGGCGGGTGATGTGTGGGTGGACGTGGTCGATGAGCGGCGGGTTCACCAAGGGGGCGGTGACGCGGTCGCCGCACATGTAGGTGGGTTCGAAGTGCTCGCGCACCAGTTGCGTACGCCAGTGGTCGGCGTCGTCGTACTCCCCGCTGTGGGCGTGTTCGAGGAACAGGCAGTACTCGGCGACCTGGTGGCCGACGCCGGCCGCGAAGCGCCACCAGAAGCGCGCTCCACTGCTGTCGCCCGCCACGTGCAGCAGGCAGGCGAAGACCAGGGCGCCGGTCTTGTCGGCGTGCTGGCTGTCGATGAACTCGCTCAGGTGGCGGTCGGCGTCCGGGCCGAACAGCACCAGGAGGCTGACGGCGTTCAGGTCCCACCAGGCGCGGTCGGCGTCCGGGGTGCGGTCGTCCTCCGGGGTGGTCCACACGGCCCGGGCGCGGGCCACGTCGGGGGTGCGCGGGCGGTGCCGGGCCGCCTGACGGCTGCGCAGGCGGGCTTCGGCGCGGGCGAGGTCGTAGTGGGCGTAACGATCCTGCGTGCGGGCCTTGGCCAATAGGTCGTCGATGGTGCGGTGGTCGGACGGCAGGGTGCTCATCAGGAGGTCTTCCCGTCGGAGTGCTCCGGGCAGCGGAGTTTGAGCAGGGTGGCGAGGCGCCTGCGTCCGGTACGGAGCTGGGAGCGGACGGTGGCTTCCTCGTTGCCCATCAGTACGGCGGCTTCGGCGGCCGTGAAACCTATGCCGTAGTAAAGAAGGATCGCGTCGCGCTGACGCTCGCTCAGGGCGCCGACGGCGACGTACAGGGCGATGGCGTCGGTGAGCGTGTCGTACGGGTCCTCGGCCGGGTCCGCGAGCGCGGCCTCGAAGGCGGCGATCTCCATCGGCTCCGGGCGGCGTCGGCGCTTGCGGTGCATGTCGATGATGCGGCGCTTGAGGATCGTCCACGCGTAGCCTTCCAGGTTCTCCATCCGCAGCATCTGCGGCCAGCGGTCCATGACCTGATCGAACGTCAGGTCAACGGCCTCTTCCGCGTCGGCGTCGGAGCCGAGCTGGAGATAGGCGTAGCGCATGTAGTCCTGGCGGCGCTGATGGTGAAAACCCCAGTACGCCATCTGTGTGGTGGGATCCCACTGGTCGATGGGCACCACCCGCGGCGCGCCGACGGCCCCGCCGGTCTCCTCCGGCCCGCCGTCGCCGTTCACGGCACGTCCCGTGTCGCCTCGGTGGAGCGGGACGGGGCGCGGGTGCCGGTGCCTGAGCCGGTGCCAGTGCCGGTCAGACCGATGATGCCGATCCGCACGCCGGCGGTCAGTAGTCGGCGACAGCTTCGGGCGACATCCGGGCCGAACACCCTCATGGCAAGCGCGATCTCGAACAACCACGCGGCAGCGTTCTGCTGCACGGGGTCCTCCCCTGTACCTGTGCTGTTTCCAGGTGCCCTGTCCCCACCCCGGCACCAGAGGCACCGTCCGCCTCCACCCATGAAGCGTCCGAGGTGGCCCGAACGTGCAGACGGGTATCGAAAAATATTACGGTCAGTGTCGATCCGATAGCAGTTAGTTCAATCATCGACCATGTGGGCGGCCAGGGCGAGAGGGGGCGCCCGGGCGGGGCGGCGGTCGTCCGTCGCCGTCGCCGTCGGTTGCGAAGCGACGTCGGACGAGGTCGTCTTGGTGTCGAGGAGGTCGTCCGGTGATTGTCGGTGCCATTGGCTACGGTTTCGTCTCATGCCGGATGCCCAAGACGTACGCCGTATCGCCCTCTCTCTGCCGGACACGACGGAGAAGATCGCCTGGAGCATGCCCACCTTCCGGGTCGCGGGGAAGATGTTCGCCACGCTGCCCGAGGAGGAGACCTCCATCGCGGTGCGCTGCCCCAAGGAGGAGCGTGACGAGCTCGTTCGGGCGGAGCCCGGGAAGTTCTGGATCGCCGACCACGAGGCCGTTTTCGCCTGGGTCAGGGTCCGGCTTGCGGCCCTGGAGGACGACGAGGAACTCCGCGACATCCTCGCCGACTCCTGGCGCCAGGCGGCCCCGCCCCGATTGCTTGAGTCCCACCCGGAGTTGGGACTTCCGGCGGCCGACTGAAATCCTCCCGTTGGTATTGCGCCGTGGCATGATCCGGAAGGAGTAGGCAGTGGGACGCTCGGCTCGCCGGGAAGCTGCGGGGGATCGGCCGAGGAGAGGCGCGGGCGGGATGTACGGAACGTCACCAGACGGGGAGCCGCCGCGGGCCGGGGTGTCGGCCGGTACGAACGCGAAACGCCGGAAGCCGGGCGGCACGGACACGCGCCGCCGCATGCCCGCCGGCGTGGGCACCCGACACGACCCGCCCGCCGCCGAGGCCCCGCCGGCCGAGTTTCCGCTGACCGAGCTTTCGGTGGCAGAGGTTCCACCGGCCGAAACCCTGGAGGCCGAGGCGCCGGGCGAGACGACCATCGAGGTGGCCTCGGCGTCCGAGGTGCCCGTGACGGCTGAGGTGCCCTGGGTGTCCGGGGTGCGTGCGGTGTCCGGGGTGGTCTCGACGGCCTCGGTGGCCTTGACGAACGGGGTGTCCCCGACGGCCGGGCCGCCGACGGCCTCCGAGGTGTCCTCGACGAGCGAGCTGCTCTCGGCCTCTGGCGTGTCCTCTGCGACCCAGATGTTTTCGGCCTCCGAGGTGCCCTCGATCACCGAGATGGCCCCGCCGGTCGCGTCAGGTGCCGTTGGCGGCTTCAGCGTGGGGAGGCGGTTCGGCGGTGTCGGGGGACGGGGCTCGGGGCGGTCCACCCGTTCGCGGGAGGCCGCGCAGCCCCGTGACGTGGCTGTCCTGGTCGGCCCCAGCTCCGTCTGGTCGCGGGACTTCGCGCTGTTCTTCGCGGCGCGGGCCCTCGCCCGGCTCGGCGACACGATGCTGCCGGTCGCGCTCGCCGCGGGACTGCTCCAGCACGGGTACGGGGTGGGGGCCGTCGGCCTGGCGATGGCCGCGTCGGCCGCCTCCTTCGCCGGGCTGGTGATCTTCGGCGGGGTCATCGCCGACCGCATCAGCACGCGCAAGCTGATGATCGGCGCCGACGTGGTGCGTCTGTTCACCCAGTCGATCGCCGCCGGGCTCTTCTTCACCGGTCACGTGGTTCTCTGGCAGATCTGCGCGATCGGCGCCGTCAACGGTGTGGCGGGCGCGGTCTTCCAGCCCGGTGTCGCCAGCACGGTGCTGCGGCTCGCCACCGATGTCCAGGGAGCCAACGGCGCGATCCGTATCGCCGAGTCCGCCGCCCAGCTCGCGGGCCCCGCCTTCGCCGGGCTGCTGGTCGCGTTCTACTCGGCCGGCGGGGTCTTCGCGGCCCACGCGGCCACGTACGCCCTGAGCGCCCTGTGCCTGCGTGTGCTCCGGCTGCCCCCCGCCGCGCCCGGCAGCCAGGCGCGCGGCAGCAGCTTCAAGGCCGATCTCGCGGTCGGCTGGCGAGAGTTCAGGTCCCGGGACTGGCTGTGGGGCGTCATCCTCATCTGGTGCGTCTACATGATCTCCATCTGGGGCCCGACCGTGCCCCTGGTGGCGACGGAGGTGGTCCAGAAGCACGGCCCGCGGGCCTACGGCCTGGTCAACTCGGCCCTGGGCGCCGGCACCGTCATCGGCGGCCTGATCGCGCTGCGGCTGCGCCCTCGCCATATGCTGCGGGCCGGTGCGATCGCCCTGTTCGGCTTCGCCTTCTTCCCGGCGTCCGTCGGGGCGGGGCTCGGTGTCCCGGCGATGTCGGCCGGCGCGGTGCTGGCCGGCGTGGGCATGTCCTTCTGGGGCGTGATGTGGTCGACCAGCGTGCAGACGCAGGTCGCCCCCGATGTCCTCAACCGCATCCATGCCTACGACGTCGCGGGTTCCCTGGCGATGATGCCCGTCGGCCAGGCCTTGGCGGGCCCGGCCGCGACGGCCCTCGGCGTGCACCACGTCCTCACGATCGCCGGTGTGATGACCCTGGTCGTCTCGACGGCCCTGCTCTCGGTGCCAGCCGTACGCAACCTTGAGCGCGTCGACCCGCCCGCACCGCTGCCCCGTACGACCGCGGCACTGTGCGAACCGGCGCGGCGGGACCGCCGCTGACCCGTGTGCCGGTGCGGCCGCGGGTGAGGGCGAGGGCGGATTCAAGGGTGCCGACGGCCCGGGGTGCGGAGGAAGTGGCCGATCCGCTCCCGCAGGGACCCCGCGTCGAGGCCGTGCGCGGCCAGGTGTTCGTCGACGGTCCCGTACCGGCGCGGCTCACGGCGGCCGACGCCGAGGCCCAGGACACGATGGGGCACGTCGGCGCGCGCGTCGCCCGCGGCGGCCGCGGACGGGCCGGCCGGATACGGCTGGACGAGGACGACATCGGTGCCCGCCGCCTCCGTGGCGTCGGCTCCGCATAAACGGGTGCGCGACCACCGGCCGGAGTGCGGTATTGTTTCGGTGCGCGTTCGGCCAGGGGAAACCCCAGGTCAAGCGGGCAACGGGACGTGGCGCAGCTTGGTAGCGCACTTGACTGGGGGTCAAGGGGTCGCAGGTTCAAATCCTGTCGTCCCGACTTTTCGAAGTCGCAGGTCAGGGGCCGTTTTGGAGAAATCCGAGACGGCCCCTCAACTGTTCTTGGGGACCAGTTGGGGACCAACTGCCTTGACCGCGTCAGCGGGCGACGACGATCGGGTTCGGAAGGGATCTCGGGGCGCGCAGCACACTGAGGTGGGCGGTGAGCGCCGCGCCTGCGGCCGTGATCTGGCGGACGTCGGGGTGTAGGTAGCGCTGCGTAGCGCAGTACGGCGGTGGAGATACGACCTCCGCGAGCACCGGTGAACATGCGGGTGTCCGGATCTCCTCGGTGATGGGGACCTGGCGGGCTCGCTTGCCCTTGGTCCCCTTGTCGACGAGGCCGCCGGGAGCGGGGGTGGTCTGGCGTCGGACTGTCCAGACCCCCGCTTCGGGCACCGGCACGTGCAGAGTTCCTTTCGCCGGGCCGCCGACACTCAGCCGTTGACCGCGATCCCCGGGTTCGGGAGGCGCCGCCTCACCCCTTCGGGTTGCAGTCGTAGAGGGAGAGGGTGCCGTCGGTGCGGCGGCCGTAGGCGGTGGGCCGGACGCGGGTGCAGTGGGACTTCACCCAGGTGGTGGCGGCAGAGGTGGGACGCTTCGTGGTGAGCAGCGCGTAGCGCAGCTGGTGGGTGGTGACGAGCGTGCCGAGCTGCCGGGCAGTCGGGTAGGGGGTGAGGCCGGTGAAGCCGCCCATGACGAGCATGGGCTCGGATTCCGCGCGCAGCAGGGGCTCGGCGGCGTAGGCGGCCTGGGTGGCGAGCAGGAATTTCTCGCCGTGGCGGCGCGCGGTGAGGTAACGGAGCAGGGTGGTGTCACGGGCGCTCGGCCGGTCGAGCCCCACCCTGGCGACGGCGCGGCGGTGCTGGAGGGCCTCGGAGTACGCGATGCCGACCGGACCGGCCGTCGGCGAGGTGGAGGCGCCCGCGTACAGCGGGTCGAGGCAGGAGAAGGCCCAGCCGGCCGGGACGACCAGCATGGCCGCGATCCCGGCGGCGAGGGCGCTGTGGACCATCCGCGGGGAGGTGCGGGGCCCACGGGTCCACAGGCCCACCGCGCCGCACACCGCGAGCATCGCGGCGAGCGGCAGCAGCCAGGAGAGGAAGCGGGTGGGCCAGTCGAGCACCAGCGCCCACACCGTCGTCAGCACGATCGCCGCCGGCAGCGCCACGCGCCGCCGGCCGCCCCCCTCGTACTCCGAGCGGAAGAGTTCGAGGCCGCCTCCGGCCAGCGCGGCGAGTGCTGGGGCGATGACAGCGGTGTAGTAGGGGTGGTTGCCGTTGGAGGCGCTGAACACCAGCGTGTGCACGACCAGCCAGCCGCCCCAGAGCAGAAATCCCGCGCGCAGCGGGTCGGTCCGCGGTTGCCCGGCGCGCCAGACGACGCCCAGCACCGCGGCGAGCACGGCGAGCGGCAGGAACCAGGCGACCTGGGGACCGATCGTGTGGTTGATCAGCATCGTCCAGCCGGTGTTGCCGGTCGTGCGGCTGGCGGTGGTTCCCGCTACGGCACCGAACGCGGTGGCGTCGCTGCTGAAGCGGCTCAGGCCGTTGTAGCCGAAGACCAGGGCGAACGGATTGTTGTTGGACGTTCCGTCGAGGTACGGGCGGTCGGCGGCCGGTGTCGCCCAGGCGAGCAGCACCCAGGAACAGGAGACCGCCAGGGCGACCGCACCGGCCGACAAGGACCGCAGGGTCCTCTTCAACGGCGTTCCGGGCGCGGCGAGTTGATGGACCAGGGCGAAGACCGGCAGCACCAGCCACGCCTGCAACATCTTGGCCTGGAAAGCGAGCCCGACCCAGATCCCGCAGGTGATCAGCGGCAGCAGCTGCCCGGTGCGCACCGCCTTCTGCAGCGCTCCGGCGGCCGCCACCAGCAGCAGAGTGAGCGCGGTGTCCGGGATGGTGGCCCGGGTGAGGGCCACGGTGACCGGCGTGAGAGTGAGCGCCAGCGCGGCGATCAGCGCGGCGAAAGGCCCGGCCCAGACCCGTACGATCCGGTGCAGCAGCCACACGGTGAGCACGCCCTCCACGACCTGCGGAAGCGCGGCCGCCCACGTGTGCGGGCCGAAGAGCCAGACGGAGACGGCTTCGGGCCAGAACGCGCCGGGGAGCTTGTCGATGGTGATCGAACCGCCGACGTCGAGCCCGCCGTAGAGGAAGGCGCGCCAGCTGCCGGCCATCGACCGTGTCGCCGCGCCGTAGTAGGGGTGGAGCGCGGCGTGCCCGATGCCCCAGGAGTACAGCACCAGGGCGGCGACCAGCACCGCGGCAAGCGCCGGGCGCTCCCAGCGCTGGACGGCTTCCGGTCGGCCGGAGCGACGGTCGTTCGCCCGTCGGCGTCGGCGCGTGCCGGTGGGCTGGGCGGCGGGGATGGTGGCCATGGCAGTGGTCCTCGGATCAGCGGACGGGTGAGGCGGCGGGTTCACAGGCGGCGGGCCGCCCTGAACCCGCGGGCGTAGAAGTCGGTGCCGTCCAGCAGCGAGCGGCCCGACAGGTCGCCCATGGTCGGGCCGTTGGCGGCGGAGCGGCTGGAGTAGAAGCGGTGCCGGCCCTGGTCGTCGAGGCCCAGGTACATGCCGCAGTGGTCGATGAAGCCCGGCCGGTCCTTGATGATGGCGAAGAAGACCAGGTCCCCTGGCTGCAGGACGCCCAGTTCGGTGGGCTGTTCGTGGGTGTCGGGGATCACCATGAGGCCGGGACCGTAGGCGGCGATGGCGAAGGCGCGGCGCGGCAGGCCGACGCCCTTGGTGTTGGTGTTGTGCAGGGGCAGACCCATGCGGTAGCCCCACACCAGGCGCTGGAAGCCGGAGCAGTCGACATCGCCGTAGCGGGCCTGCTCCGGCTGCGCGCGCGCGCCGTCCGAGAAGGTCCAGGGGGTGCCGAGATAGTCGTAGAAGTCGGACTGCTCATCGTGGTAGGCGAAGTCCAGGGGGCTGCTGACTCTCTGGTTGCGCGGGCCGAAGTGCGCGGTGCCCGCATAGCGCACGCCGGCGCCGTTGTGCTTGTCGGGCGCCCCGGCGCTGCTGTACTCGAACGCGACCGCGAAGACGTCCGGTCCGGTGTCGCCGAGCGCCTTGCCGAACCAGCCCTTGAACCAGGCGGACTTCTCCATGCCCTGCTGCCACGTGTGCGGCAGCACCCGCACCCAGGCGTTCGTGGTCACCGTGGCGCTGGTGGTCCGCGGCTCGCTGAAGCTGCGGGTGGGCCCGGCGAGCACGGCGGTACGGGCACCGTCGGTGAAGGTGGCGAGCGTGCCGCCGTCGGAGCCGCGGACGACGGTGCGGCCGGGGTCGGACAGCCGCTCGAAGGTGTGGCTCCCGGGCTGGGTGCTCACGCCGCTGCCGCTGCCACTGCTGCCACTGCTGCTGCTGCCGCTGTCGTGCCCGTGGCGGTTCCAGGCGTAACCGCCGACCACCCCGGCGGCCGCCACGCCCGCGACCGTCGCGAGCACGGCGCGGCGAGTCGGACGGTTGCGCCTGCCGAGGGGTTCAGAGTGCATGGCCGGTGCTCCTTGAGCTTGAGAGTGTGGGTTGAAGGGAGGTGGGCAGGTCAGGCGGTGGGCAGGGCACCGAGCAGCAGCCCGACGACCAGCACCACATACGTGGCCAGCGTCACCGCCGTGGTCGAGATGAGCGTGGCCCCCAGCGGCTGGCGGACCATCTGGTAGGAGACCAGGCCGGGGACGATGAAGCCGAGCGTCTGTGACGTGTACAGCAGCGGGAACTCGTGGTTGAGGGCGAGCATCACGGTGGTCTGCATGAGCACCGCGCACAGCACCACGGCGGCGAACAGCCGCTTGCCGTAGAGGATCACCGTGCGCTGCAGCAGTTTTGTCATGAAGTAGGTCAGCGCCGAGACACCGACCATCAGTCCCGCCATCTGCACGTCGGTGAGGAGCGTGAGGGCGATCCAGCCGGGGGTGATCATCCCCCCGGGCGAGAGGTTGGTGGTCAGGTAGCAGACGAGCGAGAAGACCAGCCCGAGGGCGATCCCGAGTGCGGCGGTCTGTGCGGTGAGGTGGGCGGGGATCACTAACGGTTCCTCGGAGACTGGTGGGGATCGTAAGAGTGGTGCAGGTCGTCTTCGGTTCGCTCGCCGTCGGGCCGGTCGTGGCGGGCGGCGAACCGGCGGGCGAGCTCGCGCTGCCCCGGGACGTGGAAGGAGTACGTCGGTGTCTCCAGCGGCGCCACCCAGCTGTACGGCTCGGGGGCGGGGGGCGGGGACAGCGCGATCTGCCGGGGCAGCGCGAACTGCATGGTCTCCTGGTCCAGGCCGTCGCCGGCGGGAACGGCGGCGAGCTCCTCCTCGGAGTCGTCCAGCGGCAGTTCGGCGAGGCATTCCAGGAACAGCTCGCCCTGGCCGTGGATGTTGCCGATCGCGACCAGCGAGGAGGAGGGGCCGAGTTCCGCGAGGATCGCCGCGGTCAGCTCCTCGGGGTCCCGGCGGTCGCCACCGAGATCCACCACCCGCCCGGTGAAGCCGGCCGGAATGGCGTCGCGGGCGCTCTTGGTCGGGTGGCCGATCAGGAAGACCGCCTCGGGGGCGAGGCCGGGGATGATCGTGCCCATCTGGCCGTTGCGTTCCACCCGGTCCGGGCGGCAGTTGATGATCACGTTGAGCGGCTGCCTGATCGCGCCCAGATCCTTCAGCTGCTTGACGTTCATCAGCGTCGACTCGGGGTCGTTGGCCGCGAAGACGTTGGCGAAGCGCAGCCGCTTGCCCTCGGGCGTGACGTAGCGCTCCACCGACAGCACGCCCGGGTCGGGGGGTGCGTCCCACATGCCCTGCAACGCGGTCTGCCGTTCCACACCGAGCAGTTCGGCGACGGCGAGCGCGATCGCCACGTTCTCCTTGAAGGTGAACCAGCTGAAGCCGCGCAGTTCGGCGTCGCTCACCAACTCCGGATCGACGGAGACCAGACGGCAGTTCCGCTTGTCGGCCTCCTCCTGGAGGATGTGCAGACGGTCCTTCTCCGCCGTCACACACACCCCGCCGACCGGCATCGAGCGGGAGAGCGAGCGGGCCACGTCGTCCAACGTCGGCCCCATCTCCTCCAGGTGGTCCTCGCGGACGTTGCACAGGACGCCGATGGTGGAGCGGATCAGCTTCTCCTGGTTGATCTCCTGCAGTGCGGGCATCACCGCCATGCACTCGATCACCAGCGCGTGCGGACGGTAGGTCGCCGCCCGCCGTACGATGCCGATCTGCTCGACGATGTTGGACAGCCCGAACTTGCGGTAGATCGGCTCCTCGGTGGCGTCCGGATGGATGAACCGGGCCGCGGTGCCGGTGGTCTTGGCCACCGTGACCAGGCCGCCGCCGCGCAGCGCGCCCGCGCACAGCCGGGTGATCGAGCTCTTGCCGCGGATGCCGTTGACCAGCACCCGCGTCGGTATCTGGTTCAGCGAGTCGAAGTGCCGCCTCTGTTCCAGGATTCCGGCGACCCACAGTGCGGCGCAGCACAGCAGGACTATGACATAAAGGAAGAGCACGCCGAATCCGTTCTTCTACCGCTGGAGTGTGTTCTCGGGCCACGACAGGAAGGGGTCGGCGGTCTGTCC
Organism: Streptomyces sp. NBC_01384; assembly: GCF_045040035.1. Taxonomy (NCBI): domain Bacteria; kingdom Bacillati; phylum Actinomycetota; class Actinomycetes; order Kitasatosporales; family Streptomycetaceae; genus Streptomyces; species Streptomyces sp. NBC_01384. Next base: position 8,774,820 of record NZ_CP109559.1, read on the forward strand.
GGATCTGTCCGCCCGGCCGCGTTCCGCCAGGGCCTGGCGCATCAGCTCCAGGCTGCGGGTGACCGAGCCGATCTCGTCGTGGTTGACCGGGTGCAGCACGGTACGGCGGTCCCCGCCCGCGAGCTTCTCGACGAGCAGGGCGACCGCTCGCAGCGGCCGGAACACCACGACGTGCAGCCAGCCCAGGCAGGCCGCGCCGAACGCGAGGCCCAGGATCCCGGCGAGCATGGTGCGCTGCTGGGCCTGCACCGCGGGGAGCCGGAGCGCCGCCGCGGGCTCCGCGGTCACCACGCGCCAGCCGAGGTGTGCTGTCGGGCCGTTCTGTGCCAGCGGCGCGGCGGCGTCGACCGAGGGGCCGGAGGACGAGGAGAGCACCGTCGAGGTCGCGGTGCCCGCGGTGCCGGGGGCGCTCTGGGCGGCGCGGGCGAGGCGGGTCAGGCTGGGGTCGGGCAGCGACTGGAAGGCGCGGTAGCCCACGCTCGCCGCCAGCACCTTGCAGTCGGCGTCCGTCACCCAGACGCTGCCCAGATTGGGCCTGGCCAGGGTGGAGTTGAGCGTTTTCACGTCGATCTCGCCGAAGAGGACCACCCCGGCCGCCGGGGCCTCGCCCTTGACCGCCCGGACCTGGGCGTAGGAGGCGATGGCCGGTACCCGGCCCGAGGTGTTGACGGTGGTGACCCCGCCGCCGTCGGGTACGTGGACGAGGGTGCGCAACGGTGTGTCTCCGACCCGAAGGGTGATGGCGCCGGAGCGGTCCAGGAGGTACAGCGAGCGGTACTGCTTGTGCGCGGCGAGAGCGTGCCGCAGATCCTGGGTCTGGGCGGCCCGGCTCTTGCCCGGCAGGCTTGCGGCCACGTCGCTCAGTTCGGCGTACGACTGGCCGAGCGACTGCCGGACACGGTTCGCCGCGAGCTCGGCGCGCGTCTGCTGGTTGGCGATGACCGGTGTCGGAACCGCGGTCGCGGTGTCCGCCCGGTTCAGCATGAAGATCATCGGCACCGCCCAGCCGGCCACCAGCACCAGGCTGAGTGCGGCCAGCGCCCGGTAGCCCGGTCCGCGGCGTGCCGGGAACTCCTGCGGGCCGCTCTCGCCGAGCAGTTGCCGACGCAGCGACTCCAACGCCCGTCCGATCCGGGCCAGTTCCCCGAAGCCGTGTACCGGGACGGGCCGGGCGAGCTCCGCCGCCGCGGCCGGGCCGCCCTCGGTCGCGCCCCGGGCCAGGCGGCCGGCGGACAGGTACAGCCGCAGCAGCGGGCGCTGCACGAGGAAGTTCAGCACCAGCCCGAGCAGCAGCGCGATACCGGCCAGCGCCCCCGCGGTTTCGAGCGCGAAGCCCGAGTAGTCGGCGGCGGCGGTCGAGGCGGGCACCGCGCGGGAGGTGAGCACCACCAGGCCGAGGCCGTCGGTGTCGCCCGGACCGGTCGTCGAGGCGACCTGGGCCCAGCCGGCCACCGTGGGCCGAGCGCCCGTGGCGGCGCCCAGCAGGCTTCCGGAGGCGTCGGCGCCCCGCCCCGATGCGCTCACCGCGCGGGCCGCCGTCATGGGCAGACCGCTGTCGGCCGCGGCCGGCGACGCCGCGCCGCGGGACGTGGTGACGAGCGCCTTGCCGCTCGCGTCCAGCACTTCGGCGGTGCGCCCGTCCCCGTACGTCGTGAGGGCGGGGAGCGCCGCGGAGACCACCAGCAGCCACTGCCGCTCGGTCCCGCTCGGGACCTGGTTCTGGTCCTGGTTGGCGTCCACCTTCTGCGCGGGCAGCGTGACCCTGGCGAAGTACAGCAGCTGCCGCGTCCCGTCCGAGGTCACCAGCCGGGGCGGGATCGAGCCGTGCCCGGACGTCCTCCTGGCGGCGTCCACCCCGGCCAGTGCCACCGACCCGCCACCGGACGCCAGCAGTTTGCCGGTGTGCGCGTCGAGCAGAGCGCTGCCGAGGTCCGCCTTGTTCGCGGCAGTCAGCGCCTTGAGCGCGCTCGCGGGTGTCGATGTGCTCGTCGCGGTGTAGGCGTCGGCCGTACGGCGTACCGTGCTCGCCTCGACGTCGATCGTGGTACGCACCGACAGCGCGGTGTCCGAAGCGATCTGCTGCTCCGAGTCCAGCACGGCCGGCGGCACATGCTCGGAATGGACATCGCCGAGGCCGGTGACGGTCAGGGCGGCGACCACGAGAAGCAGCAGGACGAGCAGGACGATCGGCGGGCGCACACCGCCGAGCAGCGGCATGTCGGCGCGGCGGCGGACTCGGTGTCGGCGCGGCGCCCGGGACTCGGTGGGCAGGGCAGCGGTTCCTCTCTCAATGGGCGCCTAGCGCAAAGAAGTTCGATGGGGTGAACGATCACTCTAGTGTCACGCGATCACATCTCCATCACATATTCGTACCGCTGTCGTACGAGTGCGGTGTTTTCCCGGCCGCATCGAAGGGCGGACCCCGCTCAACGGAGCCCGCCCTTGGAACGCCGGGTCAGCGGACGAAGGAGATCTCCGAGTAATTCTTGTTGGGCCCGTCGAGCAGGGTGCTGTGCTGGTGGCGCAATTCCTGGTCGAAGAAGGCGGCGAGGTAGACGCGCTGGACCGCGATCGCGCGGTTCGGGTCGATCGTGCCGTACTGCTGCTGGAGCTGGGTCTGGGAGAGCCCGAGCAGGCTCGCCTCCTGCTGCACCATCCACTCGTTGTCGCTGAACGAGAGGTGCGCCGCGCCGTGGAGCTGGACGTCGACCCGGTACCCCGTGAGGTGCGACCACAGGGTGCGCCACGAGCTGTCGGTGTTGCGGTTGTGGGTGCCGGAGCTGAAGAGCATGAAGGGGCGGTCCAGGTTCTTGCTCGGCGCCGAGCCGAAGAACTGTCCGTCCAGGTTGGCGCCGGCGGCGATGCGGTGGTCGAGCTGCATGGCGGTGTCGACCGCTGCGCCGCCCAGCGACCAGCCGAACATGCCGATATGGGACATGTCCACGGCCTTCGACAGACCGGTGGGGAGCGTGGCGTGGCCGGCGTCCGGGTTGCCGCCCTTGCTCAGCGTGCCGAGCTGGTCGATGACGAACTTGATGTCGGCCGCGCGCACGTTGAGCGTGTCGGAGGAGTGCGCGCCGGCCGGCATGGTGTTGACCTCGACCCGGTTCCCCGGGAACTGCACCTCGTTGGCGTCGTGGGTGTGATCGACGGTGACGACGAGGTAGCCGCGGCTGGCGAGGTCCTGGACGAGCGCGGTGCCCATCGCGCGGTCGGAGTGCAGCCCGGTCGAGTACAGCAGGACGGGCAGCTTGCCCAGCTGGGTGTCCACCGGGGCGAGGACGTGGCCCGCGGTCGTCGGCAGGGTCACCTGCTGCGGCGTCAGGCCGCGCGAGGCGAGGAAGTCGGCACCCGAGATCGACGGCATCCACGGCGCCTGGTAGTGCCCGGAGGGGGAGGAGGTCGGGTACCAGAGCGAGACCATCAGCTCGCGAGGCTTCTGGCCGGGCACGTACGGGTCCGTACGCGACTTGTCGACCAGGTGCAGGCCGACCATGCCCACGCTGTAGCGTCCGGTCGGCGCGGGAAGGCTGAGGTTGAGCGCGGACGAGCGCAGGGCGTTGGGCGAGACGGCCGCAGGGTGGATGGTCTTGTACTGCCCTGTCACCTCGTCGTTCTCGGGTGCCCAGGGCGTCGTCAGGTCGGGCGAGGCCTTGGTGGCCGTGGGCTTGCCGGGTGTCGTCCCGGCGGCCATCGCCGGCGTCATCCCCGCACCCAAGGCGACTGCGATCGCACTGGCTGTGCTGACCGCTCTGGCGATCACTTTTTGACGATTGCGCGGGCGGCGGTGTCTCATGGAACCCCTCGTGGGTCAGTGATCGCGGAACAAGCGATCGACTGTCGCACACCGTACCGTCGTTGCGGGGCCGACAGATCCGCGCACCCTTCTCGATGGCGCGCTCGATGGGGCGGATGGCAAGTCCCGCCCTTCGTCTGCAAACACGGGTCGGGAGCCTGACCGGTGGCAGTGTCCTCTCAGCCTTTTTGCGAACGCGACTTCACGAGAAGTCCGGCGAACAGCGCTGCACGGCGTACGGAGTGGGATCGAATCCCTGCCGGGGCCTATCGTCGTCGTGGGCCGTGGTCAGCCTCGCCGCGCCGAGGGCCGGCCCATTTGCTTGCCGGCAGCCTGGTCCGGTGTTCGACGCATGGAGTAGTTTCCGGTGCCGAGTTCCCGGTACGACCCCCAGGTCTGGGTCGTGGCTTCGCCGGAACTGTCGGCCCGAGGGGTTGCGCACACGCGGTGTCGAAGGGCTGAAGACGGTCACTGAGGTCGCCCAACGGATGACGTCGGCGACGTGCCGGGCGTCGACGACAGCCGGCTGCGCGGGGGATGGCGCTCAAGGCATTTGTCAGATTCTGCACGTACCGACCCCTGGTGATGCTCGTCAGCGTGCTGAGCCCGGCGCGGCCCGTCGTCGCCGTCTTCCGATCCCAGCGCCTGCGTGCTCGGTCATGCGGGCGGTGAAAGCCGTGCGGTGAGCATCGGCTACCTCCTGAGGGCGCCGTCGGTAGTCACCGGCGCGGCCGCATGCCTCTGGCCGGGCTCGCCGTCGTTGTGGCGGGTCGCCGCGGAGCGCAGTGGGCCGACAACCCTGGCTGTTTTTCGCTGATGAGCACAGGGTGGGAACCTGACGCCAATGACGCATGCGAACACCGGACACAGCACGCGCAACGTCGGGCCGCCGGCCGGGAAAACGCTTGGACTCCCCGGGCGCCGTCGCGGGACACTGCGATTCCTGGCCTGCCCGCACTCGCGCGTTGGCGTCGTCGCGAGCTGCGCGGGGCCCCGTCGTCGTGCCCCGCATGTCGGAGGACGACCCGAGCAAGCGCACTCACTCGAAACCGAAACTCCGCACGGCCGCTGAGGCAACGGTAGCTCCCCGGAGAAGCACGCGGCAGGACGCCGCACGACAACACAGGGTTGGGATGGGATCGCCTGAATCGCGCGAGGTTCCACCGCGCAAGGGCTCGGTGCTCCTCGCACTTCGTTATTACGGACGGGAGTTGGCCCGGCGCCGGCGGCTGACGGCGCCCGCGATGCTGCTGCCGGCGCTGGGTAACATCGGCATCAACTACATCGCACCGCTGATCGTCGCGAAGCTCGTCGGCCGGATCGCCGGCGACACCGGAATCGCCATCGGCTCGACGCTGCCCTACGTTCTCGGCTTCGCCGGCGTCCTGTTGCTCGCGGAGATGATGTGGCGCATCGGCCTGCACTGCCTGAACCGCCTGGACGCCCTCGGCATCGAGCACCTGTACGTCATCGGCATGGACGAGCTGTTCGCCAAGGACGCCGCGTTCTTCCACGACAACTTCGCCGGGTCACTGACCAAGCGGGTCCTGAGTTTCGCCTCCCGCTTCGAGGAGTTCGTCGACACGATGACGTTCCAGGTCGTGGGCAGCTTCGTGCCGCTGGTGTTCGGGTCGGTCGTGCTGTGGAGCTACGAACCGCTGCTCGTCGTCGGACTCCTGGCGATGATCGCGCTGACGGCGCTGTGTGTGATGCCCCTCATCCGTCGCCGCCAGGCGCTCGTCGATCAGCGCGAGGAGGCGATCGCCCGGGTGTCGGGCCACGTCGCCGACAGCCTGATGAACATGGACACGGTCCGGGCGTTCGCCGCCGAGAAGCGCGAGGCCGCCGAGCACCGGTCCCGCGTCGCGGCGTCGCGGCGGCTCATGCTCAGGTCGTGGGACTACGGCAACCTGCGCATCGACACGCTGGTCGCGCCGATGTCCGTGCTGACCAACGCGCTGGGCCTGCTGCTCGCGGTCGCGCTCGGCAGGGGCAGTCACGGCGTCGAAGCGGTCGTGGTCGCGTTCACGTACTACAGCAACGCGACGCGGATCATGTTCGAGTTCAACCAGATCTACCGCCGCCTGGAGAGCTCGATGACGGAGGCCGCGCAGTTCACCGAACTGCTGCTGAAGCCGCCGACCGTGCTCGACCCCGAGTCGCCGGAATCGCTGCAGTCCCGCGCCGCCGACGTCCGCTTCGAGCAGGTGACCTTCGCCCACGCGGGCGCGCAGCCGCTCTTCGAGGGACTCGACCTGGCTGTGCCCAGCGGGGCGAAGATCGGTCTCGTCGGCCGGTCCGGAGGGGGTAAGACCACGCTCGCCCGGCTGCTGCTGCGGATGACGGACATCGACGCGGGCCGGATCCTGATCGGGGGGCAGGACATCAGCAGGCTGCGCCAGACCGACCTGCGCAGCCTGATGGCCTACGTGCCGCAGGACCCGGCGATGTTCCACCGCACGCTGCGGGACAACATCGCCTTCGCCCGGCCGGACGCCACCGACGCCGAGATCCGCCGCGCCGCCGAGGCGGCACACGTCACGGAGTTCGCCGACGCGCTGCCGGACGGCTTCGACACCATGGTGGGCGAGCGTGGTGTCAAGCTGTCCGGCGGACAGCGCCAGCGGGTCGCACTCGCCCGGGCGATCCTGCGCGACGCGCCGATCCTGCTGCTGGACGAGGCGACCAGCGCTCTGGACTCCGAGAGCGAGATCCTCGTCCAGGAGGCGCTGTGGCGGCTCATGGAGGGGCGGACGGCGCTCGTCGTGGCACACCGACTGAGTACGGTGGCCACCATGGACCGGCTCGTCGTCCTCGACCGCGGACGTATCGTCGAGCAGGGCACGCATCAGGAGCTGCTCGCGTCGGAGGGCGCCTACGCGAAGCTGTGGCAGCACCAGTCGGGCGGTTTCCTCGACGACAGCCACTCGCCGGCCGACCTGCACTGAACACGAGCTCGGTGGGTGGCGGGTGCCACGGCGCCCGTTCGCCCCAGGGCATGCTCAGAAGTGCGAACGGTACTCCGGGCAGGTCGGGGTAGGGCCAGGTGCGCCGCACGAGCACCTCTTGGATCTCGTACCCGGCCAGTTCCACTTGTTCGAACCGCGTCGTGTCCGTCATCCCCCAGCGCAGGCCCACCCCCACGGCAGCGTGCCCGACCGGGGATCGCGCCGACTCTGGACCGAGGCCTGTGTCAGGACAGGCGGCCCACATGGGCCAGGGCCTGCTTGAGGAGGGCTCCGTGTCCGCCCGGCATCTCGTCGAGGACCACGGGCGAGGAGGCCTCCTCCGGGCTGAACCAGACCAGGTCGAGGGCGTCCTGCCGGGGGCGGCAGTCGCCGGTCACCGGGACGATGTAGGCGAGCGACACCGCATGCTGGCGGGGGTCGTGGAACGGAGTGACCCCCACCGTCGGGAAGTACTCGGCGACGGTGAAGGGCTGCAGGGAGGTCGGGATACGGGGGAGTGCCACCGGGCCGAGGTCCTTCTCCAGGTTGCGCAGAAGGGCGTCCCGGACCCGCTCGTGGTGCAGCACCCGACCGGAGACGAGGGTACGGCTGACCGTTCCGTCCGGCCCGATACGCAGCAGCAGTCCGATGCTGGTGACTTCGCCGTTGTCGTCGACGCGCACCGGCACGGCCTCGACGTACAGGATCGGCATACGTGCGCGCGCGAGTTCGAGTTCGTCGGGAGTCAGCCAACCCGGCGTGGTCTCGGTCATGTCAGACATTGGGTGATCATACTTTCAACCCCTCCGGATCCGCGCGTGACACCGGGGCACACGCGGATCGGTGCGGGAGCGGCACGGATCAGTACGGGAGCAGTCGTCCCGATGGCGTCCTGCGGTCGATCTTCACCTCGCGCCCGGCGGTCGGCCGGCGGCTGGGACGGATGCGGATCTGGCGGTTCATGGCGCCCTCCTCGGACTCGTACGACCAGCTTCCACGCCCACCCGATCGAGCGCGTCGTGCTCACGGAGGCACCTGCCCCTCCCCTTGAGGAGCAGGTGCGGGATCCGGTCGTACAACCAGGGAAGGATGTCGCCCCCTGGGGGTATGGCCCGGTGCGTCGCCGTGTACTACGGGGTTATCCCCGCTTCGCCTTCGCGTACTCCGTCGCCATGCCTCCGGCGAAGTCGTACACCACGAACTGTTCGTCGCCGACGACCCAGGCGTCGTGTCCGGGCGGGCAGACGAAGACATCGCCGGGTCCGATCTCGCTCTCGGCGCCGTCGTCCATGCGCAGGCGCATCCGTCCCTGTACGACGAAGCCATTGTGGTGGATCTCGCAGCTCTCCGTACCCGCGATCGGTTTGACGGACTCGGACCAGCGCCAGCCCGGCTCGAAGGTTCCCACGGCGAAGTCGAGGCCGGTGAGGTGGACGGCTTCGAGGTGGCCGCGAGGGAAATCGCGCCGCTCATCAGGCTTGTCGACCGTCTTGACCTCCATCATGACGGCTGCCTCCAATCTGGCCGTACACACCCCCCTCCACCCCATCGTCTGCCTGTCCACTCGGCGCCGCCATCCGAGTGAACGGCCCCTCACGTGCACCCCGCGTGAACCTCCCATATGCGCCCCGCGTGAACGCCGCAGAGGGATAACCCTCGATTGCCCTCGGCGCGAATGACATGTCTCTGTCAAGCTGCCATTCTTCTTCCTCCACCTGTCGGACAGGCCGTATCCGGCCTCCCCAGGGGCCCCGCACCGCACTGCTCAGCTCGTCCCGGTCAGCACATCCCGTCTGCCCGGGTCTGTCACCGGCCGTCGACGCTCGGCCGCAGCAGTAGGAGTACGAGTGAGACGAATCCCCCGTCAGGCGGCCGCAGCCGGAGCACTGGCGGCCACCGCCGCGTTCCTGGCCGTCGGCATACAGACGGTCCCCGCGGCCGCCAAGCCTGCCGCCCCCCACCCCAGTCCGCTGCGCACCGGAGGCCTGGAGGCCAAGCTCACCCCGGCCCAGCACTCGGCCCTGCTGAAGAGCGCGGCACAGAAGACCACGGCGACCGCCGGCACCCTGGGCCTCGGGGCCAAGGAGAAGCTGGTCGTCAAGGACGTCGTCAAGGACCAGGACGGCACGCTCCACACCCGCTACGAGCGCACCTACGCCGGCCTGCCGGTGCTGGGCGGCGACGTGATCGTGCACACCCCGCCGGCCTCCCTCGCCGCCGGTACGGTGAGCAGCACCTTCAACAACAAGCGGACCATCAAGGTCGCCTCCACCACCGCGACCTTCACCAAGTCCGCCGCCGCGAGCAAGGCGCTGAAGGCCGCCAAGTCCCTCTCCGCCGAGAAGCCCACCACCGACAGCGCCCGCAAGGTGATCTGGGCCGGCAGCGGCACCCCGAAGCTCGCCTGGGAGACCGTGATCGGCGGCTTCCAGGACGACGGCACCCCGAGCCAGCTGCACGTCATCACGGACGCCACCACCGGCCAGGAGCTCTACCGTTTCCAGGGCATCAAGACCGGCACGGGCAACACCCAGTACAGCGGAACGGTCACGCTGAACACCACGCTGTCCGGTTCGACGTACCAGCTGTACGACACCACGCGCGGCGGCCACAAGACGTACAGCCTCAACAACGGCACGTCGGGCACGGGCACGCTGATGACCGACTCCGACGACACGTGGGGCACCGGATCCGGCTCGGACACCCAGACCGCCGGCGCGGACGCCGCCTACGGCGCCCAGGAGACCTGGGACTTCTACAAGAACACGTTCGGCCGCAGCGGCATCAAGAACGACGGCGTCGCCGCCTACTCGCGCGTCCACTACAGCTCGGCGTACGTCAACGCCTTCTGGGACGACAGCTGCTTCTGCATGACCTACGGCGACGGCTCGGGCAGCACCCACGCGCTCACCTCGCTCGACGTGGCCGGGCACGAGATGAGCCACGGTGTCACCTCCAACACCGCCGGCCTGGACTACAGCGGTGAGTCCGGCGGTCTGAACGAGGCGACCTCCGACATCTTCGGCACCGGCGTGGAGTTCTACGCCAACAACTCCTCCGACCCCGGTGACTACCTCATCGGCGAGAAGATCGACATCAACGGCGACGGCACGCCGCTGCGTTACATGGACAAGCCGAGCAAGGACGGCGGCTCCGCGGACAGTTGGTACTCCGGCGTCGGCAACCTGGACGTCCACTACTCCTCGGGCCCGGCGAACCACATGTTCTACCTGCTCTCCGAGGGCAGCGGCACCAAGGTCATCAACGGCGTCACGTACAACAGCACGACCTCCGACGGGGTCGCCGTCGCGGGCATCGGCCGGGACGCGGCCCTGCAGATCTGGTACAAGGCGCTGACGTCGTACATGACGTCCAGCACCGACTACGCCGGAGCCCGCACCGCCGCCCTGAACGCGGCCACCGCCCTGTACGGCGCGAGCTCCACCCAGTACGCGGGGGTCGCGAACGCCTTCGCGGGCATCAACGTCGGCAGCCATGTCACCCCGCCGTCGAGCGGAGTGACCGTCACCAACCCGGGCAGCCAGTCCTCCACCGTCGGTACCGCGGTGAGCCTGCAGGTCTCGGCCAGCAGCACCAACACCGGCTCGCTGAGCTACGCCGCGACCGGGCTGCCCACCGGCCTGTCGATCAACAGCTCCACCGGGGCGATCACCGGGACCCCGACCACCGCCGGGACCTACAGCACCACGGTCACCGTCACCGACAGCACCGGAGCCACCGGCACCGCGTCCTTCACCTGGACCGTCAGCTCCTCCGGCGGTGGCGGCACCTGCACCTCGGCACAGCTGCTCGGCAACCCCGGCTTCGAGTCCGGCAACACCACCTGGACCGCGACCAGCGGCGTGATCACCAACTCCAGCAGCCAGGCGGCGCACGCCGGTTCGTACATGGCTTGGATGGACGGCTACGGTTCGACCCACACCGACACGCTCTCCCAGTCGGTGACGATCCCGTCCGGCTGCAAGGCCAGCTTCACCTTCTATCTGCACATCGACACCGCGGAGACGACCACCAGCACCGCGTACGACACGTTGACGGTCACCGCAGGTACGACCACGCTGGCGACGTACTCCAACCTCAACGCGGCCACGGGGTACACGCAGAAGACCTTCGATCTGTCCTCGTTCGCCGGTACCACCGTCGCCCTGAAGTTCAGCGGTGTCGAGGACTCCTCGCTCCAGACCAGCTTCGTCGTCGACGACACCGCGGTGACGACCAGCTGACCGGCACCGCCTGACGCCTCCCCGGCATCAACTGCGACGTGGGCCACCCTCCTGGGTGACCCACGTCGCAGCACTGTGTTCCGGGTCAGGCAGTCCCCGATGGTCACCGGGCCGCCGGCGGCCACCGATGGTCACCAGGCCGCCGGCGGCCGGCGGTGGCCACCCGCGTACGCCGGTACGCGACCCGCGCCCCCACCCCGTATTCCTGGCACCGTCCGTGCCGCAGCCGTCGAGGAATTTGGCGCGATCGGCCCGCGCGTGGCTGGTGCGGGTGTGATTTCGGCGTCCTGTTGGGGTGCCCTCACTCATGGCGTGACGTTTCCGCAGACGTGAGGGGCCGCATGAGCCCGCATGAATTGTGTAGCACGGGGGAGGGGGTCCCGGAACATGATCCTCCGTTTTCCATGCGGATGAGTGGTAGGCATTCCCTCTGGTTTGTTGGCGGGTTGACTCGGAAAAGAACCTTCGCGACGGGTAGGGGATAGACCGTGCGAATGTTCCGATTCGCACCCAGGAATCAATCTCGGGGCCATGAATCACAGGGAATTGCTAGACCACTTAGATGAGTTCGGAATCGTCGATCGAGCGATCGATCGAGCAGGTCATGAATCCCAGGAAGAGGTGCGGCGGGAGTTCTCCTGGGATGTGATCGCCAGTCACCGGGAGCGACTGATGAGGCTGGTCCGCCGCCGGCTGCCGAATGCTCAGGACGCGGAGGACTGCGTCCAGGAAGCGATGCTCAGAGCGGCCGCTCACGGCAATCTCGACCAGGATCGGATCGGTCCCTTTCTGACCTCGGTCGCCCTGCGCCTGTGCGTCGACCACTACCGCGAACTGGAGCGGAGACGGCGGCTGTTGCGCCGCGCGGCGGACGTGGGCGGGCCGGAGCTGCCGGACGAAGGCGTGTGCGATCAGGACTTCGGGCGCTGGCTGCTCGGTCAGGTCCATCTGCTGCGGGGCCGGGAGCGGCAGGTGGTGCTGGCCCGTGCCCATGGGATCTCCACGCTGGAATTCGCGCGGATGCACCAGATCTCGGTCAAGGCGGCCGAAGGCGCGTTCACCCGTGGGCGGGCCCGGCTGCGGCTGGTCTGCGCCAAAGCCCTGGACGGCGCCGCGGCATAACGGATTTCCGCTTTCTTCCCGCGTCCGGCGGCACATCGGGGCGCGGGGGGCAAAAACGGCTCCCGAACTCCGGGAGTGCAGCTGAGAGGGAAAGGTTAGTGACCGTGGGCAAGAACAATACCCAGGACACCATCAAGGATTTCATCGGCGATATTGCCGACAGCACCAAGAAGGCTTTCGACGAAATTCTCGACCGGAAAGGCGATGATGGGCATTCCGTGGACTGGCTCACTCCGGGGAATCCGTATCAGGCGCTGAGCGGACTACCCGGCGATGTGCTGCGGACGGTGAGCGCGCTGTCCGCCCTCGGAGGTGTGGCCAATCCCGTGGCCGCGCTCGCCAACGCCGCCAACGCCGCGGCCGGCGTCGGCGCCGCGAACCCGCTGGCGGCGCTCGTCGGCGGAGCCCCCAACCCGCTGGCCGCACTGGCCGGTGCGGCCCCCAATCCGCTCGCGGCGCTCGGCGGCGGCGCAAATCCGCTGGGCGCGTTCGGACAGGTCGCCGGCGGGGCGACCTCGGCCGTCTCGGGAGCGGCCGACATGGCGGAGGGCCTGGCCGCACTGCCCCGGCAGATCGCCCAGCTCTCCGAGCTCGTCGCCTCCCTGGTGAATGTGCTGGAGGGCGTCCAGGGAGTGGCCGGCGCCATGACCGGTGCCGGGCGCGCGCCGGCGGCGAGGAAGAGCGGCTGAGCGGCCGCTGATCCGGGCCTCACCGGCCGCCACCGGGCGCGTACCGCCTCACCTCGGGTGAGTGATCGCGCCGCATGACCCACGTGCGTGGGCGATCACGCGCATGACCGACGGAACTCGTCAGGCACAGGAGGTTGTGACACATGAGTGCCATGCTCGGCAGTCGGCTCCGGCTGGTTGTGAAGGTGCTGGGAAGCCTCGTCGCCGACGAGGTCGGCCAGGCGACACGGGAGCGCCGGCGGTCCCGGCAGGACCCGAACTCCCCGGCGGAAGCCGAGGCCTCCGCCGGGGACGGGACCTCCGCCGGGGACGGGACCGGCTCCGCGGACGGGGCACGCCGCGCGAAGGCGGTGCGGCACGCCCTGGAGAGCCTCGGCCCGTTCTATGTGAAGCTCGGCCAGATCCTCTCCACCCGGCCCGACATGGTGCCCGCCTCCATGATCGGCGAACTGCAGAACCTCCACGATCAGGTCGACATCCAGCCCTTCGCGCTCTTCGAACCCGTGCTCCAGGAGGAGTTGGGAACGGACTGGAAGCGCCGCTTCGACGACATCGAGACGGTCCGCCCGCTCGGGGCGGCCTCGCTCGCCCAGGTGTACCGGGTGACCCTGCCCGGCGGGCGGCCCGCGGTGGTGAAGATCCAGCGGCCCGGTATCCGGGACGCCGTCCGCGCGGACATGGCCCTGATGCGCAAGGCGTCCCGGATCGTCGCCCGCACCGCCCCCCGCTTCAACGAGGTCATCGACGTCGAGGCGATGCTCGGCTCCATCTTCGACGCCATGGAACCCGAGCTGGACTTCACCGGCGAGGCCCGCAACATGGACGAGGCCCGCGAGAACATCCGCCGCTATCCGTCACTGGCCGTGCCCCGGGTCATCCACGCCACCCCCAAGGTGCTGGTCCAGTCGCTGGCGCCCGGCACCTCCGTACGTCACCTCGACCGCCGCTCGTTCAGCGACCGGGAGCGCACGGACATCGGCAAGGACCTGCTGCGCTTCATGTACCGCGGGTACTTCGTCGACCGGATGTTCCACGCCGACCCGCACGCGGGCAACGTCTTCGCGCTGCCCGGCGGTCCGGCCACACTCATCGACTGGGGCATGGTCGGCCGCCTCGACCGGCGCACCAGCCTCCAACTGCTGCCGCTGCTCATGGCCATCGCGCAGAACGACGGCCACGGCCTCGCCCGGGCGTGGGCGGACATGGGCCGGGTCACCGCCTGGTCGAACCTGCCCGCGTTCGCCGCCGACATGGCGGCGCTGGTCCCCAAGGTCGCCACCGCCTCCCTGGAGGACATCAACTTCGGGGTGTCCCTGACCACCGTCCTGGAGAAGGCGACCCGCCGGGGCATCGGCTCGGCGCCCGCCATCTCCCTGCTCGGCAAGTCCTTCGCGAACCTGGAGGGTTCGGTGCGCTGCCTGGCGCCGGACATCGCCCTCGCGGAGGTCTTCAAGGCCGAGGCACGCGGGATCATCCTGGCCCTGATCCGCGAGTACTTCACCGTGGACCAGGTCGCCCGCAACACGATGGACTTCCTCTCGGCCGCCGCGTCCGCCCCCGAACAGTGGCGCGGACTGCTCTCCGACGCGGCCAACCGGCAGTTCGCGCTCCAGCTCCACGAGCCGCACACGCCCTCCTCCATGGGCGGGCAGCGGCCCTGGTCGCCGTCGCGCGGGCTGATGGCCCTCGGCGCCGCGGCCCTCTTCTTCGACCGCCGCCGCGGTACCCGCTGACGTACCGCCCTCTCTCATCCACCACATCAGTCTTACTTGATGGACCGTCATAAACCTTATTCGCAAAGGAATGTCCATGCCCATGCAGCAGTACGACGCTCAGTGCGAAGCGGCTCCCGGCGCCCTTGACGGCGTCTCGGAGACGGCCCTGTGGACCGTACGCATGCGAGCCCAGGAATCCGCGCGGGCGGACGCGCTCTTCGACGACCGGCTGGCGGCCGAGTTCCTGGACGCCGCCGGGGTGGCCGGGGCCCCGCCGGGAGCCGGCGCTCTGCAGAAGGTGCTGCCCGACTGGCTGGCCGTCCGTACCCGTTTCTTCGACGACCACCTGCTCGCCACGACCCGGGAGGGGCGCGCGCAGGTCGTGCTGCTGGGAGCGGGGCTCGACACCCGGGCGTTCCGGCTCGCCTGGCCCGCCGGAACCCATGTCTTCGAGGTCGACCTGCCGGCCGTACAGGCCTTCAAGGAGCGGATCATCGAGGGGCGTACGCCGGACACCGCCCGGCGCACCACGGTCGCCGCCGATCTGCTGGGCGACTGGCGCGGCGCCCTGCTCGCCGCCGGGTTCGACCCGGCCCGGCCCACCGCCTGGCTGTGCGAGGGGCTGCTCTTCTATCTGGCCCCGGAGGCCGTGGAGCGGCTGATCGGCACGGTGAGCGAGCTCTCCGCGCCGGGCAGCACCCTCGGCGCCGAGTGCCTCAACGCCGACACCGCCGAATCGCCCTTCGTGAAGCCCTGGCTGGAAGCCCTGTCCGGCTCGGGAACGCCGTGGGTCTGGCACCTCGCGGACGCGGAGCGCTGGTGGGGAGGGTACGGCTGGCAGGCGCGGGTCGCGGACCTGCTGACACTGCCGTACGCCGTCGAGCGGTTCGCCCCGCATCTGGCCGCCTTCTCGGGGGTCGAGAAGGACAGCATGATCCTGGTCACCGCGACGATCCCGGACGACGGGCCGGTCTCGGTCGACGGGGCGGTTCCGGACGAGGGGACGATCTCGGACGACGGGGCGGTCTCGGGCGACGGGACGAGCCCGGACGGCGGGCGGTGACCGTGGACGGCCACAATCTCTGCCAGACCCCCACCACCTACCGCCTGCTGCGCCTCGAATACCTGCTCGGGCTCCTGGTGGCCGCCGGATTCTTCCTCGTGCATCTGGCCGAGGTGCGCTGGTGGGTCGCCGTCGTCCTCTTCGCCTATGTCGACGTCATCGGCTATCTGCCCGGCGCGCTCGCCTACCACCGCAGCCCCGACCAGCGGGTCTCCCGCGTCTACTACGTGCTCTACAACACCATGCACAGCCTGAGTGTGCAGGGTGCCGTTCTCGGCGCCTGGGTCCTGGTGCACGGCTGGGAGTGGGCGCTGCTGGTGCTGCCCATCCATCTGTTCGGGGACCGCGCGCTGTTCGGCAACTTCGCCAAGTCGTTCACCGTGTCGTTCGAACCGGTTCCGCACCCCGCCGTGCAGGGCCCGCTGCGGGACTTCGCCACCGTTCCCTGGCACGAGGCGGCGGTGCGGTGAGCGCCCCGCAGGCGCCGGCCGACACGGAGGCGTACGAGATGCTGCGCCGCCACGGCAGCCACAGCAGCGCCTTCCTCGCGATGAACAGCGGCAACCGGCGCTTCCGTACGGACGGTGTCGACGGCTTCGTCCCGTACCGGGAGGCCGGACGACGGCACCTGTTCCAACTGGGCGGGCCCGTCTGCGCGGTCGAGGACCAGCCACGGCTGCTGACCGCGCTGCTCGCGCGGGCCGGGAGCGAGCGGCGCCGGGTCGCCGCCGTCCAACTCTCCCGCCCCCAGGCCGAACTGCACGCCGGGCACGGCTTCGTCGTCAACCAGTTCGGCGCCTCCTTCAGCATCGCGCTGGACGGCTACAGCCTGGGCGGCCAGCGCATGGTCAAGGTCCGCAACATGGTCAACCGGGCCCGCAGGGAAGGAGTTTCGGTCGCCGAGGTGCCCGCCGAGGAGCGGGACGGCGAGGCGGTCACCGCGGCCCTCGACGCGGTGGACGCCGCCTGGCTGCGCGCGAAGGGCCGGCACGTCAAGGAACTCGAGTTCCTGATCGGCGAGCGCGGTGGCCCGGGCGCACCGCACCGGCGCCTGTTCACCGCCGTCCACGAGGGACGGACGGTCGGTTACGTGTCGTACTCGCCGGTCTTCGGTGAGCGGGCCGGCTGGCTGTACGACCTCACGCGGCGGCTGCCCGACGCCCCGCCCGGCACGGTGGAGCTGCTGTTCGCCACCGCCCTGCGCCAGTTCCAGGACGAGGGCTGCGACTGGCTGCACCTCGGCTTCACCCCCTTCGTCCAGCTTCACCCGGACACCGCCGCACCCGGCCCGACCAGCAGCTTCCTGCACCGCTGCGTGGAAGTGCTGGCGGCCAAGGGGCGGGCCGTCTACCCGGCGGCCGCCCAGGAGTCCTTCAAGCTCAAATGGCGCCCGCAGCTCATCGAGCCGGAATACCTGGCCTTCCAGGGCGGGGTGAGCCCCGGCGCCGTCTGGCAGCTGATGCGCCTCACCAAGTCCGTGTGACCCCTGACCCCCTGGGCCGTAGCGGTCCGTTCCGTGATTCAGAAAGGCCGAAATGACCACATCCATCGCGAAGTTCCCGGCGGAGGCCGACCGGCACCGCGCCCCGAGCCTCCTGGACGGCGCGCTGCACGCGGAGCTGACACCGGAGGGCTGCGACCTCGGCTACTGGTTCCGCGCCGTGCCCGAAGGCACCCTCGGCGGCGACCCGATGGGCCGCTCGGACGTCCCGGTGCCTGACCACATGATGGCGGACGGGCCGCTGCGCCAGGCCGTCATGCAGGAGCTCGCCTTCCGCTCGATGGCGGAGGAGAAGGCGGCCCGCGCGATCTCCTTCCTCGTCGCGTACGCCCCCGACCTCGCCGGGATGGACTTCTACACCTCCCAGTTGATGGACGAGGCCCGCCACGCCTACGCGTTCCGCGGCCACCTGCTCGAACTGGGCGTACGGCAGGACGAGTTGGAAGTCACCATGGAGTCGCTCGCCGGGGTCGACCGGGACGCCGTCCTGGCGCCCCTGGAAGAGTTCGGACTGTCCGTCATGGAGAGGGAACGCGACTACATCGGCGGTGTGATCACCCTCACCGTCCTCGTCGAAGGGGTTCTCGCGCCCACCGCCGAGCTGAGCGAGCGCAAGTGGCGGCCCTTCGACCCGCCCGCCGCGGAGATCGAACGGGCCGCGGGCATCGACGAGATCCGGCACCTGTCCGTGGGCACCACGATCGTCCGCCGCCATGTCCAGCGGCACCCGGAGGACCTGGGACGGATCGGGGAACTGGTCGCGCGCGGCGCCGAGTTGTGGTCGAAGCTCCCGGTGCAGCAGATGACCTTCCGGCGCGAACAGCTCTACCAGCAGGGCCTGGACCAGCACCGCGACATCGCCGGCGACTACGAGCTGTGGCCGGGCCGCCGGCTGGTCGACACCACACCCGAGGAGCGGATGCTCGCCGCCGCGGAATGGGCGCGCGTCACCCAGGAAGCGCGCCTCGCCGACATGGGCATGACCCCGTGAACCCCGTGAACCCAGCGAGCCCCGAGAACAGCCCGCGCACGCGCCCCACCATCCGCCAACGTCCACCAAGGAAGGGTTCGGTGGCACACCGATGACCGACAGCCCGGCAGTCAACTCCTCACCGTATGAACCGGCCGCACAGGACGAGGACTTCCGCGAACTGACCCGGCGCGTCCAGGCCGCCGGGCTCATGCGGCCCCGCAAGGGCCAGTACGTGACCGGGATCGCGGTGGTCTGGCTGATGAACGCCCTCGGCTGGGCGGCGCTGGCGTACTCCGGCGGTACTTGGTGGAAGGTGGTCCTGGCGGCGGTCTGGCTCGCCGTCTGGCACGAACAGCTCGCCTTCCTGGTGCACGACGCGGGACACCGCCAGATCACCCGGTCGCGGAAGTTCATCGAGGCCCTCGGCCTGGTCCACGGCAATCTGATGCTCGGGGTCTGCTTCGGCTGGTGGGTGCAGCACCACAACCGGCACCACAACCACCCCAACCACCTGGAGCTCGACCCCGACATCCTGCGCCGTGTGGCCATCTTCGCGCCCGAACAGGCCCAGGACCGCAAGGGATTCGCCCGCTTCCTCGCCGCCAACCAGCGCTACCTGTTCTTCCCGCTGCTGGGCCTGGAAGCCCTGGTGCTGCGCATCGCCGGCGTCATCGCCCTGCGCCGCCGTGCGCTGCGCAAGCCCCTCCTTGAGGGCGGTCTGATGGCGCTGCACGCGGTGCTGTTCTTCGGCGCGCTCTTCGTGCTCCTGCCGTGGCCGTCCGTCCTGCTCTTCCTGGCCGTCCACCAGGTCCTGCTCGGCTATCTGCTCGGCCTGGCCTTCGCCGTCAACCACAAGGGCCTGCCGACCCGCGTGGGCAAGGAGTGGAGCTGGCTGGAGCGCCAGGTCCTCACCTCGCGCACCCTGCCCACCGGCTACGTCGGCGACTTCTTCTACGGCGGCCTCAACTACCAGATCGAGCACCACCTCTTCCCCGGCATGCCCAGGTCGGCCCTGCGCCGCGCGTATCCGCTCGTCAAGCAGTTCTGCGTCGAGCGGGAGATCCCGTACGTCGAGACGGGCGTCCTGGAGTCGTACCGCGACCTCGCGGAGCATCTCGGCTCCGCGAGCGAAGTCCTCCGTGGCACCGCAGCCACGGTCTGAAGGAAAGGAACCGTACACATGACGATCTCAGCGAAAGCGAAGGTGTCCGCGCGTGTGGCCCGGCTCGGCAGGAGGTCGGTGCTGGCCGCCGCCCTCCTCGCGGGGACGGCCCTGGCCGCCCCCGCGGCCCAGGCCGAACCGGCCGGGGTACGGGCGGCACCGGTCCCCGACCTCGTGTGCCGCCTCTCCGCCGAGTTGAACTTCACTCCGCCGCTCGGCGTGCGGGTCAAGGAGGCCCGGGTGACCGGGCACGTCGGGTACCTGGACTGCCGGTCGCCCAGCGGGGCGGCGCCGCAGCTGACCGACGTCGTCTGGGACATCGAGGGCACCGGGAGATTCGGTGCGCTGCCGCCGACCTTCTCGGTGGAGGGCAACGATGTGGGTACCTGGAACACCGGCGAGGTCGGCAGCCTCTACTACAAGGGCGACCTCAAGAACGGCAGCCCTGTACCCGACCGCACCGTGACGAGCGGCCCGCTCGCCGGCGACAGCATCAACGGTCTGCAGATCCCCAGGCCCCGGTTCGACAAGATCGACCCGAAGGGCGTCGCGGGCTTCGACGTCTTCGGCCAGGTGTGCCTGTGGCCCGGTGAGAAGGGCCGCTGCACGGATTTCTGAGCCGACCACACGAAGGAGGGGGTGGTGCGGGCCGACCGGGGCCCGCACCACCCCCTCTCGTTCGTCTTCCTCGTCGTCGTACGAGCAGCCTCAGTCGGCCAGTGCCTTGAGCGTCTCCCGCACCACGATCGGGTCGTACGGCATGGCCAGGTGCGTGGTCCGGTTCTGCGGGGCGAGGATCTGCAGGCAGGTGTTGGTGACGGGGTGCTCCGGCCGGGACGGCTTCAGCTGCTGGGCCTCGGGAGGCTGGACCAGCTCGTCCCGGGTCGACCAGATCACGGTGTAGTCGACCCCGTCCACCGTGTCGCCCGGTGCCACCAGCTCACCCACGAACTCCGAGTCGTGCAGCAGCTGGGTGAAGGCGGGACTGATCCGGAAGAGCACCTTGTCCTCCACGACGGCCTGTACGCCCGGTACTTGACGGACCAGCTTCGTCAGCCCCGCCACCTCGACCCCGTGGTTGCTGGGCGCGATTCCGACGACGCGCCGTACCTTCCCGGCCCCGCCGAGGTACTTGAGGTAGTAGTGCGGGATCATCCCGCCCTGCGAGTGGCCCACCAGGTCCACCTTCGACGCCTTGGTGTCCGCCAGCACCCGGTCGACGAAGTCGGCCAGCTCCTTGGTCGACTTCCGGATGTCACCGAGACCGTACAGGCGCGGAAGAGTGGACAACTCCCCGTAATTGAGGCGGAAGATGCGGTGTCCCGCGGCTCTGAGCGCGGGCGCGGCCTTTCGCCAGACGGACTCTCGGTCGCCCAGCGTGCCGTGCACGAGGACGACCGGGTACGGGCGCTCCGGCGTCGGGGGCAGGCCCCAGTCGTCCACCTCGGGGTCGCCGTCGAGGGCGGCGCCGAGCCGGTGCGCGGCGGACTGGGCGTTGCCGGCCAGCCGCTCGGGGGTACGGAGCAGTTCGGTCGCGGCACTTTCGGAGTTCACGCCGGGAATGCGGGGCAGGGACATGGGGCCTCCTTGGGGTCGGGTTCTGCTGACGGACTGGTGAACGGACGGGGGAGGGGTACGCGGGAGGCCCGGCCGGGGAAAGCCCTGGCCGGGCGTACGTCCTGACTTCTGACGGGTTCGGTCGGTGGGCTCAGCCGGTCGGCGCCCCGGGCAGCGTGTGGAACGCGCGGTCGTGCCAGAGCAGCGGCCGTCCGCCGTTCACCTCCACCGCCATCACCCGTCCGACGACGGCGTGGTGATCGCCGTACGGGCGTACGTCCTCGACCAGACACACCGACCACGCGAGCGCGTCCACGAGCACCGGCAGGCCGAGCACCTGGCGCACGGGGCTGCCCTCGAACCGCCTCGCGGGCGGCACGGAGGAGTCCGCGAAGAGCTCGGCGACCGGTCTCTGATGATCCGTCAGAAGACTTACGGCGAAGGCACCTTGCTCTCGCAGCGCGGTCAGCGTGCGCGAACTGCCGCGCAGACAGGCGAGGACCAGCGGCGGCCGCGCCGACAGGGAGGTCAGCGCGGAGACCGTCATCCCGGTCGGCAGACCCGCGCCGTCCAGCGCCGTGACGACCGTGACCCCGGCCGTGAGCTTGGCGTAGAGACCGAGACAGCGGACCGTGTCGGGGCCGGGCTCGTCCCGCAGGGTGTCCCAGCCGGCGGCGGACGGGCCGTCGGGAAGGGGCTGCCGGGGCACCAGGGCGAGGTCAGCCATGCGCGGGGGCCACGCTGTCGGCGAGCTGGGCCGGGATGGGCGTGACCCTGCCGAGCAGCCCGCGCAGGATGCGCTCGATGTTGCTGCGCAGGGTCGAGTCGGCGACCGGGTCGAGGAGTTCCGCCAGTGTCGGGATGCCCAGGTCGAAGACGGCGTCGAAGGTCACGTGCGTACCGTCCTCGCCGGACGCGCACCGCCACGTACCCTCGAACAGCTCGAAGTCGCCGGTGAGTTGGGTGAAGCCGATGGTCCGCGTCTTCGGGAAGAACGCGTCCTGTTCCGACCAGCGCATCAGACCGTTGCGGAAGCGGACGGTCCAGTCCGAGACCACTGTGCCGTCGTCATGGGGCGGATGGACCACGACGTCGCGGACGGCCTCGGTGACTTCGGGATACCGGCGGAAATCACGGATCCGCTGGTACGCGGTCTCGGGGTCGACGTCGTGGGCGGTCAGTCGTACGGTCACGTGACGCATGGGGGTTACCTTTCGCAGAGGGCGGGGACAGATCAGCCGACGTGCTTCGCGACGATGCGCAGGGCCTCGGTCAGGGCGCCGAAAAACAGCCGTACTTCCTCCTCGCCGACGATCGCGGGCGGTGTCAGCCGCAGCACCCGCGTGGCGTTGAGGGAGTGGTTCACGAGGACGCCGCGCCCGACCAGTTCGAGGATCAGTTCACCGACCGCCTGCTCCTCGGTGAACTCCAGGCCGATCAGCAGCCCCCGCCCGCGGACCTCCTGCACCAGGCCACCGGTGTACGGGGCGCAGGCGGCCCGGACGCCTACGAGCAGCCGCTCGCCGAGGGCCTTGGCCCGGGGGACGACGTCCTCCCGGTCCAGGGCCTCGACCGCGGCGAGCGCGGCGGCGCAGGCGATCGGGGAGGCCCCGAAGGTGGAGGTGTGCAGATAGGGGTCGCGGGAGAACGGGCCGTAGGCCGCCGCGGTCGCGACCATCGCCGCGACGGGCACGACACCGCCGCTGAGCCCCTTGCCGACGAGCAGGACGTCGGGTTGCGCAGGCTCGGCCCCCTCGGCGTCCATGCCCCACCACGAGCCCAGCCGCCCCAGACCCGTCTGGATCTCGTCGACGATCAGGAAGGCCCCGTACGTCCGGCACAGCCGGCTCACCTCCGCCAGATATCCCGGCGGGGGAATGCGTACGCCGCCCTCGCCCTGCACCGGCTCGACGATCACGCAAGCCCGGCGGCCGAGGTCGGCGAGCGTGGCCGCGAGCGCCGCCGTGTCGCCGTACGGGACCGCCGTGCTGTCCGGCAGCAGCGGCTGGAAGGGCTCCTGGTACTTCGGGTTGGCGGTGGCGGTCAGCGCGCCCAGGGTCTTGCCGTGGTAGCCGTCGGTGGTGGAGACGAGGGCGGTGTGGCCGTGCGCCCGGGCCAGTTTCAGACCGGCCTCGGTCGCCTCAGCCCCGGAGTTCACGAAATGGACGTGGTCCAGGCCGGCCGGGGTCCGTGCGGCCAGCGCTTGTGCCGCGAGGGCCGCGACCGGCTCCAGGAAGACCCGCCCGGCCAGCGGATGGGTGTCCACCTGACGGTGCACGGCCGCGGTCACATGGGGGTGGCGGTGCCCGAGGATGAAGACCCCGTAACCGCCGAAGTCGAGATAGCGGCGGCCGTCCTCGGTGAACACCCAGGGGCCGTCGGACGCCGTCTCCAGCATGCCGCCGAGCACCGTGCCGAGGACGGAGCGGCCGGAGGAGAGGTGCTCGCGGTAGAGGCGGGCGATGTGCGCACGGTCCGTGGCCGGGTCGGCGACCGGTGCGACGACACGGGCGGTGGCAGGAGCGGTGGCAGGAGCTGGGGCCGCGGTCATGACGCCAGCTCCTGGGTGTGGGTGCTCTGCGAGGGCCCTGTCCTCGGCGCCGGGTCCTGCGCGGGCTGGGTCCGCAGGAGGGTGCGCATGCCGCCGCGTCCGACGGACCAGGCGGCGAGGTTGCGGACCAGCGCCCGGCGCAGGTCGTCCTTCGAGAGGGCCGAGCCGCAGTGCGGCGACCCCAGGGACGATTCGAAGGGCAGCGCACGCTGGAAGACCAGCAGCAGCTCCGCGTACGTCTGGAAGCGGCGGCGCAGCGACTCCGGGAAGGTCGGGCCCTCGATCAGCGGCAGCAGCAGACGATGCACCGACTCCAGCGGGACGAGCCGGGGCGGATGCGGCCGGGGTCCCCACTGGTCGGCGAACTCCAGGCAGGTGTCGACCACTTCGCGCTGCAGCAACGCCTGCGCGCCGGCCGTCAGCCAGTACTCGCCGCCCGTGACGCCGGCTCGCAGCAGGTCGCCCACGGCGCGCGCGACGATGTCCTGGGGCACCATGTCGATCCGTGCGTCCGGCGCTCCCGGAAGTACCGGCACCTGCCCCTTCACGATGGCGCCGAGCGCCCGGGTCAGCCCCTGCATCCCGGCGATCCGGCCGGTGACGGAGTCACCCATCACCACCGACGGGCGCATGATCACGCCCGGCACGGGAGCCTCGCGGACCACCTGCTCGGCCTCCGTCTTGGAGGCGAGGTAGGCGGCGGCACCGGGGAAGCGCTCCTGCTCCTCAGGCGCCAGCGGATTGGCGACGAAGGCGGTGCTCATGTGGAAGAACGGAGCCTCGGCGCGGGCGGCGAGGCCGAGCATCGCGATCGTGCCGTCGAGGTTGGCGCGCCGGATCCGGTCCGGCTCCGCCTTCCAGTTGGTGGCGGCGGCGGAGTGCACGACCAGGTCCACTTCGGCGGTCAGCTGGGTGAAGTCCGCCCGTGTCAGGCCGAGTCCGGGCTCCACCAGGTCGGCCCGGACCTCGCGGACCCGGTGGTCGTTCACTGGGGTGCGGTGGCGCAGGCAGACGATTCCGAAGTCCGGCGACAGTTCTTCGATCAGGGCTCTGCCGAGCACTCCGGCGCCGCCGGTGAGCAGAATCGTGGGGCGTTTCGCGGAGGGTGGCGGGCTGGTCGGAGCGCTGGGCCGGGGCCGGGGCAGAGGCATGGCGATGTTCCCCTCGGTCGAGTGAGCGCAGTGCATTGGTCAGGCGGTGGCTCGTGTCGGGCGGCGGGCGGCGGGCGGCGGGCGGGCGGTCGGATGGATGGATGGATGGATGGGCGGGAGGCCCGGGAGGCCCGGGCGGGTGTCGGGTGCGGGGTGGCCGGATGGTGGACCCGACGACGGTCAACGGGGCGGCTCTTGGGTGGCTGTCGGGCGGGCGGTGGTTCGGACCGGGCGAAAAGGGGCCGGAAGACCGGAACGGGCCGGGACCGGACCGTGCGTGCCGGTGCCGGGCGCGCTGATGCGGACCACACCTGATCAGGGCGGGAGCGTGGATACGGGCCGGGCCGGATACGGCCGCGATGCGGGCCGGACACGGCCGGGGCGTGGGCCGGATACGGGTGGGACATGGGCTGGATACGCGTCGCGTGGGGCGCCGCGTCCGCTGCCCGGGCCGGCCCAGGCCGATGTCGGCCCGGCCGGGGCAGCTCGCCGCGCTGCGAGCCCTGTCTGGAGGGAACCGCTCGGGCCGGCCGAGGTCAGGGCGGTGCCCGCCCGAGCGGAGCAGGGTCAGGCGATGGTCAGTGGCTCGTCGGCGAGGTACGCGGACAGCGGGCCGGTCATCCGCGACCGCGACGGCGGGTGCAGGGCGAGGCCGTTGGCGCAGGCGGCGAGGTACCCGACCTCGTCGGAGGTCATGAAGTTGAGCCCGCCGAGCAGCTCGACCGACCGGGGGACGATCCGCGCGAGGGCGTCCTGCACGGTGTAGCGCGCGTACAGCGAGTCGGCGAGCGCGGACTCGTCGGGCGCGTCCTCGTCCACCCGGCGGGCGAGGCCCTCGA
This sequence comes from Streptomyces sp. NBC_01384, assembly GCF_045040035.1. NCBI lineage: Bacteria > Bacillati > Actinomycetota > Actinomycetes > Kitasatosporales > Streptomycetaceae > Streptomyces > Streptomyces sp. NBC_01384. The sequence goes on from NZ_CP109559.1 coordinate 8,800,131, forward strand.
CCGCCGCCGCCGCACCCTCGATCTCCACCAGCAGCCGGACCCTTTCGGCGTCCGGCACCCGGTCGTTGAGCAGCACCCGCTCGACGAGTGCGCTCGCGGCACCGAGGTAGCTGCCGGTCATCAGCAGCTCGAACCAGACCAGACCGGCGGTCTGCACCTCGTCGAGGCGGGCCCCGGCCGGCGAGGCCGTACGCACCAGGAGTTCCTTCGGCACCAGTACGTTGTCCAAGGTGATCTGGTCGCTCTCGGCGCCCGCGAGGAAGCTGCTCGACCAGAACCCGCTGACGGTCAGCCCCTCGCTCTCGGCGGGAACCAGAGCCACGGCCAGCTCCTGGCCCTCGCCCTCCTCGCACGGCACCATCACGCTGGCGGTCAGCAGATCCATGGAACGGGCCAGGCTGCACGGCCGTTTCACACCGCTGATCCGTACGCCTTCGGCCGTCACCGTGGCGGACATGGAGGGCGACAGGATGCCGGTGCCGCTGCGCCCCTCCGCGAAGCCGGACGCCATCAGCCGGTTCTCGGACGCGACGCCCTGGACGAGCATCCACTCCAGTCCCTCCCCGGAGTCGCTCAGCCCGACCAGCGTGGCCATCGAGAAGTGGTGCATGGTCGTCGCCACCGCGAGCGAGGGCGAACGACTGCCCAGCGCGCGCTGCACCCGCAGGGCCTCCAGCGCCGTGGCACCTCGGCCCTGGAAGGCGGTCGGCGCCAGCAGACCTGGCCCCCCGGCCTCCCGGAACAACCCGATGCCGGGGCTCCCCGGCCCCTCCAGTGTCATCAGCGGTACGGCCCTCAGACTCTCGTCGAGGCCGGGCAGCAGTTTGGCGAGGGCCGTGCGCTCCCGCTCCAGGAATCTCATGTCGTCCCCTGCTCCTTGATCCTCAGGTGTCGCCGGCAGCGTCGTTTCTGTTTACGCGCGAACCGGCGGAACCCCTCGCGGCAAAGTGATGTTGGAGCGTTCGGCGGTCAGCGGCTCGGCTGCCGGGTCGAGTCCCGTACGACGAAGAGGCGGGTGGGTCTGGCCTGGGTCAGTTCCACCCAGCGGGCGAGCTCGTGCTCGTGCGAACCGGTGCGCGTCGCCCGCGCCACGGCGGCCGCCGCCGTGTCATCGGCGTGGCCGTCGCGGGTCAGGAGACTGAGTGGCCAGACGGGCACGGACGGCTCCGAGCCGTCGAACGGGTGCCAGTCCCACGGCGCGTCGAAACGCCAGGCGCGTCCCGCAGCATCCGCGACCTCGTCACCCGCCACCAGGCAGGCGTACGGGCGGAACAACAGGTCGAGGGCGATCGGGACCCCGTCGTCGGGGACGATCTCGTAGCCCTGCCACTCCAGCTCGGGATCGTGGGACTGCCCCGCGCGCAGCACCACCACGTGCATGCGCGAGCGCGGGAGGCGCCCCGTCTCCCGCGGTGGATCGAACCGCTCGACCTCCCTCACATGCACCACGGTGGGCGGGATACCGACCCGGCACACCGCGCCGACCTCGAGATCCCGGGTCGGCGGCTCGGTGCGGAACAGCTCCAAGTCCCAGTCGTACGAGGCAGGATCGCCGGCCAGGGCCACCTGGCCGTTCCACTCGATCCACTCGCACTCCGGGTCCACCTCCCACCACGGCCACTCGACGACCACCTCCTGCCGGGTCAGGCGGGTGACCCGTGCGTCGGTGTACGGGCACGAGACCAGCAGGACATCCCCCACGCGGTGATCCGCTCCCACAGCCTGCCTCCTGAGGGCCGTGTCGCGAGCCGTGATCATCGGCCCAAGTCCCCTGCTGTTGCTAGGGCTTGAAGCCGACGCCGCCGTACAGCGGGACGGGCGCGTCGCCGATCTCGTCCTCGTCCAGGGCGAGCTCGGGATGCCACTTCGCCACCGACACGACCCCGGGGTCGACGAGGTCGAGTCCCTTGAAGAAGCGGCTCACCTCGGTGTGCGAACGGGCCACGAGGGTCACGCCGCCCGCCGCGTACGCCGCGATGCCGGTCGCGACCGTCACGGGGTCGTAGTCGGCGGTCATCGCGGACAGGACCAGGCAGCTACCCGGGGCCAGTGCGTCGACGAGGGTGTCCACCACGTCGTACGCGCCGTCCTCCTCGGAGATGAAGTGCATCAGGGCGATGAGCGAGAGCGCGACGGGCCGGTCGAAGTCGAGGACACGCGCGGCATGTTCGAGTATCTTCCCCGGTTCACGCGCGTCGGCCTGCAGGTACTCCGTCATGCCTTCGGGGGTGCCGCGCAGCAGGGCCTCGGCGTGGGCGAGAACGATCGGGTCGTTGTCGACGTAGACGATCCGCGCGTCCGCGGCGGCGGCCTGGGCGATCTGGTGGAGGTTCGGCTCCGTGGGAATGCCGGTGCCGACGTCGAGGAACTGGCGGATGCCTGTCTCCCGCACCAGCCAACGGGTGGCGCGCTGCATGAACCAGCGGTTGCTGCGCGCCGAGCGCGGGGCGTTCGCGTCCAACGACATGATCCGCCGCCCGAGTTCCTCGTCGACCGGGTAGTTGTTCTTGCCGCCGAGGAACCAGTCGTACATCCGTGCCGGGTGCGGCCTGCTGGTGTCGATCCGCTGGGCGGAAGGTCCCGTCGCGGTCATGCGGCACTCCTCTGCTCACGCTCGTGTCGATGTTCGAGCAGTCTTCCACGGCTGACGGGGGAGGCGGAGGCGTTCTCCGCTCGCCGAGGAGCCCGGGCTCGACCCGGCGCGGATCGACGAGGGACCGAGGGCGGCGCAGGGGTCACCTGGCGAGATGGTCCTTACGCGAGGAGATGCCTGCGCCTAGCATCGGTTCCCGCATGAACACAATGACGCTCTGGCACATATCCGGCTGGGAATTCGCCGCGCTCGCCGCCGCGGCCCTGCTCGTCGGCTTCTCGAAGACCGCCGTCAGCGGGGCCAACACGGTCAGCCTGGCGATCTTCGCCGCCGTGCTGCCCGCCCGCGCCTCGACCGGCGTACTCCTGCCCCTTCTGATCGTCGGGGACGTGCTCGCGGTGCTCACCTACCGCCGGCACGCCCACTGGCCCACGCTGTGGCGGCTGTTCCCGGCGGTCGCCGCGGGTGTCGTGCTCGGCACGCTGTTCCTGGTGTGGGCCGACGACGGGATCGTACGGACCTCGATCGGCGCGATCCTGCTGCTGATGGCGGCGGTGACGATGTGGCGCCGGCGGGCCGCCGCGCGGGACGAGGAACCCGACTCGGTGAGGACGCGAGCGGGCCGGGTCAGGGCCCGCTCGTACGGCGTCCTCGGCGGCTTCACCACCATGGTCGCCAACGCGGGCGGCCCGGTGATGTCGATGTACCTCTTGTCGGCGGGCTTCCGCAAACTCGGCTTCCTGGGCACCTCGGCGTTCTTCTTCCTGATCGTGAACGTCTCCAAACTGCCCTTCAGCGCGGGCCTCGGCCTGATCGACGGGCATTCGCTGCTCCTGGACGCGGCGCTCGCGATCTTCGTCGTACCGGGGGCGGTCCTCGGCAAATGGGCCGTGCACCGCATCAACCAACTGCTCTTCGAGCGGCTGGTCATCGCGGCGACGGTGGTGGGCGGGGTGCAGCTTCTGCTGCGCTGACCACCTCGTAGGCTCGACGCCATGTCCTCCCACGTCCTGGTCCTCGGCGGCACCACCGAGGCCCGCGAACTCGCCGCCGACCTGGCGGCGCGCCCCGGCGCGCGTGTGACCACGTCCCTCGCGGGACGCGTGTCCCGGCCGGGGGCGCTCGACGGGGAGGTACGCGTCGGAGGCTTCGGCGGGGCGGAGGGGCTCGCGCAGTGGCTGCGCGAGCACCGCGTGGACGCCGTCGTCGACGCCACCCACCCCTTCGCCGCACGCATCACGGCGAACGCGGCCCGCGCCGCCGCGGCCACCGGAATCCCGGCCGTCGTGCTGCGCCGCCCCGGCTGGCGCCCCGGCCCCGACGACCGCTGGTACTGGGCCGCCACCCTCCCCGAAGCCGGGGCCCTCCTGCCGTCCCTGGGCCGCCGTGTCTTCCTCACCACGGGCCGCCTGGGGCTTGCGGCCTTCGCGCACCTCCCCGAACTCCACTTCCTCGTCCGCTCGGTGGAGGCGCCCGAGCCGCCGCTGCCCCCGGACGCGGAGGTGCTGCTCGCCCGTGGTCCGTTCACGGTCGACGACGAGAAGGCCCTGCTGCGCGAACACCGCATCGACGTCCTGGTGACGAAGGACAGTGGGGGAGACGCAACGGCCGCCAAACTCACCGCCGCACGCGATCTCGCGCTCCCCGTGATCGTCGTACGTCGTCCCCCGCTCCCGGAGAACGTGACCACGGCCCCGGACGTGCCGTCGGCCCTGGCGCTGCTGAACCTCGGCCCGCGATGACGGAAGCCCGCACGCGCTCGACGGCCCGGAGCACTTCGCCGTCGCCATGACACCTTCGGACCGCGGGCCCCTCTGCATGTGGGGCGACCCCGCCCGGTGCACCGGCGCGGAACCCTTCGGTCCGCCGTACCCGGTCCGCCGTACCCGGGCCCCGTACCCGGGCCCTCGGCCGAGCGGCCTACGCGCGCGGATTCCTGCGCAGCAGATACGTGTCCATGATCCAGCCCTTGCGCTCCCGCGCCTCGGCCCGCAGCCGCTCGATACGGGGAGCCGTCTCGGCTATCGGGCCGGCGGCGAGGATCTCGTCGGGCGTGCCGATGTAGGCACCCCAGTAGATGTCGATGTCCTCATCGGCGTACTGCCGGAAGGTCAGATGGGCGTCGAGCATCACGACCACGTCGTCGACGCCGTCCGGGAAGCCCTCCGCGAGCCGTCGCCCCGTGGTGATCTGAACGGGACGCGCGACCCGGTTCAGGCCGGTCCGATGCCGGGCGACGAGCGCGGAGACACTGCTGATGCCGGGCACGACGTCGTACGTGAACGCCACGGCGCCCCGGTCCAGGATCTCCTGCAGGATTCCGAGCGTGCTGTCGTACAGCGCGGGATCGCCCCACACCAGGAACGCGCCGCTCTCGTCCTCGCCCAGTTCCTCGGCGATCAGCCGCTCGTAGATGTCCGCGCGGGCACTGCGCCAGTCCCCGACCGCGGGGGAGTAGGCAGCGCCCCCGGCGGCCCGGTCGCGGTCCGGGTCGCGCGCCTCGACCAGGCGGTACGCCCCGTCCGGTATGTGTGCGTCGAGGATGTCGCGGCGCAGCTGGACGAGGTCCGACTTCACCTCGCCCTTGTCCAGGATGAAGAACACGTCGGTGCTCCTCAGCGCCTTGACCGCCTGCAAGGTGAGCTGGTCGGGGTCGCCCGCGCCAATGCCGATGACATGAATCTTTCGCACACCCCGAGTCTGCCGCACGCCACTGACAGTGGACGCACCGCACCCGGGTGACGGCGCGCGCACCGCACCGATCAGCCCCGGCGACCCCGCAGCCGAGGAGCCCACGCCACCGCGCTGATCGCGGCACCCTCACGCTCCACGACCGTCGCCAACCCGCGAGCCCAGGAGGTCAGTTCGGTGAGCTCCAGCCCGTACGGACGGCCCTGGCCGACGGCCCCGGCCGCCCACTCCTCGACGGCCCCGGCCCCGCGCCGCAGTAGCCGGGCACCGCCCGTCGTGTTCCCCCGGGCCGCGTGCGTGAGCCCCACCGCGAGCTGGGCCAGGCCCCGCCAGAGCGCGCGCTCGCCCTCGGGGCCCGACTTCCAGGCGTCCTCGAAGACCTCGTGCGCGTGGAACGGTTTCCCGGCGTCCAGCAGCGCCTGCGCCTGTGTGACCGTGTCCTCGGGGCTGCGCACCACGCCCTCCGGCTGCCGCCCCACGCCGTTCGCGCCGTAGGGCAGTGGCCGCCCCAGACCGTCCCGCGGCCGGGCGCTCCGTGCCCGGCCCGCCGTGTCCCGATCCCGCCCGCCGCCCTGCCGACCTCCGGATGTTCCGCTCATGCCCCGATTGTCGCGCGCTCCGCGCCCCTTGCGGAGCAGCCTCCCGACGTGGGGTAAAGTTCTGTTCGCACGATCACGCGGAACACCGCGGGTGAACGCATCGGGACGTGGCGCAGCTTGGTAGCGCACTTGACTGGGGGTCAAGGGGTCGCAGGTTCAAATCCTGTCGTCCCGACTGGAGACAGTCGCAGGTCAAGGCCGGTTTCGGAGGCATCCGAAACCGGCCCTTGGTCATTCTTGGGGACCAGTTGGGGACCGGCGTTCTTGACCGGCGTCAGCGGGTCATGACGATCGGGCCCGGCAGGGAGCGGGGGGCGCGGAGCACGCTGAGGTGCGCGGAGAGTGCTGCCCCGGCGGCCGTGATCTTGTGTACGTCGGGGTGTAGGTAGCGCTGGGTGGTGGTCAGGGAGCCGTGGCCGGCGATCCTGCGGAGGACGTGCACTTGGACTCCGGCGTCGGCGAACCAGGTCAGTCCGGTGTGCCGGAGGTCGTGGCGGCGCAGGTGCTCGTAGCCGAGCTTGGTGACCACGTCGTCCCAGTGTGTGGCGTCGCGCAGGACGGCGGTGGAGATGCGTCCGCCGCGCGGGCCGGTGAACAGACGGGCGTCGGGATTGGGGCCGGCGGACAGGATGCGCTGGGCGACGAGGGGTCGGATCTCCTCGACGATGGGAACCTTGCGGGCCCGCTTGCCCTTGGTGCCCTTGTCGGTCAGCCCGCCGGGCGCGGGTGTGGTCTGACGCCGCACGGTCCAGATCCACTGGCTGGTGTCGATGTCACCGACGCGGCATCCCGAGACCTCGCCGATCCGGGCGGCGGTGCAGGCGGCGAAGAGGACGACATCTCCCCAGCCGCGGTAGTGGTCGTGGGAGGCGGCCACGAGTGCGTCGGCCAGTGCGAGGAGGGTTTCCCAGTCGGGCAGGGCCAGCGCGCGTGGGTCGAGGAGTTCGTCCTCGGCCTGCTTGTAGAGTTTCTGCCAGCCGGTCACCCGGGCGGGGTTGACCTTGATGATGCCGTCACGGACTGCCTGCTCCATGACGCGGACCAGGACGGCGATGGTGTTCTTCACCGTTGAGCGGCTGTGTTCGTCGGCGATCCAGTTCTGCACGGTGCGGTCGACGACGCCGTTGGTGATCATCCGGACCGCGAGGTGGCCCAGGGCGGGGACAACGCGCATCCGCCACCCGGACAGGTAGGGGTCCAGCGTTTTCAACTCCAGGCCGCGCAGGGCGAGGTCCATGTTCGCTTCGCCGTATTCGGCGAGCTTCATGGTGGCCAGCGACGGGGACAGGCCGGCCTCTGCGGCCTCGATGATGGACTGGAGCCATTCCTGCGCTTCTTCTTCGCTGTCCTTTCCCTCGGACAGTGACTGGCGGCGCTTGCTGGTCGGATCGGTCCACCGGACGCGTGCCCGATACGGAGTGGGGCGGTCAGGGCGGTACTCGATATCGGTGGAGAGGCGGACACCGACAGGAACACTGGTCTTATCGGCCATTGAGCCCCTTGGCAGGGACGGTACGTCGGCTGCGCAGCCATTCCTCGACGTCGAGGGCGCTGTACATGACGACGCGTTCCGAGACCGTCACGAAAGGCGGCCCCTGAGGAGGCTGAGCGGTGCGCCAGCGGCGGAGAGTTGAGGCGTCCACTCTCAGACAAGCGGCGAGGTCACTGGTCGAATACCAGGCGTTGGTCAGGAGAGGCGCTTGGGTATCAGGTGAGACGACATGATGGGGAGGAGCTGCAGGGTACGCTGCGGCCTCCTTCTCGTGATGCGGTTCGGCGTTGGCAATGGCTGTTATCGACTCATTGGGCAAGTGCGGCTATTCTCCGGGGAGTACGGAACACTTGACGGATCTGTGGAAGAGTCCAGAGACGGACGACACAGTTCGCGACCGGAGAATGCGCGCGGCGAATTTCGAGCCGGTAGTGGCGACGCACCTTCACTGTCGCTTAGGTCCGTGGTTGTGCTCGGGAGCGGACGTTGGCGAAATAATCGTCTCTGGAAACGCCGGTTTGGCTAACCGGCGTTTCCGAGTTATGGTGCCGACCGTGTCGGATGGCAGCAGGGCGCTGAGCTGCGTAGATGGCCTTTCGGCTGTTTCACCGCCATGTTCGTTGACGCAGCGGAAGTTCCGGGAATTTCTCACGGGCCCCCTCTTGTCGTCGGCCGCCCTTTCGGTCCTGAGCAGGTTGAGTGGGGTGCGGGCTGCGGCTCGTGACTGGTGAGGGGCCTGGAGTCGGGGTTCCGCGAGAATTACGCTCGGCCTACGCCCCTGCCAGACCGCCGCCTGCTGACAGTCATCTGGAGCGGTGGGGGTGCGCACACGGAGTCGCTGAGGCTGGCTTCGTTCTTGTACGCGGCTTGGTTGTCATCCCGACGATCGTTGTTTGCGGGTGGCGTTCAGTTAGTGTCAGCTGGGACTCTGGCGTCCACGAAGTACGGAGCACAGTGCGAAGTGACCGCTCGAAAAAGCAATCCGACGCCATACAGTGAGCGGCCTATCGCGCGAGCTCGACGGGCGAAGGCAGTGGATTTGGTCGAGCGCCTTGTTGCCGAGGGACGTGTCTGTTTCACCGACCTCGATGACGACGAGGTTGCGGAGTGGCGGCGTGCGGTCGATTTCGCCAAGCGGCACGGCCTGGAACCGCAGGGCAAACGCATCGAGAAGGCCCGGATCGGCGCACGCGGGCTGGAGATGTTTCTCGCTGAAGGTCCGCATCCCAACGCGCGGAGTCGGCGGCCGGAGGCTGATGCATCGGTGGTGCCGGTGACCACGCGGCTGAGTTCTCTTCATCCGGCTGTGGCTGCGCTCAGGGACGATGACGGACAGCTCGTCGTTCCCCCTGTGCTTCGCCGCCGGTCGCTCTTGCTGCTGCAGGCGCTGGCTGCCGAGGCGGTGCGGCGAGGATACGAGGTCAAGCAGAGCCGGTCGTGCTATTCGCGGCGCGAGGGGGGAGTGGACGTGGTGGTCGGCGGTTTCGCGTGCGCGGTCAGTGTCAGGCAGGAGTTCCCGCAGTCGACGAATGCAGAGCGCTCCGCGCGTATTGTCGTCGAGCTTGACCATGGCCGGTCTGGTCGGCCAGGGCGGTGGCGAGACCGGAAGAGCAGGGCGCTTGAGGACGCCCTAGAGGTGATCCTTGGGGAGGTCGAAGCGCGAGCGACGGAGGACGCTCAGCGCAGGGAGCACGAGCAGCGCGTCATGGCGGAGCGCGAGGTCGGTTGGCGGGCGGCCATGGAGGAGGCAAGGAAGCGAGCTGTTCAGGACCAACTGGCCGAGGTGCTGCGCGAGGAAGCCGGACGCTGGCAGGAGGCCGCCGTGCTCGGTGCGTACTGCGATGCTCTGGAACGTCGTCTTGCCCAACCGGGTGATGTGGACGAAACCACTCTGGGATCGGCCAGACGCTGGTTGGAGTGGGCACGTGAATTTGTACGGGCGATCGACCCCTTGAACCGGCTTCCGGAGATGCCGACTCCAAGGGAGCCCACGTCGGACGAGCTCAAGGCACACCTGAAGGGTTGGAGTCCCTATGGACCGGGACCTCGAGGCGGACAGTAACGCGCACAGCGGGCGGTTCGTGGAGTCGTCCATGTGTTTCCGATGACGCATCATGTGGAGTGCGTTGCCATCCTTGAACCGGTCGCAAAGGGCGCCTGACCTGCGGTTTCGCGCGTGCGCATTATGTGCGGTGTGGGCGTTACGGGTGATATCTTGACGCTGAAATGACGCTCGTGACGCTCATTTGACGCTCGTTCTGACGGGACGTCACCTGACTCATCGTGCAGGTCGTGCCAGGTAGAGGGCGCGTTCCCGCGGGCTGTCTTTGCAGGAACTCGAAGGAAACTAAGCCGAGTTCCTGCATGCCGTAGTTCGGCGGGTCGGACGTTGGCGGAGCGGGCGCTCAATAGGCCGGTCCGTAAGGGCTCCAGTGCCCGAGGAAGGGCCTTAGGTCGTCGGCTCGCGGTTCGGGGACGTCGGGCAACCGGGGTGGTGAGCTCAGCGGGTTGAGGCGCTCGACGGTGGTCGCTGCCCAGCTGATCCATGCTTCGGCGTCGGTTCTGGCCTGCCCCGGTGGCATGGCCTCGACTCGCGCGCGCACGGTGCTTACGTACTCGGTCAATCGGGTGGCGTGGCGCCAAGCCGCTTCCTTCGCTTCGAAGTGCCTGATCCGGTACGCCTCCGCGTACCGGATGCGGGCTTCTTCCATGGCGGCTTCCCAGCGGATGCGCTTCTGGCGTGCCGCTTCGATCTCGTCCTGGCGTCTGCGTTCAGCGGCCTCGCCGCGGAGAGTGACCTCTTGGGCGATCTCGGCGAGCTGCTCTTCGAGGGAGCAGCCGTGGGTGTCGGCCCACTCGCTCGCCCGGTGCGGCTGGCCGCCGCTGAGGACGGAGCGGAGCCGTTCGGACGGGGTGTAGTCGAAGCGGGGGATCCTGACCCAGGAGTCCTTCTTGGCCGCGGCAAGTTCCTTCTCGGTGGCGACGTGCTCGGTCCGGTCTTGCTCCTGGAGGACAAGGAACCCCACGGTCTGGCCCCGTGCGGTGATGGTGAAGTGGGGAGATCCGCTGCGGCGGCGATGAGACGGGGGAGCGAAGCCGGTCCGTCCAGGAGAAGTGGAATGTCCTATGGCCACGGCAGCGGTGATGAGCGCCTGGATGAGCCGGAGGGCACGTCCTTGGACGGGCTTCGTGAGGCCCAGCGGTTGGGTTTCGCTCTGCATGGCCAGTACCACGGTGTGCGGACGCGCGAGCCGCGACGACACGGAGATGGGTTTGAGGACGGCAAGGCGCCAGGCGGGGATGTCGACGAGCTTGATCTCGTACCCGCCACGGCACCAACCCCCGTATAGCTCCTTCGTCTCCGGGACCCTTCCGGACCTACGTGCCGCGGCGACGCGGGACGGCCACTTCTCCAAGTCCGGGCCGCTGCCGCTCTTGACGATCCGGCCGCCGGCGTCCGCAAGCTCCTGCAGCAGCTGTTCCGTGAACGTCATACGAGGCTGTGATGGAGGGCTTGGCGTCCGCCCGGTGGCCGGAGTTTCGTGCGCTCGGGGGGACCGGGGTCGTGGAGCGGTGGCCTGGGTCTTGGGCGGGCGTGACCCGCGGGGAGGGTAGGTGCCGTGCGCCAGGTAGTGCTGGCCTGCACCCGTCAGGTCGACGCTCCACTGCCCGCCCTTCCGGGAGACAGTGACCAGGCCCCGGTTCTGCAGTGCCTGACACGTGGTCTTGTAGGAGCTGGTCTCCCAAACGCCAGCAGGACATCCGGCTCCCACCCACTGCAGCACTGACAGTTGCCGCTCATTGACCTGCCGCTCCAATGGCCCGCCTTCGACTTGAGGTTGACGTACGACGGCGGCATGTTGTCAGTTCCGTTGGTCAGCGACGGGCGGTTCGAAACAGTTCGCTCGAACGAGCTGGGGCTGACGCGGACTGTGTGTACGCGGCGATGGCGGCGTAAGGCCGACCGGTGCGTGGCCGGCTCTTCGCCGAGGGGAGCGATGCGTTGCCATTGTGCGGGCGAACTGGATGCTCGTGCGGGCGTCGAATTCCGCCCTTGCCGTCACTTCGGCCTCCGTGAGCTGCTGGCGACTTAAGGCGTCGTTCGAGTTCGGCTCGTGTCGGCTTCTTCGGGGGTGGTGGAGGTAGGGGCTCGGTTGCTTCCGGTGGCTCGCCACGCAGTCCGATGGGTTCGAAGGCCACGATTGTTTGCCGGTCTTTCCCGCACTCAGAGCATCGCCTGCCGTATGACCCGGCCGAGAGGGGGTCGGGATACGTGTAGTGCGCCTCCGTCTCGATGATGTGGCCGCAGTACAGCCGGACACGCCACCGCATGATCTCGTGGTCGGCCTTCTTGAAGGACTGCATCAGCTTCGCGACGTTCTCGAACGCCTGGCGACGACGCTCCGCCCTCTCCGGATCTGCCCGGCACTTGGCGTCGTCCTCCTCGACCTGACGCCGAGCCCACTCGCTGATCTCCTCGCTCTGCTTCTGACGGCGGTGGTTCCCGCGCGTGAGTTCATACTCCTCCAACGGAACCCCGCTGCTCCGTTACTCGACTTCGCGCATGACGGCAAGCGTAGAAGCGGCGTCCACGCTGCTGTGGAGAAGATCGGTCTTGATCAACCAGCTCGCGGATTCTGCCCATGAGTGACCGCCGGAGTGTGTACTGGCCCAGAGGGGCCGGGATGGCTGATCGGATTTGCGGTCACAGGAGTCGCTGCGGGCTGTCTGGTGAGTTCCCGCCAGTTAGCCGGTTTTGATCGATCGGTGGCTCGGCACTGACGCTGTTGGGCAGTATGCCGTCCTGGGGCATTGTCGGTTGGGAGAACCGGAGGGGGAACATGGCGATCAGAGTGCTGCCGGTGTCTGCGGAACGGTTGGAGCTGCTGGACGCGGTTGTCGCTTTGGGCGACCGAGACACGAAGTATCTGGGTCTGCTCACACCGCCTGCCTACCGTAAGCACGCCGAGGACGGCGGCCTGCTGGTGGCTGTGGATGACGAGGAGGTCGTCGGTTACGCGCTCTTCCGGCTGCCTAAGCGGAGTCTGTATGTTCGTCTGGCTCATTTGTGCGTGGCCGAGGAGCATCGAGGCAGGGGTGTTGCTCGTGAGCTGATCGAGGCGATCCGCGCGCGGCATGCTCATCGGCTTGGTATTCGTGCGAAGTGTCGGCGCGACTATGGGCTCAGCGGTATGTGGACGGCGCTGGGCTTTGTTCCCAAGGGTGAGAGCCTGGGGCGGGGCAAGGACAAGGAGACGCTGGACACCTGGTGGCTCGACCTGGGGCACGAGGATCTGTTCACCGAGGCCCAGAGTGATGCGCTGCTGGTGGTGACCGTCGACCATGGCGTGTTCGCCGGGCTGCGCGGTGCGGGTGCGGAGCGCGCGGTTGAGGAGTCGCGTGCTCTCGAAGCGGGGTGGCTCGCCGACCTGATCGAGCTCGCGTTCACTCCGCAGCTTCTGCACGATGTGCGTGATGTCGAGGAGCGTGAGGCGCGCAACCATCAGCGTGCGGGGCTTGCCGAGTTGCGGTCACTGTCTCCCGACAGCGCTGCCGTGGCCATCCGCTTGGAGGAGCTGGCTGCGGCAGTGAGGAAGGAGCTGCCTGATGTCCCCCTCGATGGCCGGCAGCGCGCCCGCTTGCGCTACGTGGCCGAGACGTCGTGTGCCGGGCTCCAGGTGTTGGTGACGCGCGATCCCGCACTGGCGGCTCTGGCGGACATCGCCTGGGACGTCGCACGGGTCAAGGTCGTCGCGCCAGCTGTGGTCACGCTGCATGTGGACGAACTGCGCCAGGCCCAGGTGTACCGTCCTGCGGATCTCATGGGCACTGCTTTCTCCGCCGAGGAGATCGCGCCAGGCGGTGAAGGAGAGCTGGTCGCCTTCTTCGACCAGGCCGAGGGCGACCGTGGAACGGGCTTCGCGGAGCGGCTGAAAAGCCTCGCCAATGACGGGGTGCTGTGGCGCAGGGAGTTGCTCCGGGACGGAGAGGGGTATCCGGTGGCCCTTTACGTCTGGGCGATGGACGGCCGCACGTTGAACGTCGCGTTCCTCCGTACGGCGTCGCACCTGCTGGAGGAGACACTTGCACGGCAACTGCTGTTCATGCTCAAGCGGCTTGGCCGGGAGCGAGGGGCGCAGGCGGTCCGTATCACCGATCCGTTCCTGTCGCCGACGGCGATGGCGGCTGCCGGCGCCGACGGTTTCACCGAGGACGAGAGCGGCTTCACCGCACTCCTGGTCGACGTCTGCGGACCTGCTGAGGCGGTCTCGGAGAAGGCCGCGGAGATCGCGGGCCGGATGAGGCGGTCGACGCCATGGCTGGATGATCGCGTGTCGCCCGAGATCGCGAGCATGGCCGAGCGGGTGTGGTGGCCGGCCAAACTGACCGACACGGCCCTGCCCTCCTTCATCGCACCCATCAAGCCGCGCTGGTCCACGGAGCTCTTCGACATTCCGGCCATGCTTGTTCCCCGGGACGACGTACTGGGCATCAGCCGCGAGCACGTCTACTACCGCTCGTCCGGACACCGAGGAGAAAGCGTTCCCGCCCGGATCCTGTGGTACGTCAGTGAGGGGACTTCCGGGCAGCAGGGCAAGATGGTCATCGGCTGCTCGCGCCTCGACGAGGTGGTCATCGACGACCCCGACACCCTCTTCTCGCGATTCGAACACCTGGGCGTATATGGTCATGCCGAAGTGCGTGCCGCAGCCGATGTGTCGGGCAAGGCCATGGCGTTGAGGTTTTCGGACACGGAGATCTTTCCCGTACAGGTGACGCATGCACGAATGACCGCGTTGGCCAAGGGGCTGGGACTACGGTGGGTACCGCCGATGCAGCTGTCGAAGATCAGCAACACGCTGTTCCAGGCCATGTACGAAGAGGGGCACCGAAAGACGTGAGTGATCCGGAGCGCGCGATGCTGCTGTCCGTCCACCCTCGGTTTGCCACGGCGATCCTGGCTGGGACCAAGACGGTCGAGGTTCGCCGGCAGCGCGTCGCCGCCCCACCGGGAACTCCTGTGCTCCTGTACGCGACCGCGCCCACGATGGCCATTGTGGGCATGGCGCGGATCTCTTCCGTGCAGGTGGCCTCGCCGCGGGAGGTCTGGTCGGCCAACCGCACGAGCGCTGGGATCAGTCGGCGTGAGTACGACGAGTACATGAGTGGAGCGACCCAGGCCAGCGGTCTGTCACTCGAAGAACCGATCACCTTCGAGGCCCCGGTACCGCTGGCCGCGCTGCGAGCCTCGGGATCGTTCCATCCGCCGCAGAGCTACCGGTACTTGACCGGTGAAGACCTCCGGAAGGTCGCTGAGGCGGCACCGGTGACTGGGGCGGCCCTTCAAGGCGCATTGAACGACCTGACACCGGCCTAGGCCGATTGCGCCTCCTTAACGTGCGGGCGAGGTGGCGCTGACGGCAGGGCGGCCGACGGGCGTGGGGGGCTACTCAGGACTTGCGTTGAGCAGCAGGGCCAAGAGCGTTGCCACGGCCACGCCTGAGCCGATGGCGACCAGGTCTCCTCGGGAAGACGGTCCGTGGTGGGTGCGCGCCGGGATCACACCCCGACTCGCAGAGCCGGAAGCCGGCGGGTGACGCCTCGGTGGTTCCGGTTCCGGCGCGGCTTACTTCTCCTCATCCGATCGTCGCCGCGCTCAGAGACATGGAGGAGCGGCTCGTGATGCCTAGGCCCGTGATCCGCCGATTGCTGATGATCACCGCACGCGTCGAGTTCCCCACCACCCGACCATGATCAACCATCCAGGCCCGACGTCTCACCGCCAACCGTGCACGAGCTCGTTGAACTTGACGTTCAACCCCGACTCATCTCGCGCTGGAGTTGAACGTCAAGGTCACAGCAGGTACGAGAAGCGCAGTGCCCCGCCCTCCTCGCGGTAGCGGCCCCGGCCGCGCTTTCCGTAGGGGTTGGGGAGCATCTGGATGGCCATCTTGTCAGGGGTGAGGGCGTGTGTGACCACCAGGAGGCGCCAGCGGTCGTTGCCCGCGTGCTGGCGGGCCGCGCGGACCTCGCTTTCTCCCAGCTCGAAGCGGCCGCCTTCGCCCCCGGTCGCCTTCACCTCGTACAGGTAAGGCCGGCTGCCGGAGCCGACCCGGAAGTCGAAGCCGAGGCCGTCGTCGCCGGACGGGCCGGGGAAGGCTTTGCGGCGGTTGCCCGACACCCAGCCGGTCTCGTCCATGCGGTCCAGGTAGCACGCACACAGCCACTGGTACGCGTACCACTCGCCCACGTAGCCGATGGCCTCCCGCTGGGCCGTGGTCAGCCCGCTGTCCGTGCCGCCCCCGTACCGCCGCCCGCGCGTGTGACTGCTGGCCTGGGTGCGCCCGGTCTGAGGACGGGGGTCCGTGAAGCGGAGCGGCCCGGCGGCGGTGATGCCCGGCGCCGAGCCGCTCTGCAGTACCCGGTCGAGTTCGCGGGTGAGGGCGGTGAAGTCGCCTGAGTGCACGTCGAAGTCGCGGCCGCCGACGGAGATCGACCGCCGTTTGCGCTCCCGTTCGCGGCGCTCGTGTTCCGCCGCGTTGCGCACCCGGTCCAGGTCGCCCTCGGACAGCCCGTGCCGTTCGGGATCTGTCGCCATCGCCATCCCGTCGGGCCACTGGCCGAGGACCGCAAGCCAGCCGACGACGTCGGTGGGGGACAGGGGTCGGAAGTCCAGCGCGCCCGCGGCTTCCAGCCGCGCGGTGACCTCCTCGGCGGGCTCGACTCCGGTCAGGGCCGTGGGCAACGGGTGTCCGGCAGCCCTGACCAGGACCGCGAGGTCGGCGGCCAGGCCGGTGATCGTACGGAGGTTCACGCCGCGTACCTGGTCACGGGCGGGCAGGCGTTCGCCCGACCGGGGCAACGGCACCGCACGGCCCAGGCGCAGCGCCAGCTGCTCCTCCACGTGCGCCTCCAGGCTCCCCGTGTCGGCCGTGTCCACGGTGTACGTCCATGCCTCCGGCGCGGTGATCCAGTCCAGGGCCCGGACCGAGGGCCAGTCGGGCATCGGACGGCGCGCGTCAAAGCCCTCCAGCACCGCCCAGCGCAGCCGGTTGACGAGCTCCTTCTTGCGCAGGTCCAGGTAGGTGCGGAGCGCCTCCTCGTGCTCGTCGGCGTGGCTGATCGGTTCCAGGGGCGGGTTCATCGCGCGCAGGGTGTCGTTCAGCTCGGCGAATCCGATGCCCAGGTCGCGCCGCAGTTCGTCCGTACCGCGGGCCGCGCGGGCCCTGGCGATGAACTCGGATACGGGGACCGGGAGCTCGGCGGCGTACTCCTCGAGATGAGCCTGGAACTCCCGGGTGTCGCCCGGCGGCGGCAGGAACAGAGAGTTCGCGGCCTCCGTGCCGAGCAGGTGGACGAGGAAAGGCCGGCAGCGCTCTAGGACCACGCCGATGGCCCCGTCGATCCGGCGACTCGTCTCCTCGACCTGGTGGACCGTGACTTCCAGAGCGTCGGCGAGCTCCTCCTGGCCCGGGTCGCGCAGGTCAGCGTGGCGGGAGGCGAGCTGGTGGGCGGCGAGGCGCAGCCGGTCGCCGAACTCCCGCCGTCCCAGCAGCTCGGCGACCGCCACGACGATGCGGGTGGTCTCGTGCCAGCCCGGCTCGCCTGCCGGGGCGAGGACGAGCGGATGCTTCGGATCGGGCAGCGGCAGCACTCCGCCGAGGCGGCCCGGCAACGTCACGGGCCGGCCGTCGAGCTCGATGTCCCAGGAGCGGTAGCGGTGCAGACATACGCGCCGGACCAGGGACGTCAGCTCGCTCAGCTCGGCCTCGCTCGCCCGGGGACCGCGCGCCAGGTGGTCGCAGAGGACGCCCACGGCCAGCGTGAGCCAGGGCAGCTGCTGGACCAGTGGCTCTCCCATGGCCGCGGGGTTAACCCGTGCGCCGTCCACGGTCACCGTGAACATCAGGTCGTCGGTGTGCCGGACGGTGGCGGGGTGTTCGGCCGCCAGCAGCTCGGCGGCCTCCGCCGAGACACCGGGAAGGGTGAGCAGGGGGCGCGCCATCTCCCGTATAAGCAGGGCCGTCAGGCCGTCGCGTTCACCGCTGACGTATAGCACGGTCCCGGCATCACCATCGCTCTCCCCGCCGTCCAGGGCGGACAGCGGAACGCTGATCAGCCGGTCCTCGGACTCAGCGAGGAGACTGGCGCCCTCAGGCAGTGCGGGACGGGGCAGCCGTACGAGGTGCCTCCACGCGCGTTCGTTGGCGCGCTGCGCGGCGGGCCGGTCCTCGGCACCCAGCGTGCCCTCCGCGGCGAGCCGTCCCAGCGCGGCGATGAGGCGGTCGCTGTCCCGGGGGTCGTCCCAGGTCGGCAGCCGCATCTCCCGCAGGCGGTCGCTCGCCTTGCCGCGCTCCAGGAGGTGGCGCAGCCGATGGTCGACGGTCGGCGCGTACGAGGGCTCCTCCTCCAGCCCGGGCGGGCAGTGCCAGGCGTCGGCCGGCCGGACGAACCGGACGGCCCGGTCGCGGCCCCGCACTGGGAGCCACGGCTGCTCTCGGACGAAGGCGCCGAGCGGGGTCGTGACCCGTTCTGTGTCCGGGGAGTTCTGGCTGCCGGCACTGGTCCAGACACTGGCGAACCTCTCGTCATTCCAGCTGGCCAGGCCGTGCAGGACAAGCCGTGCGTACGCCAGCCGGGCCTCCTGGCTGAGGCGTCCGACGACGTCCTGGCCGGGGAGCTGCCAGGCGGGGGTTCCCCGGTACGGTGTCCGGGGGTAGTGGACACCGGGCCAGTGGACGTAGGGCGCCCACTGCTCCTGCACCTCGGCAGACACCTTCGCCATGCGGACCAGCTGCCGATCGCTGAGCTCCCGGCCTTGGTCCACCCGGCTCAAGGCGTCGGAGGACCTGACTGGGAGCAGCCCGTCGGCCACCCCGGCCTCCCGCAGGAACGCCCGCCACTCCGCAGCGGTGGTCTCGTCGCCCCGCTTGGCGAACTCCTCGGGCCCGGCGAGGAGGCGTCCGGCGATCGCCTTGAGGGTCTTCGACACGTCCTGCCCGCCGGCGACCACCGCCGCCAGGTCCTCACCGACGGACGCGCGGCCCCAGCCTCGGCCGAAGACGGCACCGCTCGCCCTGATCAGTCGGCCGTCCGCCGACGGTACGTACAGTCCAAGCGAGGAGATCTCCGTCCCGCTCAGCGAACGCTGCGGCTGCCACAGCCGGAAGACGAACCGCAGAGTCTGGAGCCGCAGCCGGAGATCGGTGCTCGCGCTGAGCGCCTGCCGCACGTGGTCCAGCAGGCCCCTCGTGTCGTACGGCCGGACGAGCCCCTCCTGCTCGAGGAAGGCGCGGGCGGCCCGCCCGCGCGTACGCTCGCCGCGGTCCTTCCAGACCAGCCCCGGGTGCAGGGAGAACAACCGCTTGCCGAGCAGGGCGGGGACGGACGGGGCCTCGGTCTGGTTCGCCTCCGTACGCACCGGCTGGAAGAACGCCTCGCGGCGGGCACCCTGACCGCTCACCTTGCCCTGTGTACGTGTACTTGTGCCCGTCCCCGCTCTGCCGAGGGGACGGTTGGTGTGCCGCAGTGTGCAGTCCTCCGCGAGCAGCAACTGCCTGCCGTGCAGGACGTGCCCGTCGTCCTCGAAGAGGGCGGCCAGGTCCTCGTACAGCGCGCTCCACTGCTCTGAGGACTCACCGGACCGGGGGAGGCCCCCGACGATCCGTTCCACGTACTCGGCGAGGATCTCCGGGCCCGGCTCCCATGGGCACGCGAGGGCCTTGCACAGGGTGGCCAGCCGTTTCAGCCGGTCGCCGCCGATCTCGGGGTCCGCCACCACGATCCCGGCCTCGTACGCACGGTGTGCCGTGAGGACGGCCAGGTCGAGGTCTGGCCACAGGACCGCGCCCCGGGGCGGGGCCCAGCCCGCCTCCGGCGGGGCGCCGTCTGCGGCGAGAACGGGCACGAGTGGTACGTCGGCGAGTTCGCTCCCGTGCACGCGCAGAGCGGCCGCGCGCAGCCGCCCCGCAGAGCCCTTCTCACTCTCCCAGCTCACCAGGTCCACGGCGAGTTGCCCCATCGATGGCTCGGGCACGGTACGCAGTACCGCGGCGGCCGCCAGACAGGTCTCGGCGACCGCGTCGAGCAGCAGCACGTTGAGGGGGTTGTCGGAGGGAAGCCCGGTGCGGTCGAACTTGGTGAAGAACGGGGCGTTCACGTGCCCCGGGAACGGCGCGGCCTGGTCCTCGCCCATCGGCAGGAAGGTGTAGATCTGCCCACGTCGCGGTCGGCGCGGGGCGGGCAGCGGGAGCGCGACCTCGACGACGGCGGACCGCTTCCACTCCTGCCACGTGTCGTCGAGGAGCCCGGAACCCACGGCCTCGGCGAGCGTGCTGTTCAGCCGTTCCTTCTCCACGGTGCCCCGGGCTACGAGAAAGGTGCCGGACGGCCCCAGGTCCACGGTCGCGCAGGAGACGGGGAATCCGTGCCCGGCGCCGTCCGGCTCCACAACGAAGCGCTCCTCGGAGCGGGTCAGCTCGTACCGCTCGTGCGCCTCTTGGCGGTCGCCCGACTCGCCATCGGCAGCCCGCCGTTCCAGCGTCAGGCCAGCGAGCCGGTCGAGGAACAGCATCACGGGTACCTTCGCCCCGGCGAGCTCGCGCATCCGTAGCCGGACCTCGGCCCGTGCGGCCTCGCTCAGCAAGGGCAGCCGGACGATGGTTACGTACCCCTGGGCGGCGAGCTGCCGACAGGTCGCGGGCACGTCGTCCAGCGGCAGGGGCGCCTGGAGCGGCGGATACTTGGCGGCCGCCTCGTGGGCGTTGTCCTCACCGGCGAGGAACTCCTCCACGTCGACCTTCTGCGCGAAGCGGAAGCAGTACCCGTCCAATTCCGGGCTGAGCGGGCTGTCGGGGTCTGCGCTGTAGATCTCGGGTGCCTCGCTGATCAGCAAGATGCTGCGGAACCCGACGCCCTTGTTTCCGATGCCCTCACCGACCTCCTTCGAGCTCTGCGCGAGCTCGCAGACCCGCTCGACGTCACGCCAGGTGAAGGGCGTCCCGCCGTTGGCGACGTACAACGTCCCCCACTCGCCCTCCGCCTCGTCCAGCAGGACATGGACCCGTCCGTCGCGGCGGTCCCTCGGATGCGCGTCGTAGCCGTTCTGCAGCAACTCGAAGAGCGAGCGGCCGGCGTACTCCCGCGCGCTCGTGTACGACACGGCGTTCACCTGCCGTGCCATGCGCAGGACTTGCTCCGACCGGGCCCCCTCCAGCACGGACCGGCCGTACTCCCGCAGCTGCTCGGCCCGGGCGTTCCTCGCCATGGTTCTCCCCTCACCTCAGCGTGACGAGGACGGTATCCCGCCGCACTGACATCGGGGGGCGCGAGGACCACCGTGTAGAGCGCTGCTCGGAGCTGAGCTTGACGTTGTGGCCCACCGTCGAACGGGCTCGAATTTGTTCAGGGTTTCCCCTGTTCACGGCATGTCCGTGAGGCCGGGGCGTGATCCTGCGAGGAGAGGTCGGCGTGGCGCGTGGAGGTCAGATCGTGGAACGGGTTGAGCACGGGGTTCAACGGGACGCGTTCGCAGCGGTGACGGCATTCCGGACCGAGTTGTACTCCTGCCTGCTTTCGCGCGGTGATGCCCTGTTCGAGCTGTGCGACGCGTTGCTGTGCAAGGACGGTCCGGTCCGCACGCTCGTGGACCTGGCCCTCGCCCTCGAGCACCGGCGTGGACACGTGCCCTCTACTCCGGGCTGAACCAGGGCCGGATCGATGTCGCTCGGCTACGTCGGGCTCTGGTCGGGGTGCCGTTGCCCCGGGCAGCCGACGGCCGCCTGCCACACCTTCGGGCCTAGTTAGCCACGGAGAGCACGTCTGCTGGCCTACCTGGGTGTGCCGGTTCAGCTTCGCCGTGCCGCGTCCGCTTTCCGCACCATCTTCGCCGCGTGGTCAGCCGAGTCGGCCAAGTTCCGGAGTGCGCGCGAGACCCGGCTGAGAAACTCCACAACGTGGTCGGCGAGGGTGTCCTGCTTGGTGCTGGTGCGGAAGGTGGTGCTCTGGGCCACGGTCGGCTCCTCGGGTAAGGGGTGCTGGGTGTGCTGCGCCCACTGTGGCACTGGGGACTGACATGTCGGGCGGCAACGCGACACCTCGCACCCGAACCGGGCAGGGGGCTCTGGCGCCAGGTGACGCAGCGGGGGCGGTCAGCGGTGGCCGATGGATCACGAGCGGATCCCGTTCCAGCGGAGCGGCCACCACGGTTGGCTCCCCGCGCAACCAGCCGACCACAACTGGCCTGCGCCTCGGAATCGGTAGCCCGGCACACAACGAAGCGCCTCTACCGATATTTGCAGGCGCTTATTGTTACCGGTGCGTCAATTTTGTCAGCTACGGCTACTGCGGTCACCCATCAGCTAAATGGCGACGGAGAAGATCCACACCGGAGTGGCGATCCATAAATAGAGAACTTGTTCGATTAAGGCGCCTTCTTCCTGGAGCTAGCGTGACGCCTGCTATGCTCCCGTGCCACTTGTTCGAGAGGGTGTAGTGGGGCCTCGTGGGGAGCTTGGTGCCACTGACCTAATTCAGCACTGGTCTTCGTGCAAAGGAAGTTTCGTACCAGGGGGGTACATGCT
The DNA here is from genome assembly GCF_045040035.1 of Streptomyces sp. NBC_01384. Lineage (NCBI taxonomy): Bacteria > Bacillati > Actinomycetota > Actinomycetes > Kitasatosporales > Streptomycetaceae > Streptomyces > Streptomyces sp. NBC_01384. The sequence continues at coordinate 8,822,088 of NZ_CP109559.1, forward strand.
TTCCAAGATCGTCATTCGCAACTACCGAATATTCCGGGACTTTACTCTCGACTTCGACCCCAAGATGAACATCTTGGTGGGGGACAACGATGCGGGTAAGTCGACGATTCTGGATGCTATCGAGCTCGGCCTGACCGGTAAGCTGCGCGGACGCCCGCTTTACCAGGACCTGTCACCATATCTGTTCCACCAAGATGCCGTTGCTGAGTGGATCGCAGCGTTGGAGGTCGGGCGCCCGGTTGCGCCTCCTGAAATCATCATCGACCTCTTCCTGGAAACGTCCTCCGAGACGGCTGGCCTCAAGGGGACTAACAACCTCCTGAAGGTAGATGAACCTGGCGTCCGTATCCGAGTCGCTTTGAACTCGGACTACGAGGCGGAGTACAAGGAGTTCATCAAGCGGCCTGACAAGGTCCGACTGATCCCCACTGAGTACTACAAGGTTGAATGGCTTTCATTTGACGGGAACGGGGTCACGTTCCGCAGCATCCCGGCTACCGCTTCCTTGATCGATGCTGCCACCATCCACCTGCAAAGCGGTGTCGACTACTACATGCGACACATCCTGAATGACTATCTGGACGCAGACGAGCGCGTGAAACTGGCGCGGGCGTACCGGAGTCTTCGAGAGACCTTCGCAGAAGATGCTTCGATCGTAAAGATCAATGGGGACCTGCGAGGCGCCCCGAACGACGTCAGTGACCGCCAGCTGACGCTGAACATCGACGTCTCGCAGAAGTCGAGCTGGGAAAGTGGCATCGTGCCGCACCTGGACGATCTTCCCTACCAGTTCGTCGGCAAGGGCGAGCAGAGCACACTCAAAATCCTGTTGGCCCTCAATAAGAAGGTCGATGACGCGCATATTGTGCTCGTCGAAGAGCCGGAGAACCACCTCTCGTTCCCGAACCTGGGCAAGCTGATCCACAAGATCAGCGATAAGTGCAAGGACCGTCAGGTCTTCATTACCACGCACAGCTCCTTCGTGCTGAACAAGCTCGGACTGGAGAAGCTCGTCCTGTTGTCCTCCTCCGCAGGCGTCCGCCTTGATCGCCTTCCGGCCGGCACGCAGGAGTACTTCCGGAAGCTTTCGGGATACGACACCCTCCGTCTAGTACTAGCGAAGCGGTCGATCCTCGTCGAGGGCCCGTCGGATGAACTGGTCATCCAGCGAGCCCACATGGACACGCATGGCGGCAAGCTTCCAGCTGAGAGTGGCATCGACGTCATCAACGTCCGCGGGTGAGGGGCCACGCGTTTTCCGGACAGGCTTCTGGCCGTTCATTTCACGCGGCGATTCGCAACTTTGCGTACTCGGCGTGGACTTCGTGCGGAGGGCGGTAACCCACCGCCGAGTGGAGGCGTTTGCGATTGTACCAGAATTCGATGTAGCGAGTGATGTCCTGTCGGGCGGCCTCGCGGGTCAGGTAAGTCACCCTGGATACACGCTCGTTCTTCAGGGCGCCGAAAAATGATTCGGCCATGGCGTTGTCGAAGCAGATCCCGGTGCGGCCGGAAGACCTGCGGAGACCGAACCGGTCGAGCGTCTTCCCGAACTCGGCTGACATGTAGTTACTTCCGCGATCGGAGTGAAATATCGCACCGGCCGAGAGCTGCCTGTTCCGTGCCGCGTTGCGGATTGCCCTGGATATCAGTGGGGTTTGATAGTGGTCGTCCATCGCGTAACCGATGACTTCCTTCGTGCAGCAGTCGATGACCGTCGCGAGGTACAACCAGCCTTCCCCGGTCGCGATATAGGTAATGTCGCCGACGAGCTTTTCGCCGGGCGCATCCGCGGTGAAGTCGCGGCCGACGAGGTCCGGCACCTGGCCGGCCGCAGCCTGAGTGAGGTTGAACCTCTTCGGCCGTGGCAGGCAGGGCACCAGACCCAGTTCGCGCATGAGGCGGCGGACCAGTTCCACGCCCGCGGCGACGCCCCAGCGGTGCAGCTGGGCCTGGATGCGCCGGTGCCCGTAGGTGCTGTCGGACATGTCGAAGGCTTTCTCGATGAGCAATTTGAGTTCTTCGCGCCGCTGAGCTGTCGCGGATTCCGGGCGGGATCTCCAGTCGTAGTAGCCGGATCTGGAGACGCCGAGGCGGGCGCACATGAACTCGACGCTGTATGCGTACTTCTCGGTGCCGAGCCGCATCTCATCGATGAACTCGTACTTGCTTGCTACCGGGGATCCTTCGCGAAGTACGCTGCGGCGGAGTCAACCGGTTGATGCAACAGCTGCCGCGAGCCTATCAGCGGGAGTTTCGAACCCGAGGGTCTGCCGGGGGCGGGTGTTCAGCTTGAGGGCGACGGCATCCAACTCGGCCTGGGAGTATCCGGACAGGTCGGTTCCCTTGGGAAAGTACTGGCGGAGGAGTCCATTGGTGTTCTCATTCGATCCCCGCTGCCAGGGGCTTTTCGGATCGGCGAAGTAGACCTTGACGTCGGTGGCCATCGTGAACCGCTTGTGGTCGGCCAGCTCAGTACCCCGGTCCCAGGTCAGTGAAGTCATCAACCCATCGGGCAGATAACGGACTTGATGACTCAGTGCGGAGATCACACTGGTGGTGTCCTTGCCTGCGACCCGGACGAGCATGACGTAGCGGGAGTGCCGTTCGACCAGTGTCGCGATATGACTGTTCTTCGCACCGGTGATCAGGTCGCCTTCCCAGTGGCCGGGAACAGCCCGGTCCTCGGCCTCGGCCGGACGCTCGCGGATGGAGACCGCGTCACGGATGCAGCCGCGCTGCTGACCTGCGGTGGAGGCGTTCTTCGAGCGGCGCATCGTGCGTCGGCGGCGCAGATGGGAGACGAGCTCCTTCTTCAGTACGCCTCGAGCCTGGATGAACAGGCTCTTGTAGATCGTCTCGTGAGACACATACATACCGTCCTTGGGCGCGAACGTGCGGGCGAGCCAGCCTGCGATCTGACGCGGCGACCAGTCCTCCTTCAGTTTGCCCGCGACCGTGTCCCGCAGGGCCGGACTCTGTTGCAGCAGACAGGACTTCGGGCGCCGGGCATTGCCCCAGGCCCCCTCGTCCGCGCGAGCAGCCCGGTACTTCTCACGCCCGCCGTGACGCCCCACCTCGCGGCTGATCGTGGACGGCGCCCGCCCCACCCGGCCCGCGATCGCCCGGAAGGAGTCGCCGGCGGCCAGACCCCGGGAGATCTCCTCCCGCTCCGCCAGCGACAGCACTCCGGCCGATCGGGTCCTGACCGCCGGGACGAAACCGCCGTTCGCCGCGACCACTCCGTGGATTGACCCGGGCACCTTGCCCAGCGCACGCCCGATCTCGCTCAGCGACTGCCCGTCACGCCATCGCCGCCACACTTCACGCTTCTGCTCGTCCGACAACCCCGGACGCCCGATCCTCGCCACCCAGCAACACCTCCAGTAGCCGTTCTACCTGGGATGTTGCACCGACCCATTGACCTCACCGCGGCTTTTTTCAGGAAGGTAACTTCCATCTCCAGCTCGCGGTTGCGGCGCTCGAGTTCCTTCAGGCGCGCCCGCTCGTTCACCGTCAGTTCCGCATCGGGGGCCGGTTCCTGCTGCTTCTGGTACTTCTTCACCCAGCCGCGTAGCGTCTCCGAGTTCAGCTCAAGCTCCCGGGCGACTTCGGAGATCGTCTTGCTTGACCTCAATGCGATCTGGACGGCTTCCTCACGGAACTCCGGCGAGTACTTACTGGGTGGCGCCACTTCTTCCTCGTTTCCTTGTTCAGGACAAACCCTATTGGACCCCTGTCCGGAAACTTCGTGGCCCCTCAGGGCTCTCCTTCAAGCGGTTCCTTGATATCGCGATGCTGCTGCCGCAGAACATCGTCGCCGTTGTTACGGACAACGATGGGAACGACGCCCGGGATGTGCAGCAGCGGTACAGCCGGTATACCGCTCAACCCAACATCAGTGTCCACGTCGGCGAGGACGCGACGTACAAGACCCTGGAGCCGCAGCTATTCAAGGTGAACGGCCTCACTGATCTGAACGCCGTCCTCGGACAGAGCCATAGGACTGACACCGCCCTGCTCGACTACATGAGCAAGCACAAGACTGACTGCGCGCTGGCCATCTTCGAGAGCGACCAGACCGTCACGATGCCGTCGTACATCACGGAGGCCATCGATGCGGTCTCCTAACAACCAGGCCATCATCGCGGCGGCCGGCTCGCACAAGACCCAGCACATTATCGACCGGGTCCTCGGTGACCCGACGAAGCGGGTCCTTGTGACGACCTACACCAATGAGAACCTCAGCCAGATCGTGAACAGGCTGAGCGAAGGCACCGGCATCCTGCCGGGTCACGTCACGGTCATGGGCTGGTTCACCTTCCTGATGAACCAGTGCGCTCGCCCCTACCAGAGTTGCGTTCTGGGCGAGACCGGCCTGATGGGTGGCCTTAACTTCCTGGGGCAGCGAGCCCGGTTCACCCGCAAGGACAAGCCGAAGCAGTACTACCTCGATACCGCTGGCGCCGTGTACCGCAATGAGGTCGCGGCCTTGGCGCACGAGGCCAACGAGCGAAGTGGTGGCAGGGTCGTGGACCGCCTTACGGGGATGTACGACCACATCTACGTCGACGAAATCCAAGATATGGCAGGGTACGACCTCGATCTACTGGACGCTCTGATGAAGTCGCCTGTCGGTCTCACGATGGTGGGTGACCCCCGACAGGCGACGTTCGCGACCAATACCGCCGCGAGGAACAGTCGGTACCGGGGAAGCGCCATCGTCGACTGGTTCAACGAGCGCACGGACGTCTGCGTCATCGACAGCCGCGTGGAGAGTTTCCGCTGCAACCAGGCCATCTGCGACTTCGCAGACGACCTTTACCCGAAGCTGCCCCGCACCATCTCGAAGAACGCAGAACTGACAGGGCATGACGGCGTCTTCGACATCCGAGGGTCGGACGTGCCGGGGTACGTAGCGCAGTACTCGCCGGTCGTATTGCGGTGGGACCGGCGTACCAAGACGGGCAATCTTGAGGCGATAAACATGGGCGCCTCGAAGGGCAGCACCTACGACCGGGTGCTCATCTTCCCGACGAAGCCCATGATCACCTACTACAAGACCCGCGACTTCAACGTCCTCAATGAGCAGGCGAAGTTCTACGTCGCAGTGACACGGGCGAGGCATAGCGTGACCTTCGTGCTGCCGTGAATAGGCTGGGTCGATCAGATCTGATGCAGCTGACCTCGCCTGACGAGTACGGTCCCGCTATGAGATACCAGGTTGTAGAGGGTGTCCAGGCGGTTCCGTGACAGTCCGCGGCAGACCCATCATGTGGAGTGCGTCGCGATCTCTGAACCGGCAGCTAAAAGCTCCTGAACTGCGGTTTTGCTCGTGCGCATTATGTTCGGTGTGGGCGTTACGGGACATATCTTGACGCTGAGATGACGCTCATTTTAAGCTCGTTCTGATTGGGCGTCAGGTGTTTAGTTGTGCTGGCCAGGCGCACTATTGACTACATGAGTGTGGCCGGGCGTTGAGGGGCTCCTGACGCTAAGCGGTGTCGGTACTTGAGGTTCCCCCGTCATGCGGGAGCCGCTGATCAGCTGGTCGGCAGGGGGTGACGGGTGTTCAGATTCGTTGGTTCGGCCGTCGCCTGCTCGGCGTAGTACTTCTCCTCGAACTCGATCGGGCTGAGGAAGCCGAGGCGTTCCTGGATGCGGCGGGAGTTATAGAAGCCGTCGATGTACTCGAAGAGCGCGAGGTTCGCCTCGGCCCTTGTGGTGAAGGTGCGGCCACGGAGGCCCTCGGTTTTGATGAGCATCCAGAGGTTCTCCGCGAGGGCGTTGTCGTACGAGTCCCCGACGGAGCCCATGGACGCCTCGACTCCAGCTCGCAACAGCCGGGTTGTGAGCTTGATGGATGTGTACTGACAGCCGTGGTCGGCGTGGTGGATGAGCTTGCCGGGCTCGACCTCGCGGGACGCGAGCGCGTACTCCAGCGTGGTCAGGACCAGGTCGGCGTCCGCGCGGGCGGAGGTCTCCCACGCGACCACCCGGCGGGAGAAGGCGTCCCTGATCGCCGAGAGCCACAACGGTCCCTCGCCGGTGGAGATCATCGTGAGGTCGGTGACCCACAATCGGTTCGGTGCCGGTGCGGTGAAGTCCCGGTTGACCAGGTCCGGGGCGAGGGTGGCCTTGGGGTCGCGGCGCGTGAAGCCCTTCCGCCGCGGGCTGATTCCCGCGATGTCGGCCTCGCGCATCAGGCGCTCGACCCGCTTGCGGCCCACGTGGACGCCCTCGCGTTTGAGGACGGCGTGCACACGCGGCGAGCCGTAGTTCCCGCCGGAATCCGCGTGGATCTCCTTGATCCGCTCGGTCAGCTCGACGTCGCGGCGCCGCCGTTCGCACGGCTCCTTCTCCGCACGGCGCCAGCGATAGTAGGTGGTGGAGGCGATGTGCAGTTCCCGCAGGACGTACTCGACTCCCAGACGGGGATGCTCGTCAACGAGCGCCGTCACCTGGGCCGGGTCGGGTCGAGTTGTGCCGCGAAAAAAGCTGAGGCCGTCCGCAAGACGTCATTGGCCCGCTTGAGCTGGGCGTTCTCCTTGCGCAGGGTCGCGAGTTCGGCGCGTTCATCAGTGGTGAGACGGTCGTCGCGTTCGCCGGCGTCCGCCTCGGCCTGCCGGATCCAGCCGCGCAGGGCCTCGGGATGCACGCCGAGGTCGACGGCCAGCTTCTTGATCTGGGGCTTCGGCTCGGTGGTGCGGTACATCCGTACCGCACGCTCACGCAACTCGAGCGAGTATTTCCGGGGTGCAGCCATGGTCACAGGTCCTCTCATGAGCCCCATCTGACCAGCTGTCAACTTCCTCCGCATCTCGGGGGAACTTCAACTTACGAGAGTGCGGAACGTCAAGCAGGCTTCCGACTGCTGGTGGTGCACCACTGCATTGTCCAGCGGGAGTGAGCTCGGCTGGCCCTGTCCATGTATGGCTATGAAAGGTCATCTTCGTCATCTTGCGCCTCGCCGTCACCAGGATCGTGGCTGCGGAAGTCGGGATGGTCCTGGTCGGTCTTGTAGGCGAGATGGAGCGGGGCCGGACGTAGCGTGCGGTGATCCCACGCGACGGCCTGGTCGCATTGCCGGGCGATGAACGCGACGAGGTCGCCGGGGCGCCAGCTGCCTGGCGTGGGGACGGTGAGCTCGATGCGGCTGGTGGCGTGGAGGTCCTTGTTCATGGGGTTGTAGGTGAGGGTGCTGAAGTCGTCGCGGGTTCGCTTGTTGCCCTCGCGCAGCATGGGCGAGTTTCCGGCTTGCTGACGTGATTGTTGCGTGAGCATCCACACGGTCTCGTGGGGGTGATGCTTCTCGAAGATGAGAGTGCGCCGGTAGGTGGGGTTCATGGTGGTGAGGTTGTCGACACCGTCGCGGTAGACGGTTGCCGGCCGCGCTGCATGGTGTCCGAAGGCGATGCGTACGGTGGCGACGTCGATGCCGTCGTGAGCGAGACCGCGTCCGGGGTGCGGCGCGGTGCGGAAGGGATTGTCGTCGAGGGCCGGGTAGATGCTGCGGCTGCCTTCCTTGTCCAGGACGAGGACGACACGGTTGCTGCCCTCGGGCAGGACGAGGTTGTCGAGGGCGGTCTCGATGTGGTCTCGGACGGCCCGAGCACCGTCGCCGTTGCGCCCCCAGCGTTCGCTGCCGATCTCTGAGGAGTGGAAGAGGGCACGCCCCTCCGCGATGCGCAGCCATTGCCCGTTTTGGTACATCTCGGTGTACGGCGGGGTTTGAGCGTCGGGCGTGAAGTGCATCGCGACGAGGCAGGCGACGAGTTTGGGGCTGCGGTAGCCCTGGCCTCGTACTCGCTTGTAGACGTGTCGGCGCATGTGGATGCCGACCACGGTTACGGGCTCTGTCAGCGGCGCGTCCATGGACACCTCGGGCGTGGCGCAGATGGCACGAGAGAGACGGTCGTCGATGATGCCGGCGTCCTGGAAGATGTGGCGCAGGGCCGCGCTGGCGGGAAAGTCGGTGTCCTCTTCGCGAGGCGGGGCGTCGGTCTTGACGAGGAACTGGCTGACGATCCTGGTGGCTCCGAGTGCCTTGCGGGTGGCGGGCTTGCCGTCGTGGGGGACGGGCTTGCCGTCCCAGGTGGTCTCGCAGATGACGGCGATGAGTTGGTCGGGGTCGCTGACCTGGAGGGCGCTGTGGCTGCGGATGAGTGCTGCGCGGTCATGGCGGCCGTGCATGGTCAGCTCGGGGATCTTCCGGAATTCCAGTGTGATGGTGGGGGCGACGTCGACGATCTGCCCATCGAAAGCCGTTGCCCGGTCGGCCAGTGCGGCAGGTGTCGCAATCCCGTAGTCCGCCCGGAGTTGACGCAGGAGCCGGTGCGGGGTGCTGTCTGCGGAGTACACCGCCACCAGGCGCACTGACTTCCATCCGGCTGCCTCCACGGCCTGTGGCAGCTTGCCGCGGGGGATGGGGCCGCTGGTGATGCTCTTGCCCGGGATGGTGTGGCGGGAGGCGTCGTAGATGATCGGTTGGACGCCGAGGGCCTCGGCGATGTGGGTGGTCATACGCAGGGTGAAGTAGGCGCCGACGCCCTTGCCGACCAGGTGCTTGCCCTTGTTGCGGAAGACCGCACGGACACGGTCGAGAGCGCCGTCGGCGTTGACTGGCAACGTGACGGGTTTGAGGCCGCACGCCTGGACGATGGCCGCGGTGTGTCCGCGGAAAGTTGTCTTCCAGGTGAAGCGCCCGTCCTTGTCGGTGATCTTTTCGCCGTCGGGGCCGGTGTGGGGGAGATGGCGGACCGGGACGCGCAGCAGGGTGTCGAACTGGGGGTGCTTGAGCATGACGGTTTTGACGTTGCGCCAGTGGTCGGCGACGCGGGTGACGTGGCAGTCGAAGCGCAAGATGGGGTCGGGCAGGCCGCGTTGGGTTTCTCCGGTGACCGAGACGTAGGCCATCGCCCAGCCGGTGCGTTCGTTGGCTCGGCCCTGGTAGATGGTGCGGTAGTAGGGGTAGTCCCAGGCTACGAGTCGTTTGGCGTCGTGGGCGAGCGCCACTCGGAAGGACGTGGCTGGCTGGTCGGGGTGCTGCTGGTCGGTCATGGGGCGGGCTGCCAGTTGCTGGATGGCGGCCCAGCCTGCGGCGTCCTTCCACCACCAGGGCCCGGTGATGTAGCCGCCGTCGTCGCGCTGCAGGACGTCGGTGAGGGGGCGGCAGGCCGTGTTGCGGAAGTCGATGTGCTCGCTGAGGAGTTGGTGCTTGAGGTTGGGGAAGTGCAACTTCTGCCACGTGTCGAAGCAGCGCTTGGTGAGCTTGGCATCTAGAGGGCCGTCGGCGACGATCAGGCTCTGTGCCTCGTCGGGCCCGGTGCTGCGTCGCCGCGAGATCGTGAAGACGATCATGCGTCCGGTTGCGGTGCCCAGGGCCACGCGCAGGGCACCGTGCGGGGTGCGGAAGCCTTCGTCGGGGTCCCACTGGCGTTCGCAGACTTCCCACAAGTCCTCGAACTCGGGGGTGAGCGGGTAGAACCACACCTGTCCCATCAGTTCAGGGCTGAGGGGGAAGTCGGCGGTGTAGAGGCGGGTGGGGCCGGCGGCCATCAGTGGTTGGTCCTTTCGTCGGCGAAGTTGAAGATCGCGGTGAGGGTGTTTCCGTAGATGTTCTGCAGGAGTTCGAGCTGCCCGGTCTTGGCCCAGCCGTGGCGCAGTTCTCGGATGAGTCGCGGCAGGTCGCTGCCGCTTGCGGTGTTGTGGAAGGCGTGGTCGGCGAGGTAGAGGACGCCTTGGTCGCCGCCTCGCCGTACGCGGCCGCCGAGCTGGATGATGCCGATGAGCATTTCGGCGACGATCGACAGGCGCACCTGGTTGGGCAGGGACTGGAAGAAGTGGTGGCTGCGGAAGAGCTCTTCGTGGACTGCGCTGGAGGTGCGGGAGAGTTCGCGCAGCATTTCGGCGGGATCTTGCGAGCGGCTCAGGGCGCTGTAGGCGCGGCTGGAGATGAGCGCGAGGAGCTGGGCGGGTTCGTCCATCAGCGGGATCGGGCGGACAGCGAGGATGACTTCGCCGACCAGGGAGCGCCCGTTGTGGTCGACCATGTTCAGTCCGCGTTCGGCAATGGCGAGTGGTGCGATGAGGATCTTGGCACTGTTGTGGTGGGGGAAGCGTTCCAGAGCATCCGAGGGGATCTCATGCCAGGCGGGGCGTCGCCGGAAGTGCGCCGGTACGGCGCTCTCGCTCTCGACGCGGGCGGCGACGGCAATGCTGTCCGGGTCCGCGCCGGCGGAAATCATGCCTTCGGCGAGCTGTCCGGCGCCGACGTAGGAGGTGCAGGCGACGAGGATGCGGGCCCGGTGCGCGGTGCTCGCCCGGCTGCCCAGCTTCTTCAGATGCTGCACGATGTGGGACCACAGGGCGCGGCCCATCTGCTGGTGGGCCTGGTCCCGGTGGATGTCTGATGTACCGGAGATCCGGATGGGATTGTTGCGCTCGTCCACCAGGGGCAGCGACTTCAGTACCAGGGAGCCGGTGATGTCATCGGGCACGTACCAGGTCGGTGGAGTGATGAGGTGGTGCATGGTGCCGCCGGGCATGTGCGCAGTCGCCGAGAGTCCCAGCACAATGCGGCGTTGCCCGCACAGTGCCAGCGCGGTGGTGTCGCCGAGCTGGGCGGTGTAGGCGTGAGGATCGCCGGCAAAGGAGGTCAGGGCGAGTTCGGTGCGATGCTTGTCCTCGATGTCGTGGATGGCGGTGAAGCCGAAGACGGGTGCGCCCAGCGGACCGTACGGGGCGGCGTGCCATTGCTTGTTGTCGTCGAGCATCTCAGCCAGCTGGTTGGCCGCGGTGATACCGGATGCCTTCAGGGAAGTGCCGAAGCGGGTCACGTATTCGATTTGGGCTCGGATCTGCTCCAGGTAGGCCCGTCGCACCAGGAGGTCGACCAGGAGTTCACGGTCGTCATCGTCAAGTGCCGGGTCCAGCAGTGGGGTTGTGGCAGTGGCGATCCGTGCGTGCGCGCCGTCGAAGACGGGATCGGCGCCCTCGCGCAGGGCCGTGGTGTCGAGCAGTTCGCTGCGCAGCCGGGTCAGATGGTCCTGGCTGCTGTCATCGAGGCCGGGGATGGCCGGGACGGTCGCCTCCGTGAGCTGGGCTTCCTCGCTCGGGTTGAACAGCTTGCGGAAAGTATCGATCTGTTCGTGAGTGGGTGAGGAATCCTCCGGAGTGCGCCACAGACGCGCGGTGCACCAGGCATCCCAACGACGCGGGATGATCAATCGGCGGCGCGCGAGTTGCTGGCGGTTGCGTTCGTTGGGGCCGCGTTGGGCGATGCGTCCGTTGGCTGCGTTGCTCACGTAGCTCTCCGACAAGAATCGCGCCTGGGTGATCTTGGGGTGGATGTAGCGCTCGAGCTCGTACATCAATGCGCCGGCCCGGACGCTGAACTGGTCGTGAAGTTCTTGCAGGGCACTGGGCTGCCGGCTGCCGTAGCGCGCGAGGGTGACGTGATGGGCGCTCTTGGCGAACCCGGTGGCCTGGAAGGCGTCTGCCTCGTCGATGAGCAGGAGATGGGTGAGGCGCAGCAGTGCCTCCTCGACGCTCATGTGGTTGCGCAGCTTCCCCTCGGCCAGCACCGGGACATGGAGGCGGCCGGACATGAGGTTGATGTGGTTGGTGACGATAATGCTCGCGCTGTCGAGTGCCAGCTGGTGGCGGTGTTTGCCGCAGTGGGCGTACCAGGGGCAGCGGTGGCGACGGACCTCGCCGGTGTCCGCGTCGATACCTACGAAGTCCGAGCAGCGCTCGCGCCCGGGCTGCCACAGGTCGACGTCCTGGGTGTTGGTGGACCTCGCCTGCATGCCGCAGCCGTAGGCGAACTCGGAAAACGCCTGATCCGCCTCATCGAGCCGGCCCTCCTCCAGGTGACTGCGAGCGGCCTTCTCCGCCTCTGCCTGCATGCTGTTCGGTGAGATCAGCGGCACAACCACCGCGTCAGTGCGACCCAGCTCTTTGAGTTCCACGCGTAGTGCGTGGGTGAAGGCGAGCACGCTGTCATTGCGTGGCACCACGATCCCGGTCACATAGCCGTTCAGGACCCCCCATTCGGCCAACAACTTCGCCAGAACACTCTTGCCGGAGCCGGTGCACGCGCTGAGCACCCTGATGAGCCCGGCGTTGAGCACCAGGTCCTTTTCGGTGAGTAAGGAGCCGTCGGCGTGACGGATGTACTGGAAGAGCCGGTTCAGACTCTGACGTCGGTGACTTTGGCCGAAGGCTCGATCCAGCGATTCGGCAATCGACCGAAGGGCCTCGACCGGCACGGACAGCATGGGGCACTCGCGAGGCTTGCCGAAGTCCGGCAACGGCGTCTCGACGTGGGGCACATCGAGGACGTAGTGGGCCTGGATGACCCCGTTGCCTGGCCGACTCGGATCCGGGATCTGCGTGCCGATACGGAAGTGCCCCTCAAAGGCCAGCGGGCGGCTGCGCCCCTCGTCGAGCGAGGCGGCACGGTCATCCAGGACCTCCAGGATCTCATTCACCAGCGCGGCAAGCCGCTGGTGGACCGACTCAGTCACCAGGTAGAGCTCGTCATCCAGGAGAGCGAACCCCTCCGGAATCTCGGTCGAGTTGAACAGCTCCTCGACGGCGCGACGAAAGGCGCTCAGGATCGCCAGCCGCCCGGTGCGGTGCAGCAGGAGCCGGGTGACTCGCCGCGTGTCCTCAGACGACAGATCGGGATAGCCGTTCCACAAATGCGTGTGCCCGGAGACAAGGAAGTGCGCGTCCCGGATCGCAGTCGCGTGCCGGAAGGAGTTGTCACTGCGGTCGGGAAACAGTCGGGCGGCCAAGGCGAGCGCGGCCACAGTGCTCAAGCGCTGCACGCTCATCGTGGCAAAAGGGCGACCGTTCACTGCGCCTCCTTGAGAGCCTTGCCGACAAGGGTTTTGAACGCGCGGACGGTCCGGACCTCGTAACGCCCGGCCGGCAGGGACCGGCGCAGCTGCGCGACCTGCCAGGACCGGTAGTCGGGCACGACCACGTGCCGGGCTCGCGGCGGCCTGGCGACGATCTGGGACGGGGACCTGGTGTCCTTGAGGTCCACCTCGAAGGTGCTGCTGCCAGCCCGGACGCTGATGTCCCACCGGTCCTTGTGCGGCCACTTCGTGATCGCGTCGACGTCGATGCCGGCCTGCTCGGCCAGCCAGTCCATCAGTGACACCTCGGTGATGCCGGGAATCGTGATGTAGCGCCAGATGGCTTCGTGCAGACACACTGCCTCGGCTGAATGGGCTGCGATGGCCGGCAAGGGTCCGCGCACACGCGGCGCCCCGTCAATGTCGTGCTCCTGCGTGATGGTGAACTGTCCGACATGCTGCGGATACCGGCACGCCAGCAGAGAGCCGCGCACGTGCATCGGCCACCGGCATACCGGGCAGGGCACGTACCAGGCATCCTGTCCGGAGACGAACTGTCGATCAGGCGGTAGCGGTTCGTATGCCTCGGTGTGCAGGGCTCCGCGCTCGTGCAGTTCGTCGCTGACCTGCTCAACGGTGCCTGCTGGCACCTCGATCAGCATCTGCCGTGTGGCGACGTACTCGTTCTGTCCCGCGGACGAGAGAACCAGATAGACGGAGCGCTCGACCTTCTCAAAGGTCTGCTGAGCCCACCGTGGCACCCAGTCGATTCCTGCTTCGTGGTTCTCGAAGAGGGCCTCGCTGTAATCGGATCCGTACTCGATTGCCTCGCCGGTCAACAGGTCATCGTGGCCCAAGACGCTGAACGAGCCGAGCTCGCTCGGAACGAGATCCCATCGCAGCGGGACCCATGCCCGCATGGGGTGTCGCAAGGCGGCAATCAAATCTGAGGGCGTCGGGGGAGCTGCCGCAGGAGGGAGCAGGCTCAGGAATACTCCGTGCATCCGTGACACCTCGCGCCATGCGGCAGGCTCCTCGTGCCGGGTGGCAAAGGCGCGGGCCGCTCGCAAGGCAGTCGTGGTCAGATCACCGACGAGCTTTGTCGTCGGGGCCCCTGAACTCGCCCCCACCGTGGACGGTCGCTTCGCGGCCTGTGATGGTTCCTGCGTCATGGCAGATGATGATGAACCCACCCACTGACACCGGTTAAGGGCAAGAGTCATTTTCGGCCTAAAAGTCACCGGCTCCCATCATGCTGGAGCCCATTCCTGACCTGGTGTAATGGCCAAGGCGGCACGAAGGTGTGACCGGAAACGAACACGGTGGGAAACGAAAGCTGGCGCAAACCCAATACGGCCAGGGCTGCGTTGTCAGACCTCTCCGATAGTGGGGCTTAGCGTCCGTCTGCCGGAGCGCCGGCCTCGCCACACATAGACGACACGGCCGCAGAGCGGCCTGGATGACCGACCGGCACCGCTCCAAGAAGTCGGGACGAGGTGCCCGGGCACATCGATCGTGGCCTGATTGATTATCGACCGAGGCAGCGGGATACCTCGTGCACCGGGATGCCTTGGTCGAGGGCAGTAGAGGCTAAGAAGTGGAGCAATGTAGCCACTTACTCAGCCATCAACCGCCCCATTCGACCCGTACGGGCTCCTGGGCTGCGGCGAGGGCGCCGTCGAAGTCGGCGAGGCGTTCGGCGAGGGTGGCGGTGGCGATACGGGGAGGCAGGGCCACCGAGAACTTCAGGCCGCGTACGGCGCGAGGGTCGACCGTGGGCAGCGTGAGGGAGTCGGGGAGTTCGGCTCGTGCGGCTTTCCAGTCTGCGAGGGAGAGGTCCTGGCGGAGCCGGATGTGAGTGTCGGTGGGGCGCTGCACCGGGTCTGCGAGGTTGCCGAGGGAAGATGCGAGGGTGGCGTTGGCGCGGTAGCCGGTCCAGGTCCACCAGCGGGCGGCGTCTGCGTCTCGGACCAACAGGGTGCCCGCCGGGTGTACTTCGTGAGGTGCGCGGTCCATGCGGAGTTCGGCGAGGGTCGCTGTGGCGCGGCGGGTGAGCTTGACGTCGGGGTCGCTGCCGAGCAGAACATCGCGCATGGCACGGGTCAGTGCGTACGAGAGACCGCGGGCCTCGCTGCCCTGCCATTTGGCGACGCCACCGTCCTCGACCGGTTCGACGAAGGCGCGGCGCCGTGCCCAGTCGATGAAGGTGACTTGCCAGCTGCGGCCGGCCAGGAGCAGTCGCCGTGGACCAGGGCGCTCCTCAGTGAGGACGGACGGGTCCGTGGTGCCGATCTCGGTACGCCCGGCGAGCACGGTGAATTCAGGGGGTGCGGTGAAGGAGGCGGTCAGCTCCATGAAGTGACGTCGGCCGAAGTGCTTTTCGGCCTCGGGGCCGATGAACAGCATGCCGCCGTCGCTGTCGAGGAAGCCCTCGGAGACCAGGTGTGACAGGAGCGGAGAGGCGGAGCGGTCGAAGGGTGCGAGGCCGTTCCATTGCTCGGGCCAGAGTCGGTCGCCGATGCGATGTTCCTGCAGGGTGACAGCGAGGAGTTGTTGTGCGACGAGATGGCGGGGAGAGGGTGGAGGGGTGACGGGTTCCACCCACCCGCGGGCCCAGAGGGAGAGCAGGCCGGCTGCTTGGAGCAGCATGTCGGGGCGGGTGGCGAGAAACAGGCAGTTGCGGGATGTGCCGGCGCGGCGTCCGGTGCGGCCGATTCGCTGCAGGAAGGAGGCCACGCTGCCGGGGGAGTCGATCTGGATGACGCGGTCGAGGTCGCCGACGTCGATGCCGAGCTCCAGGGTGGAGGTGGAGACGATGACGCAGTCGCGTGCTTCCGCGAACGCCTGCTCGGAACGGGCGCGTTCGTCGGTGGAGAGCGAGGCATGAGAGAGGAACACGGTGACGTCGCGGGCGCGGAGTGCGGCGCCGAGTTCCTCCACCTGTTTGCGGGAGTCGCAGAAGACGAGCCGCTTCTCGCCCTGGTGCAGAGCGGAGATCACCTTGGCTGCGTTGGCGAGAGAGCCGACGTAGTCGAGCTCCACATCCCCTGCGGGGCGCGGGAGTTCGGTGGCGCTCGCGGTGTCGGTGGTTGCGGGCAGGGTGACGCCGGGTGCGACGACTCGGCCGGGCCGGTCGGCGGGGCTTGCGCCCTGGAGCCAGGTGAGGAGCGTGTCGGGATTGCCGACGGTGGCTGAGAGGCCGACGCGCTGGATGCGATGGCCGGCCAGCCGCTCCAGGCGTTCCAGTACGGCGAGCAGGTGCCAGCCGCGGTCGTCCCCTGCGAAGGCGTGCACCTCGTCGACGACGACAGCCCGTACCCCTCCCAACATGTGGGCGTGGTCGGTCTTGACGCTGATCAGCATCGCCTCGAGTGACTCGGGCGTGGTGAGCAGGAAGTCGGGGGAGTCGGTGCGGATGCGGCGGCGTACGGACTCGGGGGTGTCGCCATGCCAGAGGGCGGCTCGGCGTCCCAGCCACTGGGCGTAGCTGTCGACCCGGTGCACCAGGTTGTTCAGGAGCGCTTTGAGCGGGGCGAGGTAGAGCACGGAGGTGCCGGTCCAACGCTTCTCCCGCATGGCGGAGAGCAGGGGGAACGTGGCGGCTTCGGTTTTCCCGCCAGCGGTCGGCGCGAGCAGGATCGCGTCTTCGCCATCCATCAGCGGGCCTACGGCAGCCTTCTGCAGGGGGCGCAAATCGGGCCAGCCAAGAGTGTTGACGATGTGGTGCAGGACCACCGGGTCGAGGCGGTCCACCGGGTCGGTACCGCTGGGCTGCTCCTGCACGTCGGTGACTCCTGCGATGGTCGTCAGAGTTCGGGACTCCGGAGGATGGGGCTTCGGCGAGTCGGCCCTCAAAGGTCCAGGTCGAGATCGTCCGCCGAGGCGGCCGGTGCCGGCGCGGCGAAGTTCCGCTCGGTGGCGGTGAGGTCACCGCTTGCCACGGTCAGCTTGTAGTGCGTGCGCGGGTCGAAGTCGTCGAACTGGTCGATCCGGTCGAGTACGTCCCCAACCAGCTTCTTCAGGTACAGCCGCGGTGCGACTCCGACCTTCCCACCGAGGGCCCCGCCCACAGCTCGAGCCAGGTCGGTGAGGTACGCGTCATCGGCGAGCTGCTTGATGCGATCGGGGGACTGGGATCCTTCGGCATACAGGTCACGGATGGTGGAGCCGAGCCCGACCAGCGATTCCTCGGTGAATCCTGGTAGGCGGATCTGGACGGCCCGGGGGTTGTCGAAGCGCGGGTCGGTGGTGAAGTCCGTGGCGAGCCGCTGGGCGAGCGGGGCCAGACGCTGGACGCCTTGCTGCCCGTCGTAGAAGGCGGGGGTGCCAGTGATGACGAGATACAGGCCGGGGAAACGGCCGGAGTGGACCTCGTCGATGAGCTGGCGCAGGGCGTTGAGTGCCTTGTCGCGGGCGTCGGAGCGGACCCTTTGCAAGGTTTCCACCTCGTCCAGGACGAGGATGAGTCCCGCGTGTCCGGCGTCCCGGAGCACGGTGAGCAGGCCCTGCAGGAAACCGAAGGCGCCGAAGTGGTCGAGGTCGCCGCGCACACCTGCGCTGCGCCGGGCGGCTGCTGCGACGTGCGGTTGGCCGCCGAGCCAAGCCATCACCGCGGCGGCAGTGGCCTCGTCGCCGGCGTCCAGGGACTGCTTGTATCCGCGCAGAGCGGTGGCGAAAGCGGGTGCATGCCGGGACACCTCGGCCAGACGGGCGGTGAGCAGCCGGTCCACCGCCTGCGCCAGCTCCTCCTCGCCCGAGCCGTCCGCGAGGGCGTCCTCTTCCAGCGCGTAGAACCAGGCATCGGCGACCGGACGCAGGGCGCTGGGTGGGAAGCTCGCGGTGCTCAGGCGTTCGGTGAGTCGCCGGTAGACGGTCTCGAGCTTGTGCAGGGGTGTTTCGGTCTCCGACACCTGTACTTCGGCCACAGCAAAGGTGCGCCGCTTGGCGCGCTCGCCGAGCCAGCGGGTGAAGAAGGTCTTGCCGGAGCCGTACTCACCGCGTACGGCCTTGAAAACCGAGCCGCCGGCGGCGACGGTGTCCAGTTCCTCGTCGATGGCTTGCTCGAACCGGCCGAGTCCGGTGGCGAGCAGGTCGAGTCCGCTCTCGGGGACGGCTCCGCGCCGCAGCGCGTCCACCACGGCGCGTCGGCGTACGGCCCCGATAGGGGCGGCGGCACCGGAGGCTGAAGATCCAAACCCGTTCACCCGAACAGTCTCCCATCCGGCATGACACGGTCCCGTCGGTTCGACGAGTGGCTGGGTCGGCGGTGCCGGTTCACAGGCCGAACTGCTCGACCAGCTGGGCCCGGTGTAGGCGCAAGGTGCGGTTGTCGGGGAGGATCTCCAGGATCTGGGCCCCGTCGTAATTGAGGAGCTGGGCGAGCGTCGCGGCGAAGCCGGGGGCGCGGGTGGCTGGCTGGCCGGCGCGCTCGGCGAGGGCGGTCATCGACAGGGTGCCCGCCTCGACGAGTGCGGTGAGCGCCTTCGGGAGGAGCGTTTTGTCGCGCGGCGGACGGGCGAGCAGGCCCAGCTGCGCCTGGTACAGCTCGGTGGACATGAGTCGCTCCACCAGCGCGGTGGCGGGGTCCGCTGCCGGGGCGGGTGCGGTCGCCGTCTCCTTCGCCGGATCGGTAGTCGTCCACTGCGAGGGCTCAGTAGGTGCCTGCGGTGCCGGGGGCGCCACCTCCTCTTCGCCGAAGAGGCCGATGACACCCTCGGGCACAGGCAGGGCGGACTTCTTGGACTGCTTACGCTGCGGGCGCACTGTGGCAGTGTCATGGGCGGAAGCGGCTTCCGCCTCCACTTCGTCTGCGGCCTCGGTGCCCTCCTCCCACCACACGGGCGCAGGGTCGCCCAGCTCGCGCCAACCTGCGGGCGGCTCGGCGCCAAACGGCAGCAGGGCGAGCAGCGGGATGGTGAACTCGGCGAGTGTCGCTCCGCCGTGATAGCCCGCCTTTAGCGCGGTGTACCGGGCGTCGTGGTCGCGCAGGGCGACGATTCGCGCTCCTGGTTCCGGCCAGACGACTCGGGGCCCGGACAGCTCGATCTCGGCGGGTGCCACAGGTCCGCCAGGGGTGCGATGGCGTGCCGAGCCGACGGTGCCGCTGGCCGCATCGAGCTTGCTGCCGCGCCGCTCCACGACATGGCCGTGGTCCGAGGTGATGAGCACGGTCATATCGTTCGCACGGGCGGCGCGCAGCAGCGGCTCCAGGCCGCCGATCTCCTTCGCCGCCCATGCGCCGTCGCCGAGCTTCTGCTCCTTGCCGAGCCGGTCGTCCACGGTGTTGAGGACGACCGCGACGTGGGTGCGCTCGTCGGACAGCGCCTCGGAGAGAGCGGTTGAGAAGGGCGAGCCGGTGTCGGGGCCGCGCAGGTCGTCCTTGTGGAATACGGCAGCCGGGGCCCCGTTCCAGCAGGAATGGAGAGGGAAGAGCCGCTTCTCGTCATTCTGGTCGCCCTTCATCAGGGTGCCCGCGAACAGCGAGGTGCGAGAGATGGTGGTCAGGGTGGGCAGCGCGGCAGCCACCGCGCGCCGGACCGGTAGGCCGGTCGCTTCGGTGTGGGGGTCGAACTCGGCCCACTGGTCACGCAGTTCTTCGCCGAGCTCGGCGGCGATCGCTGCACTCATGCCGTCGATGAGGAGCAGCAAGACCCGCCGGCCTGGACTCTCGACGACAGGCGTGACCACGCGACTGAGCAAGCTCTCCACGGTGAGCATGGAGCGGGGATCGGTGCCATCGGCGGTCCACACCGCGAGCCGCTCGGAGAAGGTTCGGTCCAGTTCCTTGCGCCGCTCGCGCACCTGGGTGCCGATCCGGCTGTACGCATCAGAGAGTGCAGCGTCTGCGTCGCCGCCCGCCTCCAGGTGCTCCAAGGCACGGTCCACCCAGCCGAGTTCGCGGATCTGACGGGCGGTGCCGTCGGCCACCGAGGCGATCTCGGATCCGGGCTCGGCCGTGAGCCACCGCCGCAACCGTGCAGCCATCCGTACCCGCTGGATACGGGCCCGGTTGGTGCCGTCCGCGGCGAGTGCATGCTCGACCAGTGCGGTGATGGCGACTGTGACCTTCTCTGCATCTCCGTCGGAGAGTGCGTGGCCCGCGGTGGTGAAGCGTGTGTCGAGTCCGGATTCGAGCAAAGGGCTGGCCGAAGCGGCAGCCTGTGCCCCGAATTGCGTGACGAGCTGGGCGGCCCGAGTCAGGACGGGGTCGGCGAGCCGGTGCTCTCCCCGGTCGACCAGGCTGCGGACGTACGCCTCGCCGCTCTGACCGAAGGAGGTCAGAAGCCTGTCGAGATCGTCACCCTGGGCAGGTGGTGCCTCGCCGAGCCACCGCTCGGCCCGCCCGCGCGCCCGGTACAGGTCGTGGTCGGCTTCCGCGTGCCCCCACAGCGCAGCGCACACCACCGCGTACGCCGCTGCGTCCGCCCCGTGTTCGGCGTCCACCAGGGCGGTGACGATCCGGCCGGCGGACCCGCCCTGTTCGGGCTCCGAGAGGAAGCGGGCCAGACCGGTCCTTTCCGGGCCGCGCAGGTCGCGCAGAAGATCCGGGCCGCCGGGGGTGAGGGTCCACTGGAACAGTGCGACCGGATCGATGCGGTCCCCGTCGTCGTGTGCGGCCGGACGGCCAAGCGGATTCGTGTCATGGCGGCCGATCCTCAGGCGCCGCCGGGCCAGCCGGGTGAGGGCCTCGTCGCGGGAGAGCAGGCCCCGACCGAGCGAGGGCCAGCCCCGGGTTGCCGCAGCGTCGAGGAGTGCTTCGGCCGCCCACTTCTCGCCGCGCAGCCGCCCGTCGAGGCCGCGCGCGTCGAACGCTTCCTGTACGACTTCCCAGTTGTCGACAGACCGGATCCTGCCGCCGTAAACGCGGGCGAGCAGCCCCGGGTCGAGGTCGGTGTCCTCGCGATCGGTGAGGACAATCAGGACCTTGGGATCGACGGGTTCCGGCGCGTCAAGGTGACCCAGGATCTGCTCGTGTACGGCGAGCACCGAGGGACCCACGGCCACCCGTGCCTGCAGTCCGCCGGCAGTTCGCTGCACCGCGGGCGCGTCCCAAGAGGGAGCGGCCCGCAACAGCATTACGCGGGCCGTGCCGTCGCCGAGCCGGCTGCGGGCGGCGACGTACTGACGGACGGTTCCTGCGGACAGCCGGGCGGGGCCGACGGCCGCAGGGGCTGTGGTGACCGTGTCGGACATCAGTCGACGACCTTCCAGACGACCTCGACGGTGGCGTTCGGGTTCTCGGCCGCGAGCGCCGCGATCTCCGCCTGCAGTTCGGCGGCGGCTCGGGCGGCGGTGGTACGCCCGCCACCGGAGCGGGCTGCGGATCGCGATGGAGTACGAGGCCCCGGCCCCGGCCCTGGCTCCGGCAGTACCTGCGGGTGGGCTGAACCGGTGTTCAGATCCACGCTCTCGGAGCTGGGCGGCAGTTCGACGGGCGGCTGGGGCTGCTCGGCCGCGGTCCGCCGGGACCTCAGCAGGGACAGCACCTCCCGGCCGGCGGCGGTCAATACTCCCGGCAGATCCGGGTAGTCACCGGGATCGCCGGCGGCCGCGTCCCGCACCCGCTCCAGGACCGCCGCACCGTCCACCCCGAGGGTATCGGCCAGGCTCAACTGGTCCCAGACGGTGTTCTGCAGAGCGCTGGCGACCTTCCCGGAACTCATCAGCGACATGCCGAAGCGATGTGCGGTGAAGTCGCCGAGGTCGAAGCGGGCGAGCCGGTCCACCACGGACTTCGCATCGATCCCGGCCTCGGTCACCGCCTTGACCAACTCCTGCGCACGCCGGGCGAGAACGAGCCGGGGCGAGTCGTCGCTGAGCCGCAGGAAGTCGCGATGCTTCTCCAGCTCCCCGACGAGCCGTCCGGTGTCCTGCGCGAGCGCGGCGGCAGCCTGCCTTATCTGCCCGGCGAACTGGTTGACGATCCGCCCGCGCCGCAACTGCGGCGCCCGCTTCCCGAGCATCGGCTCGAAGCGCTTGCGTGCCTCGTCCCAGTCGCTCTCGCTGGGCAGCTGCTGCTCGCGCAGGGCGTAGTCCCGCTTCAGCTCGTGTGGTGCGGGCGCGGGTTCGATGGGCGCTCCGCCACGCACCCACACTCGGTCGGTCATCTCCGCATACGCGGCGGCAACCAACCGCTGCAGCGGCTCTGGCAGTCCACGCCGATCGGGCAGCTCACTCCAGTCGGACAGCTTGACCAGGGTCGGCTCGGCGACGCCGTCCCGGCGGGCCTGGGCGTTGAAGTGGTCGGGCCAGGCGGTGGACTGCCGGTAGTACGCCTCCCGCATGGCGCCGAGCCCGAGCCCGCCCGCGATCCGCGCCATGACCTTGCGGTCCTTGGCCTCGACCTCGACTTGCCCGTCACGGTCCTCGGCGGCCTTGCGTACGTACTCGAAGACGGCCTTGATCTCGGCAGGCTTCACGGGCCTGCCTGTGCCCTCGGGGTCCAGATTGGGATGCGCGGGGTACTGCTGGGCAAGCAGCTTGCCGACCAGGTCGCGGGCGGCGGACTCCAACGGCGCGCCGAGCGGGGGCCGCAGATCGGGTACGTCCTGCTGGGCGACCAGATGGTTCTCGAAGCTGAGGTCGACCACCCCTTCCTGCTTCTGCGCGAGCCCGTACGCCTGCCGCAGGGACAGGTTGACCCGCTCAGTGAGGACGAGGAGTTGCGACTGGAGCATGCCCTTGGCGCGCTCCTTGTCGTCCGCGTTGAGGCTCCGCGCGTACTCGGCGTCGAAGCGGGCTTCGTCCGCGAGGGCCTTGTCGATGACGACGAGACGCTCGAAGTCGGCGCGGGAGGCATCCGTCAGATGAGTGGGAAGCCAGGCAAGGGTCCGCGAGTCACCGCCCGGTTTCTCCCGCAGGGCGCGCAGCCGCTGCAAGTCATCCATCGGGCCGAACTCGCCCTCGTCGTAAGGGAAGTCGACGACGAGGCGCCAGGCGTCGTCCTGACTGGGACGCAGAGTGGTCTCGGGCAGGGAGTCAGGATCGGCGACGTTCCCGAAGACCACCTCGACCTGCCGCTCGGTCCCCTTCCACACCAGGCCGAGCACGTCGTACGCGTCGAAGCCGCCGGGCCCGTCGCTGACGCCGAGCGCGTCCTTGAGCAGGGCGCGCATTTTGGTACGGCGGTTGCCCTGGTTGTTGTGGACCTGGGCGTTGGCGAGGACGGCGTCGAGGTCGACGCCGGTGAGCTCCAGCCGTACCACCGCGCCCGGCCCGGTACCGGTGACCTTTATCTCCGGGAAGTTCACCGCCCATTCCTTGGCCTTGTGCTCAAGGCGGCCGACCTCGGTACCCGCGATGCGGGTGGTGATGGAGCCGTGATTGAGGGCGTGCAGCCGCGCGAGCGTGAGGTCGGCAAGAGCGGGAACACTCGGCGCCAGCGCGGAAAGTAGCAGCGTCTGCAGCAGCCGAATGTCACCGGTGAAGTCCCGGCAGCGGGCCGTGAGCTGGGGATCGTTGAGGGTCTCGGGGTGGCGGCGGTACGCCTCGACCTGATCCTCGGTGACCTGGTTGGCTTTCAGTAGATACGGGCGCAGCTTGTCCCGGTACAGCTTGTCGGCGGCCTCGAAGTGGACACTGGTCTCCCCGCTGAACGCCTTGTCGCCGCCCCCGGCGATCGCCGGGTACAGATCACCGAGCGGCACGAGCTGCCCGAGCCGCCAGTCGTCGCGGTGATCGACGAGCAGCTGGCTCATCAACTTCAGGCCGGTACGGGAGCGCTGCAGCGCGGCCGAGATGTGCACCAGGGTGTCCATGAACGCCGGCGGGAACGGATACGTCCGCCGGAACGCGGTCTCGTCCGCCCCGGTGGTCGACTTGTCGTGACCGAGCAGGGTGTCCCACACGTCGGGGCCGAGCTTCTTGGCCTCGGCGAATGCGGCCTCCACCTTCGCCTCGGCCTCGTCGGTGGCGGGCTTGAGCAGCCGGGCCTGTGCGATCTGCGGAAGGTTCCGGTCCTCGAGCACCACCTTGTCGAAGCGCCCGCCACTGAACTTCAAGGTGTCCTGCACGGCGGCCTCGGCGGCCCCCGACATCTCCTCGCCGACCAGCTCACGCAGATCGCGCTGGCGGGCGATGAACGACACCACCGGGATGGCTCGCCGTTCGTCGGCACCCTCCACAAAGTTCGTGATCTTGTCGGCTTCGCGGGAGACGAACTTCTGGTCGTGGATACGGGAGGCCAGCCACAGGATCAACTCGTCCATGAACAGGACGAGGCCGTCGTAGTTGAGTTCCTTGGCGTGCGCGGCGATGATGCCGAGCCCCTTGTCCAGGGAGACGAACCCGTCGGCGTCCTCGGAGGCGTTCCGCGCGAACGAGGGGAACAGGGTCTGGGTGAGATCCTGAACCAGCCGGGCCCTCAAGTCCTGTGGTGTGGAGGGGCTTTCCAGGTCGAGACTCTTGGTGTTGTCGTGCTCCTCCTGCGCGGCGACCGCCTGATCGAGCAGCTCGGTCGTCCAGGCGAACGAGTCGCCCCACTCGTCCTCCTGGCCACCCCCGGCGTCGGCGAGCTGCTCGATCACCCGCTCGTCGCCGTTCCGCCGGCGCTGCTCGGCGAAGTCCTCGAAGAGCCCGTCGGTCAGATAGACCTGCGGCAACGGGCAGCCGGGGTGCAGCTTGCGTACGTGCTCCACGTACTTGCCGAGCACGCGCTGCTCCAGGGACTTGGAGCCCAGCATGTGGTAGGGCACCAGCAGGAACTTGCGATCGTCGGAGTCCAGCCAGGAGTGCCGCGTGCGTACGGGGTCGAGATCCGCGCGGGCCCGAGCCGCCTGATTCCGCGACAGCAGCGCATACAGCACCGCCATGAAGTGCGACTTACCGGAACCGAACGACCCGTGCAGATAGGCGGCCTTGGACGAGTGACTGTCCAGCGCCGACTTGATCAGATCGAGGGCCTCGTCGAAATTGCCGAGCAGCCGGTCGGTGACGACGTAATCCTTGAGCGCAGCCTCGACCCCCTCGGGGGTGACCGCCTCATTCAGCTTTAGTACGAAGTCGGAGGTGGACACCGACTCTGGGATATCGATCAACTCGCGCAGCAGCGGCCGGTCTTCGGGGCGAGAGTTGTTCTTGCTCATGAACGCCATGGTGGGTCTGCTTCTCCTCGCCCTGCTCAGTCGGAGTCGGTGCCGGCGGTGGCATCGGTTGTGGCGTCGGTGATGGTGTCAGTGTCGGACAGCTGGGCGGTGGCCTTCGCGCTGGCGCGCTTCTTCGGGGCGGCGGTCTTCTTCGCGCCGTGTCCGCGGGTGGCAGCCGCCGGGCGCCAGGCCCGCAGCGCGTCGTCTGTCAGCCCGGTCTCACCTTGCTTTGACTGTCGGAACGCCAGGATCTCGGCGGCCGGGGACGCTCCGAAGTCCGGGTCGTACTCGCCGTACCACTGCTCCAGCCACGGCTGCAGCTCCAACAACCCGGCCAGATACGGCACGAGTTCGTCCTCGCTGAGCCCGGCCTGCTGGATGTACGAGGCGAGCGCGAGGGCCTGCTCCAGGTGATCCCAGCCGGCCCACCCATACAGCTCCGGCGACTGCGCGTTGACCGTGCCGTACGACACGAACCGCTCCTTGGGCACGTCGAGCTTGCCGCGCGCACGCCAGTAGCTCGGCTTCAGGAAGTCCGCGGAGGTGTACTTCGGCGGTACGGGAATCCGCTCACGGATCTTGCGCTTGGCGGGCTCGTCGGGCGCGGCGTCCTCCTCACGCTGGAGGCCCCAGACGTGCTCCCAGTCGGCGCGCTTCTTCAGCCCGGCCGGCTTGTAGCGAAGGGCCGGGATGAACGGCACGTGCTCCTCGGCGAGCAGCTCCCGTACGGTCTTCACGAGGTCCTGCCGGGGCGCGTACAGCTCGGCGACGGAGGTGAAGTCCTCGTCGGCGGACAGGCTTTCGGCGAGCCGGGCGAGGGTGGTGACGGTCGGGTTGTCGTTGACGTCGAACCAGTGGGTGCGGTCCTCGATCCGGTCGAGTAGCCAGGACTTCAGCGCCTGCTGGCGCATGGAGTCCCAGCCCTCGGTGGCCCAGCGCCGTTTGTACTCGGGGCGTTCCACCATGCCGATGGCGCGGTTCGACTCGATGACGTCGATGCGCTTCTGGACGAGGGCGCGGTAGTCGGCGGGCCAGTGGGTGGGGATCTCGGTGAGGGGGGTGGACCCGTGCCGCTTGAACCACTCGTCACTGGCCTCCCCGGCGGCGACTCGGCGTGCGAGCACGATCTCGAAGGCTCGCTCGCCGAGGGCGAGTTCCGGCACGGCCTCTAGGCCGGGCAGACGCAGGTCCTCGGAGTGAAGATTGTAGAGGGAGTAGACCTGCCAGTCGAGCTCCTCTTGGAGGGCGATCATTCGGGCGCGGGTGGATTTGTAGGCGTCTTGCGCCTTGCGGAGGGCGAGAGGCGTGGGGACGGAGTCCGTGACCAAGGCGGTGGGGGTCGTCGCGGAGAGTGTCTGGGCGAGGGTCTCAAGTTCGGTGGCGAGGGCGGTGGGATAGTCCGTGGGGAGGGGGAATTCCTGGAGCTTGGTTCCGGTGAACTCGTAGAACCGTTCCCAAACGTGCGACTTGTAGCCCTCGTTTACGCCTTGGCTGCCCTTGTCATGGCTCACCATCTTGAGCCAGAACCCGGCTGTGGAGCTGTTAAGCAGCCCCAGTACTTTTACGTAATCCCCTTCTGTGGACCCCTCCCGTAGTTTGATTACGGGCGCGTGGCGATTGAATACATTGCCGCCGCGAGTCAGTGCAAAATGGTTGTGCGTGGCTACGAAAGGAAAGGAAATTCCCATGGGGTCCGAGAAACGCTCCGGGTGCCAGCGACTCCATTCGTACCATTTGAGTCCGATTTCCTCGGGGGTCCCTCCGAGCTCCTGGCGCCTCCGTAGAGGTGTGCGGTTACGCCAGAGGGTGTGCTCGGTATCGCTCGTCAACTCAGCGCGCAGGGAATCACCGTATGGGAACAGCGCTTCTGTCGTCGGATTCAGGTTCCAGTCCCGGACGTCTTCTCCGGTAATCAGGGGCACTACGTGCGCGTTGGTAACACCCAAACGGTTCCAGGTTCGCGAGGGTGCGAAGTAGGAAGGATCGTTTCCGGTATGTGCGTACCTGCCGATAGATCGCTGCAGCTCTTCAAGCTTGGCAGTTGCGTGGCGGCCGATAGCGCGGTTAATTTCCAGGCCGCCAGCAGCCAGGATCCAGGGCTGCTTATCGAAGAGACCCACTCGACCAAGGTCATCAACGGATACCCATCGGGTTGAACTCCCTGGCACGTCGACCTGCTCGACGATCGCCCGCCAGACGAGTCCATCCTCCGCCTTCTCCGGAGCGGCTGGTTCCCCCTGAACGCTACGGATCGTGCGGATGGTGGCCCGGCGAGCGCCCATGTAATCCAGCGGGCGGCCGACGAGGATGACCGTCGGCGTCCCATGCCCCGGGATGTAGGCCCCCGATGTGTCGATGACCTCTGTCAGTTCGACCTGATCCCGGAAGAAACTCTCGATCAGCTTCGTCCCGAACTCCCTCTTCATGAACGAGTTGGCCGTGATCTGGCCGACCATGCCGTAGCCGAGTCCGGACTTCTCTTCGCCCCGAACCGCAAGCTCGAAAAAGCGCTGCGCGAACGGGACGGACAGCGCGTAAGTACCCGCGCACGCGTCGTACAGCTTGCGATACAGCTCGTTGAGTGTCTTGTCCTTGACTGTGATGTACGGAGGATTCCCAACCACCACGTGGTAGCGGCCCCGGTTCAGGATCTGCGGGTACTCGAACACGTCCTCCGTGCTCAGCGCGTAGTAAGGGTCTTCGGCGTCGCCCGATTCCACGCTGTCGCCGAGGCTCAGCTGCTCGTCGCCGAACAGACCCTCCTGCCGGTGCTCAGTCGGCAGCAGCGAGTCGCCCACCGCGAGCTGGATCGGCCACTCGTACTTCCGCGCCTCCGCGAACGTTCGCATGTCGCTCGAAGCCATCGCCGCGACCAGCAGCCGGAAACGGGCAACCGCGATCGCGAACGGGTTGAGGTCTACCCCATGCACAGACTCCAACGCTGCCCGCACCCGTTCGTACGGGCCGACTTCGGGTCGCTGCGACGCCCACATTCGCAACAGCCGCCGGAACGCCCCGAGCACGAAGTGGCCCGACCCACATGTCGGGTCGATCATCTTCAGTTCTTCGAAGCCGAACTCCCGCACTGCCGGGGTCATCGTCCGGTCGAGGATGAACTCCTCCACGAACTCCGGCGTCTGCAGTAGCGCGTACGTCTTGCGGGCAGCCTCGCTCAGGTCCTGGTAAAGGTCGCCGAGGAACCGGGTATCCCACCCCTTGGTGCCGTCGTCGCTCAGCGGATCGCTGAAGTCGTGCACGAGCACCGGGCAGCCGCCCCCACCGGACTCATCGCCCGCGCCGACCGCACCCTCGCCAGCGCGCTGCTCGCGCCAGAACGCGAGCAGCACGCCAGCGCCGTCGTGCGAAAGCGGAATCTGGTACAGCGGGTTGTGCTCCTGATCGAAGAGCAGCCGCCCCGCCTGCCCAGCCCCCAACTCGGCGAACGCCGTCTCCAGCCACCCTCGATACGTAGGGTCGGAATCCTTCTCCAGATATTCCTCGTACCGTGCCTGTGCGGTCTCCCGCCCCGCCACATCCGGCGCCGTGATGTACGGCTCGGCGATCAACCGGTTGTCCTCGCTGAACCGGACGAACACCGTGCCGAGCACCCAGGCCACCGCAACCTGTGTGATCCGCTCTCCGAGCCAGGCGTTCCATGTCGCCGCCGTACGGCCCAGCTTCCGGGCCTGGTCGTACTCGCCGCGCAGCCGCGTCCCGACCTCGGGGACAGCCTTGACCTGCTGTTCGAGGTCGGTCTCTGCCGCCTTGACCTGCTTCTGCAGGTCGGCGAGGAGGCTCTTGCGGTCGATCACGTACGGCTCCTGTGGAGAGTGGGAGAGAGCGGAAGAAGATCAGGGGACGAGGGTCAGGCGTCAAGTGCGAGGTGCTTGCGGGCGACCCAGGCATCCGGCACGACGATCCACTCGTCGAACCCCGCCTGGTACGGAACACTTTGCCCGGCCAACCGCGGCGCCCGTGCCGGATCGGACTGTGCGACGAGAAGCCACAGCGGGTTGCCGCCCTGCCGTGCCTCCTCCGCGAGCCGCCCCAGCAGGTCCAGCGCGTCGTACCGAGCCAGGACCGTGGTGTCGGTGAGCAGCAGCGGACCGCGCGCCTCCGCCAGCCGCTCCCGCAGCCGCGGCTCGATCCGCCCCCACGCCTTGTCGGTGCGGATGCGCAGCTGCTGATGGGGCCGACTGCCCGGTTCGGCGGCGTCCGCCTTGAGGACGGTCTCCCAGGTGGGACGGGCAGCCTCGCCGACCACGCTGCGCAGTTCGTCCACGAACAGCCCAGTCAGGGATACCGGCCGAGCGCCGAACGGCTCACCGGTCAGCCAGCGCACCGCGTCCTCGGCCCGTCGCTGTGGCACGGTGAGGACCCGGAAGCCGTCCTGTCGCGCCGAGTGTGTAAGCCGCTGGTTGGCCTTGACGGCGGCGGCGACGGCCGCGTCCGCGTCGTACTGGGTGGGTGCGGAGCGACGTGCTGCTGAGGCGCCCCAACTCGCCGAAGTCAGCCCGGCGGTGGCGTCCCCGGACCGGCGGTCAGGGACGAGACGCAGGACCTTGTCGTAGCGGGTGGCCAGCTTCAGCTCGAAGCCGGCCTCCTTGAGAGCGCGGACCAGGGCGCTTCCCGTGGGCAGCTCGCGCGGCACCAGTGGATCCGTACCCAGGTCGGGGAAGCGGGTCGCGACCCGCTTGTGCAGAGCGTCCACGGTCAGGCCCGGAAGGCGGTCTTCCTCGACGCCGGGCTGCACGGCGACCACACCGGCCTGGGTGATCCTCAGCGCGCGTACCAGGTCCAGGTCGCGCGGGTAGATTTCCAGGCGCGGGGTGAGCGCGGCTCGGGTCGAGGCGGCGACCGCGATCTCGGCGGTGCGCCGCTCATCCCAGCCCAGGCTGCCCAGCGGCCGGCGCACCGCGTCCAGTTCGGTGAGGACCGTACTCGCCGTCGGCAGGGACTCGAGCGCCGCGAGCCGGTCGGCACGTGCGCCCAGGTTCAGCGCGTACTCCTGCAGGGCGGGCAGTGATGGGGTGTCCGGCCCGTCCACGCCCTCCCGGACGTCCAGGGCGAGCAGGCCGATCACCGGGTCGGCGCCCTTGGGCATCCGAGCGTGGAAGTAGCGGAAGAGCTGCGGGGACTCGTCGTCCCCACTTTCGCGCTCCACCAGCGCTCGGCTCTCGCGTTCCACCAACGCCCGCAACAGAGAGAGCGCGAGCGCACGCCGGTCGCGCCGCTCCACGTGCTGGGTGCCGCGCCGGACGATCAGTGCATCGGCAAGTTCGATCACCGGAGCGACCCGGCCGCGCTCGGCGAGCAGCTCCACCAGCTCATCGCGCAGCAGCCCGAGGGCGGCATCCTCGTACCAGCGCTCGCGTGCCTTCTTCACGATCTGCGGGATACGGCCTGCGGTCAGGCCCACGGCTTCGGCGACGTCCCGCTGGCGCACCCACGCGAGGCCGCCGGGCAGTCGCCCCTCGTCGTCGGGCAGGCGAAGGAGCAGGCGTACGGCTTCACGCTCCTTGGCGTTGGAACGGGCGTTGCCACCGGACGGCCTCGGCACCAGACGAGCGGCGAGCGCGTCCAGGCTCAGGCCGCTCAGCACCTGCGGGGCAGTGACGTCCACACCGGCCGCGGCGATTGCGTCGGCGGCTGCCCGTTCCAGGGCGGTGCGCTCCTGGTTTGCAGCCTTGAGGGCTGCTGCGCTCAGCGGTGAGGGTGCAGCCTTGCCGAGCCGGACGTTCCACTCCTTCTGCCGGCGTTGGATCTCCTCGCGGGTGCGCGAGCCCATGCCCGGTGCGGTGAGGAACTTCTTGGCCGAGTACTCCAGGACGTCCCCGACGTTGTTGAGCCCCATCGCGAACAGCTGCGACTGTGCGGAGACCGTCAGACCGGCCACCGACAGTGGCGTCTTCCGGTCGGCGCGCTCTGCCTGCTGGTCGCGGACCTGCTCGGCGGAGACGTCGTCGTCCTCCCGCCCGATCCGAGGCTCCGTCGCAGGCTGGGCGACCGCGTCGGCACCGCCCTTCGCACCGCGACTCGGCTTCTCACTGTGCCCAGAGCTTGGCGCCGTCGTGCGCTGTGCATCCAGGAAGATGCGCTGCCAGGCACGCTCCATCGGCTTGAGGTCCGAGAAGCGGTCCTTCACGTCCCGGGCCAGAGCCTTGCGGAAGAACGCCACCAGTCCGTCGCGGACGGCCGGTTCGAAGGCGTCGGCTGCGAGCTGCGGAAATGGCCACTCCTTCGCATCCGTCTGTCGCGGGGTGACCGAACCGTCGCCCCAGCGGGGCAATTCGTTCGCCGCCATCTCGTGCAGCGTCACGGCCAGCGCGTACCGCTCGGCATGCCCGTCGTACGATCCGCGTGTGATGATCCCGACGAAGGGGTCGAGGTAGCCCTCGGTGCCCGCCTCGATTTCCTTCGCGGGATATCCGGCCAGTGAGAAGTCGATCAGCACCAGCTGGCGGGTGCCGTTGGGGCGGATGCGGATCGCGATGTTGTCCGGCTTCAGGTCCCGGTGCCAGATGCCCTCGGCCTCCAGGTGCTCTACCGCGCCGAACAGGTACTTCCCGTACGCCTCCAACTGGTCCATGCCCAGGCGGCCGTTGTCCCGCAGCTGGCGGGCCACGGTGTCCTCACGGCGGCGCGGCCCCTTGTCGGCGCTCGCGTCCTGGTCCTTCAACTCCCGGCTGTCGCCGACGTAGTCCAGGACCAGAACTCGCCGCCCGGCCAGCGTGAGCGGCTCCCGCTCGTACAGCGCGATGATGCTGGAGTCCCGGTGGATACGGCCCAGGACGTCCGCCTCGCGGTCCAGGACCGTATGCTTGGCCTCACTCAGTGCGACCTTCAGCACTGCCACCGGCAGGGCGCCGCTCCGCCGCGGCTCGCCCTCCAGGTCCCGCACCAAGAACGCCCGCGAAGTCGAGCCCGTACCGAGTCGGCGAACGACCTCCCAGCGCCTGCCCAGCACATCCCCGGCCACTGCCTCCAGCGGATCCTTCTCCGGTTTGGTCTGCTCCTCGCCGTCGCTCGCAGCCGACCCGCCGTTCCCATCCCCACCTGCGCCGGCCGCAGCGTCCGAGCTGTCCGCGATCTCCTCGACGAACGCCTGCTCGACGTACTCCAGCATTTCCAGGAAGTCGTCGACGGTGGACAGCCGCCGTCCCGGCTCGTATGCGGTGGAAGCCTCCACCAGATCGTCGACATCCGGATGCAGTCCGTCGACCAGCGCGCTCGGACGCAGAGTCTCGCCGCCTTCCAGGCGCGCCATGACCTCGCTCTGGCTCGCACCCGGTGCCTGCCCGGTGACCAGCAGATACGTGAGCACACCGAGGCCGTACACATCGAGCCGTACCGGATCGGCCTTCGGGATCCTCAGCTCCGGTGCCAGATACGGATCGGCCTGGCCCGAGACATGGACGCCCGACACATTCGTCGGAGCCAGAGTCAGCGGCCGGCCACGACTCACGCTCTGCCCGGTGGCGATCTGCCAGTCCGCGATCTGCGGCCACGGCCGCAGCCAACGCTGCTCCTCGCCGAGCTCCCGCCCACGTGGACCGCGGTCACGCGGAATCACATGCACCGAGTGTGCGGACAGCGTCCGGTGATGGATCCGCCGCGAGTGGGCGGAACGCACCGTCTCCGCCAGCTGCCGCACCAGTGCGAGTCGGCCCTGCAGGTCGAGGCGCTCTCCGTGCTGCACCAGATAGTCGTCCAGGCGCAGGGTCTCCGGGTGGTAGTCGAAGAGAATCGCCGGCCCAGCCGGATGACCCGAAGGTAGATAGGTCTTCAGCTGTACGGCGCCCGGGTGTTTGAACCGGCTGAGAATTGCGGCCTCACGGGCGGCGGCCCGCTCCACCGAGCGCCGCTCCTCGTCGGAGGCCCCGCGCTCACTAAGGAAGACCCGCACCCGCGCCAGGTCCTGCAGCTGAGAGTGGCGGCCCAGATAGTCGGCCCACGTAGGCCCGGAGTCGAACGCCTTCGCGTCCAGGAGATAGGAGCCCACATCGTGCTGGCGGCGGATCGGCGCGATGCGGAGCTGTTTCAGGGCCGCGTCGACTCGGCGGGACGTCTCGGCAGTGATCCGGCGACGACCGTCGCCGGGCGGCACGGCCAGCATCTCCACCAGCTTCTTGACGGTGAAGACACCGTTCATGTCGGCTGCCGGAAGCTGTACCTGCAGCCGGTCGTCGGTGAAGCAGACCGCTTCACCGACCCAGATCCGCGACCGGTCCCCTGGACGGCCGGCGACCCCGTTGACCAGGCCCGCCAACTCCTTGGCCTTCTGGTTCGACAGATGCAGGGGATTGCCATGCCGACGGGTGGTGCCGTTGGGCGTGGTCTGCACCCAGTCATTGCCACCGCCGTGGACTGAGCCGTGCCAGTCCTTCAGCTCAACCAGGAAGACTCCGGCCGGCGCGACCACCAGAAGGTCCACTTCGCGGACGTGCCCGCTGTTCGCGGTGAACGAGAAGTTCGACCAGGCCCGCCACGGCTCCTCGTCCAGCAAGCGCTTGCGGATCGCCTCAAGACCTCGGCGCTCGTGCTCGTACCCGGACTCGGTGACCGTCGTCCACCGGCCATCCAGCATGCGGCTCCCCGTCCCCGTCTCTGTCTGCTCGCGGGTGCTTTTGCCTGCTGCCTTCTTGTCGACTCGTTCAGGAAGCCAGGCTCGACCCTCGGGCGCGATTCTAGTGGGCGGGACTGACAACCAGAGTGGGGCGAATTCGTTATGACAAAGGACTTACGGCCTGGCCGATCGGCCCAGGGGTACCTCGCGTGGCGCTCCGAATCCCGCTTCATGGCGAGCATGGCGTCACGCGGCAGCGCTACGGCTTTGCAGGCCGCAGTTCTCGGTGACAGGTAGACGCCAAGGTCGACCCGGCAGCGCCATGGCACCCCACCGACAGCGCGGACCGTTCAGGCCGAGCGCTCCTGGGGCGGCCCCGATGGGCAGCCCCGTGCGAGGGCCTTGCTACCGGTGCTTGCTTACGTGCGTAACCACGCTCATGCCTGCACCAAAAGTGAATGCCAGGGCAGCCGCACCGGACGCGGCAGCGGTGAACGGAGCCTGCCCGAGAACGGCGGAGCCGATCCCGATGGCGAGCCCAGTGACCATGGAGGTCAGAGCTACGACGACAACGTGGTAGATGCGGTGGTCGCAGGTAGAAGCGGGTGCAGTCAAGGGAGCCCTCCGGAACTTCGACAGAGCGCCGTCACAGAGCCGGGGCAGGTGTCAACCCACCGCCGGATCGGGGTCACGGCGTCGCCGCCCAACGGGCGTCGCCATAGGAGAGCGCCGGCCAGGCGCCCCTATAGGCTCGCGGTCATCCCGCCGCGATAGCTGACTCCCTGCATCGACGCACCCTGCCTTCCGAGATCTCGACAACTGCAACCATCGTAGCCAATCCCTCTGACAATCAAGCGGGTTGGTGGCAGTTGCCCCAGAGGAAAGGTCCCAGCTCTAGGAAAGCTCCCGACGAGGTCGACGCCCCTGTAGTCGGCCTGCCAGGAACCAGCCTCCGAGCGGCAGACGTTGTCTCACGTCGCGAGTGGCTGGAAGCGGCCCGCAAGGTCCACTGCAGAGCGGTTTGGCTTCTAGCCCTGGATACAATCGGGGAGTTTTCGACTCTGTCTGTTGTAGACCCGCAGGTGTATTCAGTCGACTGCCCGGCATGACGAGGCCAACTCGGCGCGCGCACCCGGACCATCGTGCAGCGAAGAGCCCGCTGAAATAGAATCCCCGCAGTCCGGGCTGCTGGCGAAATGGCATCAGCGCGAGGGAGGACGTGGTATTGGGTATCCGCAGCGAGTTTCCTCGTTCTCATTGCTGAATAGCCTTGAGTTCTCTCGTAGGGTGATCGGCCCTGCGGGCGACTGTGCGCGACAGAGCAGGCGCTTAGAAGGCACGTGCTCTATCCACTGAGCTACGGGGGCTGACCTGCGTAAACGCAGCTTCCGGGCGCTGTCCCCCGGGTCGCGGGGGACGTATGGGGGAATCACGGATTCCCGGTGATCGGGGGACGCGAGCGCTCTCCGGCCGGGCCGTACGTAGGATCTCACACCATCTTCACGCCTCCGTAGCCTCTCGCGGAAACAATCCCGCACTCCAGCGGCGTTGGTGATCTCCGAGCCGAGGAGGGGAAGGTGTCGGGCCTGAAGCTGTTTCGCACGGACACGACGAATGGCGGCGTGACTGAGGTCACGCCGCGTCTTGCTGAGGTTGAGGCTGATGTGCAGGGCCTCGTCGAGGCGCACATGGAGACGCTGCTGGGCGCCCGGTTCCTGGCGAGCGAGTACAGCACCGGGCCGGTCCACGGGGGCCGAATCGACTTGCTCGGGTTGGACGAGAACGGGTCGCCGGTCATCGTCGAGACCAAGCGCGGCGTCGATCCCGGCGTCATCCACCAGGGCTTGTTCTACCTCTCGTGGCTGATGGACCACCGGGCCGAGTTCGAGCACCTGGTCCGCGACCGGCTCGGAGCAACGGCCGCGTCCCAGGTGCTGTGGAGCGGCCCGCGCCTGATCTGTATCGCCGGCGACTTCACCCGCTACGACGTGCACGCCGTACGCGAGCACCGCAGGTCGATCGACCTGGTCCGCTACCGGCTCTTCGGCAGCGACCTGCTCGGGCTTGAGACCGTGGCCTCCGTGAGCGGCGGCATGCAGGTGGCCCGCCGGGCACGGCGGCAGCCAGTTGCCCGGGCAGCGGCCGATGTCCAGGGTGCGGCGATGATGGAGTTGGCGAACGCTGTCGACGAGGTTCTGCTCGGGCTCGGGGACGGCGTGAACCGCGTGGAGCGCAAGACCTACCGGGCCTATCAGCGGCTGCGGAACTTCGCCTGCCTGTGCCCGCCGCAGCGCACCAAGCTCCTGGTCTACCTGAAGGTCGACCCGAAGGACGTCGACCTCGTTCCGGGCTTCACCCGGGACGTGTCCGGTCTCGGCCACCACGGGACGGGCGACCTGGAGGTCCAGCTTCGTACGCCGAGGGACGTGGAGCGGGCGCAGGATCTGTTCCGGGCGAGCTACGCGGCGGCGTGAGTCGATGCCGCTGCCTGTCACCTGGCGGGCTGCGCTTCGTGCTGTATCTGCGGTCGTGGGCGTGGGCCTTTCGACGGTCGGGCAGGGGGTGGCGGTGGACTATCTATGGTCCGCGGGATCGCCGGTTTGGCCAACCGGCGATCCCGCGCTATGTTGCCCCGCTCGTGCGGGCCGATGATCAGCGCGAACGGCTGACGGGGCGGCTGGCCGTGACCGCCGGAGTTGCCGGCCCTTTGGCGGCGAGGCGGGTCTGGTGCTCGCGGCCCGGCCGGGCCTGGCGCGTGCCGGTCTCGTGGGCGAGGGTCGGGTGAAAACTGCGCTGAATCCGCTGCGTTGTTCCGCCACAGTGGGAGGCGTCTCGCTCCGGGGGCGGAACGGAGCATGGCATCCAGGGCGTCGCGCTGGGATCGGGACATGTGAAACCTCCATCGGTCAGAAGGTCAGCACCGTCGCAGCAGGGCAGGCATCGCCCCGGGTTCGCACGTGCTGGAGGATCTCGTCGATCACTGGTCGATGCTCGCGTCACCGGGCACAACGCCGGAGGTGTACGCCAGCGGTACCGGGAGGGCACGTGCAGCACCTGTCCCGGTAGGGGGACGTATCGGGGTTATGGCAGCTGAACCGGTGGTCCGGGGCTGTAGCGGTTGAGCATGAGGGCAACGGCTTCGTCCACGATCGTGGTGTCGGTGGGGTCGGGCGGGACGAAGTCGGTCCGTACGAGTTGAGGCCACAGGAGCTGGCTGCAGATCATGCCGAGGAACTGTTCGGCCACTGCGGATGCCGACTGGGGCTGTCCGTCGGCCGAACGGAAGTCGAGGGTGCCGGCCTGTGCTTCGGCGTCCAGGTAGTCGCGGAGCCGGTCGAAGAAGGGTCCGCGGTCGATGGCGAAGCCGGTGCCGACGATGTCGGCGAGTTCCGGCATCTGGGGAAGTTCGGTGATGATGAGGCGGCACAGCGCTGCCGTGCCGGGCCGCGCGACCAGGCAGGCGTAGTCGCGGCCGATGTGGTCCAGACCGAACCGGGGATCACCGGGCGGGGGCGGCGCGGCGTACTCCACATCCAGCTGCCATTGCTCGGAGGTGACGGCCGCGAACAGTGCTGCCTTGGTGGGGTACCGCTTGAAGAGGGTGCCGGTGGAGACACGGGCCTGCCTGGCGATCTGGGCGAGGGAGGTCTTGTCGTATCCCCGGGCGAGGAAGAGGTCGCGGGCGGCGCGGATGATGCGCGCGCG
Source organism: Streptomyces sp. NBC_01384 (assembly GCF_045040035.1). NCBI lineage: Bacteria > Bacillati > Actinomycetota > Actinomycetes > Kitasatosporales > Streptomycetaceae > Streptomyces > Streptomyces sp. NBC_01384. The sequence goes on from NZ_CP109559.1 coordinate 8,859,311, forward strand.
GTTCTCCTCTTTGATTTGCGCGTGATACCCGGTCTGGCACGTGTCGCCACCGGTTTCCGCTCGGCCCGCCACCGACATACCCACGCCTCTCGCCCATCTCCCGGCCGCGTCCTTGCTGTCAGAGGACGGTTTGGCCTCCGTCCAGGATAAGGTCCTGGCCCACAGCGAAGGCGGAGACATCGGAGGCCAGATACACGATGGCTTCCGCGACCTCCTCCGGCAGTCCCATGCGACCCAGCGGGATGCCGGCGCTGATCCCCTCCAAGACCGCCGCCTGCACCGCGGGGTCCTCGATCCCGAGCTTGGAGTAGAGCGGGGTGTCCACCGGGCCGGGACTGACCGCGTTGAACCGGATGCCGTGCGACTTGAGCAGGTCCGCGTTCCACGACCGCATCAGGGAGCTGACAGCCGCCTTCGTCGCAGCATAGGCGTTCGCCTGCCCGTAGCCGCCGTGCACGCTGGCGGACGCGTTGAGGATGACCGAGGACGGGTTGGCCAGCACCGGCACCAGGGCCTGCGTGAGGAAGAAGACGCTCTTGACGTTGATGTCGAAGAGCCGGTCGTAGCTGTCCTCCGTGTGGTCCTCGAACGCCCGCCAGTCCGAGACGCCGGCGTTCAGGAACGCCACGTCCAGCTCCCCGAAGTGCTCACGCACCTGCTTGGCCAGGCCGCGCTGCGCATCGAGATCGCGTGCGTCGGCCTGCACCACCGGCACCTTGTCCCCGAGGATCTGCCGCGCCTTGTCGATGCTGGCCGGGGTGACGCCGGTGACCAGCACGTCGGCCCCCTCCGCGATGAAACGCTGCGCGGTCGCCAGACCGATCCCGCTCGTGCCGCCGGTGATGAGGGCACGCTTGCCCGCAAGACGAGTCATGTTCATTGTTCCTTGCCGAGTCGTAAGGTAAGTCGATGGACTCACCTTCTGAAGGTAGCTCCCGCATCACCCATAAGGCAAGTCGATCCACTTACCTCTCCCGTGCTACCTGCCGCAGAAGAGCGCGACGTACTACTACTTCGCCGCCTGGCGGGACGACGGGACGGACCAGGTCATCCATGAACTCCCGCGCTGCCAGATCCGTGAAGGCGCGCGGCGATGAGAGGACCCGACCCTGGGGCGCTTGTCGAGGTGGCCAAAGGGGTCAGGGCTGGAGCGGGGCATGGAGGGCTCGGGACGCAGGTCGTGATGGCCTGGGCGCCGCGGGCCTGGTTACAGGGCTGGGGTGGGCGCGATTGCGTGCGCTGGCGATGGTGCGGGCGGCGCCGCGTTCGGGGTGGCCGGCGTCGATGGCGGCTTGAAGCAGGGCATCGGCGGCGGCGTCGGGTTCGTTGGCTGCTTCGTAGGCGCGGCAGGCCGCCCAGTACAGGCGGTTGTTGAGCTGTCCGTCCGGTGAGTCGCGTACGAAGCGCACGAGGGGTTCGATGCTGCGGGGCCCGATGCTGCGCGCCGGTGGGGTCGCGACCGGAGGCCGGGATGGTTGTATGAGGCGCAGCAGCGCCAATGGTGCCGGGGCGGGGTCGCTGGGGTGGCCTGGAAGCGTCTGGTAGGCGCCCTTCGGGCTGGCGGAGCCGGGGCCGACCAGGTAGCCGCCGCTGCCGCGGACGTCGATGCCGGGGCCCAGACGGCTGGCCGAGTTGGGGATGGCCGCGTCTGGGGGTGCGGCGAGCCAGAGGTGGCGGCCCCCGCTCGGGGTGGCGATGGTGACGGTATCCGGGAGGTGGAAGCCATTCTGTGTGGCCAGGTAGGTGAGGGTGGTGATGCCGTCGAGACCGTTCTTGCGATCGAGGTCGAGTCCGATCAAGTGGTGTGGGGGGCGTCCGCAGGCGATGCCGTAGCCGGTGGCGCGGCGGGCGGCCCGGAACAAGGCCCGCACGGTGTCGGAGTCGGTGGAGGCGTCGTGGACGCCGTGGCCGAACTGCCCGCACCCGCCGCGACAGTCGCGGTCGGGGTGGGGGTTGCGGATGACTGGCTGCTTGAGTGGCCCGAGAGGGAAGACGGCCAGCCCTCGCCCGGCAGCAGTGAGGGCGTGTGCCAGTGCCGAGGACCAGGGAGTGGAGTGGTTCATAGGGGTGCCCTTTGGTGATCGTGGCGTGGGCAGAGCGCGGGCACGCAGCTGTCAGGCAGCCAGGGCGAAGTCGTCGGGGGTGAGGGTCTTGCCGAGGTGCGGTGCCAGAAGGTGGGCGGCGAGGCGTGGCGGAACGGCGTTGCCGATCTGGGAGAACTGCTGGCCTTTGTTGCCAGCCCAGGGGTAGTCGGCGGGAAAGGACTGGAGGATCCCGGCCTCGCGGGCGGTGATCCGGATCGGCTCCGGCATCACCAAGGTCGGCGCATGCTGTGGTCCTGGGGCGGCGGGTTCGGCGACCCAGGTGCATTCGTTCGCGCGGTGCCCGAAGAACAGCGTCCCGGCCGGCTCGTCCGCACGGCGGACGGTGGCGTTGGCCTGGTTGTTGCTCCGCAGGGACCACGCCCAGCGCTGTGCATCAGTGCTGCAGGCTGGCCCAGCGCGGTCGGCAGCCCGGCAGTGCGGGGTGCCGTGCCTGGCTGCCTGCCCAGGCCCTCCGTTGCGAGGCTGCGGGACGGGGCGCTCCAGCCTGGGGGTCCAGGTGCCGCGGTCGCGGGCGTCGGACAAGGTTTTGCGGGAGCCGGAGGGAAACGGCTCGGGCCCGCCGCCGGGTCCGCCGCCGGCGCAGACGGTGGGCACGGGCCGGTCGGTGGCGCCCCAGCCCAGGGCCTGGGCCATGCTGACCCAGCGGGCGCGGCCCGGCCCGAACAACGACTCCGGCTCGGCGACCTGGGCGTGCGTCGGCGGGGGCGGCTGAGCGGTTGAGATACGGGAGGCGAGCAGGATCGCCCGCCGCCTCGTCTGTGGTACCCCGTAGTCGGCCGCGTTCAAGATCCCGGTCCACACCGAGAAGCCCCAGGTACGCAGGATGGCCGCGTACTGCCGCCACAGCGGAAGGACGTCAGGGACCTCCTCCATGGCCACCCACTCGGGCTCGCCCGTGGCGTTGAGGGCGTGCAGATAGCGCATGGGCTCGGCGGCCAAAAGCGAGCGCTCGTCCCGGCAGGCGCCCAGCAGCTGCTCGCGGGTGTCCCGGCCGGCGGCGAGGTCCGCGACCGCCTGGTGCACCAGCGGCTGGTCCAGCAGACCGAGGCGTTTGCCGGCCATCGACCACGCCTGGCACGGAGGCGACGCGATCAACCCCAGAACACGCCCGGAGAAGATCCAGACCGGATACCGGGCCACATCGGTCCGAATGGTCAACTGTCCCGCGGCAGCGCGGGTTTTGCAGGCCCACTCGTCCCATTCCAGACCTACGTCGCGCGCTCCGAGCACGTTGAGAGCGTGGCTCCAACCACCCGGTCCAGCAAATAGATCAAGTATCAACAGGTCAACCCGAAGTCGTCCTGCGAAACCGCCGGTTCGCTGCCCCGGCAGGCCCAGGGAGAACACCCGTCAGGAACGCCTTCTTCCAGTTGCTCTGCGTTCTCTTCGGCACCGAGTTCCTGCTGGAGCACGGCCCATTCGGCGGCGGCGTCCTGGGCGGCCTTGGCGATCTGCGCGACTTGGTGCAGGAGCAGCAAGTCCGGAGGTGAGGGCCGCGACGCCTGTGGGCTGAGGGCGAGAAACAGCCGCAGGGCGGTGCTGGAGAGTTGCTGGGCGTCGGTGATCCGAGCGGCCAGTGTGGATGCGCCGCGGCTGGCGGCGCCGACGGCGAAGATCTGCCTTGCGGGCGGCGGGTGGTGGCGGTGCCAGGTCCGCACGAAGTCCTTTGCCTGGCGTGATCGGACGGGCACCAGGTGCAGCGGGGCGTCGCTCATGCGGCCTTCCCGAAGTCGGACTGTGTCGGCGTGTGCTTGGCGACGGCGCGGGCGGTGATTGCTTGTGACGCGCGGGCGGACGCCGCGGACAGTTCCTCCGCGCCGGGCTCCCGGTACCACGGCCGGAGGTCGAGCATGGCGGCGCGCATGCCGGTGGCGAAGCAGAGCGCGGTTCCCTTGGGCAGGGCGCGGATCGCGTCGGCGGGCAGGATCCGTTCCTGCCGCATCGACACCGACGTGCTCTTGCCGGACTCCGAGTGCGAGGTGGACGTGGTCTCCACGTCGTGGTCGCCGATCAGGCGGCTGAGCTTGTCGGCGAAGTCGGGGTCGTCGATGCCGCTGCCGATAACCTTGACGGTCGAGGCGGACCACATGGCGTCCATGCCCGCGTCCCCCCATACCTTCTGGCCCTGGCGGTAGGACTGCAGGATGGTGATCGGGATGATCCCGCGGCTGCCGAGGTGCGAGTACAAGTCGGGCAAGTCTGAGATTTTGCAGACGTTGGCGGCCTCGTCGAGGATCGCCAGCATGGGCGGATCCAGGCGCCCGCCGGCGCGTTCGGCCTGCGCGGTCGCGGCCCGCATCACCGAATCGGCGCACGCCGCGATCAGCGCCGAGGCCCCGCCTCCGCCGTCCTTGCTGAGCAGGAACAGCGTGTCGGTGGACGTGACGAACCGCTCCGGCCGGAATTCCGGGACGTCCTTCTGCGGCGTCACCCACGCGGCTATTTCCGCGTTCAGGAGCGCGGAGGCGTACTGCCGGGCGGTCTCGTAGATGCCGTCCCGGGTCTCCGGCGGCCCCTCCACAGTCCCCTTGAGCTGAGCGGCGACCGCGGCGAAACCGTGGTCACGCAGGATGTCCAGCGGAGTGCGGTCGGCAGGGAAGGCGAGCCACTGCATGATGTCGGTGATGGGCCGCTCGTCGAGCGCTGCGGCCAGCAGAAGTTGGGACAGGATGTTGCTGCCGGCCTTCGACCAGAAGTCGCCCTGCTGGGACGCATCGACGCTTGCGGCGAGGAAGTGTCCGGCGAGCCGGTTCGCCCCGTCCAGGTTTTTCGCGCTGGCGAGGGGGTTCCACCACATCTCGCGGGCGGCGTGCGCGATCTGCTGCGGGTCCATGGTCCACACCGCCCCCGCCCGGGCCCTTGCCTCGTAGGCGGTGGTGAAGGCGTCTCCGGCGGCCTTGTTCGACGTCAGCAGGACCGGACCGGGTGCGCCGAGCATGGACGGGATGGCGAGCGAGGTGGTCTTGCCGGAACGGGGCGCCATGATCGCGACGGCGACGTCCTCGAACCCCATGCGTACCTCGTGGCGGGTGCGCTGCAGGTTGCCGAGAAGGATGCCGGTGTCCTTCGCGTCGATGTGCTTGCTGTCCTTCAGGCTGGGGCGCAGGGAGCGGGCTTTGTCGGTGATCGCCTTGGCCATCAGCGGCTCGATGTCCCGGGCCTTGGCCATGTCGGTGATCTTTTTCTTCCGGCCGCCGCTTCGGTTCTTGTGCCGGGCCCACAGGACGCCCGCCCCCGCCCCGAGGGCGAGGAACAGGAGAAAGGGGATGATGCGGGCGCCGATCAGCAGGGACGTTTCGCCTGCGGCGGGCCAGACCTGCTCGGGATGGAGCAGCGCCTTGGTCGGTTGGTAGGGGGCCCAGTTGGTGCCGGTGAGGTAGGCGGTGATGTTGCCGGACAGCCAGGCCAGGTGGGACAGGGGGACGACGACGGCGAGCACGCCGAGCAGGAGGCGCAGGACGAGGTCGTATCCGTCGGTGTTGCTGCTGGAGGAGGAAGGAGGCAAGGGCTACGTGCTTCCGGGTGGGGAGGGGAGGGGAGGGTCAGCGGCTGCGGCCGTGCCTGGGCGGCGCCTGCCGCGAGGGGATCGGGGCCGTCGGCGTGGTGGTGTGCCGGGCACTGAGGGAGCGGACGCGGTCTTCCAGCGCGCCGGCGACGTACACGGCGAGCACATCGGTGGTCTTGCGGGTGACGATGTCCGGGGCGAGGGTCGGCAGACTGCGCCCGCTGTCGGTGCGGTGCACTGGCCTCGGGTCGGCGAGCGCGGCGGTGAACGCGGCGACGAGGGGTGGCGGCGTGTGAGCGCCGAAGCGGGCCTGCCAGACCTTCTGGTGCGTGCCGACGGTGACGGTGACGAACCAGGCTCCCGGATCAGCAGGTGTTCCCAGTCGCTCGACGTACGCCGTCTTGTCGGGGGAAACGAGGCCGTCGTCACCGTACGGTGACCAGCCGACCTGCCGGAGGGTCCGGTACGGGTCGCACGGCGCGTCGGAGGCCGGGGCGGCTGGATCGGTGAGGGCGTCGGTGACGGCGGCGATCAGCTCGACGGGGGTTCGGGCGCCGAAACTGGCATACCAGGCGGGCCGGTTCGGCTCGGCGGCGTGGTGCAGGGTCCACCACTGGTCGTCGGGATCGGGCTCCAGGCGCAGGAGGGCTTTCTGGTCGGGGCTGGAGAGCAGGACGCGCGGCATCAGGGGGTCGTCGCCGTAACTCCATCCGCTGGCGCGGTGGAGAGGGACGGTGACCCAGGCGGGATCGCCCCCGCCGGCGAGGTGGCGCGGGGTGATGAAGTCGACCTCGACGGTCTCGGGCGTCGGGGGCATCGTCACTTCCGTGCCGCGGTTCGCCGGGAGGGTGTGAGGGCCGGTGTGGGTACCAGGGGTGAAGGGGCCCGGCGGGCTGCGGTGTTGATTTCTCGGAGCGCTTTGCCGTGGGTGGCCCAGTCGTCGAGGTAGCTCCACGATTCGGCGTGATGTTCGGCGAGGGCGTCGTCAAAGTCCGGCGCGCCGGGCCTGGCGGTGGCGGGGAGGGCGTCGCGGTTGAGCAGCCACTGCTCGTGCAGTTCGTCGAGTCGGTCGAGGGCCGTGTGCAGGACGCCCAGTTGGTAGACCCAGCGGCTCTGGACCGCGTTCTCCGGCAGTTGGGCCAGCTGTGTCTCGGCCGTGGCCAGCAGGTGCCGGGCGCCGTAGCGAAGCGTCTCGAACGCCTCGGCGGTGTCGGCGTCGCGCTGGCTCTTGCGCATGCCGTAGGCGTGGTCGTCGTGAGGCCAGCCATCGAGGTCGGTGTGCTCGTCGGAGTAGGCGTCCCAGGCGTCGAGGATCTTCTTGCTGTCCTGCACGTAGTGATCGAGGTGGCGCAGGAAGTCGCGGTGTGTGTGGTGGTCTCGGGAGATGGGAGGGGTCCTGTCGGTTCAGCGGCGAGCGGCCGGCTGCGCGGTGCTGGCGTGGGCCGGGGCCGTCACGGGGTTCTTCTGCTGGCGGCGCGTGGGGCGGGCCCGGGCGCGGAGGGCTTTGACTCGCGTGGCGTGCGCGTGGACCGTCTGCTCAGGAGTGAGGGGGCTGGGCTTCTGCGTCACGCCGTAGGTGGCAGTGCGGTCGAACATGCCGCGCTGCAACGGTGCGGGGTCGGCGAGCGCGGTGACGAAGGCGGTCACGAGGTGCTCGGGCGTGTGACTGTGGAAGGCGGCGTGCCAGAGGTGAGCGCCGCGGCTGCCGATGTCGGTGGGGAGGTCGCGCACCTCGATGTGCCAGGCGACTCGCACCTGTTCGCGCCAGGGCACCGTGCCCGCGCCGTTCTCGGGGAGGCGCTCCACCTTGCAACTTGGATGATCGCTGTAGGCAATTCCGCGGCCGTCGATAAGCCAGCCTGCGGCGTCCAGCACGGCCAGCGGGCTCGTCGGCTCGGCGGGCGCCTGGGCGACGAGCGCGTCGGTGAGGCCGGCGAGGACTTCGGCGGGGACGTGCTCGCCGAACTCGGCGTACCAGCCGAGCTCGGTGCCGACGGGCTCCGCCCGTAGCCGCCACCACGCCGAGGTGCGCGACTGCGGGTCGAACTGCAGCCTGTGGCGAAGGTCAGGGCTCGCCAGGATGATCTCGGCGCTCAGGGGGTCGGAGACGGCGTTCCATCCGGCGGCGGCCAGACCGTGGGTGACGTGGCGGGCGTCTCCGGGGCCGGCGAGGTGGCGGGGGCTGGTGTCGTACGGGATCTGCGTGGCGTGCTTGTCGGCGAAGGCGGCGAGCTGCCGTTCGCTCAGCGGCACCAGCAGCATCCCTGCTCGCTCGTCGGCGAGCTGCCGTACAGATCGCGGAGATCGTCCAGCACGTAGTGGAGGGTGTGCTGGTCGGCCAGTTCCCATGCGGCCGTGCGCAGCTCGGTGACCAGAAGGTCGCCCTGCGCCGTGCGCGGCGTGTCCGGGTTCTCCTGCACGGCGCGGGCGAGGGCGCGCAATGTGTCGGCGAGCTGGACGGGCAGGCCCGTGTACTCGTCGAGGAGGGGCTCGACGAGGGCGAGGGCTTCTGCGGGGTCGGGGCTCTCGCGCAGGTAGTCGGTGAGATCCGCGAGCGTTTCGGTCAGGGTGTGGATGGTGTCCGGGGTGAGTGCGGGCATCGGGCTCCTCGGGGCGGGGCGGGGCGGGGCTGTTGCTGTCAGCGGCGGGTGCGTGCGCCGCCGGCCGGGGTGTAGGGGCGGGTGTTGGTGCGCGGCCTGGTGCTGCGGGCGCTATTGCGGGCCCAGGTGGCGGCGCGGGCGGCCGTGATGCGGGCCTGCTGCCACGCGCTGAGCTGGGAGGGCTTCACGGACACCGACCAGGTACGGATCTGCGCGCTCATCGGCACGCGTCCGCGTGGGCGCATCACGGGGTCCGGGCTGGCGAGTTCGGTGGAGAAGGCTTGCACCAGGTGCATCGGGGTGTTCGGCGTGAAGTTGGCGGTCCAGCCGTTGCCCTGCTTGTCCTGCGCTCCGGTCCACCACATCGCCGCCCCGTCGGGGCTCTGCCGGTACTGCATCCACGCGGTGCCGTCGGGGCTCGTCGCCATGTAGTCCTGGCCCTCGAAGCGCGCGTGCCAGTTCTGCTCCTGCAGCGGGGCCCACACGTTGGGGGCGTGGGCGGAGCGGGGGCGGGTGAGGGAGTCGGTCAGGCCGGCGACGATCTCCACCGGCGTTTGCCGGCCCAGGTGCGCCGACCACTCGCCGCTCGCCCCGTCAGCCCGGCCGTGAATGGTCCATCCGCCCGGCAGGATGTAAGGGTCGTAGGCGATGCGGACGGTACGGTCCGGGCTCTCCATCTGCAGGGGGCCGCCCGTCTTGGACTTGTCCCGCCAGCCGGAGGCGCGCAGGAACTCCGAGACGTGCCGGACGTCGCCGCCGCCGGCCAGGGCGCGGGGCTGTACGAGGTAGTGCTGCTCGGCCTGCTCGCCGGGTCCCCAGCCCTGCCACTGCTTCTTCTTCACCGGCGGCGCCGGACGACGAGCGGTGCGGGTGCCGGAGGCTTCGCCGCCGTAACGGCGGGCTGGGCGCCGACGCGCTGGAGGGTGTCTTTGTGTTCGTCCAGGTCGAGGGTCATGTCGCCGAGTTCGTTCGAGGCACGGCCCAGGGCAAGCCACACCTCCGCGGGGAGCGCGCCTCGCTCGGCCTGGTCCTTGGCGAACACGCTGCCGGTGGCGACGAGGTGAGTGACGCCGCCCAGGACTCCGGTGTCCGGGTCGAGCACCCGGGCGATGACCTGAGCGGCCTGGGGCGGGGGAAGCTGAGAGAGGTGGTCGGCGAGCTGGCCGAGCTGGCGGGTGATCTCGTCGGCCAGTCTCACCGGGTAGGGGGTGGGGTGGGACATGCTCCTCCGGGTCGGTGGACGGTCAGTGGTGGTGGTGCTGTCCGACGCGCTGTGTCTCGGCCAGTACTGCCTCCGGGCGGGCGCCGGCCAGGGGGGAGGTGTGGTCGGGGCCGGTCGGAATGCAGGCGCGCAGATAGCGGCGGAAGAGGGCCGTGGCGAGTCGGGGCTTGAGCCGGTTGCTGATCGGTGGGGGCGTGCGGGTAGCTACGGGTTTCTCCGGGATTCGGGTGATGAGGCAGGTGGCCCCGGCTCGGCGCCGGGGCCACCCAGGCGCTTATGGCATGCGGCGGGCCGGCGTTGGAGGCGAGGGGGAGGTGGACGGTGCCGGTTGCCGCGCGGCAGGGCGGCGGGCTCGGCTACGCAGGTCCTGCACGGCCTGCTGGTAGGCGTGTTCGTCGAAGACGTCGGGCGTGCAGTTGACCTCGTACCCGGTCACCAGCAGCGTGAGAATGGCGCGGGTTGCCAGCCGCCTCTGCTCGTCGGCGTCGAGGTGCTCGGGCACGGTGTGCCAGATGTAGAGCGGTGCGTCCGTCGGGTAGGCGTGGCGCTCCAGGCCGAGGCATTCCAGTAGGTCGTGGAGCTGGGCGGGGGCGCCGGTCGGGGTGTCGGCGTGGATGGTGGTCGTCAGGGCCTTGATGTAGATCTCGACATCCGTGCCGTATTCGTCGGCCAGGTTGGCCATGTGGTTCTCCGTGGTCAGCGGCGGCGGGCTTCCGCGGGCTGGACGCGGCTCGGCGGTGGTGATGCGGTGGCTGGCCGCGGCATGGGGCGGGCGGCGTGGTTGCGGGCGTGGAGGATGGCGTGCGCGGCCTCGCTCATGGAGGTGGCGGTGCTTCCGAGCCGTTCAATGGGATCGGGTTCACCGGCGGGCGCGGCCCCTGGGAAGTCGCTGGCGGCGATCCAGACGCGGACGACGACTTCTCTGGCGAGGGGCAGCAGCCCGTGGACGGGGGCAGCTACCTCGGTAAGGATCTCGGCCAGCTCGCTGGTGGTTGTGGCGGCTGCGGCTCGCTCGGCGAGTCCGGCCAGGTAGCGCAGGGCGGCTTCACGTTCACCGTCCGGTGCGACCAGCATGTTCAGCGTGGGGTCGAGGTGGACGCTGTGCCCGGCGGCTAGCAGAGCGTGCGAGGCAGCGGTCGCCTTCAGGCGCTGCTGCTCGACGGGCAGGCCGTGGGGAAGCCGGTGATAGTCCCCGCGCGGCCCGGGAGCGGAGAGGAAGCCGCCGGTTCGCTGGAGGATATCGGCGGCCCTTTCGGTGCCGCCGATGGCCACGACCAGGTCCGTTCGGGGGTCCTTGGTGATGGTGACGTACTCCAGCACCCAGAAGTCGGCCTCCTTCTGCTTCACCGAGACCGGGTGGCCGGCGTACGAGGACCGGCCGGGACGGGCGGCACGGAAGCGGGCGCGGCGGCGGGCGCGGTCCGGCCTGCGGGATGCTGCAGAGCGGTGCCGATACCGAGCGCGTCCAGGCGCGGGCCGATCTCGCGCAGGGCGCGGGCCTGGGCCTGGGTGTCGTCACCACTCAGGCGATAGATGCCACTCTGCGGGTCCTGAACGAAGCCGTGGGCCAAGAGGACCGCGTCGGCGCGGTCGTCGGCGGGGGCAGTGGCGATGCTGCCGTCCGGCTGCCAGGTCAGGACGACCCGGTCCGGCTGGGAGGGCTGGACGCCGCCCAGAGCGTTGTGGCGGACCTGGGCGAGGGCGCTGTCGTAACGGGCGAGCAGGTCGCCGGCGACCTGCTCGGCGCTCAGGAACGGGTCATCGGCCAGGGCGATGCCGTTGGGCTCGGGAACGGCGCGGAACGCCTCGTCGGGCAGGGCGTGCGGGGCGACGGCGGCGATGAGGAAGCCGTCGCGATCGTCGTGCCGGTCCAGAAGGACGAGCTGCGCGCCGTCCGGTCGGCTCAGGACGGCGGCCTGCTGCAGGGGATGTTCAGCGAGAGAGGCGGCGACCAGGTCCAGGTCCCAGATGCGGTCGGCGAGTTCGGCGAGGTCGTCCTTGGCGTCGGCCGGCAGGTGGGAGCTGGTCCAACTGTCGGGGAGTTCGCCGGCGAGAACGTCGGCGTAGGAGGCGAGGCGCTCGGAGGTGTCGTGGTCGTGCATGGTGTCCTTGGGCGAGATGGGAGTCAGCGGCGCAGCCCGGCGGCCACCGGGGGCGGCGGTGCCGGGAGGGTGCGCGGCGGGGGCGGGCAGGCGCACACGGCAGAGCGTTCTTGCTCGGTCGAGGGGACTTCCCCGGTGCAGGCGCTGCGGCCGGGATGCGGTGCATGCCGGTCGGCGAGCTGATTGCGGGTCTCGGAGAGGTCGCTACGGACGACGCGGAGGTGCTCGTCGGCGAGGTAGCGCAGCCGCCGTGCGATGTAGGGGTCGGCTGCCTGGCCGAGCCCGTCGTGGAAGTCGGCGGTTGCGGTGAGGACTTCCTCCAGCGCGGCGAGGATGCCGTCGTGGGCTGCGGTCAGCTCGGTCAGGGCATCGGCCGCCTCGGCCGTGGTGGTGGCCTCTCGAAGGCGCTCGGCGAGATGCGCGACCGAGGCGCCCAGGGGTAGATAGCTGGCCGGACGAGAGTCGGTTTCGAGGTCCGCGTCGCAGTCGACGTGGTATCCGGCTGCTCGCAGACGGGCGACGGCGTCGGTGGCGAGACGGACTTCGTCGTCCTCGGCCATGCCGGTGGGGACACGGTGGTACGTCTCGTGGACGCGGACGACGGCGATGAAACCCGCGCGCTGGAGGATGCTGTGCGCCTCAAAGTCGCCGCCGCGGGCGAGGAGTTCGTCGGAGTGCGGGTCGCGGCGGATGTCCAGGAAGCGTTCGGTGCGGGGCAAGGAGACGTTTTCCTACGGTGATCGGTGGGTGTTGTGCCGGATGGCGGCTGAGGCCGGGACGGCACGGGGCTGGACCAGGCGGGTTGCGGTGGTGTCCAGGTCCTGCTGGATGGCGTGGAGGCGGCGGGCGATCAGCTCCAGGCGGTGCGCCGTATCGGTGCCGGTTGCTCCCGGCTGGCGGGCTATCCGGTGCGCGGTGTGCTCGACGATTCCGCGGACCGCGGCCAGCGGGCCGTCCTGTTCGTCGGCGAGCTGCGTGAGGATGGTCGCGAGCTGGGCCGACGCCGTGAGCGCTGCGCGGACGGCGGGCCGCGAAGGGGGGTCGGATTGAACAGGGATCAGGTGGAGGTCCTGTTCGATGCGACGCGCCTCATGTGCCAGGCGCCGCAGTTTGTCGGAGGGAGGAGCGTGCCACGCGCCGTCGAGGTGGATCAGGTTGGCGATCAGGTCGAGGCGCCCGGGCTGGGCCTGGACGGCGATCCACCGGCAGCCATGTTCCTTGCCGGGGATCTCGATGCCGGCGGCCCGTGCGAGCCGGTAAGCGACCTCGGCCCACTCCGGTCCGGTCAGCTCCCGGTCGTCGGGGTGAAGGCGGACATCGAGGTGCAGGATCGCCCGCCGGTCGTCGTCGGGGCTAGCGGCGAACGGATGCTCCAGGCAGGGGTCTTCGAGGTGCTCGGCCCACTGGACGGACGTCCAGGTCTTCTGCTCGTCGTCCAGGGTGAAGTAATCCAGGCCGGGCCAGTGGGCGACGATCGTGTGCTCCGTCAGGCCCTCGTTCGGTGAGACCGGCCGACCCAGCGCTTCTTCGAGCGGGTGGTGGGATCGGTGGGTCCGCTCGTGCAGGCGGGGGATCACCGGCCGTTCCGGATGTCGGCGATGTGCACGAGCTGGCCCAGGGCGGTGGTGGTGTACCAGCCGCAGTCGATCAGCTCGTCGCGGTCGGCGAACCGTGCGAGGAGGGTGTCCTCCATGGCCCGGAGGTAGATCAGGCAGTCAGGGCAGCGGCGTGAGAGATGCACGAGGTAGCGGGGGTGGGCGGTGACGTATGACTGGGCGCCGCCGGTCGCATCCCGCAACCGCCACCCGTCCTCGTCGGTCGGGGTGTGCCAGGAGGGGGCCACGACGCGCATCGCGTCGCCCCACAGTTCTCCGCCGGCCACTCCCTTCAGGACGACGACGGTGTCACCGGCCTGGAAGTGGCCGTGGGTGATGTCCCGGTCGGTGGTGAGCGGGTCGGGCGTGGGTGCGAACGCCGAGGTGGGCGGGGGCTGGGACATGAGTTCCTTCCGCGCGATTGCTGGCGGGGTGGGAGCATCAATAGTCCGGAGGAACGCCGGTTTGGCTAACCGGCGTTTCCCGGCTATGTTGCCCCGCCGTCATCGGAACGGGTTCTCCGTCCCGCGGTCCGCCTCGCTGGCCGCATCGAGCAGTTCGAGCAGGTCAGTGCCGTCGGCATCGCGCTGGTCGATCCACCATCCGGCACGGGTAACGGAGCGGGCCTTCTCTTCCAGCTCCGCCCAGTCCGCCTCGTCCCAAGTGCCCTCGATGACAAGGGCCGTGTGCGCGGCCGCCATCAGCTGGTAGCGGGAGCGCTCGCCCCAGTCCAGGGCCTTCTCCGGGCCCTCCAACTCCGGCATGTCGAACTGCTTGGCCCAGGCGACGGCTGCCTCCTGCTCCTCGGCACGCTTGGTCGCGAGCCACTCCTCCTTGGACTCAGAATCGGCGTCGCGCGCCGCCTTCCAACAGTCGGTGCAGTCCTTCGACGCCAGCCAACGGGCAAAGCCTGCCCGCTTGTCGGCGGGACGGTTGGACAGGTCATGATCCACGCTGTGGGAACAGGCGTGCTCCACGGTCCAGTGCGTACGCACGGCCATAATTCGATCTCCTCAAAAGGGGGTTGAAGGTGGAGGTGCGCCCTGATCAGGGCGTCTTGTGCCGGCCTCGGAGTGAGCGACGGTGCAGGCCGCGCGGCCGGTGCCCGGCGGGGCGGAGCTGTCGACGCGCGGCGAGAAGGACGGCGAGAGCGAAGGCCGCACCGGCGGCGGGGAGCGCCGCGCTGGCGAGCGGCTGCTCGGCGAGGCGTCCGGCCAGGGCGGTACCGGCGGACTGCCCGACGCCGATCGAGAGGATCAGCCACGCGTACGCCTCGCTGGTCCGGCCCGCCGGGGCGAGGACGTCGGTGGTCACGTATGCGCAGGCGACCACGACGGTCAGGAACGCACCGGGCACGGCGACCGCAGAAGTGGCCGCGAAAGGTGCGGGCAAGACCGCCAGCGGGAGCCACCCGGCAAGGAACGCGGCGCTGGCGATGATCAGCCGGTCGGCGGTGGTCCGACTCCAGGTGCGCCGTCCATAGACGAGGCCGCCCAGGAAGCTGCCGGTCGAGAACGCGGCGGGGATGATGCCCGAAAGCATGTCCTGCTCGTGGTGCTCGGCCATGGCGATCGACCACACGTTCATGGCCCCGATCGCGAACCCGATGCCGGTGAGCGAGAGGAACAGAAGCGCTAGGCCGGGGCTGGTCAGCCGACGAGCGGCACCGCGCTTGGTCTCGGCTGACGGCGTCGGTCGCCAGCGTCGCGATGGTGGAGCGAGCACGACCACGGTGGTGCCCACCAGGCCAAGGAAGGCGGTGACGGTGAGCGCGACGGTGGGGTTGTAGGCGGACGCGAGGGCGGCGACGAGCAGGGGGCCGACGATGTACAGCAGGCCCTGCGTGCCGGTGTCGAGGGCGAGTGCGGCGTGCCGGAGGCGGGCGTCGGGCAGCACGCTCGGCCACAGGGTTCGCAACCCTGCCTCCAGGGACGGGGTCGTCAGGCCGTCGGCGACGACGATGGCCGTGGCGAGGCCCGGCCCGCCGTACGGCCCGGTCAGGGGAAGAGCGACCAGGAGGGCCGCGCTGAGCATGGCGGCCGGAAGGTGCACGGCGGTCTGGCCGTGGCGGTCCATGAGGCGTCCCTTGACCGGCTGCACCACCGAGGAGGACAGCCCGTACAGGGCGCTGAGCAGCCCGCCGAAGGCGATGCTGCTACCGCTCGTGGTGGCCCACAGGAGGATCGCGACGGGCGCCATGCCGTTGGGCAGGCGGCCGATGAGGGTGCCGCCGAGGAGGCGGGCGACGTACGGGCTGCCCAGCACCGTGCTGTAGGTGATGCGCGGTGCCGGGGCCGGGGGTGCGGTCGGGGACAACGGGTGCTTTCTCAGGTTCTAGCGGTGGCGGGCGGCCGTGCTGGCGCGCGGTGGCGGCGTGGGCGGTGTGGTGTCCACGGCCGGGCGCGGGCGGGCGCGCAGCACGGGGGTGCGGTGCGGGGGCAAGACGGCGACGGTCGCGCCGAGGTCCTCGGCCGCGTCTTCGACTTCGCGGGTGAGGAACTCGATCTGCCGGCTCAGTGCCGAAAGCCGGGCGGCGATCTGGCGTCCCTGTGCGGTCTCCAGCGCGCTGGCGAACTGCCCGCTGATTTCGAGGAGTTCTTGGAGTCGGACCATCGGTCCTGCGTCGTAGCCGCGCTGGGTGGCGCTGAGAAGGGCGTTGGAGGCGTCGCCGGCGTGCTGAGCCTCGACGACGTCCCGGAGGAGTTCCTGCAGAGAGATCTCGGGGACGGGCTCGGGCCGGTTGAACGCTGAGACATCGGCGCGCAACACACCGGGCGGGACTGCTGCCGGCAGTACTTTCCCTGCCTCGTACTCGTGGGCGTAGTGCCCGATCACCTGCCAGCCCGGCACCCCCGGATCGCCGCGCAGTGCGACCACCGTCGAGTCGTCGTCCTCGACCAGATATGCGAGGGTGATCGGCTGCCCGTCGGCGGCGTACCACGACTCGGTCAGCTCCAGTTCGCCGCGCCGTTGGGCTGCCTGGGCCCTCTCGGTCCACATCTGCTGTTCCTCGTCGGCCAGCGGAGCCTTGTGGTGCTGGCCGTCGCGCTGGTCAGCGAGGTTGCTGGCGATAAGGCTGTGGTCCGCCCAGGCGGTGAGGTGCGGCCACAGCCCCGCGTGCTGAGCGCGTTCGGCCTGGGAGTTCGGGGCGGCCGGCCGGTCAAGGGCCCGGCGGATCTCTGCGGCGGAGGCGGCAAGGCCGTCCAGGATGGCCCGCCACCCGGCCACGTGCCGGGCGGGGGACAACTCGTCCAGCGCGAGGCGGGCGGTATCGAGGAGAGCCTCGGCGTGCGGGGCGAGGTGGGTGGCGTACGCCTCCACTGCCGCCTTGTCGCGGTGGGCTCGTGCGGCTGCCGCGGCGCCCGCGTGGACTGTGCGGCCGTAACGGTCGCGTGTCATGTCGAGCGCGGCCTCGGTCTCACGGTCGATGACCGCCATCCGCAAGCGGAAGTCACGTGCTCCGGTGGCCAGTTCGAAAGGTGTCGGCGCGGGGCCGTCAGGGGCCGGGCTGCTCGCGGGCGTCATCGGGACCGCCCGCCGGTCGTGGCCGTCAGATGGACGGTCGGAGCGTAGGTGGGCTTCGGCGGGATCGGCCGGGCCGCCGGCGGGGAGGTGGTAGGCGGTGCGGAGCGCTGCGTCGTCCGGCCGGCAGCGGCCTGGGCGAGACGGCTGCGGCGCTCCTGGAGTCCGTTTGGCCGGGCGGGGCGCGGCGGGCCGGCCGAGAGGGATGGGTCGAGACGGATGTCGGCCTGCACGGTGTAGCCGTGTCGGCGCAGGTCGTGGACGGCTTGACGGGTGCGGCGGATTCCGTCGCGCTCGGGCTCGCTGAGCCGGTACAGACCGGGTTCTCCGGGAACGGGCTCGAACTGCTCGCGCTCCAGGTACCAATGGGCGAGGTGCGCGGGCAGGCCGGCGGTGAAGGAAGCCACGAAGCCGTGTTCCTCGTGGTCGCCGAAGGCGAAGTGGGTGCCGGGTCGCAAGGGGGCGGGGTTCTCCTCGGGGCGTGGGGCGGAAGGGTCAGGGCACGCGGTGCGCGGGCCGGGCCGCGGTGAGGGGACGGGCTGGTGCGGTGACGGACAGGGTCGGGTTGGCCTCGTTGTTGATCTTCGAATAACGGGTGATGACGTCGCGGGCCTGGGCGGCGCTGAGAGCGGGCTCGGGCTTCGGGGCGGCGCTGGCGCTGTGCGTCTGCCGGGCCTCGGCGGGGCCGTCGTCGTTGGCGCAGCCGGTGAGGGCCAGGGCGAGGCAGGCGGCGCCGGTGAGCAGCGACAGGGAACGGCGAGCGGTGCGGATGGGGGCTCCAAGGATCTGTTGGGCGGGTGAGGATCAGCGAGTACGGCTGGTCGTGGGCGCTGTTTTCGGCGATGCCGGCGGAAGGGCCGCGCTGGTGGTGGGCGCCGAATGGCGGAGGTTCACACCGATGCCCTGGGCCGTGAGTTGCTGGACCACGCCGTGGACGCGAAGTGCACGACCGTTGTCCCCATCGGCGGCGGGAAGGAGGAACGCCGCTTGGTGCGGGTGGTATTGGAAACCGTGGGCGTACAGCGTCATCCGGGCGTCCACCGGCACGCTCTCGTACGGTGCGCCGAGGGCTCCGTCGCTGTACAGGGTCAGGGTGAGGACTTGTTCGACCTGCGGCGGCCCGGGCCGGTGCGGAGGCTCGGGCTGGTCCGCTGCGTGAGTGAGCACTGTCTGCAGGGCCTGCTCGTAGCGGGGCAGCACTCGTCGGGCCACTTGAGCCGCTGCTCGGGCGGGGTCCTTGGGTACGGCGATGCCGTTGGGTTCCCTGACTGCGTCGAGGTGGTGTGGCTTGATGTGCGTGCCGACGGGGGCGAGCGGGGCGACTACGAACTGATGCGGGTAGAGGGGGCGGTCGGCTACGTACAGGCGCTGGTTGGCCGGCCCGTGGAGTACGGCGTCGTGGGTGAGGACGTACTGGCTGACGATGTAGTCGACGTGGCCGATGTCCCAGAGCTGCTCGGTGCGGGGGAACTGGTCCTCATACCGGGCGTGGCGCTGGTAGTCGCTGGTCCAGATGCCCGGCAGGCGTTCTGCGAGGGCGGTGGCGAAGGCGGACAGATCGGTGCGGGGTGAGGTCATGTGTTCCTGGAGGGAGGCGGTGAAGCGATGTCAGCGCGTGTGCCGCGGCGGCGCTGGCGGGAGGGCTCGCGGCGGAAGGGACGGTGCACGAGCGGGGGTGGAAGGCAGCCGCGGTGCGGGCGCGAGCGGGGTGAGGGCCCGCATGCGGTCCTCGGCCACGTGCAGGACCTCTCCGAGGTTGCGGACCTCGGCGGCAGCGTCGGCGAGGTCGTAGGACAGGTCGAAGCCGTCGTCTTCCTCGGCTTCCTTCGCCTTCTCGCTGGCTGCTTCGAAGAACTCGCCGAGCTGCGTCAGAAGGCCGTCGGTGGGTTCCAGGATCTGGTGCAGCAAGGTGGCGGCATCCGCGTGCGACTCGGTCCCGTTGAGCCGGTCGGTCAGATCGCGCAGCGCGTCGCCGTAGACGTAAACGGGGCCACGGTCTGGTGTGCCGGGGGTGTCCCCGACCGGGGGCGTCGGTTGGGCTGGGTGCACGTGGGGGCTTTCGTGAGGCAGGACGGGATGCGGGAGTAGTCCGAGCTGGGCGAGGCGGTGGTCGATCGCCTCAATCAGGGGTTGGGCGCTGCCACCGTGGAGGGCTTCCGGCCGTTGGCGAGCGCCGAGGTCGTCGGTGGGGGCCGAGTCGTAGAGGACCTCGAACAGCGTCTGGTCGTCGGAGTGCTCGCGGGTTGCGATCCAGCCCTCGGGGTCGCCGGGTGGACGCTCGGAGGCCGGCTCCTGCGGCGGACTGATGATCAGGTAGCTGTCGTCGGGGAGAGAGACGCGCACGATGTAGGCGCTGAGGCCGAACTCGATGGCGCAGGGCAGTCCGCGCGCCCGCAGCGGCGTGGTGATGTGCGCGTGGCGACGCCACAGCTCCTGCCACCACGGCATGTTCACGTCGCGGTGGTCAGGCATCGGCGCGATCGGAGCCGCGCGAGCGTCCATGACGTTCGCCTCGTCAGCGGCCACGGCTTCTCCTGCGGGACGCCGGTCGGTGTGGCGGAGGCGTTCGGCGAGCGAGGTCGGCTTCCGGCTTCGGCGCCGGACTGAAGCCGAGTTCGTACTCGTCGTGGGCGGCGATCAGGTCGTGTTCCAGCTGGGCTTCACGATCGGCGACCTGCGCTATGAGGTCGTCGTGCTCGGCTTGGCACTGCTGGTATTCGGCCCAGTCGTCGTCGCTGAAATGAGCGGGGCGGTTCAGAACATTCCTTGGGGTTGCGGGTGGATCGGGGCTCGGGGCAGGCGCGGTCAGCGGTGGCGACCGCCCGGCCTGGGTAGCGGAGGCGCCGGCGGGCCTTCCTGACGAGTGAGCGACGCGAGGAAGCGTTGGAAGCCGACGTGGTCGTCGAGTTCCTCGGCCGCGTCACGAAGGGATTCCGAGGTGCGCCGCAGGAAGGCGCGGGCTGAGGCGTGATCGATGACCATGCGATTGGCGAGGAAGCGCCGGTCGGTCGGGTTGGCGGACCGGGGCAGCGCCAGAGCACACTCCGCGGTCTCGGTGAAGTGCGGTGCTGCGTGGCTCGACATGGTCGCCGCCGTGCCGAGATGCTTCAGAACGGTGATTCCGGCGCGGGTGGTGTGGTGCGAGCTTCGGGCGAAGTCAGCAGTCAGCTGGAGGACGTCGCGGGAGAGCTCCTGTGCGTCGAGGGCGTGCTGGAGCAACGCGGTGTAGGAGGGCGCCGCCGGTACGTTTCCGTTCTCGTCGAGAAGCTCCCACTGCTGGGCAGCGTCGTACAGTTTGTCCTTCATCGCGTTGAGCGTGCCGATAAGCTGGAGGGCGTCGTCGCGAGGTATCAGGTCGCGTTGGAAGTCGGGTTTCACGGGCCTCTTGGTCGTCAGTGCATCCGGGCGTCGGTGTCGAAGAGCGCCAGCTCGTGGCTGTGCAGGAGGTGCTGCACGATGAAAGATCGTCCGGCGACTTTCCACAGGCCGCGCCCTCGGTTGAGGTGGGCGATGGCGTCCATCTCGACGGAGGTCAGGCCGAGCAGCGAGGCTGCAGCGTGGAGCTGGTCGGTCTCCTGGCGATAGATGATCCGGGTGGAGCAGTCGGCGAGAAGTCCTTCGGCCAGGGCGCGGCCCTGTGATCCGGCGTCACCTGCGGTGAGCAGATCGCTAAGTCGGTGGATCACCATCAGGTTGGCGATGCCCAGGCCCCGGGAGAGCTTCCACTGGGCCTGCATCCGTTGGAGCAGGCTGACGTGCCGCATCAACCGCCATGCCTCGTCGTACACGATCCAGCGCCGCCCGCCACTGGGGTCGGAGAGCGCGGACTCCATCCAGGCAGAGGCACAGGTCATCGCCAGGACGAGGGCGGTGTCGTCACCGGAGCCACCGAGGCGGGACAGGTCGATGGTGAGCATCGGCGCAGTCGGGTCGAAGGCTACGGTGGAGGGCGCGTCGAACATGCCGGCCAGGTCGCCATGGACCAGACGACGCATGGCGTGGGCGAGGTCGCGGGCGGCGTCGCCGAGTTGGCCCGACATCATCCCGGCGGCCTCGTCCAGCGTGTGGGGGTTGTTGAGGGTGGCGGCGACGTCGCCGAGGAGCGGGGTGCGGTGCGTGTCGGCGGCGCGGGTGACGACGGCATCGAGGGCGACGTCCAGGGCGGTGTGCTCCATGGGCATCAGGTCCCGGCCCAGGACGGTGCGGGCCAGGGAGCCGAGCAGGAGCAGGCGCCGTTTGCGGATCTCGCCGACCCAGTCGGCCTCGGACACGCTCGCCGGGCGTGGGGCAGCGTCCAGGGGGTTGAGACGTCCGGGCAGTCCGGGGCCGAGGGCGACGGATCGGCCGCCGAGGGCCTCTGCCACCGGAGTCCACTCGCCTTTCGGGTCGCACGGCACGTACACGCGGTATCCGAAGGCGACCGATCGCAGCGCGAAGGACTTGGCGAGGGCGCTCTTGCCCTGGCCGATCACGCCCGCCAACAGGAGGTTCGGATTGGTGAAGCCCTCGACCTTGCCGTACAGCGCGAACGGGTCGAAGACGAAACTGGCTTCGGCGTGGACGTCGCGACCGATGTAGATGCCCTCGGCGCCGAGTCCGCCTTCGGCGAGGAAGGGATAGGCGCCGGCCGCGACTGCGGTGGTCATGCGGTGGGCGGGCAGCTTCAGCCGGTTCCCGCGAGCGGAGGCGGGCCCGGGGCGTCCGCCGGCTGGGTAGAGCGCGACGGGCATCAGGTGCTCGGCGGCCGTGCTGTCGCTCTGGTGGGCGCTGGCTTCAGCGCGGGCTTTGGCGGTGGCCTCGGCGAGCTGACGGCGGGCGGCCTTGCGGCTGGCGCGGTCGGTGCCGTGGGGGGTGAACAGCGGGCTGGCGGACGCGCGACGGGCGCGACGGGCGGGCCGGTGGCTCATCGGGGGCCCTCGATTCTGCGGGTGGTACTCATCGCACGCAGGCCGTGGTGTGCGGGCGGAGGTCGGTGGGCGTGGTCTTGCGGCGGACGACGTGCCCGGCCGCGAGGTGGCGCTGGCAGATCGTCAGCACGGGCGGCCCCTCGGGGAGCCGCTCCGGATGGCAGGCGCCTGGCTCGGTGTCGGCCTGGGGCGTGCCGGGCAGCAGGTGGAAGGCGGCGTGGACTTCGCTGGTGGCTTGCCACAGACGGGTGTGTGCGGAGGCCAGGTGACGTCCGGCGCTCGGGTGCGGGGGCCGGGTGTGGTCGGCGAGCCGATCCAGAAGCTGGAGCAGAGCGGTGAGGTGAGCGTGCAGTACGTCCAGGTGAAGACGGTCACCGGGCCTGGGCCGGTCTCCGCCGGATGGCGCCAAGGTCCGTGCGTGGTGGCGGATGCCAGCGCTCGCGGCGCGGAGGTAGGGGTGCGCGTCGTCGGGGCGCGTAGAGGAGGTCAAAGGTGGTGGTCCTTCCTGCCGGCAGGGCAGTTGGGGCGTCCCGTCGCGGGTGAACCGGAGTGCGGTGGGGCAGAGCACGGACTAGCGATGCTGGCTCACAGGGCGGTGCGGGCGAGTGGAAGTGCGGTGAGGGCGAAGGCATCCGGCTGCTGGTAGTTCAGCCTTCTCAGGTCGACGCCGGAGGTGACGGCGTGCGTCTCGATCTGTGCGCAGGCGGCGTCCAGGAGCGCGTCGGTCTCGGCGGTGACGGTGACAAGGCCGGTCAGGGCCACGTCGGCGTGCCCGGCGATGAGCTGGCGCTCGCGTGTTTTCACGTCGGCGTACTCGACGGAGTCCTCTTCCGAATCGACCTGGCCGCGGCGTGCGCGCTCGTTGGCGTCGGCGATGATCGCGGCCTTGCGGCGCTGCACGTCGCGTAGCGCGGACTCGAGTCCTTGGGGCGCGTATATGAGGGAGAGGCTGCGGCGCACACCGGCCGTGAACATGATCCCGTGCAGGAACCCGGCCCCCATCTCAGTCCTCGGCCAGTTCTCCACCCAGTACGTCGCGTGTCGTGCGCTGTCGGTGGCGAGTCGGTCGTACTCCTCGAACTGCACGACTGGTCCGGCGGCGGCAGGGTCCGCTTCGGCACGGCCGGTCTCCGACCACTGCTGGAGGGCTGCGAGCGCCTTGGGGTCGTAGGCGGTGCGGATGACGGCGGCGATCTCCCGCGCGCTCAGCCAGCCGGTGACCTGGAGACCTGCATTGCGGGCGGCCTGCGCGATGGAAGCAGTGGTCTGCTCCATGACGGTGAAGGCGCCGGGCAGCCCTCCACCCGCCTGCGAGATCAGGCGCCGGGCGGCCTTGAGGTCGAGAGAGATGGCGAGGTACGTCTCATGCGGGGCGGCGGCAGGGCCTGCCGAAGCGACCAGTTCGGAGTAGATCTGCCCGGCGACGGGGGCGTTGGGCTGCCCGTTGTGGGTCCAGTGACGGGTGAGGGTGTCCCCGCTGTCAGGGACGGTGCGCTCCAGCACCTGCACGGTGGAGATGTGCCCCGTTCGGGCGATGCCTGCCAGCGCGCGGCCCCAACTGCTCACGTTGTGGTTCTGGGTGGCGGGGTCGAGCAGGGCGAAGGCGCGGCTGGTGACGCGGGCGATGGCCGTCAGGGTCTGCTGCTGAGGGTCGTGGACGGCCGCGGCCCCGTTGGCGGAGTCGCCGGGGGTGACCACCTTGAGGGAGGCGGCGGTGCCGGGAAGGTGGAGGACGCCGTCCTGCCGGGGCCGGGTGACGGGCCGGGCGAGCCAGAGGGTCTGGCCGGTGCGGCGGCGGTGCGCGTATCGGGTGACGATCGGTGCCCAGTCGATGAGGGAGCGGCCGTGCCGGCGGATCGCGACGAGGGCGCCGGACGTGGCCCACAGGGGGGCCAGGGCGATGGCACCGAGCAGTCCGGTGGAGATCACCGTCATCAGCAGCAGGGCCAGCGTGCAGGACACGAGGACGAGTTGGGGCAGGGAGAGGCCGAGGAGGATGCCGCGGCGGGACCGGTGAGGGAACTTCACCGTGACCGGGGCGACGGAGAGATCAGTCATGGGGCGGGTCCTGGAGGCGCGGGTGGAACCCGGGGGCGGGAGGGAGCGTGCACGTCCCGCCCCCGGGAGTCGGTCAGGGAATCAGAGGCCGGTCGGAGGCGGCGGCGGGGATCCGCTCGCCCCGCTGGAACCGGCGCTCTGCGTACCGGAGGACGGCGGTGCGCCCTGCGGCGGCGGGGTCGTGGTCGGCGGGGTGGACTGCCATCCGCCGCTCTGCCCTGACGCGGCATTCGGGCCGGATGCGCCTGGACCCGGGCTGCCGCCCACCTGACCGCTGGTGTCGTCGGACACGTTCGTCGGCGCAGGCTGAACGGCCTTCTCCAGGCCGGACTTGACCGCGTCGCCGCCGGGCGAGGCACCCGTTCCGCCGCTCTGCGAGCCTTCCTTGCCTTCGCCGCCTCCGCCGGTCGGATTGGCGGCGATGTCGCCAGGGAATCCCCCGCCGCCGTCGGGGCCCTGCGGTGCGGCGCCCGCTCCAGCAGCGGCGCCACCGGTTCCGGCGGTGGCCGCAGCTGCGGCGGCCTTGCGTGCGGCCTTCTCGGCATGAGCCTTCGCGATCTGCGCACCGGCGCCGCCAGCACGGTGGATCGACTCCCCGTCGGTGCCGTCGGCTGCCCAGTGCACGAACTTGAAGACCGCGTACGGGCACAGCAGCACCAGGATCATGATCACGATGCCGGACATGACGTCGGCCAGCGCGGCGATGCCGTCCTTGGCCTCGGTCTTGCCCATGGCGGCGATGCCGAGCACGAAAATCACGGTCATCAGCAGCTTCGAGACCACCAGGGTGGCGGTGGCTTCGATCCAGCCCTTGCGCCAGCGCCGGGCGACCTCCCAGCCGCCGCCGGCGGAGGCGAAGACGGCGAGGGTGACCATGACGAGGATGCCGACCTTGCGGACCATCATCACGCACCAGTAGAGGAAGGCGCCGATTGCGGCGCCGAGCCCGGCGACGACTGGCACGAGCCAGCCCAGGCCGGCGAGCCCGCCGATTTGGTTGACCTTCACGATGCGTCGTACGGCTGACTCGATGTTCAGGTGCGCGGTCTTGAACAGGCCGTCGCTGACGGCGTCGACGACTTCGACGGCGACCGTGGTGAAGGCGATGGCGCAGAAGGCGAACAGGACGCCGCTCATGGTGCCGGTGAACGCTTGTGTCAACGCCTGTCCGTCGCGCCGAATGGCGGCCCTGACCAGCTGTGCGCAGAATGTGGCGACCAGCAGGACCAAGCCCAGTGGCAGCAACATCTCGTAGTTGTCGACGAACCATGTCGCGTTGAGGTCGACCTTCGTGGTGGTGTTGACGGCTTCGGCGGCCAGATCGGCTGCGGCGGCGGCCAGTTCACCGGCGGACTTGGCCATCCAGTCACCGATGGCCTTGCCGGGATCCGAGGCGAAGTCGACCGCGTCGCCGACGGCGCACAGCTTGTCCGCCAAGGGGAAATCACAGAAACCCACGAGGAGTTACTCCTCCTTTCTTGTCTTAGGCGCGGGTCACTGCGTGACGCTCGGAGCGATGGCGGCCAGGGTGCAGTCGTGGTTCGGGCGGCACTGGACGGCGAGGGTCACTGCCCGTTCCTCGGTCCCGCCGCCGCCCTTCTTCCAGGCGATCTGCTGCTTGCCGTTGACGGTGACGACGTAGATGTACGCCTCGGTGATCGCGGACGGGTCCTCGGCCAGCGCCTGCTTGAAGGCGCCGGGGTAGTGGCCTTCGGTGACGTGGGCGGTGGCGTGCTGGTCCTGGTCGGCCATGCGCGACCACAGCACCGGGTCGGGTACCTGGCTGGAGACCGATGCCCAGTCGGCGTACTTGGTCTCGGTGGTCATCCAGGCGCGCATGCCGGCGAGCTGCTGGTCACGGCTGGTGTCACGGGTGTCGTAGGACCACAGCATCTGGGCCGCTGCCGTGGCGTAGGCGACCGGCTCGGCAATCTGCGGCGGCTTGGGCACCGACCCGGATCCGGAGGACGGCTTCGGTGCGGCTTCGGAGGAGGAAGGGCTGCCGGTCGGGGCGGGCGTCGCAGTATCCGGAGCCTGGTGGCCGTTCCCGCCTCCGGTCAGCAGGGCGACGACACCGGCGATGGCGAGCAGGACGGCGACGGAGGCGGCGACGATCGCGATGCGACGGTTGGCCGACCACCCCGTGCCGTACGAGGACAGGGAGAGGGAAGGGGATCGTTTCCGCATCAGTGGACCTGCGAGCCCAGGCCGGAGAAGAAGGCCACGATGCCGTTCGCGGCACCCAGACCGAGGGCGGCTCCGGCGGCGACGATCGCGCCTTTCTTCCCGTTGGCCTCGGCCTGGTGGCCACCGGTGTGGTGGCCCCAGGCCCATACGCCGAGCGAGACGGCGAGGGCGCCGACGACGGCGATGATCCCGAACAGGTTGATGCTGTTGACGACGTTCTTCAGCACGCTCAAACCGGGCAACCCACCGCCCTTGGGCGAGATTCCTGGGTCGTAGGCGAGCTGGATGACGCGGTCTGCGAGGGGGACGGACATAGGGGTGGTGGGGCTCCTTGCATACGCGGGCCCAGCGAGGGCCGGCGGGGAAGGTGAAAGCGGAGGGGGAGGTGCGCGAAGGGCGCGGAAGTGGCCGCGGGGCAGGGCCGCGCGAGGCGATGCCGGGCGGCTGCGGCGTCAGAGGACGCGGCGGGCGGCGAGGATCGTCCAGTCCTTGATCGGGGTGATCCGGACCGGCTTGGTGGTGCGCGGCGCCTCGATGACGAGGCCCTCGCCCATGTACATGCCGACGTGCTCGGGTCGTGCGGCGCTGCCGCGGCTGAAGATCAGGTCACCGGGCCTGAGTTCCGACGGCGAGACCGCCTTGCCCTCGTTGACTTGCGTGTACGTGGTGCGCGTGAGCGTGACGCCGGCGTGCGCGTACGCCTGCTGCATCAGGCTGGAGCAGTCGCAGCGGCCCAGGGGGTCGGGACCGTGCGCGTTCGTGCAGGATCCGCCCCACTGGTAGAGCGTGCCGAGCTGCTGCATCGCCCAGGTGAGGGCCTTGCGCGCCTTCGGGTCGGCGTCCTTGGGGATCGCGTAGCCCTTCGGCACGCTCCCCTCGGGGATGCGACCGAACCCGGAACCGTCCTGGCCCGGCGTACAGCCAGTTGTGGCCGACGGCTTCTTGTCCTGGCCGGTGTTCTTGCCGTCCGCGTTACCGCCGTCGGGGAAGGTCTTGGCGATGGCGGTCTGCAGTGCGGTGGCCAATTGCTCCCACTGCGCGTAGGCGTCCGGCAGGCCGGACTTCTGCACGGCCTGGGCGGCCTGGGTGACGGTCATCTGCTGCCACCCGCTCACCTTGAGCAGGTGCTTGTAGAACTGCTCGCTCGCGTAGGTGGGGTCGCGGATCTGCTCGGCGCTGCCCCAGCCCTGGGAAGGGCGCTGCTGGAACAGGCCGAGGGAGTCGCGGTCGCCGTAGTTCAAGTTGCGCAGTCGGCTCTCCTGCATCGCCGTGGCGAGCGCGATGATCTGCCCCTTCTTGGGAACATCGAGGGAGAGGCCGGTGGCCACGATGGTCTGGGCGTTGGGGACCTGCTCGGCGGGCAGGTCCAGGCCCTCGACGTGCACGTCCTTGGCGGATGCGCCGTCGAGGATCTTGGTGACCTGTTCGGCGACCTTGTCGCTGTCGATGTCGGTCAGGCAGCTGGTGAAGGAGCCGCTGCTCTGCACGGCGTCGGCCGAGGAGGCCAGCATCATGCCGGTACCGGCGATCAGGATCGGGGAGAGGAAGACGACGCCGATGCCGGCGGCGAGCCCCTTCAATCCGAGCGGACCGCTCGCCGGTCAGCGGTTTCGGGCATGGGTGGGTAGCGCGACGTCATGAACGTGTCCTTGGGGGTGCGGTGTCCGGCGTGCCGCGTGCGCGAGGCGTCTCGGAAGGGCGCGGCAGCCGGGGTGGGCGATCAGGGGCGGGCCGGTGCGGGGGAGTTGCCGCTCGCTCCGCGTGGCCGGGCCGTGAGCTAGGCGTGCCGGGGCAGGGGGTACCTCCGTGAGGTGTGGCAGGGAAGTAGCCAGCGGCGGTGTGCGCCGGGCGGTTCAAAAACAGTAGGCCCGGATCGGCGGTTGACCAAAAAGTCGGCGTGAGGTGCCGGAAACCGATACCTCGGCAGGGCGCTTCTTGGTCGTCGGCGGTTTCGCCTCTACAGTTTTTGGACTCCCCCTCGCCTTCCTCGGTCTGCGGCCCTGGGCTTCTGCATGCCCACTTCCGGCCCGCGAGGACTCCTGCGCGAGGTGGCTATTTCCCTCCGCGTTTCCGCACCCGAATCGGGGTTCCTCTTTGCCTTTTTCCCTGCACCAGGGCGATGCCCTGGCCGTTCTCTCCGGCCTTCCGGACGGCTCCGTTGACTCCGTCATCACCGATCCGCCGTACAACAGCGGAGGCCGGACCGCGAAGGAGCGCACTACCCGCTCCGCGAAGCAGAAGTACACCTCCGCCGACGCCAAGAACGACCTCGCCGACTTCACCGGCGAGAACATGGACGGACGCAGTTACGCGTTCTGGCTGACGCAGATCATGACCGAAGCCCACCGCCTGACCAAGACCGGTGGGACCGCTTTGCTTTTCACCGACTGGCGCCAGCTCCCGACCACGACGGACGCGATCCAGGCGGCCGGATGGCTGTGGCGCGGTGTCCTGGCCTGGCACAAGCCGCAGGCCAGGCCCCAGAAGGGCCGTTTCACCCAGAACTGTGAATTCATCGTCTGGGCCAGCAAGGGGCCGATCGACGGCTCCCGCAACCCCGTCTATCTGCCGGGCATGTACTCGGCATCGCAGCCCAGCGGTAAGGCGAGGCAGCACATCACGCAGAAGCCGGTCGAGGTGATGCGCGAGTTGGTCAAGATCAGCCCCGAGGGCGGCACAGTTCTCGATTTCTGCGCCGGCTCCGGCTCCACGGGCGTGGCCGCTTTGCTGGAGGGCCGGGACTTCATCGGCGTGGAGAAGACCGAGCACTACGCGTCGATCGCGGCCGACCGGCTCACCGAGACGATCCGCGCAACCCTCACCCAGGACGACGTGGTTCTCACCTTCTGATCCCTGTCCCTGCCTGCCCCCACGCGCAGCCGTCGGCGCAATACCGCCGGAACACCGTCCAATCCGCCGGCGGCGCCGCGCGAGGGCCCCCGCATTTCCTTCATTCCGCGTCTCGTAGGAGGCCGAACTTCTCAATGCCCGAATCCGAAAAGCCAGTTGACGATGGAGAGTTGGAGCCGATTCGTCTTCCGGATCAGCACCTGGAGGGAATCGAAGCGAGCGTGCGACGGCTCATGGAGCAGTCGGCGCAACAGGCTCAGCAGATCGACCACCTCGCGTCCGCCCCGACACCGGGCGGGTCACCGTTCGCCGCGTTCGGCATGCCGGGACTCGGCGGCCCGCCTGCCGCCGCTCCACCGGAGCCCCGTCCGATCCTGGAACTGGACGGCGAGGAGCGCGAGGACGAACTCGACGCCTTGTCCGACTGGGTCGACGACTTCTTCCTCCCGGTCTACGGGGCGGAGGTCACCACCGCGGCGCCCTGGTGCTTGCAGTGGCAGGAGCACGACGACGTCGTGGCCTGGCTTCATGCTCTGTGGCTCGCCTACCAACAGCACAAGGATCCCGAGTCCGGGCTCTCCGGCCTGTTTGTGTGGCACCGGGACTTCCTCACTCACGCTGTCGCGGCGATCCGCGCTCCAGGTGGACCGCTGTCAGCCTGCATGACCTCTCCTGACCGTCCCGCGCACCGTCTTCTGCCCGGCCCGCCGCCGTCCGTACGTACAGAGTCGGCAGCCACGCCGGAAGCCGCCGAGCCGGCATCATGACCGCGGGACAGGGACAGCCCGCTTTCGGACTGAGCTTCGACCCCCGCGCGCTCACCGACCTCCTCCAGGCCCCCAGCGACATACGCGACCTCACCCTCGCCTACCTGCAAGAAGTCGTGAACGCACAGCGCTTTGGACTGCGCCTCGACGGCGACCTGGAAGGCTTCAGGAAGCTGTTCGTGGACTCCCGCAAGGACTGGCGCGTCGTCTACGGCGTCCGCCCGGCGCCAGCGGGATCCGCCCACCACAAGGAGATCCACGTCGTCGCGGTCCGGCCGCGCGCGGGCAACGACGTCTACGACGAGGTCGGCCGCCGCCTGGGGATGACCCGCCGGCCGCTGAGCGCCCGCACCCACGCGGCACGCTCCCGTTCCCCGCAGCTGGCCACCCGCGCGCCTGTGCCCCGGCCCGGTCCGCCGCCTACCGCGACGCCGGGTCTGCCCCGTCCCGCACCCAACCCTGCGCACCATCCCACCCGCTGAACGCACGGAGCGTCGCCTATGCCCCCTGAACCCGCGCCGACCACCCGGCGCGTGGTCTCCCCGCTCGACCATCGCCTCGAGGCCGCCACCGGGCACGACATCGACACTCTGTGGGCCTTCCGCGACCGCGGCGTCCTCGACGAGCAGCACGCCCTGCTGGTCGACCGGCACCGGGAACTGGCCAAGACTCAGGCCGGCGTCATCTTCTACCTGCGCCTCCTCAACCGCCTTTCCAGCGGCGAGTTCGACGTCGACGGCGCCCTGTTCACACGTATCGACCGCACCGTGGACCAGCTGGAAGAGGCTGCCGACGCGCGGGACGCCGCCGCCCGGGCGGTGCTCGCCGTCCTCGAACCCATCGAAGCCGCAGCAGCGTTCAGCGCGCCCGACGCACAGCAGCTCTCGACGGACGACCAGGCAGCGCTGCTCGCCATTGCCGGCGGCGCCAAGCTCTACGAACACCTTCTGACCGGCCGGATGTCCGTCACAGCCGCCTCCGGCACCCGCATCTCCCACGCCAAGCTACGGCGGCTGGAGGACGCCGGCCTGGTTGCCCGGGACACCGGCCACCCCGTACACGCCGGCCAGCCGGTCGCGCTCACCGACGCTGGACGAGCCGCACTGTTCGCCGCCCGCCGGACCCCAACGACACAGACGCCGAAGGTCCCAGCGCGCCCCGGCACATCGCCGTCAACTTCGGTGCAGCGGCGCTGAACTCCATCGAAAGGCCCCTTGTTGTCTCCCACCGAACCGGAGCCGGTCCGGAAGCCCATCCCCCAAGTTGACTTCGAGTTGGACGACCTCGATGCCGATGAGGAGAAGTACCTCGACTTCTACCGCAAGGTCGCCGTCCACGAGGACATGCTCGTCCCCCTCGCCCAACACCACGACGGGCCGCATAGCTACTACGTCCTGTTCGACCGCACCGCGACCTGGGGACACCCCGGCATGCCCCAGGTGCTCGCCGTGCATCTGCAGCGGGACTACGAGAAGCAGACGTTCAGCTTCGAGCAGGCCCCGCTGCCGCTGCCCGCGATGGCGCAGTCGTGGCTCATCCACCGCGGCTGTCCGACCGACGCCATCGGCCTCGACCCCGAGCTGGGCCCGCCGGCGGCGGACGACGCCACGCGAGCGCTGGAACGACGCCTCGCCGGCGACGGCGACCACTACGCCATGGGCTACTCCTATACCAGCGACAACCCGGAGGACATGGTCGTCGTCGTGGCCCTGCGCGCCTTGGACGAGCGCGCCCCGTCGCCGTTTCGCGTCGTGGTCGAAGAGGTCGACGCCGAGACGTGGACACACACCCTGCGCGAGGGCGGCTTCGACACGGTGGGCGAGGCTCTGCAGTGGTGCGACGACCGCCTCACTGGCGAGGCTGGCCCCCTCCCGCCGGTCCGCCCAGCAGCCGCCACCAGCCGGCTGGCCGGCGTGGCGAAGGCCCCTGCCGCGCGCCCGCCTGGCCGTTCGCGCTGAGCGCTCAGCCCGACGCGGGCGGCGCAACATAGCCGACGATCGCCGGTTAGCCAAACCGGCGATTCTCCGGACTCTTATACAGCCGCCGGGACAACCCCGCGGCGCCCTTCCGCACATTCCCCACACCTTCACGGAGGTTTCTTCCGCATGCGCTCCACCCGAATTGCCATAACCGCAGCGATGCTCGGCGCAGTTGCGCTGCCGGTGCTGTCCGCCACCACCGCCAGTGCGGCGACCGTACCCACCGCAGCAACCGCCGTTCCTGCGGTCAGCTGCCAGGACCTCCCGCCGCTGCCGTACGCGGTGCACGCCAAGGCGGTGACCATCCGGTCCAAGGCCAGCTCGAAGTCCACGGCGCTCGGCGTGCTCTACAAGAGCCACAAGTTCAGCGTCTCCAAGAAGAGCGGCAACTGGGTCTACATCACGGACAAGACGACCGGCGTCAAGGGCTGGGTCTCCGGCACGTACGTCTACCGCGACGTCCGTATGTGTCTCGACTGACCGGAATTCAGCACGCCCCGGTAAGCAGCTGAGCCGCCGAGTACGGCCGCCTCTCACATTCCCCTAGGCATCGGCCTTTCAGAACAGGAGACCTCTTTTGTCCGACGGCATATCCGATGAGTCTGAGGATGTCGTGGGCGTGCTCACCGAACGGATCGAAGCGCGCTTCGAGATGGGCATGGACCAGTTGAAGGCTGCGGTCGCCGCGGTGCCGACCGCGAATTCTGACGCCACCGACGTCGTCAAGTGGCACGGCCTTCTCGTCGAGGCCCAGTCCGTGCTGGAGCGCGCGGAGGACGACCTCCTCGCCGCACTGCAAAGCCAGCCCAGTGAGGTCGACGACCCGACGATGGGTCTCGCACACCGGGTGAACGCGGCCGTCACCGCCCGCGACGGCCGGGCGATGGTCGTGCGATGGCTCCTCGACCCAGACGCTCCGGGGAAGAAGGACCTCGCCGCAGAGCGCCTCGCCCGTCTTCGACCTCGAACCGGGCCGGCGGTGCAGACCAGCGCCCCCCACCGGCCTGCTGGTACAGCCGCCCCGGCGACGGCGTGGCGGTCGACAAGGGCCGCTCGATGAGCCGGGACAAGGCCAGCACCATGGACGCGGACCTGCAGAAGGTCTTCGGGAGCCCGGTGGCCGAGCTGTACGAGGCGACTGTCGGCCACGATGCCGCGCCCGCGCTCGCCCGGGCCCTGGAACTGCGGTCCTTCCTGGCACTGACCGAGGAACAGGTCGCCCGCGTCCGCGACCGCGTTCACGCCGACATGGATCCGGACCGCGACATGGGCGAACTGTCGGCGGACCAGCTCCGCTTCGACGCGCAGTGGCTGGACGCGGCACTGGAGGCCCGCGACGGCTACCGCGCCGCCCTCGGCGAGCTGCTGCGCACCATGCCCCCACCGGCCCAGCATGCCCGGCCCGTCCGCACGGCTCAGCTCAGGGCCACCGCAACCCTGCCCCCGTCCGCCGCCCCGGCACCTCCGCGTGCCGGGGCGGCCCGGGCCCGCCGACCGTGAAAGCCACCGATTGCCCCACCTCACGTCCACCGACATAGCCGGACGGATCGAGGACCTGTACGGCGCACCGCTCGCCGACCTCGAAGCCCGCGCCCAGGACCAGCCGCCCGGCATGCTCTCCGCCCTGCTCGGTATGCACGACGACCTCGCCCTCGCCGAGCGCAGCATCGCCTTCCACCGCGACCACCTCGCCCGGCTCGTCCACCCCGAGCGGCAGCTCGGCCCGCACGAGGTCTCCCACCTCCTCGACGGTGCACGCCGCCTCGCCGAAGCCGTCGCCGTCCGCGAGGTCCAGGCCAAATCGGTCGCCGCCGTCCTGCAGAGCCTGGCCCGCGTCTCGGCCCCGACGCCGACCCCGCCGGCTCCTTCGCCGCCAGCTCCTGCTCCGCCTCTTGTGGCGCCAAGTCCTGCGCACAGCCGCTGACCCGCAGGCGATCCCCCCTTCATTTACCCAGGAGTTCCTCCCTTGGCCATCACCGCTCTGCCCCCTGACACCGGCGCCGACATCGCCCGGGTCACCGAGGCCCTCGCCATGATCACCCCGCGCTGGAACGTGAGGATCCTCCTGGCGCTCTCCGGCCCGCCGCTGCGCTACAGCGAGCTGGCGGCCAAGGTGTCCTGGCTGCAGAACGGCCAGCTTCACCCCAAGCTCAAGGCACTGTGCGACGCCGGCCTCGTCGAACGCACCGAGCACACCGCGCGGCACGTGACCTACGGCCACACCGAACGCGGCGTCGCCTTGCTGCCGGTCCTGCCGATGATCGTCACCTGGGCCGAGGAGCACCTGGAGAAGGCGGACCGCCCGCTGCCCGCCATCGAGCAGATCGAGGACAGCCTCACCTTGCTCACTCGGCGCCATGCCGCCGCCATCCTGTGGGTGCTCAAGTCCCGCCAGGAAGTCAGCGGCCGGGCGCTGGCCCGAATCGTGATGCCCAGCAGTGACTGGACAAACATCTACCCGCCGCTGCGGCAGCTCGTCGCCGACGGCCTGGTCGATTCCGACGGCATGGGGCAGCCCTACCGGCTGTCCGAGGCCGGCGACGGCCTGGGCCCTGTGCTCGGCACCCTGTCCGCCTGGTCCGCCGGGCAGCCCCTCGACCAGGCCGCCCAGCACCCGGTCTGGGGGCACCCCCAGGCGAAGCCCGAGCCGAAGCCGTGGATCAGCAGCCAGTCGAGGCCGGCCCCCACGGCACTCCCAACCGCTCGGACAGCCCACCCCTCTCCGGCCTGGCACAACGGAGACCTCTTCTCGCACGCCACGACCGCCCGCCCGAAGGCAGCCATCCCGGCGGGAGGTCCGCGCCGATGAACACCCCCTTCACCTCTGCCGAAGCGCAGCGTGCTGTCGAAGTGCTCGCCTCACGGCCCCTGGTCCGCCTAATCACCGAGATCGACGACAACGGCGCCATACCGCCGCGACGGCTGGCCAGCACCCTGCCCGACCTCTCCACGCATCAACTGCGCAGCGCCTCCGACACGGCCCGCGCCCACGGTCTCGTTCGGATCGCCCCCGGTGCTGGTCTGGAACTGACCGCGGCAGGGATGGAGTTGGCGGATCTGTACGACGCGATGGCTCGCTGGGCCCGGCGTCATGCAGTCCCGGCCCCCGTCTGCGAGTTCAGCGGCCGTATCCGGTGCGTCCTTGACCTGCTTGTGCCGTCGCTCACCACCGAGCGCGCCGACGGTGCGGAGGCGGCCCTGGCGCGTCTCCGCACGCTCCTGATCCAGTGGCTGGCCGACAACCTCCAGGTGGCCAGGGTGTCCGAGCCTGAGCCGGTCGCGTGAACGTAGCGGTCACCCCCCGGCACGCACGCCACACCGGCGGGCTGATGCGCAGCATCTATCTGCCGCGCACGGCGGACGCGTTGGCGTTCGCGATGTCCACCTACGGCATCCCGCTGCTCGTCCTGGCCACGACGCGCTCCGCCGCGCTGACAGGCACCGCGTTCGCCCTGGAGTGGATCCCGCGTCTGGCTGCGTTCGGGTGGGCCGGATCGATGGTCGACCGGCGCGGTGCCGCTGTGGTCTTCCACCTTGCCTCCCTGGGCCGGGCGCTGGCCCTCGCCGCCGGCGCGGTCCTGCTTCACTTCCACCCGTCCGGCACCATGGCGAGCGCGACCGTGATGGTGCTGGCGGCGACGACCGGCGTGCTCACCGAGTTCAGCTATATCGCGGCCGAGACCGCGGGCGCCACCGCCGGACGCCGAGCAGGACGGCGGGCCCACCGCGTCCAGGCCGTCCTGCTCGGCATCGACCAGACGGCGACCCTGGCCGGTCCGGCGCTCGCCGGAGTGATCCTGCTTACCGGGCCGCCGTCGATGCTCGCGGTGATCACCGTGCTCTCGCTGCTTGCCGCGCTGCTCGCCCTGCGCACCCCACCCTCGCCCGTGGCACCGGCCCCTGCACCGAAGCGGCAGTCCGGCGCCGGACTGCTCACCGGATGGCGCACCATCCGCTCGCTGCCCGCGCTCGGCTGGCTCGTGACCGGGCTGACCCTGTCCAACCTGGCCACCGGCCTTCTCCAAGCGGCCGGCCCCGTGATCGTCGTCCAGCACTTCGGGCAGTCCACCACCGCAGTCGGCCTCGTCTGGTCCGCCGCTGCCGCAGCGACGCTCCTCAGCGTCACGCTCTGCCGCTTCGCCCTCGACCGCCTCGGCCTGTGGCCGGTCGGCGCCGCCTGCGCCGCCCTCGCCTCGCTCGGATGTCTCGCCGCCGCCCAGGCCCCCGACTACCGGTCCTACCTGGTCCTGGTCGCGGTCCTCATGGCGGGCGACGGCGGCATGACGGTCGTCCTGCGCACCCTGCGCTCCCGCCTGATCCCACCGGAGAAGTTCGGCAGCACCCTGTCGGCGACCATCCTCATCCTCCTGCTGCCCTTCCCCGTCGCCGGCGTACTCACCGCACTCACCCCGCCCGACGCACTGGGCCACGTCATCACCGCCTGCGCCGCCCTGCAAGCCCTTGGTCTGTTCTACGCCTTCGCCCGCCTGCGCACCGATCCCGCCCTGCGCACCTGAACCCGCTGCACGCCCAGCCTGTGGAGACCTTCATGTCCATCGCCGCTCTCGGGTCGCACCGCGCGACCGGTCGCACCATCACCGAGCAGTTCCACGCCTTCGACGCCCACAACCCGCACGTCTACAGGGCCCTGGAACGCATGGCCGCTCGCCGCCTGGCCGCCGGCGCCACCCGGGTCAGCTCGAAGGACCTGTTCGAGGACCTGCGCCGCCAGCTCCCCCACGGAGTCGCCGGGCTGAACAACAACTACACCGCCCTCTACGCCCGCCGCCTGATCGACGAACACCCGCACTGGGCTGCGGCGTTCGAGCTGCGTCGCCGCCGTGCCGCCTGAGACACCCCCTTTCCTCTTCTCACCCTGCCGTCCACCGATACGGAGAACCTCTTCTTGTCCGCTCGTCCCCTCGTACTCGTCGTTTCTCCCGGTGACGAGACCTATCGCGGCTACTGCCTGGAGCAAGTGGCCGCCGCGTACGACGTCGTCCTGCTCACCGGCACCGAGCCGTCGTGGGAAAAGCCGTTCATCGTCGACCACGCCGTGGTCGATCTGAGCGACCCCGCGGCACTGTTCGCCGGAGGCCGAGCCCTGGCCGAGCGCCACGACCTTGCCGGCGTGGTCACCTGGGACGAGTGGCACCTCGTCCCCACCGCCCGTCTCGCCCGCGCGCTCGGTCTGTCCTCGCCGTCCGTCGAGGTGATGCGGGCCTGCCGCAACAAGGCCACGGCCCGCACCCTGTTCGCCCGTCATGGCGTGCCCTCGGCCGCCTCGATGAGGGCGCGGACACTGCTGGAGGCCGGCCTGGCGACGATGACTCTCGGCCTGCCAGCAGTCATCAAGCCAGCGGCGTTCGCCGGCAGCATCGGCGTGATCCGCGTTGATCAGCCCGAAGAACTGCCCGCCGCGTTCGCGTTCGCTTCGGCCGGAGCGAGCCGCAGCCGCGAGGACACCGGCGTCCTGGTCGAGGAGTACCTCCATGGGCCGGAGTTCTCGGTCGAATGCGTCACCCACCGCGGCGAGACCACCGCGGTCGCCGTGACTCGCAAGCACCTCGGGCCCGCACCGTACTTCGACGAGACCGGGCACACCGTCGATGCCGCCGACCCGCTCCTGGCCCAGGTCGCCCCGGCCGCCGCTGCTGCGGTCAAGGCCCTGGGGATCACCGACGGCGTGCAGCACGTCGAGCTGCGTCTCGTGGACGGCAGGCCCCGGCTGATCGAGGTCAACGCGCGTATCGGCGGCGACATGATCGGCCACCTCGTCCGCCTCGCCACAGGCATCGACCTGCCCAGGGCCGCCGCCGACCTTGCCTGCGGCCGAGCGCCGGACCTCACCCGGACTCGCAGCGGGGCCGCGGGCATCCGCATGCTCTACCCGGACGCCTCCGGCACCCTCACCGCCCGGCACATCAACCAGCCCTTCGCCGCCCACACCCCCTGGCTGCGCCAGGTGCAGTGGATCCGCGAGATCGGCGACCAGCTCGTTCTGCCGCCCGACGGCGACCTGTTCACCGCCCGGGCCGGGTTCTACATCGTCACCGGCCGCACCACCGCCGAGGTCACCGAACGCCTCGACCTCGCCGCCGACGAGATCACCGTCTCCACGAGGGCGGACCGATGAACCCACAGTCCGATCCGCACCACGACATCGACGGCGACGTCTACGTCTCCCCGCGCCACCTCGCCTCCACCACCGGAACCGGCGACCCCGCCCTCGCCCCGCTGCTCGACCTCGGCTGGGACCTGCGGTACGACGAGGACTCCAACGTGTACGTGAGCGCTCCCGACCGGCGCGTACGCCTGGGCTACCTGCCCGAAGGCGAGGACGACGGACTCTGGCGCATCAACGCCTACAAGGACTCCTTCGGACCGCCCGCGTGGGGCGTCTGCTTCAACGACCGCGTCCCCACCGAGTTCGTGACCGCGTTCACCACGGTCCTGGCCACGGCGTACGAGCAGGGACCGGACGCCTACCTCGCCCGGCCGGTCTCCGGGACCGACGAGCACGACCCCTTCCTCGCCGTCGTCCCCCTCCTGAAACAGGGCTGGGAGATCGACCGCCCGCGCTGGGGCGTCTTCGCCGTCCAGGCCCCGGACGGGCACGCCGGCATGGAGTTCACCACCGGCGACCTCGATCCGGAAGCCGAGCTGACCACGCGGGACGCCCGCTGGCAGCTGTGGGCGGGCAAGTCCATCGACCGGCCCGTCTGGTACGCCACGGCCAGCACCGACACCCCGGTCGCCCTGCTCACCGCCGTCACCGAGTGCGTCGCCGATCCGGCGCCCCTGCCCCGGTGGCGCGAGGTGACCTCCAGCTACATCAAGGGGATGGCCCAGCTCACCCCGATCCTCCCGCCCGGCCCGCCGGCTCCCACTCCGCTCGACGTGCAGCGGGCCGTCTCCTCCCGCCGTCCGGCTGCGCTACCCGCGGCCAGCGTCCCGCGCTGGAGCACCACCACCAGCCGACCGGCCCTGCCCGGCCCGCGCCGGTAGCACGCGCCTGACCCGACCGGAGATCATCCTTGTCCCTGCAAGCCCCTGAGTTCTTCGCCGAACTCCGCCTCCCCTTTCACGACAGCACCGTCGTGGGCAACACCTACCTCGCCGCGCCGACTCCAGGCGCGCACCTTCGGCTCCGAATCGACTTCACCCGCACCATCCACGCGGACACTTACGGCGGTCTGCGCCTCGCGGTCGTCCACCCGGACCGCGGCGAGATTGATGCGGTCACCCTCAGCTTCCTGGACCACGGCACCTTCCACCGCCGCGACGTGGCTAGCAACAGGCCCCTGAACAACTCCACTCACGGCACCTTCAACAAGTACCACCGCGCCGGTCAACCACCGTGGGAGGGAGCTGAGTTCACCGGGCTCCGTGACGCCATTGAGCAATACACCGCTGTCTGGTTCCCGGGAGCATGGGCGGCGTCTTCGCCGGGCCGTGCTGCCAACAGGAGCACGCCAACGGCTCCCGCCCCGCCGACCGCGCGCGGCGGCGCTCGCACTCGCTGAGCCGAGCCCTTCCCACCCGGCAGCCCGTCCTTCCTCCGCAGGAGCCCCGCCCGTGCTCACCCACTCCCTTGAGAATCTCGACCCGGCCCAGAGTGTGCAGGTCCTGCCTCGCCACCTCGCCGGTCCCGGCGCCGTCGACCCCCGCGTCGTGTGGGCCTTCCCCTTCGAGGAGGGCTGGCCGTTCGCCCAGACCGAAGCAGGCACGGCCGCCGCATTCAGCCCGTGCCTACGCCTGCAGACCACCTTGGACCCCCAGCCCGACAAGCCCGGCAAGGGCACGTGGACCATCAACGCCCACCGGGCCCCGTTCACCCCGCCCGCCTGGCGGATCACCTTCGACGCCACCACCCCCGCCGAAATGCTGCACGACGTCCACAGCGAGCTGCTCGACCTCTATCTCGAAGACAGGTACAGCGACCAGGACCGGCTGTTCCAGGACGAGACGGCACCATACGAGGCGTACGCGCCGCTGCTCACCCGCGCCTGGAGCCATGCCGTCAAGACTGACGGCACCCAGACCTTCCTCACTCCGGAGGGACTCGGCGGTGTACGCCACCGCTACGCCACCGGCGGTTCCAGCGAGCTGGCCTGGCGGGCTTGGGGTGGGTATCCCAGTGAGCCGCACTGGACGGCGCGCTTCTCGTTCGGTACGCCCACCACGCTCGTCGCGGCCTTCACCGCCTCGCTCATCTCCACCGAACCACTGCGGCGCACTGTCCAGGACGTCCCCACCCAGACCCGCCGCGCCCTCTACGTCGCCACTCCGACAGGCAAGCAACCGAACAGCAACCCACCCGTCGCCCCGCCACCTCCCGCCCCGGCCTCTGGCCACACCCGATGACCTCCCTCGTCCCCTGCCCCAAGGAGTCCTCTTCCTCGTGCACGCACGATTCGTTCGATCCGCTGCTGCTGTCGCCGTCGCGGCGGTCGGCACCCTGACCTGGGCGCCGGTCGCCAGCGCCGAGCCCTCCGAACCGGCCCCCTTGGCCTCCGCCGCTCCCGCCGAGACCCCGGCCCCGGACGCAGGCAGCGTCGAGATCACCACGAAGGACACGGCCGGAGACGCCCTGCCCGGCGCCGCGTTCCTGCTGCTCGACTCCACCGGCCAGGAAGCCGGACGGGGTCAGAGCGACGCCCAGGGGAAGCTGACCTTCCCCGACCTCGCGCCGGGCATCTACCGGCTCAAGCAGACGGGGTCCGGCAGCCCGCTCCACGAGGTCGTTGCCGACCAGGACGTCATCGTCACCCCGGGCAACGCCACCCGGCTCACGATCACCGACCCGTTCAAGGCGGCCAAGGTCCTCCTGCAGGCCAAGGACGACAAGACCGGCAAGCTCCTGCCCGGCGCGACCGTGAACATCGGCACCGGCACCTCCACGCTGCTCACCCTGACCACCGGGTCCAAGGGCACGGCCGCCGGCGAACTGCCCGTGCCGAGCCGCAGCACGAAGTTCTGGGTCAAGGAGATGAAGGCCCCCGCCGGCTACGACCTCTACAAGTCGACGAAGACGTTCACCGCGGGCCCTGGAGCCCCGGTGACCGTGACCGTCACGAACGCCAAGACGGCCACCGAACCGCAGCCCGACCCCTCGGACAAGCCGACGCACAAGCCCACCCCCTCCCCGTCCAGCACTGGCAAGCCGAGCAGCGGCACCGGAGGCGCCACGCCCTCCGTCTCGGACAGCCACACGCCGGATGCCGACTCCTCGTCCGTGGCCGCGACCCTTGTCGGGGACTCCACGCCGAAGGCGCCGACGGGCTCCCTCGCCCACACCGGAGCCGACGCCACACCGTGGCTGATCGGCGGTGCCGGCGTGCTGATCGCAGCAGGCGGAGGCGCCCTTCTCCTGGCACGCCGCAACCACACGGACAGCCCCGCCGACGACTCCACCGAGAACTAACCCACACTCCACCTCTTCACGACTCCGAGCCCTCGGATTCCACCGCCTGGAATCCGAGGGCTCTGTCGTGCGCGCACGCACGCGGCTCTCGTTAGGCTGCCGCAGTGATCGACCCCTCCTCTCTCCCCGGCGATCCCTCCGAGCTGCGCCTGCGTATCTCCTATGACGACGAACTCTGGGACACCCCGCAGGCCGACACGCTGGAGCGCTGGAACGTGGCAGTCCTGCACCGCCGACGCACCCGCGCCGCGGAGCACGAACTGGTCGGCCCCAGCGGGGACATGGCCCGCGATGCCTCGCTCCGCACAGTCGAGGACGCCCCCGTCGGGTCCATGACCTTCTACCGGGTGCACCTCGACCGAGGCCGCAACGCCTTCTGGGCCATGGAGGAGGAGTCCGAGGAGCTGTACGAGACCGCCCAGGCCCTCCTTGATCCCGACACTGGCTCCTTCACCGACGAAGTCAGCGAACGTCTGGAGTACGTCGGCTCGGCGCTGCTCGTCATGGATCGCGTGACGCTGGATCTCCCGTGGCGCGGGCACGGCCTGGCGGCCGTACTCGCGTGTGAGGCGATCACCCGGCTCATGGCCGGCTGCCGGGCCGTCGCCTGCTCGCCCGGCATCACCGACCTCAGCAGCCAGCGTCTGACGGACAAGGCCGAGTGGGACCGTGTGAACGCCAGGATCGCCCAGGGGTGGGAGCGCCTGGGTTTCCGCCCCTACCGGGACAACATCTATCTCCTGTCGCCGGCCTCGCAGGACTTGGAGGAGCAGCGCGGTGTACTCCGCGGGCACCTTGCCGATCTTGGCGCCTCCTGGCGGCCCGACGCTTCATGACCGGCCTTGCCGGCGCGTGAGGCGAGCCCACCAGGAATGCCGCCACCCCCGGCGGCGAGCCGGTGTCTCCTCTTGGTCCGGCGGTGTCTTCGGAGGCGGTGCGATCCTGTCGGGCTCCAGATTGATTTTGTCCGGGTGCACGCAGGCCGGCACTCCCTCGTAGCGGGTGTAGCGGTGCCCGTCCGCCGGGTTGAAGGGGCATGCCCAGGAGGGCCTGCTGTAGACGACGAACTGCTCTCGTGGGTAACGGGTGGCCGGGCAGATTCCGCAGACCGGTCGCTGCGGATCTCCTCGGTCGGGATCGAGGTAGGGCGGGCCGGCGGGCTCCGGGATCTCCATAGCAGGCCGAGGGTAGCGGCCGTCGCTGCGCTATCCGTGCCCTTGGCCGAGTTCGAGCGCCGGGACCAGTACCGCGGCCGCGTCACAGTCGGTGCAGGCCCGAGCGCCGTCTCGCATCAGAGCGTCCACGGCTTCCTGCGTGCCCAGCTCC
This sequence comes from Streptomyces sp. NBC_01384, assembly GCF_045040035.1. Taxonomy (NCBI): domain Bacteria; kingdom Bacillati; phylum Actinomycetota; class Actinomycetes; order Kitasatosporales; family Streptomycetaceae; genus Streptomyces; species Streptomyces sp. NBC_01384. The sequence goes on from NZ_CP109559.1 coordinate 8,901,463, forward strand.
GTGCCGCCGCCCGAGGCGAGGCGGCATGCGGCGTCGTGCACGACCGTCCGCCCCCGGCGCTCGGGGGCGGGACGTACTACCCAGCCGGGGGCAGGCTGCGGTGGAGGGCCGGGCAGATGCCGGGTCGGCACGCCGGACAGGTCCACTCCTTCGATGGGTGTCAGCTGCTGGTCGGTCACCCAGACGGTGTACTCGGCCGCCTCGACCCCGTCCGGCCGCGCGATCCAGGAGGGGACGCCTACGAGGTAACGCCACGGACGGGGGCCAGCGACCTCCTGGCGGGCGTGGAGCCGGACCCGCACGGTTTGCCCGTCGGGCAGCGTCAGCGATATGGCGGCCGGAGTGGGTCCGGCCGCTCGCCGGTCACTGCGCGGGCCGCTCACCTACCGGGGCCCTGGTTCCAGCTCTCGGGCCGAGGAGCGCAGCGCTGCCCGTTGCCCCGGTGTCGGCCTGCTGCCAGTAGGGATGCCACCACACCTGCACCGACAACTCCAGCAAGCGGCAGCGGAGAGCTGTCGTCCGCTGCCGGTTGGCCGGATCGGCAAGGCTCCGGTAGGTCCGCTCCCACGCACACTGTGCGGCGACCAAGTCCTCAGGGATAGCAGAGCAACGCATACAAGCTATTGCATCACGTGTTCGATTTCGGGCGCATCCTTGCAGGTGAGCCGCTAGACCAGGTAGCCCCTCGCCATGATCGTCGTGCAGGGAGAGCTAGAGGCGTGCGGCGGGCAGGTCATACCGGCTGACGGCTACGTAGGTTTCCGGCGTCGCCGCTTCGAGGAGGCTCTCGTCGCCCTCCAGGTCGAGTGCCGGCTCTTGGGGATGATGGAGGAGGTCGCTCCAGTCGCTTGCTGCCCCTTGTTCGTAGGCGTCGCGCAGCAGGGGACGCAGCCGTGGGCGGGCTTCCTCCTGTTGTTCGCGGAAGATGCGCCGCTGGGTGAGGCGCTGTTCTTCCTGGGCTTCGTCGCTGAGTTCCAGGTCGGCGGGCTGTTGGTCCTCGGCGCGTAGTCCTGGGGTGCGCCGGGCGATGGCGAGGTCCTCCTCGTGGAGGCGCTCGCAGGCGGCGAACAGCTTTCGGGACATGCCGAGGTGGACCTCCGTGCCGGGGATACGGCAGCTCAGGAAGTCGTCGAGGCCCATGGCACGGATTCCGGCGCGCAAGGCGTGCTGTTCGGTGTCGGCCGCTGCTCCGCGGGCGTCGGCTCGCATGGCGAGAGTGAGGCTGTCGTCTTCCAGGGGGGTGGTCAGCCCCGAGCGCCGACGGCGGGAGGCGCGGTCGGCGGCAACCGGTACGGTGCGCAGCTGCGCCGCGGGAGCCGAGCGCAGTGCCAGGTAGGCCAGCATCTGGGCGCGGGCGGCGCCGATGAGTGCGTCGTCGCTGTCGCCGAGGCGGTCTTCCAGGTTTCCCGGGCCCGCCGCCTCGTCGTCGGTATCGGATCCGGCAGGGGCGAGCGGCGGCTGGCCGGGGTGGAGGACGTGGTCGATCGTGAGGAACAGGTCGTCGTCCGGCCTCACGGATGCTCCGACCAGGACGGTGCGGTGCCCGTACGCGCCGAGGACCTTGCTGCCGGCCGCGAGCTGCTCCCACCCCTCGCGGAGCTTCCTGAGCCCCACGTCGCCGCCCTTGGCCTCAATCAGCCAGTACAGCTGCTCCGTCTCGTGGTGTCCCCACAGGTCGGGCAGCTTCTTCTTCGGGTCCTTGAACGTATTGAGTAGGGCGGGGATGGGGCCGCCGAGTTCGAGGTGCTCGGTCTGGCCGAGGCCCAGCAGCGAGCGGCAGGCCCACTCGGTCATCGTCATGCCCAGCCGGTAGCCAGCGGCGACCTTGGCGCTGCGCTCGGTGCCGTGCGCGTAGACCGGGTTCCAGGTCAGGCGCCGGCCCTTTGCGCCGTCCACGGGGTGCCGGGGCGTCACGGGGTGCGCGCCGAGGTAGGCGTACAGCGGGGAGACTCGGGCGACGAGTTCCCCGTGGGCGTAGCGCGGCTGGTTCTGCAAGTGCGGGGTGACGTCGCGGCCGACTTCGGTGGCGGCCTTGATGATCTCCCGCCACGTGGTGGTCGGCGCGTACCAGCCGTCGGCGGCCGGGAATCCGTCCGATCCGGTCCACGCCTTGTGCTGGGCCGTCCGCCACTGCCGCCGGGGTTTCTTCGCGGGCCCGTTACGGAACAGGACCGGTATGTCGAAGCTGTCGGCGTAGGTCAACGGCGGCTCGTCGGGGACATGTGCGGGGATCATGCGGATCACTCTGGCACGGCCCCGGACCGCTCCCGGTGCCGGGTGCCGAGCCACCTGTGGGACCCCGGCGGGGTGCGCCGGTGTCCCATCTCAAATGATCTGGTCCGAAGCCGCCACTGTGACCTGGGGCGACCAGAACGGTTGAGACACCTGGGTGGGCGAAAATCTCGGTTGATCTGGACCCTGGCGTATGAATACTGGCTGTCGTCTCAGTTGATCTGGTCTGCTTCCGGCGTTTCGAATTGGACTAGGGCGTGTATCGAAAGTGGATCTTGGTCGTGAGATGATCTTGGTTTGTGGCACGTGGAGACCTGACAGACGAGCAATGGGGCGTGCTGGAGCCGCTGTTGCCGAAGGGCAAGAAGCCGGGTCGGCCGCCGGTGTGGACCCGGCGGCAGCTGATCGACGGCATACGGTTCCGGGTCCGTACCGGTATCCCATGGCGGGATGTGCCCGCCGAGTACGGGCCGTGGGGCCGGGCGTACGACCTGTTCCGCCGGTGGCAGCGGGACGGCACCTGGCAGCGCATCTTCACCCAGCTCCAGGCCCGGGCCGATACGCAGGACCTGATCACCTGGGACCTCAACATCGACTCCACCGTCTGCCGGGCCCACCAACACGCCGCCGGAGCGAGGAAAAGGGGGAGCTGCAGAAGGAGCCGCCCGGCGGCGTCGCCACCGAGCCCGACGACCACGGCCTCGGGCGCTCGCGCGGCGGCCTGACCACCAAGTTGCACCTGGCCGTCGAGCAGGGACAGAAGCCCATGTCCATCGTGATCACCGCCGGGCAGCGCGGAGACTCCCCGCAGTTCGAGGTCGTCCTGGGTCGCATCAGGGTGCCCCGACCGGGGCCGGGCAGACCGCGCACCCTTCCCAAGCGGGTGCGCGCCGATAAGGCGTACGCCTCCCGCAAGAACCGCGCCTACCTGCGCAGACGTGGCATCCGATGCACCATCCCGGACAAGGCCGACCAGGTCCGAAACCGTAAGAAACGCGGCTCGCGCGGTGGCCGTCCGCCGAAGTTCGACCCGGAGGACTACAAGGCTCGGCACGCGGTCGAGTGCGGTATCAATCGCCTCAAGAGGCACCGGGCCGTGGCCACGAGGTACGACAAACTCGCGGTCCGCTACGAGGCGACCGTCCTCATAGCGGCCATCAACGAGTGGCTGTGACCAGCACATTCGATACACGCCCTAGTGGAAGGGCCTGCGAGAATGACTATGCACGATGACCAGGTGGACCTGACCACCGACATCGTTGCGACCTTGATCCAAGAACAGTTCCCTCAGTGGAGCGGCAAGCCGATCCGCCCCCTGTCGTCGACCGGGACGGTCCACGCCATCTTCCGCATCGGGAACGACCTCTCCGCGCGTTTCCCACTGCGTCTAGTCGATGCTGCCGAGGCGCTGGCGGTTCTGGAACAGGAAGCCCAGGCGAGCGCGGAGTTGGCACAGGTGTCTCGGTTCCCCGCCCCGGAACCCGTCGCCTTGGGAAAGCCTGGAGCGGGTTATCCCATGCCGTGGTCGGTCCAGACATGGCTGCCGGGAACGGTCGCCTTTGATGCCGACCCGAGTGGGTCGAACGCTTTTGCCGAGGACCTTGCGGCCTTCATCGCAGCCCTGCGGGACGCCGAGACGCGGGGGCGGCTTTTCAGCGGCGAAAATCGTGGCGGCGTTCTCACCGACCACGACGATTGGATGGCGAAGTGCTTCGAGGAGAGTGAGGGGCTGCTCGACGTGCCCCGGCTGCGCGAGTTGTGGAGCCATTTTCGGGAGTTGCCCCGCACGGGTGCCGACGTGATGAGCCATGGTGACTTGATTCCCGGCAATGTACTGGTCGCGGGAGACCGGCTCAGCGGCGTACTCGACACCGGTGGCTTCGGCCCGGCCGACCCCGCGCTGGATCTGGTCAGTGCCTGGCACCTGGTGCAGTCAGGCCCGCGGGAAGTGCTCCGGCAGACCCTGGCCTGCGACGATCTGGAGTGGGAGCGCGGCAAGGCGTGGGCGTTCGAACAGGCGATGGGGGTTGTCTGGTACTACGTCGAGAGCAATCCGACGATGAGCAGCATGGGGCGTAGGACACTCGATCGCCTTCTGGAGTCGATGGAGTGATGTCGCCCCGGTCGTAGGCCGTGACAGAGACGATCGCTTGCCGCCCTCACCGACAGCAGCACCAACGGGAACAGATCATCTGAGACGACGAGCGAATCGGGCCAGATCATTTGAGACTGGGATCAGATCGGCTGAGACGGAACAGCCGGATGTTGGTATGACCCTCGTCCGAGGTGGTGCTTGGGCAGTTCTGTCCGTTGACATCGAACCCAGTCGTTTTGCCATCGAACCGAGCCCTGCCGACTCCGGCATGCTCCACCCGCAAATAGGCCGCGCCACCGTACCGGTGACGGACGCGCTTCGGTGGCCCGTTGGAGGAGTGAAGCCCTACGGCTGGGGCTTGCCGGTCTCCTCGTAGATCTCGACAACGTCGCGTGCCTGCCAGGCCAGCCGGTAGGCGAGGACGATGATCTGGAAGAGTTCGGCCGTGCTTGGCAGTTCCTTGTCGGGAAATTGGGCTTCGACGTGGCGGTAGTGGACCGTGTGGGCGACGGCGGCGACGCCGGCGGGGAGCAGTCCGTCCTTCTCGGCCCGCTGATAGGTCTCCACGACGTTGGATGACCAGCTTCCCGGGATGTCGCCGTAGTAGCAGTGCGCCAGTTGCAGGGCGCACACACGCAAGACCTCCCAGCTCGATGCGATGGCCCGCTTCGGGTCGCTCGGCGCGACCGCGACCGCGTCCTCAAGGCTCAGGCCGGTGACGATCTCGGGGATGTCGGCACTGGTGCGCACGGAGGTGAGCCAGTCGGGTGCCGGCTGCACCGTGGCCGGTCGCCCCCGAGCCGCAACCCACCGATCACGCAGATCGTCTGCGTCTGCGCCGAGTGCGGCGGCGAGCTTTTCCACGACCGGCCAGGTGGGCAGGCGGCGCCCCGCGAAGGCTTCGCTGATCGTGCTCTTGCCGTACCCGGTCCGTGCCGCCATTTGCCGTGTGGAGGGCACGCCCGCCGCGGCGTGCAACTGGCGGAGATGGTGGGCGAAGCCCTCAACTGCGGTCACGGCAACCTCCGGTGGTGCGTCTGTGCCCGCCCAGCGTAGAGGCGTCCGGTACCGCTGTCCGGCCGTGTCCGGCATCCGTCCGGACAGTGCCGCAACCGTGCCGGAGTGCTGTCCGGACACCCGCCGGACACGGTTTCGTTGACATTGCCGCCCCGCAATTGGCCCCTGCCGGGCGGGCAATTGGATGTCCGGCTATGACGCGGGCGTCACTTTTAAGGAAATCCGTTCCCGCTCTGCATATACGAGGCGACAGACACGTTAGAACCAGCTTCGACCCTCGGGTTATGCGGACGCCGAGACAAGGAAGATCATGCGCTTCAACGATACGGGGGACCCGGGCGCCGCCGCCCGGGGCAGCACCGAGGACGACGGGCAGGACCTGCCCGAGGATGTTCAGAACGACGTTGACCGCGTCGCCGACGTGGTCGCCGCGGGCTTCCGGGGTCCGGTCTGGCAACAGATGGCTGAGGAGCTGTACGCCTACACGTTCGGCCGCCTGTGCGCGGTGATGCGCCGGACGGACAAGCTGATGTACCTGACCGCGAAGTCGAAGACGCCGCTGGCGATGACGGACGAGGACCGCGCCACGTTGTACCGCAGTGCCCCGGACCGTGAGCACCTGGCCATCCTGACGCTCAACGTCGCCATGGAGACCTTCCCCCAGCTCCTGAAGATGGGCGGGTACGACCCCGCCCACAACCGCGGCAAGGACGGCAGGGCCTCGCACCTGACGTCGTACTTCTACGGCCGGTGCGGACTCGTCTTCCCCCGGGTGTTCTACGTCTGGCGAGCCGAGCGCACGGACCGCTTCCTCCTGCACGCCGTGCGGATGGGGGATGGCGCCCTCGCCCACGCGCTCGGGCAGACGGGCCCTGAGCCTGTCCCCGAGGATGTCGGCGACCTGTGCGACACCCTCACCGCCATGATCAAAAGGCTCAAGCCGCGCGACCATGCGGTGTGGAACCTGACCGTGGACGGCCTCAGCCAGGGCGAGATAGCTGACGTGCTCGGCATCAAGGTCGGCGACGTCGAGAACGCCCGTTACCGCCTGCGCAGCCAGGTCAGGACGCGCAGGCGCAGCGGTGAGCTGCACGTCCCGCCGGGGGTCGAAGCTGAGTGGGCCCGCACCCGCGCGCAAGCCAAGGCCAGGAAGAAGGCCGCCTGATGAGCATTCCGACGCAGCAGCCGGAGCCGTCCCCCGTACCGTCGGCGCCCCGGCCGGGCCCGACGCGGGTGACGGGCGCCACCTTGCTCGGCGGAGGCGCCGCGATCAGCGCGCTCACCTTCGTGGGCGCCCCCTGGTGGGTGGTCGCCATCGCCGTGGTGCTCGCGATCGTGACACCCGGCACGATCCTCTTCGTCCAGGCCGTCGTCCCTCAGGACTCCGAGCACAAGCGCGACCTCTGGCTGGCCCTCATCCGATTCCTGGAACGCCGCCGGAGGACCAGCCGGAACCGCCGGTGAGCGGCCGCCGACGCCACCAGGCGCCACAGCACAGGGAAGAGCCCGACGGTCGCAACGACCTCGGGCCCTTCCATTGCGGTAGGCGTGCTGGAGCCCAGCGGCGCCCCACCGAATGGTCTATCTGGCCAGAGAGCCTGCGGGCCCTGGGCCGCCCTTCGATAACCAACCTAGTCACCGCAGGCCAGGACAAGATCAGCGACTAACTTCGCTTGTAGGTTCTCAACTTCAGTGTCAGGGGCCGACCCTGTGACCCGGATGTTTCCCTTGAGTCTCACGATGTGTCGGCAGGCGGTTGTCTCAGATCGGTGTCATTTCCTCAGGCTGTCCAGCAGGCTGCAACGCGGCCCGGGGCGTCGCGAACCTGCATCGGCAACCATCAGCTCCTGGTGACGTGCAGCGCAGGTTGCGCGGATACTCCGTTGCACTTTGCGTGATCTCGGCTGTGTCGCTGCGGTCGCGAAAAGCAGGTTGCACACGAACGTCCCGAGCGTCGTCGCCGACAAGCGCCTGCGGGACTACGGACGGGTTGATCAGCCCATAATTGGAGTCAGTGCCGAGCGACCCGGCGCATCGCACCCGCCCCGGGTGCACTCACCGCGATCGGAGAGCATCGTGAAGAACAGCGCGTTGTGGCGAGTGGTTGACAACGAGAGTGGTACACAGTCCATCGTCAGCACGCCCTCCGAGGTGGTCGCGTTCGTCAACAGCCGGTTCGACACCGATGACGACGACGAGCCGTTCAGCATCACCAAGGTCGGCCCTCTCCTTCCGAAGCCGCTCGGGGTCATCACCGCATGGGCGGCCAAGAAGGACGGCGAGCGAACCGACGGGCGTACTGCCCCGATCACCATCAGGCCGGTTGTGACGGACAACGCCAGCGAGTGCGACGACGTCGTGCTCTGGGGCGACGTGTACGTCTCCTGGGACCACGACATGTACACCGTCGAGGAGCCGGACAGCTCCGAGTACAGCGAGGCTTACAGCGCAACCGAGTTGAGCGCGATCCTCGACGAGTACGCCGACGACTATGAGTACGCGCCTGAAGGGCCTGAAGGGCCCGACAGCCACAGGTGGCCGAAACCGGAAGAGTTGATCACCTACGGCGCCCAGGAGTGTGCCAAGCGGTTCGGGCACCTCGACGACGACGCCCTGCTGTGGCTCGCTGCCACCCGCATCACGCTCGCCGTGTGGCGCAACACACCCGTCGAGAACTGGCATGCAGGGAAGAGTCCGCTCCACGACGGCACAATGATGAGGATCAACACGGCAACCACCCGACTCGTGCGCTCGATGTTGTCGTTCGACCATGTCGACTGGATCGGTCTCGGTCTCGCGATCGTCAACCCGTCCCGGGTTCTACCGACAGGGCAGTCCGTGCTCGAGCTCGGGCTGGCCTGCCACAACCCTGACGACCCGGCGCACGAGGTTGATCCACGAGAAGAACTCGCGGAGATGGCACAGGTCGCGATCTCATGGGGGCGAAGCTACTGCCTTCGCGAGAAGGAGTTCGGCCTGCGAACCCTGATCGAATCCTTCTGTGCGTCCGACAACGGCTGGTTCGGAGCACCAAGTTGGGGGCGCATCGTCGATCGGTTCCTTGCGGCTGTCGACGACCGGGAGAATGCGCACTGGCGCATACACCGGGACAAGCCTTGGTTCGACGAGTGGTTCACCAACCGCCCGGCCGACATTGCGGACACCACGGAATTTCGTCGGCTGCTCCATGCCGGGCCCGACCTGCTGTCCGAGGAGGCCGCCGAATGGTGCGTGGAAGGTGCCATCGGCTACATCTGCCAGGACGACCATGCGAACGGCTGCCCGCGGTGCGGTATCCCGCTGGCAACGGAGTCCCCAAACGAGTGAACGTGGGCAGCCTCCTCCGCGAGCGCTACGTTCGCATCCGCGTGAGGCGCCCACGCCGGACCTGAGGCAAGGCCACCCGAACGAATGACGGCAGTGGCCAGCGATTCTCAATGTCCTGTCGAAGTGCGTCTGTCAGATGGTGAGCCGCTGACCTGGTGGGGTGCCACGTTGATTGAGAACGCTGGCCCTCAGTGTTCTCAACTGACATGGCTTTCACGGAATCGTGCTGACAGGCGGGACAGCTGACTCAGCCGTCTTGCTCTTCAGCGAAGCTGCCCATGGTCTCCCTCAGACGGCGCCGTGCCGCAGCCAGACGCTCCGCGTAGTCAGCAGCGAAGATCCCGGGGAGTGTCTTGTCCAATGTCCCCGCGAGCTTGTGGATCGGGGCCCACGCGGCTGGGTCGTCGACCAGACGGCTGAGGTCCGTCATCTGAACTCGCTCCAGCCAGTCCGAGAGGACGAGGGCTTCGTCGGAGGTGAGCTTGATTGTGATCTCAGTGTCGTCCACGAGTCGAACTTAGCCCGGCGCCTCACGGAAGTCTCATTCGCGGTAGAGACAGAAGCGCCGGTAGAGGGGGTCCTGGGTTCCGAGGGTGGTGTAGATCCGCGCGAATCGTCGGCTCAGTTCGGCGGTCGTCGCAAGATAGAGCTCCTTGGGATCGAGGGCAGTGGTGGGCGGGTCGAGGATCAGGTGCGTCAGCACCACGATCTCGGGGAACGCCGCGAGGTGACTGCGGTCCTCAGCCGAGACCTTCTTGCTGACAGCGAGAGCTTCGACTCGGTCGAGGCGATCGGTCCACTCTTTCCCGAGGTCGATCGGCATTCCGGAGGCGGACCAGTCCTCGACGATTCTCCGCGCCAGGTCGAGGGCTTGCGGGACCTTCCGGTGACGGCGGGCGAGCTGGTCGAGTCGACGCTGGGCCTCGATGACTTCCGGTAGGACGCCGAGCGGGATGTCACGTGTGGAGCGGGTCCAGAGCTGATGCCGCGGGCAGAGGTGGACGTGGGCAGGCGAGAGGGTGATGACCACGGAAGCGGTGGGGCTGCGGCGGGCTGTGCAGCAGCGGCAGGGGCGGCTGATCAGCTGTTCCGTTCGCCGCCCGGGACCATGCGGGCTGAGGAAGTCGGCGAGCGCGGGCAGGGCCCGGGCGAGCTGGGGCGTTGGGCGCCCGGAGAGTGTGGCCAGACGGTCGGGTGAGTGGGGATTCCAGCCTGCGGTGGTGTTGCTGAGCGGGGAGAACTCCGGCGGCAGCGGTCCCAGGAGGCGGGCGAGGAAGCCCGCGGGACGATTGTTGGCGACGGCCAGACGGTGGAGATAGGAACCGAGGGTCTCGTTGCGGACGGGGCCGAGAGCGATAGGCAGCTGGCGGAGTCGGTCAGGCTGCGTCGGCATCCGGCCTCCGGCGGCGGGGGCGCCGGTTGCGGCGGTGTTCCTGGCGAGCGTCCTCGGCGGTCTGGTCGACCTCGATGGTCTCCAGAGTCTTGCGGGTGATGGCCTCGCTGCCGTTGATGATGGCCTCAAGGGCGGCGCCGCGGACGAGTTGGGAGAGGCTGCCGATCGCGCCGTCAGTGCGTTCGTGGAGGTAGCCGTCGAGTTTGACCAGGCTGTCTGGCTTATGGCGGTGGAGTCGTAGGGCGTCTTCGAGCGAGGCGATCAGGTTCCGCCAGTTGTGCCGTTGTGCGGTGGTGCCGTAGGCGAACGGTTCGGTGTCGGTGACGGTGTATCGGCCGGCGATCTGCTGGCCTCGGACTCCACTGAACAGGCCGCTCGCGGCGACGTCGATGCCGGCGAGTACGAAGGTGGCGGGGATGCGCTCGGATAGGTATTTGAGCTGGTCGGAGGCTTCGGCTCCGGCCTGGGTGGCGAGGTTGAGGTTGTGGATCTCGTCGACGAGCGCGAGTTCGACGCGCATCCTGATCAGCAGGTCGCATACGGCGTTGGTGATGGAGGTCTGGGTCTCTTGCCGAACGACCGGGAGGCCCAGGAACCGGGCGAACTCGATGGCGAGCATCTTCGGGGTTGCCCGGGGCGGGACGGTGACGTAGACGACCGGCAGCCGTCCTGCGGCGGCCGGGCCAAGCCGTTTACGGACCAGGAGTTCGTGGTTGCGGCCGAGTTGGGCGATGGCGGTCGTCTTGCCGGTCCCGGCCTGGCCGGTGACGATCAGCCCGCGGCGGCCGGAAATCTGGTGCCGGTTGAGCAGGACCAGGCGCCGTCCGGTGGTGAACACGTTGCGGATGGTGGGGGTGGCCACGATCACGAGCCGGGAGTGGTAGTCCAGCCGGAGCTCGTTGTAGGCGAGTCGCCTTTCCTCGGTCAGGGCCATGAAAGCCCGCAGCGAGAGCATCGGCGGGCAGGCCGGGGTGTCATCGACGAACTGTCGCCAGCCGTCCCTGGTGGTCAGCGGGTTGTGCTCGTCGTCATGGGCGTCGGGCGGAGTCACCACAGCGGATTTCCCTCCTCTTCCAGGGGGTTGAACACGCCGAACGGGGTGACCGGCGCCTCCTCCGGCCCTTCGTTCTCGCTGTTGTCCGCATCGGCGGATCCGGCGGGCGGCAGTGCGGGCCGTGCGGGGGCCTCGAGGGCGGCCCGGGTGCGGGCCATGACCTGCTTCGATCCGGCCGGCGGCTTCCCCGACCTGCGCAGAAGCTTGGCCAGGACCTGGGCGATAGCGGTCTCGCTGGTGTCGTCGCGGCCCTGGTCGGCGAGAAGCTGGCGTGCGTGGCGCCAGGTGAAGTCGGCGAACGGCGCCCGGACCATGGGTAGATGGGTCCACGGGACTTCGATCCAGCGCCGGCTGTCGCTTCGCCGTACCCAGACGCGGGAGACGTCGTAGGGGTCGTAGTGGACCTCCCACAAATCCTGCTTGCCCGTCACCCCGGACGGCTGCCGCCGCAGCCGGTTGAGCTCGGGGCTGTCGTAGGTGCGGTAGTTGACCTTGATGCCGTAGTCGTTGACGGCCCTCCAGACCGCGGGCAGCAGTTCGATGTAGTCCTCCGCCGACAGAGCGACGGGCAAGTATCCGGCGCGGGCGACGGCGATGGCGTACGACTCGTTCGGCGACAGCGTCCGCCCCGCCATATAGGGGTTGCGCAGGCCCTCGTGGGAACGCTGCTGCCAGCAGATAATCCACTCGTCCAGAAGGTCCTGGAGCTGGGCGAGGGTCCAGACCGCCTCGGAGGCCGGATCGCTGCCGCGACGGGTGACATCGGAGCCGGTGTAACCCGCGACGTACTGGCAGAACAGCGAGTTGATCGACGCGAACGTCCTCTCCACGATCGCCTTGTCCGTCGGGGTCCTGGGCCGGGCGAGCTGCAGGGAGATCCCCAGCAGCGAGCAGGCGGAGGAGAACGTGTCGGAGACGAACACCTTGCCGTGGTCGATCACGATGGTGTCCGGGACGATGACCGGCTTGGCTGCGGCTTTCTCCAACCGCGTGTCCACCGCCATGAGCCGCTGGTGCGGCAGGATCGAGTCCGACATCGCCAGGGTCTGGCTCCAGCCCGGCCGCATCGGCTCGGGAACCAGCATCCTCGCCAGCAGCACTGCGGCGTCGACGCCTTTCGTTCCCGCGGGCCTGAGCAGGGCCGCGCAGATCGTGCGCGTCGTGACATCGACCGCGATCTTGTGGAGGTAGTTGAGAGCTGACCGTTGACCGGTGGTCAGGGTCTTCTGGTTCTGGGTAGATGGGCTGGTGCTGTCACTTTCTGCCGGGCCCCCGCTGACTGTGCCCGTGAGCCCTGGCATGATGGGCGCCATGACGCAGACCCGAAAGGCCGATGGCGCGTAAGCCGCCCGGCGCCATCCGCGCTCAGCAATGGCCAGCCCGCAGCAGCGTCCGTCCCGTCCGCCAGATGCCAGGCATTCCCCGCCGGACTCAGGTGGCCATCAACCAGATCGAAGCCCGGTATCTAGGGCACGGCGTTGTTGCTGAGGCCCTGCACCGATACGAGAGATTCCTCCAAAGGCCCGGCCGATACCTGTATCTGCCCTGGGACGATTGCCCCTGTTGCGACCCGACGGACGCTCGGGACACCCTCGAAGAAGCGCTCCGTCGGCTGCCGCCCGCAGCGCGGAGAAGGCTGGGCGGTATCGTCGCCCGACTCGATGCGGAGTTCCTCCGTCGCACGCTGCCCGACCCAAGGGCCGCATCGGTGAGTTCATGGCATGCGGCAGCGTGGTGGAGGCAGCGGATTCGGGAGATATGACCGCCGATCTGCTGCCGGGCAGCGTCCTCCTGGGCCGGGACGACACGGACATCATCGAGCGCGCGCTATTTATCGCCCTCTATCACCGGCGCCGACCTGCGGACGGCGAGCCGTCGGCGGACACATGCCGATCCCTCTTCGACGAGCTTCGTCGCGTCAGATCGACGGAACAGCCTGCGGAACCCGAATCTCGCTGGCTCGTCGCCGACGGCCTGCGGCTGCGACCTGGGCGGGTGGACCGCGTCCTGGTCTCGGGCTCTGCATGGTGCACCGCCCGGTCTGCCCTTCTCCTGGCCTGCTTCCACGACACCTTGTGTGAGCACGACTTCCAGACCATTGTGGGTTGGTCACGCAGTGACTTCCACGCCCTCGCAGCGCAGTGCGAGGTCCTGGACGCCGAGGGTCTGCGAGCCGAGCTCTTCCGTGCCCGGGCGCTGGGGGACGGTCTCCGGCACCGAAAGCTGCTGACGTTCGCACTCGACCACATGGGCATGGACCCGACCAGCAGGAATGTGGAAGCGGTGGAGAGGACGCTTGCGGAACTGGACAGCACCTGCGACGTGGAGGTTCTCACCGATCCGCTCGCCAGAGCCCAGGCCAAGGCGCTGAAGCCTCCGCGTCACTCCGGGAGACCGGCGTCTCGCCTCCGTCACCAGCCGCGCCACCGGTGAGCGTCGCTCGTCATGGTCCGCGCCGTCACCCACCGGCTCGGATCCCGGCCGACTGGCCATCGTCAGCGTTCAGGACGACCGGTCCGATCGATGCGGGTGACATTGCTGCTGGCCTCCAGCGCCTCGCGGAGACGGCTGTTGTCCACCGCCAGACGCTGGATCTGGGCCGCGGCGAACCGGAGGCTCTCGGCCAGCGACAGGTTGGCCCGGCGGAGCTTCGCGTTCCTGGCAACCAGGACGTCGTAGGGACTCGGCCTGTCTTCGTTTCCCGCCGGTGAGGACGGGCTGCTGCGGATGGTGGAGATCTCGTTGGCCAAGTCGGGGAAGTGCCTGCGGAAGGTGGTGTTGCTCAGGCCGAGCTTGGTGGCGAGGGTGAGGACGCTCGGTCTGGTGCCGTTGTCCTGGCACTCCGCCATGTACCGGTCCATGACACGGCGGGCGCGGGCATCGGCGGGGACATCGGCGGCGCGGCTCATGCGGACTCCCGAGCGGTGGTGTTCTCCAGGAGGAACGCGGTGATCTCCGCGCGGCGGGACTCCAGCCGGTGCCGCAGCAGCGGCGGCAGCGTGGGCCGGGAGGCCAAGCGGCGTGTGATGCGGTCGACCTCGCGCTGCCAGGCCGCGGTGTTCTCCGGAGTGAGGGCGACGTTGCGGCAGGCCAGGGGCTTGCAGCCGCCGTGGTCGGGCAGTCCCTCGGTTCGTCCCCGGCGGGCGCGTTCGCAGAGGGCCTTGGCGTGGTCGTGGACGCAGGTGATGTACTCGCCGGGATAGACGGCCGGGTCGTGCTTGGCCATGAGCCGCCTCAGGCGGTTGTCGTCGAGAACGACCTTGCCCTGGAAGCGGGCTCGCGAGCCGAATGTCTCCAGGCGGCGGGCGGCTTCCTCGGCAGCCGGGCCGGTGAGGCCGGTGTGCTCGTGGGCGTCGATCGCGGCCATGAGGTGTTCGCCGCGGGCGAGGGCCTGCTCGCTCTCCACCTCGGCCCGGAAGCCGGATTCTCTGGTGCCTGCGTAGCCTTCGAAGACTTGGACGCAGTGGTGCCGGTAGGCAAGTGCCCCGGCGATGACGCCACCGGGACGGCGGGCGATGAACCAAGCCAATGTCCTTCTGAACTGGCTGTTTTTCAGACGCCAGGTCAGTCCGTCAATGTCGGGGATGCAATCGGTTCGGCCGTTGCGCATGCAGTAGTCGTTGATCCAGGCGGCGAAGGTGTTGAGACGGGCATTGGTCGCCCCGCTGGTCAGCACCTGGCTGACTGCGTCGGCCTTGACTCCGGGGCTGTGCTGGAGCCGGGCGAAGAGGAACTCGCTGCCAGCAGGCTGGAGTTGCTCCAGAATCCTGATCGCGCGGGCGGCGGGCTCTCCGATGTTCCAGACCGCTGGGACGCCGGCGGGGTCGTCCTCGGCCTTGAAGGCGAGGCTGTGCATCTTCCAGCGGTAGGGCGTCCCGTTCGCGTCCCGTTCGATGGTCAGGCCGCCGCGCTTGAGGTGCTTGATCTCGCTGTCGCGGGCGCCTGAGAGGAAGGCCAGGACCAGGTAGCAGGCGTCCTGCAGCATGCGGGCCAGGGCGGCGAGACCGTCGCATTCGGTGTGGTCTGCCAGGATCGCCTCGATCCACGGCTCACCCTCGAGACGGCTGCGGATCGGCTGGTCACTGACCGTCTGGGGTGCGGTTCCGACAAGGGCTGCTGCCTCGTCGATCATGTGCCGGTAGCGGGCGAGGGAAATCCGGTTGCGACCGAGAGCGTCCGCGATCGCCGTGGTGCTGGTCTTGCCGCGCCAGGCGGGAAGAGGCCGTCCCGCGGCGATGCGCTCGTCCAGCCAGGCCCGCAGCAGAACGGGCAGGTCGCCGTAGGTGTGCGGCTCGGCGCTGGCCGGGGGTGGAGTGCGCCATGCGCGGTCCGCGGCGAGGATGTCGGCGGAGAACTCGTCGATGAACCGCATCGCCCAGACGAACAGTGGGCCCAGGACCTCTTCGGGAATCCGTGCGGTGGCGTTCTCGTAGGCGCCCTGGCCGGCTGGCTCTCCCCATCCATCGACGTGCCGCGGGTCGAACCGCAGGGCTCCGGAGGGCAGGGAGATGCGCCAGAGCCAGAACTTGCGCACTCCCGCCCGAGCTCCTTGCCGGGCGCCGACGGCAGGCAGAGTCCGGGCCAGGAATCGCTGGAAGTCCTCGAGATCGCGGCCGGTCAAGGTGTCCAGCGGGAGGTCGCGGGCGGCTGCCCAGCGCAGGAACCGGATGTACTCGGTGAAGGCGGTGCGGATGGTGCCGACCGCCGGCCGGGCCTCACCTGCCGGGACGCTCCCGGAGAGCATCGCGTAACAGAGTTCCTTGCCAACCTGCCGGTGGCTGGCGGCAATCAGCGTGAAGTCGAGGATGAACCGGCGCTCATGCTTCTTGAGCATCGAGGGGGCCAGGTTCCACACGTCGTCGCTGAACCGCGAGGTGTCTTCGAGCCGGCAGCCCTCGCGCAGGCGTCGGCCGTGGAAGACGTACGGATCCGTCTGGTCGGTCCGGGACTGCGGGAGCAGGCCCGGACCGGGCAGGGTTCGCAAGGCGGTGGTCACGGCAGTTCCCAAGGGTTCTCGACCAGGTCGAGCAGAGCGTCATTTGGCTGCTCGGTCCGGGCCTGCTGGAGTTCGGCGGGAGTGAACTTGGTGAGGATGTCCTGGCGGATGGCGACCCAGGCCGGGCCGTAGCGCTGCCACCACACTTCGTCGGACAGCTCGCGGCGCCGCTGGGCCAGGGCGTCGAGCAGGCCGAGGAGGCGGGGCAGGTGGTCCCGGGTGACCAGGCAGTTCCCGCAGTGGAAGCAGTCCAGGAAGGTGACCTGGCACGGCTGTTGGGTGAGCGGGTGCCGGTCGTGGTCGGCGCAGGCCGTCCATCCGGTGTCGAGACTGCCCTCTGCGGTCTGCCGGGCGATGTCCGCATCGAGACCGCTCATGGTCAGAGCTTCGGCGTCGCCCGGGCCGGGCAGGACGCGTGGGCCTCCTCCGGTGGCCCGCACCGCCTGGTCGTGGGCTCGGCGGGCGGCCTGTTCGGCATCGACGAGGGCCTCGCCGAGGACTTCCTCGGCCCAGGAGGTGATGACGGGGTCGCCGCTGAGGTAGTTGCGGAACAGCACCTGCATGGTGTTGGACTTCGCGGCCGACGGCAGGTGGCCGCCCATCCGCTTCGTGCGTCGCACCTCCATGCTGGTCTTGATCCGGTTGAAGCTCACCTGCAGTGGCAGGCCCGCGGACATGCCGCCCGAACTGGTGGAGTCCGGCTGCGGATCGGCCAGCAGCGGACGCGATCGGTTCGCTGCCCAGACGGTGGGCAGGAGCGACGTGCAGCTCAGCGAGTTCTCAAACGGCGCGACGTGGTCGGCGTCGGCGGTCTTGAGTCTGGCGCCGTGCCCGTTGCGCCAGACGCACCACAACAGCGGTGATCCGCACTGCTCGCGGCTGCGGGCCGTCAGTTCCAGAAGCAGGAGGTAGAAACCTCCCGGCGTGTGCAACTCGCGTCCCGGTGCCCCGATCTCCCAGGTCACGGTCTCGAACCAGCGTCGTGCACCCCGGCGCCGCTTGACGATGACCAACTCGACCGCCCGGCCCTCCAACACCCGGTGACGGAGCGGCAGTTCCTTGATCGTCTCGCCGTTGCGCTCACTCAGTGCCGCCGCGAGCATCATCAGCGGGGGCAGGTCTTTGAGCGTCAGGAACAGCTTCCCCGCCAGCTCCTGGCGCTCGGAGGAGAACGGGTTGCGCGTGCCGGGTGGCATAGGGACCCGCCCCGTGGTGGCCATCTGTTCCAGCAGGCCGCCCGTCTCCCGGTCCTTGTCGTCCAGGGCCGACGGGTCGTCTCGGTAGCGACGCAGCAGGTCTTCGCCTGCCCGGATCCGGTCTCGGATCTTGGCGCTGTCCGATCGCAACGCGGCCAGCAGCCGGGCCAGTTCCCCGTCCGAGAACCCGGTGGTCACCCGCTTCGTGCCGTCTCCCGCCGGGGCCTCGGCGTCCCGGGGTGCTGGCAGGCGCCGCTGGACGTGGTCGAGGACCTCGGCCGAGACGAGGCCGCGCAGCGCGGATGAGGTGAACAGCATCCGGGCCTCGCCCAGCTCCCGCAGGGCCGCGGTCGGCGCGGTCCGGGCGCGGTGGGTGTGAAAGGCGTCCAGGTGGGCGGCGGTGAGGTGGCCGGGGGTGGCCGGAGGTTGCGGCAGCGTGCCGAGGAACCGCACCAGTCGGCCCAGGGACCCCCAGCCGGTGGTCGCCGCGGCGAACGTGCGCAGCCCACCTCCAGGGCCAGTCCGCTCGGCGACCGCCGCGGCCAAGGCCGTGTGCCAGCCCGGCAGCGGGAGTGCGGAGACATCGAAGAGCCTGCGGCGTCCGTCGTCACCGTGGAAGGCCACCACCAGGCGCCCGTCGTCCAAGTTCCGTACTGACGCAGGCGGTTCATAATCGTGGGGCGCCATCGGGGCGGGGCGTCCGGGACCGGTGCTGCCGCGTCCTTGACGGCTCATCCGGTGGCCTCGAATGCGTCGGCGGGCGGCGGGGTGTCGTCGCCGATCCGCTGCAGCGGGGTGTCGCGCGGGTCTTCCCAGGTGTCGGGGACCAGAGCCATCCGCGTCTCCATCTCCAGCTCCTGCAGAGCGTGCAGGTAAATGGCCGTGGTAAGGACCGACCGGTGTCCGAGTCTGCGGCGGACCCAGTCGAGCGGGTCGCCGAAGATGCGGGTGTAGTGGCCGCGCTGGGCCTCATTGAGCTCGGCCAGGGCCGCGAGGTGGCCGCGCTGGAGCTGTTCCAAGGTCACCACGGCAAAACCGTGCCGCAGAAGGTGGGCATGACACGACAGCGCGATCCGCTGGTCCCGGCAGCGGTCGTTGGCGACGGCGAAAATGCTCTTCCAGGTCGACACCGCCAGCGGCTGCCCGTCCTCACCGAGCCAGAACAACGCCGGCTCCAGGCCGTCCGCGGTCTCCACCAGCAGCCGACGCCGTTCCATCGCCTTCAGCTCACGCAGGTTCACCACCCGGCGCGCGACGCTGCCAGTCACCCGCACCAGCTGCGGACGCGACGGGTCGTCGATCACCAGCGCGCGGCGCCACCGCCGGTAGCGGCCAGCGGCGCGGGCGTCCGCGACCACCTCCGCCCGGTCCAGCTCCGCGTAGGCCACCAGGTCGCGCACCACGCTGTGCGGGGCGTAGATCCAGCGGGCGGAGAAGTACTTCGCGATCGCTCCCGGCAGCCAAAACCGCTGGTAGCCGCCCAGACCGACCTGGACCGGCATTTCCATCGTGGTCAGGTGGGACTGCTCGGACAGCCGCATGCCGGTGCGGACCATGAGATCCGTGAACGTCGCGTTCCTCGCCGACCAGCGGCCCTTGAACCGGCCCGTGGGCAGGCCGTCAGCCCCGTATCCGCGCAGGCCCACGTCCCGCCAGAGCCGGTAGGAAGCCGGCGGGAGCCACTCGATCCGCTCGCCGTCCTCGTCATGCGCGTAGGTCGCCGGGACCGTCTCCTCCCCGCGAGCCCTCGATGTACCCGTGAAAGTCCCCAGCGGCGCGGGCCGTCGCGAGCGGTGCGGGATCGGGACGGCTCCGAGCTGGTTCTGCCGTACCGCCCACTCGAAGAACTGGTTGACGTGTGCGACCTCCTGGCTCCAGGTGCCGCCTGCCACCCGAGGCCCGGCCGGATCGCGGCGCCGCCATTGATGAAACGCCAGATGATCGGCCTCAGTCGCCTGCCGCCATGACTTCCCGCCGCGGGCGCAGTGCAGGAAGTTCAGGTAACCCGCCAGCGCACGGGCCCGGTTGGCGTTGCTGTTCCACGGCGCGTCGATCAGATCCACTCGATGGAAGTACGAGTTGAGCACCACGTCGTACTCGAATCGAGGCGACAGCAGGAACGGCAGTCCGTCCGGGAGCCCGACCTCGTCGAGCCATGGCATCAGGTCATCGGGCAGGTCACGCAGCCAGGACGGCCCAGTAGCGGGCCGGTCGACGTCGCGGCTGGCGTAGTGCACCGTCCAGCCAGATCTCTGCATCACCGGCGCAACGTACGCGGTCAGTGACCAGTCGTGCACAACCGATGGTCAGTTCCGGGCGGGCCACGACTCCGTCGTCCAGCACCGCCATCACGTCCAGCCGCGTGGAGTCGATCTGCACGATCTCCCCCGGGCGGGCGGCCATGGAGGGGGTGAACGGCCCCACGGGCCGAAGAGCCCGCTGGCGGCGGACCGTTGCCGACCCGAAGGACTCGTTGTTCTTGGCGAGGCTGTTCACCAGCCGGTAGAAGGTTGCCCTCGTCGGCAGGAGCTTCACCGCCTCCTCGCCGTGCTTCGCGGCGAGGATCTGCTCGGCCTGCAGCATGAGCCGCTTGCGGTCGCCCGTCGAAAGGTCCGTCTGCCCGGCCAGTGCCTCGGTGACCGCCTCGACGACACGCTCGTCCGTCCTTCCGGTGCCGGGGACCGGGGCCGGTGGTTTCCGGGACCGGCCGTCCACCAGTCCCCACAACCCCTCGGCCTCGTAGCGCTGCCGCATCCGCAGAAAGGTCCGCTTGCTGATCTGCTGCCCGCCGGCCGCCAGCTCGGCGACCTTCGCGGCTTCTCGCTCCATCAGCGTCCGCCAGGCCGGGTCGTACTCGGGCCGAGGAGTCGTGCCCTCCGGAGCATCCAGGGGCAGCCCGGTGAGTACTTCCACCACATGCTGTTCCCAGAACCGGGCCTGCTCGACGGCCGACGGCGGCAACGCGTCCACCAACGCGAACGGCGGCAGGACTCGTTCCGGGACCGCCTCCGGCCCCCGGTCCAGCACCTCGAAATCGGCGGCCGCCATCACATAGCCGGCAGCCATGACACTGGTGTCGCCCTCGTCGCTGAGCAGTCGCAAGGCCGTTCCCTCCAGCCCGATGACCTGCTGGTTCCGGCCCTCGAACCGGATCCGGTCCCCGACCCTCAGAACTCCGCGTGGCGCCAGTTCAGCCATGACTCACCGCGCAGCCGATCATGGAGCCGTCTCCCAGCGGCACTGCCAGGTCAAGACGCAGGTCACCGCACCACAGTAGGTGGAAGAGCGTCGGCAGGACGGACAGCGGGTCCCCCACTGCCTCGGCACCGTCCATGAGCAGCCGCGGGTCGTCGAAGGCGTCCATGAGCCCTTTCGCGACGTCGCCGACCCGGTTGCGTGGATGCCGATAGCCAGACAGCCAGCGGACGTTGGCCATCTCCACCGGATCGGGCTCGTGCACCAGCGCGAAGGACCAGCAGCCCATCTCCTGGCACATCGACTCAGTCGCCGAGAACTTCACCGCATCCTCCGGGCCGACCCGGTCCGCCGGCCGGACATCGACGACCAGGCCCGAGCCGTCCTCCAGCCGTGCGAAGTAGTCCGGCGTATGCGAGATCCGGCGAGTCGCCCCCTGCCATGTCACCCGGAACGGCTGCGAGGCCAGCCCCACCACTCTCCGGTCGTGATCGAGGAGCATGGCCCGGTCCCGCTCCAGCCACGACTCGAACCCCACCAGCGACTCCGTCGTCGCCGCCCAGTACCAGCCCGTGAAGTGCCGCTGCCCGCGGTACGACGTGAACCGCCGTACCGGGAGCACCGACTCGAACGGAACCCGGGACGCCGCCTCCAGTACGGACTTCCGCAGCCCGCCGCCCTCACCGTCGGCCCACTCGACATCGACCAGACCCAGATCCATCGCCACCCCCGGCTTCGCGTATCTGCCGAAAACGACCGTGCCAGGTACAGCGAGAACCGGACCAGGGAAATGAGATCAAACCCCACGTACGGGGCAAACGCCGTCGCTCAGCGCACGACGCAATGAGAATCCGACAGCGCAAACGAGAAGCGGTGAGAATCCGACAACCTCAGTGCGACAGGACACTCAATCCCGTGTCAGTTCGGCCAGTCGCATGACATCGCGACTGAGAAAATGACACGGGATCTGAGAACCTACAACGGTGTAGGTTCTCACTTTCGACGTCATGTGCCGACGCTGCGACCTGGACGTTCCCCCTCAGTCTCACGACATGTCGGCAGGCGGCTGTCTCAGAGCGGTGCCATTTCCTCGAGCTGTCCAGCCGCCTCCACCACTGTCCAGGGCGGCACGAACCTGCATCGGCAACCATCCGTTCCACCCACTCATGCACCTTCACTGCTCGCTCGATGCGGCTGAGGATGTCCTTCTTGGGCGCCGTGTCCCAAGGTCTCCGGGATCTTGTCGAAGGTGTCGGGAAGAACGTTGATGAGACCTCAGATCTGTTCGCCGGTGCTGACGGTCAGCAGTTGCTGGCACCTCCACTGCAGCGGCGTCTCGGGCCGGTGCGTGAGCCACTGCACGAGTGTCGGGAACAGGTAGTGCGTCGCATCTGCGGCGAGGTGCTCTCGAAGCCAGTCGACCGGGAGCCGCTGGCTGAAGCCGTGCATGGCGGCCTCCTGGGCCAGGTCCACGAGCTGAGCGGTGTCGACGGCTCGGACGGTGCGGGGAAGGGTCGGGGGCATGCCGAGATGATCCCAAGAAGCCTCCGCGGCGCCGAGAGGTCAGATTGGCCGGGACGCGATCTGCGGACGGGCAGAAGCCCAGACTTCCTCGAACTCCTCGTAGGCGAGTTGTTCGGGGTCGTGGCCTTCCCATCCGAAACGGGCAGCTCGGTTGTGATCCCGAACCTGCTGTCGTACTCACCGAGGCGGCCTGCGTCGCGGGCCCGCTGCCACTCGGCGAGGGAGGCAGCTGTGATCGGGATCAGCTCAGGCCCTTCGAGTCCGACCGCCGAGTCACCCGCGGGTGTCCGTACCGGGCCAGGGCCGCACGGGAGGAACAGTAGGGCCGGGCTCGGACATCGCCGAGTCACTGCCGTCGGTGTCGTCCGGGTACAGCCGGCGGTTGAGGAGGCGGCCGAGCGTGTGCACGGCGGTCTGGATCGCCAGACGGTCGGCGGCCGTGAGCTGGGGGCCCAGCTGCGGGTGGTCGGTGCTCACAGCGGTCCATCCGGCGGGCTCGAAGGGATCGGGGTCGAACCTGACGCTGAAGGTCTCTCGGGAGCCTGACAGGCCGAGGGTCAGCTCGACGCCGTGGATCACGGCCTGGCCCTCGCCCCCGACGGGGACGGCGGTCCGAAACGCCGTCAGATGCTCTTTGTGGGGGGTGTCCAGTTCCGCCCAGTGCTTCTGCGCGGCCTCCTGGGCAGCAGCCAGTAGCGCGAGAAGGCTCTCGCCCGCGTCCACCTTCCGGTCGGAGTTGGTGGAGTCCTCCAGCAGGATGCCGATGCGGTCCAGGGCGATGCTCAGGTGCCAGGCGGCCCAAGTCGCCCAGTCGGGTCGGCAGATGAGCATCGCGGGCCGGACCAGGGACCATGCGTACTGGGCGAGTTCCCGCACGGGCTCGGCGGTGAGCGGTGCGTAGGGCGGAAGGATGCCGACGCCTTCGGCTGTCTTGTCGGTGGGTTCGACGCTGCGGGCGCGCAGGTCGTCGTAGACGGTGTCGCGGGAGACGTCGGCGGCGCGGGCGAGTTCGGCGACGGTGCGGGTGCCCGCCCACCAGGCGGCGGCCATCAAGTCGGCGCGGTTGTCGGCGAGGCGGTCGCGGCGGGTGGCCCAGCCGCGCAGAGCGGCCAGCGCCGCGCCGCGCACGTCTGTCGGTTCGGTGTCGAGTGGGTCGACAGTGGAGTCCATGCCCTCACGGTATGTCGATCGATTCGACATGTCGACTGGTTCGACGCTTTCGGGGCCTTTCCGGGAAGCGGAGTTGACGATTCGTGACCTGTCTCACCGGAGTTGGGCCGTGTCTCGCTGAAGATGGACGGAGGCTGGTCCGTCTCACCGAAGGTGGACAGCAGGCGCGCGACCGGCTCGAAAGTGGAAGGGCCAGAGTGCCCTCGTCTGGGGAAAGCGCCGTCCGTGCGGTACGTGTCGCGCTACTGTCCCCACCTTGCGGCACTGAGATGTTGGGAGATGACGATGGACCGGACAGAGCTAAAGGCCAAGATCGACGAGCTGATGCGGCAGTACGACGAGGAGGAGATTGACGGCGCAACCTACGCCCAGGCGATGATGGAGTTGACCACCTCCGCCCAGGAGTGATGACCGGTCCGCAGTTGATCCCCTCGTCATAGGTGAGCAGCCGACCCATCTCACCGAAGGTGTACAGATGCGCGGTAGCGCTGGTCACGCCTGATCTATCGAGTACTTGGCCAGAGCCTCGGCGTCAGCGCGAGGCTACGGTCGTCTCACCGGCAGGTGCCTCTCCGGTATCGGCGCACTATCGACGGTGAGTTCCGACTCCATCCCCACTCCCGAGTTGGAGTTGCCCCCGGCAGCACGATGCTCCCGCCCAAGACGCCGACGGGAGCACACCCGCAACGCTTCCACTCGAATGAGGTGCAGCAGCGACCTGCGAATCTCATCTCGGTGTCGGATCCGACTTCCATCCGACATCGACCGTGAGATTCCGACACGAAATTTGAGACCCTACAGCGCTGTCAAAGGACCAAGTTCGCCCGGGGCAGACAGGAAAGATCGCGGAAAGGCTGGCCAACGGGTGCGAGGTCATGTCAACGTAGACGACCTTGCAAGAAACCCCAGGTCAGAGAGGTGATTGCCCGTGACCGTAGCCCCTGTGGGCCCCGGTTTCTCCACCACCGTCGAAGCCCTGCGGCTGCGCGAGTGGCAGCTCGGCCCCGGCCAGCCCACGCTGGTCATGGACCAGTTCTCCGCAGAGGACTTCCACCTGGTTGTGGATGACCGCGCGGACGTACACGTCAGCTCGAAGGACGGCAGGTTCTACCTCGGCTGGTTCCCGCTCGGGCGTCCCGGCACGGACGGCGAGGGATGGAAGATCGCCGTCACCGGCACGGCCAAGGTGCCCGGCTACCGCCTGTCGTTCGATACCCAGACGCCGGCCGACATCGTCGCCGCCGCCGTGGCACGTGTACTGGAGACCTCACGTCGCGTATGACCGTGGTGACTCCCACTGGTAGCCCGCACTCGCAGGGCTGTCCTGCGACCGATGGCCGGTCCGTGCCATCGGTACTCGTTGCTCCTCACCCCAGGAGGCTGTTCGTGACGTCCCCGGAGATGACCGTCGGCGATCTCATCGACCTGCTGTCCGGCTGCGACCGGAGTGCTCCGGTCCGCCAGGCCATGAACCCATTCTTCCCGATGGCCCACCGCCTGGCGCAGGTCCTGCAGTCGGTCGACGAGACCGGACGGACCGTCGTCTACCTCGCCGAAGGACGGGACGAGGACGCACAGCTCGGCCACCTGCCGCCGGAGGTCGCCATCGAGCTGACGTGGCAGGGCCCCGTCCAGGCACCCCCGCGCCGCCCCCGCCGCCGTGCCGGCGGCAACTAGATACGCACCGAGCCCTTGGAGGCGCCCCTGTACCCCGAGTTCCCGCCCCACTCGTCCGCCCCACGCGGCGGCCAGCCCGCGTTCTGGGTCGGCCCCCGACACCTGGCCGGTGACGACGGGCGCCTCTACGATGTCGTCGCCGACACGCTCGCCGGCCTGGGCTGGACGAGCCTGACGATCGTCCGCGGACGGCATGAGCCGGACGAGGCACCGGAGGACCGCCAGGTCCTGCGCAGCACCGTCCTGCACATCAGTCCCGACGCCCTGCGGTGGGCCCAGTGGGGCCTGGCGGACGAGCCGTTCCACCTGGGCGAGCTGCCGGTCGCCTGGCAGATCTCCGCCCGAGCCGAGGCGAGCAGCCCGCTCGCCCAGTGGTCCGCCTACTTCACCCGCGACGTCCCCGGCGAGGCGGTGGCCGACTTCCTCGTCGCGCTCGACGCAAGCGACCAGCCTGCCGTGCCGCTCGCCGGAGCCGAGCTGGTCCTCGACGCTGTCGCCGCCCACGGATGGCTCCGCGACATCGACCAGCCCCAGGCGGCAGCGACGGACCCGACGTTCACCTCGCACATCAGCCTCGGCGAGGTCCCGCCCCTCATCCAGGACGCCGACCCGCGGACCCTGTCCGCCGAAGACGACGACACGGGGCCGTCTGGATGGCAGTCGTGGGCCGAGCCCGCGCTCGGCGCACCGTGTCTGTGGGCGGCATCGTTCGCCGCGAGCGTCCCGCACGATCTCGTCGCTGCCTTCGCCGCGTCTCTCAGCTCGACCGCACCGGTCCTGCGGAGGGTACTGCCCGAGGCCACCCGGGAACGCCTCCTGCGCGCGCCGGCCATCTAATGCCTCGCTCGTATTTCTCGACAAACGCAGTCCGGCACCCCCCCAGTTGGGGGTGCCGGACTTTCTTGCTTTTCGGGTGTGAAGTGGCCGATGGGTCCTCCGAGGAAGGATTGCTGCCCGATGATGGAACGGTGCAGGATGCGGCAATGCCCACCAGCCTCGGGGCCTTTCTGGTCGTCGCCCTCGTCGTCGCCGTGACGATCGCGTTGACGGTCCGTTCACGTCGCAAGCGCACGGCCGCCCTCGCGGCGCAGTGGCAGGCATTCCAGCAGCACCGAAGCTCCGGGCAGGGCCAACTCCTCCAGGTGGCACGGGTCTACCAGCGCGGTCGCCGTGGCTCCAAAGCTGTCGTGACCTGGTGCGACACCGGGCGGCAGCAGGACGCCTGGTTCTGGAACTGGCACGTCCCCGCGGGGGCGTACCTGCTCGTGAACGCCTCCAGCGGCTACGGGCCGCACAGTCACAACCCGAACGTGCTCTACGTACAGCCCGGCCAGGTCCGAGCCTGGGTGCCGGCCCAAGCCGCTCGCGCTGCTCAACGCGTCAGCCCGTAACGCACTGCTGCCCCCGACCTGTGCAGGTCGGAGGCAGCAGCGTGACGTGCACGCAGGTCAGCTGGTCGCCGTGGCCTTGACGAGGGCCTTGTCGAGGTGGCGGTCGACGAGGGCCGGGGAGCCGGAGACGACGAGCAGCAGGCTGCCGTCGCGGATCGCGGTCTGCTTGACCACGGTGCTCCGTCCCCCGGCGACGAACGTCAGGAGCTGGCTCCACCGCTCGTCGCCGCGGTGGGGTGTGGGCAGCTTCTGCGAGGTCACGTCAACCGGGGTGCCGCCCGCGACGACCTGATAGGTCGGGCAGCCGGTCATGGCGTCGAAGATCCGGTCGATGCCGTGGGACAGCTTGTTCGGGCTGTCGCTGTACAGCTCCTCGGAGATCTCCGAGGAGCTGTTGCCGTAGGTGAAGTCAGCCTTCGCCTTGTGCGGGAAGGCGAGAGTGCCGCCGGTCGCCGCGTCGCCGCCCAGCTCGCTGAGGGCCGGGCAGCCGATGACGGTGACGTCGTCGTGCTGGGCCGGACGCTCGGGCTTCGGCAGGTAGCCGCTTCCGAGGTCGCTCTGGTCGAGCAGGCGGGACCCGAGCGCGGCCGAGGAGAGCGCGACCGGATTCTGGACGGCACCGGACGGCTTTCCCGTACGGGAGGAGGAAGAGGTCTGGTGCTTGGTCCCGGTGGTGTCGGTGGAGCAGGCGGGCAGAGCGAGGAGGGCGGCGGTGATGCCGAGTGCGGTGGTGGCGACGCGAACGCGCATGGCGGAACTGACCCCTTGGTGCTAGGCGACGGGTGGTCAGTGGGGGCCCGCAGGCCCGGTGGGGTCGGAGGAGTGGTGGTCAGTATCCGAGGTGGCGCAGGCAGTCCTCGAACGTGGCGTGCGTCGCGTCCGCCGGCCCGGAGTGCCGGTTGTACCAGGCGGTGTCGATGCGAGTCTCCCGCTGCTGGTGGCCGGCTCGGCAGCGCAGCCAGATCTCACCGCGGGTGGAGAGGATGAGCCAGTCCCGGTACGCGCCGCAGTCGGCACAGGCGGCCATCTCGCCGTCGAGAACGAGGGGCTGCGCCCAGGGCATCATCTTGCCTTCGACCTGGTCGTGACTCGGCACGCGCAGTTCCGGCGGAAGGAAGTCGTCCACGACGGCGGCCGGCTCGGCGGGCTCCGGCTCAGGCGCCGGTACTCCGAAGCCGGGCGGTACCTGGCCTTGCAGCTGAGCGTGCAGCTCGGCGAACTGCCTCTGAGCTTCGGTCGGCTCCTTGGCCCGGCGGCGTATCCGGTGAAACACCCTGGCGGCCTCCTTTACCTCGTCATCTCGTCCTGTGCGCTTCATGATCGTGCCCCACGCCACCGGTGGTTTCAATTCACAAAGTCCACAGCCTCTCCGGCCAGGTCAGCAGGGGCGCTCGGCTTCTCGGGCGTATTTCGGTACGGTGCGGCGGCGTTGCCACGGTGTGCCCGATCACACGTCGTTGTACCGGCATCCGGCGGCCCTACCGGGCCTGACGCGGGCTCTCTTCTCCGCTGCGTCGCCTGCCGGGCGCGGAGGGCCTGGTGGTCGTCCCGCGCGTCGCGGACCGGTTCCCTGCGGTGCTGGTCTCGGGCAGGTGGGAGGCATCGGCGGGCAGGTCGGCGGTCCGCCGCATCCGCCACACGAGCACGTCGCTGACGGAGTCCGCAGTGCCGAGTTCACGCCGTGAGGCAACGTCGGACAGGAGGGCGGCCGGGTCGTGGCCGGCGGCTTCGGCCTCCGCGATCGTCGCCGCCAGGGCGTACCAGCCGGGCTCGGCGAGGATCTGCTCGGCCAGCTCCGGGAGCGCCTCGCGCAGCAGCTCCGTCTGCCGCTGGAGCACCGGCCGGCTCAGACGCCGGCCGCGCTGGTAGAGCACACCGAGGGGCTGGGCGGCGGCGGCCTGGTAGGCGGTGCGAAGGTGCTCGGCGGCGCGGGCGGCTGCCTCTGCCTGCTGGGCGTGCCCCTTCCTGGCATGCCAGTGCGCGGCGGCGGTGATCAGGAAGAACAGCATGTCGATCACCATCGCCGTGGTGGCGCCGTCCTCACCGCGGCCGAGGGCCGGGCCGCCCTGGACGAGGTCGCGGGCGGCCTGCCGCAGGGCTCGATCGTGCCCGCGTACGGCGCGGATGTGAGAGCGCGAGGCCCGTTCAAAAGCCGTTGCGGCGTCGCGTAGTTCGCGGCGGGTGTGGGCAGCTGAGGTCTTCGCGAGGGCGTCCAGGACCTCGCCGGCCGCGGCGATGTGGGCGGCGGCGACCGCATCGTCGCCGTGCTCGATGACGAGCACGGCCTGCCACACAGCCGATGTCGTCCCGCGGCGCGCGGCGGCCGGACTGCCCGGCCCCGTACGGATCGCCTCCTCCCGGGCAGCTGGAACATCCTGGGCCTCACCGGTCCAGCGCTCGCGGATGCGGGGCAGCGACAGGTCGGGGGCCAGGCGGACGCCGGGATAGAACACCGGCTCGCCGTCCTTGTTCAGGTCGTCGGGCAGAGCGACCTTGTATCCGAGCAGGTCGCCGGAGGGCGCGGCGCGTTTGCGGATCAGGAGGCCGGCGGCTGCGAGCCGGTCGAAGAACTCCTCGTCGCTCCTCGCGCCGGCCACCGCCCGCCGTACGGTTTCGCGCAGTTCCTCGCGTGCGGTGCGCTCACGGCCCTGGCGTTCGGCCTTGTGGCGTTCGGCGCTGGTGGGCCGCTTCGCTGCGGTGCCGTCACCCTTGTTGAGGCGCCGCAGACCCAGCTCCGCTTCGAGGAGCCGGGCTTGCGCCTGCACACGGATGGCGTCGTTGTCGAGATCAGGCTTGTACCCGTCTTCACGGACGAGGGTGGCGACGATATGGATGTGGTCGTCAGCGTGCCGCACAGCAGCCCACCGGCAGCCCGCTCCAGCCTCGGGGTCGTCGATCCCTGCAGCGGCGACCATCCGGCGTGCCACGTCGCCCCATTCCTCATCCGACAGGATCCGGTCCTCGCCGCCATTGCGCACGGACAGATGCCACACATGCTTCTTCGGGCGTTGCGACGGGTCGATGTTCTCGACGGGCTGGTCCAGTAGCTGCTGGAGCTGTTTGAGGGTCGCGGTGGCGTCGCGGCCGGGGTCGGGAGCGTTGTGGTCCCAGGAGGCGACGAGGTGGGGATCGGTGTGCTCCTCGAACTTGCCCGGTCCGTAGAGGTAGTAGAGGAGGCCGATGGTGCGCTGGCCGCGCTTTTGGATCCTGGGGATCATGGAGGTGAGGCGGTCCTAGTCCTGGTGGAGGAGTCGGTCGGTGGCGTGCTGGACGCGCTGGACGGCGCGGTCGGTGGCCGCGATGACCACGTCGAGTTCGGCCGGGTGAGCTCCGGCGTTGACCGCTCGGGCGATCTGGTTCAGGTTGTTGCCGATGTGGCCGAGGTGCCGACGGGCGGCGAAGAACTCGGCGATCACCTCACGCTCGTCGGCAACGGCACTAGCGGTTCGTTCGAGGTCACGGGCAGCAGAGAGAGCAGCACGGGCGAGGAAGCCGGCGAGGGTGAGGCCGGCGGCCTTCGCGCCGGCGGTCACGAGGATGAGTTCGTCGTCACTGAAGCGGGTGTTGCGGACGTGCGGACGTTGGCGACGTTGGTACTTGCGGCGGCGCGTGCGAGGCTGCTCACGTTCGTCCTGTGTCCCTTCTGGCTGCGATCCGCCCTCGGTCGCAGCCTCGTCGTCTGGCGTCCCCCGGCGCCGGACGAGCCCCGGCCCCCCAGGGGCGGGGGAGCCCTTGGATGCTCCGCTCAAGGCGGAGTATCCAAGGGGATAACTTGCTCGCCCCGAGACCGAGTTGGAGTCGGGATCAGGTTCCGGGGTGGTGCCGTTCTTGGGTGCGTTCGTCATCGGGATTCGGGCCTCGTGGAGCGGGTGTGGTGCTGGATGGTCGCGGCCAGCGCGAGGAGATGGGCGGGTCCCGCAAGGACGCGGACGGGTCCGTCGGGGTGGTCCTGGACGAGCCACTGGCCGGTCGGCGTGAGGACGGCAGCGTGCAGGAGTCGCTGGCGGACCAGGACGTCCGCCCAGGTGCCGGCCTCGGCGACGGTGGGCTCGGACGAACGAGGGGGACGCGGAAACACGGCGTACCTCCTAAGCGGGGCGGTGGCCCGGCACGGAGCCGGGCCACCCGTTACGGATAGGGGCTTTGAACTGGGGTTTTGTCGGTTCAGCCGCACTCGGGGCAGCGCCCGACGTGGCTGTTGAGAGCGCGCGCCATCCTCTGCTTCGTCGAGGCAGCCTGCTTCGCGCTGGACTTCGCCGCCGGCCTGCCCGCGTGCCGCTCGGAGTGAGCGAGCATGAATCCGATCTCTCGCTCGTACTCCGCGCGGGTGGTGTCGAACTGGTGGCAGGTCTTCATCGGGCGGTGCTCCTTGTCGTCGTGATGTCGTCGCTCCGCAGCTCTCGGAGGACGAAGGTGATTCGGTCGTTCCCGACCCCCATCAGGCCCTCGCGGCGGATGATTTCCCGCAGCTGTACCCGGGTGATCGCTTCGTTGCCGTCCCGTGCGAGCAGGGCGGGGAGGTGGGGGCGGACCTCCCGGACAAGCTGGCGCTCCGACTCGTCCAGCTCGCGGACCGTGCGCTGCGTCTGCGGGGAGCGGGACCGGGCACGCTTCCCCTTGTTCTTCGTCCGGGGCTTCGTGGTCGTCTTCCGGCGGAGGGGGACCTTGTGTCCCCGGTCCGCGGTGGTCTCGGTCCCGGACTCGGTGTCGGTCGGTCCCTGGTCCGCGGTGGTCTCGGTCCCCGAATTGGCGGCGCTCGGTCCCCGATGCGAATCGGGGCCCTGAGCAGGGACTTCTCGCGTGTTGCGGCTGGTCCCCGCGCCTGCGGCGTCCCCCTCCGCGGTCTCCGGATTGGCGGGACCGGTCCCCGGGACCGGGCCATTTTCCGGTGCCTTGGTCCCCACGACGGTCCCCGTTTCGTCACCTCCGGTCCCCGCGTCTGCCGATGCCTTCGAGTCCGCGATTTCGGGGACCGGTCCCCGCGGGCCGCCCGGTCCCCGGTCCGAGTCCGACTCGTCGGGACCGTGGAGATCGTGGACGGAGACCGGCACATTCGACGTTGGCTGTGAGGGGACAGTTGCTGCCGTTGTGGGGCTGTGCGCCGGGGACCAGGGAGAGGGAAGCGGGACCGTGGCGAGCGCGAGGGCGTGCCGACGTGCGGCGAGCTGGTCGAGCAGCTGTGCGCGCTGGAGGGGGTCGGTGCCGACCGAGGCCCTGCCGACCGCCTTCGACAGGCGCCGTGTCAGCCGTCGACCGTTACGGTTTCGCTGCTGCTCGGGCGTGCGCTCGGCGAGGCGGGCGGCGAGGGCGACTGCGCGGGCGGTGGCCCGGTCTCGGGTGATCTGTGCTGCGTCGCGGTCTCGCGCGGCGATACCGAGGCGGGACAGGAGCCGCTCGCGTGCCTCCCGGCCCAGGACGGCGATCAGTCCGTGGGAAGCGGCGCCGGGGGTGCGCAGGCGCAGTTCGATGCCCATGGCGAGGTGCCACAGCATCGCTGCCATGACCGGCCCGACGAAGGCGCGGACCGTGCCGCCGACAGGGCCGCTCTCGGCGTAGGCGGGGATCACCTGCACTCCGGTGATCACCCAGACCAGGGTGCCCGGCAGACCGGGGGCGCCCTGGGTGGCCAGGTTCTGCCGGGCCATGAGCGCGGTGGCGAACAGGGCGAGTTCGGCGGCGGCGAACATGCCGGCCCGCTCGGCGGTGCCGGCCATGTCGAGGTAGTCGGCGGCGAAGCGCCAGCTCGTGTCGGCGCTGTAGGCGGTGCAGCCGAGGGCGGCGAGGGCGGCGACCTTGACCGCCGGGCCGCCGAGACGTTTCTGCGGGCGGGTTCCCCGGCGCCGGATGGTCCAGGCGGTCAGCACGAGCGCGAGGGCGGCGGGCACGACGGCGGCGAGAGGGAGCGGGAGGTCCGAAGCGGCACCGAAGGCGAGGACGGGGTGGGTCATGCGGCCTTTCCGAGAGGGGCGGGCGCCGTGGTCGACGCTGCCGGGCGGGCTGCCGGCTGCTGAGTGCCGGGAGCGGCGGGCGTAGGGGTGCTCGCTGCCTTGGAGGTCTTCTTCCGCTTCTTCTTGGGGCGGGGGACGCCGTAGGTGCGGTCGCGGTCGAAGACCTTGTTGGCGGCTTGCCGGAGCAGGTCTCGGGCGTGCTTGTGGCTGATCTGCAGGGCGGCGGCGAGCCGGTTGGGCCGCCAGCCCCGGACGTAGGCGTGGTCGATGACGACCTGCCGCTCGGCCTCGGTCAGGTGCACGTCGCGTCCCTGGAAGAAGGCGGTCACGCGCCGGTAGTCGAGGCGCTGGTGCAGGCCGTCATGCAGGGGGCGCCGCTCGGCTTCGGTGAGTCCGCCCCAGATGCCGTCCTTGAGGACGTTCTCAACGGCGAAGTCGAGGCAGTCGCGGCGTACGGGGCACCAGCCGCACAGCTCCTTCGCCTCCGCGATCTCTTCGTGGTCCCGGGGCCCGGGGAAGAACACGGCGTCGGCGTCCTCGACGTCCATGCCGTGGCACGCACCGCGGGTGTGCCAGCTGGTGTCGCCGATGCCGCGCAGGCCGGTGGCCGGCAGGTCGTGGGTGGTGATGTGGCGCAAGGCGGGTCTCCGATGTGCTGCCGCGTCGGCCGGCCGGGGCGGTGCTCGGCGGGCGCGGCGTCGGGTGCCGGCTGCGGCACGAGGGCGTGCGCCGCAGCCGGTGCGGGACGGGGATGTTGTGGCGGTGCAGCGGACGGGATGCACGCGCCGGATGCGCCGGTCAGGCCATGGCGGGCTGCTGCGCCTGCTGGGCGGCGGCGAGGTCAAGGCGGCCGGGGTGCGGGGTGGCGCGCGGGGCGGTTCCGCGTGCTCCGTCGTCGGGGCCGATCCTCCGGCGGCGGCACGGCTCGCCGGGCTGGGCCAGGCACCACTCGCACCGAACGCTCAGAGCGTCGGGCATTCCCTGCGCTACGGCGGCCTCGCGGGCTGCTCGGGCTGGACGGTAGGGCGCGAGGGCGGCGCGGGCGGCGGGCGGTATGCAGGAGCCGATCTCCCGCAGCCGCGCCTCCAGCTTCGGGTCGATCCCGCCCCGGCCGCTGGTGATCGCCCGAGCCTGTGCGGGCTGGGTGGTGCCGGTGGCGACGGCGCGGCGGGTACCGGCCAGCTCGGCGGTCCAGGCGGCCTGGTCGTCCGGGTCCACGGATGGCGTTGGGTCGGTGTGCCGGGCCAGGCGGTCGCGCCGGTAGCTCTCCCACGGGCGGGCGACGTCCGCGGGCAGGATCGGGTACGGCGAGATGCGGATGTGCTGGCGGGCGGCGACGCGGGCGTCCCAGCCGTGCGGGGTGGCCATCGGCACGTCGCCGAGCAGCTCGTGCCACTGGGCGAGCTGGTCGCGGGCCTCACCCTGGTCGGTGCGGATGGTGCGGGGGTCGAGTCGGCCGATGTAGGCCAGCAGGGCGGCGATTTCGCGGCGGTCCACGGTGTGGCTACTCCGTTCCGGTCGGCTCGTCGAGGGCGGCGAGGAGAGCGGCAGTGTGGGCCTCGGCCCGCGTCATGCCGCCCGGCTGAGCGGGGTCCTTGCCAGGCACGGCGTAGAGAGTCGGGCGGCCCGAGGCGTGCTCCCGAGCGACCCAGGAGCGCCAGTCGGCAGCCCAGGCCGCCGCGGTCCGCGGTTTGAAGTCGGCGCGGTGGGCACGCCACTTCGCATCGGCTGCCTGCAGGCCCTCCTCGCCGAGGCGGTCGAGGTGTCCCTGCTGGCGGGTCCAGGCGTGGGTGGCTGGGTCGACCTGCCACTCGGCAGCCGAGGTGACGGCGGCACCACCACTGCTGTACCTACGGTTCAATTCCGGTTCACTACGGTTCTGTGTGCCGGTTTCCGGTACATCGCTGTGCCGGTTTCCGGTACGTCGAGGTGCCGGTTTCCGTCGGGACCTGCCGGTTTCCGGTACTGCCGGTTTCCGGACCCTCGCGGGGGATTCCGGTACCTCTCGCGGGCGGATTCCGCACCGTCGCAGGGCCGAGATCCGGAGTGTCAAGGCGGGCTCGGACTCGTCGGGCGACGCAGCGTGGCTGTCCTCCTGCTGCTCTCGCGGGGCCTGCGCGACGGCCTTGGCGGCGAGGGGCAGGCGGTAGACCGTGCTGCGCTGCGGGCCGGTGAGGTCGTCGAGCTGCTCCAGCTCACCGTCGTCGACGAGTCGGCTGATGGCTTCGCGCACCGTGGACACGGAGGCGCGCGTGCGCTTGGCCAGGCTGGTCAGGGAGGCCCAGGAGACGCACTGCTCGTCGGTCACCCGGTCGGCGATCGACAGCAGGACCAGGCGTGCGGTTCCCCGGCTGGAGCTGTGCTCCCACACCCACTCGCGGGCATCGCTGCTCATCGGCCGCTCCCGCTCACGAGGCGGGGCCGACGGTTTACCGAGGCCGGGGTGGGGTTCTCCGGCCCGGGTCGGGAAGGCACCGAGATGGAGGCGGCTGCCGCGCAGGCCAGGCAGTTTGGCCTTTTGCGCAGGGCAGGAGGCATGCAAGAATCCCCTTTGCAGTGTTGCCACGCTGAAGCGCCCCGTGGAAGGGATCAGCGTGGTGATAGTGGGCAATCTCCGCCCTTGCCGGGGCGGGTTATGCCGCTGAGCGTTCGGCGTCCGGGAGTTACCGCTCTCGGGCGCCGCCGCTGTATGCGGACCTACACGGTCTGGTCGGTACCTGCCGTGCTCCTCACGTTTATGGCGCCGGGCGGGCTGCCCGGGGACGACGAACATACGCACGGACCCGTGTCAAGATCCAGAGTTGGTTCTTAATCTCTGTACTAGTCGCAGAGCGTGACGACGCGAAAAGCTCTCGTAATCGCTCGCGGTTGATGGCGCGGTCTGCGGCAAAGCCTCCGGGCGGTCCATGGCCATGGTTGCCCGGAACTTGCGAAGTGCGCCAGAATGTCCGAAATAGAGCGGGCGCGCGGAATTGGCCGCACTGCCATTGCGAAGTGGATTGAGTGTTCCCACCGCCACCCCTGCACCTTCCGCTCGAAGATCAAAAACGCCCTGCAACCCCAGGCGCAACGTATGTCGCCGGGTGAATATGGCACGCGTCACGTCGGCCAGTGCGCCTCTGCCGGTAAACACGAACGGGCCGACCGAGGAGGCGCGCCTAAACGCGGAAACGTGCTGGTGAGGAAGAACTATCCATATTCAGGATCGGTGCGTCAACTGGTGTTAATGGTGGAGTACAGTGACTCAACCCGAATGAACCCGCGTCCCGGAAAGGATCATGAAAGAGTTGACAAAGGAGCCGATGAGTCCGCGCGCGCGGAAGCTCAGCGAGCGGCTCAACCGCCTGTTTGACGTGGTGCACCCGCCTGATCGCGGCCCATACAGCAATGCCGAGGTGGCCGAGCTGATGGCCGCGCGAGGGCTTGAAACGGTGACGTCCACCTATCTGTGGATGCTGCGCACCGGACGCCGCGATAATCCGACGATGCGTCATCTCGAAGCGCTCGCAACGTTTTTCGGTGTTCCTGCCGCCTACTGGTTCGACGATGAAGTCGCCGAAAAGACTGCGCAGGAGCTGAAGTTGCTGGAATTGCTCCGCGATTCGAAGATCAAAAACGTTCTCCTTCGTCTCTCCGATGTCTCGGCGGACGGGAAGGACGCGGTTCTCGGTCTCGTGGACGGCGTGCGAAAGATGGAGGGGCTTCCGCCCTCCAACTAGCCGACTTCCGGCTGCAGTTCAGGAAATGAGCAAGGAACGAGAATGTGGTCTGTACGTAGGCGACGCCAGGGGGATCTCCTGGCCGAGTTGGACCTCCCCCACGTCACAAGCGTCCGCGACCTACGGGACGAGATCTCCCGTCGCACCGGCCGCGAGGTAATTCTGGTGCCGCAGGAGCAGGCGCCGTCGGTCTGCGGGGCATGTGCCGTCACCGAGAGTGCCGTCTATGTGTTCTACGACCCGCGGACCAGCCCTCTGCATCAAGATCACATCATCGCTCACGAGTTCAGCCACCTGCTGCTCGGGCACCATGAGTCCCGCCCGCTGTCCGCCCTGGCGCCGGCTCTCATCACCACCCTGGACCCAGCGGTCGTGCAGATGATGTTGGGGCGGACCAAGTACGACGAGGCCGAGGAACGCGACACCGAACTCCTTGCTTCGCTCGTCCAGAGCCGGATCATCGACCGTTGGCTGCGCAGCGACGAGTCCTCCGGCGACGACGTCCAGGACCGGGTCACGCACACCCTGCTGCGCCGACGGGAGGCGCGACGGTGAAGGACCTGCTCCACCCGATCAGTCTCGTCGTCGCCGCACTGGGATTCCTGTGCCTCCTGCGGGATGTCCCCGCCCGGCGACGCGACCCCGCCTCCACGGCCCTGGCCGCCGTCTTTCTGCTGTCGGGCCTGTCGTTCCTGTTCTCCATCACCCCGATGTGGAAGTACCTCGACCGCGTCCTGGGCACCGTGAACCTCTCCGTGCCGCTGGCAATGGGATGTGTGGTCGCGCTGATCGCCTGCCAGCAGGTGGTTCTCACCTACTGGGGCTCGCCCCCCGAGGTCGCCCGCAGGAGGGCGCGGACGTGGCTCAGCGTCGGCCTCGGGGTGATCGCGGGGCTGCTGGTGCTGTTCGCCTTGCTGACACCCAGCGCCCCCAGACCGATCGACTTCACGCTGTACTACGCCCACGACAACCTGTACGCGGCGTACCTCACCCTGTACGTCACCGCCTACACCCTCGGAGAGCTGTTCCTCGTCCGGGCCTGCTGGCGACTCGCCCGACGCAGCAGCCGCGACTCCGTCCGCATCGGCCTGCGGGTCGTCGCCCTGGGCGCCACCATCACCCTCGGATACAGCGCCGTCCGGATCGGCGACGTCATCGCGGGCGCCTTCGACAGGTCCCTCGCCCAGTGGGAGAGCTTCGCCTGGACCTGCGGCGACGTCGGCGCCATGCTCACCCTCATCGGCTGGCTGGTGCCCACGGTCAGTGACCAGGCCCGCAACGTCCAGCACCGGATCAAGCAGCACCGCAGCTACCGTGGCCTGTGCCCCCTGTGGCTGGCCTTCTACAGCGAGGTGCCCGAGATCGCCCTGCCGATCGACCGTGCCGACCCAGCCCAGCGACGTCGCTTCCGCAGCATCGGGATCAAGCTCTACCGGCGCGTGGTTGAGATCCGTGACGGCCGCTTCGTGATCCGCCCGTACCTCGACACAACGGTCCGCGAGAGCAGCGAAGCCCACCACCGGGCGGAAGGGCTCCACGGCGAAGAGCTGAACGCCGCTGTCACCGCCGACCAGATCCTCGCCGGCATCGCCGCCCGCGCCGCAGGCGAACGTCCCGACCCCGACCAGCTCACCGACTTCGCCGACGCCGACCGCCAGACCAGTGGGCCCCTGGATGAGATCGCCGCCCTCCTCGCCGTCGCCCGACACCTTCCCCACGAACCCGCCCGCACCCCCCACACCGAGCGAGCCTGCGCATGACGACCGACCTGACCCGCCAGCCCGCGCACGTCCAGCTCCGCGCCCTGGACCGCCGCGAGATCTCCAGCCGCGAACTGCTCGATCTCCACTTCGACCGGATCGACGGCAGCACCGTCAACGCCGTCATCACCCGCGACGACGACGCGGCCCGGCAAGCCGCCCACGCGGCTGACGAACGCCGAGCCCGCGGCGAGAACACCGGAATCCTCGACGGCCTCCCGCTCACCATCAAGGACAGCTTCGAAACGGCCGGCCTGCGCACCACCAGCGGAGCCGACGACCTCAAGGACCACATCCCCAAGCGGGACGCCGACGCGGTCGCACGGCTCCGCCACCAAGGCGCGGTAATCATGGGCAAGACCAACACCCCCGCCTACTGCCAGGACCTCCACACCGACAACGCCCTCTTCGGCCCCACACTCAACCCGCACGACCCAGCCCGCACAGTCGGCGGCTCCTCCGGCGGACCCGCCGCAGCGGTCGCCGCCCACCTCACACCCGCCGACCTCGGCAGCGACCTCGCCGGCTCACTCCGCCTGCCGGCCCACTACTGCGGGGTGTACGGCCTTCGGCCCACACACGGGCTCGTCCCGGCCCGCGGCCATATCCCCAGGCTGCCAGGCTGGCTCACCAGCAGCGACATGGTCACCCCCGGACCCCTGGCCCGCCACCCCCGAGACCTCGACCTGCTGCTCGCCGCGCTGACCACACCGTCGCCGGGCGAGAACACACCCTGGCGCGTGGAACTGCCGACACCGAGCAAGAACATCGACCAGCTGCGCGTCGCGATCTGGGCTGAGGACCCGAGCTGCCCCGTCGACCAGGCGACCGCACGGGCCCTGGACGCCGTCGAGCAGACGCTGTCGAGGACCGGGGCCCTGGTCCGCCGCTCCATAGGCCCTGTGCACTTCGGTGACTCCACGCGCCTGTTCGAGCAGCTGCTGCACGCCACCGCGACAGCCACCACCGGCGACGAAGCCGCAGCCGAGGAACTGGCCGCCGCGCGAGCACTACGGGACGACGACGCCAGCCCCCGCGCGGCATTCCTCCGCCACCGGACCCAGACCCATCGCACCTGGCTCCGTGCGGACGAAGACCGAGCCAGGCTCCGACAGACCTGGCAGCAGTTCTTCACGGAGCACGACGTCCTCCTCACGCCAGCCGCCCCCACCCCCGCGATCCCCGCCGGCAGCCGTTCGCTCGTGGTCGACGGCACGGAGCGCAGCTTCTTCGACCAGACCGGGTGGGCCAACCTCACCAGCCACGTTGGCCTGCCCAGCTTGGTCATACCGGTGACCACGACCGAGGAGGGGCTGCCGATCGGCGTCCAGATCATCGGACCGGCGTACGCAGACCGCGTCCTCCTCGCCTTGGCGGAGGAGCTGACGCCGCTGCTTCAGGCTGTTACCTCAGGCGCGTCGAGTTGAGGGCCGGGCTCCAGCAGAGCAGCGGCACCGAGAATCGGACCAGTTCCCCCACGCCAAGCCGAGCAGGGGGTTTCCTGTCTCCCAGTCGGCCGGCGTCGCGTGCGGGTCTCACTGCGTCATCGAGTAGACCGCGTCAATGTCGCCGTGGTACTCCGTGGCGTCCTCGTCGTCGGCCGGGGGCTCGAAGCGGGCGAAGAAGTCGTCCAGGGCTTCGGGGGTGACGGCGAGCGCGTTGGCGTCCTGGCGCTGGTTGCGTGCGGCGAGGCGCCGCAGAAGTTCCTCCTTGGACGCCGGCAGGTAGACGATCAGCGGGCGTCCGCCGGCGGCGCGGACTGTCTTCTTCCACTCGTCGCGTTCGGAGCGACGCCACAGGCCGTGATCGAGGACGACGGAGTGGCCGACGAGCAGGTGCTCCGTGAGCTGCGCGCGTACGGTTTCGATCGCGGGGGCCTCGCGCTCGAAGTACCCGTGTTCGGGGTAATCGACGCCGTACCGCCCGTAGAGACGGTGGACCTCCTCGTCCACGCTGAGTCGGACGAGGCCGTGGTCCGCGAGGGCCTGGGCGAGGTGGGTTTTGCCGGAGCCGGTGATCCCGATGAGCAGGATGGCGGTCGGCTCGCTCACGATGTTGTGCTCCCTCGTGGTGCTCGTACCGGTGGGGTCATTGTGGCGTACCCGTGGTTGTGGTTCTAGCGGGGGTTTGAACGGCGGGGGGCGCCGTGAAGGAGTCGGTGGGTGAGGTGGACGCCGAGAGGATGCGTGGCGTCGAGGCCGGTGTTCGGTGGCCACGGGGCGGTGGTGCCGTCGGCGGCGATCCGGTGGAGCGTGCGCCCGCCGAGGGCGGATTCTCCGGCTCTTTCGGCGACGGCGATCATCTCGGCTAGCGCTTCTTGGCCGACAGGGGGGTCCACGGGCCGGTCTCCCACCACGAGCGGATGGGGGCGGCTCCGCTGCCCTTGGCGAGGGATCCGTCCGGGTGGCGGTCGGGCAGGCCGAGGAGCTGCTGCTCGATGGGGGTGAGAGCGGAGTCTTTCCGGAGGTTGGTGGCAGGGTCGTCGACGGGGTGGAGCCAGCGGTATCCGTACTGGAGCATCAGGGCGATGCGGAGTCGGCCGGAGAGGTTGATGCCTCCGGTGTGCCAGGTGCGGTTCTCGAAGAGGACTGCGTCGGTTCCGGTGATGTTGGGGGTGATGGCGCCGGGGGGGTCGATGGCGCCGACGGGGACGACTGGTTCTTCGGTGAGGCGGTGGCTGCCGGGGAGGAACATGGTCAGCCCGCAGTCGGGGGTGACGGGGGTGAGGTAGTGGGCAGCCTTGATGGCCATGCGGGGGGTGTGGGGGAAGCCGAGGTCGGCGGTGACGCCGTACATGTCGCGGTGCCAGCCGTGGCGTCCGGGGATGCGGATGGTGCGGGGCGGGCCGCTGGGCAGGGCGATGAGGTGGGCGGACAGCAGGTGGATGTTCGGGCTGAGGAGCTGGACGACGGTGGGCAGGACGGACGGGTTGGCGAGGAGCGGGAGAAACGCGGGGTCGAGGTTGAGGCATCCGCGGAAGCCGTCCTTGCCGTCGCCTCCTCGGTCGCGGCCCTGGGTGATGTCGCTGGCCAGTAGCTTCTCGGCGGCGGTCAGGAGCTGGTCGCGCAGGGCGGGGGTGATCGCGTCGCGGATGACCGCGTACCCGTCGCGTTCGAAGTTGTCGATGGTGACGGCGGCGGGGGCGACGGGTGGGAGCGGGGTGCTCATGCCGGTATCTCCTTCGGGGTGTCGGTGAGGGTGGTGGCGAGCTGCCACAGGCTGGCGTCGTCGAGGCCGCAGAGCTGTCGGAGGCGGGCTTGGGAGACGGGGCGGCCGGGGTCGCGGTAGCCGAGTACGGTGAGCCGGGGCCCGGGGTGACGGCGGCCGAGGAGGGCGTGGATGTCGGCCGGGTGCCCGCTGGTGGCCAGGACGATCGGCGCCCGGGTGCCGAAGCGGCGGTCGAACGCGTCCGGGGCGAGGGCGAGGGGGCGGGTGCCGTCCTCGGCGAGGGCCGTGAGGTCGTGGACGTGGACGTACCGCAGGCGCAGGCCGGGGCGTTCGGCGCGGAGCCGCTGGGCGAGGGTGGTCAGGGCCTCGGCGGGCAGGTCGCCGACGGAGACGAGAATCAGGTCGGGTTCCCCGGGGCTGGGGTGGGTCAGGTGGGGCCAGATCGCGATGCCGTGCCGCAGTTCCTCGTCGAGGGTGTCCAGCGGGTGGTGGACGCTCATGTGCTTGCCGGCGACGACGAGCGTGCACCGGCCGAGTTTGCGTAGGGCGAAGGTGAGGGCGGCGGCGGTGCGCGCGGGGTCGGCGGGGGTGAGGACGTGAAGCGTGGGGTCGCCGCCGGCCAGGAGCGCCGAGGTGAGGCTGGGGTTTTGGTGGGTGAGGGTGTTGTGCCAGCTCAGGCTGGTCAGGAGGTAGACCAGGCTGGGCAGCGGGGCGAGCCCGGCGTGCCGACGCACGGACCGGTGCTTGAGCTGCTGCTGGACGAGGCTGAGGGTGATCGGCGCGAACGCCTCGTAGGTGGCGACGAGTGCGTGCCGGCCGGTCTCCGTGTAGCCCTGGGCCCAGGCGTGGCACAACTCCTCGCTGAGCACTTCCACCGTCCACGGCACCGGGCGTCCGTCCTCGTCGGTGAGGTCGAGGCGGTTGGAGGCCAGC
This sequence comes from Streptomyces sp. NBC_01384, assembly GCF_045040035.1. Lineage (NCBI taxonomy): Bacteria > Bacillati > Actinomycetota > Actinomycetes > Kitasatosporales > Streptomycetaceae > Streptomyces > Streptomyces sp. NBC_01384. Next base: position 8,943,258 of record NZ_CP109559.1, read on the forward strand.
TCGTCGGGGCTGAACACGCGGAACGGTCCCTGCTCGGCGCGGGCCTGCAGGACCTCGGGAACCACCTGCGAGAACGGGCGCCCGGCGGCGCGGCTGGCGACCTGGGCGGAGGCGGCGACGCAGCCGCGCGGTGCCGGGAGGCCGTCGGGCTCGGGGCGGGGCAGCGGGAGCGCGGGCAGCAGGTGCGGCCGGGGCCGGCCGCTGGAGGTGAGGAGCTGGGTGGGCTGGTAGGAGGCCAGCCAGTCGGCGAGCGCGTCGAACTCGGCGGGCACACCGGCCGGGTCGCGCAGCGGCGTCTTGTGGACCGCCGGGGTGCCGGCGAGGTGGGCGGGGGCGCCGTGGCCCTTGTCGAGGGTGAGGACCAGGACGCTCGACGGTCCCGGAATGCCCAGGGGCTGGGCGGCGCCGAGCGCTTCGGCCACCGCCTGGCGGAGCTGGCCGGTGTCGAGACCGTCGCTGTAGACGGGCCGGTGCCCAAGGCTGGCGAAATAGGCGGTGAGTTCGGCGCGGCTCAGGGTGGACAGCAGGCTCTTGCCGCCCATGCGCATTCCGTTGAGCAGGACGACGGGGAGAACGGTGCCGTGGTCGCCCGTGCTGTGCAGGGCGCGGGTGGCGAGCCAGGAGGCGGCGGTCGTCCCGGTCTCGCACTCGCCGTCGCCGATCAGGACCACGGACAGCCGGTGGGGCGCGTCGAGGACGGTGCCCTGCCCGATCGCGAGGGCGGGGCCGAGCTGGCCTCCGGTGTGCAGGTGGCCGGGGATCATCGGGGTGATCTCCCCGCCGATGTCGGCCCGAGGGAAGCCCGCGACGAGTTCGCGCAGTCCGGCCGCGTCCTGGCGCAAGTGGGGGTGGGCGTGACCGAGTCGGCCGATGAGGTAGGCATGGGCGAGGGCGGAGGGGCCGGCGTGCCCGGCGCCGTGCAGGACGTGCAGCTCGTAGCCGTCGGGGACGGCCGCCTGGAGCGGGCCCAGGGCAGCGAGCATCCGGTTGACGGGCGGGCAAACTCCCCAGTGGCCGGCCGGTCGCGTCTTGACGTCGGCCGGGGACAGGGGCCGGGCCAGGAGGGGGTTGTCGCGCAGGTAGAGCTGGGCGAGACAGAGGTAGTCGAGCGCGTCGGCGACGGCGGCCACCGACGCGTCGGGCACCAGGCGGTTCGTGCGGCGGGCGAGGTCAGCCCACATGCGGTCCTCCTGCCGGGGTGAGAGCGGCTTCGACGGCGCGGGCGTGGACGGTGCCCTCCCGCTCCAGGCGGGCGGCGGCGCCCGCGGGGCAGTCGACGATGGTCATGTGTCGGCCGTACGGGCAGATACCGCCGTCGACGACCGCGCCGATCCCGGCCCCCGTGGTCCGCTCGAAGGCGGCGACCTGGCCGGCAGTGAGCGCCGGGTGGTCCTTCTCGCCGGCGGCGGGGGTGGAGATGCTGCACACGGCGGCGGCCAGCGGTTCGCCGGCCAGGGCGACCAGTTGGCCCAGGATTCCGTCGGGGCATCCGACGAGCGCAGGGGAGCCGACCGCCTCGACGGGCTCCACGGCGGGCTTCCACGGAAGACGCAGTGCGAGGTCCCCCGGCCATAGGCCGCCGGTCAGCAGGCGAGCGTCGCTGCTCAGGTTGAACAGGGTCTCGGCCGTGGCTGGGGAGTCGAGCAGGAGCAGCAGCGGCTTGGCGGTGGGGCGCTGCTTGGCGCGGAAGACCGCGTTCGTGGCGGCGGGGTCGTCGGCGCGGGCACACAGCATGTACCAGCGGGGGGTGGGTACGGAGACCATCTGCCCGGCGGCCAGGAGTCGGGCCGCGTCGGGAAGCCGGGCGGGGGTGAGGACGTCCACGGTGCTCCCCTTTCTCACGCGGTTCCGGGGCGGGCGAGGGCGCCGAGCGCCGGGTACTCCAACCACGGGTCCGACAGGGCGCGCAGGGCGAGGTCGGGGTGCTGGGCGTGCTGGACCCGGAAGTACGCCATCACCCTTGGGGTGCTGCTGGTGTTGAGGCCGACCCGGTGCGGGACGAGGTGGTGCATCACGACCACGTCGCCGGGCTCGGCGGTGAGGGGGGTGCCGTCCTGGGCGTCGATGTCGTCGGGGGTCTGGGCCGGCTGCCCCAGGACCCAGTCCGTGGCGAAGTAGGCGGCCATCCGGTGGTGCCCGCCGGGCACGTAGTGCAGAGCGCCGGCGTCCGCGGTGGCGCTGCCGTCCAGGACGACGCCGACGATGAAGGTGAACGTGCGCAAGTCACGCGGTTCCAGGTGGGGGCAGGAGACGCCATCGACATGCATCCGCTTCACCGGCTGCTGCGCGCCGTGCGGAAGCCGGATCTGGATCTGCGCCCGGGTGACCGGGGCGGACCTCGCGGGCCGCAGCAGGTCTCCGGCCAACTCCGCCAGGCCGCTTCGCTGGTAGAGGGCCAGGAGGCCGGGGTGCTCCTCCAGCTCGGGGGCGAAGCTGCGTTCGGTGTAGGGGGTGAGCCGCGCGGGGTCGTACGCCTCGGCCAGCCAGCCGCCGACGAGGTCACGGGCCCGGGACAGGACGGCGCCGTGGACCAGGCCGCGGCGTATGAGGACGCCGTCAGCGACGAACCGGCGCCGCTCGCCGTCGCTCCACGTCACAGGACTGGGCATGGTGGATCTCCTTCCAAAAGGACGGGATAAGGGGCCGGGGCGGGAGGGGGGGCGCCCCGGCGCGAATGGAGAGGAGCGGGTCAGCCGCGCCGGCCGAGGACGACCTGGAAGGAGGCGTGCTCGATCAGGCCGCCGCCGGCGACGTGCTCGTCGAGCAGAGCCCGGGCGCGGCGCTCGAAGTCGTCGACCCGCTCGCCGAACAGCGGCCGGGCGGCGAAGGAGGTCGAGTACAGGTAGCCGATCACCGTCTCGGTGCTCCACTCCCGCTCGACGGCGACGGTGTGCTCCTCGACCTGGCCGAACGCGGACTCGGCGAGGATCTCGCGGTACGGCCGGTTGTGCGCCGCGTACTTCTTGCCCACCCCGGCCCGCCGCTCCTCTCCCAGGTACTCCTGGATCAGGGCGCGCAGGGCGTCGGTCCACGCGATGCGCGCGGTCCACAGGCTTCCGTCGCCCATGACCGCGACGGTCGCGTCCGGCGTGGTCATGCCCTCCAGACGCGACAGCACCACGTCCTGCTTCATCCAGTGAAAGGCGCGGCAGACCGTGACGACGTCGGCCCGGTACGAGCCGGGCGGGGTGAACTCCTCGGCGTGAGCGTTGTGCAGGCGGACGGTGACCGGCAGCCCGGCGAGCGCCTTGTCGGCCTCGGCGAGCATGCCCGCGTCCTGCTCGACGACGTCGATCTCCGTCATCGCCCCGGCCAGGGCCAGTGGGACCTGCCCGGTGCCGGACCCGAGGTCGAGCAGGGCCCGGTGCTCCTTGCCGGCCACCCGCTGAGCGAGCAACTCGACGGCTTCCCTCGGGATGCCGGGCCGGTAGGCGGCGTAGTACGGGGCAGTGGTGTCGAACTGGCTCACGGGGTAGAACTCCTGATCATCTGGGTTGACGGAAGGACGGTCTGCTCGATGTGCTCGACCGCACGGGTGAGGTCCGGTACGGCCGTGAGCCGGCCGGGGTACTCGGCCAGCAGCCGGAGCGCCTCGGACGACGGCGGGCGCGAGGTGATCCACAGTGCGTGGGCTCCGGCGGCGAGGGCCCCGCGTACGTCGTAGTCGAGGCTGTCCCCGACGTGCAGCACCTCTGCGGGGGCGCGGCCGTGCAGCCGGGCGACAGTCTCCACGGCGCGCGCGTCGGGTTTGGCGAACCCGAGCTGCCACGACGGGTGATGAGCCTGGAGGTGGGGGGCGAGGAGGGCTGCGACGTCGGTCTCCTGCTCGTCCCAGTGACTCACGTTCGACAGGGTGACCACCGGCACGACCCGCGCGATCCGTGCCACCGCCTCCACCGCGCCAGGCCACAGGGCGAAGCCGGGCGGACGGTGGTCGTGGGGGAAGGCGGACAGCGCGATCCCCAGAGCGGCACACACCGTCTGCGGTGCTGTCGCGTCGGCGCGCGGGTCCAGGGCGTGCAGGATCTGCTGGGCGATCCGCTTCGCCTGCCGGGCCGGGAGCGGGGACAGCTCCACGAGGCGCTGCGTCAACGTCGTTCCGGACGGCTCGCCCAGGGTGTACCCGACATCGAGGCTCACCAGCCGCACCGGGGCCGCGTTCACGAACGACCCGCCAGAGCCGCGATGATCATGCCGATCCGCTCGGTGCGCACGGGCCCGCAGCCGGCTTCGCCGAGGAAGGTCAGCAGTTGCCTTGCTTCGGCTGGCGACCAGCCGCTGGTGTCGACCCCGGCCTCGGCAGCGGCCTGGGCGAGGTCGTCGGGGATCGTCGGCGGGCGGGCGCCGTGCGGAATCAGCAGCGTGCCGCTCCACCCCTCGCCAGCCTGCGCCTGGGGAAGGACGGATACGAGGGGCGCAAGGACGGTGACGTCGTCGAACGTAAGGATCCGGACCGGGAGTTCGGGCAGGTGCACCGGCCGGTCGAGGCGAAGGGTCGTGGACAGGAAGGTGTCGTAGCCGCTCAGCCGCTCGTCCACGACGAACAGCTCTGTCCCTTCGCGCCGCTCCAGGCGGCCGTGGACCGCCAACTCGTCTGTGTGCCTGGGCATTACCGGCGCACCTCCATCCCGAGACCGGGCCGGTCGGGGAGAGCGACGTGCCCGCCGTCCGGCTGGAGCGTGCCGCACAGTGCCTGCTGGCGGCGTGGCTCCCACACCACCTGGTACTCCACCGCGCCCGCCGCGTCGGGGAAGGCTGCGGCCAGGTGCACGGCGGGCAGGAACGCCCGCCCGTGCAGGTGGACGGGGACCCCAACGTCGTGGGCGGCGCCCAGCCAGCCCCGAGCCTCGGTGATGCCGCCGCACCACACGGCGTCGAACGTGAACGCCTCCGGCCGGCAGTGCTCCAGCAGGGCCCTGGCATCATCCACATGGGACAGCCGCTCGCCGAACGCGATCCGCAGCCCCTTCGCCTGCTCGTGCAGATGCGTGTACGCGGTCCGGTCGGTCCGCGCGAGCGGGTCCTCCACCCAGCGCACCGTCTCCGGAGTGAGGAGCGGTGCAACCTCCATGGTCCGCAGGTGCCCCCATGCGCCCAGGGCGTCCACCGCCACACTGTCCCCCGCCCACTTCGCCGCCCGTTCGGCCAGCAGCATCATCTCGGCGGCTTCAGCGCCGCGCAGGGCCCACTTGGTGAAGGCGAACCCCTCACCGGCGGTGGCCTTGACGGATTCGGCGGCCGACTCGGCGGCCAGGTCCAGGGAAAGCCAGGAGGCGTAGACCGGCACCCGCGGCGCGGGCCGGTCGCTGAGCAGTGCCGCGACCGGGAGGTCGGCGAGGCGGCCGTGCAGGTCCCACACCGCGCAGTCCAACGCCCCGACAGCCCAGCGCCCGAGCCCCGCCGCGTGCGGACCGAGTTCGGCCAGGAGCCTGCGCAGCAGACCCGTGTGGTCGGCCACGGGGTGCCGCAGAGCGCTCTGCCCAAGCCGGGTGGCGACGAGCGCGGCGGGCAGCTCGTCGACCGGGGCGAATACCCCGTTCACCTCGCCGGCCTCGACCACTACCGCGAACCGACTGTCGCCAGCCTTCCACGGACCCGCCACGCTCTCGTCGAGGCGCTCGACCTGCACCCGGTCGATGACCGCGTCAGCGGGGTCCATCGACGAGGTCCTCTCCCGCGTAGGTGAAGTACCACAGCGGCCGGTAGCACTCCCAGCCCACCGGCCGCAGCCCGGTCGGCGCCATGGCCCGCTCGATCGCCGTACGCGCCCGCAGGTAGTACTCCAGGCTCTCCGCGCCCGGCGTCCGCATCCCCTGCATCGTCACCGTGTGTGCCTGGAAGACCTGGAAGTTCGGGAACGCGGTGACCTCGCCCGCCACCGCGTTCACCCCGCGCACGAGGTCCTCCATCGGGTCCAGCCCGACGATGTACGTGTACGAGGTGTCCAGCCCCGCCTCCCGCGCCCGCGTCAGCAGGTCCGGCATCTGCTCCGGCCGAAGGTCGGCCTTGGTCGCCTTCATCAGTGCCTCCCGCCGGGTGAAGTGCTCGGCCGTCAGCCTGAGCACGAACGGTGACACCTGCGACGCGATGGTCTCGAACGCCTCGTCGCTGCGCAGCACGGAGGTGAGGAAGCCGATCCGAGCCTTGACGCCGGCCCGCTCCAGAGCGGGCCGCAGGGCGGTCAGGTGAGCGACGGCCGCCTCCTCGCGCTCGAAACAGCCGGTGGAGACGGTGACTTCGGTCAGCTCGGCCAGGCTGCGGCGGGGGTGCTGCTCGCCAAGGGCGCGCAGTAAGGATTCGAGTCCCTGGTCTTCCCGCATCCTCGGATCGGCGGCGGCCTCCAGGGTGTTCGGGCACCAGCCGCACCCGACGCACCGGCTGCGGGCGTTGGGGTTGAGGGTCGCGGCGCGGCCGTCGTTACGGAAGTACCCCCCGACCGCCTCGTCGGCATCGATGCGCTCGACGTGCGCGACTACCTCGCCGTTCAGCGACAGCTCGTCGCCCCGGAGCTGGAATGGGCTGGCCGGCTGGTTCAGCGGGACGATGATCTGCCAGGGAACCTCGGGACGGCGTGCGAGGCGGAGGTTGACCCGGGCCCGGTGACGGTCCTGGTCGGAGGTGATTCCGTACAGGTTGACGGCGATCAGCACCACGTCCTCGACGGGTACTCCGTGGCGTAGGGCAGCCCGCTCCAGATCATGCAGGCGTTCGGTACCGACGGCGCCGTCCGAGGATATGGACCGGCGCGTGGAGAGATGCGACATGGAGGACTCCAACTTGAGTTTGAGCGGTGGGGTGTTGCAACCGGGGGCGCGGCACCTACGTCGTGTCGCGGGAGGGCATCGGTGTCGGCTGTTGTGCCAATGCGCCGCCTACTTGGCTGGGGCGAAGGCAGTGAAGTGCGCCGGCGGGTGGTCGATGGCCAGGTCGGGCCGCCAGGCGGTGAGGATCTGGGCGCTGCATACGAACAGGCCGTCGGGGAGCTGATCGAGCGGGTACCACGCCCAGTCGCCGACGCTCTCGTCCGGCTGCGTGGCGGGCTGCCCCTGCCAGGCGTGGACGAGCGCGCTGACGGTGACCCGCAGGACACCAGCGACGTGGTCGATGAGCGTGCCCAGGAGCCTCACGTCATCGGCGCGAGCGACCAGACCAGTCTCCTCGGCGAGTTCGCGGATCACCGCGTCCTCGAAGGATTCCCCGGCCTCCACGCTGCCGCCTGGTAGTTCGAGGGTGCCGCGGCGGTGCCGGCCCAACAGGATGCCCTGCTCGCTCAGCAGGATCGCTCCGACGCCGACGGCCGCGTGTGCGGCTGGTGCTCTAGTGCTGCGGGGGCGGCTGGAGACGCGCGCCGGCCGGTCGGGCAGTCGCCGGGCGCGGATGAGCTGCTGGATGACCGTGGCGCTCTTGTCGGGGTGCGGTAGCAGGTCGATGGCCTCGATGCGGAAGCCGTACTCGGTGAGCAGGTCTTCCCACAGCTGCGGTGCCAAGACCCACATCTGTGTCGGCAGGGGCGGGTCGTCGCGCAGCAGGATCATCTGCTCGCGCGGCGCCACCTCCGTGGACGGGCCGCGGCCGTGCAGGTCGGTGTGCAGGAGCGAGAGGATCAGAGGGGCGCCGCGACGCAGGCCGTCGCGCAGTGCCGGCAGCGAGCGGTGCGGGTCGATGAAGGCGAGAGTCCCGATCGCGTACGCGGCGTCGAACGGCTCGGCTCCGGTCAGGTACTCGGCCACGTCTGCTTGGACGAACTCCACGCCGTCAACGTCCGCGTGGGCGGAGACGGCGCGTTCGTGCTGGGTAGGGGACAGCTCGATGCCGGTGACGCGGGCTCCGTACATCTGGGCGAGGTGGACGGCGTGGTGGCCGGCTCCGGATCCGATGTCCAGAACCCGGCGGCCGGCCACGTCACCGAGGACTTCTGCTCCCGGTCCGATCCCTTCCCAGGGCGCCCAGCCGAGCCGGTCGGGGATGGGCGGGGTGTAGGCGCGGGCCAGTTGGCGCTGGCCGTAGATCTGCCAGGCCCTGGTGTTGGTGTCCTCGGCGGGCACGGTTGCCTCCTGGGTGGGGGTGCTGGGGATCAGGTGTGCGTGATCAGGTAGGCGAGGCCCTCGCCGCGCCGGGCTCGTTCGATGGCGTCGAGGCGGGCGAAGGCGCGCGGTGCCATCAGCTCCTGCCAGGTCGCGAGGTCGTGGACGGCCCACATGTCGTGCTCGGCGGGATCGAGGCGGATCCGGCCGAGCTGGCCGGCGGTCAGCCGGCCTCCGTCGAAGATGAGCCCCACCTTGTTCAGCGGCTGGCGCGGCCCGGCGTGCAGGAAGTGCGTCAGGAGCAGCTTCGGCGATTCCAGACCGAGTTCGAGGCTCGTTTCCTCGACTGTCTCTCGCCGTGCGGTCTGCAGCGGGTCCTCGCCTGCGGTGTCCAAGTTGCCGCCCGGGAACTGCCAGAGTCTCGAGCCGTAGACCGAGCGGAGCTGGACCGGCCGGTCGTTCGCGTCGCGAATGTAGAGGCAGCCGTACACCGTGTGGTGGGGGACGGTCTGCGCGTACTGCGTGGGCGTCATCGGCATGGGGCGGCCCGGCCGTGCAGGGCGGTGGTCGAACGCGAGGGCGAGAACGCCGAGGGCTTCCTTGGCCGGCGGGTAGATGCTGCGGAGGTTGGCGAGCAGTTCTCCGGGCGGCCCGTCAGGGTCGATGCGCGCGGCGTCCTCCGAGCTGAGCAGGTCCTCGAAGGAGGGGTACGGGGTGATCCGCTGCACGATGACGTCGAGTTCCTGGCCGGTGTCCCGGTCGTGGAAGACGACCGTGTCGCCGACGCCGATGTCGCGCTTGTTCGGCGTGGCCACCCTCACTTCGATCGTCTTGCGCCCTGCTTCCACTTGGCGGTAGTACCGCCCGAGCAGGTGCATGTGGTGCTCGGGCGGTACGTCTCCGTCCGCCGGGCTCGGGACGGCTGGGATCGCCTGCTGGGTGTCGTCAGGCATAAGTGCCTCCGTTCGATGTGCTCGGTCCGTCGCGGTCTTGGGATTGCGTCAGGCCAAGGAGCGATGGCCGCGCTCCCGTGTCTCCGGAATCGGAAGGGATGGCGAGGAAGTGGACGAGTCCGGCTGCCCTCTAAGGCAGTTCGATCGGTCCGTAGCGAGCGTGCGACTTCTGCCGCATCAGCGCGTCGTACCGGTCCGCCACTGAGAAGTGCCAGAACTCGGTTCCATAGTTCGTAAAGCCCGCGTTCTCCATGGCGTTGAGCAGCAGCGTGCGGTGGTGACGCGCCTGATCGCTGAGGTTCGGGGCGTGCGTGAAGCAGGCCCCGTCGCTCTCCTCGGGGGAGGCATTGACACGGGTACCGAGGTCGAGTTCGTGGCCGTCCTGGTCGACGAGGGTGACGTCCACGGCCGCGCCCGCGGAGTGGGGCGCGATCTCTGGCGGTGACACGTAGCGGCTGGCGGCGTGGTGCAGCTGCTCAGCTGTCCAGCCGGGCTGAGCGGCGGCCAGCTCGTCCCGGTACTCGGTGAAGTAACGATGCTGGAGGGAGAGCGGCCGGTAGCCCTCGATGAACAGCAGGTCGGTGCCAGCGGGCAGGAGCGAGCGGGCGTGCTTCAGCCGGGCCAGGACTCCCTCGCGGACGTGGGTGAACGCGCCCAGCGGATCCTGCTTGCGGGGATCGACGCGGAAGTTGTAATCGCGCACGTCGACGAGCGGCTCCCCGCACTCGCGCACCGGGATCGCGGCGACCTGCGGATCGGACATCAACACCAGAGGCTTCATCGAGTCTCCCTGTGACGGCTGGCACTGCGGTGGCGGGACGGGAGAGGCAGAGGCCAGGTCGGTTTCGCGCAGGATGCGCGCGACGGTGTCCTGTAGCGTGCTGGCGGCCGGGATCACGGTCTCCAGACCGCCGGGCAATAGATCCAGCTCGCGGTACCAGGAGGCGAGGTGGGTGTCGGTGACTTGCTCCAGGTACGCGGCATCCGCCTTCGACGCGTGTCGGACAAATGTCGTTTCCAGCGGCACGTTCAGGTAGTAGCAGCTGGAGACGCCGCGGTGGTCCCGTACCAGGGACGTGATCATGTGGCCGTAACGGTCGGCGTACAGGATCCCTTCGAGTACGACGTGAAAGCCGGCGTCCAGGGCGTCACGCGCGATCCTGCCCAGCAGAGCGATGTTGGCGCCGCGCGCGGTGTCGTGTTCCCTGAGCACGTTCCGGCGGATCACGTCCTGGCCCACGATCGCGATACCGCGGCCGTAGTGGTCTCGCAGGCTCTGGGCCACGCTTGACTTGCCTGACGCCGAGTTGCCGCGGATCACCACGAGGCGAGTGCCCGGACGTCCGGCCGCAGTTGCAACAGACACGTGACAGGGTGCGCCGCTCGGTGTGCCGGTCATGCGGGCCAGCCCGTCTCGCTGTACAGCTCCCCGTTCTGGATCTTTCCGATGGCCACCCGGGTGTAGGAGACGAGGTTGTCGGGGAGCGCGACCGGGTCCCAGAATCTCCACTGGGTGCACTTGTCCGGCTCACGCAACTCCGGCTCGCCGCTCCAGGTTCGGGTGCGGAAGAACAGGCCCATGCGGGGCCGGTCCCCGGCCTTATCGATGTGGTGGACGACGTGCACGAGTTCGACGTCCTGGCGCTCGATGTGCAGGCCGGCTTCCTCCCGGGCCTCCCTGATCAGGCAGGCGATGGCGTTCTCCTGCTCGCAGTGGCCGGCCAGGACGTGCCAGGTGGACGGCGCGAATGGGGAGTCGGGGTGGCGCAGCCCGAGCAGTACCGTTCCGTCGGGCCGTTCCAGGTAGAGGTGGACGCCGATGACGTTGAGGACCGTGCCGTGCGGGGAGGTAGACCGGCACTCCTCGCGGGATGAGAGCCCGCTCTGTGGCGCGGTGCCGGCGGGGCGGCTGGCGGCGTGGCGCCGTACGAGGTCGCTGGTGGTGTCTGCGATACGGAGGCGGTGGAGGTCGTCGGGGGTGAACCAGGCCAGCATCACCCCTTCCGGCAGGTGGAGTTCGCGGGGATCGCCGTTCCAGCGGCCCGCGTAGATGGCGATGGGCACGGTCGCGCCGGCGTCGTCGGTGGCGTACTCGGTGCCGAACGGGGTGAGATCAGCGATGCCGAGGCCGGCTTCCTCGGCCAGTTCGCGCCGCACGGTGTGTTCCAGGGTGGCGTCCTGGGGCTCTCGGCCGCCGCCCAGCAGGGACCACATGCCCGGCTCCCAGATCCGGCCGGGGAAGTAGTCGCGCAGGTGGAGCAGGTACTCGCCGCGGTCGTTGTAGATCAGGGCGGAGGCGTTGGCCGTATCCGGTTCGGTCTTCGGCGGGAGCTTGAGCAGCTTCTCGCGCAGGGACGGGGAGGTCACCCTGTCCACGGGCCGCCACTCGATGCCGCCGACCTCTTCTTCCTGCAGCACCACCGGCACATCTGTCGCAGTGTGCAGGCGGAAGAGGAACCGGAGGTCGAAGTGCTGGTGTCCGGGTTCGCCTTTGCCCGGGTGGGCGTCGATGTCGTGGATGTCGATGTCGAACGGCACGGCCTCGTAGCCGGGCCACGGCGTGACGGCCTGGGGCGGGATCCCGGTCTCCTCGTGCAGCTCCCGCAGCGCCGCTGCTGCCAGGGACTCGTCGGCGGGCTCGGTGTGTCCGCCGGGGGCGAGGACCTTCCCGCTCGCCAGGTGCAGCACGTGCAGGACGCGACCGAGCGGGTCGACGACGATTGCGCCGCAGGTGACGTGTCCGGTGAAGGTGGAGCGGCTGGCGATGTCGGTGGGACGGTCGAGGGCGTCCAGGAGGCCGCCGAGCTGCTCGCGCTCGTGAGGGTGGCGAGCGAGGTAGGTCTCGACGGTGGTGCGGATGTGGTCGTGCGACAACGGCATGGGGCTACCTCAGAGGGACGTGGAGCGGGACGAGTCGAGGCGGGGCGGTCGTTCGGGTCAGCTCAGCCGCATCCCCTCCGCCGGGATCTCCTCGATGGAGGCGGCGCGGGCCGTGGGCAGGCCCCACCGATCCCGTGCTGTTTCCCCTGCGAGCTGGGCTTGCCGCGCGCCGGGCGGGCCCCAGCCCAGCAGGGCGGCTGCCTGGGTGGGGGTGGTGAGCAGGCGGGCGAAGGGGTGGCCGGTGGCGGGGTCGACGGCCGCCGGCCCGATAGCGGTGACCCGGGCGGCCAGGCGCAGCCGGGCGTTGGGCCCCACGCCGCCGTAGACCTCGCCAGTCTCGTCCAGCACCCAGCCCAGTCGCACCGGATCGGCCAGGGTGAGCTGGGCTTCCTCGGCGGCTTCGCGGTGCAGGGTGTCCTCGGGCGTCGCGTCGGTGCTCTCCACGGTGCCGCCGGGCAGCATCGGCAGCGCGCCCCGCGGGCCGGGGTCGGCCACGAGGACGACCCGGCCGTCGGGGACGAAGCACCACGTCCAGGCTTGCTGCACGGGCAGCTGCCCGGGGACGGGGCCGCGGTGGAGAGGGCTGTCCCACAAGGGCCGGTAGCGGACGTGCACGTCGTGGCGGTCCAGCGCCGGGACGTCGAGGATGTGCCGGCCGTCGGCGAGGTGAGCGGTGGCGGTGTTCCCGAGCCGGGCACGGTAGGCGGCGAGCATGATCTGCCCGTCCACGGGGCGCAGCCGCTGCACCGCGTCCCGGCTCTCCAGGAAGGCGTACTCGGACAGCTCCTCGTGCGGCAGGCGGATCGCCTCCACCTGGTCGGGGGTGAGGGTTCCCCCGTCGAAGACGAACCGGACCTCTCCGGGGCAGGGCGTGCCGGGTTGGAGGTCGGGGTGGTGCGGGGAGAAGGAGTGGACGGCGAGCACGGCCGACAGGGGCAGATCCAGGCCCAGTTCCTCGGTGATCTCGCGCCGGCAGGTGATGTGCGGGTGTTCGCCGGGTTCGACGACGCCTCCGGGCAGCAGCCACGAGTCGTCCTTGCGGTAGGTGGGGTGCACCAGCAGGACCCGGCCGACCTCGTCGGTGATGATCGCGGCGGCGCCGAGCCACGCCGCATGCCGGGATGCGGCGTACTGCGCTGCGGGCAGAGCCGTACGCGGTGTGACGTGATCCGAAGGGGAGACGGGAGAGGTCACGTGGCTCTGCCTTTCGCGACGGTGGACGGGCGAGTGCGCAGCGCGGACCGGCGAGCGGTGATCAGGAGGCAACACCGCTCATCCGGCGCTGCAGCTCCCACAGGGTCCGGAACAGACCGGGCTCCTGGGTAAGTTGGGCGTAGGTGCCCTCCTGGACGATCCGCCCTTCATCCAGGACCACGATCCGGTCGGCGACAGCCACATTGGTGAGCCGGTGCGTGATCAGCAGGATGGCGCGGTCCTTGGCCAGTTCGCGCAGGCCGGCGAAGATCCGGTGCTCTGCCCGGGCGTCGAGGGCGGCCGTGGGTTCATCCATCACCAGCAGCGCCGCCTGCCGGTGGAACGCACGAGTGAGGACCAGGCGCTGCCACTGCCCGCCGGAGAGCTGCTGTCCGCCGAACCACTCACTGGTCAGGAGGGTATTCAGGCCGGAGCGGAGGCCCGGCAGCATCTCCGCGGCGCCGGACGCCTCGCATGCGGCGAGCAGAGCCGCGTCACTGGTGTCGCCCTGCCCGAACGTGATGTTGTCACGCATCGTCAGCGGCAGGTACGTGAACTTCTGCGGCACCAGCGCGACGTGCTCCCACGACCCCCACGGGTCCAGGTCCGCGGTGGAGGCGTGGTCCCAGGCCACGTCGCCCTCGGTGGGCAGCAGCAGCCCGCACAGCAGGCGCGAGAGGGTTGTCTTGCCGGAGCCGTTCTCCCCGACCAGCGCCACGATCTCCCCGCGCCGCACGTGCAGGGAGACGTTGCTCAGGCTGTCCTTCGGGGCGCCGTCGTAGCGGTAGGTGACGTCGCGGACCTCGAAACGCTCCGGGGGCACGGCCACGGGCGCGGTGCCGCGGGAGTCAGTCATGGCCTGGCCGTGGGCGTTGTCGAGGAAATTCTGCCAGTCCTGCACGTACCAGCCGGTGCGCACCAGGCGGGCCCCGCCGTTGATGATGCCGCGCACCGAGCCGGTGGCGGTCTGGAGAGCGAAGACGGCGCCGCCGCCGGCCGCCAGGCTCATCCGCCCGGAGGCCAGGAGCCACAGCAGCGCCGCCCACACCGCGGTCGAGGCGATCCCGCCGGCCACGGCTCCGGCCAGTCCCATCCAGGCACCGGTGTTCACGGCTTTTCGTTCGGCCGCGTTGACCGAGGCGGCCAGCCGCCGGTACCGGCCGATCAGGAAGGGGCCGGCCAGGCAGGCGCGCATCTCCTCACTGGACTCCTGATAGGCCATGTGCCAGCGCAGCTTGCCCAGCATCCGGCGCCGCCCGGAGGTCTCCAGCCCGGCGAGGTAGAGCACGCGGGCGGAGCGGACGTAGGCCGCAGCCTGCGGCAGGCAGGCGAGGAAGAGCAGGGGAAGGAGCAGGGGGTGTAGAACGGTCAGGACGGTGGCGCCGGCCGCGAGCGTGGCGGTGGCCGCGAGGACGTCCTGCGCTTCTTCGACGAGGTCGGGGGTGACCTGGGCGCCGCGGTCGGCGATGTCGTAGGCGTCGTTGTAGCCGGGCTTGTTGTTGGCCGCCAATTCCGCGCCGAGCGCGGCCTCGATCATCGTCAGCTCCGCTGCCCGGCCGAGCACCGGTCGCAGACGGCCGGTCAGCCAGACGACGATGATGCCCAGCAGGGCGCGCAGGCCAGCGGCGGCGGCGATCACGGCCAGCTGTGGGGCGGCATCCCACAGCCGCTCGGTGATGTCGCCCGAGGCGATCAGCGCGGTGATCGTGCCCGTGACGGCTAGGAGGCCGAGGGCCGCGAGGACGCCGGTCCCGATCTGGCACACCAGCAGGCCGATGGTCGCGCCGCGGTCCACGCGCCAGGCCATCTGCACCGAGCGCCGCACGAGTGAGGGAAGGCGCCGCGCCATGGTGCGGGAGGTCAGCAGGGAGCCGGCCTGGAGCCGTGACTCGTCGCGGTAGAGGTATTCCTCTTCTCGAACACCGGCCTCCTGCGGTTCGTTGTCCGGCGCGGTCCCCTTGGGCGGTTGTGGCGGCTGGTCCTGTGTAATGGCCGAGGTCATCGTTCCCCCTAGGACGGTCGCTGCGGCAGAGTCGTGAGGTCTAACGACACGGCTGCGATATCGAACACACGTCATTCGGTCGTGCTGGGGAGCCCGCTATTTCCTGCGTCAGGGAAGCCCGCGGGCGCGGGATCCCTGGTCTGGCTTGGAGCGGCTGCGGGCAGGAAATGGCCGAAACGCCGACACCGTCAAACAGCGTGGGGATGTACGGCGGGGCATTCGGGTCGTCCCCTCCTAGCCGGGGTCTGGTTCGGCCTGCAGCAGCTTCACCAGCTCTGTCTCGGCGTGGCCGACCGCGCCCGTCAGAGCCTCCTGGTGGTGGGCGGACAGGACGCCGGATCCCAGTCCGGCCGTGGCGATCACTGCGTTGAGCGCGTCCGTCGCCCCGTCGCCTAGGGCGGACGCGGCGACGGGGTGGTGCAGTGCGTCTCGTGCGGCGTAGGCGTCGAGTCGGGCGACGCTGACGAGGGAGTTGAGTACGCGGGCGGCGTGGCGTCCGGTGCGGTCCAGCTCCAGGGCTGACAGGCCCGTCCGAGTCTGGAAGGCGGCGGTCGGCGGATCCGGATGGGCAAGGAGCTGGACGGCTTCATCCAGGGTGCGGTCGAGGTCGGGTTCAGGGACGGGAGTGCCTGCGGGCCGGCAGTGGGCGTGCAGGAGCAGGGCGATGGCTCTCTCCCAAGGCTCGGCGGGCTGGGTGGTGTCGATCAGGTCGCGGGCCTGCTGATCCAGGCCCTGCTCCATCAGGGCCATGATCTTGATCTGGCGGCCGTCGAGGAGCCGGTTGCCGATGCCGCGGTGCTGGGCCATGGCGTCGGCGGCCTCGGTCCACCGCCCGATCTGGGCGAGGGCGCGGGCGCCGTCCACGAGCAGGGTGACGTACAGCTCCTGGCACACCGTGCGGTGGTCCTCGTCCGTGCCGGTCAGAGCAGACAGGTCGACGGTGCGGCCGTCGATGTCAGTCTTGTTCCGGTGTCGGGCAGCGTCGTTGAGGCAGTACAACAAGTCGTACGCGAGTTCGCCGTGGCCAGCGCGAGTCTGCAACCGGGAGAGGTTGACGAGCGGCATCAGCGACATGACGGCGACCCGTCCGCTGAGGCGTCCGGCGTTGGCGAAGACCTGGTGCTGCCGCCAGCACAGATCCTCGGCCAGGTCGGGCAGGCCGACGTCGGAGGCGATGAGCGCGGCGTAGTTGAGGACCCCACAGGTGCGGGCCACCAGGTCGTGGTGGCCCGCACCTGCGGGCGCGACGGTCAGCCCGGTGAGATGGTTGATGCGCTCCTCCAAGGGGAGCGCGGGCGCCTTGGTGCGGCGGACCAGGGGGATGCGGCTGGCTATCGCGGGGATCATCGGCTCAGCCCTTGCGCGCCCAGTCGACGACGAGACGGCTGTAGGGCTTGTCGACGACGAAGCGCGAGTCGTCAGCCGTGAGCAGGTCACGGGAGTCCGCGACGGCCATCCGGAAGCCCGGCTCGGAGGCGTCGTTGCCGCCGCTCGCGTCCCAGGCGCGGATCTCGCTCACGACGCGCTCGGCGAGGTCGGCGCCGCCCTCGCCGTGGCCGATCACGCCGACCTCCCAGTACCGGCCCTTCTCGTCCTCGCCCTCGCGGATGGTCAGGTACGCGAGCGACCCGCCGTCGAGGGCGGCCATGGACCCCCACCCGAAGTGCGGAGTGAACCCGGGGCGCTGGCCCGGCAGCCGGGACAGGCCGTTGGGCAGCACGCAGGCCAGGTACAGGTACAGCCACTCCCACGCCGAGCCCTGCCGGAACTTCACCCCGGTGTAGAGCTTGGTCTGCTGCTGGTCGAGGACGGTACGCAGCGCGTCGCGGTCGACGTCCTGCTCGCTGAACGTCTCCAGGCGCACGTTGCCCTCGCCGGCCATCGGCACGAGGGTGTACACGTCGTCGCAGACGCCCTTGCGCAGCGGGATGAAGGTGGCCATCTCGCAGGAGACGGTCTTCCACGTGACGCCGTCGCGTTCGAAGGCGAAGCTCCGGGAGATGCTGCCGCGGATGCGCATCGGCAGGACCAGGCGTCCGCCGGGGGCGAGCTGGTCGAGGATCTTCACGGGGACGTCGCCGGCGCCGACGGTGAAGATGATCCGATCGTAGGGGGCGTGCTCGGGCAGCCCGGCCGCGCCGTCGGCCATCACCGCGGTGGCGTTGTCGACGCCGGCTTCGGCAAGGTGCTGGCTCGCGCCGGCGACGAGGTCCTGGTCGACGTCGAGGGTCCACACCTGCCCGCCGGGGGAGACGATCTTGCCGAGGAGGGCGGCGTTGTAGCCGGTTGCGGCGCCGGCTTCCAGGACCTTGTGGCCGGGCTGGGCGCCGAGCTGTTCGAGCTGGGTGGCGACGATGGACGGCGCGGAGATGCAGGAGATCATCTCCCCGTGCTCGTCGTGCTTGATCGGGACCGCGTCCTCCTTGTACGCGCTCTCCAGGTCGACGCCGGGCAGGAAGGCGTGCCGGTCGGTGGTGCGGAAGGCGTCGATGGCCGCCTGGCTGCGCAGGTGGCCGCTGTCGACGAGCCGCTGGGCGAGGGCTTCGCGCAGCTGGTTGGGGTCGGTCACGGGTGTCACGGTGGTCTCCATTCGAGGGAGGCTAGAGTCCGCGGATACGGACTTGCGGGTAGACACGTCAGCTCCTTCTCCGGCGGAGAAGGCGACGTGACGGCCGAGCCACGCGGTGGCGGCCTGCGCGTCGGCAGGCACGCCCGCGCGGTTGAACGCGAAGATCGCGTGATGGGCGATGACGCCCCGGATTCCGCGTATCAGTCGGCCGTCGGCGACGAGCCGGCGCAGGCGGCGGCCGGCGTCCTCGAACGCGGCGACGCGCTCGCCCCAGCCCGCCTCCGCGTCGGGGCGCCGGGCGGCGTCCGCGTTCATCAGCCGCCGCATCGCGGAGACGGCTTGCTCCAGCGCGGTCCCCTGGGGCGGGGTGACGGGGGGCCGCAGGGCGGCCCACCGGGAGTACACGTCTCCGGCTTCGAACGGGTCCAGCCCGGCCTCGCGGATCATGGCGGACAGCAGCATCACGCTGCGCTCGCGGGCGCCGGGGGTGCCAGTCTCGGCGAGCGCGGCCGGGCTGTCGGCGCAGAACACGTCGTGCGCGACCTCCATGCCCTCGGGGCCGCCGAAGGCATGGGTCTCCGGCTCGTAGATCCCGCCCGCCCAGCCGGTGATCACGCGGTCGGCGACGAGCTGGTCCAGCAGGCCGGTGGCGGGCTGTTCGGTGCGCAGGCGCACGCCGGCGTCCTTGCGCAGGAAGTGGAAGCGGCGCCCGGCCAGCGCGGTCGCCAGGGCCCGGGCGGCGTCCGTGTGCGGGTCGGGGAAGGCCACGGAGGCGTGCCACCAGGACATGTCCGGAGGGATCGGCAGGTTCTCGTCGTCGAAGGTCATGGGCAGAAAACTCCTTGCGAGGCGGCGGGGAAAAGAAGGTCAGGCGAGCAGGAGGACGCGGGTCCAGCCGGTGGTGTCCGTGGCGTTCAGGGCGAGTTGGGCTCCGGCGCGGCCTTCCATGAATCCGGGTTTGGGCAGGTGCTCCCAGTCGGCGGCCAGCCGTCGGTGCAGGTCCTGGATGATCGGGGTGAAGCGTGCGGGTGCGGGGCTGTCGGCGGCGACCGCGCGGGTGAGGGTCAGCAGCCCGGCCCAGCCGTGGCAGAGAGTCGAGTCGGTGATGCGGGCGAGCCGCAGCGGGTCGGTCAGGATGGTCTCGACGGTGTCCTCGGCCGCTCGGCGCCGTGCGGGGTCGCCGAGGGCGAGCGCGGCGAGCTGCTGGGCGCGGGCGATGCCGGGCTGGCCGTAGCACCAGGACTGGCGGGCCGGTTCCGCCTCGGGTGGCTGGTCGGCGTCCAGGTGTGCTGCGGTGGACCAGTAGTGGGCGCCGTGCCGGTCGAGCCAGGTCGCGAACGTGCCGACGGCTTCCTCCTGGCCGGGGACGCTGACTCCGGCGCGCAGGGCGAGGGAGAGCACGGCCAGGGGCCCCGCGATGCCGTGGGCCATGCCGTTGTTGCCGTGCCCGCCGGCCATCTCCTTCCCGTCCGGGCCGACCGCCGACCACCACCCGGGCAGCATCCGGCCTTCACCACGGGCGGGGTGGGCGAGCGCGACGAGGCAGGCGAGCACGTAGGGCAGCCGGGGCGCGATCGGGCGGCGGGACAGCAGCAGGGCGGCGAGTCCGGTCAGGCCGCGGATGAGGTCCCATTCGGCGAGGTGGGGCAGCGCGCCGGCCGCCTGACGGCGGCGGGCGGCGGCGAGCCGGGCGTCCACGACGCGGTCGACGGCCGCGCGGACGTCGTCGCCGGCCCCGTGGGCGCGGGCCAGGACGAGCTCCAGGGCGGGTGCGCCGTGGAAGAGGCTGGCGTTGCTTCCGGTGCTCACCCCTCGGACGGTGGCCTGGGCGAGGTGGCGGCGGGCGGTGGACAGGTCCCGGCGCTCGATGTCGAGCAGGGCCATCCCCAGGGCGCCCTCGGACAGGTCCTGCGTACAGGGCACGGTCGTCGTGGTCATGAGCGCCTGGCCAGGGGGACGACGACGCTGTGGGCCCGGCCGCCGATCCACCCGTCGGCGTCCGGCGGGAGCGCGTCGTGCAGCGTGGCGATGCCGAAGGGGTTGGCGTCCAGGTGCGCGCGCAGGAGGTCCAGGTCGACGTCGCGGGTGAGGTCGAGGGGCAGCTGCTGGTCGTCCTCGGCGAGCAGGACCCGCTCCGGCACCCGGAACCGGGCACGCCAGGCATGGAGTTGGTCCGCCCACTGCTGGAGTGGGGCGGTGCGCGCGGGCAGCGTGCGGCTGCGGATCTTCCACCGGGCGGTGATGAGGATGGTGCGCCGGTAGGTGAGGGCCGGGGTGAAGGGCAGGGTCCAGGCGGCGCCCCAGTCGAACCAGGTCACCTGCGGGGAGGTGGCCCGGCTGATCTCGCCGAGGAAGCGGGCCATCGGCGGGGTGTAGTTGTTCCACAGGAAGTTGATGGCGGTGGGGGCCAGCAGCTCCAGCGGCTTGCCCGTCGCGGACTCCACCAGCTGGGGGCGGCCGTCGGCGACGGTGACCGACAGGTCGCGGGGGAAGAGGACGCGCGGTTCGGGGCGGCGGAATTCGCCGACGCTGACGATCCGGGGCAGGGCCTGGGGCGCGCGGGTGAGCAGGTCGGCCGGCACACGTCCGGCGTGGAAGGAGAGCTGCGCGAGTTCCGCCTCCGGATCGACGGTGGGCAGGTTCGCGTACGCCTCCTCGGCGCCGGGGAACAGGTGCCAGAACCGACCGGTCATCGAGCCGGCCGAGCGGGAGACAGTGAGCACGCGCAGCCGGAAGTCGCCCCGGTCCAGGGCCGGAACAGAGGTGGCGTGGACCTGTGCGGCCAGTTCGAGGTGAGGCGCCAGGCCGTGGGGCTTGTTGCCGGCCGCTGCTTCCAGTTCCTCGATCATCGCGCCGGTCACCGCGACGGTGCGGCTGCCTTCGGCGGCGGCGGTGCCGGCCAGCTCCAGCAGCAGGCGGTCACGCCGGGACATCGGCCGGGGCGGTTCGCTCGCCGTGACGAAGCCTGCAGGGAAGCCCACGCCCCGGTCAGGGTCCGTCACCGCTTCCACCGGCACCGCGGTGTTCTCGCCGTAGCGCTCGGAGAACTGCTCGATCCACCGCCGCCAGGTCGGTGTCCCGGTCGGATGGGTGACCAGGCGGGCCAGGACGGTCGCGGCGGTCTCCACTTCGGTCAGCACCTGCTCGGGCAGCCGCACGTCGGAGTCCAGCCGCAGGTCGCACGCGGTCCGCAGGCCGGCTGCCTGAGCGCGCGCCGCGGGCGGTAAGACGTCGGTGGGGTCGGCGACGGTGGCGGGCGCGCGCAGCGAGGAGCGCAGCAGCCGCACCCGCAGCAGATCACCGAGCAGCCGGTCGCGCGCGGTGCCGCTCACGGCGGGGAACTCCGCGGCCAGCTTGTCGGACAACTGGCGGTACCCGATCGGCGATCGGGCCAGGCCGAGCACGAGACGCAGCGCGGGGCTGAGGGCGAGGCGGAACTCGGCGTCGCCCTCGGAGGGCACGTGGATGTGCTGGTCGCGCTGACAGATCAGGGTGTTGACGCAGACCTCGGCGTCGGCCATGCGCGCAGCGTCGCTCTCCCAGGCGCTGAGCATCTCCTCGAGTCCGACCGGCTCGGGGCGGGCCACGGCCTGGTGCTCGTCGCCGATGCGGACAGACGTGACCTGGGCGAAGCCGAGCGGGGCGACGCCGGCGAACAGGCCGTAGGGGGTGGAGCGGCGGGCGTAGCGGATCGCGTAGCGGGCGGTGGCCAGCGCCGCCCGGCGCATCCGGCGCACCTTCGGTGTGCGGCCGTCGATGATGGCCTGCACCTGGTCCGCCAGGTGAGGGCTCGCCTGCGACACGGTCCGGCGGAAGCCGGTGTCGGACCACACCGTGCTCAGCCACGCGCGCCACTCTTCCACGGGCGCCGTGGTCGTCGGCCAGGGCGGCATGGCGGGCTCGGTCGTGTGTACCGCGGCGCGCAGCATGGCCTGCCCCGCGGCCTCGTACAGGCTGGGCCGGTGCCGTGTCATCAGGGCTCTCCTCATCTTCTGCGTGGCGGGCGGGGCGGGCCGGACGGGGAGAGCCCCGTCCGGCCCGCGCTGCCGGGGTGGCCCGGCTTACGAGGTGGTGCAGGCGCTGGGGCAGGAGCTGCCGCAGGTGTCGCCCGTGCTGCACATCAGGACCGTCTCGGTCGCCGGCGTGCCCTCGATGAAGGTGATGTCGAGCCCGAACGGGTCGGTCTCGTCGGTGGTTGCCAGGTCCGACTGCACGGGGGCGGTCGGCCTCTCCGTCTGCACGGCGGTCATGCTTGCCTCCTTGTGGCGATGGGTGGTGCGGGATCCCGGGACCCGGTCGGGGCCCGGAGCTTGGTGCCAGACGGTGGCGGGCGAAGGCGTCGCCTGGTCCAGGACGTCTGGGAGTCGATGGGACCCGTGCCGTCAGGCTGCTACGGGCTGCGCTTCCTGGTGGGCCTTCGCGGCCTGGTTCAGGACCTTGGTGAAGTGCTCGGCGCGTTCGTCGCCCTCGGCCTCCTGGGCGCGGAGGTCTCCGAAACGGGCCCAGTAGCGCCGGCAGACGTCGCTGTTCATGAGCATCGAGGCGTAGAAGGGCAGTTGTCCGTCGCGGACGAAACCCAGGCGGTCGCGCAGGCTGAGGGTGCAGATCTGCTGGTTGGCATGGAGCAGCTGCGTGTACTCCTCGACGTCCATGTCCTCGGGCGCCCAGAGCTTGGCGAGGTCGGCGTTGGTGGACATCTGCGCCAGCCAGTCGAGCTGGTTGCGGGCGACGACCGCCTCGTTGCGCTCGGCCTGGTGCCGCGCGTCCTGCCTGAGCCGGACGGCTCCGACCACGGCGGTGGTGAGGGAGACGGCAGTACCGGCAGCGAGGACGGCGGTGGTGAGCTTCATCTGTCAACGATCCTTTCGCGGAGCGGAGTTGCGGCCGGGAGGCCGACTGGTGGAGAACCTGCGGTTCCGCTGCTTCACGCGGCCCCCGCGAGGACGACGGTCGGGGCTTCATCGGCAGAGCTATGCGCGGTGTACCGGCGGTGCACCGCCTTCAGAGCGACAGCGATCGGCGGCAGACCCACGGTGGCCCTGCGTGTGTCGACTGACGCCGGCGCGCGCAGCGGGCACAGTTCGATGCCGTCGGCGCGCAGCAGGAGCTGGGTGCCGTACTCCTGGTCGCGCCCGCTGGTGATGAGGGCGCGGTCGTGAAGGTGCGCCCAGTGCTGGACCAGTGCGTCGCCGGCCTGGACCGCACGTCCCAGCAGGGTGGTGGCGGCGCGCTGGAAGTCGGGTTCGTCGTCGCTGTGCAGGGCGATGCTCCACGCGGCACGGGCCGCGTCGGGGCCGACGAGGCGGTGCCCGGGCCAGTCGTGGTCGGCCAGGATGCGGCGCAGCACCTTGGTGTTGGCGTGGTCGGTGTGCCGGCCCTGTCCGAGTTGGACGGCGTCGAGCTGGTCGCGCACGCGCTTGGCCCGGTGAGCGGCCGATTCCGTGGCGCGGGCGATCAGCTCGCGGGCGAGGTCGGGCCGCTGCGGTTCGTCGGTTGTCACGCGTTGCTCCGATCATCCGGGGCCGGCTGAGGCGCGTGGACCTGGCAGCTGATCAGCGCGCGGAGCCCGGGGCGGTGCTCGGCGGGGAGTTCGAGGCGGGCGACTCGATCGCCGTCGCGTCCGGGGGCGGATCCGCACACGTCCCTGCCGGTGTCCGTGAGCCGACGCAGAAGGGCAGCGAGGGGTTCGGCTTCGAGGGCGTGGCGGGCCAGGGTCTCGGCCCGTA
Organism: Streptomyces sp. NBC_01384; assembly: GCF_045040035.1. Taxonomy (NCBI): domain Bacteria; kingdom Bacillati; phylum Actinomycetota; class Actinomycetes; order Kitasatosporales; family Streptomycetaceae; genus Streptomyces; species Streptomyces sp. NBC_01384. The sequence goes on from NZ_CP109559.1 coordinate 8,966,606, forward strand.
CGACATGGAGGTCGACTCGGGCGGCGAAGTCGGACGCCCACAGGGTGATCAGGCGGGTGATGTCGTCGGACTGGCTGGGCAGGGTGTGGACGCTTTGGAGGAAGAGGCACGGACCCTGGCCCCATCCGAGGTCGGGGTCGTGCTCGGGGATCATGCAGGCCAGCAGCCTCCCGTCCTCGAACAGCCCGGCGGGCATGGTCTGCGCCTCGCGGAACTGCGCGGGGATGTCGGCTCGGGCGGGTACGGGCAGGCCGTGCAGGGTGAGCCAGCGCTGGCGGTCCTGGACGAGGGCGGCGGCTTCCTCGCGCTCGGCCGCGGTGCTCAGAATGCGCATCTCGTAGATGGCGGCCGGCGGCGCCTGCGTGAACGGGACGGGGGCGGAGCGGTCCTCGCTGGCCGTGGGGGTCGTGGGGCGGGTCACTGGGTTGCCCCGCTTCGCGTCGCGTGGGCGGCTTGCTCGGCCGGCAGTAGCTGCCAGCTGTGCGCCAGAACCACCAGTTCGGTGGTGTCCTGTGCGCCCGTGTCGGCGAGGAGCTGGTCGAGCGCGGCGCGCAGGTCGGCCGGGGCGATCTTGGCGGCGACGGCGATGGCGCGGGTATCGCTGTGCTCAGCGACGGCTCGAAGCAGCAGCAGCTGCTTCGAGCTGAGCTCCGGCGTCGGCCTGTCGGTCGTGGGAGGGGCCACCCGCTGGATGGTGAACAGTTGGTGCACGATCACCGGGGGCTTGCAGCGGGGCGGGCAGTGGAGGCTCTCGCGGATGTCGCGGATGTACTGGCGGACGGTGACCGCCGACAGTCCTGCCTTCGTGGCGATCTCTTGGGGTGTAAGGCCGTTCGCGAGGTGTTGGGCGACGCGCTGCAGGGTCGGTGTCAGGGGGGTGATCGGTGCGCTGATCGTCACGGGCGGGGTCACGATGTCTCTTTCTCGGCTGGAATGGACGGTCACCGGGATGGGTGCCGCCGGTCCCCGCGGGGGACGGGGGCCGGCGGAACGGGCCCGTGCGCGGCGGTCTGGATTCACGGGGTGCCGCGCACGGGGGCTCATGCGGCGGTCGGGCCGGGACGTGCCCAGGCAGCTTCGGCGGCGAGGCGCTCGGACCACTGGATGTGGTCCTCGTCAAAGGCGGCGTCGGCCAGGCGTATGCGCTGGACCTCGCCGGTTCCGGCGGGCGGGTAGGTGTGCTGGATGTCGCGCCACAGGCGTTGGAGGACGTAGTCGCGGTCGAGGGCGTGGGCGCCGTGCAGTTCCATGGCGTCCTGGGCCGACTGCACGGCCCACTGGTGGCCGAGGTACTTGGCGTTGATCAGGTCGGCGTCGCAGGGCAGGCCCTGGTCGAGGAGGTGCACGGACTGGTAGGCGAGTATCCGGCCGGCGCGCAGGCGGGCCTCCATGTCGCCGATGCGGTCCCGTAGTACGGGCAGGTCGGACAGGGTGCCCCGGTAGCGGGGACGGGTCTTGAGACGAGCAGTGGTGGTGGCCACGATCGCTTCGTGGATGCCGAGGCTGACGGCGGCCAGATTGGGACGGCCGTACAGGATGCTGCTGCTCTGGGCCACGCTCAGCCCTCGGCCGATCTCTCCGACCACGTGGTCTTCGGGGACGCGGACGTGGTCAAGGTCGAGGCGGCCGGCGGAGAAGCCGTGCAGACCGAGGCCGGAGCGGTGGTCGGAGACAGCGAGTCCGGGGCGGTCGGCTTCGACCATGAACGCGGTCAGTGCCTGGGAGGCGCTCACGCCTGCCTCGGCGGTTCGGGCTACGACGAGGTGGGCTCCCGCGAGGTGGCTGTTGCCGATATGGATCTTGCTGCCGGTGATCACCCACTCGCTGCCGGCGCGTTCGGCGACGGTCTCGATGCCGCCGATGTGTCCGCCGGCCTGCGGTTCGGTCACGGCGATCGACAACAGCAGTGAACCGTCCGCGACACGGGGCAGCCAGCAGCCCTTCTGTTCGTAGGTGGCGAAGTGCAGCAGGGCGCCGACGGGGATCAGGGTGGCCTGCAGGATGGCCGCGGCAGCCCCCGAGACGCAGGCGATGCGGTGGACCAGGATCGTCTTGGCCACATGGCCGGCGCCCAGACCGCCGAAGGCGGACGGGACGGTGACGGCGAACCAGCCCCGTGCGGCCATCAGGTCGGCGACCTTGCGCTCCACCCTGCCCGGCGCGGCCTCCATACGAGCGGCGCGCGGCGCGACGTGCTCGGCCGCGAAGGCGTCGGCCTCGTCCCACAGCAGTTCGTGGCGGGCGGTGAGGTAGGGACGCAGCGCTGGTGGCGGTGTGGTGGGTGTGGCGGACATGGTCTCCCTCTCCCTGGGTGAAGGTCGCAACGTGGAGCGGCCGGGGATCGCCTACGGCTCCCGGGTGGGGGTGTGGAACGGCCTAGCGGACGGGGGCGCGGACGATGTGGTCCATCACCTGCGCGCCGGCGTTGATGACGATGTCTCTGAGCCGTCGGGCCTCGCTCAGGGGCCGTTTCTCGGGGTCGATGACGCACACCGTGCCCAGCACGGTGCCGCTGTCGTGGATGAGCGGGGCGCCGAAGTAGGAGCGGATCCCGACCGCGTCGACCACGTGGTTGCTGCTGAAGCGAGGGCTGGCGTGCACGTCGTGCAGCGGGAGGGCCTTCTTTCGGGCCATGACCTCTGGGCACCAGCCGTGGTCGCGGCTCATGGTGCGGCCGACGATGACGTACCCGCTGTCCGCCGACGGCTGGTGCAGTCCGACGAAGGTCTGCTCCTCCAGGAACAGATTGACGAACCCGTACAGGAATCCGGCCTGCGTGGCCATGTCGCGGGCCAGCTCGTCGAAGTCCTCGCTGGCAGCGGTAGGCATGCCCAGGCGCTCAAGCAGCTCATACCGCCGCGCCAGTTCGGTCGCCTGCTGGACCTGCAGGCCGGTGACGGCGGCGGCCGGGACGGACGGCCCAGGGGCGAGGTCCCGCATGTTGCGGCGCGGTAGTGCCTGCGTGGGCGGGGTCTGCGGTCCGAGGTAGGGGTTGGTGGGCTGGTATGTCATCAGGCGTCCTGGAGGGTGGTAGTGGGTGTGGGACGGACGGGGCCTGCCGCTGCGTTTCTCACGGCGTGGCCGACGAGGGTCAGCAGGACGCCGGCGACGTGGTTCGGGTCGCGGGCGTCGCAGGTGACCACCGGTACAGAGGCGGGTAGTTCGAGGGCGGTACGGACCTGTTCGGGGTGGTAGCGGTGTGCTCCGTCGAACTGGTTCACGGCGACGACGAAGGGCAGGCCGATGTCTTCGAAGAAGCTGACGGGGGTGAAGCTGCTTTCCAGGCGGCGGGTGTCGACCAGGACGACCGCGCCGACGGCTCCGCGGGAGAGGTCGTACCAGAGGTCGACGAACCGGTCCTGGCCGGGCGTGCCGAACAGGAACAGTTCCAGGGGTACGGGCGCGTCGGGCAGGCTGAGGCGACCGAAGTCGAAGGCGACCGTGGTGGTCTGCTTGGCCTCGACGCCTTCCAGGCTGTCTACGTCCGCGCTCGCTTCGGTCAGGTACTCCTCCGTGCTCAGCGGCGTGATCTCGCTGACCGCGCCCACGGCGGTGGTCTTGCCCGCGCCGAAGCCCCCGGCGATCACGACCTTCAGCACGGTCGGTGCACCAGCAGGCGGGCGCGACGGAGTCCGCAGGCCCACAGCCGGGTCACCCGGCCTGGGGGTAGGCGATGGCATCGGGCCACTTCCTCTTCAGGCCCGCCGAGAGGGCCGCCAGTAGCTGGGTGGAGGGACTGGCATCCGAGTCCGTGTCGGATGCGGCATAGGGGGCGGTGACGGGGACGACCAAGACATCGGCGTCCAGGAGGTCCGAGACGAGGATCTTCACGGCGGTGACGGGGCGACGGAGTCGGCCCGCCAGTTCGGTCACCGAACGCCGGCGCTCCCGGCACAGGGCGAGGATCTCCTCGCATTCCTCGGCTTGCGCCGGGCTGGGCCGCCCCGGTCCGGCGTCCAGCACGGTCTCCAGACCGAGCAGATACCGCGGCTTGGTACGCCCGCGCGTCAAGGTGTAGGTCCGCACGAACGTCGAATCCTCGGCCGCGCGGCCGTGTGTGCTCACCGGACATCAGCACCCGTGCCGACGCGGACGGGGATCAGCATGTAGGGGGCGAACTTCTGCACGAGGCGCCCCGTCTCGTACCCGACGGTGCCCGCGTCGGCGTCCGTGGTGGCGATGACGGCGAGGACCGTGTCCACCTCACCGCGTTCGTTGCCGGGGTGGTTTTCGAAGGCCGCGCTGCGACCGGCGCTCTGGACGAAGAACAGGCAGTCGTCTCGCTCGATGACGACCTGCCTGGCCGGCCGCTTCTTGTGGCTGGGGCCGGTGATGTTCGCCGCGAGTGAGGCCACTCCGCTGAGCGCGGCCGACAGTTCGTCCGCCCAGTCCTTGTCGACGTCGCTGTCCAGCAGCCGCAGTCCGTCCCGCGACAGCAGGACGGCGTGGGTGACGCCCGGGACATCGGAGGCGAACTGACGCAGCAGCCAGGCCATGTTGTCCCGCTGTCCGCTTGCCGTTGTCTCGGATGCGGGCGCGTCGCCGGTCACGTTGTTCATCGCGGCGTGGGTGCTCATAGGGATCGCTCCAGAAGGGGGAAGGGCCAGCGGATGTGACGGGCCGCCGGGAACGTGGAAGGAAGGGCGAGGTTCAGGGCCTGGGCTGCTCTGTCGAAGCGGTGGGAGAACCGGCGGCCCCGCCGGCCTGGATGCCGTTGCGGAAGGCGGCTGCGAGCCCTGGCGTCGCCGCGGTCACGGGGGCTTGCTCCCGCTCGCGTGGTGGATGGAACGAGCCGACCTGACGTCTACGCGTGGGAAGAGCGGGCGCATCAGCAGAGTGACCTGTCTCTGCGGCTCCCGGTGCCCCTGCGGTGCCGGGGCGTGTGACCTGGCCTGCCGTCGGGATGGCTGGAGTCGCGGCAACCTGCCGCGGCTGCGGCGCGGAGGGGCGTGCTTCCTTTGGCAGCGCGCTCGCATCGTCGACGGAGGGAATCGCTACGAGAAGCCGTGCCGGAATAACGACCAGGGCGGTGGTGCCTCCTGTCACGTTCTCCTGCAGGAGAACGGACAGCCCGTGGGACTGGGCGATCTTCGCGGCGACCAGCAAGCCGAGCTGGCCGGCTCGGACTTGGCCGCTGACATCGACCTCGTCGGGGGCTTTGAGCAGGTGGTTCATCTGTGCCCGCGTCTGCGGATGCATGGGGATGGCCCGGTCCTCGACCTCGACCGCCAGCCCGTTCGCCACCCGCTGCGCACGCACCATCACCTTCGTCGCCGGATCGGAGCACTCGCAGGCGTTCTCGATCAGCTCGGCCAGCAGGTGCGTCAGGTCCGGACCCACATGTCCGGGAAGACCCAGCTCGGCGCCCACAGACCCGGCCGCGACGGCCACACGCGGATACTGCACGACCTCGGAGACCGCGCCGCGCAGCGCCGTCGCGACGGGAACAGGCCGGCGCACGCTGCGCAGGGACTGCCCGCCCAGCACCGCCGTGCTCTCGACCTGGCGACGCATCCGCGTCACGAGGTGATCGATCTCGAAGATCTTGGCCAGCAGCTCCGGGTCGTCGGTCAGCATCTCCAACTGGCTCAGTGCCTGAAGCGCCTTGCCGACCAGGGCGTGCTCGCGCATGGCCAGACGGCGCAGCACTTCCAGGAGGACGACGGACTGGGACTCGTCGTGCACACGTATCAGCGACGCGATGGCCTGCGCCTGGACTCCACTCAACGCCTTGTTGATCTCGGCGTTCGGACTGGCCGATGGTGGCGCCTGCAGGTCCGGCAGCGGCGGGCGTCCCCCGCGGCACAGCTCGTCCGCCGACCACTGCACCGACTTCTCGACGGCTGCAGCTGCCCCCGCGACCGCTGTCAGTGCCGCTGCCCGGGCCTCCTCCGCGGCTGTCTGCACGGCCCCTGCGGCCGTTCGCGCTCCGCGAGCCGCCACCGTGGCGACCCCAGCCAGTCCGCAGACCAGGCCGACCAGGAGCCAGCCGGGGCCTACCGCGGACACCGACCAGAGGGGGAAGGCGGCACCGAGCAGCGCGGCAAGGAGCACCAGGGGCAGTGCCACGGCGCGGCGGACACGGTGCAGCGTGAACGCGTCGATCGGAGGCCGCCGTCTGCGGTGGCCGGTAGCGGCCGGCCGTGCCGGGAAGGCGCTGTCAGGCATGGGAATCCTCGTCAGGGTGGGGGTGGCTAAGCGTGCTGCGGCGTCAGGTCTGCGCAGGTCTGGCGTGTGCTGCGTGAGGTCGAGCGGGGCGTCGGAACCGCGACCACGCCGCGGTGGTGGGAGGACTGCGTCGCCAGGAGCTGAAGGAGCCGGGCGCTCTGGATCAGGCCCATGTGGCTGAACGCCTGCGGGAAGTTGCCGAGCTGGCGCTGCTGGACGGGGTCGTACTCCTCGGCCAGGAGCCCGAGGTCGTTGCGCAGCGCGAGGAGGCGTTCGAACAGGGCGTGGGCCTCGTCCAGTCGGCCGGTCAGGGCCAGGGCGTCGACGAGCCAGAAGGAGCAGAGGACGAATGTGCCCTCGTCTCCGGTCAGGCCGTCCACCCCGGCGTGGTCGCCGATGGTCGGGTACCGGCGCACGAGCCCGTCCGGGGTGGAGAGTTCACGACGTACCGCGTCCACGGTGCCGACGACGCGCGGATCGTCCGGCGGCAGGAAGCCGACGCGGGGGATCAGCAGCGTGGCGGCATCCAGCTCCTGCGAGCCGTAGGACTGGGTGAAGGTGTTGCGCACCGGGTCAAAGCCCTTGGTGCAGACCTCGTGGTGGATCTTCGCCCGCAGTTCGACCAAGTAGTCCAGGTCCATGTGGAGGGAGCCGGCCTCCACCAAGCGGATGGTGCGGTCGATCGCCACCCAGGCCATCACCTTCGAGTGCACGAAGTGCCGGCGTGCCCCGCGAATCTCCCAGATCCCCTCGTCGGGATCCTGCCAGCGCTGTGCCAGGTGCTCGACGAGTCGCTGGTGCAGCACGGCGGTGTCGGCGCAGTGGGCCACACCGCTCTCGTGCGCGAGGTACAGGGTCTCGATCACCTCGCCGTACACGTCGAGCTGCAGCTGGTCCGCTGCCTCATTGCCGACCCGCACGGGTGCTGATCCCTCGTACCCGGGCAGCCAGGGCAACACCCGCTCCCGCAGGTCACGCTCCCCGGTGATCCCGTACATGATCTGCAGGTTCTCCGGATCGCCGGCCACGGCTCGCAGGAGCCATCGCCGCCATGCCTGCGCCTCCTGCCGGTATCCGGTTCCCAGCAGCGCGGCCAGCGTCGTGGAGGCGTCCCGTAACCAGGTGAAGCGATAGTCCCAGTTCCGGTTTCCGCCGATCTCCTCAGGCAGCGACGTGGTCGGCGCCGCGACGATCCCACCGCTCGGCCCGTACGTCATCGCCTTCAGCGCGATCGATGAACGGACCACGGGTTCGCGATAGGGCCCCTCGTAGGTGCACTCCCGCGTCCAGTCCTGCCAGAAGGTGAGCGTCTCGCTGAGCGCGGCCTCCGGGTCGGGAACGCCGGGCGCCGTCGCGTGGGACGGGCACCAACTGAGGACGAACGCCACGCTCTGCCGGGCGGCGACGGAGAAGGCACTGACGATGACGCCGTCCTTCTCCACCTGCTGGACGCAGGTGTCGAGCCACAGAGCGTCCGCGCCGGCCTCCGCGACCATGCGCCCACCAACCTCGTGAATCCACGGGCTGACGCCGCCGTACCCCGGCCGCGGACGCATGGCCGAGACCATGGAGACCTCACCGGTCAGGCCCTCGACGATCCGGATCACCTGCGGTGCCCCGTCGCGCGGTGGCATGAAGTCCAGGACGCGGACCGAACCGGCCTGGGTGCGCCATACCGATTCGAGGACGAGCGAGTCACCGCGGTACCGGCGCTCGGCGACTGCTTCGGAGCTGGAACGGCCAGCGGGAGCGGCCGGAGCGATCCGCCAGGTGCCGTGTTTCTGCGTGCCGAGCAGGCTGGCGAAGACGGCCGGCGAGTCGAACCGGGGCAGGCACAGCCAGTCGATCGAACCGTCGTCGCAGACGTGGGCACTGGTCTGCATGTCGCCGATCAGGCCGTACTGCTCGATACGCGGAAGGCGCTTCATCGTGTGGATCTCCGTAGGCCCCGCGAATCCGGGGATGGCTTCGGGGCCGCCGCAGCGGCCGGGAACGGTAGGAGCGAGAGGCACCGGTGTCACCGGGGCGGGGAAGGTGCGATCTGAGACGGCGGGGACTCCTCGCCGGGCGCAGCAGGGCCGGTTGCGCGCTCGCCGCGCAGAACAAGCCAGGCCATCGGCACGAGGATCAGCCCGATGACGACGGCTCCGGTCGCCGTCATGTCCGCGGCACCGAAGCGGCCCAGACCAAGCAGGCGAGGGCAACAGCGAAGACCGCCCCGCGCAGCACGTTGATCCTCGGCTTCCGCCAACGCCGCCTGCGCCTCGGGAGCATCGCCCCGGGGCCGACGCGCTCCACATACGCGACCAGTTCCTGGGTCGCTTCGGCGAGCTGGACCAGGTACACCCGGCTGGGCATGTAGCCCTCGGGGACGCTGTCCGAGCAGAGCCTCTGCGCGCGCAGCAACACAGGGGTGCCCGAAGCGGTCCGTGCTCCCAACTGGGCAACGTGACCGCGCAGACGACGAACGAGGTTCTCCACGTCAGCAGCGCTCTCGGGCAGTGGCGAATCATCGCCCAGCACGAGCGTCACCGTCTCCGACGCGGCCACCACGTGATCACGCTGCGGCGCCCGCTCCACGGTGACGGACCCTCGCCCTCCGCTCCCGCCCTGGATGTCTCCTCCGCGAGGGACCAGCGAAAGACGCATGACACAACTCCTGTTCGGATCAAGCCAAAGTGAGCCGAGATCGCCCGTTGGCACCGACGGCTGGCGTGCGAAGTGAGTGATCTGGCCGCTACGTTGAGCGAACCGTGAATCCCGTCTGAGGGGTATGCCTGTGCGGACCGGAAGGCCGCCAAAGGCGCCAAAGATCATTTCGGAACCGAGGGGCAGTCCATGGCCCGTGAACGAAACGTCGCCCTCGCCGCACTCCTGCGCGAAGCAGGCTGGTCCCAGCCGCAAGCAGCCGCTGCCGTTGCCCGGGTGGCCGCGGAGAGCGGCGTGCGTGAGCTGGAGGCGATCTCCCGCTCGCACATTTCCATGTGGGTCCTGGGCACGAAGCCGAGTGGCAGAGCGCCGCATATCCTGCGCGAGACGCTGTCCCGCAGACTCGGCCGCCGCCTCACCTTGGCCGACCTCGGGCTGGAAGAAGAGCCGACAGGCACGACCGACAGCGGTTCCGACTGGAGCGTCGACCCTCTGACCGCATTGGCCGAGCTGGGAAGCGACGATCTCGACATGCACCGACGCAAGCTGCTGGCCACCGCCGCCTACTCCGCGGCTGGCCTCGCCCTGCCTACCGCCTCGTGGTGGGCAGCCGCCCCTGCTGCAGTGGCGAACCGTCGACCGGTATCCCCGCGCTCGGTGACCCAGGTGGACATCGACGACGTCCGCGACCTCACGGTCTACTACTCCGCGCGTGACCAGCAGCGAGGCGGCGCCTCCGGCCGCAAGGCCCTTGCCAGCCACCTGCTCGACGAAGCGGTGCCGCTGCTCGGCGGTCGATTCCGCACGGATCAGCTCCGTCGCGACACGTACTCGGCCGTGGCAGAGATGACCTATCTCGCCGGCTGGATGGCCTTCGATGCGAGTGAGCACCGCACCGCCCAGCGCTACCTCACCATCGCCGCCCGGATCGCGGCGGAAGCCGGAGACGGACCGCTCGGCGGCCATGTCCTGCGCGCCCTCGCCCACCAGGCCGTGGACCTCGGGCATCCGCGTAGGGCGCTCGCCCTGGCCGACGCCTCGATGTCCCGCGACCGCTACGGCCAGGCCAGCAATCGTGAGAAGGCACTGCTGGCGATCGTCCATGCACGCGCACTCGCGGCCGACGGTGACCGGGCCGGCACTCTCGCGGCCATCAGCCGCGCAGAGCGGGACCTTGCCCGCGCCGACACAGTCGAGGCGCCGGCCCGCGTCGGCTTCTTCCAGGAAGCGTCCCTCGCCCACGAAACTGCCTGCGCTCTGCGCGACTTGGGCCAGCCGCTCGACGCGGAGATCCACTTCAAGCGCAGCGTTGCCACCCGCCGACGCCAGCAGTACGCCCGAACCCACAGCGTCACACTCGGCTACCTCGGCGCCGTCCAGGTCCAGCAAGGCCGCCTCGACGAGGCATGCGCCACCTGGAACCAAGCACTCGACGCCATGACTGGCGTCCAGTCTGGCCGCGCCCGCGACGTCATCGTCCGCCTCCAGAGCGACCTCTCGCCCGTCCGGCAACGTGGGGGCCGCCATGTCGCCGAACTGGACCACCGGGCACGGAGCATGCTGCGGGCCATAGGCTGATCGCGACACGGGCTTGTGGTGCCCCACAGCAGCTCGTGGATCCGCATCTCCAAGGGAGAGGAACCAGTACCGGTGACGACGTACGAGGTCGAATCGATCGCATCGGTCGTCGGCGGCCACACCCGCGTTCAGGACGACTACCAGGGCGGGGTCCAGTCGGTGATCCGACTCAACCAGGGGTACCCCCTCGAAACCCTTCAGGGGATCGAAGAGTTCTCCCACTTGACGGTGACGTGGCGCTTTCACTTGGCGCAGCCCGAGGATGTCCAGCTCCACGCCCGCAGCCCCCGGGGGAACCCGCAGTGGCCGGCGACCGGAACATTCGTCCACCGGAACCACCGGCGCCCCAACCAACTGGCCGTCAGCTACCCAAGGCTGCTGGGCGTGGAAGGCCGCGACCTCCTGGTGACGGATCTCGACGCGGTCGACGGAACACCTGTTGTGGACCTGGCCCCCTACTTTCAGGAGATGGGGCCCCGAGGCACCGTCCGCCAGCCGGCCTGGCCGAGCGAGATGCTTGCGACCTACTGGCGTGACGCGTCGGAGCGCTCGTAGACAGGCTTGTCGTAACTCCTCGACGGTGGCGTCCCCGCGGGCATTCATCACGGCCTGCCCGCGGAGATACGGAGGAGGGTAGACCCGGAGTCACGGGCGTCCTCGCTAACGTTCCCCTCCCCGGAGAGGTTCCGCACGGGGGCTGGGCCCCGGACCGAAGCCTCATCCGGGCTCTCCGAACGCATCGTCGCCGCCGATGAAATCCCGTCGGCCTTCGGGTCGGTTGCGTCGGCCCTGGAGAACGGCGGCGAGTGCCGGCACATGGTGGTGGTCCTTTCGCGGCTCGTGTGAGACGGGCAGGTGTGGCTACGCGGAGTGCAGGATCGTGGCCCAAACGTCCTTGCCGTGCGCAGTGGACGAGCAGCCGTATCTGTCGCTGAGCTTTTTGATCAGCACCAGGCCGCGACCGCCTTCGTCGTTGTCGCCAGCCAAAACGGGGGCCGGGAGCCGGGGGTGCGGGTCACTGACGCACAGGAAGACACCGTCAGGGGTTCGGGTGAGAACGACCTTCACTGGAACCGAGGACTCGTGCTCCTTGCGGGCGTGCTGGAAGGCGTTCGTCAGCAGTTCGGACACGGTGAGAGTGACCCGCCAGTCGAGTTCGGTCAGGCCCCACAGACGTAGGCACGCCCTGACGAGGTCACGCACGCCCGAGACGGCTGCGGCTGTCAGAGCGATGTCGATTTCGCATGCGCCGGAGCGTGTCCGGACCGTTGAGCTTGTGCCCTCCGTGATGGGCTGTTGAGCCTCCATCAAGTCTGCCTTCATGGGGAGTCCCTCGTTCGACGAAATCTCTCCAACCGGCGCCGGATGCGGTGTGTACTGGGGTGGCGGCCGTGAGCAACCATTGAGCCAGGCCGATAGGACCGCGTGCAGATCTTGATTCGGAAACCTCGATCTTCCGTTTCGCGAGCGAGGAACAGCCCATGCCAAGACCCGAGAAGCAGTTGACTCCGGATGCGTCTCCGCGCGACTGGTTTGGCTATGAACTGCGAACCTGGCGCAAGAAGCGCGGCCCTCTCACGCATGCCGACTTGGCCGCGAGAGTGCAGGTCAGCGGCTCACTCATTGAGAAGATCGAGAAGGGGACTGCTACCTGCTCGAAGGACTTGGCCGAGCGCCTGGACGAGGTCTTGCAGACCGGCGGCGTCTTCACCAGGGCGTGGGGAATGGTGTTTGGTCAAACGGAAAAACCCCGCCCCGAAACGGAAAGTGCACCCCGCGGTAGGGCGGAGGCGTCGGTTCAGGTCCATGAAGGCCGCATCCTGGGCAGAGGTAGTACAACACCTCCAAGCGGGAGCCCTGCCTCTGTGGACCGTCGCGCCTTCCTCGCCACGAGTGGCCTTGCCGCCATCGCCCCCATAGACCTCGTCCACCTCGTCGCCCCAGCCGCCCCTCGGGAGACCCCGACACAGATCCGCCCGCGCGAGATCGGGCAGCTGAAGTCGCTTGCTGATGTCATCCACCGCCAGGACAACGAGCACGGAGGCGGCGGCGCGGTACGAGAACTCGCCCGCGGCGCCATCATGTGGGGAGCCTCCCTGCTGTCGGTCCATTGCCCCGAGCCGCTCCGGCCTGAACTCCTAGCATCTGTAGCCCGGTTAGGGATCGTTGTCGGCGCCTCTCAGTTCGACGCATACGCCCACGACGACGCCCGGGTCAGCTTTCGGCTAGCCGCCGAGTGCGCGGAAGAAGCCGGGGAGTGGCACCTGCGGGCCAAGACGTACTCGTTCATGGCCCGGCAGGAGATCTGGGTCGGAGACCCGGACACCGGCCTCACCCACGCGGAGAAGGGCCTGGTGCGCTCCGACCGCCTCACTGCGACCGAGCGCGCCATGCTGCACACCGCACGTGCCCGCGCCTTCGCCAAGATGCGCGACGTGGGCAACACTCTGCGCGCGGTCGGAGAAGCCGACGCCGCCTTCGAACAGTCCGCCCCGGCACAGGATCCACCGTGGATGGCGTACTACGACTATGCCCAGCACCACGGCGACACCGCACACGCGCTGTTCGATCTCGCGGTCCACGCGGACGAGGACCCGGGGCAAGCGGGCCGCCGCTTCGAGATCGCAGTGAAAGGCCACGGCAGCGCCTTCGCCCGCTCACGTGCCATCTCTGAGACGAAGCTCGCTTCCCTGGTCATGGCCAAGGGCGACGATCCGCGGCACGCGGTCGTGCTGGGTCATCGAGCGCTGGACGACGCCGGCAAGCTGACCTCGTGCCGGGCCGCCGACGACCTGCGGGAACTCGCCCGGTTCGCTGGCCGGTACCGGAAGCTCTCCGAGGCCAGTGACCTGCGTGAGCGCATCGCGGCTACGGTGCGAGCGTGACCACTTCACCAACGCCCACCCCAGCAGTACTTCAGGCGGCGTGCCTCGCCGCCGGCCTCGACGCGACGGACGCCGAACCGATACGGCTTGCCGAGAACGCCATATGGCGTCTGCCTGGGGGGATTGTGGTGCGCATCACTCAGCCCGGCCAATCTGCCGCTGCAACGCGTGAGGTTCAGGTCGCCCGCTGGCTGGCGACCCAGGGCGTGCCCGCCGTACGCGCCCTTGACCTGCGGCAGCCGGTAACTGCCGACGGACACCCGGTGACATTCTGGCAAGAACTGCCACCTCACGAAATCGGGACCGTCGCCGACGTCGTCACGCTCCTCAAGCAACTGCACGCCCTGCCGAAGCCGGACCTGCCGCTCGGCGAGCTGGACCCCTTCGTCCGGGTGGTCGAGCGAATCGAAGCAGCAAGCACAATCTCCGACGATGACCGGCAGTGGCTGCACGGCCGGCTCAAAGAGCTCAAGAACCAGTGGGCTACGAGACCGAAGGGCCTGCCGGAGTGCGTAGTCCACGGGGATGCGTGGGTCGGCAATGTGGCGCGCACGGCGGCTGGCCCGTTGTTGATGGACTTCGAGCGCGCTTCGTTCGGCCCGCCGGAGTGGGATCTCGTGTCGACCGCGGTGAAGCTCACCACGACCGGCGCGGTGTCTGCCCAGGAGTACGCCGAGTTCTGCGAGACCTACGGCACTGACGTTACAGAGTGGGAGGGATACGAACTTCTTGCTCGAGCACGCGAGTTGCGGATGGCGACCTACGCCGCGCAGCACGCCGCCACTCGCTCGGAGTGGCGGCGCGAGGCGCAGTACCGCATCGACTGCCTGCGCGGCCGGGCCGGAGCACCACCATGGCAATGGAAAGGGATCATGTAGCCCATGGACTGGGCCAACTACCGGCTGCTCGCGCTCCAGCCGCCGGGACCTGGGTCTCTCGCCGACGGCTTAGATGTTGGTGTGGCAACTCGTTTCTGAGGCGGACTTATCCTGGCGCTTACACACCGCTTGAGCCTCAATCTGACTCTTTGCCGTGATGCCCCCGGACTGCCACAGAGGCGCATTCGCCTACGGCAGACAAAAAAGAGGGCGGAAAGACTGGATAGCTGCGCGAGGACCATGTCAACGTACAACGTCCCGCAAAAATCCAGGCCAGACGGTGCTATTGCTCGGCTGCGATCACTTCTCCGAAACCACTCGGAGGGAGAGCGTCGCGCGGGCTGACCCGCTGGCGTGGCTCCTACTTGGGAGGCCCGTCTGTCTGAATCCGCAATCCGATCTGCCCGGTTCACTTCACCCATGCTTTTTGCCCTCGGCGGGTTGAACGCTTGGGTAGGCCAGACGGCAGGTGACTACCTTGCAGTCTCCACCGGGCTCTGTGACGGCGTCTGCGCGGTCGGCCCTTTCGGTGAAGATCTCTTGCAACGAGGCTACCGCGGCGATCGGGCCGTCCTTGCGCACGTGGCACAGTATCCCGGCGCCACACCCCAGCAAGTGGCGCAGGCGCTCGGGATTCCCAAGTGCCGCGTCACGGCGAACCTCGACCGGTTTACGGACCACGGTCTGCTGGCGGTTGCCTCGGACAGCGCATCCGGGGCCCCGCGCTCATACCTTCTTCTCCCCGTCGACGGCGAGGCCAAGCAGACGTCGGGTACGTGACGCGGCGCACAACATAGCCGACGATCGCCGGTTAGCCAAACCGGCGATCGTCGCGACCATTGAGGTGTTCGCCTTTCGGCTGCGCTTGGCGGTGGAGTCGTGGCGGACGCAGGCAGCTTCGCGTTGGCAAGAGGAGGCGCGGAGCAGCTCTGCTGCGGCGCCTTTGCCGTAGGCAGCGCGTGCCGCTGGCAGGCGGCCGTCCTGGCACGGACCGCGCGAGGTGATGCTGCCGCGCCCCTGTCGCTCCTCGCTCTCGAGAAGGTCTCCGCTATGCCTGCACGCCTGCTGTCAATTCCTGCTGTCGCCGCTGCCCTGGATGTCGACCGGCGCACCGTCTACCGCTTCATCGCCGCCGGCGATCTTCCTGTGGTCGACCTTCGTACCGGACCAGGCCGGTCCCGTGTACGGGTTCCCGTGGCCGGCCTCGACGAGTTCATCGGCCGCCGCGCCGTCGTACCGCCGGCAGCCCGCCGCTGACCCTGGCCCGTCCCGGCCCCGTCACCGCTGAACAAGGAGTAGAGCCTCGTACCTCCGTAAGTTGAAGTCCGGCAAGTGGCAGGCGACCGTACGCAACCGGACAGGAGACCGGTTCAGCGAGTCGTTCCCCCTCAAGGCGCAGGCGCGCGCCTGGGGTATAGAGATGGAAACCCAGTTCGCCCGCGGAGGCATGCGCGACCCGCGGGCCGGTGAAGTGTCGTTCCGCGAGTGGCACGACCGGTGGTGGAACGCCCGAATCGTTGAGCCCCACACGCTTCGCGGCGACGCCTCCAATATCAAGAACCACGTCATGCCCTACTGGGCGGACTGGGAGATGCGGGCCATCACCCGCATGGACGTCCAGAGCTGGATCCGGACCCTGGTTGAGAAGGGGGCGGGGGCCGCTGCGATCAAGCGGGCCTACAACCTGACGTCCTCTATGATGCGTGCGGCCGTCGACGACGATGTCCTGGCGGTGACCCCGTGCCGCAGCATCGACTTGCCCCAGATCGCGGTCAAGCCGCCGCAGTGGTTCACGCTTGACCAGGCGCAGAGCATCCTGGACGAACTCCCCGCCGCGTGGCGGACGATGTGCTTGCTTGGCTTCTACACCGGACTCCGATGGGGAGAACTGTCTGGCCTGCATCGCCACCGCATCGACCAGCGCCGCTCTCGACTGTTTGTGGTGGAGGTCAACAGCAAGAGCGGCATCAAGGAGTACCCCAAGAGCTCCAAGAGCCGTAGAGAGGTCCCGCTCCCGCCTCACGTCCTGGAGGCCCTCGAACGCCACATCCACCGGCTCGACCGGGACGCCGTGGTGTTCACCACCATTACCAAGGGCCGTGCCGGACGGCTCCTCGCCGACAGCAACTGGCGTCGGCAGACCTGGTGGCCCACCGTCGAGGCCGCCCACTACTTCGACACCGACGGCGAGCAGCAGCTCGTCCCGCACTACCCGCCGCACTCCATGCGCCACACCTGCGCCTCGTGGCTGGTCCAGAAGGGAGTCTCGCTCTACGAGGTCCAGCACCTCCTGGGCCACGAGAGCTTCCAGACCACCCAGCGCTACGCTCACCTGCAGCCGGACGCGCACAAGGCCGTCCTCGGACCGGGAACCCTGGTCAAGACACTCGAAGCAGCCCTGCCGCCAAGTGGCATACCGGTGAGGTACAACTTCTCCACCCGGACCGCCTTGTTAAAACCGCGCCGCGGCAGTGTCCCCCTACTGGAGCTCCGAACACGTCCATTCGACTCTTCACGGATCTATCCCACGCGGAGGAGGAATGCCTCGTCGAGGTGATCCCGTCGGGCGGCCGTACCCTGCATGCCGGAATCGATCACGACATGCCGGGGACAGAGCCCCCCGCCGACTGACGCGCGGCGGGTCCACAGTGGGCGCACCGACGCGACGCCACCGCGTGAGGCTTCGTACCGGGGGAGGTGCTGCCGTACTGCGGGTAGCCATGCCACGCCAGATTGCCCGTGCCGAACCGACGTACGGCCGTGACGCTCATTTGACGCTTCGGGCGTCCGCTGGCCCTCATTCGGGACCCGAAAGCCTCTCTGACCTGCTGTTTTACCGCCTGCGTCCAGGCCGACATCTTTCCTATGACGCATCATGTGGAGTGTGTCGCGATCCTTGAACCGGTCGCTAAGGGCTCCTGACGCGCAAATAGGTCGGTTCCAAGGTCATCAGGGCCCTGGCGCCTTCGATTTGCTCGCCCCACGGCGGGCGGCGAGAGCCGCCCTGGGTCGCTGACCTGCGGTTTCGCTTGTGCGCATTATGTGCGGTGTGGGCGTTACGGGCGATATCTTGACGCTGTAATGACGCTCGTGACGCTCATTTGACGCTCGTTCTGATGGAGTGTCAGGCGCCTTGTGGGCAGGTCAGACCCTGTCAAGAGTGACGAGCATCGATGGGGTGCCGAGGGCAGGTGACGCTGAGCGCAGACCTACCGAGTCCCGCTTGTCAGATGTCCCGGAAGAGACCAGTCAGCGCGGTGACCTGCCACGATGAGGGGCTTTCGGTCGTTGACCTGCGCGAATGGTCTTTCAGTTGTTCCATGCTCGTGCCGGTTGATGAAGCCGGAAGTCCCAGAGAACCCCCACGGCTGACGGACTCCCTTTTGGTTCTACTCGACGAAGGGCAAGCGGGGCTGTGCTAGGCGCGGGCCAGCTGGTCGCGCCGTAGGCGGGCGCCGCGGCGGGGGCCGGTCACCCACAAGCGCGTCGCCGTCCCTGCCGGCGGCTCGCTTCCGCTCGGGCGGAGGTACATGTCGGCGACCATCACCCCGTGGCCCGTGCGGAGTGCCTGCAGCCAAGGCCCGTCGTTCAAGCCATACGACACCTTCCGAATGGCACGGGAGCTTTGTGCGTTGCAGACATCGAGCCTGTCACTCGAACAGAGTCAGCTTTGCTGGCATTGCCGGGAGCAGGCCCAGCGACCTCAGTATGCGCCCGGTGTCCGACCCGTCGATGATCATGTAGGAGCGGGGGCGCCGGGCGTCGTGGGCGTAGGCGTCCATCATGCCAACCACGCTCGGCTTGATCTGATGACAGTGCTGCAGAACGAGTAGCTCCGCTGGCTCGGTGAACAGCCGGTCGATTTGGTCGCCGTTCTTGCCCAGGGCCCTAATATCCATGGCGCGAGGGTAGCCGGGTCCCTTGAATAGCCACGCGGCTGACATCTGGTGCCCACGGGCGAACACTCGTGATGTGTAGAGATCAGAGCGCTCTCCACCCCAGTCCTTGGGAACGTACGACTCGCCGATCAGCCTGGCGAAGGCGTGTTTCACTGTGTCCTCCGGCACGCTCAGGACCGCTTCACGCTCAGTTTCTGTTAGGGGAGAAGCGAAGTCGATCCCGCTGAACTGGCCGATATCTCCGGGGTACACCCGCGCTCCCGGTGCTGGGCCCCCGGCAGCAAGGCGGCCATCGACGAACGACCTGACTCCGATGAAGACCGGCCTGATCTCAATTTGCGCTGCGCTGAGATTGGTGACCGTTCCGATCAAGTAGGCCCGCCGATTTCCGGCGAGACTGCCGGTCGCGGACGAGCTGGCAGTTCTTGCCGAGTTGAATGTGCCGGTGACGTGCACCGGCTTGTCCGCGTCGAGTACCGCCGTGAACCTGACCGGCTTGAAACCTGGGGCGTCGTGGTCTCGGTCCCGCTGGAACACAAATTCCAGCTCAGCACCGACGATCTGCCCCGTGCGGAGGCCCTGTCCCAGTACGCACCTCGCCAGCTCGCCGACTCCCAGAGAGGAGAGCGCATCGGCCAGTTCTGTGGCGAGCACATAAGGCAACGCTGCCTCGGGATCGCTCCTGCGGTCAGCCCGCGCCCGCGCAGACTCTGTCCGGTGCTCACCGAGGAGGGACTGCACCTGGTCCTGGTGCAGGAAGTACGGCTCTAGCGAGATGCGCGTCATCGACGACATGATCCTTTTAGCTGAGGCGGACCAGACTCAGTGCCTGGCAACGCTGGGACGGCGTGGCAACGGTCACGGGATGTCTATATGAGTAGACGGAGGAACTCGTCCACGTCTTGGGGTCGGTCGGCCGGCTTGCGGCGGGTTGCCTCCGCTACTACGGCGCGCCATGGTCCGCGTGCGGGCAGCAGCGGGAGGTTCTGCTCCGGACGCTCCCCGGTCAGAATGGCTGCGATAAGCCGTCCGATGCTGTAAACGTCGGCAGTGGCCGCCACGTTATGGGGGTTTCCGGACGTCAGCTCCGGTGCCGCGAATCCCTCGGACCCGAAGCCGGTGCCGGTCCGAGTTCGGCGCGGAACGCTAGTCTCCCCTCGGGGCTGGCGCCCCAGCCCCCAGTCCGCCACGACCCACTTGCCGTTGAGGAGCAGGACGTTTGCTGGCTTGATGTCGCGGTGAATCCGGTCGTCGGCGTGTGGGCCCCGCAGTCCTTCACAAACCGCAGTGACGAGGCCGCGGAGAGCTCCGGTCTCCCGCCGCAGACGTTGTGCGTGGCTGGCGGCGCTGCCGCTCGCGAGCGGCATGACGAACCACCGTCCGTCCGGGTCAGAGTCAAGCACCGGCATGACGTTCGGGTGCTCTCCGTAGAGGTGCCCGATGGCGATCTCGCGGCCCATGCGGTGTACAGAGTCCTCATCGCCGTAGCGGAGCTGCTTCAAAGCGACGGGGATGCGGGTGTACTTGTGCACGCCTCTGTAGACCGCTCCCTGGCCACCTTCCGCAAGCGGCTCCTGATCCCTTTCGTAGTCCGATTTCGCTCCACGCTTGAGCCACCGCACAGCGGCCCACGGCGCGACCTCGCCTGCGCCCTTCATGGTCTCGTCGGTGAGAAAGTCTTGGGCGACCTTGATGACGTGGTTACGGAAGGCCCCGTCCCTTTGTGCTGCGAGGAGGGCCACCAGTGGCCTGACCTCGGGATAGGGAGCGAGCTCGATGGTAAGACGGCGTGCCTCGTCACCTTGAGCAGCTCGTCGGGCGGCGCGCTGGTTGCTGTGTTCTTGCCGGGCCGCCTGCAGATCAGGATGCGGAGCCCAGCCACGGGGTGGCAGGACCACGCGGGCGTCGCGGAAGTCACATTCGAGGACGATGCACCCGTTGCGCGCAAGCTCGGTGGCTATGCCCTCGGCATGGTCACCGAAAGTGGTCACAGCCGATTGCCACCTGCGGGGGCCGTTGGTGGCGAAGGCCCACTGACTGTCGGTCAGGCCGGGCGGGCGGCGCGGTGTCGGGAAGCCTTCCGGCTCCAGAGTGACGCGCGTGACCTTCGGATTGCCGTTGCGGTCGGTGTTGTAGTTGCCGTCGGGCAGAGGGACGGCGTACGTGGTCAGGCCCGGGTAGACGCTGAGGTGGCGCATCGCGAAGCCGCGCGGGCGGGAGCGGTCGGTCATGCCGGCTCACGGTACCCGTTGCCGGTCAGCCAGGCACGGAGCAGTTCGACACGCGGGGTGTGCTCGTCATAGCCGACAATGACGGGCTCCTCGTTGTACGGGCTGGAGTCAGAGCTGCGGCGCAGCTTGACGTACTCGCCGCAGGCGCCGATGGCATAGGATTCCATGTCGTCCTGCAGTGCCCCGACGACGGTGATACCGCTCTCCCTGCCGATCTGCCCGAGAAGGGCGACCGCTTCGCGGCGGTGCTGCTTGCCGAGGTTGCGGCCGAGCTCGTCCAGAACGAGTAGTAGTGGACGACCTGTGCCGCTCGCCGCTGCGGCGGCACACACGAGCTTGATTGCCCGATCATCGATCTGTGCAGTGTTGGCGCGCCGGTTGTAGGGGATGTGCCGCCGCCCGTGGGCGCGTCGCCATATCGGCGTGACATCCCAATTCCAGTCCTCCGTGGGGTCGGCCGGCGGCGGAGGTTCGTCGTACTGGAGTGAGGCCCCGTACCCGCCATGGGCCTTATCGAGCCGGTCGAACTCGGCTGCGACGTCGTCCAGCTTCTTCTTGATGGCGGAGGTGAGTGCTCCTCGGTGCGCTCGGCTGGCCTGGATCGCCTCACTGTGGCCGATCTGCGCGGCGTTGAGGCTCTCGTAGCGTTCTTTGCGATGAATGGCGATCTGCTGGCGCTCGTACTGGTCGGTGCCTTCGTGCTGGCGGAGGTAGACATGGAGAGCGTGGTGCAACTGGGCGAAGGCGGCCTGTGCCCGTCGGCCGCTGCCTGGCCCGCGCTGGCGGAACTCTCCCAGCAGGCCAGTGATCTCCGTCGGCATACTGCCAGAGGCGGCGGGAGGGAAGCACTCGGATATCGCAGTACTGATCAGGTGCCTGGCTTCCTCCCACCAGTCGTCGGCCGTCCAGGACTGCTGGTTGTCCGGCAGAGCGAGCAGGTGCTCGCTGGCAGAGTCGAGGGCGCCACCCCATTGGGCAGTCAGTTCCGGAAGGCCGAGCTGCGATCGTTCCTTCTCAAGGTTCTCGCGCTTCGCTCGCTGAGCCTTGTTTGTGCCGTCGAGGGTGGTCTTCTGATGCTGCAGAGACTGGATCTCCTTCTGGCGGACACCCTCCAGGCGAATCACCTCGTTCCGCTCGGCGACTGCAGCGCCGAGCACCGGAGTAAGTTTCGCGCGCTCTTCCCGGGTGGTCTGATCTCTCTTCCGCAGGCTGCCAATCAGCACGTCCAGTTGGCTCGCCTCGACTGCGGCCCTTGCGCCTTTCTGCCGACGCTCAGCGGCGGTGACCTGCTGGCTGGCAGCCTTCCACTTTTTCTCAGCCTGCTGGCGGCTTTCGGACTCCTGGCGAACGCGCTCCCGTGCGGCGACAATGCGGGCGGCACGACCGGTCACGGGGCTGGGAAACCCGCCGATGATCACGAGGCCCGCGTCGTCGTGGACCCGGTCAGGGTTGGGGCGGGAAGTGACTCGCGCGTCAAGGGACGCGAGGAAGCCGCTCAGGTCGTACTGCGGGTTGGCATTGCCCGGGAGGCCGACGTGCCTCGCGCTGGTGGTGAGATTGGCGGCGATCAGGGTCGAACCGGGTATACCCGCCAAAAGTACGCTGGCCCTGTCGAGATCTTCGGAGTCCACGACAGCCGCCTCACGGTACGGCCAGAGTGCGGGCTCCCACTTTGGCCTCTGTTGGGCGCTGAGGACAACTGCGTCGAGCAGGCAGATGCCGCTGATTCCTTCGGCTGCGAGGACATCGATCTGCTGCCGGGCCAGGTCCCTGCCGCTTTCCGCGTCATGCAGGCTTGCTTCGGCGTCGGAGAGCACCTTCTCCGCCACTCCGACTGCCTTGACCGCCACTTCCAGGTTAGTGTCCGCGTCGGCGCGTTCCCGATTGGCGGTTGGCTCGTCACGGCCGTCAGCATCACGGGCCGCTTCCCTGGCCTCGCGCAGCCGACGATCGGTCTCCTCGATCTGGTGTTCCAGCGTTGCAATTTGGTTGCCAAGCTCGCGGTCTTCGCCGTCGCGCTTGTTGAAAGTGCTCATCGCGGCCTGCTGACGTTGTGTGAACGCCTTGTTATCGGCCAGCTCCGCCACCTGTCTGACCAGCTCTTGCACTGTGCGACTGGCCTTCTCGATCTCGATATCGATCCCAGCAACCTCGACCTGGATTTCGGCGCTGCGCTGGAGGGCTTCGTGCAGCAGGCGTGCCGTGCGCGACCGCCAGCGATCGGCTGCTTCCGCGACATGTCCGCGTGCCTGGTCCCGGGCGTCGATACCACCCTCGATGACCTGGGTGCTTTCCTCCCAGGTGGCAAGTTCGGACTTGACGGCGTTGGCCTTCTGGAGAAGGTCGTACTCGTGGTGGCGTGCCTGGCGTTCCGTCTCCAGCTCGCGGTCGATGCCGGTGAGCGCAGCGATCGCCTCGAAGATCCGCCGCTTGGAGATCTCGTTCAGCGGTTGGGCGAGAAGGTTGGGGGCAGCACTGGCCCGCACCGATGTCGACAAAAACGACACGCATCGCACGTGCTCTCCGTAGAGGGTGCGCGGAAGATCACGGGCCGCCACGTCCTGCCGCCTAGCTCGCGGGACGGCCCGCGGGGGCAGGGCCTGCCAAACTGTGTCAGCGGCCTGTTCTCGTTCGTCCTCGCTGCCCCCGGCGGGTAGATGCAGACCGTCCTGCCAGCGCAGCTTCAGGCGGGGCCCTTTTTGGCTGTTGCGATCGATCCGGATCCACACGGTCAGAGCCCTGGCCTGAAGCTGATCAAGGGTCCCGGCGGCGGGAGCGAACACGCCGATGACGTACCCATGGTCGGCGTTACCCCAACGGTCTTCACCGCCAGCGTCCTCTGAGTTAAACAGCAGGTCGACTGCGGCGGGCGCACCGGAGCCGAATCGCCACTGCTCATCAGCATGCAGCAAGCTGATCTGGGCCAGCAGCGACGACTTCCCCGCGCCATTGGAGTCCTTCGGCCCCTGCCCGGCCACGGCGATGAGAGTGCCAGCGGCAATCGGGATGGGATGCGTGGACAGCCGGGAGACTCGCACGCTCTGCAGGCCGACAAGGACACGGTCACCGACGATGTCCTCTTCTTGCGGTGTGCTGTCGCTCATGAACCGCTCCTTGGGGAAAATGTCACTTCCTGGGGGCGGCTCAAGCTCCGGCGGACCGTGATCGCCGTTGCGAGCGCGGTATCCGGGCCTACGGCCAGGATTAGGTTTTCTTGCAGGCGCTGGCGCGCGGCGGGAGTGAGCCGACGCAGCGCCGGCCCAGGGACGTAGGAGGCGCCGGCGGTCTCGGGATCGGAGCCGCGCACTGCGCGGACCAACCCGGCTGCGCGCAGCCACTGCAAGGCATCGGACAAGCGCCGCTGCCCGTGAACCTGCGACAGCTTCCGCAGGCGGGTCGGTGTGGTCGGATGGGGCGACTGCCAGTCATCCCCGATCAGCTGCCCCTCTGCTCGGGGGATTGCGACCGAGTGGATCAGCACCAATATCAGAGCAGCCCGTTCCAGAGGTGCTAATATCCCCCAGCCCTTCGCCGCGAGTTCCGCGGTTATGTCGTCCCGGTACCCCGACGTCCACAGGTGGGCGCCCGCGTGGATGAGCGTGCGGCCGGTCCTTTGCAGCATCTGGTCTAGCAGGTGACGTAGCGTCGCGTCCCGAAGTGCCGGCAGTGCGGCCTCGCTGGCGGGTTCGCTACCGTACTCCAGTGCGGCCCAAGCCGAGACCAGCGCGTCGCGCTGCTTGTCGCCGAGTGGCTGGAGCAGATCATCGAACAAGCCGCTCATTGGTCCAGCTCACGGTCGGGCCGCGGCAGTGGCAGCTCCCGGCGCAGCTCCCGCAGCGCCGGGAGGTCCTGCTCCGGCCAGGTAGCCACCCGGGGGCCGAGGCAGACCCTCTGCGCCTCGGCATCGATGTCCAGCCACCGGCTGGTATGCAGGCGTCGGAGCGCCCCCGTTCCGAGGCGGTGCAGTACCTCTTCCCCACGTCCGGGAATGAGCTGGTCCACTACATCCAGCACCTCGCGCGTCGTCGCCGACTGCCCCGGCCACGGGCCTGTTTGGACATCGGGCCAGCAGCAGCGCAGCGCCGCCGCCAAGACCCGGCTGGTCTCGTTCGGAAACTCCACTGGGAGCACCTGCATTCGCAGCTCGCGCAGCACAGCCGGCGTCACGTCGTCGGGCGGGCGGTGCAGCAGCCAGCAGTGCTCACTATCCCGCTCTACTAGTCGCAGCATGCCTGCAGGGATTCTAGTCGCTGACGGTACGCGCAGTGGACCTTCGGCTCGAGCCCTCGCCCACCACAGCGCCGCCTCGGTACTACTCACGCGGGCCTCCGCTCTCGCTCGAACACGCCAGGGGTAAGCCAGGACGGCACACTGCCCGCCTGTACCTGGACCGGACCAGACCATGCCAGCCGGTAGCCGAACTGGTCGTTGTTACTCGCGGCGACTAGGTCGGCAAGCACGCGGCGCGCCGTCACCCAGTCCATGCCCGACAGCAATTGCTCGATCGCAACTGAGTCCCCGCCGCTCAGTACCTCTTCGGCGACTCCCATCAGTCGCTCGGCCTCAGCGTCTGAGCGTTCCTGGGAGGGCGGCTCATCGCCATCGGGAACCCGGGAACGCGGCGGCGTGGAACGGCTGCCGGTTGGCTGCGGCCTGCTGGCGACGGCCTCCGTCAGGTCGGCGATATCGTGCCACGGGGCAGGAGCGTCGAAGACTTGATCAGCCAGGACCGCCGCGAGCTCATCTACCGTTGCCCGCCGTGCGAAGCGCCTCCACATCTCAGGCGGTAGCAGGTTCAGCGCCCTCGTGGTCCCCGCTGCGGTCATCAGGCGTGCCGACGCGTTCGTCGAAGCATCTTCGTAGGCGGCGATCGCCGATCGCAGCTCCCCACACTTGCGGCTGAGTTCCGGCCAGAACTTCAGCAAGATCGCATGTACCGCGGACGCCTGGTCAATGAGCGACTTCGCGTTCCAGAGCAGTGGCGCGCGCTCCCGCAGCGCCTCCACGGTGCCGCCGACGGTCAGCGCCACGAGCTCGGCGACGAGGAGCCGAAGCGCCGTGGTTACTCCTACGACTACCTCGAGGGCTTCCTCGGCTGTACCCTCCCCGCCCTCCAGCCTGATCTTCTCCATCGTCAGAAGATGGTGCAATTCAGACTGACCCCCGCGGGCCAGCATCCGCTGGACGAACAACATTGACACGTAGCTGGTGAACGAGGCCCGGAACTCGCGCTGGTAAGGCTTATCAAACGCGGGCTGGATCGCGCCGAGCTTCTTCAGGACGCTCAGGCGATTGTCGATCACCTCGTCCGGGAATGCGGCGCATGCCGCCCTGATCTGCTCCGCTGTCAGTCCGTCTTCGCCCGCGCGGGCAAACGCAGCAAACAGCGTGTTCGCCAGTCGGAAGAGGGTCGCGTCATCGATCGCTGCGTCCGCCCGGCGCGCAAGGACGGCGACAATCTGCTCGAACACAGAAGCGACGGCCTGCTCGGCCGCCACTGTATCCAGTCCAAACTGTTCGTCCACCACTGGACCGCTCCTGGTTGTTTCCTGACTCTGGGCTTGGGGTTCAGGCTGCGGTTTGCCTGGGTGAGGTGTGATTCTGATGCATTCAACGGGGAGCTAGTCGTACATGAGAAGCTGGCCGCTCCAGGCTGATCTTGTCGCCCCCAGTCCCACCCACAGTACGTAGGGTAGTCGATCTGATGGGGAGGTCTCGGGGAGTTGGCGATCACCGTCATGCCCAGGGGAGTAGCCGACGTCGAGGCCGTGGCCCTCAATAACGGCAAGATGTTCGTACACACAGCGATCGACCCGTTGGGCAGGGGATGTCCGAGACTGCGCTCGATACTGAGCGGAAGTGCGGACCTCTTTCAGTGTGGCCGGTGTTCGAGTGACGGGCTCGATGTCCGCAACGCACGAGGCTCCGGTGGCATTGGGGGAGGGTTGTTCGAAGTCTCAGCCCACGGGCGCAGGAGCCGCGTTGGCCTTGTATTCTGCTGCGTTCGACCTGCCGCGCGCCTTGGCCGAGTGCGTCACCATGCCCATCGTCACTCGCGAGGGCGACCGTCGCTGCAAGCTCCTACCGCACCAGTGTGTTCTGGTCGGCCCGGCGTACCTGCACCGTCCCGACATCCCCGCCCAGCTCCCCGCCGGATTCGGTATCTCCGTCGGCTCGGGTCACGCCTACACGACGGCCCTCGTCGACCTGCTCGCCGACTGTGCCCCCGGCCTGCTGCGCGCTGCGCGAATCGGGCCCTGACGACGTGCTGCTGAACAGCATCTCGCGGGGTGTGACCGGGTTGGCGGCAGCCGGGCAGACATGTCTCACGAGCGCGGGGTAACAACGTGCAGATGTGTCCTACCCGGTCGGGCAGCTGTTGTGGATCCGGCCGAAGATGCCCGGCCGCGCGCTCTCATCTGCAGCCCGCGCTTACCGGATCATCCCGTAAGCGAACGTCAGGGCGTTGCCATTCTCGCTGACCGTGCCTACATCGGCGCCGACCCGTGTCGGCGATTTCCGGCAGGCGGCCCGCCGGGACGGGAGCTTTCGCCGACCTGGCGAACCGTCAACTGGGCGCTGGCTATAGCCCGGCGCCGGTCGAAGGCGGCGTCACACGCTTGAAGGCATGGCGGATCTTACTCAAGTCCCGGTGTAGTCCGAATTCAAGGTAAGAATCGAGCAGGTGC
Organism: Streptomyces sp. NBC_01384; assembly: GCF_045040035.1. Taxonomy (NCBI): domain Bacteria; kingdom Bacillati; phylum Actinomycetota; class Actinomycetes; order Kitasatosporales; family Streptomycetaceae; genus Streptomyces; species Streptomyces sp. NBC_01384. Next base: position 8,993,583 of record NZ_CP109559.1, read on the forward strand.
TTAGAAGACGCCTGCTCTATTCGGCTCTTGGGCATCCGTGCTGGCTGCTATGCCTGGTGCTTGTAACACGGGATCGCCGGTTGGCCAAACCGGGGCTTCCCCGGATCATTGTCTGCGTTCGTTGGCGGACGTCACGATCTTCTTGTCCGAGGCATGTGCATTTTCGGAGCTTCGCTGCTGAGGTCACGTTCTCGCAGTGGGGGTGCGTGAGCTGAGTGCGCGCAGAGGTGCGGGAGATGGTGCGGCGTCGGCCTGGGGACCAAGGCTGGGGACCAGTGCCCGCTACACGCAGTGGCCTTGCGGTGTCGGTGTTGGCGACGAGCATGCAAATGATGAAGACGTCCTTCGGTGGAGGCCGTTCTGACGTCTGGAAGGGGTGAAGGTGTTGCTTGGTTCTAGTCTTCGAGGGACAGGGATGGGGGGACTTGTGGGTGGCAAGTTGTCGATGGCTGACGTTCCACTCGGGCTGTTCGAGGGCTCGTTGATCACGGTGCATTCGGCCAGGAGCAAGGCGGCCAATCTGCATGTGGACAGGCAGTGCGGACAGCTGCGTACTTCCGACGTGAGAACTGTCGACGTGCGGCTGGAAGCGACGACGTTGCGACGGCTGTGCTCGGGGTGCGCCGCATGGGGTGTCGGGGGTCGGCCGACTACCGGGCTGGGCATGTTCCTGCGGGCTCTGGGCGGGACGGGCCTGTTGTACCAGTTGCAGTCCTACACGGAGCCGGACGAGGACGAATGCTGGACCGACGAGGAGGTACGAGACGCCGCTGTGCTTCTTCGTGCTGCACAGAATCTTGACGGTGATGACGACGAGGAGGCGGAAGGCGGCGCATCGGTACGGGATGCACGTGAGGACGCCGAACATCTGTGGGGCCTGATCTTCTCCCATTGGCGCGGCGCGGGACGGAGCCTGTATCGGGCACAGGCCGTCCTCGCTCACTTTCCCTGGCTGGAGGAGTGGGCGAAGCCGTCGCTGACGGCGAAGACGCGGTACCTGGAGACGCTGCGGGCCCAGGCGGCCCGGTTCGCGAACCCGGAGGAACTCGTTGTAGCTGCTGCCGCAACTACTCTCCGCACGCCCGAGCTTCCGTGCGCGGCCCCGGCCTTCGCGGTGCTGGGCGCCAACAGCCGGGTGTCTGCGGCACTCGTGGACCTGTGGCGCCGGTGGCAGAACGCGGCCGGACGCCCCTGGGAAGGGCCGAAGGCGCGTGCCTATCTCTCGTACGAGATTGTGCGAGGCATCCGCAGTAACCGGAAGGGCTACGACGCGGCCCGAGCCGAGGCCGCGCGCCTGATCGAGTCCTGGGAGGAACGGGCCCGGGCGGCAGCGAAGTCGGCGGACCGGGCCCCGACACGTCGGCTGACGGCGCACGTGCCGGAGGCGTCCGACATCTCGCCCCGTCATGATGGGCGGGACTTCCTGGAGGGGCTGGACGCGTGGACGCTCGGTGTGCTGGTCACGTGGACCGTCGATGCTGACTGGAGGAACCGCGTCCTCACGCTGGAAGTCCCCGATCTCGTCGCCGAACGGCTCCTTGGCCCGGCGAGCGACCTCCCGTGCTGCCCAGTCGACGGGGCAGCGGATCTGCCCGAGTGCGACCGTGGTCCGGGAAGTCAGCCAGGCACCGTCCGTCCGGGCATCTTCGACGACACCCCGGTCTTCGACCGACGCCCTGTCACCCACGATCACATCCGTGCGCTGCGCACGTTGGCGCCCGGTGCCGACCAGCTGTACCTGGTCTTTTCGGCGAGCGGGGGAGCGGAAGTCCTGCCGATCGACACCATCGAGAGACGGCTGGCCAAGGGGTGGCTGGGCGTCCTCATCGCAGGAGCCCGTGACCTGCCCGCAAGCGTGATCGGCCTGGAGGAGCCTGGCAGCAGCGCCGGGCCCGAGGCATGTGATGCTCAGCGGCCTGGTCCCGGCCAGCGCGTCCACGATCCGCATTTCGGTGCAAGTCTGGGTCTCGCCGAAGGCGGACGTCAGACCCTCCGCCAGACCTACGGCACCGAAGACCGAGACCTGAATCTGCGTCTGCTTGCCCTGGCGCGCGGCGCGCACGACCTGCGGAGCCTGGACACAGACCGGCCCGGCGGGCTGCCGGTGGCGGTATGGCACGGCCTGCTCACGGAGAACCACCTCGACTTCGCGCCTTTCCGGCCGCCGAGCAGCGACCGGTGGCGAAGCGGCAGCGGTCTCCCTCTGGGGCCCCTGGCCGCTGTCCAGTTCTACACCACCAACGCCAACCCTCTGATCGAGGGCAAGGGCCACTCGCCGCTGTGCCGGCACGCCCACGAACGCGCCGTTGTGGCCAGCGACGACCTTCTCAATGTTGCCGACCTTATGGCGCGCACCGACTTCGACTGGTGCAGCAAGTGTGGTGGATACGCCCTACGCAGGCTCACCGACTCCCAGCTGTCCTACTACCGTGCGGCTCACCGCTTGCACGGCATCAAACGGTGGCTCGACGGCAAGAGCGAAGTCCCCGACACCGACACCTCGACGATGATCACCCATCTGGAGGAACTGGCGGCCTGGCAGCCGGTCGATGAGGAACAGTGGTGCGGCAGCGATTCCTGGCAATGGCAGGACATCATCCGCGAGCTCAGGCGCAAGGTCGCACGCTGTGACGGGCCCTGGTGAGTCGGCCTCTTGATCCGGCGCGCGACCGTTGGACGAGCGTCATGGGACGTCATCCATCCCGATTCGTCGCGAGCGCACCGATCTCCGGTGCCGGAAGGCCCCGGCGGCGATCGCCCGATCGGGACTTCCGTTCGACGAAAGCCACCCGGCGCTCACCTCGGCGCAGCGAGCTTTCGAAGGCCCGCACTGCGTCGTACTGCAGGGAGTCTTGGGCGTCACCGTCATCCCTGAGGTCCGGAAGACGGCGGCGCACGCGGGCCTGGAACGTCGGCGCCTAGGGGTCGGCCGCGGACTCGCGCAGCCAGCGGGCCACGGTCTCCGGCTGGTGAAAGGTGAAGACCTCCCGGGGGTGCGGCTCGGGGTCGTCGCCGTTCCGGAACAGCACCCGGACTCCGTCGGTGGCGTATGTGTAGGGCATCCGCCGCTCCGCGGACGCCATCGACGGGGTGCCGGCCTCACGGGTTCGGGCCATCGCCGTCGGCAGATCCCCGCCGCCAGGCCGCACCGCGACGGTGCCCACCGGTTGGCCGTCTACGTGGAGCACATAGTTCGGTCCCTCCGTACCGTCAGGGTGCGCCGTGCCCCGTACCGCGACTCCCCGTACCGGTAGCTCGTACAGCACATCGGAATCGTCTCGTACAGTCCACCCCGCCTCGGTCAGCCAGTCCGCGACGCGCCACTCCGCCTCCAGGCGGGCCGCCCGCGCCTTCAGGGACGCGCGGGTGGCCGTCCCGGCGGGCGTCTGCCGGTCGAACGTCCGCCGCAGCGCGGGGACGTAGTCGTCGAGCAGAGCGACCCAGTTGGCCGGGTCGGTCACGGGCTCCCACGCGGTGACCTGCTGGTGTGCCGAGCCTGCCGCGGTGTCGTCCCATTCGGCCGGCGGAACGAAGGAAAGCGCGTCACGCACTCCGGTCCGCAGCCGGAAGTACCAGACGCCCAGGTTGAAGCAGTGCCGTACGAGACGTCGGGCACGGGACTGGTCAGCTGGTCCGGTCTCGCCGCCGGGCGCGGGGGTGCCGGAACGGCGCAGTTCAGTCAGCGCGCGGTGCATCGGACCGTCGGCGGCGTCATCGGTGGATTCCGGGCCGAGCAGCCGGACGGACTCCGCGGTCAGCACTTCTGCGAACTGCCGGGCCTGAGCGAGGGACCGTTCCGGATGGGCGTGCGCGTCGGCCTCGGCACCCGCGCCGTACAGCAGTAGGAGGGGCTCCAGCGGCAGCAGGAAGCCGAAGTTCGCGGAAGCGGCGGCCAGCTCCGCAAGGGCGTCCTCGTCGGCTGCCTGGTGCACTCGGCCCACGTTCCCTTCACTCCTCGTTAGCGCCGCCCGCGACCTTGGCACGGCGCGTCGAACAGTCATCCCAAATCTATCGCCTCAGGTCCGGGTGCCGAGACCGTCTAGCGGTGACCGCTAGCCGGGGAACGACAAGCGCACCTGCCGCCGTTGATTGTTCCTATTCGTGTCGTCCAGGCAGACGTACTGTCCCTGGCAGCGATTCGCAGACCCTCCCGACGGTGTTCAAGTCGTGGGAATACCGTCCGGCGTAATTCGTAGTACCTTGTCTGCCTCAGCGTCAGGAATGACCTTGCCGCAACCAGGCGCGTCGGTTTGCAGCTGTCAGTGCGGTGAGGACGATGGGGGGACGTCGTGGGTGTTGCGCCGCGTTTCATGGCCGCGAAGGCGCGTCCGTTACCGGTACTTGTGCTGGCGGACGTGAGCGGAAGCATGGGGGAGCCCCAGGAGAAGATCGATGTGCTCAACGAGTGCATCCGCCGAATGCTCGGCGACTTCGCGACGGCCGACGTCGGGCGAGGCGTCATCCATGTCGGAGTGATCGCCTTCAGTCAGGATCGGGCTGTCCTGCACCAGGAACTGGTGCCCGCAGCGGAGGGTTCCTGGACCGATATGGAGGCCCGGGGTGGTACCCCGCTCGGCGCGGCCCTCGAACTCGCTGGTGTGGTTCTGCGCGACGAGTCCGTTGTCCCGGCCCGGGCTTTCTCTCCCACTCTCGTCCTCGTGTCCGACGGGATGCCCACCGATGAGTGGGAGGAAGCCCTCGACTCCTTGCTCGACTCCCCGAAGGGCGCCAAGGCCAACCGACTGGCGATCGCCATCGGTCCTGACATGACCGAGCAGGCCAAGGCCGTGCTCCGCCGTTTCGTCAGCGACGAGGCCAACGGTGTGTTCGAGGCACAGGACGTCGGACGCATCCAGCAGTACTTCCGCTGGGTCACGGTCACCGTCACTCAGCGTGCCCAGAGCACCCGGCCGGACCGGACACCGGTGCTGAGCCCCGAGGACCTGTCCGACTTCGGCGCCTGAGTCGGCTGAGGCACGCGGCGAGAGGAATCCAACCAGTGGCATCGCGCTGGGACCTTGGCGGTCTGCTGCGGCCCGTCGAGGACGAGTACCACCAACTGTGGTCACTGACCCACTCGATCGGAGCCGGCGGCCAGGGCGAGGTGTGGCTGGCCCGAGGCGGACGCACTGCCGTCAAGATGATCACTGCCGCGAACCAGGAAGCGGCAGAGGCCGTTCACGCCCGACTGCGCCGCATCCAGCGCCTGCCGCTGGCCGGTGTCCCGCTGGCCGGCGTGCTGGCCCTGCTCGCTCCGCCGAAGCTGGGCTACGTGATGGAACTGGCCGACGAAATGGTTCCGTTGGACACCTTGTGCGTCCCCGACGAGGAGGACCTGGCAGCCTGGTACATACGCACCGGAGGGCTGGAACGCCGACTGCGACTGCTGGCCAAACTCGCGGACGCCGTCGCCCTTCTTCATGCGCGCGCCATTGTGTACCAGGACCTGTCGCCGTCGAACGTTCTGGTCTCCGCCGCCCCCGAGCAGCACGAGATCCGGCTCATCGACGTGGACAATCTCGGCCTGGTCTCGACAGTCGAATCCGCACCGGTCCACACTCCGGGCTACGGGGCACCGGAGATCGTGTCGGGGCGCAGCGGCGCCACCACGTTGGCTGACGCGCACGCACTCGGCGTGCTGATCTTCGAGACCCTCACGGCGAGTCACCCGTTTCGAGGCGATGAGGTCCTGGACTCCGACCCGGCCTATCAACAGGAGTACGCGGACTGCTTTCGCCTTCCCTGGATCGATCACCCCACTGACCACACCAACGAGTGCACGTCGGGCATCGCGCCCCGACAGGAACTGCTGTCCGGTCAGCTGTGGGACCTGGCCACCCAGTGCTTCGTGAACGCCGTGGGCGATCCTCTGCTCCGGCCCCCTGCTGCCCGGTGGGCCGCAGCCCTGCACTCCGCGGCGGGACAGACCGTCGGGTGCCCGGAGTGTGGGTGGACCTACCGTGCCGTCGCGCCCTCCTGCCTCGCCTGCGGGAGGCCCAGAGAACGAGTCTGGGTGCTGCGCCACGGACTGACCGGGCCGGTGGGTATCGAGCCCGAAGCCCAGTCGGGCAGCGGCGACGATGTCCCTGGTGTCGAGCTGACAGAGGTGCCGCTGCCCGACTTCACCGTGCTGCGCTCCGGTGCCTGGACAACACTGACCGCTCGCCATACCTCCCCTGCACCGGATCGGCCCGACGCTGTGGTCGCCCAGCTGCAGTTCCAGGGCCGGGACGCCACGGTGCTGAATCTTTCACGCGACAGCCTCTGGCTGGACCATCAGGACGGGCGGCCATGGCGGGAGATCGGCCAGGGAAGCCAGGCAACCGTACCCGTCGACGGTCGCACCTGGACGCTCCACTTCGGGGAGCCAGGCGTCATCCACCGCTGGGTATGCCTGATGGCTCTGGGGGCGAGCGGATGAGCGTTCGGCCCAAGGGGCCGGTCATGCCGGCTCGTATGCCCGGAGAGCCCGTCTTGCTGTCATTCCACTGGCGTCGAGTGCCGCAGGGGTTCACCGACCAGACCATTCCCGACGGCAGCGAGGTCCGCCTGTATCGTCGGCCCACAGGCCAACTCGACCTGGTCACCGAGACCGCCACGTTCGGAGTCAAGCCGGCGAGTCCTGAGGACGAACGAAAGCTCGACGAGGTCGTGGCAGCCGGGACCAGTTGTGTGACGGTGACCGCTCATCCCGTCCGGCCGCAGCCGCCCGCGGCTGTCACGCCGCAGCGGCCTCGTGCCGGAAGGCCCAACGCGTCCGCGTCAGGTGCCGATCAACCGTTCACCTTGCGGGCGCACATCTACGCGCCCGCCGTGGGGCTCGCGGTTCCGCTCAGCTCCGGACTTCTGCTCGACGTCAATGACGCCGTTCTCGAGGACGCCACGAAGTACGCGGACCGGGCGGACACCGTCAACGTCGGGTCCGCATTGGACTTCATGAGACGCGAACTCTTCCTGCGCCCACGTCCCGGGGCTCCCGCAGACGCCAGGCGCATGGTGGTCTCGGCCGGACCAGCCGGAAGTTTCGCAGCCGGGTTTCGGGTGCACGGGCCCGGGCTCATGGCCGACGTCGAGAAACACAGTGCCGGTTACCGCATCGTCCGCCTGCTCAGCTCGGTCCACGACCGGCTCGGCACCGGTCGGAAGGCGCTGGCCGTCGGTTCTGTCGAGTTCCGCGACATGACGGCCAGACAGCGCGACCGGGAGAGAATCCAGCAGGGACTCGATCTGGTGGCCAGCCAGAACAGTTACCTGGCCATGTGGGACAGGTACCAGGAACTGGAGGCCCGCCACATCAGGGGACGTATCCGCGACTTCGGAACCATTCGGTACACCAACGTCAAGGTCGAGCCCGACGGCCGTTGCGCTTTCACGGTGGATCTCAACCGTGCGCTGCCCCGCACACGAGCTGCCCTGGAGAACACGACAGCGGTCGAACGCGCCGAGATCGAGGCGGCTGCGGAGGTTCCGGCCTCCGTGACGGACACCGCGATGACCGATCGGGAGTGGCTGGAGGCGTCCCGCGCGCAGAAGGTACGTGCATGGGTCGGCGAACCACTCGGATACGACACCGTCACCGAGACGCTGCGGCTTGCCGCAACTCTCAACGACCAGCAGGACCCGCCGTCCCAGGGGTGGCTCTACCTGGCACACCGCGGTGATCAGCGCCGGCTCGACCGGCGCGAGAAAGCCATGCAGAAGCTGCGCACCGACGGGACGCACATTCCCGCGCTGCCGACTCTGCTGGAGGGCCGTTCCTGGCCGCAGCCGGCCCAACGGCGGATCACCGAGCTCTCCCGTTCCGCACTCAACTGCTTCGCTCCCCACGGGCCGACGCCGGCGCAGCGGGAAGCGGTACTCACCGCCCTCAACACCCCCGATGTGGCGATCATTCAAGGACCGCCGGGTACAGGAAAGACGCAGGTGATCGCCGCTCTGGTCAACCAACTGGGCGACCTCGCCCAGGGCGGGGATGTCGCCGGCAGTACCCTGCTGACGAGTTTCCAGCACGCCGCGGTGGATCACCTGGTCACTCGTGGCTGGGTCTTCGGGTTGCCTCCGCTCAAGGTGGATTCCCGAGGCCGAGGCAGTAAAGTCGCGCTTGACACCTGGCGTATCGAGGCGGCCCGCGCCGCCGACCTACGGCTGCGTGATCGCCCGACAGGACGTTATCTGGCTGCCCAGCGAGCCGCCGCCGAGTTGGCCGCCACCTACCGGGTGGCACCGGTCCCGCCCGAGTTCATGCCCCAGTTCCTCGACCAGGTGCTCGACCAACTGGGCGACATCGCTGAGGCGTCCCTGATATCAGAACTCCGTAGTCGCAGGGACAGTGCCCAGAAGCAGCGCATGCGGGCCGCCGCAGTGGCCGACCCCGAGTTTCGCGCGGACCTCCTGCCGTACATCCGGGCTCTACGCTGTACCCCGACCGGATTCCAGGACGACGGGCCCCGCACCGCCCGAGCACTGCTGACGCGGCTCGATCTCGCCGACAGCCCGCTGCTGGATGGCATCTCGTACAAGGAGCCGCTGCGGGCGGCGGTCACCGCCACGTCGCCGCCGCCCGAACTGCTCGATTCGCTCTCCGGGTTGCGCGACGTCTTGCTCGACAGTCTCACCGGGCGCATCCGGCTGCCCGAGGTCACCGTGGCCGATCCCGCCATCGTCGACCTCCTGGACCGGCTCGCCGCGCAACTCGCGGAAGCCGTGACCCGGTCACCCGACGCCATAGCGGCGGCGCTGCTCGACTACCGGGACGACCTGCGCAGCGATCCAGAAGGCGTCGACAACACCCTCCGCGCCTACACCGTCTCGCTCGCCTCGACCTGCCAGCAGGCCGTCTCCAAAGCCATGGTCGCCGTCGGCCGTCAGGACGGGGTGTTCGAGTCCGTCATCGTCGACGAGGCGGCCCGGGCCAACCCACTGGACCTCCTCATCCCGCTTGCCCAGGCCCGCCGCAGGATCGTGCTGGTCGGGGACCACCAACAGCTTCCGCACATGCTGGAACCCGATGTGGAACGTGAACTGACCTCGCTCGGCGACGACATTCGCGACCGGTTGCAGGAAAGCCTCTTCCAGCGACTGGCCCGGCAGTGGGAGCGTGGTTCGTCCGACGGGCATCACCGGTTCGTTCGCCTGGACACACAGTTCCGCATGCACCCGGTCCTCGGCAGCTTCGTCAGCGAAAACTTCTACGACCGTCAACTGCGCAACGGCCGTGATGCGGCCGAGTTCGTGCACGGTATCGACCGATATGGCGAGGTCCCTGCGGTATGGCTTCCCGTGCCGCTGTCAGCCGGCGGCGAAACACAACGGGGAACAAGCCGAGCCCGTCCCGCCGAAGCCGCTGTCATCGCAGCGGAGATAGCCGCTCTGATCGAACGCTACCCGCGGATGACCTTCGGAGTCATCTCGTTCTACGCGGCACAGGTCACCGAGGTCTGGAAGGAACTCAAGAAGGCCGGGCTCGCCGAGTTCACCGATGCGGGCGGATGGCGCCCCGTGCCCCGGCTCTGCCGCGACGAAGACGGTGCACCGCTCGACCGGTTGCGGGTCGGCACTGTCGACGCCTTCCAAGGGATGGAGTTCTCCGTCACGTACCTTTCCACGGTGCGCAGCTGCGCACCGGCTGCACGCACCGATGCCAAGCGCGCCTACGGCCATGTGACCGCCACCAACCGGCTGTGCGTGGCGATGAGCCGCCAGCAGCGACTGCTCGCCGTGGTCGGGGACGACGACATGTTCGGGCTTGAGAGCCCCACAGCGGTCAAGCCTCTTGCCGCGTTCCTGGAACTGTGCCGGAAGGGGACGGACGGCCGTGTCATTCGACCGTGAGACCCCGGTCTTCCAGCTGGCCTTCCCGCCGCGGCAACGGTACCGGCCCGTCCTGCTGCCCGTGTGGGTCCACCAGGTGACAGCACCGACCGGCTACTCCCGCACCTTGGACGTGTTCCAGACCGTGGTGTTGCGCCTGTGCGCCGCCGGAGTTCCGGACGTGGGCGATATGTGCCGGCTGATCGGTCTCGACACCGCCCTGTGCCGCACAGTGATCGCCCGGCTTGTGGAGGGTCGGCTCTTGGAGCCCGGTCTTGCGCTGACCGAGGCGGGGAGACGGACCGTGGCCGAGGGAGAGGTGGCGGAGACGGACCCCCGCCTCCTGCGTGTCTTCCAGGATCCCACCTCCGGGGCGCTGCTGCCCCGCATCCTGATCGCAGATCCGGTCCGCGCGGACCTTCGGGAGCACCGTGGTCGCTGGGTCACCATCCAGTTCGGCACTGCTGGTGCGTCCAGGGAGGTCAGCGCACTGACGCTCCGGACCAACGGCACGTCGATGCGCCCGTCGGAACGGGATGTGCTCGAAGCGTGCAAAAGCCACGACTTGGCGGCTCGGGGTCTTCGCGGAGCTTCCCGCGACCGCGACAACACCGTGGTGGCGGCTCAGCGGATCGGATTCCACGGCACCGCGAACCCGGCCTACCTGGTGTGTTACGTCGTCGAGGGCGACGACGGGTCGGGGCGCATGTGGACCGTTGACGACCCATTCGCGGTGGGCGACGGGCGGCTCTTTGCCGACCTGCTGGCTATCCGCACCGAGAGCGACGAGCAGTTGGGCCGGCTGATCGACGAGTTGCTCGGAAAGATCCGCCGCGATCGGACAGTCGCTGCCCGCAAAGTCGACCGAGAACTCGCCGAGGACGCCCGCGCCGACGTCGTGCGTATTCTCGGCGAGGAGATCCGGGACCATCCGGAGGTGTTCACCCATCTCGCGGACATCGAGTTGGCGCTCGTCAAGGACACCGCGCGGGAGCGGGAGAATGCCGCACGCAACGCGATCCGCGTCTTCGAGTGCATACTTCCCGGGCTCAACGAAAGATTCCCCGCCCAACTGCAGACGTCCAGAGTGCAAGGGGTGCGCGAGCGGGCATTCGTGCTGACCGCCGAGCGCTTGGGTGCCACCTCCGTGCCACCGGACATGCGCAAATACTGCGCCAAACCGGCCAACGGTCTGGCGGGGGACGTCATCAGAGCTGTCTGGGCAGCCGGAGAGAACCCGCACCATCCTTTCGGCACGTTCATCAGGCAGCGCCCCACGCTCTTGGAAGATCTCGACCGGTCACGGATTTTGCGCAATAACGCGACGCACGGATCGACCGGTGCCCCGGCGCCCGACGAGCTGGAACACATCCGGACTCTCGCCTACGAAGCAGCCCGCCATTTGCTCGGTCTGAGCGGCGGCCGATCCACCACGAGCAAGAGAGTGAACTGACGCCATGGGCAAGAGGCAGCCGCGAACGCGTGGCAAGGTAAAGGGAGCGGTGTGGCCGGGCCAGCCAGCCGCCTCCCAGCGCACTGCGGCCACCCGTGTTCCTCAGTCGGCTCCGGCGGGATCCACCGCCGATCCGAAGGACAAGGACGGCACTGCGGCGCTGCTCACGGAGATACAGGAGGTCGCGGCCGAGGCCCAGGTGGTCCTCGCGGCAGGTGACGAGCCCGACAGCGCGGCCTCCGAGCTCGAGCGGGCCTGGCAGCTCTACCGCGCGCTCGCGAAGCGCCAGGCAGAAACCATAGACGTCCTGGCGGTACAGGGGGAGCGACTTCGTGCTCAGCGCGAGGAGCTCGATGCCACGCTCGCCCGCCAGTCCGAGGAGGCCGCAGCCCTCCAGGAACAGCGCGCGTCACTCGACGTCCGCACAGAACTCCTTGACCGCAGGGAGCGCGACCAGTCCGACCGAGAGCAAGCGGCCGAAACAGAGTTCGCAAAGCGTCGTCTGGAGGCTGGCCGAGAGCTAGAAGCCTGGCTGGCGGACCAGCGCCGGACGGCGGCGGACGCTCTCGAGGCCGAACACGAAGCCTGGCGGACCCGGTGGAGCGAGGCGCAACATCGCCTGGCGGACGCGCAGGCGGCCCTGGACCGGCGTGAGAGCGACCTCGCCCAGCGCGAGAGGGATGTGCGGTCGGCCCAGCTCCGGCTGGAAGACGAACGTGAGGACATCACGCAGCTCAAAGCCGCGCTCAGGGAGCAGCAAGTCGGCCGCGCGGAACGGATCGAGCGCGAGGTGGCAAGCCGAACCGACCAACTGCTCCAGCAGGTGGAAGAGGACCGCCGCAGGCTGGCGTCCGTCACTGAGGGAAATGCGCGCCTGAGCGCTCGCCTCGGCGCATACGACAGCGCACTGGCCTCTCTCGGCGGCATGACCCTCGAGCAGGTTGTCGAGCGCATGGCCGAACTGCGCGCGGAGAACGCTCGCCTGACGGAGGAGAACGCCACAGCACCACGCGCTGACGCGCGCCTGCTCGAGCAACTGCGGCAGCAGGTGATGCAACTGGCCGCCGACAACGAAGAACTGGTCAGGGAGCGCGGAGAGCTGGAGTCCGCCCTGCAACGTGATCGCATCGCGGTCAACGAACGCCAGAACTATCTGGAAGTCAACAACTGGCTGAGCGCGGCCAACGGCCAACTCCAGCAACTCCTCAATGAGGAAGCGGCCAAGCTCAAGGCCACCGCCCAGGTCGGCAAGGAGGGTCATGCCTTCCCGGCCTGCTCCCACATGGACCGGGAGTTCGGCACGCCGTGGCCGTCCGACCCACACACGCCGGAACTGGCCGAACTCGTGCGCCAGATGCAGGCGGTCATCCGGCAGAAGGCCAGCCTCTCCTATGGTCTGTCAGAGCTGCGCCTAGTCCTGGCAGGCATGGCGATGAGCCGCCTGCACCTGTTCCAGGGCATCAGTGGTATCGGTAAGACCGGCCTGGCCCGTGCACTCGCCGCCGCCTTCGGCAGCGACAACAGCGTGGCCGTGGTCCCCGTCCAGGCCGGCTGGCGTGACCCGCAGGACCTGATGGGCTACTACAATAGCTTCGACCGGATCTTCTATGAATCCGAGTTCACCAAGGCTCTTTACCGCGCTCAGTGCCCCGCCTTCAAGGACCGGCCTTTCTTCATCGTCCTCGACGAGATGAACCTCTCTCATCCCGAGCAGTACTTCAGCGGAGTGCTGTCGGCGCTCGCCATCAAGGACCGGCCCAGACTGGCGCTGACCACGGCGCCGGTCAGAAACCCTCCCAGCCTGCTCATTGACGGAACACACATCGCTGTTCCGGACAACGTCTGGTTCATCGGAACCGCCAACCACGACGAGACGACCGTCGGATTCGCCGACAAGACGTACGACCGGGCCTTCGTCCTGGAACTGCCCTGGCAGCACCCGGACCTCCCGGAGAGGGCGACCGCGCTGCCCGAACCCCTCGCACATCGAGGTCTCAGCCAGGCATTCACCGAAGCGCAGGCCGCTTACGGGACACAGGCCGCCGGCATCATCGACTTCCTCGACACGCACTGGCGCAGACGCTTCGCGGAGGACATGCGCATCGGCTGGGGCAACCGGCTGGAGTTGCAGATCAAGGAGTTCGCCCCCGTCGTCGTCGCCGCCGGCGGCAGTCCGGGAGAGGCACTGGACCACCTCATGGCCGCGCGGATCCTCCGCTCCGTCCGGGGACGGTACGACATCCATGCCGACACTCTCGACACGCTGCGCACCGATCTCGTCGAGAGCCTGATGCTGTTCGACAGCGCTCACGAACCCGTGGCAACGCAACGCCTGCTGGACGACGAGATTCGCTCGCGTGGTCGGCGATGAGTCGGGAAGCGACTGAGCCGGATCTCGACTCCCTTCTCGTCCGTCATCTGTTGTCGCTGTCGGTCCGTCTGGCCGAGGCCACTACGCTCGACGACTGGCTGGCCATGCCGCCGATCATTCTCGACGTGTCCGACGAGACGGAAGCGCTGCCGGTGGAAGACCTCTTCGAGCGTGAGTCCGGTGAGCTGCGTATGGTGTGTCACCGCCCGTACACGCGCCTGCGCACGGTGGAGGAGACTCTGCCGACGTCCCGGGTACGCTCCATCGCCACTGGAGCGGCGGCACGTCTGGCTGCCCGCCCGGAGGACTGGGACTCGTACACCCTTGCTGGTGTGCGGCCGAGCCGTCTCCTGGCCAGGCGCAGTGAGGAGGACGCCGACATCTACGAGAACCGGGTGGCTGTCGCCGTCCTCAACGTGATGCGGTCGCATCTGCAGCAGCGAATCGCCAAGCTGAGGGACCTGAGCAGGATGGTGGGCGATGTACATGGCCTGCTGATGTCCTCCGAGGAGAGCTCTTGGCGGGCACGACGGGAGCTGACCGGACTGTTGAGAAACGTCGAGGACTCCGGTAGGCACCAGGCGGCCGCGGAGGTGCGCCTGCGAAGACTCGAATCGTCCCTCGCGTCGGTGGAAATCATGCTGAGCTCGCCTCTGGCACGCGCGGTCGACCATCGCTCCGTACCACCCCGCGAACTGCATCCGACGAATCTGTTCAGCAGCGACCCGCACTACCGACGGGTGGCCCTGCTCTGGCAGGCATGCACCGCGATCGAGGCCGTGCGTCCCGGGGCCGCCGAAGTGGCCCGCCGCCGACAGCAAGTCCGCATCGGCTTCGAACGTTTCACCGCTCTCCTTCTGCTACTCGCCTGCAAGCTGCTCAAGGCTGCACCGGAGGCCGACCAGCCGGCTCCCGCCCCTGGCCGCACCACCCGCTTCCGCATGCGGGGCGCGCCGTTGACGGTCACCTGGTCCCGGACAGGCGAGTTCACCCTGCACTGGCGTGGACAGCGGGCGCTGAGCGTCCTGCCTGTCACGACCGACCTGTGCGCAGCTCCCGACCTTGCCTCGGTCGCAGACATCCGCCGTAACCGACCGCCTGCCGAGGACGACAACGACCTCATCGTCCATCCGGGCCTGCTTCAACCGCGGCAGAACGCGGAAACTGACGTGGTCCAGTCCGCGTATCGGATCGGGCACCGCGACAGCGTCGCGCCCGAGCATGGCGCCGACGTGGCCCCCCTGTCCCCACTGGACATTTTCAGTGTCAGCCGTTTGGTGCGGGCCATCCAGTGGGCGACCCTGGGCGCCGACGCGCGCCAATATCCCCACACTGTGCCCATGTCCACAGGCGAACGGTCCGTTCTCGCGGACTGCGGCTGGCTCGAAGCCCGCCCCGACGGCGTCGCGGTCGTGCGTGCCGCGCGTCCGGAGGAGTTGGACCGGCTTCCCACGCTGCTAAAAGGAACCCGAGGGCGCCGCGGCGGCGGGCGGGCAGCCCAGCACGAAGCCCAGAGGCTGCGCACCGTGTACACGGCGGTGGAAGACGCAGCCACCAAGACCGAGCTTCTCGAAGTGTGCCCGGTCTGTGTCAAGACGGGAGCGCAGCGCCAGACAGTGTTCGAGCCTCGTGCGGATGGCCTGTTCGCTGCAGCCTGTTCCTCATGCCGCACCCGGTGGGAACTCCGCCGTTGCGTTGCTTGTGGCCACAAGTTTCCGTTGCTCGACCCGGTTGGCCTTGCCGTTGCCGGTGCCCACGAACCTGACCTGGACCGCCGTGTCGGCGGTTCCTTTCTGGCGGTTCCGTGCTGGGCTGCGAGTCGCCCTGGCCAGTACATATGCCCAGCCTGTAGCACTTGTGGTGAGACGAGCCGAGTCACTTCCTGCCCACGCGGATGTTCATCTCGGGCGCCGTCCTGAGGCTACAAGTGGTGGACTGATGCCGGGTGGAAGTCAAGCAACGATGGTGTCCTGTCGGCATGTGATGGCGTCCCACCGGGTGGTGTAGCCGATCAAGGCGCCGGAATCCGCAGGTCAGTGACGGTGGCTCGCCCGACCAGGCGTTCAACTCGCCTCAGCAGGGCGCCTCGTGGACTGCTGGGTCTGCGGAGATCGTCAGGAGCCTCGTACCGGAACGCGTAACGCTTGATCCCCTACACTACGACGCGGGACACGACCCGGCATGCAGTCAACCGACATGTGGAACACAGGAGGTAGCCTCGCACGCTCAGGGAGGGCGGACAGGTTCGGTACGGCGTGTGCGTCAGGTGATGCTGTGCGATCGAGCTCGGCGCGCCACCGTCGGCGCCGATCTTCGTACGGCAAACTGGCACTTCCCCGCCGGGGTGTATGGGATGGTTTTCTGGAGAGTCTCGGCGTCGTTGCGTGCCTGATCCCGGGCTTTTTCGCTCCGCGGTTCGTCCGCCACTGCGCCGCGGCGATCGGGCCTGTGTCTCGACGAAAGCCACGCCCTCGTGCTCGGCGGTGACCGCTTTCAGGCCAGCCAGCGCGAGATATCCGCGCTGTCCCAGTCGCCGGTAGTCCTCAACCGCTCCTCGATATTGGTCCTCAAGCGCTGCGCACTCCTTCTTCGCGGAGGCCATGGCTTCGGCCAGAGCGCCGAGCTCGGCCGAAATCTTCTTGGCCGGTTGTGGTTGCTGTCCAACGGGGCTTTTGCTGGCGCGAGCTCCTTGGCCGCGGTTTCGAGTTCGGCCAGCACCTTGTCCACGCCCGCTCGCGACGAAGCGTGATGCGCCAGTTCCTGGGCCCAGTAGGGAGTGCCTCGCGGCTCGCGCTCTGGGGCTCGCGCTGGGGGTCAAGGGGTCGCAGGTTCAAATCCTGTCGTCCCGACCATGCTTTTAGCAGGTCGGAGGCCGTTCTCTCACTAACGAGAGGGCGGCCTTTCGCGCGTCCGGAGCCATGGTGGTCGCAGTGTGGTCGCACGTCCAGTCTGTGGGTGGTCGGCTGCGGCGCTGAAGCCGGGGACAGCGGGGGAGCGGAGCCGGCGCACAACCTCGCGGAGCCGGTGGATGTGGTCGCGTGGTGGTCGCAGCCACGACGCATGGTCCGTGCGGCGGCTGGCCTTCTCGGTTCCGGTGAGGGTCTGGTCGATGGTGTCGACGGCCTCGCGGGCTGCCTGCCGGGTGAGGTGGCTGTAGATGTTCGCGGTGGTCGACAGGGTGGAGTGCCGCAGCGTCTTGGAGACGACGGTGAGCGGCACGCCGGCGGTGATGGTGATGGTGGCGGCCAGGTGGCGCAGGTCGTGGACCGTGATCCGCGGGACGCCGGCCTCTTCGGACAGTTGATGGAGACGGTCGAGGACCTGGTGCGGGCCGAGCGGTCGGCCGTCGGGGCGGCAGAAGACGAGACCGGTGAACGGGTCGTCAGGATCACCGCACGTGCGGGGCGTTGTTCCTGCGTGGTGCCGGAGGGCGGTGGCGACGCGGGGTGAGATGGCCACCCAGCCGCGGCTCGACCGGGTCTTCGGTGTGGTGATGACGAGGCGGTTGTTGTCGATCGCGGAGAGGGTGCAGCGCACGTAGAGGACGCCTTCCGCCAGGTGGACGTCGTCCCAGTGCAGACCGAGGGCTTCCCCTTTGGGTGCGGATCCTCTGAAGTGACCGTCGGGTTCAAGCGGTGAGGGTGTAGTTCTGCTGGTCAGGGCTGGGGTAGAGGCGTTGATGTTCGCGGGCCGCGTGGAATTTCCAGTAGTCCTCAAAGTCGCCGTTCGTGATCAATGCGCGGAGTTGGAGGACAGCTTCGGCGCCGTCGAGTCCCCAGCGGGCGCCGGTGATATCGAGGCGGTCGGCGATCAGATGTCGGCAGGCGCCTTCGACGGCGCCGGTCGCGATCGGCCAGCCGGCCGCGAGTGCGGTGTCGTAGTGGAGCTGGTTGAGGTGGCCGGTGAGGTAGCGGTGACAGGTGGTGACTGCCTCGCGGCGGGCGGCGGGAAGTTGTTCGGCTGCGGCCTGCGCGGACATCTCGGTGGCGGCGCGCTCGGCGTGTCCTGCGAGGATCGCGGTGAGTTTGTCCGCGGCCCAGGTTTCCGCCTCGCGGCTGCCGACCGGGTGGAAGGCGTGCGCGGCCGTCCAGCAGTACTCGGCTTATCAACGGGAGCTCTCTGACTCTCTCCTACGTCAACGACGAGCGTGACGCGCGGTGGTTCTCCCTCGTTGTTTCAGTGCTATCGACGGGGTTTCTTCAACGAGAGTGAACGAGCGTGGCGTACAGCATCACGGCCAAGCCACCAAGCGGAGGCCGAACTTGGACAGTCGTCGACGACGCGTACCGGACAGTGGTGCCGGTTCAGGAGTGGCTGGAAGCCCATCGGGCCGAGTGGTCACCGAACACGGTCCGCTCCTATGCCACCGCGCTCGCGCAGTGGTGGAGCTTCCTGGAACAGCGTGATGACGCCGCCGCATGGCGTGACCTGGGGGTTCCGGCGGTATCAGCCTATCTGTCGTGGCTACGCAACGGCCGGTCCGCAGCACTTCTCCCGACCGCTGATGGGACCGTCCCGCAGGACACGACGCTGGAGTCCCGGCTCGCCGCGCTGATCTCCTTCTACCGATGGCAGGACGCGGTGCACGAGGTACCGGTCGCCAAGCGGCTGCTGCGCGGCACCCCACGGCGCATCCCGGCCCGCGGGCTGCTCGCGCATTTGAACGTCGGCATGCCCGCCGGGCCTTCCTCGCTGGTACGGGTGCGCAAGACCAGGCGCCGCGACCGGCCGCCGATCCTGTTACCCCAGCAGATCCAGGCGATCCTCGACGGCTGCGCAATCTGGGACGACGTACGCGGCGAGTGGGTCGGTAACCTGCGCGACCGGTTCCTGTTCGCGCTGCTCGCGGACAGCGGGATGCGCATCGGTGAGGTGCTGGGCCTGCGAATTCGCGACTTCGTCATGGGGCAGGGGGCAACTCCGCATGTGGAGATCGTGCCGCGTGAGGACAACACGAATGGTGCCCGGGTGAAGATGATGCGGGCCCGGCGCGTCTACGTCGGCGCTGATCTGGAGCGTCTCTACGCCGACTATCTGACTCATCTTGCCCTGCGGGCCGCTGAGTTGGGGATGCCTATCTCTGCGGATGACTCCCTGTTCGTCAACCTGCAGCGTCCTCCCTTCCTGGCCGCGCTGCGGGAGGGTACGGTCCGCGACAAGATCGACGCGCTCAAGCGCCGCGGCCTTGGCCCCAAGGACTGGAGCGCGCACTGGTTCCGGCACAGCCACGCCACCGCCCTGCTGCTGGCAGGTACGGCGGACTGGGTGGTTTCCCGGCGACTCGGGCACGCACACGTCCAGACCACTTTGGACCTCTACGGTTGGGTCAGCGAGGACGAGGCCCTGCGGGCGGCAGCGAACTGGAAGACGTACACCGCGGGATGGCGGACCGAGCATGACCGGTGACCGCACGGCACGACTGCGACTGGTCCCCACGTCCGTCGCCGATCCAGTAACCCGGATCCTTGCGGATCTGCCGCCCCAGTGGCACAGCACGGTCATCGGTCCCGGCATTGGCAATTGGGAGTCGATGGCCGAAGCGGGGCGGGGCCGCGCGGTGCACCTCCACGGGGTTCCCGAGCGGCTCCGCAACGAGCTGGCGTGGATGGCGCACTGGCAGCACCGGGACGGGATGAAGGTCGCGGTCGATGTGGTCAACCAGTTCGCGTCCGTCCTGGCCTGGGCCGCCGAAAGTGAATATCCGCTGCCGCACTCCCTGGCCTGGGTCGAGAAGACGGAACTCCTGCGACTGCATGGCATCTGGTTCCACCACCAGCACGGTCGGCTGCCAGCGGCCGACAAGGGCCGGCGCGCCCGCCTGGAGCGCCTGCTCGGCTATCCGCGCCTGGCACTGACGGCCCGTCTGCACGACGGCATCTGGTGGGAGATGGATACCTGGCACCCGCGCTGCGATCCGCGCATTCCGCTGCGGGAGCGCGAACCGTGCCGATCGGTTGGGTGCTCCCCAGGGGCGGCGCGGCTGCCATGGGTGCGGAACGCGATCAAGTGGCACCTCGGCACCCTCCTCGAGGCCGGGACGATCACCTGGTCGACCCTGACAGGCCAGCGAAGCCCGGCCCTACTGCGCTTCGCACGTTGGTTGGAGATCCTCGATGATCCGGCCGAGGCGATCCGCGACGCGGCTCAGGCCGGGAGCTTCGCCGCCGCCTTCCGGCGCTGGGCCTGCGAGCCAGGTCACCGGTCCTCGGTGAACCGCCCACCTGAGAAGGTCTCCACCAACAAGGTCAATCTGGATGTCTGGGCCATCGCTGAACTGATGACCTTGCTCATCGACCACCGCCATGAGGCTGCGCAGGTCCTGGGTCCCTCGCCCTGGGACGAGTTGACCGAGGCGCATCCCGCGATCTGGCTGCGGCAACGCACCCGACTGCGACGCCATCAGCCCGTCGCCGACGAGACCCACTATGTCGATGATCATGCCCTGGCGCAGATCACCACCTGTCTTCCCGTGCTCGCCGAGCCGAGCACCCGAACGACTACCGTCACCCGCGACGGCCTGGTGCACGAGCTTCCCGGCCAGGACGATCCCCAGCTGATGCGGATGCTCCTGCTGCAGATTCTCACCGGCCGCCGGGCCAGCGAGATCTGCCTCTGCACCTTCGACTGTCTCTCCCCGGCCACCGCCGCGGCCGTCCAGGCCGCGGAAGGGGAAGCCGTCGCCCGGTTCCACTACGGCCAGAGCAAGATCGACGAGGCGCCGGACAACATCCTGATCGACGCGGAGGCCGTCGCCATCATCGAAGAACAACGGCAGTGGCTGCGCGAACGGTTCCCCGAAGGGGCCCCGCCGCACCTCTTCCCGCAGAAGCGTGCCAACGCCCACGGAACGAAGCCCTACGGCAACTCCAACTACGGCCGGGCATTGGGGCTGTTCAGCGATCTGACACAGATCACCGACGCAGCCGGGCGTCCGATCCGCCTTAGCCACACCCACCGCTTCCGGCACACCAAACTGACCAAACTCGCCGAGCTCGGCCTGCCCGTCCACGTCCTGCAACGGTACGCGGGGCACTCCACACCGACGATGTCCATGCACTACGTCGCACGCCGGGAGGAGCACGCCGAGCAGGCGTTCCTGGCCACCCGCAAGTTCAAAGCCGACGGCACCCGCGTGGTCTTCTCCCAGGAGGACCACGACTCGCTGCACCTACTGGACCGCGCCGACCGATTCCTGCCCAACGGCTACTGCCTGCTGCCGCCCCTCCAGAAGTGCGAGAAGGGCAATGCCTGCCTGACCTGCGGCGTCTTCGTCACCGACGACAGCCATCTGGACATCTTGGAACGGCAGTTGGCCGAGACGACCACACTGATGGAACGGAACACCACACGCTTCCAGCAGCGGCACGGCCGGCCCATGCCCGACGACAACGTCTGGCTCCTCCAGCGCCGAGCCGAACGCGAGGCCCTCGTCAAGCTCCTGGGCGCGATGCGAGCCAACCTCGGCCGCGCGATCCAGGGGGCCGGCAGCCCCAGCACCCCTACCCCCGTCTCTATCGACCTGACCCGCCACCGGAAGCCACAACCATGAACGACCAGCGGCAACGCCGTATCGACACCCTGAGCCAGGCCGCCCGCCGCAAGTCCGAGGCCAAGACGAAAGCCGCCGAGACCGCCATCCGCACCCTGGTCAAGCGCGGCAAGTCCGTGACCTTCCAGTCCATCCAACGCGAGGCGGGCGTCTCACACTCCTTCCTCTACACCCACCCCACCCTGCGCGAACGCATCGAACACCTCCGGCGTCAGCACCAGGCCGCAGCCGCTCCAGCTCCAGCCGCGGCCGGAGCCACAGAGAGCAACATCGTCCTCGCCCTCACCGCAGAGATCACACGACTGAAGAAACAACTCCGCGACAACGACAAGGCATTGCGGGATGCCCTCGCCCAGGCACACGGCGAGAATCTCGACCTCCGACGCGAACTCGCCCGCCGTGGTCTGCCACGGACGGCCCCCGCCGAAACGGAGTAGCGGCCAGCCACCGCCATGCCGCAGGATCAGCCTCGTGGAGACAGTGGTGCAGTGGGTCCGCACGTCATGGACCAAACAATCCCGCGGCGGGCTCGAAGCCGCGCGTCGGAACGCGACCCCGACGGCTTTTCCGCTGCCGCTCGGCTCGCCACCCTTCATGCACGAGGTTCGGATGGACGAAGCCGGAGACTTCCAGCCCCGGGCTGTGACGCACGACAGCATGCCCGACTCCAGCACGGACGCCGGCGTGCTCTTGCGGGAAGTCGACGGACTGCTGCGGGTTCAGCTGGTCGCCACGCCATTCGGCATGCCACGCAGATCGCGGCGTCCTCCGGCTGTTCGCCTCGCCCGCGGAGAGTGGCTCCGCTGGCAGATCAACTACCGCTTTACCGGTTCATGCGGCGGCGAATGGACCTACCGACTCGACACGCTCAACATCGTCCATGGCCCGGCACAGCCCGACCTCTTCCTCGGCATCCCCACCCGCCACGTCAATGAACTTTCCAGCCTGCGCTGACGCTACCTGGCAGCAATCTCATCAACGTTCTGAAGTGCAAGAACGCCGCATCAGAAGCTAAAACCCGTTGATAACTCGAAGACGTGCACGAAGTCGAGCAGAACGTGCAGGCGGATGCCGCGGCGGGCGGCTTCGGTGTGGATCAGGTCGAGTTGGTGGCGGGCGCCGTCGACGAGCACGAGCCAGGCCCGCAGGTGCTGTGGGTCGCGGGCCTCGGCCTGGTCGAAGGCGTCGGCGACGACTTGCTCGGGAGGTCGGATCACTGAGGCGGTGCACCATTTCCGCTCGGCTTTCGGGCCCGGCCTCGCTGGTCGGGCTTCGCTGCGGCCGCCGGGCGGATGGACGATGTCGTGCGGTCGGCGTGGGGCGGGAGCGGTGTCGAAGATGCAGGCCACGGTCGCCATGCGTTTGCGGTTGGGTTTCTCGCCCGGTGCCAGGCGGCCGCGTCGCCCGGCTGCCGCTGTCTTGGTTGCGGCCCGGCGGGTGGCTTCGCGCAGGGCTTCAGGGCGCATCACTATGCCCTTGCCGTCGATCTGGATGACCAGTGGCATTTCGCGGGTGCACGGGGTGGGGATTTTCGCCGTGTAGTAGGCGGCGATGTCGACGGCGGCGGCGACCACCAGTTCTTTGAGGCGGCGCTTGCCGAGTACTCTTCCGCACCGACGCTCGACCGCGGCAGTGGCCTGGTCGAACGAACCGCGCACCGCCTCCAGGACCGCGAGCCGGGCTAAGCCGCGTGAGTGTCGGCCGGCGGGCAGCGACAGCTTCTCGTCCGCCGGGTGCACGTTGGCAACGCCTCGGCCGCGATAGGCGATCCGGGTCACCCGCACCGGCCCGAACACACAGGTCAGCAGGCGAGGGTGGCCCATCTCTCGCCAGGTCCGCGGCTGTCCTTCCGGACCGAGTACCAGCGGCTGCCCTCCGTCCGCTCGCACCGCTTCCTCCTCCTTCCTGGCTCGCTGATCGAGGTGGTTCTGCATCAACTGCCGCAGCAGTTCGCGTCCCAACTGTTCGAGCTGGGCCTCGAGTTCGTCGTGGGGCAAGTCTGATGCCGGGCCGTCAGCCAGCGTCGAGATGAGGCGTTCGAAGGCATCGCGGGAGGCGGAGTATGGATCAGGCTCGGGTAAGGCGTCGTACGGTTCCATCGAGGGCTCTTCTTCGGGAGTGATTCGTTTTGGTTGGCACCTACGAATCTACGGAGAAGAGCCCTTGGTCACTGGGAGTTGACCCGGTCTCGCCCCGGGCCCCGGCGGGCGAGGGTGAACTGTCCCGGCGCGTCCTCGTCCAGCCAGCCCCGCTCCACCAGCCGCTTCAGTTTTCCCCGGGTCCCCTCGATCTTCCCGGTCGTCGTCGGCAGACCGATCCGCGGCACGATCTGCTTGGCCTTCACCGGTCCCGGCGCGTCAGCGATGACCTCCACGATGTCCCGGTAGACATCCGGCAATACCGCCACGAGCAGGCCCTCCCGCCACGGCGGCACCATCATCACCCCGACGCCATGGGGCGCCGATGTCTCGTTCGCCTCCGGCGCATCCCCCGCCACATCATGCGGTTCGGCCTCCACGGCCGACAGTTCCGCCAGCACCTGCGCGACGGTCTCCCGCGTGATCTCCAACCGCGACAGATCCTCCCGCGCCTTCTCCAGGCGGAGGGCCAACTCGGCCGCCTCAGCCTGGAGTCCCTCCACTCGCTGCCGAGCCGCGGCCTCCCGCACCTGCAGCTCTTCCGGCAAAGACGCCATGGCGATCCACCTCCACCACCACGGTAGAGACGGGCAGCCCCGAACACAGCCCCAATCAGCTC
The DNA here is from genome assembly GCF_045040035.1 of Streptomyces sp. NBC_01384. Lineage (NCBI taxonomy): Bacteria > Bacillati > Actinomycetota > Actinomycetes > Kitasatosporales > Streptomycetaceae > Streptomyces > Streptomyces sp. NBC_01384. The sequence goes on from NZ_CP109559.1 coordinate 9,017,523, forward strand.
GAAGCCCCAGCGACCGTGTCAGCCGATCACGGGCATTCCCGATCCGGGCCGCCGTCGAGCACAGCCACAAGATCCTCAAGGATCCCAACGAACTCCGCCCTTGGGATCTCCGCCACGAAGACCTCGCCCGCATCCTCCGGATGCTTGATCAGATGCTCCTCACGCCAGAACTGAAGAGTGAGCACCAAGCGGTCCGTGTCGCAAAAGACGTGAGCCGTCACGTTGTCAGTCGTGGGCCCCCAGCTCAGGACGCGGAACTGGCTGCGAAGCTCGTACTCGGCTTCGGTCTCGTCATCACTCCCGGCACGGTGCATAAGTCGCCGGTGCGTGGCTTGAGGGGACAGTCCCTCGAACGGCAGCGGAGAGCCCTGCCCGGAACGCAGCCAGACGGCCGTGTCCAGCACGTCCCGGCGAAACTGGCTGACGAAAGACAAGTTGTCGTCGCAGGTCAGCAACTTCCCTGCAGCCCACAGGTCCACCCGACGCAACGCGTCGTCCCACTCCCCGACCTCGGCCGCGAACCTGTTCTTGTCTCCCAGAAGTACGGTCACGTCGGGACCTTGGCAGGCCCAGTGCTCATTCGCAAGCAAGCTCCGACTGAGCGACGAAGGTACGCGTGACCTCCTCGCCGCTGCCCACTTCAGCGACGGCCGTTTAGCCCTTCACTTCAGAGGATCCGCACCCTTCCCCTTTGCGCATGCCGGTACCGATGAGGAACTCGAACAGGTCGGCCATCTCGGGGTCGGCCCGGTGGCAGTGGGCGAGGAAGCGGGCCGCCTCCTCCGCCGTCCAGATCCGCCGTTCCGGCGACGGCGGCCGGCGCAGGACCGGGGGACTGCCCGGGTTGTGGGGGAGGCGGTATTGACGGACGGCGTCGCCGAGGGCGCTAGAAAGGGTGGCCAGGCAGCGGTAGAGAGTGGTGCGGCCGCGGCCGGCGGCGAGCTGGCAGGTGACGTAGGCCGAGATGTGCCGGTGGGCGAGCTGGTCGAGCTTGAGGGTGCCGAAGGCGGGGACGAGGTCGTTGCAGACGTAGTCGCGGTAGCGGGCCATCGTGGTCGGCTTTAGCACCAGGGCCTTCGCGTCCAGCCACGCCTCCAGGTATGAGGCGACGGTCTGGCTCGGATCGGCGTTGTACCCGCCGGCCTCGCCCTCGAGGAACCGGCTCAGAGCCTGCTCGGCCGTGTCCTGGCTGGAGAATCCGCCCCGGCGCACCGTGGTGCGGCGGTGGTCTGGGGCGGGGACGTCGACGGCGAAGCTCCAGGCGCCGTGCTGACTGTCAGTGATCAGGTGAGGGCAGTGGGTGCCGAGCTGGTGATGCTGGGTGTCCCGGCAGCCGCAGCGGCGGTAGATGCGGCCGCGGCCGACGCTGGTACGCATGGGGATCGCCTCCGGGAGGCGGAGGGAAATGGATGCTTCCAGCCTGCGACCACAGGCGACCACGATGCCTTCCAGAGGCATGTGACCAGCGAGTTTCCCTTGTCGGCGCGCTAAGGGATCCGGAGACGCCCAGGATCTTTCGTCTGCTGGCGGTGCAGGCGAGACACCCTTCTGGCGGACCGCGACTTCACAAGCCTGACGGGCCCACGGGAAGGCCGCCCCTGTACGCGCGAGTGGAACCCGGTCACGATCACCGGTGACGGTGTCCGGCAGGGTCGGCGCGTCCCTGGTCGGCGACCTACGGCAACCCGTGCGAACTGCGGGCCCGCACGGCGGACGGTACGGTCTTCGCGTTCTGACGGAACCCCAGGAACGGTTGTCCTCAGGGACACCCGACACCGGCCCTCCTGGTGAATTCAGGCCGGTCCGGTGCCTCGCGGCCCGTATGGTGGAGGCGACGGCTTCCGCGTACCAGCAGGGCCGAGCGACCGGACTTGGGGGCCCGATTGCGCGACGTCATTTATTTGTCCGTGGGCAAGCTGCAGCAGTTCCTGCCGGAGCCGCGCCGCGCGCCCCGCGCCGGGGCGGTGCGCCTGTCCACACCGTTCGGCGTCGGGGTCGACGTGGACGCGCAGGCCGCCGACGGCGAGCACGGACGGATGCGGCATCTGCAGCAGGTGCAGAAGCATCTGGAGGAGTCGGCGCTCTGGTACGAGGAGCCTGGCCTCCGCCCCGGCCTGTGGGTGCAGTTCGAGGTACCCATGCGCTGCGTCACGCTCCGCGGGGCCTACCGGGACCTGCTGCTCTTCGTCGACTCCGGGCCGGGCTCCGGCGGCGGTGGAGGCGCCAGCTGCCGCCTGTTGCTGCACGGCTCCGCCCAACACCTGCTGGGCTGGACGCCCCAGCTCACCGACGGCCCCACGCTGAACGAGATCGGCGGCGGCGACAGCGTCGGCGCCGTCTTCCTCACCAGGGCCGGACAGGTTGTCGAGGCGCTCTCCCCCGACTCCGATCCCGGCGCCGCCGCGCCCGCCGACGCGGCCTCGGCGTCACCCTTGGCCCCCGCCCTGAGCGCCGCGGGCATCCGTGACCTGCTGCGTGCCCTCGACGCCAGCCACGATGGCATCGACACCACCGCCCCGATGACCGGATACGCCCGCGTCACGGCACTGCTCCCCGAGCGGGATGGAGCACCTCGCTGCCTCGTGGCGAGCCCGCTCACGGTGGAGTACGTCGGAGAGACCCCCTGACCGGGGCGCCGACCGAAGAGGAGATGTCGATGCACGACGAGGGGTACCCTGTAGCGGTCCAACAGCTGCGTGGCGCGCTGAGCCGGGAGTTCGCGGGCCTGATCGACATGACGGACTTCCCGTCTGCCGCGCCTGATCTTTCGCGCGAGCGTGCCTTCCTCTCGCGGGCCCTGGCCGCCAAAGCCGTCTCCCTTCTCACGGACCGCGATCCGGACGAGGCCGCTGCGGCCGTTATCGATGGCGCCGACGACATGGGCATCGACGCCGTCGCCTTCTCCATTGCCACTCCTGAACTGTGGCTCATCCAGGCCAAGTGGAGCGACCGCGGAACGGCGGGGATCTCCGCCGACGACGCCCACCGCCTGATTCATGGCCTGCACCTGCTGACGAATCTGCGCTACGAAGACTTCAACGCCAGGTTCCAGCACCTCGCGGCCAGGGTCGACGACGTGCTCGCCTCCCCTGATTGCCGCATTCACCTGGTCCTTGCCGTGACGGGTGACGGACGACTGGCTCCGGCCGCCGAGACCGTCCTCACGCGTTCCGTGGCCGAGTTCAACGACTTCGGTGAGCTCGTGGACTTCCGGTCCCTCGCACTCGCCGACTTCCACGCCGCGGTCCGCCAGGACGTGGCCCCGAAGCGGTTCTCCGTGACCGCGACCATGGCCGACGGCTGGGTCGCCATGCACCAACCGTACGAGACCTACATGGGCGCGATCGCGGCGGACGAACTGGCCGGCTGGTACGAGCAGCACGGCGAGCGGCTGTACGAGGGCAACGTACGCCGCTACCTCGGCATGACGAGGGTGAACCAGGAGCTGGTGGGCAGCCTGATCAGCGATCCCGACCACTTCTGGTACTTCAACAACGGCGTCACCGTTCTCTGCGACGACGTCCGGCCCCACTACTTCGCCCGCCGCACGGTCGGTCAGCCGGTGCGGCTGGAACTGACCAACGCCCAGATCGTCAACGGCGCGCAGACCGCCGCCTCGGCCTACCACGCCTTCCGGCAGGCCCCCGACGCCACCGCGCAGGCCCGTGTCATGCTCCGCGTCATGTGCGTCAAGGATGCTCCGGACGGGCTCGCACGAAGCATCGCGAAGGCCAGCAATACACAGAACCACGTCGAGCCACGGGACTTCGTCGCTCTCGCCCCAGAACAGGCTCTGATCCGCGAGGACTTCGCCCACAACCTGGGGAAGTCGTACGTCTACAAGCGCGGCGAACTCGACCCGTCACCGGCCACCGGCTGCTCGATCGTTGAAGCCGCGATCGCTCTCGCCTGCGCCCACCGGGACGCGGGCCTCGTCGCACGCGTGCGGGCGGACCACGACCACCTCTGGCGCTCCGGACCGGACGGCGCGTACAGCAAGCTCTTCGGTCGCCGCCCCACCGCACTCCAGATCTGGCGTTCGGTCCAGTTGACCCGTGCGATCGGACAGGCGCTGGAGGACACGTCCGGCACCCTCTCCGGCCGCGACCGGGCCCTGATCGGCCCGGGGTCGCTCCTGCTCAACCACATCGCCTTTCGGCTCGTCGGCGACGACGACATCGACGAGCCGGGGGACGCCTGGCAGAGCAGGGCGAACGCCGTCGCGGGGCGGATCGGCACGATCGTCCCTCTGCTGACGAGACTGCTGGGCGACCTCTACGGTGAGCGCGCCCTTCTCGCCAGGGTCTTCAGCGACGAGACCAGGTGCCGGCAGATCGCGGCGGCAGCGCTGGACAGCCTCGCCGCGGAGGGCCTTCCCACCTTGCCGGTTCTCACCTCTCCGGACCACCGCTTGCGCCCGTCCCGACGACGACTGAGCAGCGTGCGCCTGCTCGTTGACCACCAGCGGATTGAGGACGGCGCGCGACTCGTCTTCCGTACCACCACACGCCCGGAGGAGCAGGCGCTCGGCGACTGGCTCGGCGAGGATCCGCGCCGCTATCTCGCCACCTGGATCAATGACGCGGCTGCGCCCCTGATCTGGGCGGTGGATGGCGCGCGCTACTCCCCAAGCGGCCTGGTGATGCGCATCTGGCAGGAGGCCGCGTGGGCCGAGGCTCCTGTGGCGGTGCAAGGACCCCGGTGCTGGGTCCTGCCCGGGGAAGGCACGCTCGTCGAGATTGCCGAGGAACTCATGGCCGACGGCGCGGCCGGATCGGGCGATGACGTCCATGGATCGTGACATCGGGGTCCTCGACAACCGCTACGAACTGCGCACGCGACTCGGCGCTGGGGCCATGGGACAGGTCTGGCAGGCGTACGACCGGGAGCTGGGCCGCCCGGTCGCCGTAAAGCTCATCCATCCGCACCACCTCGCCACCACCGGCGACCGCGCGACCGCCGACGAGTTGATCGAGCGCTTCCGCCGGGAGGCCCGGCTTGTTGCGGGCTTTCGCCATCCCGGCCTCCCGGTGCTCTACGACGCGTGCCTCGGGCGGGCGGCGGAGCACGTCTACATGGTGATGGAGCTCGTCCTCGGCGACACCCTCGAATCCGTCCTGAGGTACGGACAGCCCCTCACGGAAGCGCAGGTGGTCGACATCGCCCTGCAGCTCTGCGACATTCTCACGCACACCCACGCCCTCCCAGTGATCCACCGGGACCTCAAGCCGGCGAACATTATGGTGTCGCCCACAGGCCGGATCACCGTGGTCGACTTCGGGGTCGCGGCGACGTTCAAGGGCGCTGCCCGAACCCGTCAGCGGCTGACGCGCCACCGCCAGGTCCTCGGCACCGTCGGATACCTGGCCCCCGAGCAGGTCGTACAGTCCGGGCTCATTGTCCCGCAGACCGACCTGTACGCGATGGGCTGCATCCTCTACGAACTCCTCGCTGGAGAGCCGCCCTTCACCGATGAGCTGAGTGCGGTCCTCTTCGATCCTCCGGTCCCGCTGGCGATGTTGCGCCCCGATATCCACCCCGTACTGGAAGCCGCCATCACCGAGACGCTGGCCAAGCGGCAGGACGAGCGGCCGCCCTCCGCACGGGCCGTACACGACCGCTTATTGCCCCTCCAACCGGGCGCGGAGCCTACTCCCGCCCCCTCTGTACCGGCGTCCGGCGACGGCTCCGGAGCCGTGCCGGTTCCTGAGCGCTTCAGCCACGCCCAGGCCCTCTTCGACGACGGAGACCTCGGCCGAGCTCTTCCCGCCTACACGGCCCTGGCTGCGGAGCTCGCCAGCGCCGGCCCCCAGCACGCGGACCAGGCGGCGCATTGCCGGGCCCGCGCCGCCCACTGCCGCATGGGCCTCGGGCACCTCCACGAGGCGCTCAATCAGTTCCGCGCCTTGGTCGACGAACTGGCCCCCGTTCGCCCGTCCGACGACCCCCTCCTGCTGGAGGTTCGGCTCCACGCCGGAACTCTCCTGGTCACCTTGGGCGACTACGGCGCGGCCACGATCGAACTCACCGATCTTCACCAGCTCCTGCTGTCCATGCCCAGGGAGCCGTACCGCCAGGAACTGATGGTGGTGAGCCAGCATCTGGACCGGATCAGGCGGGGTTACGCCGGCTGAGACGTGTCCTCCACAACGGACGGACCTACGAACTCGTGCCACCCACGGCTTGGCAGACCGTATTAGGCCGTGTCCGGTGAGTCGTTCGGAACACGCCTAACCGTCTGCTGTGGCGCCGCAGTCCGCCTGGACCAAGATCACCGGACTCTACGAAACTCGGGGCATCTCACTCGGTTATTCCTCAGGTGCTCGGAGGAAGCAGGGTCCCGTGCTCGTCCGGGGCGCCGTTGAGCAGGTCGCGGTGCGGAACGTCATCTGTCGCGTAGCCGTAGCGGGTGGTCAACAGCTCCATGAACGCCTGCAGGTTGGGGGTCGTCATGGCGGAGCCCAGTTTCCAGCGGCGTTGGGCGACGGCCAGCACGGTCACGTCCATCTGCGCGCGCAGGCGGTCGGCGGTGAAGGCGTTCAGGGGCAGTGCGGTTGTGTAGTGGCTTTCCGGTGTCTGGAAGAAGCGGGTGGGATAGTCCCGCGGAATGCTGCCCGGGCTGGCCTGCTGCAGCCGCAGGTTGGCGGCGATGTTGGCCAGGATTAGCAGGATCTGCCAGTCGAGCCATCCCTCCTCGCGCAGTTCCCGCAGTCCTGCGCGGGTGTCAGGGTCAGCTAGGACACGGGGCAGTGTCTTGCTGAGCACCTGGGGCAGGTCGGTGTAGTTGTCGCGGATCATGTCGAGTGCTCTGGTGCGGTCGTAGCCGGGTCCCGGTGTCGTGGGCTGGGCGAGTGCTGGGGCGGTGGGAGGCTGGAATGCCGTGTCCGACCACGGCGGCATGACGGTTTGCCGCAGGGTGTCGTAGTGGGCCTCGGTCAGCAGGCCGGCGACTTCGTCATAGGGGCGGGCGCTGATCAGTTTGTGCAGGAGTCCGCGGGCGAATGTTGTCTCCAGCAGGGACATGAACGCCTCGGTGGGTCTGGCGCTGAGGTGGGCCAGCAGGTGCACCACCGTGGCGGACAGTTCGCGTTCGAAGGCTGTGTGGTTCATCGAGGCGCTGTAGGGGCTGAGGATGACGGTGCAGTCGACGGCGTGATTGTTGGGCCGGAAGGTGACTCTGTCCCCTCCGCCCAGCGGTGTGCCCGTGATCACCCGAACCAGGATGTCCTGGGGGAAGAACAGAGGATCGCGCGGGGCGAGTTCCGCAAGCGAGATCTGCACCGCGGCGGTGAAACGCTCGGCTGCCAGGACGGTGGCGCGGGTGTTGTCGCACCGGATACGCCATGTCGTGCCCAGGGCTGCGAAGTTCAGATCCCGGTGCGCTCCCACGTCCGAAAATGGTCTTCCGGTGAGCTGATCGTCTGCGTTCTGGATGAACTGCTGCTCGGTCTGCGTGAAGCTGGGCCGGATCAGCGGGAGGTGTTCGTCCAGGTCGGCCAGGTAGTCCGCATCGGTGAGTTCACGCAGGGCTGGCATGAGCGCGGGGTGGAACCGCTCTGCGCTGAGCATCACCATGCTGGCGTGGAAGTCGAGTTGCTGGATATAGCCGTGAGAGGGGTAGTCCTCGGGGGCGTCGGCGAACAGGTGGTGGGCCATGAAGGCGAGTCCGCCGAGAGCGAGGGCGTCGCCCCAGTGGCCCGCCGCGTGGGTATGGGCCATGGCTTGGGTCAATGCGGCGGGCAGTAGGTCTTGATGTTCTTGGCCCGCGGGTGAGGCTGCGACGGCGGCGGCGGTCAGCGCGTACTGCCGGGCGGCTTGCTGCAGGTCCAGGTCGCCGTAGATCTTCCCGATCATGCGCATGGTGAGCAGCGCGCCGCGCAGGGTGTCGCCGTGCCACCAGTTGATTTTGACCTCGTGCAGTTCGTGCAGCGCGTCCAGCGGTCTGCCCGCGCGCAGGAATGCCATCGCACGGTCCCGGCAGCGTGCGGCGACACTGCTGTCGCCTGCGAGGTCCGCCTGCGCGGCGTCCAGCGCGTCGCGGATCTTCTCGTAGCGAGGGTCTTCGGTGAGGGCGGGTGCGAACATCTGGAACGTCTCGCTCACACCGCCGACCGGGAAGGCACGGGCCTGCGGCAGCAGGTCGACCAGCCGTTCCAGACAGTCCATCGCCTCGGTGACGTCCACCGGGCGGCTGGCCGGGCTGACATCGGGCACGATCTCACCCGCCCGCCGCAGCCGTGTCGTCTCCTGCGGGGTGGGTAGCGCCCCTGCGGCCGGGCGTGTGACCTGCGGCCAGCGCGGGTGCAGACACAGGCGGGCGGCCACGTCGAGGAGCGACGCCTTGCGTACCGGGTAGACAGCGGCGTCGGTGGCCTCGATCAAGACGGCCACACGCTGCCGCAGGCGCAGGTCCAGCTCGCGCAGTTCCTCGGCGTTCGTCGTACCCAGGTGACGCAGCCAGGCGCCGCCCCAGTACAGCAGCAGTTGGCCCGCGTCATCCAGGAGCGCGACACGCTCCGAGGACAGAGCGGCGTCGATGACCGCCCGGATATCCGCTTCGACACCATCCAGGCTGTTCTTCCCGCGCAGCACGGCCAGCACTCGTTCGTAGCGCGCCCGCAGGGCGAGCTCTCCGTCCCCGGCGTCGACGAATTCCCCGACGTAGCCGAGCCACTCGGGCAGGTCCACCCGCGCTTCGTCGTCGAAGGTCGCATGCCGCAAACCGTCCCGGACCTCGGACAGGGCTCCCGGCGTCAGACGCTTCCCCGACCGCTCCCGCAAGGCGGTCAGGGTGGAGCGGTACCAGTCCGGCTGTGCCTCGGCCGACTCATCCGGGATCATCGCCGAGGGCAGATCCAGAAACCGCTGGGCGATCCAGACCAGGTCGCCCTGGGTGAGCATGCCGGCCACAGCCTGCCCGTCGAACACGTCCAGGGCGACGTCGTAGGTATCCCGCGCGTGTTGCTGCAGCCGGTGACGTGCCGCCACCGGGATTCCGTGCACCGCGAAGAAGGCCACCCTGCGCACGGGTTCGCCTCGGCTGCAGATCGACTTCAGGTCGTCGCGGATCTTCCCGTCCAACGGCGGCTTTTGCACGGATGCCGCCAGGACCCAGGGCTCCGTGGTGGCACGCCCGACGAACCCGCCCGCCCCAGCCAGCTCGTGTGGCAGGTTTGTGTAGTACGACTCGGCATCACGTCCCTGGTCCCCGCCAGCACTTACCGGACCGGTAGCCGGCACGATGTTGCTGCTCAGCCGGCGCAGCGCAATCTGAAACACGATCTGCTCGAACACGTGGTGCTCGTTGCGGCCCGCCAACTGCTCAAGCAGAAACTGGATATAGCGTTCGGTCTCAGGGAAAGTCGCCACACAAGGATTCTCTCCCACACCACTGACAACGGGCGTGCTGTCGGCGGGAACGTCGTGAGCCCCGATCTGCTGCGCGCGGGGGAGCAGCCGCCCACCCACGATCGGGGCGGGCAGACGTGATGGGTGACCGCGTCAGGGCCGAGAGGGCCCGGTGAATGAGGCAGCTCGAAGTCGCGGCTGCTGTGCGAGTGAGCGAGCGGTCGGTGGAGCGGTGGTGCCAGCCTGGCGAGAGCGCGGCGAGGTCTGGGTCCCCCGTTGCAGGGTTCTAGAGGGACGGCTTGGGGACCAGTTGGGGACCACGCGGTGTGCGCGCTGGTGCACAACGGAGCCTACTATGCACATTATCTGTCCCGATTAAGTCTGCTATATCCAGAAAATACCCTTGACCCCTACTCCTGGGGGTCAAGGGGTCGCAGGTTCAAATCCTGTCGTCCCGACTGGAGATGTACTCATAGTCGCAGATCGGAGCCCTGTCTCACTGAGGTGAGGCGGGGCTCTCGGTCGTCCTGGAGATGGGCGCAAGCGGCCCCGGGACCACCCCCCCCGCGCCACACCGCGGCCAGGGCAAAGCCGTCGGCGAACACCCCGCACCGCCCGCCGCGCCGTCCGTAGCATCGGTGCCATGAGTCCTGGGGCAACAGCGCCGTACGACGAACACGCCGACTGGTACAACGACTTCATGTCGGCGGGAGCCGGCGACTACATCCAGCGAGTGCACGCCACGATCCAGGATCTGCTGGGCCCGGGCGACGGCCCGTGCCTGGACGTGTGCTGCGGGACGGGTGCCCACGCGTCCGTGCTCGCCGGGCTGGGACGGACGCCGGTGGGGGTGGATCTCTCGCGCGGGCAGCTGCGCCATGCGGCCGAGCGGCTGCCCGTCGCCGTGGCCGACGCGGCGGCCCTGCCGTTCGCCGACGCCTCCCTCCCCGCCGCCGTGTGCGTGCTGGCCAGCACCGACGTACCCGACTACGCCGCCGTGCTGCGCGAGACCGCCCGGGTACTGCGCCCCGGCGGGCGCTTCGTGCACCTCGGGGTGCACCCGTGCTTCATCGGCGCGTTCGCCGACTGGAGCGACCGGACGAGGATCGTGGTCGACGAGCGGTACGCCGACCGGTCGCGCAGCTTCGACGCCTGGAACCCGGCCGGCGTCCGCGCCCGGGTGGGTGCCCGGCACGTCCCCCTCGCGGACCTCCTCAACGCCGCCGCGGCGGCCGGCCTGCGGATGCTGCGGACCGCGGAGGCGGGCCCGGGCGGCGTCCCCGATCTGTTCGGATTCCGCGCCGAGAAGACGTGGTGAAGGACGGCGTGAAGGACCACCTCGACTCCGACTCGGTGTTCGACGTCAAGAAGAGCCTGGTCCAGGACTTCACCGAGACCGACGACCCGTCTCTGGCGGGGGAGTTCGGGGTCCCGAACCCCTTCCGCCACGCACGCTTCGACCTCGTACGGGAGCCGGAGCGACCAGAACGACCAGAATGACATCAATGAACACGCCTCTCGACTTCTCGTACGAGACCCAGCCCGCGCGGGTGGTCTTCCGGCCCGGCGCCGCGGTGTCCGCGACCCCCGGCGAGGCCGCGCGGCTCGGTCTGCGCAGGGTGCTGGTGGTCTGCGGCAGGAGGGGCGAGGACACGGCGCGCGCGGTCGCCGACGCGCTGGGCGAGGCCTGCGCGGGGCTGCATGCCGAGGCCGGCCAGCACGTGCCCGTCGAGGTCGCCGACCGGGCGGTCGAGGCGGCGCGCGCGGTGGGCGCCGACGGCTGTGTCGCGGTAGGCGGCGGCTCGGCGATCGGCCTCGGCAAGGCGATCGCGCTGCGCACCGGCCTGCCGCTGATCGCCGTGCCCTCCACCTACTCCGGCTCGGAGATGACCCCGGTCTGGGGCCTGACCGAGCACGGCGCCAAGCGCACCGGACGCGACCCCGTCGTCCAGCCCCGCAGCGTCGTCTACGACCCCGAGCTCACCCTCGGGCTCCCCGTCCCCCTCACCGTCACCAGCGGCGTCAACGCGCTCGCGCACGCTGTCGAGGCCCTCTACGCCCCCGACACCTCACCCCTCGTCTCGCTCATGGCCGAGGAGGGCGCACGGGCGATGGCGGACGCCCTGCCGCTGGTGGCCGCCGCACCGGACGACCTCGATGCGCGCGGCAGGGCCCTGTACGGCGCATGGCTCTGCGGTGCCTGCCTCGGCGCCACCACCATGGGCCTGCACCACAAGCTGTGCCATGTCCTCGGCGGCACCTTCGGCCTGCCGCACGCCGAGACGCACACGGTGGTCCTCCCGTACGCCCTCGCGTACAACGCGCCCGCCGTACCCCAGGCGATCGCGACCTTGTCGCGCGTCCTGGGCACCGACGACGTACCCCGCGCTCTGCGGGAGCTGGCCACCGGCCTCGGCGCTCCCCACAGCCTCGCCGAACTCGGCCTGAAGGAGACTGACTTGGCCGAGGCCGCGGAGCGGACCGCCGGGCAGGCGTATCCGAACCCCCGCGAGGTCACCAAGGACGGTGTGCTGGGGATTCTGACCGCGGCGTACGAGGGCGGGGAGCCGCGCGTCGACTCGTAGCCGTGCCGCGTGTGCACCCTTCCTCTGGGGCGTATGCGCGGGCCGGGCTATCCTGACCGCCGAACCGGACACGGGGTGCCCCGCACGAGGGCTGAGATCACACCCGTCGAACCTGAACCAGTTAGGACTGGCGGAGGGATGTCTCATGTCGTTGCCGTATGCCCGCAATGCTCGCGATGAGGTGGCCGTCGGGGGCCCGCAGGGCGTTTTCGACGGGCGGATGCCCACCGCCCCGGGCGATCTGCGCGTCGAGGCGCGAGGTATCGCCCCGGTCCCGGAGGACCACCGCTACGGCGGCCCCGGCCGCCTGTTCACCGTGTGGTTCGCCCCCAACCTGACCATGACCGGCGTGTTCACCGGCACCGTCGGCATCGCCCTCGGCCTGGACTTCGCCACCGCGCTCGCCGCCGTCGTGCTGGGCACCGTCCTGGGCGCGGTTCCGACCGCGTACCTCGGCACCTGGGGCAGTCAGACGGGCGCCGGACAGCTGCCGCTCGCCCGGCTCGCGTTCGGGCGGGCCGTGGTCGTCCCCGGCGCCCTGCAGTGGCTGTCGTCCATCGCCTGGGACGCGCTGATCGGCCTCTTCGGAGGGGACGCGCTGGCCCAGCTGTGCGGCTGGCCGTTCTGGCTGGGCGTGCTGGTCATGATGGCGGCGCAGGGCGCGCTCGGCGTCCTCGGCTACGAGGCCATCCACCGGCTCCAGAGCGTCATGACCTTCGCCCTCGCCGCCGCGTTCGTGGCCCTGACCGTGAAGCTTCTGAGCGGTGCCCACACCACCGCCACCGCCACCGCCACCGCGCACGGCGCCGACCAGGCCGGTGCCTTCGTTCTGACCTGCACGATCGCCCTCAGTCTGGCGCTGTCGTGGGCCCCGTACGCGAGCGACTTCAGCCGCTATCTGCCGCGTACGGCATCCCGCCCGCGCATGTTCTGGTACACCCTGGCCGGCATCAGCGTGTCCTTCGTGGCCGTTCAGGCGCTCGGACTGTGGGGCGCGGCCGTCTTCACCGACCAGACCGCCCGCGGCGTGGACACCCTGCTCGGAGGGGGCGCGCTGGGCGCCTTCGGCCTGCTCGCCGTGGCGCTCGCCGCGCTGAGCAGCAATGCCATGAACGACTACAGCGGCTCGCTCGCCCTGCAGACCATGGGCGTACGGCTGCCGCGCCCGGCCGCCGCCGCGCTGGCCGCCGTCCTCGGCTTCCCGCTCGTGCTGTGGATGCACGCCGCCGACACCACGGCCCGCTTCCAGAACGTCCTGCTGCTCGTCGGCTACTGGATTCCCGGGTTCGTCGCGATCGTCGCCGTCGACTGGCTCGCCCGGTCCAGGGCCCGCGGCGGCGCCCCCGTCGACCTGGCCGCCGAGAGCGCCCGCCCGCAGTCGTGGTGGCCCGCGCTCGTCGCGTTCGTCACCGCCTTCGCCGCGGCGCTGCCGTTCATGAGCACCAGCCTGTACGTCGGTCCGGTCGCCGAGGCCCTGCACGGCGCCGACCTCGCCTACGGGGTGGCGTTCGTCGCGGCCCTGCTGGTCTACGCCCCGCTGCGCCTGCGCCGCTGACCCCGCCCCCTTTCACCCCTCGTACGGAGTGACACTCACCATGCTCCCGATCACGCCCAAGTCCACGTCCACGCCCCCGTCCACCGCACCGCCCCGCGTCCTGACCATCGCAGGATCGGACTCCGGCGGTGGCGCGGGCATCCAGGCCGACCTGAAGACGATGCTCGCGCTGGGCGCGCACGGGATGAGCGTGCTGACCGCGGTCACCGCGCAGAACTCCGTTGGCGTACAAGGCGCTTGGGAGCTTCCCGCCGAGGCGGTGCGCGCCCAGTACCGCAGCGTCGTGGACGACATCGGGGTGCAGGCGGTGAAGACCGGCATGCTCGCCTCGCCGCTGCTCGTCGCGACCGTCGCCGAGCTGCTGTCGGACGTCGGCGCGCCCGTGGTGGTGGACCCGGTGAGCGTCTCCAAGCACGGCGACCGGCTGCTGGCCGACGACGCGCTGGACGCCGTACGGACCCTGCTGCTGCCGGTCGCGACGGTGGCGACACCGAACCTCGACGAGACCGCCGAGCTCACGGGGATCAAGGCGACGAGCGAGCGTGACATGGACCGGGCCGCGGCACGGCTGCTGTCGTACGGGCCCCGCTGGGTCCTGGTGAAGGGTGGCCATCTGCCCGGCGAGGCCGTCGACCTGCTGACCGACGGCGGCGAACAGCACTGGTTCCGGGCCCCGCGTCACGACAACCGCCATACGCACGGCACCGGTTGCACTCTGGCCTCGGCCATCGCGGTGGGGCTGGCCCAGGGGCGGGCGGTGCCGGAGGCGGTGCGGCTCGCGAAGGAGTACGTCACGGGAGCGATCGCGGCGGGATTCGCCCTGGGCTCCGGCCTCGGACCGGTCGACCACGGCTGGCGGATACGCGCGGGGCGGTGAACCCCGTGGTGCGGTTCCTGCGGTGCGGCGCTACGCGGTTCCTGCGGTGCGTAGTGTCGTCAGGACCAGCGTGCGGGCGACCGCGACCGTCTCCGCGAGCGACACCCGCTCGTCGGGGCCGTGGGCCAGGCGCACATCCCCGGGGCCGTACTGGAGTGTCGGTATGCCCGCCCCGGCGTACAGCCGCAGATCGCTTCCGTAGGGGGCGCCGCGTTCCCGGGCCCGGGGCGCACCGGTGGCGTCCGCGTGCGCCGTGCCCACCACCTCGCGCAACGGATGTCCGGCGGGCAGCCGGCCGCTGGCGAACTGGCCGCCGGGCCAGGTGACGACCGCGGGATGCTCGCGCAGCCAGGGATCGGACGCGCACGCCTCGGCGATCCGGCGTTCGAACTCGGCGCGGGCCGCGACCGGTTCCTCGCCGAGCCGCAGCCCCAGCCGCCCGTCGGCGACGAGCAGACCCGGCACGCTGCTGGCCCAGTCACCGGCCTGCAACATGCCCACGGACACGCTGTACGGAATGGGGTACTCGGCCATCAAGGGATCCGGCTCCTTGTTGCGGACGAGCTCGAGCCGGGCGAGGGCGGCGGCGATCGGCCCGTAGGCGTCGATGGCGCTCACTCCGGCGTCACGGGTGCTCGCGTGCGCGGACCGGCCCGGCACGGTGATACGGAAGGTCAGGGCGCCCGCGTTGGCGGTGACCAGCGTGCCGCCGGTCGGCTCGGAGATGACGCAGGCGTCGCCGCGGTGGCCGCGGTGCAGGGTGCCGAAGGCCCCGATCCCGCCGTCCTCCTCGCCGACGACGAAGTGGCCCGCCACGGTGCCGCGCAGCCGTACCCCGGACGCGCGGATCGCCGCGAGGGCGGCGACGTTGGCGACGACCCCGGCCTTCATGTCGCAGGCGCCCCGGCCGTGCACGACGTCACCGCGCACCCTCGGCACGAAGGGGTCGCCCGCCCACTGTGCGAGGTCACCGGGCGGTACGACGTCCACATGACCCTGGAGGATCACGGTCGGGCCGTCCCCGGCGCCCGGCAGCGTCGCCACCAGCCCCCACGCCTCGTCACGCGGCACCTCCGTACCAGGGAAGCCGGGCGCGGCGCGCAGGCCGGGCAGGTCCATGGACCACAGGTCGACGTCCGGGCCGAACCGGCCGAGCTCCCGCGCGAGTCGGTGCTGCAGTTCGGACTCGGCCGCACTCCCGGTCACGCTCGGCACGGCCAGTATGTCGAGCAGCAGCGCGGCGAGGGCCGCTTCGTCGACCGCGTCCAGGGCGGCGGCCTCCTGGGAAGTGAGCACTGTGCGCATGTCAGGGGATGCTACGAACGGTGCGCTCGTGCAATCAATCACCGTTTGTTTCACCCTGGAACTGTTTTCTTGCGAAAATGACGCCACTACGGAGATTTCTTGCACAGATGTCTTGCACAGATGTCTTGTACAGGCGTCTTGCACGGGTTTCTTGCGCTAGGGGAATGGGTGAGGGGCGTGGCCATGGACGCCATCGACGAGGCCATCGTCCGGTGTGTGCTGCGCAATGCGCGCAGTACGTACGCCGAGATCGGCAAGGCCGCCGGGCTCTCGGCACCGGCGGCGAAGCGGCGCCTCGACCGGCTGGTGGCCGACGGCACCATCCGTGGCTTCACGGCGCTCGTCGACACCCAGGCGCTGGGCTGGCGGACCGAGGCCTTCGTCGAGGTGTACTGCAAGGGCAATCCGACCCCCGCCGAGCTGCGGCGGGACCTCGAGGCCGTGCCGGAGGTGGTCGAGGCCTACACGGTCTCAGGGGCCGCGGACGCGATGGTGCACATGATGGCCCTGGACATTCCGCATCTGGAACGGGCCATCCAGCGGGTGCGCGAGGCCAGGGTCATCGAGCGCACCGAGAGCGTGATCGTGCTCTCCGGGCTCATCAACCGGCCGCGGGTCTGAGCCCGTTCCACGGGCGGGGCAGCGTCTCTGGAACTCTGTGTGTGCCTGTGGTTTCCAGGCTTTTCGGGCGCGGCTCGTCCACCCCGGCGGCCAGCACATCCAGGGAATCCTCATCCCACCGGGCGGCCACCAGAGCACCGGCCAGCTCCCGGCTCAACTGGGCCAGAAAACCCACCCGTTCCAGCAAGACACGCTGCCCGACCCGCTCACCACTGCCCTCCAGCACACCGGAGAAGGCGGTGCACGTCGCCGTCGCCATCAGCCTGGCCATGCCCGCCACCCCGCTTTCCCGCACGTGTCCGGTCATCTTCAGCAGCGGCCGCATCCCGGCACTCCGATCGGCCTAACGACCGCCCATCACAAAGACACGGCCTTCCCGCACCCTCAGGGTCCGGGAAGGCCGGGAAAGTGCGGGAAGACCACGATCGTCGGCATCCGACGAGGACGAGACGGAGATCACCCGTCAGGCCGCGATCGTCGAGGCCGCCCTGTCACCCCGTACGCCCCGAGAGGACCTGCCCTTCGGCCTCCCTGCCTCGTACTGGCTGGACCTGCGCTCCTATGACCCGGTTGCCACCGCCGCCGCCCTGGACAAGCCGCTGCTGATCCTCCAGGGCGGCCGCGACTACCAGGTCACCGTCGAGCACGACTTGACCCTCTGGCGAGAGGGGCTGACCGGGCGTCCGGACGTCACCATCCAGATCCACGAAGCCGACGACCACCTCTTCTTCCCAGGGACAGGACCGTCGACACCCGCCGGGTACATGGCACCCCAGCACGTCGACGCGGCGGTCATCGCGGACGTCGCCGCATGGCTGGACGGAAACTGCCGGCTTCGGCGCGAATCCTGCGAGCGGGCGTCTCACCATCCTGACGCGGGCTGTCGCCCGTTGGGGTGACGCCTTCCGCGTCCGGAGCATGGAGCTTCGCTGGGTGTTCCACCCTCGAAGTGTGGGGCCGAGGGCTGTGGGGAGGTGTTCGTGGGCGAGCTTGCGGAGGCGGTACCCGCCTGGGAGTTCGCGTCGGACGTCCGAGTGGGGTTCGTCGGTGCCGACGGCGTCGGGCGGCTTGGTTCGCTGGCCCAAATTAGTGGCCACACTGTTCTCCCGGTTCCTCCCGGGCCACCTGGGCCGCACCGCCGAGCGCCGCGGCCGACGCGTCGAGGACGAACCGATGTGGTCAATGCTGGCGATCCCGGAGCTTCTGGACGAATGGTTCGTCGCCAAGTGGCAAAACAGGCACCGCGACGGACTCAGGGACCCCGGCAGTCCCGGCCGCACGTTCATACCGAACCAGAAGTACGCCAGTCTCATCGAGAGCGCAGGCTATGTCCCGCTCGCCCTGGCCGGGGACGACTTCCTCGAGCTGCTGCCCGCGGCCTGGCGGGCCGTCAACTCCCACGGCGTCAAGATCAATCACCGCATCTACGACTGTGCGGAGCTGGGCCCCTTGCGGCGCCGGCCCTCCGGTGAGGGGGCCGGGGTCCAGCGATGCCCTCCGGCTACCCGACCACGGTCACAGCGATGGCCCGTGCGCGAGAATTCGAACACATGATTGAATCCATGCATGGCGTACGAACACTTCCCCGACGATCCGATCGCGACGAACGGTGGTCATGTGAGCCACCCGGCCGGGATGCAGGCCGCGACTGGAGAGGCGAGGCTGGATTCATGTCCGAACCGTTGCCTGTAATCGTGGCTCCGCCGGCTGACACCGGTGGCCGCCGAGTCCGCGTGCACGGCGAGAACCTCGGGTTGGCCTACAACCTGGAGGATCTGTCCGAGTTCCTGCGTCGAGCCGGTCTCGACGTGGATCCTGTGACCGCCGCGGTGTCCCCGCTCATCGACTGGCGTGGCGTCGGCCCGGAGTACTGGGGGCCCGAGACCCGGAGATGAGGGTGCCCGCACCCGGTCGCTCTCACTGGACGGGGCGGGAGGGGGAAGCAGGCTCCCGACGGCGCGGCGGCGCGCAGGAGAGCGAGCTCCTCGCGGGGCTCGCTCCACGCATACCGGCGCCCCGGACGGGCTCCTCGCCAAGGTCACCAAGGTGCCCCGTCCTCCAGGTCGGCCCGATCCCCGTCGTCGTGAACCTCGACCTGACCTGCTACTTCGAGATCAGCGGCGACGGCAGCGTCACCGTCGGCGTCGAGCAGGACCTCAAGGGCGACTTCAAGGCGGGCGGCACCTTTGGCACGGCCAAGGGCTGGACTCCGGTCAACGAGTCGCACATGGACAGCAGCCCGGTGCGTACGTCCGTCACGACCGCCGGGCGCGTGAAGGCGGCCCTCGGCGCCCAGGCCACCGTCGGCCTGTACGGCACCGTGGGCGTCACGGCCGACCTCACCCCCTATCTGCGCGGTGAGGCCGTGGGCGCGGTCACGGCCACCACTCCGGTCGGCTCCGACACGAAGTCCGACGTCGAAGGGGCGGGTTCCTGGGCCCTCTACGGCGGCCTCGACCTGAGCGGCACCCTGCAGATCCAGCTGGCCGTCTTCGGTACACCCGTCCTCCAGCACAGCATCCCGCTGGGCACGTCGCACCGGGAGGGGAAGCTCGCCGACGGCAAGATGTAGCTGACCGGCTAATCGCAGAGCAGCCGGTCCTGCTCGCGAGGCGGTGTCCCCTTGTGCCAGGGCACCACTGCGCCGAAGCGCACGAGTTCCCCGTACGTCGCCGGCTCGACCTGCTCGGACAGCACCAGGTCGAGCACGGCGACCGCGGCCCGCGCCGGGGTCTGGGCCCCGCTGAAGTCGGTGAACCACGGCCGGGACAGGGGAGTGTCGACCAGGCCCGGACAGGCCGCCGCGACCAGCGTGTTCCGGGCCAGGTCGGCTGCCCGGCGCTCGGCCGCCACCGCTCGTACGGCGGCGACCTGGGCCACCTTGGACGGCACGTTGATCCAGCGCGGCCAGCCCTGCTCCTCGGCGGTACCGGCGTGTACGGCCGCGCGCCAGGACTCGACGGCCTTCTCCACCTCGTCGAGCGAGGCGCCGTCGAACAGGGGCTGGAGCCGGGGTTCGAGATGGCCGAGCGTGCCCAGCGAACTGGCCACCACGACCAGCCGCCCACCGGGGCGCAGGACAGGCACGAACGAGCGCAGTACCGCGTGTGCGCCCCCGTTCGCGACGTCGATGAACTCGTCGGCCTGCGCGGACTGCGAGCGGTCGGGAGTGAGCATGGCGCTCGCGTTGGACACCACGATGTCCACGCCGCCGTACTGCTCCTTCAGTTCGGCGGCCAGCCGGGCCACGGCGTCGGCGTCGGTGACGTCGAGCACCCGGCCCTCCACCCGGCTCCTGGTGCCGGGGGCCTCGGCGACGTGGGCGGCGGCGTCCGCGACCCGCCCGGCATGGCGTCCAGTGAGCAGAACCAGATCGTCCGGACCCATCCGGGTGGCCAGCCCCTCCACGAGCGCGCGGCCGAGGCCCTGGTTGGAACCGGTGACGAGAGCGATGCGTGCAACTGTCATGCCCTCCACGCTAGGAGCGGCCCAGCCATGCGTCCAACGAAAGTTACTCATCTCTGGTATGCATAAAAGTCATGGACTTCACCGATGTCTCACTGGTCGCGCTGCGTGTCTTCCGTGAGGTGGCCGAGCGTGGCACGCTCACCTCCGCCGCCGCGGCGCTGGGCTACACCCAGTCCGCGGTGTCCCGGCAGATCGCCTCGCTCGAACGGGCCGCGCGGGCACCGCTTTTGGAGCGGCGCCGCGACGGGGTGCGGCTGACCGCCGCCGGGCATGTCGTGCTGCGCCGGGCCGTGACCGTGCTCGACGAGATCGATGCCACCGCGCGCGAACTCGCGGGGCTGCCCGCCGAGGCCGGGACCGTGCGGCTGGGTTGGTTCACCAGCGCCGGTGCCGTGCTGCTGCCGCGGGCCGTCGCCGCGCTGCGCCGGAGCCACCCCGCGATCACGGTCAGCACCCGGGAGGGCAGCACACCCGCCCTGGTCCGTGCGCTGCGGGCGGGCACGCTGGATCTCGCCCTCCTCGCCTCGGAGCCGCCGTTCCGTCCCTTCGACGCACAGACGCCCCCGCTGGCCCTGGAGACGCTCAGCGAACGCAGCCTGCGCCTCGCGGTGCCCGCCTCCCATCCGCTCGCCGCGAGCGACTCCGTCGACGTAGCCGACCTGCGTGGACAGTGCTGGATCGCGGGCGCCTCCTCCGGTGACGAGAGACTGATGGGGGTCTGGCCCGGCCTCGACGAACGGCCCGAGATCGCGCACACCGCCCGCGACTGGCTGGCCAAGCTGAACCTGGTCGCGGCCGGCTGCGGTCTGACCACCGTGCCCGCCGCCCTCGCCCCCGCCGCACCCCCCGGTGTCCGCGTCCTCTCCGTGGTCGGCGGCCCCCAGGAGAACCGCCGCCTCGTCCTGGCCCGCCTCCCGCACCCGCTGCCCGACCCCGCCGCCCGCCTGGCCGACGCCCTGCGCACCGCGGCGTCCGACCTGGGCACCCCGGCCCGCTGACCTCCTCGTGTGTGGGGCGTCCCCCGCACGTGCGGTAGGGTTCACCTGCACGATCACGCGGGCAACCGCGGGTGAACGCATCGGGACGTGGCGCAGCTTGGTAGCGCACTTGACTGGGGGTCAAGGGGTCGCAGGTTCAAATCCTGTCGTCCCGACTTTGCGAAGTCGCAGATCAGGGTCGGTTTCGGAGACATCCGAAACCGACCCTTGATCATTCTTGGGGACCAGTTGGGGACCGGCGTCCTTGACCGAGGTCAGCGTGTCACGACGATCGGACTCGACAGCGAGCGCGGTGCGCGCAGCACGCTGAAGTGGGCGGAGAGGGCGGCCCCGGCGGCTGTGATCTTGTGTACGTCCGGATGTAGGTAGCGCTGGGTGGTGGTCAGTGACCCGTGGCCGGCGATCCTGCGTAGGACGTGCACTTGGACTCCGGCGTCGGCGAACCAGGTCAGTCCGGTGTGCCGGAGGTCGTGGCGGCGCAGGTGCTCGTAGCCGAGTTTGGTGACCGCGTCGTCCCAGTGCGTGGCGTCGCGCAGGACGGCGGTGGAGATGCGTCCGCCGCGCGGGCCGGTGAACAGGCGGGCGTCGGGATTGGGGCCGGCGGACAGCCCAGTACCCCGGCAGCCGGGCTCCTGGTCCCCGCTGGATGACGAGCACCCGCTCGCCTCGCCGGACCACCGCGACGATTGCCTCTCGCTGGTTCATCGAGCACCTTCCTTGGTCGCTTCCAGGGCGTTGAGGACGATGAGCGCGTCGCGGATGGCGGCAACGTCATGGGTGCGGATGTAGTCCACCCCTTGGCACGCGGCGTACAGTTCCGCCGCCAGGCTGGCCGGACCGATCCCCGGAAGACTGCTCCCGGTGAGCGCGCGAAGAAACGACTTCCTGGAAGGTGAGACCAGGACCGGCACGCCGAACCGGGCCTTCAACCGACGAAGACCCGCCAGGGTCGCCAACGACGGTTCCAGACTGGCGCCCAGGAAGTAGCCGAGCCCCGGGTCGATGACCAGCCGGTCCCGGCCGATGCCCGCAGCTTCGAGCGGCGACAAGGGCTACGACAGCAACCCCAACCGGCGCGAGCTGCGCAAGCGTCGCGTCCTGCCGGTGATCTCCCGCAAGTGCGCCCCCAACATCAAAGGAGCACCGCCTGGCGGGTCGTAGCCGCCCGTCTACTGCGCCCTGCCATGGGTCGGGCGGTTCGGGCTCGGCCTGTTTCGGAATCGTGACAAGGGGAGCCTTCCCCTCCCTCACCTGCACGGCCGTACGCCCCGCCATGAGCTACACACTCGGCGTATACATGCGGCGTATACACGGTGTGTATAGTGTGCTCATGTCCATCGGTCACACCCTTTTGGGGCTCCTGGAGTCCGGCCCGCGACACGGTTACGACCTGAAGCGGGCCTTCGACGAGACGTTCGGTCACGACCGGCCGCTGCACTACGGCCAGGTCTACTCGACGATGTCCCGGCTGCTGAAGAACGGCCTCGTCGAGGTCGACGGGATCGAGGCCGGCGGCGGCCCGGAGCGCAAGCGCTACGCGATCACCGACGCCGGCATCACCGACGTAGAGCAGTGGCTCGCGACCCCGCAGAAGCCGGAGGAGTACCTCCAGTCGGCCCTCTACACCAAAGTCGTCCTCGCGCTGCTCACCCACCGGGACGCCGCCGACATCCTGGACACCCAACGCTCCGAGCACCTGCGCAGCATGCGCATCCTGACCGACCGCAAGCGCAAGGGCGATCTGGCGGACCAGCTGATCTGCGACCACGCCCTCTTCCACCTGGAGGCGGACCTGCGCTGGCTGGAGCTGACCGCCGCCCGACTCGACAAACTCCGTGAGGCTGTAGCCCGATGACGACTTCTCCCCCTGGTTCCCTGCTCACCGCGCAGGACCTGCGCAAGACCTACGGGCACACCCACGCCCTCGACGGCGCCGAGTTCTCCATCCACCCCGGCGAGGTCGTCGCCGTCATGGGCCCCTCCGGCTCCGGCAAGTCGACGCTGCTGCACTGCCTCGCGGGCATCCTGCCGCCCGACTCCGGGTCGATCACCTACAACGGGCGCGAGGTGACGACGATGAGCGGCGCCCAGCGCGGCGCGTTACGCCGCTCCGAGTTCGGCTTCGTGTTCCAGTTCGGGCAGCTCGTGCCGGAACTGACCTGCGTGGAGAACGTCGCCCTGCCGCTCAGGCTGAACGGCACCTCCCGCAAGGAAGCCGAGCGGGCGGCGCTCGGCTGGATGGAACGCCTGGAGGTCGACGACCTGAAGGGCAAGCGGCCCGGCGAGGTCTCCGGCGGCCAGGGCCAGCGCGTCGCCGTGGCCCGCGCGCTGGTCACCGGCCCCCGGGTGCTGTTCGCCGACGAACCGACCGGCGCGCTCGACTCCTACAACGGCGAGCGCGTGATGGACCTGCTCACCGACGCGGCCCGCTCCACCAACGCCGCCGTCGTCCTCGTCACCCACGAGACACGGGTGGCCGCCTACTCCGACCGCGAGATCGTCGTACGCGACGGCAAGTCCCAGGACATGGAGCGCGCCATATGAGTCCGCGCCAGTGGTCCAGAGACCTGGCCATGGGAGCCCGGTTCGCCGTCACCGGCGGCCGCGAGGGCTGGGTCCGAATGACGCTGACAGCGGTCGGCGTCGGCCTCGGCGTGGCCCTGCTCCTGTTGTGCACCGCGATACCCAACGTGTTCGCCTCCCGCAACAAGGTGGAGGACGCCCGCTACGCCAACGTGTACTCCCGCACGGTCCCGCCCAAGGCCGACAACACTCTCCTGATCGCCGACGCCGACACCACCTGGCATGACGACGACATCCAGGGCCGGTTCGTCGAACCCGAGGGCAGGCGGGCGCCGCTGCCCCCAGGGGTCGACCGCTTCCCGGGTAAGGGCGAGATGGTGGTCTCCCCCGCGCTCAAGGACCTGCTGGACTCGGACGACGCGAAACTGCTGCGGGAGCGCCTGCCGTACAAGATCACCGGCACGATCGGCGAGAGCGGGCTGATCGGCTCGCACGAACTGACTTACTACGCGGGCGCCTCGGGGTTGAAGCTCACGGACTCCTCCCTGGTGACGCGGCTGGCCAAGTTCGGCAAACCGGACGCGACGCCCGAGAAGACCGACCCGGTGCTGCTGCTCATGGTCTTGGTCGTGTTCGTGGTGCTGCTGACGCCGGTCGCCGTGTTCATCGCCGCCGCCGTCCGCTTCGGCGGCGAACGCCGCGACCGCCGCCTCGCCGCGCTGCGCCTGGTCGGCTCCGACCGGGGGATGACCCGGCGGATCGCGGCGGGCGAGGCGCTGGCCGGAGCCCTGCTCGGCCTGGCCGTGGGCACCGGCTTCTTCTTGCTCGGCCGCCAGAAGCTGGGCACCGGCGAGTTGCTGGGCGTGAGCGTCTGGCCCAGCTACCTCGACCCCACTCCCGCGCTTGCCGCGCTGGTCGCGGTGGCGGTGCCGGTCGCCGCGGTGCTGGTCACGCTGCTCGCGATGCGCGGCGTGGTCGTCGAACCCCTCGGTGTCGTGCGCGCGGCCAAGCAGAGCCGCCGCCGGCTGTGGTGGCGGCTGCTGCCGACTCTGGCCGGCCTCGGGATGCTCTACCCGATGATCGGCCAAGGCCACAAGAACGGAAACTTCAACCAGTACCTCGTCATCGGCGGCGTCCTGATGTTGCTGATCGGCATCACCGCCCTGCTGCCCTGGGTCGTGGAGGCGGTCGTCGTCCGGCTCGGCAAGGGCCCGCTGTCCTGGCAGCTGGCCGTGCGACGGCTGCAGCTGAGTAGCGGCACTGCCGCCCGCATGGTCAACGGCATCGCCGTGGCGGTGGCCGGGGCCATCGCGCTGCAGATGCTCTTCACGGGAACGCAGAGCCAGTACACCGAGAACACCGGCAAGGACCCCAGCCGGGTCCAGATGCAGGTCGACTTCAGCGGCCGCAAGCCGCTGTCCGGCATCGAGCGCGAATTCACCGGCACCAAGGGTGTCCGGGCCGCGGTGGCCCTGGCCCGCTCCCAGTACGGGGACTCACGTCGCAACCCGGAGAACAGCAACGGCCTGACCGTGGGTAACTGCGCCGCCCTGCGCGAACTCGCCACATTGCCCTCCTGCAAGGACGGTGACGTGTTCATCACGCGAACGCGGAGCGGCTACTCGGACCCCGGCAACGCATCCGAAATCGCCCTGGTGAAGCCCGGTCGGCAGCTCTACATCGACCCGTCGTACGACGACGCCACCGAACGCGGCCTCGAAGTGCCCTGGACCGTTCCGGCAAACGTTCGGGAGGTGAACGCGCGTAAGGACTCACTGCAGGACTACACCAGTCTGCTGGTCACCCCCGCCGCCCTGCCCCACAAGGCCGCGCCCGCGGTGCTCTCGGACGGTGTCTACCTGCGTCTGGACCCCTCGGTGCCGGACTCACGGGAGTACATACGCAACGTCGCCGCCCGCATCGACCCCCTGGCACAAACCTTCGGCTGGTCGGCGTCCCAGGAGGACGTCAAGTACACCTCCATCCGTACCGGCCTGTTCGTCGGCTCCGCCTTCGTGCTGGCACTGATCGGAGCGAGCCTGCTGGTCTCCCAGCTGGAACAGCTGCGCGAACGCAAGAAGCTACTCTCCGCGCTGGTCGCCCTCGGCACCCGGCGCCACACACTCAGCCTCTCCGTCCTGTGGCAGACAGCCCTCCCGGTCGGACTCGGTCTCGTACTGGCCACGACGGTGGGCGTCACCCTCGGCGCAGTACTGCTGAAGATGACCCGTACACCGGTGACCATGGACTGGGCGAGCGTGCTCACCATGACCGGCGTGGGCGCGGCCGTGGTCGGCATGGTCACGCTGCTCAGCCTGCCGCCGCTACTGCGCATGATGCGCCCAGCGGGCCTGCGCACGGAATAACCCCTCACACATTCCATGAAGTGGGCTCCTCCTACCAGGAGGAGCCCACCCCTGCACGCAGGCAAGCCCGGTCGGCGTCAGCACAGTTACCGTCAGGGCGCCCTCGGCGCACAGCAGGATCCTCAGCCGAGGCCAACACGCCACCAGACGGCGTCGGCCGGGAGCCTGCCGACCGCGACAAGGCAGAACTCCGCGGCCGGACAGCTCGCTGCGTCAAACAGAGCAGGTGTCGAGCATCGACGACAGGGCCGTCTTCTCCTCGTCGGTGGTGGTCAGCTTCCACACCGACTTGATGTGCGTGTAGTCCTTCCCGTTCGTACACCAGAAGGTCTTGTTCGTCGGCCCCCACTCCGCCGGCCCGGAGTCGGACTTCGAGCTGTTCGACGACTCCGACGCAATCAGCAACTGCGGGTCCTTCAGGTCGTTGCCGAAGTCGCGGCGCTGGTCCGCGGTCCAGGTGTCGGCGCCGGAGCGCCAGGCTTCCGCGAGCGGGACCATGTGTTATCCGCACCTTGTTCGCGGTGCCGCTTACGTCTGTGACATAGGTGATGTGCACCGTGTCCTCTCCGTGAGCGGTGCGTTGTCCGGTATGCGGTGAGATGCCGCCGACAGTGATGACAGAGGGGGCACGGTGGCGAGTGGGCCTTGACCGGGTCAAGGCCCGGAGCCGCCCAGGCGAAGGCCGACGAGTAAGAACTCCTAACGGAATGGGTGGTGGGCTCTTGCGGCTTGGTGGGGTGCCCAGGCAACCACCCGCCCCATGTGCAACCGATTGGTTGCACATGGGGCGGGGATGTGCAACCTTTGGGTAGCGCATCCGCATGAGATGAGGTTGCAATGATCCCTGACACGATCGAACGCGCCATCGTGATCAACGCCTCCGTGGAACGAGTCTGGTCCGTGCTCAGCGAACCCGCTTTCCTGGGCCGCTGGTTCGGCAATGGCGAGCCGGTGAAGATGGACCTGCGCCCCGGCGGTCTCCTGGTCTTCGACCATGGCGTCCACGGCGTCATTCCCGCCCGTATCGAGACGGTTGAGCCGCCACGCGTCTTGTCCTGGCGATGGTCCCAGGGCGCCGCCGGCGAAGAGCCGGACGACATCAACGCCACCCTGGTCGAGTTCACCCTGACCGAGGACAACTCCACGGGAGGCACCCGACTCACCATGGTCGAGAGCGGCTTCGCGCACCTCGGGCTGCCCGCTGGCGAGGCCACCGACCGGCACCGCGCCAACAGCCGGAACTGGCCCGGCAAACTCGACCAGTTGCGCGCGGTCTGCGAACAGACCACGGCATGACCCGCACCACCCAGGGCGAACAAGCCCCCGAGGAGGTCTTGGTCGCCCTGGCCGACCCGATCCGCCGAAAGATGCTGGACATCCTCGCCCGCGAAGGCGGCGCGACCTCGACATCCCTGGCAGCCGACCTTCCCGTTACCCGGCAGGCCGTGGCCAAACACCTGACGGTCCTCGACCGCGCCGGACTGGTACGCGCCCACCGGGCCGGACGTGAAGTCCGCTACGAAGCCGACCTGCAGCCGCTGAGGCGGACAACGCAGTGGATGGACACCCTAGCCACCCAGTGGGAACACCGCCTCAACACCATCAAGGACCTGGCGGAGGGAGCCACTGGGCCCTGAACCTCGCACTGCCGCCTCAAAAGCCCATCACAGTGCGGAGTCTTCTCCAGCTCCATTGGGCCGTTGTTCCGGCGGACATCTCAACCCGGCGGTGACCCTCGGCCTGTGGCTGACCAGTGCCTTCCCCGGCCGCCGGGTTCCGGCGTACTTCGCTGCCCAGCTCACCGGTTCCGTGGCGGGAACCGGCCTGGCCCGCCTCGTGTGGGGCCCGGTCCTCGGGGACCGGATGGCCTACGCCGCGGTTGAACCCGCTCCTTCCTGCTCGCCGACCTTGCTGTTCACCGTCGAAGCCGTGTCTACCGCCGCTGTCCTCACCGTCACTCTGCTGCTGATGTCCCGTCGCGCGTGGACGCGCTGGATCCCGCTGGCTCGCCCCGCCGCTTCCGCTGTGGTCATGATTGCCCTTGGCACCCTCACTGGCGGGTCCGCCAATCCCGCCCGCCAGTTCGGCCCCGTTCTGTGGGCCCACCGGCCGGGGGACTGGTCACATCTGTGGCTCTATCTGGTGGCACCCCTCGCAGGGGCGGCCCTCACCGGTGGGGTCGCCCGGTACCGGGCATATCGCCCTGTCCATCCTCCGAAGAGCGACGGCGGACAGTCGCGCGAGAGGCGATCGGAGAGTGGCCGATGAGCTGCCGGCTCATCCGCCGCAAGGCCCGGCCCGTCGAACGGTGCGACGTCAGCCCGTACTACCTGGCAAACGCGGCATGACCCGTCACGGCTATACGTGAGGTCGGGGTGTAGCCGGCGGTGGTGCGGGTGCGTCCGTCGGATAGGGCGTCCCAGCGAGCGAGGTCCATGATGCGGGCGCGGCGCCGACCGCTGCGTGACGCGCGCCGCGGAAACTGATACCGGTCATGTGGCCGGCCAGCCTGGGTGCGGGCACGGTGATCTGCGTCAACAGCCTGGGCGGCGCCTCCCTCGCACAGATCACCGAGGTGCCGTGCTCGGCCCTGGTGGTTCCCATGATGGTGATCGGCGGCATCGTTACCCACGCAGAGCGGCGTCTTGGACGGGTGGGCTGTGTTCCCGGTGCGGCACGATGTGGTGTTGAGTGCGCCGTGCCGACGTGGCCGCCGACCGGCAGGCGGAAGGCAGCCGTGCAAAGGCTTGCGCCGGCCTCGTGGTCAGTGGCTTCAAGACGAAGGAAGCTCGTCGCCGGTGTGGTCAGCCGCAGCTGCGATCATCGGTGGATGGCTGGTATGGGAAGCCCGGATGTTGTCGACGTCAGCTATTACAACCCGGATCAGCCCCGGCTGGGGCTGGAGGTTCTGTCCTTCGCGACGCTGCGTGAGCGGCTGCTGCCGTCTGTCGCGGCGGCGCCCAGCCGTCCGGACTTCCACCAGCTGACCCTGGTCACCCGCGGCGAGGGTACCGCGTTGATCGACTTTGTGGATTACCCGTGCGCTCCGGGGACTCTGCTGCATTTGCGTCCTGGTCAGGTGCAGCGTTTCCCCGCGGATCCTCAGGGGGGCATTGCGGATCTCGATGCGACCTTGGTGGTGTTCACGCCTGCCTTTCCACCGCCGGTGCCTGCCAGCGCGGCCGTCATCGACGAGGGGCTCAGTCCTGCCGCTTTCTCACTGTCCGCGGTGGAGTACCGGGCCATGTCGGTGGCGGTGGCCGAGATAGCGGCGGAATACGCCACGCTGGCCGAACGGGACGCTTCGCAGGGGGAACTCACTGTGGAGCTGCTGAGGCAGCTTCTTGCAGCGCTGCTGGTACGCATTGCCCGGCTGCCGCATCCCGGTGAATGGAATCCTGCGGCGGGGGGCGAGGTGTTCCGGGTCTTCCGTGGCGAGCTGGAGCGCGCGTTCGCCACGAGGCGCCGTGCTGCCGAGTACGCCGCGCACCTCGGTTACTCGCCGCGGACGCTTACGCGAGCCTGTCTGGCCGCTACGGGCCGTACCGCGAAGGATCTCATCGACGACCGTGTCGCCCTGGAGGCCAAGCGGCTGCTGGTACATACCGGCCTGCCTGTCGCGTCCGTCGGGCGCATGCTGGGCTTCACGGAGCCTACCAACTTCGGGAAGTTCTTCGAGCGGACGGTGGGTGCCACTCCCGGGGCCTTCCGTGCCACGCAACGCTGACAGCCCCGACCGCTCGGACAGCCAGAGGCATCTGGGCCGTGGGGCGGGGACTGCGCCGAGCCAGGGCTCTCCAAGAGCTCTCCAAGGCGCACGCCTTGAGCGGATCGGTGAGTCCATTTTCGACCATGGCGCGTCTCTTGCACACCTCGCCTGCGCTGCTCGCATCGCGCATTGTTTAAGCACGCAGTCAGCGCGTTATCCGCTTCCGGTCAAGCCTCTGACTGCCTGGTGAGGCCGGGAGGAAAGGAGAAAACAACCATGCCGTACGCAGACGTCAACGGTGCCCGCCTCTACTTCGAGGACAGTGGTGGTGAGGGCCCGGTCGTGGTCTTCAGCCACGGCAACCTCATGGACCGTGACATGTGGGTGCATCAGATCCCGGTCCTGGCGGGGGACTTCCGGGTCGTCGTGTGGGACGAGCGGCTGCACGGCCGGACCGAGGACGACGGCAAGACCTACACCTACTGGGATTCGGCTGCCGACTTGATCGGGCTGCTGGATCACCTGGGCGTGCGGCAGGCGACGCTGGTGGGGCATTCGCAGGGCGGCTTTCTGTCGATGCGGGCCGCTTTGCTGGCGCCTGAGCGGGTCAAGGCCCTGGCTCTGATCGACACGACGTCGGTCTCCTGGCCGTTCGAGGCGCTGGAGCAGATGCGTGGTGTGTCGGAGGGATTCCGCGGCGCGGGTCCGGAGGCAGTGGCCCCGGTGTTGCTGGGGATGCTGCTGGGACAGCCCGCGATCCACGATCAGTGGCTGGCGAAGTGGCGGGCGCAGCCGCGTGAACGGCTCGCCGACGCGGTGCAGGTACTGATGGGAGTGGACGACATCACCGGCCGGCTCGGTGAGATCACGGTGCCGGCCCTGGTCGTCCATGGCGACGCGGACCAGCCGATCCCGTACCCGTTGGGCCAGGCACTGGCCGGGAAGATCCCCGGTGCACAGGAGCTGGTCACCGTGACCGGGGCCGGACACACGCCGAACCTCACTCATCCCGACCACGTCAACCCGGCATTGGCCGGCTTCCTTCGCCGGTATGCCTGACGGTCCCACACCCCCATGCGTGGAACCTGCGGCGGCGGCCAGCACGGCGCTGCTGCCCGCGGAGCATCCTGACGGACCTTCACACACGGGGCGCAGCACCCGCTATTTCAACGATCTGCACAACATCCAATTCTGAGAGGAACGACCATGTCGACTCCCATTACCGACCCGGCGCAGCTCCCCCCGGCCTTCGAGACGGCCATGAATTCCGGGAATCTTGACGAGGTCCTGAGCCTGCTCGCGCCCGGTGCCGTCATGCGTACCGTCACCGGTGAGACCGTCACCGGTCAGGCGCTGCGCGACTACACGGCCGGGTCGATCGCCGGTAACGCCCAGCTGTCCAACGGCCCGTCGCGCATCGTGGCCGGCGACGACATCGCGTTTATCAGCGAGGAGTGGACCCTCGAGATCACCGGTCCCGACGGCAACCGGAAGAAGGCCACCGGCACCACTGCCAATGTCGCCCGTCGTGGTCAGGACGGCACCTGGCGCATGGCCATCCTCAACCCCCTCGGTACCGCCGCCTGAGCGTCCGTGGGGGGGCTCCCCGGAACCCAGCCCCCCTCAGCAATCGGCGCCCGCCCCTGGTCTTCGTCCACCACTGGGGCGGCTCGGACCGGTCATCGAACAGCGCGTCGACGGCGCGCTCGGCTACGGCGAATTCGTCGTGGTGGGCTGCTTCGATGCTGTCCGTCCAAGAGGTCCTTCGCGGGGCGGGAGTTCGACGCGCACAGTGGGCGACGGGAGCGCCAGGCCCCGGGTCGGGGTGGGAGGCACTGACCAGGACCGAGCCGGCGGTCACCCGTCTGATCGGCTCTGGGCTCACCATCGGAGCCGCCGCCGACCTGGGTCTGTCGCCGAACACGATCGGCATCCACGTCCGGTCGATCTTCGCCAAGCTGGGCATTCACTCACGCGTACAACTGGCGAACGCACTCCACAGACGGGGAGCCGAGTTGTCGGGTCGGAGTCCGACGCCCCCGGGAACTCCGGATTGAACCGACCGCACTTGGATCAGACCGAGCGGTCGCAGAGTTCGTCGACGTACGTGCGCGCATCCACCTCGGGCAGTGTGAACCGTTCCGGATTCGGTAGAGACTCTAGATTGTGGCTGTGACCTGCGAGTTTGGGTGTTGTTGGTAGTAGATAGTTTCGTATTCGGCTGGTGGGACGTGTCCTGTCTCACCGTGGAGTCGGCGGTAGTTGTACCAGT
This sequence comes from Streptomyces sp. NBC_01384, assembly GCF_045040035.1. Taxonomy (NCBI): domain Bacteria; kingdom Bacillati; phylum Actinomycetota; class Actinomycetes; order Kitasatosporales; family Streptomycetaceae; genus Streptomyces; species Streptomyces sp. NBC_01384. The sequence continues at coordinate 9,049,150 of NZ_CP109559.1, forward strand.
CGACCCATTCGGCAGTGGCCAACTCGACGTCGCTGAGGGCTTTCCAGGGCCGCTGGGGCTTGATCAACTCGATTTTGTACAGACCGATGGTCGATTCCATCAGGGCGTTGTCGAGGGCATCGCCGACGGTGCCGATGGAGGCCGCGATCTCTTCGGCGGCCAGGTGGGCGGCGACGCGGAAGCTGGTGTACTGGGCGAGTGGGCGTCGGAGTGATCAGGCGCCAGCCGTACGCCTCCCGGCCGGCGAGCAGTGAGCGGCTGTATCGGCTCTCTGTTTGGAGACGGAAGCCAGCAGTCAGGCGGCGAAGGTACGGCGATATCTCGACGGGCTGGTCCTGGTCATCGCGGTGAAGTGGATACGCAATGACTCCGCGGAGCCGAAGCCGCACCGGTGGGCGATGTCGTCGATGCCGAGGCGAGTGGTCTCGAGGAGCTCGCGCGCGCAGGCTACGCGTTGCATGGCCACCCAGTTCATGACGCTCGTTCCGGTCACGGCCCGGAATCTGCGGCGCAGGGTTCGTGTGCTCATGTGGCTGTACCGGCTGACCGACTCCAGGGTGAGCGGCTCGTCGAGGTGTTCCAGGATCCAGGTGATCACCTCGGTGATCTCGGAGTCGCCGCCGGGCGGGATGTGCTCGATGAACTGGGCCTGTCCTCCTTCACGATGCGGCGGGCTGACCAGGAAGCGGGCCATCGTGTTCGCGGCGGCCTGGCCATGGTCGAGCCGCAGGAGATGCAGGCACAGGTCGGTTCCAGCGAGGACACCCGCGGAGGTGAAGACGCCAGTGTCCTCGACGTAGAGCTCCGCTTCGCGGACCCTGACCGACGGGTGGCGGTCTCGCAGCAGCCTGGCCCAGTGCCAGTGGGTGGTGGCGCTGCGGCCGTCCAGGATCCCGGCCGCCGCCAGGGCGAAGGCGCCCGTGCAGATCGACACCATCCGGCTGCCCCGGTTGTATGCGTCACGCAGCCGTTCGACCAGCTCGGCGTCCGGAGACTCGGTGGGGTCTTGCACTCCGGCGACGATCACGGTGTCCGCCGTGTCCAGCCGGTCGAGCGGCTCGACCTCGCGGGGCACCAGCGAGTTTTCCGCGGGAACCGCACTCACCAAGGTCAGCTCGTAGGGGGCGCCGCCAGGCCAGCAGGCGGTCACGTAGTCCGGCCAGTGGCCGAACACCTGCTGGGGAACGGCTACGTCCAACAGGACGTAGCCCGGCTGCACCACCACTGCAACCGTGGCCGGATCTTTGGGATTGTTGTCCATCTGGCCATCGTACGGTGGCCTCGGTCTTTCTAGGCTGGTCACATCACGCCGATCACGATTAGTGAGGAGATGCGCAATATGTACGTAGTCGTCGAGACGTGGACACCGAAGCCCGCGTTCTTCGCCGCCGACGAGGAGGCGCGGAACGACCTGTTCACAGGGATTCAGGAAGCCATGAAGCAGCTCGCGGAAATCGGATTCGTGACGCTCGGCTGGGGCAGGGTGGAACCGGCCGCGCATTCCGCGTCCTACGAGTGGTTTGCGGTCTGGCAGGCCCCTTCGAGAGAAGTGGCTGACGTGTTCCTGAGCGGTGTCGAGAGCTCCGGCTGGTACACCTACTTCGAGCAGACCAACGTCGTGGGTGAGCTGCGGCCGGCCGAGGCGGTCATCGCCGAGCACCTGGCGCTGGAGGCTGAGGTCAAGTGAGCGTGCTCGAGAATCTGCCGGAGGAGATCGGAGGGTGGCCGCGTACGGCCGCTACGGAGGCCGCTGTCGCCTTCACTGCCGAGCACTCCCCGGAATGGCTGCTCAACCACACTGTCCGCAGCTACTTCTATGCTCGTAGTATCGCCACCGCCAGGAACCTCGTTGCCGGGGAGGACTACGACGACGAGACGCTCTTTCTCGCCACAGTGCTGCACGACATCGGTCTGACCGACGCGGGGCAGGGTCCGAACCGGTTCGAGGTGGACGGTGCATTCCGGGCCGCTCGATTCGCCCGGGAGCACGGGCTGTCCGATGTCGCCGCCGACCAGATCTGGGATGCGGTGGCGCTGCACACCTCGGCGGGGATCGCGCCCCACAAGCATCTGCTCGGCGCTCTCGCGCATTTCGGTATCGGTGCCGACATGTTCGCTTTCGGTGTCGAGGAGGTGGACCGGGCGGTACTGGACGCGGCGCACGAGGCGTTTCCGTATCTGGATCTGCGGAACAACATCCATGCGCAGGTGGTCCATCAGATCGACGAGCAGCCGTCGAAGTGGGCGCCGGTGTCGTTCGTCGACATCGTGTATCGCAAGCACCGGCCGGACAATCCGTTCCCCGGGCTGGACGAGCTGGCCGCCGGCCCGGTGCGTCCGGACTGACGACGTCTCGCGATGGCTGCGGCCGGGTGCCGTGGCCGTTTGCCGGCGGGCAGCTGTGACGAAGAAGACGCGGAGCCGGGCACCCCGTGTGCCTGGCTCCGCGCCTGTGTTGACCCGGCATCACGTCCCGGGCCTTTGAGAGCGGCATCCCGGCTTCAAGGAATGCCAGGGCGGTCGCGATGCGGGGACCGATGTCGTCGGGAGCGGCGCCGAGTTCTTCGGCGAGGGCTTTCACGGCTGCGTCGATGGTGGCGGTCATGCGGGAGGCGCGCAGTTCGGGTCGGCTGCGAACCATGCGGTGTTCGAGCCTGTTGGTCTCGTCGTCCTGTCCTTCGGTCCGTAGCCATCGGCCCAGGATTTCCATGGCTGTGTCGTGGGGCTCGCGGTCGCGCAACCGGGCGGTCAGCTGGTCCATCGATTCGGTGAACCGGCTGAGCGCGATGTCTTGTTTGGAGCGGAAGTACAGGGGGACCGTGCGGGGTGCGACCTCGGCCGCTGCCGCGATGTCGGCGACCGTGGTGGCGAGGCGAACGCGGCCGCCACCGCCTCGGCGTCCAGACTCAGCTCGGCCGCGAGCTCCCGGTACACTCCGGCACCGGACAGGCTACGGCCGTCACGGTACCAAGCACGCTGCATCGCAGCCGCCGCTGCACGTCATGCAGATGTCATGCAAAACGCCCGGCCGGACGTCTCCGGCCGGGCGTTTCGTGGTTGCGACGCGGCAGCCCCACCTCTGCCCTGTCGCTGTGCGGCTAGCGCAGTGTGGTGTTGCCTTCGCCACCGACGACGACGGGGGCATCCTTCACCGGCGTGGCCTCGCCGAGATCCCAGCCCTTCGGCTTCGCGCCGGGCACCTCGACGACGGACGGCTTCTCGGCCGTGACGGGGCCGCCCTCGACGACCGGGAGGTCTCGCAGCTTCTTGGCGGTGCCCGGCTTGATGTGGTGCGGGTGCGGGTTGCCGGGCACCTCGGAGACCGTGACGCCGCCGTGTTTGGTGGTACTGCTGCCGGTCGAGGCCGCAGCGGCAACCCCGCCCGAGGCGAGCAGTACGGCCAGTGCGCCGGCCATCACGGCACCCCGACGACGCGAGATGCTGTTCCTACGCACCTTCATGTGATCAACTCCTTCGCAGGTGGAGGGACACAGGGGGTACCGGCACACGTCCGGCCCCGGTTCCCTCGGGATCGAGTACGAGGCAACCCTCGCCCCTGCCGGCTGAAGATCCGCTGAACGTCCTGAAGATCCCCTTCAGCACCTGATGTCTCAGGCCCGATGCCTGGCGTCGAAGTCGACGGAGTGGGCGGTCAGCTTGCCCGGTAGCTCGATCAGCGTGCGGGTCTCGTCCTCGCTGAGGGCGCCCGCCCACTCCTGCTCCCGCTTGTTGTGGGCGAGGAACGCGGACGTGATCGCCTCCTGGCCTGAATCGGTGAGCGAGAGTCCCACGGCGCGTCCGTCGTAGGCCGCGCGCTCCTTCCGCACCAGGCCGTCCCGCTCCAGCGTGTTCACCGGTGCCGACACGGCCGCCCGGCTCATGCCGGACAGCTCCGCGACCTTCTTCGCCTCGACCGGGGCGGACAGCCAGATCGCGAACAGCACGCGGAACCCGGGCCACGACCAGCCGCGTGGCCGGTGCACGGTGGATTCGAGGTCGTAGACCACCATGTTGACCGCCCGGTGGAGCGTGAACACCAGCCGCATGGCGAGCGGGTCGATGCCGGGCAGGTCAACGCGATCACGTTCAAATACCGGACCGGCCCGCTCTGCCGACCCAGGCCGACACTGAAGGCGACCTCGGCTGGATCGTCGCGGTGGACTCCACTGTCGCCTGCGCTCACCAGCACACCGCCGGGCCCGTCAAAAGCAGCGCCGACCCCGCAGCCCACCGCGCGTTCACCAGCGCCGGGTCCAGTTGTCGAGGTTGCCCCTGAAGTGCACCGACAGAACCAGGGGCACTCCGCCCTCGCCGACCTCACGGTACGCGTACTCGATTCCGTTGGCGGCGGTCACCTTTCTGGTCGACGCCAGGGAGTAGTTCAGCGCCATCGGAGCTGCCCCTTCCATCGGATCCATCTCTCACTGGAGCGTGCCTGGGTCCCCGGTCCGGGTACCGGAGGCACGCGGTCACACTTGGGTGCCGTTCCAGCCCCGCGGGCGGCCACAAGTGTTTACCAGGGTGCCCGTCCAGCCGTGTCCGGCTTCGCGCGGGCACCGGTTCTGGATCCAGCGTCGATGATCAATCGGCCGCTTGTCTCTCACATGAATGGGTGATGGAGCGTTCTCCGGACCGCGGGGCCGTAAGGAGCGCAGAACACCTCTCTCGACTCTCGACGCCACGGGAGCCTTGAGCACGGCGCCCACTCACACGCCCTCACGCGCGTCCGATCTTCAGGCGCGCGGCCGCGACGTGGCTGCGCGGTTGGTCTTGCCTGGCGATGATCAGGAGCAGACGGGCACCCCCGTCGGTGGTCCGAGGTGGTTCGGCGGTGAGCGTCCCCCCGTGGGCGGTCGCGATGTCACGGGCGATGGCGAGGCCAAGACCGGTGCCGCCCTCGCTGGGGGTACGGGCGTTGTCCAGACGCGTGAAGCGGTCGAAGACCCTCTCTCGGTCAGGTTCGGGGATGCCCGGACCGTCGTCGCTCACCTCGACGACCACCTCATGTTCGGTGTGGCGCACTTCCACGGTCACCGTGCTGTGTGCGTGGCGCAGCGCGTTGTCGAGGAGGTTGGTGAAGAGGCGGGCGAGTGCCGTAGGGCTGCCCAGGATCGCCTCGTCGGGGTCGGAGTCCGTGACGAGGACGACCGGTTGACGGGGATAGCGCTCGGCGAGGGTCCGTCGCAAGAGGTCGGTGACGCGCAGGGGTTGGAGTTTCAGGGGCTGGCGGGCGTCCAGGCGGGCAAGGAGCAGTAGATCGGTGACGATGTCCTCAAGACGTGTGGTGTCGCGCAGGGCTTCGTTGCCGACCGCGGTCCATTCAGCCCGGTCGGGACGGGCCAGGGCCAGCTCAAGACGGGCCTTCAGGGTGGTGAGGGGGCCGCGCAGTTCGTGCGAGGCGTCCGAGGTGAAGGTCCGCAACCGTCCGACGGCACGCTGGAGTTGATCGAGAGTGCCGTTCATCGTCTCCGCCAGCGATGCGACTTCGTCGTCGGAGTCGGGGACGGGGACGCGCCGCTGGAGACTGTGGGCGGTGATGTCGGCGAACTCGGCACGGATGTTCTCCACCGGTCGCAGCGCCCGGCCCATGGCGTACCACGTCAGGTAGGCGACCAGCAGGACCAGCAGGGCGGTACAGGGGACCAGGGCCCAGGTCAGAGTGATGACGGCGGTATGCGCGGGAGCACGGTTCGGAAAAGCCTGCACCAGGATCGGCCCCGTGGGCGTTCCCACACTGGCACTGGCACCCTGGTCTGCTGATGCGGTGGACGATGAGCCGGCGGGGGGCGCGGTGTCCAGGATGATGTCCGGCAGAGCGGCCTGTACGTCGGCCGGAGGTGTTCCTGACCCGAGTTGGTGGGCTGCCTTGTCGACGTGGTCACGAGCCGCGTTCTGGGCGGAGGTGACCAGGTTGGTGTGGACGGCGTAGAGCAGGACCACCGAGCAGGCGGCGAGGGCAAGGCTGGCGACGAGTGCGACGGCGGCGGTGGCACGGACGCGCACGGTCTGCGGCCGCAGCCACAGGCGTCGGCTGCGTCCGCGGTCAGGCTCCGTCGGAGCGGAGCCGGTAGGCCCCGCCGGGCACGGTTTCGATACTGGCCCGGCCGAAGGGCCGGTCGATTTTCCGGCGAAGAGCACTGACGTAGACCTCCACGATGTTCGGGCCGCCCTCGTACGCGCTGTCCCAGACCCGGTCCAGGATGGCGGCCTTGCTGATGGCGATGTCCGGCGTTGCCGCGAGCAGCGTCAGGACGTCGAACTCCCGAGGAGTGAGGGCGATGTCCCTACCCGCGCGGCGGCAGCGGCGGGCTCCTGTGTCGATCTCCAGGTCTCCGAAGTGCTGGACGATCTGCCGCTCCGGGCGCGCGCGGCGTATCAGGGCGTGCAGCCGAGCGGTGAGGACGACGAAGGAGAAGGGCTTCGTCAGGTAGTCGTCGGCCCCGGTTTCCAGTCCTTCCGCTTCGTCGTACTCACCGTCTTTCGCCGTCAGCATCAGGATCGGGGTGTTGTCGCCGATCGACCGCAGGTGGGCGCACACCTTGTAGCCGTTCAGGCCGGGCATCATGACATCGAGAATGATCACGTCGTAGTTGTCGGCCGCTGCCTTGGCAAGACCGTCAAGGCTGTCACTCGCGGCGTCCACCGCGAAACCCTCTGCCCGTAGGCCCTGTTGGAGCAGCTCCACGAGACGGGCGTCGTCGTCCATCACCAGCACACGCATGCCCTCTACCTTGCCCGACCGGTCGTGCCAGGCGCTGAAGAGGATCTTCAGGACGTTCAGTGGCCCTTCAGTCGGCGGATCGGACTGCCTGCGCGACCAGCGGGCAGAGGCAGCCGAATTCGCCGCCCGGCCTGGCAGCACATTCAGCGGCGACGAGTTGATCGACCGGGTGGTGGCCCCCATCATCTACCGGGTCGTCTTCCTGCCCTGGACGCTGCCCAAGGCGGATGCGCGCACGTACGTCGACGAACTCTGCGACCGCTCCGCCTGATCCAAGTGCGGTCGGTTCAATCCGGAGTTCCCGGGGGCGTCGGACTCCGACCCGACAACTCGGCTCCCCGTCTGTGGAGAGCGTTCGCCAGTTGTACGCGCGAGTGAATGCCCAGCTTGGCGAAGATCGACCGGACGTGCGTGCCGATCGTGTTCGGCGACAGACCCAGGTTGTCTGCGACGGCCCGGTTCGTGAGCCCGGAGCCGATCAGACGGGTAACTGCCAGTTCTGTCCTGGTCAGTGCCTCCCACCCCGCTGCGGGGCGAGTCGTCTCCGAGGCCCACTTCGCGTGTCGGACTCCCGCCCCCCGAAGTGCCTCTTGGACGGACAGCAGAGACGTAGAACACGACCTCACATTGGGCGTCTAGCCCGGTTTTGCGGCGGTAAATCCAGGTATTTCAGTCCCGGTGCCTTGAGGTCGGAGAGTCAGGAAGGTCGACGGACTCTGTGACCGCGCAGTGCGGCCTTCGCCGTCAGGCGGCCTGGTGCTGGAAGGTGCGGCGATAGGCCGTGGGCGTGACGCCGAGGGCGTCACGGAATCGGGCGCGCATGTTGGCGCCGCTGCCGAGGCCGCACCGGATGGCGATCTGTTCCATCTGCAGGTCGGTGGTCTCCAGGAGTTCTCGCGCGCGGTTGATGCGGGCGGTCAGGAGCCATTGGTGGGGGCTGACGCCGGTTTCCTGGCGCCATAGGCGGGTCAGGGTGCGTGGGGAGACGCCGGCATGGTCGGCGAGGTGGGGGATGGTGAGGTCTTCTTCGAGGTGGAGCAGGGCCCGTTCACGGGTGTCGGCGAGCGTGGTGGCCTGGGGGGTGGGGAGGGTCCTGTTGATGTATTGGGCCTGTCCGCCGTCGCGGTGTGGGGCGGCGACGATGTCCCTGGCGATGTCGTTCGCGACGGCTGCGCCGAGGTCTTTGCGGACCAGGTGCAGACACAGGTCGATGCCGGCCGTGAATCCCGCGGAGGTCAGGATGGTGTCGTTGTCGATGTAGAGGACGTTGCGGTCGACGCGCAGCCGGGGGTAGAGCTCTTCGAGGTCGTCCGCCTTGGCCCAGTGGGTGGTGACGGTGCGGCCGTCGAGCAGTCCGGCCGAGGCGACGGCGAAGGCGCCGGTGCAGATGGAAGCGATGCGTATCCCGGCGCGGCCGGCGAGCTTGAGAGCGGCCCTCACCCGTGGGCGCGGAGGGCGCCGGAAGTCCTCGAAGCCCGGGACGATGATCGTGTCCGCTTCGGCGAGCGCCTCGAGACCCGCGGTCAGCCCGAGGGTGAAACCGGCGCTCGTGGTCACGGCCTCCTCGGTGTCGCCGCACACGGTGAGCTCGTAGGGGGTGTTCGGACGGGCGTTGAAGATCTGCGTGGGGATCCCCAGATCCATGGGCAGCACGCTGTCGACCGCCAGGACCATGACCCGGTGCTTGTTCATGGCCGCAATATTACGTCCGGCACCAATGTCGCGGCGAGGGACAGGGAGCCGCCGTGCCCTGCCCCAGGGACGTTCCCGGGATGAATCCCCTGATAAAGCTGCTGATCGCGTGACCGGAAAGTAAGGGCCCACCCGCACCGTTCTGGCCTAAAAGATGCGCATGCTGGCAGATGAGCCGTGGCCTGGAAGGGAGATTCCGGAGCAGGATCGAAGAGCGAGCACGGGGCAGCCGACTCCACACACCGGTGGAGCGGTCCGAGAGCCCCGGCCGCGGACGAGGAGCCGGCAATGACTTCGCAGAATGTGGTGGGCCGCTTCTTCGACGTGCAGGGCGGCCAGGTGTACGCCCACGTCCGCGAGGGTGACGGTCCGGCGCTGATCTTCCTGCACTACTGGGGAGGCTCTCGGCGCACCTGGATCCCGGTGCTGGAGCGTCTGGATCCCGGGCAGGGCTTCGTGGCCTACGACCAGCGTGGCTGGGGCGACTCCACGGGCGTGCCGGGACCTTATGACCTGGAGCAGCTCGCGGACGACGCGCAGCGGGTCGTCGACGCGCTCGGATACTCCCGCTATGTGCTGGTCGGGCATTCCATGGGTGGCAAGGTGGCTCAGCTGCTGGCCGCACGCAAGCCCGCCGGTCTGAGGGGAGTCGTCCTCGTGGCGCCCGCGCCGCCCGCGCCGGTCGGGGTGACCGAGCAGGTACAGGAGACGGTTTCCCACGCCTACGACAGCGAGGAGGCGGTTCTTCAGAGCATCGACCTGATGCTGACCCGCGGCGGGCTGACTCCCGAGCTGCGCCGGCAGGTGGTCGAGGACAGTCTGCGCGGCGGCGACGAGGCCCGTCTCGAGTGGCCGCGCCAGGGCCTGGTCCAGGACGTGTCGGCCGGCGTCTCAGCCATCGAGGTGCCGGTGCTGGTTCTCGCGGGCAGCGACGACAAGGTCGACCCGCCGACCGTGCTCGCCGACCACCTGCTGCCGCTGATCCCGACCGCCACGCTGACCGTCCTGAAGGACACCGGCCACCTCTCGCCCCTTGAGGTGCCCGACCAGGTGGCCGCGCACATCGACGCGTTCGTCGCCCAGCTGTAAGCACAGCACTCCAGCCGCACATCCCCCCGTGTGGCGATCGGCTGTCACGCCACGTGCCGTGCAACCGCACCACACCCCCCATACCCGGCACGCGTGAGCGTGCCGCCCGGCCACCGTGCCGATCCGCCCCGGACCGGGGCCCAAATGAAGGAGACACATCATGACCACCGACGCACACCTGTCCCTCTTCGAGCAGCTCGACCTCCCCGACACGAGCCTCACCCGGGACACATTCGCCTTTGCGGCACAGGCCACGCCTGCCTTCATTCACGATCACTGCGTCCGCAGCTACGTCTTCGCCCGCGCCCATGCCCAGAACCAGGGTCTGCGCGCCGGTACCGACTACGACGACGAGCTGCTGTTCGTCGCTTGCGTCCTGCACGACCTGGGACTGAGCGAGGAGGGCAGCAACGGCGACCAGCGTTTCGAGGTCGACGGCGCCGACATCGCAGCGGCATTCCTGCGCGAGCAGGGTGTCGAGGAAGAGCGTATCGCCGTCGCCTGGGACGCCATCGCTCTGCACACCACGGAAGGCATCGCCCCGCGCAAGGGCACGGAGGTGGCGCTGGCCCACTTGGGTATCGCCACCGACATCCTCGGAATCCACCGCGAGAGCCTTCCGGCCGGCCTCGCCGACGAAGTGCACGCCCTGCTGCCGCGTCAGGACCTGGCCCACGGGTTCAGCGACCTCATCATCACCCAGGCCGTGGCCAAGCCCCACAAGGCGTCCCCGACGACCTTCATCGGCGACCTGCTGCGTCGCCACCTGCCCTACGGCGCCTATCCCACCTGGTACGACCTGATCGACGCGGCCGGCTGGGGCGACAAGCCGGTCGGCGTCACCGCCCGGCGCCGTGCCGAGACACCCCAGCAGGTGGGGACCTTGTACATGGAGTACCTGGAGGCCGGCGACGTCGAGGGTTTGGTGTCGCTCTACGAGCCGAACGCCCACTTCGTCCCCACCCCCGGAACCCACCTGGTGGGCACGGACGCCATCCGCCAGGCCATGCAGCAGATGGTCGACAGCGGTGCCCACCTCAAGCTCGAAATGCGCGAGATCCGACAGGTCGACGACGTCGCCCTGGTGTCGAACATCGCCACCCTCACCGGGGTCGGACCGGAACCGGTGGTCTCCACCACCACCGAGATCCTCCGACGCCAGCCGGGCGGCGGCTGGGTTCACGTCGTGGACGACCCGTTCTTCAGCTGACCGCGTCGGGCGGCCTGGGCACGGATGCACAGGCCGCCCGCCCCTCCCAGTGCTTAGCAAGCATCTGATCAATGTTCAGGATGCTGTGAGGGATGTCCGTTGCGGGCCGACCGCGTCCCCGCCTCATCGCCCGGCGGCCCAGCCCCCCATGCCTGTTGAGGAGTTCCTCGATGTCTCCGACCAAGGTCATTGCCATTCCCGTGTTCGGTCGGCACGCCGTCAATGCCTATCTGCTGCTGGGCAGGCAACCGATCATCGTCGACGCCGGAACACCCGGCAGCGGCCGGCTGATTCACGACCAGGTCGCCGCCCACGGCGTGGACCCCAAGGACGTTCGCCTGATCGTCGTCACCCATGGACACATCGACCACTTCGGCTCCGCCGCAGAACTCAGCCGACTCACCGGCGCACCGATCGCCGGCCACATCGCCGACCTCGGCATCTACCAAGCGGGCCGGGTCAGTGAGCCGTACCTGCCCACTGGGCTGTTCGGGCGGCTCTTCGCCCGCACCTCGATGGTGCGCGAAACCGCCGAGCCGTTCGAACCGGACGTGCTCATCCGTGGCGAGACCCACTTGTCGGACTTCGGTGTCGAGGCGCGCATCATGCCCACTCCGGGCCACACCGCCGGCTCCGTCTCCGTCCTCACCGACGACGGCGACCTGGTGGCCGGAGACCTCGTGGCCACCCCGTTGATGGGCTTCGTCAAGGGGCGGCCCGCCAACCCGCCCTTCCACGACGACCGGCTCGGCAACCTGGCGAGCCTGCGCGAGATGCTGGCCCTGGGCCCCACCAAACTCCACGTCGGCCACGGCACGCCCCTCGACCCCGAGCGGGTGGGCCACTGGGCGGCCGCGGAGCAGCGACGGCTCGACCGCCTCATGGCGCGGGGACGCCTGCGCACCAAGGAAGAAGCCGCGGCGTGACCACGGGTCCTCGGACCGGACCGCCAGGTCGGGGCGGGACCTGGCGGTGACTCTGTTCACGCTGGCGGGGCCGCCCTGCCTGGTCGGCGCCGATGACCGTGACGGGGGTGTGCATGGTGGCGCCTCGGGGTCGGGGCCGCCCGGTGAGCGCCGGCCGTCTCTGGAAGATGCCGGCCCCCCGACGAGCCGCCGCCACCGGACAGACTGCCCCCGACAGGTGACCGACATCCCGTCGCGGTCACCTGGGCCACCTCGACTCGCCTTTTCAAGCGTTGCGGTTGGACGACTTCGATGTACCCGGGCAGCCGTTCCTGATCAGTCCTGCGGGCGATTGATCCGTCTTGCGAAGGCAGAGAGCCCGGGGCGGGACGGCGGCCGTCTGGTGGGACTTACAGCGAGGGGGACTCGCGAGGCTGTCAGTTTTTCACCCTAGAGAGTCGTCTGCGTATCCGGGTGTGCTCGCGGCTGTGCCCGCGTTCTGACCATGGCTTTGAGAGTGTCAGCCCGGCCGAGCCAGGGAGCCGGGTGACGGAATCTGGAAAGGACGACACGTGATGAGCTCCGTGGAGCGCATTCGACTGACCTACGCCTTCGACGCCTACTGCGGCTGGTGCTACGGCTTCGGCCAGGCCCTGCACGAGTTCGCCGCCGCCAACGCGGACCGGATCGAGCTGCGGGTGCTGTCCGGCGGCCTGTTCACCGGCTCGCGCGCCTTGCCGGTGTCGGCCTACCCGCACATCCCGGGCGCCAACGAGCGCATCACCGAGCTGACCGGCGTCACTTTCGGCGACGGCTACCGTGCCGCGCTGGCCGACGGCACGGTCGTGATGGACTCCGCCGATGCTGCCACGGGCCTGGTCGCGCTGCGCAGCCAGCCGGGCGTGAACGCCCTGGATGCCGCCGCCGCGATGCAGCGTGCCTGGTACGTCGACGGCCGCAGCCTCTCCGGCGCCGCGGTCTACCGGGACCTCGCCGCCGAGCTGGGGCTGGACGCCGAGGCGGTAGCAGCCGTGTACGCCTCGCCCGCCGCCCGTGCCGAGGCGGAGGCCGACTTCCTCGAGGTGCGTCGTCTGAATGTCGACGGCTACCCGACGCTGCTGCTGCACACCGCACATGGCACCGACCGTCTGGGCGGCCCGGCCTCCTCGGCCGACATGCTCACCCGCGCCCTGAACCAGCACCTGGCCGCTGCCACGGCCGCCTGAACCCACCCCTCACAACACTCTGAAAGGCGGTACTCCCATGTCGTCCACCCTGACGTACACCGTCCACACCGCCGGCGAAACCGGCCTGCACAAGTCGTCCGTCCTGATCACCGGCGAGCGCGAAGCCCTACTGGTCGACGGCCAGTTCACACTGGCCGAGCAGCACCGGGTCCTGGCGGACATCATCGACAGTGGCAAGGAGCTGACCACCGTCGTGGTCACCACCTCCGACCCCGACTACTACTTCGGCCTGGAAGTGATCCGCCAGGCGTTCCCGGAGGCGCGGATCGTCGCCACCGCCACCATCGTGGAGCGGATCAAGGCCAGCTGGGAAGGCAAGCTCAAGACCTGGGCACACCTGGGCAAGAACCTGACCACCGAGGTGATCATCCCCGACGTGCTGGACGGGGACCGCGTCAGCATCGAGGGCCACGACTTCGAGTTCCGCGGCGGCCACCCCGACCTGGTCTGGCGCACCGAGTACCTGTGGCAGCCCGAGGACCGCGCGGTCGTGGGCGGGGTTCTGCTCTTCGCCGGCCTGCACGTGTGGACCGCCGACACCCCAACGCCGCGCGAGCGGGCCGCCTGGGCCGAGACGCTCGCCGAGATGGAGCGGCTCGCCCCGCGCTTCGTGGTGGCCGGCCACCGTTCCGCCGGCTCCGCCACCGACGCCTCCGTGATCGCCTACACCCGCACCTACCTGGCCGAGTTCGAAGAGGAGCTGGCCAAGAGCGGCAACGACTCCGAGGCGCTGAAGGCCGCGATCCTGGAGCGCCACCGGGACCTGGGCCTGCTCGTGGCCCTGGACCTGGGCACCAAGGTTGCCACCGGCGAGATGACCTGGGGCTGACGATGCTCGCCTCGTCCCGTGTGTCCGCCCGGTGGGCCACAGGCACGGTGCCCGGCGGCGGCACCGGTGGAGCCGGCACCGCGGGGCGGTCCGCGACCCCGGGCGGCACGACCGCCAGGGCCGCGGCCGCCGTGGAGTTCGCCCTCACTGCCGGCGTGCTGTTCGTCCTGGTCACCGTCGTCCGCTGGGTGATGGCCTCCCCCATCAGCCAGGCCCTGCCGCAACCGCACCTCCAGCTCGCGGCCGTGGCCGTGATCGTCGGGGCGGCGCTCTCGTGGGCGCTGTCCTGCCCATGGGGCCGTCACTCCGGTGGCCACCTCAACCCGGCCGTCACCCTCGCCCTGTGGCTGACCGGTGCCTTTCCCGGCCGCCGTGTCCTGCCGTACTTCGCCGCCCAGCTCACCGGTTCCGTGGCCGGCACCGGCCTGGCCCGCCTCATATGGGGCCCGGTCGTCGGCGAACGCATGGCCTACGCCGCCCTCCAGCCTGCCCCCGCCTGCTCGGCCGCCGCCGTGTTCACCGCCGAAGCCGCGGCCACCGCCGCGATCCTCACCGTCACCCTGCTGCTGATGTCCCGCCCCACGTGGACGCGCTGGATCCCGCTCGCCCGCCCCGCCGCCACCGCCGTAGCCATCATCACCCTCACCGGCGGATCCGCCAATCCCGCCCGCCAGTTCGGTCCCGCCCTCTGGGCCCACCAGCCCGTCTATTGGTCACATCTGTGGGTCTATCTGGTGGCACCGCTCGCAGGGGCGGCCCTCACTGCCCTGGTCGCCCGGTACCGGGCGTATCGCCTGGGCCATTCTTCGCGGAGCGGCCGAGTACGGTCGCACGGAAGGTGATGGGCGACTGACCGGTGCGCTGATCGAAGTATGTGCTGAAGTCGGTGGCGCTGGTGAAGCTGAGCTGGGCCGCGATACGGGAGGCTGGTTGGTCGCCGTGCGTAAGAAGGCGTTCGGCTTCCAGGATCACCCGCCGGTCGATGAATTCCTTCGCTCCCACGCCTGCGCCGGCCAGGGTGGCCCGAGGGAGGGTGCGGGGCGAGTAGCCCAGAGCCCGGGCGTAGTCCGCCAGGCGGCGCGTGCGGGTGAAGTCGCGTTCGACCGCGTCACGGAAGTCGACGAAGGTCTCCCAAGGATCCGGAGCCGGGCTGCCGACGGGCGCGGTGCGCTGCGAAAGGCGCAGCACCAGGACCGCCAGCACCCTTTCCAGGACCGGCCGGTAGTGCCGCTGCGGTGTGCCAAACCAGTCCCCGCAGAACCAGTGGTCGAAGGTGCGTCGGGGGAGCGTGGCCAACTCCACCTTGCGGGAGCTGAGTTCCTTGCCGACGTTGCGTGCGGTCTCCTCGAAGAGCGGGGCGAACACAGCCCAGTCGTCCCAGTGGCGCTCCTGGAGGAGGACGCGGAACAACGCGGGGTGGGGCATTTCGGTCTTCCTGGGGGCGAAGGTTACGGAAGCGTGGAGCCGAACGTGAGCTGTATCACCGCGTAACTATCCCTCGACGCACGGCAGTTAGAAAGGCCTATTCTGCAATGTGCATCTCTCGATGTGCGGGCTGTGCTGTGCGCTGAGCCCGTGGCGCACTGCTCGGAGTGATGGCTTCCGGAGGAGGGGACTGACGTGGGCGAGCCGCGGTCTGCGCCGACGGTGCTTCAGATCGTCCTTGGCCGACGGTTGACCCAACTGCGCGTGGCCGCCGGCCTGACGGCGCAGGAGGCTGCCAAGCGGCTGCGCATGGCGCACACGACGATCACCAGGATTGAGCGAGCAGAAACATCCTTGAAGTGGGCAACTGGCAACGCGCTGCTGGAAATATACGAAGTCAGCGAGGCGGAAATCGCCGAGTTCCTCGACCTGACTGAGAAAGCGAATCGGCCAGGCTGGTGGCAGGGCTTCCGCGACGTGCTCCCGAGCTGGTTCGGTGTTCACGTTGCCTTGGAGGCGGCCGCGACTAGCATCCGGACCTACGAACCTGCCGTCGTGCCGGACCTACGAACCTGCCGTCGTGCCGGACCTACGAACCTGCCGTCGTGCCGGGGCTGCTCCAGACCGAGGGCTATGCCCGTGCTGTGCTGGGACTCGGGTTGCCGCGTATATCTCCCGAGATCCTAGAAAGACGCGTGAGCCTGCGCGCGAAGCGCCAGGAACTACTGAAGCGCACGGACCCGGAGCCGCCTCAGTTGTGGGCCATCATGGATGAGGCCGAGGGGGCTAAGTCAGGCTTGGCCGATTTCCCTCTGGCCTGAGTCGGGTAGGGCCGATTGGCGGCGGCCTTCGATTTGTTTGTTTGTTTGTGACTGAGAGAGGACCGAGGATGACATTACGCCCCATCGACACCAGCAGGCCCCATCCGGCGCGCATGTATGACTACTATCTGGGAGGGAAGGATAGTTATCCCGTCGATGAAGAGGCGGCGGAGCAGGCTATATCCCTGTTTCCGGGTATCAAGGTTGCCGCGCGGACTAACCGACACTTCATGCATCGAGCTTCCCAGCTCTTGGCTGGTCACGGCATTCGGCAGTTCCTCGACATTGGAACTGGAATCCCGACTGAACCGAACCTTCACCAGGTTGTCCAGGCAATAAACCCTGCCGCACACGTGGTGTACGTGGACAATGATCCCATCGTGCTGCGTCACGCTGAGGCGCTTCTACGGAGTACCCCCGAGGGGTCGACCAAATACATAGAGGCGGACGTCAGAGATCCCGGAAAGATCATCGACTCGGCGAGGGAGATCCTTAGCTTCGACGAGCCGATCGCGCTGTCTATGGTGGCTCTCCTGCATTTCGTCTCGGACGAGTATGGCCCATACGAACTTGTGGATAAACTTCTCGCACCCCTACCTGTGGGGAGCTACCTCATGCTGTCGCATGTAACGGGCGACTTTGAACCTGAGGTGTGGGATCGCATCGTCGGCATCTATCGGAAGAGCGGCATTCCCGCCCAGGTGCGATCGCGTGACGAATTCGCTCGCTTCTTCGACGGCCTGGAACTCCTTGACCCGGGCATCGAGGTTGCCACACGCTGGCGCCCTGAACCCGATCTGGAGATCAACGACGAACGGGTTCCTGTCTACGTAGGAGTTGCTCGCAAGACGCGCAGGTAGGTTGTTGAACGCGTCGATCATCAGACGACGACCCTGGTCGGTGTCGGCCGAGCGGTGGGGCGGATGGTGACAGGTTGGGAGGGACAGGGACTGCAGCGGATCGAGGATGGGTGTGGCGGCGGTGGTGCCCGGCGCGGAGCCGGTGGTGTTCCTGTTGGTCGGGCTGACCGGATCTGGGAAGACCACGTACGCCAGGCGGCGGCTGGAGCTCGGCGGTGCGGTGCGGCTGTCGGTCGACGAGCGGGTACATGCCCGGCACGGCCGGTACGGCGTGGACTGTCCCGAGCGGGAGTACTTCGGCCTGGGATGCCCCGGTGGTCGCCGAAGTCCGGGACGAACTGACCAGGCCGGTGTCCGCGGGTCGTTGCGCTGTGCTGGACTACGGGCTGTGGACGCGCAAGGAACGCGACGAGTGGAAGAACCTCGTTCCGGAGTCCGGGGTCCGGAGTCCGGCCCCGGCTCCTGTATCTCCCCGTCCCGCGCGATGAGCTGCTGCGGCGCCTCGAAGCACGCAACCAGCGCGAGGATGCCAACGCGTTGGCCGTCACTGCCGAGGCGCTGGACGACTTCTACGACCGGTTCGAGCCGCCCGAGGGCGAGGGCGAGCAGATCATCGAGCCCGCCTCGTTCTGACCCGCGCCCGACGTCGGGGCCGCCAGGTGGCGACCAGCCGTGTCTCCTGTCCCTTCTCAATTGGTCTGGCCCGAAGCCGTGCTCGTGACCTGCGGCGACCAGATCAGCTGAGATAAGCAGCGGCTCGGAATCTCAACTGATCCGGTCCGGTGCGTGCGGATGCTGCACGTCGTCTCAGCCGATCTGGTCTGCTGGTGCCGGGGTGCCCGGAGACCAGTGGATGGGCTTGGATGAACGCTGTGGGTCGCTGGAGTAATCTCCCGTTTTCCTACGCTGCGAGACGTGCGTCGCCTGTTGGGGGTCTCAGGGGGTGTTCGCAGTCGGCGGGCCCGTACTCAACCCCTCGGCTGGGTGACCTTCGGGGCGTCAGCAGTGGGCAAAGGCTGCGGACATGGCCTTTCGCAGGACGGGGGCGGGGCCTGGGAGCGTGGGAGAGGGCGGGTAGACGGTCCTGCCCTCCTTGATGGTCTCCACGACGATGATGTCCTTGATCTTCCGCTCGGGGATCGTGAGCGGGTTGTGGCTGAGGATCACGAAGTCGGCGAGCTTGCCGACCTCGATGCTGCCCTTGGTGTCCTCTTCGAAGTACTGGCGGGCGGCGTTGATGGTGATGGACTTCACCGCGTCCAGGGCCGACACACACTGGTCCGGGCCCAGGACGCTTCCTGAGCGGGTGACGCGGGTGACGCGGGTGACCTGGCTGGACAGGATGGCGATCGAGTTGGGCAGGGCGACGGGGGCGTCATGGTGTGAGGTGTAGGCCATGCCGCGGTCCACCGCCCACCGGGCCGGCGAGATGTCGACAGCACGTTCGGGACCGAGCACGGTCTTGCGGTACCAGTCGCCCCAGTAGTAGGTGTGCATGGAGAAGAACGACGGGATGATCCCGAGTTCCCGAAACGCCTCGACCTGGTCCTCGCGGGCGGTCTGGCAGTGGATCGCCGTCGTACGCCGGTCCTGTCCGGCTTCTTTGGTGGCCGTGCGCACGCACTGGATGAGCTGGTCGATGGCGGCGTCGCCGTTCACGTGCGCGATGACGTGCCAGTTGTTGGCGAAACCCGCCCGGACCTGGGCCAGGACGTCCTTGTCCGGCAGGGTCGCATAGCCGCGGTAGTTCTCGTTCTGGCCGTCGGGAGGGGTGAGGTAGGGCTCGGTGAGCCAGGCGGTGCGCCCCTGGGGCGAGCCGTCCAGGAGCAGCTTCACTCCGGCCGTCCGCAGGCCCTTGGTGTACTCCCGGCTCGACTGGACCGTGTCAGGGGATTTCATGGCCTGGTCGGCCTTGACGTAGACGACCACGTCGGTGGGCAGGCCATCGGGGTGGGCGTCCGCGACCTGCCGCAGGAGGCCCAGGACCTCCAGGCTCGCTCCACCCTCCTGCACGGTCGTGAAGCCGAACCTCGCCGCCGCCAGGAGGCCCACGGCCAGGAACTGCCCGCTGTCGATGGGGTCCATCCCGGCGACGGCCAGGTCGGCGGCGGGGTTGAACGCGGTCTCTTCCAGCACCCCGTTCGGCTCTCCGTACACGGGCTCGGATTCGGTCGCGCGCTCCAGCCTCCGCCGGATCACCCCACCCTTCGGGTCCGGTGTCGTGGCGGTGTACTTAAGCCGTTCGAGCCCCAGGCTGTTGACCGCTCCCAGATGGAAGGACTGGTGGATCGCCAGAACAGGCTTCTCGGTGGAGACCACGTCCAGGTCGTGGCGGGTGGGGTGCTTGCCCTCGGTGAGCATGGAGTCGTCGTAACCGAAACCGATGATCCAGTCCGAGCGTTTCCCCACCTCGCTTTCGGCGAACGCGCGCAGCTTGTCCTGGAGGGATGCGATGTCGGTGACGTTGCCGTCGGGAGCGGCCAGGAGATTGGCGATGGTGGCCTGCAGGCCGGTGCCGGTGATGTGGCCGTGCGCATCGATGAAACCCGGCAGCAGAGCCTGGTCCGGCAGCAGGTCGTGCAACCGCGTGTCTGACCCCTGCCACTTGGCCTGCGCCTGGGACAGGTTGCCGACGAAGACGATCCGGCCGTCCTTGACCGCCACCGCCTCGGGCGCTGCCGACTTCTCGTCGGTGACCGTCACGATGAAACCGCCGGAGAAGATGATGTCGGCATCTCCAGACCGCGTTCCCGGCGAGATTTCCTGGGACATCACACACCACCTGTTCTCCTGGTAATGATCAACCTTCACCACGAAGAGTAGTCAATTACATGCGAAACGTGATTGATCGACGCCGGTCAGCAGCGGGAAGCCGCGCCTCTCGGTCACCAGCCCGTCCGGACACCTCGGCCCGGGTCCCGGGACGGACGCGGCAGCGAGCGGACCGCCAACAGCGTGCACAGCGTCGCCATGGGCAGCTCGGCGCCCAGGGCCATCACGACGGCCGTGGTGAACTCGGTGCCTGCGGCCGAAGTTGTCACGTCGAACCAGGCATCGGTGACCAGGAGGGCGGCGGTGGCCGTGGCCGTGAGGGCGCAGCGGGGATCCCGGCGCAGCAGCAGCCGGCCGGTGGTAGCCAGACCGAGCGCCTCGAGGGCGTCGAGTCCCACCCAGGCGGTCGACCAGTGCCGGACGCGCATGGTGGCCGGCAGGGTCTTCGCGAGGACAACGAGCCAGGGCAGCATGGCCACGCCGCAGCCGACGAGCGCCAGGCTGAGGCAACGGGGCTCGCCACCGCGCCACTTGCGTCGCGACGACGGCCCAGGACCGGGCGCCGCCTCCGCGTCGTACGGAACTCCGGTCTCCTGGAGTTCGGTGACCGTCCGCCCCGCGGACCGCGGCTGCTGAGGCGCCTGCTCACGGTGGGCTCCCGGATCTTGCGCGTGTGGTGCGTCCATGGCGTCTTCCACCCCGTCTCTGTCAGTACCGCAGCGGGTCTGCGGCCTTGTGGAAACAGCGTGGCTGCGGGGCGCGCGAAGGTCAGTAACGGACGGATCCGGCTTCGGGGTGGTGCGGACTTCACCATCGAACCTGAAGACAGGTGCATGGTCCCCGCCCCACCTGGAGCTTTACGGTCGGTCTATGACGCTCTCCTCCGTACTCGGGCCGCCCCGCCGTTTACTGCGACGACGGGTCAGGACGGCCCGGCAGGACACCACCTTCCTGGCCGCGGGCGTGGTGCCGCATCTCGCCGCGGTACCGGCGTGGCTGTGGCTCGGGGCCAAGCCGATCGTCAGATCGGTGCACACGCCTTGGGACATAGTTCCCGGCCTGGTCGCCGTCGTCCTCCTGCTCCTCCTGGTCGCGCTGCCGCTGACGGCGGCTCAAAGGTGGCGTCATCGAGAACTGCTCGGAGCGGACATCCCCCGCTCCCTGCCGGCCTCGGCACCGGCGGGAGAGCGTCTGGGGCCGCATCACCCGCTCCGTCTGCTCGCTTCCGCGCAGACCTGGCGGAAGGCCGCCTACCACACGCTCCTGGGGCCGCTTCTCGCCGCCGCGGAAGTGCTGGTCCTGGCCGTATGGGGCACCGGCATCGCGTGCGCCACCGTCTACGGGTGGATGTGGGTGGTGCTCCCGCACACGGGACTCACCGACCTTTACACGATCCAGGCGGCGTACGTCACCGCGGTAGGCGTGCTGCTCCTCGCCGCGGCGCCCCCGCTCGCCGCGGCGGTGACCCGGGTGGAGACCCGCGCGGCGCGGGTGCTGCTCGGGCCCAGCCGTGCGCAGCGACTCGAGCGGCGGGTCACGGATCTCGCCGTGAGCCGCGCCGACCTGGCCGAGGCGGCCGACGCCGAGCGCCGCCGGATCGAACGCGATCTGCACGACGGCACTCAGCAGCGCCTGGTCTCCCTCGCGGTCAACCTGGGGTTGGCCAGGGCGACGCTCACGGACCTGCCGGACGAGGCGCGCAGGGTGATCGACGAGGCGCACCGTGAGGCGAAGGAGGCCATCAGCGAACTGAACGACCTTGTCCGCGGACTGCATCCCGCGGTGCTCGACGACCGCGGCCTCGACGCGGCGCTGTCCGGTCTGGCCGCCCGGGTACCGTTGCCCGTACGCCTCCACGTCGACCTGGACGGGCGTGTGGCGCCCGGTGCCGAATCGGTCGCGTACTTCGTCGTCTCCGAGGCGCTGACCAACGTCACCAAGCACGCCCGCGCCACACGCGTGGACGTGAGCGTACGGCGGACCGGAAAGGCGGTGCGGGTGGAGGTCACCGACGACGGTGTGGGCGGCGCCGACACGGCCGCCGGCACCGGGCTGACCGGGCTGGCCAAGCGCGTCGGTTCCGTCGACGGCGTCTTCCGGATCAGCAGCCCCGCCGGAGGCCCGACCACGGTCGCCGCGGAGCTGCCGTGGGAGTCGCTGTGCGAGCGGTGATCGCCGAGGACTCCGTGCTGCTGCGGGTGGGGCTGGTCAAGGTGCTTGAGATGGCGGGCTTCGAGGTCAGGGCCGAAGTGGGCGACACCGAGGCGCTGTTGGCCTCGGTCGGGGAACACCGGCCCGATCTGGCGCTGATCGACGTCCGCATGCCGCCCGGTTTCACCGACGAGGGCGTGCACGCGGCGCTGGCGATCCGTCGGCAGTGGCCGGCGACGGCCGTCGTGCTGCTGTCCCAGTACGTCGAGGAGCGGTACGCCGCCGACCTGCTGACCGCCGACACCAGCGGGGTGGGCTATCTGCTCAAGCAACGCGTCGCCGACGTCGAGGAGTTCGCCGCGACGGTACGGCGGGTGGCGGCCGGCGGCACGGCACTGGATCCGCAGGTCGTCGCCCAGTTGCTACTGCGCCGTGACAGTGACCCGCTGGAGCGGCTGACGCCGCGCGAGCGAGAGGTACTCGCCCTGATGGCCGAAGGCCGCTCGAACGCCGCCATCGCCGAAGACCTGGTCGTCACCGACAGCGCGGTCGCCAAACACATCAACAACATCTTCGCCAAGCTCGACCTGCCCCCCGCGGACGGCCATCACAGGCGCGTCCTTGCCGTCCTGCGTTTCCTGCACGCCGCACCCAACTGACGGCCCCGTCAATTGATCGTCGGCTTCGCCCTCCTGGCAGGGCCACCGGCAGCCCACGGGCCCACCGTGAGACAAGCCACCTTGAACGAGACGCGAGTCACCCCAGTGGGTGACCGCACCCTCGACAACAGCCACCGGACATGAGATTCGAGGCCATCCCGCTCGGATCAGTGACACTTCTCCAAGCTCAGTGAGACGAGACAACAGCAGCACCAACGGGAACAGATCATCTGAGACGACGGGCGAATCGGGCCAGATCATTTGAGACAGGGATCAGATCGGCTGAGACGGAACATCTCCTCAGCCGCCCACCAGGCGGGGACGGTCTGTCCTGTGCCACCGAATGTTGATCGCGACGGCCGGCAGCGCTATGCCGCCGCGTTGTCAGCGCCTGTCTCTAGAGTCGGCCGCATGACTACCGACCTGGTCGAGAACTCCTGGGACCGCATTGACAGTTGGCTGTGGGAACACGCCCCTCGTACATTCGTCTCGCTCGGCCCGCCTGCGGCGGACGAGGAGATACGGGCGGTGGAGGAGGAGCTGAACGTCACCTTCCATCCCGACCTGGTCGCGTCGCTGCGTCGACACAACGGGGCGCGGGGCGGCGCGGAGGCGTTTCGGTTCCCGACGCACGACCGGCTGCTCGGCGGGCGGGAGATCGTCGAAGCGACCGGTCTCCTGCGGGACATCGGCGCCGACCTGGACGAGGAGGAGGCCGAGTACTACTGGCAGCACGGCTACCTCAAGTTCGGTTCCTACGAGGTTACCGCCGACGGCCTCACCATCGACTGCCGCCCCGGGAGGGACTCCTACGGTGCGATCGGGCGGTTCTTCGACGAGACCGGAACGGACTTCGGGCGCGCCGACTCGCTGGGCGCCTATCTGGCGGAAGTGGCGGACCAGTTGGAGGGCGGCAAGGGCCGGAGCGCAGTGGCGTTCAACGGCCGACTGATCTGGGAGTCCGCGCGTACACCCCGGCCGGAGTGGGGCAGCGCCGACGACCCCCTTCCCGGGCCGGAGGCACAGCTCCCGCCGTTGGATCTGCCCGGAGGCGGGATGAAACCGCTGCCGGTGGCGTACCTGCATGGGCTGCAAGAACTTGGCGCGCTGGTCGCCACCCTGCCCCATGAACGCGTGGCCGAGGCGGCGTGCAAGCAGATGCGCAGGCTGGCCGTCGAGACCGGGCTGGCCAAGTACCCCGAGGTCAGTGCGGCTCTGGACGCGCTGGGGCGGGACGAGACCATCTCGCCGGGCCAGGTCGGCCCGCTGGGCCTGCGGCTGCGCAAGGTGATCGTCCAGGCGAACGCACACCGGGACGACCTCCGCAGATGGGCGGCGGAGAAGATGGTAGAGGCGGTATGGGGCTCGCCGCACCGGGCGGTGTACGGGATCGCGACCACCCGCAGCCACCTGAGCGTCGACTGGCGCGCCGAACTGCTCGCCGACTTCGGCAACCCGCCCATCCCACAGATGCCCGACGACCGCTTCTGGGGGACTCTGCGTAACCCCGACATCGACTCCATCTGGTACGCGGCCCGTTATGCCCAGGAACAAGGCTGATGATTCGACCTACGGGCACGCAGGCCATGGAGACCTCGACCAGGCCGGCTCAGACCTCGATGGCACAGGACACCAGGATCGGCTGTCCCGTGCCATCGGGAGCTGAGCGTTGTCACCGAATCTTGGGTACTGGCGGATTTGTGCCAGCGAAGTTTCAGCGATTCTGGGATGAAGTAATCGAGGCTGCCGCTGGCTCAGGGCTTCGGCAACGGCCCGCTCGCTCGGATCGCTGCGCCGACCCTGGTACTGCATGGCGAGGGCGACCCGCTGCTGCGCGTGGCAGCCGCGCGCGACATCGCCGATGCCATCCCCGGCGCCCACCTGCGCACCCTGCCCGCAGTCGGCCACTTCCTTGCCCGGGACGACTGGGCCACTTACGCCGACGAACTGCGCGCTCTCGCCGGCCGCGCCGATGAGCAACCATCCACCATCGGGCATAAATGCGGCAAAGCATGTTGAAACGGTCGGCGCGAATCAACATCAAACGCCTTCTGGGGTCTCCGTGGTTTCCCTGCGGGTTCGGACGCTGGACGAGGTGGATCGAACCGGTTCGAGGGAAGCTAGCACCGCAGAAATCCACCAGCAATACTTCCGACACAGGGAGTTGCAGCAGCTCCTCCTGGATTCCAGGGTCGTTACGAGAAGTGTCATGAGAGGTGTTGACAGCCGCTGGGGTTGTTCCTACCTTCACTTCACGCGAACCGGTTCGACAGCTGGTTCGCCGACCGACTCCGTTCGATCGTGTTCCCCGGAGTCATCGAACCGGTTCGACCTTTCAAGGAGTGCCCGTGAACATCGGTGAGATCGCCCAGCGGGCCGGTGTCTCGCGGAGCACCGTGTCCTACGCGCTGAGCGGCAAGCGCCCCGTGTCGGAGGACACCCGCCGGAAGATCCAGCGCGTCATCGACGAGCTGGGCTACCGGCCCAACGCCAGTGCGCGCGCCCTGGCCAACGGCCGGACCAACACGATCGGCCTGGTCTTTCCGCCGGCCGGCAACCACTACACAGGGATGCAACTCGACTTCATCGGCAGTGTGGTGGAGGCGGCAGCGGCCCATGACTACGACGTGCTGCTGTCTCCCAGCGGCGTCGACAGCGACCGCTCGTTCCAGCGGCTGCTGGGGGAGCGGCGGGTCGACGGCGCGATCCTGATGGAGATCAGACTGGAGGACGACCGGGTCGATCACCTGGCCGCCCTCGGCTTCCCCTCCGTCGCCATCGGCCGGACCGCACATCCCGAGGGCACCTGGTGGGTCGGGCTGGATCACACCGCGCTGGTGGAGGCGTGCATCCATCACCTCGCGGATCTCGGCCACCGCAGGGTCGCTTTCGTCAACCGGCCCGAGCAGTTGCTGCGGGCCGGATACGAGTCCGCCCACCGCGGGCTGGACGGCTTCACCAAGGCCGCGGCCGAGCGCGGGCTGGCCGTCCGGACGTACTGCTGCGGGGACGACGCCGCGTCCGGCCAGGCGTGCCTGGAACAGATCCTGCACGAAGACCCGGCCACCACGGCCCTGGTCACCCTCAACGAGGCCGCGCTCGGCGGCTTGTACCGCGGGCTGGCCCAGGCCGGCCGTCATGTACCGCGCGACTTCTCCGTCACCGGAGTCGTGGCAGGCCGGTGGGCGGAGACGGTGACCCCGCAGCTCACCGCGGCGGACGTACCGGCGGAGGAGATGGGCCGACATGCCGTCGACCTCCTCGTCGAGCGGCTCGACCATCCCGACGCGCCGCCCCGGCACCACCTGCTCGCGCCGCCGATCTCGCTCCGCGCCAGCACGGGACCCGTCACCGGCACACCGTCCACCGAGGCCCCCTGACCTCGGCCCCCGGCACCACCTCCTGACCACGGATCACGGGCATCCTCCGTCCCCCCCTCACCGTACGCACCGCTCGCCGTGGCTGTTCGGCATGCCCGCTTCCCCCCTCGTCACCCTCCCTCGGCACACCCGTGCCAGAAAACGAAGGAACGCGCAATGCACAGCTCCGTCAGACGGCTCCGCCTCACCGCCGCGACCGTGACTGTCCTCGCCGTCGCCGGCACCGCCACCGCTTGTTCCTCCGGTGCGGGCAGCACCGGCACCAAGGCCGCGGACAGCGGCACCTACACCATCTGGGACCCGTACCCGCAGTTCGACAAGAGCTCCGCGTGGGCGAAGCTGCTCGACGCCTGCGGCACCAAGGCCGGGGTGAAGATCAAGCGGACCGCGTTCGACACCAGCGACCTGGCGAACAAGGCGCTGCTGGCGGCCCAGCAGGACAACTCCGCCGACGTGCTCATCGTCGACAACCCGGTGGTGTCGACCCTGGCCGAGGCCGGCGTCCTCACCACGACCGAGGACAACAAGCTGGACACCTCGAAGGTGGACGCCAACCTCCTCGCGGCCGGACAGTCGGGCGGCAAGACGTACGGCACGCCGATCGGCGCCAACACCCTCGCCGTCTACTACAACAAGAAGGTGCTGAAGGAGGCCGGGGTGGACATAGCCTCGGTCAAGGACTGGAAGTCGCTGACGGCGGCGCTCGCGAAGGTCAAGAAGGCGGGCAAGAAGGGCATCACGTTCTCCGCGATCGGTACGGAGGAGGGCACCTTCCAGTTCCTGCCCTGGTACTGGGGGTCGGGCGCCCAGCTGACCGCGCTCGGCTCAGGGCAGGCTGTCGCCGCGCTGACGCTGTGGAAGGACTGGCTGAAGAACGGCTACGCCCCGAACTCGGTCCTCAACAACACGCAGACGACCAGCTGGCAGGAGTTCGCGAGCGGCGACTACGCGTTCAGCGAGAACGGCACCTGGCAGCTCGCCAACGCCAAGAAGGCCGGCTTCGACTACGGGGTCATCCCCGTTCCCGCCACCGACGGCGGCAACGCGGCCGCCCCGACCGGCGGCGAGTTCGTCACCATCCCGGTCCAGGGCAAGACCGACCGCTACACGACGTCACAGAAGATCGTGACCTGCCTGACCAGCACCGACAACCTCCTCAACACCGACACCACACTGTCCTACGTGGCACCCACCACCGAGGTCCAGGACAAGCAGGTCGCGGCGAACGCCGAGCTGAAGCCCTGGGTCGACGCGGTCAAGGCGGCCAAGGGACGCACCAGCGACGACCTGGGTACCAAGTACCCGAAGATCTCCGAGCAGTTGTGGAAGGCGGTCCAGTCCGCTCTCAGCGGCTCGCAGTCGCCGAAGGACGCGCTGGCCGCGGCGCAGTCCGCCGTCAAGTAGCGCGCCGTCAAGCAGTCCACCGTCACGCAGTCAGGACCTTCTGGACCGTCGATGAATGACACGACACAACTGTCGGACCGCAGGTCCGCGCGCTCCCGGAACGGGGCGGCCACCGCCGCCCCGCCCCCGGCCGCCGTCAAGACGCGGCGCCGGCCCACGTCCCAGCAGTGGGCCGCCTGGGGATTCCTCGCCCCGGTGACCCTCTACCTCGTCCTCTTCTACGCCTATCCCCTCTACCGCAACATCGACCTGAGCCTGCGCAACTACACGGTCCGGTCCTTCGTCCAGGGCGATGCACCGTTCACGGGGCCGGCGAACTACCGCACCGTCCTCGACGACCCGACCTTCGCCCCGGCCCTGCTCCACACCGTGGTCTTCACCACCGTGTGTCTGGTCTTCCAGTACGCCATCGGCCTGGCCCTCGCGGTCTTCTTCAACCAGCGGTTCCGGCTCTCCGCGACCCTGCGAGCCCTCTTCCTGGTGCCCTGGCTGCTCCCGCTGATCGTCTCGGCGTCCACCTGGTCGTGGATGCTCAACAGCGACTCCGGTGTCGTCAACGCCACCCTGCACGCCGTCGGTATCGGGCCGGTGAACTGGCTGACCGCACCGGGCTGGTCGCTGGCCTCGGTGATCATCGCGAACATCTGGATCGGCGTCCCGTTCAACCTGGTGGTCCTCCACAGCGGCCTGCAGTCCATCCCCGCGAGCCTCTACGAGGCCGCCGCCCTCGACGGCGCGAACGCCTGGCAGCGGTTCTGGCGGATCACCTTCCCGCTCCTGCGCCCGGTGTCCGCGATCACCCTGCTGCTGGGCCTGGTCTACACGCTCAAGGTCTTCGACATCATCTGGATCATGACCAAGGGCGGCCCGGCCGACTCGTCCACCACCTTCGCCACCTGGTCCTACCAGCTCGGCTTCGGCAACCTGCTGCCCGCCTTCGGCCCCGGAGCGGCCGTCGGCAACCTGCTCGTGGTCGCCGCCCTGGTGTTCGGACTGGTCTACGTCAGGGTCCAGCGGAAGCAGGCGTTGTCATGACGAGAACACGAACCGCCACGGGTCCGCGTGGCCGTACGTGGTGGCAGACGGCCATCGGCGTGCTGTTCACCGCGGTGATGCTCTTCCCGGTCTACTGGATGCTCAACGTGTCCTTCACCCGCGACCAGGACATGCGCAAGAGCCCGCCGGACCTGATCCCCGTGCATGGCACCCTGGAGGGGTACCGCGCCGTCCTGGACCAGCAGTTGCCCTACCTCGGCACCAGCCTCGTCATCGGCCTGGGCACCGTGGTCCTCACCGTGGCACTGGCCGCGCCCGCAGGCTACGCACTCGCCAAACTGCGCCCGCGCGGCGGCGGCGTCCTCAGCTTCCTCTTCCTGGTCGCCCAGATGATCCCCGGCATCATCATGGCGATGGGCTTCTACGCCATCTACCTCAGCCTCGGCCTGCTCCAGTCGGTGCCCGGCCTGATCGTCGCGGACTCCACGCTGGCCGTGCCGTTCGCCGTGCTGATCTTCACCGCGTTCATGTCCGGCATCCCCGGCGAACTGCTTCAGGCCGCGAAAACGGACGGAGCCGGGCCGGTGCGCACCTTCCGGTCGATCGTGCTGCCCATGAGCCGCAACGCCGTCGTCACGGTGTCGCTGTTCGCGTTCCTGTGGTCCTGGTCCGACTTCGTCTTCGCCAGCACCCTCGCGAACGGCGGCGCGCACGAGCCGATCACCCTCGGCATCTACCACTACATCGGCAACAACAACCAAGAGTGGAACGCCATCATGGCCACCGCCGTCGTGGCCTCGCTGCCCGCCGCGGTGATTCTGGTGCTCGCCCAGCGTTACGTTGCCGCCGGCGTGACCGCCGGCGCCGTCAAGGACTGACTCCTCCCCACCGCGTCACGGTCCACCACCGGCCGCCTGCCGCCGGCCCGTCATTCCTGCCTGCCCAAGAGCCGATCACCCCTGCTCCAGAAACGAGTCACGCTGCATGACCGCCGCCCCGTCCGGCCCGGCCTTCTCCGTCCACGACATCCCGTTCAGCACCCGCGGGTCATGGTTCGGTATCTCACCCGTGGTGGCGGAGAAGACGTACGCCGAAGACCTTCACCTCGTCTCGCACCAGAACGGCATGCACGCCGTGCTGCGTCTCGTCCCGCTCGACATGGCCACCGGCGACCGCATTGCCACCATGCCGCACGCGACACCGAGCCTGCTCAGCTGGACCGGTGCCGAAGGCCGCATCAATCTCGCTTACGAATCGCCGGACACCGTACGCCTGCGCGGTGACGGGCTCGGCCTGCACATCGGCGCGGCGGCGACCACGCTGACCCCGTTCAGCGGCACCTACTTCTACCGCGAACCCGGCACGGGGGCGTGCGTGTTCACCTCGTACGAGACCGGGCGACGCTACCGCGTCACCCTCCTGTCGGGGACCGTGACCGAGGCGTCCGGCACGCAGACCCTGGGCAGCGCCGCACGAGGTGTCACGATCGGCGCCGAGGCCGGCGCAGCCTGGGAGGTCGCGGTCGAGGAGTACGAGACCGCGCGCCGCCCCTACGCGTCTTCGGCACCCTTCGACCAGGTCGTGGACACCGCGCGCGCCGCCTTCGCCGCCTTCGCCGACTCCGTCGCGCCCTGGCGTACGTCCGAGACGCCTGCCGCGGAACTCGCCGCCTACGTGCTGTGGTCCGCGACCGTCCGGCCGCTGGGCTTCTTCACCCGGCCCGCGGTACTGATGTCGAAGCACTGGATGGACAAGGTGTGGAGCTGGGACCACTGCTTCAACGCCCTTGCCCTGGCCCCCGGAAGCCCCGGACTCGCCCTGGACCAGTTCTCCCTGCCCTTCGACCATCAGGACGAGACCGGCGCGCTGCCCGACTCGGTGGCCCACTCGGAGATCCTCTACAACTTCGTCAAGCCTCCGATTCACGGCTGGGCCCTGCGTCACCTGCGCCGACGGCTCTCCGAGCCGCTCAGCCAGGCGGAGTTGACCGAGGTGTACGGCCGGCTGGCCCGCTGGACGGACTTCTGGCTCACCGCGCGGCGCGCACCCGGCGCCGCCCTCGCCCACTATCAGCACGGCAACGACAGCGGCTGGGACAACGCCACCACCTTCGACCCCGAGCGCGTGATCGTCAGCGCCGACCTGGCCGCCTTCCTCGTCCTGCAACTGCGCGAACTCGCCGACCTCGCCACCGAACTGGGTCGGCCCCTCGACGCCGAGCGATGGACGCGCAGCGCAGCCGAGATCCAGGCAGCGCTGCTCGACGAGCTCTGGGCGGGCAAGCGATTCGTCGCCCGCTCTGCACACAGCGGGGCCACCTGGACCAGCTCCAGCCTTCTCGACCTGATGCCCATCGTTCTTGGCGAGCACCTGCCCGAGAGCATCGGCGACGCACTGGCCGACCGCATCGAGGCCCACCTCACCGCGCACGGCCTCGCCACCGAGCTGCCCACCTCACCGCACTACCTCGACGACGGCTACTGGCGCGGCCCGATCTGGGCGCCGTCCACCGTCCTGATCGAGGACGGTCTGCGCCGCGCCGGCCACGACCGCCTCGCGGACGAGATCAGCGCCCGCTTCCGTGCCCTGTGCGAGACGTCGGGCTTCGCCGAGAACTTCGACGCCCTCACCGGCACGGGCCTGCGCGACCGCGCCTACACCTGGACCGCCAGCAGCTATCTCCTGCTCGCCGAGGCCCACGAGCTCCGGCGGGCCGAGACGGCCGAGGCCATCGGCGGCTGACAGACCACCTGGGCGGTCCGCGCCCAGGTAGCACCCCCTTCGGGAGACCCGCACCATGCGCATACCTCGGATCCCTTCTTTGACCGGAAGCGCCCGCAGACCAGGTGCCGCGGGAGGCCGCCACCGTCGCCGCACGACCGCGGCGGTCGTGGCACTCCTCGCTTCGTTCGCAGCCGTCACGCTCCCCGGCACCGCGGCCCATGCGGCGGACACCTCCGTCACCGTCGACTTCTCCACGGCCGGAGGCGCCCCCACGTACCGCGCCTCGGGCATGATCTACGGGATGACCCCGGACGGCTCGCTGCCCCAGGACCACTTCTTCACGGACATCAAGTGGCACTTCATGCGAGCCGGGGGCGCCCAGCTCAACAGCGGCGGCTACGCCACCAGCCTCGCCGACTATCAGATCCGCTGGGCCTCCACCCTGGCCCAGTACAAGCGCACCGCTGCCCTCGGCGGCACCTTCGTGCTGCTGCCGCACGACCTGTGGGGCGCCGACGGCACCACCAGTCAGGGCTGGCCCGGTGACAACGGCGACTGGACACAGTTCGACGCCTTCGTCACCCAGCTCATCAGTGACGTCAAGGCCAACAACATGACGGTCCAGTGGGACCTGTGGAACGAACCCGACGGCAGCGGCTTCTGGGGCGCGTCGCAGACGCAGTACCTGCAGATGTGGTCGCGCTTCTACGCCAAGGTGCGCGCCGCCTTCCCCTCCCAGCTCATCGTCGGCCCCAGCACCGCAGGCCAGCCGAACTCCTCCAACAGCTGGTGGACGACGTATCTGACGTACGTCAAGGCGAACAACGTCGCGCCCGACATCTACAGCTGGCACGACGAACCGGGTGACCCCGCCACCGACGTCGGCCGCGCCAACTCCACGCTCGCCGCAGCCGGGTTGACCAACACCCGCGCGTACCAGATCAACGAGTACGCCACCCTGTCCATGCAGTCCCCGGGCGGTGGCGCGTGGTTCATAGGCCGTCTGGAGCGGGCGGGCGCCGATGGCCTGCGCGGCAACTGGGCCTCCGGCACCGGCCTGCACGACAACGAGGCCAACCTGCTCACCAAGAACAGCGCCGGCCAGTATCTGCCGCTCGGCGAGTGGTTCATGTACCGCTACTACGGCGCTCAGACCGGCAACATCGTCAAGCTCACCCCGGGCACCGGCACCGACGGCCTGGCCACCAAGGACAACTCCGCCGGCAACGCCAAGGTGCTGCTGGGCAGCAGCGGAAACACCGGCACCGTCACCGTCAGCCTGACGGGGCTCAACACCACGTCCGTCGTGGTGAACAGCCAGGTCCGCGCCGTCGTCCAGCGCATCCCGTACAACAGCGGGGCCGCTGTGACCGGCCCGGAGACCATCGCCGACAGCACCCTCACGGTCAGCGGCAACGCTGCCTCGGTGAGCCTCCCGTGGTCGAACGCCAAGGACGGCTACACCGTCACCCTGCTGCCCCCGTCGAACGCCACCGTCGCCACGGTCGCCGTGAGCCAGAACAGCGGCCAGTGCCTGGACGACACCAACCTCAGCGCCGCCGACGGCACCCAGTACCAGCAGTACTACTGCGAGGGCGGCTACCAGCAGATGTTCGACTTCAAGCCGGTCAGCGGCAAGACGAGCACCTACACGGTCGTCAACGAGACGAGCGGCAAGTGCCTGGACGTCTCGGGCGCGTCCTCCGCCGACGGCGCCGCCGTCATCCAGTACACCTGCAACGGCGCCACCAACCAGCAGTTCACGCTCAATCCCGTCACCGCGCTCGGCAACAGCCACGACTACCAGCTGGTCGCCGTCCACAGCGGCAAGTGTGTCGACGTCAGCGATGTGTCGACCACCGCCGGCGCGAAGATCCACCAGTGGACGTGCGACGCGGCGAGCGTCCTGAGCACCAAGAAGAACCAGATCTGGCGTCTGCTCGGCAAGAGCTGACTGCCGTCACCCATGACGATGTGGAGGGGCAGTCCAGGTGCCCCTCCACATCGTTCAACCGGGACTGTTCTGCGGCCCTTCGGGTGGGAAGGCGAGTACTGCCCGGCTTCGGTTGCCCGGATAGTCGGCGCACGCCCTCCGTCACGTGGTGCAGGACTTCGGTCGGGGTCGCGGTGCGTACGGTGGCGTCCACCAGGGCCCGCAGTTCGTGGCCGAGAGTGGCGATCGCCGCCCGTTGGTGGTCCAGTTCCTCTCCTGTCGGTCCTACGGGGTCGGGGTTCGTCGCCGGAGATTCGGTTGGTACTACGTTCATCGGGTTTCTCGGTGGGGGTGTAGTGGTCGTGGTCGCGACGCGGTCAGCCGTCGGCGCGGACGAAGACGGGCTTGAGGTGCTTCTCGGGCAGTGCGTCGGGGATTTGCTCCCAGTCGAGGACGTGGGAGACGACCCGTGCCGGATCGACCTTGCCCGAGCGGGCGAGGTCGAGGGCGTCGGGGATGTGGTTGCGGACGTTGTCGCGGGCGACGCGCAGGGTGACGCCGGTGAGGTACATGTCGAGAAGGGGCAGCTCGCCGGGGCGGAAGTGGTTGCCGGCGGACTCGCAGATGCCTTCCGGGGCAAGGGACTTGACGGCGAGAGCGAGTTGGTCGACGCGTCCGGTGGCCTCCACGGCGATGTCGAAGCCGTGCCGGACCGGCTCCAGCGTCTCGGCGGTGGTGGCGCCGTAGCCGCGGGCGATCTCGCGGTGTTCGGGGTCCGGGTCGACGTACAGGACGACGGAGGCGCCGAGTGCGCGGGCGATGTCGCACACGTACAGGCCGATACTGCCGCGGGCGACGACCAGGACCCGGGCCCCGGGCCTGTTCTTCAGATGGGGTGCGACCAGGCGCCAGGACAGGGACCAGTTGTCACTGGCCGAGGCCATGGCGATCGGGTCGAGGCCCGCGGGCAGGGGCACCAGCATGGCGTCCGCCCACGGTACCCGGACCAGGTCGGAGAAGAGCCCGCCCCAGCTCCCGCCGATCGGCGCGCCGTACATCGCCATGTGCGGTACGGCCGTGCAGTGAGCGGTCAGTCCGGCACGGCAGTTGTCGCAGGAGCCGCAGTTGATGGACCAGGGGACGACCACCAGATCGCCGGGGGCCACGGCCGTCACGGCGTTGCCGATGTCGACGACCCGGGCCACGCACTCGTGGCCGAGGGCGAACGGCGGGTCGATGAAACCGTGCCCGGCCAGGATGGCGGAGTCCACGTCGCAGGAGGTGGCGGCCACCGGAGCGACAAGGGCCTCCTGGTCGGACTGGAGCTTGGGGTCGGGTGCCTCGCGCCATTCAACGGTGCGCCGGGCAACGTAGGTCAGTTCACGCATCGCTCTGCTGTCCCTTCGCCAGTGCCACCAGGTCGGCGTAGCGGATGACCGAGCCGCCGGCGCCCCAGGTGCCGTCGGGCTGCTCGTGTACCAGCACCCACACACGCAGCGCCTCGGCCTGGGAGAGCCCGGCGGCTTCGAGCACGGCCTTAGTGGTGTCCTCGACCAGACCGGCCTTGCGCCGCTCGGACAGGGCGCCCTGGGGAACCGTCACGTCTACGAGGAAACGGGGCTCGTCGTCCTCTGCGGTGGCCTGCGCCCCTTCGGGCAACTCGACGAGATAGCTCCACGCCTGGGCGCGGAAGAACGCGGTGTCAGGCGCACCTTCCCAGCGCAGCAGGACCGCGGCCAGGTCGCGTTGGACGCTCCTGCGTCCCACCTCGGTCAGGGAACCGGACGGGACGGTGAGCCGGATCATCGGCATGACGAAGTCTCCCTTCGGCTGCACACACAGCCTATGACGATCGTTATAGACGGCAGTCACGCTAGACTATGACGAGCGTTATATCCAGAGAGGGGCACGGTCTTGGCCAAGTCCAGCGCGCCGTCGCGCGAGCGCATCGTGGCCGGTGCGGCCGACATGATCAGTAGGCGCGGTCTGAACGCCACCAGCATTCGCGAACTGGCCAAACACGCCAAGGCGCCGCTCGGCTCGACGTACCACTACTTCCCTGAGGGGAAGCAGCAGTTGGCCACCGAGGCGGTGCAGTACGCGGGTACGGCCGTCGCCCGCATCCTGCGCAAGGAGCTGGATGCGGGGCCGGTCGCCGGGTTGCGTGCCTTCCTTGCTTTGTGGCGCGGCGTCGTCGTCGAGAGTGAGTTCCGTGCCGGCTGCCCTGTGTTGGCCGTCTCGGTCGAGGAGCCGCCAGTCGATGAGATCCCGCCGGCGCTGGCCGCCGCGGCCGAGGCGTTCGAGGACTGGGAGCGACTGCTCGCCCAGTCGCTACGGGACCAGGGCGCGGATCCTGAGCAGGCTCCGGGGCTCGCGGCCCTCATCGTGGCGTCCGTCGAGGGCGCCATCGCCATGTGCCGCGCGAAGCGCAGCATGCAGCCTCTGGACCAGGTGGCGCAGCAGCTCGAAGCCCTGATTGACGGCGCGCTCGACCGTCGAGCCTGACGGCGAAGGGCTTCCGGGCTCAGGCGCCGATCGCCGTGCGGATCGCCTTGATCTTCTCCTCGGTGAACACGCCGCTGCCGAGGAGGGAGAGGATGGACAGGACACCGCCGCTGGAGCCCCAGCTCCCTTCGTCGATGACCCGGAAGTTGACCCACCAGGCCGGCGACGGTTCCCAACCGCCGTTTGCGCAAATGGGCGCCTTGTGATCCAGGTGTGTCGACGGTTTTGGTGAGACGCGTGTGACAGCAAGTGAGAGGTGAGGAACCCTCGCCGGGCTGGCCCCGGCGGGGGTTCCTGATCGGGGACGGCTTGGTGCGCGGTGTTCGGCGTGGTCTTGTTGCGCTCCCGTACCAGCGAAGGCCGGCGACCGGCCACCGGATCCGCCACGGCGTTTGCGTGTGGCGATCTGATCGGCCGCTTGCGGCACCACTGCACGAATGCCCTGCCTGCTGAGGTGAGTTCGGATGGCTCGCGAGGAGTACGCCTAATGGGAAGCGAACGTCGGCGGTAGCTGCCGTTCTGGGGCGCGAGCTGAGCCTTTGAGTATGCCCGGGCCTGAGAGCCCTGTTGACAAGACGAGGCTGGCTCGCGCCCAGCAGGCTGGGCACCCGCACACGGCCGGGGCCCGTTCGGGTGGGCTCCGGAGGCGTGCTGGTCAGCGCGCACGATCGTGGAGTCGACGGCGACGACCCGGTCGAGGTCGCCCTCGGCGTCTGCCTGCGCGAGCAGAGCGGTGAAGACCCGTTCCCAGGTGCCGTCGATCAGTGCCGGGACGCCTCGGGGTTGCCGGTGCCGGCGGCCCGGAGAACTCCCGCCATCACAGGTCACAAGGCACGTCCTCCGTCGCCAAGGCACCCGCAGGCAGTCACCGATCCATGGATCCGGCTTCAAATCTTGCGCACAAATTCCACACACCCCTCTCTTCAGACGGGCCCCGATGGTCTAGATTGACCGTGCTTCGCATGCTGGGACACCAGGCAACAAATGATGATCTATGGGTCCGGCGATACAGACGGCCAGCAGCCGCGTCTCTCGCGTCAGACGTGGGGGTGATCAATTCTTGGAGCCCGAGAGGGGCTTGGGGTGCGGGGAGCATCCGAGGTTTCGACGGGTTCCCGCGCACCTCAAGAGCCTGGCAGGACATGCGAGTCTGCTGCCGCCAGGGTGGGTTGTTCACGTAGCTCTGAAATAGCCGGGATGTCATGCGCGGGGGCGGGGGCCTCCCGAGAGGGGGAACAGCGGGGCGGGGGGCGGGGGCCTCCCGCAGGGGGCGAAACAGTGTTAGGCGAACACGTCGAACCACTGGGGACCTTGGGGGGTTCTGTGCGGCAGGGGGGAATAGTCGGCCCTTTTCCGTCGGCGCGCGGGCGTCTGGCGAACGGGGCAATCAGCCAGCCCGCGATCGACTGGGAGCAGCGGTACCGCCGTGCCGTGATCATCAGCGACACCGTGGCCACCGCCTTCGTGGTGGCGGCGATCGGCAACTTCTTCGGGGCCCGGGACGCGGCCAACTGGCACGAGAAGTGGGGAATTCTCGCATTCGGCACCCAGCTGCTGGTGCTGGGAGCGCTTGCGGTGAGCCGGTCGTGGGCTCCGGCCGTGCTCGGCCAGGGTGCCGAGGAATTCCGCCGGCTCGGACGCTCACTGTTCACGGCGACCGTCGTCCTGGCGCTCGGCGGGATCGCCCTGACCTCGCGCAACATCAAGCTCTGGATCTTCGTCGCGATCCCCGCGATCGCGCTCGTCACCATGACCGCGCGGTATCTGCTCCGCCTCTGGCTGCACAAACAGCGCAAGGAAGGACGGTGCCTGAGACCGGTGCTCGCTGCCGGGAGCCCGGCCACCGTGCGCGACCTGATCACCCGAACCCGCAAGCTCCCGCACCTCGGCTGGCGGGTGGAGGCGGTGTGCACGACGGACGGCCGCGGGCTCGACGGTGACCAACTGGACGGAGTGCCGGTCATCGGCCTACTGGCGGATGTCGCCAAGCACGTCCGCCACGACGGCTACCGTGTCGTCGCGGTCACACCGGACCCGCACTGGTCACCGGACCGGCTGCAGCGGCTGGCCTGGAACCTCGAAGGCAGCGAGGCCGAGATGATCGTGGCCCCCGTGCTGATGGAGGTGGCCGGCCCGCGGCTGCACGTCGACGCGGTGCTCGGGATCCCGCTGCTGCGGGTCAGCATGCCGACCTTCACCGGGGGCCGCCGGGCGATCAAAGGGGTCGTCGATCGGATGGGCGCGGCGATCCTGCTGGTGCTGTTCGCGCCGCTGATGGTCCTCGTCGGGCTGCTCGTGCTGGTGGACAGCCGGGGCGGGGCGTTCTACCGCCAGCGCAGGGTCGGCAAGGACGGCCGCGAGTTCACCATTGTCAAGTTCCGCACCATGGTCGCCGGGGCCCACCGGGCACGTGCGGAGCTGGCCGACCGCAACGAGGGCGCAGGCCTGCTGTTCAAGCTCCGCCGGGATCCGCGGGTGACCCGGGTGGGAGCAGTGCTGCGCCGGTACTCGCTCGACGAGCTCCCGCAGCTCTTCAACGTGCTCACCGGATCAATGTCGCTCGTCGGACCACGGCCTCCGCTACCGGAGGAGTCCGCCGCGTACGGCCCGGACATCCGACGGCGGCTGCTGGTCAAGCCCGGGCTCACCGGCCTGTGGCAGATCAGCGGACGCAGCGACCTGCCGTGGGAGGAGGCGGTCCGCCTCGACCTGCGGTACGTGGAGGACTGGTCGCTCGCCCTGGACACAGTGATCTTGTGGAAGACGCTGCGTGCCGTGCTCCACGGGCAGGGGGCCTACTGATGCGCGGGGGTCGTCCGACCGGCGCGCGGACCGCAGGCCGCAAGGGCCTGACTGGGGGGAGAGACGGGTCATGAGAGTCAGCGTTTTCGGGCTCGGCTACGTGGGCTGCGTATCGGCCGCGTGCCTGGCCAGCATGGGGCACGAGGTCATCGGGGTGGACGTGAACCAGGTGAAGGTCGACCTGGTCAACGACGGCAAGGCCCCGGTGGTCGAGGAGCGGATCGGCGAGCTCATCGCCGAGGTCGTGCGGACCGGAGCGCTACGCGCCACCGCCGACGTCCGCGAGGCGATCATGGGCAGCGAGGTGTCGCTGGTCTGCGTGGGTACGCCGTCGGAGCCCAACGGCAGCCTGTGCACCACGTATCTGGAGCGGGTCACCGAGCAGATCGGCGCCGCGCTGGCCGAGCGGGGTGGGCGGCAGACCGTCGTGTTCCGCAGCACCATGCTCCCGGGCACCTGCCTGAACCTGCTGGTGCCGATCCTGGAGAAGAACGTCGGCGGCACGGCCGGGGTGGACTTCGGGGTCGCGGTCAACCCGGAGTTCCTGCGCGAGGGCACGAGCGTGCGGGACTTCTTCGACCCGCCCAAGACCGTCATCGGCGAGCTCGACCCGGCAAGCGGCGACGCGGTGACGGCGCTGTACGACGGCTTGCCCGGCGAGGTGTTCCGGGTGCCGGTCCCGACCGCCGAGGCGATCAAGTACGCGGACAACGCGTTTCACGGCCTCAAGATCGGCTTCGCGAACGAGCTGGGCGCGGTGTGCCAGGCGCTCGGGGTGGACTCGCACCAGGTGATGGATGTGTTCCTGGCCGACCGCAAGCTGAACATCAGCCCCGCTTACCTGCGGCCCGGCTTCGCCTTCGGTGGCTCCTGCCTGCCCAAGGACCTGCGCAGCCTGGTCCACGCGGCGCAGCGGGCCGACGTCTCGGTGCCCATCCTCTCCCACGTGCTGGCCTCCAACTCCGACCATCTGCAGCGCGCGGTGGACCTGGTCGAGCGCACCGGCAAGCGCCGGGTGGGCCTGTTCGGGCTGTCCTTCAAACCCGGCACCGACGACCTCCGCGAGAGCCCGCTCGTCGAGCTGGCGGAGCGGCTCTTCGGCAAGGGCTACGACCTCAAGATCTACGACGCCAATGTGAGCCTCTCCCGGCTGCTCGGCGCGAACCGCGAGTACATCGAGAGCCGGCTGCCGCATCTCGCGCAGCTGCTCGCGGACTCCGTCGACGAGGTGCTCGAGCACGCCGAGGTGTGCCTGGTCGGGACCAGGGACCCGGCCGTGCTGTCGTCGCTGCCCCATGAGGACGGACCGGTGATCGTCGACCTCATCCGCCTTCCCGACGCCGAGGCGCGCCGGGCCGAACCGGGGTACATGGGCCTTGCTTGGTAACGCAACCAGCGGCGACGGGCCGGACCGGCGCGCGCTGATCCTGGTGGAGAACCTGTCGGTGCCGTTCGACCGGCGGGTGTGGCAGGAGTGCACGACGCTGCGCGACGCGTGCTGGGAGGTGCACGTCATCTGTCCCCGGGGGGAGAAGCGGGACACGGAGCTGGAGGCGGTGATCGACGGGGTGCGGATTCACCGCTACCCGTTGCGCGCGGCCACCGGAGGGCCGGCCGGCTACCTGCGGGAATACGGATCGGCGTTGTGGCACACGGTCCGGCTGGCCCGCAAGGTCGGCCCGGTCGACGTGGTCCACGCCTGCAACCCGCCCGACCTGCTGTTCCTGCCGGCACTGTGGCTGAAGCGGCGCGGCGCGCGGTTCGTCTTCGACCAACACGACCTGGTACCCGAGCTGTACCTCTCCCGGTTCGACCGCGGCGAAGACCTGCTCTACCGCGCCGTGTGTGCGTTGGAACGGCGGACCTACCGGGCCGCGGACATCGTGCTCGCCACGAACGAGAGCTACCGGGACGTCGCGCTGCGCCGTGGCGGCCGGCGGCCGGAGGACGTCTTCGTGGTGCGCAGCGCGCCCGCGACCGACCGGTTCCAACCGGTGCCGCCGGAGCCGGAGTTGAAGCGCGGCAAGCCTCATCTGTTGTGCTACCTCGGCGTCATGGGCCCTCAGGACGGCGTCGACTACGCCTTGCGGGCCCTTGCGAAGCTGCGCGACGAGCTCGGGCGGACCGACTGGCATGCGGTCTTCGTCGGTGCCGGCGACGCCTTCGACGCGATGGTGGAGTTGTCCCGGCGGCTCGGTCTCTCCGAGCAGGTGCAGTTCACCGGGCGCATTCCGGACGCCGACCTGGTGCGCTACCTGTGCACCGCGGACGTGTGCCTTTCCCCCGACCCGCGCAATCCGCTCAACGACGTGTCGACCATGAACAAAGTCCTGGAGTACATGGCGATGGGGCGGCCGATCGTCTCGTTCGACCTCCGGGAGGCGCGCGTCTCCGCCGGTGACGCCGCCGTCTACGCGCCCGCCAACGACGAGGCCGAGTTCGCCAAGCTCATCGCGCTGCTCCTTGACGATCCGGAGAAGCGGGCCCGGATGGGCAAGATCGGCCAGGAGCGGATCAGCGGGCCGCTTTCCTGGCGGAACTCGCAAGCGTCGCTGCTCGCCGCCTACACCGCTGCCTGCCGGGACCATGCCCCGGTGTCGGCAGGTGGGCCGGTCCGTACGGGGAAGAGGCCGCGCCATTGAGTGATGACACGATCCGCCTGGTCACGATCGGACGGATTCTCCGTCGGCGGTGGCGGCTTCTCGCCGTACTCGCCGTAGTGGGTGCGCTCGTCGGCTACGGCACCTCGGTGCTGCTGCTGCCGCCGCGGTACACGGCGGCGGCATCGGTACTGCTGCCGGGGCAGTGGGAGGAGCGCGAACTGCTGACTCAGGTGGACATCGCGACCAGTTCGGCGGTGGTCGACCGCGCGGCCGCCACGCTTGGCTGGAAGGGCGTCAGCGGCGCCGAACTGCGGGATCAAGTGAGCGCCAAGGCCGCCGACGGGAACATCATCAAGATCTCGGGTACGGCCGACACCCCGGAGCGCGCGCAGCGGCTCTCCGACCAGGTGGCCCAGCAATTCGTCACCTTCGCCGCGCGCATCGCGGGCGGCAGTACCGACCCCGAAGCGGCTACGGGGACCGAGGCGCTGCGGAACAAGGTGGCGGAGACCAACCGCCGCATCACCGACCTGGCCAATGCGGCCGATCCGGGGCAGACCGTGGAGAGCGTGCAGGCCCGCACCGAGCTCGAAAGTCTGCGCACCGCGCTGCAGGATGCCATGAAGAAGCTGGCCGAGGCCGACCCGGCGACCAACAAGGCCAGCATGGTCGTCATGGGGCCGGCGCCCCTGCCGACCGGCGCGGCAGCGCCGACGAGGATGCAGCTGATCGTCGCCGGGGCGCTGCTGTTCTTCCTGCTCGCGGTCATCGGCCAT
This sequence comes from Streptomyces sp. NBC_01384, assembly GCF_045040035.1. Taxonomy (NCBI): domain Bacteria; kingdom Bacillati; phylum Actinomycetota; class Actinomycetes; order Kitasatosporales; family Streptomycetaceae; genus Streptomyces; species Streptomyces sp. NBC_01384. Next base: position 9,090,654 of record NZ_CP109559.1, read on the forward strand.
CTCGCCGCCGCACGGGTGAGCCGCCGGCTGCGCACCGAACCGGAGATCGCCGCGGCGCTGGGTTCGGCGCTCCTCGGCACCGTCGACGTGCCTGGTGAACGGCGCGCGCACCGGTCGGAAAGCCGTGGCCCACGGGCCCGGATCCGCCGACTTCTCGGCGTCGACACCCGGTGGGACATACCGACCCCGCGGAGGTCCGGCGACGAGGCCGACAGGCGGGTCCGCTACCGGCGGGTGTGCGCTCGCCTCCGGGACCAGCTGCCGGCCCCCCGGCAGCTGCTGGTTGTCGTACCGGAAGGCGACGAGGTCGCCCGCCGGGCCGCCGGGCAGCTCGTCGCCGAGGCCACGAGCGATCCGCTGCTGCGGGCGGTGGAGGTTTCGGTGGACCGGCCGATCGTGCCGGACCGCGACACGGAGTCCGGTGCCCTGGTCGTCCTCAGCGCGGGCAGCTGGACCGCGGAGGAGCTCGCCGGCATCGCCGAGGCGTGTGCGGACGGCGGGCACGAGGTCGTCGGCGTCGTCGTCGCCGGCACGGTCCGCACCCGTCCGACGCGGACTGCCGGCCGTCCTTCGGACGAGGCCACTTCGGCGCTCGCGGTTCACGGCCACGCGACGGGAGATTCAGCGTGACGACGAGCACGATTACGGAGTCGTCGGCCGCCACTCCGCTCCTCGATCTGCAGGCGCTGGTGGTCGCGGTCCGCAGGCGCCGCCGTCTGTGGTGCGCGATGGCGCTGCTCGGACTGCTGATCGGCGCGGCGGTGGCGGTCCTGCTGCCGCCGTCGCCGGCCGCGGTGACCAAGGTGCTGGTCGCGCATCAGGAGGACCAGCCGAACGACACCGGAACGCTGATCCGCACCGACGTCCAGCTGCTGGGGACCACGCAGATCGCCGACCAAGCCCTGCGGTCCCTCAAGTCCCCGGAAAAACCGGAAGACTTCATGCGGGACTACCGGGGCACCGGATTGACCAACAACGTGCTCCAGATCGATGTGACAGGTGACACCGACGCGGAAGCGGTGGCCCGGGCCAAGGCACTGGCCGATGCGTTCGTCGCGGACCATGTGAAGCGGATACGGGACATCGCGGACGCCGAGGCCAAGGCCCTGCTCGACCAGCGTGACCGCATGCAGGCGGAGCTCGCCGAGGTCAACAAGGCGATCGGTGGCCGATCGCCGGGCAGCGACCCGAAAGCGTCGGCGAGCATCGAGTCGCTCTTCGCCCGCCGGGCCGCGCTCACTTCGCGGATCGACGACTTCGGCCAGCGCGCCGAGGAGGCGCGCATCGGCACGCCCCAGCTCATCGTCGGCACGCAGATCGTGGACGCCCCGCGCGCGGTGCGGCACTCCCTGCCCAAGGCCGCCGTCACCAACGCCGTGATCGGGCTCGTCCTCGGGCTCGTCCTCGGGCTCGCGCTGGCCGCGGTCGGCGCGGTGGTGGCAGACCGCCCCGTGCTGCGCCGGGACATCGCGGCGAACCTCGGCGCCTCGGTCATCGCGGAGCTGCCCCGCCGGTCGGGCAGGCTGTGGCAGCGCCGACGGACACGGGTGGCACGCGAACGGCTCACCGCGACGCTGGCCCGCACCGCGCGCGGCTCCGCGGAACCGCTGTCGCTGCTGGAACTGGGCTGTGTGCGCAGCACGAGCGTGATCGCCCTGGGCCTCGCCCGGGCACTGGCGGAGGACGGGCCAGTGGTCGTCATCGACGGTCTCCCCGGCCCGCAGCTCGCAGGCCGCCGCCCGAAGCCAGGAGACCCCACCGTGGTCAGCGGCGAACGTGCCGCGGCCGTGTCGCCTCAGGAGCACCGGATCGGCGTCGGCTCGGTGGCGCCCGGCACGGCGTGGACCGACCTCCAGTATCTCGGCACCCAGACCGTGCTCGTCGTGCGTGCCGGGCACGGCAGCGCCGCATGGCTGCACACAGTGGCGCGGCAGCTCGTGGACCAGCGCATTCCGGTGATCGGTGTGGTGCTGATCGACCCCGATCCGCGTGACCGGACCGACGGCACGCTGTGGGACGGGCTGCACACCGCGCTGCGCGGCCGGAGCGAGCGGCCGGCCCTGCAGAACGGGACGGGCCGGCGGCGCACGGAGCGGCAGCCGATGCGGGCCGCACGGGTCCCGGACAACGACCAGGAGGTGCGGTAGGACATGTGTGGCATCGCAGGCACTTACCGATGGCCGGACGGAAAGGTCGTGACCGACCGGCTCACCGACACCCTCGCCCACCGCGGCCCGGACGGTGCGGGCCGCTACGGCCACCCCGTCGGTGACGGCGAAGTACAGCTCGGGCACCGCCGGCTGGCCATCATCGACCTGTCCGAGACCGGCGCCCAGCCGATGGTCTCGGACGGCCTCGCCCTGACGTACAACGGCGAGCTGTACAACGCGCCCGAGCTGCGTGCCGAGCTGACCGCCACCGGGGTGCGCTTCCGCGGTACCTCCGACACCGAGGTACTCCTTGAGGCCTGGCGGCGCTGGGGCACGGACTGCCTGCCCCGACTGCGCGGCATGTTCGCGTTCGGCATCTTCGACGAGCGAACCGGTGACCTGGTGCTCGCCCGCGACCAGCTCGGCATCAAGCCGCTGTTCCTGCTCCGGCGCGGCGAGGGCCTGATGTTCGCCTCCGAGCTCAAGGCGCTCGCCGCCGCGACCGGCGGGTCGCTGGAGGTGGACCATGCGGCGCTGGTGGCCTCACTGCTGTACTACTGGGTGCCGGACTCGCGCTGCGCGTTCCGCGAAGCGGAGAAGCTGCCGCCGGGGAGCTGGCTGAGGTGTCGGCCCGACGGCTGGGTGGAGCGCGGCCGGTTCTGGAACCTGAAGGACGTCGCCGCCGAGGGCCGGGAGCGGGCCCGGGCCGGCGAGCAGCCGGACCTCGCCGCCCTCGTCGAGGAGTCGACCCGGCGCCACCTGCTCTCCGACGTACCCGTGGCGACCTTCCTCTCCGGCGGCCTCGACTCCAGCTACCTGACCGCGCTGGCGGCCCGCCACCAACCCGGGATCTCCGCCTACACGATCGGCTTCCGCGCCGAGGACGCCAAGTTCGAGGCGATGCCGGACGACCTGCGCTATGCCCGGCAGGTGGCCGAGCGGTTCGGCGTCGACCTGCACGAGATCGAGATCGCCCCGAACGTGCTCGACCTGCTGCCGCAGATGACGTACCACCTGGACGAGCCGATCGGCGACCCCGCCGCGATCAACACGTTCCTGATCTGCTCGGCCGCCCGGGAGGCCGGGGTCAAGGTGATGCTCTCGGGGATGGGTGCCGACGAGCTGTTCGCCGGGTACCGCAAGCACCTGGCCAACCTGATGGCGCTGCGCTACCAGCGCATCCCGCGACCCCTGCGGCGCGGCCTGTCCAGCGCCGTGGACCGGCTGCCGGTCGCCACGGCCCGCCGGGGGTACCGGTCGGTGCGCTTCGCGAAGCGGTTCCTCTCCTTCGCCGACCTGCCGGAGGAGACCGCGTTCCGGCGCAGCTACACCATGTACGACCAGGACGAGCTGCTCGCCCTTCTCGATCCGGACCTGGCCGGGACGGTCGAGGACGTGCTGACCGAACATGCGGACGTCTACCAGGACAACGACCTTGACGACTTCGTCAACCGCATGTGCCTGACCGACTCCCGGATGTTCCTGCCGGGCCTGAACCTCACATACACGGACCGGTCGAGCATGGCCGCGTCGACCGAGGTACGGGTGCCGTATGTGGACGTCGAGGTGGTCAAGGCGGCGTTCGCCGTGCCCGGCGATCGCAAGATCGTCGGACGACAGGGCAAGGCCGTCCTCAAGGAGGCGGCCACCTCGGTCCTGCCCCGGGAGATCGTGTACCGGCCCAAGGGCCTGTTCAGCGCCCCGCTGCGCGCCTGGATGAGCCGGGACCTGGCACCGCTGGTACGCGAGGTGGTCAACGACGGCCTGCTCGTCAATTCCGGGCTCCTGCGCCGCGACGCGCTGGCGCGGATGGTCGCCGAGGACGCCGCCGGACAGCGGGACTTCTCCAAGCATCTGTGGCACGTACTGACCCTCGAGTACTGGTATCGCGACGCGACCTCTGGGTCCGGCCAGAGCACTCGGTTGACGGCTTAGGAATCAGAGGAGTTCGGGTGAAACAGGTTGTGCAGAACTACAAGAGCGGCGAGCTGGCGGTGCTCGACGTGCCGGTGCCGGGGTGCAAGCCGGGCGGCGTGCTGGTCCGCAGCGCCTACTCGCTGATATCCACCGGCACCGAGCTCATGAAGGTGTCCGAGGCCGGCATGTCGATGCTGGGCAAGGCCCGCTCCCGTCCGGACCAGGTGGCCAAGGTCATGCAGAGCGTGGCCACCAACGGGGTGCCCGCCACCTACCGCAAGGTGATGGGCAAGCTGGACTCCTACACGCCGCTGGGCTACTCGCTGTGCGGGGTGGTCGAGCAGGTCGGCGCCGGGATCGACGATGTGAAGGTCGGCGACCTCGTGGCCTGCGCCGGCAACGAGCACGCGCTGCACGCCGAGCTGAACTGGGTGCCGAAGAACCTCTACGCGCCGGTCCCCGACGGCCTCGCGCCGCGGCACGCGGCCTTCGGCACCGTCGGATCGATCGCGATGCAGGGCGTCCGCCGCGGCGAGCCCCAACTCGGCGACGTGGCGCTGGTCATCGGCCTCGGGCTGATCGGGCAACTGGTGGTGCAGCTGCTGGCCGCCTCGGGAGTCCGCGTGGTCGGAGCCGACCCCGACCCGGTGCGCTGCGAGCTTGCCGAGCGCCTGGGCGCCGCGGCCTGCGGCGATCCCGCGTCCGCGTCCGTGGAAGCTGCCGTCGCCGAACTCACCGGCGGTCACGGCGTGGACCAGGTGTACCTGGCCGCCGGCGGCGGCAGCAACCAGCCCGTCGAGCTGGCCGCCCGGCTCTGCCGGGACCGCGGCCGGGTCGTCGACATCGGCAAGTGCCGCCTGGACCTGCCGTGGAACGCGTACTACGAGAAAGAGCTCGACGTCCGGTTCTCGCGCTCGTACGGCCCCGGGCGCTACGACCCGGAGTACGAGCTCGAGGGGCGGGACTACCCGATCGGCTACGTGCGCTGGACCGAGCGCCGCAACCTGGCGTGCTTCCTCGATCTCCTCGCCCGCGGCAGCGTCGACGTGGAACCCTTGGTCTCCCACATCGCCGACTTCGATGACGCGGTCGAGACGTACCAGCGCCTGAAGGACGGCGACCTGAAGGCCGTGGCTGTGCTGTTCCGGTACCCCGAACACGCGGGGGAAGCGGAGGGAGCGGGGGCCCCGGCGGTGGCCGTGCCCGCGGTGAAGCGACCCAGCGGCGGAGTGTCCACGCCTGCCCGGGCCGCCAAGACGCCGGTGCGCCTTGCGTTCGTCGGCGCGGGAAACTACGCGACGTCGATGCTGCTGCCGCACCTGGCACAGCGCGACGGCGTCAAGCTGTCGACAGTCGTCACCACGACCGCGCTGTCCGCGGCCAACGCGCAGCGGAAGTTCGGCTTCGCCGAGGCGACCACCGATCTCGACGCCGTGCTCGGCGACAAGTCCATCGACGCGGTGTTCGTGGTCACCCGGCACAGCTCACACGCCGAACTGACCCGAAGAGCACTGCTGGCCGGCAAGACCGTGTTCGTGGAGAAGCCCCTGGCCCTCACCGAGGACGAGCTGGCCGGCGTACTCGCGGCGGTGGAGGAGTCCGGCAACGACCGGCTGCAGGTGGGCTTCAACCGCCGGTTCGCGCCGCTGCTCCAGGAGACCAGGAAGCGGTTCGGCGCCCGGACCGGTCCGGCGAGCCTGCGCTACCTGGTCAACGCGGGCCGGCTGCAACACGGCAGCTGGTACCTCCAACAGGGCACCGAGGGCTCGCGGTTCGCCGGCGAGGGCGGACACTTCATCGACACGGCGAGCTGGCTGATCGAGGCCGATCCGGTATCGGTGTACGCGGTCGCCACGTCCGGCAACGAGGATCTGCAGGTCGTGTTGCGCTACCCGGACGGGTCCACCGCCACCATCAGCTACGTCACCACCGGCGCGGCCGGCTTCCCCAAGGAGACGCTGGACCTGGTCGCGGACGGCAAGGTGCTGCGGCTCGACGACTTCGTCCGTGCCACTGTGTACGACGGCCGCCGCAAGCGGTGGGTCAGCTCGCGGCTGCCCAAGGCCCGGGACAAGGGCCAGTCCGCCGAGCTGGCCGCGTTCATCAAGGCCGTGCGGACCGGCGGGCCGATGCCGGTGCCACTGGAGTCGCTGGTCGCCACCACCTCGGCCACCCTCGCCGTGCAGACCGGCCTGACCGGCGGTGCGCCGGTGACGTTGACGAGGACGCGATGACCATGAGCGCGGGCTGGTACCTGCGGCGGCTGTCCCGGATGGGACCGCAGGAGGTCGCGGGCCGGGTGGGCGACGCGGTGCGCAGGCGGCGGTGGCGTTCGGCGCGGCCGGACTGCCCGAGCGTGACCGGCGCCCGGTTCACCGCGGTCCTGCCCGCGGGGACGATCGCCGCAGTGCCACCGGACGCCGCGAAACGGCTCATCGCCGGGGCGGACCGGCTGATGTACGGGCACGCCGAGTATTTCGGGGTGGTCCGCGACGACCTGGCCGACCCGGACTGGTGGTGCGACCCGAAGACCGGGCGCCGGGCTCCGTGGGGCTACGCCTTCGACGTGCCGTACCGGAACGAGGACGCGGTCGGGGACATCAAGCAGATCTGGGAGCTGTCCCGGCATCAGTACCTCACCGTGCTCGCCGCCGCCTACGCGATCACCGGGAACGAGCGGTACGCCGAGCGCGTGGCCGAGCACCTGCGGTCGTGGTGGGCGGCCAACCCACCGCTGCGCGGCGTGCACTGGATCAGCGGCATCGAGCTGGGCATCCGACTGCTGTCCTGGGTGTGGATCCGCCGGCTGCTCGACGGCTGGCCGGGCGCGACCGGGCTGTTCGAGGAAAACCCGGTCGCGCTGAACCAGATCTGGCACCACCAGCGCTGGCTGGCCGCCTTCCCCAGCCGGGGGTCTTCGGCGAACAACCACGTCATCGCCGAGACCGCCGGGCAGTTCGCCGCAGCCTGCGCGTTCGGGTGGTTCCCCTCCTCGGCGCGTTGGCGAGCCGACGCGCTGCGGTCGCTGGAGCGGCATCTGCGCAGCAACACCTTCGACTCCGGCCTCAACCGCGAGCTGGCCACCGAGTATCACGGACTGGTGCTGGAACTCGGCCTGGCCGCGGTGGCCGAGGCGGATGCCGCCGACGTGCCGGTCCCCGCGTCGATCCGGCTGGTGCTGCTGCGGATGACCGACACGCTCGCGGCCATCATGGACAGCCGGCTGCGGCCGCCGCGCCAGGGGGACGCGGACGACGGGCACGGTCTGGTCGTGGACGGCGCGGGCACCGACCGCTGGGCCTCGCTGCTGGTCACCGGGGAGGCCGTGTTCGGCCGGCTCGCCTGGTGGCCGGCGGTGACCGGCACCGATGTGCGCACCCCGCTGCTGGCCGCGCTCATCCGGCCGTACTCGAAGAATGGAACTGCACCAGCCGTGACCCGCCCGGCAAGCCGACCGGCCCATTTCGCCGACGCGGGCATGACCATCCTGCGCGGTCCGGCAGAGATCTGGGCCCGCTGCGACGGTGGTCCGCACGGCTTCCTCTCCATCGCCGCGCACGGCCACGCGGACGCGCTGTCCGTGGAGGTCCGGCACGACGGGGTCGACGTGCTCGCCGACCCGGGGACGTTCTGCTACCACGGGCAGCCCGAGTGGCGGCAGTACTTCCGGTCGACCCTCGGCCACAACACCCTGCAATTGGACGGCAGTGACCAGTCCGTCTCCGGCGGCCCGTTCCTGTGGACCCGGCATGCCCGCAGCCGCGTCCTGGTCGCGGACACATCCGACGCCTCCGACGGGGGGACGGCCCGCTGGTGTGCCGAGCACGACGGCTACCAGGGCTCCGTGCACCGCCGCCAGGTGGAGCTGACGGCCGCGAGCCAGGAGCTGCGGGTGGTCGACGAGGTGCGCGGCCCGCGCCGGGCCGTGCGCCTGGCGTTCCACCTCGGCCCGGCGATCGCCGCCGACTTGGTGGGGAACCGGGCAGTGCTCACCTGGATCCGGGACGGTGAGGGGCGTTCCGCCGTGCTGGACCTGCCCGGGCAGTTGTCCTGGCAGGCGCACCGCGGCGAGACCGAACCGCCGCTGGGCTGGTACTCCGCGGGATTCGGGCGCAAGGAACCCACCACCACGCTGGTCGGCACCGGCTTCGCCGACGGCACGGACGGGTTCACCACCGCGCTCAGGTTCCACGGCTAGGGGGGCGCGTGGGGATCAAGAGGCGGCACTGGGCGTTGGCGGCGGCACCGCTGGCGCTGGCCCTGCTGACGGCGACCGGCTGTGAGAGCACGTCGGGAGCCGAGGCGGACCCGAAGGCCGCGCCATCCGCATCTGCATCCGCCGCGTCCGCGGCCCGATCCGTGGCCCGGGTGTGCGCCCACCCCGCGGCCGGGCCGGCGAAGGCGCCGGCAGGCGCGGTGACCGTCGACCCCGCGGTGGTCGATGACCTGGCAGCGAAGACCAAGAGCAGCCCCCCGAACACCACGTTCTGGCTTCGACCCGGCAAGCACAGGCTCGACCCGGACCGCTACGCCCAGGTCATCCCCAAGGAAGGGGACCGCTACCTCGGCGCGCCGGGCGCGGTGCTCGACGGCCGGAAGATCAACCAGTACGCGTTCGGCGGTACCGCCCGCGATGTCACCATCCGCTATCTGACCGTGCAGGGTTTCGTCGCGCCGCAGGACGAGGGCGTCGTCAACCACGACTCGGCCGACGGGTGGGTGATCGAACACACGACGATCCAGGACAACTCCGGCGCCGGGCTGATGGCCGGTGCCCGCCAGCAGGTCCGTGCCAGCTGCCTGCGCGACAACGGTCAGTACGGCATGAACGCGTACAAGGGCAACGGCCGCATCACCGGCCTGGTGGTCGAGGGCAACGAGATCGTGGGCAACAACACCGGTGACTGGGAGCGGCGGCGGAAGGGCTGCGGCTGCACCGGAGGCATCAAGTTCTGGGCCGTCAACGGCGCCGACGTACGCGGCAACTGGGTGCACGACAACCGCGGAGTCGGGTTGTGGGCGGACACCAACAACAACGACTTCCGCATCGAGAACAACGTGATCGAGGCCAACGACGGTGCCGCGCTGATCTACGAGATCAGCTACAACGCGGTCATCCGGAACAACACGATCCGGCGGAACAACTGGGTCGAGGGGCGCAGGGCAGCCGAGAGCGGCGACAGCTTCCCGTTCGCGACCATCTACCTGTCCGAGTCCGGCGGCGAACCACGGATCCGAGCCCGCACCGACAAGATCGAGATCTACCGGAACGTGCTGGAGAACAACTGGTCCGGGATCACCCTGTGGGAGAACGCCGACCGGTTCTGCAACAGCCCGGCCAACACCTCGTCCGGTGACTGCACTTTGCTGGTGCGGGACACCAAGCGCTGCGCGAAGCCGGCGGTCGCCAAGGCACCGCTCTACGCCGACTGCCGGTGGAAGACCCAGCGGGTGGACATCCACGACAACCGCTTCGTGCTGGACAAGTCCGTCGTCAAGTGCACGGAGAAGTGCGACCGAATGGCGCTCCTTGCCAACTACGGAACCTATCCGGACTGGTCGCCGTACAAGGGCGAGCGGGTGGCTGACGCGATCACCACCAAGCAGCACAACCGCTGGCACGACAACGTCTACATCGGACCATGGAAATTCGTGGCCCAGGACACGAGCCGGGTGCTCGACTTCGGGCAGTGGCAGGCCACGCCGTACCAGCAGGACACGGGCAGCACCCTCGACCCACAGGCCGGTGGTTGAGATGGGCGGCGACCTGACGCGCGGTGGCCTGCCGGGCGGACCGGACACGGCGGGAACGCGGCCCGGCGCCGAAGCGCGCCCGGCCGGCACACCGAGGATCGTCGGGATCGTCTGGGGGCTGCTGGTCCTCAACACGCTCGGCTCCGCCGGGGCGAAGACCATCGTCCCGCTGCCCCGCTCCCTCATCCAGATGGTCACCATGGGCTCGCTGGTCGCCGCGTTCACGCTGGCGCTCGCGGTCAACCAACTGCTGCGCATCCGGCCCAGCGCCTACGTGCTCCTGCTCACCCTGCTGCTGGTGTCGAGCGTGATCTCCAGCGCGAGCCTGGAGTCCGGGCTCGGCGCGTTGTTCCGCTGCTTCCGGCTGGCTCTCTTCATCGGCACACTGTGGCTGCTCAGCCGCTGGTGGGACGGCAGCCTGACGTTCGTCCGGTACCACATCCGGATGTACTTCGCGGTGCTCGGATCGGTGGCCGCCGGCCTGGTCGTCTCACCGGGCGCGGCCCTGCCCGGCCTCTACGGCGGACGCCTCGTCGGCGCGTTGTGGCCGCTCACCCCGCCGCAGATCGGGCAGTACGCAGCGGTGATCATCGGGCTCACCGTGCTGCTCGTCCTGGGCCGCCGGACCGACAGGGCCAGCGCCGCGGTGGTCATCGTGCCGTCATTCGTGCTGCTCGCGCTGACTCATACCCGAACGGCCACGCTCGGCCTGTTCATCGGGCTGGCGTTGGCGATCGGCTCGCTCATCCTGACCAGCGACGCAGCCCGCCGGTTCTTCACCTGGGCGGTGCTGTGCGCCGTGGTGGCCGCGGTGGGGTTCGCCTCCGCGCTGCAGGCGTGGTTCCTGCGCGGACAGAGCAAGGAGAACTTCTCCAACCTCACCGGTCGGGCCAAGGTCTGGGACGCCCTGCTGGCTGCGCCCCGGTCGACCTCGGAGAAGGTGTTCGGCGTGGGCCTGGGCGACAAGTCGTTCGGCGGGCTGCCGATCGACAACAGCTGGCTGGCCGTCTACAACGAGCAGGGTCTGATCGGCGTCACCCTCGTCGCGGCGATCATCATCGTGTTGGGCGGCGTCGCGATGCTGCGGCCACCGTCGCTGCAGAGGGCCTGCGCGATCTTCCTGATCAGCTACTGCGCGATCGCGTCGTACACCGAGGCCGGTCTTGGCGACGCCTCGCCGTATCTGCTGCATCTGGCCCTGGCCGCCTCGCTGCTGGCGGCACCCGCCGAGGCCGCTCCCCTCTCGACGCCCGAAATCCCTCGACGACACATCCCGCGCTGGGCCCGTAGACAGGAGGTGACCTGAGCATGCACGTCTTCGTGGTGCACAACCGCTACGCCTCGGCGCAGCCGAGCGGGGAGAACAAGGTCGTCGACCAGGAGGTGGAGCTGCTGCGCGCGGCCGGCCATCGGGTCGAGGCGTTCGAGCGGCGCAGCGACGACATCGCCGCCCGCTCCCTCCTTGGCAAGGCCGCGCTGCCGCTCCTTGTGCCGTGGAACCCGGCGGTGCGCGCGGAACTCGCCGCCCGGCTGCGCACCGAGCGGCCGGACGTGGTGCACGTCCACAACGTCTTCCCGCTCCTGTCGCCCGCGGTGCTTGCCGCCTGCGCCGACGCCGGTGTGCCCGCCGTCGCCACGCTGCACAACTACACCCAGGTCTGCCCTCCCGGCACGCTGCAGCGGGACGGCCGACCATGCACCGAGTGCGTCGGATCGGCGCCGCTGCCCGCCGTCCGGCACGGCTGCTACCGGAACTCCCGTCTGGCGACGGTGCCGCTCGCGGTCAGCCTGTCGGTCAACCGGCGGCGGTGGTGGTCCGGCGTGGAGCGGTTCTTCTGCATCTCCGCGGCGCAGCGCGACGTCCTGGTGCGGTCCGGCATGCCGGCCGAGCGGCTGGCGGTGAAGCACAACTTCGTGCCCGACCCGGGCACTTGCCGAGTGGGCGGGGGAGAGCAGCTGCTCTTTCTCGGCCGGCTCGCGGAGGCCAAGGGAGTGCGGCTGCTCATGGCCGCGTGGGACGAGATCGCAGCGAGCGGCGGTGTGGGCGTCCCGCTCGTGATCGCCGGCACGGGGCCACTGGAACGAGAGGTCACCGCCTGGGCGGCGGGACGTGACGACGTGCGCTACGTCGGCCTGTTGGACGCGGCGGAGTGCCGGAAGGCCATCGCGAGGTCGGTCGCCGTGGTGGCTCCCTCGACATGGCTGGAGGCGTTCGGCCTGGTGGTCGTGGAGGCGATGGCGGCCGGGGTCCCGACCGTCGCCGCTGGTCACGGCGCCTTCGTCGAACTCGTCGAGGACGGCGTCACCGGGCTGCTGCACCAGCCGGGCGAGGCCGCCTCGCTCGCGTCCTGCATACGCCGGATCGCGGCCGAGCCGGCCCGCAACCGGGAGATGGGCCAGGCGGCCCGGCGCCGCTACGAGCAAGGATTCAGCCCGGCCGTCGGCCTTGAGCGCCTGGTGGAGGGGTACCGCACCGCGATCGCGGGTCGGTCAGCACTGGCTCGCGGTGGGGACACCCGTGCGAGCAGGGGGGATGGGGACAGCAGATGACACGATGCCGACTCTGCGGCTCGGAAGCGATGACGAGCGTCGTCGATCTTGGGGCGACCCCGCCATGTGAGAGCTTTCTCGCCGCGGACCAACTGGACCAGCCGGAGCCGGCGTACCCGCTGCACCTGCGGGTCTGCACCGACTGCTGGCTTGCGCAGATCCCTCCGCTGATCACGCCGGAGGAGACGTTCACGCAGTACGCGTACTTCTCCTCCTACTCGACCTCCTGGGTGGAGCACGCGCGCACGTTCGTCGCCGACGCCGTACAGCGGCTGGGTCTCGGCCCCGACGCCTTCGTGGTCGAGGTGGCGAGCAACGACGGGTACCTGCTGAGGCACGTGGTGGACCGCGGGATCCGCTGCCTCGGCATCGAGCCGTCGGTGAACGTCGGCGCCGCGGCGCGGGAGGCGGGTGTGCCCACGCTCACGGCGTTCCTGGACCCGGCCACCGGCGCCGCCGTCCGCGAAGAGCACGGCCCGGCGGACCTGGTCGTGGCCAACAACGTGTACGCGCACATCCCCGACGTGGTCGGGTTCACCCAGGGGCTGCGCGCCCTGGTCGCCGACGACGGCTGGGTCTCCGTCGAGGTGCAGCACCTGCTGACCCTGATCGAGGAGAACCAGTACGACACGATCTACCACGAGCACTTCCAGTACTACACGGTCGCGTCCGCGACCCGAGCCCTTGCGAGCGGCGGACTCGCGCTCGTGGACGTCGAGATGCTGCCCACGCACGGCGGCTCCATCCGGCTGTGGGCCCGGCCGATTGAGGTGGCCGGCGAGCCGACCCAGCGGGTGGCCGACGTGCTGGACCGAGAGAAGGCCGCCGGGTTGCAGGAGCTGTCCGGGTACACCGAGTTCTCCGCCCGGGTGGCCAAGGTGCGCCGAGATCTGCTGCGGTTCCTCATAGAGGCGGCCGAGCGCGGCGAAACGGTCGTCGGCTACGGCGCCCCGGGCAAGGGCAACACCCTGCTCAACCACTGCGGTATCCGCCCCGACCTGCTCGCGTACACGGTCGACCGCAATCCGTACAAGCACGGCAGGTTCACCCCGGGCACCCGCATCCCGATCCTGCCGCCCGAGCAGATAGCCGCCGACAAGCCGGACTACGTCCTCGTCCTCCCGTGGAACCTGCGGGCCGAGCTGGTCGAGCAACTGTCCTTCGTGCACGACTGGGGCGGCCGGCTGGTCTTTCCGATCCCGGAACTGAGCATTGTCGAGGTCAAGTCATGAAGGTCGTTCTGTTCTGCGGCGGTTACGGGATGCGCATGCGCAACGGAGCCTCCGACGACGTGCCCAAGCCGATGGCGATGGTCGGGCCGCGACCGCTGATCTGGCACGTCATGCGCTACTACGCGCACTTCGGGCACACGGAGTTCATCCTGTGCCTCGGCTACGGGGCTCACCACATCAAGAACTTCTTCCTCAACTACGAGGAGACGGCGTCCAACGACTTCGTGCTGCGGGGCGGGCGGACCGAGCTGCTGTCCACCGACATAGCCCACTGGACGATCACGTTCGCGCAGACCGGCATCGAGTCACCGATCGGGGAGCGGCTGCGCAGGGTGCGGCACCACCTGCACGGCGACGAGATGTTCCTCGCCAACTACGCCGACGTGCTCACCGACGCCCCGCTGCCGGAGATGATCGAGAACTTCGCCCGGCGCGACGCCGGTGCGTCGATGATGGTGGTACCGCCGCAGTCCTCGTTCCACTGCGTGGACCTGGGCGAGGACGGCCTGGTGGGGGGCATCACCGCGGTGAGCGAACTGCCGCTGTGGGAGAACGGCGGCTACTTCGTGCTCCGCCAGGAGGTCTTCGACCACATACCGGAGAACGGGGACCTGGTCGCCGACGGATGTGCCCAACTGGCCAAGCGCGGGCGGCTGGTGGCGCATCAGCACCGCGGCTTCTGGAAGCCGACCGACACCGTGAAGGAGCGGGCCGCGCTCGACGACGCCTACGCCCGGGGCGACCGTCCGTGGGCCGTGTGGGAACGGGACGGCGCGGGGGCGAACGCCGGAGTGAGGACCGCATGATCCAGCTCAGCGCCGGGCGCCTGGACCGGATCGTCGCAGTGGGCGCGCACTGCGACGACATCGCCATCGGCGCCGGCGGCACGCTGCTGACGCTGTGCCTCGCGCGACCGGGTATCCGCGTCGACGCGCTGGTGCTCTCCGGCGGTGGCAGCGAGCGGGAGCAGGAGGAGCAGGCCGCGCTCGCCGCCTTCTGCCCGGGCGCCGACCTGCGGCTGACCGTGCGCAAGCTGCCGGACGGACGGCTGCCCGCGCACTGGGAGGAGGCCAAGGCCGCGGTCGAGGAGCTGCGCCTGCAGACCGAACCGGAGCTGGTCCTCGCGCCGCGCACCGATGACGCGCATCAGGATCACCGCGGCCTGGCGAAGCTGATGACCACCGCGTTCCGTGACCACCTCGTGCTCGGCTACGAGATCGTCAAGTGGGACGGCGATCTCGGCCGACCGGCGGCGTACCAGCCGCTGTCGCCCGAGATCGCCGAACGGAAGGTGCGGCTGCTGCAGGAGCACTACCCCTCGCAGCGGCACCGGCCCTGGTACGACCGGGAGGCATTCCTCGGCCTTGCCCGGATCCGCGGCATCGAATGCCACACGCGCTACGCCGAGGCGTTCGCCGTCGCCAAACTCACGCTCAACCTAGGGGGTTGAACCTTGCGCGTACTACTGACCGGTCACCAGGGCTATCTGGGCACCGTGATGGCTCCGGTCCTCGCGGCCGCCGGGCACGAGGTCGTCGGCCTTGACGCCGGCCTGTTCGCCGACTGCGTCCTTGGCCCGGCGCCCGCGGACCCGCCGGGGGAGCGGATGGACCTGCGCGACGTCACGGCCGAACACGTGGCGGGGGTGGACGCCGTGATCCACCTGGCCGCGCTGTCCAACGACCCGCTGGGATCGCTGGCGCCGGAACTCACCTACGACATCAACCACCACGCGTCCGTCCGCCTTGCGCGGCTGGCCCGCGACGCCGGAGTGCGGCGCTTCCTGTACGCGTCGACCTGCTCGGTCTACGGCGCCTCCGGCGACCCCGACTTGTCGAACTTGGTGGCCGAGGACGCCCCGCTGCGCCCGGTGACGCCGTACGCGGAGTCGAAGGTGCGGGTGGAGGACGACCTGCACGCGCTGGCCGACGGCGACTTCACCCCGGTGTTCATGCGCAACGCCACCGCCTTCGGCTACTCGCCCCGGCTGCGCGCCGACATCGTGCTGAACAACCTGGTGGGCCACGCGCTCCTGTCCGGCGAGGTGTTGGTGCTCTCCGACGGCACCCCCTGGCGCCCGCTGGTGCACGCCGCCGACATCGCACGCGCCTTCGCGGCCGCGCTGACCGCGCCGCGCGAGGCGGTACACGACCGGGCATTCAACATCGGCAGTGAGATCAACAACGTCACGGTCGCCGAGATCGCCGAGCAGGTCGCCGAGGCAGTGTCCGGCGCGAAGGTGGTGATCACCGGGGAGAACGGTGCCGATCCGCGGTCGTACCGGGTGGACTTCTCCCGGTTCCGCACCGCGATTCCCGGCTTCGACTGCGAGTGGACGGTGAAGCAGGGCGCCCTCGAACTCGCCGACGCCTACCGGAAGTTCGGGCTGACCCGGGAGGACTTCGAGCAGCGCTTCACCCGGCTCGCCGTGCTCCGCGCGGCGACCGACGCCGGCACCGTCGACGACACCCTGCGGTGGCGCCGATGACCAACGCCGGCGAAGAGATGTACGCGCTGGTGGAGCGGCTGTACCCGCTGTGCCGGAGCATCACCGGTGACGGTGTGCGCGCCACCCTGCAGATCGTCGGCGAGTACGTCCCGCTGCAGGTGCACGAGGTGCCGACCGGGACGCAGGTGCTCGACTGGACGGTGCCGCAGGAGTGGAACATCCGGGACGCGTACATCGCCGACACCGCCGGCCACCGGGTCGTCGACTTCGCCGCGTCCAGCCTGCACGTGCTCGGCTACAGCGTGCCGGTGTCGGCGACCATGCCGCTGGCCGAGCTGCGCGGACACCTGCACACCCTGCCGGACCACCCGTCCTGGGTGCCGTACCGCACGAGTTACTACAAGCCGGAATGGGGGTTCTGCCTGGCCCAGGAGACCTTGGACGCGCTGCCGGACGGCGAGTACGAGGTACGCATCGACTCCACACTCGCGGACGGCCACCTCACCTACGCCGAGCACGTGGTCCCCGGGCAGGTCCCCGACGAGGTGATCGTCTCTTGCCACGTCTGCCATCCGTCGCTGGCCAACGACAACCTGGCCGGCATCGCGGTGGCGACGTTCCTGGCCCGCGCGCTGGCGCAGGAGACGCCGTACTACACCTACCGGTTCATCTACGCGCCCGGCACCATCGGGGCGATCACCTGGCTGGCCCGCAACGCGGAGCGGGTGGAACGGGTCAAGCACGGCCTCGTGCTGGCCTGCGCCGGGGACCCGGGCCAGTTGACGTACAAGCAGAGCAGGCGCGGCGACGCGGAGATCGACCGGGTGATGCGGCACGTGCTGGCCGCATCCGAACGCCCGCACCACGTCACCGAGTTCACTCCGTACGGCTACGACGAACGGCAGTTCTGCTCGCCCGGGTTCGATCTCGGCGTGGGCTCGCTCACCCGGACCCCGTACGCCGGCTACCCCGAGTACCACACCTCGGCGGACAACCTGGACTTCGTCTCCCCGGAGGCGATGGCGGACACGCTCGCCGTCTGCCGCGAGGCATTCGCCGTCCTCGACCGCAACCGGCGGTACCTCAACCTCAGCCCCTACGGCGAACCACAGCTGGGCCGGCGCGGATTGTACGACGCGCTCGGCGGCCGCAGCGACACCAAGCAGGCCCAGATGGCCATGCTCTGGGTGCTCAACCTCTCCGACGGCGAGCACAGTCTGCTGGACGTCGCCGAGCGGTCCGGGCTGCCGTTCGACACCGTCGCCGGCGCGGCGAGCGCTCTGCACGGCGCCGGGCTGATCAAGGCATGAGGCCGATGACCACCCAGGGGGAGAATCCGCAGAGAACGGCGCCACCGGCCCGGTCCGCCAAACGGGCCCTCGTCGGTCGGCTGTCCTGGGGACTGGCCGACCAGGCGGCCTCCAGCATCAGCAACTTCGCGGTGGGCGTCTACGTGGCCCGCTCGCTGGGGCTGACCGCGTTCGGCGTGTTCAGCCTGGCCTGGGTGACCTACGGCGTGGTGCTCAACGTCTCCCGCGGCCTGGCCACCGACCCGCTCGTGGTGCGCTTCAGCGGCGTGCCGGAGGCGTCCTGGCGCGGGGCGGTGGCCCGGTCGACGGGTACCGCGCTCGGCGTCGGTGCGGCCCTCGGCGTGGTGTGCCTGGCGGCCGGGCTCGGCCTCGGCGGCCGGGTGGGGCCCGCGTTCGTGGCCCTCGGTGTCATGCTGCCGGGACTGCTGCTCCAGGACGCCTGGCGGTTCTCGTTCTTCGCCGCCGGCGCCGGGCGGAAGGCGTTCGTCAACGACGTCGTGTGGGGCGTCGCGCTCGTCCCGGCCATGGTCGTGGCGGCCCACGCGGACAGCGTGGCCGCCTTCGTGCTCGCCTGGGGCGCGTCCGCCACGGTGGCCGCGGGGTACGGCTACCTCCAGTCCGGCATCCGGCCCCGGATGGCCGAGGCGCGCGGCTGGCTTCGCGAACAGCGCGATCTCGGCTACCGGTACCTGGTCGAGAACGTCAGCCTCAGCGGCGCCAGCCAGGCGCGGGCGTACGGGCTCGGAGCGATCGTCGCGGTGAGCGCGGTGGGCGCGGTGCGGGGTGCCGAGCTCCTGATGGGCCCGTTCCTCGCCGTGCTGATGGGGCTTTCGCTGGTCACCGTCCCGGAGGCGGCCCGGGTGCTGCGGCGGGCCCCGCATCAACTGGGCAGGTTCTGCCTCCTGCTCGGCGGCGGGCAGGCAGCCGGCGCGCTGCTCTGGGGCTCGGCGCTGCTCCTGATGCCGGGCCGGCTCGGTGAGCTGGCGCTCGGCGACGTGTGGCACTCCTCCTCGCACCTCATCGTGCAGATCACCCTCAGTGTCGCGGGCGCGGGCCTCGGCACCGGCGCGGCGGCCGGGCTACGCGCGCTCGGCGCGGCCCGGCGCAGCCTGCGCTGCCAGCTGTTCGCCTCCGCCTGCTACGTCGGCGGCGGACTCGGCGGGGCGGCCGCCGCCGGCACGGCCGGCTCCGCCTGGGGCGTCGCCGCCGCGACCCTCAGCGCCTCGGCCGTGTGGTGGCTGCAACTGCGGTCCGCCCTGCGCGAGCACCACCACAACCGCATCCCCGAAGTGAGGACCCCATGACCGCCCGACCCAGGCTGAGCATCGGCCTGCCCGTGTACAACGGCGAGGAGTACCTGGCCG
Source organism: Streptomyces sp. NBC_01384 (assembly GCF_045040035.1). Lineage (NCBI taxonomy): Bacteria > Bacillati > Actinomycetota > Actinomycetes > Kitasatosporales > Streptomycetaceae > Streptomyces > Streptomyces sp. NBC_01384. The sequence goes on from NZ_CP109559.1 coordinate 9,109,380, forward strand.
AGTCGTTCGACGCCCTGCTCGGCCAGACCTACGAGGACTTCGAACTGGTCGTCTCCGACAACGCCTCGACCGACGGGACCGAGGACATCTGCCGCAAGTACGCCGCGCAGGACTCCCGCATCAGGTACCACCGGCTGCCCCGGAACATCGGCGCCACGCCGAATCACAACCATGTGTTCGCCGAGTCCCGCGGCGAGCTGTTCAAGTGGGCCTCGCACGACGACCTCTACGGCCGCGACCTGCTGCGACGCTGCGTGGAGGCGCTGGACGAGCGGCCGGACGTGATCCTCGCGCACACCGACCAGGCCGTCATCGACGGCGACGGCCAGGTGACGGTCCCCTACGAGTACACCCTCGCCACCGGCTCGCCGCACGCACCGGAGCGCTTCCGCAGTCTGCTGTTCGAGCCGGGTGGCGACGACTTCTACGGGGTGATGCGGGCCGACATGCTGCGCCGGGTGAAACCGATGGACAGCTACCACCACGCGGACCGCACGTTCGTCGCCGAGATCACCCTGCACGGGCCCTTCCACCAGGTGCCGGAGCTGCTGTACTTCCGCCGCGACCACCCCACCCGCGCCGAGCGGGCGAACCCTTCCAAGCGCTCCCGGTGCGTCAACCTGGACCCGCGCCGGGCAGGCCCGCTGCACCCGACGCCCCGGCTGCTCGCCGAGTACATCTGGGGCTTCGCCTCGGCGATCCGGCGGGCGCCGCTGTCCCCGGCCGACCGGCGCGCGTGCTACCGCCACCTGGCCGCGTGGATGACCAGCCGGGTCCGGCCGGGCGCCGGCGAGCGGGTCGAGGACCGCGCCCCGGTCGACCCGGCCCTGCTCACGGTCTCCGTCGACGCCCTCGTCGCCGGCCGTGACGGGAGGCAGGCATGACGTCCGCGGACGAAACTCCGGTGCGCGTCGGGGTGTTCGGCCTGCTCGGCTCCGGCAACCTCGGCAACGACGGGTCGCTCGAGGCCGTCCTCGGGTACCTCCGCGCCGAGCACCCGGAGGCGGTCGTGGACGCGCTGTGCGGCGGGCCCGAGGCCGTGACGACCCGGTTCGGGATCCCCGCCACGCGGCTGCACTGGAACCGCGCGGAGTACCGGACCGCGTCACGTGCGGGCGCGATCGCGGCGAAGGGTCTGGGCAAACTCGTCGACGTCTTCCGCACCGCCGCCTGGGTGCGCCGGCACGACGTGGTGATCGTGCCGGGCATGGGCGTCCTGGAGGCCACACTGCCGCTGCGGCCGTGGGGCTTCCCGTACGCGCTGTTCCTGCTCTGCGCGAGCGGCCGGCTGCTGCGCACCCGGGTCGCGCTGGTCAGCGTCGGCGCCGCCGAGATCGGCAACCGGCCCACCCGGACCCTGGTGCGCTGGTCGGCGCGGCTGGCCGCGCACCGGTCGTACCGGGACGCCCCGTCCCGCGACGCGATGCGGGCGATGGGTGTGGACACCGCGCGCGACGAGGTCTACCCGGACCTCGCCTTCGCCCTGCCGACGCCGCCGGCGAGCGCGCCCTCGGGCCCGCCGGGCGCGGTCTGCGTCGGCGTCATGGACTTCCACGGCGGCAACGACGACCGCGCCCGGGCCGAGGAGATATACCGGCGCTACCTCGACGGGACGATCCGGTTCGTCCGCGCGCTGGTCGAGGAGGGCAGGCCGGTCCGGCTGCTCACCGGCGACGAGTGCGATGCGTCGGTGGTCGCCGCGATCCTCGACGCGGTGGACTCACCGCTGGTCACCGCTGCCGAGCCGTCCTCACTGTCCGACCTGATGAACGAGATGGCGGCTGCCGACACCGTGGTGGCGATCCGGTACCACAACCTGATCTGCGCGCTGAAGACCGGCACGCCGGTGCTCGCAATCAGCTATGCGGCCAAGAGCGACGCGCTCATGGACCGGATGGGGCTGGGCGCGTACTGCCACCCGGCGCGCGAGGTCGACGCCGACCGGCTGCTTGAGCAGTTCCGGGCGCTGGAGAAGCGATCGGCCGAGCTGCGGCAGACCCTCGCCGAGCGGAACCTGGCCGCCGCCCGGCAACTCGAGCACCAGTTCACCGCCTTGACCGCGGCCCTGTTCCCGGCGGCCGACCACGCCCACGCCATGCGGGAGGCTCCATGAAGGCGACCGAAGTCCCGGAGATCGTCGGCGCGTACCTGTTCGAGCCGACGCCGTACGCCGACGAGCGCGGCTTCTTCTGCCGCACTTTCGACGCCGCCGTGGTCCGCTCGGTGGGCCTCGACCCGGACGCCTTCGTCCAGGACAGCGTGTCCCGCTCGGTCCGGGGCGTGCTGCGCGGCCTGCACCTGCGCTCCGGCTCGGGCGAGGCCAAGCTGGTGCGGTGCTCGTACGGGAGGATCTTCGACGTCGTCGTGGACCTGCGGACGGACTCGCCGACCTACCGCAACCGGGCCTTCTTCGAGCTGTCCGACGAGACGCAGACGACCCTGTACATCCCGGCGGGGTGCGCACACGGCTTCCAGGCGCTGACCGAAACCGCCGACGTCTCGTACCGGATCGACCGCCCGCACGATCCGGCCGAGGACGTGACGATCGCCTTCGACGACCCGGAGCTCGCCATCCCCTGGCCGCTGCCGGTCATATCGATGTCCAAGCGGGACCGGGCGGCGCCGAGCCTCGCCGAGGTCCTGCAGCACAAAGAGAGTTGAGGTTGGCGTGGCCACCGAAGACACCGAAGATCTCCTCCTGCCCCGGTCGCGGATGGCGAACGAGCGGCTGCACGCCATGATCCCCGGGGGCGCGCACACCTACGCCAAGGGCGACGACCAGTACCCCGAAAACCTGGCCCCGGTCATCAGCCACGGCCGCGGTGCCCACGTGTGGGACATCGACGGTAACCGCTACATCGAGTACGGTTCCGGCCTGCGGTCGGTCAGCCTCGGCCACGCGCACCCACGCGTGATCGAGGCGGTGCGGCGGGAACTCGACCGCGGCAGCAACTTCGTCCGGCCGTCCATCGTGGAGGTCGAGGCCGCGGAACGCTTCCTGGCCACGGTGCCGACCGCCGAGATGGTGAAGTTCGCGAAGAACGGCTCCGACGCCACCACCGCCGCGGTGCGCCTCGCCCGCGCCGTCACCGGGCGCCCGCGGGTGGCCATCTGCGCCGACCATCCGTTCTTCTCCGTCGGCGACTGGTTCATCGGCACCACGCCGATGTCCGCCGGTGTTCCGGCGGCGACCAACGAGCTCACCGTGGCGTTCCCTTACGGGGACCTGGCCGCCACGGAGGAGCTGCTCACCCGGTACCAGGACGAGGTCGCCTGCCTGATCCTCGAACCCGCCACCGACACCGAGCCGCCGCCCGGGTACCTCGCCGGCCTGCGCGAGCTGGCCGACCGGTACGGCTGCGTACTGATCTTCGATGAGATGATCACCGGCTTCCGCTGGTCCGAGGCGGGCGCCCAGGGCCTGTACGACGTCGTCCCCGACCTCTCCACGTTCGGCAAGGCGCTGGGCAACGGATTCGCCGTCTCCGCGCTGGCCGGGCGCCGCGACCTGATGGAGCGGGGCGGGCTGCGTCACTCCGGCGACCGGGTGTTCCTGCTGTCCACCACGCACGGTGCGGAAACGCACTCCCTGGCAGCCGCGATGGCCGTGCTCACCACCTACGTCGAAGAGGGCGTCACCGCGCGGCTGCACACCCTCGGCGAGCGGTTGGCCGCCGGTGTCCGCGACGCCGCGGCCGGCATGGGCGTCGGCGACCACATCGTCGTTCGGGGCCGGGCCAGCAACCTGGTCTTCGCCACCCTCGACGAGAACCGGCAGCCGTCGCAGCAGTACCGCACCCTGTTCTTGCGCCGGCTCCTCGCGGGCGGAGTGCTGGCCCCGTCTTTCGTGGTGAGCAGCGCACTTGACGACGCGGACATCGACCGCACCGTCGACGTGGTGGCCCAGGCATGTGCGGTGTACCGCAAGGCGCTGGACGCCGCTGACCCCACCCCCTGGCTGGCCGGGCGGCCGGTGAAGCCCGTATTCCGCCGCTTGGCGTGACGTGACGTGACGTGACGTGACGTCAGCGACGCTCCCGCCGACCGGCGTCGGCCAACCGGTCGGCCATCCGGTCGGCCATCCGGTCGACCAGCCACGCGGTCGCCGGTATCACCGCCAGCGCGGTGCACCAGCCGCCGAGGACGTCGGTCGGGTAGTGCGCGCCCAGGGCGACCTGCGCCCATCCCATCGCGGCGCCGGCAACCAGCGCCGCGGCGAGCACGAGTAACGTGCCGGCCTCCCTGCCGAGGCCGAGCCGGTCGGTCGCGAGCAGCGCCACCATGAGGGCGAGCGCGGTGGCGAAGGCGGTGTGCCCGCTCGGGTAGGACAGGTTGTCGCCGTGGATGGTGCGTCCCACCAGGGACTTGAGCAGCGTCGTCGTCGCCACGGTCATGCCGACGCCGGCAACGATGAGCACCGCTGCGCGAGGACGCCGAAGCAGCAGGCAGCCCGTCACGGCGGCCACGACCAGCGTCGCCGCTCCCACGGGCTCCCCCAAGAAGTCCATGGCCAGAGCGACGTACCGCCACGGCGGCCGCAGACTGTCCGCCGTCGGCTGGATGATCCACCTGTCCACCACGCCGGGCTCACTATGGCCGGCATACAGGACCCCGAGCGCGACGACCACCAGCGCGGTGAGGGCCGCGATCAGCCCGAGCCACGGGCGCAGCGACGGGGGCAGCACCGCGGGCGCCGGTCGGCCGGTCACACGTTCACCGCGTCCGGTCGACCTGCGGTAGTGACTTTGTTCCGCTGCCGCCCGCCGACATGGCCGGGATCGTCAGCCTGTACGGGCTGCGCGGTTGGACCGAGCAAGATGATGAACCCGTCAAGCGCGAACTGGGCCGGGCCGACTTCCAGGTCCTCTCCTGCCAGGTGATCCAACGCGAGCCCCCGTCGTGTCCGATTCACTCTCCAGCGACCATGACCGCCCCGCGGACACCCGCTCCTGGCCTGTACGCCTCCGCGGGAGCCGTCAGCACCCTAACCGCAATCCGGTCGCGGCAAACCGCCGTCGGACAGTCTCGGAGTGTGAGCCGCGCCCTGTTTCGTAGCGGATGTTCGCGGACAGTGACTTCGAGCCTGAGGTGCCTGGAGGGGCAAAGTTCCCCTCCAGGCAACCGACTTGAGGCTCTAGGAGAACCCGAGCTTCTGCGCCGAGTACGACACGAGGAGGTTTTTGGTCTGCCGGTGGTACACAGGCAGCGCATCGCTGACCAGCGCAAACAGCGCCCGTCTCGGCTTTGACAGGATTGCTGGCCCGGGAATGGTCCGGATCTTGACCGATGCGGTCCCTCGGACTGGGTGGCCGCCCGGCGCCACGCAGCGGTCGGAGCCGAAAAAAAGGGGGGTGCCGCCTACTGCATCCGCTCGCACTCTGGTGTGACATAGCCATCGGCCGATACCGCCCGGTACGCCGAAACCCGCACGCTGTTGGCGTAGAGCGATAATCCGCTCGCCGTGGCCGCGTGCGGTGGTGGCCATCCGTCGTGAGCTATGACGGTCTCACATGGCACAGGTTGTAGAAGCCGTCCAGGGCCGTCCATCCAGTCCTATGCGGACATATATGTCCAGTTTCGGGATCCTGCGCCGGGAGCGTGTCCGGTCACGAGGCAGTTACGGTCCAGCTCCACGCTGTGCTGCGAGATCTGCTTCCCGGCGGTGCTCCGCCTCAGCTCGCGGCGGACCAGGCCGCCGCGCTGCTGCGCACGGTCCGCCCCGCCGGCAACGTCGAAAAGGTCCGCAAGGACCTTGCCCGCGACCTGGTCACGGAGATCCGGGCGCTGGACAAGCGCTTGGCGGAGAACGCCGTACGCATGGAGGAACTGGTCGAGTCCTCGGGCAGCACGCTGATGAACACGCCCGGCGTCGGGCCGGTGTTGGCGGCACGGCTCGTCGGCCGTGTCGGACACGCCAGCCGGTTCGCCACTGCGACGGCGTTCGCGAACTACACCGGCGTCGCCCCGGTCGAGATCGCCAGCGCGGACAAGGCCCGCCACCGGCTCTCACGCTCCGGCGACCGTCAGCTCAACTCCGTCCTCCACACCATCGCCGTCACTCAGATCAGGATGCCTGGTGGCCTGGGAGACCTCCGCCCGCGCGGACGCCGACCTGGTGATTCCTGGCCAGACCCGCATCCGGGTTCCGCGGCTCAGGTTGCTGATTAGTCGGTGAAAACGTGGGTTGAGCTGGAGAAACGCTGATTGGCCCTGTGACGGGGCGTGTCACTGGGCGGTGGTGTCGTCGCTGGTCAGTGGGTTGTTGGCGTGGCCTCGTAGACGCGGCGTGGTTCGGGCAGGCCGAGTGCGGCGAGGGTCTTCTTGACGGCCGGGGTCAGCTCGGTGCGCTGGGGAAGGATCCGGCGGGGCCGGTGAAGGTGCCCAGATGCAGGCGTTGGGGTTCGTCGCGTAGCTTATTCGTGCGGTGAACGACCGCGGGCCCCGCAGAGGTCGGCGGCGATACTGAACAGTCGGGCGCGTTCTGATTGCCGATGCTGTTGATCGTCTTGGTGATCGAGTGCGCGATGGTAGATCTGCCGCATGACGCGGTCGGCGGCGTCGGCCGAACCGAGCATGAGGTGGCAGAACAGTCGCAGCTGTGCGTGAAGCTCCTCGTTGTGCTGGGTGATGTTTTCTGGTTCGGACATGCCGTTGGCCGTGTCAGAGCCCGAACAGTGGAAACAGCCCTGAGCCGTGGAACGCGACGATCCGGCAGACGCCCTCGGTTGTGGGTGTCAGTATGTGCAGCGCATGTGGGCGGTGTGCGCCGTCGCGGCCGCGGGCGTACACCGCGAAGGCGGGTTGTCCGTTGGCGGAGGTGGGGACCAGCGCGGCCGGTCCGATCACTCGCATCTGTTTGGCCAGGAAGGCGAGGATGGTGTCGCGGCCTTCGAACCAGGTCGCGATCGGCGGCATTTCCCATCTGGCGTCCTCGGTCAATACCGCGACGAGCTGATCGACGTCCGCGGTTTCGAAGGCGGTGACGTATCGGTCGAGCAGGGCCCGTTGTCGTGGCTCGGCGGGTTCGGTCAGGTTGTCTTGGCTGAGCGGAACCTGGGCTCGGGCGCGCTGGAGCGCGCTGTTGACGGCCGCTGTCGTCATCTCCAGCAGCTGCGCCACCTCGGCGGTACGCCATTGCAGCACGTCGCGGAGAATCAGCACGGCTCGTTGTCGCGGCGGCAGCTGCTGGAGCGCTCCCACCAGCGCGAGCCGCATAGTCTGTCGTTCCACCACGACCGTCGCCGGATCGGCCGGTGCGGTGGTGAACAGGAAGTCGGGTATCGGCTGGAGCCACGGTACCTCCCGAGCTGGTGCGCCGAGCGCCGCATCCAGGTCTGTCTGGGGGGCGCCGAGATCCGCGGGCAGCGGCCTGCGTCTACTTTTTTCCAGCGCCTTGAAGCACGCTCGGGTCGCGATACGGTACAGCCAGGTACGCAGCGACGACCGTCCCTCGAACGCGTCGTAGGCACGCCAGGCGTCGAGGTAGACGTCTTGCACCACCTCTTCGGCCTCGTCGACCGAGCCGAGCATGCGGTAGCAGTAGGCGAGCAGCTCACGCCGGAACGGTTCGCTCAGCCTTCCGAAATCCTTGTCGCCGGCCTTGGCTTCAGTCATGGTGTGCATGATCCGCCGATTCTGTGGTGGCGAGGTGCGCGGCTCGCCCGGTCGGGCCGTATTCGTCGTGTCGCTTCAGCCACGAATATCGCGGCACCTGGGGGTATCCGTCGGGGGAGTCCTCCCAGTCCTTTTGGCGTCCGAGTGCGGTGAAGTCGAGGGAACCCAGCGTTGCTCCCATCGGCTCGTGCTCGCGGTCGTTGATGAAGTACGTGCGGTAGACGTTGTCGCCGTCCCGGATGAATGCGTTGGTGCCGTACCACTCGGCCACGCCGAAGTCGGCGTCGAAGCTGTCGGTGATCGTGTACCACGCTATGGCCCAGCCCATACGCGCTTTCGTCCGCTCGATGTCGGGTTGCGGTGCGCGTGAGGCGAACGCGAGCGTGGTGTCGCGGGCGTAGAGATGCGCGAGATGGGCGACCTGGTCGGCCATCAGCGAGCAGCCGACGCAGGCGTGGTCGGGCCAGCCGTCCACGCCTGGCTCGAAGAAGGCGCGGTAGAGCAGCAGTTGACGACGGCCCTCGAACAGGTCGAGCAGCCGGGCGGCTCCGTTCGGACCGTCGAAGGCGTATTCCTGATCCACCTTCAGCCACGGCATCCGCCTGCGCTGAGCGGCCATCGCCTCCCGGGCGCGGGTCAGCTCCTGCTCCTTCGCCAACAGGCGCAGGCGGGCGGCCTCCCATTCCGCCGGCGTGACGACCGGGGCCCGGTAGCTGTAGTTCATCGTGATGCCCCTTGTGAGATGGAATTCGGATCAACGAACGGCGATGTCAGCCATGTCGACGACGGCCGTCATCAGGTATGCCGCGGCGAGCAGCGAGAAGGCTCGCCGGCGGTGAACGTCGCCGGAGACCGTGGTGTCGTCTCCGGCAGCGTTGCTTCGGTCGAGCGAGGTCATGATGCCTCAGATCCGTTCGTGGTCAGGTGTTTTCCAGGTCGGCTATCGGTGCCGCGGTCAATAGCCGACGGTGAAGCGGCGCTGTACGAAACGCGGAAGCTCCACTTCGTCGAGAAGGGCGACGGCCGCGTCCTCGGCGGATATACGACTGCGGCCCTCGGCGTCTATGACGGGTTGGTCGCCGCCGATGCGGAAACGGCCGGTGCGTTCGCCGGGGGCGATTTCCACGGCCGGACAGAAGTAAGTCCAGAGCCGGTTGGAGGTGCGATAGATGTTCAGCGCGTCGCGGTGGCCGCGCATCGCCGCTGCATATTCTCTGGGCAGGCCCAAGCTGTCGATCGCGGCATGGAGAAGCTCGTCGGAGTCGGCGAACACCAGTCCGGGCTTGACCTCGAGGGTGGCGGCGCCGCCGATGACGATGAGCCGGACTCTGGCATGGCTCGCCAGCGCGGTCAGCAACGCGGTGGCCGCCCGTGCGTAGATCCCGGGGTCCCCGATAGCGCGCGTCACGGCGTCAGCGGGATCGTTGGCGGTATTGCCGGGTCCGAATCCACTGATCAGGACGTCGAGGCCGGGTAGGACCGCGGCGATGCCGTCGGCATTGGTGACATCGACGTCTTTCCACGCGATGTTGTCACGACCGTCCCGAACATTCGAGACGTCGCGGCTGAACGCCGTAACCTGGTGGCCGCGGTCGAGTGCCTCTGCGACGATTCGGCTGCCGATGGTGCCAGTGGCGCCGATAACTCCGATGTGCATGGTTCTCCCTATTCGTGCTATTCGTGCGATGAACGACCGCGGGCGCCGCAGAGGTCGGCGGCCGTACTGATCAGCCATGGCATCGGTTTCTTTTCCTTTGTCAGCAGCCGTAGGCGGGCGGCCTCCCGCTTCGCCGGTGTGACGGCTGGGGCCTGGTCAACCGACGGCGATGTCGGCCATGTCGATGGCGACGAAGACGATCTGGTCGTCGCCCATTGGGGCGTAGGCGCGTCGGGTGGCGGGGATGATGATGCCGTCGACGTCGCGGTAGTCGGTGGCGTGAAGCTGTGACTCGACGGTCCGGCCGACGATGTCGATGGTGAAGTCGTGGCGGCGCAGCAACCCGTCCGGGCCGAAACAGAACACCTGCGTGCGGGTGTGGCTCTTGATGTGGTCGGGGAAGGTCACTTTCAGTCGTCGCCACTGTTCACCGTCGGCCTCGATCGGGGCGATCTCCTCGCAGACGAACCCCGCCCAGGTGAACAGGAACGGCGTGTTCAGGTACGTCCACAGTGCTTCCCCGGTGAAGTACGCGAGATGCAGGTCGTCCCACGGCGTCTCGAACTGGTGACCGTCGAACGACCGCTCCGGATTGTCGCGTGCCTCGACCACCGTGCCGACCGGTCGTTGCAGGACGACCCGGTCGGGTTCGAAGACCGACCGTCGGTCCTGCCCGACGAAGTCCATGGTCAGCCGTTCCCGCGTGGTGTCCACCTCGATGCGGACGTTCGTCAGTGCGTCGCCTTGTCCCTTGATCTGCCAGAAGGCCCCGGTGATGGCGGCGTCGACATCGATCGTGTGGATCCGGTTCCACCGGTCCACGCCACCGTGCGCGGCGACGGCGCTCGCGAGTAGATCGTTCATTGCTCTTGCTCCTCTGTTCCGGATGCCCCGGCCGCCGAAACGGCGGCCGGGGCGAGTCGTCAGTCGACGATGACTCCGCCGGTCAGGTTGGCGACGGTGCCGGTCATCGCGGATGCCCGGTCGGAGGCGAGGAACACCGCCGCCTGCGTGAGTTCGGCCAGCGTGGTCGGGCGCTTGCGGTGGCTCATCCCACCCGCTACCGCGGTGAACTGTTCCTTCGTGATGCCCAGCGCGTCGGCGTGCAGCCCGTACACGACGTCGATGACCGGTGTCTCCACCATGCCCGTGGTGCGCAGGCAGACCGCGCGAACACCATGCTGGGCCCATTCGGCCGACAGTGCCCGGTTGAGACCTTCCATCGCCGCCCAGCCGACGCTCATGCCGCCCACCAGGGGCATGGGCAGGCGGGCCGGTTCGGGTGTGTGCATCATGATCACGCCCGACCGCCGGGCGATCATGTGCCGCGCGGCGGATTTCGCGGTGATGAAATGAGCCTGGGCATACGTGGTGATCGGGCGCAGGAAATTCTCGACCGGCAGTTCGGTGAGCGGGATGCCCTGCAATCCCACCGGCGAGATTCCGATCGCGTTGAACGACACGTCGATGCTGCCCGCGTCGGCGATGACCGCGTCCAGGTGCTCGGTCACGGCTTTTTCGTCCCCGGCGTCCACGACAGCGGTCTCGACCGCTCCACCCGCGGCGGCGATCTCCTTCGCGACCGTGTCGATGACGTCGAGATTGCGCCCGGTCAGGAACACCCTGGCACCTTCGTGAGCGAAACCGCGGGCCACCGTACGACCGACTGCGCCGCCCGCGCCGTAGACGACGACATTCTTGTTTTCCAGCAACATAACCTTCTCTTTCTGGTTGTTCACGCCAGCGCGTGAAGTCCGTGGCCGGTGAGCTGGTACTCCCGGTGCTCGTCCTGGTTGTCGGTGTCCTGGCACAGCCGCGCGATCTCGGCGCCGACGATGGCCGGCGTGAGAAGCGGTTGCAGTGCCGCCGTGAATGTGTTGGTGTCGATTCCCTGCCGCTGGGCGTATGCGGCGACCCCGGCGGCGCCGAGTTCGGTGGCAGGCGTCAGTTGCGGCAGCACGGTGGCGAAGCCGATGCCGAGCTGGGCGCGGCGGGATTCATCGGCGGCGTATCCGGCGAGAAATCGGATCATCGCCTTTGCGCCCGAGTATCCGCCGCTGAGCGGTGAGCCGCGCAGGGCAGCCCCGCTGGATATCGCCACCACCAGGCTGCCTGGCGTCAGCGGGCGCCGCAGTGCCGCGCGGATCCAATGGAAAGCGTGTTGGGTGTCGACCTGCCAGTTGCGGCTGAACGATTCCCACGACTGTTCCTGTACCGGGCCGACGGCGGGTGTCGCGCCCGCGTTGAGCACGAGCAACGTCGGTTGGTGTTGCTCGATCAGGGTGCGGGCGGTCTCCGCGTCGGTCGCGTCGGCGACTACCGGGACGAACGCCGCACCCAATCGTCGGTGCACGTCCGCCAGGTCGTTGGCGGTGCGCGCAACACCGACGACCTGGTGACCTTGGTCGATCAGCGCGGCGGCGATCGCCGATCCGAAGCCGCGGCCGGCTCCGGTGACCACCGCCGTGGTCTGTGACTGGCGCGATGAGCTCATACCTATACAGAGGCGAGCTCATCGCGAAAGTCATCGCTGCGGCTCGGGTCGGGTTGCCGACACGGATTCGTCGAACAACCTCAGCGTCATCACGCCATGCGTGGCGGTACCGCCCGCACACTGCCGCAGCGACCATCGCGACACGCTGTCGTCGCGGAACAACCTCGCCGTGCCTATCAGTCGGCGGGGGACCTGGGCCGCCGCGCGATCTCACTGTTCGAGCAGACCCACACCGATTTCCAGCGGGTGCTGGGCGGTGACCACCCGGACACGCTTCGATCTCGGAACAACCTCGATCGCCAGCGGGATCCCGTCCAGCCGCTGACACCACGCGACGACCTCGGCGCGGTTGTCGTCACACAGGACAAAGCGCGCCCGCGCCACGAACAACGCCAGCGTGTCGTTGCTGTGCTCGTCAGCGTCGGTGCCGGGCTGCGGCATCGGAGGCACTGGGAGCACGAACTCACCCGCCAGCGCCACCGGCTGCCGACTCGGCGGTCGGCCGGCGGGTCGTCGCGTGGTCGGTGGGAATAGCCAGCCGGCTTTCTCATCGGAGCGGAGTCCATCCGGTGTCGAGTCCTCGGCGCGGAGCCGAGGATCTGGATCTCTGCCGGTCGCCGCGCGTGCTAGCCGTAGACGGTAGTGCTCATGCCGTTCCCGCCGCGCGCTGACGGGCCAGTGTGAGATACACGTCGGGGCTGTCTCCGACGTAGTGGCGCCGACCGTCGTCGTCGGTCCAGACCGCGCGGCGGCCGGCTACCGGCGGCTGCTCGTCTGGGCCCGCAAGCTGGGGACGGTGCGCCGGGCCGGTGTGGAGGGCACCGGCACCTTCGGAGCGGGCCTGTCCCGCTACCTGCTGGCTCAGCACGTCCAGGTGTCCAGTACCGGGATCCCAAGGTCGACGTGAACCGGCCCGACCGGACCGACCGCCGCCTGCGCGGCAAGTCGGACCCGCTCGATGCCCAGAACGCGGCCCGGGCGGTGCTGAGCGGGCGAGCGCGCGCCCAGGCCAAGTCAGGCGATGGACCGGCGCAGATCGCCCGGATGTACAAACTCGCCAAGGGCTCGGCAGTCAAGGCCCGCACCCAGGCGATCAACCAGCTCAAGGCCGTCCTCGTCAGTGCCGGCCCGAACCTGCGGGAAGAACTGGCCGGGCTGGGCAATGCAGAACTCTTCCGGACCTGCGCACGGCTCGCCGACGACAACAAGAGTGACGGGAACGGGGAAGAAGCGGTGCTGCAGGCCACCCGCATCACCCTGTGTCTGCTGGCCCAGCGCGTCGGACAGCTCACCGAGCAGATCCGGGACTTGGACGGCCGCCTGGTCCGGCTCGTGGCACGCCACGCTCCGCAGCTGCTCAGGGTGGTGGGTATCGGTCCAGAATGGCCGTCTCTTTGCTGATCACGGTAGGGGACAACCCGGAACGCCTGGGCAGTGAGGCGTCCTTCGCCGCGCTGTGCGGGGTCAGCCCTGTGGAGCGTTCCTCGGGCAGTCGGCAGTACCGGCGTCTCAATCGTGGCGGTGACCGGCAGGCCAACGCCGCCCTGCACCGGATCGTGCAGACTCGCCTGCGCTTCGACCCGCGCACCCAGGACTACTACGAACGCCGCATCAAGGAGGGCAAGACCCGACGCGACATCGTCCGATGCCTCAAACGCTACGCTGCCCGGGAGGTCTTCCACCTGGTCAGGCCCACACAGTCATGCCCCCCGTCATAGGGGCTGTGTGAGACGACTAAGCTCCGCCGGGCCGGGCGGTTTCCAAGGGTTGTTGCAACACGTGATCGGTTGCATCAAGCAGCGAGCAGTTTGTGCAGGCGCTCGGCTGGGGGCCCTGAAGCGAGGACACCGTTTGCTACGCGGCAGCGGCCAGCGTAACTGATCGCTGTTCGAAGGCGATCGGGCTGATGTAGCCAAGCCCCGAGTGCCTGCGTCGCGTGTGGTAGCGGGTGACCCACCGGAACACTGCGAGACGGGCCTCACGAATCTGCACCGGCAAGGCGCCGAGGGGCCATGCCATGCTCCATCCGATATTTGCGGGTTTTAGTAAGAAACTTGCAATGACTTGCATGGCTCATTCTTTACTTCGTCAGAATCTAGCGGGGTGGAAGGGGGCTCTGTACGGTCGGGGCGCCGGTTTCCCGCTCTCCTTGAAGGAGCATCAGATGCTGACGATCCCCAGACCCCGGCGACTGGCGGTGGCCGCCGTCGCCGCGGTCGGCGCGATGTGCGTGTCCGTCTTACCGGCCGCCGCCACACAGGGGGCGCCGCCGTCCAAGGCGCTCCGGGCCGGCCCGACGGCCCACGCTCCCCGGCAGGCGCAGGCGCAGGCGCAGGCGCAGGCGGCAGCGAGTGCGGCGGTGGGTGCGACGACGCCGTTCTCGGTCTACGAGGCCGAGGCGGGAACGCCAGGCGGGGGAGCGGCCGTCCGGTCGCTGACCTCGGCGCCGACGACGCAGTACTCAAGCCCCGCCTTGGAAGCTTCGGGCCATTCCTATGTCCACCTGGGCGGCACGGGCCAGTCGGTGCAGTGGACGAACACCACCGGGCAGCCGATCTCCTTCGTCAACGTCCGCGCCGGCATTCCGGATTCGGCATCCGGCGGTGGTGTCACCGGAACGCTGAACCTGTACGTCAACGGGGTGTTCCGGCAGGCGCTGAACCTCAACTCGCGTCAGAGCTGGGTGTACGAGGGCAACGGCAACTACAACACGAGCGACAACCAGAACCCGGCCGACGGCGACCCGAGGGTCTTCTGGGACGAGTCGCACACCTTCGTCACCGGGTCCCCGATCCCGGCGGGCGCCACGTTCTCGCTGCGGAAGGACTCCGACAACAGTGCGTCCTTCTACGACGTGGATTCCGTCGACGTGGAGAACCCGCCGGCGCCGCTGACGCAGCCGGCGAACTCGATCTCGATCACGAGTTGCGGTGCGGTGGCGGACAACAATCCGACCAACGGCGCGGCCGACAGCCAGTCGGTGGACAGCCGGGCCGCCATCCAGAACTGCATCGACCAGGCCCAGCAGCAGGGAAAGACCCTGTGGATCCCCAAGGGCACCTTCTACGTGAAGGGCACCGCGGGACTGAACGCACAGGGGATCACCATCGCGGGCGCGGGCATGTGGTACAGCACGGTCTACCGTGACGTCCCGCTCCCCAACAGCACGCCGCTGGCGGCACTGTTCGACCTGACCTCCTGCACCGTGCGGAACTTCCACATCGACGCCAACGCCGTCAGCCGGAGCACCATCGGCGGGGACGGCGGCGCGATGGACACCACCGGCACCGGCTGGCTGGCCGACGGCATCTGGACCCAGCACACCATGTCGGGCTTCTGGGCCTCCGGCACCGGCGGGAAGGTGGAGAACAGCAGGCTGACGTCGATCTGGGCGGACGGGATCAACGTCAACAACGTGTCGCTGGGCGCGGACACCGGGAACAACCTGACGGTCACCGACAACTTCGTCCGCGGCACCGGGGACGACGCGATCGCCATCAACTCGGTGAACTACAACACCAACAGCGACGGTTCCAAGACGTACTACAACCCGATGAGCAATGTCACCGTCAGCAACAACACCTCGATCGCACCGTGGGGCGGCAAGGGTGTCGGGATCTACGGGGGCAGCGGCCACCAGGTCAAGGACAACTACATCAGCGACACGGCCCGTTACATCGGTCTGGGAGCCGGGCGCTTCGGTGTCAACGGCAGCGACCTGCTGTCCGCGACCGTGACGGGCAACACCGTGGTCCGCTCCGGCGGCAACGCCTACAGCCAGGGCCAGCCCGCCCTGCACGTCGGCAACGGCGGCGACGGACAGAACACCGGGACCGTCGACAAGGTCACGGTGACCGGCAACACCGTCACCGACTCCCTCTACGACGGGATCGGCTTCTCCACCTCCACCAACACCCTGCTGCAGGGCAACACGGTGAGCAACCCCGGCCGCAACGGCATCGCGATCTCACCGCCGTTCTACCCCGCGCCCACCGGCTCCGCGACGATCACCGGCAACACGGTCACCGGGCTCGGCTCCGGCGCCTCGGCCTTCGTCAACAACTCCAGCGGGTTCGTCGCAACGGTGAGCGACAACCACTGGCCGCCGGCCGCTCCCGAGGGCCCCTACGGCGGCAACCCTGCCGCCGTGCCCGGCATGGTGCAGGCGGAGGACTACGACACCGGCGGCCAGGGGGTGGCCTACAGCGTCACCTCCGTCAACGGCAACGCCAACTCCTACCGCGCCGACGGCGTGGACCTGGACAACACCGCGGACACCGGCGGCGGTTACAACCTGGGCTGGACCAGCGGCGGACAGTGGTTCCGCTACACCGTGGACGTCGCCACGGCCGGCACCTACACCCTCGGCCTCCGCGTCGCGGCTCCTTCCGCGGTGGCAGGCGCGCTGCACCTGTCGGACGCCTCCGGCACCGACCTCACCGGAGCCGTCGACCTGCCCGCCACCGGCGACTGGCAGACCTGGGCCACCGTGACCACCCATGTGGTCCTGCCCGCCGGCCGGCAGATTCTGACTCTCAACCAGGACAGCGGCGGCTGGAACATCAACTACCTCGGCTTTGCCGCGGGGAGCGGCTCACCGTCGGCCACCCTGACCGCGTCTCCCGGATCACTGACCTTCGCCGACCAGGCGGTGAACACGACCAGCGCCGCGCAGACCGTCACGGTCACCAACTCCGGCACCGCCACCGCCTCGATCACCGGGGTCACCGCCGGCGGTGACTTCGCCCAGACCAGCACCTGCGGCACCTCCCTGGCCGCCGGAGCGAACTGCACGGTCTCCGTCACCTTCAGACCCACCGCCTCCGGCACCCGCACCGACACCCTCACCCTGACCGGCAACCAGTCCGACAACCCCACCACGGTGGCCCTGTCGGGCACCGGCACCGACACCACCGGGACCGACCTCGCCGCCGGCAAACCCACCAGCGAGTCCAGCCACACCGACGTATACCCGTCGTCGAACGTGACGGACGGCAACCAGGGCTCCTACTGGGAGAGCGCCAACAACACGTTTCCACAGTGGGTCCAGGTCGACCTGGGCTCGGCCCGGAGCGCCTCCCGCGTGGTCCTGCAGCTGCCCGCCACCTGGGGCGCCCGAACCCAGACCCTGACCCTCAGCGGCAGCACCGGCGGCACCACCTTCACCACCCTGAAGTCCTCGGCCGTCTACACCTTCGACCCGAACGCCAAGAACACCGTCACGCTCACCTTCCCCGCTGCCACCCAGCGCTACTTCCGCGTCACCATCACCGCCAACAACGGCTGGCCCGCGGGCCAGGTGTCCGAATTCCAGATCTGGAACTCCTGACCCCGCCCTCTCCACGGTGCCGCCGGACACGCCGTCCGGCGGCACCGCCATGTGCGCGGCCCGGTGCTGGATGCAGCCTCAAGGCGTCGCATTAGATCTTGCGGGCTAAATTTTTATTGTTGCAATGTTCTGTCTAGTTCTTGCGTGTCCATGTCGACGATATTACGGTCCCCCTCGCGTCGTCAGCGCCCACTGTCTTCCCCCTGTCTCCCGTCTCCCCTTGAGCCCCGTCCCTCCCTCGCTGGCGGAGCAAGCGGCATAGTTCCGGCATTTCGTGATGAAAGGAGTGGTAAGTGTTCCATTCCATCCGAGATCTGAGACGAGCCCTCGTCTGGGCAGTCAGCACCGCGATGCTGGCCGCCGTCGGCGTCTTCGCTCTGGCTGTCCAACCTGCTTGGGCGGCGACCGTTGCCACTGGCGGCAGCGGCGCGAGCCTGCCGTACGTCGAGGTGCAGGCGGAGAACTCCGCCACCAACGGCACGCCCATCGGCCCCAGTTACACCCAGGGCCAGTTGGCTGACGAGGCGTCGTACCGCAAGGCGACGACGCTGCAGGGCACCGGCGAGTACGTCACGTTCACCACGCCGGTGGCGACCAACTCGATCAACTTCCGGTACAGCATCCCCGACACCTCGGGCGGCTCGGTCTACACCGCCTCGCTGTCTCTGTACATCAACGGCGTCAAGCAGCCCGACTTCACCCTGACCAACGCCTACAGCTGGTACTACGGCAGCTACCCCTTCACCAACTCACCGGGCAGCAACCCGCACCACTTCTTCGACGAGGCCCACCGCCTGTTCTCCACCACCTATCCGGCGGGAACGACCTTCAAGCTGCAGGTCGATTCGGGGGACACGGCCTCCTCGTACACGATCGACTTCGCCGACTTCGAGCAGGTCGGCGCCGCCCTGACCGCACCCTCGGGGTCGGTGTCGGTGACCAGCAAGGGCGCCGACTCAACCGGTGTGACCGACGCGACCAGCGCGTTCAACGCCGCGATCAGCGCGGCAGGTTCCGGCGGCACCGTGTGGATCCCGCCGGGCACCTACAACATCCCCGGCCACATCAGTGTCAACAACGTCACGATCGCCGGCGCCGGCATGTGGTACTCGACCGTCACCGGCACGGCACCCGGCTTCTACGGCAACTCCGCGCCCTCGGCCAGCACCAACGTGCATCTCCAGAACTTCGCGATCTTCGGCAATGTGCAGGAACGCGATGACAGCGCCCAGGTCAACGGCATCGGCGGCGCGATGAGCAACTCGACCGTGGCCGGCCTGTGGATCGACCACATGAAGGTCGGCGCCTGGATGGACGGGCCGATGGACGGGCTGACGTTCAGCGGCATGCGCATCCGCGACACCACCGCGGACGGCATCAACTTCCACGGCGCCGTCACCAACTCGAAGGTGACCAACAGCGACATCCGCAACACCGGTGACGACGGCATCGCCACCTGGGCGGACTCCGGTATCGGTGCCGACGCCAACGACACGATCTCCAACAACACCGTGTCACTGCAGATCCTCGCGAACGGCATCGCGATCTACGGCGGCCACGACAACACCGTCAGCGGCAACCGGGTGGTGGACAGCGGCATCACCCAGGGCGGCGGCATCCACGTGGGGCAACGCTTCACATCGACGCCGGTCGGCACCACCACCATCTCCGACAACACCATGATCCGGGACGGCAGCCTCGACCCGAACTGGCAGTTCGGCGTGGGCGCACTGTGGTTCGACGGCAGTCAGGGCGCGATCACCGGCCCGGTCAACGTGACCAACGCGCTGATCCAGCAGAGTCCGTACGAGGCGGTCCAGTGGGTCGAGGGCACCATCAGCGGGGTCAACCTCAGCAACGTGACCATCGCCGGCACCGGAACCTTCGCCCTGCAGGAGCAGACCGGCGGCGCGGCGAAGTTCACCAATGTCACGGCTACCGGCGTCGGCTACTCGTCCCCGGTGTACAACTGCTCGGGCGGCAACTTCGTCGTCACCGACGGCGGCGGCAACTCCGGCATCAGCGGCACGCCGTACTGCGGCGGTTGGCCGGCTCCGGTGTATCCGCCGTACCCGTCCGAAGGTGTGACGGCCACCCCGGGCGCGCTGAACTTCGGTTCGGTCGCGACCGGTTCGACGAGCGACGCACAGACTGTGACGGTCTCCAACCCGACCAACACCGCCGCGTCCGTCTCGTCGATCTCCACCAGCGGCGACTACTCCCAGACCAACACGTGCGGTTCGTCGATCGCGGCGAACGGCTCGTGCACCGTCAGTGTGAAGTTCGCGCCGACGGCGACCGGCAGCCGTAGCGGCGCTCTGACCGTCAACGCGGGCGGCATCACCAACACGGTCAGCCTCTCCGGTACCGGCACCGCGCCGGGTCCGGTTCTGAACACCGACCCGGCGAGCCTGTCCTTCGCCGGTACGGTGGTCGGCTCGTCGGCCACCGCGCAGACGGTGACGGTGACGAACTCGGGCACCGCATCGGCGACCGTCTCGGGCGTCGCGGCGACCGGTGACTTCAGCCAGACCAACAACTGCTCCACCCTCGCGGTCGGTGCGTCCTGCACGGTGAACGTCGGGTTCAAGCCCACCGCGGGCGGATCCCGTACCGGCAACCTGACGGTCACCAGCAACGCCAACAACAGCCCGACCGTGGTCTCCCTGACCGGCAGCGGCATCGACAGCACCACCAATGTCGCCGCCGGGCGGCCGGCGTCGGCGAGTTCGAGCAATAGCCCGTACGTCGCCTCGAACCTCACCGACCCGGACGCGTCGACGTACTGGGAGAGCGCGAACGGTTCGTTCCCGCAATGGGCCCAGGTCGACCTCGGCCAGAACTACGGCGTCGGCAAGGTCGTGCTCAAGCTCCCGCCGGCGACGGCGTGGTCGGCTCGCACGCAGACCCTGTCGGTGCAGGGATCCACGGACGGTTCGAGCTTCTCGACGATCAAGGCATCGGCTGGGTACACCTTCGATCCGAACACCAACAACAACACGGTGACCATCACGTTCAGCGCCGCCACGGCGAGATACGTGCGGGTGAACATCACCGCCAACACAGGGTGGAACGCCGCCCAGTTGTCGGACTTCGAGGTGTTCCCCAGCGATGGCGGCTCCTCGAACGCGACCTTGTCGGCCAGCCCGACGTCGTTGTCGTATCCCACCCAGGCGCTCAACACCGCCAGCAGTGCGCAGACGGTCACGGTGACCAACACCGGAACCGCGGCCGCGACCGTCTCCGGCATCACCGTCACGGGCGACTTCTCGCAGACCAACACCTGCGGGACGTCAATCGCGGCGGGTGCCTCCTGCACGGTGGACGTCACGTTCAGGCCCACCGCGTCCGGCACCCGCACCGGCGACCTCAGCATCGCCAGCAACGCGTCGAACGGCACGACCACGGTCGCGCTGACCGGCACCGGTGCCGGCACGGTGAGCAGGAACCTGGCAGCCGGCGCGGCCACCACCGAGTCCAGCCACACCGACGTGTACCCGTCGTCGAACGTGACGGACGGCAACCAGGGCACCTACTGGGAGAGCGCCAACAACGCCTTCCCCCAGTGGGTCCAGGTCGACCTCGGTTCCGCGCAGAGTGCCGACCGCGTCGTCCTCCAACTCCCCGCGGCCTGGGGCGCCCGTAACCAGACGCTGTCCCTGTCGGGCAGCACCGACGGCGCCGCCTTCACCACCATCAAGTCGTCGGCCACGTACACCTTCGACCCCACCACCAACAACACGGTCACCATCACGTTCACCGCGACCACCCAGCGGTACTTCCGGGTGAACATCACGGCGAACAACGGCTGGCCGGCCGGTCAGATCTCGGAGTTCCAGGTGTGGAACACCTGATCCGACCTGAGGGTGCCGCCGAGCGCACGCGCGCTCGGCGGCACCGACCACCGAAGAGGAGTCCAGAGGAGTCCACATGGGTGTCACACGCAGAGTCTTCTTACGGGCCGCGATCGCGGCCACCGCGGTGGGAACCGTGGGCGCCACCGAGACCGTACTCGCCCAGACCGCGTCAGCGGCCGGCCCGCCGGGTGACGTGGTCGGCAAGATCAGCGTCGGCTACCAGGGCTGGTTCGCGTGCATCGGCGACGGCGCGCCCATCAACGGCTGGTGGCACTGGACCCAGAACTGGGGCCAGTCGCCGTCCCCGTCCAACACGGCCATCAAGTGCTGGCCCGATGTGCGTGACTACACCAACACGTACCAGACGTCGTACGCCGGCCTCGGCAACGGCCGGCCCGCCACGCTGTTCTCCTCGTACGACCAGCAGACGGTGAACACCCACTTCCTGTGGATGCAGCAGAACAGCATCGACACCGCGGCACTGCAGCGCTTCAACCCCACCGGCGGCGAAGGACCCACGCGCGACGCCATGGCGACCAAGGTGCGCAGCGCCGCCGAGTCGTACGGGCGGAAGTTCTACATCATGTACGACGTGACGGACTGGACGAACATGCAGTCCGAGATCAAGACGGACTGGACGACCAAGATGTCCGCGCACACCGCGTCCTCGGCATACGCGAAGCAGAACGGCAAGCCGGTCGTCTGCATCTGGGGCTTCGGCTTCAACGACAACGACCACCCCTTCACCGCCGACGCCTGCCTCGACGTCATCAACTGGTTCAAGGGCCAGGGCTGTTACGTCATCGGCGGCGTCCCGCGCGAATGGCGGACGGGCACCGGGGGCTCACGGCCCGGCTATCTGGGCGTCTACCATGCCTTCAACATGATCTCGCCGTGGATGGTCGGCGCCATCGCCAATGTCACCGAGGCCGACAATGCCTACAGCACCTACACCCTCGGCGACCAGGCCGACTGCAACGCCAACGGCATCGACTACCAGCCCTGCGTCCTGCCCGGCGACGTTTCCGCCCGGCAGCGCGTGCACGGCGACTTCATGTGGCGGCAGTTCTACAACATGGTGCGGGCCGGGGTGCAGGGCATCTACATCTCGATGTTCGACGAGTACAACGAGGGCAACCAGATCGCCAAGACCGCCGAGACTCAGGCTTGGGTGCCCACCACCTCCGGATTCCTCGCCCTCGACGAAGACGGCACCGCCTGCTCCTCCGACTACTACCTGCGTTTGACCGGCGACGGCGGCCGCATGCTCAAGGGCCAGATCGCGCTGACCGCAACTCGCCCCACCCAGCCGACCGTCCCCACCGGCGGTGACACCACACCGCCCGCCGCGCCGGGTGCCCTGACCGTCACCGGGCACACCAGCAACTCCGTCTCGCTGGCCTGGAACACGTCGACCGACAACGTTGGCGTGACCGGCTACCGCGTCCTGCAGGTGTCCGGCTCGACCAGCACACAGGTGGGCACCACCAGCGCCGCCTCCTTCACTGTCACCGGACTCGGCGCGTCCACCGCGTACACCTTCGACGTCGTCGCACTCGACGCGGCGGGAAACGTGTCGCAGCCCTCCAACCAGGTCACCGTCACCACCGACCCCCCTTCCAGCACCACCAACCTCGCCCTCCACCGCCCCACCTCGGAGAGCAGCCACACCCAGACATACGTCTCGGGCAACGCGACCGACGGCGACACCAACACCTACTGGGAGTCCGCCAACAACGCCTTCCCGCAGTGGGTCCAGGTCGATCTGGGCGCCACGACCGGCGTCAAACGGATCGTTCTCCACCTTCCCCCGGCGACCGCCTGGGCCACCCGTACCCAGACCATCTCCGTCCAGGGCAGCACGGACGGCGGCACCTTCGCCCAGCTTCTTGCCTCGGCGGGCTACACCTTCGACCCGGCGACCGGCAACACCGCGACCCTCACGCTCCCCTCCACCGTCACCACCCGTTACGTACGACTCACCTTCACCGCCAACAACGGCTGGCCGGCCGGGCAGGTCTCGGAGTTCCAGGTCTTCGGCGTCTGATGAACAGAGGGCCTCGACCTTACGGTCGCGGTCCTCGTTGCGTTGTCGTAGGTGATGGTGATGCCCAGGGCGTCGTAGAGGGGCTCCTCCTTCTCGGATTCAGGCCGCCGAAGCCGTCCGTAAACCCGTGCGCCCTCACTGGCTCGTCCTCGCACTGGTGGGCGAAGGGGGGCAGCGCACTCACTCGGAGATCGGTGCGCAGCTCGGCATCGACAAGACGACGCCGGTCTCCCTGTTGGACCGACTGGAGCGGCAGGGGCTGATCGTCCGCACCTTCTCCGCACGTGATCGCCGGGTCCGCATCCCGGAGGCGACCGCCGCCGGGCTCACCCTGCACGACAAGGTGGCCGCGGCGCGCGATGAGGCGATCCATGAGCGGCTGGCGACCATCCCGGCCGCCCAGCAGGCGCTCCTGAGGTCGATGCTGTGGAGCATCGCCATGGGCTCCCCTCAATGAGGTGTTCTCGGCAACGTGACGGGTGTAGAGAGTCACCGTGCGGTCCGCAGGTCGCCGCGCGCCGGTGACCCGGCGTCAGATATGGGTGAGGCCCCGACCTCTACGACGAGATCGCGCCGGTCGAACTCCCCGAGGACTGAGCGAGCCGGTCAGAAACCGGCCGCACGGGCCGCCGAGTACACCTCGGCGGCCACGTCCTTCAGTTCCTGCGCGTCCCGCGCGGCCCACGAGAGGTCGACCAGGAACTCGTCGAGACCGATCTCGGCGTACGCCATCAGATCGGTTACGATCTGCTCGACGTCACCCTGGAAGGGCTGGCGGTCCGGCCCCTCGTACCGTTTGGCGGTGTAGTCCGGGTTCACGCGCACCACCGTCCGCAGCGGCCGGGTGCGGCCCCGCTCGGCGGCGAGATCCTGCAACTGGCGCCAGTGAGCGGCCACCTGATCGGGACCGTCGGCGTACGGCAGCCAGCCGTCGGCGTGGTCGACGAGCCGGCGCATCGCCCGCGGGGTGTTGGCCGGCACCAGGATCGGGATCGGCCGGGCCGGCTTCGGCCCGACCACGGCCGAGGCGATCCTCGTGATCCGGCCGTCCTCGTAGACCACCGGGTCCGGGCCCCACACCGCCCGGCACACCTCGAACACCTCGTCCATGACCTTGCCGCGCTCCTCGAACGGGCGTACCCCGGCGGCCGCGTACTCGTCGAGGGACCAGCCGCTGCCGAGGCCCGCGACCACCCGGCCGTCGCTCGCCGCGTCCAGAGTCGCCAGGGACTTGGCCAGCTGGAAGGGGATGTGCAGCGGCGCCACCAGCACGGCGGTGCCCAGCTCGACCCGCTCGGTGGCCGCCGCCGCGAGCGTCAGTGTGACCAGCGGCTCGGCCACGCCCCGGTAGGCGTCGGGCCAGGGCAGGCCCGGGACGCCGTACAGGGGCTGGGTCTGGGGTTCCGGGAACAGGGCCCGTTCGTAGACCCAGAGGCTGTCGTATCCGATGTCCTCGGCGGCGCGTGCCACGTCGGGCACGTCCTTGCCGAGGTTGTACTGCCGATTCTGCGGGAGACCGATTCCGAGCCGGGTCGCCATGGCATGCGCTCCTTAATGGTTGGTTGCGCAATCAAGCTCGCGCGACCAAGTTAACGTTATCTCGACAGGGTCAGGGCGATACGCGGCCGAGGTTGGCCTGAACGGATCCGTCAGTCCGGGAGCGGGGTCGGCAGCATCCGGTCCGCCAGTCCCGCGGCCCTGTCCAGCCGCTCAGTGAACTCCTCGACGAGGTCCTCGAACCTGCGCAGCACCCACAGCGCCCGAGCCGCCGCCCAGGTCGCGTCCCGGGCCCGCTTCAGGCTCCAGGAACCGAGCGGATGGGGCAGCGGATCGGCGATCTGGAGCAGGTCGGGACCCGGCATCAGATCCTCGCGGATGCGTTCCTCCAGCGAGATGAGCAGGTTGCCCACGCGGTCGAACTCGTCCTCCAGATCGGCCGGTTCGCAGTCGTCACTGGTTGGACAGCATGCGCAGCCTGCTGGCGTACTCGCCGCGGGCCTCGGCGAATCGCTCCGGTTCGACCGCCTTGACGAGGATCTCGTCCGGTTGCTCGCCGGAGCCGAGGATGTCCATGACCTCGTCGAGGAAGGCGTCGAGGGGGACGGCGGTCTCCGAGTCCTCCTGTCCCATCAAGGCGGTGCGTATCGCCGGGGGTACCAGTTCCAGGACGTCGATGCGGGTGTCCGCCAGCTGGACGCGCAGGCTCTCGGTGAAGGAGTGGACGGCGGCCTTGGTGGCGTTGTAGGTCGGGGCGATGGGCAGGGGGACGAATGCCAGTCCGGAGGACACGGTCATGATCGTCGCGTGTGGCCGGGTGGCGAGGTGTTCGGTCAGGGCGGCCACGAGGCGGATGGGTCCGAGGAGGTTGGTGGCCACCGTCGCTTCCGCCGTGGCGAGGAAACCAGCACCGTGAAGGTCCTCGGGCAGCATGATGCCGGCCATCGCCACCAGGACGTTGAGGTCGGGAAAGCGTTGCAGCAGCTGCGCGGTGGTGTCCTGGACGGAGACCGGGTCGGTGACGTCGAGCACGACGGACTCGACACCGGGGTTCTCCGAGACGATCCGCGCCAGCCTGTCCTCGCGACGCCCGGAGACGATGACCCGGTTGCCTGCCGCGTGCAGCCGCAGCGCGAGGCCGAGGCCGATGCCCGAGGTCGATCCGGCGACGAAGACGGTGTTGCCTGTGGGAATCAAGGGATTCTCCGGCTGTAGTCGATGACGGGGGACAGCGGATGGGGGCAATGGCGGTCTTGCGCCCGCTGGACAGCCGGGTGGCGGGATCACCATGGGTGAGCAGACGTCGCACGTCAGGCACTCGGACGGCTGCGCCGTGCCGGGTGACCGCGCCTCACCTCCAGGAGCCGCACGGCCCGGTTTGCGCCGGCGTGCCGGCAGTCGAGCTGGGCGGGTGATGCGCGGCCGGTAGCGCCGGGCATCACCCGCCAGGTGAGCGGGTCAGTGCTTGTTGACGGCCGAGGCCCAGTCGAAGTCCACGCCCATGTCGTGGTACATCTTCGAGTACCCGACGAAGCAGTTGAACGTCTTGACCTTGCCGTTCTTCAGGTACCAGAAGTCGGCGGTCGGCGCGGCGACCTTGTGGCCGTTCCCCTTGACGACTCCGGCCGGCGTCTGGAGTTGCCCGTCGAACGTGCCGTCGATCGACAGCTCGATGCTGATCGTGTCGCCGTTCACGGTGATGCGCTTGAGGTCGCGGTGAACGTTGGAGAAGAGGCCCTTCATGTAGGGCAGCACGGTGCCGAGCGCCTTCCCCCGATAGGCCTGGCCGCCGACCATGTCGTTGAAGACGCCGTCCTTGGTGAAGCTGTTGACGAACGTCGGGACGTCGATGTGGCTGCCCTCCGCCACGTAGTAGTCGCGCAGGACGACCGCGAGGTTGGCCTTCTCGTGCTTGGTCAGGTGGCGGTCGGTGAGCGGCAGCTTCGCCAGCTGGCGTGCGGTCAGGGTCGGGGCGGCCGTGGTGCTGTGGACCGCTGCCCCGTTGTGGGCGGGGCTTGCGGCCTGTGACGGCACAGCGGCGATGGAAAGACCACCCAGGACAGCTACCGCGGTCGCGGCGGTGATCGACTTCCGGCTGAGCAGCTTCATGTCGTGTTCCTCCAGGTCGGTACTCAGGATTCGAGATCCGCCGCAGCGGTCTCTGTCGCGCCCTTAGTAATTCAAACGCTCGCTTAACCTTATGAATGGCGGTGTGGGCTGTCAAGCCACTGTTTGAATTCTGTGGTCGCGCAGCCGCGGGGCATGCGTACCCGCCCGTGTCGCGGCTGGTCAGGCGGGGTCTGTGTCAGTGATCCGGGCCGGTGCGGCGTTCGGTGACCGGGGTTCGGCCTCGATCTGCGAGGTGACTGTTGACAATGTACTCAAGCATATGCTTGAGTACATTGCATGATACGGGCGGAAAAGACGGACCTGCGCCGGGAGGCCGGTCAGCGCACCCGGGAGGGCCTGCAGACGGCCGCCCTGGAGCTGCTCGCGCAACGGGGCCAGGAGGGCGTGACACTCCGCGAGATCACAGATCGCGCCGGAGCCAACGTCGCCGCGGTGAGTTACCACTTCGGGTCGCTGAAGAAGCTGTGCGACACGGCGATCGAGCACGCGTTGGAACGGTATCTGGACGACAAGATCCTGGAACTCGATTCCCTCGCCTCCACTGCGACACTCCATGAAGTGGCGGCGGCGTTCGCCCGGCCGATGGTGCGCGCACTGGCGGCCGGAGGGCAAGACCTGGACGTGATGCGGACCGTGGCGCGGGTCGGCATCGAACCCCCCAAGGGGTGGGAGCGGCTGGACGGCAAGTTCGACCGGAGCCGCCGGGGGGTCGTCCGGATGCTGGCCCCGAACCTTCCCGGAGTCGACGAGCAGGAACTGATCTTCCGTACGCGATGCGCGGCCGGCCTGCTGAACTGGCTCGCGCTGGCCCCCATCGGCACCGAGCTGGCCGCCCTGTCCGCCGAGCAGATCGAGCGGCAGTTGGTCCCCGTGGTGGCCGGGGCGTTCCGCGGGGACGCCGCCGCCGGCCGCTGACCAGGCCAAAGGCCACCGGAATCCATTTCATGCGTCTAGAAGAAGCCCAGCTTCTTCGGCGAGTACGACACCAGCAGATTCTTGGTCTGCTGGTGGTACACACGAAACTCCTGCTATGAGCTGCTGAAACGAGTCCGCTGTCGGTGGTGGAGGGCGACTTGGTCCGGAAATGGCCCGGATCTTGATCGCGGACAGGGGGTCGGACCATTCCCGGGCATTCGGCAGCTGAACGATGGGTTCAGCGACAGGCTCCGCGGGCTTGGTGGCGCACTCGGGCCATGTCCCGCTGAGCGGTGTGGCAGCGATCGATTTTCGGGGCGTGCCTGCATCAGTCCCCGCGGCCATGCGACGCCGAGACGCAGCAAGATCGCGCCACTCCACCGCTGCGCGGGACGTGATCGGCTTCTCCTGTCGCGGCCTCAGTTCGTTTCGCGATCGCCGGGTTCATTCGTCGGCTCGGAGGCCGGGGAGACCTCATAGCGAGGCAGATACGTGACCACGAAGGCCTGGATGGTGGCCACGGCGGGAATGGCTATGACGGCACCAACCGCTCCGAGCAGCGCGGCTCCGCCGAGTACGGACGCGAAGGCGGCGTCCGGCGGTGAGGTTGATGAGACAGCTCAGGGCGTCGGTCGCGCGATCGGGATCGCGGGTCAGGGCGGCGTCCAGCAACTCTTGGTGCTCGTCGGGCAGGGCGGGGTCGGCGGGTGCGGGGTCGGGGTGTGACCAGGGGCGGTAGAGCTCGGCTTCCTCAACGGAGGGACCGACTGCTCCTGAGCCCCTGACCTCTGACGGATGGCAGGCCGCCGGTTCGCCCCACCGGACCGGCGGCCTGCCCCGGCCTCGCCCGGACGGCAGGCCGTGACGGTCGCTGATGCCGGTTCGGCCCGGCCCGGCACGGTGCCGTCCGGAAGGAGGCGGTGAGCACCTCGGCGCCGGGGTCGGGCATCGCGTGTTCCCTCGGTCAGAGGTCGGCCGGAGGCGTCCGCCGGAGTGTGTTTTCTTTTGGGGCAGCGGGCCGACTGACGTTTCCCCACGACCGCCCGAGCCGAAAGCCACATGCTCAGCAGCTTCTGTGAGGACTCCTAAGCGTTGAACCGTAACTGCCTCGGCGGGGGACTCCGGAGATTTGCCCACCTCGGTGTCGGGGATACAGAGTTTTCCGGCGGCGACGTGGCATCGACCTCTGGCACGCCGTGGAGAGCCTCCGAGAGGAAGGGATCCGCGCTGTAGATTGACGGGTCATGCTCAACGTTAAGGTCCTGGGATCTATCGGTGCGGACATTGATGGTGTGCCGGTCTGCCTGGGAAGTCCCCGGCAGCGTGCGGTCCTGGCTCTCTTGCTGGTCAACCGCGGCCGTGTGGTGTCCGTCGACGGGCTCATCGAGCACCTGTGGCAGGGTCGGCCCCCGGAGAAGGCGGCGGCCTCTCTGCATGTCTACGTGTCGAACCTGCGTCGCGCACTCGAACCTGGCCGGGCGCCCCGCACCCCGGCCGGTGTCCTAGTCAGTGCCCCGCCCGGGTACGCGGTGCGTTTGCCCGAGGACGCGGTTGACGCCTGGCGGTTCGAGGCGTCGGTTCAGCAGGCGCGTACTGCGCCGCAGGCCGAGGCCCGGCGCCTGTTGGAGGAGGCTCTCGAGTGGTGGAACGGAGCGGCGTACGGCGAGTGGGCGGACGAGGAGTGGGCGGAGGCGGAGGTCGCCCGGTTGGGTGAACTGCACTTGGTGGCACGGGAGTTGGCGATCACCGCGACCCTCGCAACTGGGGCCCCGCGGGAGGCGGTGCCGGCGGCCGAGGCACTGGTGCGGGAGCATCCTCTGCGGGAGGAGGGCTGGCGGTTGCTGACCCTTGCGCTGTGGGCCAGCGGACGCCGCGCCGACGCGGTGGCCGAGCTGCGGCGGGCGGCCGGCGTGATGGCCGACGAACTCGGGCTGGGCCTCGGTGACGCCCTGGCCGAGTTGGAGAGGGCCGTGCTGGCGGGTCGGACCGAGGTCCTGCACGCGGCGGTAC
Organism: Streptomyces sp. NBC_01384; assembly: GCF_045040035.1. Taxonomy (NCBI): domain Bacteria; kingdom Bacillati; phylum Actinomycetota; class Actinomycetes; order Kitasatosporales; family Streptomycetaceae; genus Streptomyces; species Streptomyces sp. NBC_01384. The sequence continues at coordinate 9,138,930 of NZ_CP109559.1, forward strand.
CGGCAGTACGAGCAGTACCTGCGATGCCCGCGGTACCGGGGCAGGTCGTACCGCTTCCGGAGGCTGGAGACACGGCGGGCGCCCCCTGGCCGGCCGGCGAGCTGTTCGTGGGCCGGGACGACGAACTGCGGACCCTGGACGAGGCGGCGCGCGACGCCCGGCGGGGCGGCGGCGTCGTCCTGGTGACCGGGGAGGCCGGGGCCGGTAAGTCGGCGCTGCTCGGCCGGTACCAGCGGCGGTTGCGGGAACAGGGCTGGACCGTGGTGGTCGGCCGTTGCCCCGAGTTCGACGGCGCCCCCTCCGCCTGGGCTTGGGTGGAGGCACTCGGCGCGCTGGCCCGTCGTACCCCTCCCACCGACCCGGACGCGCTCGGTGCGCTGCTTCAGGAAGCCGGCTACGGCGAAGCGGAAGAGAGCCGAGAGGAGGGCCGCGGGGGCGTTCCGGCGGGATTCCCGGGGCGGGGCGACAGGGCGTCCGTGGGGCGGTTCCGGCTGCACCAGGCGTTCAGCACCTGGCTGCGGGAGGCCGCTGCGGACGCGCCGCTGGCGGTGGTCGTCGACGACCTGCATCGGGCGGACGGTGAGACGCTGGCCCTGCTGGAACGGACTGCCGAACTGGTCGGATCGCCAGTGCTGGCGATCGCCGCGTACCGCCCGGCCGACGCGGCCGACCGGCTGACTGGGACCCTCGCCGAACTCGCTCACCGCTCGCCGTGCCGGCTGGCGCTCGGCGGACTGCCGTTGCCCGGTGTGGACACCCTGGTCAGGGCGGTGTGCGGGGAGCGGGTCGACCCGGCGACCGTGAGCGCGCTCGCCGAACGCACCGGCGGTAACCCCTTCTACGTCCGCGAGAGCGCGCGGCTGCTCGCCAGCGAGGGCGCCCTGGTGGCCGTGTCCGAGGTGCCGCAGGGCGTGCGCGACGTGCTGCGCCGACGGCTGCGGCAACTGCCCGCCGGGGCGCTGGCCGTCCTGCAACTCGCCTCCGTGGTGGGCCGCGAGACCGAGATCGGGGTGCTCGTCGAGGCCGCGGATCCGGCCCGGCACGACGAGCACACCGTACTCGACGCCGTGGAGGCGGCCGTCGTGGCCGGGCTGCTGACCGAACCGGCGCCCGGTGTGGTCCGGTTCGCGCACGCGCTGGTCCGCGACACCCTCTACACCGACCTTGTCGGCGTGCGCCGGGCCCGGCTGCACGCCCGGCTCGCGGAGGTGCTGCGGCGGCGCCGCCCGGACGACCTGGCGGCTCTCGCGCACCACTACGCCCGGGCCGTAAGCGCGCGGACGGCGTCACTCGCCGTCGAGTACTCGCTGGGCGCGGCCGATCTGGCCGAGCGGCGCTATGCCCATGACACCGCGGTCCAACTGCTCACTCAGGCGATCGAGTCCTTCGCGCTGATACCCGCCGCCGAGGACGACGCCATGACGAACGCCCGGGCCGGCCAGCTGGTCGCCCTGCTCGGCAGGTTGCTGCGGGCGGAGATACGGGCCGGGTCGATCGTGGCGGCGCGGCACACCCGACAGCGCGCCCTGGAGGCGGCCGAGGGCGTCGGGTATGACGAACTGGCGGCGGCGGCGCTAGGCGCGTGGATCGGCCCGGGGCCGGCGCTGAGTGGGCCGCGGGGACTCGCCGACCCGGCGGCCGTGGACCCGTTCGTCGACCGGCTGATCGCCCGCGCCGACCTCGACCCGGCCGTCCTCGGCCTCCTGCCGCCCACCCCCACAGACGACTGGAACCGGGACGAGAAAGGGGATGCGGCGGCCGTACGACACGATGCCGCACGCGTCGAAGGCGATACGGAGAGCACCGGGGTGGAGGACGACACCGCCGTGGGGGCCTTGGCGGAGATGGCCCGGCGGCTGGCGGTGGCTCGGGCGGTCGGGGATCCGCTTTTGCTCTCCTCCGCGCTGACCGTGGCGTCCGTCGTGACGCCGGAGAGGGTCCCGGACCGCCGCGCGTCGCTGGCGGCGGAGCTGCGGGTGCTCGGGTACGCGCACGACCTGCCAGCCAACAACTGGGTGCGCGAGCACACCGGGGCCATGGCCGCCGGGGCCCGCAACGACGTTGCGCAGGTCCGCCGGCACACCGGGGAGGGGCGGTCGATTGCCGAGCGGCACCGGCTGGTGGAGGCGGAGGCGGTCAACCTGTCGACCTTGGCCATGCTGGCCCATGTCGAGGGCCGCTTCGCCGAGTCCGAGGCCCGCTATACGGAGGTACGGGACCGCTTGCGCGCGCACGGTTCGCCGTACGGCGACTTCGTGCACGTCCTGGGGCTGACGACCGTACGGCTCGGCCAGGGCCGCCCGCGGGAGTCCGAACTGCTGCTGCGGACCCTCCCGCCGGAATCAACGCCCACCGCCGAACTCGCCCTCGGTGTCGTCCTTGCCCGGCAGGGCGCGCGCGATCGGGCTTACACGTTCGGCCGACGTATCCCGATCGCCGTGCCCGTCGTACCCGACCACCTTTATGGCATCGCCCTGTCCCTCCGGGCCGAACTGGCCTTCCTGCTTGGCGACATGACCGCTGCGGTGGAACTTATTCCGCTCCTGCTGCCCCTGCGCACCCAGCTCGCCGGCGCCGCCAGCGTCTCCTTCGCCACCCGCCCGTTCGCCCACTCGCTGGGCGAGTTGAACCGGCTACTGGGTGACGAGGCCGAGGCGCTACGGGAATTCGCCCGCGCCGAGGACGTGGCGCGGCGATGGGGTTCTCGGCACATGGTCGACGCGGCGCGGGCCGCCGCGGACGACCGGTCCGTCCGGAAGTGACGTGATGTGACCTGGCGGCGGCCGGGATCAGCTCAGGTACCACTTCTGGTTGGACGTTCCGCCGCAGTCCCACAGTTGAAGCCGGGTGCCATTGGCGGTGCCCGAGTCCTTGGCGTCCACGCACTTGCCGATCACGGTGTTGACCAGGTCGTGTGAGCTGTTGAGGTTGAACCGCTGGGCCCAGCCGCCGTTGCAGGTCGCCAGTTGGATGACCGCGCCGTCGGACTGTGAGGCGTTCGCGATGTCCAGGCACAGGCCCATGGCACGCACACTGCCGTCGGACTTGAAGACCCACTTCTGCCAGGCGTCGCCGTCGCACCCCCACAGACGCAGCGGGGAACCGTCCACACCGGCGTGGGCGCTTACCTCGACGCACTTCGAGGACCCGTAGCCGACGATCGCGTCACCGGCTCCGGTGGCCGGCTTGGACGTCGGCTTCGTCGTCGCCGTACTGCCGGTGCCCGTGGCGTGGGTGGCCTCGGTGAGGGACGCCTTGTCCGGGTGGGCGGCGTCCGCCACCGGGGACGAACTTCCCTCGGCGTGCGGGCCCTTGGCGGTGTCGGGCTTCGCCCCCTTCGTGTGGTGGGCCGGACGGCCGCTGCCCGAAGCCGACGCGGACGGGGAGCCGGCCGGTCCCGCCGAGCCGCTCGCGGCGAGTTGGGGAATGGCGCCGTTACCGACAGCGGCGGCGTGTGGACCGGAGTCGTCGTGGCCCGGCAGCGCGATGAACGCGGCGGTGCCGAGGCCGAGGGCCAGCAGGGCGCATCCGGCGACCACGGCCCCGGCGACCCGTGCGCCACGCTCCGGCCGGCCCTCGCCGACAGCCGCCTCGCTCTGTGCGCCGGGGCCGCCCGATCCTGCCGCTCGGGGCCGGAACAGTCCGCCGGGCGCGGTATGTCCATCTTCCGTGCCGGGTGTGGTGGCGGAGGTGGAAGCGGGTGCGGGTGCGTGGTCGGGTGCGGTTGCGCTCGAACTCGTCGGCCGCGGCCGGAACAGTCCGCCGGACCTGGAGGATCCCCGGTCCGTACCCGGTGCGACCGCGCCGTCGGGCACAGTGGTGGAAGCCGACGTCGGGACGGGTGCGGGAGTGCTCTCGCCGTCCGGCGTGGACCCGGCCCCGTCGTGTGACGTGGGGTCCTCGGTCGGTGGTTCGGGAGCGGGACCTGTCCCGGGGTGGCGACCGGGTGTCGTAGCGGAACCGGGGCGCGCCGCCGACGCGCTCCCGGACCCGGACTCGGACTCGGACTCGGTCTCCCGAAGCCACGGCAGTGGCCGTTCCCAGACGGCCGGCTCCTCCAGTGTCTCCGGGTGCCCCGCTGCGTGCTCCATGTCTGTCTGCCCCGCTCTCCGTGCGTGATGTTCCCCGGCGGGCGACTCTAGGGTCGCGGGGACGGGCACCTGCCGGACGGCGCGGGTTCTGCCCCGTAGGGCCGGAATCCCTTCCCCTGCGGGCCGGATTTCCCCGGAAGTCCGCAGGGCGACCATCGGCCCGCGGAAACCGCTACAGCGTCCCCGAGCGCAGGGCGTAGGCGACCGCGTGGGTGCGGTTGCGGAGGCCGAGGCGGTTCATCATGACGCTGACGATGCTTTTGATGGTGCGCTCGGAGTAGTTCAGCTTCTGGGCGATCTCCGTCGTCTCCAGCCCCTCGGCCAGCAGCCGCAGCACATCGACCTCGCGGGTTTCCAGACCGGACGCGGTCAGCCCCAACGGCCCCAGTACGTCGCGCTGGACCGCCTTGATGTGGTCGACGAGCCGCCCCTGGACCGGGAGCGGCAGGGCGGCCCCGCCGTCGGCCACCGCGCGCACGGCCTCCACGACCTTGTCGTACGTGGTGTCCTGACGCCACATCACCCCGCGCAGACCGTGCCGTACCGCCCGCAGCAGGTGGGCCTCGCCGATGTGCCCGGTGATCAGCACGATGCCCATGCCGGGGTTGGCCGAGTGGCCGGTCACCGACTCCATCAGCAGCAGGGTCTCCTCGGTGACATCCGGTGTGATCATGAGCGCTACGTCCGCGTGCCGGTGCTCCTCCTGGGGCAGTACCGCCAGCCCCGGGTACCTGCGCAGGCACCAGACGGCCCCCTCGCCGGTGATCGGGTCACTGGCGAGGACTGCGATCGAGATTGTCCCCAACGTTCCTGCATTCCTTCCGAGTGTGGATCGTCGCCCTGGAAGGGCGGGCGACGATCGTCACCGGACCCCCTTAACGCCGACTTGGCGTGCACTTGGCAAAGCTGCCCCTCCGGCCAGGCTTCGCTGTCCGCGGGGGCGGACATCGGCCCGCGCGGTGCGGACGCGGGCGGCGTCCTGCCTACTCTCCATCGGCGGATCCAGTTCGTGGATCCGGCCGTGGGATGCCCGAAGAAGCAGAGAAGAGAGCACGTTGAGCACCGTCGTCGCCAAGCGCTCGCCGCGTGCCGAAGGTCCCCCGATGCCGGAGGGCCAGGTGGAACTCGCCGAGCCCCCGGTCCTCGGCGAACCGGCTACCGCCGACTTCGGCTCGGTGATGACGTATCTGCCGATGGGCCTGGGTGCCGGGGCCATGGTGCTGATGTACTCGGTCGGCAGCGGCGGTACGTCCATGTACATGATGACCGGGATGATGGGCGTCGCCATGATCAGCATGACGCTGGCCCAGATCGGCCGGCCCGGCGCGGATCGGCGCCGCCGGATGCGCGCCGAACGCCGGGACTATCTGCGCTACCTCGCCCAGAAGCGCGTCCAAGCCCGGCAGGCGGCCGACGAACAGCGGGCCGCGCTGCTGTGGGACAACCCCAGGGCGTCCGACCTGTGGGCGGTCGCGGCCGGTCCCCGGCTGTGGGAACGCAGGCCAGGACACGAAGATTTCGGCCGGGTCCGCATCGGTCTCGCGACCCGCCGCGCCGCGCTGGAGTTCCTGCCGCCGCAGACCCGGCCGGTGGAAGACCTGGAACCGCTGTGCGCGATCTCGCTGCGCCGGTTCACCAAGGCCCACCAGACCGTGCCCCTGCTGCCGGTGCCGGTCTCGCTCCAGCGCTTCACCAGCGTCGAGTTCACCGGCGAGACCGAGGAGGCGGTGGCTCTGGCCCGCGCGGTGCTCGGGCAGCTGGCGGTCTTCCACTCCCCGGACGAACTGCGCGTGGCGGTGCTCGGCGACGAGGCCGCGCGCCGCGACTGGGACTGGCTCAAGTGGCTGCCGCACAACACCCATCCAACGGAGGAGGACGCAGCGGGGGCGGTGCGGCTGGCCGCCGGGGACCATGACGAACTCCTCGATCTGCTCGGGCCCGACCTCCGCGACCGCCCCGACCACGATCCCGCCTCCTCTCCCAGCGTCGCCGAGCCGTTCACGGTGATCGTGGCCCAGGGCGTGCGACTGCCCGCGACCTCAAGGCTGCTGGGGGCCGGGATGCGCGGGGTGGTGCTGCTCGACCTCACCGGCGCGGTGCCCGGCGGCCCCAGGGTGCTGCGGCTCACGGTCCGCGACGGCCGGGTCGACTTCCCCAGCGGCACCGAGAACGTCAGCGGCCGGGCCGACCGACTCGGCCCCGTCGAGGCCGAGCAACTGGCCCGCACGCTCGCCCCGATGCGCACCGGCGGCGGTGTCGACCTGGTGGACCGCCCCCTGGAGTCCGACTTCGACCTGGCCACGATGCTCGGCATCCGCGACGTACGTGCCTTCGACGTCGCGGCCAAGTGGCGCCCGCGGCTGGCTCAGGAGGCCCGGCTCAAGGTGCCGATCGGGGTCACCGAGGACGGCGAGATCGTCGAGCTGGATCTGAAGGAGTCCGCGCAGGGGGGCATGGGCCCGCACGGGCTGCTGATCGGCGCCACCGGCTCCGGCAAGAGCGAACTGCTGCGCACGCTTGTCACGGGTCTGGCCGCCACTCACTCCTCCGAAATCCTGAATCTGGTCCTGGTGGACTTCAAGGGCGGCGCCACCTTCCTCAACATGGACCGGCTTCCGCACACCTCCGCCGTCATCACCAACCTCGCCGACGAACTCCACCTCGTCGACCGTATGCGGGACTCCATCAACGGCGAGATGATCCGCCGTCAGGAACTGCTGCGGGAGGCGGGCTACGCCTCGCTCTTCGAGTACGAGAAGGCGCGCGCCGCCGGGGCGAGCACGCTGGCCCCGCTGCCCTCGCTGCTGGTCATCGTCGACGAGTTCTCCGAACTGCTTGCCAGCAAGCCGGAGTTCGTGGAGCTGTTCGTCTCCATCGGGCGGCTCGGGCGCAGCCTGGGCGTGCATCTGCTGCTGGCCTCGCAGCGGTTGGACGAATCCCGTATCCACCGGGTCGAGGGCCATCTGTCGTACCGGCTCGCCCTGCGTACCTTCTCCTCGATGGAGTCGCGCAGCGTGATCGGCACCTCCAGCGCCTACGAACTGCCGTCCGCCCCCGGCAACGGCTACCTCAAGGTCGACACCACCAACCTGGTCCGGTTCAAGGCCGCCTACGTCTCCGGGGCGGCGCCCGCGCCGGCCGGCCCGGAGGAGACGGCGCACCGGGCGGGCGCAGCCCGTGAGGTGACCGCCTTCGGACTGGAACGGCACGGCCCGCCGGCCGCGGACCGCGAGGCGGAGGAGGCCGCCCGGCTGGTCTCGCTCGCCGAGGAGGCCCTGCGCGACCAGGGCGCCGGCGCGGGACCCGAGGAGGGCGGCGGCGAGGGCGGCGAGGACAGTCTGCTGGAGGTCTTCGTCGGACGGCTGGAGGACAGCGGCCCGCCCGCCCGGCAGGTCTGGCTCTCCCCGCTGTCCGAGTCGCCCGGCCTGGACCAGCTGCTGCCCGGCATCGTGCCCGACCCGGACCGCGGCATGGGCGCCGCCGACCCCCGCGTCCAGGGCGCGCTGCGCGTACCGCTGGGCATGGTGGACCGTCCGTTCGAGCAGCTGCGCGAACTGCTGATCGCCGATCTGTCGGGCGCCGACGGCCACATCGGCCTGGTGGGCGCGCCGCAGACCGGCAAGTCCACCATGCTGCGCACCCTGATGCTGTCGCTGGCCCTGACCCACACACCCCGCGAAGTCCAGTTCTACTGCCTGGACTTCGGCGGCGGCGGTCTGGTCTCCACCGCCGGACTGCCGCACGTCGGTTCGGTGGCCACCCGGCTCGAGCGCGACCGGGTTCTGCGAACCGTTGAGGAACTCACCCAACTCCTGGAACAGCGCGAGCAGTTGTTCACGTCCCGGGGCCTGGAGTCGATGGCCGCCTACCGGGCGCTGCGCGCGGACGGCACGATCGACGACCCCTTCGGTGACGTGTTCCTGGTGGTCGACGGCTGGGCCACGCTCCGCCAGGACTACGAGGACCTGGAGCAGCGGATCATGGAACTCGCCGCGCGCGGCCTGTCGTTCGGCCTGCATGTGGTCGCCTCCGCGGTGCGCTGGTCCGAAGTACGGCCCCGGCTGCGGGACATGCTCGGCACCAAGCTCGAACTGCGGCTCGGCGACTCGATGGAGTCCGAGGTCGGCTCCCGCGCGGCGGCCGGTGTCCCGCATCAGCCGGGACGCGGTCTGACCAGCTCCGGACACCACTTCCTGTCCGCGCTGCCCCGGCTCGACAGCTCCTCGCGCACCGACGACTTGACGGCCGCCACCAAGGCCGCGGTCGCCGAGATCGACACCTTCTGGACCGGCCCCCGGGCCCCCGGTGTGCGCCTGCTGCCGACCCGGCTCGACGCCCGCAGGCTGCCCGCCCCGGCGGACACCCGCGACCTGAAGTTCTGCCTGGGCTGGGACGAGCAGCGGCTCGCCCCCGTCTGGCACGACTTCGGAGCCACCCCGCACCTGCTGGTCTTCGGCGACGGCGAGACCGGAAAGACCAACGCGCTGCGGCTGGCCATCCGCGCCATCACCGCCCGCTACCGGCCGGAGGAGGCCAGGATCCTGCTGGCCGACCCCGGGCGCGGCCTCCTCAAGGATGTGCCGGAGGAGTACCGGGTCGGCTACGTCGTCGACAACGACGCGCTCGGCAAACTCGCCGACAGCGCCGCCGTGTCCGTGGCCAAGCGGCAGCCCGGCACCGACGTCACCCCGGAGCAACTGGAGAAGCGGGAGTGGTGGACCGGCCCACTGCTGTTCGTTCTCGTCGACGACTACGACCTCTTCTCCGGCGCGCCCGGCACACCCTCCCCGATGCTGCCGCTGGTGCCGCTGCTCGCGCAGGGCGCCCACATCGGACTGCACCTGGTCGTCGCCCGCTCCACCTCCGGCGCCATGCGGTCCGTCATGGATCCGCTGATCCGCCGGATGTGGGAGCTGGGCAACCCGGCGCTGCTGTTCTCCTACCCCAAGGAGGAGGGCAAGTTCATCGGTGAGGCCAAGCCCCGCACCCTGCCCGCCGGTCGCGCCCAGCTCGTCACCCGCCGCACTGTCCAGCTCGTCCAGACCGGCCTGGTGTCGGCGGCCCCCGTCCCCACAGGAGCACGATGATCACCGCCGCGCCCACCGCCGGGCCCGCCCCCGTACCCTTGCCCGGCGGCCGGACCTCCGACGTCTGCCGCCTCACCGTGGAGGCGCCGGACGGCCGGGCCGACCTCGCCGTCCCGGTCACCACCCCCGTCTCCGCCCTGCTGCCGGTGCTGCTGCGCCACACCGCCGCAGGACCCGAACCCCAGGGCACCCCCTGGATACTGCAACGGCTCGGCGAGGACCCCCTCGACCTCGAGGCGACCCCTGAGAGCGCCGGGCTGCGCGACGGCGACGTACTGCATCTGCGTCCGGCCGACGCGGCGTTGCCCGCCCTGCACTTCGACGATGTCTCCGACGGCGTCGCCCACAGCGTCGGCGCCGGACCCGGCCGCTGGCGCCCCGAACTCACCCGGAGCCTCGGCCTCGCCCTGTCCTGCCTGGCCCTGGCCGCACTCGCCGCCGCGCTGCTCGGCGCGGGACCCGGCCCGCTGACCGCGGTGACCGCCGGGACGATCGCCCTGGTGCTGGCCGCGGGCTGCGCGAGCGGCGCCCGTATGCGCGCCGACCGGGGCGCCGTCCTGGTCGCCGGGGTCGGCGCGTTCGGTTTCGCCGCGCTGGCCGGGGCGACCCTGCGCGAGGGCCCGTCCGGCGGGCTCGCCCCCGGCACGACGGGGGTGCTCGTGGCCGCCGGGTGCGTGGTCGCGCTGGCCGGAGGGCTGCTCGCCCTGGGCGCGCTGCCCCTCGTCGTGCCCGGCACCGTCCTGCTCACGGCGGTCGCCGCCGCGGTGGGGGCGGGACTCGCCCAGACCGCCGGACTGCACGGGGTCCAGGCCACCTCGGTGGTCGCGGTGGGCCTCTTCGTGCTCGGCCACCTCGCCCCCCGGCTGGCCCTGCGCACCGCCCGCCTGCGGGTGCCCCAACTCCCGCACGACGCCGAGGAACTCCAGTTGGACATCGAGCCCGCGCCCGGCGAGACCGTGGCCGGCCGGGTCACCGTCGCCACCGCCTGCCTCGACACCATCGGCATCTCCTCCGCGCTGGTGTGGGCGGTCGCCCTCTGGCTGCTCGCCGACCGCGAGCACGGCTGGGCCGGCTGGCTGCTCCCACTCTGCCTCAGCCTGGCCGTCCTGCTCCGCGCACGTGGCACCAACGGCACTCTCCAGCGGGTCCCCGCCGTACTCGCCGGTGCCTACGGCCTCGGGCTCGTCCTCATCGTCCGGGTCGCGCCCACCGGCCCCGGCGGTCGGGCCGCCGTACTCGCGGTACTGCTGGCCGCCGCCCTGCTGCTGCTCGTCGGAGCCTGGCGCCTCCCGCGGGCCCGGCTCCTGCCGGTGTGGGGGCACTTCGGCGACCTGCTGGAGACCGTCACGGCGATCGCCCTGCTGCCGCTACTGCTCGAAGTGCTGCACGCGTACGCCTACTTCCGCGGCCTCGCGGGCTAGGAGGGGCACTCATGCAGACACGACGCGATCATGTACAGGCCTACCAGTTCGCCATGGGTCGCCTCGCCTCCGCCCTGGTCAGCGGTGACCCCGGCCGGGGCGACAGCCCGACCCGGCGGTCCGCGCTCGGCTCGGTCTTCGGGGTGGGCCTGGTGGTGCTGCTGTGCGCCGGGTTCGGGGTGTACGGGCTGATCTCGCCCGTCGCCAAGGACGACTGGCGCAAGGACGGGGCGATCGTGCTGGAGGAGGACACCGGCAACCGGTACGTCTACGCGAAGGGCGAGCTGCGCCCCCTCCGCAACTACGCCTCCGCGCTGCTCATCGCGGGCGAGCGGGCCGCGCCCGAGACGGTGTCCGCCAAGTCCCTGGCCGGGGTCCCGCACGGCACCCCCGTCGGCATCCAGGGTGCACCGGACACCGTGCCGGACGCGTCCGCGCTGGCGACCGGGGCGTGGGCGCGGTGCCTGCCGGGGGAGGGCGCGAACGGTACGGCCGGTACGGGCGCGAAGGGGAAGCATTCTCCCGGCAAGGGGCAGACCCTCGTCTTCGGGGGCTCCGCCGCGGCGCTCGCCGCACTGCCCGCCGACCGGCAGGTGCTGCTCAGCGGGCCCGGGAACGCCCGGTACATGCTGCTGAGCGGCATGAAGTACCCGGTCCCCGGCGACCCGGCGCTGATCGCCCTCGGTCTGGACGATCAGACGGCCCTCCCCGCCACCGCCGACTGGCTGGCCGCCGTCCCCACGGGCGTCGCGCTCGCCGCGCCCGTGCCGCCCGGCGCCGGGAAGGCGGCCGGCAAGGTCGCCGGACAGACCGTCGAGATCGGCCAGGTCTTCCGCACCGCCACGGGCGGCGGCATCGAGCACTACTACGTGATGCGGTCCGACGGACTCGCCCTCGTCAACGCCACCGAGTACGCCTTGCTCGCCGCCCGCCCCGGCGTACCGGCGGCGCGACAGGTCGGTCAGGCGGACATCGCCGTCGCCCCGGTCTCGGCGGACCACGGTACGACCGGCCGGGTGCCGGACCTGACAGGTGTCCGCCCGCTGGACGGCGGCACCGTCTGTCTGACGGAACTCGCGGACGGCCGGGCCCGGATCACCGTGGGCACCCCCGGCGCCGGGGGGATCGTCCTGCCGGCCGGCGGCGGTGTGCTGGCAGTCCCGGACGCCGGGCGGACCGAGTACCTGATCACCGAGCAGGGTCTGAAGTACCGGATCGCCGACGCCGACGCCGCGCGGGCCCTCGGGTTCGGCGACACCAACCACCGGCTCACCCTGTCCGCGGGCGTCCTCGCCCTCGTACCCGACGGCCCGGTGCTCAGCCGCGCCGCCGCCGCGAAGGGCTGAGCCGATGGCCCGGCTCCGCCTTCGCTCGACACTGGTGGGCGACGCCCTGCTGATCCATCCCAAGGGGAGGTGCGACGACCGGGCCTCCGCGTTCGCCGCCGGGATCGCGGAGGACCCGCACCACACCCTTGTGGTGGTGGACCTGCCCGCGGACGCCCTGGCCACGGAGTGGGAGGCGGTGGCCCGGCTGCTGTCGTCCGCGCGGTACGGCAGCCCACGTCTGGTCTTCGGCCGGGGCACGGGCGACGACATCCGTACCGTCTGCCGGCTCCTCGCCGAACGGCTCGGACGAGAGGTGTTCGCTCCCGACGGCCCCCTCGTCCCGACCGTGACCGGCGGCCTGTTCGTGCAGGGCGACGACGGCGCGGCCTGGCTACGGTTCCGGCCGGGCCGCGACCCCGAGCCCGAGGCGCAGCGCTACCCCAAACCGCACTGGGAGTTCTCCGCGCCCACCAGCACCCGGCCGGCCGGCGCGCACGCCGTCGCCCAACCGGTGCCGGCCGGTGTGTGGTTGCGCCACACCGACCGCGACCCACTGGCCGCGCACCACCTCTGCGAGGTCGAGGCCGTACCCACCGACCCGCACCTCTTCCTGATCGTCCTCGGCAGCCCCGGCACCCCACCCCTCGCCCTCGACGACGTGGCCCGCTTCTGGGACACCGTGCTCCCTGGTGCCCGCCCCGCGGTGCGCTTCGTCCTGTACGGCAGTCTCGACGCCCCCGCCGACCGCCCACCGGCCCAGACCCTCGCCGACACCCTGAACCACCCGGTCGCCCTGTACGACGGACTGCCCTGCGCCGAGCCCGACCGCAGGCCCGTCCCGGCCGAGTCCACATACCTGCCCACCGGCTCCACTCCACGGCCTGCGGACGGTCCGATCACTCCGATCACTCCGGCCGTCGGCGCGTCCACCGCTGTACCGGCCCCGTTGCCCATCCGCACGGAGTCCGGAGTCGATACCCCCGCGCCCGACGGCGGGGCTCCCGCTGGGGCGTCGTGGAACGCCTCGACACCGGACACCGTCACGCCGGCGCTCGCACCACCTCCGGTGCAGGGGGAAATCGGCGCGACGGGTCTCGCAGAAGCCCTCACCACCCCGTACGACACCGAAGCGACGGACCTCTCGGAGGCGCCCACCGTTCGCAACGACGGCGCCCCCACGTCCTTCAGGTCCTCTGGCCTGGAGTCCGCCATCAGCGGTGCGGCGGACCTCGAGGAAACGCCTACGATTCGAAACGCCCTTCGCACCACCCAATACAGGGCCCCGGTTCCAACCCCGGCAGCGATGCCAGTATCGGCGCAGGCGCAGGCACCGGACCCAGCCTTGGACCCGACCCCGGATCCGGTGTTGGCCCCGACCTTGGACTCGCACCCCGCACCGGCACGGGCAGCGGACCCAGCCTTGGGCCCGGTCCCGGATGCGAGGCCGGCCCCGGCCCCGGCGACCGGCCCTGTGCAGATGCCCGCACCGCCCTCCACCCCGGTACCGACCACGCAAACAGTCCCACAGCCCAAACCCGCGCCCACATCCGAACCCGTACCGGGACCTGACCTGGCATCAGGGTCTCCGCCAAGGCCCCACCCTGCCCCGGCCTCGACTGTCAGCCCGGTCCCTGCCTCGATCCCGACTCCCGCCGCGGCCCCGGCCCCAGCCTCGACCTTGCAAGCAACCCCACAGCCCGACTCCGCCCCCGCACCCACCCCCGGCCCTACCCCTTCCCCCGCCCCCGCGCAGTGGCTCGCCCCGCCCGCCGCTCCTCGGTTCCGGCTGGAGTCCGGTGCGCCTGAGCCGGAGATCGCGGAGGTCGGTGACATGGGCGTCCCCCCAGCGGCCGGCGGCCCGGTCGCCGGCAACGGTCCCGGCACCGGGTCCGTGCCCGGCGGTACAGCCGGTGTGCAGTCGGTGGACGCGCGAGTGGATGGTGGACAGGGTGTGCGGGTTCAGCCCGTGCCGCGGGCCGCGGCCCGCGCGTTGCCGCCGGAGCGGGGGATCGCGCAGGAGCGGGAGTGGATGCGCCGGACGTTCAGCGAGCAGTACAACGCCTTGGCCGGTTCCGTCTCGCGGGTGATGTCGGAGTCGCCGGGGCTGCGCGGCCGGTCCCGGACCGAGGTGGCGGACGCGCTGACCGAACTGGTCGCCGTACGCCTGTACCTGTCCGGTGACAGCCGCCAGGCCGACGCTGCCGTGCGCGAGGCGGCGGCCGGACCGCACGTGCCGTTGGCGCGCTGTGTCACGGCAGGGCTGCGGCGGCTGCCGTCCTACCGGGGCCCGGCCCTGCTGCGCACCCGGCTCGGTGAGGCGGAGCGTGCCTGGTACCGCGAAGGCAGGCTCGCCACCGAGTGGGCGTTCTGCCATGCCCGTACGACGCTGCACCCGGGCCCGCGCGGCAGCGGCGCCACCGACGTGCTGATCTGGTCGATGACCGCCCGGCGGACCAGTTCGCTGGACCCGGCCGTCCCCGACCGGGTGCTGTTCCTGCCGGGCACCGCGTTCAAGGTGCTGCGCACCGAGGGCTCCGCGGTGCTGATGCGGGAGTTGTCGTCGTCGGAGACCACCCAGGACGGCCGGGTCCGACCGGGCGACGTATCCACCAAGCTCGACGACATCGCCGTCAAGGGGCTGGAAAAGATCCTGGACGCGCTGGAGCGGGCCGGCACCGACGCCGCGGCCGAGAGCGCCGATCCGCCGGGACTGATCGTGACGCCCAGTTCGGTCTGTACAGAAGGAGCCAAGCCGTGAGCAGGCAGGTCTTGCTGGTATCCCCGGACCGTCCGGGCGCCTACCGTACGATCGCCCAGGCGCTGGCCGAGGCCGCGGAGGGAGCGCTGATCACAGTCGCCCCGGGCCGGTACGAGGAGTCGCTGACTGTCGTCCGGCCCGTGACCGTGGCCGCAGAGGGCGGCGCCGGGACCGTACGGGTGCATGCGTCCGCCGGAAGCACGGTGGTGGTGGACGCCGAGGCGGTCCAGCTGTCCGGGCTCGTTCTGTCGGGCGCCGTCCGGGACGCCCCGGTTCTCGACCTGCGGCGCGGCCAGTCGGCGCTGGACGGCTGCCGGATCGAGGGCGAGGCGTGGACGGCGGTGCTGGTCTGGCACGAGGGCACCCTGGCCGCCCGCGACTGCCGGGTGACGAACCCGCACGGCGCAGGCGTGGTGGTCACCTCTCGCGGCGCCAACGTGCTGGCCGACACCGAGGTCACCGAGGTTGGATCCTCGGCGGTCGTGGTCGCCGAGCACGGCTGTCTCGACGTACGGGACTGCCGTCTCGACCGCCCCCGGGGCAACGGCATCTGCGTCAACGGCAACGCCTCGGCGACCGTCGAGGCCACCCTGATAACCGGCAGCGGCAAGCCCGCCCTCGCTGTGGAGCAGGAGGCGCGTGCCGCTCTGCTCCGGGTCACCGTGACCGGCAGCACCGCACTGGACGCGTACCTGACCAGTCGGGGCGAGACCACGCTCACCGAGTGTGCCTTCTCCGGTTCGGGCGGGCAGTCCGTGCACATCGCCGACGGCGCCGTACCGCATCTGCGCCGCTGCACGGTCACCGGCGCGGCCCGCAGCGGCATCCAGGTCGCCGGGGGCGCCCGGCCCCGCCTTGAGGACTGCGAGATCACCGACACTCCGGTGGGGCTCCATGTCACCGGCGCGGCGACCGCCGTCACGGTCACGGGTCTCGTCGTCAAGGGCGCCACGACCACCGCCGTGCAGGCCACCGACTCCGGTACGGCCGAGCTGGAGCGGCTTACCGTCACCGGTAACGCGGGCGCCGGGGTCCGGGCGCAGGGCGGCGCCCGGGTGACCCTGCGGGACGCCGAGATCACGGTGAGCGGCGGCGGTCAGGGGACGACGGGGCTGGGGCTGACCGGTTCGGCGAGCGCCTTCGTGGCCGGCTCCGTCCTGCGCGAGTGCGGTGCGGTCGTCGGCGAGGACGCGGAACTGACCGCTCACGACAGCGAGTTCACCGGTTCGCCGGGTGACGCGGTGCGGGTGTTGACCGGTGGTTCGTTCACCGCCGTCGGGTGCCGGATGACCGGCGCGCGTGGTCGTGGCGTCAACGCCCACGCCGAGGCCCGCACCGACCTCAGCAACTGCGCGATCCAGGACAACGCGGGCGACCGTCTGTCAGACCACCCAACTAGCCCTGTGGGTAACGGCTTTGGAGTGGATGACCGCGTCGACAGCGGTGCGGGTGGAGTCCGGGACCCTGGCGGTTCCGGGAGTACTGGTCCGGCGGCCGGTGGGGACGCCCCCCGCTCGGGCACCGGACCGCTGGCCGAACTGGAGGCGCTGGTCGGCCTGGAGAGCGTCAAGCTGGAGGTCACCGGGCTGATCAACCTCAACAAGATGACCAAGCGGCGCACCGAGATGGGCCTGCCGATGCCGCCGATGAGCCGCCACCTCGTCTTCGCGGGACCCCCCGGCACCGGTAAGACGACCGTGGCCCGGCTGTACGGAGCGGTCCTCGCCGAACTCGGCATCCTCGGCCAGGGACACATCGTCGAGGTGGCACGCGCCGACCTGGTCGCCCAGATCATCGGCGGGACCGCCATCAAGACCACGGAGGTCTTCAACCGGGCGCTGGGCGGAGTGCTCTTCATCGACGAGGCGTACACCCTGACCAACCAGTCCCGGGGCACGGGACCGGACTTCGGCCAGGAGGCTGTCGAGACGCTGATGAAGCTGATGGAGGACCACCGCGACGAGATCGTTGTCATCGCGGCCGGCTACTCCGAGCACATGGACCGGTTTCTCGCCTCCAACCCCGGTATGGCGTCCCGTTTCGCCCGCACGATCGAGTTCCCCAACTACTCGCCTGAGGAACTCGTCACCATCGTCCGGGGCCTGTGCGCCAAGCACTACTACGAACTGTCCGACGACGCCCTGGACGCGCTGTCCCGCTACTTCGAAACCGTCCCCAAGGGCCCGACCTTCGGCAACGGCCGGGTCGCCCGCCAGGTCTTCGAGTCGATGATCGGCGCCCAGGCATCCCGGCTGGTCGTCCGCCCACCGGGCCACGACAGCGAACTGAGCCTGCTGACCGCCGCCGACGTCACACCGGCCCCGCAGCCGCTGTCTCCCCGGCCTCCCGTCGGACCGACGGACACCCCTGTCCCGGCCGCCTCCTCCGCACCATCCGCTGTCCCTCTGTCTGCGGCACCGACACCGGCTCCCGAGGCCGACAGCCCCTCCGCTTCCGTCTCCCCTACGAGCCCGGGGACCGCTCCCGTCCCGGACCCGCTCTTCCCCTCGACCGGGCTCCCGGAATCCGCCCGTCCGTCCTCCGCTCTCGTGCCCACCCGTCACCTCGCGGCCCTCACCGGGCTCGCCCCCGTCGCCGACGCGTTGGCCGCGCGACTGGACACCCTGGTCAGGACCGGTCAGGGCACTGCGGGTCTCGCGGACGTCGTTTTGGAGGGTGCCCCCGGCAGTGGACGCCGGGCTGTGGCCGCCGCGTACGGCAGGGCCCTGGGAGAGTTCGGCATCCTCCCGTCCGGCGCGCTCACCTGGGTACCGCTCTCTGCGGTCCCGGCCCGCTGGGCGGCGCAGCCGCGCGTGTTCCTCGCCGACGTGTTCCGTCGCGCGGCCGGCGGCCTGCTGTTGCTGGAGGCCGACCCCGCGTTCGTGTCCCGCCCTGACACCGAACGGGTCGCGGTCGTCGACGCGTTGGCCGCGGAGACGGCGGCGCGTGACCCGTACGACGCCGTCCTGGTGCTCTCGGGCAGCGCCCCGCACCTGGGGGAGTTGCTACGCACCCATACCGATCTGGCCGGGGCGTTCGCCGAGTACCTGCGGCTGCCGGCCTGGACCGGCGCAGGTCTCGCTGAGTTGACCCGGCGACGGCTCACGGCCCAGGGCTTCGAGGTACCCGACGACGTCCTCGCTGCGCTCGCCGCTCAGGACCCGTCCGGCGGTGCGCATGGTGCGCATCGGCTGGCGGACCGGGTCGCCGCGTGTGCGGGTGCCCCCGCATTGGCCATCGGGGACTTGGCCGGTGAACTTCCGCTTGAGGATGTACTGGTGGCTGGCTGACGGACTGCAGGGACAGAAAGCCTCGTGCTGCTCAGGACCCGTAGGGCGGCATCGGCCGGCGGACCGGATCGCCTCTCGCTCGGGCGCCCCCGCACTGGTTCTCGGACGGCCGACGGCTGAACTCCCGCTGGGAGACGTGTTGGTCACGGCTGAGTGGCTGTGTGCGCGAGTTGCGGCTCTGGCTCACGGTGCGCATCGGCCGGCGGACCGGATCGCCACACGCGCGCGTACCCCCGTACTGGTTGTCGGTGACCTGGTCGGCGAACTTCCGCTGGGGGACGTACTCGTGGCCGACTGACAGTCCGCAGGGACAGAAAAACACGGCCGGTGGGGCAGCGAGTCCGGCTTCTGGTGCATCGCGGGTGCGGCCCCGGACCACCATCACACACGAGGACCGCGACGAACCCGCCACGAGAGGACGGCCATGGCCGGCAACACGAACACATCGGTGGACACCTCGGGCATGAAGATCGCCCAGGGCAGCTTCCAGACCGCCCTGGACGAGGTCAACACCACCTACACGCAGATGCAGAGCCAGATCGACACGTTGCGCAGCAGCTGGACCGGTGACGCCGCCAGCACCTTCCAGAGCGCCATGGACACCTGGCTCACGGACTTCGGCACCGTCAAGCAGCAGTTGGAACTGATGCTGCAGAAGCTCCAGGCCAACACCGGGAGTTACGACACCACGCACCAGGCCACCTCGGACACCGCCACCCAGCTCCACAAGAGCATGACCACCCCGCTGCCCGGTTTCTAGCCCCCCGACCGCTCAACCACCCCGCACACGAGGAGCGACCCATGCCCACCTACACCGTCAACATGAACCAAGTCGAGTACGTGGTCGGTGAGATGACCGCGATCAGCGGGAAGATCCAGGCGGCGCTGACCGAACTGGACGACAGCGCCAAGGTGCACCTGAGCGAGTGGACCAGCGACGCCCGCGCCACCTACGACGTCGCCAAGGCAAAGTGGGACGCCGCCGCCGCTGACATGGTGACCCAGTCCCAGAACGCGACCAACTCCCTCGGCCACATCAACGAGTCCTACTACGCGGGTGAGCGGCACGGCGTGAGTCTCTGGGAGCAGTGACATGGCGAACGAGAACGCCGACAGCGCCCACGGCAGCGACCCGAACATCAACCACAACGACTACGGGGACCACGACAACAGCAGCAGTTCCAGCACGAGTTCCAGCGGGAATCACCATTACCACGGCGGTACGGACGTCCCGCGCGTCCCGGGGATCCTCACCGACCTGCACCCCTTCGTGCCCCCGTCGGTGCCCGGCGGCGACGGGCACAACGGGACCTCGATCAGCACACCGTCGCTGGACCTGTTCGCCTCCAACATCGATCAGCTGATCCAGCCGGTGCGCGACGTCGCCACAAGACTGGGCGACGTCGCGGTCGCACCGGGCGCCTTCTACCACGCCAACGGCATGAGGGCGACGGTCAACGGCCCGAACGCCGACGGCGGTCTCAAGAAGAGTTACGGCGACGCCCTCTCGGCCCTGGTCCGGGGCCTGACGGACCTGCGGGACGGCGTGCGGACGCTGAGCCGGAACTACGGCACGACCGAGGACGCCAACCACATGACGGCCCAGGACCTCGCGGACGCCTTCACGACCACCACCGCCGACTTCAACACGGTGATGACGTCCAACGGCGGCACCGGCATGACCTCCAACACCCGTACAGGCAACACGGGTTCAGGCAACACGAACAACCACACCGGTTCGAACAGCACGACCGCCTAGGCGCGGCCTCGGCGGACAGCGGATCGGCGGCTCCACGGGAGGGCGAGAGTGCCGGACTACAACAGCGGCGGTTTCCACCAGGGCGACGACGGGACGATCTTCGGCAATCCCGACGGCTCGTCCAACGGAAGCATCACGGACTACGACAACTGGGACTGGAAGCAGATCAAGGCGGCCGTCTACGGTATGTCCTCCGGGGTCGCGACCGACGCGAACCAGGCCCACGCCCGGTCCATCGCCAATCCGCAGTCGCTGCTGGACGCGGCCAACGGGTTCTTCCACGTCCAGCGGATCCTGGAGGGCGTCACCAAGAGCCTGGTCGACCAGGCCAAGGCGCTCGCCGGTGACAACGGACCGTGGGGCGGCAGCGCGGCCGACTCCTTCCTCGACATGATGACCAACTTCTCCCGCCAGGTGAAGGCCAACGCCGATGTCCTGTCCGGGGGTTCGACCGGCGACCACTCCGTTCCCCACCAACTCGCCAACAACGCGATCGCCTTCCAGAGCGCGCAGAACACCCTCGCGGAGATCGACTCCTGGTACGCCGACCAGGCCGTCGCGATGGGCGTCACCCCGATGTCGGACGGGCTGGTCCCGATCAGTCAGAAGCCCGAGCTCGTCTCGATGATGACAGAGGACATGCGTGCCGTCCTGAAGAGCCTGGCGCACTCCTACCAGGTCACGACCGACGCGATCGTGAACCCGACGCCGGTGACCTCGCCGACGCACAACCCGGACGACGGCTCGGGGAACGACGACGGCCTTCGCGACCAGAATGCCGGCCTGCACGACCCGGGCCCAGGCGGGTCCGACAGCGGTATCGGGAACGGCATCGGTGACACCGGAAGCCTCTCGGACCTGTCCGGCTATCCCGGCACCGGCCTGGACACCGGGACCGGCACGGGCGACGGCATCGGTGGCCTCGCCGGCCTGGACGGGTCGGGCGACCCGACCGCGTACCCGGGCGACCTGTCCGGCATCGGCGACACCGGACTCGGCACGTCCGGCCTCGACGGCTCAGGCCTCGGCGACCTGGGCAGCCTCGACCCGTCGGCCATCGAGAGCGCGCTGAACCCCCTCTCCTTCCCCGGCCTCGGCAGCCTGGCCGGTCTCGGCAGCGGCGGCCTGGGGTCCGAGGGCGTGGGTTCCCTCGGCGGCCTGTCCACGGCCGACCCGGCCGCCTTCGGCGACACCGGGCTCAACGACGGCATCGGCGACGGCCTCACCGGCGGGCTGGGCAGCGGCCTCGACGACGGCCTGTCCGCCGGCTCGCTCTCGCCCTCGCAGCTCGCGACGTCCTCTGGGATGCCTTACATGCCGGGGATGGGCGGTACGGGGGCCGGCGGTGCCGGTCAGACGGCGGAGCCGACGGACGCCTCGGGGCTGCTCGACGCCAGCGCGGACCCCTGGGACGGTGAGGAGATCCCCGGCGGCGACGAGGTCGGCTCGGAACTGGGCGCGGCGGCCGGCGGGGAGGGCCTGGGCACGGCCGGGATGCCGTACATGCCGGGGATGGGCGGTACGGGCGCCCCCGGCGCGGGCCGGGACGGCACGAACGAACGGACCGACGCCTCCGGGCTGCTCGACCCGAGCACCGAGCCCTGGGCGGGCGCCGAGGAGACCGGCGACGACGAGGCCGGCTCCCTGACGGGAGCCCTGCCCGGGGTGCCCTACCTACCCGGATTCGGCACGACCGGGCCCGAGGCCAACACCGCGACGGGCCGTGCCAACACCCGGACCGGCGAACGCGCGGGGGAGCCGACAACCGACGAAGAGGGCACGACCGAAGGACGTACGGCGGAAGAGAGCACGACCGAAGAAGGCACGGTCGAAGCCCGTACGGCCCCGGTCACCGCCGAGGCGCCGGTCGCGGTCGGGTCCGACGGGCTGCCGCTGCCCGCGCACGACCACAGTGCCGTGGTCCGGCAGCCACAGGCCGACGACGGTGAGGAGGACTTCTCCGCGTGGGAGACCGGTGTCGGTGCGGGCGCGTTCGTACCGCTGCTGCGGGCGGTGCGCGGGGAGCGCGAGCGGGAGTCGGACCCCGTGGCGGCCGAGCCGGGCGTGTCCGGCGAGCCGCGCGGTACCTGGCAGCCGGACCGCACCGGCGGCGGGGCGCCGGCCGGCGTGGGCGCCGGGGTCCTGAGGGCGGCGGCCTGCGGGGACGGCGGCCCCGAACCGGAGGAACCCGACGAGCCCGAGGAGGAAGCGGAGGAGGAGCCGGCCGCCCGGGGGATCGCAGACCTGCTGGTCCAGTCGGAGAACACCTGGGGCACCGTTCCCGGCGATTCCGCCGCCACCCTCTGACCGGCCCTTGCGCCCACCGAACACTGCCTGAAAGAGACGAGTTCACATGCCCGGTCCGTACGACCAGCAGATCGAGGACCTGCTGGACCAGTACCGCCGTCAGCGTGACGAGGCCGCCGAGACCCGGCGCCGGATCAACGAGACGACGTCGACCGTGACCGCCCCCCGGCAGACGGTGAAGATCACCGTCGGCGCCCAGGGGGAGGTCACCGCCATCGAGTTCCCCACCGGCGCCTATCGCCGGATGGCACCCCGGGAGCTGGCCGACGTACTGCTCACCACGCTTCGACAGGCCAGGGCCGAGGCGCTGGAGGGCGTCGCCGGGGTGCTCGCCGGTCAACTGCCGCCCGGTGTGACCGTGCCCGACCTGCTCCAGGGCCGGGTCGATCCGGCCTCCGTCCTGCCCGAGGACCCGGTCATGCCCGACTCTGTACGCGACTACGTGGACCACGGCTTCCAGGGAGACTCCCATGAGTGACGGCACCTTCTCCGTCGACACCGCACGCCTCGACCAGGCCGCCCCGCAGATGCAGGAGCTGGCCGGGCGGATCAGATCCATCGCCACCAAGCTGGACGGCCGCCTTGAGGCCCTCGGCGCGTGCTGGGGCGACGACGAGAGCGGACAGCAGTTCCTGGAGCAGTACGCCGAGCCCAAGCGGCAGCTCAGCGAGGGCATCACCGGCGCGGGCACCGTGCTCGACAGCGCCGTCGACGGCATCCGGACCATGGCCAAGGGGTTCGCGCGGACCGAGGAACGGAACGTGGAGGACCTGCGCGCCATTACGCCGTCCTCCGACTCCGTGACGGTGGGCGACTCGTCGCCGCACCGCACCCGGCGGTGAGTCCCCGCACATGAGCGTCGAGATGCCCCCCGAGCTGGCCTGGGTCGCCCGGCTGGCGGTCGGCCAGTCCTGGCCGAAGGGCGACGAGGACAACCTGCACGCCCTCGGACAGGCGTGGAACGAGGCCGCGCAGGAGCTCAAGGGCATCAGCGGGCAGCTCGGCGCGTCCGGCAACGGGGTCCTGGAGAGCGTGGGCGGGCAGGTCGCGGACGAGTTCCGCGCCTTCGTCACGCAACTGGAGTCCAGCCTGCCGGAGATGGCGGAGTCCGCGAACCAACTGGGCAAGCTCGGCCGGCACACCGGCGTCCAGGTCGAGTACTCCAAGTACATGATCCTCGGCCAACTCATTCTGCTGGCCGCGCAGATCGCACAGTGGATCTTCTTCGCGCCCGAGGTCATTCCGCTGGCCATCACGGCGGCTCGCGTCGCGGTGAAGATGATCCTGCGCCGGCTGCTCATCTCGGTCGCGACCGGTGTCGCCCTCAACGTCGGCCTCGACGTCGCTGTCCAGACCATCCAGTTCCTCAAGGGCGACCGCACCGAGTGGTCTACCGACAACACGGTCTCCGCCGTGGTGTCGGGCGCCATCGGCGGGGCCGTGGGCGGCATCTTCTTCGGCGCGGGCAGTGTCCTGGCGCCGAAGTTCGCGCACTCGCTGTTCGGCAAGGGCATCCTCGGCGCGGCCACCGGACTGGGCACCTCGGGGATCATGTACGGCATCTACCACAGCGGGGAGAGCGAGTTCGGCTCGTCCATCACCGCGGGTGCGCTGGGGGCACTGGGCGGCGGCGGCAAGCGGCGCTTCGGCGGCAAGGGTGACACGGTCAAGGTGGACCCCGTCCATGTGAACGTACCCGGCGCCCTCACGTTCGACCTGCCCGGACTGCTGTCGGCCGCGAAGGACGAGTTGTCCGACCCGGGCACGTTCAGGACGGCGACGGAGAGCACGGCGGCGACTGGCACCAACGCGACCGGGAACGGGAGTACGGCAGGGGAC
Source organism: Streptomyces sp. NBC_01384 (assembly GCF_045040035.1). NCBI lineage: Bacteria > Bacillati > Actinomycetota > Actinomycetes > Kitasatosporales > Streptomycetaceae > Streptomyces > Streptomyces sp. NBC_01384. The sequence goes on from NZ_CP109559.1 coordinate 9,162,810, forward strand.
GGGAGCGCGACCAGGGCGGGTACGCACAGCACGGAGACGGGCAACGGCGCCTCCCGTACCGGAAGTTCCGCCACTGCGCACGAGACGGAGACGGCTCACGGCACGTCCCCGGCCGTCACCGCCCCGCACGAACAGGGGCTGCCCGGCTTCACGACCACCATCACCACCACGTCGCAGACCTCGACGTCGCGCACCTCGGCATCCACGGCCACCGGTCCGTCCACCACGCGCACGGAGACAGCGGTCACCGCACCGACCCGCGTCACGACAGGGGGTGGCGCCACCACCCTTGGGACGGGCCACCCGACCACGGTGAGCACGGGCACGGACCGCGTCGGCGGTACCGGCACCTCCGGCCCGACGCCGTCCGTCCGAACGGAGACGGGCACCCCTGCCCGTACGGAAAACGGCACCTCCGTCCGTACGGAGACCAGCACACCGTCGGCCGTCGGCGCGCACGCGCAGACCGGACCGGAGGCCCTCAAGACCACGGAGTCCACGGCCACAGCCACCGTGAGCACCACGACGGACGTGCGGGAGCACGCGGCAGCCGTCGCCACGTCCCACGAGCAGACACCCCACGAGCGGACCCCCATCCCGGACCCCACGCCACCCCCGGGGAGCCACCCCGCCGTACGGGAACCCGCCCCCCGCATGACGCCCGACCGCACACCGCGCTTCGTCGTCCGGTCCGCCTACGAGGCCCGGCGGTTCCTGCACCGGGACGAGCGGTTCACCGACCTGACCATCAGGGTGGCGATCCGGGACGGCGGCAGGGGGAGCGACACCGACACCGTATGGAACCGGATGTCCGACGGTGTCGCGCAGTTCCTCAACGCGCCCGGCTACCACCTCCCCAACGGCGACGGTCTGCACGTCACCGTGGTGCGCGCCCGTCCCGGCGAGGAGCCGCACCTGACGGTCGATCTGGTCGGCCGGGACCGGGCCATGGACCAGCGGTCGTGGTGGCCGGACGCGGACCCCGTCGACTTCGCGCACGAGATCGCCCACCAGATCGGCCTGCGTGACGAGTACCGAGACAGGACCACCCCGCACCGCCCCGCCGTCGAGGGCAGCCTCCAGGGCGACTACCGCGCGGCCGCCCCCGAGGGCCTGCGGCAGGCGGGACTGCGCGACCGCCATCTCCAGCTGATCGGCGCCGGGATCGGCGACCTCGGTGAGCCGGCCGTTCCCCGGCACACCGACGCGGACACGGTGGCCGGGACGGTGCCGGAGACGCCGTCCGCAGCCCATGCGCACGACGGGGCACCGCCGTACGACGCGGAGTGGGAGCGGGCCCGGCAGGACGCCGAGGGACATGAGCGCCGCCATGCATGGGTCGACCCGGTCTCCGATCCCCTGGGCGACGGGCGCAGCGTCCAGGGGATCACGTCCGGTCGGCGGACCGCGCCCGCGGTGGCCCCGCGGATGCACCAGTCCCAGCGGCCGGCGGTCTACTCGCCCGACAAATCACTGATCATGCAGCCCGGTTACGCGTCCGGCGACCAGTTCGGCATCCTCGCGACACTGCTCGCCGAGCCCACCATGCATGTCCTCATCGCGCGTGGCCCCGGCCCCGGCCTACCCGGACACGATCCGGTGCTGGACAAGTCGCGGGCCATCGAGGCGTTCTACCGGGAGAGCGGGATCGACGAGGACCGCATCTGGACGCTGGACCTCCCGAGACTGGAGCAGGGCAATGTCTGGCGCCAGCTGAACGACGAGGCCGCCCGGATCGCCCAGGAGAAGTGGGGCATCAACAAGTACTTCGAGGAGATGCACGAGCGGAAGGAGCTGTGGGGGGTCACCCACGGCACCGACTACGTCGCCGAGCACTTCTCCGACCCGATGCGGTCCGCCATCCGTGGCGCATGGCACCTGGAGGACCACCGCGACACGGAGATCACCGACTGGCTGGCCGGGCAGGGGGTGCGGATCCCGGCGGGCGACAAGGGCGTGCTCGTGCTGTGGTCCCGGTTCACCGGCAAGGCCGCGAACTGGTCGGACCTGCGCGGCCGGATGGAGCACGACACCAGCTTCGAGGGCACCCGTCAGCTCCTGCGGAACCTGGCCGGCGACTACAAGACGGTGATCATCACCGGTGACCCGCACCCCGACCAGACCAAGGCCGGCAAGTGGGACACGTTGGTCCAGGAGATGCGCGCCGAACTGGACACCCAGCACATTCACAACCTCACCGGCTTCTGGCGGAGACCCGAATCCGGGCTGAGCACCTGGGGCGGCGACACCCGGACCGGCCAATTCCGGCTCTACGACCACCTCGACCGTCACCACGGCGTCCAGCACGTCGGCTTCCGCTCCGGGAACCTTGAGGCCGTGGCGCTGATCGGCCACCCGGTCCGCTACCTGGAGGAGGGGGACGCGACCGGTGCCCGCCGCATGGAGGCGTGGCACGCGTCGCACAACGGACAGACCCGCAAGGGCGGCCTGCCTCCCGGATACGAACGGACCGTCGTCGCCGACCCTCCCACCGCCTCCGGCAGACACTCCAAGGACGTGGTCCTGAAGCCCCAGTTGCACGGGACGTACCAGCCGCCCGACCCGGGCTCCCGATTCCGTAAGCCGCTGGCGGCGTACGGCATGGAGCGCGGCTTCGGCTACCCGGACCTGGAGCGGCTCCGCGAGGACCTGGGACTCACCGAAGACCGTCAGGGGCAGGAGCCGTTCGACGCGGAGCGGATGCGCGAGGTCGGGCGCCGGTATCGGAAGGAGACCGCGGCGATCCGGCAGTACCCGAACTACAGCCATTTCGCGGGGTACGACGTCGACGCGTACCTGGCCCACTACGACGCCTTCCTGAACCAGGACCCGGCGACCTACCAGGGCGTGGGCGCCACGCAGATGTACGCCGACTTCGTCCAGCGGGTCCTGCCGACCTTGCCGGACGTGTGGGGAATCCGCCGTAGGGTCGACTACAACACCTGGGCGGCGTACCACCAGTGGCAGAACGAGCAGCAGGCCACAACGGTTGCGCACGGCGGTGACGAGGTCGCACCCCAGGCCCCGCAGGCGGACGGCACCGTCTCGCACTCCGACGGCATCGCCATGATGACGCGGCCCCCTCGGGCGGAGAACCGTGCGGAACCGTCCCCGGACCATCCCTCCCGCTCGGCCGTCCCGACCACCGACGGCTTCGCCGAACTGCGCCACCTCTCCTCCACCGAGGTGACGGAGTCCGACGCGCGGTCGCGCTACGGCATGCCTACGGCCAACTTCCGCAAGTTCCAGGACATCTCCGCCAGTCGCAACCTCCGGATCGACGTCCGCCCGACCAATCCGACGGCCGCACACTGGCTGGAGCAGGGCAAGCTGCCGAAGCCCAAGGACATCAAGGCGAAGTCCGTCAACGACCTGGACATCCGGCTGGGCGCCAAGGCCGAACACCGTGGACTGATCGGGTACTTCCAGCCGGTGCGGCCGGAGCGCGGCAGCCTCGACGAGACGACCTGGAACCGGCTCGAAGCTCGGTTCGCGCAGCGCGCCGAGGAGTTCGAGGTCCTGGCACCGGTCATGGCCAGGCTCCAGAACGAGGGCCGGTTCAAGGTCGAGGACGGCCTCGTGTTCGGCCGGGACGGCCAGGGCGACTGGAAGGAGATCACCGGCGACCACGACGTGTTCGACATCAGCACGCCGGGCGGTACGCGGCTGAAGGGCGAGCCGTACGACGAGGTCGTCGGCACCATGATCGGCAACGACATGGCCGTGATGCACGGGGCGCACATGGACTGGGAGCCGTCCTCGCCCTTCAGCAAGGGCATCTTCAGCAAGATCGTGGAGTCCCATCAGGAGGGTGGCGAGCCCCTGCTGCGCTTCCGCCCCGGCGTCAACGACGCCGAACTCGTCCACGCCCCGGCCGAGTTCCGCTTCACAGGCCCGGAACCGGAACCCCTGCCGGCCGAATCAAAGCCCGCTCCGGCAGACCCCGTCCCGACCACTGGCGAAGGCGAACCCCCGCTCGCACAGGGGCACATCACGGCCGAACCGACCGAACTTCCCATAGGTCCTGTGCACTTCCCCGCCGAGGAGCCCCGACCCGTGCTCGCGCATGCGGAATCCAGCACCGCAAGGGTTCGCTCCTCACCCACCGGCGCGGAGCCCATCGCCGATCAGACCAAAAACCCGCTTGCGCAGGCCGAATCCTCGATCCGTCGTGCCGATTCGCCTCTCAGCCGTGCCGACTCACCGCTCCCGCGCGCCGACTCGCGACTCCGCCACGCCCATTCGCCCGTGTTCGCTGCGACGGAGACCGAGACCTCGGCGCGGCCCGGTGACCCCGGGGCGTCGGTCGTGGAGCCTGGGGCCACTTCCGTGGACGTCGTCAAGGGCGCTGTTGCCGAGCCCGAGCCCGAGCCCGAGCCCGAGCCCGAGCCCGAGCGCGAGCGCGAGCCGATGGTCGTGGAGCCCGAGGGTGACCCGATGACACCGCCTCCGCCGGGCGACGCCCCCGGCGGGGACGGCGACCCGGCTCCGCACGAGCACCTCGATCGCGCCGAGCTGTCCCCCGAACCGCCGGCCGGGCCACCGGGACGACTGCGCGGCCGGTACCAGCGGTCGTTGGCCGGGATCAGGATCACCGACGCGCCCGGCCCCGAGGCGCTGCGCGCGCGGGTGCTGGAGACCCTTCCCGCCGCGCATCGCGGCGACCGTCAGGTCGTCCAGAAACTCGACGCGGAGTTCGACCCGGCCAACTTCCGGGCCAGGCACGACGACATGGTCAACGGCGGCTGGCGCTTCCAGCTCAGGGTGGGCGGCGTCCTGCACGACGTGGTGCTCACGGCCCGCCCGGGGGACTGGCGGTTGGGGGCGGGGCGCACACCGGACGGGGAGAAGGACGCGAAGGGCTTCGAGCGGTCCGCCGAGACCAAGCGCGAGACCGAGCCGCAGAAGACCTCTCGCACCACGTCCGAGGCGGGCCTCGACCTGGCCCCCACCGTGATCCGCCCGGTCGCGGACCACCCCGACCGGCTGACCGTGGTGACCCCCTCCGTCAAGGCGGGCGGCGCCACCCACGCGACCGACACCTCGGTGAAGACCGTCTCCGTGACGGGCACGAAGAGCGCGCTCACCGGCCCCACCGACACCTACGTCTCCAGCTTCCACTACGAGGCGAAGGTCGTCGGCCCCGACGGCCGGTCGCTGGCCCAGCCGGACAGCCCTCCCCTCGACGCCGACGTGACGGCGGAGATCACTCGCCCGGAGACGGACCCGGAGGGCGGGCCGCCTGCCAGTTGGGCTGGTTGGGAGAGGGACCGCTCGGGCCGGGTGGAGGGCCGCCCGCTCGACGTCACAGGGTTGACCGGCCTGCACGCCGACGTCTTCCGGCACCTCCCGCGCGAGGAGCGCCCCGACGGTACCGCGCACCGCGACATCCTGGAGTTCCTGTCCCCGAAGAACGTCCTCGACGGCTTCGAGCACGCCGCCGGCTGGGGCCTGACCTCCAAGCGGCTGGACCTCTCCGACGGCGGCCACGCCTGGCTCCGGCTCACCCTGGAGCCCAGGACGTCCGTCCACGAGGGCACGGTCTCCGACAAGGACACCTTCACGAGCAAGGAGACGGGCGAGCAGGCCACCGGCCGGACCGGCACCTCCACCTGGGGTCTCGGTCTGAACGGGGGCGGCGCACGGCGGATCTGGGAGAGCCGTACGGACAAGGAGTCGACCTGGCTGACGGTCACCGGCGGATACTCCTACGCGCACAGCCAGGCGCACCAGGCGAAGGGCAAGCAGACCTTCGCGGTGGAGCACAGCCTGGAGCACGCGGGCACCGGCGACCTGGTCAGGACCGAGGTAGGGTTCCGCGTCGAGGTACTGCGCGAACATCTGTCCCCCGGCGCGGACGGCCTGCACGCGGTCCGCCGGGAGCCCGACCCCGGACCCGCGCGCGGGGAGGCCCCGCAGGACGAGGAGAACCCACCCGCCGTACGAACCGGCGAGGTCATCCGCGTCCGCCCCCACCCGGCCGAGCCCACTGCCGAGAACGCCACCGAAACCACCGCCCCGCCGTCCGCCGACGGCGACACCGCACCTGGCACCCCGAACCCCCGCCCCGCGCCCGGCAACCTCCGCGCCCCCCTGACCGCACAGCGCACCGCCTTCGTCGACGTCCCCGGATCGATGGAGCTGGAGCGGCACATCACCGACCGGCTGCGTGCACTGGCCCCCGGCATCCTGCCGCCACCCCACGGCGAGGAAGGGCGCGTCACGCCGCAGGCCATGGAGAACCAGCGCCTGCTGCGCGAACGGGTGTCGCGGTCCGGCCTGCGCGCCGACGGCGGACAGCTTCTCGACGGCACCTTCCGGATCACCCTGGACGCCTCGCACCTGCCGGGGCTGCCCGGCCGTACGTACGAGGTCGTGGTCGGGGCCGACACCGGGGCGGGCCGGTACGACGGGGCCGTGGCGGCGACGGCGACGGACACGGTGGCCCGGGCCCACGCCTCCGACAAGGGGGTGACCCGGGGCAGCAAGCACACCCTCGGTGTCAGCGGCAACGTGCGCAGCGCGCTCAACCCGCAGGACAGCGTGCGGGTGTTCGGACTCGGCGGCGTCGACGGCTCGTACGCCCCGTCCCGGGGGACCGTCGCGTCCAGCGAGACCCAGTCCAGACGCGCGTTCCAGCACAAGGGGCAGGCGGACGCGTTCAGTTACCCGGTGCGCTACCGCGTCCTGGTCGGCCCGCACCGGGAGGGAGACCCACCGGGCACCCTGCCTGCCGTACCGGCCGCCGCCGGCCGGGGGCCGGAGAACGTACGCGATGTCGTCCTCGCGGACGGCGACCTGCTGCGCGTCGAGGTACGGCGGCCGGAGGTCTCCGCGTCGGCGCCCCGCTATCTGCGGCCCGCCCGGCTGCCGCAACTGCACTCCGTCACCCGGGTCGCCGACGAGGCCGGGTTCGGGCAGCAGGCGCGGGCCGCGCTGAGGCACGCGTACGCGTCCCGCGAGACCGACGGCGAGCCGCGCGTCCCCGAACTCGATGAGGGCGTGGACGCGTTGGCCGGCCGGTCCCAGTTGCCCGGACTGGTCTCCGCGTCGCATTCCGGCTGGGTCAACACGCTCGACCGGCACGTCGGCGACGGCCGTGCCCCCGACACGGTCGGCCTGTCGGTGCGCACCCGGCTGACCGACCTGACCTACCAGGAGACCCTGTCCGGGGACGGCACGCTCGACCTGGAGCTGAAGGCGAGCGGCGGCACGGCCCTCGCCGACCAGACGTCGTGGTCGGTCAAGGGCAGCATCGGCCCGGACTTCGGCCGTTTCCCCGAGACCCCGACCGGCACGCTGACCACGGGCTACCAGGTGCGCGGTGGTGGCAAAGTCAAGGGCGGCGGTCAGTGGGACGGCGTCGACACGGTCAAGCAGCAGACCAGCACCACCCGCAAGGCCGGCCACACCGGCACCTGGCACGTCTACCGGGCCACGGCCGCGGTGAGTATCGCCGGGCGGGTCACCGACGCGTCCGGGACGTCGCACGTCGGCCGCCCGGTCCGCAGCGACCACGTGGTGTTCGTGCTGCTGTCCGACGAGGACGTGGCACGACTGGCGGGCGACGGGCAGCGGGACGACGTCCCGCCGGAACTCCGGGCCACGCTGCTGGACCAGGGGATCTCGGGCGGAGTCCTGGTGGATCTGCCGGACACCGACCCCATCCTCCGGGAGATCGACCATCAGCTGCGCGGCCCGAACGACGAGACCGTCCCGGTCGCCGCGCTGCCCTTCGCGGACACCTACTCACCGGACGCCCTCGCCGCCCGCTACGACGAACTCGTCGGCCCCGGCATCCTGGAGCGGCACGTCGAAGTGACCCGCGCCGGACGCATCGTCACCGAGGTGCTGGTGCGCGGGATCACGGACGGCTGGCGCGACGACGGCTCCCGTTCGGACCGTTCCCTGACCCGAGAAGTGACCGCCGCCGACACGGTCAAGGGCAAGGCAGGCGGCAAGGGGACGCTCGGCGTCGAGGGCAACCTGCGGGCCTCCGTACGCCCGCCGGTGCCGCACTTCGACTCGGCCTCCATCGCACCCGCCGTCGCGTTCGAGGGCGGCCGGGGCAGCAGCGCCGAGTCCGGCGTGACCACCACTGTCGGGCACAAGACGTCCGGGTTCGGCGACGCGAACGCCCGGTTCATCACCGGCATGCGGTTCGAGGTGGCGGTCACCCGGCGCACCGAGACCGGCCGCTTCGTACGCCTGACGAAGGACCCAGAGACCATCGGCCCCTACGAGGCGACCGCCTGGGTGCCCGAGTCCCTCACCCAGAGCGCGACCGCCGCACCCCACCCGCGCGTGCCCGACGACGCGCCACGCCGCGCGCCTCTTGCCGCCCACCCGTTCGACATCGAGTTGGGCCGGCTGCCCGGCCCGGGCCGCGCCGAGCACACCGCCTGGCAGAACACCCTGCGCGGGGCCCACGACATGGTCGGCTTCGACAACACCAAGGCCCTGCACGACACCGCCGTCCAGGTTCAGGCGACCCCGCGCCCCTGGGGCGACGGACTGCTCGGCCAGACCGGCGCGTACTACTCATGGGCCCTCGCCCAGGGCGCGGGCCTGGCCGGATGGGCGGCGCGGTCCACCCTGCCCGAGCACCTGACCGGCACGGTCTCCCGCTTCGTGGAGACCTTCACGGCCGACCCCCGGCTGGGCCGCGAACACGACCTGAGTCAGGAGCAACGCCTCGCGCCGGAGGAGCAGTTCGCGATCCGCCAGGTGTTCTCCGGACAGTCGCTGCCGGCCCTGTTCCACCGGCTCGGCACACCGGACAGCGGCTACCGCGTGCCGGGCACCTCGCTCGCCCTGTCGATGGAGGCCATCGGCCCCGCCGAGGAGGTGGGCCACCGCACCGCCGCCGCCGACGAGCTCTCCGTCGCCGTCAAGGACGAGCCCGCCATCGCCGCCACCGCCACGTACAACTGGTCCGTCTCCCCACTCGACTTCGCGGTCCTCACCGACGACCCGGTGGTCACCGTCCCCCTCGCCACCGGGCGCATGACCCGCGACCAGACCGACGACTCGACGCGCCCCGTCACCCGCGCCCCCGGGACCCCGGGTGCCCCCACCCCCGACCCGACGTTCCCGCACGGCGCGCCTCCCACGGAACCCGGCAAGGCCAAGCTGACCGGCCCGGCCGTGCTGATGCGCCAGCCCGTCAGAATCACCGTCCGAGGCCAGGACGACAAGGGCCCCTACGGCACCCCCCGCACGGTCACCGGCCACATCTTCCACTGGTCCACATCCGAACGGGCAACGCCGGCGTCCCCCTCAGATTCCGTTCACCTTTCCACGACCGCGTTCCCGTCCCCGTCCTCTTCCGGGTCCGCCAACCGCGCCACGGCCCTGTCGCCTTCCGATTCCGTTCACCTTTCCACGACCCCGTCCCCGTCCGCGTCCTCTTCCAGTTCCGTCCGCCGTCTCACCGGCCCGTCTTCCTCTGGCTCCGCCGGCCGCCTCAATGCCCCGTCCGTCTCCGACCCCCTGCACCGCCCCACCACACCGTCCCCCCTCGGCCCACTCGGCCGGCGACCCGCCGCCGCTCCTCCCTCCCGCCGCACCGACACGCATCCCAGCGACCTCCGCTCCGTCGAGGTCGCCCCCCGGGCCCCCACAGCCGCTGACGGCGCATCCGCCCTACAGGGGCCACCCGCGCCCGACGACGGAAGTCGCACAGGCGGTGCGGGTGGGAGAACTCCCGCCGGAGGCGGAGCCGAGGTGTTCACCCACGGCATCGCGTTCACCGCCGAGGACGTCACCACCCTCACCCCAGAAGACACCGCCCACATCGACACGCTCGCCGCCGACGTGGCCCACGACGCCGTACAGCGTGCGGAGACTGGGCTCGGGCTACCGGAGATCCTCGTCACCGGCCACGGCACCGCATCCGTCTCCGGCCTCCCCCACTTCGGCAGGGCGGTCCAGCTCGGCGCCCAACGTGCCGAGGGCGTCCGGGAGTTGTTCGCCCTCCGCCTCGATGCCCACCTGCGCGACCTGGACGCCCCGCTGACATCGGATGCGTTCACGATCACGGCCGAGTCCCGCGGCCCAGACCTCCCGCACGGCACGGACCCCGCCCAGGACACCCCGGAGGCCCGCCGCCGCGCGATCATCACGGTCACCTCGTCCCCGTCTCCGTCCCACGAAGCACCCACCGCCCCACCCGCCGTCACACCACCTTCCGCCCCCCACCCACCCCGACGCCCCGAACAGTGGCGAACCCGGCGCGACCAGGCGGTCTGGGCCGTGTTGCGGACCGAGCGGTACGACCCCGCCCGCGACCCGTCGGCCGACCGTCCCGCGCCCGGACTGCTCGCTGGACGGGACGTCGTGGTCCGTGCGGCCGTCGCCCGGATCCAGGCGGACGACGGCCGCTGGGTCCGCAACCTCTCCCTGCACCTCCCGGTGCGCTTCGGCGCCGGATTCGGCCCCGGCGACCTGGTCACGTACCGCGAGCGGCTCCAGTCGCTGCTGGACACGCACGTCAACGACGGTCGCCGGCTGCCCGGTTCGGGCGATCACCTGCACATCGACGTGGAACTGGAGCACCGCCCGGACCACCCGGAGGCCGTGGAGATCAGCCGGAGTGACGGGCCCGAGCGAGCCTGGGACCAGTTCACGTTCCCGCTGGGCATCCACGAGGACGTCCGGGACGATGCCCGGGCGCTCCACGAACTACTGCACTACGGCGGCCTGCCCGACCGTTACCACGACGTCACGACGCTCTTCCGCCGCCTCGAACGGCAGACCGACCGCACCGGCCTCATGGCGGACATCGACACCATCGACGTACCCGACACATATCTGAGGGCCATCGCCGAGGTCACCGACTCCGGCCCGGTGCTGCGCGACCTGCCGTATGCCGGGGATGCCGGAGACGACAGGAAGCCGGCCGTCGCCCCGCCGGGGCTGACCGGAACCGCCGCCCGCGAGATCCTGCTCGCCGTGGATCCGGACGCGGTGGCCCCGGTCCGAGCCCCCGCCGCCGCGCCGTTCGCCGACCGCTCCGACGCGGAGGCCGCGGAGCTGGTCCGCCAGGTCCGGCACGAGTACACCGCGATGGACGACGGCGGCGGTCGCAACTGGCGGGGCCCGGGGCGGCCCCGGTTCGATCCCACCTGGTACCACGTCCGCCACGACGACGGGAGCAAGGACCGGCGCGCCACGCCCTGGGCCGACGGTGCCTACGTCGTCCTGGCCCGTGCCGGCCGGAACCACATCACCCTGGTAACCCCGTACGGCGACGTCCGGTTGACGCATCCCGAGGACTTCGCCGCCCTGCTGGCGGACGACCCGATCAGGCCGCCGGACGCCGACATCGTGCTGGCCGTACGCGGCCTTCCGCAGGACGCCCTTGGCCTGCCGCAGGCCGTGTTCGCCGCGACAGGGAACCGGGTCTGGACGCCGTCGGGCGCCAGCCTCGAACTGAGGACCGTCCGGTCGCCCGGGACGGTGGAGCAGATCGAGCTGTCCGGCCGAGACCCGCACTGGGCGCCGACCACTTCGGCGGCGGGCCCCGACCACTTCGCGCACCTGCGGGCCCAACGCCTGCTCACCGAGGACTACTCGGTCGCGTCCAACGCCGACGACCCCGTGCTCTTCCACCGGCTGCCCGGCACCCGGCTGGAGGCCCACCACTTCCGCTCCCCGGCTCACCCTCACTCCGCCGCGCTGATCCTGCCCACCCAGGAACTCGACGTAGTACTTGCTGGTGACTCCCCCGCGATCCAGGTGTCGCAGGACGGAACGCTGGCCATTGACGCCGGCGGGCTGAGCCAGCACGCGTACGCGACCGAGCGGGCCGTCGACGAGGCCAACGCGAAGCTGGCCGCCGCCGGCAGCAAGGTGCGGCTGACCGCCGATCCGGAGGTCTCTCTCACCCTCACTCGGGACGGCGAACCGTCCACGGCGCCGCTGTTGCGGGTCACCCCGGAGTTCCTGACCACATCCGGCCGGTCCGAGGAGGAGGCCTGCCGGGACTTCGCGCAGATGGTGTCCGGCCAGGTCAGGGCATCGGACGTGGTGTTCCGGGTGCCGGGGCGGGTCGCGACCGGACCGATCAGCGCCCTGGACACCGCCGAGGTGACCGGCACACACCACCTCGCCGAGTCCCTGGTCCAGGTCGCCGACGGCCTGATCGACCCGGCCGCCACCGGCCCGTCCTGGGCCGCCTCCCAGATCGCCCGGGACAACCGGGGCGTCGGCGGGCAGGGCGGCTCGCCGACCCCCGGCCGGGAGTACGGCAGCGCGCTCAGCTACGAGCAGGTGGACAACCCGCGCCGCGACGCAGTGGCGCAGGCGGCGCGACGAACCGGGGTCAACGAGGGAGCCTGGGCCGAGGTCGGCGAAGGCTACCTGGTCCAGTCGATCAACGCGGCCGACCCCGAAGGAAGGCCGACCCTGGCGGTCAACTACGCCAAACCCACGGCAAGCAACGGATCGCACTTCGGTTACCACTTCGCCTCCGTGGTCCTGGCCAGCGAGGACGGCCGGTCCCAGCTCACTCTGGAGAACCACGCCCGGGTCAGCAGGAACCGTATGGAGATGAGCGCCGCGGTCGAGGAGAACCTGCGCAGCTCCGCAGCCCAACTCCGTGAGCTGGCTGCCTCGTTGCACGACCGCGCGCGCTACGCGGAACAGGTCGGCGCGCCCACCGAGCGCCAGGCGACCCTCAAGTCCAGGGCCTCCCTCGCCGACCGGTTGGTCACGGCGAGGGAGGCCCGCGACCGGGGCGCGTCCGAGGAGGAGCAGGAGCGTACGTTGCGGAAGGCCGCCACGGCCATGCTGCACACTGCCCCCGTGATCGATGGCAAGGCCCAGTGGTACTTCCGCTCGTACAGCAAGCGCCCTGGGGAGTCGATGCACGAGTCCCACGCGGAACTGCTGTCCGACCATGTCTCGGCCGAGGCGAACCCGCTCACCCTGGTCGTCCTCCACGGCCACGCCGTGTCCGCGCCCGAGCACCGCTTCATCCCGTTCGACGCGTCCGGCAACATGGCGGACAGCGCGGGCTACAAGCTCGACCACTTGGCCGAACACGTCGTCCGCACCGGCCTCTGGAACGTGGCCCACGGCCTGCGCCTGCCGACCGTACGTCTGACCGGCCACGGTGAAGGACACGCGCCGCATCTCGACCTCGGCCTCACCACCACCATGGCCACCCGGATCCGCGACGAACTGCGCACCCGAATCGGCGCCCTGCTCCACAATCGCGGCGCGACCACGACCGCCGACGCCTTCACGATCTCCATCGCCGCCGGCCTCCACCGCGACGACGGCCGGTCCCGCGGCCCCGAGGTCACCTTCGAGGTCGACCACTGGCGCAACCCCCAGGACGACACCCCAGGCCCGACAACCTCCTGACGCCCCCAGTCGACAGAAACCCGAAGTCCCAGTCCAGAATGGGCCGCGCCCCGTTTCGTCGAGTCTTCGGACTGTCCCCGGTTGGGTGGAGTCGAGTTGCTTGGTTTCAGGCTACTGGCGGGGTGCGGAGTTCGTACTCCACCGGACGGCCTGGGCACACCGCTGGACGGCGTGTCGTCCCCAGCCCAGGTGACGTGCGATGGCCCGCAACCACACCGACGAACAGCTCAGGCGCTGCTGTGCTGCCGTACCGATGCCGCGAGTGCTCTGAACTCGTCCCACTGCACACGGGGGCGGTCAAGGCCGCGCCGTTCCAGATAGCGGGCGGTGGCGCGCCGTGTGCTGCGCAGGAGGCGGATCGCGTCGGTCGGGCGTCCTGTGCCCATGGGTTCCACCACCTTGGTGGGGACCAGCAGCCACCCGCCGTCCGTGGCCTCCAGGGTGCCGCGGACAAGGGCGTTGTGCATGTGGTTCAGGTGCTGGTCGTGCCGGTGCACCAGCAGGGAGGCGGGTCCGGCGGTCGTGGCGCAGTCGGTGGGCACCTCAACCGCGAAGCCGTTGCCGGTCGGCACGGGCCGGGTCCGGGCGAGCACCGGTGCCCCGGAGGCGTCGCGCGCGGCGAGCACCGCCGAGGGAAAACGGGCGAGTTGGGCGGCGCCCGGCAGCGCGTGCTGTCCTTTCGGGTCCTGCGGGGGCGTGGCGAGGAGCGGCGGCCGTACGGCGACCTGGTCCGGGATCACGGTGATCAGCAGCCGTAGGTAGTACCAGTCCATCAACCGCCGCAGGGGAGCGGCGACGTACGCCTTGCTGTGCGGCTGCCGTTCGAAGAGCATCCGCCAGTAGTCCTCGGCGCCCTGGGGGCCCGTCATGACGGTGTCGGGGCACTCGGCCCGGCCGCCGACGAAGATCTGCGGGGCGTGGTCGAGTCCGCTGCCGGTGGGATCGGAGAAGAGGAGGGCGACGCGGCCGTCCCGGCGGATGTTGAGCGCCTTCTGCGCGAACGCGAGGGAGGTGCTCAACAGCAGTGTTCCGTCCTTCTGCCGCCGCACCGCGGTCGGCCAGGCCAGCGGCGTGCCGTCGCGGCCGAGGGTGACGAACTCGCAGGTGCGGTAGGCGTCCAGGACGTCGAGCGGCGCGGAGTCGAGAAGGGTCACCGGCCCCGCTCCCCGTCCAGTGGGCCGCGCATCGCCCGACAGGCGGCGGCGTACTGGCGGCGGCCCACTGCCTTCCACAGCAGCCGGCCGACCAGCGGGGTCCGGCCGAGGAAGTAGTCCCGCTCCTCGGGTGTGGCGTCCTCCAGGATCGCGCCGAGGGTGATGAAAAGTCTGTTCCTGGGTACCCGTTCCAGTCCGCGGCGTCCGACCAGGTCCCACTCGGCGACCGTCAGATGCTCGGCGACCAACGGAAGGACCAGCCGCTCCTCGTCATCGAGGTGTTCGAGCAGCACATCACGGTGCTGCTCCAGCGCCAACGCCAGTTCCTCCCCGGCGAGTTGGTCCGCCGCCCGCTCCCACGCGGCCGTCCATTCGGCTACGACCGTCAGGCCCACGTCGATGCGCTGGTGCTGTTCCTCCATGCGGGCGACCAACTGGGCGTCTGCGGCACGGTCGTGCAGGTGCGGCCAGATGAGGTCGTCCTCGACGGAGTGGTGGCTGTGCAGTCCCGCCACGTACTCGCGCAGGTGTTCCGCGACCTTGGTCGCGCGTGCCGTGTCGCCGTCGGGGACGGCTCGTACGAGTCGGGGCAGATACGCCGACTCGCGGCGGAAGACCCGGTGGACCACGATCATCTCGTGGGTGTACGGACGTTCGGCCGTGGGAAGTTCGTCCGTCGTGCTGCTGGGGGACACGCTTGCTTGCTCCAACGATCAGGTACCGGCAACAGCCTCCTAGGGTGCCGCTGCCTCCTTGGCGTCTGCTTGGCGCCCCACTTGGGGCTGATGAGCACCGCGTTTATCGTCTGTTGACGGGCCGGACCAACGGCTCCGGTAGATTCGCGTCGCGTGCTGCACATTCGAGTCCTGGGTTCGCTGGGCGCTGATGTCGGGGGTAAGCCGGTCGAACTGGGTGCTCCGCGGCAGCGGGCCGTTCTGTCGCTGCTGATAGCCGCCCGCGGTAGCGTCGTGCCGGTCGACCGGATGGCGGACGAACTGTGGCGGGGAGCGCCGCCGGTGAAGGCGACGGCCTCCCTGCACGCCTACGTGTCCAACCTGCGCCGCTCCCTCGAACCGGGCCGGCCACCGCGCACCCCGGCGACCGTGCTGGTCACCGCGCCGCCCGGTTATGCCCTGCGGCTGCCCCGGGACGCGGTGGACGCCTGGCGCTTCGAGACCTGGGTGAACCGCGCCCGTCACGCCCAGGCCGAGGAGGCCCGACAGCTGCTCGCCGAGGCGCTCGGCTGGTGGCAGGGTCCGGCCTTCGCGGAACACGCGGACGAGGCATGGGCCGAACCGGAGGCGGCCCGTCTGACCGCCCTCCACACCGAGGCCCGCGAACTCGCCGTAGCGGCCGACCTGAACACCGGCCGCCCGGCGGAAGCGGTACCGGCGGCCGAACTCCTGGTCCGGGAAAGCCCGTTGAGCGAGGAGGGCTGGCGACTGCTCGCCCTCGCCCAGTGGGCCTGCGGACGGCAGACCGATGCGCTCACCTCACTGCGTCGTGCCACTCGGGTGCTGCAGGAGGAACTCGGCTGCGATCCCGGCCCGGCACTGGCCGAGTTGGAACAGGCCGTGCTCGCCCGGCGGCTCGATGTGCTGCAGGCATCCATGTCCGGGCCTGCGCGGGCCGTGTCGCCACTCGCTCCGTCCGTTGACGAACCTCCAAGGCCCGGGCAGAACCTCTTCGTCGGCAGGAGCAGTGAACTGCGTGCCTTGGACGCCGCCGCACGGGCCGCCCGGTACATCGGCGGCGTCATGCTGGTCACCGGCGAGGCCGGCGCGGGAAAGTCCGCGCTGCTCGGCCGGCTCGGCGGCCGTCTGCAGTCCGGCGGCTGGAGGGTGGTGATCGGGCGCTGTCCGGAGTACGAGGGTGCGCCACCCGCCTGGGCATGGGTGGAGGTGCTCGGTGCGCTCGCCCGCGACATTCCTCCGGCGCAACCCGAGGAACTGTCGGCCCTGCTCCTCAAGCCCCAGCACGTGGCCGCCACGAGCCGCGACGAGGTGACCGCAGGACGCTTCCGGATGCACCGCGCGCTCGCCACCTGGCTGCGCGACGCGGCCGCTGAGTGTCCGCTCGCAGTCGTCCTGGAGGATCTGCACCGCGCTGACAGCGAGACGCTCGCCCTGCTTGAAGCGGCAGCCTCAGTCACTGGCGTACCCCTGCTCACCGTCGCGAGCTACCGCCCTGCTGAGGTGGGTGAACACCTCGTCAAGACCCTCGCCCACCTCGCCCCCGCCGCCCCCTACCGGGTCGCGCTGCGCGGCCTTGCGACCCCGGACGTAGCCACCGTGGTCGACGCCGTCTGCGGGGAACCCGTGGACACGGTCACGGTGACAGCGCTCGCCGAACGCACCGGCGGCAACCCGTTCTACGTCCTGGAGAGCGCGCGCCTGCTGGCCAGCGAGGGTGCCCTGGTCGCGATCTCGGACGTGCCCCAGGGAGTACGCGACGTCCTGCGCCGGCGCCTGGCTCTGCTGCCCGCCCGAGCCCGTTCCGCCGTACAACTCACCGCCGCCGTGGGCCTGGAGGCCGAAGTGGCACTTCTGCTCGACGCGGCCGTCGCTCACGAGGACGAGGTACTGGAAGGACTCGACGCCGCCATCGCCGCGGACCTTCTGACCGAGTCCGGCCCTGGGCGCGTCCGATTCGTGCACGCCCTGGTCCGCGACACTGTGTACACCGACCTGTCCGGCGTGCGACGGTCCCGCCTGCACGCCCGCATCGCACAGGCGCTGCGCATTCACCGCCCCGACGACTTCACCGCCCTGGCCCACCACTTCGCCCATTCGGGCAGCACCGCGAACGCCCCTCTGGCTGTCGACTACGCGCTGCGCGCGGCCGAGGTGGCAGAACGGCGCTACGCCCACGACACCGCCGTAGAACTGATCCAGCAGGCGATCGAGGCGCACACCACAGCCTCGGGCGATCTCGACACACAACCCGACCGCACGGTCGGCCTGTTGGTGCGGCTGCTCGGCGCACAGGTCCGGGCAGGCTCGACGGACGCGGCCCGGCGCACCCGGCAGCAGGCAGTCGAACTGGCCGAAGAGACAGACCGAGGCGACCTGGTCGCGGCGGTTTTCGGTTCCTGGATCGAACCCTCCCCCTGGCACAGCAGGCTGGGAGACTCCTACGACCCTGCCCTGCTGGCCCGTCTGGAGAAGCTGGCGTCCAATACGGAGCTGGACGATCCCACACGTGCGGGTGTACTGCAGGCTCTCGTCGACGCGGTGGCGGTCGAGGATGCGCCACGGGCCATCGAGGCGGCGCGCACGCAACTGAGGCTCGCCCGCGCAAAGGGCGAACCGCGCCTGCTGGCAGCCGCGTTGATGACGTCCGCCAAGCTGCTCCCGCACGAGGCGATGGGTGACGAACGGAGACCGCTGGTTTCCGAACTCCGCGAGCTCGCCCGCGCGCACGACCTCCCTGCCTACCGCTGGGTCTGCCAGAACCTCGATGCCATGACCGCCGCCACCCTCAATAATCCGGCCGCGGTACGCCGGCACACCGCTGAAGGCCTGGCGCTCGCGCAGCGCTACGGAATGGTGTGGGCACAGGGCATCAACACCGCGACCTCCGCCATGCTGGCGAGCATCGCGGGCCGGTTCGAGGAGGCGGAGTCCCAGTACACCGAGGCCGCCGTCCTGCTGCAGCGCGTCGGATCACACCAAGCCCAGAGCCTGAGAACGCTAGGAGTGATCACCATCCGGCTGGCCCAGGGCCGCACGGCCGAGATCGAGCCCGTGATGCGCGGCGTGTACGAGTCCGTCGGGGCCCCCGTCGGGGTGGCACTCGCCCTCGTTTTGGCCCGCCTCGGCAGACTTGACGAGGCGCGCGCAGTGAGCTTCCCCGCAGAGCCTGTGACCGACCACCTCTACGGTATGGAACTCGACTTTCGCTCCCAGCTCGCTGTCCTCCACGACGACCTGGAGACCGCGGCAACTCTGACCGAGCACTTGCTGCCACTCCGGCAACAGCTGGCTGGAGCAGCCGGCGCGGTCTACGCGACCCGTCCCCTCGCCCACGCCCTCGCCGACCTGTACCGGCTCCTCGGCGAGGAACAGGCCGCGGCCGAGAACTACGCACTGGCCGAACACACCGCGCTCACCTGGGGCTCACCCCATCTCGCCGCGAGTGCATGCCGGGCTGTTGCAGAGCTGTCTACAGAGCGGGCGCGGCGGCGGACCTTCGCGCCGTAGGGGGTGATCTGCGTGTTCGGGAACATCTTCGGCGTAATCGCCTACGTGGTGTACGACCGGGACGCCGACCGATGACCGTCGCCGGAACCCAGACTTGCGGACCAGGCCGCCCGTCCCCGGGGGCAGGCGGAGTGCCCCCTGTGAGTCCTGAGAGATGGCCTTCGGGTTGCGGCCGGCGCTGTGGACGTGCGCGCGGGACGGCGCCCGGCGCCCCCGTGGTGCCGGCGTCGTGGTCGGCGATGCACGGACCTTGATCGGTGCGGTGTGCCGGGTGTCACGATCAGCTGCGGTGGAGGCCGGGTAGCATCGGCCCCGCCGGGATCAGAGGCGCCACCAGGCACGCTGCCCGGCTTGGGGATGAACGATGCGAAGGGCGGGGCCGGGCATGACGACGCCACCGGAAGGCGACCACGATCCGCAGGCTGACCTGCGGGATCTCGAGGCGATGCTGGACTCGGTCACCGACCAGGCGATCGTCAAGCTGGGGCCGGGCGGGGACGTGGTCCGCTGGAGCCGCACTGCCGAGGCACTGACCGGCTATGCGGAGAGCGAGGTCCTCGGGCGGTCGGCGTCGGTGCTGCACACCGAGGAGGACCGCACCGCCGCCCTGATGGAGCAGGAACTGGAGTCGGCCCGTCAGGACGGGCGGCGGGAGTTCCAGGGCTGGCGGGTCCGCAAGAACGGTGAGCGGTTCCTGGCCCGCATCGCCCTGACGCCGGTGCGCGACGGAGCGGGCGCGGTGACCGGTTTCGTCAAGGTCTTCCAGGACGCCACCGAGAGCGCGCGGGTCGAGTCGCTGTTCCACGGTCTGCTGGAGTCGGCCCCGGACGCCATGGTGATCGTCGGAGCGGACGCGCGGATCGTGCTGGTCAACCGGCAGGTGGAGGCGCTGTTCGGCTTCGAGCGGGCCGAGCTGGTGGGCCGCGAGATCGAGGTGCTGGTGCCGCCCCGGTTCCGCGGCCGTCACGTCGGCCACCGCAACGGGTTCCTCTCAGATCCCCGGCTGCGGCCCATGGGCGCAGGATTCGAGCTGTCCGGGATGCGCCGGGACGGGACCGAGTTCCCCGTCGAGATCAGCCTGAGCCCCCTGGAGACCGCGGAAGGGCGGCTGGTGGTGGCGGCGATCCGGGACGTCACCGAGCGCCGGGAGACCGAGCAGCGCCTCCTGCGGCAGCGCGACGAGATCCTGGAACTGTCCACGCCCGTCATCCAGGTGTGGGACAAGGTCCTCGCGCTGCCGATCATCGGCACTCTGGACACGCTGCGGGCCACCCGGCTGACCGAGGGCCTGCTGGAGAAGATCGCGCAGACGCAGGCCGAGGTCGCCATCCTGGACATCAGCGGGGTGCCCACCATCGACACCCAGGTCGCCCAGCACCTACTGAAGACCGTGCAGGCGGCGGGGCTGATGGGGACGGTGAGCATCATGAGCGGGGTGCGGCCTGAGACCGCGCAGTCCATGGTGCATCTGGGCATCGACATGGGGCGGTTGCGCTCCCGTAACACGCTGCAGGACGCGTTGCAGCTGGCGTTGGCGGTGCTGGCCGAGCGGGCCGGAACCGCGGCGACGGCAGCCCGGGCCCTGACGTCCGGGGGGCCGCAGTGACCGACGACGTGGTTCCGGTCATGAAGATCGGTGACACTCTGCTGGTGGCGTTGCAGGGCGACCTGGACGACACCACGGTGGTCCAGATCGAGGAGCAGCTCACCCGGGAGGTCGCGCGCACCGGCGCGTCGGGCATGCTCATCGACGTCAGCCGACTCAGCGTGGTCGACTCGTTCATCGCCCGGGTACTGGCCAGGATCGTGGCGATGGTCCGGCTGCTGGGCGCGCAGGCGGCCGTGGTGGGGATACAGCCGGCGGTCGCCATCACCCTGGTGGAACTCGGCGTGCAGATGGGGCATCTGGACACCGCGCTCAATGCCGAACAGGGCCTGGCCCTGCTGGAGCGGCTGCGGCGCGCCGACACAGGTACGGGCCGCCTGTGACCGCCGGTGCTGTGACGGACCGGGAGCCGTCCGTTTTCGACATCGTCGACGAGACCGACCTGATCCGGGTGCGCAAGGTGCTGCGTACCGAGGCCGAGGAGGTGGGGCTCAATCTGGTGGACGCGACGAAGCTGATCACGGCCGGCAGCGAGCTGGCCCGCAACATCCTCTACTACGCCACCGGCCACCGCGGCCGGATCAGCGTCGAGCAGGTCTACCGGCAGGGCCGGCGCGGGGTGCGGGCCACGTTCGCCGACGACGGACCGGGCATCGCCGACATCGACGCGGCGCTGACCGACGGCTTCTCCACCCGGGGCAGCCTCGGGCTGGGCCTGCCGGGAGCGCGGCGGCTGGTGGACGACATGACCCTCACCTCAGAGGCCGGAACGGGCACCACCGTGGTCATCGTGAAATGGCAGCGGTGAGACCGATGATGACGACGAGGACGTGGCGGCACTGAGCGAGAGCGAACACCGCCGCCACGGCATCGGCGCCGAGGAGGACGTCGGCGCCCTGCGCCGGGCGGTGGCCAGGCTGGCGGCCGGACAGCACGCGCTGCGCGAGGGCGTGGCCGAACTGGTCGCCACCGAGCTGGGCACCAATCTGCTCCGCCACGCCCTGCCGGGCGGGTATGTGCTGGCCCGTAAGACGGGCGACGGGATCGAGCTGATCTCCGTCGACCACGGCCCGGGGATGACCGCCGCGGCGTTTGGCCCACCGGCCGGGACGGTTTCGTCCGCCGTGCCGCCTCCCTACCGCGGGGGCGGACTGGGTGCGGGGCTGAATGTCGTCCGGCGTAACGCCGTCGAGTTCGACTGGTACTCGACCCGGCGCGGCACCGTCGTCTACGCCCGGCTCGGCAACAGCCCCGAACCGGGCGTGCCGGCGGGGTGGCGTTTCGGCGGGATCAACGTTCCCCTCGGCGGTGACGGCGAGTCCGGGGACGCCTGGGCCGTCGCCCCCGGACGGCCGACGGCCGCCCTGGTCGTCGACGGACTCGGCCACGGCCCGGGCGCCGCCGCGGCGGCCCGCGCCGCGATCACCAGCTTCGAGCACGCCCCGGTCACCGACCTCGATCGGCTCCTCAGGCACACCCACGAGGCGATGCGCGGCACCCGCGGCGGCGTCCTGGGTGCCTGCCTGATCGACCCCGCCCGCCGCGAGTTCGCCTACGCGGCCGTCGGCAACGTCACCGGCCGCGTCGTCACCGGCACCCGGTCCGTGCACCTGCTGGACCGCCCAGGCACCCTGGGCACGCACCTGGCCGTTCCGTCTCTCCGTCTGCAGCACGGCCCCTGGGAGCCGGGATCGGCGCTTGTCCTGGTTTCCGACGGGATCCGCTCCGGCTGGAACCTGGAGGACCATCCGCGCCTGCTGGACCACCACCCGTCGCTCATCGCCGCCGTACTGCACCGCGAGTACGGCCGCCCCACCGACGACGCCACGGTGCTCGTGGTCCGCCAGGTCACCCACATGGCATGATGAGCCGGTTCCCGTCACCAGGCGAAAGGGCGGTCAGACATGGGGGACGTACGCACTCCCCGGACTGTTGACCGTACGGGCGACACAGCCGGGCGGCAGGCCGAACTGGAGCGCCGCGCGCAGCTGGCGGACGAGCTGAGCCAGGAGCTGAACGACACCAACCGCGGCCTGATCGCGCTGCACACCGAGCTGGAGGCGGTCCGGGCGGCCGAGGCCCGGCTCGCGGCCATCGTGGCCTCGTCCGACGACGCCATGATCGCGGTGGGCCCGGCCCTCCTCGTCCAGACCTGGAACCCGGGCGCCCAGCGGCTGTTCGGCCACACCGAGCAGCACATTCTCGGCCAGACGATCGACACGCTCATGACCGAGCCGGCCTTCGACGCCTACCGGGCCGTGGTGGAGCAGATCCGCTCCCACGGGCACGCCGACTCCTACCAGACCCGCTGGCTGCGCACCGACGGCAGCGAAGTCGACGTGGCCGTCACCGTCTCGCCGATGCGCGACGCCGGTGGCGACCTGATCGGCTTCTCCACGGTCGCGCGGGACATCACCCACCAGCTCGCCGCCCAGGCCGAGCTGGCCGCCGCCCGCGCCGCCCGCGAGGTGATGGACGAGCGCGACCGCATCGCCCGGGACCTGCACGACATGGCCATCCAGCGGGTCTTCGGCGCGGGCCTCGCGCTGCAGAGCATCACCGCCCGCATCACCCAGCCCGACACCGCCTCCCGCGTCCACAACGTGATCGGCGAACTCGACGCCACCATCCGGGAGCTGCGCGGCACCATCTTCAACCTCAACCAGCCCACCCAGAAGGCGGCCAGCCTGCGCGCCCAGGTCCTCGACGAGACCACCGCCGTACAGGACCGGCTCGGCTTCGCCCCCACGGTCGAGTTCGACGGTCCCGTGGATGCCGCCCTGCCCGACGAGACGGCCGCACACCTGCTCGCCGTGCTGCGCGAGGCCCTGTCCAACGTCGCCCGCCACGCCCACGCCTCCGCCGCCCGGGTCGCCGTCCGCGCCGGGGACGAACTGCTCCTGGACGTCACGGACAACGGCCGCGGCATCGACCCGGCCGTCACCCGCAGCAGCGGCCTGACCAACCTGCGCCGCCGCGCCGAGAGACTTGGCGGCACGTTCGAGGTGACCAGCCGCGCCGAGGGCGGCACCCGCCTGCGCTGGCGCATCCCTCTCACCGCCAAGGGCTCCTCCCTCACCCCCTGAATCCGACCGGCCCGCACCGGACGGCACGCCCTCAACGTTCAGCGTCACGGGACACCGGCGAAGTCCGGGCCGGGCGCGGCGTGACCGTCAGGTGCCTGCTGCTACCGGTCCTCCTGGTGGGGCTCCTGCCGACCACCGCCGAGGCCCAGCGGGTCAGCGCCCTGATCAGGAGGAGCTCCCGGGCGCAGAAGACCTACCTCAGCGAGCAGACCATCGAGGAAATGCTCCGACACCAACACCCCAGAAGTAGCCTTTCCGCACGAGATGACCCCTTTGGCTCCCTTCCCGGCGCTTCGGCCCGGGCCATGGACGGATGCGGGGGACGTGCCCTCGCGGATGCGCGGCCGACGACCCACGTACGACCGCGGTGCTTCGCCGGGCTGTCCCCCTGGCGCGGGCGCCGTTTCGGGCGGTGACGGCAGAGCCCCTCACCTGGTCCGGGCATCATCCCTCAGCTCAGGGTGGCCTTGAGCACGTCGAAGGCCGTCTTCGGGTCGGCCAGAGCGTGGTGGATGCCGGGGATCTCGTGGTCGTCGAGGCCGAGCAGGCCGTAGACGGCGTGCATCGCGCCGCGCACGGAGTACTCGACCGTGAAGACCACGTCCTCCGGAATCTCCGCGAACTGTCCCAGGAAGGCGAAGTTCGCGGCACCGCGTGGAATGACCAGGGGACGGTCGTGAACGGTGCGCGGGGCGAACTGGCTGGTGATGTAGGGCATCATCACCGGGATGACGGTCGTGGTCGCGGCGACCTGCTCCTCGATGTCGGAGAGGCCGAGGTGGCCGAGGAGTTCGGTGAGGATCTCGCGGCCGGTGGCCTGCGCCATCGGCTTGCCGATGAAGTCGCCCTCCCGGTCGACGAACAGGCCGTAGCCCCACAGCGTGTACACGTCCTCCGGCTGGTCCTCGAAGTGCGGGGCGTGCGGCACCACGATCGACATCAGCCAGTTGGAGTCCTTGAACGTCATCAGCGCGCCGGTGCCGGGGAGATTGCCGGACAACTCCTCGATGCGGTGCAGCAACTGGGGGCTGCGCATGGTGAGCGTGAAGGACTCCCACTTGGCCTCGTCGACGTTGCCGGTGAATGCGGTGGGACGGCCGAAGTCGACGGCCTCGGCGGCGATGGTCTCCCACAGCCGCCAGCCCCCGTCCCGCTTGTCGCGGATCAGCTCGGGCGCGGCGGTGTCGCTGCCGCAGGCGGCGTCGGCGGTCATCGAGCCAATGGTGATCAACGCGTAGTCGATGTCGGCGAGGTCGTACGTGTCCGGCTGCCCGGCGCGCTCGACGTGCAGGCGCCGTACGCGCCGGGCGCCGTGCTCGTCGGTGGTGAAGTCGACATCGGTGACCCGCACGCCGTACTCGAAGCGCACGCCGTGGCCCTCCAGCCAGGCCCTCAGCGGCCGGATGATCGAGTCGTACTGGTTGAGGCGGGTGCGGCGCACCCCGGACAGGGTGTGCATGCGCGGGAACTCCTGCATGAAACGCAGCAGATAGCGCTTGAGCTCGATGGCACTGTGCCAGTTCTGGAAGGCGAAGGTCGTGCGCCACATCGCCCAGAAGTTGGTGTCGAAGAAGTGCGGGGAGAAGAAGTCCTCGATCCGGCGGGCCCCGATGACCGTCTCGGGCAGCATCAGCAGCCGGGTCAGCTCCAGGCGGTCGCGGGTGTCAAGGCCGTAGTCGGAGGCGTCCAGGATCGTGGCGCCCGTGCCGATCAGGCGGGCCTTGGCGTCGGTGGGCCACTTGGCGCTGAATTCCCGGATCTCCTGCCTGACCGACACGGTCTCGTCGGTCAGCGTGGGGATCGTCTCCAGGAGGTTCCACAGGCAGGTGTACGCCTCCTCCTCCAGCATCCGTCCGCCCCGGGTGACGTACCCGGCGCTCTCGCCGCTGCCGTCCAGGGAACCGCCGGCGACCGGGAGCTCCTCCAGGATGTGGATGTGCTTGCCGGGGAAGCCGCCGTCACGGATCAGGAAGGCGGCGGCCGCGAGCGAGGCGATGCCGCCTCCGACGAGGTAGGCGTGGGACTGCTGGGCGTCTGTCATGACGTTCCTCCGTTCTGCCGCCGGGACCTCGCCGGCGGCTCAAAAGTGATCAATAGCCCGCGTGCCGGACGTGTCCGTCGTGAGGCGGCTGCGCGGTGCGCACGGCACGGCGCCCGCGGGATCGAACCGAGTGCGGCGCTCGTAGCGCTGAGTCAACTCGCGGGGCGATGGCGCAGGCAGGGGCCGGATGTCCCTGCCTGTGTGCCGAGGGGCCCGACCTGGGGGTCGTGCCGCGGGCGGCGCCGGCCCGGATCCCGCGGGTGGCCGGGCGCCGCGTTCCGACGTCCGCCACAGCGTGCCCACCCGGGGCGGTGGGCGGGGGTGGCTCGTGCGGGCGGGGAGGCGGACCCGGCCGTCGACGGTGTGCCGCGTCGAGGGGCGAGTGCTGCGCGATGACTGCGTGGAGGCTGTAGCGGGCCGCGCGACAAGGCCGCTCGGCGTAGGTGTGTCGCCGCCTGGCTGCGCTTGGGCAGCCGCGCGTGGGTCATCCGGTCTTGTGGCCCCACTGCGGGCCGACCAGGTCCCACTGCGTGCCCCACCACTCGGTGCGCCGCCGGTCGAGCCGCCACCGTGCGACGGCTCCGGCACCGAAGACGATGCCCGCGAACGCGAGCGCGGCCGAGAGGGCCAGGAGGCCGGCTTCAACAGCCGCTTCCCCCGGGCTCGGCGGCTCGGCGGTGACCTCGCCCCGGCCGTCCGTCCAGACCACGATCCCGGACCCGGCCATCCGCCCGGTGTCCACCAGCGTCATGCCGGTGTGGACGGACCCGTCGGCCTCCGTCCAGCGGACCCGCGCCGCGGCCTTGTCGCCCGCCCCGGTCTCCGACACGCTTTGCGGGACGTCGGCCAGGAGCACAGCGTGCACGGAATGCCGCTCGGCGCGCTGGCGCGCGAACACCTCGTCAGCGGCGTGGGCCGTGACCAGGCCGACGACCGTGCCCCCGACCGCGACGACCGCCCACACGGCCAGCACGATCCACGCTTCGACGATGTCGTCGCGCCGTCGCAGCGGATTGTTCCGCCACCGCCACCGCCACAGCCACTTCCTCGTACGCCCGCCGCCCATCGGCCCGAACCTCCTCCTCGGCATCATGCTCACGAAGCGTGACACTCCAGAGCGTGCTCCGGTATGGGCCGGCCAGGCGGCACCGGAGGGCCGGCCGGGGTTCAACTCGCCGCCGGTGTCGGGCCGTTCGGCCCTGTTCCGCGCACGACCGGAGGCACGGCGTCGTTGCTGCAGCGCGTACGCGCTCCATCGGTGAGGCAGATCGTGCGAGGCGTTGTGGCGTCGGCACAGCAGCCGCCTCCCCTTCTCGGGCCGGCCGCTGCCCTCGCATCTGCGCAACGAACTTGGTGAAGCCACCGGGTGGAGGGCGCATGGTTCTGGTTACCCGACACCCCACAGGCGGAGCACCTGCTGCGCTTGACGGTCAAGGCCGAGCACCACAACCGCATCGACCCGGGCCGCGCGACGCAGAGCAGCCGCCGGACGCAATGAGATCTTGAACCGGGCCCTGAGGCGGGCTCGCCGGGGGCGGCGCTCAATCAAGGGCTCGCCAGTCGCCAGCCCACTGGCCCGGACTTCAGACCGCGACGGCCTCCGGCGTACGGGCCAGCGCCTCGCCCAGGCTGGGGTGGAGCTCGAAGACACCGGTCAGGCCGACGGCGCGCAGGATCCGCCGCAGGCGGACGCTGTCGGTGACCAGCCGCAGCCGGCCGTGCTGTGCCGCGGCCCGGTTCCGTGCCCGGCACAGGACCCCCAGACCGGTGCAGTCGATGAAGGCCATCGAGCGCAGGTCCAGCACCAGATCGGGGTGCGGGCCGGCGGTCAGGTCCTCCAGCCGGGCCGCGAGGGAGGGCGCCGTAAAGAGGTCGATCTCGCCGTGCAGTGCCACGACGGTCGTGCCACCGACGGTGCGTTCCGTGTGGTGGGGCGCGGGCCTTGTGTCGATTTCGGGCATGGTCCGAGACAACAGGCCACGGCGAGGCGAGGGAAGGGCCGACCGGCCCCAGCCGGCCTCGCGGAACGGGCCGACACCATGTTCTGGCCGGGGGCGGCGTGATCCGTGGGCGGGCAGCAGGGCGCGTGCCGTCGGGGTGCCGGATCCGGGTGGATTCGGGGCTGTTCTCCGGCACGGCCGGGACCGATGGCCCCTCTGTCCGCGCTGTCACCGCGCTGGAATCCAAACCCCGATGTGTGTACCGGCCTTCACGTCGTCCACAACCTTCACGCCCATTCGGTGTTCGTCACGAAGTACCGGCGCGGCGTCTTCACCGACGCCATGCTCAACCGGTGCGAAGAACGCCATGCTCAACCGGTGCGAAGAGATCATGCGGGACGTGTGCACCGACTTCGAGGCCGAACTGAAACAGTTCAACGGCGAACACGACCACGTGCACCTGCTCGTGCACTACCCGCCCAAGGTCCAGCTCTCCAAGCTGGTCAACAGCTTCAAGGGCGTCTCCGCCCGCCTGTTGCGCAAGGAGTACAGTGCGCACCTGCGCCGCTGACCGTCGTACGCCAGTACATCGAGAACCAGCAGCGCCCCGTGGGCTGATGCCGTCCGAGTCACGCTGCTCGGGCGGGCGGGTGTCGTCGATGCGGAAGGTCAGGCTGTTGACCACGCCGACCACTCCGTCGACGCGCCACGTCAGCTGGAGCGCGAGGGGGATGTCGCTGCGGTGCTCGAGCCGTCCTTCCAACGTGACCATGCCGTCCAGGACCGAGACGACCACGGTGTGGGGCGGCAGGCACAGGGCGCGGGTCAGGACGTCGTCGATCACGTCCTGGCGGATCTCCTCGGCGGTGCGCAGGAAGACACGCAGCAGGTCGCGGCGGGTGGCGATGCCGATCAGGCGGTCCTCCTCGTCCACCACCGGAAGTCGCTCGACACCGCGCCGCTCCATGATCCGCGCGGCGTCCTCGACGCGCTGTTCCGGGTGCACGGTGATCGCGGGCGTCGACATCAGCTCCTGCGCCCGCGTGGCGCGGGCGACGGCGGCCGTACGGCGCGCGGAGCGGCGCAGCGCCGGCATCCGCAGCCGCCGGCCACGGCCGGGCACGGAGCGGGCCGCCTGGTGGCGGATCAGATCGGTCTCGGAGATCACGCCCACGACCTTGTCGTCGTGGTCGACCACGGGCAGCCCGCTGATCCGGTGCCGGTCCAGCAGCCGTGCCGCGTCCTTGAACGAGGTCTCCCGGTGCGCTTCGACGACCTCACGGGTCATCACCTCGCCGACGGTCCGGCTCATCACACCCACTCCCTTCCGCACTCGCCGTCCGCAGACGGAGCACGA
Organism: Streptomyces sp. NBC_01384; assembly: GCF_045040035.1. Lineage (NCBI taxonomy): Bacteria > Bacillati > Actinomycetota > Actinomycetes > Kitasatosporales > Streptomycetaceae > Streptomyces > Streptomyces sp. NBC_01384. The sequence goes on from NZ_CP109559.1 coordinate 9,191,567, forward strand.
CGGAATCTGCTGCGGCGGCCCGCCCGACGGCTTGGAGTCCTGCGGGGCGTGTCGGTCTGCGATCGCATCGGGGGCCGGAACGCACGGGCTGTGTCGGCCGAGCAGCCGTTGCTGTCCCTTGTAGGACTCTCCCGGGGAGCCGGCCCCCCGATGCCCCTTCAGCTTCCCGCACCGCCGTGGGCCGGGGCAGGGGCCGACCGTCCCGTGGGCGGAGGCCGAAGCGCCCCCGGCCCGATGGGCCAGTGCGGGACGTGCGGGACGTGCGGCATGCGGTTGCGCGTCGGCCCGGCAGCGGTGCATGCGGCGGCCGGGACGGTGGTGAGGGTTGTGACACGGTGTGCGGTCGCACGTGACAGCCGCCACCGACACAGCAGGGGGAACTGATCGCCCTCGGTCCGCCGGCCACCACCGGGCAGCCCGCTTCGGCAGCGACCGGCTCCCGCAGCCGGCCGATCGGCCACGGGAGCACAGCGCCCCACGGCTCCGTTCCGAACCGTGGAACCGGTCGGCCCCTTCCGCGGCAGCGGGCCTGCCTGGGCGTCGAGTCCCCAAAAACCTGGGCGGACGACACCGGTCCACACGGCCCGCGGGCCGACGTCGCCCTCGTCATCGGCGCCGACGAGGTCACCATCCGGATTGCCCGCCGTCGATGAGGCAGAGGCCGACCGGCCCCATCCACGCGAGCGCATCGGGGCCCGGGGCCCCGCCCGTGCCGGGCGGGGCTGCACCGGGGCGCTGTCGGGCGTGGACCTTGAGTCGGTCCCGTGCGGGTGCGGCCCCGGCGGGTACGTCGGCCTGCCTCGTCATGGTCGTGGGTGCCGCCTCCGAGGCGGGCCGGGCCGAGCAGCCCACGGCCACGGGTCCACCGGCCCGTGGCCGGGGACCGGTGCGGCCCTGATGCAACGTCATGAGTCATGGCCAGGCTGTGAGTTGTCGAGAAGGGGCCGACTGCAAGGTGGGGTCGGCGCGCTGCCAGGCCTTCGCGGTCGGCGGGGGAGAGGAGTTGCGGTCATGACATCGGTCAGCTTCGAGAAGGCGACCCGCGTCTACCCCACGATGGACCATCCGGCGGTGGACGCGCTCGACCTGGACATCGCCGACGGCGAGTTCATGGTTCTGGTGGGTCCGTCGGGTTGCGGGAAGTCCACCTCCCTGCGGATGCTGGCGGGCCTTGAGGACGTGGACGCCGGGGTGATCCGGATCGGTGAGCGGGACGTCACGCATCTGCCGCCGAAGGACCGGGACATCGCCATGGTGTTCCAGAACTACGCGCTCTACCCGCACATGACGGTCGCCGACAACATGGGCTTCGCCCTGAAGATCGCCGGGATGCCGAAGGCGGAGATCCGGCAGAAGGTCGTCGATGCGGCGAAGATCCTGGACCTGACCGAGTACCTCGACCGCAAGCCCAAGGCCCTCTCCGGCGGTCAGCGGCAGCGCGTGGCGATGGGCCGCGCGATCGTGCGTGAGCCGCAGGTGTTCCTGATGGACGAGCCGCTGTCGAACCTCGACGCCAAGCTGCGGGTCAGCACCCGTACGCAGATCGCGTCGCTGCAGCGCCGTCTCGGGATCACGACCGTGTACGTCACCCACGACCAGGTCGAGGCGCTGACCATGGGCGATCGCGTGGCCGTCATGAAGGACGGCGTGCTGCAGCAGGTCGGCACCCCGAAGGAGGTGTACGAGCGGCCGGCCAACGCGTTCGTCGGCGGGTTCATCGGCTCTCCGGCCATGAACCAGTTCACGGTGCCTCTTGCCCCGGAGGGCGTGCGGTTCGGCGACACCGTCATCCCACTGCCCCGCGAGATCCTGGACGCGGCCGGGCCCCACGCCCGGGAGGTCGTCCTCGGCGTCCGCCCGGAGCACCTCGAGGTGCTGCCAGGCGGCGGCCAGGCGGAGCCGACCGGCCTGCGGATCGCGGTCGACGTGGTCGAGGAGCTCGGTTCCGACGCCTACGTCTACGGCACCGCCCGGTTCGGCGAGGACACCGAGCCCGTGATCCTCCGTGTGCCAGGACGGCACACACCGGACAAGGGCCAGGAGCTGCACGTCGTTCCGCGCCCGCAGACCGTTCACCTTTTCTCGGCAGAGACCGGCCTGCGCCTGGAAGGCTGAACGGCTCCGGCGACACCGAAGGGCCGCGCCCGGGGAGGGCGGCGTCACAGCGCCGCCACGGGACGGCCTCGTGCGGTGACGGTCGCCTACCGAACAGGCGGTACGCGCCGTCCTCCGCGTCGCGGCGTACCGCCACGGCTTCGACGCCGCCGTCGACCTGCTGCCGGGCCTGGCTCGCGCATCCCTCTGCGCCCGCGACGCCCTGTCCGGACGGTTCACTGCGGAGGGTGCAGCTGCCGTAGACGGTGGTGGCGCTGCGTCCTGCAGGAGCGTCCAGGAGCCGGGGCCGGTCTGCGCCGGACAGACGGCCCACTGATGCGGCACCCCTCATGATCGAGTCCGGCTGCCCAGCGGGCCCTGCGAAGGGGGCGGTCCCCCCACACCTGTCGGCCCACAGGGCCCATCGGCCCCGGTCGGGGACCTGCGGCCCCTGCACCACCGGTCCCCGCACCACCACGCTGGCATCGAATCCCCGATGAGGAGACAGAAGCCATGGTCCGCAGTGTTGTCGTAGGTATCGATGGCTCGGCCGAGAGCCGTGCCGCGGCGGAGTGGGCGGCCCGCGAGGCGAAGCGGCGCGGGCTGTCGGTCAGACTGGTCCACGTCTGGGAGGCGGTGCCCGAGCCCCTGGCCCTGGCGCGGTTCCTCGGTGCCGAGACGCGGCAACAGTGGGGCGAGCGAGTCGCGCGCGCGGTGGTCGAAGGGCTCAGGGTACGTCACCCCAGCCTGGACGTGACCGTGGAGCAGGTCGCGGGCCGGCCCGCCGAGGTGCTGGCTGAGGCGGCGAAGGACGCCGAGTTGGTGGTTCTCGGCTCCCGAGGGCTGAGCGGCATCGGCGGATTCCTGGTCGGCTCCGTGGGCCAGGCCGTCGTGGCGGGCGCCGAGCAGCCGGTGGTCCTGGTCCGTGCCGGGGAGCAGGCCGCGGACGGTCATGCGGTGGATCCGTCCGGACTCCCGTCGTCGGTGGCCCTGTCCGGGCCCGTCGTCCTCGGGCTCGACACCGATCACCCCGACGACACGGTGCTCGCCTACGCCTTCGAGGCGGCCGCCCGCCGGGTCACACCCCTGCGGGTCGTCCACGCCTGGAACCTGCCGCCGTACGTCGTCTACGGTCTGCCCGCCGACCCCGAGCTCAACGCCGTGCTGGGCAAGCAGGACGCTGCCACGCTGGCCGAGGTGCTGCACCGCTGGAAGGAGAAGTACCCGGCCGTCCAGGTCGTCGAGGAGTCCCGTTGCGGCAGCCCGGCCGTCGAGTTGGTCGATGCCTCCCGCGGGGCCTCGCTGGTCGTCGTGGGCCGCCGCATCCGCCGCAGCCCACTCGGCGCCCATATCGGCCCCATCACGCACGCTGTGCTGCACCATGCCCCCGCCCCCGTCGCCGTCATCGCGCACGACTGAACGCACACGCAGAAGGAGCAGTAGTCATGAACGCGGAACTTCCCCTGGTGGTGGGCGTGGACGGTTCCGAGGCGAGCCTGCGGGCCGTGGAGTGGGCGGCCGACGAGGCCGTGTTGCGTGGGGTGCCGCTGCGGCTGGTGTACGCCTGCCTGTGGGAGCGCTACGAGGGCGCCGCTCTCGCCCACGACATCGGCAAGCCGTCCGCGCAGGTGTTGCCCCAGGACCTGGTCGGCGCCGCCGCACAGCGGGCGCGTGCCCGGCAGCCCGGTCTGAAGGTGTCGTCCGGCGTGGTGTTCGAGGAGCCGGAGTACGCCCTGGTGCACGAGGGCCGGCAGGCCTGCGCGCTGGTGGTGGGCGCCCGGGGCCGCAGCAGCCTCGCCGAGCTGCTGCTGGGATCGGTCAGCCTGACCGTGGCCGCAAACGCCGACTGCCCGGTGATCGTGCTGCGCGGCAGCCACGACATCCGGGCGACGCCCTCGGGCGGCGGACGCGTCGTCGTGGGCGTGGGTGAGGAAGCGCAGGACCCGGCGGCGGTGCGCTTCGCCTTCGAGGAAGCGCGGCGAAGGGGTGCCGCCCTGGAGGCCGTACGGGCCTGGCGGTGCCCCGCACACGAGACCACCGACCACCCGCTGCTGGCCGACGCCCCCGCCCGGCTGCACAAAGAGCACGCCGAGGACACCCTCACGCAGGCTCTGCGAGACATCCCGCCGGACGTGGAACTGCACCGCCGTACCGCCGAGGGCCTCGCCCGCCGGGTGCTGGTGGACGCCTCACACGGTGCCGACCTCCTGGTCGTCGGAGCCAAACGACGCGAAGGGCACTTCGGGCTGCAGCTCGGCCGGGTCGCCCACGCGGCACTGCACCACGCGGCCTGCCCGGTGGCCATCGTGCCGCAGCCGGCGTGAGTCACAAACCCGCCGCGTGATCGGGGCGTAGGTCTGCAGATCGCGCGGCCGGGCACCGGCCTGCGGACGAGGAGTGGGACCGGGGCGGGCCGCAGCGGGTCGCCAGACCGGCTGCGGGCGGCCGCAGGGGAGCATCGCGCTTGCCTGCGGTCCGCCGCGCGGGCGGGCCCGGGGTCGGCTGTCCTCCCCGTGTCTCTGGTTGTCTCGGGACCTTTCGCGTGTTTGGAGGCGATCTCCTGACGCTCATTCACCCGTGGTGGGTCAGGACGGCGAGGCGTTCTCGCCGTGACCCGATGGGGCGGCGGTCGGCTCGGAGTCAAACCCCCCATCCACGGTTGGGCCCTGGCCTGGCTGCGCCGACGGCTTCCCGAACCCCTGAACCGTGCGGAACTCTCCGAAATCTACGGCGGGTTGCAGCGCTGGACGGACTTCTGGCTCACCGCACGACGAGCACTGGATGCCGCCCTGCCCCACTATCAGCACGGCAACGACAGCGGCTGGGACAACGCCACGACCTTCGATCCCGAGTGTGTGGTCGTCAGCGTCGACCTGGCCGCCTTCCTGATCCTGCAACTGCACGAACTCGCCGCTCTGGCCGAGGAATTGGGCCTCCATGATGAGGCTCACCGCTGGGCCCGTACTGCTGAGGCGACTCAGGCAGCGATGCTGGACGAGTTGTGGACGGGCGAGCGGTTCGTGACCCGGGGCGCCGAGAGCGGTGACACCTGGAGCAGCTCCAGCCTGCTCGACCTGATGCCGATGGTCCTGGGCGAGCACCTGCCCGAGAACGTCAGCAAGAGCCTGGCCGCCCGCATCGAGGCGCACCTCACCCCGTACGGCCTGGCCACCGAGCTACCTACCTCTGCGCACTACGCCCCTGACGGCTACTGGCGCGGCCCGATCTGGAGCCCAGGTCAGCGTCGCCGCTGTCGCCCGCCGGGCGGACGTCTCGCGCACCTTCCTCTACGACAACCCCGAGGCGAGAGTCACCGTCGCCTCGGCCATGGCCGAGGCCGGCGAACGCCGGTCCCAACTGCTCGCCGACCAGGACGGCGAGCGCGAGGCGACCTGGCGCGAACGCGCGCTCAACGCCGAGGACGCGCTCAAGGCCGCCCACGCCGAGATCCTCGCCCAGCGCACCCGCATCGGCAAACTCCTCGGCCAGATCCGCGACTTGCAGGCCGAGTGGACCGAGGAGGCCATCCACCGGAGCACCACCGAGAACACCACGCTCAAGCAGCGTGTCCGCCAGCTCACGGTCGACAACCGCACCCTCGACGAGCGGCTCACGGCCGCTCGCTCCAACCTCCGCTTCCAAGACAGGCGCCTCGCCGACCTGGAAGCCCGCCTCGCCGAGGGCGGCCGTGTCAGTGCCGGACGCTGACCTGCGTGGAGCGAAAGGGGATTCCTCCATGAACGACACCGGAGCGACCGAAGTCCTGGGCCTGAATGACCCACCCTCGCTGAGGATGCTCGCTCGGCTGGTCGGCGCTGTTCCCGCGTCGGACGCACCGACGCGGGAACAGCGCTTTCGGCATGTGAGGTTGACGGCGGCTCAGTCTGTACGCCTGATCCGCCAGAAGCAGAGGCCTGAGAGGACCGCAGCGGCGGCGAGGAAGATTCCCGTCCCGATGAGTTGGAAGGGCCAGTAGCGGCTGTTCGGCTGATAGGTGGCACGGACGTGAAGATCCTGCTTGGCCAGACAGCCGATCGTCTGCGTGTGCTGGCCAGGAGCGAGGATGCTGATGTCAGGCGAGTGGGGCGTTCTTGACAAGCTCTGCCCGGCGTACTGGGCGTGTACTGAGTTCAGATCTTCATCGGGGATTGCAGAGCCAGATGACGGCGGGACGGCGCCCCCCAACCCGTGATCTGTCACCACTCGTCGTAGTCGCCGATCACCCGGAAGCTGCCCACGACGCCATCGTCACCGAACACGCCCCCGTGGTCGGTACGGGTCACAACGCCATTGGTGTCGCTGTGGGGACCCACGGTGGCGACCGGACCGCCGTTGTCACAGCTAAAGCCGCGGAAGACCTCGACAGTCTTCCGGCTGTCATTGAAAACGCTGAAGCTGGTGGAGCCCGGTCCGCTGGCCGCTGTGATGCAGCCCTCAGCGGAGGCGGAGTACGTACGTTCGTTGAAGTAGATCCTTCCCTCTTCCTCATGGCCGTGGCCGTGGCCGCGTCCGCCGCCCTCACGGTCGCGGCCCTCGTCCTTCTCTCTGCTTGCGCTGCCGCCGCCCGAGGGAGCCGCAACGGCAGGAGCGGCTCGTTGGACAGGCCGGGCCGCCCGATGGACGGATACGGCCGCCCGGTGGACAGACGGGGACGCCGGGGTGGATCCGGCGGTCGAGGCGTAGGTGATACCGGCGGCTGCAAGGACCGCCGCGCCTACTCCGGCACCGGCCACAGCAAAGGTACGCGTGGGCATGTCACTTCTCTCTGTCTCACGGACGTCGGCCGTGCGACCGAACTGTGATGAACGTAACGAAAGCTCTTACACCTGTCATTTCGGATATATCCAAGGGGTGACACCATGAGTCCAGCCAGGTGGAAACGCAGCACGCACCGCACGAGTTCGTCTTCGTGGCACGGCTACGAGGTGGAGACCAGGTGGTCCCAGGTGGAGATCGAGCACATCAAGGGTCCGGATGTCCTGCGGAACGGGACCACCGACCCGCGGCGCGTTGACGAGCCCGCCGGCCTGCTCGGCCGGCGGGGACTCAAGTACTCCCTGGAGCTCTACGACGGAGACGGCTCCTTGGTCCGCGAGATCCAAGCGTGAACACTGAGCCGCGCGTGAGGCCCCTGGCACCGGCGGATTCCAGGGGCCTCGTCGTTTGCGCAGCCCGTCAATTAGATTCTGCATCGACGGTCGCGAGGAAGTCGCCAACGCCAAGATTGCGACAGCACTGGAGGAAGACGGCGACACCACATAGCGGTGCGCCGCACATTGAGTGAAGCCGATGCGCTAGCGAGCCTACAGATGGGCCCATTCCGCCGGACGTTCCGGAGGAAAGGGCCCACTGCGCTGTTTTGTAGGGCTGCTGCGCGACCGGTTGCGCATACGTGGCCGCATCGCTCCTGTTTGACGCTTCAGGATCTCGCGTGCTGCTGGAACTGCCCTGTTCCGAGCGGGTTATTGAGGATCGTGCTGTATCGAGGAGCGCTTGGGGTCACTCCTAGGTGTCGACTTCCCCACAATGCAGCGGACCCATGAGGAAGACGAGTGCGGCAGGCATCGCTGCTGTCAGAGGTACGCCCACGCGTGCCGCGCCAGCGAGCGCCGCCGCCGCAGTGAGGGAGCCGACCAGAGGAACCCCGAATTTACCCAGCGTGACACTTCTATCTGCAACTGCTGCCCCCCATAGGTCGACGAGGTGCCACCAGCGCAAGCAATACGGGCGCCGCCTCCACCCCCAGTGGCTTCCAGCGCCGATAGTCCCGCAAGGGGCAGGTACCGTGACGCACGCCCGCAGGAGAAGTTCACCCGTCGATCACGCTTGGTGAATTTTTTCCGCATCCAAGCTAGTTACGCGGGCTCCTGTCGCGTCGTCCGCTCTGCGGCTCACGGTGATCCTGTGGCCGTATTGGCCCCCTCCCGCTGGACGTTCTGGGGACCAGCGCGCAGATGTCAGCCTCGGCGTAAGAAGCTGCGCACGGGCGAGTTCAGATCTGGGCGAGGCCGCCATCGACGAAGAGTTCGGCTCCCGTGGTGAAGGAGCTCTGGTCCGAGGCGAGGAAAACAGCTGCGGCGGCGACTTCGTCGGCACTGCCCATCCGGCCGAGCGGAATCATCGTCGTGAGCGTGTCCGCCAGTTGCTGTTCGCCCTGTGCCGGGCTCCCCAGGCCACGGATGCCGGGCGTCTCGATGGGGCCGGGGCTGATGGCGTTGACCCGGACGCCACGGGGCGCGAGCTCGGCGGCCCAGGTGCGGGCCAGGTTGCGGTCGGCTGCCTTGGTGGCGCTGTAGACGCCCATCGCCTCGAAACCCTTCGACGCATTGATGGAGGAGAGCACGATCACCGAGGCCCCGTCCGGCAGCAGGGGAAGCGCCTTCTGCACGGTGAAGAGGGTGCCCTTGACATTGACGCCGAAGGTCTTGTCGAACTGCTCTTCGGTGATTTCCCCCAGTCGGGCGAGTTCGGCGATTCCGGCGTTGGCCACGACGACGTCCAGCCGTCCGCTGAGCTCCTCGATGGTGGAGAAGAGCCGGTCGAGATCGTCGAGATGAGAGACATCGCTCTGGACGCCGATGGCCCGTTCGCCGATGGTTTCCACGGCCGCGTCCAGTTCGGCCTTGCGCCGGCCGGTGATGTAAACGGTGGCGCCTTCGTCGGCGAACCGGCGAGCGATGGCCAGGCCGATCCCGGTCGAGCCACCGGTTACCAGGGTCACCTTCTCATCGAGCAGTCCCATGATGTCCACTTCCTTGAAGTTTCTCATTTCAGCGCATCTAGGATTTTTCGCTGTATCTGGTAGCGCTGACCCATGCGGCGGGTATTCCTGCGGGTGACGACCCCCGATGGCAAACCGTCGGACTTCGACCACGGGCCCGTAGCTGGTGGGTAGTCCAAACGCCCCTAGAGTCGAACGTGTGAACGATGGCTCGCCGTCCGTGCGGCGGTCCAGGCCCAGCTCGCGGGCCAGCGGGCACGGCCCGGACCGAACAGCGATTCCGGCTCGGCGACTTGGGAGTGCGTGGGCGTGGGTGGCTGCGCCGTACGGACGCGGGAGGCCAGGAGGATCGCCCGCTTCCTGGTCTGCGGAACGCCGAAGTCGGCCGCGTTGAGGATCCCGTACCAGACGGAGAACCCCCACCCGCGCAGGACGGCGGCGTACTGCTTCCACAGCGGCAGGACGTCCGGCACTTCCTCCATGGCGACCCAGTCGGGCTCGCCGACCGTGTTCAGGGCGTACAGGTAGCGCATTGGCTCGGCTGCGAGCAGGGAGCGCTCGTCGCGACAGGCGGCGAGGAGGCGTTCGCGGGTGTCGCGTCCGGCGGCCAGGTCCTCGACCGCCGCGTGCACCAGCGGTTGGTCGAGCAGGCCGAGGCGCTTGCCGGCCATGCTCCACGCCTGGCACGGCGGGGAAGCGATCACGCCGCGGGTGCGGCCGATGAAGGGCCAGGTCGGATACATCGCCACGTCGGTCCGGATGGTCAACTGCCCAGCCGCAGCCCGGGTCTTGCACGCCCACTGGTCCCATTCCAGCCCGACGTCGCGCACGCCGAGGACATGCAGCGCCCTGCTCCAGCCGCCCGGCCCGTTCTGCCGGCAGAGTCTGTGTCCCTCGGCCCGGTGTCGCTTTAAGCGGCGGTTGGGGTGTGGTGGCTGGTAATCACAGCGTGTTGCATTCGATCAGGGGTGACCTTCGTCGTGGTGACGAAGGTCACCTCGCGGGTGTTTTAGGGCGAGGGGACGGTCCTGATCTGCCTCGGGCAGATACACCTGTCTCTAGCAGGTCTTCTCGGTACCAGTGGAGCAAGAATTTCGGGAACCACCGCTGCAGCAAGTTGTTCCGGACCACCCTGCCGGTGATCGGTAAACGCGCCCACGGCCGAGTGAACCGGGTGGGCCGAACGTCGGTCGGCGCCCGGGTGTCTCCCAAGCGATCTTGTGGTCAGGCCAGGGCTGCAGCCCTCATCGTGGGCGTGACGGGAGGCCGGGGTGGCTCTTGTCGCAGACTGAGCTCCGCCGTCCCCTGCGGACGATATCGCCGAGGAAGCTGACCGCATGTTCGGAGCGGGCACGCCGTTCGGCCTTGCGATCGGCTGGAGATCCTTCACGACGGACGCCAGTTCGTCCGTGGACGCGGCGCCGTGGACCGCGGCCAGGCGCTCCTCGAACTCGCCGACGGAGACCCGGTCATCGGTAACGGCGGCCACAGGACGGCCGCGGGCCGCTCGCGGTCCGCGTCGGATGCGCGGAGCGCCTGGTGGCCAGGGAGTGCCCTCGCCGGCGAGGGGCTCGTCGGGCGTGGCCGTGAGACGTCAACGGGTGGGCTCCCTCCCGACGGGTGCAACGGAACGGTTGCGTGGGCCCGTGGTTGATCGGCCTCGGCGGCGTCATCCGACGGAGCCCCCTGCGGGCGGCGGAGAACCGTGAGTATGACCGTGCTCGCCGGCCCGGGCCGTCCGGTCGAGGAGGTGCCCGACCGCTTCCGCCACGATCCCGGGCTGCTCGGCCTGGATGAGGTGGCCCGAGTCGACCTCCTTGAACAGTCCGTCCGGCAGCGTCGCGACCCACTGCCGCTGGTGGGCGGTCATGGCAGTGCGCTGCTCACCGCGCCCCCTTTCGGGTCGGGATGGCGCGAGCAGCACGGTCGGGCAGGTCGGGAGTCCCGGCGGCTCGGCGCGGAACCGGGGGATGGCCGCGACCACGGCCCTGAGTTCCTTCCTGGTCTGCGCGATCCCTGTGGGGACGAAGTCCTCGGCGAGCATGGTCGCGTAGGTGTCGGCCGGAAACGCGCGCCGGGCGTTCCCGCTGGCCATGCGGGCGAGTGGGCGGAACCGCACCAGCGCCTGCGCCACAGCGAGCGCGCGGTCGACCTTCCTGGCGGTCTGGTCGAACCGGTCGTAGACGGGTGCGCTCTCCGGCGTCGGGTCGATCAGCAGCAGGCCGCGCAGCCGTGGGCCCAGGCTGTCCGCCGCGCGGCGCGCGACCAGCCCGCCCATGCTGTGCGCGACGAGCACCAGAGGGGACGACCGCGGAACCACTTCCTCGATCAGTGCGGCCAGGTCGGCGGCCATGTCGTCGATACCCGGCTGGCCCGAGGTCCGGCCGCTGCGACCGAACCCGGCACGGTCGTAGGCCACCAGTCGGGCGCGATCGGCCAGCAGCGCAGTACCGCGTCCCAACTGGTCCGGCCGAGGCCCGCTCCGGCCTCGAAGATCACCCAGTCGGTGCCCTGGCCCGACTCCTCGACATGGACGGAGCGCCCGTTCACTGCCACTGCCCGCCCGCTTGCCCGCCTCATCCGAGCCGCACCCCCATTACAGTTTCAATTTCGATAACGGTATCACTCGTGAAATAGTAGCGCCATGGACACCGCCGAACTGCTTCTCCACCCGGTACGCCTGCGCGTGGTGCACGCCCTGTCCGGTGGGCGCGAGCTCACCACCAGCGAGCTGTCCGTCCGGCTGCCCGATGTCCCGAAGGTGAGCGTCTACCGGCACGTGGCCCTGCTCGCGGAGGCCGGCTTCCTCGAAGTGGCCCAGGAGCGCCGCGTGCGCAATGTCGTCGAGCGCCGGTACCGGCTGCGCCGCGAGCGCCCCTCGATCGACGGCGAAGCGGCCGCGACCATGTCCCTGGACGACCACCGCCGCGGTTTCGCCGCCGCCATGGCCGTCCTCATCGCCGAGTTCAACGCTTACCTCGATCGCGAGGGCGCGAACCCGACCGCCGACTTGGTCTCCTACCGCCAGGGCACGCTCTGGCTCAGCCCGGACGAACTTACCGAGCTCCTCGGGGAACTGGTCGCCGTCCTGCAGCCCCGGCTAGGCAACCAGCCCAGCCCGGGCCGGGTGCCGCACCTGCTCAGCCCCGTTCTCTTCCCCACCGATCCCTCATCCTCCTGAGCGCTTCCGTCAACTGCAGGAGCCGATCGTGCCCGTCGTCGTCTTCCACCTCGTCAGATCAGTGACCCTGCTGCCTTCCGCGACATGGGCTCGCAGGCGCTCGACCTCAAGGTGCTGGGCGGCGATCCGGGACAGCGCGAGCTGCTTGAACGCCTTGAGTTCGGCGAGTTCGGCATCGCTTTGTTCGAGGCGCTTCTTGAGCGCCGCGTTGGCGTTCTTGAGCCGTTCCATCTGTGCGGCCTTCGGGTCTGGGATCGTTCCGGCCTGGTGAAGTGCGTCAAGGCGCTGGTCGAACTCCGCGGCCAGATGCTGGTAGGGCCCGGGCCGCGGGGTGCCGTCACGGTGCTTCTTCGGATAGAAGCCCGTGCGGGGCACCCCGGCCATGCGGGCGAGGGTCTTCAGGTCGGTGCTGCCGTCGGGCGGCACGTCCCCGCTGAGTAGACGTTCCATCGCGGCGCGGATGGCGTGCTCGTTGCGGGCCCGGGTCTCTTCGCTGATGCGTGCCATCTACCGGTCTCCTGTTCACGCGGTGGCGTCTATGGCGGCAAGGACCGCAAGGTCGCGGTCCAAGTCGGCTTGGAGCCAGGACTTTTCGACTTTCTGACGGCGGGCGAGGGAGCCGATGAACGTCTGCTTGGTTTGGGCGCTGGTGGCCCAGACGGGCCGGTGGCAGGGGTGGTGGGTGGCCTGGGGGCAGCGCGAGGAGTCACACATGCCCACCAGGGGCTTCGTGGCATCGGGGGTGCCGGCCAGTTTCAGGCACAGTGCCTTGGACGGGTCGATGAACCAGCAGTAGTTGGCCACCCCGAGGTGCAGGACCTCGGCGCGGGCGGCCAGGAGGTCGCGGACCTGCTGATCGCTGTCCACCACGACGGCGTCCTCGGCGCTCGTGCGAGCGAGCTGCCCGTCGACGCTTGCGCATGCCGTAGGCGTGGTCGTCGTGGGGCCAGCCGTCGAGGCCGGTGTGCTCGTCGGAGTAGGCGTCCCAGGCGTCGAGGATCTTCTCGCTGTCCCGTACGTAGTGGTCGAGGTGGCGCAGGAAGTCGCGGTGTGCGTGGTGGTCTCGGGTGAAGCTTCCCTGGGAAACTTCAGTGCTGGTGTGCCAGGGGTAGGGGTTGTGGGCTCGCGGAGGCCTGCGCTTTGGCCCGGCCTTGAGGGGGCCTGTTGCCGTCGCGGGCGGGTCTCAAGTCTCCGTTCGTCGGGTTGACCCGTGGTGGTCGCAGCGACGATGGAATATCGCGCGGTACTCCCTCGGCCGCTGGCCCGTATGTCTGGCAAAGATGCCGCTGAACGCCCCAGGGTCGCCGTACCCGACGTCGGCGGCGATGCTCGCGACGGTCCTGTCGGTCGTCTCCAGCAGGTGTCTGGCTCGACGCACCCGGACCGTCTGCAGGTACGCGAGTGGCGTCTCGCCGGCTTCGTCGCCGAAGCGGCGGAGCATGGTTCTCGTGCTTACGTGGAACTCCTGGGCGAGGGTGGGCAGGTCATAGCGAGCACTGAGGTTCTGGTCGAGCCACCGCTTGACGCTGAGCGAGAACTCCCTGCCCACAGTGGGTATGAGCCCCGGGTCGACATAGGGAGCCTGCGTGGAACGCGCATCATCGACAAGCGCGATACGCGCGGTGCTACGGGCGACGCGGGGGCCGTCGTGCTCGCGGATGAACTGCAGGGCGAAGTCGTACATGGCACTGAAGGCCGCTGTGGTCGTCACCCCCCGGTCGGTCACGACCAAGCTCTCCGGGCGGAGGCGCACGTCGGCGTACCGGCGGGCGAACTGATCCGCGAACAACCAGGACGTGGTCGCTTGGCGCCCGTCGAGCAGCCCGGCTTCAGCGACCAGGAAGGCGCCCACGCAGATCGATACGACAGCGGTCCCCGAGGCCGCCTGCGATCGAATCGACGCTGCTTCCGGTCCCAGGTTTGCGAGTGTCGCGTCGAGATCGAGGGTGGGCGAAAGCTCGAATCCCGGCACGATCAGGACGTCCACCGGGCGAACCGCCGAGACGTCGAGGACCGAGCCGCCGGCCGCGATCACACGACGCCGGGGCGAGATGACCGACGCCTCGTAGGCCGGCTTAACCGACCCTTGCGCCGCGGCGACGTGAGTTGCCATTACCAGGAGGTCAGGGACGCCGAATACCTCCGACGCGAAGCAGCCGGGGTAGGCCAGCACACCAACGCGCAGCGGACTCATGCGGCCCCTCCGGCACCTTCGAACGGGTGGCGATATTACCGTGATACGTGGCGATGCCGCCGCTTCTCAGAAGGGCGGCCGCTCGTCATCATCTCGGTCATGACAATCATGCGAGGACAGAGCGACCCCTTGGACGACTTCTCACGGAGAGCCGTCAGCGTCGATGACGTCGACAAGACCGTGTACGTTGCCGGGTCAGGACCGGCAGTCATCCTCATGCCTGAGATGCCGGGTATCAGCCCCGACGTCGCGCGGTTCGCGCGGTGGGTGCGTGATGCCGGCTTCTCCGTGTACCTGCCCTCTCTTTTCGGCGTCGACGGTGCCTATCCGCTCGCCGAGGCACGCGAGACCGTCGTTCGACGCGCCTGCGTCAGCGCCGAGTTCCGAGCCTTCGCCGGTGGCGGCACCAGCCCCGTCGTCACATGGCTGCGCGGCCTCGCCCGCCTGGCGCACGCCGAGCGTGGCGGGCCTGGCGTCGGCGCCGTCGGTCTGTGTTTTACCGGCAACTTCGCCTTGACCATGGCGCTCGAACCGGCTGTCATCGCACCAGTGGTCAACCATCCGTCGCTTCCGCTGGACGATCCCGGCGGTCTGGAGATCAGCGACGAAGACGCTGCCGCCGTGGCTGAACGCGTAGCGCGAGAGGGATTGAAGGTTCTCGCCTACCGCTTCGACAACGACAGGTGGTGCACTGGTCAGCGGTTCGCGGCTTACCGAGCGCTGCTCGGGGACGCATTCGACGGCCGCGTACTCAAAGCCGAGACGGCGAACACGAACCCTCCGCCCTTCTTCCGTGACGTCGTCGGTTGCGCCCACAGCGTCGTCACGGCACACCTCGTCGACCAGGACGGTCACCCCACCATGCAGGCCCGGAACGAGATCATCGCCTTCCTGGCCGAGCGGCTCGGGATGTGGGCTGAATGAGCCCTTGGCACTCCGGCACCTGGCGATGCGACAGAGCGCCGCCGCTTCCCGATGCGATCTGGTCGTCGACCTGGGGCACTCGTGACCGCCCCTCGGCGACCACGAGTGACACAGGCCACTCAGATTTCGATGACACACGCTCAATCTTCAGTGGCACAGGACATCGAGGCCCAGCGCGACTGGAACCACGTCCGGGCCGCACTTGTCCGGTGACAGTCGATCTTCCCTTTTGTCAGAGCGTGGTGGTGAACCGTTCTGTAGCTCGATGACCAGTGGCTTTCGGGTGGTGGCGGTGTCGGGGTGGCCGGCGGCGGGCTGCCAGGGGTGGTTGGTTCGATGCGGGAGGTGGCCGTTGCCGTCGGTGATCGCGTTGGCCGTCGGCGGAGGCCAGTTCACCGCCTTCCCAGGCTTGGACGATCGGTAGACGCATGTGGAAGTCCACCAGGCGGGCGTTGGCCCGGGTCAGGGTCTGGGCGCGCAGGTAGTTCTGCTCCACCCAGAACAGCCGGTCGCGCGACAGGGCGTCGACGCCGTCGTGGACGATCGGTTCGACTCCGACGTTGGTGGCCTCGGCGGTCAGGACGGCGGCCACCGACAGCGGGAGGTCGTCCATGCGGGAGTTGACCTCGGAGACGTGGGTGAAGTCGCCCAGGTAGGGCACCCAGGAGTCGACCTCCAGCACCATCTCGGGCAGTTCGACGGCGGGCATCCGGGCCGCGACGTCCTTGTGGAGCTCGACCGGGGAGGCGGGTTCGTCCAGGCGGTCCAGGCCGGTCAGGATGATGCGGTCGCGGCCGTTCTGCTGCTCGATCCGCACCGCGGGGTTGGCGGCCAGGCCATCGGCGAACTCGCGGTGGGCCGAGTCGAGGCGGTCGGTCCACTGGGCGAGGATGCGGTCCGGCTGCGGGTCGAGGTCCAGTTCCTCGCAGACCCGGGCGCGGGCGGCCTGCCAGGCGGTGTCGTCCAGCAGCCGGGCGTTGGGGTCGCCCCATTTGCGCAGGCCGGGCACGAAGACCTCGTGCCGGTGCAGGGCCGAGCGCAGGGCCTCGGTGCCGGCCACGACCAGGGCGCGTTTGTCGACGCTGCCCACGGGCATCGGCGGCGGGGGAAAGACCAGGCGGCGCCAGGCGGAGGTGAGGAACTTCGCCGGTACCTCCCACGCCTCGATCGGTCGGCGGCGGCCCTTGTGGGATTTCACGAAGGTGACCGCGTCCAGCACCGGCTGGCCGACGGGGCTGGCCTGGAAGGTGAAGGTCTTCAGCAGGTCGGGCAGGAAACACCCAGTTGCCCAGCCAGACGTAGGCCGCCCAGGACCACCGCAGCAGCAACAGCAGGATCAGGCCCGGGGCCAGGGTGGCGGCCGTGAGCGACCGGGCCATGAACGAGACGACCCGCGTGATCGCAAACACGAAGACCAGGTCGAAGAAGATCTCGAAGGAGATCACCCGGTGGGACTCGGCGGTCATCGCCGGGCGGCGCCACGAGGCGTCCCCACCGGCCAGGCGGAGCCGCCCTCGCCGGGACACTGACGCCGGTGCTCACGAGTGGTCCTGGGTGCGATGCGGCCGGCCGGGGAGCCGATTTTCCGCCGCCGCAGGGTCTTGAGTGCCCACCCCCGGTGACTCACCTCGCCGCGAGCAGGGGGGCGCCGACTCCGCGCAGCAGCGTGTCGACCACCACGTCGGCGGCCTGTGCGGGACTGAGGTCGGGCAGGTTCTCGGCGGCGTGCCGCATCAGCGGCGGAAGGAGCGCGGCCACCCAGCCGGGCGGCAGGTCGGAGCGCAGCAGTCCCTCGTCGGTCGCACGCCGCAGGAAGGCGTCGACCTGGTCAATCAGGCGTTGGCGGCGCTCGCGGATCGTCTCCTCGGCGTGCAGACGGCTGGTTTCCACAGGCCATTTCCGGTTGGCCGCGATGATCCCCTCGACGTAGCGGTGCAGCGCCACCGGGACCGGAGCCTGATCGAGCCTGGCGGCGTCAACGGCCTGCTCGACCGCGTCGTATCGGGCCTGGTAGACGGCGGCCAGGAGTTCTTCGCGGGAGGCGAAGCGCCGGTAGACGGTGCGCCGGTCCACGCCCGCCTCCGCTGCGATGGCGGCGATGCTCGCCGAGGCATCGTCGGCGAGCATCCGGGCCCCGGTGCTCAGGACAAGTTCGAGGTTGCGCGCTGCGTCGGCTCTCATGGTCACGAGTATACACACTCAAGAGGCAGATAGACTAATTGCTGCCACACTCTTGTGCCATGCTTAGATCTAAGTGCTACATTGATGAGGCGGTTGGCGAAGCCCTTCGCCCCGGGACCGAGAGGACGATCATGATCACCTACGACAAGCTGTTCATCGGCGGCACGTGGACCGAGCCGAGCGGCCCGGACCTGCTCGACATCCTGTCCCCGCACGACGAGTCGCTCGTCGGGCGCGCCGCCCAGGCCCGGCCGGCCGACGTGGACCGTGCGGTGGCCGTCGCCCGCGCGGCCTTCGACGAGGGGACCTGGCCGAACACTCCGCCGGCCGAGCGGATCGCGGTGCTGCGCCGCCTGAACGCCCTACGCGAGGCCCGCGCCGAGCAGATCGCGGCCGTGATCACCGCGGAGAACGGCTCCGCCGGCTGGTTCACCCGCGCCGGGCAGCCGAGCCTGACCCGGCAGGCCAACGCCTACCTGAAGGCGGCCGAGGACCTGGCGTGGGAGGAGAACCTGACTCCCACCGACCCCGCGGCCACCGTGCGCAGCGTGGTGCGCCGCGAGGCGATCGGCGTCGTGGCCGCCGTCATCCCGTGGAACTCGCCGTTCTCCGCCTCCCTGGCGAAGATCATTCCGGCGCTGCTGGCCGGCAACACGGTCATCCTGAAGGTCTCACCGGAGAACTCCCTGAGCATGGGCCTGCTCGCCGACCTGCTGGCCGAGTGCGGGCTGCCCACGGGCACGATCAGCGTGCTGCCGGCCGACCGCGAGACCAGCGAGCACCTGGTGTCCCACCCCGACGTCGACAAGATCGCGTTCACCGGTTCGACCGGCGCCGGGCGCCGGATCGCCTCCATCGCTGGTCAGCAGCTCAAGCGCGTCAGCCTGGAGCTCGGCGGCAAGTCCGCCGCCATCGTCCTGCCCGACGCCGACCTGGCGAAGTTCACAGCCGGCCTGGCCTTCTCCTGCCTGCTCAACAACGGCGAGGCGTGCATCGCCCAGACCCGCATCCTCGCCCCGCGCAGGCGCTATGAGGAGGTCGTCGCCGCCGTCAAGCAGGTCGTCGAGTCGCTGAAGGTCGGCGACCCGCAGGACCCGGACACCTTCATCGGCCCGATGATCCGCCGCGACCAGCAACAGCGGGTGCGCGACTACATCGAGATCGGCATCAAGGAAGGCGCACGCCTGGTCACCGGTGGCCCGCAGGTGCCGGTCGGCCTGGAACAGGGCTACTACGTCACCCCGACCGTCTTCGCGGACGTCGACAACGCGATGCGGATCGCCCAGGAGGAGATCTTCGGCCCGGTGCTGGTCGTCATCGCCTACGAGGACGAGGACGACGCCGTGCGCATCGCCAACGACTCCGAGTATGGCCTGTCCGGCGGCGTGTGGTCCGCCGACGAGCAGCACGCCCTGGCCATCGCCCGCCGCATTCGCACCGGCACCGTCACGATCAACGGCGCCCCCGTCGGCTTCGACGGCCCGTTCGGCGGCTTCAAGGCCAGCGGCCTGGGCCGCGAGTACGGCTTCGCCGGCCTGAACACCTACCTCGAATACAAGACCGTCACCATCTGATCACCCGTCGAACAGGGGGCCGCGGGCACGCGGCCCCCGACTGGAGGCGTGCCCCACCATGTCCACCGCCCTTACCCCCGCGCCCGCAGCGGCGCCGCACACTCCCCTCGAACACGACAGGCGCCCCGGCGTCAACGCGGCCATGAGCGCTCTGGTCCTCGCCGTGCTGCTGGCCGCCCTCGATCAGACCATCGTCTCCACCGCGCTGCCGCGCATCGCCTCCGACCTCAACGGCTTCGCGAACATCGCCTGGGTCAGCGCCGCCTACCTGCTGGCCTCGACCGCCGTCACCCCGCTGTGGGGCAAGCTCGGCGACATGGTCGGCCGCAAACGCCTGTACCTGTCGGCGACGGCGCTGTTCCTGGTTGCCTCGGCCGCGTGCGGCCTGGCACAGAACCTCCCCCAGCTCATCGCGGCCCGCGCGGTGCAGGGCGTGGGCGGCGGCGGCATGATCGTGCTGACCTTCGCCCTCGTCGGCGACATCGTCGCCCTCGCCGAACGCGGCCGCTACCAGGGCATGTTCGGCTCCGTCTACGGCGTGGCCAGCATAATCGGCCCGCTACTCGGCGGCGTCTTCACCGACGATCTGTCCTGGCGCTGGGCGTTCCTGATCAACCTGCCCGTCGGCGCCGTCGCCCTGCTGCTGGCCGCCCGGGTACTGCCGAACGCAGCACGCGCCGCCACCGCCCGCATCGACTACGCCGGCGCGACCCTCCTGGCCTCCATCGCCACCGCCCTCGTCATGGTCACCTCCTTCGGCGAACGCTGGGGCTGGGGCTCGCCGCGAATTGCCGGGCTGATTTTCGCCGCCGTTGCGCTCAGCGCGCTGCTGGTGCCGGTGGAGCGGCACGCGTCCGCCCCCATCCTGCCGCCGGCCATGCTGCGCTCGCGCACCGTGGTCCTCGGCTCGCTGATCGGCTTCGCGGCGAACGTCGCAATGTTCAGTGTGCTGATTTACCTGCCCACCTACCTTCAAGTGGTGCACGGTGTGTCGGCCACCCTCTCCGGCGTGCACCTGCTGCCGCTGGTCGGCGGCCTGGTCGTCACCCAGACGCTCGCCGGACGCCAGACCGCCCGCCCCGACCGGGTCGGGGTGATCCTGATCGCCGGCATGGCCCTCAACGTCGTCGGACTACTCCTGCTCGCCACCATCGGCGCCGGCACAAGCACCCTGGTGCTCAGCGCATACTTCCTGGTCACCGGCGCCGGCATCGGCATGGTGCCCATGGTCGTCCTGACCGCAGTACAGAACTCGGTCCCCGCCGCGGACATCGGCGCCGCCAGCGCCGCAGTCACCTTCGCCCGCTCCACCGGCGCAGCCTTCGGCGTCGCGATCTTCGGCACCCTGCTGAACGTGGGTCTGGCCGACCGACTGCACGACGCGGCGCACCGAGGCATCCACGTGCCGAGCGGAATCGACCCGACCCAGACCGACACGGTTGATTCGCTGCCGCCCATCGCCCGCCAAGCCGTCCTCGACGCCTTCGCCCACGCCACCGCCACCGGCTTCCTGTGGATCACTGCGTTCGCCATCGTCGGCACCCTGCTGGCCATGTTCCTTACCGCGCGCTCCCGCCAGTCGAACTGAGCAAGCGGCAGGGTCGGCCCGATGCGTACGCATCGGGCCGACCCTGCCGAGTAGTGAACGGGCTGGCCGGCGGCCGCCGCCAGCCTTCCATCGGCGACCCGTAATGCGTGGTCGAGGTACAGCCTGCCGGGTGGCGCCAGCAGATTCGGGCAGCGCCCTCGGGTGGTCGGCCTGCTGAGGCCGGTTGGCTCCCCGCCGTCGGGTTCTCCGACCGGATCGGACACGTCAGCCCAGTGCCGGCGGCCAGTCTGTTCGTCGACGACCGCGGAGAGTACATCAGCGCCGCGCAGCGCCGAGGTATGCACCGCCGCTTATTCATAGGCGCAACCGCGCCGAGAGAACACCGTCGTCTCCATCGCCAAACTCCTCGGCGTCTCCCGCAGCACCATCTACAAGTACGTTCCTGAGCTCAAGGAAGGCCGGCCCGCCCTGGCAGGGGCGGGGGCTTCGGCGCTGCCGCACCCCACTGAGCCACACGAATAAGGAGCAGGGGCTCGCAGGGGCAGTCCGGATCACTGTCCGTCAAAAGTTTTGACAGCAACGCCGGCTTTCTGCGCCGTTCCTACCGGACCCCCGAACTCGGCCAGGGCCAAGGCTCCGGCGCGAGCCCAGAGGGGGCCGCCCGCAGCAGCGGCGATGGCGATCGGTGCCGGGAACGCGGCCGCATCGCGACGGCCAGTGGTGTCCCCTTCGAGGAACTACAGCGGGAGGCTAAGGCTGCCCGCGTTCGGAAGAGAGAGGGGCATGCCAATGCAGGGGAGGACCAGGATGCCGTGAAGCGTCGCACGCTGCTGGGCGGGGCGGCTATCAGCGTGAGCGCGGCTGCCGAGCCCTGGGGGCGACTCGCCTTCGCTCTCAGCAAGGGCTCTAAGATCGATTCGTCCTCCGCTGTCGCGCTCATCGACCAGGCCGCTGAACTGCACGTCCAGGAACTCAATCTCAGCGCCTGGCGACTACAAAGCACAGTCGAGTCGCACCTTGACGCGATCACCGCGGCTCTGCCTCGTGCCGGCGAGCACGAACGGGCTCTCGCCATCGCCGCTGGAGAAACCGCGGCCTTGGCCGGTTGGGTGGCCTGGGACCTGGGCGAGCACGACAAAGCCGACGCCTACTACAGGGTCACTTCGCAGTGCGCGGCGACCGCCGGACACCCTCCACTCCGGGCCCTGGCTCTGACCTACGCCAGCTACGGCGCTTCGTCGCCGAAGGCGAAGTTGGAGTTCCTTTCCCAAGCGGCCAACGACGTGCGAGGCCACGGCAACGCTACGGCTGCCGCCTGGGTCCTCGGCAGGCACGCGCAGGAAGCCGCGGCGGTCGGCGACGAGACGGGGGCGCTCCGGGCGTTGGAGCGAGCGCGCTTCGCCTACGACTTTGCGGATCACACCAGCGAGCAGGCGTGGGTCCGGTTCGTGACCCCGTACCGCATGGACTCGTTGGCCCTCTCCGTATACGGACAGTTGGGGCGTCCTGAACTCACCGTTACAGCCGACACCGCGGTCGGCCGCCTCGGAGACGAACTGTCGGATGGGGGTGTCGTGGTTCTCGGTGATCTCGCTTCGGCCCTGCTGCGTGGAGGTGACGTTGACCAAGGCGTCTACGTGTCACGCCAGTTCGCCGCAGCGGCTCAGGCCAAGCCCAACACGATGGGCAAGGAGCGCGCCGCGACTATCGCAGCGTCGCTTCCCGACAGCGAGCAGGAACTTGGCCTTCACCTGCGGCAGTTCGCTTCCTGACCCCCCGCGCGGCACACGGGCAAGCTCAGGATGCGAACGCCGTCGTATGACCTGTCGGCCGTCAGTCGCGTGCCGTCTCCTCGACAACCCAGGACAGGTACGCCTCCGACCCACCACTCACGGGCAGCGTGATCCACTGGGGAACGTCGTACGGGTGCTGCTCGTGCAGCCACGCCTCCAGTGCCGGGAGACGGTCCGTCGTAGTCATGTACGAGATCCGCCACTCCTGCGCCGTCTCGACCTTCCCCTTCCACCAATAGAAGGCGGTGATCGGCGCATCAACGTGAACGCCCGCTGCCAGCTTGCTCTCGACCGCGCCCCGGGCCAGCGCCTTCGCCTGATCCTCGTCGTCGCTGGTCGTCTGCGCAATCACAATATCGTTGGCCATACAACTACCTCTCCAGCTCGGATACCGCGACTCTACCCAGCCGTCAAGGGCACACGTCACGCTGCTGAAACAGCTCCGTCCCTTGCCCGTGCCGGACTTTCCGCTCGACAGACCCGAACGTTCATACGGGTCGCCGAGTGATCGAGGCGGCGACGTCCCTGTCTGAGGGTGATCGCGGGTGGTTGCGGCATCGACATGCGGAACTCCGCGAGTGGTGGGAGCACAGGCCCGCAGGCACGCCCGAATGCGTCGTGCACGGCGCGTGGGTCGGCAACGTCGACCGCACGGCGGCCCGGCCGCTACTGATGGACTTCAAGCTGGTCTCTGTCGGGCCCTCGGAGTGGGATCTCGTCTCTACGGCGGTCAAGATGACGACGACCGGCGCGGTCACCGAGGCCGAGTACGCCGAGTTTCGCGAGACGTACGGACTCTGTTGCTCAATTCGTCTGGGCTCGGGGACCGCTGATGCGCGAGGGTGACTTGCCCGGTTCTTGACGTTCTGGTGGTGACGCTGCGGGCACGGGAGGTGCTGACGAACCAGATGCTCAGGAATAAGGAGTTGCGGACGGCGGCCCAGCTGACCGAGGAGCTTGGAGACCCGTTGCCGCGTTGCAGGCCGTTAGCCTGTCGGTATGTCAGAGCGTGTCATGCCCGGTCGCACGGACGGCCTGATCACCCTGAGTGCCGCGGACGCTCTGTGGGTCGACTTGACGGCCGACAGTGCTGTGCCGACGGCTTCTGGGGCATTCACCTGCTCTCCTGCCCATGCCCGGGCGGGCTACGTCCTGCTCGGCGGCCATGTGGTGGCGACGGTGAGGGCGAGCGGCGGTCAGTGGAGTGTTCCGGAGGCTCAGGTGCGCCGGGCGGCCGCGGAACTGAACGCGGTGGGAATGGACCGGCAGGACCTGGTCCGCATCGGTCCGTTTCGTGGGGCGCCGAGGCAGGAGTACAACGAGGAAACGCCGCTGCGTTGGCGCCGGCGCATCACGCGGGAACTGCAGGAGCCGGGCGGCCCCGCGCGGGCAGCAAGATGTGAAGTCGGCCGGCCGTACCATCTGGCGGGGATCGACTGGCGACAGATACTCGTGGAGCAGACCCGCGACGGGACGCAGCGCACGTGGTGGCTGCCGCGCGCCGTGGTCAGGCTGCTGGACGCGGCCGAGCACGCCGAAACGCAGTGGGTGCAAGCCGCGCGGACCCGCCAGGCAGGCGCAGCCGTCACCGAGCCGCCGTCCTACCCCCGGCAGGCCCGAGACGCCGGCGGTCGGCAGACGACGAGCCCCGAGGGCCCCACCGCCTCACTGCGCCCGTACAACAAAGAGCTGGAAGGCCAGCTGTACTCGGTGCTCAGCAGGAAGCCCGGTACCTCCCGCAGGGTGGCTGGGTGGGCGTGCGCTGTCTGCCGCACTGCGCCCGCCACAGTCCTCGACCACTGCCACGAACACGGCTACGTCCGCGCCCCCCTCTGCCAGTCCTGCAACACACTGGAACGCCCCGACCACCTGTACAGCAACGACATCCGCGTGGCGAACCGCTACACACGCCTCTTCCACACCGACACCGACGACTGGCTCCGCCACTGGCACCGCTGCCCCGGCTGCCGCGCACGCACCACCCTGCCCCTGCCCCACCTCGCCGCATGGACCGCCCACACAGCCTGCCGATCACTGCGCCCGACCCACCCCGCTCCCCGCGGGCGCACACCCTGCGGTGTCCTGCGCGTGTCCTGGACGGGCAGTCACCAGGCGCCCCGTTCCTGCCTGCTCACGGTCGCCGTCGACTTCTGCCCCTCCGGCGAGCACCGTGTCCTGGCGCGAGTCCCCTACCGCGAAGCCGCCGAGCGGTTTCGCACCTGGCTGGCCGAGACGGCCCCTGCCGTGGCCGCCGCGGCCGGTCCTGACCGCCTGGACGGCCTCCCTGCCCAGTTCCGGCCAGTCATCGTGGACACCAGCGGCGAGGGCCCAGCACTGTTCTGAGCGAGCACCGGGAGACCTGACGCCCCTACGTCACCTCGCAGCTGCCGGCCCCGACACGGTCACGCCCACACGCCCCAGCGAAATGCGCAGCAGAGTCCGTACGCATGCTGCGTGCCCACGTGGAACGCTTCGACGTGGCACCTGATGGCCGACTCTTCCGGAACGAGGCTGGCAACTACGTCGACGCTGCCGCATACGGCAAGACGTGGGCGCGGGCCCGGGAACACGCCCTGACTCGCCCGGAGCGCACCTCTGACCTGGCTAAGCGACCTTACGATCTCCGGCACGCGGGGATCTCGTTCTGGCTCTACTCCGGAGTGGACCCGGCCGAATGCGCCCGCCGCGCCGGCCAAAGCATCGAGGTTCTCTTCCGTCACTACGCCAAGTTCCTCGACGGCGTTCGAGAACAGGCGAACTGCCTCATCGAGCAGTCGATGCAGGAGTGGGGGCGTGTCAGCCAAGGCGAAGCAACCGAGGGCTGAAGCGTGGGTTTGGTCCGTGACTGGTCCGGAAGTACTGGTCAGGAGCGGTACAGATGCGGGAGGAATTGGGAGTTAGCACGCAAGCCGGGCTCGGCCGAGAGTAAGCTGAGGGAAAGGCGCCTGACGGGTGAAAGACCAGGTCAGGCGCCTTTTTTCGTGCGCCTAGAAGAAGCCCAGCTTCTTCGGCGAGTACGACACCAGAAGATTCTTGGTCTGCTGGTAGTGCTCCAGCATCATCTTGTGGGTCTCGCGGCCGATGCCGGACTGCTTGTAGCCGCCGAACGCCGCGTGTGCGGGGTAGGCGTGGTAGCAGTTCGTCCACACCCGGCCCGCCTGGATCGCACGGCCCGCGCGGTAGGCGGTGTTGATGTCACGCGTCCATACGCCGGCTCCGAGGCCGTACGGCGTGTCGTTGGCGATCTTGACGGCGTCATCGAAGTCGTCGAACGACGTGACTGAGACGACCGGGCCGAAGATCTCCTCCTGGAAGATCCGCATCCGGTTGTCGCCCTCGAAGATCGTCGGCTGAACGTAGTAGCCGCCTTTCAACTCCCCGTCGTACTCGACGCGTTCACCGCCGATGAGGATCCGGGCGCCTTCCTTCCGGCCGATGTCCAGGTAGGAGAGGATCTTCTCCAACTGGTCGTTGGAGGCCTGCGCGCCGATCATCGTGTCGGTGTCGAGCGGGTGACCCGGCTTGATCAGCTCGGTGCGGGCGACCGCTGCCTCCAGGAACTCGCCGTAGTGACCGCGCTGGACGATCGCCCGGGACGGACATGTGCACACCTCGCCCTGGTTGAGTGCGAACATGGTGAAGCCTTCGAGCGCCTTGTCCCGGAAGTCGTCGTTATTGGCCCAGACGTCGTCGAAGAAGATGTTCGGGGACTTACCGCCGAGTTCCAGGGTGACAGGCTTGATGTTCTCCGAGGCGTACTGCATGATCAGCCGCCCCGTCGTCGTCTCACCCGTGAACGCCACCTTCGCCACCCGCGGACTGGACGCGAGCGGCTTGCCCGCCTCCACCCCGAAGCCGTTGACGATGTTGACGACGCCCGGCGGCAACAGATCCGCGATCAGGCTCATCCAGTAGTGGATGGACGCCGGGGTCTGCTCGGCGGGCTTGATGACGACCGCGTTCCCCGCCGCCAGCGCCGGGGCGAGTTTCCAGACCGCCATCAGGATGGGGAAGTTCCACGGAATGATCTGCGCGACGACCCCGAGCGGCTCGTGGAAGTGATAGGCGACGGTGTCGTCGTCGACCTCGCCGAGCGAACCCTCCTGGGCGCGGATCGCCCCGGCGAAGTAACGGAAGTGGTCGATGGCGAGCGGGATGTCGGCGGCCAGCGTCTCGCGTACCGGCTTGCCGTTCTCCCAGCTCTCGGCGACCGCCAGCTTCTCCAGGTTCGCCTCCATCCGGTCGGCGATCTTGAGCAGGATGTCGCCCCGCGCAGTGACAGAGGTGCGGCCCCAGCCGGGCGCGGCCGCGTGCGCCGCGTCAAGCGCCCGCTCCACGTCCTCCGCGGAGCCCCGCGCGACCTCCGTGAACGGCTGCCCGTTCACCGGGCTCGGGTTCTCGAAGTACTGCCCGCGAGCCGGCGCTACGTACTCGCCGCCGATGAAGTGGTCGTAACGCGCCTGGTAGGAGACGATCGCGCCCTCGGTGCCGGGCGCCGCGTAACGGGTCATGCTGGTGTGCCTCCCGGAGAAGCGCTGCCCGCCGTTGGGCAGCTCTCGCCGCGAGGCTAGGAGCGAGGACGTTGCAACGACGTTGCGGACGCGGGCAGTCCTCCCTGCCTGTCGTGGGGGCGGCCCCGCCCGGCGGGCGTCATGGGGCGCGGTCGGCCCGGCGGTGCGGCCTGCTCGGATTCCAGCTCGTCCAGGCGCGCCTTCACCGCCGCCGTCGGGTGTACGGCGGCCAGCGCCCGCCATACGTCGAGGTCGTCCTCGCCCCACGGGGCGCGCGCCCAGTCCGCCAGCAGGTCGGGGTCACGACGGGCGATGAGCGCCGTACGCAGCCCGTCGGCGAGTCGGCGCCGCAACCGCACCACCGCCGGGGCTCCCGAACCCGGCAGCAGCGGACCGGCGTACGCCGCCGCGGCGGCCGTGACCGCACCCGCGCCGAGCCGTCGTTCCACGACCGCGACATCGGACTCGACCGGCGCGGTCAGCCGGTAGGGGCGCGAGGCCAGCAGGTCGGGGCCGAGGAGTCGACGCAAGCGGGTCAGCTCGGCGCGCAGCGTCACTGGCGTCACCGACTCGTCCTCGTACAGCGCGCACAGCAACTCGTCGCCCGTCAGCCCCTCAGGGTGTCCGGCCAGCAGCACCAGGATCTCGCTGTGCCTGCGACTGAGCCCGACCTTCCGGCCGCCCATGACCAGTTGAGCCTCGTCGCGACCGAGCGCGGTCAGTTCTACCGTGTCGGTCGCCGCATCCGCCGGCGCGAGCAACGCCAGCTGGGACTCGGCGGCTCGCGCCACCGCCTGGACGAAACCGAGGCTGTGCGGATGCGCGAGCCAGTCCCCGCCGGTGATGTCCACCGCGCCGAGCACCCGCCCGGTACGCGGATCGTGCACCGGAGCCGCCGCGCACGTCCAGGGCTGGACCCGACGAATGAAGTGCTCGGCCGCGAACACCTGCACCGGCCGGTCGACGGCGACCGCCGTTCCCGGTGCGTTCGTGCCGACCGAGGTCTCCGACCAGCGTGCACCCGGCACGAAGTTCATCCGCCCCGCCTGCCGTCGGGTCTCCGGGTGTCCTTCGACCCACAGCAGCCTGCCCTGCGCGTCGCATACCGCCAGCAGGTGTTCGCCGTCCGACGCGAACGTCCCCATGAGCTCCCGGAAGAGCGGCATCACCCGGGCCAGCGGATGCTCCGCCCGATAGGAGCCCAGGTCGCCGTCCGTGAGCTCTACCGTCGCGGTCCCGTCCGGTACGACACCGGCCCGCGCCGAACGCCGCCACGAGTCGGCCACCACGGAGCGCACCGGCCGCGGCACCGTGCCCGCCTCCGTGAACGCCTGGTGCGCGCGGTGCAGTGTCCGTACCCGCTCGACGGGATCGGCCCCGGGTTCCAGTGCCACCCACGGATTGGTCAACTCGGCCTCCCGGAAGGCGATGCGGCTGGGACCATCGTCACTCCCGGTACGGGCGCGGACAAGCGTTGTGA
The DNA here is from genome assembly GCF_045040035.1 of Streptomyces sp. NBC_01384. Lineage (NCBI taxonomy): Bacteria > Bacillati > Actinomycetota > Actinomycetes > Kitasatosporales > Streptomycetaceae > Streptomyces > Streptomyces sp. NBC_01384. The sequence continues at coordinate 9,219,769 of NZ_CP109559.1, forward strand.
CCGTGCTCCTCACGCGGCGCTCACCTTATCGCGCATGGCCCGGATCCAGCGGCGGCCTTCACTGTCAGGCGAGGTTGACGAGCCTTATGTAGCGGGTCCAGTCCCAGTTCGGCCCCGGATCCGTGTGGTCGGTGCCCGGTACTTCGTAGTGGCCGATGATGTGCGCCCGGTCCTTGGGGATGCTGTAGTTCGTGCAGATCGCGGCTGTCAGCTTGGCCGACTCCTCGTACAGCGCGTTGGTGAAATAGGAGGGCTGATCCACCCAGCCCTCGTGTTCGATGCCGATGCTGCGGGTGTTGTAGTCCCAGTTCCCCGCGTGCCAGGCGATGTCGTGCTCCCTGACGCACTGGGCGACATGTCCGTCGGCCGATCGCACGAGGTAGTGCGCGGACACCTGCTTGTGGGGGTTCTGGAAGATGGAAACGGTCTTGGAGTAGGTCTCCTGCGTGACGTGAATGACCACGTAGTCGAGTGGATAGGCCGTCGGTCGGCTGGACGCCGTGTAGTTGGAGGTGCTCGCCGGTGCCCATTCGGCGAGCGCATAGTCGACGGCCGCGGCCTCTGCCGTGCCCTCCGTGCCGGGGAGTAACGCGTAGGGCAGGGCTGCGAGGGCGGCGCCCTTGAGCAGCCGTCGCCGACTTGGGAACGATCTTGCCCGTTCCATGGGGTGATTGCCTTTCGGTGGTGGGAGACGCTTCGTTGGTGAGGTGAGGTGAGGTGAGGTGAGGTGAGGTGAGGTGAGGTGAGGTTCCGCCCCTCTCAGCGGCGCAGCGTCGCGGCTGTCTCGCGCAGCTGTGCGTGCAGACCGCGATGTGTCTCGCGCGGGGGCAGCCATTCCTTGCGGAGCTTGGCGACGCACGTGTAGTTGGTGTCGCAGACGTTGGCGAGCGGCGACTCGACCGCCTGCGTCGCGAACTGGTATGCGTCCAGCTCACTGAATCCGTAGTCGCGCACCAGCCACTGCACCAGGTCGAGCTGCGATATGCGGAACGCGTCCTCCAGCGGGCGCGCCGAGCCGGTCGAGATGATGTGTGTGTCGGACTCGATGCGCGGCCAAGGAGTGGCGACTTCCTTGAGCAGCTCGACGATCACCACGGTGTTCATGGCGCACTCGACGGCCACTCCACACGTCTCGCCCTCCCCCTGCCGCGCGTGTCCGTCACCGAGGCTCAACAGGGCGCCCTCGACATTCACCCCGAGGAAGCAGGTGACGCCAGCCCGCATCTCCGGAGTGTCCATGTTTCCGCCGTGAGCGTCCGGCACCAGCGCGGAGCGCACCTCCAGATTCGCCGGCGCCACACCGACGGTGCCGTGCATCGGATCCATGGGCAGCGCGATCTGGATGTCACTGTCACGCGCGCGGAAGAGCGCGGTGCGCCGCTCCCGGTCGAGCTGCCAGATCCACACGGTCTCCGGCAACGGCGGCTGCAGCGTGGCCGTGGAGTGCGTCGAGGTGAGCGCGCCGAACAGCGGTACCGTCGTCGAGGCCGCCCAGTCGCGGGCCGGCTCGATCGAGACGAAGTGCACCGCCACCGTGTCGCCCGGCTCGGCGCCCTCCACGTGGAAGGGGCCGGTCTGCGGATTGAGGAACGGGAACTCGCACACCTCGGACACAAGATCCTTCTCGGAGCGCACCCGCCCGGCGAAGCAGTCCTCGGTGTACAGATCGAGCACTGTGCCCGGCGCGATGCGTGACACAGGCGGCGCGCCGCCGAACGTCCAGGCGTACTCGCCCGGTTCGGGCCGAACGGTCAGGATCCGGGGGTCACTCATGGCTGCACTGCTCCGCTCTGCCGAAGGTCGGGGGAGGAGATCTCGTCGAGGTGGACACCGGCGGTCTCGGATATGCGTCCCGGGTGGCGGCGCAACAGGACGATCTGTACCACGACTCCGGCCATCATCCGGACTCCGACGACGGGTCCCGTGTAGGACACGGGGGCGGTCAGTTCGGAAACGAAGTCGAAGAACGGTAGACCCGCGGCGGTCAGTGGCGCGGGGACGAACGCGACGCTGCCCAGCAGCGGGAACAGCAGATGCCGTACTGGTTTGAACAACTCGCGCCTGCGGCGCAGGAAGTAGCCCGCACAGGCGAAGTTCACCACGGTGTACACACCGATGGCGACCGTGGCGAACTCCGTCGCGCGCAGCAGGAACTCAGCACGGACAGGGGCAGACTGCCGCCCGCGAAGGCCGCAGCCGACGGAATGGACGCGGCGACCGCCGTGGCCGGTGCCAGGGCCGTGATGCTCTGGAACTGGACCGCGCGCAGTCCGACGGCCTCGCGCCGCAGTCCCGGAACCGCTTCTCCCGACACGTGAACCCCCCAATTCGCCTGGCACACGGCAACCGGTCCGAGTCCGACGGCTGCGCCTCGCGTGAATCACGGTACGGCGCTTGCCGGTTGGGCCGGAACGGCAGGCGTGCGGCGGTGGAGAACTCCGGGATTGTGGACAACTCGGTCACCCGTGAGGGGGAAGAGCAACCTGAGTACTGCGTCCCGCCCGCGATTACTGCGCCCCGACCGCCTCAAATGCTCTGCTTACCGGTGGACTACGACCGCCCCGCGACCCCCGCCGGATCATCCAGCACCGCTCGCACCACCGAGTGGGCAGCCCCCAGCAGCGGGCCCTCAGGCCCCAGCCGTGAGACGGACACGGCACAGACGGGACCCGCGGTGCGCCGCGCCAACTCGCCCTCCAGCGAGGGCAGCAGCCATGGCGCGAGGCCGGAGAGCGCTCCTCCCAGCACGACGGTCTCGGGATCGAGCAGGTTGACGGCGCCGGTCAGCGCGATACCGAGCGCGGTTCCGGCGTCGCGCAGGGCACGTCGTACCTCCGCATCGCCCCGGGCGGCGCGCTCGGCCAGCAGTCCGACGCGGTCCTCGCCCGGCTCCAGACCGGCCGCGCGCAGCACGGCCTCCTCACCCGCGTACTGCTCGAGGCAGCCGCGTCCGCCGCACGGGCACTGAGGCCCTTCCGGTCGCACCGGCACATGCCCCAGCTCACCCGCGAACCCGCGCGTTCCGCGCAGCAACCGTCCGTCCACGAGCACTGCCGCACCGATGCCGATCTCCGCGGACACATGCAGGAAGTCGCGCGGGGTGGCATCGCCGAGCCAGAGTTCCGCGAGGCCGCCGAAGTTGGCCTCGTTGTCCACGGTCAGCGGGAGATCCCCGGGCAGTAGCGCGCCGAGGTCCGTGTCGTGCCAGTCGAGGTTGGGAGCGCGGACCACGGTCCGGGCGTCGCGGGCCACCAGGCCGGGTACCGCGACCGCAAGGCCCGCGGGCCACAGCCCCTCCCGTTCGGCCTCGGCGACGACCTGACGCACCAGCGCGCTCAGTTCCTGGAGCACCGGCTCGGGCGGCCGACCGCGGTTCGTGCCGTGCCGCACCGCCCGCGCCCGTATGTCACCGCGCAGATCGACCGCGCATACGGCCAGATGGTCGACGCCCACCTCCGCGCCTATCCCGGAGGGGCCGCGCCCGCTGACGGCGAGTGCCGAGCCCGGCCGCCCCACCCGGCCGGGCCGCTCGGGGCCCAGCTCTTCGAGGAGCCCCGAGCGGATCAGCTCGTCCACCAGCGTGGAGACCGCCGCCCGTGTCAGACCGATGCGCGAGGCGACGGCGGCGCGCGACAGTGGCCCCTCCGCGCTCACGGTGTGCATGACACGGGAGAGGTTGCGGCGGCGCATGCCCTGTTGGGTGTCGGGCAGCCGACGGCCGGAACCGGTCGGGTGGGCCTCGTGCAGCGGTGCGGTCATGCCTCCGTCAGTCCTCGTCCGGCCGGTCCCCCTCGGGGCTGTCCTTGTCCGTGCTCGCTCAGTTCCCGTTCGGCTCCCGCTCCAGGAGCGGGGCCGCGTCGGAGAGTACCCCGGCGATCCTCGCGAGCGTCTCCTCGTCCCGCTCCACGGCGTCGAGCACCGGCCCGCGGGCCGTGTCCCAGCGGCGGGCGACCGCGGCCGGGTCCTCGCCGGTCAGCAGGCCTGCGGCCTGGGCGGCGGCTCCCAGCGCGACCAGTTCCTTGGCCTCGGGCACCTGAACCGGACGTCCCGACAATCGGCGTACGGTCTCCTGCCAGGCCGTTCCGCGGGCGCCGCCGCCGATGAGAAGCAGCGGCGCGGAGCGGTCGGCGTCCGGGTCGAGCACCAGGTCGAGGGCGCCGAGGAGCGAGTGGACCGCGCCGTCGTACGCCGCCTGCAGCAGTTGCCCGCCCGTCGTGTCGTGCCGTAGTCCGTGCAGCAGCCCCGAGGCGTTCGGAAGGTCGGGGGTGCGCTCGCCGTCCAGGTAGGGGAGCAGGGTCACGCCCGTGCCCGCTTCGACGGCCTCGCGGTCCAGTCCCAGCAGGGCGGCGACGCGGTCGACGGCGAGCGTGCAGTTCAAGGTGCAGGCCAGCGGAAGCCAGTCGCCGCGCGCGTCGGCGAAGCCCGCCACGGTGCCGGTCGGGTCGGCGGGGCGCCGCGTCGAGACGGCGTACACCGTGCCGGAGGTGCCGAGGCTCAGCACCGCGGTACCGGGGCGCAGCCCGAGACCGAGCGCGGCGGCCGCGTTGTCACCGGTGCCGGCGGCGACCAGCGTTCCCCTGGAGAAGGGCAGCTCATCACGGGCGTGCACGGTGCCGGCCACCTCGCCGGGCCGGACGATGCGGGGGAGCAGGGCCGGGTCGAGTCCGACGTGCGCGAGGACCTCCTGGTCGTACGTCTCGGTCCCGGACGCCCACCAGCCCGTACCGGAGGCATCCCCGCGGTCGGTCGTGCCCTCTCCGGTGAGCCGTTGGGTGAGGTAGTCGTGGGGCAGCCGTACGGCCGCCGTCGCGCGTACGGCGTCGGGTTCGTTCTCGGCCAGCCAGGCCCACTTCGTGACCGTGAAGGAAGGGCCGGGCACGCTGCCCGTGCGCTCGGCCCAGGCCTTCGGGCCGCCCAGCTCCTCGACCAGTCGCCGGGCCTGCGGCGCCGAGCGCACGTCGTTCCACAGCAGGGCCGGGCGTACGGGATCGCCCTGGGCGTCGAGCGTGACGAGCCCGTGCTGCTGGCCGCCGATCGACACCGCCGCGGCCTCGTGGGCCGCCTCGCCGCACTGGTGCAGCGCCGCGCGGAGCGCGTCCCACCACTGCCGCGGGTCGCTCTCGCGGCCCGCCCCCGTGGAGACGGTGTGCGGCGCCTGTCCGCTCGCCACCACCCGTCCGGTCGATGCGTCGACGACCAGGGCCTTGGTGGACTGGGTGGATGTGTCCACCCCGACGACGAGCGGACCCTCGGCTGCTGACATCGGGCTCTCCCTCTTCCGCGGCTCCGCGGGATCTGTCCTGGTTGGGGCTCCCCGGACCGGTGTGGCCCAGGTTTCGCACTTCGTCTCTTCCCAGAGATGCCTTCGCATACTAATTTGTTAACCGCCATGACGAAATAGTCGGAGCTAGCAAGGAGCCGCGGCATGAACTACCAGCCCACCCCCGAGGACAGGTTCACCTTCGGCCTGTGGACCGTCGGCTGGCAGGGAAGGGACCCGTTCGGCGACGCCACCCGGCGCGCCCTGGACCCGGTCGAGTCGGTACAGCGCCTGGCTGAGCTGGGTGCTTACGGGGTGACCTTCCACGACGACGACCTGATCCCCTTCGGGTCCTCGGACAGTGAGCGCGAGTCGCACATCAAGCGCTTCCGCCAGGCCCTGGACGCGACCGGCATGCGGGTGCCGATGGCCACCACCAACCTGTTCACGCACCCCGTCTTCAAGGACGGCGCGTTCACCGCGAACGACCGGGACGTGCGCCGCTACGCGCTGCGCAAGACGGTCCGCAACATCGACCTCGCGGTCGAACTCGGCGCCCAGACGTATGTCGCCTGGGGCGGCCGTGAGGGTGCCGAGTCCGGTGCCGCCAAGGACGTACGCGTCGCCCTCGACCGCATGAAGGAGGCCTTCGACCTCCTCGGCGAGTACGTGACCTCCCAGGGCTACGACCTGAAGTTCGCGATCGAGCCGAAGCCGAACGAGCCGCGCGGCGACATCCTGCTGCCCACCGTCGGCCACGCGCTCGCCTTCATCGAGCGCCTGGAGCGCCCGGAGCTGTACGGCGTCAATCCCGAGGTGGGCCACGAGCAGATGGCCGGGCTGAACTTCCCGCACGGCATCGCACAGGCCCTGTGGGCGGGCAAGCTCTTCCACATCGACCTCAACGGCCAGTCCGGCATCAAGTACGACCAGGACCTGCGCTTCGGTGCCGGCGACCTGCGCTCCGCGTTCTGGCTGGTCGACCTCCTGGAGAGCGCCGGATACGCGGGCCCGAAGCACTTCGACTTCAAGCCGCCGCGGACCGAGGACTTCGACGGGGTGTGGGCGTCGGCCGCCGGCTGCATGCGCAACTACCTGATCCTGCGGGAGCGTTCGGCCGCCTTCCGGGCTGACCCCGAGGTGCAGGAGGCGCTGCGCGCATCGCGCCTCGACGAACTGGCGCAGCCCACTGCGGCGGACGGCCTGACGGGGCTGCTCGCGGACCGTGCCGCCTTCGAAGAGTTCGACGTGGAGGCGGCCGCCGCGCGTGGGATGGCCTTCGAGCGTCTGGACCAGCTGGCCATGGACCATCTGCTGGGCGCACGGGGCTGATCGTGTCCCGGTGAGGCCCGTGCCCGTCTCCTGGCGGGCCCGGGCCTCACGTCTCGTTCCGCGGATGCCCGCGTGCGATGCTCCGGAATCATGCGATCCATGGCATGAGTCCGTATCAACTTCCGTACAGGGGTCGCGTCGTGACCGATTCGAGGCGACTCTTGATGGTATGGCCACCCCGCCCTTACCGCCCCAGCCTCCCCGGCCGCCAGGAAACACGCCCCCTCCAGGAGGCGGTGGCTTCGGCCCGCCGCCCGGAGGCTACGAGCCGCCTACGGGCGGCTATGGTCCCCCTTCCGGTGGTTACGGTTACGGTCCTCCGCCACCCCCTGAACCTCCCGACGGTCCTGGAAGCCTTGGTGGGGGGCGCCGCCGCAACCCACTGTTCATCGTGCTGGCCGCGGTCGTGGCCGTCGGAGCCGTCGTCGCCGTGGTGCTGATGGCCGGCAGCGGCAACTCGCCTGACAAGAAGGGACCCACCGAGACCAGCAGCACGCGGGGTTCGCCCTCACCCTCGCTGAGCATTCCGTCCGAACTGCCCAGCAAACTCCCTTCGTCCCTGCCCTCGGAGCTGCCGAGCGGTCTGCGCAGCATCCTGCCGAGCGACCTGCAATCGCTCATCCCGACCCTTGCGGACGGCGCAGTGCCTTGAGCCGGTGACGTGACCGGCACGCGCGCGTGGCCGCCGTTGGTGGCTCACGCACGCGTGCCGTACGAAGAGAGTCCCGAGGTCAGATCCCGTGCGGCAGCCGCACGTACGTGACCGTCGTCTCGATGCCGCTGTCGACCAGACGGCCCTGTGCGTCGAACGCGCCCGCCCCGTCGGTCATCCCGAAGTCGTTGTCGTTGATGAGGGCGAGCGTGTCGTGGTCCACGCGCGCGATGCCTTCGATCTTGCCGGGCACCCCCGCCACCGTGCCCAGGTCCACGATCAGACGCTTGGCCGGCACCGGGACGCCGGAGGCCGCAGGGTCGTCAAGCTGTTCCAGGGAGGGCGACGTCGTGTCGGTGTCCCAGGGACCGCCGAGGATGTCCGCGCCCCGCGTGAGCTTCACCAGCTGCAACCGCGCCGCCTTGTCCGTGCGTTCCTCCACCAGCAGCCGGTCGTGGCCGACGGCCACCACGGAGGATATCTTCAGCTCGGAGGTGTCGTCCTCACTCGGGTCGACCACGTTTACCGGGTCGAAGCGGTACGCGTACTCGGCGGTGACGGCCCGCTTCTTCGGTGAGAAGCGCAGCAGCCGCGTCGTGCGCGAGGCGTCGCCCGCGTCGCCGTCGGGCAGGGACAGCGGACTCTGCACGGCCATCACCAGGTCGCCGCCCGGGAGCTGGGCGAGCCCCTCGAATCCGCGATTGATCTTCCGGTGCAGCAGGATGGCGGGCAACGCCTCGACCACCGGGTAGTCCGCGCCGGTCAGGTTCAGCCCCTTGGGCACATAGCGCGTGAGGACCTTTCCGCGGGCAGAGACATGGATGAGTGAGGGACTGTACTCGTCGGCGAGCCAGAAGCTGCCGTCCGCGGACCGCACGATGCCCTCGGTGTCCACCCCGTTCGGGTTGTACGTGAGCGGCGTCCGCGCGTCATAGGAGTACGGCGCCTCGTCTCGCCCCGCCTGGTCGGGCAGCCCGGTGACGGGCTCCCCGGCGGACGTGGTGATCGGGATCGCGTCGAGCACCTCGACGGTGTCACCGGACACTCCGATCTTCACGATCGCCGGGTCGAAACCGGGCACCGGGAACGTGCGGCGCTTCTTGCCGTCCACCTTGATCTGCCCGTTGGGCCCACGGTCGGTGACCGTCCAGAACTCGCCCTTGCGTCCGGCCGGGTAGATGTCGCTGCCGATCCCGCCGAGCTCCACACCCCGGTCGTCGTCCACCGTGCCGGGCAGCAGCGCGTTGCTGAACGTGCCCAGGGGTATGTCGCCGAGCGTTGCGGTGCGGGTCACCCGCGGCGACGGATCGGTGGACGCGGCGTCGGCCGACGGCGTGCGGGAACATCAAGCCTCCTGGGGCACAAGTTCGGTGACAGCGGCCAGAGTTGGCCGCCGCACCGAACGTCGTGCGACGCAAAGGTGAACGCAGGGGCGTCAACCGTTCGTCGGCTCGCCGCCCGGGTCTCCCTCCGCAGTGGCGAGGGCCGTGGCCGGATCCCCGGCCGGCGGTCCTGCGGGCGTCCAACGGCCCCGCTCCTTGCGGTACGGCCACCAGCGGCCGTCGTGCCCCAGGCGCAGCTGGGTCGAGGTACCGACCGCCGTCCAGCGGTTGTGCGCGACGCGTAGTCGCGGCCGCTCGTCCTCGTCCCAGGCCGACTCCAGGGCGGCACGCGCGCGTGCGAGTGCGTCCGCCTCCACGGTCCACTCGTCCTCGAGGACGGCCAGCGCGACCACACCCCCGTGGTGCCAGGCGTGTACGGCGAGCGCCAGTTCCTGCCGGTCACGCCCCGACCCGTTGGCCAACCGCTCAACGATCGCGCGCTCGGTGGTGGCCGCCGCGAGCCGGACCGCGTCCTGCCCGAGCGTCAACTCCGCCTCGGCCGCGTCCTGTCCATGACCGGGCCTGCGAGCCTCGGCGAGCAGCCGGTGCGCCTCGGCCGCCGCGGCGACGGCCAGGAACTCCATGGCGGACGGGTCGACGCCGGGCGCGGGCGCGGCCTCGGTGTCCAGGACGGGCGGGGGGCCGGGCTCTGCAGGCAGCGGTGGGATGGCGGGCAGGGGCGGCAGGATGTCCCCGGACGCGTAAGCCTCGACGGCGTCCACGCCTTCCTCAGCGGGGCCCGGCGCTTCCAGCGGACCCTGTGCGCTCGCGCTGCTGCGCAGCTGCAGCTCGTCCAGCAACATGCGCTCGGCGCGACCGCGCATCAGCAGCAGGGCGAACGGATCCTGGTCGAGCAGACGCGCCATCTGGTAGCAGAGCGCCGCGGTGTGCCCGCAGTGGTCCCAGGCCCCGCAGTCGCACTGGGCCTCCAAGTCACCCAGGCCCGGCAGCAGTTCGACTCCCGCGGCGGCCGCGTCCTCGAACAGGTGCGGCGGCATCTCACGGTCGAGCAGCGCCGCCACATGCCCGGCCCGCTCGACCGCCATGTCCAGGAACCGGTCCCACTGCTCCGCCGACAGCTCCTGAAGCAGCACGTCCGCGCGGTGTGTGGTGCGGTCGCGGTCCTGGATGACGGCCGTGATGCGCCCCGGACGCACCGACACGGCGCCCACCGCCCCCGCACGCGCGAGTCTGCGGCCCGTCTTCACCTGCTCCGCGTCCAGCGCCGCGTCCTCCAGCGCTTTCAGCCAGGACCGGCCCCACCATGTCTGCGCGAAGCCCCGCCCCTGCGTGGCCGGCAGCGCAGCGAACGTGCGCTCCTCGTTCCGGTCGGTCATCGTGTGCCCCCTCGAAGCTCCACCAGGTCGGCCAGTTCGGCATCGGTCAGCTCCGTGAGCGCCGCCTCGCCTGCCCCGAGGACCGCGTCGGCCAACCGCTGCTTGCGCCGCAGCATCTCGGCGATGCGGTCCTCGATGGTTCCCTCGGCGATCAGCCGGTGGACCTGCACGGGCCGGCTCTGCCCGATGCGGTACGCGCGGTCCGTGGCCTGTGCCTCGACGGCGGGGTTCCACCAGCGGTCGTAGTGCACGACATGCTCGGCCCGCGTCAGGTTCAGCCCTGTGCCCGCGGCCTTCAACGACAACAAGAAGACGGGGATTTCGCCGTTCTGGAAGCGCTCCACCATGGCCTCGCGCTCGTGGACGGGCGTCCCGCCGTGCAAGAACTGCGTCGGCACGCCGCGCGCCGCCAGATGGCGCTCGATGAGACGCGCCATCCGCACGTACTGCGTGAAGACCAGAACGCTCGCTCCCTCGGAGAGGATGGTGTCGAGCAGTTCGTCCAGCAGTTCCAGTTTCCCAGACCTGCCGGGGATCTTCGGCAGGTCCTCCTGGAGGAACTGCGCCGGGTGGTTGCAGATCTGCTTCAGCCCGGTGAGCAGCTTCACGATCAGACCGCGCCGCGCCATGCTGTCCGCGCCCGAGATCTCCGCGAGCGTCTCGCGCACCATCGCCTCGTACAGCCCCGTCTGCTCCTGGGTGAGCGACACGGCACGGTCGGTCTCGGTCTTCGGCGGCAACTCGGGCGCGATCCCGGGGTCCGACTTGCGGCGCCGCAGCAGGAACGGTCGTACGAGCTGGGCGAGCCGCTCGGCGGCCGCGGGATCCTGACCGCCCTCGACGGCCTGCGCGTACCGCGTTCGAAAGGCGCCGAGACTGCCGAGCAGGCCCGGCGTCGTCCAGTCGAGGATCGCCCACAGCTCCGAGAGACTGTTCTCCACCGGGGTGCCGGTGAGCGCCACGCGCGCGCGTGAGCCGATGGTGCGCAGGGCTCGTGCCGTCGCCGAGTAGGGGTTCTTCACATGCTGGGCCTCGTCCGCGACCACCATGCCCCACGCCACCTCGGCCAGCCGCGCCGAGTCGAGCCGCATCGTGCCGTACGTGGTGAGTGTGAACTCTCCGTCCGCCAGGCCTTCCAGACTGCGCCGCGAGCCATGGAAACGGCGCACGGGTGTGCCAGGCGCGAACTTCTCGATCTCGCGCTGCCAGTTGCCCATCAGAGAGGCCGGACAGACCACGAGAGTGGGGCCCGCGGCCGACGCGTCGGTCTGCCGGTGCAGATGCAGGGCGATCAGCGTGATCGTCTTGCCCAGGCCCATGTCGTCGGCCAGACAGCCGCCCAGTCCCAGCGAGGTCATCCGGGCCAGCCAGTTGAGGCCCCGCACCTGGTAGTCCCGCAGCGTCCCGGTGAGCGCGGCGGGCTGCCCGACCGGCTCCTGACCCTCCGGGTCCGAGAGCCGCTCCCGCAGCGTCGCCAGCCACCCCGTGGGCCGTACGTCGACCCTGCGGCCGTCGACCTCCGTCGAGCCCGTGAGAGCGGCGCTCAGCGCGCCGATGGGGGTGACCTTGCGGTCCTGCTGCGCCCGGGCGCGGCGCACCTCCTGAGGGTCGACGAGGACCCACTGGTTGCGCAGCCGCACCATCGGGCGGTTGGCCTCGGCGAGCCGGTCCAGCTCCTGTCGGGTGAGCTGCTGATCGCCCAGTGCGAACAACCAGTTGAAGGCGAGCAGCGCGTCCGCCGACAGGAAGGAAGGCATGTCCGACGCGCCGAGGTCCGGGCCCCGGTCGTCCGCTGCCTTGTCCGGACCCGGCTCGTCGTCCGGCGGGCCGATGACCGCGCGGGCGGTCAGCGTGCGCGCCAGTTCCTTGGGCCAGTGCACGTCGACGCCGGCGAACGCCAGCAGTCGGGCGCCCTCGCCGAGAAGTTCGGTGACTTCCTCGTCGGCGAGTTCGACGGTATCCGGCACCGTCGCCGAGAGCAACGGCGTGAGCGGGGGCCAGGCGCGGGCCGCGCGGCGCAGGGCCAGCAGAACGTCCATCCGTGCGCGTGGGCCGAAGGCCGCTGATCCGGCCCAGACGCTCGAGGCGTCCGCGACGAGGCCGGGATCGCTCACGCTGTGCACCTGCAGCACCCCGCGGAACGACAGCCGCGTCTCGTCCGCCACGACCGACGCCAACCCCGGGACCTCGATGCGCAGCGAGATACGTACGCCCGCGTCGTGCCCCGCGGCGACGTCGGCGGCCCAGGCGCGCTGCTCCGGGACGTGCTGCGGCTCCCGCGCCGCGAAGGCCGGACCTCCCGCGGCGAGCGACGCGGCGGGGGAGCGGGGCAGCGCATCCGCGACGGCGTCGAGAAAGGCGCGCAGCAGCCGCTCCGGGTCGGGCAGCCGCAGCGGCTCGGCACCGTCCACCGGCACGGCGTGCGCGTCCGGAGGCATTGCGGCGGCGAGTTCGCGGACCCGCTCCAGGTCGTCGGCGCGCAGCGGCCCCGCCCGCCACGCGTCGTGGTCACCGGCGGTCAGACCCGGCAGCAGCAGTCCGCGCGCGGCGAGTTGGAGGGCGAGCACGGCGGCTGCGCCCCAGAACGAAGTCGCCCGGTGGGCCTGTGCGGCGCCTCGCGTGCGCGTGAGAACCGGCAGTGCGGCGCGCACCGGGAGCAGGACGGCGGGTACCGTCACGAGCTCGACACCGCGGTCTCCGGGCAGCACGACGGTCAGCTCCTCGGCGGCGCCGGACGCCACCACCGGCGGGACGCCGCCGTCGGGCCGCCAGAAGGCGACGCTTCCGGCGCGGGACGGGTCGGCGGGCATGAACACGGCACAGCAATGGGCCAGTTCGGAGATCTCGGCGGGCGTTGCCGCAGGAATTCTCTGCACAGCGTTGGCGCATTCCTCAAATTTGACTACCGGGCTTCGGAGCCGCCGAGGATACAGCGCTGCGCGGGGCGGGGCGGGCATGTCCGGGCCGTGAGGTGGCTCACTTCATGCCAGGGGTGTACGTGTACCCCCCCTGGAGGCGCGGGGAAACCCCCGTACGGACACGGGTGGTGGCGCCATGGTCGCCGAGGGTTACTGATTCGTACGTTTCATCAGGTCGGCCCGTCCACTGAAAGACCGGAGACCCACCATGTCCCAGACCGCCGCAACCGTCGCGGAAAACCCTCCAGGGGCGAGCGTCGGGCAGACCCACGGAAGTGAATTCGCACCCCTCCTGCGCACCGTCAAGATCCAGGGACTGCTGGACCGGCGCCACGGCTGGTACGCGCGCACGATCACCCTGAACGCGCTGGCCCTGGCCGGTGTCGTGACGGGCGTCGTCCTGATCGGCGACTCATGGTGGGCCCTGCTCCTCGCCCCACTGCTCGCCGTGTTCTCGGCCCGCACTGCCTTCATAGGACACGACGCGGGCCACTCGCAGATCACCGGCAACAGGGCGGCCGGCCGCGTGATCGGCCTGATCCACGGCAACCTGCTCCTGGGAATGAGCTTTGCCTGGTGGAACGCCAAGCACAATCGTCACCACGCCAACCCCAACCACATCGACAAGGATCCCGACGTCGTCGCCGACATCCTGGTCTTCACTGGCGAGCAGGCCAAGGGCAGGGTCGGCTTCCGGCGCTGGCTCACCCGCAACCAGGCCTGGCTCTTCTTCCCGCTCACCCTCCTGGAAGGCGTCGCCCTGAAGATCCACGGCTTCCAGGACCTGCGCCGGCAGCCGCCGCGCGAGCGGGCGGCGGAGGCCCTGCTGCTGGTGACCCACGTCGTGGCGTACGCGACCATGCTGCTCACCTCCATGTCCCTTGGCAAGGCTCTCGCGTTCGCCGCGCTGCACCAGGCACTGTTCGGCCTGCACCTGGGCATGGCCTTCGCGCCCAATCACAAGGGCATGGAGATGCCCGACCCGGGCGGCGAGCGCTGGGGCCATCTGCACCGCCAGGTGCTCACCTCCCGCAACGTTCGTGGCGCCGCCCTGACCGACTGGTTCCTCGGCGGCCTCAACTATCAGATCGAGCACCACTTGTTCCCGAACATGCCCCGGCCTCACCTGAGCCTTGCCCAGCCGCTGGTGCGCGCACACTGCCGGGAATTGGGTATCCCATACGTGGAAACCGGGCTCGTCGACTCCTACCGGCAGGCCCTGCGCCACATGTACGAGGTCGGCGAGCCCCTCAGGACCGAGTAGCGACGGTGGGTCTCAGGGGTGAGTCGGGGGAGCGCCTCAGGGATGTCTCAGGGTCGCGCACTGGAACCGTGAGAGGCGCGGACCCGTTTTCAGGACAGAGAGCGGCACCAGCCGCGAAGGAGGCGACACATGTCGAAGAACGCGAAGATCGCCGCAGGAGGTGTGGCGGTCGGCCTCATCCTGCTGATCTGGCTGCCCTGGTGGGCCGCCTTCCTGATCGTGCTGGGAGTTCCGGCGGCCGCGTACCTGACGCTGGACCCCTCGCAGCGGCGCAGGCTGCGCCGTATCACACGCAAGGAGCTCGGCCGCTGAGGTGCTGCCTGACCCGGGTGCGTCCTCGCCAGCGCGAGGCGACCCCGTCGCCGCTCGCGGGCGTGCCGACGGCACGGTCCGCGGGCGGCCGCATGCCCCGCTCCAGCCCGGCGGTGACTGCCCCGGGCGTCGGGGCCGCCGCCGGGCGCGAAAATCCCTTGCGTGACGATCACCGGTTCGCGACGATGATCGGCATGATGGATCGAAAGGAGGCCCAGCGACTCCACGGTGAGCGCTGATGGCCCGATACGAGGCGTCCCCCACGCCACCCCGACAGCCCCAGACCCCGCCGGCTCCACTGACGCCCGCTTGGCTGAGGGCTCACTTCGACCCCCTGCCCTTCCCGGCACGTATGAGCGCCCTGGCGCGCTACGCCCGCACCCTCACCCCGCACGCCTACGCATCGCTCCACGGTGCACTCGACGCCGGTGACTCCGACGAACGGCACACGGCGCTGTTCCTGGCCGTCGCACGCCACGACCTCGACCGGGTGACCGAGGCCCTCGCCGACCCACTACTGAGCCGCCGCGCCCGCTCGGCCGCGCTTCGGCTCCCTGTCCCTGAACAGGCCCTGGAACGCCTCGCCTTGAGCGAGATCAGGGCGACGCGCCACGACACGTACCGACTTCTGAGGCTCAGCCACCGCCGGGCCCTCGCCGCCAAACTGCTGCCTCAAGTGTTCCAGCGTCATGGCGCCCAGGAAGCGGCTCGGCTGCTGTCCGCCTGCCCCGCGGAGACCGCCGCCGCATGGCTGCCCCGACTCAATGTGCCGCTTGGCGCGTTGACCACGCTGGCCCGCACGGCCCCCCGCGCGGTGGCGGAACATCTTAGCGCACTGGGGGAGGGACGGCCGTCAAGGGACGCGTACCGCTTCACCCGGCGCCACCGGGCCGTCGCCTCGGTCGCGGCACAACGCGACCCACGTGCGGCCCTGATCCTGCTGGAACGAGCACCCGGTCTGCTCACCCCGCGGGCAGTCCTCGCGGCACTCCACCTGCCCGGCGAAGCGGTCGCCGTACTGCGCGCCGCACAGCCCGGCAGCGACGGGTCGCCCCGGGAACTCCCCATCCCCGCAGGACCTTTGCCGCCTTCCCTGCGACGTGCTCTGCGTGGACTGCCCACCGAGGACCTCGTCGTACTCGCCGAACGCTGCGCGTCCACCGGCAGTCGCGCACGCGGCCCCGGTCGCCGCGAAGTGGCCCCCGACGGCCTGCTGCGGTTGTTGCCGCCCGTCGAACGGCGACGCGTCGTCGAGCGGCGCACCGTGGACCGGGGCCGGATGCGCAGCGCCGAGCTGACCGCGCTCGCCGCCCTCGAACCGGCGGATCGTACGGCCCTGCTCGCCCCTTGGCTGGAGAAGCACAGGCGGCCCTCCTGGTCGACGGCACGGGTGGCCGCGGCTCTGCCCCTCGCGCAGGGCGAGCCCCTCCTGCGTGAACTCGCCGCCAACCACCGTATCCACCACCGCGTCCAGGCCTGGCCGGCCCTGCTGACGTGCGCGGAACTCGAAGGAGACCCCGCCCAGTTCGCACGGGTCGCCGTCGACTGCGAGCGGGCCTGGCACGACCAGGACGCGGTGCGCGGAGCCACCCTCGATCAACTCGCGGGGGCCGCGCCCCGCCTGCTCGCGGCACTTCCCGAACGCGTCCTGCGCGACGCCGTCCTCACCACGGTCCAGGCGCGGGACTCCACCGCCCCCACCCTGTCCGCCGGCGAACGGCTGCTGCGCCGCGTCGTGGAGCGCGCCGCGACCACCGGCCGACACGAACGGGCGGCGTTCGCCGTTGAATTGCTCGGTCAGATCCTCTCCACAGCACGGCATACCGGCCCGGTGGCACCCTTGCATGTCGACGAGGAGACGGCCCGGGCCATCTGGTCCGTCCTGTCACCCAAGGCGTCGGCGCGCCCCGAACTGAGCACGACCGCCGCCGAACTCCTCGGCCGTCATCTCGCCGCGCTCCCTGACCTCGACGCACAGGCGCGTCGGACCGCGATCGAGGACGACGACCCGGAACTGGCGGCCTGTGCTGCCGCGGCGTGGGTGCGGCCACCGCGCTCACGCGAACAGCGCTGCGACCACGACACGGCGATGGGCGCACTCCTCATCGACCCGGACACGCGCCTCTGACCGTGGCCGCGCCACGGGAATCCGACGCGGCGCGGCCCCTCAGCTGGGGCGTACGGCCATTTTGTCGAGGGCCTCCAGGAGACCGGGCAGTTCGGGCCCGCGGCGGACGGGCATGACCTCTCCGGGCTCCTCGTCCAGGAGGACGAACGCGATGTCGTCGGTCCGGGCGACCATGGACCAGCCTGGGCCGTCGGCGCGCAGAGTCCGGGCGTCGCCGGAGGCGAAGGCCGAGCGGACGCGGCCCAGCGGCGGTGGCGTGTCCACGTAGGACCGCGCCTCCTCGAGCACCCGGCGGACACTGCTGCGCGGCTCGCCGCCGCTCCCGGTCCCCTCCCCGGGGGCGTCCTCGGACCGAGCCACATCGTCCGGTCTGACGAAGTCGCCGTCGTCGACCTGTTCCCGCCAGATCGCCCACTGCAGGGCGATCTCGTCAGCACCGAGGCGCCGTTGGGCCGGTCCCCAGACGGTGGTGTCCGGTGGAGTGAGCGGGGGCCGCTCCGCGAGCTCGGGCGCGGGGTCGTGCGGGGCCGGCACTCCGGGGGCCGACACGGCGACATCGAGGGGCCAGCCGGGCAGCGCGGAGACGACCGTACGCTCGTCGGGCGACAGCTCGTGCTCCATGCCGCAGTCCCAGGACGCGATGGCGACGGCGACCAGCGAGACGTCGTCGATGACGACCGTCCACCGCGCACCGTCGCCGTCCTGGCCGAGCACGAGACCGTACCCGTCGGCCAGGGGCGCCAGGTCGAGCGCCGCGCAGGCCTCCGGGTAGTCGTCTCCCAGCACGCTGGGGAACTTCGCGGGCGTCAGCAGCGCCGCCGTCAGCACAAGCAGCGCGTCGTCGTCCCCGGTGGCGACGGCGCCATCGTCCGTCCCGGCCATCCCAGCCTCCCGATCGCTACGTTCGTCGGCGCACCATAATGCGATCGGACGGCGGTTGTCACGGCCCCGAAACACACGCGGAGCTGCAGTTACCCGGCCGGACAGGGGCGAAACGACCTGCCATGGCCCTCGGCGGTCAGACCGTGGGCAGACCGAGCAGTGTCCGCGCCACCGTCCGGGGCGATTCGCCGCGCTCCCGCGCCAGGGCGATGACGGCCCGGCAGGCCAGCTCGTTCACCCCGAACGACAGCGCCTCGGGCGACACCCAGGCCGCGGCCTCGTCGATCTGCTCCTGATCGTCCTCCGCGCGCGCCGACACATACGCCGCGGCCGCCTCGAAAAGATTGTGTGCACGTTTCTCGGGTGGCCGCTTCACGGGCCGCTGTGTCCCGGCCCCTTCGGCGGCTATCCGGTGCCATATCTTGCGGAGTCTGCCGAACATGCCGGCCATCGGGCCACCTTCCTCCTACGCGGTTGCCATCGCTGATCGTTCATGTGCTGCTACTCAACGTAGAGTTGAAGCTTCGGCGGCAGAAGGGGGACGGCCCGGTGAAGCGCTACCAGCAGCCGCTCGCACTCCTTAGGCGCGCCTCGACGCCCGCGCTGACTCACCGGCCACTCCTGTCGAGTGAGTCGATCGTGTCCCGCAGCCAGGAGAGCTCGGCCCTGCTCGTCGCCCGTGCGATGACCAGGATGCCCCGCCGGAAGGGATCGCCCAGTTCCTCGGCACGCAGCGGCCGGTCGCCTTCGTAGAAGAAGCTCGCGGGTTCCTCCAGGAAGGCGAGCCGACGCCGCAGCACCGCGGCCTGCGCTGCCGGGTCGTCCAGGTGTCGGAGGAAGGCGAGCACCGTGAACCAGCGGTTCTCGTCGGTGATGTCGCGCTGTACGGGTTCCGCGAGCCGACGGCGCAGCTCGCGTCCGCCCTCCTCGGTGAGCGTCAGGACATGACGAGGGGCGGCTACGGAGCCGGGCTGCGTTGCCCGCGCCAGCAGCTCCGCCTTCTCCAGCCTCTTGATCGCGGGATACAGCGTGCTCTCCGCGACGGGCTTCACGTGTCCGGTCAGCGCGGCGATGCGCTTGCGCAGCTCGTAGCCGTGCAATGGGGCGTCGTACAGAAAACCGAGGATGGCCAGCTCCAGCATGCCCGACATTCTGCCGCACGCACGCTGTACATCACACACTCTATACATCGGGCTCTCTATACATCGAGTACGAGGTATTCTCCCTAAGGCGTGGGAAACGATGAAACGGCACCAAAAGGAGAGCGATGAAGCAGGTCGAGTTCGATGGCGAGGGAAGCCACATCCGTTGGACGGAGGCCACGGGCGCCGAACCGGCCCGGGTGTACATACACGGCCTGGGGTCGGTCTCGACGGTCTACCACGCCCACATCGCGGCCCGGCCCGAACTGGCGGGCCGTCGCACTCTGTTCGTCGACCTGCCCGGTCACGGCATCAGCGACCGGCCTGCGGACTTCGGTTACACCCTGGAGGACCACGCGGACGCCCTCGCCGTCGCGCTGGACGAGGCCCGTGTCGGGGCGGCGGAGCTCGTCGCGCACAGCATGGGCGGAGCAGTGGCCATCGTGCTGGCCCACCGGCGCCCCGAACTCGTGTCCAGGCTGGTCCTCGCGGAGGCGAACCTCGATCCGCACCCTCCGGTCACGGCGGGCAGCAGTGGAATCGCCTCGTACACGGAGGAGGAGTATGTCGAGAACGGCGGCCACGCGCGCGTGACTCGACAAGATCGCCCCCTCCTGGGCGGCCACCATGCGACTCGCCGACCCGCGCGCCCTGCACCGCACCGCGACCGGCCTCGTGCGCGGCACGACCCCGACGATGCGCCATCTACTCGAAGAACTGACGGTGGAACGCGTCTACCTCCAGGGGGAGCTGAGCGGCGAACTGGCCGGCAGGGAGGAGCTGGAGGCCGCCGGTGTGCGCGTGGTGACCGTGCCCGGCGCGGGGCACAACGTCATGTTCGACAACCCCGATGTCTTTGCGGCGGAGATCGTCGGAACGGTCTGAGGCCGCAGCGAACGGTCTGATGCCTCAGCGCCGTCGTGCGGCCAGGGCCAGGAAGCGGGCGTCCTCGTCCACATACGACGTCATGTCCCAGCCCGAGCCGGCCAGCAGGGGGCGAAGGTTGGCCTCCGCCCGAAGATCGTCGGGTGTGATCCGGCGACCCTGGCGCGCCGCGAGCGCCGCCCGGCCGATGGGGTGGAACAGCGCCAGCGTGCCACCTGGTCGCACCACCCGTGCCAACTCCCGCAGATTCTCGGCGGGGTGGGGCAGATGTGCGATCAGGCCCGCCCCGAACACGGCGTCCAACGACTCGGTGCGCAACGGCAGCCCGGCGACGTCGGCGAGCAGCAACTGCCCCTCGCGGTCCCGACCGGCCCGTACGGCGGCCGCAAGCATCGCCGGGGTCAGATCGGCCCCGATGACCACTCCGGAGGGCCCCACGGCCGCCCGTAGCGGCGGCAGGGCCCGCCCGGTGCCGCAGCCCGCGTCGAGCACACGGTCCCCCTCGCGCAGGCCGAGTTCGGCGACCGCGGCCGCGTAGGCCGGCCCGTCGTCGGGGAACCGGGTGTCCCAGTCGGCCGCGCGCGCGGTGAAGAATTCCTGGACGTGTGTGTGGTCGTCGCTCATGTTCCGCATGATCCCTCACTGACACGAAGTACGACGCAGTGCACACGTTCGAGCGTGACGCGATCATTCAGGTACCTCTCTGTGTCATATTGCAACACCTTTCGAAATGCGCCCTCTTTGTGCGCCCCTGACCGGACTACCGTCCCTGGGCCATGGGACACCTGGACCACGCCGCCTTCGGCTGGCTGACCCCCGTGCTGTCGTACGTGATGGCCTGTATAGGCGCCGCCCTGGGGCTGCGCTGCACGGTCCGCGCGCTCGGCGCCACCGGGCGTTCGCGCCGCAACTGGCTCCTCACCGCGGCCTCCGCGATCAGTACCGGCATCTGGACGATGCATTTCGTGGCGATGCTGGGCTTCAGCGTCAGCGGCACGGAAATGCGCTACAACGTGCCACTGACCATCCTCAGCCTGCTCGTCGCCATGGTCGTGGTCGGCGCGGGCGTCTTCGCCGTCGGCTACGGCCGCGACCGGGGCCGCGCGCTCGTCCTCGGCGGACTCACCACGGGGCTCGGCGTCGCGAGCATGCACTACCTGGGCATGGCTGCGCTGCGGCTGCACGGCGCCGTGCGCTACGACCCGGTGCTCGTCGGGCTCTCCGTCGTGATCGCCGTGGTCGCGGCGACCGCGGCCCTGTGGGCGGCACTGAACATCAAGTCGCCCGTCGCGGTCGCCGTCGCCTCGCTTGTCATGGGAGGGGCCGTGAGCAGCATGCACTACACCGGAATGATGGCGGTGAGCGTGCGCGTCAACCCCTCCGGCGAGGCCCTTCCCGGGGCCACGGCGATGCAGTTCGTCTTCCCCCTCGCCGTCGGCCTCGGGTCCTATCTCTTCCTGACCTCGGCGTTCGTCGCGCTGTCCCCGACGGCCGGCGAGCGCGAGGCATCCGCATCGGCCCAGCGGCCGGTCGAGAGCGTCGCCCGCTAGTTGCGGACCCGGAGCCACAACGGCCCGGGGGACACGCCCCGAACCATCCCGAGCGAGGAGGCCATGCGTACACCCCGTAGGACCCCCACGGCCGGCGCCGAGCCGCCGTCCCAGCCCCCCGTGCGCGGTCGCCGCGCACACGCGGGCCCGCCCGCCGACGAGAACGGCGACCCCGAGGAGGACGTCACGGGGCCGCCGCCGGAGGCGCCCACGCGCGCGGGACGCTGGCATCTGCGCCCCCGCACCGTGCGAGCCAAGATCGTCTGTCTGCTGATGGTGCCGGTCGTCTCCCTGCTCGCCCTATGGGCGTACGCCACGGTGAGCACCGCCCAGGACGTCGCGAGGCTGCGGCAGCTGCAGCGCGTGGACTCCACGGTCCGCGCCCCGGTCGACGCCGCCGTCGCCGCGCTTCAGACCGAACGCGCGGCCGCCGTCCGTTACGCGACCGACCCCGCCTCCGAGCAGAAGAGCGACCTCAAGACGCTGGCGGAGCGCACCGACCGCGCGGTGGCGAAGCTGCGGCTGGGCGATCACCACACCGTCGCCGACGGCGCCGACCTGCCCGCCGGAGTGGCCGGGCGACTCGACGCCTTCGTCACCGGAGCCGAGCAGCTGCGGACCCTGCGCACCGCCGTACTGGACCGCCGTACCCGTTGGGACGAGGCGTACGGGCGGTACACCAGGACCATTTCGGCGGCCTTCGCGGTGGGCGGCGCGCTCACCGGCATCCAGGACGCCGACCTGGGTTCCGACGCGCGCGTACTCCTCGAATTCTCCCGGGCGGGGGAGGCCCTCGCACAAGAGGACACGGTGCTGTCCGGCGCCCGGCTCGCCCGCACCCTCGACGGTGAGCGACTGCGGCTGTTCACCGGGGCGGTCGACACCCGCCGCACCCTGACCGACGCCGCCGTCGCGGATCTGCGCGGGCCCGAACAGGCATCCTGGCACGACCTTGTGGCAGGGAGCGCGTACACCGACGTACGCGCCGTGGAGGACAAGGTGCTCGCGTCCAGGCCCGGCGGCAATGCCATCGGCGCCGCGCCGGAAGCCGACTGGAACACCGCCCACGCGCGCGTGCAGGACGCCATGCGCACCATCGAGGCGAAGGCGGGCCGCGGTGTCGCGGACCGGGCCGACCCCTTGACCCGCGGTCTGCTGACACCCGCCGGCGCCGCAGTCGTGTTCGGTCTCGCTGCCGTCGCCGCCTCGCTCGTCATCTCCGTACGCATCGGACGCGGCCTTGTCGTCGAGTTGGTGAGTCTGCGCAACAGCGCCCTCGAGATCGCCCGGCGCAAACTCCCCGAGGCCATGCGCAAACTGCGCGCGGGAGAGGAGATCGACGTCCGAGCCGAGGCCCCGCCCGGACCGCCCTCGGAGGACGAGACCGGACAGGTCGCGGAGGCCCTGGGTACAGTGCACCGCGCCGCCCTGCGCGCCGCCGTCGAACGCGCGGAGCTCGCCAGCGGAATCTCCGGGGTCTTCGTCAACCTCGCCCGACGCAGCCAGGTTCTCGTGCACCGTCAACTGAGCCTCCTGGACAGCATGGAGCGACGGTCCGAGGACCCGAACGAGCTGAGTGACCTCTTCCGGCTCGACCACCTCACCACGCGGATGCGGCGCCACGCGGAGAGCCTGATCATCCTCTCCGGCGCGGCACCCGGCCGGGCTTGGCGCATGCCGGTGTCGCTGACGAACGTGGTCCGCGCGGCCGTGTCCGAAGTCGAGGACTACGCGCGCGTGGAGGTACGCCAGCTTCCCGAGGCATCCGTTGTCGGTGCCGCGGTGGCCGACCTCACGCACCTCCTGGCGGAAATCGTTGAGAACGCCGCCCAGTTCTCGCCGCCCCACACTCGTGTCCGGATCACCGGCGAGCCGGTCGGCAACGGTTACGCCGTGGAGGTCGAGGACCGTGGGCTCGGCATGGGCAAGGAGACGCTCGACGAGGCCAATCGGCGCATCGAACAGTCCGAGGCGCTCGACCTGTTCGACAGCGACCGTCTCGGTCTCTTCGTGGTCAGCAGGCTCGCGGCCAGGCACGGCATCAAAGTGCACTTGCGGACCTCGCCCTACGGCGGCACCACCGCCGTCGTCCTGCTGCCCACCGCGCTGCTGCACGGAGGCGCTGCGCAACGCTCCCCCCGCAAGCCCGACGACGCAAGGCCCGCTGAACGCGAACGCGAGTACGCGCGCGTGTCGGCCGCCCCGGAGCACGATTCCGTCCAGGCACCCGCCGAGCGGCCCGCACTTGTGCCTCCCCTGCAGACCAGTGCGGAAACCCCCGTGAACGGCTCGCTCGAATCCTCTGTGAACCGCTTTCCAGAATCTCCCGCGAACGGCTCGGCCGAAACCCCGCCTCCTGGAGTCACCACCTTGCGGCTGCACCGTCCTTCGGACGACTCCGAAGGGTCCGACGACCTCCCACGGCGCGTACGGCAGGCGAGCCTCGCACCTCAACTGCGTGCACAGCGACCCGAGGAGTCGGCCCAAGCGGTGGCCCCCCACAGCGATGCCGAACGAACCCCCGAACTCGTACGGGACCGTATGGCGGCCTACCGCGACGGCTGGGCGCGCGGCGGCGGCACTACACCCGGTTTCGGCGCCGCCCCAGACCCAGATGCGGGCAGCGACAGCAGCGAAGGAGACCCCGCATGATCCAGGACCCGAGCATGAGCGCCGCCCAGCGATCCGGCGAACTCGACTGGCTGCTGGACGACTTGGTGCTTCGCGTCGCCGAGGTGCGGCACGCGGTGGTGCTGTCCAACGACGGACTCGCGGTGGGCGCCTCCACCGGCCTCAGGCGCGAGGACGCCGAACACCTGGCGGCCGTCGCCTCCGGCTTCCACAGCCTGGCCAAGGGCGCCGGACGCCACTTCGGCGCCGGGGGCGTACGCCAGACGATGGTGGAGATGGACGACGGCTTTCTGTTCGTGGCGGCAGCGGGCGACGGCTCGTGCCTCGCCGTCCTCACCGCCGTCACGGCCGACATCGGCTTGGTGGCGTACGAGATGGCGCGTCTGGTCAAACGCGTCGGCGAGCACCTCTACACGCCGCCGCGCGCCGCTGCGCAGCCGCCCGCCGCCGGATGACCGGGGGCGGGCGGCGCAGATGACCGAGGACATGCCGGGCAGCCAGTGGTACGACAACGAGGCGGGGCCGCTCGTCCGCCCCTACGCGATGACGGGCGGCCGGACCAAACCGGGCCCCACCGGGGTGCGTTTCGACCTGATCGCTCTGGTCACCCTCGACAAGGGCGCGCCCGGATTCGAGGACGACACCTCGCTCGGACCGGAACACCGGGCCCTCATCGACCTGTGCCGTATCGAGACACAATCCGTGGCCGAACTCGCGGCGGGCGCGGACCTCCCGGTGGGCGTGGTCAGAGTGCTCCTCGGCGACCTGCTGGAACTGGGCTGCGTCACGGTCAGCCGCCCGGTGCCGCCCGCGCAACTGCCCGACGAGCGGATCCTCCGCGAGGTGATCGAGGGACTGAGGGCGCTCTAGATGAACTACTCCCGAGAGAAGTGATCGATGGTCTCCGAGAACTCCGATGCCTCGGATGGCGAGACGGCCGCCCTGGCATTGAAGATACTGGTCGCCGGCGGGTTCGGCGTGGGAAAGACCACCCTGGTGGGCGCGGTCAGCGAGATCAGGCCGCTGCGCACCGAGGAACTGCTGAGCGAGGCGGGGCAGTCGGTGGACGACACCGACGGCGTGGACCAGAAGGTCACGACGACCGTCGCCATGGACTTCGGACGCATCACCATCCGCTCCGGCCTCTCCCTCTACCTCTTCGGCACACCGGGCCAGGACCGGTTCTGGTTCCTGTGGGACGAGCTGTCACAGGGGGCGCTCGGCGCCGTCGTCCTCGCGGACACCCGCAGGCTCGAGGACTGTTTTCCCGCGGTGGACTACTTCGAGCACCGGCACATCCCGTTCGTGGTGGCCGTCAATTGTTTCGTGGGCGCCCGCACCTACGGCGCCCAGGACGTGTCCCGCGCCCTCGACCTCGACCGTGGTACGCCCGTGGTGCTCTGCGACGCCCGGGACCGTGACTCCGGGAAGGAGGTACTGATCCGGCTCGTCGAGTACGCCGGGCGGGTGCACACCGCCCGGCTGCTCGACTCCGTCGGATGAGGCCACGGAGAAATTGACCGAGGCCGCTGAGGGGCAGCCTGAGGCGGATGAGAAATCGGCTGAGGCCGCCGGGAAAAAGGTCTAGTCCGTCATCGCGGCGTAGGCCACGACCTTCTCGATCCTCACGCGCACGAGGAGCTCCCCCGGGACGCCGTTGCGCTTCCCGAACTCCTCGGCGCGTTCCTCGCCCATGTAACGGGCGCCGATCCGAGCGGCCCAGTGACGCATCTCGTCCAGATCCTCCGACAGTGCGGCCCGACCCTCCAGCACCACGAAGTCGAACGGCGGCCGGTCGTCGTCCACGCAGAGGGCGACTCGGCCGTCGCGGGCCAGATTCCGTCCCTTGACGCTCTCCTTTGCCGTGTTGAAGACCATGTCGTCGCCGTCCAGCAGAAACCAGATCGGCGCCACATGCGGACTTCCATCGGCCCGGACGGTCGACAGCTTTCCGGTGCGGGTGCCGTGCGAGACGAAGGCCCGCCATTGCTCATCGGTCATCTTCTGTGCCATGCCCCCATCCT
This sequence comes from Streptomyces sp. NBC_01384, assembly GCF_045040035.1. Lineage (NCBI taxonomy): Bacteria > Bacillati > Actinomycetota > Actinomycetes > Kitasatosporales > Streptomycetaceae > Streptomyces > Streptomyces sp. NBC_01384. The sequence continues at coordinate 9,245,468 of NZ_CP109559.1, forward strand.
CCTTGCTCGGACGACGGCCGTGGGGAAGGCTGGCTGGTCGGATCCTCCGGCCGGGGGAGCGACAACACGGGGAGAAGAACCATGGCGCAGAACACGGGACTCGGCTGGCTGCTGGACGACCTGACCGAGCGCGTGGAACACGTGAGACACGCGCTGGTGCTGTCCAACGACGGGTTGGTGACGGGCGCGAGCACGGGACTTCGGCGCGAGGACGCCGAACATCTCGCGGCGGTCTCATCGGGTCTGCACAGCCTGGCCAAGGGCTCCGGCCGGCACTTCGGCGCGGGCCACGTGCGGCAGACCATGATCGAGTTCGACGACGCGGTGCTCTTCGTCACCGCGGCGGGCACCGGCAGTTGTCTCTGTGTCCTCAGCGCGGCGGAGGCCGACATCGGCCAGGTCGCCTACGAGATGACTCTGCTCGTGAACCGTGTCGGCGAACACCTCGGCGTGGATGCGCGCCAGCCGGAACGCTCACCCACCATAGACATGTGACCTGCGGATACGCCGTCGCGGTCGGAGTTATCCACAGGCCCGCCACGAGATCCGCCGAACCGGCTACGGTTTTTCTCGAAGCAAGCGCACGCCAGCGCGAGCACCTCACTCCACGGGGGAGAACTGTCATGTCCGGCCACACCATTACGCAGTCCGCCGCCACGCGGTCCGCCACGTCGTCGCTCAGCCGCGCCGCGCGAGAACTGGAGCTCAGGCGCGGCGAGTTCGACCTGGCCCTGCACCTCGGATGTGTCCGTACCATCCCCGACGAGGGAGGAGGTGGACGCCGCGTCACTCGCGCGGAGATCGACCGCGTTCGCTCCGAGGACGGATTCCCCGAGGCGTTGCGAGAGCGCGTCAAGGCCGTCGGCACCACGGAGGGCGCCGCCCTCATGGGGGTGACGACCGCCAGGTTCACGCGCTTCGCGCGCCTGGGTCTGGTGGTGCCCGTGAAGTTCTATCTGAACCGCTACCGGGCGGTGGTCTGGCTCTATCTGGCCGAGGAACTGCGCCAGTTCGCGGCCGACGAGCAGAACGCTCCGGTGCTGAGGGGCCGCACACCCGAGGAACTCCGCGACCAGTTGGAGACCGGACTGGACCTCCGCCCCCGCAACTGGCGGGGGCGTCACATGGGATTCCTGCTGCGGCAGACCGAGGACCCGTGGGCGCAAGCCGCGGTCGTGGCATCCCTGTTCGATCCCGTTCAGGTGGCGGAGATCGTCAGGGACCCGTACGAGCGGGCCTATCTGAACCGCTTCCGGCCCGAGCAAGCCTCCCACGGCGCGCCGGACTCTCCCGCCGCGCACCTCGTCGCGCGGATCATGACGGCCGAGGATCCCGACGAGATCAGCTGGCTCCGGGCCGACTTGGGCCAGGCGGTCGCACAGGCCCGAGAGCTTCGGCCTGCGCCCCGCCCCAGGCCGAAGGCCTCACCGACGCTGGTCTCACAGTTGGCTGCCGCAGCTTCGGAGGTTTCGCGGCCCGGGGAAGCCGCCCTCGACGACCGGCCCCCGACCGCGGAGCCCGAGCGGCCACGGAGGCTGCTCGGGTGGCTGCGCCGCAGAAACCCATGACAGGCCGACCCTTGTGCCTACGGCGGCCCTGAAGAGCCCTTCCCGGGAAGGTCGGGCACTTCCCTACAGCGCCCGGAAAAGCCCCTCCTGGACGACTGAGACGAGCAGACGTCCCCGCAGGTCGTAGATGCGCCCGCGGGCCAGCCCACGTCCGCCCGTCGCGATCGGGGACTCCTGGTCGTAGAGGAACCACTCGTCCGCGCGGAACGGCCGGTGGAACCACATCGCGTGATCCAGCGAGGCCATGTCGAACCCGCGCGGACCCCAGAGCGGTTCCACCGGGATGCGGACGGCGTCCAGGAGGGTCATGTCGCTCGCGTACGTGAGGGCGCAGGTGTGCACGAGCGGGTCGTCGCCCAGCGGCCCGACCGCACGCATCCACACCGCGCTGCGCGGCTCCGCGTCCTTTATTTCCTCGGGGGTCCAGCGCAGCCGGTCCACATACCGGATGTCGAACGGCTGGCGCCGGGCCATGCGCTGCAACGACTCGGGAAGCGCGCCCAGATGCTCCGTGATCTCCTGCGACACGTTCGGCAGCGTTTCCGGATGCGGGATCTCGCGAGCCGGCGGCAGCTGGTGCTCGAAGCTCCCATCCTCAGGCTTGTGAAAGGAGGCGGTCAGATTGAAGATCGTGCGGCCTTGCTGCACGGCGGTGACGCGACGGGTGGTGAACGACAGTCCGTCCCGGACCCGTTCGACCTGGTACACGATCGGCACGCCCGGCCGGCCCGGGCGCAGGAAGTACGCGTGCAGCGAGTGCACCGGCCGGTCACCGTCCGTGGTGCGCCCGGCGGCGACCAGGGCCTGGCCCGCCACCTGGCCGCCGAATACCCGCTGCAGTGATTCGTCCGGGCTGCGGCCACGGAAGATGTTGACCTCGATCTGCTCCAGGTCGAGCAGGTCGACGAGTCTCTCGGCTGGGTTCGTCATGGGTGGGATTCTCCTGTGCTCACAGCTGGCCGACGGCGGTGACCTTGACGACAGCGCGGCTTTCCGCGTCGGAGGCCGCGAGGTCGACCTCCGCGCTGATACCCCAGTCGTGGTCGCCATTCGGGTCGGCGAAGGTCTGACGGACGCGCCACAGGCCGTTCTGCGGCTCCTCCACGATCGACAGCAGCTTGGGGCCACGGGCGTCGGGGCCGGTGCCGAGGTCCTCGTACTCGTCCCAGTACTTGTCCATCGCCTCGCCCCAGGCATCGGCGTCCCAGCCGGAGTCGGCGTCCATCTCGCCGAGCTCGTCGACGTTGTCGAGCGCGGCGAGCTCGACGCGGCGGAACATCGCGTTGCGGACGAGGACACGGAAGGCGCGCGCGTTCGACGTGACCGGCTTGACCTGGTCCGCCTTCTCCTGTGCCTCCTCGGCCGTCATCTCCTCGGGGTTGGCGAGCTGCTCCCACTCGTCGAGGAGGCTGGAGTCGACCTGGCGCACCATCTCGCCCAGCCAGGCGATCAGATCCTCGAGATCCTCCGACTTGAGGTCGTCCGGGATGGTGTGATCAAGCGTCTTGTAGGCACTCGCCAGGTAGCGCAGGACGATGCCCTCAGTGCGGGCGAGCTCGTAGAAGGAGACGAACTCCGTGAAAGACATGGCCCGTTCGTACATGTCACGGATGACGGACTTCGGCGACAGCGGATGGTCGCCGACCCACGGATGGCTCTTGCGGTAGGTGTTGTAGGCGTGGAAGAGCAGCTCCTCCAGCGGCTTGGGGTACGACACGTCCTGGAGCCGCTCCATGCGCTCCTCGTACTCGACACCGTCCGCCTTCATCGCGGCCACGGCCTCGCCGCGTGCCTTGTTCTGCTGGGCCGCGAGGATCTGCCGCGGGTCGTCCAGCGTGGACTCCACGACGGACACCATGTCCAGGGCGTACGAAGGGGACTCGGGGTCCAGGAGCTCGAACGAGGCGAGCGCGAAGGTCGACAGCGGCTGGTTGAGCGCGAAGTCCTGCTGCAGATCGACAGTGAGGCGCACGATACGGCCGGTGGCGTCCGGCTCGTCGAGCTTCTCGACGATGCCGCCGTCGAGGAGCGAGCGGTAGATCGCGATCGCCCGCCGGATGTGCCGCAGCTGCTGCTTGCGCGGCTCGTGGTTGTCCTCCAGGAGATGTCGCATCGCCTCGAAGGCGTTCCCGGGCCGGGCGATCACCGACAGGAGCATGGTGTGGGTGACCCGGAAGCGAGAGGTGAGCGGCTCGGGCTCGGAGGCGATGAGCTTCTCGAAGGTGTTGTCCGTCCAGCCGACGAAGCCCTCAGGAGCCTTCTTGCGCACCACCTTGCGGCGCTTCTTCGGGTCGTCGCCCGCCTTCGCGAGCGCCTTCTCGTTCTCGATGACGTGCTCGGGCGCCTGCGCCACGACGAAGCCCGCCGTGTCGAAACCGGCGCGCCCGGCGCGGCCGGCGATCTGGTGGAACTCGCGCGCCCGGAGCGTCCGCACCCGGTTGCCGTCGTACTTCGTCAGCGCCGTGAACAGCACTGTGCGGATGGGGACGTTGACGCCGACACCGAGGGTGTCCGTGCCGCAGATGACCTTCAGCAGACCGGCCTGGGCCAGTTTCTCCACCAGCCGCCGGTACTTGGGCAGCATGCCCGCGTGGTGCACGCCGATGCCGTGGCGTACGTAGCGGGAAAGGTTCTGGCCGAACTTGGTGGTGAAGCGGAAGTTGCCGATCAGCTCCGCGATCTGGTCCTTCTCCTCACGCGTGCACATGTTGATGCTCATCAGCGCCTGCGCCCGCTCCACGGCCTGCGCCTGGGTGAAGTGCACGATGTAGACGGGGGCCTGCTTGGTCGCGAGCAGCTCGGTGAGCGTCTCCGTCAGCGGAGTGAGTACGTACTCGTAGGAGAGGGGCACGGGCCGGGTCGCCGAGCGGACCACCGAGGTGGGGCGGCCGGTGCGCCGGGTGAGGTCCTTCTCGAACATCGAGACATCGCCGAGCGTCGCCGACATCAGGATGAACTGCGCCTGCGGCAGTTCCAGGATCGGGATCTGCCACGCCCAGCCGCGGTCGGCCTCCGCGTAGAAGTGGAACTCGTCCATGACGACCTGGCCGACGTCGGCGTGCTTGCCGTCCCGCAGCGCGATGGACGCCAGCACCTCGGCGGTGCAGCAGATGACGGGGGCGTCGGCGTTCACGGAGGCGTCGCCCGTCAGCATGCCGACGTTCTCGGTGCCGAAGATCTTGCACAGCTCGAAGAACTTCTCCGAGACGAGCGCCTTGATCGGCGCCGTGTAGAAGGTGACCTCGTCGCGGGCGAGCGCCGCGAAGTGCGCACCCGCGGCGATCATGCTCTTGCCCGAGCCGGTGGGCGTCGAGACGATCACGTTCGCACCCGAGACCACCTCGATCAGCGCCTCCTCCTGGTGGGGATAGAGCGTGAGACCGCGTTCCTGAGCCCACGACTCGAAGGCTTCGTAGAGGGCGTCGGGATCTGCGGTCTGTGGCAGCTGATCGATAAGGGTCACGCCCCCATCTTGCCTGTCAACCCGCTCGATGGGGGAATCGGATGCTCGTCCGAAGATCGCGAACGCTACGCTGTGGCGCCGACGAGGCGTCAGCGTACGCGGGCAACGGGACAGCGGCACAAGAGGAATGGGGCGGGGAACGGCCATGATGGGACCAGCACACTCACTGTCGGGAGCAGCAGCCTGGCTCGGCGTCGGAGCGGCGGCGGCCGCGGCCGGCCACACCATGCCCTGGCCGGTCCTCCTCGTCGGCGCCTTGATCTGCGCGGGTGCCGCGCTCGCCCCCGACCTGGACCACAAGGCGGCGACCATCTCGCGGGCCTTCGGACCCGTCTCACGGACCCTGTGCGAGATCGTCGACAAGCTCTCGTACGCCGTCTACAAGTCGACCCGCAAGCCGGGCGACCCGCGGCGCTCCGGTGGCCACCGCACGCTGACGCACACCTGGCTGTGGGCGGTGCTGATCGGTGCCGGGACCGCGGTTCTGGCGATCACTGGCGGCCGCTGGGCGGTCCTGGCCATCCTCTTCGTGCACATGGTGCTCGCGATCGAGGGGCTGCTGTGGCGGGCCGCCCGCGGCTCCAGCAGCGACATTCTGGTCTGGCTGCTGGCCGCGACCAGCGCCTGGATCCTCGCCGGAGTCCTGGACAAGCCGGGCAACGGCTCGGACTGGCTGTTCACCGCACCGGGCCAGGGGTACCTGTGGCTCGGCCTGCCGATCGTCCTGGGCGCCCTGGTGCACGACATAGGGGACGCGCTCACGGTGTCCGGCTGCCCGGTCCTGTGGCCCATCCCGGTCGGCCGCAAGCGCTGGTACCCGATAGGCCCGCCCAAGGCCATGCGCTTCCGGGCCGGCAGCTGGGTCGAGCTCAAGGTCCTGATGCCGGTGTTCATGCTGCTCGGCGGGGTGGGCTGCGCGGCGGCGCTCAACGTCATCTGAATCTGAGCCGGGACGATACGCGGAGACTATCCCTGGCCTGGCCTGGCCTGGCCGGGCCGGGCCGGGAGGGGTGGCTCTCGCCCCCTCCTCCGGCTGGCCGTGAGCACCCCTACAGACACGCGACACAGCGCTCCGGCCCCAGCTTGGTGGCGGGCCGGCGCTCAGCAGGTGCCGGGGCCGTAGTGGCGGCGGCCCCGGAATCTGATGAGCACCGGAGTCTGCGCGGCCGGCTGGTCTGCATGTGTCGGCGGGAGAACTCTGACCAGGGAAGACTTGCCGCGGGCATGCCGGCAGGCACGCTTGCGAAGCAGGAGCGCTCCGGCTGCTTGCTGCCGGTTTTCCGCTCCCTTCAGTTCGAGAGCGTGTCAGTTCTAGAGCGTGGTCGTCAGGTGCCGGCCGAGAGAGCCGACCCAGATTTTCCCCGTGCTGCCGCCGGTGTCGTCGTCGAAGTGCAGGCGTGGGGGAGACGGCGCCTCGGTGGTCCAGCTTGATGTGAGCACCTATGAAGATCGTTCTGTCGGGGCTCACCGACACCGGGACGGGCAGCTCTCGCTCGGCGCGCATCTTCGCGTTGACGCTGACGCTGACGGAGTCGCGCCGACCGTCTGCTGGGCACGGCGACCGCGTCCACCACGAAGGTCCGGCCGCGTGCCGCGGCCCTGCTGCTGCGGTACGCGCTGGAGGAGGCGCGGCGCCGCTACTGGCGCCGCGTGCGCCCCGAACTGGCCGACTGCCCCATGCACGCCCAGGCCTTGTGCCTGGAGTCGTACGCCGGAGCCGACACAGTCCGTTGCTGGTCGGCCGTATGGACCGGGCTCAGCCGGGCCCGCCACTATCACGGCTACGAACTGTCCCCGACCCCGGCGGAGTTGCGAGCGTGGCGGGACGAGGTGGCCCAATTGCTGGGAGCGCTGCCGGCCACCTCAAGGGCGGAGATCGGTCGCGTGTGTTGAACGGATGAGGGGGAGACATGGGGCGGCGGCACGGGAAGGCGGCGGTGTGGTGACCGCGTCGTCCCAGGCAGGCCCGGAACCGTACGCTTCTGGAGGTGAAGCCACGAGTGCGGCTCAGGGGCGGAAAGTGCCACTATGGCCCCTCACGCCGTCTATGGCCTTTTACGCCGTCGCGTCCTTCCCCGCGCCCTGTCCCGCACCCCCGTACCGCCTCTCGAACTGGGCGATGCGTCCCTCCGAGTCCACGGTTCGGGCCTTGCCCGTGTAGAACGGGTGGCTTTCCGAGGAGATCTCGACGTCGACGACCGGGTAGGCCTCGCCGTCGTCCCACTCGATGGTCTGGTCGCTGGTCGCGGTGGACCGGGTGAGGAAGGCGTAGCCTGCCGCGCGGTCGCGGAAGACGACGGGGTGGTAGTCGGGGTGCTTGTCCTGCTGCATGGGTGCTCCTTGAGGGGAGGGGCGGGGGCCGGTCAGCTGGACAGGGTGTCCTCGTCGACGATGTGCATGGCGGCCTCCTCGGCCGAGGCCGCGGCGCCGTCGATGCCGACGTCGGTGGCGATCAGTCCGCTCTCGTCATCCTCGTGCGCTCCTTCATTGGGGGCGACGAGACGGCCGGAGCGGCTGGCGCCCACTTCGTTGTCCCAGGGCTCGCCGTCGGTGCCCTGGCAGTCGCCGATGCCGTCCCCGCCGGGTTCGGTGAGGTCGGGCATCTCTTCCGCGAGGCGTTGGTCCAGGGTCTCGCCCTGCCGGCGCTCCGCGGCGGTCACCCCGGAGTGCTCGACCGCCCACGGCCGCTCCGGCGGGGACCAGCCCCGGTCGAGCGGGTCACCGACGCCGTCGGACAGCAGGGTGTCCTCGGCGTCGAGCAGCCCGGCGTCGTCCTGCACCTCGGATCCGTCGGGCTGGTAGACGTCGTCTCCCCATCCGTCGGCGCTGTCCACGGGTACCTCCAGGTGATGCGGGCGAGCCCGGTCCCACCGCGCTCGACGGCGGGCGCGGGCCGCGCGGCACAGACCTCGCCCCTCGCGAACCGGGTGGCTGCCGGGCGTTCCCCGAGCCCGTGCCGATATCCAGACTTCCACCCCCGTTCGGCACTGCGCAACGCCACACGGTCCGACGTGGGGCGGGTCCGCCCGCGGAGGGGGCCCGGGGCGCCGGTGCGACCGCTGCCACGCGCGAGCGCGGGCCGCACCGGCAGGGCTCGCTCACCCGTGCCAGGACCGCCACAGCGCCGCGTAGGCGCCGTCCGCCGCGACCAGCCGGTCGTGACTGCCCAGCTCGCTGATCCGCCCGTTCTCCACGACGGCGATGACATCCGCGTCGTGGGCGGTGTGCAGCCGGTGGGCGATGGCGACGACGGTGCGGCCGTCGAGGACACGCGCCAGCGAGCGTTCCAGGTGGCGGGCCGCGCGCGGGTCCAGCAGCGAGGTGGCCTCGTCCAGGACCAGCGTGTGCGGATCGGCGAGGACCAGCCGGGCCAGGGCGATCTGCTGGGCCTGAGCCGGGGTGAGCGCCAGCCCGCCCGAGCCGACCTCGGTGTCCAGACCGTCGTCCAGCGCCCGCGCCCAGCCGTCCGCGTCGACCGCCCCCAGCGCCGCCCACAGCTCGGCGTCGTCCGCTCCCGTCCGGGCGAGCAGCAGGTTGTCGCGCAGGGAGCCCACGAAGACGTGGTGCTCCTGGTTGACCAGGGCCACGTGGGAGCGGACCGCCTCGGCGGGCATCCGGGACAGTTCGGCGCCGCCGAGCGTGACGCGGCCGTCCCGGGGTGCGTAGATCCCGGCGAGCAGCCTGCCCAGCGTGGACTTGCCCGCGCCGGACGGGCCGACCAGCGCGAGCCGGGTGCCGGGCGGGACCTGCAAGGAGACCTCGCGCAGCACGTCCACTCCGGCGAGGTACCCGAAGCGCACCTCGTCCGCGCGCACGTCTCGCCCGTGCGGGATCATCTCCGGATCGCCCGCGGCCGGCTCGATGTCCCGGACGCCGACCAGCCGGGCCAGCGAGACCTGGGCGACCTGCAGCTCGTCGTACCAGCGCAGGATCAGGCCCACCGGGTCGACGAGCATCTGCGCGATGAGCGCGCCCGTCGTCAGCTGGCCCACACCGATCCAGCCCCGCAGGACGAAGACCCCGCCGATCATCAGGACCGAGCAGAGGACCATGACGTGTGTGACGCCGACGACCGGGAAGAGTACCGAGCGCAGCCAGAGCGTGTAGCGCTCCCAGGCCGTCCACTCCTTGATCCGGCGCTCCGACAGATCGATGCGGCGCTCGCTCAGGCGGTGCGCCTCGACGGTGCGTCCCGCGTCCACGGTCTCGGCGAGGGCGGCGGCGACGGCGGCGTAACCGGCGGCCTCCGAGCGGTAGGCGGACGGTGCGCGCTTGAAGTACCAGCGGCAGCCGATCAGCAGGATGGGCACGGCGATCAGTACGGCGGGGGCGAGCGGTGGCGCGGTCACGGCGAGTCCGCCGAGCAGCAGTGCCACCCACACCACGCCGATGGCGAGCTCCGGCACGGCCTCGCGCATCGCGTTGGCGAGCCGGTCGATGTCCGTGGTGATGCGGGACAGCAGGTCGCCCGTGCCGGCCCGCTCCAGGACACCCGGCGGCAGCCCGACCGACCGTACGAGGAAGTCCTCGCGTAGATCGGCCAGCATCCGCTCGCCGAGCACGGCCCCGCGCAGCCGCACTTCGCGCACGAACACGGCCTGTACGACGAGTGCGACGACGAACAGCGCGGCGGTGCGCTCCAGATGGAGCTCCCGTGCGTGGTCCGAGACCCGCTCCACGATCGAGCCCAGCAGGTACGGCCCGACCATCGAGGCCACTACGGCCACCGTGTTGACGCTGATGAGCAGCAGGAAGGCCCGGCGGTGCCGTTGGAAGAGTTCGGCCACGTAGGCGCGTACGGTCGCGGGGGCGCCGACGGGCAGGGTGTTCGCCGTCGTCGGGGCCGCCGGGTCGTAGGCCGGTGGCGCCAGGCCGATCATGCGGTCTCCTCGATTTCTTCCAGTGCTTCCAGCACGCCGTCCATGGCGGCCTCGTCTTCTTCCCGCACGTGGCTCCGCGCTGCCTCGTCATCCGTCTCCCGGGTGACCACGGCCCGGTACCGGGGCTCGCTGTGCACCAGTTCGCGGTGCACTCCGACCGCCGTCACCTCGCCCTCGTGCACCAGCACGACCCGGTCCGCGTGGTCCAGGAGCAGCGGTGAGGAGGTGAAGACGACTGTCGTGCGCCCGGCGCGCAGGGCGCGTACGCCGTCCGCGATCCGTGCCTCGGTGTGCGAGTCGACGGCGGACGTCGGCTCGTCCAGAACCAGTACCTCGGGATCCGTGATCAGTGACCGGGCCAGTGCCAGGCGCTGGCGCTGGCCGCCCGACAGGGATCGTCCGCGTTCGGTGATGCGGGCGTCCATCGGGTCCTCGGCGTCCAGCGACCCCTGGGCGAGCGCGTCCAGGACGTCGCCGCACTGTGCGGCGGCCAGCGCATCGGCGGCGCCCACCGCACCGGAGGAGGGCACGTCGAGCAGTTCGCGCAGGGAGCCGGACAGCAGCACCGGGTCCTTGTCCTGGACGAGGACGGCCGTACGGGCGGAGTCGAGCGGCAACTCGTCGAGCGGTACGCCCCCCAGGAGCACCGAGGTGCCCTCCTCCGCGGGGTGGCCCCCCAGTCGTGCGGCGAGCACGCCCGCCGCGTCCGGGTCGCCGCACACCACGGCGGTGAGTTGACCGGCGGGTGCGAGCAGCCTGGTCGCGGGGTCGTACAGATCGCCGTCCGGCACCTCGGCCGGGCGTGATCCGCCACTGTCCATGGCCCGTTCGAGGGACAGCACGCGGGCGGCGCGCTTGGCGGACGGGCGGGAGAAGGAGTACGCCATGGCGATTTCCACGAAGTGCCGCAAGGGGTAGGCAAGCAGCATGACCGCGCTGTACACGGTGACGAGTTCGCCGACCGTGATCCGGCCGTCGCGGGCCAGGTGCACGCCGTGCCAGATGACGGCGATCATCAGCAGACCGGGCAACAGCACCTGGATGGCCGCGATCAGCGACCACATCCGGGCACTGCGTACGGCGGCCCGGCGGACCTCCTGGGAGGCGCGGCGGTAGCGGTCGAGGAACAGTTCCTCGCCGCCGATGCCGCGCAGTACGCGCAGGCCGGCGACGGTGTCCGAGGCCAGCTCGGTGGCGCGTCCGGCCTTCTCGCGCTGGAGGTCGGCGCGCCGGGTGGCGCGGGGCAGCAGCGGCAGCACGGCGAGTGCCAGGACGGGCACGCCCACGGCGACGAGTACGCCCAGCGCCGGTTGGTAGACGACCAGGCCGACACAGACCAGCACGACGGTCAGGGCGGCCGCCGCGAACCGCGACAGGGCCTCCACGAACCAGCCGATCTTCTCGACATCGCCCGTGGAGACCGCGACGACCTCGCCGGCGGCGACGCGCCGGGTCAGGGCGGAGCCCAACTGGGCGGTTTTGCGGGCCAGCAACTGCTGGACGCGTGCGGCGGCGGTGATCCAGTTGGTGACCGCTGCCCGGTGCAGCATGGTGTCGCCCAGCGCGATGCAGACGCCGCACAGCGCCAGCAGCCCACCGGTCAGGGCGAGTCGCGTGCCGGAGTGGTCGACGACGGCCTGGACGGCGAGGCCGACGCAGAACGGCAGCCCGGAGACGGCCACGAAGTGCACAAGCCCCCAGGCGAGGGCCTTGAACTGCCCGCCGAGCTGATTCCGGCCGAGCCACCACAGGAATCGGGGACCCGAGCGCGCGTCCGGCACACCCGGGTCGGGATAGGGAAGGTCTTGAATCTGCATGACGTCCCAGTGGCTCGTGTAAGGAGTGAGGTCAGAAGGTGAGGGAAGCCGGGTGGTTCCGGCAACCGGCCGACCGCGGAGGTCGGCAGCAAACCGTGAAAGGTTCGCGTCGCGGCGTGGCCGGATGCAAACGGTTTTCTCTCCAGGACACGGAATCAGGACACGGAATCAGGACACGGATTCAGGGCGGGGATTCAGGGCGGGGATTCAGGACGGTGAATCGGGAAGCGAGTTCGGGGGGCGAGGGTTGGGGACAGGGGGTTCGGGGCGAAGGCGGGACCACCTGCGCCCCGCCGAACGCGTGCCTGGAAGGCGACACGTGCCCGAGAAGTCAGGGGGGTGGGGAATATTCGTCCGATACGTGATGCGACGATGGGCCGCATGCGAAACGGCGGTGCGATACGTACGGGGCTCACCGTGGCGGCATGCGGGGTCCTTGCTGTGTTCCTGTCGGCCTGCGGTGGTTCGGAAGGGGGGAGCGGCGCGGTGAAGGGGCACGGCGGAGCCAGTCCCGAGGCCGAACGCCCCGCGCGCACCGCGGATCTCACCCGGATACCGGACGTCGGCGACCGCCTGCGGGCGCGGATCCCGTCCCACTCCCACCAGGTCGTGGCGGTCTACGGCGAGGGCAGGAACTCCGCGGACTCCACGGTCGTGCTGTACACGAAGTCCGGTTCCACCTGGGAGGTGCAGCGTTCCTGGCGCGCGCACAACGGGACGAAGGGCTGGACCACCGACCATCACGAGGACGACAAGCGCAGCCCCGTCGGGGTCTTCTCGCTCACCGACGCGGGCGGAGTGCTCGACGACCCGGGCGCCCTGCTCCCGTACGACCACTCGGCGGCCTATCAGGCGCCCCACGACTGGGCCAAGTCGCACTGGCACGACTTCGACTACATCGTCGCCATCAACTACAACCGCCGTCCGGGCACCCCGCCCGACAACCCGGACCGCCCCTTGGGCGAGACGAAGGGCGGCGGCATCTGGCTGCACATGGACCACGGCAGCGGTACGTCCGCGTGTGTCAGCGTGTCCAAGTCGGCCATGGAGTACCTCCTGCAGAAGCTCGACCCGAAGCTGCACCCTGTCATCGTGATGGGGGACAAGGCCGATCTGAAGGCGTAGCCGCCGTGGCCGACCGGGGTGTTCCACGGCGTGCCGTCCCCGAGTACCCATTGCGGGGCGGGCCGACTCCCCCGTAGAACACCGCACATGAGAAGACGGATCGTCATGTCCATGCTCGCTGGAGTGATCCTCACGGCGAGCACCTTCCTGGGAGCGGGCCCCGCCTCGGCGGCACCGTCGGCAGGCACTGCCGGGTCCGCCGGCCCGGTCGCCCGGTCCGCGGCCGTGGTCGCCGACGCACCCGCCGAGTTCGGCACCGACTGGCACGACCCCCTGACCGCCGCCCCGCCGATATCGAAACCCGCCGCCAAGTCCTGTGCCGTGACGGTCGCCGAGGCACAGTTCCGTGACTTCACGCCGTACCGCGGCACGTACACACCGCCGAGCGGCTGCGGCGACCGCTGGAGCAAGGTCGTCCTGCGGCTTGACGGCAAGGTCAAGGGACGGCAGTTCGACCGGCTCGGCTATCTGCACATCGGCGGCGTGGAGATCTTCCGCACGTCCACCCCGGAGCCCTCGCCCGACGGCATCGAGTGGTCGGTCGAGAAGGACGTGACGCGCTACAGCGACACGTTCCGCCGTGGCGGCGACGTCGAGATGCTCATCGGAAACGTCGTCGACGACACGTACACCGGAGTCCTCGACGTGAAGGTGACGCTCACCTTCTACGCGGAGGCAGGAGCCGCGAAGCCCGCCGCGATTCCCGACCGTGTCCTCACCCTCCAGGACGGCACCCTCACGACACCACGCAACAGCGAGCGCGTCGTCGCCGAGGTGTACGCGACCGGGTCCGGCGGCGGCTGCGAGGAGAACTGGTACCTGACGGTGCCGGACCCGGCCCCGTACTCCTGCAAGGCGGACAACGGCCCCTACCGCGAGGTGCAGATCAAGGTCGACGGCCACCTCGCGGGCATCGCCGAGCCGTTCCCGACCGTGTGGACCGGCGGCTGGTCCAACCCCTTCCTCTGGTACGTGATCCCGGGCCCGCGCGCCTTCGACATCAAGCCGATCGAATACGACCTGACGCCTTACGCCGGTCTCCTCGACGACGGTCGTCCGCACCGGGTCGACGTCTCCGTCGTGGGCGTCCCCGAGGGGCAGACCGGCTGGAGCACCCCCGTCAACGTCCTCGTCTGGCAGGACGCGAAGCGCGCGCACGTGAGCGGCGCGCTCACCGAGGTCAAAGCGGGCGACCTCGCCAACTCCACCACGTACACGCCCGGTTCGGAGGAACGCCTGGACACCGCGGGCGGCCACCGGCTGACGACGTCCGGGTACGTCGACACCTCGCACGGCCGGGTGCGGACCACCGTCCGTCGCACGCTTGCGAACGCCTCCGTGCACCGTTGGACCGACGGCGAGAACACGGACGGACTGAAGGCCACCTGGGCCGACGACGAGACGGTCACCGTCGGCGGGCGCGGACCGGTCAGGACGACACGCACCCACCGGACGTACACGATGGACGCCGCCACGACGCTCGGCGCGGACGACCGCCTGCGGACCGTCCTGACGCTCGGCGACCGGGCGGCGGTCGACGAGGCGCTCGGCGGGCGGCGCACCATGTGGTCACGGCTCGACGACTCGTACGCCGGCGACGCGACGTATACGGCGAACGTGCCGCGCGACCAACGGCACGCGGTCGCTACGACGAGCGAGCGCTACCGGCTCTACGGCTCGGACGGTTGCTACGACCACGGACTGGTCACTGAGCAGGGAGTACTTACGGGAGACCGCAGCAACTGCTGAGCCCGCTGGGACTCTTGGGCCCACTGATGAGGAACGGCACGTCTGTTCCAGGATTTAGCCTCTGGAAGTTCGCCCGCTACACCCGTGAGGAGATACTGCTCGCGCTCGGTACCGCTTCCGGCGAGACCGTCATGCCCCGCATGATGCAGAAGCTGCGCCAGGCGGGCTGCCGCGACGACGCTGTGGGCCTGGTGCTGCCCACCGGTTACTCCTTCAACCTCGACGGCGCCTCGATCCATCTCTCCATCGGCACGCTCCGACGGCGAGATCGCGTTCGTAGAGGAAGGCGACCAGCCGCAGGCGGAAGTGCCCGCACGGTCGGGGTTCGAGTCGACCAAGGCCGAGGTCCCCGCCCGGTCGGCCAAGGAGCCCGCTCCCGAGGCCGGTTGACCGACCAGGGACGGGCCGCGCGTTCCCACTTCGGCGCTACGGAGGAGGAGCCGCGGCCCGTCGGGTTGCTCAGGCGTCCTCGCGCAGCGCCCCTCCGTCGGCCGCCGCGCTGGTCGTCGCACTGAGCGTCGCGCCAACCCTCTCGCCATCGGCGGCACTGCTCCAGAAGTCCGCCCACGGCGACCCCTCAGCAGCGGTGCTCCAGCCTGGGCATGCCGTCCACCAGTGTGTCCAGCAGCCCGCCGAGCACCTCGCGCTGCTCGTCCGTCAGGGGAGCCAGGATCTCCTCGGCCGCCGACCGGCGCGCCCCGCGCAGCTCCTGCAGTGCCCTGTGCCCCTCGTCCGTGACCTCGATCCGGATCACCCGCCGATTGGTGGGATCCGGGACCCGGCGCACCTTTCCGCTCGCCTCCAGGCCGTCCACCAGCGTGGTCACGGCCCGGGGCACCACCTCCAGGCGCTCGGCGAGATCGGCCATGCGTGGCGGTGAGCTGTAGTGCGCGAGCGTACGCAGCAGCCGGGACTGGGCCGGGGTGATGCCCAGCCCGCGCTGCTCCAGATGGCGCTTCTGGATGCGGTGCACGCGACGGGTCAGCCGCAGCAACTGCTCGGCGAGCAGGCCGTCGGCATCGGGGGTGGTCATACGGGAACAATAACAGGATGCCGTTCATTGTGAGTATAGGTAACAATGAGCTAGGCTCCGGAAGCCGTCGTCTCATGGCTTCCGTGGCCGTCACTCGCGTGACGGGCACGCCCGTGGTCGTCACCCACACTCGTCGCCTCACCTCCCGTAGGAGCCCATGCGTCCCGACCAACCCACCTGGACCCCGTCACCCGCCGAGGGCGAACAGCCACGGCAGGTGCGCCGCATCCTGAAGCTCTTCCGGCCCTACCGCGGCCGCCTCGCGATCGTCGGCCTGCTGGTCGGCGCCTCGTCCCTCGTCTCCGTCGCGACCCCCTTCCTGCTGAAGGAGACCCTGGACGTCGCGATCCCCCAGGGTCGCACCGGCCTGTTGAGCCTGCTCGCGTTCGGCATGATCCTCAGCGCGGTCGTCACGGGCATCTTCGGCGTCCTGCAGACCCTGATCTCCACGACCGTCGGCCAGCGCGTCATGCACGACCTGCGCACCGCCGTGTACGGCCGACTGCAGCGCATGTCGCTCGCCTTCTTCACCCGGACCCGCACCGGCGAGGTCCAGTCCCGCATCGCCAATGACATCGGCGGCATGCAGGCGACGGTGACCTCGACCGCCACCTCGCTGGTCTCGAACCTCACGAGCGTCGTCGCCACGATCGTCGCGATGGTCGCCCTGGACTGGCGGCTCACCGTCGTCTCGCTGCTCCTGCTGCCGGTCTTCGTATGGATCAGCCGGCGCGTGGGCAACGAACGCAAGAAGATAGCGACTCAGCGCCAGAAGCAGATGGCCGCGATGGCCGCCACCGTCACCGAGTCGCTCTCCGTCAGCGGCATCCTGCTCGGCCGCACGATGGGCCGCGGCGATTCGCTCACCAAGGCGTTCGAGGCCGAGTCCGACAGCCTGGTCGACCTCGAGGTGAAGTCGAACATGGCGGGCCGCTGGCGGATGTCCGTCATCGGCATCGTCATGGCCGCCATGCCGGCGGTCATCTACTGGGCCGCGGGCATGGCCCTCCAGCTCGGCGGCCCGTCGGTCTCGCTCGGTACGCTCGTCGCCTTCGTCTCGCTCCAGCAGGGCCTGTTCCGCCCCGCGGTGAGCCTGCTGTCCACCGGCGTGCAGATCCAGACCTCGCTGGCGCTCTTCCAGCGCATCTTCGAGTACCTCGACCTGCCCATCGACATCACCGAACCGGAGCACCCGGTCCACCTCGACCAGGTCAAGGGCGAGATCCGCTTCGAGGACGTCGAGTTCCACTACGACGACAAGAGCGGCCCGATCCTCGACGGCATCGACATCACCGTCCCCGCCGGAGGCAGTCTCGCCGTCGTGGGCCCGACCGGCTCCGGCAAGTCCACGCTCAGCTATCTGGTGCCACGGCTGTACGACGTCACGGGCGGCCGGGTCACGCTGGACGGGGTCGACGTGCGCGACCTCGACTTCGACACGCTCGCACGCGCGATCGGTGTCGTCTCCCAGGAGACGTACCTCTTCCACGCCTCGGTCGCGGACAACCTGCGCTTCGCCCGGCCGGACGCCACCGACGAGGAGCTGCAGGCGGCGGCCCGGGCTGCCCAGATCCACGACCACATCGCCTCGCTGCCCGACGGGTACGACACGGTCGTGGGCGAGCGTGGCCACCGGTTCTCCGGCGGCGAGAAGCAGCGCCTGGCCATCGCTCGTACGATACTGCGCGACCCGCCCGTGCTCATCCTCGACGAGGCGACCAGCGCCCTGGACACCCGTACGGAGCACGCCGTCCAGCAGGCCATCGACGCCCTGTCGGCCAACCGGACCACGCTCACCATCGCCCACCGGCTGTCCACCATTCGGGGCGCCGACCAGATCGTGGTCCTGGACTCCGGCCGTGCGGTCGAACGCGGCACGCACGAGGAGCTGGTGGCCCGGGACGGGCGCTATGCCGCCCTGGTTCGCCGGGACGCCCAACTGGAGCCGACAAGATGACGATATGCCGGGTTTGTGAGCTTTAGCGGGTTACCGTTCCCGCATGCAGATGAACACTCCGCCACGGAAAACGATTCGACTGACGCGCCGGGGCCGGGTCGCCCTCATCGCGACCGGAGCCGTCGTGGTGGCCACCGCCGTGGCGGTGCCGCTGCTGATCCTGGCCGCGGGAGACGAGGAGACGCGGCCCGCGTCCCTCGTGATCCCGGAGGGCTGGCGCGCCGGTCAGGTGTACAACGCCGTCGACAAGGCCCTCGCTCTGCCCCCGGGCTCCACCAAGAAGTCCCTGGCCAAGGCCAACCTCAAGTTGCCCAACGACGCGGAGGGCAACCCCGAGGGCTACCTCTACCCGGCGACGTACACCCTTGACGAGCAGGCGACCCCGGAGTCCCTGCTGAGGTGCATGGTCGACACCGCGAACAAGAAGTTCAGGGGCAGCCCCGTCACCGCCGGCGCCCAGCGCAACGCGATGAACGTCTACCAGGCGGTGACCATCGCGAGCATCATCCAGGCCGAGGCCGCCACCAAGGCGGACATGGGCAAGGTGTCCCGGGTCATTTTCAACCGCCTGGAGCGGGGCATGCCGCTGCAGATGAACTCCACGCTCAACTACGCGCTGAACCGCTCCGAGCTGACCACGACCACGAACGACGCAAAGCTGGAGAGTCCCTACAACTCGTACCAGCGCATGGGGCTGCCGCCCACGCCGATCGCCAACCCCGGCGACGATGCGATGCGCGCCGCGATCAATCCCGCCCCGGGTGACTGGCTGTACTTCGTCACGGTCAAGCCGGGCGACACCCGCTTCACGGCCAGCTACGAGGAGCACCAGAAGAACGTCGCCGAGTTCAACCGGAACCGCATCACCGCGTCGCCGACCCGTTGAACGGCCGTCGTACGGACCTCAGGCGGCGACCGACGCTCCCGCCAGCAGCCTCCTGATGTCCCGTACCGCCGCGCGCCCGGCCCGGTTGGCGCCGATCGTGCTGGCCGAGGGCCCGTACCCGACGAGATGGATCCGCGGATCGGCGACCGCACGGGTCCCCTCGACGCGGATGCCGCCGCCCGGTTCGCGCAGTCGCAGCGGTGCCAGATGGTCGATGGCGGCGCGAAAGCCGGTCGCCCACAGGATGACGTCCGCGTCGACATGACGCCCGTCGGCCCACTCCACACCGTCCGGGGTGATCCGGTCGAACATCGGCTGCCGGTCCAGTACGCCGTCGTCCAGAGCCTGCCGGATCGCGTCGTTGAGCGGCAGTCCGGTCACCGAGACGACGCTCTTGGGCGGCAGCCCCTGCCGGACCCGTTCCTCCACCAGCGCGACGGCCGCCCGGCCGAAGTCCTCGGTGAAGGGCCCCTCACGGAACACGGGCGGCCGCCGCGTCACCCAGGTGGTGGCGGCCGCGTACGGTGCGATCTCCATCAGATGCTGGGTGCCGGACGCACCACCGCCCACGACGACCACCCGCTGCCCGGCGAACTGCTCGGGCCCGGGGTACTGTGCCGTGTGCAACTGCCGCCCGCGGAAGGTCTCCTGGCCCGGATAGCGCGGCCAGAACGGCCGGTCCCAGGTACCCGTGGCATTGATCAGCGCCCGCGTCGACCAGGTCGCACCGGAGGCCCCGGTACTGCTGGAGGCCCCGGTAGCGCCGGAGGTCTCGACGAGCAGCCGCCCGCCCTCACCCTCCCGGACCGCCTTCACCTCGACGGGTCGCCGTACGCGCAGGTCGAAGGTGCGCTCGTAGGTGTCGAAGTACTCCGCGATCACCTCGGAGGACGGCCGCGCGGCGTCCGCGCCCTCCAGTTCCATACCGGGCAGCGAGTGCATCCCGTGCACCTTGCCGTACGTCAGCGACGGCCAGCGGAACTGCCAGGCGCCGCCCGGACGCGGAGCGTGATCCAGCACCACGAAGTCCCGCTCCGGCTCGAAACCGGTGCGCCGCAGGTGATAGGCGCTGGACAGTCCTGCCTGCCCAGCGCCTATGACGACGACATCGACCTCGCGCGCCTGCACCCCGGTGTTGTTCACGCTTCCACTAACTCGACCGGGGTCCGGGATCTTCCCGGAGGGCGACCCCTATGAGCCACCCGACGAGCAGTGCGGGAGGCCCGCGAGGCGTGTCCTGCCGGTCAGTGACGCGTGTCCTGCCGGTCGGCGACCCCTGCGACCGGAATCGGTGCGCCGCGCCCCGACGAGAGCGGTGCCCGCGCCACCCCGGACGAGACCCACCCTTTATCGGCGGAGGCCACCCGCAGCAGGCCGATGTGAGCGCGCGTGGTGAGCATGGCTGAACGCAACATGCGGCCGAAAGCAGCCAGCTGCTCCATGTCCGGTCAGTGGTGTCACGCGGAATGGACCATTCGTATCGCAGGGCGGTTCGCCTCACGGGGCGGTTCGCATCGCAGGGCGATCGGCCGGGCCGATGCGAAGCCCGACCTGCGGGTGAGAATTGGGGTCATGTCCGATGCCTTCACCACCCGAGTCCTGAACGTCACCACCGGTTCTGCGGAGACGATCTTCGACCTCACCCGCGACTGCGAGGCCTTCCTCCGCGAGGCGGCAGCCGGCCGAGACGGCCTCCTCAATGTCTTCGTACCTCACGCGACCGCCGGAATCGCCATCATCGAAACCGGCGCCGGAAGTGACGACGACCTCCTCGCCGCCCTGCACTCCCTGCTCCCCGCGGACGACCGCTGGCAACACCGGCACGGCAGCCCCGGTCACGGCCGCGACCACGTACTTCCCGCCCTCGTCCCGCCCCACGCGACACTGCCGGTGCTGGGCGGGAGGCTGGAACTGGGGACGTGGCAGTCGGTGTGTCTGGTGGATACGAACAGGGATAATTCGGAGCGTCAGGTCCGGCTGTCGTTCCTCGGGTAGCGGCACTGTAGGCGCGATATCCGGCCGTACACGAGGGGCGGGCGCCGAACCGGGTGGTGAAGGCGATGCCGGCCGCGTACTCGGTGGGCAGGCACTGACCCTTGGTAGTGGGCGTCGCCGGTCGCACCGACCGGCGACTTCACATCCTGTCGCCCCGACTCTGCTTTCAGCGGGTCGGAGGCCGGTCTCTCATCCGTGAGAGGGAGGCCTTCCGTGCGTCCGGGGCTGCTGCAGCCGGGCCGCGAGTTCCCCCGGCAGGACGTCCCGGTTTGCCGGAGTGAGCTGGAGGACCTCGATGTCAGCGCGCCGCTTGAGGGCGTCGGTGAACGGATCGCGGTGCGTGTGGACCGTGGCGACGACGTCGACCTCCGCGACGAACAGCGCGTCGACCGCGTGCCGGAACGCCGTGCACGCCAGTTCCATCCGCCCCAGCTCGTCGATGAGCACCAGCCGCCCTGTTGCCTCCTCGGTTGCTGCCGGCCGAAGCGACGGCAGCGCCA
The DNA here is from genome assembly GCF_045040035.1 of Streptomyces sp. NBC_01384. Taxonomy (NCBI): domain Bacteria; kingdom Bacillati; phylum Actinomycetota; class Actinomycetes; order Kitasatosporales; family Streptomycetaceae; genus Streptomyces; species Streptomyces sp. NBC_01384. The sequence continues at coordinate 9,266,441 of NZ_CP109559.1, forward strand.
GTCGTTCCAAGACGCCCAGGTCGACGCCGTATTTCCCTACCCGTGGCGGACCGGGCAGGTCGACATGGGCGAGCACCTCCCGCCGGCCTGCCAGGGTCTCCAGGGCGAAACCGACGCGGGCGCCGGATTGCCGGATCTCCTCCGTGGTGAAGCCGGTGGCCGCGTGGGTGGGCAGCAGCGCGGCCAGTCGACGGAGGGCGGTCGTCTTGCCCGCGCCAGGGCGGCCCTCGAGCAGGATCCTTGTCGGCACACTGCCATCTTCACCCCAGCTTCCGGAGGCGGCCCGGGTGGGCTCGGCCGAACGGGGGTTTTGGGGGTGCGGACCGGTGCCGGCGCCGCCATTGCGGGTATGGCGGCGCGCATGAGCGGAATTGAACTCAGCAGCACCGCGTTCGACGACAAAACGGTGATCCCCCGTCGGTACAGCGGGGAGGGTGAGAACATCTCACCGCCCCTGACCTGGTCGGGGGTGCCCCACGAGGCCACGGAGCTGGTGCTCCTGTGCGAGGACCCGGACGCGCCGGGGACGACCTTCCTGCACTGGCTGGTGACCGGCATCGATCCGGGGACCACCGGGGCGGCGGAGGGCCAGAAGCCCCACGGGGGCCTGCCGTGGCCCAACGGCTTCGGCCGCGTGGGCTGGGGAGGGCCGATGCCTCCACCGGGGCACGGGCCGCACCGCTACTTCTTCCGCCTGTACGCCCTGTCCGAGCCGCTGCCGCTGCACGACCACCCGGGCGCCGAGGACGTGCACCGTGCCCTGAAGGGCAGGGAGCTGGCCTCCGGCACCCTGGTCGGGACCTATCAGCGCTGAGCGCGTCACCGCTGGCCGTAGCCATGGGCGCCGTACAGCCGGACGAACCGGGCCGCGGTGACCGTCCTGCGGTGCACCAGGCCGCGGGCCCGCCGCTCGTACAGCTCGACGCGCTCCTGCCCGCCCTGTCCGATCGGCTGGACGAGCCGGCCACCGGTGCGGAGCTGATCCACGAGCGGCTCAGGCACTCGCGGGAAGGCCGCGCAGACGATGACGGCGTCGTACGGGGCACGGGTCGGCATCCCGAGGGTCCCGTCGCCGAGTACGACCTCGGCATTGCCGACGCCCTGCCCGGCCAGCCGCAGGCGGGCCTCGTCGACCAGGTCGGGCCGGCGCTCGACGCTGACGACGTACGCGGCCAAGCGGGCCAGCAGCGCGGTCTGCCAGCCGTATCCGGTCCCGACCTCCAGGACCTGTTCGTCTCCGGTGAGGCCGAGAGCGGAGACCATCATGGCGATCAGCGAGGGCTGGGTGGTCACCTGCCCGTGGGGGAGCGGAACGGGTGTGTCCCGGTACGCGGATGCCACCTCGTCCGCGGGGACGAATTCCGCCCGGGGGATGCTCCGTACGGCCTCCAGGAGACGGTCGTCGGTCACGCCCACGGCGTGGGCCGCGCGGACCAGGTCCTTGGGGGTCCCTTCATGGGCCATCGGACCGCGGGGCCGTGGCGGTGGCGCCGGCGGCCCCGGTCGTGGTGCGTTCCGGTCTGACCACGATCCCCTTCGACGTCGGCGTGTTGCTGATCTCGGCCGTGCTGTCCAGCGGCACCAGGACATTGGTCTCCGGGTAGTAGGCGGCGGCGCAGCCGGGTGCGGTCGGGTGGGCGACCAGCCGGAAGTCCTCCGCGCGGCGCTCGATGCCGTCCGTCCAGACACTCACGAGGTCCACCCGTTCGCCGTCGGAGAGCCCGAGGGCGGTGAGGTCCGCCGGGCTCACGAGTACGACGCGCCGGGTGCCTTGCACGCCGCGACAGTGGTCGTTGTCCGTGTACGGAACGGTGTTCCACTGGCCGTGGGAGCGCAGGGTCTGCAACAGCAGATGCCCTTGGGGCGCCCGCAGCATGGCGTAGGAGTTGCGGGTGAAGACGGCCCTGCCGCCGGGGGTGGGGAACGTTCCTTCGTTCACGGGGTTGGGCAGCCGAAAGCCACCGGGCCGGGCCGCCCGGGCGTTGAAGTCCTCGAAGCCGGCCGGGGCGGTCGGGCGCAAGGGGCGACCCGTGATCCGGGAGGCGCAGCGTGCCGGCGTCAGGACGGGGTCCCCGGGTCGGTGTACCGCAGCAGGGCGCCCACGCCCTCGTACAGCCTCAGCTCGCTCTCCGGTACGACGACCAGCTCGGCACCGGTGCCGACGAGGGCCCGGACGAGGGCCTCGTCGGCGCGTTCCTCGCGCGGGGCCCGCACGCCGAAGGACATCAGCTCCGCCTCGGTCAGGGCGAGCTGAGTGGGCTGGGAGCCCGCCCAGAGCCGCAGCGAAGACCCTGGCGGCCGGTTCAGCAGCAGTGCCGCGACCTGGCCGCGCTGGAGGGCGGCGACGGTGGCGGCCAGCCCCTCCGTCACGGGTCCGTCCAGGGCACGCCGGCCGATGAAGATGTCCACGAGTTCCCGGTCGTGCGCGGCCATGCGGCCGCGGAAGACGCTGTCGAGCTGCGGCTCCAACAGGGCGCGTCCGGTGTCGGTGGGGGTCCGGCCGCCCACGCGAACGACCTTGTCCCGCAGGGTGTGCGGCAGGCGGCGGATCAGTACGTTGCACGCCCACTCGTCCCCGCCCACGACGACGGCATCGGCATGGGCGCGCCGCGCCCGTTCGTCCAGCCGGTGGCCGAGCCGGAGGGAGGTGCGGTGCCAGGTCGCCACCGCGACCCTGCGGTGCAGCCGCTCACCTGGGGTGACGGTGGACGCGGGCCAGGTGCCGGTCTCCGCCTCCAGAGTTACCCAGCCGTGGGTCTCGGCGGTCGGAAGGCCGCCGTAGTGGACGACTACGGCCATGTAGGGGATCTCCGGAACGTGCTGGGTGACCAGGGGCATCGCGTCCGGCAGGGTGCTGTAGCGCGCGGAGTCGTGCTCGGGCGGCCTGGGCAGCTCCCCGTCCAGGACGAGCGTGCCGTGGGCGGCGAAGATGGCCTGACCGTGTACCCCCGGCACCTCTGTGTCGGCGCCGACCGCCTCCTCCAGTACGTTCAGCAGCGCCCGGTCCGAACCCTGACGGGACAGACTCTCGCGCAGCCGCCGCCAGCGCAGCGCGATCGCCCGCTCGGGATGCTCGCCGTCTCGGGAGGTGTCCAGGTACACGGAGGCGAACGGGCCCGGCTCCGCGTAGAGGGGTTCAAGGAACGACAACCTCATCGCCACTCCTCGTCGATGGTCCCCCCTCCTTTGATGATGCGCGCCCCGAGGGGCGATGGAGCTCGACGAGCGCAAAGCGGTGCGGAACGCGGGGCGGTCAGGCGCCGGCCTGCAGCAGCCGACGTCCTCCGCGATGAGCTCACCGGCCGGCGGTGACGTGCGCGGTTGAGTCGTCTCGGTCAGGTGTCCTCTGCTCGGCTTTGATGGTGATGTCCTCGTTGGCCACATCCGCCCCTACGCGCCACGGGTGACGCACCCCTTTGGCCGAACCGCCGGAACCGTCCGCACTGCCGGCCGGCAGACTCCTCGCCATCAGGAGGGGCACCCAACTTACCCACACGCCTCCGGGGTTGCTTTCGCTCAGGCCCCTCAAAATCGCTGGCGTCGTCCGAACCCCCGAACGTAACCGGTCACGTATTCCGGCGTACCGGTCGGACACACCGACCAGTACGGCCCTCCTTGACCGGTATGGCTCGGGGGGTGAACGTGGCCACAGGTGATGAATCTTCTCACTACCTGGTGAACCACCTCACAGGAGGCGTTCGTGACCACAACATCGCAGCCACGGGTATCAGGTCTGGAAATCCGCTCCATCGACTACGTCCCCTTGGACGAGCGGCACGGAAAGCTGTGGCATCTGGGGCCTTTGTGGTTCATGTCCAACGCGCAGATCGCCACACTGGCGGTGGGACTGATCAGCATCACCGAGGGCGGCAACCTCATCTGGTCGCTGATCGCGATCGCCGCGGGTGCCATCCTCGGCACGTTCTTCATGGCCTTCCACTCCGCGCAGGGCCCGCAGCTGGGCCTGCCACAGATGATCCAGTCTCGGCCGCAGTTCGGCTACGTCGGAGCCCTCCTGGTGTGGCTGTTCGCCTATGTGCAGTACGCCGGATTCAACGTCTTCAACACGATCCTCGCCGGGGAGGCCCTGCACGCCACGGTGCACGGTGGCGTCAAGCTGTGGGTCGTCGTGGTCACACTCATCGCCCTCGTCATCGCGCTGGTGGGCTACGACATCATCCATCGCGCCGAGCGGATCCTCACCTACACCTTCCTGGTCGTCTTCGGGATCTTCACCGTGGGCGTGCTGCTCACCCTGCACTATCCCGCCGGCTCCTTCGACCTCGGCGGCTTCAAGTGGACCCCGTTCCTCGCGCAGTTCGGCGTGGTCGCCGGATACCAGATCAGCTGGGCCATCTACGTCTCGGACTACTCCCGTTACCTCCCTCCGGACGTGACCGTCCGTAAGACCTTCTACTGGACGTACTTCGGGTCGGCGCTCGGCGGTATCTGGCTGATGACGCTCGGGGCGCTGCTCGCCGCCTGGGCGGGCAAGGATTTCGAGACGATCCGCTCGATCAACGCCGCGGGTGACAAGGTCTTCAGCGGGTTCGGCGCGATCGTACTGTTGTTCGCCGCACTGGGGCTGGTCTCGGTGACCGCGCTGAACATGTACGGCGGGTCCCTCACGCTCATCAGCGCGATCGACTCGTTCAAGAGAGTGCGGCCGACCCTCGCCGTACGGCTCGTGACGATCGGCCTCACCGCGGCGCTCTCCGTGATGGGTGCGCTGGCCGCCACCGCCCACTTTCTGGAGAACTTCAACAACTTCCTGCTGCTGGTGCTCTACCTGTTCATTCCATGGACCGCGGTCAACCTCATGGACTACTACGTGGTGCGCCGGGGTCACTACGCGGTCGCCGAGATCTTCAACCCGCATGGCATCTACGGCCGTTGGGGTTGGCACGGCATCATCGCGTACCTGGTCGGCTTCGCCGTCATGGTGCCGTTCTTCTCCGTCGGCACGCTCTACGTCGGACCCGCCGCCCATGCGCTCGGCGGCGCGGACATCTCCTTGTTCATCGGGCTGCCCGTCTCCGCGGTGCTCTACTGGCTGCTCACCCGATCGATCGACGTCGAAGCCGAGGCACGCGTGGCCGAGGCGGAGGCCGTGGCGCTGGAATCGGCGGCGCACGAACACCGAGAGCCGTGACCGTCTGCGTAGGCGTGACGGCTGTCGCCGAGTGGATGCGCTCCGATGCCTACGTGGCCTTCGTACCCGGCGTCTCGGAGCCGGTCCAGTTCCGCGGCCCAGGCGTTCCCGCCCGGAGCGCGGCGACGTGGTCGCCCCTGGCCGGGTTCCCGTCGGCCGAGGCCACGCCGTGATTGTGCAAAGCTGGAGTTCTGATCACGAGGACGGCACTCTTTCGCGTCATGGCCTCGACGCCATGGCCTTGACGTCATGGCCGTGACGTCAAGGCCATGACGTCAAGGCCTCGACCCGGCGCACGCCCCGACATCGCGATCCACATCGCGCCCGGTGACATCCCGCCGCCGGAGCGGCTGCCGAAACCGGGAGCGGTGAATGGTGCCGAAACTGGGAGCGGTGAATGCAGATGAGTTCCAGCTCCGCCGACGCCCCGAGTCCCGGGCCGACCGGTACCGGCAACGGGCCTGCCGTCTCCCGTCGGGAGTTCGACGCACTCTTCGACACGGTCCGCACGTGGGGTCGCTGGGTCCCGGCCGACCGCGGTGCCTGGAACCGTGTGACCGCGGACCATGTGCGGCGGGCCACGGCGAGGGTGCGGTCCGGGAGGGTCGTCCCGATGGCGCTGCCCTGGAACACCCGGCCCGGACCCGACAACCGCAAGCCCGCTCTGCACCACATGACCGATCTCGGTGACGTGGAGACCCCGGAACCTTCCGCATACAAGGACTTCATCGCCGTCGAATACCACGGCAAGGGCGTCACCCATCTCGACGCGCTGTGCCACATCGCCTACCGAGGGCAGCTCTACGACGGCCGGACGGCACGCGAGGTCGTCGACGCGGCAGGCGCCCGCTTCGGCGCGGTGTCGACACTCGGGCCCCTCGTCACGACGGGTGTGCTCCTCGACCTCCCCGCCGTCCTCGGGATCCGCTGGCTGGAGCCGGGACAGGCGGTGCACGCGAAGGACATCATCGCCGCGGAGAAGGCGCTCGATGTGACGATCGGCGAGGGCGACGCGGTGCTGCTGCGCTCCGGACACATCCGCCGCCGCCGGGAACTCGGTGCCTGGGACCCCGACACGGCGAGCGCGGGCTTCCACGTCGACGCCGTACCGCTACTGGCCGAGCGCGGCATCGTGCTGCTCGGCGGTGACGGCGACAGTGACGTACGGCCCTCGCCCGTGGACGGCGTGCACTCGCCGGTCCACGCCCTGGCCGCGGCCGCGATGGGCGTGCCGCTGCTGGACAACCTCGACCTGGAAGCGCTCTCGGCCGCGACCGCCGAGGCCGGCCGGCATGAGTTCCTGCTCGTCGTGGCGCCGTTGAACGTTCCGGGCGGGACGGGTTCGCCCATCAACCCGGTCGCGGTCCTGTGATGGCCCGTACGGTAACGGCCCGTACGGTGATAGCCCGTGCGAAACCTTACGAACCGTGACTCATACCCTTAATAACCGTATTCTCGTCAGTAACAGATTATTTCGAAAAGCGGATTTTCGAAGACGCGAGTGAGGCGCAGCGTGGTTCGGTCCGGCGGGGTACCGATGCCGACGGGGCGTGCGACAGGCGGCACAGGGCCCGCCCGTTCCCGTGAGCGGTTTCTTCAGGGTGAGCCGGTCGAGGCGGGCGTGCGCACACCGATCTTGAATTCGTGGCGGCGCAGCCGCTCCCTGGGCCTCTCGCCCGACCAGTCCGACCTTCCCTTCCGGGACGATTTCGATCGGGACGGTCGGATCGTCCGTGCGGCCGTCCCTGTGCTCGACCGGCTGCAGGCCAAGTTCGCCGGCAGCGCGATGAACATCTCTGTGGCCGATGCGAACGGGACGGTCCTCCTGCGCCGTTTCGGAGAGGCGTCGCTGGCCAGAAGACTCCCGGCGATTCAGCGCGTCCCGGGATTCGTGTTCTCCGAGCGGTTCGCCGGTACCAACGGCATCGGTCTCGCACTGGCGGAGCGGCGACTCATCCGGGTCCACGGTGCCGAGCACTTCGCCGAGCGCTCTCAGCGAAGCGCCTGCCGCGCGCTTCCCGTCCGCGACCCGCTCAGTGGCCGCATCGAGGGCGTCCTGTGCTTCGGCTATCCGAGCAGCACCGAGGACCGGGCGCTGGCCATCACGATACGCAAGGCGGCCGAGGCCATCGAGCTGCGGCTGCTGAGGCAGAGCTCCGCGCGTGAGCGGGCTCTGCTGCGGACGTACCTGGACATCGGAGCCGATGCCGCCGTCGGCCTTCACCGCAGCATCGGGATGGACGAACTTGCCTTCGAGCTGCACTCCCGTGACCGGGCGATCCTCATGGAGAAGGCAGCCGAGCTGATCTCCCGCGCGCAGCGGGCCGCAGTCGACGTGTCCCTGCTCGACGGCCGGCAGGTCACGCTCGTGAGCCGTCCGATGACGAGCGGGTCGGGGGTGGAAGGCGTCGCCATCGAGGCGGTCCTCGCCGGCCCCGCATCGCGAGAGCCCCTCGCCGTCCCGAGCCGGGGCGACGAGCCGCTGCGCCTCCCCGCCGAGTCCGCCGTCGTCACTGTCGCCCCGCCGTCCGGCCCCGTTTCCGTCGCCGCGGCGCCCGGGCCTCTCTCCGTCACCCCGCCGTCAAGGCATCTTTCCGACGCCGCATCCGGCCGGTTCGCCACGGCCGGCAGGGGTGGCGTGGCGGACGACCACCGCGACTCTCAGCCCCCGGCGAGAGGGCTCGTGATGGTGGGTGAGGTGGGCGTGGGGACGTACGCCCTGGCCGCGCGCCGCCGCCTGGAGCTGCTGTCCGAGGCCAGCGCCCGGATAGGCACCACCCTGGACGTGCGCCGCACCGCCCAGGAACTCGCCGAGACGGCGGTGCCGCGACTGGCCGACTTCGTCACCATCGACCTGCCCGAGGCCGTACTGCGCGGCGAGGAGTCCGCCGACCCCCGCAGTGACCTGCACCGTACGGTGGTCCACGGCATCCGCGACGACCTTCCCTTCAGCCCGGTCGGCAAGCTGGTCGACTTCGGCCCGACCACGCCCCAGCTGCGTTGTCTGACCAGCGGGCAGGCAGTGCTGGAGCCGGACCTGAAGGTCGCCGCGGGCTGGCTCTCCCAGGACCCCGAGCACACCGAGCGGTTGCTCACCGAGGTCCACTCCCTCATCGTGGTCCCCCTGGTCGCCCGCGGCGTGGTCCTGGGCATCGCCAGCTTCTACCGCGCTCAGGACCCGGCTCCCTTCGGTGACGACGACCGCTCGCTGGCCTTGGAATTCGCCAATCGTGCCGCCCTGTCCATCGACAACGCCCGGCGCTACACGCGCGAACGCACCATGGTCCTGACCCTGCAGCGCAGCCTGCTTCCGCACGGTCTGCCCGATCAGGACGCCGTCGAGGTCGCCCATCGCTACCTCCCCGCCGAGTCCGACGTGGGCGGAGACTGGTACGACGTCATCCCCCTCTCCGGCACCCGTATCGGTCTCTTCGTCGGCGACGTCGTCGGCCATGGCATGCTTTCCGCCGCCACGATGGGCCAGCTGCGCACCGCCGCCCGCAGCTTCGCCGAACTCGACTTCCCCCCGGACGAGGTCCTCACCCACCTCGACAACCTCGTCGGGCGCCTGGACCGGGAGGATCCCGCCGCCGCCGGTGTCGGCATCATCGGCGCGACCTGTCTGTACGCCATCTACGACCCGACCTCACAGCAGTGCACCATGGCCCGTGCCGGCCACCCTCCGCCCGCGCTGGTACAGCCCGACGGCACCGTGTCATTCCCCGACCTGCCCGCCGGGCCCCCTCTCGGCCTCGGGGGCCTGCCCTTCGAATCCGCAGAGATCCACCTCCCCGAGGACAGCCAACTGGTCCTCTACACGGACGGACTCATAGAGGACAGGTGCCGCGACGTCGACGTGGTCCTCGACCAGCTGCGCGGAGCCCTGGCCCACCCGGAGCGCACACCCGAGGAGACCTGTCAGGCAGTCCTGGACACCGTGGCTCCCGCCCACCCCTGCGACGACATCGCCCTGCTTGTCGCCCGCACCCACGTCCTGGACCCTCACCGGATCGCCACCTGGGACCTGCCCGCCGACCCGGCCCTGGTCAGCGGAGTCCGCGCCGCCGCCCTCCAGCAGCTGGCCGACTGGGGACTCGACGAGGCCGCGTTCGCCGCGGAACTGATGCTCAGCGAGCTGGTCACCAACGCCATCCGCCACGGTGCCGGGCCCGTCCGGGTACGGCTCCTCCACGACGGCCACACCCTGATCTGCGAGGTTGCCGACACCAGCGACACCGCCCCGCACCTGCGCCGGGCGGCCACCACCGACGAGGGCGGCCGTGGCTTGTTCCTCGTCGCCCAGCTGTCACAGAGCTGGGGTACGCGCTACCTGCCCGAAGGCAAGGTCATCTGGGCCGAATGCGGGCTCGACGTCGCCTGAGGGGCTGAGCACGTCATCCGGTGGACGGGACCGTCGGACATGCGAGACGCGACCGTCGGACACGTGGAATGCCCGGGCGGCCCACTGACCCGTTGGAGCCACAGAAGACGGCAAGATATAAGAAATGCGCCGATTTGCGCCGCTAGTATCAACGATGAAAGTCGGGAAGAACTCGCCAGGTCGACCCCCCGGAGATGTCCGTGCATGACGCTCCCGACACCTCCCCGAAGGCAGTCCCGTCCTTCGGGGCGGAACCTCTGGTCCGTATTCGCGGGCTCGGCAAGCGGTTCGGCGGGACCCTCGCGCTGGCCGGGGTCGACCTCGACGTCCACGCCGGCAGCGTCCTCGCCCTCCTCGGTCCCAACGGTGCCGGAAAGTCCACGCTCATCAAGGTGCTCGCCGGCGTCCACCACGCCGACGCCGGGCAGATCGCGGTGGACGGGCACCCGCTCGGGAGTCAGGCCGCCACCCGCAGCATGTCCTTCATCCACCAGGACCTCGGTCTCGTGGAATGGATGACGGTCGCCGAGAACATCGCTCTGAGCACCGGGTATCCCCGCCGCGCCGGCCTGATCTCCTGGAGGCGGACCCGGGAGCGCTGCGCCGACGCCCTGAAGATCGTCGCCGGACATCTCGACCCCGATGCGCCGATCGCCGGGCTCGCCCCTGCCGAGTGCTCGCTGGTCGCCATCGCGAGAGCCCTGGCGGCACGAGCGAAGCTCATCGTCCTCGACGAACCGACCGCCCGCCTCCCCGCCGCGGACTGCGCCCGGCTCTTCCGCGTGCTGCACGCCCTGCGCGACCGGGGGCACGGCATTCTCTACGTCAGCCACCGGCTGGACGAGGTGTACAAGGTCGCCGACACCTTTGCCGTCCTGCGCGACGGCCACCTCGTCAGCCACGGCCCGCTGGCGGGCCACAGTCCCGCCCGCCTGGTGCGCGACATCGTCGGCGAGGAACGGACCGGCTACCGCCCGGCCAGGGTCCCGGTCGACGGCCCGGCCGTCCTGACCCTCGACGGCGCACGGACCGCCGGCGCGGGACCGGTCAGCCTGGAACTCAGGGCCGGGGAAGTCCTGGGCCTGGTCGGTCTCACGGGCGCCGGGCACACGGACCTGGGCCGGGCCCTCGCCGGTTCCCGGCTCGTCCTCCACGGGCACGTCCTGCTCGGCGGGCGGCCGTACAACCCGCGCTCGGTCGCCGACGCCGTCGGGCTCGGCGTGGGTTTGGTGACCGGCGACAGACAGCGCGAGGGCTGCGCCGCCGAGCTGGCCGTACGGGAGAACTTCCTGGCCAACCCCCGCGCGGGAGGTCAGCCGGCGCTGTCCTGGATCAGCCCCCGCCACGAACGCGCCGAGGCCACCACCCTGATCGAACGTTTCTCGGTGCGTCCTCGCGACAGCGAGGCCCCCATCGCCACCCTGTCCGGCGGAAACCAGCAGAAAGTCATGATCGGCCGATGGCTCCGGGTCGGCCTGCGCCTGCTGATCCTCGAGGAGCCGACCGCGAGCGTGGACATCGGCGCCAAGGCCGCCATCTACCGTCTGCTCGACGACGCGCTGGCCGCCGGCCTCGCGGTCCTGCTCATTTCCACCGACTTCGAGGAGGTCGCGGGCGTGTGCCGGCGGGCCCTGGTCTTCGTCCGCGGGTCCGTGACGGCCGAGTTGAGTGGTCCGGCCCTCACCGTCGCCGGACTCACCCGCGCGGCGTCGGCCGTGCCCCTCTCCGGAACCGCGACGAACCCATGACGGCCTCTCCCTCCTCGCCCCGACCCCGGCCGCAGCGACCGCGTCCGCCGCGCCGCCTCGGCCGACCGGGCAGGCGGCAGCGACCACGCGGACCGGGCGGGCACCTCATCGGCACGTACGGCCTCCTCGCTCTCACCGCCCTGCTCTTCCTGATCTTCTCCCTCGCCCTGCCGCGTACCTTCCCCACGCTGGACACCGTCGACGCGATCCTGTCCATCCAGTCGATCCCGGCCGTCCTCGCGCTCGCCGCCACGGTCCCCATCGTGACGGGCAACTTCGACCTCTCCATCGGCTATGGCCTCGGCCTGGCGCATGTGATGGTGATGCAGCTCGTCGTCAACGACGGGTGGCCCTGGCCGCTCGCCTGCCTCGCGGTGATCATCGGCGGGGCGGGCGTGGGCGTTCTCAACGGTGTCATCGTCGAGTTCGGCCGGATCGACTCGTTCATCGCCACTCTGGGGACCGGCAGCATGCTGTACGCCGTGACCGGCTGGATCACCGGCGGCGGCCGGATCGTCCCCGGCCCGGGGGGCCTTCCGGCCGCCTTCACCGGCCTCTACGACTCCACGTTCCTCGGCCTTCCCGTCCCCGCCTTCTACGTGCTCGGGCTCGCCGTCGTCCTCTGGCTGGTGCTGGAACGGCTGCCGCTCGGCCGGTACCTGTACGTCATCGGCTCGAACCCGCGCGCCGCCGACCTCGTCGGTATCCGGACGCGCAGGTACTCCGTCTACGCGTTCACCGCATCGGGGCTGATCGTCGGCCTCGCCGGTGTGCTGCTCGCGGCCCAGCAGCAGATCGGCAATCCCAGCGTCGGCCTCGACTACCTGCTGCCCGCCTTCGTCGGCGCCCTCCTCGGCGCCACCGCGATCAAACCCGGCCGCCCCAACGCCATGGGCACCGTCGTCGCCGTCGCCGTCCTCGCCGTCGGCCTCACCGGCATCGGCCAGATGGGCGCCGACTTCTGGACGATTCCGCTGTTCTACGGCGGCACCCTGCTCATGGCCGTAGGCCTGTCCGGATACTCCGCCCGCCGCCTGCGCAGCGGCGCCGCAGCGGCCCGTGATTCGCCCGCCGCGGAGCCTCCACCGCCGTCCTCCCCCATGCGCGACGGTGGTGCAGCGGGCACCACTCCATGACCCACGCCACGGGGACCACCTGCGTGCCCCCGGCCGCATCTTCCGGCTCATTCCTCCGCGAGGAGCTCCCGTGCACGGCAACCGCAAAGCCACTCCCGGTGTCATGAGGGCTCGGTCCGCCGTCACCGTCCTGCTGGCCGCGGCAACCGTCCTCGCGGGCTGCGGACGCGGCTCGTCGAGTGGCCCGGGGGGCTCCTCCACGGGCCCGAGCGGCTGCCCCGCGGCCCATGCCCGGGCCCGGGCCGCCGTCGGACAGGCGATGAAGACCGACGTCCCTTGGAACGGGCCGACCAGCGGCCCCTCGGCGGTGTCCGGCAAGACCATCGTCTACGTCGCCGAGACCATGACCAATCCCGGAGTCGCGGGCGCCGCCGGCGGCGTGCGGGAAGCGGCAAGGGTCATCGGCTGGAACGTCCGGGTGATCGACGGCGGGGCCACGCCCGCCGGTATTCAGGCGGCAATGAGCGCGGCCGTGACCCTCAAACCCTCGGGCATCGTCATCGGCGGCTTCGACCCCAACTCGACCTCGCGGCAGGTCTCGCGGGCCGACGCGGCGGGCATCCCGCTCATCGGCTGGCACGCGGTCGCCGCTCCCGGACCCAGTCGGCGGCCCAGGCTCTTCACCAACGTCACCACCCGGGTCGAGGACGTGGCCGGAATCAGCGCGCAGTGGATCATCTCGCACTCCAACGGCCACGCCGGGGTCGTGCTCTTCACCGACGCCTCGATCCCCTTCGCCAGGAACAAGTCCGAGCTGATCCGCAAGGACCTCGCCATCTGCTCGGGCGTGAAACTGCTGTCGTACGAGAACATCCCGATCCCCGACGCGAGCAGCCGCACTCCCCGGGAGATCTCCTCTCTCCTCGCCCGCTTCCGGAGCAAGTGGACCCACTCCGTCGCCATCAACGATCTGTACTTCGCCGACGCCGCCCCCGCCTTCCGTGCCGCCGGCAAGAAAGGCTCCGGCCCACCCTTCAACATCGGCGCCGGCGACGGCGACCCCTCCGCCTTCCAGCGCATCAACAGCAAGCAGTACCAGGCCGCCACCGTCCCCGAGCCGCTGTCCCTGCAGGGCTGGCAGATCGTCGACGAGTTCAACCGCGCCTTCTCCGGGCGGCCCGCCAGCGGATATGTGGCCCCCGTCCACCTCAGCACGGCCGACAACAGCCACGGGGCCACGACCTGGGACCCGTCGGGCTATCGGGAGGCGTACCGGAGGATCTGGGGCAGGTAGGAGCAGTTTCACGGCGACGGGCCGAAGTCGGCGTGCGCGGACGGTGGCTCCGTAGCCATCTGCGGGGGCGGGGCGTACTCGGTGAGCAGGAGTGCGATGTCGTCCGCCCGGTCGGCGCGGGCCGTGCCCTCGTCCACCTCGGCAACGCCCTGCCGGCCGCCGGACCCGAGGCGGAGGCGCGAGACGCACGCACCCGCTGCCTCTCCCTCGGCGTCGCCCCCCCCATGCATCACCGAGTCCCGGGACAACTCGCGCGCCTCGACGCCCACTGAGGAGTCCCAGCGTCAGCGGGCCGCGCCGAAGTCCTGCGTCCAGTAGCTGCCGGGCTGCGCAAGGCCGACACCGATCTCCTTGAAACCGCAGTCCAGGATGTTGCGCTTGTGGCCGGGGCTGGACATCCAGCCCGCCATGACCTCCTCAGGGGTGGGGTATCCGTACGCGACGTTCTCGCCGTAGGAACTCCAGCTGTAGCCGGCGCGCGTGATCCGTGTGCCCGGATCCGAACCGTCGGAGCCCGTGTGCGACATGTTCTGGTGGCTCGCCATGTCCGCGCTGTGGTCCTGGGCGGCCTTCGAGAGCTTCGCGTTCAGGGTCACCGGGGAACAGCCGGCCTTGCTGCGCTCGCTGTTGACCAGGGCCACGACGCGAGCCACGGCGCCGGATGCCGGGGCCGCCGCGCCGGGGGTGCCCGACGATGCGGTGGTGGATGCCTTGGGTGCGGTGGGCGCCGTCGAGGCGGGCGCCTTGGGTGCGGTGGGCGCCGTCGAGGCGGGCGCCTTGGGGGCGGTAGGTGTCGTCGAGGTGGCTGCCTTGGGTGCGGTGGATGCCGTTGAGGCGGGCGCGGTGGCTGCAAGTGAACCCGGTGCCAGGCGCTGCGAGGTCCACTCCCGACCCTTCCACGACTCCTCCATGGACGCGTTCGTCCAGTTCCTCCACCGACCGTATGATTCGTCGTCCTTGGTGCCTTGATCGTTCAGACAGGCCATGGCGGCGGACGGTACTGCCAGCGCGCTCAGCATGACGGCAGCGATGGTTATCTGCCGGTGGCGCGTCTTCCTGCGGTGCTTGCTCATGCGGGCCTCGCTCGGTCGTCGCGGTGGCGCCTCCGGTGGGCCGGCTCCGCACGGATGTTGTGCCTGAGCTGTGGTGACGCCGTCTGGGGCCGTCATTGTTAAAACCTGAGTGAGTGAGCGGCAACGGGCTTCGTTACTACCCGGCCTCGTAGTCATCCCGCGCGCTTGAATCGGGCGCGCGGGTGTGCTGACCCGGCTCACCGGAGCGCCGCAGGGCCTGGCGCTCCGTCAGAAGGCCTCAGGTGCCCGGCAGGCGGCGTGAAGAGACCGAGTGAGACGTATGCCATCGAGTCATGTGCGCTGTATGTCTGTTTCCGGACGGCAAGTCTCCCTATATCGCCCGGGCCCCATGTACTACCGGACCGCGTTGATACGGGAAGTCGGCGTGATGGATGTCACCTCGAGCCGCTGCAACCATTCCCGGCGGTGGCCTCCCCTCAGGCCTTCGGTCGTGGTCTGCCCCGAGCGTGGCGCTGCCGGGCTCCCGGAAAACACGGGTCGCGCGGGCGGCGCGGGTCGCGCGGGTGCACGATCCCGATCGCTCTCGTTCGGCGCGGCAGCGGTCTCGCCCGGCAGTACGCCGCCCGGTTCGGCGTACACGTGATCCGCGAGCTGCTCCGCGTTCGGCCAGTCGTACGCGATGCTCGCCACCAGGGGCAGCCCGGTCAGGTGGCTCAGCCGGTTGCGCAGCAGGACGCTCATCAGCGAGTCCAGGCCCAGTTCCGTGAAGTTCCGGTCGACGGCGTCGGCCCCCGTGAGTCCGAGCACCGCGGCAACCTCGACGCGGATCAGCTTCACCAGGGCGGGCGCCCGCTCGGGCAGCGGCAGTGCCGTGAGTCGTTCCCGCCAGGCCCCGGAGGTGCCGTCCGGTTCGTCGCCCGCGGCCACCGCTGCGGGCGAGGCCGTCGGCCGGTCCGGGCGCAGCAGCCCACGCAGCGGTGGCGGAACGGGGCCCCGGCGGGCAGTGGTGCCGTCCGGTTCTCCCAGGACCGCCTGGACCTGGATCCGTTCCTCGTCGGCGGCGGGCAGGAACAGCGGGGACAGGAGGGCGAGATCCTCCAGCACGGCGAAAGAGCACGTGTCACCGGCGTGGAGCACCAGGTCGGCGAACGCGGCACGGCGCCAGGGCGTGTCCGCCCACGACCTGCGCTCTTCCAACTCCTCGTAGGTGACGGCGCGACGGCCGTCCAAGTAGACGGTCTTGCCTCCCGGCCGAGCCGAGCGCTCCCTCAAGGTCTCGGGCAGCGCACGCACCAACTCGCCCTGGAAAACGGCCATCCCCACCCCTTCGACCATAGATCGCAGATCGCAGACCGCAGACCGCTCACCGCAACGGTACGTCAGTCGAACAAGTGTTCGGTAGCGTGGCGTGCCGCCATCGACGATCTTCGACCCTCTGACCTTGCGCACGCCGCACGGCTTCTTGCGGACTTTGCGCGTGCGGATGCGTTTCTTGGGCATCGCCGGACACGGACGTTCACTCCCGTACATGTTCGCCGTCTCGTATGTCGGTGCATGGCTCGCAGGCTTCACAAGCTCCGCACAGCCCTAGGAGAACCCCCGTGTTCCGTCCCCCGGTCCGTCCCGTCACCGCGGCTGCCGCCGCGCTCGCAGCGGTCGGTGCTCTGACCGCCACTGCCGTCGCACCCGCCTCCGCGCACGCGCCCGCGCATGCCGCCCGGCACGTCCTGTTGCTGTCGGTCGACGGCCTGCACCAGTCCGACCTGGCCTGGTACGTGGCCCGTCATCCGGAGTCGGCGCTCGCCCGGCTCGCCACCGGTGGGGTGGAGTACACCCACGCGAGAACCACCAACCCCTCCGACTCGTTCCCCGGCCTGGTCGGCCAGCTCACCGGGGGCAACCCGGGTACCACGGGCGTCTACTACGACGACGGCTACAGCTCGGCCCTCCTCCCGGCCGGCACGACCGACTGCGCGGGTGCCAAGCCCGGCGCCGAGGTCGATTTCACGGAAGATCTCGACCGCAACAAGGACTCCATCGACGCCGGCCAGGGGCTGACCGGCCTGCCCGGCAGCATCCTGAAGATGACCGGCGACGCCCGGGGCCTCATCGACCCGTCGAAGCTGCCGGTCGACCCGAAGACCTGCAAGCCGGTCTACCCGCATGCGTATCTGAAGGTGAACACGGTCTTCGACGTGGCCAGGAAGGCCGGGCTGCGGACCGCCTGGTCCGACAAGCATGTCGCGTACGAGATCCTGAACGGCCCCTCCGGCAGCGGCGTCCAGGATCTGTTCGCCCCCGAGATCAACAGCCAGGCGATCGGCTACCGGGCCGGTACGGACTGGACGAAGGACAACGCGGCGACCGAGCAGTACGACGCGTACAAGGTGCGGGCCGTTCTCAACGAGATCGACGGCTACGACCACGGCCGCACCCACAAGGCCGGCACTCCGGCGGTCTTCGGCATGAACTTCCAGTCCGTCTCGACCGCCCAGAAACTGCCCGCTTCCGACGGACTGACGGGCGGTTATGTGGCGAAGGGGGTGCCCGGCCCGCTGCTGGCCAAGAACCTGGCCTTCGTCGACCAGGAGGTCGGGGGGTTCCTCGCCGAACTCCGCAAGCAGCACCTCGACGGCAGCACGACCGTCATCCTGTCCTCCAAGCACGGTCAGTCGCCGACCGATCCCAAGGCCCTGACCCGTATCGACGACGGCGCGCTGCTCGACGGCCTCAACGCCGCCTGGAAGAAGGCTCACCCGGGCGTCGGTGACCTGGTCGCCCACGCCGTGGACGACGACGCCATGCTCATCTGGCTCGCCGACCGCTCGGCCGCCGCCACCGCCTTCGCCCAGGCCTACCTGCTCGCCCAGTCCGGCACCGGCAACGGCATCGACGGCAAGGCCAGGCCCTTCACGGCGAGCGGACTGAAGACCCTGTACGCCGGTGCGGCCGCCGCCCGCTACTTCCACGTGCGGCCGGGCGATTCGCGGGTGCCGGACCTGTTCGGCATCGCCCGGTACGGCGTCGTCTACACCGGCGGCAAGGGCAAGATCGCCGAGCACGGTGGCGCCCACGCCGACGACCTCGACGTCCCGCTCGTCGTCTCCGGCGCCGCCACCCCGCACGGCGTACGTGTCGGCGGCCCGGTGGAGACCACGCAGATCGCCCCGACGATCCTGCGGCTGCTCGGCCTCAACCCCCGGGCCCTGGACGCCGTTCGCATCGAACACACCGCTGCGCTGCCGGTGCGCTGACACCGTCCCCGGTGCTCCGGGGGCGGGACCGTCGCCGTGCCGGCGGTCCCGCCCCGAGCCCGCGGTCCATCGGGCGGTCCGGCGGGCTCCGTGACTGCGCTACGATGATCTCAAGCGTTCGGCCGGAATTCGCGGCGGTACGACTGGCGTTGGTGGTCCAAGGAAAGACGTCCCGCTTCCTGCGGGGAAATGCAGGTGCAAGGCCTGCCCGGCGCTCTACACGGCCCCGCCTCTTGTGTTCTGGAGGCGGGGCTTGTCCTTTGGGCCGATCCCCGGCAGTCGTAGTTCTCGGCTTGCCCCGGGTTCGGCCGGCACGCCCTCGGGGGTCACGATCGTCGCCACCGACGCGACCGCTTCGTCGCCGGAGCTCGCGGCCCCGAACACGCTCGGCGGCGTCAGCGGTCTGCTGCCGCGGACGGCTGGGGCCATCAGCGTCGTACGCCGCCGCCGAAAAACTGGCCGGCCGTGTCGCTGCGGGCGACGACCCCGAACGGGGGCCGGACGTCGTCGAGGAACTGCTGAGGGCCAACTCCGCGACGTACATGACCTTCCCCCGGATGACCGCCGAGCCCGTCGACCTGAACGACACCGCCATCGCACCCGGCCGGGCCGGAGCGGCGGACAGGGTCGGCACTACGCGGGCTGACGGCGCTGCACGTCACCTGGTGAGGGGGCTCCCGACGGTGGGCGGGCGGTGTCGGTTCGTCCCTATGCGGCCGGCGTGCGAGAGGCCGCGGCGAGGATTCCGTCGAGGAGGACGTCCATGGCCCACTCGGAGCGGTCCGGGCCGTCTCCGGAGATGAGTTCGTCGCCGAGCCGGGCGATGTGGGGGTAGCGGGTCGGGTCTGCCGTGGCGATCTTCGTGGCGAGGGCGGAGAACTCGTCGGCCGCCTGCGCCGGGGATTTGGGGCCGCTGTGTTCGACGGCTACGGCGGTGGGGTGCAGCAGCAGGAGGTCCAGGCCCCAGGCGGCCGCGCGGCCCGAGACACCGCCCTCGTCCAGGAGAGCGAGGATCGAGTCGGCCAGTGCCATGTAGTTCGGGCCGCTGGGTTGTGTGGACAGTGCCATGCGGGCGATCTCCGGATGCTGGAAGAGGATCTGCCCGTAGTCGGTCAACAGGGTCTTCAGTCGCTCCCGCCACGTTCCCGCTTCGGGCGAGGGCAGGGTGACGGGTCCCAGGAGGCAGTCGAGGATCTGGGCGTGCAGGTCCGCGGTGTCGCGGACGTAGACGTACAGGGAGGCGGGCCCGGTGTCGAGAGCCGCGGCGATGCGACGCATCGTCACCTTGATCTCCGCGTCGGAAGCGCGGCCGTCGGCCAGTCGGGCCATCTCGAAGGCCTGCTTGTGATGCGGGATCATCGTCTGCGCGAAGGTGACGTCCGCGTCGTCGAAGTCCCCGGCCTTGGCGGCAGTCGTCGCTGTGGCCGTCGCCGAGCCCTTGCCGCTGCCGTGGTCCATGCTGCTCATGTCGTTGCCGCTGTCGCCGCAGGCGGAGAGCAACAGGGCTCCGGCGGCCACGACACCGACGGCCGCGATGCGGCCTCGGGCAGACACACCGCGGCGGGGCAGTCAGGGCGTCCGTACAGGGGTCCGCGTCGGTTGCCGCCGAGGGCCGTCGGCCGGAGTGGACGGTGCTCACCTCGTGCCGCATCGGGCCGTTCGACCAGCCGCGCTCGGTCCGCCGGGCGGCCGGGCAGACGGTGGTGTCGATCGTGTCGAGGGTTCCTTGTACCTGCTGGTGCCACCCCGGCCACGTGACGGGGGAGTCCCCGCGCCGCTATGAGGAGTGTGCGGGCGGGGACTTTTCAGGCGGCCGGGCGGACGTCTTCCAGGTCGAGGAGCTGTTGCTTGCGCTCCAGGCCGCCGGCGTAGCCGGTGAGGGCGCCGTTGGCACCGATCACACGATGGCAGGGCCGTACGACCAGCAGCGGGTTCGCACCGATCGCCGTGCCCACGGCGCGCACCGCGGCCCTCGACGCGCCGATCTGCGCGGCGATCTCGCCGTAGCTGAGCGTGGTCCCGTACGGAATGGCCTCCAGGGCCTTCCAGACCCGCTGCTGGAATTCGCTGCCACGGCTGACGTACTCGATGTCGAAGTGGGTGAGCCGGCCGTCGAAGTAGGAGCGCAGTTGAGAAACGATCTCCGTGAACGCGTCCGCGTCCGCGCTCCAGTCTTCCTGGACGACCGCGCCGTACTTCTGGCCCGGCACGGAGAGCGAGGCGAGCGCGGTGCCGCCCTTCGCGGTGGCCGACTCCTCGCCCACCAGCAGCAGTTCACCCAGAGGGCTGTCCATGGTCGTGTAGACCGTCATCGCTCTCGTTCCTTTCCCAGATCCTCACATTGTGTTCCACCGTCAACACTGCGCTCGCCGCGGCGGTTCCTCCGGCGGAATTCGGACGTCACGCTTCGCCGGGGCGGCGCCGGTCGGCGGCGGCGTTCCAGAAGTGGTGCATGGCGTACGTGCGCCAGGGGCGCCAGGCTTCGGCGTCGACGGCCTCGGCGCCCGCGTGCCGCATCCCGGCCCGGACGGCCGCGTCACCGGTGAGCAGGACGTCAGGGTCGCCGAGCCCGCGCATGCGGATGTAGCCGGCCGTCCACGGGCCGATGCCGCGCAGGCCGAGGAGCGCCTTCTCGGTCTCGTCCCGGTCCGCCCCCGGGTCGAGGCTGACGGTGCCGTCGGCGAGCGCCGCGGTGATCGTGCGCAGGGTGTCGCGCCGTGAGCCGGGCATGCCGAGCTCGTCGAATGACGCCGCGGCCAGCCGGTCGCTGGTGGGGAAGACGTGGGTGAGCGCGCCGCTGGGGGCCCCGAGTGGCTGACCGTATGAGGTGACCAGAGCGCCGGCGAGTCTCCGTCCCGCGGCCACGGAGACTTGTTGGCCCAGCACGGCCCGCACCGCGAGTTCGTCCGGATCCGCGGCGCCGGGGGCGCGCAGTCCCGGGCGCCGGGCGACCAGCGGGGCGAGCGCCGCGGCGGCGCCCAGCCGCTCGCCCACCGCGTAGGGGTCGGCGTCCAGGTCGAACAGCCGACGCATCCGCTGGGTGGCGGTGGTCAGATCGCGCAGATCACTCAGGTGCAGCCGGCACTCCAGCCAGCCACCCGCCCCGAGCCTCTCGCCGGCCTCGGCGATACCGGTGCCGTTCGGGAGACGCAGGGTGCGCCGGTAGCGGCGGGCCCCACGCTCGCCGGTGATCTCCTCGATACCGGTGACGGCGCGGGCGGCGAGGTGGTCGAAGACCTCGGCCACCGCGTACGGGCCGCGATAAGCCAGGCGCAGCGGCACCCCGGCCCCGCCGTTCGCGGTACCGACAGATCCGTAACGGGAGGAGCGCCCCGGCTTGGCGGTCCGCAGTTCGCTGGGCGTGAGGGCGTAGATCTCGCGGATCGTGTCGTTGAACTGCCGCACGCTGGCGAACCCCGCCGCGAACGCGATCTCGGCGGCCCGCATGGTCGTGGTCTGCAACAGGATCCGCGCGGTGTGCGCCCGCTGCGCCCGGGCCAGCGCGATCGGGCCGGCGCCGACCTCCGCGTTCAGCTGCCGCTGCACCTGCCGGGCGCTGTAGCCCAGGTGGGCGGCGAGCCCTGCCACGCCCTCGCGGTCGACGACACCGTCGCCGATCAGCCGCATCGCCCGGCCCACCGCGTCGGCGCGCACGTTCCACTCCGCGGAGCCGGGCACCGCGTCCGGGCGGCAGCGGCGGCAGGCCCGGAAGCCGGAGCCCTGCGCGGCGGCCGCGGTGGGGAAGAAGGACACGTTCTGCCGTTTGGGTGTGGTGGCCGGGCAGCTGGGGCGGCAGTAGATCCCGGTCGTGGACACGGCGAAGAAGAAGTCGCCGTCGAACCGGGCGTCGCGGCTGCACACCGCCTCGTACCTGCTGTCATCGGTCGTCACCGTTCCATGGTGCGCCCGGCGACGCGGCCCCACTGGCGGGAAACGGACATCGTGCTCGCCCGCGCGGGGCGGCCGGCGGGCGTTGTGGAAGGCGATCCCGAGGATGGTGAGCCGGCCGGACTCGACGGCGTCGGTGCCGTGGCGTACGCGGTGGCGGCGGTAGCCGTTCCTGCCGTGGACCGGACGGTGTCGGACCGGGAAGATCACCTGATGGTCGCCTTCCGGCCGCGGGGATGCCGGCGGCATTCGGACGTCGCGTTCGCGGCGAGAGTCCGATGCCAGATCTCGTTGCCGAAGGCGCTGGTGTCAAAAGACGTACGAGAGAGACGTGACCGACCTCTGTTCCGGTGACCTACCGGCCGGTATACAAGCGATGTTGAGAGACGGTTGCGCTCGGGCTCGCTGTGCCGGCGACGACGGAGGAGAGTTGATGAACCATCACATGGTCCGGAGTGGCCGCACCCGAAGACGGCGACGCGCCACCACGCTGGGGGCCGCTCTCGGCTGCGGCGTCCTGTTCCTCGGCGCCGCCGCCGCATCTCCCGCCGCCGCGAGCGGACCGCACTCCCCTTGGGGAGCGAAGTATGTGGCGCTCGGCGACTCGTACACTTCTGGCCCCCTGATTCCGCGTCAGGTCGACGCCAACTGTGCCCGGTCCGACCAGAACTACCCGTCGCTCGTTGCGGCGAAGTGGCCGACCAGCACCTTCACGGATGTGAGCTGCAGCGGTGCGACGACCGAGGAGATGTGGAAGCCGCAGGGAACCAACGGTCCCCAACTGGACGCCCTGGGGCACTCCACGGATCTGGTGACCGTTCAGATAGGGGGCAACGACGTCGGCTTCGGGTCCATCATCGGCACCTGCGCCGCGCTGAGTTCCAAGGATCCGTCGGGAGACCCCTGTCGGCAGTACTACAACGCGTCGGGGGTCGACCGGCTGACGCTGAACATCCTCGAGACGGCTCCCAAGCTCGCGCGGGTGCTGCGCGCCGTCCACGAAAGGGCCCCGCACGCACGGGTGCTCGTGGTCGGCTACCCGGACCTCCTGCCCGACGACGGCAGCGGCTGCTATCCGTCCGTCCCGTTCGCCGCCGGGGACTTCGCCTACCTGCGTGACGTCGGCAAGCGGCTCAACCTGATGATGCGTACGGTGGCCTGGTTCAACCGCGCCGAGTACGTCGACACGTACAAACCCACGATCGGGCATGACATGTGCAAGGCGCCCGCCGATCGCTGGATCGAGCCGCTGCAGCCCGCTTCACCCGCCGCCCCCGCACACCCCAACGCCAAGGGCGAGGCGGCCATGGCGCAGGCGGTGCTCAAGGGACTGTCCAGGGGCGACGCGCGCCAGGCGAAGGAGAAGACCACGGACGTCTTGCGTCCCTGACGTCCTCCCGCACGCAGGGGCGGACATCGCCGGACAGGGGACATTCGTCAGACAGGGGACATTCGTCAGACAGGGGAGGGGCCCGTCACGTGGAGTGACGGGCCCCTCCCCTGTCTTCTGTCTTCCCTGTCCACGCCAGATGCACAGCGGACGCATCGCGGACGCACGCCGGATCTACACCGGATGCAGGAAAACTGGTGAGCGACGTATCGTCTGCTCGTCGGCGATGACTGTGTAGGGAGCCCTTCATGACCACGGCCAAGGACCTCTTGATCATCGCCATTGACATGGACCCGAGCCGCCCTGTGGGACAGGGCGACCTGTCGCTGGCGCTCGCCGGAGCCGAGGTGATCGACCTCCTCCGCGCTCGCGCCCTCGAACTGGACGGCGACCGTATCGTGCCGGCCCAGCAGCCGACGACGGAAGATCACCTGGACGATCGCCTCCTGGCCGAGGCCGCGTCGGCACTCGCGCCGCAAGTGCCGTACGAGTCGGTCGCGGACTGGCTGTGGCGCAGGGGCAGCGGCCTGTCCTCGGCCTATCGGGTCGCCCTCGAACGCAGCGGCGAACTGACGCGGC
Source organism: Streptomyces sp. NBC_01384 (assembly GCF_045040035.1). NCBI lineage: Bacteria > Bacillati > Actinomycetota > Actinomycetes > Kitasatosporales > Streptomycetaceae > Streptomyces > Streptomyces sp. NBC_01384. The sequence continues at coordinate 9,290,237 of NZ_CP109559.1, forward strand.
AACGCCATCGCCGGATGCCGTTCGGGGCCACCCGGGTGGTGGTGGTCGATTCACCCGCTCGTCGCCGGGCCAGGAACCGCTGGGCGGCGGACGAGCCCATCCTCGCCGTCCTCGCGGCGGCCGTCGGGATTCAGGGTGACCAGACCGCCGACGTGGCGGGTGTGACCGACGACGAGGTGACGACCGTGCTGGCCGCCGTGCACGACGCGGTCATGGAACTGGAAGCCGAACGCCAGCGCCGGTCCATCGAAAACGCGGCGTTCGCCAACCTCTGGCGAGGTGCCTGAGGAGAGCGGGCGCGGCCCGCAGCGGCCCCGCGCGGCCCGGTGCCCGGGGCTGCCCGGTACTCCGCGGTGCCTCGCAGGCGCCGACGAGGGTGACCCAGCCGTACGGTGCGCGCGGACCGCCATGCCCAACCGGTTTCGCGGCCTGGCCTGCGGGCGTCACCCGTGACCGGTAGCGATCACTCGGGTGCGCCGGGCTCGGTCCCGGGCCCGCCCGCGCCCCGGTCCGGGGCATCGTCGCGCATCGCCGGGCGCCGTGCTCGCACGGTGTCCGCGACCCGCTGAAACGTCCTCGTCAGCTGGTTCAACCGGCGCCCGTCCTGGCTGCCGGACATCTCTGGCGCGCCGGACGCCGTACCCCGGAAGTCCTTGATCGAGGCCAGCGCCGCATGCGCGAGTTCGGTCGCCTCGCGGTACTGATCGCGCGACTTGGTCATGGCATCGAGAGCTTCGGCGTAGACAGCCACCAGCGTGCGCGCCTCCTCCAGCGTCAGCAGATGCCAGTCCTCCCGGAGCCCGGTGACGGCGTCCGCCGCTGCTTCCGGCAGCGGCCAGGGCAGCGCGGCGTACCGTACGACCTTCTCCAGGAGCTCCGTGGGCTCCGAGCCGTCGAGGAACACACTGCGTACGGTGAAGTCCCGCTCCTCGTACCCGAGTCGGGCGGGCGAGCCGGGCAGGATCACGGCGCCACCGCGCGGTACCCGCACGCCCAGGTCGTACAGCGCCCAGTTGACCGCCTGGAACTGCTCGGGTGCGGCGCGGTGTTCCACGACACGGTGCCGCAGCCCGGGCGGGAGCAGGCGCGCCAACGGGAGGCGACCGCGATGGTCGGTGGTCATCGCCTCGTGGACGACGACGTTGATGCTCCAGCTGTGGTGTGCGGCCTCCCTGAGCAGGCGGCGCAGTGCCTTGTCCTCCTGCGGCAGCGGGTTGATGTCCCGCAGCCGGAGCCCGCCGACCAGGTCGTGGTCCCAGGGGATCTCGCTCTCCTCGGGCCAGAACATGGTCGCGGGGGAGGGCCACGCGGGGTCCCAGGGCCTCTCCGCCTCGGCCGCCAGCGTCCAGCGCCGTTCCTCGTCCGCGTGCTCGCGTCCGTCGGTCGTGAGCCGGGCCCGGACCGTGATGGCGTCGGCGACCTGCCAGCGGGCCTCGAAGACGTGCCCGTCGGGCTCCGAGGAGTTCTCGGTCTCCAGGAAGTCGTGGATCGTCTCGTCGGCCTTCAGCTTGCGCAGGTGTTCCCTGAGGACTTCCTGCGGGGCGGGGCCGGCATGGCGCCCGCCGGCCAGCCAGACGGTTTCCGGAGCGGTGGCGCGGGTGCTGGGGAGCTTGGGCATGAGTCACTCTGCGGGTGGGAGGCGGGGTGCGGTCCCAGTATGGTCACCGCGGGTCGCGGGCCGGCAGGCGGGGGCCATGAAGATCACGTCTGCGGAGCCCATGACGGAGCTCGCGCTCATCGGCGCGGCGTGGAAACGAGTCGTGCACCGGACCGGAAAATCGAAGAAAATTGTATCTGTCCCCTTGTTTTGGGGCCGTCAAACCATAAAACTTTGTGCGGTGTTCGTCGCCCATAATGACCGTCCAGGTTCGAGACGCGGCGATGTCCGGTGAATTTCACGTCGCGTTCGCAACCCCACCGGCGTGGAGTGAGGCCTGGGTCCCGGCGCTGGTTGCGCAAGGCTTCGGCTAGGGAAATCACACCTGTTAATTCGGGTGTGTGGGGAAAGGTGGCCGCTGCACTGAGGTTTCGTGCGTGCCCCGGACATTCTTATTTGGTGCAGGACCGGCGAATCCGCAACTCGGTTGCATAAGCGGCTGTTCGGGGAATTTGGTGGCCGCCGAATGGAAGCCATTGACAGGCTCTCGCTCGCTGATCAATTATCGCCGTGCGTCCAGGTGGCCCGGCTCGGCAGCACAGTCGGACGGTCTCTTGGCAACGATGTCGACAGCATCCGTGACTCTCGAAACCAGTACCCCTGTAGACGGGAAGAGCCAGCTTTGTCGGTGCAGCGCATCCCCCACCCCCATGTTCCGTCCCCCCGCCGACCCGTGACAGCCGTGACAGCCGTGACCCAGGACGGCTCCCCGGCAGAGTCCGTGGACACCTCCGCACTCGCCCCGGCATCCTTCGCCCAGCAGCGGCTGTGGTTCCTCTCCCAACTGCCGGGCGCGAACGAGGCGTACAACGAGCCCATCGCCTTCACCCTGCGCGGACCGCTGGACCGTACCCTCCTCGGCCGTGCCCTCGACGCGCTGGTCGCCCGCCACCAGGTGTTGCGCACCCGCCTCCTGGCGGCCGACGGCGAGGTGCTCCAGCGGATCGACCCGCCCGATACCGGGTTCGCCCTCGCCCTGGACGACTTCACCGGGCCGGCCGACGCCGGGACCCGGCTCGACGCTCTCCGGCTGGAAGAGGTCTCGACGCCCTTCGACCTTGCCCGGGGACCGCTCGGCCGTGGTCGGCTCGTCACCCTCGCGCCCGAGCACCATGTCCTGCTGCTGACGATGCATCACACGATCTTCGACGGTCAGTCCATGAACGTGATGATGCGTGAACTCGGAGCGGTCTACGCGGCGCTACTCCAGGACGATGGGGCCGACCCGCTCCCCGCGCTTGCGTTCCAGTACGCGGATCACGCCCGCGCCCAGCGGGCCCGCGTCCTCGGCGGCGAACTCGGCGCACAGACGGACCACTGGCGGGAGACCCTGCGCGGCGCGCCCCCGCTGACCGGTCCGCCCACCGACCGCCCGCGCCCCGCCGAGCAGGATCTGCGGGGCGGCCGTGTCGACTTCACCCTCGACGCCGACCTCACCGCAGCTCTGCGGGCACTGGCACGACGTCACGGAGGCACCCTGTTCGTCGCTGTGCTGACCGGCTGGACCCTGCTGATGGCGCGACTGAGCGGCCGTAGCGACGTCGTCGTGGGCACACCGACGGCGAATCGTCCGCGCGGAGACGCGGCGGGACTCATCGGCTTCTTCGTCAACTCCCTTCCCCTCCGGGTCGATCTCTCCGACACCCCCACCGCGGCCGGGGCCCTTGGGCGCGTCCGGGGCGTCCTCCGTGCCGCCCTGGACCACCAGGACCTGCCCCTCGAACGCATCGTGGAGCTGGTCAACCCGCCGCGCAGCGTCGCGCACACACCCCTGTTCCAGACGATGTGCGCCTGGCAGCCGGCGCGCGCGGGTCTGCTGAACCTGCCCGGCATCGACGTGGCACCGCTCGACATCCCGCACGCACCGGCGAAGTTCGACCTCGCCCTGTCGCTGACCGAGTCGGACGGACGCACGGTCGGCCACCTCGACTACGCGCGGGCCCTGTTCGACGAGGACACCGCGGAGCGGTACGTACGTCAACTGCGGCACCTGCTGGCCGACATGGCCGAGCGTCCGGACGCGCCGGTCGACACGCTGGAGCTGATGGACGCCCAGGAGCGGCAGCGGCTGCTCGCCGACTGGGACGCCACCGAGGTTCCATTGCCGGCATCCCTGTCGGCGTCCCCGTCGGCAGCGTCGCCCGCCGGGCTCCTCGCACGGTTCGACGAGCAGGTCCGCCTCCGTCCCGCACAGACCGCACTGGTGAGCGAGGACGAGCGTCTCGACTACGCCACCCTGGACCGGCGGGCGGTCCGCCTCGCCCGCGCCCTCGCCGCTCGTGGCGTACGCCCCGGACAGATCGTCGGCCTGCACGCGGGACGCTCCACGCGCTACGTGGTCGGAGTCCTGGGCATCCTGAAGGCGGGCGCCGCCTACCTGCCGCTCGATCCCGCGCAGCCGTGGCGGCGGCTGGCCGCCATGGTGCGGGACGCGGCTCCCGCCCTGGTCCTGACCGACGTCCCGGCAGCCGACCGGCCCGCGGACGGGGGCGATGCTCCGGCAGCCGACCGGCCCGTCGACTGGTGCGACCTCGCGGCGGTCGAAGCCGAAGCCGAGGTCGAGGCCGACGGTGACACGCCGCCCCAAGTGGCCCCGGACGCCGCACGGTTGGCGTATGTGATCTACACCTCCGGATCGACCGGCCGGCCCAAGGGCGTCGCCGTGACCCACGGCAGTGTCATCAACCTGTTCGACAACTGGCTGGTGAGGATGGGCGCCGCGCCGGGCGAGGCCGCCTCCGCGTGGTCGAGCATCGGCTTCGACGCCTCGGTGCACGAACTGCTGATGCCGCTCACCACGGGCGGCGAGCTGCACCTCGTCCCGGACGAGCTGCGCGGCGACCCCGAGGCGCTGCTGGACTGGATGCGCGAGCACCGCATCGTGCAGGCCTTCCTGCCCCCGTCGTACATCAAGTGGATCGACGAGGACCCCGGAAAGCGGCTCCACGGGCTCGCGCTGCGCCAGGTGCTGACCGGGGTGGAGTCCCTGCCCGAGGCGGCGCTGCACCGTATGCGACAGCAGCTGCCGGGCCTGCGGATCTGCTTCGGATACGGGCCGACCGAGGCGACGCTCTACAGCACGGCGTACTACGACCCGCAGCCGATCGACCGGCCGTGCCCCATCGGACGTCCGCTCGCGGGCACACGCCTGTACCTCCTCGACGACCGGATGCAGCCGGTGCCGGTCGGAGTCGCGGGTGAGGTGTACATCGGCGGCGCGAGCCTCGCGGCGGGCTATCTGCACCGGCCCGATCTCACCGCGGAACGGTTCCTGGACGATCCCTTCGTCCCCGGGGCGCGCGTCTACCGAACGGGCGACCTCGCCCGGAGGCTGCCCGACGGCAACGCCGTGTACCTGGGACGCGCCGATGACCAGGTGAAACTGCGCGGCTTCCGGATCGAACCGGCCGAGGTCGAAGCCGCGCTGCTGGCCGTACCCGGGGTGCGTGAGGCGGCGGTGCTGCTGGACCGGGACACGGACGGTGAGCCGCGTCTGGTGGCGGGCGTCGGCCGGGGCGACGCGCCGACCCGCACGCGGCAGGAGTGGCGCGCGGTCCTGGCGGACCGTCTGCCGGACTACATGATTCCGGCGGTCGTCGTCGACCTGCCGTCCCTTCCGCTGAACCACAGCGGCAAGCTCGACAGGGAGACCCTGCTGCGGCAGGCGGGCGAGAGCGCCCTCGGCCAGGTCAATACGGCAAGTCCCCGCGACCACATCGAACTGACCCTGTATCAGATATGGCGCGAGATCCTGCTGTACCCCGATATCGGCATCAGCGACAACTTCTTCGACATCGGAGGCACCAGCCTGTCGGCCATCAAGATGGCCCATCGCGTACGCGATCGGCTCGGCACCGCGATCCCCGTCCGTGACCTCATGCTGCACCCCACCATCGAGGCCCTCGGCGGTCTCGTCCGGCGGGGCAGGTCGGGCCCGCCGCCGAGCAACCTCATAGAGTTCCGGCCCGGTACCGGCCACGCACGCGTCGTGTGCGTCCATCCCGCCGGCGGCACCGCGTTCTGCTATCTCTCCCTTGCCAAGACACTGCCGGAGAACATCGGCCTGTACGGCATCCAGTCACCGGGGGTGAACCCCGGCGAGGACTTCCTGCCCGGCGTCGAGGCCATGGCCGAGGCCTACCTCCGGCTCGTCGAACCGCTCGGCGACGGCCCCCTCGTCCTCACCGGCCTCTCGTACGGCGGTCTCGTCGCGCACGAGATGGGCCGCCGTCTCGCGCGGGCCGGCCACCGTGACGTGAGCGTGGTGCTGCTCGACACCCAGGCCACCGACGACCCCGCGGTACGCGCGGCGGTCGCCCCCGTGGACCTGGCCGAGTTCAAGGACAAGCTCGTCAAGTTCAACGGCATGTACCCGGGCATCGACGACGAGCAGGTCGACCAGTACTTCCGCATCTACAACCACAACCGGATGACCGTCCGTGACCACGTCCCGGCCCCCTCGACGGCCCGACTGGTGCTGGTCCAGGCCGTCGGCGGAGATCCCGACCCCTCCTTCGTGTCCGAGGTGCGCGACTTCTGGCGGCGGCGCGCCGAGGGCGACTTCCGCGTCGAGCCGCTGGACTGCGACCACTGGGAGGTGCTGGAGAGCGCCGGGGCAGCGCGCGTGGCGCGCCAGATCGAGACGGAACTCGCCGCGCTCGCAGCGGCGTCCACGGTCCCGGCCGAGGAGGCGTGATGACGCATGAGTACGAGCAGTGTGAGCAGTCCAGGGAGTGCGAGCAGCCCAGGGAGTGCGAGCAGGACAGGGACTACGAGGGCTACGAGGCGTCCGCCACCGCGCTCGACGCCGTACCTCCGGTCACCCTGGCCGACGCCGTCCTCGCCCAGGCGCGCCGCCGCCCCACCGCCCCCGCCCTGGTGGACGGCGACCGCGTCCTCGACTACGCGGAACTGGACCGCGCCAGCCATGCCGTCGCCAGGGGCCTGCGCGCGCACGGCGTCGGCGCCGGACAGGCCGTGGCGGTGTGTCTGCCCCGGTCCTGGCAGTTGGTGTGCGTCATGCTCGGCATCCGCCGGGCCGGCGCCACCGTGGTGCCACTCGACGCACAGAGCCCGGCCGGGCGCCGCCGCCACATCCTCGACGACTCCGCCGCGGTCGTCCTCGTCCAAGACGCCGACGCCGACGCCCATGCCACTGTCGACGCGGACGCGGACGCGGACGCGGACGGCACGCGGGCCCCTGGGTCCGTCCTTCCCCTGCGCGCCGCGGACCTTCTGGCCACGTCGACCGCGGGCCCTGCCGGGGTCGACGTGGCGCCCGGCTCCGACGCACCCGTGGCGTTCCTCTTCTACACCTCCGGCACCACGGGCCGCCCCAAGGGCGTGGAGGTACGGGACGCCGGCGTGCTGCGCCTGGCCCGGCCCGGACCGATCCGCCTGGCCGAGGGGGCGCGCTGTGCGAGCGTCTCCAACCCGGCCTTCGACGCGCTCAGTCACGAGGTCTGGGTGCCGCTGCTGAGCGGCGGAACCTGCGTCGTCCTGAGCGACGAGCAGATCCGCAGCCCCCGCCTGCTGGCGGACACACTGCGGCAGGACCGTATCGACGCCCTCTTCGTCACGACCGCGCTGTTCAACGCCGTCGTCGACGAGGTGCCCGACTGCTTCGACTCCGTCGGCCAGGTCCTCATCGGCGGCGAGCAGCTCAACGCCCGCCGCATCCAGGGCTGGTACCGGGACAACCCGCACAGCGTGACCAGGCTCGTCAACGTCTACGGTCCCACCGAGTGCACGACCTTCGCACTCTGTCACCCGATCCCACGGGACTTCGACGGCGATGTCGTCCCCATCGGCCGAGCGCTGCCCGCCACCGGCGCCCTGCTGGTCGCCGACGGCTCCCGCGCCTCCGAGCCCGGGGAGGTCGGCGAACTGCACCTGTCGGGCGCGGGACTGGCGGCCGGCTACCGCAACCTGCCCGAGGAGACCGTACGCCGCTTCGTACGACTGCCCTGGCACGACGGAGGCCGGGAACGCTGGTACCGCACCGGCGACCTCGCCCGCCGCGACGCCTCCGACCTGATCACCTACGTCGGCCGGACGGACCGGCAGGTCAAGGTGCGCGGCTTCCGTATCGAGCCGGGAGAGGTGGAGCGTCAGCTCGCCGCCCATTCCGCCGTACGGCAGGCGTATGTCTGCACCCGCCGTGACCCCGACGGCGCCCACGAACTGCTGGCGTACCTGATCCTCGCCGCGGAGCTGGACTTCGACGCGTACGACCGCCACCTGACCGCCGCCCTTCCGCCGTACATGCGCCCGCACCGCACCCACCTCGTGGACGCCCTGCCGCGCAACCCCAACGGCAAGATCGATGAGCCCGCCCTGCTGGAATCGCCGAGCGCGCCGTGGCGACGCACCCGCACCTCCGAGAGCGAAGTGACCGAGGCCCAGCGGCAGTTGCTGGAACTGGCGGAAGGGCTCCTCGACATACCCGGCCTACGGCCCGACGACCGGTGGATTCCCAACGGCGGCGACTCGCTCAAGGCCCTGCGGCTGAGGTTCGAGGTCCGCCGCCGGTGGAACGTCGACCTGCCCCAGTCCCTCGTCCTTCAGGCCGACTTCGCCGAGCTGAGCGCCGCGATCGCCGCCGGCGCCGGGCAGTCGGCCCTCCTCCCGCCGCCGGTGCCCGCCCCGACCGGGCGGCGCACCGCACCGGCCACCTCGGAACAGCAGCGCCTGTGGCTGCTGCACCGGCGCGACCCGGACAGCCAGGCGTACGACGTTCCGCTCGCCTTCCGGCTGGAAGGAACCGTCGACGAGGACGTACTGCGCGAGGCGCTGCGCCGACTGGTGCACCGGCACCCCGCGTTGCGCACCTCCTTCCGCGCCACCCCCGACGGTCTGCTCCAGGAGATCGGCGCGCCTTACGACCCCTGGCAGCCGACCGAGGCCGCTGACGCACCCGACAGCACCGACTGGCAGGACGGCGCCCGCGGCTTCTTCGCCCCGCCCTTCGACCTCGCCACGGCACGTATGCTCCGGGCGGGCCTGATCCACGGCGCCGACGGCCCCGTACTCCTGCTGCATCTGCACCACATCGCCGTCGACGGCTGGTCCCTCAACACGCTGTTCCGCGACCTGTCCGCCCTCTGCGCGGAGCGGAGCGCGCGGCCGGACGGCGCGCCGGGGGCCACCCCGGTCGACTTCGCCCTGTGGCAGCGGGAGTGGCACCGCGGTCCCGCCTACCGTGAGCAGCGCGCCGCACTGCACCAGCACTACACCGGGCTGGAAGCCGCACCGGAAACCGCCCTGGAACCCCTGGAAGCCTTGGAAGTCCCGGAAGCCTTCACACCGCTGTCACCGACCGGCGTCGGAGGGATGCGCGGCCGACTGCTGCACACCTCGCTCGACCTCGTCCTGCGTTCCCGCCTCGACCGCCTCGGCGCCGAACTCGGGCTCACCCGTTTCCAGCTCCTGCTGGCGGCATACGCCTGGAGTCTGTACGGGGTGACCGGCCGGACCCGGCCGCTGATCGCCGGACCCGTGGCGGGCCGGCCCGCGGCGGAATTCGACTCCACGGTCGGCATGTTCGCCAACACGGTCCTGCTGCCCCTGGCCCTCGACCCGGGCCGGGAACTGCGCGAGCAGCTCCGCCGACAGGCCGCCGGGGTCCAGGAGATCCTCCACCGGCAGGACGTGGCACTCACGGACGTACTGACCGACCATCGTTTCCGTACCGAAGGCCCGCCTTTCGACTTCATGTTCGTCCTGGAGAACACGGAGTTCGACGCCCTGTCCCTGCCGGGCTGCCGCGTGCGGCCCCTGTGGATCGAGGCCACCGAGGCGAAGTGCGCACTCACCCTCTCCGTCGTGGAGCGCGAGGACGGGTTCGACTGCATGTGGGAGTACGCCGAGGGGTGGATCGACGCCGAACGCGTCGCGGCCGCCGCACACCTGTTCCGACGGGCGGTGGACCTGCTCACCGACGGCGACCCCCACACGCTGACCGACCTCGTCGGCCCCTACCGGCGCGCGCTGCCCGAACAGGGCCGGGGACCGCTGACGGAGCCCGCCTTCACCACGGTGGCCGACGGCTTCGCCCGGCAGGTCCGCCGTACCCCCGACGCACCCGCGGTGACCTGGGGCGACCGTACCCTCACCTATGCCGAACTCGACGCACACGCGGCGGAGTTCGCCGCCGAACTGCTGCGCCACCATCCGCTGCCGGCCGATCCGGGAGCGCCGGCCCGGATCGCGCTGTACCTGCCGCCCTCTGTCGAGCATGTGGTCGCGCTGCTGGCCGCCGCGCGTCTCAACCTCACCGTCGTCCCCCTCGACCCCGCCTACCCGCCTGCCCTGCTGCGCGGCATCCTGCGGCAGATCGATCCCCTGTGCGTCCTGGTGGCACCGGGCGGCGAGGCGGACGTGGACACGATCGCGCCCCCGGGCCTCGCCCGGCGCACCGTCGACCTGTCCGCCGCCGCCCCGCCCGTGCCCGCCCCGCCCGTGCCCGCCCCGCTCGTGCCCGAACCGGCCCAACCCGCGCCGCACCAAGGCCTCCGGCCGCTGTACACGCTGTTCACCTCGGGCTCCACCGGAACACCCAAGGGGGTCGATGTCCCCGACCGCACGCTGTGCAACCTGCTGCACTGGCAGGGCGGGACCGGTGGTCTGCGCGGCGCCGTGGTCACCCAGCAGTTCTCGATGCTGTCCTTCGACGTGTCCTTCCAGGAGATCTTCACGACGCTGTGTGCGGGCGGCCGGCTGCACCTGGTGCGTCCCGAGTGGCGGCAGGACATGCCGGTCCTGCTCGACCAGCTGGAGAGCGCCGGAGTGGAGCGGCTGTTCCTGCCCTACGTGGCCCTTCAGCTCCTCGCCGAACACGCCGTCCACCTGGGCCGGTTCCCCTCCCGGCTGCGCGAGGTGATCACCGCGGGGGAGCAACTGGTGTGCACCGAGTCCGTCCGTCGCTGGTTCACCGGACTCCCCGGCGGCGCACGCCTGTTCAACCACTACGGGCCCACCGAGACGCATGTCGTCAGCGGCCTGTGCCTCGACGGCGATCCCACGCTCTGGCCGACGCGTCCGGCCATCGGCCGCCCCGTGGCCAACGCCGTCCTGCGCGTGGTCGACGACAGCGGTGAACCGGTCTCGCCGGGTGCCATCGGGCACCTGCTGATCGGCGGTCCCATGGCCGGGCCCTGCTACCTGGGCGACTCCGGCCTCAACCGCACCCGCTTCCTCGAACTGCCCGGTCTCGGCACGTTCTACCGCAGCGGCGACCACGCCCACTTCGACGCCGACGGGCTGCTCCACTACGACGGCCGCGGCGACGAGCAGATCAAACTCAGCGGCCACCGGCTGGAGTTGGGCCAGGTCGAAGCCGCGCTGCTGCGGCATCCGCGGATCGTGGGGGCCCTGGTCGGCCGCGAAGGCGACGGCCTCATGGCCCTGCTGCAGTGCCGGGGCGACGACCCGGACCCCGCGGAACTCACCCACCACCTGGCCGGGTTGCTGCCTCCCCACGTCCGCATCCGCAGCTTCCGCAGAGTGGACGCGCTGCCGCGCACCCCGAGCGGCAAGCTCGACCGCCGGGCGGCCACCGCCGAGGGGAGGGAGCTGCGGGCGACGACCGCCGTCGGCGCGGAGGTCACTGCGGAGGGCGCGGCAACGGGCGCAGCAAAGGGTGCCGTAGAGGTCACCGTGCAAGAGGCCCGACTATGCGCGTTGTTCGAGCAGGTGACCGGTAAACCCGTCGCGCCGGACCAGCGGTTCTTCGACGCGGGTGCGAGCAGCCTGGACCTGATGCGCTTCCATCTGCGCTGCGCCGCCGACCTGGGCCTCACCTTCACGGTGGCCGACCTCTTCGAGCACGTCACCGTCCGCAGTCTGAGCTGCTATCTGGACACGTCCGGCCGGGCGCCCGGCACCGCGATCGCTACCGCCACCGATGGACCCGGCGGCCAGGACGCGGGTGCGGCCGAACCCGTCGCCGTCATCGGCATGGCCGTCCGCGTTGCCGGAGCTCCGGATCTGGCCGCCTTCTGGCACATGGTGGAAGCGGGTGCCAGCGGCATCGCGTACTTCTCCGCGGCCGACGGACTCGTGGGAGCCCGCAGCCAGTTGGACGGTCCGCTGGCCTTCGACCCGGACCGGTTCGGCATCAGCCGTCAGGAAGCACGCCTGATGGACCCCCAGCAGCGGCACCTGCTCATGAGCTGTGTCGAGGCGCTCGCCCACGCCGGCATCGCCGACCCCGGCGCACAGCGCACCGGGCTGATCGCCGGCTGCGGTGAGAACACCTACTTCCAGGCGATGCTGCGCGAGGCCGACCCCGCCGACCTGCCCGACGGCTTCCGGCTGGCCCTCCACCACGACAAGGACTTCCTCGCCACCAAGGCGGCCTACCATCTGGGACTGACCGGACCCGCCTTCACCGTCCAGGCCGCCTGCGCCAGTTCCCTGGTGGGCGTCCACGTCGCGGCCGGACTGCTGCGCCAGGGCGACGCCGACGTCATGCTCGCCGGGGGAGTGCTCGTCGACACCCAACTGACGGACGGCTACACCTACCGCCCGCAGCACATCTTCTCCCCGGACGGCCACTGCCGTCCCTTCAGCGACGATGCGGCCGGCACGGTCGGCGCCAGCGGCGTCGGTGTGGTGGTGCTGAAAACCCTGCGGCAGGCCAGGCGCGACGGCGACACCGTGTACGCGGTCGTCACCGGCTCGGCCGTCAACAACGACGGCTCCGAGAAGCTCGGTTACAGCGCTCCGTCGGTGGCCGGACAGCGGGAGGTGATCCGCACCGCCCTGCGGCGCGGCGGCCGGGCCGGCTCCGACATCGGATACGTCGAGGCGCACGGCACCGGCACCCGTCTCGGCGACCCCGTCGAAGTCAGCGCGCTGCGCCAGGCTTTCGACCTGGCCGACTCGGCGCGGTGCGCGTTGTCGTCCGTGAAGAGCCAGATCGGTCATCTGGGTGCCGCGGCGGGTGTCGTCGGCCTGGTCCGTGCCGCGTTGTCCGTCCACCACGGCGTGATCCCGCCCACCATCGACTTCCGGCGGCTCAACCCGGAGATCGGCCCCGATCCGACGCCCTTCCACATCCCCGTGACCGCCCAGCCCTGGCCGGCCGAGCGGCCGCGCGTCGCCGCGGTGAGCAGTTTCGGCATCGGCGGCACCAACGCCCATCTGATTCTGGAGCACCCCGACACCACCGGTCCGGCGACCGCCCCCACGCCCGTGGCGATCCCCTGTCTCGTCCTGTCCAGCGGCAGCCAGAGCGCGCTACGGGCTGATGCGCGCGGCATCGCCGACTACCTGACCGCCAGACCGGAGACGTACCCCCAGGTACTGCGCCACCTGCAGGCCGGCCGTCCGGCCCTGCCCCATCGCGCGGCGGCGGTCTGCGCCGACCCCGACACCGCCGTGGCATGGCTGCGCACGGTGGCCGACGGTACCGCGACACAGCCGATCCCCGGCACGGACGGCATTCACAGCACGGACGGCATCGACGGTAGCCGGGAGCAGGAGCAGGAGCAGGAGCAGGAGCAGGAGCAGGAGCAGGAGCTGGTGCGGGCCTGGACGGCGGGCGAGCCCCCGGCCTGGCCCGAGGGGCCCGCACCGGCCCCCTGGGACTTCCCGCCCCCGGCTTTCGACCTGACCGACCACGACTTCCCCCGCGCCCCGGCCGAGACTCTCCCCGCGGATACCGTCGGCCAGGCGCCCGGCAGAGTCCCCGACGAGCAGTGGCTGCACCAGACCGCATGGTCGCGCACCCGGCGGGCCGTCCCGGTCACCGGTCCGCCGTCCCGCCGGGTCGTGGTCGTCGTCGCCGACAAGGCTTCGGCGCCGGTCGACTGGCGCGGTCTCGAAGCGCACTTCGCGCGCGTCGTGCACGTCACCGCCGCCGCTGCCCACGCCTGTGTCCGCGTCGGGGCAGACCGCTATGAAGTCGACCCCGCCGATCCGCAGGCCCTGACACACCTGCTGAAGGCCGTGACGCGTGACGCGGACGACGGTGTGGACTGGCTGCACGCCCTGCCCCTCGCAGTCGAGGGAACGGTGGACGAGGCGTCCCTCGACCACGCCCGCCAGGCATGCCTAGACACCCCCGCCGCCCTGTGCAAGGCGCTGGCCGCCCTCCCGCGGCACCTGCGACCGCGCGTGTGGTGGCTCTCCCACCGGGCCCAACCGGTGACGGGCCCGGTCCACCGCCCCGAACTGGGGCTGCTGGCCAGCGCGGTGGAGGTGCCGCGTCAGGAACTAGACCTGGACGTACGCTGGTTGGACCTGCCAGGCAATGTGCCGACCGACTGGGCGCACCTGCTGCCCCTCGTGTTCGTGGACGAGCCGACGACGGTTCCTGGGCCGGAGCGCCGCGCCGCGCTCCGCGACGGCTACTGGTGGCGCCCGGTGCAGCAGCCCGTGCCCCGGCCGCTCCCGCACACCCGGGCCGGCCTCACCGAAGGGACCGGCACCCATCTGATCCTCGGTGGCACTGGAGGCATCGGCGGCAGCATCGCCACCTGGTTGCTAGAACACACCGACGGCCGGATCGTCCTGCTCGCCCGCCGCCCGCACCTGCCACAGCGACTGGCCGGACCAGCCGGCCGGTCGGCGCGCATCACACTCGTCGAGGCCGACCTCGCCGAGCAGAGCTGCGACGACGTGCTCGTGCGGCTCGCCCCGCACCTCGACCGTCTCGACGGCATCGTGCACGCCGTCGGCACCGCGGCCGGAGCGCTTCTCGCGCACCGGGACGGCGACGCCCTGCGCGGCGCGACACGGGCGAAGCTGCGCGCCGCGCTGCTGACCGAGCGGCTGATCGCCGAGCGGCGACCACGCTACGCCGCCTACTGCTCGTCGCTTTCGGCCCTGTTCGGAGGCGCCGGCCAGTTCGACTACGCCGCCGCGAACGGCGTACTGGACGCCTTCGCCCACCACGGCCCACACGACCCGGCCGGCACCGTACGGCTGGGTATCGGCTGGGACGTGTGGCGGGAGGCGGGCATGGCCCGCGACGCCCTCGCCACCGACCGGCGCCACCAGGCGCACCTTGAGGTAGGACTGTCGAACGCCGAGGGGATGCGGGTCTTCGCCGACGCCGTCGAACTCCAGTTGCCGCACCTGCTCGTGTCCACCACTCCGCTCGACGCGTCCCGCTTCTTCTACGAGCCCGTACGCCCATCCACGCCGACCGACGAGGTGACACCGGCCGCGGACGAACTGACCGACGTGGTCAGCCGGTTGCTGGGCGTCGACGCGCTCGATCCGGCCGCCTCCCTCTACGACCTCGGCGCCGACTCCCTCACCCTGTTGGACCTGCTCTCCGAGGTGAAACGGCTGTACGGCGTCGACCTCGATCTCGCCCGGCTCGGCCACCGGGTGAGCCTGAACGAGATCCTGGCCCAACTCGACCCGCCCACCACGGCCGTGGAGAGGGCCGATGACGCGACGGCCGACGATCCGGTGTCTGTCGAGCTCTGGCAACCGGGCGACGGCCGCCATGTGCTGTGCCTGGTCCATCCGGTCGGCGGCGACATCCAGGCGTACCGGCCCCTGGTGTCGGCCCTGGACCCCCGGACCACGGTCTGTCTGATACCCGACCCCGCCCTGCGTGATCCCGGCCTGCCCGCCTGGTCGGTCGCCGAACGCGCCGCCCGCTATCACGCGGCGCTGCGAGCCCGCTTCCCCGGCGCGGACACGCGGTTCCGACTCGCCGGGTGGTCTTTCGGCGCCCTGGTCGCCGTGTCCATGGCCGCCGAGGGGGAGGCGGCCGGCCACCCCTTCGACCGGCTCTACCTCCTCGACCCGCCACCGCCGCACGCCGGGTCACGGACCTACGCGTACGACGACCGCGACCTCCGTACGGTCTTCGAGCACGAACTGCGCGGCAATGGCGCGCAGTTGCCTCTCGCCGGACCCGGACAGGCCTACGCCGAGCGGCTCGCCCACTGCTGCCGGGCGAACCTCGCCGCCATGGCGGCCCACACCCCGCCCCGGCTGACCCGCACCCCCAGCACCCTGTGGCTGGCGACCCGGGCGGTCACCGATCTGCCCCTGGCACCGGCCCCGCGATCGGCGGCGGGGGAGTGGCGCGGGCTCCTGCCGGACGGCTCGGCCGTGCACCACCTGCACGCCTCGCACTACGACATCGTCACCGGCCCGCACATCGAGCGGATCGCCCGGACGATCGACGACGAGGCCCCGTCCGACCTCCGCCCCGCAGCCGGCGACCGTGCCCCTCGCCCGCCCGAGGTTTCCGCCACCCCGGCGCCGCCCTTGTCGGCGAATCCCGCCTGACGTTTCCCGCGCCCCGGCGCCCCGCCTCCTGAATCCCAGCCCCGGCCCAGGAAGAGACCCTCACGTGCACCCCTACGAGTCCCTGCCGGCGCGCTCCTTCTGGCGCACCGCGGTCGCCGAGCGCGCGGCCCCGGCCCTCACCGACCTGTGGACGCCCGCCTTCGCCATCGACCCGGACGAACCCCTGCTCACCGCGGGCTCCTGCTTCGCCCGTCATCTGGGTCCCGCGCTCCTCCTGGAGGGCATGAACTGGTGCGACGCCGAGATCGCGCCCCCCGGGCTCACCGCGGCGGAGCGCGAAGCCCGCTGGTACGGCCAGTTCTCCTTCCGCACCGGCAACATCTACACGGCCGCCGCCCTCCGGCAGTGGCTCGCCTGGGCGTTCGAGGAGTCCCCGCCCCCGGACGAGGCGTGGGAGGAGGACGGCCGCTTCTACGACCCTCACCGACCCGCCGTCGAGCCCGACGGCCATGTCACCCCCGAGGCCGTACGGGCCGCGCGGCAACGCACCCTCGCGGCCATCCGTACGGCCGTCTCCTCGGCGGGCTGTCTGATCTTCACGCTGGGCCTGACCGAGGCCTGGCTCGACGCCGCGACGGGCATCGCCTATCCAGTGTGTCCGGGCACGGTACGCGGTTCGTTCGATGCCGGTCGGCACGTCTTCCACAACTTCACCGTGGCCGAGGTGCACCGGGACCTGACGGCGGCCGTCTCGCTCGCCCGGCGCGCCAACCCCGGTCTGCGGGTCCTGCTGACCGTGTCACCGGTGCCGCTGACCGCGACCGCCACGGCCGGCCACGCCCTGGTCGCCACGACCTACTCCAAGTCCGTCCTGCGGGCCGCGGCGGGCCAACTGGCTCAGGAACTCGACCACGTCGACTACTTCCCGTCGTACGAGATCATCACCGGCCACCCCTTCAAGGGGGCCTTCTACGAGCCGAACCAGCGCACCGTCAGCGCCGACGGCGTCGCCTTCGTGATGCGCCACTTCTTTGACGCACTGCACGGCGACGCACTGCACGGCGACGCGCTGCACGGCCGCCGCGAGACGGCCCAGCCCGCTGCCGACCCCGCCCGAACCGACAGCGGAGAGGACCACTGGTGTGACGACGCCGTACTCGACTACTACAACCCCGTCCACTACAACCCCGGCCACTACGACCGCGGCCCGGTTCCTCCTGCTCGGTGACTCCCACGCCGGTCCGGTCGGCCGCGCGGCCCGGGCCGCCGCCCTGCCGTTCGAGGGCGGGCCGATCGGTGCGGGGCGCGAGTTCAACGCGGACTTCTTCGACCTGCGGGGCGACGACGTCGTCTTCCGCGCCGAGGAGGCCGAGCGCCTGTACCGCGGCTTCCTCGGCGGACTCGGCGTGGCCGGACTGGACCGGCTCACCGTCCCCCTGGTCGCCACCTTCGGACTCAGCGCGCACACGCTCGCGACGACCGAGAACTGGCGCGTCTACCGGGACGTCACCGGCGCCTTCGCCCCCGGCTTCCTCACCGGCGCGCTCTTCGCGGACATCATCCGCGCCATGGTCCGCGGCGCCCTCGCCTTCTACACCCACGCCCTCGGGCTGGGCCTGCGCGTCCTGGCCGTGATGCCGCCCCAACGCGTCCCCGGCATGTCCGACCAGGACGTCTTCCTCGCCGCGCAGGACGTGGTCCGCGCCGAACTGGACCGCCTCGGCGTCGAGATCGTCGACCTGCGCCCCCGCGTCACCGACGACACCGGCCTCCAGCGCCCCGCCTTCTGCGAGGCCGACGACACCATCCACGGCAACCTCGCCTTCGGCCGGCTCATCCTCGCCGACCTCCTCGCCCGCGGACTGTGAACCCCGCGACCGCCATCCCCCGAGCCCTACAGGAGAAGCCCCCATGGAACAGTTCGCGCTGGACGCCCTCGAACGCCTCACCACCCGGCCGCGGGAGACGTACGAAACCCTCGCCGTCGAGCCACTGACCCCGCTGCTCGGCGCAGAGATATCGGGCGTCGACCTCTCCCGCGAGCTGACGCCCCGGCAGGAGAAGGAGGTCAAGCAGGCCTTCCTCGCCCACCATGTGCTCGTCTTCCGCGACCAGAACCTCACGCCCGAGGACCACAAGCGGTTCGCCGAGCTCTTCGGCCCGCTCCACCCCGTCGCCCTGCCCGCCGAGGGCTCCGACCCGTACATCCTGGAGATCAGCGCGGACAAAAACTCCCGCGAGGTGGCCGGCAACGGCTGGCACGCCGACGGCACCGCGGACCCCGAGCCGTCCCTCGGCTCCATGCTCCATCTCACCAGGATTCCGGAGACCGGCAGCGGCGGGGACACCCTGTTCGCCAACATGCACCTGGCCTACGACATGCTGTCGCCGTCGATGAAGACGTTCCTGGACGGCCTCACCGCCGTCCACGACGGCGCCCGCCCCTGGCTGGCGCAGGGGCAGACCCCGCCGCCCGAGTACGACGTCCCGCGTACCGAACACCCCGTCGTGGTCCGCCACCCCGACACCGGGCGCAAGCTGCTCTTCGTCAATGCCCCCTACACCTCGCACATCCCCCAGCTGTCCGGTTCCGAGAGCGCCGCGGTCCTCGGCATGCTGTACGAGCACATCGCCCGCACGGCCCTGCTGCACTGCCGGGTCCGCTGGCAGCCGAAGACGCTGACGTTCTGGGACAACCGCTGCGTCCAGCACCACGCCGTCTGGGACTACTACCCGCACACGCGCCACGGCCGCCGCGTGGCCATCGACGGCACCCGGCCCCAGGCATGACCTCGGCTCCGCCCACCTGGTTCGCGGAGCTGACCGGGGTGCTCCACGAAGGCCAGAGCGAGACGGCGGGCGCCGACTGGGCCCGCCGCCTGCACACCGCCCTCAGTGACGGGCGTGTCCCTGTCACTCTGGACGTCGTCCACGCGTGGCACCTGTACACGGTGATCCCGCTGTTGGCCGCGGTGGACGCACGCGCGGGGCGCACCACGGCTGCCTGCGCGGCCCTGGCCGCCGCGCACGAACGAGCACTTGAGGGAAGGTCGGTCACGCGAGAGGAATGGGCCGACCTGCTGGAACCGGTGCTCCGGCAGGTCTATCGCGACGCCTACGGCTTCGAGGAGGCCTTCGCCGTCGCCTACGAGAACGCCCGGGCCTACGCCGTCGCCAACGGCTTCGACGGCGCCGACGCGGACAAGTACGGCACCGACTACGCGGAGTCGACCACAGAGCCCAACACCCGTGCCTACGCCGAGGCCAACGCCCTGGCGAACGCGCGAGCGGTGGCGGCGGCGTATGCGACGGCCGACGCCGAGGCCTTCGCTCGCACCTTCCCCGGTGCCCGAACCCGCGCGTACGCGCGGGCGGTCGCCGCCGACGCCCGGCACACGTCGGCGTACGCGCGACTCGCGGAGGGCCTGCTGACCGCCCTGGAGCGTGGGCCGTTCAAACCGCTCGGATTCATGGCATAAAGCGGAATGTCTACTTGCTCTTGAGACGCCATCGCCCGCCTGGACCGAGGCATCCCCCCACACCGGTGTCCCCGCCGACGTCCTCGCGGAACACCTGGTCCTGCGGGTGGGCGAGCTGGACTGGTGGCTGCCGTACCGGGTCACCCGGTGGCTGCAGGAGGCGATGGCCGTCTGAGGAGAGGACCGGGACGGTGTCCGGGATGCCGGCGCCACCGGAAGGACCGGCGAGTGCGCTGTACTCGCCGGTTGTTCCGGTCCGAGGGGGCCGAGTCTCAGGGAGTCAGGTGGGCCGTACCGCGCTGTAGATCGCCGATTGTCCGGCGAAGAAGATCGACTCCTCGCGTATGTACGCCCCCGGGCTCGGGGCGTGGATCATCATGGCGTTGCCGAGGTAGAAGCCGATGTGGCTGACGTCGCCGTAGAAGAGGATCAGGTCGCCGAGTTGGATGTCGGCGAGGGGGACCGGCGTCCCGGCGGTCGCCTGACCGTGCACGGTCCGGGGGAGTGCCACCCCGGCGGCCCTCCACGCGGCCTGGGTGAGGCTGGAGGAATCGTACGAGTCCGGTCCGGTCGCGCCCCAGACACACGGCTTGCCGATCTGCGCGCGGGCGAAGGCGAGTGCCTTCGTGGCCTTCATGCCGTAACCCGAGTTCGGTTCGGCGCCGGTATCGGTGCCGGTGCCGGCACCGGTGTCGAGGGGGGCTCCGATGATGCCGAGGGGAATGCCGGTGCCGATGGACGCGTCCATGGTGAGGGCGGCCGACTGCTGTCCCAGCCACGCCTCCTCGGCTTGGGCCTGGGCCTGGATCTGGGCCTGGGCTTGAGCCTGGGCCTGGGCTTGGACTTGAGCCTGGGCCTGGGCCTGAAGGAGGGCCTGTTCCTCGGCGGCACCCCAGGCGTCCTCCGTCGATCGCGACTCGATTGCCGCGAGCGGCGTGCTCCGTTGTCCGGTGTGCTTGGACAGCAGCTCACGGGCGGTCGTGAGCTTGCGCCGGCTCTGTTCCTTGGAGGCCTTCAGCGAGGAGTGCTGCGGCTCGGCGGCCGGCGCGGGCAGAGCCTTCGTGGCCTCCTGCCATGTCTCCGGCACGGCAGGGAGCGCGGGGGCTGCAGGGAGCGCGGGGGCTGCCGGGAGTGTGGGGGCCGCCGGGAGTGCGGCGACTGCGGGCCTGGCGGTCAGCTCCGCAACGGGACCGGCTGCCGCGCCGGTCGCGGGTCCGGCCGTCAACTCCGGTACGGGGCGGCCGGCCGCCGCCCGCTCACGGTTGGTGAGTCCCTCTTCCGAACGCCGCGCCGGGTCCGTGGGCCGCGTCTCGGCCGGGCGGTTCGGCATTCTGTCGGCGGGCAGCCTGGCCGGCACGGTCGGACCCAACCGCGTGCGCGCCACGTCGAACCACGGCTTGGTGACGTCGTCGAGGGCGGGATCGCTGCGCCTGCGCACGGTTTCGGGTGCCGGGCTGACGCGGTTGCGGCTCCCTGTGGTCATCGCGCGGGTTCCGTTGACGAACCCGGTGGCGTTCTCGGCCTGGTCGTAGAGGCTGTGGATCCGCTGCTGGACCTCTTCGCGGCTCGGTCCGTCCGCGTCGGTGAGGGCCGCCGTCGCTCGGGCGGAGGTGCGCGTGCCAGGGAGGCTGCTGCCTCCAGGGCGCGGGGTTCGTTCCGGCGCCATGGGGGACGTACTCCTTCCGTGCTCCGCCTACCGAGTCGGCTGTCGGGTTCGGGCGGAGGATTCCGGAAGGCATGCCCTACGACCCTTGCCCTGCCGGGCAGTTGGGCCGATTCACCCCAAGTTCGGTTGGGTCCCCGGCTCCGGTTGCCCCAGGGGCGCACCGGACTTGGCGGAGGCCGCGCGACCCGGCGAGGTTCGCCGGAGGGAGTCGTGCGGTCCATCCGCCAACTTAGCCAATTTGTGCGCCTCGTGTGAAGGTTGAAGTGCGAAGTGCCCGATATGTATTTGTGACCTTCGTCGTACTGGCAGAAGTGCTCGGCCTCGTCGGCCGGAGAGCGTCCGGGGCGCCCTTTGGACGTTGACCCTTGGACAACGGCGGCCGAACGTACGCGGCCCGCGCCTTCCGGGCCGACCTTCCCGAACGCCGCAAGCACGGGTGAGGCGCCACGCCCGCGGTCAGCGTTCCGCGGGCGGGGACGTTCCGCTGGGGTGGGGCAGGTGGTGGCCGTTGACGGGGCGGGTCGTGAAGTGCGGCCGGTGGAGGTGGTGGGAGGCGATGCGTTCGATGATCAGGAGCGCGGCGTCGTCGTTGGGCTGGTCGCCGACGTGGGCGACGAGGTCGTCGTGGATGTGGCGCAGCAGGGCTTCGGGGCTGGGGGCGGCCAAGGCGGCGACCCGTTCGGCGAGGGGGTAGAACGCGCCTGTCGGTGAGCGCGCCTCGATCACGCCGTCGGTGTAGAGCAGCAGGATGTCGCCGGTCTCGAAGGTGAACGGATCGGGGCGGTGGCTCGCGACGGGCAGTTCGCACATGCCCAGCGGGGGCATGGGGTGGTGGGCGTGCAGGGCCGTCACCTTGTGATCGCGCAGCAGCAGGGCCGGCGGATGACCGCAGTTGATCAATTCGGACTGGGGTCCCTCGTCGGGGATGTCGAGGACGAGCGTGGTGACGAAGTGCTCGCCGGGGTCGTGCCGGGTGTCGGCCACGTCCTCGAGATCGTGGCGCACGCTCACCTCGAGCGCCGCCACGAGTTCGGGCAGTGTGGCGTACCGGTGAGCACCCTCGCGGAACGCGCCGAGCACCACCGACGCCTCGCCGATGGAGCCCAGGCCCTTGCCGCGGACGTCGCCGATGATGACGCGGGTGGAGGAGGCCTGGGCGGCGCGGGTGACCGCGAACAGGTCGCCCCCGATCTGCGTCTCGTCGTCGGCGGCCAGATACAGCCAGGCCACACGCAACGGCCCGATCCTGCGGGGCGGCGGCCGCAGCAGCACGCGCTGCGCCGTCTCGGCCACCGACCGTGCCCGGCTCAGCTCCCGAGCGCGCCGCTCCCGTACGTGGCAGACGAAGACCACCAGCGCGGACAGTACGGACAGGGCGATGATCTGCGCGATGTGGTTGGCCGTGGTCAGCCCGCCGTGGAATATCGCGATGAACACCTGGGCGGCCACCGCCAGTACCCCGACCAGCGCGGTCAGCCGCGGCCCGGCCAAGGAGGCGGTGAGGGCGGGGGCGATGACCAGCAACGGACCCAGGTGGACATCGGTCGGGGAGTGCAGGTCCACCACGGCGATCACTACGATCAGCGCGAGAGGAATCGCCACCAGCCCGCGGCCCGACGGCTGCTCCACGAGGCGGTCCACTGACACACGTCGGACACCCACATATCCCATTTTGCTCCCGTTCCCCGGGCGCCTGCTTCTCGGGAAACGACTCATAAGGTGGGCTTATGGGGTCATAGATCCGGCCCGACTACTGACTAAGGTTTGCCTTAGTTTAGGCTTCCGGGCGAGTCACCCTGCCACCGTTCGAAGGGAACCTGATCATGCCTCGCCCTCTGCGGGTAGCCATTGTCGGTGCCGGCCCCGCCGGGATCTACGCTGCCGACGCGCTGCTGAAGTCCGCAGTGGCCGTCGAGCCCGGTGTGTCCATCGACCTCTTCGAGCGGATGCCGGCCCCGTTCGGTCTGATCCGCTACGGCGTCGCCCCCGACCATCCGCGGATCAAGGGCGTCATCACGGCCCTGCACCAGGTGCTCGACAAGCCCCAGATCCGCCTCTTCGGCAACGTCGACTACCCCGGGGACATCAACCTGGACGACCTGCGCGCCTTCTACGACGCGGTCGTCTTCTCCACCGGGGCGACGGCCGACCGGGCGCTCGACATACCCGGCATCGACCTCGAGGGCTCGTACGGCGCTGCCGACTTCGTCTCCTGGTACGACGGGCACCCGGATGTGCCGCGGACCTGGCCGCTGGAGGCGGAGAAGGTCGCCGTGCTCGGCGTCGGCAACGTCGCGCTCGACGTGGCGCGCATCCTGGCCAAGACCGCCGACGAACTGCTGCCGACCGAGATCCCGCCGAACGTCTACGACGGCCTCAAGGCCAACAAGGCCCTGGAGGTCCACGTCTTCGGTCGCCGCGGCCCGGCGCAGGCGAAGTTCAGCCCGATGGAGCTGCGGGAGCTGGACCACTCCCCGAACATCGAGGTCATCGTCGACCCCGAGGACATCGACTACGACGACGGCTCGATCGCGACCCGGCGCGGCAACAAGCAGGCCGACATGGTCGCCAAGACCCTGGAGAACTGGGCCATCCGCGACATCGGCGAGCGGCCGCACAAGCTGTTCCTGCACTTCTTCGAGTCGCCGACCGAGATCCTCGGCGAGAACGGTGAGGTCGTCGGCCTGCGCACCGAGCGCACCGCCCTCGACGGCACCGGCAACGTCAAGGGCACCGGCGAGTTCAAGGACTGGGACGTCACCGCGGTCTACCGCGCCGTGGGTTACCTCTCCGACAGCCTGCCCAAGCTGCCCTGGGACGTCGAGTCGGGCACGGTCCCGGACCAGGCCGGCCGGGTCGTCGAGGAGACCGGCGAACACCAGCAGTCGACGTACGTCACCGGCTGGATCCGGCGCGGCCCGGTGGGTCTGATCGGCCACACCAAGGGTGACGCCAACGAGACCGTCGCCAGTCTGCTCGACGACCACGCGAACGGCCGGCTGCACACGCCCGCGTCGCCCGCCCCGGAGGCCGTGGACGCGTTCCTCGCCGAGCGGAACGTCCGCTTCACCACCTGGGAGGGCTGGTACCGGCTGGACGCCGCGGAGAAGGCCCTGGGTGAACCGCAGGGCCGTGAGCGCGTGAAGCTCGTCGAGCGCGAGGACATGCTCGACGCGAGCGGCGCGTAGCCCCGTCAACGGCCGTCGTCGACGGCGGCCGTACGCTCGCTCTTCGGCCGTCGGTGGTCGGCCTTCAGCCCTCAGCCGTCATCGGGGCCCGTCAGGACCCGTTGACCGTGGCCAGGACGGCGTCGGCCCAGCGGGTTACACCATCGGTTCCGCGCAGCCGGCCACCTGCGGGCACCCGGGAGAATCGCAGGAGCCCGCAGGGCTCGCGGTCGGCACGATCAAGGACACTGTCCCCATGGGCTCTCACAGCGTGTTCTTCGTCGAGATCGAACAGGTCCGCACCCGCGCGGGCGGCCAGAGCCTCGTCCACTTCGACCGGGCGTTCCACCGGCTCGACGCCATGCCCCTGGTACCGGAAGGCGCGCAGTCGTGACCGCGGTTGCCACGGCGGCGGTCGACGAAGCGCTACGGCGCCTGGACGAAACCGAACCGGAGATCCGCGCCTGGGTCCGGGTGGACGCCGACGGTGCCCGCGCGGCGGCCCGGCGGGCTCCGGACGGACCGTTGCACGGCATGCCCTTCGGCGTGAAGGACATCATCGACGTCGCCGGGCTGCCCACCGAGTGCGGCTCCCCACTGCGCCGCGGGCGGATCGCCGCGCGCGACGCCTGGCTGGTGGACCGGCTGCGCCGGGCGGGCGCCGTACCGCTGGGCAAGACGGTCACCACCGAGTTCGCGTACCTCCAGCCCGGACCGACCCGCAATCCGCACCGCCCGGATCACACCCCGGGCGGTTCCTCCAGCGGCTCGGCCGCCGCCGTCGCGGCGGGCGTGGTCCCCCTCGCCCTCGGCTCGCAGACCGCCGGCTCGCTGACCAGGCCCGCCTCCTTCTGCGGCGTCGCCGGATACGTCGCCCCGGTCGGCGCCTGGTCCACCCGGGGCTTCACCGGACTCAGTCCGAGCCTGGACGCACCGGGGCTGCTCACCGCCGACGTCGCCACGCTGGCCACGGTGATCGAGGCCGTCGACGGCACGAAGGCCGAAGTGCCCGACTCTGCACGGGCGTTGGATCCCGTACGGGCGCTGGATTCCGTACGGCTGCTGGTGTGGCCCGGCACCGAACTGGCCGACGTCGACCGGGCGATGCGCGACGCGCTGGACCGCACCGGGGAGGCGCTGGCGAGAGCGGGGGCGGGGACCGACGGCCTCGGCGATCGGATCCGTACGCCCGAACTCGCCGACACCCACGCCGTCGTCATGGCCTACGAGGCGGCGCGCTCCCTCGCGACCGAGGCCGAGCACCCGGAGGCGCTCAGCGCACCTTTGCGCGAACTCCTGGACCGCGGCAGGAAGACGGCCCAGGACGACTACGAGGCAGCGCTGGACTCCGCGCGCACCGCTCGCGCCCGCGTGCTGGACCTGCTCACCGGCGTCGACGCGATCCTCGGCCCGGCCGCCCCGGGTCCCGCTCCGCACGGACTGGACGCCACCGGCACCCCCGTACTCAGCCGCCCCTGGCAGCTGCTCGGCCTGCCCGTCGTCACGGTCCCCGGCCACCGCGACCCCTCCGGCATGCCGCTCGGACTCCAGCTCGTCGGCCACCCCGACCGCGTGGGCCGGCTGCTCGGCATCGCCCGGCACACCGAGACCCTCATCCCCGGCCCTGCCGCACGTGGCTGAACGTCGGACGCCGCTCAGCCGTCGGCCAGCAGCTCGCCGGAGAAGGCGGCGGCCATGCGCAGCCACGGCGCGGCCTCCTCGTGGCGCGCCTGGCGTTCCAGGGTGCGCCCCAGCATGAGGTGGGCGTAGTGCTCGACCGGGTCGCGGTCGATGACGATCCGCAGCTGTTCCTCGGCGCGCCGCAGCTGCGCGGAGTGGTAGTACGCGCGGGCCAGCAGCAGCCGGGGCCCGGTCTGTTCCGGGGCTTCCTCGACGACGACGGCGAGCAGCTTGGCGGCCCCGTTGTAGTCCCTGGCCTCGAACAGCGCCCGCGCCCGCTCCCAGCGCTCGACGGTGGTCTCCTCGTGCGGTACGCCGGCGCCGCTGTCGAAGAGGTGCAGGGCGCTCACCCAGCGGTCGGCCGCGACATCGCCGTTCGGCTGGTAGTCGTTGAAGTTGTCGATCATGAGAGTTCCTTTCCCGGCGTCGTATGCGGCATGCGGCCGGCGGGCTCGAAGCCGAGCCGGCCGCTGTTGAAGTCCTCCATCGCCTGCAGGACCTCGGCCTTGGTGTTCATCACGAACGGGCCCCGGTGTGCGATCGGTTCGCCGATCGGCAGCCCGCCGAGGACGAGCACGTCGAGGTTCGGCGTACGGCTGTCCGGTGTCGTGCTCGCCTCGATCGTCAGCGCCTCGCCCAGCCCGAAGACGGCGAGGTCGTGGGCGTCCAGCGGACGCCGTTCGGAGCCGACCGAGCCGCGCCCCGACAACCCGTAGACGAGTGCGTTGAAATCCGGCCGCCAGGGCAGGACCAGACGGGCCCCGGGGTTGAGCGTGGCGTGGACGATGGTGATGGGGGTGAAGGTGCTGCCCGGCCCCCGGTGGCCCGCGACGCCGCCGGCGATGAGGCGTACCAGCGCACCCCCGTCCGGGGAGGACAGGAGCGTCGCCTCGGGGCCCTCGATGCTCTGGTACGCCGGAGGGTTCCACTTGTTGGCGCGCGGCAGATTGACCCACAACTGGACGCCGTGGAACAGGCCTCCGGAGATCACGAGGTCCTCGGGCGGCGCCTCGATGTGCAGGATGCCGCTGCCGGCGGTCATCCACTGGGTGGCCCCGTCGGTGATTGTCCCTCCGCCGCCGTACGAGTCCTGGTGCCGCATCCGGCCGTCGATCATGTACGTGACGGTCTCGAAGCCGCGGTGCGGGTGCCAGGAGGTGCCCTTGGGCTCGCCGGGGGCGTATTCGACCTCACCCATCTGGTCCATGTGGAGGAACGGGTCCAGATCGCGCAGCGAGGTGCCCGCGAAGGCGCGGTGGACCGGGAACCCCTCGCCTTCGAAGCCTCGTGGCGCGCCGGTGACCGAGCGCACGGCGCGCTCTTCGGTCGTCCGCGGGTCGAGCTCGGGGATGCGGGGGAGCCGCAGCGTGCTCTCAACGGTCACAGCGGGCACGTCGTCCTCCTCGGGGAGTGCCGATCCGATCTGTGTAGTTTAACATTCAACCAGCGGCCCTCATTCCGCGACTCGCGGCGACCGCGATCGGTAGTTGACTACTCAACTATGTCGATGGTTGGCTGGGCGCGGAGATCACCTCAGGAGAAGCGGAGGAACGGAACGATGGAACCCCGAGTGGTGGACAACCCCGACCGATCGCGTTACGAGATCTTCGACGGCGGTGAACTCGCCGGCTTCGCCGAGTACCACCGGTACCAGGACGAGATCGCCTTCATCCACACCGAGATCGATCCGCGCTTCGAAGGCCGGGGTCTGGGTGGCGCGCTGGCTCGTGCCGCGCTCGACGCGGCCCGGGAAGGCGGGCTCGCGGTGCTTCCCTTCTGCCCCTTCATCCGGGGGTGGATCTCCAAGCATCCCGAGTACGCCGACCTGGTACCGCAGGGGCAGCGGGCGCGGTTCGGGCTGTGAGCCGGTCCGTGCCGGAGACGGAACGGACGGAACAGTTCGATACCGCGGACGCCGCCCCGCCGCTGTTCGTACGGGCCGCGGCCGCGGTGGCCACCAGTTCCGGCGAGGACTACCGGGTGGACATCCGCGCCGGCCGCCATCCCCTCGCCGCCGACGAACCCGAGTCCGTCGGCGGCGCCGACACCGCGCCCACCCCCGTCGGTCTGCTGCTGTCGGCGCTGGGGTCCTGCACGGCCATCACGCTGCGCATGTACGCCCAGCGCAAGCAGTGGCCCCTGGAGGGCGTCCGGGTACATCTCGCCTACGAGAAGGGGCCGGACCGGACGGCCCGTATCACCCGGCGCATCGAGCTCATGGGCGACCTCGACGAGGACCGGCGCGCCAGGCTGCTGGAGATCGCCGACCGGACCCCGGTCACCCGTGCGGTGCGCGGAGAGACGCCGGTCGTACCCGCGGCGGATCACCCCCTGCCGCCCCGCCAGTCCCCGCCGCACGCGCCCGCCACCGAAAGGACGTCACTGTCATGAGCGACCTCGACCTCCAGCCCGCCCTCCGTGAGTGCGGAGGACGGACCCATGTGTCCGGCCAACCGGTCCGGGAACTGCTGAACCCGCGCGAGGCGAGCCTCGGCAGCACGGTCGTACGCAGGCTGCTGCCCAACCTGGGGCGGCGGATGGTCGGCGCGTGGTGCTTCGTGGACCACTACGGTCCCGATGACATCTCCGACGAGCCCGGGATGCAGGTCGCGCCGCACCCGCACATGGGCCTGCAGACGGTGAGCTGGCTGCACGAGGGCGAGGTCCTGCACCGCGACAGTGTCGGCAGCGTTCAGACCCTGCGGCCCCGCCAGCTCGGACTGATGACCTCCGGGCGCGCCATCGCCCACTCCGAACAGAGCGTGGTGCCGCACCCCCGTTTCCTGCATGGCGCCCAACTGTGGGTCGCGCTGCCCGACGCCCACCGGAACACCGCGCCCGCCTTCGAGCACCACGCCGACCTGCCGGTCGTCACGGCCCCGGGACTGACGGCCACCGTCATCCTGGGCGGACTGGACGGCGCCGTGTCCCCGGGCACGACCTTCACGCCGCTGGTCGGCGCGGACCTCGCGCTCACCGAAGGCGCGGACGTGCGGCTGCCCGTGGAGCCGGACTTCGAGTACGCCGTCCTGACGATGTCAGGCGCCACCGAGGTCGACGGCGTACGTCTCGACCCCGGCTCGATGCTCTACCTGGGATCCGGCCGCGCCGAACTGCCGCTGCGCGCCCTCAGCGACTCCGGGCTGCTGCTCCTCGGCGGGGAGCCCTTCGAGGAGAAGCTCATCATGTGGTGGAACCTCATCGGGCGAACCCAGGACGAGATCGCCGAGGCCCGGGAGGCATGGATGTCGGGTGACCGCTTCGGGACCGTACGGGGCTACGAGGGCGCCCCGATACCGGCCCCGGCCCTGCCGCCCACCCCGCTCAAGCCCCGTGGCCGCACCCGCTGACCCTCGCCGGCGGATGAGCCACGCTGATCTGCCGGCGAGGGTCAGCCGGGTTCAGAGAGCGCGGTCGAGGAGATCCAGCAGGGCTGTCCAGTGGCGTTCGGTGGCCTCGGCGTTGTGGATGGAGGTGTCTGCCATGGTGTAGCCGTGCGGCGCGCCGGCGTAGACCTCGGTGCGGTGGCGGACACCCGCCTCGACGAACGCCTTGTCGAGACGCTCGATCTGCTCGGGCGGCATCGCGGCGTCCTGGTCGGAATGGCCGAAGTACAGCTCCGCCGTGACCCGGTCGGCGAGCAGGTGCGGGCTGTCGGGGGCGTCGGTGGCCAGCCACGCGCCGTGGAAGCCGGCCGCGGCCGCGACCCGTCCGGGGTGGGCGGCGGCGGTGCGCAGGGCCAGACCGGCGCCCATGCAGTAGCCGGTGATGCCGACCGGCCCGTCGGTGGCCTGCGGGCAGGCGGCCAGCCAGGAGAGATAGCCCTCGGCGTCGCGCATGGCCAGATCGGGGGTCAGCTCCCGGATGATCGGGACGAGTCGCTCGAACAGCGCCGGGCGGTGGGCCGCCTCGATGACCTCGGGCAGCTCCAGCACCGGTGCCGGCCCATGACGGTAGAGGACGTTGGGGACCAGCACGGTGTAGCCGGCCCCGGCGAGCCGGTCGGCCATCTCCTTCAACCGGGGGCGCAGCCCGAAGGCGTCCATGTAGAACAGCACCGCGGGGTGTGCGGAGTCGTCGTCGGGGTGGACGAGGTAGGCGTCGGCGGTGCCGTCCTGGGTGGGGATGTCCACGACGGTTCCCCGCACTGCACGTACAGCGGTCATGCGCGTCCTTGTTCTCTCGGTGTTCTCGCGGTGTTCTCTCGGGTTCACTTGTCGGCGGTGGCGTCGAAGGCGTGGGTGACCTCGGGCCGGGTGCCGGGGAGGAGCAGTGCGCGGGAGTGCTCCTCGCGCTGCCGGTCGGTGGCGGTCAGACGGGTGTGGTGCTGGGCCATGTGTTCCGCCCAGGAACCGACCAGATAGTTCTCGATGAAGCGGCCGGGCTGGTTGCCGTCCTCGTACAGGCCCCAGGTGAGGGCTCCGGTACGGCGCCGGGAGCGGGCGACGTGCCGCATGGCGTCGGTGAAGGCGGTGCCGTCGGCGGGCGCTACCTGGTAGACGACGGAGACGAGTACGGGGCCGTCGGCCGGGCCCGGTTCGAAGACCAGGGGCGGGGCCGGCCAGTGGTCGGAGGGCGTGGGGTCGATGTGGGTCGCGTCGTGCAGCGGCCACAGACGGACGCCGGCCGCTCCGAGCAGGAGCAGGACGGCCGCCGTCAGCAGCGTGGCGGTCAGCCCCAGCCACTGGGCCAGGCCGCCCCACAGCGGGGCCGTCAACGCCTGGCCGCCCTGGAACACCAGGAGGTAGACGGCGAGGCCGCGGGCCCGCACCCAGCCCGGGAGCC
Source organism: Streptomyces sp. NBC_01384 (assembly GCF_045040035.1). Lineage (NCBI taxonomy): Bacteria > Bacillati > Actinomycetota > Actinomycetes > Kitasatosporales > Streptomycetaceae > Streptomyces > Streptomyces sp. NBC_01384. The sequence continues at coordinate 9,320,891 of NZ_CP109559.1, forward strand.
GCGTCTGCACGGCGGCGTTGAGCGTGGACAGTACGCCGATCCAGGCCAGCCCGGCGGGCAGCAGCGCGAGAGCGACCAGCCAGGGGACGTGGACGGTGGCGAGGACCACCAGGACGAGGGCGAAGACGACGGCCCCCGCGGCGAGGGTGCCGTTGGCGCCCAGCAGCCGCCGGACGCGGGGCAGTGCGAACGCCCCGGCCACGGCGCCGGTGCCGACCGCGGCAAGGAGCAGCCCGTACCCGCCGGAGCCGAGGCCGAGGGAGTCTCCGGCGACCAGCGGGAGCAGGGACCACGCGGCGGCGGCGCCGGGTATGAACAGGGCGGTGCGCAGCAGGATGCGTCGGATGCCGGGCGCGTTCCAGACGTAGCGGCGGCCCGCGTACAGCGCGGAGAGGAACTGTTCCCGTTCGGCGGTGGGCGTGGCCGTCCTGGGGCGCCGCCACAGCAGCAGTACGACGGCGATGCCCAGGTAGGAGACCGCGTTGAAGGCGAAGGTCCAGCCCACGCCCGCCGTGGCGACCAGGACGCCGCCGAGGGCGGGCCCCAGCGCTCGTGCCAGGTTCATGTTGACGGCGCCCAGCGCCGAGGCCTGTCCGAGCTGGGCCCGGCCGACCAGTTCGGGCTGGATCGCCTGCCACGCGGGGCCCATCAGGGCGGTGCCGCAGCCCAGCAGGAAGGTCAGTGCCAGCAGCGCCGCGGCGCCGAGCGAGTCCGCGAAGGCCAGCACGGTCAGGGCCACCGACACCGCGAACATGGCGAGTTGGGCGGCCACCAGCAGGGTGCGGCGGTCGAAGCGGTCGGCCAGCACGCCCGAGGGCAGCGCCAGCAGGACGACGGGAAGGCTGGAGGCCGTCTGCACGAGGGTCACCAGGGTCGCCCCGTGCCCGATCAGCAGCCACTGGGCGCCGACCGTCTGCATCCAGGTGCCGACGTTGGACACGAACTGCGCGATCCACAGGGCCCGGAACACCGGCACGGCCAAGGGCGCCCACGCCGAAACCGGCCGGGAGGGGCTCACAGGTGGCGTCGTGGCGGTCATGCGGCGGCCTCCGTACGAGGAGAAGGGGGCGGTTCTCCGGCGGCCACCTCGTTGTGGCGGTTGTGTCCTGCGCGGTCCGTCACCATGGTGCCGGATCACTGCGGTAACTCCGGCGGCGGCCCCGGCGGTTCCACCAAGGCCCGGACACCGAACGGGCCGCCAGAAGCGGCCGGTCAGGCAGGGGACGGGGCTGAGCCCGTGGGGAGGGGGAGTCTGCCCGTGATGGTGAACGTGGGGATGGCCTGGTACTCGATCTGCACCACGTCCGGAGCAGCCGAGCCGGCTTTGAGCGCCGTGCGCAGCTTTGTGTAGTGCGGCACCCCCTGACCGGCGTTGGCGACCTTGACCTTGATCGCCGGGTACTTCTTCTCGAAGAGCGCGACCTCCTGCTCGATGTCCGGGACCCATGTCCAGAACGTCAGCTCGGTCGGGGCCTTCATCGCCTTGCCGATGTCGGCCTGGCTGACCGGCTTGGAAGAGGTGGAGGAACCGCTGCCGCTGCCGCTTGGGCGCAACATGTTCGGGCCCCGGCGCGGCCCGTGGCAGGACGAGTCCTGGAAGGGCTGGTGGGGCGACGACCCGCCGTACCCCAACGACGTGTTCGTCCGCACGCGCCACCTCCGGCCGTCGCTGACCTTGGAGGGCGGGACCGCGTTCCACTTCACCGACGAGCCCATCGAGACAGAGCCGGAGTGGGCGTTCGAGGCGGCGGCGGGCCGGGACGTGCGCATCGGTGGCGGCCCGGCCACCGTCCGGCAGTAACTGCGCGCCGGGCTCGTCGACGAGCCGCACCTGGCCATCGTCCCCCGGCTCCTCGGCCGGGGCGAGCGCCTGCTCGACAGTCTGGGGGGGCGGGATCGACGGCTACCGGGTCGCCGAGCTGGTCAGTTCGCCGGCCGCGACGCACGCCCGGTTGGTGCGCCGCTGACGGCACCCCGCCGGGCGCGGTTCAGCTCACTCCGACGCCGCGGCACCCGGCGCGCCCGCCCGCAGACCGTCCATCACGAGGTCCAGCAGGCGGGTGGCGCGCGGCTGCCAGTCCCCGTCCGTGTCGATCTGCCAGAGGCCGGCGATGACCAGGAAGAAGTCTTCGGGGCTGACTCCGGGGCGGATGGTGCCCGCCTGGTCGTTCGCCTCCAGGAGCAGCGCGGCGGCCGAGGACATCGCGCCGTGTCCCAGCCTGGTCAGGGTGCCGTGCGCGAGGGTGGTCGCGCGCAGGGCCTCGGCCAGGCCGACCTTGGTCATGGCGAACTGGGCGAGGCGGTCCATCCACTCCCGCAGGGCCCGGTCCGGCGCGCGGGTCTCGAGCAGCTGGGCCGCGGTGTCGGCGACCTGCTGCACCTCGTGGCGGTAGATCTCCAGGAGCAGCGCCTCGCGGTTGGGGAAGTTGCGGTAGAACGTCCCCTGTCCGACGCCCGCCTTCTTGGCGATCGCGCTGAGCGGGGTGTCCGCCGACCGGGTCAGCTCGGTCAGGGCCACTTCGAGGATGCGCTCGCGATTGCGTTGCGCGTCCGAGCGCAGCGGGGCGTCCTTCTTCTGCTGCACTCGGCCTCCTTCGTCATTCCGCCTCGCTGAGCGGAACTTGCTGAGCGGAACTTGCTAAGCGGACAGCTGTCCGATAGGTTTCAGGGTTAACGGACACCTGTCCGGTTAGGGGTCCACCATACCGCCGGATTCGGCCAGTGTGGACTACCGGTGCTCCTCATTCCCGGCCCTCTCGCGACTTCCTTCCCCCTCAGACAGGCGAAAGAAGGCTGATCATGGCCCCAACGACGTCCAGCGGTACGACCTCGACGTCCAGCGCCATCACCCTGCACATCAACGGCGAGAAGTACACGCTGCCCGTCGACCATCGCACCACCCTGCTCGACGCGCTGCGCGAGCATCTCGATCTGACCGGTACCAAGAAAGGCTGTGATCAGGGCCAGTGCGGCGCCTGTACGGTGCTGCTCGACGGACGGCGGGCCGTCTCCTGTCTGCAACTCGCCGTCGCCGCCGAGGGGCGCGCGATCACCACCATCGAGGGGGTGGCGGACGGTGAGCGGCTGCATCCGGTGCAGCAGGCCTTCCTCGACCTCGACGGCTACCAGTGCGGTTACTGCACACCGGGCCAGATCTGTTCGGCCCTCGGGGTGATCGAGGAGCACGCGGCGGGCTGGCCAAGCGCCGTGACCGCCGATGTGCGGCCTGAGGCGGGGGTCCCGCAGCTCACCGCCGAGGAGATCCGTGAGCGGATGAGCGGCAACCTGTGCCGCTGCGGCGCGTATGTGTCGATCGTCCAGGCCGTCGCACGGGCGGCGCAGACGCGGGTGCCCGAGGCGCGCATGGCCGATGCCCCTGCGGGCGATGTCCAGCCGGCCGAGGCCAAGGAGGCGGCGGCATGAGGGAGTTCGACTACGAACGCGCCTTCGACGTCTCCGGCGCGGTCGCCCTGCTGGGCGCCGACCCGGACGCACGCTATCTCGGCGGCGGCACCAATCTCGTCGACCTGATGAAGAGCGGGGTGGAGCGGCCCGCGCGGCTGGTCGACGTACGCGAACTACCCCTGGATCGCGTCGAGGTCACCGAAGGCGGCGGGCTGCGTATCGGCGCGACCGTCACCAACAGCGACCTCGCCGCCCATCCCGAAGTACGGCGGCACTACCCGGCGTTGACCCAGGCCGTGCTGGCGGGCGCGTCCGGGCAGCTGCGCAACATGGCCACCGTCGGCGGAAACCTGCTCCAGCGCACCCGCTGCGGCTACTTCACCGACCTCGCGAAGCCCTGCAACAAGCGTGTCCCCGGCAGCGGTTGCCCCGCCGTCGAGGGGGAGCACCACAACCACGCGGTCCTCGGCGCCTCCGCGCACTGTGTGGCCACGCACCCCTCGGACATGGCCGTGGCGCTCGCCGCCTTCGACGCCGTCGTCTCGTACGAAACGGCCGACGGGCCGGGGAAGTTGCCGCTCGGTGAGTTCTATCTGCCGGTGGGTGACACCCCGCACCTGGAGACCGCCCTGCCGCCCGGCGCGCTGATCACCGGCGTCACCCTGCCGGCCGCCCCGGTCGCCGCCCACTCCCGCTACCGCAAGGTGCGCGAGCGTGCCTCGTACGCGTTCGCGATCGGCTCGATCGCCGCCGCGCTCGACGTCCAGGGCGGTGTCGTACACGAAGTGCGCCTCGCCTTCGGAGCGGTGGCGTCCCGGCCGTGGCGGGCCCGGGCGGCCGAGCGGGCGCTGACCGGGGGACCGGCGAGCGCCGAGGCCTTCGCCGCCGCCGCGGACGCCGAACTGGCGGCCGCACGGACGCTGCCCCACAACGGATACAAGGTGCCCCTGATGCGCAATCTCGTCGTGGCGATGCTGACCGAACTCACCGAGGAGGCCGCCCGATGACCAGTGCGACCGGTACGACCGCGACGACGGCGACGATCGGAGCCGTCGGCACCGCGCACACCCGCGTGGAGGGCGTGGCCAAGGTCACCGGAGCGGCGCGCTACGCGGGCGAGGTTGCGTATCCCGAACTCGCCCACGGCTGGCTGGTGTTGTCCACCGTGGCCCGCGGCCGGATCCGCGCCGTGGAGTCCGCGCCCGTCCTCGGGATGCCGGGCGTCCTCGCCGTCCTGCACCACGAGAACGCCCCGCGTCTCAACGGCGGTTACATGAACGCGTTCGGAGTGCCCGACCCGATCGCCCAGCTCTTCCAGCACGAGCGGGTGCCTTTCGTCGGCTGGCCGGTGGCGCTGGTCGTCGCCGAGACGCCCGAGCAGGCCAGGGAGGCCGCCGAGGCCCTCGTCGTCCAGTACGACGAGGAGCCGCACGACGTCGTGTTCTCCGCCGGGCTGCCCGGCACGTACACGCCGGAGAGCGCCCCCGCCGCGCAGAAGGGCGACGTGGAGGCCGAACTCACCGCGTCCGCCGTCGTCGTGGACGCCGAGTACAGCACTCCGGAGGAGCACCACAGCCCCATGGAGCCGCACGCGGCGACCGCGCGCTGGGACGGCGGGCGACTTGAGGTCATCGACTCCAACCAGGGCAGCAGGTTCGTGGCGGACGAGCTGGCGAAGCTGTTCTCGCTCGACCCCGAGTCGGTTCGGGTGCGCTCCGAACATGTCGGCGGTGGCTTCGGCTCCAAGGGGACCCGCCCGCACTCGGTCGCCGCCGCGATGGCCGCGACCGTCCTGCACCGCCCCGTCCGGGTCGTACTGACCCGACGTCAGATGTTCTCGCTCGTCGGCTACCGCAGCCCCACGGCCCAGTGGGTCAGGCTCGGTGCCGACGCGGACGGCCGGCTGCGCGCCTTCGAGCACCGGGCCGAGTGCCTCACCTCGACCGTCCATGAATTCGTCGAGCGGTGTTCCGAGTACGGGCGCGCGATGTACGACTCCGAGGCGCACCACTTCGAGAGCCGAGTCGTACCGCTCGACGTGCCGACCCCGAGCTGGATGCGGGCCCCGGGCGAGGCACCGGGCTCCTTCGCGCTGGAGTCCGCGCTCGACGAACTCGCCGAGAAGTGCGGCATCGACCCGATCGCGCTGCGCGCCCGCAACGAACCGGACGTCGGCCCCGTCTCCGGGCTGCCGTTCAGCAGCCGCAATCTCCTCGCGTGCTTCGAGGAAGGGGCCCGCCGGTTCGGCTGGGCGGACCGCGATCCGCGTCCCGGCATCCGGCGCGAAGGACGCTGGCTGCTGGGCACCGGGACGGCCGCGTCCACGTTCCCCACCCTCTCCGCCCCGTCCACGGCGGCCGTGACGGCGGAGCCGGACGGCACCTACACCGTACGGATCACCGCGTCCGACGTCGGGACCGGGGCGCGGACCGCGCTCACCCTGATCGCCGCGGACGCGCTGGAGGTGGCGCCGGAGCGCATCCGGATGCGGATCGCCGACAGCGACTTCGGGTTCGCGATGATCGCCGGCGGCTCGATGGGCACCCGCTCCTGGGCCTGGGCCATCCGGGTCGCGGCGGGCGAACTGCGTGAGCGGCTCGCCCTGGGCGGCGGCATTCCACCGGAGGGGATCACGGCACGCTCGGACACCTCCCAGGCCGTCGGAGCGCTGACGCAGAAGGAACGGCACGCCTTCGGGGCGCAGTTCGCCGAGGTCGCCGTGGACGTCAGCAGCGGGGAGGTGCGGGTGCGGCGGATGCTCGGCATCTTCGCCGCGGGCCGGATCGTCAACCCGCTGACCGCGCGCGGGCAGTTCGTCGGCGGGATGATCTGGGGTCTGTCCATGGCGCTGCACGAGGAGGCGGTCCGGGACCGGGCCAGTGGCGGCCATGTCGGCGCCGACCTCGCCGGCTATCACTTCGCCGCGCACGCCGACGTACCGCCCATCGAGGCGGACTGGGTGGACGACCCGGACCCGGACGACCCCGTCGGCATCAAGGGCATCGGCGAGATCGGGGTCGTCGGAGCGGCCGCGGCGATCGCCAACGCGGTCTGGCACGCGACCGGCGTACGCCACCGCAACCTGCCGATCCGCCCCGACCGCGTTTTGTCGGCAGGCGCGGGCGCAGACCGGGATGCGGGCCCTGGGGGAGACGGAGACCGGGATGCTTGACATCGCCGACGAGCTGAACCGGTGGGTCGAGGAGGGCCGGGACTTCGCCGTCGCCACCGTCGTGAGCGTCGGCGGCAGCGCCCCGCGCGGCCCCGGCGCCGCCCTCGCCGTCGACAGCCACGGTACGGCCATCGGCTCGGTCTCCGGCGGCTGCGTGGAAGGCGCCGTGTACGACCTGTGCGTACAGGCGCTGCGGGACGGCCGCACGGTGCGCGAACGGTTCGGCTACAGCGACGAGGACGCCTTCGCCGTGGGGCTGACCTGCGGCGGGGTCATCGAGGTCCTCATCACGCCGGTGGGCGCGGACGCGCCGGACCGGCGGGTGTACGCGGCCGCGCTGGCGGCCGCGGCCCGGGGCGAGGCGGCGGCCCTCGTCCGCGTGGCCAAAGGGCCGGTGGAACTGCTGGGCAGAGCGCTGCTCGTACACCCCGACGGCTTCTGCGACACGAACCAGGGGAGCCTCGGCGGCCATCCGGAGCTGGGCCGTACGGCGGTGGACGAGGCACGCGCCCTGCTGGCCGCGGGCCGTACCGGCACCCTCAAGCTCTCGGAGGACGGCTCGCGCTGCCCGGGCGGCGTGACCCTGCTCGTCGAGTCGAGCGTGCCACCGCCCCGCATGATCGTCTTCGGTGCCGTCGACTTCGCCACGGCACTGGTACGGGTGGGCAAGTTCCTCGGTTACCACGTGACCGTGTGCGATGCCCGCCCGGTCTTCGCCACCCGGGTCCGCTTCCCCGACGCGGACGACATCGTGGTCGACTGGCCGCATCGCTACCTCCGGCGCACCGGGACCGACGAGCGCACGGTCCTGTGCGTGCTCACCCACGATGCCAAGTTCGACGTACCGCTGCTGGAGGCGGCCCTGCGGATGCCGGTGGCGTTCGTCGGCGCCATGGGGTCGCGCCGCACCCACGAGGACCGCGAGCGGCGGCTGCGCGAAGTCGGCCTCACCGAGCGGGAGCTGGCCCGCCTGAGGTCCCCGATCGGGCTCGACCTCGGTGCCCGTACGCCCGAGGAGACCGCCCTGTCCATCGCGGCGGAGATCGTCGCGGCACGGGAGGGCGGGACGGGCGCCCCGCTGACGGGTTCGCGGACGCCCATCCACCGGGCGGCACCACGGACGCGCCGCCCGTCGGCCCGCGCGGGGGCGGACGCAGTCGTATGACTCATGCGGGAAGCGCCCCGACCAGCCACCGTAGAGGTATCGCCGGTTCCTGGCCGGCATGACCTGGGAGGGCTGGAATGGACACCATGCACGCGGTACGCGGCCACCGGCGGGGCGGCCCCGAGCAGCTCACGTACGAGATCGCGCCGCGCCCGGTGCCGGCCGCGGGTGAGGTTCTGGTCGAGGTGCGGTCGGCCTCCATCACGCTCGGTGAACTGGGCTGGGACGCGACCTGGACCGACAGCTTCACCGGCGGCGGCACTGCGCGCCTGCCGGTCGTGCCCTCCAAGGAGGTGTCGGGCGTCGTCGCCGAGCTCGGTCCCGACGTGTCGGACTGGAAGGCCGGCGACGAGGTGTACGGGCTGATCCCGTTCACCCGGGACGGGGCCGCGGCGGAGTTCGTCGCCGTCCCCGCGGCCGTGCTCGCCGCCAAGCCGGCTCAGCTCGACCACGACCACGCGGCGGCGCTGCCGCTGGCCGGGCTGACCGCCTGGCAGGGCCTGGTCGTGCACGGCGGGCTGCGTCCCGGCGCCCGGGTGCTGGTGCAGGGCGGCGCGGGCGGCGTCGGCTCCTTCACGGTGCAGGTCGCGGCCGCGCTCGGCGCCTCCGTCATCGCGACGGCCGACGCCCAGGCAGCCGATTTCGTCAGGGAGCTGGGTGCCGAGCAGGTCATCGACTACAAGACCGAACGCTTCGAGGAGCACGTCAAGGACGTGGACCTGGTCTTCGACACCGTCGGCGGCGACACCCAGGACCGCTCCTGGCAGGTGCTGCGCCCCGGCGGCCTGCTGGTGAGCATCGTCTCCCCGCCCGACGCCACGAAGGAGGGCGGCAGGTTCTTCGTCGTGGAACCCGACCGCGGCGGACTGGAGGAGTTGTCCCGCCTGGTCACGGACGGCGAACTGGCCCCGCCCGTCGACCGCGTCTTCCCCCTCGCCGAGACCGCGCAGGCGTACGCGGCGCTGGAGCAGGGCCATCGCCGGGGCAAGATCGTGCTGCACGTCTCCTGAGCCGGCGCGACGTCTCCTGAACCGCGCGGTTCAGACAGCGTCTTCGATGTTCAGGGGCTCTGCCTTGTTCAGGAGCTCTGCTTCAGGAAGCCGAGGCCGAGCGCGCGAGCCAGTCGTACGCGGCCTGCGCCGTGAACTCGTCCTGGCCGCCGCGCAGCAGCAGCCCCGCCGTGGCGAACGCAGGGTCGTCGGCCTGCGCGGCCACGTACGGGATCGCGATGCAGCGCATCCCTGCGGCGTGCGCGGCGGCGGCGCCCGGAGCGGCGTCCTCGAGGACCACGCAGTCCGCCGGGTCGGCCCCCAGGCGGCGCGCCGCTTCGAGGAAGACATCCGGGGCGGGCTTGCCGTGCGCGACCTCGTCGGCCGAGACGACGGTGGTCAGACGGGCGGCCAGACCGCTGCCCGTCAGAATCGCCTCGATGGCGGCGGGGGAGGAGCCCGAGGCCACGGCCAGGGGCACATCCTCCCCGGCCAGCAGTTCCACGAACTTCCGCATCTCCGGGTACACGGGCGTGGCGGCGCGGGCCAGCTCCAGGTAGCGGCGGTTCTTGTCGGCGAGCAGCACGTCGAGCGGGGCCCGCAAGGCGTAGCGCTCCTTCCAGAGCGACAGCGTCTCACGGGTGCTGATGCCGACGTACCGCTCGTGCTCCGCCCAGGTGAAGTCCGTGATGCCCTGCTCGGCGAGCGTCTGGCGCCCGGCCTCGAAATAGTTCGGCTCGCTGTCCACGAGCGTTCCGTCGAGATCGAAGATGACCGAAGTGCTGCCGAGAGTGCTCATGAGGTCCAGGATGCCAAGGGGCGGCTCGCCGCCATGGAACGACCCCGCGGGGTGTTGTCCGTCAGTTCTTCGGGGCCCGGCCGATCGACTCCACCAGCGGCAGCACCCGGTGCGGAACGCGCTCGCGCAGCGCCACCTCGGTGCGGGTGCGGACCACGCCGGGCATGCTGATGAGCGCCTGGATCACATCCTCCAGGTGCGCGTTGTCGCGTGCCACCACCCGGGTGAGCAGATCGCCGCCACCCGTGATCGAGAACGCCTCGATGATCTCCGGAACGGCGGCGAGCGCCTCACCCACCTCGTCGAGATGGCCCTGCGTGACCTCGATGTGCACGAACGCGAGGACGGGATGGCCGAGCGCCGCGGGGGACAGTGAGGGGCCCGTACCGGTGATCACCCCGTCCCGCTCCAGCCGGTCCAGGCGGGCCTGCAGCGTGCCGCGGGCGACACCGAGCATGCGGGCGTACTCGCGCACGCTGGTACGCGGCTGCTCGAGCAGCAGTCGCAGGATGCGGGTGTCGAGTTCGTCCACGGCCATGGTCCGTTGGCCTCCCTGACGCCTTGGGTGATCTCCGTCGACTGTACCAATGGCCCAGCCGACCGCGAGCCTGTTGAGCCAGTTCACTCCTCCTGTTTACCTTGTCTGTATTGATGGCGCTGCACAGCGCCGGACGGCAAGGACGCCGTACCGGACCCGCAGCGCCATTTTGTGTGTCTTTTCGTATGGGGGCGGGCGGCCGACGGTGAAGAAGATGTTCATGGCTCCGGATCCGGGACTGTTCCGACTGCGGATCGCGCTGCGCGCGGTCCTCGGCATCGGGCTCGCGGTGAGCGTGTCGGAGCTGGCCGGGCTCTCGCTGCCCGCCTCGATCACGGGCGGCCTCGCGGCGCTCCTCGCGCTGTTCACCATCGGCGACCCGACCGTGCGCGACCAGGCCGTGACGACCGCCCTGCTGCCGGTCGTCGGCTTCCCGGTCCTGGCCCTCGCCACCGCGCTGCACGGGGTGCCGGCGCTGCGCGACGCCACCTGGCTCGCGGTGATCTTCTGCGGGGTGTACGCCCGCCGCTGGGGCCCGCGCGGCCACGCCCTCGGCATCTTCGCGTTCATGATGTTCTTCACCGCGCAGTTCCTGCACGCCGTGCCGGATCAGCTCCCGCAGCTGTACGCGGCCGTCGCACTGTCGCTGGCCGCGTCCTCAGTGGTGCGCTTCGGCGCGTGGTGCGTCGAGCGGCGCACGCCGCCGCCCGTCCCGACCGCGCCGTTGGACGGACGCGGCCTGGCCCGGCCCGCCACGCGCCAGGCCTTCCAGGCGACGGCCGCCTGTGCCTTCGCCCTCACGGCGGGCCAGTTGCTCTCCCACGACCGCTGGTACTGGGCCGTCGGCACTGCCTGGTGGATCTTCGTCAACACGGCCTCGCGCGGCGAGACGCTCGTAAGGGGCTTCCGCCGGGTCCTCGGAACGGGCACCGGCATCGTGGCCGGGCTCCTGATCGCCGTCCCCCTGCACGGCGCCCCCGCAGCCACCGCCGTGCTTGTCGCGGTCAGCGTCTTCGGGATCTTCTACGCGGCCCCGCTCTCGTACAGCTGGATGATGTTCTGGGTGACCGTGATGGCGGGCCTGCTGTACGGGCTGCTCGGCGTGCTGCACCCGGGGCTGCTCGGCCTCCGGCTCGCCGAGACCGGCGTCGGCGCGCTCGGCGCCGCGCTCGCCGTCGCGCTGATCCTGCCCATCACCACGCACGCGGTCACCGACCGCTGGGTCGAGCGGGCGCTGCACGCGGTGCACGCCTGCGCCGCGGCGGCGGCCGCACGGCTCGCGGGTGACGCGGCGGCCGACCCCGCACCGCACACGGCGGAGCTCGAAGCACTACTGGGGCGCGTACGGATGGCGCTCGCGCCCCTGGTGCATCCGCTCACCCCGATGCGGGCGCGCAAGGGCCGGGCCCGCCAGGTCCTCGTCCTGCTCGACGACTGCGCCCGCGAGGTGCGCGGTCTCGCGGCCGTCGCCGCCGACCCGGACGCCTCGCACGACGCCCGTCTGACGGCCGCCTGCCGACGCGTGGAGACGGCGGTGGAGTCCCTGGTCGGCGCGGTGCCGGAACGCGCCCTCAGCGCCCACCAGGGCGCCCCGGGCCACCACCCGGGCGCCGAGCAGGCACTCGCCCACCTCCACGGCCTGGAACGGGCGCTTGTCGCGCTGGCCACGCCCCTGCGCGGCTCGCGGCTCGCGCGCGTCTGACGTCGGCGGGTGGACAGCGGGCCCCGTTGTGAGGCAGATGCACGGGCCACGTAGAGGGTGGATCACCGCACGGGCGGGGTAACCCCGCGGCTATCAGACGCACGGAACCCGCGGACCGTGCGGGCGCGGCCCGCGGGCGGAGCCGCTTGGGGGTGGCACCATGCGGGATTTCCCGCGCGGAACCGGACACGCGGAGCGCTTCGGCGACGACGGGAGCGCGCGGTACCCGGCGCCGTGGGCCGAGGGGCCGGGCGGCTGGCTGGACCGGGTCCCGCCCGGTCGGCGGGCGCACGGCGCGGCCCCGACCGCCGCACCACCGCATGAAACCGCTTCCCGCAAGGCCGACCTGTCCGTCCCGGGCCTCACAGGACGCCTGACAGCCGTGACCGGGGGTGGTGCCGCTGCCGCCGTATCGACCTCCCGCGACCACTCCGAGCCGTACGAACTCCTCCGCGCCGCCGCCGAGTTCCTCACCCTCCGCCACACCGAGGAGCGCCTCGGCGACCCGGCCCGCCGTATCGCCGCGGCGCGGACCGAGATCGCGGAGACGGGCACGTACCGCCACACCACCGAGGAACTCGTCTTCGGAGCCCGCGTCGCCTGGCGCAATGCCAACCGCTGCATCGGGCGGCTGTACTGGCACTCCCTGCGCGTACGCGACCGCCGGGACGTGCGGACGGCACAGGACGTCGCCGAGGCGTCGGCGGACCATCTGCGGGAGGCCACCCACGACGGCCGCATCCGGGCGCTCATCACCGTCTTCGCACCCGACCGGCCGGACCGCCCGGGCCCGCGCATCTGGAACGAACAGCTCATCCGCTACGCCGGCTACGCACGCCCGGACGGCGGTGTGACCGGCGACCCGCGCAACGCGGGCCTCACCGCGCTCGCCCGGCGCCTCGGCTGGCCCGGCGGCCCGGGCACCCCCTTCGACGTACTGCCGCTGGTGATCCAGGGAGCCGACGGCCGGCGAGCCGACGACAAGCCGCGCTGGTTCGCGCTGCCGGACGACGCGGTGCTCGAAGTGGAGCTCGCCCACCCCGAGTACCCCTGGTGGCGCGCCCTCGGACTGCGCTGGCACGCCGTGCCCGCGGTGGCCAACATGTGCCTGGAGATCGGTGGCGTCTGCTACCCGGCGGCCCCGTTCAACGGCTGGTACATGGGCACCGAGATAGGCGCCCGCAACCTCGCCGACACCGACCGCTACAACCTGCTGCCCCACCTCGCAGAACGCCTCGGCCTCGACACCCGCAGCGACCGATCGCTGTGGAAGGACCGGGCGCTCGTCGAACTCAACCGCTCCGTCCTGCACTCCTTCGACCATGCGGGCGTCACCGTCACCGACCACCACACCGAGTCCCGGCGCTTCCTCACCCACCTCGGCCGCGAGGAGCGCAAGGGCCGCCGGGTGGGCGCCGACTGGTCGTGGATCGTGCCGCCCATCTCCGGCAGCGCCACGCCCGTCTTCCACCGCACCTACGAGGCCGTGGAGCGGCGCCCCGCGTACGTCCACCACCCGGAGGCACGTACCCGGGCGCACGGCGAGACGGGCGGGACCTTGGTCTAGACCGCAGATCATCGACTGCTACCGTCGGCCCCGAGCAGCGCGGGACCGAGAGGGGAACGGCAGTGGCAGACGGCGGCAGGCGGGAACAGCGGGCGTTCATCGGCTCGTTCACTGCGGCGGGAGGCCCGGGCGTCCTCGTCGCGGCCGTGGACCGCGGCAGCGGCGCGCTGACCCTCCTGAGCGCGGTGGACGGCGTACCCGACCCCTCGTACCTCGCCCTGTCGCCCGCCCGCGACATGCTCTACACGGTCAGCGAGACGGCCGACGGCGCGGTGGCCGCGTACCGTGTGGGCGGCGACAAGCCGGAGCCCGCCGGGCCTCTGGTCTCGGTCGGGGGCAGCGGGCCGACACACCTCAGCGTGTTCGCCGGACACGTCCTGACCGCCAACTACGGCTCCGGCAGCGTCACCGCGCTGCCCGTGCGCGACGACGGCACCTTCGTCGGCGCCGCCTCCAGCGTGCTCCAGCACAAGGGTTTTGGCCCGCACACCCGGCGTCAGCAGGGCCCGCACGCCCACCAGGTGCAGCCCGACCCGAGCGGGCGCTGGGCCGTGAGCGTCGACCTCGGCACGGACTCCGTACGGGTGTGCGCGCTGGACGGCGGCCGGCTCGAGCTGCACCGCGAGATCGCGCTGCGCCCCGGCTCCGGGCCCCGCCACCTGGCCTTCCACCCGCGCGGCGAACACGCGTACGTCCTCAACGAACTCGCGCCCACCGTCACCGTCTGCCGCTGGAACGCCCTGGAAGGCTCGCTGCGGCCCGTCGGCGAGACGCCGGTGCTGTCGGGTGTCCCGGACGATGACGCGTACCCCTCGGGCATCGTGGTGGCGCCCGACGGACGCTTCGTGTGGACCGCCACGCGCGGCCAGGACGTCGTCTCCGTACTCACGCCCGACGCGGTGGGCGAGGGACTGCGGCTGGTCGCCACGGTGCCCTGCGGGGGCACCTGGCCGCGCGCGCTGGCCCTCGACCCCTCGGGGCGCTTCCTCTACGCCGCCAACGAGCGCTCCGGGGACGTGACCTGGTTCACGGTCGACCCGGACACCGGGGTGCCGCGACGGGGCGGCTCGGTGGAGGTTCCGGCGGCTTCCTGCGTGGTCTTCGGCTGACCGGCCCGGTGGTGATGCGGCGCTGACGCGAGAGCCGCTGACAGGAGAGCTGCTGACAGGAGTGATACGAGAGCTGCTGATACGAGAGCCGCTGATACGAGAGAAGGGCCCGCTCCTGCGAGAGGAGCGGGCCCTTCGGCGTGCGAGGGGTGGTGCTGGGGCGATCAGCGGACCGGCGCGCCCTGCGGCTGCTGCGGGGCGATGCCCAGCGCCGTCGTGTACTTGGCCAGCGCGAGCTTGCCGATCGCCGGGTACGGGCCGAGGGCCTCGGCGGCGGCGCAGCCCGCCTCCTTGGCGGCCGCGTCCAGCAGACCGGCGTCGATCTCAGGGCCGATCAGATACGGCGCCAGCGCGAGCTGCTGCGAGCCCGAGTTGCGCAGCTGCTCGGCGGTGGCCGCGATCGCGCCCTCCTCGTCCAGCGCCGCCGCCATCACCGGCACGGCGAGCCGCGCGGCGAGCAGCATGCCGGTGATCCCGGCCGCCTGCACGGCCTCCTCGCCGCCCACGGAGGCGAGGATGATGCCGTCCGCGGCCGTCGCCACGGTGAACAGCCGGGCACGGTCGGCGCGCGCCAGACCCGCCTCGGACAGACGCACGTGCAGCGCCTCCGCGAGCAGCGGGTGGGGGCCGAGCACATCGGCCAGGTCGGCCGCGATCCGGCTCTCCATGACGGCCTGGCGGACCCGGCGCAGCAGCGCGTTGTCCGGGCCGGCGAGCAGCGGCACCACGACGGCGACGGGGCCGTCGGGCGCGGTCACGTCCGCACCGGCGGCACGGGCCTGCTCATAGCGGGCGGTGCGCTCCGCGGCGGCGCGCGTCAGCACGGACTGCAGCGTGGGGAACTCGGCGTCGTCCCCGTCGAGGTACCCGATCCGGGCGTCGAGGCCGGGCAGCTCGGAGCGCGCGATGCTCACGACCTCCTCGGCGAGGCTGCGCGTGGCCGCGCTGGAGGTGCCCGGCACCGCGAGGACGAGCGCGGGCGCGCCCTCGGGAGCCGCCAGGGGTTCCGGACGGCGGTGCCGCCCGGGCTGGCGGGGTCGCGGCATTCGTACTGGCAGGCCGGACGCGGGCCCAGTGGGGGAGCTCATGGCGCCGCATGTTACTGGTTTCTTGGGCTCCCCTGTTCGGGGAGGGTGCAGGTGAGCGGTTTCCGTCCGCTTTTGTCTGATGAGTTACGCGTGGATCAGAAATGATCGGTACGACTGGACTTGCCTGCGCTGTGGTGCTGCTGTGGTGCTGCTGTGATGCCTGGGGCGAGGGGTGATTTCACTTGTCCGACAGGGCGGATGAATCCCCTTTTCGGGGCATGGATAGCTCGCTTGCGGCGTTTTCGGTCATCACGTACAGCATGCGTGCGTTGCGGGGGAGCGTGAGCCGGTCGTTCGCCAGATCGACGGCGATGCGTACGGCGCCGTCCAGCGGGTCGCCCGCCGCCGGTACCCGCCGGGCATGTGGCAGTTGCTCCGCCAGCTCCTCGCGCAGCGGTACGAGGAGGGGATCGCCGATCTTGAACAGACCACCGGTGAGGGCGACTTGGGCCTCGTCCGTGTCCGGGCAGACGGCGGCAGCGGACTCGGCCATGTGCCGGGCGGCGGCGCGCAGCACGTCCCGCGCCACGGGATCTCCCGCGGCGTCGGCGGTGTCCGCCGCGCAGGCGGCCACTTCGGGCGCGAAGGCGGCGAGTACGGCGGGCCGGTCGGTGCGCGGGTACACCTTTCCGGGCAACCCGGTCACCGGCCCGAACATCTTCTCGGCCCGAGCCAGCAGCGCCGCCGACCCGCCCCGGCGCCCGTCGAAAGCCCGCAGGGCCGCCTCCAGCCCGGCCCGGCCGATCCACGCTCCGCCGCCGCAGTCGCCGAGCAGATGACCCCAGCCGTCCGCCCTGCGCCAGCTCGTCAGGTCGGTGCCGACCGCGATCAGGCCCGTGCCCGCGGCGATCACCGCGCCCGGCCGGGGACCGAGCGCGCCCGCGTACGCCGTCACCGCGTCGGCGGCCAACGCGAGCCGCCGCACACCGAGTTCACGCTCCAGCGCCGAGGGCAGCTCCGTGCGCAGCTCGTCGCCGAGGGTGGCGAGGCCCGCCGCCCCGATGGCGACGGCCTCAAGTTCTTCTACCCCGGTAGCGGCCATCAATTCCCTGGCCATCGGGAGCAGTTGCTCCAGCAGATGCCCGGCCTCAATGCCGCGCGGGCCTGTGCGGACCGGTTTCTTGGACGTCAGCGGCCCCGGGTGAACCGTGCTGCGGCCGCCGCCACGCACGCCGAGTGCCACGCGCAGACCCGAACCCCCCGAGTCCACGCCCAGCACCCCGGAGTGCGTCACGGCAGGCGCCAGTCCACCGGCTCGGCTCCCTGACCGGCCAGCAGGTCATTGGCGCGGCTGAACGGGCGGGAGCCGAAGAAGCCTCGGTCCGCCGACATGGGCGAGGGGTGCGCGGACTCCACGGCGGGCAGGCTGCCGAGGAGAGGGCGCAGGTTGCGGGCGTCGCGGCCCCACAGGATCGACACCAGCGGGCGCCCACGGGCGGCCAGCGCGCGTATCGCCTGCTCGGTGACCTCCTCCCAGCCCTTGCCACGGTGCGCCGCGGGACTGCGCGGGGCAGTGGTGAGCGCCCTGTTGAGCAACAGCACACCCTGCTGGGTCCAAGGCGTCAGATCGCCGTTGGACGGCTGGGACAGTCCCAGGTCGGTGTTGAGCTCCCGGAAAATGTTGATCAGGCTGCCCGGCAGCGGACGTACGTCCGGCGCGACCGAGAACGACAGCCCCACCGCGTGTCCCGGAGTCGGATACGGGTCCTGCCCGACGATGAGGACGCGTACCTCGTCGAAGGGTTGTTGAAAGGCCCGCAGGACATTCGGCCCGGCCGGGAGATAGGTGCGTCCCGCGGCGATCTCCGCGCGCAGGAAGTCCCCCATCTCGGCGATCCGCCCGGCCACGGGTTCCAGGGCTTTCGCCCAGCCCGGTTCGACGATTTCATGCAACGGTCGTGGTGCCACGGGCGTCACCCTACTGCCGTACACGCGACGGAGATCAACCAGTGGCCGAAGAGCGACCGATCATGACCGTTCCGTTGACGAATGAGGTGACTACGGAGGCTCAGCCGACGACCGCGGCGCGCACGCACAGCACGTCCGGGAGGTGCGAGACCAACTGCCGCCAGCTGTCCCCGTCGTCCGCCGACGCGTACACCTCGCCGTTGCGATTGCCGAAGTACACGCCCGCCGGGTCCGCGTTGTCTGTACAAAGCGCGTCGCGCAGCACCGTGCCGTAGTGGTCCTGCGTGGGCAGCCCCGCCGTCAGCGGCTCCCAGCTCTTGCCCGCGTCCGCCGTGCGGAAGACACGACAGCGCCGGTCGGCCGGGACGCGGTCCGCGTCGGCGTTGATCGGGAACACGTACGCCGTGTCGCCGCGGTGCGGATGCGCGGCCACCGCGAACCCGAACGTGGAGGGCAGGTCCGCGCCGATGTCGGTCCACCGGCCGCCGGCGTCGTCGCTGCGGTACACACCCCAGTGATTCTGCAGATAGAGCCGGTCCGGAGTCGCCGCGTCCCGTGCGATCTTGTGCACGCACTGGCCGAACTCCGGATTCGGATCCGGCAGGAACACCGCGGAGACACCCGAGTTGGACGGCGCCCAGCTCGCGCCCCCGTCCTGCGTGCGGAACACCCCTGCCGTGGACACGGCGACCGTCACGGCCCGCGGGTCGCGCTCGTCGGTGAGGACGGTGTGCAGCCCTTCCCCGCCGCCGCCCGGCACCCACTGCGACCGGGTGGGGTGCTCCCACAGCGGGCGCACCAGTTCGAAGGACTCGCCGCGGTCCTCGGAGCGGTACAGCGCGGCAGGCTCCGTGCCCGCGTACACCACGTCCGGCTCGGCGGCCGTCGGGTGCAACTGCCACACCCGCTCCAGTGAAGCCCCCGTGTCCTTGGGGAACTTGACGGCCGGCTGCGCCGGTTCGGTCCACGTCCGCCCCAGGTCGTCGGAGTGGAAGACGGACGGACCCCAGTGCGCGCTGTCCCCTCCGGCCAGCAGCCGGGGTGTCTCGCCGCGGATGTCGATCGCGACCGAGTACACGGCCTGCGCGTTGAAGTACGGACTCTCGTCGAACTCCCAGGCGCCGCCGCGCCGCCTCCCGATGAAGAGCCCCTTGCGTGTACCTACGGTGAGCAGTACGTCGGCCATTGCGACCTCCTCCGAGACGTCGTTGTCCCAACCACCGGCCAGTCTGCACCGCGGCACTGACAGTCTTCCCTGAACGCGGCATCACCGCAGGTCAGGGCGGTGGCGTCGAGCGCCGACGGCGTCTGTCCGCGGTCGGCGCGAGCAGCGGTGCGGGGGTGGCGGGATTCCTGGAACGCACGAGTCGTCGGACTCGTTGTGAGTATCAGAGGGACCGATCCCGTATGGGAGGGCGATGTGGCATGTCCGTGCGGTCGTGAGGAGGATGCCATTGATGACGGCATTCCGTGGTCCGAAGGTTGTGAAGGTGTGGCTGTGGCGATGGCGGCGCAATCCGCTGCGGCGCCGCAGTGATGCCCTGGAGGCCTGGATCGTCCTCGTCGCCTGGACGCTCACCGTGCTCGGCGGGGTGCTCACCGGCCTGCTGGCGACGCAGTCCGTGGAGGACGGCCTCGCCCGGCAGCGGGCCGAGTGGCACTCCGTCCTGGCGTTGCTCGACGACGACGTGCCGAAGTCGACCGCGTCGGCGACCGGTGCCGACATGGTCTGGGCGAAGGTCCACTGGACCGCGGCGGACGGCTCGCCCCGCGCGGGCCAGGCCCGGGTGTCCGTCGGCAGCCCCGCGGGCACCTCGGTGACCGTGTGGACGGACGCCGAAGGCCGCCTCGTCACCAAGCCCGCCACCCCGTCCCAGGCTCAGCTGCGCGCCTCTCTGGTGGGCGTCCTGGCGGGCGTGAGTGTAGGGGGCTTGCCGTTCGTCGGCGGGCGGCTCATACGCGGCCGCATGGAACGGCGACGCATGGCGCAGTGGGACGAGGAGTGGCAGCGGATAGGTCCCCTGTGGGGACGGAAAACCGGCTGAGCGGAGGGGATCGGGGATCGGGGGCGCGGAGGGGAAGGGGGGAAGGGGGGTGTAGAGACGCGGGGGCGTCGGGACGGTCGGCCTCCCCCACCCCTGCGGGGCGGAACGGACCGTGCCCCCACCGCCGCCTGCGAAACCGGCTGTGACCTGCGGTGTCTACCTGGCGTCCAGGGTGGCGCGGCAGGCGTGCAGCAGCCGCTCGTCCTCGACGATGTCATGGCTGCCGTATCCGCCGGAACGTGCCCGATGCCGTTCCGAACGAGTCCGGCGCCCGGGGGTGTGTCGGACGCCGAAGTCGGAGGCGGTACCGGAAAGACCCGAGGCGTACCCCTGGCCCACTGCGCGGAACCGGCGCCTCCCTAGACTGGGGCGGCTCGCGCGAGACGGTCAGGGACGGATGGGAGGGCGGACGGTGGCGTCAGAGGTCGGCGGCTTCGAGGACCCGTCCGCCGAGGTGCTGGCGGAGGCGGCCGCGGCCTTCGGGCTGCTCGCTTCGTCGGCGCGGCTGCACATCGTGTGGGCGCTGGCGCAGGGCGAGAGCGACGTGACCGGGCTCGCCGAGCGGGTCGGCGGGGCGCTGCCGGCGGTGAGCCAGCACCTGACCAAGCTGAAGCTGGCCGGTCTCGTACGGTCCCGTCGCGAAGGGCGGCGGCAGGTCTACTTCGTGGACGACCCGGACGTGGTGACCGTCGTACGGCTCATGGTCGGACAGCTGATGGACCGGGCCGACCGGGCTGATCGGGCCGATCGCGGGGACCGGTCGGCGCAGGGGGCGGTGCGGCGCCTGGGCGGCTTCGGTGCCTGAGGGCGCCGCGGCCACCGACTCCGCCGGGGCTGCCGAGTCCGCCGTGCGCGCGGCCCGGCGGCGGTGGCCGCGCGAGGGAGATCTCCTCGGCGACGGACCCCCGGACCTCGCCGGGCTGACCTTCCTGCAGACGCTGCGGCAGCTGGACAGCGGCCCGCGCGGCCTGACCGAGGCGGAGGCCGGGGAACGACTGGGCCGCTTCGGCGCGAACACGGTCCCGGCCTGGCGTACGGAGTCCTGGCCGCGCCCGTTCGTACGGAGCCTGCGGGACCCCTTCACGGCGGTGCTGCTGTGCCTGGGGCTGGTGTCGGCCGCGGTGGCCGCCTGGGGCACCGCCTGTGTCATCCTCGCGCTCGTCCTGGTCAGTTGTGTCCTGCGCTCGTCCGGTGAGTACCGGGCCGACCGTTCCATGGCCGGGCTGCGCGAACTCGTCGCCGAGACCGCGACCGTGGTGCGGCGGGCGGACGCGGACGGCCCCCCGCTGGCCAGGGACGTTCCGGTCGACGAGTTGGTGCCCGGGGATGTGGTGCGGTGCGGCTGGGTCCGGGCGATCTCGTCCCGGCCGACGTACGGCTGCTGCGGGCGAGCGGGCTGAGTGTGCGGCAGGCGGCGCTGACGGGGGAGTCGGCGGCGGTCGCCAAGGCAGCCCTCGATGCGCCGGATCCCTCGTACGGCTCGTACGAGGGGGTCTTCGAGCAGCGGCAACTCTGCTTCCAGGGCAGCAGCGTGGAGAGGGGCAGCGGGACGGCGGTGGTGCTGGCGACGGGGGCGCGGACGAGGTTCGCTGCGGCGCACGGTGGCGCGTTCCGCGGCCGTGCCGCGAGCACCTTCGACCGGTCCGTGGCGGGCATCTCCTTGGTGCTCATCCGGTTCATGCTGCTCACACCGCCGCTGGTGCTGATGGCGAACGCGACACTGCGCGGGCGGGGTGTGGAGACCCTGCCGTTCGCCGTCGCGGTGGCGGTCGGGCTGACGCCCGAGATGCTGCCGGTCATCGTCACGACGAGCCTGGCGCGGGGCGCGTCGGGGCTGGCCCGCACCCACGGGGTGATCGTGAAGCGGCTGCCCGCGCTGCACGACCTGGGCGCGGTCGATGTGCTGTGCCTGGACAAGACCGGCACCCTCACCCAGGACCGGCCGATCGTCCACCGAGCCCTCGACGCGGACGGCCACGACGACCCCGAGGTGTTGGATCTCGCCGCCGTCAACGCCTGGTGGACCCTCCAACTCGCCGAGCTGCCCGCGCCGGACGCCCTCGACGGGGCCGTCCTGGAAGCGGCTGACGCGGAAGGGACGGCGTACGACGGGGTGGCGGCGCTGCCCTTCGATCCGGTAGGCCGCCTCGCCACCGTCGTCGTACGCCACCCTCGGCGGCTCGGCGTGCACGAGCTCGTGGCCAAGGGGGCCGTCGAAGACGCACTGGAGCGGTGTGCACTGGGGGAGGCCGAACGGGAGCGGCTGCTCGGGCTCGCCGCGCGCGTGGCGGCCGACGGGCTGCGGCTGCTCGCGGTCGCCACCGCCGACCGACCCGCCCGCAGCCGTGACTGCACGCCCGCCGACGAGCGCGGCCGGGCTCGGGTTGAACGGCCGCATCGTTTCCGGACGACGTGAACACCGCATGACCATGAAATGGCGGCCCGCCGCGCCCCCTCCGTGGTGAACGGGCCTGCTGGATCAGCCGGTTGACGAGGTGTTCGCCTGTGTGTCGGGACAAGCGTCCGACGCCGTGCCGCCGTCCGTGCGCGTCACCCGCTGCTGACCGGGGACATGCCCGCTACCGTACGGCGGTTGGGCCCGTCCCCCTGGCGTCCGAAGGCGTCGGCGGCGGCCCAGCGGAGGCAGGGCGGGCGGGGTGAGGAAGCCCTCCGCGCGGGCGGCCGCGATGCCGATACGGGGGAGGTCGCTGCTCTTCTCGAACAGGAGGTAGCGGGGTTCCCACACCGGCCGGTACTTCGCGTTGGCCCGGTAGAGGGACTCGAGCTGCCACCAACGGGAGAGGAAGGTCAGCACGGTGAACCACAGCCGCAGCACGGGTCCGGCGCCCAGCCGGGAGCCGCGTTCGAAGACGGACCGGAACATCGCGAAGTTCAGCGACACCCGCTGCACCCCGATCTCCTCGGCGCGCAGCAGCAGTTCGATGACCATGAACTCCATGAGCCCGTTCTCGGAGTTCCGGTCCCGGCGCATCAGATCGAGCGACAGGCCCTTCTCACCCCACGGTACGAAGCTGAGCACGGCCCGCGGGTCGCTCTTGCTGTCGCGGCACTCCAGCATGACGCAGCGGCCGTCGCCCGGGTCGCCGAGCCGGCCCAGCGCCATCGAGAAGCCGCGCTCGGTCTCGCCGTCCCGCCAGTGGTCCGCCTTGTCGATCAGGGTGGCCATGTCGGCCTCGGGAATGTCCTCGTGGCGGCGGATGCCGACGGTGTACCCGGCCCGGCGGATGCGCTTGTGCGCCTGGCGCACTCCGCGCATCGCACGCCCTTCGAGGGTGAAGTCGGCTCGGTCCACGATGGCTTCGTCGCCGAGTTCGAGGGCGTCGAGGCCGTGCCGGGCGTAGATGGTGCCGGCCTCTTCGCTCGCGCCCATCACGGCCGGCGTCCAGGCGTGCCGGCGCGCCTCGTGCAGCCATGCCTCGATCGCGCCGGGCCAGGCCTCGGGGTCGCCGATCGGGTCGCCGGAGGCCAGGGTCACCCCGCCGACCACCCGGTAGGCGATCGCGGCCTTGCCGCTCGGGGACCACATGACGGCCTTGTCGCGGCGCAGCGCGAAGTAGCCCAGCGAGTCCCGGTCGCCGTGCCGGGCCAGCAGCGCGCGCAGCCGCTCCTCGTCGTCCTCGCCGAGCAGTTCGCTGCCGCGTGGCGCGCGGAAGCAGGCGTACAGGACGAGGAGGAAGGTCGCGGCGATCAGGACGTTGATCAGCACGTCCACCCAGCGGGGCGCGACCACGGTGTCGAGGCGGTCGGCGAGCGGGCCGACGCTGACCCCGCGCAGCAGGGTGTACGCGATCCGGTCGGTCAGGGGCGCGCCTGACACCTTGTTGGTGGCGCTCACCAGCAGCGTCCCGAGGGTGCCGCAGACCAGGACGCCACCCGCGCCGACGGCCAGCGCCAGCCGGGGGTTGGAGCGGTCCCCGACCGCCTGGAACTCCCTGCGCCCCAGCAGCAGCGCGGCGACGAAGAGGCCGGTGAACAGCGCCGAGAACCAGTTGAAGCCGTGCCGTCGGTACTGCTCCTGCGTCAGGGCCAGGACGTACAGCCCGAAGAGCGGTCCCGCCAGCAGCATGTTGAAGATCCACGCGGCCCGTTTGCGGCGCCGCATCACCAGGGCGAGGAAGAGTGCTAGCGCCGCCGAGACCAGCCCGGCGGTGGCCAGGTAGGGGGTGAAGAACTCACCTCCGTTGTGCTCGTGCACCTCTTCGCGGAACGGCAGCGACACGACCGCCACCAGGTTGAGCAGCGCGAGCAGCCGCAGGTACCAGACCGTGGCCGAGGCCGCCCGCGGCCGCAGCCGGGCGCCGAAGCCCGGCCGCCCGGCCGGGTCGGACCGGCGGGACTTCGAGTTCCGCTGTTCCGGGACGAGTACCGGCTGTTGTGCAGACACCGTGGAACATCACCTTGGGGAGAGGGGGGTGGGGGGAGCGGCAGGGACCTGGGCGGCGAACCCTGTGTGTTTGCTGAGAACGACAGGGCGAGGGAACCCTACATGTTGTAGGTACGAGGCGGGTTTTGTCCGTGGTGAGCATTGCCGCCGAGGGGCTTAACGAGCGGCCGTCGGTGGCGTTGCGGGGAAAGACTGCCTGGTCCGCGCGGTATTGCGGGGTAAGGGAATGGTAAGAATCGAAGCGTGGACGGACTGTCCGTAGCGCGCGCCCGGTGGTGCCGCCATGTCGCCACGATGCGCCCCGGCCGGTCGGCGTGGGCGCTGGGCGTGTCGGGGCCTGATTGTTGCATTCCTGCAGGCCGCAGCCGTGGCGCCAGGTTTGTGCGGTGGCTGCGCCGTTGGGGCGGCCGGTCTGCCCGTCCGGTGGCCCTCACGGTTCGGGCGGGTTGCCCGCGTCCGCTCTGTCGGTATTTGCGCGCTCTCTTGACCGCTAGTTAGGTATGCCTACACTAAGTCCCGCCTGTGGCCGTCCGGCCTGGTGTTTGCTGCATCGGAGAGAGGCCCGAGGTGTGGGACGACGCGTTTCCCAGCTTTCTGATCGGTCTGCGTGAGGGGCTGGAAGCGGGGCTGATCGTCTCGGTCCTGGTCGCCACGCTCGTACGCTCCGACCAGCGTGCCCGACTTCCCCATGTGTGGACGGGAGTTGCCGCCGCCGTCGGGCTGTCCATGAGCTTCGGCGCGATCCTGACGTTCACCGCGGCGAGCCTGCCCGGGAAGTCGCAGGAGGCGTTCGGTGGCACGCTCAGTCTGGTCGCGGTCGTGTTCGTCACCGCGATGGTGTTCTGGATGCGCCGCTCGGCCCGTACGTTCTCCGGCGAGATCAAGCAGAAGGTCACCGCGGCGCTGGGCATGGGCGCGGGCGTACTGATCACCACGTCCTTCCTCGCCGTGGGCCGTGAGGGCCTGGAGACCGCTCTGTTCCTGTGGACCACGGCGCAGGCCGCGGGGAGCTCCTCGGGACCGCTGGCCGGCGCCGCGGCCGGGCTGCTGATCGCGGCGGCGCTGTGCTGGGGCCTGTACCGGCGTGTCCTGCACATCAATCTGACGCGGTTCTTCACGATCACCGGTGCCGTGCTCATCGTCATCGCGGCGGGCGTCCTCGGCTACGGGATGCGTGACCTGCAGGAAGCCACCGTGATCCCGGGCGGCACGGCGTACGCATTCGACCTGACGGCGCACCTCGACCCGGCCTCCTGGTACGTCACCGTCGTCCAGGGCACGCTCAACCTCACCCCGCAGATGACCTGGCTCCAGGTCGCCGTCTACGCCGCGTACCTGGCGATCGTGATGACGCTCTTCGTGCGTGGCGTCCGCGGGGTGACCCCGGCGAAGCCGGCTCCGGTGACCAGGCCCGCGACGCATGGCGAACCGGTGCCCGTGGCGTCCGCCGCAGCGGTGGCCGAGACGTCGGCCGGTGCCGTGCCGGAGGCGTCCCCTGCCGGGGAGACGGGGAGGTCCGCAGCGCCCGCTGCCGCGGAGGCCGACAAGCCCGCCGGGCCGACGTCCAGGGCGTCCGCGCTCACCGAGGGCACGAAGCCCGCAGCGCTGGTCGCGACGGACGTCGAGAGGGCAGCCGAGCCCGTTCCCGCGTTGTCGGCCGCCGCCGAGGCGGAGCAGGCCGCATCACCCCTTGCCCTCGGCGCAGAGAAGTCCGTCGAGTCGACTGCCGTCGAGGCCGAGAGGTCCGCCACCCCGGCGTCCGCCGACGGCGAGAAGTCCGCCACGCCTGCCGCTCCCGGCGCAGAGAAGTCCGCCGCCCCCGCTCCCGCCGACAGCGAGAAGCCGAGGGCGTCCGCTCCCGCCGAAGGTGCGGAGCCCCCGGCGGCGACGCCATCCACCCCCCGTCGCTTCCCCCGCTGGACGGTCCCCGCCGCCCTCCTCTGCGTGCCCGCGCTGATCGCGGGGATCGCCATCGCCGCCGGCAGCGGAAAGCCCGCCTCCGGTACGCCCGTCGTCGAGGTGTCGGCGGCCGACTGCGGCAAGGGTTTCACCGCACCCAAGCCGGGCCGGCAGACGTTCCAGGTGCGCAACACCGGCTCCCGCACCTCCGAGATCTATCTCATCGACCCGGTCAGCGACGCCGTCTACGGCGAGGTGGAAGGAATCGCCCCGGGCACCACCCGGGCCCTGATCGCCACCGTCGGCACGGGCTCGTACGCCTGGCGCTGTGTGCCCAACGGCGGGAAGGCCGTCACCTCGGCGGCCGTACGCGTGAGCGCGGGCGGCGGCTCCGTGCGGGCCGTGCTGCCGGTCTCCGAGAAGGACCTCGCCGCCCCGCTGGCCGCCTACCGGACGTACGTCGACCGGGGCCTGGCCGACCTGCTGACCAAGACACGCACCCTGCAGAGCGACATCGACGCGGACAAGCTCGACCAGGCCCGCAAGGACTGGGTACCCGCGCACACGCAGTACGCCTCGCTCGGCGCCGCCTACGGCACCTTCGACGACTTCGACGCGAAGATCAACGGCCGTACGGCCGGACTCACGGGCGGGGTCGACGACCCGGCCTTCACCGGCTTCCACCGCATCGAATACGGCCTGTGGCACGGCCAGTCCGCCGCCACCCTCGCGCCGTACGCCAAGCAGCTCAGCTCCGACGTGGACGCCCTGCGCACGGACTTCCCGAAGCAGGACTTCGACCCGGGCGACCTCCCGCTGCGCACCCACGAGATCCTCGAGAACACCCTGCACCGCGAACTGAGCGGCAACGCCGACTACGGCAGCGGCACCGAGCTCGCTACCACCGAGGCCAACCTCAACGGCACCCGCGAACTGCTCACCCTGCTCCGCCCGCTGATCGACAAGCGCGACGCCACGGTCATCCCGGCCGTCGACACCTGGATGCGGCGCACCGAGCAACTGGTGCTCGCCCAGCGGGCCAAGGACGGCACCTGGACGCCGCTGGACAAGCTGTCCGACATCGACAGGCAGCGCCTCAACGGCACGCTCAGCCAACTGCTGGAAGAGCTCGCCCCGATCCCGGACCTCCTGGAGATCCGCAAGGCCGCGTGAGCAGCCCACCGGCGCCGACCCCGACGCGCCGGCCCACCCGCGCAGAACCACCGCCCCCGCAGTACCGGGACCACGTGCCCGCAGGAGAGGACCTCCCCCGATGACGACCCCGAGCCACGACGACCAGGCCGCGCTGGGCGGCTGCCCCTTCGGCCGCCGTACGTTCACCAAGACCGCTCTCGGCGTCGGCGCGGCCGGGGCCGCCCTCGCGGGCGCCGGGCTCGTCGGGGCCCAGGTGGCCGCGGGCAGCACCCCCGCCGCGGCGGCCGACTCGGGCAGCGGCAAGGTGGTCTTCCACGGCGTCCACCAGGCCGGTGTCACCACCCCCGCGCCCAAGACCGCGGTCTTCGTCTCCTTCGACGTCATCGCCGACGGCCGGGCCGAACTCGCCGCCCTGCTGCGCACGATCACCGAACGCGCCCGTTTCCTGACCACCGGCGGCACCCCCGTCGACCTCGGCGTCGGCGCGCCGCCCTCGGACAGCGGCCTGCTGGGACCGGACCTGCCCGCCGACGACCTCACCGTCACCGTGGGCGTCGGCGCCTCCCTGTTCGACGACCGCTACGGCCTCGCCGACCGCATACCGCGCCGCCTCAAGCCCATGCGCACCTTCCCCAACGACAACCTCGACGCCGCCGAGTGCCACGGCGACCTGTCGTTGCAGCTGTGCGCCGCCAACTCCGACACCGTGCTGCACGCCCTGCGCGACATCACCCGTCACACGCGCGGCGCCATGCAGATCAAATGGCGCATCGACGGCTTCCAGAACCCGTCCCGCCCGACCGGCGCGCAGCGCAACTTCCTCGGCTTCAAGGACGGCATCGCCAACCCCGACACGACCTCCGGCCGCGAGATGGACAAGCTGGTCTGGGTCACCGCGGCCGACGGCGAACCGTCCTGGGCGGTCGGCGGCAGCTACCAGGTCATCCGCGTCATCCGCATGCTGGTCGAGTTCTGGGACCGGGTCTCGCTGACCGAGCAGGAGAAGATGATCGGCCGCCGCCGCGACACCGGCGCCCCGCTGGACGGCGCCCAGGAGACCGACATCCCGCGCTACGCCAAGGACCCCAAGGGCGAGGCGATCCCGCTCGACGCCCACATCCGGCGCGCCAACCCCCGGACGGCGAAGACCGACGCCACCCGGATCCTGCGCCGCGGCTACAACTACGACCGGGGTGTCGACAAGGCCGGCAACCTCGACATGGGCCTGGCCTTCTGCTCCTACCAGCAGGACGTGGTCCGCCAGTTCGAGGCGACCCAGGAGCGGTTGATCGACGAACCGCTCGTCGACTACATCAGCCCCACCGGGGGCGGCTACTTCTTCGCGCTGCCCGGCGTGAAGGACCAGTCGGACTGGCTGGGCCGCTCGCTCATCGAGGGCTGAAGCGGGGCCTGAAGCGAAGGTTGATTCGGGGGATGGAGCGCGGCCACCCCGTCGAGACGACCGAGCAGAAACGGCATCACGCCCCGCTCCAGCAAGGCCAGTTGCCAGGCCTCAAAGGCATGCCTCACCTCTGGATCGCGGTCGTCCGAGGCGGGGCGGTCGCGGGTCGCCAGCGACCAGAGAAGGTCACCGAGCGCCGCCCCCGCCGTCACGGCAGCCAGAATCACCACCACCATGATCAGTCCGTCGTTGAGATGCGGACGTACGTCGAGGGCGTGCAGGTCGAACCCGCTCAGGACGTACACCCCCGCGGCGACGACACCGAGACTCGGCACGAGCAGCGCCGAGACCGAAACGGATCCATCTCCCACCCGCAGGGAGACCTTTGAGGCACCATCACTTCGTCGTCGGCAGGCTCGCAGCCGGAGATAGCGCTCGTACTCGGCCTTGGCGGTCCCGGACAGCGAGCCGCGTGCGTCCAGGGCTTCGGCGCGCAGTTCCGCGCGTCGCGTGTCCACCACGCCGACGTGCTCCATCGCTGCGATGATCTCGGGGGAGTGCAGAGCCCGGTCCAGGAGCCGCTCGAAGGTGCCGTCACTCGGCGCGGCCGGATCGGCGTCACGTTCCTTCATGGGGGTCCCCCGAGACGTAAGAGGCTCACGATGAGGCAAACCCTACAGTATGTAGGGTTTGCCTCACCTCTCGGAGCACCCCCGTGTCACCCTCCGGTCGCCGCCGGGACTTCGGCACGGGACACGTCCCGCGTCGGCACGGCGACATCCTCGACCCGGGCGGCGCCTACCTCGCCCCCGTACGGCACACCCTGCTCGTCGCCGTCGTGCAGCCCGCCGAGCGCGCCCCTTGGGCCGTCCTCACCCCCGTCGCCGTACTCGCCCTTCCGGGCGCGCCGCCGGTGACCGCGGCGGACGGCGTGCGAAGGCCACGGATGCGCTCGCTCATGGTGGCGCCGCCGCCGGCCGGGAGTGCATCGTGCCCGGGCCGCAGGGCGCCCCGGACATCTCCCTGCTCATCTGCCGGCCGACCCGGGCCGCCGTGGCCGTGCCCGTCGTCCACAACGTGCACGGCGGCGGCATGGTGATCGGCGACAACCGCGGTACGCGGCGCGGCCGTGCTCTCCGGCTGCCCCGCCCGGCTCGTCGACGAGGAGCGCGCGGTGCGGGTCCGCGTCGAGGCCGACGGGATGCGCCACGACGACGGCGAACCCCTCGACCCGGCCTGGCCCTCGGCCCCGCTGACGCCCGGCGGCCCTCCGGCCGTCTGGCTGGAGCGCACGGGACCCCCCGACGGAGTTCACGCGATGGTGCTGGAGCGCGCCGCGGCCGCCGCCCGGGTGGTGCTCGACCGGACCCGCGGGCGGCCCCCGGTGGACGGCCGACTACGGCTCCAACTTGCCCTGGTCCTGCGACGGTTGCACAGGAACGCGTCCCTCTGGCGCGCGTTCCCAGGACGGCCTACACGGAGCGGTGGTACTGCTCGGGTACGCGCACCTCCGCCCCCAGCTCGCGGGCCGCGAGGCGCGCGAACGACGGATTGCGCAGCAGTTCGCGCCCCAGCAGCACGGCGTCGGCCTCGTGGTTGGCGAGGATCTTCGCGGCCTGCTCGGCGTCGGTGATGAGCCCGACGGCGGCGACGGGCAGCGCGGTCTCCGCCTTCACCCGTGCGGCGAAGGGGACTTGGTAGCCGGGCCCGACCGGAATGCGTACCCCCGAGGCGTTGCCGCCCGTCGACACGTCCAGCAGATCCACCCCGTGCTCCTTGAGCAGCCCGGCCAGTCGGACGGTGTCGTCGGCGCTCCAGCCCCCCTCGTCCAGCCAGTCGGTGGCGGAGACGCGGAAGAAGAGCGGCTTGTCGTCCGGCCATGCCTCCCGTACGGCGTCGACGACCTCGAGGGCGAAGCGGACGCGGTTGGTGAACGAGCCGCCGTACTGGTCGGTGCGGTGGTTGGAGTGCGGGGAGAGGAACTCGTTGACGAGGTAGCCGTGGGCGCCGTGGATCTCGACGATCTCGAAGCCGGCGTCCAGGGCGCGCCGCGCCGCGTCCGCGAACTGGCCGACGATCTCCCGGATCTCGGACGCGGTCAGCTCGGCCGGCACCGGGTGCTTCTCGTCGAAGGCCAGCGCGCTCGGGGCGAGCGGCCGCCACCCGTACGTGTCCTCGCCGACCGGCGCGCCGCCCTTCCAGGGGCGCTCGGTCGAGGCCTTGCGGCCGCTGTGCGCGAGCTGGATCGCGGGAACGGTGCCCTGGCCCGTCAGGAAGCGGGTGATACGGCGGAACGCCTCGACCTGGGTGTCGTTCCAGATACCCAGGTCGTACGGGCTGATCCGGCCCTCGGGGGAGACGGCGGTGGCCTCGACGACGATCAGCCCGGTGCCGCCGGTGGCGCGGGCGGCGTAGTGGGCGAAGTGCCAGTCGTTCGGGGCGCCCGTCGAAGGTCCCTCCGGCGCGGCCGAGTACTGGCACATCGGGGGCATCCACACCCGGTTCGGGATGGTCAGGTCGCGCAGGGTGAAGGGCTCGAAGAGCGCACTCACGGCGGTCTCCATTCGTCGCGGGGCCGGGGTACGTCTCGTACGGTAAGCGTCGTAGTACGGGAACTGTCAAACTACGAGAGATCTCGTACAATTCTCCTACAATGAGGTTCCCGGACGAAGTGGAGCCACCGTGACGACCGCAGCCCCCGCCGGCGGTAGCCGTGACCTGCCGCACCCCGTGCGTGAGGAGATCCGGCTGGAGTCGGTGCTGCATGCGCTCTCCGACCCCATGCGGCTGCGGATCGTGCGAGAGCTCGCCGCCGTCGGCGACGAGCTCTCCTGTTCGCACTTCGACCTGCCGGTCACCAAGTCCACCACCACGCACCACTTCCGGGTGCTCCGCGAGAGCGGGGTGATCCGGCAGGTCTACCGGGGCACGGCCAAGATGAACGCCCTGCGCAAGGACGATCTAGACCGCCTCTTCCCTGGGCTTCTCGACGGCGTCCTCACGGCCGCCACCCGCCAGGCCGTCCGCCTCGGCTGAACGCGCCGTGCCGGGCAGGTGGTTGAAGAGCAGGTTCAACACGATCGCCGTCAGGCATCCCGCGCTGATCCCGCTGTTCATCACCGTCTGGAACCAGTCCGGGAACTTCTCGTAGACCGTCGGCACCCCGACCGGCAGCATGCCCACGGCGACCGAGACGGCCACGACCGTCAGATTGTCGTTGCCCTTGAAGTCCACCTCGGCCAGCGTGCGCAGCCCGCTCGCGGCGACCGTCCCGAACATCACCAGGCCCGCGCCGCCCAGCACCGGCGCCGGCACCGCGGCGACCACCGCGCCCAGCTTGGGCAGCAGACCGAGCAGGACGAGGATGCCGCCCGCGGTCGCGACCACCCAGCGGCTGCGCACCCGGGTCATGCCGACCAGTCCCACGTTCTGCGCGAACGCCGTGTAGGGGAAGGTGTTGAACACGCCGCCGAGGACGGTCGAGAGGCCGTCGGCGCGCAGACCGTCGGCCAGCGTGCGCGGCTCGACCTTCCGGCCGGTCATCTCGCCCACCGCGATGAGGTCACCCGTCGTCTCGGTCATCGTCACCAGCGCCACGACCAGCATCGAGACGATCGCGGAGGCATGGAACGACGGCGCGCCGAAGTGGAACGGCGTGCTGATCCCGACCCAGTCGGCGTCCCCGACCCCGCCGAAGTCCGTGAACCCGAACGGCACCGCGACCGCGAGGCCCACCGCGATACCGATCAGCACCGCGATCCGGCTCAGGAAGGCCGGCGCGAACCGCTGCACGCCCAGCACCACGGCCAGCACGAAGCCCGCGAGCGCCAGGTTCTTCGGCTCGCCGAAGTCCTTCGCACCCACACCGCCGGCCGCCCAGTTGCCCGCCACCGGCAGCAGCGAGACCCCGATGATCAGGATGACGGTGCCCGTGACCAGCGGCGGGAAGAAGCGCAGCAGCCTCCCGAAGACCGGTGCCAGCAAGACGATCGCGAGTCCCGCGACGATCACCGAGCCGTAGATCGCGGGCAGTCCGCCGCCGGTCGTCCCGATGAGCACCATCGGCGAGACCGCCGCGAAGGTGCAGCCCTGCATGATCGGCAGGCGTACACCGAAACGCCAGAAACCCACGCACTGGATGAGCGTCGCGATCCCGCAGACCAGCAGGTCCGCGGTGATCAGATACGCCAGATCGGCGGGCGACAGCTTCATCGCCCCGCCCACGATCAGCGGAACGGCCACCGCCCCCGCGTACATCGCGAGCACGTGCTGCAGCCCGAAGGCGGCCAGTTGGCGTACGGGTGGGACCTCGTCGACGGGATGCACGGGTGCGGTGGTTGCCATGGGCACTCCAGGAGCGGCGGAGGAGCGGGGACGGCCGGACGGCGCGGGGAACGTCCGAACAGCACGAGACCGTAAAGGGCTTGAACAGTTTGTTGATTTCCGGCCCGTTGCCGCTATGTGTCATGCCCACGGAAGCCGACGCGATTCTGCTACGAACCTCTGCTACGAAGGCGAAGCCCCGCTCCGTCGCGAAACCGAAACCGACGCCGCTACTGAGCAGCCGCCCGCCCGCGCCGCCGCCAGCAGTGATGTCCAGTCGGGCAGCTTGACCACACCCCGCCCGAGCGAGGCCCCGAGCTCCGCCTCCGCCCGCTCGATCGCCTCCCACCCGGCCCACTCCACCGGCGCCACCCCGGCCGCCCGCAGTGCCGCGAGCGGGTCGGCGGGCACCTCCCGTCGTACGAGCTCGGGGGCGTCCTCGAGCAGCGAGGCCACCGTCTCCTTGGCGCACGGCCGGTTGGTGCCGATGACACCCGTCGGGCCGCGCTTGATCCAGCCCGCCACATACTCGCCCGGCGCGACCACGCCCTCCCGCAGCACCCGGCCCGCGAGATGCGGCACCGTGCCGTGCTCCGCGTCGAACGGCAGCCCTTCGAGGGGGACTCCGCGATAGCCGACCGAGCGCAGCACCAACTGCGCCTCGATGTCCTCGTACCGCCCGGTGCCCGTCACTCCGCCGCGACCGTCCGGCACCGTTCGCTCGAAACGCACCGCGCCCACGGCCGCGCCTTCGCTGCCGCTGCCACAGGCATCGTCATCGGCGAGCAACTCGACGGGGCGCAGGAAGAAGCGCAGCCGGATCCGGCGGGCCCGGTCCTGCGGCGGTGCGGCGGCCCACCCCCGCAGCACCTCCACATTGCGGCGCTGCGCGGCGGGCAGGGCCGACGGGTCGACGTACTCCGGATCGAGCGTCAACTCCTCGGGGTCCACCACGACTTCGGTGTCCGGTAGTGAGCCCAGCTCGCGCAGTTCCTTGGTGGTGAAGCGGGCCTGCGACGGACCGCGCCGCCCGACCATGCTGATCTCCGTCACCTTGCTCGCGGCCAGCGCGGTGAGCGCCGTCTGCGGCATGTCGGTGGGGCTGAGCTCGGCGGCCCCGCGGGCCAGCATCCGGGTGACGTCGACGGCGACGTTCCCGACGCCGATGACCACGGCCGAGCGCGCGCCGAGCACGAAACCGTCGGTGACGGAGTCGGGGTGCGCGCTGTACCAGGACACGAACTCGGTCGCCGACCAGCTGCCGGACAGCTCCTCGCCCGGCACTCCGAGGTGGCGGTCGGTGGCGGCGCCCACGCAGTAGACGACCGCGTGATAGAGCTCCCGCAGCCGCGCCGTCGGCAGCCCGTCGGGTCCGACCTGGACACCGCCCAGGAACCGGACCCGCTCGTCCTCCAGGACCGCGCGCAGATTGTTCTGCAGCGACTTGATCTTCTCGTGGTCGGGCGCCACCCCGTAGCGCACCAGGCCGTACGGGCACGGCAGCCGGTCCAGGACGTCCACCCGGAGCTCGGGCAGCCCGCTCTGGACGAGGCTCTGGGCGGTGTAGACCCCGCTGGGCCCTGAGCCGACGACGGCGACATGCAGCACGGCGGAACTCCCAATCCGAAACCTGAACAGCTCGAGGAGATCGCTGATGGCTCCAGCATTGCACCACCGAAGCTCCGCTGACAGGGTGCCGCGCGCGGCACATGTGTGCGTGTCCGTCCGTATCGGATGTGATGATGCGGTTACGTTCCGTATGTGCTAGAAGCATCCTTTCTTCATCTGTCCGATCGCTGTCGTGCGGACGGTGCGGTGTCCGTGTGGCCCGCGTGGGAAGTGCGGGAGCACGACCGCGTCACGAGGTGGTTCTCCGTCCGGCTCGCCTTCGGCGACGGCGCCCACGTCGACGCACTCGCCGTGCTGACCGGCGACGGCGTCTCCATCGAGGACGTACGCGCCAGGCCGCCGCTGTCCCTGGACGATCTGGCGGCGCTCGCCGACTGGATCGAGGGGCCGCTGTTCGCGGTGTGCGGCACCCCGGCGGAACGGGTGCCGAGCCGTGCCCGGCCCGCGTGGCCCGGCGGCACCGAGGGGCGGCGGCTCGTCGCCGAGGAGTACCGCTCGGCCCAGGAGGAGGGGGTGGATCCGGTGCTCGCGGTGATGTGTGCGACCGGCCACAGCCGGCGCAGAGCGCTGCGGCTGATCGCCGGGGCACGCGACGAGGGATTTCTGACTCCTCGTCACGCCCGCCGCTGAACAGGTCACTTCCCCGTCAAGGGCAAGGACTTCATGGTCCAGGCCTGGTACCGGGGCGGCGTCTCCGTCCGGGACTTCACGGACTCCGCGAACCCCAAGGGCATCGCGTACTTCGAGCGCGGCCCGCTGGCCGACAACGCGCTCCGGGGCGGCGGCTCAGCCGGACTACTTCGACTGATCGTCCGACCGTTGCTCGTCCGACGGTTGCTCGTCCGACCGTCGGTCGGTCGCGAAGAACCGTGACAGATCCGTTCCGTACGTCCCGCCGGGCGCCTCGGTGTCCGGTGGGACGCCCATCTCCCAGTCGAGGTGGTAGCGCTCGAACAACTCGGCCCGCAGCGTCGGGATCGGCATCGGCACGCCCGGCACCAGGGCCGCGTACACCGAGCCCATGAGCAGTGCCCGCAGCATCGGGTAGTCGGTGGCGGCGTCCGCCGAGCAGTGCCGGGCGACGGTCTCCCGCAGCAACTGCGCCAGGCGCTGCTGCTCCGGACACTGCACGAACCCCTCGCCCAGCAGGATGCCCGCCATGTGCTGACGCATCAGCACGGGCCGGTCCCGGGCCAGGCCCAGAATCGCGTCGATGGCCCGCGCCATCCGCTCCCGGCCGTCCTCGGTACGCGGCTCGCGCTCCAGCCCCTCCTCCAGAGTGCGGTGCATCAGCCGGTGTACGGCGGACTGCAGGAGCTGGCGTTTGCCCGGGAAGTAGTACGACACCAGTCCGCGCGCCGATCCCGCGCGATCCGCGATGTCCCCGAGCGTCGTCGCCTCGTAGCCGCGCTCGTTCACCAGCTCCACCGCGGCCTGTAGCAGCCGCTCCCGGGAACGCCGCCGCAACTCTTCATTGACCGACGGGCTGCGCGGGGACATGCTGTAACTCCTGCGTTGACTGGCTGCCAGCCAACTATACTCAACGCGTCGGGGCCGGACCCTCCACGGGTCAGCGCCGGCCTGCCGTCTGCCTCGGGTGGCGCGGGGGAACATCCGAGGCAGACGCACAGGTCCCGGGCAACAGGTCCCGGGCAACAGATCTCGGGCAACAGATCTCGGGCAACTGATCCCAAGTAAGTCGCACAGCCGCCGTGGCCTCCCTAGAGTGGGCTGGAGTGTCGAGGAGGCGGGTGCCATGAACCAGGAGCAGATCCTGGCCAGAATCACGGCCATGGTGGACGACGAGCGACGACTGCGCGACGCCCTGGCGTCCGGACAGATCGACAGCACCACGGAACACGAGCGGCTCGGACAGCTGGAGCGCGAACTCGACCAGTGCTGGGACCTGCTGCGCCAGCGGCGCGCGAAGTCCGAGTTCGGGGAGAATCCGGAAGAGGCGCGCGTACGGCCGTCTTCGCAGGTCGAGGGCTACCGAAGCTGACGCGGTCCTGGAGGTCGACGCGGTCCTGACAGGGCCGACGGGGGGCTGCGGGGGGTGGGGCGCGGATCAGCCGATCAGGTCCAGCACCGGCCGCAGCCCGTCCGGGCGGTGTGTCACCGGCAGATGGTCCACGAAGTGCACGGCACACCCCAGCGCCGCCGCACCCCCGTCCGCCCGGCGGTCGTCCCCCACCATCAGGGTGTCCTCGGGGGCGATGCCCAGTGCGTCACAGGCGGTCGCGAACAGCCGGGTGTCCGGCTTCTGGATGCCGTGCTCGTACGACAGGACGTACGTGCCCACGAACGGGTCGAGACCGTGCCCGCGGAAGACGGGCCGAAGGTCCCAGCCGATGTTGCTGACCACCCCGACCGCGACCCCGCGCTCGCGCAACGAGCCGAGCACCTCGGCCGCGTCGGGGTAGGGCTGCCAGGCGTCCGGGACCATATGACGGTCGTACAGCGCGTCGTGCAGTCGGGGGTCGGGCAGTGGTACCTGGCGGGAGACGCCGGTGTACGCGGCCCGGTGCGCCTCGGCACTCTGGTCGCGGACCGCCCACAGTTCGGCGAGGTCCGCCGGCAGCGGCTGCGACGGAAAGGCGCCGCCCGCCAGCGCGCCCGCGGATTCCAGCGCCTGCGCCGCACTGATCAACTCGTTTTCGGGGAGGCCGAGTTCGGCTTCCGCCAGCACCGCGCGCAGCCATGACTCGGTGGACTCGATACGGAAGAGGGTCCCGGAGAAGTCGAAGAGCACGCCTTTGATCGTCATGAGGGAGATCCTTCGGGGCGCGGCCCGGTCGGTCAAGCACGTCCCGAGCCCAGGGGCGCCGGGCGGTTGTTGTGCCGGCTAGCCGAGCGCCCGCAGGCCCGGTATGAACGTCACCAGCAACGGGATCACCGGCACCAGCGTGGCCGCCGCCGTCAGCCGCAGCCGCCGCGACGGCGTCAGTCGGTCCGGGGGAGTCAGGAGCCGGTGCACCCGCTCCGGGACTTGGGCCTGCGGGGTCGGGCAGGGGCCGAACACGCCCCGGTCCTCGTTCAGTTCCACCAGGGCGAGGGCGATCGTGATGCGGCCGAAGCGGCGGGAGGCCATGTCGTCGGCGGCGAGTTCGACCAGGCGGTGCATCTCGTCGCGGAACGCGGCGAACACGGGCACCTGCGGAAAGCCGACGGCCAGCGCGGCCGAGCAGTGCAGCAGCCAGTCGTGCCGGGCCCGCGCGTGCCCCTGCTCATGGGCGAGCACCGCATCCAGTTGGCGCCCCTTGAGACGGCGCAACGCGGCCGTGGTGATGACCAGTCGGGGCGCCGCGCCGGGCAGCCACCAGGCATCCGGACGCTCGCCCTCCAGCACCACCAGCCGTTCGCTGCCCGGCTCCTCACCGGGCAACAGCGGGGCCCGCACGAGGAGTTCGGCACGGCTCTGCCGACGGCGGGACCGGGCTCCCAGCACCTCGCGGACCAGCATCGCCGCGGTCCAGGCGCCGCCGCACGCGAGCGCCACGGCCGTTGTCGCGGCCCACGGGCTTCCCTTGCTCAGCGCGTAGGCGTCCACGACGGAGTGCGGGGCGGGGCCGAACACGTGGCCGCGCACCGCCACCCACGCGGCGGCCGCGCTGAGCGTCATCGACAGCACACAGCACAGCAGAACGGCGGCCACCACGCACTGCCACACCCACAGGGCGACCACCGGTTCGCGGTCCTTCCAGTCCGCCCGGGCGAGCAGGCGTGGAGCGACCACGGCGGCCAGGGCGCCGAGCAGCAACAGTGCCGCGGGGACCATCATGGGGTGAAGCCTATGAGCGGAGCGTCGCCGGGGGATACGGGCTGCGACGGCAAAGTGACGTACGCCACGGTTTCGTACAGCCGTGCGCGGTGCGGTTTTTCGAGCGTGGCCCAGGTGGGCTTCGGAGTGTGACCGGCGTGGGTTTCAGAGCGTGACCAGCATGGCGAGCATCGCGATCCCCATGGACAGCCGGCACGCCTGCGACAGCTCGGGGCGATCACCCCAGCCGAGGGTCCGGGTGGTGCCGGTGGGAGTCCCGGTGCCCCCGGCCACGGCCGTGACCGGCAGCAGCCGGGCCCCGGACCGCAGCACGTACCCGGCGAAGTAGAGCAGGAGCACCCCGGTCACCAGCGGAATCCCGGAACCGCCGACGTGCCCGTGGTGTCCGGGGGAGGCGGCCATCACGCCCGCCATGTAGACCATGGCGAAGGCGCCGACCAGATGGTGCAGATGGTGCAGATGGTGCGGGCGTCTGCGGGCCGCCCACAGCGCGCGCAGGGCGGCGGCGCCGAACAGTGCGGCGTAGGCGAGCCAGGCCCAGCGCGGCGGCGTGGCCACCGCCGCGGGCACGGCCATCGCCGCCATACCGAATCCCATGAGCGCCTCGGCGCCCGCGGTGCGGCGCTGTTCCTCGACGGCGCTGCGCATCCGCAACAGGCAGTAGGCCCCGGTCGCCGCGCACAGCGCGACGAGCAGCCAGCCGGGTGAAGCCGGTCCGTGCACCGCGTACCTCCCCCACTCGACGGAGTCGGACAGTCGTTGATGTCGGACAGTCGGTCAGGGCATGCCCGGGCCGGGCGGTGCGCAAGCGAGCGCAAGGGTGTACGCGGGGGAGCGTGCGGGAGTGCACCGCAGGTGGGCGCGGTCGCCGTCACCAACCGGCGGGCCGGCGACCGCATCGAGCACGCCCTCGACGCCGTCGAACGGGCAGAGGGGCACGCCGCGTCCCTGCCGGCCTCCGCGCACCCCGGGCCCACCGCCCTGGAGTCCGCCCGTCGCGGGCTGGCCGCCGCCGTCGTCGAACTGCGCGCCACCGCCGACGCCGCGGCCGGCGAATGGTGGCAACGCGCCCTGCCGGAGGAGCGGGTGATGCGGGCCGAGCAGTCCGGACACCGTACGCTCGCGGCGACGGTACGACGGCAGGGACTGCACTCCTTGGAGGGCGCACAGGCATGACGGCAGCGGATGGGCGCGCGACGGACGCGGCACTCGGCCAGGGCGGCACTCCGACCACCTCACCGAAGCCGACGGAGGCTCGGGCCGGTGGAGTGGAATCAGTGGGTGGCTCGGCTGCCCCGGCGGCTTCGGCGGACACCCCGGGCGTTCCCACGGATCCCACGGGCACCACGGCCCCGGTCGACACCATGGCCGACGTGGTGCGCCAGTGGCAGGCCGTGCACCCGGAGATCGACACCGGGCCGATGGAGATCATCGGCCGGATCAACCGTTCCGCCGCGCTGCTCCAGCAGGCGGAGGACGCCCCGTTGCGCCGCGCCGGGCTCACCCGCCCGGAGTTCGACGTCCTCGGGACCCTGCGCCGCACCGGTCACGAGCTGACCCCCAGTGAGATCGCCCGCGAGACGTTCTCCTCCGGTGCCGCCGTCACCAAGCGCCTCAAGCAACTGACCGAGCGCGGTCTGGTCGAGCGCCGCGGGGACACGCGCGACCGCCGGGTCGCGCACGTCCGGCTGACCGATGCGGGGCGCGACCTCGTCGACGGCATCCTGCCCCGGCAACTCGCCTATGAGGCAACGGCGCTGTCCGGGATCAACCTCGCCCGTCAGCGCGAACTCGCCGCACTGCTCGGTGAGTTGCTCGGTCAGCTGGAAGGCCGTCTGGGGGTCCCGCGCGCCTGAGGCCGGCCGGGCAGGTCGGAAACTCCGCGGTCACCCGCCGTTGACACGAGAAGCGCCCGCTTCTACGTTCGGGCTCGCCCGGTTCGGTAATCCGGCTGATGTACGAGATCTCGAACGACTGGAAGTCTTCACGGCGGCTTGCGCACGACGTCGACGAAGGGAGCCGCCGCAGTGGCAGCAGACAGCGAGACGCTCACCATCGACCTCGCCGCCGACACCGGCGCCTTCCATGGCGGGGCGAGCGGCACGCTCTACGGCCTGTACGGCGACGGCGTGCCCAGCCGCAACGTCGTCGAGGGCATGTACGTCCGCACGGTGTCGACCAAGGCCCAGGACGGCACACAGCACCCAGGAGCCGACGCCCTCGAAATCCTGCCCTCCTTCGTGGACCGCGGCGGCCGGGACGTCTACCTCTATATGACCGACATCTACCGCGGCTTCCCCTACCAGTGGCCCGGCGCCACCGGCGAGGAGCGCCTCGCCGACTACCGGGCCAGGGTGGAGAAGCAGGTCGGACAGGTCCTGACGATGGGCGCGTACAAGTCCCACGTCGTGTACGTGCCGTTCAACGAACCCGAAGGGAACATGTTCGGCACGGGGGAGTGGAGCTACGACACGATCTCCTCGCGCACCGACCCGCGGCCCTACTTCGCCGCCTGGAAGGACCTCCACCACCTCATCAGGGGCCTCGACCCGGACGCGCGCATCGCGGGCCCCAACACCAGCATCCTGTACGAGGAGGTGCGAGACTTCCTCGCCTTCGCCAAGGCGCACGACGTACTCCCGGACGTGATCACCTGGCACGAGCTGTCGACGCCGGCGGCGATCCGTACGAACGTCGCCCCCGTCCCCGTCACGTTGAGGGAGGGGGCCAACACCCTCACCTTCACCGCCGACGAACAGCCCGACTTCGACGGCGCCACCACCAACGCCTACCGGCAGCGCTCCGCCTACGCACCGGTCATCGACCGGGTGGCGGTGACACCGCCGGCCTGAAGCAGCCGGGAGAGCAAGCCCCGCTAGCGTCTCTAGAACTCTGTGTGTGCCTGTGGTTTCCAGGCTTTTCGGGCGCGGCGTGGCCGTGTGCGGTCGCCGTTGTGGGGTCCGAACCTCGGGGTGAGGGGGTGGACCTCGGTGGCGTGCAGGTGGTGGAAGCCGGTCCGCTCGGCGGCGCGGGTGCGCCGTCGACAGGTTCTGTTCGAGAGCCGCATCCGGCCGGCCGGAAGAAGGTCTTCGGGCCGGTGGGGTGCGGGTACTCCATGACCTGGCACCGGCCCGGATACGGCTGGTGCCTGTGTGTCATGCCCCGCCGGACGCTGGACTGCCCCCGAGGTGGGGGTGGTGGCGGGGACCGTACGCACATCGGGCGCACGGCGGGAAGTCTTCGGGCCCGGTGCCTGTGCCGGGGCAGCACGCCGGGCGGGCTGGTACCGGGGGCCGGTGGGCCTGCTGGGCGTCGGGTGCCCCTTGCCCGGGGTGGTCTTCGGCCCGGCCGGGCGGCGTGGGGCCGTCTCGGCGCGGCGCAGTCGGCGCAGGCGGCGGGTGGTCTTCTTCGGACGCCTCACCAGGCACACGGTGCCCTCGATGGTGGTGCGGATGGTCCGGACCCCGGCAGCGCGGTCGGTGACGGTGTGGGCCTGGGCGAGCAGGCCGCGGGAGACGATCCGGCGGGCGGCGGCGTGATCCCGGTCCGTCGACAGCCCGCAGCCCGCGCAGTGTGCCCACTTCCAGCCGCGTTCGGCGAGCCGGTCGGGGGCCGGATGGTGGGTGAGGGTGTTCAGGCAGCCGGGGCACAGTGTGGAGGTGCCCCGGGCCGGGACGGTGACCACCGCGATCCCCGCCTTCGCTCCCAGGTGCCGGATCGCCTCGGCCACCGTGCCGCGGACCTGCCCGGACAGCCGGGCGTTGCCCTTGCGGTGGCCGCGGGCTTCCAGGGTGGCGAGGTCTTCGAGGTAGATGACGCTCGCGCCGAGCGCTGCCGCCTGGTCGACGGCCCAGCGGGCCGCAGCCCAGGCCAGCGCATCATTCAGGTGCCGGATCCGGGCACACACCCGCCCGTGCTCGACCTCCAGCACCCGGGCCCGGTCGAGGTGTTCGCCCCAGGCCGGGTGCGGGGAGCCGAGCCCGTCCGCGAGGGCCCGGTAGTGGTCACGCTTGGCGGCGAGGTGCTCGCGCACGCCGCGCAGCCGGTGCAGGGCGGCACTGACCGTGGTGGCGTCGAAGACCAGGGACCGCCCGTCGGTGACCACCCGGCGGGTCTGCCCTCTTCCGGTCAGGCGGCCCAGGACGCCGGTGAGCAGGGTGTTGACACCCCAGTCGAAACCGAGTGCCACGGTATGCCCGCTCGCCCTGGTGGCCGGGGCGGGCCGGGAGTGCGGCAGGTCGACGGCGATCCGGCCCGTGCGGGTGGTGCGCAGGGTCGGGGTGTGCAGCACCGCGTCGGGTGTGATGGTGCCGGGCAGCCGGATGTCGATCACGTGCCAGGCCCAGTCCCGCCCCGTGGCGGGGGCGGCGCGCAGGGGGAGTTTGACCCGCAGCCGGGCGGTGGCCTCGTCCACCCGGGCCAGGGTGACCTGCTGGCGGTCCATCGCCGCCAGCAACACCTGCCCGGCCACCCGGGGCGGGCCCTCCAGGGCGCACAGCCCGGCGGGCAACAGCCTGTGCTCGGTTACATAGGTGCGGATCTGCCGGGTGCGGTTGCGGATTTCCGCACCGCTCACGTGGGCGGGCAACAGCGCACGCAGTGCTGTCCACTCCGCCTCCGTGCGCCGCCGCGGATCATCCGGCCAGGTGGCCAGGACCGCGGCCACGATACTGCGCCGGTGCAGGGCCAGCCGCAGCGTGCGCGCCGCGTACTCCTCCACGCCCCGACGCACCCGGTCCGAGACATACACCCCCGCCGGGGGCGTGACAGTCTGCGGCCAGTCCAGGCGGCGCAGCGCCATCCACCCCTTGGACGGCAGCGCCTCGCCCCGCTCGTCCACCCCGGCGGCCAGCACATCCAGGGAATCCTCATCCCACCGGGCGGCCACCAGAGCACCGGCCAGCGTCTGGCTCAACTCCGCGAGAAAACCCACCCGTTCCAGCAGGACCCGCTGCCCGACCCGCTCACCACTGCCCTCCAGCACACCGGAGAAGGCGCTGCACGTGGCCGTCGCCATCAGCCTGGCCATGCCCGCCACCCCGCTTTCCCGCACATGTCCGGTCATCTTCAGCAGCGGCCGCATCCCGGCACTCCGATCGGCCTAACGACCGACCATCACACAAAGACACGGCCTTCCCGCACCCTCAGGGTCCGGGAAGGCCGGGAAAAGTACGGGAAGACCACGATCGTCGGCATCCGACGAGGACGAGACCGGGAACACCCGCATCTCTCACAGGATGAAAGCAGTGGCGGATCCTGAGGATCCGCACCGATGACGCGAAGTAGCATCAACCAGCCTGCTCAAGCCAAACACCCAGCAGTTGAAGACCCTTCCTCGCCCGCCACATGGACCCCGAACATCGCCCCCTGCGGGTCGCGCAGGACGGCGATCCGGGGGCCCTCCGGCACGGACGTGGGCTCCATGAGGATGCTGCCGCCCGCCCCGATGGCGGCGTTCGCGGCGGCGTCCACGTCCTCGACGGCGAAGTACGGCAGCCAGTGCGGCGGCACCTCGTGCGGGAAGTCGTCGTCCATCGCCACCATGCCGCCGAAGTCGGCTCCGCCGAGGCCCCACTGCGTGTAGCGCTCCGACGCGTTCACACTCCAGCCGAACACCGTCGTGTAGAACTCGACGGCCCGGTCCGGGGAGCGCGTCAGCAGTTCCACCCAGCCGAGCGTGCCGGGCGCGTTGAACAGTCCCGCGCCGGGGAAGGCGCGCGCCTGCCACAGCTGGAAGGCGGCGCCGGTCGGGTCGAACGCCACGGCGAAACGGCCTACGTCGAACACGTCCATCGGGCCCAACACGACTGTGCCGCCCGCGGCCTGCACCGTGTCCACGGCGGCGTCGGCGTCGGCCACCGCGAACGACACGCTCCAGGCGACGGGCTGCGACTCCTGGTACAGCGGGGAGAGCGCGGCGACCGCCGCGTCGCCGAGGTGCGCGACCGTGTAGCCGCCCGCCTCCTGACGCGGGTCCGTCTCCGGGCGCCAGCCGAACAGTTCGGCGTAGAAGCGCTTGGCCGCCTCCAGATCACTGGTCCCGAGCTCGGTCCAGCACGGTCCACCGGTCATCGGCTTGTCCAGCTTCATGACGTTTCCTCCGCCCTTCCGCCAGGGGCCCCCTCCAGCACGCTATGCCCGGGCCGGAGCCCCGGCCATCCGGCGAGGGGCGGGGGCCGCCCTCAGATCCCGGGGCGGTAGCGCAGCGGATGGTCCGCCGGGATCTCCACGAGCACGATCTCGACACCGTCAGGATCCGCGATCCACATCTCGATCAGCCCCCACGGTTCCTTCACGGGCGGACGCAGGACATCGACACCGGCGGCCGACAGTTCCTCGTACGCCGCGTTCGCGTCGGCCACCTGGAGCCACAGCTTGATCGCGGGCGAGGGTGGAGTCTGCG
The DNA here is from genome assembly GCF_045040035.1 of Streptomyces sp. NBC_01384. Lineage (NCBI taxonomy): Bacteria > Bacillati > Actinomycetota > Actinomycetes > Kitasatosporales > Streptomycetaceae > Streptomyces > Streptomyces sp. NBC_01384. Next base: position 9,365,375 of record NZ_CP109559.1, read on the forward strand.
AGCGGCCCGCTACCTCCAGGAAGCCACCGCCGAGGAAGTACACCGTGCCGCGCTCGGGGCCCGTCCCGAACTCGCGGTAGACGGCCAGGCCCAGCCGCTCGCCGTAGAAGGCGCGGGAGCGCTCCGGGTCGGTCGGGCGCAGCAGGGTCCGGCTACTCAGTACGTGCACCATGCACCCGGAGCCTAGCGGGGACGTTACGCTCGGCGGTGCCCGAGCCGCGCCAGAGATTTCGGAGAACCGTTCCATGGACACCGCCGCCGCCACCGGACCGACCTTCCGCGATGCCACCGACGCCGATGTGGACACCCTCGTCGCGCTGATCGAATCGGCCTACCGCGGGGACTCCAGCCGGACCGGCTGGACCACGGAGGCGGACATCCTCGAAGGGCAGCGCACCGACCCCGAGGGCGTGCTCGCCGTCATCAAGTCGCCGGACAGCCGGCTGCTGACCGTCGAGCGGGATGGCGCCGTCATCGCCTGCTGCCAGCTCGAACACCGTGGCGACCACGCCTACTTCGGCATGTTCGCGGTCAGCCCCGCACTCCAGGGCGGCGGCCTCGGCAAGGTGATCATCGCCGAGGCGGAGCGCCACGCCCGCGAGACCTGGGGGGTCCAGGAGATGCACATGACCGTGATCTCCGTACGCGACGACCTCATCGCCTGGTACGAGCGGCGAGGCTACCGCCGTACGGGAAAGATGACCCCCTTCCCGTACGGCGACGAGCGCTTCGGCGTTCCGCAGCGCGACGACCTGCAGTTCGAGCTGCTGGTCAAGCCGCTGGCGTAAGCGCCTCGCGCGAGCGTCACGCGGTGAAGCGGCCGGTGCGTTTGATCTCGGGGTGGTCGGTGGTCGCGCCGTCCAGCTCCAGGGCGCGCACCAGCCGCAGCTGGTCCTGGGTGTTCACCACCCAGCCGATGATCCTCAGGTCGGCCTGGCGGGCGCGCTCGACGACCTCCAGGGTCAGCCGGCGGATGTTGAGACAGACGGTCGCGGCGCCGGCCTCCAGGGCGCGGTCCACGACATCGATGCCGTAGCGGCTCGCGATGAGCGCGGTGCGGACCCCCGGCACGAGCCGGGCGATCTCGACGATCGCCTCGTCGTGGAACGACGACACCTCGACCCGCCCCACCAGGTCGCGCCGGTGCATCACCTCGGCCAGCGCCCGCGCCGCCGCGGTGTCCTTGATCTCGGCCTGCAACGGCGCGCTGACAGCGTCCAGGACCTCCTCGAAGACGGGCACACGCTCACCGTTACCGGCGTTCAGCGTGCGCAGCTCCGCGAGCGTCATCTCGGCGATCGGCCCCGAACCGTCGGTCGTACGGTCCACGTCCGCGTCGTGCATGACGACGAGCGCGCCGTCCTTGCTCAGATGCAGATCGAGTTCGATCAGGTCGAGGCCCGCGTTCTGGGCGGCGACGAAAGAACGGAGGGTGTTCTCGGGTTCGACACCCATCACTCCGCGATGACCGATGGTGAGGAAGTTCAAGATTCGACTCGCTTCCGTCGACGGCGGCTCGGCGCACGCGTGGTTGTGGCGGCACCCACGCGGCAAGGCCGCAGCCTAATCGCCCCGCCGCGCGATGTACCCGCTCGTACGCCGAGCAGGGCGTGTCTGCCGCACGGGATACCGGCCAGGTGCCGCCGGTCCGCGTCACCCGGGAGTGGGCGAGTCTCCCGGCGGTTGACCACGAGCCCTCTCCTCGGGCGCACCCGCGCGCTGCCCCGTCGTGGCCGAGCTTCTCGCGGATGCCCGTGCTCCTAGGTCGTATAGCGGAAGTAATCGTCTTCACAGTATCTGGCAGGAAAAAGAGCGGTGAAGGTGGGGGTGGCGCAGGATAATCTCTTGAGTCTCCCCTTGCGGGGAGGAACCTCGGATACATACGGTGTCCATACGCGAGGTTCTCCAGTGGAGGATGGGACATGACGGAAATTCTTGTGCAGGTGGGTACGGAGGAGCGGGTTCCTCCCGTGGGCAGGGTGGTGGAGCACCCGGCTTGGCCTGTGCTCAAGGATGCCGTGGAGGAGATCCGGCCCTGGCAGTCCAAGGACGGGTCGATCGACTTCGAGGCCGAGGGCGCCCCGGACGCCGCCGATGCCGATCTGGCCGTACGCCGTGCCATAGACGCCATCGAGCTGCTCGCCCCGCTGCTGCCGCACGGCGCCGAGTACCACGAGGCGCTCGTGAAGGACCTGCGCCGCTGGGCGGACGGGGGTTTCCAGGTGCCCGACTTCCTGGACTCGCTGCTGGCCTTCCAGCCCGCCGCGCACCGCGAGGACGGCCTCCAGCACCTGGTCGTCTTCCCGATGTACACGCAGAACGGCAACCCGGACCGCAACTTCGAGGCGGTCGTGCTGCGCATGGTCTGGCCGGAATGGCTGGCGGAGCTGGAGCGCACCCGCTACGACAACCCGCTGTTCTGCGGCATCACCTTCGAGGACTTCACGGCCGGGTACGACACCAACTCGGCCGTTCTCTTCCCGGAGACCATCGCCGTGCGCGAGGCCCCCGAGCGCTTCTCCTGGGGTGGCATCTTCTGCGACCGCGAGGCCGCCCGCTTTCGCGCGGTCACCGATGCCGCCGTGGACGTCCTGGGCCTCCAGCTGCCCGCGGACATCGCCGCGATGGTCCACGACCAGGAGCGCTGCGAGCAGGCCTTCGTGCTGTGGGACATGGTCCACGACCGCACCCACAGCCACGGCGACCTGCCCTTCGACCCGTTCATGATCAAGCAGCGCCAGCCGTTCTGGATGTACGGCCTGGAAGAGCTGCGCTGCGACCTCACCGCCTTCAAGGAGGCGGTGAAGCTGGAGGCCGACGGTTTCACGCAGGGCCGTGACGTGCAGTACGCGGTGCTCTTCGACCGGATGTTCCGTTTCCCCGTCACCGGCGAGCGCGTGCGCAACTACGACGGCCTCGGCGGCCAGCTCCTCTTCGCCTACCTGCACCAGCACGACGTCATCCGCTGGACCGACAACAAGCTGCACATCGACTGGCAGCGCGCCCCGCAGATCACCAACCAGCTGTGCGCCGAGATCGAGGAGCTCTACCGGGCCGGCATCGACCGCCCCAAGCTCGTCCACTGGTTCAAGGCGTACGAGCTGGTCTCCACCTATCTCGCTCCGCACCCAGGCTCCCGCTGGGCCAAGGGTCCGGACGCCCTCGACCTGACCCAGCCCCCGCGCAAACTCGTGGACGACGTGCTTCCGGACGAGTTTCCGCTGAGCATGTTCTATGAGGCACTCTCCAAGAAGCTGAAGAACGTGATCGCCTCCACCAAGGGCATCACCGCGGCGAGCGCCGAGCGGGCCGCCGCATGAGCGCCCGTGTCAAGAGCACTGCTCAGGAGGCGAAGGCGATGTCGAACAGGAACGGCAACGGACCTCTCAGCGGAGCGGTGATCGCGGTTGCCGGAGCGGGCGGACCCGCGGGCAGGGCCACCCTGCAGCGGCTCGCCGCGGCGGGGGCCACCGTCGTCGGCTCCGACAACGACCCCGAGCGGCTGGCGGAGGCCGTGGACGCGGCCCGCTACGCGTCCGGCGGCGCCACCGTGGTCGGCGACACGGTCGACCTGCTCGACCTGCAGTCGACCCGCGACTGGGCCGCCCATGTCGAGAAGGACTTCGGCCACGTCGACGGTCTGGTTCACCTGGTCGGCGGCTGGCGGGGCAGCGAGACCTTCACCAGGACGAGCCTCGACGACTGGGACTTCCTCGAGCTGCTGCTCATCCGCACGGTGCAGAACACCTCCCTGGCGTTCCACGAGGCGTTGCAGCGCAGCGACCGTGGCCGCTACCTCCTGATCAGCGCCGCCGGTGCGAGCAAGCCCACCGCGGGCAACGCCGCCTACTCCGCCGCCAAGGCCGCCGCCGAGGCGTGGACGCTGGCCATGGCCGACTACTTCCGCAAGGCCGGGGGCGAGCAGGGCCCGACCTCCGCGGCTGCCATCCTGGTGGTCAAGGCACTGGTGCACGACGCGATGCGCGCCGAGCGCCCGAACGCGAAGTTCGCGGGCTTCACGGACGTCGATGACCTCGCCGAGGAGATCGTCGGCGTCTGGGCGAAGCCCGCCGCTGAAGTGAACGGAAAGCGTCTGTGGCTGACCGAGAAGCCGTGAACCCTCCGAAGACCGACGCCAGGCGGCACCACGACCCGGGGGTCCGGGGGTTCGCCAGCGACAACTACGCGGGGGCCCACCCCGAGGTGCTCGCCGCCCTGGCCCTGGCCAACGGCGGGCATCAGGTCGCGTACGGCGAGGACGACTACACGGAAAACCTCCAGCGGATCATCCGCAGCCACTTCGGTGCCACCGCCGAGGCCTTCCCGGTCTTCAACGGCACCGGCGCGAACGTGGTCGCGCTCCAGGCGGTCACCGACCGCTGGGGGGCGGTGATCTGCGCGGAGAGCGCGCACATCAACGTCGACGAGGGCGGCGCCCCCGAGCGCATGGGCGGCCTCAAGCTGCTCAGCGTGCCCACACCCGACGGCAAGCTCACCCCCGAGCTGATCGACCGGCAGGCGTACGGCTGGGACGACGAGCACCGCGCGATGCCGCAGGTCGTCTCGATCACCCAGAGCACCGAACTCGGCACCCTCTACACGCCCGACGAGATCCGCGCGATCTGCGACCACGCCCACGCGCACGGCATGAAGGTGCACCTGGACGGGTCCCGGATAGCCAACGCGGCCGCCTCCCTGAACGTCCCGATGCGGACGTTCACCAACGCGGTCGGCGTCGACATCCTGAGCCTCGGCGGAACGAAGAACGGCGCGCTGTTCGGCGAGGCCGTCGTCGTCCTCGACCCGGACGCCGTCAGCCACATGAAGCACCTGCGCAAGCTGTCCATGCAGCTCGCCTCCAAGATGCGCTTCGTCTCCGTGCAGTTGGAGGCACTGCTCGCCAAGGATCTGTGGCTGCGCAACGCCCGGCACTCCAACGACATGGCCCAGCGGCTGGCCGAGGGCGTGCGCGCGGTGCACGGCGTGGAGATCCTTTATCCGGTCCAGGCCAACGCGGTCTTCGCGCGCCTCCCGCACGACGTGAGCGAGCGGCTGCAGAAGCGCTACCGCTTCTACTTCTGGGACGAGACGGCGGGCGATGTCCGCTGGATGTGCTCCTTCGACACCACCGAGGACGACGTCGACGGGTTCGTGGCGGCGCTCAAGGAGGAGATGGCCCACCGGTAACCCGAGGCCAAGCGATCCATAGGTCGCGATGCATAGATATGCGGTCACCTGAAAAGTCATTGACTCTCGGGTGATCGCATTCCTATGCTCTACGGGCATGGAGCTGACCCAGAACACCACCGACCTGTTCGCATATTTGGCCGCCGACGAGGTTGTCGACCATCACCATCCGCTCGTACGGGAGACGGCCGCACGGCTCGCCAGGGGAGCCGAGGACTCGTATGGCTATGCGCGGTCGGCCTTCGAATTCGTGCGCGACACCATCCCGCACTCACAGGACTCCGGCGATCTGCGGGTCACCTGGCGCGCCTCCGACGTCCTGGAGCAGCGCACCGGCATCTGCTACGCCAAGGCCCACGCCCTGGCCGCGCTGCTGCGGGCCGAGGACATCCCGACGGCGTTCTGCTACCAGAAGTTCGACGAGGTGCACGGGCTCGTCGCCGTACGGTTCAACGGCGCCTGGCATCGGCAGGACCCCCGCGGCAACAAGCCGGGTGTGGACGCCCAGTTCTCCCTCGACGGTGAGCGGCTGGCCTTCACGCCCGACCCGGAGTTCAGTGAGTTGGACTATCCGGTGTTGTACGCTGAACCTCATCCGGTCGTGCTGAGCGTCCTCAAGGCCGCCCCCGACCGGCCGTACCTCCGGAAGACGCTCCCCACCGCACTCTGAGGCAGGCCATGACTCTCACGCTCACCGTGTCCGACGAGGTGCGCGCCCTCGCACCCGGTTTCGCCCACGTCGCGATCGAGGCGTACGGACTCGTCAACGGGCCCAGCACGGAGGGAACTTCGGCGCTGCTCGACGACGCGGCCCGCCGGCTCGCCGCACGACTGGACGGGCGCGCCCCGCACGAGGACCCGCACATGGCGGCCTGGCGGGAGGTCTACACGGCGTTCGGGTCGAAGCCCTCGCGGACCCGCAACTCGGCGGAGGCGCTGGCGAAGAGGGCTCTGTCGGACGCCGGACTGCCGCGGATCAATGTACTCGTCGATATCTACAACGCGATCAGCGTCGCCCATCTGATCCCGGTCGGCGGCGAGGACATCGACCATGTCCGGGGTGGGATGCGACTCGTGCGGGCCACGGGCGAGGAGGACTTCGTGACCGTCGCGGGCGGCGAGGAGGCCGTCGAACACCCGGACGCGGGCGAAGTCGTGTGGCGCGACGAGGCCGGCGTGACCTGCCGACGCTGGAACTGGCGCCAGGGCCCGCGCACCCGGCTCACGGAGGAGTCCACCTCCGCCATCTTCCTTCTGGAGAGCCTCGCGCCGATGCCGGCGGCCGACGTGGAGCGGGCCGGCACCGAACTCGCCGAACTCCTCGAGAAGTTCAGCCCCGGGGCGCGGATCACCGTCCACGCCCCGGCGTGAGGATTCAGCTCGCCTCGGCCGCCTTCACCTCTTCGGGGGTCGGCGCCGTGCCGCCGAGGTGCGCCGGCATCCACCATGTGTCGTCCGGACCCTTGGGCCGTACGGGATAGGCGCGCTGCGCGGCCTCCAGGAGCTCCTGGACGCGCTCGCGCAGCCGCCGGGTGATGGCGCCCGCGTACTGGTCCTGTGGCGCCTCCACCGGCTCGCCGACCCGGATGGTGATCGGGGTGTGGCTGCGCTTGAAGTTGCGCGGGTGGCCCTTGGTCCACAGCCGCTGGGTGCCCCACAGGGCCATCGGGATCAGCGGGACGCCGGCCTCCTGGGCCATGCGCGCGGCGCCCGACTTGAAGCTCTTCAAGGTGAAGGACTGCGAGATGGTCGCCTCGGGGAAGACGCCGACGATCTCACCGGAACGCAGGGCCTCCAGCGCGTGTTGATACGCCGTCTCGCCCTGCTTGCGGTCCACCGGGATGTGCTTCATGCCCCGCATCAGCGGACCGGAGATCCTGTGCCGGAAGACCGACTCCTTCGCCATGAAACGCACCAGGCGCTTCTGCGGCAGGGTGACCAGACCGTCGAAGATGAAGTCCAGATAGCTGATGTGATTGCTGACCAGCACGGCGCCGCCCGAGCGCGGAATGTTCTCCGTTCCCTTGCAGTCGATCTTGAGGTCCCAGGCCTTGAACAACGTTTGGGCGAGACCGACGACGGGACGGTAGACAAGCTCTGCCATGGACGGGGTGGACCCTTCTCTCTGCTCGGGAAGGGGTCTCCCGGCGGGAAAGTTACGCAGCCGTAGGTTTACGGCATTGCGCAGATCGTGCCCCAAGAACGGACGGGTGGCCAGTCCTGGTGCCGCGATGCGGCGAGATCCTTGTCACGTGTCCCCTGATCGACCTCGTACTTCTCACCCAGCGTCACTGCGCGCGTACCGTCACCCGGCGTACGAGCAGGTACAACTCGCACCCCAGGCAGTACCCGAACGCCGCGTTGAGGAACGCGGCCGCCAGCGCGCAGCCGGTCGCCGCGAGCCCCAGCCACTGGGGCCCCGCCGTGAAGCCGATGAGTCCCACCACGGCGAACACGAGCCCGACCGCCTGCGCGAACTGCGGGGGTTCGGGCGCCTCGAACTCCGTAGGCGGCCCGAGACGGGGGCGTACGACCTTCCGGAACAGCCAGCCGTAGGGAGCACGCGCCACGCCGCCCGCCGTGCCCAGCGCGAACGCCAGTACCTGCCAGGCCAGTAGCCAGGTGCTGCCCGTGATCAGAGCGGCCGCCAGTACGACGGTCGTCAGAGCCGCACCGAACCGCGGCCCCCTCACATCGATGTCCATGAATCAAGCATTCCGTATGAGGGGCGATTCATGGACCCGGGAATCTTTGCGGTCTCATGAATGCTTGTGCAGGAGATGACCGGAGTTGTGGTGTGCGTGGTGGTGCTCGCGGTGGCGAGCGCCTACGGAGTGCTGCATCGGCGGCGGAGCGGGAGGGTGAGAGTGCGCGGGCGCGACGGCGGAAAACTGCTCGGCGCGGCGGAGTTGGGGGAGGGGCTCGGCGAGCGGGCCACGCTCGTCCAGTTCTCCAGCGCCTTCTGCGCACCCTGCCGGGCCACCCGGCGGATACTCGGCGAGGTGGCCGACATGGTTCCCGGCGTGTCCCATGTGGAGATCGACGCCGAGGACCACCTCGACCTCGTGCGCCGACTCGACATCCTCAAGACTCCGACCGTACTGGTGCTGGACGCGGACGGACGGATCGTGCGACGGGCGACGGGACAGCCGCGCAAGGTGGATGTGATCGCCGCGCTGGGGGAGGCTGTCTGACCCGTGGCGATCATGGTGAGGCATCTCGCAGATGCCGGGACGTACTTGACTGCACGCACCACCTATCGTCAACCTGACCGTATGCCCCCGGAACTCCTTCTCTTCGAGCGCGAACGCATGCGGACTGCGGCCCCGGCCCGCACCGGGAGTGCGCGCTGTCCCGGCTGTTGAGCAGCCACGGACCCCGCTCGTCACGACTCGCAGAAGGACAACTCCATGACGGCCACGCCCGACCTGGACGCTTTTCGGCTCGCCTCTCCCCATGTGCAACTCGCCTCTCCCGACCTCCTGCGCTCCGCCTTCCGGCAGCACGCGGCCGGTGTCGCCGTGATCACGGCCCAGGGTGGCGGGGGCCCGGTCGGCTTCACCGCCACCTCGCTCAGCTCGGTCTCCGCCGAGCCGCCGATCGTCTCCTTCGGCATCGGCGTCGGCGCCTCCAGCTGGCCCGCGATCTCCGAGTCCGACCACGTCGGCATCCACATACTCGGCGAGCACCAGCAGGAGCTTGCCGCCACCTTCGCCCGCAGCGGCGCCGACCGCTTCGGCGCGCCCACCCGTTGGCGTAAGGGCCCGGAAAGTGTTCCCGTCCTCGAAGACGTGCTGGCCTGGCTGGTGTGCCGGGTCGTCGCGCGGGTGCCCGCGGGGGACCACCGCATCGTGCTGGCCGAGGTCGTCCTCGGTGACCCGTCGGGCGGGGGCCGCCCGCTGCTGTACCACCAGGGGCGTTTCAACGGCCTGCGCGACTGAAGTTACTCGCCGGTCCTACCGGCGGGTCCTACTCGCCGGTTACGCAGCGTTGCCAAGGTCACAGTTCAAAGCGCTTGCTTAGTGGGCATGAACTGGGTGTACTGGCGAGTAATATTTCGTTCGGAGCGCGGGCCGCCCCGACCGGGATCGGCCGCTTCAGGCGCCTATGCTGCCTGAAAGAAGGCAGCCCAGAAATGACGATGCAGTAGGAGAGCCGGCGTGAGCTTGAGGATCGTTGTCACTGTGAAGTACGTGCCCGACGCCACTGGCGACCGGCACTTCGCCGATGACCTGACCGTGGACCGTGACGACGTGGACGGTCTGCTCTCGGAGCTCGACGAATACGCGGTGGAGCAGGCGCTGCAGATCGCCGACGAAGCCGACGACGCCGAGATCACCGTGCTGACCGTCGGCCCCGAGGACGCCAAGGACGCGCTGCGCAAGGCGCTTTCCATGGGCGCGGACAAGGCCATCCACGTCGAGGACGACGACCTGCACGGCACCGACGCGATCGGTACGTCGCTGGTGCTCGCGAAGGCGATCGAGAAGGCCGGCTTCGACCTGGTCATCTCCGGCATGGCCTCGACCGACGGCACCGCCGGTATCGTCCCCGCCCTGCTGGCGGAGCGCCTGGGCGTCCCGCAGGTCACCCTGCTCTCCGAGGTCTCCGTCGAGGACGGCGTGGTCAAGGGCCGCCGTGACGGCGACAGCGCCTCCGAGCAGCTGGAGGCCTCCCTCCCGGCGGTCGTGTCGGTGACCGACCAGTCGGGTGAGGCGCGCTACCCGTCCTTCAAGGGCATCATGGCCGCCAAGAAGAAGCCGGTGGAGTCCTGGGACCTGGAGGACCTGGAGATCGAGGCGGACGAGGTCGGTCTCGAGGGTGCATGGACCAAGGTCGACTCCGCGGCGGAGCGCCCGGCGCGCACCGCCGGCACGATCGTCAAGGACGAGGGCGAGGGCGGCAAGCAGCTCGCCGAGTTCCTCGCGAGCCAGAAGTTCATCTAGGGCCCGTTCGAGGCTCGCTGAACCCCCGACTCGCTGACCGCCCCTCATCTTTCGTAAGCAGGAGAGAAGAAGTCCCATGGCTGAAGTTCTCGTCTACGTCGACCACGTGGACGGCGCCGTCCGCAAGCCCACCCTGGAGCTGCTGACGCTGGCCCGCCGCATCGGTGAGCCCGTCGCCGTCGCCCTCGGCTCCGGCGCCGAGGCCACCGCCCCCGCGCTCGCCGAGCACGGCGCGGTCAAGGTCCTCACGCACGACGCCGCCGAGTACGCCGACTACCTGGTCGTCCCGAAGGTGGACGCGCTGCAGGCCGCGTACGAGGCCGTCTCCCCGGCCGCCGTGCTCGTCCCGTCCTCCGCCGAGGGCAAGGAGATCGCGGCCCGCCTCGCGGTCCGCATCGGCTCCGGCATCATCACCGACGCGATCGACCTCGAAGCCGGCGACGAGGGCCCGGTGGCCACGCAGTCCGCGTTCGCCGCCTCCTTCACCACCAAGTCCCGTGTCTCCAAGGGCACCCCGGTCATCACGGTCAAGCCGAACTCGGCCGCCGTGGAGGCCGCCCCGGCCGCCGGCGCGGTCGAGGCCCTCGCGGTCTCCTTCTCCGAGAAGGCCACCGGCACCAAGGTCACCGCGCGCACCCCGCGCGAGTCGACCGGCCGTCCCGAGCTGACCGAGGCCGCGATCGTGGTCTCCGGCGGCCGTGGTGTCAACGGCGCCGAGAACTTCTCGATCATCGAGGCGCTCGCCGACTCCCTCGGCGCGGCCGTCGGCGCCTCGCGCGCCGCGGTGGACGCCGGCTGGTACCCGCACACCAACCAGGTCGGCCAGACCGGCAAGTCCGTCTCGCCGCAGCTGTACATCGCCTCCGGCATCTCCGGCGCGATCCAGCACCGCGCCGGTATGCAGACGTCGAAGACGATCGTGGCGATCAACAAGGACGCCGAGGCCCCGATCTTCGACCTGGTCGACTACGGCGTGGTCGGCGACCTCTTCGAGGTCGTCCCGCAGCTCACCGAGGAGATCAACACCCGCAAGGGCTGATCGAGTCCGGCTCCGGCTGTACGAGGCTCCCGTCACCGCCGTAGCGGTCGCGGGGGCCTCGCTCTCATGTCAGGCTCAGCGAGGCCTGTACGGGCAGATGGTCACTGGGAAACTGGCCGTCCACCGAGAAGGTGTTGACGGCCGCCCGGTGCACGGTCGCCCCGGGTGTGACCAGGATCCAGTCGATACGGTCGCCGTTCGGCGCCAACGGCTTGTAGCCGTGGAAGGTTCCATAGAGCGTGCTGCGCTCGGCCGCCGTGTCCCAGGTGTCGACGAGCCCGGCGCCCAGCATGGTGTCGTACACCGGGTTCTTGTGGGCGGCTGCGTTGAAGTCGCCGGTCACGACGAGCGGCAGGGCGCCGTCGAGACGCGCGATGCGTTCGGAAATCAAACGCGCGGCACGCGCGCGTGCGTACTGACTCGCGTTGTCCAGATGGGTGTTGAGGGCGTAGAACTCCCGCCCGTCGCGCAGATCGCGGAAGCGGACCCAGGTGACGAGGCGGGGGAAGGCGGCACCCCAGGTGTTCGAACCGATCAGCTCGGGGGTGTCGGAGAGCCAGAAGTGGTCGTACTCGACCGGGGCGAGGCGGCGGGTGTCGTAGAAGATCGCCACCGACTCGCCATGGCTGCCGCCCTTGTGGCCGGTGCCGATCCGGTCGTAATGCGGTCCGAGGTCGGACCCGATGTCGCGCAACTGTTGGTAGAGACCCTCCTGGGTGCCGATGACGTGGGGCGACTCCCGGCGTAGCAGCTCGCGCATCACCGGGCGGCGCACGGCCCAGCTGTTGGGCTCGGCGGTGCTCGCGAAGCGCAGGTTGAACGTCATGACCGCCAGCCGGCGGCCACCGCGCCGGCTGGCGGAGGCGGACGCCGTGGTGAGCAGGGGTACGGCGAGCGCGGCGGCCACCACGGTCCGCAGAACCATGCGTCGTGTCACTCTTCGGGTGTTCGACATGTGTGATCCCCTCCCCTCATGGCCAGCATGAGGGGTGTGCACCGCGACGCGAAAGAAGGCGTGGGGCAGGAGTGCACCCGACGGACCACGCCGTGGGTAGGTGTTGACCAGCGGGAAGCACCACGGATAACTTCGCTCTACGGATTGTTGATTCCGTGGAGCGGAAAACTGGAGGCTGTCGGATGGGTCAGGGCCAGCAGGAGAAGGTGGCGACGAGCCTCGCGGGCGCCGTCAGCGAGGAGATCAGTGCCTCCCTCGCCCCGGTCGACGCCGAACTGGAGCGCCGCTACCCCGGTGACCCCGGCACCCGGCAGCCCGTCCACACCGTGTACGTCCCCGGTGACGTGTTCACCGCCGACACCATCCGCTCCTGGGGCGACCGGGCCCTCGCGGCCCTCGACGAGCACGCCCCCGACGCCGGGTCCTTCGCGGCCGTCCTCGGCCTCGGCGACGACCTCGCCCAGCCCGTGTACGACCGTGTACGGGCCAAGCTGGAGCGCGAACCCATCGAGGACCTGCGCGTCGACTTCGAGGACGGCTACGGCCCGCGCCCGGACGCCGAGGAGGACGAGGCGGCGGCGCGCGCGGCCCGGCTGATCGCGGAGGCGTACGAGAACGGCACGGCCGCCCCGTACATGGGCATCCGCATGAAGTGCATGGAAGCCCCGGTACGCGACCGTGGCATCCGTACGCTCGACATCTTCCTCACCGGTCTGACGGAGGCGGGAGGCCTGCCTGACGGGCTCGTGCTGACGCTGCCGAAGGTGACGTACGCCGAGCAGGTCACGGCGATGGTCCGGCTCCTGGCGGAGTTCGAGAAGGCGCGCGGACTGGAGCCCGGCCGGATCGGCTTCGAGATCCAGATCGAGACCAGCCAGTCGATCCTCGCGACCGACGGCACCGCGACCGTCGCCCGGATGATCCAGGCCGCCGAGGGCCGCGCCACGGGTCTGCACTACGGCACCTTCGACTACAGCGCCTGCCTCGGCGTCAGCGCCGCCTACCAGGCCGGCGACCACCCGGCCGCCGACCACGCCAAGGCGATCATGCAGGTCGCGGCCGCGGGCACCGGCGTACGCGTCTCGGACGGCTCCACCAACGTCCTGCCGGTCGGCCCCACCGAGAAGGTGCACGACGCCTGGCGCCTCCACTACGGCCTCACCCGCCGCGCCCTGGCCCGCGCCTACTACCAGGGCTGGGACATGCACCCCGGCCACATCCCGACCCGTTACGCCGCCGTCTTCGCCTTCTACCGCGAGGGCTTCGAACAGGCCGCGACCCGCCTCGCCCGCTACGCCAACCATGCCACCGGCGACGTCATGGACGAGCCCGCCACCGCCAAGGCCCTCAGCGGCTACCTGCTACGGGGCCTGGACTGCGGCGCCCTGGACATCGCGGAGGTGGCGAGGGCGACGGGTCTGACGCGGGCGGACCTGGAGGGTTTCGCGGCGCCGAGGCGCGGGGACCTGACCATCTCCGCGATGTAGAGCGCCCCGAAAGAGGCGCGGGGCCGTGACACTGTGCGGCTCCGCCGCGTGGGCGCGACCAGCCACTTGCGGCCCGCACTCCGACGACGGAGTGCCCCGCCTTCGCGTACCTCTCCAGACCGGGGGCAGTGGTCAACCGTTCCTATGGACTGAGCAGGTGTGAGCCTGATCAGCCGCACGCCCCGAACGGTCTTGGGCGCTCCCCCACTGCCTTAAGGGCGTGGGAGGTACCCCCAGGTCCCCGGCGTACTCGACCCCGGGGCGGCGACACGCATCCTGTGCGTGGTCCGATCCCGGGAGGCCAGTTCCCTACGCGACCCGGCCATGTGGATACGGCCAGAGGCGACGGGGAGGCCCTGACCCATCACTCTGGTGGAGCAGGGGCCCCGCACGCCGGCACCGCACCCGGCGTCCCAGATCGCACAGCCACGCCAACCCGGACGGCCCAGGGCACCGCAAGCCCGGAAGCCGACCATCACACGATCGAGCTACGCCTCCTCAGCCACCGGAACGCACTCACTCGCGTCCACCACCGCGAGCTGCGCCGTGTCCAGCCACGTAAGGAACAACGCGCCGACGGCGCCCGGTGCGTGGAACGGCGACGCGGACACGTACCCCATCGGACTCACATGGGCCGAGACGCCGCCGCCGAGGCCGAAGACCCGCGCCTTCACCATCGGGATCGTGCCGGACACCCCGGACCGCGCCATCTTGTGCCGGAGTTGGGCCGGGCAGGCGTTGGAGCCGACCGCGAGGACCGGGACGCGGTCCTCGTACACCCCACGTGTGAGCGGCAACAGCCGGTCCCCGTCGAGCAGTACGGACTCCTCGGGCCGGGCGCCCGGGTAGCTCAGCGGATGCTCGCGGGGTGCCTCGGCGAGGCCGAGGGCTTCGAGGTTGCGCGGGTTCGGGTGGTCGGCCACGGCTCAGTCCGCGGGCGGCAGTTCCCCCGAGCCGCGGGTGATCAGGCGGGTGGGGAGTTCGATGCGCTCCGGGGTGATGAGGGTGCCGTCCAGCTGGCGGAAGAGGCGCTCGGCGGCGGTGCGGCCGAGGGCGGCGGCGTCCTGGGCGACGACGGTGACGCCGGGCTGCAGGAGGTCGGCGAGCTCGATGTCGTCGAAGCCGACGAGGGCGACGGGACGGCCACGCTCGGCGATGACGCGGACGACCGTGACGGTGACGCGGTTGTTGCCGGCGAAGATCGCGGTGACGGGGGAGGGGCCGGAGAGCATGTCCTCGGCCGCCTTGCGCACCCGCTGCGGGTCGGTGACGCCCAGGGACATCCAGGCGTCCTCGACCGGTATGCCCACGTCCTCCATGGCCGCCCGGTAGCCGCGCAGGCGTTCGGCGGCGGTGTGGATGCGGGGCATGTCGCCGATGAAGCCGATCCGGCGGTGGCCGTGGGCGATCAGGTGGGCGACGCCGTCGCGGGCCCCGCCGAAGCTGTCGGACAGGACGACGTCGGCGTCGATCTGTCCCGCCGGGCGGTCCACGAACACCGTGGCGACGCCCGCCTTGATCTCGGGTTCGAGGTAGCGATGGTCGTCACCGGCCGGGATGATGACCAGCCCGTCCACCCGGCGCGCGCACAGGGCGAGGACCAGCTCCTGCTCGCGGTCCGGGTCCTCGGCGCTGGAGCCGTTGATGAGCAGGGCACCGTGGGCGCGGGCCACCTCTTCGACGGCGCGGCTGAGCGGGCCGTAGAAGGGGTCGGCGAGGTCCTCCAGGACGAGGCCGATGCTCGCGGTGCGGCCCTTGCGCAGCACCCGGGCGCTGTCGTTGCGGCGGAAGCCCAGCGCTTCGATGGCCTCCTGGACGCGGCGCTCGGTGTCCGGGGTGACTCCGGGCTCACTGTTGACGACCCGCGAGACCGTCTTGAGACCTACCCCGGCTCGTGCGGCCACGTCCTTCATGGTCGGACGGTTGCCGTAGCGGTTCTCGGGTCGGCGGGCGGTCTCTGCCACGATGCGCTGTCCTGTCCTGTCGTCCACGGTTCCCGTCGTCTGCATGTCCTGTTGTCCACGGGGATGCGTCGGTCCACGGGGTTGTATGAGGATGTGGCGTCGAGCATAGAGCCTGGACAACGTTGTCAGATGCGGGAGACACTGTCCACCGCATTCTCCGGCCTGCGTCCCCACCGCGAGACCGGTCTGCCCTTTTCGCCAGGTTCACCGGGAGAACTGACACTGATGCACACCGACCTCGTGGCCGCGCTCGACATCGGCGGCACCAAGATCGCCGGAGCACTGGTGGACGGCAACGGCCGCATCGTGCTGCGCGCGCAGCACGCGACGCCCGCGCAGGAGGACGGTGACACCGTGATGGGGGCCGTCGAGGAGGTGCTCGGCGAGCTGACCGGGTCGCCGCTGTGGGGCCGTGCGGGGGCCGTCGGGATCGGCAGCGCGGGTCCGGTGGACGCCTCCGCGGGCACGGTGAGCCCGGTGAACGTACCGGGCTGGCGCGACTACCCCCTCGTCGAGCGGGTCCGTGCCGTGACCGGGGACCTGCCCGTCGAACTGATCGGCGACGGGGTGGCCATCACGGCCGCCGAGCACTGGCAGGGCGCTGCCCGCGGCCACGACAACGCGCTGTGCATGGTGGTCTCGACGGGTGTCGGTGGCGGGCTGGTCCTGAACGGGCAGCTCCACCCTGGCCCCACGGGCAACGCGGGCCACATCGGACACATCAGCGTGGACCTGGACGGCGACTCCTGCCCCTGCGGTTCGCGTGGCTGCGTCGAGCGTATCGCGAGCGGTCCGAACATCGCGCGGCGGGCGCTGGAGGGCGGCTGGCGGCCGGGCCCCGACGGTGACACCTCGGCGGCCGCGGTGGCCGCCGCCGCCCGTGAGGGCGACCCGGTGGCCGTGGCCTCGTTCGAACGCGCGGCGAAGGCGCTGGCGGCGGGCATCGCGGCGACCGCGACTCTCGTCGAGATCGACATCGCCGTCATCGGCGGGGGCGTGGGCAAGGCCGGGGACGTGCTTTTCGAGCCACTGCGCAAGGCGCTGGCCGACTACGCCACCCTCTCCTTCGTACAGCGGCTGACCGTGGCACCCGCGCTCATGGGCACGGATGCCGGCCTGGTCGGCGCGGCGGCGGCCGCCCTCAGCAGGAAGCCGGGCGCGACAGCGGCCCGGGTCGGGGGCTGAGCGCCGCCCGAGCCGGCGGTCGGCCCATCGGGCCGGGGTTTGTAGGCGCGGTAGGCGCAGCCGCGGGTCGATGGCCTGAGCGTACGGGCCGGGTGGGGCGGCGAGGCCGACCGTACACAACAGTCCTGCGGCGAGCGCTCCGACCATTCTTCGGCGGGTTGTGCGGGTGCGAAGGTGACGCATCGTTACGTTCCTCTGAACTCGCGAAAGATGGGATGACTGCATGTCCGCGACAAGGGTGCGCGTTTGCGGTAGGACCTGTCCAACTCTGTTGGAGGAGAAGTGGTAACGGTTGTTCGATATCCCGTCAGAACCCTTGACGGGTCTCCGACATGGGAGTGAGATCCAAGCCTCGCGTTCGGTTGTGTTGGGTGGCACCCCGAGGAGGGGGACATGGCACAGTCATCGTTGAAGGGGATCGTCGTGCCCGAAGGTGCGGCAGGTCATCGGATGTCCCAGCGTGTATCCCGGCGAAATCTCTTGCATGGTGCGGCCGTCGGGACCGGTGCGCTCACGCTCCCCGCCCTGCTGTCCGCCTGCGGTAAGGGACCCGGCGGAAACAAGAACGAAGTCACCGTGGGGTCCAACGCCTCGGACCCGGTCCCCAAGAAGGCGTACGCGGCGGCCTTCTCGGCGTACGAGAAGAAGTCGGGCAAGAAGGTCAAGGTCAACACCAAGGACCACAACGACTTCCAGGAGAACATCAACCGCTATCTCCAGGGCACACCCGACGACGTCTTCATGTGGTTCGCGGGATATCGCATGCAGTACTTCGCGGAGAAGGGGCTCCTGCACGAGATCAGTGAGGTGTGGAGCGGCTTCACCGGCTTCTCGGACGCTCTGAAGGAGCAGTCCACCCACTCCGGCAAGCAGTACTTCGTGCCGTACTACTACTACCCCTGGGCCGTGTTCCACCGGAAGAGCCTCTTCCAGTCCAAGGGGTACCAACAGCCCAAGACCTGGGACGAGTTCATCGCGCTCGCCAAGCAGATGTCCAAGGACGGCACGCCCGTCGCCTTCTGCGACAAGGACGGCTGGCCCGCGATGGGCACCTTCGACTACATCAACATGCGCTTGAACGGATACGACTTCCACAAGTCCCTGATGGCCGGCACGGAGTCGTGGACCGACACCAAGGTCAAGAAGGTCTTCGACACCTGGCGCGAAGTCATGCCGTACTACCAGAAGGGCGCCCTCGGCCGGACCTGGGAGGAGGCCGGGCAGAGCCTGCAACAGCGCAAGACGGGCATGGCCGTCTTCGGAATGCCGCACCCGGGCACCCAGTTCCCGGAGAACGAACGCGACGACATCGACTTCTTCGCCTTCCCCGAGATCGACCCGCAGTACGCGCAGGACGCCGTGGAAGCGCCCATCGACGGATTCCTCGTCGCCAGGAAGTCGAAGAACCTCGACGGCGCCAAGGCCCTGCTGACATGGCTGGGCACACCCGCCGCCGAGGACACCTATCTCGCCCTCGACCCCAACAACGTGGCGGTCAACGACGGCGCCGACACCTCCAAGTACAGCGCCCTGCAGAAGAAATCGGCCCAGCTCGTCTCGGGTGCCAAGCAGATCTCGCAGTTCATGGACCGCGACACCCGTCCGGACTTCGCCTCGACCGTGATGATCAAGGCGATCCAGGACTTCATCGGCAGTCCGAAGGACGTCGACGGTCTCTGCAACAGCATCGAACGACAGAAGAAGACCCTCTTCTCGTCGCCCGTCGGCTGATCACTGGGGGAAGACGTTCCGTGGCGCTCAACATCCCACGGCGCGCCGGACGACGGCGGCTGCGGCGGTTCACCCGCCGTGACGCCGTCGTCCTCGGCGTGCTCCTCGGCATACCCGTCCTGCTCGACATCGTCATCGTCTGGGGCCCGACGCTCGCCTCCATCGGACTCTCCTTCACGTCCTGGGACGGCGTCGGTGACGTCCGCTGGGTCGGCGACGACAACTACAAGAACCTCTTCGAGAACTACCCGGCGTTCTGGCCCGCCGTCCGCCACAACGTCATGTGGCTGCTCTTCCTCGGCCTGATCGCCACCCCGTTCGGACTGTTCCTCGCGGTGCTCATCGACCGCGGAGTGCGCTTCAGCCGCTTCTACCAGTCCGTGATCTACATGCCGGTCGTGCTCTCGCTCGCCATCGTCGGCTTCATCGCCCAGCTGATCCTCGGCACCGACCAGGGCGTGGTCAACACGATCCTCAACAACCACGACAACCCTGTCGACTGGCTCGGCGACGCGCACCTCAACATCTGGATGATGATGATCGCGGCGAGCTGGCGGCACACGGGCTACGTCATGATCCTCTACCTCGCCGGACTCAAGTCCGTCGACCCGCAGCTGAAGGAAGCCGCCGCGATCGACGGCGCGAACGCCCGCCAGACCTTCTTCCGTGTCGTCTTCCCCACCCTGCGCCCCGTCAACGTCATCGTCGGCGTCATCACCGTCATCGAGGCGCTGCGCGCGTTCGACATCGTCTACGCGGTCAACAAGGGCCGCAACGGGCTGGAGCTGCTCTCCGTCCTGATCACCGACAACATCATCGGGGAAGCCAGCCGGATCGGATTCGGCTCCGCCATCGCGGTCGTCCTGCTCACCGTCTCCCTGGGGTTCATCGTGACGTTCCTGGTCCAAGAGCTGCGAGGTGCGCGCGAGCGATGACCGCCGACATCCGCACCGGCGCCCCCGTGCGCCCGGCTCCCGCTCCGGAAGAGACGCCCGCTCCCCGCCGTCGGCCGCGCCCCGGCCGCTTCGGCGTCCACATCTTCCTGATGGGCGTCTCGCTCGCCTTCCTCGCACCGCTCCTGCTCGCCGTCTACGCCTCGCTGCGCCCGTACGAGGAGACGGCGCAGAACGGCTACTTCTCCTTACCGAAGCATCTGTCCTTCGAGTACTACCGCCGCGCCTACAGCGAATCCGGCATGGGCAAGTACTTCACCAACACCCTGCTCATCGCCGTGCCCGCCGTACTCGTCACCCTCTTCCTCGCCTCCTTCGTCGCCTTCGCCGTGTCCCGGCTGAAGCTGCGCGGCGGCCTCGTCCTGCTGATGTTCTTCACCGCGGGCAACCTGCTGCCCCAGCAGGTCATCGTCACCCCGTTGTACGTCCTGTTCAACAAGATCCCGCTGCCCTGGTGGATGTCCGACTCGCTCACGATGTACGACTCCTACTGGGCCGTCATCATCGTCAACATCGGCTTCCAGCTGGGCTTCTGCGTCTTCGTGCTGGCCAATTTCATGCGGACGCTGCCGCAGGAGATCCTGGAGGCCGCCATCGTCGACGGCGCGGGCGTGTGGACCCAGTTCTGGCGCATCACCCTCCCGCTGTGCCGCCCCGCCCTCGCGGCTCTCGGCACCCTCGAGTTCACCTGGATCTACAACGACTTCCTCTGGGCCCTGATCTTCATCTCCAACCCCGACAAGCTGCCCATCACGTCGTCCCTCAACAACCTCCGCGGCCAGTTCTTCACGGACTACAATCTGCTGGCCGCCGGCTCGGTCCTGGTCGCCCTCCCCACGATCCTGGTCTTCCTCCTCCTGCAACGGCACTTCGTCGCGGGCCTGACGCTGGGTTCCACCAAGGGCTGATCGGTCGGGGCCGTGCAGCACGTCACCCGCCGCCGATGCCGTAGCCGGGAGTCGCGCCGATACCGTGTCCGGGAGTCGCGTGATCCACCCGTGACTCCTTGTCCGATTCGGAGTTGAACCGGGCATGAAGAAACGCAGCATGCTCGCCATCGCCTCCCTCGCCACCGGGTTCGTCGTCGCGGCGATCACCCCGTCCCACGCCCTCGACGGCGACGCCCTCCATGACCTGAACGTCAACGACACGCTCAGCACCGTCGACCACACGATCGGCAGCGACAGCCTGGCGGTGGACGACGCCGCGCTGGGCCAGAACGGCTGAGCGGGAAGGTTCGACAGCGCGGTGCCGGTGCCCAGGGGACGGGGGCACCGGCACCGCGTCGTCGGCTCCTTCATCAGCGGCTGGTTTCCGTGGCAGGGTGGAGCGGGCAAGCCACAGGGGGCCAACGGAAGAGGGGGAAACGTGATCGTCTGGATCAACGGTGCGTTCGGTGCGGGGAAGACCACCACCGCACGGGAACTGATCGACCTGATCCCGAACAGCACGCTCTTCGACCCCGAGGTCATCGGCGGCGAACTCGCGCACCTGCTGCCCGCCAAACGCCTCGCCGAGGTCGGCGACTTCCAGGACCTGCCGATCTGGCGGCGCCTGGTGGTGGACACCGCGGCCGCCATGCTCGCGGAGCTGGGCGGTGTGCTCGTGGTTCCCATGACCCTGCTGCGCCAGGAGTACCGCGACGAGATCTTCGGCGGCCTCGCCTCGCGCCGGATCGAGGTGCGCCATGTTCTCCTCGCTCCGGCGGAAACGATCCTGCGCGAGCGCATAGCCGGCCGGGAGATACCCGAGGGTCTGCCCGACGGCGAGATACGGGTGCGCCAGTGGTCCTACGACCACATCGAGCCCTACCGCGCCGCGCTCGCCGCCTGGCTCACCGCCGACGCCCACCCCGTCGACACCAGCGCCCTCACCCCGTACGACGCCGCGCTGCGGATCGCCGAGGCCGTGCGCACGGGTGACGCGTCCGCGTGCGACATCGTGCAGACCCCCGAACCCACCTCCGAGACCGTCGCCGCCGGCGTGCTCCTCTTCGACGAGCAGGACCGGGTGCTGCTCGTGGACCCCACGTACAAGGCGGGCTGGGAGTTTCCCGGCGGTGTCGTCGAAGCCGGGGAGGCTCCCGCGCGCGCGGGCATGCGTGAGGTCGCGGAGGAGACCGGCATACGGCTCGACGACGTACCCGGTCTGCTGGTCGTGGACTGGGAGCCGCCCGCACCCCCCGGTTACGGCGGTCTGCGCCTCCTCTTCGACGGCGGCCGCCTCGACTCCGCCGAGGCCCGCCGACTGCTGCTGCCCGGCCCCGAACTGCGCGCCTGGCGCTTCGTCACCGAGCAGGAGGCGGCGGACCTGCTGCCGCCCGTGCGCTACGAACGGCTGCGGTGGGCGCTGCGGGCGCGCGAGCGCGGGGCGGCGCTCTATCTGGAGGCAGGGATACCGCTCGGCTGACGTCGATGCCGGGGCACCCCTCGGCTGACATCGATGGTGAAGCCGTCCCAGTAGGCCACGGTTCCCTCCACATCGGCCAGTTTCTCGGGCAGCGGCTGTACCTCGTCGGGCAGCATCCGCCAGTGGTACATCAGCGGCAAGCCTTCGAACCGGTCGGCCGGCACCCCGTTCGTCGTCATGGTGTGCACGGCCACCTCGCGCCAGGCGCCGAATCCCGGCCCGCCGATGCCGTAGTGGCAGAACATCGGCAGACCGAACAGGTTCGCCGTGGATCGGAGGTTCTCCGGCAGCGTCTCCCGCTCGGTGAGCGGCACCCGCTTCACGAAGACGGGCGTCCCGTCGACGTCCAGCAGCGCCGATCTCCCCCCGATGCCCCGGCCGAGGGGTGTCGCGCCGGCGAGGAGCTCCGCCAGCTCGTGATCGCCGTACAGGGCGAGTGCGGTGGAGACGTCGCCGTACGTCCCGGCACGTAACGCGCTTGTCGCTTCAGGGCTGTTCACCGGGCCGAGCTACCGCCCCGGCGCGCGGAGAGGGCCCACGCCGTGTGGCGAGGACCCTCTCGGTCCGTGCTCCCGGCCGGGTGGTCAGCTCGCCGCGTACTTCTGGAGGAACAGCGCCTCCGTGACCGAAAGGCGCTCCAGCTCCTCAGGGGCCACGCTCTCGTTCACCGCGTGGATCTGCGCCTCCGGCTCGCTCAGGCCGATGAGGAGGATCTCCGCCTGCGGGTAGAGCGAGGCGAGGGTGTTGCACAGCGGGATGGAGCCGCCCTGGCCCGCGGACTGCATCTCCTGGCCCGGGTAGGCGACCGACATCGCCTCGGCCATCGCCGTGTACGCCGGGCTGGAGGTGTCGGCGCGGAACGGCTGGCCCTGGCCGATCTGCTCGGTGCTCACCCGAGCGCCCCACGGCGTGTGTGCCTCCAGGTGGGCCTGAAGGAGCTTGGTCGCCTCGGCCGCGTCCACGCCCGGCGGCACCCGCAGGCTGACCAGCGCGCGTGCGCCCGCCTGCACGGACGGGGTGGCGCCGACGACCGGCGGGCAGTCGATGCCGAGCACGGTGACGGCCGGACGCGCCCAGATACGGTCGGCGACCGTACCGGAGCCGATCAGTTCGACCCCGTCGAGCACCTTGGCGTCCTTGCGGAACGCCGCCTCCTCGTACTGCAGCCCCTCCCACCGCGCATCCCCGGTCAGCCCGTCGACCGTCGTCGAACCGTCCTTGGCGCGCAGCGAGTCCAGTACGCGGATCAGCGCGCCCAGCGCGTCGGGCGCCGCCCCGCCGAACTGGCCCGAGTGCAGGTTGCCTTCCATCGTGTCGATCCGGACGCGCACAAGGGTCATCCCGCGCAGGGTCGAGGTGACCGTGGGCAGGCCCAGCCGGAAGTTGCCGACGTCGCCGATGACGATGGTGTCGGCGGTCAGCAGCTCCGGGTGCTCCTCGGCGTACCGCTCCAGACCGCCCGTACCCTGCTCCTCCGAACCCTCGACGATCACCTTGACGCTCACCGGAACGCCACCGTTCGCCTTCAGCGCGCGCAGCGCGAGCAGGTGCATGATGAAGCCGCCCTTGCAGTCGGCGGCGCCGCGCCCGTACCAGCGGCCGTCGCGCTCCGTCAGCTCGAACGGCGGGGTGGTCCAGGCCGCTTCGTCCAGCGGCGGCTGCACGTCGTAGTGCGCGTACAGCAGCACGGTCTTGGCGCCCTTGGGCCCGGGCAGGAAGCCGTACACCGACTGCGTGCCGTCCGGGGTGTCGAGCAGCGCCACGTCCTGGAAACCCTCGGCGCGCAGCGCGTCGGCGACCCAGTTCGCGGCGCCCTCGCTCTCGCTCCTGGGGAACTGGTCGAAGTCCGCCACCGACTTGAAGGCCACCAGTTCGGTGAGCTCCGCCTGCGCCCTGGGCATGAGCGAGGCGACGGTCTCGGCGACCGGATTCGACGACATGGGCACGCTCCTTGTAGGTGCGACGTTGTACTTCTGTGTACAGGTGATCGGGTGGGCGTACACGCGTACTGGCGTTCAGGGCGCATACGCGCCCGATCCTCCCACAGCGGCCTGTGGCGATGCCCGCCGTAGGATGCTCGGGACAGGTGCGGCAGACGGCTGGACTGGGAGCAGTAGACCATCGTGAGCAGCGAGAACTCTTCGGCGGACGACGAACAGCGGGTGTGGGACGTCGTCGTGGTCGGCGCGGGGCCGGCAGGCGCGTCGGCCGCCTATGCGGCAGCGGTCGCGGGACGCAGTGTCCTGCTGCTGGAGAAGGCGGAGCTGCCCCGCTACAAGACGTGCGGCGGCGGCATCATCGGTCCCTCGCGCGATGCGCTGCCGCCCGGCTTCGAGCTGCCGCTCCGGGACCGGGTGAACGCGGTCACGTTCTCGCTCGACGGCAAGTTCACCCGCACCCGACGCTCCAGGCAGATGTTGTTCGGGCTGATCAACCGGCCCGAATTCGACCAGCAGCTCGTCGAACACGCGCAGAAGGCGGGCGCCGAGCTGCGTACGGGCGTCACGGTCTCCAGGGTCGAACAGCACGGGTCCGCCGTGCCCGACCGGCGCACCGTCGCCGTCGTCCTGCAGGGCGGCGAGACTGTGCTGGCGCGGGCGGTCGTCGGCGCGGACGGCAGCGCCAGCCGGATAGGGGCGCACGTCGGGGTCAAGCTCGACCAGGTCGACCTCGGCCTGGAGGCGGAGATCCCGGTACCGGAGACCGTCGCCGAGGACTGGCAGGGGCGGGTCCTGATCGACTGGGGTCCCATGCCGGGCAGTTACGGCTGGGTGTTCCCCAAGGGGGACACGCTCACCGTCGGCGTGATCTCCGCACGCGGCGAAGGCGCCGCCACCAAGCGGTACTTGGAGGACTTCATCGCCCGGCTGGGGCTCGCCGGGTTCGAGCCGAGCATCTCCTCCGGGCACCTGACGCGCTGCCGCGCCGACGACTCCCCGCTCTCGCGGGGCCGGGTGCTGGTGTGCGGCGACGCGGCGGGTCTGCTCGAACCCTGGACCCGCGAGGGCATCTCCTTCGCGCTGCGCTCCGGCCGGCTCGCGGGGGAGTGGGCGGTACGGATCGCCGAGGCGCACGACGCGGTGGACGCCCGGCGTCAGGCGCTCAACTACGCCTTCGCCATCAAGGCCGGGCTCGGCGTCGAGATGAGCGTCGGCAAGCGCATGCTGACTGCCTTCGAGCGCCGGCCGGGCGTGCTCCATGCGGTGATCACCAGCTTCCGGCCCGCCTGGAAGGCGTTCGCCGACATCACGCGCGGTGCGACCACGCTGGGCGAGCTCGTGCGCTCGCACCCGATGGCCGGGCGGGCCCTGAGCGCGCTCGACAAGCGACCTGCCGTGAGCGAGGAATCCGCGGTCGAGGGGTGACCCCCGGGGTGTTGGGGTGATCCAGGGGTCGTGGGGTGATCCAGGGTCCAGGGATGCCCCGCGTTCGACCGGTCTGTACTCGACGGGTCTGTGCTCGATCGCTCTGCGAGGACGCGTCGGTCAGCTCTTGACCGTGATCCGGAAGACCGGGTGGTCGGGGGCGATGCGACGCAGTTCCTCGGGGGACGAGTCGGGGCCGACGCCACCGAAGAACACACCGACCTCGGCCTTCCAGCGCTTGAGGTAGGCGCGCAGCAGCGGGACCTTGTCGTCGTCGACGATCTCGGTCGCGGTGAACACGTCCACCTTCTTGCCGAGGCGCAGCTCGCCGCCTCCCGCGACCCGCATGTTGTGCGTCCACTGGACGTGGCCGCGGGGGGCGACCAGGTACTGCTGCCCGTCCACGGTGAGCAGATTGACCGGGGTGGTACGCCACTCGCCGCTCTTGCGACCGCGGACGGCCAGCACCCGGGAGCCCCAGATGCTGATGCCGCGGCGGGTCATCCAGGCCACGGAGCGGTTGAAGACGTTGACCGTGAACCAGCCGGGCTTCTGAACGTGTGTGGACATGGTGACCCCCATCGATTCGCTTCAGAGAGCGTTGCTCTCTGAAGAGAGCGTTGCTCCGTTTTGTGAGCGCTGCTCTCGCTTGAGAGCAGTCTGCATGAGATCGGTGATCCAAAGCAAGAGCACTGCTCTCGTTTTTGTGCACCGATCTTGTTTGTGTGCAGTGCTCTGAATGCGTGGCACACTTCCCCGCATGAGTACCGCACGAGGGGCACGTGCCCGAGCCAGGATCGAGGTCACCGCGGCGATCAAGGACGAGGCGCGCAGACAGCTCGCCGCGGAGGGCGCCGCCAAGCTTTCGCTACGGGCCGTCGCCCGCGAGCTGGGCATGGTCTCCTCCGCGCTCTACCGCTACTTTCCCAGCCGTGACGACCTGCTGACCGCGCTCATCATCGACGCCTATGACTCCCTTGGTGAGAGTGCGGAGTCGGCGCACGCCGAAGTCGCGGGCGCGGGCGCCGGGCCGCGCGAGCGCTGGATTTCGGTGTGCTTGGCGGCGCGCCGCTGGGCGCTTGAACACCCGCACGAGTACGCGCTCATCTACGGCTCGCCCGTGCCTGGCTACACCGCGCCGGACACGACCATCCCGGCCGCCTCCCGCGTGGGGTTGCTCCTGGTCGGCATCGTGCGTGACGCGCACCGGGGCAAGGGGGTGGCCCGCACCCCGTTGCCGGCCGAGCTGAAGGCCGAGGCGCAGCGGATGGCCGCCGATCTCGCCCCCGACCTTCCCCCCGAGGTGATCGCGGCGCTCGTGGCCGCCTGGGCCCAGCTCTACGGACTGATCGGCTTCGAACTCTTCGGGCAGTTCAACCGGGTGGTGGAAGACCGCGAACCGTTCTTCCGGCACGCGGTGGACCAACTCGCGCACGGCGTGGGCCTGGTGTTTACCCAGTCGAACGGGACGGTCGGGTAGGGAAGGGATTTTGCGACGGAGTGACGTGACGGAGTGACGTGACCGAGTGACTGTGTGACGGCGGTGCGGGCGCCGTAGCCCCGTACGAAACGGAGTGGGCGTGCAGGGCGACCCGGACGAAGACGCGGCGGCCATCGAGACAGCGGTCGTCGCCCTGCGCCGCGCGCACAAGCAGCGCGCCCTCGCCCGGCTGTCGAAGCGGCGCGGTGAGCACATGGGCCGGGCCTCGACCACGTCCTGACGGAGCCGGCCACCCGCGGCTGGACCGACTCCGCCGCACGCCCCGCGGGCCCGGTCCTCTGTGATACTCCGTGGGGAGTACGTGTGATCACCTCGCCCGGCTGACGCCCTCGGCGGTTCGGGCCGTCTAGCGTGGCCGTCATGGAAGAGCAGCGAACCCCCAGGCCCCCGGCGTGGGACGGTGTGCCGCTGTGGTGGCGGCACGGGCCGCCGGGGTGGCACGGCTGGGGCGATGCGGAGTACGGCGGGCGCGGTGAGCGGTGGCCGTGGCGGTCCACCCTGCTGCTGACCGTCTTCGTGCTCGTCGGCTCCCAGCTCGCGGCGCACGCCCAGGACGGCGAACGCGCGCCCCTGGACTTCTTCGCGAGGGCGCTGCTGATCGTCGGCACGGGCCTGCTGCTGTGGCGGCAGCGGTACCCGGTGCTCGTCGCCTTCGGCACGGCCGCGGCCGCGTTGGTCTATCTGGGCGCCGGATATCCGTACGGGCCCGTCTTCGTGACCGTCGCCGTCGGCTGCTTCGGCGCGGTCGTCGCCGGGCACCGCAGGGCCGCCTGGACGGCCGTCGGCATGCTGTGGGCCGGCCATCTGCTGGTGGCCCACTGGCTCTACCGCTGGCTGCCACCGAAGGGGGACTCGCCCGCCTCCTGGAACCAGGAGCTCGGCATCGTCACCTGGGCCGTGGTGATCGTGGTGGTCTCGGAACTGGCCCGGGTGCGCCGTGAGCAGTGGGCCCGTGACCGTGCCGAGCGTGAACGGGCCGCCGCCCGCCGCGCCGCCGAGGAACGGCTGCGGATCGCCCGCGAACTGCACGACGTGCTCGCCCACAGCATCTCGGTGATCAACGTTCAGGCGGGCGTCGGCCTCGCGCTCCTCGACTCCGACCCGGAACAGGCGCGCACGGCGCTCACCACCATCAAGGAGGCCAGCAAGGAGGCGCTCGGCGAGGTACGGCAGGTGCTCGACACACTGCGTACGCCGGGGGAGGCGCCGCGTGCACCGGCGCCCGGGCTCGACCGGCTCCCGGAACTAGTCGACCAGGCGGCCGGGGCGGGCCTGACCGTCGACGTTCAGGGTGAGGCCCCGAAACTGCCGCCGGGTACCGACCTCGCCGCGTTCCGCATCGTCCAGGAGGCGCTCACCAATGTCGTACGGCATTCGGGGTCGCGGCACGCGCGCGTGCGGCTCGAGTCCGCGCAGGGCACGCTGCGGCTGCGGATCGACGACGACGGGCCCTCGACCGGCGCCGACGCGGGCGGCAGCGGCAACGGGCTGGCCGGGATGCGGGAGCGGGCCGTCGCCCTCGGTGGCACGATCGAGGCGGGCCCGCGTGACGACGGAGGCTTCCGGGTGCTGGCCGTGCTCCCACTGAAGGTCAAGGAGGACCGGTGAAGGTGAAGGGGAAAGGGAGGAGAGGAGCGGTGAAGGTGAGGGAGGTGTGGTGATCCGCGTACTGCTCGCCGACGACCAGTCGCTGGTCCGGGCCGGCTTCAAGGCGCTGCTCGGCGCACAGTCGGACCTCGAGGTGGCGGGCGAGGCGGCGGACGGCGACGAGGCGCTGCGCAAGGTGCGCGAACTGCGCCCCGATGTCGTCCTGATGGACATCCGCATGCCCTTGCTCGACGGCCTCGCCGCGACTCGCCGTATCACCTGCGACCCGAGCCTGCGGGATGTGAAGGTGGTCATGCTCACCACCTTCGAGCTCGACGAGTACGTTTTCGAGGCCATCCGTTCCGGCGCCTCCGGCTTCCTGGTCAAGGACACCGAGCCGGATGAACTGCTGCGCGCGGTACGGGCGGTGGTCGAGGGCGACGCGCTGCTGTCACCGGGGGTGACGCGCCGTCTGATCTCCGAGTTCGCGGCCCGCTCCAAGGAGCCCGCGGCCGCCGAGTCGCTCACCCAGCTCACCGAGCGGGAGCGGGAGGTGATGGCCCTCGTCGGTATCGGTCTGTCCAACGCCGAGATCGCGCGGCGCCTGGTCGTCAGCCCGCTCACCGCCAAGACTCACGTCAGCCGGACCATGGTGAAGCTCGGCGCCCGCGACCGGGCCCAACTGGTCGTGCTGGCCTACGAGTCGGGGTTGGTGCGGCCGGGGTGGCTCGGGTGAGCGCCGGCCGCGCGGCCGAAGCGGACGAGCACTGTGACCACGCGCACCGCGAAGAGCGCGACGGCCAGCAGCACCCCTGAGGTGATCAGGGTCTTTTTGACCAGGACCGGGAGATCGAAGAGCAGTGCGGGGCCGGACACGGCGCCCAGTACGACGGCCGCCACGAAGGCCGCGCTGAACACCGCGTACCCGATCTCGACCGTCATTGCGTCCCGCTGTGCCTGCGTGCGTCTCCCCATCCGTCGAGTGTCACGGCAGCGGGCCCGGCAGGCAAGGAGTTGCCTGCCGGGCGCGTCGAATTGAAGCCACGGGCGAGGGGAACCAGGGTCTGTCTTCAGGCGTGGTCACATCCGGGTTTTGGGCCCGTCGCTGTCGCTGTCGCTGTCGGCGTCGCCGTCGGGGAGCGTCAGATGGTGGTGGCCACCGGCGGCGATCTTGGCCGCCATCTCGGCGAGCTGCCGGCAGGCTCGCGCGATCTCCTTCTGGGTCTGATTGCGTTCGCTGACGGTTGCCCCGAGCAGTAGTGCGGTCAGCGAGGCAGAACCGTTGAACGCCTGCAGGGTGATCATGTTGGTGAGCAGGTCGTGACCGGCGAACGCGCCTGTTTTCTGGGCAGCGGCGATGATCGCAAAGGTCGACACGGCCAAGGCGCAGGGCGCGGCACCGGCCAGCTGGAAGCGGAAGGCCGCCCAGATCAGCAGCGGGAAGCCGAGGAACATGACGGGCGTGCTGCCCGTTTCGACGAAACCGACGCAGGCAGTGGCTGCCAGAAGCAGCAGTCCCTCCACCCAACGGGACGGCCGAGCGTGCTTCGGCCAGTGTGCCGAGCGGAGAACGAGCAGGACCGGCGTGACCACCAGAACACCCATCGCGTCGCCGGTCCACCAGACCGACCATGTCGGCCAGAAGTCGCCGACGCTCAGCACACCGGCGAGAACCAGTGTTCCGCTGCCTATCGTCGCGCTGACCAGCATTCCGGTGAACGCGCCGAGAAAGATCAGCGCCAGCGCGTCCCGCAAGCGGTCCAGTGCGTTATGGAATCCCGTACGACGGAGCAGTACGTACGAGCAGAGGGGCGCGAGGGTGTTTCCCGTGACGATCGCGAGCACGGCCGGTATCGATGGCCCGAGTGAGACGTTGACCAGGAGCGCGCCGAGTGCGATTCCGGGCCAGACGTGCGGGCCGCGGAGGAGCAGGCTCGCCAGGGCGATGCCGGTGGGTGGCCACAATGGGGTGACCTGGCCGCGCACCAGCTGCTGGAGCAGTCCCACCTGGGCGGAGCCGTAATACAGCGCCGCGACGGCGCAGATCTCCAGGGCAGCCAGACCACCGCACCGGACCCATGCATGCCGTGCGACAGCCATCGGGCGACCTCCGCATCGACATCGCCCCGATGTCCATCATCCGCCGGATCTCCCGGATCCTCCACGGCGCCGTTGAACTGAACGTTCGGTTGAACTGAACGTTCGGTGCTCGGTCACAGAGCAAGGTGTCGTCACGCGCCGCTGTCACCGCTGCGCGCGCTCGGGTCGGCCCGGCGTCGGGGATCAGACGTGCGGGGTGCGCAGGGCGAGGATGGCCATGTCGTCGTGACCGTCGCTGGGGTGGTGATCGGCCAGTGCCTGAACGAACTCTTGCAGGGGCAGAGCGGCATACGCGGTGGCGAGATCGGCGAGCTGATGCAGACTCTCGTCGATGGGGTGGTCGGGATGTTCGATCAGTCCGTCGGTGAAGAAGACCACGGTGGCGTCCGGGGGCAGGAAGCGCGAGTGGTCGGGGCGGGGCTGCTTGGGGTCGACCCCGAGTGGTAGCCCGGGTTCGGCGAACAGGTATTCCGCGCGGTGCCCAGGAGCGATCAGCAGGGGTGGGACATGGCCCGCGGTGCTCCAGCGGAGGCGCCAGCCCCCTCCCTCCGGTTCGAAACGCGCCAGGGCAGTCGTGGTGACGGGGTTGTTTGTGATGGCCTGCAGGGTGCGGTCGAGCCGGGCGAGGACCGCGCCGGGTGGATCGGCACGGTCGAACAGCAACGAGCGCAGCATGTTACGGGTGGAGGCCATGGCGGCCGCGGCCTGCAGATCGTGGCCGACCACGTCACCGATGACGACCGCCACGACGTTGTCGGGCAGCGGGATGGCGTCGTACCAGTCCCCGCCGAGTTGACTGGGTTCGGCGGCGGGCTGGTAGACGGCAGCGGCGGCGAACGGCCGCAGGTCGGGCAGTGTTGGCAACAGAAGCCGTTGGAACTGCTCGGCTCCGATGCGAACCCGTTCAAACAGGCGGACGTTTTCGATCGCGATGCCTGCTGCGCTGGCCAGGGCGATGACGACGTTCTCGTCGTGGACGTCGAAGGGCTGTCCGTCACGCCGCTCGGAGAGGTAGAGGTCACCGTAGATTTCGCCGCGGACGCTGATGGCGACGCCGAGCAAGGTACGCAGGTACGGGTGGCCGGGCGGGAAACCGGCGGATGACGGATGAGCTGAGATGCCGTCGACCCGCAGGGGTTCGGGGTGACGGATCAGGTGCCCGAGGACGCCCCGACCGCGGGGTAGGTCGGTCTCGGCCAGATCAGCACGTTCCTGTTCGGACAGGCCGACGGCGATGAACCGTTCCAGGTGATCTCCGGACTCGCTGAGTACGCCCAGTGCCCCGTAGCGGGTGCCGACCAAGTCCATGGCGGTGGTCACGATACGGTGCAGCACGGCAGGCAGCTCCACCTCCCGGCTGATGGCCACCACCGCATCGAGCAGGCCCTGCAGTCGGTCCATGGTGTTCAGCAGGCCGCGCAGTTGCTCGTCGATCCGGCCCAACTCGGCACGCAGCCGCACGTGCAGATCGGGGAGGTGTGGCTGCCCCGGTTGTTTCCCTTCGTTCTCTTCTGCCATCACGAGCGTCCGGTGGTCTGAAGCGCGCTCTCGACCACCTTCAGCCGGCAGCGATCGATGCCGATCAGGGTGAACGGGGTGAACGGGGCGCCGGCGGCCAGTGCGGTGGTCTTGCGCTCTTGTTTCTCGGCGAACGTGGGGAGCGGCTCGGCGGGATCGGTGTCGGCGGGTTCGCTGAACCGGGCCGACTGCCGCACCGCTGTCGTCGGGTCTGCCCGCCGGTGAGGATGGATCCGCTGGTACAGCTCCTCACGTGAGCGGTACATTCCGGCCTCCTGACACCGCCCTGATCAACCGAGACCACAGCGTGACACGGCCGGTCAGGGCAATCGGCCATTACTCCAGGAGCGGCATGCCCCATCCGGACAACCCGGGTGGTTCCCAAGGCGAGCGGGCGCCCGCGGCGGCATCGTCCTGTTCGGCGGGGTCGGGTCTGGGCGCGTCCTGAGTTGAGGGGTGCGGGACGACGGCTCCCGCTTGGTCGGCTGCGTCCCAGCGGGGTTGCGCAGGCGATCGGCAGCGCATCGGCCGGGCGGTTCCTCTGGGGCGTACCACCCGTGATACCCCTGGTCAGGGCCCCGGGCAACTTCTGACGGCAGGCAGGATCTGCTTACTGATCGCTCACGGTGGCCGCACGTTCCGGACGGGCCCACTCGCTCGGGCGCGGTCTGTCGACGAAGTGGGGCCCGGTCCGGCCGGTGGCGGTCACCACCTTCCGCGCGATGTCCGCCACACGCCGGCCGTCGGTCACCGCTCGCACGGTCCCCGCAGGGACTCTGTGGTCCAGGAGGCGTGCCCGACGAACACGGTCGTGCAGTTCCTTCTGCTGCCGCGGGCCGTGTTCCGGGCGCGCCAACCGTGTCGGACCGGCACCCCACCCCGGGCCCAGAACCCGGATGCGATCACGACTGAAGACAGGCCCTGGATCAGTCGCGGACCGGCACTCGCTCCTCCGCGTCCTGAGCGTCCTGAGCGTTCTCCGCGTCCTGCGTGAGCGGAGAGGTCATGCGGAAGACAGTACATGCACGCGCATTGAATGCAAGTGCATTTAATTCCGATGCAACAAAGTCGATTCTTTGCTACGGTGCGCCCATGGCGGCGAAGAAGGCCGAGCAGGTGCTCGTGGACCAGTGGCGCGACATCCTCGTGGTGCATGCCCGCACCCTGTGCGAGATCGACCGCGCATTGCATCAACACGGCCTGGGGGCGAGCGACTTCGAGGTGCTCGACGTGCTGGCCGACGGCGCCGCGCCCGACGGCGGCTGCTCGTACCGCGTCCAGGAGATCTCCGACCGCGTCCATCTGAGCCAGAGCGCCCTGTCCCGGCTGATCGCCCGCCTGGAGAAGGACGGTCTCGTGACCCGCGGCGTGTGCGCGGAGGATCGGCGGGGGGTGCGTGTGTCCCTCACCCCGAAAGGGCGCGTGTTGTACGGCGAGGCGTTGCCGGTGCAGCGCGCGGTGCTGACGCGGATGCTGGCGGGCGGCGCGGCCGACAACGACTGAACATCCGTTCGGTGGGTGGTGCTGTTCGGTGACCGGGTGGTGCGGTGATCCTTCTGTCGGTGGTCCGTGCCCGGCCGGGTGCGGCGGATCGCTGTGCCCTTGGCCAAGGTCTTCGCCACCGCACTGACCCACGAGGACGTCGACACCCGCCGCCGGGTCCGCCGTTTCCTCGGCTGGAGCACCGACGGGCACTGGATGCGGCCCGACCCGACGGCTGTTGTCGCGCACCGCGGGCAGTGAGAGGCCCCGGCTGGACGGGGGGGACCAGCCGGGGCCGTAAGTGGTGGCCGGCGGAGGGCGGTCGCCTCTCGGCGGAAGGCTCCACGGGGCTTCAGCCGGACGATCGTCCCCATGGGCCATAGGTGAGGCCCGGGGACACTGTCCCCTCCGCAGCCACGTACGAGTCAACGGTCGACCACCCCGGGGTGTTCCCGCTTCGTCCCGTCGGCCGTTGTGAGGTGGAGCACGGCCGGCCGGTCCGCGCGGCCGCGCTCCGGCGCAGCGCGGATACCGGCTCCGGCCGCTCGTAGGTGACCAGCCGGCCCGCGAGTGGCCCGGGCGGCGGTTCTCGGCGCCGGGGCCGCCGTCGAAGGCCGCACGGTGTCCGCCGTAGCGGAGCGGCAGACCTGCCGGGGCGAACCGCGGCAAGCTCATCGCGCCGACGCCTGACAGCGTGAACCGCGCCACCGGTTCACGGGCCGGTTCCCCTCGTGTGTGCGGCGGCGGACGCCGCCGCCGAGAGCGTACCGTCGGCTTCCAAGCTGATGTGCACACCGTCGCTGATGCGGTCGAGGGTGGCGCGCAGCCACGCACGGTCCTCGTCCGGCGCGGGCTCCAGCCGCATGCGCCGGACCCGCAGGGGCACCATGCGCAGGCCGGTCAGCCGACCCGTGTCCGCCGCCACCGTGACGAGGTAGGCGATCCGGAGGTCGTCGCGGTACTCCTCGTAACCGGAGATGCCCTCGTAGTCGTCGACGAAGTCGCCGCAGCCATGGAGGATCAGCCGGTCGCGGTACACCTCGATGGGGCGGGGGTGGTGCGAGGAGTGCCCGTGGACGACGTCGACGCCTCCGTCCACCAGGGCGTGTGCGAAGCGGATCTGCTGCTGGGGAACGCGGTAGCCCCAGTTGGACCCCCAGTGCACGGACACGACCACGATGTGGCCCGCCCGCTTCACCTGCCGTACACGCCGGACCACCGCGGCGGCCGAGCCCGCCGACAGGTCGGGAACGTAGGCGACACCGGGCAGGTCGCCGCTCGCCGCCCAGCCCGGCGGGACGCCGCTGGACGGCGTCCCCAGGGCGAGGACGAGCACGCGGCCGCCGGCCGGGACGCGGACCGCCGCGGGGGTCCATGCCTCGTCGGCGTTCCGCCCCGCGCCCGTCGCCCGCAGGCCCGCGCGGGCCAGCGAGTCCAGCGTCTCCGCCAGGCCCGCGCGGCCGAAGTCCAGCACGTGGTTGTTGGCCAGGACGCAGACGTCGGGCCGGGCCACCGCGAGAGCGGGCAGGTTGGCCGGGTGCATGCGGTAGTGGACCGCCTTGTCGGGCGCGAACGCGTCACCGCTTGTCACAGCCGTCTCCAGATTCACGATCCGGACGTCCGGGGCGGTCTCCTCCAGCAGTCGCAGCGCGTCGCCCCACGGCCAGGACGGCTCGACCGGGACCGGAATCGGACCGTTGACCGACTCCGCCATGCGCACGTACGTTCGGGCGTCCCGGACGTACCCCTCCCGCAGCGCCGGATCACCCGCCCGCGCCAGGATCTGATCGACGCCGCGCCCGAGCATCACATCACCGCAGACGAACAGCGTCACCACGCCATCGGCCATACCTCCACACTAGGAGTGGACAGCAGTAGACAGCAGTAGACAGGAGTAGATACGGAACGCCCCGCGCGGCTCGGCGCGGCGCGGTCGGCAGCGCGGCCCCGATGCTGGAGCGCTGCGGCGTTCCCGGCCGGACGGCCCGCCTGCACAAGGCCGTCAAGGCGACGACCGCCGCGGGCATCCAGCCTTCGCCGAGGACGGAACGCTGGCCGACCCGGGGCTGCAACAACGTCTCACCGAGACCGTGTCGGCTTTCCTCAGCCTCGTCGAAGCCGATGTGCGTTACGTCTGCCTGGAGCGCCGGTGGTACGAGTTCCTGGGGGACCGCACCGAGTCAGCCATCACCCAACGGGCCGAGGAGCGAGGCCCTGATGCAGGCGCTCAGGTCCGCCGGCTCCAGCACGGCCGGTGAACGGCACGGATCGCGCCGGGCGCAGCTCGTTTGGGCGCGATCATCGCCGCGAGCGCGGACGCCGCCGATTTTCGAGGGCGTCGTACCGCTGGGCAGGGCCGCGTCCCTGGAGTTCCTTGCCCCCGCACGAGGACGGCGGGTAGCCCGCTGCCGCCTCTCCGACGAGGCCCTCGGCACCCTGCGACCGCTGCTCCGGGGCGAGACCGACCGGGGCAGGTTCGCCACGCACACCGAGATCACCGCCGCGACCGGCACGCTCGTGTGCCGCGGCGGTTTCGGCCGGAGTGTCAGCCGCATGCCTTGACGCTCCGGAGCGGCGCCCCTACGGGAGCTGCAACTCCCGCCGGAGCGGCGTAGGCGAAACCGGCAGCCGCGCACCCGGCCGACAAGCCCCCCGCCACATCGCGGTGCCAAATGGGCTCACTCTTCCGTTACGACAGACACCCTTGACAGCGTGCGTACTGTTTCGCGACGTTTGAGCCTCGCCGAACAGTTCGAGTCTCGATCGTCGACCGTGGCACGGGCGCGTACACGGCTTGGATCAGCGGATAGCCAAAGAAGTGGCGGACGCGGGCAGCGCGTCATGGGGGAAATGGGGGGCGGTCGGCCATGCGATCCATGAACAATGATCCACACGCCTTAGGGGCCTACGACGCGGATGGCAGGTCTGTCGCGGAGCCCGCGGAAGGGCGGTTGATCTGACGTGGACATAACGATCCATAGACCCGAGGAGCTGAGCATCTCGCTTCGCCGGGCCTGGCACCGGGTGATGGACGAGTCGCCCGACTACGCCAACCCTTTCCTGGCACCGGAGTTCGCGGCCGGGATCGGCAGGTACCGTGGCGGGGCGCACGTGGCGGTTCTGCACAAGAGCGGGGAGCCCGTCGGCTTCTTCCCGTACGAGCGCAACTCCTTCGGCGTCGGCCGGGCCATCGGTCTCGGTCTCTCCGACTGCCAGGCCCTGGTGCACCGCCCCGGGGTCACCTGGGACCCCCAGGAACTGTTGCGGGCCTGCGGGCTGTCCGTCTTCGAGTTCGACCATCTCGTCGAGGAGCAGAAGCCCTTCGGCAGATACGTCACGGGGACGTTCGCCTCACCGGTGATCGACCTGAAGGACGGCGACGGCAGCTACGCGGAGTGGCTGCGGGGCGCGTACCCGGGGCTGGCCAAGACGACGCTGAAGAAGGAACGGCGCCTGGGGCGCGACGTGGGCGAGATGCGGTTCGTCTTCGACGAGCGCGACCCGCGGGTGCTGCACACGCTGATGCAGTGGAAGTCCGCCCAGTACCGCAGGACGGGTCGGATGGACCGGTTCGCGCGGCCGTGGATCGTGGACCTCGTGGACCACCTGTTCCACGTCCGTGAAGAACACTTCACCGGTGTGCTGTCCGTGGTGTACGCCGGCGACCGGCCGGTGGCCGCACACTTCGGGCCGACCTCGCGCACGGTGTTCGCGGCCTGGTTCACCGCGTACGACCCCGAGCTCCGCTACTACTCGCCCGGGCTGATCATGCACCTTCGGATGGCCGAGGCCGCGGCCCGGCAGGGCGTGCGGCTCATGGATCTGGGACGCGGCGACAAGGAGTACAAGGACTGGCTCAAGACCCGCGAGCTGCGCGTGGGCGAAGGGTTCGCGACCCGCCCCCACCCGGTGGCGACGGCGCACCGGCTGTGGCGCAGGCCGGTGCGCGGCCTGCGGAACACGGTCCTGGCCCATCCCAGGCTGCGGGAACCGGCCGACCGGCTGCTGAAGACGGTCGGCACGCTGCGCACGTCGGGTCGGGCGGACTCCGGCGAAGCGGGACCCCGCGCCCGCTGAGCCGCCTTCCCCGCTCCCGGCCTTCGTGGTGCGTCGCCGGGCGCTGACTCCTCCCCGTCCCAAGGTGGCCTGCGACGGGGAGGGCCCGCCCTGCGGCAGGCCCCTCTCCGGTTGCGCGCGCCGCGCACGGTGTCAGGCGGGCAGCGGCTGTTCGGCCCAGATGGTCTTGCCGGTGGGAGTCTGGCGACTGCCCCAGCGTTCGGAGACCTGGGCAACGAGCAGCAACCCGCGCCCGCCCTCGTCGAAGACGCGGGCTCGGCGCAGGTGCGGGGCGGTGCTGCTGCCGTCGGAGACCTCGCAGATCAGCGTGGAGTCGCGGATGAGCCGCAGTTGGATCGGCGCGTCGCCGTATCGGATCGCGTTGGTGACCAGTTCGCTGACGATCAGTTCGGTGGCGAACGTCGTTTCCTCCAGCCCCCAGGCGGTCACCTGTTCGCCCGCCACCTTGCGGGCCCCGGCGACAGCCGCGGGGTCCCGCGGCAGCTGCCAGGTGCGCACGCTTTGGGCGTCGAACGCGGAGGTACGGGCCAGGAGCAGGACGATGTCATCGGTGGGACGGCCGGCCAGCACGGTACTCAGCACATGGTCACAGGTCTCCTCCAGCGTGTCGGCCGGGCTGCTCAGCGCGTGGCGCAGCAGACCGAGCCCGACGTCGATGTCCCGGTCGGCGGACTCGACCAGGCCGTCGGTGTAGAGGGCGAGCAGGCTGCCTTCGCCCAGCTCCACCTCGGTGGCCTCGTACGGCAGGCCGCCGAGGCCGAGCGGTGGCCCGGCGGGCAGGTCCAGGAACCGTACGGCGCCGTCGGCCGAGACCAGCGCGGGCGGCGGGTGCCCGGCGCGGGCCAGGGTGCAGCGACGGGACGCCGGGTCGTACACGGCGTACAGGCAGGTGGCCCCGACCTCCCCCGACGCTCCCTTCGCCCACCCGCGGACCTCGGGACCCTCCTCCCGGTCGAGCCTGATGACGAGGTCGTCGAGCTGGGTGAGCAACTCATCGGGGGCGAGGTCGACGTCCGCGAGCGTCCGTACAGCGGTCCGCAGGCGCCCCATCGTGGCCGAGGCGTGAATGCCATGGCCCACCACGTCGCCCACGACCAGCGCGACCCGCGCGCCGGACAACGGGATCGCGTCGAACCAGTCCCCTCCGATGTCCGCTCCGGAATCGGCCGGGAGGTAGCGGTAGGCGACCTCCACCGCCGCGAGAGTCGGCGGCCGCTCGGGCAGCAGGCTGCGTTGGAGCGCCAGCGCCGTCCGGCGTTCACGCGTGTAACGGCGGGCGTTGTCCAGGCTCACCGCCGCCCTGGCGACGATCTCCTCCGCGAGCAGCAGGTCGTCCTCGCCGAAGGACTCCGGCGTCCGGTGCCGCAGGAAGTGCACCAGGCCCAGGGTCACCCCCCGGGCACGCAGCGGCACCATCATCACCGAGTGGATCAGGTACCTGCCCACGGTCTCGGCGCGGGCCGGGGAGGATTCGATCCACTTCCGCAGCTCCGGATCGTCCGACCGATGCCGAGTGCCAAGGCCTGTGACCAGCGCCCGTACCGGCAGCGAATCCGCAGGGTAGAGACTTGTGTCGCCCGAGGCGACCACCGACTCCGGGCAGCCCCTCAGTATCGATCGCTGCGCGGTGCGGCGGACAGTGACCGGCTCGCCGGGCGGTACCGACTGGGGCTCGTCGCCCTGTGCGACGGATTCCAGCAGGTCCACGGTGACGAAGTCGGCGAACCCGGTCACGGCCACCTCAGCCAGTTCCTCAGCCGTTCGGGTCACATCCAAGGTGCTGCCGATGCGGAGACTGGCCTCGTTGAGCACGGCCAGGCGTTGGCGGGCCCAGTACTGCTCGGTGGTGTCGAACACGGCCGCCGACAGCCCGTGCACCGTGCCGGTCTCGTCCTTCAGCGGCGACAAGAACATCGACCACGCATGCTCCCGGGTCTCGCCGGGAGCCTGGCCGTGCTGCTCATGGAAGATCACCTCCCCTGTGCGCAGAACCTGCCGCTGGAGGCGGTCGTACTCGTCGAAGGGCCAGTTCGGCTCGATCTCCCACAGAGTCAGGCCCCGCATCTCCTCCTCGGTCCTTCCCATCACCCGCGTCATGACCTCGTTGGCGGCCACGAGTTTCGCCTCGCGGTCGTAGACCGCCACCGGCAACGGGAGCTGCGCCAGCGTGCGGTCCCACAACGCCGCCGCCTCCGGGTCGGACGGTCCGGCAGGGTTCGCCGGCTCCGCACCGGTCACGAGCCAAGCCCTTCTGCGGGCTGCGTCCACCAGCGGCGTTCCCCGCAGCCGCACCACGACACGACCCCCCTCCCGGTGTCGAAGCGCCACCTCGGTGGCCCACCGGTGTCCGTCGGCCATGTGGCGCCGCGCGGACGCGGGCAGAGCGGCGGCGAGCAGTTCGGCGGCGGGCCGGCCCACGATCTCGTCGGGTTCGTATCCGAGCAGCTGCCTGGCTCCGTCACTCCACACCAAGATCGCCCCACGGGCGTCGATGACGACCGTAAAGTCCTCCGGTACCGGTCCCTGCGTCGTTCCTCCGGATGCGACGTGCTCGCTATCCATGGGCTCTTACCCTCGTTCTCGCCTCGGTGGAGCCCGGCGGAGCGCCTGGGGGAAGCCAGGCGGACATCACGGACACCCTCTCCAGCGTCCCGCGGCGCCATTCCCCCCTCAAGCCAGGGCATCAGTCCGTCATCGTGCGGGCATCGCTGTCCAGGCGGCACCCCTGCGGCCCGGCCGTTCGCCGTAGCCATCCCCCCACCGAGCCCGCGCGGAGACGGTGTACGTGACACGGTCAGGTGAACCCCGACACCGGCGTCGGGAGACCCGCAGGAGCGGACCTGCTGGTTCAGTCTCCCGCCCAAGCCGTCCCGCGTCGTCCGGACGGAAGCGGTGGCCTTGGTACCCGGCCGTCCCGCAGCGCGTCGTGGGCCATGCGGATGAGGCGCTCTCCGGCACCCCGGCGTCCCGCGCCACGCCGAGCAGTACTCGCCGGCGAGGGCATGGAATCGCCCCTACGGACGCGGCACACCCAGGGACGGCGCTGACTTGCCGGACCGAGACGGCGCACAGCCGCGACGTCACCGTGCCGCGCGCCTTCAGCCACCGCGACGACGCGCACATGGGCGTTCAGCGGGGCGAGCCCGTTGTCAGAGTTTTGGGCGGCCGCCGGTGATGCGGTTCCACAGGGAGCGGGTGGCGCCGAAGCCGCTCTCGTGCACCCAGACGTGGGTGCAGGACGGGCACTGCAGGTGGAGCAGGCTGCCGGTGTTGGAGAGCAGGTAGCGCCAGTGGTCGGAGCAGGTGCGTTGTTGCTCGCACGGTGCGCACCCGCGGCTGTCGTTGCAGTTCGGACAGGTCACCCAGGCGCGGCGCCCGGGGTCTGCCTGAGGGTCAAGTGGCAGCATGGCCGCCCCCGCGCCGGGGGAGCACACCGGCCGCGACCAGGTCGTCGTACAGACGCTGCTGCTCGTCGTCGAGACCGGAGTACAGCAGGTCGTACGCGGCCTCCTCTCCGCGCAGGACCTCCATCGGGTCCCAGTCGGGGCCGAGGGCGGTCAGGACCTGGACCTGCCGGCGCACCTCCTGCGAGGTGAGGTCGACGGCGAAGTCGACCAGCGCGGGGGTGCCCGGTCCTTCAGCGCCGGGCAGGTGTCGGCCGACGGCCTTGTCCGGGTCGTTGGGAGGTGGGGGGTTATGTGGGGCCATGAGACAGAACTTAGGTATGCCTTCTTTCTCGCGGCAAGAGGGGGTGGCCGAAGTCACAGCAGGTCGGCGACTCACGACGGGTCTCCGCCCGGTCGGCCTTCGCGCAGGCGATCACGCCGGTGGAACTCACGGTAGATGTTCCGGGCGCGGCTTCTGCGAGTGGCGGTGGGGGAGCAAGCGGCAGGCGAGGTGAGGGTGAACGCGTGACCGCGAGCGGCAGCAGCACCCGCGGGAAGACCGCTTTTCGATCCGCTGGGCGGTACACCGGCGCGCCGAGGGACCTCGGTCCGGGCGTCGGTCCGGGCGACCTCGGTCCGAGGAACCAAGATCCTGATGTTGCTCGGCTCCAGCCGACCGCGATACGGCCCGCTGGAGCGATCCAGACCGCTTCGACCTCGGCCGCGCCCCTTCCGGCCACGTCGGCTTCGGCATGGGCATCCATCCGGGGGCCACCTCGTCCACCCCCTCAGCGGCCGCCATGACCAGCCCACCGTGCCGTCAACCGCCGGATGACTGTGCGGGCTTGGTCCAGTCGGGGTCGGCCCACCGTCCCGGCTCCCGCGGATCGGGGAGATCGGAGCGGTACCGGGGATCGCGTTCGCGCCGGAGCCTGACGCCGGCGTGCAGCGACGCGCCTTCGGGGACGGGACGCGAGCGTCGGCCCGCGAGGATCCAGAGCGGGCCGTTGTCGTGGACGGGGGCGCTCGCGAACTCCTCGGTCACCGCGCAGTCTTCGAGAGAGGCGCCCGGACGGAAATCCAGATCGTGAGTGACCCCGTCGGTGATCCACTTGAGGGGGATCGTGGAGAGCAGGGGCGCGTTCTCCGCATGCGCGAACGTGCCGCCGACATCGGAGTGCACACCGGCGAACCAGACCTCCTCGGCCGTGTCCTGGAGCGGTTCCGGTCGGGGCGTCACCAGGAATTCGCGGTAGGGACGGCGTGTCTCGTCGAGGGACACGGCGTGCCGGACGCGTGCGGCGTTGGGGAGCTGGTGCGTATAGGGCCAGTTCAGGTTACCCAGGCGCAGGACGCCGGCCGGCGGCGCGGTGGGTGTCCTGCTCGCGCCGCTGCCGGGGCTCGGCGTCGTGCCGGGGATGGCGGCGGGTACGGCGGCCGCGTCCGCCGCCGCGCTGCGGCTGCCCGTCAGCTGTGTGGTGCTGGTAGCACTCGCCACCGTGGTGTCCTTCGTGACCACCGAGTTGCTGCCGCAGGGGCCGGGGATCCCGGGGTTCAGCGGCGGAGCGCGTCGAGAGCCTTGTCCAGTGTCGTCGCGGCCATGATGAGGGAGAGATGGGTGAAGGCCTGCGGGAAGTTGCCGAGTTGCTCCCCGCTGGGGCCGATCTCCTCGGCGAACAGACCGACGTGGTTCGCGTACGTCTGCATCTTCTCGAAGGTGTAGCGGGCCTGGGGGAGGCGCCCGGCGCGGGCGAGGGCGTCGACGTAGAGGAAGGTGCAGAGGCTGAAGGTCCCTTCGGCGCCGCGCAGTCCGTCGGGGGAGGCGTGGGGGTCGTAGCGGTAGACGAGGCTGTCGGAGACGAGGACGCGGTCCATGGCGTCGAGGGTGTTGAGCCAGC
Organism: Streptomyces sp. NBC_01384; assembly: GCF_045040035.1. NCBI lineage: Bacteria > Bacillati > Actinomycetota > Actinomycetes > Kitasatosporales > Streptomycetaceae > Streptomyces > Streptomyces sp. NBC_01384. The sequence continues at coordinate 9,408,145 of NZ_CP109559.1, forward strand.
CGGGGCTGCGGGGGGCCATGAATCCGACCCGGGGGACGAGCAGCAGGGAGGCGTCCAGGACATCGCCGTCGTAGTACTGGACGAGGGCCTGCTCCTTGTCGTTCCAGCCGCGCTCCATGACCTGTTCGAGGATCGCGTCCCGGGCCTGGGTCCAGCGCACGGTGTCGGCCGGCCTGCTGTACTCGTGGGCCAGCTTCAGCCCGCGGTCGAAGGCGGTCCAGCACATCACGCGGCTGTAGGTGAAGTCCCTTCGTCCGCCCCGGGTCTCCCAGATGCCCTCGTCGGGCCGGTCCCAGGAGTCGGCGAGCCAGTCGAGGGTGGCGGCCAGGGCTTTCCAGCCGTGGTAGCCCGACTGTTGGCCGACCTCGCGGCCCTCGGCCAGGGCGTAGAGGGCCTCGCCGTAGATGTCGAGCTGCAGTTGGCCGGAGGCGGCGTTGCCGGCCCGGACCGGGTAGGAGCCGCGGTAGCCCTCGAAGTGGTCCAGGATCTCCTCCGTCAGATGGGGGTCGCCGTCTACCCGGTACATGATCTGGAGGGGCTCGTGGGCCGGTCCTTCGCGGGCGCCGAGGCGGTCGCCGAGCCAGCGGGTGAAGCGGGTCGCCTCCTCCACGAAGCCGAGGTCGAGCAGAGCCCGTACCGACAGGGAGCCGTCCCGCACCCAGGTGTACCGGTAGTCCCAGTTGCGCTCACCGCCGACCTGCTCGGGAAGTCCCATGGTGGCGGCGGCGACCGGCGCGCCCGTGGGGGCGTAGGTGAGGAGCTTGAGGGTGATCGCGGAGCGGTGCACCACCTCCGTCCAGCGGCCGTGATAGCGCGAGGTGCGCACCCACTTCTGCCAGAAGTCCACGTTCTCCCAGAGCGCTTCGGCGATCCCCTCGGTGGTGGGCGGCGGTGGTGCCTCCCCCTCCGGCGCGCACACGGTGAACACCACGGCCGCCGTCTCCCCGTCGCCCAGGGTGATGGCGCCCCTGACGTCCTGCCCGTCCCGTTCGAGCGGGAAGGTGCCCTGAAGGTAGGCGGTCGTCCCGGGGGCCCGGAACGTCGCCGTGTCCTGCGTCACCGGGTCGTGCGTCAGGTCGAGTTCGTGGGGGGCCCGCGCGTAGTCGAAGCGCGGCCGGCATTCGAGGGCGAAGCGTACGGTGCCCCGCACCGACCGTACGACCCGCACCAGGCTGTGCCGGTCGGTCGCTGTCGGGCCCGGCAGGACCGGCATGTGGTCGATGATCTCGCCGACTCCGTCGGGGGACATGAAGCGGGTCACCACGACGGCCGTGTCCGGGTAGTAGAGCTGTTTCCAGGTCCCTTCGGGGTGCTCGGGCGAGAGGAGGAAATAGCCGCCTTCGTCGTGGTCGAGCAGGGAGGCGAAGATACTCGGCGAGTCGAAGCGCGGTGCTGCGAACCAGTCGATCACTCCCTGGGACGAGACCAGAGCCGCGGTCTGCAGGTCCCCGACGAGGCCGTGGTCGGCGATGGGCGGATAGCGATCCATTCTGGTCTCCTTCTCAGGCTGCTTCAGCCTTCACCCGTCCCGAGCCGACGGCGTCGACGAGTGCCTGGTGGTCCTTCTCGTTCTGGTCGGCGTAGCGCTCGGCGAACGTCACCAGCGCCCTGTCGAAGACGTCACCCCCGCCCAGATACGCCGCGATGGCGATCCGGTCGCCCGACCTCGCGTGCGCGCGGGCCAGCGCGGCACCGCACAGCTCACCGAAGGCCCGCATTCCGGTCGGCACCATCGACTCGGGCTCGGCGATGCCCTTCCAGTCCCGCAACTGCCGTACGTAGAAGTCCCGGTGGCGGCCGTCGATGCCGTCGATGCCGTCGGCCCGTTCCCAGCCCAGGAAGATGTCGCTGGTCGCCTGCATGAGCCGCTGACCGGAGACCACGCGCTCGCCCTGCGTCCGGTAGCCGGAGGCGCCGGCGAAGGGCGCCAGCACCGATGCGTCGGCCTCCTTGGCCTGCAGCAACAGCGGGTCCGTGTCGTCCCGGCCGAGCAGGAGAATGATCCAGCAGCGCGTGCCCACACTGCCGACTCCGACCACCTTGCGGGCCAGGTCGGTGATGCGGTACTGCTCCAGCAGGAACCGCCGGTCCGACTGCAGGCTATGACCGTAACGTTCCATCAGCCGGCGGATCTGCTTCTCCAGCGCGCCGCGTTCGAGCTCCGGGAGGAGGTCCCGGAGCGGCGTGACCAGCGGCGGATCCGCGGCGATGCGGGTTTTCCCGTCGACGACCTGGGTGAGTTTGTCGAAGGCCTGGAGACTGTCCCGGGTGCGTGCCTTCGCCACCGACTCCGACCAGCGGTGGCGGGCCCGCGCGTCCACGTCCTCGACGAAGTGCTCCCACACCCACTCCTCGTCGAACCGGGCGTACCACACGGGGAGATTGCCCATCCCGGCGTAACGCCGCATCCACTCGCGGTAGGACCGCACCGTGGACCGTACGACGTCGGCCCGCTCCTTGGTGCTGAAGCCGTTCGCCCGCCCCGCGATGACGAAGCTGGCGGACAGCCGCTTGACATCCCACTCCCACGGACCGGGCAGCGTCTCGTCGAAGTCGTTGATGTCGAACATCATGCGGCGCTCGGGCGAGGCCAGCAGCCGGAAGTTCAGCAGGTGCGCGTCGCCGCACAACTGCGTTCTGATCCCGGACCGGGGGGTGTCGGCGAGGTCCCCGGCCATGATGGCGGCGGCCCCCCGATAGAAGCGGAACGGCGACTCGGTCATCCTGCCGTAGCGGATCGGTACGAGTTCGGGCACCCGCGTCGCCGACTGCGCCTCGATGACGTCCAACGGGTCCGGCCGCTTGTAAGAGGGAGCGAACTCGGCGTGGCTGGAGCGGGGTACGGCGGACCGGGCGGCCTTGCCGAGCGCGGCCCGCTCCTCGGGCGTACGGTGCCGGGTGCCGCCGTCGGCCGGGTGGTGGGAGGTCATCGCAGTCGCTCCGCGATGTGGTCGCCGACGCGCAGGGCGTTGGCGATCGCGGTCAGCGAGGGATTGACCGCTCCGATGCTCGGGAAGAAGCTCGTGTCGACGACGTACAGGTTGTCGAGGTCGTGGGCCTTGCAGTTGACGTCGAGGGCGGAGTCGGCGGGGTCGTGGCCGAAGCGGACCGTGCCCGCCTGATGCGCGGTGGCACCGATGGGCATGCCCTTGTGCAGATAGATGCTGCGCGACAGGAGATGATGTTCGTGCATGCCCAGGTGGCCGAGCATGCCCTGCAGTCTGTGCCGAAGGTGCTTCAGCCCGGCGATGTTGTTCTTCTCGTCGAGGGCCAGATGGATGCCGCCGTCCTGGTCCAGGGTGACGCGGTTGTCGGCGACGGGCAGGTCCTCTCCGCACAGCCAGAAGTCGACCGCGTGGTGGGCGAGTACCTCGAAGGGCATGTCGGGAGTGACGGCCCCGGCCCAGCGGGGCGCTTCGCCGTGGATCTGCGCGGAGTCGGACTTGCCGAGCATCTGGATGCCGCCGAGGGGATAGTCCCAGTCGTCGGATCCCAGGTACCAGTCGTGCAGCGCCAGGGTCTTCTGGAACCTGGTGTCGTTCGGCTCCTTGGATACGGCCATCAGGGCCAGGTTGTTGTGCCGCATGTAGTGCCGGCCCACCACGTCCGAACTGTTGGCCAGGCCCCGCGGATGCCGGTCATTGGCCGAACGCAGCAGCAGGACGGCGGAGTTGACGGCGCCGCAGGCGACGACCACGATGTCGGCGCTGAACTCCACGGTCGAACCGTTCCCGTCCCCGTCTCCCCCCTCTCCCACCGTCGCGACGACCGAGGTGACACTCCGGCCGGTCGCATCCGTTTCGAGGCGCCGCACATCCGCATGGGTGACCATCTCGACATTGGCGTGTTCGAGCGCGGGGTCGACGCAGATGACCTGCGCGTCGGACTTCGCGCCGACCAGGCAGGGGAAGCCGTCGACGCGGTCGCAGCGGATGCAGGCGCTGGTGTGAGTGGCCCGGCCCCGGTCGTCCTGGGTGAGGTTCACCCCGATCGGGAGGTGGAAGGGGTGCAGCCCCTGCTTCTCCAGGTCGTGGCTGAGCTGCTGGATGCGCGGCTCGTGCTGGACCGGCGGGTGGGCGTACTGGGCGCTGGTGGGACCCTCGGTCGGGTCCTCGCCGTGGCGGCCGTGGACGAGGTAGAGGTGTTCGGCCCGGGTGTAGTACGGCTCGAGATCCTCGTAGCTCAGTGGCCAGGCGGGGGAGAGGCCGTCGTGGTGGCGGAGTTCGCCGAAGTCCTCGGGGCGCATACGGAAGAGCGCGGCGCCGTAGAATTTGGTATTTCCGCCCACGTAGTAATTGACCTCGGGCGGGAACTGGTTTCCGTGTTTGTCGAACCAGAACTCCGGAGCGCGGTATTTTCCTTTGACGAAGACCGCGGTGGAATCCCAGTTGTCGCGTTCACGAGGCAGATAGCCGCCACGTTCGAGAAGGAGAATCCGTTTCCCCGTGGGTGCCAGTCGATGCGCGATCGTGCCACCGCCCGCACCGGTGCCGATAACGATGACGTCGTAGTGCTGAGCGTCGGTCATGCAGGCCACCGTCCTCGGAGCATGGTCCGGTCCTGCCGGGTGAATGGCCCGGAATTCTGCCGGGTGAATTGGATATCGCCCTCACCTGCTCTGGACATCCGACCCGACTCCCAAGGTATCCCTGGGTGATACTTCCGGCGAGTTGGGCTATTCGGGTGGGTCGAGGCGCCGGGAAACGGCGGGTTCCCGCGCGATGACGGCGCCGGCTGTGATGCAGGCGGCGATGACGACGCAGAGTCCGATCAGCCAGGACAGCACGGTGAAGACGGCACCCAGCGACCCGTACCGGTCCAGGCTGCGGTTGAGCGCGGTGGGTACGTACAGCTTGGAGACCACCGTCAGCGCGGTCATGGCCACCCCGGTGAGGAGCGCACCGGGCAGCAGCGGCAGCCAGGGGATGCGCGCGGCCAGCAGCAGATGCTGGGTCCACCACCAGACGCCCACCTGGGTGACCAGCAGGAGCGGCAGGCCCAGCCACGGCCCCGCGCCGAATCCGCTGCGCAGCGGTCCTTGCAGGGCGAGCACGACCAGCCAGGCCGCGATCCACACGAGCCATCTCCAGGCGGCGATCCGCGCGCTCGCACTCGGCAGCCGCCAGGCGCGCTGGCACAGCCGTTGCATGGCACGGCTGCAGGCGGTGGCGGACAGCAGCACCATCAGCCCGCTGACCGCCCCGGTGCTCTGCCGCAGGCTTTCGGAATCGGCCTGGAAGACCTTCTTCAGCTCCTGTTCGGCGGAGCCGTTGATACCGAAGACGTCATGCAGGGAGCTGACGATCTCGTTGCGCACCACCTGGGGGGCGAAGGAGGCGAACACGAAGAGCAGGGGAACAGCGGTCAGGAAAACCTGGGCCGCCAGCCGTGTCGCGGAGTCCAGCAGGTTCACCGCGATCAGGTGCGAGGTGAGGTGGGTGATCACCGGAAACCGCCCCTCGGCGGTGTGACGTAGCCGCAGAAGCCGGGCCCGCAGATGTGCCGCCCGCCCGCGCAGGCGGCTCGCCGCGCCGCCCGTGGGCGAGCCGGATCCTCTGCCTGCGCGCATTCTGCTCCCGGGGTCGGGCCTGGGCTCCACGCCCGCGAGACGTGACCGCGCCACCAGGGTGCCGCCCGGGGCGCCCGCCGGGTCTGCGGCGCGAGCGCCGTTGCGCCGTACGGGGGAGAGGCCGCCTGTGGCGTTCCGGACGGAGCCGCTGATTTGTGGACGCGGGCGGGGGCGGTGACGATGGGGATCATGCGCGAATCCGGCGCCGTCGCGGGCAGGTGCGATGTGGCCGCCGTGTGCCTCGCGCGGCCATGTGGGGGCAGCGATGGTCTTTGACCTCGTCCTCATCGGCCTGGCGATCGCCCTGAACCCGCTGCCGGTCACCGGATTCGTCCTGGTGCTGTCGACCCCGGGCGGGATCTGGAAGGGGCTGGCCTTCGTCCTCACATGGCTGGCCTGCTTCGTCGGGATCATCGCCGCGGTGCTGCTCATGACCGGCGGGAAGCCGCCGGCGCCGAAGTCCCCGCCCTCCACGGCCGCACTGGCCGCCAAGCTGGCCATCGGCGTCGGGCTGAGTACGGCCACCTCCCGCTCCGCGAGGAACTCCATGGCGGTCGGATGCAGTCCGGCACGGGCGCCGACCGTGTCCCAGGGGCCCAGCTCCGCACGGCGCCGGCGGTGTCCGACCCGTACGAGGAGGATGTCGCCCCGGCCGACCCGGAGCCCCTGCCTGGCCTCGGCGGCGGCGAGGTCCTCGGAGGTCACGTGCGATCCGGGTTCGAGCCAGCGGACGCCGTGCAGCCGGGGGATGTCGAGCAGGACCCCGCGTCCGACGAAGCCGTCGCGGGCCAGGTCGACGGACTGGGCGCTCGCGCCGTCCGGCGACAGCGCGTCCGCCGCCGGGGTGCCGTCGCGCAGCGTGCCGTCGTAGCGGGTGAGCCAACGCCCGCACGGGCGTGCGGTCAGGCGGACGGCGTAGGAGCGGACGGCGTCGGCGGGGACGCAGTGGGAGCGGAGGCCGTCGGAGGGGGGCCGGTGTCCAGGAACTCGCGGATCGCGAAGGCGACCAGCACGATCACCACCGTCCACACCACGACGGCCGTGGTCGGGTAGCTCCAGGTGAACAGGACGATCGCGGCGACCGCCAGGATCGCGGCGCCGATCCACCGCTTGAAACGGTGCACGAACCGGCCGACCGCACCCAGCGTCAGCCCCGCCGACACGGCGACGTCGCGCAGGGCGCCGATGCTCCTGCGGCAGCCCGTACGGGTGAGGACGGCGGCCCGGGAGGGGCCGATGAGGAAGGCACCGGCGGCCGTCACGAGTGCGAGCGCACCGACCGCCCGCACACCGGCGCGCAGGAACCTGACCAGCGAGTCGAACACCGCGGCGGCGGCGTCCTCGGACGTCCCGACGGGCAGATGATCGAGGTAGATCGCCCGTACGAGGGCGAGGGCGACGCCGAGCAGCAGCATGGCGGCGAACACCCCGAGCGCGGCCCCGATCAGGGCCCGGCGGCGGTGGGTGGCCAGGTACACGCCCGCGGCGGCGATCAGCACGGCGATGATGGGGAGCCAGCCGCCGATGATGTCCAGCACCCTCAGATACGTCTTGATCTTGCCGACGTCCTTCGACGCGAACACCACGAAGTCCGTGTGGACGGCCGGGATCCGGGCGGCCGGTTTGAAGCCGGCGCTGACCAGTCGGTCCTTGACCTGGGCCACGATCGGTGCCACGTCGATGGTGACCTGACCGTTCTTGGCGGACACCGCGCCGGTGGCGTTGCCCGTGAGGGCCTTGTTCAACGCGTTGTGGGCCCGGCGGTTCGCGTTCACCCAGAGGGTGTCGAAAGCATTGCTGGAGACCACCCGTTCCACGGTGTTGCTGATCAGACTCTTCAGGCCGCTCGTGATCGGGCCGCTCAGGTCGCCGAGCAGTTTGGCCGCCCTGGGCGGGGCACCCTTCTGCGACGCCGCCTGCTCCAGCTCCTTGACCAGCTTGTCCACGTCGATCTGCGCCAGGACCGCGGTGGTGACCCGGTTGGTCACCGCCTTCTGCACATCCGGATTGCTCGCCAGCGGCCCGACGGTGGCGACATAGCGGTCCGTGTCCCGCACGATGGTGTTCGCCCAGACGGCGACGACGGCCAGCAGCGACAGCAGCGAGGCGAGCAGGATCAGCAGGACAGATCCCGTGGACCGGAGCCAGTGGTGCCCCGCCTCCCGTGGCGGCCCGGCGCTCTCCAGGGCGCTCACCCGGTGCCGCAGCTCGTCCAGCTCGTTGCGTTCCCGTGCCGAGAGCCGCCGTTCGCCGGACGGTTCTTCGGGGTGTTTGCCCGGGTCCGACGGGGGCTCGCTGCTCGTCATGGTTACAGGAGATCCATACGCGTCCGGCCCCGCGACCCGGGCCCGGCCCAACGGGTGAATACCGCACCGAAGTGCGGCTGCTTCCGTCCGATGATGCAATGGCATACGGGGCCGACGGATGCCATTGCATTCGAGGCCGATGGACGCAATGGCGTTCGAGGACAGGGGAATTCCACGATCACCCAGGGGTGAAGCCGTGAGCGATGAAGCCTTGAGCGATGAATTCGTTGAAATGGGACCGATCGACTATCTGGTCGTCGAGTTTCCCGGCAGCCGAATGACCGGCGAGGGATTTCCTCTGTTGGTCGATCTGGTGGACCGCGGCCTCATCCGCATCCTCGATCTGATGTTTGTCAAAAAGGAGGAGGACGGATCCGTGGTCGGCCTGGAAATCGCCGACCTCACCGGCGACGGAGCCCTGGACCTGGCCGTCTTCGAGGGCGCCTCCTCCGGCCTGCTGGGCCAGGACGACATCGAGGAGGCGGGCAACGCCCTGGAGCCCGGCAACTCCGCCGGAATCCTGGTCTACGAGAACCTGTGGGCCGCGCCCTTCGCAGCCGCCCTGCGACGCGGTGGTGCGCAACTGGTGGCCTCCGGCCGGATACCGGTGCCGGCCGTGCTGGCCGCCCTCGACGCGACGGAGTAGCGGGCAGGGCCCCGCGGCATCCGAAGAACGGCCGGGCGGCGCCCGAGGCTGCCGTCCGGAAGTGCGGGAGTGCGGGAGGCATCGGGTGACGGCAGACCAAGTGCTCCTGGGACTTGGCCTGATCGTCGTACTGGCCGCCCTCTCGCAGGTGGTGGCGAGCCTGCTGCGCGTCCCCGCGCTGATCGTGCTGCTGCCCGTCGGCTTCACCGCCGGCGTGCTGACGGACGACGTCAACCCCGAGCGGCTCCTGGGCAGCACCTTCTCGCCGCTGGTCTCCCACCGTCGCGGTGATCCTCTACGCTGCCCGGGCTCGGCTTGGACCTGAAGAGGTTCAGGGCCCACACCCGCGAGGCGGAGCGCGACAGCATCAGGGCCGCCGGGATCGAACTCGCCCCGGGGGAGCTGTTCGCCGCGGCCACGGGCACCGGCGCGGAGCTCGAAGGCCTCACCGGGGTCCTGCTCCTGACCCCCGTCAGCGGGCCGGGCGCTCGTCGAAGCGCGTGACGGCGGCCCGCACCCGGGCGAGATTCGCCGGAAGTCCGGCCGTGGCGTCCAGGGTGATGCCCGGCTCGTCCGCCGCCAGCGGCTCCAGCGTCTCGAACTGCGAGTCGACCAGCCGGGCCGGCATGAAGTGGTCGGCGCGCCGGGACACACGATCCCGCGCGGTGTCCCGGTCCAGGGCGAGGTACAGGTACCAGAGCCCGGAGCCCGCGGCCGCCCGGAGCTGGTCGCGGTAGGCGCGCTTGAGGGCCGAACAGGCGACGACCAGCCCCTCGCCGGCCTCGGCGGAGTGCCGGATACGGTCGGCGAGGACCCGCAACCAGGGCACGCGGTCGGCGTCGTCCAGGGGGTGACCGGCGGTCATCTTGGCGATGTTCGCGGCGGGATGGAAGTCGTCGCCGTCGATGAACGGCAGGCTCAACTGCTCGGCGACCGCCCTGCCGACGGCGGTCTTTCCGGAGCCCGACACGCCCAGGACCACCACGATCGGCGGCGTTTTCCCGGCCTCACCGCCTGCGTCGGACCTGGCTTTGGCTCCGGTCCCGGTTCCGCCCCCGGTCCCGGCTTCAGCACCGGCTCCGGTCCCGGCGCTGGTCACGGGCTCTCCGGGTCCCGTCCGGCAGCCGTCTGCCGCAAGTCGGCCTCCGTGAGGGGCTGGAGGGCCCCGCGGGTGTCCAGCCGGTACAGCAGGACAAGGGGCGGTCCGACGAGCACCACCGCGATGACCGTGACCAGCATCAGCCAGCGCAGTGTCGTCGAGGCACCGGCCGCCTGGGACACGGTCAGCGAGGTGGGGATGAGATAGGGCCGTTGGGCCAGTCCCCACGCCAGGACGACGAGGGCCACGCTGCCGACCGCGGTGACCCTCGCCCATCCCGTCGCGGTGCGGTACAGCAGCCACGCGGTGGCCAACGCGCTGACGACGGCGACCAGGACGAGGGCGAGACCGATTCCGCTGGTCAGCCCGTCGTGGACGTAGGGCGCGTCGTCATGGGTCACGGCGAGGCCGACGATCGCCAGCACGGCGAGGACGCCCAGGCTGCACCAGGCCCGCAGCCGGAAGTAGCCGACGAGGTCGGGGGCGTCGAAGCGGCGGGCGTCGGCGGTCAGGAACACCGCCCCGAGGAACGCGGTCGCGGCGACGGTGAGCAGCCCGGCGAGCACGGACGTCCCGTTGGACCAGGCGTCGGCGGACGCCTTCGTGTCAGGAGCCACCCGGCCCGTGGCGAGACCCCCGACCACCGCTCCGAGGAAGAAGGGCGTCAGGAGCGAGGAGACGGCGAAGACGGCGCCGTAGACCCTGCGTCGGGCGAGCCGCCGCGTCGGCTTGCGCAGCGCGAAGCCGGCGCCGCGCAGAACGAGCCCCACGGCCGCGAGTGCCAGGGGGAGCCACATGGCGGAGAAGACCGTCTGGAACAGGACCGGGAAGCCGGTCCACATGATGACCAGAACGAAGATGAGCCAGACGTTGTTGGTCTCCCACACCGGTTCCATGGCGTGGTCGATCAGCCACCGGGGGCGCTTGCCGCGTTCGGCGCCGCCCGCGACGAGGTCCCAGAATCCGGCGCCGTAGTCCGTGCCGCCCGCGCACGCGTAGGCGGCCACCGCGGCCAGCAGCACCCAGGCGACGACGTCCTCGATCATTCGTCCCCACCCCTGTCCCCGCCCCCGGTCGTGGACAACGGGCGGGGCCCGTAGGGGGTGTCGTCCTCCAGGTCCTCGGCGGTGGCTCCGGCGAGAGCGCCCTCGTCGGCCAGCCGCCACCGCCCGCTCATTTTCAGCAGGATGGTCAGGAAGGAACCAAGGACGAGGACGTAGACCACCACGACGATGCCGAACATCGTCCACAGGGACGCGGCACGGGTGTCCGTCACGGCCTCCGAGACCCGCATGTACTGGTAGACGATCCAGGGCTGCCGGCCCACTTCGGTCGTGATCCAGCCGCACTCCACGGTCAGCAGGCAGGCGGCGCCGGCGACAGCGGCAGACCGGAAGAACCAGCGCGACCGGGGCAGTTCACGGCGGCGCAGCCAGCACCAGCCGTACCAGAGCGCGAGCAGGACGAGCAGGCTGCCGATGGTCACCATGATGTCGAACGCCCAGTGGACGATGGTGGCCTGAGTCGCCGTCGGGCGGTCGCTCGCGGGGACCGACGACAGGCCCGTCACCTTGGTGTCCGGGCTGAAACCGGCGAGGATCGAGTCCAGTTGGGGGATCTTGATCCCGCCGGAGATCGACCCGTCGGGATGCAGACGCCCGAACATGTACTCCGGTACGTGGGTGTCGGTCTTCCAGACGATTTCGGCGGCCGCGAACTTCACCGGCTGCTTGTGGAAGACGGAGCGGGCGATCGAGTCGCCGAGCATGAACTGCACGGGGGTGAGAATCGCGGCGACGGAGAACGGCACCGTGAAGCCGAGCCGGTGGTAGCGGTCTCGCCGACCGCGCAGCAGGCCGACCGCGTACACCCCGGCTACGACATACCCGGCGGTCAGGATCACGCCGACCACGAAGTGCCAGTACTCGGGGCCGAACATCGGCGTGAAGACCGCCTGCCGCACGTTGACGTGCGCGGGCTTGCCGGACGCGTCGAGCGTGAAGCCGCGTGGGGTGTTCATCCAGGAGTTCGCGGCCACGATGCCGAACGCGCCCATCAGGGCGGTCAGCGGCAGGGGCAGGGCGAGCCAGAAGTGCGTCCACGGCTTGAGCCGGCGCCAGCCGTACAGGTAGATGGCGATGAGGATCGCCTCAAGGAAGAACGCCCATGCCTCGACGCCGAAACCGAGGCCGAAGACGTCGCCCCACCGGCCCATCATCCCCGGCCACAGCAGACCGAACTCGAAGGAGAGCACCGTGCCCGTCACGATGCCGATGGCGAACTGGACGGCCATGACGGCCGACCAGCGCCGCGCGAGCAGCAGGGCGACGGCGTCGCCCTTGCGCAGCCCGCGGTAGTGCATCAGGAGGGTGATGGCGGGCAGGGCCACACCGAAGGGCACGAGCAGGATGTGGGAGGCCAGGGTGAAGGCCATCAGCTCCCGGGCCGGTAGCAGCTGTGGTGGGCCGTCCGCCAGAAAATGGTCGATCACGCTGTTCACATGCGCGTTCACATAGGCCTCGGTGGCTCGTACCGGACGGCTGAAGGACGGTGCCTCTCAGCCACCCGTGGCGAAACCGGGGAACAGCGTCATTCCGCCGTCCACGTAGATCGTGGTCCCCACGACGTAGTCGAAGAGGTCGGACGCCAGCGCCGCCACCACGTTCGCGATGTCGTCCGGGTCGCCGACGCGGCGGTAGGGGATGAGCCGGAGAAGCTCGGACTCGGCCTCGGGGGTGTCCCAGGCGCTGCGGTTGATCGGCGTGCGAATCGCTCCCGGAGCAACGGCGTTCACCCGGATCCGGTAGGGCGCGAGCTCCTGCGCGAGGGTCGCCATGAGCATCTGCACCCCGCCCTTGGACGCCGCGTAGTTCACGTGGCCCGACCAGGGGATGATCTGGTGGACCGAACTCATGCAGATGATCTTCCCGGCGGAACGGGAGATCTCCGGGACGACGCCCCGCCGCATGAATTCCTTGGTCGCCTCACGGGCGCACAGGAACTGTCCGGTCAGATTGACGTCCAGCACCTTGTGCCACTGGTCGATGGTCATGTCGGTGATGGGGGCATCACGCTGGAGGCCCGCGTTGGCCACCATGACGTCAATGGTCCCGAACTCCTTGACCATGCGGGAGACCATGTCGACGACCTGGTCCTCCTGCGACACGTCCGCCTCGTGCGCGTAGGCGCGGACGCCGTATTCCTCGATCTCGCGCACCACCTCTTCCGCGGCGTCCCGCCCGGCCACGTAATTCACCACCACATCGGCGCCCACCCGCCCGAGGCCGATCGCCGTGGCCTTGCCGATACCGGAATTCGCGCCCGTCACCAGCGCTTTCTGCCCCTTGAGGAGCGGGCTGGCAAGGGGCTGGCGACCGTCATTGCCGCTGGTTTCCACTCGTTTCTCCCTGTGGGTGCCGACGCGGACCATCGGAGGAATCCGCTTTTCGGAGGAAATACGCCCCACAACGAAAACACTGGTGGGCCATGACGGCTCGGTGGCACGTCCTCTGTCAGCCGGTCGGGGTGCCGGCCCGGGCTGAACGGCCCAATGTCGGCCCTTCGGGCTGCCCGGGACGGCGCGGTCGGCTACTCGGTGCCGGTGCGGGCCTCCCGGCTGGTTCCGACGCACAGCGCCCAGATGACGAAGGCATCCACGGCGATCAGCACGATGGCCCAGACGGGGTAGTACGGCAGCCACATGAAGTTGGCGATCATCGACAGGCCTGCCAGGACGACTCCGACCACGCGTGCCCACGCCGCTCCACTGAACAGGGCGACGCCCGCGAGGACGACCAGGGCGCCGAGGGAGAGGTGGATCCAGCCCCAACTCGTCAGATTGAAGTCGTAGGCGTAGTTGCGGGTGACGACGAAGACGTCGTCCTGGGCGATGGCGGAGATTCCTTCGAATATCGCCATTGCCCCGCCGAAGATCATCATGACCCCGGCGAAGGCGGTCCAGCTGGACACCCACACGCCTCCGCCGCTCCCGGTGCCGCGTTGGTGGTGCATTCCAGTCGTGGTCATTTCGAGCTCCTCCCACGTAGACCTCTCCACCGACCGGTGACCGGCCGGTGGTTCACATTTCAGCTTGCCATGAGAATCGTCGACCGGCAGAACGGAGGAATGTGCGCAGGGCGGCGCCGAGGTCGATGTGCGAGGGAATCCATGCGGTGCTCCAATGGGAGTGTCCGAGGCGTCGACAATTGCGCGTCGGCCGGGGAAGTTTTGTTTATTTTCCGAGCCGATATTCCACATGCATCCTGCGATATATGCCGAGATATCGTGCGAGATGCGAGAAAGGAAACCGCCGTGCCAGGTCTCCTCCGCGGGGTCGCCCGCACAGCCGTAGTGGCCGGTACCGCGACCGCCGTGTCGAACCGTGTGTCACGTCGTCAACAGGGGCGATGGGCCCAGCATGAGTACCAGGAGGCCCCGCCGCAGCCCGCGCCCTCGGCCGCGCCCCCGCCCGCCCAGCCGGCCACGGCCGACGACATGAGCAGCAGGATCGATCAGCTGAAGCAGCTCGGGGAACTCAAGGCCCAGGGTGTCCTGACCGAGGCCGAATTCGAGGATCAGAAGCGCAAGATCCTCGGCTAGGGGTCTGCTCGGGGTCTGCTAGTAGGTGTACTGCCCGTCGGAGTGGCCTTGCGTACGTGTTTTCCGTCGTCGTTACGGTTGTTGCCGTCGGTCCGACGTGTACCTTCGTGTCTCGCGCTCCCCTGAAGTAGGCACCCATAAGAGTCTCGCCCCGTCACCGGCGTCACGCAACGCGGCATCCGTCTGCCGCGCTCGTGCAATCCGAAGGAGAGTCGGGCATGGCCACGTTTCCCACCGCACGGGCCGTCAGGATGACTCCGGAAGGTCTTCTGTGGGAGCCCAGCGAGCGCTGGGTGCGCGGGCGCAAGGGCGATGTCACGGTCGTCGACAGCCGGCACCCGGTCCTCGTATGGGAGCCCGGACTGCCCGTTCCGCTGTACGCGTTCCCCCGTGAGGAGGTCCGTGAGGAACTGCTCCGCCCGGCGAAGAACCCTCCGACGGGCACGCACTTCGGATCGCGGATCTTCTACGACCTCGAAGTCGGCGGTGGGCTGCTGGAGAACGCGGCCTGGACGTTCCCCGCCGACGACCTGGCCGGCCACATCTCGTTCGAATGGTTCCGGCGCAGTGGCCGGGGACTCGACCACTGGTACGAGGAGGAGGAAGAGATCTTCATCCACCCCCGCGATCCGCACAAGCGGGTGGACGCCATCCCGAGCAGCCGGCACGTCCGGGTCGAGATCGACGGCACTGTCGTCGCGGACACCCGCCGCCCGGTGCTGCTCTTCGAGACCGGCCTGCCGGTGCGGTACTACATTCCGCGCGAGGACGTCCGCCTCGATCTGCTCGTCCCCACCGAGCACAGCACCGGGTGCCCGTACAAGGGCACCGCCGAGTACTGGTCGTGGCGGGGTGACGCCGACGTTCCGCCCAACCTGCTGTGGAGCTATCCGGACCCGCTGCCCGCGGTGGGCGCCGTCAAGGGACTCCTCGCCTTCTACAACGAAGCGGTCGACATCACCGTGGACGGCGAGCGCGTGGAGCGCCCCGTCACCCCGTTCAGCAAGACGCCGGCGGCGCGACCGCCGACGTAACGGCCGGTGGAGCGTGTATGCCCCGCACGGAACGGCCCGAGCTGACCGTGCTGGACCGGCCCTCCAGGTGGTCCGAGGAAAGATGCCCGGCTTCCTGCGGGGAGATGCAGGTGCAAGGCCTGCCCGGTGCTCCACACAGCCCCGCCTCCGGCGTTCCGGAGGCGGGGTTTGCTTCGTGCCGGCCGGTTCCGTGCCGGAACTGTGCGGCACGGCACCGGACTTGGTGGTGGTTACTTGGCCTTGTTGACGAAGTCGTTGGTGTAGGTCTTGGACAGGTCGACGGTGTGGCCCTTGACCGTCGGGTCGAAGGCGGAGAGGACCTTGTAGACGGTCTTGGGGCCGTCGGCGGGCATCAGGCCGTCGGGGGAGTACATTCCCTTCTCGTTCTGCAGGGCCTTGGTGTAGACGTCCTTGCCGACGCCCGCGTAGTAGTCGGTCGGCATCTTGTCGGCGATCTCGGCGGCGGAGTGGGACTGGATCCACTTGAGCGTCTCGACATAGACGTTGACCAGCTTCTGCACCACCTCCGGGTTCTTCTGGACGTACCCGGTGGTGAGGTAGAGACAGGAGGCCGGGTAGGTGCCGCCGAGCGCGGCCTTGGCGCCCGCGGCCGTGCGAATGTCGATCAGCGGCTTGGCCAGCTTCTTCTGCTCCAGCAGCGAGATGGTCGGCTCGGTGGTCATACCGGCGTCGATCTGCTTGTTCTGCATCGCCGCGACGAAGGTGGAACCCGCGCCCACGGCGACCGAGACGGCCTTGCCCGCCGTGACGCCGTTCTTGGCCTCCAGGTACTGGGTGAGGAAGTTGCTGGAGGAGCCGAGGCCGGTCACACCGAGGTGCTTGCCGCTGAAGTCGGCGGGGCTCTTGATGCTGCCGGCCTTGTCGGCGCGGACCATCTCGACCTCGCCGGGGGCGCGGAGGAGTTGCACGACGGACTCGGCGGACTTGCCCTTGGACTGCAGGTCGACGGTGTGGTCGTAGAACCCGACCACCGCGTCCACCTGGCCGGAGATCATGGCCGTCTCGGCCTCGACCCCGCCCGGCTCGTCGGAGAACCGCACATCCAGGCCCTGCGCCTGGTAGTAGCCGAGCTCCCGGGCGAGTATCACCGGCAGATAGATCTGCTTGTCGAGGCCGCCGGCCATGATCCGTACCGCGGGCGTGCCGCCGCCGCTCTTGGACGCGACCGTGGCGCTGGACATGCCCCCTGCGCTGCACGCGGGCACGGCCAGGGCGAGGGCGACGCAGGCGGCCTTGGCGAGCAAGGACGTGGTGACCGGCTTCATCACTGGTCTCCTTTGCGAGCGGGTGGGCGGGGACATGCAGGCGTGGCGCAGAAGGTACCCGCCCGGGGGCTCGTGCTCACGGCCGGGGCCGCCCAGGCGGCAGGCACCTGGGCGGCCCCGTGACCGGCGAAGACTCAGCCGTTCGGCCCCGCCGGGGTCGTGGTGGTCTTGAAGCCCTCGGTCTTGTTGGCCTTGATGGCGAAGTCGTTGGTGAACGTCGTGGCGAGGTTCACCTTCGAGGTCGCGTGGCCGACCAGTTCCTCGGTCGCCAGGACGGTCTTCGGGCCGCCGGCCGGCATGATGCCGTCCGGGAGGAACTGGCCCTTGTCCTGGGTCAGGGCCGAGATGTAGTCGGCCTTGGTGACCAGCTGGTTCTGCACGTACGACTGCGGGAGCTTGTTCGCGATGTCGGTTGCGCTGTGGGTGTTGATCCAGTGCATGGTGGCGACGAGCGCGTTGACCACCCTCTGCACCGCATCCTTGTGCGAGTTCACCCAGTCGGTACGGGCGATGACGCTCGCCGCCGGCCAGGCGCCGCCCATCGCCGCCTGGGCACCCTGGGTGGTTGCCAGGTCGATCGCGGACGTACCGACGCCCTTCTTCTGGATCGCGGCGACCGTCGGCTGCGTCGTCATGACGCAGGTCCGCTCCGTCTTCGAACGCGGCTCCAAGCTCGGCGCCGGTCCGGTGCTGCGGCTGTGGCGCGCGATCCTCACCTTCTTCTCCCGCTGGTGGCAGATCGAGTCCCTCTACCGCGCCAACGCCAAGTACCGGCCCGTGTGGGAACCCCGCTTCCTCCTCTTCGAGAAGACCAGCGACCTCCCGCGCATCGGCCTCGCGAGCGCCCGCGCCGAGGGCTTCCTCACCTCGCCGCGGCTGCCCGTTCTTCCGGGGCGCAGGCGGACGCCCGCAGCTTCCGACCGCGGACCCGCCACGGAGCAAGCCGGGACGGGCCCTGTGCGGACTGGTGACCGTGGTGCTCAGCCGAGCTGAGTGACCTTGGGTACATCCCATGGTGACATTCCCCGATGCCACCTGGTGTATCTCGCTATCAGGGCGCGGCGTCAACGCCGGTCGCTGCTAGCCGTGTTCACCGGAGGCGAGGCGGCATGCGGCGGACTGCGCACCTTCTGGGAAGGGTTCGCGCTCAGTGTGACCAACCCGAAGACGATCGTGTTCTTCGCCGCCGCACCTCCACAGTTCGTCGACCCCGAAGTGGGCGCGTCGTGCCGCAGATGCTGCTGCTCGGCCTGGTCTTCAACGCCATCGCGGTCGCTGCCGACAGCGTGTGGGGCTGGTCGCGTCCACCGTCCGGGACTGCTTCGCCCACTCTCCACGCCAGCTCTGCCTGGTCGGCGGTGTCGGCGGACTCACGAAGATCGGCCTCGGCGTGGCCGTGGGAAAGTTTGGCGCTCCATCACGTTTCGATGGCCTGCTATCGCAACCTCTTTGTCCGGCTTATGTCGCATGCGTATTTCGTCTATACGGGAACCTCATAACAAGCTCAAGGATCTCGAAGGTCGATCGCATTTGACGAACGGGTGGGGCATGATTAATTCCACGGAGGCCGCCATTGGACTCTGCGGCTGAGCGTAAAGTTTCTATCATCAAGTCCCCATTCCTCTTGTTGAGGGGCATGGGTGGGCCACAGCCTGATCAAGCTCGGAAGTATCCGAGCGGAAATTCATCGGGGGGCGTTCTTTCGGTTTGGGGCTTGGAATCTGCTGATCCGTCCGCAAACTGCTTTCGCCTGCCCAGAGAGAGGAACAAGGAATGCTGAAAAGCCTCAAGCGCGTTTTGACGGTCGCCGGCGTGTCCAGTGCAGCGGTTGCCCTTGCGGCGACCAGCGCGTTCGCGTCTGGCGTGAATTACCCTTCGCAGAGCAAGAACGTGTCGTACGGGAACTGCACGGTCACCGTCAGCGGGCACTCTTCGTACAGCTCGACGTACGGGGGCTATGTGTTCATCGGGGACTCGTCGGCAAATTCTATTTACTGCTCCGAGGCGTACGTCGAGGTCGTCTGGATCGACAAGAGTGGAAATGAGCAGTACAAGAAGGTTTACTCGTACGGCGGTGCGACTGAAACTGCGAACGCGGTCTACAAGCTTCTGCCCAGCCAGTACTCCAAGGTGCTGGAAGTCGTTGGATATGGCATCAATGGTACCCACAGCACTCCCACCGCGTACCTGTACTTCTGAGCCACGGCGACGGGCGATCAGACAAAGGTAAGTAGACGGACTGCACTGATGCCCCGCCGGACTCTCCGGCGGGGCATCAGTGCGGGGCCGCCCGGGTGATGGACACCTGGGCGGCCCCGTGAGCGCCGTCAGACTCAGCCGTTCGAGCCCGCCGGGGCCGTGGTGGTGGTGAAGCCCTCCAACTTGTTGGCCTTGATGGCGAAGTCATTGGTGAACGTCGTACCGAGGTTCACCTTCGAGGTCGCGTGGCCGACGAGTTCCTCGGTCGCCAGAACGGTCTTCGGGCCGCCGGCCGGCATGATGCCGTCGGGGAGGAACTGGCCCTTGTCCTGGTTCAGGGCGGTGATGTAGTCGGCCTTGGTCACCAGTTGGTTCGACACGTACGACGACGGCAGCTTGTTCGCGATGTCGGCCGCGCTGTGCGTGTTGATCCAGTGCATGGTTGCGACGAGCGCGTCGACGACCTTCTGGGCCGCGTCCTTGTGCGAGTTCACCCAGGAGGTCTGGGCGAGGACGGACGCGGCCGGCCAGGTGCCGCCGAGTGCCGTCTTGGCGCCGTCAGTGGTGGCCAGGTCGATCGCGGAGGTGCCGATGCCCTTCTTCTCGATCGCGGCCACCGTCGGCTGCGTCGTCATGACGCAGGCGGTCTTGCCGTTCTCCAGCGCGGCGATGGCGGTGGAGCCCTGGCCGATGCCGATCCGGCTGAACTGGCTGGCCTTGACGCCCTTCTGCACGCCCATGAACTGGGTGAGCGTGTCGGTGCCCGACCCGATGTCGGTGACACCGAGCGTCTTCCCCTTGAAGTCCGCGCCGGAGTGGACGCCGCTCTTCGGGACGCACATCTCCCGCTCGCCCGGCGCGCCGGACAGCTGGACGATGTCCTCGACCGCCTTGCCCTTCACCTGGAAGTCGATGGTGTGCACGTACCAGGCGCCGGCCATGTCCACCTGCCCGGAGGCCATGGCGTCCTCAGCGCCGATACCGCCGCTCTGCTCGGTGCTCAGCGAGACGTTGACGCCGTACTTCTTGTAGAAGCCGAGGTTCTGGGCGAGTTCGTACGGGAGGTAGATCTGCTTGTCGATGCCGCCGACCATGATCTTGACGGTCGGCATGCCACTTGAGCTGCTGGAGCTGCCCGAGTTGCTGGAACAGGCGGTGGCGGCACCGAGGGTGAGGACGGCGATGAGGGACGCGGCAACGGCGGCGGGTCGTCTGGACATGGCAGGCACTTTCCTTCCGGGGAGAAACAGAGGGGATGGTGATGGGGAGGGGGACGGGGACGGGGCGGACGGGGATGGAGTCAGAGGGAGCTGACCTCGGACGGGGCCGGCGGGCGCCAGGCGAGCAGCCGGTGCTCGAGCTTGCCGATCAGCCACTCGGCGCCGAGCACGATGACCGCGATGACGACCATGGTCGCGAACACGCCGTCGGGGTCGAAGTTGTCCTGCGCGGTCTTGATGACCAGGCCGAGGCCCTTCTGCGCGCCGAGCACCTCGCCGACCAGTGCGCCGACGATGGCGAAGCCGAAGGCGCTGTGCAGGCTGGCGATGATCCAGGTGAGCGCGGACGGCACGGTGACGTGCCGGATGATCTGCAGCTGTGAGGCGCCGAGCACCTTGGCGTTGGCGAGGATGTTGCGGTCGACCTCACGGACACCCTGGAAGGCGTTGAAGAAGACGATGAAGAACACCAGGACCGCGGCGAGCAGGACTTTCGGGAGCGTTCCGATGCCGAACGCGATCATGAAGATCGAGCCGAGGACGATACGCGGGATCGCGTTCACTACCTTGATGTAGGGGCCGAGCACTTCGGAGAGGAAGCGGCTCTGGCCCAGCGCGATGCCGAAGATCACTCCGGAGACGGTCCCGAGGGCGAAGCCGATGAGCGCCTCCTGGACGGTGGTCCAGATGTCCGCGTAGTAGGACCCCTGCTCGGTGCCGTGCTGGAAGAGTTCGACCAGCCGCTTGGCTATGCCGGTCGGCTGCCCGAAGAAGAACTTGTCGACGATCCCCCAGGTGGTGAACGCCTGCCAGCCGCCGATGACGATGGCCGCGAGGACGATGCGGCCCGCCCACGTCAGTGCGACGCGCTTGCGGACCTGCCGCTTGGCGGCTGCCGCGGCCGAGGACTGTGCGCCGTCCTTGACCGGAGCGGCGGAAACGGTGGACGTCGTGCTCATGCCTTACCTCCTGCGGTGCGTGCGTAGGCGCGCTCCACCTCCTCGCGCAGCGAATCCCAGATCTGGTGCTGAAGTTCGACGAAGCGGGGCTGGAAGCGGATCTCCTGGACCGAGCCGCGCGGGCGCGGCAGGTCGATGTCGAAGACCGCCTTGACCGACCCGGGGCTGGACGTCATGACGACGACCCGGTCGGCGAGCGCCACGGCCTCGTCGAGGTCGTGGGTGATGAAGATGACCGACGGCCGGATCTGCTCCCACAGGCCGAGCAG
Organism: Streptomyces sp. NBC_01384; assembly: GCF_045040035.1. Lineage (NCBI taxonomy): Bacteria > Bacillati > Actinomycetota > Actinomycetes > Kitasatosporales > Streptomycetaceae > Streptomyces > Streptomyces sp. NBC_01384. The sequence continues at coordinate 9,429,331 of NZ_CP109559.1, forward strand.
CTCGGTCGACATGATCGCCTTGGTCTGCACGTCCAGGGCGCCGAACGGCTCGTCCATGATCAGGATCTTGGGTTCGTTGATCAGCGCCGCGGCCATCGCCACGCGCTTGCGCATACCGCCGGAGAGCTGGTGCGGATAGCGGTCCTCGAACCCCGACAGACCCACCCGGCGCAGCCAGTCGCGGGCCGAGGCCTGGGCCTTCTGCTTGGGGACGCCGCGGAAGACCGGGCCCATCAGCACGTTGCCGAGGACGGTCTTCCAGGGCAGCAGCGCGTCGGACTGGAACATGAAGCTGACGCCGTCGGTGACACCGTCCACCTCACGGCCGCCGACCTTGACCGAGCCCTCGCTGGGCCGGTCGAGCCCGGAGACCATGCTCAGGGTCGTCGACTTGCCGCAGCCCGTCGGGCCCACCACCGCGCAGAACTGGCCAGGCTCCACGGTGAACGAAACGTCCTGCAGCGCCGTGAACACCTCACCCGCAGGAGTCAGAAATCGTTTGGTGAGCCCTGAAATCTCGACTCGCGCGCTGTCCTGGCCGCTTTTGTCGGCGGCCGGGCTCAACGCGGCATCGTTTTGCGAAGCCATCTGAGGCCGTCTCCTTCCTAACCTCGGGGTCGAGGAAGGCAGACGCTAGAGGCCGCCCCGTATTACGTCGCTGTTTCAGACGTATCTCGCGTTAGTTGTGTTAACCGGGGTTCTGCGCGTTCTGCTCAGCGGGCCGGGGGTGGGCAGCATGTCCCTGGTGGGGCACAATCACGCCACCACGGGTTACGGCGAAGGGGCCGGGCCCGGCAGCAAGACAAGGGCGAAGGCACCTGTGATGCCCATCCGAATCCGGATCGGCCGCGCCAGGAAGGGGAGGCTCTCCGCGCGGATCCTGGCCAACCAGCTGGCCATCCTGGCCCTCTCCGGAGCCATCGGTTTCGTACTGTTCGCGTTCGCTCAGCGGGCCGAGATCGACCGTTCCTACGAGCAGCGGGCGCTGGCCATCGCGCAGACCACGGCCGCCGAGCCGCAGATCCAGCAGGCCATGGAGTACGGCGGTGGCGGCGACATCGTGCAGACCGTCGCCGAACGGATCCGGAACGCGTCGAAGGCGTCGTACGTGGTCGTGATCGACCTGCATGGCATCCGCCACTCGCACCCCACCCCGGCGCTGATCGGCGAGCCGGTGGGCGATCCGATCGTGGTGCTGGACGGCCTTTCCCACGTCGGCACCGACCAGGGCGCGACCGGGCGGTCCGCCAACGGCAAGGCTCCGCTGAAGGGGCCCACCGGCACGCTGGTCGGCGAGGTGTCGGTCGGTATCCCGGAACACGACGTACTCGGCGAGCTGTGGCGGGAGCTGCCCACCTTCGGCCTGTATGCCACGATCGCCACCGCGCTCGGCTCGGCGGCCGCGTTCCTCCTGGCCAGACGCCTGAAGCAGACGACATTCGGGCTGGAACTGGAGGAGATCGCCGGGCTGCTGCAGGACCGGGAGGCGATGCTGCACGGCATCCGGGAGGGTGTGGTCGCCTTCGACCCGGAGGGCCGGGTCACCGTCATCAACGACGAGGCCCGCCACCTGCTCGGTCTGGGCACGGCACTGGGCAGCCGGCTGGACGAACTCCTGCCCGAGGGGCGGCTGCGCCGGGCCCTGGACGGCACCCTCGGCGGCACGGACATCACGGTCCTCACCGACGACCACTGCCTGGCCGTCAACCGGATGCCGGTGACGCTGCACGGCCGCGCGCTGGGAGCGGTGGTCACCGTGCGGGACCGCACCGAACTGGTCGGACTGCTCAGGGAGCTCGACTCGGTGCGCGGGCTGACGGACGCACTGCGGGCCCAGCAGCACGAGTTCACCAACCGGATGCACACCCTGGCCGGGCTGCTGGACGTGGGGGAGTACGAGTCCGCGTACGAGTACGCCGTCGAGCTGGCCGGCGCCGACCAGGAGCTGACCGAGTCGGTGCGCGAGCACATCGGCAACGCGCTGATGGTGGGTCTGATCGTGGCCAAGACGACGGTCGCCGCCGAGCGCGGCGTACGGATCGTGCTGGACGAGGACTCCGCGCTCGGAGAGCAGCCGCCGCATCTGCACCGGCTGCTGACCATCGTCGGCAACCTGCTGGAGAACGCGCTCGACGCCGCGGTCGGAGGACCGACCCCGGCGGGCGGCCGTGAGGTGCGGCTCACCGTGGTCGAGGCCGGGACGGAGGTGCTGGTGCGGGTGGCCGACACCGGTCCGGGCATCCCGCCGGGCGCGGCCGAGTCCATCTTCGAGGACGGCTGGTCGACCCGGCCGGACCGGGGCACCGCCCGGCGGGGCCTGGGACTGGCCCTGGTCCACCGGCTGGTCCAGCGGCACGGCGGCATCATCACGGTCAGCGAGGGGCCCGGAGCGGTCTTCACCGTGACGCTGCCCCTGCCGGACGCCGTGCCCGCGCCGCAGGGCGCACTGTTCACGACGGCCCTGCCGGTACCGGCAGGCGCTCTGGCCGCGGCCGATGGAGGGGAGCGCTGGTGATACGGACCCTGGTGGTGGACGACGACTTCCGGGTGAACGGACTCCACTGCACCTATGTGGCCCGCGTCGAGGGCTTCGAGGTCGTCGGGCAGGTGGCGAACGTGGCCGAGGCGCTGGACGCCGTCCGTACGCTCCACCCGGAACTGCTGCTCCTCGACATCTTCCTGCCCGACGGCAGCGGTCTCGACGTGCTGCGGCAGCTGACCGGCGACGCGGGCGGCGCCCGCCCCGACGCCATCGTGATCACGGCCGACCGGGACATCACCTCCGTACGGACCGCGATGAAGCTCGGAGCCGTCGGATACCTCGTCAAGCCCTTCGGCGCCGCCGCCCTGGCCGAGCGGCTCACCGCCTACCGCGAACTCCAGCACCGGGTGGACGTCCTGGGCCCGGAGGCGGAGACCGACCAGGCCGACGTGGACGCCCTGTTCAGCGTCGTCCGCCCCACCGCCCTGCCCACCGTCCCGGCCAAGGGCCACTCCGCGCCGACCCTCGCCCTGCTCCATGAGGTGGTCCGCAGCGCCCGCCGGGACCTGTCGGCGGCCGAGGCGGCGGAGCTCACCGGCGTCTCCCGCGCCACGGCCCAGCGGTACCTCTCCTATCTCGTACGGGAGGGCATGGTCCGGCTGGAACTCCGCTACGGCGCGACGGGCCGCCCCGAACACCGCTACCGGACCGTGTCCTGACTTGTGCCATGTGCGGCGTACGTCGAAGATCGCCTCTTCCAGTTCCGGGTCCTGCGACTCGTCCGCCCGGACAACCGCCATCTACTCGACGAGCCGAGGGGTAGGCCGACTGCAGCGTTGCCCGCGCCGCCTCGACGACCGGTGTGGTCGCTCAGTACGCGCTTGGACAGCGGCGGCAGCGCGGAGTGCGGTTCGCTGAAGCGGGCGGGACGCTGGAGGAGGGTCCAACGCTTGCCCAGGAGATGGAAGACGCCCTCTGTGCAGGAGCAGGAGTGCACCGGCAGGCTGGTCTCGGCCATGGCACCTGGGACCGCCGGTCCTGTCCAGGTGCTACGACGCCTTCCGCGAGGTGATCGAGTCGACGCTCTTCCCGTACTTCGTGATCGCCGAGGCCCTGGACGACGCAGCTCATGCACCTCCACGAACCGGCGGGCGGCGGCGAAGCCCTGCCGCAGGCACGGCGGCAGACTCTCGAAGGGGCGGGGCGCATCCGCCACGTCACCCGTTCACAGCAGTACGTCGCCGCCCTCACCCGTTTCGTCCGGGCGTCGTCCTGAGGCACACGCCGTGCCGCAGCGCGGGCTGTGCCACTCATCGGTACCGTCGGAAGCGAGCGGAAGGAGGCAGGGCGTCGTGACCGTGATCTCCCTGAAGTCCACGCTGGTGAGGAAGGGACTCGTCCTCCCCTACGCCGAAGCCGGATACCCCAGCGGCACACCGGTCGTCTTCGTGCACGGGCTCGGCGACTCCTGGTGGTCCTTCGAGCCCCTCCTGAGGCGTCTCCCGGCCTCCCTGCACGGTTACGCACCCACCCAGCGCGGCCATGGCGACGCGGACCGCCCTCCCGACGGCTACAGGCCCGAGGACTTCGCCTCCGACCTCGTGGCCTTCCTGGACGCCGTCGAGATCGACCGCACCCTTCTCGTCGGATCCTCCACCGGCGGAGTGCATGCCCGGCTGGTCGCGGGCAGTCACCCCGACCGGATCTCGGGACTGGTGCTGATCGGTGTCCCGGGCACGCTCGCGGACAAGCCGGCCGTGGCCAGGCTGCAGGAGGACGTCGGGGGCCTCTCCGACCCCGTCCCCCGAGAGTTCGTCGAGGACTTCATCGCCTGTATGGTGGCCCGACCGATGGCCAGAGGACTCATCGAGACCATGATCGACGAAGGGCTCAAGCTCCCCGCGTATGTCTGGAAAGAGACCCTGAGCGGACTGCTCGGTACCGATCTGCCCGCAACCCTCGCAGGCGTCCTGGTGCCCACCCTCGTCATCTGGGGCGACCAGGACGGCCTCCTGCCGCGCAGCGACCAGCAGACCATTCTGGACGCCATCCACGGATCACACCTCCTCGCCTACGAGGGCGGAGGGCATGTCGTCCACTGGGAACAGCCCGAACGCGTGGTCGCCGACATCGCCGCCTTCGCCGCCCGCATCGAACACCCGGGCGCTCCGGACACGCCGTGAAGTCCGCTGCCGTCAGGGGCCGGTGGGCGCGGCGGTGGTGGGAGCCGTCGCATCCGCGCAGGGCGGCGGCGCTCCTTTGTTGGCCGTGGGCCAGAGCACCCCCATTTCTCGATGTCCTCGACGTGTTCGGGCACATCCTGGATTTCCTCGGCGAACGACGGTGACGGCGCCCTGGGCGGCCGGATACCGTACCCGTCAGTAACCGGACCGGACCGGACGGACCGCACCGCAGGAGGCGACCCATGCCGCAGCTCGAAGTCGACGGCGCCACACTGACGTACGACGACGAGGGCCCCCGTGACGGTGACGGCGTGCCCCTGGTGTTCATCCACGGCTGGACGGCCAACCGCCGCCGCTGGGACCACCAGTTGGCGCACTTCTCCCCGAAGCGCCGGGTCATACGCCTCGACCTGCGCGGGCACGGCGAGAGCGACGGGTCGGGGCGGCGGACCGTCGAGGAGCTGGCCGGGGACGTCCTCGCCGTCCTCGACCACCTGGAGGCCGACCGGTTCATCCCCGTCGGTCACTCCATGGGCGGGATGATCGCGCAGACCCTGGCCCTCGAGCATCCCGAGCGGATCGAGCGCATGGCGCTGGTGAACTCGATCAGCCGTATGACCTACAGCCGGGGGAGGGGCCTGCTGATGGCGGTATCGACGCGGGTGCCCTTCAAGCTGTTCGTCGCCGCCAACATCCAGCGGGCCTTCGCGCCCGGCTACCCGCGGGAGCAGATCCGGGAGTGCATCCGGGCTTCCTCGGCCACGCCGCGCGAGGTGGTCATGACGTGCTACGGGGCGATGCGGTCCTTCGACGTCCTGGACCGGGTCGGCGAGATCCGCACGCCCACGCTCCTGGTCCACGGCTACCACGACATCCAGCTGCCCGTCTCGCAGATGCTGCGGATGGCGAAGGCCTACCCGGACGCGGTGGTCCGGATCGTGGACGCCGGCCACGAACTGCCGGTGGAGAAACCGGCGGAACTGACCTCGGCCCTCGACCGGTTCGTGACCGGCGGAGCATGAGCCGCCGAGCCGAAAGGTCAACCGGACGCCGCTCGTGCCCTGCTCGGCCAGGGCCGGCTGGGCGGTGGGCCTGAAAACATGTGCGGATCGGGAATCCGGTCGACACGGTGAGGACATGAATCACCAGCACGACGACGTCTCCGGCTTCGCCGCCACGCCCCGGTCTACGCCTACGGACTGGGTCACCACACCCATCACCGCGGATCTCCTGCGCGGCGCGCTCGACCTGGAGCGCACCGCGCACGGAGTGCTGCCCCATCGGCTGCCCGCCCGGGCCCGCGCGCAGTGCGCCGACGGGCAGCTGGCCATGGCGGAGGCCCAGCCCTCCGGTGCGCGGCTGGTCTTCCGCACCCGGGCCACGGCCGTCGACCTGGACACGCTCCCCACCAAGATGGCCTACCAGGGCGCCCCGCCCCGCCCGGACGGCGTGTAGGACCTGCTCGTCGACGGCCGCCTGGCCGGCCGGGCGAGCGCGCCCGGCGGCAATGTCCTGACCGTGGACATGACCACCGGCTCCGTCGAGACCCCGCCCGGCGCCGGTCGGCCCCGGCCCAGGGCCCGAGCCGGCGGCGGATCCGACGACCTCGCCGTCGCCGTGAGCCGCGGACGGGCTGCCGGCGAGGCTCTCGTCGGGGGCGTCAAGCGTCCGTCCCCGGCGACTCCACCGTGCTTCCCCGGTGACCCCGCCGGGGCCGGAGCGGAGGTCCGCCCCGGCCGACGCACTCCGTCAGGACGACAGTCCGGCGGACGACAGCCACGTCTTGGCGACGTCCAGCGGGTCCTTGTTGTCGTTCTGCACCTGGGCGTTGAGCTTGACCAAGGCGTCCGTGTCGAGCTTCGCCGACACGGCGTTGAGCGCGGAAACTCCGGCGGAAGTGAGATCGCTCTTGTAGGCCAGCGGCGTCACGTTCTCAAATCCGAAGAGATTCTTCGGGTCCTGCAGGACCACGAACTTGTTCTTCGTGATTCCGGGGTCGGTCGTGAAAATATCCGCGGCCTGAATGTTGTTGCCCTTGAGGGCGGCAACGGTCAGCGGACCACCCGCGTCCAGCGCCTTGAACGACTTGAAATTGAGGCTGTATTCGGACTTGAGGCCCACCAGCCCCTGCTTACGGGTCTGGAACTCCGGCGAACCACCGATGACCAGGTCCTTCGCCGCATCGGTGAGGTCGGCGATCGTCGACGTGGCGGTGAGGCTGTACTTCTTGGCCGTGGCCTCGTTGAGCGCGATCGCGTCCTTGTCCTGGGCCTCGGAGGGCTCCAGCAGGGACAGCTTCGCATCGAGCTTCGCCGTGATGGCCTTGCCGGTGTCCGCGACCGTGGTCGGGGCAGCCTTGGCGTCCAGGTAGGCCAGCAGGGCGCCGTTGTACTCGGGCAGGACGGTGATCGTGCCGTTCTTGATCAGACCGTAGGTGGTCTCGCGGCTGCCGATGTTCAGCTTGTAACTGACCTTGATGCCCTTGGCCTTCAGGGCCTCGCCGTAGATGTCGGCGAGCAGGATGCTCTCGGGGAAGTTGTTGGAGCCGACCACGACCGTTCCGCCCTTGGCGGAGCCGCCCTGCAGCGGGTCCTTGCCGCTCGAGTTGTCGGAGGAACCGCAGCCCGTGAGGGCGGCCGCGGCCACAACCAGCAGGGATGCAGCGTACGTTGCGGTCGTTCTGGTGCTTCTGGCGTGGGTCACGTTGGTCATCCAGACTTGTGCATGGGCGGTCGGAGGCCGGAAGGCATGGCCGGAAGGCATGGCGTGATGACGATCCAAGCGAGCGCAGTAACGCACCGTCAAGACACGAATAGATCACCGATGGAGACCGCCCGGCTTCAGCCCGTGGGCGCAACCTGACCGAAACGGTGGTGAATCCGACGTATCCCCGTGCCAGGTTTTGGTTGATCATGGCCGTACTCTTGCGGTAGCCGCTAATGTTGGCCGAGTCGGGGGATCTGGTTCCACTTGCTCGGCCCGAGCGTGCTGACATGACCCGAGTCCACGCAGCTCGGGCTGCGGGCTTCCAATTGGGAATGAAGTCAAGGAGGTTTGGTGCCCGCGCACAGGAAAGCCGCCCGGGGGCCGCAGACCACGGCTCCCCGAATAGGCCGGACGCCTTCCCTCCTCGACCGTTGGCCTTTCCGTCGGAAACTCAACATCCTGGTGATTGTTCCGCTCGCCGTCGTGTCGGCGATGATGGCCTACATCGTCTACTCCGAGATCGGCTTGGCCCGTTCCGCCGCCGACACCGCCCGGCTCGTCCGGGACAGCGCGCAGGTCACCAAGCTCATCGACGGCGTGCAGAGCGAGCACCGGCAGGCGCTCCTCGTCTCCCTGCGCTACGAGGCCGCCCGCCCCGGCGACAAGGCGCCTGACACCTCCTCCTACCTCCAGGCTCAGCAGAAGGTCGCCATCCAGGCAGAGGCCGTACGGTCCATCTACGGGGACCGGCTGCCCGACGCCGAGGCCCAGGCGCTCAAGGAACTGGAGGGCCTCGACAGCCTCCGCAAGACCATCGAAGAGGGGCCGATCCCCGCCGACAACATCGACCCGGCGTACGGATCGGTGATCGAGGGCCTCATCAACGGCCTCGGGCTCGGCCAGTCCGGCGACGAGTCCTCGGAGTCCGCGGGCAATCTGCTCGACGCCCTGCTGCGCGCCGACACCGCCCACGCGTCCTTCGAGACCAGCGTCTTCGCGGCCCGGACCCGGGACCCCAACGCGCTCATCGAGTACACGGGAGCCGTCGGCGACTACGAGCAGTACACCTACCAGGCCGAGCGGTTCACCCGGTTCGCCAGCCAGGAACAGGGTGCCGAACTCGCCTCGATCGAGCACAGCCCCTTCCAGAGCGTCATCGCCCAGCACTACGCCGCCCTCCAGGTCGACCCCAGCGGTCTGGTCGCCGGGAACGCGGCCCAGCTGCGCGCCGCGCTCGGCGACGCGCTGGCCGCCGATCCCACCTACGAGCGCCAGGCGCAGAACCGGCTGAAGATCACCGAGTCGGTCATCCATGAGATCGCCTCCGACACCCAGGAGGCGTCCGGCGACGCCTGGTGGCAGGTGATCTGGCTGGTGTCCGCGAACCTCGCCGCCTTCGCCGCCTGGATCCTCTTCTCCGTGCTGATCCGCCGCTCCGTGGTGCGCACCGTGCGGACCCTCACCGAGGCGGCCCAGCACGTGGCCGCCGCGGCCGAGACCGAGCTCGCCCGGGTCGCGGACGACGACGCCGACGACGCGAGCCCGCCGCGCCTGGAAGCCGTTCCGGTCCCGGTCCGCGACGAGATCGGTGAACTCGCGGAAGCCTTCAACCAGGTGCAGGTCACCGCGACCGCTCTGCTGGAGCGCCAGGTCATCAGCCGCCGCAACATCGCCGAGATGTTCGGCAACGTCGGCCACCGCGTCAGCAACTTGACGGCACGTCAGCTCGCGCTGATCGACTCGGTGGAGCGCGGCGAGACCGACCCCGAGGTACTGGACCGGCTCTACCGCATCGACCACATCGCCGTACGCCTCCAGCGCAACGCCGACAGCCTGATGCTGCTCGCCGGAATCCGCGAGACGGGCCTCAACACCGGGCCCATGCGGCTCAGCAACATCGTCCGTGCCGCGCTCGGCCAGATCGAGGGTTACCAGCGCGTCACCCCGCACGCCGAGGGCGATGTCACCGTCGCCCCCGACATCGTCGGCGACCTCACACTGATGCTCGCGGAACTGCTGGAGAACGCGGTGACGTTCTCCCCGGCGTCCAGCAGCGTCGAAGTCGTCCTGCGCCCCCGGCACGGCTCCGGCGGCGGCGCCCTGATCGAGATCATCGACCACGGTCTCGGAATGAGCGTCGAGCGGCTGGAGGAGGAGAACGCCCGGCTGATCCGCCGCGAACGGCTCGACCTGGCCCCGACGGAGGTCCTCGGCCTCTTCGTGGTCGGCGGTCTGTCCCGGCGCTGGGGCATCGAGGTCGTGCTCACCCGCACCCCGGGCGGCGGTGTCACCGCCACCGTGGCCGTGCCCTCGTCCCATCTGCTGCTCGCCGACCCCACCGGGGCCGCGGCCCGGGCCCCGCACATCCTGCCCCCGCCGCGCCGCTCCGGCGGCACCGAGCCGCGCCCCGCGGCGGTGGATCCGGAGCCCGGCCCCTCGGCCCTGCCTCGCAGGATCCCTGCCCGCGGCCGGGGCACGGAATCCGGCCACACGGGCCGTCAGGAACCGACGGGCGACAGCGGCGTGGGCGGGTACGGCGGCCCCGGCGTCTCGCGGCCCAGGCCGGTCGGCGCATCGGGCGCCACGGCCCCGCGGACCCCGGCGGGTACGGGCGCGGGCGCACGCGAGGCGGCAGGACGCGGTATGCCGCAGGGCGCGGCCGGCGGACCGGGTCCCCAGCGCGGCACCGGCACCGGCCCCAACACGGGTACCGGCACGGGGAGCGGAGTCGGGCGGCCCTCGCGCGGCGCGGGCACCGCTCCCGGCTCCGGCACGGCCCCGTCGACGTCCGGCAGCGCCCCGGCGCGACCGGGAGAGGGTGGCGCCAGTCCGCTGCGGCGGCGGGTGCGCGGCGCGACCCTGCAGGCCACCACCGCCTCGACCCGCCTGCCCAAACAGACCATCACCAACCCGCGGCCGCCCGCCTGGCAGACCGCCGACGCGGAAGCGGCACGATCCGAGATCGACGAGTTCGAGGCCGCCGTCCTGCGGGCCGAGCGCGACAGCGCGGCAGAGGCCCACAGCACCGGCATCGGGTCGGCCCATTCAGGGGGCCGTCCCGACACCTCGAACGAATCCAGCACAGAGAACAACAGACCCTCATTCCCGGAAGGCATGAGCAAGTGACCATGTGGACAGGTGGCCCGGAGTCCGCGGCCGTGGAACCGGCGACGGACGTGAAGACCGCCGCTGCCGACTTCAATTGGCTGCTCAATCGTTTTGCCACCGAGACCGCCGGGGTCGTCGACGTGATCGGTGTGTCCTCCGACGGTCTGCTGATCGCGGTGTCCCAACTGCGCGGCAAGGCGGACTCGGAGCGGCTCGCGGCCATCGTCTCCGGGATCACCAGCCTCGCCATGGGCGCGTCGGGCAACTACGGCCTCGGCGGGCTCAACAAGGTCATCATCGATCTGGAGGAGGGACACGTCCTGGTGTCCGCGCTCGGCGCGGGCGCGGTGCTCGGCGTGGTCGCCTCCAAGGAGGCGAAGCTCGGGAACATCGCGTACGAGATGACCCTCTTCGCCAACCGGGCCGGTGCCGCCCTGAGCCCGCAGCTGGTCATGGAGCTCAAGAACACCGTGGGGATCGCGCCGACCGGTTGACGGTCGGCGGGGGCGTCGCGAAGGCCGGGACGACCCGCGAGGTGAAGGGTGAGGACGAGATGACGGCCGGCGAGCCATCAGCCGCCGACGACGACGTATGGGGAGCGGAGCATCCCCCGTCGATCGTCCGGCCATTCCTGCTGACCGCGGGGCGGATCGCCGGCGGCGGCAGTCTGGTACCGACGATTCCGATCGAGACGCAGGTCGTCGCGACCGAACTCGGGCTGGCCACGCTGGACGCCTTCGTCTTCGACCAGCACCGCGACATCATCACGGTCTGCCGCCAGCCGCAGTCGCTGGCGGAGATCGCGGCGAAACTGCGGATGCATTTGAATGTGATCAGGGTGCTCGCCGACGACCTGCGCGCCGACGGTCAACTGGCCTTGTACGCACCGCAGGCCGACTCCGCCCGCGACGCCACCGTATTGCGAAGGGTTATCGATGGTCTCCGAGCTATCCCCGACTCCCGGGGCGCGATCCGTGAGCGCTGACACCGAGGGTCCCCGGCCGCCGATGCCGGTGAAGATGGTCATCGCGGGCGGTTTCGGCGTGGGCAAGACCACCACGGTGGGCGCCATCTCCGAAATCGAGCCGCTCACCACCGAGGCGTCCATCACCTCGGTCGCCGCGGGCATCGACGACCTCTCCCACACCCCGGAGAAGATGACGACCACCGTCGCCATGGACTTCGGCTGTGTCACGCTCGATCCGACCCTGAAGCTCTATCTGTTCGGGACCCCCGGCCAGGAGCGCTTCGGGTTCATGTGGGACGACCTGGTCGAGGGCGCCCTCGGCGGGCTCGTCATCGTGGACACCCGCCGGCTCGACGACTGCTACGCGGCCGTCGACTACTTCGAACACCGCGAGATCCCCTTCGCGGTGGCCGTCAACGCCTTCGACGGCAAGGTCGAGCACGACCTGAACGACGTACGGTGGGCCCTCGACGTCGGCGACCACGTGCCGCTCACCGTGTTCGACGCCCGCGAGCGCGGGTCGGTCAGGGACGCGCTCCTGGTCGTCCTCGAACACGCGCTGGCGACCGCGGAGCAGTGAACAGAAGAAGAAACAGAAGAAGAAGGGGGGACGGGCCCGGGCCCGTCCCCCCTTCTTTCCTTTCCCTCAAGCCGTACGCCGCCTGCGCACGCCCGGGGAGACCGCGACCCGGGTCACGGCCCAGAACAGCACCAGGACGAGCAGCGCCAGGAGGGCGGTGAGGGCGGCGCCGCCCGCCACCTTCTCGTAGTTGCGCTGGTAGAGGCCGTCCAGGATGTAGCGGCCGACCCCGCCGAGGCTGACATAGGCGGCGATCGTCGCCGTCGACACGATCTGGATCGCCGCCGAGCGCAGGCCGCTGAGGATCAACGGCAGCGCCGTCGGCACCTCGACCTGGAACAGGACCTTCCCCTCCGACATGCCCATACCCCGGGCGGCGTCGACGGGGGAGGGGTCCACAGTACGGATCGCCTCGTAGGTGGTGATGAGGATCGGGGGGATCGCCAGCACCACGAGCGGGATCATCACGGGCACGATGCCGAGGCCCAGCCAGACGAACATCAGCACCAACAGCCCGAAGGTCGGCAGTGCCCGGGCCCCCGAGGACACGAAGGCCAGCGCGTTGCCACCGCGGCCGGTGTGCCCGGTGACCAGGCCGATGGGCAGGCCGATGGCCGCGGCGATCGCGAGCGCCCAGGCGGTGTACTGGACGTGCTCCCACACGCGCTGCGGGATGCCGTCGTAGCCGTGCCAGTGGGACCCGTCGGTGAAGAAGGACTGCATGAAGTTGAGTACGTTCACGAGACGCTCTCCGGTGTGCGCGTGGGGCCCGAGGTCGTGGCCGTGAGGCGCCCGGTCCTGCGGCCGGAGGGCGGCTCCCAGGGGGTGAGCACCCGCCGCAGCAGGACGAGCAGGAAGTCGACCAGGATCGCGAGGACGGCGGTGGTGACCACCGAGGTCACGGCGAGGCGCGGGCGATGGTAGAGCATCGCGCTGGCCAGCAGATTGCCGAGCGCCCCCTGGTTGCCGATCAGCGAGCCGACGCTTGCCAGGCTGATGCTGGAGGCGGTCGCCACCCGCAGGCCGGCCATGATCGCCGGTACCGCGATGGGCAGTTGGACCTGGAAGTAACGGCGTACGGGGCCGATGCCCATCGCCGCGGCGGCGGCGTTCGTCTCCTCGGGGACGGAGCGGATGCCGTCGACGACCGCCGGGACCAGGACGACGAGGCTGTACAGACACAGCGGGATCATCACGGTCAGCTGGCTCAGCCCGGTGTAGTCGATGAGCACCACGAAGAAGGCGATCGACGGGATCGCGTACAGCACCGTGGAGGTCCACAGCACGGGCGGGTAGAGCCAGTCGTAGCGGACGCACAACAGGCCGATCGGCAGCGCCAGCAGGAGACCGGCGAGCACCGGGATCAGCGCTTCCTGCATGTGGATGGCGATCAGACCGGTGTAACTGTGCTGGAGGTCGCTCGGAATGTCGAAGAAGCCGTTCATCGCGCGGCCTTCACCTGCGAAGAGCCCGGCGACGAGTCCTGCGAGGACTCCGCGGCACGCCGCTGCCGGGCCGCGCGGATCGCCGCGGCGACCGTCTCCTGCCCGGCGAGCCCGAGCACCCGCCCCGCCCCGTCCACGGCGACCGCCTGACCGGTGGGCGAGAGCACCGCCCGGTCCAGGGCGACCCGCAGCGAGTCCTTGCCCACCTCGAAGGCCTGCCCGTACGGCTCCAGCGCCTGGACGTCACCCGTCCACACCGTCAGATCGGCCCAGCCCAGCGGCTTTCCGCCCGCGTCGGTGACCAGGACCGTCCCCGCGTCGCCCGGCTGCCCGCCGAGCTGCTGCCAGTCGGTGCCGACCGGGAAGACCCGGGAGCGGTCGAGTTCGAGGTCGCGCGTGGACAGGAACGACAGACCGCGGATGCCCCGGTCGCCGCCGAGGAACTCCTCCACGAACGCGTCGGCGGGCGCCGACAGCAGTTCGTCGGGGGCGGCGAACTGGGCGAGCTTGCCGCCGGTGCGCAGGACGGCGACGCGGTCGCCGATCGTGATGGCCTCGTCCATGTCGTGGGTGACGAACACGATCGCCTTGCCCAGTTCGCCCTGGATGCGCAGCAACTCCTCCTGCAGGCCCCGGCGGACGACCGGGTCGACCGCGGAGAACGGCTCGTCCATCAGCAGGATCGGCGGGTCCGCGGCCAGTGCGCGGGCGACGCCGACGCGCTGCTGCTGGCCGCCGGAGAGCTGGTACGGGTAGCGGCGGGCCATGCTGGGGTCGAGGCCGACCCGTTCCATCAGTTCCGCCGCGCGGGCCCGGGCGCGCTGCTTGGACCAGCCGAGCAGCCGGGGCACCGTGGCGATGTTGTCGAGGATGGTGCGGTGCTGGAAGAGCCCCGCGTTCTGGATGACGTAACCCATGGACTGACGCAGGGCGTTGACCGGCTTGCGCAGGATGTCCTCGCCGTTGACCCGGATCGTGCCGCTGCTGGGCTCGATCATCCGGTTGATCATCCGCAGCGTGGTGGTCTTGCCGCACCCCGAAGGCCCGACGAGCACGGTGATGGAGTGGTTCGGTATCTGCAGGGACAGGCGATCGACGGCCACCGTGCCGTCGGCATATCGCTTGCTGACATCTTCGATGGCTATCAAGCGTCGAAACCCTTCGGGAACGGCTGCGTTCGGACGTGACCGGATCACATGCACGAGGGTGCGTAGTCTAGCCAGTTGGTGCATGTGTTCGGACATCGCAGTGTGGCCGGTTGTGGATGATGCGCAGGTGGAGCGTGCCGCGCTGCGCGAGCCTCTCCGATGACGACGGGCGCTGGGCCGCCCGGGTGATCTCCGGGCGCGGCGGCGCGAAGGCGGCGACATCTCCGGGGAGACTGTCGCCCTCATGCCCTGCCGCCATGGGACCAGGCCCTGTCCCCGCCACAGCCCGGAGAGACCCTCGTGCGATTCCCTTTCCGCCGGGCCGCGCTGGCCGGCGCCGCCGTCCTCGTCGTCTCGACCGCCCCGACCGCACCCGCCGTCGCGGACGACGCGGTCGTCGATCCGGCCCAGTACGTGAACCCGTTCGTCGGTACCGCGCCAGGAGGGGCCGATTTCGGCCACGGCGGCGGAGCCGGAAACACCTTCCCCGGAGCGACGGCACCGCTCGGCGGAGTGCAGTGGAGCCCGGACACGGTGACCTACCAGCACGGCGGGTACGCGTACGGGGACAACCGGATCAGAGGGTTCAGCCTCACCCATATCTCCGGGGCGGGGTGCAAGGACTACGGCAATGTGCCCTTCATGCCGATGCTCGCCGGTGACAGGGCCGGCCGGGCGACCTTCTCGCACGCCAACGAGCAGGCCTCACCCGGCAGTTACCACGTCAACTTCGACAACGGCATCGGCACCGAACTCACCGCCACCCAGCGCTCGGGCATCGCCCGCTTCACCTACCCGGACACCGACGACCGCCCCGCCGCGCTGAGCATCGACGCCGGCAAGGCGTTCAACGCGGCCACCGGCACGGTCGACATCGGCACCGACACCCTGTCCGGCTTCACCGACAGCGGCGGCTTCTGCAAGTCCAAGAACCGCTACCGGCTCTACTTCCACGCCGCCTTCGACCATCCCTTCGCCGAGGCCGCCCACCCGGACGGCAAACCGGGTGCCGCCCACGTCTCCTTCGGACCCGACGTGCGTACGGTCACCGTCCGGGTCGGCGTCTCCTTCGTCAGCGTCGACGGTGCCCGCCGGAACGTCGCCGCCGAGCAGCACACGAACCCGTACGACGAGATCCGCCGGGCCACCCGCGCCCAGTGGAACGACTGGCTAGGCCGCATCGCCGTCGGCGGCGGCACCGACACCCGGCGCCGCGTCTTCTACACCGCCCTTTACCACGCGCTCCTGCACCCCAGCACCCTCAGCGACACCGACGGCCGCTACCCCGGCATGGACGGCGCCATCCACCGCACCCGCCCCGGACACGTTCAGTACGCGAACTTCTCCGGCTGGGACGTCTACCGCTCCCAGGTCCAGCTGCTCGCCCTGCTGGCCCCGCACGAGGCCTCCGACATCGCACAGTCCGTCCTCAACCAGGGCCTCCAGGCGGGCTACTTCGACCGCTGGACCCTCGCCAACGGTGGCACCGGCGTCATGGTCGGCGACCCGCTGCCCGTCATCGCCGCCGCCGTCCACGCCTTCGGCGCCACCGACTTCGACGCCCGCGGCCTGCTGCGCGCCGCCATGGCGGGCCGTAAGGACGAGCGCCAGCGGCCCGGACACGAGCAGTACGACACCGTCGGCTACGTCCCCGCCGGCGCCAAGGGAGTGTGGGGCTCGGCGGCCACCACCCTCGAATACGCCGTCTGCGACTACGCGTTGGCCCAGCTCGCCCACAGTCTGGGCGACACCGCCGCCCACGACACCCTGCTGAAGGCCTCCGGGAACTGGCGCCATCTCTTCAACCCCGCCACCGGTTACCTCCAGCCGCGCGCCGCCGACGGCACCTGGCCGGCCTTCACGCCCGCGCAGACCAAGGAGTATGTCGAGGGCAACGCCGCCCAGTACACCTGGATGGTCCCGCACGACCTGCCCGGCCTGTTCACCCTGATGGGCGGGAACGCCGCCGTCACCAGCCGCCTGGACACCTTCTTCACCCAGCTCAACGCGGGCGGCACCCAGCCCTACGCCTACCTCGGCAACGAGCCCTCCTTCGACACCCCTTGGGCGTACGACTACGCGGGCCGCCCCGACCGCGCCCGCGACACGGTCCGCCGCGCCCTGGCCACCCTGTTCAGCGACCGCCCCGACGGCCTCGTCGGCAACGACGACCTAGGCGCCATGTCCTCCTGGGCCGTCTGGGCGAGCCTGGGCATGTATCCCCAGGCCCCCGGCACCGGCCAACTCGCCCAGGCCGAGCCCGCCTTCCCCTCCATCACCCTGCACCGCCCGGGCAGTCCCAGGATCGTGCTCGCCGCGCCCGACCCCGCGGCCACCAGCCGCGACGTCCGCACGCTCACAGGCGCCGCGCAGGCGCGGAAGAGTTCGTGAACTCGGCTCTGAGAAACCCCTGTTGACGCATCGCCGAGCCGGGGTCGGGGTCGTCAGACGGCGACGACCCCGACCCCCGCCTCCTCGAACCGCCGCACCATCTCCTCACCCACCGCCGCGTCCGTGACCAGGGTGTCCACCGAGTCGGCCGCGCAGATCCGGGCGAAGGCGCGCTGCCCCAGCTTGCTGGAGTCGGCCGCGACGATCACGCGCGCGGCGCGCTCGCACAGCAGCCGGTTGATCGCGGCCTCGGCCTCGTCATGGGCGGCCGCGCCGTGCGCGACGTCGAAGGCGACCACGCCGAGGACGGCGACGTCCATGGTGATCTGGCTGAGTACACCGTCCGCGAGGGGTCCGACCAGCTCGTACGACTGCGGGCGGGCAACCCCGCCGGTCAGCACGATCTTGAACTGGGGGCGTACAGCGAGCTCATTGGCGATGTTGAGCGCGTTCGTCACCACGGTCAGCGCGGGCGAACCCGAGGCCAGATCGGGGCGTACGGCCAGCGCGCGGGCCACCTCGGTGGTGGTCGTGCCGCCGGTCAGGCCCACCGCCTCGCCGGGCGCGATGAGATCGGCCACCGCCTTCGCGATGCGCTGCTTCTCCGAGGCGTGCCGGGCGGTCTTGTAGCGCAGCGGCAGTTCGTACGAGACCCCGTGCACGACCGCGCCGCCCCGGGTGCGCACGAGCATCTGCTGCTCGGCGAGCTGGTCGAAGTCGCGCCGGATCGTCGCGGCCGACACCTCCAGCTCGGCGGCGGCCTGCTCGACCTCCAGCCGGCCCCGCTCCACGAGCAGTTCCAGCAGTGCCTTCCAGCGGGCGTCGCGCGACATCCGCACTCTCCGTTCCTCGATCCTCCGCGACCCTAGCGCACCGGATTCCCGAGCATTCCCGGTGCAGATTTGCTTGATTGTGCTCGAAAGCTAGCTATATCTTGCATGAACGAGCATCAATGGGAGGGGTAGGGCATGACCCATGTCGAGGACGAGCTGAGCAGCCAGCCCGAGTGCTGGATCCGCGCCGCCGAGCAGGCCACGGCACACGGCGGCGCGCTGCCCGCCGTGGGGGAGCGGGTCGCGATCGTGGGGTGCGGGACCTCCTTCTTCATGGCGCAGTCCGCCGCCGCGCTGCGTGAGCACTCAGGGCAGGGCGAGACGGACGCCTTCGCCGCGTCGGAGTTCCCGGACACCCGCGCATACGACCGCGTGGTCGCCCTCACCCGGTCCGGCACCACCACCGAGGTGCTCGAACTCCTCGGGCGGCTGCGTGGACGTACCCGCACGACCGCGATAACCGCCGACCCCGAGACCCCCGTGATGGAGGCAGCGGACGACCTCGTCGTGCTCGACTTCGCGGACGAACGGTCCGTGGTGCAGACCCGGTTCGCGACCACCGCGCTCACCCTGCTCCGCGCCCACCTCGGACTGCACACCGACGCCGTCGTCGCCGACGCGCGCACCGCGCTCGAGACGCCGCTGCCCGAAGGGCTCGTCGACTGCACGCAGTTCACCTTCCTCGGCCGCGGCTGGACCGTCGGGCTCGCCCATGAGGCCGGGCTCAAGATGCGCGAAGCCTCGCTGGCCTGGACCGAGGCCTACCCGGCGATGGAGTACCGGCACGGGCCCATCAGTGTCACCACCGGCTCCACGGCCACCTGGATGTTCGGTGAGGCGCCCGAAGGACTGGCCGAACAGGTACGGGCCACGGGCGCGTTGTGGGTGGCCGGCGCTCTCGACCCGCTCGCCGAGCTCGTGCGCGCCCAGCGGCTCGCGGTCGCCGTCGCCGCGGCCCGCGGACTCGACCCCGACCGGCCGCGCCACCTCACCCGCTCGGTGATCCTCGACCGGACCGCCCACTGAGTCGGCTCGATCACCTGTAGCCAAGGAGGAGTTGTGCCACTCGCAGCCACCGGTGACCTGGTCACCGCCGCGGCCGGGGCGCGGACCGCCGTCGCCGCCTTCAACATCATCACCCTGGAGCACGTCGAGGCCGTCATCGCGGGCGCCGAGTCCGTGGCCGCCCCCGTCGTCCTCCAGGTCAGCGAGAACGCGGTGAAGTTCCGCTACGGCCGGCTGCTCCCGCTGGCCCGCGCCGCCACCGCGGCCGCCGAACGCGCCGCCGTGCCCGTCGCGCTGCACCTCGACCACGTCCAGAGCGACGACCTGCTCCGACAGGCACCCGGCGCCGGATTCAGCTCCGTGATGTACGACGCGGCCCGGCTGCCGTACGAGGAGAACCTCGCCGCCACCCGGGCCGCCGCCGACTGGGCACACACCCAAGATCTCTGGATCGAGGCCGAGTTGGGTGAGGTGGGTGGCAAGGCCGGCCCGGGCGGGCGGGGGAGACGGGCAAAGCCGCCGCTCGAAGCGCACGCGCCAGGCGCCCGCACCGACCCCGCCGAGGCCCGCGCCTTCGTGGCCGACTCCGGCGTGGACGCCCTGGCCGTCGCGATCGGCAGCTCGCACGCGATGACCACGCGCACCGCGGCTCTCGACCACGGCCGGCTCAAGCGGCTGGCCGCGGCCCTCGACGTGCCGCTCGTCCTGCACGGCTCCTCCGGAGTGCCGGACGACGAACTGGCGGCGGCCGTCGCGGGCGGCATCGCCAAGGTCAACGTCGGCACCGCACTGAACATCGCGATGACCGGGGCCATCCGAGAGTTCCTCGCCGCCCGCCCCGAGGCCGTCGACTCCCGCACGTACCTCAGCGTGGGACGGGAGGCGATGGCGCGGACGGTGGCACGGCTCATCGGCGTACTGAGGGCATGACCTCAGGCGGTCTCGATGTCGACCAGCTTCTCGAAGAAGAACTCGTGCTTGAGGAACGACACGTCGTACTCGCCCCCTGGATACGGCGGGATCAGCTGCGCCGCCTGGAACAGCCGCCAGCCGTCCTCCAGGGCATGCACGCCCGACTCGTACGGCGGTTCGTCGCTGTCCCCGGTCGTGGGGGACGTCCGGCCGGTGCCGTCGTAGACAGACCAGCCCACCACCTCCGCGTCCAGGGCGGATGTGGCCAGGTAGAGGACCAAAACCTGCTGACGGATACTCATACGGCGTTCTCCTGAGGGCGGTTGGAGACCCGGGTCACCCAGTGGTCCAGGTCGAAGGAGTCGTCCCCGGTGAGCGAGCGCCACAGCAGGACACGGTTGTAGACCTCGAGGCGACCGGTGGCGGGCTCGTACCACGGGAACGTCGTTGCGAGCTCCTCGGCGACACGCGGGTCGTCGAGGTCCGCGGTGTCCCACAGCCGCCGCTGCCGGACCGTCGGATTGAAGCGGATCTTGAACATATAGCGGACCACATCACTGTCGTTGCGCCGCCCGCCGTGCCACAGGCCATGGTGCAGAAACACCACGGTGCCCGCCGGGCAGGCCAGTCGGCTCTGCCCACGCAGATTCTGGTAGCGCCCGGTGTCCGTTTCGTTGGTGCGCCGCAGATGGCTGCCCGGCACGCTGAGCGTGCCGCCCATGTCGAGGGTGACGTCCTGCGGGTAGTACATCAACTGCACGTCGAAGGCGTCGGTGCGCACATCGATGATCGCGTCGCCGTGCAGCGGCTGCGCCCGCCCCTCGCGCGGCTCGCGGATGTGGACGTAGTGGTGGTCGACGGCGGGGCCGGGTCCGACGAGGCTCCGCAAGGCCCCGGCCACGGCGGGGACTTCTATCAGTCGACGGACGAAGGACCCCTCCGGGTAGGCGTCCGGCACGGTGCTGCCGTACGGCACGTCGGGCATGCCCGCGCGCAGGACCTCCGTTCCCTCGGCATTCATCTCCGGCGGCACCACGGCGTCCAGCCGCAGCGAGCCGTGCGCCACGAAGTGCGCCATCCGGACCGAACTCAGGAGTGTGGCGCCCGTGGTGTGCTCCAGCGTGTTGGTCATGCGACTCACCGTAGGTTCGGCGCCACCGTCGCCGCGTTGGCCCCGCTCACCACTGCTGGTAATTTTTCACCATGCGGGAGACGGAACTGCACCTCGGCGAGCCACCCGCCGTCGTCGACATCGGCGTCGGTGTGCACGGCGTGGCGAGCAGGACGGACGTCTTCCGGTTGCCGGAGCTGTGGCAGCTGCACCTGTACCGGTACGACGCCGAGCTGACCGTCGACGGCACCGCGCACACCATCCGCCCCGGCCGCGTCAGCCTCGTACCGCCCGGTACCACGGTCCGCTACCGCTACCAGGGCCGCTCCGAACACCTCTACGCCCATCTCCGTATCGCCCCCGCGGGCCCGCCCCGCACCGTCCCCGTGATGCAGGACGCGGGACCCGAATTCCCCATGCTTTCCAGCCTGTTGCTGAACGCGATCGCGGCGGCCCCCGGCGCACCCGAGCACACCCGGGCCGAGATCTGGACCGCGCTGTGGCGCCTCGCGCAGCTCACCCCGCCCACCGCCGCGAGCCGGGGCCCGCATCCGGCGGTCGGCACGGCGATCGCGCACATCGAGGCGCAGCTGGCCGCCCCGCTGACGATCCCGGAGATCGCCCGCGCCGCCGGGATCTCCCACAACCACCTCACCCGGCTCTTCCGCGCCGAGACCGGCACCACGGTCGTGGCCTACATCCGCCGCCGCAGACTGGAGCGCGCCCACCATCTGCTGCGCGCCTCGACACTCTCCATCCCGGCGGTCGCCGCCTCCGTCGGCATCCCCGACCTACAGGCCTTCAACAAGGCGTGCCGCCGTGAACTCGGCGCCTCGCCCCGCGTGCTGCGAGGAACGACTTCCTGACGCACCGAGGAGCCCCCGAGCCCGCGCCTTGCGGGACGCTACTTCTTGACGGCCCGCAGGACCACGAACTTCGCGTCGCTCGCCACGAGTTCACTGTTGCCGAAGAGACGGCGCAGCTTCAGGTGATAGCCGAGATGACGGTTGCCGATCACCCACAGCTCGCCGCCCGGCCGCAGTGCACGCCGCGCCCCCGAGAACATCCGCCAGGCCGTGGTGTCCGTCGTCGCCTGGTGCGAGTGGAACGGCGGATTGTTGAGGACGAGGTCCACGCTTCCCGCGGGGACAGCCGCAAGACCGTCGCCGACGCGGAACTCCGCGCTGCCCCCGGTATTCGCCCGGTGCGTCTCCTGCGCCGAGGCGACCGCCTGGTACGACTCGTCCACGAACAGCACCTCGGCCTCCGGATTGGCCAGCGCGATCGCCGTACCGACGACCCCGTTGCCGCAGCCCAGGTCCACGACCTGCTCGGGACCGCGGCTGCGTGGCAGGTGCTGGAGGAAGAAGCGGGTGCCGATGTCGAGCCGGTCGGCACAGAACACGCCCGCGTGGTTGATGACCGTATGGCCGGAGACCGGGCCGATGCCGTCGGGCAGCTGATAGCTGTACGGCCACGGGTTGGGGTCCCGGGCGATCCCCGGGTACGGGGTGCAGAAGATCAGCCGGGCCTTCTTCTCGGCCAGTGAGGTGCGGGTCGGGCCGAGGATCCGCTCGAAGAGGTGCAGCGTCGAGGTGTGGATCTCCTTGACCATGCCCGTGCCGACGACGACCGTGCCCTCGTGTACGCCGGGCGCCAGCCGGTGCAGCTGGTCCTCCAGCAGGGCGAGGCTCTTCGGCACCCGGACGAGCAGCACGTCGATGCGGTCGGGAGGGGTGTCCTGGGTGGTCAGCAGCCGTACCGCAGCCGCCTCGACCCCGTTGCGGGCCAGGTTTGCCCGGGTCGCCTCCTGCGCGAGGAACGAGTCGGTGATCTGCGTCGGCCGGTGCGCCGACAGCGCCGTGGCGAGCGCGCCCCAGCGGTCGCCGACCACCACGACCGACCCGGACAGCGAGGTTCCGCTCTCCGCGAGGTGCCGCAGCAGATAGGTGTCGGCGGCGTCCCAGGCACGGAGCCGGTCGCGGGGGTCCTCGGGGAAGCGGGCCAGCGCGTACTCGGCCCAGGGCGCGGTCATCCGGTCGTTCATCGTGGGTCAAGGCTAGCCGAGCCGCAGCTCAGCCAGGTTCGCACCGGGGCCGGAGCAGATCCGAGCACGGTACGGCCGGGGTGCGCGAGGATGGTGGCATGTCCATGGACGCGGAGCTGTTTCCCCGGAACCGCACGGAGATCGCGCCGGGCGCGGTGCACCTGCCGGACTGGTTGGACCCGGATGCCCAGCGGGAGCTCCTTGAGGCCTGCCGCGAGTGGGCTTGCCCGCCGGCCGGACTGCGTACGGTCCGCACACCCGGCGGCGGCACGATGACCTCCCGGCAGGTCTGCCTCGGCTGGCACTGGTACCCCTACCGGTACGCGCGCACGGTCGTCGACGGCGACGGCACCCCCGTGAAGCCCTTCCCGGCCTGGCTGGACGAGCTCGGCCGCCGCGCGGTGCGGGACGCCCTCGGCCCCGCGGCCGCCAGGGCGCCGTACGACATCGCACTGATCAACTTCTACGACGCCGACGCCCGCATGGGCATGCACCGTGACAGCGACGAGAAGTCGGACGCGCCGGTGGTGTCGCTGAGCCTGGGCGACACGTGCGTCTTCCGGTTCGGGAACACCGAGTCGCGCTCGCGGCCGTACACGGATCTAGAGCTGCGCAGCGGGGACCTGTTCGTGTTCGGCGGGGCCTCCCGGCTCGCCTACCACGGGGTTCCCCGGGTGCACGCCGGCACGGCGCCGCCCGAACTGGGGCTGACCGGCCGTCTGAACGTGACCCTGCGTGTGAGTGGCTTCCAGGTGGCGCCGGACGGGGCACCGCACGATCGGATCATGGGAGACTCGCCCTCATGAACGGCAAGGCGGGCCCCCGGGCGGCGGGGGAAGGGAACACGCGGACGCGGCTGGACCGGGGGCGCGGGGCGCTCGGACCCGCGCTGGAGCTCGTGCACACCGGACGTGCGCCGACGCGAGCCGTGCTCACCGCCGAGCTGGGGGTCACCCGGGCGACCGCGGGCGCGGTGGCCGCGGAGCTGGAGGCACTGGGGCTGATCCGGGTCGACGCGCGGCCCGGCGCGGCGGCCGGTTCGCAGGGGCGGCCCTCGCACCGCCTGGAGGTCGCCGAGGACGGGCCGGTCGCGCTCGCCGCGCAGGTGCACGCCGACGGGTTCCGCGCGGCGCTGGTAGGGCTCGGCGGCCGGATCGTCGCCACCACGCCCAGCTGCGAGACCGTCGACGCCGATCCGGCGAAGGTGCTCGGTTCGGTCGTCGAGGCGGGCGCCGAACTGCTCCACGAGACCGGGCGGCGCTGTGTGGGCGCCGGACTCGCCGTACCGTCCGCCGTCGCCGAACCGGACGGTCTCGCCCTCAACCCACTGCACTTGGCCTGGCCCGCGGGCGCCCCCGTACGCCAGATCTTCGCCGAGCGGGTGCGCGCGGCGGGCATCCAGGGCCCGGCGTTCGCCGCGAACGACATCAACCTCGCCGCCCTCGCCGAGCACCGCCACGGCGCCGGGCGCGGCGCCCGCGACCTGCTGTGCGTGGCCACGGGGCACCGCGGTGTCGGCGGGGCGCTCGTGCTCGACGGCCGCCTGCACACGGGCAGTTCGGGCCTCGCCCTCGAAGTCGGCCACCTCACCGTCAACCCCGAGGGCCGCCCCTGCTACTGCGGCAGCCGCGGCTGTCTCGACGTCGAGGCGGACCCGCTGGCGTTCCTCACCGCGGCGGGCCGCGACCCCGGCCCCGAGGTGTCCCTCCTCCAGCAGGCCAACGACCTGATCCGTACCCGGTACGACGACCCGTCCGTCCGCATGGCCACCGAGGCGCTGATCGACCGCCTCGGCCTCGGACTCGCCGGACTGGTCAACATCCTCAACCCCGACCGGATCATCCTCGGCGGCCTGCACCTCACCCTCCTCGACGCCGACCCCGACCGCCTGCGCGCCGTCGTCGCCGACCGCAGCCTGTGGGGCCAGAGCGGCGGCGTTCCCATCCTCGCCTGCACCCTCGACCACAACACCCTCGTCGGGGCTGCGGAGTTGGCGTGGCAGCCGGTACTGGACGACCCGCCGGCGGCGCTGGCCCTCGAGCCGTCCTGACGACACCTCGGGCGCCGGGCGCATTCGGCGTGTGGGAGCACGAAGGTGTCAACTCCGCGCTCCGGCACATTCGTTACGCGCCGTCAGCGGCCGAGTGCGCCCCCAACGCGCCGCGTGTGGAACCACGGATCTCCCTGCGGCGTTGCGGAGATGACACCGTCTCAGCAGATCGGACCGCGGATCGAGGTCGAGGGCGGTGGGCCGCCGTCCGCCGGGAAGTGCCCATCAGCTCTATCCTCTTTGATGGAGGCATAATGACCGGAGCTGAAAGCTAGGAACTTTCTGTGCATGGCCGGATGGGCTCAGGGTACGTGCGCGGCGAAGGAGCGACGAATGACACCCCCGGTGGATCCGAGTCTCAACCGGCGCAAGCTGCGCCTCGCTCTGCGTCAGGCACGCGAACGTGTGGGCCTGACCCAGCGCGAGGCGGCAGAACGGGTGGAATGGTCGCAGTCGAAACTCATCCGCGTGGAGACGGGCACCGTCAGCGTCTCCGTGAGCGACCTGCGTGCACTGATGACGCTCTACGGCTTGACCGACGACACGGTCGTGGGGGAACTGGAGGAAGCGGCACGGGGAAGCAAGGGGCCCAGCTGGTGGTCCTCCTTCCACGATGTCCTCACCCCCCAGTTCGCCCAGTACTTGGGGTACGAGAGCGCCGCGACCACCCTGCACACGTACCACCCCATCGTCGTCCCCGGGCATCTGCAGACCCGCGACTACGCGTCAGCGCTGCTCGCACCGCGAGGCATCGAGCCCGGCCGGGCCGAGCGCGTGGTCGAGCTGAGAATGGCGCGGCAGAAGAGGATGTTCGAAGGGAACGGGCAGCTCGTCTCCACCTTCGTTCTGGACGAGGCCGCGGTGCGGCGCCAGATCGGGGGGAAGACGGTACTGGCGGGACAGCTGCAGCAACTGCTGGACTTCGGCGCCCGCGACGACGTCAGGATCCGCGTGCTGCCGTTCGAAGCCGGAGCCCACTACAGCACGCTGGGCAGTTTCGTTCTGCTCGGCTTCCCGGACGACGACGACCTGCTGTATCTGGAGCACGCCGCGGGCAGCATGACCGGCGGCGAAGACCTGGAACTGCTGGCGCGTTACCAGGAGTGCTTTGAAACGATCACGGACCTGGCACTCGGTGACGCCGAGTCTCTCGACCTGATCGGCTGCGTCAAGCAAGAGCTCGGCGCCCGCTAGGTCGTCGGCGCCAACTGCCGGTTGTGGAGCCAGGGGAGGACCGACGTGGTCTTCAGGTCGATGTGGCAGCGTCTGCAGGAGTGGGCGCGCACCGACGCGCTCGCGGTGGACCAGGCAAATGGTTTCACCGACGAAGAACTCAAGGCGCAGGTGAGTCAGAACGCGGACCACGCCAAGAACCTCATCGACATAGAGAACGCCCGCGCGGCCAATAAGTTGAAGATGGTCGCGCTGGTCGGCCTGCTGGCCCTCGCGGTGGTCGTCGTGGTGACCGGTGCCGCCCTCTTCGTGGTCGAGGCGGCCGGAGACCTGCATCTTCCCTGGTCGAGCATAGGCACGGCGGTCATGAGCCTGTTCGGCAGCTCAGGTGCCGCCTTCATCGCCTGGCGCGTGCTCCGTGCGCTGCGCGGGCGGCGTGAGGCCGCCGCTAGCGCGGTGAACCCGCGCGAGGGCCGTGCGGAAGACGATCAGAACGCGGTGGGGACGCAGTAGTGGACTGGCCGGCGCGCCACAGTCCCGCGCCGATGGCGACCGCGAGCAGCACGACCACCCACAGAATCCGCTTCGCGACCACGCTGTCAACCAGTAAGGAAGCCGCCGCGGCCGTCACCGTCGCCAGCGCTCCGGCGGAAAGGGAGTACACCACGGCACCGCTCGCAGCGGCGGACCGACGGCGCACATGCTTCTCGTCCTGCCGCATCGCTGATGCCTCGGTGCCCATAAGGCCCCACCCCTCATGCCGTTGGCCCGGTAAGGAAGTCACGGGCCTGCTAACTCTCCTTGCGTCACCGCGCGGAGGAAGTCCGTCCAGACGGGGGTGGCGAAAAACAGCGCGGATCGGGCAGGTGCCTTCGAGTCGCGCGCGAGTACGTGCCCCTCCTGCACGGCCACCTCCACGCACTCGTTCTCATTGCCACAGGCACTGCTCCTACGCCACAAGGGTTGCCCCCCATGCACCACCGCAGTCCTCCCACTCCCCCCGAACCGCCCAGATGGTGCCCGTCGATCGTAGTGGACGGTTGTGCACTACCGCAGGCAAGTACCCCGAAACCCTGGGGTGAGAAACACTTGCGGCACCCGGAAAACTACATAGAGCTACTATTTACGAGGTTAAGGGGATCCGCGGCGATCCCGCCATACCCGATCCGGCCGATATGCCATACGCCGTTGCGGCGGGCTTTACTTGGGGCGGGGCTCGACTTCACCCGTGGCGTGATGGGCCTCGGCCGCGGCGGTCATCGTCCAGCGGGCGTGCGCGTCGAGCGCGTGGAAGCCACCCGCGACCTTGATGAGCCCGGCCCGGACGCCGGACGTGCCGATGCCCGACGTGAGTTCGCAGACGAAGACGTCCGCCGGCTTGCCGCGCAGCTCGGTCAGCGACTCCGGTGTGTAGTGCGCCGCTTGATGCAGTCCCGTCGCGGCGACCACATGGACGCCGGTGTCGCGGGAGAGCAGCGGCAGGTCCGCGGCGCGCCGGCCCAGCCCGTACGGCGTCCACTGCACCACGGTGGCGCCGCCCTGTTCGCGGAACGCGGCCAGTTCGGCCCGGGCGGCGGACGCGTCGCGCAGTTCCTGGCCGGGGAGTTGGGGGCTGCCGAAGAAGAGGTGGTCGTGGGCGTCGCATATCCCGAGGTGCTCGGTCGGCACGTCCCCGAGGACCGTGCGTACCACCGTATGGACCGCCCCGTCGAGGTTCGGAGGGATCGCGCTCACCACTGCCGGCCCCGCGGCAGCCGGTCGCGCCCGGGCGCCGACATGTGCAGCACCTGGAAGACCTCGCCCGGGGCCTTGGGCGTGTCGTGATCCCAGAGCGAGAAGTGCACCAGCTCCCAATGGCGCGGGTCGACGGCGGCCGCCGCGCAGACCGCGCCGTCGAGCGCGGCGAGCCGCTCGGCCTCGGCCATGGCCGCCGCAACCAGGATCTCGGGAAGCAGGCCGCGGCGCCTCACGTACTCCCGCGGAGGTACGCGTACGGCCGCTGGCCGTACGACGACTCGGACCCCCTCCCGGAGCGAGTCTCAAGGCATCGCAACAGCTCCCACCTAGGAGATGACTAGAGATGCAGACCCTGGCGAACTGGGACGGCGGTGGCCCCGGCCCGTGGATCCTGTTCTTCCCGCTGATCTGGGCGG
The DNA here is from genome assembly GCF_045040035.1 of Streptomyces sp. NBC_01384. Lineage (NCBI taxonomy): Bacteria > Bacillati > Actinomycetota > Actinomycetes > Kitasatosporales > Streptomycetaceae > Streptomyces > Streptomyces sp. NBC_01384. The sequence goes on from NZ_CP109559.1 coordinate 9,457,625, forward strand.
CCGTCGTGATCGGCGTCGTGACGGTCCTGCGCCGTACGGTCTGGCGCGGCCGCCGTGGACCATGGCGCGCGATGGGCGACTCCCACCCGACCGGCGACTCGCCGATCGCCGTGCTCGGCCGGCGCTTCGCCTCCGGCGAGATCGACGAGGACGAGTACTGGCGGCGGCTCTCCGTCCTGGACGAGCAGTTCGGCCGGACGGGCAAGGGAGGAGCGGCATGAGCACCGCTACCGCGACGCGTCATGCCGCGGGTGTCGCCGACGCCGTCAAGGTGTACGGCACCGGCGACACCGCAGTACGGGCCCTGGACGGGGTGAGCGTCGGCTTTCCGGCCGGGCGTTTCACCGCGATCATGGGGCCCTCGGGCTCCGGCAAATCCACCCTGATGCACTGCGCGGCGGGCCTGGACACGCTCACCTCGGGCGCCGCGTTCATCGGCGACACCGAACTGAGCACCCTGGACGACCGCCGCCTCACCCTGCTGCGCCGCGACCGCGTCGGCTTCGTCTTCCAGGCGTTCAACCTGGTCCCGACGCTGACCGTCGCGGAGAACATCACGCTGCCCCTGGACCTCGCCGGGGCCCGCGGTTCCCGTGAGTGGATCGACGCGCTCGTCGACGTCGTGGGCCTGCGCGACCGGCTCCACCACCGCCCCGCGGAACTCTCGGGCGGACAGCAGCAACGCGTCGCCGTGGCACGGGCGTTCGCCGGCCGACCCGATGTCGTCTTCGCCGACGAACCCACCGGCAACCTCGACTCCCGCTCGGGCGAGGAGGTCCTGAACCTCCTCGCCCGAGCGGTGCGCCGGATGGACCGTACGGTCATCATGGTCACCCACGATCCGGTGGCGGCCGCGCACGCCGACGAGGTGGTCTTCCTCGCCGACGGACGCCTCGTGGACCGGATGGAGTCCCCGACCGCCGACAAGGTCCTCGACCGGATGAAGGCCTTCGACGGCAAGGGAGTCCGGGAATGAACGCCGCGCTGCGCATCAGCGTCTCCTCCCTGCGCGCCCACAGACGCCGCTTCGCCGGTACGTTCCTGGCGGTGCTCCTCGGCGTCGCCTTCCTGGCCGGAACACTGGTCATGGGCGACACACTGCGGGCCGGCTTCGACACCATGTTCGGCGACGCGACGAAGGGCACCGACGCGGTCGTCCGCAGCGCGGACGCCATCACGACGCCCGGCGAGAGCCAGGGCGTGCGCCGGCCGGTCGACACCGCCCTGGTCAAAACGGTCGAGCGCGTCCCCGGCGTCGCGGCCGCCGCCCCCGACATCCAGGGCGCGGGCCAGCTCGTCGGCGGCGACGGCAAGCCCATCGGCGGCCAGGGCCCGCCCACCCTCGCCGGCAACTGGATCACCGACCCCAAGCTCAACCCGTACCAACTCGCCGCGGGCCACGCCCCGTCGAAGCCCGGCGAGGTCGTCGTCAACCGAGGGGCCGCGAAGAAGGGCGGCCTGAAGATCGGCGACACGACGACCCTGCGCACCCCCGATCCGGTCAAGGTGAGGATCGTGGGCCTCGCGAGTTTCGGAGGCGAGGACGGCATGGCGCAGGTGACGTTCACCGGGATGACGCAGCCCGATGCCGAGAAGTACCTCACCGCGAAGCCCGGCGAGGCCGCGAGCATCCGGGTGCGGGCGGGCCCCGGGGTCAGCCAGGACACGCTCGTGGCCGACCTGAATCCCGTCCTGCCCAAGGGAGTCGAGGCGATCACCGGCCAGGAGTCGGCGCAGGAGAACACCGACATGATCTCCAGCCAGTTCCTGAACATCTTCACCACCCTCCTGCTCGTCTTCTCCGGCATCGCACTGCTGGTCGCGACCTTCTCCATCCACAACACCTTCGCGATCGTCGTCGCCCAACGCACCCGCGAGAACGCCCTGTTGCGTGCCCTCGGCGCCTCCCGCCGCCAGGTCACCGTGTCGACCCTCGTCGAGGCGAGCGCCGTCGCCGTGACCGCGTCGGCCGCGGGTCTGGCGGGTGGTGTCGGGATCGCCGCCGGGCTCCAGGCCCTCTTCCCCGCCATCGGATTCCCCTTCCCGGGCGGCGACCTGGTGATCAGCGGCCTGTCCCTGCTGCTGCCGCTCGCGGTCGGCGTCGTGGTCTGCCTCGGCTCCGCGCTGCTGCCCGCCGTACGCGCGGGACGCACCGCCCCGCTGGCCGCGTTGCGCGAGACGGCCGTCGACCAGTCCGGGGCCTCACGCGGACGGGCGATCGCCGGCACCGGCCTCGCCGCGCTGGCGGTGGGGACCACCCTGACCGGCGTACTGGCGCATCCGTCGCTGTGGCTCGCGGGCCTCGGCGCCGTCCTGGCCCTCGCCGCCTTCGTGGTTCTGGGGCCCGTCGCGTCGTCGGCCGCCGTACGAGCCCTCGGTGCGCCCCTCGAGGGGCTGCGCGGCGTCACCGGCGGCCTGGCCCGGCGCAACGCGCTGCGCAGCCCGAAGCGGACCGCCGCCACCGCGAGCGCCCTGATGATCGGCGTCGCCGTCGTCTCGCTGTTCACGGTCTTCGGCGCCTCGCTGAAGGCCACCATGGACCAGACGGTCTCCCGGTCGTTCGCGGGCGATGTCGCCGTCAGCTCCCCGTCGTTCGGCGCGGGCGGCAGCGGGCTCAGCCCCAAGCTGGCCCCCGCGATCGCGCGTCAGCCGGCCGTCCGGTACGCGGTCGGTCTGGGCCGCGGGGTCGCCGAAGTCAACGGCAAGGGGCGTGCGCTGACCGTCACCGACCCGGTCACGCTCGGCAAGGTGTTCGACCTCGGTGACGTACGCGGCTCGCTCGGCCACCTGGGCACCGACGGTATCGCCCTCACCAGGAAGGAGGCCGACAAACAGCACCTCACCACCGGCGACACCGCCCGGCTCACCTTCACCGACGGACGACAGGAGAACTTCACCGTCCGCGCGGTCTACGACCGCTCCGAACTCGCGGGCGACTACGTCATCACCCGCGCCGCCTGGGCCCCGCACCGCACCCAGGACTCCGACACGCTCGTCGCCGTCACCTTCAAGGAAGGCGTGGGCACGGCCGACGGCAAGGCGGCGGTGCGGCAGATCGCCGAGCGGTACGGAAATCCCGAGGTGCAGACCCGTGACGAGTACGCGCAAGTCTCGGCCGGCGGCATCGACATGATGCTGACCCTGGTCTACGCGCTGCTCGCCCTCGCGGTGCTGATCGCCCTGCTCGGCATCGCCAACACGCTCACCCTCGCGATCCACGAGCGCACCCGTGAACTCGGTCTGCTGCGGGCGGTCGGGCAGACCCGAGCGCAGCTGCGCGCCATGGTCCGCTGGGAGTCGGTCCTCGTCGCCGCCTTCGGCACGGCGGGTGGACTCGCCCTCGGTGCCTTTCTGGGCTGGGTGCTGGTCAAGGCCTCCGACGGCGCGTCGGACAGCGCCTTCGCCTTCGCGATCCCGCCGGTGCGGCTCGTGGTGGTGGCGCTGGTGGGCCTCGCGGCCGGAGCCCTCGCGGGCCTGAGCCCGGCCCGGCGGGCGGCCCGACTGGACGTGCTGCGCGCCATCGCCACGGAGTGACGTACGACGCAAGGACGTACGAGGTGGAGGTCACCGCCCGGTCAGCCGGCAACGGCGGACCGGGCGGGAGCGCGTTCGGGCCTGCGGCCGTCGAGGGGGTCGAGGGCGTCGGCGGAGTGCCGGTGCGGGGCCCTGTGGGTCGTGTGGTAAGGCGCGAGGACGGACGTCGCCCCCGTGGGCGCGGGCGCCGGAAGCGTGAACCACACGACCTTGCCCGACTCGCCGTCCGGGCGCACGCCCCAGCTCTCGCTGACCGCGGCGACCATCGCGAGACCGCGACCGCAGGTTTCCGTGGCGTCCACGTCCCGTACCTCGGGCAGGCGGGGGTCGTGGTCGTGCACCGAGACCGTGAGCCGGTCGAGCAGCAGCTCGATCTCCACGGTGCACAGCTTGTCCGGCTGGGCGTGTCGGTGCACGTTGGTCAGCAGCTCGGTCACGCCGAGTGCGGCCCGGTCTATCAAGGGGTCCAGATGCCAGTAGCGCAACTGCGCAGAGACGATTCTGCGGACCTGGCCGATCCGCGACGGCAGGGCTTGGAGCTCCACCGTGCAATGCCTGCTTGGCTGGCTGATCACGGCTGCGACTCCCCGAATTGAGGTCCGGAAGAAGACGGAGATCGGATCCAGCAGAGTGGCTGAGTGGAACGGCCGCCTGCTGCGGTGACCGGCGGGCTGGTTCGCAGCGTTATCGCCGGTAAACCCAGAGTGATGATGTGGGAACAGCGTGACTCAGGGGGTGCGGTCCTGCAACTCGCGGTGCGGTCGGCTCCGGCTCGAGCCGTCGCGGGGTGCGGGGCGGGTGCCTCGCGTGGGCTGTGGCGTCCTGCGAGCCCGGGCTCGTGCGCCGTCCGTGGCTGGTTGCGAACGGAGGGCATCCGTGTCGGCCGTGGCTGGTCGCAAGCCGGGGGCTGTCGTGCCGGGCGTCGCCGGCGTGCGAGCCGGTGGCTTCCCGGTCGGTCCTCGCTGGTTGCGGGGCTGAGCTCTACGGCGTTGGCCTTCACGGGGTGCAAGCCCGCGGCTCGCGTCAGCCGTCGCCGACTGCGGGCCGAGGGCTCCCGCGTCGGTCCTCGCTGTTGCGGGCCGGGGGTTCTCATGCGGGGCGTCGCCGGCGTGGGAGCCGGTGGTTTCCCCGTGGGCCCCGCTGGTGGTTGGCGAGGACTCCTGCGCCGACGGTCGCTGGGTGCGAACCGGGGGCTCCCGCGCCGGCAGGCGTCGGTGGCCAACCGTGGGTTCTCGTGCCGAGTAGTGCCGGTTGCGAGCCTCGGGTGCCGGTGTCGGCCCTCGCCGGCGGCGGACCGAAGGCTCCTGCCTCGGGCGCCCCTCGGCCGTCTCAGCCGTTGCGTCCCGCCGCCTTGCGGACCGCCTCGATGAACCGGCGTGCCGACGGCGGCCCCGGCTTGCCGGGGGCGGGGTCGTGCTCGCCGAGCGTGAGCGAGTAGCGCGTGCCGTTGACGTCCGCCAGCGCCCGGTCCTCGGGCGCGAACCACGGTTTCGACGCCCGCACCGCCTGCACCGGCGCACTGTCGATCTCGCTCCCGTAACTCGTGAGCAGCTGCAACCTGCCCTCGCTGATCCGGACCTGTCCGGCCCGGGTCAGCGAACGCAACCTCTTCCCGATCCGCACGCCCGTGGCCGCGAACTCCGGCTCCGCCATGATGCCCCGCCCCCTTGTGCGTTCGGCTGTGCTCTGCTCCGGATCCCGCGCGGTTCGTGATCCGGTGTGTGCGACCGCTCCGGGAGCGTCGTCCCGTGCGGTGCGGTGGGACGCGGGCCGCGTCCCATGCGGTGCAGTCTGCCTGCAGGCAGCGGCGAGCACCAGTGCGCATGACGAGGTGACGGCGGGGACGGGAGCACTCGCCCGGGTGCGCCCCCGTCGCTTCGGACACCCCTGCTCCAGGACTGCCTTTGAGGTGCTCAAAGGTATGTTTATGCAGGTGAGGAGCGTGTGCAAGGTGTTTATGATCGAGGCGTCCGACCATCCGATCCGGCGTCGGCGCGATGCGTAAGGAGCCCCGCCGTGAGCAGCCCCCAGCAGATCCGGACCGGCGAAACCCTCGATGTCGACCACAGTGACGCGCGGTACCGGAGCTGGCTCAAAGAGGCCGTCCGTAAGGTCCAGGCCGACGCCCGCCGCTCGGCCGACACGCATCTGCTGTGCTTCCCGCTGCCCGAGGCGTGGGGCATCGACCTCTACCTGAAGGACGAGTCGACCCACCCCACCGGCAGCCTCAAGCACCGCCTCGCCCGCTCACTCTTCCTCTACGGGCTGTGCAACGGCTGGATCCGGCCTGGCCGCCCGGTGATCGAGGCGTCCAGCGGTTCGACGGCGGTCTCCGAGGCGTACTTCGCGAAGCTGATCGGCGTGCCCTTCATCGCGGTCATGCCGCGCACGACGAGCGCCGAGAAGTGCCGTCTCATCGAGTTCCACGGCGGGCAGTGCCACTTCGTGGACGACTCCCGCAAAATGTACGAGGAGTCCGCCGCCCTCGCGATGGAGACCGGCGGCCACTACATGGACCAGTTCACCTACGCGGAACGGGCCACGGACTGGCGCGGCAACAACAACATCGCCGAATCCATCTTCCGGCAGCTGGAGTTGGAGCGATTTCCGGAGCCCGCGTGGATCGTCGCCACGGCCGGCACCGGCGGCACCTCGGCGACCCTCGCACGCTACGTCCACTACATGCAGTACGACACCCGCATCTGCGTCGCCGACCCGGAGAACTCGTGTTTCTTCGAGGGCTGGACCACCGGCGATCCGGACGTCACCTGCGACTGCGGCTCCCGCATCGAGGGCATCGGCAGGCCGCGCATGGAGCCGAGCTTCGTGCCCGGCGCGATCGACCGGATGATGAAGGTGCCGGACGCCGCGAGCGTCGCGGCCGTACGGGCGCTGGAACAGGCCATCGGACGCAAGGCCGGAGGTTCGACCGGCACCGGGCTGTGGAGCGCGCTGAAGATCGTGGCGGAGATGGTGGCCGAGGGGCGTACGGGGAGCGTGGTGACGCTGCTGTGCGACCCCGGGGACCGCTATCTCGACAAGTACTACTCGGACACGTGGCTGGCCGAACAGGGCCTGGACATCGCGCCGTACACGGCCGCGATCGCGTCCCTGCTGGAGACGGGCGTCTGGCCGAACTGACGGGCCGGTTTCCGGGGTGCACATGTACGTGGCCGAATTTCGGGGTGCACGCGTGCGTGGACGGCGAGTTCACGCACCCCGGGCGGACGGGCGCCGACCCGTCCCCGACCTCACGCGTGCGTCGACGCCAGCCGTCGGTCCAGCGCCCTCACCGCCTGGCGGAAGGCGCGCCCCAGCCCGGCCCGGCCCAGCTTCAGGGCCAGCCGGAAGGGGGCCGTGCCGTCGGCGGCGAAGGTCCACTGGACCAGGGTGCCCTTCCCGGCCGGCGCCAGCCGCCACTCCTCGACCAGGGCGCGGGCGCCCGGCGCGTTGGTGACGTCCACCCGGTACGCGTACACCTGTGGGGCCTTGGCCACCAGGACCGTCTCCTGGAAGCGCGTGCCGCCCCGGAGCCGGACCTCGCGCCCGGTGCCGCCCCCGGTCGGCCGGGCGAGCGTCACCGCCGAGAACCACTCGGCCCAGCCGGGCACGTCCTCGGCCAGCGCGCGGAAGACCGCTTCAGGCGGAGCGGTCACCTCGCGAGCGAACACCAGACGCAGAGGAGCGGTCTCGGCGAACTCGAGCCCCACCGGGCGCAGACGGCGTGCCATGGACGAAACTCCCACCTGGGAACGGAGCCGCGGGCAGCGTCACCATAGCTGGCGGACCGTCAGATGTCTGTACCGTCCCCGGGCTCACCGGCCACCACCAGACGCCTCAGGTGTTCGGAGATCTCCGCGCGGGCCTCGGCCGGCAGCCCGGCGTCGGTGACCAGCGTGTCGACCTGCTCCAGCGCGGCGAACGAACTCAGCCCCACGGTGCCCCACTTGGTGTGGTCGGCGACCACGACGACACGCCGTGCGGACTGCACCAGCCGCCGGTTGGTCTCGGCCTCCGCCAGGTTCGGCGTCGACAGGCCCGCCTCGACCGATATCCCGTGCACTCCCAGGAACAGCACGTCGAAGTGGAGCGCCGCGATGGCCTGATCGGCCACGGGGCCGACGAGGGAGTCGGACGGGGTGCGCACACCGCCCGTCAGCACGACCGTGGCCGCGCCCTGCCGCTGACCGGAGAGGCGCTGCGCCGTGTGGAAGACGTCGGCCACGCGCACCGAATTGGTGACCACGGTCAGGTCCGGCACGTCAAGGAGCCGATGGGCCAAGGCATAGGTGGTCGTACCGCCCGAGAGCGCGATCGCCGTGCCCGGCGCGACCATCTCGGCGGCGGCCCGCGCGATGTCCTCCTTGGCGGTCAGCTCCAGACCCGACTTGGCCTCGAAGCCCGGTTCGTGCGTGCTCGCCTCGACCACCGGCACCGCGCCGCCGTGCACCTTCTCCACCACGCCCTGGCGGGCGAGGGCGTCGAGGTCGCGACGGACCGTCATGTCGGAGACGCCGAGCTTACGGGTCAGCTCGTTCACCCGGACGCCACCCCGGCGCCGCACCTCGTCGAGGATCAGGGCGCGGCGCTGCTCCGCGAGGAGGTTCTGATTCTCACTCACGTCCACTCCGATCCTTTCGCCGCAACCTGCCCAACACTCCGCCCGAACCCACTCCCACGTGGACATTCTCCTTGTCCTAGGTCTGGAGGACGACCCATCCTCGCACGGGCCACCGACACGCGCGCCACTCCCCGTACACACACCGCGTCACTTCCGGTGCGGCACTGTCACACGTATCGGGGAGATTCCGTGACCACAAGTGCGCGCGCGCCCCTGAGCGGAGATCCTTGTGCCTGCACATGACACATGCCATACGCGCGGCACGGGGGAGGTGCAGAACAGTGGAGCGTGCACGGGAACATGCCTCGACGGGGGAGCTCAGCGGCCCCGCCCAGCGGCCCGAAGCAGCCGAAATCGCCCTCGAACTCCTGGTCCACGGAGTCGGCGGCACCACACCCGAGGAGATGCTGGACGATCCCCGGACGGTCCGGATCAGCGGCGACGACACGGCGGCCGTCTACCGGCGCCTCGACGACGCCGACGCGGAGCGCCGCCCCGACGACTACCGCGGCAAACCGGTCCCCGAGGCCTATGTGTGGTGCAACCTCACCTCCGGCAACGGCACCCGTGCCCTGTGGCTGTTGCTGCTGCCCTTCATGGTCGTCAACCTCGCGCACTGGATGCGCCCCGCCACCCGCGGCCGCACCCGCACCCGCACGGTCCGCCTGTACGGCCTGCTCGTCCGGCTGACCGGGCTCACCCTGACGGTGCTGCTGGTCGCCGCCGCCTGCGAGGTCGCCCTCGACCTGGCCGCCTGGCAGTGCGCGGGCACGCGCGCGTGCGCCGAGGCACACTCCTGGCTGGGCTTCCTCTCCCCGGAGCTGTCCGGCAACGGCTGGTGGAGCCGGCCCGGCCGCCGCCTCGCCCTGGCCGCACTGGTGCCCGCGGGACTGACCGGCCTGCTCTGGTACCTGTCCCACCGCACCTGGAGCGCGTACGAGTCCCAGCAGCCGATGTCCCGCAGACCCGAGCCCGCCGAGGAGACCGGCCGCACCGGGCTGGGCAGGCCCGGCTTCTGGTACGGGCGCCGCCTGGTGGCCCGGCTGCGCGCCGCGCACACCGCCGCGGGCTTCCTGACGGTCACCGCGGCGGTCGGCGGCCCCGCGGCCCGCCTCGACCGCGAGCCCGCAGGCCCCGCCGTGCTCGGGAGCCTGGGCCTGCTTCTGTACGCATCCCTCGTCGTGGGCGCGGTGGTGGTGCTGTGGGTGGTCTGCCGCCGCGGGCGCAGCGAACACCGGCTGGACCAGGAACTGGACGCGACCCTGGTGCGCGGGCTGCCCCTGGGCTCGATCGTCCTGCTCGCGCTGACCCTGCTGTACGCCGGATGGTCACGGCCCGGCTGGCACTCGACGGGGCGGCTGCCCGGCGACACGACCTTCGGCGCCCTCGCCTTCTCCCAGGGGCTGCTGGTCATTCTGCTGGCCGTGGTGGCCCGCGTCCTGAACCGCGGCCGTCCGGACACCCGCACCGCGATGCGCGGTCTGGCCGGACCTGCCGTCGCCATGCTGGCCTGTGCCCTGGGCGCCGTGATGTCCGGTGGAGTCGCCCAGCGCGTCGCCGACTGGCTTGACGACACCAGGGGCTCGCTGCCGGGCCCACCCGTCCTGCTGACCTGGCAGGCGTCCGTGATCCCGCCGACGCTCCTCGTGCTCCTCGGCCTCTGCGCCCGGCTGGCCGGGCGCACCTGGCAGCTGCGCGGTCGCGAGATGCGCGCGGTGGAACTCGACTACCAGGGGGAGGCCAAGGACACCGCCCGCACCCGCCGCATCGCGAGCACGCGCTCGATGGCCGCCCTCACCGACCGGGCACCCCTCATCGTCGGGGTCATCTCGTTCGTGACCCTGCTCCTCGGCGCCGGAGCCCTGGTGGGCGCCCTGACCACCGGGGACACGCCGCAAGAGGCCGCCCGAGGGTCGTCCGCCCTTGTCCGGGGCACCGCCGAGACCGCGCAGGCACTCGGCTCCTGGCTGATCGGCCTCGGCTTCATCCTCCTGGTCACCTGGGGCCGCCGCGCCTACAAGGACCCCGCGGCCCGCCGCACCATCGGCATCCTCTGGGACGTCGGCACCTTCTGGCCGCGCGCCGCCCACCCCTTCGCGCCGCCCTGCTACGCCGAGCGCGCCGTACCCGACCTGACCTGGCGCATGGTCGCCTGGACCCGTACACCGGCGGGCGGCTCGTGCTCTCCGGGCACTCCCAGGGCAGTGTGCTGGCGGCCGCCGCGGCCTGGCAGCTGAAGCCCTCGGTACGCAAGCGGGTCGCGCTGCTCACCTACGGCTCACCGCTGGAGCGGCTCTACGGGCGCTGGTTCCCGGCCCACTTCGGCCCGGCCGCCCTCACTTCCCTGCACCGTGAGGTCGACTGCTGGCGCAACCTGTACCGCCTCACCGACCCCATCGGCGGCCCCGTACGACTGCCCGGCGACTGCGGCCCACAGGTCGACCGCGCACCCCTGGAGGACCCGCTCGCCTATGGGCGCACCCAGGAGCATCCGCTCCCCGCGCCGATCCTGGGGCACGGGGACTACGAGGCGGACCCGGCCTTCGCCGAGGAGCGCGAGCGGCTGCTGGCGCGGTTGCGACCACAGGCGGTGCCGGGCCCCCGTCCTGAAGGCGACGCCCCGTCCTGAAGGCGACGCCCCGTCCTCAGGGCGATGCTCAGGGCAGTTCCGGCAGGTCCTCCGGGTAGAGCAGGGTGAGGTCGTCCGTGCTCGGTTCGGCGAGCTGGGCGACCCGGCCCGCGTGCCGCTCGACCATCGCCTCGAAGGTCTGCCGCGCGGTGCGGCCGTTACCGAAGGCCGGTCCCTTGGGGATGGCCGTGAAGTACTTCAGCAGTGCCTCGGGCGCGCCGGGCGCCAGGCTGTACTCGTGCTCCTCGGCCTGCTGCTCCACGATCCGCAGCAGCTCCTCGGAGTCGTAGTCGCCAAAGGTGATGGTCCGTGAGAAGCGGGACGCCACACCGGGGTTGACCGCGAGGAACCGCTCCATCTCGGCCGTGTAGCCCGCGACGATCACGACGACCGCCTCCCGGTGGTCCTCCATCAGCTTCACCAGCGTGTCGATGGCCTCGCGGCCGAAGTCGCGGCCCGAGTCCTCCGGCGACAGCGCGTACGCCTCGTCGATGAACAGCACACCGCCGCGCGCCCGGTCGAACGCCTCCTGGGTGCGGATCGCGGTGGAGCCGATGTGCTCGCCGACCAGGTCCACCCGGGACACCTCGACGAGATGCCCCTTCTCCAGGACACCGAGCGAGGCCAGGATCTCGCCGTACAGCCGGGCGACCGTTGTCTTGCCGGTGCCGGGGGAGCCCGTGAACACCAGATGGCGGCGGGGGGAGGCCGCCTTGAGGCCGGCCTGCTGCCTGCGGCGGCCCACCTCGATCATGTCGGTGAGGGCGCGCACCTCGCGCTTGACGCTCTCCAGGCCCACCAGCGCGTCGAGTTCACCGAGGACGACCTTCGACGTGCGGGCCGGCTGTGCGGGCTCGGGCTCCGCGGCGGTGACGAGCGGCTCCTGCTCGGTGCTGCGCTGAACCGGGATCGCGCCCAGCAGGCTCGGGGACGCGCTGGAGCTCTGTACGGCCGTCTCGTGGGCCGGGGGCCGCACTCCGGCGCTCTCGTCGCTGGTGCAGTCCTCGACGACCGGGCCGCCGCCCGGTGCGTTGCCGCCGTCGGCGAACTCGTAGCCCCCGCGCGCACAGCGCTCCGTACGGCACTTCTTCAGTGTCGCCCGGCAGCCGTCGATGACATGGAAGCCGTAGCCCCCGCTGCCCGTCACCCGGCAGTTGTGGAAGCTGCCGCGGCCGCCCGCCGACACATAGAAGCCGGCCTCGGCGGGCGAGTCGACCGTGCAGCGCTCGATGGTGGGGTCGGCGCCCTTGGTGACGATCACGCCGGTCTGGGTGCCGTCCACGGTGCAGCCGGACAGGGTGCCGCCGCTGCCGTGGTCGCGGAACCAGGCGCCCGTCGCGGCGTCGCGGATACGGCAGTCGTCGAGTTGCGCGGTCGCGCCGTCGCTCACCGAGACGGCGGTGTTGCGCACTTGGGAGAGGTCACTGTCGACGACGTCCACCCGCGAACCGCGGTCGAGGACGAACAGGGCGTCCGGCACGTCGTGCACCCGGCAGGACTCGAGCACCGCGGTCGCGCCGTCGCTGACCCAGACGGCGGGGTAGTCGCCGGTGCTGTCGAAGATCTCGCACTGGTTGGCGTCCACGCGCGTGCCCGGGTCCCAGACCGACAGTCCGTTGCGCCCGAACTGCCGCACGGTGGTGCGGGTCAGGGTGAGGACCGAGCGGGAACGCAGATCCACCGCGTTCTCCGGGATGTCGTGGATGCGGCAGTCGGCGAGCGTGAGCACGGCGTCCGTGTCCAGCGTCACGCCGTCCGAGGTCGTACGGTGCACATCGCAGTCGGTGAGATGGGCCGTGGCGCGCGCGGTGATCTGCACGCCGGAGCCCTTGACCTCGTACACCTCGCAGCCGACCGCCTCCAGCGAGGAGTTCTCGCCGGTCGCCGACAGGCCCGCGCCGGAGGTGTGATGCACCCGGCAGCGCTCCAGGCGGGGATGGGCGCCCCCGCGGACCGCGATGCCGGACTGCCCGGCCGCGACGACCTCGCATTCCTCGAACACCCCACCGCCGCCGTCCAGTACGGCGATGCCGATGCCGGCCGGATTGTCGACCGTGCAGCGGCGGGCGGTCGGGCGGGCGCCGCCGCGCACCTCGATCCCGGCCGCGGACCGCGTGACGATCCGCAGGTCGAGGAGGTCCGGAGCGCCCTCTTCGACGAGCAGCGCGGGCGCCGCCGAGTCCTGGCCCTCCACGTGCAGATCCTGGACCACGGCGGAGGCACGTATGGTCAGCGGCACTCCGTCCACCGGCGCGATGCGCACGGAGCCGGGGGAGCCCTCGGGGCCGCGCAGTGTCACCGCGCGCTGTACCACGAGGTTTTCCCGGTAGGTGCCGGGCGCGACGGTGAGCACGTCGCCGTCGGCCGCGGCCTCCAAGGCTGCGGCCAGCGATGCGTACTCTCCTGTGCGGCGCCGCCACCGCGAGGTGCCGGTGTGCGTCACCTGGACCGTGCCCTGTGCCATGGCGCTGTTGTGCCCCCACCTCGTCGTACGCGGGTCCTGCGAGGCCGTGCTGAAACCCCGTCGTGATCAAGAACAGCTTCTCACGACGGTGCCGAACGGTTCGGTCGGTCCACCGTAGCGTGCGCGGGGGCGGTGGGTTGACCGGAGCCGGCAGGCGGTCAGCTGCCGGTGCCGGTCCTGCCCCAGTCCGGACCTGCCTTGTCCCAGGCCTGATCCCAACGGGCGTACCGGCGACGGACCATGCGCCACACGATCAGACGTCTGCCGCCGTCGAGGAGTCCCGCGGTCACCAGGGCCGCACCGATCCCCGCCAGCACGGCGTGCGTCGTCGCGGTGGCCGAATCCAGCGGGCGGCCCACTACGTCGCCGTGTTCGTCGGTCCAGAGCGCGAAATGGTCGCCCTTGTGCGGTGACTTGAGGGCGGCCAGCACCTTGCCGTGGTGCGCTGAGCCGTCCGGTGCGGTCCAGTCGGCGAGCACACGGCTGTGCGGGTTCCGCGCCGACGAGGCCTCGGGATCGGGCTCCAGCGGGGCCTGTTCCACCTTCTTGACCACGGTGGCGATCACCTCGTAGCGGGCCTGGCGCTGGTCCCGTACGGCCTGTTGGAGGGCGTCCTCGGCCGCTGCTCCGGTGAGGGAGCCGATCAGGGGCGCGAGGGCGAGGATCAGCAGGACGGCCAGCAGGGCCAGCCAGGCCTCGACCAGATCGGTCGTACGGCGCAGCGGATTGTGCCGCCAGCGCCAGAGTCCGCCGATTGCTCGCACCGTCCCGCACCCCCTTCCGCGTCCGTGATAACCCGTGCAGCCGCTCACTTCCGAGCCTGGGAAAGAGAGAGCGAAATCACCCCCCGCACGGGCCTCTCATGAACTTCTCACGCAGTCTCAACGACCGTACCTGGGGCCCGGGTTCCCACCCTGGGTCCATTCGCGCCACTCGATCACGAGGGACGGGAGAACGGTGCGGAAGATCGGTGCGGAAGATCGGTGCGGGAGAACGGTGCGGGAGAACGGGACGGGAGAAGGCGGTCGCGCGGTTATCCGAGAACCGTCACCGGATCGCCGATCCGCACTGTGCCGGGAGACTCCGGCACCAGGTTCTGTCCGAAGACCAGTTCGGACCCGAAGCGGCGGTGGCGTCCGAGGGTGCGCAGCGGCTCCTTGCCGCGCGCGGCGGTGTCCTGGTCGGTGGTGGTCACGACGCAGCGGCCGGACATCTTGGGGACCCGGAAGGTGACCTCGCCGATGGCGATCCGCTTCCAGTCGTCCTCGGCCCAGGCGGCCGTGCCCGCCACCACGACGTTCGGCCGGAAGCGGTTCATCGGGAGGGGGCCCTCATCGGCGCGGTCACCCTGCGCGATCAGGGAGTTGAGCGCGTCCAGCGAGGCGAGCGTGGTGACCAGCAGCGGATAGCCGTCGGCGAAACTGACGGTCTCGCCCGGGCGCGCGTAATCCGGGTCCACGGGCCTGCACACGGCGGGATCGTCCATGTGGACGAGGCGCACCTCGGTCCCCAGATAGTCGCTGCACCAGGCATGTGCGGTGTCGTGGGCGAGGACCGCCTGCACCTTGTCGCCGAAGATGTCCAGCGCCGTCGTGCCGGTCGGCTCCGGCACGGGGACCGTCACCGGCTCCCGGCCGGGCGCGGACAGACCTATGCCGCCGCCGGGCAGCAGCTCGGCGGCGGCAAGCGCCAGGCGTGGTTGCTGGCGTTGCGTGACGACCTTCCCCCCGTCGTCGATCAGTACCCAGCGTCGGTCTCCGGCCAGCCCCCAGGGCTCCACTACGGCTTCCCGGGGTGACTGGCCCCGGAACGCCTTGACCGGATGGACATGGATCGAGTGCAGCTCCGCATTCCCCATGACCCCATGGTGCCAGCAGGCACCGACATCCCGGTCCGAATGCCTTCAGTGCCTCAGTGCCTCAGTGCCTCAGCTCCTCAGTACCCGCGGTACTGCTGGTTGTTGTACGGGTCCTGGTACGGAGCCGGGGCGGGACGGGGGGCAGCGGGGCGCATCGCCTCATAGCCCGTGCCGGCCGCCATCGGACGCTGCGGCTGCTGCTGGGGTCCCGGGTAGCCGCGCGGGGCGGACTGCTGCGGGATGTACGGCGCGGGGGCCTGCTGCAGCGGCGCGGGCTGCTGGTACTGCGGGTAGCCGCCGTACGAGGGACCCTGCTGGGAGGAGGGTCCGGCCGGCAGGGCGGGAAGTGCCGACGGGAGCGCGGGCAGGTAGCTGCTGCTCGTGTCGTAGGCGGCGGGAACCCGGATCGGGGCGATCTGGGGAGTGCCCCGCTCGGCGACGAGGGAGTCGTAGATCGGGGTGTCCGGGAAGGACGGCGCGGAGTAGTAACCGCCGCCATAGGTGGAGCGGGGGGAGGTCATGGCCATAAGTTAAGCCCACGATGTGCTGGTTGGGGAGACCGATAAGAGGGTTGTTTTCCGTGTCGGCAGTGACGCGGGATCCCCAATGCGAGCGAACTCGGCAAAAAAGGGCGTCAAACCGGGTTCAGATCGCGTAAAGGCCGAGTTCCCAGGGGGTTACCGGCGGTTGACCGGCGATCTTTTGGTGACCGTCGCTCGGCCTGCCGAGGCTCGACACAGGAGTTCGTCACCCTGGGGGAATAGGTTGGGAGGAAAGGGTCCGAGGGGCGGCCCGAGGCGCGGCCTGGCGCGGCGACACGAGATGGGGGCGGACATGACAATGCCTAAAGGTTCGAATGTTCCGGTGCCGACGAGTGCGCTGCGCGTCGAAATGGGCTGGCGTTCGGGACCCGGGATACCCGACACGGATGCCTCCGCGCTGTTGCTGGTGTCCGGAAAGGTCCGCTCCGACGGCGACTTCGTGTTCTACAACCAGCCGACGCACTCCTCCGGCGCCGTGCGGCACGAGGGCAAGCGCAACGAGGGCGGTCAGGTGACCGACACGCTGCTCGTCGACCTCGCGGGCGTGGAACCCGCGGTCGAGACCGTGGTGCTGGCCGCCTCCGCGGACGGCGGCACCTTCGGGCAGGTGCCCGGTCTGTACGTCCGGGTGCTCGACGCGAGGCAGGGCACGGAGGTCGCGCGCTTCGACAGCAAGGACGCGACCGTCGAGACCGCCTTCGTGCTCGGCGAGTTCTACCGGCGCCAGGGTGCCTGGAAGTTCCGCGCCGTCGGACAGGGTTACAGCAGCGGACTGGAAGGTCTGGCGACGGACTACGGGATCACGGTGGACGAGCCGCAGCACGCGCCGCCATCCTCGGCCGCACGGCCTGCCGCCGTACCGCCCACCCTCGCACCCCCCGCCGCCATGCCGCCCGCGCCCGGCACACGCGTGGCCGGTCCGCCCCCGCCGGTCGCCCCGCCCGTCACCGTGCCGCCTCCCACCATGACGCCGCCGCCCGCTCCGCCCAGGGCCCCGGTCCGCCTCTCCAAGGTCACGCTCACCAAGGAGGCGCCCTCGGTCTCGCTGACCAAGCAGGGCGGCACCTCCGGCGCGATGCGCGTGAACCTCAACTGGGAGGTGCGCAAGCAGTTCTCGGGGTGGGGCAACAAGCGGGGCCGGGCCGTCGCGACGCACGCAGACCTCGACCTCGACCTCTGCGCCCTGTACGAGCTGTCCGACGGCCGTAAGGGAGTCGTCCAGGCGCTCGGCAACGCCTTCGGAGCGCTGCACCAGCCGCCGTACATCCATCTCGACGGCGACGACCGCACCGGTGCCGTGGCGAGCGGTGAGAACCTCACCATCAACCTCGACCACAAGCAGAGCTTCCGGCGCATCCTCATCTTCGTGACCATCTACGAAGGGGCGCGCTCGTTCGCCGATCTGCACGCCACGGTCACCCTCCAGCCGCTGAACGGCGCTCCGGTCGACTTCTCGCTCGACGAGTGCACGGTGCCCTCGACCGTCTGTTCCCTCGCCCTCATCACCAACAACGGCGGCGATCTGATCGTCCAGCGCGAGGCCCGTTATCTCGTCCCCGAGCGTGGTGTGAGCCCGCAGCGCACCGTCGACCGGGTCTACGGGTGGGGCATGAACTGGACCCCCGGCAGGAAGTGACCTGTAGGAGGTGACGCGCAGGAAGTGACCTGCAGGAAGCGAGCGGTCAGCGCTCGTCGAGGGCGGTGTCGGGGCGCGCGTAGGTGCGGCCCTTCCAGGCTGCGCCGCGCCCCCTGTAGTGCTGCACCGCGGAATCGACCGTCATGAGGAGGTACAGGAACGCGGTGAGCGGCAGCGACGGAGCAAGCCACAGCGGCTGCCGGTAGTAGCGCACCATCGGCAGATACGTCGCCGTCATCAGCAGCCACGCGAGCCCTCCCGCCGCCGCGACCCCTGTACTCCCCGCGACGAGCCCCGTGAAGAGCGCGACCGGCGGCACCAGGTAGACGACGGCGAGGCCGAGAACCGTACCGAGGAGCAGCAGCGGGTTGTGCCGCAGTTGGGCGTACGCGCTGCGCGAGACCATGCGCCACAGGTCGTGCAGCCGTGGGTAGGGGCGCACGCTGTCGACCCGGTCGGCCAGTCCCAGCCAGATATGGCCTCCACTCCCTTTCACCGCCCTCGCGAGCGCCACGTCGTCGATGACGGCCTGCCGGATGGCTTCCGGAATCCGCGCCCGCTCGGCGGCGTCCGTACGCAGCAGCACGCAGCCGCCCGCCGCGGCCGCCGTCCGTGATCCCTTCACCGCGATCCGGCGGAAGGGATAGAGCTGCGCGAAGAAGTAGACGAAGGCGGGTACGACCAGTCGCTCCCACACGCTCTCCACGCGCAGCCGGGCCATCTGGGAGACCAGGTCGAAGCCGCCGGTGCGCGCCGCGGCCACCAAGGTCCGCAGGCTGTCCGGCGCATGCGCGATGTCCGCGTCCGTCAGCAGCAGGTAGGTGGGGCCATGCGGTTCGGGTCCCCGCGCCCGTGCCAGGCCGATGCCGTGGCGTACGGCCCAGAGCTTGCCGGTCCAGCCCGCGGGCGGCTCCCCGGGCGAATCGACGGTGAGCGGCAGCCCACCGTGCGTACGGGCCAGCTCACGGGCCAGCTCCCCGGTGCCGTCCGAGCTGCCGTCGTCGACGAGGAAGACCTCCGCCCGCCCCGGATAGTCCTGGGCCAGCAGCGACGGCAGGCTCTCGGGCAGCACGGCGGCCTCGTCCCGCGCCGGTACGACGACAGCGACGGACGGCCAGTCGTCCGGTTCCCGGCGAGGCGGCAGCCGCAGATCCGTACGCCAGAAGAAGCCCTGGCCGAGCAGCAGCCACAGCCATGCGGCCAGTGATCCCACAGCGGTCCACGCGACGGCACTCACCCGCCGCAGTCTGCCCCACCACGGCGGCCCCCAGGGGCGGATCGTCTATGGTGACCGGGTGAAGATCGCGCTCATGGACTCCGGAATGGGACTGCTCGCCGCTGCCGCCGCGGTACGTCGACTGCGGCCCGACGCCGATCTCGTGCTCTCCTCGGATCCGGGCAGCATGCCCTGGGGCCCGCGTACGCCCGAGGACGTCACCGCCCGCGCCCTCGCTGTCGCCGAGGCGGCCGCCGAGCACCGCCCGGACGCCCTGATCGTCGCCTGCAACACGGCCTCCGTACGCGCCCTGCCCGCCCTGCGCGCCCGTCTGGAGCCGCAGGTACCCGTCATCGGCACGGTCCCGGCGATCAAGCCGGCCGCGGCCGGTGGCGGACCCGTGGCGATCTGGGCCACGCCCGCCACCACCGGCAGCCCCTATCAGCGCGGACTCATCAGCGAGTTCGCCGACGGGGTGTCCGTGACCGAAGTGGCCTGCCCCGGGCTCGCCGACGCCGTGGAGCACGGAGACCAGGCGGGCATTGACGCCGCGATCGCCGCGGCTGCCCTCCGCACCCCCGACGATGTAAGGGCCGTCGTCCTGGGCTGCACCCATTACGAGCTGGTCGCCGAACGCATTCGCGCGGCCGTGCAGCAGCCCGGCCTTCCGCCGCTCGTCCTGCACGGCTCCGCCGGGGCGGTCGCCGCGCAGGCGCTGCGCCGCATCGGCGAGCTCCCCGCCCCC
Organism: Streptomyces sp. NBC_01384; assembly: GCF_045040035.1. NCBI lineage: Bacteria > Bacillati > Actinomycetota > Actinomycetes > Kitasatosporales > Streptomycetaceae > Streptomyces > Streptomyces sp. NBC_01384. The sequence goes on from NZ_CP109559.1 coordinate 9,476,870, forward strand.
GAGGCCCCCGCCGTAGGCTCCCTCACGGTGTTGCTCGGCGGCCGTGAGGGCACGCTGCCCGCGACGGCACTGGCGTACGAGGAAGGCCGCCTGTTGCAGGAGGTCAGTCCCGTCCGCTGACCACCGGTCACCGGTCGAACGCCCTCCGTCCGGCGAACGTCCAGCCGGAGCAGTGACCCTCCGCAACCCGGTGCCCGCGGTGCGGAACCTGAGTAGTCTCTTAAGTATGAGGGACCACCGCCACCGCGAGAGCGTGCGCCCCGATGTCTGGACCGGGCGCGCGACCAACCGCGTCCAGTGGCTGCCCGCGCTCGGCGGCGCCGCCTGCATCGCGCTCGGCATCGAGCTGGCCGTCGACTCCACGTGGACGTCGGGCGTCGCGGCGCTCGCCATGTCCGTCGTCGGGTGCATCGCGGCGGGACTGCTCATCCTGTTCGGCACGCTCGCCTTCGTGCACGTCGCTGTGAAGGTCGACAAGGACTGCCTCGAAGTGCGCTGTGGCCACATAGGTCTGCCCCGCCGCCGTATCCCGCTCTCGCATGTCGTCGGCGCCGACTTCGATCCCCGGGTCACCCCACGGCAGTGGGGCGGCTGGGGCTATCGCTGGCGTCCCGAGAAGGGCACCGCGGTCATCGTCCGGCGTGGCGAGGGCGTGGTGCTCCGGCTCGGCGACGGGCACACGTTCACGATCACGGTGGACAACGCGGAGGCGATGGTACGGATCATCCGTGACCGACTGCGGCCCGCCACCCCCGGCACCGTGATCTGACCCCCACCGATCGCCACGGATCGCCGCTGAGTTCAGGGCTCCAGCCGACTCCTTTGGGGTCGGTCGCCCGCGCCCAGGGCGTACTCCAGTTCCTCGTCCGCCAAGGGCCGTGCCGCCGCGAGCCCCGCGAGCAGACCCGCGCCCGCCGTCACCGTGGTGAAGCTCAGCGCGTTGCCCACCGACGCGATCGCCGCCAGCGCCGTGAGGGCCGCGCCCGCCGTCAGCGCGATCGGGGTGGACCGCGGCGAACGCCACAGCGAATACAGGACCCAGCAGAAGGCCGCGGCGAGCAGGGTCACGCCGGCCACGCCCTGCTCGGCCGCCTGCTGCAACGGCGCGGAGTGGGGCTTTCCGTCGGGCAGCAGTGACTGCGTGACCGTCGGAGCGAGCTCCCCGTAGCGCCCGGGCCCCACGCCCAGGGCCGGATTCCGGCGGGCGAGGTGGAGCGCGTCGTGCCAGAGCAGGACCCGGTGCCGGGTGAGCTGCCCCTCCAGGGAAACGGTCAGACCGGCGGGGAACACGTTCTCCGCGATCGCCCAGGTCGCCCCGGTCACCAGCGCCGCGGCGAGCGCGAGGCCCCCGAGCCCCAGGGCGCGGCGGCGGATGCGGCCGGAGGCGAGCGAGCACAGCAGTACTCCGGCGCCGGCCACGCATCCCGCGATCGAGCCGAGGACCGCCGCGGTCACCGTGATCCCGACGGCCAGCAGGCGCAGCGCGAGCCGCAGCGCCGGCGAACGTGCCGCCCAGGCCGCGCAGCACGCGGCTCCGGTGGCCAGGGCCAGCAGCGCGGCCGTGGCGCCGGCGTGTCCCAGCGGCGTCGTGATCTGCGGGCCCGGAGTGGTGTGCGGAGCGGTGAGCGCGAGGCCCAGTCCGGCCAGGGCCCCGACGCAAGGGGCGGCGACCGGCAGGAGCGCGCCGAGGATCCGGCCCGAGGCGTAACCGGCGGCAACGGCGAGCACCGCCAGGAGTACGCCCTCGGGCCGCCCGTCGTGCGCGGTCGCCGTGATCGGGACCAGACCGCGCAGGCCCCGAGCACGATCACACCCGTAGCGTCCGAAACGTTTCGTCTCTCGCCTTCGGCCGCCGAACCGGCCGCGGATCTCATCCCCGTGGACCCCACCCCGTCGCCCCCCGACCTGTGACGGGCCCCGACCCTCGCGGCCGCATCCGGCCGCACGTCAGAGGCTCGCGCACACCGTAACGGCTGATGCGCCGGTTTGTGGATGAGTTGCGCAGGAACGATGCATCAGGCGGGCATACGGCAGTTCGCGGAGCGCACGGACCGCCCCCGGGCACCGGGAGGTTCATGGTGCGGACCGTGCTGTCGGCGCCCAGGTCACGAGCCGTACACTCCCCGAGTGACCGCCACCGCAACATCCGTAGAAGAGCCGGAACAGCTCGAACCCCAGGCCGCGCCCTCTTCGCGCGGGGCCCGACTGGCGCGGCGATACGCTCCGGCCGCCGCCGCGGTGCTCTCCGGAGCGCTGCTCTACGTCAGTTTCCCGCCCCGCACCGTGTCATGGCTGGCCCTGCCCGCCTTCGCGGTCTTCGGCTGGACCCTGCGCGGTCGCTCCTGGAAGGCGGGCCTCGGGCTCGGCTATCTGTTCGGCCTCGGCTTCCTGCTGCCGCTGCTCGTCTGGACCGGTGTCGAGGTCGGCCCCGGCCCGTGGCTGGCGCTCGCCGCCGTGGAAGCGGTGTACATCGCGCTCGTCGGCGTGGGCATCACCTTCGTATCCCGGCTGCCCGCCTGGCCGCTGTGGGCGGCGGCGATCTGGATCGCGGGCGAGGCGGCACGCGCGCGTGCGCCGTTCGGCGGCTTCCCCTGGGGCAAGATCGCCTTCGGCCAGGCGGACGGCATCTTCCTTCCGCTGGCCGCGGTGGGCGGTACCCCGGTACTCGGTTTCGCGGTAGTGCTCTGCGGCTTCGGGCTGTACGAGGTCGTACGCCTGGTCGTCGACGGCCGCCGTACCGGTGCCGTACGACGCGGGGCCGCCGCGGCGGCGCTGCTCAGCGTGGCCGTCCCCGTGGTGGGGGCGCTGGCCGCGCGGTCGCTGGTGAGCGACAAGGCCGAGAACGGCACGGCGACCGTCGCCCTCATCCAGGGCAATGTGCCGCGCGCGGGGCTCGACTTCAACTCCCAGCGGCGCGCCGTGCTCGACTACCACGCGCGGGAGACGCTGCGGCTGGCCGCCGAGGTCAAGGCGGGCAAGGTCGCGCAGCCCGACTTCGTCCTGTGGCCGGAGAACTCCTCCGACGTCGACCCGTTCGCCAACGCCGACGCCCGCGCCGTGATCGACGGCACCGCCAAAACAATCGGCGCGCCCATTTCGATCGGCGGTGTCGTCGAGCGCGACGGCAAGCTCTACAACGAGCAGATCCTGTGGGACCCGGTCAAGGGCCCCCTCGACACGTACGACAAGCGACAGGTCCAGCCCTTCGGCGAGTACCTGCCGCTGCGCTCACTGCTCGGCGCGATCAACAAGAACTGGACGGCGATGGTCCGCCAGGACTTCAGCCGGGGCCACAAGCCGGGCGTCTTCACCATGGACGGCACCAGGGTCGGGCTCGTCACTTGTTACGAGGCCGCCTTCGACTGGGCCGTGCGCAGCACCGTCACGGACGGCGCGCAGCTGATCTCGGTGCCCAGCAACAACGCGACCTTCGACCGCAGCGAGATGACCTACCAGCAGCTCGCCATGTCCCGCGTCCGCGCCGTGGAGCACAGCCGCACCGTCACCGTGCCGGTGACCAGCGGCGTCAGCGCCGTGATCATGCCGGACGGGAAGATCACCCAGAAGACCGGGATGTTCGTGGCGGACTCGCTGGTCCAGAAGGTGCCGCTGCGCTCCTCCGAGACCCCCGCCACGCGGCTCGGCATCCTGCCCGAGATGCTTCTGGTGCTGGTCGCCGTGGGCGGGCTCGGCTGGGCAGGGACGACGGCGGTCCGCAGGCGTCGGGACGGCGCCGTTCGGGGCGAGCTTGCCTGACCTCGACCGGGTAACGGAATCGGGCCGTTAGGGTCGGTCCATGGCTACCCCTGACTTCATCCGCACCATCCGGGCCTCCGCGGGCCATCAGCTCCTCTGGCTCCCCGGAGTCACCGCCATCGTCTTCGACGACGAGGGCAGAGTGCTGCTGGGCCGGCGCACCGACACCCGCAAGTGGTCGGTCATCGGCGGCATCCCGGACCCGGGCGAGCAGCCCGCGGCCTGCGCCGTGCGGGAGGTCCACGAGGAGACCAACGTGCGCTGCGTCGTCGAGCGCGTCGTGCTCGTCCAGGCCCTGGACCCGGTCACGTACGAGAACGGCGACACCTGCCAGTACATGGACACCACGTTCCGGTGCCGGGCGGTCGGCGGTGAGGCGCGGGTCAACGACGACGAGTCACTGGACGTCGGCTGGTTCGCGGTCGACGCACTGCCGGAGCTGAACGAGTTCGCGATACTCCGGATCAAGCAGGCCCTGTCGGACGCACCTACCTGGTTCGACCCCACGACCTGAGGACGAAGCGACCTGGGGGCGAATGACCTGGGGGCGAGCGCCATCGGGACGGCACGCGGCACAGTCGCATGACCACGAGCGCGGAGTCGTCGTCGGGCCCACGCTGAGGCAGATCGGCGGTCATGGCGTCTTCGGGAGTGCGGGGGACTCCCGGCGCGGAGCCGAGCGCCCGCCGCGCGCGGACCAGCGCGGTGACCTCCTCGACGCGGTGGACGATGAGCGACACCAGACCGTCGGCGTCGAGGGCCGGGATGTTGACGGGGCTCCAGTGGCGCTCCTCGAACATGCCGGGCCGACCGGGCACCTCGACGGAGTACTTCTGCGCATGGTGGACCGGCTGGTCGACCAGCCCGTGTGCATTCGGTGCGCGCGCTGCGGCGTCAACCCGACGACCTGAACATCACCTGAACAGCGACCGCCCCCAGGCATCCCGACGGGCAGCCGGCCCATCTTCCAGAGCGAACGGAGAGTTGCCACCGGGAAGGTACGTCCATGGTCAGCACCACCGCAGCGATCCTCGCGTCGGCCCAGCGCACGGGAGGGCGGTTGCGCGCCCGTTCCGGGCCGTCCGGCCGGAGCCCGGCGGTCGTCCCGGCCCACGCCAGACCGGCGAGGCTGGCGATCCTCGTCGTGGCGGCACTGCTGTTCACCTGGGACATCCAGCACAGCGGGTACCACGCGTTCTACGCGGAGACCGCGCGCAGCATGACCGAGAGCTGGAAGGGGTTCCTGTTCGGCTCGTTCGACCCCGGCAACTCGATCACGATCGACAAACTGCCGGGCTTCCTGTGGCCGCAGGCACTGTCCGCGCGGATCTTCGGATTCCATCCATGGGCGCTGACCCTGCCCCAGGTGATCGAGGGTGTTCTCAGCGTCGCCGTCCTGCACCGCGCGGTGCGCCGCTGGGCGGGGGAGAGCGCGGGCCTGCTCGCGGCGGGCGCGTTCGCGCTCACCCCGGCGATCGCCGGGCTGTTCCGTACGCAGGCCGAGGACCCCGCGTTCACCCTGCTCGTCCTGCTGGCCGCCGACGCCACACTGCGCGCGGCCCGGGAGGCGCGGTTGCGTCCGCTGCTGGCGGCCGGGGCATGGGTCGGCCTGAGCTTCCAGGCCAAGATGCTGGAGGCCTGGGCGGTGCTCCCGGCGCTCGGTCTGCTGTACGCGCTGTCGGCACCGGTGGTGCTGCGCCGTCGGCTGGCACACCTGGCGACGGCCGGTGCGATGTGCCTGGCGGTGTCGGCCTCGTGGGTGCTGCTGGTGACGCTGACGCCGGCCAAGGACCGTCCGTTCGTGGACGGTACGACGAACAACTCGGCCGTCAGCCAGGTCGTCGGCTACAACTTCCTCAACCGCTTCGCCGGTCTGGGCCTCAGCGCCAAGGACACCGGAAGCGTGTCGACGTCGACCATGGCGGGGACCGCCCCGGCGGCGTCCAAGCAGGGGCAGGCCGTCGCGCAGTGGGGCAAGATGTTCGGTCCGTCGCTGGCCTCGCAGGTGGGCTGGCTGTACCCGGCGGCGGCGCTCGCCGCGGTGTGTGGTCCGGTGTGGCTGCGCGGCAGGCCGCGTACGGACCCGTTGCGGGCGGGCTTTCTGCTCTGGGCGGTCTGGCTGGCCACGTACTTCCTGGTGTTCAGCGCCGGGGCCGTCGGCGGCCACACGTACTACATGGGTGTGGTGGCCGTGCCCCTGGCGGCGCTCTTCGGCGCGGGGACGGTGCAGTTCTGGCGTGCCTGGCGCGGGGGGAGCGGGGCACGGACGTGGGCGCTGCCGACGGCGGTCGTGACCACGGTGACCTGGTCGGCGGTCGTCGCGGAGCAGTTCCCGACATTCTTGCCGTGGCTGGCCCCCGCCGCGATCGTCCTCGGGGCGGGCGCGCTGGCGCTGCTCGCACTGTCCCGTACCGGTGACGAAGGGGCGCGGCGGCGCGCGGCGGTGCTGGGCCTCGGCGTGGGCATCGCGGCCATGCTGCTGCCGTCCGCCGCCTGGGCGTCATCGGTCCTGGACCCGAAGTACGGCCATTCCGGCATGGGTTCGGCCGGGCCGGTGTCCGCCTGGCACCACAGCGCGCGGCAGCGGACCTTCTCCTCCACCGGCCAGGTCGGCGCCCACGCCGAGAGCGAACCCTCCAAGACCTCCAAGACCTCCAAGACCTCCAAGACCTCCAAGACCTCCGAGGACTACACCGCCTTCAAGCCCTTCAAGCCCTCTGACGGGACGGCACTCGACGAGGAGCAGCAGCAGCTCCTGGCCTACACCCGGGCCCACCAGGACGGCGCCACCTACCTCTTCGCGACGACCAGTTGGCGGTCCGCCGCCGCGTACATCCTCTACGCGGGCGCCAAGGTGCTTCCCATGGGCGGCTTCACCGGCGCCGCGCCCACGCCCACCGGCGCCGAGTTCCGACACCTCATCGCCACCGGCCGGCTGCGCTATGTCGTGCTCGGCGGCGCGGTGACCGTCCCGGGCCGGACCAACGCCGCCTGGGTGCGCGCCCATTGCTCGCGCGTACCCCAGCAGCCGTCGCGCCTCTACCGCTGCTCGCCGTCGTAAGGAAGGACGTTGTAGGGGGAGGACATGGGGGGACAGATACGGGGGAGAGACATGGGGGACAGACATGGGGACTCGGGACCAGCCGCTCGTCGCGCTCTGTTTCAATGGCGACACCATGATCGAACCATCTCATCGGCGCCCGGAGCGGGCGACACCGCAGGCGGAGCCCCGCCCTGTGCCGGGCGGTGGGACGGGCGGCCAGTTCCTGAGGTTCGCCGTGGTCGGGGTGGTCAACACCGCGGTGTACTACGGCCTTTACCTCGTCCTCCTGGTGGCCCTGCCCTATCTGACCGCCCATCTCCTGGCGTTCGGCGCGGCCACGGTCGTCTCGTTCTTCCTCAACGCGCGCTTCACCTACCGGACCCGCCCCACCTGGCGGAAGTTCCTGCGCTTCCCGCTGGCCACCGTCACCAACCTGGTGGTCTCCACCATCGCCCTGAACCTGCTGGTCGAGGTGTGCCACAGCGGATCGCGGACCGCGGCGCTGCTCGCCTCCGCGGTGGCCGTACCGTTCACCTTCCTCGCCAGCCGGGCGATCATGATCCCGGGCCCTTGACGCCCCGGGACGGCCCACCTACCGTCCACCGGACACGTCTGGACAGGTAGGTCGACGATGACGGACTCCAGCGGCTGACACCACACCCACTGCGGACCACACCTCCGTCGGAAATCGGAGAGACGGGGCGGGCGACGCGCACACAGGCGTCTTCATGGCCGCCTTCGTACAGGAGTCGGCCCGGCGGACGCCGCCCGCCGCACCGATGCCGCCGTCACCACGCCGGGGCCCGCCATCGCGCCCACGGCGGCGGAACCGGACGCGTTCCCGCGTCAGCCGCGCCCGGCGCCCCGGTAGAGGTCCAGCTCGCCCTCCAGCTCGACGGCGAGGACGGTGGCGTACTCGTCGAGGTCGGCCGCGGCCGGTGCGTCGATCCAGGTCACGCCCGGGACGGCGCCGAGGCCGCCGGTGACGTGGTGGCCCAGCTCGGTGCCGGTTCCCAGGACCGTGACGCGCTTGACGCCGTTGCGCAGGCCGCGCAGGCCGCGCAGCGAGACGTTGTCACGTGGGGCGTCGAAGCAGACCAGTAGTGGATGAAGACGCCCAGCTTGGCGTCGGGAAACCAGGGTTGCATCGGCATGCGCCCACGGTAGGCGGCGGGGTCCGCCGGGCGAGTGGGCCCCGGTCACCATTACTGGTCCGTTTTCACCATGAGCGGGCCGCCGTAGATCTCCTTGAGCAGGCGGCTGGGGTCCGACCCAGCGCTGTCTCTTCCTTCAGTAGACGTAGCCCTCGCGGCGGGAGCGGATCCATGCCGTATGGCAGGACCGAGGGTGTGCCTTTGCCCTGCGGCATCCCTTTCTCGGCATCGCGCGCCTTGCTCGCCTGTCCACATGATCACCGACGCCCGCCACCACGCCCACGGTCACCCAGTCGGTGGCCGCGCCGTCGGCGCCGGTAACTGCAGGCGTGCGCATGGCAGTTGATATGGGAAGCTGTCGTCAGCCGTTCGCGGGCAAGGGGGCGTGGCGGTCGTCGAGAGGAGCGCAGCGTGAGACAGGACGGCTTCCCCGCCGAGGGGATAGACACCAGCAGGCCGCACCCTGCGCGGATCTACGACTACCTGCTGGGCGGCAAGGACAACTACGAGGTGGACCAGCAGGCCGGCGACGCACTCGCCGCTGCGGCGCCCGAGGCGCGGATCGGCGTGCAGGCCAACCGTGCCTTCCTGCAGCGCGCCGTCCGCTTCGTCGTGAGCAGCGGCGTCCGTCAGATCCTCGACGTCGGCACCGGGTTGCCCACCTCGCCGAACGTGCACGAGACCGCCCAGGAGGTGGCCCCGGACGTGCGCGTCGCGTACGTCGACAACGATCCGATCGTGAAGGCGCACGGCGACACGCTGCTCAGCCGCTCGGGCGCCACCAGCATCGTGCTCGGTGACGTGCGCGACCCGCGGGCCATCGTGGATCACCCCGACGTTCGCCGAGTCATTGACTTCGACGAGCCGGTTGCACTGCTCCTTGTCGCCGTCGTTCACTTCCTCACCGACGCGGAGAAGCCCGAGCAGGTCGTCGCCACCCTGCGCGACGCGCTGCCGGCCGGTAGCTTCTTGGTGCTCTCGCACGCCACGGGTGACTTCGCTGATCGCAGCGCGGCCCAGGCCATCTACAACAAGGCCACCGCCACGCTGAACCTGCGGTCCCACGCCGAGGTCGAGCGGTTCTTCGACGGCTTCGAACTGGTCGAACCAGGCCTGGCCCAGGTCCCGTTCTGGCGCCCGGACACCCCGCCGCCGGCGCGGTCCGGCGAGATCGGCTTCTACGGGGGCGTGGCTCGCAAGACCGGCTGAACCACCGTCTCAAGCCCGGGAGTTGCCAAAGCCGAGCGAGATGTGGACTCGGCCACCCGAGTGCCGCAACGCGGTATGACAGATCGCCGCGCCGAACTCCACGCATACCAGCGTTTTCCGCACGGCGGGCTTCCGGCATGCCGGCGACGGCGTCCCGGATGCAGCGCTGCTTCCGGGACACCGCCGTGATCCGGTCGCACCTCGGCCTGCCGTCGGACGGCATTTACCGGCCCCTCTGATCCTCGGATCCTCTGTGGACGGTGTGACGAGGAATGTCCCGGCCCCAGGTGGGTACGCGCGACGGAAGCCGCGCCCGGGACGGGTCCCGCCCCGGGCGGTCCGTACGCCACTACCTGGGATCTGCCATGGACACACCCTCGAACCACCACCGCCCGCTGCTCCCGTTCGCCACACCGGCCCAGCAGGCCCTGAACACCCTCGCGGGGAACACCGAGAACACCGAGAACACCGAGAAGACGATGGCGCTGGACACGCTGGCCGGCAGCGAGGTGCTGGTTCCCGTGCCGGACGACGCGAGCGAGGAGGACGCACGCGATCCCGCAGCCGTGGCGCTGCCCGTCCTGGAGCAGCCGGGCGGGGAGCCGGTGGTGCCGGTGTTCACCTCGGAGCTGGAGATGGCCGAACTGCTGCCGTTCGTCTCCCGCTACCGCCTCGTTCCGCTGGGCGCCCTCGCCTCCCAGTGGCCGTCCGGGGACCTGTCCCTCACCATCGACGCGAGCTCGCCGCACCGTCTGACCCTCGACTCCGAGGGCGTGCGCACCCTGTTGGCCCGCCCACGGATGTGACGACAGCGGCAGATCCTGAGGATCCGCACCGATGACACGAAGGAGCATCAACCAGCCTGCTCAAGCCAGACACCCGACAGTTGAAGACCCTCGAAGCGTACTGACTCTCGCGTCACCGTCGGGGCGCGTTCTCGTTCTGGTGCCCATGGAACCGAGCGCTGAGGTGGTCCTGCCTCGGCAGGTGGTGAGGCGACTGACGAACGCCTCGGGAGAACTCTCAGGGTAGCGAGGCGAGAGTCAGCATCCGCGGCGGCTACAACGTCTACCAGCGCGAGGTCGAGGAGGTGCTCTACGAGCACCCGGACGTCGTCGAGGCCGCCGTGATCGGCGTCCCGCACGCGCACTATGGCGAGGAGGCCGCCGCCGCGATCGCACTGCGCCCGGGCGCGTCCCCGGACGCGGCGGCGCTGCGCGCCTGGGCCAAGGAGCGTTTGTCCGCCTACAAGGTCCCGCACCTGCTCGCCTTCGTCGATACCCTCCCCAAGGGCGCGACCGGAAGGATCCTCAAGCGCGCCATCGACCGCTCCCTCTTCGACAGTTCCACGACCGCCGACAGCGCCACGGCGGACACCCGCGGTGGTGCCGAGGGCTGAGCCTCCCGTGCGGGTGGCGGCGGGTATCACCGCCGCCGAGCCCGACCACCGCAACTCACCCCCGTGGGCTGGGACCGGGCTGTGCTGTGACCGGCCGCGGGCCCGGCCGTAATTCGTTTGACCTGGCCGCGGGTCAACGCTGCACTGTGGCGGGACACCACGAGTCGTGGCGCCGGTATCCCGGGGAGGCAGCGGCAGCAATGGAGATCCGTCCCACGACCGACCAGGACCTCGGCGTCTTCGTCGACACACTCCATGCCGCGTTCGGGCGCTTCCCGGAAACCCCGACCGAGGGCGGCGGGGTCTGGTGGGCGGCGCTCGAAATGGACCGCAACCTGCTCGCCATGACGGCGGACGGGCGGCCCGTCGGCACCGCCGGTGCGTACTCCTTCGAGCTCACCCTGCCCGGTGAGATCCTCGTCCCGGCCGCCGGGGTGACCGCCGTCGAGATCCCGGCTGTGGGGACCGGTGGGGCAGCCGCGAACGGCTGCCCCACCGGTCCCCACAGCCGGGGCAGTGTGCTTGCGCCACCCCAAAACCGGCCGCTTCGGGACCGCTCCGGTATCAGGGAGTGCGGACGGGTCAGTGACCGCCCGCGTCGACGACCTCGACGTCCTCGATGTTCTGCTCGATCGCGTCGGTCGGCAGGGCCACGCGGATCGCCCAGTGGTAGATCGCCAGGGAGAACACGGCCACGACGGCGATGTCCGTCCACATCGGCAGGTTGCCCTGGCCGTTACCGAAGGTGCCCTGCCAGGAAATCACACCGATGCCGAGCAGGTAGACCGGCAGCCACTGGGCGGACTTCCAACTGATCCGCGGAGCGTTCGGCAGGCCCTTCTTGGTCGCGTAGAAGGCGTAGCCGCCGAGCAGGATGTAGCCCAGGACGATCGCTTCGCCCAGCTTCTCCAGGGTCTGCCAGCCGCTCCAGTAGATGATCAGGCTCGCGACGATGAACGCCAGCGGGGAGAGCACACCGCCGAACGGCAGCCGGTAGCTGCGCTCACGGTTCGGCAGGCGCCGGCGCAGCGCGCCGAAGGCCAGTGGAGCGCCCGCGTACATCAGCACGCTGGCGGAGGTGATGAAGCCGACCAGCTGCTGCCAGCTCGGAAACGGCAGGAAGCAGACCACGCCGGTGACGAAGGACATGATCAGGCCGTACACCGGGACCCCGCGTGAGTCCGTGCGCTCGAAGACGCGCGGCGCGTAGCCGTTCTTGCTCAGACCGTAGGAGATACGGGAGGTGGAGGTGGTGTAGATCAGACCGGTGCCGCCCGGGGAGACGATGGCGTCGAAGTACAGCACCACGGTCAGCCAGCCCAGACCGACAAGAGTAGCCAGACCCGCGAAGGGGCCACTGATACCGACGAAGTCGAGCTTGTCCCAGCCCTTGGCGAAGCTGCTGCCGGGCAGCGCGCCGATGAAGACGACCTGCAGCAGGACGTAGATCAGCGTGCCGATGGCCACTGAGCCGAGCACCGCGCGAGGGATGTCGCGCTTGGGGTTGCGGCTCTCGCCCGCCAGCTGGATCGCCTGCTCGAAACCGAGGAGGGCGAAGACGATGCCGCTGGTGCTGATCGCGGCGAGTACGCCCTTGGAGCCGAACGGCGCGAAGCCGTGCGAGGTGAAGTTGCTGCTGTGGAAGTGGGTCGCAGCGAGCGTGAAGATGGCGAGCAGCGGCACGAAGATCTTCAGCCAGGTGGCAGCGCTGTTGGTCCGGGCCAGCACCGTGACACCGAGGAAGTTCACGGCGACGAAGACGCCCATGAGGATCACCGCGACGATGAAGCCGCTCGTCGTCAGGGTGCCGTTGTCATTGAGGAAGCTCTTGGCGAAGTGCCAGTGACCGGCGTAGCCGATCATGGCCTCGACCTCGATCGGCGCCACGGTTGCCGCCTGCAGCCAGGCGAACCAGCCAAAGGACATGCCTGCCAGGCCGCCGAAGGCGTAGTGCGGGTAACGGGCGGTACCGCCGGCGACGGGGAACATTCCACCCAGCTCGGCATGAACGAACGCCAGCAGCACAATCGCGACCGCGCCGATGCCCCAGGAAATCAGAGCCGCCGGGCCGGCGGCGACGACGGCGTTCTTCGCGCCGTACAGCCAGCCGGATCCGATGATCGAGCCGGCGGATGCCCAGAGCAGTCCGATCAGTCCGACGTTCCGTCGGAGGGAGCTGTGGTGCTGGCCCGTGCTTGGTGGGGTGAGCTGGTCGACAGATGCCATGGGGCGGCCTCACGGTGTTAGCGGTGCGTTAAAGAGTTGCCACAGGCTAGGTTCGGCATGGCACCATGCAACAGTCCAGAGAGCTGAATGGTTATTTTCATCACGTCACATTCATGTTCGTCTGCGCAGCTCGGTGGCCACCGCTGGACATGGTGGATCCCGTTCGGCGACACGCCGGCATACAGCTGACCCTGGCGGCGAAACCGTCGACCGTCACGGCCGCCTTCGACGCCGTACGGGATCTGCTGCGCTGAGGTGAGGCGCGCGCCCCGTGTGACGGGGCCGCGGGAATCGGAAACCGCCCCGCGTGACAATGACCGCATGAAATGGATCTCGGGCGTGGCCGGCGGCCTGCTTCTGCTGCTGGTGTTCGCCAGCATCCTGCGTACCCTAGTGGTGCCCCGCGGGCTGTACTCCTCCATGGTGGTCCGTTGGTGGCGTACGCTGCGGCTGCTGCTGCGCCTCACCGCCCCCGGTGGCAACTACCGCGCCATCGACCGCGCGCAGACCTGGCTGGCCCCGCTCATGCTGATCGGCATGCTCGCGAGCTGGCTCGGCGGCGCTTTCATCGGCTTCGGACTGCTGCTGCACGCCATCTCCTCGCTGACCTGGACGCAGTCCCTGCGGGAGGCGGGCTCGAGTCTGTTCACGCTCGGTTTCGCCAGCGGCGACCGCCTGCACCTGTCCGTCGTGGACTTCATCGCGGCGGCCACCGGGCCGGTGGTGATCGCCCTCCAGATCGCCTATCTGCCCACCCTGTACGCCGCGTACAACCGCCGTGAACTGGAGGTGACCCTGCTCCAGTCGCGCGCCGGCGAACCCGCCTGGGGACCGGAGATCCTGGCCCGGCAGTGGCTGGTCGACACCGAGACCGCGCTGCCCGAGCTGTACCGCGCCTGGGAGCGGCTCGCCTCGGACATCGGCGAGAGCCACTCCACGTACCCGGTCCTGCTGGCGTTCCGTTCACCGCGGCCGTACCGTAGCTGGATCGTCGGCCTGGTCGCCGTCATGGACGCGGCCGCCATACAGCTCGCCCTCACGCCGAGCAGCGCCCCGCCGGAGGCCCGGCTGATGCTGCGCGCGGGCTTCACCGCACTGCGTGACGTCGCCCGATCCCTGCGTTTCGCCTATGACACCGACCCTGCTCCCGACGCGCCGATCCAGCTCTCCTTCGTGGAGTTCGAAGCGGCCGTCGCGATGCTGGAGGCGACGGGCTTCCCCGTCGAGCGGACGGCCGAGCAGGCATGGCCGCACTTCCACGGCTGGCGGGTCAACTACGAGACGATCGCGTACGAGTTGTGCCGCCGCGGCGACGCCGTCCCCGCGCTGTGGACCGGGTCCCGGGACTTCCCCACGACCCCGATCCCGCCCGCGCGTCCCGCGGACCGGCGCCCCGGCGAAGATCGTCCGGAATTGCCCCCGGCCACCACGTAGTTCGGGCCGTTGCGAGGGGAAGATCCCCGGGGAACGGTTCGCCGCGGAGGATGGGGGTTCCCGTGAAGGTCGTCCTGCTGGGTACGGCCGCTGGTGGCGGCTTCCCGCAGTGGAACTGCGCGTGCCCGCTCTGCGCGGCGGCCCGCGACGGAAAACTGCCCGCGCGCACACAGGAGTCCGTCGCCGTCAGCGGCAACTCCCGTGACTGGTGGCTGCTCAACGCCTCCCCCGACATCCGTACGCAGCTGACCACCACCCCGACGCTCGCACCCGGGCCGGGGCCACGGGACACCCCGGTACGGGGCGTGCTCCTGACCGACGCCGAGGCCGATCACGTCAGCGGGCTGGTCGTGCTGCGGGGCGGCTCGGGACTCAGGGTCTACGCCGCACCGCCCGTCCTGGCCACGCTGGCCCCGCTGCGTACCGCGCTCGACCGTTATACCCCGTGGGAGTGGGCGGACAGCCTGGCCGAGGGAGGGTTCGTGCTGTCCGGCGGCCTGGTCGTCACCGCGTACCCCGTCGGTGCCAAGACCCCGAAGTACGTCGCCGTCCCCGCTCCGGACGACCGCTGGGTGACCGCGTACCGGATCGAGGACCTGGCCGGCGGCGGAGTGCTCGTCTACGCGCCCTGTGTGGGCGCCTGGACCCCGGTGCTGGACGAACTGCTCGGCACGGCGGACTGCGCACTGCTCGACGGCACCTTCTACGCGGCCGACGAGATGGGCACGGCCGTGCGCTCGCGCGGCGGGCGGCAGGCCGCGATGGGGCATCTTCCGGTCTCGGGGGCGCGTGGCAGCCTGGCCGCCCTGGCCCGCCATCCCGGACCGCGCCGGATCTACACCCACCTCAACAACACGAACCCCTTGCTCGACCCGGCCTCGGACGCCCGGGCGTGGGTGAGCGGGGCCGGGGTCGAAGTGCTGCCGGACGGCTCGGAGTTCGTGGTGTAGACGGACTTCTCGCCGGCGACATGCTTCTTGGCGCAGATGGTGTTGCTAGGCCCTGTCGTCCAACATGCGTGCGAGCACGGCGCGTTGCAGGGGGCGCACCTCGGTGTGCAGGTCGCGCCCCTTCTGGGTGAGCGCGACCCACACACCGCGCCGGTCCTCCAGACAGAGCCTCCGCTCCACCAGGCCGTCCTTCTCCAGTCGGCCGATCAGGCGGGACAGGGCGCTCTGGCTCAGATGGACGCGGTCGGCGATGTTCTGCACCCGGCACTGCGCGCCCGCCTGCGCGAGCTCGCCCGAGGCGAGGATGTCCAGCACCTCGAAGTCGCTGGCGCCGAGACCGTGTGGATGCAGGGCGCGGTCGATCTCGCACATCGTGCGCGCATGCACCGACAGGATGCCCCGCCACTGCTCCTCGAGCCGGGCCCCACCCGCCGTATTCGCTGCCATATCTGCACGGTAACAGAGGTCGGGCCGTTCCTTGAGTGTGCAATTAGTGCGCCTGCATCAAGCCGCCCGGACGGCTTCCGGGGCTACTCGCCAGAGGCATCCTGGACGAGCCCGACGAGGTTCCCGTCCGCGTCCTTGACCGAGGCGATCAGCCTGCCGCCGCCCACGTCCTGGACGTCCTGCAGCGGCTCGGCCCCGGCCTCCAGAAGACCCGCGAGCGTCGCCCTGATGTCGTCGACGTGCCAGTACGGAACGGGTCCGGTCATCCCCTTGGCGTGGCCGTTGGGGTCGAGGCCCACGTCCTGTCCGGCGTCCTTGAAGCCGACGTAGTATGCCTCGTCCGCGTACGGGTCTACCCCCAGCAACGCGCTGAACAGGGCCTTCGCCCGTGCGAGGTCCTTGACGGGGTAGACGATGGTCTTCAGCCCTGCGGTCATGGCGATTCCTCCGTGATACGTGTCGGTGCTGCTTCGCCGACGCGGTGTGTCGGTGCTTTCACGCTAGAGCGGGGGAGTGCCGGAAGGCTTCTCGAATCCTGACCGGTTGCTCAGGGTCGGTCGCGACGGAGGATGGTGATCATGTGGGAAGCTGCCTGGCGTGTCGGCGCATGAGGAGACCCCGGTCAGGGATGGCCCTCTGCGTTGCCGGTGCCGTGGCGCTGCTCACCGCCCGCGGTCACGAAACCGCCGGACCGGGAGCGAGCCACCGCCCCCGGCGACAGGGCCGCGCTGCCCGCAGCACTCGCCCACTCCCACTCCCACGCTGGTGATGACGCCGCACCTCGCTGGCGAGCTGGTCATATCCCGGCCCCGGCAAGATCCCCTGTCCGCCCCCGCAGCAGTCGTCGGTAGTGCGGGCAGTCGGCGAAGTCCTCGTGCTCACAGGGCAGGGCGCACTCGATCAGCGCGAGGGAGGCCTGTGCGGCGGCGATGCGGGAGCGGAGGGCTTCGGCCTCCTCGCGCAGGATGCCGCGGTGGGCGGCCGGATCGGCGGTCACGACGAGTGAGCGGATGGTGTCCAGGGAGAGTCCGGCCTCCTTGGCCCGGAGGATGACCGCCACGCGGGTGAGGTCGGCGGTGCCGTAGCGGCGGCGGCCCGCGGAATCTCGTACCGGCGTGAGCAAGCCCTTCGTCTCCCAGTGCCGCAGCACATGCGTCGCCAGGCCGAAGCGCTCCGCCAGGGCGCCGATGCTCAGGTCGAGTCGCGGCGCACCAGTTCCGTCGGCAGGATCACCGCCGCCGGGTCCTCGCCCCCTATCTGGGCGAGCAGTACCCGGACCATCTCGGTGCTGATGCGGTCCCAGGGCTGGCGGATGGTGGTGAGCGCGGGGGTGACCGCGGTGGCGGCGGGGGAGTCGTCGAAGCCGCCGACGGCGACGTCCTCCGGGACCCGGCGGCCGGCCTTGTGCAGCGCGGCCAGGACGCCCTGCGCCATCAGGTCTGAGGCGACGAACACCGCGTCCACGTCCGGGGCGCGGGTGAGGAGTTGCTCGGCGCCGGCCTCGCCGCTGGCCCGGCTGTAGTCGCCGGAGGCGACGAGGCGGTCGTCGGTCTCGATGCCCGCCTCGGCGAGCACCTCCCGGTAGCCCGCGAGCCGCTCGACGCCGCCCGGGGTGTCGAGCGGTCCGGTGACCATGCCGATGCGGCGACGGCCGAGGGAGACCAGGTGCTTGACCATGTCACGGGCGCCGTCGCGGTCGTCCGCGGCGACGTAGCTCACCTTGGAGCCCAGGCCGATGGGCTTGCCGCAGGCGACCAGCGGGACGCCCGCCTCGCGCAACTGCTCGGAGACCGGATCACCGGAGTGGCTGGAGACCAGCAGTACTCCGTCGACGTGGCCCGCGGTGATGTACCGCGTGATGCGCCGCCGCTCGTCCTCGGTGCCCGCGAGCATCAGCAGGAGGGGAATGTCGTGCGCGGCGAGTGCTTGGGTGCAGCCGCGCAACAGGACGTTGAAGTTCGGGTCCTCGAAGAACCTCTCCTGGGGTTCGGTGAGCAGGAAGCCGATCGAGTCGGAGCGGCCGGTGATCAGCGAGCGGGCGTGCCGGTTCACGACGTAGCCCGTTCTGCGGATGGCGGCGTTGACCGCCTCCTGTGCCGCGGGGCTCACATAGTGCCCGCCGTTCAGCACCCGCGACACCGTGCCACGGGACACGCCCGCCTCTCGCGCGACGTCATGGATCGTCGGCGGTTTGCGCCTGCCCCCCGCGTTGGTCATGGTCACGACTTTACGGCTCCCGAGAGCAGATCGAGGCTCCAAAAACGCTGGATGACCAGGAAGAGAGCGATGAGCGGAATGATCGCGAGCAGCGCACCGGTGATCACCAGCGTGTACAGCGCCGGGGTGTTGGAGCCCTGTTCGAGCAGCGTGAACAGACCCAGCGTGATCGGGAACTTCTCGTCGTCGCTGAGCATGATGTACGGCAGCAGGAAGTTGTTCCACACGGCCACGAACTGGAACAGGAACACCGTCACCAGTCCGGGCACCATCATCGGCAGCGCGATCCGGGTGAAGATCCGCCACTCGCTCGCCCCGTCCATCCGCCCGGCCTCGACCACGTCACCGGGCACGGCCGCGGAGGCGTAGATCCGGGCGAGGTAGACGCCGTACGGGGAGAGGATGAGGGGCAGGAGCACGGACGCGTAGGAGTCCGTCAGGTCCGCCTTCGCCAGCAGCAGGTACTGCGGGATCGCCAGGATCACCGGCGGCATCAGCACGCCGGCCATCAGGACGCTGAAGACGGTCTCGCGGCCCCGGAAGCGGTAGACCGCGAGCGCGTAGCCGCTGAACGCCGAGACGGCCGTCGACAGGAGGGCGCCGAGGCCCGCGTAGAGGGCGGAGTTGCCCATCCACTTCCAGTAGATGCCGTCGCGGTAGGCGTTGAGGTCCTTGACGTTCTGGGTGAAGCCGGAGCCCGGCAGGAACGTGAAGGTCGAGAACAGCTCACGGCCGGACTTGGTGGCCGCGATCAGCACCCAGGCGACGGGCAGCAGACAGTAGAGCGCGCCGAGCAGCAGCGTGAGGGTGGGGACGAAGGCGATGCGGCTGCGCAGCGGCGGGCCCTGGGCGGTTCCGGGGGTGGTACCCGCGGCCGGTGCGGCCTTGCGTACGGCAAGAGAACTCATCGTGCTTCCTCCTGCTTGTTACGGGAGTTCGCGGCCCGCAGGAAGCCGAAGGACAGGACGAGGGTGACGACGGCGATGATCGCCGCCTCCGCCGCGGCCGAGTAGATGTCGCCCTTGCCGAAGGCGTCCTGGTACACCTTCATCAGCGGACTCCAGGTCGTGGAGACGGAGTTGGTGAGCGGTTTGAGGGTGGTCGGCTCGCTGAACACCTGGAGCGTCGCGATGATCGAGAAGAAGAAGGTGAGCACCAGCGAGGGCGCCACCATCGGGATCTTGATCTTCAGCGCGATCTGCAGGGGCGTGGCGCCGTCCAGCTTCGCCGCCTCGTACACCTCGGCCGGGATGGCCTGCAGCGAGGTGTAGATGACGATCATGTTGAAGCCGGTACCGCCCCAGACCGCGATGTTGGACAGGGCGAGATACAGCGGGCCGCCGTCCAGCAGGTTCGGCTGCGGCATCCCCAGCTTGTCGAGGACGAAGTAGAAGGGGCTGACGTCCGGGAGGTACAGGAAGCCCCACAGCAGCGCGGCGACGACGCCGGGAATGGCGTACGGCAGGAAGATCGCGAGCCGGGTGAAGGGGGTGAGGCGCACCTTGTCCGTGTCGAGCATCAGCGCGAAGAGCAGTGCGAGACCCAGCATCACCGGGATCACGATGGCGCCGTAGCCCACCACGCGCACCGCGCCGCTCAGCAGCTCGGAGTCGGAGAGGGCGTCCTTGTAGTTCTCCAGCCCCGCCCAGACTTCGTTACGGGCACCCGCGCCCAGGCCCAGGCCCTTGACCTGCACCTTGTGCAGGCTCAGCCAGAGGGCGTAGCCGATGGGCAGCGCGAAGAAGAGGGCGAAGAGGATCGTCGCGGGGAGGAGGAAAGCGTACGGGGCCCCCTTGACCCCGTACGACTTCCGACGTGCCGTTGTCACTGAGCGACCCCGAAACCCTGCTTCTTGAGGTCGGCGACCGTGTCGTCCTGCATCTTCTTCAGGGCGGCGGTGAAGTCCGACTTGTCCTTGGCGGCGGC
This sequence comes from Streptomyces sp. NBC_01384, assembly GCF_045040035.1. Lineage (NCBI taxonomy): Bacteria > Bacillati > Actinomycetota > Actinomycetes > Kitasatosporales > Streptomycetaceae > Streptomyces > Streptomyces sp. NBC_01384. The sequence goes on from NZ_CP109559.1 coordinate 9,496,631, forward strand.
GCCGAAGGCGTCGTTGAAGGTCGTGTAGGCGACGTTCACGTTCGGGCCCCAGGCGGACGGCGCGGTGGTCTTGGCGATCTCCGAGGCCTTCGTGTAGAAGTCCGGCTGGTTGGAGAAGAACGCCGGCGGCTCGGAGAACGCGTCACTGGTCTGCGCGGTCGTGGCGGCCGGGTAGATGCCACCCTCCTTCGCCAGCGCGGCCACCGCCTCCGGGTCCGTGTTCAGCCAGGTGGCGAACTTCGCGGCGGCCGCCTTGTGCTGGGAGTCCGTGGTGACGGCCGTGGAGGAGCCGCCCCAGCTGCCGGTGACGTTCGAGCTGTTGTCCCACTGCGGCAGCGGGGCCATCGCCCACTTGCCCTTGGTGTCGGGGGCCGCGGTGGTGAGGGTGCCGGGCGCCCAGACCGCGCTGACCCAGGCGATCTGCTTGCCGGTGTCGAGCGCCTTGTTCCAGGACGGCGTGTACATCGGCTGGTTGTCGATCGCGCCCTCCTTGACGAGACCGCCCCAGAACTTGGCGACCTTCTCCGTCGCCGCGTCGTCGATGCTGACCTTCCACTTCTGGCCGGAGCTCGTCCACCACTTGGCGCCGGCCTGCTGGGCGAGACCGGCGAAAAGGCCGGAGTCGTTGGCGGAGAAGGTGGTCAGGTCCTTGTCCGGGGCCTTCTTCTTCAGCGCGCGGGCGGTCTCGGCGAACTGCTCCCAGGTCGTGGGAACGGTCAGGCCGTACTTCTTGAAGAGGTCCTGGCGGTAGTAGAACATCATCGGGCCGATGTCCTGCGGGATCGCGTAGACGGCGTCCGAGCCCAGCGTCGTCTGCTGCCAGACACCGTCGGCGAACTTGCTCTTCGCGTCTTTCGACTCGCCCGCTATGTCGGCGAGCGCGTCATTGCTGACCAGGGTCGGCAGCGCCTGGTACTCGGCCTGGACCAGGTCCGGGGCCTTCTTCGCCTTGTGCGCGGTGAGGATCTTGGTGACCAGCGTGTCGCCCGACGCCTGCTTCTTCACCGTGACCGTGATCTTCTGCTGCTTGCCCGGCCCCTTGTTCCAGAGGTCGGCCACCTTGTCCATGCCCGGTGTCCAGGACCAGTACGTCAGGGACACCGGTCCCGACTCGGACGAGCTCTTGTCGTCCGACGAGCCGCAGGCGGCGAGTGCGGTGCCGCCGAGCGCGACGGCGATGGAGGTGGCCACGAGGCGACGCAGCTTCGTGTTTGGCATGGATCTTTCTCCCCTGACCTGGGTCCCCGCCTGCTGCGGCGACCGTGCCACGCTTCTGTGAGCGTTCACAGTAGAGAAACATCCCGGACACTTGTCAATGGTTGTTGCTGTGCGGTTATGTTGGGCTCGCGCCGCTGATCGAGTGTGTGCACGTTCCCAAATGATCGATTAAACGGGAGAAGATCCATGCCGGAGACCACCCCCAGGGGCCTCACCAGGCTCGCCTTCGGTGGGGACTACAACCCCGAGCAGTGGCCGGAAAGCGTCTGGCACGAGGACGTCCGGCTGATGCGCGAGGCGGGTGTCACGATGGTGAGCGTCGGGATCTTCTCCTGGGCGCTGCTCGAACCCGCCCGGGGCGCTCACGACTTCGGCTGGCTGGACCGACTGCTCGACCTGCTGCACGAGAACGGCATCCGCGCCGACCTCGGCACCCCGACCGTCGCACCGCCCGTCTGGTTCTACCGCGAGCACCCCGAGGCGCTGCCCGTGGCCGCCGACGGCACCCGCTACGAGTTCGGCTCGCGCGGCGCCATCTGTCACAGCAACAGCGACTACCGCGCCGCCGCGGCGAGCATCACCACCGAGCTCGCCACCCGGTACGCCGACCACCCTGCGCTCGCCCTGTGGCATGTCCACAACGAGTACGGCGTCCCCGTCTCGGCCTGCTACTGCGCGTCCTGCGCCGCCCACTTCCGCCGCTGGCTGGCCCGCACGTACGGGACCGTCGACGCGCTCAACGAGGCCTGGGGCACCGCCTTCTGGGGCCAGCGCTACGCCGACTTCGACCAGATCAACCCGCCGCGCGTGACCCCCACCGTCGGCAACCCGGCCCAGGCCCTGGACTACAAGCGCTTCGCCGACGAGACCATGCGTGAGAACTTCGTCGCCGAGCGGGACATCCTGCACCGTCTCGCCCCCGGCATCCCGGTCACCACGAACTTCATGACCGCCCTCAGCCAGTGCGACTCCGTCGACTACTGGGCCTGGGGCCGCGAGGTCGACCTCGTCACCAACGACCACTACCTGATCACCGACGGCCGCCGCACCCACGTCAACCTCGCGATGGCCGCCGACCTCACCCGCTCCGTCGCGGGCGGCGCCCCCTGGCTGCTGCTCGAACACTCCACGTCCGGCGTCAACTGGCAGCCCCGCAACCCCGCGAAGGCCCCGGGCCAGATGGCCCGCAACTCCCTCGCGCACGTGGCGCGCGGCTCCGAGGGCGCCATGTTCTTCCAGTGGCGGCAGTCCCGGCGCGGCGCCGAGAAGTTCCACTCGGCGATGCTGCCGCACGCCGGCACCGAATCCCGGGTCTGGCGCGAGGTCGTCGAACTCGGCGCGTCCATCGACTCGCTGACCTCGGTCAAGGGCACCCGCACCGTCGCCGACGCCGCCGTGCTGTGGGACTGGCACTCCTGGTGGGCGCAGACCCTCGACTGGCGCCCCAGCGAGGACCACGACCCGCGCGAGCGCGCCGACGCGTTCTACGAGGCGCTCTACGACCGCCACCTCACGGTCGACTTCGCCCACCCGGAAGCCGATTTGTCGGCCTATCCCCTTGTCGTCGTCCCCGCCCTCTACCTGATGACCGAGGCCGCCGGGAACAACCTCAGGGAGTACGTCGAGAACGGCGGCACCCTCGTCGTCTCGTACTTCTCCGGCATCGTCGACGAGCACGACGCCGTACACGAAGGTGCCTACCCCGGCGCCCTGCGGGACGTCCTCGGCCTGACCGTCGAGGAGTTCTCACCGCTCCTGAAGGACGACCGGGTCCGGATCACCGGCCCCGACGGCTCCGAACTCACCGGCGACGTCTGGACCGAGTTCGTGGTGCCGCGTGGCGCCGAGACCGTGTGGACGTACGCCGACGGGCTCACCGCGGGCCACCCGGCCGTCACCCGGCACCGCCTCGGTGAGGGCTCGGCCTGGTACGTCTCCACCCGCCTCGGCGCCCAGGGTCTGGACGCCCTGATCGGCTGGGCCTGTGACGACGCGCGGATCGCCCCGCGCGCCGACCTGCCCCGCGACATCGAAGTGGTGCGCCGCAGCGGCGGGTCGGGCACCTTCCTGTTCGCGATCAACCACACCTCGTCGGACGCCAAGGTGCCGCTGGACGCGGCCGGCACCGAGCTGCTGACGGGCGAACGCGCCGCGGGCCGCCTCGCGGTGCCCGCGGGCGCCGTCCGGGTCGTACGACTCGACGGCTGAGCCGACCGCAGTCCGGGTCGTACGACTCCACGCCTCACCCGACCGCCGTCCGGGTCTCAGGACCCGACGGCCGAGCCGACTCCCCTCCGCCCGTGAGTGCCACGAGAGCCGCGGGCGGAGGGGTCGCCCCCCAGAGCCACTTCGGGGGCACACTCATCCCCATCACGTCGAAGGGACGACGGACGACGATGTTCCATCCCAGACGCACACTCAGGGCCCTGCTGCTGCCGCTCGCGGCCGGGCTGGCCCTCACCGCCCTGCCCGCGCAGACGGCACAGGCGGCGAGCACCCTCACCAACGCCGGGTTCGAGGCCGACGGCTCCGGCGCCGCCACCCCCAGTGGCTGGTCGGAGTACGGCGACACCGGCGCCTCGTACGTGGAGGCCGGCGGCCACAGCGGTAGCTACCGCCTCACGCAGTACTCCTCCGCCGCCTACAAGGTGGAGACGTACCAGTACCTCTCCGGGCTGACCAACGGGAACTACCGGCTCACCGCCTGGGTGCGCTCGGGCGGCGGCCAGAACTCCGCCTACCTCGCGCTGAAGAACTGCGGCGGCACCGAGCAGCGCACCGACCTGCCGGTCTCCAGCAGCGGATGGATACACCTCGTCGTCCCCGTCGCGGTGACCGACAACCAGTGCACGATCAGCATCAACTCCGATGCCAACGCGGGCAACTGGATCAACGTCGACGACCTGACGTTCACCTCCGGCAGCGCCACCGGGCTGTCGATCAAGGGCTCCGACATCTCCTCCCTCGCCAAGAGCGAGGCCCTCGGCGGCGTCTACAAGACCAGCTCCGGCACCACCGGCGACGCGCTCGCGATCCTCAAGTCCGCGGGTATGAACTACGCGCGCCTCAAGGTCTGGGTGAACCCCGCCGACGGCTACAACAACAAGACGCGCGTCCTGGCGATGGCCAAGCGCATCAAGGCGCAGGGCATGAAGCTCCTGGTCGACTTCCACTACTCGGACACCTGGGCCGACCCCGGCAAGCAGACCAAGCCGGCTGCCTGGGCGGGCCACTCCTACAGCCAGCTCAAGACGGACGTCTACAACCACACGTACGACGTCCTCAACGCGCTGAAGGCCCAGGGCACCACCGCCGACATGGTCCAGGTCGGCAACGAGATCAACGGCGGCATGCTGTGGTCCGAGGGCTCCACCGACAACTGGTCGCAGCTCGCGGGGCTGATCAACTCCGGCTACAGCGCCGCGAAGGCGGTCTCCTCCAGCACCCAGGTCGCGCTGCACCTGGCCAACGCCGGGGACGACTCCACCGTCCGCTGGTGGTTCGACAACGCGGCCACGTACGGGATCAACTACGACGTGATCGGCCTGTCGTACTACGGCTACTGGCACGGTTCGCTCGCCGCCGCGCAGACCACCCTCGACGATGTCGCCGCCCGCTACAGCAAGCCGGTCTTCATCGCCGAGACGGCCTATCCCTTCCGGCTCGACAGCGACGACTCGCTCGTCAACCAGATCGACACGACCGGTGAACTGGTCACCGGTTATCCGGCGACCACGGCCGGGCAGACGGCGTGGATGAACGCCGTGGCGAACATCGTGGAGGCCGTCCCCAACGGCCGCGGCCTCGGTGTCTTCTACTGGGAGGCCACCTGGACCGCCGTCACCGGCAACGGCTGGGACCCGACCGACGCCACCTCCGGCAACGGCTGGGAGAACCAGGCGCTGTTCGGCTTCGACGACAAGGCCCTGCCGGCCATGGCGTGGTTCAGCCACCGCTGACCGGTCACCGTCGATGACGTGAGGGCCCGGCTGCCGAGGGACGCTGTTGGCGAATCCGCTGCGGCCGGGTAGTCGGCCGCGGGAATGTGACACTCGCCGCGCAAGTGTCACATTCTCCGGGCCATACACCGTGGCCCTGGAGCCACCGGCCAGACCGCCCACCACGCCGACCAGGATTCGCCGACAGCCTCCTGAGGCAGCCGGGCCCTTGTGGTACCCCAGAGTTCTCGGGCCCTCCGCAAACGTCCCCAAGGCCCGTGCGTGTCGCCCCGGGCTGCGGGACAGTGGCCACAGAGCGTCGTCATCACGGAATCTTCACGGAAGGGGACGAGATGCTGAGGGTTCCCGTCGGCGGGCAACGACTGGACATCCTGGAGTGGCTGCGGGACCCCGTCGCGTACTTCCCGCCGCAGCGGTACGGCGATCTCATCGAGGACGGCGTCGACGCGGCCGCCCTCGCCGCCAAGCTCGGCGTCAGCCGCGCCATGGCCCGCACCCACCTCGACCTCCTCACCGGGATCGGTCTGCTGCGCGCGAGAACGATCGGGCGGCGGACGTTCTACCGCCGCGACGAGTACCGCATCGCGGAGGTCCGGGAACTGTTCGAGAAGGGCTGGTAGAGGAGGGGGCAATCCTTCCGGGCCCCGCCCCGGCCCCGGCCGGGGGCTTCGCGCCCTGGACCCCGCTCCGCCCCACGCCTCCCGGCCGAGTGTGCGAGGCCGGTCGCCCCGGCGTTACCCTGTTCACCGGCCGTGATCATGTGTCGCGGCGCGGCGGTGGGGCCCGCCGTACCCGAACCGCGGCACAGCCGCCGCCAACGGTCCCTACTTGCGGTGGGGGTACCTCCCTGTTCGAGCGAAGCAGAGAACTCGGGGGAGCCTGCCCGGGCGTCCGGGCCCCGGCGAGCAGGAGAAGTACGTCCATGACAGTCCCGCACTCCGAGCGAGTCGACGAGTCCGGTGCCACCGCACGGCCGCCCGCGCGCCCCGCGTCCCCCTGGCACGGCCAGGCCCCGGTCGTGGCGATGGTGGCGCTCGGCGGGGCCGTCGGCGCCACCGCCCGGTACGGGGCCTCGCGGCTGTGGCCCGTGGAGACGGGCGGGTTCCCCTGGACCACGTTCTGGGTCAATGTCCTCGGCTGCGCGGTGATCGGCGTCTTCATGGTCGTCATCACCGACGTGTGGGCGGCCCACCGGCTGGTGCGGCCCTTCTTCGGCACGGGTGTGCTGGGAGGGTTCACCACCTTTTCGACGTACGCCGTCGACATTCAGAAACTCGTCGACTCGGGCCACCCCGGAGCCGGCCTCGCCTATCTCGCCGCGACCCTGTGCGCGGCGCTCGCGGCGGTGTGGCTCGCGGTGACGGCGACCCGGCGCGTCCTGGTACGGAGGCAGCGATGACACAGCTGACGGGCAGTGCCCTACGGGTGACGATCTACATCGGCGAGAACGACACCTGGCACCACAAGCCGCTCTACACCGAGATCGTGCACCGTGCCCGCGCGGCAGGCCTGGCCGGTGCCAGCGTCTTCCGCGGCATCGAGGGCTTCGGCGCCTCCTCGCTGATCCACACCTCACGGCTGCTGTCGCTGAGCGAGGACCTTCCCGTCGCGATCGTGATCGTGGACACCGAGGACCGCATCCGTGCCTTTCTGCCCGAGCTGGACGAACTCGTCGGTGAGGGGCTGGTGATCCTCGACGACTGCGAGGTCATCCGGTACGTCGGACGGAACCCGGAGCCCGGCAAAACGGGCAAGGAAGGTAAGAAGTAGTTGTGAACTGGCTGCTGGTGATCGCCGGTGGAATGCTCGGTGCGCCCCTGCGCTATCTGACCGACCGTGCGGTACAGACCCGGCACGACACGGTCTTCCCCTGGGGCACCTTCGCGGTCAACGCCGTGGGCTGTCTGATCCTCGGTCTGCTGACCGGCGCCGTCGGCGCCGGCGCCGCGGGCTCACACCTTCAGCTCTTCCTCGGTACGGGCCTGTGCGGGGCGCTGACCACGTATTCGACGTTCTCGTACGAGACACTACGGCTGACCGAGACCGGCGCGGGGCTCTACGCTGCCGCCAATGTGGCCGTGAGCGTGGCGGCCGGGCTCGGTGCGGCGTTCGCGGGGGTCTCGTTCGCGCAAGCTTTCTGGGCGTAGGCACTCGGGCGTCACTCGCGCATAGTAAGACTGTCTACAGCACTGTCGACCAACTCCTCCAACTCCTCCATCTCCTCAGAACTGGATTCCATGAGCGTCATCAACGTCGGTCAGGCCGTCGTCCTCGGAGTCGTCGAGGGAGTGACCGAGTTCCTCCCCGTCTCCTCCACCGGCCACCTCAAGATCACCGAGGGGCTGATGCACATCCCCGTCGACGACAAGGCCGTCGTCGGGTTCTCGGCGGTCATCCAGGTCGGCGCGATCGCGGCCGTACTGGTGTACTTCTTCAAGGACATCGTGCGGATCGTCTCCGCGTGGGGCCGCGGACTGCGCAACCGCGAGGAGCGTCAGAACCACGACTACAAGTTCGCCTGGTGGGTCATCTACGCGACGATCCCGATCGTGATCGTGGGCCTTGCCGCGAAGCCGCTCATCGACGGGGCGCTCGGCTCGCTGTGGGTGGTCGCGGCCTCGCTGATCGTCGGCAGTGGTGTGATGTGGGCGGCCGATCAGATGGGCCGGCACAAGCGCGGTGAGGACGACACATCCTTCAAGGACGCGATGCTGGTCGGCTGTTCGCAGATCCTTGCCCTGCTCTTCCCGGGCTTCTCGCGCTCCGGCGCCACGATGTCGACCGCGCTCATCCTCGACCTGGACCGCGTCGCCGCCACCCGGCTCTCCTTCTTCCTCGGCATCCCGGCCCTGACCGGCGCCGGTATTTACGAGCTCAAGGACGCGCTGGGCGCGGGGGTGGGCGCCGCGCCGCTCGCCGTCGGGACAATCGTCTCCTTCGTGGTCGCGTACGGCTCGATCGCCTGGCTGCTGAAGTTCGTCGCCAAGCACTCCTTCAACGCCTTCGTGATCTACCGGATCGTGATCGGCGTGGCGCTGTTCGGGCTGCTGGCCACCGGGACGCTCGCCAGCTGATCGCGGAAACAGCAGATCACAGGGGGTGCGAAGCCGGTTTACAGGCTTCGCGCCCCCTGAATTTTTCTTTTCACTCCCCTTGACAGCCCCCGCTCGTCACCCGCAGGATCACCTCCGTGAACCTGTCAGACAGCCAGACAGGTGGCTCGGTACCGCGGCGCGTCAGCGCCATGGAAGCGGTGCTCACCCACCTTCGCGGCGCCATCGAGCGCGGCGAGTACGCCATCGGCGACAAACTCCCCTCCGAGGCCGAACTGTGCCGCCGCCTGGAAGTCAGCAGGCCGGTGCTCCGCGAGGCGCTGCGGGCCCTGCAGGTGATGGGCCTGACCGTGTCCCGTACCGGCAAGGGCACCTTCGTGCTCGCCAACACGGTCGAGGACCCGACCTTCGGTGACTACGCGGCGAGCGATCTGCTCGAAGTGCGTCGGCATGTGGAGATCCCGGTCGCCGGGTACGCGGCGGTGCGCCGCACCCCGGAGAACCTCGACCACCTGGCCCATCTGCTGGACCGGATGGAGAGGGAGACCGACACCACAGCGTGGGTCGCGATGGACACGATCTTCCACATCGCGGTCGCCGAGGCCTCCCAGAACCCCGTTTTCCGCAAGGTGATCGAAGAGATCCGCGACGCGCTGGCCCGCCAGTCCGCCTTCCTCAACGAACTCGGCGACCGGCGCGAGCAGTCCAACCGCGAGCACCGGGCGATCGTCGAAGCGCTGATCGACGGCAGTGAACATGACGCGGTCGAGGCTATGTCCCATCACCTCGACCGCGTGGAGACCACCCTCACCGACATCGTGCGCCCCGCGCGTACGGACATCCCCACGGAAGGCGGACCCGAGGCGTGAGCGAGCAGTCCCTTCAAAAAGAGGCCACATCAGCCGTCCCGTCGGCCGTCCCCTCGGCGGTCGCTCCGGCCGCGCACGTCGACGCCGGAGACGCGGGCTACAGCAAGTCGCTGAAGTCCCGGCATGTCAACATGATCGCCATCGGCGGCGCCATCGGCACCGGCCTCTTCCTCGGCGCGGGCGGCCGGCTCGCCGACGCGGGCCCCTCCCTCTTCGTCGCGTACGCGGTGTGCGGTGTCTTCGCCTTCCTCGTCGTGCGCGCACTCGGCGAACTCGTCCTGTACCGGCCGTCCTCCGGCGCCTTCGTGTCGTACGCCCGGGAGTTCCTCGGTGAGAAGGGCGCGTACGTCGCGGGCTGGATGTACTTCCTGAACTGGGCCACCACCGGTATCGCCGACATCACCGCCGTGGCCGTCTACACCCACTACTGGGGCATGTTCTCCGACATCCCGCAGTGGCTGATCGCGCTCATCGCGCTCGCCGTCGTCCTCACGGTGAACCTGATATCCGTACGCATGTTCGGCGAACTGGAGTTCTGGTTCGCGATCATCAAGGTGAGCGCGCTTGTCGTCTTCATGCTCATCGGCATCTTCCTGCTGGCCACCCAGCACCAGGTGGACGGCCACACCCCCGGCCCGTCCCTGATCACCGACAACGGCGGAATCTTCCCCAACGGCCTGCTGCCGATGCTGCTGATCATCCAGGGTGTCGTCTTCGCCTACGCCTCCGTCGAGCTGGTCGGTGTCGCGGCGGGCGAGACCGAGAACCCCGAGAAGATCATGCCGAAGGCCATCAACTCGATCATGTGGCGCGTCGGCCTCTTCTACGTCGGCTCGGTCGTCCTGCTGTCGATGCTGCTGCCCTGGAACAAGTACAGCGCGGGCCAGAGCCCCTTCGTCACCGTCCTGTCGAACATCGGCATCCCGGCCGCGGGTGGCGTCATGAACCTCGTCGTCCTCACCGCCGCCATGTCGTCCCTCAACTCCGGCCTGTACTCCACCGGCCGCATCCTGCGCTCCATGGCGATGTCCGGCTCGGCCCCCAAGTTCACCGGGGTGATGAGCCGTAGCCAGGTCCCGTACGGCGGCATCCTGCTCACCAGCGGCATCTGCGTCCTCGGTGTCGGCCTGAACTACGTGGTCCCCGCCGACGCCTTCGAGATCGTCCTGAACTTCGCCGCGATCGGCATCCTCGCCACCTGGGGCATGATCATGCTCTGCCACATGATGTTCTGGCGGAAGACCCGGAACGGCGAGCTGACCAGGCCCAGCTACCGCCTGCCCGGCTCCCCGTGGACCGAGATCGTCACGATCGCCTTCCTCGTCTCCGTCCTCGTCCTGATGTACGCCGACGGGGGAGCGGGACGCACCACCGTGCTGTGTCTGCCGCTGATCGTCGCGGCGTTGGTCGCGGGCTGGTTCGGAGCGCGTCGCCGGGTCTCCGGCATCCGTGACGGAGTGGACGCGTGAGCACGAGCACGACGTACGCCGCTTCCGTCGCCGCCGCCCCGGCGATCCGCGAACCCCTGCACGCCCCCGTCGCCCGGCTCGTCCGCGGCGGAGTCATCGAAGGCATCCACTACGGCTCGGTGGTCGTGCTGGCCGCCGACGGCGGTGTCGACCTGCAGATCGGTGACATCGAGGCCGCGTTCTACCCGCGCTCGGCACTCAAGCCGGTGCAGGCCGTGGCGATGCTGCGGGCCGGACTGCCGCTGGACGGCGAACTGCTCTCGCTGGCCGCGGCCAGTCACTCCGGCGAGGAACTGCACCTCGCCGGGACCCGGCGGATCCTGGAGCTGGCCGGCGTCACCGAGGACGACCTGCGCAACGTGCCCGATCTGCCGTACGACCGGGTCGTCCGCGACTCCTGGATCCGTGAGGGGCGGCTGCCCTCCCGGCTCGCGCAGAACTGCTCCGGCAAGCACGCCGCCATGCTGATGACCGCCCGTCTCAACGGCTGGTCCCTCGACGACTACCTCGACCCGGCCCACCCCCTCCAGCAGGCCATCGTGGAGATCGTCGAAGACCTCACCGGACAGGCCATCGCCCAGGTGACCGTCGACGGCTGCGGCGCGCCGCTCTTCTCCGTCTCGCTGCACGGGCTCGCCCGCGCAGCCGCCCGGATCACCACCGCCCCGCCGGGCACCCCCGAGGCGCGGGTCGCCGATGCGATGCGCGAACACGCCGAGATGGCGTCCGGCTCCGGCCGAGACGTCGCCGCGCTGATGCGGGCCGTGCCGGGGCTGCTCACCAAGGACGGCTTCGAAGGCGTCCAGATGGCCGCGCTGCCGGACGGCCGGGCCGTCGCCGTGAAGATCGCCGACGGCGCCGACCGGGCGCGCGGCCCGGTGGCCGCCGCCGCCCTCGCGCGCGCCGGGGTCGACCCGGCGGCACTCGCGGAGTTCGCCTCCGCACCGCTCCTCGGGGGCGGTGCGGTGGTGGGCGACATTCGCCCCGCCCGGGCGCTCGACCCGCTCCCGGCCTGAGCGCCGCGCGACGACGGCCGTGGGGCTGTGCGGAAGCTGCGGGTTCGCTGTGGCTGGTCGCGCCCACGCGGCGGAGCCGCACGATGTCACAGCCCCGCGCCCCTCAGCCCCGCGCCCCTCAGGTCCGTGCGCCTCGGGTCCGGCTCACGGGCTCGCCTCCGCTGCCCGGCCGGAGGTACCGCCGCCGCTGCCTTCCGCACCGACCCGCACGTACGCCTCACCCATCCACCCTCACCCCTCCGAAAGAGGACCGCTCAGCCATGACCACCGCCGCCGCAGCGCACCGCAGCGAACACGACCTGCTCGGAGACCGTGACGTACCCGCCGAGGCGTACTGGGGCATCCACTCCCTGCGCGCCACGGAGAACTTCCCCATCACGGGAACGCCGATCTCCGCCTACCCGCACCTGATCGACGCCCTGGCCGCCGTCAAGGAGGCCGCCGCCCGCGCCAACGAGGAACTCGGCCTGCTCGAGCCGGAGAAGACCCTGGCCATCGTCGCGGCCTGCCGGGAGATCCGCGCCGGCAAGCTGCACGACCAGTTCGTCGTCGACGTCATCCAGGGCGGCGCCGGCACCTCGACGAACATGAACGCCAACGAGGTCGTCGCCAACCGGGCGTTGGAGCTCCTCGGCCACGCCAAGGGCGAGTACCAGTACCTGCACCCCAACGAGGACGTCAACCTCGGCCAGTCGACCAACGACGTCTACCCGACCGCCGTCAAGGTCGCCACCGTCTTCGCCGTGCGCGGGCTGCTCAAGGCGATGGCCGTGCTCCAGGACGCGTTCGCCGCCAAGGCCTTCGAGTTCCGCGACGTGCTGAAGATGGGGCGTACGCAGCTCCAGGACGCGGTGCCGATGACGCTCGGGCAGGAGTTCTCGGCGTACGCGGTGATGCTGGACGAGGACCGCAGCCGGCTCGCCGAGGCGGTCGAGCTGATCCACGAGATCAACCTAGGTGCCACGGCCATCGGCACCGGCCTCAACGCCCCTGCCGGCTACGCGGAATCAGCCCGCCGACACCTCGCCGACATCACCGGGCTGCCGCTGGTCACCGCCGCCAACCTGGTCGAGGCGACACAGGACTGCGGCGCCTTCGTCCAGATGTCCGGCGTACTCAAGCGGATCGCCGTCAAACTCTCCAAGAGCTGCAACGACCTGCGGCTGCTGTCCTCCGGGCCGCGCGCGGGACTCAACGAGATCAACCTGCCGCCGGTGCAGGCCGGTTCGAGCATCATGCCCGGCAAGGTCAACCCGGTGATCCCCGAGGTCGTCAACCAGGTCGCCTTCGAGGTGATCGGCAACGACGTCACCATCACCATGGCGGCCGAAGCCGGTCAGCTCCAGCTCAACGCCTTCGAGCCGATCATCCTGCACTCCCTCTCGGAGAGCATCACCCACCTGCGCACCGCCTGCCTGACCCTCGCCGAGCGCTGTGTCACCGGGATCACCGCCAACACGGAGGTGCTGCGCGCCGCGGTCGAGAACTCCATCGGCCTGGTCACCGCGCTCAACCCGCACATCGGCTACACGGCCGCCACCGACATCGCCAAGGAGGCCCTCGCCACCGGGCGCGGTGTCGCCGAACTCGTTCTGGAAAAGGGCCTGTTGCCCGCCGAGCGGCTGGCGGCCCTGCTGCGGCCCGAGGTGGTCGCGGGCAACGGCACCCCGCAGACGGTCTGACCCGATGAGCATGCGGACCGGCCGGGCGGCAGAATGGTGATCATGGCTGCGTATCCGTCGTATCCGTCGTCCCTGCCCTTCCAGCCGGTCCTGGAGCGCATCGCCACCGAGATCGAGCAGACACCCGGCCGTGGGCGGCCCGCCGACTACATTCCGGCGCTGGCCGCCCGCGACCCGCGAAGTTTCGGCATGGCCGTGGCCGAGCTCGACGGCACGGTGTACGGCGTGGGGGACTGGCGGCAGCCGTTCTCCACGCAGTCCATCACCAAGGTCTTCACCCTCGCCCTCGACCTGGCCCGCGAGGGCGACGAACTGTGGGAACACGTCGGCCGCGAGCCCTCCGGCAACCCCTTCAACTCCCTGGTGCAGTTGGAGTACGAGAACGGCATCCCGCGGAATCCTTTCATCAACGCGGGCGCCCTGGTCGTCACCGACCGGCTCCAGACCCGGACCGGTGACGCGGCCGGCACCCTGCTGGCCTTTCTCCGCACCGAGAGCGGTAACCCGGACCTCACCTTCGACAAGGAGGTCGCCGCCTCCGAGGCCACCCACGGGGACCGCAACGCGGCGCTCGCCCACTTCATGGCGTCGTACGGCAACATCGACAACCCGGTACCGGTCCTCCTCGACCAGTACTTCCGGCAGTGCTCGATCGAGGCGTCCTGTGCCGATCTGGCCCTCGCCACCGGTTTCCTGGCCCGGCACGGCATCCGCGCCGACGGCTCCCGACTCCTCACCCGGAGCCAGGCCAAACAGGTCAACGCGGTGATGCTGACCTGCGGCACCTACGACGCGGCGGGCGACTTCGCCTACCGAGTCGGCCTCCCCGGCAAGAGCGGCGTGGGCGGCGGCATCATCGCGGTCGTCCCCGGCCGCTGCACCCTGTGTGTCTGGAGCCCTGGCCTGGACGAACGGGGGAACTCGGTGGCGGGAGTGGCGGCCTTGGACCGCTTCACGACCTTGACAGGGGTTTCGGTGTTCTAAGAGGGCCACGTCATCTGCGGTGCCTTGTCAGGGGCGGTACGGCCGCGCCCCTTCAGGGGCGCAGGGAACCGCGCGACCAGCCACGACGTACCCGCACCCGACGAACCACCACACGGAGGTAACGCTACGGACCCCGTCGGGAAGGCACGACGTCGCTTTCCGGCTACCCACCCTTGACACGCTGACCAAGTGTTGGCCAAGGCTCCCCCCGTCGATCTCCGCCGCTGCCAGGCCCTGGGCCTGGCCGGTACCGCCTTCCTCGCGCTCGGCGGCGAGACGGCCGGCGCCCTGCCCACCCATGACCTCCTCGCCCCCGGGGCCGCGCGAGCCGTGCTGGGCCTCGTCGGCGTGTACTTCGGCGTCGTCCTGCTGATCGCCGCGTGGGTCCTGCTCGGCACCGTCGTCCGGGGTCCCGAGCCGCCGACCCCGCGCTCGCTGCTGCTGGTGCTGGCCGCGTGGGCGGCGCCGCTGCTGCTCGCGCCGCCGCTGTTCAGCCGGGACGTGTACAGCTACCTCGCGCAGGGCGCCATGGTGGACGCCCACATGGACGTGTACGCGCACGGGCCCGACCAGCTCGGCGGACCGCTCGCCGACGAGGTGGCGCCGGTGTGGCAGCAGACCGCGACGCCGTACGGCCCGGTCTTCCTCGCCGTCGCCTCCGCGCTGTCCGGCCTGACCCGCGGGGAGATACCGGCCGGGCTGCTCGGTATGCGGCTGGTCGCCCTGCTCGGCGTCGCGCTGATGGCGGCGGCGCTGCCCCGCCTCGCCCGGCACAGCGGCGCGGATCCGGCCGCCGCGCTGTGGCTCGGCGCGCTCAACCCGCTCGTCCTGCTGCACCTGGTGGCCGGCGCGCACAACGACGCCATCATGCTCGGGCTGCTCGGCGTCGGCCTGGTCGCCGCGCGCGGCCGATGGCACGTGCTGGGCGTCGTGCTCGTCACCCTCGCCGCACTGGTCAAGGCGCCCGCCGCGCTCGGTCTGCTGGCGGTGGTCGCGCTGCGCGGGCGCCGGGGCATGGTGAAGTCCGCCCTGATCACCACCGCGGTCGCCGCGGCCACGACGGTAGTGGCAACGGCCCTCGCGGGCACCGGGTACGGCTGGATAGCGGCCCTGAAGACGCCCGTCTCCCCGCACAACTGGTCGCCCACCAGCCTGCTCGGCCGTGCCACCGGCGCCCTGCTCAAGGAACTCGGCAGCGGCCTCGCCCCGCTCGCCCTGCCCGTCTGGCACGCGACCGGACTGGTGGTGACCGTGCTCGTCGTCCTGTTCATATGGCTGCGGCTGCGGCCCGGACCCATCTACGCGCTCGGACTGAGCCTGGCCGCGGTCGCCGTGTTCGGGCCCGCGATCCGGCCCTGGTACGCCCTGTGGGGTCTGTTCCTCATCGCCGCGGCGGCGCCCAGCGGTTCGGTGCGCCACCGGGTCGCGGCCGCCAGCGGAGTCCTCGCGCTCGGTGTGCTGCCCAGCGGCGGCCCGCCGGACGTGGATCAGGTGGTGCTGGCCGTCTCCGGCGGAGTGCTCGCCCTCGTCGTACTCTGGCAGGCCCATCAGGCCGCCCAGGCCCAGGCCCAGGCGCAGGCACCGGTGCTGGGGCGGACGGCGTGAGAGGGCTGGACACCGATCGCCGACGGCTGCTCGGCCTGCTCGGACTCGCCACCGCCGTGGGTGTGTTCACCGCCACCGTGCCGTTGCTCCGCGACTGGTTCGACCTGCGCGTCTACTACGGGACTGTCGATGCCTGGGCCCATCACGGCGGCCGGATCTACGACTACCTGCAGCCGGGGACGACGTACGGCTTCACGTATCCGCCGTTCGCGGCCCTCGTCATGCTGCCGATGGCGCTGGTCGGGCTGCGTACGGCGATCGCGGTCGCGCTGCTGCTCAACCTCGTCGCGCTGGCCGTGGTGGTGTGGATTCTGGTGGGGCCCGCGCTGCGCCGCTACGGCTGGTTCGGCTGCGCCCTCGCCGTCTGTCTGCTGGCGCTGCTCGAACCGGTCCGCGACACCTTCAGCTTCGGGCAGGTCAACCTGCTGCTGCTGGCGCTCGTGCTGAGCGACGCGTGGCTGCTGTCCACCGGCCGGGGCCGCCGGGCGGGCGTCGGCATCGGCCTGGCCACGGCGATCAAGCTCACCCCCGCGCTCTTCATCGCCCTGCTGCTGCTCGCCCGGCGCCGCCGTGCCGCGGGAGTCGCGGCGGCCGTCGCGGCCGCGGCCACCGCGCTGGCGGCCTGGCTCGTGCCGGACGCGTCGCGCTTCTACTGGACCGAGGCGTTGTGGGACACGGACCGCATCGGACGCCTCGACTATGTCTCCAACCAGTCCGTGCAGGGCGTACTCGCCCGGCTCGCGGCACCGGGCGAACCGAGCCGGGTCGCCTGGGCGGCCACCGCCCTGCTGGTTCTGTGCGTCTGGGCGTGGCGGGCCGTGCGAGCCCTGGCCGACGAGGACTGGACGGCCGCGTTCGCTCTCACCGGAATCGCCGCCTGCCTCGTCAGCCCGATCACCTGGGTGCACCACCTCGTCTGGCTGCTGCCGTCCTTCGCCGTGCTGCTGCACCGGCACCGGGCGCGGGTCGCGGCCGCCCTGTACGCGGTGCTGTGCAGCAGCGTGGTGTGGCTCTGGTTCGACGACTCCTCCGGCCTCGACGGATTCCTCGGCAGCAACACGTACACGTGGATCACGCTGGGCCTGCTGCTGTGGCTGCCGGCCGGTCAGCCGCGCGTGGCCCGCCGGGCCTTGAGACGCAGGGCGAGGGCCACTCCGCCCGCACCCAGACCGGCAGCGCCCAGGATGCCCGCCGCCTCCGGCCAGCCGGGGGCGCCGTCGCTCTCCGAAAGCGCGGGCCCGGCGGTCGCCCCTACGGAATCGGAGACCGCCGCCGGAACACCGCGCGTGTCGAGGAGCGACCCGACGGGTTCGACGTGCCCGGCGGCCGCGAAACCCCAGTCGAGCAGCGAGCGCGCCTCCTCGTACACCGTGGTCCCGCCGCCCGCCTGAGGGTTCATCACCGTCACGACGAGGGTACGCCCGCCCCGGCGCGCGGCGGCGACGAGCGTGTTGCCCGCCTCACTCGTGTAGCCGTTCTTGATGCCGATGAGGCCTGGGTAGGGCTCCACCCCGTCGGCGCCGGTCAGCAGCCGGTTGGTGTTCCGGATCTCGAACGCGTCGCCGTCGCCGGGGAAGGTGGCCTCGACGGTGGAGCAGTAGCGCGCGAAATCCGGGAGGCGCAGCCCGGCCCGGCCGAACACCGCGAGGTCGTACGCCGACGAGACCTGGCCGGGGAAGTCGTATCCGTCCGGTGACTTGACGTGGGTGTCGAGGGCGCCCAGTGAGCGGGCCTTGGCCTGCATCCGGGCGGCCGTCCGCTCCCAGCCGCCGTTCATCGCGGCCAGTACGTGCACGGCGTCGTTGCCCGAGTTGAGGAAGACACCGCGCCACAGGTCGGCCACGCGGTAGGTGTGCCCCTTGGTGACGCCCACCAGGCTGCTGCCGTCGCCGATACCCTCCAGCTCTTCCTCCTTGACGGTGTGCCGGATGCCGCCGGGCAGCGCCGGGAGCACGGTGAGCGCGAACAGGGTCTTCAAAGTGCTGGCGGGCGGCAGTTTGCGGTGCGCGTTGTGCGCGGCGAGGACCGCGCCGGTGCGGGCGTCGGCCACCAGCCAGGACAGCGCGGAGACGTCCGGCACCTCGGGCGCTCCGGATCCCGGCCGTACCTGCGTCCCGGACCGCTGGAGGTAGGGCGGCTGGGAGGCCGCGGGTCTCGGCAGGCCCGGGTCCGTGCCGGTGTGAGCGAGGGCCGTACTCGGCGCGAGGGCCAGCGCGCCGACCACGCAGAAGGCGGAGCAGGAGACGGCGGCACGGGAGACGGCGGCACGGGAGACGGTGGTGCGGGAGGTGGTGGCCCGGGGTGGGAATCCGATAGTCATACCGCAAACGTAGGAACGGAGTCGCCGGACGTCGGGGTGCCAGGCCCGAGCGAGGGGGCGCAGCACCCGGATGCCGCACGCGAGAGAGGCTCAGGACGGTGGTTCGGGGCCGAGGTTCAGGCGGCGGGCAGCGTCGGCTGGACCTGGCGCAGGAAGGTCGCGTTGTCCTCGGTGGCGCGCAACCGCTCCAGCAGGGTTTCCAGGCCGGCCTGGCCGTCCCGTGTCTGCAGGGCGCGTCGCAGGCCTCGTACGGTCGCCAACTCGGCTGCGGGGACGAGGAGTTCCTCGCGACGGGTACCGGACGGGGTGATGTCGACGGCTGGGAAGACGCGCCGCGCGGCGAGGGTCCGGTCGAGGCGGAGCTCCATGTTGCCGGTGCTCTTGAGCTCCTCGAAGAAGAAGTCGTCGGCGCGGGAGCCGGTCTCCACCAGGGCGGTGGCGAGGATGGTGAGCGAACCGCCCTCCTCGGCGAGGCGCGCGGCACCGAAGAACTTCTTGGGGCCTTGCAGCGCGGCCGCGTCGACGCCGCCGCTGAGGGTGCGGCCACCGGAGGCGGCCGCGTTGTTGTGGGCCCGGCACAGCCGGGTGAGGGAGTCCATCAGGATGACGACGTCCTCGCCCTGCTCGACGAGCCGCTTGGCGCGCTCGACGACGAGTTCGGCGAGCGCGATGTGCTGCTTGGGCGTCTTGTCGAAGGTCGAGGCGTAGACCTCGCCCCGGACGGAGCGCTGCATGTCGGTCACCTCTTCGGGCCGCTCGTCGAGGAGCAGCACGATCAGATGGCATTCGGGATGGTTGCCCGCGACGGCGGCGGCGAGCTGCTGGAGCAGCACCGTCTTGCCGGTCTTGGGCGGGGCGACGATCAGGCCGCGCTGGCCCTTGCCGACGGGCGAGACCAGATCGACGACGCGTCCGGCCGTGCCGCTCGCCGGGTGCTCCAGGCGGAGCCGGTCGCGCGGGTGCAGGGGGGTGAGGTCGCGGAAGTGCGGGCGTCGGCGCAGTTCTTCGGGCGTCCGGCCGTTGATCCGTTCGACCTCGGCGAGGGCACGGGGCCCGCCGCGTACGCCTTCGACGGTGTCGCCCTTGCGCAGGCCGTAACGGCGGATCAGCGTGGCGGAGACCTGGATGTCGGCCGGCGTGGGCAGGCAGCTCGCGGCGGCGCGCAGGTACCCCTGCCCGTTGTGCGCGATGTCGAGGACACCGGTGGCGTGGGCCGGGAGCTGCTGCTGTACAGGAGGGTGTTCGAGTGTGGTGGTCATGAGTGAGGGTCCTTTCGAGGACGGATTCATGAGGTCATGAGGGAGGGAGGGAGGGGATGTGCCGGGTGAGGCGGCGTGCTCACGCCTCCGTACGGCGGGGAAGATCACCTGAAGGAGTCACGGGTGACCGCGCTCAGAAGGTGATGCGAAGAAGCTGGTCGGCCGGTCGAGGAATGACGGGCCTGTCAGCGAAAAGAAGGTGAATCCGCACCGGCGCCCGAGACGGGGCGTGCACAAGTGCTGACCGCAGGCTACCACGGCTTGAGCCGGTTCGGCTGTGATGTGCCTCTCAGCGGCCCGCCAGGAGGCCGTACAGCAGGGGGATGCGCGGCTCGTTGTCCGGCAGGCGCCACCACCCGGACGGCGTACGGACCATCTGCGGCCACCGCGGCCAGGGAAGCTCGTCGCTCTCCCGAAGCCGTCGGATGCCCAGTCCCGCTCCCGTCAACGCGTTGACGACCTCGTCCATTCCGTGCATCCACTCGTAGCTGTCGGTCGCGCCCTCGACGGCCGGGCCGTCGGTGTACGTGTAGGTCGCATCCCGGTGTACGGCGTCCCGGCCGCCCAGGTAGTCGTGGCGCAGCAGCAGTGCGGTGCCCTCGTCCTCGGCGGGCTTGGGACCCAGCGAGTTGAGCAGGGGATGGAACTCGGCGATGTACAACCGGCCGCCCGGACGCAGCAGTCGGGCGACCACGGCGGCCCAGCGGTCCAGGTCGGGCAGATAGCACAGGGCGCCCTTGCCGGTGTAGACCACGTCGAACCGCCGCCCGCCCAGGGCCTCGACGGCGTCGTACACATTGGCCCGTACGTACGCCACGTCGGCGCCCGTCCGCGCCGCGATGCCGGCCGCGGCGGCCACGGACGCCTCGGAGATGTCGAGCCCGACGGCCCGCGCACCGCGCTCGGCGAAGGCGATCGTCTCGGTGCCCAGGTGACACTGGAGGTGGAGCACGTCGCGGCCCGCCAGCTCGCCGAGGTCCTCCCACTCGAAGGCCGCGAACCAGCGGGCCGGGTCGAGCTTCTCGCTCAGCCCGTAGAACCGGCTGGCGAGGTGGACGGGGGTCCGCGCGTCCCAGTTGGCCTGGTTGGCCCGCATCATCCGCTCGTGCTCGTCGGTCATGGAACCATCCAACCGTGGACGGAGGCGGATGCGGGGGAGGAACCGCGGATCGGCGCGTACGTCATCGCTGTCGGTCACGGGGTCGAGCGGGCAGAATCCTTCGTCGTAACGGCTCGCAGCGCCCACGCCCGACTCCCCACGCCCATAAGGAGATCTTCGGTGGACACCTCTCCCGTCACGCCGCACCGCATGGACCCGGCCGGTGGCTGCCCGCATGCCGACAACGCGCGGCTGCTCGAGCGGAGCGCCGTCGCGGCGGTGGTGCTGCCCGGCGAGGTGGAGGGCATGGCGGTGCTCGGGCACGAGGCGTTGAAGGAGTTCCTCGCGCATCCCGAAGTCGCCAAGGGCGCCGAGCACTTCACCGAGCTGCGGGAGGGGCGGATAGCGCCGGGGTGGCCGCTCGCGACCTTCGCGACCGTACGCGGGATGACGACCGCGGACGGCGAGGACCACCGGCGGCTGCGGTCGCTCGTGAGCAAGGCGTTCACCGCGCGCCGGGTCGAGGAACTCCGACCCCGGATCGAGGAGTTGACGGCGGGACTGCTCGACGACCTCCGGGTCGCGGCCGAGCGGGACGGTGGAGTCGCCGATCTGCGGAGGCACTTCGCGATGCCGCTGCCCATGGGGGTCATCGGGGAACTGCTCGGGGTGGACGCGGAGCACCGTGACCGGCTGCACCACCTGTCGAACCAGGTGGTCGCCACCGACATCGGCCCCGAGAAGGCCCTGGCGGCCAACCGTGAACTCGTCGCCGTGCTCGCCGCCGTGGCCGTCGCGCGGGGCGAGCGGCCGGGCGAGGACCTCACCAGCGCGCTGATCGCCGCCCGGGACGAGGAGGGTGATCGGCTCAGCCAGGAGGAGCTGATCGGCACCCTGGTACTGATGATCATCGCGGGACACGAGACCACGCTCAACCTCCTCACCAACGCCGTACGGGCGCTCTGTGGTCACCGGGACCAGCTGGAGCTGGTCATGACGGGCGAGGGCGGGGTGGGCTGGGCGGACGTGGTCGAGGAGACCCTGCGCTGGGACGCGCCCGTCAGCTACTTCCCCTTCCGCTATCCGGTGCGGGACCTGACCGTCGACGGCACGTTGATCCCCAAGGGGACGCCCGTGCTGGCCGGATACTCGGCGGCGGGGCGTGACCCGTCCGTGCACGGCCCGGACGCCGACCGCTTCGACGTCACCCGGCCAGGCAGGTCCGGCGCCGCTCGGCACCTCTCCCTCGGGCACGGCGCCCACTACTGCCTCGGCGCCCCGCTGGCACGCATGGAGGCGACCATCGCCCTGGAGCGGCTGTTCACCCGCTTCCCCGACCTCGACCTCGCCGTGACGGAGGCGGAACTCTCCCGGCACTCCAGTTTCGTCGGCAACAGCGTGCGGGCACTTCCGGTACGGCTCGGCACCTCGCACGGCTGACCGCGCGCATACCGCCGTACGACACCGCGCCGCATACCAGCCATACGACACCGCGATGCCCCTGCGCCGACCCTTTTCTTGTTCTGGGCAATGGCCGTCCCTACGCTGCCAGCACCGCACACCGGCGGCACTGGACAAGGGACATGGCAATCATGGGTCGACTGGCCGGAAAAATCGCTTTCATCAGCGGAACGGGGGCCGGAATAGGGCGGGCCGCGGCCCAGGTATTCGCCGCGGAAGGCGCCACCGTATTCGGCTGCGACCTCGATGCCGACGCCGCCGCGGAAACGGTGGAACTCGTCGAGAAGGCCGGCGGTGTCATGCGGTCCCTCGCACCGGTGGACCTCTCCACCGAGGCGGGCGCCCATGAGTGGATCGACGCGGGGATCGAGGCCCTCGGCGGGATCGACATCCTCTACAACAACGCCTCCGCACTGCGGAACGGGCCGTTCGCGACCATGCCGGCCGAGGACTGGTACTTCACCATCAAGAACGAGCTCGACATCCCCTACTTCTGTACGCAGGCGGCCTGGCCGCACCTGATCGCCCGCGGTGGCGGAGCCGTCCTCAACGTCGCCTCGGTGGCCGCCGTCCGGGGCGCCCCCTTCATGCCGATGGTTCCGCACGGCGCGGCCAAGGGCGGGGTGCTGGCGATGAGCAAGCACCTGTGCGCGGCCGGCGCCCCGCACCACATCCGGGTCAACACCATCGCCCCCGGCATGACCCGCACCTCCGCGACCGCGCCCTTCCTCGACGACCCCGACGGACCGAAGGCGCAGCTGGAGGCGCGGATCCCGGTGGGCCGGGTGGGCGAGCCCGAGGACATCGCGCGCGCCGCCGTCTTCCTCTGCTCCGACGAGGCGGCGTTCGTCAACGGCGCCAACCTGATGGTCGACGGTGGCGACAGCGCGATGGCCGGCTGAGCGCCGGTGACCGTCCGACTCGACCACGTGGGCGTCAACGTACGCGATCTGCCCGCCCAAACCAGCTGGTACCAGGGGGCGTTCGGGCTCAGGACCGTCTTCGAGTTCACCCTCGAAGGACCCGGTCTGAGCGCCGTCGTCCTGGAACATCCGCACGGCTGGCGGATCGAACTCCTCGCCAGGCCCGGATCCGCGCCGGGGCTGCGGGCCCCGGACCCGCTGACCGCAGCCCTCACCGAGGGATACGGGCACTTCGCGGTCACCACGGCGGAACTCGACCCCGTCTACGCGGCCTTGGTGGCGCACGGAGCGGGCGAGGCCATGAAACCGGGTCCTTCCCCCGAACCCGGTATTCGCATGGCCTGGGTCACCGACCCCGAGGGAAATCTCATCGAACTCATAGAGAAAAACGCAGAGTGAGGGCACGCACGATGACGGATTCGATCTCCACGACCTCTTTGAAGAAACTGGACCTCGGAACACTCATAGCCTGCTGTCTCGCAGTCGCCGCCGCGCAACTGTGCATTACCGTTCCGTCCCCCATCAATGGCGAAATCCAGGCCGCCTTCGGGGCGTCAGGTTCCCAGGTCGCCTGGGTCACGTCCGCCTTCATTCTCCCCACCGCCATTCTTGAACTGAATTTCGGTGTGGTCGGAGACCTCTTCGGCCGCAAGCGCCTGCTGGTGCTCGGCGGCCTCGTCCTGGCGCTCGGTGAACTCCTCAACGCCACCTCCCAGAACATCACCATGATGTGGACCGGACAGGCGCTGGCCGGTATCGGCGCCGCGGCGCTCTTCCCCAGTTCCCTCGCGGTCATCGCGGCCGCCACCCCGGACGGGAAGGACCGTGCCAAGGCGGTCTCCACCTGGGCGCTCAGCATCTCCCTCGCCTCCGCGGTGGGACCGCTGTCCTCCGGCGTGCTCGCCACGGTCGCCGACTTCCGCTGGGCGTTCGTGCCGCCGGTCGTCCTCGGTCTGGCGGTCGCGGTCGCGAGCTGGAAACTGGTCACCGACTCCAAGGCCCCCGAGGGCCGCGCCCTGGACTGGCCGGGCCAGATCACCATCGCCGTCGGCCTCACCGCCCTGCTCTGGGGCATCATCGAGGGCGGCGACCGCGGCTGGGGCAGCGCGGCCATCGTCGGCTCGCTGGCCCTCGCGACGGTGGCCCTCGTCGGCTTCGTCGTCGCCGAGACCCGCGCCGCCTCGCCCATGTTCAACCTGGACCTGCTGAGGATCCCGTCCTTCGCCGCGGCGGCCGTCGTCGCCCTGGCCGGCATGTTCGGCTTCATCGGCACCGCGTACTGCGTCTCCATCCGCCTCGGCGCCGTGATGCATCTGAGCGCGCTGCGCGCCGGCATGCCGTTCGTGATCCTCCAGCTGATCCCGCTGCTTCTGGCACCGGTGCTCAGCAGGATGCTCACCCGCGTCGACGCCCGCTGGCTCCTGATGGGCGGACTGCTGCCGATGGCCGCGGGACAGTTCTGGATCGCCGCGCTCCCCATCACCACGACCTCCCTCGCCGCCTTCATCGGCCCGGTGCTGCTGCTCGGCATCGGTTTCATCTGCGTCGTCTCCTCACTGACCTCGGCCGCCGTGAACGCCGTACCGATCCACATGACCGGCATGGCCAGCGGCGCCACCAGCCTGGTCCGCGAGTTCGGCCAGGGCCTCGGACCGGCCGTCATCAGCACCATCGCGATGAGCGCCGCGTCCTCCGCCCTGGTGGGCAAGCTCAACGGCGCGGACGCCGGCATGGAGGCCGCCGCGGGCCCGCTCGCCGTCGTCAACGCGGGCAGCGACAGCGCCAGGGCCGCCGCCCAGACCGCGCTTGGCCACGGCATGGCTCTCGGCGTGGTGATCTGCGGTTGCGCCTCCCTGCTCGGCGCACTGGTCACCCTGCTGCTGGTGCGCAAGAACACCGCCCGAGCGGCGGTCGGCGCCGGCGGTGAGCCGTCGGTGCGGACGGCCACCGCGTAGCGCGGGTCGTCGCGAAGAGGCCGGGGCCTGGGGCCCCGGCCTCTTCGCGCGCCCAGGGTGTCGATTCGGTGCGGTCCCGTTCGTCGGTGGGGTGTAGGAAGTTCATGAGCACCGGGAGGAACCATGAAGTACATGCTGCTGGTCTGCGGCGACGACACCGCCGACGCCTCGGGCATGGCCCCCGTCGAGCCCTGGGTCGAGGAACACGGCGCCCGCAGCGGCGTCCGGCTGCACGGCCACCGGCTCCGGCTCCCCGCCGAGGCGGTCACCGTGCGGGTGCGCGACGGCGAGGTGCTACGCACCGACGGGCCGTTCGCCGAGACGAAGGAGTACGTCGCCGGGTACGACATCCTCGACTGCGACAGCCTGGAGGAGGCCGTCGAGGTGGCCGCGCAGCACCCCGTCGCGGCCGTCGGCGCCATGGAGGTGCGCGCCTTCTGGGACGACGAGGACGCCGAGACCGAGATCCGCCGGCTCGACGCGGAACTCACCGCCGCCGGCCGGGAACGGGACTTCGACCGGGCGATGGCCTGCTACGCCCCCGACGTCGAGGTGTTCCACCCCGTGAGCGGTCTGGAACAGGGCGGCGTCGAGGCCCTGCGCAAGGCGGAGGAGCTGTGGTTTTCCACCCTGAGCGGGCCCGTGCACCGTGAGGTGTCCGACTTCCGTGTACGGGTCGACGAGAGCGTCGCCTTCAGCCACGCGCTCGTACGGATCCGCGCCACGCTCGCCACCGGTGAACCGCTCGACACCACCGCCCGGGTGACCACCGGCTACCGCGCCGCGGGCGACCGCTGGCAGATCGTCCACCAGCACACCTCGATCCCGTTCGACACCGGCGTCACGGAGGGCCTGTCATGAAGTACGTCCTGTTCATCTGCACCCCCGTCGGCGGCGAGGAGCTGAGCCCCGCGCAGATCGCCGACGACCCCCGCTTCACCTCGTACATCGGCGAGGTCCGCAGCCGCGACATCGTCAAGGGCGGCGCGCGCCTGCGACCGTCCACCGACGCCACCACCGTCCGCGTCCAGGGCGACGAAGTCCTGCTCAGCGACGGGCCGTTCGTGGAGTCCAAGGAGTACGTGGCCGGCTTCGACCTCATCGAGGTTGCCGACCTCGACGAGGCCATCGCGCTCGCGTCCCGGCATCCGGCGGCGCTGGGCGGCGGCTCGGTCGAGGTGCGGCCGGTCTGGGAGTGAACGACACCGAAGACGTGGAGGCGGCGGTCGCCGCCGCCTTCCGCGAGGAATGGGGCCAGGTCGTCGCCACCCTGATCCGGGTGACCGGCGACTGGGACCTCGCCGAGGAGTGCGCGCAGGACGCCTTCACCCAGGCCCTGGACCGATGGCGGCGCGACGGAGTGCCGCGCCGCCCCGGCGCCTGGCTGACCACGACCGCACGCCACCGGGCCCTGGACGTGCTGCGCCGCGAGGCGGTGGGGGCTCAGAAGCTGCGGGAGGCGGCGGTGCTGGCACGGGACGAGGGGCCCAGCGACCCGGAGTACGACGGCGACGACAGCGGCGTCCGGGACGACCGGCTGCGCCTGATCTTCACTTGCTGCCACCCGGCGCTCCCCGTCGAGGCCCGGGTGGCACTGACCCTGCGCACCCTCGCCGGGCTCACCACCCCCGAGATCGCCCGCGCCTTCCTCGTGCCCGAGGCGACCATGGCGCAGCGCCTGGTGCGCGCCAAACGGAAGATCCGCAACGCCGGCATCCCCTACCGCGTACCGCCCGCGCATCTGCTGCCCGAACGCACCACCGGCGTCCTCGGCGTGGTCTACCTGCTCTTCAACGAGGGGTACGCCGCCACGTCAGGCGCCGACCTGGTGCGTACGAACCTCTGCGCGGAGGCCATCCGGCTCGCCCGGGTCCTGGCCCGCCTGATGCCCGACGAACCCGAGGTCCTCGGTCTGCTCGCCCTCCTGCTGCTGCACGACGCCCGGCGCGCCACCCGGGTGGACGCGACCGGCGAACTGGTGACGCTGGAGGACCAGGACCGTACGGCCTGGGACAAGACCGCCGTCGACGAGGGCGCCGCCCTCCTGGAGAGCGCCCTGCGCCGCGGACGCCCGGGGCCCTACCAGATCCAGGCCGCCATCGCCGCCTGCCACACCACCGCCGCGACGGCCGAGGACACGGACTGGGCCGACATCGCCGCGCTGTACGGGGAACTGGCCCGCTTCGTGCCCTCCGCCGTGGTGCGGCTCAACCGGGCGGTGGCGGTGGGCATGTCCGAGGGCCCGGAGGCGGGGCTGGCGCTCGTCGCTCAGCTGGAGCGGGAGGGCGAGCTGGACGGCTACCACCTGCTGCCCGCCACCCGCGCGGACCTGCTGCGCCGCATGGGACGCCCGGCGGAGGCGGCCGAGGCGTACGACCGGGCGCTGGAGCTCGTGGAGAACGCCGCCGAACGGCGCTTTCTGCAGAAGCGGCTCGCGCAGTGCCGATCGGCGTAGGACCCGTCCGCGGCGACCGTCCCCGGGCCCGGGGGTCACACCGAGTCGAGCGCGTTCGTGATCGCCTTCACGCCGCCGTGCGCGGAGTAGCCGCCGTCCACGGTGATCTCGGCGCCGTTCACGTAGGACGACTCGTCGGAGAGCAGATACACGACCAGCGGAGCGACCTCCTCGCAGCTGCCCGGGCGGCCCTGCGGAGTCATCGAGAGGTGCGCCCGCGTGAAGACCGGGTTGGCCGTCGCCATCAGGGGCGTCTCGATGTAACCGGGGTGGATCACGTTCGTACGGATACCGCGCGGCGCCAGTTCCAGCGCCGCCACCTTCGACAGGCCCCGCAGCGCCCACTTGCTCGCCGTGTACGCGACCGCGTGATGGGCGGTGAGACCGGCCACCGAGCCGACGTTCACGATCGAGGACCCGGGAGGCATCAACGGGGCGAGGGCCTGGATGCCGAGCATCGGGCCGGTGGTGTTCACCGCGAACGCCCGGTTCCAGTCGGCGAGTTCGACCGAGCCGAGGCGGGCGCGCATGGGGATCCCGGCGTTGTTGACGAGCCCGTGCACGGCCTCCAGAGATGCCGCCAGGGCCGCCCAGTCGTCGGGGGACGACACGTCCAGGTGGCGGTAGCGCACGTCCAGGCCGTCGGCGCGCAGGGTGGCAGCCAGCTTTTCGCCGGGCTCGTCGAGGACGTCCGTCGCGACGACCGAGGCGCCCTCGCGTGCTGCCGCCGCCACCTCCACGGCTCCCTGGCCCTGTGCGGCTCCGGTGATGACGACGGTACGACCGGCCAGGCGTGTGCGGCTCACGGCTTCCTCCAAGGGGGCGTGGGTTCCCTTCCCACGCTAGGAAGCGGGGGCAAGCTCCGGAAACGCGCGTTCGCCATGGCTGGCATCCACGTCGACGATCTCCGTGGGCGCGGGGTCGTCCAGCGACGCGCCCACCTTGCGGACCTTCTCCCGCAACCACCGGTGCGCGGGATCCGCGTGCCGGTTGTGGTGCCAGTACATGGCCTCGACCAGCGGCACGTCCGGGAACGGTGTCGGTACGACGGCGCAGCGGGCGAAGCCCTCGTAGCGCCGGGCGAGCCGCTCGGGCACCAGAGCGACCAGGTCGGTGCCGCTCACCAGGAACGGCAGCACGTTGAAGCCGGGCGTGCTGACCTGCACCCTGGGCGTGATGCCGAGGGTCTCCAGCTGGCGGTCGGCGGGCGTGAGCTTGCCGATGCCGCACGCGGCGTGCGGCATCTCCGCCAGGTCGCGCAGGGCGAGCCGCCCGTCGACCAGGCGTGGGTTGTCGGGGTCGACGAGGCACACGAACCGGTCGTGCATCACGGCCTCGCTGACGCCCGGCAGCTGGTACCCGAGCGGCACGATCATCAGGTCGTGACAGCGCAGATGGGTCTCCGTCTCCAGCTGCCCGTCCACGATGGGGTGGAAGTCGATGCGGACGCCCGGTGCCTCCTGCGCGATGGCCCGCAGCAGCGGCTCCACGAACACCGTCATCACGTAGTCCGACATCACCACCGAGAAGCGCTGCCGGCTGCGCGACGGCTCGAAGTGCCGGGTCAGCGACAGCGCCTCCTCGGCTTTGTAGAGGGAGGCCTGCACGACCGGTAGCAGCCGTTCCGCGAGCGGCGTCAGCTCGTACTCGCGGCCCACCCGCACCAGCAGCTCGTCGTTGAAGTGCCGCCGCAGCCGGGCCAGCGAGCCGCTCATCGCGGACTGGCTGGTGGACAGCCGCACCCCCGCGTGGGTGACGTTCTTCTCCTCCAGAAGGGCTTCCAGTGCCACCAGAAGATTCAGGTCGATTGCTCCGAGACCCATGCGTGTCTCCTTCCGGCCGCGTCGTTGAAGCTCGGTGGAACGGGAGCGTAACGACCGGGTTGCCGCCGAGGAAGAGTCCAGGAGGGAACTCACAGGGATCCGATAGCAGCCATCCGATCCCTGGATGTGTGCAGGTCGACAGGGGTACGGAGGCTTACGGCCGGGGCGTCCGGCCGCGCTTGCGGGCCCGCGGAAGATACACGTCCGTACGCCCGGGCACGACGCGGTTGGAGACGCTGCCGAGGCGCTCCACGGTGAGCGTCACTTCGTCACCGGGCTTCAGGGGCGGCGGAGTGCGCTCCCCGACGCGCCCCCAGAACTCCGCGAGCGCCCCCCAGCCGCAGGTGCCCGAGCCGAGGATGTCGCCGGGGCGCACCCAGGCGTCGCGGGCGGCGTACGCGACCATCTCCTCGAAGGTCCAGGAGACGTTGGCGAGGGTGTCGCGGCCGATGAGCTCGCCGTTGAGAGTGACGGCCATCTCCAGGTCGAGAAAGCCGTCCGGATCGCGCCGGTCCGCCACCTCGTCGGCGGTGACCAGGTAGGGGCCGAGGGTGTTCGCGAAGTCCTTGCCCTTGGAGAACCCGAGGCCGAGGTTCTTCTCCGGCTTCTGCAGATCGCGCGCCGACCAGTCGTTGAAGACGAGATAGCCGACGATGTGCTCGCGGGCCCGCTCGGGCGTGAGGTCCCGACCCGCGCGCCCGATGACCGCGCCGACCTCCAGCTCGAAGTCGAGCACCGAACACCCCGCCGGAACGGGAACGTCGTCGTGCGCGCCGTACGCGGCGTGCGGGTTGGTGAAGTAGAAGTTCGGCGCCCGATACCACTCCTCGGGCACGTGCTCCAGACCGTCCAGCGACTTGGCGACGCCCTCGATGTGCGCCTCGAAGCCGACGAAGTCCCGGATGGACGGGGGCTTCAGCGGGGGCAGCAGCCGCACCTGATCCACCATCAAGTCACTGTCGACGGCGAGCGCTTCGGTGCCCATGAGATGCAGCGCCTCCTGCTCGAGGAGTGACAGGACGGTCGTGCCGGGCGGCAGCGGATGGATGACCCCGTCCCGGACGACCCCGGCGCGCTCCACGCCCTCGTACGCGTATGTCGTGAACCGCATGCCCTATCGCTCCCAGTCGTTGGTGTTGGTGACGGTCCCGGCGCTCAGATGGCCCACGAAGAGGCCCTTCGGGTCGCGAGCCGCCCGGATCTCCCGAAGCCGCTCCCACTGCGCGTCACCCATGAACCTCAGCTGCCGCACGGTGAAGTCGGAGTCCCCGAGGTACTGGCCCGCGGTCACCGGCCGCATCGCCGCCATCGCCTCGTCGAGCCAGCCGCGCAGCTCGGCGTCGCGCCCGGGAGCGTCGTGGATGACGTAGGTGGCGCAGTAGATCTCGGACTGCAACGAGAAGGCCATGTCCGGGAGTTCACGCAGCGGGGCCATCGAGAACCAGATGGTGAAGGTCTGCTGGGTCGGCTGCTCGGTGAACGCCTTGCGGATCGCCGGCACGACCTCGGCGGCGGACCCGGTCAGCCAGGCGTTGTCGACGAGATAGCGGTGCCCCTCGGGGTTGGCGAGGCGCTGACCCTGAAGCTGCTCGGCGAGGGTGGTCGGCTGCGCCTCGATCCGCAGCAGCGCCCGGTCCGCGTACGGGTTGGCGTGCAGCGGGGCCAGTGCCTCGGCGGCCTGCTCGGCGGTGTCGGTCATCGACACGCCCGTGACCAGCAGCACCGGCCCGTCCCCGGCGGGCGGGGTCTGTGTCAGGGCGACGATCTCGACCAGGTCGGAGACGGTGTCGTGCATGCCGTGCAGCCAGGTCATGACCTCGTCGAACAGGGCCAGCGGGTACGCGTGGACGGTGTGCGCCAGATGCTTCGGCAGCGGTCGGGTGCGCAGATGGAAGCGGGTGACGACCCCGAAGAACCCCGGGCCCGCGCCGCGCGCCGCCCAGAACAGGTCGCCGTGGTGCGTCTCGTCCGCACGCACCAGCTCGCCCTCGGCGGTGACGACGTCGATCGCGACGATGTTCTCGGCGGCCCAGCCCCAGCCGCGCGCGTTCCAGCCCTGCCCGCCCTGGAGCAGAAAGCCGCCGATGCCGACGGAGGGACAGTGCCCGCCGTTGAAGAAGCGCCCGAACTCTCCGAGATACGGGTTGAGTTCGTCGCCGCCCTTGATACCGGGGGTCGCCGTCACGATCCCGGTCCGCGGGTCGTACGCCATCTCGCGCAGGCCCCCGAGGTCGATCAGCAGCGCGTCCTCGCGCACCGACCAGGCGGCCCAGCTGTGCCCGCCGGAGCGGACGGCGACCTGCCAGCCCCGCTCCAGGGCGAGTCGTACACCGTCGACGACGTCCTGCTCGGACTCGGCCATCAGCACGGCGGCGGGGGTACGGTCCGACGGGCGGCGGGCGTTGAAGACCCGGCCGAAACACGCCTCCTCGAAGTCCTCGTCGCCGGGGAAGTGGAGGGTGCCTGAGAAACGGTCGATGTGCACGCTCGTACTCACTTGATCGCGATCGGATTGACAGGGGCGCCCACCGCGCCGGTGACCGGCAGCGGCGCCGCGATCAGCAGGAACTCGTGGACACCGTCGGCAGCGCAGTCCTCGGCCAGCTCCTCCAGGTCCCACATCTCACCCAGCGGGAGGCCCATGTTGGGGATCGCGATCTGGTGCAGCGGGGACATCGCCGGCTGGGCGAACTCGTACGGGCGTACCTCGAGTCCCCAGGTGTCGGAGGCGATCGCGGCGATCTCCGTACGGTGCAGCCAGCCGAGCGTGGTGAAGGAGAGGCCCGGGGCGTCCCCGGCGGCGTACCCGCCCCACGCGCCGAGTCGCCGTACCCGCCCCAACTGCCCTGTCCTGATGAGGACCAGATCGCCGCGACGTACGGACGAGGTGGCGCCCTGCGCCTCGATCGTGGCGCGCAGATGCTCCTCCAGGATCGCGAAACCGTCCGGGAGTTCGCCGAGTTCGTCGCCGACCGCGCGGCCCACGTCGAGCAGGACACCACGTCCGGTGAAGGCATCCCTCATGTGTTCGATGCCGGTGACCGAGTCGCCGTCGCCGTTCACGAT
The DNA here is from genome assembly GCF_045040035.1 of Streptomyces sp. NBC_01384. Lineage (NCBI taxonomy): Bacteria > Bacillati > Actinomycetota > Actinomycetes > Kitasatosporales > Streptomycetaceae > Streptomyces > Streptomyces sp. NBC_01384. Next base: position 9,528,847 of record NZ_CP109559.1, read on the forward strand.
GGTGCACGGACGGCCGTTCCAGGCCTGCTTGTTGTCGTAGATGTGGCCGAGGCCGTCCCACTGGGTGGAGGCCTGGAGCGGCATCACGACGTGGTCGTCTGCGCCGCCGAAGCCGTGCGGGAAGCCCTGCGTCCCGGCGGCTGCGTCCGAACCGGTGTCCTTCATGTAGTGGACGGGGTTGATCCGGCCACGGAAACCGCGCTGCGGGCCCCCCTCGTTGAACTCCTGGGAGAGCGAGAACGACCGGCCCCGCCGGACCAGGCCCGCCGCGTGCGCCCGTATCGCGTCGTCGATGAAATTGAGCGTGCCCAGCACGTCGTCCTCACCCCAACGGCCCCAGTTCCGGTAGGCGGAACGGGCCTTGGCCAGCTCTTCCTCAATCGGACCCAGACTCATCGCGTACGTCCTTTCTGCAGCAGGTCGAGAGCGTTGCCCCCGGCGACGGCGGCACGGTCGGCCGGGGACAGCCCGGCGGCGTCCAGCCGGGCCACCGGGTCCTCGACGCCCATGTCGAAGGGGTGATCGGTACCGAGGACGACCCGGTCCGCGCCGACCTCCTCGACCAGATGGCGCAGTCCGCCCGGGGTGTAGACGAGCGCGTCGAACCACATGCGCCGCAGATACGCGCTCGGCGGCTGCGCACAGCCGCGCGCGTCCTCGCGCATGTGCCAGGCGTGGTCGGAACGGCCGATGTACGTCGGCAGATAACCCCCGCCGTGCGCGGCGACGAGCTTGAGGCGCGGGAAGCGGTCCAGGACACCCGTGAAGATGAGGTGCGAGAGCGCGACCGTCGTCTCGACGGGCTGCCCGACCGTGTTGCCGAGGTAGTGGGTGGCCAGCCGCTCCCCGAGCGAGCAGCCCCAGGGGTGCACGAAGACGACCGCGCCGAGCTCCTCGGCCCGCTGCCACACCGGGTCGTGCGCGGGGTCCGCGAGTTCCCGTCCGTCCACGGTCGTGGACACGCTGATCCCGTACAGGCCGTACTCCGTGACCGCCTTGTCGAGGAGCGCGACCGCGAGGTCGGGATGCTGGAGCGGGACCGTGCCCAGGCCGTACAGCCGCTCCGGCGCCACCGCGCAGTGCGCGGCCACGGCCTCGTTGACCGTGCGCGCCAGGCGTACGGCGAGGTCCGCGTCCGCCCAGTAGTGGTGCATCGGCATCGGGCCGACCACCTGGAGGTCGACACCCATCGCGTCCAGGTCGGCGAGCCTGGTCGTGACGTTCGTCAACTTCGGTGCGAGGCGCTGAAGTTGGGCGCGGTTGACCGCCAGCGACGTGGGGGAGTGGGCCCGCGCCTCGGCGGCCAGCTCGGCGGCCAGGCCGGGCGTGCCCGCGCACAGCGCGTCGGCGGCGGGGACGGCGAGGTGACCATGGAAGTCGACGACGGGGGTGCTCATGCGGCGGCCGTCAGGTAGTCCAGGGTCTCGGACATGATCCGGGCGGGGTCGGCGCCCGGCGTGTCCGGGTGGATCTCCCAGTCGGCGAGGCGCAGCGAGTTCTCCAGAACCACCTGGACCCGGGGCAGCCGGCGCGCCATGAACGTGTCGAGCGCCTGGTCGAGCGGTGCCTGGCCGGTGACCAGCTCCGCGAGTACGACCGCGTCCTCGGCACACATGGCGGCGCCCTGCGCGATCAGCGGTGGGCAGGCGTGGGCCGCGTCGCCGATGATCACCGTACGGCCCCGGTACCAGGGCTCGTCGACGAGGATCGCCTCGATCCACCGGTAGTCGACCGGCGTGTCTTCGGGCAGGGAGGCGAGGACCTTTCCCCAGGTTCCGCCGTATCCGGCACCGCGCTCGCGCAGCAGCGACAGCGGGGCGCGCGGTCCGATCAGCGAGGCGTCCAGATTCTCGTCGAGGAGGTAGGCGTAGCACTGGTCGGGCGAGATCGGGCTGTAACCGGCCTTGTAGCGCGGGCCGCCGTAGTACACCTCCGCGCAGTCCATCTCGGGCGGGCGCTGAGCGACCACCCGGAAGATCGACATGCCGACCGGGCGGGGCCTGGTGGTGATGCCGAGCAGCGCGCGTATCCGTGAGTTGATGCCGTCGGCGCCGACCACGAGGTCGTACCGGCCGCTGGTGCCGTCGGTGAACGTGACGTCCACATGGTCGGGGGACTGGTCGAGCCGCGCGACGCTCAGCGCGAGCCGGACCCTGACCCCCCGCGCGTACACCGCGTCGCACAGCGCGTCCTGCAGATCCGAGCGCAGCGCGCCCACCGTCGACGGCAGGTCGGCGCCGCCGGTGTGCGGGGTGCGCAGCTCCGCGATCAGCCCTCCGTCGGCCCGGCGCAGCCGCATCGCGTCGAACGGGACGGCCCGGGCGAGCACCCGGTCCAGCACCCCCACGGAGCGCAGCGCCTTGAGCGCGTTGCCCTGGACGGTGATGCCGTGGCCCACACCGAACCACTGGGGCGAAATCTCGGCGAGCTCGACCTCGGCGCCCCGCTGGGCGAGCGCGAGCGACAGCACGCTACCGGTGATGCCGCCACCGACGACGAGCACCTTTTGTACGGGCATGGGCGATCCTTGCGAACGTAGAAGAAGAGGAGCGGTGCGGTCAGCCGGCGAAGCGGTCGCCGAGCTCGCGGTAGTGCTCGACGGCGGGCGGCGCGGCGAAGAACGGGCCGACCAGGGCCCGCCACCGCTGGAAGCGCTCCGAGTCCCGGAACCCCACCGTGTGGGCCTCGACCGACTCCCAGCCGACCAGCAGCAGAAACGTCCGCGGCCGCTCCTCGCAGCGCAGCAACTCGGTCCAGCGGAAGCCGTCGGCCTCGGCGAGCACCTCACGGGCCTTCTCGAAGACGGCCTCGAAGTCCTGCTCACGACCGGCTTCGACGGTCAGCTCGGCATGCTCGACGATCACAGACAGCTCCTTGGTCCGATGGTGCTCCGAGCCTGCTCGGACGGTCGATGCAGGGTCAACGGATCGAGGCATCGGCAAGGGGCACGTCATCCATCCCGTACGGCGATGGGCCGCTGATCACACGGCGTCCGGGCCTCTGATGGCAGGCATCGCGGATCGCCATTTCCGCCGCGCCCGGAGGCTGCCTAGCGTCGGTGGCAAGCCACCCATCCCGACGAGGAGAGCGCCCGTGCCCGACCGACTTCCCACCCATGCCGGACCGTTCGCGCTCGGCACCTTCGCGACCGCCGCGTCCGGGGGCGGCTTCCCGGGCCTGGTCGTCGGGCCGCGGGTGCGCGACCTGTCCGATCTCGTCCCGTCCGTGCGCGCGGTGATCGAGGACTGGGACGCCCTCTTCCCGCGCCTGGCCGACCTCGCCCAGGAAGTCTCCGACGGCTGGCACGCCCTCGCCGACCTCCGTGCCCTGGCCCCCATCGAGCCCGGCCAGGTGTTGCAGAGCGGAGCCAACTACCGCAAGCACGTGGTCGACCTGGTCGCCGCCGAGAAGGAGAGCGTGCACGGAGCCACACCCGAGGAGGCCCGCGCGGACGCCGAGAAGATGATGGACGAGCGGATCCGCAGCGGCGTCCCGTACGTGTTCCTCGGCTCGCCCCGCGCGATATGCGGCCCCTACGACGACATCGTCCTGCCCGAACTCGGCGAACAGCACGACTGGGAGCTCGAACTCGCCCTCGTCATCGGCAAGCCGGGCAAGAACATCCCCGCCGAGGAAGCGATGTCGCACGTCGCCGCGTACACCATCTGCAACGACCTCACCACCCGCGACCGGCTCTACCGCCCCGACCTGAAGGCCATCGGCACCGACTGGTTCACCGCCAAGAACGCCGACACCTTCCTGCCGACCGGTCCCTTTCTCGTACCGGCCGCCTTCGTCGGCAACCCCACCGAAGACGCAGACGTCCGGATCACCCTGCGCCACAACGGAGTCGTCCGCCAGGACGAGTCCACCAAGGACATGATCTTCGACATTCCCCGGCTCATCGCCTATGTCTCCTCGACCACCACCCTGCGCCCCGGCGACCTGCTGCTCACCGGTTCCCCGGCGGGCAACGGTGCGCACTGGGGCGTCTTCCTCAAGGCCGGGGACGTCATCGAGTCGCGGATCACCGGCCTCGGCCACCAGCGCAACACCGTCAGGAGCGGACAGTGACACCCTTTCAGCCCATCACCCATCTGCGCCATGTCGACCTGGCCGTACCGGACTTCGCCAGGCAGCGCGCCTTCTACGGCACCACGTGGGGCCTGACCGAGGTCGCAGGCGACAGCGGGGTCGCGTTCTTCGCCGCCGAGGGGAGCCCGGAGCAGTACGTCGTCCGCATCCGCCAGGACGAGCGGAAGCGGATGGACCTGGTCGCCTTCGGCGCCCTCTCGTCGGCCGCCGTGGACGAGTTGCATCTGCGCCTCGGGCGGTCGGGAGTCCAACTCATCGGCGAACCAGGGGCGTTGGACACACCGGGCGGCGGCTATGGCTTCCGCTTCTTCGACCCGGACGGCCGGGTCGTGGAGGTGTCCGCCGATGTCGCGACCCGCACGCACCGCAAGATCGAGGAGCGCGAGGCGATCCCGGTCCGTCTCTCGCACTGCGTGGTCAACTCCCAGGACCCCGAAGGGCTGCGGGACTTCTACGTCCGGCACCTCGGCTTCCGGCTCACCGACACCCTGTACTCCACGCATATGGGCGACCTCATGTACTTCCTGCGGTGCAGCCCGCTCCACCACTCCTTCGCCATCGCACGCGGACCCCATGTCTCCCTGCACCATGCCTCGTTCGAGATGCGCGGCGTGGAGGAGTACATGCGCGGAACCGGGCGGGCGCTGCGCGCCGGGACCCGGCTTACCTGGGGTCCGGGCCGCCATCTCGCGGGCGACAACACCTTCTCGTACTTCCACGACCCGCACGGCAACACCGTCGAGTACACGACCGAACTCGCCGTACTCGAAGAGGACTTGTGGCATCCGGGCCGCCATGACGTGGACGACCCGATCACCCAGGACCAGTGGGGCACCGCCGATCCGATGAGCGAGTCGGTCGCCAAGGAGCAGTTCAACGATCCCGACGTGCTGTTCGTCGCTCCGCCCGTGTGATCCAAGCCCCGCCGGTGTGATCCAAGCTCCCTCCTGCGTGATCCAACTACCCGCAGAAAGGCCGCAGTTGTGGCAACGATCCTGAAGCACGCCGTACCCAGGGCGGAGGTCGCCGCCTCGCTCGACCAGGTGCGCGAGACCGTGGCGGGTGTCATCGCGGACATCCGCGAGCGCGGCGACGACGCCGTGCGCGCGTACTCAGAGAAGTTCGACAAATGGAGCCCCGATTCCTTCCGGCTCTCCGTTGAGGAGATCGAGAAGATCGTCGCCTCGGTCCCGCAGCAGGCCATCGACGACATTCGCTTCGTCCAGGACCAGGTGCGCTCCTTCGCCCGCCACCAGCTTGCCTCCATGGGCGAGTTCGAGGTGGAGACCCTGCCGGGCGTCCGGCTCGGGCAGAAGCACATCCCGGTGCAGGCGGCCGGCGCGTACATCCCCGGCGGCCGCTACCCGCTGACCGCGTCCGCGCACATGACCATCGTCACGGCGAAGGTCGCGGGCGTGCCGCGGGTCGTCGCCTGTACGCCGCCGATCCGCGGCGAGATTCCCGCGGCCACCGTCGCCGCCGCGCACCTCGCCGGCGCGGACGAGATCTGGCTGCTGGGCGGGGTGCAGGCCGTCGCCGCGATGGCGGTGGGGACGGACACCATGCGGCCGGTGAACCTGATCGCAGGGCCTGGCAACGCATATGTCGCCGAGGTCAAGCGGCAGCTCTTCGGCGAGATCGGCATCGACCTGTTCGCGGGCCCGACCGAGATCCTCGTCCTCGCCGACGACCAGGCGGACCCCTTCGTGTGCGCCGTCGACCTGCTCTCCCAGGCCGAGCACGGCCCCGACTCCCCGGCCGTCCTCATCACCACTTCCCGCGAGGTCGCCGAGAAGACCATCGCCGAGGTGGAGCGGCTGCTGCCCGGCATGCCCACCCGCGACTTCGCCGGGCCCGCCTGGCGCGACCACGGGCAGGTGCACGTCGTGGACTCGCTCGACGAGCTGTACGCGCTCGCCGACGAGTTTGCCTTCGAACACGTCGAGGTGCTGACCGCCGAGCCGCGGCTCGCCCTGGAGAAGATGTCCCAGTACGGCGCCCTGTTCCTCGGCGAGGGCACCTGCGTCTCGTTCGGCGACAAGGTCATCGGTACGAACCATGTGCTGCCGACCCGGGGCGCGGCCCGCTACACCGGCGGCCTGTGGGTGGGGAAGTACCTGAAGACGGTCACCTACCAGGAGGTCACCGACACCGCGTCGGGGGCCCTGCTCGGCCGGCTGTGCGGGCGCGCCTCGCGCGTCGAACTGTTCGAGGGGCACGCACGCTCCGGTGACGTACGGGCGGCGAAGGCCGCGGGGGACGAGCTGCCGTGGAACGGCGCATGACCCCGCAGGGGCGTACGGCGCTGATCACGGGCGGCGGCGGACCGCTGGGGCGGGCCTTCCTGCCGCCGATGATCGCGGCCGGCCGCGGCGACATCGTCAACATCGCCTCCGTGAGCGGCAAGCGACCGCTGCTCAACCGGACCCCGTACACCGCGTCCAAGATGGCGCTCCTCGGTCTGACCCGGACGCTGGCGGGAGAGGTCGGACCGTATGGCGTCGCGGTCAACTCCCTTTCCCCCGGGCCGGTTCGGGGCCCGCGCATGGACCGCAGCTTCCGGCTGACGGCCGAGCTGACCGGCACGAGTGCCGAGGCCGCCGAGCGCGACTTCGCCTCGCGCGCCGCGCTGGGCCGACTCGTGGAGGAGGACGAGGTCGCCCAGGCGCTGGTGGCGATGCTCGCGATGCCGGGGCTGTGCGGGGCGGACATCGATCTGTCGGCGGGGATGGTGGCACCGGCGTAGTCCGTCGCCGGGTGAACATCGTGAGGCGGACGGCATCGGGCCGTCCGCCTCACCGTCGCGCGTTCCCCGCGAGCCCAGCCTGTGACAACTCTGTGTGATGGCCATGAACCGGGCCGCACGATCCGAGACATCGCCCTCCGGTATGTGTCCGTAAGGCGGCTACTCCCCTGTGCACAGGGCTGATTCACTTCCTCGTGCGCACCTTTGGTGCCTCCGCCCGAGCCGTCGCCCCCCATGAATCCGACGGCCGGTCGGTCACGCTGCGCGACGGCGCACTCCATCTCTGGGAAGGCATGCGATGACGCTGATCACCCGACGCTCGTTCCTGATCGCCGGTACGGCCACGGCCGGAGCCCTGCTCGTTCCGGCGGCCCCCGCCCTGGCCGCGCAGCCGGCGGGGAAGGCGACGGAGGCGGGCACGATCTCCGTGGGCGCCGACGAGACGTACCAGCTCTCCGCGACCACGCGCGTGAGCGAGCTGTCCATCGCCGAAGGCGGAAAGGTCACCGCGCCCGACGGGTACAGCGTCACCCTCACCGTCGACGGCGTGGAGACCGGGCAGCTCCTCACCGAGACGGGCGGAATCGAGACGCTGATCTCGGCCGGCACCTACCAGGGCGACGTCGTGCTCACCGTGGCGGAGGCCAACGCGGTGACCTATCGGACGGTCACCTTCCCGTTCCGGCAGGCCGTTTACGTCGGCGCCGACGGCGTGGACCGCGCCAAGTCCGTCCTCTCCGGAGTCGTCGGCGGCACGCTCACCGACACCCTCGCCCGGAACGTCGCGATCACCTCCACCGGTGAGTGCTTCGACGGCGTCTTCGTGAAGAACGGCAGCTACACGCTGAAGAGCACCGCCATCTCCCTGACGGGCAACGGGCGTTGCGACTTCGCGGGCTACGGCGCGGCGGTCGTCGGCACCGGCTCGGCCACGACGCTCGTCGTGGACGGCGCCAGAATCAACAACAAGGGCGTGGTGCGGACGACCGTCGTCGCGGACGACGGCGCCAACGTCATCGTGAAGAACTCCCGTCTGCGGGCCCGGAACGGCATCCTCCCCGCCGACTACCAGGCGACCGTGGAGACGCCGTACATGGAGTCCGTGCCGTGGATGCTCGGTCTGGAGGGCAACGTCCGCGCCACCAACCTCATCGGCGCGAACACCAAGGCCACATACATCAACTCGACTGTGCTGTCGGAGACTTGGGGAGCCCTCTCCGTGGAGGGCGGCAACGGACTCCAGCTGACGGCGATCAACAGCAGCGTCGGCAACACGGGAGCGTACGGCTACGGCACCTACGCCATCGGGGACGCCACCGTCCGCGTCCTCGGCTCGCAGTTCGACGTCGGCAGCTACGCGACCATCTGCGCCGGGCCGGCCGCCTCGATCCACTACGGCGACAGCACGCGCGAAGCCGTCGCGGAGCTCAACTCCTCGCTCGGACTGGGCCTTACCGAGGCCGAGTTGGCGGCGATCCCGGCCCGGGTCACGGTCGTCAACTCCGGCCACTTCGGCTTCATGTTCTTCGGCACCGGCACGCTGAAGCTGGACGGCGGCACCATCATCACCTCCGCGCAGACCACCTTCCTCAACAAGGGCCAGCAGACGACGATCACGGTGGACGGTTCGGACGGCGCGCAGCTCAACCCCGGCAACGGGATCATCCTGCAGATGATGGAGAGCGACGACCCGGGCCCGGTGCCTGTGGACGGCAAGATGATGAACGTCGGCGTCTACACCGAACCCGCGGGCGACCCGGCCAAGGACAGCACCTTCGACACGACCGCGGTGCACACAGCCGACGGCGCCGCCACCTTCACTTCCATCGCGCTGGCAGGCGACTTCTACAACGGCATGCGCGCGGGCAAGAACATGGTCCTCACCTTCGAGGGCTCGACCGTGCAGGGCGTCATCTCGGCCACCAAGGCCGAGCATCACGTCGGCACGATCGACTCCTCGAACTTCTACGAGCTGGGCCAGGTCACCAACACCGTCCAGGCCGCCGTGAACAACGGCGTGATCGTCCAGCTGAACAGCGGCTCGGCCTGGACGGTGACCGGCACGTCGTACCTGACCAAGCTGGCCGTCGCCGCCGACGCGGCGGTGCGGGCGGCGGACGGCAAGTCCGTGACCATGACGGTCGACGGCACGGCGACGGCCATCGAGGCGGGGGGTACCTACTCCGGCGCGATCGCCTTGATGGTCGGCTGAGCCGTCCGCAGGAGTCCGACGCCGAACAACCTTACGGGCGATGTCCAGAGGTCCACGAAAACAGGGATTGTACGGACATCGCCGCGGCGTCCACCTTCAGTGCTCATCGGCGTGTAGCTCGGCAGCAGAGCACCGGGTTACAAACCCGGAGGGCGCAGGGGCGGCACCTGCCACGTCGGCTCATCGCGAGCGACACGTATCCTCCACTCATGGATGATCACCGCTCCATCGACGTGGGCGGGGTCCGGCTCGCCTGTCAGGTGTCGGGTCCGGCGGGCGCCGCGCCGCTCGTCCTGTTGCACGCGCTGGGCGAGGACGGCACCGACTGGGCCGAGGTGATGCCCGCCCTCGCCCGCACCCGACGGGTGCACGCGCTCGATCTGCGCGGTCACGGCCGTAGCGACTGGCCCGGGGACTACTCGCTCGAACTCATGCGTGACGATGTGCTTCGGTTCCTGGACCGCGACCATAGGTAAGCGCACGGGGCGCGCGCTGCCCCTAAGCTGGTCGTGATGTTCACCCCGCAAGGTCCCACCCTCCGCGAGCTGGCCGTGCAGGCCCTGTCGTCCGTCGAGCACGGCTACGACCTGCTCGCGCCCAAGTTCGACCACACGCCGTTCCGGACACCGGACTCGATCCAGGGCGCCGTGGCCCGGGCACTGGGCCCGATCGGCCCGTTCGACCGCGGCCTCGACCTGTGCTGCGGCACCGGGGCGGGCATGGAGGTGCTGCGCGGACTGTGCCGGGTCGGTGTCACCGGGGTCGACATCAGTGCGGGGATGCTCGCCGTGGGGCGGGAGCGGATGGGCACGGGGGAACCGAAGCGCACCGAAACGGGTGCGCCGGGGGGTGCGCGCCCCGGCGGCCGGCTGCGCCCGCGGCCCGGCGCGCACGCGGGGACGAGCTCCGGCGGAGGGGAGCGCGGCCCTGCCACGCCCGGCGGACAGGAGAACACGAGCCCAGGTGCGCACGATGCGCACGGTGCCGCGGGGTCTCGCCCGCGCGCAACCGCGGACTCTCGCGGGCCGGAGGTCAGGGGGAGCGATGCGGCGCCGCACGTCGCGTGGGTGCGTGGTGACGCGCGCGCCCTGCCGTTCGGGCCCGTTTTCGATCTTGTCGTCAGCTTCGGCGCCTTCGGGCACTTCCTGCCGTGTGAGCTGCCGGGCCTGTTCGCCCAGGTCCACTCCACGCTGCGGCCGGGCGGTCGCTTCGTGTTCCCCATGACGGCCCCGCCGCGCCCCAGCTCGCCCTGGTACTGGGCCCTGCTCGGCTTCGACGCGGCGATGCGGGTGCGCAACACCGTCTGGCGTCCGCCGTTCGTCATGTACTACCGGGCGTTCCGGCTCGCCGACGTACAGCGGGAGCTGACCCGGGCCGGGTTCGAGGTGGAGCTCCATGCGCTGCCCGAGTTCGGGTGGCGGCGTGACGGCAGCCCGCGCTGCCGGATGGTCGTGGCCACCCGGCGCGGTGGCTCCCGCCGCCGTACGCGAAGCTGACGCGGGTCTGCCCCCGGCCGGGGAGTGACCGCGATCCGCCCGGCCGATCGACCGCCGGCCAGCCGGTCGACCCGCCCTCCGTCACTGGGCGGCCGGCAGCGTGAACTCGTACACCAGGGCGTCCTGTTGGGCCTCCACCACGAGTTCGGTGATCTCCAGGGGTCGGTCGTACTGGTCGTGCACGCGCCGGGTGACCCGTACGGACTGCGGGAGCCGTGTGATCGCGTCCCGGTGGTGCAGGGTCAGCCCTGCCTTGCGCATCCAGTCGTACGCCCGCCGAAGCTGAGCCGACGCAGAGCCGTCCGCGCGGTCGCGATAGCGGGCGAGTTCTTCGACTTCGGTCACGGCGACGGCGGAGAAGGAGGTGACGGCCGTACGCAGTCCGCTGCCGTCCGCCGCGGCGGACTCGTAGCGATGGACCAGGGTCGGCCGGCGCGGCGCGAGCCCCAGGGCCTCGGCGTGCTCGGGCGGGGGAGGCTCCCAGGTCACCGTCGTACGGGGGACGCCGCACGGTTCGCCGCTGTGCGCGCCGACGGGAAAGTCGAGCGACGGGATGTGCTCGGCGACGGTACCCGGGAGCGTGGCGTGGCTGCCGCGCCGGTCGGTGGAGACCAGGCCGCCGCGCCGCAGCAGTTGCAGCGCCTGACGCACGGTCTCGCGACTGACACCGAAACGGGTGGCCAACTCCCTTTCTCCCGGGAGTCGTTCACCGGGCGGAATGGTGCCGTCGCGCAGTTCGCCGAGCAACTGAGCGGCGATCGTCGCGTAGCGGGGTTCGTGGACGGATGGACTGGTGGTGCGGGCCATGTCCGCGCCTCCTGTGGAGTGACCGTGGTGACAAGACGTAGCCGTGCGGGCTCGGTGCGCCACCAGATCTAGCATTGGTCTAAACCATGAGGGAAGAGCGGTCGGACGGTTCGGCCGATTTCGGCCCGCACCCGCCGCGCGGCGCGGGTGCGCTCAGCGCGCGCGGTAGAGGGCGTCCACGAGTGCCATCTTCCTTGGGTCGTCGGCGATGTGCGGGCCCATGCGGTTCATGACGTACCCCAGCGAGAGGCCCGCCTCGGGGTCGGCGAGACCGCAGGAGCCGCCGAAGCCGTCGTGTCCGAAAGCCCTCGGGTTGGGACCGTAGGAGCCATTGGGCCCGCTCAGCCACAACCCGAGGCCGATCTCCGTCTCGTGCTCGAACCCGGTGCCCAGCACCAGGTCCCGGCAGCTGCCCTGCCCCTCGCGCACCCGCTCGGCCGCCTCCGGCGAGAGCACCTGCCGGGAGCCGTACGAGCCCCGCCCGGCGAAGATCCCGTACAGCGCGGCGACCGCGCGGGCCGTGCCGTGACCGTTTGCCGCCGGGATCTCGGCCGCCCGCCACCGCGGAGTGTTGGCCCCGGTGGCTCCGACGACCGGATTGGCGAGGGCTGCCACCGCCGCAGGCGCCAACTGGGCGAAGACCGCCGCCTGTTCACTGCTCGACGCGACCGGCGGACGTACCAGCTCGGCCGCCCGGTCGGCCTCCTTCTCCGGCAGCCCGATGGTGAAGTCGATCCCGAGCGGCCCGGTCACCTCCCGCTCCAGGAACGCGCCCGGCAACAGCCCGGAGACCCGCCGCACCACCTCACCGACCAGATGGCCGAACGTGAGCGCGTGATACCCGGACCGCGTCCCCGGCTCCCACCAGGGCTCCTGCGCCGCCAGCCGCTCGACGGTCAGCTCCCAGTCGCAGAGCTGGGCCAAGCTGTGCGGCTCGCGCAGTCCGGCCAGCCCCGCGCGGTGCGACAGCAGATGCCGTACGAGCACGGATTCCTTGCCCGCCGCCGCGAACTCCGGCCAGTACGCGGCCACCGGGGTGTCGAAGTCGAGCAGCCCGCGATCGGCCAGGATGTGCGCGCAGAGCGAGGTCGGGCCCTTGGACGTAGACCACACGTTGACCAGCGTCTCGCGCTCCCAGGGCCGGGTGCGCGCCGGGTCGGCCCAACCGCCCCACAGGTCCACCACCGTCTCGCCGTCGAGCGTGACGGTCACGGCCGCGCCCAGTTCGCCGCGGTCCCGGAAGTTCTCCTCGAACGCGGTGCGCACCGCCGCGAAGCGGGCCTCGCAGTGGCCTTGAACGTCCGGCGCGGGCTGGGACATGGGACCTCCGTCATCCGTAGCGACACAGGCCCCGAACATACCGACTGGTCGGACTGGGGGGAAGCGGTGAGACGACATCCGTCTCCCGTGCGTACGGCGGCGCCCGTCGTCCCTTCACCCCGGGATCTTTCAGATGTTACCCAACACCCCTACGCTGCACGTGAGTTGACCACCGAGACGCAGGAGGCAGGGGGAGCACTCCGAGACCTCGCTGCCGCGGGCCGGCTGCGCGAGGCGGCCGCCTTCCCCGCCGTGCACAACGCGGCCACGGGCGACCCGCGCACCCGCTACACGGACGCGACGATCCGCCCCTGGTTCGTGATCTTCGACGGTGACGCCGCCACCTACGCGGGCGGCACCATCGACACCGCCTGGTACGACGACCGCCACTACCTCGTCGTGATGACCGACGGCCAGAACGTGCCCCCGGCCATCGACGCCACCAACCCCACCCAGGCCCAGGCCCTGGACCGCGTCACCCTCCTCGCCCACCAGCACGCCAGCGTGGTCTCGGCGGACTGGTACCCCCTGCCCGCCGTCCTGTCGACGGTCGTACCGCGCGGGAACCAGCGGGAGCTAAACGAAGAACATCGAACCGGTCGGTTCTTGCCGGCCCGTGACGAAGTGCCAGTAGTCACGGGTCTCCACCGCCAGACCGTCGGCGTCGAAGCGTACGAAGACGCAGCCCGCCAGGGTCGACGGTGCCCCGTCCTCCTCGGCGAGGACGCGGAACTCGGCGACCGCGCGGCCGTCCTGGGTGACGAGGGGCGGGGAGAAGCGGACATCGAGCGTCCGTTCGGAGGCGAACGACCAGCGTATGTACGCGGCGAGTTCGTCCCGGCCCCGGTGCGGCTCGCGGAACGGCATCGAGCGGTGGACGCAGTCCTCGGCGTACAGGCCGAGGATCGCCTCGACGTCGTGGGCCGCCCAGGCCCGCTCCCACACCCGGACGAAGTGCTCCGCGGCCTGGGTGGTTTCCATCGGACTCCTTGGTTCGCTCAGAGACCTGTCCTGCGAGACGAGTTCTCTCAGAGATACGAGGGCAGCCAGTTCAGCTGGGCCGCCTCCTGGTAGGTGCCGCCGCCCTCGTGGTCGTTGAAGTCGTAGACCTCGATCTTCTTGTCCTCGTGGTCCCATGCGTTGAAGGCCGCGAAGATCGTGGAGGGCGGGCAGGTCTGGTCCTCCAGCGCGACCGAGAAGAGGGCGGGCGCCCGGCCGCGCGCCGCGAAGTGCACGCCGTCGAAGTACGACAGTGTGCGCAGCACGTCCTCGGTGCGGCCGCGATGGGTCTTGAGGTAGTTGCCGATCTCCCGGTACGGGTGCCGGTCCGTCAGCGTCGTCGCGCGCGGGAAGTCGCACAGGAACGGCACGTCCGGCGCGATCGCGGCCAGGTCGGCGACCAGACCGCCCACCGCGATGGTGATGCCGCCGCCCTGGCTGCCGCCGACGGCCGCGGTGCGCGCCGCGTCGACCAGCGGATGCGAGCGGGCCGCCTCCACCGCGCGCACCCCGTCCGTGAACACCCGGCGGTAGTAGTAGTTCTCGGGAGCGTCGATACCGCGGGTCATGTACCCGGGGTACGCGGGCGCGCTGCCCACCGGGTCCGGGGTCTCGCCGCCGCCCCAGGCGCTGCCCTGGCCGCGGGTGTCCATCACGAAGTGCGCGAAACCCGCCGAGGCCCACAGCAGATGCGTGTGCGCGAGGCCGCGGCCGCCGCCGTACCCGACGAACTCGACGACCGCGGGCAGCGGGGAGTTCGCCCAGGCCGGCAGGGTGAGCCAGCCCTTGACCGGGTGCCCGCCGAACCCGGCGAACGTCACGTCGTAGACCTTGACGGTCTTGAGGGGGGTCTCGACGGGCTCGAAGCGGGCATCGAGGTCGTGCCCACGCGCCTCCTGGAGAGTTTTGGCCCAGAAAGCGTCGAAGTCCTCGGGCTCGGCGGACACGCTGCGGTACTCGCGGAGCTCGTCGAGGGGGAGGTCGAACTGGGCCATGAAGGACCACCTTTGACGTCACGGGTGCGGATGATCACACCGTACGTGGGCCGCCGCAGGGCCGCCAGGCCCCCTCGGTCAGCCGCCGGACCCGTGGGCGTCGGCCACGGTCCAGCTTGCGTCACGGGCAGTGGCCCGGCGGTCGTCGTCGGGCCTGCGCGACCAGCGGTTGACGTTCATGGTGGCCTCCTTCGCCGGGGCCCGACGTGGTGTCGGGCGGAACGAGCGCCACGCTAGGGAGTGCGGGCGCGCGGTGCCACGGCACGCGTGCACAGTCGGCCCGCCGGACACCACGGCGTGGCGGGCGGGAGGCGTTCTCGTGCACAACAGGGCGGCCCGGCCCCCTCACCGGTGCACAGTCCGGCGTGGGTTCGCCGTCCGGCACCGGTTCGCGCCCCGGCTCAGGCGGCCGGCAGGGAGGGACGGCCCGTGCCGGCGTGCAGGGCGAACGCCAACGGGCGTACGCCGCTGAGGGTCTGCCCGTGCTCGTTCCCGTCGAGCACGTCCGTCTCGTCCGGGCCCACCAGCAGGTCGCGCTGGATCAGCGGGGCGGCGGCCCGCAGGTGACTGCGGACCGTCACCGGCGCCAGGTCCAGCGCGGCGGCCGTCCGCCCGGTGTGGGTGTCGTTCTCCAGCCAGACGCGCAGCGTGCGCAGCAGATCGCGGCGGTCGGTCCGCAGCGGCTCGAGGAACGAGTCGGCCCAGGCGCGCACCTCGGGAGCGGACACCATCGCGGCGAAGTCGGCCGCCGGGTCGGCCGAGCGCGCGTCGTGCCCGTACTTCACGACGACCTGGAGCGCCGTCGAGACCACCACCCGGTTCAGGACCTGGCCGCGGTCGAGGCCGAGCAGATCGAAGCCCTTGTCGATGCGGTGCGTCACCGTGTTGCGGTGGATGCCGAGCAGGCGGCCGACGGCCGTGTGCTGGAACTCGAGCCCCAACTCCAGCGTCCGTACAAGTTGTTCGCGCGCCCCGGCCGGAAGGGTGAGCACCGGGCGCAGCAGTGTGCCCGCCCACCGTCGTGCCGTGGCCGGCGGCAGGACGTCCACGAGGTCGGGGCGCTGTTCGGCGAGCGCGACCCGGCCGGGCATCCGGCGCGCCGTCACCAGGGTGCCCGCCGCCTGCGTATAGGCGTCCGCCACCCTGCTCAGCGCGTACACCCGGCTGCCGCCCATGTGGTGTCCGGGCAGTGTGGCGACGACCTTCCCCAGCGCGTGCCGCACGCTGCGCGGAGCGTCCTCGTCCGTGGGCAGCGGATCGACCACGATCAGGTGATTGAACACCGGGCACCGCGCCAGCAGCGCACGTCCGGCCACCGCGTCCTCCGCCTGCCGGAGCGCCACCTCGCGGTCGTGCCGCGCGCAGTCGATCACATGGACACGCACCGACTCGGTCGCCAGCAGCCCCGGCGCCAGTCCGGCCATCACCCGCTGGGCCGCCACCTCCTCGCCCACCATCAGCAGTTGCAGGACGCTCAGCTGCACCTCGCGCCGGGCCTCCGTCAGTTGGTCCCGCAACCGGGCCTGGTCGATGAGACCCAGCACCTTCGCCGCGTGCCCCAGCAGATCGGTGCGTACGTCGTCGAGCGGACGGCGGCTGGTCACGGACAGCACCGCGGCAAAAGCGGCAGCGCTCAGGGGGAGCGACTCCGCCTGTGGGGAGGCGGTTCGAGGAGCCCGCCGAGCGAGGGCATCGGGTGCCGCGGCCAGTACACCGCGCAGGGGATCGCTGACCACCACCTCCGCGTCCACGGCGGCCGCCAGCCAGTCCGCGATCGGCTGCATCGCGTCCGTGTCGGCGCCTGCGTCGGTGAACCGGTCCGGAAGCCGGTTCAGCAGCGCGGTGAGCTGATCGGCGTGCCATTCGGCCTGCCGGTAGCGGTACTCGCGCAGCCGCGGGATCAGTTCGCGCCAGTCGCGCAGTGTCTTCGTCGTGGTCAGCAGCGGTATGCCGAGGCGGACGGCCGAGCTGCGAATCACCACGGGAACGGCCTGCGCGCCGTGCTCCCGGACCACCACGGCGAGTCCGGCGGCCCGCTGCCGCGACAGCTCACGCAGCAACGGCTCGACCCCCTCGTGCAGGGACGTCCGCCCGGAAACCCAGAAGTCACCGATCACCACCAGCGCGTCCCGCACATCTCCCAGCGTGCCGCCCGCGGTCGCGGCCAGGGACAGGGCGCGCACGGAATCCACCGTGCGGTCGGCCGTCGGACCCCCGTTGACGAAACGAAGGCAGAAGTCGGGCTCCTCGCACAGGCTGCTCAGCGTGGGCATGACGTCCTTCCCGTATCGATGGCTCACCGGCCGCTGCCGACACCGTAAGGGGCGTACGCCCGCGGGCTGCCGTCCGGGGTGCGCGAGCCACAGGTCAGGGGAAAGGGCCGGGTGGCCGGAAAGCGATGGCGGGACCCGCCCGTCAAGCTGTGTGCCGTCTCCACTCCGGCCCGGTGCGCGCCCAGTCCCGCTCCCACTCGGCGAGGCGGCGGCGGGCGGCGACCCGCTGTACGGCGAAGTGACCGCCGAGCACCACGGCCATGGTGCCCCCGGCGGCGAGCGCCCCCGTCGTCAGCGTGTGCTGCCAGATCGCGGTGTCGCTGACCGGTGGTCCGACGCTCCGGTCGTGCCGGTCCACCCAGATGTCGAAGCGGTCGCCGCGCTCCTTGCCGGCCGGGACCCGGGCCTCCCCGGTCCGTGAACCCTTGCCCGGCTCGGTCCAGCGCACCTTCACCGGGTACATGGGCTGCTTGCCGCCCTGCGGCGAGGGCACCGCCGCGGGCGCGGTCTCGACGAGCACGGCGCGTACCTGATGCCGCTGGGCCCGCTGCGCCGCCGCCCGCGCCTGCGCGCCGTCGTACACCCACCACCCCACCGCCGCCCCGGCCAGCGGCGCTCCGATGAACAACAGCACGGCTACGGCCAGCACCGTCCACGCCTCGACGACGTCCGAGCGGCGACGCAGCGGATTGCGGCGCCAGCGCCAACCGCGTACCCGGGCACGCATCTGCACCTCCTCGCCTCCGCGGTCCCGCCCGCGGAGGCCGAACGGACCCCGTACGGGGCCGCTCCACCTCTCCCGGCCCACCGCGCGCGGCCCCGCGCGTCGACCGGGAACCCCCGAGTCGATTTTCTCGCCGTACGCCTGATCCGCGCCCCCTGGGGGACCGGCGAATCACTCCGTGCAGCGAGCAGGGGTCACCATGACCTGTGCCCATCCTGCGGCGCTCGACGCGCACTGGAGGTCCTGATGTCGGCGAGCCGCACCGCTCCCCGAGACGAGGGTCTGCGCGCAGGGGCCGCTCTCTGACCGACGGCCTCAGCCGAAGCGTTCGATGCGGATACGGTCCACGGGCTGCCCGGCCTCCACCAGCAGCCGCGAAGCGTGCTCCGCGAACCCGTTGGAGCCGCACACATAGGCCTCCCACCCGCCGGGAGGCGACTCGGCCAGGAGCGGCGCCACATGCGAGGCCGCCAGCCGTCCCACGGCCACGCCCTCCGGGGCACCGCGCGTGAAGACGGGCGTGGTCTCCGCGCCGTACTCCCGTGCGTAGATGAGCTCTTCGGGGCTGCGCGCGGAGACGAGCAGCCGCAGCGGCACGTCCAGTGCGCGGGCGCGGTGGTGGCGCAGCATCGACATCAGCGGTACGACACCGGAGCCGGCGCCGATGAGCAGCGCGGGCCGGTCGCCGGGCCAGGCGAAGAACCCGCTGAGCGGGCCGCGTACCTCGACCGAGTCACCGGGCTCGGCCACCGTGTGGAACCAGCCGGAGACCTCGCCGCCCTCGACATGGTCGAGGGTCAGCTCGATGTGCCCGGCGTCGTCGGGCGGCGACGCGAGAGAGTAGTGGCGCTGCGCCACATAGCCGTCCTCGGCGGTCAGCCGCAGCATCAGGTGCTGTCCGGGCAGATGCCCCATCCACTCAGGTACCGCGAACCGGAACGTGGCGGCGCCCGGCGTCTCCCGGCGGATCTCGGTGAGCGTGGCGGTCTGCCAGGTGGCGGCGGCCTGCTCGCTGACGGCGATCCGCCCGGGCACGGCGAAGCGCGTGGGCGGGACGAACGGGTCGGTCATCGTCTCAGTCACCGGAGTAGCGCTGCTCTTCCCAGGGGTTGCCGCGTGCGTGGTAGCCGTTCTGCTCCCAGAAGCCCGGCTCGTCGTGGTCGAGGAGCCGCAGGCCCGCGATCCACTTGGCGCTCTTCCAGAAGTACAGGTGCGGCACGATCAGCCGCGCCGGGCCACCGTGTTCGGCGGGCAGCGGTTTCCCGTCGTACTCCCAGACGATCCAGGCGCGCCCGCCGGTGAGATCGGCGAGCGGGAGGTTCGTGGTGTACCCGGTGTGCGAGTAGGCGACCGCGTGGGTGGCGCTCGCGTCCGGGCCTGCGGCGTCCAGGAACGCGTCCAAGGACACACCCCCGAAGCGCACCCCGAACTTCGACCAGCTGGTCACACAGTGGATGTCGCCCTCGTACTCCGAGGCGGGCAGCGCGTGGGCCTGCTCCCAGCTCCAGGCGCGCGGCTCGGCCACCAGCCCGTCGATCCGCAGGCTCCACTCGGCGGCCGCCAGGTCGGGGGTGACCTCGGCGGACAGGACGGGCCAGTCGTCGCCCGCGTCGTACTGGCCGGGCGGCAGTCCCGGGTTGTGGACGCGGGCGCGGCCCGTGAAGTCTCGGGTGACGTTCATGGCGGTGGTGCCTCCAGGAGGCCGTCGGGAGCGGCGGCCCGCCGGTCGAGCGTGAACAGTGCTGACGCGTTTCGGAACAGTGTTTACGCATTCAACCGTACGTGGCCGTCGGCCGTGCTCCGGGCCAGGGCGGGGGCGGGGTCCCGGTCATTGCGGACGTATGAACTCTCCCGAGGCCCGGGAATAGCCGCGCCGTGATCTTCCTTGCCGATAGTGCCACTCCCGTGGCGGCGAAGGAGAGTGAGGGAGCAGATGCCCAAGGCGTACGTCTTCACCCGGTTCGGCGGCCCCGAGACCGAGGCTCTGGTGGAGCGGGACCGGCCGGTCCCGGGCCCCGGCCAGGTACTCGTCGCCGTCCGCGCGGCCGGCGTGAACCCCGTCGACTGGAAGCTGCGCACGGGGTACCGACTCCCCGGCGCCGCCGAGCTCGAACTGCCGGCCGTCTTCGGCAGCGAGGTCGCGGGAGTCGTCGAGGAGGTCGGCCCCGATGTGAGCGGGTTCACGGTGGGTGACGAGGTCTTCGGTAGTTCGGTGGCCGGCGGATACGCCGAGTACGCCCTGCTGCCCGCCACGGTGACCGCCCACAAGCCCGCCGGTGTCTCCTTCACGGACGCGGCGACGCTGCCCGTCGCGGCGGCGACCGCGTACGACGGCATCCGCCAGCTGGACCTGCCCTCCGGCGCGACCGTGGTGATCACCGGTGCGGGCGGCGGCGTGGGTGTCGCGGCCACCCAGATCGCGCTCGCCTTCGGGTTGCGGGTCGTCGGCGTCGCGAGTGACGGCAAGAAGGACTTCGTCGGGTCGCTCGGGGCCGTGCACGTCCCCTCGGGGCCCGATCTCGCCGACCGGGTGCGTGCGGCGGCGCCGGACGGGGTGGACGCCGTCTTCGACCTCGTCGGAGGCGAGGTACTGGAAGCCGCGGCGACGCTGCCGGCCGACCGCGCGAAGCTGATCACCGGCGCCGACCGGGCGACGGTCGCGCGGCTCGGGGGAGCACCCGTCGAGCGCGCCCGCACCGCCGCCGTCCTCGACGAGGTGGCGCGGCTCGTGGCCGACGGCAGACTCCGGCCCCTCGTGACCCGGACCTTCCCCCTCGACCGGGCCGCCGAGGCGCTGCGCGCCGTCGAGGACGGGCATGCGCGCGGCAAGATCGTGATCGAGGTCGCCCGATGAGCGACCGTCGCACCGCGGGTGTGCACCCGCTGGACAACCCGGCCCTCGGCTCGCTGACCGGCCCGCACGCCCACTTCGCCGAACGCCGCGGGCGCGTCCTGCGCTACCCCGTCGACGTATCGCCCTGGCTGGCCCTGCCCGACGACCCGGACGCCGACGACTGGGCCGACCTCGCCGCCCTCGTGGGCCCCGGCGGCGAGGCACCGCTGGCCGGCTTCGTCGGGCCGACCCCGGAAGGCTGGGAGGTGACCTTCAGCTTGGACGGCGTCCAGCTGGTCGACGACGGACTCGCCGCGGCGCCGGACGCGGAAGCGGTGCGGCTCGGCCCCGCCGACGTACCGGAGATGCTGGACCTGGTGGAGCGCACCCGGCCCGGTCCCTTCCTGCCGCGCACCGTCGAGCTCGGCACCTATCTCGGCATCCGGCGCGGCGGCGCGCTGATCGCCATGGCGGGGGAGCGGCTGCACCCGCCGGGCTGGACCGAGATCAGCGCGGTCTGCACCGACCCGGACTTCCGCGGCCAGGGCCTCGCGTCCCGGCTGATCCTGGCCGTCGCGCACGGCATCCGCGAGCGCGGCGAGACGCCGTTCCTGCACACCGCCGCCGAGAACACCAACGCCATCCGGCTCTACGAGTCCCTGGGCTTCAAGCTGCGCCGCACCACGCGCTTCCTGGCGGCCCGGGTGCCCGAACACCTGGCGGACGGGCAGACCGCGGGAGCCCGGTGACGACGGCTCAGTCGCGGCCCGGCGCCGCGGCCGCCGCGTTGTACCGCTCCAGATACGCGGCGAACCGTTCCAGGTCCGCCGCCGGCCAGTCCGCGAGCCGCTCGCGGAACGCGATCCGGCGGCGCTCGGTGACCTGGGCGAGGATCCGGGTGCCCGCCTCGGTCAACTGCAGCACCTGCACCCGGTGGTCCTCCGGGTCGAGCCGGCGCCCGATCAGCCCGGCCCGCTCCAGCGCCGCCACCTGCCGGCTCACCGTGGACTTGTCCAGCGCGTAGTACGTGGCCAGGTCGGTGGCACGACAGCCACCGCTCTCCTCCAGATGACCGAGCAGGGTGTACGAGACCAGCGACAGCTCCGGGTGCATCCGCCCCGCCGAGGCCCTGGCCCGGCGGGCGAAGGCCGTCATCTCGCGCTGGATGGTCTCGACGGCCGCGTCGGCTGCTTCCACGGGAGTTCCTTCCCTCTCTAGTTGTAGAGTACAACTTGAAGGGCGGAGGAAGGTGAAGGTGGGGGAGAACTCCGTCGCCGTCCGGCCGTTCCTGTATGGTTGCCGTCCCGGCTGCGGACCGCCCCAGCCGAGGAGTTGCCGAGGAGGTGGGACCCATTACCGCTGTGTCAGGTCGGGTGCTCTCACCTCAGGACAATGCGGATCGCCGCCTGTAGGTGACCGCGAGAGCGCCCTTCGGCTCACCGAAAGGCTCTCGGCTTCCATGCCCCCTCTTTCCGATTCCGTTGTCGCCACGCTCCGCTCCGCAGGCTGTGTCTTCGCCGAGGACGAGGCGGAGTTGATTCTCTCCACCGCCCGCACCCCGGACGAGGTCACCGCCATGGTGGACCGGCGCGTCTCGGGTCTGCCCCTCGAACACGTCCTCGGCTGGGCCGGGTTCCACGGTCTGCGCATCGCCGTCGAGCCGGGTGTCTTCGTGCCCCGCCGCCGCACCGAGTTCCTCGTCGACCAGGCCGTGGCCCTCGCGCAGGGCGCGTCCCTCGTCGTGGACCTGTGCTGCGGCTCCGGCGCGGTGGGCGCCGCGCTGGCCGCCTCCCTCGGCTCGCCCGAACTGCACGCCGCCGACATCGACCCGGCCGCCGTGCGCTGCGCCCGCCGCAATGTCGTGCCCTTCGGCGGGCACGTCCACGAGGGCGACCTGTTCGCTGCCCTGCCCGACACCCTGCGCGGCCGCGTCGACGTCCTCACCGCCAACGTGCCGTACGTCCCCACGGACGAGGTCGGCCTGCTGCCCTCGGAGGCCCGCGACCACGAACCGCTCGTCGCCCTCGACGGCGGCGCCGACGGCCTCGACATCCTGCGCCGCGTCACCGCCGAGGCGCCCGGCTGGCTGGCCCCGGGCGGCTGCCTCCTGGTCGAGACGAGCGAAGCCCAGGCACCCATGGCTGTCGAAACCTTCGCCGACAGCGGCCTGATCGCCCGACTCGAGGTCTCCGACGAGCTGTACGCCCACGTCGTGATCGGCACCAGGCCCTGATCACTGGGGCGCGCTCGTCCGGCATGCCGTGCTCGGCCCCGGACCGTCGGCCCGCCGCCCCGACCGCCTCGGGTGGCTGCCGGGCATCGGAGCCCTGACCCGAACCCGTCCCCGGCTCGTGGCCCAGGTGGCCCTCGGCTGACCTGACACGGCCCTGACGCGGCCCTCGGCGGAGTGAGCACCGTCATTGTGCAACTAGTTGCATAATGCGCCGACGGTCGTCTACAACAGACACACGACACCGCGTACGGAGGGCCCGATGAGCCGTTACCCGCATCTGCTGAACCCACTCGACCTGGGCTTCACCACGCTGCCCAACCGCGTGCTCATGGGCTCCATGCACGTGGGCCTGGAGGAGGCCGAGCGCGGCTTCGAGCGGATGGCGGAGTTCTACGCCATCCGGGCTCGCGGCGGCGTCGGTCTCATCGTCACCGGCGGCATCGCGCCCAACGACGCGGGACGGCCGTACGAGGGCGGCGCCAAGCTGACCACCGAGGCGGAGGCCGGGCAGCACGCGGAGATCACCGCCGCGGTGCACCGCGAGGGCGGGAAGATCGCGATGCAGATCCTGCACTTCGGGCGGTACGCCTACCACCAGGACCTGGTCGCCCCCAGCGCCCTGCAGGCCCCGATCAGCCCCTTCCCGCCGCACGCGCTCACCGACGCCGAGGTCGAGCAGACCATCGACGACTACGCCCGCGCCGCCCGGCTGGCCAAGCTCGCCGGGTACGACGGCGTCGAGATCATGGGCTCCGAGGGCTATCTCATCAACGAGTTCATCGCCGCCCAGACCAACCGGCGCGAGGACCGCTGGGGCGGCTCGTACGAGAACCGCATGCGCTTCCCCGTGGAGATCGTCCGGCGGGTGCGCGAGGCCGTCGGCGAGAACTTCATCATCATCTACCGGCTCTCCATGCTGGACCTGGTGCCCGGCGGCTCCTCTCTGGACGAGGTGATCACCCTCGCCCAGGCCGTCGAGGCGGCCGGAGCGACGATCATCAACACCGGCATCGGCTGGCACGAGGCCCGTATCCCCACCATCGCGACCTCCGTGCCGCGCGGTGCCTACACCTGGGTGACCAAGAAGGTCATGGGCGCCGTCTCGATCCCTCTCGTGACCACCAACCGCATCAACACCCCCGAACTCGCCGAGCAGTTGCTCGCCGACGGTCACGCCGACATGGTGTCACTGGCCCGCCCGATGCTCGCCGACCCCGACTTCGTCGCCAAGGCGGCGGCCGGACAGCCCGAGGCCATCAACACCTGCATCGGCTGCAACCAGGCCTGCCTCGACCACACCTTCAGCGGGAAGATCACCTCCTGCCTGGTCAACCCGCGCGCCTGCCACGAGACGGAGCTCGTCCTCGCCCCGACCCGGCTGCGCAAGCGCGTCGCCGTGGTCGGCGCCGGCCCCGCCGGCCTGGCCTGCGCGGTCTCCGCGGCCGAGCGCGGCCACGACGTCACGCTCTACGACGCCGCGAGCGAGATCGGCGGCCAGCTCAACGTGGCCCGCAAGGTCCCCGGCAAGCAGGAGTTCGACGAGACCATCCGCTACTTCCGCACCCAGCTCGAACTGCACGGCGTGGACGTCCGGTTGAACACCCGCGTCGCCGCCGAGGACGTCTCCGCCTACGACGAGGTCGTGGTCGCCACCGGCGTCAGCCCGCGCACCCCCGAGATCCCCGGCGTGGACCACCCCAGCGTCCTCGGCTACCTCGACGTCCTGCGCGACGGCGCCCCCGTCGGTGACCGGGTCGCGATCCTCGGCGCGGGCGGCATCGGCTTCGACGTCGCCGAGTATCTGACCGACGGCGGCGACAAGGCGAGCGAGGACCCGGCGACGTACTTCCGCCACTGGGGCGTCGACATGGACTACCGGGCACCCGGCGGCCTCGCCGCGCCCGAGCGGCCCGCCCCGCCGCGCACCGTCCACATCCTCCAGCGCAAGACCTCCAAGGTCGGCGCCGGACTCGGCAAGACCACCGGCTGGATCCACCGCACCGAGCTCAAGCAGCGGGGAGTCACCATGGTCCCGGGCGTCCAGTACGACCGGATCGACGACGCCGGGTTGCACGTCACCGTCGAGGGCCACAGCCAGGTCCTGGAGGTCGACACCGTCGTACTGTGCACCGGGCAGGAGCCGCGCCGCGACCTGTACGAGGAGCTGTCCGCGGCGGGTCGCAGCGTGCACCTCATCGGCGGTGCCGACGTGGCCGCCGAACTGGACGCCAAGCGCGCCATCAAGCAGGGCACGGAGCTGGCGGCGGCGCTGTAAAGGGGGGAGCCGTGGCCGGGGGAGTTGGGCCGGGGGGCGTCCGTCCGGCGTCCCTAGGATGACCCCATGTCACTCCCGCACGCGATCCTCACCGCCCTGCTCGAGAAGCCCTCGTCGGGCCTCGAACTGACCCGGAGGTTCGACAAGTCGATCGGCTACTTCTGGTCGGCGACCCATCAGCAGATCTATCGCGAGCTGGGAAAACTGGAGGCCGAGGGGTACATCCGCGCCCTGCCGTCCGAGCAGCCGGCGCGGGGGCAGAAGAAGAGCTACGAGGTGCTGCCGGCGGGCCGTGACGAACTGGCCCGCTGGACCGCCGCGCCGCAGGACCTCAAGCCGCTGCGCGACACGATGCTGCTGCGGCTGCGCGCCTCGGCCGTCGTCGGCACGGCGGGCATCGAGACGGATCTGCGGCGCCATCTCGCGCTGCACCAGCGTCAGTTGGCCGAGTACGAGGTGATTCAGGAGCGGGACTTCCCGCCGGGCAAGGACACTCCTCAGGACCGCCTGCGGCACCTGGTACTGCGGGCCGGAATCGATCTGGAGACCTTCTGGACACAGTGGCTGACACACGCGCTGGAGGAGTTCGCGCACCTCGGCGACCGGCCGCCCGTACCCGAAGAAGTACCTGGGCACGCATCCGAAGGCGTATGTGAGGACGTTACCGAAAAAGCGGCCATCCGGCGTGGGGCGGACGGACGGCCGCCGGTGTGACGGATCCCGGGATCAGAGCCGGTGGGGCTTGGCCCGGCGGCGCAGGAACCAGGCCGTCGCCACCACGCCCGTACCCACGAGCACCCCGCCGCCCACCAGAGTCACGGTGCCGTAGTCCCTGGAGGCCCCGCCGAGACCACCCAGTACGCCGCGCAACGGTGAGGCCGTCGCCGTCGTGATTCTGGGGGCCGAGGGGCCCGAGGGGGCCGAGACGATGATGGACTGGGTGCCGGCCGTCGTCCCGTCCTGGCAGACCACGACGACGGTATAGGTGCCGTTGCCGACGCTCGACCAGACCGCCGACTGACTGGCGCTCGTCCCGGTCAACGGCACTTGGCGCCCTTGGGAGAAGTTCACCTGTCCGTTTGCGAGCAGCGCGGCGTTGCCGAAACTGCTGCCGTTGCTCGGACAGGCGCTGGTGGTGACCGAAACGGCGGAACCGCTGGTGCTCACCGAGATGCCCGAACCGAAAGCGGCGGCCGACTGGGAGGCCAGGGTGAGCGGAAGCGCAGCGGCGGCGGCCACCGTGAGGCCGGAGCGGATAAGTATCTGAGTAGTACGCATAGGACTGCCCTCCAGCGGCACGGTTGGCGGTACATCCCATGCGCCGCCGAGGATTGGAAAGGCCCGTGCTGCCTCAGGGAGAGCCAATGCGCCTTCGGCCCGGCCCGCATGCGGACGGGGACCGGGCAGGTGACGAATTCCTTCGTCCGGCGGACGCCATGGATGCCACGTACGCCACGGTGGATGCGACCTGAAAGGTGGCTCGTCACCAGGTGCGGCCCGCCTGGAGCAGCCGCTCCCGGACGAGCGCCACATGCGGGTTGTCCGACGCGCCGGGCCGCTGGGTGAGGTACCCGGTGTTGATCGGCGGGTCCTCGGGGGACAGCAGCGGGACCAGCGCACCGGAGGCCAGGTCGGCAAGGCAGAGATAGCGGGGGAGCACGGTGATCCCGGCGCCCGCGACCACCGCGGCCAGCGCACCCCGCAGATCGGGCACCGTGATCGCGGCCTGCCCGGTCAGCCGTACCCCGAACACATGCCGCCAGTAGCGGCGGGCGATGGGCAGATCCTCGGCGTACGTCACCAGGGGCACCCCGTGCAGCGCGGTGGGCCCCTCGGCCGCCACCCGGTCGGGTCCGATGCGCTCGGCCCACCCCGGGGCGGCGACGAGCACGAACTCCTCGTCCATCAGCGGCACGGAGGTCAGAGTGCGGCCGCGCGGCCGGATGGTGGCGATCACGAGGTCGAAGCGGCCGCCGCGCAGCCCGTCCAGGAGGTCGTCGGTGAGACCGGTGGTGATCCGTAGCCGTACGCCCTGTGCGGTCAGCGGCGCGAGCGCGGGCAGTACGCGCGTGCACAGCAGCTCGGCGGGGCCCGCGAGGTGCACCGGGTCCGGCGGCTGCTGCGCACCGAACCCCCCGTGGTCCGCGACCACCGCGAGCGCGTCCAGGGGCGCCGCGACCCGCGCCGCCAGCTCGTCCGCCACCGACGTGGGCACCACCCCCCGCGGCTGCCGCTCGAACAGCACCCGCCCCACCTGCTCCTCCAGCGACCGCATCTGTGTCGTCACCGTCGGCTGGGACAGCCCGAGCAGTCGTGCGGCCGCGGTGAACGAGCCCGCGCGATGCACGGCGAGGAAGGTGCGCAGCAGGGAGATGTCCAGAGAAGGCGCCGAGGCATTGGCTTTGCTATGGGGCATACGAATCAGCCTATGTTCTGCCTATCGCCTATCGCCTATCGCCTATCGCCTATTGCCGTCGCCGCCGGTCGTCACCTTCCGCTGCGCCGAGTAGCCGCCCCAGGTCCCGTCCGGCAGTTTCGCCCTGATCCGCACCCGGTACGAGACCCCGGCGTCCCGTCCCACATAGAAGCTGTACGTGGACCTGCCGCGAGGCGGGGTGCCGCCCCACACGAGCGAGGTCGCCGGGTGGCCGTCCAGGTCGATCAGGTACTCCATGATCACTCCGTCCGTCCGCGGCGGGAGCCAGGAGAGGTCGAGGTAGTACGCGCCGTCCGCGCGGTGGGCGCCCGCGCGGAAGTCGCTCGGCGCGGTGCCCCGGCCGTCGTCCGTACCCGGCGCGGTGGTGAGCCGGACGACGTCGCTCGCGGGCGAGACGTTGTCCGCCGCGTCGCGCGCCCTGACGGTGAAGGAGTAGCCGGTGCCGGGGCGCAGCCCGGTGACCACGGTCGCCGTCTGTCCGCCGCCCACGCTGTGGATCTTCGAGCCGCCTTGGTAGATGTCGTAGGAGGCCACGCCCCGGGCGTCGGTCGACGGCGACCACTCCAGCTGGGCGGCGTGGCTCCCGACGGCCCTGCCGCGCGGTCGGCCGGGGCGGGTCGGGGGTGTGCGGTCGGCGGCGACCGCGGCCGGGGTGGTGGCACGCACCTGTTCGCTGGGCGGTCCGGGGTTCCCGTCGGTGTCCAGGGCCCGGACCGTGAAGACGTACGACGTGGCCGGGGTGAGTCTGGTGATGTCCACCATGTGCTCGCCGCCGGGCACGCGCTCGACCTTCGTGGTGCCGCGGAACACCTCGTAGGCGATGACCTCCGGGGCCCCGGAGACCCGGTTCCACATGACGTGCACGCTGGTCGCACTGCCCGCCGCCGCGGTGACTCCCAACGGGGCCGGGGGCAGTCGCCCGCTCGTGCCCCCGTTCGCGGCGCCGTCCCCGCAGGACGTCAGGGCGAGCAGCGAGCCGCACATCAACGCACACATCAACGCAAGGCAAACGCGCCGCACGGGGCCTGCCTTCCCTCGACGGGATTGGTCTGTACCTATAAGACATGGCTGACGCGGCCACATCAAGAGGGCGGCGGCCGTTCGTCGGACCGTCCTGCGGCTACGTATGCTGATCCCTGACGCGGTGTGAACTCACCCTCTTCGCTGGGGAGTTCGTGCCCTCGGCGCGGACCGCTGTCGTCGCTGATCCCGCGCCGGCGAGGGCGGTCGAGCGGCCCGAGCCGACCGCGGCTCGGGCCCTCGGCCCCAATGCGCCCGGCGAGCCCGCCGGGCCCGCCGAGCACCGTCCGGACCGACCCGTTCTTCTCCGAAGTTCTTCGCCGAGACCGCCGCCTGTCGGCACTCCGGCGGGCGGTACCTGAGCGAGCGCTTGTGGGGCCGGAGTTCCCAGGTCCTGAAGGGTCGTCAGACCGCCGCCCAGCCGTTGTCGACGGGCAGGATGGCGCCGTTGATGTTGCTCGCCGCATCCGAGGCGAGGAACAGGATGGCTGCGGCCTGCTCCTCGGCCTCGGCCGGGTTGCCGACATTGCCCATGTACGAGGCGAGGACCTGCGGGCCGAGGGCGTCGCGGTCGGCATCCACGGGCCGTCGACCTGCGCGCGGAGATCCAGGCCGCCATGCTCAACGCGGCCCTGCGCACGGCGATCGAGCAGTACGCATGGCGTACCCCCGAGGGGGAGCCCGACGCCGCGACGGCCGAGGCCGAGCTGGTGGCGACCGTGCGCTCGGCCCTCGCCGTCGCGGCGGAAGGACTTTCCTGATCAGACCCGGGATCACTGACCGGAGGGCTCACACCTTCCGGTAGGTGTACGCCTCCACGGCCGCCGCCTCGACCGCCGCGAGGTCGGCTCCCGTCGAGGCCGTGACGACCGCGGCCACCGCGCCCTCGACGAAGGGCGCGTCCACCAGACGGGAGTGGTCGGGGAGCTCGTCGCCCTCCGAGAGCAGGGCCTTGACGGTGAGCACCGCGCTGCCCAGGTCGGTGAGGACGGCGACCCCGGCGCCACGGTCCACGGAGGCGGCCGCCGCGGAGATCAGCTCGGCACTGGTGCCGAGGCCGCCGTCCACCGTGCCGCCGGCCGGGGCGACGGGTGCGATCGTGCCGCCGCCCGCGAGTCCCTTCGCCAACTCGGCGACAGAGGCGGCGACGGCGGCGCTGTGGGAGACGAGCACGATGCCGACGAGCTTCTCCGTCCCGTCCGGGGAGTCACTCATCGGAGGCCTCCACGAGAGCGGCGATCAACAGGGACGAGGACGTGGCGCCGGGATCCTGGTGCCCGATGCTGCGCTCGCCCAGATAGCTGGCCCTGCCCTTGCGGGCCTGCAACGGAATCGTCGCGACGGCGCCCTCCTCGGCGGCAGCGCTCGCCGCGGCGAAGGAGTCGGGGAGCGCGTCCACCGCGGGCACCAGCGCGTCGATCATGGTCTTGTCGCCGGGCGCGGCTCCGCCCAGCGCCATCACCGCGTCCACACCCGCGCGCAGCGCGTCCGTGAACTGCTCCCCGGTGACCTCGGCGGCGTCCCCGAGGGCCTTGCCCGTACGGCGGAGCAAGGTGCCGTACAACGGCCCCGACGCACCGCCGACCTTGGAGATCAGCAGGCGTCCGGCGAGCGTGAGAACGGCGCCGGGGGTGTCCGGTGCCTCCTTCTCCAGCTCGGCCACCACGGCGTTGAACCCGCGCTGCATATTGCTGCCGTGGTCGGCGTCGCCGATCGGCGAGTCCAGAGCGGTGAGCCGCTCCGCCTCGCGGTCCACGGACGCGGCGGCCGCCGTCATCCAACGGCGGAAGAAATCGGCGTCGAGCACAGAATCTCCTTGCGTGGTACGAACGTTGACCGGGCCGGACCGCGCCATCATGCCGATGTCGCCAGGGTTCACGCGCCCCAGCGCAGCCCCGGTGTCTTCACCGGCGCGTCCCACAGCCGCAGCAGCTCCTCGTCCACCTGGCACAGCGTCACCGAGGCGCCGGCCATGTCCAGCGAGGTGACGTAGTTCCCGACCAGCGTGCGGGCCACGGGCACCCCGCGCTCGGTGAGCACCCGTTGCACCTCCGCGTTGAACCCGTACAGCTCCAGGAGCGGTGTCGCACCCATCCCGTTGACCAGGAGCAGGACGGGATTGCGCGGGTTGAGGTCCTCCAGGATCGCGTGCACCGAGAAGTCGGCGATCTCCCGCGAGGTCATCATCGCGCGCCGCTCCCGGCCCGGCTCGCCGTGGATACCGACGCCGAGCTCCAGTTCCCCGGGCGGCAGGTCGAAGGTGGGGCTGCCCTTGGCAGGAGTGGTACAGGCGCCGAGCGCGACACCGAAACTGCGGGAGTTCTCGTTGACCTGCCGGGCCAGTGCCTCCACCCGCTCCAGCGGAGCGCCCTCCTCGGCCGCGGCGCCCGCGATCTTCTCCACGAACAGGGTCGCGCCGGTGCCGCGCCGCCCGGCGGTGTACAGACTGTCGGTGACGGCGACGTCGTCATTGACGAGGACCTTCGCCACCTGGATGCCCTCGTCCTCGGCGAGCTCCGTCGCCATGTCGAAGTTGAGCACGTCACCCGTGTAGTTCTTCACGATGAACAGCACACCCGCGCCGCTGTTCACGGCCGCCGCCGCCCGCAGCATCTGGTCCGGCACCGGAGACGTGAAAACCTCCCCCGGACAGGCCGCCGACAGCATCCCGGGCCCCACGAATCCGCCGTGCAGCGGTTCGTGCCCGGACCCGCCACCGGAGACGAGTCCCACCCTTCCGGCCACCGGGGCGTCCCGCCGTACGATCACCCGGTTCTCGACATCCACCGTCAGCTCGGGATGCGCGGCCGCCATACCCCGCAACGCGTCCGCGACCACCGTCTCCGCCACGTTGATGAGCATCTTCATGGATACCTCCTGATGAGACTAGCGGATGAGCCTCTGACCTCTATTTTTGCAGGTCAGGCCATGTTGGACTAGCGAATGATCTTGGCGGTTCATGTCGGTCGGAAGCGGGTTCCGGCGGTACTGATGCTGACCTGTTGCTGACTTTGGCGACAGGTTGTCAGATATGGCTGGCGTGCGTACGGATCGACCCGAGAAGCCTGCCCCGGGGAGTGCCGGCGCTGGGGATGCGATGATCATCTGTGCGGATGCGAACGGGAGCGTTTGCGGCTGTCCGGCTGCCGGGCGAAGTCTGGCCTCAGGGCGGACTGCAGAGACACTGTCTGACCGAGGGTTCATCGGAAGCGCGGAGGGCTCCGGTGCGAGCGTAGTAAGCACTTCGTGTCTCGATCCCAAACTCGGGCGTGTTCCCCATTCCCTGCAGGCCTGGTGGTGGAGAACTGTTGCGGCCCGCTGAACCGAGCATCCCCGAAATTCTGGCTGGCTGCCAGATGCCGTGAAGGGGGTCGGAAGGCAGGACGGCCGCAGCCTTGGCGGGGTTGCATTCAGTGGAGGGACTGTCAGGCAGTGAAACTTCATCGGGTGTTCCCGGCAGGGCATCGAATAGGGCCGGAAGGACTGGACGGAGGGGACTCGCTTCGGTGAAGCTTCCCTGGGAAGGTTCACGTTCGCTTCTGTCCCTGACCTCCCGGTTGTGCGGGCACCACCACGAAACGCCTATGAGAGAGGACGGAGATCAACATAGGCGGATGCGCGGCGATCTTCGTGCTGTGCGTGTGTGGGCTGCCGGTCGCCATCGGGGTGACGGAAGCGATCAGAGTGTCGACTCCGCGTAACTGGTCACGGACGCTCCACGTGGCGGCTGCCGTCCATGCGGTAGTCAATCTGTCAACCCAGGGGCAGGTGATCGGATCCCCGTGTCGGCTGTTCGGCGCGTCGTCTGCGCTCGGCCCACCTCGCGACCGGCGGGACGGTCAGTCCTGTGACGGAGAACATGATGCCCAGAGTGACCCAGCCTGGGCGTCCCCAGGTCAGACAGAGCTGCGCCAGGACGACCGGTGAGGTGGTTCTGACGAGGCCGGCGGCGAGATTGAACGTGCCTTGGTACTGGCCGTGGGCGTGGTCCTGGGCCAGCCCGTAACTGAGCTCGAACGTGCCGGCGGCGAACCATACTTCGCCCAGAGAATGAACGAGCACGGCGAGCGTGAGCAGGACGATCGCCATGACTGCGGGAGTGCCGGCCGCGGACGCGAACAGACAACAGCTGGCCAGGAACACGATGCTTGCTCGCCGGGTGATCCGGCCGGCGGAGGGCACGTCGACCACAGGACGGGCCGCCCGCACTTGGCACAGCACGACCATGGCTCCGCTGAGGAACAGCAGTACGGCGACCAGCCAGCGAGGCGCCGCCGTGTGTTCCACGACCCACAGCGGCAAGGCGATGGCGATGACGTCGTACTGGAAGGAAAGAATGCCGCTGAGTCCCGCAATGGCGAGGTAGGGGCGGTCGCGCAGTGCCTCAGTGCCCCGGATCTTCGGTTTGGGCGTCCCCTGCCGATCATCCGGCAACCGCAGGAGAAGCATCGCGGTCAGGACGAAGCTGAACGCGTTGGCCCAGATCAACGCGCTGTAGAAGCCCTGGGAGTCGGCCTGCAGGGCGAAACCGGAGAGCGCGATTCCCAAGGACACCCCCAGATTGGTGATCGACCGGAGGTACGCCCTGGTCCGCGCTCTGTGTTCGGGGGGTCCGACCTGGCCGATCAGTGCCCCGTTGACGGCCAGGGCACCCCGCTGCCCTGCTGTGACCCCGCAGATGACCACGACGAAGGCACCGATCCCGTGGACGAGAGGGAGTGCGGCCATGAAGACGGCCTGCAGCAGTTGGAGGGCGATGAAGACCCTTCGGGTTCCGAGCCGGTCCCCGAGGTGCCCGACCGGGATCGCGGAGGGAACGCCGAGGAGTGCTGCCGCCGTGAGGCACACGCCCACTGTCTGGGCGGACAGTCCGAGGCTGCGGGTGAAGAAGAGCATGCTGACGCTGGCGTAGAAACCGTTGCCCACCATGTTGACCAAGGTGGCGACGGCCAGGATTCGCACCGGCCCGGGTTCCGGAGCGATGCGCCTGATGGACGTGGGCATGTTCACTGGGATCATCTCCGGTTCCGCTACCGGCCGGAGCCGAAGGACTGGTCGATGAGGGTCCCGCGTGGTGTCCGCGCTTGATGCGGCGGCAGGAGCAGCCGCGTACACGGCAGGTGCTTGCCGGACATGGTGATGGCGGTGAGGTGTGGCATGGCTTCTGCTCTCTCAGCGAGGGAAGCCGCCGCGCCGGACCGCCGAAGGCGCGTACGCAAACGGCCGCCCGGATTCAGGCGGCCGCGGTACGTCAGGAATGCGGATGTGACCGGCGTCGCCCCTCAGGGGCTACGCCAACCGGAAGGGCCGAGTCGCATCTGCATGGCGCGACCATAGCAACGAGACCGGGGCTCGCGCCAACTGGTGCTGCAGTGGCTTGAGTTGGTGAAAATGATGGACTGGCACAACTCTCGCGTGGGTCAAGGATCAGGCGGGGTCCGCAGCCGCGTTGCCCCCCGTCACCACTGCCACCACCGGCCCCCGGGGCAGAGTCTCACGGTGTCGCAGCCAAGCTGCCAGGCCCACTGCGCCGCTCGGCTCCGCGGTGACCCCCGTACTGGTCCGCAGCAGTGCGGACGCTTCGACGATGGCATCCTCGTCGACGGTGAGTATGTCGTCGGCGAAGCGTCGGATGTGCGCCCATGCCAGCCGGCCCATGGATGGCGCACGCAGTCCATCGGCGACTGTGCGGTATGTCAGTTCGACCGGCCAGGAGGTCAATGCACCGCGGCGGAGACTTTCCGCGCCGTCGGCGGCGAGTTCGGGCTCGACCCCGATGACACGGACGGACGGGTGCTCGGCCTTCAGGACCGCGGAAATGCCCGCCAACTGGCTGCCGCTGCAGACAGGCACGAGGATCGCGGCCGTCTCGGGAAGGTCGTGCACGATCTCGAGCCCGACGGTACCGGCTCCGGCGATCGCGGCGAATTCGTCCGCCGGTACGAGCCGACCGCCGCTCTCCGCGCACAGGTCCGACGCCGCGCTCTCCCGCTGGGCGGGCGGAACGACGAGGACCTCGGCGCCGAGCCGCCGAACGGCGTCCACCTTCACCGGCGGCGCGGTGTCGGGGAGCACGGCAGTCACCTTGATCCCGTACAGCCGGGCGGCGTGCGCGATGCTGCGCGCGTAGTTGCCCGACGAGTGGACCACTATGTGCCGGACGGCGCCCTCTTCGGCCAGAACGGCCACGGCGTTGATCGCGCCCCGGATCTTGAAAGAGTTCGTGGGCTGATCGCATTCCAGCTTGGCATGGATCCCGTCGGTACCGATGACGGGCACCAGTTTGGTGTGATCGATGTGCGGCTTGATCCGTTCCGCTGCCGATTCGACGTCATGTGCCGACACCAGCTTCGGCGGGTTCGCCGCAGCACCGGCCTCGGCCGTCTCCTGGCGCACCCAGCGCCGGACACTGGCGGGCCGCATGTCCGTCCAGAGCTTCTCGATCCGGTCGAGGCAGTCCTCCCTGGGCTGCGGTTGCCCGACGGCCGACCAGCCGGCCGGTAAGGAAGCCGTGGACTGCCAGATCGAGTACTACTCCTCTTCGTTGACCACCACGTAGTTGAGCTCGTCCATGTGCGCTGTCCTCCGTTTTCCGATGTCATGCGCCGATCGAGGTGTCTCGCTCCCGCACCAGCCGGCAGATCTCGGCCCGGAGTTCGTCAGCCACCGGTCCGCTGCCGATCACCTGCCGGCTGGCCCCGCTCACCACATGGATCTCGGCGGAGTCCGCGCCCACCGCCAGGTACACGCTCAGACCCACCTTGGAAGCGCCTCGGTGGACCGGAACAGTGTGAGCGGTTCCGCCGCGGGGCAGGGTGAGCCGGTCGTGCTGGGCATAGGTGGTCGCTGTCACGGTCAGCGGCTGGGCCCTGTCCCGTCGGTTCTGTCCGGTCTGCGCGGGAAGGATGTCCTGTATGGGCACGCGCGCGTGGTCGAAACTGTCCAGGACTGCGTCCGTCGTGTGTCCGACCTGCCGGAGCAGCGGACCGGACCGCAGGTCCAGTACGACGGGAACGATGTTGGTGAAGTTGCCGACGACCGCCTCGTAGCCTTCGGGCGGTCGCATCGACACCGAGAGCCCGATGGCGATCCGGGACTGCCCCACAAGATGCCGCAGCGCTCTGCCGAGACAGGTCAGGATCACTGTGAACGGGGTGGCGGCCGCGTGCCGGGCGAATCGGAGCACCTCGCGCCAGTCGTCCGGGGCGATAGGCACCGTCCGGACAGTCTCGATCCCGGTGACGTCGGTGTGCGCCGAGGTCGGCGGGATGCTCGACGGGATCTCGTCGGCTCGCGCCCGCCAGAACGCCACATCGCGTTCGTAGGCAGCGCTGCCCGCGTACTCGACTTGTTCGGCGACGAAGTCCTCGTACGACCGGTGAGCCTGCCGACGGGTGCGGGCAGGCCCATACTTGCGGGAGGCGTTTGACTGCGCCATGCCGATCGCTTCGGCTATCTTCCGCCATTGGATGCCGATCTCGCGGGCGGCGGTCACCGCGTCGCGCTCGGCCTACCGGGCCTCCGCGATCCGCGTGTGCGCCGCACGCACCGCAGGCTGCGGCGTGTCCAGGGGCAGCTCCGCCTGCTGCGGCCCCGGCTCGGGCACGTCCGCACGTGGGGCATGAACCGGTGCTCCCACCTGGCGGGCGGTTCTGCACCAGCCGCATCGAGGGAGCGCGATTTCCACGTGCGGGGTCGTCCCGGTAGCACGCCTGGTTGCTCTGGTCGTCCGGCTTGCCGTCGACCAGGAGCCACTTGCCGTTCCGGGTCACCGTCCACAGGACGCCCTTGTGGCAGTCGGGGCAGGGGCGCAGCTCGCGCGGGACGGGAATCACCAGCGGTCACCCGGCCCCGCCCGGACGTTCGACCACGGCCCGGTCCCGCACGTAGTCGCCGCGGCGGAGCGGCTTGGACCACACCCGCCCCTCGGAACGGCCGCTGCAGCCGCCCCAACCGCACAGGCAGCCCTTCGCGGGGGCGGGCAGGGGTGGGCGGTCACCGGGCATCGGCGGCCTCCCCCGCGGCCGACCCGGCCTGGCGGGTCAGGTCCAAGATCAGCATCGTGATGTGCGGCCGCGTCACAACGTCGCCGAGCCGCATGTCCGGGCCGACCACGTGCTCGTCGGAGTCGTCCGACAGCACACCCACCGTCAGGACCTGGCCCTTGCGCTTCTCGTCGGTCAGCCCGTCGATCGCCGCCTTGAAGCTCGGGTACCAGTTCGAGGGGTCCCGCACACGCCTCGTGGCCGGGAAGTACACGCCGCGGATGTAGATCCGTTCGAGCCTGGGAATGCGGGCCAGCGTGTCAGCGGCGGTTTCGTCGCTCGATGTGGAAGTGAACCATGACATGTTACGGTACTGAGTACCACTTGGAACTTAGTACCGAGGAGTCGGCCATGGATAGCCGGACCATCGTGTTGACCGGAGTGACCCGCGGTTTCGGCCGCGAGTCCGTCGAGTTGCTGATCCGGGAACGGCCGCAGGACCACTACGTCGTGCTGGCTCGCCGCGGCGGCGAACGCCTCGCTGCGGAACTCGCCGAGGCCACCGGCGCTTCCGGGGTCACAGGCGTGGACTGTGACCTCGCTTCGCTCGCCGAGATCAGGCGGGCGGTGGAGGAGATTCTGCGTGGGCTCGACACCGGGTACCTGCCGCCGCTCGGTGGCTATCTCGGCAACGCCGGCCTGACGGTCACGACGACCGAGAAACGCACCACGGACGGGTACGAGATGACCTTCGGGGTCAATGTGCTGTCCCACTACCTGCTCGTCAGGGAGCTGCTGCCCCGGTTTACCGGTCCGGGCTGGATCGTGCTCACCTCGAGCGACTGCCACTTCGGGCAGTTCCGCTACACGCTCGGCGCCACGCCGCCGCCGCGCTGGGAGACGCCGGAACGACTGGCCACGCCTCGTGCCGGTGGCGCGCGGGAGGCCGGGCGGGCGTACGCGACCAGCAAACTCGGCGTTATCTACCTGACCCACGCGCTGGCCCGCCGCCTGCCCGAGAGCGTCGGTGTCTACTCCTACAACCCGGCGCTCGTCGCGGGCACCGATTTCTTCCGCCACGCCCCGGGGCCCGTGCGGGGCGTGCTCAACGGATTCTTCCAGCTTCAGCGATTCCTCGGCCGGGGCATGACGCCGCAGCAGGCGGGCGCGCGGCTCGCTGAGACGATCCTGACCGGGCTGACCGCCCGGACCGGGTCCTACCTCGATCGCGGCTGCAACGTGCCGTCGTCGCCAGAGTCGCACGACGAGGCCCGCGAGGAGGAGCTGTGGCGCGAGGCCGCCCGCCTCGTCGACGCTGACCGCCGGGCGGGACGGGCGGATATCCTGGCCGAATGAGCGCGAACAAGTTTCCGGTGGAGTCATTGCGGGATCGCAAACGCCGCCAGACCCGGGAACGGATCATCGAGACGGCCTTCGCGCTCTTCATGGAGCGGGGGTTCGATGTCGTCACCGTGGACGAGATCGCCCAGCGGGCCGAGATCGGCCGCACCACCTTCTTCCGCTACTTCGGCGACAAGCAGGAAGTCGTCTTCTCCACCGAGGACGACTTCCTGCGCGCGCTCACCGCGGCCATGCACGATGCGCCCACCGAGCCGCTCCAGGATCTCGCGCAGGCACTGGCCACATCTCGGCGGCTGCTGCTCGCGATCTGCACGGAGGCCGCCCGCAACCCCGACCACTACGCGGTTTACCACCGTCTGGTCGAGCAGCACCCCGAGCTCGAAGACCGCCACACCCGCAAGACCCGGCACTACGCCGACCTCCTCGAGAAACACCTGATCGACCACGGCACCCCGCCGGCCACCGCCGTCCTCGCCGCCCAGTTGACCGTCGCCTGTTACCAGGCGGCGTGGCGCCTCGGCCGCCACGACGCGACGGCGGTGCTCCGCGAGGCGAATGACGCCTTCGACCTCCTGCTGGGCGCCACCGTCGCATGACCGGCGGACTGGCCTTCGCTCGGCCGGGACATGCGCAACCTCGCAGCGTGCTCGACCACCAGTCCGGCACTCGGGCAGATATGGGTCCCGGTCAATCAGCCGAAACCCCGCCACTGTGAACTCGATTGCCCCGGCTGTCCCACCGGCGCCGCCCCCTTTTCCCGGACCTGGTGCGCCATGGCCGCCAGCAAGGCGTGCGCGAGCATGGCCGAAGTGATGTACCGGTACCAGCCCACGTAGCGACGGACTTCGTACTGGTCCAGGCCGCACTCGTTCTTCGCGGCCAGGAAGCACTCTTCGATCGCCCAGCGCGTCCCGGCGGTTCGCACCAACTCCTTAACGGTGGCTTCCAAAGGGGCGTAGGCGAGGTAGTAGGCGATCTCGTCGGGCTTGCTACCGGTAGTTCGTTGAATCCGGCAGTAGAGATCAATGCCGTGTCCGGTGGTGACCGCATCGATCAGGGCCTGGAGCTCGGAGGGTGGGTCCTTGTCCGTCCAGGCTCGCCACCACCGAGAACCTCGGAGTCGACACCCACGCCGATGTCCATGTCGCTGCCGCTCTCGATCAACTCGGGCCTCGGCTGGGCACGCTCGTCGTCCCCTCGACGCCAGGCGGCTATGCGTCCTTGGAAGGATGGGCCACCAGCCTGGGCACCGTCGAGCAAGTGGGCCTGGAAGGCACCGGCTGTTACGGCGCCGGCCTGTCGAGGAGGATGCGGCAGCGCGGCCACCGTGTCATTGAGGTCAACCGCCCGAATCGTCGGACACGCCGCCGCGGCAAATCCGATGCCGTTGATGCCGAAGTCGCCGCACGGGCAGTGCAGGCCGGGACCGCCACAGCGACACCCAAGAGCGGCGGCGGCGCCATCGAGATGATCCGTGCCCTGCGGGTCGCCCGACGCAGCGCGATGAAGGCCCGCACACAAGCCGTCAACCAGCTCACCATCGAGCCGAACTGATCCGCACCGTCACCCGGTGGCGCCCAGGAGTCGAGCCGGACACCTTGATTACGGTCACCAAACTGGCGATGAAGTCCATCGCGCACCGCTACCAACAGCTCGACGACGAAATCACAGAGCTTGACCGCCACCTCCAGCGGCTCGTCGGCCAGGCCGCACCTGACTTCATGGCCGTTAAGGGACTTGGTGCCGAGACCGTCGCGGCCTTGCTCATCGCTGTCGGCGACAACCCCGGACGGCTCCGCTCCGAATCTGCCTTCGCCCACCTCTGCGGCGTCGCCCCGATCCCCGCCTCCTCCGGCAAGACCAGCCGCCACCGCCACAACCGCGGTGGCGACCGCCAAGCCAACCACGCCCTCTACACGATCGCGGTCAGCCGGATGGCCTGGGAGCCACGCACACAGGCCTACGTGGCCCGCCGGACAGCCGAAGGCAAGGCGAAGACCGAGATCATCCGCTGTTTGAAACGGCACATCGTCCGTGAGGTCTACCGCCTACTCGTCCCCCGAACTGCAGGCCACCACCTGACCTCCTGCCGAAGCCTGGCAACCGCAGCCTGACCTTCCTTGACAGCTATACGAGCATCAGAGTCAAGCTAGGCCGCGCTTGATGTGGACGCTCGCACGTCGTGCGCTCGTGCTTCTTGCGTGCCGCCGGGCAGAGCGTCCCTCTGCATCGATCCCGTCCGGGAGAGCGAGACGATCAGTCCAGCGGCTGTTATGGCGACTGTTGCGGCGGCGTAGATGACTGCTGCGGGCACCAAACCGATGGCGTCACTGAGGAAGCCGGCCACGATGGTAGGGATGCCATACGCGAGATAAGCCACGACGTAGACGGCGGAGAACAGCCTCGCCCGCTCCTGCGCGCGCGTCAGCGGAACAAGGATCCCGAGCGTACTGGAAAAGACGGCGCCGAAGCCAAGGCCGGTGATGACCGCGCCGCAGATGATCAGCGATGCGAGGCCCGCCGCGAACGAGCACGCCTCCAGCGACACACCGGCGAGCACGGCAACATATCCGGCGAGCATGAACCGCCGGGGCGGCATCAGCGGGCCAAGCAGGAGCGCGGAGACGGCCGCAGCCAGGGGCTGGGCGGCGACTACCAGGCCGAGGGCGGCTCCGCTGGTGACGTGCAGGGCTTGATGGACGATCGACGCCCCGAGGCCGAGGACCAGCCCGGCCGACATCCAGATCCCGATCATCCCTGGGGCAGTGCGAGCGAACGCGGTCCGGGCCGCGGATGGAACGCCGATGCGTGGCACGAGGGCATCGCCGGTTTGACACTCGCCGACCGTCTCAGGCGAGGCCGCTGTGACGACGATGGCGATGACGACAATCGCGAGTGCGGCTCCGAACACGACTGCGGCGGGTGCTGCCGCGAACTGGATGGCGATGCCGGTGAGGGCGACACCGATGCCGAGACCGGCGACGGATGCGATGCTCACGACCAGTGCTGCGACCTTCTTCTGTGCCGCCGGTGCGACCTCGGGGATGTAGGCGCTGAACGCGCTCGTAGCCGCTCCCGTCGCGAAGCCCTGCAACGCCCTCGCGACGATAATGACGCCGATATTCGGCGCGAGCAGGAACACCACCATCGCAACCGCCTGAAGTGCGAGGGCCGCGATGAGTACCGGACGGCGACCGATTCGATCCGACAGGGAACCGATGCCGAGGAGCGCGAGGAGGAGCGCGAGGGCGTAGATCGCGAACGCGACCGTCAGCTCGCTGTCGGAAAAATGCCAGTGCTGCTGGTAGACGACCAGCAGGGCGCTCGGTGCTCCCGCGGCGGCCATCACTGTCATGAACGCGATAGCTGACGAGACGAAGGCAACGACCGGCGGAACCGTTGGACGCGGCATGGAACCAACTCCTATCCACTCGACATAGGACCGAACCCGACTGGACGGCCCACTCAGTGTCGAGCGGCTGGACGACACCCTCCAGTGGCAAGAATGCCAATATGTGCGAGGATCCTGCCGCAGGGGATTGAGCGCCGCGAGCCGAGGAGAGGGACGATGATGAGTTCACACCAGGTGATGGTGCTTGTGCTGGATGGGGCGCTCCCGCTCGACGTCGGCATCCCGACCCAGGTGTTCCATTCGCGTGACGGACTCCCGTACGAGCTGACAGTGTGCGGCGTCGCTGCGGGAACGGTGCCGTCCAGTGAGGGTTTCGGGTACACGGTGCCGCAGGGTCTCGACGCGCTGACCAGGGCGGACACCATCATCGTCCCCGGCTACGCGCCGGTCGGCCGGCCGATCCCGGCCGCAGTGCACGAAGCGCTTCGGAGGGCGCATTCAAGAGGAGCCCGCATCGCATCGATCTGCTACGGCGCGTTCGCCCTGGCCGACGCAGGTCTGCTGGAAGGGCGGCGCGCGACAACGCATTGGGACGCAGCGGACATGCTGGCGCTGCGCCATCCGGACATCGTGGTGGAGCCCAATGTTCTGTTCGTCGATGAGGGTTCGGTCCTCACATCAGCCGGTGTCGCGGCGGGCATCGACCTGTGCCTTCACATCGTCCGGCGCGACCTCGGCGTGAGCGTGGCGAACGACATCGCCCGCCGTCTGGTGACGGCGCCCTATCGGAGCGGCGGCCAGGCTCAGTACCTTCCCCGAAGCAGCCCGGCACCGCATGGCGATACGCTCGCGGCGACCCGGGAATGGGCGCTGACGCGCCTCCACGAACCGCTCGCAGTCACCGATCTCGCGACGCACGCGCGGATGTCGCTGCGCACCTTCATGCGCCGCTTCGCCGAGGAGACCGGCAAGACGCCGCTGCAGTGGGTCCTCCGCGCTCGAGTCGACGCTGCCCGAGCACTCCTGGAAACCACGAAGCTCCCGGTCGACCAGATCGCCGAGCGCGTCGGATTGGGAACCGGATCCAACCTCCGCCTGCATTTTCGGAGAATCCTCGACGTGTCGCCCTCCGAGTATCGGGCCGCGTTCTCCGGCCGGACGATTCTGACTCCTTGAGCGGGAGCTGCTGGCGCTCTGCGGCTCCCTGACCTGCCCCCACGGCGGGACCAGCTCACCCTGGAAGCCCACCCTCGGCGATGGGCACCCCGGCTGCCGGTGCTTTTTCCACGCAAAGCCTGCCGCGAGTGCACGATCGGCTGCAGTGCACCCAGATCCGGCACGAGCAGAGGACCGACCAGTGGCGACGGCACTACGCGATCGGTGCCGGCTGCGAGGCCACTGTCTCCGAAACCGTCCGTGCCAGGTCGCGGGCATAGGCGCGGTGGGGCTTCGGTGGCCCTGCACGGCTGGGCGTGGACACCGTCCGCTTCGGCCGGATCGACACCCCACTCCTGCGCTCGCAGCCGGGGCCGGACTCCGACGACGCGACCGCCGCCGCCGGATCGACCACTCCCCTCGGCCGCTTCGGCACAGCCGAGGAAGCAGAACCCTCACCTAACCCCACCACCTGAGCTCAGGACTTGACATCCCCGAGCTGAACGTGAGCGAGCCCTCGGCGGGAAGCCGGGTCGCCGCCGCGCGGGCGGCGGCGAAGGCCGCCTGGAGGCGGGAGTCGAAGATCGCCCGCCGACAGCCCGGTCAGGGGACCGGCGTCGATGATGCCGCCCGCGAGCCAGCACGGCTGAGCACGCAGTGAGCAATACGCTCACGAACGGGTGACGCTTCCCGCGCCGGTGCCGCGGATCCGCCAGTGCGGCCAGTCGCTGCGGCAGTCCCGGCAGTGCGCGGTGCTGGCGCAAGGGCGACTTGATCAGGCAGACCCTGGCAGACTGACGGCACATCGAAGCTCCGGTTCGGCAGGGCGACTTGAGTGGCTGTTCCGCGCGTGTTCGGCCAGGCCTTGGTGGCCGGGCTCAAACCGTCGTCGCAACAGCGACGGCCCAACCGATGTAGGCAAAGTTGAGAAGCACCTTGACGGTTGCGCTCGCCAACCCGCGAGCACGGCGCGGCCGCTCAGCCACTACCCGGGCCAGCCCATCGAGATGGGCGACGAGGAAGACCGAGATCATCGCCGCGGCGATCCACCCGCCCGCCGCTCGGCTCCGCGGCGCGAGGAGGAGAACACTGTCGGTGATCAGCGCAACCCCGCCCGCAGCGACGAGCAGTCGTGCGCGACCCAGCCAGGAAGGGACCATCCGGCGGACGTAGTCCGGGCGCACGAAGTGCGCGACGCCGTTGACAATCAGGAAGGCCGCCAAGGCGACGGCCACAATAGAATTCATGCCATGACAGTGCCGCCGACCCGGGCGTGGACGCTTGAACGAAACGATCGCCGACTCCACTTCGCGTCCGGCCCGGCGGCGACGATGTTCGCCGAGTCCGGCGCCTTTCGGGTACGCCCCCACCGGCACCCAGCGTGGAAGATCGTGCTCGCGCTCGGCGGCGGTGTCGAGGTCGGCTACGGCGGTAACCGCACCGTCGCCGCGGTCGGCGTGATCGTGCCGCCGCAGCTGGCACACACCTGCGCCGTCTCGTCGGCCTACGTCGCCCTCTTCCTGGACCCGTGGGAGCTGGCGCTCGGCACCGGCCCGACCCGCCTGAACGAGACCGCGACCCACCGCGTACTCGCGGCCCTCGACCATCCCGGCCCCGGCGCTGACCTGGACGCGG
This sequence comes from Streptomyces sp. NBC_01384, assembly GCF_045040035.1. Taxonomy (NCBI): domain Bacteria; kingdom Bacillati; phylum Actinomycetota; class Actinomycetes; order Kitasatosporales; family Streptomycetaceae; genus Streptomyces; species Streptomyces sp. NBC_01384. The sequence continues at coordinate 9,572,801 of NZ_CP109559.1, forward strand.
CCCGTGCCGAGCTCGCGACCCTCGCCGGAGCGGGCACCCCGCTCGATTCCAGGGTCGCCCACGCGGTGCGGGAGATCACCCGCCCCGGGTCCACCGCCACGATCGGCGCGGTCGCCACCCAGGTCGGGCTCTCCCAGCCGCGGTTGCGCACCCTCGTCCGCGACTGGGTGGGTATCCCGCTCCCGCGGCTACGCCTGTGGGCCATGCTGCGCACCGCCATGACCGAACTACCGGCCGAGTCCGCGGCCGCCGCGGCTGCTTTCGCGGGCTTCGCCGACCAGGCACACCTCACCCGCACGGCGCGAACCCTCGCCGGCCGCACCCCGTCGGAGATCCTCCGCCCGGGAGCGTCCGGCGCCCCGGCGTAGACCCGTCAACCTTGGCATTCATGGCCCCGGCGGGTCCCCCTCTCGGAGCCGATCAGCTCCGCTTCCTTCTGCCCGGATCCCATGCCTCATCCGGCAGATCGCTCGGGTACGACTTGCGCCCGCCCCTGCTTTCCAGCAGACCGTACCCCGGGCCAACCGTGAAGCCCCGGAACCTGACAACCCGCCCTCAAGCGCGACGAGAACCACCGAACACCCGCAGAACAGCCACTGAGGGGGCACCCGCTCCAACCGGAGCTCTCTTGGAAATCAGCCGCGGGCTCTCGCGTTAGCCCAGGTCAAGCAGTGTCCTGGTGGGGTGCGATGGTGACGTCGTGGCCAAGTGCCGCGAGTTGGGCGAGCAGGCGTCGGGTTTGCCGTTCCCTGCCCAGTCGAATGGTGAAGTGATCCGCTCCCAGGTCCCGGTAGGGGACACCGTCGTGCAAGATGTGCCACGAGGCGACGAGGATGGAGTGCCCGACCGCGACGGTCGCCCGTTTCACGCCGCGGTGTGGCACCAGCCTCCGAAACTGGGCGCCGAGGTAGGTGGCCTTCATCCGGGCGGCGCTTGAACCGGCCATGTACAAAGCAGTCTTGAGCCATGTGTCGCCGTGTCGGGTGCGGCCGGACATTCGTTTGCCGGCGGACTCGTTGTTTCCCGGGCACATCCCAGCCCAGGAGGCGAGGTGGCCGGCGGTAGCGAACCTGCTCATGTCCACCCCGATCTCCGCGATGATCACCTGAGCCAGGACCAGGCTGACGCCGGGGATCGTGGTCAGCAGCTCGACCTGGCGCCGCAGCGGCTGCAGTTGACGAGCGATCTCCGGGCTCAGTTGAGCGATCCGGGCGTCTGCCTGGTCGATCGCCCGCAGCATCGCCGCGACCATGAATGCATGGTGATCGGTGAAGCTGTTGGACAGCGCGCGGTTCAGCAGCGGCACCTTCTCCAGCATGCGGCCCAGCGCCATCCCCGCCAGTACTTGCGGATCACGCTCCCCTCGGCGCCCAGGCCGCCCTCGGCGAGGAACGGGTACGCCCCGGATGCGGTGGCGGTGGTCATGCGGTGGGCGGGCAGCCTGCGGCGCCGGCCCCGTCATAGGTCGATCGAGCTGCTCGGCGCGCACCCTGGACCCCGGCGAGCCGGGGCATACCGCTGCGGGCCGGGCGCAAGATGCAGCTGCTCGTTCACCCCACGGCCTCAGCGGCGCTCCAACGCGGCTCATCGGCATGGCGATACCGGTAGATCCCCGCCTAACGAGCGGTCAGGTCCGCGGGCTTCGCCGACGGGCCGGGGCGGGTGCGCGCCTCCGGCGGAATGAGCGATCCGTGTCCCGCGGTGCAGATGACCGCGGCTTGCACCGGCCGGCCGCAGTCGGCGTGCGTGACCTCCGTGGGGGGACCCTCGGGGTCCGCGACGTAGCGGTCACCCCACTGCTTGAGGGCGATCATCGCGGGCCACAGCTCCCAGCCCTTGCGGGTGAGCCGGTACTCGTGGCGGGTGCGGCTGCCGGGCTCGCTGTAGGGGACGGTGTTCAGGATGCCGGCCGCGACGAGCTTGCGCAGCCGGTCCGCGAGCACGCTCTCGGACAGCCCGACGTGCCGCCGGAAGTCGTCGAAGCGCCGTACGCCGTTCATGGCGTCCCGCAGGACCAGCAGCGACCACTTCTCGCCGACCAGGTCGAGAGTCCGCTGGATCGTGCAGTTCTCGGTGCTTGTCTCGAGCCATGTCATACCCCCCATCCTAGGTTGGCTTCGACATTGACAGCCAGGTCTCGCACTGGCTAGCTTCGAAGAGAGCAGCCAGATGATCGAGGGAGTGCCATGGGCAGGTCACGCACATACGACTGGGAGGACCCGACCGTCTCCGCCGCCGTCGTCGGGGAGCACAGCGGTCTGGACTTCCTCCGCGAGATGCAGGCCGGACGGCTCCCCGCCCCGCCGATCTCGGCGACCGTCGGCATGACCCTCGACGAGGTCGAGTACGGCCGGGTGGTCTTCGCCCTGGTACCGGGCGAGGAGCACTACAACCCGATCGGAAGCGTCCACGGCGGCGTCTACGCCACCCTCCTCGACTCGGCCGCGGGCTGCGCGGTGCAGTCGGTCCTGCCGCAGGGCATGGGGTACACCTCGCTCGACCTGAACGTGAAGTTCCTACGCCCGATCACCGTGGACACCGGCAAGGTCCGCGCCGTGGGCACCGTCCTCAACAGCGGACGCCGCACCGCCCTCGCCCAGGCCGAGCTCTTCGATTCCGCCGACCGGCTCCTCGCCCACACCACCAGCAGCTGCCTGTTGTTCCCGGTCTGATGTACGACCGGAGCCGGACGGGGGCTCTGCCGGTCGACCCGCTGAAACGACTTCCTGGCCGACGAGGGAAATCTGTGGCCCCTCATCGCGGAGCTCGATGCGGTCCGCCTCGACCGGCGGCATGAGCGGCAGGTCCGGTGCTGCGGTCGGCAGGCGCCCACCGCGCGCAGCAACTGGACGCCGTGCCCGCCCAGACCGCCGACGCCTCACAGGCGGCTCGGGGACGCGGCGGCCGCGCCGCGAGAAGCCGGTGGAGAACCACGGCCGACTCCGAGGCGGCGTCGGTGCGTGCCGCCTCCGTCAGTCCCGGACCCTGAGGGTGCCCCGGTCGTTCTCCCGCAGTGCGCGACCGATGATCAGGCGCTGGATCTGGTTGGTGCCTTCGAAGATCTGCATGACCTTGGCCTCGCGCATATAGCGCTCGACCGGGAAGTCACGGGTGTAGCCGGAGCCTCCGAGCACCTGGACGGCGTCTGTGGTGACCTTCATGGCGTTGTCGGTGGCGATCAGCTTGGCGATGGAGGCTTCGCAGGCGAACGGGAGCCCTTGGTCCTTGAGACGGGCGGCGGCGAGCGTGGTGGCGCGCGAGGCCTGTACCGCCGCGGCCATGTCCGCCAGGACGAAGGCCAGCCCCTGGTGCTCGATGATGGGACGGCCGAAGGTCTCGCGTTCGCGGGAGTAACGCAGCGCGTGGTCCAGTGCCCCCTGGGCGAGGCCCGTGGCCACGGCCGCGATGCCGAGCCGTCCGCAGTCCAGTCCGGCGAAGGCGATGGTGAGCCCCTGGCCCTCCTCGCCGAGCCTGCGGTGTGCGGGGACGCGTACGTCCTCCAGGCGCACGGTGGCGGTGGCCGACCCTGTCAGGCCCATCTTGTGCTCGGGGGGATCGGCTATCAGGCCGGGGGTGTCGGCGGGGACGAGGAAGCAGGAAATGGCCCGCGAGCCCGCGTCGGACGTACGCGCCATGACCGTGTAGAAGTCCGCGTGCCCGCCGTGCGTGGTCCACGCCTTGGCGCCGTTGAGGACGTAGTGATCGCCGTCCCTGACGGCCCGGGTGCGCATCGCCCCGGGGTCGGAACCGGCATGGGCTTCGGACAGGCAGTAGGCGCCGAGCAGCTCGCCACTGAGCATGCCGGGGAGCCACTCGTTCTTCTGCTCCTCGGTGCCGAAGGCGGCGAGGCCGAAGCAGGACAGCGCGTGCACCGAGACGCCGACCGCGACGCTGGCCCACACCGCCCCGATCTCTTCGAGAACCTGCAGGTAGACCTCGTAGGGCTGGCCACCGCCGCCGTACTCCTCGGGGTAGGGCAGGCTCAGCAGGCCGGCCCGGCCGAGCGTGCGGAAGACCTCGCGGGGGAACTTCTCCCCGGCTTCGGCCTCGGCGACGCGCGGCGCGAGCTCCTTCTCGGCGAGCTCACGGGTCAGGCCGATCAGATCCACGGCTTCCGGGGAGGGAAGCGTTCGGGTAGCTGGCATGGGATTTCCTCGGTCGCTGACGAATGTGATACTGAAAGCGATACAACAGTATCGTTATTGGTACCGTAACGCCATGCTGTCCAGAGATGGATCCGGCGGTCCCCTCGTCGGCTTACGTGTCCTCGAACTCGTGGGGCTCGGGCCGGCTCCGCACGCGGCCATGGTGCCGGCCGATCTCGGTGCCGACGTGGTGCGCGTCGAGCGGCCGTCCGGCCGGGCGCTTCGGCTCGGCCCCGTCGGCGCGACCGACGTCGTGCGGCGCGGCCGCCGGTCGGTCTTCGCGGATATCAAGGAGCCCGAAGGACGTTCGCTCGTACGGGCGTTGGCCGCCCGGTCCGATGTCCTGATCGAGGGCCTGCGGCCGGGCGTCGCCGAGCGGCTGGGAGTCGGCCCCGACGACTGCGGCGCACAGAACCCGGGGCTCGTCCACGCACGGATCACCGGCTGGGGTCAGGACGGCCCGCTCGCCCAGGACCCCGGACACGACCTGAACTACATCGGTCTCACCGGCCTGCTCCATGCGATGGGCCGTGCCGACGGTTCGCCGCCCCCTCCGCTCAACCTGGTGGGGGATTTCGGGGGCGGATCCATGCTCCTGGTCATCGGTGTCCTGGCCGCGCTCTGGGAGCGCTCACGCTCCGGTGCCGGGCAGGTCGTCGACGCCGCCATGGTCGACGGGACCGCCCTGCTCGGCCAGATGACGTACGCGCTGCGCGGCATGGGCGAGTGGTCGGACGAGCGGAACGCGAATCTCCTCGACGGGGCGGCCCCCCTTCTACGACACCTACGCGTGCGGTGACGGGAAATTCGTCGCCGTCGCCGCACTCGAGCCGCACTTCTTCGCGGCCCTGCTCGACGGGCTGGGGGTCGCCCCGGCCGGGCTGCCCGCCCAGGGCGACCGCAGCGGCTGGCCGGCGCTGCGGGCACGGTTCACGGAGCGGTTCGCCTCCCGGACGCGCGACGACTGGGCCGCGCACTTCGCCGGTACGGACGCGTGCGTGACGCCCGTACTCACCTTCGCCGAGGCGGGAACCCACCCGCATATCGTGGCCCGGAGCACCCTGATCGAGGTCGACGGCATCCTCCAGGCCGCACCGGCCCCACGCTTCTCGCGTACGCCCAGCAGCCGGCCTTCAGCCCTGGGCGCATCGGACGCGGGTACGGGCGCGGACGGGGAGTCGGGCGCGGACGCGGAGTCCGTGTTCCGGGACTGGGGCGTCGGCTCCTTGCCCGCCGACCCTCCGGTCAGGGCGAGACCGCGTGCACGATGAGCGACGCCAGCTCGCCGTAGGCCTCCGCGTCGCTCAACCCGGTGCGCGCGGCAACCTCGCCGCGCTGGATCTCCTGCATGGTGGCGGCGACGACCTCGCCCACGAACGCGGCGTGGACGTCACGGAAGGCTCCGGCGGCCACGCCGTCCGCGATCAACTGCCTGATCCGGCCCGCGGCAAGACGGGTGTTGGCCTCGTACGCCTCGCGGGCCGGCTCGAACTCCGCCATGTCGTCGAGGAATCGCCGGGACAGCGGCCTCAGCTGCTCGGCGACCGCGTTCAAGTAGACCACCACGCGCTCCGCGGGCGCGGAGGTGTCCGCCACCTGCTTCTCGATGGCCTCGGCGGCCCCTCGGAAGTAGTGCTTCACCGCCTCCCGGACCAACTCCTGCTTACTGCCCGCCAGTTGGTACAATGTCGTCTTCGAGCAGTGCAGCCGCTCGGTCAGCTCGTCGAGCGTGAACGATGCGAAACCCTCCGCCGCCAGCAACGCGACCAGCCGCTCGAGCAGGTCGGTCTGGCGCGCTGTACGACGTCTGGACGGCATGACCTCAGCGTAGCCGCTCCCTTTCAATTCAAGGGGCGTGATCGAATGGTCAGTGTGCCGTCCAGCCGCCGTCGACGACGACCGTCTGCCCGGTGACGTAACCACCGGCGTCGCCGACGAGCCACAGGACCGCACCGACGATGTCGTCGGCCGTCCCCTCCTTCGGCAGTGGGGTGTTGCGGCGCAGGTACTCGGCGGCGCGCTCGCCCTCGGAGAGCGGGCTGGTGATCTGGCTGCGGAAGAAGCCGGGGGCCACCGTGTTCACCCGGATCGAGTGCCGAACTCGCGGTGCGTCCGCGACCAGCGGCCGGGCGGCGAGCTCCTGGTCCGCCGCCGAGGCGTGGGCACCCAAGTGGTGCACAGCCAGGTCAAACGCCCACTGGAGCTCAGCAGTCTCTACGACGACCTGGAGAGCGCCGCACAGAGTCCCACGACCCAGGTGCTGCACAACGCGGTCGAGCCGGCGTCCGCCGAGGTCGCGGCCGCGCTGGGCATCGCCGAGGGCAGCGGAGTGCACCGCGTGGAGCGGCTGCGCCTCACCCACGGCCGGCCCGTGGCGGCCCTGTGCAACTACATTCCGGAGGGGGTGCTGGACGTCGACACCGCCCGGCTGGAGTCGACCGGCCTGTACCGCATGATGCGCGCCGTCGGCATCACCCTGCACAGCGCCCGCCAGTCCGTGGGCGCCGCCCTGCTCACCATGCAGCGCACGGCCTACGACGACAGCGGCCGCGCGGTCGAGTACGGCACCCACATCTACCGTTCCTCGCGGTACGCCTTCGAGTTCCAGTTGCTGCTCCGCACGTGAGCGCGCCGCGACCGACGGGCGGGCGCTCGCCCGCCGTCACTCCCCGGCGTCGCGGCGGACCCGGTCGCGGCGGCGCAGCAGGAGGAAGCCGCCCGCGAGGGCGGCGACGCCGGTGGCCGCGGTCCAGGCCGGCAGGTCGGAGGAACCGGTGGCGGCCAGGTCGCCGCCCTTCCCACCGAGGGGGCTCGCCGCGGAGGAGGGCGTGGCGGACGTGCGGCCGGAGGGCGATACACCCGACGCGGCGGCGGTGGGCGTCGGCGATGCCGACGCCTCGGCGGGGGTGGCCCGGGGGCGGGTGAACGTCAGGGTACCGAAGCCGAGTTGGTCGTAGCCGCCGCTGTTGGGGCCGTAGTCCCCGCCGCCGCCCTCGGGTGCGAACCGGGCCGCGATCTTCGTGAGGTACTGGGCGTCCAGCCCCCGGCGCTCGGTGTAGTGGTTGGCGATCATGGCCCAGATCGGCCGGGCCATGGCCGGGTCGACGGCCGCAGCCGCGGACGCGGTCTCCGAGCCCGACCAGATGCCGGGCGCGCCCTTCTTACGGGTGTACGAGGTGTAGGGCACGTCACCGCCCATGCTCCACTTGGCGACGTACTGGGCGCCCTTGAGGAAGCGGCTGTCGTCGTAGCCGTACAGGTCGATGCCCTGGTTCCAGGCCATCTCGCAGATGGTGCCCATCAGGCCGACGCCCAGCAGGGCATGGCCCTGGTCGCGGCCGGCCTCGGCCCATTCGGCGAGGCCGTCGGAGTACACGACCGGGATGGCGTTCTTGACGGAGCCCATCCCCTCGCCGTGCCTGAAGTACTCGACGGCGCGGTCGACCTTCGCGTGGTCGTCGCACAGGATGCCGATCGCGAGGACGGAGGCGATGTTCGTCAGGTCCCAGTTGGCCCAGTAGTTGGTGATGTAGGCGCCGTTGTGGTGAGCGAGGAAGTCCTCGCTCAGCGGATGGAAGACGTCGAGCATCATCTTCTGGAAGCGGGCCAGTTCGAAGCCCTCGTAGCCGCGTACGAGCTCGGCGGCGTTGGCGAACTGGTAGCCGTAGAGGCCCGAGGCGAGGAACCGGTCGGCGCTGCCGTCGAGCCTGGTCAGCTTGGCCGACCAGGCGTTGAGGATGTCGCGGGCGGTGTCGGCGTGCGCGGCGATGCCGGTGATGTGCCAGCGCAGGGCGTTCTGGTAGGCGGCGTGGATGTCGTTGTAGAGCGTGGCGTAGTTCTCGGGTGTGCCCGAGCCGCGGTAGACGGTCGCCTGGGGGTTGGCCCTCCAGGTGCTCTGCGCATGCCGGTTGGCCGCCAGCCTGGCGAAGCCGGCCGTGTAGGGCTGTGCGCCGGCCTTCACCTTGGCCGCCATGCGGTTCAGATCGGCCCGGGTGTGCAGCATCCCGGGGTGTGCGAAGGTGCCGCCCGCCGCCGATGCCGGGGCCGCCGCGTCGACGGTGGCGGCTCCGGCGGCGCCCGCGGCCGCACCGGCGATCTTCAGCATGTTCCGGCGACTGATCTGTGCTGTCACTGACTTGGTTCCTTAGCGCTCGGTGCCTGGGGATGCCTACGCACAGGAGACGCCGTGGAACGCGGCCGATAACAGAAAGTCGCTCGGCCGCCGTCCTTCATGGACGCGATGACGGATCGATCCGGCCACCGCGACCGCCACGTCAGGCCAGGGGCACCCACGTGCCCCGCTCGGCGGAGCGGGACATCGCGTCCAGCGCCGCCGCGCTGTGCACCGCGTCGGCCAGCGTCGCGCCGTACGGGGTGCTCTCGGCGATCGACCGCAGGAAGTGGTGGGCCTCGATGACCTTGAGATCGTCGTAGCCCATGCTGTTCGCGGAACCCGGCTGGAAGGCTGCGTACTCGCCGTCCCCGGGGCCGACGTACACCGTGCTGACGGGCTGGTCCTGGTACGACGTACCCCTGCTGACGCCCAGTTCGCCCATGCGCCTGAAGTCCCAGAAGACCGCGCCCTTGGTGCCGTGCACCTCGAAGCCGTAGTTGTTCTGCTCGCCCACCGAGATCCGGCAGGCCTCCAGCACGCCCCGCGCACCGGAGGCGAAGCGCAGCAGACAGTTGACGTAGTCCTCGTTCTCCACCGGGCCCAGCTCGCCGCCCGTCGCGCGCGTGTGACCGGCGGTGGCGCCCGTCGGGCGGGCCCGCTCCGGCAGGAAGACCGCGGTGTCGGCGGTCAGTGCCTCGATCTCGCCGAGCAGGAAGCGCGCCAGGTCGACGCCGTGCGAGGCCAGGTCGCCGAGGACTCCGCTGCCGCCCCGCTCCCGCTCGTAGCGCCAGGTCAGCGCGCCCTCCGGATGCGCCGCGTAGTCTCTGCTCGACCGGATCGCCGACCCCGCCCGCCCGGGCGAGGTCGTCCTCACCGCCCCGGTCATCGAGGTCCGCGGCACGACCGCACCCCCACGCGGTTAGTTAGGCCGGTGCCGGCACCGGCACCGGCGCGCGGGCGGTGAGGGGCGCCACACCTGGTGGCCGCCTACACGGACACCGTGCATCTCCTGGAGACCGGTCGGCTGGTCCGCCAAGGCCCCACCGCGGAGCTGCTGTCCCCCTAGGCGTGGGCGCCGAGCAGGCCGGTCAGCAGCGCGTCGGTCGCCGGGGCCAGCAGACGTCTGCCGTCGGGGGCCGACTCCAGGCCGACGACCAGGGCCAGGCAGATGTCGGCGGCCTCGGCGGGCTCGACGCCGGTCGGGGAGGCCACCTCGGCGAAGAGGGCGATCAGCAGGCGGCGCAACTCCCCGCCGAACGCGTGGCAGATGTCACCGAACAACCGGGCCTTCTCGTCGAGGAGTTCGACGGTGTGCGGGGAGTCGCCGGCCAGCTGAAGCACCAGGTCGAGTTTGGCGGCGAGGACACCCCGGACGCGCTCGGCGTGCGGGGCGTCCTGCTCGGCCGCCGCCTCCCGGGCCCGGTGGAGCGCCCGCTCGTGCAGGCGCCCGGCGAGCAGGCGGAAGGCGTCGTCCTTGCTGCGGACGTACTGGTAGACCGCAGACCGGGACACGCCCACGGTGGAGGCGATGTCGTCCATCGTCGTGCGCCGAACGCCGTACCTGGTCAGGCAGTCGTAGGCGGCGTCGAGGACCTCGTCGAGCCGGTCAGTGCCCATGGAGGTCAGGCCAGCTTCATCAGCAGTTCGGCCGCGAGAGGGGCGGAGGAGGCCGGGTTCTGGCCGGTGACCAGGTTGCGGTCGACGACCACCTTGGGGGCCCACGGCTCGCCCTCCTGGAAGTCCACACCCGCCTCGACGAGCCGGTCCTGCAGCAGCCACTTGGCCTTGTCGGCGAGACCGGCCTGCGTCTCCTCGACGTTGGTGAACCCGGAGACCTGGTAGCCCGCGAAGGCGTTGGTACCGTCCTCCTTCGTCGCGGCGAGCAGCGCGGCCGGGGCGTGGCACACCACACCGAGCGGCTTGCCCGACTCCAGCGCGAGGGTGAGCAGCCGGCCGGAGTCCGCGTTGACCGCGAGGTCCTCCATCGGTCCGTGGCCGCCGGGGTAGAAGACGGCCGCGTAGTCGTCCAGGTCGACCTCCTCCAGCTTGATCGGCTGCTGGAGTTCGGCCATCGAGGTGAGGACGCGCGCGATCCGGTCGGCGCCTTCCTGGCCGCCGTTGACCTCGGGCGCCAGGCTCCCCCGGTCCACGGTCGGCACGACGCCGCCCGGCGTGGCGACGACGACCTCGTGGCCCGCGGCCTTGAACGCCTCGTACGGGGCGACGGCCTCCTCGGCCCAGAAGCCGGACGGGTGCCGGGTGCCGTCGGCGAGCGTCCAGTGGTCGACGCCGGTGATCACGAAGAGAATCTTCGACATGGTGCGTTTCTCCCGGGGGTAATGGGGGGCGGGGCGTTCCTGTTCGTTCCTGTCGCGCGCCCTGACACTCTGGACCCAGATCGTCAGGGCGACGATGTCCTCGACGGTATGCGGGCCAGGCATAGGTGACCAATAGGGAGCCCGGGCAGAGCCATAGGACATCCAATGGACCCTCGGGAACACCCGATGCGAGGTCTAGCGCGGCACGGCGGCGCGCCGCTCCAGGACACGCAGAGCCTCTTCGGCCCAGCGGATGATCTCCCGCTCGAAGGCGCGTCCGGCCATCAGCGTCAGATAGGGGCCGACGCGCTCGGCTCCGGCCAGATAGTCGTCCTCGCCGCGCCCGTCGAGGAGCCGGGCCCGTATCCGGTCGTAGCGGGCCAGTTTGGCGCGGGCCCACTCCAGCCGCTCGGTGATCGCCGCCCGCACGGCCTGCTCGTCCCCCTCGTCCACGGCATAGACCTTGACCATCAACTCGTCGCGGATCGCGGTGGGTTTCGGCGGCTCGGCCGTAAAGTCCCGCAGCGCGGCGCGGCCCGCGTCGGTGAGCGAGAAGATCCGCTTGTTCGGCCTCCGCTCCTGCTGGACGAGCCGGGCCTCGATGAGTCCCTCGGCCGCCATCCGGTCGAGTTCCCGGTACAGCTGCTGCGGGGTCGCCATCCAGAAGTTGGCCACCGAGGCGTCGAACCCCTTGGCCAGGTCGTATCCCGACGCCTCGCCCTCCAGAAGCGCGGCGAGGACCGCGTTGCGCAATGCCATGGTCCCAGGCTAGACGGGGAACACCTCCATGACTAATCTGTTCCGCACCTAATCAATTAGTTGAGTATCAGCTATCAGGTACCAGAGATCAGCATCAGCATCAGCATCAGTTTCAGTATCAGACTCAGTTATCAGAGATGAGAGGTGGGACTCGGATGCACCCCTTCCGGAAGGCCGTGGAGGAGGGCGACCTCGCCGCGATCGAGGACATGCTGGCCGACGACGTCGTGTTCACCAGCCCCGTCGCCTTCAAGCCGTACCCGGGCAAGGCGATCACCGCGGCGATCCTGCGCGGCGTCTCCCGCGTCTTCACCGACTTCCGCTACGTACGCGAGATCGCCGGTGCCGACGGCCGTGACCACGCGCTGGTCTTCACCGCGAAGGTGGGCGACAAGGAACTCAACGGCTGCGACTTCCTGCACTTCGACGAGGACGGCAGGATCGACGACCTGATGGTGATGGTCCGCCCGCTCTCGGCGGCCCATGCGCTCTCCGAGGCGATGGGCGCGCAGTTCGAACAGATCTCACGGGAGGCGGCGGAGGCGACGGGCGCGTAGCCGGCGCCCGCTCGCGCCTGCGAACCGGGCAGCCGTCCAGCAGGCGCGGCCGCTGCCGGCGTTTCCGGCCCACGGTGCTCGGCCCGGGAACTCGTCCGTGACGCTGCGGGTTTGACGCGCTCTCCTTCGGCTACCCGCGCGTCGCGGCGACGGCGAGTGCCCCGGTGCGCGGGGCAGCGCGAAGGCCTGCCGTGAGTGTGCCCCGGCCCGCACGGACTTCCTCGCGACGCTGAGCCGCGCACCCGGGCACCGTCTCGGACCGGTTCACGCCGGCTCCGCGAGCGGCCGTCCGGCCCGTACGTTCCAGCGCCCCGCGCGGCCGCTGAACTCCGTGGCGGTCAGGGGCGGCACGTCGACCCGCCAGAATGCCGACTCCGGCGCCCCCAACACCCGAACCACCAGAGCCCGTACGACCTCCGGCTCGACCACGGCCACGGTCCGGCCCGTGAACTCCGCGGCCGTATCGAGGCGGCCCGCCACCCTCTCGCAGAACGCCCGCACCGACTCACCGCCGTGCGGCGCCGCACCGGGATCGGCCAGCCACCGGGCCACCGCCTCCGGCTCCTTCGCGCTGACCTCCTCCAGGGTCGCGCCACGCCAGCGGCCCACGTCCAGAGGGGCCAACTCCCATGCGTCCACCACCGCGTCGAGGCCCAGCGCGTCCGCGGTCTCGCGGCACCGGACAGTGGGGGAGACCCACAGCCGCTCCGCGTCGGGCACCGCACCCGCGGCCGCCCGCGCGAGCCGCAGTCCGGCGGCGTCGACCCGGCCTCCCTCGTCGAAGCGGGCCTCGCGCAGCGCCGCGCTGATCGCGGCTGAGATCAAGATCACTCGGCTTGTCATACGTCCACTCTCGCGTGCTGGTGCGGTCTTCCGTGACCAGAATCCTTGCCGGGCAAGGGAAGCCGGTGCCGCCCCCGGCCGCAGGGCGCACGTCGTCTCTCTTTATGCGCTCTTGGCCGGAGCCCGGCTTCGCGGTACGGTCTCGACGATATTGACGACGGTTCGGCGGAAGTCCGGTGGGAATCCGGCACGGTCGCGCCACTGTAAGCCCAGCACGAACCACTCCCGCCAGGGGTGGTGGAGGTCGAGCAAGTCAGACCCGCGGCCGTCGTCCTGTGCACCACCAAGATGGGACGCGAGTTCCCCAGGAGGTTCTGCCCCATGGCGCAGTCCGTCGCTCAGCCGACCGTTACCCCCACCGCCGTTCCCGCGAAGCTGCCGATCGGTGCGATCGCCCCCTGGGCGGTCTTCTTCGGCATCCTGATGCTGGTCCTGCTCTACTTCGTCGGCGCCGAACAGGGCGCCACCTCCCTCGTGTCCGGCGAGAACGTCCACGAGTGGGTCCACGACGCCCGCCACCTGCTCGGCTTCCCCTGCCACTGACGGCGACGCGGAAACGCACGAGCACATGAACTCGGCAACCGTAAGAAACCTTCTGGTGCGTGGCATGCTCGCGGGTCTCGCCGCGGGCCTGCTCGCCCTGGTCGTCGCCTACTTCCTGGGTGAGCCGCGCGTGGACTCGGCCATCGCCTACGAGGATGCGCACACGCACGAGCACGGCATGGAAGCCGTCAGTCGCACGATGCAGTCCACCGGCGGCCTGGCCACCGGTGTCCTCGTCTACGGGGTCGCGTTCGGCGGTATCGCCGCCCTCGCGTACTGCTTCGCGCTCGGCAGGATCGGCCGTTTCGGGCCGCGCGCGAGCGCGCTGCTCCTGTCGGCCGCGGGCCTGCTCGCCGTCTATGTCGTGCCGTTCCTGAAATACCCCGCCAACCCGCCGTCCGTCGGCGACCCCGACACCATCGGCAAGCGCACGACCCTGTACTTCCTCATGATGGTGCTCAGCGTGCTGCTCGCCGTCGCCGCCGTCATCCTGGGCAAGCGCCTCGCGCCGCGCCTGGGCAACTGGAACGCGACGCTGGCGGCGGGCGCGTTCCTCGTCCTCGCCATCGGGCTCGCGTACGCGTTCCTGCCGGCCGTGAACGAGGTCCCGAAGGACTTCTCCGCCACCCTGCTCTGGCAGTTCCGCCTCGCGGCACTGGCCATCCAGCTGACCCTGTGGACCGCCTTCGGGCTCGTCTTCGGGTTCCTGGCGGAGCGGGTGCTGTCCCCGAAACCGGCCACGGTGAAGAAGGAGGTCGCCCCGGAGGCAACCCCCGTCGCCCACTGAGCGGGTGGAGAAGGGCGGGCCCGGACGTCCGGGCCCGCCCTTCTCGTACGTCCTCGGCATTCCCAATTTCTGAAACACGTTCTACGGTGTGCGCCGTCAGGTCCGGCCTTGGGGAGCCAGGAGGCGCCGTGCATCTCGAATACACGCCAGAGCAGCAGCGGCTGCGGACCGAACTGCGCGGCTACTTCGCCGAGTTGGTGCCCGACCATGCGTACGCCCGGTATGGCGACCCGGCGGCCCAGAAGCGGTTCTACCGCGAGACGATCCGGCGGCTCGGCACGGACGGCTGGCTCGGGGTGGGCTGGCCCAAGGAGTACGGCGGGCGGGGGCTGACCCCGCTGGAGCAGTTCATCTTCTTCGATGAAGCCGCCCAGGCGGGCGTACCACTGCCCCTGATGGCGCTGAACACCGTCGGCCCGACGATCATGCAATTCGGCACCGAGGAGCAGAAGGAGTACTTCCTGCCCAAGATCCTCTCCGGCGAGATCGACTTCGCGATCGGCTACAGCGAGCCCGACGCGGGCACCGACCTGGCGGCGCTCAAGACCAAGGCCGTACGGGAGGGCGACGAGGCCACCGGGCACTACATGGTCAACGGGCAGAAGATCTGGACCACCAACGGCGACACGGCGGACTGGGTCTGGCTGGCGGTGCGCACCGACCCGGACGCCCCGCCGCACAAGGGCATCACCATGCTCCTCGTGCCGACCTCCGACCCCGGCTACTCCTGCACCCTCATCAACACCCTCGCCTCGCACGACACCACCGCCAGCTACTACGAGAACATCCGCGTCCCCGTCTCCCGCCGGGTCGGCGAGGAGAACAAGGGCTGGCGACTGATCACCAACCAGCTCAACCATGAGCGGGTCACCCTCGCCGCGCACGGCACCATGGCGATCCGCGCCCTGCACGACGTCCAGCGCTGGGCCATGGAGACCAAACTCGCCGACGGCCGTCGCGTCGCCGACCTCCCCTGGGTACGCCGCCGCCTCGCCCGGACCCACACCAAGCTCGACGCCATGAAGCTTCTGAACTGGCAGATGGTGAACGCCGTCCAGGAGGGAACCCTCACCCCGCAGGACGCCTCCGCGGTCAAGGTGTACGGCTCCGAGGCGCGCCGGGACGCGTACGCCTGGCTCATGGAGATCGTCGCCGCACCCGGTGTGCTCCAGGAGGGCTCGGCGGGTGCGGTCCTGCACGGCGAGCTGGAACGCGGCTACCGCTCGGCGGTGATCTTCACCTTCGGCGGCGGGAACAACGAGATCCAGCGCGAAATCATCTCGTGGATCGGGCTGGGGATGCCGAGGGTACGGCGTTAACCTGAGTTGGCACAAAAGAGGGCTGGTTGGCACCAAGATCGCCGTTGGTTCTCAGAGATGACGGCGCATCACTTCAATGCATTCCGCGCGGGCGGCCGTTGATCGGTCGCGGGGGTAGGCGGAGCCGAGGTTCATCCCCTCGTCGGTCCTGATGGGCGGCTGCTGGGCGGCCGGCGACAAGTGTGCAGTCGAGGTCGGTCTCGGTGACGAAGCGGGTGAGCATCGCCGTCTGGTTCATGCCCGCGCCGATCGCCCGGACCGCTCCCTGGTCGCGCAGCCGGGCCAGTGCCGGGTACGCCCCCGTGACCGCGTCCTCCCAGTGGTCGTCCGGGTCGTGGATCAGGACCGTGTCGAAGGCTTCGAGACCGGACCGCTCAAGGCTCTCGGCGAGCGAACGGTAGACGCCCTCGGCGCTGTAGTCGCGCACCCGGACCAGCCCGCGTTCGCCGTGGAACGCCTCGTCCCCGAGGGCGGCGTCGCCCGGCACAAGCAGCCGTCCCACCTTTGTGGACACGGTGAACTCGGCGCGCGGGCGGCCGGTGTCGGCGAGGAAGGATCCCAGCCGCCGTTCCGCGAGCCCGGCGCCGTAGTGCGGGGCGGTGTCGAAGTACCGGACACCGGCCGTCCAGGCGGCGTCGAGCGTGGCGGTGGCCTGCTCGTCGCCGACCGCCGAGAACAGCCCGGCCAGCGGTGCGGTGCCCAGGCCGATACGGCTGACGGTGGCCCCGGAGCGGCCGAGCGGGACGCGCTCGGTGAACCAGGGCAGGCGCGCGGAGGTCATCAGGCCTGTCCGAGGACGTGCCGCTGGCGGCCGAGCCGGTCGATCTCCACCTCGACCACGTCACCGGCGCCCAGATAGGGGAAGTCGTTGGCGCCGAAGGCCACGCCGGCCGGGGTGCCGGTGCTGATCACGTCTCCGGGGTCCAGCACCATGAACTGGCTCAGGTACCAGACGATGTGGCGCACCCCGAAGATCATGTTCTTGGTGTGGCCGTCCTGGCGCAGTTCGCCGTTGACCCACAGTCGCATGGCCAGCCCCTGCGGGTCGCCGGTCTCGTCGGGGGTGACCAGCCAGGGGCCGAGCGGGTTGAAGGTCTCGCAGGATTTGCCCTTGTCCCACTGCCCGCCCCGCTCGTGCTGGAAGGCCCGCTCGGTGACGTCGTCGGCGATCGCGTAGCCCGCGATGACGTCGTCGGCCGCCTCCGGCGAGCCCAGGTAGCGCGCCGTGCGGCCGATGACCACGGCGAGTTCGATCTCGTAGTCCGTCTTCTCACTGGTGCGCGGTACGAGCACGGTGTCGTCGGGGCCGACGACCGTGTTGGCAGCCTTCATGAAGACGACCGGTTCGGCAGGGGGCGGTGTCGCCGTCTCCTCAGCATGATCGACGTAGTTGAGCCCGATGCACACCACCTTGCCGGGGCGTGCGACCGGGGCGCCGACCCGCCGGCCGGCGATGTCCGTGCGCGGCAGCACGTTCTCGGCCAGGGCGGCACGGACGCGTTCCACGCCGCCCTCGGCCAGGAACGCTCCGTCGATGTCGACGGTCAGCGGACTCAGATCTCTCGCGGTGCCGTCGGAGTCCAGGAACACGGGCCGCTCGGAGCCAGCCGGGCCCACGCGCAGAAATCTCATCGGTACTCCTCGGTGAGGTGAACATGCCCGCCCGGTGACCGGCAATTCGGTACCCGAGAGCGAGACATAAGGAATGAAAAGGGACAAAGGGCGCACCAGTAGTCAGAGAGGAAGCACCTACACGGCTGAACCGTCCCCGGGGAGCCGACTGTCCCGTTCCAGGTGCTCGCGCAGCCACCGCTCGGTGGTGCTGACGTGCATCAGCGCCGCCGCCTGGGCGAGCACGGCATCACCGTCGGCCAGCGCTTGGTAGATCGCCTCGTGTTCGGCGAGGGTGCGGCCGGCGGCGTTGTCGTCGACCAGTCCCCGCCAGACACGGGCGCGCAGCGTCCGGCCGGAGATGCCCTCCAGGAGGGTGGCCAGCGTGGCGTTGCCGGTGGCCGCGACCACGGCCCGGTGGAAGGCGGCGTCGTGCTCGTTGAGGCGCTCCACGTCGTCGCGGGCCGTCCGCATCGCGTCCAGGTGCCGCTCCACCTCGCCGAGCTCGGTGGCCGAGATCCGGGTGGCGGCCAGCGCCGTGGCGACCGGCTCGAACAGTCGGCGCACCTCGGTGAGCTCCAGCAACGTGTCGCCACGCAGCAACTCCACCGCGGACCCGATGCTGCTCAGCAGCAGCTCCGGTTCCAGACTGGTCACGTAGGTGCCGTCCCCGCGCCGGATCTCCAGCACCCGCGCGACGACCAGCGCCTTCACCGCTTCCCGCATCAGGTTGCGGGACAGACCCAACTCCGCGGCGAGCTGTTGCTCGGGCGGAAGTTTGGCCCCGGGGGACAGCTCGCCCGACTGGATGAGGTCCCTGATGCGGTCGATGGCCTTGTCGGTCAGTGACATGCGTGGCTGACCCCTCGTTATTGCGTGCGCAGCGGCACCGTAGCAATACATCCCATGACACAGGAAGACATGGGATGACTGAACCCGCTGCCGCAACTATGAAATTATCGCCTACTTGGCAGGTCAGAAGCGATCGTGTCCGACTATTTTCGTCTCAGCTATGGACACAGCAGCGAGCAGAGCCCAAAAAATCCATCCCATGTCTGGAGGCTGCTGTTGCAGTACGGACATGCCATGGACACATGACGATTGGTGGTTGCCATGACCCCGAAACGACACCTCGGCCTCCCGGCCGCGAATGCCGGGCACCATGAGTGAACTGATCAGCGCCGTCGACGCGGTCGACGTACGGTTCCCGACCTCTCTGGAACTCGACGGCTCCGACGCGATGAACCCCGAACCCGACTACTCGGCCGCCTATGTGACGATCCGTACGAGCGGCGGCGACGAGGGCCACGGGCTCGCCTTCACCGTGGGGCGCGGCAACGACGTGGAGGTCGCCGCCGTACGTGCGCTGGCCCCGCTGGTGGTCGGCCTGCCGGTGGAAGAGGTCCTGAACGACCTCGGCGGTTTCTCCCGGCGGCTGACCAGCGACAGCCAACTGCGCTGGCTGGGCCCGGAGAAGGGGGCCATCCACATGGCCGCCGCGGCGATCGTGAACGCCGTGTGGGACCTGTACGGCCGTCGTACGGGGAAGCCGGTCTGGCGACTGCTGGCCGAACTGTCCCCGGAGCAGCTGGTCGACCTGGTCGACTTCCGCTATCTGCAGGACGCACTGACCCGCGACGAGGCCCTGGACATCCTGCGCCGCGCCGAACCGGGCCGCGCCGAACGCGCCGCGCACCTGCTGGAGCACGGTTATCCGGCGTACACGACGACACCTGGCTGGCTCGGCTACGACGACGAGAAGCTGGTGCGGCTGTCGAAGGAGGCGGTCGCCGACGGGTTCTCCCAGATCAAGCTGAAGGTCGGCGCCGACCGCGCGGACGACGAGCGCCGGATGCGGCTGGCCCGCGAGGCGGTCGGCCCGGACATCAGGATCGCCGTCGACGCCAACCAGGCGTGGGGCGTCCAGCAGGCCATCGACTGGATGCGGGCGCTCGTGCCCTACGACCCGTATTGGATCGAGGAACCCACCTCCCCCGACGACATCCTCGGCCACGCCGCCATCCGCAAGGCGCTGGCGCCGGTGAAGGTGGCCACCGGTGAGCACACCCACAACCAAGTGATGTTCAAGCAGTTGCTCCAGGCCGGCTCGCTGGACATCCTCCAGATGGACGCGAGCCGCACCGCGGGCGTCACCGAGAACGTCGCCATCCTGCTGCTGGCCGCCAAGTTCGGCGTCCCGGTCTGCCCACACGCCGGCGGGGTCGGCCTGTGCGAGATGGTGCAGCACCTGGCGATGTTCGACTACGTCGCCGTCAGCGGCACCACCGAGAACCGCGTGATCGAGTACGTCGACCATCTGCACGAGCACTTCACCGATCCCGTACGAATCCGGGAAGGCCACTACCTCGCGCCGACCGCCCCCGGTATCAGCGCCGAACTGCACCCGGACCCCGTGGCGGCCCACCGCTACCCCGAGGGCCCGGTATGGGAAGCGAAGGCCAGGACATGAGCACGAACGAGTTCGCCGGGCTGACCGCGCTGGTCACCGGTGGTGCCTCCGGCATCGGCCTGGCCACCGCTCGGTTGCTCGCCGCGCGTGGGGCGCGCGTGGTCTGCCTCGATCTCAAGCCGGAGAACGTGCCCGAACCCCTCATCGGCATACAGGTCGACGTGTCGGACGAAACCGGCGTACGAACGGCCGTCGGGGAGGCCGCCCGCAGGCTCGGGGGCATCGACATCCTCGTCAACAACGCGGGGATCGGCGCCCAGGGCACGATCGAGGACAACACCGACGACGAGTGGCGTCGCGTCTTCGAGGTCAACGTCTTCGGCATGGTGCGGGTGACCCGTGCCGCGCTGCCGCACCTGCGGCGCTCGCACAGTGCGGCCATCGTCAACACCTGCTCCATCGCGGCCACGGCGGGGCTGCCCGACCGGGCCCTGTACTCGGCCACGAAGGGCGCCGTCCTCTCCCTCACCCGGGCGACCGCCGCCGACCTCGTGCACTCCGGAATCCGCGTCAACTGCGTCAATCCCGGTACCGCCGACACCCCCTGGGTCGGGCGCCTGCTGGACAGCGCCGCCGACCCCGAGGCCGAACGCGCCGCCCTGAACGCCCGCCAGCCCATGGGCCGCCTGGTCAGCGCGGAAGAGGTCGCTGCGGCCATCGCCTACCTGGCGAGCCCGCTCTCCGGCTCCACCACCGGCACCGATCTCGCCGTCGACGGCGGCATGCACGGACTGCGGATCCGCCCGCGCGCCTGAACACGGCTGTCCGGCACACCGCACCAGCAATACGTTCCCACCCCAGCAAGGAGATTGAGAAGTTGTCGTCATGTCGGAGTTGAGGACTGCGTTTTCGCTGGTCGGGCGTAGGGTCGGCGGTCTTGTGGGAGTAGTGGCCTGTCGTGCTGTCGCTGCCCGGGAGGTCGTGGATGCCGTCGGCGGTTGGGCTGTTGGAGCTGCGTGAGCTGGGTGCTCGCCGCCCGCCGCCTGGCCCGCTCACGCCCGCAGTCGACGTGAACCGGCCCGGCGCGGGCTCGGCCAGCGGCGAGTCGATCACTGCAGCCGTCGGCTCCGCGTCGCGGCCCACCTTCTCGCGGACCTGTCCGCGCAGCCGGTCGTGGAACTCCTTGACCAGGCCATGGTCGCGCCAGCGGCGGAAGAACGCGTAGCCCCGGTCCCACGGCGGGAAACCGGCCGGCATCGCCCGCCTTACGTGGAATCGAGCAGGGCTAGCCTGCTGTCATGGCCCCCAGCCCAGCCGGCCCAACCCCCAAGGAGCTCGGAACGACCAGCGCCTTTGTCCCTCTGACCCAGCTCATGAGTATCGCTTCCGCGAAAGCGACGGGTCAGCACGACAGGCGAGATACCGACCGAAAATCTCCTGACTATCAGGAGTGAAGGTCCACTGCTGCAGAATCCGCCGCAACTCGGACTCGGTCAGCCACCCGTGCCAGGCCACTTCTCCCGGATCGGGGGCGCCGATCTCCGGAAGCACGGCATCGCACACCCCAAGCCAGTGAGGGCTGAGCCCACCCCGGTTGAGGAACTTGAACCGAAGGCACACTGTCGCCAGCGCCCCCAGCTCCTCACTGAGCTCGCGGGCAGCCGCCTGCTCATAGGACTCGCCGACTCCCGCAGCGCCCCCGACACCGAGTTCGTAGTGCCCCGGGAAACGGGACAACTGTTCGGCACGCCGATGAACGAGAAAGCGACCTTGCCTATCGCGGCACACCACCACGCCAACCCGGTGCAGCCATCCCTCCCGAACAGCGTCCCGCCGACTGACTACCCCCAGCACACGATCCTGCGCATCAACGCGTTCCACGAGTTCATCCACGACGCACACGATCGCAGAACCCACTGACACCCGCCCGGAGTGCCCGGACAGGCACGCAGTCAACGGCCGTCGGACCTCACCCCACCGAACGAAAGGACACAGCCCTGTCTCGATTCTCAATAACTTGCCACTTGATGCCGTTGTCAACGAGGTCGCGGGTCGCATCGAGTACAGCCCGGTGGCAGTACGCCTCCGGCCGGCCGCCGCGACCGCGCGTCCAGCCCGGCACCGGCAGCAACGGCCGGACGGCCGCCCACTCCGCGTCCGTCATGTCCGTCGGATATCTCGGCTGCTGCCACCCGTTGTCGGCGGCGTTTCCGAACCGGGATCCCCGAACTGACAGTCGCCGAGAACCTCTTCCTGAACCGGCACGACCGCTGACGCGGCGGCCTGATCAGCTGGGGGACGGTCCGCGGCAAGGCTCATGAACTGCTGGCGACCTGGTCGGTCGGCGTGGACGTGCGCACACCCGGCGGTGAACTGGACATCGAGCAGCGGCAGTTCGTGGAGATCGCCCGGGCGCTGTCCTTCGGGGCGCGTTTCATCGTCCTCGACGAGCCGACCGCGCGGCTGGACGTCGCCGCCACCGCCCTGACCAGCTACTTTCAAGAGGACGCAGCTTCACTGAAGCTCGCAGCCACGGAGCGTCACGGAGTCCACGTAGGTTTCCGAAGCTCGATCGCCGGTTACCGGAAAGTCATATTGGGCGCGGTACGGCTCCGTCCTGCCAGCGGTAGAGGTCGCGCAGCAGGGAAATCTCGGCGCCGTGATGGATCAGCTCCCTGTTGACGTGCAGGACGATGCCCTCCATGGGAAACCGCTCGGGACCCACCGTGGGCGGATTCTCCAGGTCAGCGTCCGAGAGCTCGCGGACCCCCGCGTTCCATCTCCCATACATCTCATCGAGCTGTTTCAGCGCCTCGTCAGCGGTCCCCGCGTAGGCGAATGTCTGGGAGTCGACGTCCTGGCCGCCGAAGTGCCATCCGACCCGATAGCCCAGGCACGAGACGATGATGTGCGCCAGCCGCCAGGCAATCGTGGTCACCGGCGATGGCACCGGGTCAGGGGACGCGGAGTCCATCGTCCATTCCCCCGAACCTGCCGACATCGGTGCGGCCGACGTGCCACGTGGGCGGATGCTCCAGCAGCCACGCACCGGCTCCCAGAAGTACTCCTCATCGGCAAGACCGTGCAGCCGCGGCCGCAGGTTCTTCTGCCAGTGCCGGTCCAGCTGGTCTGCGATCCGCTCACTTCTTGTCATGTCCGCACACTACATACAACGGGAGACCTGGCTGCGCCCCTCGCGGACGCCGTCGCCGGCCGTGGGCCGCGAGAGCGTACCGCACCGGGAGATGACGCTGGGGGCTGATGTGGCCTTCGGGCCGCGCCGCCGCGAGCGGCTGTTTGACATCAACAACCCGGCTGGCTGGGCTGGTTCAATGACCCGCATGTGACAGCCTCGACCGATGACATGACGGATGATCAAGACCGCAGACTCCCGCCCGAGATCAGCACGAGTATCCCGAGCGAGCGCCACGCCAGAGCCTCCGACCTGCATGTTCGAAGATGGCGAAGACTCACTGTACGTACAGCAACTTGCCAACCCTACCCGTGGTGAGGCGGGCGTCGTGGTCCATGTCCATATCTTCAAGGGCCAGGGCGTAGGACGCGTGGTCTCGGCTGGTGCAGGCTGCGCCAGGCCGAAGGGTGAGGCATCCCGATGGCGGTGCGCTGACAACTGATGAGCGGGCTCGGCGTGAGCGTGTCCCGCGGGGACCAAGGTGATGCCCCGCTCGGCCCAGAGCGTCCCGCTCGACTGACGCCGCAGGGCCGGCGCCATACCGTGCGCCTGCCCATGAGCATGCTCACGTGGCACCCTGGCAGGAGCCCAGCGTTTGGCCGGGCTCCCGCTTTGTGTGCTGCCTGTTGAGGCGTGCCGGTGTCTACGACGAAACCAGCACCAGGGACCACAGCTGAGAGGAGGCGCCGGTGTACGCCTGCTGGACGATCTGCGCGCCGTCGCTGGTGGCTGCTCCGGAAACGCTGAGGGCGAGACCCGAGTTGCGGTTCACCAGCTTGTAGTTGGAGCCGACGGCGACCACCTGCCACTGCTGGTCGTTGCCGCTGTTCTGCACCCACTGCACGGCGTTCGCGCCGCTCGACGTGCTGGCCGCCAGGATGCCGAGGGCTCGGCCGCTGTTCTTGTCGAGCAGCGTGCTGTATCCGCTGCCGACATCCGTGACATGCCACAACTGGTCGGCCGACCCGTTGTCGGTCCACTGGACCACGTTCTTCCCGTCCAGGAGGTCGGCGCCCAACACGCCGAGGGCCTTACCGCTGTTGACGTTGACGAGCTTGTAGTACGCGCCGGTGGAGCTTCCGAAGTCGATGTCCGCGTAGGAGATCGTGGTTGTCCCGCCGACGATCTCGACTCGGCCCGTACTGGGGATGTAGGTGAGGCTGCGGCTGTAGGAGGACGCCATCGTCGTGTGCTGCTGCGTCCACGCGCCGGTGCTGCTTCCGCTGGCGTTCGTCCAGACGTCCCCGCTGCCCGCGGCGTTGAAGAGGATCCGCCCGTTCGGCATGCGCATGAGCACCGGGCTTCCTCCACGGGACAAGGCGCTGGAGCCCGATGTCACCGAGAGCGAGGTGACGCCGGTGCCCGCGGTACCGCCCACCGAGTAGAAGTGCAGCGGATCGCTGGCGATCTTGTAGCGGACGTTGTCACCGCCACCCCAGTATTCGAAGGTCATCATCCACTTGCCGTCACTGGTCTGGACGACAGTGGTCATGCCGGGGCGGCCACCGCCGATCTCGCTGTAACCGGACGAATTGGTGACCGTCGTCCCGGAGACATCGACAACCGGGCTGCTCCACGACGAGCTGACGCCGTCCCACGTCCGGTGCGCAAGGATCTGTGTGGCGGGATCCGGAGTCGTGTTGTTGTTCGGGTCGATCGTCGGGACGCCGGTCGACGAGTCGTAGCCGGTGTAGTCGTTCTCGTCGGAGTAGTAGGCGACGAGCTGGTTGTTGTAGACCATCAGGTACGGTTCCCAAACGGGGTCGTTCTGGTGGTAAGTGTTCTCGGTGGCCGGGTAGTTCGCACCGTTGGACCAGCTGCCCGTCGTGATGACGTTGACGACATTCCACGTCGAGCCCGAGTCGGTGCTCGAGTAAAGCGCAATCGCCGTGTTGCTGCGGTCGCCGTCGTGCGTCGGCGTGTAGTTGGCGTTGGTTGCTTTCTGGCCGAGGTAGTTGTAGTCGTCGCCCGATACGACGGTGGCCATCAGCAGTGTGCCGGATGCGAGATTTCCGACTGCCTGGGGCAGCACGTACAGATACGGGTTGGTCCAGTTACTGACGTACGAGGAGTAGGCGGGGTTCGACGACGCGTACGCCGGTGCCTTGACGTCTGCCAGGTGTTGCCAGGTCGTTCCGTTGTCGTCGCTCTTGTACAACGGCATTGTCTGGCCGTCGGCCGAACCCGAGGCGGCTACCGTCGACTTTTCGAATGCCGCGACGAGCCGTCCGCTCGGCAGCACGGCCGTTTTCGGGTACAGGGCGCAGTTGTTGGTGGCCTTCGTGCAGGATGCGTTGCTCGGGAGCTGGTAGAGGGTGGCTGGAGTCGGCGTGGACGCCTGCGCAGGCATCGCAAAGGTCCACAGTGCCGCGGCTATAGCCAGAACGACGATCAAAGCTTTACGCGGATGTCTTGTGCCTTTCATCTTTCCTCCCGAAAAGATAGACAAGATCGGATCTTGGAGCCCGGAGCGAGCCGGGACCCGTATGCCGGTGGCCGGTGGTTTCTCTCCGACTTGGCGGCGCCAAAGCGGAGGCGGGTTTGTCTTCCCTCAGGCCATTTGGAGCGTCCCGTCCACGCCGCGCCAAGGGGATGCCAAACGTTCGAGTCGCGGACTGAGCCTGCGGATCGGTGCAGTCGAGTCGGCCCTGGGGTATCGGGTTTCCTGATTGGTGAGTGGGCGCATTCACGGCTTATGGCGTACGAGCGGGTCCACCGCTCTACTGTATTCGCTCGTCGCGCCCGATTCCGTCGAGGGCACGCAGTGCGTGAAAGCCGAAGGGAGTCGAACGACCTGTCCGCGGCAACTGTTTGCAGAGGAAGGCAGCGTTGCGGTTGCCTCAACCGTTGACGATGACAGGGGAATCGCTGATGTCACGTCGCTGTCGGTACTTCGCAGACGGCGCGGACCGGATGGGTGGCGGTCCGTTCAAAAGAGGCCGGTAGCGTGCCATTCCGGCTGCGGTTGTAACGCAGTTCCAATGCCTTCGTGCCATCGCGAACAAGGCAACCCCTTCACCTCCTCTGAACTCCCCGACGGGGAGCGGGGATGGGCCAATTATTCGGGCGTGGGGCATCTGTGTCACCAGCGCGTTTCGAAAGTGTTTCGCAGAGGAGCGGTTCGCTGTGTATTGACGTGTCGGCGCACCCTCGCCATCCAAGGCGGTTTCAAATTCCTGATGATCACGTGAGTGTGCAGGTCGCGACGGTATTTTGACGGGTGGTCGGCCCGTTCCGTACGCAACGAAGCTCCGGTTGATGTCGGCGACCGATCAAGTCGCCTGCACCGCCCGGAGCTTCGATGTGCCGTCAGTCCGCCAGCGATTGTCTGGTCAAGTGAGTGTGCTGCCGATCGCCTGCTCGACGGCCGAGTGCGGTGACCATTCGCCGGGGGTTCTTCGTCGGCAGAACGGACGGCTACTTCAACCCGGCCCTGTCGATGGAGGACGTCCGAGACCACTTCGACGAGATCCGCGACGAGACGGGATACACCGTCCCGAAGGATCCGGGCGAGGAGACCGGCCGGTTGTTCAGGACGGTGAGCAGTTGACCAGGGAGCACGGCATCTTGCTCTGGCCGGGCACGTACGAGGTGTAGGCAAACCAGCTGGCCCCGTCGCAGGGCGGGACCAGCCAGAGATCGCCATGCGCAACCGGTTGGTTGACCCGTCGTCCAGGTCGCGACGGGCAGGAGACGGAGCAGTTCGCGGCAGCTGACAGGAGCGAGTGGGCCGCTGGGTTCGCCGACGTGACCGGCGTGGGCACGTGTGATGGCCAGGACCGCGGTGGCGAGCATGCTGATCAGGCGAACACGGAACGGCTACGGCGCCGTGCGTACCCTCGACGATCCACGGGGAGTGAGACCGACGCGGTGCGCTGCTCGTCGTCGATGCAGCAGCCTTGTCACCGGGCCTTTCGTCCTGTTGGCTTGCGGCGGAGTTTCGAGTGGCAGCTCAAAGGCGAGGCGTACGAGTGACAGTTCGGGGCAGCGCACGCGGGGATGCGCAGTACGGTTTGCTGACCGGCATCGCCAGCGAGGCGGGAGTGTCGCTCAGCACCGTGTCGAAGGTCGTGCACCGGCGTGCCGACGTCGGAGCGGCGACGCGAGCCCGGGTCGAGGACCTGCTGGCACGCCACGGGTACGTCCGCCCGGGAGAACCTGATCCCGCGGCGCCGCGTCAGATCATCGCGGTGTTCCGTGACCTGTCGGGGCCGTACACGCTGGAAGTCGTCCGTGGGATTGTGGACGCGGCGGACGAACTGGGCCTGGACGTGGTGACCGGGACGACGGGTCACCGTTCGATCTCCCAGTGGCTTGAGGAGTGCGTGGCACTCGACGCAGCGGGCCTGATCATCGTGATCTCCATGCTGGCCGAGGAAGACCAGCGCCGGATCGTCGAGCGGCGGCTTCCCGTGGTGCTGATCGACCCGCTGAGCGCACCGACTCACGACATTCCGAGCATCGGGGTGACGAACTGGAGCGGGGCCAGGGAAGCGGTGCAACACCTGCTGGGCCTCGGGCACACCCGGATTGGCATGGTCGCGGGCCGTTCGCACTCACTGGCCGGGGCGGCGCGGCTGCATGGCTACCGGGCCGCTCTGGAGGAGGCGGGGATCGCGTACGACCCGGCGATCGTGCGCTCGACCGACTTCGACTTCGAAGAAGGGCTGCTCGCCAGCCTGCAGATCCTGCGCTCCGGCAATCCACCCACCGCCGTCTTCGCGGCAAGTGACGCGCAGGCGCTCGGCGTCCTGGAAGCGGCCCGTCAGCACGGGTTCAGCGTTCCCGAGGACCTGGCGGTCATGTCCTTCGACGACACCCTCGTGGCGGCCATGGCCTGCCCGCCGCTGAGCGCGGTGCGCCAGCCGTTCGAGGAGCTGGGCGCCGAGGCCACCAGGGTGCTCGTGCAACTCGCAGAGGGTCGACCGCCCGCGTCGTCCCGGATCGAGTTGGCGACGGAGCTCGTGCTGCGCACCTCGACTTCGGTGCGCAGTCGAGTCGATACACAGTGAGTGACCGCAGGGCGCACGCGTTGCACCGTTGCGGTTGCCTCGAGGGCGGGCGTCCCGCGTTTGCCCGCCCCTGAGGCCTCAGGCGAGCGGGACGGTCACTGTGGTGGGGACGTGCGGCAGCAGGTGTACGGTCTGCCGCTGGTCCGAGCCGTCACGGCACACGAGGACGATGTCCCGCTCAAGTGGCGATGTGAGAACCACCTTCGTGAGGCCCTCGGACACATCCCACGTCAGCTCGTCGACGCCGACCCCGGCGCGCGTGGCGAGGCCGCGCAGGCTGCCGGACCGCCACTCCGGGGGCCGGGCGGGTAGGAGTTCCACGATCCCGGGCCGGGAGTCGAGCAGCATTTCCACGACCACGGTCGGCAGACAGTGGGCGGCGTCCGCGTTGTAGATCTCCAGATCGGGGTTGTGCGAGGTCATCAGCGACCGGAAGACCATGTTCCGGCCCACGATCTTGAGGACGTTCTCCTTCGCCGTCTCGCTGTCCTTCAGGCGTGCGGCGACCAGGGCGCGGTGCAGGCTGCCGTGCGCGGAGAGGTTCTCGTCACCACGTCGCAGCAGGGCTTCGCGAGCGGCGGCGGCCAGGTCGGGGGTGTCGTCCGGGGTGATGTCGTGCAGCGGCCACACCGGGTAGAGGTGGCTGACGTGCCGGTGGTCGTCGGCGGTCTCCAGTCCCGGCCACGCCCACTCGGCGAGCGCTCCCTGGTCGTCGACGCGGTAGGGCGGCAGCCGCTCCGCCAGCGCGCGCCAGCGGCCGACCGCGGTCTGCTCGATGCCGAGGCGGGTGCAGACGTCGGCGGCGGTGGTGAGGGCGTGCCGGGCCGCGGCCAGGTCCATGGTGGCGTTCACCCCGGACATGCCACGCCCGTTGCGAGGGCCGACCTCGGGGGAGTAGGAGGGGACCAGGACGACGTGTCCGTCGTCGTCCTCGCGGATGAGGAAGTCCTCGAAGAAGACGGCGGCCTCGACGAGCCAGGGGGCGAGGGTGCGGGCGAGGAAGTCGTCGTCGCCGGTCGCCTGCCAGTACTCGTACAGCGGGAACAGCAGCCAGTCCGCGCCCGCCAGCCACATGGTCCAGGGCCAGTCGTCGTTCAGATGGAAGAGCAGCCCGTGTTCGCCGTCCGTCCGGCTGGGGGCAAGGATCCCTCGGGTGCCGTAGATCGTGCGGGCGTTGGTGCGCCAGTCGTCGATCTGCCCGCCGATCAGCGCGGCGTACGGCGCGATGAGTTCGGGCATGCCGGTGAGGACCGCCCAGGCCATCTGGAGGTTGATGTTGGCGTCGGTGGTGTAGTCGCCGGACCAGGCGGCGCCCCATTCCCCCAGCCACAGGCCGGTCAGCCGGGGCGGCAGTACCCCGCTGGAGCTGAGCAGCAGGTAGCGGCCGGAGTGGAACAGCGCCTCAACCAGCGCGCCGTCCAGCGTCTTGGTGTCGGCACGGGCGATCAGCTCGCCCACGGGGAGGCCGCGGTCGCTGTCGGGCACACCCAGGTCGAGTTCGGCGCGGCCGTAGAGCTCGCCGTGGACGGGCGCATGCCGGGAGAGCAACTCGTCGTATTCGGCGGGCAGTTCAGCCAGGACCGCGCGGAGCGCGTCGATGCGGGGGAGGGGCGCCGACCGGTCCATCCGGGTCAGCAGAACGATGCGCGTCGCTCCTTCGACACGGACCGTGTCCCCTTCCGCCACGACCCTGCCGCCCGTGACGACAGCCCGGGTCACGCCGGTGAATCCCGCCGCGCCGGGACCGGGCGGATACTCTCCCACGACGGCGAGTGACGCCTCGCCGTCCCCGGTGACCTCGGCGGACGTCGTGAAGGTGACCTCGGCGGGGCGGCCCGACGACTCTCCGGACAGCCGTATGGCCAGGTCGAGCCGCGGACCGGTGATCTCGACGACAGCGACGGCGTCGGTGCGCGACACGAACGCGCGCCGTACCCACTCCCGTTCCCCGTCGGACCAGGTGACCCTCACCTCACCGGTGGCGAAGTCGGTGACCCGGCGGTAGTGCTCGACAGGGCCGTCCCCGGCCGCCGTATCCACATGAAGCACGTGCCCCGGATGGAAGGACTGTGTCCAGGCCATCGCCCTGCCGTCGGAGAACTCGCGCTGTGCCCGCTCCCGTTCCCCGGCGAGGGCCAGGTCGCGAACCTGTTCAAGACGGTCGGCGACGGCCGGCGGCCGCATCCCGAGGGACTCGTTGGGCAGCACGTAACGGTGGTGGTTGTGAACGATCCGCTCCCGGTGGGGATGCCCGAACACCATGATTCCGTACTCGCCGTTGCCGGAGAGGAAAGCGTCCTCCCAGCGGTCGGCGGGTTGTGTGTCGTGGATGCTGTGCACCGGCATTCCCGGCCTCCCGGAAGTAACGTGCCTGAGCGGCTCGAACAGGCTGCGGGGGAGCCTACAAGAGGCGGCCGATCGGGTCGCGAAAGACTTTCGCAGCCCTTGAGCTCTCGCGTTTCCGCAGGTGTACGCGGCTTTCGGCACTCTTCCCCGGCCTGCCGTGATCGAACCGGCGTGTACGTTCACTCAGCACGCACTCAGAACAGGCCAACGGATGGGGCAGGGGAGGTCCACACCGCAGTGACGGGCCCAACCAGCTCGCGCCGGAACGCCCAGTACGGGCTTCTCGCCTCGATAGCCGACGAGGTCGGCGTCTCGCCTGCGACCGTGTCCAAGGTCGTCCACAGACGGCGTGACGTGTCCGAGGCGACACGCGCCCGCATCGAGGCGCTGCTGGCCGAACGTGGCTTTGTCCGTAC
Source organism: Streptomyces sp. NBC_01384 (assembly GCF_045040035.1). Lineage (NCBI taxonomy): Bacteria > Bacillati > Actinomycetota > Actinomycetes > Kitasatosporales > Streptomycetaceae > Streptomyces > Streptomyces sp. NBC_01384. The sequence goes on from NZ_CP109559.1 coordinate 9,603,174, forward strand.
TTGGGAGACCGAAGCTCGTCGGCGACGGCAGATCCTTGCGGTGTTCCGGGACCTGGCCGGCCCGTACACCCTCGAAGTGGTCCGCGGCATCGTGGAGTCGGCGGCCGAAATCGGTGTCCACACGACCGTCGGCACGACGAGCCGGCGCTCGATCGCACAGTGGTTGGAGGAGTGTCAGAAGCTGGACGCCCTCGGGGTCGTCATCGTCATCTCCACTCTCGTCGAGCGGGACGAGCGCCGGATCCTGGAGCAGCGGATTCCGGTGGTGCTCGTCGATCCCCTGAACGCGCCGTCCGCGGACATCCCCAGTGTCGGGGTGGCGAACTGGCACGGCGCGACGACCGCTGTCCAGCACCTGATCGACCTCGGGCACCGCCGCATCTGCATGCTGGCCGGCCGGTCGCACTCCCTGGCCGGGTCCGCGCGCCTGCACGGCTACCGGGCCGCCCTGACGGAGGCCGGGATCCCTTACGACGCCACGCTCGTGCGCTCGACGGACTTCGACTACGGCGAGGCACTGCGCGCCGCCCGCAGTGTGCTGGAGCGGGGCGAGAGACCGACCGCTCTCTTCGCCGCGAGTGACGTCCAGGCGCTCGGCGCTCTGGAGGCCGCCCGGCAACTGGGCATCGCCGTACCGCGCCGGCTGTCGGTGATGTCGTTCGACGACACCCTCGTGGCCGCCATGGCCTCGCCGCCGCTGAGTGCGGTGAGGCAGCCGTTCAGGGAACTGGGCCAGGAGGCCACGCGTGTCCTGTTGAACCTCGCCGAGGGCCGGCCTCCCGCCACGACGCGCAGGGAACTCGCGACGGAACTGGTCGTGCGCATGTCCACGGCGCCGCCCGAAACCGGGAAATAGGGACGAACCTGAGCCGGTTTCGCAAGCCCTCGGACTGCGAAAGTCTTTCGGAAGTGATTTCGCTCCGATATTGCCGCGGCCGAATTGCGCCGCTTAACGTGACCGACGCCAGCTCAACCGCAGGAGCAACGGAACCGCAACACTTGCGCAACAGCGCCTGACGGTCATGGCCATTGACCCAGATCCCTCAGTGCGGGCAGGCCCGGGACGGCCTGCCGGGTGCAGTGCACCCGCGAAGGGGATCCTGCCGACTCGAAAGGTGTTCAACGATGAACAGTGTGTCCCGGAGATGGTTCCTCACCGCTACGGCGGCGACCACGCTGAGCGTCACCGTGGCCGGCTGTGGTTCGTCCGGCAGCTCCACGTCCTCGCCCACGGGCAACGTTGACTTCTGGACGCTGCAGGACCCGACCAACTCGGTCCAGAAGGCGGCGGTGGACACCTTCAACTCCGCCGGCAAGGGCAAGGTCAGCATGGCCGTGATCGCCAGGGACGGGTACAAGGACAAGCTGCGGACCGCGATGGGCTCGGCGAAGATGCCCGGGGTGTTCTTCAGCTGGGGCGGCGGCAGCCTGACCGACTACGTCACGGCCGGCAAGCTGGTCACACTGGACACGGCCCTGGAGTCGCGCTTCCTGCCGTCCGCGCTGGCCGCGGGCAAGGTCGGCGGCAAGCTGGTCGGCATCCCCTGCCGGGGCACCCAGCCGGTGTTCCTCTTCTACAACAAGAAGGTCTTCGCCGACGCGGGCGTCGAGCCGCCGACGACCTACGCCGAGCTGCAGAACCTGGTCAAGGTCTTCAAGGGCAAGGGGGTCACGCCCTTCGCGCTCGCCGGCAACGCCAGCTACTCGTGGACCGAGCTGATGTGGGTCGAGTACCTCGTCGACCGCCTCGCGGGGCCGAAGCTGTTCGACAAGATCCAGGGCGGCGACTGGTCGCAGTGGAAGGACCCCGCCATCCTCAAGACCGCGCAGATGATCAAGGAGCTGGTGGACAGCGGCGCGTTCGGCGAGAAGTTCGGATCGGTCAACTACGGCCCCGGCGGCACCACCACCCTGCTCAACAAGGGCAAGGCGGCGATGGTGCTGATGGGTTCGTGGGAGTACGCCCAGCAGCAGAGTGAGGCCCCCGACTTCGCGAAGAACAGCCTGGGATACGTGGCCTTCCCCTCCGTGGAGGGAGGCAAGGGCGATGCCGGCAACGTGGTCGGCAACCCCACGAACTACCTTTCGGTGACCACTTCCGCCGCCAAGCAGACCGCGACGGACTTCCTGAAGACCACCTACAGCGACAGCTACGTGCAGGGACTGGTCGAGAAGGGTGAGGTGCCGGTCATCTCCAACGCCGCGAAGTACCTCACCAAGGCGGCCGACCCGGCGTACGCCCAGTTCCAGTACGACCTGGTGCAGAAGGCCCCTTCCTTCACCCAGTCCTGGGACCAGGCGCTCGGCCTCACTCTCGGCACGCCGCTGCTGACCGAGATCCAGAAGCTGTTCAACGGGCAGAGTTCGCCGGAGCAGTTCGTCAGCGCGGTTCTGGCGATCAAGAAGTAGGAAGGCGCGTCCACGTGGTCTCCGCAACGACTTCACGGCCCATGCGCAAGCAGCGGGTGCGTGACCGGGCCGCTCCGCCCACCCTGGAGCGGCCCGGCGTGGCCTGGGCGGTTCCCGGGCTGCTGTTCTTCCTCGTCTTCGCCGTCGCGCCGATGGTGGGCGTGCTCTACCTCTCCTTCACGCACTGGGACGGCCTGAACCCACCGCAGTTCACCGGTGCGGCGAACTGGTCGCGGTTCTTCGGCGACAGTCAGGTCTGGCAGTCCACCCTGGTCACGGGGGTCCTGCTGATCGGGAACATCGTGGTACAGGCGCCGGTCAGCATCCTGCTGGGCGTCTGGGCGGCCGGTCACCAGCGCAACCGGGCGATCCTGTCGGCGGTGTTCTTCCTGCCGCTGCTGCTGTCCACGGCGGCCACGGCCATCATGTGGCGCCAGCTGCTGGACCCGAACTTCGGCCTGCCGTCCAAGTTCGAGTGGCTGTTCGGCACCAATCCGATGGGCACCCAGCAGGGCGCGATCGCCTGCCTGGTCCTCGTCACCACCTGGCAGTTCGTCCCCTTCCACAGCCTGCTCTACCAGGGCGCCGCCCGGGCCATCCCGCACACGCTCTACCAGGCGGCCGCGATCGACGGCGCGGGGCGGGTCCGGCAGTTCGTCCACATCACACTGCCGCAGCTGCGCAACACGATGATCACTTCGACCATCTTCATGGTCGTCGGCGGTCTCACGGCCTTCGACATCGTCCTGCTGCTGACCAACGGCGGCCCCGGCACCGACACGGCGATCCTGCCGTTCTCCATGTACCAGACGGCCTTCCGGACATACGACTACGGCTACGCGAGCGCCATCGCCAGCTTCCTGCTGGTGCTCGCCACCGCCGCCTCCGTCATCCTCACGAAGCTCAGCGGGTACGACAAGATGACGAGCACGATGGAGGGGCTGTGAGGACGCGCCCGAACTACCTCGCCGGCGCCGCCGCCCTCGTCTGGCTGGTGATCATCGGCGTCCCGCTGTACGCGCTGGTGAACACGGCGGTACAGCCGCAGACGAAGTACACCGACAAGGGCCCCGTCTCGATCCCCGACGCCGTGACCCTGGACAACTTCCGCACGGTTCTGGACAGCGGCTTCCTGCAGTACATCTGGAACACCGTCGTGGTCGCGGTGGCCACGGTCGCCATCGTGCTGGCGCTCGCGGTCCCGATCAGCTACGCCGTGGTGCGTGGGCGGGGCTGGATGACCAAGGGTGTGTTCCGCCTGTTCCTGCTGGGCCTGGCGATCCCCTCCCAGGCGGTGATCATCCCGCTCTTCCTGATCATCAACAATCTCGGCCTCTACGACACCCTGTGGGGCATCATCCTGCCCACCGCCGCGTTCGCGCTGCCGGTGAGCGTGCTGGTCCTCAGCGGCGGGATGCGGGACATCTCCAACGAGCTGTACGAGGCCATGGCGCTGGACGGCGCGAGCCCGGCGCGGACCCTGCTGACGCTGGTCGTCCCGATGTCGAAGTCGGCCATCGCGACCACATGCGTCTTCACGGCCCTCCAGGCGTGGAACGGCTTCCTGTTCCCGCTGATCATGACCCAGTCGAACGACAACAAGCTGGTGACGCTGGGCCTGTACAACTTCGTCTCCGAGTACGGGGCGAACGTGCCGGCCCTGCTGGCCGCGGTGCTGATGTCCGCTGTCCCCATCCTCGTCGTCTACCTCTTCGCCCGCCGCGCCCTCGTCGCGGGTCTGATGGGAGCCGGCGGCAAGTAACGGTGCCGCGTCCCGCCGGGTTCGCCGAACCGGGACGCCACCCCGTTCGGGGCCCGGACGCCGAAAGGCGCCGACTCACCCGCGCGACGCGGTCCGGCGTGTCTGCCTCCCCATGACCGCCGGACCGGCGTCCGGGCCCACTCCCTTCCCGGTCGGCGGTGCCTCCGCGACCTCCTCGACCACTCGCGCGGTTCTCGCGCACCCGCAACAGAACGGATGAGACCTTGACGATCAGCGACGAGCGCCCGACGACCGGGCTGTGGAACGATCCCGCCCTGCCGGCGTCCGTTCGCGCGCGGGCCCTCCTCGACACCATGACCAGGGCCGAGAAGGTCGCACAGCTCGGCAGCACCTGGCCCGGCCACGACGAGTCCGGAGACGTGGCCCCGATGCAGGACACCTTCCGCGGCGCCGAGAGCTTCGAAGAAGCGATCGTCGACGGTCTCGGGCATCTGACCCGGGTATTCGGTACGGCGCCGGTCGACCCGGAGGCGGGCCGCAAGCGCCTCGCGGAGTTCCAGGAGCGGGTGACGGCGGCGAACCGCTTCGGCATCCCGGCCATCGCCCACGAGGAGTGCCTCACCGGGTTCACCACCTGGCAGGCCACGGTCTACCCCACACCGCTCGCCTGGGCGGCCACCTTCAACCCCGCCCTCGTCCACCGTATGGCGGCGGCCATCGGCTCGGACATGGCGGCCGTCGGCGTCCACCAGGGACTGTCACCCGTCGTGGACGTCGTACGCGACTACCGCTGGGGCCGAGTGGAGGAGACCCTCGGTGAGGACCCCTACCTGGTTTCGGAACTCGGCCTGTCCTACGTGCAGGGGCTGCAGTCGGCCGGCGTCGTCGCCACGCTGAAGCACTTCGCCGGCTACTCCGCCTCCAGGGCAGCCCGCAACCACGCCCCCGCCGCTGTCGGTCCCCGCGAACTCGCCGATCTGATCCTCGTGCCGTTCGAGAAGGCCGTGGTGAAGGGCCGGGTCGGCTCGGTCATGAACGCCTACAACGACATAGACGGCGTGCCCTGTGGTGCCAGCGAGGAACTCCTGACCCGGCTGCTGCGCGAGAGCTGGGGATTCGAGGGCACGGTGGTGTCCGACTACTGGGCGATCGCGTTCCTCGCCTCCCTGCACCACGTGGCGGCCGACATCCCGGGCGCGGCACGTGCCGCGCTCCGGGCCGGAATCGACGTCGAACTGCCCCACACCACCGCATACGGGGAGCCGCTCTTGGACGACGGCGCGTCGTTGGATCTCGTCGACCGCGCCGTGCTGCGGGTCCTGACCCAGAAGGCCGAACTCGGCCTGCTCGATCCCGACTGGAATCCCGGGCGCTACACCGCTCCTGCTGACTTCGACTCGGCCCGAAACCGCTCCATCGCCCGCGCGCTGGCCGAGGAGTCCGTCGTCCTGCTCGACAACCCCTCGGACCTGCTGCCACTCGCCGGCGCGCGCTCCGTCGCCGTCATCGGTCCCGCGGCCGACGACGTCCGGTGCCTGTTCGGCTGCTACTCGTTCCCCAACCACGTACTGCCCCACCACCCCGACACCCCCCTGGGCGTCGAGGCGCCCACGGTGCTCCACGCCTTCCGGCGCGAGTTCCCCGACGCCGAGGTCCGCCACGAGACCGGTTGCCAGGTCACCGGGGACGACCGCAGTGGCATCGCCGCCGCGGTGACTGCCGCCGCCGCGGCCGACGTGACGGTCCTCGTCGTCGGTGACCGCTCCGGGATGTTCGGACACGGTTCCTCCGGCGAGGGCTGCGACGTCAGCGTGCTGACACTCCCCGGAGTCCAGGACGAACTGGTGGAGGCCGTCCTCGACGCCGCGAACCAAGCCGTCCTCGTCGTCCTTTCGGGCCGCCCGTACGCCATCGGCCGGCACGCCCGGCGGGCGGGCGCCACCGTCCAGGCGTTCTTCCCCGGCGAGGAAGGGGCGGCGGCCATCGCCGGTGTCCTCTCGGGCCGGATCAACCCCTCCGGGCGCCTTCCGGTCCAGATCCCGGGCGACGAGGCGGGCCAGCCGGGCACCTACCTGGCGCCTCCGCTCGCCCTCAAGAGCGACGGCGTGAGCAACATCGACCCCACACCCGCGTTCCCGTTCGGGCACGGTCTGTCGTACACGACCTTCGAGATCGAGAGCGCGTCCGTCGACGAAGCCGTAGTGTCCGTCGACGCGACGATCACGTTGCGGGCCAGGGTCTCCAACACCGGTGAGCGCCGGGGGACTTTCGTTCCCCAGCTCTACCTCACCGACCCGGTCGCCTCGGTCACCCGCCCGGTCCGCCAGCTCATCGCGTTCACCCGCGTCGACCTTGCCGCCGGTGAGACCCGTGTCGTCGAGTTCGAGGTCCACACGGACATGGCCGGCTTCACCGGGAGAGACCTTCGCCGACGTGTCGAACCCGGTGACCTCATGCTCACCGTCGCCCGGTCGGCGGGCGACCGCGGCGTTCCGGTCCAGGTGACCCTGCAAGGAGACGAGCGCATTGTCGACCGCACCCGCACCATGACCACGCCCGTCAGGGTGCTCCCGGCCTGACCTCAGGTAGTCCGTCGGCCAGGAGGCTTCCCGGGTCAGGTCCGGGGAGCCTCCTTTGCATCCCATGTCCAGCGACTCACAACGGGTTGCGGGGATGCACGTGAGACGAACTGGCGTGAGCCGCCAAGGGGCGCGTCATTGGTATTGCGGCTGACCGCACACTGGCCTCTGGCGCGGGACTACGTGACCAGCCGCGCTCACTCGGAGACCATGATCCGCTGGGCGGTGATCGGCATCATGCTTAGGCGACTCATCCGCAATGGACCAGCTGTCCGCCCAGGCCCCCGACCTCTCACGCAGAGCTCTGCTGGATGACCGGACTGTCCGCTGCCGGTGGACCTCGGCGGCGGCTGGTACCGGTCGCCCGAAGGCCTGGACTACGGTTCGGGATCGGCTGAGGGGCACCGCATCACCCATGTCATGCAGTACACCCGGGACAACCCCGCGAAGCCCGCTCACGGAGTGTTCGACACGGGCAACCAGGGGGTGCTGGAGACAGTCGACGAGGCATGGAACCGGCGGGCCGCAGCGGTGTCGGTCAACCAACAGGGCGCTCGTACCACCTACATCATCCCGATGGCCCGGCAGGTGGGTTACAACCCCGGAGAAGAATATATTTCGATCACCGTCGAACACGGCAACGAAGTGATCACGGCCTTTCCGAGGAGTTGGAACTGATGGAAAAGGTTGCCTGCGCCCACTGTGGCCAGGACTGGGTACGCTGCTACGAGCGCAAGGACACGGGCAAGAAATTCTTCCTGTGCCCGGAATGCGAGTCCGTATGGGAACTGGAGGACGACCTCCACGAGGACACGGACATGTACTTGAGCGAGTACCTGCTGACCGGAGATCCCGCGAAGGACTGGGAGATCATCACTCCGTGTGCCTGAGCGAATGGTGACGCGGGCGGCATTCGCCGGCGACCGCCCGCTGTCGGCGCACACCGTAACCGCCTACGATCTGTCCAGCCTGTTGCCGCGGCGACACCCCACCTGACCTGCGCTGTACCAAAGTGCCAACTATCTCTCCGCTGCCGTTCCTGCGGTTGCTGAATCTACTTGGCATCAACGCAGGTCACGAACGTTGCTCAGTGCCAACTAGCGATCCTCGTCACAGTTAACCTGACAGGGTGGACGCCCTTCGAACAGGTGACCAAGGGCCTCTCGGCCCCCCTCGGACAGGTGACCCGGGGTTCTTCGGACCCTCCTCGGTGACCTGGCAGATGCACGGCGACCCCATGATGTGGGTCGCCGGGATCCGCGCGCTCTATCTGCAGGCACTGCACCCGCGCACGGTCCGCGGCGTCCTGCAGAACTCGGACTTCCGGCGCGACGCCTGGGGCCGGCTGATGCGCACCGCGAACTTCGTCGGGACGACGACGTACGGCACCACCGAGGCCGCCGAGAAGGCGGGCGCCCGGGTCCGGAAGATCCACACCCTGCTCAAGGCCACCGACCCGGACACGGGGGAGCGGTACCGGATCGACGAACCCGAGCTGTTGTTGTGGGTGCACTGCGCCGAGATCGACTCCTATCTGCACGTCCTGCGCCGCTCGGGGTTCCGGCTGACGGAAGCGCAGGCCGACCGCTACGTCGGCGAACACCAGGTCAGCGCCCGTCTGGTGGGCCTCGACCCCGCCGACGTACCCTCGAATCAGGGGGAGTTGGCCGCCTACTTCGAGAAGGTGCTGCCGGAGCTCGCCGCCGGGCCCGAGGCGCGTGACGTGGACGACTTCCTGTTGCGCCCGCCGATCCACCCGTTGCTCCTCCCGGCGCGCGCCCTGCTGTGGCGGCGCGTGGCGCACCTGGCGTACGCCTCCCTGCCGCCGTACGCCCACGAGTTGTACGGCAGAGCGGCACCAGCCCCGGCGACGGTGACCCGGCGCCTGCGTGTCACGGGCACCTTGCTGCGCTGCGTTCCCGCACGTCTTCGCTGGCAACTCCCGCCCAGACACATTCTGCGCGCCATGGCACGGCTCGGCCCCGGCTCCCGCCCGGCGCCGTACAAAGTCGGCAGATAACTCGCCATACTGGACGGGCCAGGGGAGGGCGCGGCGAGCAGCGACGGGGGCGATCGCACGAGATGGCGGAGACCAGGCTGATCCAGAGCCGGTACCGACTGCTCGATCTGATCGGGCGGGGAGGTATGGGTGAGGTATGGCGCGCCCGCGACGAGTCGCTGGGACGGCAGGTCGCCGTGAAGTGCCTCAAGCCCCTCGGCCCGCACCACGATCAGTCCTTCACCCGTGTCCTGCGGGAGAGATTCCGGCGCGAGGCCCGGGTGGCCGCGGCGCTGCAGCACCGCGGGGTGACCGTGGTGCACGACTTCGGCGAGTCCGACGGCGTGCTCTATCTGGTGATGGAACTGCTGGAGGGGCGCAACCTCAGCCAGCTCCTGGAGGACAACAAGCAGCATCCGTTACCCGTCGCCGACGTCGTCGACATCGCCGACCAGGTGGCCGCGGCCCTCGCCTACACCCATCAACAGGGCATTGTGCACCGCGACTTGAAGCCCGCCAACATCATGCGGCTGGCCGACGGAACGGTGAAGATCTGTGACTTCGGCATCGCGCGCCTCGGCCACGACATCGGGTTCACGGCCCGGCTGACCGGTACCGGTGTCGCGATGGGCACCCCGCACTACATGTCGCCGGAGCAGATCAGCGGTGCCCAGGTCGACCAGCGCAGCGATCTGTACTCCTTCGGATGTGTGCTCTACGAAATCGTCACCGGGGCGCCGCCGTTCGACCTCGACGACGCCTGGGCGATCCTCGTCGGACACCGCGACACACCTCCCGAGCCGCCGCGCCACCACCGCGCCGAACTCCCCGAGTACTTCGAGCGGATCATCCTGGATCTGCTGGCCAAGGAGCCGGAGCAACGCCCGCAGGACGCGCGCGAGCTCGGCCGCCGGATCGGCGCGGGCCGTACGGCTCCGCTGTATGTGCCCACCGTCGTGTCCCCGGCCGTGGACCACCCCGCCCGTGAGCAGCGGATGCTGGAGCCCTCGACGCAGGCACCGTCGCCCGCCCCCGCCCCCGCCCCCGCCCCCGCGCTCTCGCCCTCACGTGAACCCCGGCTGCCCTCCTGGACCCGGGGCATGACCACCGGTCACAAGGCGGCCGGCGGCGGACTGGGCGGCACCCCGCCGGACGCGGCGGCGGGCCTGACCGGCGACTGGACCGCGCGCCCGGCCACGGCGGCTCCCGAAGTGCCGGGGCGCATCGAACGCCCCACCCCTTCACCGGAGTTGCTCACCACCTTGGCGGGACGGCACAACGCCGGACTGAGCCTGGAGCGGCTCGGCCGGTGGACCGAGGCGGGCGAGGTGCACCGCGCGGTGGCCGTCGAACGGGAACACGCCCTCGGCCCCGACCACCCCGACACGCTCGCCAGCCGCTACGAGGTGGGCTTCACCCTCAGCCGCACCGGGCGCGCCGCCGAGGCGCTGCGCGAGTACGCGCGGGTCGCCCAGGGCCGGGAGCGGGTGCTCGGCCCCGACCACCCCGACACCCTGGCCGCCCGCCAGGAAATGGCCTACGTGCTCGGCCAGTTGGGGCGCCACTTCGAGGCGCACCAGGCGTACACCTCCGTGCTCGCCGCCCGGGAGCGCGCCATGGGCCCCGATCACCCCGACACCCTGCGCTGCCGCCACAACCTCGCCTTCAACCTGAGCAGGCTGGGACGCCTGGAGGACTCGTACCGGATGGCGAGCGAGGTTGCCGCCGCGCGTACCCGGGTGCTCGGGGCGAACCACCCCGACACACTCGTCACTCGCTACGAAGTGGCCTACGCGCTTGGTCAGTTGGGACACTGGCCCGAGGCACTGGAGACCTACCAGGAGGTGGCCGAGGCGCGCGCCCAGGCGCTCGGCCCCGACCACCCGGACACCCTCTCCGCCCGCTACGAGGTCGGCATCAGCCTCGGCCGGCTGGGCCGCAGCGCACAGGCCCTGGAGCTGTACCGCGACCTGATCGACGACCGCACCCGGGTGCACGGCCCCACCCACCCCGAGACCCTGCGCGCCCGGCACGGCCTCGGCGTCAACCTCGGCCGGATGGGGCGCTGGGAGGAGGCGCTCGCCGAGTCCCGTGACGTGTGCGCGATCCGCGAGCGGGTCCTCGGCCCCGACCACCCGGACACCCTCGTCAGCCGCCGCGAGGTCGCGGTCGGCCTCGGCTGGCTCGGCCGCTGGCCCGACGCCCTCGCCGAGTACCGCGCCGTCGCCACCGCTCGCGAGCGCGTCCTCGGCCCCGATCACCCCGACGCCCTGGCCAGCCGCAACGACGAGGCGCACTGTCTGGAGCAGCTGGGGCGAGGACAGGAGGCGGTGGAGCTGTACCGGAGGGTGGCGGCGCTGCGCCAGCAGCGGGCGGCGCAGGGCCGCTGACGGCCCGTCTCGGCGGGTCCGACCGCACGGGCGGCCGACCGGCCCGGCCGGACTGCCGCTGCGGGCCTGCCCTTGCGGGCGGGGCCCGCCCCCGGGTGCCGCACTGCTCTGGCCGTTCTAGATCATCACGTGCTACGAAGAACCATGCCTGCATACGAGGGATACGACGCAGTGATCGTCGGCGGGGGCCACAACGGTCTCGTCGCCGCCGCCTACCTGGCCCGGGCCGGGCGCTCCGTGATGGTGCTGGAGCGCCTCGCGAGCACCGGTGGCGCCGCCGTGTCCACCCGGCCGTTCGTCGGGGTCGACGCGCGGCTGTCGCGCTACTCGTACCTGGTCAGCCTGCTGCCCCGGAAGATCGTGCGGGATCTGAGCCTCGACTTCCGGGTGCGCGGGCGCACCGTGTCCTCGTACACGCCCGTGGAACGCGACGGACGGCCCACCGGACTTCTCGTCGGCGGCGGTGAGCGCCGCACCCGCGAGGCCTTCGCGCGGCTGACCGGCTCGGACCGTGAGTACGAGGCCTGGCAGCGTTTCTACGGCATGACCGGCCGCGTCGCCCAGCGGGTGTTCCCGACGCTCACCGAACCGCTCCCCACCCGCGAGGAACTCCGCGCCCGCATCGACGACGAGGAGGCCTGGCGGGTGCTCTTCGACGAGCCGGTCGGCGTCGCCGTGGAGGAGAACTTCGCCGACGACCTCGTACGCGGTGTCGTCCTCACCGACGCCCTCATCGGGACCTTCGCGGACGCCCACGACCCCTCCCTGCGCCAGAACCGCTGCTTCCTCTACCACGTGATCGGCGGCGGCACCGGCGCCTGGGACGTGCCGGTCGGCGGCATGGGCGCTCTCACGGACGCCATCGCGGCGGCGGCGCGCAGCGCGGGCGTGGTGATCGCCACCGGTCATGAGGCGGTGCGGATCGAGACGGACGGGCGGGCCGCCGAGGTCACCTACCGGACCGTGGACGGGGAGGGCGTCGTCGCGGCCCGGCACGTCCTCGTGAACGCCTCGCCGCAGGAGCTCGCGCACCTCACCGGCGACGAGCCGCCGACTCCGGCCGAGGGCGCCCAGCTCAAGGTGAACATGCTGCTCAAGCGGCTTCCGAAGCTGCGCGACACCTCGGTCGACCCGCGCGAGGCGTTCGCCGGGACGTTCCACATCGCCGAGGGCTACGAGCAGTTGGCGACCGCCCACGCGCAGGCCGCGGCGGGTGAACTGCCGGCCGCGCCGCCCTCCGAGATCTACTGCCACTCACTCACCGACCCCAGCATCCTCGGCCAGGACCTGGTCGAGCAGGGCTACCAGACGCTCACCCTCTTCGGCCTCCACACGCCCGCCCGGCTGTTCGAGCGGGACAACGACGCCGTGCGCGAAGAGCTGCTGAAGTCGACCCTGGCGCAGCTCGACGCGCACCTCGCCGAACCGCTCGCCGACTGCCTGGCCACCGACGCGGACGGCCGCCCCTGTATCGAGGCGAAGACACCGCTCGACCTGGAGCGCGACCTGCGGCTGCCCGGCGGCAACATCTTCCACCGCGACCTCGCCTTCCCCTACGTCCAGGAGGGCACGGGCCGCTGGGGCGTCGAGACCCGGCACCCGAACGTCCTGCTGTGCGGGGCGGGCGCGGTGCGTGGCGGGGGAGTGAGCGGGGTGCCCGGGCACAACGCGGCGATGGCCGTGCTGGAGGGCACGGGTGAGTAGCGCCGGTCAGACAAGGTTGTCGACCATGAACCCCTTGTCCTAGGCCGCCGCCGGCCCCGCGGGGAAGGGCGCGAGGGCCAGCGCGCCTTCGGTCACCGAGGAGCCTCCCGTCGCTCCGAATGAAAGTATCTTTCCGGATTCGCCGCGCGGAGTGAAACTAATTTCCCGTCAGGGGTGGGTGTGTCAACCGCGCCGGAAAGCGTTGGAGACCCTTCCGTAAATCTGACGGAGCATCAGGAAAAGTCTTCCCTCGTCCGGAGGACTGCGGCATCCTGCGCCCATGCAGACGGAGCTGAGCAAGGAACTGGGAGTCGAGCACGCCATCTTCGGCTTCACGCCGTTTCCCGCCGTCGCCGCGGCCATCAGCCGTGCGGGCGGATTCGGTGTGCTCGGCGCGGTCCGCTACACCGCACCCGACGACCTCAAGCGCGACCTCGACTGGATCGAGGCGAACGTCGACGACAAGCCGTACGGCCTGGACGTCGTGATGCCCGCCAAGAAGGTGGAAGGGGTCAGTGAAGCCGACGTCGAGGCGATGATCCCCGAGGGACACCGGCAGTACGTCAAGGACACCCTCGCCAAGTACGGCGTACCCGAACTCGCCGAGGGCGAGGCGTCCGGATGGCGCATCACGGGGTGGATGGAGCAGGTCGCCCGCACCCAGCTCGACGTCGCCTTCGACTATCCGATCAAACTGCTCGCCAACGCGCTGGGTTCACCGCCCGCCGATGTCGTCGAGCGCGCCCATGAGCGCGGGGTGCTCGTCGCGGCCCTCGCGGGCAGCGCCCGGCACGCGCGCAAGCATGCCGAGGCGGGCATCGACATCGTCGTCGCGCAGGGCTACGAGGCGGGCGGCCACACCGGCGAGATCGCCTCGATGGTGCTCACCCCCGAAGTCGTGGACGCCGTCGACCCCTTGCCCGTACTGGCGGCGGGCGGCATCGGCAGCGGACAGCAGGTGGCCGCCGCCCTCAGCCTCGGCGCCCAGGGCGTCTGGCTCGGCTCCCTGTGGCTGACCGTCACGGAAGCGGACATGCACTCGCCCGCCGTCACCCGGAAACTGCTCGCCGCCCAGTCCGGCGACACGGTCCGCTCGCGCGCGCTGACCGGCAAGCCCGCGCGCCAGTTGCGCACCGAGTGGACCGACGCCTGGGACGACCCGAGCGGCCCCGGCACGCTCCCGATGCCGCTCCAGGGGCTGCTGGTGGCCGAGGCGGTCTCCCGCATCCAGAAGTACGAGGTGGAGCCGCTGCTCGGCACGCCCGTCGGGCAGATCGTCGGCCGGATGAACAGCGAGCGCAGTGTCCAGGCGGTCTTCGACGATCTGACCAGCGGCTTCGAGCGCGCCGTCGACCGCATCAACCGGATCGCCGGAAGGAGTGTCCGGTCATGAGCACCTCGCCGAACGGTTTCTGGGCCCAGGCCGCCGCCGACCCCGAGCGCACGGTCCTCATCACCCCGGACGGGGACGAGTGGACCGCGGGGCGGCTGCACGCCTCGGCCAACCAACTGGTCCACGGGCTGCGCGCGGCAGGGCTGGAGCGCGGCGATGCGTTCGCGGTCGTCCTGCCCAACAGCGTCGAGTTCTTCGTCGCCTACCTCGCCGCCTCGCAGGCGGGCCTCTACCTCGTGCCCGTCAACCACCACCTCGTCGGCCCCGAGATCGCCTGGATCGTCTCCGACTCGGGCGCCAAGGTGCTGATCGCGCACGAACGGTTCGCGGACGCCGCCCGCCATGCCGCCGACGAGGCGAAGCTTCCGACGGCCCAGCGGTACGCGGTCGGCACGGTGGAGGGCTTCCGGCCGTACGCCGAACTCCTCGCCGGACAGCCCGAGTCGGCGCCCGACGGCCGCACCCTCGGCTGGGTGATGAACTACACCTCGGGCACCACGGGCCGTCCGCGGGGCATCCGGCGCCCGCTGCCCGGCAAGCTCCCCGAGGAGGCGTACCTCGGCGGCTTCCTCGGCATCTTCGGCATCAAGCCGTACGACGACAACGTCCACCTGGTCTGCTCGCCGCTATACCACACGGCCGTGCTCCAGTTCGCGGGCGCCTCCCTGCACATCGGCCACCGCCTGGTGCTGATGGACAAGTGGACGCCCGAGGAGATGCTCCGCGTCATCGACGCCCACGCCTGCACGCACACCCATATGGTCCCGACCCAGTTCCACCGGCTGCTGGCACTGCCCGACGAGGTGAAGGCGCGCTACGACGTCTCCTCGATGCGGCACGCCATCCACGGTGCCGCGCCCTGCCCGGACCATGTGAAACGGGCCATGATCGAGTGGTGGGGCCACAGCGTCGAGGAGTACTACGCGGCCAGCGAGGGCGGCGGCGCCTTCGCGACCACCGATGACTGGCTGAAGAAGCCCGGAACGGTCGGCAAGGCCTGGCCCATCAGCGAACTCGCCGTCTTCGACGACGACGGCAACCGGCTGCCGCCCGGTGAACTCGGCACCGTCTACATGAAGATGAGCACCGGCGGATTCTCGTACCACAAGGACGAGACCAAGACGAAGAAGAACCGCATCGGCGACTTCTTCACCGTCGGCGACCTGGGGTGTCTCGACGAGGACGGCTATCTCTTCCTCCGCGACCGCAAGATCGACATGATCATCTCGGGCGGGGTCAACATCTACCCGGCCGAGATCGAGGCCGCGCTGCTCACCCATCCGGCCGTCGCCGACGCGGCCGCCTTCGGCATCCCGCACGACGACTGGGGCGAGGAGGTCAAGGCCGTCGTCGAGGCCGCCCCGGGCCATGAGCCGGGCCCGGCCCTCGCCGCCGAGATCCTCGGCCACTGCGAGCGCCTGCTCGCCGGGTACAAGCGCCCCAAGAGCGTCGACTTCATCGAGTCGATGCCGCGCGATCCGAACGGGAAGCTGTACAAGCGGCGCCTCAGGGATCCGTACTGGGAGGGCCGCGCACGAGTGGTGTGACGCGGGTCACGTCACCGAACTGTCGCAGGGACCCACACTCGCCTGTCCTGATGCCGAAACGCCCCGGGGAGCCGCTCCCCCGACCGCCCGGGGCCCGACATTACGCCGTCCTCAACCCGACAGGCTCGGCAACCGTGGGGGCGTGACCGAGCTGGTCCCGACCCGCACGGGCCGGGACCACACGCCTGCCGTCAGCGGTGTTCGCCCGTCCCCGACATCATGGAGGGAGAGGGGCGGTTGAGCGTAACAACCGCCCCACACGTTTGACCGGGTGTCAGTACGTCCCGTGGTGGGGGCGATCCTCTTCGCGTCAAGGGCGCGGGACGCTTGACCCCGCTCGCGGGCCGGACCGAGGATCACGGCAGAGCAGGCGGACGAAGGAGCAGGTCATGGCGGCGGGTCAAAGCCCCACGGTGGCGGCGGGACGAAGCGTCACGGTCGACGGGGTGCTGCGGCGCAGCGCCCGGCGGACCCCGGAACGCGTCGCGGTCCACTACCGCGACCGGTCCTGGACCTACGCCGAGCTCGACGAGGCCGTCTCCCGCGCGGCCCAGGTGCTGCGCTCCTCGGGACTGGCCCCCGGCGACCGCGTCGGCGCCTACGGCCACAACTCGGACGCGTACCTGATCGGCTTTCTCGCGTGCGCGCGCGGCGGGCTGGTGCATGTGCCGGTCAACCAGAACCTGACCGGTGACGACCTGGCGTACATCGTCGGCCAGGCCGGCTGCGGACTCGTCCTGGCCGATCCGGACCTGACCGGGAACCTCCCCGAGGGAACACGCGTTCTTCCCCTGCGTGACGCCGACGGCTCGCTGCTCGAGCGACTCGCCACGACCGAGCCGTACGACGGACCCGAGCCGCGCGGCGAGGATCTGACGCAGTTGCTGTACACGTCGGGGACCACCGCGCAGCCCAAGGGCGCCATGATGACGCACCGCGCGCTGGTGCACGAGTATCTGGGTGCGATCGCCGCCCTCGACCTGCAGGCGGGCGACCTGCCCGTGCACTCCCTGCCGCTCTACCACTCGGCACAGATGCATGTGTTCCTGCTGCCGTACCTCGCGGTCGGCGCCGTGAACGTCATCCTCGACGCGCCCGACGCCGAACAGATCTTCGACCTCGTCGAGGCGGGCCGCGCGGACAGCCTGTTCGCGCCGCCCACCGTCTGGATCGGGCTGTCCAACCGTCCGGACTTCGCGACCCGCGACCTGAGCGGGCTGCGCAAGGCGTACTACGGGGCGTCGATCATGCCGGTGCCCGTCCTGGAACGGCTTCGGGAGAGGCTGCCGAAGCTCGCGTTCTACAACTGCTTCGGACAGAGCGAGATAGGGCCGCTGGCCATGGTCCTCGGCCCCCACGAGCACAAGGGGCGCATGGACTCCTGCGGGCGGCCGGTCCTCTTCGTCGAGGCGCGGGTCGTCGACGAGTCCGGCAAGGACGTACCCGACGGGGAGCGGGGCGAGATCGTCTACCGCTCACCACAGCTGTGCGAGGGCTACTGGGACAAGCCGGAGGAGACGGCCGAGGCCTTCCGCGACGGCTGGTTCCACTCCGGGGACCTCGCGGTGTGCGACGCGGAGGGGTACTTCACCGTCGTCGACCGGGTGAAGGACGTCATCAACTCCGGTGGCGTACTGGTGGCTTCGCGCCAGGTGGAGGACGCCCTCTACACGCATGACGCCGTCGCCGAGGTGGCCGTGATCGGGCTCCCCGACAAGCGGTGGATCGAGGCGGTCACCGCGGTCGTCGTCGCCCGCGGCGAGGTCACCGAGGCCGAACTCCTCGCCCACGCACGCGAGAAGCTCGCCCGCTTCAAGGCACCCAAGAGGGTGCTGTTCGTGGACGAGCTGCCGCGCAACGCCAGCGGGAAGATCCTCAAGCGGGAACTGAGGGACCGCTTCGCCGACGCCTAGTTGTTCTCCCCTGGTTATTCTCCTCAGGGCCTGGTCGCTCCCGGCTTTCACTTTCTTCGCGGGTCGGGACGTGCGGAGCGGGGGACTTGTCCGTGGGGTGATTGCTAACCTGGAGAATCGCCCGGAGGCCCCGGGCGGAGGCTTTCGGGGGGAAGCAATGAAGCCTCGGCTGGTGTTTGTGCACGGCATCGGCGGACCGCGGGACCCGGTCGCCGAACTCGACGCGTGGTTGCGTGCGTTGGCCGAGGGAGCCCGGGCCGCGGGCCACTCGGACCGGGTCCTGGGTCTGGTGCGGGGGTGGGCGGCGGACGCCCGCTTCGCCTACTACGGGGACCTGTTCGGCGCCACGACGCAGGCGCAGGGTGCCGCGGCCGGGGTGCGGGACGAAGGGGACCTCGTCGGTGAGCTGCTCCTGGAGGCCCTGGACGAGCGGCTTGCCGAGCCCGCCACGGACGAGGAGGCGCGGCTGCTGCGCCGCGCCCGGGCCCAACTCGCCCCCGAGGGAACCCCACAGGGCCCCGGGGCGGCCGCCCGGCAGCTGCTCACCGCCGCCAACACCCTGCTGTCGCTGCCCGGACTGCGCACCTTCGGCGGCTGGGCGAGCGCGGGTCTGATGGTCGGTCAGCTGCGGCAGGTGACCCGGTATCTGCGCCGCGGGGAGGGCGACGAGGAGGGGCTCACCCTCGATGTCCGCATCCGCCGCCGCGTCGAGCGGCACCTCGACCCGTCCGGCCCCACCCTCGTCGTCGCGCACTCCCTGGGCACCGTCGTCGCGCTGGAGACGCTGCACGCGCACCGAGGACGCGTACCCCTGCTGGTCACCCTCGGTTCGCCCATCGGGATGAGCACGGCGGTACGTCCCCGGATCCGCCCCCAGCCCCTGCGGGTCCCCGGCCCGGTCGAGCGCTGGCTCAACTTCTGGGACCGGGACGACTTCGTCGCCGCACAGTCCCGGCTGGAGCGGGTCGTAGGGCCCAACGACCGGTCCGTACTGCCCGTCACCAGACGCGTGGACTCGGACGGCCTCATGGTGCACCCGGCCGCCAAGTACCTGGCCCAGCCCGCCGTCGCCGGGCCGGTCATCGAGGCGATCGAGACGGCCGCGACGTCATGAGGCGCCGCTCGACCCCCCGCCGCCATGTGCTCGTCGTGGCCCCGCAGTGCCCGGAGCTGGGACTGCTCGACGGACTGGAGGAAGTGGCGGGGTCCCTGCACGGACTGCTCACGGACCACTGGCGGGGCGCGTGCACGCGCGGCCCCGGAGACGAACCCTCACTGCTGTCCGGCCGATCCGTCAGCCGGGCGGGGATCGAGGCGGCGGTCCGGGGCGCGGCGGAACGGGCGGGACGGGAACAGGCCGTCCTCGTCCTGGCACTCATCGGACACGGCATCACCCCCGGCCAGAACTCCACTCTCTACCTGATGGCGGGCGACTCCCGCCCCGACGAGATCGCCACCGCGGTCAACGTCGGGGAACTGCTGACGCAGATCCTGGAGACACCGGGACTCCCCGGCGTGTTCGCCCTCGTCGACACCTGCCACGCCGGCGGCGCCATCCCCGACCTCAAGTCGCTGGACGGCGGGGTGCGCCAAGGAGCGGCCCGCCTGTCCCTGCTCATGTCGGTGGGCGCCGCCCAGACGGCACACCGGCTCGCCTTCTCCCGAGGCGTCGCGCAGGTCCTCGCGGGCGGCATCGGCGGCGCGGGGGAACACCTGCGCGCCGAGGCGGTGCTCGACGCCGTACGGGACGCGGCGCCGGGACAGGACGCACGCCTGGTGGAGTACGACGGCGCCCAGTCGGGCGAGCGCCCCTGGCTCGCGCGCAACGCGAGCCACCTTCCGCGATTCGGCTCGGTGCTGGGCCCGGTGGCGACCGAGGAACTGGAGCGGGCGCTGCTCCCGCTCGGCTGTTCCGCCCTGCTGGCGACGCCCGTCGCCGGCCCCGACACGCTGGGGCCGCTGCGCGAGGAACTGCGGAAGCACGCGGTGGGCAGCGCCGCCGAACTGGCCTGGGCGCTGGGCGTCGTCGACGGAGTCCGGGACGGTCTGCGCACCGTCGATCTGCTCACCTCCTGGCCGGGCCGGCGGCTGACGTCCGAGCGACTGCGGCGGGCCCTGTGGTCGGCCGCGGGCCCCGCCGCGGCGCGGCTGCCGCACACCCACGGGAGCGAACTGTTGCGCGATGCCGTGGAATACCTGCGGCTGCGCGTACCGGCCTACGAGGGGACCCGCGGCGCTCCCCTGGCGGCCTTCGTCGCCGCACTCGCCGTGGAGGACCAGCTGTCCGAGGAAAGACCGGAGCTGGCCGCATGGGCGCACGCGGTGGGTGCCGACGTCGAGCTCGCCGACGCCTTCGCGGCCGTACGGGGCCGGGGCGCGGGGGCGCGGCTGCGCCTTGTCGTCAGCCTGCACGCGGCCGTCGCCGACGAATGGCCCGAGACCCTCGACGTGTGGCTGCTGGACCGCGGCGAGATGTACGCCCACAAGGAGTTCGCCTGCACGCCGGACCAGGCGGGGGTCGAACAGCGGCTGGCCGGTGTCCTGAAGTGGGCGACCGCGCGGGCCCGGGAGGTCGGGGCACGACTGCGCAGGGTCGAGATCGCCGCCTCCGTCCCCCTGCTGCTGCGCTGGCGCCCCGAGGAGACGGACTTCGGGGAACGTCTGGGGGTCGCGTACGACGTCGTACTGCGCTGGAGCGAGCGCCTGTGCCCGCCGGACCATCTGTGGTGGATCAACCAACGCGCCAGGGAGAAGCTGGCCGAGATGAGTACGAGCGGCACGGGTCGCGCGCCTGTCGACTGGATCGGAGCGCAGGAGACCGAGCAGACTCAGGAGCTGAGAACGCGGCTCGGCCACGGCGCCTACGCCCGGGCGGTGGCGCTGGAGCACCGGCCGCAGCGGTTCGAGCAGGTGATGGAGGTGCTCCTGGCGTACGCCCCGATCGTCCTTTGGCCCGGCTCCGATGGTTGTGTTCCGGACAAGTTCCAGGACAGCCTCGACCGGTTCTGGCATCTGCTGCCCGCCGAATTCAGCGAGGCCTACCGCCGCAGCTGGGGGCGCGACGAGCGGACCGACCTCGACGGCCGGGAGCATCTGGCCCAGTGGCGGACGGTCTGGCACGACGCCGACTGGCTCGACTTCTGCGACTGGTTCGAACAGTTCACCACCGAGGGGGAGGACATCGCATGACCTGGCAGAACTTCTACGTGGGGGACGGCACCCCACGTGATGTCGACCTCGGCGACCCACCTCCGTGGCGCAGCTTCCCCCGGCCCGCCCTGCACCGGGAGTTCCAGCCGCCGCCGGGTCTGGTCAAGGCCGTCAACGCCGCGCTGCTGCTGCGCCGGCCGCTGCTGGTGACCGGTGCGGCGGGCTCCGGAAAGTCCACGGTGATCGAACAGGTCGCCGTGGAGCTGAAGCTCGGCGACGTGCTGCGCTGGCACATCACCTCACGCAGCACGCTCAAGGAGGCGCTGTACCGCTACGACGCCCTGGGCCGCATCCATGCGCAACGGCTCGCCGGCCCCGACGGCGACGACGACATCGCACCCTTCCTGCAGCTGGGACCGTTGGGGACGGCGCTGCTGCCCGTGGAGCATCCGCGGGCTCTGCTGATCGACGAGATCGACAAGAGCGATCTGGACTTGCCGAGCGATCTGCTGGACGTGCTGGAGCGCGGTGTGTTCGAGATCCCCGAACTCGCCCGGTACGCCCAGGACGTCGTGGAGGTGCGCGAATGGGGCGGTGACGCCGGCCGCCCCGCGCTGAGCCCCGTCAAGAACGGCTTCGTGCGGTGCAAGAGCTTCCCCTTCATCGTGATGACGAGCAATGGGGAGCGCGACTTCCCGGCGGCCTTTCTGCGGCGCTGCGTCCGCTTCACCATGCCGAAGCCGTCGCTCGAGGAGTTGCGCAAGGTGGTGGCGGCGCATCTGAAGATCGACGGGGAGACGGAGCGCTCCAGGGAGATCGACCCGCTGATCCAGTCCTTCGTCGAGCGGCTCGCGGCGGGCGAGAGCCTGGCCGTCGACCAACTGCTGAACGCGGCCCATCTGTTGACCGGCGGCAGCACCCTCGCCGGAGCGGACCGGCAGGAAGTCATGGACCTCGTCCTGCGCGAGCTGTCCCGTGCCTGACGGAGAAACCGCGGGGCCGGACCCGCTCGGGCGGGCGGTGGCGGCGCTGATCGCGTCGACTCCGGAGTTCGACGCCACCGCGCTGGCCGACGTGCTCTGGCTCGCCGCGCGCGGGGCGGCGGACCCGGACGACGTGTTCGCCGCGCCGTCACCGCACCAACCCGCCGAGGCGGCGCCCACGCACGAGGCGGAGGGCCTCGCCCCACCCCCCGCCGGCACGGGACGCGCGCTGCACGAACGCCTCGACGGGGCGAGCTCCCGGGTGCGGGGCGACCCGGTCGCGACGGCACGGGCCTCCGGCCTGCCGCTGGCCCTGGAGGTGACCCGGGCGCTGCGGCCCTGGAAGCGGCCGTGGCGGCAGGGGCGCAGAACGGAACTCGACGTGGACGCGACGGTGGACGACTACGCCCGCAGCGGCGAACTGCTGCCGGTGTTCACGCCCGCGCCCGAGCGGTGGTTCGACCTCGTCCTGGTGGTGGACCGCTCTCCGGCGATGCGGGTGTGGCGGGAGACGATCGCCGACTTCACGGCCATTCTGGACCGGCTCGGCGCCTTCCGTACGCTCCAGGTGCGCGACCTCGGCTTCGGGGACGACGGCGGTCTCGAACTCCTGGACGGACAGGGTCGGTTGATGAGTCCGGGGCAGCTCAGGTCCCCCGACGGCCGCCGGCTGGTGGTGGTCGTGTCCGACTGCGCGGCCCCGGGCTGGCGGGAAGCCGCGGTGTGGCGGCAACTGCGGGACTGGGCGCTTTCGACACCGGTCGCGCTGCTCAACCCGCTGCCGTCGAAGCTGTGGCGCAGAACGGGGCTCGATCTGCCGGCGGTCCGGGTCTCGAACGGCGCGCCGGGCTCGGCGAATTCGCGGCTGGACTTCGACCCACCGCCTCTGCTGCCCGTGCAGAGCGACGGCTCCGAGGGGGGCGACTGGCTGCCCGTCCCCGTCCTGTCGATGTCCCCGCATGCGCTGAACCGCTGGTCACGCACCCTGATGCGGACGGCCCCCCACGGGTGCAGCGCGGTTCTGGTCCCGCCGGGAGGACGGCCGGGAGAGCGGGCCGGGCGGCGCTCCCCGTCCGTGACCGCGGAGGGTTTCCTGAACACCGCATCGCCCGCGGCGGCGCGGCTGGCGGTGCTGTGCTCCGCCTTCGACCGGCTGAGCATGCGACTGCTGCATCTCATCCGCCAGGAGCTGGTGCCCGAGTCGACGGTGGCCGATGTCGCCGAGCTGCTCACCAGCGGACTCTTCGCGCTCGTCACGGACACCGGCGGCACGGTCGAACTGTGTCTGCCGGCAGCCGTACAGGAACGGCTGCGACAGGACCTCGCGGAACACGAGGTGTGGCGCATCGGCAGGGCGCTGAGCCGCTCGGTGTCGGACCAGGCGAACTGGGGCGGGCAGCTTCCCGCGGTGGCGCACGATCCGGACGGTCCCCTCGAACTCCCCGCCGGACTGCGCTCGTTCGGGCAGGCGTCACGACGGACCCTGGAGATGATGGGACTGCTGACGGACGTCTCCGTCACCACCGCCGAACAGGGCCACGAGCCCGTCGCCGGACCGGCGTCCACCCGTATGTCCGCACCGGACCGGGAACCGGTGACGGCCGACCGCCCGTACTTCTTCCTGAGTTACGCGCACACGCCGGCCTGGGGACCGGGCGGCGGCGACCCCGATCACTGGGTGCACGTGTTCTTCAGGGACCTGTGCGACCAGATCACGACGCTCACGGACCTTCCGGCGGGTGCTCCCGCGGGCTTCATGGACCGGGAGATGCGGACGGGGGACCCCTGGCCGCAGAAGCTCAGTGAGAACCTCGCGACCTGCCGGGTGTTCGTCCCGCTGTTCTCGCCCCGGTACTTCACCAGCGAGATGTGCGGACGGGAATGGTTCACGTTCAACGAGCGTGTCGTGCAGGCGCGGGCCGCCGGTTCCGGGGCCGCACCCGCGATCGTCCCCGCCCTGTGGAGCCATGTCGACCCCGACCAACTCCCCGACTCCGTACGGCACACGTCCCTCGAGACCGACCTCGGTGACCGCTACGCGGAGGAGGGCATCTACGGCCTCATCAAACTCAACCGGCTGCGGGACGAGTACAAGGAGACCGTGCGCAGGCTCGCGCGGCGGATCGTGCGGGTGGCCCGGGAATCGCCCCTGCCACCGGGGCGGCTGCGCCCGTACGAGAGCACCCCCAGCGCTTTCAAGCCGCGCGGCGAGGGCCCCCGGCGCATCCAACTGACCGTGGTGGCCCCCACCCGGGACGGCCTCCCCGCTCACCGCGACATACGGCCCTACGGCGACGACGCCCGGGACTGGAACCCCTACCCGTCGGAGTCGCCCCGCCCGCTGGTCTCCGTGGCCGAGGAGCTGATCCGGTCCCTGGACTACCGGGTCACCGTCTCCTCGTTCGTGGATGAGGACACCAACACCCCCGGGAACGACGAGGAGTTCGACCGCAAGGCCGGGGAAGCGGCGCCCCGGATCCTGCTCGTCGACCGCTGGATCCTCACCGACGAGGAGCTGCGCCGCAGACTCAAGGCGTTCGACGCGTACGCCCGCCCGTGGGTGAGCGCGGTCGTCCCGTGGAGCCGCGCCGACCCGCAGTCGCAGGGCGAGGCCGGCCGGCAGGTCGCCCAGGAGCTGGAGCGGACCCTGCCGCTGATCCTGGAACGGGGCCGGCGCACCGACTTCCGCACGGCCGTCAACGGCGTACCCACGCTGAAGACCTTCATCGACCTGCTGCCGGGTGTCGTCGCCCACGCGACCCGGCAGTACTTCAGGTACGCCGAGGCGTATCCGCCGCCAGCCCAGCCCATCCCCACCCCGCGCCTCATGGACCCCGCCCACCCGACGTACCCCGGAGGCGGACCCGGTCCTGGAGAGGAAACGTGACGACGCGGCCGTCGGGGCGCGCCGTCGGGCAGGTCGGTCGTGGGTCGCTCAGCGGCCCGCCCGCACCGCCATCGCCCGCGCCCACCGGTAGTCCGCCTTGCCGCTCGGCGACCGCTGGATGGTGTCCGTGATGACCAGCTGGCGGGGAATCTTGTAACCGGCGAGATGGCTCCGGCAGTGGGTCTGGATGTCCTCCAGGGACGGCCGGCCGGCGCCCTCGCGGAGCTGTACGACGGCCGCCACGTGGTTGCCCCACTTCTCGTCCGGCACCCCGGCGACCAGCGCGTCGTACACGTCCGGATGGGACTTGAGGGCCTGCTCGACCTCTTCCGGATAGACCTTCTCGCCGCCGGTGTTGATGCACTGGGAGCCACGGCCGAGAACGGTGACGATGCCCTCCTCGTCGACCGTCGCCATGTCCCCGAGCAGCACCCACCGCTCGCCGTCCTTCTGGAAGAAGGTCTCGGCGGTTTTCCCGGGGTCGTTGTAGTAGCCGAGGGGCACATGGCCGCGCTGCGCGACACGTCCGGGCTCGCCGACGGCGACCGGCTCGTGGGTGGCGGGATCGACCACTTGTGTACGGGAGTTGACGCGCAGCCGGAAGCCCTTGCCGGCACCCGAGTCCGCGGTCGCCGTGCCGTTGAACCCGGACTCGGAGGAGCCGAAGTTGTTAAGAAGCATCACGTTGGGGACCAGCGCCTGGAACTGCTCGCGCACCGTCTCCGACATGATCGCGCCTGATGACGACACGCTGAACATCGAGGAGCAGTCCGTGCCCTTCATGGGCCCCTTCAGCGCGTCGATCAACGGCCGCAGCATCGCGTCGCCGACCAGCGACATGCTGGTGACCTTCTCCTTCTCGACCGTCCGCAGTACTTCCTCGGGGACGAACTTGCGGTGGATCACGACTCGTTGGCCGAAGTCGAACCCGATGAACGCCGTCAGCGTCGAGGTGCCGTGCATCAGCGGGGGAGTGGGGAAGAAGGTGATACCCGCACCCCCGGCAGCCACCCGCTCGGCAAGCTCCTCCGGCTTCTTGACCGGCTCCCCGGTGGGTGCGCCACCGCCCAATCCCGAGAAGAACAGATCCTCCTGCCGCCACATCACACCCTTGGGCATCCCGGTGGTGCCGCCGGTGTAGATGATGAACTGGTCGTCCCCCGAGCGCGGCGCGAAGCCCCGCTCGGGGGACCCGGTGGCCTCGGCCTCGGCGAAGTCCACGGCGGACAGCGCGGTGGCGCCGGAGGCCGCGCTCCCCACCCGTACGAGGTGCCGTAGGGCCGTGGCCCGCGGCAGCGCCGCCGCCACCCGGTCGGTGAACTCCGCGTCGAAGACCAGCGCCACCAGATCCGCGTCCCGGTAGAGGTAGACCAACTCCTCTTCCACGTAGCGATAGTTGACGTTGACCGGCACAATGCGCGCCTTGAGGCAGCCCAGCACGGTCTGCAGGTACTCGACGCCGTTGTAGAGGTGCAGTCCGAGGTGTTCTCCGGGGCGGATGCCGCTGTTGATCAGGTGGTGGGCGACGCGGTTCGCCGCCGAGTCCAGTTGCGCGTACGTCAGGCGGCGCTCGGCGCCTGTGCCCGGGTGGTCGATGTACACGAGCGCCTCGCGGCGCGGAACCACGTCGACGACCGACTCGAACAGGTCGGCAAGGTTGTACTCCACCGCTCCTCCTGACGTCGAACGTCCGGGTCCGCCCCTCGGCTTCGGCTCGACGGTCATCAGAGCAAAGCCCGCCACAACTGTGAAGGGCCCGCACAGAAGAAATCTGACTGTCTGTCAGAAAACTCTTGTACTGGTCCCGCGCCTACTGCAACCTGTTCTCGTTCCAGAGAGCCTGTCTGACGGGAGGACGGCAATGGGTGGGACGGAACACCTCACCGTGCAGCGCGAAGGCGCCACACTGGTGCTCACGCTCAACAGGCCCGAGGCCAGGAACGCGCTCTCGCTGCCGATGCTCGTCGGCCTGTACGACGGCTGGATCGAAGCCGACGCGGACGACGCGATCCGCTCGATCGTGCTCACCGGCGCGGGGGACGCCTTCTGCGCGGGCATGGACCTCAAGGCGCTGGCCGGAAAGGGCATGGAGGGTCAGCAGTACCGGGACCGGCTGAAGGCCGACCCCGATCTGCACTGGAAGGCGATGCTGCGCCACCACCGCCCCCGCAAGCCGGTCATCGCCGCCGTGGAGGGGTACTGCGTCGCGGGCGGCACCGAGATCCTCCAGGGCACCGACATCCGCGTCGCGGGCGAGTCGGCGACGTTCGGACTCTTCGAGGTCAAGCGCGGACTGTTCCCGATCGGCGGCTCGACCGTCCGCCTGCAACGCCAGATCCCACGCACCCACGCCCTCGAAATGCTCCTCACGGGGCGCCCGTACTCGGCTCGGGAGGCCGCCGGAATCGGCCTGATCGGACACGTCGTGCCCGACGGGACGGCACGGGAGACGGCGCTCGCGATCGCCGAACAGATCAACGCCTGTGGGCCGCTGGCCGTCGAGGCCGTCAAGGCGTCCGTGTACGCGACCGCCGAGATGACCGAGACCGACGGTCTCGCCGCCGAACTGGGGCGCGGCTGGCCGATCTTCGACACCGCCGACGCCAAGGAGGGCTCCCGCGCCTTCACCGAGAAGCGCCCACCGGTCTACCGGCGCGCGTGACCTCCGGAGGGAGGTGCGATGAGGTGCCGGGCCCGCGCAGCCGGGGGCGTGCTGGGACACCGGCCTTCCGCGGCCGGGGAGACGGGGCGCGTCTGGTCTTGCGCCCCGGAGGAGTCGCGACGCCGCCCGTCTTCGGCGCAGCTGGAGTCAGGGTGCGGCTTGCCCCTTCATCCCGGGAGAGTTCGGCGCGCCTCGCCTTCCATACCGGGGGAGTCGCGGCGCCGCCGCCGCGTCCCCGCTCCCGCGCGAGTCACGGTGCCGCTCCGCCTCCCGCCCCGGACGCGGCGGCGCCGCCGCCCGTCTTCCGCCCCCGGAAGCAGCCACGGCGCGCACCATCCTCCGCTTCCCCGACGGAGTCATGACGCGCACGATCCTCCCCCTCCCCCCGAAGGAGACACCGGGATGCCCGAAGTCCTCAAAGCCCCCCTCGTCGTAGAGTTCCCCTTCACCCGCTCGCTGGGTCCCGTCCAGAGCGCGTTCCTCACGGGCCTGCGCGAGCGTGTCGTGCTGGGGGTGAGGACCGGCGACGGCCGGACCCTCGTCCCGCCCGTCGAGTACGACCCCGTCACCGCCGAGGACCTGCGTGACCTCGTCGAGGTCGCCCCCACCGGCACCGTCACCACCTGGGCCTGGAACCACGACCCCCGCCGCGACCAGCCCCTCGACACCCCCTTCGCCTGGGTCCTGGTCCAGCTCGACGGCGCCGACACCGCCCTCCTGCACGCCCTCGACGCCCCGGCCCCCGAGGCCGTACGCACGGGCATGCGTGTCCGCGTCCGCTGGGCGGCGACACGCTCCGGCGCCATCACGGACATCGCCTGCTTCGAGCCGTACGACGGAGAACCGCTGCAGCCCGCCGGCCACGACGGGCGGTTCGATGACATGGTGACCGGCATCGTCGCCCCCGCCCGCCTCGACTACGTCTACTCACCCGGCCGCGCCCAGTCCGCCTACATCAACAGCCTCGCCGAGCAGCGCACCGTCGGCGAGCGCTGCCCGTCCTGCCGCAAGGTGTACGTCCCGCCCAAGGGTGCGTGCCCCACCTGCGGCGTCGCCACGTCGGAACAGGTCGAGGTCGGCCCGCGCGGCACGGTCACGACGTACTGCATCGTCAACATCAAGGCCAGAAACCTCGACATCGAAGTGCCGTACGTCTACGCGCACATCGCCCTCGACGGCGCCGACCTCGCACTGCACGGCCGGATCGGCGGCATCCCGTACGACGAGGTGCGCATGGGGCTGCGCGTCGAGCCGGTGTGGACGGAAGGCGGCCGCTACCCCGACCACTACCGGCCCACCGACGAACCCGACGCGGACTACGAGACGTACAAGGAGCTGTTGTAGATGCCGCCCATCAGGGACATCGCCGTCGTCGCCTTCGGGCAGACCGACCACCGGCGCACCACGGACGAGCTCTCCGAGGTGGAGATGCTCATGCCGGTCCTGCACGACGTCCTGGATCAGACCGGCCTCAGGACCAGCGACATCGGCTTCACCTGCTCCGGCTCGACGGACTACCTCGCGGGGCGCGCCTTCTCCTTCACCATGGCGCTCGACGGGGTGGGCGCATGGCCGCCGATCTCCGAGTCGCACGTGGAGATGGACGGGGCCTGGGCGCTGTACGAGGCGTGGACGAAGCTGCTGACCGGGGACGCCGACACCGCGCTGGTGTACGGGTACGGGAAGTCGTCACCCGGCTCGTTACGGGACGTTCTGACCCGGCAGCTCGACCCGTACTACGTCGCGCCCCTGTGGCCGGACTCGGTCGCGCTCGCGGCGCTGCAGGCGCAGGCGCTGATCGACGCGGGCGAGACCGCCGAGCCGGAGCTCGCGGGTGTGGCGTCCCGCAGCCGCGCTTCGGCCGCCGCCAACTCCCATGCCCAACTGCGGGGTTCGGTGGCCCAGGGTGAATACGTCGTACGTCCCCTGCGCACCGGCGACTGCCCGCCCATCGGCGACGGTGCCGCCGCCGTGATCCTCGCGGCGGGGGAACGGGCCCGCGAGCTGTGCGAGCGGCCCGCCTGGATCCGTGGCATCGACCACCGCATCGAGGCGCACAGCCTCGGAGTGCGCGACCTGACGGACTCGCCGTCCACCCGCCTGGCCGCCGAACGGGCCGGGGCCTTCGAACGGCCCGTCGACACCGCCGAGTTGCACGCGCCGTTCACCTCGCAGGAGGTGGTCCTGCGCAAGGCGCTCCGGCTCGACGACAGCGTGCACGTCAACCCGTCCGGGGGAGCGCTCGCCGCCAACCCGGTCATGGCGGCCGGGCTCATCCGTATCGGCGAGGCCGCCGCCCGTATCCACCGCGGCGAGTCCGACCGCGCGCTCGCCCACGCCACCTCCGGGCCCTGCCTCCAGCAGAACCTGGTCGCCGTACTCGAAGGGGAGCCCCGATGAGCAAGGAGCCCGTGGCCGTCGTAGGCATCGGCCAGACCAAGCACGTCGCGGCCCGGCGGGACGTGTCCCTCGCCGGACTCGTCCGCGAGGCCGCCGGGCGGGCCCTGCGGGACGCCGAGCTGACCTGGTCCGACATCGACGCCGTCGTCATCGGCAAGGCGCCCGACTTCTTCGAGGGCGTCATGATGCCGGAGCTGTACCTCGCCGACGCGCTCGGCGCGGTCGGCAAGCCGATGCTGCGGGTGCACACGGCGGGTTCCGTCGGCGGATCCACGGCCCTGGTCGCCACGAACCTGATCGCGGGCCGCGTCCACGGAACGGTCCTGACCCTGGCCTACGAGAAACAGTCCGAGTCGAACGCCATGTGGGGTCTGTCCCTGCCGATCCCCTTCCAGCAGCCGCTGCTGGCCGGGGCGGGCGGCTTCTTCGCGCCGCATGTACGCGCGTACATGCGGCGCACCGGCGCACCCGACACCGTCGGCTCCCTGGTCGCTTACAAGGACCGCCGCAACGCGCTGAAGAACCCCTATGCCCATCTCCACGAGCGCGACATCACGCTGGAGAAGGTCCAGGCCTCGCCCATGCTCTGGGACCCGATCCGCTACTCGGAGACCTGCCCGTCCTCGGACGGCGCCTGTGCGATGGTCCTCACCGACCGCGCCGGGGCGGCCCGGTCGCCGCGGCCGCCCGCGTGGCTGCACGGCGGCGCGATGCGCAGCGAGCCGACCCTCTTCGCGGGCAAGGACTGTGTGTCGCCGCAGGCGGGCAAGGACTGCGCGGCCGACGTGTACCGGCAGGCCGGCATCGCGGATCCGCGCCGTGACATCGACGCCGTGGAGATGTACGTACCGTTCTCCTGGTACGAGCCGATGTGGCTGGAGAACCTAGGCTTCGCCGAAGAGGGCGAGGGCTGGAAGCTCACCGAATCGGGGGTGACCGAGCTCGACGGGGACCTGCCCGTCAACATGTCGGGCGGTGTCCTCTCCACCAATCCGATCGGCGCCTCGGGCATGATCCGCTTTGCGGAGGCGGCTCTTCAGGTACGCGGCCAGGCGGGAGAACACCAGGTGGACGGGGCTCGCAGGGTGCTGGGGCACGCCTACGGAGGCGGCTCCCAGTTCTTCTCGATGTGGCTCGTCGGGGCCGCGCCGCCCACCTCCTGAAACCGTCTCCCTCACACGACCTGTCCGCCGCCGGAACCGATCGCTAGGCTGGCGGCGGACGACGAACCGGGAGGAGCACGGACGTGGCCGAGAGCACCATCGAGCAGCACCCGCTCAAGGGCTGGGACAAGCCTGAGCTGGACCTCAGCAACGCGGAATGGCAGTCCAGCAGCCGAGGGCGGGGAGACGTCCAGATCGCTTTTGTCGAGGGCTTCATCGCGATGCGCAACAGTGGCCGCCCCGAGAGCCCTTCCTTGATCTTCACTCCGGCCGAGTGGGGCGCGTTCGTGTCGGGCGCGCGCGAGGGAGAGTTCGACCTGACCTGACCTGACCTGACCTGACCTGACTTCGAGAATTCGAGCCGACGCTTCGTACGAGGAGGGGATACGCGACCTGGGCCCCGTCACGGGGCCGGTGCCCGAGCTGGGTTTCCGGCCCCCGCGGGGAGGGCCCGCGCGGCTCATGGGTACGTGCGGCTCATGGGTACGCGCGTCCCTGTCGTCGACGCCATGGCGGACTCGATCAGCGCGGACACCCGGCTCGCGCTCGACCTCGCACCCACCATCCGGCACGACGGAAACGGCGGAGTGGCCGACGACCTCACCGAACCCGGCGGACTCACCGCCTGGGTGCGGCACCGCGCCGACCTCCTGACGGAAGTTGACGCCTTCGTCGCCGACACGGCGACCCTCGGCGCCGTCCGTGACCTGCGCGCCGCCGTCCGTGACCTGCGCGCCCACGCCGTGCGCCCCGGCGAGCCCAGCCCGGCCGACGCCGCCCGGCTGCTGCCCGTACCGCAGACGCGCCAGGAATGGTGAAAACCCTCGTGCGGAAATCGCGCCCGTGCCGTCCGCCATCACGACCGGCACAAGAAATCCCCGCAGGTTGCGGCGGATTGACCACAGGTTCCGGTCCGTTGCCCGAAGGTAGCGGCGGAAGGGCTCCCCGCGAGGCGTGACGAGCGTACGCTGAGGTCCCTGGAGGTCACGCTGCGCACCCGCTCCCCGCGCGGGCCGCACCACCGTGGCCAGGGGGTGGACGATGGGACAGCGCGGCGTACGCAGCAGAAGGACGCTCTTCGAAAGGGAGAGTGAACTCGCCGCCGCCGACGAGGCATTGGGCGAGCTCACCGGTCTGCGCGCGGACGGAACCGAAGCGCCCGAGCGGCCCCGCGGAGCGCTGCTCGCCTTCGCCGGACGGGCCGGAATCGGCAAGACGACGCTCCTCGCCGAGGTACGGCGGCGCGCCGCCGCCAAGGGCTGCACCGTCCTGTCCGCGCGCGGCGGCGACCAGGAGCAGGGCGTCGCCTTCCACGTCGCCCGCCAACTCCTGCAGCCGCAGCTCGCCGGGTTCCACGAGGCGGAACTCCGCGCCTCGCTGGGGAGTTGGTATGCGATCGTCGGCCCCGCACTCGGCCTGTGCGCCGCCTCCGAGGGCGCCCCGCCCGACCAGCAGGGCCTGCGCGACGGCCTCGACTGGGTGCTCACCCACCTCGCGGTACAGCGCGCCCCGATGGTGGTCGTCCTCGACGACGCGCACTGGGCCGACCCCGAGTCACTGAGCTGGCTCGCCGCCTTCGCGCCGCGCGCGGAGGAACTCCCGCTGCTGATGGCCGTCGCCTACCGGCCCGACGAACTCCCCGACCACGCCGAGTCGTTCAGGGGGCTGCCCGGACGTGCCGGCCAGCGCCCCCTCGACCTCGAACCGCTCAGCGCCGCCGCCGTCGCCCGTCTCGTCCGCGAGGACCTCGGCACCCAGGCCGACGACGCCTTCTGCCACGAGTGCTGGGCCGTCACGGCGGGCAACCCCTTCGAGGCGGTCGAGCTGACGGCGAAGGTCCGCGACCGCGGACTGGTCCCGACCGAGGCCGGGGCCCATCTGCTGCGCGACCTCGCCGCAGCCGTCAAGGGCAGCGGTCTCATCGCCCGCCTCGAACGGCTCGGCACCTCGACCGTGCGCTTCGCCTGGGCCTGCGCGGTCCTCGGTACGGAGATCCCTCCCGCCCTGGCCGCCGCCGTCGCCGGGCTCGGCTCCGAGGAGGCCGCCGACGCGGCGGACGCCCTGCGCGGCGCCCGCATCCTCACCGGCGCGGTGACCGCCGCGGGCACTCTGGAGTTCGTCCACCCGCTCATCGCCACCGCCGTCTACCGCGCCATCCCCGGCGGCGTCCGCGTGGCCCTGCACGGCCAGGCCGCGTGGTGTGTCATCAACGAGGGCCTCGGACCCTCCGCCGCCGCCCGCCACCTCATGGAGACCCACCCCGACGGCGACAACTGGCTCGTCCAGCAACTGCGCGCCGCCGCCCACGAGACCCAGCGCGCCGGAGCCCCCGACACGGCCCGCCGCTACCTCGCCCGCGCCCTGCGCGAACCGCCGCCTCTCAAGGAGCGGGCCGCGGTCCTCCACGAACTGGGCTGTGCCTCCCTGCTCACCGAACCGGCGACCACCGTCAACCACCTCCGGGCAGCCCTCGAAGAACCCATCACCGACCCGGAGCTGCGCCACAACATCGTCTACCGGCTCTCCCAGGTCCTCGCCCACAGCGACCGGCTCGCCGAGGCCTCCGAGACGCTCGCCCGTGAGATCCGCGTGACCGGCGACGCCCGGGTGCGGCTGCGCATGCAGTCCGAACAGTTCATGTGGGACGCCTTCCGCGCCGACGAGCCCGACTCGCCCGCCCGCTCCCGCCGGCTGACCCGCCTCGCCGACCGGCTCACCGGCCGCGACCTCACCGAGCGGTATGTCATCGGACTGCGCGCCTGGGACGCCACCCTGCGCGGCGAACCCGCCCACGTAGCGCTCCACCACGCCGAGCGCGCCCTCGCCGGAGGGTTCCGCTGGGCCGAGGCCGACCGCGGCTTCGAGGTCCCCGTCCTGGTCGCCCTCACCTTCATGTACGCGGACCGCCCGGGTCGCACCGAGGAACTGTTCGCCGCCGGGATCGCCGACTTCGAGTCCCAGGGCTGGTACGGCGCCCACCTCTCCTTCGGCTACACCCTCCTGGGGTACGTCCGCTACCGCCGCGGCCGGCTCGCCGAGGCCGAGGACTTCGCCCGCGCGGGCCTCAGGCTCGCCGAGCGCGTCGGCGCCGGGACGCCCGTGCACTGGTACGCCGTCGGTGTCCTCATCGAGGTCCTGCTCGCCCGCGGCCGCGTCACCGAGGCCGCGCAGATCGGCGAGGACCACGCGTTCGGCGCGCCCTTCCCGGCCGCGGTCACCTTTCCCGACGTCCAGACCGTGTATGGCGAACTGCTCCTCGCCCGCGGCCTCACCAAGGACGCCGCCGCCGAGCTGCAGGCGGCCGGGCGCCGCCTCGACCCACGCGGCATGCGCAACCCCGCCTGGTGCCCCTGGCAGCTCCACCTCGCCCGCGCCGAACGCCACCACGCTCCGGAGCGCGCCGTCGCCACGGCACTCGAAGCGGTGCAGCGTGCCCGCCAGTTCGGCGCCCCCTCGGCCGTCGGACAGGCGCTGCGGGCCGCCGCGGAGGTCTCCTCCGGCTCATCGACGCGCGTCAAACTCCTCGAAGAGTCCGTCAGCCACCTGGAGCGCTCCCCGGCCGCGTACGAACTCGCCTGTGCGCTGGTCGCCCTGGGCACCGAGCTGCGCCGCACGGGCCGCCCCAAGGAGGCAGCCGAGCACCTGTACCGGGGGCTGGACGCGGCCGTGCATTGCGGCGCCGACGGGCTCGGCGACGAGGCCCGCGCCGAGCTGGCCGCCGCCGGACTGCGCCCGCGCCGCCTGCACAGCACGGAGACGGACACCCTCACGGCCCGTGAACGCGCCGCCGCCGCGCTCACCGCCGGGGGCCGCACCACGGCCGAGGTCGCCGAGGAGCTGGGGACCGACGAGCCGACCGTCGTCCGTCTGCTCTCGGCGGTCTACCGGAAGGTGGGTACGGACCGTGCGGGACTGGCGGCGGCGCTGGAGGAAAAGCCGGTCCACCAGGACCTGTCCGGTCGATCACGGTGAAGGAAAGCAGCGGCTCTCCCGGCGGTGCGGATGTGCGTGCCACAAACCGCGTCTCCGACGTGAGCGACCGGACAGGTTCCAGGCGCGCACGGGGGACGCCCCCAAGGCCCGGTTCACGCCCGGGCACGTACCATTGCGGCATGTCCTTCCTCCGCCGCCGCAGTGCCACGCCCGCCGGGCCCGACTTCGACGTTCTGGCCATGGACCCGGGCGACTGGCCGGGCAATCTCGGCGCGGGCCTGCTGCCCGCCCCCGACGGCAGCTGCCAGGGTGTCTTCCTGCGCTACGACCTGTTCGGCGGCCGCGGCCCCGCGATGATCATCGGCAATCTGCCCGAGGGTTCCCCGGCTCGCGAGGTCCCAGAGGGAGAGGTCCCGTTCGAGGTGGCCCAGCTGCTGCTGGCGCTGGAGAACGACGAGGAGGTCACCGTCACCGGGACCGAGGACATGCCGGTGATGCAGGGTGACGGTCTCCTCATCGTGCGCCGACTCAAGCTCTCCGAGACCCGCATCTCCTGTGTGCAGTTCGACCGCGACGACAACGTCCTGGTGACCATCGCCGCCTGGGACCGCCCCATCACCGACGACCTGTACGCCCTGCTCAAGCCGCTGCCCCCGGAGCTCTTCCAGCAGGGCTGAGCCCCCGGCGCCCCGTGCGCGTTCAGGCGGCCGACCGCCACCCGAGTGCCGGGCCGAGCTTGCTGGCGACGTCGGTGAGGATCTGTACGTAGTCCTCATGCTCGAAGGTGAACGGCAGCGCGAACGCGACCTCGTCGACCTCACGGAACGCGGCGTGGGCGTAGAGCCGTTCGGCGATCTCTTCGGAGGTGCCGACCAGATCGCGCGCGAACATCATCCGGGCCGGTCCCTGCGGAGTCGCGGTACGAGGAGTGCGCTTGAGGGCGTACTCCTCGTACTTCTTCCGCTGTTCGGGTGAGGCGCTGTCGGTGGGGATGACGACGAGGCCCTGGGAGACCCGGGCCCGGTCGCCGTCGGGGTGGTGGGCGCGGAAGGTCCGGATGTGCGACAGCTGGACCTCGGCGAAGTCCTCGGACTCCTCCGCCTTGACGACACTGCTGGTCAGCAGGTTCATCCCGTGCTCGCCCGCCCACTGCGCCGAGCGCAGGCTGCCGCCGCCGTACCACATGCGCCGCCCCAGACCGGCGGCGTGCGGCTGGACCCGGTCCGAGAACACCTCGAAGCCCTCGACGCCGCTGAAGTCGGTGGCCGACTCGCCGCGTACGAAGTCCAGCAGCCGCTCCACCCGGGCGTAGCTGAAGTCCTCGACGTCCGCGGTGTCGGGGTAGAGCGCGTGCTTGACCTGGTCGTAGTGCATCGGCGGGCCGACGCTGACGCCCGGGTTGAGGCGGCCCCCGGACAGGATGTCGACCGTCGCCAGATCCTCGGCCAGCCGCAGCGGGTTCTCCCATCCCACCGGGATGACCGCCGTCCCCAGTTCGATCCGGCTGGTGCGCTGCGAGGCCGCGGCCAGGACGGCGACGGGGGAGGAGATGCCGTACTGCAGATGGCGGTGCCGCACCCACGCGCTGTCGAATCCCAGCCGCTCACCGAGCTCGATGATCTCCAGCGTCGACTCGTGGCCCCGCCGCGGGTCGGCCTCGTCGAACAGCCCGATGGTCAGGAAGCCCAGCTTCCGCAAGGGGTTTGAGGGCAGTGGCACGGGGCTCCTCCATCATTCGCGACGATCACCGGTGAACAGACGATCTCTGGTGAACAGTCGAACGTCAGCGCTGCGCCGGCTATGCCCATGGCGGCAGGCGGTCACCCTGTGCCGATCCCGACATCCGCGGAGTCCGCGTGATGGCGCGGCTGCGACATGTCTCATCCGCGCCACCGGGAAACGGTGACATCGCGTCCGGCGGCGGCGGATTCTGTGCGGCACTGGCGCTGACCGCCGCCGGCATGCCATCGGCGGCTGGTACGGCCACCCGTATGCAACTGGCCTGGCAGGCCGCGCGCCGGGACTGGGTGTAGCAGCGGCGGGCCCGTCGTGGTGTTCCCGGGGCGGGGCCTGTGGCCGGAGCAGCGACGGGTCCGGGGGCCGGGGTCGCTGTGCGCGTCCCGGCCCCCGGCACCTATGAACCCGAAGGCGTCACCTGTACGTCCGCGGCCCGCACGAACGCCACCCGGTGGCCGAACTGGATCTCGTAGTACATGTCCGTGCCGATCACGACCCTGTGCGGGGCCGTGTCGAAGGTCGGCGCGTAGAAGTACTCGCCCGGTACCTCGTCACCGACCGCGTACTTCTGGCCTGCCAGGAGCTTGTACGGCAGTGGCGACACGGCCTGGACCGGCACGTCAGCCGGATACGCCGCCGCCTCCGGGTAGGCCCGCCCGTACACGGGGATCTCCGTGAGGCCGGCCTTGGGCGTCACGACCGTCCCCGAGGCGTTCACCGCCGTCGGCCGGCTCTTCGGGTTCTTGAACCAGGCCTTCTGGCCCAGGTACCAGATCGCCGTCCAGTCGCCGTCACGGTCGGCGACCGCGTACCGCTGCCCGGTGGAGACCCGCGAACCCACGTCGTTCACGTCGATCGTCGAGTCGTCGCCCTTGGGCCGCAGCCCGATGTCCTTGACCAGGGGCGAGGTCTCGTCCGGCTGGGAGTAGAGCCGCACCTCGCTGGAGCCGTGCGCCGCGCAGGGCTCGCCGTTGGTGACACAGCCCGTGTACTCCGGCTGGTTCTTGTCGAAGTCGGGCAGCACGGTCACCAGACCGCCGTCGTGCTTCGCGCCCTGGAAGGGGTGGCCGAGCAGGGTGAAGTAGTGCTGCCAGTCCCAGTACGGGCCCGGGTCCGTGTGCATGCCGGGGATGGTCGACGTGGTCGGCCCCGGCACGTTGTCGTGGCCCAGGATGTGCTGCCGGTCCAGCGGAATGCCGTACTTCTTGGCGAGGTACTTCACCAGCCGCGCCGAGGCCCGGTACATCTCTTCCGTGTACCAGGCGTCCGGCGAGGCGAGGAAGCCCTCGTGCTCCAGGCCGATCGATTTGGCGTTGACGTACCAGTTTCCCGCGTGCCAGGCCACGTCCTTCGCCTTCACATGCTGGGCGATATGGCCGTCGGTCGAGCGCAGAGTGTAGTTCCACGACACGTAGGTCGGGTCCTGGACCAGCTTCAGAACGCCGTCCCAGGTGCCTTCCGTGTCATGGATGACGATGTACTTGATGCTCTGCGACGCGGGCCGGTCCCCGAGGTCGTGGTTGCCGTAGTCGCCCTCGCCGAACTCCTCGTACGGGGCCGGGATCCACTCGCAGGACACGGTCTTTGGGCACTCCGTGCCATCGGCGGAAACGGTGCGCAGCCCGGCTCGCCGCAGCTGTGCGGTGTCGGGACTCAGCCCGGGCCGGGCGGCGAGCGTGACCTTCTGACCGGCGTCCGTGGTGCGCTTCGCGCCCTCGCGGATCACCTCGTACACGTCATTGGCGTACGTCGCCGCGGTCGCGCTGTCGTCCGCGCCGGAGAAGCGCGCCACCGCGCCGTAC
Organism: Streptomyces sp. NBC_01384; assembly: GCF_045040035.1. NCBI lineage: Bacteria > Bacillati > Actinomycetota > Actinomycetes > Kitasatosporales > Streptomycetaceae > Streptomyces > Streptomyces sp. NBC_01384. The sequence goes on from NZ_CP109559.1 coordinate 9,641,548, forward strand.
CAGTCGGCCGCGTTGTCGCTCAACGGCTCGCCGAGGTCCTTCTGCGCGGCGGCGAGGAGCGCGGCGCCGCCCGCCACGTTCGCGGCGGCGTCGGTACGCAGCTGCTCCGCGGGGAGGCCGGTGAGCTCGGCGGCCTTCGTCAACGTCTTGAGCCGCGCGGGGAGTTGGGAGTTCTCCGGCACCTTGGTGTCGGGGAGCAGGGGCGCGCGGGAGCTGTCGCCGCGGGCGTCCTCCGTGCCCTCGCTGTGGTGCGGTGCCTCGGCGATCGCCGTGCGGGCGTCGGTGAGGTGCATCGGGCCGTAGCCGCCACCGACGCTCGGCGCGCCGGCGTGCGTGTCCCAGCGGGACTGGAGATAGGAGACGCCGAGCAGGACGCTGAGCGGCACGTGGTACTCGGCGGCCGCGCCGGCGAAGGCCCGCTGGAGCCCTGCGGCGGGCACCTGCGCGCTGCTGCCCGCCGGTGCCGCGCCGAGCAGCGGCAACATCAGCGCCGCCGAGGCAACGGCGCCCGCTGTGCGGCGCGCGCGTCTGTGCCCGGCGGTGGCCTCGGGGTCGGTGAGGAATCCTCGCAATGCAGCCTCCTGGGACGGTCGAGCGCGGTGGGGCGTGCGGGAACCGAACGTGGTCAGTGGTATCGGCTCTCCGACGATCCGTCAATCATGCCCAGGAGCAGGTGATTTCCCATGTCAGCGAGGGCTGAACGGGTTTTCGTGGCGGAGGCGGGGCGGCCTGCGAGGCGGCAGTGGAGTGGACCGGTGGCGCGAACGGGTGAAGGTCGCAGCGGAAGGGATTTCACCGAGGGCGCGCCCGGCGCTGCGCCGAAAGGGATCATGCCGTGTTCCGGCGCGAGCCGGACCGGTCCTCGGCCGCTGTCGCGGTGCACGGGTTCGCGCCGCGGACGGTCCGGTGGCGGGGAGGTGCCGTGTCTCCTGGCGTGAGCCGCCCGGACGCAGGCCGGTACTGCCGCGCAACGGCACCGCATGTCGGCGTCATGTCGGAGTCCCCGGCGAGAGGGACACCGGCCGTGCATCGGTGGCCGCACGCCAGTGCCCCGCACGACGAAGGTCCGCGGTGCGCCGCCGTTCAGGCGCACTGCGGACCTTCGTCCCCGTCAGCGAGTGCCGACCGCCGCTCGGACGGCCCGGCGGGCCATCTGGCAGTCGTCGTGCAGCCGCCTGAGCAGCAGCCGCTGTTCCTCGCCGGACGGCGCAGCACCCGGGTGGGCCGGTCCCGGAGCCGCCGGGGTCGCGTCGTGCATCGAACGCTGCACGGCCGTCTCGTACGTACGGATCTCCCGGGTCAGTACGAGCATCAGGTTCACCAGGAAGGCGTCGCGCGCCGCGGGACCGGCCGACTGCGCGAGCTGACTGATCTGGCGTCGCGCCACCGGAGCGTCACCGAGGACCGCCCACAGCGTCGCAAGGTCGTAGCCCGGCAGATACCAACCCGCGTGCTCCCAGTCCACCAGCACCGGACCGGCCGGTGAGAGCAGGATGTTCGACAGCAACGCGTCTCCGTGACAGAACTGGCCCATGCCCTGACGGCCCGCCGAGTGCGCGATGCCGTGCACCAGTTTCTGCAGGTCGCCCATGTCCCGGTCCGTGAGCAGGCCCAGATCATGGAAACGGGAGATCCGCTCCGCGTAGTCCAGCGGGGCGTCGAACGTGCCCGCCGGCGGCCGCCACGCGTTCAGTCGACAGATCGCACCCAGTGCCGCCCGAATGTCGGCGCGGGGCGGTGCCTCGGCCGGATGCCGCTGCAGCGCGGCCACCCGTCCCGGCATCCGCTCGATCACGAGGGTGCAGTTGTCCGGGTCCGCCGCGATCAGCCGTGGCACCCGGACCGGCGGCCGATGCCGCACGAACGAGCGATAAGCCGCTATTTCATGTCGGATCCGCTCCGTCCAGATAGGGGAGTGGTCCAGTAAACACTTGGCGACGGCCGTACTGCGCCCCGTCGTACCGACGAGAAGCACGGAGCGCCCGCTGCGGCGCAGTACCTGGACCGGAGCGAACTCCGGACAGATCCGGTGCACCGACGCGATCGCCGTGCGCAGCGGCGCGCCCTGAGGGCCGGACAAGTCGATTCTCCCGCTGAGCGGTTGGGTGCCGAGCCCCGGAACGCGCCGCGTCCTGCCGGCGCCGAGCGCGGGGGCCGCCGGTCGCGCGGGGTCGAGGTAGGGGCCGCTGCCCGCCGCCGGGCGGGGGTGCAGCGACCGGGGCGGAGCGGACACGGAGGACGATGCTGTGTACATGGGCGATACAGATCCCTTCGTGTGCCTGCAAGTTGCTGCGCTACCCGCCCCGGCCGCCCTGGTGCACCCTGGGGAATGTCCCTTGGCAACCGGGTCGGGGTGGCGCTTTCCTACCTGACACCCGATGCCCAGTGGCACACCATCTGGCGCACCCTGGCGCACCCTGGCGAATAGTCGCTCCGCAACTGACAGAGGGTTACTGTCAACTCAGCCGAGAACCTGGGGGCTTGACGTGAACGGACAACCCAACACTCGTCTGTCGGACCTGTTCGGCCTGGCCGGCTGGTCCAAGGGCGAGCTCGCGAGGCTGGTCAACAAGCAGGCGGCGGTCATGGGCCACCCCCAGCTGGCGACCGACACCTCACGGGTGCGGCGTTGGATCGACGTGGGAGAGATCCCGCGCGATCCGGTTCCGCGTGTGTTGGCGGCTCTTTTCACCGAGCGTCTCGGTCGTGTCGTGACCATCGAGGACCTCGGTCTGGTGCGGCACGGGCGTGTGGGGAAGCGGCCGGGCGGCGGGAATGTGGAACATCCCGACGGAGTGCCGTGGGCGCCCGAGCGGACCGCTGCGGTCCTCACCGAATTCACGGGAATGGACCTCATGCTCAACCGACGCGGCTTGGTGGGCGCGGGTGCCGCGCTCGCCGCGGGATCTGCACTCAGCAGTGCCATGCACGATTGGCTCCACACCGATCCGGCCCTCTCGGCCGACGCCCCTGACATCGAGAATCCCCTGCACGCCGACTCCGCTGGGTTCGACCGTTACGAGGCCGCCCCCATCGGGTCGCAGGAGATCGAGGAACTGGAGCGCTCGGTCGAGGTGTTCCGGGCCTGGGACGCGGCTCGCGGCGGCGGGTTGCAACGCAAGGCCGTGGTGGGCCAGCTCAACGAAGTGGGAGGCATGCTCTCCTACCGACACCCCGACCATCTGCAGCGGCGCCTGTGGGGCGTCGCCGCCAATCTCGCCGTCCTCGCGGGCTGGATGTCGCACGACGTCGGCCTGGAGCCCACGGCCCAGAAGTACTTCGTCATCGCCGCGCACGCGGCCCGAGAGGGCGGCGACCGGCCGCGCGCCGGGGAGGCGCTCTCCCGCGCCGCCCGTCAGATGGTCCACCTGGGCCGGCCCGACGACGCCCTGGACCTGATGAAGCTCGCCAAGTCGGGCTCGGGTTCCGAGATGCTGCCGCGCACCCGGGCCATGCTCTACACGATCGAGGCCTGGGCACAGGCGTCGATGGGCAAGGGCCAGGCCATGCGGCGCACCCTGGGGGAGGCGGAGGAACTCTTCGTCTCCGACAAGGGTGATGTGCCGCCGCCGAGTTGGATGCAGATGTTCGACGAGGCGGACATGCACGGCATGCAGGCCCTGGCCTACCGGACGCTGGCGGAGCACGACCCGGCCGCGGCGACCACGGCACAGCGCCATGCCAAGGAGGCGCTGCATCTGCGGGAGAACGGGCGGCAGCGGTCGCAGATCTTCGACTGGCTGTCGCTGGCCTCGGCGTGCTTCATCGCGGACGACCCCGAGCAGGCGGACCGGTACGCACGACTGGCCCTCGTGTCGATGGGGGCGAACTCCTCCCTCCGCACCTGGGACCGGCTGCGGGAGATGTACCGGCTGACCGCTCAGTACTCCGGCTACCCGAAGATCCACGAACTGCGTGAGGAGATCGAACTCGCCCTCCCCAAGGGCTCGCTCAGGCCGAGGAGCGGGGGCACCGGCGCACGGGCGTGAGCGCATGAGCCTGAGCAGTCGGGCCTGAACGCCCAGGTATGAAGGGCCCCTCAGGGGGATCCCTTACAGACGGCCGATCCAGATCTCTGTCGGCCTATCAGTCAATCCCGGCTACCTGCATCAGCCAATCCTGGCGATGAGCACGCAGGCGTCGTCCTCGCGCTCGGTCTCGCCGAACTCCTCCACAACCGTCCGTACGCAGTCCTGGGCCGTGCGGGCTCCGTGGAAGCGCGGGGCCAGGTCGAGCAGCCCCTGGACGGCTCCCGCTCCGTAGCGCCGGGGGACCAGTCCGTCGGTGTACAGGAGCAGCAGGTCGCCGTCCTCGAGGGTCTCTTCGGCCTGCCCGTAGGTGGCACCCGAGGTCGCCCCGAGCAGCACGCCGTCCGGCGCTGCCAGCATGTGCCCCGTCCCGTTGCGGAACAGCAGCGGGGCGGGGTGTCCTGCCTGCGCCCAGGTGAGGGTGCGGGTCCCGGGCTGGTAGCGGCAGCAGACGGCGCTGCCGAGGGCCGGTTGGATCGAGGCGTCAAGCAACTGGTTGAGCCAGGAAAGGAGTTGACCCGGCTGGGTGCCTGCCATGGCCATGCCGCGCAGGGCGCCGAGCAGCATCGCCATGCCCGAGGCGACCGTGACGCCGTGTCCGGTGAGGTCGCCGACGCTCAACAGCTTTTCCCCGTCGGGCAGTTCCAGTGCGTCGTACCAGTCGCCGCCGATCAGCGCGCTGGTCGACGAGGGCAGATAGCGGGCGGCGAGGTCCAGGGCCTCGGGGTCTCGCTGCGGGAACCGCAGCGAACTGCGCCAGGGCGGCAGCACGGCCTCCTGCAACTCGACCGCGAGCCGGCGCTCGGTCTGTGCGTGGTGCCGGTGGCGCTGCAGCGAGTCACGGGTCTCGCTCACCGTCAGCTGGCTGCGGCGCAGTTCGCTGACATCACGCAGTACGGCCCACATCGCGGCGGTGCTGCCGTCGGTGTCGAGCACGGGCTCGCCCATCATGTGCACGGTCCGCACCCCGCCGTCGGGGCGCACGATGCGGAACTCCCCGTCGATGGGCTTGGCGTCGATGAGGCAGTCCGTGACCATCGCCGTCAGCATCGGGCGGTCCTCGTCGAGCATCAACGAGGGCAGTTCGTCGAGGGTGAGCGGGGGAGCGGCGGGGTCGCGGCCCAGGATCTCGTAGAGTTCCCCGGACCAACTGGCCTCGTCCGTCAGCAGGTTCCACTCGGCGCTGCCCACCCGGCTGAGCAGTGAGCCGCGCCGCGGCGCGGGCGTGACGGCGCGGACGGCGGGCGCGGCGGGGGGTTCCACCGGCACGGGTGGCGGCCCGTCCCGAAGCTGGGCCAAGTGGTCATCGAGGTCGCTGAGTTGATGCATCGCCAGGTCGCACAGCGCGCGCTGCCAGCGTCCCTCGGGGTCCGTGTCGTCGAGCGGTGCGTCACGCCGTACGGCGTCCACCTCGCCGCGCAGCCGCCGCGTCTGCGAAATGAGCGCGTCGACCGTGCCGCGCTGGGGCGGCTGGGCCGCTGGGCGGTCCGCGGAGAGATGGGACGGCATGACGCACTCCGATGGGGGGACGGTACGACCAAGGCTGGGCGGAAGGACCGTTACGACTGTTGCACAGCCCGCGACGCCCTGTAAGGGATTTGGCAACACACGATCCGGTGGTGCTTCTGGCATATGCCGCAGTCCAGACGGACGGGTCGACCGGGATCGATTCGGTACGCGGATCACACGGCCAAGTCGTAGAAAACATACGTGACTTGATGGGCTGACAGGGTGGCCGGAGACCTCCTTCATTCTTGTGTTCGATGGTCACGTGTGCGAGGCATGTTCATGCTCGGGTGCGGCGGACTCTCCGTCAGAGCGCGCGGACGAAGTCTCGTACTTCCTCTTCGTAGAGGGAGGCGGCATCGATGCCCATCGAGGTGAAGTTGTCCTCGATCTCCAGGCTCACCAGACCGTGCAGATGGGCCCAGAGCATCGTGGTCCGCGCGGCGGCCGCCGCGGGGATGTCTTCGATTCCGTGCCGCGTCATCCACTCCCGGAACCGCGCCTCCGAGCCGTCCGGAACCGCCGTGCCCGGCGCCGCCAACGCGCTCGCCACATTCAGTACGACGTTCATGGCCGGCTGGGCGGCCTCGACCAGGTGCGTGGACTGGGCGTCGTACCCCGGCAGGGGTGCCCGGAACAGCAGTCGGTAGCGGTGCGGCTCGCTCCGCGCCCAGTCGCGGTAGGCCCGCACGACCGAGGCCAGGCGTGCGACCGCGTCCCCCGGGGCGTCGTCCGCGGCGTGGGCGAGGGCGGACGCCAGGTCCGCGTAGGCGTCGATGACCAGCTCGGTCAGCAGGCCGTCCCGGTTGGCGAAGTAGCGGTAGAGCGCGGGCCCGGTCATGCCGAGCTGTTTGGCGATGGCGTTGAGGGACAGCGCCTCCGGGCCGTCGTCGGCCAGTTGCCGCAGTGCCGCGGCCTTGACCTCCTCCCGCACCTGCGCGCGAAACCGATCGCGCGGTCCGGGTCCCGTCCGGCTCTCCGTGGCCATGTCATCGCCCTCTTCGTCTGTCCGTGGGGATTGCTCCTTACGTGGGCAGCATAGAGGAGCATGCTTTCGTTAGAAGTGATAACGCAAGCGTGAATCGCTAACGAGTGTCGGCCGCCGTTCTTTGGTGAAGTTCACGATCACCGCGAACCAGCACCGCGGCGACGGGCCGTGGACGTACACCGTCGCCGCGGGCGGCTCGATCGAGGACTACTTCAACGCCGTCGCGTACCAGGACGTTTGGTACGACCTCACGGTCACCTTCGACGTCGACACGAACTGGTCGCGCCGGTTCACCGGGCACATCGAGACGGGTGCCACGAGCGTCAGCGGCTGATCGTGCGTATCGGCGGCTGATCAGGCATAGAGGTCCGGGCGCGGGGCGAGTTCGACGGTCACCCGGCCGCCGCTCTCCAGCGCCCGGACCCCCGCCTCGGCGACCGCCGACGACGCGTACCCGTCCCAGGCGCTGGGCCCGGTCACCCGGCCCTTCCGGGTGGCGTCCACCCAGGCCTGAAGCTCGCGGTCGTACGCGGCGGCGAACCGTACGAGGTAGTCCTGAGCCACCTCCTCGCAGGCGCCGCCCGCCGCTGTCACGATCATTGAGTGCTCGTCCCCGATCCGCGCGCTCCCGGACTCGCAGACGGCCTCGCACCGCACCTGGTAGCCGAATCCGGAGTTGACGAAGACCTCGACGTCGACGAGGGCGCCCTCCGCGGTCTCGAACAGCACGAACTGAGGATCGAGAAGGCCCTCGGGGGCGTGCCCGGAGGGTCGCGGGCGCAGCACGGTCACGGCCGTGAGCTCCTGGCCCAGCAGCCAGCGCGCCGCGTCGATCTCGTGCGAGACGGAGCTGTCGATCAGCATCGCCGAGGTGAAGCCGGGCGGCGAGGAGACATTGCGGTGCGTGCAGTGGAGCATCAGCGGACGGCCCAGCCGCCCGCTGTCCAGCAGGGCCTTGAGCCGCCGGTACTCGGCGTCGTACCGGCGCATGAACCCGACCTGCACCAGCCGCCGGCCCAGCCGCGCCTCCGCCTCCACCACCCGCAGCGCCCCGGCCGAATCCGGCACCATCGGCTTCTCGCACAGCACCGGCAGCCCGCGCTCGAAGGCCGCGAGCAGCGCCTCCTCGTGCGCGGGCCCGGGGGAGGCGATCAACACCGCCTGGACGCCGGGCGCGTCCAGGGCGGCGGTCACCTCCGTGTGCAGGGTGACGCCGTCGATTCCGGCCGCGGCGTCCTTGGCGCGCCCGGTGTCGGGATCGGCCACCGCCGCGACCCGGGCGCCGTTCACCACGTGGTCGATCCGCCGTACATGGTCGGCGCCCATGTGGCCCGCGCCCAGGACCGCGACACCCAACAGCTCACTCACACGCTCACCTCTCCGACCGGATGCTCTCGAGGTGATTGTCGGCCGGGGAGATCAGTAGCGCAGCACCCCGGCGATGCCTTTCGCGTCGCCGAGACTTCCGTCGGGGACGAAGCGGACCTCGGCGCCGGTCTCCAGACACTGTTCGACGATCTCGTCGACGATGTCCTCGCGGGCGTCCAGGTCACCGCTCTCGGCCGGGATCAGATGGTCGCCGCCGTCGTCGCGGACCGTCACGCGGTAGTTCTCCTCGACCGCGAGCAGCCGGACGCGGCCCTGGGACGCGTTCTGCCACACCTCGTCCACTCCGGCGGCGAACGCTCTGCGGCCACGGGCCGATACGAGCTCGCGGGCCACCGCGTCGGTGTCCTTCCGCACCTCGGCGGTGATCAGCGGACGTACCGCCTGCCACACGGCGTCGGGGGTGCCGTGCGCGAGGCCGCCGTGCGGGATGTGCACCGCGTCCTTGGTGACCGTGCCGATCTCGTCGAGGGAGGAAAGGGCGGCGGTCTCACCGGTGACGTACAGCGGCCGCGGGTTCTCGCGCAGGACCGCGTTCATCGCGGTGTCGGCCTCGCGCAGGAAGTGCCGGGTGCCCTCGTCGCGGAAGGTGCTCGGCATGTCACCGATCTGCTCCTGGCGCTCCGCGTCGAAATTCTCGCGGTCCCTGGTCAGCGGAAAGTCACCCGAGTGGTCCTCGACGACATGACCGGCGCCACCGTTCCACAGCGTCACCCGGTCGGGCGAGACCGCGAGGACCCAGAATGGGCGCTCGGAGGCCTGCGCGGCGACGAGGTTGCGCGTCAGGAAGGTGTCCGAGAGCACCACGCGCTCGGGCACGGTGCGGGCCAGCGACCAGACCTGGTGCTCGCCCGGCGCTGCGAAGATCGCCAGGCCGTCCTCGGCGTGCGCCAGATCGACCTCGGCCAGGGCCCGCTCGAGCTGCTCGACGACATCGGTACGCCGTTCGCGGGTGACCGAGGGGTCGGCCTCCAGCTGCTTCTTGGCCTCGGCCACGACATTGCGGAGCCGGACCGGATCCTGTGCGTTGTCGGGTTCGCGGCGGTGCGTCGGCGTCAACACGGACACCGCCGGGTAGGGCCGCGGCCTGCGCAGCTCGGTGAGGGTCGCGGGGCTGAGTGCGTGCTCCATACCAGCACCATAGGACCGATTCGCTTATCGGGCATTTGGGGCAGTTGATTGTCAGGGTCGCGGAGGTCGCCCTATGACGTTCCCCCGCATCGTGGTCGCCGTACGACGATGCCCGCCTCCGCGGGACGCCCATGACGCACGTCGACACGGAAACCCAGGCGCCGCCGGCCGCCAAACTGACGCTGCTGACGCTCACCACGATGGTCGTCGGGTCGATGGTCGGGGCCCCCAGACCAACACCCTGTTGCGGAAGGCCGGGATCGAGGTCATCACCATCGTCGGCGCCGAACCGGGGCGTGGACGTGGTGGCGGCCACTGCATGACCTGCCCCATCGTCAGGGACCCGGTGGATTTCTGACCGTTCAGAACGCGTCTGGATCCGCCGCCTTCCAGTCCGCTTCCCAGGACGCGGGCGGCTCGGCGCGCAGCACCCCGGGCTCCAGCCACTCGTAGAGCTCCGCGTACGAGCGTACGGTCGTGGGGTCCGTACGCCGGAGCAGCTGATGGGGCCCGAGGCCGGCCGGGTCCCGTACCCCCATGGCGGCCATGATCTGGCTCGCGCCGCGGACGGTGGCCCGTTGGTAGCGGTGCACGCGTGCGGACTTGTCGGCCACGTCCAGGGCGCGCACCCGGCGCGGGTCCTGGGTCGTGACGCCGACCGGGCAGGTATTGGTGTGGCAGCGCCGGGCCTGGAGGCAGCCGATCGCGAACATCATCGCGCGGGCCGCGTTCGTGTAGTCCGCGCCCTGCACCAGCCGTTTGACGATGTCCGAACCGGTGGCGACCTTGCCGCTCGCACCGATCCGGACGCGGTCGCGCAGCCCGGTGCCGACCAGCGCGTTGTGCACCGTGATCAGGCCCTCGGTGAGCGGCGTACCGATGGTGGCGGCGAACTCCGGTGGCGCGGCCCCCGTACCGCCCTCCGCGCCGTCGACCACGATGAAGTCGGGCGTGACTCCCTCGGAGAGCATCGCCTTGCAGACGGCGAGGAACTGACGGCGCGAGCCGACGCAGAGCTTGAAACCGGTCGGCTTGCCGCCCGCCAACTCCCGCATCCGGGCGAGGAAGCACACCATCTCGCGCGGCGTCGAGAACACCCGGTGGTACGGCGGCGAGATCACTGTCTCACCCTCCGGGACACCGCGGGCCCGGGCGATCTCGGCGTTCACCTTGGCGCCCGGCAGCACCCCGCCGATCCCCGGCCTCGCCCCCTGGGAGAGCTTCAGCGACACGCACTTGACCTCCGGCAGCGCTGCCTTGTCCGCGAACTCCCGTGCCTCGAAGCCCCCTTCGGCGGTGCGGCAGCCGAAGTACCCCGTGCCGATCTCCCAGATCAGGTCGCCGCCGCCGCGCAAGTGGTACTCCGACAGCCCGCCCTCGCCGGTGTCGTGCGCGAACCCGCCCAGCGCCGCACCCTTGTTGAGCGCCAGGATCGCGTTCGAGGACAGCGACCCGAAGCTCATCGCGGAGACGTTCAGCAGGGCCATGTCGTACGGCTGGGTGCAGTCGGGGCCGCCGACGCGCACCACGGGCGGCTCGTCCGGCACCTCGACCGGGCGCATCGACGGTTCCAGGAACTCGTACCCGTTCAGGTACACGTCCCGCTCGGTGCCGAACGGTTCCTCGGCGTCGACACCCTGGGCCCGCTCGTGGACGAGGGCGCGCACCTCACGGTCGTACGGGCGCCCGTCGTACTTCCGCTCGACGACGTACTGCCGCAGTTTTGGCCGGAGCGCCTCCATGACGAAGTGGAGGTGGCCGAGCAGGGGATAGTTCCGCAGCACCGCGTGGCGGCGTTGAGCCAGGTCCCGGACGCCGAGTGCGGTCAGGGCCAGCAGCACGCCCGCCGCGCACCACCACCATGCCGACACGGCGCACACCAGGACCAGCGCCCCGGCCGCGCCGAGGGCGACGAACAGCGGCAAGAGCATCCGGCGCACACCACGAGTCAAACCCATGGGAGGGAAAGGGGCGATCGGGGTCAACCCGGCGGCGGGCCGATCCGCCGGTCCGAGGGGCGTGAAACACGGCCGGAACCGTGGGGCGGCTGGGCCGATCAGCCTACGTTCGTGTTGACGACCCTTCGCACATGACACATCCTCGTCATATAGCTGCTGGATGCAACCGGTTGTGCGGAAGCGCTCGTACGTCCCTGAAAGCGCAGGTGGGCGCGGTGCTCCCGGTGAACCGGACGCAGGAGGTAACGCATGTGCGGCATCACCGGCTGGGTCTCCTTCGACCGCGACCTGCGCGCCGAGGCCCGGACACTGGACGCGATGACGGAGACGATGTCCTACCGGGGCCCCGACGACCGCGGCACCTGGGCCGAGGGGCCCGCGGCCCTCGGACACCGTCGGCTCGCGATCATCGACCTGCCCGGCGGGCGCCAGCCCATGACCGCAGAGACTCCGGACGGCACGGTCGCGCTCGTCTACTCGGGGGAGACCTACAACTTCACCGAGCTGCGCCGCGAGCTGACCGACCGCGGTCACCGCTTCTCGACCGTGTCCGACACCGAGGTGGTCCTGCGCGGCTACCTCGAATGGGGCAAGGCCCTCGCCGAGCGCCTCAACGGCATGTACGCCTTCGCCGTCTGGGACGCCCGCCACGACCGGCTCGTGATGATCCGCGACCGTATGGGCATCAAACCCTTCTTCTACTACCCGACCCCCGACGGTGTCCTCTTCGGCTCCGAACCCAAGGCGATCCTCGCCAACCCGCTCGCCCGTGCCCGGGTCCGCCTCGACGGCCTGCGCGAGCTGTTCACCCTGGTCAAGACACCCGGACATGCGGTGTGGGACGGCATGCGCGAGGTCGAACCCGGCACCGTCGTCACCGTCGACCGCTCCGGAGTGAGCCGCCACGTCTACTGGCAGCTGGAGACCCGCGCGCACACCGACGACCGTGACACGTCCATCGCCACCGTTCGCTCGCTCCTCGACGACATCGTGCGCCGCCAGCTCGTCGCCGACGTGCCGCGCTGCACCCTGCTCTCCGGCGGCCTCGACTCCTCCGCCATGACCACGCTGGCCGCCCGGCAGCTGGCCGGGCACGGCCAGAAGGTGCGCAGCTTCGCCGTCGACTTCGTCGGCCAGACCGACCACTTCGTCGCCGACGAACTGCGCTCCACGCCGGACACCCCCTTCGTGCACGACGTGGCCCGCGCAGCGGGCACCGACCACCAGGACATCGTCCTCGACGCGCACGCCCTGGCCGACCCGGACGTACGGGCGAAGGTCGTCAGGGCCCGTGACCTCCCCATGGGCTTCGGCGACATGGACACCTCCCTGTACCTGCTCTTCCAGGCCATCCGCGTGCACTCCACGGTCGCGCTCTCCGGGGAGTCGGCGGACGAGGTCTTCGGCGGCTATCCGTGGTTCTTCGACGAGGAGGCCCGCTGCGCCGACACCTTCCCCTGGCTCGTACGGCTCGGCCGGGCCTTTGGCGACGACGCCGACGTACTGCGCCCGGACCTCGCCCGGGCGCTGGACCTGGAGTCGTACATCGCCGACGGCTACCGTACGGCCGTCGCCGGTGTCCGGCGCCTCGACGGCGAGAGCGACTTCGAGTACCGGATGCGGCAGATCTGCCACCTCCACCTGACCCGCTTCGTGCGCGTCCTGCTCGACCGCAAGGACCGCGCGAGCATGGCGGTCGGCCTGGAGGTACGGGTCCCGTTCTGCGACCACCGGCTCGTCGAGTACGTGTACAACACGCCGTGGTCCCTGAAGTCCTTCGACGGGCGGGAGAAGAGCCTGCTGCGGGAGGCGACCGCGGACCTGCTCCCGAAGTCGGTGTACGACAGGGTCAAGAGTCCCTATCCGTCCACCCAGGACCCCAAGTACGCGATCGCCCTCCAGGACCAGGCCAAGGACCTCCTGACCCGGCCCGCGCACGCGGTCTTCGACCTCGTCGACCGGGAACGGGTCCACCGGGCCGCCCACCGCGACACCCCGCAGATCGCGCAGGCGTCGCGGCGGGGACTGGAACGGACCCTGGACCTGGCGCTGTGGCTGGACCTGTACGCCCCGGACGTGACCCTTGTCTGAGCGACTACCCGAGCGCCCGGTCGGCGGCGGCCCGCGACGACTTCCACCACGTCGTCACCGGCTCCCACACCAGGACGGCGTCACCGGCGCCCAGCTCGCGCGCGGTGAACGAACGTCCGAAGCGCGACGGGTCCGCCGAGACGCTGATGGAGTCCACCCGGCGGGTCTCCGGGTCCGCCGGGTCGGCGATGGTCCGCACGGCCGCGTACGCCGTCCGGCCCGCACCGAGCGGGTACGGTCCGCTCCGGCCGGCGGGCACCGGCAGGGCCGCGCCGTCGAGGTCCCCGAAGGTGACGGTGGGGATGCGATCGACGGTGCAGGTCAGGGACGAGCGGTTGGTGACGCTGATGCGCACCACGGTGGGGTCGGCGGACCGGTGTGCCCGTACGACGACGGCCTTCTCGGCGCACTGGGCGGGCCGTGCGGCGGCCGAGCTCGTCCGGGGCACGGCGAGGAGCAGCGCCGCCGCCGCGGCGGCGGCCGGGACGGTGAGGACGGGGCGGATGCGCATCGGTGGGTTCCCCCTGTTTCGGTCACGAACGGTGCGCGTACGGGTGCGGCCGTTGCTCACGTACGGGTGCGGCGTGCGCGGGGCGACGCCTGCTCAGTGTGACGGCCCCGGGTGCTTGCGTCCGGTATGTGATGTGCGTCCGTGCGTGTCCGTTCATGGGCCCGCCGAGTTTTCCGGGTCGCAGGAGCTGCCGTTCTCCGGCAGGGAGCCGTACAGCAAGAAGTCGTCGACCTTCTGGTGCACGCACTTGGAGGACGTGTACCCGGTGTGGCCGTCGCCCTTGTTGTCGAGCACGACGGCCGAGGGGCCGAGCCGCTTGGCGGTCTCCTCGGTCCAGCGGTACGGGGTCGCGGGGTCGCCCCGGGTGCCGACCAGGAGCATCTTCGGGGCGCTGACATCGTGCACCTTGTCGCGGATGTAGTCGGTGCCCTTGGGGCGGCCGTAGCACATCAGTACCTCGGTGAGCCGGTAGCGGCCGAAGACCGGCGACGCCTCCTCGTACGCGGCGCGCAGCCGGCCGATGTCCTTGGTGACCTGGTCGGCGGTGGGCCGGTCGGGGTCGTCCGCGCAGTTGATCGCCATGAGGGCGGCGGGGAGGTTGTCGACGGGGACGTTCGCCGGGTCGACCAGTCCGGCGTGCGGGGTGCCGGGGCGCCGCGGGTCGGGCAGCGCGGCGCCTCGCGACAGCTTCGTGAGCCCACGGGTGTCGCCGTCCTGGACGAGTGAGGCGAGCGCCCGTTCGAGTGACGGCCACAGCTGCCGGCTGTAGAGCGCCTGACCGATGGCGCCCGCGAGGTCCTGCCCCGAGAACAGCTGCCCGAATTCGGTGGGCACCGGATCCTTGTCCATCGAGACGACGAGCTGGGCGACCTTCTGCCGGGCGCCGCGCGGATCCTGTCCGAACGGGCAGGCCACGTCCTGGGTGCACCAGGTGAGGAAGTCCTCCAGGGCGGTCTGCTGCCCCTCGGCGCCCACCAGGCCCTGCTCGGACAGCGGCTCGGTGAGGGTGTCCACGCCGTCGAGCGCCATCCGGCCCGTCTTCTTGGGGAATTGGGTCGCGTACACCGCGCCCAGGCGCGTTCCGTACGAGAAACCGAGGAAGTTGAGCTTCTTGTCGCCGAGCGCCTGGCGTATCACGTCCATGTCCCGGGAGGCGTTGACCGTGCCGATGTGGGGCAGTACGGGGCCGGAGTGCTTGGCGCAGTCGGTGGCGGCCTTCTGCAGCGCCTTGAGGGCGGCCTGCGGATTGCCGCCGCCGGCCGTGGGGTCCGTCGTACCGGAGGCCGCGTCGACACCCTCGCCGCAGCTGACGGGCGAGGACCGGCCGATGCCCCGGGGGTCGAAGGTCACCACGTCGTAGCCGTTGGTGAGCCCCATGAAATCCTTGCCGGTGGCCGCGAGTTCCCGGATGCCCGCGACGCCGGGGCCGCCGAAGTTCAGCAACAGGGAACCCCTCGACTTGCCCGTCGCGCGGTACCTGGCCAGTGCGACATCGAGCGTCCCGCCCGCAGGGTGCGCGTAGTCCAGAGGGACGGTTACTTTCCCGCACTGCAGGTCCGCGGGCATGCCCGCGCCCTTGCAGGCGGCCCACTTGATCGTCTGGTGGTAGAACCGGAACAGGTCGGGGCCCTCGGCGGCCATCGCCGCCGAGGGCAGCCCCGCCGCCAGCAGGGCCAGCGTCGCGACGCCGGTTCCGGCGCACGCCCAGCATCGGTGCACGGACAGCATGCATGCCTCCAGGGACACCCGGCGTTGGACCGGGGCCGGGAATACCCGCTCGATCACGCTACGGATCACGATAAGCGGGTGTCCGGGAGCACGCCTCCGGGCGAGCGGTCCGGGCCGTCGTCCCTTACTCAGCGCGCCGCCCCCGGACCTCTCGGACCATCCGGTAGTTCGATAAGCGGGACGCTCGATGGGGTGAACGCCCGATAAGCCATAACTCGGATGGTGCTTTCGCGTTTTACGCGGTGCGGGTGAGTGCCCGCGACGATGTCTGGAAGGCAGGGAACCTATGAAACGGGTTACCCGAAATGGTTTGCTCGCCGTGGCCGCCGCCTCGGGCGCGCTGGCCGTGACGATGCCGGCGCACGCCGACTCCACGGCGGACGGGGGCACGGCGGGCTCGCCCGGGCTGATCTCCGGCGACACCATCCAGTTCCCGGTGCACATCCCCGTGAACGTATGCGGGAACACCGTGAACGTGGTTGGTCTCCTCAATCCCGCGGCGGGCAACGGCTGCGCCAATGAGAGCCACGGCAGTGGCCCCGCCGCCGGTGGCGGGGGCGGGGGCGGCGGTGGCGGCAGGGGTGGCAGGGGTTACGGGAACGGCGGCGAGGGTGCACAGGGCGGTGCCGTCGCACTCGGCAGCGGAAAGGATTCCCCGGGCGTGCTCTCGGGCAACGTTCTGCAGCTCCCGGTCCACCTCCCGGTGAACGTCAGCGGCAACTCGGTGACCGTGGCCGGCCTCGGCAACGCGTCGGTGGGCAACCAGGCCACGAACACCTCCGGCGGCCTGCCCCATCACCCGCTCACACCCACTCCGAGGCCGCACACGCCGCCCAGGGCGGTCGCGCATCCCGGCCCGCGGCACTACGCTCCGCCGCCCGCGGCGTCCCTCGCCCACACGGGCACGGACCAGACGGTGCCCGCGATCGCCGCGAGCGGGGCCCTGGTCCTGGGCGGGGCCGTGCTGTACCGGCGGTTCCGGCCCGTGGTGGTCCGCTGACCCGCCGGGCCGGCACGGGTCACCATGGTCCACCGAAGGCGGAAGGCCGAGGCCTCACCGGACTCGCGACCGGTGCGGCCTCCTTCGCGCGGAGAGTCAGCGTACGTCGTCGATGTCGTCGCGCAGGATGCTGTAGCGCACACAGTCGCGCCACCGGCCGTCCCGGAACGTCACACTGCGCATCAGCCCCTCGCGAGTGAACCCGACCTTCTCCAGGGCGCGCTGCTCGGCCATGTTCTCCGCCTCGGTGTCCGCCTCGATCCGCACCACGAGCGTGTGCGCGAACAGATACCGGACCAGTTGCCGCTGCGCCTCCGTGCCCACGCCCTTGCCGCGTGCCTCCGGCAGCAGGGCGATGCCCATGTTCCAGTAGGACGTGCTCGGGGTGGGCGTGACCTTCCGCCACCCGACGAACCCCAGCCGCTCGTCGCCGCGCACCACCAACAGATGGCCCGCGTCGTCGCAGAGCATCCGGTTCTCCGCCCACTTGCGCCGCCAGCGCCGCGGATCCCGCCAACCGAACCACTGGAAGGGTGTGGCGGTCTCGGGATCCGTCAGGAACAGTTCCAGGACGGACAGGTCGTCCTCGGTCACCGGACGCAGGGTCACCTGATCGACACTCATGAACGACAAGCCTATGCCGGATTTCCTCAACTGTGCTGTGGGGAGGGTGGGTTGACGTTCACATCGGGTCATTCGTCACGGTCGCCCGGCACCCCGGTCGGGTGACACGCGCTGAAATCCCGGCGGAGATCGGGAAGGATGCCATGGGCGCGACCGACCGCCGCCCGCCCGTGCACCCCCGCACCCTCCGCACCCCCGCACTCAGTGAATGGAGCGCACAGATGACCTCTCCGGGTTCCGAGGATCTCGTTGTCACCCAGGCCTCGCTCGACGACTGGCCGGTGGTCAGCGGGTGGGCGGCGGACGAGGGGTGGAACCCGGGGCGGTCCGACGCCCCGAGCTTCTTCGCCCAGGACCCCGCGGGCTTCTTCATCGGCAGGATCGGCGGACAGCCGGTCTCGGCCGTCTCGGTCGTCACCTACGGCGCCGACTACGCCTTCCTGGGCTTCTATCTCGTACGACCGGATCGGCGCGGCCGCGGCTACGGCCTCACCACCTGGAAGACGGCTCTGGCCCACGCCGGCGGCCGAACCGTCGGCCTCGACGGAGTGGTCGCGCAGCAGGACAACTACCGCCGGTCCGGCTTCGAACTCGCCTACCGCACCGTCCGGTTCACCGGAACCGTACCGACGGCACAGACGCCGTCGGGGGTCCGGCCCGCCAACGCGGCCGACTTCGCGTCCATCACGGCGTACGACAGCGCCTGCTACCCGGCCGACCGCCCCCACTTCCTGGGCCGGTGGCTCACCGGCCCCGGCCACCGGCCCTTCGTCCGCGTCGCCGACGGCCGCCTCACCGGTTACGCGATGATCCGGCCCGCCCTCGACTGCCCCCGCATCGGCCCGCTGTTCGCCGACACCGCCGACGACGCCCGCGCCCTCCTCGTGGCGCTGGCCGCCGATGTCCCCGGGGGCGAGCTCGCCATCGACATCCCCGAGACGAACGCGGCGGGCATCGCCCTGGCCGAGGAGTTCGGCCTCGCACCCTCCTTCGAAACGGCCCGCATGTACACCGGACCGGTCAGGCCGTTCGCCGGAGACCGTGTCTACGGAGTCACCACGCTCGAACTCGGCTAGCCGTCGCGCGAGAGTCCGTCACCCGACCCGAATCCACGTCACGGGCCGGCCGGCGCGAAAGCCGCTGTTCATGTTCGGCAGCGTGCGAGATGCTGCCGGGCATGATCGACCCGGGCTCGACCCTCACGCCCTGGTCGCTGTTCCCGGCAGCGCTGCGCCACACCTCGTTCACTCCCCGCCTCGTACTCCCTCACCGAACGGCTCCGCCATCGCTGCGGCGGCAGGCGGTTCGACGCTGGTCGCGGACTGCCTGCGAAACGCGACGACGACATCGAGGTCCGTGACAGCGAGGGGAACATGCTGGGCATCGGCCAACCGGTCGTCTGAGCACGGCACCATGGCGTGACCGACAAAATGATCAGGGTACTCAGCAGCACGGTGATCGGCTTCAGGAGACTCAACGAGGCTGAGGCGAGGCCGGGGCGTAACCATATGAGTCGCCTGTCGTTCTACCTGGCGTACCCGCCGCGTGCTCGAAATGCGCGCGGTCCCCGCCGCCGGTGCCACGGCTTCGCCGAGGTGACCGGCCCAGCGTCCGGCGGGGCGGCAATCCCAGGGTGCGCCCGACCCGCAAGGGCCAGGCGCAGTCCAGATGTCGGCAATGTGTCACCGCCAGTGACGCCGCATGCGGGCTCTGCCCAAGGATCGGCCCGGACTCGTCCGCGCTCGTTACCGCTTCCACCCCTCGGGGCCACGCGATAACCCAGGATCCTTAAGAGTTCCAGAGACGC
Organism: Streptomyces sp. NBC_01384; assembly: GCF_045040035.1. NCBI lineage: Bacteria > Bacillati > Actinomycetota > Actinomycetes > Kitasatosporales > Streptomycetaceae > Streptomyces > Streptomyces sp. NBC_01384. Next base: position 9,660,306 of record NZ_CP109559.1, read on the forward strand.
TCAGTGCTCAGGTGGACCATTCGCGGTCTGAGGCGCCGGCGAGCTCACCCTGCTCGCCGGCTTCGGCACGCCCGGCATGCTGCCGGCCTGATCAGGGCTGTCCGCTCGACTCCTGTCCGTCGTGGCCCGCGGCGTCCACCGGTTGTTGCGCTGCCCACTGCAACCGCAGCAGCGTGTGGACGCGGCGGAAAAGGAAGGCGGCCATGGGCAGTTCGACGAAGACGGCGAGTGCGGAGGACGCCCAGACAGACTGTGTGCCGAACTCGAGCGAGACATCGAACCACGCGTCGCACACCAGCAGAACGGCCGCCGCCAGTGCGGGAATCACCACGGCCCGGTGACGGCGCCTCCCGAGGGCGGCTGTCATGCTCAAGGCAGTGAGCAGCAGTATGTCGAAGCCGACCCAGGTCGTGCGCCACGCGTGGACACGGTAGTCGGACGGCAACGTCAGTCCCAGGATCACCGTCCAGGGGACCAGGCCCAGTGCAGACACCACGAGCAGCTCGACGGTGTGCCGCCGGCGCCGCTCGAACAGGTCGTCGCGCCCGGCACGGCCCACACGGGCCGAGCGCGCCGGCGTCGGGGTATCTGCGAAGGGGGCGGCTGCCGCCGGGTTCCCGGTTGGCCGGCTCATCGGCGTGCCGGTTCCTCGAGGACGGCGCGTGAAGACGCGGGGTACCAGGTCGCGATGCGCCCGGTGGTGAACCAGGCGAGACCGGCCAGACCCACACCGACCAGCGCGTTCGGAAGGTGCCGGCTCACCAGCATCACCACGGCCGCCGCGTCCAGGCCCACCGCGAGGAGGACGAACGCGGCGCGCTGCCACGCTTCACGCGGCGCCGAGGCCGTGAGCGGACGCTCGGGGCGGCTGCGGAAGATTCCCGGCATGAGGTGGCTCATCGCAGCCACCTCTTCCGACCCGTTCGGCCGTTGTGCATGTCAGCCTCCAGAGAGCCCACAGATGCCAGCAACAACTGGAGATACGCCTCCTGATATTTCCGCGGAGACCACCCAAGAGGCGACATCGGACGTGACATGAGGCACACAACGGGCGCAGCGGGCAGTCAGCTCTGCCGGCTGCCCCTGAAAGACGGAGACAGGACTCGGATGAGGCGGTCCCGTGATCGAAGGCCGTCGGGGCCTCAGCTCTTGGCGTGCTCCCGAGGACAGGGGCCATGGCGCCGCGGATCTGTTCGATGAAGGTGCTGAACCCGACCCAGGGGTGTTCGCACCGCAACGCCTCCTCGACGATCGCGGCCGGGGTCAGGAACGCCTGCTGGATTCGGTCGTCAGCCGGCGAGCTCGTGCGCGCGCCCCGCCGCCTCGCTCACGGAGCCGCGGTGCACCGGACCGTGCCCCGGCACCAGGACGTCCGCCGAGAGCGCCCCGATGAGCGTCAGCGACGCGACGGCGTTCGCGCGCTCGGCGTGGAACATGTTCGGCAGCAGCTGCGGACCCCGTGTCCGCGAGGTGGGGTGACCGCTGACCAGCGCGTCGCCGGAGATCACGATGCCGGCGTCCGGCAGGTGGTAGACGCAGTGCCCGGCGGTGTGCCCGGGCGTGTGCACCGGCACCGGACGGCCGGGCAGATCGAGCGCCCCCTTGTCGGGGAACGGCTCGGGCCGGGTCATCCGGACGTCCGCGGTGCCGCCGGACCGGATGGCGTGCACGGCCCAGGGCAGCACGCCGGGGCGCCATGCCTGGCGCATCACCTGCCCCACGCTGACCTGCTGGAGGAACTCGCGGCGCGCGTGCGGCATTTCCTTCTCGTGCAGATGGACCGGGACGCCGTAGGTGCTGCTGAGGTACTCGGCCGACCCGAGGTGGTCGTTGTGCGCGTGGGTGATGAGGATGGCGCTGATGGCCCCGGGGGAGTGGCCGAGCGCGTCGAGCGAGGCGAGGACGTCCGGGCGGTCGCCGGGATACCCCGTGTCGATCAGGGTGACGGCGTCCCCCTCGGTCAGGATCACCCAGTTGGTGTTGCTGCCGTGAACCAGATGAACTCCGGCCGCTACCTCGACGATCGCGTCCTCGCGCATGACCATCCCGATGCTTGAGATCTTTTCCCGGCCGGGTCGGGGCCGTGTCAGGTCGAAGGTATCGCGTGCGCGCGGGGGCATGATCCGGTGGCCTCTCGGACACGGGGCGCGTTCACCCTGGCGTTGGCCGAACGTGAACGGGCGCTGTCGGCAAGGTACTTGACGCGCCCGCGGAATTGCGGCTCCCATATGGCGAGTCTCGTTGACTTTTGTTCGAGTCTGCGAACAAACCGCTCAAGGGAGAGCCGCATGTCCCCCCAACCGCACACCACACGCCTCAGAGGCTTTCTGAAGCGTGCGGCCGTCCAGTGCGCTGTCCTGGGTCTCGCCGTCGCCGGACTGGCCGGAGTCGGCCGCTCCACCGCACCGCTCACGGCCGAGCCCACCGCCGTCAGCACCAACCAGATCGGGGTCGCCCCCGCCCCGATGGGCTGGGCGTCCTGGAACACCTTCGCCAGCGTCATCGACTACGACACCATCAAGGCCCAGGCCGACGCCCTGGTATCGTCCGGCATGGCCGCCGCGGGCTACAAATACGTCAACATCGACGAGGGCTGGTGGCTGGGCACCCGCGACAGCAGCGGAAACATCACCGTCGACACCGCCAAGTGGCCCGGCGGGATGAAGGCCATCGTCGACTACATCCACAGCAAGGGCCTCAAGGCCGGGATCTACACCGACGCGGGCAAGAACGGCTGCGGCTACTACTACCCGACCCCCTCGGGAACGGCCGCCGCACCCAACACCGGCATGGAGGGCCACAACCAGCAGGACCTGGAGACCTTCCAGAACTGGGGCTTCGACTTCCTGAAGATCGACTGGTGCGGCGGTGACGCCGAGGGCCTCGACCAGGAGACGACGTACAAGGCGATCCGCGACGCGAACACCGCCGCGACCGCCGTCACCGGACGCTCGCTGGTTCTGTCGCTGTGCGAGTGGGGCACCGGCAACCCCTGGAACTGGGCCGCCGGCACGGGCGCGATGTGGCGCACCAGCACGGACATCGTCTATTATCCCGACAATCCGACGATGTCCAACATCCTGGCCAACTTCGACAAGTCGCTGCACCCCGCCGCCCAGCACACCGGCTACTACAACGACCCGGACATGATGACGGTCGGCATGAACGGCCTCAGCGCCGCCCAGAACCGCACCCACATGGGCCTGTGGGCGATCTCCGGCGCCCCCCTGCTCGCGGGCAACAACCTGGCCACCATGAGCTCGACGACCGCCTCGATCCTCACCAACTCCGAGGTCATCGCGATCGACCAGGACTCGCGTGGCCTCCAGGGCGTCAAGGTCGCCGAGGACAGCACCGGCCTGCAGGTCTACAGCAAGATCCTCTCCGGCACCGGCAAGCGCGCGGTCCTGCTGCTCAACCGTACGTCCGCCGCGGCGAACATCACCGCCCGCTGGCAGGACATGGGCCTGACCACCGCCTCGGCCTCCGTGCGCAACATCTGGTCGGCCTCCAACGTCGGCTCGTACGCGACGAGTTACACCGCCAGCGTTCCGGCGGGCGAGGGCGTGCTGCTCACCGTCTCCGGCACCGAGGCGTCCGGGACGACGTACGAGGACACCACGACCGCGACGACCCCGACCTTCACCGGGGTCACCGCGGCCGCCGCGGGCACCAAGCTGATCGACATCACGTACGCCAACGGCGGCACCGCGGACCGCAGGGCGACCCTCCAGGTGGGTGGCCAGTACGCGCAGACGCTGGCGTTCCCGCCCACCGGCTCGTCGACCACGTACCGGACCGTCTCCGTCCTCGGGTCACTGGCGAAGGGCTCGAACACGCTGACCTTCGGGGCCCTGGGCACCGCGCCCGACATCGACGCCGTGACCCTGCGCGCCATCCCGGGCACCAACGGGACGGCGGTCGTCGGCACCGGCTCCGGGCGGTGCCTGGACTTCTTCAAGAGCACCATCACCAACAACAGCCAGGCCGAACTGTGGGACTGCGGCGGCGGCCAGAACCAGACCTTCAGTTACACCTCGCGCAGCGAACTGGTTGTCTACGGCAACAAATGCCTCGACGCCTACAACAGCGGCACCGCCAACGGCACCCGCGTCGTCATCTGGGACTGCAACGGCGGCACCAACCAGAAGTGGACCATCAACTCCAACGGCACCATCACCAACAACGTCTCGGGCCTGTGCCTCGACGCGGCGGGCGCCGCCACGGCCAACGGAACCCTGATCGACCTCTGGTCGTGCAACGGCGGATCCAACCAGCAGTGGACCCGCAGCTGAACCACATCTGACGTGCGGCGATGCGCCGGGGCGGGGTGGCGTGATCGACTCCACCCCGGTGCGATGCCGTTGCCCTCCGGGCGTCAGGATGCTGGAGTGACCCCATGGATCACGTTGCGGTACTGGCCCTGTTCGACCGGGACATGCGGGAGGGCGCGCGGCCCGACAGCCCAGGAGCCCGGGTCGAGCGAGTCGACAAGGTGGTGCGCCAGGTCGGCACCGAGCAGGGCTGGAACGGGGTGATCTGGTCGGACCTGGACGAATCGATCGCCGACGCCGCGATCGCCGAACAGATGCGCTACTTCGGCGGACTCGGCCGCGAGTTCGAGTGGAAGCTGTACGGGCACGACAGGCCCGAGGACTTGGGGAAGCGGCTGCGCGCCGCGGGGTTCGTCGCCCAGCCCGAGGAGACCCTGATGATCGCCGAGCTGGGCGATCTCGCGCTGGACGCCCAGCCGCCCGAGGGCGTACGGCTGCTGCCCGTCACCGACCGCGCGGGCGTCGACCTCGTCGCGGACGTCCACGAACAGGCCTTCGGCACGGACAGCACGCGGATGCGCCACCAACTCCTCGCCCAGCTCACCGGCGACGAGAACAACGTCGTCGCGGTGGTGGCCCTCGCCGGTGACGTCCCGGTCAGCGCCGCCCGCATGGAAATGGTGCCCGGCACCCGGTTCGCGGGACTGTGGGGCGGCGGCACCGTCGATGCCTGGCGCGGCCGCGGCATCTACCGCGCCCTGGTGGCCCACCGCGCCCGTGTCGCCGCCGAGCGCGGCTACCGCTACGTCCAGGTCGACGCCACCGGCCAGAGCCGCCCGGTTCTCGCCCGCCTGGGCTTCGAACCACTGACCACGACGACGCCGTACGTGTACGGATGACACCGGGACGTCGTATGTGCAGGGCGGCGACGTCCTCCCCGCGGGCGCCCTGGGCTTCGCCACCCGTGTCGTACGCGCACGTGATGACGCACAGCATGATGCGGGTGTCCTCGGCGAAGCCGGAAGGAGAACTCGGCATGGCGGCAGCCGAGGCGGCTACAGATCGAGCTGGTACTCCACCGCCCGGTGCGTCGGAAGATAGCCGAGCGCGTCGTTGACGGCGCGCATGGGCGCGTTGCTGTCGGCGGTGTCGGTGAGCAGGCCGCCGAGCTCGGGATACCGGCGGCGGGCGGTACGGATCGACTCGGCCTTCATCCAGAGCCCGAGGGCGTGACCCCGGTGCTCGGGCAGGACGCCGGTGCCGTAGTGCTGGGCGTCGCCCCGGCCGTCACCCGGCACGACCAGCTCGGAGAAGCCGACGACCGAACCGTCCGAGCGGTCCACCGCGGCGACGGTATGGAGCAACTCCCCGCGTTTCGCGACGGCTTCGGCCGCCGAAACGACCCGCTCGACGTCCCATACGACGGTCCCGTAGTCGGTCCCTTCCATCGGCATGTCGTCCATGGCGCGCCGCGAGTCGGCGAAGCTCCGCGCCAGCTCGGGCGGCACGGTGCCGTCCCACTGCGTCAACTCGTACCCGGGATGCGGCCGTTCGGCGATCTCGCCGATCCGCCCGAGATCGGCGTCGGCGAGCGACAGCCGTGTGTACGTCAACGCCAGCACCCGGCGGAAGCCGCGCGCGGCCAGGAAGAGATCGCCGGGCGAGCCGTGCTCGGCCTGGGCGAGGAGCGACCGTCGCCCCTCGTCCCGCGCCGCCGAGACGGCCGCGTCCAGGAGGCGGCTGCCCACCCCCTGCCGCCGCTCGGCCGGATGGATCGCCACCTCCACCTCGGCGAGATGCCGCTGCCCCTCCTTCGTGAACAACCGCAGGAACGCGGAGCCCATGGGGACCCCCTCCGAGCCGGCGGCCAGCCAGGCCAGCCGGCGGCTCGACGGGGTGGACTCGGGGTCGGTCAGTGGCGTGATACGCGGGGGCAAGGTCTCTCCGTGGCGTCCGGGGTGCGGGGGTGAAGCCCGCAGAACCTAGTTGTCACGCTCCGAGCCCCGCAAGGGATTTAAGCAGCGCACGGGAGTCGGCCGAGGTCCGTACCCGCCCCCTTCCCGCCTGTCAGCGGCGCACCTTCGCCCGGTCGAGCGCCGCGACGCCCACCGCCGCGAGACCGATCTGGATGAGCCACTCGATCCAGTCGACGCCCTTGGTGTCGGCCACGCCGAACGCGGAGGCGATCCCCGAGCCGATGAACGCGGCCACGATGCCGACGGCGATCGTCCACAGGATGCCGATGCGCTGGCGCCCAGGGACCACGAGCCGGCCCAGTACGCCAATGATGATGCCGATGAGGATGGCACTGATGATGCCTGAGATCTCCATTTCCGCCCCTTTTTAGCTGATCCCCCGCAGTTAGGTGTGTTCCCTCTGCGGGCGAACACAGTCCGTTCCGTTTTCCGGCCGCCCTGCCTTCGATCCGGCGGGCTCCTGTTCAGTCGCGTTCCTGCCATGTACCGTTCAAGAATCTGTCGCACGGTAGACGGCCAACCACCGTTCTACGCGCGCAGACTTGGCGCCCGCACCGCCTCTCCCCACTCCTCTTGGAGGTTCGCCGGATGCTCGGATTCAGAAGATCCCGCCACAGATTCACCACGGCCACCGCCGTGTTCGGGCTGCTCGTCGCGGGGGCGGCGGTCCAGGCGTCCGCGGCCGCGCCGGCCGCCGCGGCGACCCCGCACCGCATCCTGTTCGACAACGCCCACGCCGAGACGGCCGGCAACGCCGACTGGATCATCTCCACCAGCCAGCCCGACCCGCTCGGCCAGAACTCCTCCCCGTCGGCGGAGACCGACTGGACCGGCGCCCTCTCCTCCTGGGGCGTGGCCCTCCAGAAGACCGGCGACTACAGCCTCAAGACGCTGCCTTCGGGCTCCAGCCTGGCCTACGGCGGCTCGACGGCGACCGACCTGTCGAACTTCGACACGCTGGTGCTGCCCGAGCCCAACACGCTCTTCACGACCGCCGAGAAGACCGCGATCATGACGTTCGTGAAGAACGGCGGCGGTCTGTTCATGATCTCCGACCACACCGGCGCCGACCGCAACAACGACGGCTACGACGCGGTCAAGATCCTCAACGACCTGATGACCAACAACAGCGTCGACTCCACCGACCCGTTCGGCTTCTCCATCGACTCGCTGAACATCAGCTCCGACTACCCGAGCGCCATCAGCGACAGCAGCAACGCGGTCCTGCACGGCTCGTTCGGCACGGTCACCAAGAGCCTCATCGCCAACGGTACGACGGCCACGCTCAAGCCCGCCGACAACTCCGCCGTCAACGGCCTGCTCTACCGCACCGGTTACTCCGGCAACACCGGCGCCTTCTTCGCCACCAGCACCTTCGGCAGCGGCCGTGTGGCGTTCTGGGGCGACAGCTCCCCGATCGACGACGGTACCGGCCAGTCCGGCAACACGCTGTACGACGGCTGGAACGACACCGGCGCCACCAACGCCGCCCTCGCCCTGAACGCCACCGAATGGCTCGCGGGCGCCAGCAGCAGCGGTGGCGGTGGCGGCGGAGGGGGCGGCGGCACCTGCACGGCCGCCCAGCTGCTCGCCAACCCCGGCTTCGAGTCCGGCAACACCTCCTGGACCGCGACCAGCGGCGTCATCACCAACAGCTCCGGTGAGGCCGCCCGCACCGGCTCGTACGAGGCCTGGCTGAACGGCTACGGCTCGGCCAACACCGACACGCTCTCCCAGTCGGTCACCATCCCGTCCGGTTGCGCGGCCACCCTGAACTTCTACCTCCACGTGGACACGGCCGAGACGACCACCAGCACGGCGTACGACACACTCAAGGCCCAGGTCCTCAACAGCAGCGGCACGGTCCTGTCGACGCTGGCGACCTACTCGAACCTGGACGCCGCGTCGGGGTACACGCTGCGCAGCTTCGACCTGTCCAGCTATGCCGGGCAGACGGTCACGATCAAGTTCACCGGCACCGAGGGCTCCACGCTGCAGACGTCGTTCGTCCTCGACGACACGGCACTCAACGTGAGCTGAGCACGCGCCCAGCGAAGGGGCGGGCCCGGCACCGGGCCCGCCCGTCCTGTTTCCTTCCGCCGTCCCTTCCGCCGGTTATTCCGCCGGGACGGTCGTCTCGGGCGTGTTCCACCCCGAGGCGCGCACGCGAGGCGCGGAGCCGTGCAGATCGGCCGTCCGGTACGTGGCGGTCAGTGTCGTCGACTCGCCGGGCCACAGGCTCACCTGGTTGTCGGACCACCGCACCGGCAGCACGGGCTTGCCCGTCGAGTCCACGAGGTGCACGTCGGTCAGCAGCGACGGCGTCTTCCCGGTCCCGGTGTTCCGCACGGTGACCGTCGTCGTGGACGTGCCATCCGGCCCGGGCGCCGTCGAAGCCGTCGCCGAAACCGGCACCTGTGCCATGGAGCTGAGACCCCTGAGGTCCGCGTAACTCGTCGTCGGCGTGTGGTACCAGTCGGTGCCCGCCCAGTCGAGGGTGTCGGCCCTGGTCGAGAGCCAGTAGACGTTGCGGCTGACCTCCTTGCCCTTGGCGTCGGTGAGGACCAGACGGGCGAGATACGTCGTCGACAACCCGCTCACCGAGGACGGCACGGTGAGCGGAGCGCTGTGCGCACCGTTCCCACCCACACTCACCTCGGTCGCCGTCCTGTCGTACTTCTGCGTGCCGTCGGTGTTGAAGAGCGTCACCCGGGCCGTGAGCCCGGAGGCCGACGCATGCCGGTTGTTGACCACCACGACCGAGCGGTTGTCGTACGCATACTGGATGTGCAGCGGCTCATTGGCCTTCTTGGCGCCGAAGTAGGCACCGCCCTGGTCGAGATAACGGTCCATCAACTGCCAGTGCAGCGAGGTCCATCCGCTGTTGAACATCCAGTAGATGACACCGGTGGAGGGTTTGGCGGAGTCGGTGGCGTTGCGCCCGTAGGCCTCGTACTGCGCGCGCACATTCTCGTACTGGGCGAGCTGTGCCTTGCGCACGTAGTCGGTCAGCCCGGTCGGGGCGCCGTAACGGCCGGTCAGCGCGGCGTCGTAGATCTTGAGGGTGGCGAAGGTCGACGACGGCGAGCGGTGGTACTGCTTGGTGCCCGGGCTCTCCCAGAGGGTGTCCAGCTCGGCGGGGGACATCATCCGGCGCAGGGTGTCGAGGGTGGGGATGTCGGGGCCCGCGCTGGTCTCGGAGTTGAAGCCGGTGGCGCCGCCCTCGCGCTTGGCGTACCAGTAGTTCGGCGGGACCCAGTCGTAGGGCCCGGTCATCTTCATGCCCGAACTGCCGCTGATCGGCGTGGAGTTGTCGGAGGCGGCGGCTACCACGGGGTTCGGCCAGTCGGCGGCTCTCAAGGCGTCGACGTAGTTCTTCTCGATCGTCGCGTCCGGTGCGATGTCGCTGCCGATGAGGAAGGAGATCACGCTGGGGTGGTCACGCAGGCGAGCGGCCTCGGCGGCCATCGACGCCTTGGCGACCGGATAGTCGGCGGCGGTCCATTTGTCGCCCGACTCGCTGCCGTTGACGTTCCCCTCCCACTTGTCGCAGCACTCCCAGCCGGGCAGCGTGAGGATGCCGTACCGGTCGGCGAGGTCGAAGAACTCGTCGGGCTCGATGTGCCCTTCGAGGCGGATGGTGTTGAGACCGAGGTCGAGCGCGTACTTCAGCCGGTCCTCGACGTACGTCCGGTTCCAGCGCAGGAACTCGTCGGGCGACCAGCCGCCGCCCTTGATCAGCAGCTTGCGGCCGTTGACGCTGTACTGCCGGGCGCCGTCGGAATTGAGCGGCGCTTTCACGTCCCGGATGCCGAAGTCCTCGTGCGCGGTGTCCGAGGCGGAGCCGGCGACGGAGGCGGTCAGGTCGAGGCCGTACAACGGCTGTCCGCCCATACCGGCGGGCCACCACACCTTCGGCGCGTCGAGGTGCAGGCCCAGGGAGTCGGCCGGTGTGAAGGTGACGGTCTTCGTCTCGTGCGCGGCGAGCGAGACCGTCTTGCTGAAGGAGGTGCCCGAGCCGATGCTGCCGGAGACCGTGGCGGTGACGGCGGCGGACGAGTCGTTACGGGCCCGCGCCTTGACCGTCAGGTCCGCGGAGGCGAGCGACGGCACGGCGAGCTCGGTCACGACGTGCGCGTCGCGCAGCGCGACCGGTCCGCCGCGCCGGACGAGGACGTCGCGGACGATGCCCATGTTCTGGTCGGGCGGCGGCTGGAGCCAGTCGATCCAGCCCATGGTCAGACTCTTGTTCGGATTATTGGGCTGAATGCGGAAGGCGACCGTGTTCGTGCCCGCCCGCACCAGCGAGGTGATGTCGAGTTCATGATGGGTGTAGGCGCCCGCCACATCGGTGGCATCGGCGACCTGCTTGCCGTTGACGTAGACGTCGGCGGCCGAGATCACCCCGCTGAAGTCCAGGTAGCTGCGCTCGCTGGTGTCGGCGACCGTGAAGTCCGAGCGGTACCACCAGGGGACGCCGAAGTCGGCCTTCGGGATCTTCCGCAAGTTGGTGGAGTAGAACGGGTCGGCGTACGCCCCGTCCGCGAGCAGCGCCGCGAGGACCGTGGAGCGGGAGCCCGCCGGATACCAGTCGCTGGTCGCATAGCCCGGGCTGGAGACGTCGGCCGCCGGGTCCGTGACCTTGGCCGTCGACTGGATCGCGAACCCGGAGAGCGCGGTGGCGCTGCCCGCGGCGGAGGCCACCGCGGTGACCCGGGCGCGCGCGGCCGCGGCCGGTTCAGCGCCCTGGAACCCGGCCCACGCACTCGTCGAGAGGGTGCACAGGAGGCCCAGGGCGACAACGGCCGAACGCCGTCTTGGGACAGGGCGATGGAACACGGTGGTCTCCTTGGGGGTGGGGAGCATCCGCGCAATGACACTGCGTGTCGGCATTACAAGTTAGGAAACTTTACTAACTGGCGCACAAGCTAGGCGTCTGAGCAATCCATGTCAATCACCGAAGGCGAGTGCCGCCGCTCAGGAGGCCGAGCGTCGCTCGAACACCACGTCTCTCGCCGTCCCGAGCGCCGTCGCCACCGCACCCAGCAGTACCGCGTCCTCGCCCAGCCGACTGGGCACGATCTTCGGCCGCAGCGGCGTGAGCATGCGCAGGGTCTCGCGCACGGGCCGCAGCAGCAGGTCGATGCTGTGGCCCACTCCGCCGCCGAGCACCACCAGATCCGGGTCGAGCACCGCGGCGGCCGCCGCCACCGTATAGGCGATCCGCTCGCCCTCCAGCCGAACCGCCCGCACCGCGGCGGGATGTCCCTCGCGTGCCGCATCGAACACGGCCTTGGCGGTGAGCTGCCCGGTCATCCCGAACTGCCGCGCGGCCTCGACCACGGCCACCCCCGACACCGCGTCCTCCAGCGTCTCCGGCTTCTGCCGTCCCGGCCACGGCAGGAACCCGATCTCCCCGGCCCCGCCGCGCGCCCCCGTGAACAGCCGCCCCTCACTGACCACGCCCATGCCGAGACCGGTGCCGATCATGATGTACGCGAACAGCCGGCTGCCCGCGCCGACCCCATAGGTGTACTCGCCGAGCGCCGCGAGATTCGCGTCGTTGTGCACCTCCAGCGGTATGCCCAGCTCCTCGCGCATCCGGTCGAACAGCCCCGCGCGCCCCCATCCGGGCAGATGCATCGCGTACCGCACCCGGCGCCGCTCCTCGTCGTACACACCCGGCGTGCCCACCACGGCATGCGCCACCTCGTGCGCGTCCACGCCGGAGTTGGCGACGACCTGGCGGGCCGTGGAAACGACCAGGTCGGCCATGGCACTTGAGCTGCGCGCGCGATTGCGCACATCGGCGCGTGCGACCATGACACCGTCCAGATCGGCGACCGCCATCCGCAGCCAGCCACGCCCGATGTCGATGCCGAGCGCGTACCCGGCCGCGGGATCCGGGGCGTAGAGCACCGCCACCCGACCCCGCTCGGGCGCGTGAGTTCCCACCTCGTGCACCAGCCCCGCCTCCTCCAGCGCCGCGAGCGCGCTGGAGACCGTCGGCTTCGACAGCCCCGTCTCGCGCGCGAGCTGAGCCCGCGAGGCGGCACCGCCCGTGCGCAGCCGATCGAGCAGCAGTCGCTCATTGGTACTGCGCAGCCGTTGCCGGTTCCAGGGCTGTTCAGGCTGAGGCATGGCGTCGGCGGCGGGCATCGCACCATTCTCACGCATCCGGGACACCCTCTTGACGCATCTAGTAAGGCTCCTTAACTTTATCGCCCAGTCAGCCTCGCCGGGCGAGCCAAGGGGAGCCCAGCGCCGGCCGGATACCCGCCGCCCTTGATCCGTCGGCCGCCGAGTGACGTCGGCCGGCACGTCGTACCACTCCCCGCGTCCCGACTTCAGGAGGCCCCATGTCCGGTAGTCCGCCACCCACCGGCGGTTTCGTCCGCCGCGTCGGCCTGTTCCAGGCCACCGCCATCAACATGAGCCAGATGTGCGGCATCGGCCCGTTCGTGACGATCCCGCTGATGGTGACCGCGTTCGGCGGCCCGCAGGCGATCATCGGCTTCGTCGCGGGCGCCGTCCTCGCCCTCGCGGACGGCCTGATCTGGGCGGAACTGGGCGCGTCGATGCCCGGCTCCGGCGGCAGCTACGTGTATCTCCGCCAGGCCTTCCAATACCGCACCGGACGCCTGATGCCGTTCCTGTTCGTCTGGACGGCCATGCTCTTCATCCCGCTGATCATGTCCACCGGCGTGGTCGGCTTCGTCCAGTACCTCGGCTACCTGGCCCCCGACATGGGCAGGACGACAGGCGACCTCATCGGCCTGGGCATGATCGCACTGGTGATCGTTCTCCTCTGGCGAGGCATCGAACACATCGCCCGCATCACGGCGGTCATGTGGGCGGTCATGATCGCCTCGGTCGTCCTGGTGATCGTCGCCGCGGCCACCGACTTCAGCGCCCACCTGGCCTTCACCTACCCGGCGCACGCCTTCGAGCTGACCAGCAGCGACTTCTGGGTCGGCTTCGCCGCGGGCCTGACCATCGGCATCTACGACTACCTGGGCTACAACACCACGGCGTACATGGGTGCCGAAATCAAGGACCCGGGCCGCACCCTGCCCCGCTCCATCATCCTCTCCATCCTCGGCATCATGGCGATCTACCTCCTCCTCCAGATCGGCACCCTCGGTGTCATCGACTGGAACCGCATGACCGACCCGACGGACATCGCCTCCACCTCGGTCGCCTCGGCCGTCCTCGAAAAGACCTGGGGGAAGGGAGCCGCCGACACGGTCACGGTCCTCATCCTCATCACGGCCTTCGCCTCGGTCTTCACCGGCCTGCTGGGCGGCTCGCGCGTCCCGTACGACGCCGCCCGCGACCGGGTCTTCTTCCGCCCGTACGCCAAGCTGCACCCCAAGCACCGCTTCCCGACGCTGGGCCTCGCGACCATGGGCGTCATCACGGCGATCGGGTTCCTCATCGGCCGCCACACCGACCTGGCCACCCTGATCCAACTCCTCACCACGGTCATGGTGATCGTCCAGGCCCTGGCCCAGATCGTCGCCCTCTCAGTCCTGCGCAAGCGCCAGCCAACCCTCGACCGCCCCTACAAGATGTGGCTCTACCCGATCCCCAGCCTCCTCGCCCTCGTCGGCTGGCTCACGATCTACGGCTACGCCGACAAGAACTCCCCGGGCCGCCACCCCATCGAATGGTCCTTGGCCTGGGTCGCCCTCGGCTGCGTCGCCTTCGTCATCTGGGCACGCCTGGAAAAGGTATGGCCGTTCGGCCCGAAGGAGATCACAGAGGAGTACCTGACCACCCCGACCCTGGACACGGCGCCCGCCGGCACGTGAACGCTCCACGAGCCGCACCCGACGACGCACGGAAGGGGCCGTGCCGGTACGTCAAAGCCCGTCGCTTACGTCCGGATCTGGAAACGGCTCCCCCCCAGGGCAACGTCTGATCCGGCGGCGACGGGCTGATGTACCGGCACGGCCCCGCCGCACCGCCTACGCCGGGCGAACCCGCTCCTGCCGAGCACACCGCACCGCCGCGCGCACCGCGTCCGCCGGATCTCCTTGGTGATACGGCCGCTCCGACGGCTCGATGCCGTCGAGGAACTCCTGATATCGGACGGCGTACGTCAGATGGGCGAGCGGCTCGGCGATCACCAGCGCGCGCTCCGTCCCTGGGTGCACGCCGCGTACTGCCGAGTGAATCCCGAGAGCGCGCGGGGAGTTGGGGACCCGCGTATGTGAGCCGAGCGGCTTCGGCGAGGTTGATCCGCGTGGGGCGGGCACGGTGAGCCGCTCCGCGAAGGTTGGCCGGTCCGTACGGCGCGGGCCGGCTTGTGTGACGGGGGCCGGTTTGTACGGCGCGGCTGGCCGGTGCGGCGCGGGCCGGGTTGCGCGGCGCGGCCCGGGCCGCGCGGTGCAGGCCGGCCCGTGTGGGTCGGCCTGCGGCTTTCTTCCGGTTCCTTTCTCGCTGCCTGGGCTCAGTGCGGGCATCGACTTCCGGGGCTGAGCCCGGGTATCGGCCTCCGGGGCTGTTCCCGGGAAATGTTCGCCGGGCGCCTATGCCGAAGGAGGTCCGCCGGGCCTACGCCCGGGAGTTGCTCTTCGTTGCCGTGACCGCGCACAGCGCCCCCAGCACCACAGCCAGTGCGCCGATGATGATGCTGTTGAGCGCGACGCCGGTGTCCGGGCTGGTTCCGACCACCCACGGCGAGATGATCAGCCATGTGCCCATCGCGCAGATGGCCCAGCTCAGGCCGTACATTCTCTCCGGCGTGACGGTGAAGCCGAGAGCCAGGAAGGCAATCGCGATGCCCATGATGAGGTTGTGCGTCACCAGGGCGGGCTGGCTCGTCGTGTAGTGGAGTATCCACGGGGACACGGCGCAGTACAGACCGAGCAGGAACACCGGTCCGTCGACGAGCGCCACATCGCGGCCACCGAGCATGCGGGCATACCGCTCCCGCATTTCGGATGCATCGGGGTGGGTCGTGATGTCACTTCTGGGGTGCGAGACGTTGGCCATGAGTCGTCTCCTTCGATCTCTGCAGGCCTGACCGCGTCTGGTGCGGTATGCGGTAAGCGCCGCGTATGTTCTTCATTGTGCTCTTATTTCTTCTTTATGTGTAGAGGTGCGATGCGCGGAGGCTCGTCAGGGGGCGATGAGGAGACGGGCGATGGCGCGGCGGGCCCGTGTGGGGGCCAGCGGGTCCCGGTGCAGTTGGATGGACTGATGGGCGGCCAGGGCCACGCCGTTGAGCTCGAAGGCGAGTTGGTCCAGGTCGGTGCGCGGTGGGAGTTCGCGGGCCGCGACCGCCGTGTTCAACTCCGCCGCGACATACGCCGACCATGAGGTGAGCGCGGCGAGCACCGCGTCGCGGACCGGGCCGGGGCGGCCGTCGAACTCGCTCGCCACCGAGGTGAGGAAACAGCCCCCGTGCCCCTCGCCCTCCGCCATGTAGTCGATCCACTCGTCGAAGGCGCGTGTCAGCCGCTCGGTCCCGGGCCGGGCGCCGACGGCACGGGCCGGCACCCGTAGCCGGAACCTCTCGACCGCTGCGTCCAGAACGGCGAGTTGGAGCGCTTCCTTGGTGCCGAAGTGGCCGATCACGCCCGCCTTGCTCATCCCCAGATCGGTGGCGAGGCGGCCGATGGTGAGGCCTTCGAGGCCCTCGGCGGAGGCCAGCGTCAGGGCGCTCTCGATGATCCGGCCGCGCGTGAGAGCGGTTTCGGCGACGGACTTGCGCGGGCTCATACGGCCACTTTAACCTAACGACCGTTCGTCATTACCTTACGATCGTTCGTAAGGTATAGCTCCTGTGTCGGGAGCGGACGGCACCGGGCGCGTGAAGGGACTCACCGTGAAGATCCATCACCTGAACTGCGGTTCCATGCGGGCGATCGACACCGAGGAGGGGAGCCTGCCCGCGGTCTGCCACTGTCTGCTCGTCGAGACCGACCGCGACGGACTCGTCCTTGTGGAGAGCGGCATCGGTACGGCGGATGTGGAGCGGCCCGAGGAGAGCCTCGGCGCGGACTTCCTCGGCCGGGCCCAACCCGTCCTCGACCTCGCGGAAACCGCACTGCGCCAGGTCACCGAGCTCGGCTTCCGCCCGGAGGACGTCCGGCACGTCGTACTCAGCCACCTCGACCTCGACCACGCGGGCGGTCTGCCCGACTTCCCCTGGGCCAAGGTCCATCTGAGCGAGGCCGAACACCGCGCTGCGATGGCGGCGCCCGGGGCCCATCCCGAGGACCGCGTCCGTTACCGCCCGGCCCAGTGGGCGCACCGGCCGCACTGGGTGACGTACGCGCAGCCGCACGGAGAGGCCTGGTTCGGATTCGACGCGGTCCGCCCACTGGAGGGCCTGGACGCCGAGATCCTGCTCGTCCCGCTCGGCGGCCACACCCGCGGCCACTGTGCGACAGCGGTGGCGGATGCCGGCCGCTGGCTGCTGCACTGCGGGGACGCCTACTACTTCCACCGCGAGATCGACCCCGACCACCCGCAGGGTCACCCCGGTATGGACATCCTCCAGCAGCTCACCGAGGTCGACAGGCCGCTGCGCCTGGGCAACCATGCCCGTCTGCGCGAGCTGGTGCGACTGCACGGCGACGAGGTCGACGTCTTCAGCGCGCACGACCCCTGGGAACTGGCGCGGTACGCCGACGGAGGCGGGGCCGGGGCAAGGGAGTGAGGGCGAGCCGCGAGCCGCACAGTGAACGCGCCGGGGCGCTGGTCGGCCGCCCGGACCCGAGCTGCCATCGGGGGGTGTGCCGAGCCCGGGCCCATGGCGCTCGCGGACGGCCGACGCGCTGCCGCGCCTCGACGCGCCAGCCGCGGACGACCGGCTGACCTCGCTCGTGACGCGGCACGGCCTGCTCGTCGCATGGGACGAGCAGGCCGTGCCGACCCTGCACACGGTCGGACGCAAGTGGGAGTCCTCCGGCGACCGTTACATGGAGGTGCGCAGTGGGCGGCAAGGAGGCCCGCAGTCACCCCGCCACGCTGCTCGGCGGTCCGGGCCGGGCGGGCCGCCGAGCAGCGTGGCGGGGCATGCTCCGTCCGCCGGGACTGCGGGACGCCCTCGGTGCCCTCGCGGGCCTGTACGATTCCGCCGCCCCGGCCGTCGCCCGGAGCTGATCGCTCGTTGTGGCGTACGGGGATCGCTCAGCCGATCGTCCCCGTGGGCGACGGGGAGCTGCCCGCGGGCGGGGTGAGCACGACGATCGGCTCGCCCGGCGCGGGCGCGGGCGGCGTGAGATCGGAGGAGGGCAGCTTCGGCGGGGTGGTCTCCTGGAACAGCACCTGATCGAAGTTGACCAGTCCGGTCTTCTCCATCACCGTGATGTGGTCCAGCACGGTGCTGTTGGCCTGGTCGGCCAGTTGGCGTACCAACGTGTTCTCGGTGGTGGACCGGATCTTGGCAATGGTGTTGAAGATCGAACCGTGGGTCACCCGCAGGATGTTGGCGAAGTCGGTGTCGAACTGCTTGCCGGTGTCCCCGGTCAGGGTCGTGACGAAGCCCTGCTGCTGCGGAGACGGCTTGTTGGGGATGGTGATGCCGAGCGCGGCGGCGACCTTGCGGTCGGCATCGTCCAGCGCGGCATGGCCCCTGACCAGGTGGTCACCGGCGGTCCTGACCGCCGGGATGGTGCCCTTCTGCAGAGCCAGCTGGCCGACGGGGTACTCCCACAGTCCGGCCGCCCGCACCTTGACGACGAAGTCGCGGTCGGCCTCGGTCAGCGGGCCCGACGCTGAGTTGGCGATCACGCGATTCGCGGCACTGGAAGTGGTCTGCACGCCGATCATCGCGGGGTACGCGAGGGCGGCGAGGGTCATGGTCAACGCACCTGCCACGAAGAGCGTTCCTGCGTTCCGTGCAATGCGCATTGAGCCTCCTGGCGGGGCGGCAGCCCGGAGCGGGACGCTCCGTCGAGCCGCTGGGTGGATCCGGTGCGGTGGATCCGGTACGGGTGTTTCGGACGTCCATCAGTACGGCTGTGCGGACGGGAGAAATCTCTACGGCAGGTAAAATCTGTTATCCGTGATCCCGAGCGGCCTGGCGCAGGCGGCACCCAGCGGCGGACGTGCTCCCCCTCCGGGTCGTAACGCCTGGCCCGGGTCTCCGGATTGAGGACGCGGTGGGGCCGCGAGTCCGTACCCGCTGCGGCCATCCACCGCCAGTTGAGCCGATGGTTCGCGACATCGCCGTCCACCAGCAGGTCAAGAAAGTACCGGGTACCGACCCGCCGGTTCACGTACAGCGCCTTGGCGAGGTAACTCGCGGTCAGCAGCCGTCCCCGGTTGTGCTCCAGCCCTCGACGGTGGCGTCCGGCCGGGCGGCGAGCACCTGTGCGAGCACGGGGTGGTGGAAGTCGCGCCAGGCCAGCTGCCGTACGAAGGCCTCGGCGTCCGGGCCGGCGCGGGCTTCTGACGTCCAGCAGGTACGCATGGCTGTCGTCGTACGTGGCGCCCCAACCCCCGCCCGACCCGAGCATGCTGGTCGACAGCACCTGCCCCGCGTAGCCCTCGGCGACCAGGTCCCGCAGATACCGAAGCGGCGGAGCCGACCGGGCCTGCAGGCCGACGGCCGTCAGCAGCCCCCTGTGGTGCGCACGGGCGGCCAGCTCTTTTCGGCCTCGACGATTGGCAGCGGTGGGACGGCAAGGACCGCTGCGAGCTGTGCGGGCCCGCGGCGGCCGGGGCCTGAGGACCGTCGCAGCCGTCGAATAATCCCGCGCCGTGCCACCGGTGGACGTGCAGACTCGCCCCATGGCGGACATGAGGGCTTTCCAGGATGCGGTCACCAGCTGGGCGACGGGCGGTCCCGACGGGCCGGCGCGCGATCTGGCGGAAAGCCTGGGGGCGCGGACCGCGGTGCTCCTGGAAGGGCTGAGCGATCTCGCGGCCGTCGAGGCGCTGGCCGCCCGGCGTGGCCGGGACCTGGCCGCCGAGGGAGTGTGTGTCGTGCCGATGGGCGGGGCGATGAGCGTCGGCCGCTATGCCGGCCTCCTCGGGCCGCCCGGCCTCGGTCTGCGCCTGACGGGACTCTGCGACGAGGGCGAACAGGACTTCTACGAGCGCGGCCTGACACGGGCACAGGCACCGCTCCAGGACATCTACGTATGCGCTGCGGATCTGGAGGACGAACTCATCCGCGCGCTCGGCACGGCAGGAGTCGAGGAGATCCTCCGCGCCGAGGGCGACTTCCGCGCCTGGCAGACCTTCCAGCGCCAGCCCGCACAGCACGGCCGGCCCCGGCATCAGCAGGTGCGGCGCTTCCTCGGCACGAAGAAGGGCCGCAAGATCCGCTACGGCCGTCTCCTTGTCGAGGCTCTCGCACCGGACCGGACACCGCCCCCGCTCGACGGCCTCCTCGCGAGACTGTGAGGTCGTGGACGGGCTGCCGTTTCGATCGTGCTCGACAGCGGACGAGCACGGGGCGTGATCAGTTGACCGGGTGGCACCGGCCGGGAAGGCTCCGGCACGACCCGCCTGCCCCTACCGGGAGACCTACGGATGACCTCTCACCTGCACGCGCTCTGCTTCGATGCGCACGACCCGCTCCGTCTCGCGCGCTTCTGGGCGGACTTTCTCTGCTGGGAGACGTCCGAGGAATCCTCCGACGGCATCACGCTGCTGCCCAGCGATGACACCGGGTTCCGGCTCCGCTTCCTCCCGACCCAGGAGCGGAAGACAGGCCAGAACCACATGCACTTCGATCTGACGAGCACGTCCCTCGACGACCAGAAGCAGGTGGCGGAGAGGGCGCTCGAACTCGGTGGCTGTTTCATGTATCCGGAATTTATTTGGGCGGCCGAAAGGTTGGCATATGCATCGAGCTTCGCTCGATGGTCGGGCCCTCCGGTTCGACCATCGAGCCCTGCGGCTCAAGACGACCGTCCGTGGGCCGCCAGGTCCGCACTGATCAGCGAGGCACCGTGAACGACCGCACCCCCGAGCAGCCCGCCGACATCGTGGCCCGGCTGCGCGCCACCTTCCGCTCCGGCCGGACCAAGCCCGTCGCGTGGCGCACCACCCAGCTGCGCCGGCTGCGCGAACTGCTCACCGCACACGGCGCCGACCTCGCGGGGGCCCTCCACGCGGACCTCGGCAAGAACTCCGCCGAGGCCTTCCGTACCGAGATCGACTTCACCGTGCGCGAGATCGACCACACCCTCGACCACCTCGACGAGTGGCTGCGGCCCGAGTCCGCCCCGGTCCCGGCGCACCTCGGCGACGACGCGACGGCCTGGACCCAGTACGACCCGCTGGGCGTCGTCCTGGTCATCGCCCCCTGGAACTATCCGGTGCAGCTCCTGCTGACCCCGATGCTCGGCGCGCTGGCCGCGGGCAACGCGGTCGTCGTCAAGCCCAGCGAGCTCGCCCCCGCCACCTCCGCCGCCCTTGCCCGGCTGCTGCCGCGGTACCTCGACACCGACGCGGTCGCCGTCGTCGAGGGCGCCGTCCCGGAGACCACCGCGCTGCTTGCGGAGCGTTTCGACCACATCTTCTACACCGGCAACGGCGCGGTCGGCCGGATCGTGATGCGGGCCGCCGCCGAGCACCTCACCCCCGTCGCCCTCGAACTGGGCGGCAAGTCCCCGGCGTTCGTCGACGGCGACGCCGACCTGGCCGTCGTCGCCGACCGGCTCGCCCGCGGCAAGTTCCTCAACGCCGGGCAGACCTGCGTCGCACCCGACTACGTCCTCACCGACCCGGAGACCGCCCGCGCCCTGGAGCCCGAGCTCGCCCGCGCCGTCGAGTCCCTCTTCGGCACCGATCCGCAGCAGTCCGGCGAGTACGGGCGTATCGTCAACGAGCGGCACTTCGACCGGCTGAGCTCCCTGCTCGACTCCGGCCGTACGGTCACCGGCGGCGTCGGCGACCGCGCCGACAAGTACCTCGCGCCGACCGTTCTCGCCGACGTCGACCCCAAGGCGCCGGTCATGCGGGAGGAGATCTTCGGCCCGATCCTGCCGATCGTCACAGTGGCGGGTCTGGACGAGGCCATCGGCTTCATCAACGACCGCGACAAGCCGCTGGCCCTGTACGTCTTCACCGAGTCGGACACCACCCGGGAGCGGCTGGCGGCCGAGACCTCGTCCGGCGGCCTCGGCTTCGGGCTGCCGCTCGCCCATCTGACCGTCTCCGACCTGCCGTTCGGCGGGGTCGGCGAGAGCGGCATGGGCAGCTACCACGGCCGCTACTCCATCGAGACCTTCAGTCACCGCAAGGCCGTGCTGGAGAAGCCGCTCGGCTGACGCGGACCGGCTGAACGGTGCCCCGGCAGGTCGACGACCTGCCGGGGCACCGGTGTGTCACCCAACCGCCGTCGCCGTTGCGCCACTTGTCTGCCAACGTTGTCACATCCGACTGGTCTACACCCTTGACTGGTACATACCAAAGCGGTTGAGTGTGCCTCCACACCCCCCACCACGGCCGCCCCCGACGCCGTGGCCGGCCCCGCCGGCACGTGCGCTCAAGGCTCCGCTCCGCGCTGCCCTTGTCCGGGTGCGGTCGTGCTCCGCAAAGGAGTTGACCTGTGCCGAGGCGCCGTATCTCCGCAGTCCTGACCGCACTCGCCCTCGCTTCCGCCACCCCGGTGCTCCTGCCGGCCTCCGGCGCGTCCGCCGCGGCCTGTTCGAGCTATCCGAGCTGGGTCGCCGGGAGGTCGTACGTCGCTGGTGACGTCGTCCGCTACACCGACGGGAAGACCTACATCGCCGAGCACGACAACCCGGGCTACGACCCCACCATCAGCACCTGGTACTGGGACCCCTACGCCTGCGACGGCGGGTCAACGCCTCCCTCCGACGGCTTCGTGGTGAGCGAGGCGCAGTTCAACCAGATGTTCCCGAACCGGAGTTCCTTCTACACCTACAGCGGGCTGAGGGCGGCGATGAGCGCCTATCCGGCCTTCGCGAACACCGGCAGCGACACCGTGAAGAAGCAGGAGGCCGCGGCCTTCCTCGCCAACGTCAGCCACGAGACCGGCGGCCTGGTGTACGTGGTGGAGCAGAACACCGCCAACTACCCCCACTACTGCGACTGGAGCCAGCCCTACGGCTGCCCGGCCGGACAGTCGGCCTACTACGGCCGTGGCCCGATCCAGCTCAGCTGGAACTTCAACTACAAGGCCGCGGGCGACGCCCTCGGCATCGACCTCCTCAACAATCCCTACCTGGTACAGAACGACGCCTCCGTGGCCTGGAAGACCGGCCTCTGGTACTGGAACACGCAGACGGGCCCCGGCACCATGACGGGCCACAACGCGATGGTCAACGGCGCGGGATTCGGCCAGACCATCCGCAGCATCAACGGCTCCCTGGAGTGCGACGGCAGGAACCCGGCGCAGGTGCAGAGCCGGGTGGACGCCTACCAGCGGTTCGTGCAGATCCTCGGAACCACGGCCGGCGGCAACCTCTCCTGCTGATCCACCGCTGCTCTGCCGCTGACTTTCGGCTGACGGGATCCGACCTCGGCCCCGGAAGCGGTGTGCGAAACTTCCGCGATGACCTCAGAGACGATCACCGCGGCAGCCGCGGGCACCTGGAAACTCGGAGACCTCACCGTCAGCCGCATCGGCCTCGGTGCGATGCGGCTGACGGGCAGCGCGGCTTTTCACCTGGGTGCGCCGAGCGACCGTGACCGGTCGATCGCCGTGCTGCGGCGCGCGATCGAACTGGGGGTCAACCACATCGACACCGCCGCCTTCTACTTCTCGTCACTGCGCTCGGCCAACGAACTGATCAACACTGCGCTGGCACCGTACGCGGACGACCTGCTGATCGCCACCAAGGTCGGTCCGTTCCGTGACTACGCGGGGGAGTGGGGCACCTCGGCCCGGCCCGACCAACTGCGCGCCCATGTCGAGGAGAACCTGCGGCAGCTCGGCCGCGACCATCTCGACCTCGTATATCTGCGCCGCATGCGGCAGGAGTCGATCGCCGAGCACTTCGGCGCGCTGGCGGAGCTGCGCGAGGCGGGCCTGATCCGGCACCTCGGCGTCTCCGACGTCGAGCCCCGGCACCTGGCGCAGGCGCGGGCCATCGCACCGGTGGTGAGCGTCCAGAACAAGTACGGGCTCGACTTCCCGGCCCCCGAGACCGACGAACTGCTGCGGGTGTGCGGCGAACACGGCATCGCGTTCGTGCCGTTCTTCGCGATCGCGATCGCGGGCGAGGGCGGTGCGCGGGGCCCGAGTGGCGCTGACGGCGACGAGGTGCTCGCCGTCGCGCGTGCGCACGGCGTCACCCCCGCGCAGGTCCGCCTGGCATGGACGCTGGGGCGGGGCCCACACGTGCTCGTCATCCCCGGCACCGGCAACCCGGACCACCTCGCCGAGAACATCGCCGCGGGCGCGCTCCGGCTGACCGACGCCGAACTGGCCCGCCTCGACGCGCTCCACCGGCGAGGCGAGTGACGGACGGGTCCCCCGCCCGGGGCGGGGGACCCACCGACCCGCCCGTTCACCGCCGTCATCCGCCGTCATCCGGTGTCGTCGGCGCCCCCTGCGGGAGCTCCATCGGGCTGCGGCGCCGAGGACTCAGCCCAGCTGTTCGTGCAGGAAGGCCACCGTGCTCTCCCAGGCCTGTGCGGCCGACTCGGGGTCGTACGTCTCCGGTCGGCCGTCATTGAAGAAGGCGTGGTGGGCGGGGTGGAGACGGAAGTCCGGGGTGATGCCGGCCTGCTGCTGGACCGCCTTGCGCAGCTGCTCCAGGTTCTCCTCGGGAATGCTGGTGTCGAGCTCGCCGTAGTGCCCCAGGATCTCGGCCTTGAGGCCGGAGAAGTCGGGCAGCTCGCCCTGGATCACGCCGTAGAACGGCACCGCCGCGCTGACCCGCGGGTCGGCCGCGGCCAGGTAGAGGACGAAGCCGCCGCCCATGCAGAAGCCGACCGCGCCCACCGTGTCCGAGGTGACCTCGGGCAGCCCGAGCAGATGATCGACCGCACCGGAGAGCAGTTCGACGCCGCGCGACACGGGAAGCTCCTTCATCATCCGGAAGGCCTCGCCGCTCTCATGGGCGACATTGCCGCCGTACAGGTCGGGCGCGAGGGCCACGAAACCCTCCGCGGCCAGCCGGTCCGCGACCTGGGCGATGTGGTCGGTCAGGCCCCACCACTCCTGGATGACGATCACGCCGGGTCCCCGCCCGGACGGCGGCAGTGCCAGGTAACCGTGGGCCGTGGTTCCGGCACTGGGGAAGGTCACGTTCTGATGGGCCGGGGCTCCGGTCGGCTTCGGCAGCTCGGACATCGCACTCAACTCCTGTGGGGGCAGCGCTCGGTAGGGGTCCGGCGGGGCCGGCCCTGAGTCGATCTTCACCATGTCATGCGCGTACACGGCGCTTGCCACCGGCCCGCACGACACGGCCCGCGGCCACCTTTTGCAGCAGGCTGTACGCCAGGACCGGCAGCAGCACGTGCGGCCGGTCGGGCAAGGCCGTCGTGATGAGCACCGCGCTCGCGCTGCTGTTGTTCATCCCGCAGGCCAGCGTCACGGAGGCACCCGCGGGAGCGTCCAGGCGCAGTGCGCGGGCGGTGATTCGGCCCAGGGCGAACGACAGGCCGCACACAGTGGCGGCGACCACCAACGCGGCCATCAGCAGTACCGGTTCGGGACGGGTGAGGAAGGGGCCGAGGACACCGCTGGCATTGATGTACGTCAGGAGCAGCGAGCCGATCATCGACGTGGGGACCGCCGCGTCGAGCAGGCGGGCCAGCAGGCGGCGCGGCAGGACGAGCCGGCAGAGGATTCCGGCGCCGCAGGGGAGCAGCACTCCCGTGAGCGCGAAGGCATGGCCGGCGGTCTGGGCGGCGCCGGACAGGGTGACCGCGTAGTCGCCGCTCAGCAGGGGACACAGGGCCGTCATGGTGATCGGGATGGTGAGCGGGCTGACGATCGTGGACGCCAGCACCAGGCCCACGGTCGTCGACTGGTCGCCGTCCCCCTTGCTCGTCCATACGGTGGCCCCGGCCGCCACGGGCATCGCCACGATCAGGATCATCGCCGCGATCATTCCGCTGCCCCCGTCGCTGTCGGACGACTGGCTCAGGGCGAAGGCCACGCCGGGAATGATCAGCAGCGGTGCGACCAGATGGAGGACGAGCCCGGTCAGCAGCGCGGTGGGGCGCCTGACCAACGCCCGCAGTTCGTGGACCGGCACCTGCAGGCCGGCGATGAACAGGACCAGGGACAGCAGGAAACGAGGCGTCTTGAGAGGGACTTCCAGGATGCCGCCCGCCCCGATCGTGTGCGGATGGCGCAGCCACAGCCCCAGCGCCGGCACGGTCGCGGCGGCGCAATAGGACGCGCCGACGGCCCAGCCGAGGTGGCTACGGAGCAGAGTGAGGGGGGACTTCGCGGTGGGGCTGGGATTCATCGCGGCGCTCTTCCGTCGTCGTGGGACCTGGGCGGAGACGGAGCGCCTGTATGGAGGAGTACGTGTGCGGGGCGAGGCGGATGACGGCGTAGACGCTGAGGCTCAGCCAGCACAGGCTGAACAGCCAGCCGCCGAGGACGTCGGAGAACCAGTGAACGCCCAAGTAGACCCGCGTCAGCCCGACCAGGACGGCCCAGCAGCCGATGAGTGCCGCGAGGGGTCTGCCACCGCGCGGTGCTCGCGCGAGCACCGCGAGAACGAGCAGTCCGCCGGTGATGGCGGACGTGGTGGTGTGGCCCGAGGGGAAGGACCAGCCCGAGGCGTGTGTGGCCCACTCCGCCGTGGCGGGGCGGGGGCGGGCGACCAGGGACATCACGCCGTACCGCACGGCCTGGGCGGCGGCGAGGCAGCCGAGGCAACCGACGGCGAAGACGACGCGCTGCCGTGCCGTGCGCCCGAGGACGACCCCCGCCAGCGCGACCAGCACGTACGGCAGGATGCCCGTGCCCGTGTACGTCACCCCGCGGGCCACGGCCAGCGCGACGGGTGGGCGGTGGCCCGCCGACCAGGTGTTGAGGTCCTGGTCGCCGAAGAGCGCGGCGCCGTCCTGGCCGGTGACGATCAGCGTCAGCAGCACGAAGGCGACCAAGCTCCCGACCGCGGTCGATCCCGCGAGGTCGGTGGCGTCCGCGCGCTTCACGACAGGGCCCGGGGAACATCGACCGCGTACGACGACACGGTGCGCAGGGCTGCGGACATCGACGGGGGCCCCTTCCATCATGAGCGCGCGGGCGCCTGGGAAGACGGTGTCCGCGCTGACTACAATCCTGTAGACGGTCTACAGAAATGTAGACGATTGGGGAGCGGCGATCGTTCCCCTCGACCTGCCCATTCGTTCGCTCGTTCTTCCTCGTGCTGCCCCGGCCCGCTCGTGCTGCCCCGGCCCGGCTCGCACGCGTCGGCTCGCACGCGCCGGTCCGCCGCCCGTTCGCCTTGATCGGCATGCTCAGAATCCCCCGCCGTGCCGCGTCCGGCTACCTCGCCACCAGCACTCGGCGGGATGCCGTACCCTAACGTGTTACGTATAACTACCGAAGGGGTCCTGATGAGACGCATCGCCCTGGTCACCCTCGTTGTCGACGACTACGACGAGGCGATCCGGTTCTACACCGAAGCCCTCGGGTTCCGGCTCGTCGAGGACCAGCCGCGGCCCGACGGCTCCCGCTGGGTCGTCGTCGAGCCGGGCACCGGGGGCGGCGGCAGCGGACTGCTGCTGGCCCGCGCCAAGGACGAGGCGCAGCGCGGCCGGGTCGGCGACCAGACCGGCGGGCGCGTGGGCTTCTTCCTGCACACCGACGACTTCGCCCGCGACCACGCCCGGATGCGGGCCGCGGGCGTGACCTTCCTGGAGGAGCCGCGCCACGAGCCGTACGGCTCGGTCGTCGTCTTCCAGGACCTGTACGGAAACCGCTGGGACCTGCTCCAGCCCGCCCAGTAGCCGAACCAGGCCACCCCGCTCCCGCCCCAGAACTCAACCTGCCGAGGAAAGCCACGCATGACCGCGCCCCACATCGACATCGACACCATCCGCCGGCTCCCCAAGGCCGTGCTGCACGACCACCTCGACGGCGGTCTGCGCCCCACCACCCTCGTGGAGCTCGCGGAGACGGTCGGCCACACGCTGCCCACCACCGACCCTCAGGCGCTCGCCGCCTGGTACTACGAGGCCGCCAACTCCGGTGACCTGGTGCGCTACATAGCCACCTTCGAGCACACCCTCGCCGTGATGCAGACCCGTGAGGGCCTGCTGCGCACGGCCGAGGAGTACGTCCTCGACCTGGCCGGGGACGGCGTCGTCTACGGTGAGGTGCGGTACGCGCCCGAGCTGATGGTGAACGGCGGGCTGACCCTGCCCGAGGTCGTCGAGACCGTGCAGGAGGGCCTGGCGGCCGGCATGGCCAAGGCGGCGGCCGCGGGCACCCCGGTCCGCGTCGGCACCCTGCTCTGCGGGATGCGCATGTTCGACCGCACCCGCGAGATCGCCGACCTCGCGGTGGCGTTCCGGGACGGCGGTGTCGTCGGCTTCGACATCGCGGGCGCCGAGGACGGGTTCCCGCCCGCCGACCACCTGGCCGCCTTCGAGCACCTGCGCGGCGAGAGCGTCCCGTTCACCATCCACGCCGGTGAGGCCCACGGCCTGCCCAGCATCCACCAGGCCCTCCAGGTCTGTGGCGCCCAGCGCATCGGCCACGGCGTCCGCATCACCGAGGACATCGTCGACGGCAAGCTCGGCCGCCTCGCGAGCTGGGTGCGCGACCGCCGCATCGCCCTGGAGATGTGCCCCACCTCCAACCTCCAGACGGGCGCGGCCACCTCGATCGCCGAGCACCCCATCACCGCCCTGCGCGACCTCGGCTTCCGTGTCACCCTCAACACCGACAACCGGCTGGTCTCGGGCACGACGATGACCCGCGAGATGGCACTGCTGGTCGAGGAGGCGGGCTGGGGCGTCGAGGACCTGCGCACGGTCACGGTGAACGCGATCAAGAGCGCGTTCATCCCGTTCGACGAGCGCAAGGCCCTCATCGAGGACGTCGTGCTGCCCGGCTACGCCCTCTGAAGCAGTCCCCGTACATAGGCGGCCTGTCCGACGTGCTGCAGATCGTCGGACAGGACGCTGACCAGCCGTACGCCCAGGCTGACCGGGGGATCCCAGCGCTCGTCCACGATGCGCTCGAAGTCCTTGGCGGTCAGCCCGTGCACGAACTCCAGGCTCTGTTCGTGCACGGCGTCGTAGTACCCGATCAGCAGGTCACCCGACTCCACCCGGACCTTGGCCACCTTCTGGGAGGTGTGGCCGTACCCCGTGTCCCGGCGGGGCAGATCGAGCCCGAAGCGCTTCTCCCAGCCCTGCGCCAGCCAGACCTGGTCGAGCCCGGCGGCATCGGCGACATGGTCGTCCTGGACGCGGGTGAGATGCCAGATCAGCCAGGCGACGGAGTTGGCGGAGTCGTCGGGGCGCGCGTTGAGGTCGTCCGGGGGCAGACCCTCGACGGCGGCATGGACTTCTTCCTGGATGCGGCTGTACGCGTCGATGAGGATGTCCTTGGCATGCATGCCTCCACCTTGGCGCATGGCGCTCGCTCACGCGTCCGGAATCCAGCTCCCGTGGAAGCCCAGTGGCACCCGGCCCGGCAGATGGATTCGGGCGACCGGCTCCCCCGTGAAATCCTGGGCGGCCAGGCTTGGTGTGCGCGGTGAAGGCCCCTTTGAGGGTGGAGCGGAAGTCGTACGTGCCCGCCGTGTTCAGCTCGTGGTCGAGTTCGTACGGCAGCGGACCGCTCTCCTGGAGCGCCAGGATCCGTCCCTTGTGGCTGACGCGGGGCGTGACGCTGTACCGACCCGCTCGCAGTCGCCGCTGTGGACCTCCACGAGTCTGCTGCGGCGGATCGGGCCGCGTCAGGAGTGCTGGAGCCCGTCCGGGGGTGGTGTCAGGCACCCTGTTCCGAGGTGTCGAGAAGCACCATCAGCGCCCGGGCCGCCGGACTGGTGGCGTCCGACGGCGGGAGCATCGCGACGGTCTCGTACAACGCTTCGCAAGCGCCCTTGAAGGGGAGGGCGGTGAGATCACCGGCCTCGCGCTTGAGGCCGAAGTGCCGGGGTACGACGGCGATGCCGAGGCCCTCGTGAACGAGCTCCAGGAGGCTGTGCACGTCGTTGACCTCGAGCGTCACGGTCCGCCGTACGTCCGCCGCCGCGAAGGCCGCGTCCGTGGTGCGACGCGGCCCCCAGTCGGGGTGGAAGTCGACGAAGGCCTCGCCGCCCAGTTCCTCGGGCGTGACCACGGCGGCGGTCGCGAGGTGGTGCGTGGGATGGCAGAGCACGGTCATCGGTTCGCTGGTCAGCGGCACCGACCGCAGCTGATCGCTGTCCGCCCGCGTCCGCACGGCGAAGGCCAGGTCGAGCCGGCCCGCGGCGACCTCCTCGGCCAGCGCCTCGGAACCGGCTTGCCGCAGCCGGATCTCGACGTCCGGGTGGCGCCGCCGGAACGCGGCGAGGAGCTTGGCCACATGCACTCCCGCGATGCACTGCTCGGTGCCCAGGGAGAGCGTGCCGCGCAGCACACCCTGTACGGCGGCCACGGCGTCCTGCGCCGAGCGCACCTGGGCGAGGATCCGCTCCGCCTCGCCCAGCAGCGCGCGACCGGCCTCGGTGAGCGTGACCCGACGGGTGGTGCGCACGAACAGGGGGGCCTGAAGCTCCCGCTCCAGCGTGCGGATCGACGACGACAGGCCCGACTGCGACACCATCAGCCGCTCCGCCGCCCGGGTGAAGTGCTGGTCCTCGGCGACCGCGACGAAGTGTTGAAGGTGGCGCAGTTCCATGGGAGGCAAGCGTAGTCGCCGATTGAGAAGCGCCGTCGCTCAGTCCCATCCGATTCTCCCGTTGGACCTCTGCACTGTGTGCGCGCCAGAGTGGAGACCTGTTTTCCCGGCCTTCCAGGAGTACGCGTTGTACACCGCACACCCCGACCGTTACGCGGACATGCCCTACCGGCGCTCCGGACGCAGCGGCCTGAAGCTGCCCGCGCTGTCGCTCGGCCTGTGGCACAACTTCGGCCCCGACCGGCCGGTGGAGACCCAGCGCGCGATCCTGCGCCGCGCCTTCGACCTCGGCGTCACCCACTTCGACCTGGCCAACAACTACGGTCCGCCGCCCGGCGCCGCCGAGTCCGCCCTCGGCGACGCCCTGAAGGCGGACTTCGCGCCCTACCGCGACGAGCTGGTGATCTCCACCAAGGCCGGTTACCTGATGTGGCCGGGCCCGTACGGCGAATGGGGCTCGCGCAAGTACCTGCTGTCCTCGCTCGACCAGAGCCTGGCCCGGATGGGCCTGGACCACGTGGACATCTTCTACTCGCACCGCCCCGACCCGGAGACTCCCCTGGAGGAGACGATGGGCGCCCTGCACTCGGCGGTCCAGCAGGGCAAGGCGCTGTACGTCGGTGTCTCCAACTACTCGGCGGAGCAGACCCGTGAAGCCGCCCGCATCCTGGCCGAGCTGGGCACCCCGCTGCTGATCCACCAGCCGCGCTACTCGATGCTCGACCGGCGCCCCGAGGAGGAGGGGCTCCTGGACACGCTGGACGAGCTGCGGGTCGGCTCCATCGCCTACTCGCCGCTGGAGCAGGGCCTGCTCACCAGCCGCTACCTCGACGGCATCCCGGAGGGCTCGCGCGCCGCGAGCGACAGTCCCTTCCTGAGCGCCGACACGGTCACCGAGGACCTCGTACGGCAGCTGCGCGCCCTCGACGAGATCGCCAAGTCCCGCGGCCAGTCCCTGGCGCAGCTGGCCCTCGCCTGGGTGCTGCGCGGCGGCCGGGTGACCTCCGCCCTCATCGGCGCGAGCAGCACCCAGCAGCTGGAGGACAGCGTGACGGCCACCCGCACCCTGGACTTCGACCCGGAGGAGCTGGCCCGGATCGACGCGATCATCAAGCCGTAAGGCTCCACGATCCGACGATCGGGCGGGGGAGGCCCGCTGATCAGACGGTGAGCCGCTCGCTGAGCTCCCAGAGGCGGTCGGCCGCCGCCGGGTCGACGGCGTACGGCACCACGCCGGCCTTCCACGACCTGTTCGCGAGGGACCACTCGCGGCCCTCCTGCGCGGACATCAGGGGCGCGATGCCGCTGTTCTCGCAGTAGACACCGCCCCTCCCCTCGAACAGGGGGCGGGTAGCGCACCGTACGCTGGTCGCCGCCCCCTGCTCGACGGTCTTCATCTGCCGCGCCGGGTCCAGGACGGCCTGGCCGTCCGCGTCGAGGACGCCGACGGCCTTGAGATCCTCCTCGGCGAGGTACCTCCTCAGACTGGCGTCGAACGGCCATGTCCCGGACCACGTTCGCCCAGCGCTTGCGGATCGTGGCCGGCGTACCGCCCCTGACGTATCTGCTGGACTGGCGGACGAGCGTGGCCCGGCGCGCCCGGCGAGACGGCGAGACGGCGAGACATCCGTGTCGGCCCTCCCCCAGAAGATCGGTTACACCTCCGAGGGCGCGTTCAGCAACGCCTTCAAGCGGACGACCGGCGTCGCCCCGAGCCGCTATCGGGATGGCGCACGGGCGGCCCTCATGAGCTGAGGCACTCCTCCAGGCGAACGGTCACCGTGTTGCTCGCCCACGTCCTTCCCGATGGCCTGGCGCACATCGGCCTTCACCGGCAGTTTGTGGGTGCCGTCTCCCAGAGCCATGAAGGAACTGCGGAAGGGGTGATCCTCCGCTTCCGGTGGGTGTCCTGCTCAAGAGACCACCGGAAGCGGAAAAACTCATCGCGAGCCTCCGCGGCGGCTCGGCCTAGGCCGGCACGCGGTCCAGGAAGCCGTGCACGCTCCGGATCCGGTCCTCGCCGTCCAGGGTGATCACGTCGAATCCGGCGACGGGTGCCGTGCCATCGGCCTCGTTGACCAGTTCCCAGCCGAAGCGGGCGATGCCGTGGTGTCCGTCGACCGCCCCCGCGAGCCGGAAGGAGAACCCCGGGAACTGCTCGTGCGCCGCCGTGATCACGGCCGCGATCCCCTCGTGCCCGCGGACCTCGGCCAGCGGGTCGGTGTAGCTGCCGTCCGCGCTCCAGGCGGCGGCGACCGCCTTGACGAGTGCTTCCCGGTCACCGGCGTTCCAGGCCTCGAAGTAACGGGCGACGGCGGTCTCGTAACGGTTGTCGGTTGCGGACATGGTTGATCAACCTCCGTTGAAAATTCGGGTAGTTGCTGGTCAGAGAGCGGATTCCGAGGTGCGGTGCCCCGCTGGGATCCGGTACCGCAACGATGCCCGGCGGCGCCCGTCGGCGTCGATTACCTCCGGGGTAAGGGCAGCGGGGCGCGTTTCGGCCAAACCGGGCCGTGAATATGCCAGGAGACTGGCTGGAATGGCATGGTGACAGAGTGTCAGGAGTGGCGATACTCGATTACCAGGGCGATTCAGTCACGCCCGCGCACAGCACCACCATGCACGACAGACGAGCCGCACGCAGTGAACGAGCCGCAGGGAAAGCGAGGCCGGGCCGGCGGAGAACGTTGCAATGGGGGAGCGATCGTGCACGACGAATTCCTGTGCCATGTGACCGCGTACGGAATATGCGGAGGTAGACGCGTCGGCGTCCCCCTGGGGACGTATCGCGCGCCGACCCTGGCGCTGGCCCTGTGGTGGATGCGGGACCGCGCCTCCTGGATGGCCTCGCGGCTCGATCCGCAGCCCGACGACCCGACCTTCCCGTCGAACTCGATCGCGCCGGTGGCGGACACCGTTCCGGACGTGCCGAGCATGCTGCGCGCCTGGTGCGGTGACGTCGTCCAACAGGAGCTCATCGCCGAGGAGCTGGCCGCCGGAAAGCTCGTCCGTGTCGCCACCAGCGACGACACCACCGAGTACGAGCTGCTCGCCGAATCCGTGGACGCGCTGCGCATGCAGCGGACCGCCGCCGCGCTCGGCACCTCCGCGGCCTGACCGCCGCCGGACCGCGGGATTCCGTGAATCAATATGAGCTGATTACATAATTAACTTAGATAAATATCCGCGGGATTTCCGCCGGTCGGGCGCGTATATGGACGAATAGCTAGAATTCGATGCATGGGAGAGCGGCCGGTCGCGCCGACGGCGCCCGAACTCGTCCTCGAAACCGAGGCGGGCTCAACGGTGCTGAGTCCGAGCCGCGACTATCACGTCGGGCGTGATCCGTCGAGCGAGATCGTTCTCGACGACGTCCGGGTCTCGTGGCACCACGCGGTGCTGCGCCCGGAGGCCGACCACTGGACGATCGAGGACGAGAACAGTACGAACGGCACCTACGCCGACGGCAGGCGCGTGCGCGAATGGGGCGTCGGACCGGGCAGCGTCATCCACTTCGGCAACCCCTGCGACGGCCCCCGCGCGGTCCTCGTCGGCATGCCCACCGCCGGGCGACCGTCGTCCGTCCCGCTGCCCGCGGTCAGCGGCACCTTCCGGCAGCCGACCACCGTACGGCCGCTGCCCACCCGCACCGTCCGCATCGGCCGCAGCGCCGACAACGACGTCATCGTCAACGACCTGATCGTCTCCCGCCGCCACGCCGAACTGCTGGCCCACCCGGACGGGACGTTCGAGATCGTCGACCTCGGCAGCCACAACGGCACGTTCCGCAACGGCCAGCCCGTCACACGCGCCCCGGTCACGCCCGGTGACATCATCGGCATCGGCCACTCCGCGTTCTGCCTCGTCGGCGATCAGCTCCAGGAGTACGTCGACACCGGCGAGGTCTCCCTCGATGTCCAGGACTTGACGGTCGCCGTCGACCACGGCCGCAAAACCCTTCTCGACCAGGTGTCCTTTCCCGTCGGCGAGAAGTGCCTGCTGGCCGTCGTCGGCCCGAGCGGCGCCGGAAAGTCCACACTCCTCAACGCCCTCACCGGGCAGCGCCAGGCCGACCACGGCACGGTCCTGTACGACGGCCGCGACCTCTACCGCGACTACGCCGAGCTGCGCCAGCGCATCGGCCTGGTGCCGCAGGACGACATCCTGCACTCCCAGCTGACGGTGCGTCGGGCTCTCGCCTACGCCGCCGAACTGCGCTTCCCGCAGGACACCGCCAAGGCGGAGCGACGCGCGCGGGTCGACGAGGTGATCCATGAGCTGGGCCTGGAGCAGCGCGCCGACCAGTCCATCCACAGTCTGTCGGGCGGTCAGCGCAAACGGGTCAGCGTGGCCCTGGAACTGCTGACCAAACCGTCGCTGCTGTTCCTCGACGAGCCGACCTCCGGCCTCGACCCCGGCATGGACCGCTCCGTGATGCACATGCTGCGCGGCCTCGCCGACGACGGCCGTACGGTCATCGTGGTCACCCACAGTGTGCTCAGCCTCGACGTCTGCGACCGGCTTCTGGTGCTCGCGCCCGGCGGCAAGGTCGCCTACTACGGGTCGCCCGACGAGACCCTCGCCTTCTTCGGCTACGAGCAGTGGCCCGAGGCGTTCGAGGCCTTCGAACGGGACCAGGACCGGGACTGGGCGGGGGAGTACCGGGACTCGCTGTTCCACCAGCAGTACATCGGCATCCCCGGCGCGCAGCCGTATCTGCCGCCCGCCGGCCCGGCCGCCGCCGTCGGACCACGGCCCAAGGCCCAGAGCTGGGGCTCTCAACTCGGCACCCTGGTGCGCCGGTACGCGGCCGTGCTCAGCGCCGACCGGACCTTCCTCGCCGTCATGATCGGGCTGCCGTGCGTGATGGGCGCGATGGCCCGCGCGGTGGCCGGCAGCAAACTGACGCAGGAGACGGCGATGAACGTGCTGCTCATCCTGTGCGTCGGCGGAGCCCTGACGGGAGCGGCCAACGCCGTGCGCGAACTGGTGAAGGAACGGGTCATCTACCGGCGGGAGCGCGCGGTCGGCCTGTCCCGATCGGCGTACCTGATGTCGAAGGTGGTGGTCCTCGGTACCGTCACCGTGCTCCAGGCCGTGGTCCTGACCCTCGTCGCGCTGCTCGGCGTCGACCTCAACGCGCCCGGCGGCAAAGGGGTCGTCATGCCGCCGCTCCTCGAGATCACGCTGGCCGTGGCCCTGCTCGCCTTCGCCGCGATGATGCTCGGCCTCCTCGTCTCCGCCATGGTGACCAAGGAGGAGGTCACCATGCCGCTGCTGGTGCTGCTCGCCATCGTCCAGGTGGTCTTCAGCGGTGCGCTGCTCAAGCTGCACGGGGTGCCCGGCATGGAGCAACTGGCCTGGCTCGTCCCCGCGCGCTGGGCCCTGGGCGCCATGTCGGGGACCATCGCCCTGGGCCGGATCGTTCCGGAGCTGCTGACCGCCGACCCGCTGTTCCGGCACGAGACCAGCGTGTGGCTGGTCGATATGAGCATGCTGGTCGTGCTGTCGGTCGTCTTCGGGTACCTGGTGGCCCGGCTGCTGCGGCGGCACGAACCCGCGGTCATGCGGAAGTAGATGCGATGACGACTCCCGACCCCGACCCGGTGACGATCGACGACTTCCGCCCCACCCATGTCGTCCCGCCGGACGGCCTGCCGGCCTGGGAGGCCCCGGATCCGTCCCGGCCCACCGTGCCGCTCGACGCGCTGCTGCCGGTCCAACTCGTCGAGCGGCTCGGCGACTGGGGCCGGATCGTCTGTGCCAACGGCTGGTCGGCCTGGGTCGACGGCCGGCTGCTGGTCGCCGTACCGCAGTCACCGCCCGAAGCGGGCAGCTCCCTCACCCGAACGGCCGACCCGCGCCCGCTCCTCGCCCGCGTCGAGGAGGCGCTCTCCCGCTATCGGAGCGCGGCCGAGGACCTCGCCGCGGGCCGGCTCGACGGGGAGTCCTTCCGCGGCATCACACAGGGGCAGCGGATCGGGGTGGTCGTCGACGGCGAGTCGCTGTGGCTGTACGACGCCGAGCATGAGCGCTGGGTGTACTGCGACGGGACGCGGCTGAGCACGTACGCGGTCACGGAGGACCCCGCGGCCCCCCCGGAGCGGATCGAGGGCGCCCGGGGAGGGGCGCGCGGACGGGCGCCCACGGATGTCGTACGGAACGGGGCGGGGACCACGGAGCCACCGACCGGTGTCGTACGCGAGGGGGCAGGGAATCCGGAGCCGTCCACCGGTGTCGTACGTGAACCCGACGACCGTGAACCGACGCGTTTCGTGCCGCGGGTGACGGACCAGCCCGGTGACCGCTGAGCGTCAGGCGGCCGTGTCCGTGGGGACCTCGCCCCCACGGTGGACGCCCTTCGCCAGCAGACCGCCGAGGAACCCGGTGACCAGCCCCCACAGCACGGCGAGCCCGAGCGCGGTCCAGAGCTTGGGCTTCAGGAACAGTTCCCCCTTCAGGCCGCCGCCCGCGTCGCCGATGCCGATGAGCGACAGGCCGTAGTGCGCCGAGATCCTGCCGACCAGACAGATCATGAGCACCGTGAGCGCCAGCGCGACCGCCATGTGCACGGCGTGCTGCCAGGCCCGCGTCCGGACCGGTGAGCGGGCGGCCATCAGGAACGCGCAGCCCAGGAGCAGCAGGGCGTCGACGACCAGCAGCCACCACACCGTGCCGTCGTGCTCGGCGAGGGTGCGCAGATTGAGCGTGGAGATGTCCGGGGTGCGCAGCACCTCGTCGAGGACGTGCGGCATGGGCAACCCGAACGGCCCGTCCACCCGCCCGGTCCAGGTGGCGCCCAGGCCGATCGTGAACGCGAACCAGACGAGATTGGGCAGCCCGAGGAAGATCACCGCGAAGGTCTCGGGGACGTGCCCGCGCGTCGCGGCCACCGCCAGCCCGACGACCGCGCCCGCGGCGACGTAGGCGAGCAGCAGCACGACCATGGCGAAGGCCGCCGGACGCACCGACTCCTGGAAGCGCAGCAACCGGGCCGGGAGCGGGGCCCCCGGCGACACCAGCAGCGCGAGGACGAGCACGCCCGCGAGCCACAGCAGTCCAAAGAGCAGCGTCACCGGCACGTCGGTCTTGAAGCCCACCTCGGGCGAGACGCCGAACAGATCACCGATGTCGCTGATCGTTCCGGTCCCCAGGGAGATCTTGAAGTTCTGGTGGGAGCAGAGCGCGAGGCCGAGGAGGGCCGGCAGCCACAGGACCGCGATCCTGGCGGCCCACCCGGCCAGCTCGGGGGCGCCCGCGACGGCCCGGTGCCGCAGTGGCCGCAGGAACCCGGCGGCGATCACCAGCGCCCCGGCGAGCGTGACCGACAACGGAATCACCGTCAGACCCGCCCGGGTGTCGGCGATCACCCCGGCGTCGCCCGCGAGTTCGATGGTGCCGCCGACCGCGGTCACCACGGAGGCCGCGACGACCCGTGGGAAGGCGTTGCCGGGCAGGCTCGTGGCACCGGCTCCCCATAGCCCGAGGGCGGCGACCACGAGCATGACGATCAGCCCGGCCAGGACCGCCACGAGGGCCTGGACCCAGCCGTGACGGGCGGCCGTCCGTTCCACCTGGGGGGCAACGGCCTGGTCGGACGATGTCTGCGGGCTCACCCTGCCACGCTAAGCAGCGCTTCGGGCCGCCGCCCGTCGGGAGGGCCGACCGCGTCAGCTTGCGGGGGGTACCGGACCGGGGCACACAATGAGCTCGTTGCGGAAGAAAGCGGCACAAAATGTGTGAAGTGTCG
Organism: Streptomyces sp. NBC_01384; assembly: GCF_045040035.1. Taxonomy (NCBI): domain Bacteria; kingdom Bacillati; phylum Actinomycetota; class Actinomycetes; order Kitasatosporales; family Streptomycetaceae; genus Streptomyces; species Streptomyces sp. NBC_01384. Next base: position 9,698,055 of record NZ_CP109559.1, read on the forward strand.
CAGGATCCTTACGCCCGGAGGAAGAGCTCGTGAGCGTCGAGCAGCCGTCCTCCGGCCGCCCCACCGGACCGCCTACGGGTCCCCTGCCGGGTCCTTCCCGGCCCGGTCGGTCCGAGCACAGTCCGACACAGCCGAGCGGCCGTCCGCCCGCGGGGCCACCCGGCGACGCGTCAGGAGGCGGCGGAGGCGGTGCGGGGGGACCGTCCGGGCCCGGCGGCCCGCCCGGCTCCGGCAACGGCCCGGACCACCCCTGGTGGAAGTCGGCGCCGCGCATGGCGCTCATCACCGGGGCCGCCGTGGCCGCGGTGGTGCTCGGCCTCGTCTTCACACGCTCCAACGGCACGTCCGCACCCCGCGGCGAGGTCTTCCTCCAGGCCGCGAACAAGCCGGGGACCCCTTCACGGAGCCGACCGCGAAATCAAGCTCCACCGCGCCGGAGGCACCTCCGGCGAGAGCGCCGCAGTCCGCCAACGTGACCCGCGGCGTGGACGGTTCGGCCCCGGCCTCCACGGCGGCACACGCACGGTGTGTCGACCACCGCTACGGGGGCGGAGGGTGCCGAACGGGGTGACTGTGCAGGACTTCACGGGGTACCAGCACTTGTGCGGCAGCGTCCGGGCGTGCAGTGACCCGACGTACCGGTATCCGAGAAAGACCCACATGATCGAGCACTTGGACGGAGCGGTGATACCTACTGGCTTCGACGTCCCCGTGGAACCGCTTCGGCGAGCGGCGCACTATACCGGTGAGCCGGGGGGCATCGCCGAGGCACGCTTCTTCGCCGAGGTGTTTCTCGAGCAGCTACGGTCCCAGTGGTGCGCCGAGATCGACGCACGGGCCGCAGGCGACCTCCTTCTGGTCGTGAGCGAACTGGTCACCAATGCTGACCGGCACAGCCACGGGCCCTACATCCTGGAACTGGAGGGAACCGACGCCTCCGTCACCGTCACCGTCTACGACAGCAGCGCCACCCTGCCGCGGCCCTATCCGTGCGATCCCCAACGCGTAGGGCGACACGGACTGGAGATCGTCCACGCGCTCGCGACGGAGGTGACCGTCGGGCGCGTGCCGGTCGGAAAGTGCGTCAAGGCCCAGCTCTCCCTGCGCCGTTGATCCGAGGCGACCTACCAGTGCCTCGCTGCGGCCCGGTGAACGCGGTGCGGCGCCCGGTAGAGGGCGTGGCCACCGTTCAGGTGCCCAGCCTTCGGCTCGAAGTGCTGCACGGCGACCCGCAGTTCTCGTACGACGGCGAAGTCACCCGGGTCGCGGCTCCGCGGCTGGTGCTCGACCGGCTGACGCGGGCCGTGACGCTGTACCGGCCCGCGGAGAAGGGCCAGTGGCTGCGCTGAGTCTGTGGTAGGGAGCCGGCCGAGTCTCTTGCAGGGAGCCGACAGGGCCGGTGGGGCCGGTGTCAGGCACGCTCGACCCGCTTCAAGTCACTCAGCATGCCGCTGCGCAGCTGCTCGATGATCCGCTTGATCAGCCGGGAGACATGCATCTGGGAGCAGCCGAGCCGCTCCCCTATCTCCGCCTGCGTGGCTTCGTCCACGAACCTCAAGTGGATGATCCGCCGGTCACGTTCACTGAGCTCCGAGACCAGGGGAGCAAGGGTGTGGAAGTCCTCGACGAGCCGCATCCCGTCGTCCTCCATCCCGATGAAGTCGGCGAGGACCGCCTCGCCGTCCTGGCCGCCGTCTCCGGCGAGCGCGGCGTCCAGCGAGGAGGAGTTGTAGCCGTTGGCGGCGATCTGGGCCTCGATCACCTCGTCCTCGCGGAGGTTCATCAGCGTGGCCAGTTCGGCGACGCTCGGTTCGCGGTCCAGTCGGCTGGCGAGCTCCTCCCGCGCCTTGGCCAGTTCCACCCGCAACTCCTGCAACCTGCGTGGAACGTGCACGGCCCACGTCGTGTCACGGAAGAAACGCTTGATCTCGCCGACGATGTACGGCAGCGCGAAGGAGGTGAACTCGACCTCGCGCGATATCTCGAACCGGTCGATCGCCTTGATCAGACCGATCATCCCGACCTGGGCGATGTCCTCCAGGTCGTTGCCGCGGTGGCGGAAGCGGCCCGCCGCGAAGCGGACTAGGGACATGTTCATCTCGATCAGGGTGTTGCGCGCGTACTGGTACTCCTGTGTGCCTTCCTCGAGTTCCGTCAGACGCTGGAAGAACCGACGGGACAATTCTCGCGCGTCACGAGGAGCCACGGCCCGCGGGTCCTCGACGTTCGGCAGTGGCGCCTCACCCGTCCTGGTCCTGGCCGACTCCCGGGTGACCTTCGACCGGCTCACGGTGGTGTCCATTACCTCTCCCACGAAACTCACTGTCCGCCCTTTCAAGCATCGTGCTTCCGCGCATACCCCGAACACGGGAAGCCATGTGTCCGTTGTCTCGGGCAACAGGCCTGCGCGTCGATCAGGTTGTCAGCGGGGAGTCGTCGTCCGAGTTCCGGGCAGCCGGTGGCGGGCCGCGCCGGAAAACCGGTGGCGGATTCCCGGCAGGGCGCCGATGCTCGTGGACATGGCTGATATCGCGCCTCTGCAGTCCGGAAACACCCAGCCCGATCGGAGCTTCGGGTGGTGGAACATGTTCGTGCACCCCGACGACGATCCGCGCACCGACGGGGGGTTCGTGGGGGAGCGGGACACACTCGTCGGGTTTCTGCGCGACCAGCGGCTGACGCTGCAGATGAAGTGCGCCGGTCTGGACGCCGAGGCGCTGGCCCGGCGTTCGGTCGAGCCGTCGGATCTGTCGCTGCTCGGGCTGGTGCGGCATCTGGCCGGGGTCGAGCAGAACTGGTTCCGCCGGGTGCTGGCCGGACAGGACGTGCCGCGGCACTACCGGTCCGACGACGACCCCAACGGCGACTTCAACGGCGCGGTGCCCGACCCGAAGGTGGTGGCGGAGGCCTGGGACATCTGGCGCGCCGAGGTGGCCTTCGCCGAACGGTTCGTGGACGAGGCCCGCGACCTCGACATCACCGGTGTGAGCGCCGACGAGCCCGTCACTCTCCGCGAGGTGCTGGTGCACATGATCGAGGAGTACGCCCGGCACAACGGCCACGCGGACTTCCTGCGCGAGCGGATCGACGGGAAGGTCGGACAGTAGCCGGGCGGCAGAAGCAGGTCATGAGTACCTCGACCCGCCCCCACTCTTCCAACTCGCTGGTGCCCCTGGCGATTTCGACCTGGGGCTGCGGTCGCAGTCCGGGCCGAGCAACGTCAGCCACCTTGGCCGTCCCTAGCGCGGGGGCGACCCAGTGGAACGCGGTCGCGCAGCCCACGAGGTCGAAGGGCTCGGGCGGCAGCGCCCACTGCTCGAAGTCGGCCACTTCCACATCAGCTCGGGGAAACGCCCGCAGATCGCGCCGGGCCACCGCCGCGAGTGCGGGGCCGAGCTCCACCACTCGGGCACCCAGCGCAGCGACACCGCTCGATTCCACCGAGAGCGGAATGCCGCTCCCTTTCCGCGCAGCTCAGCGCTTCTAGGCTGAAGGGGTGAGTAATCAAGCGCCGAACGAAGCCCGCGTCATTCCTCTCCGCCCGGCGACCGCACCGGGATCGGCCACCCGTCCGGCCACCCGTCCGGCCACCGGCCCGGCGGCCGGTCCCGCCACCCCCGTCGCCCCTCCGGCGCCCGGGAGCAAGGAGCCCCTGTGGCGCGACCTCTTGGGCGATGTCCTACGACGTGAGCGGCTCGCGCAGGAGCGCACGCTCAAGGACGTGGCCGACGCCGCCCGTATCTCGATGCCGTACCTCTCGGAGCTGGAGCGCGGCCGCAAGGAGGCCTCGTCCGAAGTCCTCGCGGCCGCCGCGCGCGCCCTCGGCCTGGGCCTCGGCGACCTGCTCTCACTGGCCCAGGACGAGCTCACCCGTCTCGCCCAGGTCCGGCCGGCCCGCCGCCGCACCCCTTCGGCCCCGCTCTACGACGGCATGTGCCTCGCCGCCTGAGCAGGGACGGCCGACTCGCGACGGCCCGACGCGGGCCCACCCTCAGACCGTCGCGAGCCGTCGGCTCAGCACCTCGTCAGCGAGCCCGTACGCCACGGCCTCCTGCGCGGTGAAGACCTTGTCGCGGTCCATGTCCGCGCGCAGTGTCGCCACGTCGTGGTGCGTGTGCCGGGAGAGGACCTCCTCGACCTGGGAGCGGATACGGAGCATCTCCTTGGCCTGGAGGGTGAGGTCCGAGACCGTTCCCTGCCGGCCGCCGCTCGCGGGCTGGCCGAGCAGCACGCGCGCGTGCTCCAGCACGAACCGTCGCCCGGGGTCGCCCCCGGCCAGCAGCACCGCCGCCGTGGAGGCTGCCTGGCCGACGCAGAACGTCGAGATCGGCGCCTGCACGAACGTCATCGTGTCGTAGATCGCCATGAGCGAAGTGAACGAGCCGCCGGGCGAGTTGATGTAGATCGCGATCTCGCTCTCCGGGTTCGACGACTCCAGATGGAGGAGTTGCGCGATGACGACGTTCGCGACGCCGTCGTCGATCTCGGTGCCCAGGAAGATGATCCGCTCCGAGAGCAGGCGGCTGAAGACGTCGTAGGACCGCTCACCCTGCGGGGTGCGCTCGACGACGTTCGGAATCGTGTACGTACCCACGTCAGAGCCCCATCCGTCGCCGTGCCGCGGCCGGGCGGACGTCGTCGAGCGACTCCACGACCCGGTCCACCATGCCGTACTCCTTGGCCTGTTCGGCCGTGAACCAGCGGTCGCGGTCGCCGTCGCGGGAGATCGTCTCCTCGCTCTGGCCGGTGTGCTCCGCGGTGATCCGCTCGATGGCCTTCTTCGTGAACTCCAGGTTCTGCGCCTGGATCTCGATGTCGGCGGTGGTACCGCCGATACCGGCCGACGGCTGGTGCATCATGATCCGCGCGTTCGGCAGCGCGTAGCGCTTCCCGTGTGTGCCGACGCTGAGCAGGAACTGCCCCATGCTCGCGGCGAATCCCATGACGAGCGTCGAGACGTCGTTGGGGATCAGCCGCATCGTGTCGTAGATCGCCAGGCCCGCGGTGACCGATCCGCCCGGGCTGTTGATGTACAGGCTGATGTCGGTCCGCGGGTCCTCCGCCGACAGCACGAGCAGCTGGGCGCAGACGCGGTTGGCGGAGACCTCGTCGACCTGGGTGCCGAGGAGGACGATCCGCTGCGCGAGCAGTTGCGCGGCCAGATGGTCGTCGAAGCGGGTCGCAGGGGTGTCGCCCTCCTCGGCGCGGGGTGCGCGGGCCGGGGCCCAACCGGTGATGAGTGGAGTCATCGGTCCTCCTTGTGGTGGCGCGGCGGTGGTCGCCGCGACCTCCACTCTCGGACCGAAAACCCTCCCGGATCGCTTTTCTCGGCCCGCAGCAGATTCGCTACGGGCAGAGGGGACCCCGGGGGCTGCCCTCACCGGCGCGCAAGGGACCTCAGTCGTCGGCGCGCAGCGCCCGGAAGAAGGCCCGTACGTCCTCGACCAGCAGCTCGGGCTCCTCGGCCGCGGCGAAGTGGCCGCCCCGGTCGAATTCCGTCCACCGTACGATGTTGTTCGTACGGTCCGCGATGTGCCGCAGCGGTACGAGGGGCTCGTGCGGGAAGACGGCCAGCGCGGTCGGTGCGAGGGACGGCTCGGGCGGTGTGCCCGAGTGGTCGGCGTGCGCCCGCTCGTAGTAGATGCGGGCCGAGGACCCGGCCGTACCGGTCAGCCAGTACAGCATCACGTTGGTCAGCATCAGGTCCCGGTCCACGGCCTCCTCGGGACGGTCCTTGGCATCCGTCCAGACCTTGAACTTCTCGACGATCCAGGCGAGTTGGCCGACCGGGGAGTCCGTGAGCGCGTAGGCGAGGGTCTGCGGCCGGGTGGACTGGAGCTCGGCGTATCCGCTCTCGTCCCGGCGCCATTCCCGGCCCCGCCGCCAGGACGTCAGCGTGCGCTCGCGCTCCTCGGGGCTCAGCGCGGCCAGTTCCTCGGGAGTCGGCTTGGTGACCGCGGACGATCCGGGCAGCAGGTTCAGATGGACTCCGATGAGCCGCTCGGGGTACGCCCGGCCCAGCTCACGGGAGATGGCCCCGCCCCAGTCACCGCCCTGGGCGCCGAACCGCTCGTACCCGAGACGCGTCATCAGCTCGGCGAACGCGGCGGCGACCCGTTGGAACTCCCAGCCGGTGTCCCGGGTCGGCCCGGAGAGCCCGAACCCGGGAATGCTCGGCACGACGAGATGGAACGCGTCGGCCGGATCGCCACCGTGCGCGCGCGGATCGGTCAACGGGCCGACGACGTCGGTGAATTCGACGATCGAGCCGGGCCAGCCGTGCGTGATGACCAGCGGGGTTGCGTCCGGTTCCGGGGACCGGACGTGCGCGAAGTGCACCCGCGTGCCGTCGATCTCCGTCGTGAACTGCGGCCACTCGTTCAGCCGCGCCTGCGCCGCCTGCCAGTCGTAGTCGTGCCGCCAGTACCGTACGAGTTCCCGCAGATACTCGCGCGGCACGCCGTACGCCCAGCCCACTCCCGGCAGTTCGTCGGGCCAGCGGGTGCGGTCCAGTCGCTGGTGCAGGTCGTCGACGTCGCTCTGCGGGAATTCGATACGGAACGGTTCGATGCGGGGGGCGTCCGAAGCTGAGGAAGTCATGTTCGCGCATGCTATCCGTGGCGCTCCGGAAGGGCACGGACATGTGCGCCGGCAGCCCCGTCCATCCGCAGCCGAAACGTCCCGCGCGCGACCGATGAGTTTTCGGACGACGATCAGTCGACAGAGATGACGACGTTTCCCGCCCGAGGAGGTACGCATGCCCGCCGATGGATTCACCACGTGTCTGTGGTTCGACGGCCAGGCCGAAGAGGCCGCGCACTACTACGTCTCGATCTTCAAGAACTCCCGGCTCGGCAGGATCGGCCGCTACACGGAGGCCGGGCCCGGCCCCGCCGGTTCCGTGCTGGCCGCCGAGTTCGTGGCCAACGGACAGAAGTTCGTCGCGTTGAACGGTGGCCCGCAGTTCACGTTCGACGAGGCCATCTCGTTCCAGATCCACTGCGACGACCAGGAAGAGGTGGACCACTACTGGAACAAGCTCATCGAGGACGGCGGCGAGGCGGGTCCCTGCGGCTGGGCCAAGGACAAGTACGGCCTGTCCTGGCAGGTCGTCCCGAGCAGGCTCATCGACCTGATCGGCGACCCGGACCCGGAGAAGGCGGCCCGCACCACCCAGGCGATGTTCCGGATGTCGAAGCTGGACATCGTGGCCCTGGAGAAGGCGTACGCGGGCGAGTAGCGGACCGGCGCGACGGCCGGCCCGCCCCTCCGCCCGACGCGGATCAGGCGAGCCGGCCGCTGTGCGGCGCCGAGGTGGCCTCGTCCAGGACCAGCACCCGGGGTCGCGGATCAGCACCCGTGCGATCGCGAGCCGCTGCCGCTGTCCCCCGGAGAGCCTGGCCCCGTGCTCGCCCACCACGGTGTCGAGCCCTTGCGGCAGCCGGGCCGCGAACTCCAGCTCGCTGGCGTCCCGCTGCGCCGAGCCCGCCGACGACCTCGCCCTGAAACGGCTGCGGCAGGCGCTCCCGCTGAGCACCGAGGACGCGCGCCGCCATCTCAACTCTCTGATCGAAACGGAACTCCGACGGCGGCCATGAGGATGAGACGGTCGCCGGGCCCCGCACAATGGTGGGCCCGGCACTGAACAGGAGGACCTCGCATGTCCCGCTACCCCGACCTGAAGTACCGCGTCGTCACGTCGTTCCAGCGGTGGATCGGCAATCCGCTCCTGAAGCGGCTGCCGATCCAGACCCTGCTGGAGACCACCGGACGCACATCGGGGCTGCCGCGCCGGACACCGGTCGGCGGACGTCTGGTGGGGCGGGAGTTCTGGTTCGTCAGCGAATACGGCGAGCGCTCGCAGTACGTGCGCAACATCCTGGCGGACCCGCGGGTCCGGGTCCGCGTCAGGGGGCGGTGGCACGCCGGCACCGCCCATCTGATGCCCGAGGACGATGTCCGCGCGCGGCTGAAGAGCCTGCCGCGGTTCAACAGCGCCGCGGTGCGCCTGATGGGCGCCGGTCTGACGACGGTGCGAGTCGATCTCACGGACTGATCCCCGGCGCGTACAGCGCGGCGGTCTCTGCCGCGACCCGCGCCAGGCTCTCGCGCGGCTCCGCCGGTGAGACCACTTCGAACTCGGTGCCGAAGGCGAGCAACTGCTGTGCGGCGCCCAGGGAGCGGAAGCGCTCGGCCTCGCGGATGCGCGGGAATCCGGCCAGGGAGGTGTGTCGTACGCGCACCACGACCTGCACCTCGGCGGGGACCTGGCCGACCTGCCGACGCGGGGTGTCCCGGACCTCGGCCAGTGCCACTCCCTTGCGCCGCTGTGTCCCCAGATGCGGGGCCGACCTGGGCGGCCCGCTCCGCCGGCGGACAGGATCGACGAGAATTCGGGGCTGACCAGGCCGGCCGCCTCGCGGTGCGGCGCACGCAGCGCGCCCATGACCTTGCGCGGTGCCGAGCCGATGCGCGATGCCGCCGGTACGCCCGCGCTCCGCGTTGCCCCGCACACCGGACGCCGGCCATGCCTCCACGTCACGGAAGATCATCCGCACGGACACCTCCAGGCGCTCGGCCAGGTCGGTGGCGGGCAGCTGTCCACGGGGTTTGCAGGAGCGGCAGGAGCGAGAGGAGCCGATCGGACGCCCAGCGCCCTGGCGCTGATCACCACGACGTTCCCGGCCGGCAAATCGCGCAACACCGCGATGGGCGTGTACGCGGCGATGGGCAGCGTCGGCGCCACGGTAGGCCTGCTGCTCGGTGGCACGCTCCCCGACGTCCTGGACTGGCGCTGGGTGTTCTTCGTCGACATCCCCATCGGCCTGGCCGTACTGGCGGGCACCCGCACCCTGGTCGAGGCCGCGGGCAACGCCGCAGCGGGCGGCGACGCCTCCGGCCCGGACGCCGGATCCCCGCACGCGCCGAGCAGTAGCCCGGCCATCAGCACCCCCACGATCCACGGCCTCCGCATGAAGCAACTCCCGCCCCGCCCGCCGAAAGGGCTCCCCAGGCAAGCACAGCCGGGCAGAAGGGGGAAGACGTACGTCGGCCACCGCGGCGTCGAGCCTCATGCCGGGGGGCGCTGGCGGATACGGGCGGCCAGTACCGCCACGTCGTCCTCCGCGTGCTGGGCGTCGAGCCGCACGAGGATCTCGTCGAGGACTTCGTCGATCCCCGTCCCGGGAGCCAGGCGCAGTCCGGCCAGCCGGGCGAGCGAGGCGTCGATGTCCTCGCCGCGCCGCTCCACCAGACCGTCGGTGAACATCACCAGGGTGTCCTCGGGGGCGAGCGCGCGGGTGACCGCCTCGTAGCCGCCCACGCCGGTGCCCAGCGGTGGACCGACCAGCACATGCAGCAGTTCCCCGCTGCCGTCCCCGGCGAACACGACCGGCGGCAGATGCCCGGCGCTGGCGAGTACGGCCGCGCCGCGCGCCGGGTCGACCTGGACGAGCAGACAGGTCGCCGGGCGCCGGGTGCCGTCCTCGGCGACCGCGGCGTCCAGGCGGCGCAGCACCCGGTGCGGCGGCATCTCCGTGGAGGCGACGTAGCGCAGCATCGAGCGGTAGGCGTTCATGTCCACCGCGGCGTCCAGCCCGTGCCCCATGACGTCGCCCACCACCAGCAGGGTGCGCCCGAAGTGCAGCCGTACGGTCTCGAACCAGTCCCCGCCCACCAGGACACTGCCGCCGCACGGCAGATAGCGGGTGGTGAGGTCGAGGTTGGGATGCGGGCGGCCCGGTTCGTACAGCAGCGCCCGCTGCAGGGAGAGCACCGTACTGCGTACGGCGTCGTGCTGCCGTGAGTGGCCGAGGTGGACGGCCGCGAGCCGGGCCGCGTAGTGCGTGACGGCGGTGCCCCGGTCGCTGAAGGCCGGCCCCTGCCGGACGGCCAGCAGCACCCCGTACAGCTGGCCGTGCGCGAGCAGCGGCACGGTCATGACCTGCCGGGGAACCGTGCCGGACAGGTCGAGCGTCGCCGTGATCGGATGGCCCTCGTCGAGGGCCTGGACGGACAGCGGGCGGGGGCCGTGGGCTGTCCAGGCGGTGAGCAGCTCGGTACGGCCGCCGGTGGCGACACGGGTCAGGTCCGGCTCGTGCGTGTGCTGTGCGGCCGGGACGTCGGCGGGCAGCAGATCCACCGCGGCGGCGTCGCAGACCTGCCGGCACACGAACTCCACGAGCTCCTCGCAGGTGGTCCGCTCGTTGAGAGTGGTGCCGATCGCCTCGACGGCGATCTCCATCGCGGCGAACGACGCCCCCACACCCGTAGCGCCCTCACCGCCTCGGCCCGCCATGCCACCTCCAGCGCCGCAGACACGTCTAGGATCCATCCACGCACGCGCGCAGCGGGCGCGCATGCTCAAGTGATCGGCGGCAGGTCGTTCACCAGTACGGCCGCCCCGTCGAAACGGCCGGCTTTGAGGTCGCGCAGCGCCCGCTGTGCCTCGGACAGCGGGTAGGTGTGCGTCGTGGCGCGTACGCCGTGCCGGGCCGCCAGCGCCAGGAAGTCCCTACCGTCCTGGCGTGTGTTGGAGGTGACGCTGCGCAGCTCCTTCTCGTAGAACAGTTCCCTTTCGTAGTGCAGTGGTGGGGTGTCGCTCAGATGGATCCCGGCGACCGACAGGATCCCGCCCCGGTCGAGCGCCCGCAGCGCGACCGGGACCAAGTCGCCGACCGGCGCGAACAGGATCGCGCTGTCCAGCGGCTCGGGCGGCTCGTCGTACGCCCCCCGGGCGGACGCGGCCCCGAGTTCCAGCGCGAGCCGCCGCGCGACCGGGTCACGCGTCAGTACGTGCACGGTGGCGCCCTGTGCGAGAGCCAGCTGGGCGCACAGGTGAGCGCTGCCGCCGAACCCGTACAGCCCGAGCCGTCCGCCCGGCGGCAGCGCGGCCCGCAGCAGCGCGCGGTAGCCGATGATGCCCGCGCACAGCAGTGGCGCCAGCGCGACGTCGTCCACCTCGCCGGGCAGCCGGTAGGCGAAGGCCGCCGGGACGGTCGTGTACTCGGCGTAACCGCCGTCGGCGTCCCAGCCGGTGTATTCCGAGGCCGGGCAGAGGTTCTCGGCCCCGCGCGCGCAGTACCCGCACGTGCCGTCCGTACGGCGCAGCCAGGCGACGCCCACCCGGTCGCCGACCGCGTGATCGAGCACATCCGCGCCCGTCGCCGCGACCACGCCGACGACCTCGTGGCCGGGTGTCACACGCGGCCGGCGCACCGGCAGGTCGCCCTCGGTGACGTGCAGGTCGGTGCGGCACACCCCGCAGACACGGACATGGACGAGGAGCTCGTCGGCCCGCGGCACCGGGACGGGCCGCTCGACGAAGCGCAGCGGCTCCTGCTCGAGGGGCCCCGGCCGGGCCACTTCCCACGCGTGCATCATCCCGTGTCCCGTCCTGTCGACGACCACCGCGTCCGCTCTCCAGTGTCGTCCAGAGCGCTCCGCTCGGCGCGCGGCCCGGACGGAGGCTGGCTAGCGTGAAAACGGACCGACCGGAGCCGCACGTGCGAACCGTGACCAGGCACCCCGCCGAACCAGGAAGAGTGGAACGCCATGGCCGTACAACCCGAGGGAACGCCCTGCTGGGCGGACGCGATGTTCAGCGATGTCGAGGGAGCGAAGAGTTTCTACGGTGACGTTCTCGGCTGGACGTTCGGCGAGGCGGCCTCGGAGTTCGGCAACTACACCCAGGCCTACGCGAACGGCAAGGCGGTGGCCGCCGTCGTCCAGCCGATGCCCGGGCAGGAGGGCCAGTCCGCCTGGTGCCTGTACCTCGCCTCTCCGGACGTCGACGCGACCGCCGAGAAGATCGGCGCCCACGGCGGCGAGGTGCTGATGGAGCCGATGCAGGTCGGCGACTTCGGCTCGATGCTGATCGCCCGGGACCCGAGTGGTGTCGTCTTCGGCGTGTGGCAGGGCGGCCTTCACGAGGGCTTCGAGGCGAGGGCCGTGCCCGGCGCGTACTGCTGGGCCGAGGTCTTCACCCGTGAACCCGAGAAGTCGGACGCCTTCTTCCCGGCCGTCTTCGGATACCACGCGAAGCAACTGGACGACGCCGCGACCGACTTCAGGTTGTACGACCTCGGCGGGGACCCGGTCCTCGGCCGGATGAGGATGACGGACGACTTCCCGCCCGAGGTCCCGCCGTACGTCAACGTCTACTTCACCGTCGACGACTGCGACGCCGCCGTCGCGAAGGCCACCGAGCGGGGCGCGATCCTGCGCTTCGGGCCGATGAGCAGCCCGTTCGGCCGGTTCGCCGCGCTGAGCGATCCGCAGGGCGCGGCGTTCTCCATGATCGACGTCAAGACGACCGCGGGCACGATGCCCAAGACGACCGACGTGTCCTGAACGGACGGCGGAATTTTGGCCCCTTGCCTCTGGGGCAACCATGCGCACGCGGTCTGTACGTCCTGCACACGGCGACGCCGCTGGGGCTGCGGCTGCTGGGCACCGGTCCGCGGACCCCGGAGAGCAGGCTACGGCCCGTGCGGGGAGCCGTCGCCGGACCGTGGCATGATCGGGGACATGCTTGAACGTGTGGTGGCCGCCTGTGACGGGGCTTCGAAGGGAAACCCGGGACCGGCCGGATGGGCGTGGGTCGTGGCCGACGGCGCGGAGACGCCGACCCGCTGGGAGGCCGGACCGCTGGGCACGGCGACGAACAACGTCGCCGAACTCACCGCGCTGGAGCGCCTGTTGACGGCGATCGCGCCGGACGTCCCGCTGGAGATCCGGATGGACTCCCAGTACGCGATGAAGGCCGTCACGACCTGGCTGCCCGGCTGGAAGCGCAAGGGCTGGAAGACCGCCTCCGGCAAGCCCGTCGCCAACCAGGAACTGGTCGCCCGCATCGACGAACTCCTCGACGGCCGCACCGTGGAGTTCCGCTACGTCCCCGCCCACCAGGTCGACGGCGACCGCCTGAACGACTTCGCCGACCGCGCCGCCAGCCAGGCCGCCATCGTCCAGCAGCCCGCGGGCAGCGACCTCGGCTCCCCGGAGCCCCCGCCGTCCCCCGACACCCCGGCCCCCTCCGGCGCCGGCCGCCGCCGCACCACGGCCACCGCGAAGACACCCCGGCAGGGTACGTCGACCCGTACGATCAAGGCCAAGTTCCCCGGCCGCTGCGTCTGCGGCCGCTCCTACGCGGCGGGCGAGTCGATCGCCAAGAACGGCCAGGGCTGGGGGCACCCCGAGTGCCGCACGGCCGAGCCGAGCAACGCCTAGTACGTTCCCCACGTCGGTTCTCCTTCGGGGGCTGCCCGCCGAACGCTCGGCGGGCAGCCCCCGAAGTGCGCGCGGACAGCAGTGCGAGGGACCCGTGGCAGGTGGGGCGCTACCGGATCGTGGCGCGGCTCGGCGCGGGCGGGATGGGCGCGTCTATCCGGGGCGCTCGCCGGGAGAGCGGGTACCGGACCTGTGAACGCGGTCAGACGGTGTCGAAGGTGTAGAACGCGCTGTGATCCAGCAGGTCCGCCGGTTTCACGTCGTTCCACGGCTTCATGGTCTCGTCGAGGTCCACGACGTCGGGGGTGCCGGAGAGCGGCAGATAGCCGGAGGCGGGGTGGCGGCGCCGCCAGTCGGCCCAGAGCTTGTCTATGTAGGCGTGGTGCAGCCAGAAGACGGGGTCGTTGGGGGAGACACCGGTGGCCATCTGGCCGCCGATCCAGACGTGCACGCGGTTGTGGAGGTTGACGCCGCGCCAGCCCTCGAGGTGATTGCGGAAGCCGTCCGAGGAACTGTTCCAGGGCGCCATGTCGTACGTCGCCATGCCGAGCACGGAGTCCACCTCCGCGGGGGTCGGCAGTTCGCGGGCGCCGCTGCCGAGCGAACGCCGCAGATACGTACGGCCGTCGACGCGCACCGTGATCGGCCAGTTGCCGGTGGAGGCCGCGAAGGGTCCGTCCATCACCCGGCCGTCCAGGGCCCGCCCGGTACCGCCGAGGAAGTCGGGCGCCCACAGGGCGGAACGGGTCGAACGGTCGGTGCTCCAGTCCCAGTACGGCAGGGCGACGGAGGCGTCCACGGACTGCAGCGCCCGCTCGAACTCCAGCAGGAATCTGCGGTGCCAGGGCAGGAAGGAGGGCGAACGGTGGCCCGTCCGTTCGCCGTTGTCCGTGTCGCCGAGGATGAAGGCGTTGTGCGTCGTGACGAAGGCGTCGTACCGGCCACTGCGCTTGAGCTGGAGGAGCGCGTCGACGAAACGCCGCTTCTCGTCGGCGGTCAGGTTCGCCTGGTTCTTGCGTACGGTCATGTGCGGGGCTCCACGGTCTGCTGACGGGTCTGGGTCACGGCTGGGGCGGGTTGAGGGGGACGAGCGGTGCGCCCTGTAGTTCCACGACCGCGGCGCGGGCGGCGGCGCGTGGGGTGGGCACCGGGTCGTAGTGGCTGACGACGCTGATCCAGCTGCCGTCGGCGTTCCGCATCACGTGCAGCTCCATCCCGTCGATGAACACGGCGTACCCGGCGCCGTGATCGTGGTGGTGACCGCCGCCGCTGACGGCACGGCCCGTTATCCGGCGGCCTCGGTAGACCTCGTCGAAGGCTTCGGGGCCGCCGTGGTGCCCGGCGTCCGAGGCCTTGGCCACGGCGACGGGCTGGGTACCGGCCGCGGCGGCGAGGACGGCCGCGGCCCCGAGGGCACGGCGACGGGTGAGTTCTGGCATGCGGAGACCTCCTGCGATCAAGTTCTGTCGATGACCCGGTATGCCTATCGGGTTGTCGGAGAGTGGGAGAAATCGCCGGATGCCGGTTGGCTATGATCAGGACAATTGGGCAAATGTCGTACAGAGTTGAACGAAGACGATCTTGCTGTCGAGGGTGTCTTCGATGTGCCGGAAGGTGGAATTCCTTCCGTCTGGCGACGCTCTGCCGATGATCTTCCGGGGGTGCTGTGCGGCGAGTGGCGCCGCTCACGCCCGCAAGCTGACGCGAACCGCGTGAAGATCGCGCGCAGTCCGCGACCACTCGGTGTGCTGGAGCGACGCAGTCGGCAGCGCGCTGCGCCGACTGCTTCGGCTGCGCTCTGCGGGTTCAAGCGCCGGTAGCCGCCCCAGAAGTAGGGCACGCATTGAGTGAATAGCAATTCACCCGCTATGGTGAATTGCTATTCACCATCTTCTCCGCGTCGACTTCTGGAGAGTTCATGGCGGCACTGCGTGACCGACTGACGGTCCCGGTCCTTGCGCTCGGCGGGAGCCTCATGGCCGTCATGCAGGTGGTGGTGGTGCCGCTCCTGCCCGACCTGCCGCGGCTGACGGGTGCGTCGGCGGGTGCCGTGTCCTGGATGGTGACGGCGACGCTGCTGACCGGAGCGGTACTGAACCCCGTGCTGGGCCGCGCCGGCGACATGTACGGCAAGAAGAAGGTGCTGCTGATCGCCCTCGGGATGATGACGGTCGGCTCGCTCATGTGCGCCCTCACGTCCGACATCCGCATACTCATCGCGGCCCGCGCCCTGCAAGGGGCGGCGGCCGCCGTCGTACCGCTGTCGATCAGCCTGCTGCGGGACGAACTGCCGCCCGAGCGTACGGGTTCCGCGGTGGCGCTGATGAGCTCCACCGTGGGGATCGGCGCCGCCCTCGGCCTGCCGCTCGCCGCGATGGTGGTCGAGTACGCCAGCTGGCACGTCATGTTCTGGGGGACGACCGCGATCGGCGCCCTCGGGACGACGCTGGCCTGGTGGGCGGTGCGCGAGTCGCCCGTCCGTGAGCCGGGCCGCTTCGACCTGCTCGGCGCGCTGGGCCTGGCCGTCGGGCTCTCCTGTCTGCTGCTGGGTGTGTCACAGGGCGGTCAGTGGGGCTGGACCAGCCCCCGGATCCTCGGCCTGTTCGTCGGTTGCGTCTGCGTCCTCGGCCTGTGGTGGGCGCAGCAACTGCGCGCCGAACGGCCGCTGGTCGACCTGAAGCTTGCCACCAGCCCCCGGGTCGCCCTGCCCCATGTGGCCGCGCTCCTGACCGGCTTCGCCTTCTACGCCAACTCCCTGGTCACGGCACAGCTGGTGCAGGCGCCCAAGGCGACCGGCTACGGACTCGGGCTGTCCATCGTGGCGACGGGCCTGGTCATGCTGCCCGGCGGGGTGATCATGCTGCTGCTCTCGCCGGTCTCGGCGCGCGTGTCGGCGGCCCGCGGCGCCCGCGTGACGCTGGCCATCGGCACTTTGGTCATCGCCCTCGGCTACGGCATACGCATCATCGACAGTCACAGCCTCTTGGTGATCATGCTGGGCTCCGCGGTCTGCGCGATGGGAACGACGTTCGCCTACTCGGCGCTGCCCACCCTCATCCTGCGCGCCGTGCCCGCCGGGCAGACCGCGTCCGCGAACGGCGTCAACGTGCTGATGCGCACCGTCGGGCAGGCCGTCAGCAGCGCCGCCGTCGCCGCCATCCTGGTCCACCACGCCAGTCTCCTCGGCGGTGCCCCGATACCCACGCTGCACGGCTATCTGCTGGCCTTCGCCCTGGCGGGTACGGTCGCACTGGTGGCCTGTGCCACCGCCCTCGTCATACCCGCCGACCCCGCCATCCGCGACACCCGCCGGGCCTCCGACGGCAAGGGAGCGCCCCGGGACGAGGCACTGGAAGGAGCATGAGCACCGTGACCACCCCGCCCGCCGGTCTCGCGGCAACCCCGCCCGCCCCGCCGCGTCGTGATGCCGAGGCGACGAAGGCGGCCATCCTGCGCGCGGCCCGCCATCTGATGGCCCGGCACGCCCATGCGGACATCACGCTCAAGGCGATCGCCGACCGGGCGGGCGTGAGCGCGCCACTGATCCTCAAGTACTTCGGGAACAAGGACGCGCTCTTCGCACGCGTGATGTCCTTCGAGACGGATGCCGCCGCACTCCTGGACGCACCCCTGGAGAACCTCGGCCACCACATGGTCCGCCAGGTGCTGGTCGGCCAGACCGAGCGCGGAGCCGACCCCATCCTGCGGATCATCTTCGCTCCGCGCCAGGGCGATCAGGGCGACGTCATGCGTGCCAACTTCCGCACCCAGGTCAGCGACCGCCTCGCCCTCCGTCTGACCGGCCCCGACGCGGGCCTGCGCGCCGAACTGGCCGTCGGCACGCTGCTCGGCCTCGGCACGATGTACGGCATCGCACGGGGCGCCCGGCTGCGCGCGACCGCGATCGAGGACATCGTCGACCGGTACGGCCCCACGGTCCAGGCCCTCCTGACGCCGTGAGGCGAAGGACGCCGCCGGATACGGACGCCCGCGCCCGCCTCAGTTCACCCCGTCCGGGCGGAACTGCACACTGATCCGTGGCCCCGCCGCCCGCGCCGTCTTGGGAATGGCGTGCTCCCAGGTCCGCTGGCAGGAGCCGCCCATCACGATCAGGTCGCCGTGTCCGAGCGGGCGCCGTACGGTGTCGCCTCCGTGGCGCGGGCGCAGCAGCAGGTCGCGCGGCGCGCCCACGGAGAGGATCGCGACCATGGTGTCCTCCCGCGCGCCCCGGCCGATCCGGTCCCCGTGCCAGGCCACACTGTCCCGGCCGTCCCGGTAGTAGCAGAGCCCCGCGGTGGTGAACGGTTCGCCCAGCTCGGCGGCGTAGTGCGCGGACAGCGCGTCCCGTGCCTCGGCGAGGATCGGGTGCGGCAACGTGTCGCCCGCCCGGTAGTAGGCGAGCAGCCTCGGTACGTCCACCACGTGCTCGTACATCTGCCGCCGCTCCGCCCGCCACGGCACCTCGTCGACGAGCCGCGCGAAGAGGGCGTCGGCTCCGCCGAGCCAGCCGGGCAACAGGTCGATCCAGGCCCCGTCGCCCAGCGTGGTCCTGCGCAGTGTGTGCAACGGACTGAGGTGGAGCTCGTCGGTCTGGTCGAAGAGCGAGCCCTGGAGGTGCGTGGACATACGCCCAGCGTACTCCTTATTCGAATATACGTTCCATTACGGCTGTCAGGGCCCGGCGTCGGCTTCCGTGGGGACGGCGGCTTCTGAGGGGATGCCGGCTTCCGTGAGGACCTCGTGGATGACGTGCTGCGCGTTGGCGGCGATCACCGGATTGGTGACGCGGTAGTAAGGGAGCTGGATGAGCGCCATGGACAGGGCCCAGCCGCGCCCCCGCGCCCAGCTGGCGTCGTCGGCGCCGGCCGCCTGCCGGAAGGTGTCCCGCGCCTCGGCGGGGAGGAGGTTCCAGGCCGGGATGAGGTCGCAGGCGGGGTCGCCGACACCGACGGTGCCGAAGTCCAGCACGGCGTCGAGCCGGCCCCCGTGGGTGAGCAGATTGCCGGGCATCAGGTCGGAGTGGACCCACATCGGCGGGCCGGTCCACGCGGGCGCCGCGAGCGCCGCCTCCCAGGCCGCCGTGGCGGCCGAGGTGTCGATCGTGCCGCTCAGTTCGTCGAGCGCGGCGCGTGTCGTGGTGTCCTCGGTCGACAGGGGCACGCCCCGGTAGGCGGTCGGCCCGTCGGGCAACCGGACCCGGCGCAGCGCGGCGACGAACGCGCCGAGGTCGGCGGCCAGTGACAGCGGGTCGGTGAGGCGGCCGGTGTGTGGCGGCTCGCCGTCGAGCCAGCGCTGCACCATCCAGGGCCACGGATAACCCTCGCCGGGCGTGCCGGTGGCGAGGATCTCGGGCACGGCGACCGGGAGCAGCGGGGCGAGCCGCGGCACCCAGTGCGCTTCCTTGCCCACGTCGTCGGCGCCCCCCTCGATGCGGGGGAGGCGTACGGCCAGGTCGTCGCCGAGCCGGTACAGGGCGTTGACCGTACCGGCCGACGGGAAGCGCTTCAGCGGCAGCTCGGCCCACTGCGGGAACTGCGCGGCCAGCAGCCGTCGTACGAGCGAGGTGTCGATCGGGAACTCGTCGGCGCGCATCGGCCCGTCGGGGATCGCTTCCGCCGTTTGGTCTCTGTCTGGCATGGGGCCCAACTATGCCTGCGCCGACGGCGGTTCGCGCTTCCTTATCGCGGCAGGCAACCTCGCGCACGTCGTCGCCGTCTTGATCGGCAACGGGTCGGCGGCGTGTCGACGTCGAACAGGCCGGCGGCCGCTCGGCGGCCCTGCGCGCGGCGCGCCGGCATCTCGCCGCGGCGGACGTCCTGCCGGCGGGAGCTTCCCTGACCTCACGTCCCGCCGCGGACCTGCGGACTCTCCTCTCCTCCCTCGCCCACCGCACGATCTGACGCCGTCTCGCCTCCGGCTCCGCCCGCCGCGGGCCGGCGCCGCTGCGGCATCGGTCACATGTGCGGGTCGGGGAGCCGTGCGAGGCAACCGCTCCGGCCCCCCTCGCATCTGTCCGGGCGACGCGCAATTGGTCACCTCTTGATCGCTGAGCCGTGAACATTCGTAAAGAGATCGCCTTGAAGGTTGCAAAAGGCATCTTTTTTTCTTTGCGTGGACATGGTTAATCGGTGAGGGTGTCGCCTTGGGGCCCGACAGCTCCCACGGCGTTCAACAGCGCTGTGCCTCAGGGTGGTTGGCGATCCCGGCCGCCCCTGTTCGAAGGAACTCAGTGCATAGACCCCACATACGCCGCGTGGCGATCGCCGTCGCGGTAACGACGGCCGCCACCCTCCCGGCGGGCCCCGCCTTCGCGGCCGTGCCCGACTCGCCCGCCCGCGCCGCGACTTCGACTCCCTCGCCGGTGGAGGCGGCCCGGGCCGCCGCGTTCGCCCACGCGTCGGCCACCGGTGTCAGCCACGGGGACACCCTGCGGGCCACGGACGTCATGACGGACCCGGACGGCAAGCGGCACGTCCGCTTCGTCCGCAGCCACCAGGGGCTCACGGTGCTCGGCGGCGACCTCGTCGTCCACCTCGGCAAGCAGTCCGCCTACCTGGGGGTGACCCGGGCCGCCGACCACGTTGTCAAGCCGGCCACGACCGAGGCGAAGCTGACGCCCGCACAGGCCGAGCAGAAGGCCGCCACGGTCGCCAAGGGCGACGCGGGCAGCGCCGAACTCGTCGTCGACGCCCGTGACGGCGCCGCCGCCCTCGCCTACCAGGTGCGCGTGACGGACAGCGACACCACCGAGGCCGGTGGCTCCCGCACGGTCGTCGTGGACGCGCAGAGCGGCCGGATCCGCAGCGACACCCCCGACAGCGACGAGTTCATCTCGCCGCACTTGGAGAAGACGCTGCGCGAGAAGGGCGAGACGGCGAGCCCCCGGACGGGCGTGGCCACCCAGCCGTCCAGCCTCTTCAGCGCGACGGCGGCCGCCCGCTACCCGGTCAAGGCCACCGGCAGCGGCACCTCCCTCTTCGCCGGCAAGGTGACACTGACCACCACCCAAACCGCGCGCACCAGCTTCCTCCTCAAGGACCCCACCCGGTGGAACACCGAGACCAGGGACGCCAAGGGCCTGGAACTGGAAGCCTTCACGCGCGGCACGAAGTTCATCAGCACCACCAACAAGTGGGGCACCGGCACCACCGCCAACCGGGCCACCGCCGCGGTCGACGCCCAGTACGGCATCACCCAGACGCTGGACTTCTACAAGAAGGCCTTCGGCCGCAAGGGCATCAAGAACGACAGCACCGGCGCCCACGCGATGGTCCACTTCGGCAGCAAGGTCGGCAACGCCTTCTGGGACTCGACATGCGGCTGCATGCTGTACGGCGACGGTGACGGCGACATGTTCAAGAAGCCGCTGGTCGTCCTGGACGTCACCGGCCACGAGCTGACCCACGGAGTCGTCGACGCCACCGCGGCGCTCGAACCGACCCGGATGGACGCCGACGGCAACCAGTACGGGGAGCCGGGCGCCCTCAACGAGTCCCTCGCCGACATCTTCGGCTCCAACGTCGAGTTCGCCGCCAACAACCCGAATAACCCGCCGAACTACCTCGTGGGCGAGAAGCTGGGCCTCGCCCAGAAGTTCCTGCGCCGCCTCGACCACCCCTCCCTGGACAAGCTGGAGGGCACCATCGACTACTGGTCGCCCGCGGCCTACGACACCGAGGTGCACGCGGGCTCCGGCGTCTCGTCCCATGCCTACTACCTGCTCGCCGAGGGCAGCGGCCGCAAGACGGTCGGCGGCGTGACGTACGACTCGCCGACGTACGACGGTTCACAGGTGACCGGCATCGGACGCGCCAAGGCCACCGCGATCTTCTATCGCGCGCTGACCCGCTACATGGTCTCCACGACCGACTTCCACGACGCGCGGACCGCGACCCTCCAGGCCGCCGCCGACATGTACGGGGCGACCAGCGCCGAGTACCGGACGGTGGACAAGGCGTGGGCCGCCGTCAATGTCACCACCGTCAACACCCCCGCCGCCGGGCGCTGACGGACGAGATGGCAAGAAGGGGCCCGGCCGCGCGGCAGGGCCCCTTCCCTGCTCCCGCCCTCAGTGCTGCTGCGCCTTCTGCGGCGTCGCCTCGCTCGGACGGACGACGACCACACCATCGCCCTCCAGCTTCAACTGCACGGCCTCGCCCGAGCCGCCGCGGATCATCGAGCCGATCGACTGCGAGCGGTGCAGCGAGGTGTGGAGCTGCGCGGTCCAGCCGACGACCGCGTCCGTGTCGACGTACACCGGCTGCTGCGGCGAGACGGGTATCACCAGCGGGTTGCCCTCGCAGATCAACCCCAGCCTGCCGTGACCGCTGAAGACGCTGTTGAAGATGCCGCCGCCGGTGACTCCCGCGCCCTTCACGGTCTTTATCTCGTACGACAGCGTGGAGTCGAAGCACAGGACGTTGCGCCCGTTCACGGTGAACAGGTCGCCCGGCTCGATGTCGATGATGAAACAGTTCTGCGCCTCGTGTGCGAACCAGGCCTCGCCCTGCCCGCGCACCGTCATCAGCGGAAGTCCCTCACCGGTGACCGCCCGCTTGAGCATGCCGCCCACGCCCTGGCCCTTGCGCTCGAACTGCAGATTCCCCCGGTAGGCGATCATCGCCCCCTGGCGTGCGAGCATGTCGCCGTTGACGGCGTACTTGATCGACTTGGCGTTCTGGATGGTCATGCCCGGCGCGACGGCGGGCTGCACCATGTGGTCACTGGAAAAGAGATCACCCTTCATGCGGGCATCTTGGCCCGGAGGGTTTGGTTCCGCCAAGATCGCCGACATTCGAGGACAGTTGGGCTCTGTTCGGGGCTGCTGGGGACGCGCGGAGGGCCGGCCCGGGTGAACCGGACCGGCCCTCAGGGGAGTTGTCAGGCGGCGCTGGAGGTGTCGGCGTGGCCGTGCAGGCGGGCGACGACCTCGGTGAGCTGGGCGGCGACCTCGGCGTCGTCGACCGGGTGGGTCTCGGCGAAGCGGGTCACGGAGCCGGGGATGGAGAGCTTGAGGTCCTCGATGACCGTGGCACCGGCGATGCCCGCGGCCTTGCGGGCGTCGTCCTGCGCCCACACGCCGCCGTACTGGCCGAACGCGGTGCCGATCACGGCGACGGGCTTGCCGCTGAGGGCGCCGGCGCCGTACGGGCGCGACAGCCAGTCGATGGCGTTCTTCAGGACAGCCGGCATCGTGCCGTTGTACTCCGGCGAGAAGAGCAAGAAGGCGTCGGCGTTGCCCGCGACCTCACGCAGCCGCGCGGCGGCGGCCGGCACGTTGCCCTCGACGTCGATGTCCTCGTTGTAGAAGGGGACCTCGGCCAGCCCCTCGAACAGCTCGACCTCCGCACCCTCGGGGGCGAGCTTCACGGCCGCCTCCGCGAGCTGGCGGTTGTGGGAGCCGGCGCGCAGGCTGCCGACGAGCGCGAGGATACGTACGGACATGGGTAACTCCTGGGGACGAAATAGTGCCGAAATAAACCGGACCGAGGTCCGCTTGCTGGTCTGTTTAAAGTTGTACCAGCTAAGCGGACCGGGGTCCAGTTGTCCCCGGATGCCGTTACGCTGTGTTCATGTCCACCCCACTTCCGCCCTTTCCGAAGCGGCGGGAACCCTCCGGGGAGCCCGTCGCGCTGGAGCTGACCTCCGGGTCCGACGGGCCGCAGCTGCGTGCCGACGCCGCGCGCAACCGCGCCCGTCTGCTGGAGGCGGCCGCCCGCCTGGTGGAGGAGCACGGGGTGGCCAATGTGACGATGGAGGCCGTCGCCGCCGCGGCCTCGGTGGGCAAGGGAACCGTCTTCCGGCGCTTCGGTGACCGCACCGGCCTGCTGATGGCCTTGCTCGACCACACCGAGCGGCGGTTCCAGGCCGCCTTCTTCGGCGGCCCGCCGCCCCTCGGTCCCGGCGCGTCACCGGCGGACCGCCTGCACGCCTTCGGCTGCCGGGCCCTGCGTGAGACCCGCGACCGGCTCGACCTGTACATCGCCGCCGAACCGGACGCCTCCCGCCGCTTCAGCTCGGCGCCGTACCGGGTCCGCTTCACCCATGTCGCCATGCTGCTGCGTGAGGCCGTGCCCGGCGCGGACAGCGAACTCCTCGCCCAGACCCTCATGGGCTATCTGGAACCCGCCCTGATCCACCATCTGACCCGACAGTGCGGGATGCCCCTCGAACGCCTGGAGTCCGGCTGGCACGACCTGGTGAAGCGCACCACCTTCCCGGTGTCCGCCTAGCTAGCCTCTGGCGTCCGTCAGCTGAACGGATCCAGCGTGATGTACGCCTGCTGGGGATTGCCGTCGTGGACGAGTGACTCGTAGTTGCCGACGTCGTCGAACGCGAACGCGTAGGCCTTGCCGTCGGCCATCTGGGCATGGATCTTGCGGGCGTAGTGGTTGGTCACCGTGTCCTGGTAGAAGTTCGCCGAGCCCGTGTCCGGCTGGTTGGGGTTGGTCAGGAGCGTGGAGCGGTTGAAGCCCGCGCACAGGGTGCGTGAAATGGGGCCGCGCACCAGGTCGTTGGGGGCGTCCAGTCGCTTGTAGCATCCGAAGATGCTGTCGGAGTCGGGCTTCTGGAAGCTGGTGACGACGGCTCCGGCGCTGTTGGTGAAGTTCATGACGTCACCAGAGACGCGCCCGTAGTACTTCGTGTTCGGCTGATCGGTGAACGGTGTCACCGTCAGCGTCGACGAACTGTACTTCTGCCACACGCGGTTGACGTAGTCGTCCATGACGGTGCTCGGCAGCGCGCCCGCCTCGATGCCGTGGCCGGGAGCCAGCGCCCGCAGGACGGTGCCGTCGGACCGGGTCTGGATCAGATTGGCCCAGCCGCCCGGCTGACCGCGCAGGGCGTTGAAGAACCCGGTGTAGCCGCCCGGCTTGAGGTGGCCGGTGTTCTTCGTACTCCCGTCGGCGAGTTGGACCCCGACGGCGTACGGGGCCGAGAACATGTCGACCTGGGTGCTGTTGATCCACAGCCCGGAGTCGTTGAGTGTGTACTCGGACCAGTTGAAGAGGATGTTGCGGTTGGGGTCGCTCGGATTCTGCACGGCCGGCTGCACCAGGCCGCCGGTGGTCAGCCGGAAGTCGAGCTTCTGGCCGTAGGAGAAGTAGATCCGGCCGGAGAACTTGGGCATCCGGATCGTCGTCGACTGGCCGTTGGCCGGTCCCGTGATCGACGCGTCGGGCGCGGGCGTCGGCGGATTGCCGCCGGCGGGCCAGGCGTGGAACGTGCCGTTCGCGTCGGCCCAGCCCTGCTGGCCCGTCGAGAGGAGTGTTCCGAGGTCGTAGATGTACACGGGGTCGCTGCGGCCGGAGTTGTTCGTGAACTTCAGTGGGATCGTCGTCGGGACGGCCGCGTTCGCGTCGGAGGGGGCCCCGA
This sequence comes from Streptomyces sp. NBC_01384, assembly GCF_045040035.1. NCBI lineage: Bacteria > Bacillati > Actinomycetota > Actinomycetes > Kitasatosporales > Streptomycetaceae > Streptomyces > Streptomyces sp. NBC_01384. Next base: position 9,722,661 of record NZ_CP109559.1, read on the forward strand.
ACGTGACAAGCGCCGTGGTGGCGGTGGCCGCAGCCACCACCAGGGCGTGCCATTTGAGACTCCTGAGCCTTCTGGGCACTCGCTCTCTCCTTGGGTGGGGGGATTCCAACGAGGTGGATTCCGGCGGAGTGGAGCCGTCCGGTTCTCGTTGAGAGCGCTCTCAGAATTGCGGCGGGTGCCGTACATGTCAACGATTCGGACAGGATTGGTCTGGTCCAACTGGGCTCGGTGGCGTCGCATGGTGATGTTCACGGCGGATCCGACGGGCAGTCGGCGGAAGCGGTCACGAATGCCGATGGAGCGCGCTGAGCTGCTGCTCGATGGCCGCGCGGCCCTCGTCGTCAACTGCATCGGGCGATCCCGGCAGGGCATCGGAGATGGCTGGAAGGGCTGGCTGGAGGAGACTCGCATCGGGGAAGTGTACGGGGGCTATAACGGCGCTCCGCTGCCCGCTCTGAACTCCCGCCGGTGCGGCTGCAGCCGCGAGGCCGGGTGAGTTGCCCTGTGGTTGCGTTCCTGGAGCGGCTATCCGTGAGGCGCGGTTGGCGTCCCCTGGGCAGGAACGGCCCAAGGGGAGTGGTGCGTCTCGTGGTGACCGGCTCGGGCGGGAGCGCGACGTGCACGTGTTGGCGTCTGTGACCAGGTCTGATCAGACACTTGCTGACCTTTTGCTGACTCTACTGACGAGTAGTCAGGTGCTTCGGCGGTGTGCGCGTGCACGCTGAGCCTGGCCTTGTGCAGCTGTCCTTGCGTGCGCGAGCGGCGGAGAGGGCTGATTGCCTGGCTTGCGCCGATCCTCAGGCGGGCCCGGTCTCGTGAGGCGTACGGAACTGTGTCAGTTGCGTGGGGATAGCTGTTTTGTTCTCGGCGTCATCCCGGCGGGCGGGCGGCTTCGACGGCCCGCGGTTCGGGCCCAGAAATGGCAATCTTCGTCGGGTAAATGACGGCAGGGTGGCCGCCTGTCTCGACGCCTGGAGTGCGCGCCTGCGTATCGGGGAGCGGGCTGTTACCGCAACATTAACAGAATTCGCTGCGGTCGGACGGTGACCTCGAATTCCGTGTGTTCGTCTGCGGATTCGTAGTCATTTTTATCGTGACCGAAGCTGGTGGTGAGAGAGGGATGGCTGCGGTTTTGATTCGCTGCCGCGGCGCTCGCTCTGAAGAGGTGTCGGTGCGCGGCACAGGCTGGGCCGCTATTCGGCACGTCATGGTGCACAGTGGGCTCACCGAAGGCCTCTGGGGTTCGGTGGAGGCATGGTGACGGGCAGGCTCGGGCGACGAAGAGATCTTCTTGAAGTTGTCTACCGAGATGCCCTGACCTGCGGCGATGAGTTCAGCACCGACTCTGACCTGCCTGGATAACCCTTTCAGGCTCTTTCGGGATCGTGCCGCGTTACGCAGCCCATTCTCCCCACGCGCTCCCCACGGCGGCTCGTACTCCCCAGATTCTCCCCAGGAGGGTTGCCGGATGATGATCGTTGGGCGTGTTCCGGAAGGCCCGCCGACCAGGTACGCCGGTCACGCTTCGTGGCCGATCGCGGGACGGAAGATGCTGGTGCACTGCCGCAGGGACTGCGTCAGTGCACCACGGGCGGGCCCTCGTGGTCAGTTCCGTCCCCGGTGACCTCCATCGAACATCGCCACCGCCTTTGTCAATGCCAGAACATCGGAATCAGCACAGCGGACACACGATGGGGTCGCGGAGTTGCGGTGCGTGGTCAACTACGTCAAGCGGCATGGCCGTCGACCACCGGCGGCCCCTCGTCCAGCGGATCACCCCCGCGGGCAGGGCAGGTACGCCGCGCTGGGCAAGGTGGCATCCGTGCGCAGCAAGCAGCGCCACGCATGGGGGAGGGAGTCCACAGGGCGTCCGCCTGTGGTGGACCGGATTTCTCGGCGGATCGGTGCCGTCGTCTGATGGATCTGACGGCCATCCGCGCAGCCTGACCCGGCACGTGCGAGGGCAAGCGCCGCGCACCGTTGTACGACGGGATCGCTCCCAACGCGTAGTCCGTGTAGCCGTAGGAAACAGCGGATTAGGGAGCGGCCTGCGACGTTACCTCGCCGTCGGCTCCCACACGACGCGTGCGAGCCGAACTCGCCAGCTTCTCGGCAGCCACTTGGGCGGTGAGGCCCTGAATCTCCTCGCCCGCCTCGATGGCTGCGCGCCTGACTTCGAGGGTCAGGCCGACCGACGTCTTGATGATGCCCCGCACCAGCGGTTTCACCACTCTCTTGACCAGAGGGGCCGCGACGAGGCCAACGAGAAAGGAGGGAGGAACTACAGGGGACATGAGTGAACCCTCTCTTCTGTACACGGCACGGTCACCCCCCCGCCAATAACACCGTAGTCGGCCCTCGGCCGATGTGCCCGGGGACGCTGACGCCTTTCATTCGTTCGGGCGGTGCACCGGGGCAGATCGTGGCTGGGGAACGGGATCACGATGGATCCGGCGCGCTCGGCCCGCGTTCGTCCAGCAGTGAGCCCACCACATGCACAACGAACTCGGGTACGCGGTCGGGAAAATCGTGGCCGGTTCCCTCCGGGGTATAGACCCTCCGGGCCGCGTTGGAGGCCTTGAGAAAGCGATCTCTCGCGGTGAGGAGGAAGTGCCGTACCCGGGCGCTCTCTTCTGGATCGTCGACCGCGTCGAAGATCTCGCCACCGCCCGTCAGGTCTCGTGGCGCCACGAGGAGGAGAGGCAGCGAGCCGAGTTCGCCGTCGTACACGACCGTCTGCCAACCGACTCGGGTGATGCCGTCCGGCGACAGCTCTCGCAGGATCGATGCCGCGGCGCAGTTCGCCTTGGTCCTGGTCTCGATCACGGCGAGAACATGCGCCGGGTCTTCGGGAGAGTGCACCTCGTTGTTGGGCACGAGGGCGTGGAGGCCGAAGAGGTGGCGCAGTGCGAGGGCGGTCTGGTCCCTCACGGCATGCCGCAGGCCCGGAAGTGACGGGCCGAAGGCGATGACATCGGGCGGGGTGGGATCGAGCAGCACCAGGCCGGCCACCAGGTCGGGGCGGCGCCTGGCCGCGTTGGCCATGAGCAGTCCCCCGAAGGAATGCCCCACGAATACGTAGGGTCCCTTTTCGCCGGTCCGCTCCAGCGCCGTGAGTAGTTCGACGGCTTCGACTGCCGTCGTGCGCGGGAACGGGCCCGGGTCGCTCCAGCCGGAGCCCGGACGGTCCACCAGGACCGAACGCGTCCGTTCGCGCGCCAGCGCGTGCAGTCGGTACATGGTGTACCCGCCGGTATGGCCGCCCGGCATCCAGACCACGGTCGGCCTCGGTCCGGCGTCTCCCTCGGCGAGGACGTGCATGCGGTAGCCGCCCACGTCGACCATGAGCCCGGGTGGCGGATACCTCGTCCGTATCCGGGCCACGTGCACCAGATGGCGGAGAGACCCGAGACCGAGCGCGAGGGCCACGGCGCAGAGCACACCGCCGAGAACGCGCCAGCCGGTTCCCAGGGTGACGCACCAAGCGCCCGCGGCCGCCGGTAACAGGGCGATGGCCAGCCCGGCCCAGTCCCGGCTGAGCAGCCGGAGTGTCGCGTCGGCGACACGTGTGCCCGGTCGCATGGTTCCCTCTCCGTGCCGGCCTTCGGTGTCGCTGCCAGGGACACCGCGCGTCTCAGCGCCCGGCACAGGCATCGTCCCCTGAAAGCGCCGCGGGCGCCATACGCGGTGGCGGGCCCCGCCTTCCGGCACAGCCTTACGGGCAGCTGCCGGGGCCGAGACGCGCCCCTGGCCGAGGACCGACCGCACATGGCGCCTGCCCCTTGTGGGTGGGTGCAGTGAACGGCCAGCTTCCGGAGACGGGGGCACACCACCGTCAGGTCTGGTCCTCGCCGTTCGCGTGCGTAAGGCGTGCTGCCACGTCCTCGACCACTTCGGTCTCCCGGGCCACGAGATAGAAGTGGTCCCCAGGGAACGAGCGCAGCTCGAAGGAATCCGAGGCAGCGAGGTCGGACCAGGCAAGGGCCTGGTGGAGCACGCAACTCGGATCGTCCTGGCCGACGTACGCGGTGATCGGCGCCTTGACCGGAGCCGGATGCGGGCTGTGGTAGCCCTCGATGAGCCGGTAGTCCGCCCGGAGGGCGGGCAGCAGCAGATCACGCAGCTCCGGGATGTCGTAGGCCTCCGAGTGCAGGTCTCCGAGGTCACGGACGTGGGTGATCAGGGTTTCGTCGTCGGCGTTGTGCAGTGCGGTGTGTGCGGCATGCTGGGGGGCTGCGTGTGCGGAGACCAGCAGGTGTTCGGGGGCGATGCCGCGGGCCTCCAGCCGTAGGGCCAGCTCGTAGGCGACGCAGGCGCCCATGCTGTGTCCGAAGAGTGCCAGCGGCCGGTCGAGCCAGGGTCGCAGCGCGTCCGCGATCGTGTCGGCCAGGGTGGCCATGTCCTCGATGCAGGCTTCCGCGAGCCGGTCCTGGCGGCCGGGGTACCGCACGGCGAGCACCTCGACGTCCTCCGGCAGCAGCGCGGGCCAGCCGTGGAACAGTTGTGCCGTGCCACCGGCGTGCGGGAGGCACACCAGTCGGATCCTGGGGTCCACCGTGCGCCGGTGGACACGGAACCACCTCTTCGCGTCGTGTGGTGTCATCGCTGTCGGTGACCGCCCGGCTGGAGGGAGCTGAGCTTGGAGAGGAAGACGGGCAGCTGCTTCACCACACTCCTGGACAGGTAGGCGGTCTGCACGGTGTGGCGAAGGCGATCGGTCACGACGAGTTTGTAGGCGCTGTCTTCCTGGATGAGTTCGGCGGAATACAGGGGTGTTCCGGTCGCAGACATCTGACCTGTCTCCATCAGGGTGCCGCCTTCCGCAGCCATGCCTTCCACGCTTCCGTTGCCCGCTTCTCATCGATGGTGTCGGTGAACGGGTGGTGGCCGAGCCGCTCAGCGCACCTTGGCAGCGGCGGAAGCGGCGCCGCGGGTCTTGGCCGCGGTCTTGCTCTCGCTGTCGGCCTGTGGCGCGTGGACCGCCTGTGCCGCGGGGGCCGCTGCGGCCGTGGGCGCCGGCCCGGTGCCCGCTTCGGCCCGGCCCGCAGGGCCGACCTCCGGGGCGCTGGTGTCGGTGCCGTGCTCGGTGCCATGCGTCATCTGGGCGGCGAGCACTTCGGCGGTCGCCTCGGCCGCGAGATCCTGGATTTCCCCGCCGGCTTCGTGGACGGCCCTCTTGATTTCGATTCCCAGGCCCACCGACGTTTTGACGATCCCTCGCATGACGGGTTTGCCCAGCCTTTTGACCAGGGACGCGGTGATCAGACCGATCAGGAAAGGAGGTACTACAGGAGGCATGGCAGGGCTTCCTTCTCTTCGGCCAAGGAAACGATGACGGAAAGGGCGACAGGATTTGAACAGGAAAACTGCGTTGCCATGCATGGATTCCACGTCATCGAATCCGCACCCCGCATCACAGAGAATATCCATGGTTGGGCGTACGGCTACAGTTCCGCCGTGGCCTTCACTCATTCGAGTAGAACGGCCTTCCCATGACGGCCTGTTCAGACCGCTGGATGGCCCGATGCCTCGTGCAGTTCTCTCGCCATCCGTCGGCGCAGGGCGGGAAACGGGAGCGTGCCGCCGGCCAGCACAGCCTCGTGAAAGGCGCGCACGTCGAACGCGGCGCCGGAGTCGCGTTCGCACGCTGTCCGCAATGCCGTGAACTCCGTATGACCCGCCCGGTACGTCAGTGCCTGTCCCGGCATGTCGGTCGCGTAGCGCAGCAACTCGCTCGTGATCTGCGTTTCGGATTCGGCCGCCGCGTGGGCGCGCATGAAGGCGCGGGCCTGCTCCAGCGTCATGGTCCCGAGGTTGAGGCCGGTGTCGACGACGAGGCGCTGTGCGGTGAACCGTTCATGGGCCAGGCGTCCGTACCCGTCCCATGGGTCGTCGTACAGCCCCATCTCCCAGGCGAGCCCTGCCGCGTACTCCGCCCAGCCCTCCTGGAACCCGCTGAAGGGCACCAGTTCGCGTCGCAGGTCGGGCAGCGCGGTGCTCTCGGCCTGACGGGCGAGGTGGAAGTGGTGTCCGGGCGCGAGCTCGTGGTAGATCAACGCGGCCGCACCGAGCAGTGACCGGTGCGCCAGGTCCGAGGCGTTGTAGCGGTAACGGCCCACCGGTTGCGTGGCGGTCGGCGAGTCGTAGTAGCCGAACGTCATCGACGCCTCCAGCGCCGGGTCGAGGCGGGCCACGTCGTACGGGGCGCGGGGCAGGACCGTGAACCAGCGTGGCAGCAGCGGCGTGAGGCGGTCGAGGTGTCCGCGGTAGCGGGCCTCGACCTCCTCCGGGGTGGCGGCGTACAGGCGGGGCTCGGTCGCGAGCCGTTCGTGGAACTCCGCCTCCGTCCCCGCGAAGCCGAGTGTGGCTCGCATCTCCCGCATCCGCTCGCTGAGTTCGCGGCAGTGCTCCCGGCCGAGTTCGTGGAGGCGTTCGGGTGGTGTGTCGCCGGACGTGTACGTCGTGACGAAGGACCGGTACGCCGCTTCGCCTTCTGGGTAGTGGGCCCATCCGACGGCCTGTGGCGCCCGCCTGCCGTAGTCCGGGTCGCCCACGAGGGCGAGGAGGCGGTCGAACGCCGGCTCCAGCTCGGTGGCCACGATGCCCACCATCGCGTCGTGCAGGTGGCCCCGGCTCGCCGCGTCGAGTCGGGTGAGCCGCTCGGCGTCCGCTCGGACGTACCGCGTCGCCGATGCCCGCAGCCGGGTGAGGGTGGTGTGGACCCCGGCCAGCGCCGGGGCCGGGATGCGGAAGCCCCGTGCTGCCTGCTCGGTGGCTTTCTCACCGATCGTCGCGACGCAGCGGGCCAGATCCCGTACGAGGGACACGTACCGGTCCGTGTCGGTCCGGTGCTCGAAGCGGAACGGGCGGAAGACCGTGTCACCGTACTGCTGGAGGCGGAAGAGCTGGTACGGCGTGGCGGTCGGGGTGAGCCAGTGGAAACGTCCCGCCTCCGCTTCCTGTTCGGCCAGCGCCCGTAGGAAGTCCGCGGTGTCGGCGGAGGGACCGGGCAGCACCGTGGGCCGCAGCGCGCCCAGCTGGTTCAGCACCTCTGCCGCGAACCCGGCGCGCTCGTCGGCCTCCGCGGCGGACACCCCCGGCAGCGACTCGACCGGCAGCCCGCGGCGTGTCCGCAGCGACGGCTCGCGGGCGAGCAGGAAGTCCCAGTACGAGGCCGCGAGTCGGTCGACCTCCCGCGCTGCCGAGCCGTCCGGGAGGTCCGATGAGTGGTTCGCCATGGTGCCAGTGTGCGCGCCGGGTGACGCCACATCGGCAGCGGAGATCAACCGCGAGTCGGGGGTTTCACTCGGACGGGGGAATTCCTCCGCTCCGTTCGTGTCCGGCCCGGGAGAGGCGGTCCGGCGCCGTTGATCGCGGTGGCACGATGAGCGGCATGCACCGCCGAACCGTGTCGTTTCCCAGGGCCCGGTCGGCCGCGGTGGCGTCCGCCGCCGTCGCGTCAGTCGTGCTGGCCGGTTGCGGCGGCGGCGACGTGTCATCGACCCGCACCCCTGTCGTCGTGGGGGGAACCGTCACGATCGCCACCGCATCAGAGACCCCGAGTTTTCATCCGTACGCGCAGTTCGGCTCCGCCCTGGCTGCTTACGCCTACGACTCGTTGGTCACCATGGCGCCGGACGGGCAGGTGGTGTCGGGCCTCGCCGAGAAGTGGCGGGCCGGAGCCACTTCGGCGAGTTTCACCCTGCGCAGGGGTGTGACCTGCTCTGACGGCACGATCCTCACGGCTTCCGGGGTGGCCCGGTCACTGAGATACGCGAGCGATCCCCGCAACCGGCTCGTCGGCGCCCGGGCGGCACTGCCCGGTGTGCCGTTCACGGTGTCGGCCGACGACGCGGCCCGGACGGTGTCGGTGCGGATGGCGTCGCCGTACAGCTTCATCGTGCGGACGATCGGTCTGCTGCCCGTCGTCTGCCCCGCCGGGCTGGTGGATCCCGGCGCGCTGGACAGGAGCACACAGGGCACCGGGCCGTACGTGCTGAGCGGGTACACCTCGGGCGGCCCGTACCTCTTCACACGACGCAAGGGGTATGCGTGGGGTCCGCGCGGAGCGACGAACGCGGTTGCGGGCCAGCCTGAGCGGATCGTGGTGTCGGTGGTGCCGCAGGAGTCCACAGTGGCCAACCTGCTGCTTACAGGCGGCGTGAACATCGCGACGCTGAGCGGCCCCGACCGCGCGCGGCTGACCGGCCATGGCCTGGCCACCGCTCAGGTGCCGACCGTGGTGGGGCTGACCTTCTTCAACGAACGGTCCGGCCGCCCCTTGAGCGATCCCGTGCTGCGTCAGGCACTGGTGGGGGCCCTGGACCGCAAGGGCCTGGCCAATGTGGCGATCGGCGGCGACGGAACGCCCGCGAGTCACCTGACCGCCGTGAACTCCGTCTGTCATACCGATGTGGCCGCCCGGAACCTGCCTTCGCACAGTGCCGTGGGACCCTTGGGCGCCGCGGGCTGGACGAAGAACGCACGGGGCAGGCTGGTCAAGCAGGGCCGGCCGCTGCGGCTGCGGCTGCTCAGCAGCGCCGACTTCGGCTCCACCCTTCCGTCGGTCGCCGAACTGATGGCCGTCACCTGGCAGGCGTTGGGCGCGGACGTCGACGTCGTCAGCGAGAGCCGCAACGCGGTGGTACAGGCCATGTACCAGAGTGGGGACTTCGACGTCGTGGTCGGCAGCTCGCCGGGTCCGCCGCTGCCCGCGCAGCTCGTCCCGTACTTCTCCGGTCCGCCGCCCTCGCGGGGCCTGAATTTCGCACACGTCGCCAACCGCGCCTACGACCGCTTCGTCGCCCTCGCGCTGCGCGCGCCGGGCACGGCCAGCTGCGCGGACTGGAACAGGGCCGCCGCGGCGCTGTTCCGCTCGGCCGACGCGCTGCCCGTCGCCGACGGCACGGGCACGGTGTACGGCTACCGGACGACCTTCGCCGTCGCGCCCGGCGGCCAGATCGTACCGACCAGCATTCGCCTGCACAGATAGCGGCGGCGGACGCCGCACACGGCCGACCACCACCAGTCGAGGAGGTCTCCCATGACGACCGTGTCCGCACGGCTCGGTGCCCTGGCCCGGCGCCACCCGTGGGTAATGTTCTGCTGCCAGCGTGCGGTGCGGCTGACGGTCTCCCTCTTCGTCGTCGTCACCGCTTCCTTCGCGATGATCCGGCTGGTACCCGGTGACCCCGTCCGGGCCGCGCTGGGCGTGGACGCCCCGCCGGACCTGGTAGCGGCTAAACGACACGAACTCGGCCTGGATCACGGCCTGTCGGCACAGTACTGGCGGTATCTGCGGCACCTGGCCCACGGGGACCTCGGGGTCTCCCTGGTGACCGGCGAGCCGGTGGCCGACCTGATCAGGGCACGTCTGCCGGCTACCTTGCTGCTGGCTGTCCTGGCCTTCGTCTGCGTGCTCGTCGTCGCCCTTCCCGGGGGGCTGCTCGCGGCGGTGTTGACACGCGGCGGGCGGCGGCCCGGGGCGGAGCTGGCGTTCACCGCCACCACCTCCGTCATGGCGGGCGTGCCGGACTTCGTGCTCGCGGCGGGTCTCACCGCGGGACTGGCGGTCGCCCTGCGCATCTTTCCGGTGGCCGGGGACCTCGGTCCCGAGTCCTACGTGCTGCCCGTGCTCGCGCTGGCCCTCGCTCCGACCGCGGTTCTCCTGCGGATCGTACGGGTGGAGACGCTCAAGGTTCTCGAGACGGACTATCTGCGTGCCGCCCACGCGAAACGGCTGCCCTCCGTCCCGCTCTACCTGCGCCACGTGGCACCGAACACGCTGACCGCGTCGCTGACGGTCGCCGGGAACCTCCTGCCGGCCCTGATCGCGGGGACCGTACTGGTCGAGAAGGTGTTCGCCTGGCCGGGCATCGGGTCGGCGATGGCGCAGTCCGTGGCCGCGCAGGACTACGCGGTCGTCGAGGCGTCGGTTCTGGTGCTGGGCTCGGCCGTCCTCGTGGTGAACTTCCTGGTCGATCTGGCCCTCGCGCTGCTCGACCCCCGATCGGTCATCCGGGAGACGTGATCCGATGGCGTTGTCCTCCGCTTCCCCGCTCACGCCGCGTGCCACCGCCGGCCGGTCTCGTGCGACCCGGTCGGGCTGGTCCACACCGATGGGCGTGATCACCCTGGCCATGCTCGGATCGCTCGCCGTACTGGCCGTCGCGGGGGCGGTGCTGTGGGGGCAGGCCGCCGACCGTCCGGACCCCTCGGCGGTGCTGCGGGCACCCACCGCGGGTCACCTCCTCGGTACGGACCATCTCGGGCGCGATCTGCTCGCCCGGCTGCTCTCGGCGACCTGGCTCTCCCTGCTGCTGGCCGTCGCGGCCACGCTCCTCGGCGCGGCGGCCGGGATCACACTCGGGGCGCTCACCGCCGTAGTGGGCGGACGCGCCCGCCGCCTGCTGGGCGCCCTGATCAACCTCCTGCTGGCCTTCCCCGCGCTCCTCGTCGCGATGTTCTTCGCGGCCCTCTTCGGCGTGGGGGCGGGTGGGGCGGTGTTCGCACTCGCCGTCGCCTGTGCACCGGGCTTCGCCCGGATCACGCAGACCCTCGCCGCCAAAGTGGCCGGGACCGACTTCATGGCGGCCGCGCGCGTGCTGGGCCTGCGCCGCCACCGGCTCCTCCTGCGCCATGTCCTGCCCCACATCGCCGAGCCGCTGATGCTCAACACCGCGGTCGCCACGGGCTCGGCACTCGTGGCCCTGTCGGGACTGAGCTTCCTCGGACTGGGGGTGCAGCCGCCCTCGTACGACTGGGGGCTCCTGCTCAGCCAGGGTCTGGACCGTATCTACACCGAACCGCTGCCCGCCGTGGCACCCGGCATCGCCATCGTCTACGCCGCCGTGGCCTTCCAGCTGCTCGGCGAGATGCTGGCCGGAGCCGCCGCGCGACGCGCCCGCCCACGGCAGCCGGAAGAACCCGCGCCGCACCCGGCGCGCACGGGCGTTCCGGGAGCCGCGGACCACGTGCTGGAGGTGGAGGATCTGCGGGTGGCCCTGCCCACGGCGGAGGGGGTGGTCCGGCCCGTCCGCGGTGTCAACCTCACCCTGCGGCGCGGTGAGATGGTCGGCCTGGTCGGCGAGTCCGGCTCCGGCAAGTCGCTGACGGCGCTCGCCATCGCCGACCTGCTGTCCGACGGCGCCTGCGCGACCTGGGGCACCCACCGGTTTCTCGGCGTGGATGCCGAGTCGTTGTCACGCAAAGAGCGACGCAGGCAGCTGGCGACCGGCTTGGCGATGATCTTCCAGAACCCGGCCTCGGCCTTCAACCCGTCGCTCCGCATCGGAACGCAGATGACGGAGGCCGTGCGCGCACACCACGCCACCCCTCGTGCCCAGGCCGTCGAGCAGGCGCTGGCCCAGCTTCAGCGGGTCGCGCTGCCCGGCGGGCGCCGCTTGCTGCGCTCCCGGCCCTTCCAGCTGTCCGGCGGTCAGCGCCAGCGAGTGGCGATCGCTGCCGCTTCGATGATGCGACCCGACCTCATCGTCGCGGACGAGCCGACGACAGCCCTGGACGTCACCGTGCAGCGGCAGATCATGGACCTGCTTCGCCGTATCCGGCGCGACGACGCCACTGCGATCCTCTTCATCAGCCACGACATCGCCCTGGTGGCCGACGCCTGCGACCGGGTTCTGGTCATGTACGGGGGAACGATCGTGGAGAACCTTCCGGCCCATGAGCTGGCGACCGGCGCACGGCATCCGTACACGCGGATGCTCGTCGCCTCGGTCCCGGACCTGGCCGCGGATCGCGACCACCCCCTGCACACCATCGAGGGAGGGCCGCCCGATCCGTACGGTACGGCCCCGGGCTGCCCGTTCCATGACCGGTGCCCGCATCGAGTGGACCGGTGCGCCGTGGAGAGCCCCGTGTTGTCCCCGCTCGACCCGGAGCACGAGGTCGCCTGCTGGCAGCCGCTGCCCCGGGCCCTGCTCTGCGGACAGCGTGAGACCGAAGAGGCGGAGCAGTGAGGGAAGAGGCAGGGCTGGCGCTGTGCGACGTCACCGTCCGCCACCACGGGCCGTTCGGGCCGGTCACGGCGGTGGACGGAGTGTCTCTGGAGGTTCCCCGGGGCACGACGGTCGGCCTGGTCGGCGAGTCCGGTTCGGGAAAGTCCACGCTGGCGCGTGCGGTCGTCGGGCTGGACAGCCCGTGCGCCGGGCGGATCACGGTCGGCGGACGGGAGTACCGAGGGCGTCGGGCGGCCGATCGGCGTCGGCTGGGCCAACAGGTCCAGCTGGTGTTCCAGGACCCGGACACGGCGCTGGACCCCCGTATGACAGTCCGTCAGTCGCTTGCCGAAGCGGCCGGGGCCTTCGTCCGGCTGGACCGCCGTAGCCGCGAACAGCGCATCGGCGGACTGCTGGAACTGGTCGGTCTCGACGCCGGCTGCGCCGACCGTGTGCCGCGACAGCTCTCGGGCGGCCAGCGCCAACGCGTGGCCGTCGCCCGCGCGCTCGCCGTCGATCCGGCGGTACTCATCGCCGACGAGGTCACCTCGGCTCTCGACGTGTCGGTCCGGGCGGCGCTCCTGACCACGCTCCGGGACCTGCAGCGACGCATGGGCTTCGCCATGCTGTTCATCAGCCATGACCTCGCCGCAGTCCGCCATGTGTCGGACGTCGTCGCCGTGATGTACCTCGGCCGGATCGTCGAGACCGCCGCCACCGAGAACCTGCTGCGCGGCCCACGGCATCCTTACACCCGGACGCTGCTGTCCGCCGTGCCGAGCCTGCATCCCGGACGACGACCGGTCGGGGAAGCGCTCCTGCCCGAAGAGGTGCCCGACCCCGCGTCGCCACCGACCGGATGCCGCTTTCATCCGCGCTGCCCCGTCGGGCCGAACCGGCGCCCCGGACGGGACGTCTGCGCCGCACGGGACCCTCAGCAGGAGGCGGCCGGACAGCCGCACCGCGCCGCGTGCCACTTCCCGTATCCCGCCGCCGACTGCCCGCCGTACGCCGGCAGCGTGCACCAGGACGCGCACGGTGACCGGGCTTCGCGAACCCCCGGGGATCTGCCGTCATGACGGCCAGGGAACCGGACATGCTTCCGTCCGGCGCGGACGCGGTCGTCGTGGGGGCCGGTGTGATCGGTGCCGCGGTGGCACTGGAACTGGCGCGCACCGGCCGGCGCGTCGTGGTCGTCGACAAGGCCGGCGGCGTCGGTCACGGATCCACCAGCGCCTCCAGCGCGATCATCCGTTTCAACTACTCGACCTGGGACGGTGTCGCCACCGCCTGGGAATCCCGGCACTGCTGGGCACGATGGGCGGAGCACCTGGGTACCGGGCGCGGCCCGGGTCTGGCGGCGTTCCGGCGGACCGGAGCGGTCCTCCTCGACGCGCCGGACTCCGGGACGCCGGAGGTCATCGCACTGTTCGAGCGTGCCGGCGTGCCGTACGAGCGCTGGGATGCCGCGACGCTGCGCAGCCGGATCCCCGGCATCGACGCGGGACGCTACGGCCCTCCCAGGCCCCTGCGGGACGAGGCGTTCTTCTCCGGCCCCGAAGGTGAACTCGGCGCGCTGTTCACACCCGACGCGGGCTTCGTCGACGATCCACAGCTCGCGGCACAGAATCTCGCGGACGCGGCGGCCCGCCTCGGAGCGCGTTTCCTCTTCCATCGCACGGTCGTCGGTGTCCTGCGTCGCGAGGACCGGGTGGCGGGCCTCCGGCTCGCTGACGGCACCGCGATCACGGCACCGGTGTTGATCAACGCCGCCGGGCCCTGGTCGGGAGCGTTCAACCGGCTGGCCGGGGTCGGGGCCGAGTTCACGGTCGGGGTGCGCCCACTGCGCCAGGAAGTCCACCAGGTGGCCGCACCGGTCTGCCAGGGCGACACCACCTCGTCGGGCCCGGGCGGCGCCGCGACCACACCCGGCCCGATCGTGGCCGATGCCGACCTCGGGACGTACCTGCGCCCCCGCGGCGGACACCTCCTCATCGGCAGCACGCTGCCCGCCTGCGATCCGATGGAATGGCTCGACGACCCCGACCTGTGCAACCCGCACCCGACGCCCACCGGGTTCGACACCCAAGTGACCAGGGCCGCACGCCGATTTCCGCTCCTGCGCGTTCCGAACCGGCCGACCGGCATCGCCGGCGTCTACGACGCCGCCGACGACTGGGCCCCCCTCTACGACCGCACCGATCTGCCTGGCTTCTACGTCGCGATGGGCACGAGCGGCAACCAGTTCAAGAACGCTCCTCTGGCGGGCCGATTCCTCGCCACCCTGGTCGACCGCGTCGAGGCCGGCCACGACCACGACCGCGATCCGCTGCGGTACACCGGCGAACACACCGGCATCGTCGTCAACCTCGGTGCGTTCTCCCGCAAACGGCCCCTAGCCGAGGGGGCCGCCTCCCGAACCGTCATGGGCTGACCCGTGGCGCGGCGGGGCCGGTGCCGTCCGGGAGTTGCCGCGCCGGACGGCACCGGCCTTGTGAACCGGCCTTGTGACGTCGGGAGAGGTCTACCAGCGGCCGCGTGCGGGTGCGGAGCCGAGCTTGGAAGTCAGCACGGACAGGAAGGTCGGGAGCCTGTCGACCGCGGATTTGGGGACAGGGGTGACCTGGACCGTGTCCCGCACCACGTCCTGCACGACGAGCTTGTAGGTGCCGTCTTCCTGGATGAGTTCGGCGGCGTAGAGCAGTGTTTCCACCAGCGGTCCTTCAGTTGTGGCGGGCGAGGGGTCAGGCGCCGTTGAGCCAGGCGGTCCACGCCTTGGTGGCCTGCTGTTCGTCCACGTCCTCGGCGAACAGGTGGTGGCCCAGCCAGATCGGCCAGTTCCAGGAGCTGCCGTTGAAGAACCGGTACAGCGCGTCCCGGCCGCGCAGGCCGACGAAGTCGGGGTTGAGCCAGTCCACGACCACCTCCTGCGAGCCGCCGTTCGTACCCGGGAGGTCGAGCGACAGCCGGTCGCCGACGGCCGTGTCGTCGGCGAGGCCGAGGCGTCGGCGCAGGGCGGCGAAGTCGGCCGGGTCGTCGGTGCGCTCGTCGCGGCCGGCCTTGACGTAGACGGCGGGACGGCCGGCGAAGTGCCTCAGGTACTCGGCGAGGCCGTGCTGGTAGAAGTCGACGTGCTTCTCGGCCGCGTCCGCCTTGGTGTCCCAGTAGTCGTCGACGACTCCCGTGTGCACCCAGTGGATGCCCATCCGCAGGTGGCTGGTTCCGTCGTCGAGCGGCTCGATCCGGTAGGTGAGGGTGTTGGAGAACCCGTCGTCCAGGGCCACGCGCACGGCGAAGTGGTGCGGCGGTTCCCACGCCACGACGGTGCCGTCGGCCCGGGTGACCTTTCCGCCGACGTGCGGCTCGACCTCCATGGGGTACAGCCAGCCGAGGTTGCCGGCGCCGGTGGCGACCGCGTGCCAGACCTGCTCGGGTGTGGCGGGCAGGTCCTGCTCCCGGCGGACCTCGAACTCTCGGGCCATGGTCAGTTCTCCTTCGTCGTCGTTCATGCGTCAGTGGGTGATCGGGAGGGCGTTCAGCCGCCGTTGCAGTGGGTTGGGCCGCCATTCGAGGGCCGCCCCGTCGGCCAGCCGCAGGTGCGGGAGCCGGCGGACCAGCGTGCTGACGGCCACCTCTGCCTGGAGCTTGGCCAGCGGACCGCCGAGGCAAAAGTGCGGGCCGTTGCCGAAGCTCAGGTGCCGGTTGCCGGGGCGTGACAGGTCGAGCCGGTCGGGCTTCTCGAAGCGTTCGGGATCACGGTTGGTCGAGGCAAGGAACAGGTACGCCAACTCGCCCTCGCGCAGCGTCTGCCCGCCGATCTCGACGTCCTCGGCCACCACCCGGACGATCGCCTGGGTCGGCGTGTCGTAGCGGGCGAGTTCGTCGACGGCCGTGCGGATCAGCGCCGGGTCCTCGCGCAGCCGGGCCAGCTCGTCGGGGTGGCGCAGCAGGGCGAGCATGCCGTTGCCGACCAGGTGGGTGGTGGTCTCGTCGCCCGCGGTGATCAGGACGAAGCAGGTGGACAGCAGTTCGGAGTCGGTGAGCCGGTCGTCCTGCGCCTGCGTCGCGACCAGGGCGCTGACCAGGTCGTCGCCCGGGTCGGCCCGGCGTCGGCGGACGAGCCGGGCGAGGTACTCCTCGTACTGCTCGATCGCGGCCTCGGACTTGTCGATGTCCTCGGAGAGCCGGCCGAAGCGGCGGAACCAGCTCTTGACCTGCGGGCGGTCCTCGGGCGGGATGCCGAACAACTCGCAGACGACGGACAGCGGCAGCGGGGAGGCGACCGCCTCGATCAGATCCATGGACGACCCCGCCGCGGCCGCCTCGTCGACGAGCCGGTCGACGATCCGCTGGATGCCGTCGCGCAGGGCTTCGACCCGCCGCGCGGTGAAGGCGCGGTTGGCCAGCTTGCGCAGCCGGGCGTGGTCCGGCGGGTCGGTGTTGGTCATCACCCGGCCGAGCCGGTCGGTGAGCCTGCTGAAGGCCTTCAGGTCGCCGCCGAGCGCACCGTAGGCGCGGGTCATCCGGTCCCGGTCGTTGGACAGCCGCAGGTCTCCCAGGGCCGCCTCGACATCGGCGTACCGGGTGAGATACCAGATGCCCTGGGCGCTGCGGTGGACCGGGCTCTCCCGCCGCATGCGGGCGTAGAACGGGTACGGGTTCCGGCGGGCCTCGGGCGTCTGCAGCGCCGCGGCGAGATCGCCGGGCCGGACGAGGCCCGCGGCACCGCGGGCCTCGTCCAGGGTATCGGTGGAGGTCACGTCGGCCGCGCTACCGCTGGGCGTCCATGGCGTCGACGAGGCTCTTGGGCCGCATGTCGGTCCAGGTCCGCTCGACGTACTCCAGGCACGCGGCATGGGTGTCGGGGCCGTGCGCGACGGTCCAGCCGGCGGGGACGTCCGCGAACTGCGGCCACAGCGAGTGCTGGTTCTCCTGGTTGACGAGCACAAGGAAGGTGCCGGCCTCGTCCTCGAACGGGTTGGTCATGGACATCAGTCCTCCTGGTTGCGGGTTGGGGTGTCACCGGGTGGCCTCGGCGAGCCTGGTGGCCAGCACCGGTCCGATCTGGGCCAGCGAGCCGGCCTGGGTCATCCGGTCGTGCCGGGTGGTGATCTCGTGCGATTCGATCCGGCCGGTGATGTACGGGCGCCAGGTCCCGGGCCCGGCGTCGTCCTTGTCCCGGTCGATCGTGGAGTTGAACAGCAGCAGGTCTCCGTCGAACCTGCCCGGGACGAAGTCGACCGCCAGTTTCGCGTTGTTGATCATGATTTGGACGACGACCTCGATCTGCTGTCCCGTCAGGCCGGCCAGCGCGCTGCCCCGCTCGCGCAGGATCTCGGCGACCTCGCCATAGGTCAGCGGCCGGTCGCCCAGCTCGTCCAGGCCGCAGTCGAGCACGCCGACCAGCACGTCCCGCTCGGTGGGCACGGGCACCTCCTCGAACGCCACGTCCTTCACCGGGTAGGCGTCGAGGATCGCCAGCAGCGCGGTCCGCTCGCCGCGTGCCTGCAGCTCGCAGGCGATCGCGTGGGCGATCAGCCCGCCGGCGGACCAGCCGAGCAGCAGGTACGGGCCCTCGGGCTGGATCTTGCGGATCTGGTTGGCGTAGTCGGCCGCCATCTCCTCGAAGGACGTCGGCCGGGGTTCGGGGCGGCCGAGGCCGCGCGCCTGGATCGCATAGACGGGGTATTCCGAACCGATGTGGTTCAGGAGCCCGCTGTACGACCAGCTGATACCGCCGCCGGGGTGGATGCAGAACAGCGGTGTCCGGCTTCCCGTCGTGCGCAGCGGCAGCAGCACGTCCAGCGCGTCGTCGGGATCGTTCATGACCAGGCGTTCCGTGAGTCCGGCCACGGTCGGCGCTTCGAACAGCGTGCGCAGGCCCACCTCGACACCGAGGGTCTCGCGGACGCGGGAGACCAGGCGGGCGGCGAGCAGCGAGTGCCCGCCCAGGTCGAAGAAGCTGTCGTCGATGTGCACCTGTTCCCGGCCGAGGACCTGGGCGAAGAGGTCGCACAGCAGCTGTTCCTGCGGCGTCCGGGGGCCGCGCCCGGCGCCCGGCGCACCGTAGTCGGGGGCCGGCAGGGCGGCCCGGTCCAGCTTGCCGTTGGCGGTCAACGGCAGCACGTCCAGGGTGACGAACGCCGACGGCACCATGTACTCGGGCAGTTCGCGGCGCAGCCGGTCGGACAGCTCGCCCGACTCGGGCGCACCCTCGGGAGCAGGTACCAGGTAGGCGACGAGCCGCTTGTCGTCCGGCTGGTCCTCGCGGACGACGACGGCCGCCTGGCCGACGCCCGGGCAACTCGCGAGCACCGCCTCGATCTCGCCGGGCTCGATCCTGAAGCCGCGCAGCTTGACCTGGTGGTCGGCCCGCCCGGCGAAGTCCAGCGTGCCGTCGGCCAGCCACCACGCCAGGTCGCCCGTGCGGTACATCCGGCTCCCGGCGGGCCCGTACGGATCGGCGGTGAACCGCTGCACGGTCAGGCCGGGCCGGCCGACGTAGCCCCGGGCCACGCCCACCCCCGCGAGGTACAGCTCGCCGACCACGCCCGGCGGCACCGGCCGCAGCGCGGCGTCGAGCACGTAGGCGCGCATGTTCGTCATCGGCCGGCCGATCGGCACGGTCGCGGCGTGCTCGGCGAGGGTGTGCACCGGGTGGCAGGTGGCCAGGGTCGTGGCCTCGGTGGGCCCGTAGCCGTTGACCACCGTGATACCGGG
The DNA here is from genome assembly GCF_045040035.1 of Streptomyces sp. NBC_01384. Taxonomy (NCBI): domain Bacteria; kingdom Bacillati; phylum Actinomycetota; class Actinomycetes; order Kitasatosporales; family Streptomycetaceae; genus Streptomyces; species Streptomyces sp. NBC_01384. The sequence goes on from NZ_CP109559.1 coordinate 9,741,338, forward strand.
ACAGGCTGCCAGCACCCGGACGACGGCGGCCGGGGACACCACGTCACCGCCGGTCCACACCTCGCGGACCCCTGCGAGCAGGCCCGGCCGCTCCTCGGCGACCAGGCGGAACAGGCCGGCCGTCAGCCACAGTCCGGTCACCTGATGCTCGTTGATCGCTTGATCCAGCAGGTCGAGATCGAGCCGCCCGGGCGGTGCGACCACGATCCGGCCGCCGCCGAGCAGCGGCACCCAGTGCTCGTACGTGGAGAGGTCGAACGCGGTGGGGGAGTGCAGCAGCACCCGCTCGTGTCCGCCGTCGCGCCAGCAGGGGGTCAGGGCGTGGGCCACCACGTCGCGGTGGGTGACAGCCACGCCCTTCGGCCGTCCGGTCGAGCCGGAGGTGTACATCACGTATGCCAACTGCCGTGGGTCGCAGGTGACTTCGGGGTCGGAGGAGTCGGACTCCGCCTGGATCAGTGCGGTCAGCACATCCTCGGTGAGGACTACCCTGGCCCCGGCCTCCTGGAGGATCAGGTCGATGCGGGACTGCGGGAACCGCGAGTCGAGGGGCACGTAGGCGCCGCCCGCCTTGATGATCGCCAGGACCGCCACGACCAGATCCGCCGAGCGCTCCAGCAGTACCGCGACCGGCGTCTCCGCCACCACGCCCTCGCGGATCAGCGCCCGCGCCAGGCGGTTGGCCCGCAGGTCGAGTTCCCGATAGGTCAGCTCGGTGCCGCTCGCCACGACGGCCACCGCATCCGGGGTGGCGCGCACCCGGCGGGCGAACAGTTCCGGCAGCGCGGCCTCGGGCAGCTCGGCGGCGGTGTCGTTCCACTCGGACAGCAACCGGTGGCGCTCCTCGCCGGACATGATGTCGATGCGGCTGATCGGCCGGTCGGGGTCGGCGACCACCGCGCGCAGCAACCGCGCCCAGCGGGCGAACAGCAGCTCCACGGTGGCCGGGTCGAACAGGTCGGTGGCGTACTCCACCGCACCGGCCATGCCGTCGAGGCTGCCGTCCGGCCGGTACTGCTCGGCCAGACTGAACGTCAGGTCGACCCGCGCGGTGCCGGTCGGTGCGTCCAGGTACCCGGTCGACAGCCCCGGCAGCGTGAAGTCGCTCAACGGTGCGTTCTGCAGGGCCAGCATGGTCTGGAACAGCGGGTGGTGCGACAGCGACCGGGCCGGGTTGACGACCTCGACCAGGTACTCGAACGGCACGTCCTGGTGGGCGTACGCGGACAGCGCCTTCTGCCGTACCCGGCCGAGCAGTTCGGCGAAGCCGGGGTCGCCGCTCGTGTCCGTGCGCAGCACCAGGGTGTTGACCATGAACCCGACGAGATCGTCCAGGGCCTGGTCGGTGCGCCCGGCGATGGGGCTGCCGATCGGGATGTCGGTGCCGGCGCCGAGCCGGGTGAGCAGCGCGGCGAGACCGGCCTGGAGCACCATGAACATGCTGGCGCCGCGCGCGGTGGCCAGGTCCCGCAGTGCCTGGTGCAGTTCGGCGTCCAGCCGGACGGCGAGCCGGCCGCCCCGCTGGGAGGCCACCGCCGGCCGGGGCCGGTCCGCGGGCAGTTGCAGCCGTTGCGGCAGCGCGGTCAGCTCCTCGCTCCAGTAGGCGAGTTGCCGGGCGAACAGGCTGTCCGGGTCGGCGGCGTCGCCGAGCAGATCGCGTTGCCACCGGGTGTAGTCGGCGTACTGCACCGGCAGCGGGGACCACTGCGGTTCCTCGCCCCGGCAGCGGGACGCGTAGGCCGTCGCCAGGTCGCGGGAGAGCGGGCCCATCGACCAGCCGTCGGCCGCGATGTGGTGCACCACGAGCAGCAGCACATGCCGGTCGGGGGCGAGCGCGTAGAGCTCCGCGCGGATCGGCGGCTCGGCGGCCAGGTCGAAGCCGCGCTGGGCCCCCTCCGCCAGCCGGCCGGACAGCCGTACGTCGTCGAGCTCGACGACCGGCAGTTCGGGGCGGGCCTCGTCCGCGCTCAGCACGAGCTGGTACGGCACGCCGTCCGCCTCGCGCAGGACCGTCCGCAGGCTCTCGTGCCGGGCGATCACGTCGGCGAGCGCGGCATGCAGCGCCGCCCGGTCGAGTTCGCCGTCCAGGCGCAGCGCGAGCGGCATGTTGTAGGTGGCGCTCGGCCCGTCCAGGCGGTGCAGGAACCAGAGGCGTTGCTGGGCGAAGGACAGCGGGATCCGCTCGGGGCGCGGACGCGCGGTCAGCGCGGGCCGCTCCGTGACCGAGCCGTCGAGGCGGGCCGCCAGGGCGGCCACGGTCGGGTGCTCGAAGAGCGAGCGGACCTCCAGTTCCGCACCGAAGGTCGCCCGGACCCGGGAGGCCAGGCGGGTCGCCAGCAGGGAATGCCCGCCGAGGTCGAAGAAGCTGTCCTCGACGCCGACCGCGGGCAGCCCGAGCACGTCGGCGAAGAGATCGGCGAGCAGCTGTTCCTGCGGGGTGCGCGGCGCCCGCCCGGTCGTGCCCGTCCCCAGGTCGGGGGCGGGCAGGGCACGGCGGTCGACCTTGCCGCTGGCGGTCAGCGGCAGTGCGTCCAGGACGACGATGGCCGACGGCACGAGGTAGTGGGGCAGCCGGTCGCGCAGCCGGTCGCGGAGTGCGCCGACCAGGGCGCCCGTGGCGCGGCTTCCGGTCGGACGGTTGGTGAGCGAGGACAGCGCGGTGCCGGCCGGCCGCAGCGGCCGGTAGACATCGACGGGGGCGTCTCCCGGCACGCCGCCGATGGCGACGTCCAGGGCGTCGGGCGCGCCGGCCGACCAGGTGACGTCCACCCGGCGGCCGAGTTCGTCACCGAGCTCACGGAAGTCCTCCGGGTCGGGCAGGCCGCCGCTGTCCGGGCCGTGCAGCCGGTCCAGCAGTTCGGCGAGCGTGCCGTCCCCGTTCTGCACCGCCCGGGACAGTGCCGCCTCGCGGGCGACGCGCCGGTTCGGCACCCCGGTGATGCGCACCGGGTCCGCGCCTCGCCGGGCGAGCAGCTCGCGCACTTCCGCGAGGTCGGCGACCTCTCGGCCCCACGTCAGCTCCTGCGGCGCGGCCGGTGCCGTCGGGACGGCCGATCGCTCGTGCAGCGTGACGTCGTAGCGGTAGCGAGTGAGCTCGTTGTGGTGCCGGCCGCCCTTGACCTCCACGGTCACGGCCCCGACGGTGCCGCGGTCGCGCAGGACGGCGAAGAAGTCCGGGTCGACCAGGAGTTCCTTCTCCACCAGAAGGGCCTGCTCCACGGCACGGCGCACCGAGGGCAGGTCGGCGTCCTCGTCGGCCCGGTGGAGCTGGACGGCCGTGGCCAGCGGGCGCAGCAGCCGCAGGTTGCGGACGTCGCCGATGAAGAGCGCGCCACCGGGGGCGAGCAGCCGCATCAGCCGGTCGATCACGTCCGCGAGGTAGTCGGCGGACGGGAAGTACTGCACCACCGAGTTCAGCACGATGGTGTCGAACCCCCCGACCGGCAGCCCGTCGGTGTCGTGCGCCGGGCGGGTCTGCAACACCACACGCTCGGCCAGCCGCTCCTCCCGCGCCACTTGGGCGGCCAGCGCATCGATCGCGGTGGCGGAGAAGTCGGTAGCCCAGTACGCCTCGCAGTGCGGTGCGATCTGCGAGAGGAGCAGGCCGGTACCGACGCCGACCTCCAGCACCCGGCGGGGGCGCAGGGCAAGGATGCGCGCCACGGTGGCGTCCCGCCACTCCCGCATCTGCTCGACCGGGATCGGGCTTGCGTCGTAACTGCTGTTCCAGCCGACGAAGTTCTGGCCGAAGGCGGCCTCCTCGGGAACGATGGGCAGGGCATCGTAGATGTCCCGCCACTCGCCCACGTGGTCCGCTTCGAGACCGCTGTCCCGGGTCGACTCCTGGCGCGGAACGACGTAGCCGACGAGCCGGTCGTCCTGTGCGAGGACGGCGGTCTGTGCGACGGCGGGATGCTCGGCCAGGGCTGCCTCGATCTCGCCGAGTTCGATGCGGAAGCCGCGTACCTTCACCTGCTGGTCGGTGCGGCCGACGTACTCCAGCTCACCGTCGGCGCGTCGGCGCACCAGGTCGCCGGTGCGGTACATGCGTTCGCCGTCCGTGCCGAACGGGCAGGCGACGAACCGTCCGGCGGTCAGCCCCGGCCGGTTCAGGTACCCGCGCGCCAGACCCGCCCCCGCGACGTACAACTCACCTGCCACGCCCGGCGGTACCAGCCGCATCCGCTCGTCCAGGACGTACACCCGGGAGTTGGCGATCGGACGGCCGATCGGCGGCACGCCCGACCCCGGGGACAGCGGGTCGCTCATCGTCGCGCACACCGTCGTCTCGGTCGGACCGTACGCGTTGATCATCCGACGGCCCGGCGCCCAGCGTGCCACCAGCTCCGGTGGGCAGGCCTCACCCGCCACCACCAGCGTCGACACGGTCAGCGCGTCCTGCGCCACGGTGGCCAGGACGGACGGGGGCACGGTCACGTGGGTGACCGCGAGGTCCGGGTCGGTCAGCGCGGCGACCGGGTCCGCCGCGGGGGGCAGCACCAGGGCCGCGCCGCGCAGCAGGGCGGTGAAGACCTCCGACACCGAAGCGTCGAAGCTGGGCGAGGCGAACTGCAGCACCCGGCTGCCGGGTTCGATCGCGAACCGCTCGATCTGGCCGGCCACCAGACTCGCCACCCCGCCGTGGCCGACCACGACGCCCTTGGGGCGGCCGGTGGAGCCCGAGGTGTAGATCACGTAGGCCGGGTGCCGGACGTCGAGCGCGATCTCGGGGTCGGTGTCCGGCCAGTCTCCTTCGGTGACCGTCGCCGGGTCGTCGATGACCACCGTGGGGTGGGCGTCGTCCAGCATGAACGCGATCCGTGAGTGGGGGTACGACGGGTCGACCGGCAGGTAGGCGGCCCCGGCCTTCAGGACACCCAGGATCGCCACGACGGACTCCAGTGACCGCGGCAGTGCCACGGCCACGGTCTGCTCCGGGCCCACGTCCTGCGCGAGAAGCGCATGTGCGAACCGGTTCGCCCGCGCATTCAGCTGGCGATACGTCAACTCGGCATCACCACAGACGAGTGCGATCGCATCCGGCGTCGCCGCCACCTGTGCCGCGAACGCCGCCGGCACCGGTACGGCGTCCACCTCACGGGCGGTCGCGTTGCCGCGCTCCAGCAGCAGGTGCCGCTCGTCGGCGTCGAGGAGGTCGACCAGTCCGATCGGCTGCTCAGGGTCGGCGGTGACCGCCTCCAGCAGGAGTGTCCAGCGCCGGGCGAGGGCGGTGACCGTGTCCCGGTCGAACAGGTCGGTGGCGTACTCCACCACGCCGACGATCCCGGCCGGGCTTCCGTCCGGCCCGAACTGCTCGGCGAGGTTCACACCGAGGTCGAACTTGGCGGTTCCGGTGGCCACCGCGTAGGTGCTGACCTCCAGGCCGGGCAGCGAGAAACGGCCCATCGGCGCGTTCTGCACGGCCAGGATGGTCTGGAACAGGGGGTGGTGGGACAGGGACCGGGACGGGTTGAGTGCCTCCACCAGGTGCTCGAAGGGCACGTCCTGGTGCGCGTACGCCGTCAGTGCCGTTTCCCGTACCCGTCCCAGGAGTTCGGCGAATGTCGGGTCGCCGCTGGTGTCGGTGCGCAGGACCAGGGTGTTGACGAAGAACCCGACCAGGTCGTCCAGCGCCTCGTCCGTGCGGCCCGCGATCGGGCTGCCGATCGGGATGTCCGTTCCCGCGCCCAGCCGCGTGTACAGCGCGGCGAGGCCCGCCTGGAGCACCATGAACAGACTGGTCCCGGCTCGCCGCGCCAACTCCAGCAGGGCGGCGTGAAGTTCGGGACTCAACTCCAGACCGACCTGGCCACCGTGCCAGCGGGCGACAGCTGGCCGCGACCGGTCGGTGGGCAGCTGGAGCAGCTCCGGCAGGTCGGACAACTGCCGTTTCCAGTAGCCGAGTTGTTCGGCGAACCGGCTCTCCGGGTCGGCGGCTTCGCCGAGCAGGTCCCGCTGCCACAGCGTGTAGTCGGCGTATTGCACCGGCAGGACCGGCCGACTCGGTGTGCGACCCTCGCACCGGGCGGCGTACGCCTCGGCCAGGTCGCGGGCCAGCGGGCCGGTGGACCAGCCGTCACCGGCGATGTGGTGCATCACCAGCAGCAGCACGTGCTCCTGCGGCGCGACCTCGAACAGCTCCGCCCGCAACGGCGGTTCCAGCGCGAGGTCGAAGGGCCGCCGGGCGAACTCGGCAAGCTGTTCCGGTAGTTCGGCCTCCGACGACCCGGTCGACCGCACCCGGGGCCGGGCCGCAGCAGGGTCCAGGACGCGCTGGCACGGAACGCCGTCGACCTCTGGGAACACCGTCCGCAGGCTCTCATGCCGGGCCACCACGTCAGAGAGTGCCTCGTCCAGCGCCGCTGCGTCGAGCGTGCCGGTCAGCCGGAGCGCCAGCGGGATGTGGTATGTCGCGGTGGTGCTGTCCATGCGGTGCAGGAACCAGAGCCGGCGCTGGGCGAAGGAGAGCGGTACCGCTTCCGGCCGCACGTGCGCCGTCAGCGCCGGGCGGGCGCGACCGGCCTCGGCCAACGCCCCGGCCAAGCCCGCCGCGGTGGGCGCCTGGAAGAGCGCGCGCAACCCCAGCTCCACGCCGAGCACCGAGCGGATCCGTGCGACCAGCCGGGTGGCGAGCAGGGAGTGCCCGCCCAGGTCGAAGAAGTCGTCGTCGACCCCGACCCGTGGCGCGCCCAGCACCTCGGCGAACAGCTCGCACAGGATCTGCTCCTGCGGCGTACGCGGCGCCCGGCCCGGTGCCGAGGCCACCGACTCGGGCGCGGGCAGCGCCGTCCGGTCCAGCTTCCCGTTCGGCGTCAGCGGCAGCACGTCCAGCAGGACGAACGCCGACGGCACCAGATAGTCGGGCAGGCGGTCGCGCAGATACGCCGTCAGCTCCGCCGGGCGTACGACCGCGTCGGGACGCGCTGCCACATAGCCGACGAGCCGGTCGTCCTGTGCGAGGACGGCGGTCTGTGCGACGGCGGGGTGTTCGGCGAGGGCTGCCTCGATCTCGCCGAGTTCGATGCGGAAGCCGCGTACCTTCACCTGCTGGTCGGTGCGGCCGACGTACTCCAGCTCACCGTCGGCGCGTCGGCGGACCAGGTCGCCGGTGCGGTACATGCGTTCGCCGTCGGTGCCGAACGGGCAGGCGACGAACCGTCCGGCGGTCACGGCCGGCCGGTTCAGGTACCCGCGTGCCAGGCCCGGGCCCGCGACGTACAACTCACCTGCCACGCCCGGCGGTACCGGCCGCATCCGCTCGTCCAGGACGTACACCCGGAAACCAGCGACCGCTCGGCCGATCGGCGGCACGCCCGACCCCGGCGAGAGGGGGTTGCTCATCGTCGCGCACACCGTCGTCTCCGTCGGACCGTACGCGTTGATCATCCGGCGCCCGGGCGCCCACCGGGCCACCAGCTCCGGCGCACACGCTTCACCGGCCACCACCAGGGTGGCGGCCGTGACGTCGGTGCCGTCGAGCGCCGCCAGGGCCGAGGGCGGCAGCGTCACATGGGTGACGTCGAGCCGACGGTCCGTCAGGGCCTCCAGCGGTGCCTCGGACGGGGCCAGGACGAGCGCGGCACCGGTGAGCAGGGCGCTGCACAGGTCCCAGAACGACGCGTCGAAGCTGGGCGAGGCGAACTGGAGCACCCGACTGCCCGGCGCCACGCCGAGCCGCTCGACCTGCGTCGCCACCAGGCCCGCCACCCCGGTGTGGCTCACCATGACGCCCTTGGGGCGGCCGGTGGAGCCCGAGGTGTAGATCACGTAGGCCGGGTGCCGGACATCGAGCGCGGTCTCCGGGTCGGTGTCCGGCCAGTTTCCGTGGGTGACCGTCGCCGGGTCGTCGATGACCGCCGTGGGGCGGGCGTCGTCCAGCATGAACGCGATCCGCGCCTGGGGGTACGAGGGATCCACCGGGAGGAAGGCGGCTCCGGCCTTCAGTACACCCAGGACGGCCACGACGGACTCCGGCGACCGCGGCAAGGCCACCGCGACGATCCGCTCTGGGCCCACGCCCTGCGCGATCAGCGCGTGCGCGAACCGGTTCGCCCGCGCATTCAGCTGACGATACGTCAACTCCTCGTCGCCGTTGACCAGTGCGACCGCATCCGGCGTCGCCGCCACCTGCGCCGCGAGCATCTCCGGAAGGCTCGCGGCGGCAGTCCCGCTCTCGGCCGCGGGCAGCAGTTCGCGGCGCTCCTTGTCGGACAGCAGGTCGATCCCGCCGATCGACCGGTCCGGAGCGGCCGCGACCGCGGTCAGCAGCCTGGTCCACCGGGTGAAGAGGGCCTCCACCGTCGAGCGGTCGAACAGGTCGGCGCTGAACTCGACCGCTCCGCTCAGACCGGCCGGCGCGCCATCGGGCCCGTGCCGCTCCGCCAGGCCGAAGGTCAGGTCGAGCCGGGAGGTGCCGGTGGGCACGGTCATCCCGGTGGCCCTCAGGCCGGGCAGCTCGAAGTCACCGCCCGGCGCGTTCTGTACGACCAGCCCGGTCTGGAACAGCGGGTGGTGGGACAGGGACCGGGACGGGTTGACCACCTCCACCAGGTGCTCGAAGGGCACGTCCTGGTACGCGTACGCAGAGAGTGCCGTCTCCCGCACCCGCCCCAGCAGTTCGGCGAACGTCGGATCGCCGCTCGTGTCGGTGCGCAGCACCAGCGTGTTCACGAAGAACCCGACCAGATCGTCCAGCGCCTCGTCCGTACGGCCCGCGATCGGGCTCCCGATCGGGATGTCCGTTCCCGCGCCCAGCCGCGTGTACAGCGCGGCGAGGCCCGCCTGGAGCACCATGAACAGACTGGTCCCGGTACGCCGCGCCAACTCCACCAGGGCAGCGTGAAGTTCAGCGTCGATCCGGACGTCCAGCAGGTCGCCGCGGTACGTCATGGCGGCCGGACGCGGCCGGTCGACCGGCAGTTGCAGCTGGTCGGGCAGTCCGGCCAGCGCCTCGGTCCAGTAGGCGACCTGGCGCGCGAACGCACTGTCCGCGTCGTGCTCGTCGCCGAGGATCTCGTGCTGCCACAGGGTGTAGTCGCGGTAGGTCACCGGCAGCGGCGGCCATGCGGGCGCCGCACCGCTCCGCCGGGTGGCGTAGGCCGCGGCGAGGTCACGGGCCAGCGGGTCCATGGACCAGCCGTCACCGGCGATGTGGTGCATCACCAGCAGCAGCACGTGCTCCTGCGGCGCGACCTCGAACAGCTCGGCCCGCAGCGGCAGTTCCGACGTCAGGTCGAAGGCCCGTACCGCCGCCTCGCGCAGCAGGGCCGGAACCTCCGCCTCGCCGACCGCGCGCACGGCCAGCGGTACGGCGGCCTCGGCGGCGTCCAGCACCCGCTGGTGCGGAACGCCGGCGGTGTGCGGGAAGACCGTGCGCAAGGTCTCGTGCCGGGCCACCACGTCGGCGAGCGCGGCACTCAGCGCGGCCCGGTCGAGGTCGCCGGACAGCCGCAGGGCGAGCGGCATGTGGTAGGTGGCGCTCGGCGTCCCGAACTGCTGGAGGAACCAGAGTCGGCGCTGCGCGAACGACAGCGGCATGGGCTCGCGGCGGGGCTGGGGGACCAGGGCCTGCCGCGCGGTGCCGGCGTTGCCCAGCCCGGCAGCGAGCCCGGCGGGCGTCGGCGTCCGGAACAGGCTGCGCAGTTCCAGCTCGACGCCGAGGGTCGCCCGGACCCGCGAGACCAGCCGGGTGGCGAGCAGGGAGTGCCCGCCCAGGTCGAAGAAGTCGTCGTCGATCCCGACCCGGGGCAGGCCCAGCACCTCGGCGAACAACGCGCACAGGATCTGCTCCTGCGGCGTGCGCGGCGCACGGCTGCTCCCGGCCGTACCCGGCTCGGGCGCGGGCAGCGCCGCCCGGTCCAGCTTCCCGTTCGGCGTCAGCGGCAGCACATCCAGCAGGACGAACGCCGACGGCACCAGGTAGTCCGGCACCCGGTCGCGCAGGTACGCCGCCAGCGCCGCAGCCGTCGCCTCGGACCCGGTCGTGGGCACCACGTACGCGATGATCCGGGTCTCGCCCGGCTGGTCCACCCGGGGGAGTACCGCGACCTGGGCGACACCCGGGTGCGCGGCCAACTCGGCCTCGATCTCGCCCGGTTCGACCCGGAAGCCGCGGACCTTCACCTGGTGGTCCGTCCGGCCGCCGAACTCCAGCTCGCCGTCGGCGCGCCAGCGGACCAGGTCACCGGTGCGGTACATCAGCGCGCCGGCCGGACCGTACGGGTTGGCGACGAACCGCGTGGCGGTGAGCCCGGGCCGGTTCAGGTAGCCGCGGGCGAGTCCCGTCCCGGCGAGGTACAGCTCGCCCGGCACGCCGGGGGCGACCGGTCGCAGGGCCGAATCCAGCACATACGCCTGGCAGTTGGCGATCGGGCGGCCGATCGGCACCGGCAGCGGGCAGTCTGCGGGGTCGCCCGGCAGCGGGTAGGCGGTGATCACGTGGGTTTCGGCTGGGCCGTAGTGGTTGTGCAGCATCCGGCCCGGCACCCGGGTCTGGAAGCGGCGCACGGCACCGCCCAGCCGCATCGCCTCGCCGGCCTGCGCGATCAGCCGCAGGTTCGGCAGCTCCAGTTCGGCTTCCTCGGCGGCCTCGGCCAGTGCCTCGACCACCAGATTGGGCGCGAACAGCTCCTCGACCCCGTGCCGGTCCAGCCAGTGGGCGAACAGCTCGGCGCTGCGCCGCTGTTCCTCGGTCGGCACCACGAGGGTCTTGCCGTACAGCAGCGCCGAGAGCATCTCCTGCACCGAGACGTCGAAGCTGATCGCGGTGAACTGCGCGGTGCGCGTGCCGGGTTCGCCACCGACAGCCCGGTGATGCCACGCCAGCAGGTTCAGCAGCCCGGCGGCGGGCATCACCACGGCCTTGGGCCGGCCGGTGGAGCCCGAGGTGTAGATGACGTAGGCCGGGTGCCGCGGGTCCGCGGCGACGGCCGGATCGTGCTCCGGCTGCTCCTCGGCCGGTGTGACGGCCGCGAGGTCGTCGAGCACCACGGCCGGGCGCGCGTCCTCCAGCATGTACGCGATGCGGGCGGCCGGGTAGTCCGGGTCGACCGGCAGGTACGCGGCACCCGTCTTGAGGACCGCCAGGACGGCGACCACCAGCTCGGCGGAGCGCGGCAGTCGCAGGGCGACGACCTGTTCCGGCCCCACCCCGCGCGCGATCAGCGCGTGCGCCAGGCGGTTGGCCCTGCGGTTCAGCTCGCGGTAGGTCAGCGCGGTGTCCTCGAACACCACCGCCGGGGCCTCGGGGGTCGCCCGGACCTGGGCCTCGAACAGGGACGGCAGGCCGGTGACAGGAGCCGGGCACGCGGTGTCGTTGCGTACGACCAGCAGTTCGTGCCGCTCCTCCGCGGCGAGGACGTCGATCCGGCTCAGCGGCCGGTCCGGCTCGGCGACCACCGCCGCCAGCAGGCGCAGCCACCGGGCGACCAGCGCCGCCACCGTGGCGTGGTCGAACAGGTCGGTGCTGTACTCGACCCGCCCGATGATGCCCTCGGCCGGCCCGCCGGTGCCGCCGCGCTCCAGGAGATGGACGGAGAGGTCGAACATCGCCGTGGGCGTCCGCACCAGTACGGTCTCGGTGCTCAGGCCGGGCAGGGCGAACTCGGTGCGGGGCACGTTCTGCAGTGCGAGCAGCACCTGGAACAGGGGCTGACGGGCGAGCGACCGGGCCGGGTTGAGGGCCTCTACGAGGTGGTCGAACGGCAGGTCCTGGTGCGCGTACGCGGCCAGCGCGTGCTCCCGGACCCGGCCAAGCAGCTCGACGAAGGTCGGGTCGCCCGAGGTGTCGGTCCGCAGCACCAGGGTGTTGACGAAGAACCCGACCAGATCGTCCAGGGCCTGGTCGGTCCGGCCGGCGATCAGGCTGCCGACCGGGATGTCCGTTCCCGCGCCGAGCTTGTCCAGCAGCGCCGCCAGCGCGGCCTGCAACACCATGTAGGCGCTGGCCCCGTGCTCCCGGCCCAGGCGGATCAGCCCGGCGTGCAGCTCGGCGTCCAGCTCGACCGCGAGGTGGCCGCCGCAATGGGAGGGAACGGAGGGGCGGTGGCGGTCGGCGGGAAGCCGGATCTGCTCCGGCAGGTCCGCCAACGTCCGGGTCCAGTAGGCCGTCTGGCGGGCGAGCAGGCTGTCCTGGTCGGCCGCGTCGCCGAGCAGCTGCTGCTGCCACAGGGTGTAGTCGGCGTACTGGACGGGCAGCGGCGCCCACTGCGGTTCCTCGCCCCGGCAGCGCGCCGCGTACGCGGTGGCCAGGTCGGCCGACAACGGGCCCAGCGACCAGCCGTCACCGGCGATGTGGTGGACCACCACCAGCAGCACGTGCTCGTCCGGTCCCACCTCGAACAGCTCGGCACGCAGTGGTGGTTCGGTGGCGAGATCGAAGCCACGCGCCGCGGCCGCGGCCAGCAGCTCCGTCAGGTCCCTCTCGTCGGCCGGGGCGGCCGTGAGCTTCGGGCGCACCGTCCCGGGGGCCAGGACCTGCTGGACCGGCACGCCGTCCGCCGCCGGGAAGACCGTGCGCAGGCTCTCGTGCCGGTCGACGACGTCGGCGAGCGCCTTCTCCAGGGCCACCCGGTCCAGCGGTCCGGAGAGCCGCCACGCCAGCGGCATGTTGTAGATCGGTGCGGCACCCTCCAGCTGGTGCAGGAACCAGAGCCGCCGCTGCGCGGACGACAGCGGTACCCGCTCGGGCCGCTCCGCCCGCCCCAGGGCGAGCCTGGCCCGGTCGGCGCCGCCCAGAACGGCGGCCAGCCCGGCCACCGTCGGGGTCCGGAACAGGGTGTGCAGCGCCAGCTCGACGCCCAGGGTCGCCCGGACCCGGGCCACCAGCCGGGTGGCCAGCAGGGAGTGTCCACCCAGGTCGAAGAAGCTGTCGTCGACGCCGACCTGCGTCAGGCCCAGTACCTCGGCGAACAGCCCGGCCAGCACCTGCTCCTGCGGGGTGTGCGGCGTCCTGCCGACCCGTGATCCGGCGAACTCGGGCTCGGGCAGGGCGCGCCGGTCGAGCTTGCCGTTGGCGGTCAACGGCAGGGCGTCGAGGGCGACGAACGCGGCGGGCACCATGTAGTCCGGCAGCCACTCGCGGAGATGGGTGCGCAGTTCCTCCGGCCGGAACTCGGCGCCGGTGGCGGGCACCAGGTAGGCGACCAGGCGGATGTCCTCCGCCTGGTCCTGCCGGGCGATCACCGCGACCTGGCCGACCTGCGGGTGTTCGGCCAGCGCCGTCTCGATCTCGCCGAGTTCGATCCGGAAACCGCGCACCTTCACCTGGTCGTCGGCACGGCCGAGGTATTCCAACTGCCCGTCGGCACGTCGGCGCACCAGGTCCCCGGTGCGGTACATCCGCTCACCTGCCGCGCCGAACGGGCAGGCCACGAAACGCCCGGCGGAGAGCCCGGGCCGGTTCAGGTAGCCGCGGGCGAGGCCCGGGCCGGCGAGGTACAGCTCCCCGGTCACGCCCGGCGGCACCAGGCCCAGCCGCCGGTCCAGCACGTACGTCCGGAACCCGGCGATGCCACGGCCGATCGGCGGCACGCCCGGTCCCGGCGACAGCGGGTCGCTCATCGTCGCGCACACCGTCGTCTCGGTCGGACCGTACGCGTTGATCATCCGCCGCCCCGGCGCCCAGCGCGCAACCAGCTCCGACGGGCATGCCTCGCCCGCAACCGCCAGCGTCGGCACGGCCACCGCGTCCGGCGACAGCGCCGCCAGCACGGACGGCGGCACCGTCGCATGGGTGAGAGCAAGGCTCGGGTCGGTCAGCGCGGAGACCGGCTCGGCCGCGGGTGCCGGCAGCAGGGCGGCACCGGTGAGCAGGGCGCCGCACAGGTCCCACAGCGAGACGTCGAAGCTCGGCGAGGAGAACTGGAGCACCCGGCTGGCCGCGTCGATGCCGAGCCGCTCGACCTGCTCGGCCACCATGCCCCGCAGGCCCGCATGACTGACCACCACGCCCTTGGGGCGTCCGGTCGAGCCGGACGTGTAGATCACGTACGCAGAGTGCCGGGCGTCCACCGCGACGGCAGGATCGGTGTCCGGCCACCCGGACACGTCGACCACCGTCGCCGGGTCGTCGACCACCACGGCCGGACGTGCGTCCTCCAGCATGAACGCGATCCGCGACTCCGGATACGCCGGATCCACCGGCAGATAGGCGGCTCCTGTCTTCAGGACACCCAGGACGGCCACCACGAACTCCACCGAGCGCGGCAAGGCCACCGCCACGATCTGCTCCGGACCCACACCCCGCGCGATCAGCGCATGCGCGAACCGGTTCGCCCACGCGTTCAGCTGACGGTACGTCAACTCCGTGCCCGCGGAGACCAGAGCAAGACCCTCAGGCGTAGCCGCCACCTGTGCCGCGAACATCTCCGGCAGGCTCGCGGTGACCGCCCCGCCCTCGACGGCGGGCAGCAGCTCGCGGCGCTCCTCGGCGGACAGCAGATCGACGCGGCCGAGCCGCCGCTCCGGATCGGCGACAGCTGCCCTCAGCAGCCGCACCCAGCGCGCGACCATCGTCTCGACGGTGGCCGGATCGTACAGATCGCTCGCGAACTGGACGAGCGCGTCGACCCCGTCCGGGGAACCGTCCCCGGAGTGCCGCTCGGACAGCGAGAAGACCAGGTCGAACTTGGACGTGGTCGTGGTCAGCTCCACCTCGCCGACGCGCAGCCCTGGCGGGGCGAAGTCGGCCCGGGGCGCGTTCTGCAGCACCAGCATGACCTGGAACAGCGGGTGATGTGCCAGCGACCGCACCGGGTTGAGGGCCTCGACCAGGTACTCGAACGGCAGGTCCTGGTGGGCGTACCCGGCCAGTGCGGTGTCCCGCACCCGGCCGAGCAACTCGGCGAACGTCGGATCGCCCGAGGTGTCCGTCCGCAGCACCAGGGTGTTGACGAAGTATCCGACCAGGCCGTCGAGTGCCTGGTCGGTCCGGCCGGCGATCGGGCTGCCGACCGGGATGTCGTCGCCCGCACCGAGCTTGCTCAGCAGCGCCGCCAGCCCGGCCTGAAGCACCATGAACAGACTGGTCCCGTGCGCGCGGGCGAGCTCACGCAGACCGCGGTGCAGCTCCGCGTCCAGCCCGGCGCGCACGAAGCCGCCCCGGTGCGAGGCGATCGCCGGGCGGGGCCGGTCACCGGGCAGCTGGATCTGCTCCGGCAGATCGGCCAACTGCCGGGTCCAGTAGGCCGCCTGGCGGGCGAACAGACTGTCCCGGTCGGTGGCGTCGCCGAGCAGCTCGTGCTGCCAGAGGGTGTAGTCGGCGTACTGGACCGGCAGTGCCGCCCACCGCGGCTCCTCGCCGCGGCAGCGCGCCGCGTAGGCGGCGGTCAGGTCCTGCGCGAGCGGGCCAAGGGACCAGCCGTCACCCGCGATGTGGTGGAGCACCACCTGGAGCACGTGCTCGTCCGGCGCCAGCTCGAACAGCTCGACGCGCAGCGGCAGATCGGCCGCCAGGTCGAACGGACGATCCTTCGCGGCCGCCAGCACGCCCGGCAGCCCGGCCTCGGTGGTCCGGCCCACGGCCAGCCGCGGGCGGGCCGCCACCACGTCCAGCACCTGCTGGTACGGCACGCCGTCCACCACCGGGAACACGGTGCGCAGGGTCTCGTGCCGGGCCACCGCGTCCGCCAGGGCGCCCTGCAGGGCCCGCCGGTCCAGGTGTCCGGACAGCCGCCACGCCAGGGAGATGTGGTAGTTCGCGCCGGCACCCTCCAACTGGTGCAGGAACCAGAGCCGCCGCTGCGCGAACGACAGCGGGATCCGCTCCGGCCGCGCGTGGGCCACCAGTGCCGACTGCGCCTCGCGGGCTCCCGCGAGGGCGGCGGCCACGCCGGCCGGGGTCGGGGTCTCGAACAGGGTGCGCAGTTCCAGCTCCACCCCCAGGGTCGCCCGGACCCGGGCGGCCAGGCGGGTCGCCAGCAGCGAGTGCCCGCCGAGGTCGAAGAAGCTGTCCTCGACGCCGGCCTCGGCCACCCCGAGGACCTCGGCGAACAGCTCGCACAGGACCTGCTCCTGCGGCGTCCGCGGCGCGCGGCCGGTGTTCGCCGGGGCGAGGTCGGGTGCGGGCAGCGCCCGTCGGTCCAGTTTGCCGTTGGCGGTCAACGGCAGGGCGTCGAGGGTGACGAACGCGGCCGGCACCATGTACTCCGGCAGTAGCTCCCGCAGATGCTCGCGCAGTTCGCCCGAGCGCGGGGCGGCACCCGGGGCAGGCACCAGGTACGCGACCAGCCGGGTGTCGTCCGCCCGGTCCTGCCGCGCCAGGACGGCGACCTGTACGACGGACGGGTGGGCGGCGAGCGCCGCCTCGACCTCGCCGAGTTCGATCCGGAAGCCGCGCACCTTCACCTGGTCGTCGGCACGGCCCACGAACCGCAGACTGCCGTCCGCACACCGGCGCACGACGTCACCGCTGCGGTACATGCGCGCACCGGCCGGCCCGAACGGGTCGGCCATGAAGCGCCCGGCGGTCAGACCGGGCCGGTTGAGGTATCCGCGCGCCAGCCCGGCGCCCGCGACGTACAGCTCGCCGGGTACGCCCGGGGGCACCGGTCGCAGGTGGGCGTCCAGCACGTATGTGCGCAGGTCGGGGAGGGCCGCGCCGATCCGGCCGGCGGCGGTGTCGGACCGGTCGAGCGCGGCGTGGGTCACGTGCACGGTGGTCTCGGTGATGCCGTACATGTTGACCAGCAGCGGCGCGTCGTCCGGGTGCCGCTCGTACCAGCTCGCCAGCCGGGCGTGCTCCAGCGCCTCGCCGCCGAACACCACGGTGCGCAGCGCGAGCGCACGGCTGGTCTCCGGTGCCTCCTCGTCCGCCTGCATCAGCTGGTAGAAGGCGGACGGCGTCTGGTTGAGCACCGTCACCCGTGCACGGGCGAGGAGCTCCAGGAACCGGTGCGGCGAGCGGCTGGTCTCGTGGTCCACGACCACCAGGCGGCCGCCGTACAGCAGCGGGCCCCACAGCTCCCACACCGAGAAGTCGAAGGCGTAGGAGTGGAAGAGGGTCCAGACGTCCTCGGCGGAGAAGCCGAACAGCTCCTCGGCGGTGCCGAACAGCCGCACCACGTTCCGGTGCGGGACCACCACGCCCTTGGGGTCGCCGGTGGATCCGGAGGTGTAGATGACGTAGGCGGGGTGGCCCGGATCGAGGGGGATCTCCGGGTCGGTGTCCGGCAGCCCGTCCAGGTCGGCGGTGTCCAACAGGAGCCGGTCCACCGGGTCCGCCTCCGGCAGTTCGCCGGTCCGGCCCGTCGTCACGAGCAGCGTCGGCCGGGCGTCCCGAAGCAGGTAGGCGATCCGGGCGGCGGGGTACTGCGGGTCCACCGGAACGTAGGCGGCCCCTGCCTTGAGGACCGCGAGGACCGCCACCACGAGCTCGGCCGAGCGCGGCAGGGCCAGCGCCACCAGCTGCTCCGGCCCCACGCCCCGGGCGATCAGGGCGTGCGCAAGCCGGTTGGCCCGGGCGTTCAACTCACCGTAGGTCAGCGTGACGTCGCCGCTCACCACGGCGACCGCCGCGGGGTTCGCCCGTACCTGCCGCTCGAAGAGCGCGGTGATGCTGCTCTCCGGCGACTCCCCACCCCGGCCGACGACGGCCGGCAGCAGCGCGCGGAGCTCGTCGGCCGACAGCACGTCCACCTGGCCGATCCGCCGGCCGGGGTCGGCCACCACGGCGCGGAGCAGCCGCAGCCACCGGTCGACGATCCCCTCCACGGTGGCCGCGTCGAACAGGTCGGTGCTGTACTCCACCAGCCCCGACAGCCCGTGCCCGCCGGGCTGTTCGGTCAGCATGAACGTCAGGTCGCACTTGGCCGTCCCGGTGTGGACCAGGTCGGTCGCCACGCGCAGCCGCGGCAGGTCGAACGTGCCGAGCGGCGCGTTCTGCAACGCGAGCATGGTCTGGAACAGGGGGTGGTGTGCCAGCGACCGGGTCGGGTTCAGTGCCTCCACGAGGTGCTCGAACGGCACGTCCTGATGCGCGTACGCGGCCAGCGCGTCGGCGCGCACCCGGCCCAGCAGGTCGGTGAACGACGGGTCGCCGGAGAGGTCGGTACGCAGCACCAGGGTGTTGACGAAGAAGCCGACCAGGTCGTCCACGGCTTCGTCGGTGCGTCCGGCGATCGGCGTGCCGATCGGGACGTCGGTGCCCGCGCCGAGCTTGCCCAGCAGGGCGGCCAGCCCGGCCTGGAGCACCATGAAGAGGCTGGCCCCGCCGTCACGGGCGAGGGCGCGCAGACCCTGGTGCAGTTCGGCGTCGATCCGCACCGGCAGGAGGGCGCCCCGGTGGGAGAACACCGTCGGCCTGGGCCGGTCGAACGGCAGCTCGACCTGCTCGGGCAGGTCCGCCAGCTGCTCCTTCCAGTAGAGCAGTTGACCGCTCAGCAGGCTGTCCTGGTCAGAGCCCTCACCGAGCAGCTCGCGTTGCCAGAGGGCGTAGTCGGCGTACTGGACCGGCAGCGGAGTCCACTCCGGCTTCGCCCCTTCGGAGCGGGCCGCGTAGGCGGTGGTCAGGTCCCGCGAGAGCGGCCCCATCGACCAGCCGTCGCCGGCGATGTGATGCACCACCACCAGCAGCACGTGCTCGTCGGCTCCCAGCCGGAACAGTTCGGCGTGCAGTGGCGGCTCCTCGGAGAGCTCGAAGCCGTGCCGTGCCGCCTCCGCCAGCCGATCCGGCAGGTCGCCCTCGTCGACCTCGGTCACCCGCAGTCGCGGCCGTGCCTCGCCGAGGTCCAGCACCCGCTGGCACGGCACGCCGTCGACCACCGGGAAGACGGTGCGCAGGCTCTCGTGGCGCTCTGCCACGTCCGCCAGCGCGGCTTCCAGGGCCCGCTCGTCGAGGTTGCCGGACAGCCGCAGCGCCAACGGGATGTTGTACGTGGCGCCCGGGCCCTCCATGCGGTGCAGGAACCACAACCGGCGCTGCGCGAAGGACAGCGGGACCGCCTCGGGCCGCTCGCGCCGCCCCAGTGCCGGCCGTGCCCGGTCCGCGCGGTCCACCGCCGCCGCCAGTTCCGCCACCGTCGGCGCGTCGAACAGGTCACCCAGCGTCAGCTCCACGCCCAGCGCCGACCGTGCCCTGGCGACCAACCGGGTGGCCAGCAGCGAATGCCCGCCGAGGTCGAAGAAGCTGTCGTCCGGCCCGGCCTCGGCCACCCCCAGCACCTCGGCGAACAGCCCGGCCAGCACGTGTTCGGTCGCGGTGCGCGGAGCGCGGCCCGGGGCGGCCGCGGCCTGCTCGGGAGCCGGAAGGGCCCGCCGGTCGAGCTTCCGGTTCGGCGTCAGCGGCAGTGCGTCCAGCATCACGAACGCGGCCGGCACCATGTACTCCGGCAGCCGCTCGCGCAGGTGCTCGCGCAGCGCGGGCACGGCCACCGTGGCACCGGGTACCGGTACGAAGTAGGCGACCAGCCGGGTGTCCCCTTCGGTACGCACCAGAACGGCGGCCTGTGCGACCTGCGGGTGCGCGACGAGCACGGCCTCGATCTCGCCGAGTTCGATCCGGAAGCCCCGGACCTTGACCTGGTCGTCGGTACGGCCGAGGAACTCCAGGTTGCCGTCCGGGCCCCACCGCACCAGGTCGCCGGTGCGGTACATCCGCGCACCGGCCGACCCGAACGGGTCGGCCACGAAACGCCCGGCGGTCAGACCAGGCCGGCCCAGGTAGCCGCGGGCCAGGCTCGCGCCGGCGATGTACAGCTCACCCGTCACACCCGTGGGCATCGGCTGCAACGCGCCGTCCAGCACGTACAGCCGGGTGTTGCCGACCGGCCGGCCGATCACCGGACGCCGGCTCGACTCCAGCGGCGCGACGACCGAGTTCACCGTGCACTCGGACGGACCGTAGAAGTTCAGGCAGGACACCCCGTCGGCCGAGCGCAGGCGCTCCCACAGTTGCTCCGGGACGGCCTCCCCGCCCGCCGCGACCATCGCGGGACGCCACTGCGGATCGTCCAGCATCCCCTGTGCGACCAGAACGTGGAGGTACGACGGGGTCGCCTCGACGAAGTCGAGTCTGCAGCGCCTGGCGTAGTCGACGAAGGCGTCCGGGTCGGTCCAGGTCGCCCGGTCCAGGACGTGCAGCTCGTGGCCCGCGAACAGGCTGAGCAACTGGTTCCAGGCCGCGTCGAACGAGACCGACGTGGTCAGGGCCACCCGCAGGCGCCGCCGGTCCACGAGCAGGGGCGGGAACAAGGTCCGCTGCTGGTCGGCGAACAGGTTGAGCAGGCCGCCGTGCGTCGACACCACGCCCTTGGGCCGTCCGGTGGAACCGGAGGTGTAGATGACGTACGCCGGATGCTCCGGATCGACAGCCACTTCCGGGTCCACTGCCGGGCAACCCGCCACCGTCGCGGCCGTCTCCGGTTCGTCGACCACCAGCCGCTCGGCGGGACCGGCCTCGGGCAGCCGCTCCAGGACACGGAGGTCGGTCACCACCAGGACCGGCCGGGCGTCGTCGAGCATGTACCCGATCCGGGCGGCGGGGTACTCCGGGTCGACCGGGACGTAGACGGCTCCGGCCTTGAGCACCGCGAGGATCGCCACCACCAGTTCCGCCGAGCGCGGCAGGGCCACCGCGACCAGCCGCTCCGGCCCCACCCCACGGGCGATCAGGGCATGCGCCAGCCGGTTCGCCCGTGCGTCCAGCTCCGCATACGTCAGGGACGCGTCCGGCCCCACCACCGCGACCGCGTCCGGCGTCGCCCGCACCTGCGCCCGGAATACCTCCGGCAGGCTCTCGGCGGGGGCCTGCGTCACCGGACCGGCGCCCAGCGTCAGCAGCTCACGCTCCTCGTCCGCGGCGAGCAGGCCGATCCGGCAGACCGGCTCCTGCGGGTCGCAGCCCGCGGCGGTGTCCAGCAGCGCGATCAGCCGCCGTTGGTGGACGGCGAGTTCGTCCTCGCTCCAGGTCTGGGGTGCGCCCTTGAGTTCGACCCGGAGTTCATCGGATCCCCGCCGGCCCGTGACCCAGAGGGCCAGCCCGGTGGTCGGTTCCGGCAACAGGTAGTGCAGCGTGGTGGGGTGCCCGGCGAAACTCGGCGCGGAGTCGAAGACCATGATGTTGACGACGAGCGGGAACGCCGCCCCGGGGGAACCGGGGATGCCGAGGTCCCGGAACAGGTCCTCGCTGCGGTAGCGCTGGTGCAAGAGGGCCGCGTCGGCTTCCCGTGCCACCTCGGTGACGAGGTCGTGCCACCGCATGTCCGGACGCATCTGCAGGCGCAGGGGCGCCACGTTCGCCACCGTGCCGGGCGTGGACAGCAGGGCGCGTTCGGCTCCCTCGCGCCCGGTGACGGGAAGGCCGATCAGCACGTCCCGGTCCCCGGTGAGCCGGTGTGCGTAGAGAGCCGCCGCCGCGATCAGCGGGCGGGACCAGTGGACTTCGGTCCGTGCCGCCCCCGCTCGCAGCGCGTCCACGTGGAGCACCGCCGGTTCCACGGCGGTGCGCGGACCGCTCCCGGTACGCGGCGCCCGGCCGGTGAGCCGAGCGGGTTCCGGCCGGTCGGCGAGCCGCTCTGTCCAGTACGACTGATCGGAGGTGAACTGCTCCGAGGCGCGGTAGCCGGCGTCACCGCGGATCAGCTCGTCCAACGAACGCAACGGCGACGGCGGGACCGGACCGCCCGCGGCCAGCGCCGTGTACATCCGCGTCAGCCGCCGCCGGACGAGGGAGAGGCCGAAACCGTCCATCACCAGGTGGTGGTAGTTCTGGTACACGAGGTGGTGGGTCGGCGACAGGCTGATCAGCGCGAAGCTGAAGAGCGGATCACGTGAGAGGTCCAGCGCACGCATCCGGTCCCGGGCCATCCACGCGAGGCCTGCCGCTCGTGGGTCGGGCTCCGCGCTCAGGTCGAGCAGCTGGGGTTCCCAGTCCCATGCCTCGCGGACCACCTGCCGCGGCTCCTGCCCGTCGTCCACGAAACTCACGTGCAGCGCGTCGATCTCGTCGACCACCCGGCGCAGCGCGGTCTCGAAGAGCTCCGCGTCGACCGGGCTGTGGACCTCCAGATAGTCGCCGATGCGGTAGGCGTCGAGCGCGGTCCGCGCGCGCTGCTCGGCGAGCCAGATCTCACGCTGGGCCGCCGTCAGGGGAAGGGCATCGCCGTCGCGACGGGACATGGGGGTACCTCCGGAAGTGTGGGCAGGCGTGGTCGCAGGGCGCGCCGGGACCCGCCGACCGCGGTGGTGTCACGCGGTCGGCGGTGGGGTGGCGCGGCAGCTGCGGTCAGGCGGCGAGTTCGCCGGACTGGAGTCGCCAGAGGGATGCGTAGAGTCCGTGCTGGGCCAGGAGTTCGTCGTGGGTGCCCTGCTCGGCCACGACTCCGCCCTTGTCCATGACGTAGATCCGGTCGGCGTGGCGGACCGTGGAGAGCCGGTGGGCGATGATCACCATGGTCCGGTCGGCCGCGAAGACGCGGAGCGTGCGCTGGATGGCCGCCTCGGTCTCGTTGTCCACGGCGGAGGTGGCTTCGTCGAGGATCACGACCGGCGCGTCCTTGAGGATCGCGCGCGCCAGCGCGATCCGCTGCCGCTGGCCGCCCGAGAGGGCGGCGCCGCGTTCGCCGATCACCGTGTCGTAGTCGTCCGGCAGTGTCGCGACGAAGGTGTGTGCCTCGGCCTTCATGGCCGCCTCGACCACGGCCTCGTCCGAGGCGCCGAAGCTGCCGTAGCGGATGTTGTCGGCGATGGTGCCGTCGAAGAGGAAGGGGTCCTGGGCGACGAACCCGATCGCGTGGCGCAGATCGTGCCGCGGCAGGTCGCTCACGTCCCGCCCGTCGAGCAGCACGCTGCCGAGCTCCGCGTCATGGAATCGCATCAGCAGCTTGGCGATCGTCGTCTTGCCGGAGCCGGTGGCCCCGACCAGGGCGGTGACCTGCCCGGCGGAGATGGTCAGCGAGAGGTCCTCCAGCGCCGGCGGCCGACCGGGGTAGGCGAAGGTCACGTCGTTGAGGACGAGCTCCCCGCGCACCTCCTCGACGTCGAGCGGTCCGCCGGTGCCGTCGGTCTCGGCGGGTAGGGCGCGCAGCCGCTGGACCCGGTCGTAGGCGGTGATCGTGCGCTGGTACTGGTCGACGATGCCGCCGAGCCGGTTCATCCGCAGCAGCACCATCTGGGGCAGCCCGATCAGCGGGCTGAACACCTCGAACGGCAGGCTGCCGTTGAGCACCGACCGGCCGCCGATCAGCAGGGTTCCGGCCATCGAGCCGGTCGTGCAGATCCGCACGATCTCGGCGTGGCGGATCGTGCTCCGGTCGGTCTGCTCGTTGCTCTCCTGAGCCTCCCCGCTCAGCCGGTCGATGCGCTCGGCCTCGTAGTCCTCGGTGCAGAAGCTCTTGACGGTGGTGCCGGCCTCCAGCGTGTTCACCAGCTGGCTGTGCAGCCTGGCGCGGTGTTCGCCGGAGACGGCGTAGTCGGCCGTGACCCTGTCCTGGTAGTGGACCGACAGCCAGGCGATGACCGGGATGGGCAGGAACGCGACCCAGGCGATCTGCGGTGCCAGCAGCAGGAACAGCGGCACCAGGAGGGCCACGCTGGTGCCCAGTTGCAGCAGGTCGTTGGCCGAGGTGGCGAAGAAGGTGCCCAGCTGGCGGACGTCGTCGGTGAGCGCGCCGGCGATCCGGGTGGTCCGCTCGCCTTCCAGGTGCCGCAGTTCGAGGTGCTGCACATGGGCGTACGTCCGGTTGCGCCAGTCGTGCTCGATGTCCTGGCCGAGCCGGCGCCACTGGAGGTTCGAGGAGTACGAGAGGCCCGCCACGGCGGTACAGGCGACAGCCACCAGCACTGCCAGTCCCCAGAGTTGAGCGGACGCGGTGGTCAGACCGAAGCGGACGAGCGGAGCGGCCTCGCCCTTGATGAGGACCAGCGCGGACCAGCCGAGGAAGGTGCCGAGCGCCATCTCCGAGACCTGGCAGGCGACCGACAGGGCGGAGGCGCGGTAGAGACGCCGGCGGTGCGGCCCGACGATCTCCAGCAGGGGGTGTCGTTCCGTTCCCGTTCCGGGCAGGTCCTGGGTCGCGTCGACCGTTCTGTGCCAGGCCTTCCGGACGACGGCCGCGGTCGCCGCCGCCACTCCGCCCAGCGCTACCAGCTGCTTGCTCAGCGCCGACCCGCGGACCAGGGCGATGCCGGCCGCCACCCCACCCCCGACGGCGAGCACGGGGCGTACAACGCCGAGATCCGCGCGCGGGGCCGGCTCGGCGGCGGGCCGTGCCGGGGACGTACGCCCCGCTCCGGCCGAGCCCTCCACAACCAGGGTGACGGCTTTGCGGACGAGCCGGCCGACGTCCGCGGCCTTCACCCACGCGTCGTGCCGGACGAGGACCCCGCCGGTGACCGGGCTGGCCTGCACCTCGGTGATCCCGGGAAGGCGTCGCAGGGTCGCGGCGAGGACCACGGCCGCCTGAGGCCGCCCGAGAACCAGTTTGACGTCCCAGCGCTGGCGGCCCGGAATGACCGAACGCAGGCGTACGTCCAAATCCACGGAGCGATATCCGGCTGCGGCACCCAGCAGAGATGGCATGTGAACGATCACCTTTGTGGAGGTCGCAAAAACCGTGACGAGTGCGACGGATTAACGCGACAGAGCGGAAAGTCTGGGGAATGCGATGCGGTCGGCAGGTGCGCGGCCGACCGCCACTCGGGCGCATTTATCCGAGCCCGCGTGACGGCCCGGGCCGCTGGAAAAACCGTCAGCGTGCCTTGGCGGCGGCAGCGGTCGCGCGGATCTTCGGAGCCCTCGCCTCGGCGTCGGCCCGGGCGGCGGCCTCGTCCTGCTCGCGCTTCGCAGTGCTGCTCTCGGCGGCTTGCTGACCGTCACCCGAACGGGCTTCGTCGTCACCGGCGGCGAGCTGCGCGGCCACCATCTCGGCGGCCACCTCGGCCGCAAGGTCGTGGATGTTCTCTCCGGCCTCAAGGGTCGCCTTCCGCACCTCAAGGGCGAGACCGACGGACGTCTTGACGACGCCGCGCATCAGCGGCTTGAGGAGACGCTTGGCCAGTGGCGCGGCGATGAGGCCGATCAGGAAGGGCGGTACTACGGGCGGCATGATGTTCCATCCTCGCTACGGATACGTATGACAGGGACCCCGGGCACTGCGAACACCGAAGCAGCACACAGCTGGGCGGGCGGAAGCACCGATTTTCAGAATTCGTGATTCCCCTACCGGGTTGAATTCCTCATTCATGGGTTCCGGAACTCGCTCTTCCACTACGGTAGTCGAGTCATGTCCATCGAGGCCAAATGGTCTCGGCTGATTTCACTCATGTGAGTGCTCTTGATCTTCCCGATCAACATTGATTGCAGTATGCATACTTCCCGGACGATGCGCTGGGCTTATTTTCCTACGTACCGAGAATTGCCGTGCGCCTTCTCCCGGCGTACGGAGGTGCTCCTCCCGCGTCCACCTGTTCCAGCCGTGCGTATGCCTCGGCCAGGAAGGCCGGACGGACTTCTACCGGGCCCTCGGATTCGGTGACTCCGGTGTGGGTCCACCGCTCTGCGGGCGTGACAACAGAGGTTGAGTCCGAAGACCTGCCGGCACCTCCGCACCCCGGCGCGGAGGACATCCGTAGGTCAGGCTCCGCGCATGAGCTCCGACCCCCGACCCCCGACGCATACCTGTGCTCCGCACCCCGCTCTTCTCCTCACGCCCATCCTGCTGCTCACCGCCTGCGGCTCCGCCGACGGCGACGCCCCGAAGCCGGAGAAGACCTCTGCCGCCGGCTCCCCGGTCACGATCGACAACTGCGGTCACCAGCCCTTCAGTTGTAGTTCGGCGATCAGGTTCACAGGGTAACTCCCTGTTATGGACGACTGGTCCGGCGATGTGGCACAAGTAGCTGAGTGGGATGCTGAGTTGGAGGAGTTGCTGCGGCAGGTCGGCGACGTCTTCCCCCGGGCGGATCTGCGGCGGCGGGCGAAGGCGTGTGTGCGCGGGCTGTTGGGCCCGGTCTCCCGCAAGAATGGCTGGCAGCTGGCCGAGTACGCCGGCTGGCGGCGCCCCGATGGGCAGCAGCACTTACTGGACCGGGCGAAGTGGGACGTCGATGAGCTGCGCGACCGCGTCCGCCGGTATGCGCTGGACGGGCTGGCCGACAGCGCGGGCGGGGTGCTGGTCATCGATGAGACCGGGTTCGCCAAGAAGGGCAAGACTTCCGTTGGCGTGGCCCGGCAGTTCACCGGCTCACTCGGCGGCGTCTTTCCTTGCCAGATCGGGGTGTTCGCCGCGTGGGCCACCACTCGCGGGGCAACCCTGGTCGACCGGGAGATCTACCTGCCGCAAGTCTGGACAGGCGATCGCGAGCGGTGCGCGGCTGCGCAGGTGCCCGAGACCGTCGGCTTCGCCACCAAACCCCGCCTCGCCGAGAAGATGATCGACCGGATTCTCCCCGGGCTTCCGGAGAACACCTGGCTGGCCGCCGACGAGGTCTACGGTCGTGACGGCGGCTTCCGCTCCTTCGCCGAGAGCCGCCAACTGCCGTACGTGGTCAACGTCTCCAGCGCCCAAACAGTGCTGCCCCGACCGGGCTGGCGGCGTATCGACAAGCTGGCCGCCGCCGCGGACGACAGCGAGTGGCAGCTGATCGAAGCCGACCCGAGCCAGACCGGCTCCCGCTGGTGGCAGTGGTGGGTCCGCCGGATTGCCGACCCGGAGGAGCCCGTGGGCAGCGCGGTGCGGGGGCAGCCCTGGCCGAGCCGATGGATGATCGCCCGACGCCGCCCCGAAACGCCCGACGACCTCGACTACTACCTGGCTTGGGGCCCGGCCGGCACCCCGCCGGAACACCTGGCCCACGTCGCCGGCGCGCGCTGGCGGGTGGAAGACGCGATCAAACTCGGCAAGCATCAGTGCGGGCTGGCCGACTACGAGGTGCGCCACTGGCACGGCTGGTACCGGCACATCACCCTGTCGATGCTGGCCGCCGCATTCCTGGCGGTACAGGCCGCCACAGACGACGCCGACGCCCCCGCACCGCTCCGGGAAGCCCTCAGCGGTGACGAGCCTGATGAGGAGCCCAAAGGGGGGAGCACGAGGACATCATCAGCCCCGAACAGCTCATCCCCTACACCGCGGCCGAGATCCGCAAGCTCCTTACGCTCATCCACCCGCCGCCCCCACCCGAGCACGGTCGGCCGCCCACGGACTGTGGTGGTCACGCTGGCGACGACATCACCAGGCCGACGCCAACGAGCACCATCGCAGACGCCGGACTCGCGAACTCGCCCTGAACTACAACTGAAGGGCTAGGTGGCTGGTGTTTTTCGAGTCGGATCCCAGATTGCGAGACGATGTTCGACTCGAAATCAGGTAGCTCGCCCCAAAATCAGCTGTATCGCTATCTGAGATTTTCCCGTTTAACACCGGCCACCTAGCGCGGCGCAGGGCTGGTCGGCCTCAACGGCTTCGCCGTTGAGGCCGAACTGGTGCGGGTCGCCGCCGGGTGCCTCGATGCGTCCGGCGTCGGCCGGCCCGCTGGCCTTCATGGGGTCGAACCCGGTCACCGCGGCGATTTCATGCGCGTGGTCGACGAGTCGCCGGAGGCGTCGTCTGTCTTCAGGGCAGGCTCGGCGGACGGGACACGGGTGCCTGTTGGTGCCGGACGGTGAGATATCCGGCCGCCAGCAGCGCCAGCACGGTTACGCATTCGGTGACGATGCTGATGAGCGCCTGCGGCGCGGGTTGCAGGCCGTGTTCGATGAATCCGAAGACGCCTATGGTGCGTGAGGCGGCGAAGCCGGTGAGCGCGCCGAGGGCCGTGCCCGCTGCGGCAAGGTGGATGACCGCAGGGGGGCGGAGGAGCACTCCTGCCACAAGGAGCGCTCCGAGGCCGAAGGAGGCCGCGGCTTGGAGCAGGAACAGGACGCCGACAGCGTGCAGGTAGCGGTAGCCGTCGAGGTAGAGCTGGGCGTGGACTGCGCCGCTGGTGGCGAGCGTCGCGCCGGCAGCGGCGGTGAGCAGTCTCGCCGCTGCGGGCGGGCGGGCTCCGGTCCGCGCGGGGGTGGGCCTGGATGCGAGCGCGGGGGCGTCGTTCATGCCAGCTCCCGATCGGTGATCTCCAGCGGGGTGGTGCCCTGTCGGTATTCGACGGTGCGGATGCCGAGGGCGGTGTGCAGTTGGCGGGCCGGGAGCACCTGCGGGGTCGGAGCGGGGGCCTGGCCGGGCTTGGGCAGCGGGTAGGCGGTCGTGGTGGCGGAGTGGAAGGTGACGTTGCCTTCCACTCGGCTGAACAACTGGTGGACGTGCCCGTTGAGTGCGGTGACGGAGGAGAATCGCTTGAGGAGGTTGAGGACCTGCAGCGCGTCGTCGGTGGACCAGCCCCATTGCGGGTACATGGCGAACAGCGGGATGTGGCTGAACACGACGATCGGGGTGTCGGAGGACAGGCCGGCGACGTCGCGGCGCACGAAGTCGATCTGATCGGTGCCGAGGTGTCCGAGCTTCTCCAGGCTGAGGGTGTTGACGAGCGCGATGAAGTGCACGCCGTGTGTGTCGAAGCTGTACCAGCCGTCGCCCTCGGTGCCGCGGGCGAAGGTCTGCCGGTAGGCGCGGCCGTGGTCGTCCACGGAGTCGTGCTCGCCGGGGACCGTGAACACGCGGTCGGTGCGCAGTGCGCTCATCATCTGCTTGACCTGGTCGAACTGTGCCCGGGTGGACAGGTGGGTCAGGTCGCCGGTGTGCATGACGAAGTCCGGTCGGAATCCCAGATTATTGACCTGGTCGATGGCGCGGGCGAAGGAGCCCGTGACGTCCGTGTTGGCGGGCCCGGTGAAGCCGATGTGGCTGTCGGAGACCTGCACGAAGCGCAGGGCGCCGGCATCGCCGTTCGTCGCGGCGGCGATGCTGTCGCGCGAGTCGGCGATGTGGCTGACGACCTCTCCGCCGGTGACGCTCAGCACCACGGCGGCGCCGAACCAGCCCGCATGGCGTGCGAACTGGCGTCGGGTCATAGGGGCGGTCACCGGGTCACCGTCACCGTGGCCGTCATGAACGGGTGGATGGTGCACAGGTAGCTGTAGGTGCCCGGGGTGGTGAACGTGTACGAGTAGCTCTGCCCGGTGTTCAGCGGCTGCGAGTTCAGCGGTCCGGCGTTGTTCTGGCCGGTGACGGTGTGCGCGTCGGTGTCCTGGTTGGTCCAGGTCACCTTGGTGCCGACCTTCACCGTGATGGAGGCGGGCGCGAAGGCGAAGTTCTTGATGGCCACGCTGTCGGTGACAACCGGTGCCCCGGCCGGTGTCCGCGCGCCGGTGCTCGTCGGCGTCGGCATCGTCATCGTGGGCATGGAAGCGGGTGCGGATGGCTGCGCGGCGCCGGTTGCGGTGGCGCCGGGCATCCCGGCCAGGCTCGACTCGCTGGAGCCGGGGGTGATGGCGGTGGCCGTGGTCGACGCGGTGCTGTGCGCGGGGCTGGCGCATGAGGCCAGGGTCAGCCCGGCCGCCGCGAGCAGCGCGGCCACGGCGCTGGCCCGGCGCATGGGAAGGGAGTTGTTCATTGGTTCAGCTTTCTGATCGGCCCCGGACGGGCGCGGATGAAGACCTCGATCTGGATTTCGGCGTATGGCGGCGAGGCGCATCTGCCGCGGCCCGTCGCCGTCGCAAGGGGGATACGGGCAGGGGTTACACCGGCATCGCGTACGGCTGTAACCCCCGCCCGTATCTCTAGGCGGGGAGAATCGACGGAGGGTCAATCGATGCCGAGAGAACAGATCGGGTGCACGCCGCGCTCTACCATGAGCCGTGGCCGGTCGCCGGAGGTTCGCAGCGCTCAGACAGGTCGGCCGAGGCATGATCTCGCGGGCTGACACCGCGGTGCCGGCGTCCCGCCCCTCGATACTGCCGTGGGCGGCGTATCCCGACTGGGAGGCGATCTACGCTGACAACGTGGGGCGGATCTACCGGTTGATGTTCGCGAAGGTCGGCAACCGTCCGGACGCCGAAGACCTGACCTCGCAGGTGTTCACGGCCGCGCTCGGGCCGTTGCGCCCCGGCGCCGAGATCGGCCAGGTACGCGCCTACCTGACGGCAACCGCGCGTACCGTGCTCGCCGAGCACTGGCGGCGCACGCTCGGCCACCAGGTCACCGAGATCGACCCCGACGACATCGACCTCGCCGATCAGGCACCCGGCGCCGGGGAGGCCGACAACGCCGGTGCCGACGCGCATGCCCAGCGCATCCTGGAGGCGCTACCGGAACGGTACCGGCAGATTCTTGTCCTGAGATTCCTGCGCGGGTACACCATTCGGCAGGCCGCAACGGAACTCGGGGTCACGGTCACGAACGCGAAGGTCCTCCAGCACCGCGCCTTGCGCGCGGCCGCCCGCGTGGAGAACAAGGCCGACAAGGAAGGGGAAGCGCCATGAGACGGCAGGCAGTAGACCGCTACGTGGAACGGCTGCTCGGCCGACGCCACCCCAAGCCGTTCGCGGCCACCGAGGACGAACTGGCCCTCGTGCGCACCGCCATCGACCTGGCGGCCGCCGGACCGGACGCCCAGGGCCCCGCCCCCGCGTTCGTCGACCGGCTGCGCCACCAGTTGCGCGAACACGAGCAGGCACAGGCGGCCACGCCCACACCACAGCCGGCGTGGCGCACCCCGCCACGCCGTCGACTCCTGGCTGCGGGCGCGCTCACCGCCACCGGCGCGCTGGCCGGCGTGGCCGCGGACCAGTTCCTCCAACGGCGCGACGAGGGCGCGCAGGCACAGCAGCCCGGCCCGTCCGCAGAACTCGTCCCCGTCACCGGCAGCTGGCAGCCGGTCGCCCAAACCACCGAGGTTCCCGAGGGGGCCGTCGTCGCCTTCGACCTGGGCACGGTGACCGGATTCGTCCGCCGTACCGACGGGCGCATCCGTGCCGTCTCGGGCAACTGCACCCATCAAGGCTGTCGACTCGACCTCGACAGCGCACACGACAGACTCGCCTGCCCGTGCCACGGAGCGACCTTCAGCCTCGCCGGCGTGAACCTGACGCGTCCGCACCAATCCGGCGAGCCCCTGCCCGCGCTACCGCGGCTCCCCGTGCGCGAACTCGACGGCACGATCCAGATCTATGCCCCGGCTGTCAGCCACTCCTCGAAGTCGACCGCGTAACGTTCGTCACGAGAACGGCTTTGTGAGGGAGCCAAGCGCTGAAGCGCCGGCCCGACGGCCAGCGCACGCCGGTTGAGAGGAAGCCTAGGAGACAGCGCAACGGTCGGCTTCCCGGGGTAGCTGTGAGGATAGCGATTTCGCATGAAAGGCAAGGCTTCATCTCCAGGACATTCGGTGTCATCTCCCGCAGCGCCGGTCCGATGACGCCCACCGAAGTGGCGGCACGAACGGGCCTGCCGGCCAGCAGCGTCACCCGGGTGCTGGACCGACTGGAGAAGGGCGGGTACATCGTCCGTGGCGGCGTCCCCAACGACCGCCGCAAGACCACCGTCGAGGTGGTCGAGGCGAAGGCGGCCGAGATCGGGCAGCACTACAGCGGCAAGATCGACCAGATCAGACAGCTCAACGCCAAACGGACCGACGCCGAGATCGCCGTAGTGATCTCGTACCTCAGTGAACTCGTCGCTGGTCAATGAACGCAGCCAATGTTGTCGGCGTGTTCCTGCCGATCGCCCCCAGCCTTCGTACTGAGTCCATCGGGTCGAGGGCCGCTCCAGACAGCGGCTGTGCCCCGCAGACGTGGCGGTGGGTTTGCCATCATCTCGGTCCTACCTCTCCATGTGGTCGCCACCGGTCGTGCAGGCCGGCTGCGAGCTTCGCGGCCGGCTCGTCCCAGGTGCCAAGGTGACGCCCGCGGCCGTGCAGGCGGCCAATGCGGCAGAGAGAGGCGATGGCGCGGAGCAACGCGATGTCCGATCTGCAACAGGGCTGCCGTGCATGCCATGGCGAGCCTCGGTGATAGCACGGTCAGAAGCCGGGGGCGGAGCCGACGAAGAACCACAAGGCGGCTGTGTACCACATCAGTGCGATAGCGGTGACCAGGGCGCCGCCGGCGGCCGGAAGCGCCCAACCGGGCAGTCGGCGGCTGTGTACCACCAGCACCTTGGCGACGAACGCGCCGTACAGGACGCAGCCCGTGATGGAGTGCACCGCCACTCGGCTGTTCGTCAAATCGACTCCGTAGGCGGTGATGCAGTGGTAGGAGATGGGCAGCGAGAGCAGAAAGGCAAGGAGGCCGATGAGCCGGTGTGTGGGGTGCACCCGGTGCGGTGCGGCCCCCGCTCCCGGTAAGCGCCGGTACATCCACAGCCCGAGCAGCAGTTGGACGACCGCGAGTGCCATCAGAGCGCTACCCAGGCGCGCCTTGAGATCGATGACGCCGACGCCGTGCCGCCCGAACAGGCCGCTGGTGTAGTCGGGTGTGTGCGTGCGGCCGAACGCATACACCCCCACCGCGACCGCGACCGGCAGCAAAGCAGCCAAAAAGCGCGCCACCGTTCGTGCGGGACGCCGCATCCGCGCGCCCGTGTGCCCGGTCATCAGTCCCCCATCAATCGGGTTCGACCTTGCTGCCGGATGCGTTTACGACGTACCACTGTGGCGCCGGAGGCGCTGGTTTCCTCGCCGTTGGTGTCACCGGCCGTCGTGTCACCCGCGAAGCAGTGCAGCGGGTGCCCGGTGTAGGTCACTTGAGTGATGCCGTTGGAGCGTTTCGAGGTGCTGATCAGGTTGCTCCTGGCAAAGGGGGCCGCCTTGGGCGTGCCGGAGGTGAGCGGCGGCGGCCAGGCAAACGCGCATGCTCCGCCGCCGGTCGGCGTAGTCGACTTGGCGGCCTTGGGGAGGTAGAGCGTGCGCCCCTTGGCGTCATCCAGGATGGGGCCGAGCTTGCTGGAGTGCACCGTGGCCGTGCCAGTGGCGGCGGCCGCGCTGCCGGGTGCGGCCGAGCCGATGTATACGGGGATGTCCGCTGACAGCGCTCCAGATGTGGGCCTGGCGCAGGCGGACGAGATCGTCCGGCTGGGACAGCCGCTTGCAGCAGCAAGCGGCACGGCGGAATCCTCCGGTACCGCCGCCGCGGCCATTCCTTTCATGAGCGCTCCATGGTGTCGGACGGCGCATCCAGGCAGCCGCGGGAAACGACCCCGGCGGACCTCTTCTCCCAGTTGGCCCCGGGTGCTCGGGTCCTGTCCACTCCAACTGGTCCGCCTGGGCAGTCGCTGCTCCATTGGCGAGGTCCCCGTTTACCTGACTTTGGCTCGTCAGACATCCCATGGCGTTGAGATGTCAAGCGGTAGTGGCGAGGGTTGCGTGGTGTGACCATGCGGTGGCCTCGTAGTAGAGGGTGCGGGCCTTGAGGCATCCGTGGAGGATGCCCACGAGTCGGTTACCGAGCTGGCGCAGGGCGGGGTTGTAGCCGGCGTCGCGGGCGCGCTGTTTGTCGTAGTAGCGGCGGGCGCCGGGCGAGGTGTTCAGGGCGGAGAACGCCTGCTTGTGGTGGGCGTCGGCGAGGCGGTCGTTGTCCGAGCCAGTGGTACCCGATGCGCCGGGACCACTGGCTTCTGGCCACTGCCATGCTGTGCATGGTTGTCGCGCGGTGGGGGCGGTCAGAGATGACGTGCCACGAAATCGGCCACCTGGGTGCCGAGTTGCTGGCCTGCGCGGTTGTCGAGGGAGGTGTGCTGGCCGGACCAGATCCGGCTGAGCCACGCTTCGGTGGCGGCGTCCTGGAAGCCGGCGAAGGTTCGGGTGACGCCCTTCGATGTCACCGCGAGATGATGCCGCGCACCGTAGAACCCGGCGAGCGTCGTTGCCGCAGCCTGGCTGAGAGCGCCGTGAGCGCCGGGATAGGACGGATCCGGTGCGGTCGGCAGCAGGGGGGTCCAGTTGGGATCGCCGACGATGCTCGGGTTGTAGTGCGTACCGCCGAGCCGGATGGCGGTCACGGGCCGCCATACGCGGTAGGCGTACTTGGCGTCGTACATCGCGATTGTGGTGTCGGCGAGGGACAGGTCGAGCCGGGCGAAGACCTTCACCGCCTTCTCCAGGCTCGCGTTCTGGGAGGTGACAAGGCCCTGCGCGACCTGGTTCCAGACGTTCCAGACGGGTGCCGCCGCCCAGAACTTCGCGGCTGCCGTCTGATCGGGGGTGCGGGTGGTACTGGTCTTGCTCCCCAGGCTCTTGACCTCGTTCAAGGCGGTGGCGTAGGCGGCGCCGCTCACGGCCGGCGGCGGTGCCGGGCGGAACTGGCGTCCGCTGGCCAGCACGAACGGCTTGACCGAGCCCCAGTTGGTGAACACCGGTGCCGGGAAGTTGGGAGGGGTGGGCCGGTAGTCACCGGCCTTGTTGCCGGGGCGGAACCGCGGCGGCTCGGCTGAGGACCCGTCGTGGGACCGCAGGCTGATCAGTCGGCGGGCGACCGCGGCTCCCACACCAATGCCCGCCTGCTTGCCCGGGCCGCCCGGAATCGCGGACAACTGGCTGCTCAGCAGCTGGTCCACGCCTGCGCGCTTGGCCGGGTACAGGGCGACCAGCACATTGTGGGCTGCCTGGTCCGCTGCGGCATCCGCACGAGCGCCTCCTGGCGCCGACACCGAGAACACGTAGGCGGGGCCGGCCCGGGTGATCGATACCACGGCGTCGTACTCGGCGGCCTGGAGAAGCGCGAAGCTGCGCGTGGGCTGGACGGTGGACGGCTGCGCCTTCGGATCGCCGAGGATGGTGATGAGCTCGCGGTTCCACTCCACGACCGACATCCCCGACCCCGTCGCGGCGGTGCGCAGGGCCGGCGAGTGAGCGGTGGTGGACCCGAAGGCCGGGCTGGTGAGTCCGGCTGCCAGCGCGGTTCCGGCAAGTATGGCGAGTGTCTTCTGCTTTCCACCCATGTTCTGTGGCTCCTTGTCGCTGGTGGCGGGCTGTGGCAACTGGTGGTCATGCATGTCGCCCATCTGGGCCAGCCACTGCGGACCACACGGTCAGCGGGCACCACGGATCGAGCGGGGAGTCCGCAGCACGTGGGCAAAGAAGTACTCCGGACACCTGCTCCGGAGTACGACGGGGACTGCGAGGCCGGTTCCCGTCTGACTTACTCCTGGGCTGGGGGCCGGTCGTTGGAGAACTGCGACTGGACTCACCGGGACACTGGCCCACGAGGCGGCACGCGTCACCCACACCAACGTTTCGGAGGGCTGACCGGGCGCGAATGGTCCTGCAACCTGATCACCTCTTTACGTCATCAAGGTCGCTTGCCAGATACAGCCTGCAGGGATCCGATCCACGCCGCAACTCCGGCATTGTGGTCAGCCCGCGCCAGGTGACGTCGTACGCGAGCAGCCCGTTGCGACGAACGGCGGAACGTTTCCAGGTCAGTCGCACCACGGCCGCGGGCTGGTCAGGCCAGTGACATCGGCGAGATCGGCCAGCAGGCGGGATCCGGCGTGGCTGACCACCCCGTGACCGTCGGCCGACACGACGAGCTTGGGACGCGACCGGGTAGGGCGCACGCAGAAAGTGCCTTCCTGCTGTGATGACAGAGACCCTCGACAAGCCTCATCTTCCCAGTTCAGGCAGTTCAGGAGGCACTTTCGCTACTCCGATCAAGGCTCGGACACCGCCGCCAATGAAACGCGCAGGCTAGAGCCGATCATCTCGTGCAGACCCCTCGTCTCCGCGGTCGCTGTGGATCACGCAGCCGGGTTCCAGGCGACCCAGTGCGACGGCCATGTCCAGGGCGTCGACGACGAGTTCAGCGCGATGGTGGTCGGCCATCGAGTACCCGATGATCTCGCGCGTGGCCAGGTCCAGCCACGAGGCGAGATAGAGCCAGCCCTCGGCCGTGGGGATGTAGGTGATGTCCCCGACGATCTTCGTTCCGGGGCGGGTGGCGGTGAAGTCCCGGCCGATGAGGTCCGGCGACGGGGCGGCCTTGGTGTCGGCCTTGGTCAGGCTGCGGCGGCCGGTGCGCCGGCTGTTCCCGGCGATGCCGTGTTCTCGCATGACCCGTGCCACCCGCTTGCGGTTGACCGGTCGGCCCTGCCGGCGCAGTTCGGCGGTGACGCGCGGGACGCCGTAGTTCCGCCGGGATGCGATGTGGATCACCGTGATCTCGTGCGCCAGGGCCTCATCGGCCCGCCGCCTCGCCTCGCGGGCTTCGGCTCCGGCCACCCACGCGTACTGATCTTTGACTACGGGCTTGACGCTGGTGGGGTGAGTTCGAGGCCGGTTCCGGCGAGGAATGCGGTGAGGAGGTCGGGGTGTCTCTGGATGTAGCGCAGTGCCGCTCGGGCTGCCTCGTGCAGCTCGGTAATCGAACGGAAGGCCCGGTTCGCGAGCCGCTCCTTCGCGTGGGCCCAGAGCAGTTCGACGGGGTTCAACTCCGGGGCGTACGAGGGCAACTGGACGACGGTGAGCCAGTCGTGCTGCTGCGCGTACTGTTTCACGTGCTTGCTGATGTGGCTGGAGTAGTTGTCCCACACGATGGTCACCGGGCCGTCCAGGCGGCGGTGGAGCAGGGCCAGGAAGCGCGGGAAGTCCTTCTTCGTGTACCCGCCCGCGGGCTTGACCGCGTAGATCAGCCTCGGTTCCTCACCGTGTCTGAAGCAGATCCAGGCGACCATGCTGATCTTGTCGTTGTGCTTCCCGGACAGTCGGAGCACCGGGGTGTGTCCCTTCTTGCCCCAGGTCCGGCGGACCGGTCCGTTCAGCCATGCTCCGGCTTCGTCCTCGAAGCAGATCCATCCTCCGGCGTCCCTGGCCTGCGCGGATGGGAGACCGCCGGCCACGTCTCCGTGCACCAAGCGGCGATCGCCTCCTCGTCGCGCTCGACGGCCCGTCGCGCCGGGACCTGCCAGGACCAGCCGAGGCGGTCCAGCAGCCGCCAGATGCCGGAGATCTCGTACACCACGCCGAAGCGCTCCTCGATCAGGCGGCCGACCCTCGCCAACGTCCAGCGCTGGTCGTCCCAGCCGTGCGCCGTCGGACCCTGCTTCAGCAGCCCGTCCAGCTCCGCCACCTGCTCGGCGCTCAGATACGAACGGCCGCCCATGCCCCGCGACAGCAGCGCGTCCCGGTCGCCCTCGCGCCACCGGCGCCGCCACTGGTCGGCCGCCTGCCGGGTCACCCCCCAGCACCCGCGCAACCTGCGAGGGCCGCATCCCCTGTTCGAATAGATCGGCCGCCATGAGGCGCCGACGCTCCAGATCAACTACGTCTGCCGGCTTGAGACTTCGAACCCCCATACAGCTGTTATGCCGCACTTGACCCGGTCAGCAACCGTCCGGTCAAAGATCAGTAGTACGTGGAGCGGGCCGTCTTCATCACCTTGCATAGCAGCACGACCGTGTAGTTCGCCTTCTCCGCGTGGATGAACCGGCATATCTCGCTCACCGGTCGCTCTCCTTCGCGAAGAAGGCGGTCGGTCGGGTGGCCCGGGGGAATTTCGCCCCCGGGCTCCCACAGATCCCGGCGTGACAGTCTCCCGTCACCGGGCTCCTATTGTGGGTCTTCGAACTTGATGGGGGTGCGGCGGTGACGGGCGGGCTCGCCGGTCACTCTGCGTGAGGTAGTTGGGGTGGCGGTACCCCGGACGCAAGGAGCCCGCGGGTCTTCGTGATCATGGTTGTTCTCTACGCAACCGATCATGAAACCCCACGGGCTTGAACATCGACGATACCGGGACCAACGAGGCGGCCACGCGACTTCTGGGGCTGGAGGGGGTGAGTGTGATCAAGGTCAAGGACGATGGATCGGGTGGTTCGACGGTGTACGTCGTCACGGCCGAGGACTCCGCCCGGGCCTGCCCCTCGTGCGGGGTCTTCGCCACCCGGCTGAAGGATTACCGCACCACCCGACCCAGGCACCTGCCCTGTGGTGGGCGCCCGGTGAGTATCCGGTGGCGCAAAGCGCGCTGGCGCTGCACCGAACCCGCCTGCCCACGCGGCTCGTTCACCGAGGCGATCCGCGCGGTCCCCGCCGGGATGCGCACCACCACAACCCTGCGCCGGGCGGCGGGGGCCGCGGTCTGCGACGGCTCTCGCACCGTCGTGCAGGCCGGCCGCGACCTGCACCTGAGCTGGCCGATCGTGCAGCACTGCTTCGAGAACCACGCTGCGAAAGCCCTGCCCGAGACCCCGCCCGCGACCTCGGCGATCGGGATCGACGAGACCCGGCGGGGCAAGCCGGCGTGGAAGCAGAACCCGGCCAGCGGGAAGTGGGAACTCCTCGCGGACGCCTGGCACATCGGCTTCGTCGACGCGATCGGCGGACGCGGCCTGTTCGGCCAGGTCGAGGGCCGCAACGCGGCGTCGGTCGCTGACTGGCTCACCTCCCAGCCCGCGACCTGGCGCGAGCAGGTCCGCTACGTCGCCATCGACCTGTGCTCCACCTTCCGCGCCGCCGTCCAGCGTGCCCTGCCGCACGCGACCGTGGTCGTGGACTGCTTCCACATCGTGCAACTCGCCCAGCGCCACCTCGCCGACCTGCGCCGACGCCTCACCTGGAAGCAACACGGCCGCCGAGCCCGCAAGGGCGACGGCATCTACACCGTCCGCAAACTCCTGCGCCGCAACAAAGAGGACCTCAGCGAGGACCAACTCGCTCTACTCAAGGCCGAGTTGGACCACATGGGCACCTACGGCCGGCAGATCTACGCGGCCTGGCAGGCCAAGGAACTGCTGCGCGACCTCCTCCACCTGGCCGTCAGCCGCACCCACCACGCCCCCGACCGCTCCGCGATCTCCGCCGCCCGCCACCGCTTCCTCTCCCGCGTCGCCGACCACGCCCACCTGCCCGAACTCGTCACCCTTGCCGAGACCGTCGAGCAGTGGTGGGACGGCATCGAGACCTACCTGACCACCGGGATCACCAACGCCGCCTCCGAAGGCAACAACCGCCTCATCAAGCTCGAAGCGCGCAACGCCTTCGGCTTCAGGAACCGAGAGAACCAACGCCTGCGCTCACGCTGTGCAACCACTCGGCGGAGCCGACGGGAGGCGCACCCCCACTAAATTCGAAGACCCGGTAATCTACGGTTTTCGCCACTTCTTTGCGTCGAACTGTCTATCTAACGGCATCCCCATCACCGATGTTGCCGAGTGGATGGGGCACAGCAGCATCGACGTGACGTTCAAGACCTATCGTCACCTCATGCCTGGCTCGATAGGCAAGGCCGCCAAGCTGCTGGACATGGGACTGGCCGGGTGAGAAGCAGGGTTGGCGTGCGGCGTGATGCTTCCTGAGGAGTCCTCCGGTCACGATGCTGACCTTTTACTGACCCCGAGAGCTGTGTGGTCGCCTGACCTGCGGAGACACTCAATCTGCTGGGGATGTTCGTGAACTTCAGTGGGATCGTCGTCGGGACGGCCGCGTTCGCGTCGGAGGGGGCCCCGAACGTGAGAAGCGCCGTGGTGGCGGTGGCCGCAGCCACCGCCAGGGCGTGCCATTTGAGACTCCTGAGCCTTCTGGACACTCGCTCTCTCCTTGGGCGGGGGGATTCCAACGAGGTGGATTCCGGCGGAGTGGAGCCGTCCGGTTCTCGTTGAGAGCGCTCTCAGAATTGCGGCGGGTGCCGTACATGTCAACGATCCGGACAGGATTGGTCTGGTCCAACTGGGCCCGGGGTGGCGTCACATGGTGATGCCCACGGCGGATCCGACGGGCAGTCGGCGAAAGCGGTCGCGACGAACGGCCGCGCGGGCGAGTCACCGACCGGGCGCCCGTGCGGCGGCAGGCGTTCACCGAGGAGGTTGCCCGGCGTCGGGGGAGAGGGCGTCCCGGAGCTGGCCCCTGGACCGGATGCCGAGCTTGGGGAAGACCTTGTGCAGGTGATAGCCGACGGTTCGGGGCGACAGGTGGAGCAGGGCGGCGATGTCGCGGTTGGTCAGGCCCTGCGCGGCCAACTCCGCGATCTGCCGCTCCTGCGAGGTGAGTTCCGCCGCAGGGCTCGCCGTCGGCAGGGACACCGGGGCACCGGCGGCCCGGAGCTCCGCCGCCGCGCGCTCGGCCCAGGGCTGCGCGCCCAGGCGTTGGAAGATCTCCAGCGCCCCGCCCAGCATCGGGCGTGCCTCCGCGGCACGTCGTCGGCGGCGTAGCCACTCGCCGAAGTCCAGCCGGGTGAGGGCGAGTTCGAAGGGCCAGCGGGCGCAGGCCGGATCGGCCAGGGCGGAGACGAAGTGCCGCTCCGCGTCCTCGGAGTCGCTGAGCAGGGCGGTGGCACGCCGGACGACGGCGTGGACGCGGGGGGACCGGGTGGCACCGAGGCTGTGGTCGGCGGCTTCCAGCACGGAGCGGGCATCGTCCGCCCGGCCCGCGCGGACGGCTGCGGCGGCGAGGTCGCCCAGGTAGTACACGGACGCGTGGTAATGCACGGGCAGCGGCGTGAAGTCGCGGGTGAAGGTGGCGCGCAGCAGGTCGTAGGCGTTGTCGTGGTCGCCCGCCACGAAGGCGGCAAGGCCCAGGGCGTGCCGGTAACGCACATGCAGGCTGCGGGACTTGCGCAGGTCGAGGCCGCGCACCGCCTCCTGCGCCTGGGCGCGGGCGGCCTGGTGGTCGCCGCGCAGGGCGTGCAGGGTGGCCTGGAGCAAGGGCGAGCCGACGGTGACATTGTCGGCGCCCGCTTCCGCGGCTGCCCGGAAAGCGTCCTCGGCGGTGGACTGGGCGGCAGCCCAGGCGCCGGTCTCGTAGAGGGCGAGTGCGAGGGCCTGTCCGACGGTGGCGTTCGCGCCGGCGGTCGCGGCCCGCTGCAGCTGGTCCATGGCCTGGCCGAGCAGGCGGACCGCGAGTTCGCTCTCGTCCAGGATCCAGGCGGTGGCGCCCAGGGCACCGAGGACCGCGACGGAGTCGTCCGGCCTGGCGGCCAGCGCACGTTCCAGCCGGGCGAGCGCGTCGGCTCGCCGGGTGTGCGGATGGAGCGCGGCATGAATCCATGCCTGTTCGACGGGTCCGTCCGCGGTTGCGGCCAGTGCGCAGATGCGGTCGAACTCGCCCTGGTAGAAGGGGTCTCCGGAGTTGTAGGCGGAGGTGGCGGCGGTCCTCAGCGCGCCGAGGGCCAGCATTGGTGCTGGGTCGGCCATGGACTCGGCCGCCGGGAGCAGGACCGCCAGCGCGTCGTCGTGGCGCAGGGTGACGCCCAGGGCCCAGCCGCCCAGGAACGCGGCCTGGGCGCGGAGCCCGGGGTCCTCGGTAAGCCCGGGAACGCGGTCGGTGAGCTCGCCGACCCATTGCGGATGCCCCGCGTACATGGCGGACTGCGCCGCCGCCAGCAGCCGCTCGGCGTGCCGCGCCGGATCGGGGGTCAGTTCGGCGGCGCGTTCCAGTGCCGCTGCCGCGGCGGCGTGTCCGCCTCGGGCGCGGGAGCGTTCGGCGGTCTCGGCCAGGGCGTCGGCCACCTCCTGGTCCGGTCCGAGCGCGGCAGCGGCCAGGTGCCAGGCCCGGCGGTCGGGTTCGTGCGCCAGCGCGGCGGCCAGCGCCAGGTGCGCCTCGCGTCGTTCGGCGAACGGGGCAGCCTGGAGGACGGCGGAGCGCACCAGCGGGTGCCGGAGCAGCACCTGCCCGCCCTCGACCCGTACCAGGCCTGCCTCCTCGGCGGGGAGCAGCGCCTTCGTCGCGTCGAGGTCGGGGGCGGCGAGCAGGACGTCCGACAGTCGGGCGGTGCCTGCGGCGGCGACGAGCAGCAGGGCGCGCCGCGCCTGAGGGGGAAGCGTGGGCAGGTCGGCGGCGAAGAGGCGTTCCAGACGGCTGGTGAGCGGAAGGGACCGGCTGTCGGCGGCGGTGCTGCCGTCCCTGGCGAGCGCGCGGCTCAGCTCGATCAGGGCCAGCGGGTTGCCCGCGGCCAGCTGGAGGATCTCGGTGCGCGCCCGGCCCTGCGGCGGGAAGGGCTGGGCGTCCAGCAGCCGGACGGCCGCCGCGCGTTCCAGCGGGCCGACGACCAGATGGGGGAAGTCGCGGTCGAAGCGTGCCGGAACCGCCTCCTCCCGCGAGGCGAGCAGCAGCACGGCCCGCTCGGCGTCGAGGCGGCGCGCGAGGAAGGCCAGGAGGTCGAGCGAGCCGAGGTCCAGCCACTGGGCGTCGTCCACGAGCAGCAGCAACGGCTGCCGGGCGGCGGCATCGGAGAGCAGGGTCAGCGCGCCCAGGCGCAGCGGCAGTGGATCCACCGACTCTGCGCCGTCCGCGTCGCCGAGGCCGAACGCGGCGCACAGCGCGTCGCGCTGCCGCTCCGGCAGCTCGTCCACGGCCCCCAGCAGGGGGCGCAGCAACTGGTGCGCCCCCGCCAGACACAGGCCGGACTCGCCCTCGCTGCCCCGTACGCGGAGCGTCCGCAGACGGCGCGACGAGGCTTGGACGGCGGCCCACTCGACCAGGGTGCTCTTGCCCGCGCCCGGCTCGCCGGTGAGCACCAGGACCTTCGGGCCCTCGCCGTCCGCGGCGTCGAGGAGCCGGGCCAGACCGGACAGCTCCCGATCCCTGCCCATGATCTCCGGACCGGGCTCGGGCTGGGCAGGGGCGTGCACCGCGGTCCTCGTCTCTGTCGCCTGATCCTGTGGGGTGGATTCTGCCAGCCGGACGGTGTTGCGATCGATGACTGGTCATCTGACAGATGTGCGCCGCCCCCGGAACCTTGAGGATCGTCGCATCGGGGTGGGGGTTCGCAGAGACGTGCAGTGCAGTGTTCGGGGTACACGAATGACGATCGAGACAGCAGGCAGGGCCGACACGGGTGCAGCTGTCGGCCCAGATGACCGGGAGGCGGCGGGCACCGGACTGGTCGGCCGGGAGGCCGAACTCGAGCGGATCCTGCGGGGCGCCAGGCCAGGGCCGGGCACGTCGTCCCGCGGTCTGCTCCTGCTCGGCGAGGAAGGCATCGGCAGGACCCGGCTGTTGCGCGCCGCCCGGGAGCAGGCCGCCTGCGAGGGTGCGCTGGTGTTGTCGGCGCACGGCTGGGCCGTGGAGCGCGACCACCCCTACGCCTGCCTGCGGCAGCTGCTCAGCTCCGTCCTCGGTGGGACCGGGGGCCTGCCAGAGCCCCAGCGTCGGGCTCTGGCCACGGCTCTCGCCGCGCTGCCAGGGCCGTCCCCCGCCGACGCCCCGCTGGTTCAGGTGGCGGTGCCGGCGCTGCTGGAGTGCCTCGCAGCCTCAGCACCGGTGCTGCTGACGGTGGACGACATCCAGGACTGCGACCACGCCTCTCTGGATGTGATCGGCTCGGTGCTCCGCCACCTGAGCGGCCGCGGTGTGTCGGTGCTCCTCGCGGCGCGCGGCGAGGCGGCCACGGCCGGGTTGCCGACGGAACTGGGCGTGCTGCACCTGGCGCCGCTGACGCCGCGGGCCGCCGCCGCGCTCCTGGACGAGCAGCCCGGCGCACCCCGGGGCCGCCGCAGACTGGAACTGCTGGGGGAGGCCC
This sequence comes from Streptomyces sp. NBC_01384, assembly GCF_045040035.1. Lineage (NCBI taxonomy): Bacteria > Bacillati > Actinomycetota > Actinomycetes > Kitasatosporales > Streptomycetaceae > Streptomyces > Streptomyces sp. NBC_01384. Next base: position 9,784,650 of record NZ_CP109559.1, read on the forward strand.
GAGGCAATCCGCAGGCACTGCTGGAGCTGTGCCGACTGGAGCGGTCGGCTGCCGACCGGACCCTGCCCGGCGGGAAGCTGCCCCAACTTCGTTTCGCGCAGGACGAGTTCGAGTCCCGGCTCGCCGTCCTGCCCGCCGTGACGCAGCACGCGCTGCTGTACGCGGCCCTCGCGGACCCCGGCGAGGACCTGTGCACGGTCATGACCGCCCTGGACGCGCCGGACCTCGGTGTCTGGGCCCCGGCAGAGGCGGCCGGCATCGTCACCGTGGCCGACGGGCGGATCTCGTTCCGGCACCCACTGGTGCGCCGCGCCGCAGGCGCGCGGCACCCCGCCCAGCTGCGCCGCATGGCCCACCTGGCCCTGGCCGAGGCGGCCGGCCCGGGGGCGTCCCGCGCCCGGTACCGGGCGGCGGCCGCACTCGGACCCGACGAGTCGATCGCCGCCGCACTCGAAGCGACCGCCTGGGACATGCAGGACGCCTTCACCGCGGCGGCCGCCCTGGAACAGGCCGCCCGGCTCAGCCCCGGCCCGCGCGACCGCGCCCGACGGCTGGCCGAGGCCCTGGCCGCCGCCCACCTCGTCGGAAACCCGGACTGGGTGAGGGACCTGTACCAGGAGTTCGCCCAGATCGGTGCGGACGCCGAGCCGACCTGCCTCGCCGCCGCCGCCATGGGCGCCGCCCTCTCGCTGTCCTCCTTCCAGGAGGAGGCTTTCGACCTGCTGTTGGACGTCTGCGAGCGCATGCTCCCCGGCGAGGGCCCGTTTGCGCTCGGGTTGGCCTCGGTGGCCGCGGCCGTCACCGACCAGTCCGCACTGCCACAGCACCGCAGCAGACTGGCCGCACTGCTCGCGCGGACCGAGGGCAGGTCCCAGGCCGCCTCGGACGTCACCGGGTCGCTGTCGCGGCTCGACGACGCCGAGGTGGGGTCGGCACTCCGCGCATTCGTGTCCGTGGCGGCGACACCCCACGGCTCCGCCGCCCGAGTCCTGCGCCGACTCGAACAGCCGCGCCTCGGCGCCCTTCCGGACAGTCCGGAGCGGCTGGCCCAGCGGCTCGCCGTCGCCTGGGTCGCCTACCAGGCGGACGAGGCCGACGCCTGCCTGCGGCAGTACCGCAAGGCCGACGCGCAGCTGCGCACCCGCAAGGCCCTGGGGCTGCGCGCCTGGTCCCTGGCGCCGATGGCGGACACGCTCCTGGCGACGGGTTGGTGGACGGAGGCGGAGGCGCTGCTGGGGGAGGGGAGCGGCGGTGCCGCCGTCCTGGGCCAGTCCCGCGTCCAGGCAGATCTCGACGCGCTCGCCCTGACCCTGTCCGCGCTGCGCGGCGGGACCATGCCGGACCCGTCCGCGGCCGAGGCGCACTGGCGCGTCCTCGACCTGGAGGGGAACCGCGCGACCCAGGCTCGTATCCTGCGGGCCCGGGCCTTGGCGGCAGCCGCCCAGGGCGACTGGGCCCGAGCCTTCCGCAAGTGGCGGGCACTGTTCGACGCGGACGGTTCGCCGCTGCACCCGTTCCTGTCGCCGCGTACCGTCGCCGAACTCGCCGTCGCTGCCCAGCGGACGGGGCGGGGGGAAGAGGCGGCGCGGATCCTGGCCCAGGTCCGCTCGCAGCAGGGCGAGCGGCCGACCACGCGGATGACGCTGCTGCTCCACCACGCGGCGGCTGTGGTGGACCCGGAGGGCGACCCCGAGCAGCACTTCCAGCTCGCGGTGGTCAACCCCGAGAGTGAGCGCTGGCCGTGGGAACGCGCCCAGGCCCGCCTCAGCTACGCGGTCTGGCTCCGGCGTTGCCGCCGTCCGCTGGAGGCGCGGGAACAGCTGACCGCGGCCCTGGAGATGGCCGAAGGGCTCGGCGCGGCCCCGCTGGCCGAGACAGTCCGGGCCGAGTTGCGCGCCAGCGGTGCGGCCGGTGCCGCCGATCCCGATGTCGCGCCGGCCGAGCTGACTGCCCAGCAGTGGCAGATCGTCCGGCTGGCGGCCGGCGGCCTGTCGAATCGTGAGATCGGCGAGCGGCTGTTTCTGTCACCGCGTACTGTCGGCACGCATCTGTACAACGTCTATCCCAAGCTCGGCGTGAGCCGGCGCCACCAATTGCGCGATCTGTTGTCCGCAGGTGAGACCGGCACCGACTGACGAGGTATCAGCGGTTCGGTGCAGGTGCCGGTGTTCCGTCATCTCCCGGCTGCTGGAGCGACGGAGAGAGCCTCCAGGGGCCGAGAGAGGTGAGAGCGGAATGCAGTCGGACTCCTGCGACGGCGCAGCCGGGCCTCCCCCGTCCGTGGTCGTGCTCGACCCGGCGGTGGAACGGCTGGTGGCAGCCTCGGCCACGCCGCCCTTCCTGGACGAACTGGGCCCGGTGCTCGGTCGCCGGGCGCTGAGCGAGTCGCAGGCCGACCGCATCGACGACTTCGAGATGGACGCCGCCTTCCGGGTGGCCCCGGTCGGCCCCTCCGGACTCGTCGGATACTGGGTCTTCCGCCCTGTCGGCGTGACCGGGTCGCTGCCGACGCTGTTCTACGTCCACGGTGGCCGCTGGATGCTCGGGGACGCCCAGACGCATGCCCGCCTGATCAGCGAGTTCGTCCGGGACCTGGGAGTCACCGCCATCGTCCCCGAGTACAGCCGCACTCCCGAGGCCCAGTACCCCATGGCGCTGGAGGAGTGCTACGACCTCCTGTCCTGGACCGTCGAGCACGCCGGGGAACTGGAGCTGGACCCCGACCGGCTGGCCGTGGCCGGGGACTGCGCCGGGGCCACCCTCGCCACCGCGCTCACCATGGTGGCGCGAGCGCGCGGCGGGCCGGCGATCCGGGCCCAGCTGCTCTACTACCCGCTCATCGACTCCCACTGTGACAGTGACTCCCAACAGCGTTTCGCCACCGGCTACCTGCTCACCCGTCAGGCCCTGCGCGCGTACTGGAAGCAGTACGCGCCGGACCCGCGGCAGCTGGCCGAGCCCACCGCGTCCCCGCTGCGGGCCACCCGTGCGGACCTGGCGGGACTCCCGCCCGCGTTGGTGGTCACCGCGGAGGCCGATGTGGCCAGGGACGAAGGGGAGCAGTATGCACGACGGCTGCGCGCTGCGGGGGTCGAGGCGGCGGCCGTGCGCGTCCTTGGCACCGTCCACGACTTCGTCTCGCTGAACGCCCTGCGGGACAGCCCGCCCACCCGTGCCGCGGTGCGGCAGGGCTGCGATTTCCTGCGCGCGAAGCTGGGCTGAAGCCGATCGGCTCGACCCGAGCCGGTCAATGACTCAGACGGCAACCAGTCGGCTGACGTATTCAGTCGCGTCCGCCCTCGCAGCAGGCTGGTCCCATGTCAGCATTGACCGGCCCCGCCGAGCAGGGAAGCGGGCGACACGGGATCGCCGCGAAGCCGCCGGCCCGGGTGCTGTCCACCCGCTCGGTACCGCCCCACGAGAGTCTGGAGTTCTGGCACGACGCCGTGCTCGCCACCCTGGTCGGCATGGACATCAGCACCGACGGGCGGACCTACGACGCCACCATGCGCACGGACCACCTCGCCGAGCTCCAGATCACCACCGTCGAGTGCGAGCCCGGCGAGGTCCACCGGACCCCCCGTTTCATCGCCGCCGGCGACGGCAGCCAGGTCTTCGTGGCGGTCCAGGCCAGTGGGGTCGCGCAGGTGGAACAGGACGGCCGTACCACTGAGTTGCGGCCGGGCGACATCGGGTTCTTCGAGACGATCCGCCCGTTCCGCACCCGCTTCCCCGAGCGGTTCCAGCTGAAGATCTTCGCGGTTCCGCGCACCCTGCTCGGCCGGGGGGAGGCGGACCTGCGCGACATCACCGCGCGGTCGCTGCGCCCCACCGGGGGACTCCCGGCGCTGCTCTCCCCGTTCCTGTCCCGGCTGGCCGACGCGTCCGACTCCTACAGCGCCCCCGTCGGCGAACGGCTCGCGGCCAACGTCGTCGACCTGATGGCGGCCACCGCGGCCCAGTGCGTGGGCGGGGAGACCCGTGAGCTCCCGGGCGCGGAGGGGGTGCTGCTGCTGCGCGTGCAGAGCTTCATCCGCTGGCACCTGTCCGACCCCGACCTGACCCCGCAGGTCGTGGCCCGCGCCCACGGCATCTCCGTCCGCTACCTGCACCAGCTGTTCAAGGACGAGGGCACCACCGTGTGCCAGTGGATCCGCGACCTGCGGCTTCAGGAGTGCTGCGTCGACCTCACCACGGCGGCCGCCGGAACTGCCGACCTGGGGCGGGTCGCCCGTCGCTGGGGGTTCAGCGGTTCCGCCCACCTGGGACGGGTCTTCCGCTCCTCCCTCGGCCTCTCCCCGACGGACTGGCTCCGAGGCGAGCACGCCCAGCGCGGACGTGGGGAGCAGTCGTGGCTGAACCCCAACTGACCGGAAGAGCCGAAGCGTTCGCGCTCTCGACCCGGGAGCTCGCCCCCGAGGACCGTACGGCCGCCTGGCAGGCGGCGCTCTCCCGCGTCCTCGTCGACGTCGAGGTGTCGCCGGTGCCCGGCACCGACCCCTGGACGGGGACACTGCGCGCCGAGCGGTTCGGAGCTCTGCGGATCGTCACCGAGGAGACCGGCGCCCCGGTGACGATCGTGCGCACCTCGACCGCCGCGGCCGCCGACAAACGGTCCCCTGTGCTGCTCCGGCAACAGCTCCACGGCTCCGCCCTGTTGCTGCAGGACGGCCGGGCGACGCGGCTGGGCCCGGGCGGCCTGGCCTTCCACGACGCGAGCCGACCGTTCAAGCTCGTCATCACCTCCGACCAGCGCGCCCGGATCCTGATGCTGCCGCGGGCGCTGCTCCGGCTGGAGGAGGCGCGGCTGCGCCTCCTCACCGCGACGGTCCTGGACGGCGCCGAGGACGCCCCGGCCGCGCTGCTGCTGCCATTGCTGTCCGGTCTGGCCGAGGAGACCCTCACCGCCGCCCCGGCCCAGCGCGAGCGGCTCGCCCGCGCGACGGCGGACCTGGTCGCGGTCCTGGCCCTGCACCAGGCGGGGGGTCCGGCGGCGGAGGAGCGGCGACCCGGGGCAGCGCTGCTGGACCGGATCAAGACCTATGTCGAGACCCGCCTGGGCGATCCGGGACTCTCCCCGCAGGACATCGCCGACCGCCACGGCATCTCCCTGCGCTACCTGCACCAGCTCTTCCAGCGACAGGGGACCACCGTCAACTCCTGGGTGCGGGCCAGCCGCCTGGAGTCCGCCCGCGAGGAACTGGCCCGGCCCGACGCAGCCCGGCGCGCGGTCGCCGCCGTCGCGGCGCGCTGGGGCTTCGCCAGCCCCGCGCACTTCAGCCGGGTCTTCCGCGAGGCCTACGGCATGTCACCGGTCCAGTGGCGACGATCGTCGCGGGTGGCGCGGTGCGCTGGTGGCCCGGAGGCCGTGCACGGGCGGACAAGCCTCCGCGCCACCGATTCCTAGCCTGGAGATCGATGTCAGTCACAACATCCAAGGAGCAGGGCATGTCTGACGACACGGCAGATCCCACCCCCGTGCTGGAGCCGGAGGCGCAGGCCTTCGTGGAGGCCACCGCCAACCCGCCCTACCTCTTCGACCTGCCCCCGGCAGAGGGCCGCAAGGCGGTCGACGAGGTCCAGTCCGGGGACATCGAGAAGCCGGCGGTCGACGAGGAATGGATCAACGTCGAGGGCGGTCCCACCGGCGGCGTCCGGGCCCGCATCGTCCGGCCCGCCGGAGCGACCGGCGTCCTCCCGGTGATCCTCTACATCCACGGCGCCGGATGGGTGTTCGGCAACGCGCACACCCACGACCGACTGGTCGGCGAACTGGCCGTCGGCGCGCAGGCCGCCGTGGTCTTCCCCGAGTACTCGCTCTCGCCCGAGGTGCGCTACCCCGTCGCCATCGAGGAGAACTACACCGTCGCGCGCTGGATCGTCACCGACGGCGCCGCCAAGCAGCTCGACGCGACCCGTCTCGCCGTGGCAGGCGACTCGGTCGGCGGCAACATGACCGCCGCGCTGACCCTGATGGCCAAGGAGCGCGGCGATGTCCCGCTGGTCCAGCAGGTGCTGTTCTACCCGGTGACCGACGCGAACTTCGACACCGGCTCCTACCACCAGTTCGCCACCGGCTACTTCCTGCGCCGCGACGGCGTGCGGTGGTTCTGGGACCAGTACACGACCGACGAGAGCGAGCGGGCGCAGATCACCGCCTCCCCGCTGCGCGCCACCACCGACCAGCTCACCGGCCTGCCCCCGGCCCTGGTCATCACGGGCGAGGCCGACGTGCTGCGCGACGAGGGCGAGGCCTACGCCGCCAAGCTCCGCGAGGCCGGCGTCCCGGTCACCGCCGTCCGCTTCCTGGCCATCATTCACGACTTCGTGATGCTCAACACCCTGCGCTCCACCCAGGCCGCCCAGGGCGCCATCACCCTCGCGGTCCAGACCCTGCGCACCGCCCTGCACACGGACTGACGACAGCTGATGCGCGGCGCCACTTTCTCTTCGCTGCACCTCCTGCTGGACGAGCACGCCGGGCAGCAGCTCGCCCTGGTCGACGACATCGCCGAGCGCGCGGAGAGCCTGGGCGGCCTCGCCGTGGGCGACTCTCGGCACTCCGCCGAGATCACCGCCGTCCCGCGTCCCCCGGAGGGAGTTGAGGAGGTCCCCGCGATGGTGTCCCGGCTCCTCGAAGCGCACGAGACCATCCTCGGCGACGCCCGCGACGCGGCCGCCCGCACGGCTGAGCTCGGAGACTACGGGACGCAGGAACTGCTCGTCTCACAGGTCATTCGCGGCGGGGCAGCGCGATGAAGCCGCTCGGTGCGAAGCCGCTCCTCAGCGAGTGGGACTGGCAGAGTGTGGCGTCCTGCCGCGGCATGGACAGCTCCGTCTTCTTCTCCTCGCCCCACGAACGCGGCAGCAGGCGATGGCAGCGTGAACTGCGGGCCCAGGCCATCTGCCGCTCCTGCCCGGTCCAACGGCCCTGCGCCGACTTCGCGCTGCGGACCGCCCAGACCTACGGCGTGTGGGGAGGCCTCACCGAGGCCGACCGCAACGCCGGCTGAAGGCCTCAACTCCACCTCTTGGCAAACCACCTCACCCCGTCCGCTGTTCGGGGTGCATCACAGGAGAACTCATGCGTATTCTCACCTCGGCCCGCCGGGGACTCGTCCTCAGCTGCACGGCAGCCGTCGCCGGTGCCCTGGCCTTCTCGGCGCCCGTCACGGCTGCGAGCTCGAAGACCGCAGCGGCCCCGGCCGCCACCCAGCACACCGAGGCGCAGGCCAAGCCCACGATCGTGCTCGTGCACGGCGCCTGGGCCGACGCGTCGAGCTGGAACGCCGTCATGTCCCGTCTGCTGCAGGCGGGCTACACCGTCTACGCGCCGCCGAACCCGCTGCGCGGAGTCAGCGCCGACGCGGAGGCGATCCGTGACTTCGTCGCCTCGATCCCGGGCCCGGTCGTGCTGGTAGGCCACTCCTACGGTGGGATGGTCATCACCAACGCGGCCACCGGCAGCTCGAACGTGCGCGCCCTGGTCTACGACGACGCCTACATCCCCGACGAGGGGGAGACCGTGTTCCAGATCAACGCCGCCCAGCCCGGGTCGTGCGTCACCGCGGACCCGGCGACCTTCCTCAACCTCGTGCCGTACCCGGGCGCCCCGGCCGGCGACGTCGACGCCTACCTCAAGTACGCCCCCAACGGCAGCTACCAGGGCTTCACCGGCTGCTTCGCCAACGGCGTCCCCGCTGCGCAGGCCAGACTGCTGGCCGCGGGACAGCGGCCCTTCGCCGTCAGCGCGGGCTCGCAGCCCTCCGGAACGCCCGCATGGAAGTCGCTCCCGTCCTGGGCGGTCGTCGGCACCGAGGACCACGTCATCCCCGCGGCTGAGCAGCTCTTCATGGCGAAGCGGGCCGACGCGCACGTCGTCGAGGTCGCCGCGGGCCACCTGTCCCTGATCACCCGTGCCGACACCGTCGCCGACACGATCATCGCGGCGGCCCGGGCCGCCGGCTGAGGCCCGAGAGGGCCTTACGGAAAACGTGGCTGAATACTCTCAGCGACTATGAGCCCCGTTTTGGGCAGGGCCAGGGGTCGCCACCGAGGTGGCGACCCCCGACCGGGCTCTGGTTCGGAACGACTCCGGTGCGGTCGGCGCCACAGGGCTCTTGCCCAGGGCCGCCTGGGTGAGGGCGAGGTCGGTGAAGGCGGCGTCGAGTTCCTCCAGGCGGGGACGGGGGGCTTGCCCGGCCACGCTGATGATGGTGGGAGGGGCCGGTCTGGGACAGGCTTCGAGGGCGGAGTGCAGGCGCTCGGTGTTGCAGCAGCCGCCCCATCCGACGGGAGCCCGTTCGAGCTGGTCAGAGTCCCGCCAGGGGCCTTGGTGCATTGAGGGAGCGTCAGTCCTCCCGGACGAGGTGCACCGCCGTGCTCGACCAGTCGCCCACCGGCAGGTCGAGGTCGAGGCCGTACTCGCCGAGCACGGTGGAGTGGTGCACGGCGCCGGTGCGGGCGTCGCGGTAGCGGCTCTCGGGGGTCAGGCCGCGCAGCCGGACCGGCAGTCGCGGGGCGCCGTGGCGGGAGACGCGCCGCGCCGCGAGCAGCAGGGTTTCCGAGCCGTCCGCCGCGGTGTACTGCACCGCGGAGACCGAGTCCTCGGCGGGCGGCGACAGCCGGTCCAGCCTGCCGTGCTGCACCAGATGGCGCACCTTCTTGTACTCGGCGACCAGGGCGGCGCCCTCCCGCAGTTCCTCCTCGGACCAGTGGGTGAGATCGCCCCCGACGCCCAGCGCCCCGGCCATCGCGATGTGGAAGCGGAAGCGCAGCGGGACCGTACGGCCGGTGAGCTGGTTGGGTACGTCCGTCACCCACGCGCCCATCGTGCGCGCCGGGTAGACCTGGCCGTAGCCGTGCTGGATCCCCATCCGGTCGGCGGCGTCGGTGTTGTCCGACGCCCACGCCTGGTCCGTACGGGCGAGAATGCCCAGGTCGACCCGGCCGCCGCCACCGCTGCACGATTCGATCCGCAGCGCCGGATGGTCCGCGCGCAGACGGTCGACGACGTCGTAGAGATTGCGCACGTACTGGGGGCCGAGACGGTCGGCGCCGTCCTGCTGGTCGGGCCAGCCGGCCTCGCTGAACGCGCGGTTCATGTCCCATTTGAGGAAGTCGATGCCGTGCTCGCCGACCAGCCGGGTCAGCCAGCCGTAGGCCCAGTCGGCGACCTCGCGGCGGGCGAAGTTGAGGACCAGCTGGTTGCGCAGCTCGGAGCGGGGGCGGCCGGGGAAGTGCAGCACCCAGTCGGGGTGCTCGCGGTACAGGTCGCTGTCCGGGTTGACCATCTCGGGCTCCACCCAGAGGCCGAAGCGCATCCCGAGCCCGTGCACCGCGCGGACCAGCGGTGCGAGCCCGTCCGGGAAGCGGTCGGGTGCCGGTGCCCAGTCGCCGAGACCCGCGCGGTCGCTGCGGCGCGCCCCGAACCAGCCGTCGTCGACCACGTACAGCTCCACGCCGAGCGCGGCCGCCCGCTCGGCGAGCGCCTTCTGTCCGGCCTCGTCGACGTCGAAGCCGGTCGCCTCCCAGGAGTTGTAGAGCACCGGCGCGGCCTCGTCCGGGTGCGGCAGCACATGCTTCAGGACGTACGCGTGCCAGGCGCGGCTGGCCGCGCCGAAGCCGCCGTCGGTGCACAGTCCCGCGAACGGGGGAGTGGCGAACTCCTCGCCCGGCGCGAGCGGCACGGTCGTGCCGTCCTGGCCGGGGCCGCCGGTGAATCCGGCCCGCCCGTCGGGGGTGCGCTGCACGGTGACGCGCCAGCTCCCGCTCCACGCGAGGGCGGCGCTCCACACCCGCCCGTGCTCCTCCGTCGCCTCACCCGCGTCGAGCATCAGCCACGGGTTCGCGTGGTGGCTGGTGATTCCGCGGCGGCTGGTCAACACGGTTTCGCCGTACGGCAGTCGGTCGCGGCGCAGCTGGCTCTCGGCGGACCACTGGCCCGTGACATGGCTGAGCCGGTAGTCCCGCAGCGGAGGCAGGGTCCAGGCGGCCGAGTCGGCGCGCAGCAGGGTGACCGGCTCCTCGCCCGCGTTGCGGACGACGGTCCAGCGCTCGACGACGTCCGTGTCCTCGTGCACCCGGTAGTGGAGCGCCACCTCCAAGGGGTAACGGCGGTCGCGGAAGGACAGCGTCAGCTCGCCTTCTTCGACGTGGTGGCCGGTCGGCTGCCACTCGAAGGCGCGGGAGCCGTCCGCGAACAGGACCCGCAGGGACGGCGGTCCGTAGCGCGTGCCGCCGTCGACGGGCAGCTCCTCCCCGACGGGCGGCCTGCCCTCGAAACTGCTGGCCTCGGGCGCGGGCGGGACGGCGAGTTCCCCGGCCTCTGCCGGCGTCAGTCGTGGGCCCCACGCGACATGGCAGGGCGCTCCGGTCTCGTCGATCCGCAGCGCGTACGAGGTGCGCGGTGTGGACAGCAGCCAGACCCCGGTGTCCGGGGCGAAGGAGATCGGCGACATGGATCCTCGCGTTCAGGTGGTGCTCACGTACGAGACAAGGAAAAGCCAACCCCGACCTTGGATCACGTGTCAATGCCTGATCGGATACTGGAATTCGTAGGTCACAGGTACCTCATGGAGCATCCTCAAGAGATTCCTGTTTCTTTCATTGACAGCAGAAAATAAGAGCCTTAGGTTCCGGCCATGCGCTCGACCTCTCCCACCGAGGCGTTCCCGGCCCATACGCCGGCCGCTTCCCAGATCTTCACCACCGTGCTGTCCCACGGCCCGCTCACGCGGTCGGAGATAGCGGGGCGGACCCGGCTGTCGGCGGCCGCGGTCACCAAGGCGGTCCGGCCGCTGATCGAGGCCGGCTACCTCGTGGAGGACATCGCCGAGGACGCACCGCAGCCCGTCCTCGGGCGGCCCGCCAACCCGGTGCGGGTCGACGGCGGGAGGGCCCTGTTCATGGGGATCAAGGTGACGGGCGACGAACTCATCGCCGTGCTCACCGACCTGTGCTGCCGCATCCGGGTCGCCCGGCGCGTTCCGCTCACCTCCCGCGAACCCAAGGCGGTACTGACCTCCGTCGCGGGGCTCGTACAGGAACTGCTGACGGAGGCGGACGGCTTCGGGGTGCAGGTCCGGGGGCTCGGCATCGCCGTGTCCGGTGACGTGGACCGGGCGGCCGGGGTGGTGCGTTACTCGCCGTTCCTGGAGTGGCGCGACGTTCCCCTCGCCGAACTGGCCGCGACCACGACCGGACTGCCGGTCACCCTCGACAACGACGTTCGGGCGCTGACGGTGGCCGAGCAGTGGTTCGGGGCCGGGGTGGGGCTGTCCGACTTCGCGCTGGTGACCGTCGGCGCGGGCATCGGCTGCGGTCTGGTGGTGCACGGACAGGTGGTGGCGGGAGCGCACGGCGTGGCCGGTGAGATCGGGCACGTGGCGATCGACCCGGCCGGTCCCCGCTGCCACTGCGGCAACCGCGGCTGCGTCGAGGCGATCGCCTCGGACCCCGCGATCGTCGGCCAGATCCGGGAGGTCACCGGCGCGAGCGTCGCCGACGCCACCGCGGCCCTGGCCCTCGCGCACGACGGCGACCCCGGCGCCCGGGAGGTGTACGCCCGGGCGGGAGCGGCGATCGGCCGGGGCATCGCGACCGTGGCCAACCTCCTGGGCCCCGAGCGCGTGATCATCTCCGGCGAGGGCCTGGCCGCCTACGACCTGTTCGCCGAGCAGATCCGTGACGCGTTCGCCGCGGCCGCCTTCGGCTCGGCCGCGGACTGCGACGTACAGACCCGTCCGCTGCCCTTCGAGGAGTGGGCGCGCGGGGCGGCGGCCACCGCCATCCAGTCCTTCATCACCTCGGACGCGCGCTGAAGACCAGACCCGTACCGCCCATCAGCCCCGCACCGCTCATCAGCCCCGCACCGCCCATCAGACCTGCACTGCCGATCAGACACGTACTGACATGCATGAGGAGCAACAATGACGCAGCAGAGCCGCAATCCCCTGGCTGCGCGTGACCCGGGCCGCCGCAGAGTCGTCGGCGGACTGCTCGGACTCGGCGCCGCCGCACTGGCCGCGCCTGTTCTGACCGCTTGCGGCGGGGGAGCGGGGGCCGACCCGAAGACGGTCACCTTCGGATCCAACGGCGCCGACGCCACCCCCAAGAAGGCCTACACCTCCGTCACCGAGGCGTTCGCCAAGGACAGCGGTCTGACGGTGAAGACGAACACCGTCGACCACGACACCTTCCAGAAGAGCATCTCCACCTATCTGCAGGGCACCCCGGACGACGTCTTCACCTGGTTCGCCGGCTACCGCATGCAGTACTTCGCCAAGAAGAAGCTGTGCAGCCCGCTCGACGATGTGTGGGACTCGATAGGCGCCGGCTTCAGCGACGCCACCAAGCAGCTCTCCCGCGGCGAGGACGGCAAGTACTACTTCGTCCCGCTGTACAACTACCCGTGGGCCGTCTTCTACCGCAAGAGCCTCTTCACGGAGCGCGGCTACCAAGTCCCGCAGAAGTGGGGCGAGTTCATCGCGCTCACGAAGCAGATGAAGAAGGACGGGCTCTCGCCGATCGCCTCCGGCTACGGCGGCGGCGACAGCTGGAGCATCCTCGGCGCCTTCGACTACCTCAATCTGCGGACCAACGGCTACGACTTCCACATGTCCTTGATGCGCGGCAAGGTCCCCTGGACCGACAAGCGTGCCCTCGCCACCCTCGACCACTGGCGCGAACTCGCCCCCTACTACCAGCAGGGCGCCGCCGGCCGCTCCTGGCAGGACGCCGCCCAGTCCCTTGTCGACAAGAAGTCCGGGATGGCCGTCATCGGCCTCTTCCTCGGACAGCAGATCACCGACGAGAAGATACGCGCCGACATCGACTTCTTCCCTTTCCCCGAGATCGACGCCGCCCACGGCCAGGACGCCGTCGAGGCCCCCACCGACGGCTTCATGCTCAGCCGGCGGCCCAAGAACGAGGCGGGCGCCAAGAAGTTCCTGGAGTTCCTCGGCGGCGCCCACGCCGAGGAGCTGTACATGGGCGTCGACCCGAGCAACCTCGCCGTCAACCAGCAGGCGAAGACCGGCTCGTACAACGCGCTGCAGAAGAAGTCCGCCGCGCTCATCGCCTCCGCCAAGCACATCAGCCAGTTCGCGGACCGCGACAGCGACCCCGGCTTCATCTCCACCGTCGTACTCCCCGGCCTGACGCAGTGGCTAGGCCACCCCGACGACGGCTCGGGAACGCTGCAGAAGATCGAGTCCCAGCGTTCGCGCTTCTTCACGGCCTGACCAGGACCGGAAAGGTCTCACGCACCGTGTCCTCCGCGCGCACCACGCCCCCCACCTCGCGGGGCGCCCGCCCACGCCGCCTCGGCACCGGCGACCGGATCTTCCTCACCGTCATCATCGGCATCCCGCTGGCGGCCCTGCTCTTCTTCGTCTGGCTGCCCGCACTGGCCTCCCTGGGGCTGTCCTTCACCACCTGGGACGGCATCGACCTGGCCGACATCCACTGGATCGGCCTGGACAACTACAAGGAGATCTTCACCAACTACCCGCCGTTCTGGCCCGCGGTGCGGCACAACGTGATCTGGCTGCTGTTCACGGCCCTGCTGCCGACCCCGTTCGGCATTTTCCTCGCCTACCAGCTCGACCGGAAGATCCGCTTCACGAGGATCTACCAGACGGCCATCTTCCTGCCGATGGTGCTCTCCCTCGCCGTCGTCGGCTTCATCTGGGAGATCATCTACAACCCCGACACCGGGCTCCTCAACGGCATCCTGAGCGCCGCCGGCTCCAGCCACCACATCGACTGGCTCGGCAACCCCGACCTCAACCTGTGGGCCGTCCTGGTCGCCTCCAGCTGGCGGCACACGGGATACATCATGATCCTCTACCTGGCCGGCCTGAAGGGCTTCGACCCGGCGCTCAAGGAGGCCGCCGCGCTCGACGGCGCCAACGGACGCCAGACCTTCCTGCGGGTGGTCTTCCCGGCCCTGAAACCGGTCAACGTCATCATCCTGGTCATCACGGTCATGGAGTCCCTGCGGTCCTTCGACGTCGTCTACGTCCTCGGCGGCGGGGTCGGAAGCAAACCGGGCATGGAGCTCCTGTCCCTCCTCATCACCGACAACATCATCGGCGAGTCCAGTCACATCGGTTACGGGTCCGCCCTCGCGGTCGTCCTGCTCGTGGTCTCCCTGGCCGCCATCGGGACCTTCCTCGTCCAGAACTTCCGCAAGGAGGACCAGTGACCACGACCGTGCCGCGCCCGGCCTCCCGACCGCGGACCCGGCGCGAGCCGCAGACGCCGAAGACCTCTTCGGGGCCACGGCGCCAGACCGGCCGTCATCTGATGCTGAGCGGCATCGCCCTGCTGTGGCTCGTTCCGCTGCTGTGGGCCATGTACACCTCGCTGCGGCCCTACTCGGACACCGCGAAGCACGGCTATCTCTCCTGGCCCCACAGCATCAGCCTCGGCAACTTCAGCGACGCCTGGAACCAGTCCGGGATGCCGCACTTCTTCTGGAACTCCGTCCTCATCACGGTGCCGGCCGTACTGTGCACCCTGCTGTTCTCGGCGGCGGTCGCCTTCTTCGTCTCCCGCTTCGACTTCCGCTGGAACATCGTCCTGCTGATGCTGTTCACCGCGGGCAACCTGCTCCCGGCGCAGGTCCTCATCACACCCCTGTACCGCCTCTACCTCCTCATCCCGCTGCCCGGGTGGATGAGCGACTCGCTCCTCCTCTACAACTCGGCCTGGGGCATCATCGCCATCCACATCGCCTACCAGTCCGGCTTCTGCACCTTCGTCCTCAGCAACTACATGAAGACGATCCCGAAGGAGATCTCCGAGGCGGCGCTCGTGGACGGAGCCCCCGTCTGGCGCCAGTTCTTCCAGATCATCCTGCCGCTGTGCCGCCCCGCCTTCGCAGCCCTCGCCACCCTCGAATCGATCTGGATCTACAACGACTTCTTCTGGCCGCTCGCACTCATCGAGTCCGGCGACAAGCGCCCGATCACCTCCGCCCTGGCCAACCTCCAAGGCGCGTACTTCACCAATCCCAACCTCATCGCGGCCGGTGCCTTGATGACCGCGATCCCCACCCTCCTGGTGTACTTCGCGCTCCAGCGCCAGTTCATCAGCGGACTCACCATCGGCTCGGGCAAGGGCTGAGCCGCCCCAACCCTGAACCCACTGGAGGCACGACCCATGCGGTCATCCTCGTACCCCGTCCTGCCCATACGCACCCTGAGAGCCGTGGTGGTGTTCGCCCTCACGGCAGGCCTCGCGACGACCGTCCCGGCGGCACAGGCCAAGACCCCCGTGCCGCGCGAGACCACCGCCACCCCCCTCGCCGCCAAGCCGTACATGGGCTGGTCGAGTTGGAGCATGCAGTCGTCGAAGTACCCGGGCCTCAACCCGGACGGCGACTACAGCTATCTCACCGAGGCGAACGTCCTGAAGCAGACGGACGCCCTCGCCGCCAAGCTGAAGAACTACGGCTACGACCATGTCAACATCGACGCCGGCTGGTGGATGGACAAGACCTGGAAGACGGGCTTCGACAAGTACGGTCGCGAGACGCCTGATCCGGTCCGTTTCCCCCACGGCATGAAGTCGGTCGCCGACCACATCCACTCCAAGGGTCTCAAGGCCGGCATCTACCTGCCCGTCGGCCTGGAGAAGGGGGCGTACGGCGAGGGCAAGACGCCGATCTGGAACGCCCCCGGCTGCACCACCGCCGACGTCGTCTACTCGGACCTGCGCACCACCAACGGCTGGGACAACGCGTACAAGCTGAACTTCGACAACCCCTGCGCGCAGAAGTACATCGACTCGCAGGCGCAGCAGTTCGCCGACTGGGGCTACGACTTCCTCAAGCTGGACGGTGTGGGCCCGGGCTCCTCCAAGTCCGGTGACAACTACGACAACGTCCCCGACGCCGCCGCCTGGCAGAAGGCCATCTCCGCCACCGGGCGCCCGATCCACCTCGAACTCTCCTGGTCGCTCGACATCGGCCACGCCGCCGACTGGAAGAAGTACTCCAACGGCTGGCGCATCGACACCGACGTCGAGTGCTACTGCAACACCCTCGTCACCTGGGAGAACTCGGTCAACGACCGGTGGGACGACGCCCCCGCGTGGAGCCGCAAGGCGGGCCCGGGCGGCTGGAACGACCTGGACAGCCTCGACGTCGGCAACGCCGAGATGGACGGCCTCACCAAGGCCGAGCGGCAGAGCTACATGACCCTGTGGGCCATCAACAAGTCGCCGCTGTTCACCGGTGACGACCTCACCAAGCTGGACAGCTACGGCGTCTCCCTGCTGACCAACAAGGAAGTCATCGCCGTCGACCAGAACGACTCGCCCGTCGCGCGTCCCCTCACCCCGGTCGGCAACCAGCAGGTCTGGGGCACCAAGAACGCCGACGGCAGTTACACCGTCGCCCTGTTCAACCTCGCCGACTCGCCGGCCTCCGTCACCGCCCACTGGGCCTCCCTCGGACTCACCGGGAACGCCTCCGTGCGCGACCTGTGGAACAAGGCGAACCTCGGAACACACAAGGACAAGATCACCGAGGCGCTGCCCGCGCACGGCTCGCGGCTGTTCACCGTCAAGCCCGGCGGCAGCACGCTGACCACCACGAGCTACGAGGCCGAGGCCGCCGCCAACACCCTGTCGGGCAACGCTTCCATCGCCGGCTGCGACGCCTGTTCCGGCGGCAAGAAGGTCGGCAACCTCTACACCGGCGGCAAGCTGCGGTTCAACGACGTCACGGTGCAGAAGGACGGCATCTACACCGTCAAGGTCGCCTACGTCAGCGGCGACCCCCGCTCGGTGACCGTGTTCTCCAACAGCGGCAACGGCACCAGCGAGAAGTTCCCCTCCACGGGCGACTGGAACACAGCCGAGACGGTCAGCGTCCAGCTGGCGCTGAAGGCCGGTTCCAACACGATCACCTTCGACAGCGGCAGCGGATACGCGCCCGACATCGACAAGATCGTGGTTCCGCAGTCGGTCTGAGTTCGAAGTCGGTTCGATTTCCGTGGTCGGTCCGCGTTCCGCAGACCGCCCGACCTGCTTCCCGCGGGGCCCGGTGACACGACCCGGGCCCCGCGGGAACCTGCCCCACGCCGACGGTGTCCGCAGCCGTCGTTCCCGCACGAGCCGCTCCCGGATATGGAGTGCACAACCGTGGACATCCAGCACACCGCATCACACGACAACACCCCCAGCCGCCGAGGCTTCCTCGCCCTCGCCGCCGCAGCCGGCGCGGTCACCGCACTGGGCGGTCTGCCCGCCTTCACCGCCTCGGCGGCCCCCCTGCGCCCCACCGCATCGCCCATGCTGTCCGCGGCCGACGCCGCGAAGAACCAGCTGTGGTGGGGGGCTCCCGGTTCCGCCAAGTCGATGATCGAGCAGGGGCTGCCGCTCGGGAACGGGCGCCTCGGCGTGCTCGCGAGCAACGACCCCGCCGGCGAACTCCTGATGATCACCGACGCCACCCTGTGGACCGGCGGTCTCAACGACAAGCTGCAGAGTGACGGTCAGTTCCCGTACGGCCGCGACGACTTCGGCTCCCTGACGATGCTGGCCGAGCTCACCGTCGCCCTCCCCGACCACGACCTGGGCAACGTCAACAACTACCGTCGCTCCCTCGACCTGGCCCAGGGCCTGATCAGCACCTCGTACGACATCTCCGGCGTCACCTACCGGCGGCAGATCTTCGCCAGCCGCCCCGACGACGCCATCGTCCTGTACTTCTCCCAGCAGGGCGGCGGCTCCTACACCGGTACCGTCTCCCTCGCGGGCACCCACGGCGAGTCCACCACCGCCAACAGCGCGGGCCGTTACGCGTCGTTCGGCGCCTCTTTGGCCAACGGCCTGAAGTACGGCGCCGCCGTCACCGCGTACAGCGGCACGGGCAGGGTCCGCGTCGACGGTACGTCGATCGCGTTCAGCGGCTGCAAGGACCTCACCGTCGTCGTCAGCGGTGGTACCAACTACGTGCCCGACGCGGCGACGAAGTTCCGCGACCCGTCCCTGGCCCCGGAGCGCCTCGCCAGGACCAAGGTCCTGAACGCGGCCGGCCACTCGGCGAGCACCCTGCTGCACACGCATGTCGCCGACTTCCTGGCCGTGTTCGGACAGCTGGACATCAACCTCGGCACGTCCTCCGCCGCGCAGCGCGAACTGGACACCTTGGAGCGGCTGCGGGCGCGCCACCGGGACGACATCCCCGACCCGGAACTCGAGGCCGCCTACCTGCAGTTCGGCCGCTACCTCATGATCTCCGGATCCCGGGGCAGCCTGCCGATGGGCCTCCAGGGCCCCTGGCTGGACGGCAACGACCCGGACTGGATGGCCGACTACCACACCGACATCAACCTCCAGATGAACTACTGGATGGCCGACCGGGCGGGCCTGTCCGACTGCTTCGACGCCTTCACCGACTACTGCCTCGTACAACTGCCCGACTGGACGGAGGTCACCCAGCGGCTGTTCAACGACCCCACCAACAGGTACCGCAACTCCAGCGGAAAGATCGCCGGCTGGACCGTGGCGATCTCCACCAACCCCTATGGCGGGGGCGGCTGGTGGTGGCACCCGGCCGGCAACGCCTGGATCTGCCAGAGCCTGTTCGAGCACTACGAGTACACGCAGGACCGCGCCTACCTCAAGAAGATCTACCCCCTCCTCAAGGGCGCCGTGCAGTTCTGGGAGGCCCGCCTCATCACCACGACCGTCACCGACGCGTCCGGGACCGAGCGCGAGGTCCTGATCGCCGACAGCGACTGGTCGCCCGAACAGGGCCCGCTCGACGCCAAGGGCATCACGTACGCCCAGGAACTGGTGTGGAACCTCTTCGGCAACTACCACACCGCGACCGAGGTGCTCGCCCAGGACGCCGCCTACCGCAAGACCATCGACGGTCTGCGGGCGCGCCTCTACCTGCCCGTGGTCAGCCCCAAGACCGGCTGGCTGGAGGAGTGGATGTCGCCCGACAACCTCGGCGAGACCACCCACCGGCACCTCTCCCCGCTCATCGGCCTGTTCCCCGGTGACCGGATCCGTCCGGACGGCTCCACCCCGAAGGACATCCTCGACGGCGCGACCGCCCTGCTCACCGCGCGCGGCATGAACAGCTTCGGCTGGGCCAACGCCTGGCGCAGCCTGTGCTGGGCGCGGCTGAAGAACGCGGAGAAGGCCTACCAGCTGGTCGTCAACAACCTGAAGCCGTCGGTCAACGGCAGCAACGGCAGCGCGATGAACCTCTTCGACATCTACGAGGTGGAGACGGGCCGCGGCATCTTCCAGATCGAGGCGAACTTCGGCACCCCCGCGGCGATCGTCGAGATGCTGGTCTACTCACGGCCCGGACACATCGAGCTGCTGCCCGCCCTGCCCGCCGCCTGGGCGGCATCCGGCTCGGTGTCCGGCGTGGGCGTCCGCGGCGGCTTCGTCGCCGACCTCAGCTGGAAGAACGGCAAGGTGACCCGGGCCACGCTGAAGAGCGTCGGCGGCCGCGAGACGACCGTCGTCGTGGGCAGCGCCTCGCGCAAGGTCAGCCTCAAGCCCGGTGAGTCCGTCACCCTGAGGGGCCTCGGATGAGCGGCGCCCGGTTCCGCCGCCGCGCCGTGGGCGTCGTATCGGCGCTGCTCCTCGCGGTCTGCGGACCCCTGACCGCCTCGGCGGCGGCGCAGCCGGGGGCCTCGGCGGGCATGCCGGTGACGCCCGCCGCCGCGTCGCAGGCGAAGCACTCCGTGGTCACCTGGGGCGCCAGCGCCGACCGGCAGGGCGCGGGACCCGCCGACCGCAGCTACCGGCTGATCGTGCGCACCAGCGTCGGCGGCACGAACATGCGGATCCGGCTGTCCAACGCCTTCGGTGAGCACCCGGTGACCTTCGCGAGCGCGTACGCCGGACTGCGGAAGCAGGGTGCGGAACTGGTCCACGGCTCCAACCGGCAGCTGTCCTTCGGCGGGGCCGCGTCCGTCACCGTCCCGGCCGGCGAGACCGTGCTCAGCGATCCGCTGCCCGGAAAACTGGCCGCCCAGAGCAACCTGGTCATCAGCCTGTACGTGACCGGTGCCCAGGGACCGACGACCGGTCACGGCATGGCCATGCAGACCAACTACGCGACCGCGGGCAACCACGCAGCCGAAGAGGGCGCGGCCAACTGGACCGATCCGATGGGCTCCTGGTACTGGCTGGACGCCGTCGACGTGGAGATGTCCGCTGCGGTCGGCTCGGTGGTGACGCTAGGCGACTCCATCACCGACGGCTGGGCCTCGACGACGGACGAGAACCGCCGCTGGCCCGACTATCTGTCCCGGCGGCTCCAGGCCGCGTCCGGGCTCACCGTGAAGGGAGTGGCGAACGAGGGGATCTCGGGAAACAAGGTGCTCGCGGACGGCGCCGGGCAGGCCGCCCTGAACAGACTCCAGCGTGACGTCCTCTCCCAGCCCGGGGTCCGCACGGTCTTCCTCTTCGAAGGCATCAACGACATCAAGGCCCATTCCGGCGTCACGGTGGACGACATGATCGCCGGCTATCGGCAGATCATCGACCGGGCCCACGCGGCGGGCAAGTGTGTCGTCGGAGCGACCGTGATGCCGTTCAAGGGCTGGTCCGAGTACGACGCCGCTGCCGAGGCCGTACGCCAGGGCGTCAACGACTGGATCAGGAACAGCGGCGCGCTCGACGCCGTGACGGACTTCGACAGGATCACGCGCAATCCGTACGAGCCGCAGCTGATCCTTCCGTTCTTCGACGGCGGCGATCACCTGCACCCCAACGACAAGGGGATGCAGGCGATGGCCGACGCGGTGGACCTCGGGAGCCTGACGTCCTGCTGACGTCAGGCTCCGCGCGGGGCGGTCAGGGGTACGAGACCACGGTGGACGGCACCGTCGAGGTGCCCGACGTGGGTGCGCCGGTCTCGTTGACGACGTGCTCGTACTGACCCTGGCCGCCCAGCGAGATGACCAGCAGGTCGTGGAACTTCACGCCGGGTGTGTTCGGCGCGGCGAATCCGTTGTGCTGGACGATCGTCGGATCGACGTTGTAGTAGCAGTAGCTGCCCAGGCCCCATCCCTCGTGCGTGGTCACGGAGTCGGCGACCTTGTAGGCCGCGTACCCCTTGACGCTGCCGTTCTGGATGGCGGCCTGGTTCGGCGCGTCGTACGCCTTCTCGTTCTGGAAGAAGATGGTGCGCCCGCGCTGGCCGTACCACTGGACGTCGTACTTGTTGAAGTGCTCGACGAACAGACCGGTGGCCAGGACGTCGTCGCCGTTGACGCGGATGCCGTAGTCGGCCCGGTTGGTCTCCCAGCCGACGCCGGTGCCATGGTCGGCGCGCCAGACCCAGGTGTGGTCGATGATCGTGTTGCGGCTGTTGATCACCATGCTGGTGGTGGCCTTGCCGGCGCCCGCGCCGCCGATGCGGACGAAGACGTCCTGGACGGTGGTCGGGTTGGCGGAGTGGTTCGCGGAAGCCCCCGTGGGGCCCACCTCCAGCAGCGTCGACGAGTTCACCGGTCCGGCGTCGATGAGGAATCCCGCGAGCCGCACCCCGTCGACGTCGGCTGTCTTCAGCGCGGTGACGCCGTTGTCCGGGGTCAGGGTGGCGTAACCGAGCCCGAGGACCACGGTGCCCGCGCGGTTGACCTGGATCGGCTGGTCGAGGTGGTAGATCCCCGGAGTCAGCAGTAGATGGAGTCCCTGCGTGAGCGCGGCGTTCAGGGTGGCGGCGGTGACGCCGGGCTTGGCCACGTAGAACTGGGTGAGCGGCAGCGATGTGCCGCGCGGGGTGCCGCTGCCCCAGGTGGTGCCGCGCGCGTTGGTGCGCTGCTCCGGCAGGAAGACGCGGTACTCGCTGCCGTTGAGGTACAGGAACGGCTTCTCCCTCGACACCGGCGTGGTGTCGAGCGTGGTGTACGGCGGGCTCGGGAAGGACTGCGCGGGTGCGCCCTGGACACCGGAGAAGACCATGTTCCAGACGGCGTTGGCCCAGCCGCCCACCGAACTGTCGCGGGTGTACCACTGCTGCTGCGAGTACGGTCCGACCGACCCGTCGATGCGGCTGTCGGCGATGTAGCCGCCGCTGGCCCAGCCGTAGCCGGTGGGGGCGAGGTTGAGACCGCCCTTGACGTGCATCCGCCGGAACGGCGCGGCCTGGGCGACCGCCCACCGGTTGGTGCCGCTGACCGGGGTGAGGGCGAGATTCTCCGCCGAACGCCAGAAGTTCTGGGTGGCGTTGCCGTTGAACCAGCCCGCGTCGACGGTCACATCGCCGTTGATCGTCGTGTCGTCGGGGGACAGGCCGAGGCCCGCGATCGAGGTGTAGAAGCCGAGTTGGGCGTTGAGTCCGTTGTAGGTGCCCGGCTTGAACAGCAGCGCGTAGCGGCCCGTGCCGAACTGGGCCGACTCCTGCTGTCGGAACACCTCGTCCAGTTTGGCCTGGATGCCGGAGGTCGAGGGGTCGAACACGATGACGTTCGGGCCGAGATCGCCGCCGCCCGGCAGGGCTTGCGGCTGCCTGACGGGCGCGGCGGACGCCGGCGAGGACAGACCGAGCAGCGTGGGCGCGGCCGCGGTGGCGGCCATCGCTCCGAGGACGGACCGTCTGGCCGGCAGGGACCGGCCGGAGTCCGGGGAATCCATGGGGATGTGGGGCATGGGGGGCGACTCTCCTTGTTCAGAAAGTGAACGGTGGGAGGTGCGGGGAGCGCTCTCTTGCCGATGCATGCTTCATCCGTGTGAACGCAGCGTCAAGACTTGTCACACGAGTGCCTCGGATTGTTGCTCGATAAGACCTCAACAAGCATATGTTTTGCGGTAGTTCAGTGATGTCTGGGCACTGCCGAGTGCGTCGGGCGGCGGGTGATTGTCTTCAAGAGGTGCGCACACGACGGCGGGCGCATCCCTGGTTCCGTTCCTCGGCGCACCCGGCGGAGCGGGGTCATTGCCGCGATGTCCGGACTGCCGGCCGAACACCCCGACGTCGACGGGGTGTTCGCGGCCGACGACCTGATGGCGCAGGGCGCGTGCCAAGTGCTGCGGGAGCGGGGCAGACGGGTGCCCGACGACGTCGCGGTCATCGGCTTCGACGACTCCGGCGCGGCGACGGCCTGCCGTCCACCGCCGGCCACCGTGCGGCAGCCCGTCGAGGATGGCCTCGGTGATGGCCCGGCTCCTCGACGAGCACCTCCGGGGCGCGCACCGAGCCCACCTCGGTGATCTTCGATCCGGAACTCGTGGTGCGCCAGTCGGCGTAGGCGGAGCCCCGGGCCCCGCGCGACTCGGCGGTGACGGTGACGGACACTGGACCGGTCAGCAGGGTTGAGGGACCGGCAGGGCGGGCGAGCCGGCGACGGAGAGGCAGGCGCATGACCGACCGGATCACCGTGGGCGTGGACGGATCCCCCGAGAGCCGGGCCGCGCTGGCCTGGGCGGGCAGAGAAGCCGTCCGCCGCGGGCTGCCGCTGCGCGTGGTGTACGCCTGGCAGTGGTCCCACCACGAACTGTTCGGCGGCGGAGACCGGAACGAACAGGCCCGTTGGGCAAGGGACATGGTCGAGGAAGCGGGCCGCACCGTCGCCGACCGGCACACGGACCTGCCGGTGACGGCCGAGGTCCTGGACGGCGGCGCCGTCGACTCCCTGCTGGCCGAGGCCGCGGCGGCTGGGACGCTGGTCCTCGGATCCCGCGGTCACGGTACGGTGGTCGGCTTCCTGCTCGGTTCCGTCGGCCAGCAGGTGATCGCCGAGGCCCCGTGCCCGGTCGTCCTGGTGCGGGCCGACGACCGCGCGGCGTCCGAAGTGGGCGGCCGGGAGATCGTCGTGGGCCAGCAGGGCGGTCCGGACGACAGCGCGGCCGGCCTGCGGTTCGCGTTCGAGACCGCGGCGGCACGGGGCGCCGCGGTGCGCGCCGTACGGGCGTGGAGCCTGCCGCCGGTGTTCGCCTACAGCCCCGGCTCGCTGAAGCTGCTGGACGAGGCCGGGGGGCTGGAGCCGTACGAGAAGAAGGCGCTCGCCGAGGCGCTCCAGCCGTGGCGGGAGCGCTTCCCCGACGTGCCCGTCACACAGCACGTCGAGATGGGCAGCGCCGGGCAGGTACTGCTGTCGCTGGCGGAGCGGGCCCAGCTGATGGTCGTCGGTCGCCGCGCCCAGCACTCGGCGGTGGGGCCGCGGATCGGTTCGGTGGCCCATGCGGTGATGCACCACGCGCCCTGCCCGGTGGCGGTGGTTCCGCACTCCTGAGGTGGGGGTACGGGCTGACCCCGCGCCGGCACGGGAGGCGCCTTCGGGTGCGTTCACGTTCCGAAGGAAAGGCAGGCGTTGAGGTTCGGCCCAGGCAATCTCGGCGTGAAGTATTGACGGCACCATGCCAGTCCGGTTGACTCCCCGCCCAGCGCCGGAACCGGTTCCGGTACCGCTCCCGGTACCGGTTCCGCCGACGGCGCGTGAAGCCGCGATCCCCGTGTGCCGGGAGGCAGTTGTGGCCGTGACCATCGCCGATGTGGCCCAGGCGGCCGGCGTGAGCAAGACGACCGTGTCGCGGGTGCTGAACACCCGTGGCGAGGTCGAGGCATCGACCGCTGCCCGTGTCCGCGAGGTCATCGACCGCATGGGCTATGTACCCAGTTCGGGTGCCGTCGGGCTGGCCCGGGGCAGCAGCCGGACGGTGGGCATGCTGGTGCCCTCGCTGACCTGGCCGTGGATGGGCGAGGTGCTGCAGGGCGTCGTCGACACGGTGGAAGCCGCCGGCTTCGGGCTGCTGCTGTTCACCTGCAACCGGGGCGCCGAATCCGTGGCTCGTTTCACCAGCCAGGTGTCGGCGCGCGCGTTCGACGGGCTGCTCGTGGTGGAGCCCGAGAACACCCTCGAGATGCTGACGGCGCTGCACCGCGACGGCCTGCCCGTTGTCCTCGTCGACGACCGGGGACACCACCCGGAGTTCCCGTCCGTCACGGCCGCCAACACCGAGGGCGGAGCGGCGGCTGCCCGCCACCTGCTGGCAGGGGGCCGGCGCAGACCGCTGGTACTCACCGGGCCCGCGCGGTTCGGCTGTGTACGCGACCGGCTCGCGGGGTTCAGAGCCGCCTGTGCCGAACACGGCGTGGGGCTCGAACTGGTCGTCGAGGGCGACTTCACCGAGGCCGACGGGCGCGAGACGGTGCGCCGACTGCTCGCCGAGGGCTGGGAGTTCGACGCGGTCTTCGCGCACAACGACCTCGCGGCGGTGGGCGCTCTGGGCGCCCTGCGGGACGCCGGGATCCGTGTGCCCGACGACATCGCGGTGATCGGCTTCGACGACATCCCGGTGGCCCGGCACACCGAGCCCTCGCTGAGTACCGTCCGCCAACCCATGCGGGAGATGGGGGAGACGGCCGCCCGCATCCTGCTGGCCCGCCTCGCGGGCCAGGAGTCGCCGACCGCCCCCGTCGTCCTGCCCACGCACGTGATCGCGCGCCGGTCGACCCCGGCGCTCCAGAGCCTGTCCTAGGGCCCGTTCTTGGATCAAGGCCGCTTCAGGAAGCGGCGCTCGATCGGCGCCGGAGCACCTCGGCGTCACCACGTGACCACCCCGCACATCAGCACGGAACCGGCACCCCCAACCTCCCTCAGGAGAGCCGTATGCCATCCCGCATCCACCGCACGCTGATGATCGCCCTCGCCACCCTGTCGCTGCTCTGGCCGGCACCGGCCTTCGCCGTCCCGGCGCCCGAGCGTGTCGCGGCGGCCGCCGGCGCCACCTGGGACACCGACCGGGCCGCGGCCGCCTACACCGCGAACCCCGGCGCCGTGACCGCCTCGGGCAGCGAGAACACCGGCACCACGCCGGGCCTCGCCTTCGACGGCGACGCCTCGACACGCTGGTCGAGTCAGTTCGCGGACGACGCCTGGATCCGTATCGACCTGGGTGCCACCCTGCGCATCGACCAGGTCGTCCTGGACTGGGAGGCCGCCTACGGCAAGCGATACGTCCTGGAGGCATCCAGGAACGGCACCGACTGGACGCCGTTCTACACCGAGACCGCCGGCTCAGGAGGGTCGGTCACCGCCCATACCTACCCGCAGGAGGTCACCGGCCGCTACGTACGGATGCGTGGTATCGAACGGGCCACTCCGTACGGCTACTCGTTGTACGCCTTCAAGGTCTACGGCGGCGAACCGGCCCCGGCCTCGACCACCCGCACCAACCTCGCGCTGAACCACCCGGCCTACTCCAACCTCTACCAGCACGCGGGCAATTCACCCGCCTTCGCCACCGACGGAGGCTGGCCGGCCGACCTCAAGGCCGACTCGACCCGCTGGTCCAGCGACTGGAACGCCGACCGCTGGATCTCCGTCGACCTGGGCGCGACCTCGACCATCGACACCGTCGACCTGTACTGGGAGGCGGCCTACGCGGTCGACTACCAACTCCAGGTCTCCGACGACAACAGAACCTGGCGCACCGTCTACCAGCCGTCCGCCGCCGAGGTCGCCGCCCGCCGCGCCGACGTGAAATCCCCCGCGGACGCGGTGGGCCGCCACGACTCCGTCACCCTGCCGCAGCCCACGACCGGCCGTTATGTGCGGATGCTCGGCAAGGAACGCCGGTCCTTCTACAACCCGGCGCCCGCGACGGCCCAGTTCGGCTACTCTCTCTACGAGTTCCAGGTCTGGGGCACGGGAGGCAGCGCCGCCGCCGCGTATCCCGCACTGCCCGCGGAGCAGCCGGGCACCTATCAGACGACGTTCTTCGACGACTTCACGGGCGCGAGTCTCGACCGCTCCAAGTGGCGCGTCGTCAGAACCGGGCAGGAGATGGGCCCGGTCAACGGCGAGTCCCAGGCGTACGTCGACTCCACCGACAACATCACCACCCAGAACGGTAACCTCCTCCTGAAGGCCAAGTACTGCAAGGGCTGCACCCAGGCCGGGGGCGGGACCTACGACTTCACCTCCGGGCGGATCGACACCAACACCAAGTTCGACTTCACCTACGGGCGGGTCAGCGCCCGGATGAAGCTGCCGGTCGGGGACGGCTTCTGGCCCGCCTTCTGGTTGCTGGGCAGCAACGTCGACGACCCGTCGGTCTCGTGGCCGGCGTCCGGCGAGACGGACATCATGGAGAACATCGGCTACGGGGACTGGACCAGCACGGCCCTGCACGGCCCCGGCTACTCGGCCGACGGCAACATCGGTGCCCGCCAGACCTACCCCGCGGGGGGCCGCGCCGACCAGTGGCACACGTACGCCGTGGAGTGGACACCGACAGCCATGCGCTTCTATGTCGACGACGCCCTGGTCCAGGAGACGACGCGCAACAAGCTGGAATCGACCCGTGGCCAATGGGTCTTCGACCACAACCAGTACGTCATTCTCAACCTCGCCCTGGGCGGCGCCTACCCCGCGGGATGGAACAAGGTCACCGCTCCGTACTGGGGGCTGCCACAGTCCAGTGTCGACCAGGTCGCGGCCGGGGGAGTGCAGGCCGAGGTCGACTGGGTGCGCGTCGAGCAGAAGAGGTGACCGGGCCTGGTCCGTCGTGACCGGCGCCCAGGCGTTCCTCAGCGAGGAACGCCTGGGCCCGGAAGTCCCCGTGCCGTCCTGACTCCCGAGATCGGGAGCGACCTGACGGAGTCCCCTCAGGTGTTGTCGGCCCTGGACATGCGCAGGGCGAGGTTCTGGAGGAGATCGGCCGTCTTGATGTCGGTGCGTCCGGAGTCGTGGATGTCGGCGAGTTCGGAGAACAGGAAAGCGAAGGCGCCCACGAGCGAGATGGTGGCGGGCAGGTAGGCGTCCGCGACGGCCTGTCCGGCCTCCGCGGGACCGGCGTCGCCCGGCACCTCGACCCTGGGGAACACCTCCGTCACGAGCGCGCCCAGCTGGGTCTCGGTCGACTCGACCTCGGCGTCCTCGTCCTGGGCGATCCTGCGCACCATCGCGTTGGTCTCGGTGAGCACGCCGATGGCGCGCAGGATGATCTCCGTCTGTTCCATGCCGTGAGCCTAGACGGGTGAAGCGCCGCTGTGGCCTCGATGTTCGGGCAGGGATGGTAGACAGTGGCCATGAACGACTTCTCCCGCGCCCGCGCGGCCGGCGCACGATGACCGCAGGAATCGACACCCCCGACCGCCGGGGCCGCACCGGACTCGACCGCGTCGGCCGCGATCTGACCGGCAACCCCCGGGTCAAGGTCCGCGACGTGACCCTCCTGTCCAGCCACTGGTACGTGGAGCGCACCACCACCTTCGACTTCCAGCACGCCGACGGCACCTGGAGCACCCAGGAGCGCGAGACGCACGACCGCGGCAACGGAGCCACCCTCCTGCTGTACGACGCCGAGCGCGAAACCGTGCTCCTGACCAGGCAGTTCCGCTACCCCGTGTACACCAACGGCCATCCGTCCGGCATGCTGGTCGAGACACCGGGCGGGCTGCTCGACGAGGCGGACGAGCACCCCGAAGTCGCTGTACGGCGTGAGGTCATCGAGGAGACCGGGCACACCGTCGGCGAGGTCCAGCACGTCTTCGACGTCTACATGAGCCCCGGTTCGGTCACCGAGCGGGTGAGCTTCTACGCCGCCTCCTACGGCCCCTCCACCCGGACCCACGAGGGCGGCGGCCTGGACGAGGAGGGTGAGGACATCGAGACCGTCGAACTGCCCTTCCGCAGGGCCCTGGCCATGATCCGCTCCGGGGAGATCGCTGACGCCAAGACGATCATGCTGTTGCAGTGGGCGGCTCTGGAAGGACCGTTCAAGGCCTTGCGTTGAAGTGCTCTTCAAGTTCCAGACTCCTGTTCAGGCCCCCCGGACGGTCGGGCCCGAACAGGAGGGACCACCATGAAGTACCGGACCATCGGCACCGATCCGAAGGCCCGCCGTGAGGTGAGCGTGCTCGCTCTCGGCGCGATGCTGTTCGGCTCGGTGACGGACGAGAAGACCTCCTTCGCCGTACTGGACCGCTATGTCGAGGCGGGCGGGAACTTCGTCGACACGTCCGACAACTACGCCTTCTGGACCGACGGCAGCCAGGGCGGGCAGAGCGAGGAACTGCTCGGCCGGTGGCGGCGCAGCCGGGGAATCGGCGACGAGATCGTCTTCGCGACCAAGCTCGGCGCCCGCCCGCTGGCCCCCGGCACCGGCTACACCGACAACCCGGAAGGACTGTCGGCGAAGGTCATACGTGAGGCGGCCGAGCGCAGCCGGGAACGCCTCGGCCTGGACCGGATCGACCTGCTGTACGCCCACATCGAGGACCGCACCGTCGACCCACGGGAAACCATGGAGGGGTTCGGGGAACTCGTGGCGGAGGGGACCGTCGGACTGCTCGGGGCGAGCAACCACGCCATCTGGCGGGTGGAGCGGGCCCGCGCCCTCGCCGCGGCGGCCGGACTGCCCGGCTACGAGGTCCTGCAGTACCAGCACAGTCTGCTGCGGCCCCGCACCGACATACCCGACGCGCTCTTCCCGGACGGCAGCCTCGGCGGCACGACCGCGGAACTCCTCAGTTATCTCCGTGCCGAGCCCGCCCTGACCCTGGTCGCGTACTCGCCGCTGCTGCGCGGCGCCTACGTACGGGAGGACAAGCCGCTGTCCGCGGACTACGACCACCCGGGCACCCCGCCCCGGCTCGCCGCGCTGCGGGCGGTGGCGCGGGAGACGGGAGCGAGCCCGAACCAGGTGGTGCTCGCCTGGCAACTGGGCGGCGCGCTGCCGGTGATCCCCTTGGTCGGCATGTCGTCCGTGGCGCAGTTGGAGGAGAACCTGGCGGCCGTGGACCTGGAGCTGACGCCGGAGCAGCGGGAACGCCTGGACGCGGCCCACTGAGGGGGTTCGCGGGCGAGGGCCGTCGCGTCAGTGGCGGCCCTCGCGCGTGGACCGGCGGGTGGTGAGCAGGAGCGCGATGTCGTCGGGGCGCTCGGTGGCCTGCCGGGCCTCCTCGGTCAGCAGGTCGGCCGCGCGGGACAGGGAGGAGGCGCCGGGCCGGGCGTGCGGGGTGCCCGCGCGGGCCAGTGTCGCGCGGAGTCTCTCGATCCCGTCGTCGATGTCGGCCCCGGGGCACTCGACCAGGCCGTCCGTGTAGAGGGCCAGCACGGCGTCGGGTTCCAGCAGCAGGTCCGCCACCGGGTAGTGGGCCTGCGGGTCCACGCCGAGCACCACCCCGCCGGGCAGGTTCAGGACCTCGGCGCGGCCGTCGGGGTGGCGCAATAGGGGCTGCGGATGCCCGGCGCGCGCGGCCCGGGCGACGCCGGTCACCGGGTCCAGCCTGATGTAGCAGCAACTCGCGAACTGACCCGGGTCAAGGTCGATGAGCAGCCGGTTGGTGTGGCTCATCACCTCGTCGGGAGTGTGATCGCCGAGTGCGAACGCCCTGACCGCGCTGCGCAGTTGGCCCATGGTGGCCGCGGCCTGGACCCCGTGGCCCTGGACGTCGCCGATGACCAGGGCCAGTCCGTCGCCGGCCTCCACGACGTCGTACCAGTCGCCGCCCACGTCCAAGCCCTTGGTGCCGGACAGATAGCGCCCGGCGGTCTCCACCTGCGGGTGCGCCGACAGCCGGTGCGGGAGCAGCGCCTCCTGCAGGCCACGGGCGAGGGCGGCCTCGGAGTCGTAGCGCCGCGCCCGCTCCAGGGCCTGCGCGATGAGTCCGGCGAGCGCCGTCAGTACGGAGCGTTCCTCGGTGGTGAAGCTGTGCGGACGGTCGAAGCCGAGGATGCAGGAACCGACCGGGCGTCCCGAGGCGATCAGCGGCAGGAAGGCCCGGGCTCCGTGCTTGGAGTCGAGCGCGAGGCCGGGATAGGCGGCCGACAGTTGGGGCATCGACTCGAAGAACAGGGGGCGGCCGCTGGTGAGCGTCTCGACGCCGGGCAGCTTGGCGTCCAGTCCGACCCCGTCGAAGGGGGCGAGGAATCCCTGCGGGAAGCCGGTCTCCCAGGCCAGGTACAGGCGCCGGTCCTGCAACAGATAGATCGCGAGCCGCCGTCCGCCGAACGCGGGCAGCAGCTCCCGCATCACCACCTCGGACACCTGCCGGGCCGTCACGGCCTCGGTCAGCGCGATGGCGAGGACTATGGGCCGGTACAGCGCGATCGTGGTGACCCCGGCCGCGGGCTCGGCGAGGCCGGACGGCCCGGCCTGCGCCGACCGCGCGGCGACCGGCGCGGCCTCCGCGAACTCCGCCGTCTTTGGGGCCTCCGCCAGCTCCGGGGCCTCCGTGGTGTCCGCGACCCGCCCCATCGGGATCAGCTTGCACGTCAGACTGTTGGGGCCGGGGTAGACGGACAGCGTCAGCCAGGTGTCGCCCTCGCCCGGCGCCGGTACCCGGCGGTTCCCGCGCGGGCGCGCGACCTGGAAGTGCACCGGCTCCGGCGACAGCAGCGCCCCCCGCAGATGATCCTCGTAGGACGGCTGGTCCAGCCAGGGCACGGCCTGCCACAGCGAACGCCCCAGCAGCTGCGTCCGCGGCCGGCCGAGGAGCTCGGCGGCGCGTGGATTCACGTAGGTGATCAGCCCGAGCCGGTCCAGCGCGAACACGCCCTCCGGGAGCAGGTCCGCCGCACTGTCCGCGGCCGGTGCCGGGCCCGGATCGACGACCGCGCCGTTGACCGTGTACGGCGGGACCAGCGCGTTGCCCGAGGTCCACAACTCCAGCAGCCGTACACCACCGTGCACCGTGTGCACGGGCAGCGGATGGGCCGGCGGTCGCCCGGCCGCGGTCTCGTGCAGCGCGGCCAGCAGTACGTGCGGGTCGTCGAGGGCCAGCGCGTGGGTGAGCGCCTGCGGCGTCCAGGGGAAGGCGGGGGGCCGGTGCCGAGCAGGGCGCACAGCGCGTCGTCCCCGGTGACCCCGCCCCCGGCCGGGTCCCAGGTGAACCGCCCCAGACACCGCGGCGCCGGGCCGCCGGCGGGCGGCCGCACACACAACGGCTCCCCGTCCCAGACGACATCGGCACCGTCCTTCTCCAGCGCCGACAGCGCGGCCCCCAGATTCTCCGCCACCGCAGTCATCCGGTCACGGTCCGGCAGCACCTCGGTGGCGTCCGAGGCGGCAGGGCGCAGAACGGTCAGGACCCCGAAGGACGTCGAGGCTCCCACGACGGGGACGTACAACGAACCGAACTGGAACGGCAGCCCGGCCGCGAGCTGCGGATATCGGCGCATCGTCTCCGTGGCGTCGGCGAGCAGCACCTCCATGCCCAGTCGGTGCGAGTCGGCGGCCGGGAACGGCCGGTCCAGGGGCAGGCGCCGCCAGAAACGGAACAGATGACCGGGCAACCCCGCGAGGACGGCCAGCCGGAGCACTCCGGGCGCGCTCGAACGCAGATACACGCCGCCCGCGAAGCCGCGGGCGGCCCGGATCGCGTCCGCCACGGCCCCGCTGAGCAGGGCGGCCAGGCTGTCCAGCGCCTGGTCCTCACACTCGGCGCTCCCAGTCATCGGTCTGCCCTCGTCCGCCCGCCGTCAGGGGGTACCACAGCAAGAATGCGCCTCACCGGTACCCGCCCGCACCTCGACGCCTCAGTCGCCTTGGTCGCTCTCCGTTGTGCTCGGGTTCACACAGCCGTATGCAGTCGCACTCAGCGTCTCTAGACGGCGTACGCCTGGCGCGTCAGGGCGGACGAGCGGGGTCCACGGGGCTCCCCCGCGCCCCCGTTCCGCGATAGTGAACCCTGACACCGAAAGATGTATCGAGCAGCCAGGACGGTCGTGGACACCAGCAAGAGCAGTACAGACGGGACGGACAACGGGTCGGCGGCCGAGCCGGCGGAACGCGACCGGGCGGCGGGACCGGGGCGGGCGGACCGGCGCGGCTGGCGCCGCTGGACGATGGACACCCGCCCGCTGCGGCGCCCCGCGTACCGCAGACTCTGGTCCTCGACCATCGTCACTGCGGTGGGCAGTCAGCTCACCGCCGTCGCCGTGCCCAAGCAGATCTACGACATCACCGGGTCCTCCGCCTGGGTCGGCTACGCGAGCCTCGCCGGTCTGGTGCCGCTCGTCGTCTTCGCGCTGTGGGGCGGAGCGGTCGCCGACAGCATGGACCGGCGCAAGCTGCTCCTCATCACCAACACCGGCATAGCCGTCACCTCACTGCTCTTCTGGATACAGGCCGTCACCGGACTCGACTCCGTACTCGTCCTGATGATCCTGCTCGCACTCCAGCAGGCCTTCTTCGGCCTCAACTCCCCGGCCCGCAACGCCTCCATCGCCCGACTCGTCCCCGAGCACGAACTGCCCGCGGCGAACGCGCTCGGCTCGACCGTCATGCAGACCGGCCTGGTGGCCGGACCGCTGCTCGCCGGCGCCCTGATTCCCGTCATCGGCCTGGGCGAGCTCTATCTGATCGACGCCCTGGCGCTGTGCGTCACCGTGTGGGCGGTGGTACGGCTGCCCTCCCTGCCGCCGCTGACGGGACCGTCGGCCAAACGGGCGGGGTGGCGCGAGGTCGCCGCCGGATTCCGCTACATCGCGCTGCACAAGGTGCTGCTGCTGTCCTTCCTCGCCGACATCATCGCCATGGTCCTCGGCATGCCCCGGGCGCTGTTCCCGCAGCTCGCCGCCCAGACGTACGCGCCCTACGGCGAAGGCCTCGCGCTCGGTCTGCTGTTCGCGGCGATTCCGATCGGCGCGGTGATCGGCGGCCTGATGTCGGGCACGTTCTCCCGCGCGCACCGGCACGGGCTCATGGTGATCGCCGCGGTCATGGCCTGGGGAGCGGCCATCACCGGGTTCGGCCTGAGCAGCAGCCTCTGGGTGGCCGTGGCGTTCCTCGCCGCCGCCGGATTCGCCGACATGGTCTCCATGGTCTTCCGCGGCGCGATCCTGCTGTCGGCCGCCACGGACGAGATGCGCGGCCGGATGCAGGGCGTGTTCACCGTGGTGGTCGCGGGCGGCCCGCGACTGGCCGACGTCCTGCACGGAACGGCCGGGTCCGTCCTGGGCGCCCGCACCGCAGTGGTGGGCGGCGGCCTCCTGGTGATCGTCGCCACGGTGGCCCTGGCCACGGCGACGCCCGCCCTGCGGCGGTACACGGCCTGACGCGTTCAGCGGGAGGAGGAGTCAGCTCTCCACGGCTTGAGCCATCAGCGTCTGCAGATGCAGTCCGTTCCTGAGCGCCGCGCAGGAACGGTGCCACGGAAGCGAGGTGCCGGTCGCGGTCACGGAGGTCTCCTTTTGCCTGGTGCCTGGTGGGGCAACTCCATCACGAGGGCACTGGTCTCTACCAGGGGGTACGGGCTTCGAGCGGCATGTGGTGGCGGCTTCGCCGGGCCTTGACCCTCTCTTTCCCGTATTACCTCTGCTACAGAGCTATTCTCGAAAACGTGGAGTCGGAGAGCTTTCCCGAGGAACTGGCCGACACCCTGGCCGGAGTGCAGCGGCTGATCCGGCGGCGGCTGCGCAGCGGTATGGCCGCCCCGCGGCTGCGCGGCGCCGAGGTCGAGCTGTTGCGGCTGGTCGTGGCGCGTCCGGGCATCGGTGTGTCGGAGGCCGCCAAAGAGCTCTACCTGGCTGGTAATTCGGTCTCGACGCTGGTCAACCAACTGGCGCGAGACGGCTATCTGATCCGTGAGACGGACCCGGCCGACCGGCGGGCCGCGCGCCTGCTGCCCACGCCGGCCGCTCAGGCACGGCTGATCGACTGGCGGCAGCGGCGCGCTGCCCTCGTACGCCGCCAGGTCGCCTGCCTGGACGAGGCCGACCGCGCGGCCCTGGAGGCGGCCCTACCGGCCCTCCGCAAGCTGGCGGTGAACCTGCACGAGGAGGCCGAGGAGACATGACGCGGAACACGACCGGTGGGGGAGACCCCGCCTTGGAGAGGGCAGCGGCGGATGCCGGACCGGACGCCGTCACCTGCGCCGGGCTCGCATACGCCTTCGGCGACACGACCGCGGTCGACGGGCTCGAACTCTCGGTCCACGACGGCGAGGTGTTCGGACTGCTCGGGCCCAACGGCGCGGGCAAGACCACCGCGATCCGCTGCATCACCACGCTCCTGCCGGTCCCCGCCGGCATGGTCCAGGTCTTCGGGCACGACGCCACCCGCGAACGCATGGCGGTACGCCGCCTGCTCGGCTACGTACCGCAGCAGCTGTCGGCCGACTCCGGGCTCACCGGCCGGGAGAACGTGGCCCTCTTCGCCCGCGTCTTCGATGTCTCCCGCAAGGAGCGCGCGGCACGTGTCGAGCAGGCACTCGCGGCGGTCGACCTCACCGACGCGGCCGACCGGCTCGCCAAGACCTACTCCGGCGGCATGGTCCGCCGACTCGAACTCGCCCAGGCACTGGTGAGCGCTCCCCGGCTGCTGATCCTCGACGAGCCGACCATCGGCCTCGACCCGATCGCCCGGACGAGCGTCTGGGAGCGCATCAACGCCGTACGCGCCGCCACCGGCATGACCGTCCTCGTGACGACCCACTACATGGACGAGGCCGACCAGTACTGCGACCGGGTCGCGCTGATGCACCGCGGCCGCGTTCGCGCCCTCGGTACCCCCGACGAGCTGCGGACGGGTCTCGGCGAGCGGCGCGGCGCCGGGAAGAACGGTGAACTGCCCACGCTGGAGGACGTCTTCCGCGACATCGCGGGCAGCGGCCTCGACGACCAGTCAGGAGACTTCAGCGATGTCCGAAGCACCCGCCGCACCGCGTCCCGTCTCGGCTGAGCCGGCCGACGGCGTTCACCCGGGCGGCCTCGACCTTCTCGTGGTCCCGCCGCGCGCCCGTACCGGCTGGCGAGTGCTGCCCGCCCGGGTCGGCGCGATGTGCGCGGTCGAACTGCAGAAGCTCCGCCACGACCGCACCGAGCTGTACACCCGGGCGGTCCAGCCGGCACTGTGGCTGCTGATCTTCGGCGAGACCTTCACCCGGATCAGGGCGATACCCACCGGCGGCATCCCCTACCTCGACTACCTCGCGCCCGGCATCATCGCCCAGTCCGCGATGTTCATCGCCATCTTCTACGGCATCATGATCATCTGGGAGCGGGACGCGGGGATCCTCACCAAGCTCCTCGTCACCCCGACCCCGCGCGCGGCGCTCATCACCGGCAAGGCCTTCGCCGCCGGGGTGAAGGCGCTGATCCAGGCGATCGTGGTCGTCGTCATCGCCGCGCTGCTCGGGGTGGCGATGACCTGGAACCCCCTGCGGCTGCTCGGAGTCGCGGTGGCCGTGGTCCTCGGCTCGGCCTTCTTCTCCTGTCTCTCCATGACCATCGCGGGCATCGTGCTCACCCGCGACCGACTGATGGGCATCGGCCAGGCCATCACGATGCCGCTGTTCTTCGGCTCCAACGCCCTCTATCCGGTCGCCGTCATGCCCGGCTGGCTCCAGGCGATCAGCAAGGTCAACCCGCTGAGCTACCAGGTGGACGCGCTGCGCGGCCTCCTGCTCGGCACGCCCGCTCACCTGGCTCTCGACTACGGGGTCCTCGTCCTGGCCGCGGCCCTCGGCATCCTGTCCGCCTCGTCACTGCTGGGTCGCCTGGCCCGCTGACTTCGGCTCGACGACCGTCCCGGACGGACCCGTCCTCGACGGACCCCACCTGGACGGCGGTGCGCCCGGCGTCCGCCGCGAGCGTCGCGCCGGTGAGGTGACCGACGCGGTCCGAGGCGAGGAAGAGGATCACCGAGGAAGAGGATCACCTCGGCGATCTCCCGCGAGCCGGCGAGCCGGCCGAGCAGTGTCCTCCCGGGGAGACACTCGGGGGCGGTTCCACAGGAACGGGCCGGGGCGCGACCCCGCCGACTTGCCGCCGGCCGACCGCAGAGGAGCCAAGCCCCTTGTCCGTCATCCCGCTCGTCCTCGATCAGAACAGCCACGACGCCAGGCTCAACGCCGCCACCTGGGACCTCGTCGGACAACCCCGACGGGCACGCCCGGAGGCGATGGACTGGATGTTCCGGACCGCGCCGGGCCCCGGATCCGAACTTCTCGGTGCGCTCGGCGGCGCGACCGTCGCGGAACTCGGCTGCGGGCAGGGGACTCAGCTCGCCGGACTGGCGAAGCACGGCATCGCCCGCGGTATCGGCATCGATGTCTCCCCGGTACGCATCCACCACGCCACCACCGGCTTCTCCGACGTCGAGACGCTGGAGTGGTGGCTCGGTGACGCCGTAGCGATCGCCCCTCACCTGCCACCGCTCGACGCCGCGTTCTCCAACTACGGTGCGGCCTGGTTCTCCGACCCGCACCGGCTGCTGCCCCGTATCGCGGAGCGGCTCAAGCCCGGCGGGCGGCTCGTCCTGTCCTGCCTCGCCCGCTCCGCCGGAACGCCCGAGGGACGGCGCCGCCTGCTCGTCCGCACCGGCCCGGCGCGGTCGATGTGGACGGTCCGCTGGATGTACAGCGTCACGGGATGGCTGCGCATCCTCGCCGAGTCGGGCTTCGCCACCGATTACGTCTTCCGGCCCACCGATCGCACCAACGCCTCCTGGGGAACGGTCGTGATCCGGGCCCGGCGGAACGGCACACCGCGCCTGACGACGACTTGACCGGATCAAGAGGGTCTCCGGCCCACAGGCTCATAGGCTGTGGGCCATTGATCATCAGATCGCGCGATCACCCGATCACCGTCGCACCGGAGGAGTCAACGTGAGGCCACGCCCGCATCAGGCCGTCAGACGCACAACTGTCCTCAGTCGAGAGGCCGTTGTCGCCGCGGTTCCCGTCGCCGTCGCGGCCCTGCTCGTCGCGGCGGGCCCGGCGGCGGCCGGAACGGTGGGCGCATCCGGCGCGGGGGACCCGTACTTCCCGCTCTCGGGCAACGGCGGCTACGACGTCCGGCACTACGACCTGACCCTCGGCTACGACCCTCAGAGCCGCCATCTCGACGGCAAGGCGGTGATCACCGCCCGGGCCACCCAGCGACTGACCCGCTTCGACCTCGACTTCAGCGGGCTGAAGGTCAGCGGTGTCACCGTCGATCACGTCAAGGCGTCCTACCGCCGCGACGGCCAGGAACTGGTGATCACCCCCCGTCATGCCGTCCAGCGGAATCAGGAATTCCGAGTCACTGTCACCTACTCGGGCAAGCCCGAACCGGTCACCGACCCGGACGGCTCCCTGGACGGATGGATCCCCACCGACGACGGCGCGTTCGTGGCCGGCGAGCCGCAGGGCGCCATGACGTGGTTCCCCGCCAACAGCCACCCCAAGGACAAGGCCTCGTACGACTTCACCATCACCGTCCCCAAGGGACACACCGCCGTGGCCAACGGAGTCCTCCGCGGGCAGACGACCACCCACGGCCGTACGACGTTCCGCTGGCGGCAGTCCGAGCCGATGGCGGCCTACCTCGCCACGGCGACGGTCGGTAAGTTCAAGGTCGAGCAGTACACCACCGCCGACGGCCTGAAGGTCTACAACGCCGTCGACCCCCGCGAGGCGACCGCCGCGGCGCCCGTCCTGAAGAAACTGCCGTCCGTCCTGGCATGGGAGAGCGGTCTCTTCGGCCCCTACCCCTTCCGCGCCGCCGGGTCCATCGTCGACCGGGCTCCGCAGGTCGGATACGCGCTGGAGACCCAGACCCGTCCCGTCTACGACTCGGCGCCGGACCTGAGCACCCTCGTCCACGAAAGCGCGCACCAGTGGTTCGGCGACTCCGTCACCCTCACCGCCTGGAAGGACATCTGGCTCAACGAGGGCTTCGCGACGTACGCCGAGTGGCTCTACGCCGAGCAGCACGGCGGAAAGACCGCGCAGCAGACCTTCGACTCCCTGTACGCCACTCCGGCCGGCGACGGCCTGTGGGCGTTCCCGTCGGCCGATCCCGGGAGCGGAGCGCACATCTTCGACACGCCCGTCTACGCGCGTGGTGCCATGGCGCTGCACAAGCTGCGTACGGCCGTCGGTGACAAGACGTTCTTCCGGATCCTGCGCACCTGGGCCACCGATCACCGTGGGGGCCACGGCACCACCGCCCAGTTCATCCGCCTCTCCGAGCAGCTGTCCGGCAAGGATCTCGACGTGCTGTTCCACACCTGGATCGCCACACCAGGCAAACCGTCCTCCCCCTGACCCCCTTTCCACGCCCATCCCCCGGGGGCTCCGCCCCTTCAACCCCGCTTCGGCCTGAACGGCCTCGCCCTCGAACGCCGGACGGGCCGGGAGTCTCGAGGGGCGCGGGGCTGTGGCATGGTGTGGCTCCGCCGCGTGGTCAGGCGGGGCGGAGCCAGATGGTGGCGAGTGGGGGCAGGGTCAGCCGCAGGCTGGCGGGGCGGCCGTGGGCGGGGTGGGGTTCGGGTTTGACGGGGTGGGGGTTGCGGACGTCGCTGCCGCCGTAGCGCGCGGCGTCGGTGTTGAGGATTTCGTGCCAGGCGGGGATGTCCTCGGGGACACCGAGCCGGTAGTCGTGCCGGACCACGGGTGAGAAGTGCGAGACGGCGAGGAGGGGTGTGCCGTCGGCGTCGTGGCGGAGGAAGGCGAGGACGTTGTCGTCGGCGGCGTCCCCGGCGGTCCAGGTGAAGCCGGCGGGGTCGGTGTCGCGCTGCCAGAGGGCGGGTTCGTCGCGGTAGACGGTGTTGAGGTCGCGGACCAGGTCGCGTACACCCCGGTGGTCGGGTTCGGCTGCGTAGGCGGGGTCCAGCAGCCACCAGTCCGGGCCGTGTGTCTCGGACCATTCGGCGCCCTGGGCGAATTCCTGTCCCATGAAGAGGAGTTGTTTGCCGGGGTGGGCCCACATGAAGGCGAGGTAGGCGCGGGTGGTGGCGCGTTGTTGCCACCAGTCGCCCGGCATTTTCGACACCAGGGAGCGTTTGCCGTGGACGACCTCGTCGTGGGAGATGGGCAGGACGTAGTTCTCGCTGTAGGCGTACACCATCGAGAACGTCATCTCGTTGTGGTGGTACTTGCGGTGGATCGGCTCGTGGGCCACGTATCCCAGCGAGTCGTGCATCCATCCCATGTTCCACTTCAGCCCGAAGCCCAGCCCGCCGAAGCCACCGGGACCGGTGTGGTGGGTGGCCCGGGTGACGCCGTCCCAGGCCGTCGACTCCTCGGCGATGGTCACCACACCCGGCGCGCGGCGGTAGACGGTGGCGTTCATCTCCTGCAGGAAGGCGACGGCGTCGAGGTTCTCCCGGCCGCCGTGTTCGTTGGGTGTCCACTGGCCCGGCTCGCGTGAGTAGTCGAGGTAGAGCATCGAGGCGACGGCGTCCACGCGCAGCCCGTCGATGTGGAACTCCTGGCACCAGTACACCGCGTTGGCGACCAGGAAGTTGCGTACCTCGCGGCGCCCGAAGTCGAATTCCAGCGTGCCCCAGTCGGGGTGCGCGGCTCGCTGGGGGTCGGCGTGCTCGTACAGCGGACGCCCGTCGAACTCCGCCAGCGCCCAGTCGTCGCGCGGGAAGTGGGCCGGCACCCAGTCCATGAGGACCCCGATCCCGGCCCGGTGCAGGGCGTCGACGAGGTATTTGAAGTCGTCGGGGGTGCCCAGCCGCGCGGTCGGGGCGTAGAAGCCGGTGACCTGGTAGCCCCACGACCCGCCGAAGGGATGCTCGGCCACCGGCATCAGCTCCACATGCGTGAAGCCCAGGTCACAGACGTAGGCGGGAAGCTGCTCGGCCAACTGCCGATACGTCAGCCCGGGGCGCCAGGACGGCAGATGCACCTCGTACACCGAGAACGGCGCCTCGTGCACCGGACGGTCCCCCCGCCGCGCCATCCACTCCTCGTCCCGCCATGTGTGGTGCGAGGAGTGCACGACGGACGACGTGCGCGGCGGTACCTCGGTGCGCCGGGCCATCGGGTCGGCCCGCAGGGTACGGGAGCCGTCCGGGCGGGTGATCTCGAACTTGTAGAGCTCGCCCTCGCCGACGCCGGGCAGAAACAGCTCCCAGACGCCCGTCGAGCCGAGCGAGCGCATGGGGTACGCGGTGCCGTCCCAGCGGCAGAAGTCCCCGCACACCCTGACCCCTTGTGCGTTCGGCGCCCAGACCGTGAAACGGGTGCCGGTCACGCCCTGGTGGGTCATGGGGTGCGCCCCGAGTGCCCGCCACAGCTCCTCGTGGCGGCCCTCGCCGATCAGATGGAGATCGAGCTCGCCCAGCGTGGGCAGGAAGCGATACGGGTCCTGCACCTCGCACTCGGTTCCCGCGTACGTCACCGACACCATGTACTCGGGGATCGTGTCGAGCGGCAGTACCCCCGAGAAGAGGCCGCCATCCGTCTCCCGCAGCTCCGTGTGGAGCCCGTCGGCCACTACCGCGACGGCCTCGGCGTACGGACGCAGCACGCGGAACACGATGCCGTCCGGCACCGGATGAGCACCGAGGAGTGCGTGCGGATCGTGGTGGGCGCCCGACAGCAGGCGCGCCCGGTCCGTCGCGTCCAACGGAGCTACCGGCCTCGCGCCAACGGCGCTGGTGGGAACTGCCACGGTTTCAGCCTCCTCGAGGGGAAGGGGTGGGGCGGATCACGGACTACGGGTTCTCAAGCCCGCCGACGGAGCCGCCGGCAGGGCCCTCGGCGGAGCCTTCGACCGAGCCGTCGACAGGGTCTTCGGCGAGGCGCCCGACCGCCGCCATCGGAACAGGCAGCCAGTCGGGCCGGTGTCTTGCCTCGTACAGCACTTCGTACACGGCCCTGTCCGTCTCGTACGCGCGCAGCAGTTCGGGTTCTTCGCGCGGGTCCCACGCCGCCGTGGCGGCGTAGCCCGCGCAGTAGGCCTCCCGGCAGCGCTGCGCCCACTC
Organism: Streptomyces sp. NBC_01384; assembly: GCF_045040035.1. Taxonomy (NCBI): domain Bacteria; kingdom Bacillati; phylum Actinomycetota; class Actinomycetes; order Kitasatosporales; family Streptomycetaceae; genus Streptomyces; species Streptomyces sp. NBC_01384. The sequence continues at coordinate 9,826,296 of NZ_CP109559.1, forward strand.
CGGGCGCCATGGGTGACGGGACCGCGCCGCGTAGTCGAAGGAGCGCAGCATGCCCGCGACATCGCGTACGGGGGACTGGAGGCGCCGGCGCTCGGTGAGCGGACGGGCCGGCTCGCCCTCGAAGTCGATGACGGACCACTGCCGCCCGGCCCGCAGCACCTGTCCGAGGTGGAGGTCGCCGTGGACCCGCTGTGCCGGACGAATCGCCGCATCGAGCGCCGCGAGCGCGTCGAAGGCGGTCCGCAGCCCGGGCACGTACGGCCGCAGTTCGGGCACGGAGCGGGCCGTGGCGTCGAGCCGCTCGCTCATCGTGGCCGCAAGTCGCCTGTGCTGGACCGGACTCGGCACGTTCACGGGAAACGCCTCCGCCAGCGCCAGATGTATTTCGGCGGTGGCCCGACCCAGTTCGTACGCCTCCTCGGCGAACTCCCGCCCCGAGGTGAGCGATTGGAGCGCCAGGGTCCAGCCGTCGGCGGCATCGCGGAGATACGGCTGGAGCACTCCGAGCGTCGCCTCCCGCGGCTGCGAGGTGCCGAACCACGCCGCGGGGGCGGGTACGCGGGTGCAGCCCAGCCGGGCCAGCGCCCAAGGCACCTCCAAGTCCGGGTTGATGCCCGGCTGGACGCGGCGGAAGACCTTCAGGATGAAGGAATCCCCGTACACGAGTGAGGAGTTCGACTGCTCGGTGTCGAGGAGACGGGAGGGGAGGCCGCCGGGAACCGTCACCCGGGAGTCCCGCTCGAAGAGGAGGGGGCCCGCGCTTCCCGGAGTGCGCAGCCGCTCCAGGAGCAGACCCGCGGCCTTCGGGTCGTGGAAGGCGTCGTACACGGTCAGATCGGCCAGTGGGCCCGCGTTCGCGCGGCCGATGAGGGCGGGGACGAGACGGGGTGGCAGGACCTCCCGTGCGCCGATCAGGAGCTGGTAGCAGTCCTCGGGCGGGGGAGTTCCGGGGCCGCCGTGGGCGGCGGGGTGGTTGAGGTGTTCGGTGCGTATGAGGAGGTGCAGGCAGTCCGGGTACAGCTCGGTCGAGGACACCACGCTCAGACCGGTGACGGGGTGGCCCTTGCCCGCGAACCAGCGCTGCCGGGGCAGCCACTCCCGCAGCAGTTCGGCGAGCGAGGTGAGCAGCGCGGCGGGGGCGTGGCTGCTCGGACGGTGCGACGCGGTCTTCGGCATGGCGACACGTCCTTTCACGAGGCGAACGATCTTCGTTGGGCGCCGGTCAAGATCGCCTGGCGGCTCCGGGGGTGAGAGCGCGTCGCAGCCGGAACCAGTAGAAGCCATGGCCCGCGAGGGTGAGCAGGTACGGCAGTTCGCCGATGGCCGGGAATCGCACCCCGCCGATGAGTTCGACCGGGTGGCGGCCGTTGAAGGCCCGTAGGTCCAGTTCGGTGGGCTGGGCGAAGCGGGAGAAGTTGTGGACGCAGAGCACCAGGTCGTCTCCTTCGTCCTCGGTCGAGGGGGCCTCGCGCAGGAACGCGATGACCGCCGGGTTCGAGGACTGGAGTTCCGTGTAGGAGCCGAGGCCGAAGGCCTTGTTCTGCTTGCGGATCTCGATCATGCGGCGGGTCCAGTGCAGCAGCGACGAGGGCGAGGACATCGACGCCTCGACGTTCGTCACCTGATAGCCGTAGACCGGGTCCATGATAGTGGGCAGGAACAGCCGGCCGGGGTCGGAGGACGAGAAGCCCGCGTTGCGGTCGGGCGTCCACTGCATCGGGGTGCGCACCGCGTCGCGGTCACCGAGCCAGATGTTGTCGCCCATCCCGATCTCGTCGCCGTAGTACAGAATCGGCGACCCCGGCAGCGACAGCAGCAACGCCGTGAACAGTTCGATCTGATTGCGGTCATTGTCCAGGAGAGGCGCCAGCCGCCTGCGGATCCCGATGTTGGCGCGCATCCGCGGGTCCTTGGCGTACTCCGCGTACATGTAGTCGCGTTCCTCGTCGGTGACCATTTCGAGGGTCAGCTCGTCGTGGTTGCGCAGGAAGATGCCCCACTGGCAGCCGGACGGGATCGCCGGGGTCTTGGACAGGATTTCCGAGACCGGGTAGCGGGATTCCCGCCGCACCGCCATGAAGATGCGCGGCATGACCGGGAAATGGAACGCCATGTGACACTCGTCGCCGCCGGAGGGGAAGTCGCCGAAGTAGTCGACCACGTCCTCCGGCCACTGGTTTGCCTCGGCGAGGAGGACGGTGTCCGGATACAGGGCGTCGATCTCCTTACGCACCCGCTTGAGGAATTCATGGGTGGCGGGGAGGTTCTCGCAGTTCGTGCCCTCCACCTGGTAGAGGTAGGGCACCGCGTCGAGGCGGAAACCGTCGATGCCGAGATCCAGCCAGAATCGGAGGGCCGCGAGGATCTCCTCCTGGACCCGCGGGTTCTCGTAGTTGAGGTCCGGTTGGTGGGAGAAGAAGCGGTGCCAGTAGTACTGCTTGCGGACCGGGTCGAAGGTCCAGTTGGAGGTTTCGGTGTCGACGAAGATGATCCGCGCGTCTTCGTACTGTTTGTCGTCGTCGGCCCAGACGTAGTAGTCGCCGTAGGGCCCGTCGGGGTGGGCGCGGGATTCCTGGAACCACGGGTGCTGGTCGCTGGTGTGGTTCATGACGAAGTCGATGATGACGCGCATGCCGCGCTGGTGGGCGGCGTCGACGAATTCGACGAAGTCGGCGAGGTCACCGAACTCGGGGAGGACGGCGGTGTAGTCGGAGACGTCGTAGCCGCCGTCCCGCAGGGGGGACTTGAAGAACGGCGGCAGCCACAGGCAGTCGATGCCCAGCCATTGCAGGTAGTCGAGTCTCGCGGTGAGGCCCTTGAGGTCGCCGACGCCGTCGCCGTCGCTGTCCTGGAAGGAGCGGACCAGGACTTCGTAGAAGACAGCGCGTTTGAACCAATCGGGATCGCGGTCCCTGGCCGGGGTGTCCCCGAAGGTGTCCGGGACGGGCTCGTTGACGATCATGTGGTGGGTGACCCTCCGATCTACGGTGAGGACGGTCGCAGGACGGCGAGCACATGCGCACCGCCCGGCCCCAGTCGCACGAAGTTGGCCTGGCCCCAGCGGTAGGTCTCGCCGGTGAGCTCGTCCCGTACGGACACGGACTCGTGCCGGTCCAGGCCGAGTTGCGGCATGTCCAACGAGACCGTCGCCTCCTGGGTGTGGTGCGGGTCGAGGTTGGCCACCACCAGGACCGTGTCGTCGCCGGAGCACTTGCCGTACGCGATCAGCGCGTCGTTGTCGGCCTGGTGGAAGTGGAGGTTCCGCAGTGCGTGCAGGGCCTTGTGGCGCCGTCTGATCCGGTTCAGTCGCGTGATCAGCGGTGCGATGGTGCTGCCCTGCCGGGCGGCCGACTCCCAGTCGCGCGGACGCAGTTGGTACTTCTCCGAGTTCCGGTACTCCTCGCTGTCCACCCCGACCGGAGTGTTCTCGCACAGCTCGTAGCCGGCGTAGACCCCCCACGTCGGTGAGAGGGTGGCGGCCAGGACGGCTCGCACCTCGAAGGCGGGCCGGCCGCCCCGCTGGAGGTAGCCGGGCAGGATGTCCGGCGTGTTCACGAAGAAGTTGGGCCGCATGAAGGCGGCCGACTCGCCCGACAGTTCGGTGAGGTAGTCGGTCAGCTCCCGCTTGGTGTTGCGCCAGGTGAAATACGTGTAGGACTGCTGGAAACCCACCGTCGCGAGCCTGTGCATGATCGCGGGCCGCGTGAACGCCTCGGCCAGGAAGATCACGTCCGGGTCGGTGCGGTTGATCTCCGCGATGACCTGCTCCCAGAAGACCACCGGCTTGGTGTGCGGATTGTCGACCCGGAAGATCCGCACGCCGTGGTCCATCCAGTACCGCAGCAACCGTACGCACTCGGCGATCAGCCCCGGCATGTCCTGGTCGAAGGCGATCGGGTAGATGTCCTGGTACTTTTTCGGCGGGTTCTCCGCGTACGCGATCGTGCCGTCGGCGCGGTGGTGGAACCACTCGGGGTGCTTGTCCACCCACGGGTGGTCCGGGGAACACTGGAGCGCGAAGTCGAGGGCGACTTCGAGGCGCAGCTCAGCGGCTCTGCGTACGAACGCGTCGAAGTCGTCGATCATGCCGAGATCCGGGTGTACGGCGTCGTGCCCGCCCTCCGGGGAGCCGATCGCCCAGGGCACGCCGACATCCCGGCGGCTCGCCGACAGGCTGTTGTCGGGGCCCTTGCGGAAGGTGGTGCCGATGGGGTGGATCGGCGGGAGGTACACGACGTCGAAGCCCATCTCCGCGATGGCGGGGAGGCGTTCGGCGGCGGTGCGGAACGTGCCGTGGACCGGCGGGTCGAGATGTCCGCTCTCCGAGCGCGGGAAGAACTCGTACCACGCGCCGTACAACGCCCGTTCCCGTTCCACGAGCAGGGGCATCGGCAGCGAGCGGGAGACCCGCTCGCGCAGCGGGTGTTCGGCGAGGACGGCGGCCATTTCCGGGGTCAGGGCGGCCGCGAGACGGGCGGCGGGCGGCAGGGAACGGTCGCGCAGGGCGTTCGCCGCGGCCAGCACCGCCGCTCGGCCGGGCGCATCCGGTACCCCCGCCGCGGCGCGCTCGTACAGCGCGGCGCCCTCCTCCAGGATCAGCCCGGTGTCGATCCCGGCCGGAACCTTGATTCCGGCGGTGCGGCGCCATGCGGCGACCGGGTCGCTCCACGCCTCCACGAGGTACGTCCAGTGACCCACGGGTCCCGGCGTGACCTCGGCACCCCAGCGGTCGGTGCCGGGGGCGAGTTCGCACATCGGAGTCCAGGGACCGGGCCGGCCGTTCGGGTCGCGCAGAACGACATTCGCTCCGACCGCGTCCTGGCCCTCGCCGAAGACGGTGGCGGTGACCTGGAAGGTCTCTCCGCACACCGCCTTCGCGGGGCGTCGCCCGCACTCGACGACCGGATGGACGTCCACGATCGGGATGCGGTCGATCGGGTCACGGCCGCCTGCCGGGTGTGCCTCCATGGGTTTTGCCTCCGCCGTCCTCGCGCCCTGCCTACGGTTCAGAAACTCTGGGAACTGTGAGAACCCTGGGACGCCTGGGACCCCTGGGAGTGCTGAGCGCCCCGCAGATAGTGCTCGGCGGCGTCCACCGCCTCCCGCGCGCAGCGCTTCCCCATCAGCACGCACAGGGTGTACCCCGTGTTCTCGAAGTTGCCCCGCACCGCGTGGTCGGCCGGGGCCAAGAGCAGCCGCCGTTCCCAGGCCCGGTATTGCTCCAGGTGCCTGGCGACCTCGGCTTTGGCAGGCAGCAGCATGGCGCTGGTCACCTTCCCACTTTCTCGGCCGCGCACGGGGCACCCGGCTGGTGCCGGACGGCCGTGCGCGGAGGGAAACCGCCCCGCTACGAGCGGTCGGCACCCTCACCCATGGTGCCCGTGCGGACACCAAGCGTCTTGTTGGGTCTTCAACTACAGCGGGCGGCGGCTCTCGGGTTGCACGAACGGAGTAGTGCTCTCACTCTGGGACTGACTCAGAAGCGTTCAGCGCTCACGCTTCGTGTTCGGGGCCGGCCCGGCAAGGGCGAGGAAAAGCGGGAGCTTCGCCGTGAGGAGCCAACGACGATGAAAACTGCAGTGCCCTGCTATTACCACCTCGACGTGGAGGTCACCCCGGAACGGGTCGGACAGATCCGGCGCATTCTGGGGGCCCACCTCCGGTACTGGAACCTGGGGACCCTTGTCGAGTCCGTCTGCCACTGTGCCGAAGCGCTGCTTCATACGATCGACGAGCACGCGGCGGACAAGAACACGACCATCGAGATGTGGTGGAACGGTTCGCACCTCATCACCGCCGTCTCCGACAACGATCAGGATCTTCGCCCGCACAACGCCCCACAGGGCTGCCTGGCGCAGATCGCCGCGCTGAGCGACGGATGGGGCTGCTGTGCCACCGGTTCCGGCGGCAAGATCATCTGGTTCTCCTGGCGGGCCCGTGCCGCCGAGCGCGCCCCGTTGGTCCCGACCAGGCCCATGCCCAGTCTGCGGGAGGCGCTGCGGACGCCGCGTCAGATACCGCTGCCGGTTCCGGCCTTCGCCGGACTGCGTGACGACACCGAGGCCGTGATCGCCGTACGGTGATCACGTGCGCATCTGGACCGGCGCCCCTCTCCACCGGGCGCGGCATACGACGGCGAAGGCACCGACTTCGCCCTGTTCACCGAAGTCGCCGAACGCGTCGACCTCGTCCTCCTCGATGACGACGGCACCACGCGCACGGTCACGATGACCGAGGCCGACGGCTTCGTGTGGCACTGCTATCTGCCCGGTGTCGGGCCGGGGCAGCGTTACGGCTACCGGGTCCACGGTCCATGGGACCCGGCTGCCGGGCACCGGTGCAATCCGGCGAAGCTGCTCGGCCGTGCCCGGGACACCGGCCCGCCCGCCTTGCCGAACCCCGGTCAGATGGGTGGCATCACGGCTTGAGGGCCACGCCGCCGTGGACGTCCGTGGGCTCCGGAGAGCTGCCGGGCTCGGGGCGCCACAGAGGGCAGGACACGATGCCGGGTTCGATCAGCTCCAGGCCTTCGTAGTACGCGGTGAGCTGCTCGGGGCTGCGCAGTACGTACGGGATGGCGCCGGTGTCGTCATAGCCCTGCTGGGCCTGCTTGAGCGCGGCGTCGGTGTCGGTGCTGTCGTAGTGCACGAAGTAGCTGCCGGAGGGCAGGGCGGCCTGGAGGGTGCGGACGATCGACTTGGCTTCCTCGTAGTCCTGGATGTGACCGAGGATGCCCATGAGCATCAGGGCGACGGGCTGGTCGAAGTCCAGGATCCCGCTCGCCGACTCGATGATCTTCTCGGGCTCGTGCAGGTCCGCGTCGATGTAGTTGGTGACGCCCTCGGGAGTGCTGGTCAGCAGTGCCTGGGCGTGGCGGAGCACCAGGGGGTCGTTGTCGACGTAGACGATGCGTGACTCGGGCGCCACCCGCTGGGCGACCTGGTGGGTGTTGTCGTACGAGGGCAGGCCGGTGCCGATGTCCAGGAACTGGCGGATGCCCAGCTCGCCGGCCACGAAGGTAACGCTCCGGATCAGGTACTCGCGGGAGGCCCGGGCCATCGTCTCGATGTTCGGCGCCACCTCGCGATAGGCGTCACCCGCGATCCGGTCGACCTCGTAGTTGTCCTTCCCGCCCATCCAGTAGTTCCAGATGCGGGCCGAGTGCGGCACCGTGGTGTCGATCTTGGACAGCGCCTCTTGGTCGGGGGTGGGCCGGCTGTCTGTCATGGGATTGTCTCCTGCCTGCGTCACGCGGTCTGTCAGTAACCTACCGTCAACTGCCCTTTGTATTGCTCGAGTTGATGGTGTGTGCAGGCGGGGCCGCGGATCGGATGGCCGATGCCCTCGGCGTCGAGGGTCACCACGGGGACGTGCTGGGCGAGGGTGTGCAGTGCCCGTTCGTACGCGTCGACCGCCTCGGTGTCGTCCGTCTCGCCCGTCACATGGATCAGGGCGCCGTCGCGTTCCGCCACCGCTTCGGCGAAGTCGAGGGCCTGGATCCATGTCACCCGGGAGCGCCCGCGGCGCAGTGGTCCGTAGACCAGTTCGTGGACGAGACTGCCGTCGACGGCCAACCGGCCCGGTGCGGAGAGGAGTTCGCGGTACGGCTGGGTGGGGTCCACATGGTGAAGGGGGCCGCGGCAGAGCCGGACGGTGAATCCGTGGTGGGCCAGTTCGGCGATCAGGGCACTTCTGCTGATCCCGTCGGGGCCTTCGACGACCAGGGTCCGGCACTGGGTGAGGGCCTGGCGGAGGATCATCCCCGCACCTCGGCACCAGGGCCCGCTTCAGGACCCGGACCCACCTCGGAACAAGGACCGGTGCGCATACCGCTCCCTCCAGGACGACCGATTCCCTCAGTGTGGACGGACAACCCGCACAGCGGCAGTGGGCGCGCGGGTTGTCCGGTTGCGCGGGCGTAGTGGTGTGGCTTCGGAGGTTCTCCCGAGTGTCTGGAGGTTCTCGGGAGCTCGGGAGCTTGCGGCGGGTTGTCCGAGCGTCTCGGATTGGCTTGGTGATCCCATGTGTTGCCGGCCGCAAGCCCATCGCTTTCGTGCCCTGGTGCTGACGGCAGGAGCCGTCAGCCCGCGTGGCACGTCCCTCCGGACGCCGGTCGGCCCAGCCCGCACAGCTACAGGGCCGAGGAGGGTGTCCGACGGCGCCTGGGCGCCGGGCGTACGCGTGACGGTCTGCTACGGGTTCGTTACGTATCGCTCACCAGGCTGGAGAGCCTCAGGCGATCAGGAAGTCGGCCTGACCCGACTTGGCGCCTTCGAGGAACGAGATCATTTCGTCCCGGGTGTAGACCAGCGCGGGCCCGTCCGGGTCCTTGGACTGGCGGAAGGCCACGCTGCCGTCGGGCAGTCGCTTGGCCTCGACGCAACTCCCGCCGTTCGTACCGCTCCAGGGTTTCTCCCAGCCCTCGGTGCCCAGGTCGACGGCCGGCATGCCGCTGTAGATGGGGCCCTTGGATCCCATGGATCACAACTCCTTACGCAGTTCACCCAGGATGGCCCTGGTCCGAGCGACCGGCTCCGCCTGCACGGACATCCGGTCCAGTACTTCGAGATAGGTGACGACGTCGGCGGGCCGGTCGACATAGACCGCGCCGGCGAGGCTTTCGGTGTAGATGACGTCGGGCAGTTCGGAGAAACCGAAGCGGAAGTGGTGGAACGGGCCGAAGGCGCCGGGGTGTGCCCCCACTCCGAAGCGCATGACCTGGATCCTGACCTTCGGCATGTCCAGGACCTCGTGCAGCCGGTCGATCTGGGCCCGCATCACCTCGGCCCCGCCCACCGGGCGGCGCAGCACCGTCTCGTCCAGGATGGCCCAGATGGCGGGCGCGTCCGGTTTGGCGAGCAGGTCCTGCCGCTTGGTCCGCAGGGCGACGCGACGGGCGATGTCCTCCTTCGACTCGTTGGGGAAGCCCACGCGCATGAGCGCGGTGGCGTAGTCGTTCGTCTGCAACAGGCCGGGGACGTAGTGGGGTTCGTAGAGACGGATGACGCTGGCTTCGCTCTCCAGGCTCACATAGGCGCTGAACCACTCGGGCAGCACGTCGCGGTACTTGTACCACCACCCGGGCTGGTTGGCCTCGCGGGCCAGGGTGAGGAAGTCGTCGATCTCCGTCGCAGGGACCCCATAGGCGTGCAGCAACTCCCTCACGTAGGGGATCCGTAGGCCGACCTCGGCCTTCTCGATCCGGCGGACCGTCAGGGGCGTGACCTCGATCGCCCGTGCCGCGTCCTCGAACGACACTCCGGCCCGTTCCCGCAGTTGTCGAAGCCGCTTGCCGAGAACCATCCGCAGGACCGTGGGTGCGCTGCCGCCCGAGCGGTTGTCACTCACTTCCTACCTCCCGGTACGGCTGTATCACAGCGTGCAGTGTGCCACGCGGTCGTTGACAGAGACAGGGCGATGCGGATCGTTCTGAAATTATCAGAACGCCGGTTGCGTGTTGAGCCTGTCGGCGACCATAGTGATCGAGTGACCTGTCGCACAGTCAGAGGCGACGAACGCTCAACTGCGCTCTGCTGCAATGGGATTGAAGTACCGGCAGGTACGGGCGCAGCCGTACGCGACCGTGATGCGAGACCTGGGTGGCCACCGTGACCGACGGACAATCAAGGAGCGCAGGCAAGGGCCCCGGCGGGGCCAACACGACGCTGGCGGCCGCCCTCAAGGACGCCGGCTGCTCCTACGCCTCCCTCGCCCTCAGGGTCAACGAACTGGGCCGCCGCCAGGGTGTGGACTCCAACTACGACAAGGCGTCGGTCACCCGCTGGCTCCAGGGCCAGCAACCGCGGGGTGCCACGCCGGAGTTGATCGCGGCGGTGCTGTCCGAGCGGCTCGGCCGCGCGGTGTCGCCCGCGGACCTCGGCTTCCACTCCGATCAGCAGCGCCCGGTCGCGGTCCGGGCGCTCGTCTATGGCGCAGACGTGGCAGAAACCCTTCACACCCTGGCCGAGCTGGGGTCCACCGACATCTCCCGCCGCAGCCTGCTCGGCTCGGTGCCCTTCGTCGCCGCCGCGCTGACGAACCCTCAACGCGAATGGCTGCTCTGGCTGTTGGAGCAGCAGGACGGCTTCCGTCCGTCGCCGGTGGCCGACGGCGGGCCGGTCGAGCAGGTGCACGCGATGATCGCCATGTTCGACCAGATGGACAACCACTACGGCGGCGGCGGGGTGCGCACCAGCATCGTGCACTACCTGTCCACCGAGGTCGTCCCCCTGCTGCAGCGGCGTGGTACGCCGCCGCAGCTGCAACGCCAGTTGTACGCGGCTGCCGCGCGCCTCGCCGCGATGGCCGGCTGGAGCTCGTACGACGCGGGGGAGTACGGGCTCGCGCAGCGGTACATGACCCAGGGGTTACGGCTGTGCGCCGAGGGCCGTGACCGGGTGCTGGGCGGGCAGATCCTGGCCGGACTCTCCCATCTGGCCACCAACCTCGGCCGCCCCGACGAGGGGGTGGCGCTGGCCCGGGCGGGAGTCGCCACCGCGAAGGGTGCGGGCAGCCCGCTCGGACTCATGCGTCTGTACGCCATGGCGGCACGCGGCCACGCGGCCCAGGGACACCCGGGCGAGGCCTCCGAGGCCCTGCGCCTGGCGGAACAGCAGCTGGACGTGAGTCGGGGAGCCGCGCAGGAGTCCCTCTGGGTGCGCTACCTCGACCACCACTATCTGCAGGCAGAGGCCGCCCTGTGCTTCCGTGACCTCGGGCTCGCCGCGCAGGCCGAACGCACGGCGAGCGAGTCGCTGAGCGCGGGCGCCGACCGGCGCAGGCGCCAGGCCATCAGCCGCTCCGTCCTCGCGACCGCCCATCTCCAGCAGGACCGCCTCGACGAGGCCGTCGGTACCGCCACCGAGGCGCTGGACACGCTCAGCACCGTGCACAGCGAACGTTCGATCCAGGCCCTGCGCGACTTCCGCAGGCGCCTGGAACCCCGCCGCCACGAGCCGATGGTCCAGGAGTTCGAACGCAGGTCCCGGGGCGTGCTGGGGGCGGTGGCATGACGGCCCGCCGGCTCGGTTGCCGTACGAGCCGATGGGGCGGGGTTCTGGGCGCGGGTCCCGGGCGCTGCGGGGGAGCCTGAGGTGACCGGGGGAAGAGCGGCCGCTCCGCCGGACGGCTTGAGTCCGTCCGGGGGTGGCGTAGGTCCGCCGGTCGGTGGCCTGAGTCCGCCCGGGGGTGGCTCGGTTCCGTTCGGCGACTCAATAGCCGTCCGGGGAGGGTGCGTTCTGGGCACGGTCGACGGGGAGATGGGCTCCGGAGATGCCGCTCGACCAGTCCGACAGCAGGAACGCCACCACCCGGGCGACCTCCTGTGGAGCAACCGGCTCCCCGCTCGGAAGTTCCGTCGCCACGAAGTCGGCGTACGCCGCGGGGTCCTCCCGGCGCATCCGGTCCCAGCGCCTGCCCGGGATCAGCATCGACCCGGGGGAGACGGCGTTCACCCGGATCCCGTCCGGTCCGAGCTCGCGGGCGAGCGAGGCGGCCAGCTGGATCTGCGCGGACTTGGCGACCCCGTACTGGACGGGCGACCCGGGCTTCCAGCCGGAGATCGACGAGATCACCACGACCGAGCCGCCGCCCGCCGCCCGCAGATGCGGCACCGCGGCCCGCACCAGCCGCGCCGTATGGCCGACGTTCAGTTCCCAGGTCGCCGCCCAGTCCCCGGCGTCGGCCTCCTCGAAGCGGCCTCCGCGAGAACCCCCCGTACAGGCCACCACCCCATCGAGCCCGCCGAAACGTTTCGCCATGGCTGCGACAAAGTCTTCCAGGTGCTCCGGCTCGGTGACATCGAGCGCCCGCGTGAACAAGGGGACGTCCAGCGACTCCGCCAACGCCTCCAGGTCCCCCGCGGTGCGCGCGCAGGTCGCCACCCGGGCCCCTTCGGCGGCGAGCAGCCGCACGATCTGCTCGCCGAGACCCCGGGTGCCACCGGTGACCAGTACGCGCTTGCCGCGTACGCCGGACCACCCGGTGGGCTCGCCCGGTGGCGCCGACGTCCGGATCCCGCTGACGTTGCTCACCCGATCGAACATACATCCCATGCCACTACGCGCCCGCAACCGGACAACCCCGATACCCCCTGGTCGACCCATGGCCGGGCCCTGTTGGCTGCATGGGCAGCCACCGAGCACGTCCCCCACCCGCGCTGCACACGAAGGAGGACCGATGACGGCATCCAGGGCACATCGCCGCGGGCCGTCGCCCTCACCGCCGCACGACGCCCACACGACGGACGGCCACGTGCCCACGGGCCGGACCCGGCCCGGTGACGCCGCCGTGCTGCCCGTGCGCCGACCCCGCCTGGTGCGGACCACCGTCCCCGCCCACCCGTCGCGCGCGGCCGGAGTACGGACCATGGTCGCCGAGTGCCTCACCCACCTGCGGCTGCCCGAGCACCTCGACAACGCTGTCCTCGCGACGGACGAACTCTTCGCCAACGCGGTGAGACACGGCAGCCCCGGCCCCGGCGACTGGATCACCGTCACCCTCGAGTGCACCGAGCACCAGCTGCGCGTGACGGTCGCCGACCGCTCGCTCGCCCTGCCGCGGCCGCGGGCCATGGACGCGGCCGAGGAGTCGGGACGCGGACTGGCCATCGTGGGCGCACTGACCGACGACTGGGGCATCGCACCGCCCGAACCAGGCACCACGGGCAAGAAGGTGTGGTTCACACTGACGCTGCGAGGTATGCCATGAAGGGTCCTCCACCGCACCTCGCTCTCGACGCTCCGAGGGATCCGGACGGTACGCCGACGGAGCCGGACGGCACACCGGCGCACATCCTCCCGGCACTCGCGGCCGCAATCGCCCGGGAACTCTCGCGCAGGGCCGACGAGGAACGGCACCTGATGCGGCAGGCGCGCACGAACCCCACCCCACAGATCCGGCGCGGCCTCGTCGAGTGCCGCAGGACCAACGCCGACGCCCTCGCGGCGATCGTCCGCCGGCACGGCTGGCCGACCGCGGACCTGGTCGGCGCGCCCGCCTCGACCGCGGCCCTGATGATCCTGCTGCACGCCCCGGACCTCGACTTCCAGCTCCGCTGCCGCGATCTGATCGCCCGGGCCACCGCCGACGGACGCTGCCCCGCCCCGCACCACGCCTACATCGCCGACCACTGCGCGGTCGAACTCGGCCAGCCGCAGTTCTACGGCACCCGGGTCGACCCCGCGACCTTCCGTCCGTATCCGATCCGCCGGCCCGAGACCCTCGACGAGCGGCGCCGCGACGTCGGACTCGGCCCGCTCGACGAACAGATGCGGACGCTGCGCCGCGGCACCTGAGAACGTGATGTGCAGCACGCGTGGAAATGTCCCCCGGGCGGCGGGGACACGGGTTCTGGCTGGGCACGGCTTGATCGCCGATCAAGGAGGGCAAAATCCCTGGCCACGGTGCGTGCCGCTCATTTGACACCCAGTTGAGAGCACAGATAGGAAACAGCTCTCTGAGGTGGAGAGGTGGACCGTGCACGAGCCGAACGTGGTCGGGGACTGGCAGGAGTACGACGAGCATGCCGGCCTGCGTGTCCGCGTCCACGGAGTGGAGCGGGCGGAGCCGCCGAGGGGACGCGACGACGCCGCCGAGGGACTGACCTATTTCCGGTGCCGCGTGACGGTCGAGAACCGCGGTGGCGAACACTTCGGCATCCACCTCGAGGACGGCCAGATCGACATCCGTGTCGGCGCCGACGGCGAGAGCGCCTTCCTGGACTGGCGCAACTCCCAGTTCATCGAGGGCTACGACGTGTACCCCCTGCGCCGGGCCACCGCGGTCCTCTTCGCCGCGGGCCCGGACGCCTCCCTGCCCCGGGTGGACATCCAGGTCCAGCTGAAGGTCGACGACGAGTGGACCGACCGGTACCTCTGGGTGGGTGGTATCGACCTGTACGAAGGCTCGGTCGACGCCGGTACCCGCTCCGACTCCGCGAGGGACAGTCTCGCCTGCCAGGTGAGCAACTTCCTGCGGAGGGAAGCGGGGTCGTGACCCGTGGCCGGGGGCATTGATCAGGCTGCGCGGCGTTCCGTCGCCCAGTAGAGCAAGGCCGGCACCGGCAGGGCGGCGCCGAGCACGCTGACCGCTGCCCAGCCGGCGGCGTGGTAGGCGATCGAGCCGAGCTGGGAGCCGAGCGCGCCGCCGACGAAGAAGGTCGCGATGAACGCGCTGTTGAGGCGGGCGCGGGCGTTCGGGTCGAGCTGGTAGATGGTGTGCTGGCCGAGGATCAGGGTGGTCTGTACGGCCGTGTCGACGAGGATCGCGGCGAGGGCGATCAGGGTGACGTGGTTCTGGCCGAAGCCCGCGAGCACGAAGGCCAGGGCCGCGACGGCGAAGGCGACGCCGGTCATGGGGCGGACGAGCCCCCGGTCGGCCCAGCGACCGGCGAACGGGGCGACGGCCGCTCCGGCCGCGCCGACGAGGGCGAAGAGGCCGACTCCGACAGGGGAGTAGTGGAAGTGGGGGCCCGTCAGGACGTACGACACCGTGGTCCAGAACGCGCTGAACGCGCCGAACATCGCGGCCTGGTAGAGGCCCCGGCGCAGCAACGCGGGGTGTGTGCGCACCAGCTGGAGCGTGGAGCGCAGGACATGGACGTACGGGATCGTCGTGGTCGGCGCGTGCTGCGGCAGGGCCGCGCGCAGGGCCAGGGCCAGCAGCGCCATCAGGACGGCGGAGCCCAGGTACACGACCCGCCAGCCCGCCACGTCGGAGACCAGGCTGCTGAGGGTGCGGGAGAGCAGGATGCCGGTGAGCAGACCGCTCATCACCCGTCCGACGATCCGGCCACGGGCGTGGTCGGGGGCGAGGCTCGCCGCGAAGGGGATCAGGATCTGGGCGACGACCGAGGTGGCTCCGCTGATCAGGGAGGCGATCAGCAGCATGGGGAAGCTGGTGGCGAGACCTGCGGCGACCAGGGCGAGCGTGGTGACCGTCAGGAGCACGCTGATCAGTCCGCGCTTCTCCAGGCGATCGCCGAGCGGGACCAGGAAGAGCATGCCCAGGACATAGCCGACCTGGGTGAGGGTGATGAGTCCGCCGGCGGCGGCCGTGCCGACATGGAACACGTCACGCAGCGAGGACAGCAGGGGCTGGGCGTAGTACAGGTTGGCGACCGTCATGCCGGAGGCGACGGCGAAGAGGGCGACCAGCCAGCCCGGCACGCCGTGCGCGGCCTGGGCGGTGGCGGCCTGACCCGACGGCGATGGCTTGAGGACGGGGGACTTGGACACGGGCACCTTCTCGGGAAGGGAACCGGTTGAGCGGTTCGGCGAAACGCTGAGTGGTGGACGAGCGGCCTCTTTGCCGCCCGCACGGTTTCCTCAGCGCCCGGAGAGCCCTCGCGCTTCCCCTGTGGTGGCGATGATAGGAGATGTCAGTCATCTCCAGAGACGATGACCGCCCCACCCCGGCGCCCCGGCCCGGCGCCCCACCCCGGCGCCCCACCCCGGCGCCCCACCCCGGCGCCGCGGCCCGCCGCGGCCCGCGCCGGCCGCGCTGGGCCTGCTCTGGCCGCCCCGCGCTTCCGGGCCTCCCGGCCCCCGGTTTCGCGGCCGGGGTCGTCGCGCTTGGTCAGGTCATGTGGCGTAGGAGCGCGGCGACGGCCGGAGGTGCTTCGCCGTGTGGTCGGACCACCATGACCTTCCAGTTCGGCGCGTGCCGGTCGAAACGGTGTTTGGTCAGGTCGGGGAAGCGGGTGGCGATCGAGGTGGGCATGACGCAGACGCCCAGGTCGGCGCGGACGAGTTCGGATGCCGCGACGATGTCGTTGACCTCGAAGGTCGACTCGCGCTCGACGGCGGCGGCACGGAACGCCCGGTCGACGGCGAGACGGATCGCCCAGCCGGGCGTGAAGTCCACCAGCGGCAGCCGGGCCGCTTCGGCGAGCGTGACCGTCCCGTCGGCTCCGGACACGGAGAGGGCCCGCTCCGGCGCGGACACCAGCACCATCTCCTCCTGGGAGAGCAGCCGGGCCACCAGCCCGCGCTGCTGCTGACGGTCGAGAGCGACCACGGCCAGATCCACCGTGCCCTCGCGCAGCGCCTGCCGGATGTCGGTCACCGCCGCCTGGCGCAGCCGTACCACCACTCCCGGGTGCTCCGCGCGCAGCGCGGCCAGCGGGCGGTGCAGATCGGCCCATACTCCCTGCATCGTGCCGACCGTCACCCGTCCCCGCAGCTGCCCCTGGACGGCGTCGACCGCCGACCGCGCCTGTTCGGCGGCCCGCAAGGTCGCCCGCGCGGCCGGTACGAAGGCCTCGCCGGCCGTCGTCAACGACACTCGGTGCGTGGTGCGGTCGAACAACGGGGTCCCGAGCTCCCGCTCCAGCGCCCGTACCGTGCTCGACACGGCCGACTGCACCACGTGCAGCCGCTGCGCCGCCGCGGTGAACCCGCCCTCCTCTGCCACCGCGACCACGACCTCCATCTGCCGCAGATCCATGTCCTCTCCCGACGCCGCAGCTCATCTCTCCCAGAGATGGTGATCCTCATGGGTTATCACAGCACGGGGCGGGTCGGCATGCGCAGCGCGTGCGGTCAGTCAGCCGGTGGTGTGGGGGTGACGAGGCCGGTCTGGTAGGCGATGACGACGAGTTGGGCGCGGTCGCGGGCGCCGAGTTTGGTCATGGCGCGGTGGATGTGGGTGCGGACGGTGAGGGGGCTGACGGTGAGTCGGTCGGCGATTTCGTGGTTGGAGTGGCCTTCGGCTGCGAGGGCCATGACTTCGCGTTCGCGGGCGGTGAGGGTGGTGAGGGCTTCGGGGGGTGCGAGGGGGGTGCCGGGGGTGGGGGTGGTGAGGAAGCGGGTGATGAGGGCGCGGGTGGCTTGGGGGGAGAGGAGGGTGTCGCCGGCGGCGACGGTGCGGATGGCGTCGAGGAGGGCGTCGGCGCCGACGTCTTTGCCGAGGAAGCCGCTGGCGCCTGCGCGGAGGGCCTGGGCGACGTATTCGTCGATTTCGAAGGTGGTGAGGATGAGGACGCGGGTGGTGTCGAGGTCGGGTTCGGCGCAGATGGCGGCGGTGGCGGTGAGGCCGTCGGTGCCGGGCATGCGGATGTCCATGAGGACGATGTCGGGTTGGTGGATGCGGGCGAGGTCGATGGCTTCTTTGCCGTTGGTGGCTTCGTCGACGACTTCGAGGTCGGGGCAGGAGTCGATGAGGATCCGGAAGGTCGCCCGGAGGAGGGCCTGGTCGTCGGCGAGCAGCACGCGGATGGTCATGAGGTGCGGTCCTGTTCCGGGGCGGGGGAGTGCAGCGGCAGATCGGTGGTGACCTCGAAGCCGCCCTCGGCCCGGTGATCGGCCTTGAGCCGACCGCCCACGGACAGGGCGCGCTCGCGCATCCCGATCAGACCGAAACCATGGCCCGGGGCCGGAGCGGTGGGCACCGTGCTCGCTCCGTCGTCGGTGACCGTGATGGTCAGCCGGTTGTGGGAGTAGACGAGCCGTACGTGGGCCGTGTCCGAGGCGGCGTGCTTGGCGACGTTGGTGAGTGCCTCCTGAATGATGCGGAAGGCGGTCAGGTCCACTCCCGGTGACAGTGGACACGGTTCGCCTTCGGCGATGACGTCGACCTTGAGTCCGGCGGTCGCGAACGCGGCCGTGAGTTCCGAGAGCTGGTCCAGACCCGGGGAGGGTTCCAGGGGTGCGTCGGGGTCGTTGGCCTGGCGCAGCAGCCCGACGGTGGCCTTCAGTTCGCGCAGCGCCGAGGCGGTGGTACCGGCGAGGTCGTCGAGGATCTTCTGGACCTGCTGGGGATGGGTGCGCGCGAGGTGCGCGGCGGTCCCGGCCTGCGCGTTGGCCAGCGCGAGGTGGTGGGCGACGACGTCGTGCAACTCGCGGGCGATCCGCATCCGCTCCTCGGCGACCCGTTGCCGCGCCTCCTCCTCGCGGGTGCGCTCGGCGTACTCGGCGCGTGCCTGCACGGCCTCCAGATAGGCGCTCCGCAGCCGGGTCGCGGTGCCCCAGGCGATGGGCATCAGCACCCAGAAGGCGGGGCCGACCGTCTTGAGCGAGAACGGATGGTGGTACGGGTCCGAGATCAGCGCGGTGGTGATCAGCAGTGCGGCGGTGCCGAAGAGACCGATGCGTGCGGTCCTGCGGTCGGTGTAAACGGCCAGCCAGTACAGCGCGGCCATGAGCGGCGCCAGCAGCAGCGGGGTGATCAGGTAGCCCAGCGCGCTGGCGCCGTTGGCTGCGGCCGCGGTCACCGCGACCACCGTGCGGGGGTACCTGCGGTGGCACACCAGGGCGAGGGCGCCGACGCCCGCGAGAAGCATGCCGGGCCACCAGGCGATCCGCTGGCCGGTGGGTTCGTCGCTGCTCCACGCGCTGCCGAGGGCGGCGGCCGCGAACAGCAGCAGGACTACCGTCGCGTCGATGACGCGGGGATGGTCCTGGGCGAACCGCTGTCGGCTGGTGATCATCGGGAGGGTTTCCTGTCGGGTGCTGTGACCATGGTGGGCGATATCGCGTACGAACCGCGAACGAGAGCGGTCCGGGTTCTTCACGAGGGGCACCGTGGTCACGATGCGCAGGTCTCCCCATCCGGTCCCGGGACCCTTCCCAGCTTCCACGAGCAGGGGGTCTTTCGTCGTCATGTGTCGGTCGACTGTCCCGGCTACTGAGAACGCAGTACCAAAGGATCGGTATGTCCTCCCTGCGTACGACGAGTCACCCGCCGTACGTCCGCTCCGCGCACGCCGAGGACCGCACCCGAGCCAGGACAGGTCCTAAGGCCGTCGAGCCGCCGTTGGATCGAGCTCAGGGCCAGGGGAAGTGCCTCCGTGATGAATCCGGGGCTGCTTCCGGTGCTGTGGATCGAGGACTTGCCGCTCTCGCACGCGGCCTCGACTCGCTCGCGCACCGCGGTATCGAGGCCGGCGGCGCGATGGAACTCGCCCCGGGTCGTCGCGATGTTCGCGCCCGAGGCCGGCAACCGGCACACCTCGTCCATGTCGCAGGCCCGGGGCATGTAGAGGACGCGGTCGGCGCCGAGGGCCACGATCTCGTCGATGTCGTGGGTCGCGATCACACCGGTCGGGCCGAGGCCGTACAGCTCTCCGGCGTCTCGTCCCGCCTTGTCCGGCGTATGGACGTACAGCCCGGCCGGCATCAGGTCCGGGTGCTCGACGACCGCCCGCAGCGCACGGGAGCCGATATTGCCGCTGGCCCATTGGACGACCCGGTAATGAGGTCCGGCACCCGACCGTATCGACACGGGAACCCCTCTGATCCTCCGGCGCAATGACGGGAACCATACTCTCCGAGGAGGAGAATGGGACTCCCCGCGCACGGGATCAGAGGGCTCCAGCCGGTACTACGCGGAGGCGGACCTGCCCGCCGTGGCCGGTACGCCCGAGATGCCGCCCAGGCAGAACTGCCAGACCTCCTCGGAGGTCACCGGGTGGGCGTGGCTGTCGGCGGGGACGCCGTGGGCCTGCGAGGCGAACATGACCGTCTGCATGACGAGGGCGGCCTGTCGGCGGGGTCTCCCGCCGGCGATGAGACCGGCCTCGGCGGCCTGTTCGATGATCTCGGTGAAGACGGTGAGCATCGGGATGTGGGCGGTTGCCACCTGCTCGGGGTGCTTGACCAGCAGTTGCAGTGCGAAATCGTTGAACAGCGGGCGCTGGACGCCGGGGCTGGGGTGCGACTGCTCGTAGAGCGTCTCGACGGCGATCTGCAGGCGCTGCAGCGGATCGCTCTCGGCGGCGGCAGCCTCGCGGACCTTGGCGGCGCCCATCGAGAGCGCGTCCTCGAACAGGGCGAGGAGCAGCTCGTGCTTGCCGTCGAAGTGCTGGTAGAAGCTGCGCAGGGACTGCTTCGAGCGGTCGACGACCTCCTGGACGGTGAAGTCGGTCGTGCCCTTCTCGACGATCAACTCCTGTGCCGAGTCCAGGAAGCGCTGCACGCGTTGCTCGGCGCGCAGCTTCGCGGCACGGGTCGATCGCTCTACGGCGCGCTGGCGCCACGCTGGCTCTTCGGGGACTGCGGTCACTTGCAGAACGATACTCCACTTCAACGGGAATAAGTCGCGGCGCCCTACCGAATCGCGCATCACAGGTTACGAGACTCTTACTTGCACTCACTGAGAATGATATTCTCGCCGCATGTATCTGGGATGGCAGGCGAAGCAGCGCGCCTGTGACCTGAGCAGCCTGCGCGTGCTCCTCCACGGCGCCGCGCCCTGTCCGGTGGAGGTCAAGCGGCGGATGCTCGACTGGTTCGGCCCGATCATCCACGAGTTCTGCTCCGGGACCGAGGCGTACGGGTTCACGGTCATCGGTCCCGAGGAGTGGCTGGCCCACCCGGGATCGGTGGGCCGGGCGGGCGACGACGTCCGCATCGTCGACGGTGTCGTCCACTTCGGCGAGAACACCCTGGGGGACATCGGGTATCTCGACGCGGACGGGTATCTGTATCTGACCGATCGGGCCGCGCACATGATCGTGTCCGGCGGGGTCAACATCTACCCGCGGGAGGCCGAGGACGTCCTGGTCATGCACCCGCGGGTGGCCGACGTCGCGGTGATCGGGGTCCCGGACCCCGAGAGGGGCGAACGGGTCCTCGCGGTGGTCCAGCCGGCCGCCGCCGACGTGAGCGCCGACGAGCTGCTCGCGTACTGCCGGGAGCGCCTCGCCCCGTACAAGTGCCCGCGCGCTGTCGACTTCGTCCTGAGCCTGCCCAGGGACCCCAGCGGCAAGTTGCGCAAGGGCCTGCTCCGGGAGACGTACTGGCGGAACCACGAAACGAGGATCGTCTGACATGGCATGGGACTTTTCCACCGAGCCGGAGTTCGAGAAGAAACTGGAGTGGATCAGGTGGTTCCGCGCCGAGCGCGTGGACCCGCTGGACCTGGTCTACCCGGACCGGGCCTTCCACCCGCTCGACGAGGAGACCGGCCCGATCGTCCGGGCCCTCAAGCAGCAGGTGCGCGACCAGGGACTGTGGGCGCCCCATCTCGGTCCAGAGCTCGGCGGACGTGGCTTCGGACAGCTCAAGCTGGCCCTCATCAACGAGATCCTGGGGGAGTCCAGTTGGGCCCCCGTCATCTTCGGCACGGCCGCGCCGGACACCGGCAACGCCGAGATCATCGCCCGCTACGGCACCGAGGAGCAGAAGGAGCGCTACCTCAAGCCGCTGCTCGAAGGCGAGTGCTTCTCCTGTTTCTCCATGACCGAGCCGCAGGCCGGCGCCGACCCGAAGATGTTCACCACACGTGCCGTACGGGACGATGGGGGCACCTCCCGCTCGAGCGGAGCCGAGAGCGGGGGAGACTGGGTCATCACGGGCCGCAAGTTCTTCTCCTCCAACGCGCGGACCTCCAAGTTCGTCATCGTGATGGCGGTGACCGACCCGGACGTCAGCGCGTACCGGGGCATGTCGATGTTCCTGGTGCCCAGCGACACCCCGGGCATCCGGATGGAACGCCACCTCGGCCTGATGAGCGAGGCCCCGGACGACGGCATGCACGCGCTCATCGAGTACGACGGTGTCCGCGTCCCCGGTGACGCGCTGCTCGGCGGCGAGGGCCAGGCGTTCGCCATCGCGCAGACCCGGCTCGGCGGCGGACGGGTTCACCACGCGATGCGGGTCGTCGGGCAGTGCCAGAAGGCGCTGGACATGATGGCCGAGCGCGCCCTGTCGCGGGAGACCCAGGGCAGCAGGCTCGCCGACAAGCAGCTGGTCCAGGCCGATCTGGCCGACTCCTACGCGCAGCTGCAGCAGTTCCGGCTGTTCGTGCTGCACACGGCCTGGCAGATCGACCAGTACCAGGACTACAAGCGGGTCCGTAAGGACATCTCCGCCATCAAGTTCCTGACGCCGAAGGTGCTGCACGACATCGTGTACCGCTCCATGCATCTGCACGGCGCCCTGGGCGTGTCCAACGAGATGCCCTTCGCCGACATGTGGACCGGCGCGGCCGTCATGGCGGTCGTCGACGGACCCTCGGAGATCCACAAGATCACGGTGGCCAAGGACCTGCTGCGCGGCTACGAGGCCGCGTCCGGGCTGTGGCCGTCGCAGCATCTGCCCGCTCGCCGGGAGTGGGCTCGCAAGCAGCTGGAGAAAATGTGAACATCGAGTCGCTCGCCCGCTGGCTGGACGGTCAGGACATCGCTCCGGGTGAACCGGTCGAGGCGTCCCTCATCTCCGGGGGCACCTCCAACGACATCTTCGACATCCGGCGCGGCGAGCGGCGGATGGTCCTGCGCAAGCCCCCGGAGAAGGTCCCGCCGGGCCGTAACGAGACCATGTTGCGGGAGTTCCGGGTACTGAACGCGCTGAACGGGACGGAGGTGCCGCACCCGGAGGCCATCGCCGTCTGCGACGACCCCGATGTGATCGGCTCGTGCTTCTACCTCATGGGCCACGTCGACGGCTGGTCGCCGATGAACACCGACGGCTGGCCCGAGCCCTTCAAGAGCGACCTGTCCCTGCGCCCCGGCCTCGCCTACGCGCTGGTGGAGGGCATTGCCAAGCTCGGCAATGTCGACTGGCGGGCCCAGGGGCTGGAAGGCTTCGGCCGCCCGGACGGCTTCCACGACCGCCAGGTCGACCGCTGGTCGGCGCACCTGGCGAAGTTCACGTTCCGCGAGATACCAGGTCTGGACGCGGCCGCGGCCTGGCTGCGTGAACACCGGCCCCGGCAGTGGGAGCCGGGCATCATCCACGGCGACTACCAGTTCGCGAACGTCATGTTCAAGCACGGGGCGCCCGCCGAGCTCGCCGCCCTGGTCGACTTCGAGATGGCCACCGTCGGCGATCCGCTGCTCGACCTAGGCTGGGTCGTCATGGGCTGGCCGAACGCCGACGAGGACCGGGACGCGGCGGGCAGGTACGCCGACTACACGGGCATGCCGGACCGGGCCGACATCATCGAGCACTACGCCAAGGTCAGCGGCCGGGACGTCAGCGACATCGACTACTACGTGATCCTCGCCCGGTTCAAGATGGCGATCGTGCTGGAGGGCGGCTACGCCCGCCATGTGAAGGGCGACGGCGGCAACCCGAAGATGGCCTACTACGGGGACGCCGTCCTGCAGATGGCGGCCCAGGCGGCCGAACTGGCCGCGACGACACGGCTATGAGGGCGGCCCGGTGCAACGCCGTCGGCGGTCCGGTCGTCGTCGAGGAGATCCCCGACCCGGTCGGTGAGGTACTCGTCGATGTGCACTACGCGGCGATGAACTTCGCGGACGTCCTGGTGATCCGGGGCACCTACCAGGTCAAGGCGGAGCTGCCGTTCACTCCGGGCAGCGAGTTCGCCGGGGTGGTCGCCGAGTCGGGGCACGGGTTCGAGCAGGGCGAGCGGGTCTTCGGGTCCGTCTTCGTCGGCGCCTTCGCCGAGCGGGTCGCCGTCCCGGCGGCCGGCCTGCACCGGATCCCCGACGCGATCCCGACCCGGCGCGCGGCGGCCTTCGGAGTCTCGCACGCCACCGCGTACAACGCGCTGACGCTGATCGGCCGCCTCCAGGCAGGGGAGCGGGTGGCGGTGCTCGGCGCGGCCGGCGGGGTCGGTCTCGCGGCCGTCGAACTGGCCGCGCTGCTGGGCGCGGAGGTGGTCGCCGTCGCCTCCACCGAGGAGAAGCGGGCGGCCTGCCTCAAAACGGGTGCCCACGATGTGCTTCCGTACGACGACCTCAAGCGCGGGCTCCGGGACTCGGGTGGCGCCGACATCGTCATCGATCCGGTCGGCGGGCCGCACTCCGAACAGGCGCTGCGGGCCATGCGCTGGGGCGGCCGGTTCGTGAACGTCGGCTTCGCCAGCGGCGAGGTGCCCCGGCTCCCGCTCAATCTGGCGATGCTCAAGGGCGTCACGATCCACGGCTTCGACTTCGGCGGCTGGGCGCGGCACGGGCGGGAGCAACTGGCCGTCACCCGCGCCGAGCTCAACCGTATGTTCGCCGAGGGGCTGATCCACCCCCGCGTCCACGCCGTCCACCCGCTCGACGAGGTGGCGACGGCCCTGGACCTGGATCGCCGCGCCATCGGCAAGATCCTTCTGGAGGTGGCCCGTGGAGTTTGAGTTCGACGAGGACCAGCGGCTGCTCCAACGGCTGGTCCGCGAGACCGTCGCCAAGTCGCGCTCGCAGCCCGAGGACCAGCTCTGGGCGACCTATCTGGAACTGGGGTGGCTGGAGGCCCCTCCGGTGGAACTGGCCATCGTCCTGGAGGAGTTGGGGTACGCGGCCGATCCGACCCCCTTCCTCGCCACGGCCACCTGGTTCGCGCCGCTGGCCGGGCGGCTGCCGCGGGGCTCGGGAACCGGGGTGTTCGACGGGACCGGCCGGTTCGTCCTCGACGCGGACCGGGCGGACGAGATCGCCCTGCTCACCCGGGACGGCGTGAAAATCGTGGAGGGCTCGGACCTCGGCGCGGCACGTGTCGACATCTTCGACCCGACCCTCCACACGGCCCATGTGGACGTGCCCGACCTGGTTCCGGGGATTCCGGACCTGGCCCTGATGGGCCTGGCGATCTCCACGGTCGGCAGCTGCCGACGCATCCTGGACCTGGCCGTCGCCCATGTGAAGGAACGCGTCCAGTTCGACGTGCCCATCGGCTCCTTCCAGGCCGTCAAACACAAGGCGGCGGACATGTACGTCGCCATCGAACGGGCCAGGGCCCTCGCCTACTTCTCCGCCCTGACCATCGCCGAGGACGACCCACGGCGGAGCAGGGCGGCCTCGATGGCCAAGGCCGCCGCCGGTGAGTGCCAGCGGATCGTCTTCCATAATGGCTTCCAGCTCTTCGGGGCGATGGGTTTCACCTGGGAGAACGAACTGCAGATCCACCTCAAACGGGCCAAGGCCGGAGATCTGCTGCTGGGGACGGCGGCCGTACACCGCAGGGCGTTGCTGGAGAAGACGAGGCAGGAACGGGAGAAGAGCAGGCACGAAGGGGTGGTGGCGGGATGAAGCTGGACTCCGGTTCCGAAGTGGAGGAGTTCCGCGCCGAGTTCGCCGCATTCCTCGACGCGCATCTGCCCACCGCGGCGGAGGCCGTCCCAGCGTCGCGGTCGAGCGCCGACGTCCCCGCGTGGGCGCGGCACTGGCAGCGGACGCTGTTCGACGCGGGCTGGCTGCTGCCGGGCAAGCCGCCCGAGTACGGCGGCCGGGGCGCCACCCTGCCGCAGCAACTCGCCCACCTGGAAGAGCTGTCGAGGCGGCGGATCTACCACAGTTTCAACCCGCAGGGCATCGGTATCATCGCCGCCTCGATCCTCACCTTCGGGACCGAGGAGCAGAAGAAACAGTGGGCGGTTCCCATCCTGCGGACGGAGATCACGGCGGCGCTCGGCATGAGCGAGCCGGGCGCCGGATCCGACCTCGCCGGGCTGCGGACCCGCGCGGTGCTCGACGGCGACCACTTCGTCGTCAACGGGCAGAAGGTGTGGACCTCGGGCGCGCACGACGCGGACGTCCTGCTGACGTTCGTCCGCACCGACCCGGCCGCGCCCAAGCACAAGGGCATCAGCGTGCTGCTCATCCCCACCGACACCGAGGGCGTGGTGCGCAGGCCGTTCGCGTCCATGGCCGCCCAGGACGACCTCGACTTCAACGAGGTGTTCTTCACCGACGTCCGGGTCCCGCGGGAGAACCTCATCGGCCCCCTGAACAAGGGCTGGTCGGTGGCGCACGGCTCGCTCGGGCACGAGCGGACCATGCTGTGGCTGAGCTTCGCCGAGCGCCTCGACGACCTGATCCGGGACGCGCCCAGCGATGAGGAGTGGTACGCGACGCTGCTCATGGACGCCCAGGCGCTCAGACTGCTCGGCTACCGCCAGCTGGGCGGCGACCGCGACGCGGCCGAGCTGTCGGTCCTCAAACTGCTCGGCTCCGAGGCGATCCAGGTCGCGAGCCTGCACGCGCTGGAGGACCGCGGGCCGGAGGGCCTGGTCCATCCCGAAGTGACCGGCCCGCCGAACCACATGAGCATCGACAACTTCATCGCCGGCTGGTTCGAGCGGTACGCGCGCAGCTTCGCCGGGACGATCGCGGGCGGCACCTCGGAGATCCAGCGCAACATCATCGCCGAGCGCATCCTCGGCCTGCCGAGATAACCCAGGAGGACGCGTATGGACCAGATTCTGTACGAGGTCAAGGACCGGGTCGCGGTC
The DNA here is from genome assembly GCF_045040035.1 of Streptomyces sp. NBC_01384. NCBI lineage: Bacteria > Bacillati > Actinomycetota > Actinomycetes > Kitasatosporales > Streptomycetaceae > Streptomyces > Streptomyces sp. NBC_01384. Next base: position 9,852,423 of record NZ_CP109559.1, read on the forward strand.
ATCACGCTCAACCGGCCCGAGGTCGCCAACGCCCAGACCATGGGCCTCCTCGACGACCTGGACGCGGCCTGGACCCGCGCCGCGGCCGACGAGGACGTACGGGTGATCGTGCTGCGGGGCAACGGGCGGCACTTCTCGGCCGGCCACGACCTGAAGGACCGGTGGCCGAGCCCCGACAAGATCACCCTGGAGTGGATCTACACGGCCGAGGCGCGCCGGTACCTGGAGTACACCCTGCGCTGGCGCAACGTGCCCAAGCCGTCGATCGCCGCGGTGCAGGGCAAGTGCATCGCGGGCGGGCTGATGCTGTGCTGGCCCTGCGATCTGATCGTGGCCGCCGAGAACGCCGAGTTCTCCGATCCCGTGGTGCACATGGGCATCGGGGGAGTGGAGTACCACGGGCACACGTGGGAGCTCGGCCCGCGCAAGGCCAAGGAGATCCTCTTCACCGGACGGGCCGTGATCGCCGAGGAGGCGGAGAAGGTCGGCATGGTCAACCGCGTCGTACCGCTGGACGAACTGGACGCGGCCACCATGGAGTTGGCCGGGCAGATCGCCCAGATGCACCCCTTCGCGCTCCGCCAGGCCAAGCGGGCCGTCAACCAGACTCTCGACGTGCAGGGCTTCTACGCGGCCGTCCAGTCGGTGTTCGACATCCACGAGACCGGGCACGGGAACGCGCTGAGCGTGGGTGGCTATCCGATCCTGACGCGGCTCGAGGAGATGAAGGACCACATCAAGGCGCAGTGAAGGCGGCTTGCTTGAGGGGCGGGGCGCAGTCTGCGCCCCGCCCCTCAGGACTTCGCCCTTCCAACGCCCCTGCTCAGCCGCGCTCGTGACGGAAGACCTTCCCTCCCTTCATCACGAAGCGGACATCGGCCATCACCGAGATGCCCTCCAGCGGATTGCCGGGTACGGCGATCAGGTCCGCGAGCAGCCCCTCGGCGATCCGCCCGCGGTCCTCGGCGTCGATCAGCTCGGCCGCGTTGACGGTGGCCGCCTGGAGCACCTCCAGCGGCGTCATCCCGCGCTCGACCAGGGCGCTGAGCTCCTGGGCGCCACGGCCGTGCGGGATGGCCGGCGCGTCGGTGCCGACCGCGATCTTCACGCCCGCCTTGTGGGCCCTGGCGACGACGGTCCTGGCGTGCGGGAAGATTTCGCCGGCCTTGGCCTTCAGTTCGGGCGGGGCCTTGGACAGGTCCATGCCGTCGATCAGGGCGGTGGTCGCGACGAGGAAGGTGCCGCGCTCGGCCATCAGCTCGATGGTCTCGTCGTCCAGCAGGAAGCCGTGCTCGATGCAGTCGATGCCGGCCTCCACGGCCGACCGGACGGCGGCGGCGCCATGGGTGTGTGCCGCCACCTTGAGTCCGCGCCGGTGGGCCTCGTCCACGATGGCCCGCAACTCCTCGTCGGAGTAGTGCTGCGCGCCCGCGGTGCCGGTGTGGGACATCACCCCGCCCGACGCACAGACCTTGATCAGCTGGGCGCCGTACTTGATCTGGTGGCGGACGGCTTTGCGCACCTCGTCGACGCCGTTGGCGATGCCCTCCTCCAGCGAGAGGGGCATGATTCCGGGGGCGTACGCGGCGAACATCGTGGGGTCCAGATGGCCCCCGGTCGGGGTGATCGCGTGCCCTGCCGGGACGATGCGCGGGCCGTCGACCCAGCCGGCGTCGATGGCCCTGGCCAGCGCGACGTCCAGCAGATAGCCGCCGGTTTTCACGAACAGGCCGAGGTTTCTGACGGTGGTGAACCCCGAGCGCAGCGTCCGGCGTGCGTTGGCCACCCCGCGGAGCATGCGCAGCGGCGGATCGTCCTGGACGGGGGAGAGACCCGGGACCTCGCCCCGGCCTCCCATGAGGAGGTTGACCTCCATGTCCATCAGGCCGGGCAGCAGGGTGACGTCGCCCAGATCCAGGACGTCACCCTCGCCCTCGTCGCCGCCACCGCTCGCGATGCGGTCGCCGTCGACGGTGATCAGGCCCGGCTCCTCGATCTCCCCCGTCTCGACGTGCAGGACGCGGGCGGCCTTGAGCGTGACCATGCTCAGACCTGCGGTTCCGCGATGACGTCGAGATAGGCGGCGCCCGAGTCGGGGACCCGCGGCTGCTTCCAGACCTCGATGGGGAACGACACCATCACGAGGGAGAACATGAGCAGCATCAGGTTGCGTTCGGGCTCGGGCAGGTCGTCGAGCGGGAACTTGTCGAGATGTGTCGTCGCGCGGTCCAGCAGCGGGAACGCCGCGTCGTAGAACGCCTGCATGTCCTCCATGCTGCCGGCGAGGCGCTTGGCGTACCGTTCCCGTTCGCTGCCGAGGACCCAGTCGCTGTAGGGCTCGAGTTCGGCGAAGTCAGTCGGCAGCATCGGCGTGCTCCTTGACGTAGTCCCGGACGACCTTGTGGAGGTGGCGCAGGAGGATCTCCTGGTCGTTGAGGGGGAAGTCGGTGACGTAGCGGCCCTTGAGCATGGTCTGGGTGGCTTCGAGGGTGTTGCCGTCCTGGAGGGCGTACTCCTTGAAGGTGACGGCGGCGAGCTCCTGGGCGAGGCGGTCACGGGCGGTCCTGGCGGGGACGAAGTAGAGGTTCGCCTCGAACAGGTGCTTGTCCACGGCCGTCGGCCAGTAGTGGTACGTCAGATACCAGCCCGGCGCCCAGATGAGCAGCATGAAGTTCGGGAACAGTACGAAGGAGTCGGTGCCCCAGGCGCGGTGGCGGGCTGGGTTGATACCGGCGGGCAGCGGGTCCAGGCCTGCGATGTCGGGCCGGTCCCACGGGCCGAACAGGCCGCTGCGCAGCTCCCGTTCGATCGGCTTGACCATCGAGGGGTCCTTCGGCGGCGCCATGCCGCCCCAGGAGGAGATCATCGAGTGCGGGCTGTGCAGCTCGTAGTGCAGCGCCTCGAAGCCGTAGCCGAGGAGCTTCTCTGCCTCCTCCTTGGTGGCCTGCTTCTGGTGCAGGACAGGGGCGTGGTAGAACTCGGCGAAGGCGTCGATGAACAGCTTCCAGTTGCTGCCGACCTCGGCCTTGTAGGTGAAGACGTCGGTCATCTCGTGGAAGGGGTAGCCCTCCAGGCCCTTGGCCATGTCGCCGAGGTACTCGCGCAGGGGCTCCTGCGGATCCAGGTTGACGAAGACGAAGCCTTCCCAGACATCGCAGGCGACTTCTTTGAGGCCGTAGTCGTCCTTGTCGAGGTCGAAGAACTCGCCTTCTTGCTGGACGAAGGTGAGTTTTCCGGTGAGGTCGTAGCGCCAGGCGTGGTACTTGCAGGTGAACTGGCGGCAGGTGCCTTTGACCTCCTCGCCCGGGAAGTCGTTCCAGACGAGTTTGTTGCCGCGGTGGCGGCAGACGTTGTGGAAGGCGCGGATCCGCTGGTCGCGGCCGCGGACGATGATCAGTGAGGTGCCGGCGGCGGCGAGTTCCTTGGTGAAGTAGTTGCCGGGCTTGGGGACGGACTCGGCGCGGCCGACGTTGAGCCAGGTCCGCTTGAAGATGGCCTCGCGCTCGGCCTCGTAGTAGGCGGGATCGATCGAGTCCTCGTAGTTCACGGGACTCGTGCCCAGTTCGGGGTACTGCTCGGTCCAGCTCCCGGCCTCAGGCTTGCTGAAGTGTGGCATGGCTGCCCCCCTTTCCAGGATGAGAATAGCATTCTCATTCATCGCTAGTGAAGTTCTCTGCAGGTAGACCGGGATCGAGCTCCACCTCGAAGGTGTTGAGGACCATGGCCAGCAGGCCGTACGTGCCGACCGTGAAGACCAGATCCATGAGCTGCCGGTCGTCCAGCTCGGCGGCGAGCGCCCTGTAGGTGTCGTCGGACAGGCCCGAGTCCGCCTCCAGCTCGTCCACTGCCCTCGTGATCGGGGTCGGTTCGCCGGCGCGGATCGCGTCGATCTCCTCGTCGGTGACGCCGGCCTTCCGTGCGATCAGCACATGCTGGGCCCACTCGTACGGGCAGCGCCTGCGCCAGGCCACCCGCAGGATGGCCAGCTCACGGGTGCGCGGCGACAGCGTCGTACCGCCGCCCAGCAGATACCGGCTGTAGCCCAGGAAGGCCGTGGCCAGCTCGGGGTGGCGTGCGAAGAGGCCCAGGACGTTGGACTGCGGCAGCCCCCGCCCCGGGGCGAGCGACGCCAGCGCCTCGGTGTCCCACTCGGCGTAGGGGAGCGGAGTGATGCGGTTCACGTGTTGCGGCCCCCGTTCACGCCCAGGATCTGGCCCGTGATGTACCCGGCCTCCTCCGACACCAGGAACGCGCAGGCCGCGGCGATGTCCTCCGGGCGACCGACCCGGCGTACGGGAGTGCGCTGGATGTGCTCCTCGACCGTCCCGCCGAGCAGTTCGCGCGCTTCCGCCTTACGCAGCATCGGGGTGTCGATGAAGCCGGGCGGCACCGCGTTGACGGTCACACCGAACGGGCCCAGCTCCAGGGCCAGCGCCTTCGTCAGTCCGTTGACCGCCGACTTGGACGCCACGTAGTGCGTCATGAACGGCTGGCCCGACTGCGCGCTGGAGGAGGAGATGCTGACGATCCGTCCCCAGCCCGCCTCCAGCATGTCCGGCAGCACGGCCTGCACGCAGTGGAAGACGCCGTTCAGATTGACGTTGATCACGCGGTGCCAGGCCTCGAAGGAGAGGTCGGTGAAGCGCTTGAAGCCGTCCATCCCGGCCGCGTTCACCAGGATCGTGACCGGCCCCAGCCGCTCCCTGACGGCGGCCAGGGCCGCGTCCACCTGGGCCCGGTCGGCGACGTCCGTGGCCGGGACGACACTGGTGTCCGACGGGTTGAGATCGAGCGCGGCGACCTGGTACCCGTCCTTGGCGAGCCGCTCCGCGATGGCGAGGCCGATGCCGGAGGCGCCGCCCGTGACGACCGCCGTCCTCATGACAGCTCCTCGTCGCCGACGATGGTCGTGCGATGCAGCATCCGCTCCGAGTCGGCGCCGTACGGCAGAGCCCGGTGCAGCATCCCCGTGTTGTCCCACACCACCAGGTCGCCGACCTGCCAGTCATGGGTGTGACGGAACCGCTCCTGGGTGCTCCACTCCAGCAATCGGTCGAGCAGCTTTCGGCCATCGGTGGGGTCCATGCCGACGATGTGGTCGGCCGTCACCCCGATCACCAGGGAGCGGCGGCCGTCACGGCGCTTCCACACCAACGGCGTCTCGTGGGCGGGGACTTCGCGCCAGCCCGCGAGCGTCTGCGGACCGGGATCGGGCGTCACCAGCCGCTGTGCGGCCTCGAAGCTGTGCACCACACGCAGATCGTCGTACTGCTTGCGGTCCGCCTCCGGCAGGTTCTCGTACGCCGCGTAGGTGCTGGCGAACTCGGTCCCGCCGCCCGTCATGGCCACATGCCGCGCGGTCAGGGTGGTGGTTTTGGTCGGTACGGAGTCGGTGGTGCCGTCGATGTGCCAGTGGAACGTCCCCTTGAGGTACTCGGCCGTCGGGTTCTTGGCCGGATCGAGGGAGACGGTGAAGACCTCCATTCCGCGCACCGCGAAGACCTTGCCCAGCTTGCGGCTGAAGGCCAGTTGGCCTTCGTCGTCGAGGTGCAGCCCGCGGATGAGCAGAACGCCGCGCCACTGGAGCGCCTCCGCGCACCGGCTGATCAGTTGATCGTCGAGCGGATTGCCGACGCCGGTGACCTCTACGCCCAGGCTCGGGCTGAGGGCCTTCGTTGCGATCATGAAAATCTCCCTTCCAGATGTGAGAATAGTATTCTCGCCGGTTGGCCTACCGGAAGGCCCGGGACGGCCGGCCTCGCGCCTCCCGCTGGATCGTGAGATGGGCCTCCGGTCCTGAATATCGGTCAGGTTCCGTCCATTGGAGGCTTCCTTGATCTGCCATGACGTTCTCGTTTCCGGAATATTGATTTGCGTAAGCTGAGAATGTAGTTTCCACCACATCCGAGCAAGGAGGCAGGATGCGGTTCCAGGACAAGGTTGCGATCGTCACCGGCGCGGGACAGGGGATCGGCGAGGGCTACGCCCGTGCGCTGGCCGCCGAGGGCGCACGCGTGGTGGTTGCCGAACTCAACGAGGAACAGGGCGAGCGGGTCGCCAAGGAGATCGGTGACGCGGCTCTGTTCGTCAAGGTGGACGTCGCCGACCCCGCGTCGGCGGAGGCGATGGCGGCCGCCGTGATGGCGGAGTTCGGACGCATCGACTACCTGGTCAACAACGCGGCCATCTTCCACAGCATGCGGCGCGACGGCCTCACCACGGTTCCCCTCGACTACCTCAGCCGCTTCCTCCAAGTGAACCTGATGGGCGCGCTGCACTGCACGCGCGCGGTCGTCCCGCACATGACCGAGGGCGGCGCCATCGTCAACCAGTCGTCCACGGCCGCCTGGATGGGCGGCGGTTACTACGGGCTGGCCAAGGCCGGGATCAACAGTCTCACCGCCTCGCTCGCCGCCGAGCTCGGAGGCAAGAACATCCGGGTCAACGGCATCGCGCCGGGCCCCACCGACACCGAGGCCACCCGCAGCGTCATGCCGAAGGAGTACCAGCAGACGATGATCGGCAGCCTCGCCATCAAGCGGATGGGCACCCCCGAAGACCTGGCGCCCACCGTCCTGTTCCTGCTCTCCGACGAGGCGCGCTGGCTGACCGGCCAAGTCGTCAGCGTCGATGGCGGACAGGTGGTCCGGCTGTGAAGCGGCTGCTCATCGACGGCCGGCTCGTCGAGACCGAGAAGAGCTTCCCCTCGCTCAACCCCGCGACCGGCGAGGTGCTCGACCAGGCCCCCGACGCCACGGCCGTCGAGGCCGAGGCCGCAGTCGCGGCCGCCCGTCGCGCCTTCGACACCACGAGCTGGGCGACCGACACCAAGGAGCGCATCCGCTGTCTCCGCCAGCTGCACAAGGCGCTGAGCGACCATCAGGAAGAGCTGCGCGACCTGACGATCGCCGAGGTCGGCGCGCCCCGCATGCTCACCCACGGCCCCCAGCTGGACGAGCCCATCAAGCTGGTCTCCTACTACGCCGACCTGCTGGAGAAATACCCCCTGACCGAGGAGCTCGGCGAGACCGAGATCCGGGGCCAGCGCCACCGCCGCTGGGTGGAGAAGGAAGCGGCCGGAGTCGTCGCCGCGATCATCCCGTACAACTACCCGAACCAGCTCGCGCTCGCCAAACTGGTCCCCGCGCTCGCCGCCGGCTGCACGGTCGTCCTCAAGGGCGCCCCGGACACCCCGCTGACCACGCTGTATCTCGGTGAACTGATCGCCGAGCACACGGACATCCCACCCGGCGTGGCCAACGTCATCGTCTCCTCCGGGGTCGAGGCGGGTGAGATGCTCACCAAACACCCCGACGTCGACATGATCACCTTCACCGGCTCCACCGCGACCGGTCGCCGGATCATGGAGGCCGCGAGCGCCACCGTGAAGAAGGTCTTCCTGGAACTCGGCGGCAAGTCCGCCATGATCGTGCTCGACGACGCCGACTTCCGCGCCGCCTCCATGTTCGCGGCCTTCACCATCTGCTCCCACTCGGGACAGGGCTGCGCCCTCACCTCCCGGCTGCTCGTGCCGAGGGAGCACCACGACGAGATCGTCGCCATGGTCGCGGCCGGCCTCGAACGCGTGTCGTACGGCGATCCGACCGACCCCAAGACCTTCATGGGGCCGCTCATCAGCGAGCGTCAGCGCGACAAGGTCGACGGCATGGTGCAGCGGGCCATCGCGGCCGGCGCCACGCTGGTCACCGGCGGCAAGCGCGTCGACCCGGGCTTCTTCTACACGCCCACCCTGCTCAGCAATGTCGACCCGGCCAGCGAGATCGCGCAGGACGAGGTCTTCGGACCGGTGCTCGCGGTCATCCCGTACGACGGCGAGGACGACGCCGTATGCATCGCCAATGACTCGATCTTCGGCCTCTCCGGCGCCGTGCACAGCGCCGACGAGCAGCGGGCCGTCGCCGTCGCACGCCGGATCCGTACCGGCACCTTCAGCATCAACGGCGGCAACTACTTCTCCCAGGAAGTGCCCTTCGGCGGGTACAAGCAGTCGGGCATCGGCAGGGAGAGCGGGGTCGCCGGGCTGGAGGAGTTCCTGGAGACCAAGTCCTTCGCGGTGGTGGTCCCGTAATGCGTCCGCTCGAAGGCATCCGCGTGCTCGAAGTCGCCATGTACGGCTTCGTCCCCTCGGCAGGAGCCGTGCTGGCCGACTGGGGCGCGGACGTCATCAAGGTCGAGCACGCCGTCACGGGCGATCCGCAGCGCGGTCTGCGGCAGACCGGCACGCTGCGCGTCGAGGGCGACCCGAACCCCAACATCGAGCACGCCAACCGGGGCAAGCGCAGCCTCGGCCTCGACATGACCCGGCCCGAGGGCAAGGAAGTGCTCTACGACCTGGCCCGCCGCTCCGACGTGTTCCTGACCAGCTTCCTGCCCGGACACCGGCGGCGGTTCGGCATCGACGTGGACGACATCCGCGCGGTGAACCCCCGCATCATCTACGCCCGGGGCAGCGCGCTCGGGCCGCGCGGACCGGAATCCGAGAAGGGCGGTTACGACATGACCGCCTTCTGGGCCCGGGGCGGCACGGCCGCCAGCATCACCCCGCCCGGTGTCGAGGGCATGATCAGACCCACGCCCGCCTACGGGGACACCATCTCCGGCACGAACCTCGCCGGAGGCATCGCGGCGGCACTGCTGCGGCGCGAGCGCACCGGCGAACCGTCGGTCGTGGACGTCTCCCTGCTCGGCAGCGGCGTATGGGCCAACGGCCAGGCCACCGCGGTCTCGCTGCACCTCGACAAGCCCTGGGTGGCACCGGTGCCAGGTGCCCACGGCTCGCCGATCAACCCACTGTCCGGCATCTATGCCACGGCCGACGACCGCTATCTGGCCTTCGTCATGCTCCAGCCAGGCAAGTTCTGGGCCGACGTGTGCCGGCACATCGACCACCCGGAGCTGGCCGACGATTCCCGCTTCGCCACGGCGGAGCTGCTCGCCGCCCACACCGAAGAGGCCGTCAAGATCCTGCGGGCGGTGCTGGCCACCCGCACCCTCGCAGAGTGGACCGAGCGCTTCGCCACCCTTGCCGGGCCGTGGGCCCCGGTGCAGGACACCGTGCAGGTGGGCGCCGACGCGCAGATCCGGGCGAACGAGTACCTGCTCCGGGTCGGCGAGATCGATCTGGCCGCCAGCCCCGTGCAGTTCGACACCACCGCTCCCGCACTCGGGCCCGCGCCCGAGTTCGCTGCCCAGACCGAGGAAATCCTCATGGAACTGGGACTGGACTGGCCCCGCATCATCGAGCTGAAAGAAGCGGGCGCGGTCACCTGACCACCCTTTTTCGGGGAACGAATTCGAGGAGAACCGATGAGACGTCTGCTCATCGCTGTGGCCGTCCTGGCCCTGGCCGGGTGTTCCGCCCGCTCCACCACGTCGCCGAGCGGCGACAAGCCTTCCGCCTCGGCGTCCGACTCCGCCTCGGCGTCCGACTTCGGCACGCTCAAGAACGTCTGCAACTCCGGCACCGCCAAGGCCTCCGCCTCCCAGGGAGTCACCAACTCCGAGATCAAGGTCGGCGTCTTCAGCGACGTCGGCTTCACCAAGAACCCGGAGTTCGTCGACGCGGCCAAGGTGTTCACCTCCTGGTGCAACGACGCGGGCGGCATCAACGGACGCAAACTCGTTCCCGTCACCCACGACTCCAAGCTCGTCGAGGTCCGCCAGCGGATGATCGAGGCATGCCGCTCGGACTTCGCGCTCGCCGGCGGCGGCGCCGCGCTCGACGGCATGGGCGTCAAGGACAGGCTGAACTGCCTGCTCCCCGACTTCCCCGCCCAGACCAGCCAGGCCATCGGATCGGACCTCCAGGTCACCGTCCAGGGTGCCGCGACCGGTTACTCGCCCTACGGGGGCTTCTACTCCTGGCTGCTCAAGGAGGCGTTCCCGGGATCGGCGAGCAGCGTCGGTGTCATCGCCGGTGACTCCCCGGTCGTCAAGGACATCACCGCGCAGGACAAGGAGACGCTGGTCTCGGCGGGCGGCAAGATCACCTACTCGGACCTGTATCCGGCCCAGGGCGTGTCCGACTGGACGCCGTACGCCCAGTCCATCAAGAACAAGAAGGTCAAGGGACTGGTCTTCCTCGGCGACTTCGCCAGCCTGGCCAAGCTGGAGCAGGTCCTCACCAACATCGGCTACGCGCCCGACTGGATCGACGCCAACAGCAACGCCTACGGCCCCGCCTTCCTCCAGCTGGCCGGTCCCGCGCTGGCGAAGCAGGCCAACTTCGCCGACCTCGGCGGCTTCGCCCCGCTGGAGGACGCCACCGCCAACCCGGCGACCAAGATGGTCGAGGACCTCTTCAAGAAGTACGCTCCCGACGCCCAGGTCACACTGCCGGCGCTGAAGGCCTTCTCCAGCTGGCTGCTGTTCGCCACGGCCGCCGGCGACTGCGCCGAGCTCACCCGCACGTGCGTGTACGACAACGCGCTCAAGCAGACGGCCTGGACCGGCGGTGGCCTGCAGGCCCCGATGGACCTGTCGTCCCCCACCGTGCCCCCCAAGTGCTTCGACCCCGTCAAGGCGACCGCCAAGGGCTGGGCAGCGGCCGACTTCAAGCCCGACACCGGCGCCTACCGCTGCAACGTGACCCCCTACAAGTTCAAGGGCACCTACACCAAGCCCATGACCCTGGCCGATGTCGGCAAGTCGTTGGCGGACGTGAAGTAACCAGCTCTGCGGCAGGAAGGAAGCGATGTGAAGGTACGGGTAGACCCGGAGCGCTGCCAGGGTCACACGCTCTGCGCCATGCGTGCTCCGGACATCTTCGAGCTCAGCGAGATCGACGGCCACTCATCGGTGATCAAGGAAGAGGTCTCGGACGACCAGCAGGACGAGGCCATCGAGGCCGTCAGGTCCTGCCCCGAACGAGCGATCTTCATCTCCTGAGGGGAGAACAATCCGATGACCACGGACGACGCCGTCAACGACGACCCCAAACGGAACCCGGTGCACTTCGACCGCCACACTCCCGAGTACCGCGACGAATTCCAGGCGATCACCCAGGAGTTGCAGTCCAAGTGCCCCATCGCCTGGTCGGAGACCTACGGCGGCCACTGGGTCGCCAGTGGCAACCGGGAGGTCTTCGAGCTGGCCCGGTCCGCCGAGTTCCTCTCCAACGACCATGACGTGAAGGGCGAGCGGCGCGGATACGAGGGCATCACCATCCCGCCGCCGCCCCGGGCGAAGGCCACCAGGGGCGGGTTCCTGGAGATGGATCCGCCCGAGCAGCGCTACTACCGCCAGACCCTCAACCCGTATCTGTCCCCGGCCGCGATCACCCGCTGGATTCCGCTTGTCGACGAGGTGGCGCGGGCCTGCATCGACGAGAAGATCGAGTCGGGGCGGATCGACTTCGTCGACGACCTCGCCAACGTCGTGCCGGCCGTGCTCACGCTGGCCATGATGGGCATCCCGGTCAGGAAGTGGACCATCTACAACGAGGCGGCGCACGCCTCGGTCTACACCCCGCCCAACTCGCCCGAACAGGCCCGCGTCCTGGAGCTGCAGAAGGCGATGGGCATGGACCTGGCCATGACCATCGCGGAGATCCGGCGGACACCGCGGCCGGGCCTGGTCGACGCCCTCGTCCATGCGGAGATCAACGGCCAGACCCCGCCCGACGACGAACTCCTCGGCGTGCTGGCCCTGTTGATCGGCGGTGGCTTCGACACCACGACGGCGCTCACCGCGCACGCGCTGGAGTGGCTCTCGGAGCACCCCGCCGAGCGGGACCGCCTGGGCCGGGAGCGGAAGTCCCTGCTGGACTCGGCGACCGAGGAGTTCCTGCGCTTCTACGCGCCCGCGCCGGGGGACGGACGCACCTTCTCCGCGGACTGTGAGATCGCCGGCACCCGGTTCAAGGAGGGTGAGCGGCTCTGGCTGTCCTGGGCGATGGCGAACCGGGACCCGCAGGTGTTCCCGGACCCCGACTCCATCGACATGGAGCGCAAGGGCAACCGGCACAGCAGCTTCGGCCTCGGCATCCACCGCTGCATCGGCTCCAACGTGGCGCGCACGGTGTTCAAGCGGATGGTCACCCAGGTGCTCGACCGGATGCCGGACTTCCACTGCGACCCCGAGGGCGCGGAGCACTACGAAACGATCGGCATCATCCAGGGCATGCGGCACCTCCCCGCGACCTTCACGCCGGGCCCCAGGATCGGCGGCGGGCTCGACGAGACGCTGGAGACCCTGCAGAGGGTCGTCGACGAACAGCGGCTCGCCGAGCCCGTCACGGTACGCAAGGGGCAGGCGAAGATCGACCGTTGATCTTCGCCTGCCCGTCGGACGTACGTGTGCCGCCCGAGTGGTGGCACGGTGAGGAGAGGACGTGGCCGGACCCACGGGACGTCCGCTGCCGGTGATCACAGAGGAGGACGAGTTCTTCTGGACCTCCGGCGCGGACGGCCGGTTGCGCGTGACGGAATGTTCATCCTGCGCGGCCCTGCTGCACCCACCGCAGCCGGTCTGCCGGTACTGCCGGGGGCACGAGACCGGGGTGCGGGCCGTCTCCGGCTACGCGACGCTGATCGGGTTCACCGTAAACCACCGGTTCAGCTCGCCCGGGATGCCCGCACCCTACATCGTGGCGCAGGTCGCCCTGGAGGAGGACACCCGGGTCCGGCTCACCACCAACCTCGTCGAATGCGAGGTCGACGAGCTCGAGTTGGGCATGCGGCTGGAGGTCGTCTTCGAACACGTCGAGGACGTCTGGCTGCCGCTGTTCCGCCCCACGGCCGAACAGGGGGCCCCGGCTTTGCTGCCGCCGGACGAGGTGGAACCCGAGCACATGCGGCGCCACATACGCCCGATGGCCACGCCCGAGAAGTTCGAGGACAAGGTCGCGATCAGCGGCATCGGGATGTCGGAGATCGGGCGCCGGCTGATGGTCCCGCCGCTGTCGCTGACCGTGCGGGCCTGCGAACGTGCCCTCGCGGACGCCGGCCTCGCCTTCGACGACATCGACGGCCTGGCGACCTACCCGGGTGCGGGTGCCTACGGCGGCTTCGCCGAGGGCGGCATCACCGCGCTGGAGGACGCCCTCGGCATCAGGCCCACCTGGTACAACGGCGGCGCCGAGACCTTCGGCCCCGGCGGCTCGCTCATCGCCGCGATGCTGGCGGTCGCGGGCGGACTGGCCCGGCATGTGCTGTGCTTCCGTACGGTCTGGGAAGCCTCGTACGGCGAACTGACACTGCGCGGCCGGATCACCCAGGACGCCGGGCGCAGGGTCACGGGGTGGCAGAAGCCCTTCGGGGCGATCTCCGCGGCGCACACCCTGGCCCAGAACGCCCAGCGGCACTTCCACCGCTACGGCACCACGCGCGAGACACTCGGCTGGATCGCGCTCAACCAGCGGGCGAACGCCGCGCTCAACCCCACGGCGATCTACCGCGATCCGATGACCATGGACGACTATCTGTCGGCCAGGACGGTCACCACGCCGTTCGGGCTGTACGACTGCGACGTGCCCTGCGACGGATCGGTGGCCGTGATCGTGTCGGCCGTGGACGCCGCGCGGGACCTGGCCAAACCGCCGGTGCTCGTGGAGGCCGTCGGCACCCAGATCATGGAGCGGCTCGAATGGGACCAGAGCACCTCCGCCCATGAACCCCAGGTGCTCGGCCAGTCCGCCCATCTCTGGACCCGCACCTCGCTGCGTCCCTCGGACGTCGACGTGGCCCAGCTCTACGACGGCTTCACCTTCAACTGCCTCTCCTGGATCGAGGGGCTGGGCTTCTGCGGCATCGGTGAGGCCAAGGACTTCCTCGACGGAGGCAAGAACATCGCCAGGGACGGACTGCTCCCCCTCAACACCCACGGCGGCCAGCTGTCGCACGGCCGCACCCACGGCCTGGGGCTTGTCCATGAGGCCGTGACGCAGGTGCGCGGTGAGGCCGGAGCGCGCCAGGTGCAAGGCGCGCGGGTCGCCGTGACGAGCACCGGCGGTCTCACGCCCAGCGGTGTGATCCTGCTCCGGGCGGACACATGAGCGGCGTCTCCCGTGTCGTCGACGTCGACGGCATCCCCGTATCGGCCCTGCTCCAGGAGGCGCGCCGGCCCCGGGCCGTCGTCCTCGCGCTGCACGGCGGGGCGGCGCACTCGGGGTACGTCGACTACCCGGGCAGGCCGCATCTGTCGCTGCTGCGCACCGGTACGGCGCTCGGGTTCACCGTCCTCGTTTTCCGCGGCTTCGCCGAGCCAATCGCCGCACCGTTGGAGACCCTCGGCGAGCACGTGTGGGCGTGGCGGTTCGGGCCCGCGGCGCCGGCCGACATCGCGTCCCTGTTCACCGCCTCGCCGCTCGTCGTCGTCGACGAACAGGCCGACGGCGGCCACAACTTGAGCATCGGACTGACGGCGATGGCCTACCACCTCAAGATCCTGTCGTTCGTCGAGAAATGTGTACCGGCTCGCGCGAGCGCGGCACAAGAGCGGCCCGGGAGGGCGAGTTGAGCGACGCGGACGTGGCAGCGCTGCTGCTGGTACGGGTGATCCTGGGGATCGTGATGATCGCGCACGGACTCAACCACTGGCGAGGCGGCGGCCGGATCGAGGGCACCGCCCGCTGGTTCACCGGCCTCGGCCTGCGCAAAGGCACGCTTCAGGCGTGGATGAGCGTGGTCACCGAAGTCGGCGCGGGGGCCCTGCTGATCGCCGGGCTGCTCACCCCGCTGGCCTGCGCCGCGGTCATCTCCGTGATGCTGGTCGCGGGCGTCCTCGCGCACCGGCCGAACGGTTTCTTCGTCTTCAAAGAGGGCTACGAGTACGTCCTCGTCCTTGCGGTGGTCTCGCTGGCCCTGGCGGTACTGGGGCCCGGCAGGCTCTCCGCGGACCACGTCGGCGACATCGAGGTGACCGGCTGGAGCGGCGGCGCCATCGCCCTCGGGGCGGCCGTGGCGGCGACCGCCGGTCTGCTCGGCGTGTTCTGGCGCCCGGCACCGAAGTCGATCGAACCGGTGTCGATCGAACCGGAGTCGACCGACACGGAGTCGACCGAACCGAAGCCGACCGAACCGAAGCCGACCGACACGACGGAAGCTCCCGCCGTGCCCGGACCACCGGCCGAGCAGGAGACCCGCTGATGCGCGTCGGATTCATAGGCCTGGGCAGCCAGGGCGCCCCCATGGCGCGCCGGATCGTCGACGCGGGCTTCGAGACGACCCTGTGGGCGCGCCGCCCCGCCTCGCTCGCGCCCTTCGACGACACGCCCGCGAAGCGCGCCGCGTCCCCCGCCGAACTGGCCGCCGCCAGTGACCTCGTGTGCGTCTGTGTCGTCGACGACGCGGATGTCGAGGAGGTCGTCGTCGGGGACGACGGTGTGCTGGCGGGCCTCAGGCAGGGCGGTGTGATCGCCGTGCACAGCACGGTCCACCCCGACACCTGCCGTCGCCTCGCCGACCGGGCCCGCGTTCACGGTGTCACGCTGATCGACGCGCCGGTGAGCGGCGGCGGCCCGGCGGCGGCCCAGGGCCGCCTGCTGGTGATGGTCGGCGGCGAGTCCGGCACCGTCCGGTTCTGCCGCCGGGTGTTCGAGACGTACGGCGATCCCGTGGTCCACACGGGCCCGCTCGGCTCCGGGCAGCTCACCAAGCTCCTCAACAACGTGCTGTTCACGGCCAATCTCGCGACCGCCGCGGGGGCCCTCGCACTTGGCAGGGATCTCCATGTGGACCCGGCCGGCCTTGCCGAGGTGATGGCCCACGGCAGCGGATCGAGCTTCGCGCTGGGCCGGATCGCGGCCGCCGGCGGGACGCTCGAGCGCATCGCGGCGCAGGCCGGGCCGCTGCTGAGGAAGGACGTCCGGCTGGTGGCGGACCTGGCCGACGCGGCCACGGCCTCGACGGGCATCGTGCTGGAGGCCGCTGACGCCACCCTCGCCCTGATCGAGCACGAGCGCTGAGCGGTACGGATACCGAGCGGTACGGGCGCTGAGCGCCAATCGGTAGGTGTCCGAGGGCTCCCCTGGCGGCGACGGCAAACGTAGTGTTACGTCGGCACGGTCCGTCGCGGGAGGGGTGCGGGATGGCAGAGGCCCGGCGCGAGGAAATCCTTGACGCGGCGCTACGGGTGTTCGCGGAGCGGGGCTACCGGCGGACCTCGATCGACGCGGTCGCCGAGCGCGCGGGGCTGACCCGGCAGGGCGTGCTCCACTACTTTCCGAGCAAGAAGAAGCTCTTCATGGCGCTCCTGCGGTTCCGTGAGGAGCTCAACCGGGAGCATCTGGTCGGCCACGACGACAAGGACGACTGGCCGGGCCTGTTCGCCGAAGTGGTCGCCTATGACCACACGTACCCCTGTCTGGCCCAGGTCCACAGCGTGATGCTGGCCGAGGGGGTCACGGGAACCGCTCCGGCGCAGCAGTATCTGCACGACCACTACGAGACCATGCAGGGGCTGATGATCGCCCGGCTCACCGAGCGGTACGGCGACCGGCTGCCCAGCGGTCTGGCCCCGCGGGCCGCGGCCCGGGCCATGCTGGCGATGCTCGACGGGATGCAGCAGCAGTGGCTGCTCGACGGCGAGCAGGACGACTACCCCGAGATCATGCGGGATGTGCTGTCCGTCCTGCTGGGGTCCACGCCCGTATGAAGTCGCCCATCGCGGTGACGGTCTCCGGGCGGACGCTCGTCGCGTCGGGCCGGATCCGCAGGTCCACCGTCACGCCGGAAGTGGGGCTGGTCTCCACCTGGACCTCACTTGCCACGGGACATCACCTTCTCCGCTGCCTGCCAGTGTTCGTCGGTCACCCACAGGCGGGCGAAGGCACGCGCCGCCTCGGTCGCCGGTACGGCGCCGCTCATGACGCGCTTGATCTCCCGCGCCGGGGCGGTGGCGAGGGAGCGGGCCAGGGCGCGCCAGCCCTGGTCGAACTCGGCCCGCGGCAGCACCCGGTCCACCAGCCCGAGCCGCTGGGCCTCCTCGGCGCCGAGCACGGTTCCGGCGGCGGCGAGCATCAACGCCCTTCCCTTGCCGATCAGTTGGGCGAGCCGCTCGGCGCCGCCCCACGCGGGCATGATCGCCAGGTTCACCTGGGTGAAGCCGATCCTGATGTCGTCCGCGGCCACCCGGATGTCGGCGGCCATGGCGAACTCTGCGCCGCCGCCCAGGGCATGGCCGTTCAGGGCGGCGATCACCGGGCCGGGGAAGTTCGCGAGCCGGTCGCAGATCCCGCGCATCCGCAGGGCCATGGCCGTCGCCTCGTCCTCGGTGCGGATCGCGGCCAGTTCCTTCAGGTCGCCGCCCGACACGAACGCCCGGTCGCCCGCGCCCCTGACGACCAGGGCCAGGGAGTCCGCGGCCGCGTCGAGGGCCTTGTCCAGCTGGTCCATGGTGGCCGGCGCGATGGCGTTGCGGGCGTGCGGGCGGTCGATGGTGATGACCGCGAGCCCCTGGTCCATTTCAAGATCAACCATGCAGGGTTCTCCATGGGAGAGAGTGGCATTCTCGCTATGTGAATATATTATTCTTGACAAGGGTGGCCGTCCAGACCGGCGCTGCTCGCTTCTCGTCGCACGGTGCCTGTCAGTCCTCGTAGACGACGGTGATGTCCGGGGTCACCGGCTCGCCCTGGCAGGTGAGGACCCAGCCCTCGGTGACCTCGTCGTCGTCGAGCGCGTTGTTCACCCGCATCTTGGCCTCGCCCTCGGTGACGTGGGCGATGCAGGTGCCGCAGTTGCCCGACTCGCAGGAGAAGGGCGGCATGAGACCGGCCCGCCGCGCGCTCTCCAGCAGGGTCTCGCCGGAGTGTCGGGGCACCGTGCGGCGCTTGCCGGCGAGGACGATGCTGACCGTGCCGTCCTTCTCCGACGGGCCCGCGCCGCCGCCTCCCGCGTCGTTCGGCGTCTCGTCGGCCGCCGGGGTGAAGCGCTCGGCGAAGATCTGCTCGGCGTCCACGCCGTGCACGAGCAGGGCGCGTTCCGCCAGATCCATGAAGGGTGCCGGACCGCAGAGGTAGAAGTCCGCGTCCAGATCGCCGCCGGCGAACGCGCGGACCTGTGGGTCGGTCACGAAACCCCCCTGGTCGTCCAGATGATGGCGGATCTCGAACCGGCCCGGGTGCCGCTCGGCCAGCGCGGCCAGCGCGGACGCGAAGATGATCGCGTCGGCGTCCCGGTTGGCCGACAGCACGCGCACCCGTCGATCGGTCGTCGCCAGCGCGGTTTTGACGAGCGAGAGAATCGGCGTGACGCCGCTGCCCCCGCAGTACGCCACCAGGGGCTCGTCGGTCTCCCGCAGACAGAACACCCCGGCGGGGGCCGTGGTCTCCATGACGTCGCCGGGTGCGAGATGGTCGTGCATCCAGTTCGACACCAGGCCGCCGGGGACGCGCTTCACCGTCGTCATCAACTCGGCGTCGGTGTCCGGGGAGCTCGACATCGAGTAACTGCGCAGGGTGCCGCAGGCCCTGACCGTCAAGAACTGCCCGGCCCGATAGGGGAACGGGGTGTCGAGCACGTATGTGCGCGTGTCGGCTGTCTCCTGGACGATCCGCTTGATTCGGACCGGGTGGAATCCGTGGTCTCGTACCATGTATGGAATTTAGCTTCTCTCTCTGCGAGAGTGCAATTCTCGCGCCGAGGAGGGAGCTCTCGCCATGCGAACCGCCATGCGAACGATGCCCGCCGAGCTGATCGAACGGTATGAAGCGGAGGGCTGGTGGACTCGGGAGACGATCGGGGACCTGCTGGCGTACGGCCTGGACGCCGCTCCCGATGTCGAGTTCCGGGTGCACTCCGCCGTCCGGCCCTGGCGGGGAACCTTCGCCGACGTCGAACGGACGGCCCGCAGGCTCGCCGCCGGACTGCGCGCCCGGGGTGTCGGCCCCGGTGACGTCGTCGCGTTCCAGCTGCCCAACTGGATGGAGGGCGCCGCGGTGTTCTGGGCGTCGGCCTTCCTCGGGGCGGTCGTGGTGCCGATCGTCCACTTCTACGGGCGCAAGGAGGTCGGATACATCCTCGACGCCGTCGCGCCCCGCGTCTTCATCACGGCCGACCGCTTCGGCCGGATGGAACACCAGCCGGACCTGTCGGCCGCGGTCCCCGTCGTCGGTGTCGTGGGACGGGACTTCGACGAGCTGCTCGCCGACGAGCCGCTGCCCGGCGTCATCGCGACGGACCCGGCCGCGCCCGCCCTGATCGCGTTCACCTCCGGCACCACCCGCGATCCCAAGGGCGTCGTCCACTCCCACCAGACGCTGGGCTTCGAGACACGTCAGCTCGCCGGGCTCTATCCGCCCGACCGGGGTCGCCAGCTCACCGCGGCTCCGATCGGACACTTCATCGGGATGGTGAACTCCTTCCTGATCCCGGTCCTCGACGGCTCGCCGGTGAACCTCGCCGACGTCTGGGACCCCGGGCGAGTGCTGGAGTTGATGGAGAGCGACGGCCTCACCGTGGGCGGCGGGGCGGCGTACTTCATGACGAGCCTGCTCGACCACCCCGACTTCACCCCCCGGCACCTGACCGCCATGAAGTACGCGGGACTCGGCGGGGCGGCGGTCCCCGTCGCGGTCACCACCCGCCTCACGGAGCTCGGCATGACGGTCTTCCGTTCGTACGGCAGCACGGAACACCCCTCGATCACCGGCTCCCGCCACACCGCGCCCGAGTCCAAGCGGCTCCACACGGACGGCGACGCCCTCCCCGGTACGGAGATACGGCTGGCCGAGGACGGTGAGATCCTCAGCCGCGGACCCGACCTGTGCCTCGGGTACACCGATCCGGCCCTGACCGAGCGCGCCTTCGACGACGAGGGCTGGTACCGCACTGGTGACATCGGGGTGATCGACGAGGACGGCTACCTCACCATCAC
Organism: Streptomyces sp. NBC_01384; assembly: GCF_045040035.1. NCBI lineage: Bacteria > Bacillati > Actinomycetota > Actinomycetes > Kitasatosporales > Streptomycetaceae > Streptomyces > Streptomyces sp. NBC_01384. Next base: position 9,872,259 of record NZ_CP109559.1, read on the forward strand.
CGACCGCAAGGCCGACATCATCATCCGCGGCGGCGAGAACATCAGCGCCCTGGAGGTCGAGGAGGTGCTGCTCGCCCTGCCGGCCGTCGCCGAGGCCGCCGTGGTGGCCGCCCCCGACGCCCGCCTCGGCGAACACGCGGCGGCGGCGCTGAGGCTGAAGCCCGGTCACCCCGCGCCCACACTCGACGAGATGCGCGCCCACCTCGAAGGGGCGGGCCTGGCCCGGCAGAAGTGGCCGGAGGAGCTGCATGTCGTGCGGGAGTTCCCGCGGACGGCGAGCGGCAAGGTGCAGAAGTTCGTTCTCCGTCGGGACATTGCCGCGCGAGCAAGTTGAGAATAGGATTCTCGTAATCAGCGAAGGAGGATCTCATGCCGTCGCGCGTGTTGCCGTATCCGTTGTTCGACGCCGACAACCACCTGTACGAGACGGAGGATGCGCTCACCCGGTACCTGCCGAAGCAGTACGAGGGCGCCATCCAGTACGTGCAGGTGAACGACCGTACGAAGATCGCGATCCGCGGTCGGATCAGCGACTACATCCCCAACCCCACGTTCTCGGTGGTCGCCCGGCCGGGGGCGTGGGAGCAGTACTTCCGGGAGGGCAATCCGGAGGGCAAGTCGCACCGCGAGCTGTTCGGCGAGCCGATGAAGTCGATTCCCGCGTTCCGCGAGCCCGGGCCGCGTCTGGAGCTCATGGACGAGATGGGGATCCGGCAGGCGCTGAACTTCCCGACTCTGGCCAGCCTGATCGAAGAGCGGATGCGGGACGACCCGGAGCTGATCCACGCGGTCGTCCACTCGCTCAACGAGTGGCTGTACGACACCTGGAAGTTCAACTACAAGGACCGGATCTTCACCACCCCGGTGATCAGCCTGCCGATCCTGGACAAGGCGATCGCCGAGCTGGAGTGGTGCCTGGAGCGCGGAGCGCGGTCGATCCTGGTCAGGCCCGCCCCGGTCCCCGGGTTCGGCGGCTCGCGGTCCTTCGCGCTGCCGGAGTTCGACCCCTTCTGGAAGCGGGTCGAGGAGGCAGGGGTGCTGGTGTCGATGCACTCCTCCGACAGCGGCTACTCCCGGTACTCCAGCGACTGGGAGGGCAAGAGCCAGGAGATGACGCCGTTCCAGGCGCAGACCTTCCGGATGCTGGGCGAATGGCGGCCGGTCACCGACTCGGTGGCTTCCTGGGTCTGCCACGGAGCGCTGTTCCGCTTCCCGGAGCTGAAGGTCTCGGTCATCGAGAACGGGTCCTCCTGGCTGGTGCCGCTCCTCGACCAGCTGGCCGACGTCTACAAGAAGCAGCCACAGGGCTTCCTGGGCGACCCGGTCGAAGAGGTCAAGAACCGGATCCACATCAGCCCGTTCTGGGAGGAGGACATGTCCGAGCTGGCCGGGATCATCGGCGTCGAGCGGGTGCTGTTCGGCTCCGACTACCCCCACCCCGAGGGCCTGGCCGACCCGGTCACCTACATCGACGCGATCAAGGGCATGAAGGAGACCGACCAGGCCAAGATCATGGGCGGCAACCTGGCCCGGTTGATCGGCGTATGAAGTGGGAGACCATCCCGCAGATGGTGCTCAGCGCGGCCGACCGCTTCGGTGACGCCGAAGCAGTCGTGGACGGTCAACTCCGCCTCAACTTCACGGAGTTGACCGACCGTGTGCGCACCGCCGCGGGAGCCTTCGCGGCGGCCGGCGTCGGAAGGGGCGACCGGGCGGCGATCTGGGCACCCAACTCCGCCGAGTGGATCACCGCGGCCTTCGGGCTGCTGACCGCCGGCGGCGTCCTGGTCCCGGTCAACACTCGGTTCAAGGCCGACGAGGCCGGCGACATCATCCGCCGGAGCGGCGCCAAGGTCGTCCTCGTCGAGGAGGGATTCCTCGGTCTGGACTTCCAGACTCCGCCCGGCGTGCCCGTGATCGACATCAAGTCGGCCTTCCTCGCGAGCGGTTCACCGTACGAGGCCGAGGTGAGCGGCGACGACGTCTGCGACATCGTGTTCACCTCGGGGACCACCGGGCGGCCCAAGGGCGTGCTGATGACACACGCCCAGACGCTCCGGCTGTACGCGGAGTGGTGCGACCTGGCGGACCTCAGGGAGGGCGACCGCTATCTGATCGTCAACCCGTTCTTCCACATCTTCGGCTACAAGGCGGGCTGCATCACGTCCCTGATCCGGGGCGCGACCATCCTCCCGGTGCCGGTCTTCGACGTGGACCGTGTCCTCGAACTCGTGGAGCGCGAGAAGGTGACGGTCCTGCCCGGGCCGCCCACGCTCTACCACTCGCTGCTGGCCGCGGAGGGCGGACGCGACCTGTCCTCGCTGCGGGTGGCTGTCACCGGGGCCGCCGACATCCCGGTCGACCTCGTCCGCAGGATCGTCAGCGATCTGCCCTTCCGGACGGTCATGACGGGTTACGGCCTGACCGAGGCGGGCACGGCCACGGCCTCGCGGCCCGGCGACTCATTCGAGGACATCGCGAGAACCGTCGGCACCCCCTGCGACGGCGTCGAGATCCGGATCGCGGACGACGGAGAGGTCCTGGTGCGCGGGTACAGCGTCATGCGCGGCTACCTCGACGACCCGGCCGCGACCGCCGAGGCGATCGACCCGGACGGCTGGCTGCGCACCGGCGACCTCGGAACGCTCGACGACCGGGGCCATCTGCGGATCGTCGGCCGCAAGAAGGACATGTTCATCGTGGGCGGCTTCAACGCCTACCCGGCCGAGATCGAGGGCTTCCTGATGGAGCATCCGGCCGTCGCCCAGGCCGCCGTGATCGGAGTACCGGACGAGCGGCTCGGCCAGGTGGGCAAGGCCTTCGTCGTACGGAGGGACGCCCTCTCGGCGGACGAGCTGATCGCCTGGAGCCGGGAGCGGATGGCCGGGTTCAAGGTGCCCAGGTATGTGGAGTTCCTCGAAGAGCTGCCGCTGAACGCCACCGGCAAGGTGATGAAGGACCGACTGCGATGACCCTTTCAGAGAAGCCGCGGGAGAAGGACGACTTCTCCCACACCGCCTCCGGCATTCCCCTCAAGGCGGTCTACGGACCCGAGGACCGGCCTGTCGAGCCGCCCGCGCCGGGGCGCTTCCCCTTCACCCGCGGCAACTACACCTCCGGCTACCGGGGGCGGCTGTGGACGCTGCGCCAGTACTCCGGCTTCGGCACCGCCGAGGAATCGAACCGCCGCTACCGCTATCTCCTCGAACAGGGCGGCACCGGACTGTCCGTGGCGCTCGACCTGCCCACCCAGTGCGGTTACGACTCCGACGACCCGGAGGTGAGCGAGGAGGTCGGCCGGGTCGGTGTCGCCCTCGACACGCTCGCCGACGCCGAGATGCTCTTCGAGGACATCCCCCTCGACCGGATCAGTACCAGCTTCACCATCAACGGCACGGCGGCGATCCTGCTGGCGTTCTACGTGGCCGCCGCCGAGCGCAGCGGGGTGCCGCGGGCGAAGCTCACCGGGACGATCCAGAACGACATTCTCAAGGAGTACGCCTCGCGGGGCACCTGGATCTGGCCGCCCGAGCCGTCGCTGCGACTGATCGCCGACACCATCGAGTTCTGCGCGGCCGAGGTGCCGCGGTTCAACGCGATCTCGGTGGCCGGCGCGCACTTCCGCGACGCCGGCGCCAACGCCGTACAGGAGATGGCGTTCACGCTCGCGGACGGGGTCACGTACTGCGACACGGTGCTGGCGCGCGGCCGGATGACGATCGACCGGTTCGCCCCGCAGATCTCCTTCTTCTTCTACACCCACGGCGACTTCTTCGAGGAGATCGCCAAGTACCGTGCCGGGCGCCGCCGTTGGGCGACGATCGTGTGCGAGCGGTACGGGGCGAGCACCGACAAGGCGTCGATGTTCCGCTTCGGCTGTGTGGCGGGCGGGGCCTCCCTCTACGCGCCGCAGGCGCAGAACAACACGGTTCGGGTGGCGTACGAGGCGATGGCCTCGGTGCTGGGCGGCGTGCAGTCGATGTTCACGGCCGCCTGGGACGAGCCGTTCGCGCTGCCCAGCGAGGAGTCGGCGACGCTCGCCCTGCGCACCCAGCAGATCCTCGCCCACGAGACGGGCGTCGCCCGGGTCGCGGACCCGCTCGGCGGCTCGTACTTCGTGGAAGCCCTCACCGATGCCACCGAGGAACGCATCGTCGAGGTCATGGCGGACCTGGAGCATCACGGGGGGATGGTCAGGGCGATCGAGGACGGCTACCTCCAGGGCCTGATCGCCGACGAGGCCTACCGCCTCCACCAGGAGGTCGAGGCGGGCACCAGGCCGGTGGTCGGCGTCAACCGCTTCGCCACGCCCGAGCCACCGCCCCAACTGGAAACCTACGAGCTGGACGGGGAAGGCCGCGACCGGCAGCTGAAGCGGCTGGCCGACGTGAAGGCCACCCGCGACGCCGCGGCCGTACAAGGCCGCCTTGCCGCCCTCGCCCGCGCCGCCGAGGGCACCGACAACCTCATGCCCCTGCTCATCGACTGCGCCAAGGCCTACTGCACGGTCGGCGAGATGGTCGCCGCCCTCAAGGCGGTCTGGGGCGAATTCCAGCAACCGGTGGTGTTCTGATGTCGACCCGCGTACTCATCGCCAAACCCGGTCTGGACGGCCACGACCGAGGGGCCAAGATCGTCGCGCGGACGCTGCGCGACGCCGGGTTCGAGGTGGTCTTCACCGGCATCCGCCAGCGCGTCGACACCATTGTGGCGACCGCGCTCCAGGAAGACGTGGCCGTCGTCGGCCTCAGCATCCTCTCCGGTGCGCATCTGGCCCTGACCACCCGGGTCGTCGAGGGGCTGCGGGCCGCCGGGGCCGAGGACATCGCCGTCGTCGTGGGCGGCACCATCCCCCTGGCCGATGTGCCCCGTATGAAGGCGGCGGGTGCGGCGGCGGTCTTTCCGACCGGCACGCCCCTCGACGCCATCGTGGCGCAGATGCGCGCCCTGACGGCGGTCGTCCCCGCCTCGCCCTGACACCCCGACCTGCTCCTGCCTGAGGACGCGGGAGGTCGACAACTCGAAACCTCGAAAGCCACGCAAACCGGGAGGCACTGTGCGGGTCGGTGTGATGATCGGGCCGGAGCGTGGGGACTCCGCGCGCAAGGTCGCGCGGATGGTCGATGACGTGACATGGGCGGAGCAGGCGGGCCTCGACACCGCCTGGGTGCCCCAGATCCCCACGGACTTCGACGCGTTGACGGCCGTGGCCCTGATGGGCGCGCGGACCGAGCGGATCGAGATCGGGACCGCGGTCGTACCGCTCCAGGCACAGCACCCGATCGCGCTCGCCCGCCAGGCGCTGTCCGCGCAGGCCGCCGCGGGCGGGCGGCTCGCCCTGGGCCTCGGTCCCTCGCACCACTGGATCATCCAGGACATGTTGGGGCTGCCCTACGAGCGGCCCGCCGCCTTCACCCGTGACTATCTGGAGGTCCTGGACGCGGCGCTGCACGGCCCGGGCCCGGTCGACGTCGAGAACGGCACATTCACGGTGCACAACCCGCTGGACCTCGGCCCCGTGGCCCCCCTGCCGGTGCTGCTCGCCGCGCTCGGCCCGGTGATGCTGGCACTCGCGGGCGAACGGGCGGACGGAACGGTGCTGTGGATGGCCGACGAGCGGGCGGTCGCCGACCACGTCGTCCCGCGCATCACCAAGGCGGCGGACGGTGCGGGGCGCCCGGCGCCGCGGATCGTCGCGGGCATCCCGGTCTGTCTGTGCAGGCCCGCCGAGGTCGACGCGGCGCGCGAGCGGGCCAACCGGATCCTCGGGGAGGCCGAGATCTCGCCCAACTACCAGCGGCTGCTGGACTACGGCGACGCCCGGGACATCGGCGACCTGTGCGCGGCCGGCGACGAGACGGCCATCGCGGCCCGCTTCCGGCGCTTCGCCGACGCCGGGGTCACCGATCTGTCGGTACGGCTGCTGCCGATCGGCGAGGGCCGGGACGAACTGATCGCCTCCAAACGCCGGACCCGTGAGGTCCTCGCCAGGATCGCGGCGGACTTCCGATGAGCTCCGGCCCCGCCACCCCAGGGCCCCTGGCGGGCATCCGGGTCCTGGAGGTCGGCCACATGCTGGCGGGCCCGTACGCCACCATGATGCTCGCCGACCTGGGCGCCGAGGTCACCAAGATCGAGCCGCCGGGCGGGGACATCTCCCGGCAGGTCAGCGACGCGTACTTCGCCAGCCTCAACCGGGGCAAGCGCAGCGTCCGCTTCGATCTGACCACGCCGAGCGGTCAGGACCGTCTCGGTGAACTCGTCACGGACGCCCACGCGCTGCTGGTCAACCTCAAACCGTCGGCGATCCACCGGCTCGGGCTCACCTATGAGGCGCTGAAGAAGTGGAACGAACGGATCGTCTGCGTCGCGCTCACCGGTTTCGGCCTGGACGCCGGTGACGATCCGGCCTTCGACTACGTCGTCCAGGCGGCCACGGGCGTCGCCGCGCTCACCGGCGACCCGGACGGGCCCCCGACGCTGCCCGGCTACTCCTCGGCCGACAACTCCTCCGGCCTGACCGCGGCCCTCGGCCTGCTCGCGCAGATCGTCTCCGGGCGCGGCGGGCAGGTCGAGGTGTCGCTGCGGGACGTGATGCTCTCCCAGCTCAACTACCGGGCGTCCGCCTACCTCAACGAGGGAGCCGAGCCGCGCCGCCTGCCGCTGGGCGCGCACTCCTACTACGTACCGGCGCAGCTCTTTTCCACGTCGGACGGCCACTTGGCCCTGTTCATCACCCACGACAGCTTCTGGAAGTCGTTCGCCGCGGAGGCGGGCATCGAGGGCTTCCCGACGATGGCCGAACGCGCGGCACGTCGCGAGGCGGTGCTCGATGTCGTGACCAGGTCCCTGGCCACCGACACCGCGGTCGGCTGGGAGGCCCGGCTGCGCCCCTTGGGCGTACCGGCGGCGGCCGTACGGACGTTGCCGCAGGCGCTGGCGGCGACGCCGGACGCGATCGTGTCGGCCGGGGACTTCCGGCTGGTACGAAGTCCCGTGCGGGTGGCCGGGTACGAGCCCGAGTACGGGCCGCCGCCCCGCCTGGGCGAGCACGGCTCGTAGAGCGCGGGCCGTTCGTAGCGGTCACGTGAAGGGGTCCCGGGAGTCGAACTCCCGGGACCCCTTACGTTCACTCTGGCATCGACTCCGACTTCTGCACCGTGCCGGTGACGCCGCTCGCGTCCTGGCCGGCCAGGACCACGGCGGCCCGCGCCATCGCCTCCGGAGGTTCGATCATCTCCGGTGGGATCTCGCGTCCGCCGCCCCCGGCCTGCCAGCCCTCGGTGACGACGACACGCGACGGGGCCAGGCAGTTGACCGCGATGTTGTCGGACTTGAGGGTGGCGGCGAGCCCGAGGTAGAGGCGTTCGACGCCCGCCTTGGAGACCCAGTAGGCGTTGGCGCCCTTGTCGGTCATGCCGACCCCGTTGGTCGTCACCGCCACCAACGAACCCCCGCCGCGCGCCCTGAGGTGCGGGATGACGGCCTTGGTGACGAGGAAGACCCCGGTGAGATTGACGTCCAGGCACAGCTGCCAGCGCTTGAGCGGGGTGGACTCGACCGGGCCGAGCCACATGACCCCGGCGTTGGCGATCAGGATGTCGATCCCGCCGAACTCCGCGACGGTCGCCGCCACGGCGGCCGAGACCGACGCCTCGGAGGTCACATCACACGGAACCGCGAGAGCGCGGCCACCCGCTTCCGTGATCTGTTCGGCGACGGCATGGATCGTGCCGGGCAGTCGGCCCTCCTCCTCGGAGCGCGCGGCGACCGCGACCGCGGCTCCGGCCTGCGCGAGCCCCCGCGCGATGTTCCGGCCGATGCCCCGGCTCGCCCCGGCGACGAACGCCACCTTCCCCTTCAGCTCGCCGCTCACGTTCACTCGGCCGTTCACTCGGCCGGTCACTCGGCCGGTCACTCGGCCGGTCACTTCGGCGGGAACCGGAGGGCGCCGTCGAGGCGGATGACCTCGCCGTTGAGATAGTCGTTCTCGCAGATGTGCTCCACGAGAGCCGCGTACTCGGGGGAGCGGCCCATGCGCTTGGGGTGCGGGACCTTGGGCCCCCAGTAGGCCTCCAGTTGGTCGCCCGCCGCGCCGTAGGCCGGGGTGAGGAAGGTGCCCGGGGCGATGGTGACGACCCGGATGCCGAGCGGCGAGAGGTCGCGCGCGGCGACGAGGGTCATGCCGACCACTCCGCCCTTGGCGGCGGCGTACGGGATCTGGCCGATCTGCCCCTCGTACGCGGCGATCGACGCGGTGTTGACAATGACACCGCGGTCGCCGTCGACGGCTTCCTGGCGTGCGATGGCGGCGGCCGCCAGACGCATGACGTTGAAGACGGCCGTGAGGTAGAAGTCGATGGTCTTCCGGAAGCCCGCGAGGTCCAGCGGTTCGCCGTCCTTGCCGACGAGCCGGCCGCCACTGGCCGGGCCGCCGTGCGCGTCCACCGAGATCCTGAGCGGTCCCGCCGCCTCGGCCTCGGCCATCGCCGCCTTGACGTCGTTCTCGTCGGTGGCGTCGGTCCGTACGTAACGGACCCCCAACTCCGCCTCCAGCGCCTTGCCCTTCTCGTCGGCGAGGTCGGCCACGACCACCTTCGCTCCAGCCGCGTGGAGGCGACGGACGGTGGCCTCGCCCAGGCCCCCCGCCCCACCGACCACGACCGCGGAACTCCCATTGATCTGCATCAAGGTTATCCTCTCTTGCAAGCAGGGCTCTGTGTATACGAGAATAGCATTCTCATGAATATCACCATGATCCTTGAGATGGCGGCCTCGGCCGGCGATCGGGCGGTGATAACGGCGGGCGGCCGTTCGCTGACCGCCGCCGAACTGCTGCACCGCGCCCATGCCGCCGCCCACCGCTTCCGGGGCCGTCAGGCCGTCGTGTATCTGGGCGCCAACCAACTCGCCTATCCCGTCGCCCTGTTCGGAGCCGCTCTGGCGGGCGTTCCCTTCGTCCCGGTCAACTACCGACTCGGCGAACAGCAGTTGAGCGCCCTGCTGGTCCGTCATCCCGGCGCCGTGGTGCTGCGCCCAGGCGACCTCGACGCCCTCCTCGACGAGCGGCCGGACGTGGAGTTCCTGGACCCGCCACAGGACCACGACTCCGTCGCCGTGCTGCTGTACACCAGCGGGACGACCGCCGAGCCCAAGGCGGCCGTGCTCAGGCACCGTCATCTGCTCGCCTACGTGCTGAACACCCAGGAGTTCGCGTCGGCCGACGAGGGTGACGCGTCGCTGGTGGCGGTGCCGCCGTACCACGTCGCGGGACTGATGAACCTGCTGACGAACCTCTACTCCGGCCGCCGGATCGTGTACTTGCAGGCGTTCGACCCGGGGCGGTGGCTGGAGACCGTACGGGGGGAGCGGATCACCCATGCCCTCGTGGTCCCCACCATGCTCGCCCGGATCGTCGCCGAAGTGCCCGGCGACGACGCCGGGACCCCCCTGCTGCGCAGCCTCGCGTACGGCGGTGCGCGCACCCCGGGGCCCATCGTGGAGCGGGCGTTGCGCATCTTCCCGCAGACCGGCTTCGTGAATGCCTACGGCCTGACCGAGACCGCCTCCTCCATCGCGGTCCTCGGCCCCGACGACCACTGGCAGGCGTCCGTGTCGCACGACCCCGCGGTACGCGACCGGCTCGGCTCGGTGGGCCGGGCCCTGCCCGGCATCGAGATCCAGATCCGTACGGACGACGACAAGCCCGCCGTGCCGGGGGAGACCGGACTGGTCTTCGTACGGGGTGAGCAGATCTCCGGCGAGTACGGCGGCCGCAGCGTCCTGGACACGGAGGGCTGGTTCGCCACCCGGGACCGGGGACGGCTCGACGCCGACGGCTACCTCTTCATCGAGGGGCGCGCCGACGACACCATCATCCGCGGTGGCGAGAACATCGCCCCGGCCGAGATCGAGGACGTACTCCTCGCCCACCCCGGCATCGTCGAGGCGGCCGTCGTCGGGCTGCCCGACCCCGAGTGGGGGCAGCGGATCGTCGCCATCGTCGTCGGCGAAGGCGACCCGGCCGAGATCCGGCAGTGGGTCAAGGACCGGCTCCGCTCGTCCAAGACACCGGACGCCATCGTGTTCCGCGCCGAACTGCCCAAGACCGAGACCGGAAAACTGCTGCGCCGCACCCTGCTGGCCGAGTTGGAGACCACCCATGCCTGAAGCAGTCATCGCGTCCGCCCTGCGTACCCCCATCGGCACCGCCGTCAAGGGCACCCTGCGCGACACGACCGCGTTCGACCTGGCCCACCACATCGTCACCGCCGCGGCCGAAGGCCTGGACCCGGCCCTCATCGACGACGTGATCCTCGGCGAGGGACTCTATGGAGGTGGCGTCCTGGCCCGGCACGCCGCGGTCACCGCCGGACTCACCTCGGTCGCGGGACTGGCCAACAACCGGCACTGCGCCGCGGGCATGGCCGCAGTCCAGAGCGCCGCCGCGAGCGTGATGGCGGGCATGGACGAACTCGTCATCGCGGGCGGCGTCAACTCGGCCTCCACCTCACCGAAGGCGCTCTTCCGGGTCGACGGGGAGTGGGAACCCTGGATGTCGCCCACCCACCCCGACCGCCCCGACGCCCCCAACAAGGACATGTCGATCACGGTGGGCTGGAACACCGCCGTCGCGGCGGACCTCACCCGCGCCGAGCTCGATGCCTGGGCGCTGCGCTCGCACCGCAACGCCGTGGCGGCCATCGACGAGGGCCGCTTCAAGGAGGAGATCGTCCCGATCGAGACCCCCCACGGTCTCTTCTCCGTCGACGAGCACCCACGCCGGGACACCAGCGCGGAGAAGCTGGCCGAGCTGAAGCCGCTGCACCCGGAGATCGACGGGTTCAGCATCACGGCCGGCAACGCCGGGGGCGCCAACGACGCCGCGGTCGCCCTGGTCGTCGCGAGCGAGGCGACGGCGGCCCGCGAGGGGCTGACGGCACTCGCCACCGTACGGTCCTGGGCATCCGTCGGCGTCGACCCCGCCGAGATGGGACTTGCCCCGGTGAAGGCGATCCCCAAGGCCCTGGCCCGCGCCGGTCTGTCGATCGCCGACGTCGACCTGTTCGAGATCAACGAGGCGTTCGCCTCGGTGCCCGTCGCCGCCGTCCGGCTGCTCGAACTCGACCCGGACACGGTGAACTTCAGCGGCAGCGGCTGCTCGCTCGGCCACCCGGTCGCTGCCACCGGGGCGCGCATGCTGGTCACGCTCGTCCACGAACTGCGCAGGCGCGGCGGCGGCATCGGCGTGGCCGCGCTGTGCGCGGGCGGCGGCATGGGCTCGGCCACGGTCATCGAGGTCCCGGCGCCCTGACATGACACCGTGCCCCGGCGGAAGTGCCTCCGCGACGCCCACCACGATCGACCGCGAGGCACCCCGTTGGGGCGTGCACGTCCCGCAGTTCCAGCGACCACCGGGATCCGACGGTCTTCCAGCGGTTCATGACCGAGGTCGCCGCGCACGTGAGCCGACCCCTCCTGCCGGTGGATCAGCTCCGGAAACGGAGCAGCGCCTCCTGGGCGTACGAGGCGACGAGGGTGCCGTCCTCGGTCAGGACGTCCCCCCGGCCGAAACAGCGGCCGTGCGCCAGGAGCGGGCTGTGCTGATGCAGCAGCAGCCAGTCCTCAGCACACAGCGGCCGGTGGAACCAGAGGGTGTGCGAGGTGACGGCGGAGGTGAACGCCGTGCGCGCGTCCCGCTGGGAGACTCCTTCGAGAGGGCGCACGGCGGTGCCGATGAGGGTCAGGTCGGTCGCGTACGCGGTGAGCGCCGGGGCGAGTTCCGGGGCGACCTCCGGCATACGCATCCACAGGTCGTACTCGGCCGGTTCCGCCTTCGGGGAGTCCAGGTCGGCGGTCGACCGGGTCGTCCAGGGAATCAGGCCGAGTTCCACGTCGTGTTCCGTGCCGGGCACGGAGGGGATCTCGAAGTCGCTCTGGTGGTCGAGCCCGTCCTCCTCGGCGTGCAGGGACACCGAGGAGGTGGCGATGACCCCCGGTGTCTGACGGGCGACGATCGTCAGCGTCGCGAACGTGCTGCCTTCGCGATGGCGCGTCACTTCGTAGCGGACGGGCTCGTCGGCCCGGCCCTCACGCGGGAACAGGGCGTGCAGGGACTTCACGGCCTTGTCCGGGCAGGTGAGTACCGCCGCCCGGACGAACTGGGCGAGCAGTTGCCCGCCGAACAGCCGGTGATAGCCGAGGTGTTGGTTGGATCCTTCGAAGCCCGTGGCGGGTTCGGGTGCCGAGGGGTCGGGGCGCAGCTCCAGGCAGGCGAGCAGGTCGTTCCAGAGGTCGGTCACAGACACTCCCGGTTCAGTGCGGTTCGGTGCGGTTCGGTGGGATGCGGTGGGCTGTGGTGCGGCGTGGTTCAGCAGGCGCGCAGGCGCGCGACGAGGTCCATGGCGGCCTCGCGGTCCAGGCTGGGCGGCGGGGTGAACGAGAGACGGGTCAGCAGCCCGCCGAAGCGTTCCGCGACCCGGCCGGGCAGCTCGTCCGGACCGGCGACGATCGCGAAGGCGTCGACCATCTCGTCGGTGATCAGCCCCGCCGTCTCCGGCCACCGCCCCGCCTTCGACAGCGCGGTCAGCTCTTCGCTCACGCCGTCCCACCCGTGCAGTTCGAAGACGTGCGTGCGCCGGTTGCTGCGGCACTACCGCCAACTGGAGGGCGCCGCCACCCTCGACGAGGCGCATCTCATCGAGGGGTACATGGCCGAGACCTGGCAGCCCGGGACGAGCGAGGTCGCCGCCCGGCGCGCCGACGTCACCGCACGGGGGCGCTCGCAGACCCGGCCCTGACGTCACGACAGGAGGGGTCACAGCTGGACGAGCCGCGGCGCCGAGCGGCCCGCCCGTACGAGTGCTCCGGCCTCCCGGGTCAACTCCCGTGCGCTGCCCAGCAGTCCGTCCAGGACCAGAGCGCGCCGGATGTGCCGGTGCAGATCGTGCTCGGCGGTGAAACCGATCCCGCCCAGCACCTGCTGACAGTGCCGGGCCGCCGTCAGCGCCGCCTGTCCGGCCGCCGCCTTGGCGAGCAGGGAGCCGAGGTCGTCCTCGGCGGCCACGAGGGTCGCCTCGGCGCCGTCGAGCGCGACCAGGGTCTCGGCGAGCCGGTGCCGTACGGCCTGGAAGGAGGCCAGGGGACGGCCGAACTGGGTCCGGTCGAGCACGTGTGAGCGGGCGAGCGCGAGCATCGCCCGGCCGGTGCCCAGCAACCACCAGCCCAGCGCCCGGCGCCCCGCGGCGAGCGGGACGGCGTCCCCGGCCGGGACGATCCGCAACGGCAGCTCGCCGTCCAGCGCGGTGCCCGCCCCGTCGGTGCGCTCCCACACGACCCACGCGCCGCCCGTGTACGGCAGCGGCAGTGTGCCCCCGACGGGGCGCCCCGCCGCCTGCAGCAGCACGTCGTTCAGCAGCGGTGCGTGGGCGCCGGTCTCGCCGAGCAGCCCGAAGGTGAGCGGAACCGCCACGTCCGGCACTTCCGTCAGCAGGTCGGCCCAGCCGAGATCGGCCAGGGCCGTGTCGAGGGCGCCGCCCGACGCCGCCGTCATCGTCTTGCGGAGCGTCTCGGCGAGCAGGTCCCGCTCGGCGGCGTCCATGGTGTCAGTCCCTTCCCAGGTCCAGCAGCCGGCGGGCGATGATGTTGCGCTGGATCTCGGCGGTGCCGCCGTAGATGGTCGCCGCCCGTGAGTACAGGTACTCCTCCCGCCACGGTGTGTCCGTCAGCTCCAGCACGCCGGGGAGCAAGTCCCGTGCTGTGTCGAAGAGTTGTTGTTCGGCGGTGGCGAGCAGCACCTTGTCGACGGAGGTCTCCGGGCCGAGCCGGGCGCCCTCCGCCAGCTGCCGCTGGGTGCCGTGGGAGCGGCAGCGCGTGGTGTGCAGCGCCAGATAGGCGGCGCCGAGGGTCAAGTCGTCGCTCGCGTCGTCCGGTTCGGCCCTCTCCGTGAGCAGCCGGTCCAGGCGCGTGTAGAGATGGGCGATGCGATGCCAGAAGCAGGTGGAGCGCTCGTGCGGGAGCAGGTCCATCGCCAGCCGCCAGCCGTCGCCGGGCCGGCCGAGCATCCGGTCGCCAGGGACGACGACATCGTCGAAGAACACCTCGGCGAACTCGTCCACGCCGTGCATCGTCCGCAGCGGTCTGACCATGATTCCCGGGGTGTCCATGTCGACGAAGAAGGCGGTGATCCCGTCGTGGCCCGGCGCGGTGCGGGTGAGCAGGACACAGCGGGCCGCGTACTGCGCGAGACTCGTCCAGACCTTCTGGCCGGTCACCACCCAGTTGTCGTCGTGGGGGACCGCCCGGGTGGTCAGGGAGGCGAGGTCACTGCCGGAGCCCGGCTCGGAGAAGCCCTGGCACCACTGCTCCCGGCCGCCGAGCAGCAGCGGGACCATCTCCGCCGCCAGCTCCGGTCGGGCGTACGAGATCATCGTCGGCGCGAGCACCTCGATCATCGAGTAGATGCCGGGCTCGGCCAGGCCCCGGGTGGCGACCTCCTCGCCGAGCACGGCCCGCAGGACGGCCGGCCCGCCGAGACCTCCCACCTCGGCGGGCCAGCCGTACCGCATCCAGTCCGCCTCGTAGAGGGCGCGCCGGACCCGGGCCAACTGCGCGACCTGTCCGTCGAGGGAGAGGTCGGGCCCGGGGGAGAGGTCGTTCTCGTCGAGCCAGCCGCGCAGACTGGACCGGAACTCCGTGACGTTCATGCGCCGGGGCGTTCGAACGCGTGCGGGCGGCCCGAATCGTGGGCTCCGCTGCGGCGGATGAACGTCATCGCCCGCGTGCGCAGCCGCCAGCCCTCGTCGGTCCGCAGATAGGTGTCGTTGTAGTAGCCGATCCGCATGGCGTGGGTGGCGTGCTCGATGAAGCACAGCGGCTGGGTGCCGGTCGCGGTGTTTCCGTCCGTGCCTCCGTCCTCGGGTAGTTCGACCACGGCCGTACCGACCAGGAACAGGCCCTCGGGAGCGGCGGCGACCAGCGCCGGGAACTCGTCGAGGCCATAGGTGTCACCGAAGGCGCTGTAGGTGCCGTCGGGGGTGAAGACCGCGAGCACCCCGTCGATGTCGCCCCGGGTCATGTGCACCGCGTAGCGGCCCAGCAACTGCTGAATCTCCATCAGGTCGTCAGTGGACAAGGACCCTTCCGCCCTTCGGTGAGAATGGCATTCTCATTCACGAGTGGCAGGTTTCCATGTGTGGGCCATGGCGTCAACGGTCGCGGCGGAGCTTCGCGAAGTCCCAGCTCACGACCTTCTCCGTGATGAGCCTGAGCCAGCCGTGCCTCCCGTCGTACCGGAACGCGCCGCCGCCCATGTACTTGTCCGCGAAGAGCTGTTCGGGCCCGACGAGCTCGTCCAGCGACTCGCCCTTGCGCGGCGCCTCGCCGACGACCTCGACGTTGCCCCGCAGTTCGACGCCGCGCAGGGCCATGAAGTCCGTGCCGCCGTCGTCGACGATCACGCTGAGCCGTGGATCGCGGTCGAGGTCGGTCCAGCGTTGGCTGCGCACCAGCGAGTTGAGCCAGAGCGCGGACCCGTCCCACACGAACCACAGAGCGCTGACGTGGGGATGTCCGGTCCGTCCGGCGGTGGCGACCCGGCACAGTGGCGCGGTGCGCAAAAAAGCGTCCCGCTCGGTGTCGGTCATGGCGATCGCGGTTCCTCGGCGCTGTCCGCTCATCGTCTCTCCTGCCTTTGTTTGAATGGTTGATTCTCTCTTAACGAGAAGCTAGTTTCCACCAATAGAGAGGAGGAGAACCCACCTCGCGCTCAAGGTGGCCGGGGCGATCACCTGTTCCCGCCGGCCGCTCGGGGACAGCACCGAGGAGGAGACACCCCTTGAAACAGCCCACACCCTTCGCCGCCCTGGGGGCGGTCGCCAAGTACGCCTTGCAGCAGATGGCGCCACCGCCGTTGCGGCCCTTTCAGGCCTGGTTGACGTTCGCCACGTCGGCAGCGCCCTGCGAGGACGCGGCCCTGTGCTCGTGCGCCACCGCCTTCCGGCCGACCGGCCGCGGAGAACGTTCGCCCTCGCCGGCCCCGGCGAGAAGGTGAGTGACGGCCCGCCATGGAGCAGTTCCTCACCTTCGGGATCGTCGGCCTGAGCACCGCCGCGATCTACGCGGTCATCGGCAGCGGACTGGTGCTCACCTACACGACGACCGGCGTCTTCAACTTCGCGCACGGCGCGGCGGGCATGCTCTCGGCCTTCACCTACTGGCAGCTCACCGGCGGCTGGGGCTGGCCGGTCCCCGTGGCTCTGGCCGTGGTCCTGCTCGTTCTCGCCCCGGCCTTCGGCCTGTTCGTCGAGAAGGTCGTCCTCAGGCCCGTCCAGGCGCTGGGCGAGGCCGAACGGCTGGTCATGACGGTGGCGCTGCTGAGCGGTCTGATCGCCGTCGCCCGGTGGATCTGGGACCCCGACGTCCCGCGCACGCTGCCCACCTTCTTCGCCGACCGGAAACCCTTCCACATCGGCTCGGCCGTGGTCACCTGGCACCAGGCCCTCACGATGGCCGTCGCGGTACTGGTCGCGGTGGGCCTGCGGATCCTGCTGTACCGCACCCGTCCCGGCGCCGAGATGCGGGCGACCGTCGACGACCGCGCCCTGGTCGGGCTCACCGGAGCCCATCCCGTACGGGCCAACAAGATCGCCTGGATCCTCGGCACCCAACTGGCGGCGATCGGCGGCATCCTCATCGCGCCCACCGTCACCCTCGACGCCGCCCAGCTCTCGCTGCTGATCGTCAGTGCCTACACCGCGGCCATCTTCGGGCGGCTGCGCAGCGTGCCCCTGACCTTCGTCGGCGCGGTCGTGGTCGGCTGCATGGAGAGCTATCTGACCGGCTATCTCCCGCAGAACGCCTACCTGCCCGGCCTCAGGCTCGCCGCTCCCGCGCTGCTGCTGCTCGTGGCCCTGCTGGTGTTCCCGCACCGGCGGCTGCGCGGCCGGGACCGCAAACTGCGCCCGGTGCCGGTTCCGACCGCTCGCGGCACGGTCGTGTTCGCCGTCTGTGTCGTCGCGTTCGGAGCGGTACTGGCCTCGGTGCTCGGCGAGGCCGACCTCATCACCTACGGTGCCATCTTCTCGCTCGGCGTGGTGGCCCTGTCGTACGTACCGCTGGCCGGATACGCCGGTCAGATCTCGCTCTGCCAGCTGAGCATGGCCGGGATCGGGGCGGTCGTATGGGCCCACCTGGGCGCGCACGGGGAGTTCTGGGCCCTCGGCGTCGCCGTCGTGGTCTCCTCGGTGGCCGGAGCGCTCGTCGCGCTCCCCGCGCTGCGCCTGTCCGGGGTGTATCTGGCGCTCGGGACCGCCGCCTTCGCGGTCGTCCTCGACCGGTGGATCTTCACGCTGCCGGCCTTCCATCTGTTCGGGATGCGCATCGCGCTGTTCGACCAGGGGTCCGTGGACGTGGCCGGACCTCAGCTCTTCGGCCTCGAAATCGACACCGCGGCGAAGCAGATGGTGTTCGCGGCCGTCTGCCTCGCGCTCGCCTCGCTCGTCGTGGCGGCGGTGCGACGCGGCCGGTTCGGGCGGCGGCTGATCGCGCTGCGCGACAGCGAGGCCGCCTACGCGACCCTCGGCGGCAGCCTGCTGCGGGCCAAGGTCCTGGTGTTCGCGCTCTCCTCGGGGATCGCCGGGCTCGGCGGGGCCCTGTACGGAATGCAGCAACGCTCCATCACCGCCGACCAGTTCAACATGGTGGCGGGCCTTCCGATCTTCCTGGTCGCGGTGGTCGGCGGCCT
This sequence comes from Streptomyces sp. NBC_01384, assembly GCF_045040035.1. NCBI lineage: Bacteria > Bacillati > Actinomycetota > Actinomycetes > Kitasatosporales > Streptomycetaceae > Streptomyces > Streptomyces sp. NBC_01384. Next base: position 9,890,002 of record NZ_CP109559.1, read on the forward strand.
CGGCACGGTGGGCAACGGACTGTTCGCCGGAACCGCCTACATCGGCCCGACGAACGCGCTGGTCGCCGTGGCGCCCTGGTCGCAGAACCTCGTCGCCCTGCTGCCCGGCCTCGCCGGCGTCGGGCTCGGCCACAACCCCGACGGCATTGTCGTCCGCTTCCGCCGCGAATGGGAGCCGCTCGGCCGGGACCGGATCGCCCTGCCCGGCCTGCTCTGCGTACTCGCCCTGCTGTGGGTGCTGCGGCTCGGCGACCTGATCAACGGCTGGACGTTCCTGGCCTGTTCGGTGGCCGCGGGGGTGGCGCTGCGGATCTGGGCGACGGCCCGGGAGACCGCCGCTCCGGCCGAACCGGAGGTCCCCGTCGAGTGGTGGGGACTGCGGCGCGCCTGGCGCCCGGAGGACAGGGAGGTGCTCGCCCGTGGCCTCGCTGCGCATTAGCGGAGTGACCGTCGCCTTCGGCGGCAACCGGGCCCTGGACGGCGTCGCCCTGACTGCCGAACCGGGCCGGGTGACCGGACTCATCGGCCCCAACGGTGCCGGCAAGAGCACCCTGTTCGACGTAGCCTCCGGGCTGCGCAGGCCCTCCTGCGGACAGGTCTTCCTCGACGGTCAGGACGTCACCCGGACCAGCCCCGCGGGCCGCGCCCGACGCGGACTCGCCCGCACCTTCCAGCGGCTGGAGCTCTTCGGCCGCCTCACCGTCCGCGACAACCTCCTCGTCGCGGCCGAACTCGGCCCCGAACGGCGCCGAGCCCACCACGCCGTCACCGAGACCCTCAGCCGGCTCGGCCTGACGCATCTCGCCGACAGCCCGCCCGACGTGCTGCCCACCGGAGTAGGCCGCCTGGTCGAGGTCGGCCGGGCGATGGTCATCCGGCCCAAGGTGCTCCTCCTGGACGAGCCCGCCGCCGGACAGGACAGCGAGGAGACCGAACGGTTCGCCGCGCTGCTGCGCTCGCTGACCGACGACGGCACGGCCGTGGTCCTCGTCGAACACGACATGAGCCTCGTCATGGGCGTGTGCGACGAGGTGTACGTACTCGATCTCGGCAAGGTCATCGCCTCCGGCCCGCCCGAGGTGATCCGCAACGACGAGACCGTCCTGGCGGCCTACCTGGGGGACGCGTGAGCGCCATTCTCGAACTGAGCGGCGTACGCGCCGCCTACGACCGGATCACGGTCCTGCATGGAGTCGATCTCCAGGTCGCCGCCGGCCAGGTGGTGGCCCTGCTGGGCCCGAACGGCGCGGGCAAGACCACCACCCTGCGCGTCGCCTCCGGAGTCCACCCCGTCGAATCCGGCCATCTCCTGCTGGGCGGCCGGGACATGACCGGTGTGGACCCCCGTGACCTGGCCCGCGCCGGGGTCTGTCTGATCCCCGAGGGCCGCGGCGTGTTCCCCAACCTGTCCGTCCGCGACAACCTCCTGATGATGACCTTCACCGGCCGCAGCCGCGAGGAGATCGAGGACATCGCCTTCCAACGCTTCCCCATCCTCGCCCGCCGTGCCTCGCAGGCGGCCGGCACCCTCTCCGGTGGCGAGCAGCAGATGCTCGCCCTCGCCCGCGGCCTCGCCACCGACCCCGCCGTCCTGCTGCTCGACGAACTCTCCATGGGGCTCGCCCCGTTGATCGTCGGCCGTCTCTACGAGCAGGTCGCCGAGATAGCCCGGCAGGGCGTGGCCGTCCTGGTGGTCGAGCAGTTCGCGGCCGCCGTTTTTGACATCGCCGACCACGCGGCCGTCCTGGTCCGGGGGCGGGTCCAACGGCAGGGCCACCCCGACGGCGGGCTGCGCGCCGAACTGTCCGCCCTCTACCTGGGGAGTTCCGCATGACCACCACCGAGCCGCGCGCGGACCGCTTCGTCCGAGAACTGGCGGTACTGAAGATCCCCGACCCGGCCGCCGCCCGGGCCACCCTCTGGCTGCGCCTCGGCGTGCTGCTGATGGTGGGCGGCCTGGTGCTCGGCGTGTCGGGCTACCTGGTGTCCCACAACACCGTCGACCCGCTCGTCCAGGGCGACGGCCTCGCGCTCGGCCTGGGCGGCATCTCCGCGACCGTGGTGGGCTCCGCGCTTTTCCTGCGGTACTCGCTGACCGGCTTCCTGCGGTTCTGGATGGCCCGCCAGTCCTACGACATCAACCTCCTCGCCGATCGCCTGCTCGAAAGGGACATCCACCATGACCCCACCGGTAACGACGCTGCGCCCCGGTGACCAGCTCGCCAGCGCCGTCTGCAGCACGCGGGTGGTCGTCGTCCGCGCCCCCGCCGGCGGCGCGACCCAGCTCGCCTGCGGGGGCAGTCCGATGGTCCCCGCGACCGCCGCGAAGCCGGCGCCCGGCGGCGCGGCCGAAGCCGCCACCCTCATCGGCAAGCGGTATGTGGACGCCGACGGCGCCCTCGAAGTGCTCTGCACCTTCTCCGGCACCGGCGAACTGAGCTGCGACGGCGTCCCGATGACCATCAAGGCGGCCAAGCCGCTGCCCGCCTCCGACTAGCCGTACGCCCTCCCCCCACCCGAGCCGCCTGCCTCCCCCTTCCGGAAGGGAACCCGTCATGGACCGAGACGATCTCATCCTCATCAGCGTCGACGACCACATCATCGAACCCCCCGACATGTTCGTGAACCATCTCCCCGAGCGGTACAAGGACGACGCGCCCCAACTGGTCCACCAGGACGACGGCACCGACACCTGGACCTCCCGGTCGACGGTGATCCGCACCGCCGCGCTGAACGCGGTGGCCGGACGGCCCAAGGAGGAGTACGGCCTCGAACCGCAGGCCCTGGACGAGATCCGTCCCGGTTGCCACGACGTGAACGAGCGCGTCGCCGACATGAACAAGATGACCCACGAGAACGCCATGCGCTGGTACTCCTTCGATCCCTTCGCCCATGTCCCGCGCGAGCAGGCCACGGTGGGAGTGCTGCGCAAGCGGGCCGAGGGCCATGACGTCTCCATCCAGTCGCGCAGCCACCGCCTGATCGAGCCCGCCGAGAAGCTGGAGGCGTACCGCTCCCGGGCGCGCGCGGCGACGAGTGCCGCCTCATGAGCGACCTGGTCCTGACCGAACGGGTCGAGGGCGTCCTCGTCGCGACCCTGAACCGGCCCGAGGCCCGCAACGCCCTGAGTCCGGAGCTGATCGACGACCTGTCGGACGTACTGCGGGAGGCCGACGCCGACCCGGGGGTCCGGGCGATCGTCCTGACGGGCGCGGGCACGGTCTTCTGCGCCGGCATGGACCTCAAGGCGTTCGCGAAGGGCGGCGGCAAGTTCGACGGCCTGGTGTGGTTCTTCCGGGACGGCATCGGCACTCCCGTGATCGCGGCGCTGAACGGCTCCGCGCTCGGCGGCGGCTTCGAAATGGTGCTGGCCTGCGACCTGGTCGTCGCCGCCGAGGACGCCGAGCTAGGGATCGCCGAGGTCAAGCGGGGTCTGTTCGCGGCCGGGGGCGGCACCACGCTCGCCGACCGGGTGCCGCTGGCGGTCGCCCTGGAAATGGGCCTGACCGGCGATCCGGTCACGGCCGCGCAGGCCGAGCGGGCCGGCCTGGTGAACCGTGCGGTCCCCGCCGACCGGGTACGGGAGGAGGCGCTCGCCCTGGCCGGGCGCATCGCCGCGAACGGCCCGCTGGGCGTCGCCATGACCAAGAAGCTGATACGAGAACGCCGCTGGGCCGAACCGGACGAGGTCATGTCGGTGTTCCGCAGCAAGGACGCGGCGGAGGGCGCCCGCGCCTTCGCGGAGCGCAGGACGCCGTTGTGGACCGGCAGCTGACGCGCGGCGTCCCCCGACGGCCGTCGTGCGGTGCCTCGGCGCCCGGTGACGGCCGCGCCGCGCAGTGAGGTCAGCGACCGGCCGCCGTCGCGTCGGACGTGGAGGGGGCGTCCGTCGCCGTGGCGGGCGGGGTGCCGGTGGCCGCGGCGGGCGCCGAGGGGGCGCCCGCCGCGGTGACCTCACCGATCTCGTCGACCAGGCCCCAGCCGAGCGCCTCCCCGGCGCTCAACGTGCCGCCCCACAGGGCGAGATACGCGGTGCGCTCCCGGCCGATCCGGACAGGGAGACTCGCCGTGCCGCCCGCGCCCGGGATCAGCCCCATTCCGATCTCCGGCAACCGGATCGCCGTGTCCGGGGCGGCCAGCACGCGCCCCGCGAACGCCGCCAGCTCGATCCCGGCGCCGACACAGGCGCCGTGCAGATGCGCGGTCACCCGGGGACCGCACTCCTGGAGCAGCGCGGCCGGACTGCGCCGCACCCGCAGCAGGTGGGCCTGTGCCGGATCGCGGGACGTCCCGAACTCCGCCAGGTCTCCTCCGCTGCAGAAGGCGGCACCGTTCCCGTACAGGTCGACGTGCGCGATCGACGGATCCGCCACGGCGACGTGCAGCGCCTCGCACAGAGCGTCCCGGGTCCCGGCGTCGAACGCGTTCCGCACCCACGGCCGGTCAAAGGTGATGGCAAGCCGGTCGCCGTCACGGCGCAGGCGTACGGGCTCGGCGGCCGGACGTGGAGTGCGCGTGCGTGCCGAGGCCAGCCAGGCACGGAAGCCCGCGCCGCTCTGAAGCATCGAGTAGGCGAGGGATTCGAGCACCAGCCGCTCGGGCGGAGGGACCGGGCCGCCCATGCGGAGCACCTGCACCAGCGCGACGGAGGCCGCCGGCTGCGCGGCCACGACGTCGGCGAGATGGTGGGCGGCGGCGTGCGGGTCCTCGCATCCGGCCCAGGGGCGGGGCGGCGCGGCGGCCCCCGTCAGCAGGACGTCGAACTCCTCGCCCGCTTCGACCGGTTCCGTCGCCACGCCGACGAGGACTCGATCCTTCGCGTCGGTACACATTGGCGCTTCCCGGTCGAGGTCGACCAGGTGGAAGGGCGAGTCCAAGGTCATGTCGATCCCCTCCCCAACCGGTGGCGACTGGAGTGTAATGGGAGATCGCCGGAACCGAGAAGGGGGTTCATGGATTGGAGAACGAGACTCTCCGTCACTGGACGGAACCCGTCGAGCCGTTCCTCGGCCCCCTCTACGACGTGGCGAAGGCCTTCACCGGCCTCACCGGCGTACCCGTCGACCTGCCGACCGCCCTCTTCCTCCGCGCCGACCTCACCGGTCTGCGACCCCCCGGCAGGGTCTCGGCCGGCGGCTCCTGCCACCTCCTCGAAACCACCGACGGCTGGGCCGCCGTGAACCTGGCCCGCCCCGACGACCTGGCCGCCGTCCCCGCTCTCGTCGCGCTCCTCGGGGGAGCCGGGACGGACGAGCTGCACCCCGCGGCGCGGCGGGCCACGGCGGCCGACGTCGCGGCGCACGCACAGTTGCTCGGGATCGCGGCCGCCGCGCTCGGTTCGGCGCGCGGCACCCGCGCTCCCGTATGCGCCGAACGGGGTGAAGCGGCCAGCCCACGCGACCCGGCCGGGCTGCGGATCGTCGATCTGTCGGCCCTGTGGGCGGGACCGCTGTGCGCGCGGCTGCTGGGGGCGGCGGGTGCCCGGATCGTGAAGGTGGAGAGCACGACCAGACCGGACGGCGCGCGCCTCGGATCGCCCGCCTTCTACCACTGGCTGCACGAAGGACACGAGAGCCGGGTGCTCGACTTCGCCTCCGGCCGGCTGGCCGAGGCCGTCGCCGCGGCGGATGTCGTCATCGAGGCGTCGCGGCCGAGGGCGCTGCGCCGACTCGGCGTCCATGCCGAGGAGTTCCTCGCGGCCCGGCCGGGCCGCGTCTGGCTGAGCATCACCGGGTACGGCCGCGACGAGGACCGTATCGCCTTCGGCGACGACGCGGCGGTCGCGGGCGGCCTGACCGGCCTCGGCCGCGGCGGCGACCCCGTCTTCCTCGGTGACGCGCTCGCCGACCCCGTCGCCGGCATCTTCGCCGCCCACGCCGTGGCCCGCTCCCTGGCCGCCGGAGGCGGGGAGCTGCTGTGCGTCTCGATGGCGGCCTGCGCCGCCGCCCTCGCCGACTCCGCAGACGCCCGATGACAACCGATGACGGCCGATGACGTGCTGATCACGGACGTGGAGGTCGAAGGGTTCGGCCGGGTGGACGTGCGGCTCGGGAGGGGGCGCGTCGTCGAGATCGGCAGGCGGCTGAGCGGTCCGGGCGAACTGGACGGCCAGGGCGGCGCGTTGCTGGTCGGCCTGCACGACCACCACGTACACCTGGCGGCGCTGGCGGCCGAGGCCGCGTCGGTCCGGGTCGGTCCGGCGGACGTGGACGACCGCGACGGGCTGGCGGAGGCCCTGCGGAGCGGAGCGCCGGGGGAGTGGGTGCGGGCCGTCGGTTACCACGAGAGTGTCGCGGGGAAGCTCGACCGGTGGATGCTGGACGGACTCGTGCCCGATCGGCCCGTGCGCGTCCAGCATCGGAGCGGGGCGCTGTGGGTGTGGAACAGCGCCGCGTTGCAGACGGCCGGGCTGGCGGACGAGGGCGACGGGCGGTTCTGGCGGGAGGACGAACGGCTGCGCGGGTTCGTACCGCCCGTGCGGCTGGATCTGCGGAGCGTGGGGGACCGGGCGGCGGCGTACGGCATCACCGGATTCACCAACGCCGATCCGCACCCGGGGGAGGGGCTGCCGGAGATGCTGTCGGTGCTGCCGCAGCGGCTCGTCATGATGGGGATCGGCGACGCGCCGGTGAAGTTCCTGCTCGACGACGCGACCCTGCCGACTCCGGACGAGCTCGCGGCGTCCGTGGCGGCGGTGCGGCCCCACCCGGTGGCCGTGCACTGCGTGACCCGGGTGCAGTTGCTCGTGACGCTGCTCGCCCTGGAGGAGGCCGGGCCGGTCGAGGGCGACCGGATCGAGCACGGGTCGGTGATCCCGGCCGAGACGATCCCCTGGCTCGGGCGGCTGGGAGTGACGGTCGTGACGCAACCGCACTTTCCCGTCGAGCGGGGACGGGAGTACGCGAGGGACGTGGACGCGGACGACCAGGCCCACCTGTACCGCTGCCGTTCATTGGCCGAGGCGGGGATTCTGCTCGCCGCGGGGACGGACGCGCCGTTCGGGACCGCCGACCCCTGGGCAGTGATGCGGGCGGCCGCGGAGCGGGTCGGCGGGGAGGCGATGCACCGGCGGGCGGCGCTGGACCTGTTCGCGGGCGAGCCACAACACCCGTCACATGTACGGAAGTTGACGGTCGGCTCGGTCGCCGACCTGTGCCTGCTCCACGTACCCCTGCGGGAAGCCCTCGACCTGCTGTCGGCAGACGTCGTACGCGCCGCGTTCGTCGGCGGACGTCCGATCACGCAGGATTGAGAAGAGCGCGCTAGACGCTGTATCCGCCGTCCACCCCCAGTGCCTGCCCGGTGATGAAACCGGCGCGGTCCGAGGCCAGGAACGCCACCGCCTCCGCGATGTCCTTCGCCTCGCCGAAGCGGCGCAGCGGGATGTTGCGCCGGGTGATCTCCAGGGCCGCCGTGTCGAGTTCGCCGGAGCTGATCAGACGGGCGGCGATGCCGTCGGTCAGCATGCCGGGGCCGACGCAGTTCACACGGACGCCGTAGCGGCCTTCCTCGGCGGCCAGCGCCCGCGCCACCGCCTCGACCGCCCCTTTCGTGCCCGACGACAGCCCGTCGCGCACGGGGAACCGGCGGGTGGCCACGGTGGTGACGGCGACGACGGTGCCCCGCATCTCCCGCAGCCGGGGCAGCGCGGGATGGACGAGGTTGAAGAACGCCACCGCGTCCGCGTCGAGTTGGGCCCGGTACTGACTGGGCGTCACTTTGCTGAGGTGCACCATTGGCACGTGTGGGCCCGCCGCGTACACGAGCGTGTGCAGGCCCCCGAAGGCGTCGGACGCCTCGGCGACCGCCTCCGCCGTGGCCTGCTCGTCGCCCAGGTCGAGGCGCAGTGCGAGGACTTGGCGCCCGTACGCCTTCACCTCGGCGGCGAGGGCGTGGGCCCCGGCGTGGCTGGTGCGGTACGTGAACGCCACGTCACTGCCGCGTTCGGCGAGCATGCGGACGACGGCCGCGCCGATGCCGCCGGTGCCGCCCGCGACGAACGCGACACCGGTCCTGCTGGAGAAATCCGCCATGGTGTTCACAGTCCCAGGGATTTGGCGATGATGACCTTCATGACCTCGCTGGTGCCGGCGTAGATGCGGGTGATGCGCGCATCCGCGTACAGCCGGGCGATGGGGTACTCCAGGATGTAGCCGTACCCCCCGAACAGTTGCAGACAGCGGTCGACGGCCCGCGCCTGCATCTCCGTGCAGAACAGTTTGACCTTCGCCGCGTCCGCGCCGGACAGCTCGCCGTCGACGAGTTCGCCGACCGCCCGGTCGAGCATCATCTGCGCGGCCCCGATCTCGGCGGCCACCGCGGCGAGTTCGAACTTCGTGTTCTGGAAGGAGGCGACCGGCGTCCCGAACACCTGCCGCTCCTTGACGTATGCGAGGGTCGTGGCGAGTGCCGCCTTCGCCTGGGCGACCGAGCCGACCGCGACCGTCATCCGCTCCCGGGGAAGGTTGTGGCCGAGGTGGCCGAAGGCCGCGCCCTCCTCGCCGAGCCGGTTGGCGACCGGGACCCGGACCTCGTCGAAGGCCAGCTCGACGGTGTCCTGCACCTTGATGCCCATCTTGTTCAGCACCCGCCCGCGCGTGAACCCGGCCATGCCGTCCTCGACGACCAGCAGGGTCAGGCCCGCCCGCCGGTTGTCGGGATCGGTCGCCGTTCGCGCCACGACGATCACCAGATCGGCGAGCAGCCCGCCGGTGATGAATGTCTTGGCCCCGTTGAGGATGTACGCGTCCCCGTCGCGGACGGCGGTGGTGCGGATGCCCGCGAGATCGGAGCCCGTACCGGGTTCGGTCATGGCGACGGCGGTCAGGAGCCGGCCCGCCGTGAGCCCGGGGAACCAGCGCTCGCGCTGTGCCGGGTCGGCGTAGGCGAGGAAGTACGGCAGGACGACGTCGAGTTGGGTGCGCACGGTGCCGAGGGTGACCAGGGCGCGGGCCGCCTCCTCCTGGAGCACGACGTTGTACCGGTAGTCGTCGAGGCCCGCTCCGCCGTACGCCTCCGGTATGGACATGCCCAGCACCCCGAGCGAGCCGAGCTTCTCGAAGAGCTCGCGCGGCAGCCGGCCCGCCTGCTCCCACTCCGCGTAGTGGGGGACCACCTCCTTGGCCACGAAGTCCCGGACGAGCTGCCGGAACGCTTCGTGGTCGGCGGTGAAGAGTTCTCGGCGCACGACGTCCTCCGTGAGGATGCTCAGGATGCGGGGGATACGAGCTCGACGAGGGTGGCATTGGCGGTGCCGCCGCCCTCGCACATGGTCTGCAGTCCGTAACGGATGCCGTGCTCCCGCATGTGGTGGACCATCCGGGTCATCAGCACCGCGCCCGACGCGCCGAGCGGATGCCCGAGCGCGATCGCGCCGCCGAGCGGATTGAGCAACGCCGGATCGGCGCCGGTCTCGGCGAGCCACGCCAGGGGGACGGGCGCGAAGGCCTCGTTCACCTCGAACACGCCCACCTCCGACAGGCCCACGCCCGCCTTCCGCAGCACCTTCTCGGTCGCCGGGATCGGGCCGGTGAGCATCAGCACCGGATCGGAGCCGGTGACCACGCCCGCGCGATAACGCACGAGCGGCGTCAGCCCCAGCTCGCGCGCCTTCTGCGGTGTCGTCACCAGGAGGGCCGCCGCCCCGTCGGAGATCTGGGAGGAGTTGCCCGCATGGATCACGCCGTCCTCGGTGAAGGCGGGCTTGAGCCCCGCGAGGGTCTCGACGCCGGTGCCGCGCCGGATGCCCTCGTCGGCCGTCACCTTCGTCGTGGCACCAGTGGACACGGCGGTGATCTGGGCCTCGAAGGCACCGGCGTCCTGCGCGGCCGCGGCCCGCTCGTGGGACAGCGCCGAGAACGCGTCGAGCCGCGTACGGTCGAAGCCCCACTTCTGCGCGATCTTCTCGGCGGAGATGCCCTGGTTGAAGGAGAAGCCCTGGTAACGAGCGAGGACTTGGGGCCCGTACGGCATGCCCGTGGAGCGCGCGGCCCCGAGCGGGACCCGGCTCATCACCTCGACACCGCCCGCCACCACGACGTCCTGCTGCCCGGACATGACCGCCTGCGCGGCGAAGTCCAGCGCCTGCTGACTCGATCCGCAGGCCCGGTTGACCGTGGTGCCGGGGATGCCCTCGGGCCAGCCTGCGGCGAGGACGGAGTAGCGCCCGATGTTGCTCGACTGGTCCCCGACCTGGGACACACAGCCCCAGATCACGTCGTCGACGACGTCCGGATCGACTCCGGTCCGCTGGACGAGAGCGTTCAGGACGACGGCGGAGAGGTCGGCGGCGTGCATACCGGACAGTCCGCCGTTCCGCTTGCCGACAGCGGTACGGACCGCCTCCACGATCACTGCTTCACGCATGTAGACCCTTCCGCTGGTTGGTCCGCCCGACAGCAGCACGGGCTCCTCGCCCGCGGCAGCGCTCACAGCGGCTCTCCTTCGGTACTGATGCCCAGCTCGGCGAGGACGGCCGCGGTGTGTTCGCCGAGGGCGGGGATCGCCCCCATCGGCTGCTCGTAGCCGGAGATGACCGGGGGCGGCAGCAGCGCCGGTACCGGACCGCCCGGCGTGTCGATCTCGCGCCAGCGGTCGCGGGCCGTCAGATGCGGGTGCGCGACGACGTCGCTCGGGGTGTTGTAACGCGAGTTCCCGATTCCCGCGGCATCCGCACGGTCCTGGACGTACGCCAGATCATGACGTGCGCACCAGGCGTCGATCTCCGCGTCCAGGACCCCACTGTGCGCGACCCGGCCGGAGTTGGTCCCAAAGCGCTCGTCGTCAGCCAGATCGGGGCGGCCGAGCAGCTCGCGGGCGAGGCGCTGCCATTCGCGGTCGTTGGTGGTGCCGAGGACGACGGTGTGGCCGTCGGCCGTGGGGTAGGCCCCGTACGGCGCGACCGCGGGCGAGCCCATGCCCTTCGGCTCCTGATCCACGCCCGTGTGCTGGGTGTAGGTCAGCGAATAGCCCATCAACTCCGTCATGGTGTCGAAGAGGCTGACCGCGGCGGAGGTGGGCCCCTGGACCCGGCCGCGCTCCTTCCCGCAGAGCAACGCCATGATCGACAGCGCGGCGTACAGGCCGGTGCTCACGTCGGCCATCGGCGGGCCCGCCTTGGCCGGCGCACCCGGTCGGCCCGTGGTCGCACACGCCCCCGACTCCGCCTGGACCAGCAGGTCGTAGGCGCGTTTGTGGGAGAGCGGACCACCGGGCCCGTACCCGTCGATCTCCACCGCGATCAGCTCGGGATGGCTCACGGCCAGGTCGGCGGGTGAGATGCCGAGCTTCGCGGTCGCCCCGGGGGCGAGGTTGGAGACCAGTACGTCGGCGCGGTCGAGCAGCCGGTGCAGTACCGCCATCCCGGCCGCGGACTTGAGGTCCAGGGCCACCGATTCCTTGCCCCGATTGAGCCACACGAAGTGCGCCGCCAGACCGCCCACCACGTCGTCGTAGTGGCGGGCGAAGTCGCCACCCCGCGGGTTCTCCACCTTGATCACCCGCGCGCCGAAGTCGCCGAGCGTGCGGGTGCACATGGGCGCCGACACCGCCTGCTCCAGGGTCACCACGGTGATTCCCGTCAGGGGCCCGGCCGGGCCTTCCCCCGACGGCTCCGCATCCTCCGTGTGATCAGTTCCCCGCTCAATTCGCCGCTCAGTTCCCACTCGGCTCGCTCCAATCGCGCCGCAGCCCGTCCTTGAGCACCTTCTGGCCGGCGTTCCGGGGAAGTCCGTCGACGAACCGGACGTGCCGCGGGACCTTGAAGTTGGCCATGTTCTCGCGCGCCCACGCGACGACGTCGGCCTCGGTGAGACGGTGGCCCGGTTTCACGACGAGGAAGGCACAGCCGACCTCACCGAGACGGTCGTCGGGAACTCCGATGACGGCGGCCTGATCGATGGCCTCGTTCCCGAGCAGCAACTTCTCGATCTCGGCCGGATAGGCGTTGAATCCACCGACGATGTAGAGGTCTTTCTTGCGGTCGACGATGGAGAGATTTCCCGACTCGTCGAGGCGCCCCACATCACCGGTGTGCAGCCAACCATCGGTGTCGATGGTCGCGGCGGTGGCTTCCGGGTCGGCCCAGTACCCGGGCGTGACGTTGTAGCCGCGCACCAGGACTTCGCCGTCCTGACCGGTGGGCACGGCCCGGCCCTGATCGTCGACGATGCTCACCTCGACGTCCGGGATGGTCCGCCCCGTGGTGCGCGCGACCGTCTCCTCCGAGTCCCCGATCCGGGTGGTCGTCACCAACGCCGTCGACTCCGTCAGCCCGTACGCGCTCATGACGATGTCGAAGGACAATTCCGTCTTCATGGCGCGGATCAGCGATTCCGGAACGGTGGTGCCGCCCGTCATGGAAACCCGTAGCGAGGACAGGTCGAAGGCGGCACGGTCCGGGTGGTTGATCAGGTCCTGGAAGATGGTGGGAGGCCCCAGCAGAATACTGACGCGCTCCTTGCTGATGATGTCCAACGCCCGCCCCGCGTCGAAAGTGCGCATGGGAATGACCGTCACGCCGTGCATCAGCGAGGCGAGCCACCCCGCCTTGTATCCGAAGCAGTGGAAGAACGGTGGGATGATCAGAAAGCTGTCGGAATGCGTGAAGGTGTATTCCTCGGACATCCAGCCGTAGGCGCGCAGGGACTGTCCGTGCGTCAGGACGACGCCCTTCGGATGGCCGGTGGTGCCGGATGTGAACATCACGTCGGAGATGTCGTCCGGAGTCAGCCGGTCGATCAAGTCGTGGGCCGTGGAGGGGGATTCGGCGTCTCCCGCGCGCAGGAAGTCGTCCCACGCGAGGTCCGCCGCACCCTGCGGGCCAAGAATCGACACGGTCCTGGCCAGCGCCGGCAATTCCGGATCGGCGCTCTTCAACTCGGCTATGTAGTCATTGCCCAGGAAGGACGAGGCGAAGACGGCCTTCGCCTCGGACTTACGCAGAATGTACGAGATCTCCTGTGCCTTGAACCTCGTATTGAGCGGCACCACAATGCCCCCGGCGCCCTGGATGCCGAGCGCGGCGACGATCCACTCGGCCGAGTTCGGAGCGCACAGACCGACCCGATCACCCGGCTCGATCCCCAGCGCGACGGCGGCCCGCACGGCGCGGACCATCTGCTGCTCCAGCTCACGGAAGCTCCACCGGCGGGTGTCGTCGACGAGGGCCGGCGCGTCCGCGAATTGCTTGGCGGCAACTCTGATCACGTGGGGAATGCTCACGTATTCGAGGTCGTATCGCACGGGTGATCTCCCATCGGACATGAAATCCCGCTGATCCAGGGCCAGAGCCAGGGCCAGGGCCAGGGCCTCTCCGGCGGATCAGGCCGGAGACGCGGGGGTGCTTATAAGGCACTGTTGCTTCCCTCCGACCTGATCAGCCGGACAAGTCCTAGGTGCCGGACGGCAGACCCAGGACCCGTTTCGCGATGATGTTGCGCTGGATCTGCGATGTTCCGCCGTACACGGACGCGGCTCTGGAGTAGAGGTAGTCCCCGAAGAGTTCACTCTCCCCTTCTCGTTCCTCTTCGTGGAGTTGTTCTTCGGGGAAGACCTTGAGCGCCGTCTCGTAGAGCCGCTGCTCGGTCCTCGTCATCAGGAGCTTGTCGATGGACGACTCCGGCCCGGCGACCTGCCCGCTCAGCCGCTCGGCGGTGCGGCGCCGGGCATGCGCCACCAGAACCTCGTAATCCACGAAACAGCGCCCGATCTCGGACAGCAGCCCGTCCGAGAGGTCCCCCCGGCGGTCCCGAGCGGTGCGGCGCAGGCGCTCGACGAGCAGCCCGTACTTCGAGATATGGCCGGTGTCGAGGGCGTTGCGCTCGTACGACACCGTCGTCATGGCCAGCGGCCAGCCGTCGCCCTCGGCACCGATGCGCTCGGACCTGGCGATGCGTACGTCGTCGAGGAACAGCTCGCAGAACTCGTCGTCGCCGCCCGCCGCCCTGAGCGGGCGTACCGTCACTCCCGGCCGGTCCAGCGGCAGGGCGAACGCCGAGATCGACTTGTGCGCGGGCGCCGACCGGTCGGTCCGGGCCAGCAGCAGGCACAGACCGGAGTACTGCGCGTAGCTGGTCCACAGCTTCTGGCCGCGTACGGTGTAGTGGTCCTCGTGCGGGGTCGCGACCGTGCTCATCCCGGCGAGGTCCGATCCGGCTCCCGGCTCACTGAAGCCCTGGCACCAGACGTCGTCACCGGCGAGCATGCGCGGCAGCCAGCGCAGCCGCTGCTCCTCGGAGCCGAACTCGAGGAGGGCGTGCGCGAGATAGCCGATGCGGGGGACTCCGGGGGCGTGGCAGGCCCCGAGTTCGTCGCTGATCGCGACCTGGTGCAGCGCGCTCAGGCCCCGGCCGCCGTACTGGACGGGGACGTCGAGGCCGACCCAGCCGCCGGAGTACAACTGGCGGTGCCACCGGTGGAGGAAGACCGGGACCGGCTCGTCCGGGAGGCGTTCGGGGAGTGGGTGGGCGGCCAGCCAGGCACGGAACCGCCGGCGGAGCTGGTCGAGGTCAGCCGGGTCACCGAAGTCCAGAGGGGTGTCGGTCATCGCGTCCCTTCCGGTCAGGCCGTCCGGTCTGCAGTCGGTTCGGTCATCAGGTCGGTCGTCAGGTCGGTCGTCAGGCCGGTCGTCAGGCCGGTCATCGGGTCGGTTCCGGTTCCGGGCACGGCTCCGCCAGCGTCGTCAGCAGATCGGACGTCGTCGCCAGGGCCATGGCGCCCAGGCGGACCTTGCGGAGATACAGATGCGCGATGTGCTCCCAGGTCTGGGCGATGCCCCCGAAGACCTGCATGCCGGTGTAGACCGCGTCGAGGGCCGACGTACCGGCCTCGGCCTTCGCGACGCGCGCCGCCGTCAGGGCCCGCGCGGGCGGCTCGTTGTCGAGACACCACGCTGCATACCTGGTGGCACTGATGCAGGCCTCCACGAGGACCGTCGCATCCGCGAGGAGATGCTGTACGGCCTGGAACGAGCCGATCTCCCGTCCGTACTGCCGGCGTTCCCGGGCGTACTCGACGCTCTGCCGGACGAACGAACCGGCCGCGCCGACGAGTTCACTGCTCACCATGACGAGCGCGTAGGCCTGCCAGTGCCGGTACCGCTCCGGATCGATCCGGCCGACGGCCTTCGGCGTGGAGTCGGGCGGCACCGCACGGATACCGCGCAGCAGGTCGACGCCCGGTACGGCCGCGCCGAGTTCGACACTGGTCACCGTCCCGTCGGGCGTGACGCACAGCGCGCTGTCCGCGCCCTCGCAGTCCCAGGCAAGGAGATCGGACGGGCGGGAGGAGGCCGGGAAGCGTAGATCGGGGGCGAGCGCGATCGTCGGTGTCGCGCCATGGCCGGGGCCCGGTGGTTTGTCCTGATCGAGGAGTCGCAGCAGCTCCGGGGCGAGCAGTACCGTGCCGACCAAGGAGGTGGTGAGGGGCTGCCTGCCGTGCTCCTCGGCGAGCAGCGCGCACTCCTGCACGCCGGCGGCCGGCGGTGACGACCGTCGTAGTTCGGCGAGGCCCAGTTCGCCGAGTGCCGCCTGTGCGGAGGTGCGCGTGGACGGCTTCACCTCGTCGGCCGAGCCCATCCGGAACCGCGCGGCGAACGTGCGGAACATGTCCCGTACGAGCAGGAACTCCTCGGCCTCCACCGTCAGTCCTCCTTGGCCTCGGTCGGCCGTCGCCGGGCGCGGGACGCCAGGTTCTCGAGGATCTCGATGTGGTCCGGGCTGGTCATGGTCGCCCGTTCGGCCATCAGCGCCGCCTCCATGCCGCCGCGCGACACCTGCTCCACCACCACGGCGAGCGCCATCTTGGTGGCACGCAGCGCCTCGACCGGCTGGGCCGCCAGCCGACGGGCCAGCGCGAGGGCCTCCTTCTGCAGGTCCTCGGGGGGCACGGTGCGGTTCGCCAAGCCCAGTTCGACCGCCGTGGCGGCGGGAATACGGTCTCCGGTGAAGAGGAACTCCTTCACGCGGAGCAGGCTGGTGAGCAGGGGCCACAGGGTCACACCGCCGTCGCCCGCGACCAGGCCGACCGAGACATGGGGATCCGCGAGGTACGCGTCCTCAGCCATCAGGACCAGGTCGCAGCCCAGCGCCAGGCTGCAACCCAGCCCGACCGCGGGGCCGTTCACCGCCGCCACGATGGGCAGCGGGAAGCGGATCATCGCGGTCTGGATGGTCCGGTCGAGGCGGATCGAGCGCTCGCGGAGCTCCGGATCGCTGTGGTGGCGCCGCAGATGGTCGAAGTCACCGCCCGCGCTGAACGCACGGCCCGCGCCGGTGAGGACCACGGCCCGGGCGTCGGGATCCTCCGCGAGCTCGCTCCAGACCTCGGCCAGCCGACGGTGGAGCTCCTCGGACACACCGTTCAGCCGCTCGGGCCTGTTCAGCGTGACGATGCGGACGTCGCCGTCCGCTTCGACGGTGATGACGGAGCTGACCTCGCCCATGGGGACCCCATCTCCAGTGCCTCAGTCGCCCCAACATCAGATGATATTAAAGGTCAGACCGAATGGCGTCAACGATCCTGAGGGTCCGCCTTGAGGCCGCGAGACTCAGTCTTCCGTCGGCCCGGACAACTCCACCTGGTCACGCCGGTCGACCTGCGCAGCCGCGTCGGCGAATCCGCACACATGGCGTGCCATGCGCCGCATCGCCGCCGGTCCGTCCTGGTCGCGGATGGCCTCGGTGATCTTCGCGTGCGCGCGGGCGGTGATCGCGCGGATCTCCGCGTCCATGAACTGTTCGAGATCGGTGGCGGCGTAGATCGACTGCGAGAGCGCGCTCATGAACCCGATCAGGAGTTCGTTGTCGCTGGCCCTCGCCACCGCGCTGTGCCAGTCGATGTTCGCCCGCAGGAAGCGCGGGATGTCGTCCCCGGCGTCGACGAGATCCCGCTGGGCGGCGTCCAGTTCGGCGAGATCGCGGTCGGTGCGGCGGGCCGCCGCCAGTGCGGCACAGGTGGGCTCGATGGCCTCGCGCGTCTCGTGCAGCGCCTCCAGCCGGATCCGCTGCCCCCGGATGACCAACTGCACCGTGCTGGCGAGTGATTCGCGGCCCGGCCGGTGTACGAAGGCGCCGCCCCCGCGGCCCGGCCGGATCTGGAGCAGTTTCTCGACTTCGAGAATCCGCAGCGCTTCCCGCACCGTGGCGCGGCTCAGCCCCGTCTGCTCGACCAGTTGACGCTCGGGCGGCAGGGCCATGCCTTCCGTGAACTCGCCGGAGAGGATGCGCTCACGTACCTCCGACGCCAGGACGTCCGATGCCTTCGGAACCGTCAGGGCGTCGAAGCGCGGGTGAGACCTACCGGGCATGTACGCACTCCTGGGACCGATGCCACTGCTTTGGTTGAACCATTCAGCATAGTACGGATGCTCAGGGGCGCCGCGTCTCGCAGCCGTGGCTCACATGACCATGCCGCCGTCCACGGGCAGCACCTGGCCGGTGATGAAGGACGCGGCATCCGAGGCGAGGAAGACGAAACTGCCGGCGATCTCCTCGGGTGCGGCCCAGCGCCCAGCGGAATCCGGGCGAGCATCGCGTCCGCGAACTTCTTGTTGGTGCGGATCGTCTCCGTCATCGGCGTCGCGGCCAGCGGCGCCAGCGCGTTGACCTTGATCTGCTTACGCGCCAGTTCACGGGCGAGGGACTTCGTCAGGCCGATGATGCCCGCCTTGGCCGCGGAGTAGTTCACCTGCCCGAGGGTGCCGACGATGCCGGCCGACGAGGTGACATTGATGATCCGCCCGGTGCCGTCGGTGGGCAGGAACGGTAGCGCGGCCTGCGCGCAGTGGAAGGCCCCCATCAGGTGGATGTCGACGATCCGGCGGAACGCCTCCTCCTGGAGGTTCTCGAACATGTCCGGTGCGACGATTCCGGCGTTGTTGACGAGGATGTGCAGCTTTCCGCCGGTCAGCGCGGCCGCCCGGGCCGCCGCGGCATCGGCGGAGGTCCGGTCCCGTACGTCCAGCACGGCACTGACCGCCGTCTCACCCGTCGCGGAGATCTTCTCGGCGACCGCCGCGGCCGCCGCCCCGTCGACGTCGGTCACGAGGACCGCGGCTCCGGCGTGGGCGAGCGCCTCGGCGACCGCGGAGCCGATGCCGCCCGCGGCTCCGGTGACCAGTGCCGATCGTCCCGTGAGATCGAACAGACCGGTGTTGGCGGCCATCAATAGCTCCTCGGCATTCCCAGAGTGTGCGATCCCAGATAGTTCAGGATCATTTCCTGACTGATCGGCGCGATTTTCATCAGACGGGCCTCGCGGAAATAGCGGGCCACGTTGTATTCCTCGGAGTAGCCCATACCGCCGTGGGTCTGCAACGCCCGGTCGGCGGCGGTGAATCCGGCGTCCGCGCAGAGGTACTTGGCGGTGTTCGCCTCGCGTCCGCAGGGCCGGCCGTTGTCGTAGAGCCAGGTCGCCTTGCGCAGGATCAGCTCGGCCGCGTCCAGCCGGGCGAGCGAGTCCGCGAGCGGGAACTGGATGGCCTGGTTCATGCCGATGGGCCTGCCGAACACCACGCGCTCATTGCCGTAGCTCACGGCTTTCTCCAGCGCCACCCGGCCGATCCCGAGCGCCTCGGCGGCGATCAGCATGCGCTCCGGATTGAGGCCGTCGAGGAGATAGCGGAACCCCTGCCCCTCCTCGCCGACGCGGTCCTCGACCGGGACGCGCAGCTCGTCGATGAAGAGCTCGTTCGAGGTCACGGCGTTGCGGCCCATCTTCGGGATGGGACGGATGTCGACCCTGGCACGGTCCAGATCGGTGAGGAACAGCGTCATCCCGTCGGTCCGCTTGGCGACTTCGTCGACCTTCGTGGTGCGGGTCAGCAGCAGGATCTTCTCGGATTCCACCGCTTTGGAGATCCACACCTTGCGGCCGTTGACCACGTAGTGGTCGCCGTCCCGTCGGGCGAAGGTCGTGATGCTCGTGGTGTCCAGGCCGGCTTCCGGCTCGGTCACTCCGAAACAGACGTGGAGATCGCCGGTCGCGACGCGCGGAAGTGTGCGCCGCTTGAGTTCCTCGGAACCGTGCACCACCACGGGATGCATTCCGAAGATCGACATATGGATCGAGCTCGCGGCATTCATACCGCCACCGGATCGCGCCACTTCCTCGAGCAGCAGTGTGGCCTCGGTGATACCGAGACCGTGACCGCCGTACTCCTCCGGAACGGTGAGCCCCAGCCAGCCGCCGTTCGCGACGGCGGCGTAGAACTCCTCGGGAAACCGGTGCTCCCGGTCCTTCTCCATCCAGTACCGGTCGTCGAAGTCACGCAGGAGTCCGACGACTGCCTTGCGGATGGTCTCCTGATCTTCGGTCAGCTCAAAGTCCACAATTTTGGACCCCTCCGCAGCTTAATATCTGCGAAACATATCAAAGGTCAGACCGTATGTACAGTGAGGCGCCCCCGATCGCATGAAGCCGTAGGGGCCGCGCGCGTCGGGGCGGGCCCGATCGTCGGGGCGCGTCCGGCGGGACACCTCGGCCCGCGGTGTCCCTACCGCTCCACTGCGCTCCTACCGGTCCGCGGCCGGGTTCCCCTCGACCCACTGGATGAGGAGCTGCCGCACGTACGGGTTGCCCTCCTGGGCGGAGTGCGCCAGGCGCTCCGCGCTTGCGCGTGCCGCCCGCCAGGTCACCGGGGTGTCCTCGGCGTACGCGGCGTCGGCGGCGGCCAGTGCGTCGGCCGCCAGGCCCCGGAGGTCCTCGGGCAGGTCGTCGTCCGCCGCGGCCCGGTACGCCTCCAGGCGCAGCGCCGCCAAGTCCTCGGAGGAGGGCGCGGGCGGCGCGGGAGGCTGGGCATAACCGCTGACGGCGATGACCACGCAGAAGGTCGCCACGTCCCGGCGGCTTTCCCGCTGTCCTCGCGCGATGGCGGGCGCGAGCCACGAGGCGGCTTTCCAGTGCGAGACCGACGTGGCCGCGAGGAGGGAGACGGTCAGCGTGGCGACAGAGATCCAGCCACCGAAAAAGTATCCGATCGGGCCGAGCACGAGGAAGCAGACCCCGCTGAGCATCCATATGCGACGGCGGCCGATGCGCAGGTGTCGGGGCTCCATGCCCTTCAGTGTCGCAGGAGCGGGCATGGAGCGGTGGGGCGGCAGGGGATTCGTGGAGCGCGCCGCGGCGGGTCCGGGGAGTGGCGGCCGACGGCCCGGTTGCCGGCCCCGGCCGTCCTCCCGGCGCTAACGTGACGGACATGCGCCGTGGGAACTTGCTGGGAACCGTCGTGACGGCAGCCGTGGTGGCACTCACCGCGGGCTGCGGGGGCGACGGAGGTGCGCCCACCACGTCTGCCGCGTCCGCCACGCTGGCGGCGGTGACGCCGGGGACCTCGAAGACGATCACGGTGACGAGCCCGGCCTTCGCGGACGGCGGGACCGTCCCGCGCCGCTTCACCTGCGACGGCGTGAACCAGTCACCGCCGCTCACCTTCACCGGTGTGCCGGGCGGCGCGGCCGAGTCGGTCGTGCTGGTCGAGGACCTGGACGCGGCGCGCGGCACCTTCGTGCACTGGCTCATGTGGGGCATCGATCCGCACGAGGCGACCCTGAGCGCGGGCGCCGTCCCGAAGGGCGCCGTGCAGGGCCGCAACGGCTTCGGGCAGCGCCGCTACGGCGGCCCCTGCCCGCCCAGCGGCAAGCCCCACCACTACGTGTTCTCGGTGTACGCCGCCGACCGGAGGCTGAACCTCCCCGAGGACGCCACGGTCGACGCCGTGCGGCGCGCCCTGGCCGGACACACCGTGGGATCCGGCACCCTCGTCGGACGTTACGGGCGCACGGGGTGAATGGCCGGAGATCGCCCTGACCAACCGGGGCTGGGATACGTACGATGCGGTCGATCCCGGCCTTCACAGTTCCCTCACAGATTCTTCAGGGGTCGGGATCGCGTGCGCATGGATTTGTCATGTGCATGATTCAACGAACCACGCTTGATCCAACGCACTGGTCTGCGACGGCCCCGCTCGTACGCGTGCGGGGCCGCACCCCCCAATTCACGGCGGCATGCGACCCGTACCGCCGGAAACGCCAACGCAACGGATTGGAGCACCATGGCTGGTGGGCTGCTTCTGGGTGGCGCGATAGCCGCCCTGTTCGCCACCGCACTGCCGGGGCAGAACCCGTCCTCCGGGTTCGTCGACCCGCCCCCGGACAAGATCGTCATCAAGGTCGCCACGGTGAACGGCTCCGGCTGCCCGCAGGGAACCGCCGCCGTCGCGGTCTCCCCGGACAACACGGCCTTCACGGTCACCTACAGCGACTACCTGGCTCAGGTGGGAGCCGGCTCCGACCCCACCGCGTTCCGCAAGAACTGCCAGCTCAACCTGATCGTCCACGTGCCGCAGGGCTTCACGTACGCCATCGCCAGCGCGGACTACCGCGGCTTCGCCGCACTCCAGCCGGGCGCGAACAGCACCGAGAAGGCCTCGTACTACTTCCAGGGCTCGTCGAGCACGGCTGCCATCGCCCATCCCTTCCGCGGCCCGTACAACGACGACTGGCAGGCCACGGACACCACCGACTGGGCCCAACTGGTGTGGGCGCCCTGCGGTGTTCAGCGGAACTTCAACATCAACACCGAGCTGCGCGTGAACGCGGGCACGTCCGCTCCCGGCACCACCAGTTTCATGACCATGGACTCGACGGACGGTGACATCAGCACCGTCTACCACCTGGCCTGGAAGGAGTGCCCCGCCTCCTGACCCACCGCTCCCCGCGCAGACCCTTGACCGGCTCCGCCGCATCGGAGCCGGTCAAGCCGTCACCCTAGGGAAGCAGTCTCTCGATGGCTGCGGGCCCGTCCTCCTTCAGCCTGCGCTCGGCCCAGGCGAGGTTGCGCGGAGTGATGTCGCGACCCGCGGCGAGCACCATGTCCTCGGCGGTTATGGGGCCGTCGGAGCCGGTGTGCAGCAGCGTGTCGGGGGTTGCCTTGTCGTCGGACGGCGCGGGCGAATCGGGTTGGCTTATTGGCATGATCTCTCCCTCTTCCACCTGACCTGTTCTCACGCTACGGGCATTCCGCACACCCCGCGCGACACGCCCCCGTGCGGACCCGGCTCAGGGAGGGGGAAGAGAAGGGGGAGGAGAGGGGGCGGGGGCGCGACCGCCCCGTTCGGGCGTACAGCGATGTCGCTCGTCGGCCGCGGAGGTGATGGTGGAGGGACTCGCACCCCTGCGAACTGAACGGAGCTTGTAATGCGTATTCGTCTGATGGCCGCCGCCGGGCTGGCGAGCGTGGCCCTGCTGGCCACCGCCGGGACCGCTGCCGCCGCCGACCCCAACCCGGTCGGTGTCGCCATGGACAGTCCCGGTTTCCTGTCCGGCAACGTCATCCAGATCCCCGTCGACGTGGGCCTCAACCTCTGCGGCAACTCGATCGACCTGCTGGGTCTGCTGAACCCGGCGGTGGGGAACACCTGCACGAACAGCTGACCGGCCGACCGGCGAGTCGCGGCGGGCAGGGCTTTCCTGCCCGTGGCGACGCCCTTACTCGTCCTCCCCGGTGAGCGGTTCGCTCGACGGCGGGATGATCCGGATACGGCGGTGCCGCAGCCGGACGAGGTGCTGGTCGGCGCCCCCGGGGGTGAGCACGACCCTCCGGCCGGCGGACATGTCGAACGGTTCCGGTTCGAGACAGTCGATCTTGACGACGACGTCGGCGCTCCGCCGGGCGAGCGCCAGGTCGGTGAAGTCGTACTCGTAGTGGTACGGCTTGCGAAGCCCGGTGATGATCATGTACACACTGCCGACCCGTAGCCCTCAGGGTGTCGGCCTTCCTCGGCGAGGAGGTCAATGCCTTTCTGCGCGGCGAGGTGGCCCAGGGAGCCGTCGCGGGCGAGCCCGGTGCGCTCGGGACGACGTTCGCCACCGTGGTCGGCGGCGCGCTGTGGCTGAACGGAGCGTTGTGCGAGGGAGCGCACGGGGCGGGCGAGATCGGCCACCTCCCGGGCTTCGGCGACCTGCCGTGCACCTGCGGTGGCCGCGGCCACCCGGAGGCACTCGCCTCCGGCCGCTCCCTCGCGGCCCGTTACGGCGAGCGCACGGGGCGGCGTCTGACTGTCCGGGGCGTCGCCGAGGCGGTCGGCGACGGCGACCCCGACGCGCTCGCCGTCAGAACTCGGCGTGGTGACAAGGGCGTAGGGGGCTGCGTGGGTAACTACCGTTGTCCGGGAGGTGAGTTGACGACCAAGCCTCCTCCATTGGCCTGTACATGATGGTCGCTGACCGGTCAGACTGTGCGCCGACCACCCCCTCACTGAGGAGCAGACCTCATGCGCATGTCCGCCCGGCAACGTTGTCACACGGCCCTGGCCGGTCTCGTCACGCTCGCCACCGCCGCCGTACTGACCGTCTCCGCCACCGTGCCCGCCGCGGCGGCCGACACCTGGACCGAGGTGGGCTCCGACCGTGCCGACCCGCTGACCGAGAGCCAGGGCCTGACCTCGGTCGAGGTCCCGGCCGGGAGCGCCAACCGCTACACGGGGATCGGCACCATCCCGCTCAGTGTCAGCACCCGCGGCTGGAACCACGTGGGCGACCCGGACGCCTCGTACAACGGCTACTACGTCGAGCCGTACCAGAGCGACTCCGGCAGCGCCAAGATGTTCCGGGTGCAGGCGCCGGACGGTGGCTGGTCGGAGTACGTTCACGCGCTGAGTCCCGGAGAGGCGCTGAACAACTCCTTCGACACGATCACCCCGGACGGCCAGTGGATGGTGTCCGGCGAGTGGGGCACGATGACCCGCCTGCTGGTGTTCCCCACCCCTGGCGTGAACCCGAGCACCTCCCCCTCGGCCAACCTCCCGCAGGCCTCCACCATCAACCTCGACCACGCCGTCCGTGACGTACAGGGCTGCGACTTCGTCACCGCGACCCAGCTGCTGTGCTCGTCCGACGACCCGGCGGGCACCCTCTTCGGCATGACCAAGCCGCTGCTGCAGATCGACCTGTCCGCCGAACCCGGTAGCGCCGATGTCACCGGCCATGTCACCGCCCTGCGCCAGCTCCCGCTGCGCAGCTCCTGCTCGGGCACGTTCGAGGCGGAGGGCATCGACTACGACCGGCGCACCGGCACCCTGCGCGTGATCGTCGTGTCGCCGGGTTTCTGCGTCCTGACGGACAGCAAGACCTACCGGTTCACCAAAAGCTGAGCCCGCGCACCCGGAGCGTGATACAGGCAGCGACAGGAGCGTAGGCGTCCGAGGTGGGTGAGGTCTAAGGTCGGAAGCAGAACCAGAGAGATGGGGAGGCGGCCGACAGTGGTGCAGGACGAGGCCGTGATCGGCTGTACGGGGGAGCTGCTGATCGGCACCCGGGGAACCGCCGGTCCCGGCGAGATCCTCGTGCGGGTCAGAGGCGGATCCGAGACCTTCCTTGCCTGGTCGCAGGAGCCCCTGCCCATGGGGGCGATCGTGCTCGTGGTCGAATCCCGCGGATGTCGTGAGGTCGACGTCATTCGCTGGGTCGATCCGTTGGACGCGTTGGACGGCGACCCCGTCGACGCCGGTTAAGGAGAAACAGGATGTTCGGTTACCGCGTTCCCGCTCCCGACGAGGCGATGCTGATCTCGGGAGGCAGGCGGGGACTGGGGGGCGCGCCGTTCCGAGTGGTGACGGGGCACGGAAAATTCGTGCTCCCCGTCTTCCGCAAGACCCGCTTCCTCACACTGTCGATGTGCGAGGCGGAGGTCACCGAGACCTGTGTCACCAGGCAGGGCATCGCGCTGCACGTCCGCGCCGTGATCGCGTTCAAGGTCGGCAACGACCACGAGAGCATCATCAACGCGGGACAGCGGTTCCTCTCCGACCAGGACCAGATGTCGGTGCTGACCGGGCGGATCTTCGCCGGTCATCTGCGCGCCATCATCGGCTCGATGACCGTCGAGGAGATCGTCACCGAGCGGCAGAAGCTCGCCGCGGAGGTCCTGGACACTTCGAAGGTCGAGATGGCGAAGATCGGCCTGATAGTGGACTCGCTGCAGATCCAGTCGATCGACGACGGCGACGTCGGTTACATCGAGGCCATGTCCGCACCGCACAAGGCGGCCATCCAGCGGCAGGCCCAGATCGCGCAGGCACAGGCCACCCAGGCGTCCGTCGAGGCGGAGCAGGTGGCCGCGCGCAACCAGGCCGAGTACGCCCGGCAGACCGCGGTCGTGAAGGCGGAGTACTCGGCCGAGGTGGACCGCGCGCAGGCGCAGGCCGCCCAGGCCGGACCGCTCGCGCAGGCGCATGCACAGCAGGAGGTGCTCGCCGCCCAGACCGAACTCGCCCAGAAGGCGGCCCAGTTGCGCCAGCAGCAGCTGGTGGCCGAGATCGTCAAGCCCGCCGAGGCCGAGGCCGAGCGGATCAAGGTGCTCGCCATCGCCGAGGCGGAGCGTATGAAGATCCAGGCCGAGGCGGCGGCCTCGCACGACCGCGTGGCACTCGACCGGATGCTGATCGACCAGCTCCCGCTGATCGTGAAGGAGGCCGCGGGTGGTCTCGCCGGGGCCAACGTCAACGTCCTGAACGGCGCGGACGGGCTCGGCGAGATCGCCGCGGGGCTGGTCGCCCAGGGCCTGACGATCCTGGACTCGGTCCGCCAGAACCTCAACGGCCACACCTCGGACGGCCGTCCCGAGAAGGCCGACGGCCCGTTGGAGCTGCAGGGGTACGTGCAATCGCCGCAGAAGGCCGCCGCCGCGAACGAGCCGGGGGACAAGCCGGAAGTCAAGACGGAGGAATAGCCGGAGGAACAGCCGGAGGACGACGTTGGCCGCCGGCTCTCCTGCGAAGTCGACGTACCGTCAGGTGAGCCAGCCGGTCGAACTGTTCCCCGGGGGAAGGGACGGCGGAAGAGACGGAGGAAGGGAACGGGGGCTGGGGACCGAACCGCCTGGAGGTCTTGGGAGCAGGCCGCCCGGCGAAGAGTCCGAGCTGAGGATCCAGTCGAGTTCGCGCTGGATCCTCCGGGCTTCGTTGCGGACCTGCAGTGGTATGTCGCCGCGTTCGGAGATCAGTTGGGCGTAGATCGGTGCTTCGTGCACGGGTGGCGCTTCTCCTCGGGTCTGGTGCCTTGTCTCTACGGTAAGGCCGCGGCGGCTCCGCAGTGGTCATCCTCCCAGTTCGGCCAGAACCGGAAGCACATTGACCAAGGAATGGCACGTTCCCCCGTCCCCCCCTTTAGGCCCCCCGCCCTCTCCCGTTCCTTCCTCTCCTACGCGCCTCTCCTGCGAGCCTTTCCTACGAGCTGTTGGCGTTCGACCGACCGAAGAACTCGATCTCCGCTATGGACACCTGCTTGTCCGCGGAGGCGCCATAGGCCGAGCGGATGATGAAGCGGACCTTGGTGACGTCACCCACGCGGAACTCGCGGCGCTGGCCGCCCGCGCCCTGGTCGAGGGTGAGGAAGCGAGTGCTCGTCCTGCCGTTCGAGGTCGTGATGCGGGCCTCGATGCGGTGCGGCAGCGCGGACTGCGAGAGCTGGTCCGCGTGGGTCGAGACGCCAGGGGTGATGACCAGGTCCAGCAGCCGGGTGGGCTGTTCGAAGCGGGCCTCGAGCCACTCGCCCTCCCCGGACTGCGAAACGCCGGGGCCCCACCAGGTGTTGTTGAGTTTGTCGAAGGCGAGCGCCGCGCCGTGGCCGGGGAAGGAACGGGACGCCTTGACGCTGTCCGGGCCGACCGGGGCCCGCTTGGAGAAGTGGTCCTGCACCGCCTGCACCGCAGTGCCGGTGTTCATCGCGGCGAACACCAGCAGGCCGAGCACCACCGCGCCGACCACCCAGTTCATGACGCGCCCGAAGCCCCGGCGCAGTCGCGGCCGCTCGCCGGCCCACGGCGTCTCACCGTTGCGGGAGTCGAGCAGCCGACGCCACCAGGGCAGCCGTCCGGCGGCCTGCCGCTCGCCGGCCATGGGCAGCGCGCAACGGCCGCAGAAGTGCCGGTCCGGGCGGTTGGGAGTGGCGCACCAGGGACAGGGCACACCTCCGTCCGCGCCGGGCTCCGTGCCCGGGGTGCGCACCCGCGGGCGGTTCGCGACGGGGCGGCCCGGCAGTACGGGCGCCACCGACGGCGCCGCCGCCCGGGGTTCCGGGTCCGCCACCGGCACCAGCAGGGACCTCGCCCGCTCGGCCGCGGAGTCCTGGGCGGCACCGGGGGCGGCGGACGGCAGGGGCTCGGTGGCCGCGGTCTCGTCCGGCCTCGCGGTGCCGCCGTCCCGCACGGGAGCGGCCGAGGCGGAGTCGGTGGGGGCTGAGTCGGTGGGGGCTGAGTCGGATGTGGCGGAGGCCTCCGGGTGGGGACGTGGGGTGTCGGCCATCGTCGGGCTCGGCTCGACCGAGGCACCCCGTACCGGCGTACCGGCGGCCGCTGTGTCCGGGCCGCTGCCCAGGGAACCGGCCGCACGGGTGTCGACGGAGGGGCGCACCGAGCCCGCCCCGTCGGCGATCCCGTCGACACCGCCCTCGGCGCCCACGGTGTCCGCCTCGTGGATGCCGCTCACCGCCGGCTGCCCGCCGACTCCGGACCCCGCGTCGTGCGCCGTACGAGCCGTTCCCGTACCGGAACCCGGTCGCGCGAACGCGTCCCACCCCCGCTCGCCGTCGGCCGATCCGGCGCTTCCCGTCGCCTGGGAGCCTCGGGCGCCCGCCGCCGGAGCCGTGTCCCCGGCCCAGTCGAGCACCGCGCCGCAGGCGTCGCAGAAGGACTGGCCAGGCTCCGCCCGAGTGCCGCACTCGGCGCAGGACGGGGCACGCCCGGGGTCGGTGCCTGGGGTCTGGGTGGTCATTTCTCGGGGATCCTTTCGGCGGCGGTCACCTGGACCGTGTAGGGCATGTGGGCGGGGCGGGCGGCCGCCACGAGGCTCTCCAGCCGGTACTCGTCCGCCGGGGTCGGGTCGGACAGCCGCAGGGTGACGTGGAGCCGGGGGCGGGGGTCGCCGGGGACCGGGCCGAGCGGGCGGGGGTCCCAGGCGGCGGCGCCGCTCTCGGTGATCTCCGGCTCGGCTCCGAAGGCGAGGCGTATCGCTTCGGCCAGGCCGCGTCGGGTGCCTCGTACGCGGTGCAGATACGCGGCGGCGGCGACGGCCGCGCGCAGCCTCGCGTCCGGTTCCGTGCCGTCGACCTCGGCGCCGACCCAGGTGGCCAGCCAGCGGGTGAAGTCGGCGGGTGCGAGCGCCGGGTCGAAGTAGGTGTGCAGACAGTCCAGGGCGAGCAGGATCGGCGCGACCACCTCGTCGAGTCCCGCGACGAAGCGCAGCGCGAGGTCGTCGTCGGCGAAGACCGCGGGGAGCATCGTGCCGATCGGCGCCGAGGACTCCAGGCCGTCGATGGAGCCCCTCATGAACCGTCTCCGATGACGCGGACCCGGTGGTCGAAGGAGAACACCAGGGAGGGGGCGGCCAGGTCGATCCGGTCGGTCGGGTCGCCGCGCTTGCCCGTCAGCGGGTCGGCGGGGTGGAGCTGTACCGCGTCGACGAGTTCGACGCCGGGGACGCGTTGCAGCACCGCGAAGACCTCGCCCGCCTGCACGGGCCGGCCGAACGGCCAGCCATTGCCGTCGGCGCCGCCGGTGAGCGGGTCGAGATGGCGGTACAGCGCGTCGTGCGCCTGACGGCGCACGCGATCGGTGTCGACCCCGCGGAAGGCGTGCACGGTGGCCACCACGGTGACGCCCTGATAGAAGGGCGGCCCGACCGCGAGCCGGGTGCCGATCAGCCGGCGCTCGTCGAGGTGCCGGGTGATGCGCTGCAACAGGGCGTCGCCGGGGACGAGTTGCTCGAAGCGCAGTCGTCCGCCGGGGTCCGGCACGGCCTGCGGGACGACCAGGACCCGGACCGCGTACGCGCCGTGCTCGCCCTCGTCGCCCTCCAGGCAGGTGATGCGGGCGGTCTCGGGGGCGGCACGCCGGGCGAGCTCCTCGTAGTCGCGCAGGGTCACGGCCCGCTCCTGGGCCCGCAGGGTGATCGGTGCCCGCGTCTTCGCCTCCTCGACGGTCTCGCCCTCGACTCCGCCTCGGGCCGCCTCCCGGTTGACGACCTCGGCGACGTACGGCACCGAGCTGCGCAGCACCTGGACGGCACCGCGGGCGACATTGCCGGCCCGGCCGCCGCCGGTGCGGTAGCGGCGGGCGCGGATCACGGCGCCCTTGGACGCCACCGCCCCGTATCGGCGCAGGGTCCCGTCGGGTTCGCGGACGGCGGGTCCGAAGGCGATCTCGCCGGTGGCCGCGTCCAGCGTGATGTGCCGGTCGTCGGGGCCGGACGCGGCGAAGTGCGGGACGACGTCCCAGTTCCTCCAGCCATCGCGCTCGGCCGTCTGCAGCAGCACCGGCGGAGTGTCGCCGACGACGGGGGAGTGGGCGAGCCGCAGCCGCTGCCCGGGCAGACCGGTGGACTCGCCGAGCGCCTCGTCGTACACGGTCTCGGCGTGGAGGGCCGAAGTGGTGCCGCCGAGGGTGAAGGCGTCCGCGGACCGGACGGTCGGTGACGTGGTGTAGAACGGCTGGCCGGACAGCGGTTCGGTGACCCGGCAGCGCAGCCAGCCCGCCTCCTGACCGCCGGTGCGGGAGAGTGTGTGGCCGCCGGGGACGTGCAGGACGACCTCGCCGGGCCGGTTCAGACCGCCGGTGGCGTCCCGGTCGACCTCGCAGGCCGCCCAGCCGTCCTCGGTCCACGCCTCCCAGACCAGTGGCGGCTGGCGCGGGTCGACACCGACACCGTCGACCCGGCTGTCGAGCTCCAGTCCCACCGCGCAGTGCGGTACGGCGGCGGTGAGGCCGAGGAGCATGCAGTCACCGGGGCTCGGGGCCTCCGCGAAGCACATCACGTCCTTGCCCTCGGCGAGGTCCGCGGTCCGGTCCGCGACCGGACTGCCACTCTGCTGGACGACGAGATGACGCAACGAGCAAGGGACGACGGTCAGTTCGCGCTCGGTCGCGAAGACGACGGCCTCCTCGCTCTCGGTGCGCAGGGTGGCCGCCTCGGTGCCGACGGGCAGCACGATGGGCTCCTCGTGCGGCGCGGACAGCCAGAACATGAGGTCCGTACGGGCGGCCGAGGGTGGGAACAGAGTGATGCCGACGAGGTCGAGGAAGGCCAGGTGGTTCTTCTCGGGGACGCGGTTGAGCCGGTAGACGATCTGGTCGGCCATGTGGGCGACCGTTTCCACGAGGGTGACGCCGGGGTCCGACACGTTGTGGTCGGTCCATTCCGGGGCGCGCTGCTGGATGTAGCGCTTGGCGTCGTCGACGAACTGCTGGAAGCGGCGGTCGTCGAGGTTCGGGGAGGGCAGTGCCATCAGCGGTCGCTTTCAAGGGAGGGGCCCGCGCCGGGGGCGTCGGGCTCCTCGTGGGAAGGGATGACGTAGAACGGAAAGACCAGGCTGCGCGGGTTGTTGGTGCCGCGGATCGAATAGCGCACGTCGATGAAGAGCACACCCTGGTCCGCGCCCGCCGTCACCTCGACGTCGTTGACCTCGATGCGCGGCTCCCAGCGGTCCAGGCTGGTGTACACCTCGTGCTGGATGCGCCCCGCCGTCGCCTCGTTGACCGGCGCGAACACCAGGTCGTGGATGGCGCAGCCGAACTCGGGCCGCATCGGCCGCTCGCCCGGCGCGGTGGCCAGCACCAGCCGGATGGCCTCCTCGACCTCCCGCTCCCCGCTGACCAGCGCGATGCCACCGGTGGGACCGATGCGCATGGGGAACGCCCAGCCGGATCCAACGAACTGCTCGGCCATCAGAGGGCCACCCGCCTACTCCTGAAGAACGTCCCGGCCGTCACGGCAGCGGATACGGCTTGTTGTTGACCAGCACCACACCCTGCAAGGCGAGCGTGATGGCCCGAATGCCCACATTCGCGATGGTGTTGACCTGCACGCTGGCGCCGGCGGTGAGCGTCGCGGCGCCCACCGCCTTGAGGCTGAGCGCCCCCATCGCGTCGACGGTGACCGCGCCGCCGAGCGACTTGAGGTTGACCAGCCCGCGGCCCTCGATGTCGAGCGGTCCGCCGCTCTTGATGGTCAGTCTCCGGCGCGCGCTCAGGGTGAGGTCGGTGCCGGCCTCGACCGACACCGACCGGGTGCCCTTGATGGTGACGGACCCCTTGCTGTCCACGGTGATCTCGGTCTTCGTGCGGTCGAGATTGATGATCAGCTTGTCGTTGCCGGAGGCGATCCGCACCCCCTGCTTGCGGGCACCGGTCTGCTGGCTGAGCAGGTCCACCCGGTTGCCCTTCCGGTCGGACAGGGTGTGCCGGATCGCCTGCTTCTTCAGCCCGTCGTGCAGCGGTACGTCACTGACCACGGTCGGTTTGTCCTTGCCGTTGTAGAGGCCGCCGATGACGAACGGGTGGTCCAGAGCGCCGCGGTCGAAGGCCACCAGCACCTCGTCGTTGACGTCGTAGGGGAACACCCCGCCGCCGCCCTTCCCGCCGAGCTGCACGGTCCGCGTCCAGTCGCTCTCGTACGCGTCGTCCAGCCAGGGGAACTGGAGCTTGACCCGGCCCTGCTTCAGCGGGTCCTGCACATTCGTCACCAGGGCGTTGGCCACGCTCGGCAGCTTCGGCGCGGTGGCCGTGCCCCCGCCGGACGTGAGGCCGTACAGGGAGCGCCACTGCCGGCCGCTGACGGTGATCCAGGTCTGGTAGTGCTCGTCGTAGCCGAAGACGTGCCGCACGGACGTCACGCTGTACTTGCCCTCGAACGGCTTGCCCACGTCGGTCAGCGTGACCGGAACGCCGGGACGCAGCTTGGGGTTGCCGAACACCATGACCTCCAGCTCGGCGAAGGAGGAGGTCACGTCGTCGGCGAGGGCCTTGGCGGCGACCTTCACCTCGGCCAGGCGGTCGTAGGGTGTGTCGGTCTCGACCAGCTTGGCGGTCTTGAACTTCTTCGCCGTCTTCTGCGGGGTGGTGCCGATGGCGAAGCCGTCGTTGGACGTGGCGGGCGACGTGGCGGTGAGCTTCTTCTTCGTCGTGACGTTCCAGCCGCGCGCCTCGGTCTTGGCGACCTGGTCGGCGGAGGTCACCGCGGCCCGGCAGCGCAGCACGTCGACGCCGCCCTGCAGCACGAAGGGGCTCTTGTCGCCGGGGGTGCTGGTCGGCGGTGCGGTGGAGGCCGGGTCGGCCTTGGCGAACTGGAACTTCCCCTCGGAGTCCAGCGACATGACCACGTCGTTCTCGTCGGCGAGCCGGGCGAGGAAGTCCCAGTCGGTCACGTTGGCCTGGCTGATGAACTCGTAGACCGTCGTGGTGGGCTTGATGCCGCCCTTCCCCTTGCCGATCGGAATGCCGTTCATCGTGGCCAGCTTCTTCGCGATGTCCGCGGCCGTCTGGTTGCGGTACGCGGCCACCCTGCGCTGGCGCATCAGACGGTGGCCCATGTCGTAGCCGCGGATGACGGTGAAGGTGCCGGTGCCGTCGTAGTCGGTCTCCATGCCGGTCACCTCGCCGGTCAGCAGCGGGGAGGCCGCGCCCTGGCCGTCCGCGACCGGCGCGAGCGTCACCGGGGTGCCGCACTGGATGCCGAGTTCGCCGAGCACCAGCCGGTCCGGGTCGCGGAAGGTCAGCCGGAACGCCGCCGGCACCCCCGCCCCGAGGTCGACCCAGCAGCCGACGAGGTCGGAGGCGATCTTCTCCGGGACCGGACTGCCGTCCACGGTCACGTGGACGACGTTGGAGTACGAAGGCTGGACCATCAGAAACCCACCTCTTCGGCGGCGGGCAGCACGAGCTCGATGCCGTTCGACAGCCGGTTCGGGTCGTCGATGCCGTTCGCCTCGGCGATCGCCCGCCAGGCCGCCGCGTCCCCGTACTCCCGCCACGCCAGCGACTGCAGCGAGTCGCCCGCGACGACCCGGTGCACACGCCGCGCGGTGAGCGCGCCCGACGTCGGGTTCTGCCCCTTGGTCTTGCTGGGGATCTCGTGCAGATGCACCTGACAGGTGGCGCGGATCGGCACGCCCGTCGTGCCGAACAGGGAGTAACTGGCGTCCACCGAGCTGACGTACGCCGTGAACCGCGCGGTCGAGAACGACCCCCACTGGAACACCACCCACGGAGTGGACGGCTGCTTCGCCGCGATGCTCTTCGTCGTCACCTCGCAGCAGGAGAACAGCGCCTCGACCTTCTTCAGCACCGAATTGCTGGTCGGGTCGTCGGACGAATCGAGGAAGATCTCGACGGTCATCTCGCGGGGCTCGGGCCCCATGAACTCGGGGAGGGAGCCGTCCCGCACGGCCGCGGTCGGGGTGGTCTTCCACCGGGCGCGCCGGCTCAGCGAGAGCGTCGAGGGGTTGAAGTCGAAGTTGAACGTCTTGATCAACCCGCCCGGAGTGGTGCTGCGACCGATGGGCGGCTCGTGAATGGCCAGCGTGGCCCTCACAAGACTCTTGCCCGCGCCGCCCTTTCCTGACTTGCCTGCCATGTTCTTCGCCGTTCCCTAGTCCGTGAACCCGTGGTGGGTGATTTCCAGCACCTCCGTGGCCACGGCCGGGCTGGCCGGGTCCAGGGAGGGCCCCTGCCAACTGACCGGGAGCACGTCGAGCAGACCCCAGCGGGCCACCTCCGAGCCGTCCGCGCGCAGCGCCGCGATCTGCGCCGTCGGCCGCTTGACCCCTGTGGTCACGGAGGACACCCAGGCCGCGACCTTCGCGGTGTCCGGTGTCAGGGGGCGGGTCAGCCGGATGTTGGAGAAGGTCACGCGGGACGGAAGCTGCCACACGAACCCGTTGTTGCCGCCCTCCTGGCGCTGCTCGATCTCCACCTGCGACGAGAGTCCTTCACACCCGTTGAAGTAACCGAGGCTCTCGCCGTCGATGGTCAGGGTGAAGAAGATGGTGGAGCCCGGGTCTCGATCGGTGGCCATCGGAGATCGGCCTTTCTTGGGGTGTCGTACGGGGTGGTGGAGGTCAGCGACGGGGATCGCGCAACTTGCCGATCCGCTCCCGCTCGAGGCGGAGTTCGGTCCGCAGCAAGCGGGTGATCGGCCCGGCCAACTTGTGTGTCAGCTCGTCGATCTGACCCTGGGTCAGGGACCGGGGATCGAAATCGACGGCGGTGTATGTGGGCGGGGCCTCTTCGCGCTCGGCGTGCGAGGGCAGTGGCCGACGGGGCGGCTCGGTCGCGGAGTACGGGGGCGGGGGGCCGCTCGGAGGCGGCGGCGGTGGCGTCGGCGGAGGTGAGGCGGGTGAGTACGCGGGAGGGGACATCGGGTTGACGTCCCGCTGCACCGAGGGGAGGGCTGGGGGCACGACGGGGGTGGCGGGTGCGGTGACGGCGGTGGTGGGTGCGGGAAGTACGGGAGGGACGGCGGAGGAGCGCTGTACCGGCAGGGCTACGGGTGGGGCGGCGGGGGTTGCGTTGAGGGGGACGGCCGCACGGGGGGTGGGGCTCGCGGAAGTCGTCGGCGGCGCTGGGGGTGTTGGCTGCGCTGGGGCCGTCGACTTCATGTGCTGAATCGGTGGCGTCGGTTGCGTTGGTCCCGCCGGGTCTGTCGGGTCAGTCGGAAGGGGGAGCCCGTCCGACGGGCGAGGCATGGGCGTGCTCGGCGTGGAGGAACGCTGTACGACGGGGGTGGCGCTGTGCGTCGTCGGGGGTGTGAGACCGGGGGAAACGCCTTCGGCGGGCAGCGGGTGCGCAGGGGTATGGCGAGCCGTCGAGCGCTGAACGGCGGGTGTGTCGGGTGCCTGCCGCGGCGGAGCGGGCTCGGAGGTGACGTGTTGGACGACGGGGGCACCGAGGCCGAGACGTCGTGGGGTCGTGGCGTCGGGGCGAGGAGCGCGGTGCTGCTTCGCGGACACCTGGGGTTGGGGTGCGGGTGACGAGGTCTCGGGCTGCCGAACTGCCGAGCGCTGCACGAGGGGCCCGGCGACGTTCGTACGGGCGATGCCGGGATGCTCTGGAGCTGGAGATGGAGCAGAAGCCGGAACAGATGCGCGAGGGGCGAGCGGTCCCGTGGGACCGGTGGGTGTTGCCGGTGACGCACTCGCACGGGGCAGCGGTGTCGAGGAAGTCGGGGGAGTCGAGGAGGCAACGCGCTGAACTGCAGGGGAAGTTGTCGTCGTCGGTGAGTTCGGCGTCGACGGGTTCGTAGGGCCTACGGAGGCCGGGCTGCGTCGCGCCGATGGGCCGCTTGCACGGGTGCCGGGTTGGGCAAGGGGGACGGTGGCAAGGCGCCGGAGGACCGGAGCACCGGCGCCGGGAGCCTCGGGGCCGCGCGCTGCCGGACCGCCGTGGGTACCGGCGACGGGCCCGCCGACCGACGGTTGCGACACTGCCCGCTGCACCACGGCACCGGTGCCACCGGGCAACCCAGGCGACCTGGTCGACGAAGGTGCCGTTCCCGGTGCCTCAGGCGATCGGCGTATCGGACGGGCTACCAGACCGCCGCCAGGCCCGGGACGGGCCCCGGCTGCCGAGGAACGCTGTACGGCCGGGGCCGGGGCCGGGGCCGCGGTCGAGGTCGTTCCGGCTATGGCCCCACCGGGGGCGAAGGACGTGCCCCCTGTTGGGCCGGCTGCTCCTGCCGGCCCGGGCCCGTCGGCCCGCCGCGCCGACGGGCCACTCACAGAGCCACCGCCGGAGCCGCCGGAACGGGACCCGCTCCGGCCGTTGTCGGCTGTTGTGGCGCGCCGCAGCGGTACGGCCGCGGGAGCGGTACGGCGCTGCACGGCGGCGGCAGGAGGCGTGGAGGGCAGCAGCGAGGTCAGTGCGCGTGCGGGAGCGAGCGGGCGCACCGGTGGACGCGGCGACGGCGGGGAGGTGAGAGCGACCGGCTCCGCGCCACCGTCCTGCCGGGGGACGACGGGCCCACTGCCCGCCGGACTCTGCGCCGTTCCCTCCACCGCACTCGTACGTTTCTGAGCGCGAGGTTCCGCTACGACGGCCCGCTGTACGACAGGGCTGCCCGCCGTGGCCGTACCTGCCGCGGAGGAACCTGCCGGAGCCGGAGCCGGAGCCGGAGCCGGAGCCGGGGTCGGAGCCGGGGTCGATACCGCACGCTGAACAGGCAGGTCTCCGGACGGGACTCCCGGCTCGGGAGACTCCAGTCGAGACGGTGCCGCACCTGATGACGACGACCCCGAAGGCGGCATCCCTGGCTCTGGGGACGGCGTCCTGGGAGACGTCGTCGCGGAGGGAGCGGGGGGAGTCGTCGCA
This sequence comes from Streptomyces sp. NBC_01384, assembly GCF_045040035.1. NCBI lineage: Bacteria > Bacillati > Actinomycetota > Actinomycetes > Kitasatosporales > Streptomycetaceae > Streptomyces > Streptomyces sp. NBC_01384. The sequence continues at coordinate 9,926,134 of NZ_CP109559.1, forward strand.
CCGCTGCGTGCGGCCGGTCGTCCCGTTGGGGTTCCCGTCGCACGCTGCACCGGACGTTGTACCGGCGTCGCGTGCGAAGGCGGAGTGGACAAGGGCGCGCCCAGCCCCGAGCGTCGACGCGGCGGACCCGCAGTCGGGCTGCCGCCCGGAGTCACCGGAGCCACTGGAGCGGTCGGTGCCGCCGATGCCGTCGGTGCTGCGGGAAGGGGAGACGCCGGTACGGATGCCCCGGCCGACGGCTCGTCCCCAACGGACGGCGCCCCCAGCCCCGTACGTCTGGAACCGCCCGACGTACTCCGCTGGACCGGAAGATCGGACCGGGCGGCAGAACCGTCGCGCGATCGCGACAGGGAGACGGGAGGCGTGACCGGGCCGGCGGAGGCAGCCGGTGTCCCGGAACCCGGGAGCGTGGCGGCGGGAACCGAAGCCCGGGGAGCAGTGCCCGATGTCCGGGAGACGCTCACCGAAGCGGCAGAGCCGGACGGCGTCGCGCCACTACCGCTACCACTGCCACTGTTAGTGCCACTACCACTGCCACTGTCAGTGCCACTACCACTGGCACCGTCACTGCCGCCGCCACCGGTAACCGGGACGGTGACGGCGGGCGTCGACGACGGCTGAGGTACGGACTGCTGAGGTACGGACGGCAACGGCGCGGACGGCTTCATCGCCGGCAGGGCCCGCCGCTGTACCGCGGGCCTGGCCGGTGCCTTGGTCAGCGAGGTCGGCCGTGTGGCCCGGGGAGCGGCGGGCGTCACCCGTGGGCCCGCCGGGCCGAGGGCCGCCACCGGGGAGCTCATGCGCTGCACGGGCAGCGCACCGGTCTCCTCGCCCGACTCCGCGGGCGAGGCAACCGGCAGGGAGAGCGAGGGGAGTTCGAGCCCGGAGGCAGGTCCCACCGGGGCGGCGAGCAGGCCCTTGACCAGTCCGCCAGGGGCGCCGTCGAGGACGGCGTGCGACAGCGTGCCGGTGAGGGAGGGGTTCTGCCAGGTCGTCAACCGGCCGCCGAACCCGGCGTCGGCGACGGAGCCCGGCCGGTCCGTGGCCCGCTGGATCGGCGGCAGCGCGGGCCAGGCGGCAGGCCGGACCACACGCGCACCGGCCCCCCGCCCCGCACCGCCCGCCGTGGACGTATCGCTCACCCCGGCATTCGCACCGCCGTCCGGAGTCGAAGCGCCCGCCGGTCCGGAAGCGGACGCGGCGGCGGAACCGCTGGCGGATCCCCGCTGGGGTCCGCCGCCCGCGCCGCCCCGCAGCCGATCAAAAAGCCCCACGCCGTGTCACCCTTCTCCGGCGCCGCGGTTGACGAGTGCCGCGATCTGCTCCGTGTAGCCGCGCCGGTCGCGGTGTTCGAGATCCAGGATGGTCTCCAGGCTCCAGTGGAAGTGATAGGCGATGTACGCGATCTCCTCCTGGATGCGGTCGGTCGCGTACGTCACGATTCCCCCAGGCGGCTCCCGCCGAGTTCGACCTCGAACGGCTCCTCGCAGTGCGGGCAGGTCACGGCGGCACGGGTGTGGCCCTCCGCGTTGACCTGACGGTAGAAGTCCTGAAGGAAGGCCAGGTCCGAGGCGAACATGTTCTCCACCACCCCGTCGTGCACCAGCGGAAGCGTGCCGAGCCGGGTGATGACCCGGCCGAGCAGCACGACCGACAGGTACGCCGGGTTCTCCTGCACTCGCATGTCCCGCAAGGGGACCAGCTCGTCGCGAGCGGTGGCGAGCCGCATCACGCCGTGCCGGTGCACGGTGCCGGAGTCGTCCACGTACCCGCGCGGCAGCTCGAACTCGAACTCGGTGCGCAGTGGTTGCGCGGCTGCAGCCGGGGCCGGGGCCGGGGCCGGAGCCGGAGCAGCGGTCTGCTCCGGCTCCGGTTCGGCGACGGCCGCGGCCGCCGCCCTGGGAGCCGTACGGCGCATTACTCGATGACCAGTTCTTCGAAGGTGATCGTCACGGTCTCGGTGAGCGCGGACGCCTCGCCGGCCTTCACGGTGCTGGTGTCGATCTTGCTGCACCAGGCGTTGCGCATGTTGTACCGCTTGACCGGGTTGTTCATGTAGTCCATCACCATGATGGTGGCGTTCTTGCGGGCGGTGCTCATCTGACCGGCGACGGACTCGGTGATCCACTGGTTGAAGGCCGCCGACTGCGTCATACCGCGGACGACCGTGCAGGTGCCGGCCTTCTTCACGCCCGGCAGCTTCTTCGTGACGGGGATGCCCTGAGAGGAGACCTGCTGGTACTCGATGACGTCCTGCTCGATGCTGAGGCCGCTGACCTCCGCGAGGTACTCGACCATCACACCGTCGATCTGGAGGCCGAAATTGTGTGAAGTAAGGGCGTCACCCGGCTGGAGACTCATCTGTTCTCTGTCCTTCTAGGGTTTCTTGGGCGTACGGGGCGGAGCTGGTGCCCGAGAGGGCGGTACTGCTACTCCTCCAACTCGCCGCTGCCGCTGGAGAACTGGGCCAGCCGGAAGATCACGAACTCGGCGGGCTTGACCGGCGCGATGCCGATCTCGCAGATGACGCGGCCGAGGTCGACCGACTCCGGCGGGTTGGTCTCCTCGTCACACTTGACGTAGTACGCCTCCTCCGGCCGCGAGCCGAAGAGGGCGCCGTTGCGCCACTCGTTGACCAGGAAGGCGGAGACATTGCGCCGGATCCGGGCCCACAGGGCGTGGTCGTTCGGCTCGAACACCACCCACTGGGTGCCGATCAGGATCGACTCCTCCAGGTAGTTGAAGTACCGGCGGATGTTGAGGTAGCGCCAGGCCGGGTCGGAGGACATGGTGCGGGCACCCCAGACACGGATGCCGCGGCCGGGGAAGGCGCGGATGCAGTTGACGCCGATGGGGTTGAGCAGGTCCTGCTCGCCGCGGGTGATCTGGAGCTCCAGGTCAACCGCTCCTCGTACGACCTCGTTGGCGGGCGCCTTGTGCACACCGCGCTCGGAGTCGTTGCGGGCCCAGATGCCGGCGACGTGGCCGCTCGGCGGGATCAGCCGGGACTGGCCGGTGGCCGGGTCGAAGGCCTTGACCCAGGGGTAGTAGAGGGCGGCGTACTTGGAGTCGTAGCCGGCCGTCTCCTGGCGCCACACCCGGATCTGACGGGCGTTGAGGCCCGGCGGCGGGTCGATGACCGCGACCCGGTCGCCCATCAGCTCGCAGTGCGCGATCAGGCCGAGCTGGACGGCCTTGACGGCCTCCAGGTCGATGGCGCCACGCTGGTAGGCGGCCATCAGGTCGGGGACGGCGACCATCGAGACCTCGTCCACGGCCTCCAGGCCGCCGAAGCCGGTGCGGTCGGCGGAGTCGCCGAGGTACTGGGCGGGGCCGGGGTGGCCGTCCTCCGTGGTGGCCGGGACGGCCGGGGAGGAGGCGGACGGGGCGGCGAGCGCCACCGTCTGGTTGTCGGGGCGGGCCAGCTGGGCGGCGGGCGCGGCCTCCTGCACGGCGATGAGCTTCGAGCGCTCCTTCACCTGGGTGACCACGTAGTTGCGACCGCCCTTCTTGGCGGTCACGTCGAAGGTCTCGGCGACCTTGTCGCCGTCCTTGACGATCAGCTTGAACCGCTCGGCCGGGCCCTCGCCCTCGGGATCGGCGACCTCGACGCTCAGCGAGCCGCCCGCGACGGCGCTCACCGAGAACGTGCCGAGCTGCTTCGGCTCGCCCGGCGGCAGCGCGGCCTGCGCGCCGGAGCCGGTCACCGCGGCGGGAGCCCCGGAGTCGCCCGCAGCGCCGCCGGGCGTTCCGCCGACCCGGACGACATAGGCGGCGCTGCCGCCGTTGTTGAAGAAACCGTAGACGGAGTGCGCGAGGTAGTACCCGTCGGTGAACTCACCGAAGGCCGCCACGTACTGCGTCCAGTTGGTCACCAGTGTCGGCTCGTGCAGGGGGCCGATCGGGGCGAGACCGACGAAGGCCGCCACCGAGGTGCCCACGCCCTCGATCGGACGCGAGCCGCTGGCCACCTCCTCGACGTAGACGCCCGGCGACAGGTAGGACGGCATGCTCTGCTCTCCTCGGGGTACGAGATGGGACGTCACTCACCCTCACGCGCGAAGCGCGTGCGCCGAAACGTCTTTACGTACCCGGTAGGGGGCAGCTTTGTTGCCCGCAGGGGCACATGGCGCGGACGATGAGGGACGCTGCCCCCAGGACTGCCCTTGAGTGCGTTCCCCGCGACGGCGCCGTCCGGTACACCTTGCAGATTGGTGCACCCGCGTTCGAATGGAGTCCTAGTGCACGCGCAGGGCAAGGAGATCGACAAGACCCGTGGCCGGACGGGCGAGGGCCGGCCGTCCGGCCGTGCCCCCGCGCCCGGGCCCGCCGCAGGGATCCTGGCGCTGCAACGCGCCGCGGGCAACGCGGCGGTGGCCCGTGCCGTCGAGGAGCAGCGTCACGAGCACGACGCGAACTGCGGCCACGGGCCCTCGGTCCAGCGCTCCGCCGTGCACGAGGTGCTGCGGTCCCCGGGCCGGCCGCTCGACGCTCCGCTGCAGACCGAGATGGAAGGCCGGTACGGCGGCGAGGACTTCAGCGGTGTACGCGTCCACACCGACGCGGCGGCCCAGCGGGCGGCGGCGCAGATCGGTGCCAAGGCGTTCACCTCCGGAACCGACGTGGTCTGGGACGGTCAGGACAAGCACGTCCTCGCCCACGAACTGGATCACTACCGCCAGCAGATCCGGGGCCCCGTTCCCGGCACCGACAACGGCTCCGGGCTGATGATGTCCGATCGCGGGGACTGGGCCGAGGTCCAGGCGGAGGAGAACGCCCGGCGGGTGATGAGCGGGGCGCCCCCTGTGCAGCGCGCCGTCGACCACACGGCGGAGCGGAGCGGGTCGGGGACGGCGGAGGCGGGGGCGCCGGCGATCCAGCGCACGGTCTGGACGTACAACGCCAGCACCCAGACCCGCTTCGCCATGGGAATACCGGCATCGGGCGTCTGGCAGGACGAGACCAACCCCGCCCAGACCGCCACCTCCGCGCAGTTGGGCGTCGGGGCCGACGGTCTGCGCCACGGGGACAAGTACGACGACGTCACCAGGCGTCACTTCGGCAGTGGGAACGTCGAGTTCTCCCAGCGTGGCACGATCCCCGACACCCCACAGGCGCACCGGAACGGCACCGCGTACAAGGAACGCGAGGCCAGGGTCCGCAACGCGCTGGTCGACGCCAAGAGGAAGATGGCGGAGACCATCGCCATGCTGGGGGCGGGCGGACCTCCCGGCGGCCGGCTCCTCGATGCGCTCAGGTCTGGCTTCCCGGCCTTCCAGCGGGCCACACCGCAGCAGATCGAACCGTTGCTGTCGCATGTCGTGGAGGTTCTCACCCGGGTCCAGACGGGCCTGAACGCGTCGGGCGCGCAGATCGCGCTGGCGGGGGAGACGCCGTGGTACGACCTGGGCGCGTTGGGGTCCGACCAGGCCAACGTGGCCGGTTGGGTCGCCCCCACCATGGGCGAGCGGCTCAGGCCCCACGACATGAAGAGCGAAGAGCTGCCGACGATGGACGCCGGACGCGAGGGCCCGATCAACCTGCGGACACCCGGCGAGAACGTCTGGTACATCATCCACGAGGCCACGCACCGGTTCGCCGGCACGCTCGACTTCCAGTACAGCCCCTACGAGCACGAACTCAACGAGGACCAGGCCGACGTGGGCATGGCACAGGTCTTCGGCTGGAGTCAGCAGGAGCTGGCGCAGCACTCCGCGGGCAGGCTGGGCAAACGTGTCGCCCGCGACCCGGACCAGTACACCGGTCAGGACGAACCGGCCCACCCCGACAAGCAGTTGAACTGGTACGCCATGGGCAGGCGGGCCCTGATGAACGCCGACTCCTACGCGCAGTTCGTCGTCGTGGCCACCGGAGGGACGCTGCCCCGGCGCTGACAGGGTCGGGCCGGGTGCCGCTGCCCCTGCCACGGGGCCGAGAGGGCACCGCGCCCTACCTGTTCGTGCAGGGGCCTTACCCCTGAGGCCGCTGCCCCGGGAGCGGACCTGCGGCTAACGTCACCGCGTGAGCCTTTGGACTTCGCTGGAGCCTGCCTCCAGCACTGTGGATCCCGGTGGCAGCACCAAGGTGCGGTTGCGGTTGCGCAACACCGGTGACGTGGTGGATGAGTACCGGTTCGAGCCGGTGGGTGATGTGGCGCCCTGGACGACCGTGGAGCCGCAGACGCTGCGGCTCTATCCCGGGACGACGGGGACGGTGGAGTTGATGTTCTCGCCACCCCGTTCTCCCGACGCGGTGGCGGGTCCGAATCCGTTCGCGGTGCGGATCACGCCGACGGAGCATCCGGAGGCCACGACGGTTCCCGAGGGGAATCTGACGATCACGCCGTTCACTGAGGTGCGGGCGGAGTTGGTGCCGCCGACGGTGAAGGGGCGTTTTCGTGGGCGGCCGAAGCTGGCGGTGGACAATCTGGGTAATACGAGGCTGACGGCGTCGATCAGTGGCAGTGACAACGGCGATCATCTGTCGTACGACATCCATCCGAGCAATGTTCAGATCGAGCCGGGTCGTGCGGCGTTCGTGAAGGCGACGTTGAAGCCGCGGCAGATCATCTGGTTCGGGTCGAAGGAGCAGCGGCCGTACACGCTGGCGATTCAGCGTTCGGGTACGGGGCCGCAGCCGGTGGAGGGTACGTATGTGCAGCGCGGGTTCCTGCCGCGTTGGCTCGCCACGTTCTTGGGTGCGTTCATGGCGCTCGCGATCACGTTCGTGATGCTGTGGATCGCGTACAAGCCCCCAGTGCGCTCGTCCGCCACGGAGAAGCTCCAGGAAGCCGGCATCAGCACGCTGCCGCCCAGCCCCTCGGCCTCCGCCGCGCCACCCACGCCTCCCTCGCCCAGCGCCCAGGCCCCGGTCGTGCCCTCGGGGCCCGAGACACAGGCCGCGAGCGGTTCCGGAGGGGGCGGCGGAGGTTCGTCCGAGACCAAGCCGAAGGAGTCGGCCAAACCGCAGGAGGACACGGCGGCGACCGCCGTCGTGCAACTGGCCGCGCAGGACCCCGGACGGCACATCTGCTACCGGGCCTATCTGACGGACAAGGGCTGGACCAAACCGGTGTGCGACGGGGCCATGGCCGGCACCGTGGGACAGAACCGCCCGATCAAGTCCCTCAACCTCGCCACGTCCGACACCGACGGCACCGCTGCCACCGCCTTCGTCTACGACTCCCAGTCGACCAACGGCAACGGGCACTATTTCGGGCCGTGGAAGGGCGTGGTCGACGGCGCCGACCTCTACATCGGCAGCACCAAGAAGGACGACCCGTACATGCTGGGCTTCGCCATGAACGTCGGCCAGAGCAAGGGCGTCGTCTGCCAGACCGCGCACGTCCACAACGAGGGCTGGAAAGGCCTGGGCTGCGACGAACCCGGCGGGGACAACTACATCTTCGGCGGGACCCTGAGCAACCTGCTCTGGCTCGAGGCCGTCAAGTTCACCGTGTGAAGCGACCCTGCCCGGCCGACAGCCGTCGGCCGGGCAGGGTCGTCCGCGCGGGCAGCCGGGCGAGGAGCTACCAGGTGCCCTCGCCCGGCACCAGCCGGCCCGCCTTGCGGTACTCGCGGCGCGCGCCCTCCAGGAGGTCGGCCGTGTCGACCTGCGCACCGCGGCCGGCGGCGCCGTAGGCGGCCGTGACCACGGCGCTGCGGATCGAACCACCGGCCAACTCGAAGTCACGGGCGACGGCCCGCGGATCGGTGTCCTCGGCGCACGGTACATGGGTCAGGGCGTGCTGCCACAGGGCCAGCCGCTGGTCGGCGTCCGGGAACGGGAAGTCGATCACGAGGTCGAGACGGCGGGTGAACGCCTCGTCGATGTTGGCGCGCAGATTGGTCGTGAGCAGCGCGATGCCGTCGAAGGACTCCAGCCGCTGGAGCAGATAGGAGCTCTCCATGTTGGCGTACCTGTCGTGCGAGTCCTTGACCTCGGACCGCTTGCCGAACACGGAGTCCGCCTCGTCGAAGAGGAGCACGGCGTCGGTGCGGTCCGCCTCCGTGAAGATGCGTTCCAGGTTCTTCTCCGTCTCGCCGAGGTACTTGTCGACGATCGAGGAGAGTTGCACGACGTAGAGGTCGAGGCCGAGTTCGGCGGCCACGACCTCCGCGGACAGGGTCTTGCCGGTGCCGGAATCACCCGCGAAGAGGCCGAGGACGCCCCGGCCACGCCCGCCGCCCGCGCTCAGCCGCCAGTCGCCGAGCACCTGGTCACGGTGGCGGGCGCGCAACGCCAGTTCGTGCAGTTGCACCAGCGGTTTGTCGGGCAGGACGAGATCCTCCCAGCCGACGTCCGGACGGATCCGGCGGGCGTGCCGCTCCAGCCCGGAGGCGGACTGCTGCCGGGCGGCCAGCCGCAGATGAGCGGGGGTCAGCGCGGTACCTTCGAACACGGCGAGGCGCTGCGCGGCACGGGCGGCGCGCAGGATCCGGTCGCCACCGAGCCGGTACGGCGCGACCACCGGGGCGAGGTCGAAGCCGGGGGCGGGCTCGGGTACGGGTACGGGTGCGACACGGGCGGAAGCCCCGGTGTCGCCCTCGGTGCCGAGCGCCATCGCCCACGCGTCCACCGCTCCGGAGCGCAGCCGGGGCGCGTCCAGGACGAGCGGGTCGCGATGGTCGCACCAGTGCGGATCGTACGGACGCGGATCGGTGAACAGCACGGACACGTCGTCCACCGCCAGCGCCCGCATCAACGGGGCGGGATCCTCCGGCAGCGGCGACACGACGATCGCGCAGTCACGCAGCCGGGCCTCGCGGAGCAGGTCGGCGATCGGCTCCTGCCCGGCGGTCCTGTCCGGAGCGAAGTGGAGCGCCTCCTGCCCCGAAGCGTCGCGCAGCGCGCCCGCGGCACAGGCGAGACCGTCTCCCGCCCGGTGTTCGCGCAGATAGACGGTGAGCGGGGCGGCCGCCAGCCGGTCGGCGAGCCTGCGCAGGAAAACCTCGTCGTACTGCTCGCCCCGCGCCGGCACCCGGAGCCGGTGGACATGGCCGGTCAGTGCGGCGTCCAGGGTCTCGTCGCCCAGCAGGTGCGCGATCAGCCGGTCGGGTACGCGCAACGACCTGCTCAGAAAGGGGCGTTCGGGTTCCTCGACCACTGCCAGGCCCAGCGCGGCCAGCGGAGCCGAGGGATGGAACCGGGCCCGTGCCTCGGCACGGTGTGCCGGAAGTCCGCACAGGTCGAGCGAGAGCCCGGTGGTGGCCCGGCGGCGGCTGACGTCGTCGTTGAGGTAGCCGTACAGCGGCTCGAAGGTGCGGTCGAGGTCCGGGGCCAGCGCGATGAGCAGGATCCGGACGTCCAGCTCGGTCAGCCCGAGCCGCCGGGCCAGCAGATCCAGCCGGTCGCCCCGCTCGGAGACCCAGCTCTCGGGAGCGGGGTCCTGACCGGCCGGCTCCAGCAGATGCCGTACCGCGTCCTCGGACAGATACAGGCCGCGCAGCGGATCGGCCGCGGTGGGATCGGTCGCGCTGCGGTGTTCGACCAGCAGCGCCACATGCTCGCGGAGCCGGGACACCCGGAGCAGGAGCGCGTCGGCCGATCCCTCGGAGGCGGTGGCGGGTGAAGTGTCGTCGCTGGACGACGAGGTGTCGGTGGCGGCCGACGCCGGGACGTGCGGGGTCACTTCGCTCGCTTCTCTCCGTTTCGATCCTCCGCGACCGGGCGGTCCCCAGCCGGGAGCTCCGTGCCCGCTGCCGTGTCGGCCGCGGTCGTGGAGGCCAAGTGCCGTGCCCGGTGCCGCCGTTCGGGCGAGCCCTCCAGGGTTCCGTCCATCCCGCGTACGCGCACGCCGGCGCCCTCCGTGACCGGCGGCCCGGCGTCGTACTCCGGGAACGACGGGAACGGCGCGGTCACCACCAGATCCAGCGACGGCTTCAGCTCGCCGCCGAGCGCGGACCAGATCTCCGCGAGGGACCGGGACTCGGTGTGCAGATTCGCCACCGAGAGCGGCACGGACAGCCCCAGTGCGGCCAGCGCGTCGGGCAGTGCGTGCGGGGGCAGGATCTCGTGGGGGAGCAGCGTCGCCAACACCGCGGACAGCAGCCGGTGTTCGTCCTGCGGCTGCTTGGTCCAGGCCGTCACGAGATACGACAGCCGGAACCAGCGGGGCGGCTGGCGGCGGCGCAGCACGATGCCGCGTTCGTCCCGCACGGCCATGGCGCCGCGCTCACGGCGCCGCACGTCCTCGCGGATGTCGTACAAGTAGGCGTTGATGGCGGGCGCGTTGCGGCGGGCGGCCCACTCGCGGCTCGGCGCGTCGAAGGCGACCTCGATACCGGAACCGGCCAGCGCACCGCTCCTGAGCAGCCCTTTGAGGACCTCGTCCACCTCGTGAATCACCGTCGTGCTCCCGCCGTGCCGTCACGTCCTGCCGCGTACCAGCCGTGGGCCGGCTGAGTACCCGCTCTGTACCCGTCTGCTGTGATCCGCTCGGTACCCCGTTCGACAGGCCCCGTGCGAACGATCGCCCGCCTCAGATGTAGCCTTCCCTGAGCGCATAGGCCACGGCGTGGGCGCGATTGCGCAGATGGAGCCGGGTGGTCAGCCCGTGCATCACGTTCTTGACGGTACGTTCGGAGTAGGAGAGCTTGCTCGCTATCTCCCCGGTGTCCAGCCCCTCGGCGACGAGCCTCAGCACATCGATTTCGCGCGGCACCAGGCCGGAGAGCGGAACTCCGGTCTGGCCGGAAGCGGTGCGCTGGAGCGATCCCACCTGAGTGATGAGGCGTCCCAGCAGATCCGCGGGCAGATCCCCGTCGCCCCGCGCGGCCGCGAGCACGGCCTGTACCAACCGGTGCGCACTGGCCTCGTGGCGCCAGACGATGGCGCCGACACCGCACTCGATGACGTCGAGCAGCTCGGCCTCGCGGATCGCGTTCACGACCAGCACGGCACGCGCCCCGTCGCTGCGTACGAGTCGGCGCAGCCGGGACAGCGTGGTCTCGTCCGGTCCCTCGTTGACCAGGACGGCCACGATGCCGGGCCCGGCCTCCGCACTGTCGAGGAGGTCGATCACCGGGTGCTGCCCCAACTGGCTGCGCACCCCTGCCCGGGAGATCGGGTCGGGTGCCTGGACCACCACCGGTATGCGGTTTCCGGAATCCACCGCACCGGTGTCGGCGGGCCGCTGTGACACGCCTGCGTCAGTGGTCCGTAATGAACTGCGCAACCGCTTCTCCCAAATCCACGTGCTGGTAGCCCCTGTGTCGCCAGTGGCCGAAGGGCTTGTCCCAGACTTCTGTGCTTGGCGTGCCTCGCGCAATCGTGGAGGACCACGAGACGTACCACGAGATGGATCATGAAACGTCCACGACAGGAGACATCGATGGGCGAGACCGAAGCGCTGCGTGAACGACGGGAGGCCCTGGAGCTGGTGGCCGCCGAGGCGGACCGCGCCTGCGCCGGGTCCGGCCGTCTGGTGCTGCTCAAAGGGGCCACCGGCACGGGGCGCACCGCCCTCCTGGAGGCCGTCACCGAGCGGGCGGCGGCCCGTGGCATGCGGGTGCTGCGGACCCGCTGCTCGCCCGACGGCGAGGCCGGGGAGTTCGCGGCGGTCCTCCAACTTCTGTCATCGGGCGGCGAATTCGATGCCGGAACCAAGCTTTTTCCGGACATTTTCGACGACAACCCGCACCACTGGTCCTACGCCGAACACCTCTGGAGGCGGCTGCGCTCCCACGCCGCCCACGCCCCGCTGCTGCTGGCCGTGGACGACGTCCACAGCGCCGACGAACCCTCGCGCCGCTGGCTCGTCGACGCCGCCCGGCGGATCGACGCACTGCCCGTCCTCCTGGTGGCGACCGAGCGCAGCCAGTACGACATCGACCCGCCGTCCGCCGGTCTGGCCCACGCGCTCTCGCCCACCCTGGTGCGCACCCACACCCTCGCCCCGCTGAGTGCGAACGCGGCGGCGCAGCTGGTCCGTTCGGACGTCGGCGCCGCCACGCCCGCCTGGGTGGACGACTGCGTCCGGGCCGGCGCGGGCAGCCCCCTGCTGCTGCGCGCCCTGCTCGACGACCTCCGCGCACAGGAACCGGACGGCGCGCCCCCCAGGAGCGTGCCGGACACCTGTGCCGCCCTCTACCCGGGTGCCTATCCGGCCGCCGTCTCCTGGTGGCTGGACAGCGCCGGAGAGGCGACGGCAGGGGTGGCCCGCGCCCTCGCGGCGTTGGACGCGGACGTGTGGGAGGAGGGCCACGCGGAGGAGTTCGCCGAACTGCTCGCCGAGACGGCGGGCGCGGACCCCGCCCGGGTGCCCGGCTGGCTGACCGCCATGACCCGCCTCGGCCTGCTGCGGCCCGATCCCGACGGGCGGCCATGCTTCGCCCACCCGCTGCTGCGGGACGCGGTGCTCAGCGGCTGGCCCACCGTCCGGCGGCAGGCGGCCCACCGTACGGCGGCCGAAGTGATGCTGGGCCGTGGCGACCGCGCCGAAGCGGTGGCCGGACAGCTGCTGCGGACCCCGGCCGTGGGCGCGGCCTGGGCCACCGTGGCGCTGCAGGACGCCGCGTCCGTGGCGGTGCGGGACGACAGGCCCGACGAGGCCGTGTCGTATCTGCGTCGTGCGCTGGACGAACCGCTGACGCCCGCCCGCCGGACCATGGTCCTCACCGAGCTGGGCTCCCTGGAGTTCGCCGCCGCCCGCTCCTCGGCCGGGATACCGCGGCTGACCGAGGCGACCCGGCTGCCGGGCATGCCGCAGGACCGGGTACGGGCGGCCGTGGCCCTGGGCACCGTACTGGCCCGGCGCGGCAAGGCCCGCGCCGCGATGGACGTCCTGCGGGACCTGGACGAGCAACTGACCGACCATCCGGACCTGACACGGCTGCTGCAGACCGCCTCGGCGCTGCTGTCGGACCACGACCAGGGCATCCGTCAGGAGGCGTACCGCTGGCTGCACGGTGCCGCCGAGCAGTCCCCGGACCTGGTCGGAACGGCAGGGCAGGCCCTTCTGGTCCGCTACGACGCGACGGCCGGACTGATCCCCGCCGCCACGGCCATGAAACGGATCCACGCCCTGCTGGACGAACCGATCGACGCGCTCGCCGAACCCTTCCTGCTGGGTACGGCCGCCGCCGTCGCGCAATGGGCCGACGAACTGGCGGAGGCCGAGGGGCTGGTACGCCGGGGACTGGACCGGCAGAGCCCGTCCCTGTTGCACCCCATGCACCAGGCGCTGCTCAACGTACGGGCGGACATCGCCGCGACGCGCGGACAGTACGCCGATCTGCTCGCCGAACCGGCGGCCTGGCAGGTCACCGAAGCCACCCGGAACCGGCCCGCTCCGGCCAACGCGCACGGACACGCCGTGATCGCCCTGGTCGAGACGGGCCGCACCGAAGAGGCGGCCCGCCTCGCGGACAGCTTCGACCTGGGCGACGCGCACGACTCCTGGGAACTCAACCGATTCCTCTACGCGCGGGGCGTGTTGCGGTCCGCGCAGGGGGATCACGCCGGCGCGCTGGACGACTTCCTGGAATGCGGCCGCCGGCAGACGGCACGGGACGTGGTGAGCCCCGTGGTCACGCCCTGGCGGACCGCGGCGGCCGAGTGCCGCAGCGCGCTGGGCCGTCCGCAGGAGGCCCTCACGCTGGCCCGTGAAGAACTGAGGCTCGCCCAGGTGTGGGACACCCCCCGGCTGGTGGGCCGGGCGCTGCGCGGGCTGGCCACCGCGACCGGGGGCCGTCGCGGTCTGGAACTCGCCGATCGTGCCGTACGCATCCTGCGGGACGCCTCCGCGCAGACCGAGTTGATCCCCGCCCTGATCGGACAGGGGCGTCAGCTCGTCGCGGCCGGGGACCGGAGCCGGGCCCGCGACGCGCTGCGCGAGGCGGCCGAGCACGCCGAACGGCTGGGCGCGGTACGGATGCGGGCGCTGGCCGAGGAGGTTCTCCCCGAAGGCCGCTCCCGCGGCTCGGCGACCGCGCTCACCGGATGGGAGGCGCTGACCGGCAGTGAACGCAGGATCGCCGCCCTCGCGGCCGACGGGCGGACGAACGCCGAGATAGCCGAACTCCTGCACCTGGCCCGACGCACCGTCGAGACCCATCTGACCAGTGCCTACCGCAAGCTGGGCATCCGCCGCAGGACGGAGCTCACCACGGTCATCGGCGAGCGGCCGGCGGATCCGGTGGAGGAGCCGGGCTTCTGACACGCCCCCGACATCAGGACGTGAGGCGGCCGTCCGGGTCGTGGAGCTTGGTGTGGTTGGACGGGTCCTGGAGCATACGGCGGGCCACGGGCGCCGGGATCCGCACGACCACCGGAGTGGGGACGGTGAAGTCCCGTACGGCGACGGAGGGGGCGCCGGAGCGGCCCCGGTTGCTCACCCGGGCCACCACCCGCACGTCCAGGGTGAACTGCACCAGCGTCGCCTCGAACTTGGGCTTGTGCAGAGGCATCGAGCCGGACCCGTGGGCCGAGGTGTCGGTGGCGCCGCCGACCTGGTCGACGTTGCCGAGGAGCTGGTTCATCCGGAACTCGTCCGCGTTGAGCACACCGGCGCCGCCCAGTCCCCGTACCGACTTGTTGTGCTCCACCGCCTGCTGGTGGTCCGTGCCCGTGGGCCGGGGCGAGTCCAGGGCGCTCTGCGCCACCGTCTCGAAGGTCATCTTGTCGCCGACGCCCAGCACACGGCCGGCGCGCAGCCGGGCGTGCAGTGAGGTCCGCAGATCCTGCCCCTGCGCGCCGGAGGCGTGCACGACGGGAAGGTCGACCCCCGCCGCGGTGAGCAGTGGCAGGGCGGAGATCAGCCACTCGGTGGACACCGCCTCGCGCTGGGCGTACGCCGCCGCGTCGCCCGTCTTGCGGTAGCGCTCCCCGCCGTGCGCCGCCCGTACCGCGTCGTCGATCACCCTGCGGATCTCGGGAGCGCCGCGGAACCCGTTGACCTGCGCCTCCATCGGCAGGCTCACCCCGCGGCCGTGCCAGGGCCCCAGTCGGCTCGCTTCGGCGTCGTCCTGCCGCAGGAACGCCTGTCCCGCCTCCGCGCGCGGCACCGGCCGCAGCCGGGACAGTGCCTCGAGGTCCTTGACCAGAACGCGGTGGACCAGGGACTGGCCGCCGAGGGCGGCGAGGCCCACCCGCCCACGGGACGAGTGCAGTTCGAGGGTCGCCTCGATCGGCACCCGCATTCTGACGGAACGGGCGGAGGCCTCGGCGACGGTCTTCATGCCGAGCTGACCCCGCCCCACGGTGGCTGACTTCGTGACATCGCTGACGCCGACGCCGAGCCCGCCGGAGCCGCCAACGCTCTTGAGCGGACCACCGCCGCCCTCCGGCTTGCCCGCTCCGGCCACGACCCCCTCGACGGTCCGCGTGTCGCTCGTCTCGCGGGTGTCCGCCCGCTGCGTGGCGGCCGAGGTGATGTACTCCATGTCGCGGCCGTCCTTCGCCTCGCCCTCGGACGTGCCCTGCCGGGTGCGGCGTATGCGGAACACGGCCCAGTACGGTGTGTTGCGGCCGCGGAACAGTTCGACGGGCACCCCGCCGTCCATGGCCCCGGAGAGCAGCCCGGCCGACCCGTCCCGGTCCAGGACACGCAGCAGCCGTTGCATGTTGTCGTGCGGATCGGCCAGTTGCTGCTTCGGCAGCAGTTCGTCGGCGAGAGACCGGTCACGCCGCCCGACGTCGGCGCGCAGCCGCTCGAGCAGGGGAACGAAGTCGGGCAGTTCCTCGATCATGCCGAAGCCGAGCGGCAACTCCTGGGCGAGGGCGGGCGCCGCCGGGGCGGTCGTGCTCGACGACTCCCCGCTCCGGGACGTCTCGGTCTGCTCCTGGGCGGCCTTCCCCTTGCCCTTGGACTCTTTGCCCTTGGATTCCTGGCCCTTGGACTCCGTACCCCGGCGTGCGGACTCCTCCTGCGAGGACGTCTGCCCGGCGGCCCCGGGAACGCGCAGGCCCGCCGCCGCCAACTGCTCCTGGGTGAGCCAGACGGCGGCCGCGGCGGGCAGTGTCCGCTCGCCCTTCGCGACGTACGGGCCGCCTCCCGTGACCTTGACCTCGCTGACCATCCGGACCACCAGGTCGCAGTGGACCAGGTAGAGGGGCCGGGTGCGCGGAGTGTGGGCGTTGCGTTCGACGGTGCCGCTCAGCGTCGTCGCCGTCGCCGCGCTCCGGCCCAGGCTCCGTCCGGCCGACACGCCCTCGCCCAGCCGCCAGCCGGCGCCGTTCTCCGATCCGAGGGCGCCGCCCTGCACGGTCGTGGAGGTACCGCTGCCCTCCTGCCCGGTCATCTGGTGGCCGCCGAGCAGGAACGTCTCGGTACCCGCCCCGGTGCCCTCCGCCACCACCTCCGGGTTGGTGAGGGCGAACCGGGTGCCGATCGCGCCGTTGAGCGCGTGGAGCCTGCGGGGGTACTGCAGGTTCTTCACCACCCACCCGGAGGACACCGCCTGGCGCAGCGCCGAGGTGATGGCCTGCGGACTGAAGCGTTCCTCGATCGCCAGCCGTGGCGCGAGGCCCTCCGTCTGCAGTGCGAGGTCCTCCCGCAGTTCCCGATTGCGGCTCGCGGCCCGCGACAGGAGCTCGAAGGCGAGGTCCCGGACCGGTCCACCGCCTCCGACGGTCTCCACCAGCGTCCAGTCCCGGACCGCCCGGCCCGCGATCGAGCGCGGCGCCATGGTCGACAGATCGCCGATGCCCGACGCGTTGAACTGCCGCTGCGGCGGCGCCAGTCCGGCGGTGCGCCTGCCGGTCCTGGCCGTCAGCCGGTCCTTCCCGGCGGTGTCCAGGGTGAACGCGGTCGGGGTGAGCAGCCGTACGTCCTGCTCGGCCAGGTCGAGCGCCTCGGTGTCCGCGGTCGAGGCGATGTGCACGGCGTCGGGTGCGTCCCGCCCCGGCATGCCCGGGGTGAGGGCACGTTTGGCGGTCCGCTCCCGTGTCGTCATGGTGACGTCCACGTCCAGGCGCAGGGCGCCACCGAACGCGCTGGTGTTCGCACCGCCGTTGGTGAGCACGTCGGAGCGTGTCGCCGGACCCGCCTGGTTGCGCCGGGTGCTCTGCCGGGTCCGCTCGCCACGCACCGTGGCGGACAGGGCACCGGGGATCAGCCGGAACTGGCCGAGCGCCAGTCCGCCGATCGACCGTGAACTGGACCGCCCGCTCTGCGAGTTGCTGCTGACGCCGCTGTGGCTGCGCACCAGCCAGTCCTTCGTCTCCCCCTGGTAGCCCGTCTCGCGCAGGGCGCCGGCGACCTTGATCTGGACGTCGTGCGCGTGCCATCGGCTCTTGCGCCGCATCCGGACCCGGATCCCGGAGGAGAGCAGCTGGTCCTTGTTGACCCGCAGGTTGGTCTCCGAGAGTACGGTGATCAGCTCGCGGTAGTTGCGCCGCTGCACCTCGCCCTCCTCGCGGCTCACCTCGGTCCCCGCCCCCGCGCCGAACGCGGGCAGATAGCCCGTGAGTCGCTGATCGGTGGCGAAGAGCCGCTCGATGCCGGAGAGCAGGGGAGCGGTGTCCAGCTGGCTGATCGCCACGCTCGACCCCATGGCCCCGAACGGCAGATGGCGCTCGGTGTCCGTACCGGCCGACGACCCGGCTCCGTCCCGTGACTCTTCCCCTTGCCGCCGGTCGAGCTTCTTTCCGTCCGCGTCCGTTCCCGGCTCCCTGATCATGGAGCCCGCCGTGACGCCTTCGGGCAGTTCGAGGCCCAGCGACCGGGCCTCGTCGGCGCGCAGACTGACCCACACATCCATCGAGTGCCGGGCCGTGCGGGTCCCGGAGCGCACCTTCATGGCGGGGGAGAGCGGTCCGGTCCCCTCGACGCTGAACCGCACCTTGCCGAGGTAGAGCACCTTGTCGCCCCTGACCTCGGCGCCCTGACGGCTCGACACCGTCTGCTCGGCCACCGTGAACCGCGCTTTGCGCGCGCCGGCCGTGGGCATGACCGTCGCGCGCACCGCTGCGGCGTTGCCCAGCACGCCGAACCCCGCCGCCGGGCCCGCGCCGAAGGTCCCCCCTCGGCCCTTGGCCGCCGTGTGGGACACCGAGTGCTGTGCCTGCTGGTGCGTACGCAGTTGGGTCTTGCCGGTCGTCCAGGTGGGCGACAGGGCGGTGAGGTCGGCGCGCATCCGGTAGGTGCCCGTGGCACTGCCGTCCTTGGAGACGAGATCCTCCCCGATCACCCAGCCGCTCAGCAGCCGGGGCAGGTCCTCCAGGACGGTCGTGGCGGAGGTGGCGTCGTGGAGCCGGGCCCGACCGGGCGCACCGCGGGAGGTCAGGGAGGGGTGCAGCACGGAGCGGACCGTGTCGAACAGACCGCCGCCGCCCGGATGAGGGGCCGCGGCGTCGTCCAGGGCGACCGGGGCCAGCGAGTCCGCGAGCCGTACGCTGCGGGCGGTCCCTGTACTGAGGGGGCGCGGCCGCGCGGGTGCCTCGGCGGTGACCGGCACCAGGTGTTCGGTGGGCACCCGCATCATGAGGGACCCGGCGCCGCTGAACGTCCGCGCCCGGCCGCCCCGCCCCTCGTCCTGGGGCTGGACCCGTACGCCGTAGCGCACCTGGCGCCGCATCTCGACGGACCCCTTGTCGCTGCGCAGCACCCGCGGTTCGGACATGGTCTTCTGCACACGGGAGTCGGTGGAGGACTGGAACGGCTGCGCGTTGGCCATGACCGCCCCGCCGAGCCAGACGCCCGGGACGACCGGCGCCAGCCCGAACGCCATGAAGTTGACACCCTTGCTGGACGAACCGCCCGAGGAGTGGCTCACCACGCCCGAGGTGTTGTGCTGGGTGTCCACCTTGATGTTGGCGCCCTCGGCCATCCGCGCGTCCTGGGCGGCCTGCCGGGGGGCGACCTTGGTGCCGGTGCCGGTGCCGCCGTCGTGATCGTCGGCTCGCGCCTTCCCTTTCCCCTTGCCCATGGCGGCCTCCGACTCGGTCAGCAACGCGGCCATGGCCTTGGCCTGTTGCACGGCCGCGGCCTGAGCCTTCGCGGCCTCGGGGGAGACGAAGGTCTCGGGCAGGTCGGTGCCGTCCCGGGAGATGGTGACGGTGACGTCGTACCACCCCTTGCCCTCCGGGCCCTCGACGGCGAAGGAGCGGCCCTGGCCGTAGAACGTCTCCGGCCGCCCGGCCAGTTCCTCGCGTATCTCGGCCACCGTCCCGTCGGACCGTCCGACGACCGTCCCGAGGGCGGTGGACACGAACTCGTGCCCGGTGAGCCCGTACGCCGTGGAGAGCCCCGCCGCCCGTAACTCCCGCAGGTACGGCGGCAGTCCGAGCGGCGGATGGGAGGCGCCGGATCCGCCGGCGATCGGCCGACGCGTGCCCGTCCGACGGGGGCGTGTCGTGGTGACGGCACGCGGCGGGGCGTTCTTTGCGCCTTCCTCGGACTCCTCCGCCGCCTCTTCGAGCGCGGGAAGCACCGCGGGCAGCCGGGTGGCGGCACTGCTCTCGGGCAGTTCTTCGAGGCTGGGCAGTACGGCAGGGGCGGGCCTCGGCGCGCGCGTGGTGCCCGCCACGCCCTCGGCGGCCGGGAGCCGTCCGCGCAGTGCGCGCGCGGTCGCCGCGTTGCCCGCGTTCCGCTGCAGGGCCAGCAGCGCCTGCGGAGTCATCCCGGGGCCGGGTGTCGGGGACGCCAGGTGCGGCGCCGTGACCTCCGCGCCGCTCCTGGCGGCCGAGGCCGTGTCCCGGCCGACGGCTCCCCGGCCGTGGTCCCCGGTCCTGCCGTTCCCGCCCGATGCCTGCCGCTGCCTACGCACAGTGAGCCATTCCCGTCATGAGGACCGCCGTCCCGCCCCCATCGGATCCGTCCGCTGGGGAGCGTAACCACTGCGTAGGCCCCACAGGGAGCAAGATCATGGACTCGGACATATGGACGCCCGCCGACCACCGAAGGGACAACGGCAGTACACCCGCGCTCCATCTTCCGCGGCCGTGCGCTCACTTCGAACACCGTTGAATGGCATTGCCGCCGTGCTCCGTCGGCGCCCACTGTGGCGGTGGTCGAAAGCGCAACACCACACACAGGGGGAATTCCTCATGCGCCGTATTCCGGCCGTCATCAGCACGTGCGCCGCGACGCTCGCCTTCCTCGTCCCGGCCGGCCTGGCCGCTGCCGCGCCCGCCGCGCCTGCCGCGCCCGCCGAGCAGTCGTACACCGTCGTGCCCTACGAGAACGTCAAGGTCCGCAAGCTGCCGACGAAGGACAGCGCCTACCTGGCCACCCTGACCGCAGGTCAGTCCTACACCGCGTACTGCTGGACCCACGGGCAGACCATCACGGACCACGGCTCCACCAGCCACATCTGGATCCATCTCTCCGGCGGCCCCGGCATCGGCAACGGCTGGGTCAGCGCCCTGTACCTCCGCGGTGACGACCGGGCCGATCTTCCGGCCTCGGCGCAGTGCTGACCCGCGCGGCAGCCGGTCCAGGCCGGGCAGCAGAGGCCGTACGAAAGGGTGCAGCGTGGCGACCACAGCGAGTTGATCATGGTCGAGCCATGCCTGTCGGACGGACCAGTCAGATGACTGAAGCTGAGTCGAGCCACCGCTTCGCACAATGGACGAGGTCCCGCCCGATCGCCCCACGAAGAGAAGGATCAGCATGCACGTGGACGCCCATGACGATGAGATCTGGGCCGTACTCGAAGGTGAGATCACCTTCTTCGTCGGAGAGCAGCGCTACGACCTCGGTCCGGGCGACGTCGCTTTCGGTCCGCGCGGCGTCCCGCGCCGCCATGTCGTGCGCAGCCCGGAATCCCGTCTGCTCGTGACCTCGGTGCCCACCGGGGTCGCGGAATGGTTCACCCGCAACGGCACCCCGGTGGCCTTTGCCGGTGAACTGCCCCCGTCCCTCGGCCTCGACGCCGCTGCCGGCCTGGTGGGCGCCTACGACCTTCATGTCGTCGGCCCGCCGGCCACGGGCGAGTGACGCGGGCGCGCCGGGGCGAGGCAGGACGATCCGGCCGCCGCGGGGGAGCCGAAGGTCAGCCCTGATGGGCCCGCAGCGCGGCGAGGGCCCGGTCCGCGTGGGCGCTCATCCGCAGTTCGCTGCGCACCACCTCCAGGACGGTGCGGTCCTGCGCGATGACGAAGGTGACCCGCTTCGTGGGTGCCAGGGAGAAGCCGCGCTTGACTCCGAACCGCTCGCGGACCGTGCCGTCGGCATCGGACAGCAGCGGGTACCCGAGCGTGTGACGCCCGGCGAACTCCTGCTGCTTGTCGACCGCGTCACCACTGATGCCGACCGGCCGCCCGCCGGCGGCGGTGAACTCGGCGGCCAGATCGCGGAAGTGGCACGCCTCGGTGGTGCAGCCGGCGGAGAGGGCGGCGGGGTAGAAGAACAGCACGACCGGTCCCTCGCCGAGCAGCTCGGTCAGCTTGCGCTCCGTACCGGTCTCGTCCGGCAGGGCGAAGTCCTCGATCTTGTCGCCCACATCCACACCACGCGTCATGACTGACTCTTCCCATCCTTGGCAACGCTGCGTGCCCACAGTACAAGGGGCACCTGCAAGGGGAGTCGCGCGATCGCCGCGACCTTCTGCGGAGCGGGACGCCGGCGCCAGTCCACGGCCATCTGGACGTTGGCGGGGAACACCCCGACGAAGAAGGCCGCGCGCGGCCACCCGCCGGGTACGGGGCACCGCCACCCCGGCGGCCAGCGTCAGTTCGGCGACACCGCTCGCGTACGTCCAGGTCCGGGGCGCCCCCGGCAGAGCCCGCGGAATGGTCGCGTCGAACTGCCGTGGCGACACGAAGTGACCGACACCCGCGGTGGCCAGCAGGCCGGCGAGCAACAGAGCTGAGCGTTCCGACCGTGGCACGGCTCCTCCTCCAGGGGACTGCCGCGAGATATTACTGGAGGGTAAGTGTGGTGTGGGCGACGGGGCTCACGAAAGGGTAGGGGCTCCCTCCTGCCTGCCCCGGGCCGATGTCAGCGCGCGGCGCGGACGCCGTCCAGCGCGACCGTGAGGACCCGGTCGCGCTGGGTGTCGTCGAGGAAGTTCGTCGAGGTGATCCCGGCGACCATGCGCAGCAGGTCGTCGAAGTCCATGTCCGCGCGCGCCTCGCCGGCCTTCTGTGCCCGCTCGAACAGCGGGCCGCCCGCCTGGTACATCGAGTCCCGGCAGGCCAGGAAGATCTCCGACTCGTTGGTGAGCGCCTCGCGGATGGCACGCTTGGTCACGGTGTAGTCCACGAACCGCCGCAGCCACGAGGTCAGCGCTTCCCACGGCTCCAGCACGGTGACTTCCTGAGCCACCCGGCACAGGGCGTCCACCTCGTCCGCGTAGACGCTCTCGAAGAGGTGACGGCGGGTGGGGAAGTTCCGGTAGAGGGTGCCGATGCCGACGCCCGCACGCCGGGCGATGTCCTCCAGGGACGCCTCCGCGCCGTGCTCCGCGAACGCCTCGCGCGCGGCGGCCAGCAGGGCGTCGTAGTTGCGCGCGGCGTCTTTGCGGTGTGGGCGCCGGGACGCCACGATCCCGCTGACGGGGAACGGCTGAGCCGTCACTGATGCCTCCCGGTGGAGGAGAAGGTTCCCTACGAGTCCGGATACACCCACGGGTTCACCCTGCTCGCCCTGCTCTGCCTGGCCGCGGCGCTGGCAGGCCTGCTCGTTCCCGTCCAGCGCGCCGGACGGGTCTCCGGCGGAGCCCGCGCGGGCGACGACTCGTCCCGTACGGAGGCGGGAACCGCTGCCGCTTCCGGCGCACGGAGCTGACGCGCACCACGCCCACCACGCCCGCGGACCGCAACGATGGGTGACGATGCTGCTCGGACCGCGCCGTGACTCCGAATGGGCGGCGCGCTCACTCGACCCGGTGAGCGCCGTCGCGGGTCGCCGCTACGCCGAACTGACGGACGGGCGTCCGGCACATCCGCCACTGCGCACCCAACTGGTCGCGGAGTGGCGGGCCAAGGGCCGAGACCGCCGCCGTGACCGTCGGACACCAGGACGCAAGAGCGGGACCGGCGGGACCGGCGGGACCGGCGGGACGAGGAGCCGCCGGACCCGTCCCCCCGCCGTCCCCTCCCTGTACCCGCCGTACCCCGTATCCCGTGGTCTGCTGGGGTGGTGAGCCCCTCTGCGCGGTGTCGCGGGGTCGGCCTCACCCGCCGTGCAGGGGCGCCAGGACGGCGAGCGTTCCATTGGCCTGCTGCAGTGCCGCTTCCAGGGCGACGGCGGCATGGAGGGCCCCGCTGCCGTCGGGTGGGATGATCCACTCCAGGTACCTCGCGGCGCGGTAGGGCGCTGGTACGGCGACCCACGAGCCCTTGCCGGCATGGCGGAGCCCGGATCCGATCCAGCGGCTGGCCGGATCCGGCGGCAGGAAGAAGCCCACTCTGCGGGCCGCGGTGTCCGCCAAGGTCGGCCCTGGCGCGTGCAGGGGCTCGTTCCACAGGATGTCCAGCGCCAGCAGGCCGAGTTGCTCGGGAACGCTGAGTACGTCCCAGAACCGCCCGGCCTCCATGAGTACGGTCCCCGGTCCCTGGCCCCACTCCCGCTTGCAGGCCCGGGGGTCCGCAGCGGCTGCCGCGAGCCACTCGACACTTTGCATCCGGCATGAGCAACTCCAGGGCATTGGCAGGCCGTCTGACCAGGCATGGAGCGACGCGGTCAGATGCGAAGCCGCATCTGGGCGCCAACCCGGCGCGTTCATGCTGGTAGATATTTCTTCCTTGCGGAAGGGGTGGCGTGACGTGGCGTACTGCCGAAACGTTCTTCTGGGGAGGGGGGTGGCGCCGATGTCCGTCAGGTCCGCGACGTGAGGATGCCGAGCGCGTCGGCCGCGCCGATCGCGCCGATGGCGGCCCACTCTGTCCATCCCAGGCACTGGCCCAGGACGATCTACTTGACCAGACCGGCGAGGACGGGGTTGACGCTCATGAAGAGACCGAAGGCCGGGGCCGGGAAGCGGCGCAGGGTGAACAGGTCCGCGAGATACAGCACCGCGGAGGACAGAACCCCGGCGGCGACGGCGCAGCCGACGGACCCCTTGGCCGTGGTGCGCAGACCGCCGGCCGACCGTCGTTTCGATCCCGCCGTCGTGGGGCTGGAACGGCGGTGGTCTCCCGGGCGAAGCGCAGGCGCGCCTCCAGCAGCGGGGAGTCGTGGTCCGGCAGCGCCATCGCGATGTGGCGGTGGCCGCGGTCGACGAGGTAGCGGATCTGCAGGGCGACGTTCGCGGCGAACCCGTCCTTCCAGTCGCCGCCGCCCGCCGACTCGTGGCCGGTCAGATGCGCGGCGAACCGCAGTACGGCGCGGGGCGCGATCGCGTCGAGCACCTGCTGCGTCGACTGTGGTGTGGCATGCCCGTGCCGGACGAGCAGGACATGGTCGTGCGCGGCGAGCTCGTCGTCGAGGCCCCGGATGTAGCTGCGGGAGTAGTTGCCCTCAAGCCCCCAGTCGACATTGAGGACGACGATCCGGAAGGAGCCCTCGCGCAGCGCCCGCGCGATCCCGTGCGGCGCGTAACCGCAGGTCGCGTGCTGCCCGGCGTACGCGCTCACGCGTGGCCGCCGAGATCGTCTGGTTCGGATCGTCGTTGAGTACGAAGCTCACGGTCGCCCGCGACACTCCGCTCGCCGCGGCGACGTCACTCAGTGTCACACGCCGTGCATCGGCCTTCACCACGCCCCCGACCGGTTCTGTTGCGACGGTACCGGGACCGTGGACACCGCAAGTGTGAACAGCACGCCAAGCGGTCCCGCGCTGCTGTCGCATCGCGGGACCGCTGGAGAACACTCGGCTGGCTTTGCCGAGATGATGTGCCGTCAATCTTCAGGTGTCAGTGGCCGCCGCCGCCACCGCCGCCGCCGTGGCCGCCGCCGCCGCCGCCGTGGCCGCCGCCACCGCCGCCGTGGCCGCCGCCACCGCCGCCGCCGCCGTGGCCGCCGCCACCGCCGTGACCGCCGCCGCCGTAGCCACCGCCGCCGCCGTGGTCGCCGCCGCCGCCGTAGCCGCCGCCGTGGTCGCCGCCGCCGTAGCCACCGCCGCCGTGGTCGCCGCCGTAGCCGCCGTGGTCGCCGCCACCGCCGCCGTGGTCGCCATAGCCGCCATGGTCACCGTGGTCCCCGTGACCGTTCCAGTCGTTGCCCCAGTTGTTGCTGTAGGAGTCGGACGAATTCGAGTGGTAACTGCTGGCGGCACTGGCGATGCCGGCGGTTCCGAAGGCCAGCGCCAGCGCGGCGAACACGCTGGCAATCAGCCGGAAGGTCCTTGATGTCATGACCCGCATGATGCTTTCCCTTCCCGGGAGCGTAGACGGGTTGTTCTGGCCCTGCATGGGCGCGGTGACGTCAGCGCCGGTGAGGCGCTGGAACATTCGCGAAGGGGTCCGGTACATCGGCCTGGGAAATGACGGGAGTTGCCGTCGCCGACTCACGCGCTGGTTGCGCGGCATCGGGCCCACCCGGGCTGCTGAGGGCAGCAAACCCCGCGGCGGAGCCGCCCGTCCGTGTGACGACCAACGACCGAATGGTCGCCGGTCGGGGTGTGTCGGTCGGGATGGTGGAGATTTTGCGTTTTCTCACCAGGTAAAGGCGGATATTCTGTTCAATCCGTATCCAAACTACGCATATGTCTACAAGGAAGTCAAGCGCAGAAGAGCGGCCTCGGGCGCACCGGAAGGCCCCCTGGAATCAGAGGCAACCTTCTTTCGCCGTTGAGGAATTGGCGCCCTTTGCCACGAGGTGACCGTCACCGTCCACACGGTCGGAAACGGCCCCGAGACCGAGCCGGCGGGGGACTGTGTCCGACCGGGGAAGGGTGAGCTCGACGGGGAGCGGGCGGTAACTGTCCGTCTCCGCAGGGCGACATCTTCGGCATCCACAGCGTGAAGGTCGCCCCTTGTCCATGCCCGGCGAGGAAGCGGTGATGTCTCCGTGGTGGGCGCGGGTGATGCCCGTGAGGGCGACGCACCGGTTGTCGTACGAGGGCGCAGGCGCTCCCTGATGGCCCGGACAGGGCGGCGATGTCCGCCGGTTCGCGGTGCGGGGCGAAGGCCCCTTCTTCGACCCGGGACAGGCTGGAGAGGCCGGCCGCCAGCCGGCGCAGCCGGTCGAGGTCGTCGGTGAGCGAGGCGAACATCGCGTCATCCGGCGTGAAGATGCCCCGTAGCCGCCCGCGCAGTGGAACATGCCGGGAACCGTGTAGAAGCGGTAGAACTTGTCGGCGGTCGCCCTGCCCGTGGTGTCGATGACCGCCTGCCGGTAGGTGATCGACCCCGTCGGCGGGATGTATCCGTCGGACAGACCGTGCCAGTGGATCAGCTTGCCGCCGGACCTGTAGAAGGCGGCGAGGTCGGGGTCGGTGGAGTCGTAGATGCCGCCGGACTCCTTCAGATATGCCTTGAGGTTCTTCCCGGTGAACAGCGAGGCGGTCAGCTGAAGGTTCGGGTCGCCCTTCCAGGATGACTGTGGCGGATCTGGCGCAGGTGATGCATCCGGTCCTCCTCGGCTCGGGGCGGCCCGGCCGGGTGCCGGGCAAGTCCTGACGTGCGTGGATCGGGCCGCCGCCGGGTGCCGTCGGCCGGACGCGGCCCACGCCGAACTGCCGAGCGACCGCGGGACGCTCGGGGCCGGTCAGCGCTGCCGTGGCGGATGACCGCAGCGCCGACGAAGCATGTCGGCAACATAGAGAACAAAATTGTTGACAATCTTGTCGGGCTGGATTTAGGTTCGACAGGCACTCACTCAGGGAGGGCGCGATGCCGAAGGAAGCCCGTCCAGGCACCGGCGAGCAGGCCAAGCAGCACGCACTGGTGCAACTGCGGCAGGCGATCCTGCACGGCGAGATGGCACCGGCCCAGCGGCTGGTGGAGAACGAACTCGCCGAGCAGTTCGGTGTCACGCGGGCCAGCGTCCGGGCGGCGCTGATCGAGCTGGAGTCGGAGGGACTGGTCGAGCGGATCCGCAACCGCGGCTCGCGGGTGCGGGTGGTGACGGTCGAGGAAGCGGTGGCCATCACCGAATGCCGCATGGTCCTGGAGGGCCTCTGTGCGGCCAAGGCGGCCGTCGAGGCGAGCGAGGATCGGCTGGACCAGTTGACCGACCTGGGCACGGCGATGTCGAAGGCGGTCGCCAATGGCGAGCCGGTGGTCTACTCCCAGCTCAACCACGAACTGCACGACCGGATCAGGGAGTTCTCCGGCCAGCAGGTCGCCGTGGAGCTGCTGGAGCGGCTCAACGGGCAGCTGGTGCGCCACCGTTTCCAGCTCGCGCTGAGACCGGGGCGTCCCCAGCAGTCCCTGAGTGAGCACCTGGCCATGATCGAGGCGATCAGGGCCCGGGACCCGCAGGCGGCCGAAGCGGCCGTCCGTACCCATCTCGCGGGAGTCATCGACGCGCTGCGCCAATGACCTCGCGGGGGTGGGGCAACCGGCCTGTCCACCAAGGAGATTCGAGCAATGACGCACGGCAAGGCGCCCACCACCCCACGATCGACACTCGTCATCACCGCGCACGCCGGGGACTTCGTCTGGCGGGCCGGGGGAGCCATCGCCCTGGCCGCCTCCCGTGGAGAGAAGGTGACCATCGCGTGCCTCACCTACGGGGAGCGCGGTGAGTCCGCCAAAGCCTGGCGGGAGGGCAAGTCGCTGGAGGAGATCAAGGAGATACGCCGTGCCGAGGCCGAGGCGGCCGCCTCGACCCTGGGCGCCGAGGTCCGTTTCCTCGACGCGGGCGACTACCCCCTGCTCGCCACCCAGGAGCTGACCGACCAGCTGGTTCGGATCTACCGCGACACCCAGCCCGACGTGGTCCTGACCCATCCCCTGGACGACCCCTACAACGGCGACCACCCGGCGGCCGCCCGCATGGCCCTGGACGCCCGCGTCCTCGCCCAGGCCATCGGCTACCCCTCCGAGGGCGAGATCATCGGAGCCCCGCCGGTGTTCTTCTTCGAGCCGCACCAGCCGGAGATGTGCGGCTTCAAGCCGGAGGTCCTCCTCGACATCACCCCGGTGTGGGAGACCAAGCGCAAGGCCATGGAGTGCCTGGCCGCCCAGCAGCACCTGTGGGACTACTACACCGACCTGGGCAAGCGGCGCGGCGTGCAGCTCAAGCGCAACGCGGGCCCCAACCTCGGCCTGCCCCACGCCACCTACGGCGAGGCCTACATGCGTCCCTACCCGCAGGTCACGGAGGAGCTGGCATGAGCGGCCTGATCATCACCAACCCGCCGCGCGCCTACGCCGAGGACGTCGAGGCACTCGGCGACTACGGCGTGGCCACCGTCCACGAGGGCATGGGCCGCACCGGCAGCCTCGGCCCCGGCTTCCGGCCCATCCAGCAGGACGTGCGCATCGCGGGCACCGCGGTCACCGCCCTGTGCTGGCCCGGCGACAACCTCATGATCCACGCGGCCATCGAGCAGTGCGGGCCGGGTGACATCCTCGTCGTCACCACCACCTCGCCCTCCACCGACGGCATGTTCGGCGACCTCTTCGCCACCGCGCTCCAGTACCGCGGAGTGCGCGGCCTGATCATCGACGCCGGGGTGCGCGACACCGCCGACCTGCGCGCCATGGGTTTTCCCGTCTGGTCGACGGCCGTCTGTGCCCAGGGCACGGTCAAGGCCACCGCCGGCTCGGTGAACGTGCCCGTCGTGCTCGGCGGCCAGGTCATCCGTCCCGGTGACGTCATCGTCGCCGACGACGACGGCGTGGTGTGCGTACCCCGTGAGAAGGCCGGTACGGCCGTCAAGGCCGCCGAGGCGCGCACCGCCAAGGAGGACGCGTCCCGGGCCGCCTTCGCCGAGGGGCAGCTGGGCCTGGACCGCTACGGGCTGCGCGAGACGCTCGTACGGCTCGGGGTGCGGTACCAGCCGTACGAGGAGTACGCGCGCAACGGAACCGTGTCATGAGCACGGGCGAGGAGCTGCGCTGCATGTTGATGCGCGGCGGGACCTCGAAGGGCGCCTATTTCCTGGCCGAGGACCTGCCGGCCGACGCCGGGGCGCGCGACGACCTGCTGCTGCGGGTCATGGGCAGTCCCGACGCCCGGCAGATCGACGGCCTCGGCGGAGCGCACCCGCTCACCAGCAAGGTCGCGGTCGTCTCCCGCTCCGAGAGCCCCGACGCGGACGTCGACTATCTCTTCCTCCAGGTGGGGGTGGACCGGGCTGAGGTCTCCGACCGGCAGAACTGCGGCAACCTCCTGGCAGGGGTCGGCCCGTTCGCCGTCGAACGCGGTCTGGTCGCCGCCCGGGACGGGCACACCTCGGTACGGATCCGGATGGTCAACAGCGGTGACCACGCCACCGCCACCTTCCCCACGCCGGACCGGCGCGTCTCCTACGCGGGCGCCGCGGAGATCTCGGGCGTGCCGGGCACCGCCGCCCCCGTGGTGATCGAGTTCGAACAGGGCAACAACCCCCTGCTGCCCACCGGGCACGCCCGGGACATCGTCGCGGACACCCCGGTGACCTGCGTGGACAACGGCATGCCGACCGTGCTGATCGCCGCGTCCTCCTTGCAGGTCACCGGCTACGAGAGGCCGCGTGACCTGGAGGAGGACCTGACCCTGCACGACCGGCTCCAGCGGATCCGCCTGGAGGCGGGCCGGCTGATGGGCCTGGGCGACGTCAGCGAGACGACCGTGCCCAAGCTCAGCCTGCTGGCGCCGCCCACGAACGGCGGCGCGGTGATGACCCGCACGTTCATCCCGGTCCGCTGCCACGCCGCCATCGGCGTCCTGGGAGCCGCCAGTGTCGCCGCCGGGCTGCGCATCCACGGCAGCGTCGGCGAGGACATCGCCCGTCTGCCCGAGAACGGCGGACGGCTGCGCATCGAGCATCCGACCGGATTTCTCGACATCGAGAGCGAGATCGACGACGGCACCTCGGGGGCCGCCCCCGTGGCCCGCCGCACCGCCGTCGTCCGCACCGCACGCAAGATCTTCGACGGTACGGTCTTCCCCCGGCCGGCCGGAGCCGCACTTCACCCTTAAGGAGGCCCCTATGGCCCCGCCCCTCGGCGACATCGCCCACCTCGGTCACGTCGAACTGCTCACCCCGGACCTGGACGGAAGTCTGCGGTTCTTCACCGACTACCTCGGCCTGACGGCCAACGGCCGTAGCGGTGACTCCGTCTATCTGCGGACCTGGGACGACTACGAGCACCACAGCCTCGTCCTCACCGCGCACGAGACCTCCGGTCTGCGCCGCACGGCCCTGCGCGCCTCCAGCGAGGAGGCCCTGCAACGGAGGGTCAAGGAACTGGAGGCCGGAGGCCATCAGGGCCGCTGGACCGAGGACGAGCCGGGCCTCGGTCCGCTGTACGTCACCACCGACCCCGACGGCCACGAACTGGCCCTGTACTGGGAGTCCGAGTGGTACACGGCCCCGGACGAGCTCAAGCCCGGCCTGAAGAACCAGCCCCAGGCCAAGCCCGGCCACGGTGTGGGCGTACGCCGCCTGGACCACGTCAACTACCTGGCCGCCGACGTCGCCGCCAACGCCGACTTCCACCAGCACCTCCTGGGCGCCCGGCCGACCGAGCAGATCCAGCTCGACGGCGGCAGGATCGCTGCGAAGTGGCTGACGTTCACGAACAAGTCGTACGACGTCGTCTACACCGAGGACTGGACGGGCTCGCGCGGGCGGCTGCACCACATCGCCTTCGCGACCGACACCCGCGAGGACATCCTGCGCGCCGCCGACCTCGCCATCGACACCGGCGTGTTCATCGAGACCGGCCCGCACAAGCACGCCATCCAGCAGACGTTCTTCCTCTACGTCTACGAGCCCGGCGGCAACCGCATCGAGCTGTGCAACCCGCTCACGCGACTCGTGCTGGCCCCCGACTGGCCTCTGATCACGTGGACCCAGGCCGAGCGGGCCAAGGGACAGGCGTGGGGCCTGAAGACCATCGAGTCCTTCCACACCCACGGCACACCGCCGATCGAGCAGACCGATCAGGGCACGGACGGCTGAAAACAAGCCAGCGAAACGGGCGGGGCGGCACACGGCTGTGTGCCGCCCATGGCCGTTTCACCTGCTGTTTTCGTCCTGCCGTAGCCTCCAGGAACGGCTGGCTGGATTGTTCCTGAGATTGTTGACAAAAGCGTTGACGCTTGGGGAACCGGAACCTTAGCGTCGTGCGCACCATCGGGTCAGCCGCTCGAGCCGCACCGACCCGCCTCACTCATCCCCTCCAGGGACACTTCTCCCGGACGAGAGGAAACAATGATGTCTCCCTCCCCAGACCTGCGCGCCCGCGGGACCAGACTGGCCACGCTGGTCGTCGGCCTGTGCTGGCTGGTCGTGCTCTTCGACGGTCTCGACATGTTCGTCTACGGTTCCGTGCTGCCCAACATGCTCGCCGAGCACGCCCTGGGGCTCCAGCCGTCCCAGGCCGGCGACCTCGGCAGCTACGCCACCTTCGGCATGCTGATCGGCGCGCTGTCCGCGGGTACGGTCACCGACTGGATCGGCCGCAAGAAGGTGATCATCACCTGTACGGCGGTCTTCTCGCTCGCGTCCGCCGTCTGCGCCGTCGCCCCCAGCCTCGGTGTCTTCGGCCTCGGCCGCTTCATCGCGGGTCTCGGCCTCGGCGGTCTGCTCCCCACCACGATCACCATGGTCGCCGAGTACGCCCCGCGTGGCCGCCGGGCCCTGATCGTCGGCACGCTGATGACCGCCCACCAGGCCGGCGGCATCCTCGCGGGCTTCGTCGGCCTGTGGACCACCGGCGCGGGCCAGTGGCGCGTCGCCTACTGGATCTGCGTGGTCCCGCTGCTCATCGGCGTCCCGCTGATCGCCAAGTACCTCCCCGAGTCGCTGAACTTCCTGATCGCCAAGGGACGTACGCGGGAAGCCCACGAGCTCGCCGAGCGCTACGACGTCGAACTGCCCGCCCCCGCGGCGGAGCGCCCCGCTGCCGGGGACCGCTGGAGCGCCGTCATCGCCCTGTTCCGTGGCGGCCTGTGGCGCACCACGCTGCTGTTCTGGCCGGCCTCCTTCTGCGGCCTGCTGCTTGTCTACGGCGTCAGCAACTGGCTGCCCACCATGATGCGCGGCGCGGGCTACGAGCTCGGCTCCTCTCTCTCCTTCGTCATCGTCATCAACCTCGGCGGCATCGCGGGCATGCTGATCGCGGGCCGTTTCTCCGACCGCTTCGGCGGTGCGCGCGTCGCCACCGTCTGGTTCGCGGCCACCGCCCTCGGCGTCTACCTGCTCGGCATCCACATGGCGCTGCCGCTCACCTACATCGTGGTCTTCCTGACCGGCCTGTTCCTCTTCAGCGCCCAGGCCATGATCTACGCGACGGTGGCAGGCCGCTCCAGTGACGACAACCGCGCCACAGCCGTGGGCTGGGTCTCCGGCATCGGCCGCTTCGGCGCCGTGTTCGGACCGTGGCTCGGCGGCCAGCTCGTCGCGGCCAAGTCCGAGACCTGGGGCTTCACCGCGTTCGCCATCGCCGCCGTGCTCGCCACGGTCTTCGTCGCCCTCACCGGCCTGCGTGGCCCGCAGCACACGCCGCAGCCCAACGCCGCCCAGCAGCTGACCACCACCGGCTGACCACCATCGGCTGACCACGAGGACATGTCTGAGGCCGGGACCTGGCGGGGGCCCGGCCTCAGACATGTCCGTTCTCAGCCCATCTGGTCCTGTGCCGAGAGATGCTCCACCGTCACCCCGGTCTCGGTGAACGTACGTGTGACCGTCCCCGACGTGTACACCCACAGGATGCGCAGCGGGCGGTCGCCTGTGTTGCGGAACAGGTGGGGGACGGGCGACGGGACGTACGTGGTGTCGAATTGCTCCAGCTTCGTCACCTCGCCGTCGACGACCACCTCCGCCTCGCCCTCGAGGATCGTCACGTGCTCGTCGCAGTTGTGCGAGTGCAACGGAGCCCCGGAGCCGACCGGATACACGCTCATGCCGCTGGTGATGCGGTTTTCCCCGCCAGCGTCCACACCCTGCCCACGATGATCACGCGGGCGGCGGAGCTGTCGCGGACGGTGCGGAGGGCGTCTTCTACCCCGGCGAGCGCAGCGCCTCCGTGAGCGTGCAGCGGGCCGAGAAGGGGGTACCCGTAGCGCCGAAGGTGTGGCGCGAACTGACCGAGAGCGCGGGCAAGTTGGGCATCACGCCTCCCGAGGTCCGATCGCAGGGCTGACAGGCGCCTCCATGAAGAGGGGGATGGAGGAGAGGGTGGCCGGGGCGTCCGATGTACGGCGGGCGCCTCGGCCACCCGACGCCCGCCCGCTCAACCCGGCTCCGGGCGCGACGTCCACCCCGGCGCACACCTGCTCAACCGGCCTCGGGCGTCCCGGTGTTGATCGCCTGCCGCACATGGCGGGCGATCAGGGCGTAGGTCTTCAGGGCCTTCTCGTCGTCCGTGCCGTCATATCCGTGATCGGCTCCGGGCACGTCGTAGTGCTCGACGAGGGATCCCGCCCGCTGAAGACGCGCGGCGTACCGCTCGCCCTCCGCCTTGAGGAGGTCGTACTCCGCCGTGACGACGAGGGCCGGGGCGATGCCCTTGAGGTCGACCGTGTCCGCCGCACCCGCGGGTCACACCAGCCGGTCGGCGCGCTCCCGGGGATCAGGTACGTACGCGCTGTCGAAGATCTCTCCCATCCAGGGGCGCAGCACCGGCTTGGCGATGGCGGCGCGCTTGTCCCGGGCGCTCGTCGCGAGGTCCAGCGGCGGGTAGTGCAGCACCTGCAACGCGATCGAGGGCCCGCCCTCCTCAAGCGCCTGACGCGCCACCGCCGCGGCCAGCGCGCCGCCCGCGCTCTGGCCCCCCCACGGAGAGCCGGCCGCCGTCCCAGCCGTGCTCGCCGCCGTGCTCGGCGATCCACCGGACGACCTCGAACGCCTGCCGGGGCGGAGCGGGGAACCGGTGCTGCGGGGCGACGACGTAGTCCACGTTGATCACGGCCACCCCCGCCTCCGCGGCGAGGTGACGGCAGAGCGGATCGTCGATCTCCGTCAGGGGCATGACGTAGCCGCCACCGTGGAAGTTGACGTGCACCGGCGGCGGTGGACCCTCGGTCGTCGGCAGGTACACCATGGCGCGGGCCGGAGCGACCGAGGTCGGGACCGTCAACTCGCGTACGGTGCGCGGGAACTGGGGGAAGCGGCCGTGTGAAGCGGCAGCGGAACCGCGACCGCTCGGGCGCCGGTCGGCCGCCACGGCAAGGCGCTGCATCGACTTGGCGGCGAAGGAGGCCACCGCGGGCCGGGCGAAGAGAGACATACGGTTCCGATCGTCGAGCCGTGTCGCCAACCACGTGTCGCCAATCGACAGGATTCCTGGCAATTGGTGGGGCGATGCTAGCACGGGCACTCGCATCCCCTCGGGCCCTCTCGGGCGCTTGCCGGGGTCGCCCTGCGCACGGCGGACTTGTTCGGGGACATCTGCCCGCAGCCGGTGAAGGGCTCCAGCTCGGTCTCGATCGGCGAGGACTGCCTCGACCTGAACGTCTGGACAGGAGCCGCGTGCGCCGGAGAGAAGCGCCCGGTCCTGGTGTGGATCTACGACGGACGGTTCGTCGGCGGCCACGGCTCGGACTACGTGGTGACTTCGTGACCGACGGCAATCCGAACGGCAAGGGTCTCGCGCACCGGGCCGCCGCGCATCGCCGCTCCGCGTCGACGAGGGAATTCGGCGACACGCCGGTCGGCCATGTGCCGGCCGCCGCCCGGCCGGTTCCTTACGAGCCGACCGGGCTGCATTTTCGTGCCGCACCGACGGGGAATCGTCCTCGCAGGGCAATGATGGACCACTTGGACATGTCGTATCGACGAAGGGAACCTGTCATGGGTCTGATCGGATCGATCGGCCTGATCCTGCATCCCAGGCGCCATCCGGGACCGGTCATCGAGTCGATCGTGCGGTGGGCCCGCAAGAACGAGACCGAGGTGTTGGGGCTGCCGGACGAGGTGGGCCGTATCGACTGCAGTGCCGTGGCCGTGCCGGCGGAAGCCCTCGTCGCCCGGGCCGGCCTGATCGTCAGCCTCGGCGGGGACGGGACCATGCTCCGCTCCATGCGGCTGCTCGCCGGTAGCGCCACCCCTGTGCTCGGCGTCAACCTGGGCCGGCTGGGCTTCCTCGCCGAGATCGATGTCGACGATCTGCCGCCGGCGCTGGACCTTATCGACAGCGGCAAGTACACCACCGAGCCCCGCATGGCCGTACGGACCCGCCTTCCGGACGGGCGCGAGGTCCGTGCGTTCAACGACATCGCCCTCGTACGGGTGCCCGGCAGCGGCATGGCCGCCATCGCGATCCGCCTCCAGGGCGACGAGTTCATCCGTTACGCGGCCGATGCCGTCGTCGTCGCCACCTCGACCGGATCAACGGCGTACAGCTTCGCCGCGGGTGGTCCGATCCTCTCGCCCCGGGTGGAAGCGATCCTCGTCGTCCCCGCGAGCGCGCACTCGTCGTTCGACCGGGCGCTCGTCCTGCCCGCGGACGAGGAGGTCACCCTCGAACTGCTCCCCACGACGGGGCGTCTGGCGGTCGAGGTGGACGGCGAGGTGGTCGGCTACCTCGACGCGGACGACCGGATCACCGTGGCGGCCTGTCCCGCGGCGGCTCATGTCGTGCGCCTCGGCGGTACGACGTTCTACCAGCGGGCGCGCAGAAAACTCGGCATCAAAGGAAGCATCGAAGCGGGTCACCGAACTTCCCAGGGGCATGCCGGTCCCTCGACGTAGCCCTGGCAAGCGATCTCACCGGCCCGTCGCCGCACAGCACAGCATCAGCCGGCTCGAACAGCGCGTCCGAACGAGCGGTGAGAAAGGAGTAGAACTCGCCCCGGAAGCATGACAGTTCCGTCAACGCCACCTGCCGGGCATCGTGATGCAGCAGACTCATCCTCACGTCCCTTGTGCTGGACGTGTGTGTTCCTTGGGCGGAGCACATGTTCAGACGAAGGCCGCTTGCGTAAAGTCCGGTCGGGTGTCGAGGGAGACGACGATGTGGCTGTTCTCCACCGTGTCCACGCGCATGCCGAGCAGTGCGCTGAAGTGTGGGATGTCGGTG
Source organism: Streptomyces sp. NBC_01384 (assembly GCF_045040035.1). NCBI lineage: Bacteria > Bacillati > Actinomycetota > Actinomycetes > Kitasatosporales > Streptomycetaceae > Streptomyces > Streptomyces sp. NBC_01384. The sequence goes on from NZ_CP109559.1 coordinate 9,962,085, forward strand.
GACCGTTCGGTCTGTACCCACCGCATGAGTTCGAGTCCGGACATGGCGGTGAGGTCTGCGGTCGTCACCTGTTTCTCCTTGCTTGTGCTGAATGACTGGCGCTTGGTGTTGGTTTTGCGGCGGGCTGTTGGGGCGAGGTCCGCGGCGCTCGCGGGCAGGAGTGAGGTCTCGTTCCTCAGTAGCTGTTGTCGTTTTGGACTTGAGGGCTGCGTTTCCGCTGGTCGGGCGTAGGGCGGGAGTTCTGTGGGAGTAGTGGCCTGTCGCTGTGTCGCTCCCCGGGAGGTCGTGGATGCCGTCGGTGGTTGAGCTGCTGGAACAGCGTGAGCTGGGTGCTCGCCATCTCGTGGACGAGCTGCGGGAGGAGGCCGACCGTTCAGCATCCTCGCCCGTCTGAACCACTCGGGCCTCCGCCAGATCGGGGTATTGCCCGGGGCTCCGCCCCCGCCGGTCAGCGGGGGTTCGGTCCTTGAGATTGCGTGTCCGGGGCCGTCTCCGGGCCGTACGAGGGCGACCAACGACAGCCGCTGACAACCACCACCGACAGAGATGGCACGGCAGACTGCCGCGCCATCTCTGGGCGTCTACGTAGCTAGACCCAGGTGTCCAGCCACATCCGCGACCGCCACTGGTCGATCGGAATGGCCGTGCCTGTGTACAGGGGCCAGAAATAGATGAAGTTCCAGGCGATGAGCAGCACAAGCACGCCCGCGGCCACCGCGCCCCGTGTGCCGCGTTTGCCATCCGCCCCCGGCGGCCCCAGCAGCGCGCCCAGCATCATCGCCACGGCCAGGCACAGGTACGGCACGAAGGCGACCGCGTAGAAGGAGAAGATCGTGCGGTCCTGGTACAGGAACCAGGGCAGATAACCGGCAGCTACCGCGCACAGGACGGCGCCGGCGCGCCAGTCGCGGCGCAGTGCCCATCGGTAGAGCAGATACATAAGTGCGCAGCATGCCGTCCACCACAGGAGCGGTGTGCCCAGTGCGAGGATCGCCTGCGAGCAGTCGGCCGTCGCGTGGCACCCGTCCTGCCCGGGTTTCGGCGACTGGTAGTGGAACAGCACAGGGCGGCCGAGGACCAGCCAGCTCCACGGGTTGGACTCGTACCGGTGCCAAGTGTGGAGCCCCACATTGAACTGGTACACCCCGTACTCGTAGTGCCACAGGCTGCGGAGCGGAGCCGGAATCCACGACCAGGTGCCGCCGCGGCCGTCTGCCCAGTGCCGTCCGTAGCCGTTGTCGGACAGGAACCAGCCTGTCCATGTCGCCAGGTAGGTCACCACGGCGACCGGAACGACGGACAGCAGCGACCAGCCGAGGTCCTTGCACAGCACTGCCCGGTACGGGCGGCGGGCTCCCGCCACGCGGCGAGAGGCGACGTCCCACAGCAGGGTAAGGACCACGAAAAAGGCGAGGAAGTACAGGCCGTTCCACTTGGTCGAGGCCGCCAGTCCCAGGAAGAGGCCGGCTGCGAGCCGCCATGGACGCAATCCCATCCCGGCGCGGTCGCCTGTGACTTGGTCCGGGCGTGCGTGGCCGTCCTCGCCCACCGGGAGGGCTGCCGCGAGCCGGGCCCGTGCGTTGTCCCGGTCGAGCAGCAGGCATCCGAACGCCGCCAGTACGAAGAACATGACGATGATGTCCAGGAGAGCGGAGCGGCTCATCACCAGGTGCAGACCGTCCACCGTCATCAGCGCGCCGGCCAGGCAGCCCAGCGCCGTCGACCGGAACAGGCGGCGGCCTATTCGGCACAGCATCAGCACCGACAGCGTGCCCAGGAGCGCGATCATGAAGCGCCAGCCGAACGGGTTGAGGCCGAACATCCACTCGCCGAGGGCGATCACCCACTTGCCCGTCGGCGGGTGGGCGAGGAAGGACCCGGTGTCGGAGAGCGGGATCACCTGAGGGTGCGCCAGGATCTGTGGGTCGGCGATCTTGCGGTCCGGCCAGGTGCCCTCGTAGCCGAGCTGCAGCAGCGACCAGGCGTCCTTGGCGTAGTAGGTCTCGTCGAAGACGAGGTCCTGCGGTTGCCCGAGGTGCCAGAAGCGGATCGCTCCGGCTAGGACGGCGATGAGTACCGGCCCCAGCCAGTCCATGGCCTTCGCGACGCGGTATGCCAGTGCCGGATTGATGCGTGTGAGCTCCCAGAGGCGGGTTGACGGCTCGGGAAAGGGCGGAACCAGGCGTTCGCGGATGTCGGTCCGGGGGCGTCCGGCGTATCCGAACAGGCGTAGCCAGTCCTGCCAGTTGCCGGGCGCCGTAGTCGGACGGGTGCTGTCGAGGACCTGGGAACGCGGAGCGCTGCTACTCGTCACCGGATGACTCTCGTGCGTGGCAGCCGAGTTCTGGCAGCGGGCGGCGGCGCAGGCCAGTCCTGTGCTGCCGAGCGTCGCGCTGTGTGATCCCCGCACGGACGGTCCGCTCGCGTTGAGGACGCAGCTCTCATACGGGGCCAGTATTCTTTTTCAGCTCTCTGACCTGCCCGGCGGCTTGCGGCCTTTGTGGGATCCGGACGCGGGACACGACGAGTGAGGGACGTCCGGGAGTCGTCGTTACTGCGGTAGGCGAACCTGGATAGGAAGAACTGGGTGATGACGCCGACGGTGAGGGCGTACAGCACGGTGCCGACGCCCACGCTTCCCCCGAGTAGCCAGTCCGCCGCGAGCACGATGATCTCGATCAGGGTGCGGATGAGCCGCGTGGAGCGCCTGGTTATGCCGGACACTCCGGTCATCAGTCCGTCACGGGGGCCAGGTCCGAAGCGCGCGCCGACATACACAGCGATGGAAAATCCATTGAGGAGACCCCGACCAGCAGGCCGGCCCGGGCCGGGAGCCCGAGGTGCTCGGGGATGAGTGAGAGGCCGAGATCCGATGAGTATGCCAGGACGATGATGTTGGCGACGGTGCCGAGTTTCGGTCTCTGTTTGAGGGGGATCCACAGCAGGAGCACGAGAACTCCGACGACGGCGCTGATAGTGCCGAAGCTGAGGGACGTGTGGTTCTCCAGCCCCTCGTAGAGAACGCTCCAGGGGTTGACGCCCAGCGAGGCCCGGACCATGACCGAGAGGCTGAATCCGTACAGGGCGAGTCCGATGAGCAGTTGGGGAAGGCGTCTCAGCGGGTGCTCACGGAGGGGGACGTAGGCGAGGAGCGGCGCAGGAAGGCGCGGTGCCGGAGCAGCTTCGGTGGGATGTTCCAGAGCACGGTCAGAGGGGTGCGGAGCGTCAGTGCTCACGGACGGACCTCCAGCGCGGCGCCGAGGGCCTGCAGGACGAACAGCGCCAGTCCGCCTGTCGTGCCCGACACCGTCCAACTGTTCGCGCTCGTCGTCACCCCGAAGTCACGGGAGACGAGCGGCAGCAGGGCCTGCGTGGAGTAGAGGAGCGCGACGGTCGCGACCCCGGCGGGGAAGAGGGCGAGGCTCATCCGGCGGTAGCCGGCGCCGCCCGGGGTCGGACGGGAATCGGCGGCGGGAAGGGCGGTGGCATTGGCGCCCGTGGTGGTGGACGCCCCGGTATCGGCAGCAGGCATGCCTCGAACGTACGGACCCCTAAACCCATCCGTCCAATGCACAGAAACTCCCTGATCGTTCCAATGGTGCATCAGCAGAGCTCGGCGGGGCTCCGTCACCGTTCGATGGCACAAGTGACGCCGCAGACTTCGATACGCTGCTCGCGCCGCGTCTTGCGTACTTCGCGGCGTGGCCCGGACCGAGCACGTGACGCGGGCCGCGCAGAAGATGCAGAAGACGCAGGTCCCGCAGAAAGAGTCACGTTGGGATCTTCAGGGGCCCGCCTCAGCTCTCCTAACCTCGCTCTTGACCCAGGGGTCGCCCAACTCCCCTCATGTTCCCGGCTGTTTGAACGGTGAAGCAGCCTGGCTGGTGCGGGTACACAAGGCCTACTCCGAGATCACCACCGCCCAAGCGCAGCAGCAGCTCGCGCGAGCCGAGGAAGGGCTGGTGGCCTGAGCCGACTCGATAGGCCCAAGATCGGCACCGGGCCACGGGATGGCAGACGCTTCATCGTGGGGCGTCCCGCCTCCTGTTGGGGTGCGCCGCGCTCAGCTCGCTGCCGCGAAGTCGGCCGGCTGGCGTGCAGCCGCGGAGTGCACCACAAAGTGACACAGTGATACGAAATTCGTCCCCGCGCAGTACATACCTACCCGGCGGTCCTTCGTTCTCTTCGGGAGCACAGCCATGACGCCTGCACTGGCGCGACGCGTCGTTCCGTCGCCGGGCGCCAAACCGGCCAGCACCGATACAGGAGAGCATTCCATGACCCCGTCCGCCCCAGCGGGTTGCCGTGTATGGGGGCCCGGCCTCGCGCTCTACCGCCGGCCGTTGGTGCCGCCGACGCGGCCGCCGTCCTCCGCATGCTTCTCAAGAGTGTCGGCGGCTACGGTCGTCGAGCCGGTTGCGCGCGGGACGCGCAGGGAGTGCCCCACCAGGACGACGCCTGCGAGCAGCAGGAAGCCGAGTCCGCTGTACACCACACCGGTCCACCCGAAGGCAGAGAACAGCACCCCGGCGACTGCGGATCCGACGGAGCCTCCGGCGAAGACCGCGAAGATGTAGACGGTGTTGAGCCGAGCCCTGATCGCGGGGCGCGCGGCGAAGATGCGCGCCTGGTTGGCTATCTGACCGCTGGTCGTCCCGTAGCCGAGAAGGTTGCAGCCCGCAGCGAGGGCGATCAGTGACCGGCCTGCGAACCCGAACAGCGCGAAGGCGAGCAGCGCCGACGTGAGGGACAGGACATTGACGCTGCGCGTGCCCCATCGGTCAGCAAGGCGCCCCGAGTAACGGGCGGCCAGGGCGCCGGGCACGCTGAACAGGCCGAAGAGCCCGATCACCGCGGGGCCCAGTGAGATCGGGGCCGCGGTGAGGTGGAAGGCGAGTGCCGACCAGAAGGCGGAGAAGGCCGCGAAGACCGTCGCTCCCAGCGCGGCCGACAGACGCAAGGGAGCGTGTTCGGCGATCAGCTTGGGGAGCGACGCCAGCAGACGGAGGTAGCTTTCCGACGCTCCGGTCGGGGTCGGCCGGTCGTGCGGCATGTAGCGCGGAAGGACCAGGAGCAGGGCTCCGGTGGCCAGGGCAGCGATGACGAATCCTGCCCGCCAGGTACCGGTGGCCTCGGCAATGAGGCCGGCGGCGGTGCGCGAGAGCAGGGCTCCCATGGTCAGCCCCGTCCCCACCGCTCCCAGGACGCGACCGGCATTGCCGGGAGTCGCCATGGAGACGACGGTCGGCATGATGACCTGCGGCAGCACGGTGCTGGCAGAGAGTATGAGGGTGGCCATGCTCAGCAGAGCGACCGAGGGGGCGAAAGCGCCCGCGAGGAGGGCGGTGGCGGTGACGGCCAGCAGAAGGATGGACAACCGGCGAAGCCGAACGGTGTCAGCAAGCGGGACGATGGCGATGATGCCCAGTGCATAGCCGATCTGTCCTGTCGTGGCGACCAGCCCGGCAGCGGAGGGTGATATCCGGAAGCCCCGGGCGATCTCGTCGAGGAGCGGCTGGGTGAAATAGATGTTGGAGACGGTGATCGCAGTTGCGGTGGCGAAGACGGGAATGGTTCCTCGCTTGACGTCCGGGCGGGTGGCTGCGCTGGTCATGGGGTCCTTGGGTCCTTATGTGCGTGAAGCACGGGTTGTGATGGGCGGCGATCGAGTCGACAGGGCGCGACAGCGGCTGTCACGGTGGTTCCGGCATGCCGTGGCGATCCGGCGACAATGCGCAGGCCGGTCCCTGTGCTCCCCGTTGCATACGCCCTGCCGGCGTGGCCGCAGCGCCTGCACGCCTACCGAAGCAATGCCTGTGCGCGGCATTGAGCCCATAGGACGACCTGGCACCGGGCGGCAACGGGAACATCGCCGTCGAGCACGTGCGGCAGAATCGCGCTTTCGCGGCTCGATGGACTGGCAACGCTCGATGCTCAGGCAGTCACGCCACGAGACCGGAACCGCTGATGACGGACAGCGACGCGGCCCTGGACGGGAGCACCGCAGAGGTGTCCGAGGAGGGCCCTGCGCTGGTGGAACGGACGCCGGGCGCGACCTCGCTCAGCCCTGCGGAATGATGTGCAGGGCACACTTCGCGAGGAGAGCCCGCGACGCAGGCCACAGTCAGGCCAGCCTGCTCCAGGTGAGTTCGGCTGTGCGTTCCGCACCCCACAGCCGGGTGGGAGTGGCGACGCCGAGTTTCAGGAGCGCGCCTTCGAAGGTCACCGTCCGAACTTGGGACCGCCCGATCCAGTTCGGGAAGAGGCTGGTCGTGACGTGGTGTTCGACGGTTGTGGGATCGACGACCTCGAACGGCCCGCCGTAGGCGACGTAGCCGGCCGCTGCCTGGGCAAGTTCGTCGGCCGCCGCGTCCTCGAGACGTGCCGATCTCAGGGGTGCGCGGTCGCCGCGCCCCAGCTGGGCGGACATGTATCCCTGAGGGGTGTAGACGATCAGGCCGTACGGGGTGGGGCCGAGGGGGTGGATGGCCTCCCCGTCGGTGCTCACCGCGGTGTAGGACACGAGTTGCCATGCGCCGAGCAGCTTCCCGCGTATCTCATCGCGGGCCTCACGTTCATTCCCCGCGGCAGCGTGGTCTGTGATGGACATGGAAGGGACTCCTTTCATTCCAGGAGAGCGAACGGGCCCCGTTCGGAAGAGCGAACGGGGCCCGTGGCAACGATCAGTGCTGGGTGAGTTCGCCGTCGACGAGCCGCCACAGGTGCAGCGGGTTCGCCTCGCGCAGTGGCTGCGGCAGGAGTTCGTCGGGGAAGTTCTGGTAGGTGACCGGACGTACGAACCGCTCGATCGCACCCATGCCCACGGAGGTGAAGCGGCTGTCGGAGGTGGCCGGGAACGGGCCTCCGTGGGTGGAGGCGTAGGAGACCTCCTGCGGGATCGAGAAGGTGTTGAACACGATGCGTCCGGTGCGGCGTTCCAGGATCGGCAGGAGCTGTTCGGCGGCGGCGCGGTCGGCGGCCTCGGCGTGCATGGTGGCCGAGAGTTGTCCGCGGAAGGCGCGGGCCACGTCGAGCAGTTGATCCGGGCCGGTCAACCTGACCAGCAGGATGGCGGGGCCGAAGACCTCCTCGCGCAGGGCAGGTTCGGCCAGCAGTTGCTCACCGGTGACCTCGTACAGCAGGGACTGGCCGTCCCACGCCCCGGCCGGGGCCGGGCCCGCGCCGATGCGGGTGGCGCCGTTCTCCTCCATACGTTGTGCGTTGCGGGTGTAGGAGTCGTGGATGCCGGGGGTGAGCATGGTCCGTGCGGCCGCCTTCTCCACCTCGGCCGTCGCCGCGTCACGCAGTTCCCGGAAGCCGGGTCCGTCGACGGCGAGGAGGATGGCGGGCTTCAGGCAGGCCTGCCCGACGTTGTACATGGCGCGCTGGACCAGGCCGCCGCCTATCTCGGCGCCGCGGGCCGCCAGGGCGGCAGGCAGCACGAAGGTCGGGTTGACACTGGTCATCTCGGTGAACACCGGGATAGGGTCGGGACGCTGCTGAGCCCGGCGGTAGAGGGCCATACCGCCGCCCTCGGAGCCGGTGAAGGTGACCGCCCGGACCAGAGGATGGTCCACCAACGACTCACCGATCTCGTTGCCGGCGCCCCGGACGAGGGAGAAGACTCCTTCGTGCAGTCCCGCCTCGGCGACGGCCTGCTGGATGACACGGCCCTGGATCTCGGAAGCACCCGGGTGTGCGTTGTGGGCCTTGACGATGACGGGACAGCCGGCCGCCAGGGCCGAGGCGGTGTCGCCGCCCGCCACTGAGTAGGAGATCGGGAAGTTGCTGGCGCCGAAGATCACCACGGGGCCCAGGGCCACCTTCTGCAGCCGGTGATCCATGCGCGGCGCAGGCCGGCGGTCCGGCTGGGCGGGGTCGATGGCCGCCTGGAGGAACCGGCCCTGACGGACGACTACGGCGAACTTGCGGAACACGCCGGCGGTCCGGAGTGCCTCGCCCTCGAACTGCGCGACGGGCAGGCCGGCCTCCAGCGAGGCACGCTCGGCGAGCTCGTCCTTGACCGCCTCGAGCTTGTCCGCGATCAGGTCCAGGAACGCGGCCCGCTCGGCCAGCCCGGTGTGGCTGTAGCTGTCGAAGGCCTCGTCGGCGAGGCGGAGCGCACGGTCGACCTCGGCGGCGCCGCCGAAGGCGAACTCGGGCCCGATGAGCTCTCCGGTCGCGGGATTGAGTGCCTTCATCGTTCCCGCGTCGGCAGGCACGCGGGACGCTCCGATCAGCAGTTCTCCGGTCAGTGTCATGCGTGCGCTCCCTTGAATGCGGCGGTGAGCTCGTCCGTGGTGGTGATGGCGTGGGCGTAGGTGGGGCCGTTCAGCTCGTGCGCGGCGTGCATCATCTCGGGGAGGACCGCCGCGGTGGCGTCACGCACCAGCGTTACGTGGTACCCGAGCTCCATGGCGAACCGGCCGGTGGACTCGATGCAGGTGTTCGCCAGCAGGCCGACGACCACGACGTGGGTGATGCCGTGCTGCTTGAGCTGGAAGTCCAGGTCAGTGTTTGCGAACCCGCTCTGCCCCCAGTGCTCCTGAACGACGACGTCGCCGGGCTGCGGCTGGAAGTCGGGGTGGAACTCCCCGCCCCAGGTTCCGCGGGCGAAACTGTGTCGCTCCATGATGGCCTGCTGGGTGGGGTTGGGGTGATCCCACGTCTCGTAGTCCCCCGCCTCCCAGCGACGGTGCGGAACGAACACCACGCGGACACCAGTCTCACGGGCGGAGGCGACCACAGAGCGCAGGTGGTCCAGCAGGCCCACCTCCTCCGCCATGGGCTCCAGGCGCGGCCAGATCTTGCCGCCCTCGGACAGAAAGTCGTTGTAGGGGTCGACCAGCAAAACGGCCGTGTGGCGGGGGTCATAGGTCTGGGACACGGTTCCTGCTCCGATCTGGATGATGGCTAACATGCAGTTGCTAGATTACGTCCAACATCCTGAAAGTCAAATAAACGGCATTGGAGCTGCCTCTATGCCAGGGGAGTATGATGGCCATCATCCAATCGCGCGGTGGTTACACTGCGCCGCCCCATGAAAGGCAGGGCCGACATGGGCCACTCGCAGGCGGAGAAAGCGGCGACCCGCGAAAGGGTCCTGCGGATCGCGTCCCGCAAGGTCCGCACCGAAGGCGTCACCCGCCCCGGCATCGCGGACCTCATGAAGGAAGCCGGACTGACGCACGGCGGCTTCTACAAGCACTTCGACTCACGTGATGACCTGATCACCCAGGCCGCCGCCATTGCCCTGGCCGAGGGCTCAGCGAAGATGGAGCGCGCCGCGCGGAAGAACGAGCAGGATGCACGGGCCGGTCTCGTTGACGCCTACCTCGCGAAACAGCACCGCGACGTGCCGGCCACCGGCTGCGCGCTGGTCCCCCTCGGTGCCGCCGCGGGACGCGGTGACCAGCACTTCAAAGAAGCCTATGAGAAGCAGGTCCGCACGTACCTGGAACTGATCGCAGGCCTGGACGGCAATGTCGAAGATGCCCGGGCCGAGGCGATGCTTACCCTCAGCGCCCTGGTTGGCGCCGTACTCATATCCCGGGCCGTGGCCGACAAGGACTTCTCAGACGAACTACTGGAGACGGTCTCCAAGCAACTCAAGCGATACGCGTCAGGAACTTCGTCTCCCGCCGCTTGACACGTACCCCCGGCCCCGGCCCCGGCCCCGGCCCCGGCCCCGGCCCCGGGCCCGGGGCCGGTGGGTCCGGTAGGGTTTCGGGCCGCGGCCGACCTGACGTGATCTGATCTTCCCGACAGCTGATCTTCGTGGGCTGATATGTCTTCCAACGGATCTTGCCCAGAACAAGCACGCCGGGGAGCCGTGGGAGCTGTCGGCCTTGTCTGCGGCGGTGAGCACACCGTCGTCTCTCGCCTCGCTGCGGGAGCTGATCGACGCAGAGGGAGGACCGCTGCTGCCGGGCGTAGTCAATGCTCTGACCGCCCGCATCGCCGAAGGCCTCGGCTTCGACGCCCTCTACGTCACCGGTGCCGGGGTGAGGAACACCTTCCTTGGGCTCCCCGACATCGGCCTGCTGTCGCTACCGGAGATGGCTGCCCACGTCCGCGCCATCACCGATGCCGTGGCCATCCCCGTGGTCGTCGACGCCGACACCGGCTTCGGCAACGCCGTATCGGTCGGCCGTACCGTACGCATCCTGGAGAAGGCCGGCGCCTCGGCGGTGCAGCTCGAAGACCAGGTCGCCCCCAAGCGCTGTGGTCACTTCGACGGCCAGGAGGTCATCCCCGCCGACGAGATGCGCCAGAAGATCCGCGCTGCTGTCGAGTCCCGGCGCAGCCACGACACCCTTGTCGTGGCCCGCACCGACCTACGTGCCCGGCACGGACTTGCCGAAGCGCCGGAGCGCGCAGCCCTCTACGCCGAGGCCCGAGCCGCTCCTTGCCATGGGTTTCTCGGTGCACCTGTACGCCAACACGGCCATGCGGGGAGCCATCCGCGGCACCCAGACCGTCCTGGCCGGACTGCGCGACGCGGGCGCACTGGACCCCGTACTCGACCAGCTCACACCGTGGGACGAGCGGCAGCGGCTGGTGCGCCGCGCCGACCACGACGAACTGGAGAAGCGTTACCGCACCGAGCAATTCTGACCACGCGAGCTCCGTCCGGCACTCACCGGACCGCCGGAGAGCTGCGCATCGAACGGCAGTAGGGGCGAGGCCCCCACTGCCCGCACGATCAACACACAGGGCGAGACTATGGCCAAGCCAACCTCTTACTCGGCAAGTGTCGATGCTCCGCTTCCTCACGAGGAAGACATCGCGAAGGTGATCGGCGCTGACTACGGACCCCGATGCCACCCTGCACGTGCTGAAGATGTTCGCGGGTACGGAGGACATGTTCCCGGCGCTCATCGGCATGGTGAGGGCGATCTTCGGAGCTTTCGGCATCGACGCGAAGCACCGCGAGGTGCATCCTGCGTGCCGCTTCGGTTCACCACCCACCCCGGACGCCGGCCCACTCACTGTTGACATTATGCAGGTGATTGCCTGCATAATGGAGGCGTGAACCTCGAAGCGAGTGCGATGGACTCGGTCTTCAAAGCACTGGCCGACCCCACCCGACGACTCCTGCTGGACCGTCTGCGCGAGCACAACGGCCAGACACTGAGCGAGCTGTGTGAACGCTTGGACATGGCCCGCCAGTCGGCGACACAGCATCTCGACATCCTTGAGCGGGCCAACCTCGTGACCGTCGTCCGGCGCGGACGGGAACGACTCCATTACCTCAACCCGGCGCCGATCCACGAGATCGAAGAGCGCTGGATCTCGGGGTTCGACAAGCCCCGCCTGCAAGCGATCAGTGCCATCAAGAACCAGGCAGAGGAGTACGCCATGACCAACGGACGCATGTCCGTGCCGACCTACGTCTATGTCACCTACATCCGCGCAAGCGCGGAGCAGGTGTGGCAATCCCTGACGGACGCTGACCTGACGGCGCGTTACTGGGGACACGCCAACGTTTCGGACTGGCAGCCGGGCTCGACCTGGGAGCATCGGCGCGTCGACGGATCAGGCGTCGTCGATGTCGTCGGTCGAGTGATCAAGGCCGATCCCCCGACGCGCCTGGTCATCACCTTCGACGACGCCCCCGACGCCGAATCGCCAAGAGAACCGTCGGTTGTCACCTTTCTCGTCGAACCACACCAGGACATCGTCCGCCTCACCGTGACCCACGAGAATCTCCCCAACCAGGAGATGCTCAACGGCATCTCGCGCGGATGGCCGGCCGTGTTGGCGAACCTCAAGTCGCTGCTCGAGACCGGCGAGGTCCTTCCGCAGGCGCCATGGGAGATGTCTGGCGCGCACACCTGAGACGGCAGTCGCCACAGCCCTTCCCGTATCCATTCCGCGCACGACCGCAGAGAGAAGAAGACCTGATGGACACCACCCCGCTGCGGGACGCCTACCGCGCGCTGCTGGACGCCGCTGCCACCGTGGCCGACTCCGGTGACACGAGCCCCGTCCCGCCGACCGGCGAGTGGAACGCCGACCAGATTCTGGCGCACGTCGCCATCGTCAATGCCACCACGATCACCGCCGTCTCGTCTGTGGCTTCGGGAGCGAATACGACGTACGACAACCGCACAGCGCTCGACACCTGGACCATCGAACGCGTCATCGCGCTCGCCGGCGGCAACGCGGGGCTTCGGAACCGCATCCGTCTCCAAGGAGAGGCCCTCTGCGCGCTCGGCGGACCGATGCTGAGCGAGACCGAACTCGGCACACCGGTGCCCACCCTGCTCCTGTCCAACGGCACAGTCCTGGTCGATCAGCCCGTGCCGCTGAGGGACCTCATCACGGGCCTCGCGGAAGTGGAGCTGCCCGGCCACGCGAAACAGCTCCTGGCGCTACTGCCGGAAGGCGCCAGGGCCGAAGCCGCTGCAACGTGATCTTCCGGCGTGTGACATCTGTTCCCGGTGTGCGGTGGCTCCATGCCGGCACCGAGCGCCTGGCAGACGGCCTTGGCCGCCGCCGCTGAGTGCGTCCCCGGCCGTCCATGAAGGCCCGAAACCGAACAACTCGTCCACAAGCGCTGGGGTGGCGGCCTGCCCCGGCACCGCTCCGGGACGACCACGCCGTCGACGAACAGTTGACGCAGCAGCGGGCCAACGCCCGGGTCAACTACCTCGTCACGCCGGCGATGAGCACGGCCGCGCGCCGGCGGGAGTTCGCACTGCTGCGGCTGTCCGGCCCTCGGTGCCCCGGAGGGCGGCGCGGTCGGTCAGTCCCTGAGGCGGTCTATCTGGCGGATCTTGTTGGTCGCGTCCAGGGCGGCGACCTTGTAGGACTCCGCGAGCGTCGGGTAGTTGAACACCGCGTCGACCAGGTAGTCGACCGTGCCGCCACAGCCCATCACCGACTGGCCGATGTGGATGAGCTCGGTGGCGCCGGTGCCGAAGCAGTGCACGCCGAGCAGTTTGCGATCGTCGGGGGAGACCAGCAGCTTGAGCATGCCGTGCGAGTCGCCGATGATCTGGCCCCGGGCCAGTTCGCGGTAGCGGGAGATACCGACCTCGAACGGCACGCACTCCTCGGTCAGCTGGTCCTCGGTCCGCCCGATGAAGCTGATCTCCGGGATGGTGTAGATGCCGATCGGCTGGAGGTCGTGCATCGGGTGCACCGGCTCGCCGAAGGCGTGGTACGCCGCCGTACGGCCCTGCTCCATCGAGGTCGCCGCCAACGCCGGGAATCCGATGACGTCGCCGACCGCGTAGATGTGCGGCACGTCGGTGCGGTAGTTCTCGTCGACCTTGATGCGGCCGCGCGGATCGGCGGACAACCCGGCCTTGTCCAGGTCGAGTTCGTCGGTGAGGCCCTGCCGGCCCGCGGAGTACATCACGGTGTCCGCGGGAATCTTCTTGCCGCTCTCCAGGATGGTGAGTGTGCCCCGGGGATGACGTTCGACCGCGGCGACCGTCTCCCCGAAGCGGAAGGTGACGGCCAGGTCGCGCAGGTGGTACTTCAGCGACTCGATCACCTCGACGTCGCAGAAGTCGAGCATCCCGGGCCGCTTCTCCACCACCGTGATCTTGCTGCCGAGGGCGGCGAACATGGAGGCGTACTCCATGCCGATCACGCCTGCCCCGACGATGACCATGGAGCGTGGCACCCCCTCCAGGTTGAGGACGTTGTCCGAATCCATGATCGTCCGCCCGTCGAACTCGACGCTCGCGGGCCGGGCCGGCCGGGTGCCGGTGGCGATCACGATGTGCTCGGCCGTCAACAGCTTTTCGTTGCCGTTCGCCTCGACCAGGGCGACGGTGTGATCGTCCACGAAGCGGCCGATGCCGGCGAAGAGGGAGACGTGGTTGCGGGACAGCTGACTGCGGATGACGTCGACCTCCCGGCTGACCACGTGCTGGGTGCGCGCGGTCAGATCGCTGACGGTGATGTCGTCCTTGAGCCGGTAACTCTGGCCGTACATGTCGCGCTGGTTGAGGCCGGTGAGATAGAGGACCGCCTCGCGCAAGGTCTTGGAGGGGATGGTCCCGGTGTGGATGGAGACCCCGCCGACCATGTCGGGGCGGTCGAGGACGGCGACCCGGCGGCCGAGTTTGGCCGCGGCGATGGCGGCCTTCTGGCCACCCGGGCCGGATCCGATGACAAGCATGTCGAAGTCGCGCACCCTCCGGAGTCTGTCAGGCCGAAGTCCTCCTCCGAAAGGGTGAATTGGCAACCGTCGGCCTCATACGAGGGAAATGAGGAAGGGTTGACGCTGCGCCGTCCGGCAACGGTGCGGTCGAACCGCAGGTGGGCGTGCCCGCCGACGATCACCTACTCATCGGCGTCGGCCTCTTCGATCTCCGCCAGGACGGCGGGACCGTACCGGGGCATGACCATGTTTGACGTTTGAGGCTTGACGGACGGTGGCACATGCCGGGCCGGCCGTTCCGTTGAACCGATCAGATGATCGGTTCAACGCCAGTCGGGAGCGCCCGAGGCGGGCGGCACCAGCGTTTCGATCTTCATCCTCATCTCCCGCATGACGGAGACGATGCGGGCCCCGTGCTCCTCGGTGAGCCGGGCCACCGGAACCGAGCAGCTGATGGCGTCGACAGCCGGTGTGTCGTACCGCAGGGCGAAGCCGAAGCCCGCGATACCGGGCACCGTCTCCTCGCGGTCGGTGGAGTAGCCGCGCTCGCGCACCTCCGCGAGGTCGGCGAGCAGGCCGGCGCGACCGGTGTGAGTGTTCTCCGTGAGGGCGGTCAACGGCTCGGCGGGGAGCGGGAGTTCGCTGTCCGGACGCTCGGCGAGCAGCGCCTTGCCGAGGGCGCCGGCGTGGGCCGGGATCCGGCGGCCGACCCGGCTGAGGGTACGCGCGTACTCGTGGGACTCGCGGGTCGCGAGATAGACGACGTTCGGACCGTCGAGGCGCGCCAGGTGGATCGTCTCGCCGAGCGCGTCCGAGGCTTCGTCGAGGTACGGGCGGACCACCCGTACATGCTGGTCGCCGTCGAGATAGCTGGTGCCCGTGAGCAGGGCGCGGATTCCGATGCCGTAGAGCGAACCGGTGGTGTCCGTACGCACCCAGCCGCAGTCGACGAGGGTCTGCAGCAGCTGGTACATGCTGCTGCGCGGCACCCCGAGCTCGGCGGCGAGTTCGTCCAGACGGGCCGGCCGGTCGCCCCGCCCGGCGAGCAGTTCCAGCAGCGCGACCGTGCGGGCCGCTGACTTCACTCCACGCACACCACTGCTCTCCGGCATGGGCCCCATCGTAAATCCGCCGTGCCGCACCCATTGACCCCACGCGTTCACGAACCTAGCCTCCATCTTCATACATAGACGTCATCTGCATATGAGGACGAGATTCATGACACGGTTCAGCGCGGCGGCCGAGGGCGTGGCCGAGCGGCTGCGGGAGGGCATGATGGGCGGGGTGCTCTCCTTCCCACTCACGAGCTTCCGGGAGGACGGCGATCTCGACCTGGAGTCGTACCGGGCGTATCTGACGGCCCAGTTGGCGACCGCACCCGGCGCGGTGTTCCCCGCCTGCGGAACCGGGGAGTTCTTCTCGCTGGACGAGGACGAGTACCGCGCGATCGTCGGGGCCACGGTCGAGATCGCCGCCGGACGGCTGCCGGTGGTCGCGGGCATCGGCTACGGCTGGGCGCAGTCGCTGCGCTTCGCCCGGATCGCGGAGGAGGCCGGTGCGGACGCCGCGCTGGTGCTGCCCCACTACCTGGTCGTGGCCCCGCAGGACGGGCTGGTGGAGCAGCTGCGGCGGATCGCGGCCGGTACGTCGCTCCCGCTGATCGCCTACCAGCGCGGCCAGGTCGCCTTCACCGCCGACAGCCTGCGCCGGATCGCGGACATCCCCACGGTCATCGGCCTCAAGGACGGCCACAGCGACCTCGACCGGCTCCAGCGCCTCACGCTCGCCGCGCCCGACGGCTTCCTCTTCTTCAACGGCGCTTCCACCGCCGAGATCCAGGCCCGCGCCTACGCCACCGTGGGCGTCCCCGCCTACTCGTCGGCGGTCCACGCCTTCGCGCCCGAGATCGCGGACGCCTTCTTCGCGGCCCTGCGGGACGGCGACGAGGCGAGGGTGACCCAGCTGCTGCGGGACTTCTACGTCCCGCTCGTCGAGCTGCGCGACCGGGTGCCCGGCTATGCCGTCTCGCTGGTCAAGGCGGCCGCCAGGCTGCGCGGTCTGCCGGTCGGCCCGGTCCGCGCCCCGCTCACCGACCCGGGTCCGGACGACCTCGCCGCGCTGGAGAAGGTCCTGGACGACGGCCTGAACCTGGTCGGTGCAGTACGCCGATCAGCCTGACGAATCACACCATCTGTCACCTGTCACCTGCCATCCGTCACCTGTCATCTGGTCCAACGGTTCAAAGGGGAACTGAGACGTGCCGCTCCTCGTAGTCGGGATCAGTGTTCTGGTCCTGCTGCTGCTCATGACCAAGTTCTACGGCCTGTTCATCGCCGTCCCCATCGGTGCGCTCATCGCGCTGGTGTGGCCGCGGCTGCCGTTCGTCAAGGCGATGAATCCCTCGATACCCCAGGGCCTGGTCAGCGAGCGGGTGTTCGAGGACGAGGAAATGCCCGCGTTGGGCTGGTCGCTGGGTGTGGTCCTGTTCCCCGTGGCACTGATCGTGGGCGCCGCGGTGACCGACATGGCCACCTCCGGTTCGAGCCCGTTCCTGCACTTCGTCGCCTTCACCGGCTCGGCGCCGATCGCACTGCTGCTGACCCTGATCCTGGCGGTCTGGGCGTTCGGGCCGCGGATCGGCCGGAGCCTGGCCGACGTCAGCGCCTCCTGCAATTCCGCGGCGCAGGCGACGGCGGTGATCCTGCTGGTGATCGGTGCGGGCGGCGCCTTCAAGAACGTTCTGGTCGAGGGCGGAATATCCGACTACATCAAGGACCAGACGCACGGCTGGTCCATCTCGCCGATCGTCCTCGCGTGGCTCATCGCCGTCATCCTCCGGGTGGCCCTGGGCTCGGCGACGGTCGCCGTCGTCACGGACGTCGGGCGTGGTGCTGCCGTTCCTGGCGGGCAGCGGGGTGCACCCCGAGATGATGGTGCTCGCCGTGTGCTGTGGCTCCATCGCCTTCTCGCACGTCAACGACCCCGGATTCTGGCTGTTCAAGGAGTACTTCAACCTCTCGGTCGTCGAGGCGATCAAGGTCCGCACCAGCTGTACGACCGTGCTCGCCGTCCTCGGTCTGGGCGGTGTCCTGGTGGTCGAGTGGGCCCTTGACGTCCTCAGCCTCTGAAGCCCCCGCAGCTTTTTGATCACCGGCCCCCTCACCCTCGTACACAAGGACTTCGCAGACCATGAGCATGCGCAAGACCCAGCCGACCGTCACCGCGTTCTCCGTCTATCCGGTCGCCGGCCGGGACTCCATGGAGCTGAACCTCTCCGGCGCGCACGGCCCCTACTTCACCCGGAACGTGGTCGTCCTCACGGACTCGGAGGGCCGTACGGGCCTCGGCGAGGTCCCGGGCGGGGAGAAGATCACGCGGACGCTGCGGGACGCCGAGTCCCTGGTCGTCGGGGCGCGGGTGGGTGACTACAAGCGCGTCCTGCGCGAGATCGGGGACCGCTTCGCCGACCGCGACGCCGGCGGACGTGGTGCCCAGACCTTCGACCTGCGGACCACCGTCCATGCCGTCACCGCCGTCGAGTCGGCGCTGCTCGACCTGCTGGGGCAGCACCTCGACGTACCCGTCGCGGCGCTCCTGGGCGACGGTCAGCAGCGCGCCTCCGTAAGGGTCCTCGGCTATCTGTTCTACGTCGGTGACCCCGACCGCACCGATCTGGAGTACGCCCGCGAACCCGACGCGGCCGTGGACTGGTACCGGCTCCGGCACGAGGAGGCGCTGTCGCCGGAGGCGATCGTCCGGCAGGCCGAGGCCGCCTACGACCTGTACGGCTTCCGGGACTTCAAGCTCAAGGGCGGTGTTCTGGCGGGCGCGGAGGAGGTCAAGGCCGTACGGGCGCTGAAGAACCGCTTCCCCGAGGCGCGGATCACCCTCGACCCGAACGGCGCCTGGTCACTGGGCGAGGCCGTCGAGCTGTGTACACTCCTGGTCGGCACCCTCGCCTACGCCGAAGACCCCTGCGGGGCCGAGGGCGGCTACTCCGGGCGGGAGATCCTGGCCGAGTTCCGGCGGGCCACTGGCCTGCCGACCGCGACCAACATGATCGCCACCGACTGGCGGCAGCTCACCCACGCCCTGGCCCTGCAGTCGGTGTCGATCCCGCTGGCCGACCCGCACTTCTGGACCCTGCAGGGATCGGTGCGCGTGGCACAGTTGTGCAACGCGATGGGGCTGACCTGGGGGTGCCACTCCAACAACCACTTCGACATCTCGCTGGCCATGGTGACCCACTGCGGGGCTGCGGCCCCGGGTGAGTACAACGCCCTGGACACGCACTGGATCTGGCAGGAGGGGCTGGAGCGGCTCACCGAGGACCCGCCGCGTATCGTCGACGGCGAGATCGCCGTGCCGGACGCGCCCGGTCTGGGCGTCCGACTGGACATGGACCGGCTCCTCGCGGCCCACGAGCTCTACCGGGAGAAGGCACTGGGGGCGCGTGACGACGCCGTCGGGATGCGCTACCTCGTTCCCGACTGGGAGTTCGACAGCAAGCGTCCGTGTCTGGTGCGTTAAGCGTCTCCCATCAGCTGAGCGAGCCCGTGTCGGACGTGGCGTCCGGCGGGGGATCTGTCCACCGGAGGCCCTGCCCGGCGACCCCGCACCGTTCCGGACAGGGCCGTGCCCTGCTACTCGAACCGGGCGGGGTCGCCCGCTCCCCGGCGTACGATCTCGGGCTCCCCCTGCGAGAAGTCGATGACGGTCGTCGGCTCGACGCCGCAGTCGCCGGAGTCGAGGACCGCGTCCACCACGTGATCGAGTTCCTCCTTGATCTCCCAGCCCTGGGTCAGCGGCTTGTCCTGATCGGGGAGGAGCAGGGTGCTCGACAGAAGTGGCTCGCCGAGCTCGGCGAGGAGCGCCTGGGCGACGACATGGTCGGGAATCCGGACGCCGACCGTCTTCTTCTTCGGGTGCAGCAGACGGCGCGGCGCCTCCTTGGTCGCCGGGAGGATGAAGGTGTAACTGCCCGGGGTCGAGGCCTTGATCGCGCGGAAGACCGTGTTGTCGAGGCGTACGAAATGGGCCAGCTGCGCGAAGTCCTGGCACATCAGGGTGAAGTGGTGCCGGTCGTCGAGCCGGCGGATCGAGCGGATCCGATCGAGTCCTTCCCGGTTGCCCAGCTGGCACCCGAGGGCGAAGCAGGAGTCGGTCGGGTAGGCGACGAGACCACCGCCGCGGATGATCTCCGCCACCTGGCTGATGGTGCGTTGCTGGGGGTTCTCCGGGTGCACGTCGAGATACTTGGCCATGCGCCGAGCTTAGATCGGCGGCGGAGGTCTTCCCGGTTCCCACCTCCACGTCGAGCGGCTGGGTGACGTGGCCGACGTCCAGCCGCCGCGCGGCGACATCGCAGCCGACCTGGTCGCCGGTTTCGACGCGGCCGAGGCGCCCGCGCGGTGGAAGTAAGTCCTCCATGAGGTGCCGTCCGGCCGGCTGGAGGTCGACAGGCTGGTGCACCACGGCGTTCGGGGAGCCACCGATGGCCGCGAGCGCGACGACGGGGTTGAGGAACGAGCCGCGGGTGGGGGTGGTCCTGGGACGGCGGCCCGCGGCGACCATGTCGACGGCGAGGCGGCAGGTGACGTGGGCGCCCTCCGGCAGACGGCTGTCCGGTGCGGGGGTACGGGCCAGACCGCGGAGGGTGGTGCCAGCGCCTCCGTGGCGCAGGACATGGTGGACGCCGTATCCGGACATCCGTACCGCAGCCCAGCGGCTTGCCGCGGAAGGTGCCGGTGAGCATCGGACCGCCCGGCACGACGACCGCGGGCAGATCCACCGAGGCGGCCGCCATGAGCAGCGAGGGGATCGTCCTGTCGTAGCCGCTCGGAGGCGGTGTCGGCGATCGCGAGGCGCAGACGGTCTCGACCGTACCGTCGGCCTGGAGGACGTACCCGACGGCTACCGGGCGATGGCCACCCGCAAGGCGCTGAAGGTCCTCATCCAGCCCTGAAGCCGGACCTGACCGCCCCGGTCCTCCCAGGACGACCCCGAGCCCCGGACGGGTCGGGGCGGGCCCGGTACCGGCACTTCCGTGCTGCCGCTCGCTGGTCATGCCCTCCAGCCTGGCGGCGCCGTGACCGACTGACGTACGGTGTCATCGAGGCCGGTGCCGGCGGATTCGCCGCGCCGCAGGTGCTGGTCGCGCTGGGCCTTGCGGTCGTGGCGCTGATCGTGTTCCTGGTGGCGCAACAGCGCGGGGCGCACCCGATGGTGCCGCTGGACCTGTTCCGTTCTCGATCCGTGGTGATTCCGCTGCTGGGTGGTTTCGCCTTCACCGTCGGCTTCTACGGCCTGGTGTTCCTGCTCAGCCTCTACTTCCAGGAGTTGTGCGGACTGTCCTCGTCGGCGACAGGCCTCGCGTTCCTGCCGATGACCATCGTGACCGCCTTCATGAACCTGGTGGCCGCCCGGGCCGCGGAGAAGTTCGGGGCGCGGGTGCCGATCTCCGTCGGTCTGTTCCTGATGGCGGTGGGCCTGACGGTGCTGTGCGTCGTCCCGCAGTCGACGCCGGTCTGGCTGATGGCCGTCCTGCTGGGTCCGGTCGGGGTCGGCGGCGCTCTGGCCGTGCCGTCGCTCACGGCGGTGCTGCTGGACAACGTCCCGGCCGAGCGGGCCGGCACCGCGAGCGGGGTCCTCAACACCTTCCGACAGATGGGCGGCGCTCTGGCGGTGGCGGTCTACGGCGCGCTGATCACCACCGACTTCCTGCACGGCATGCGCGTCAGTCTGACGATCTCGACCGTGCTGCTGCTCGTGATCGCCGCGGCCTCCCTGACGCTGAAGCCCACCCCGCAGAAGTGACGCCCGCAGCCCGAACGCATCAAGGAGACGAACCCATGACCTCGACCTCGACCTCGACCTCGACCTCGACCTGGACGAGCGACGAGCTCGACCGGATCGGATCAGCGGAGGAACTCGACGTCGCGTCCGTGCGACGCGACGGGCTCACTGAGCAGTTGGCGGACGATCTGGGTGGTCCGTGTCGGCGACGACATCCACGTCCGCTCCGTGAAAGGCCCCGGCTCCGACTGGTACCGCGGCACCCGCGCCCGCTACTCCGCGAACACCATCCGACGCATCGCGAGCCCTACGGCGGGCTCCACGACGATGCGCCTGATACCGCGCCGAGCAGTGGACGCCTAGTCGGAGACCAACAGCCACGCGGTTGTTGAGGACCCACCAGATCGGACCCACCAGATCGGACCCACCAGATCAGACCCACCAGATCAGAACCACCAGATCAGAACCACTGGAGAATCATGCTCACCGTCAACGCGTACGCCGCCACGTCCGCCACCGAACCGCTCGCGCCGACCACCATCGAGCGCCGTGACGTCGGCCCGCACGACGTCCTCATCGAGATCAAGTACTGCGGCATCTGCCACTCCGACATCCACAACGCCCGCAGTGAATGGGGCCCGGCGACCTACCCCATGGTCCCCGGCCACGAGATCGCCGGCATCGTCACCCAGGTCGGCTCCGAGGTCACCAAGCACTCCGTCGGCGACCGGGTCGGCGTCGGCTGCATGGTCAACTCCTGCCGCGCGTGCGCGCCCTGTCTGCGGGGCGAGGAGCAGTACTGCCAGAAGGGCAACACCCTCACCTACGGCTCCATCGACACCGACGGCACGCTCACCCAGGGCGGCTACTCCACCCACGTCGTGGTGACCGAGGACTTCGTCGTCACCATCCCCGAAGGCATCGGCCTCGACGAGGCGGCCCCGCTGCTCTGCGCCGGCATCACCACGTACGCGCCGCTGCGCCGCTGGGGCGCGGGCCCCGGCAAGAAGGTCGCCGTCATCGGCCTCGGCGGACTCGGGCACATGGCCGTCAAGATCGCGCACGCGATGGGCGCCGAGGTCACCGTGCTGTCGCAGTCGCTGAAGAAGGTGGACGACGGCCTGCGGCTGGGCGCCGACCACTACTACGCCACCAGTGACCCGGTCACCTTCGAGCAGCTCGCCGGCAGCTTCGACCTCATCGTCAACACGGTGAGCGCGAAGCTCGACCTGGACGCGTACCTCGCCATGGTCGCGGTGGGCGGCGCGATGGTCAGCGTCGGCGCTCCGGCGGAGCCGCTGTCGCTGAACGTGTTCTCGCTGATCATGCAGGGCCGCTCCTACGCCGGTTCGCTGATCGGTGGCATCCCCGAGACCCAGGAGATGCTGAACTTCTGTGCCGAGCACGGCATCGGCGCCGAGGTCGAGGTCATCCCCGCCGAGAAGATCAACGAGGCGTACGAACGCGTCCTGGCCTCGGACGTGCGCTACCGCTTCGTGATCGACACCGCGACGCTGGCCTGACCCACCGCGGCACCGTCCGCACCCTCTACCCCGTACAAGACGGGAGGGTGACCGTGTCTTCCTGCTTCCCGGGAGGCGCCCGGTGGTCCCACCGGGCGCCTCCCGCTCGTACGGGCCTCTCGCCGCTGTCAGCCCGTCGTCTCGGGGCGGTCGGGCTGGGACCAGTGGGTGTGGAAGGTGCCGGGGCGGTCGGTGCGCCGGTAGGTGTGGGCGCCGAAGTAGTCGCGCTGGCCCTGGAGCAGGGCGGCGGGCAGGCGGTCGGCGCGCAGGGTGTCGTAGTGGGCGAGGGCGGCCGAGAAGGCGGGGACGGGGATGCCGCGGCGGGCGGCGGAGGCGACGATCTCCCGCCAGGGCACCTGGGCGTCGGTGATCTCCTCGGCGAAGCCCTTCTCGCCGAGCAGGCTGACCAGGTCGGGGTCGGTGGCGTAGGCGGCGCGGATGCGGTCCAGGAAGGAGGCGCGGATGATGCAGCCGCCGCGCCAGATCCGGGCGACGGCTCCGAGGTCGATTTTCCAGCCGTACTCGGCGGCGGCATCCTGGATCATCTTCCAGCCCTGGTCGTAGGCGATGACCTTTGAGGCGTAGAGGGCGTGTTCCACCTGTGAGGTGAAGCGTGCGGCCTCGGTGCGGCTCAGCGCGACACTCGTACCGCCGGGCAGGCCTTGGTAGGCGGCGCGCAGGTCGCTCTGGCCGGAGGCGGCGCGGGCGAAGGTGGCCTGGGCGATGGCGGTGACGGGGGAGGCGAGGTCGAGGGCGGTCTGCACGGTCCAGCGGCCGGTGCCCTTCTGCCCGGCGGCGTCGGCGACGATGTCGACGAACGGTCTGCCGGTGGCCTGGTCGGTGTGGGCCAGGACCTGGGCGGTGATCTCGACCAGATAGGAGCCGAGGCGGCCCTGGTTCCAGGTGCGGAAGACCTCCGCGATCTCACCCGGGGTGTACCCGGCGACCTGGCGGAGCAGGTCGTAGGCCTCGGCGATGAGCTGCATATCGGCGTACTCGATGCCGTTGTGGACCATTTTGACGAAGTGTCCGGCCCCGTCGGTGCCGATGTGGGTGGCGCAGGGTTCGCCGTCGACTTTGGCGCTGATGCTCTCGAACATCGGGCCGAGCACGGCGTACGACTCCGCCGAGCCGCCGGGCATGATCGACGGGCCGTTGAGAGCGCCCTCCTCGCCGCCGGAGACGCCGGCGCCGACGAAGTGCAGGCCGCGTTTGCGCAGGGCGGCCTCGCGGCGGCGGGTGTCGGCGAAGTGGGCGTTGCCGCCGTCGATGATCATGTCGCCGCTTTCCAGGAGCGGGGCGAACTCGTCGATGACGGCGTCGGTGGCCGCACCGGCCTGCACCATGATCATGAGGCGGCGGGGGCGTTCGAGCGCGGCCACGAACTCCTCGGCGGTCTCGGCCGGGGTGAAGCTGCCCTCGTGGCCGAACTCCTCGACGAGCGCGCGGGTGCGGCCGGCGGTGCGGTTGTGGACGGCGACGGTGTAACCGTTGCGGGCGAAGTTGCGGGCCAGATTGCGGCCCATCACTCCCAGGCCGGTGACACCGATGGATGCGGATGCGTTCATGAGGCTGCCTGTCCTTTGAATATCGGCCATGTCATGGGGCGGGGCGACCCCGTGACCATGGGTACGGGGCAGCGGCCGGGTCTTCTCGATGCCGAGGCGGGAAATACCTCGTCGGTTTCCCGTCGGCCGCCGTTCAGGTGCGGGAAGCGCCCCTGTTCCAGGCACCCAGTAGCCCCTGCTGACAGCCGCCGACCGGTCGACACCCGTCGCCGCGCGGAGAGGAGTTCTCCTTGTCGCGGAAGTCGGCGACCCACTCGGAGGTGGTCCTGAGGCCGGCGAATGTGTAGAAGTGCAGCTTGAGTTCGCCGTGGCGGCCGGTGTCGTAGACCTTGGCCAGGGCCCGGATGAACCGGTCGGGCCCGGCCCCATGCGGTTGGTGAGCGAGAAGCCGTACTTCTTGGCGATGGACTCACTGGTGCCGACGCCGAAACGGGCGGCGTAGGTCCTCAGCCGCCTGATCCCGGCGGGCCCGGACACGCCGATCCGGACGGGCAGGTCGATGCCCCGCGCCCGTACCGCCTCGACCCAGGGGAGAACGGCGTCGACGTCGAAGCCGAACTGGGTGATGACGCCGCCGGGCAGCCCGTGCTCCTCAAGGGCGGTGCTCTTCTGCTCGATCGCCGACCAGAGCACCGGATCGACGATGGCGGGGTGCCCCTCCGGACAGCCACTCACGCCGACGTGCCGTACACCGTATTTCTGCAGCAGCACGCACCCGACTGTGTGGCTCGCCTGCGGTGACGGCGAGGTCCCTGAGCGCCGCGCCGCCCCGGGTCGGGCCGGCCGGTGATGGTCCGCTCTCCGCGGCAGCCTCGCCGGCCGGGCCTACGAGCCCTGTCCCGGGCGAGCGAGTGGTACTCAGCGCACGGGAAAGCCGAAGGAGTACCCCTGCTGCTTCAGCCACGGCAGGACCTCGCGCAAGGCGGCCACCGTCTGGGAGCGGTCCCCGCCCGCGTCGTGGAAGAGGATGGTCGGGCCGTTGGAGATCTCGTTCTTGACGGTGGCGACGATGTTGCCGGTGCCGCGGCGTTCGAAGTCCTTGGAGTCGACGTTCCAGCCCAGCGGCCGCATACCCCGGGAAGCGGCGAGGTGCCGGCTGTAGGGGGTGAAGGCACCGCCCGGGGCCCGGTAGTAGAGCGGCCGGACGCCTCCGGACGCTTGGGTGATCATGCGTTCGGCGCCCAGGATCTCCTGTGACTGGTAGGCCTGGGATTTGGTGTCCATGGTGGTGTCGTGCGACACGGTGTGGTCACACAGCCGGTGCCCGGCCGCCACCACCGCCTTGACCAGGTCCGGGTGTGCCTGGGCCTGCGTGCCCACCATGCAGAACGTGGCCTTCACGCCGTTGTCCCGCAGCACCTGCAGGACCTGCGGCGTCCAGATGGGGTCCGGCCCGTCGTCGATGGTGATGTTGATACCGCGGGCCCCGCGGTCCGAGGCATGGGCGATGTCCACCGACACCGCCGCCCCTCCGGGGGCCTTGGACCCGTCGTTCGACGCGCCGGAGTGCGCTGAACTGCCTGCCGACGCGTGCTGCCCCTCGACGGGATCGGCCTGCGCGGTCCACAGCGAGGTGGCGGCAGCCGCCGCCGTCACTCCGACCGCCGCCGCGAGCACCCGCCCGTGCCATCCCCGTCCGCCACGCCGCGCCATGTCCGCCCCACTCCTTGCCGTCCTTGTCGATCTCGTGCACCCGTGAGGACGGAGGGGGGCGGCCGGAGGATGCGTCTGTTACCGATCAAGGACAATTCCGCGGGGATTCGGGGACAGGGCGGTGACACAACGGCGGGAGAACTCCTCGATCCCGCTGCCGATGCCCGTGATTCGCCAGCCACTGATGCGTCATTGTCAGTACTCCTGACGGTGCCCGCTCGGTCCCGTCGACCCGGTGGATCGTCCTCCTGAGTGCGCTGAACCGTCGGACTGCCCCCAGTGGTCGACTCCGGAAGTCCTTCGGGGCGTGCGAACCTCGTTGTTACTGGTCAACGGCCTGGGGCAGGCGGTCGCGTGTGCCGGTGACGCTCGTGTGAGGGCCACGGCCGGGTGGGGACGCCCGCGGCCCCCGTCGAACGCCACGGCGGATTACCGCCAGACACTCCACTTGCCCGGCGAACATGCTGGTTGCCATGAACAAGATCGAAGGCAAGACAGCCCTGGTCACCGGCGGGAGCCGCGGTATCGGCGCGGCGGTGGCGTTGAAGCTGGCTCAGGACGGTGCCGATGTGGTGCTGACCTATGAGCGCGACAAGGAGAGTGCGGCCGTCGTGGTCGACCGGATCGAGGCGCAGGGCCGTCGGGGGCTGGCGGTGAGGGCTGACAGCGCCGACGTGGCCGCGGTGGCAGGGGCCGTGGATGAAGCGGCTGCGGCATTCGGCAGCCTCGACGTTCTCGTGAACAACGCCGGAGTGTTTCTGGTAGGCCCGATGGAAGACCTCGGATCGGCGGAGTTCGACCGCACCATGGCGGTCAACGTGCGGGCACCATTCGTGGCCTCGCAGGCAGCGGCGCGCCACATGGGCAACGGAGGACGCATCGTCAGTATTGGCAGCAACGTGGCCGAGCGGACGGTGTTTCCCGGGTTCAGCCTGTACGCGATGAGCAAGACCGCGCTCATCGGCATGACCAAGGGCTTGGCGCGCGATCTCGGACCGCGGGGTATCACCGTCAACCTCGTGCATCCGGGGCCGACCGATACCGATGCCAACCCTGCCGACGGTCCGAACGCCGAATCGATCCGCGGTCTGACCGCCCTTGGGCACTATGCCACTCCAGACGACATCGCCACCACCGTCGCCTTCCTGGCCGGCGCCGACGCCCGCTACATCACCGGAACGACGATCAGCGTCGACGGCGGCTTCGCCGTCTGAGAAATGGATTCCAGCCGGGGCCGGCACCCCGCCGCCGACTCAAGCAGGACCATCTCAAGCCCTGGCAGTACCGGTCCTGGACCTTCGTTCGCGACCGGGACTCGCGCGACCGGAACTTCCGGGAACAGGCGGTCCGGGTGATGGGCGGTACGCCCTACCCTGGCCCCGGACAGGCACGTGCCCTGCGTGTCAATCACGAGTACCGGCGCGGCTGGCGCTTCGGCCTACCTGGCCACCCAGGTCATGACCACCGAGCCCCGGATCAAAGATCGTGCCGTCCATGACCAACGAGGAGCGGCTGCCGCTGGTCAGCCCGGAGCAGTCGGCGTCCTGGCCGCGATCATCCAACGACTATGGGACGCCAATCGGTCAAGATCCCGCTGGTCGCATCTCACGATGAGCACGAGCGCATCACCGGGCCGCTGCTGCCGCACCTCTTCCGGCGCCGCCCCAACTGGCCGGTCTCGGCATGTCCGTCGTCACCGACACCGCATCTCCGCCTCAACCAGAGACGCACCTCACGGCCGTTCGGGCTTTCGGGCGAGCAAGGTGGCGACAGTCCTCTTGGTTCCTTCGCCGGGCTCTTGCAGCAGTCGTGCCGTGACGACGAGACCGGCCTGGTCCAACAGCTCGACCATCCGATCCGGCGGCAACAGATAGGACTGGTAAGACACCGGATGGCCGCCATACGCCTGCGTCGGACGCAGATGCTCGTCGGCTCCCACGTAGCCGGCGAGCATCAGACAGCCGCCGGGTGCGAGCGTGCGACGGAACTCGGTGAACACGACCGGCAACAACTCCGGCGGCGTGTGGTGGACGGAATAGTAGGCAAGGATGCCGCCGAGCTCGTTGTCCTCGATTGCCAGCGCGGTCATTGACCCGACGGTGAAACTCAGATCCGGGTGCGCCTGACGGGCCAGCTCGACCATCGCGGGCGAGAGGTCAATGCCGAACGTGGATACCCCCAGCTCTGCCAGGTACGCGGTTACCAGGCCGGGCCCGCATCCCAGGTCTGCGACAGCCCCGGCATCGGCCGTCCGTACAACCTCGGCGAACGCGGCCAACATCGCGCGCGACAGCGGATCCAGCTCCGCCGGGCTCTTGACCTGCGCGAAATAGTCGGCGGCGACCGTGTCGTACGACTCCCGGACGGCGGCGAGGTAGGAGAGAGCAGTCACGCGGGCGACTCTAGAGGAGGGGCCCGCGCCTTGCCCAGGGGCCCAGGGCACAGGCGCCGAGGCCTGATGGACAGGGCGGCCGCGACCCTGTTCTCGAAGACGCGCCGCTTCCGGACGATCACGGCGTCCACGACCAAACTCTGGGTCTACGAGCTGGTGGTTACAGGGGGTATGTGCCCATGGCGGAGAGGAGCCTGAGTTTTTCGTAGCTGTCCGAGCCCGGGGTGGCGGTGAAGATGAGCATGGCTTGGGCCGGGTCGGTGGCGAACAGGGCCTGGCAGTGCAGTTGGAGGTGGCCGAGTTCGGGGTGGACGATCGTCTTGCGTTCGTCGTGGCGGAAGCCGATTTCGTGTTGGTTCCACAGGTGGGTGAACTCCGTGCTGAGGGCCTGGAGTTGCTGGATCAGAGCGGTCGTGCGGCGGCTCTGGTCACTGTCGACGTGTGCGGTGCGCAATTGGGAGACGAGGATGCGGCTGTGGAGGTCGTGGTCGGCTTCGGGGTAGAGGGACCGGGACCGAGTGTCGGTGAACCAGCGGTAGATCATGCTCCGGGCCGGGCCGGTGAAGTGGGTCTGGTCGCCGAGCAGTGCGGTGGCCAGGCGGGTCTGGGCGAGCGTTTCGGCGAGGTCGGTGACGACCTGGGCAGGGGTGTCTTCGAGGCGGTCCAGGATGCGCATCATGGCGGGGCTGACGTGGTCGGTCCG
Organism: Streptomyces sp. NBC_01384; assembly: GCF_045040035.1. Lineage (NCBI taxonomy): Bacteria > Bacillati > Actinomycetota > Actinomycetes > Kitasatosporales > Streptomycetaceae > Streptomyces > Streptomyces sp. NBC_01384. The sequence continues at coordinate 9,990,841 of NZ_CP109559.1, forward strand.
GGAGACGCGTCCGGGGGTGGGATGGCCGGCCAGGCGGAAGAGGTGGTCGCGTTCGTCCAGGGACAGACGCAGGCCACGGGCGAGGGCTGCGGTCATCTGTTCGGATGGTTGCGGGCCGCGTTCTTGTTCGAGCCGGACGTAGTAGTCGACCGACATGCCGGTCAGCGCGGCGACGTCCTCACGGCGCAGGCCGGGGGTGCGGCGGCGCGGCCTCTTGACCAGTCCGACGTCCTCGGGTTGCAGGGCCTCGCGGCGCCGACGCAGGAAGTCGGCCAGTTGGGATCGGTCCACTTTCCCATTATTCCGGTGGTGGATGTCCGGGACGGGCATGGCGTGTCCCCTCGTGAGCTTGTGGGGTCGGGTCAGTGGTGATGGACCCGGTAGTGGACCCCGGTCAGTTCCTCGGACCGGTCCCACAGGCGGCGTGCGAGGGAGGTGTCGCTGTCGCGCGCGGTGCGCTTCTCGACGACGGGGCGCCGACCGCTACGACCACCGGGTCCGACGTAGGAGTCCCCGGGCAGGTCCTGGGTAGCGGCGTACAGGGTGGGCAGCGCGCCGAACTCGGGCTGCTTCTGGGCGATGAAGCGGTATCCGAAGCGGGTGACGGCGGCTTGGAGACCGCCGATATGCCGGTCCAGGGCCGTGACGGCCACGCCGGGATGGGCGCTCAGGGCCCGCACGGGGCTTCCTGCCTCGGTGAGACGGCGCTGTAGTTCGAGGGTGAACAGCAGGTTGGCGAGCTTGGACTGCCCGTAGGCGCGCATGGGCCGGTAGGTGCGGTGCTGCCAGTTCAGGTCGTCCAGGTCGATGCGCCCGATCCGGGCCAGTCCCGAGGACACGGTGACGATCCGGTCGCCGATGTGCGGGAGCAGCAGATTGGTGAGCGCGAAGTGGCCCAGGTGATTGGTGCCGATCTGCAGCTCGAAGCCGTCAGTGGTCCGGCCCTGCGGCACGGCCATGATCCCGGCGTTGTTGACCAGGATGTCCAGGGTGCCCGACCATGCGTCGGCGAAGGCCCGCACCGAGGCCAGATCGCCCAGGTCCAGAGTGCGTACCTCGGTGTCCCCGGCGATGGCCTCGGCGACCGCCCGGCCCTTGGCCGGGTCGCGCACGGCCAGCACGACCCGCGCCCCGGCCCGGGCCAGTTCGCGGGAGGTGACCGCACCGAGCCCGCTGGAGGCGCCGGTCACCACCGCCGTGCGCCCGGACAGGTCGGGAAGCGGGGCGGGGGTCCATGTCTCGGTGGCCATGATCAGGCTCTTCTCTTCGTAACGGGAGTGGGCGGGGGAAGCGTCCCGAGCCCGTACAGGGCGGGCCTCCCTTTCCGAGCCACTATCGGCGCACGCCACGCACAGCGGGAGAGGAGCGTTTATCCATGGCATGGCAGTACATGGATGGGCGGCGTGCGGATCTGCACTCCCGGAGGCGGCCGGCTACCACACCAACCCCGGACGCGGCGCACGCAGAGATGCAGAGATGCAGAGATGCAGAGATGCAAGTATGCAGAGGAGGGGATCTATGAAGCCCGGCATTCACCCCACTTCGCGGTACGTGGTCTTCCGCGCCCGCGTCGGAGGACCCGCGTCGCAGGACTCGCCTCTCCCAGGATCTGCGAGCGGCACGGGCGCAGTCGTCCCGGTGGGCGACACGCGCGTGGTCGGGGGGGCCGGATGCAACCTCGGCCATGTTCGGAGCCGTTGGCCCGAGCCGCATGGCGTCTGCGTGCAGGGCGCTTTCGCTCGCGGCCGACGCCCCGGATGCCGTTCCTCCGCACTTCGGGGGCTTCGACCGCATGATTGTTCCCGTAGCTGACGTCTGTACCCCCTGTGGGTCCTGCTGAAATGAGGTAAAGGTGGCATCCGAGGAGTCTCGAGAAGCAGCCGCGCAGCCGGTTCTTGCGCCACTCACCATGGCCGCGATCTTTCTGGTCGTGACGGTGAATCCTGGTGGCGAGAAGACAGCGCGGGATCTGCTGGGGGACGTGGCGGCCTTGCAGCGCTCCATCGGGTTCGGCTATCCCGACGGCAGGCTGAGCTGTGTCGTGGGAGTCGGATCGCAGGCGTGGGACCGCTTGTTCGAAGGACCGCGTCCTGAAAACCTGCACCCTTTCCGGGAGTTGCGAGGCAGTCGGCACACGGCGGTGTCGACGCCGGGGGACCTGCTCTTCCATATCAGGGCCAGTCGCCTGGACCTGTGTTTCGGTCTGGCCACCGAGGTCATGGAACGCCTGCGTGGTGCCGTCACGGTCCAGGACGAAGTGCACGGCTTCATGTACCTCGATGCCCGCGATCTGCTCGGCTTCGTCGATGGAACGGAGAACCCCGAAGGCGGAGCCGCGCGTGCCGCGGTGCTGATCGGCGACGAGGATCCGCACTTCGCCGGTGGCAGCTACGTCATCGTGCAGAAGTATCTGCACGACATGGTCGCCTGGAACGCCCTGTCGGTGGAGGAGCAGGAAAGAGTGATCGGTCGCAGGAAGATGAACAATGTAGAGCTGGACGTGCCCGGTTCCCACGTCGACCTCAACACCGTTTCCGCCCCGGACGGCACCGAACTGCGGATCCTGCGGGACAACATGCCCTTCGGCCGGGTCGGCGAGGGAGAATTCGGCACCTACTTCATCGGCTATGCCCGTACCCCCGAGGTCACGGAGCAGATGTTGCGCAACATGTTCCTGGGCGCCGGGTCCGTGAGTCACGACCGCATCCTGGACTTCTCCACTGCCGTGAGCGGAACCCTCTTCTTCGTACCGTCCGCGGAGTTCCTCGAAGAGCTCCCTGCCCTGCCGTCCGCAGCGGCCGCGGCTGAGCCCTCATCCGCCACAGCCCTCTGAGCGGACGCCCGCACCGGCATGCGCTCCGGCTGCCGATCCGCGGGCCTGGGCGAGGAGTTGTGCTCAGGACCGCGGCGTGGGTCAGCCAGGCTTGTCATGGCAGGTCTCCAGGCGTCTACGGGAACTCCACGTCGTGCCGGCGATCACACCTGTCGTCTCGCAGGTGCAGCCGGCGGAGGTCTTGCAATGCGGCGACGGGAAAGGGGTGCTGAACCCACTTCGTCCGATAGCCGTCCTCACCGTGGAGCCGCAGCACCGACTGAGCGGCCTCCACGACGACGTGGCCGAGAAGGCTGCGGGGTTGTTCGGAGCTCCAGGAGAGTGTGCCTTCTTGGTCGGTGGCATCGAAACTCGTGGACATGTCGGGAAACCGGTAGATCGCGATGTCGACATCCGAATCGCTCCCCCGGAGAACCCACCTCGCTTCGGCCGGCTCAAGGTCGAAGGAGAAGCGTTGGACGGGGGTAGGGCCGTAGAGACCCGCCACACCGTGAAGCAAGTCGGCAAGGGCATCCGTGCAGTAACCGACGACGTCCTTCCGCTCCGAGGAGCCGGCCGCGATACGGCACGTCGCCCAACCGCTGCCGCTCAGTTCCCAGCTGAACTGGAGATCATTCGTCATCCCGCCCTCCCCGGTGATCGTCTCCGGAGACGCTACAGCGGAGGTTGGCCCATCTCCCCCTGATCGAGGACGGCTCAAGAGGGCTGAACTCGTGTGGACCGCAGTGGAGTTCGCACGACGCTCTGCAGTGGCCCGGCGGTCGTCTCGCCGGAGTCCGGGCGGTCGCGATGGCGGGCCTTCGTCGCGTCCGCCTGCCCAGGGGGAGCGGGCGGCCGTTGGGAGCTCCGGGCCGGGGGCCGGGGCTTCCCTTGGCTGATGTCATATTTAGCCGCAGGCCTGTGACTTTGGCCGGTTACCCTTTCGGGTGATCGGAAAGTATCGGCTACCTTGTGGCTGCACTAAAGTTGAGGCCTGAACAAGGCGCGCATCAGTGTCATCTCCCCGATCGCGATTCTGTCGTTTCATCCTGCATGCCCGTTTTCTGCTGGCTCGCCTTCCTTTCGAGCGGAGTTCGCGTGACCCGACATCGCGCCATGACGTGGACGAACAGCCTTCTCCGCGCCGGCCCCGCAGGTGGGAAGGGACGCCTGGCCCCGGCGATGTCGCCCGTGTCGATCTGACGACTGGTCGGCGTCGTCCTGACGCCTCCGCGCGGCACCGCCGGGCGGCCCTCTGCCTCGTCCATGCTCGACCCGCTTCATCGGCATCCGCCGTTGAGCTTGTCGTGCACCTGCTCGCCCTTGTCGTCCGTCGCGACCGTCCGTCAACTCCCCGAGCGCCCTCGACGTCCGGTCGGACGAACCCGGTTGTGCCCCGTCCCACGCCACGTCAGGGATTCCCACCTGTCAGGCGTTCCACCCCATCACAGCTGAGTGAAAGCCCCCATACTCCGTGACCATTCAACTGTACGAGGGCCGGCCGGCCGGTCGGCACGCAGCGGTACCGCCCGGCAGCCTGCTCCGCCGGGTCTACGCACCGCGTGCCTTCGACGCGCTCGCCTTCTCCATGTCGACGTACGCCATGCCGCTCCTGGTGCTGGCCACGACCGACTCCGCCTCGCTGACCGGGCTGGCGTTCGCGCTGGAGTGGATACCGCGGGTGGCGGCCTTCGGTCTGGCCGGTGACCTCGTCGACCGGCGCGGGGCCGCCATCGTGTTCTTCCTCTCCTCCTCGGCGCGGGCGGTCCTGGTGGCGGGCGGGAGCATTGCGCTCAGCATGCTCGACCGAGGGACGGCCGAGACGCTCGTCGTGATGGCGCTGGCCGCCGGAACCGGCACGCTGACGCAGTTCAGCTTCATCGCCAACGAGGCCGTGGGCGCGATCGTCAGCCGTCGTACGGACACCCAGGCGCACAAGGTCCAAGCCGTGCTGATCGGCATCGACCAGACGGCGACGCTCACCGGACCCGCGCTGGGAGGTGTGCTGCTGCTGGCCGGTCCGGCCCACATGCTGGCCGTCCTGAGCGTGCTGTCGTGTCTGGCGGCGGCGCTCGCCCTGCAGACCCCGCCGACCCCGCTGCGCGGCTCGCAGAACGGCACCGCGCAGCCCGGAGCAGGCCTCAAGACGGGCTGGCGGACGCTGCGTTCGCTGCCCGCCCTGGGCTGGCTGGTGGGCGGGCTGACCGTCTCGAACCTCGCGCTCGGGTTGCTCCAGTCCGCCAGCCCGATCATCGTGGTCGAGCACTTCGGTCTTTCCCCCGCGGCCGTCGGCACCCTCTGGTCGGCGGCCGCCGCCTCCACGCTCCTCACGGTCGCCGTCTGCCGGTTCGCGCTCAACCGGTTGGGACTGTGGGGAGTCGGCGTCGTGTGCTCCACCATCGCGTCCACGGCCTGTCTCGCCCTGGCCCTCGCGCCCACGTACACCGCCTACGTCGTCCTCATGGCGCTCTTCATGGCGGGCGACGGCGGTCTGACCGTCGTCCTGCGCACCCTGCGCTCACTCCTCATCCCGGCCGCCGTCTTCGGCAGCACCCTCTCCCTGACCATCCTGCTTCTGCTGCTGCCCTTCCCGCTCGCGGGGATCCTGGTCGCCCTCACCCCGCCGTGGGCTCTCGGGTACGTCATCGCGGTGTGCGCCGCTCTGCAAGCCGTCGCCCTCGGTCTCGCCTTCCTGCGACTGCGCACCGATCCGGTTCTGCGAACCCCTGGGAATCCCGCACAGGCCACCGCCTGACCCATGGGCCGCGCCCCGCACCCACCCGTCCGGGCGGTCTGAGGTAGGGTCTGCCACCGGTTCGTAGCCACCGAAGTGTTACGTACCGGTACGGGGAGTGTCGGAGGGCTGCGAGCGGTGGAATCCCACATGGGGTACGGCGGATCCATGGACGTGGACGACACGCGGTTGGAGGCGATGACTACGCAGCCGCTGATGACCAGGGACTACGAGACGCGCCCCGCGCTCGTGTACGAGCGGCTGCGGGAGCGGCACGGCCCGGTCGCGCCGGTCGACCTGCTGGGCGTACCGGCCTGGCTGGTGCTCGGCTACCGCGAGTCGCTCGAAGTCCTCCAGGACGACGACGCGTGGCCGAAGGGGCTGGAGAACTGGCGGGCACGGTCGGAGGGCCGAGTTCCCGCCGACTGGCCGCTCGCGCCCTCCCTGGAGGTCAACCACGTACTGATCCAGGGCGGGCCCGGCTACCAGCCGCTGCGCACGGCGTGGGACGCGGCACTCAAGCCTTTCCAGGACCCGCGCCATCCGCAGACCAAGCGGCTGAAGACGGCCGTCACCGCCCACGCCGACGAGCTGATCACCCTGCTGGGCCAGGGCGGCGGCACAGGCGTGGCGGACCTGTCGGCGCAGTTCTCACGACCGCTGCCGCTGATGGTGGCAAGCCATCTCCTCGGCATCCCCGGCTCGCAGGGCGACGACGCGCTCATGGACATGTGGCGGGTGCTCGACGCGGGGCCGGACGCCGAACCCGCCCTGGAACGACTGCTGGAGACGCTGGTCGAGCTGGCGGCGGCGAAGCGGGCGCAGCCGGGCGACGACTTCCCCTCCTACCTGCTGGCCGCGCACCCGGACCTCTCGCTGGACGCGCTGGCCCGTGAGCTGTTCATGCTGCTCGGCATGACGTCCGACCACGTCGGCATCCTGATCTCCAACACCGTGGTCGAGGTCATCGCGGGGGAGGGCGGCGCCCGTGCCAGCCTGTCCGCCGGGATGGTCAGGGAGACCATGAACCGGGTGGTCATGCGCAAGCCGCCCCTGGTGAACTTCGTTCCGAGATTCGCGGCGAAGGACACTCCCCTCGGCAACTACACGATCCGCGCGGGCGACCCGGTGTGGGTCTCCTCGGCCGCCGCGCACGCCGATCCGCTCTTCGCCGACCACGTGGTGTCGAACACGACGATCAGCACCCGGGCGCACCTCGCGTGGGGTGCGGGCCATCGTCAGTGTCCGGCGCGCGAATTGGCGTCGACGGTCGCCGCGGTGGGTGTGAGCCGGTTGTTCGAGCGGTTCTCCCACCTGGAGCTCGCGCTGCCCGTCGACCAACTGCCCTGGCGCTCCTCCCCGTTCATGCGGGGGCTGCGGTCGCTGCCGGTACGGTACGAACTCGCCGTGCCGCTCGCACCGACGGCGCCCGAGGAGCCGCAGCCCGCCACCTCCGGGACGGTGGTCGGGGACGACCCGGTCGTCCAGCGGCGCTCGTCGCTCTGGCGGTACCTGACGGGGTTGATACGGACCGGCCGCTGAGCCCACACCGCCCCAAACCGCCGACCCCCGGACGGGTCGCACGAGGAACGGCAGGTTCACCACCAGGACGATGTACGCGATGCCTCCGATCGCGACGAGCAGCGTGCATGGTGAAGTGGACCTGACGCCGGCATGCGCACCCCGGGGAAGCGTGCGTGCAGCTCGTACCGATCCAGGGCACCGTGGTCCCTGAAAGGGAGTCTCAACCGCTGCCACAGCTCCTGGAGCCCTTCCGCTTCCCACAGTCGGGTGTCGATCACGACGGGCCTGCCGGTTTTCGAGGTGACGATGATCCGGCCCGTGTGCACACCGTCGAGCGGCAGCCGCACCGTGTGCACCCCGACGAGGGACGACACCGGGGCGGGCACGAGGGACGGATCGGCGGTGGGTTTCCCCTTGCGATCGCAGACGTTCGGCGCGGACGGAGGAGTTGTCTCGTAGTCGGCCACAGGCTCGGTCGGGAACGCGACGCCGTTGGGCGCGAGCACACCGGCGCACGTGGTCCTTCATGCCGTCAGTGGCCTTGTGGTACGCGAACTGCTCCGGATTCACACGGTCCGCCGCTTGTCGCGCGGTCCAGTTCGCAGTGGAGTGACAGCCGTCGGCGTAGAAGCCGGTCGGTGGTGTCATCGCAAGGCGCCCCAAGTGGTGGCAGCCGCCCCACGCGCACCGTCCGGCAGCGGCCGAAAAGAGCCCTGAGCCGGGACGAACATCCAGCAAGCAATAGTCAATTCCAGCCGTTGCTTTGTCATTGCCATGACAAGGCGGCATATGCGATGCCAGTCTGCTCCTGAACGTTCACCGTTCCTTCATACCCCCCACCTCTCGCGCGCCGCCGAGTTCCCACACGCCCCTCGTGCGTCATCTCGCGCAACGCCCTTCCCTGCTCAGCGCGTTGCCAGCCGGCCACACCCTGCCGGCCCGCTCACTCGGCCTGGACCACAGGCCGGTCGTCGCCAGAAGGAGAAGCCCTTGTTACCGCCCCACACCTCCTCGTACCGACGCAGGTACACCGCGGCGTTGGCCCTCACCACCGTCAGTACACTGCTCGCCGCCGGTTTCCACGCCGGCGTCGCGTCCGCGGCTCCCCGCGACCGCGGCCACGCGAAGATCGTCGCCACTCCCCGGGCCGGCGCGGCCCCGGCGAAGCTGTCTCCCGCCCAGCACGCCGCGCTCCTGAAGAGCGCGGGCGCCGCGGTCACCGACACCGCGAAGACCCTCGACCTCGGCTCCAAAGAGAAGCTGATCGTCAAGGATGTGGCGAAGGACGCCGACGGCACCACGCACACCCGCTACGAGCGCACCTACGCCGGCCTGCCGGTCCTCGGCGGCGACCTGGTCGTGCACACCAAGGACGGCCGTACCACCGTGTCCGAGGCCGCCAAGGCCGCCCTCAAGGTGCCGACCACCACGCCCGAGCTCGCCTCCAGCACCGCCGCCCACAAGGCACTCGCGGTGGCGAAGAAGGCCGACGCCACGCGTCCCGAGGTCGACGGCTCCCCCCGGCTGGTCGTCTGGGCCGCCGGGGTCAAGCCGGTCCTGGCCTGGGAGTCGGTGGTCGGGGGCACCCAGGAGGACGGCACGCCCAGCGAGCTCCACGTCATCACCGACGCCGCCTCGGGCAAGGCCCTGTTCGACTTCGAGGCCGTGCGCACGGGGACGGGCACGGGCCAGTACAGCGGGACGGTTCCGCTCGGCACCACGCAGTCCGGCTCCTCGTACCAACTGGTGGACGGCGACCGTGCGGGCCACCGCACCTACGACCTGAACCAGGGCACCTCCGGGACCGGCACCCTCTTCACTGATGACAACGATGTCTGGGGTGACGGCACCCAGAGCGACCGGCAGACGGCCGCTGTGGACGTGGCCTTCGGCGCCGCGGCCACCTGGGACTACTACAAGGACGTCTTCGGCCGCAACGGCATCCGCAACGACGGCGTCGCCGCCTACAGCCGGGCGCACTACGGCAACAGCTACGTCAACGCCTTCTGGTCCGACACCTGCTTCTGCATGACGTACGGGGACGGCGCGAGCAACGCGCACCCGCTGACCGCCCTGGACGTCGCCGCGCACGAGATGAGCCACGGCGTCACCGCCGCCACCGCGGGCCTCAACTACTCCGGTGAATCCGGCGGCCTCAACGAGGCGACCTCGGACATCTTCGCCGCCGCGGTCGAGTTCCACGCCAACCTGCCCGCCGACGTCCCCGACTACCTGGTCGGCGAGAAGATCGACATCAACGGCAACGGCACCCCCCTGCGCTATATGGACAAGCCCTCCAAGGACGGGGCGTCGCGCGACAACTGGGACTCCTCGCTGGGCGGCCTCGACGTCCACTACTCCTCCGGACCGGCCAACCACTTCTTCTACCTCCTCTCCGAGGGCAGCGGCGCCAAGACCGTCAACGGGGTCTCGTACGACAGCCCGACCTACGACGGTGTGCCGGTGACCGGCATCGGCATCGAGAACGCCCAGCGGATCTGGTACCGGGCCCTCACTACCTACATGACCTCCACCACCGACTACGCCGGCGCCCGGACAGCGACGCTCCAGGCCGCCGCCGACCTCTTCGGCGCGTACAGCGACACCTACCTCGCCGTCGCCGCCGCCTGGGCCGGGATCCACGTCGGCGACCGGATCGCGCTCGGCGTCAACGTGGCCCCGATCGACGACCAGATCAGTGGCGTCGGCCAGCAGGTCTCCCTGCAGACCAGCGCCTACACCACCAACTCCGGCGCCGGCCTGACCTACCAGGCCACCGGTCTGCCGGACGGCCTGACGATCAGCGACACCGGCCTGATCTCCGGCGTCCCCACCACCACCGGGACCGGCGACGTGACCCTGACGGTCGCCGACAGCACCGGTGCGGCCGTCTCGGTGAGCTTCAACTGGCGGGTGGCGAACATCTTCGCCAGCGGCACGCGCGTCGACATCCCCGACAACGGACCCGCGGTCGAATCGCCGATCACCATCACCGGCCAGACCGGCAACGCCTCGGCCACCACCCAGGTCTACGTCAAGATCATCCACACGTACCGAGGTGACCTGACGGTCGACCTGGTCGGCCCCAACGGCACCGTCTACTCGCTGCTGAACCACAGCGGCGGCAGCGCCGACAACGTCGACCAGACCTTCACCGTCGACGCCTCCGCGCAACCCGTCAACGGCACCTGGATCCTGCGGGTGCGTGACACCGCCGCGATCGACGTCGGCTACATCCAGCAGTGGCAGCTCACCCCCTGACCTCCACCAACCCACCTCGCCCGCCCGGACCGCCGCACACGGCCCGGGCGGACGAGCCCGTTCACCCGGGCCTGTCCCCGTCAGCGGGCTCGGTCGCGGTCGTCCTGAGCGTCGGGCGTGAGGACCAGCATCGTGACGTCGTCGCGCACCACGGTGCAGAACCGTACGAGGTCTCCCCACACGCGGACGGTGAGTTCGCCGGGCGCCTCCCGGGCGAAGGTGGTCAGGCGTTCGGCCAAGGGATAGAAGGCACCTGCCTTGTCCCGGCTCTCGCTCACACCGTCGGAGCTCAGGAACAGCCGGTCGCCGCGCTCGAGTCGGACGGTGCAGACCTGCGGCGGAGAGTTCTCGAAGAATCCGAGACCGAGGGGAGCCCCCGGTTCGAGAACGAGTTCGACGGCCTTTCCGTCACGCAGCAGAAACGGATGCGGATGTCCGCACGACGTCAGCCGCACCGCGTCCGCGTCGGGTGAGAACTCCAGGAGCAGGGCGGTCGCGAACAGCTCGGTGTGCTCGGTCTGGGACGAGTCCACGACCAGCCGGCGATCGAGGCGGGCCGCGGCCGACTTCAGGTCGCCCTGGTCGAGCACCGTCTCCCGGAACGCCCCGAGGAGCGAGGCGACCGTCCCGACGGCCGACAGCCCGTGTCCTTGCACGTCGCCCATCACGGCTCGTACGCCGAAGGGGCCGTCGCGCACCTCGAAGAAGTCACCGCCCACCAGCGTCTCGCGTTGCGCCGCCCGGTACAGACCCGCGCATCGCACGGGGCCGACGCGTTCGGGAAGCGGCGGCAGCACGGCGAACTGGGCGGCTTCCGCGACCGTGCGCACCGTGACCAGATGGGCGTCGCGCCGGCTGCGCACCAGGGAGACGACGACGCTGAGTACCGCGACGAACGTGATGGTCAGCAGGTCGGTGTTGCCCGGATGGTTGAGCCGCAGCTCCGGTACGTTCAGAAGGACGATGACGACGGCGCCGAAGACGGCCGTCGCCACCGGTCCGTAGGAGAGCACGGCCAGTGACGGGATGGCGCCCAGCAGGAAGCCGATGTCCAAGGGGTGACTGCTCGCGAGTTCGGAGATGCAGACCGCCGCCAGCAGGGCCGGCGGCAGCGCTCGCACCCAACGCGGTGGCGGTGCGCCGCGCAGCCAGCCGCGCTCCTCACGGTCCCGCCGCCGCGGGACGGGCGCGCCCATAGCCCTCCTCCCTACTCCACCACGCTCCTACGTCCGGGGGCCGGGCGCATCACGGCGGGCCCGGCCGGAGCCCGCGGCCCCTGACTCCGCGGGGTGGGCGTGGCGAATCCGTCGGAGGCGGCCGGAGATCTGACATTCGCCTTCGCGCGGGAGGTGGCCAGGGTCACCCCACGTGGCAAGGTCACGATCCTCGCCACGCCACCGCCCACAATCTCCGGCACGGCCGTCGTCTCCGGCGTCGTCCGGGCTCCCGACGACACCCTGTACGTGAACTACAACGCCGACGCCGAATCCGGAATCCGGCGGCTCGATCCGCACGGCGGCGCCCCTGAACAGGTGGGCGGGTTCGGCCCGTTCCGGCGGCACGTAGTCAGCGGCGCCGGAACGGGCCTGCCCACGGTTTACGCGTTCTTGAGCTGCGCGGTGACGGCGGCCACGCGCTTGCCCTGGTAGACGGCGGCGGCACGGGCGGTGTCGTCGACGGGGACGGTCCCCTGGCCGCTGACGTGGCTGGTGCCGTAGGGGTTGCCGTCGGCGAACTTCACGGGGTCGGTATAGCCGGGAGTGACGAGGATGCCGCCGAAGTGGTGGACGGAGTTGTACATGGCCAGCAGGGTGGACTCCTGGCCACCGTGGGCGCTGGAGGTGGCGGTGAAGCCGCTGTAGACCTTGTCGGCCAGCTTGCCCTGTGCCCACAGGCCGCCGAGGGCGTCGATGAACTGCTTGAGCTGGCTGGCGACGTTGCCGAACCGGGTCGGGGAGCCGAAGATGACCGCGTCCGCCCACTCGATGTCGTCCGGGGTCGCCACCGGGATGTCCTCGGTGGCCACCATGTGCGCCGCCCAGGCGTCGTTGGTGGCGATGGCCTCCTTGGGGGCCAGTTCGGCCACACGCAGAAGCCGTACCTCCGCCCCTTCCTTGCGGGCGCCCTCGGCCACCGACTCCGCTAGCTCGTGGACCGTCCCGGTGGAGGAGTAGTAGATCACTGCGATCTTGGGAGACATCAGAAGTTCCTTTTCTTGTTCTGTCGGAGCGACGGCGCGAGTCGCCGTGCCGACGGTCGGGTTCGCGGTCGGGTTCGTAGTGGGGTTCGCGGTGGGGTTCGCGGTGGCGGTCAGGGAAAGCTGCAGTCGGCGGGCTGCCATCCCGCGGGCGGCTGTCAGGCCGTGGCGGTATCGGTCGACGGTCACCGAGGCCGAGAGCCGCAGCGATCCGTCCCTGACGGTCAGTGAGTCGATCGTCAGTTGAACGGGAGCCTGGTGCCCCCGGAGCGTGAGCAACCCCTCCACCATCCAGACGCCGTCCTCACCGCGGACTACCCCGCTCGACTCGAAGCGGATGGCCGGGTGCCGGTCCGCGTCCAGGAACGCGGGCGAGCGCACGTGATCGTCCCGGCGAGCCACACCGGTCCGGAAGCTGTCCGCCGCGACGACCGCGTGTACGGCCGACTCGGTCACCGGCTCGGTGACGGAGATGCTCGCCGACTCCAGCGCGAAGGTGCCGTTCACCTTGCCGAGGCCGAACAGGTGCCGAGTGGTGAAGCTGATGGACGATCGCGTCGGATCGACCTGGTAGGTCCCGGCGGGGGGCAACTGAACACTCATGCCCTTGTGGCCTCTCACTCGTCGTCGCACACGGCGATCCCAGATAGATTGTTCTTTGCGTAAGCAAGAATCATTGGTGTGCTAGTGCTTTGTCAAGCAAGTAAACTGGGAGATGTGAACCGGCTCAGGCCGCGACCGGGAGGAAGGGTGAGGGCATGGAGGCGTGGGACTGGGGGAGGGTGGCGGCTTCGGAACCGCTGAGCTGTGAGGAGGAGCGCCTGTGGCGTTCGCTTCAGAGGCTGCTGGTGGCCTTGCCCCGCGCGCTGGATGAGGATCTGCTGCGCTGCACAGGCTTGTCGCTCACCCAGTACATCGTTCTGATGCACCTCTCGGAGGTGGCCGGCAACCAGCTGCGCATGACGGACCTGGCCGCTGCGACCGCCCTGTCCGCGAGCCGCATCACGCGGGTGGTGGAGGATTTGCAGGCCGATGACCTGGTGGTCAAGCGACGCCATGCGACGGACGCCCGAGGGTATGTGGCTGTGATCACGGAGGAGGGCCGGCGGCGGCTGCGCGGCGCCTATCCGGCCCATCTGGTCAGCGCCCGCAGGCGAGTCATGGATCAGCTGGATCCCGCGATCGTCGGCCCGCTCGCCGCACAGGTGGAGTCGGTCGCCGACCGGCTCTGTGCGGCGCCGCAGGCTGCACGAGAACCCGAGGTCTGATCACTGCTTGAGCTTGCTTGCTTGAGCACGTAAGCTGTAAGGATGAGTGAAACCGATGCGCTGACCGCCGAGGAAGAACGATTCTGGCGTGCCCTGATGCGCGTCATCATCGCGCTCCCGCGCTCGCTGGACGACGATCTGCTGCGGTCCACGGGACTGACGCTCTCCGAGTACGTCGTCCTCGTGAACCTCTCCGAGGCCGAGAACCAGGAGCTGCGGATGACGGATCTCGCCTCGGCCAGCGCCCTGTCGGCAAGTCGGATCACCCGGATCGTGGACACGCTCCAGGCGCGGGGCCAGGTGGTCAAGCGGCGCCACGAATGCGACGGCCGGGGCAATGTGGCCTCTCTGACCCCGGAGGGGCTGAAGCGTATCGAGGCCGCTTACCCCGTTCATCTGGCCAGTGCCCGCAAGCGGGTGGTCGACCAGCTCGACGGACGCTCCCTGCCCGCCCTGGTGAGGCAGTTCGAAGCCGTAGTGAAAAAGCTCGACTGAATCAGGCCACGGACGGCCGTGTCTCGGTCCGGTCGACCATCAGTTCGCGCCCGGCGAAGAGCAACCCGCCGTCCTGCTTGACGAATTCGTCGAGATAACGGTTCGAGGCGATCATCAGCGTCCGCTGCCCGTCCTCGCCCAGGACAGGTGATGCGCCAGACAGTAGCTCTCGCCGGTTGCCCGGTCACCGTCCACCGATACCGTGCTCTGCCCGTTGAAGTGAGTAGTGGTGTCGTACGTGTTCAGATTGCCGAAGACGGGGGCGTTCGGCGAGTCGCGGCCGTGCAGCTCCTGAGTCGGCTCCGAACCCATCGCGTCCGTGAACACGAGGAACCGGGTGTCGGAGGTGAAGAGCGCCATCCGGCCTTTGCCGTCGCGCCGGTCCGCGCCGTGGGCATAGGCGTCGACCAGTTCACGGCTGGCTGGCCGGCCGGTCGGCGGCTTCCTCGGGTGAGATGGCCGAGTGGGAAGCCCCAGCCCGGGCCCTTGAGCGGGCCATTGCGGAATTCGCGGCGCAGCGGCCCATCTCGCGGGCCGGCGTCGCCGAGCTGGCCGACCGCGCCGGGGTGGGCCGGGCGACGGTCTACAACCGGTACGACAGCCCACTGGACCTTTTCATCCAGGTGCTGTACGCCGACCTGGAGCCAGGCCACCGGTGGGAAGAGCAGCGGCAAGCCGAAGGGGGATACTCGGCCGAGGAGCAACTGCGCCTCGCCACCGGCGAGGTCGCCGATCACATGGCGCGGTTCAGGGCCGTCTACCGGAACGCTCTGGCGGATCCAGCGGACCGCGGCGTGTACGAGGCGCTGGTGCGGCACTTCATCGACTACCGCCTGGCATTCATGGCGCGCATTACCCACCCGGATCTCCCCGCCGTGAGCCGGCAGGTCGTCGCGCAGTTCGTCTCCCACGGATTCGCAGGAGCCATCGAGGCGTGGCTCAGGGATGCGTCCGTGGCGCAGGAGGACCTGGTCGATGCGGTCGTCGCCTGCGCGCCCGTACAGTGGGGCTGACGCGGACCGTTCCGATCGAGCGGTCCACGTCGCGCTCCCGGCGTCGGTGTTTCACACGCCCCGTCAGGCCTTGTACACGCGGCGGGCGATGTGCTCCGCGATCATGATCGTGGTCGCGTTGGTCACGGTCGACGGGACCTCCGGCATGATGGAGGCGTCCACGACGCGCAGCCGCGCAACCCCCCTGACCGCGCCCAACTCGTCGACCACGCCCCATTCGTCCTCGGGCCCTCCCATGGGCACGGTCGAGGTGGGGTGACCGTAGGTGGAGATCCCGGCCTCGATCGTGTCGAGTAGTTCCTCGTCGCCTTGCACCGCATCGCCGGGAACGAGTTCGCCGGCCATCACCCGTGCGAACCGCGGCGTGCTCACGAGGCTACGCACGAGCTTCACGCCCTCCAGCATGCGTCGGCGGTCCCTGGCGGTCGCGAGGTAGTTGTTGTCGATGACCGGAGCGTCGTACGGGTCCCGGCCGGCCAGGCTGAGAGAGCCTCGCGACTCCGGCCGGGTGACGGCCGTCGCCAGGAGCAGGGCCCCGCCGCTCGGGCTGAAGGAGCCGTCCAGCAGGTGCACGGCGACGATGCCGAGGTCCAGTTCGCCGGCCTGAGCCTCGGTCGAGGCGCACCACAGGCCCGCCGCGAAGGCCTCCGTCATCGTCTGGTGCTCGGGCGCCAGGGCGAACAGCGAGTGGAAGAACGGATGGTCCTGCAGCCGTCGGCCGACCGGAAGATCGGCGACCACGTCGATGCCCAAGGCCCGCAGGTCCTTCGCCGGGCCGACGCCGGAGCGCAGCAGGATGGCCGGACTGCCGTAGCTGCCCGCGGCGAGTACCACCTCGGCGGCCCGGTACACGGTGCCAGAGGCACTCACCACGCCGCGCGCCGTGCCGTCCTTGATCAGCACGGTGTCGACGGTGACATCGCTGATCACCTCGAGATTGGGGCGCTGCCGCACCTGCGGCGTCAGATGGACCAGGGCGGCGTTCTGCCGCACCCCGTCGACGATGTTGACGGGATAGCCACCGACGCCCTCCTGCCCGGCCCCGTTGAAGTCGTCGACACGCCGGAACCCCCGGTCCGCCGAGCCGTCGACGAACGCCCGTAGAGGCGACGTGAGTTCCTCGTAGGTCCACTGGCGGACGGGGAAGGGTCCGGAGCGCCCGTGGTAGGGGTCGTCGCCGGTCGGTGTGTTCTCCATGTGCCTGAACGTGGGGAGTACGTCCTCGTAGGACCAGCCCTTGATGCCGTAACGGTCCGCCCAGGCGGCGAAGTCCGCGGCACGCGCCCGGAGGGCCACCCCTGCGTTGACGGAGGAACTGCCCCCCATGGTCCGGCCGCGCGGAGCGGGGATGCTCGGGGCCCGGTCGGTGCCCCGCGCGGTGTAGCCCCAGTCGTGATCAGGATCGGCCAGCAGATGCGGGGTCTGGAGCCCGTAGGGGAACTGCCCCGCGAGGTAGTCCGGGCCTGCCTCGATCAGCAGGACCTTGCGCTGCGAGTCCTCGCTGAGCCGGGCGGCGAGTACTGCGCCCGCGGATCCGCCTCCGACGACGATGACATCGGCGTTTCCGCCCGGGTGGTCGTTGCTGTCGCTCATGGATCCCTCCGAGGATTTATCGGTTAATGCTTCTTGAAGCAAATTAATGCTGCTGGGCTGGTCCAGTTCCTGCCGCGTTGCGGTCACAGATGCGGCACCTCGGGAACGACGCGCTCTCCGAGCAGTTGGAGGGCTGCCTGTTGGTCGGCTCCCTGTATGGGGCCGATGACGTGGTCGATGCCGATCCGGTGAAGTCGGCGCAGTTCGGCGAGCAGAGCCGGCACGCGCTCGCCCCGCCGCCCGGGGTCGAGGGGGAGGAGGACCGTCTTCTCGATCGTGTCGTAGTCCCGCCCGGCCCGGTCGCAATGTCCGCGCAGCACATCGAGCTTGTGCTGGAGGTCGGGTCCGTGGAAGAGGTTGCAGGCGTTGCCGTACTCCGCGACAAGCCGCAGCGTCTTCCGCTCGCCGGACCCGCCGATCAGGATCGGCGGATGGGGCCGCCGCACCGTGCCCGGGGAGTTGAGGGTGCGCTCGAGCCGGTAGTGGCGACCGTTGAAGGGCCCTTCGTCGTCGCTCCACATCTGCAGGCAGATCCGCAGCGTCTCTTCGAGCCGCTCGAACCGTTCCGCGACAGGCGGGAAGGGCAGACCCAGTCCGCGCGCCTCGGCGACGTTGAACCCCGCCCCGACGCCGATGCCCAGGGCTGCCCGGCCCTCGGACAGCACATCGAGAGTGGTGACCATCTTGGCCAGCAGGCCGGGCTCGCGGTAGCCGGCCGAGGTCACCAGAGCGAGAAGCTCCACGCGCTCGGTGCTCGCCGCCAGGTAGCCCAGCGTGGTGTACGCCTCCAGCATTGCCTGTTCGGGTGTCCCCACGATCCCGATCTGGAAGAGATGATCCATGACGGCGATGCGAGTGAACCCGTACTCCTCCGCGGCGCGGGCAAGCCGGCCGACGTGACGTGCGATACCTGCCGGGCCCCGGGACTGGGTGAAGTCAGCGATGGCTATACCGAGGTTCATACGGGCTCCCGTGTTCCATACCGATCGAGCCGAGTATGCCCAGGCAATCATCTGCTTTGTCAAGCAAGGAAATTCTGACGGCCAACCTTGATCCAGGCGTCACCTGCTGAGCGGCAGAGCAACTGATGGACAGGGGGTGACGCGTTCCGACTGCGGTCGCTGCTCGCATCGGCCGTCCCCGGCGAGAACGGCCGTCACTGCCAACCACGTATGAGTTCGTCAGAAGCCACGCCGAGCGCCGCCGTCGATGGAGAGCATCACGCCAGTGATGTAGGACGCGGCGGGCGACAGAAGGAAGGCGGCACTGCGGCCGAATTCCTCGGGGCGACCGAGGCGGCGCAGGGGGACGTCGGCGGTGGCGCGTGCGCGGGCGGCGTCGATGTCGCCGGTGAGGGCGTTGAGTTCGCGGGCCCGGTCGGTCTCGATGCGGCCTGGCAGGAAGCCGACGACGCGAATGCCACGGGGGCCCAGTTCGTTGGAGAGGTTCTTGGCGTAGCCGGCCAGGCCTGGGCGAAAGGAGTTGGAGATGGCGAGGCCCGGGATCGGCTCATACACGGAGGCGGAGAGCACGAATCCGATCACCCCGTCTTCGCCCAGTTCCTCGGCAGCGGCGCGGGACAGCCGTACCGCGCCCAGGAAGACTGATTCGAAGGACGCGCGCCATTGGGCGTCGTCGATCGTGTCAGAAGTGCCGGTCGGTGGGCCGCCGACGCTGATGAGGATCCCGTCCAGCCGCTGGAAGGCACTGCGCGCCGCACCGATCAGCCGGTCCGGTGTGTCGGCGTCAGTGTTGTCAGCGACGACGCCGACCGCCTGCCCGAGGCCGCCGAGTTCCGTTTCCGCGGCGGCGACCGACTTTTCGTTGACACCGCTGACGACCACCTTCGCGCCGCCCGCGACCAGTTCGCGTGCGGTGGCCATTCCCAGACCGCGGGTGCCGCCTGTGACGATAAATACCCGATCTTTCAGCCCAAGATCCATGATTGCTCCTGTGTCCCCTCAAGATCCGGTTTTGGCCCCCAGCGGCCGGCTGGGGGCAGCCGATCTCGGTACCCTTTACAGCATTGCTCTTTGGGGTTGTGTGGGCACCACGATGACCGTCGTGGTGTCGGCGGTCAGGGCCGTTTTGAACTCCCGCTCAAGATCCTCGACGGTCTCGACGTCGATGGCGCGGCATCCGAAGCCGCGGGCCACGGAGGTGATGCCGAGCCCGGGCAGGTCGAGTCCGGGAACGCCCGGGGTTTCCTCCAGCACCGCGAAGCTCTTGAGGATGGAGTACTCGCTGTTTCGCATGACCACGTACACGATCGGCAGTTCGTGCTGCGCTGCCGTCCAGATCGCCTGCACGGAGTACTGGAAGGAGCCGTCACCGATCAGGCCGATGACCGGCCGGGACACGCCCCTGTCCCGATCGCCCAGGGCAACGCCTACGGCCGCCGGCACGCCCCAGCCGATCCCTCCACTGGCCGTGGCGAAGAACGATCCCGTCCTGACCGTGGGCAGCCACTCGACCTGCTGGGCCATGGTGGAGGTCGATTCGTTGACGATGACCGCGTCGGCAGGCCTGACCCGGCTGAGGGCTGCATAGACCTCTGGCGGTGTGAGTGGGCTGTTGGGCACCTGTGGAAGCTCATGGGAGCGTGCCATGGGCTCCGGGGCAGTCCTCGCGGATCCCTCCGTGAGGAGGTCCAGGAGTTGGTCGATCGCCGTCTTGGTGTCGCTCAGGAGGCTGTCGCCCACTCTCGCCGCAGCCGCGACATCAGGGTTGGCGGTGATCTGGAGCAGTTCCGTGCCATCCGGCAGGTAGTCACCGGGGACATAGGGGTAATACCGGAACACCTCGGCGCCGATCACGACGACCAGGTCGTGGCCAGTCAGCCGATCGCTGATGGTCTTCACGGACATGCCCAGCGGGCCGCGGAAGAGGTGGTGGTCTTCAGGGAAGGAGGCGCGGTCCAGCAGCGGGGCCCCGTAGACAGCCGCGCGCAGCTTCTCCGCCAGGGCGACCGCGCTGTCCCATCCGCCGCTGCGGTCCACCTCGGGGCCGAAGACCAGCGCGGGGGTGCGGCTGGCGGAGATGCGGTCGGCGAAGAGCCGTAGACGTTCCGTGTCGGGAGCGACTCGGTTGCTCACCGTCCGGACGCGGCTGTAGCCGGCCAGGGGCCGCTTCCAGTCGTCCATGGGAATCGACAGGTAGACCGGTCCGGCCGGCGGCTGCAGGGCCATCGCGTAGGCCCGCATGATCGCCTCGGGGACGTCCTCGGCACGTGCGGGCTCGTACGACCACTTCACCCACGGTTTGGGGAGCGTGGTGGCTTCGCGGTTGCCTAGATAAGGATCGCCGATGATTAGTTCTCGGTGCTGCTGTCCCGAGGTGACGATCAGGGGTGTGTTCCCGTGGTAGGACGCCACCAGATTCCCCACCGCGTTTCCCATGCCCGCGGAGGAGTGCACGTTGACCAATGCCGGACGTCCGGTGACCTGGGCGAAGGTGTCTGCCATCGCGATGACGGAGGCCTCCTGCAGCGCAAGGATGTAGGTGAAATCGTCCGGGAATTCCTGCAGGAAAGGCTGCTCTGTCGAACCGGGATTGCCGAAGACGGTGGTGAGTCCAAGATTTCGCAGCAGATCGTACGTCACGCTTCGGACGGTGGATTGCTCAGTCATCGTAAGATGCCATCTTTCGTGCGTGCCGGAAGATGAAGGTGCATGTGCATACACCGTGCCATCGATTCCGATGCCCGGCCGTTCCCATGGTGGACAGCGAATGCAGGGTCACTAGCCCATGAACCAACCCAAACGACACCACCGTTGCGTCATCCTTGCAAGCGGGCGCGCGTCAGTAATTCCGCACTGGACGGCCCTCCCACGCCACAGCGCTGGAGGAGAGTCCGTGGAAATCCACCCGATGGGACGGCATGTTCCACCCTCATGAGGCGTTCTGGAGCGGCTGGGTGGTCCACTGGTTGCTTGCTGCTGTACTGAGCGAGTTGAGTCACCGTGGCTTCGTTCGGATGGGTTAATAGCCGGCCACGAGAGGGAACGGCCCGCATTGCTGCCGTGCGTCCTCGCTCGCAGACGATCGCCAGGAAATACCCACTGGAGTTGAGTGAGCGTGCAGTGCGGATGTACTGGACCGCCGAGCCGAAGCCCGTTATCCGTCGCATGGTCGAGGGACTCGGCGTGCATCACGAGGCCCTGCGAGGCTGGATCCGGGAGGCCGAGGCCGGTGCCGGCGAGCGGGACGGCCTGCTTACCACCGAGTCGAAGGAAGAACTCGCCCAGCCGCGGCGCGAGGTGCGGGAACTGGGCCGCGCCTATGAGGTCCTTCGGGCGGCCTCGGTGACCCCTCGGCGGATCATACGCGCCACGCGTCGCCTGCTCGCGGGCCGAGTGACCAGGGCCCGGAGGGGTCGGGCCTGGTAGTGCGCGGTTCGCCGCCGGATCCGCGTGCGCGGTTCGCCGCCGACTCAGGCCAGGCCGAGCTGCTTGGCGATGACGGAGCCCTCGGCGTAGCAGTCGAACCGCTTGATCTTGCCGTCAACGAGCTCTGACACGTCGCAGCATGGCGCGTCCATTCGCTTGCCGGTCGGGGGGACGGTGCCGCTGGGCAGTTCCAGCGGGCCGAGGTGGGTGCCCTGTAGGCGCAGTTGCACGATGACCATGTTGCCGGTGACGTAGAACTGAAGAAGCTCGCGGTGCATGTCCGGGAATGCCTTGGCGTAGACCTCGACAGTGGTGCCGAGCTCGTCCGGGCCGCGGTAGGTGCAGGGGATGGACTCGTCGGTGAAGGTCCCGTCCTCGGTGAACGCCGCGATCCAGCCGGCGACGTCCTTGTCCTCGGCGACCTGGTAGGCGTGGCGAATTATCTTCTCGTTGTGGGCATTTTGGATTCTCTTGGTTCGCACGGTTGGTACCACCTGTCGGTGGCGGGGTGAGCTGGTGCACGAGAGGCAACGAAGTGACACCACCGACGCAGGTGTTCCGGGCAGTGCCTGGTTGTCAGGGAAGTTCGGCGTGTTGCACGGGAGCGCCCTCCGACGGGTCTGCAAAGGCTGGCATGGCAGAGCCCAGTCAGTGACGAGCCCGACTTCCTCACGTCAATAACTTTAACACTCAAGTGATTGAGGCACGCGAGACTGTCGACGTGGAGAGTTGGGCAGCTTGGCGTCAAACGCGAGTCGAATACTCAAGCCATCTGGTGGGATGCGGTGGCGCCGATGCCGTCAGCCGGCCCGTCGGGGCGAGCCGATCGCGGACGTGGGGCGTCGCGGTGGCGTCCCGCTCTGCGGGCAGCGTGCACTCTCACCGGGCGCGGGGCACTGTCACGGAATGACGGGAGGCTCATGCGACGTGCCGCGCCCCGGTGCGCTCAGCGTGCGGGAGAGTCGATGCGCTGCAGGATGCGCTCGGCGTCCTGGCCGAGTCGGCGCAGGCGTTCGCTGGACAGGTTGTCCACCACGAGGTGGCGGACGTAGGCCACATGGCCGGGTGCGGACGATTCCAGCTTGCTCATGCCGTCGGGCAGGAGGATGGCGTTGGTGAAGCGCCCGTCATTGGAGTCCGGTTCACGCCGGACGTAGCCGCGGCTTTCCAGTCGTTTCACCAGGTGTGACAGCCGGGACAGCGACGAGCTGGTGCGTTCGGCCAGCGTGCTCATGCGCAAGGTCCACTCGGGGGCCTGCGCCAGCATTGCCAGGGCCATGTATTCGACCATGCTCAGCTCCGCGTCGCGCTGCAGCTGTGCGTCGATGGCCCAGGGAAGCCGGGTGATCAGGCGGGCCAGTGACATCCACGACGCCAGTTCGGCCGGCGTGAGCCACAAGTCGGCGTGCTCGTCTACCTGCGGCGACTTGTCGTGGGTGGTCATTTTGAGAGCCTATCAGCCTGGCCTGTCGCGGTTGGAGGCCTGGACCGTCCGATTCGGGCAAGGGTATAGGGCCCCGGGGGTGCCAGATCGCGCCATGGCGCAGCCCGGCCCTCTTGGGGTGAGCAAGCGTGGTGGCGTCGGCGGGTAGGTGCCGCTCACACCCTCCGAACGACTTGAATGTTCATGTGATTCGGGCGTAGCGTGGACGTTGAATGTTGAACATTTTGGGGATGTCTGTATGGAAAGGAAGCGCACTATGAGCGCACTGCTGACACCCACGGTGGACGTGCGGCGCGCCGGCCGGCGGCTGGCGAGCAGGTTGTCCTGGCTCGACTCCAAGCACTCGTTCTCCCTCGGTACTCACCAGCCGGATCCGACCAACACGCACCACGGTCTGCTGGTGGTCAACAATGAGGACCTGGTGCAGCCGGGTACGGGCTTCGAGACTCATCCGCACCGGGACATGGAGATCGTCACCTGGGTTCTTCAGGGCTCGTTGGTCCACCAGGACTCCGGCGGCCACTCCGGCGTGATCTACCCCGGTCTGGCCCAGCGAATGAGCGCCGGCACCGGGATCCTGCACTCGGAGAAGAACGACTCCTACCGGTCGAACGGCGAACGTCCCACCGTCCCGGTGCACTTCATCCAGATGTGGGTCCTGCCGGACGAGGCCGGCGTCGCGCCGGGCTACGAACAGCTTGAGATCGACGGCGAGTTGCTGACCGGGGGGTTGGTCACGGTGGCGTCCGGCATGGACAAGCACAAGGACGCCAGCGCCATCCGGATCCAGAACCGGCACGCCGCGCTGTACGCGGCACGGCTGCGCCCCGGGCAGCATGTGTTCCTGCCCGAGGCGCCGTACCTGCACCTGTTCATTGCCCGCGGCTCGGTGGACCTGGAGGGCACCGGCGGACTCAACGAGGGCGACGCTGTGCGTTTCACCGCCACGGGCGGGCACCAGGTCAGCGCCACCGAGCCCGCCGAGATCCTCGTGTGGGAAATGCACGCCACCGTCGCCGTGTGACCGGGTCGAGAACGGGACCGATGGCAGAGGCTGAGGCCGTGGAGGAGCAGATAGTGCGTACCGGCGGCCGGGGCCCGCCTGGAAGGCCTGTTCATGGGCGTGCCGCAGGCGATGAGCAACCAGGGCAGAAGAGTCGGGGTGCAAGGTCGCGTGCACAGTTGGGTACGGGCTCAAGTGCAGGGCTCGGTATGCTCCAACTGGCGTACATACAGGGGGTGTTGGGGCCGTCGGATCGGGAAGTGCGAGGAGCGACCCTAGTGGTCAAGGGCGCCTGCGGCGGCGTTGCGCGCCGGCCTTCGGCCACTCTGGACAACTCGTCCCGGTCCAACGATCTGCCGGCCGTCGGACGACCCGAGCGAGTGAGGCCCGGCTCGTGTAGTGCGGCATGTACGGGGCCGCGCAGATGGCCTCGTACGCGGACAAGAATCTACGCGTCTGACGCTGATTCCTCTGCAGATGTCGATCTCGCCGGCAGGCTCGGGTGCGTCAAATCGCCGCCTCCGCCCAGAGGTCGGGCGGGATGACGCCGACGGAGCGGCCATGCGGGTCCAGGAGACGCCCGAGCAGCTTGTCTTGGCGCAGGGTGATGACGCGGTCGACGATGTCGAGGCTTGAGTGAGCGGTGGCGAGCTGGGTTTCCAGGCGCAGGACGTCGCTGACGGAGTGCAGGCTGGCCTGGAGAATGAGGTTGTGGGGTCCGCTGACGGCGGCGCAGTTGCGGGTTTCGGGCAGGCGGACGAGGGCGTGGCCGATCTCGGGGAGGTCAGCGGGTGGGACTCTGGCCCAGAGGGTGACAGCGACGGGCCAGCCGCCGAGGGGGCGGGCGAAGTCGCAGCGGAACCTCAGGAGGCCGCGGCGGGTGAGCTGCTCCGTGCGGCGTTTGGCGGTGGAGAGGCTGACGCCGAGGTCGTTGGCCAGGGTCTGGTAAGGAGCGCGGCCGTCATGGGCGAGCCGGGTGACGAGGGCGCGGTCGAAGGGGGTGATCTCGCCCGGGGCAACGGCTGCGGTTCGGGCTGAGGGCGGGTCGGTCAGCTGGGCGCGTTGGCCGGCGGCCAGGGCGGCGATACGCCACCGGCCGCCCTCGGTGAACATGTGGGTGACGATCCGGGCCTGCACGGTGGTGATACCGGGAAGGTGTGGGAGCAGGTCGAGGGTGTAGTGGGAGAGGGCCGGCAGGTCGCGGGTGGCGACGGTGGCGAGGATGTCGTGGCTGGCGGCCGCGCGCTCGATCGTGAGCATGTGGGGGTGGGCGCTCAGTGCCTGGGCGACCTGGGCGGTGGCTCCCGGAGCGCAGTCGATCACGACGAAGGCCACGCAGATCTGCTCGAACAGGCGCGGGCCGGGTGAGAACTCCACCCACGCGGCGCCTTGGTCGGACAGGCGGCTGAAGCGGCGAGCGACGGTGACCGGGTCGACGCCCAAGGCGCGCCCGAGATCGGTCCACGAGGCCCGCGGTCGCAGCTGCAGGGCACTGATCAGCGCCAGCTCGTCCTCTGTCAGCAGTGCCGGTCCATCATCCTGCATAGTCTCGCCTCATGAGCCAGAATCCTGCGTTTGGCGGCTTTCGTGCATCACTCTTTCATTGTGGACTTCATGGGCCCGCACCCGGCGGGCGTGAAGGAGGGCCGGATCATGGCTTTCGCCGACTACCAGGACGAGATCTATATCGACGGGCTGCGCGGGGTGGTGCCGCGCTTCCCGATGGCTTACGACGACCTGGAGCCGCTGGCTCAGGCCGCGATGTCCGCCTCGGTTCGCTCCTACGTCGCGGGCGGCGCCGGCGACGAGCGCACCCAGCGGGCCAACGTCGCCGCGTTCGGACGATGGGGCCTCATCCCGCGCATGATGGTGGGGGCCACAGACCGGGATCTGTCCGTCGACCTGTTCGGGATGCGCCTGCCCTCGCCGCTGTTCATGGCCCCGGTCGGAGTGATCGGGCTGTGCGCGCAGGACGGCCACGGTGATCTCGCCACTGCCCGCGCCGCCGCCCGCACCGGTGTGCCGATGATCGCCTCCACACTGACCGTCGATCCGTTGGAGCAGGTCGCCGAGGAGTTCGGCGGCACCCCGGGCTTCTTCCAGCTCTACACCCCTACCGACCGGGAACTGGCCGAGAGCCTGGTCCACCGTGCCGAGAAGGCCGGGTTCAAGGGCATCGTGGTCACCCTGGACACCTGGATCACCGGCTGGCGCCCCCGCGACCTGGGCACCAGCAACTTCCCTCAGCTACGCGGGAACTGCCTGGCCAACTACACCAGCGACCCCGTCTTCCGCTCCCGCCTCGCCCCTGGCCCGGAGGACGACCCGAAGGCCGCGGTCGCGCTATGGGCACGGATCTTCGGCAACCCGCTCACCTGGGACGACCTGCCCTGGCTGCGCTCGATCACCAACCTGCCGCTGATCCTCAAAGGCATCTGCCACCCCGATGACGTCCGCCGCGCCAAGGACGCCGGTGTGAACGGCATCTACTGCTCCAACCACGGCGGACGCCAGGCCAACGGCGGCCTGCCCGCCCTCGACGCCCTGCCTGCCGTGGTCGAAGCTGCCGACGGCACGCCCGTCCTGTTCGACTCCGGTGTCCGCACGGGAGCCGACATCATCAAGGCCGTCGCCCTGGGCGCCACCGCCGTCGGCGTCGGCCGCCCCTACGCATACGGCCTCGCCTACGGAGGTGAAGCCGGCATCGTCCACGTCCTGCGCGCCCTGCTCGCCGAAGCCGACTTGATCATGGCCGTCGACGGCTACCCCACCCTCGCCGATCTCACCCCCGACACCCTCCGGCACGTCGCCTGACAGTGCGGCATCCTCGCTCAGCCGCCACCTGCCGGTCGCGCCGCGCGACCGGGGGTGCGGTCGGCGTCCTCGGGTGCCCGGCAAGCTCACCACCAGTAGCAAGGCGCTGCATGATGCCGGGTGGCACACCGTGATGGGTCGGCGGTTCGGCAACTGCGGGAAGCCGGCCAACCGCTAACCATGGCCAGTGTTGCAAGATCACCCGCCTCCATCAAGATCCTCACGAACCAGCAGGTCACAAACTGTCGGCGTACACCTGAACGTCTCGACCCTGCCCAGTGCTGCTGAGCTATTCCGATGTCCTGGCCTCGTCGAGCACCAGCGCGGTCGCGGCGGGAACGGGCAAGGCCGAGCTGATGCTGCTCGGCCGGCGGCCGGAGGAGTCCCGCTCACGTGGGTGGACCCCTCCGGTCCGACGGGCTAGACCCTCGTTCATGTCGGCAGCACAGCACGGGCGATGCCGGTGAGGTTGCCCTGCAGGATGAGGATCTCCCTCCGGTTCGATCCGTCGAGATCGGCCGCGTAGACGTTCCCGGCCAGGTCGGTCACGTACAAGCGGCCGCCGTCCGGATCGAGGGCGAGGCCGATGCCTTCCATGAGGTGGGTGGACAGGATCTCGGGCGTCCGCCGCTCGTCCGGCGGGTCCACCGGCGAGCGGTTCACGCTGTTGCCCCGCGGCGGGTCTCCGCGATCCGTCCAGTACAGCATGCGCTGCGCGAGGTCGAGCTCCAGGTCGATCGGCTCCGGGAGCCTCTCGAACAGAACCTCGATGTCGCTCCGTTCGGCCGCTCTCTCCCCGGCGGGCAGGTCGATTCCGGCCCGCAGGATCTTCCCGAGCCCCGCGTCGCTCGGGCCCTTCTGTGTCCAGTAGAGGTGTCCGCCGTGGGGGTCGACGGCGACTCCCACGCACCATCTGGTCTCGTCGCGGCGGTCGTCGTCTCCGTGTCCCGTCTGCACGAGGGTCTCGACGTTCGAGCCGTCGAGGTCGCAGCGCATCACGCGCATGCCCTCGCGATCACCCCAGTACAGCTTCCGGCCGGCGGTCTCGAAGTGGAGCTGCTTCGGTGTGTAGGTGACGCCGCTGGGGACGATCGTCGTCCGGTCGCCTCCGTCCAGGTCCACGCGTTCGATCGAGCCGTCGTTCTCCGGGGGTAGGCCCATGTTCGTCCAGTAGATGTGTCCGGCCTCGACGTCGACGGCGACCCCGTCGGGGATTCTGCACCCGGTGACGATGACCTGCTTGTCGGAGCCGTCGGGGTTCACGGAGAACAGGCGACCGCCGCTGCTGGCCTCGAGCACGAACAGTCTTTCCTGGCACCGCGTCATGCTTCCTCCTTCGCCGGGCGACCGGCTGCGGCGCTCGGCGGGCCGGACGGGTCGTGCTGGGCGCGCACGGCCAGCAGGGCGGAGAGCATGGCGTCTCGCCGGGCGGCCAGTTCATCGACCGAGTGGCCGTCCGCCTCCTCCAGGACGCCGCCCACGATCTTCTCCTGGAGCTCGGGCGTGAATTCGGGGGTGCCCAGGTCCTGCCAGGACGCCACCATCCGCGGCATGAGGGTGTCCATGAAGTGCTGGATGCCGCCCTCTCCTCCGCCGAGATGCCACAGCAGATGGGGACCCATGACGCCCCATCGGAGCCCTGGTCCCCAGGACACCGCGTCGTCGGAGTCCGCCACGTCGAGCACCCCCTCCTGGACTAGGTACACGACCTCGCGGTACAGCGCGGCCTGGATACGGTTGGCGACGTGCCCGGGAAGCTCCTTTTTGAGGTGGATCGGTTTCTTGCCGATCGCGGTGTAGAACGAGATGGCGTCCCGGACCGTCTCGGGGGCGGTCTTGGTTCCGCCGACGACCTCGACCAGCGGGACGATGTGCGGCGGGTTGAAGGGATGACCGATGACGGTCCGCTCCGGACGCCGGCACTCGGCCTGGATGACGCTCATCGTGATGCCCGACGAACTCGACGCGATGATCGCGTCCGGCGGCGTGGCATCGTCGATGTCGGCGAACAGCCGGACCTTGAGCTCCGGGCGCTCCGGCGCGTTCTCCTGTACGAAATCGGCGTCCGCGACGGCCTGACGCAGGTCCGCGGTGAAGCTGAGGCGATCAGGCGAGGCGTCGGGCGCGAGCCCGACCGAGGCAGCCGCGTCCCATGCCGCCTCCACGTACGACCGCAGGGCCGCCTCCGCGGTGGGGGCGGGGTCGGTGGCCGTGACATCGAAGCCTCGGACGAGATAGTGCGTCGCCCAGCTCGCACCGATGGTGCCGGTCCCGACGATCGCCACGCGCTGGACGGGTTTGTGCACGTTCATGGCTGGTCACTGCTCCTGGAAGTCGGACACGGGCTGCGGTGGAAGGGAAGAGGCTGACGTGGCCGGCATCAGCGGCCGTGCCAGACGGGCGCGCACTTCTCCGCGAACGCTCGCGCGCCTTCCCGCACGTCCTCGCTGGTGGCCGACCCGTGCGTGAGCTCGTCCTGCTATCTGAACGCGTCGTCCTCGTTCGGGCTCTGCGTTTCGCGCAGGACCTCCTTGACGGCCGCAGGCGCCGGCGAGGCGTTCCGTGCGACGAGCCCCGGCCGGCTCGCGGGCTCCGTCCAGCGCGGCGCCGGGTGGGGTCAGCTCACGGACGAGCCCGTACTCCTTGCTTTCGGAGGCGGTCAGCCGTTCGCCCGTGAGCAGTACGCGCACGGCGACGTGGTAGGGAAGGCGGCGCGGCAGCCTGACCAGTCCGTCCTCTGCCGCCACGAGACCGCGCATGACCCCGGGAAACCCGAACCGGGCATCCTCTGCCGCGACGATCAGGTCGTAGGCGAGTACCAGCTCGAAGCCGCCACCCAGCGCCCATCCATCGACCGCGGCCCCGCCGAAGCCCTCGAGCAACTGGAAGGGGAACTCGGCCCGGGCCCAGTAGTCGTCGACGATCGGGGCGACCTGCGTGCGGAGGAACTCGCGGACGGACTCGATCTTCTCCCGCTCCCCGTCCGACAGCAGTTCCTCATAGGCGTAGAAGTCGGCGGGCAGCAACCCTCCGTCCAGGTAAGGACCGGACGGTGTCGGCAAGGCCGATGTGCCGCTCATTGCGATCTCCCTCAAGCGCTGTGGGGCATGGCTCGGAGGTCCCCGCCCGTCAGCGCTCTCCGCAACCGGCGTTTCGGCTCTCTGGCGCGATTAAAAGCGGATCCGGGGTCGGTTCCCCGAACGCGCGCCGCTCAGGGGTGCCGTTGTCGCTCCGGATCACCCCAGTGGCCCGTCGCCGCCCGGTGAGGGAGAGGTGAGGCAGGACTGCGAGGACCGCGGGCACTCCCACTCGGTGAGCGGCTGCCCGAGCCGGGTCACGTTCCAGGACAGCGGTTCGAGTACGACGCCGAGGACACGGTCGCGGAGGCTGGTCCCGGAGAGCCGGCGGGGGGTGCCTCTGTGCAACTGGATCAGGATGTTGCCGTCGGCGCCATCGAGGTCGGCGACGACCTTGCCCTGGGGAAGGCGGTAGGTGTCGTACATGGCGGCGCGCATGCCATTTCCGCCACCTGACATCCCCGCGTTCCGCAGCTCCACGAGGTTGGGTCGCTCGGTCACTCAGTGGAACAGCGGCTTGCCGAAGTAGTGCGTGGCGGCAGGCTCGCCGGTGCGGACGGTATGCAGCAGCTCCCCGAACGGCGCGTGGTGCGTGTGCGTGCAGTAGCGGGCGACGCCGCGCGCACCGCCCTGGTCGCCCTCCACCAGGGCCTCTCCCAGAGGCGTGAGCGACGCGAGATTGCCCTCGGTCCGGAAGACGCCCAGGGGGCGAGGAAGCGGATGACTCGGTTCAGCGCCTTGCGGTCCGCGCCGGACGACGCGGCCGGCGCTTCGACCGATCGGGGACCGTCCAGCAGCTTCGTCGGGATATCCGACTCGGCCACGACGAAGAGGGCTTGTGAGACCTGGAAGCCGGACAGCAGGTTCATCACCTGCGGGAACGGCGGAACGGCAAGGGCGGGATCCGGCGTGTTCGGGACGCTCGGCATCTCTGTCCTCGTGAGGGGGCTGGCCGAACGGATCCCGGGGGCTCGACGTCGGCATGCGGCGGCTGCTCGCGCGCAACAGCCGTGCTGTCTGTGGGGGTTGCTTGACAAGCGATGGGCGGAGGGAGAGTCTTATTGCCGACGCAAGCAAATGGTTCGGCGAGGATGGGTTGCCATGCCTGAAGTGCCCGTGCGCAAGTACTACACCGGAGGTCAGCGGCGGGAGGCCACCGCAGGGGCGACATTCGGGGACTTCGGGCCCTGCACGGGCAAAGTGTTCGCGCATGTCGCCGACGGCGGGGGAGTGGAGGCCCGTTTCGCCGTCGAGGCCGCGGCGGAGGTGTTCCCCGCCTGGGCCGCCCTGGCACCGACCAGCCCGACAAGGTTCTCCGCGACCGGCTGGTGGCCGCCCCGGACCGCCCCCTCCGTACGCCCATCAAGGAGAAGCGACATGCCCCCCGACCTGTACCCGACCCTGCCCGAACTCGGCGCGTACGCACCGCCTGTCAGCAAGGTGGCGGCCCGGTGAGCAGCAGCGTAGCGATCGTGGCCGGCGCCGGCGGTGCCCTCGGCCGCGCGACCGCCCTGGCCCTTGCCGCCGACGGCTTCACGGTCGTGGCCGTCGACCGCAACGAGCGCGCGCTCAAGGAGTTGCCCGACAGTATCGGCCGTCAAGTGGGCGACACCACCGATCCGGACGTGGCCAAGACTCTCATCGACCGGATCGCCGCCGACGTCGGCCCTCCGGACGTGCTGGTGAACACCTTGGGTGCGTTCGACCTCTCGGACGCGTTCACCACGACGTCCGAAGCGCTGCGCCTCATGGTCGACGTGAACCTGGGTGCGGCCTTGTGGCTGAGCCAGGCGGCCGGGGCCCACATGCAAAGGCGTGGGTCCGGAGCCATCGTGCACGTCTCCGCCCGACCGGGGGTCGAACCAACCGCAGGCATGACGGCCTATGGCGTCAGCAAGGCCGCACTCACTCACCTGATCCGCGTCCTCGACCTCGAACTGCGCCCCAGCGGCATCCGGGTGAACGCGGTCGCCCCGCAGCTGATCGACACCCCCAAGAACCGCAGCTTCCTCACCGAGGAGCAACTGGCGCACGCGGTCGCCCCCGAAGCGATCGCGAAAGTGATCGCCTTCCTCGTCAGCGACGCCGCCGCACCGATCAGCGGAGCGATCCTGCCGACCTACGGCGGCTGACCCCGACTACCGCGACAAGGCGTTGCAAGAAGGAATCCCATGCCAGAGAACACTGTTTCCGCTCAAACCGCACCGCCGGCCACCCACGCGGGCCGTGTCGCGGTCGTCACCGGCGCGGCCCGCGGCCTCGGCGCCGCCGTCGCCCGCGGGCTGGCGCGCCGCGGCGCGACCGTCGCCGCAGTCGACCTGATGGCCGTCGAGCAGACCCAGGAGGAGATCGAGCGGGCCGGTGGCACGTGTGTCCCCCTGATCGCCGACGTGTCCGACCCGGCCGCCGTGCGGGCAGTGCACGAAGCGGTGCGCGCCGCCTGCGGGCCGACCGACATCCTGGTCAACAACGCCGGGATCGCCGGCATGGCACCGCTGGCCGACATCGACTTCGCCCATTGGCGCCGCGTGCTGTCGACCAACCTCGACTCCCAGTTCCTGATGGCCACGGCGTTCGCCGCGGACATGCGGGAGCGCGGCTGGGGACGGATCGTCAACATGAGCTCCTCGTCGATCTACACCACCACCAGGGACATGACGCCGTATATGGCCAGCAAGGCCGGGATCCTCGGCCTGACCAGCGGCCTGGCCAACGACCTCGGCGCTTTCGGCATCACGGTCAACGCCGTGTCCCCGGCGTTCACCCGCACCCCGCTGATCGACGCGACGGTCGCCGACGGGGCCATGCCGCCCGACATCGACTCCCTGCTCGCCGACGAGCAGGCGATCAAGCGCCCCGCCGTGCCCGAGGACATCGTCGGCACGGTGCTGTTCCTCACCGGCGACGACGCCGAGTTCGTCACCGCAAAGTTCATCGCCGCCGACGGCGGCTACACCCGCAACTACTGACTTCGACTCGCCCGCGAACCACCCCGCGCCTCCGCTCCCCGAAGCACGGCGGGGGCCTGATCAGAACCACCTGCGATCAGCCATATCAATTCATCGTGAAAGGCAATGGCGACCATGTCCGAGCTCAATTTCCCCACGAACCGTCGTTCGTTCCTCGCCCGGTCAGCGAAGATCGCGGCCGTCCCGGCGATCGCCGCCGTGGCCGGCGGTGTCCTCGCCGAGCCGGCCGCCGCCGACTCCACCGAACTGCCGGACTACGCCCCGATCCCGGCCTCGGCACTCGGCCCCGCGGTCAACGACCAGGGCTACTACGTCGGCCGGATCAAGCGGAACCTGTACTGGGTCACCGATGGCACCTACCAGGCGGCGTTCCTGACGACCAAGGAAGGCGTCGTCCTGTTCGACGCGCCCCCGACCATCGGGCACAATCTGCAGCGCGCCATCGACCAGGTCGCCGCCGCCAACGGCACCTCCAACAAAGTCACCCACATCGTGTACTCCCACCACCACACCGACCATCTCGGGGGCTCGTCCCTGTTCGGCCGTGACGTGGAGCGGATCGGCCACACCGAAACCCGCCGGCTGCTGCTGCGCGACAACGACTCGGCCCGCCCGGCACCGAACGTCACGTTCGAACACCGCAAGACCCTGCGCGTCGGCGGGGAGCGCGTCGAACTGGCCTACCAGGGCACCAACCACAGCCCGGACAACATCTACATTCACTTTCCCGACCACGACACCCTCATGCTGGTCGACATCAACCTGCCCGGCTGGGTGCCGTTCAGCAACTTCAACCTCAACGAGGATGTCCAGGGCTCCATCGCCGCCCCGGCCAAGGCCCTGGCCTACCCGTGGACCCACCATGTCGGCGGGCACATGGGCCGCCTCGGCACCCGTGCCGACATGACCACCTACCAGCAATACGTCGACGACCTCGTCGACGGAGTCAAGGCCGCGATCGCCACCGTCGACCCGACCCCGTTCTTCGCCAAGTACGGCGACAACACCTGGGCCGCCGTCAAGACCTACCAGGACGCCCAGGCCGCTTACGCCGCCGCCCCGGTCATCAAGAAGTACACCGGCGTCCTGGCCGCCGCCGACGTCTACACCGCCAGTCACGCCTTCATCATCCTCGAGTCCGTCCGCCTCGACCTCGGCTACGGCTCCCAGGTCCACGCCTGAGCATGGCAAGACCAGGCCCCGCCGCTGTGGGGCAACGGCGGGGGCACCGTCTACACCTGGAATGGCGCCGCGTGCCACGTCGACCTGGTCCAGACGGTCGGTGGGATCGCTGACACCAATGGCGACCGGGGAAACTCAGAGATCCAGAAGCCCGCATCCACTGGCCTGGTGCGCCCCCCCACGGCCGCTCAAGGCCGCCTCCGAACGTACGAAGATCCGTCAGTCGGCCACGGAATCCGCGACCACAGTCGTCGACACAGGTGTCCGGCACGCAGCCCATCGACACACGCACACCATCGCGCACCCCACGGCCGAGTGGCTTCGGCAAAGGAGAAACGTCGTGTCAGGTTCCCTACACGATCTCGAACAAGCTGGGTCATTCGCACTCGGCCACTGGCAGGTACGCCGAGTCGGATACGGCGCGATGCAACTGGCCGGCGACAACGTCTTCGGGCCGCCCCGCAACCGCGACGAAGCCCTGTGGGTGCTGCGCGCCGCGGTCGAGAGCGGGGTCAACCACATCGACACCGCCCAGTATTACGGCCCGGACGTGGTGAACGACCTCATCCGCGAGGCCCTGCACCCCTACCCGGCCGACTTGGCGATCGTGAGCAAAGTGGCCGCCCGCCGCGACGTCGACGGCGCGGTGCTGCCCTTCGACGAGCCGGACCAACTGCGCCAGGGCATTGAAGACAACCTGGCCACCCTCGGCACAAGCCGCCTGGCGGCCGTGAACCTGCGCATCATGGACCAGTCCGCGCCCGGCGAACGGTTCGACGCCCAACTGGCGAGCCTGATCCGAGCCCGCGACGAGGGCCTCATCGACGGCATCGGCCTGAGCAACATCTCGCGGCAGCACCTGCTGCGGGCCCTCGACCAGACCGAGATCGTCTGCGTGCAGAACCTGTTCAACCTGGCGGACCAGCGCTCTGCGGACATCCTGACCGAGTGCACGGAACGCGGTATCGCCTTCGTCCCGTTCTGCCCGCTCGGGTGGCCGCGCGGCGTCCAAAACGAGATCCTCACCAGCACGGTGCTCGCCGCGCTGGGATCAAGGTTGCAGGCGTCCCCGGCGCAGATCGCCCTCGCGTGGCTTCTCGACCTCGCACCGAACATCCTGCTCATCGCCGGAACCCGCACCCGCACGCACCTGACCGAGAACCTCCACGCCGCGGGCGTCGAACTCGACGACGCTTCCCGCGCAGAGTTGGCCAGGTACTTTCCGGCCGCCAAATGATCCGACCGGAGCTGACCAGCCTCCCGAGCCACCCAGCAACTTCCCGAGCCACCCAACAACTTACGGAGGCCCTGTTGTCGCTTCCGTACGCGCTCGCACCCGCGCACTCCAACTGGGTCGAACACCTCGACCGGCACCCCAGGGCTCTGGCCGCGCCGTCACAGCACTGCTCGGCGTCCCCCGTCCGGTTGCTGCACCGGACCGTCGAGACCGGCTCTGGCGACAAGGTGACCAAGGTGGCGTGTGGCGGCTATGGCTGGACCAGTCCGTTGCCTACTGAGGCTGGGGCGCACGGGCGGTTGTGTAGTCGGTGCCTGTCGCGATACCGACATCGTTAGTGCGCTCGGTGTGGATCGGCGTAGCAGATGATTGCCCGGCGCCCCGAGGGCTTGCTCATGAGCGATTGCCGTCTGGCTGCTGGTCGCGGCCCGCGTCCCCGAGTTCCTTGAGGAGCACGGTGAGGGTCGCGAGTCGCTCGGACCCGAGCAGATCTTCGATCCAACGGCTTGTGTCCTGTGCCTGCTGGCGGCCCAGGGCTGCTCGGTCGTGCCCGGCTGGAGTCAGAGTGATCAGTTGCCGACGGCGGTTGTTGGGATCCGTGCTCTTGGTGATCAGGCCACGGGCCAGGAGCCGGTCGAGGAGGGGGGTGAGTGTCGACCGGTCGACTGCGGCGAGGGCGCCGAGGCTCTTCTGGTCGAGGCTTCCGCGTTCATCCAGGACTTGGAGTACTGCGAACTGTGGAGGCGTGAGGTCGCTGCTGCGCAGTTGCCACGAGGCGTTCACCGCCTGCGAGGCGCGTCGTAGCTGGTGGGCCATGCCGTCGGCCAGCGTGCCGTCGTATCGAGCTCCGGTCGTCACAAGCTCAGGATACATCCGTGCACTGTGAGTTGGTGCACGGACTATTTGCAACGGGAAACTTCATCCCCTACATTGATCCGTGTACGGACTTACCGTGTACGGAAGGTGGTTCCCGTGTCGCGACGGGTGATCTTGGGGATGACCGGAGCAACCGGCGCCGTCTTCGGTGTCGAGCTGCTTCGCCGGCTGCGGAACCAGCCGGACGTGGAAACTCATCTCGTTCTGTCTCAATGGGCCAAGGCGACAATCCATCTGGAGACCGACCTGTCGGTTCGCGAAGTTACCGACCTGGCGGACGTGACCTATTCATGGAATGATCAGGGTGCGGCGATTTCATCAGGGTCATTCCCGGTGGGTGGAATGATTATCGCACCGTGCAGTATGAAGACGCTCGCCGGAATTCGAACCGGATACGCTGATGGCCTCATCCCCCGCGCCGCCGACGTCACGCTGAAAGAGCGGCGTCCCCTGGTGCTCGTGCCGAGGGAGACCCCACTCAGCGAAATCCATCTCGAGAACATGCTGGCGCTCTCCCGTATGGGGGCGAGAATCGTTCCGCCGATGCCGGCCTTCTACAGTCGCCCGAAAAGCATCGACGAGCTCGTTGAGCATGTCGTTGTCCGAGTGCTGGATCAGCTGGATATCCAGGTGCCATCGACGCAGCGCTGGGACGGAATGCCTCGCTCATCCGAATTGAAAGGCGTAAGGAATTGATGTCCGAAATCAATGACCTCCGGTCCTACATCTCTGCGCTCGACGCGCTGGGAGACGTTCAGCGCATCTCGCGCGTGATCGATCCAAACCTGGAAGCGTCGGCCGTCACTCGACGGTCCACCGAGAACGGCCGGCCCGCCCCGTTCTTCGAGCACCTCAGCGGAGTCGATGAGGGGTTCCGCATGATCGGAGCCCCGGGCGCACTGTCGAGCGTTTCTGGGCATCCGCTGGCGCGGGTCTCCCTTTCTCTCGGCCTGCCGTACACGACGACCGCTGCCGAACTGGTCGAACATCTCAGGCAGGCAGGCACCAAGCAACTGCTCCCACCGCGGCGTGTGGCAGCCGGCTCGGCGCCCTGTAAGCAGAACATCCTGACGGGTGAAGAAGCGCGTCTCGGCCGATTCCCGATCCCGTTCGTTCACCAGAGCGACGGCGGTCCCTACGTCAATACGTGGGGTGTGATCGTCGCGAAGACACCGGACGGCCGATGGACGAACTGGTCCATTTCCCGAATCATGATGATCGACGACCGGCACATGACCGGACTGGTGCTGCCGAGTCAGCACCTCGGCATGATCTGGCGTGAGTGGGAGGCCATCGGCGAGCCGATGCCCTACGCCCTCGTCCAGGGAGGTGACCCGGGCGTCCCCATCGTCGGCGGAATGACCGTCCCGACCGAGGTCGACGAGGGAGCGTATCTCGGAGCGGTGCTGGGCAAGCCGGTCGACGTGGTGAAGTGCGAGACGAACGATCTGGAGGTGCCTGCCTCCGCCGAGGTCGTCATCGAGGGGCACCTGTCCGCGACGCGTGATGCCGTGGAGGGCCCGTTCGCGGAGTTCCACGGCTGGGCACTGCCCGAGACGTCGCCGCAGCCGCTCTTCAGCATCGAAGCGATCACGTACCGAGACGACCCGATCTGGCCGTTGGCTGCCGCCGGACGGCCTGTCGACGACTCGCATGTCGCACCGGCTGCGGGCATCTCCGCAGAGGTCGTCGCGGTCTTGCAGGAGGCGGGACTGCCCATCACGACTGCCTGGCTACCGCTCGGCGCCGCCTGCTTCTGGACGGTGATCACGGTCCCGCAGAACTGGCGCGATTTGTTGCCGGGTATGGACACCGCGCGATTCGTGCACCGCATCGGTGACGTGCTGAACGGCACCCGGGTTGGCAGACTTTCTCCGGTCGTCTATGTCCTCGACGACGACGTGGATCCGTCGAATGACTCGGATCTCCTGTGGGCGCTGGCCACCAGGGTGCATCCGTCGCTCCGCCAAGAGCAGTGGCACGGGCCGATCATGCCGTGGTACCCGTGCTTCCTCGAGGAGGAACTGCACAATGGCTGGGGAGCAG
This sequence comes from Streptomyces sp. NBC_01384, assembly GCF_045040035.1. Taxonomy (NCBI): domain Bacteria; kingdom Bacillati; phylum Actinomycetota; class Actinomycetes; order Kitasatosporales; family Streptomycetaceae; genus Streptomyces; species Streptomyces sp. NBC_01384. Next base: position 10,028,774 of record NZ_CP109559.1, read on the forward strand.
TCGTCGTGCACGACGCCCTGCTCCCTGCGGTGGGAAGCGGACGCGTTCCGCCCGCCACCTTCGACGGCGTCTTCCCGGCAGATGTGCGCGCCAGGGTCCTGGCCGCCGAATCCGAGTCGGCAGGCGACACCGGTTCTGCCGCATCGAGCTAGAGGGCGTCTGAAACCCTGTCAGCGGGCAAGTCGCCTGGTAGCGGGGTGGTGGCGCACTTTCGGGGGCTGGGGTGTGCGGGCTGCGTACCCGTTACTCGTGGATCTGTCCGATCCGGAGTGGGAGATCCTCAACGCGCCGGCGTACTGGCTGCGGGCGGCTGTGTTTGGAGACTGCTGCCGCATGACCTGCCGCCGTGGCAGACGGTCTACCACTACTGGCGGCGGTGGCAGCAAGAAGGCGTGTGGGAGCGGATGTTGACGGCGCTGCGCGAACGCGAGCGAGCGCGGCTCGGCCGCCTTTCCGCGTCTGTGGCACGTGTGGGCGGACCAGGGTTACCGCGGAGCCGACTTCCGTGCCTGGGCCCGGGAAGCCACTGGCATCACCGTGGAGATCGTGCAGCGCCGCGACGGAGGACTCCGCTGGACCTGGGCTCGGGTGGGGGCAGCACGGCGTCGCGGGCGGCTCCGGCTTGAGCGCGTACCGGTGTGGGTCGTGGAACACGCCGGTACACGCCCAGCCCGCTCGGACTTTTCAATACCTCGCTGAGCGGTGGACGCCGCCCGGGTGAATGAGGAATGACGAGAAGCCGCTGGTCGAGTGACCAATGGGATTTGGCGATCATATGGCGGGGTACCGATCAGCGTGCGTGTCGGACCGAAGCGGACGGCGGTTCTCAACCACCGGCGTCGAGACATCACTTGTTTGGCACGAGTCAGTGCGGTTGCCGACCCGATGAGTCAAGAAAGGGACAATCGTGACCCAGCAGAATGTGACAGTTGCTGTCACGGGAGCGGGTGGCACCGGTGTGGCCAAGGCCTTGCTCACCGCACTTCAGAGGGACGACCGGGTCGGCCATATCAATCTTCTGGTGTCGGCCAACGGGCGCAAACTAGTGGCCTTCGAATTCCAGACCGGTGAAGATCCGGACTCGGTGGTCCGGGCCCTGGAGGCGACGTCACCGAAAGTACGCTTCCTGGATCCGGCCGACATGTCCGGACCAGTGACCAGCGGCAGCTACCCGAGCGACGCAATGATCATCTTGCCGTGTGCGGCCGGCGTGCTCGGACGCATCGCTCACGGCCAGACAGAGAGCCTCGTCGAGCGAGCCGCAGACGTGATGTTGAAGCAACGGCGCAAACTCGTCCTCTGCCTGCGGGAAGCGCCGCTGAACCTCATCCACCTGCGCAACATGGTCGCTGTCACGGAAGCGGGAGCCACCGTGTACCCCATGATCCCCACGTACTACAACGTGCCGGAGACACTCGCGCAGCTGCGGGACGAGTTCGTCGAACGCGTCTTGCAGTTCCTGGGCCTGCCCGGCACGGATCGCTACCAGTGGGACGGCAGCGACACCGCGGCGCGACGCGAGCACACTCAAGCGCTGTAACGGACTGTGGCCCAGCTCTGGACCCAGGACGCGGAGACATCGTGCGACTTGTCGTGGGGATGACGGGAACGACAGGCGCCGCTATCGGCGTGCGCATGTTGCAGGCTACGCGCTACGGCCCGCCTTTTCGGTCTTACGCCGACTCCTCGTACGAGGCATCATGCGCGACGCGTGGTCCGGTGACCGGGGGCACCACGGGACGCGGGAACCGGGGTCGGACAACCTGCCTTCTGGGGCAACTGGACAAGGGCTCCGGCGCTGGCCAGTATGGAACGCGGATCGGTGATCGGACTCACGCCTGCCAAAGAGCAGCGCAAGCCGGCCCCTCTCGAGCGCCTTGGGGTTGACCAGTGGACGAGCTGTTCGGGCGGGAAGAGGAATGCGATCGGCTGACGGCAACCCTCGACGCCACCCGACGTGGGATGAGCGCGGTCGTGGTACTGCGGGGCGGACCCGGGACCGGCAAAAGCGCACTCCTCGACCACCTTCATTCCCTGGCCGGCGGCGGTTTCGAGATCATGCGCTTCGACGCCGTGGAATCGGAGGCCGAGCTCGGTTTCGCCGCACTGCACCAGTTGCTCAGACCCCACCTGGCCCAACTTCCCAAGCTGCCCGATCCCCAGCGTGAGGCACTCTGTCAGGTCTTCGGGCTCCAGGAGCGGACCAGCCCGCCCGACCGCTTCCTCGTCGCGCTCGCCTCGCTCGGGCTGCTGGCCGTACGCGCCGACGACAGACCGCTACTGTGCCTGGTGGACGACGCCCACTGGCTCGACGAGGAGTCCGCCGCGGCGCTCGCCTTCGTGGCCCGTCGTCTGTACGCCGACTCGGTGGCGATGGTGTTCGCCGTACGTGACCAGGTCGACCGTGTCGACCACCTTGCGGGGCTTCCCGAGCTGATCGTCGCCGGCCTCGGTACGGATGCGGCCGGCCGGCTGCTGGAATCGGTGGTCCCTGGCGTCCTCGATCCCGATGTACGCATCCGGATCATCGCCTCCACAGGAGGCAACCCTCTCGCCCTGATCGAGGCGGCCAGGGAACTGGGTAGCGATCAGCTCAGCGGTGAGGCGCCGTTGCCGGAGCCCGTCCCCCTCGGTCGGGCGCTGGAACGGGTCTACCTGCGCGAAGCGTTGGCGCTGCCCCCGCAGACACGGACTCTGCTGCTGACCTCCGCGGCCGATCCCACGAGTGATCCCAACGTGCTGTGGCGGGCGGGTCCGGAGCTGGGTTACGACGCCGCCGCCGCGGCGGCCGCCGAGGAGCGGAACCTCCTCTCGATCCGCGAGACGGTCAAGTTCCGCCACCCGCTGATCCGGTCGGCCGTCTACTACGGCGCCCCGGTGGCGCAGCGTGCGAGGGTCCATGCCGCCCTGGCGGACGTCGCGGGGGACCTCGGCGAGATCGACCTGCGCGCCTGGCACCTGGCGGCTGCGGCGACCGATCCGGACGACGTCGTGGCCACTGAACTCGAACGTGCTGCGGAGCGCACCCGCGATCGCGGTGACTGGACCGGCACTTCGACCCTCTTGGTGCGAGCAGCGTCCTTGACGTCCGACCTGCCCACCCGTGCTCGTCGCCTCCTGGGCGCGGCGGAGGCCAGTGCCGTGGCCGGCTCACCCGGGAGAGCCCAGGCCCTGCTCGACGAAGCGGCCGCCTACCGCGAGGACCAGTGTTACAACGGCCTGGTACAGCGCGTGCAAGCGCGGATCCACCGGCTGACGGGCGCCCCGGCGGCCGCGACCTACGCCTTGCTGACGGCGGCCCGGGAACTGGGCCCTGTCGACATCCGGCTGGCTCGCGACATCCTCGTGGAGGCACTCGTCCAGGCGCAGATCAGCGGCTCACTCGCGCCGCAGGGGGCATCGTGCCGCAGCGTCGCCGAGACGGTTCGCTCCCTGCCGCTGCCCGCCGGGATGCCGGCCACGACGGGCGATGTGGTGCTCGAAGCCGACACGGCGGTGCATCTCGACGGGCTGCAAAGCGCCGGCCCGATGCTGCAACGGGCCGTCGACGCGGTACGGCACGAGAGGGCGACGGCTCCCGAACTGTTCCAGTTGCTGGCCGCGGCCTGCTCCCACGCGACCATGCTCGGCGACGACCTCGCCCTGCACGAGCTGGCCTGGCGGTTGCATGCGGAAGCCCGGCGCCAGGGCGCCGTCATCCCGATGGCCTTGGCCCTCAGCCACACGGCACTGTCCGAACTGATCGCCGGACGCCTCGCGGAGTCGGAGCGCCTGTTCGACCAACGCGCCGTGCTGGAGGAGGCCCGAGGCTCGCAGCTGCACCTCGGTGCCCTGCTCATCGCCGCGTGGCGCGGCCGGTTCGAGGAAGCCCGCGCGCTGACGGAGGCCGTCCAGGAGCACGCCGCCCGCACCGGCCAGGGATATCAGCTTGTCTTCTGTGACTACGCGCGCAGCGTGGTCGAGCTGAGCCAGGGCCGGTATCACGAGGCATACCTCAGTCTGGAGGGCCAGATCGGGGACACGTGCCAGGTCAAGTTCGCCGTTGTCGACATGGTCGAGGCAGCGATCCGCTGCGGGAAGGACGACGAGGCGACGCACCTGGTGGAACGCCTGTCCCGACTGGCCGACAGGACACCCGTCCCGGGCCTGCTCGGAGACCTTGCCCGCGCTCAGGCGCTGACCACCGCCGATCCATCGGCGGCGGAAGCGCTCTACCTGCGGGCCATCCAGCACCACGAGGACGCCCGGGGGCCGTCGCGCAGGGCACGGAGCCATCAGCTCTACGGGGAATGGCTTCGCCGGGAACGCAGAACCAAGGAGGCCCGTTACGAGCTGAGAATCGCCTACGAACTCTTCGACGACATGGGCGCTCAGGGCTACGCCGCCAGAACAGAGCAGGAGCTGTCGGCGGCCGGTGATCCGGTTCAGCCCGGTGCGAGGGCCCGGAACGGCGGCAGCGACCTGACTGCCCAGGAGGCCCGTGTCGCCCGTCTGGCAGCCGGCGGGGCCACGAACGCGGAGATCGCGGCCCAGCTGTACCTCAGCGTGCACACCGTGGACTACCACCTGCGGAAGGTGTTCCGGAAGCTCGATGTCCACTCCCGGCGTGAGTTGTCGGACCAGCGAGATTGCATCACCTCGGCATAGTGGGCGTGCCGCCGGTCAGCGGACGGATATCGCCGCGTTCAGGATGACCTTGTCGACGGCGTCGGGCCGGGTGAGGCTCACGTCGTGGGCGGCACGGAACGTGGTGGGTTCGGCACGGGCGCGGCCGGCCATGAACTTCTGGCACGCAGGGGAGATGGCGTGATCGTTAAGGGTGACCAGGTCCCAGCTGGGGATGGTCTTCCAGGCCGGCTCCCCGTCGAGTGGTTCGGCGAAGGTGCTCTGCGCCAGTGGGCGCTGGGTCAGGGCCGCCTCGGTCGCCTTGGCGAAGATCTCCTGGAAGGTGTCCGGGTTGATGTAGAGGTCGGCGCCGGTGCCGCCCGGTGCGGAGGCGTCAGGGTACGTGCGGAGCATCGCCCTCTCCTTCCGTCGAGTCGGGGTGCGACATCGCGGACGCTTCCCTCACTTCAGTCTGTGAGTAATCCCGTGTCACGCGTAGTGGTGGAAGGACGCGATCACGCGCCCGAGACCACACGTAGTGGAATCGGCTGCCGACTACGGAACGCACGGGATGCCCCAGCACGCCCTTCGTCGGAGTGTGGTCTTCAGGGCGGCCTCTTCAACCAGGCAGCGAACGGTGACCGCCTGCACCCGCCCCGGGAATCGCCGCACGGCCGCGGCCGCCGGGAGAAGCGAGAGGAAAAGGACCAATGACGTCACCCGTATCGTCCGCCACCGTGGTGCTCGTGCACGGTGCGTTCGCGGACGCATCGAGCTGGTCACGCGTCGTACGCCGCCTGAGTGCGGCGGGCGTGACGGCGGTCGCGGCACCCAACCCGCTGCGGGGGCTCACCGCCGACGGTGAGTACATCGCGAGCCTCGTGAGCCAGATCGAGGGACCTGTGCTGCTGGTCGGCCACTCCTACGGCGGCCCGGTGATCACCTACGCGTCGGCCAAGGCCGAGAACGTCAAGGGCCTGGTCTTCGTGGCCTCCTTCGGCGTCGCCCAGGGCGTGTCCACCCTGGGCTCGAACGAGGGTTTTCCGCCTGCCGAGCTGGACACGGCACTGCTGCCGCGCACGTTCCCGCGCGGCGAGGAGACCGGCACGGAGTTCTACATCCAGCCCGAGCACTTCCACTCGGTGTTCTGCGCGGACCTGCCCGACGACGAGGCTGCCGTGCTCGCAGTCAGCCAACGACCGGCTGCCGACGTGGCGTTCGGCGAGACCCTGGCCGTGGAGCCGGGTTGGAAGAAGCTTCCGAGCTGGTTCGTCGTCGCCGGCGCGGACCACGCGATCAACCCGGATGCCGAGCGTGCCGCGGCCAAGAGGATCGGGGCGACCGTCACCGAGATCGACGGCGGCTCCCACGCCATCGCGCTCTCCCACGCGGACGAAGTGGCTCAGGTCATTCTCGGAGCACTCGCCGAGATCGGCTGATCCCCGGGGCGGGGCTCCGAACGTGGAGACCGGCACGTGGAGACCGGCACGTGGAGACCGGCACGTGGAGACCGGCACGTGGAGACCGGCACGTGGAGACCGGCACGTGGAGACCAGCACCAGGAGGGTAGCGCCATGCAGGATCTGCTCGCTCGGGCGGTTCAAGCCCACGGCGGAGTCGAGCACTGGCGCACGCTGTCCTCTTTCCGCGCCCGAGCACATGTCTACGGTGCCATCTGGGCGGTCAAGGGTGCCCAGGGCCTCTTCGACTGCATCGCCATCACCGGAGCGACACACGAGCCACGCCTGACCATCGCTCCGTATCCTCGACCCGGACTTCACACCACGTGGGAACCGCAGCGCCAGACCATCGTGCAGGACGACGGTGCCCTGGTAGCCGAGCAGCCCCATCCCCGGGCCCGGTTCGACTCCCACACCCGGCAGACACCGTGGGACGACTTCCATGCCGCGTACTTCGCGGCGGAAGTCCTGTGGAACTGCCTCACCGTCCCGTTCCACCTTCTGCGCGACGACGTCCGCACCGAGGAGGCGAAACCATGGCGTGAGGAGGGAGCGGTCTGGCCGGCCCTCCATGTCACCTATCCGGACGCATTCGCCTCCCCGTCGAAGCAACAGACCTTTTACTTCGACGGGGAGGGCCTCTTGCGGCGTACCGACTTCGGTTTCGATCTGCTCGGCCCCAGCCCAGCGGTGCACTACGCCTCGCGGCACCGGCATTTCGACGGGATCATCGTGCCCACCCGGCGCCGGGTCTACGTACGCAACCCGGACGGCTCGCGGGCTCGCGAATCCACCTCTCTCGCGATCGACATCGAAGACGCGTACTTCGCCTGACAGGCAGGGCCGGAAATGAACAACGAAGCGCGAATGTCCGGGAATCCCGGCGAACGGTGGATGGCGATCATCAGGCGTGACACGCTGCAGGAATTCGCTTCCGCCTTCACCGACGACGTCGAACTGGCGCTGTCCACCGCCGAGGACCCGATCGTCGGACCACCGGCGGTGCGCCACTTCTTCGGCATCACCCGAACCATGTACGACAGCATCGCGTTCGTCCACGAGACCACGAACGGAAAGCGGACCTACCTCGAATGGGAGGGCGAGTTCCTCGGCGAGCCGGTCTCGGGGGTGACCGTACTGGCCTATGACGACGAAGGGCTCATCCGGGCAGTCCAGCTCTACCACAAGCCCTTCCAGCAGGTCGTCGCCTTCGCCGCCGGACTCTCCAGGCGTCTTTGGGCCCAATGAAGTTCACCAGAGTGCCCGGCTTCTCCGGGCGAGGAGTGGAAATGAGCGACCTGCTCGCAGAAGTCATCGAGGCGCATGGCGGCGTCGAGCGGTGGGAGCACCTCACCACCGCGACGGCCACGATCGTCAGCGACGGCGAGCTTTTCTCGGCCAAGGGTCTGCCCCAGGACCTTCAACCTCGCCACATGACCGTGAGTCTGCACGAGGAACATGCTTCAGTACGCCCCTTCGGAGCCCCCAAGCAGCGATCGGACTTCACGCCCGGTCGCATCGCGATCGAACGCGCCGACGGCACCGTCGTGGCCGAACGCCTCGACCCACGGCAGGCGTTCGCCGAACACACCCTGGAAACTCCCTGGGATCCCTTGGACCGCGCCTACTTCAACGGCTACGCACTGTGGACGCACATGACCACGCCGTTCTTCATGACCATGAAAGGCATGCTCGTGGAGGAAATGGAGCCGTGGAAGGAGTCGCCGACCGAGCGATGGCGCCACCTGCGGGTCTCCTTCCCGGACGACATCGCAAGCCACAGTACGATCCAGGACTTCTACTTCGGAGAAGACCTTCTGCTCAGGCGCCACGACTACCACGTCGATATCGCCGGCGGTTTCGCGGCCGCCCAGTATGTGTACGACATCGAGGAAGCGGACGGGATCAAGTTCCCCACCAAGCGCCGCGCGTATCTGCGCGGATCCGACGGGCATCCCGTCCACGATCACCTCAGGGTCAGTATCGACCTGAGTGACGTGCACTACTTCTGACAGCAACTGCCAAGCGGGGCCTCAGTCCTTGCCGAGGAGTGCGCGCACATGCGCGACGATTTCGTCGTTGGTGTAAGCGTGGCCGCCGATGCCCCAGCCCCCGGGGACCGCCTCGGTCAAGGCGACCCAAGTGCGTTCGGCCAGCGAGGGATCGCCGGATGCCTTGGCCACCAGCTCGGAGATCTCCTTGACCAGGCCGAGTTGCTGCTCCCGGTTCAAGGCGTCGGCGTTGGTGGTCACGGTGACGCGGACGTGGTCGCTGCCGCCACCGGCGGTGGAAAAGGAATCAGCGTCCAGCTCGTGGACGAAGGCGGCCGTATTGTCGGTGAAGAACGGGATGACGGGCACCTTTTCCCAGCGCATGACGGCTTGAGCGAGTTCCTGTGCAAGTCCCTTGCGGTCCTCGATGACTCCCCGGGCGGCGTACACGTCGATCATGGGCATGAGAAAAATCCTCGCTTTGGTGAGTGCCTGCCGGTTGTGGCTCCGCAGGGTCGCGGAACTGCGATCATGACCGTCCTGGGCAGCAGCCGACATCACGCGACGCACGTAGTCCTGGCGAACTGGCACGTAGGGGGCCTGGGGCGCGAGCACTGCAGGCAGGCAGTCCCCGGGTCCTGATGACGGGACGTCTTTTGGCCCGTTCGCACCATGGCCCGTCCGGGGACGGCGCAAAGTCGTGCCTGTTTCCATTTCCGTCACCCCCGCCCGCCCATAACCCTCTGAGTCCCGATGCGGGCGGCAGAGGCAACCGGCGGGCAACACCGACGAGCCTCTTCTGCACGAGAACTGGGTGGTCAGGCCATGAAGCCGGACGGCCGATCCTTCTACGTCACCGCCCTCTTCACTGCTGCGAGCGGACTACGAGCGGCACGTGGTGCCGCGCCCAGGCCTCGACTACACCACGGTGAAAGGCGACCGCGAAGCGGCAGACGCGTTCCTCGACGCGCTCGATCTCATCTGCAGAGGCAGAGCGGCAGGGAGGCCGCCTCGGGGCGCATCGTTCACTCCTTCACTCCTTCACTCCTTGCGATCGTAGGTCGCCAACGTGGTGAGCTTCCTCCTCTCGGACGAAGCCGCCTTCGTCACCGGCTCCGTGTACGAGGTCAACGACGGCCAGACCCAACTGTGAACGCCGTGCGACGGAGGCATTGGCAAAGGGCTGTCTCGTCGACGACCGCGCCCAGGAGGTCTGGACGGCCGGGCAGCTTGGGCGGGGAGCCCGGACCGGGGCGCGGAGTGGGTCTCCTGCGCCCCGAAGGCCTGCGCGAGTGCGCGCAGCCGCTCCGCCCGGACGGCGAGGTGGTCCTGGAAGCGACCGGGAACGTATGGCTGCCTGACGAGGTCACCGGGCGCCGCCGCAGATTGGCGGCTACCAGGGGCGGACGAGGACGGTGCCGACCTTGCCGGGCCGTACCGCGTGCTCCACGGCGTTGGCCACCTCGCCAAGGCCGTACGTAGCGGCCACGTCGAACAGGTCGTTGAGTGCCAGCGCGATCTGCTTCGCGGTGGCGACGTCGGAAGCCCGCCTCTCGGCGGAGGCCTCGGACAGCCATCTGCCGATGTTCTTGCCCCGCAGCGTCAGCGACTGGTGCAGCAGCGTCGACGCATGGAGCGAGATCGGCTCCTCGGCGATCTGCCCGTAACTGACCAGCTTCCCGCCCGGCGTCAACAGGTCCAGAAGGCTCTCCGCCAGCTTCCCCCCGATCGGGTCGAAGGCCACACTGACCGGACGGCCGCCGGCTGCCTTGCGGACCTCGTCGGCCCAGCCCGGATTCTCTGTTGCCACGACCGGCACGTCCGGGAACCGCTTGCGCAGCTCGGCGGCACCGCGCTCGCTGCGGACGACGTTGACGAGCGGCAGGTTGTGGAACTGGAACACGCCCGTCACCAGCCGCCCGACCGACGAGCCCGCGGCGGTCTGCACCAGAAGACCGTCGTATCCGAGGGCCAGGTGCTCCTGCGCCTCACGGCGCAGCATCACCGTGGTGAGCGGGTTCACCAGCATCTGCGCGGCGACCTCGTCCGACAGTTCGTCCGGTACGGCGACAACCACGTCGGCATCCGCGACGATCCACTGGGACCACGCCCCTGGGTGGGGGAAGACCGATACGCGGGCGCCGACCTCGACACCCGGCGCCACGCGCGTTCCCGGGCCGATCCCCTCGACCACGCCGGTGGCCTCCACGCCGGCCGGAAGCGGCTCTGCAGCCTCCCCTGGGTAGGCCTCGACGGCCTGGAGATCTCCAGGGTGCACCGGGAAGGCCGTGGTGCGGATGAGGACCTGACCGCCCCCAGGCGCTGCCGGCGCCGGCTCCTCGATGACGGTCAGGACGTCGGCGGGCAACCCGCCACGGGTGCAGACGACACGACGGTTCATGATGCTCCTCGTGCGCACGGGTGTGTGTGGGCGGTGACCGAGACGTCGGCCTACGTCCTGCAGCAGCAGGTGCTTTGCGCTGAGCGCACCGTGCAGCCGCATCAGCCGCCCGCCCATCGCTGGAAGGCCGTGCGGGCTGCCCGGCATCGGCTCCTGCAGCCGACCCGGCGGTGTGCCCAGCCTGCAGGGACTTGTGGAGGGAAGCGTGCGACTCTGCTCGTCAGGGCAGGTCACCGCTGAGGGTGCTCAGTGACCACCCTTCCATGCTCACCAGCGCGCACCGGGACCGCATCACGTGGAGTGCGTGGTTCTGATGGCCCGTGCCTACGCGACGTGGGCGCCGGGCGGCCGACGACGCGGCGCGCGGCAGGTCAGGGCGCCGGCGCAGGGAAACGGGGCGACTGGGTCAGGTGCGGGGCGACCAGGGCGTCGGGGCGGAGGAAACGGCTCAGCTGCCTGTCGGCGACCGTCGCCGGAGCGTCGGCCGCCGCTGCCGGCGCATGCGCGGGAAGCACGCCTTCGTCCCCGTCGGCTGCGGAGAGAGGTGGGAAGGCCATGTTCGGCAGGATGGGGCTGCAGCCCACCGCTCGGTGGCCGTCAAAGCGGATCAAGCCCAGGCCAGGGACCAGGTGCCCGCGCGTGACATCCTGCGCGAGACCCTGATCACCTGATCAACCAGCCACTACGTAGTCGTGTGCTGAGCACCACCACGGACCCCACATGATGTGGTGCCGGGCCGTTGGCGCCAGCATGAGTGGGGAGGCGGCGCTCTCGGCTGCACCGCCTCGGTCCGGACTGCACACGCCCCTACGGGGGAACCGTGAAACGAGGTGTCCGATGGAGATCAATGGGTCGGTTGCGCTGGTGACCGGCGCGAACCGGGGTATCGGCCGGGCCTTCGCGCACGCTCTGCTGGCACGGGGTGCCGCCAAGGTGTACGCGGGTGTCCGCAGGCCCGAGGACTTCGGAGAGCCCGGACTGGAACCACTGCGCCTGGACGTCACCGACACGGACCAGATCGCGGCCGCGGCGATGACGGCGTCCGACGCGACCATCGTGATCAACAACGCCGGCATCCAGGCCGGGCCGGGCCTGCTGGAGGGGTCTTTGGAGGGCGCGCGGCAGGAGCTGGAGGTGAACTATCTGGGCACCTGGGCGGTTTCGCGGGCTTTCGCGCCCGTCCTCGCCGCCAACGGTGGCGGAGCCCTGGTGAACATGCTGTCGGTGGCCTCCTGGCGGGCGAACAACCGGTTCCCCGGTTATGCGGCGTCGAAGGCTGCCCAATGGTCGCTCACCAACGCGCTGCGCGTGGCACTGCGTGAGCAGGGGACGCTGGTCGTCGGTGTGCATGTGGGGTACGTGGACACTGACGCCACCGCAGGAGTCGAGGCTCCGAAGGTGGAGGCTGCGGAAGTGGCGGCACAGACCATGGACGCGATCAGCCGCGATGAGCCGGAGGTACTCGTCGACGAGACCGCCCGCCGGGTGCGCGCCGCACTGTCCGGTCCCCTGGAACTCCTCTACCCGAGCGCCTGAACGAGCTGGCGCGGGGTGAGTGGAGACCGGCCGTACCCGGAAGCGGAGCAAGGGCGAGGGCAGAGTGATGAACACGAGTGCGGACTTCGATGTCGTCGTCCTGGGAGTCGGCCCGGGCGGATATACGTGGCGGCCATCCGTGCGGCGCAGCTGGGGCTGCGCACAGCCGTCACGGAGGGCCGGTTCTGGGGTGGCGTCTGCCTGAACATCGGGTGCATCCCGGCGAAAGCGCTCCTGCGCAATGCCGAAGTCGCACAGATGTTCCCGCGTGACGCGGAGAAGTTCGGGGTGAAGATCAGCGGGGACGTGAGCCTGGACTACCGGGCCGCCTACGAGCGCAGCCGGGTGGTCGCCGAGGGACGCTCGAAGGGCGTCACGTACCTCATGCGCAAGAACAAGATCACTCAGTTCGAAGGTCGGGGCACCTTCCTGGATCCCCACACCATGCAGGTACGGATGAACGACAGCGAGGCGACGCTCTCCTTCCGCTCCTGCATCATCGCAACCGGAGCGACCGTGAAACTCCTGCCGGGGACGACGCTCGGCATGCGCGTCGTCACCTACGAGGAGCAGATCCTCGCCGACAGCCTCCCGGCGAGCCTGATCATCGCCGGCGCAGGCGCCATCGGGGTCGAGTTCGCCTATCTGCTTCGGTCCTACGGCGTCGAGGTCACGCTGATTGAGTTCCTCGACCGGATCGCGCCGCTGGAGGATGAAGAAGTCTCTGCCGAACTCACCCGACGCTTCAAGCGGCAGGGCCGGCGGCAACGCCTGCCCGATCCGCTTCCAGCCCGAGAAGAGATCGCGAAGCTACGGGCCGAGCGCGACCAGCTGCGGCAGGCGGCCCGCCTTCACCTCGGACATCAACTCGACCAGGCCAACTCCCGGGACCTCGTCACACACGTCCAGGAGCTGACACAGGCCACCGCACACCTCGAAGGCCGCCTCCATCAAGCCACGGAGGAGAAAGCGCTCCTGGAAGGCCGAGTCAGTGAGCTCGAAGACGACCTCGCGGCTGCTCGCACCAGCCTCCGGAGAATGATCCGCGCGGAGAACGCATCGCCCGGCACTGAGTGATTTAGCAGGCCAAGTGGCTTGTCGTGCCGTTGAAGCCACTCTTCTTCGGCGGCACGACGCCGTGCGAGCCTGTTCATGCCGCCAGCGTGGTCGTTGACTGGCCGTCCTGGCCTCGCGCATCGTGGATCGAGTTCACGCTGCCGTCTTGGCTAAGCGCCCTCACGAGCGCGTCGAACCCACCGGCCGCGAAACGGTGAACCGCAACCCTGCACGGTGACCGCGTTGCATTCGAGCAGGTCAGCCACCCCAGGGACGGTCAGCCCCCGCCCCCTCAGGCGTATGCACTCCAGATGCAGCCTGGTGCCCGGTGAGAGATCACGTGCTCGCAGCCGCTCACGCACCTCGCATCCCTGATCAGACGTCAACTCCACACGCAAAGCTCCGACATGGGCAGCCCATGCTTACCTCCTATCCGAACCACAGCCCATATCACCGAGACCGCTTAGGGCGCGTATCTGGTTTTGATCAAGGGGTGGCCCGCGCGAGCTCCTTGATCCAGATCATCGAGCCGCGCAGGTGGACTCCGGCGAGGTAGCTCTTGGGTGTCTTGTCGTAGCGGGTGGCGATGCCTCTCCACGCCTTGAGCTTGTTGATCAGACGCTCGACTGTGTTCCGCTCTTTGTAGAGCGCGGTGTCGTGGCTGACGGGCCGGCCGCCCCGGCTGCCCTTCTTCTTGCGGTTGGCGGCCTGGTCCTTCTTCTCCGGGATGACCGCCTTGATGCGTCGTTTGCGCAGGTAGGAGCGATTGCCGCGGGACGAGTAGGCCTTGTCGCCGGCAGCAGCGTCGGGCCGGGTCCGGGGGCGGCCGACCGGCCCGGGCACCCGGACTTTCTTGAGTACCGGGATGAACTGCGGGCTGTCCGCCGCCTGGCCGGCGGTCAGGACGAAGACCAGCGGGCGGCACTTGCGGTCGGCGGCGACGTGGATCTTGCTGGTCTGCCCGCCCCTCGAGCGTCCGAGCAGGGCTGCTTTCAGGCGGGCCTTGTGCCGGCGCCGGATACGTCGCCGTTCCTCCCGCTCGGGATCAGCTAAAGCACCCTGCCCGTCTTGTCCTTCCGGACTGCCCCCTTTTGGCGGGCATTCTCCTCCTCGGCGGCCGCCTTCTCCAAGGCGGCCATGACCTCTTGGCCGAGGTGCATCCCGGCAGCGTCGTGGTGAGCCCGGGCGGTGGTGGAATCCACACTGACCAGGGACAAGTCCACCTCACCCCGCTTCGCGGCCTCCGCGATCATCCCCTCCAGAAGCGCCTCGAAGACCCCGGCGTCCCGCCACTGCCGGAACCGGTTGGACACAGTCGTCCAGGCGCCGAACTCACTCGGCACCTCACGCCACTGCGCACCCGCCCTGAACCGCCAGATCACTCCCTCGAACTGCTGCCGCAGCCGCTCCGGGTACGGACCCCGCTCGCCGACCGGCAGGTACGGCTCGATCAACGCCCACTCGGCATCAGTCAGTTGCGCACGCGTCATACACGACGATCTACCGGATCCACCCCACCGCGCGGGCCAGATCCGGCAGATTGATCGAAACCAGATACGCGCCCTAGCAGCGATCCTCATCTGGCCCCGGCGCTGCCCCGGTGTGATCAAAGACTGAAGAGTCGTCGGGCGTTGCCGGACAGGAACAGCTCGGTGGCCTCCTCGTCCAGGCCCAGTTCACCGAGGTGTTCCAGCGCTTGGCCAGGGGTGATCATGGGGTAGTTGGTGCCGAACAGCACCTTCCTGCGGCCCCGGCCGCGTAGGTAGTCGACCAGCTCGCGTGGGTAGCGCCGGACAGTGTAGGCGCTGGTGTCGATGTAGACATTGGCGTGCTTGTCGGCCACCGCAATCATCTCGGTGGTCCACGGGTAGCCGATGTGTCCGCAGACGATGGTCAGCTCGGGGAAGTCGAGCGCGACTTGGTCGATGTAGGGGATGGGACGGCCGGTCTCGGACGGGCGCAGCGGGCCGGTGTGCCCGACCTGTGTGCAGAAGGGGATGCCGAGGTCGACGCAAGCTGCGTACAGCGGGTAGTACAACCGGTCGGTGGGCGGGAGCTGCCACAGCCAGGGCACGATCCGCAGGGCCACGAAGCTGAGTTCCTGCACAGCGCGGCGCAGTTCCCGCACGGCATGAATCGGCCGCGTGAGGTCCGCGCCGGCCACCCCCCGCAGCCGTCCGTCGGACTGGGCGACGAACTCGGCCACTTCGTCGTTGCTGATCAGCGGCCCGTGGGGCCCGTACCAGGCCGCTGACAGCCCAACCTCGACACCGCCCGCGGCCATCGCGGCCACTGTGGCCTTGACCGGCAACGGCTCCTTCAGCAGCCCCTGGCCCGTCCATCGACGCAATGACTCAAACATCTCGTGGTTGGAGTGACGGAGCGTTGGGTGCTGCATCCACGCATCGATGACCGGCATCAAGTTCCCTGCCTCTGCTGGCGCCACCGGTTGTCCTGCACTGAAGTGGCCAAGCGATCGCTTACTGCGACCGTAGCCGGTGCGCATTGCCCACAGCCACCGTTTGACTGTGCACTCAGACGGCCCGCCTGGTTTACAGGTCGGCTACGACAAGCCGGTAGCCGGCATCGAGGGCTTCGCGGTCGAGCAGGTCGGCATGGCGTCGGTGCCACCGGCCGGAAGACAGGTCGTCGGACAGCCGGGCCAAGCCTGGCTGGATGACGTCGTCGCTGATCTGGGCGAACATCGAGATACCCGCCCGGACTTCCGGATCGAGGTATGCCTCGGGTCGGCGCCAGAATGCGGCGAGGAATCCGTCGGTGCAGTCGTCCGGGATGGGGACGGTCTCGACGCGGGCGCCTCCTAACAGCGTGACCAGGCGGTCGAGGCCGACGGCTCGTGTGCCGTCGAACGCGGCTGCCTCGGGCAGGTACTCGTCCAGCAGCCAGAACCTGCGGTTGATGTCGTGGTCGAAGGTGAAGATGACGATCCGTTGCCGGGCGACGCGACGGAGTTCCCCGATGCCGGCTTCCAGGTCGCTCCAGTGGTGCACGGTCAGAAGGGCCATCACCGCATCGGCCGAGTCATCGGCGAGAGGGATCGACTCCGCGGATGCTTCCAGAGCCCGCGCGGATCCGGCCGGACGCTGGGCGATCATCACTGCGCTGGGTTCGACAGCCAGCAGCGTTTGTGGCGGTTCGTAGGAGCCGGTGCCGGCTCCCACGTTGATCACGGTGGCAGCACCACCGAGGGCCTGATGGATCTTGGCGGCGATTCGGGGGTCCGGCCGCCGGGTGTAAGCGTAGGTCGCCCCGATGGTGTTGTAAGTCGCCATACCACGCAGTATGCGCGCGTCCCGCTGGCATCGGGAGGAGCGCGCAGCGTTGTCAGTTCTCCAGTTCTCATCGACATTTTCGAGCTGCTTGATCGCCCCTGGTACCGAAAACGTCGACAAACGTTGCCCGCTCCTGCTGACGAAACCAGTTCCAGGAGTACAGCGGTGGGCAGGCTGGGGCCGAAGGCCCGCGCAGTGACGGCCGAGGAGGCGGCGAGGCCGGAGCTCGTTTTCCTGTCGGTGCCGTTCTTCGCCGTGCCGGAACTGACACGCCTCACCACCTGGTCCGGGAAGATCGTCGTCGACACGACGAATCAGTTCGCAGCGGCCAATCCCTATCGGGGCCGGTACGACGTCGGTGACCTCACGGGCAGCGAGTGGGTTGCAAGCCACCTTCCCGGCGCCCGGGTCGTGAAGGCTCTCAACACCCTGTACGCCCCGTTCATCGCTGCGGAGCCCCGGCATGCCGAAGGACGGCTTTTAGTGGCCTTCTACGCGGGCGACGACGCCGACGCGAAGGCAGCCGTGGCCGGTTTGCTGGACGAATTCGGATTCGCCGCCCTGGATCTCGGCGGTCTGCGTGAGGGCGGGCAGCTGATGCAGCTGGACGGTGCGCTCAGCGCAAAGCACCTGCTGCTGCAGGACGTCGGCTGACGTGCGCACCACCGCTGACAATGCCCCGGGACTGCCGAGGGAAAATCCGATGCCCCGACCGCTCCGGGTTCCCTACACTCGCCACACAACACGCGCTGCCACAAAGGGCTGCCACAACGGCAGGACACCGCGGCGCGTTTCGTGACGAGTGAGGGGAGCCGGGCCGTGCGTCAACGCACCGCTGTCGTTGTTCCCCGGTCACGGTACGAGGTGATCCTCGTGTCTTCGTGGGCCCGGTGCCGGCTGCGCGGCCGGGACCGGTTGTCCGTGACGAACACCTGACCTCTGTCAGCCCGCTATCGGGCCATGGTGACGCACGTCCAGACGCGGATGTGCCGTGCCCGAGGTCACCGCACGGCCAGATCGCAGGCCGTCTCGTCCGGGAATCGCGCCGCCCCGTTCTGGATCATTCCGAAAGGCCATGGGCCGTGCGTACCGACCTGCACCGTCAACTCACCAGTCCTCTCACCGCCGTCCGCAACCTGGGCATCCTCGCCCACGTCGACGCGGGCAAGACCACCATCACCGAGCGGATCCTGTACGTCACCGGGACCACGCACAAGCGGGGTGAGGTCCACGACGGCACGACCGTCACCGACTTCGACCCCCAGGAGCGCGACCGTGGTATCACCATCTTCGCCGCGGCCGTGAGCTGCGCCTGGGACGCCCACCGGATCAATCTGATCGACACCCCGGGCCACGTCGACTTCTCCGACGAGGTTGCGCGCTCACTGCGGGTGCTCGACGGGGCGATCGCGGTGTTCGACGCCGTCGCGGGAGTCGAGCCGCAGAGCGAGTCGGTGTGGCGGCAGGCCGACCGGTACGGCGTACCGAGGATCGCCTTCGTCAACAAGCTGGATCGCGCCGGTGCCGACCTCGACACCGCCGTCGAGTCGATCCGGCAGCGGCTGCACCCGGCCCCGCTGGTCGTCCAGTTGCCGATCGGCACCGAGGCGGGGTTCACCGGGGTGGTGGATCTGCTGCGCATGCGGTCGCTGGTCTGGGCCGACGGCAGCGACGCGGTCGAGGAGGGTCCGGTGCCGGAGGCACTGAGGGCCGAAGCGGACCGTCGCCGCCGACGGCTGGAGGAAGCGGTGGCGGAACTCCACCCCGTGGCGCTGGAGGAGTTCTGCACGGAGGGGGCGCTCTCCGCGCAGACCCTGGCCTCCGCGCTGCGCGACCTGACCCGTTCCGGTGACGGCGTGGTGGTGCTGTGCGGCTCGGCCTACCGCAACCGCGGGATCGAGCCGCTGCTGGATGCCGTGTTGGCCTATCTGCCCTCGCCGCTGGACGTGCCCGCGGTACGCGGCACCCGGGACGGTACGGAGGAGGAGGAGCGGACGGCAGATCCGGCGGCGCCGTTCGCGGCACTGGTGTTCAAGGTGAACGCGACCGCTTCGGGGCGGCTGACGTACCTGCGTGTCTACTCGGGAACGATCGGGAAGGGAGAGGCGGTATGGGACTCGGGCGTGCGGCGCACCGAGCGGATCGGCCGGATCCTGCGGGTCCAGGCCGACCGCCACGCCCAACTGGACCGGGCGGTGGCCGGGGACATCGTCGCGGTGGTCGGGCTGAAGTCGGCCCGCGCCGGGTCGACCCTGTGCGACCCGGCGGCTCCGTTGGTACTCGAACCGCCGACGGCCGCCGATCCGGTCGTCTCCGTGGCGGTCGAAGCCGGCTGGAACACGGACGCGGACCGCTTGGTGTCGGCGTTGACGCGGTTGGCCGAGGAGGACCCTTCGCTCGTCGTCCGCACCGACGCCGAGACCGGCCAGATGGTGTTGTCGGGCTTGGGCGAACTGCATCTGGAGGTCGCGGTGGAGAAGATCCGGCGCGCCCACGGGCTGGACGTCCGCGTCGGCCGGCCGAAGGTGGCCTACCGGGAGACAGTCGCCCGCGGGGTGACCGGGCTGGTCTACCGGCACGTCAAGCAGGACGGCGGCGCCGGTCAGTTCGCGCATGTCGTGCTCGACGTGCAGCCGCTGGAGGCCGCCCCGGGCACCGCCGTCGACAACGGCGGCGACAGCGCGACGCGCTTCGAGTTCCGCTCGACCGTCGTCGGTGGACGGGTGCCGCAGGAGTACGTCCGGGCGGTGGAGGCCGGTTGCCGTGACGCCCTGGCCGAAGGGCCGCTCGGCGGTCACCCGGTCACCGGGGTGCGCGTCGTCCTGACCGATGGAGCGACCCATCCGAAGGACTCTTCGGAGATGGCGTTCCGGACGGCCGGTCGGCTCGCGCTGCGGAATGCCTTGCGCGCCGCCACAATGGTTCTTCTGGAACCGGTGGTCGACGTCACGGTCACCGTGCCGGACGACGCCGTGGGCGGGGTGCTCGGCGACCTGGCCGCGCGACGCGGGCAGGTCTCGGGCTCGGTCGCGCGAGCGGGCGCCGTGGTGATCAACGCCACCGTGCCGCTGGCCGAACTGTTCGGCTATGCGACCCGGCTGCGCAGCCGGACCCAGGGCCGGGGAGTCTTCACCACCCGTCCCGCCGGCTACGCCCCGGCACCGAGCACGGCGTCCAACGGGACACCGGCCCCGTAACCCCGACGACGGTCCCGCCCGCACGCGGGCGGGACCGTCGTCATCGCCGTACATATGGCCGCCTCGTGCCTTCCGGGCCCTCCTTCTACTCGCCGCGATGCCGCCAGTACCAGACCATGGCTGCGGCGACTGCGCAGAGATAGACGAGGGGCATGATCAAGCCCGGGAGGCGGGCCGCGATCACGACGTGGCTCCGACACGAGAACTGGCCGATGCGGCCCGGGTGTTCGCCATTGCTGTCTGCTTTCGATGAGCTGCGGGCCACATGGGGCGCGTGCAGCGACAGAAGCAGACCGAACAGCACCCGCGGCCCAGGTGGCGTGGGCTCAATGATGAGGGCAAGACCCGGCGTATGACCCTGTCAGGAGCGGTTGGACTTGTGTGCGGGGAATCTGTTGTTCGCCCGACCCCGTGACGCCGCGGCGACGTGGCTCGGATTCGCAGCCGACTACCGAGCGGAGGCCGGCACCCAGCCGGCGACCCCTCTGGAACAGGCCTGTCCCCTCCTGTTCCCCAGCAGTGACGCCGCCGCGGCGATCAGCGGCATCACCTTCACCGCCGACGTGGGCTACTCCAGCTCCGGCGTCACCGAGTCCTTCCCGCCCGCGACACCTGTCGTCGGTCAAGTTCGTCCTCAGCGCGTAATTTCGAACTCAGAGGGATACCACCGTAGGGAACGATCCGCCGGAGAATTCAACCGAGGTGGCGTCGGCCCTGATGAAGTTGGCCTCCCGCACGAGCATCTGAGCCCGACGGATCTGCACCTCGCTGATGTCTACGCCGGCGACGCGGTGTCCTGCCGTCACATGCCTCGTCATAGCGCAGTGAACGTGCGTCATACCCGCGCCGGACCAGGTCTTTTGGAACTTCGGGCCGACACCTCGTCCCCTGCAGCGATCCGCGCCGGGGTGAGCCGGACGTCCAGCCCCGCGAGGTGGGCTTCGAGGCGCTCCAGCTCACCCGGGCGCGGCGAGCGGAGAAGCCGCCGTAGCGGATCTTGCCCGCGGTGACGAGGTGGTGCAGGGCGCGCGGGATCTCCGCGAGCGGCGTGGACCAGTCGTAGTCGTGCGGTCGGTACACGGCGAGCGGCGCCGGTACGCCGGATCGGGCCGGCCGACAGCCGCCTCACCAGGATCAGCCGGGCGCCCCGCTGGATCCGGGACCACCAGGTGGACACCCGCGCACCGAGGACCCTCGCCCGGTTGTCGGGTAGGACGCCGCCCGCCTGCGCCGACAGGCCGGAGAGCCGGGGCCGCCTCCGGCGTTCTTCTTGGCGGACGTCCCGTCTTCCACGGAGGGAAGCGGCCTGCGATGATCGACCGGGGACCGTGGCGCACCCGTCCGACGGTCGCCCCCTTCCGGCCACGTCCAGGTCGGAAGGACCAGGACGCGCCGTCGCCCGTGAGGAGTCCGAGTGACCTATGACGTCGGCGCGCTGCGCGCCCAGATCCCCGCGCTGCGGGCCGGCATCGCGCATTTCGACGGTCCGGGAGGAACGCAGACACCGGCGCCGGTCGTCGGAGCGATCGCCGACGCGCTGAACCGCCCCCTGTCGAACCGGGGGAGTACCGCCCTGGGCGAGACGAACGCCGAGGCGCTCGTCCGGGAGTTCCGGCAGGCCATGGCCGACCTCCTGGGCGGGAATCCCTCCGGAGTCGTCTTCGGCCGCAGCGCCACCCAGCTCACATACGACTTCTCCTACGCGCTGGCGAAGAACTGGGCCCCCGGTGACGAGATCGTGGTCAGCCGTCTCGACCACGACGCCAACATCCGCCCCTGGCTGCAGGCCGCGGAGCGGGTCGGCGCCCGGGTGCGCTGGGCGGACTTCGATCCGGGCACGGGCGAACTTTCGCCGTCGGCCGTCGGCGAGCTGCTGACCGAGCGCACCCGGCTGGTCGCCGTGACCGCCGCCTCCAACCTGATCGGCACGATCCCCGACATCCCCGAGATCGCCCGACTGGTCCACCGGACGGAAGCGCTGCTCTACGTCGACGGCGTGCACTACACGGCGCACGCGTTCGTGGACGTCGCACAGCTCGGCGCCGACTTCTACGTGTGCTCGCCGTACAAATTCCTCGGTCCGCACCACGGTGTCCTCGCCGCATCCCCGGATCTGCTGGAAACGCTGCGTCCCGACAAGCTGCTGCCGTCCACCGACGTGGTTCCGGAGCGTTTCGAGCTCGGGACGCTGCCCTACGAGCTCCTCGCCGGCACCCGCGCCGCCGTCGACCTGCTCGCCGGTCTCGGGACCGGACCGGGTGAGCGGCGTGACCGCCTGCGGTCCGCCTTCGCATCGATCCAGCGGCACGAGAGGGCGCTGCGGGAGCAGATGCAAGACGGCCTCGCCGCACTGGGCGGCATCACGATCCGTTCCACGGCGGCCGACCGCACTCCCACCCTGCTCCTGACGTTCGACGACCGGGAGGCGGCGGACGCCTACCCCTTCCTGGCAGGGCGCGGCGTGCACGCGCCCGCGGGAACCTTCTACGCGCTGGAGGCATCCCGGCACCTCGGTCTGGGCGACACCGGCGGCCTGCGCGTCGGGCTGTCGCCGTACAACGACAAGGACGACGTGGAGCGACTCCTCCAGGGCTTGGCGGCGTTCTTGAAAACGTGACCGTCGCAGACGGCACAGAGCGACGGGCGGCGCGGCGGATGCCGTCCGATCACGGGTGCGGGGGAACGTAAGGGCGATCACCTGAGGTCGCCGACACGCCGAGCCGTGTCGGACGGCGCGCCGGTGGGGGTCGAGACCGGTACTCCGAGCGGGCGGGCCAGGCCGATCACACCTTCGTCCAGTCGCTGCAGATGCCGCAGGACGCGGTCCGTCACGCGGTCGTGCCGTGGGACACCCGGCCGGTCCGGCTCCAGCATGGCCGCGAGGCTGGCGCCGGTCTCGGCCACGCCCGTGCTGTCCTCGTCCTCGACGCGTGCGCGGAGCACGTCGATGTTGTGTGCGATGCGCCGACCGGCTCCCTTGAGGCGGGGGTCGGCCGCGACGGTCTTGCTGTAGGGCAGGACTTCGGCCGTCGCCGCCAGCGAACGCGCGTGATAGGCACAGGTCTCCAGGAGGGCCACGACATACCGCGCGGTCTCGCGGCGGGTCCGCAGCGGGGTGATCGGATGGGTCAGCGGCTGGGTGGAGGACCGTAGATCGTCCAGAGCCGTGTCGAGATCCCGTGCCTTGTCCAGCAGATCGAGTGCGGGACCGCCGCTCAGCTGATCAACCGCCGCGCCGGTGACCTCCGCGAGCCGGTTGAGAACCGCGGCCAGCAGTTCGTCGGTACGGCGAGCGGTGCGTACCGGCAGGACCAGGGCGGCCGCGACGACACCGCAGGCGGCACCGAGCGCGGTCTCCTCGATCCGAAGGACGAGCACCCCGGTGCTGTAGGTGTTGAGCAGCGTATAGAGCAGGCCCAGACTCGCCGTGACGAAGAAGGACATCAGGGCGTACGACAGCGGCGCGGTGAAGAACATGGCGAAGACGAACAGCAGCACCAGGGCGAACGCGGTCCATGTGTGAGAGCCGACCAGACCCGCGAGGGCTCCACCGGCGACGACACCGAGGACGGTGCCGAGCAGCCGACGGTAGCCCTTGACGAGGATTTCTCCGGTGGACGCCGTGTTCAGGAAGACGACCCAGCAGGTCAGCACCGCCCAGTACCAGCGCTGGCTGGAGAGGAACTCCCCGCCGACGATGGCGAGGGCGGATCCCACCGACACCTGGACCGCCGCGCGGGTCGTGGGACGCTCCCACCCCGTTTGGCGGGACTCGTCCCGCTCGCTCTCCTCGACCCCGGCGAGGGCGGCGTCCTCGGCGTCCAGTTCCTCACGCGACCGGGTCGTCGACGGCGTGTCGTCGGACTCGTCCTGAGGTCCGTCGAGGGCCAGTCGCAGGCCCAGGACGGCGCGCGCCGCCTCCCCGATCCCACGGAAGACGTCCTGTACGGCGGCCGAGGCGCGCGGCAGATTCTCCTCGTCGCGGTAACCGAGGAGCCGGTTGCGTACGTGGGCCAGCGCGGTGGCGCGGTCGTGGGCGACCGGGCGGACGACGAGCAGGCGCAGCGCATCGAGATCGCGGCGCAGTGTGACGGTGATGTCGTCCTGTGCCCGGAGCCGGTTACCGGGCGCGGGCACGGGAGCGTTCGGCAGATGCAGGGTGAGCATGTCGGCACGTTCGGCGCTGCGGGCGGTGAGGAGGAGAACTCCGAGCCGCTCGGCGGCGATCTCGGCATCGGCGACCCGACGCTGCACGAGTGAGGCGGTGGCGCTGTCGTCGGTCCCCTCCGCCAGCCGCCCCTGGATCATCATCGCGCTCTCGTGGAGACGGGCGGTGTGCCGTCTGACGTCCTCCAGGGCCTTCTCCACGCGATCGGGTCCGGCGTCCAGCAGCTCGATCTGGGCGGACACCAGCTGTGCCAGGCGAGCCCGGAAGGCCTCGCGCAGCCGCTGCAGAACACGCTCGGGCGTCTCGTGTACCACGACGAAGCGCACCAGCGCGCTGCACACGAACGCGACGGCCAGCGTCCCGCACAGCCCGGGCAGAGCGGGGGGAGTGGCCCTGACGAACAGGGACGCGAAGTAGATCTGGAACCCGATGAGGCCCAGAGCCGTTCCCCGATCGCCGAACCGGCGGCTGTACACGGCGGCGAAGATCAGTGCGAGGAAGAAGAGGTCACCCGCGACGACATGGGTGTTGAGCAGCGCTCCCAGCGACATCGCGGCGAGGGCCACCGCAAGGCCGAGCACCAGGGTGACCGCTTGGCCGCGCCGCTGCTTCTCCTTGATGGCGAAGGTGGCGACCATGGCCGCGATGGAGCCGGCCACCATGCGCGTCACATCGGCCCCCAGCAGCGCCAGCACCGCGAGCGTGAGCGCGATGGCGCCCACCGTGCGCAGCCCGGCCATGAGCCGCAGCAGCCCGGGATCCGATGCCGCGAATCGGTCCCAGATCCTCCTCGGGCCCAGCCGTGCCGTCGTCCTCACGCTGCCCTTCCGCCCCGCTCTCCACCCTGCTCTCCGCCATGATCAGCGCTTCCAGCATGGCATGAGTCGACGCCACTGCCGCCCTCGGGCAGCTCGGGCGTTCGGCAACTCGGGCGTTCGGCTCGCGGCAGCGGCCGCCCGGTGGACACTCCGGCCTCATCCGCCGGCGCAGGGTTGGCGCCACACCCCGAGTTCCAGTTTCTTGCGCATGGACGACAGCTTCAGCCTGCGCGATTCGGCGCAGAACTCGCTGGTCGACTCCTGGTATTCGACGTGGAAGACCGCCTTGCCCGCCGCGATGAACGGACTGAGCTGTGCGCACTCGTCGTACTGTGCGCACTCCTCGTTGACCGCGAAGTCGAAGTCACTCAGGAGCCGAGGGATTTGCGGCAGGTCGTTCTTCAGCCCCACGGACATCCCGCGCGCGTGCGCGATGTGCGCGATCATGCGGTTGTACGCGAGCTGGTCGCTCGCGGTCAGCGGGAATCCGGTGTCGTTGCCGTACCCCTCCACCAGGTCGGGCTCCACCGCGTCGAACCCCTTCGCGCGGCACATGTCGACACGCCGTTCCATGATCGGCCGCAGTACGGACAACCGGCGGATGTCCAGCCAGCGCTCGCCCTCCCAGCCGTTGGAGGCGCCGAGCACCGACCGGGGGAAGTCGTCCTTGTCGGGCCGGAAGTTCTCCCAGGCACCCACGTTGACGTAGCAGATGACCTTGCGACCGTCGCGGTGGAGGCGTGCCACGTCCGCCGCGGAGTTCTCGAAGCCGTCGATGTCGTAGACGGGTACGTCGGCGGACGGGTCGACCTCTCCGTCCAGCTGCCACTGCCAGGCCACACCGGGGCGCGGCTGCCAGAGCCTCGTCCGTCGACGATCGGTGGGGGTGGGCCCGGGACCGCTGTCCGAGGCGGACGGCTGTCCGGCGGGACTGCTGGACTTCCCGCCGCCGGGCGTCGGCCGCCGCGCTGTGCCCGCAGAGGTTTCGGAGAGTCCGCTCGCGGTCGACCGGTGCCCGCCGGACGCCCGGTCTCCGCCGTCCGAGGCGGAACACCCCACCAGCAGCGCGGTCACGATCGCCACGAGGGTCACCGCCGAGCGTCTCATCGCTCCGCCTCACTCAGCGCGGGCGTCAACTGCGCCCAGGGATTGGGAGGTTCACCCGTCACGGGGCCGCAGATCGCCGCGCCGCGGTCGCGCGCGGTGCGCACGGCGAGCGGCACGAGCGCCTCGGGCACGCCGTAGACGAGATGGCAGAACCGCTCGGGCGGATGCCGCGCGGTCCACGCCGGTCTGCTGAACGCCGACACATACGTCGACCAGTGCCCCTCGAAGGTGACCGTCAGGTCGGCGACGCGGGCGTACCCCGGCGCCGGATGAACCCCGGGGTTCAGCACGACGGTCCCGGCGCCCAGCCGCCGGACGGCCCGCACCAGTCTTCTGCAGGCCGGGAGTTCGGCCGGACCCGAGGCCACCCGGTCCAGGAAGCAGCCGTCGGCCGCGTACCACTCCTGGTGCCGTACGACGTCGTCCGCGACCTCGGCCGAGGTGCGCGCACCGTAGTCGGTGTCCACATACCCGAGCAGGCGGGCCCCGGCGGCCCGCAGCGCCCCGGCCGCCGCGGTGAACGCGGGGTCGGGACTCGGGCCCGGACCGCTCGCGGGATTGAGTACGACCGCGTACGTACGGGCGGCGGCCGTGATCAGGCGGTGCCAGGCCCCCGGATCCTCGGCCGGGTGGACGTACAGCGGAATGAGCAGGTTCACGGTGTACGGTCGCCTTCCGGCCGGGGGGACGGGGCGTCCGCGGTCGTCGCCGCCGCCCAGAGCGCGGACAGCGAGTCGTCCAGGGTGTAGGACGGCCGCCAGCCCAGGGCGTCCCCGGCGGCGGTGATGTCGGAGCACTGCCACGACACCCCTCCCGAGCGGGCGGATCCGCCGCCCTTCTCCTCGATCCGCCCCCGGAACCCGGCGGTGCGGGCCAGCGCCCGTACCAGCTCGCGCACCGGGACGGCATGCCCGCCGCCGATGTTGAGGACGGGTGGCAGGGGCCCGGGCGCCGTGGTCGCGAGCACCGCCGCGCGCGCCACATCGCGTACGTCCACGAAGTCGCGGTACGCCGACAGGTCACCCAGCCGGACCACCGCGTCCGGATCAAGGCCGGCCGCGCACAGCAGCCCGGCGATCCGACCGGGCAGCCCGGTGGGCGGGGCACCGGGCCCCACCGGATTGCCCACGCGCAGCACCACCGCGTCGAGGCCGGAGGTGGCCACCGTGACCGTACCGGCGAGTTTGGTGGCGCCGTACGCGGTGACGGGACGGGTGGCCGCCGACTCGGTCACCCTGGTGTCCGGGGTGCCGGGCCCGTACTCGGCGGCCGAGCCCAGCTGGACGAGGCGTGCCGAAGGTGCCGCCTCCCGCAGCGCCGCGCACAGGACGGCGGGGCCACGGGAGTTGACCTCCGCGAAGGTCACGGGGTCCCCGTCGGTCGACCCCGCGCAGTTGATCACGGCATCGGGCGCCGCCGACGCCAGGGTTTTCGCCAGCCGGTTCGTACGGGTGGTG
Source organism: Streptomyces sp. NBC_01384 (assembly GCF_045040035.1). Taxonomy (NCBI): domain Bacteria; kingdom Bacillati; phylum Actinomycetota; class Actinomycetes; order Kitasatosporales; family Streptomycetaceae; genus Streptomyces; species Streptomyces sp. NBC_01384. Next base: position 10,055,863 of record NZ_CP109559.1, read on the forward strand.
GCCAGGTCGATGTCCAGCTCCGCGTCGGGCGAGCGCCCGCCGCCGAGCACCCGGACGCCCGGCAGGGCGCGCAGATGCTCGACGACGTGACCGCCCAGATAGCCGGTGAAGCCCAGGACGAGAATGCGCATGCGGTGGTCAGGCTCCCTTGAGCAGCAGCGACTTGCGGGTGGTGAACTCGGCATTCGCCCGGTCGTAGTCGTCGGGACGGCCGATGTCGAGCCAGTACCCGTCGAACTCGTACGCGTGCGGCGGATTCTGCGCCTCGAGCAGGTCCAGGACCAGCTCGTCGAAGCCCAGCGGCAGCCCGGGGGTGTAACCGTCGAGCGTCGACCGGGACAGCCCGTAGACGCCCATGGAGACGTGGTAGTCCATGCTCGGCTTCTCGGTGAACGCGACGACCCTGCTCGCGTCGGTGGTCAGTACCCCGAAGTCGATGTGCACCTTGCGGGCGTAGGTGGCGATCGTCAGCGGGGCGGTCGAGGCCCGGTGCCGGCGCAGGACGTCGGCGAAGTCGAGGTCGGTGAGCACGTCGCCGTTCATCACCAGGAACGACTCCGGCAGTCGCTCGCGCATGGTGAGTAAGGGGCCCATGGTGCCGAGTGGGCTCTCCTCGGTGGCGTAGTCGACGGCCATGCCCCACTGGGAGCCGTCGCCGACGTAGGCGCGGATGATCTCGCCGAGGTGGCCGATGGCGATGGTGCAGTCGGTGAAACCGGCCGTGGCGAGTTGGCGCAGCACGATCTCCAGGATGGCGTGCTGGTCGCCGATGGGTACGAGCGGCTTGGGCAGCGCGGTGGTGTAGGGCCGCAGCCGGACGCCCTTGCCTCCCGCCAGGATCACTGCGTGCATGGGGTTCCTCCTTCGTGGACGTGCCGGACGGGTCAGATGTTGTAGATGCCGGTCTTGTAGCGGGCGAGGTTGGCGGGGTCGCGGAAGAACTCCACGGTGTGCGTGAGCCCCTGTTCCAGGTCGTGGGCGGGACTCCAGCCGGTGGCCTCGCCCAGCCGGGTCGCGTCGGCGACCAGCCGCATGACTTCGGAGTTCGCGGGCCGGATGCGCTGCGGGTCCTCGCGTACGTCGATGTCGGTGTCCATCACCTTGCCGATCAGCGTGACCAGGTCACCGACCGAGATCTCGCCGCCGGTTCCGGCGTTGAAGGTGCGGCCCTCCACGTGCTCGGCGGGCGCGGTGCCGACCGCGAGGAACGCCTGCGCGGTGTCCTTGACATAGGTGAAGTCGCGGGTGGGGCGCAGATCGCCGAGGGTGATGGTGTGCGCGCCGGCCGCCACCTGCCCGATGACGCTCGGGATCACCGCGCGCATCGACTGGCGCGGCCCGAAGGTGTTGAACGGCCGCAGTGTCACCACCGGGGTGTCGAAGCTCGCGTGGTAGCTGTCGGCGAGCCGGTCCCCGCCGGCCTTGGACGCGGCGTACGGGGACTGGGTGTTGATGGGGTGGTCCTCGGTGATCGGAACGGTCCGCGCGGTGCCGTAGGTCTCGCTGGTGGAGGTGTGCACCAGCCGGGGCGTGCCGAGGGCGCGCACCGCCTCCAGCACGTTGAGGGTGCCGGTCACGTTGGTGTCCACGTAGCTGTGCGGTGCCTGGTAGGAGTACGGGATGGCGATGAGGGCGGCCAAGTGGTAGGCGCAGTCGGCGCCTTCGAGGAGACCGCGGACCGAGCCGGGGTCCCGGACGTCGCCGAGGACGATCTCCACCTGGTCCAGGACGTCGGAGGGCAGGGTCTCCAGCCAGCCGTAGGAGGCGAAGGAGTTGTATTGCGCCATGGCCCTCACTCGGTGTCCGGAGGCGACCAGTGCCTCGGTGAGGTGCGAGCCGATGAAACCCTCGGCTCCGGTGACGGCGGCGAGCGGTGCGGAGGTCAACGCGTGGTCCTTCCGGTCGGTTGCGCAGGCGATGTCCGGGCATCGGGCAAGGCCCGAACGGGCGGGGCTCGTGCGGTGGTGATGGTCAGGCGTGCGGGGCGGGCCGCCCCAGCAGCCGTAGCGCGCACGCCGTGAGACACAGCGCGGCGGCGCCGCAGCACAGCGGCAGCACCGCCGCGCCCGGTGGGAGACGGAACAGGGTGACGGCTCCGGCTCCGCCGGCGGCCGCGAGACACACCGCGGCGGGCGTCCAGGCCACCCCGAATGCCTGGAGCAGCAGTGAGGTCCACAAGGTCGCCGCGAGCAGCAGCACAGAGGCCGGCCCGGCCCCTGTGAGTACGGCCGCGGGCAGCAGCGGAAGCAGATAGGCGAGCAGACAGAAGGCGAGGACGCCGGCCGAACGCACCAGGAACGCGGTCGGCGTGGCGGTCGCCCGCAGCGCCGCCACCGACAGACCCCGGTAGCGGTACAGCAGCCACTCGGCCGGCCCCATGCTCACGGTCAGAACGATCACGGCGTACGGCTCCCGGAGACCCTCGAGCAGGACCAGCATCCCGGCGGCCAGCCCGAACAGGCCGTACGGCAGCGACCGCAGCAGCCGGGGCCGCGTGCTGTCGGCCACGGGGTCTGCGGCGAAGGTGGTCCGCAGCGCCCAGCCGGCGGCGGCGGCCGTGCCGAGCAGCGCGAGCAGAGGCAGACCGGCCCGCAGCACGGTGCCCGGCTCCCACCAGGGCAGCACCGCCGCACCGGCGATCACCGGGGTGAGCGCGGCCAGCAGCAGCCGCTCCCGGCCCAGCACCAGCAGCACACCGGCCGCCGCCAGGTACACCGACTGTGCCGCCGCGGCCAGGGCCGCCGCAGCGGACCCGGCGAGCACCGCCCCGGCGGCCGTGGCCACCGCGGCACCCAGGGGCGCGCCCTTGAGGAGCGTACGGCCCGCTTCCCGCCGCCCTGTGATCATCCGCAGATAGGCCCGGTGCCCCAGCGCCTGGCCCCAGGCCCAGGAGACCAGCCCGGCCACGACCAGAGCGGAGATGTGCCGGTCGGCCTGCCACAGCCGTCCGGTGAGCAGGTAGGCCAGCCCCGGCAGCGCGAACAGCGCCCCGCGCAGCGCGCACCGCACATGGTCGGGATGCCACGGGTCGGTCGGCTTCGCGGGCTCGGGGAAGGTGCGCGGCACCCGCTCGAACAGCGTGGAGGCGAGCGAGAAGAGATGGGGATGCCCGTACCGCTCCTGGATCACCTCGGCGGTCAGCCCCTCCGACTCCAGCAGCGCCGCCACCTCGTAGGGGTGGACGGCGGGCCCGATGCCGTCGGCCAGCTCGGCGGCCAGCCGGTCGACCGCGTCGGGGTGCGGGCCCTGGTCCGGGTCGTGGCCCGGCAGGCGCAGGGCGAGGGTGCGGTCGTCGGCGAGCCGGAGGGACAACGTGTCCCCTTCCGACGCGCCCGGTTCGAGCTCTATCGGCCCGCTCATCCGGCCAGGCTCCGCGCTCGCGCGCCCGCCGTGGCGAGTGCGGTGTCGGAGTCCGCCGTCCAGGGATCACGTGGCGTGATCCGGCCGAGCGTCGACAACTCCAGATAGATGGAGCGGAAGGTGTCGACCGTCTGGCGCAGGGTGAACTGCTCGATCACCCGCAGCCGGGCCGCCTCGCCCATCGACCGGCGGCGACCGGGATCGCCCAGCAGCTCCAGCGCGGCGGCGGCCATGGCCCCGGGATCGCGCGGCGGTACGACGAGTCCGGTGTCGCCGACGGCCTCCCGTACGCCGCCCACGTCCGTGGAGACGGTCGCCCGTCCGCACGACATGGCCTCGATCAGGGTGAACGGGAAACCCTCGCTGATACTCGAGAGCATCACGACGTTGCCTGCGGCGTAGGCGTCCTTGATGTCGTCGACACGGCCCTCGAACGTCACCGCGTCCGCGTGACCGAGCTCGGCGGCCAGCGCCTCGCACCGCTCCCGGTAGGCCTCGCCGCCACGCGGCGTCCCACCGAACAACCGCAGCCGTAGGGAAGGGAGTTGGGCGCGAGCGAGAGCGAAGGCCCGGATGAGGGTCTCCAGGTCCTTGATCGGATCGACGCGCCCGGCCCAGCTGAGGGTGAGGTCGGTCGGCTCGGGCCCGGCCGGCGGGAACGCGGCGGGATCCACACCGTTGTAGACGGTCCGGATCGATCCGGGGTCCGCGCCGCCCTGTTCCTCCCACAGCCGGTTGTAGCGGTTGCCCGGTGTGATCAGGGCGGCCCGCCGGTAGGTCTCCTCGGCCAGCAGCCGGAAGAAGCCGAGGACGACGGCCTTCACCGGCCAGCGGTAGGGGGCGGTGCGGTAGCCGAGGTACCGCTCGCGCAGATAGACCCCGTGTTCGGTCAGCAACAGCGGTACGCCGTGCCGTTCGAGCGCGGCCAGCCCCGGGAGCGCGGCGACGCCGCCGCTGACCGCATGGGCCACTCCGTCCTGCGGCAGTGGTGCGGCCAGCGGACGCAGCGCGTGTTCCAGCAGAGCGGTCGCGGTGATCGCGTCGTGCAGACTCGGCCGGGCCTCGCGCACGGCAAGGCCCGGGCGGTTCCAGACGGCCGTCAGGATGCCGATCGCCCGGTCCCCGCGCAGGAAGGGACTCAGCATGCCGGCCGCCGCGGCCCGAGCCATCACGTACAGGGCGGCGGCGAACCGGTCCTCGGCGCAGGGATCGAGCAGGGCGGTCAGGAACTGCTCGTAGGCGCCTGCGAGTCGGTTCCGTTGCCGTCCACGGGGCGGGCGGCCTTCGGGGGCGGGCCCCCACATGGGTACGGGGACGACCGCCGAGACGTGTCCGGGGATGTCCCACACGATCGGTTCGCGTCCGGTGCCGGTGACGGCGATGACGTCGAAGTCGATGTCGGACATCCCGCCGACGAGCTGGTCGCACCAGACGCTGACGCCGCCGTGACTGTGCGGATACGTACCTTCGGTGAGCAGAGTGACGCGCGTTGACTTGGGGCGTCGCGCGCCGTGGGGAACGTGCATCGATGTGCTCCACGGCCGAGGTATGGGGTGGTCGTGCCGGTCCCGGCCGCGGGTGGTGCGGCCGGGACCTTCGGTCGGTGCGCCGTTCAGTTGTCCGGGGTGTAGGGCACCTGCCGGGTCACGCCGGCCGGCACCCGGGTGCGCGGGGTGGTGCTGGTCGCCGCCACCTTCTCCGTGCTGTCGAGGGTCGTGGCCGGCGAGGCGGTGGCCGACGGCAGGGTGAGCGCGAGTGGGGCGCCGGCCGACGCGGTCCATCCGGACACCTCACCGGCGTACGCGGAACCGAAGCCGGTGCTTCCGTTCGTGGTGCCCGTGGGCATGGTGGCCGTCACCGCGACGCCGTCGGGTGCCTGGACCGTCACCGTGTCGCCGACGCGGTAGGCGGTGACCTGACCTGCGGCGAGAGCGGCCTTCCACGCGGCGCGCCGCTGCATCTCGACGCCGATGTCCTTCATCCGCGGGTTCACCACCGGGGTGTTGTCCGCGAACAGGGCGGCGTATCCGTTGAGAACGCCGTCGAGGACCGGGTAGGCGATGCGGTCCTCGGCCAGGTTCGACTGGTGGATGAAATGCGGCTTGGGGTCGTTGGAGAGGACGTGACCGAGGTCGATCCTCGTCTCCAGCGGCACGATGTAGTCGGCGTAGCCCGTGGTGGTGTCCAGCGGCGCCGACAGACAGGTGGAGGTGTCGGAGTGGTCCTCACAGATGCCGCTGCCGCCCTGGGCGCGGCTCGTGTAGAGCCAGTTGTACTCGTCGACCTCCTCGGCCGCCCGGCCCGCGTTGTAGAAGACGTTCATCGGATAGCGGGGGACGGTCGCGGCGGGACCGGCCTGACGCTGGTCGGACTCGCGGGAGTTGTCCGAGCCGAGCCAGGCGACGCCGTTGTCGGCGAGCGCGGGCGCCAGGTTGGGATTGTCGTCGGGCTGCTGCGGCAGCACCTTGAGCCCCGAGTGCTCACCGGTGATCAACTCGCTGGTGTCGAGGGGCAGTCCGGCCGCCTGCCCCCAGGCGCGGTTGTTCGCGATCTCGTCCGAGATGGTGGTGCGGCTGACCCACTTGGTGCTGCCGTCGGCGTTGGTGGAGCACTTCCATGGCACCACGGTGGTGTCCTGCTCGCAGCCGAGGAAGGCGTGTGTGTAGGTGTGGTTGATCCAGCGGAACTTGTCGCGGTCGGCGATCAGCTTGTCGGCCAGCAGGTCGACCCCGTTGTTGTCCGTACGCTGGTCCACGCTGCCGGCGCCGTTGAAGGCCAGGTCGAGGGTGAAGTTCCGGCTGCTCTCCCAGGCGGCGGCGTTGTCGACGTCCGCAGCGGTCATGCGGATCGGGTTGGTCACGCCCTCGCCCTGCGGGCAGTCGATGTCGCCGGGCGTGCAGTTGAGCTGGGTGTCCCAGCGGTCGTCGGCGGCGAAGACGTCGTCGACGTGTACGGCGAAGTAGTTGCGCGAGGCGCCGAGGTGCACGCCCCCGGTCATCCACTCCACGATGCCGCGGGCCAGCAGCCGGAACTGCTGCTGGTACTGGTTGTAGACGAATGTGACGACGAGCTCGCGCCGCCCGTCGTGCCGGTACTCGCCCACCAGGGAACCCCGCGTCGACTGCCCCGGTATCGGCGCGTCGACGTACGGGGTGAAGTCGGCCCCCGCGGCGGGCGTTGACAGATAGGCGTAACTCTCGGCCACCGTGGGTGAGTTGTCCTCGAACGGCACGGTGCCGTCCAGATAGCCGAACGGCCCCGCCTTCCCGGCCGCCGTGACCTGAGCCTGCACGCCGTCGACACTGCCGGAGTAGCCGCCGCTGACGGGGGACTGGAGCCCGGCCTCGGGACGCGCGTAGGTGTAGGCGTCCACCTGCGGGATCGCGTACGTCTGCTCGTAGGCGGCCAGGGCCGCCATCTCGGCGGAGCCCGCGGGGAACGGGTTGTCGTTCGGCAGGACGACGGCCTGGAACTTGGCGCGCGGTCGCCCGTCCACCGTGTCCGCCAGGAAGCCGGCGTCGATCACGGACCTCCCGGACTGCTGGAGGTCGACCTCGGTGTACGGCGTCCCGGCGGCGTCCAGTTCGGCCGCGATGGCATCGGTCGACGGGCCGCCGTCGCTCACGACCAGCACCCGCAGATCGATACGGGGTGTGGTGGCGTCGGCTTGGGCCGTGCCGGCCGGTAAGCCGAGCGAGGCGATGAGCGCGCCCACCGTGAGCGCGGTCGTGCGTATGGTCCGCTTGGTCCGCTTCATGCGGCGAAGTCCCCTCCCCGGGCAGGGGTGGGTACGGCTCCTGTGGAGCGGACACACCCCCTTGCGCGACGCCGTCGCCCCCCTCAGGTGTCGGTCGTCGACGCATCCGTCGCGTCACATAGTGGTGTCTGTGTGTAGCTTTCGTGGTGATGCCGCGAAACGTGACGGAAAAGCGCAGGCGTCGAATCGGTCATCAGCGGGTCCGGAAAGCCGGGTCGGCGGCCGCCGGGGAGCATGGGGCGAGGATGGTCCATGAGCCTCGTGGGCTGGTCGTGGCCTGAGGCGGATCGAATGCGGAGCCATCGGTTCCGCCGGTCGGGGCGTCAGTGGTTCAGGCCACGTCGACTACCCGGATCCGGGCCGGATTTGACTCACCCCGGACCCCGGGCCCCGAACTCTGGAGTACCGGCGGTGGCCGGCGGGCCCGCACGCGCGCGGGCCCGCCGGCCACCGGCACTTCGGGGACTCGATGTCCCGTGGGATGCCCTGCGCCGGGACTCAGTCCGACGTGGACACCGGCCTGTTGTCAGGAGCAGAGCACACGGGTCTCGGGCGTGTAGACGGGGCCGCCACTGGAGTTGGTGCTGTCGCTGAACTCGGCGTAGTAGTACGAGTAGAAGCCGATGTTGCCGTTGCAACCGGAGTCGGCGGCGACCTGGAGCGTCAGCGTGACGGTCCGGCTCTGGCCGGGCGGGACGGTCGCCCCGTAGTTGGCACCGAGGTTGGCGGGCCCGGTGCCGGAACAGGGAGTGCTGCCGGCGGCCGTGGCCAGACTGCAACCGGTGAAGCCGTACTTCAGATCGGGCCGCTGGGTGGTCAGCCACGTCGGGTCGATCGTCTGGTAGACGAACCAGATGTCGTACGTCCTGTTGTTGGTGATGGTCATCGACAGGTTCACCGTGCCACCCGGGTGGGTGGTGGCGCTGTCGGTGGTGAACGTCAGGTCGGCCGGAGCGGGGTCGGCCGCGCTCGCGCTGGGGGCCAGACCGAACACGGCGAGGACAAGGGCGAAGGCGGCGGCGAGACCGAGGCGTCTCAACTGAGTGGATCGCATGGCCCGGGAGGCTAGGCAAACCGCGAGCGCACCGTCTGCCCCTGCCGGAACACCGGAAGCGGCACTCGGCCGGAAGTGTACGTCTCGTGAAGCTGTTGTAACCGGGTCATCACACATTGCGATCACCCGTGTCTCTGCATGGCACCGAGGGGGCGAGGGGTCGGTCGGGGCGGGCCCGCGGCGCCGGACGGTTCCGAGGCGTGACCGGACGGTATTGGCGAGTATCGGATGCGTCGGCTGCCACGGAAGGATCACCACCGGATGTGAGCCGGGGTCCTTCTCGGCCAACCCGTGATTTCCGGCCGAGGGCACTCCGTACGCACGGGGCCGGTTTCGCGCGGGGCGCGGGCGCGGATTCGTCCGTACGAACCGCAACCTCAGCTCGTGCTGCGGCCGCCTTCGGCTGTGCGGTCCTGTGTGAGGGGACCGGCGGTGGGCGTGGATGTGGGTGGGAGCGGGGGATGCGGGATCGGCCACGGACGCGAGGCCGAGTGTCTTGAGGGCGGCCCGGTCGGCCTTGGGGCTGCCCGAGCCGGAGGGTTCGACGTCCTTGGTGGAAGTAAGCAGCCAGTGCCCCTGGTCGGTGAGGCGCAGTTCGCCGCGTACCAGGGCTTTGTAGAGGCCGGAGAGGTGGTTGTCGTGGCAAGGGGGCGCCGGAGGCGTCGCGGGCGCCGAGAACGGCCCCCCGTGTGCCCTGTCAATGCAGGATGTTGACGGCCCGGGCCACCACGAGTACCACGATCACCAGGGAGACGGAGGACTGCAGCATCATCAGCATCTTGGCCCACCGCGACAGCGGCATCACGTCGGTCGGGCTGAAGGCGGTGGAGTTGGTGAACGACAGGTACAGGTAGTCCAGGAACGCCGGCTCCCAGTCCGGCGGCGCGGTCTCCGGGCTCTGCATCTGTACGAAGAGGAAGTCGGCGAACTGGTGGTGACCGCGGGCCCGCTCCATCGGTCCGCCGCGGTCCCACTCCCAGTACCACAGGGCGAACACGATGATGTTCGTCAGCCAGATGCTGCCGCCGGTCCGCAGCAGCGGCCCGGCGTCCTTCCCCTCGGTGCCGTTCACCAGGCCCGCCACCAATTGGTCCGCCGCCCAGCCGTTGGCCAGGCTGATCACGCAGATGAGGGCCAGGTCCAGCCGCCGCAGCCACCGAGTCCGGGGCTCGACCCGCCGGGGGTTCGCGGCGATCAGACCGGCCAGCAGCACCACCTCCAGCACCGGCAGCGCCCAGTACGGCTGGAGGGTGAGCCGGTGCGGCAGCATCAACTGGAGGGTGACCGCCACCAGGATCACGGCGGTCACCGCCCAGCGCGGCTCACCGCGCGTCGCCCGGCGCCACGCGGGTACCACATCGCGCTCGCCGTTCTCCAGCAGCCGCTCGATCCTGGTCAGGCGGCTCTCGGCGTCATCCATACGGTCGCTCATGGCGACGATTGTCCCCGGTGCCCCGGGTCACATGTTGATCATGTGACCTGCCAGCCCGTGGATCGCTTCCTTGACCGCCTCGCCGAGCGTCGGGTGGCCGTGTACATTGCGCGCGACCTCGTGGACGGTCAGGTCCCACTGCTGGGCGAGGGTCAGCTCTGGGAGGAGTTCGGTGACTTCGGGGCCGATCAGGTGGGCGCCGAGGAGCTCGCCGTACCGGGCGTCGCTGAGGATCTTGACGAAGCCCGCGGTGTCGCCCAGGCCGTGCGCCTTGCCGTTGGCGGTGAACGGGAACTTCGCCACCCGGACGTCGAAGCCCTTCTCACGGGCCTGCGCCTCGGTCCAGCCGAAGCTGGCGATCTGCGGCTGGCAGTAGGTCGCCCGCGGGATCATGACGTAGTCGAGCTCCATGGTCTCCGCGTCGGCGATCGTCTCGGCCGCCACGATGCCCATCGACTCGGCCGCGTGAGCGAGCATCAGCTTCGCCGTCACGTCGCCGATGGCGTAGATGTGCGGGACACTCGTGCGGCAGCGCCCGTCAATGTCGATCGCCCCGCGGTCGGTGAGCTTCACACCGGTGTTCTCCAGGCCATAGCCCTGCACGCGCGGCTGGAAGCCGATCGCCTGCAGCACCTTGCCGGCCTGCAGCGTCTGCCGCTGGCCGCCGGTGGTCACCATCACCTTGACCGAATCGCCCGAGTCGTTGATCGCCTCGACCCGGGTGGAGGTCAGCACGTTGATGCCGAGCCGCTTGTAGCGGCGGGTCAGCTCAGCGGAGACCTCCTCGTCCTCCAGCGGGACGATACGGTCGAGGAACTCGACGAGGGTGACCTCGACGCCGTAGTTGTGCAGTACATAGGCGAACTCGACGCCGATGGCGCCCGCGCCCGCGATGATGATGCTCTCCGGGAGCGTGTCGGACAGGATCTGCTCCTCGTACGTCACCACGCGCTCGCTGAGCGAGGTGCCGGGCAGCAGCTTCGTGGTGGCGCCGGCGGCGATGATGCAGTGGCCGAAGGTGACGGTCTCCGTGCCGCCGTCGGTGAGGGCGACCTGGAGGGTGTGGTCGTCGCTGAAGGTGCCGTGGCCGGTGTACTGGGTGATCTTGTTCTTCTTCATCAGGTAGTGGACGCCCTTGACGCGTCCGTCCGCCACCTTGCGACTGCGGGTGAAGGCCTCGCCGTAGTCGAAGCTCACCTCACCGTTCACCCGGATGCCGAAGGTCTTGGCCTCCTGGGTGAAGATATGGGCCAGCTCCGCATTGCGCAGCAGCGCCTTCGACGGGATGCACCCCACGTTGAGGCACACACCGCCCCAGTACTTCTCCTCGACGATCGCCGCGCTGAGGCCGAGCTGGGCGGCCCTGATCGCCGCGACATATCCACCCGGGCCGGCGCCCAGGACCACCACGTCAAAGTGTGCGCTCATGACGGCCAGCCTAGTACTCCAGCCGCAGGCGGCGATCTTGCCGGTCGGGGTCGGTGCGCGCAGGGGTACGGCCGGCGTTGGTCATCGGTGTCACCGGGGGCGAGGAAAGATCAGGCGATGACCACAGGCCACGGCCCACAAGCCACGGCCCACGGACCACGGCGTAGGCCCTCCCCGCCGGCAGGCGATTTTCGACCAGTTGCTGGGCCAGATGGCGGACGGGTGCGCCCGGATCGCAGCGCGGTGGCGGATGCGGGCGTGTTCGCAACGGTACTGCTGTCGGCCCGTACTCGGTCCGCAGTGGACACGCCTCGTTCGACCGGGAGTTGTACGTGCCCCGGTCCTGGACCGAAGACCGCGACCGCTGCCGGGCTGTGGGTCTCCCCGACCGGACTCAGGTCTGGGACGTCCTGGACGCGGCCGGAGCCGTGTACGACTGCACGACGACAAGGGCCACCCGTACTCGTCGTGCCCGAGATGTTGTCACGCCTCACTGACACGCCGAGCGCTCAGTCGCCCCGCATCGGCTTGACATCGAGATGGGGAAGTTTCTGTTCTGGTTCGGTGGGCTGGGTTCGGGTGGTTTCGTCGAGTCGTTTGCCGAGTTGGATGAAGAGGAGGATGAGTCCGACGGTGAGGAGGGTGTGTCCCAGGCCTGCGGTCAGGATGACTGCTTCGGGGGTGTGGTTGCCGAGTACGGTTTCGGTGCCGTGGACGAACATCATGGCGACGGTGATCGCGATGCCCGCGTTGTAGAACCAGAAGAAGTAGGTGAACAGTTTCGTCCCCGACAGCTGGAACTGTTTGTCCAGGGCGAGGACGACGAGGAAGCCGATCATGCCCAGTGCGAGGAGATGGGTGTGCATGAGCGCGAGCTGGGTGTCGCCGTCGAAATGGTTGGCTTTGGTGAATTCCCGGTAGTACAGGCCGGAGATCACTCCGAGGATCATGTAGGTGTGTGCCGCGTAGTACGACTTCCGCATGCGCGTGCTCGCTCCCTGCCGGTCGGTGCTGGTCAACTCGGGCTCGGACAGGGGCCATTGAAGCACTCCGGTAGGAACGTCTCGCTTGGTTCAGGAGATCGCCCGAGCGGTCCTCGAGCGGGCTTCAACGGCTTCTGGGCACTCTGTCCGTCGCGCGGCAGACCTTCGCCCGACGTGGCCGGACGGTCCTGGGGGCCGGCGTCGAGCGCGGCCCGTACATGATCACCGAGCGAAAGACTGACCGGTCAACGGGCCGACGGTGTCGCGTTATGAGTTGGCGCTGCGCGGGGTGTTGTCCGGCGCTGCGGCCGACTTGGCCGACCGGAGCCTTCCGGGCCGCCGTGGCGGCCGTGGAGCGAGATCGGGTTTATGACCCTGGCTCGCAGCTGACCGGCTCAGCCCCTGTCACCGCGTGGTGGTCGTCGGGTACGTAGTTCTTCTACGGTGCTCCGGCTTCGGCGGCTATTCGGGTGGCGCTCTTGTCGTGGTAGCCGAACGCCTGAGAGATGCCGGCGGTCGTGGCGGGAGTGCGCTGGGGCTGGGCGGCCAGGAACACCAGGGACGGCGCCGCCCGTACCCGCGGCTTGCGGGTACGGGCGGCGGGCGTCCTCGTGTCTGTCGCCCGGAGGCGGTGTCACACAGAGCCGCGCCTGATCCGGCGCAGGAGCACCAAGCCCGCGATCACGAGAACCCCTCCGGCCACGGCCGGCCACAGGGTCGTGCCGGTGTCGGCCAGATCGCCCGTGACCGCTTGCGGTTCGGTCCGCGACTGCGACTGCGACTGCGACTGTGCTTGCGCTTGCGACGTGTCCTGCGTCGTCGCCTGCGCGGACGGAGCGTCCGCGCTCGTGGCCGACGTCCGCCCGGGGTGGGTCGCTTCGCTGCCGTGGCCGCCGGCGGTGTCGCCCTGCGGTGGGGTGGCCGCGTCGCTCCCTGCGGCCGAGGGTGTCGTGTCCGCCTTGGGTACGACGCCACCGTGGCCGGTGGCCGAACCGCCGCCCGCCGGTTCGATGCTCGGCGTACTGGCCGGGGTCTGCGGGGCCTGCGGGGTCTGCGTATCCGTGGGGGTGGCGGGGGCCGATCCGTCGTGGCCACCGGACGGGGCGTCAGGACTCGGTGTCGGCTCGTCCTTCGACGGCTCACCCGTACTGCCACCGCCTGCACTGCCACCTGCACCGTCGCCGGCACCGCCACCAACGTCGCCGCACTGTCGGCCGGCGTTGATGCAGTCCACCATCTCCCGCATGAGGGATGCGTCGAAGACGTTGATGAAGTCGTCGTGGTCGGTGATCGCCTTGTGCAGCTGCTCGGGGAACCCGTCCACGGCGTACGGGTTCTTCACCTGGTCGTTCTCGATGGTCGGCGCCGGAACGTCGTAGACCAGCCGCATCGTCAGCTGGGGAATCGCTTTGAAGCCGCCTGAGCAGTTGCCGTCGGTGCCTGCGAAGGCCACGTGGGTGCGGTGGTTGGCGCTGTCGATGTTCTGACCGTCCCAGCAGCTCTGGAAGGCGAACGTCCGTACCACGCTGCTGCCCTGGGGGCAGATCGGGTACTTGTCCGTCAGCTGCACCTTGTCCTCGAAGCCGGTGCAGCTCCAGTGGGCGTTGGCGTTCGCGGTGCCATTGGTGAACGCCTTCGCGTCGCCGGTGATGATGCGCAGGAACGTCGGCATCTCCACGACCTTGGTCTGCGGGTTACCGATGAACTCTATCTGCGCCTGCTTGGCCTGCAGGACCTTCCCGACGTTGCCCTCCAGGCCACCGCCGTTCTTGTCGGCGTCGAACTCCTGCGTGCCGTCCTGCAGGCGGAGCACCGGCCAGTAGTACGTGGACTTGTCGCCCTGGTTCTGGCACGTGGTCGAGGCGTTGGCGAGATCGTCGTTGCTGGCGAACGCGTCGTTCGACTGGTTGCCGACGTAGTCGTGCAGGTGATGGGCGCCGTTGGCGACACCGGGGGCGACGATCACGTTGTCGGTGTTGAACTTCTTGTTGGCGTTCACACCGCACGAACTGATGAACGTACCGGTCGAGGCGTCGCCGCCGTTGCGCGGCTTCTGCTGCACGTTCGGCTGGACCGTCGTGATGTCCACGAAGTCGGCGGCGACGGGACCGCTGACGCCGTTCGCCTTGCCGCCCTGCTGGCCGTTGTTCTGGTTGCCGTTGTTGTTCTGCTGCCGGCCGTTGTCGTTCTGGCCACCGGCGTTGTTCTGGGCCTGGTCTGCGGGGACCGCGGTGCAGGAGGCGAGACCGTCGAGCGAGTTCGGGGCTTCGGCGCCCGCGCCCTTGAAGTCGGTCTTGATGCGGTCGATGACCGCGCCCCGCTTCTCCTTCAGCGGGCCGAGGATCGCGTTCTGCACGAAGCTCGCGTCCTGCGTCTGCGCCTGCTGCTCCGAGGTCAGTCGTGCATACGCTTCGGAGATCTGCTGGTCGAGGAGGGCGACTTCCTTGTCGACGTCCGTCCTCGCCTGCTGTGGCACCTCCGCGAGTTGGCTGCCCACGTCCGGACAGTCGATGGTGGCGGCTCCCGATGCCCAGGTCTGGTTGCTCGCGCTCGGGTTCGCCGGCTGACCGGGCGCACCACCCGAGCCGCTTTCGGTCGCTGAAGCGTAGACATTGACCGCTACCAGCCCTCCTCCGCCCAATATCAGCGCGGCTGCGGCAAAAGTCGCACGCTGTGCGCCCCTGGGGCGTCTGCGCGTGTTGCGTCTCACGTGTGTGCTCCTACGTCCCGTAGCAGGCCAGGCATGGAAATCCCCAGTGCCATACGCAGATGAGCCCGCCCGCGTTCAAACGCCTCACAAATTCACAGCAGCCTCTTAGTTTGTCGTTAAACGTCGCGCTGTCAGCGACCCAATGTCCCGGGGGTCTGCCCTCGTCCGACCTCCCGGCTCCGGCGAGCCGGTCCGGCGGGGAGCGGGATGCGTACCGGTTCCGAGGCTCAGTTCGGCTGCAGGACGACGGACTGGCCGCCCGCGGCGGTCATCGCCACGCTCAGTGCGGTCGCCGAGGTGACGGTCCGTGTGCTCACGACGACGGGGGTCTGGTAGGGACTGCTTCCGGGCGTTCCGTCGGCGTAGATCGTCGCGGTGTAGGTGCCGCCGCCGAGGAAGGACAGCGGGAGCGACAGGGTCCGGGCGGTCTCGTTGGTCATCGCGCCCAGATACCAGATGGCGCCGCTGCGCCGGGCCACGGCGATGTACTCACCGATCGAGCCCGCGAGCGTCGTGCTCTGGTCCCAGACGGTGGGGATGGCGTCGTACCAGGGCAGCCCGGGCCACTTGGACGGAGCGGAGTACTTCGACGGCGTGTCGTACCAGTACAGGAAATTCAGGGGCTGGTAATACACGGCCGCCATCGCCATCTGGTGGGCGTTCGTCGTCCGGTCGCGGGACTGGCCGTAGCAGATGGTGTAGTCCATCGGACCGCCGATGTTGCGGGCGAAGGGCAGGGTGACGTTGTGGGTGGCGGTCGGGAAGTGCTCGTTGCCCCGCACGCCCTCCAGGGTGATCCAGTTGGGGTAGGTCCTCTCGTAGCCGAACGGCCGTACGTCGTCGTGCATGTCGATCAGCAGTTTGTACTTGGCCGCCGTCCTGGCCCAGCCGGTGATCAGGTTCGTCATCGCCTGTGTGCCGTCATTGACGAATCCCAGCTTGACGCCGTCCACGCCCCAGCTCTGGTAGAGGGCGAACAGGGAGTCCGGGTCGCTGAGCGCGATGCGGTTGACGTAGAGGATGAGGCCGATCCCCTTGCCGGCCGCGTAGGAGATGACCGTCGGCATGTCGATCGCCGGGATCGGCTGGGTCGCGTCGGTCGTCGAGTTTTCCGGCCCGTACCACCCGGCGTCGTACTCGATGTACTGCAGGCCGCGCGCGACGGCGAAGTCGACGCCCGCCAGTCCGTCGGCGGTGCTCAGGTTGCAGCGGAAGGCCTTTCCCGGTCTGATCCACGAGGTGTCGGCAAGGGCGTTGGGCGGGGCGAGGCTGAGCACCAGTTCGGCGTTGTCGACCAGCTCGGCGTGGGTGGAGCCGATGACCACCGCGCGCCATGGCGTGACGAACGGCGTGGTGACGGTGGAGGGCGTCTGGAGCGTGTCGGAGCCGCGGGCCGTGTGCTGCATCAGGTGGGCCGCGAGGGTGTTGGGCTGTCCGGAGACGGAACTGAGCATCAGGCGCGGGTAGTTGACGCGGCCCGACTCACAGACGGAGGCGATGAGTCCGTCGGGACAGGTGGCGGTCAGCGGCAGGTCGGTCAGGGGGCCGTTGTCCGTGGAGGGGCTTCCGGTGGACGGGATGGAGCCGGGGATGACGGGGTTGTAGGGGTCCTCGTCCCGCGCGCTGTAGACGAGTGTGCTGTCGGGGAAGACGAACGTCGTGAGTTCACCGGCGATGGTGGCGGTGCCCGAGTCGAGCAGGACATAGCGGAACGCGACGCCGGACGCGTAGGCGCGGATCTGGACGCCGAAGTTGATGGAGGTGCGGGTGTCCCGGAGGTTCCAGCGCATCTCCTGATAGGCGTCGGAGACGGTCGCGTTGCGTCCGTACGACGGGGTCCAGGTGGTGTCGACATGCCAGTGCTGATAGTTCGTCAGCGCGGTGTCGGTGCCGAGGGTGGTTCCGTCGCTCAGTTGCAGCCCCATGGCCGAGGTGTCGATCACGGTGGCGCCGTTGCGCTGGGCCGACCAGCGGAGCACACCACCGGTCAGCGACATCGTGAGGGTGGTGGCGCCGTCGAGCGAGGTCGCGGTGACCGAGGCGTCGGCGGCCTCGGCCGGACGGGGGGTGGCGATGCCCAGCGCGGCCGCCGACGCGGTGACGGCCGTGCCCTTGAGTATCCCGCGGCGGGACACCGATCCGGTGGGGCCGGTCCTGTGCGCGTCGGATGGTCCCTGACGTCCTGGAACGTTCACAACCAGCACACCTCTCGCTTGATGAGGCCGATGAGGAAGAAAGGCACGTCGGCCCCGCTGGAGTCGGGCGCGGAGCTGACGCCAGGAGCCGTTTTCAACAATTCCAATCAGGAAGAAACATACCCTCGCCGTTGGCGACGTTTTTAGTGCCTTATTGTTTGAGAGGTCAATGGGTCGTCACCATGATTCCCTCGCGGGCGGCGGCTCGGAAGGCCGTGCAACTCGCCGGTTCTGGTGGCAATTGGAGGGGGTATGGGCTGCCGAGCGAAATAGGTCTCACCTCCTCTTGAGCGGTCAAGAATAAACAAAATCGATCGCAATCCTTGACGTCACGTCTGACCTGCCACTCTCATGGATCCCCGCCGGGTGACAGGGACTCAACCTGGCCTCGAGGAGAGGGAAGAGCATGCCCAAGGGAGTACCCCATCGGTCGATCGGTCGATGGCGCAGAGCCGCCACCGCCTTCCTCATGCTGCTCGGGGGCCTTGCCGCGCTCCTGCTTCCGGCGACCGAGGCGCACGCGGCCACGGTGTCGTTCACCACGGGCGCCACACGGACCGATCAGAACGGCAACGCGCTGCAGCTGCACGGCCTCGGCATCATCAAGGTGGGAGACGCCTGGTACGGCTTCGGGGAGGACAAGACCGGCGAGACCTCGTCGGACACGTCGTTCCAGGACATCACCTGCTACTCGTCCACCGACCTGGCCAACTGGACCTATCAGGGCGTCGCCCTGGCCAAGCAGAGCAGCGGGGACCTGGGACCCAGCCGGGTCGTGGAGCGGCCCAAGGTCATCTACAACGCCTCGACCAGTACGTACGTGATGTACATGCACATCGACAGCACCAACTACTCCGAGGCCAAGGTCGGTGTGGCCACCAGCAGCACTCCATGCGGCCCCTACACCTACCGCGGGAGCTTCCGGCCGCTGGGCAACCTGAGCCGTGACCTGGGTCTGTTCCAGGACACCGACGGCACGGCCTATCTGCTGAGCGAGGACCGCAACAACGGTCTGCGCATCGACAAGCTGTCCGCGGACTACCTGTCCGTGGACAGCGCGGTGACGGTGCTCGGCGGCAGTGGCAGCAACAGCGTCGAGGCGCCCGCCATGGTGAAGGCCAACGGCATCTACTACGTGTTCGGTTCGCATCTGACGGGTTGGAGTCTGAACGACAACATCTACGCCACCGCCACATCGCTGAGCGGCCCCTGGTCGGCGTTCCGGAACTTCGCCGCCCCCGGTACCCACACCTACGGCAGTCAGACGGCGAACGTCATCACCGTTCAGGGCTCCACCGGCACCACCTACATCTACGCCGGCGACCGGTGGAACACCTCCGACCTGGGCTCGTCGAAGCTGATCTGGCTACCGTTGACCATCAGGGGCACGACGGTGAACCTCGGCCAGTACCCCACCTGGTCCCTCGACCCGGGCGTCGGTACCTGGACGGCCGACAGCGGGGTGCCCTCCGCGGGGGTCCGCACCCTGACCAACGGCAACAGTTCCATGCCGATGGATGTGGCGAGCGGCTCCACCTCGAACGGCGCCAAGACCATCCAATGGCCGTCCGACGGCGGCGCCAACCAGCAATGGACCCTCACGAGGGTGGCGGACAACATCTACACCCTGAAGAGCGTGAAGAGCGGCCTGTGCCTGGACGTACCGAACCAGTCGACCGCCACGGGAGTGCAATTGGAGCAGTGGACCTGCAACGGCGGGACCAACCAACAGTGGTTCCTCGACCTGGTCGGCAGCTACAGCGGCAGCACCTACATGCTCGCCGGGGTGGGCAGCGACCTGGACATCGGCGTCGCGGGTGGCTCGGCCACTCAGGGCGCGGCGGTGGAACAGGAGACGGGCACCGGCGCGACGAGCCAGCAGTGGAGCCTTTCCTGACCGCCTGCGGGTGAGTCCTGATTCCGGGCCGCCCGATTCCTGCAACGTCCGTGCTCCATGTGCCCTTCGCGCGCGTGGAGCACGGACGCGGCCTCACCCGCCTCGCCGGTCACCTGTACCCGCCGCCGCACGCCGGCGCGGGGGATCGGCACCGTCTTGTCGCGCGACAGCAACGTCGGGGAACCGCGACAGCAACGCCGGAACAGGCACGTCAAGCCCGCCCATGTGCCATCTGCGAACGCCGCGACAGCGAGTCGATGACCACCGCGGCGAAGAGCACCCCGCCCGTGACGACGAACTGGAGAGCAGCGGGGGTGTCCGTGAGCGCCATGCCCGAGGCGATGGACTGGATGATCAGCATGCCGAGCGCCGCTGACCAGGTGGTGCCGCGTCCTCCGAACAGGCTGGTGCCCCCGATGACGGCTGCCGCGATGGCATTGAGCAGCAGCACGCCCGAGCCTGAACTCTGGCTCACCGAGGTGATGCGCGAGGCCAGGAACAGACCGCCGATCGCGGCCATGGTGCCCGAGACCGCGAGCGCCGCGGTCTGCACCTTTGTCACACTGAGGCTGGCGCGACGGGCTGCCTCGACACCGCCGCCGAGTGCGTAGATCTGCCGCCCGTAGTGTGTGCGGCGGAGAACGACGTCGAGGCCGGCCACCACGACGAGGAAGATCAGGAGCGCGAGCGGCAGGCCCTGGAAACGGTTGAGCAGATACGCGCCGGTGAACGCGATCACCGCGAGTACTCCCGTGCGCACCACGATTCCCCGGAGTGAGCGGTGCGGCATGCCGACGGCCTTGCGGCGCCGCCTGTCCTGGTAGGACACGAGGAAGAGCATGGCCGAGGCGACCGCCGCCAGGCCGTAGGCGGCGCCGGCGTTGGTGAAGTAGTAGCTGGTCAGCTTGGCGACGAACCCGTTCTCGTCGAGGTTGACGGTGCCGCTGGTCCCGAGGATGTACAGCATGAAGCCGTTCCAGGTGAGCAGCCCCGCGAGCGTGATGACGAACGCCGGCACCCGGGTCCTGGCGAAGGAGAAGCCCTGGATGGTTCCCGCCGCGGTACCCACGAGCACCCCGATGATGACGGCAAGCCATTCGGGCACGCCGTTGTTCACGTTCAGAACGGCGAAGACGGCCGCCGAGAGACCGCTGATCGAGCCGACCGACAGGTCGAGCTCACCGAGCAGCAGGACGAAGACGAGGCCGACCGCGATCAGACCCGTGCCCGCGACGTCCACGCTGAGATTGGACAGGTTCCGAGGCGAGAGGAAGCTCCGGTCCAGGGACTGGAAGGTGATCCAGACCACGGCGAGGACGAGGATGACGGGGAGCGAGCTCAGTTCGCCGGCGTTCAGTTTGCGCCGGAAGAGGGTGACCGAATGATCGACGGCACGGGCGACAGCCCCTGCGCGGCGCGGCCGACTGGCCTCGGCGTCAGGTGCTGTGGGGTCGGCCCGGGTGTTGTCCGTCATGTGGCGCATCCCTTTCACCACCCCGCCTCCTGGGAGGCCATCCGGTGGGGCACGTTCTCCGTGGCGCCGGTGATGGAGGAGATGATCTGTTCCTGAGGCGCGGTGTTCACGTCGAAGAAGCCGTTGTTACGACCGAGCCGCAGCACGGCGGCCCGGTCCGCGAGAGCTTTGACGTCGCCCATGTTGTGGCTGATGAGCAGTACTCCCAGGCCGCGGTCACGCAACTGGTCGACGAGGTCCAGAACCTCGGCCGTCTGCTCGAATCCCAGAGCCGCGGTCGGTTCGTCGAGGAGAAGAATCCGCGGGTCGCCGAGGAGCGAGCGAGCGATGGCGACCGTCTGCCGCTGGCCGCTGGAGAGTGAGACGGTGGGGACACGCAGATCGGGCACACCTTTGGTCAGGCGTTCCAGCAGGCGTCTGGTACGGCGCTCCATCTCCACTTCGTCGAGCAACCCGAACCTGCGGATCTCCCGTCCGAGGAACAGATTGCCGACCACGTCGAGGTTCCCGCACAGCGCGAGGTCCTGGTACACGGTGGCGATGCCGAGGTCCCGGGCGTCGTGGGGGCGCCTGATCTGGACCGCCCGGCCCTCCCACTCGACGTCGCCCTTGTCGGCGGGGGCGACGCCGGAGATGACCTTGACCAGGGTGGATTTTCCGGCACCGTTGTCCCCCAGAAGAGCGACGACCTGGCCGGCGTGAATCTCCAGTTCGATGTCCGTGAGAACCTCGACGACGCCGAAGCGCTTGCACACGCCGTGCAGCGCCAGCAAGGGGGGAGCCGCCACGGAAACCATCTCCTTCCCGGGGCCCGGACCTGGTCGGAACCGGCCTGTCAGGTGAGTCCCGCCTTGCTGCACGCGGCCCCGAGTCGGGGGGTGCAGATCTGTCGGACCGTGTACACGCCGTCCTTCACCAGGGTGTTCTTGATGTTGTCCACGGTCACGGACACGGGGGTGAGCAGGGCGGCGGGAACCTCCCTGCCTCCGCCGGCCTTCACCTTGCCCGTGGCGACCCGGTCGAGGCTTTCATGGCGGGCCGCGGCCACGGCCATGGCGGCGCCGGCGGAAGCCTCGGACCCGAAGGGTTTGTAGACGGTCATGTACTGATCGCCGCCCACAATGCGCCGCACGGCTCCCAGATCGGCGTCCTGTCCGGTGACGGGGGGCAGAGGGTGGACCTTGTTCGCCTTGAGTGCGGAGATGCTGCCGGCGGCGAGGCCGTCGTTGGCCGCGTACACCCCGTGGATATTGACGCCGAGGGCGGCGATGGCGCCGGACATGTCCAGATTGGCTGTCTCCGGCCTCCACTGGAGGATGTCGTACGCCTTGCCGATCTTCACCTTGCCGTCGAGTACGGACAGTGCGCCCTTCTTGAACGACACCGCGTTGGGGTCGCTGGGATCGCCGTTCATCATGACGATCTCGCCGCTGTGCACCCTGGCGCCCATCGCCTTCAGCAGTGCCCTGCCCTGGAGCCTGCCGACCTCCTCGCCGTTGAAGGAGACATAACCGGAGATCGGACCCTCGGCGAGACGGTCGTAGGCGATGACCGGCACACCTGCCGCATCGGCCTTCTTGACCGCGACGCCGAGCGATTTGGCGTTGACGGCCACGAGCACGATGGCATCGACCCCCTTGGTGATCATCGAGTCCATCTGTTCCTGCTGGGTGGCCACATCGCCCTTGGCATTGGCGTGCTCGACCCTGCAGTTGCCGCACAGCTCCTTGATCCTCTTCTCGAGGTAGGGCCTGTCCTGTGTCTCCCAACGAGCCGTGATGGCCTCCGGCAGCAGCAGACCGATCGTCAGGGTCTTGCCCCCGTCGGAGTTGTTTCCCGAGCTCTGCCCGCAGGCCGTGAGAACAACGGCCGTCGAGATCGCGGTCATGACGATGGCTGCGCCCCGGATGCAGGCCTTCATGTGAGAGACCTCCCTTGTCCTTCACCCTGCGTGGCGAGGGGCGCTCATGGTTACCCGCGACCGGTCTCAACGGGTATGCGGTCCGGGTGCGGTGCCCCACCCGTCGGCGTACGCCGGGTGGTTGGCGACCGCCTCACGGCGGGCCGACGGGGCCACCCCGGCGTCTTCCGGCGGGTCTCGCCGGCGCGGTGTGCGCGCGGGAGAAGGGCGCGTGGGTATCGCGGCGTGGCGTGGCGTCAAAGGCCTGTGCGGGAGTCGGCCGGGAGATGTGGGCCGCGTGCGACGCGGCACGACGGCACAGGTCGTGTTGAACCAGGTGGCCCCGTGGGCACGTAGATCCAGGTGAACACCGGTCCCCGCTCCGACGTGCGGCGGTGGCTCCGGCGGTCGCGGAGCGTCGTCGCCCGCCCCGGCCAGGTGGGCCCTCGGCCCGACCGGCCCGGCACCGGCGGCTCCCACATCGCGCATGGTCATACCCTGCCTCGTCACCAGGCCACGCGTACTGCCGGCACAGGTCCAGCAGCCGGCAGACGTCCACGGTGCCGCCACCAGACCTCCGCCCGGAACGCACCGCGGAAGTGGCAAGACGACCACGTCGTCAGTGTGACACCGGCTGACGTGATCTGCGAACGCAGTGACTTCGGCCATCGACGTTCGCCGCGGGGTCCCGCATGCGAGGGCGGCGAGGCCTCCGGAGCGGCCTCCCGTATCGGGCCTCCCTCGGCGGGGGCGAGCCGTCGCTCCCGCCGCCTGCGACAATCAAATGAACATGTCCGATTGATCCGCATATACGATTCTGGTATGAGGGTGCCTGATTTCAACCCGTCGGCACCTGATGCGTGGACGGGAGGTAGGTCGCGGACATGCCTCATGACGGCCGTGCCAGGGCCGGGATCTCGGAGCTTCGGGCATCCGAGGCCCACGCCGCGGACACCGGATCACCGCCTCCGGTGCCGGAGGCGATGACGAGTGACCGGGCGCTGATGTTCGCCGGTGCGGCGCTGACAGCGGTCTATGTGCCCGGTGCCGAGAACCAGGAGCTTCGGTTGGCGGAAACGGCCGGATGCGCCACTTCCGAGCACGGGATGCCGGAGTGTCTGCCCCTGGCCGGTGGCTCACCCGCGGCGCAGGCCTTCCGCACCGGCCGGCCACTGTGGCTGAGTCCCGCGGCACTCGCCTCCTACCCCGAGGGCGGGCCGACGCCGCCGCGAGCCGGGGCGTCGCTCGCTGCGCTGCCACTAGGGACGGAAGGCACGCGGCTGGGCTGCCTCGTCGTCGTGGGGGCTTCCACGGACGGCTTCGGGGACGAGCAACGGCACTTCCTGGAGCGGTACGCCGACGCGGTCATCGGCATGCTCCAGGAGGGGACCGGCCGACCCGCTCCGGCATCGCTGCTGAGTCCGGCCCTGCGGAGTCTGTGCGTCGGCTCGTTCGTCCTGATGCCGGACACCGGCCTGATCGAGGCGGACAAGACGCTGCTCGAGCTGGCCGGCATCACGCCGGACGACTTCGACGGCAACGCGGACACCCTGCTCGCGCAGGCCCTCCCGGAGGACATGCACGCGCTGATGTCGGTCCTGAAGCCATCCACCCAGGCGTTCGGCCGGCGGGAGTTGGAGTTCCGCGTCCGCCGTCCCACGGGTGAGATGCGCTGGCTGAGCCTGAGCTGCCAGGTGGTGGCAGGCATCGACGACCGGCCGGAGCGGGTGCTGGGCGTGGTGACGGCGACCTCGGTCCTGCGTCAGAGCCCCGACGACGTTTCCAGGATCCAGTGGCTGACTGCCGCACTCGACGACGCGGTAACGGTACGTGACGTCAGCCGAGTGGTGGTCACCGCGCTGGGTGAGCCGCTGGGCGCCGACCGGGTGGCGCTCGCCGAGGTGCGGGACGACCGGCTCGCGGTCACCGTGCTCGATCCACCTCAGCCCACCGCCTGGCCTGAGTTGTGGCGTTCCGAGTGGCGTTCGGAGTGGCCAGACGCACCGGTCAGCGCCCTACCCACCCTTCAGCGGGCTCTGCGGGACGGAGGATTGGACCTGTGGACCGCCGGCGCAGCCCTCGAACCCGGACTCACAGGCATCGGCGCCGGAGGTCTGGCCGTCCTGCCGCTCCCCGCCAAGGGCCGGGTCGTCGGCGTGTGCATGGTCGGCTGGGATCAGCCGCACGCGTTCGCCCCCGAGGAGCGGTTCCTGCTGACGGCCACCGCGGCGCTGGTGGGGCAGGCCCTCAAGCGTGCGCGCGCGCACGACGCCGAGCAGGAGCTCGCCACGATGCTGCAGCGCAGTCTGCTGCCACGGCGCCTCCCCGAACTGCCCGGGGGGACGGCCGTCGCCCGCTATCTGCCCGCCAGGCGGGGGTTGCAGGTGGGCGGTGACTGGTACGACGTCATCGCCCTCTCCGAGGAGCGGATGGCGCTGGTCATCGGCGACGTGCAGGGACACAGCGCCGGAGCCGCGACGATCATGGGCCAGATGCGTACCGCGATCAGGGCATACGCGGTGGAGGGCCACCCGCCCGACGTGGTCGTCTCGCACGCCAATCGGCTCCTCGTCGGTATGGAGACCGATCTGTTCGCCACCTGCTGCTATGCCGAAGTGGACTTGGAGGAGGGCAACGCCCTGTTCGTCCGGGCCGGGCACCTCGCACCGCTGGTACGCCATCCCGACGGCAGTACCGAGGAGGTACGGGTCGAGGGCGGGCTCCCGTTGGGCGTTCTCGCGGAGGCGGAGTTCCCCATGACCGCGTACGCGCTGACCCCTGGCACGGTCCTCGCCCTGGTCACCGACGGCCTGGTCGAGGCCGCCGACCTGCCCCTCGAAGAGGGCATGCTCCGGACCCGCGCCGCGCTCGCCGCGGCTGATCCGGCGGATCCGGCGCGGATGGCCGACGAACTGCTCGGCGACGCCGACCGCCGTGAGGACGACGTGGCGCTGTTGCTGCTGCGCTACGACGGCATGGAGATCCGACCGATACGGGCCGGCTGGGCGGTGTGGCGGCTGCCCGACGCCGTCATGCACGCTCGCCGTTTCACCGCGCGCACTCTGCGTCGGTGGAAGGTCGACGAGGTGGCCGATACGGCGTTGCTGGTCGTGTCCGAACTGGTCACCAACGGCCTCGTGCACACCCAGGGCCAGGTCCGGGTCGACCTGATGCTCCGCGGGGACCGGGTGCGCGTCTGCGTGAGCGACTGCTCGCCGCGCGCCCCCGCCAAGCCGGTGATCGTGGACTGGGAGTCGACCGGCGGCCGAGGCCTGATGCTCGTCGAAGCGATGTCGGAGTCCTTCGGCTCGATGCCGGTGGCCGGCGGCAAGCAGGTGTGGTGCGAGATCGTCGTGCCGCCGCGCGAGCCGGCTGCCGCGGACTCGGGGCCCCGAACGGAACGAGGGGGTCTGCCATGAGGACCCGTACGTGGCACGTCATCGCGGCCCTCGTCGCGGGATTCATCACGACGTCCGTGGCCGCCTGCGGCGAGGACCAGGAGATGGGCCCGGACAGCTTCACCGTCGGCCTGCTGCTCCCGAGCCGAGTGGTCCCCCGCTGGGAGAGGTCCGACAAGCCGCTGATCGAGAAGCGGCTGAAGGAGCTGTGTCCCCACTGCACCATGGAGTACGCCAACGCCCAGAACGATGCGATGACCCAGCGGCAGCAGATGAGCTCCATGATCACCAAGGGGGTCAGGGTCCTGATCCTCGACGCCGCCGACGCCAGGGCGCTCCGCTCCTCGGTCCAGGAGGCGCACCAGGCGGGCGTTCCGGTCGTCGCTTATGACCGGCTCGCCGAAGGTCCGGTCTCGGGCTATGTCAGCTTCGACGGCGCGCAGGTCGGCAGGCTCCAGGGCGAGGCGCTCCTGAAGGCCATGGGTGACAAGGCGAACGACGGGAACGCCGTCATGATGAACGGCGATCCGACCAGCCCCGACGCGGCGTGGTACCGGAGGGGCGCGCTGTCCGTCATCCTCGGCAAGGTGAAGATCGCCAGGTCGTACTACACCCAGGGCTGGAGTGCGGACAACGCCCGCGCCAACATGGTTGCCGCCATGGCGGCCCTCGGCCAGGACCGGATCGGCGGCGTCCTGGCGGCCAACGACACCATAGCCGCAGGCGTCATCTCCGCTCTCAAGCGCGGCGGTGTCGGCAAGCTTCCCCCTGTCACCGGCCAGGACGCCGACCTCGACGCTGTGCGGCGCATCATCAAGGGCGAGCAGTACATGACGGTGTACAAACCCTTCAAGGCGGAAGCCGACGCGGCCGTCGCCATGGCCGTCGCCCTGGGACGCGGGGAGGATCTTCGAGACATCGCCACGATGACGACCGACAGCTCCACCACCAAGCACATCCCCTCCGTCCTGCTCACTCCGAGCGCGGTGGCGGTGGACAACATCAAGCAGACACTTCTCAAGGACGGCGTGTACACCATCGATCAGATCTGCACCCGAGAGCTCCGGCCCGCCTGCGACAAGGCCGGACTCGCCCGGTGAGTCGGATGGGCTGTCGACGGCGCGGGAGAACGCTTCGGGCCCTGCCCGGTCCGGACGCTGACCTGGGACGAAGAGCTGAATGATTTCTCCGGCGTCCCGCGCGCGATGCCGCCGGAGATCCGGCCCATGATCGTGTGCGTGGCTCGGTTCAGAAGCCGGTCACCGCCTCGGCTGAGCCGGTGCTTGTTCGTCAGGCCCGAGGAGGCCGGGATCAGGGCGGCACCGGTGAAGAAGGCGACGTACCGCGTGCGCCGCTGATCCCAGCGATTGCTCACGACGAATGATCACGTCGAGAAAGGCGCAGGCTGGACGGCCTTGGTCCGGCATGCCCGATACGGACGGGGTGTGCGGTTGGCCCATCCGGGGGGACCATGGAAGTCGAAGCACTCACCAGATCGCGTGCCGCCCACAGATGAGTGGACGGGCCACGGACCATGGCGGGGCGGCATCCGAGGTGGTCCGGCCGGTGGAAGGAGTGCCCGCGTGAGCGCAGCCGATGGGAGTCCGACTGACGTCGGTCAGCCAGAGGAAAGGCCGTCGCAGCCGAGCGGGCTGATGGACCTCCTCGGTGTCGCCGCGGTGCTGCTGGACGCCGACGGGCGGATCGTTCTGTGGAGCCCGCAGGCCGAGGATCTCTACGGCTACACCGCCGAAGAGGCGCTCGGGCAGTACGCGGCGCCGCTGCTCGTCCACGAACGGTACTGGAAACTGATGGCCAAGCTGTTCGCCCACGTCATGGGGACCGGTGAGACCTGGGCGGGAGCGTTCCCCATCCGGCACAAGGACGGCAGTACTCGCCTGCTGGAGTTCCGCAACATGCGGCTGCTGGACGACCGCGGCGACTTCTACGCGCTCGGGCTCGCCACCGACGAGCCGACCTTGCGTGAGCTGGAGCGGGATGTCGCGCTGTCCACCCGGCTGGTCTCCCAGTCTCCCATCGGGCTGGCGATCCTCGACACCGATCTGCGCTACGTTGCCGTCAATCCCGCACTGGAGCAGATGCACGGCCTACCCGCGAAAGATCATCTTGGCCGGCACTACCGCGAGATCATGACCTCCGACAAGTACGAGGTGCCCGAGGCCGCGATGCGGAAGGTCCTTGAGAATGGGATTCCCATGGTCGACCAGGCCACCATCGTCGACCACAGCCCCGGCGACCCGGACCGGCACGCCTGGTCGGTCTCCCTGTACCGGTTGGAGGACCCACGGGGGCGCGTTCTCGGGGTGGCCGACCTGGTGGTGGATGTCACCGACCGGTATGAGGCGGCCATGGAGGCCGCCGGGGCCCGGCGGCGCCTGGCCCTGATCGCCGACGGCTCCGCCCGCATCGGCACGACCCTGGAGGTGGAGCAGACCGCCCGGGAGCTGGCCGAGGTCACTGTTCCCGAGCTCGCCGACCTGGTCGCGGTCGACATGCTCGACTCTCTCCTGGACGAGCACCGCCCAGCCGCCTCCAAAGAGGGGCCCGCGCTCTTTCGCGCCCTCGCGGTGAAGGCCGCCTACCCCACCGAAGCCATCCAGGCCGCCGACCCGCCCGGCCACATCGCCTCCTACGCCGCCGACCGCCTGGCCACCCAGACCGTACGCACCGGCCGGTCAGTCCTGATCGCCCACGCGGACGACGACGACCTGGCGCGCATCGCCCGCGACGACCACGCAGCCACCCTGCTGGCCCGCGCCGGTGTGCACTCCTACATGTCGGTCCCGCTCATCGCGCGCGGTCACATCCTCGGCTTCCTGGGGCTCACGCGGGCCCGCAACCCGGTGCCCTTCGACGAGGACGACCTGGCCCTGGCCGGTGAGCTGGCCTCCCGCGCCGCCGTGTGCATCGACAACGCTCGCACACACCAGCGCGTGCGCAGCGCCGCCGAGACTTTGCAGCGCAGCCTGCTCCCCAGCCACCCGCCGCGCCTCCCCGGTCTGCAGATCGCCTCCCGGTACCGGCCGGCGCAGGCCACGTACGAGGTCGGCGGCGACTGGTACGACGTCCTGCCACTCGACGACGACAAGACCGCACTCGTCGTGGGCGACGTCATGGGGAGCGGGATCGACGCCGCCGCCGCCATGGGCCGCCTGCGCGCCGCCACCAGCGCTTTCGCCGACCTCGACCTCGGCCCCGCCCAGGTCCTCCAGCACCTCGACAGGATCACCTCAGGGCTGGAGCAGTACATCGCCACCTGCCTGTACGCCGCCTACGATCCCCACCACGCGGAATGCCACCTCGCCAACGCCGGCCACCTGCCTCCTGTCCTCGTACGCAGTGGCGAGCACCCCGAACTGCTCGACCTGCCCACCGGCACCCCGTTGGGAGTGGGCGGCGTCGCCTTCGAGACCACCACCTTCGACCTCGGTCCTGGCGACCAGCTGGTCCTGTACACCGACGGCCTGGTCGAAACCCGTCACGACCCCATCGACGAACGTCTGGCGACTCTCCTCCGCCTGCTCGACAGGCACGACCGCTCTCTGGAGGAAACCTGCGACCGGCTCCTTCACGAACTCCGGCGGCCCGACGACTCTGATGACGTCGCACTGCTCATCGCTCGCATCGAGCCCTTCAGGCCCGGCTCTGAACATCTTCAGCCAGGATGGTCGCTACGGTGATCATTGGCGCGAGGGCGCTGGAGACCTGTGGATGGCTCACGCTTGACGCGCCCTTCGCTCCCCAACCCACTCGAACCGCGGTGCGAGCCTGGAGCTGGGACTGGCGTAGGTGTGGATCGCGGGCGGCGACGGCTGTGGCGGGAAGGGGCCCTGCGCTGGGCCCGGCCGATGGCGGTGGCGTATCCACTGCTGCGCGCGATCGTGCTGGGGCTCGGCGGCAAGCAGTACTACGCGGTTCCGCTGCTGATCGTGCTGCCGTCGAGCGCACTCGGCGTTCCCATGGCGCTGAACAAGGAACAGGGCGAGCAGGTCGGCCGGCCCACGCTCGCGGACGCGGCCAGGGACGGATGGTCGGCCATTCCGAAGGCTGCCCGCGCGCATGCCGTACTCTCCGCCCAGAACTACGGAGAGGCGGGGCCCCTCGACCGCTGCGGCCCCGCCCGTGGCCTGCCCAAGCCCTACTCCGGTCACATGAGCCATGCAGACCGGGGGCCACCGCCGGACGCGGCCGACGGACCCGTGCTCCTCGTCCGACAGCGGAACGCCGACGCCATCGAGCTCTGCCAGCCCGACTCGGCGAGGCTTCGGGAGTTGGGCAGCGGGTGCGGACCTCGAGTAAAACTCCCCCGCTCGGACCCGAACCACCTCCGACCGATCATCGTCTGAGGGGGAGATCGGTCTTCGAGTTCCGATCTATACGATGGGGTGTTCTGTCGGCGTTGGGGGGAGAGAAACCAGTGCTTCAGGCTGCCAATGGACGTCCCAGCGGTGCTGGGAAGGACCGTACGCGGACGGATGGACCGGGCGAGGACCCACAGCCGCCCGCCACGGGCTACGGCGAACGAGCGCAACCGCGCACCGCGTTCCACCGCACCGCGTTCCACCGGATCGCGTTATTCACCGGGCGCACGCTGCGTGGCGAGTGGGACGGCATGGTCGTCAAGCCAGTACGGCAACTCCTGCGTCGCGGGCTGCCTGGAGTCCTCTTGGCGTTTGTGGCCGCCTTCGGAGTCATCTTCTTCCACGCGATTGCCCAACGGCCCACAGGTGCAGCGGTGGTGCGGCTGATCGGCGGAGTCAAGGCCGACCTGCCGCTGCCCCTGGCCCTGCTGCGCACTCCGGTGTCGCTGTATGTGCCCGCCCTCGACCTGCCGGTGTGGGCAGGCATCACCCAGTTGTTCCTCGCGTTCGCTCTTGCGGAACTCGCGCTCGGGCGTACCCGGACGCTGGCCATCGCGTACGCCACCACCTTGGCCGGCACCCTCACGGTCCGTGTGATGATCGCGCTCGGCCCGGGCTGGTGGGGGCTGGGCCTGCCGGTCAAGAGCGGGCATGTGCTCGATACCGGACCGTCCGCAGCGGTGGTGGGCCTGTTCACCTACCTCGCGGTGATCCGGCGGGCCCCCGTCGTTTTCGCGCTCACCGGCGGATCGATGGTGTGGGAATCGATCGCCAAACCCAACCTCGCAGGCCGCGAGCACCTGATCGCGGTAGGCGCCGCGATTGTCCTGGGCGTGCTTCATGGACGCTGCCGAAGACGGTTGCAGGCCCTCGCAGCCCTGTTGCGCTGGGAGAAGCCACGTCCCTGGTGGAAGGGCGACGCGCGATCGTCGGCGACTGCGCCGGTTCCACCCCATGGCGTCGAGACTCCCAGACAGCAGCCCACGCCCAGCCAAACGGCCCAGCGAACTGCACGACACGACGGGCCTGCCCCAGCGAGTGAAGCAGCCACGACCAAGCCCCGCGCTGCGGCTACCAAGACCGGCAACATACCCCCTCCGGTTCCGCACCGGCATTGCGCAACAACGAAGTGACCGAGCCGCGTTCGTCGTAGCCCGGCCCTGTCGGGGCGAACAGAGCTGGGTGCGCGGACGTCCGGCCAGTGACCTCGAGGGCTTTTCAGGGAGAGCGGGACGGGCGCAACCGAGTTGTGCAACAGAGAGGACGAGACGCAGGGTCGTGCCGTCGAACACAACGACACGGCAAGGGCGTTGGGCACCTCGGCGCACTCGCCTCGCTCGGCAGGACCTACGACGCGAGCTCGCTTACGGGTACGGCCACTTGCACCACTTGGATGAGGAGGCCGTCTTGACCGTAGGGGGACTCGACCACCCCGAGACAGTTCGCCGTGGGAATGCCGGCAGCCGACTCCGCTTGCTGGGCGGGCGGATAAGGGAAAGTCCGTGCCGGGCCCCGGAGCGGGTGCGGTGCCCGACCCCGCCGTCGAACCGGGTGCTGCGGATGGTCGACGCGGCGGAGTACAAGCGGCGGCAGTACCCGCCCGGCACGAAGATCTCGCCAAAGGTCTTCGGCAAGGACCGCCGCCTCCCGATCACCAACCGCTGGCGCGAGTCCGCCTGACGCGGGGCCCACTGGGTGGGGGCCTCGGCCTCGGTGACCGGTACAGCCCGTCACCGGGGCCCGATCGTCGGCTTCGACGATGGACTCCATGCCGACCTCCGAGCCGAGCAGGTCCAGCACTTTCGACCCGCCGTTCCCGGACCGGCGCCCCGACCAGGTAGGGCAGCGGCAGTGCGGGGTCCCGGGCGCGGGCCGCCCAGTCCGGCGCGGCCTGGGCGGGCAAGCAGTCGTCCGCCGGCGCGTGCGGGGGTGAGGCCGTGGGCGCGGTGCACAGCGCGCGGGCGAGCTGCGCAACCTACGCGCGGGTGAGCACCGCGGTGGCGAACTCCAGGAACGGCGGCGGGCGTCCCCGCCCCTGACGGGGCGCCAGTTATGTTTCGAGTCATGCCGGATCATCGGCGCCGAGCCTGGCAGCAACCCATCCCGGGCCGCAGAAGAACTCTCACAGTTATGTTTTTCGCGGTCCTGCAAGAGGGCCGCTGGCCTCCGGGCCCGGCATGACTGTGTCCCCGTGTCGAACGGATGACCGGGGGGTGTCACCGGGCCCGGGAGGTGCCGTCGGAGACGCTGATGAGAGGTCCGGCCATCGCCCGGTCCGGCGCAATCACGGCCCGCGCGCCCGCCCACGGCCAGCGCCCAGGCCGCGAGCAGCACCTTGCCGGGCGGCGCACCGGCCCGCCGGCCCGCCGACACACGGGCACACCAGGCCGTCGCATCGGTTGCGTCCCGCAGGTGTGTGCCGAGGCCGAACAACAGTCGCTCGCCGCAGAAGTCGAAGAGGCCGCCCACTGATCGCCCCCGGCTGGGCGCCTGCCGCCACCTGACGCCGTGCCCGATGCCCTGACCCCGAAAGACACGTCCGGGACGCCTGGATGCGGGCCGGGTCCTGATCAAGCGGCCCCGGGGACCGCTGGATACAATTCGGTCATGGGTGAGCGGCCCGTCCATTCGGCTGCGCCGGGACCCGTTCTGGGAGTCGGTTCCGGTGGTGCGGGGGTCTGTCCCGATGCGCTCGCACGGTGGGCCGGCGGCGGTGTGTGATGGGTGCGACGTCGGGGGGGATGGAGCTGTACTCCGGCCGGGCTTCGGGTCTGATCGGGGCGCAGATCGCGGGTTACCGGGTGGAGCGTGAGATCGGCCGCGGGGGCATGGCCGTGGTGTACTGCGCGAAGGATCTACGTTTGGACCGTACGGTCGCGCTGAAGCTGCTCTCCCCGGAACTGGCCCGCAACGACACTTTCCGCCGCCGCTTCACGCACGAGTCGCTGGTGGCCGCCGCGATCGACCATCCTCATATCGTGCCGGTCTTCGAGGCCGGTGAGACGGACGGCGTCCTGTACATCGCCATGCGGTACGTCTCGGGGCTGGATCTGCGGGCTCTGCTCGATCGGGACGGTCCGCTGCCGGTGACGACCGCGCTGCGTATCGCCACGCAGGTGGCGTCGGCGCTTGACGCGGCCCATGAACACGACCTGGTGCACCGGGACGTCAAGCCCGGCAACATTCTGGTGGCCCGGGGCACGGACAGTGATCATCCCGAGTACGTCTATCTCACGGATTTCGGGCTGACGAAGAAGTCGCTGTCGCTGACCGGGTTCACGAGCGTGGGCGAGTTCGTCGGCACGCTCGACTATGTGGCCCCGGAGCAGATCTCGGGCCGCCCGGTGGACGGCCGGTGCGATCTGTACGGCTTCGCCTGCGTCGTCTATGAAACCCTCGCGGGCGGGCCGCCCTTCCAGCGGGACGACGGCATGGCGCTGCTGTGGGCGCATCAGTACGACCGACCACCGCCCCTGAGCGAGAAACGGCCGGGGATCCCGCAGGCGATGGACGGGGTTCTGGCCAAGGCCCTGGCGAAGGTTCCCGAGGACCGTTACGACTCCTGCCTGGAGTTCGTGGCGGCTCTGCGGGCCGCCGCGAGCGGCGCCGGCAAGGAGGCGCACGCGCCGACACAGGTGGCCCCCGCAGTCGCCGGAGCCGGGCAGGGACCCGAGCCGGTGCCGGATCCGCCGCTCTGGGCCCGGCCGGTCTTCGGCCGTAAGCCCGGGTAGCCGCACCCCGTACGCCCGGTCGGCCGCACCCTGCCAGCCCCGGCCCGGCTGCGCCTGGTCCTGCCGGGTGGGGGCTGTCGGCTTGCGAGGTGTGCGGGACGGCCGCACACAATGGTGTGAAGAGGAACTGAGGAGGCGGAGGGGGAGGGGTCGACGGTAGGAGGTTGTGTTGCGGGTTTCCTGAGGCTGTGCCGCTGGTCTGTGTGCCGCAGGCCCCGATGCCGGGAGTGGAGCTCGTGAGCGTCGAACCGTCGTCGTCCGAACCGTCGTCGTCCGACCGTCCCAAGGGTCCTCCCTCGGGTCCGCTGGCGGGTCCTTCCCAGCCGGACCGGCCCGCGCCCCCGGACGCCGAAACCCGACCCGGCGGTGGCGGGCGGTCGGAACCGCCCGGCGGGCCGCCGGGCGGAGAAGGCCCGGGCGGCGACGAGGGCCCGCGCCATCCGTGGTGGAAGTCGGCGCCCCGGGTGGCCGTGGTCGCCACCGCCATCGTGGCGGCGGTGGCCCTGCTTCTTGTGTTCACCCGTTCCGACGGCACCTCGAACCAGCGGCGGGGCGAGGTCTTCCTGCAGTCCGCCGGGAGCACGGGCGCGGATCCGTTCACGGAGTCGACCGCGAAGGAGGGCGCGTCGCCGACGGCGACACCCTCGCTGCCCGCCACGGCCACGGGCAACGTGGCACAGAGCGTGAACGGCGACGCCCCCGGCCTCTACGGCGGGACACGCAACGTTGCCAGTTGCGACGTGGAGAAGCAGATCACCGCCCTCAAGGCGGACCCGTCGAAGAACGCGGCCTTCGCCTCGGTGCTGGGCATCCAGCCTGCTGCTGTTCCCGGCTATCTGCGCCCCCTCACTCCCGTGCAGCTCCGGGCGGACACCCGGGTCACCAACCACGGCTACCGCAACGGCTCTCCCACCAGCTACCAGGCCGTGCTGCAGGCGGGCACCGCCGTCCTGGTCGACGACCGCGGGGTACCGCGAGTGCGCTGCGCCTGCGGGAACCCGCTGACACCGCCGACCGCGCAGAAGAGCACCCCCAGGCCGGTTGGCCACTCATGGTCCGGCTACCGGTCCTCGCACGTCGTTGTCGTCGCGCCCGCATCCCGCCCGGTGAAGAAGTTCGTCGTGGCGGGGCCGAAGAAGGGCGACTGGTTCACCCGGAACCAGGGCGACCACCGGGGCGCGCACGACAAGAAGACGACACCGCCTCCGCCTCCGCCACCGCCATCGTCATCGCCGGAGCCGTCCAGTCCGGGCAAGGAGCAGACACCGCCGAAGGGCCAGACCTCGCCGGGACCGGGTAAGCCGTCGAGGCCGTCTGAGTCGGGTAAGGCGTCGAAGTCGTCTGAGTCGGGTAAGGCGTCGAAGTCGTCTGAGTCGGGTAAGGCGTCGAAGTCGTCTGAGTCGGGTAAGGCGTCGAAGTCGTCCGAGTCGGGTAAGGCGTCGAAGTCGTCGTCAGAGCCGTCCTCGAAGGAGTCCTCGAAGTCGCAGGCCCCGTCCTCCGTGCCGCCCTCCTCGCAGCCCGCGCCCCCGAGCTCAGCGCCTCCGCCTCCGTCCTCCGCGCCCGAGAACACGGCGCCTCAGGATTCCGGATCCGCGCCCGCCGATACGGGGCAGCAGCAACAGCAGCAACCGTCCGGCCCGGCGGGGTCCTGAACTGAGGGCGGTCCCGCAAATAATCTCTGAGTTGGTGTGGACGGCGGCTGCTCTCTCTGTGCGGCCCGCTCGCCCGGCGAGGGTGAGGTTGTGGTGCTTAGCCCAGCGAACGGTGCTGTCCAGGACGGCTCCGATGCTGTACCCGACGCGGTGCTGGTGGCCGGACCACAGAAGGTACGCGACCATTGGTACGCCCCTCGGTCTGAAGCGGCGCTGCGCGTGACGTCAGTCGGTGCAGGTAGCGGTGGCGGGCGTCGGACGACCGCAGACCCCGTGCCAGCAGCATGCCGGTGGACAGTGCTGTCACGTGGCCGACGGGAGTGACCCCCAGCGTGGTCAGGCCGCTCGTGATGTGCGGTGCGCGCACCGCGAGCGCGGCGAGCGCGGTCCATCGGTGCCACCGCCGGGCCCCCGCTGCCACCACGGCGGCCAGGGCCGAGACGATCACGTAGGACGGGCCGACGTCCAGCGTCGCACGCAGCGCCGGGTCCGCTTGGCCCGCCGCGATTCGCGCTGCCAGCAGCCCTTCGCTCACCAGTGTGCCGAGGACTTGGCCGGCCGCGATCAGCGCGACCGCCCGCATGTTGCCGAACCGGATGACGAGAAACGCCAGCATGGCCCCGGCCAGGGCGATGCTGGGCAGATAGGCCCAGGGATCGGCGCCGAACAGGAAGGCGGAGGCGATGAGCGCCTCCACAGGATGATCATCCATATTGGCCAGGTTGGTCGATGCCCAGGCGTTCACCGCGTGATCACCGCCGTACGTCAGGGACGACGCGGCGGCGAGCAGGGCGAAGCCCCAGGGCACAGGGGAAAGCCATCGGCGGGCGGGCGTCCGGGAGAGATCCATGTGGCCGACCCTGGCAGAGGGTGCCCGCCCCGCGGATCTGGCCACGGAATGACCGGCTGATCTCTGTCCCTGGACAGAGGCGGACGATCGCCCTCCCGCCTAGGGTCGGATGATGCGAGGCATGATGGTGAGGCATGACGCGGCGTCCTGTGCCAGGGGCCTGACGCCGACTCAGCTGATCGGGCTGGATGTGCTTTTGGCCATGGTCCTGATGGCGTCGAACGTCTTGTGGTGGACGCTTGGCACGCACCGCACGGGCTGGCCGGCATGGCAGACCGTGCTGACGTGCTCGTTGGGCGTGGCCGTCGCCGTCCGGCGGCTGCTGCCACTGCCTGCACTGGCGGTGGGGTCGGTGGTGATGGCCACCGACGGCGCGCTCAGCCTGACGGGGGTGCTGGCGACTGCCTTGCTGGTGTACGGGGTGGCGGTCGCCCGACCCGCGCGTGTCGCGGCGTACGCGAGCGCGGTGGCAGGCGCCGCACAACTCGCCTTGATGATCCCTATGCAGGGCATAACAGGGCACGACTACTGGGGGTGGCTGGGGATGAGCCAAAGCCTCATCGTCGAGGCCGCCGCCTGGGCGATCGGGTGGGCCACCAGACGGGGCCGCGCCTACACCCGAGGCCTGGTCGAGCAGGCCGAAGAGCGGGCACAGCTCCTCCTCGTCGAGGAACGCATGCGCATCGCCCGGGAGTTGCACGACGTCGTCGCGCACAGCCTGAGCATCGTCGCGGTCCAGGCGGGCGTCGGCCACCACGTCATCGGCAGCCGACCTGACGAGGCCGCGAAGTCCCTCTCCGCGATCGAGACGACGAGCAGGGCAGCCCTGGGAGAGCTGCGTTCACTGCTGGGTGTCCTGCGCGATCATGACGGTGCCGAATGGCTACCCGGCGGCCTAGACGACCTCAACACGCTCCTCGAACAGACCCGACGGGCCGGTGTCCAGGTCGAGTTGACGATCAGCGGTCACCCGCACGCCCTGCCCCGAGGTCTGGACCGCGCCGCCTACCGCATCGTGCAGGAAGCCCTCACCAACGTCGTCAAGCATGCCCGCACCAGCCACGCCCGGGCGACGGTCGCCTACGCGCCGGGCGAGGTCGCCCTCACGGTCGTCGACGCCGGAGCCAGCCGCACGACCACCCCGATCACCGAGGGCCACGGCCTGACCGGCATGAAGGAACGCGCCGCCCTCTACGGCGGCGAGGTTCACGCGGGTCCGCTCTCGCCGCACGGCTTTCGCGTCACCGCCCGGCTGCCGTACGCAACGGACGAGCGAACAGCCCAGTTCCCCGTGGGCGCCGATCTGGAGGGCGCATGACGGTGCGGGTGGTCGTGGTGGACGACGAGACGCTGGTGCGTGCCGGGTTCCGTGTGCTGATCGAGTCGGAAAACGATCTCCAGGTCGTCGGGGAGGCGGCCGACGGGACCCAGGCGGTCAGGGTGATCCGCGAACAGCGCCCCGATGTCGCCCTGATGGACATCCGGATGCCCGGACTCAATGGTATCGAGGCCATCCGCACGCTGCTCGGCGGCCCGTCTCCGGTGCCCGTCCACGTCCTGGTACTCACCACCTTCGACCTGGACGAGTACGTCTTCGAGGCGCTCCGCGCAGGCGCCGCGGGCTTCCTCCTCAAGGACACTCCACCCGCACGCCTGATCGACGCCGTGCGGGTGATCGCCACCGGGGAGTCGTTGCTGTCGCCCGGCGTCACCCGCAAGCTCATCGAGACCTACGTCCGCCGCCCCGGCTACCCCGGCCCGGTCACCCGCACCCTGGACGGGGTGACCGGCCGCGAGCGGGACGTGCTGGGTCTGATCGCACGTGGCCTGTCCAACAACGAAATCGCAGCCGAGCTGTATCTGACCGTCGGCACGGTCAAGACCCACGTCAGCCATCTGCTGACGAAGCTGGGGGCCAGGGACCGGGCCCAACTCGTCATCGCCGCCTACGAAAGCGGACTGGCCGGGCCCGCACGTCGTTGAAGCAGGACGAGCAGGACCCAATTGTTGGGCAGGAGGGCCCGCATGTTCGGACGAGGCCGATGTCTCCTGCGGCTGGTGATCCGCGGAGGGTTCGCTCCGGTCGGCTCGGCTGATAAGAGCTGGCTCGCGCCCCGTCTCGTGCC
This sequence comes from Streptomyces sp. NBC_01384, assembly GCF_045040035.1. Classification (NCBI taxonomy): domain Bacteria; kingdom Bacillati; phylum Actinomycetota; class Actinomycetes; order Kitasatosporales; family Streptomycetaceae; genus Streptomyces; species Streptomyces sp. NBC_01384. Next base: position 10,094,192 of record NZ_CP109559.1, read on the forward strand.
TCAGAATTCTCGGCGTGACAGACACGGAACCCACCGAAGAAGAGACGTCGGACGGGCTGCTGGGCTGGTGTCTGGTGGCCAGCGTGGCGCGGGAGACCGCGCATGGCGAGGGCGGCCTCGACATCCAGCACGGCACGAAGCACTTCCGTGCAGGTGCCCTGCTGTGGCTCCCGCCCGTCCGGTGGGACCCTGGCCACTGGCGCTGGCCTGCGGTGGGCCGGCACCGGGGCAACGGCCGCCGGTACGTCAACATGATCGTACGCGCGGATGATCTGGAGAACTTCCGGGTCAAGGGTGTCTACAGCGAAGCTCTGGTGCGCAGCCTCAACGGTTACGAGCACGACCCGGCCGCCCCGCGGACCCTGCAGAACCCGTGGTCCCGCGAGCGGGCCCAGAGCTGGGCGGACGGCCGGAACCGCCACCGGGAGCCTCTCTTCATCGAAGGCCACCCCTACGCCCACCCGCGGATCTCCGTTCCCAACCCTCCGCCGGCGGAGATCCAGATCGACGGTGAGACCCTCCACCTCGCCCGCTACGGCACCGGAGGAGCCCACTACAGCCGCATGCCCCCTCCCGTGGAATGGATCCCCGAGCCGTGATCCGCACGTTCGAACGATAGGGCGGGGAAGTTGGCGTCACGGGTGGGGAATTACGGAATTCCGTGACGTTCCACAGCTGGATCGGGCACAACGGCTTGCTGCCGGGCTAGGAGTCCCTGACCGTCTGTCTCCCCGCGGCCCGGGCGACCCTCGTGGTCCTGCGGAACACCGGCATCAGCCATGGCGGCGCGCAGCCCGGCATCCTGTTCGGCGAGGCGATCACGAAGATTGTCGCGCCGGGCCGTGTCTTCAGCCTGTCCGCCCGGCCCGCGGCCCGGTGACCCGTGCACGGCCGCGGCCCGGGCGTGTACCCCCTGCCCTCCCGCGCGCGGGAGGGACCGCGTCGCCGGAGTCCGGGCCGCCGCCTCTCGCCGCCGCTCTCGGCGACAGTCTTCCCCGGGCGGTTCGGGGAAGTCACCGGCGTCCTTGGCGTACCGGCCCGCCGTCTTTCTTTGCGTACCCCCGGCCCGCGGCCGCCCCTGACCCGTCCCGGGAGCGCGGCGCCGTGCCCGCCGTCCGCGAGCGCATGGCCCAGGACGCCGGCAAAACCGCCTGAGCCCCCGTGCGGGAAGGCCCGGGCCGGCCGGGATGAGCCGGCCGCTCTCCTCGTCCGGGGCCAAAAACGCGGCGTACCCGGACCTGCCGGCCGCGGCGGCCCGGCCCGGTGTCCGCGGGCCGGGTGTCCGCGGGTCCGGCGTTCCCGGCAGCCGGGCATCCGCCGGAGGTCCGCGTGCAAAGGGGCACGGTCTGCAGCGGGAGTGACGGATACCCCGGTGGGAGTGCGTGTTGTGGGCCGGTGTCCGCCCGTAGGGCGGCGTAGGGCGGTGAGGAGCTGTTTCCGCCGGCGCCGCTTTGCCGGCTGTGCTGCCCGCCGGGCTGCCTCCGCTTCCTGCTCCTCACGCGGCCGGCGGGCGGATGCCCCAGCGGTCCCCCATGCCTGGCACAGCACAGCCGCAAGCGGCCGGTGGTGCAGTCGGGCTGATCCACGGTGTCCGGGGTTTTCGGGGAGCTGCTCCCCGGGGGGCTCGGCCGGCACGGCGACTTCACCGGGTGATGCGGTGCCCGCACGTCACACCGCCCCGCACCACCCGTCCCGTCCCGTCCCGTCCCGTCCCGTCCTGTTCAAGCGGAAAGCGGAAAGCGGAAAGAGGAGATCGAGCCATGGCTGCCCCTGTACCGAGGGAAGGGCGGACCGGCGGGTTGCGGCGGGCCGTTTGGCACCGGCCGCTGCCGCTGCCGCTGCCGCTGCTGCTGTTGCTGCGGACAGCGGTCCCGGTGCCGGGCGGCCCCAGGGGTGCGCGGGCCGGCGGCGATGGCCGCGTCCGGCTCCTTCAGTGACGGTCGGCGTGCCGGCCCGGCCGGCACGCCGGCGGTGTCGGAGGCGGGGGACACGGCGTGGTCCGGTGTCGTCGGCATTTCTGTCCCCGGACCGCCGAGCACGGGTTCCCGGCGTTTGCCCGGCGTTGTGTGAAAGCCGGGCGTGCAACGAGGCATGCACAGTACGCGCGCAGTTGGATACAGAAAGTCGGTAGGCGGCATATGACCATTCAGATGACGGATGCCCTGCTCACCCACGACCGGACGGCCACCTCTCACCCTGCAGCCGGTCATCGGCATGCGCACGGCGGCCGGCCGCTGTCTGCGGCCGGCCGCCGCACGTACACCGCCCACATCAACCCCGACCGGCGTATCGTCGCGGCCGAGCCGGATTTCTCCCGTCAGTTCGGGCGGACCTCGGCCGACACCTGCGGCCGCAGCCTCTACGAGCTGCTCCATCCGAGTTCCCCGTCCTATCTCGACCGGCACTTCGCCCGTCTGTCGGAAGGGCGGTGCAACCGCTTCGACGAGCGGATGGTCGGCCTCGGCGGCTCGGGCCGGGTGTTCTCCGCCGGCCTGACCGGTATCGCGGTCCACGACACCACCGGCGGCCTGGCCGGCATCGTCGTTCAGGTGCGACCCGACCAGGAAGCCGTCTGCGCGGCCGCGGAGGAGCCGGCCGCACATCCCCGGGAGCGGCTGCTGAGCAAGCTGGACGCGCAGGTCCTGGAGGGCGTCGCCAGCGGTGCCTCCACCGTGCAGCTCGCCGCGCGCCTCTACCTCAGCCGGCAGGGCGTCGAGTACCACGTCGGGCTCATGCTCCGCAAGCTCAAGGCTCCCAACCGGGCCGCCCTCGTCGCCCGCGCCCACTCCCTGGGCATGCTGACCGTGGGGCAGTGGCCCCCTCGCGTGGCACCGGAGTTCATCAAGTAGGACGTCTGACGGCCGCCCCGGCCCGCCCCGCCCCGATCGCCCCGGCTGCCCCGCCCCGGCCCGATCGCCCCGGCCGGGCGGGTGGGCGGGTGGGCCCGCGTCCGCCGTTCCCGGCGCACGGGCCCGGTCCCGGACGGCCGGTCCCGGACGGCTGGTCCCGCTGAGGCTGGTCCCGCCGCGGCTGGTCCCGCTGCGGCTGGTCGTGGGCCGTGGCCGCGGCGGCGTCTTTGTGCGGCGGCTTTGTGCGGGGCCGGCCGGGAGACGTCCGTGCGCACCGGCAGGGTGTTCAGGATTCCCTTTCCCTGCGGCCCGTGCGGGGGCACTGCGGCCGCCGGAGGCGGACGCGCCCGGGGCTGGGGGCGGCCGGCCGTCCTAACCGGGCTTTAGCACCGGAGCCCATGGTGACGGCCCGCAGCACGCCCGCGACGGCGCCGGGCCTTTCGGAGGGCAGAGTCGATGGACCAGGTCAGGACGGGCGAATCCGGCCAGCCCATGGAGCCGGTCTGCGGGCCGGATGCCCTGCAGGGCTGGGATCCGGCGGTGCAGCTGGGCGGGCCCGGCGTGTATCCCTTCACCCGTGGTGTGTACCGGTCGATGTATGCCGGGCGGCCGTGGACGATGCGCCAGACCGCCGGGTTCGCCACGGCTGTCGAGTCCGGCGCCCGTTACCGGCAGCTGATCGCCGACGGCATGACGGGGCTGTCGGTCGCCTTCGACCTGCCCACGCAGATGGGCCACGACTCCGACGCCCCGGCCGCGCACGGCGAGGTCGGGAAGGCGGGGGTGGCCATCGACTCGGTCGACGACATGCGGGTGCTGTTCGCCGGGATCCCGCTGGAGGAGGTGTCGACGTCGCTGACGATCAACGCGCCGGCGGCCGTGCTGCTCCTGCTCTACCAGCTGGTCGCCGAGGAACGGGGCGTACGCGCCGACCGGCTGACCGGCACCCTTCACAACGACGTGCTGGAGGAGTACATCGCGCGCGGCAGGTACATCTTCCCGCCGAAGCCGTCGCTGCGGCTGACGGCGGACATCTTCCGCTACTGCCGTGCCCGGATGCCGAGGTGGAACACCATCTCGGTCTGCGGCTACCACATGGCCGAAGCGGGCGCCTCCGCAGTGCAGGAGATCGCCTTCACCCTGGCCGACGGCATCGAGTACGTGCGCACGGCCATCGCGGCCGGCCTGGACGTCGACGACTTCGCGCCGCGGCTGTCGTTCTTCTTCACCGCACGGACCACGATCCTTCAGGAGGTCGCCAAGTTCCGTGCGGCACGCCGCATCTGGGCGCGGGTGATGCGCGAGGAGTTCGGCGCGCGTCACCCGAAGTCGCAGATGCTGCGCTTTCACACGCAGACCGCGGGGGTGCAGCTCACCGCGCAGCAGCCGGAGGTGAACCTGGTGCGCGTGGCCGTCCAGGGCCTGGCCGCGGTCCTGGGCGGCACCCAGTCCCTGCACACCGGCCTTTTCGACGAGGCCGTCGCACTGCCCGCCGGCAAGAGCGCCCGGCTCGCCCTGCGCACCCAGCAGGTCCTGGCCCACGAGACGGATGTCACCGCCACCGCCGACCCGTTCGCGGGCAGTTACGCCGTCGAGAAGATGACCGACGACATCGAGGCCGCCGTGCTGGAACTGATGGCGAAGGTGGAGAAGCTGGGCGGCGCGGTCGGTGCCATCGAACACGGCTTCCAGAAGGCCGAGATCGAACGCAACGCCCACCGCGTCGCCCGGCAGACCGGCTCCGGCGAGCGCGTCGTGGTCGGCGTCAACCGCTACCGGCTCGACGAGGAGGAACCCCGCGAGCCGCTGCGCGCCGGCCCCGCCGCCGAACGGCGCCAGGGCGAACGACTGGCCAAACTGCGCGCCTGGCGGTGTTCCGACCGGGTCGACGACGCGCTCGTCGCGGTACGCAAGGCCGCCGGGGGCAGCGACAACGTCCTCTACCCGATGAAGGAGGCACTGGCCTGCGGAGCCACCGTCGGCGAGGTCTGCGACACCCTGCGCAAGGCATGGGGCACCCACGTTCCCTCCGGCACGTACTGACACCGCGACACCTGCCGGCACCGGCCCGCGCACGGCGCGGCCCGCGCAGCGAATTCCCCCTCAATTCCCCCCGATTCTCTCTGATTCCCCCTCAAGCCGCCTAATTTCCGGGGCCGGCCGCCAGGAACGGCCCGAACCGTATGGAGGACCCGTGCTCCCATCCGCACTCCCGCTCCGGGTCGTGGTGGCCAAGCCCGGCCTGGACGGGCACGACCGGGGTGCGAAGGTGGTCGCCCGCGCCCTGCGGGACGCCGGTGTCGAGGTCATCTACACCGGACTGCACCAGAGCCCGCGGCAGATCGCCGACGTGGCCGTCCAGGAGGACGCCGACGGCATCGGCCTGTCCGTGCTGTCCGGGGCCCACATGACCCTGTTCGCCGCACTGCTGGAGGACCTCAGGCAGCGGCAGGCCGACGACATCACCGTGTTCGGCGGCGGCATCATCCCCGACGCCGACGTCCCGCAGCTGCTCGGCCTCGGCGTCGCCGCCGTCTTCACCCCCGGGACACCGACCCGCGACATCGTCGACTGGGTGACCACCCGCCTCGCCGCCGCGCGCCGGCCCCCTGCCGCACCCGCCGCGACGACGGGGGACAGGCCCCCGCCCGCCCGGCGGACGAAGCAGCACGCTCCGCCTGAGCTTGGCGTTTAACCTCGCTGCTGTTTCAAGCGGACATGTTCGGTGAGGGTTTCGGCTCGTTTCACGGTCTTCCCGGGTTCGTGGTGCGGGGCTGGCCTGCGGTTTTTCGAGCCGGGTGGGCGTCCGGGGCCGGGCCGGGAGGGTTGGGGCACACCTGCGGGACGGGCGGTCTTCACGCGGAGGTGGCGGAACCCCCGGCGGACCCGGGCAGGGGTGAGACGGCGGGGCTCGGCCGGCCGTTCCCAGGGACGGCGGAGGTCCTCGGCGGGGGGGCGGGCGAGGCGGAGCTGGGTGTGCGCGACGACGATCAGCCAGGTCCACAGGCCGGCGGTGTGCGGGTCCCGGACCTTCGGCACGGTCCAGCCCAGTGTCTGCTTGAACAGCCGGAACGTGTGCTCCAGGTCGAATCTGCGCAGGAACGCCTGCCAGCGCAGGTCGAGGTCTTCGCCCGTCATCGCGGTGCGCGAGGACCACAGCCAGACCGGCTTCGGGTCGCGGTCGCCGGGCAGGTGCTCGACCTTCAGCCGGATCAACGTGCCGTGGATCAGGGGAAGTTCACCGCAGTGGTCGAGCCAGGGACCACGGGCCGTCAGACGCGGGTGCATCCGGTCCCAGGCGAACGCTTCGGCCCGGCCGTAGCGGGTGGTGTCGCAGGTGGTGGCCTGGTCGGGGGTGTGCCAGGAGTCCGGTTTGGCGAAGGTGAGGACTCCGCCGTGCTTGCGGGGCTGCCCGCCGCGCGGGGTGGAACGCCGTGGGCCGGCGTCGCGGAGCATGACCCGGTCCGAGCGCAGCCTTCCGACCAGTTCGACCGGCAGGTCCGCCAGGACGTAGGCGAGGCGGGTGACGTCGTAGCCGGCGTCCATGACGATGAGGATGTCCGCGTCGCCGGGCTTCCACTGCCTGGCGTGCACGAGCCTGGTGAAGACGTCGCGGAGTTGAGCGGCGGTCACTGCGGTGGCGTCGTCGGCCGGCCCCAGCCGGATCGCATCCAGGACCGCGGTCCATGATGTGCGTCCCGTCTCCAGGGCGGCGACGAACGAGTAGGGCCAGCCCGGGATGAACTGATCGGCGCTGCGGCCCCGGCCGTAGACGTGACAGAACAGCAGGTCCGGACTGGTCGGCGCGTCGGGGCGCAGCCAGTTGCTCACATCCACCGCGAGGACGATCCGCCCATCGGCAGCACGCGGCAGCGGTGTGGAGGCAAGCAGCCTGCGCAGGCGGCGCGGCTCCAGCCAGCCGTGGTTGACCGCGTCGTACATCGCCCCGTGCCCGCGCTGATGCTCGGCGGTAAGCGTGAGCTCGGCCAACGACGTCACCGGACCGTCCGTGCACAGCACCGCGTCGGCCAGCTCGAAGAGCGCATCCGGCCGCTTGTAGAGGCAGTCGTAGAACTCGACACGAAAGTGGGACAGCACGCTCATCGCGGCGTCAGCGGGACCTGCAGGAGCCAGACTCTTCACAGCGGCCGTTCCTTCACGCGACGTTGCTCGACACCTCGAAGCGTGAAGAACGGCCGTCCTGCTGTCTCAGGAAGACGCCAAGATCAGCAGGTCAGGTGACCCGGCGAGGTTAAAAAAAGCTGAGAAGCTGTGTCTGATCCCTGCATGACAAGTTGAGCAGGGCTTCGATACACGTCAGGGCCGTGTCGCTTCGGGGCTCCGCCCGCTGACTTCAATGAGATCAGCGGATGGCCGCCGACTACGAGGCAAGCGCGGACGCCTCGGCGATTCTGAGGCGACAGCCCTGGCCGGGTTCTTCCCGCGACGCAGCCGCCGCGCCAGCCTCCAGGGCGGCGTCGCGCTCCACATGGCAACAGCGTGGGCGAGTTGCTGGCGCGCTTCGTCCAGTGCTGCGCGAGTCTCGACCTTCTTCCGCTGCTGGTCGGCCAGGCCCTTGTGGAAGGCATGACGCCTGTTCGAGGACGGCAGCAGTACGTCGGCCACTTCCCGAGCGAGTTCGTCTGGCAACTCCCGAGCGTCGAACAGGTCTGTGGCCACGATGGCCTTGCGTACTGGGGCGGGGTCGGGATCTTCGCCACTGTCCTGCTGGGCGTAGTACCTCTCAAGGGCGTCACGCGCCGCAATATCGAGCGCAGGCCGCTCCATCCCGTTGTATTGGCCTTCGTCTTCGAGCTGCCGAATTTCGGCTTCGGCGCGGCTGGCATTGGTGTGCAAGCTGTCGAGGAGTTGGAAGTAGGGATGATCGCGTCGCCAGCGGTCGGCGTCCGCGCGGCCGAAGTCGGCTGCGGCCTTGATGACGTCGTTGGCAGGGCCGAGGACATGCGGGCCCGACGAAACGCACGGGACTACGAATTACTCCGAGCTCGGAGTAAATTCGTAGTCCGGCGGGTTGCCTCCACGGGTGCGAAGGTAACCCACACACGAGCGCGATGCGCGCCGCGTATCAGCAGCAGGGGGCTACCCAGTCACCGTAGCCCCCTTCGAACCGTCAAGCCCGGATCATCGAGTCAATGCACCGCGAGCCGTTGATCTCGACGACTGCGGCCGGGCCTGCGCCTTGGGGCAGCTTCGTGTCGTCCAGGTCGCAGAGCAGACGCTCCACGTCGACGACGAGCGATCCATAGACATGCCACGCATCAGGCGCGCCGACTGCTCCCCGGTCGATGAGATCGGTCATCCCGGCATGCCAGGTACGCATACGCTCGATCACTGTGTGCAAGTGCCTTTGGGCATCGACTTCAGTCGAGCCGGCCGCCGCTCCGATTCCGGCATAGCTCATGAACACCTGCCCTGCCAGATCGAGAGCTTCGGCGTATCGAACAGCGAAGCCGCCGTTCAAGCCGGGGTGCGCGCCTTGAACGAGGCTGTCGGCCAGCGTCCTGGCGATGCCGCGCACCTGAAACGACGCCGTGTGCAGCACCTCCAAGGCACCCTCATAGATCTGGATCATGTGTTGCCTTCGAGCCCCGGCTCGGACGTTCCAGCGCAGACTTTCCGCCGATGTTTGTACCTCCTCCCTTGCTTCCGAGAGCTGCTGCTCCAGGTCGCGTGCCCGCTCCAGCCAGATGGAGGCGTGGCTCAGGGGCCGTTCCCCCTCCAGCCCTCGGCTCATGTCCTGCAGCAGCGTGCCGGTGCAGCGGGCCAGACGCCGGACAGCAGCGTCGGACTGGGCGAGGTGCGTCGATGGAAGGATCAAGGCGTTGACCACGACTCCCACCACGGCGCCGGTAAGGGTGGAGACCACGGGGGAGACCACGTGTCCGACCGGAGCCGCGGCAGCAGCTGTCAGGGTGATCAACGCAGTCGATGCGATTTGGAGCCGGTCCTCGCCGTTGCCCCGTCTGCCGGTGAGCAGCACCGTCGTCAGGACGGCCAGGATGCCTCCTGCGGTGGCCCCCAGCAGCCAGGCGGCGGCGACAGCCAGGAACACTCCCAATACCTGGATCCCCACTCGGCGCACGGCATGGACGACCGAGCTGTACACCGTAGGCGCGTTTGCCATGAACAGTGCAGTGGCCACACCCAGGAACTGCTGCTGTCCCGGTAGCCACAGGGCGATGAGCTGCCACGTAAGCACCGCCGCGATCAGGCTCTTTACACCGTGCAGGACGTACTCGCTCCGGCCCGAGCCGATCGTCCTGATCTGGCCCAGCAGCGCCACCAAGGCCTGCGGTGTCGCCGTCGAGCCACCACGGCACCGATCAGTGGGAGAAAAACGCATGCCGAGCAGAATGTCTGATGTTTTCTATTTGTCCAATGATGTGGCTCACTTTGGCCCCGCGCCGCGGGAACCCCACGCGGTCGGGGACGAGCGTGTGGCACACACGGCCGGGCTGTTTTGTGGGGGACGCGCCATGACCGATACGCAGGACGTCTGCCCGATTGCGCTTCTGTAATGCGTCCCGAGGTCCCCGATGAATTGATCACGCTGGAACGAACCGCCGAGGCGGAACGCGCGAAGCTCGCCAGCCTCTCCCGGAGGCGTCGCCACGACGCTCTTCCGAACGGTGCCGTCAGCAACCCCTGCAAGCCTCACCGTTCTGACCTGCGCAAAGAGGATGTGAAACAGCTTCTGAGCGGGGAGACGGCCGGGGAGCCGGTACCGCGCCCTCCGCCCGGCCGCGCCCTCCACCCGGCCGCGGGCCCCGCAACGGCCACAGGCCCCGCGGCTGTTCACCCTCACCCTCGCCCACGCCGTCCCCCTCGCCCTCGCCGTCGCTCACGCTGTCCGCAGGTGCGCCCCGCCGTGCCCCGGCGTGCCCCGGCGGGCTTTGTCCGGCGGGCACTTCCTGCCGTGCAGCCAGTGCCCGCCGCGGCAGGCACTCGCGGTGGCATATGCCTTCCTAGACTGCGCGAACGGGGAGAATACGACCGGGAGGGCGGGCCCATGGTGCTCCTGCATCGCGACGACGAGTGCGCACGGCTGGACAAGGCCCTGCGTGCCTGCACCGACGGCACGGCCCAGCTGGTCCTGGTGGAAGGGGCACCCGGCTGCGGCAAGACGCGGCTGGTGCAGTACGCCGCCGACGCCGCGGCCGAGCGCGGGCTCACCGTGCTGCACGCGGCCGCCGACCCCGCCGCCCGCCGCCAGGACCACGCCCTGCTGCGCCGGCTCGCCGACGGCCTCACCGCGGGCCCCTCCCGGCCGGCCCCGGCACCGGATACGACCGGCACCCCTTTCGCCTCCCTGCTGCGCGCGGCCTGCGCCCGCGGCCCGGTGGCCCTGTGCATCGACGACCTGCAGTACGCCGACCGCGCCTCACTCGCCGAACTGCTGCGCCTGACCCACGCCCTGCGCCACGCCCCCCTGCTGACGGTGCTCGCCCAGTCCCCGTACCACCGCAGCGACGGCTCAGGCCTGCATACCGAACTGCTGCGCCACCACAGCTTCGTGCGTATCCCCCTCGCCCGCCTGGATGCCCGCAGCACCGCGGAACTGGCCCGCTTCTGGGGCACCCCGGTGCCGGCGGGCGCCACCGCGCAACTCCATCGCCTCAGCGGCGGCAACCCGCTGCTGCTGCGCGCCCTGCTGGCCGAGACGGGCCCCGCCGACGGCCGCCGGCCCGGGTGGCCGCAGCCCGGGCTGGGCGGCCCCTTCGCCGAGGCGTTCGCGATCTGTGTGCAGCGCTGCGGCTCTGCCGCCCGCCGGCTCGCCCTGGCCCTGGCCGTCCTCGGCGAGCAGGCCGACCTGCGCAGCGCCGCCCCGCTCGCCCGGCTGAGCCCCGACGCCGCCGCCCGGGCCCACCACGCACTCGACGCCGCGGGACTCGCCGCCGGTGCCCGGCTGCTCCACCCCACGGCCGAGTCCGCCGTGCTCGCAACGCTCCCGCCCGCACAGCGCCGGTCGCTGCACCGCGACGCCGCCCGCGTCCTGCACCACGCCCTGGCCGAACCGGCCGTCGTGGCACGCCGGCTGCTCGCCGCCCAGGCCGCCGCACACGACTGGGAGATCCAGGCCCTGCGGGACGCCGCCCGGCAGGAACCGTTCTCCCGCAGCGACCCCGACCAGGCCCAGGCCTGTCTGCGCCTGGCCCGTTCCGGCTGCCGCGACGTCCCCACACGGCTGCGGATCACCCTCCAGCTCGCCGCCCACACCTGGCGGCTGCACCCGGCCGCGGCCCACCGTCTCCTCGACGAACCCCAGGCCGCCCTGCGCGCGGGGAAACTGCCGCCCGCCGACGCGGGGTGGCTGGCCCGGCTGCTGGCGGCCCAGGGCCGCGTCGAGGAGGCCGACGAGGCCCTCGGCCGGGCCGCCCAGGGCGCCCGCCCGGCGGCCGCCCACCCCCCGCTGCGCGACCAGCACCCGGCCCCCCAGGTCCCGGCCTCCCAGCTCCCGGCCCCCCAGGTCCCGGCCTCCCAGCTCCCGGCCTCCCGGGTCCCGGCCCCGCCGTCCGTCCGCGCCGCCGCGCTGTGGCTGCCCCCCCACGCCCCGGACGGCGTAGCGGCCGCCGAACGGCTGCTGGCCGGCACGCCGCTGACCCAGGCCGCCTTCGAGCTGATCGACCGCGCCCTGCGCACCCTGGTCGAGCACCGGCCGCACAGCGCCATCGCCTGGTGCCGCCGTCTGGGCGAGCAGGCCCCGGCCCGGGAAGCCCCCGGCTGGCAGGCCGCCTTCGCCACGGCACACGCCCAGTCCCTGCTGCACCTCGGCGACCTCGCGGGCGCCCGGCGGGAGGCGACCTCCGCGCTCGGCCACCTCGCCGGCCGCGGCGGCCCGTATCTCCTCGCCCCGCTCGCCCTGCTGGTCCAGGCACTCACCGAACAGGGCGAGTACGCCAAGGCCGCCCTGTATCTGCATCCCACCCTGCCCGGCGAGCCGTACTCCACCGTGCACGCCCTCGCCTTCCTCGGCGCGCGCGGCCGCTACTACCTGGCCACCGCCCGCCCCCGGGAGGCCCTGGAGGAGTTCCTGGAAGCGGGCAGCATCGCCGGCCGCTGGGGAGTGGACCAGCCCGCTCTGCTGCCCTGGCGCACCGGCGCCGCCCAGGCGCTGCTGCATCTCGGGCGCCCGGCCCAGGCACAGGCCCTGCTCGCGGACCAGCTCGCCCGTGCGGCGGTGGGCGGGGCGCGGGTGCGCGGGGTGGCGCTCCGGCTGAGCGCGGCCACCGCGGAGCCCCGGCGCCGCGTCGAGCTGCTGAGCGGCGCGGTCGACGAACTGCGCGACTACGGGGACCGCCTCGAACTCGCCCGCTCCCTGGCCGACCTGGGCTCCGCGCTGCGGCTGAGCGGCGAGGGAACCCGGGCGGGGACGATCACCCGGCGGGCCTGGCAGCTGGCGGGCGAGTGCGGCGCGTTGCCGCTGTGCGAGCAGATACGTCCCGCCCCCGGCCCCCAGCGCGCCGCGCGCCCCGCCGCCGGCCGGGACAGCCGGCCGGCTCAGCGGCGCGGAGGAACGGGTGGCCACCCTCGCCGCCCAGGGCCACACCAACCGGGAGATCGCGGCCAAGCTCTACGTCAGCGCCAGCACGGTCGAGCGCCACCTCACCTGCGCCTACCGCAAACTCGGCATCTCCCGCCGCCAGGACCTGCCCCTGGACCTGCGCACCCGCACACCCGAACAGGCCGGTCACTGACCCGACCGACCGGCCGGCCGACCGGCCGGCCGGGACCATGCCGGTGCCGCGCCGGGGGAGTTCACGCCGCCGGACGCCCGCCGGACGCCCGCCCGCCTGCCGTCGCCGTCGCCATCGCTGCCGTCGTCGCCGTCGTTGTGTGTTCAGCCGGCGCAGGGTGCCAGGCGCCACACCCCGGGCCGGACCTCCGACCAGCCCGGGGGCCGGTGGCCGGTGCCGTGCACCCGGTCGAGCCAGCGGCGGGCGTAGGACTCCAGGCGCGCATCGCGCAGTGCCGTCGCCAGGTTCAGGCAGTCGGCGAAGTGCGCCTCGGCCGCATCCGGCCCGGCGCTCTGCAGTGCCAGCAGGCCCAGCACCCGGTGCGCCTCGTAGCGGCCCCTCGGGTCGTCGGCGACCGCGTCGAGCGCGGGCGAGAGCAGGGCTGCCGCCTCCTCCAGTCCGCCCGCGTCCAGTTGCAGGTCGGCCAGGCCGACCAGGGCCCGGCCGCGTTCGGCGGCCGCCGGCGCGGCGTCGGCGGTCAGCAGCGCCCGCTCGTAGAACTCGCCGGCCGCCGTGAAGTGCCGCCGCTGCCAGGCCAGGTCGCCCAGCGACCGCAGCAGCCGGGCTTCGGCGGCGAGGTCCTCCTGGTGCCGCGCCGCGTCCAGCGCCAGGGTGTGACAGGTCTCCCAGGCCTCCCAGGCCGCCCGGGCCTCCAGGAAACCGGTCATGGCATCCGCGAGGTCGGCCGTCTGCGCCCACAGGCCGGCCGCATGACACCGGCGTACGACGTCCACCAGCCCCTCCTGCCGCCGGCTGAACCACTCCAGCGGATGCGTCCCGCGCCGGGCGGCGGGGCCGTCGGCCGCGCGGAGCTGCGCGGTGAACTCGGCCGCCAGCCTGGCGGTGGCCGCCCGCGCCTGGGCGGCCGGGCTCTCGGCGGCCAGGCACTCCAGGGCCAGCAGCCGCCACAGCGGGTGCAGCCGGTGGTGCGTGCCGTGGTGGGGGCCGCCCGCCACCCGGCGCAGCAGCCGCGCCTGGACCAGTGCGCTCAGCAGGTCCCCGGTCTTGGCCACGTCCTCGCCGAGGACCGCGGCCGCCGTTGCGGGCCCGAAGGGCCCCGCGGGCAGGAGTCCCAGCAGGCGGAAGGCGTGCCGCAGCACCGGCTCGGTCTCCTCGTAGGAGGAGCGCAGCCGGTCGTGGAAGCCGGGGGCCGCGGCGCTCAGTTCCGCCAGCCGCCGCTGCTCGCCGCGCAGCCGGGCGGCCAGCATGTCCAGGCCCCAGTGCGGGCGTGAGGCCAGCCGCGCCGCCGCCGCCCGCAGGGCCAGCGGCAGTCCCTCGCACAGCGCGGCGATCTCCCGTACCGACGCCTCGTTGCAGGCTTGCGGTATCAGACGGCCCGCCGCCGCGGTGAACAGCCGCCGGGCCTCGTCCTGGGGCAGGACGTCCAGCTCCAGCACCCGGTCGGTCAGCCCGTCCGGCACGCGCCGGCAGGTGATCAGCGCGGTGCTGCCCGGGGTGTCCGGCAGCAGCGACCGCACCAGCGCCGGGGACGCGGCCCCGTCCAGGATCAGCAGCATCCGCCGGCCCTCGGTCAGCCGGTGCAGGATGCGGCGCAGCCCGGCCCGATCGGACGGCAGCGGCCCCTGCACCCCGAACCGGCGCAGCAGACGCGTCAGTGAGCCGGCCGCCTCCGCCTGCGCCTGCTGCCCGGCGCCCAGTTCGAGGAAGACCCGGCCGTCGGGGAAGAGGTCGGCCAGCTCGTGGCCGGCGGCGACGGCGAGCGCGGTCTTGCCGGTGCCGGCCGCTCCGGCGATCGCCGCACAGCCGCCGGCCGGGACGTCGCGCAGCAGGGAGTCGAGCCGGTCCAGTTCCTCGGCGCGGCCGATGAACACCGGGTCGCGTGCGGGCAGCCGGTCCAGGGCCTGGCCGGGCAACTGGACCTGCGCCGCACCCGCCGCCTCCTCCGGCACCCTGCCGCCCGCCTCCTCCGGCACCCTGCCGCCCGCCTCCTCCGGCGCTCTCCCGTCCGCCGCCTCCTCCGGCACCCTGCCGCCCGCCGCCGCCTCCGGCGCCCTCCCGTCCGCCTCCTCCTGCTGTGCCCTGCCGCCCGCCGCCGTCTGCTGTGCCCTGCCGCCCGGTGCGGTCTTCTGCGGTGTCGTGCCCGCTGTGGTCTCCTGCGGTGTCCGGCGGGCGGGCGCCGGGTGCAGCAGTTCCGGATCGCCGGCCAGGATCCGCTGGTGGAGCCGCTGGAGCTGCTGCCCCGGTTCGATGGCCAGTTCCGCCATGAGGGCCCGGCGCAGCTGTGCGAAGACCTGTAACGCGTCCGCCTGCCGGCCCGCGCAGTACAGGGCCGTCATCAGCAGCATGTGGAACTCCTCCCGCATCGGCATCTCGGCCACGACGGACTGGAGTTCACCGACCAGGCTCTGGTGGTGGCCGAGCTGGAGCTCGGCGCGGATGCGCTGTTCCAGGGCGGCGGCCCGCACCTCGGCCAGCCGCACCGCGGTCCGCGCGAGCAGCGCGCCGTGCGGGGTGTCGCAGGCCAGCGGCGCACGCCACAGCCTGAGCGCGCGGCGCTGCAGATCCGCCGCGGCGGCGTGGTCGCCGCGCAGCAGCGCCGCCCGGCCCATCTGGTGCAGTTCCTCGAACACCGTCAGGTCGAGCTGCGCCGGGTCCAGGTACAGCGCGTATCCGGGCGGGCGCGTGACCAGCGCGTCCCGGCCGTACTCGGGGTCGGCGGCCTGCAGCAGCTTGCGCAGCTGCGAGACGTAGACCTGAAGGGTGGTCCGCGCGGTGCGCGGAGGGTTCTCCCCCCACAGCTCGTCGACGAGGCCGTCCACCGAGACGATCTCGTTGGCCCGCACCAGCAGGGTGGCGAGCACCGCGCGGATCTTGGCCGCCCGGGGCGTGACCGGTTCGGCCGCCGCGGACGAGGTGACTTCCAACGGACCCAGAATCCGAAAACGCATGCCCCCACCTTCTTCTCGGTCGCGCCGGCCGGCGGGCGACAAGGACACGGCCGGTGCCCCCGGGCCCCGTACCCCAGGCCCCGCCCCTCCCGCAGCCCCGGTCTCCCGGTCTCCCGGCCTTCCGGTCTCCCGGCCTTCCGGTCTCCCGGTTCGCCTGCAGACAACGGGATTCGGCCAGAGCGCCGCTCGCCGGTACCCGGGGCCCCGCCCGGACAGCGGGTGGCCGGCACCCCGGGGGATGCCGCCCCGCCCGCTGTCCGGGCGGGGCGTACACGTCCGGCGCCAGATTCGTGCTGTCGTCACTGTAGGCGGCCGCCACTCCCCAGAATCGGACAGGCGTACCCCTGATTTCTGCGGCGCGGGAGCGCATCGCAAGCGGCGCTTTAGCCCGCGATCTCACGATGGGCGCGCTTCGGCGGCAGAAGGGGCCTCCTGTGCCCCGCCTCGAATGCGCCACGAGGGGGCTGACGTTGACCGCTGCTTTCACCACCTTCACCGAACTGATCCGGGAGCGGGCCGCCGACCTCGGCGCCGCCGACGCCCAGGTGTTCCTGCGTCACGCCGGCGGCGCCGAACATCTCAGCTACGCCGCTCTCGACCGCCGCGCCCGCGCACTGGCGGTGCGCCTGCGCGCCTACGGCGTCCAGGGCCAGCCCGTGCTGCTGCTCTACCCGCCCGGCCCCGGCTTCCTCGTCGCGTTCGTGGGATGCCTGTACGCCGGTGCCATCGCCGTACCCGCCCCGCTGCCCGCCGGCGGGGGCGAGCGGCTGCAGCGGGTGTCGGGCATCCTCAAGGACACCCGCAGCCGGCTGGTGCTGACCGATACCGAGCACGCGGCGGACACCTCGCTGTGGCTGGCCGTGTCCGGCCGCGGAGAAACGGTTTGCCTCGCCACCGACCTCGACGACCGCGACGGCCTCGGCGGCCTCGATGGCCTCGGCGGCCTCGATGGCCTCGCGGCCGACGCGGATGCCTGGCGGGCCCCCCGGACGGGCCCCGACGACCTCGCCTTCCTGCAGTACACCTCCGGTTCGACCAGCAGGCCGCGCGGTGTGATGGTCACCCACCGCAACCTGCTGGCCAACCAGGAGGCGCTGCAGCGCCTGCTGGGCACCACCGCCGCCGACCGCTTCAGCAGCTGGCTGCCGCACTACCACGACATGGGCCTCATCGCCCATGTGCTGCACCCCCTGTGGCTGGGCACCGTATCCGTCCAGCTGCCGCCGGTCTCCTTCATCAAACGGCCCGTCAGCTGGCTGCGCTCGATCGGTGAGTGGGGCCTGAGTGTGGGCGGCGGCCCCAACTTCGCCTACGACCTGTGCACCCGCCGTGTCAGCGACGAGGCGCTGGCCGGGCTCGACCTGTCCAGCTGGCGCCTGGCCCTGTGCGGCGCCGAACCGGTACGGGCCAAGACCCTGGACGCCTTCGCCCGCCGCTTCGCCCCGGCCGGCCTGCGCGCCGGCAGCCTCTACCCCGGCTACGGGCTCGCCGAGGCCACCCTGGTGGTCTCCGGCGGCCGGCCGGGCGCCTTCGCCCGCCGCCTGGCGGTGGACGCGGCCGCCCTGGAACACGACGAACTGCGCGCCCCGGCCCCGGGCCGACCCGCCCGTACCCTGGTCGGCGCCGGGCGGGTGCACGACTTCGACCTGCGCATCGTCGACCCGCTGGCGGGCCGGGAGGTGCCCCCCGGACATATCGGGGAGGTCTGGCTGCGCGGCGACAGCGTCGCCCAGGGCTACTGGCGCCAGCCGCTGGAGACCGCCCGCACCTTCAACGCCGCGCTCGGCGAGAGCGGCGGCTTCCTGCGCACCGGCGACCTGGGCGCCGTCGACGACGGCGAGCTGTACATCACCGGGCGCCTGAAGGAGGTCATCATCCTCAACGGGCGCAACCTCTACCCCCAGGACGTGGAGTGGGCGATCCGCGAGATCGGCCCCGCCTTCGGCGCCGGCCACGGCGCGGTGTTCACCGTCGGCGCCGAGCGCGAGCAGCTCGTCGTGATCCACGAGGTACGGGCCCCGCGCGCGGGCACCGAACGCCTGCGCGCCCTGGCCCGCAGTGTCCAGGCCCTGGTCGGACGGAGCTTCGACGTGCCCGCCGGCAATGTGATCCTCGTGCGCCCCGGCACCCTGCGCCGCACCACCAGCGGCAAGATCCAGCGGACCCTGATGCGCACGCTGTTCCTGCAAGGAGAGCTCTCCCCGCTCTACGAAGTCCTCGACCCGGCCGTCCAGGCCCTGCTCCCGCGGCCCGCGGCGCCCGGCGGCACGCCGGCCGGCTCGGCGGCCGGCGGCGGGGCGGGCGGCACGGTGGCGGGCGGCTCGTGGTGAGCTCCGCGCCGCCGTCGGCGCTGCTGACCCAGCCGCCGCCCGGCCTGCCCGCCGGCGAGGCCCCGGCCCGGGTGGCACGGCTGGAGGGGATGCTGGGCGACCCGGCCTTTGGGGCCAACCCGGTCGGCTACCGGGCGCTGCTGCACGCCGACCGGCGTGCCGTGCTGCTCGCCGAGGCCGAGGGGCTGCTCGACGACTTCGGCATGAACCGCGAGTTCGTGCCGAAGGAACTGGGCGGGCGGTTCGACTCCGCCGAGACCCTGCTGCGGGTGATGCGCCCGGTCTTCCGCCGGGATGTCGCCCTGGGGGCCGGCTACGGCATGACCACCTTCATGGCCGCCTCCGACGTGTGGATGCAAGGCAGCGCCGGCCAGCGGTCCTGGCTGGCGGGGTTGCTGCTGGCGGGTTCCAAGGCGGCCATCGCCCAGCACGAGACCGCCCACACCAACGACTTCGTGCGCAGCCAGGTGCGGGCGCAGGTACGCGCCGACGGCCTGGCCGTCACCGGCGGCAAACCGGTCATCAACAACCTGCACCGCGCCGACGCCCTGGTGCTGTTCTGCCGCACCGAACCGCAGCCGGGCACCACCGGCTGCCACTCGGTGCTCCTGCTCGACCCGCACACCCTGCCCGCCGGCCGCTACCGGGTCACCCGCCGGCCCGCCGCTCTGGGCCTGCGCGGCTGCTACTTCGCCGGAGTGGACCTCGACAGCTGTCTCGTCCCCCGCGACACCCTGCTGGGGCCGCTGGGCAGCGGCGTGCCGACCGCGCTGCGCTCCTTCCAGGTCAGCCGCACCCTCATGGCCTCCCTGGTGTCCGCCGCGGTGGACACCGGTCTGCGCACCGCCGTCCTGGTGGACCGCACCCAGGGACCCGGCCGCTCGGGGCTGGACCCCGCCGACCCGCAGCACACCGCGGGCACCCTCGCCTCAGCCTTCGTCAACCTGCTGCTCTACGACTGCCTGGCCGTGGTCGCCACCCGGGCGCTGCACCTGCTGCCCGCCGAGACCAGCATCTACTCCGCGGCGGTCAAGCTGCTGCTGCCCCGCGTCCTGAGCGAGACCATGTACGGCCTGGCGACCGTGCTCGGCTCGCAGATCTACACCCGCGAGGGCACCGTCGGCATCTTCCAGAAACACATCCGGGACGTGCCGGTGGTCAGCCTCGGCCACGCGGGCACCGTCGCCTGCCAGGCCACGATCATCCCGCAGCTGCGGGCCCTGGCCGAGGAGTCCTGGTTCAGCGGCGCCGAGGCGCCCGCCGCGCTGTTCCGCCCGGGCGCCGAGCTGCCGCCGTTCGACTACAACCCGCTGTCCCTGGCCTGCGGACGCGACAGCGTCAGCGCCACCCTGCTGGCCACCGCCGCGTCCCTGCCCGGCGCCGGCCCGATCGAGCGCACGCTGCGCGAGCTGGCCGGGCAGATGACCGTCGAGCTGCACGAACTGCGCAGCCGGGTGCTCGCCCTGCCGCCCCTGGATGCCGCCCGTCCGGTGGGCCCCTCCTGGTTCGCCCTGACCGACCGCTACGTGCTGGTGCTCGCCGCCGCCTGCGTCCTGGGCGTGTGGCGTCACAACCAGGGCGGCCCCGACCCCTTCCTGGCCGACCCCGCCTGGGCCGCCGCCGCCCTGCACCGCATCGCCCAGCGGCTGGGGATCCCCGCCGCCGACCTGCCCGCCGAGGCCACCGCACGCGTCCACCAGGAAGTCCTGGCCCGCTACGGGGACCGGCGCAGCTTCGACCTGTACAACACACCGCTTCCGGGCTGAGCACGGGCCCCCAGCATCAGAACAAGGAGCCTTCAGGGATGACTCCCTCCCCGCCGTGGCACACCGAGGCCCCGCTGTACCAGTGGCTGACCACGCACCTCGCGGTCTACCTGGACCGGCTGCCCGAGAGCATCGACCCGACGGTGCCACTGGCCGAGTACGGCATGGACTCGGTGTGCGCGCTGAGCCTGTGCGGCGACATCGAGGACGACTTCGCCATCGCCGTCGAGCCGCTGCTCGTCTGGGACCACCCCACGGTCGCCCTGCTGGCGGCCCATCTGACGGCGCGCGGCGCGGACGCCGACGGGGGGCTGCTGTGAACGCGGTGGCGGTGGTCGGCCTGGACTGCGTCTTCCCCGCGGCCCACGGCATCGAGGCCTACTGGGAACTGCTGATGCGCGGGGGCGACGCGATCGGCCCGCTGCCCGCCGGCCGCGGCGGCGAGGGCTTCGACGACACCGTCCGGGGCGGCTTCGTGGCGGACGCCGACGTCTTCGACAACGACTTCTTCACCATCGCGCCCCGCGAGGCGGCCGCCATGGACCCGCAGCAGCGGCTCCTGCTGCAGTGCGCCTGGCGGGCCCTGGAGGACTCGGGCCGTTCCCCCCGCGCACTGGCCGGCAGCGACACCGGTGTCTTCGTCGGCGTGATGGGCAGCGAATGGGCCCAGCTGCACATGGGCGACCTGGCGCGCATCACCCCGCAGCTCGGCGCCGGCAGCAGCACGGGCATGACGGCCAACCGGATCTCCTACCACCTCGACCTCAAGGGCCCCAGCCTCGCGGTGGACACCGCCTGCTCCTCCTCGCTGGTCGCCGTGCACCTCGCCGTCAACGCGCTGCTGTCCGGCGAGTGCTCCACCGCGCTGGCCGCCGGCGTCAACCTCGTGCTCACCCCCGCGCTCGGCATGGTCTACCAGCAGATGGGCCTCAAGGCCCCCGACGGCCGGTGCAAGCCGTTCAGCGCGGACGCCGACGGCATCGGCCGCAGCGACGGCGCCGGCGTGGTGGTGCTGCGCCGCCTTCAGGACGCGCTCGCCGACGGCCAGCGCGTCTACGCCGTCATCCGCGGCACCGCCGTCAACCAGGACGGCCGCAGCAACGGCGTCACCGCGCCCAGCCGCTGGTCCCAGCAGGCCGTGGTGGCCGCCGCCCACCGCAGGGCCGGCGTCGGCGCGGACCAGGTCCGCTTCCTCGAGGCGCACGGCACCGGCACCGCGCTCGGCGACATCATCGAGTGCGCGGCCCTCGGCGAGGTGTACGCGGGGCCCCGCGACACCCCGTGCGCGCTCGGCTCGGTCAAGGGCAACATCGGCCACACCGAGGGGGCCGCGGGCATCGCCGGCCTGATCAAGACGGCACTGGCCCTGCACCACCGCATCGTGCCCGCCAGCCCCTTCGCCGCCCGCGAGAACCCCCGCCTGCGCCTCGCCGAGCGGGGCCTGGCCCTGCTCAAGGCCCCCCTGCGGCTGCCGCCCGGCGAGGTGCTGGCCGGCGTCAGCAGCTTCGGCATGGGCGGCACCAACGCCCACGCCGTCCTGGCCTCCGCCCCCCGCCCGCCGCACGCCGCGACCCGCGCTGCGCACGCCGCCGGGGTGTTCACGCTCTCCGCCGACACCCCCGAGGCACTGCGCCGCAATCTCGCCGCCCAGGCCGAGGCACTGGCCCGCCGCCCGCGCGGGGACGCGGCCCCGGTGTGCTGGACCAGCAACCAGACCAAGACCGGCCTGCCCTACCGGGCCGCCTTCACCGCCCGCGACACCGCCCAACTCGCCGACGCCCTGCGCACCGCCGCCGACGACGAGCAGACACGCGCCCGCGTCAGCGACCGCGCCCTGCGCCCCGCGGCCGTCGCCTTCCTCTACCCGGGACAGGGCTGCCAGCAGCCGGGCATGACGGCCGCCCTCTACCGCGAGTCCGCCGCCTACCGGCGCCACCTGGACGACGCCGACGACGCCCTGCGCCCCCACACCGGCGCTTCGGTACGCGACCTGATCCTTACCGAGGACCCCGCCGTCAACCGCGCCCGGTGGGCGACACCCGCCCTGTTCGCCGTCGCCCACGCCCTCACCCAGACCCTGGCCGACCTGGGCGTGGTACCCGACGCCGTCCTGGGCCACGGCACCGGCGAGTACGCCGCCGCCGTCGCCGCGGGCGTGCTCTCCCTGCCCGACGCCGCCCGCCTGACCGCCGCCCACGCCGCCGCGGCCGAGCAGCTGCCGGGCGGCGCCCTGCTCGCCGTACGCGGCGGCGAGGAAGAGATCGCCGACGTGCTCGCCGCCCACCCCGGGCTGCTCCTGGCCGCCGTGGACGGCCCGCACGACACCGTCGTCTCGGGCACCGCGGACGTACTGGAACACGCCGCGAAGCAACTGGCCGCCCGCGGCCTGCACACCCGCCGGCTCCCCGGCCCGCACCCCTGCCCGGCCCCCGCCGCCCCCGCCGCCGCGGCCGGCCCGGTGACGGCCGGGCCGGCCCGGATCGCCTGGGCCTCGGCCCGCCTGGGCCGGATGCTCGGCGAGGAGATCGTGGACGCCGCGTACTGGGCGCAGCCGGCCAAGGCGCCGGTGCGGTTCGCCGACGCACTGTCCGCCCTGGTCGCCGAGACCGCCCCGACCTGCCTGGTCGAGCTCGGCCCCACCGGGCACCTGCTGCGCCTGGCCCAGCGGGCCGGCCTGCCGGCCGGCATCCGGCTGCTGCACCCGGCCCCCGGCCCGGCCGCCACCGCCACCGACCTGGCCGAAGCGGTCGCCGGGCTCTACCTCAGCGGCGTCGAGCCGCGCTGGGAGGCCCTCTACGAGCCGGCCCACCGCCGCACCGAACGCCTCGCCCCCTACGTCTTCTCCCGCGCACGCCGCTTCCCGCAGACCGCCCCCGCCCATACCCCCGCCCATACCCCCGCCCATACCCCCGCCCAGGCCTCCGGCCAGATCCCCGCCCAGGCCCCCGGCCCGGCAGCCGGGCCGGCCGTACCGGACGCGGCCGGGCCGAGCGACGCCCCCGCCGCCCGCCCGCACCCCTCCCACGGGCCCGGCGAGACGGCGGCCGGCCGGCACGATGCCGCGCTGTGCGCGGTCATCGACGCGGTCGTGGAAGTCGGTGCCTACCCGCGCGAACAGGTCGACGCCGCGGCCCGGATCTACGAGGACCTCGGCTTCGACTCGGTGATGATCATGCAGCTGAAGGACCGGATCGAACAGCGGCTGCCGCAGGCCGCGGGCATCACCATGCAGCAACTGCTGCCCGCACTGCGCTCCGTGGGCACACTCGCCGTTCTCGTACGCGAGCTGACCGGCACGGGGGTCACCGTATGACCGCCGGCCCCGTCCTCCTGCACCTCGCCGGCACGGGCAGCGCACTGCCCGCCGACCCCGTCGACAACGCGGCCCTGAGCGGCATCTTCGGGATCAGCGAGGACTGGATCGACCTCTTCGTGGGCACCCGCACCCGCCACTTCGGCTGGGACCCGGCCACGGGTAAGGAAACCCACACCCTCGCCGACCTGTGCGCCGAGGCGGCCGGCCGGGCGCTGGCCGCCGCCGGACTGGCCGCCGCGGACCTGGACTTCCTGGTGCTGTCCACCGCGACGCCCGACGCTCTGCTGCCCACCACCGCCAACCAGACCGCGGACCGCCTCGGTCTCAACCACCTGCCCACCTACCAGCTCCAGGCCGGCTGCTCGGGCGCCGTCCAGGCCCTGGACGTGGCCCGCGCCCTGCTGGCCGGCGGCCACCGCGCCGGCCTCGTCGTCGCCGGCGACGTCACCGCCCGCTTCCTCCAGGCCGGCCGGGACGCCTCCGCGCTGGCCACCCAGGAACTGGTCAACTACGTCCTGTTCGGCGACGCAGCCGCCGCCGCGGTGGTCACCGCCGACCCGCACGGCGAGGCCGTCGCGGTACGCGGCCTGCTGCACCGCTTCGCGGGCCTTGGACGAGCGCCGGGACAGATCGTCGACTGGCACGGAGCCGCCGACCCCGACCCGAACCGCCAGATGCTCTTCGAGGACTACAAGACCATCGAGGAACAGGTCCCCGTCCTGGCCGGCGAGATCGTGTGGGAACTGCTGTCCACGGCCGGCTGGAGTGCGCAGCAGGTCGGCTTCGTCCTGCCGCCCCAGCTCTCGGGCCACATGACCGACCGGATCGTCGCCGGGCTCGGCCTGCCGCCCGGCTGCCGCGAGGTGTCCTGCGTGCGCGACACCGGCAACACCGGCAACGCCCTGCCGCTGCTCCAGCTCGACCGCCTCCTGGCCCAGCTGGAGCCGGGGCAGCGCGCCCTGTCCGTCGTCGTCGAGTCCAGCAAATGGATCAAGGCGGGCCTCGCGCTGGAGAGGCCCGCCCGCCCCGTACCGGCAGGGCGCGGCCGATGACCACCGCCCTGGACGAACTGCGCACCCTGCACCACGCCGGCCGGCTGGCCGCCGCCTACCCCGAGGTGGCCGTGCTGCTGGCCCGCCTCACCGACGCCGCCGACCGCTCCGAGGAGCAGATCGCCGACGAACTGGCACGCTGCGGAAGCCTGCTGGCACGGCTCGACCCCCAGGACGTCCTCGCCCACCACCCGCACACCCCCGCCGTCACCGTGGCCGTCACCGGACACTCCGCCACCGCGGCGCTGACCGACCCGCTTCTCGCCGAACTCGCCCGGCACGGCCTGCTGGCCCGCCCGGTCACCGGCGACCACGGGGCCTACCTGCGCGACCTCACCGACCCAGGCAGCGAACTGCGCCGGGCCCGCCCGGAGCTGACCCTGTGCGTCCTTGGGGCCGACGCGGTCTTAGAACAGCTTCCGCTGCCGTGGACGGTCGCCGACGCCGAACAGGCCTGCGCCCGGCTCCTTGAGCGCCTGGAAACCGTCGCCGCCGCCCACACCGCGCACGCAACAGGGGTCCTGGTCCTCAACACGCTGCCGCTGCCCCGCCGCCTCACCCACCAGATCATCGACCAGCAGCAGCGCGCGCTGCTCGGCGCGGTGTGGCGGGAGTTCAACGCCCGCCTGCTGCGGCTGCCCGCCGCCCACCCCGCCCTGGCCGTCGTCGACCTCGACCCGCTCATCGCGTCCACGGGAGCGGCCACCGACGAACGGCTGGCCCTCTACACCCGCAGCGCCTTCAGCGCCGCCGTCTTCGCCGCGCTGGCCCGCGAAGCCGTGCACGTGCTGCGCGCCCGCCGCGGCATGACCAGGAAATGCCTCGTCCTCGACCTCGACCACACCCTGTGGGACGGGGTTTTGGGGGAGGACGGAGCTGACGGCATCGACTGCGGGCCCACCCTGCGCGGCGAGCCGTACGCCGCCCTCCAGCGGGTGGTCAAACAGCTCGCCGCCCAGGGCGTGCTCCTCGCCGTCAGCAGCAAGAACGACCCCGGCCCGGTCAACGACGTGCTGCAGAGCCACCCCGACATGACCCTGCGCGCCCAGGACTTCGTCAGCGTGCGGGCCGGCTGGGACCCCAAGGACACCGCCCTGGCCGCCATCGCCGGCGAACTGGGCATCGCCACCGACGCCCTGGTGTTCGCCGACGACAGCCCGGCCGAACGCGCCCTGGTCCGCCACCGCCTGCCCGGCGCCGCCGTCATCCCGCTGGGCACCGAGCCCGCCTGGCACGTCACCCGGCTGCTGGCCGACGGCTGGTTCGACACCCCGCACGTCACCGACGACGACCGGGGCCGCACCGGCCAGTACCGGGCCGCCGCCGAACGCGCCCGGCTGCGCGGGAGCGCCGGCTCCCACGAGGAGTACCTGCGCGAACTGGGCACCGTCGTGCGCATCTCCCCGCCCCGGCCCCACGAACTGCCCCGCATGGCCCAGCTCTCCCTGCGCACCAACCAGTTCAACCTCACCGGCGAACGCATCGCAGCGGAGCGGATCTCGCCACCGGGCGCCGGAGCCGGCCTGCGCCCGCTGGCGGTGCGCGTGAGCGACGCCTACGGCGACAGCGGCCTGGTCGGCGCGCTCTTCGTACGGGAGACACCCGACGGCCTCCACATCGACAACATGCTGCTCAGCTGCCGGGTCCTGGCCCGCGGCATCGAGCACGGCTGCCTGAGCGCCGTACTGTCCCACGCCCGCGGCCGCGGCCTGCCCGCGGTCCGCGCCCGCTACCGCGCCACCCGCGCCAACACCCGCTCCCGCGGCTTCTACCCCTCGCTCGGCTTCGTGGCCGAGAGGACGGACGACGGCGCACAGACGCTCTTTCGCCACGACCTCGCCGCCATCCCCGCAGCGCCCTCCCACCTGACCGTTCAGGCCGACTTCGAAGGAGACACCGATGAGCCCTGAGCGCACCGCCGGCCTCGCCGGCTTCCTCGACGCGGTGCGCGACGGGCTCGGCCTGGACCTCACCGAGGAACAGGCCGCCGCCGACTTCGACCTGCTGCCCGACTGGGACTCGGTACACCTGCTGCGCCTGGTGATGCTCCTGGAACGCGAGACGGGCCGCAGCATCCCGGTCAGCCGCGTGCTGCAGGCCCGCAGCCTGCACGCCATCCACCAACTGGTCACGACCGACGGGAGGGACACCCGATGAACGCGGCAGGCGGGGACCTGATCGGCGTGAGCGCGCAGGACACCGACTGGTCGCAGGTCCGCGAGGACCTGCGGCGCTACGGCACGGCAGTGGTCCACGGCCGGCTCGCCGACTGGCGCCCGCAGGCCGCGGACGGCCCCGCACTGCGGGCGGTGCTGGGCCGTGACTGGTCGCGCTACCGCGACATCGCCCACCCCGAGATCCGGGGACGGTACGCGGCCTCGCGCCGGCTGCTCAAACACGCGGCCGCGGCCGCGCTGCGGGCCGAGGCGATCGACCTGGAACTGGCCTACGGACCGACCGGACGCCCCTACCTGCGCGGCTGCGACCAGATCGACATCAGCCTCAGCCACACCGACGACCTGCTGCTGGTCGGCCTGACCAGCCGCGGCCTGATCGGAGTGGACGCCGAACGCGCGGACCGCAGCATCTACGCCCGGGGCCTGGCCCGGCACATCTGCACCCCGCACGAGCAGCGGATGCTCGCCGGGCTGCCGGAAAGGGAGCGCAATCCGAGCCTGGTGCGGCTGTGGACGCTCAAGGAGGCCTACAGCAAGGCGATCGGCCAGGGCATCCAGTTCCGTTTCAGCGAGTTCGGCTTCGGCCCGGACAGCCGGCCCACCCAGGTCAACCGGCCGGACGGCACCGCGGGAACGGGCGAGGAGTGGACCCTGCGCACCCTCACCCTGGACAGCGGCCCCACCGCGTTCGTCGTCAGCATCGCGGTGTACGACGCCGGCATGGGCCGCACCCTGGACACGGAGATCACCACGATGCTCGACGCCGAGGCCGCGCTCGCCATCCAGGAGGCGCTGGACGCCGAGCGGCGGGAGTGGTCACAGATCCTCGACGACTGACACCACCGCCTCCGTCACCGCCCGCCCGGCCTGGGTCAGGGTCAGGGCCAGCGCCACCAGCGGCCGGCCCAGGCCGTCCTGGCGGGCCGGCTGCGCCACAGCGGCACACCGCAGCGGCAGGTCGGGCTCGGCATGGCCGCGGAAGTGCGTGTGCAGCGCGATGAGCGCGCAGTGCCGCGGGTCCAGGCCGTGCAGCCGGTGGGCGCTCAGCAGCGCCGTCTGGCGCAGCACTTCGAGCAGCAGCGCGGACGCCGGGGCCCCGTCCGGCCGGGCCAGCCCGGCCGGCCAGGTGCACGGCGGGCGTACCGCCGCGGACAGCCGGTGTCCCTCGACGCTCACCGGGGAGTGCAGCAGGACGTTGGCGGCGCTGGCCCGCCCCACCTCCGCGGGGCCGGGGCCCGGCGCCCCGCCCGCGCCCTTTGCGCCGTCGGCGTGCCCGGCGTGCCGGCCCGCCACGGCGAGCACGGCGTGCCGGGAGTACTCGCGGTGGCTGCGGTGCGCCATCGGGGCGACGAAGAGCAGGTTCGCCGACCCGGTGCCCGCCGCGACGCCGTCGATCTCCAGCCGCGTGTCGAACTCCAGCGCCCGCGGGATCCCGGAGATCACCTTGTCCGGCCTGACCTGCATGGTCACCGTCAGCGTGCCCGCCCCGCCCGGGTGGCGGCGCCAGGCGCCCACGTCGCTGCTCTCCAGGCCGAACCGGTAGAAGACCGCGACCCGGTCGGCCGGGACGCCGAAGTGGGCCTGCCCGATCCCCCCGCTGACCTGGCTGACCATCGCCATGGCCGCCTGCGGGTCGTGGAAGCGGTCGTGGCCGTCGTTGAACAGCGGGTGGGCGGTGGGCAGTTCACCGGTGAGAACGAATTCCTGCCCCCGGTCGTCGGGGCCGGGCGGCGGCTGCGGGCCGAAGTACCGCGGCCGGTGCACCAGATGGCGGCTGCCGTGTCCGTGCCCCGCTCGCGCGGGCCGGGAAATCTCCAACGGCCAACCCTCCTCGGCTGTGTTCCGGTTCCGTGCGACCGGACCGAACCAGACTGCCGCGCACCGCGCCCGGCCGGCCACGCCCGCCGGATGGCAGGTTGTGGCCTGGCAGACACTGCCCAGCGGGCCTACTCCAGGTCCCCCAGCCCCGTCAGCGCGATCTGCACACCGGCCTGGAAACGGCTGGTGGCATCCACACTCAGCATGATCTGGGAGATGTACCGGCGGCAGGTGCGCACCGACATGCCCAGCCGGCGGGCCACGAGTTCGTCCTTGTAGCCCTGCGCCATCAGCTTGATGATCGACCGTTTCAGGTCGTCGGTGATCTCGCTGCTGTCCTCGGTCCCGGGCACGAACTGGGTGGCCCCGGCCCACAGATGCTCATAGACCCGGCAGATGAAGGCCACCAGCGTCGGCTCGCGCACCACCACCGCCCCCGGCTCCCGGCCGTCCACGTGCTGCTCGGGAAGGAAGGCCACCTCCCGGTCGTAGATGACGATCCGGTCGATCAGTTCGTCGGTGGTGCGCACCTCCGCTCCGTGCGCGGTCACCGCCTGCACGTAGGAGGTGGTGGCGAGGTCGCTGCGCGCGGTGTGCTGGTAGAGGTGACGGATCCGCACCCCGCGCTCCAGCCGCTGAAGGGCCCTGGGCCGGGCGTTGGCCAGCAGGCTGGAGGGGCGGGCACCGCCGGGCTGGGCGGTGAGCATCTCGGTGCGGCAGCGCTCGCCCTGCTCGTCCAGCACGGCCTGCAGCGCGTTGATGTCGCTGATCACGTCGAAGGCCTCGGTCTGGTTGCGCTGCTGACGGCTCTCGAAGTACGTCGCGCGCAGCGCGCCCATCTGGTCACGGATCTCGGAGACCTCCCGCTGCAGGTCCCGTATGCGGCTCTCGGCCGGCCCCACGAGATCGGCCACCGCCGTGTCGGGGCTCACCGGCACCAGCAGCTCCGGCTCGCCGGGCATCGGACGCAGCAGGCTCAGCGCCGACAGACGCTGCTCGACTTGTGCCGCCTTTTCGAGGGAGACACCGAGGGCGGTCGCCATCTCCTCGCGGACAAAGCGGCCCAGCAGTACTGCATTGCGGTACGCCCTCGCCTCGGCCTCATCCAGCGTGGCTAATGCGCCAGCCGGGAGAGCGCTTTCGGTCATTGCAGGCCCACACTCCAGTGTGACGGAACTTCTTGTCAGGCAACTTTACGACACCAGGAATGGGTTGGGCGGAAAACCTCGGTGCGGAAGTCTTGCTCATGCACCGCACGCCAACTGTCAAACGTGGGGGTAGACATGAGTAAGGCTGTGTTGCGAATCATGACAGCTGGACTTCTGACGGCAGTCGGAGTCATCTGCTCGCTCGGGGCAGGCATTACCGCCCCCGCCATTGCCCACGGCCTGGTCGCGGTGTCCCCGGCGTCCGGGCCGGTGCATTCCGGGGCGGCGGCCGTCCCGGACGACGACCAATGGGGCTGACGAACCGGCGCGGACACCGACGGGCGGACCGGATGAACCCGGTCCGCCCGTCGGCGTTTGCGCCGGGCGCGCCCCGCTCCCGCCCGCGGGGCCCGGCGGCGGCCGGCGAGCGGGAGCGGGGCGCCGTGCGGGGCCGGGCAGGCGCGCGGCTGCCGCACGGGTTCCCGCCCCGGGGCCCGCAGGCGTGCTGCACCCCGCCGTGGAACACCGGCGCCGGCACGCCCCCCGCACGTCGCCGGCCGGCACGGGGCGGGCACATCCTCCGGCCGGCCGAGCGCCGCCGGTGGCTTCGGCGGCCCACGGCCGCCCCGCCCCGCCCCGCCCCGCCCCGTCCCGTCCCGTCCCGTCCTGCTCCCGGGAGTCCCCGGGAGCAGGACAACGGCAGCACCGCCTGCCGGACGGCCCGTCCGGCTGCCGTCCCCACCTGGTACGACAGCCACCCGGCGGCCTCGCGCAGGCCGGCCGGCACACCTGCCGCCGCAGCCGCAGCCGTTCTGCGGGCCGCAGCGGCCCCGCCACCGGTTTTGCGGACCTGCCGCGGCCGGACCTGGTGAGCGGGCGGCGGCCGCAGGCCTTCTCCCGGTCCGGCGCGGCCCCCCGCGCCCCGCAGCGCGTGATCACCGCCCCCCGCGTCCAGGTCCGCGGGCACCGGCCGGCCGCCTGCGCGGCACCGGCCGCTCCCGCCGCACGCCCCCGCACACGGCCCGCGGCGCTCCGGGCTGTGCGGGGGTGTGCGGGGGTGTGCGGGGGGCGTGCGGGGCCGGCCCGGCCGTGGCCGCCGCACCGGCACACGCCGCCCCCCCGGCAGTGTCACCGCACCGGCAGGACCGGTGCGGTGACACTGCACCGGCCACGGCCTGGCCCGGCAGCCATGCGCCCGGCGCACGGCGCAGGGCCCCGGGCACCGCCCGGTCCGGCCGGCCCGCCCGGTGCGAGGGCCGTCCCGGCACGGCCCACGCGGGTGCACGGGCGCCTCGGACACGGCCCGGCGGCCTTCCCCCGCCCGGGCCGCGCCGCTCCCAGGTGAACGGCAGAAGAACGGCGCCGCGGCTCGTTCAGGAATTCCTCCCGGCCACCGGATCGGCAGAGAGGAGAAAAACGACCTGCGCCCGGGACCGCGCCCCCAGTTTTTTGAAGATACGCCCCATATAGGTTTCGACGGTTTTGATGCTGATGTCCATCCGGGCCGCAATCTGCTGATTCGTGAGACCCGGACCGATAAGCATCGCGATTTCCCGCTCGCGCGCACTCAGCGGGACACAGCGGTCACTTTCCGAATTCTTTTGTGCGGCCCGCTCGACGGATTCAAGGAAATCCTGCGCGGCGGCTGCCGAATCGTATGCCGTGAGACGGTCGAATTCCGCGGCCGCGAAACGCGCGTGAGCGGACGCGGCGGCCGGGTCACCGGATTCCAGACACGCCCCGGCCAGCCCCCGTGCGAGCGGCCCCAGCAAATGCCCCTGCCCGTGGTGCAGGGCGAGGTCGAAACCGCGCTGGAAAAACCGCCGGGCCCGCCGCCCGTCACCGCCCGCCGAGGCCTCGCCCAGCCAGCGCCACGCCTCCACCACCGGCGCCGCCCCCTCCCGGCCGAGCCCGGACAGCAAAGGCCCGGCCTCCCCGGCCACCTCCCGGGCCGTGCCGGCGGCCCCCTGCGCGGCATGGGCGGCGGCCAGCAGAGCCAGGGCGTGGCCGTGCGCGGCCACG
The DNA here is from genome assembly GCF_045040035.1 of Streptomyces sp. NBC_01384. Lineage (NCBI taxonomy): Bacteria > Bacillati > Actinomycetota > Actinomycetes > Kitasatosporales > Streptomycetaceae > Streptomyces > Streptomyces sp. NBC_01384. The sequence continues at coordinate 10,125,334 of NZ_CP109559.1, forward strand.
TCGCTCGGCGGCACGCAGCGCACCGCACGGCGGGCGGCGGTGAGCGCGGCGCCCCGCGCCGGCCGCCCCGACTCCAGCAGCAGCGCGGCCAGTTCGGCCTGCGCCGCCGGGATGGCGGCACGGCCCTCGGCGGGCACCGCCCGCAGCACGCGCCTGGCCTGCGCCCGGGCCCCCAGCAGCCGCAGCGCCCGGGCCCGCCACACCGCGGCCTCGGCCCACACCGCGGCCTGCGCCAAGGCCTGGTCCGTCTCCTGCCGCGGCCACAGCCGCGCGTACTCGGCCAGCGCCTCGGCGGGCCGTCCGGACAGCACCAGCGCCTGGCACAGCAGCAGACGCACACCGGGCGGGGCGCCGGGACACTCCGCCGCCCGGCGCGCCGCCCGCGCCGCGCGGGCCGGCTGCGCGAACACCGTGGCACGCGCCTGCGCCTCCAGGAACTCCGCCTCCCGGGCCGTCGGCGGCGCCGCCGACTCCAGCAGCGCGGTGAGCACCGCCGTGGCGGTGCCCGTGTGCGCCGCCGCGTCCGGCGCCCGCTTTCGCGCCGCACGCAGCGCGGCCGCCCCCGCCGTCTGGTACACCAGGGCCCGCACCGCCGGGCGGCAGAAACGGAACCATCCCGCCCTGGGGCCGGGCTGGACGATGCCCTCGCTGTGCAGTTCGTCCACCGCGCGCAGGGCCTCCTCCACGGACAGCAGGGCCGTGCCCGCCACCTCCTCCGGGGTGAAGGGATCACCGGCCGCCGCGGCCGCGGCCACCGCGCGCCGGGCGAGCGGGGACAGCACGCCCAGATCCAGCGCCTGCGCGGTGGGCGGCAGCGGAGAGGGGCCGCAGGCCAGTTCAAGGCTGCTGTGGGGCACACCCCCGGCGTCGGGCGCCGCACCGTCGGACAGCGCCCGCAGCAGCCCCGGCACCCCCGCCCCGTCCCGCAGGATCAGCTCCCGGTGCAACGGGCCGAGCCCGGCGGGCAGCAGCGCCGCGGCCGCCTCCCGCGGCAGCGGCCGCAGCGCGAGGTGACGGACGGCGCCGTCCGCGTGCGCGAGCGAGGCCAGCCTGCGGGCGGCCGGCCCGCCGCCGCGGTGGACGAGCACCGTGAGCACGGGCGCGTCCGGCGGGCGGCGCAGCAGGTGTTCGGTGAACTCGGCCACCTCCGCTCCCGCGCGGTGCGCGTCGTCCAGCACGAGCAGGAGCCCGCGCCGGCCGGCCAGTTGTTCCAGCACCGCCCGCACCGCCCGTGCGACCGCGTGGACGTCGATGTCCCCCAGGCCGGCGGGGGGCATGCCGCCCAGCGCCGGGAAGACCTGGGCCAGCACGCGCAGGCGGACGGCCCCCAGCCTGCCCAGAACGGCGGGGTCCGCCGCGGCGAGCCGGTCGTCGAGTGCGTCCACCAGCGCGTGGAAGGGCCGCCCGCCGCCGCCCCGGGCCGCCCGGCCGCAGGCCACGGTCCACCCCTGGTGCGCCGCCGCCCGGGCCAGCCGGAGCGCCAGACGGGTCTTGCCGACCCACGGTTCACCGGTCAGCCGCACGCATCCGGCCGACGTACGGGCACGTTCCAACTCCTCCATCAGTACAGCCAGTTCGTATGCGTGTGCGCCCTGCCAGGCGGTGTGTCCAGGCTGTCCGGCGTGCCCGTGCGGCACCAGTCCTCCTTCGTCGCTGCGGCTGACGGGCAGGCTGGCGCATCGCCCGGCGCGTTCCAAGCACATGCCGCTGGCCGGTGTGTGCATGGCAGGAAGTGCAGGTGGGGGTGGGTGGGATGAGCAGGTGTCGGGGAATTCCCTGACAGGTGGCGAAGTATCCGAATGCACAAAGCGGCGGCAAGGCGAGAACGAAGTGGTCAAAAATTGCCAGACACGGTCCGGTATTTCCACTTCCTATCGAGGAGATCCCGACCCGGTCTCAAGCACGCTCGGCTCTTCCGCCGGCACGGGCCACCCGGCTTTCGGACAAGGCCCGTTGAGGTCCGCGAGACGGTTCGCGACAAGACGGCGGGACAGCCCCCGACAGGGAAATCACCGGCCGGCGTCCGGCCCGCGGCACCGATGACCGGACATGCTCTCGCCCGATTCGCCGGGCACCGGGAGAAGCGGCGGTGGCCCGTGGCCCGCGTGTGCACGTATTCGGCTTGGCTTTGCCAGTGGATCCGCTGTGACCGGCGTCTTCACCACCCTGCCCGGACTGCTCCCCCCGGGCGTCTCGCGACACCTTCGCGACACCTTCGGCGACCCTTCACCGGTGCCTTCACCGATGCCCGGGGCGGAGCGCCGGTACGGTGTGCCGGCGGAGCCGGGCAATGGCGAACGCGTGTGCCTTTGTTCGCTGGTTGGGGTGGCCGCGACCGAAGGGGGGCGGGTGTGCGGGTGTCGTCCGCGGCCCGTGCGGGGCTGCCGGCGGAGTGGGACCGGTGCCGGTGGGTCTGGAAGGAGTGCGTGGCCCGCTCCAGGAAGGCCCACGCCGACGGGGAGAAGTGCGGCCCCGCCCTGCCGGACAGGATGCTGACCCGGGCCCGCGCGGTGGTGCCGTGGCCGGCCGAGGGCTCCTCGGTGCCGCAGCAGCAGCTCATCGGGGACTTCGGCACGTCCCGCGCGAAGGCCCTGAAGGACACCGGGCAGCGGCTGGCGGTGCACCGCCGGGCCGGGATGCCGAAGCACAAGAAGAAACGCGAGGCGCTGCCCACGCCGAACTGCACCCGGCGCGGTTTCCGGCTGAAGGACGGGCGCCTGCACCTGGCGGGCGGGATCGTCCTGGCCGTGGTGTGGTCCCGCGAACTGCCCGCCGGGCCCTCCTCGGCGGGTGTGCACCGGGACAGCACCGGGCACTGGTACGCCTCGTTCGTCGTCCCCGTCCTGACCGGGCCGTTGCTGCGGACCGGTCGGGCCTGGTGCATCCCGCGCACACCATCATGGACTGCGGATCGTGCGGAGCGAGAACCAGGCACGCACTGCCGCTGTCGCAACGCACCTGCACCTGCACCTGTACCTGCACCCTGTGCAAAGCGGTGTCCCCCAGGGACAAGAACTCCGCGCGTGTGATGCTCCTCCGGGCTGCTCCGGCCCCGGCTGGTGCCGAGGGCGTAAGACCTCCTGGAGCGCCGCTCCAGGAGGCGGCCTGAGCCAGGAATCCCCTCCCAGGGAGGGGATTCGTCAACGCGGGAAGATCTTCTTGAAGGTGCCCGAGCGGTACAGCGAGACCTGTGTGATGAGCTGGAGGAAGATCCACGTGGCCGCGTACAGCGCTCCGTCGAGTGCGGGCACGGTGTCGACCGGCAGGGTGTAGGCCATGACCAGGCGCAGCAGCGCGTCCGCGATGAGCCCCACGCCCCACACGACGGTCAGGATGCGCCAGATCCGGCGGAACGCAAAGTCCTGCTCCCACAGGTTGTCCAGCGCGTCGGCCCGGCCCGGGAGGAGCGCCTTGAGGGCCTGGTAGGTGAACGGCCTGGCCGTGAAGAGGGTGACCAGCAGCCACACGCCGGCGAGGGCGGTGAACAGGCTGTTGCGTGCGAGTACGACGCGCGGGCTCGCGGTCAGCAGCGAGGCGACGGCGCTGACGACGAGCAGTACGACGGTGAAGACGCCGATGGCATCGAGCTTGCGGTGGCGGGCGGCCGAGTACAGCGAGTGCAGGGCGGGTGCGGATCCGCTGACCAGCAGCGAGGTGATCTCGCCGGAGCCGGCGGCGCGCAGCACGTAGTAGAGGCCGACCGGCAGGACGATGTCGCAGGCCACGGTGATGACGAGGCCCCATGACGGGCGCGGGGCCTTCGGCGGTGCGGGGGCCTCGTCCCCGCCCCCGGCTGTCGGGGGCACCGGGGCGCCGGAAGCGGCAGCGGAGGCGGCAGCAGAAGCGGAGGGGGAGGCGGGGGAGGTGGGGGGAGTCATGAGGACACTCCTAGCGTGCGGCCGGTGTCCGTGCCGGCCGGTGGACCCGGGTCGGTGCGCTGGTCTGCGTGCGGGGGCCGAAGGTGTCCGCCCGGGCCCGCGTACCCCGTGGGGGTCCGGTGCGGCGCCGGCCGGGCGGGGCCGCGGACGGGTGCCGGCCGCCCCGGCGGCGGAGCCGGGAGGGGGGAAAGCCGCCCGCGCGCCGGCCCTGTTGGAGCAGCTCGGCGAGGCGGTTTCAAGAACGGCACGCTCCTTTCGGTGTCTTCCCTTTTCCTGCCGGATGCGGGGGCGGTGTCTTCGGACCGTCACGCCGCAGGGACGTCATCGGCCGGGAGAAGAGGGAACGTGCCGGTGCTGTTCTGTTCTGCTGTCTTGGCGGTCATCGTCGACGGGTACGCGCACGGCCAGTTTGTCAATCATGTCGACCAGGTCCATGGCCGCCACCGCGGAGCGGCGCTTTTCGGCCTCTTCGGCGCTGCTGCCCGCGCCGCCGCGCCGCACCGCGGCGGCGAACTCGGCGAGGCAGGTGCGCAGCTGGTCGGCGGGCGGCAGCGTGAACCGCTCCTCGTGGTCCTGTTCTTCCAGCACGAGCACGGGCTGGTGCGCGGGCGGCGGGGTGAAGGCGCGCGTCACCGACAGGCGTGCGGTGTCGCCCCACAGCGTGTACGCCGAGGCGTACGCGTGCTCGAAGCCGAACGTCACGTCCGCGAGGACACCGGACGGCGAGACCAGCAGCGCCTGGCCCGACAGGTCCAGCCCGTCCAGGGCGCGGGTGCGCAGCACGGCCCCGGCCACCCGCAGTCCCGTTCCCAGGAGCAGCTGGGCGGCGCGCAGCGGATACACCCCGACGTCCAGCAGTGCTCCGCCGCCCATGCCGGGCGTGTAGCGGATGTCGTCGGCGGGCAGCGGCGGAATGCAGAACGCGGCCTGCATCGTGCTGAGCCGGCCCAGCCGTCCCCGCTCCACCAGGTCCGCGGCGAAGGCGTGCTGCGGATGGTGCAGGAACATGAAGTTCTCCCGGAGCACCAGCCCCCGCTCCTGCGCCAGCGCCGCCAGCTCGCGCGCCTCGCGGGCGTTCACCCCGACCGGCTTCTCCACCAGTACGTGCTTGCCCGCCCGCAGGGCCCGCGCCGCCCAGGTGTGGTGCAGCGCGGTCGGCGTGGAGATGTACACCGCCTCCACGTCCTCGCGCTCCAGCAGCGATGCGAAGTCCGCCTGGGCCGCGCAGCCGAACTGCTGGGCGAAATGGGCCGTCTTGCTCGCCGAGCGGCCCGCGACGGCGACGAGCTCCACCTCCTCGGCGGCCACCGCCGTGGGCAGCACACGGCGCCGCGCGATGGACGACGTCCCCAGCGCGCCCAGCCGCAACGGCCGGCTCCCGGCGGCGCTCAAAGCGTCCTCAGTGCCGCGACCAGTGTCCTGGCCTGCACGTTCACGTGGTGGCTGTAGCACAGCAGTTCATCCAGCTGACGGGGTGTCACCCAGCGGAACTCGTCCGAGACGGCGGGAAAGTCACCGTCCGTCTCGATGATCATGTAGTGGCTCTGTGCGTGCCTGAACCGGCCGCCCTCCTCCGACAGCACCACGTCGTAGCGGGCCTCGCCGCGGCGTGCCAGCACTTCGGCGAGATAGGGCGGGTGGTCCGGCTCGGGCAGATGCGCGTAGTTCCGCGGCACGCACTGCACCGTCGGGCCCAGTTCCACCACGTCCAGGAAGCCCGGCTCGGCGCGTGAGCGCAGCAGGGCGTGCAGCTCCCCGTCGACCTGTTTCACGAACAGCGCCGCGATGCCCATGCCGTGCGGCTGAAGCAGCGGCTGCGACCAGGCGGGCACCTCACGCCGGTGCGAGGACACGTCCACCGCGACGATGTCGAAGTACAGGCCCCTGCGGTGCGTCACCGCCTCCGGCGTACGCAGCCAGCCCTCCGTCCTGGCCAGCGGCAGCGGGGTGGCACTGACCTCGTGCTCGGCCCGCCGCCGGGTGAGCCAGGCGCGGATCTCCCGGTCCGTGCGCGGCGCCCGCCCGGCGTCCCCGCCCGCCGCTTTGCCCGTCTCTCCGCTCGTCTGCGGGGTGCTGCAGCGCCACTCCGGCAGGCACGACAGGACCGTCCGGGCGTCCATGTTCACCAGGTTGTCGTGGCCCAGCAGCAGGTTGACCTGCCCCAGTGTCAGCCAGGCGAAGTCCTCGCCGGCCTCCGCCTGAGGGCCCACCTCCACGATCATGTTCCGGTTGCGTTTGTGCAGGAACCACGACCCCTGCTCCGACTGCAGGACGTCCGCCACGACCCGGCCCGGCTCGGGCCTGCGGAAGAAGTCCAGGTAGGGCACCGCCGAACCGCCGTGCACCCGCATGTAGTTGCTCTTCGTCGCCTGCACCGTCGGCGACAGCTGCACGCCGTTGACGTTGCCCGGCTCCGACTTCGCCTGCATCAGCAGGTGCGGCACGCCGTCGAAGTCCCGCAGCGCGATGCCGAGGATGCCGATCTCCGGCTGGTGGATGATCGGCTGCGCCCACGTCCGTACCGGCCCGAAGTCCGAGCGCACCGCCAGCCCGTGCACCGAGAAGAACCGCCCGCTGTCGTGGCGCAGGTCGCCGGTGCGGGCTTCGAAGCGCCAGCCGCGCAGCGCCGCGAACGGCACCCGCTCGACCTGCTGGCGCTGCTCGTGCCGGCGCTCGTCGAGCCAGGCGGAGAACTCCGCGTTGCTCATCACCCCGCCCTCGACCGCCGCCGCTGACGCCGCCAGCCGGGACACGATGCCAGAGCCCGCGTTGCGTGCCGGCAGCACCAGGCTTGTCGCGGTCATGGAATCCGCCTCTTCTCCTTCAGGAACACATCCACGAACACATCTGTCCACGATCACGAACGCATCTGTCCACGAACGCATCTGTCCATGAACACATCTGTCCAGGAGCACATCGGCAGACCCGCGCGCACGACGCTGGTGGACACACGGGGCAGACCTCGCGGCAGTCGGCTGCCGCCCCTCGAGCGTGCCGTGCCAAGTTCGGGCATACGCCTAGAGTTGCTCCTCTTGCCCGGCCCCCGCCCTCCTCGCTATGGGGCAGGCCCAGGGCCCGCGGGCGCCTTTGTCCCGGCGTGCGGGCACCGCTTAGGAGTTCCCCTAGAGCACCTGGCAGGAGCGCTGAGCGCGCCTGAGGCCGTGCAACCGTGAGGGCTGCCCCCGACCCTGTCGCCCTGGTGTTTGGAGTGCCATCCATGAACGAGCCGGTACCCGCGGACGCCCGCACCACCACTTCGGCCCACGAGCCCGTGGCTGTGGTCGGCCTTGCGTGCCGGCTGCCCGGAGCCCCTGACCCGGACGCCTACTGGAACCTGATCGCCCAGGGCCGCAGCGCCATCACCGACACCCCCCCGGACCGTCGTACCGGCGCACCCCACGACGACACCCTCACCACCGGCCGGGGCACCACCGTCCCCTACCGCGGCGGGTTCATCGACACCCCCGGCGACTTCGACGCGGCCTTCTTCGGCATCTCGCCCCGCGAGGCCGAGGCCATGGACCCGCAGGCCAGGCTCATCCTCGAACTGGGCTGGGAGGCACTGGAGAACGCCGGATGCGACGCGGCCCGGGCACCGCGCGCCACCGGCGTCTTCGTCGGCGCCGACGTCAGCGACTACGCCGAACTCGTCCACCGGCAGGGCACCGAGGGCGTGGGCCACCACACCCTCACCGGACTCAACCGCGGCCTCATCGCGAACCGCCTCTCCTACGCCCTGGGCGTCGGCGGCCCCAGCCTCACCGTCGACAGCGCCCAGTCCTCCTCCCTCGTCGCCGTCCAGCTCGCCTGCGACAGCCTGCGCGCCGGCGACTGCGAACTCGCCCTCGCCGGCGGCGTCCACCTCAACCTCGTCCCCGGCAGCACCCAGGCCCTCGCCGAGTTCGGCGGACTCAGCCCCGACGGCCTGTGCCACACCTTCGACGCCCGCGCCAACGGATTCGTCCGCGGCGAGGGCGCCGGCCTCGTCGTCCTCAAACCCCTCTCCCGGGCCCTGGCCGACGGCGACCGCATCCACGCCGTCATCCGCGGCGGAGCCGTCAACAACGACGGCACCGGCGCCACCCTCACCACCCCCGACGCCGCCGCCCAGGAAGCCGTCCTGCGCAGCGCCTGCGCCCGCGCCGGCGTCGCCCCGGCCGGCATCGACTACGTCGAACTCCACGGCACCGGCACCCGCGTCGGCGACCCCGTCGAGGCCGCCGCCCTCGGCGCCGCCCTCGGCACCGACCCCGCCCGCAGCACCCCGCTGGCCGTCGGCTCGGTCAAGACGAACATCGGCCACCTGGAAGGCGCGGCCGGCATCGCGGGCCTGCTCAAGGTCATCCTGTGCCTGTCCCACGGACAGCTCGTGCCCAGCCTCAACCACACCACCCCCAACCCGGCCATCGACCTCGACGGACTGGGCCTGCGCGTCCAACTGGAGACCACCCGGTGGAGCGCACCGGATCCCGCCCGGCCCCTCCTCGCCGGCGTCTCCTCCTTCGGCATGGGCGGCACCAACGCCCACCTCGTCCTCGAACAGGCACCGCCGCCCACCCCGGCCGCCGCCCGGCCCGCCCACGCCGAACCGCCCGTGGTGCCCTGGCTGCTGTCCGCCCGCAGCCCCGAAGCCCTGCGCGCCCAGACCGAACGCCTCGCCGCCCACCCCGCCGCCCACGCCGACCCCGTGGACGTCGGCTGGTCCCTGCTCACCACCCGCACCCCCTTCGCCTACCGGGCCGTCGCCGCCGGCGCCGACTCCGCCACCCTCCTGCACCGCCTCACCACCGCCCTGCCCCCCGGCCCCACGCCCACGCCCGCGGCCGTCGACCGGCCCGTCTTCGTCTTCCCCGGCCAGGGCAGCCAGTGGGCGGGCATGGCCGCCCAGCTCCTGACCACCGCACCCGCCTTCGCCGACCAACTCGCCCAGTGCGAGGCCGCACTCGCCCCGCACGTCGACTTCTCGCTCTTCGCCGTCCTGCGCGGCGACGCCGACGCACCGGCCATGGACCGCTCCGAAGTCGTCCAGCCCGTCCTGTGGGCCGTCATGGTCTCCCTGGCCGCCCTGTGGCGCGCACACGGCGTACAGCCCGCGGCGGTCGTCGGACACTCCCAGGGCGAGATCGCCGCCGCCTGCGTCGCGGGCGCACTGAGCCTTCAGGACGGCGCCCTGGCCGTCGCCCTGCGCAGCAAGGCACTCCTGCCCCTCAAAGGCCTCAGCGGCATGATGTCCCTGGCCCTGCCCGAGGCACCGGCACGCCGCCTCCTCGCCCCCTGGGACGAGCGCATCACCGTCGCCGCCGTCAACGGCCCCTCCTCGGTCGTCGTCTCCGGCGACACCGCCTGCCTCGACGAACTGACCGCCGAAGCCGAACGCCAGGGCGTCCGCACCCGCCGCATCGACGTCGACTACGCCTCCCACTGCGCCCACGTCGAACCGGTCCGCGACCATGTCCTGCGCCTCCTCGCCCCCATCACCCCGCGCACCCCCGACATCCCCTTCCTGTCCACCGTCACCGGCGACTGGCTCCAGGGCCCCGCGACCGACGCCGCCTACTGGTACGCCAACCTGCGCCGGCCCGTACTCCTCGAACCCGCCGTACGGGCGCTGGCCGCCGCCGGACACACCACGTTCATCGAGGTCAGCCCGCACCCCGTGCTGACCGTCCCGGTCAGGGAGACCGCCGAGGCCACCACCCACGGCGAGCCCGCCGTCGTCACCGGAACCCTGCGGCGCCACGACGGCGGGCTCGCCCGCTTCTACACCTCCCTCGCGGAACTCTGGACACGCGGCGCCGACGTCGACTGGACACCGGCCTTCACCGGCCACCACCCCCGCACCATCGACCTGCCGACCTACGCCTTCCAGCGCAGCCGCCACTGGATCGACACCACCCCCGGCACCCCCGCACACCCCCACACGCTCCCGGCCACGCCCGCACCGCACCCCCCGGCGCCCACCACCCCCACCACCCCCACGGCTCCCACGGGCCCCGGCCCCGGCCCCGGCGACAGCCTCCGGCTGGTGCGCGAGCACGCGGCCGTCGTCCTCGGCCACTTCGGCGCCGAGGCCATCGACCCCGCCCGCACCTTCAAAGACCTCGGCTTCGACTCGGTCACCGCCGTCGAACTGTGCGAGCGCCTGGGCCAGGCCACCGGCCTGCACCTGCCCGTCACCGCCGTCTACGAACACCCCTCCCCGGCCCGCCTGGCCCGCCACCTCGACGAGCAACGCGACGGCACCCAAACCCACACCGCCGCGGCGACCACACACCGCGCGGACGACGAACCGATCGCGATCGTGTCGATGGGATGCCGCTACCCCGGAGGAGTCCGCACGCCCGAGGACCTGTGGCAGCTGGTGCGCGACGAAGCGGACGTCCACTGCGCGTTCCCCGCCGACCGCGGCTGGGACATGACCACCCTCTTCACCACCGACCCCGACCGGCCCGGCACCAGCTACGTCCGCGAAGGCGGCTTCCTGCACGACGCCGCCGAGTTCGACGCCGCGTTCTTCGGCATCTCGCCGCGCGAGGCGACCGCCATGGACCCCCAGCAGCGACTCCTGCTGGAGACCGCCTGGGAAGCCGCAGAACGCGCCGGCCTCGACCCGCGCCGCCTGCAGTCCACCGCCACCGGCGTCTTCCTCGGCATCACCGCCCCGGAGTACGGGCCGCGCCTGCACGAAGCGGGCGAAGCGATCGAAGGCCATGTCCTCACCGGCACCGCCGCCAGCGTGGCCTCCGGCCGCATCGCCTACACCCTGGGCCTCGAAGGCCCCGCGGTCACCATCGACACGGCCTGCTCCTCCTCCCTCGTCGCCCTCCACATGGCCGTCCAGTCACTGCGCACCGGCGAGTGCTCACTCGCCTTCGCCGGCGGCGCCACCGTCATGTCCGGCCCCGGCATGTTCGTGGAGTTCAGCCGCCAGCGGGGACTCGCGGCGGACGGACGGTGCAAGCCGTTCGCGGAGAGCGCGGACGGCACCGGCTGGGGCGAGGGCGTCGGTGTCCTGCTCCTGGAGCGGCTCTCCGACGCACGCCGCCACAACCACCCGGTGCTGGCCGTGGTCCGCGGTACGGCGATCAACCAGGACGGTGCCTCCAACGGCCTCACCGCCCCCAACGGCCTCTCCCAGCAACGCGTGATCCAAGCCGCACTGGCGAACGCCGGCCTGACGACGGCGGACGTCGACGTCGTCGAGGCACACGGCACCGGCACCAAGCTCGGCGACCCGATCGAGGCACAGGCCCTGCTGGCGACCTACGGCCAGGACCGGCCCGCCGACCGGCCGTTGTGGCTCGGCTCCCTCAAAGCCAACATCGGCCACACCCAGGCCGCCGCCGGCGTCGCCGGCATCATCAAGATGGTCCTCGCCATCCGCGAAGGCCTGCTGCCCAAGTCCCTGCACGGCGAGACACCGACCTCCTTCGTCGACTGGTCCACCGGCGCCGTGGAACTCCTGGCCCAGGCACGGCCCTGGGACGAACTCGGCCGCCCCCGCCGCGCCGGCGTCTCCTCCTTCGGCATCAGCGGCACCAACGCCCACGTCATCATCGAGCAGCCCGAACCGGTGCCCGCCGAACCCGCCGGCATCCCGGCCGACGACGTGACCGTGCCCGTCCTCCTCTCGGCACGCACCCCCGAAGCCCTCCGGGAACAGGCCGCCCGGCTCGGCGAACTGCTCTCCACGACCCAGACCGACACGCCGGCCGCCGCCGGCGCCCTCGCCACCGACGTCGCCTGGTCCCTGCTGACCGGCCGCTCCGTCTTCGAACACCGCGCCTTCGCCCTCGGCTCCCGCGACCTCCCCGCCCTGACCCAGGCACTCGGCGACCCGACCGTCTCCGGCACCGCCTCCGCCCATGCCGACTCCCCGGTGTTCGTGTTTCCGGGGCAGGGGGCGCAGTGGGTGGGGATGGCGGTGGAGTTGCTGGACTCCTCGCCGGTGTTCGCGGCGCGGTTCGGTGAGTGTGCGGCGGCGCTGGACGCTTTTGTGGACTGGTCGTTGGTGGATGTGGTGCGGGGTGTGGAGGGTGCTGCGGGGTTCGAGCGGGTGGATGTGGTGCAGCCGGTGCTGTGGGCGGTGATGGTGTCGCTGGCGGCGTTGTGGGAGTCGTTCGGGGTGCGTCCGGCCGCGGTGGTGGGCCACTCGCAGGGTGAGATCGCCGCTGCGGTGGTGTCCGGTGCGCTGAGCCTGGCGGACGGCGCGCGGGTGGTGGCGTTGCGGAGCCGGGCGATCATCGCTCTGGCGGGGCGTGGCGGGATGGTGTCGGTGGCCCTTCCGCGTGAGCAGGCCCAGGAGCTGATCGCGGGCTGGGACGGCCGGGTGTCGGTCGCCGCCGTGAACGGCCCCACGTCGGTGGTGGTCTCCGGCGACGCGGACGCACTGGATGAACTGATGGAGCTTGCGGGCACGCGGGAGATACGGGTGCGGCGGGTCGAGGTGGATTACGCCTCGCACTCGGCGCATGTGGAGTCGATCCGTGACGAGCTGCTGGAGGTTCTTGGTCCGGTGGTGGCGCGGGTGCCGGTGGTGCCGTTCTTCTCGACGGTGACGGGTGAGTGGGTCGAGTCGGCGGTGACGGATGCCGGGTACTGGTACACCAACCTCCGCCGGACCGTGGAGCTGGAGTCCGCGGTGCGGGAGTTGGTGAGTGCCGGGCATGGCGCGTTCCTGGAGATGAGCCCGCACCCGGTGCTGACGGTCCCGGTCGCGGAGACCGTCGAAGCAGCGGGCGCCGACGTTCTGGTGACGGGCACGCTGCGTCGTGGTCAGGGGGGTCTGGCCCGGTTCTACACGTCGTTGGGTGAGGCGTGGGTGCGGGGTGTGGGCGTGGACTGGAGCCCGGCTTTCGCTCCGTATACGCCGCGTCGGGTGGAGTTGCCGACGTATGCCTTCCAGCGGCAGCGTTACTGGCTGGAGTTGCCGAAGACCTCGGCCGGGGTGGTGGATCCGGTGGGGGAGCGGTTCTGGAAGACCGTCGAGGACGGCGACCTGGAAGAGTTCGCCCGCACTCTCGGCCTTAACGACCCGTCGGTGCTGGGCGAGGTGGTCCCGGCCCTGTCGTCCTGGCACCGGGGCCGGCAGGACCGCTCCACACTCGACAGCTGGCGCTACCGCATCACCTGGCGGCCCCTGGCCGGCCGCACGCCGTCCGGCGCGTCCCTGGACGGCACCTGGCTCCTCGTCGTCCCCGAGGCGTTCGACGACGACCCGCTGTCCCAGGCCGCCCTCACCGTTCTCACGCAACGAGCGGAAGACGTACGCGTCCTGACGGTCGCTGCGGCGGATGCCGACCGTCAGCGGCTGAGCGGCCGGCTCCGGGCCGAGGCCGCTGCCGTCAGCGGCGTGCTCTCCCTGGCCGGCCTCGACGAGCGTCCGCACCCCGACCACGCGTCCGTGCCTGAGGGCCTGGCCGTGAGCCTCGCGCTCGTCCAGGCCCTGGGCGACGCCGGCATCGAGGCACCGCTGTGGTGCGTCACCCGCGGAGCCGTCGCCACGGCGGATGACCGGGCACCCGCCGCCCCCCTCCAGGCAGGCGTCTGGGGACTCGGCCGGGTCGCCGCCCTGGAGCACCCGGGGCGCTGGGGCGGCCTGATCGACCTCCCCGAGGCAGCCGGCGAACCCACCCTGAACCTGCTCGCCGACCTCCTCACCGGCGAGGCAACCGAGGACCAGATCGCCGTACGGGGCGGCAAGGCGCTCGGCCGCCGGCTGGTCCGGGCACCGCACGGCGACGCCCCCGCAGCCCGCTCCTTCAAGCCGCGCGGCACCGTCCTCGTCACGGGCGGCACCGGCGCCCTCGGCGTCCGCATGGCACGCTGGCTCGCCCGCAACGGCGCCGGACACCTCGTCCTGACCGGACGCCGCGGCGCCGACACACCCGGTATCGCCGACCTCCGCCAGGAACTCCAGGAGCAGGGCACCCCGGTCACCGTCGCCGCCTGCGACATGGCGGACCCGGACTCCGTCGCCGCACTGATCCGGCAGCTGGAGCAGGAAGGCGTGCCACCCGTCCGCACCGTCCTGCACGCCGCGGGCATCAGCGCCCTTGGATCACTCGCCGACACCGGCATCACCGACCTCGTCTCGACCCTGTCCGGCAAGGTGCAAGGCGCCGACCACCTCGACGCCGCACTCGACCCGGCCGCCCTCGACGCCGTCGTCTACTTCTCCTCCATCTCCGGCACATGGGGCGTCGCCGACCACGGCGCCTACGCCGCCGCCAACGCCATCCTCGACGCGCGTGCCGAGCAGCGCCGCGCGGACGGCGTGCCCGTCCTCTCGGTCGCCTGGGGCCCCTGGGCCGGCGGCGGCATGATCGCCGAGAGCATCCAGGACGTCCTCCGCCGCCGCGGCGTGCCCGTCATCGACCCGGACACCGCCGTCACCGGCCTCAAGCAGGCACTGGATCACGACGAGACACTCGTCGCGATCGCCGACGTCGACTGGCCGCGCTTCGCGGGCGTGTTCACCTCGGTACGCCCCAGCCCCCTGCTCGCCGAACTGCCCGACGCACAGCCCGCCGACGACGAGGACACGACGTCCCAGGAGCAGCCCGCCCTGCTCCAGCACCTCGCCGGGCTCGATTCGGCGCGGCGCCAAACGGCCCTGAAGGACCTGGTGAGCCGACAGGTCGCCACCGTGCTCGGGCACGCCGACGCGGACGCCGTCGACACCGAACTGGCCTTCAAGGACCTCGGCTTCGACTCGCTCACCGCCGTCGAACTGCGCAACCGCCTCGGCCGTACCACCGGTCTGCCGCTGCCCACCACGGTCGTCTTCGACCACCCCAGCATCACCGTCCTGGCCGACTACCTCGCAGAGCAGGCCTTCGGCTCCCGGCAGACCGCCGCCGAGACCACGCTCGTCCCCGCCGCACGCGATGCCGCGGACGACGAACCGATCGCGATCGTGTCGATGGGATGCCGCTACCCCGGGGGAGCGCGCACGCCCGAAGACCTGTGGCGGCTGGTGCGCGACGAGGTCGACGCCATCTCGGAGTTCCCCGCCGACCGCGGCTGGGACCTCGACGCCCTCTACGACCCGGACCCCGACCGGACCGCGACCAGCTATGTCCGCGAGAGCGGCTTCCTGCACGACGCCGCCGAGTTCGACGCCGCGTTCTTCGGCATCTCGCCGCGCGAGGCCCTCGCCATGGACCCCCAGCAGCGCCTCCTGCTGGAGACCGCCTGGGAGGCGCTGGAACGCGCCGGCATCGCCCCGAAGACCCTGCGCGGCAGCAGCACCGGCGTATACGTGGGCCTGACCGACCAGGAGTACGCCGCCCAACTGCGCGCCGCCGCCGGGGAAACCGAGGGCTACCTCGCCACCGGCGCCGCGGCCAGCGTGGCCTCCGGCCGCATCGCCTACACCCTGGGCCTCGAAGGCCCCGCGGTCACCATCGACACGGCCTGCTCCTCCTCGCTCGTCGCCCTCCACATGGCCGTACGCGCCCTGCGGGCCGGCGAGTGTGAACTCGCCCTGGCGGGCGCCGTCGCCGTGATGTCCGGGCCCAGCCCCTTCATCGCCTTCAGCCGGCAGCGCGCCCTCGCGGCGGACGGCCGCTGCAAGCCCTTCTCCGCCGACGCCGACGGCTTCGCCCTGTCGGAGGGCGTCGGTGTCCTGCTCCTGGAGCGGCTCTCCGACGCGCGCCGCCACAACCACCCGGTGCTGGCCGTGGTCCGCGGTACGGCGATCAACCAGGACGGTGCCTCCAACGGCCTCACCGCCCCCAACGGTCCCTCCCAGCAGCGCGTGATCCGCGCCGCGCTGGCGAACGCGGGCCTGTCGACGACCGACGTGGACGTCATCGAGGCGCACGGCACCGGCACCAAGCTGGGCGACCCGATCGAGGCACAGGCGCTGCTGGCGGTCTACGGCCAGGACCGGCCCGCCGACCGGCCCCTGTGGCTGGGCTCGGTGAAGTCCAACATCGGCCACACCCAGGCCGCCTCGGGCATGGCCGGCGTCATCAAGATGGTGCAGGCCATGCACGAGGGCGTCCTGCCCAGGTCCCTGTACGGTGAGGCGCCCACGCCCATGGTCGACTGGTCGGCCGGCGCGATCGGGATCCTCTCCCAGGCGCGGCCCTGGAAGGAGTACGACCGCCCCCGCACGGCGGCCGTCTCGTCCTTCGGCA
Organism: Streptomyces sp. NBC_01384; assembly: GCF_045040035.1. Classification (NCBI taxonomy): domain Bacteria; kingdom Bacillati; phylum Actinomycetota; class Actinomycetes; order Kitasatosporales; family Streptomycetaceae; genus Streptomyces; species Streptomyces sp. NBC_01384. The sequence goes on from NZ_CP109559.1 coordinate 10,141,358, forward strand.
TCAGCGGCACCAACGCCCACGTCATCATCGAGCACGTTCCCCGCGCCGCCGAACCCGCCCGCACGGACCTGCCGGCCGCACAGGCGACCGTCGTCCCCCTGACGGTCTCGGCCCGCTCGGAGGCCGCGCTCAAGAACCAGGCCGACCGCCTCCTGTCCCACCTGCGCGAGACCGACGCACACCCCGTCGACGTGGCCTGGTCCCTGCTCAACCACCGCTCCCAGTTCGAACACCGGGCACTGCTGATCGGCTCGCAGCTCGTCACCTCCGGCACCGCCTCCGCCAATGCCGACTCCCCGGTGTTCGTGTTTCCGGGGCAGGGGGCGCAGTGGGTGGGGATGGCGGTGGAGTTGCTGGACTCCTCGCCGGTGTTCGCGGCGCGGTTCGGTGAGTGTGCGGTGGCGCTGGACGCTTTTGTGGACTGGTCGTTGGTGGATGTGGTGCGGGGTGTGGAGGGTGCTGCGGGGTTCGAGCGGGTGGATGTGGTGCAGCCGGTGCTGTGGGCGGTGATGGTGTCGCTGGCGGCGTTGTGGGAGTCGTTCGGGGTGCGTCCGGCCGCGGTGGTGGGGCACTCGCAGGGTGAGATCGCCGCCGCGGTGGTGTCCGGTGCGCTGAGCCTGGCGGACGGCGCGCGGGTGGTGGCGTTGCGGAGCCGGGCGATCATCGCTCTGGCGGGGCGTGGCGGGATGGTGTCGGTGGCCCTTCCGCGTGAGCAGGTCCAGGAGCTGATCGGGGGCTGGGACGGCCGGGTGTCGGTCGCCGCCGTGAACGGCCCCACGTCGGTGGTGGTCTCCGGCGACGCGGACGCACTCGATGAACTGATGGACCTTGCGGGCACGCGGGAGATACGGGTGCGGCGGGTCGAGGTGGATTACGCCTCGCACTCGGCGCATGTGGAGTCGATCCGTGACGAGCTGCTGGAGGTTCTTGGTCCGGTGGTGGCGCGGGTGCCGGTGGTGCCGTTCTTCTCGACGGTGACGGGTGAGTGGGTCGAGTCGGCGGTGACGGATGCCGGGTACTGGTACACCAACCTCCGCCGGACCGTGGAGCTGGAGTCCGCGGTGCGGGAGTTGGTGAGTGCCGGGCATGGCGCGTTCCTGGAGATGAGTCCGCACCCGGTGCTGACGGTCCCGGTCGCGGAGACCGTCGAGGCAGCGGGCGCCGACGTTCTGGTGACGGGCACGCTGCGTCGTGGTCAGGGGGGTCTGGCCCGGTTCTACACGTCGTTGGGTGAGGCGTGGGTGCGGGGTGTGGGCGTGGACTGGAGCCCGGTGTTCGAGGGCCTCGCGCCGCGTCGGGTGGAGTTGCCGACGTATGCCTTCCAGCGGCAGCGTTACTGGCTGGAGTTGCCGAAGACCTCGGCCGGGGTGGTGGATCCGGTGGGGGAGCGGTTCTGGAAGACCGTCGAGGACGGCGACCTGGAAGAGTTCGCCCGCACTCTCGGCCTTAACGACCCGTCGGTGCTGGGCGAGGTGGTCCCGGCCCTGTCGTCCTGGCACCGCGGCCGGCAGGACCGCTCCACACTCGACAGCTGGCGCTACCGCATCACCTGGCGGCCCAAGCCCGCCGCCACGCCTGCCACCGCAGCCCTGGACGGCACCTGGCTCCTCGCCGTCCCCGAGAAGCACCGGGACCACGACCTCGTCGCGGCCACGGCCGGCGCCCTGCACGCCGCCGGTGCCCGGACCCTCGAGTTCACCGTGCCCGACTCGGCCCAGCGCACCGAACTGGCCGAGCGGCTGCTCGCGGACCTTCCCGCGGGCGTCTCACCGGCCGGCGTCCTGTCGCTGCTGGCCCTCAACGACGCGGAGAGCAAGCAGAGCGCGGGCGTCTCGCACGGGCTGCTCGCAACGGTGGCGCTCGTCCAGGCGCTCGACGACGCCGCTGTCCCCGGCCGGCTGTGGTGCCTCACCCAAGGTGCGGTGTCGACCGGCGAACGCGACGGCGCTCCCGACCCGGCGCAGGCGGCCGTGTGGGGACTCGCACGGGTGATCGGCCTCGACGACCCCGACCGCTGCGGCGGCCTCGTCGATCTGCCCGCCGCCGACACCGAGTCCGCACTGCACCGCCTCCCTGCCCTGCTCGCCCAAGCGGCCCCGGAAGACGGCGGCCGGGAAACCGAGTTCGCGCTGCGCGCAGGAGGCGTCAGCGTCCGGCGCATGATCCGTACGCCGCTCCACGCGTCCAACGCCATCGCCGACGCCGACGCCGACGCCTGGCGCCCCCGCGGCACCGTCCTGGTCACCGGCGGCACAGGAGCCCTCGGCTCGCACGTCGCGCGGTCCCTGGCACAGGACGGGGCCGAGCACCTGATCCTGACCAGCAGGCGCGGCCCCGACGCCCCCGGCGCCGCCGGACTGTGCGACGAACTCACCGCCCTAGGCTGCCGCGTGACCCTCGCCGCCTGCGACATCGCCGACCGCGACGCGCTCTGCGCACTGCTCGACGCCGTACCCGAGGAGCTCCCGCTCACCGCGGTCGTCCACACGGCGGGCGCCGTCGAGGCGGCACGCCCGCTGGGCGAGCTCACCCTCGACGACACCGCCGGCGTGATGCACGCCAAGGTAGTCGGCGCGCAGAACCTGGAGGAGCTGCTGGCCGGACACCCGCTGGACGCCTTCGTCCTCTTCTCCTCCGGCGCCGGCGTCTGGGGCAACGGAGGACAGGCCCCGTACGCCGCCGCCAACGCCCACCTCGACGCCCTCGCCGAACGGCGCCGCGCCCAGGGACTGCCCGCCACCTCGATCGCCTGGGGCGCCTGGGCGGGCGGCGGCATGGTCGACGAGGAGACCGGCGAGCAGCTGCTGCGCCGCGGTGTCCCGGCGATGGCTCCCGAACGCGCCGTCCGCGCCCTGCGCGAGGCCGCCGCCGGGCACGAGACCACGCTCGTGGTCGCCGACATCCGCTGGGACCGTTTCGTCCCCGCCTACTGCGCCCACGGACACCGTCCGCTCATCGACGAGGTACCCGAAGTACAGGAACTCCTCGCCGCCCGCAGCGCCACGCAGCCCGAGGCACAGCACGACGAAGCCACCGCGGCCGCCGCTCTGCTGGCCGAACTCGGCGCACTGCCCGCACCCAAGCGCCGCCGCCGGCTCGTCGACCTGATCCGCCGCCACGTGGGCGCGGTCCTGGGCCACGGCCCGTCCGACACCGTCAAACCGGGACGCGCCTTCCGCGACATGGGCTTCGACTCCCTGACCGCGGTGGAACTGCGCAACCGGCTCAGCGCGGTCCTCGGCACCCGGCTCTCGGCGACCATCGTCTTCGACCACCCGACGCCGAACGCCCTCGCCGACCACCTGGACGCCCAACTGCTGCCCGCCGCGGGCGGAGGGGCCGGTGACGTGCCCGCCGGCCTGGAACAGGTGGAAGCCGCCTACCGGCAGGCGTCCGACCCCGCCGCACGCCAGGCCCTCACCGAAGCACTGCGCACCTTGCTGGACAGCTGGGCGGCATCCGAAGAACCGCAGGAGGCGACCGTCGACGAGGAACTGATCGCCGCTTCCGACGAGGACATGTTCGACCTGATCGACAGGGAACTCGGGATCTCCTGAGCGGAACCCCGTCATGGCTCCCGATTCTCGAAGGGCTGACTTTGCCATGGACAACAACGAGGACAAGCTCCGCGACTACCTCAAGCGGGTCACCACGGACCTGCGGCAGACCCGCCGCAGGCTCGCCGAGTTCGAGACCCGCGAACACGAGCCCGTCGCCATCGTGGCCACGGCCTGCCGCATGCCCGGCGGAGCCCGCACCCCCGAGGACCTCTGGAAGCTGGTGACCGAGGGCACCGACACCGTCGCGGCCATGCCCACGGACCGCGGCTGGGACCTCGACGCCCTCTACGACCCGGACCCCGACCGGACCGGCACCAGCTATGTGCGCGAGGGGGCCTTCCTCTACGACGCCGCCGAGTTCGACGCCGCGTTCTTCGGCATCTCGCCGCGCGAGGCCCTCGCCATGGACCCCCAGCAGCGCCTCCTGCTGGAGACCACCTGGGAGGTCTTCGAGCGGGCCGGTATCGACCCGAACACCCTGCGCGGCAGCAGCACCGGCGTCTTCATCGGCTCCAGCAACCAGGGCTACGCCCTCGACGGCAGCAACGCGCCCGACGACGTCGAGGGCCACCTGCTGACCGGCGGCTCCGCCGCCGTCCTCTCCGGCCGGCTCTCCTACAGCTTCGGCCTCGAAGGACCCGCCGTCAGCCTCGACACCATGTGCTCCTCGTCCCTCGTGGCCCTGCACCTCGCCGTGCAGGCCCTGCGCACCGGCGAGTGCTCCATGGCCGTCACCGGCGGCGCCACCGTCATGGCCACCACCCGCAACTTCGTGGAGTTCAGCCGCCAGCGGGGGCTCGCGGTGGACGGCCGGTGCAAGCCGTTCGCGGAGGGCGCGGACGGCACGGGCTGGGGTGAGGGCGTCGGTGTCCTGCTCCTGGAGCGGCTCTCGGACGCGCGCCGCAACAACCACCAGGTGCTGGCCGTGGTCCGCGGTACGGCGATCAACCAGGACGGTGCCTCCAACGGCCTCACCGCCCCCAACGGTCCCTCCCAGCAGCGCGTGATCCGCGCCGCGCTGGCGAACGCGGGCCTGTCGACGACCGACGTGGACGTCATCGAGGCGCACGGCACCGGCACCAAGCTGGGCGACCCGATCGAGGCACAGGCGCTGCTGGCGGTCTACGGCCAGGACCGGCCCGCCGACCGGCCCCTGTGGCTGGGCTCGGTGAAGTCCAACATCGGCCACACCCAGGCCGCCTCGGGCGTCGCCGCCGTGATCAAGACGGTCGAGTCCCTGCGCCACGGCCTCCTCCCCAAGAGCCTGCACGTCGACGAGCCGACCTCCCACGTCGACTGGTCCGCCGGCCCCCTCACGCTCCTGACGGAAGCCGTCGACTGGCCCGAGACCGGCCGGCCCCGCCGCGCCGGCGTCTCCTCCTTCGGCGGCAGCGGCACCAACGCCCACGTCATCATCGAGCAGGCACCGCAGGACGAGGCACCGCAGGAGGCCCCGGCCCAACCCGCCGCCCCGGCCGAACCCGCCGCCCCGGCCGCCCTTCCCTGGCTGCTGTCCGCCCGCTCGGACACGGCCCTCAAGGCCCAGGCCGAACAGTTCGCCGCCCGCATCGAGACCGGCGGCCTGGCCGCCGTCGACGTAGCGCACTCCCTGGCGACCGGGCGCGCCGCACTGGAGGAGCGCGCCGTCGTCGTCGGCACCGACCGCGACGAACTGCTCACCGCCCTGCGGGCCACCGCACACGGCGACCAGCCCGCCACCGTGGCCCGAGGCCTCGCCGAAAACCCCGGCGAGGACATCGACTCGGTGTTCGTGTTTCCGGGGCAGGGGGCGCAGTGGGTGGGGATGGCGGTGGAGTTGCTGGACTCCTCGCCGGTGTTCGCGGCGCGGTTCGGTGAGTGTGCGGTGGCGCTGGACGCTTTTGTGGACTGGTCGTTGGTGGATGTGGTGCGGGGTGTGGAGGGTGCTGCGGGGTTCGAGCGGGTGGATGTGGTGCAGCCGGTGCTGTGGGCGGTGATGGTGTCGCTGGCGGCGTTGTGGGAGTCGTTCGGGGTGCGTCCGGCCGCGGTGGTGGGGCATTCGCAGGGTGAGATCGCCGCTGCGGTGGTGTCCGGTGCGCTGAGCCTGGCGGACGGCGCGCGGGTGGTGGCGTTGCGGAGCCGGGCGATCATCGCTCTGGCGGGGCGTGGCGGGATGGTGTCGGTGGCCCTTCCGCGTGAGCAGGTCCAGGAGCTGATCGGGGGCTGGGACGGCCGGGTGTCGGTCGCCGCCGTGAACGGCCCCACGTCGGTGGTGGTCTCCGGCGACGCGGACGCACTGGATGAACTGATGGAGCTTGCGGGCACGCGGGAGATACGGGTGCGGCGGGTCGAGGTGGATTACGCCTCGCACTCGGCGCATGTGGAGTCGATCCGTGACGAGCTGCTGGAGGTTCTTGGTCCGGTGGTGGCGCGGGTGCCGGTGGTGCCGTTCTTCTCGACGGTGACGGGTGAGTGGGTCGAGTCGGCGGTGACGGATGCCGGGTACTGGTACACCAACCTCCGCCGGACCGTGGAGCTGGAGTCCGCGGTGCGGGAGTTGGTGAGTGCCGGGCATGGCGCGTTCCTGGAGATGAGTCCGCATCCGGTGCTGACGGTCCCGGTCGCGGAGACCGTCGAGGCAGCGGGCGCCGACGTTCTGGTGACGGGCACGCTGCGTCGTGGTCAGGGTGGTCTGGCCCGGTTCTACACGTCGTTGGGTGAGGCGTGGGTGCGGGGTGTGGGCGTGGACTGGAGCCCGGTGTTCGAGGGCCTCGCGCCGCGTCGGGTGGAGTTGCCGACGTATGCCTTCCAGCGGCAGCGTTACTGGCTGGAGTTGCCGAAGACCTCGGCCGGGGTGGTGGATCCGGTGGGGGAGCGGTTCTGGAAGACCGTCGAGGACGGCGACCTGGAAGAGTTCGCCCGCACTCTCGGCCTTAACGACCCGTCGGTGCTGGGCGAGGTGGTCCCGGCCCTGTCGTCCTGGCACCGGGGCCGGCAGGACCGCTCCACACTCGACAGCTGGCGCTACCGCATCACCTGGCGGCCCAAGCCCGCCGCCACGCCTGCCACCGCAGCCCTGGACGGCACCTGGCTCGTGATCGTCCCCGAGACCCACCAGGACGACACGATCGTCCAGGCCGTGTCCCGCCTCCTCGTCGAGGCCGGGGCCGCGACCGTCCCCCTGGTGATGAGCGAGACGGACCTCGACCGGGCCGCCGTCGCGGAACAGCTGACCGACATCGTCGCCGCCGACACCTCCACACCCGTACGCGGAGTGGTGTCCCTCCTCTCCCTCGACGAACGCCCCGCGCCCGGCCACGACGGTCCCACCGTCGGCCTCACCCAGTCGCTCTCCCTCGTCCAGGGTCTCCTCGACGCCGGGACCGACACCCGGCTGTGGCTGCTGACCACCGAGTCGGCCACCACCGGCGTCGGCGGCGACACCGTGCAGCACCCCCTCCAGGCCGCCGTCTGGGGACTCGGCCGGGTCCTCGCCCTCGAACAGCCCAAACTGTGGGGCGGCCTGATCGACCTGCCCGCCCACCTCGACCCGCGCACCGGAGCCGCACTCGTGGCCACCCTCGCCGCCGCAGGCGACGAGGACCAGATCGCGCTGCGCCCCTCCGGCACCTACATCCGCCGCCTGGTCCGCGCCCCGCTGTCCGGCCGCCCCGGTGCCCGGACCTGGCGCACCAGCGGCAGCGCCCTGGTCACCGGCGGCACCGGAGGGCTCGGCGGCCACGCCGCCCGCCTCCTCGCCCGAAACGGCGCCGAACACCTGGTACTCACCAGCCGGCACGGCCTCGACGCCCCCGGCGCCGCCGAACTGCGCGACGAACTCACCGCCCTCGGCTGCCGCGTGACCATCGCCGCCTGCGACGTCGCCGACCGCGACGCCCTGACCCGGCTCGTCCAGCAGGTCGAGGCCGACGGCCCCGCCATCCGCTCCGTCGTGCACACCGCCGGCGTCGGCATGCTGGCGCCGCTCGCCGACACCGACATGGACTTCTTCGCCGAGGGCCTGCGCGCCAAGCTCCTGGGAGCGGCGAACCTCGACGCCGTCTTCGACCACGACCGCCTCGACGCGTTCGTGCTGTACTCCTCGGTCGCGGGCACCTGGGGCAGCGGCGACCACGGCGCCTACTCCGCCTCCAACGCCTACGTCGACGCGCTCGCCGACCACCGCCGCGCCCGCGGCCTGACCGGTACCTCCCTCGCATGGGGCATCTGGAGCCCCGAGGGCGGCGGAATGGCGGTCAACATCGTCCGGGAACAGCTGCGCTGGCGCGGCATCCCCTTCATGGACCCGCAGCTGGCCGTCGACGGACTGCAGCAGGCACTCGACCACGACGACACCTTCCTCGCCGTCGCCGACATCGACTGGGAGCGGTTCGTCCCCGTCTTCACCGCCGCACACCCGCGACCGCTCCTGCACGAGGTGCCGGAGGTCGCCGAGGCGATGAAGGCCGACGAGGCCGTCGCCGGACACGCGGACAGCCGCGCCGACACCCTCCGCGCGGAACTGGCCGGCATGTCCGCCGCCGAGCGCGACCGGGCCCTGTCCGAACTGGTCCGCAGCGAGGTGGCCGGGGTCCTCGGCTTCGCGGACAGCGCGGAGATCGCCGTCACCCGTGCCTTCCGCGACATGGGCTTCGACTCCCTCACCGCGGTCGAACTGCGCAACCGGCTCAACTCCGCCACCGGCCTGGGCCTTCCGGCGACGATCGTCTTCGACCACCCCAACGTGCGCGACCTCGTCCGCCTCCTGCGCACCCGCCTCGCCCCCGAGGACACGGCCGCCGATTCCCTGCCCGCCGCCGTCACCCGCGCGGCCGCCGCGCCCGACGACGAACCCATCGCCATCGTGTCCATGGGCTGCCGCTTCCCCGGCGGCGTCACCTCGCCCGACGAGCTGTGGCGGCTGGTCCAGGACGAGACCGACGCGGTGTCCCTGCTGCCCACCGACCGCGGCTGGGACGTCGACAACCTCTACGACCCCGACCCGGACCGGGCCGGTACGACCTACACCCGCGAAGGCGGCTTCCTGCACGACGCGGCCGACTTCGACGCCGCCTTCTTCGAGATCTCGCCGCGCGAGGCGACCGCCATGGACCCCCAGCAGCGCCTCCTCCTGGAGACCGCCTGGGAGGTCCTGGAGCGGGCCGGCATCGCCCCGGACAGCCTCCACGGCAGCCCCACCGGCGTCTTCGTCGGCGCCTCCCACCAGGGCTACGGCTCCCGCTCCCAGGCACCGGAGGGCTTCGAGGGCCACCTGATCACCGGGACCGTCACCAGCATCGCCTCCGGCCGCATCTCGTACACCCTCGGCCTCGAGGGCCCGGCCGTCACCATGGACACCGGCTGCTCCTCCGCCCTGGTCGCCCTGCACATGGCCGTCCAGTCGCTGCGCTCCGGCGAGTGCTCGCTCGCGCTCACCGGCGGCGCCGCCGTCATGGGCGAGCCCATCGGCCTCGTCGGCTTCAGCCGGCAGCGCGGACTCGCGGCGGACGGCCGCTGCAAGCCCTTCTCCGCCGACGCCGACGGCATGGGCATGGCCGAAGGCGTCGGCATGGTGCTCCTGGAGCGGCTCTCCGACGCACGCCGCCACGGCCACCCGGTGCTGGCCGTGGTCCGCGGTACGGCGATCAACCAGGACGGTGCCTCCAACGGCCTCACCGCCCCCAACGGCCTCTCCCAGCAACGCGTGATCCAAGCCGCACTGGCGAACGCCGGCCTGACGACGGCGGACGTCGACGTCGTCGAGGCACACGGCACCGGCACCAAGCTCGGCGACCCGATCGAGGCACAGGCCCTGCTGGCGACCTACGGCCAGGACCGGCCCGCCGGCCGGCCCCTGTGGCTGGGCTCGGTGAAGTCGAACATCGGCCACGCCCAGGCCGCCTCGGGCATGGCCGGTGTCATCAAGATGGTGCAGGCCATCCGGTACGGCACGATGCCCAAGTCCCTGCACGCCGACGAGGTGTCACCGTTCGTGGACTGGACGGCCGGCGCCGTCGAGGTCCTCTCCCAGGCACGGCCCTGGGACGAACTCGGCCGCCCCCGCCGCGCCGGCGTCTCCTCCTTCGGCGTCAGCGGCACCAACGCCCACATCATCATCGAGCAGCCGGAGCCCGAAGCCGCGCCGCGGCCCGCCCCCACGGCGGACGACCCGGTCCTCCCCTGGCTCGTCACGGCCCGCTCGGACACGGCCCTCAAGGCCCAGGCCGGCCGGCTCGCGTCCGCCATCGAGACCGGCGACCTCGACGCCGTCGACGTCGCCCACTCCCTGGCGACCGGACGCGCCGCACTGGAAGAGCGCGCCGTCGTCGTCGGCACCGACCGCGACCAACTCCTGACCGCCCTCACCTCCCTCACCGACGGCGAGGCGACCCCCGCACTCGTCCGCGGCACCACCCACAACCCCGGCGAGGACACCGACTCGGTGTTCGTGTTTCCGGGGCAGGGGGCGCAGTGGGTGGGGATGGCGGTGGAGTTGCTGGACTCCTCGCCGGTGTTCGCGGCGCGGTTCGGTGAGTGTGCGGCGGCGCTGGACGCTTTTGTGGACTGGTCGTTGGTGGATGTGGTGCGGGGTGTGGAGGGTGCTGCGGGGTTCGAGCGGGTGGATGTGGTGCAGCCGGTGCTGTGGGCGGTGATGGTGTCGCTGGCGGCGTTGTGGGAGTCGTTCGGGGTGCGTCCGGCCGCGGTGGTGGGGCACTCGCAGGGTGAGATCGCCGCCGCGGTGGTCTCCGGTGCGCTGAGCCTGGCGGACGGCGCCCGGGTGGTGGCGTTGCGGAGCCGGGCGATCATCGCTCTGGCGGGGCGTGGCGGGATGGTGTCGGTGGCCCTTCCGCGTGAGCAGGTCCAGGAGCTGATCGCGGGCTGGGACGGCCGGGTGTCGGTCGCCGCCGTGAACGGCCCCACGTCGGTGGTGGTCTCCGGCGACGCGGACGCACTCGATGAACTGATGGACCTTGCGGGCACGCGGGAGATACGGGTGCGGCGGGTCGAGGTGGATTACGCCTCGCACTCGGCGCATGTGGAGTCGATCCGTGACGAGCTGCTGGAGGTTCTTGGTCCGGTGGTGGCGCGGGTGCCGGTGGTGCCGTTCTTCTCGACGGTGACGGGTGAGTGGGTCGAGTCGGCGGTGACGGATGCCGGGTACTGGTACACCAACCTCCGCCGGACCGTGGAGCTGGAGTCCGCGGTGCGGGAGTTGGTGAGTGCCGGGCATGGCGCGTTCCTGGAGATGAGTCCGCATCCGGTGCTGACGGTCCCGGTCGCGGAGACCGTCGAAGCAGCGGGCGGCGAGGCTCTGGTGACGGGCACGCTGCGTCGTGGTCAGGGGGGTCTGGCCCGGTTCTACACGTCGTTGGGTGAGGCGTGGGTGCGGGGTGTGGGCGTGGACTGGAGCCCGGTGTTCGAGGGCCTCGCGCCGCGTCGGGTGGAGTTGCCGACGTATGCCTTCCAGCGCCGGCGCTACTGGCTGGAGTTGCCCGAACAAGCCGGACCCCTCGCCGATCCCATCACGTTCGGCGGCATCGACCTGGCCGACGACAGCTTCTGGGCGTCGGTCGAGGACGGCGACGTCGAAACCCTCGCCCAGACCCTCGGCCTCGACGACGCACAGTCCCTGGGAGAAGTCGTCCCGGCCCTGTCGTCCTGGCGCCGCAGCCGGCAGGAACTCTCCACACTGGACAGCTGGCGCTACCGCATCACCTGGCGGCCCAAGCCCGAACGGGGCACGTTTGCCGCGGCACTCGACGGCACCTGGCTCCTCGTCGTCCCCGAGGAACACCAGGACAGCGAACTCGTACGCGGCGTGACGAAGGCGGTGGGGGAGCGGGCCGCCGGCCTGCGCACCCTCGTCATCGGCGCCCGCGAGGCCGAACGCGAGCGCCTCGCCGACCTCCTGCGGGAGGAGGCCGCCCACCAGCCCGTACGCGGTGTCCTGTCCCTGCTGGCTCTCGACGAACGCCCCTGGGCCGACGAGAGCGTCCTGCCCACCGGCCTCGTCCTGATGACCACCCTGCTCCAGGCGCTCGGCGACGCGTCACTCGACGCGCCCCTGTGGTGCGCCACCCGCGGCGCGGTCTCCGTACACCGCAACGACCGGCTGGAGAACCCGCTGCAGGCCATGAGCTGGGGCCTGGGCCGGATCGCCTCGCTGGAGTACCCGCAGCGCTGGGGCGGCCTGATCGACCTGCCCGAGACCGTGGACGAGCGGGCCGGCCGCCGCCTGGCCGCCGCCCTGTCCGGACACCTCGACGAGGACCACATCGCCCTGCGCCCCTCGGGCCTGTTCGCCCGCAGGCTCGTCCGGGCCGGCGACGGCCCGCGCCCGGGCGGACCGGCCTGGACACCCAGCGGCACCGTCCTGGTCACCGGAGCCACCGGCGGCCTCGGCCGGCACATCTCCCGCTGGCTGGCCCGCAGCGGAGCCGAGCACCTGGTGCTGGTCAGCCGCCGCGGCCCCGAAGCCCCCGGCGCCGCCGAACTCGTCGCCGAACTCGCCGAGCTGGGCACCCCGGCCAGCGTCGTCGCCTGCGACGTCGCCGACCGCGAGGCCGTCTGCCGACTCGTCGACGACCTGCCCGGCGGCGGCACCCTGACCGCCGTCGTCCACACCGCCGGCATCATCGACGACGGTGTCATCGACGCACTCACCCCGCAGCGCGCCTACGGCGTCCTGCGGCCCAAGGCGGACGCCGCGCTGGCCCTGCACGAGGCGACCCGTCACCTCGACCTCTCCGCGTTCGTCCTGTTCTCCTCCATGGCCGGCACGCTCGGCGGATCCGGCCAGGGCAGCTACGCCGCCGCCAACGCCTTCCTCGACGCCTTCGCCGCCCGGCGGCGCGCCGACGGCCTGCCGACGACCTCCGTGGCCTGGGGCACCTGGGCCGGGGGCGGCATGGTCAGCGAGGAGGCCGCCGAGCGGCTGCGCCGCGACGGCGTGCCGCCCATGGACCCGGAGCTGGCGGTGTCCGCCCTCCAAAAGGCCCTCGACCAGGACGAGGAGTTCCTCGTCGTCGCCGACGTCGACTGGAAACTGATCACCGCCCGCGCCTTCGCCGCGCTGCGCGAGTTCCCCGAGGCCCGCAGGGCCGCCGCCGCCGGCGAGCACGCCGAGAAGGACACCACGGCCAAGGACGGGCCGCCGCTGGTGGCACGGCTGCGCGGACTGGCCCCGGCCGAACGCCGCGCGGCACTCCTGCTGGAGGTCCGCCGGCAGGCCGCGGCCGTCCTCGGCCACACCGACCTCGAAGCCGTGCCCGAGGACCGGGCCATCCACGGCCTCGACTCGCTGACCGCCGTCGAACTGCGCAACCGCTTCGCCGAGGCGACCGGGCTGCGCCTGCCGGTCACCATGGCCTTCGACCACCCCTCGGCCGCGGCACTCACCGCCTACCTCGACGCGGAACTGTTCGGCGACGACAGCGCCGCCGCGGCGGACGGTCTGCCCGCCCTCCCGCACACCGCCGTCGACGACGACCCCATCGTCATCGTCGGCATGGGCTGCCGCTTCCCCGGCGGCGTCCGCTCGCCCGAGGAACTGTGGCGCCTGGTCGCCGACGGCACGGACGCCATCGCACCGTTCCCCGACAACCGCGGCTGGGACGTGGAGAGCCTCTACGACCCCGACCCCGACAAGCCCGGCCACTCCTACGCCCGCCACGGCGGATTCCTCTACGACGCCGACCAGTTCGACCCCGCCTTCTTCGGGATCTCACCCCGTGAGGCCGTCGCCGTCGACCCGCAGCACCGGCTGCTGCTGGAGACGTCGTGGGAGGCCTTCGAACGGGCCGGGATCGACCCCGCACGCGTCCGCGGCACCCAGGCCGGCGTCTTCATCGGCTCCAACTACAACGACTACGGCAGCCGGGCCCGCCGGGCACCCGACGGCCTGGAAGGATATCTGGCCACGGGCAGCGCGAGCAGCGTCGCCTCCGGCCGCATCGCCTACACCTTCGGACTGGAAGGCCCGGCGGTCACCGTCGACACCGCCTGCTCCTCCTCGCTGGTCGCCCTGCACCTCGCCGTGCAGGCACTGCGCTCGGGGGAGTGCGAGCTCGCCCTCGCGGGCGGCGTCACCGTGATCTCCACACCGGACACCTTCATCGAGTTCAGCCGGCAGCGCGCCCTGTCGCCCGACGGCCGCTGCAAGGCGTTCTCCGCCGACGCGGACGGCGCGGGCTGGGCCGAGGGCGTCGGCCTGCTGCTCCTGGAGCGCCTGTCCGACGCGCGCCGAGGCGGCCACACCGTCCTGGCGACCATCGCCGGCACGGCCGTCAACCAGGACGGCGCCTCCAACGGGCTCACCGCCCCCAACGGGCCCGCGCAGCAGCGGGTCATCCGCCAGGCCCTCGCCTCCGCGGGCCTTACCCCGTCCGAGGTGGACGCCGTCGAGGCGCACGGCACCGGCACCAGGCTCGGCGACCCGATCGAGGCGCAGGCGCTGCTGGCGGTCTACGGGCAGGACCGGCCCGCCGAGCGGCCGCTGTGGCTGGGCGCGCTGAAGTCCAACATCGGCCACACCCAGGCCGCTTCGGGTGTCGCCGGCATCATCAAAATGGTGATGGCGATGCGGCACGGCGTCCTGCCCCGCACCCTGCACGCCGAGAACCCCTCACCGCACATCGACTGGTCCTCGGGCGCGGTACGCCTGCTCGACCAGGAGCGCGCATGGGCCCCGGGCGAGGGTCCGCGCCGCGCCGGCGTCTCCGCCTTCGGCGTCAGCGGCACCAACGCCCACGTCATCCTCCAGGAACCCGAACCCCAGCCCGCGCCCGCGCCCGAGTCCGCGCCCGAGTCAGGGGCCGGGTCCGGGTCCGGGTCCGGGCGTGTCGCCGGGACCGCGGCCCTGCCCGCGGGCAGGCTGCCGTCCGCCGGGAACGACGCGGACGCGGCGGACACCCCGGCCGCACCGGCCTCCGCCTCCGCCTCCGCCTCCGCCTCCGCCGCGCCCGTCGTCCCGTGGCTGCTGTCGGCCCGCGGCACGGCCGCCCTGCGCGAACAGGCGGCACGCCTGCTCGGCCACCTCGCCCCGCCCCACAGTGCGAGCCCGGCCGACATCGCCCTGTCCCTGGCCACCTCACGGGCCGCGTTCGAGGACCGCGCCGCCATCGTCGCCGGCGACCTCGGCTCCTTCACCGAGGCCCTGACCGCACTCGCCGAGGGCCGGCAGCACCCGCGCCTGACGGTGGAGCGGGCACGCTCCGGCAAGGTGGCGTTCCTCTTCTCCGGACAGGGCGCCCAGCAGCCCGAGACCGGACGCAGGCTCTACGCCGCGCACGACGCGTTCGCCGACGCCCTCGACGCGGTCTGCGCACACATGGACACCCACCTCGAACGCCCCCTGCGCGACGTCCTGTTCGCACCGGCCGGCACCCCCGAGGCCGCACTCCTCGACCAGACCGCCTACACCCAGGCAGGCCTGTTCGCCGTCGAGGTCGCCCTGTTCCGGCTCGTGGAGAGTCTGGGTCTGAAGCCCGACGCCGTCCTTGGCCACTCCGCCGGCGAGATCGCCGCCGCACACGTCGCCGGGATGCTCTCCCTTCAGGACGCCTGCCTGCTGGTCGCCACCCGCGGCCGGCTCATGCAGGCCCTCCCGGCGGGCGGCGCCATGATCTCCGTACAGGCATCCGAGGAAGAGGTGCTGGCGCTGCTCGCCGGCCACGAGGGCAAGGCCGCGATCGCCGCCCTCAACGGCCCCCTGGCGACCGTCGTCTCCGGCGACCAGGACGCGGTGACCGCCGTCGCCGACGCACTGGCCGCCCAGGGCCGCAAGACCCGGCGCCTGAACGTCAGCCACGCCTTCCACTCGCCCCGCATGGACGCCATGCTCGACGAATTCGCCGCGCTCACCGCACACCTCGACCACCGCCCGCCCACCCTGCCCGTCGTCTCCGCCGTCACCGGCCGCCCCCTGGGCGAGCACGAGACCGAGCCCGCCCACTGGGTGCGCCAGGTCCGCGAAGCCGTCCGCTTCCACGACGGCGTACGCACCCTGGAGGACCAGGGCATCACCACCTACGTCGAGATCGGCCCCGGCGGCGTACTGACCGCGATGGCCGGCGACTGCGTCACCGGCGAGGCCGCCCTCGTCCCGCTGCTGCGCCGCGACACCGACGAGACCGAATCCCTCACCACCGCACTCGCCCGGCTGCACACCCGCGGCCACGCGCCCGACTGGGCCGCGCTGCTCGCCCCGCTGGGCGCACGCCGCACCGACCTGCCGACCTACCCCTTCCAACGCAGCCGGTACTGGCTGGAGGCCACCACCGGCACCCGCGACGTCGCCCGCGCCGGACTGGAGGCGGCAGGGCACCCGCTGCTCGACATCGCCGTACCGCTGGCCGGCTCGGACGGGGTGCTGCTCACCGGCACCGTGTCCGTGGAACGCCAGCCCTGGCTGCGCGACCACGCACTCGGCGACGTGGTCCTCTTCCCGGGCACCGCGTTCCTCGAACTCGCCCTCCAGGCCTGCGAACGGGCCGGCGCGGCACAGATCGCCGACCTCACCCTGCAGGCGCCGCTCGTCCTGCCGGCCACCGGGGCCGTCCAGCTCCAGGTCACCGTCGCCCCCTCCGACGGCTCCGGCACCCGCACCCTGAGCGTGCACGCACGGCCCGGCGGCGCGGACGACGCGACGGCCCGGCCCTGGGTCCGGCACGCCGAGGGCACGCTCAGCGACGAGAACCCCGGCCGGCCCGGCCACCTCGATACGGCTGTGTGGCCGCCGGCCGGCGCCGAACCGCTCGACGTGTCCGGGCTGTACACCCGCATCGCCGAGAACGGCTTCGCCTACGGCCCCGCCTTCCGCGGCCTGCGCGCCGCCTGGCGCCTGGGCGAGGAGGTGTACGCGGAGATCGTCCCGCAGGACGGCGCACCTCTGGAGCGCGCCGAGGACTTCACCGTCCACCCCGCGCTCCTGGACGCCGCCCTGCACACCGTGGCACTCGCCGCCGACGCCGAGGGGCCCACGCTCCTGCCGTTCACCTTCACCGGCGTGTCGGTGACCGCGGCCGGGCCCGCCGCGCTGCGCGTGCGCCTCGCCCCGCAGGGCGAGCACCGGTACGCGGTCCAGGTCGCCGACGCCACGGGTGCACCCGTCGCCGAGGTCGCCGGACTCGTCCTGCGCCCCCTCGACAGCAGCCGGCTCACACCGTCCGCCGGCGCGGGCGACCTCTACCGCGTGCGGTGGGTGCCCGCCGAGACGCACTCCGCCACCGCCCCGGCAGCGGTCCTGGCCGGCGCCGGCGACACCCTGGCAGCCTGGGCCGACGCCCATGCCGGCCGGGTGACCCGCCACGACAGCCTCGAGGCCCTGCGCGCCGCCGTCGCCGCCGGCCTGCCGATGCCGCAGACGGTGGTGGCCGCCCTGCCCGCGACCGCTGATGCCGCCGACCGCGCCGACGCCGTCCGGCAGACCACCCACCGGGCCCTCGAACTGGCCGGCGCCTGGCTGCGGGAGGAGATATTCGCCCCGGCACGGCTGGTGTTCGCCACCCGCCACGCCGTGGCCACCACCGCGGCCGACGCCGCGGCCACCGACCCGGCGCAGGCCGCCGTATGGGGCCTGATCCGCGCCGCCAAGGCCGAGAACCCGGGCCGCTTCGGCCTCCTCGACCACGACGGCTCTGCCGCCTGTCTCGACCTGCTGCCCGCGGCCTTGGCCGGCGGCGAACCGGAGACGGCCCTGCGCGGCACTGCCGCACTCGCCCCGCGCCTGACCCGCGCCCAGGACGTGCCCGCCCAGAACGTCACCGGCCTCGCCGGCTGGGGCACGGTCCTGCTCACCGGGGCGTCCGGAGTGCTCGCCCGGCAGGTGGCCCGCCACCTCGTCACCGCGCACGAGGTCCGCTCCCTGCTCCTGGTCAGCCGCCGCGGAGCCGACGCCGAGGGCATGGACGCACTCACCGAGGAACTGCGCGGCCACGGCGCCGAGGTGACTCTCGCCGCCTGCGACGTCGCCGACCGCGACGCCCTCGCCGCACTCCTCGCCGCCGTCCCCGCCGACCGCCCGCTGACCGCCGTCGTGCACACCGCCGGTGTCCTCGACGACGGCATCGTCGAAGCACTCACCCCCGAGCGGCTGGACACCGTACTGCGGGCCAAGGCCGACGCCGCCCTGCACCTCGACGAACTCACCCGCGACAGCGGCCTCGTCGCGTTCGTCCTGTTCTCCTCGCTCGCCGGCACCTTCGGCGGCGTCGGACAGGGCAACTACTCGGCGGCCAACGCCTTCCTCGACGCCCTCGCCGCCCGGCGCAGCGCCGAGGGACGCCCGGCACAGTCCCTGGCCTGGGGGCTGTGGGCCGAACGCAGCGGCATGACCGGCAAGCTCGGCGAGGCCGATCTGCGCCGCGTCGAACGCGGCGGCGTCCAGCCCATGGACAGCCCCGACGCCCTCGCCCTGCTGGATGCCGCCCTGCGCGCACCGGACGCCTTCCTCGCCCCGGCCGCCCTCGACCCGGCCGCCCTGCGCGCCCTGGGTGCAGAGGTGCCGCACCTGCTGCGCGACCTCCTCACCCCCCGCACCCCGCGGGTGGCCCGCGCCGGCCACCCGGCCGCCGCCGGCACGGCACCGGAATCCGGCGACGGCCTGCGCGAGCGCCTCGCGGCCCTGCCGGAACACGAGCACAGCAACGCCGTCCTGGACACGGTGCTCGCCCAGGCGGCCCTCGTCCTGGGCTACGACACGCCCGACACCATCGACCCCGAACAGGGCTTCCTGCAACTGGGCTACGACTCCCTGACCGCCGTCGAACTGCGCAACCGGCTCGGCTCCCTCACCGGCGTCCGGCTCCCGGCCACCCTGCTGTTCGACTACCCGACCCCCACCGGACTCGCCGACCACCTGCTGACCAAGATGGCCCCCGCCCCCGCCCCCGCACCCGGCACAACCCCGGCCGCCGGCGGCTCCGTGCTGGAGCGACTCGACCAGATGGAAGGAGAGTTCCCGCAGCTGCCGGCCGACGCCGCACTGCACGACGGACTCCGCAGCCGGCTCCAGCGGCTGCTCGACCAGCTCGACGCCGCCGCACCCTCCGTACGGGAGGCGGCGGGCGCCGGCCACCCCGACGAGGTGTCGGACGACGAACTGCGCCGGTTCCTGGAGAGCGAACTCGGCGGCGCCTGACCGGTGGGCGGCCGGCGCCACGGACACCGGCCGCCCGCCCCCGACACTTCACCCCCCGACCCCCCCCGGGGCGGCCGTCCTTCCGGGCGGCCGCCCCACCCCACACGGCCGAGTGGACGCCCCGGCGGCCACCGGCCGGCCAACCCTCGTCACCTGGATGGAACTGTGAAGGCTCTCGTGCTCGCGGGGGGATCCGGTACGCGACTGCGGCCGATCACCCACACGTCCAGCAAGCAACTGGTCCCGGTCGCCAACAAACCGATCCTCTTCTACGGCCTCGAAGCCATCGCCGCAGCCGGCATCACCGACGTCGGCATCATCGTCGGAGACACCGCCGAGGAGATCAGGGCCGCCGTCGGCGACGGCTCCGCCTTCGGCCTGGACGTCACCTACATCCCGCAGAGCGAACCCCTCGGGCTCGCCCACGCCGTCCTCATCGCCCGGCCCTTCCTCGGCGACGACGACTTCGTCATGTACCTCGGCGACAACTTCGTCCTCGACGGGATCACCGACGTCGTCGACGAGTTCCGCAAGGACCGCTGCGACGCACAGATCCTGCTCACCCGCGTCCCCGACCCCACCGCCTTCGGCGTCGCCGTCATCGACGACCGCGGCAACGTCCTCGATCTGGAGGAGAAGCCCGAACACCCCAGGAGCGACCTCGCCGTCGCCGGCGTCTACCTCTTCACCCCCCGCGTCCACGACGCCGTCCGCGCCATCACCCCCTCCCCGCGCGGCGAACTGGAGATCACCGACGCCCTCCGGTGGCTGATCGGCCAGCGGCTCACCGTCCGCTCCACCGTCATCACCGGCTACTGGAAGGACACCGGCAACGTCACCGACATGCTGGAGGTCAACCGCACCCTCCTGGAACGCCTGGAGACCCGCATCGACGGCTACGTCGACGAGAGCAGCGAGATCATCGGACGCGTCCGCATCGAGGCCGGCACCGAGGTCCGCGGCTCGCGCATCGTCGGCCCCGCCGTCATCGGCGCCGGCAGCGTCATCACCGACTCCTACATCGGCCCCTCCACCTCCGTCGCCGAGAACTGCCGCATCACCGGCAGCGAGATCGAGTTCTCCATCGTGCTGCGGGACTCCACCTTCGACCGCATCCGCCGCGTCGAAGCCTCCCTCATCGGCCGCAACGTCCAGGTGACCCTCGCACCACGGCTGCCCGCCACCCACCGGTTCGTCATCGGCGACCACGGCCGCGTACAGATCTCCTCATGACCCCCGTCCGGCTGCTCGTGGTGACCGCCGTCACCGCGGAACGCGAGGCCGCCGCCCGGGGCCTGGACCCCGCCGCGGCCCCCACCGAACACGCCCTGCCCGGCCACCTCGTGCGGCGCACCGGCGACGGCTTCGCCCCCGGCCCGCTGCGCGCCGACCTGCTCGCCGCGGGCGTCGGCCCGGCCGCCGCCGCGGCCGCCACCGGCGCCGCCCTCACCGCCGCGGCCCTGCGGGAGGATCCCTACCACCTCGTCGTCGCCGCCGGCATCGGCGGCGGCTTCGGACCGCACACACCCGTCGGTGCCGTCGTCGTCGCCGACCGCATCGTCGCCGCCGACCTCGGCGCCGACTCCCCGGAGGGCTTCCTGCCCCTCGACACCCTCGGCTTCGGCAGGACCGTCCACCACAGCCCGCCCCGCCTCGCCACGGCCGTGGCCAGCGCCCTCGGCGCCGCCCACGCACCCGTCCTCACCGTCTCCACCGCCACCGGCACCGCCGAACGCGCCCGCACCCTAGCCCACGCCCACCCCGACGCCCGGGCCGAGGCCATGGAGGGCTTCGGCGTCGCCGAGGCCGCCGCCGCCCACGACACCCCCGTACTGGAGATCCGCACCGTCTCCAACACCGTCGGCCCCCGCGACCGCTCGGCCTGGCGCATCGGCGAGGCACTCACCGCACTCCAGGAGGCCTTCGCCGCCCTGCGCACCGTCCTGGAGAAGGGCGCCCCACCGCCGTACAACTGAGGCCCCGCCACCACCCGACCACCCGCACCCGTCCACCCGCACCCACCCGGGCCCGTACGCCCCCGGACACCACCCCCGAAGGCCGCCCCGTGGGCGGCCTTCGGCCTTCGCCACCCCACCCGCCGCCCGCCCGCGGCAGCGGCCCGCGACCACCGCCCCGGCCTGCGGCGATGATTTCCAAGGGTTTCCCCAGACAACCCGGCCAGGCCCGTAAAACGGCCCGGCCGCACGACATGCTGTCCAAGCCGCACGAGGTGAACAGCACGGGCCCGGTGCCCGCCGGCTCTTCCGGCCACCGGCCCAGGCCCCCTCGCGGTGCGACCGTTCCGTCACCACAACAGCATGGGGGCGTCCATGACGAATGAAGCGCGGCTTCGGGACTACCTCAAGCGGCTCACCGTAGACCTGCACGAAACCCGGCGCAGGCTGCGCCAGTTGGAGTCCAGGGACAACGAGCCCATCGCCATCGTCGGCATGAGCTGCCGCCTGCCCGGCGGCGTCCGCTCACCCGAGGACTTCTGGGACCTGCTCGTCTCCAAAACCGACGCGATCACGGACTGGCCCGCCGACCGCGGCTGGGACCCCGCCGCCGACCCGGCCACCGGCGGCGACCGCCGCCAGGGCGGCTTCGTCTTCGACGCCGACCGCTTCGACCCCGCCTTCTTCGGCATCTCGCCCCGCGAAGCCCTCGCCATGGACCCCCAGCAGCGCCTGCTGCTGGAAGCGACCTGGGAAGCCCTCGAACGCGCGGGCATCGACCCCGCCACCCTGCGCGGCAGCCGCTCCGGCGTCTTCGTCGGATGCAGCGACCAGGGCTACAGCAGCGGACTGCGCGAGGTCCCCGACGACGTCCGCGGCCACCTGCTGACCGGCAACTCCATGTCCGTCGTCTCCGGCCGCGTCGCCTACGCGCTGGGCCTCGAAGGCCCCGCCGTCACCGTCGACACCGCCTGCTCCTCCTCCCTCGTCGCCCTCCACCTGGCCGCACAGTCACTGCGCTCCGGCGAATGCTCCCTCGCCGTCGTCGGCGGCGTCACCGTCATGTCCAGCCCCGGCGCCTTCATCGAGTTCGGCCAGCAGGGCGGCCTCGCCTCCGACGGCCGCTGCAAGGCCTTCTCCGAGGACGCGGACGGCACCGGCTGGGCCGAGGGCGTCGGCATGATCGTCGTCGAGCGCCTGGCCGACGCCCGCCGCAATGGCCACCGCGTCCTCGCCGTCGTGCGCGGCTCCGCCGTCAACCAGGACGGCGCCTCCAACGGACTGACCGCCCCCAACGGCCCCTCCCAGCAACGCGTCATCCTCGCCGCCCTGGCCAATGCCGGCGTCCCCGCCACCGAGATCGACGCAGTCGAGGCCCACGGCACCGGCACCGCCCTCGGCGACCCCATCGAAGCCCAGGCCCTGCTGGCCACCTACGGCCAGGGCCGCGAGGCCGACCACCCCCTGTGGCTCGGCTCCGCCAAGTCCAACATCGGCCACACCCAGGCCGCCGCCGGCGTCGTCGGCGTCATCAAGACCGTCCTGGCACTGCGCCACGGCGTCCTGCCGCCCACCCTCCACGTCGAGCAGCCCTCCTCGCACGTCGACTGGAGCGCCGGGAACGTCAGGCTCCTGGCCGAGTCCGTCGACTGGCCGCAGGCCGACCGCCCCCGCCGCGCCGCCGTCTCCGCCTTCGGCGTCTCCGGCACCAACGCCCACGCCGTCATCGAACAGGCCCCCGCCGTCGAACCGGCCGCCGACGGCGAACCGGCCGCCGAAGCCCCCGCCCGCGCCGAACTGCCCCTGCTGCCCTGGGTCCTCTCCGGCCGCGACGAGGACACCCTGCGCGAACAGGCCGCCCGCCTCGCCGCCCACCTCACCGACCACCCCGACACGGACCTCTACGACCTCGCCTTCTCCCTCGCCACCACCCGCTCCGCGCTCCCGCAGCGCGCCGCCCTCCTCGGCACCCACCGCACCGACCTGCTGACCGGCCTCGCCGCCCTCGCCGAGGGCAGGGCCACCGACCGCGTCCTCACCGGCCAGGCGAAGAGCGACGGCAGACTCGCCTTCCTCTTCTCCGGCCAGGGTGCGCAGCGCCTCGGTATGGGCCGTGAACTGTACGAGTCCTTCCCGGTGTTCGCCGAGGCCTTCGACACCGTATGCGCACACCTGGACGCCGAGTCGGACCGTCCCCTGCGGGATGTGGTCTTCGGTACGGATGCGGAGGTGCTGAACCGCACGGAGTGGGCGCAGCCGGCGCTGTTCGCGATCGAAGTGGCCCTGTTCCGTCTCGTCGAGTCGTGGGGCGTGCGCCCCGACTTCCTGGTGGGCCACTCGATCGGTGAGCTGGCGGCCGCGCATGTGGCGGGTGTGCTGTCGCTGGAGGACGCGTGCCGTCTGGTGTCGGCGCGGGGCCGTCTGATGCAGCAACTGCCCGCCGGTGGAGCGATGTTCGCCGTCGAGGCGTCCGAGGACGAGGTCACGCCGCTGCTGGAGGGCCGTGGGGCGGAGGTGTCCATCGCGGCGGTCAACGGGCCCCGGTCGGTGGTGATCTCGGGTGCGGACGCTGTGGTGTCGTCTCTGGCCGAGGAGTTGTCCGCGTCCGGCCGTCGCACGTCACGCCTGCGCGTCAGCCACGCCTTCCACTCACCGCTGATGGAGCCGATGCTGGAGGAGTTCCGTACGGTCGCGGAGAGCGTCACCTACGGCGAGCCGCGTATCCCAGTGGTGTCGAATGTGACCGGACAGGCTGCTGCCGCAGGGGAGTTGGAGTCCGCGGAGTACTGGGTGCGGCACGTCCGGGAAGCCGTACGGTTCGCCGACGGGATCGAGTGGCTGGCCGGGCACGGTGTCACACGCTTCGTGGAGATCGGCCCCGACGGCACCCTCACCGCCCTCGCCCAGTCCGGAGTCACCCGCAGCGACGAGATGCTCTTCGTCCCCACCCTCCGCAAGGACCGCGACGAGGCCGAGGCCCTGACCTCCGCCGTCGGCCGCCTCCACATACACGGCCGGACACCCCAGTGGCCGGCCCTCCTCCCCGGCGCCCGGCCCCTCGACCTGCCCACCTACGCCTTCCGGCGCGACCGCTACTGGATCGAACGCTCCTACCGGACCGACGGCTCCGCACCGACCGCCACCGAAGGCGACCACCGCTACCAGGTGACCTGGCGCCCCGTGGCCGGACTGCCCGGCGAGGCGCGCCTGACCGGCCGCTGGCTGCTCGTCACCCCGGCCGCCCTCGGCCACGACGGCTGGCACGGCGCCCTGACCGAGGCCCTGGCCGCACGCGGCGCCGACCTCGTCACCGTGCCCCACACCGCCGGCGCCGACCGCACGACACTCGCCTCCCTGCTGGCCTCCGCCGCCGCAGACGCGCCCGTCAGCGGCGTCGTGTCGACCCTGGCCCTGTCCCCGGAAGAACGCGAGGCAACCCCGGAAGGCGTCCTGGCCACCGCCCTCCTCGTCCAGGCCCTCGGCGACACCGGCATCACCGCACCCCTGTGGACCCTCACCCGGCAAGCGGTCACCACCGGCCGCACCGACCCCCCGCCACGCCTCGACCAGGCCGCCGTCTGGGGCCTGGGCCGCGTGGCGGCACTCGAACACCCCGACCGCTGGGGCGGTCTCATCGACCTCCCGGAAGAACTGGACCGCCGCGCCGCCTCCCGGCTGGCCGCACTGCTGTCCGCCACCGCCACCGCCACGGCCGCCGGAGTCGGCGAGGACCAGGCCGCCGTCCGCGCCGGCGGCGTCCTCGCCCGCCGCCTGGCCCCCCTCACCCAGGAACCCGAAGCCCCCTGGACACCCGGCGGCACGCTCCTCATCACCGGCGGCACCGGCGCGCTCGGCGCCCGCGTGGCCCGCTGGGCCGCCGGACAGGGCGCCGCCCACCTCGTCCTCACCAGCAGGCGCGGACCCGAGGCACCCGGCGCCGCCGAACTGCAGGCCGACCTCTCGGCCCTGGGCGCCCGAGTCTCCCTGATCGCCTGCGACATGACGGACCGTCAGGCCGTACGGCAGCTGCTGGAGAACCACCCGGTGGACGCCGTCGTCCACACCGCCGGTGTCCTCGGTGACGGCGTCCTCGACAGCCTCACCCCCGAGCAGTTCGACATCGTCGTCCGCTCCAAGGTCGACGCCGCCGTCCACCTGGACGAACTGACCCGCGGCCGCGACCTGACGGCGTTCGTCCTCTTCTCCTCCTTCGCCGGCACCGTCGGCTCCGCCGGACAGGCCAACTACGCCGCCGCCAACGCCATGCTGGACGCGCTCGCCGAGCGCCGCCGTGCCGAGGGGCTGCCCGCCACCTCCCTCGCCTGGGGCCCGTGGGCCGGCGGCGGCATGGCCGCCGACGCCTTGGCCGAGAACCGCCAGCGCCGCGGGGGAGTGAACCTCCTGGCCCCGGCGAGGGGCCTCGACGCCCTCGCCGCCTGCGCCGCCTCGCCGACCGCGGTACCGTTCGTCGCCGACATCGACTGGACCCGCTTCGGGCCCGCCTTCACCGCCGTCCGCACCAGCCCGCTCCTCGGCGACCTGTACGCCGCCCCCAAGACCCCGGCCGGACAGCGCGGCCCCGCGACCGCCCTGCGCGAACGGCTCACCGGCCTGACCGCGCAGGCACAGCACGGCGAACTCCTCGACACCGTCCGTGCCCGCGCGGCGGCGGTCCTCGGTCACTTCGGCCCGGAGGCCGTTCCCGCCGACCGCGCCTTCCGCGACCTGGGGGTCGACTCGCTGATCGCGGTCGAGCTGCGCAATGCCCTGGGTGCGGAGTGCGGTCTGTCCCTGCCGGCCACCGTGGTGTTCGACTATCCGACTCCGGTTGCTCTGGCGGAGTTCCTGTACGGCGAGTTGAGCGGTGTGGTCACGGAGGTGTCCTCGGCGACCGCGGTGGCGGTGTCGGGCGACCCGGTCGTCATCGTCGGGATGGCGTGCCGCTTCCCGGGCGGAGTGGACTCCCCGGAGGCGTTCTGGAACCTGCTGTCCGAGGGGCGCGAGGGCATCGCCGACTTCCCCGACGACCGCGGCTGGGACCTCGACGCCCTCCACGCACCGAACGGCCCCTACACCAGCCACACCCGCCGCGGCGGGTTCCTGGCGGGTGTGGGTGGTTTCGACGCGGGTTTCTTCGGTGTGTCGCCGCGTGAGGCGTTGGCGATGGATCCGCAGCAGCGTTTGTTGCTGGAGTCGTCGTGGGAGGCGGTGGAGCGGGCGGGTATCGATCCTCGTTCGTTGCGGGGCAGTCGGACGGGTGTGTTCGCGGGGACGAACGGTCAGGACTATCCGGCGTTGCTGGCGGCGTCGGATGCGGATTTCGGCGGGTACATCGGGACGGGGAACGCGGCGAGTGTGTTCTCGGGGCGTGTGTCGTATGTGCTGGGCCTGGAGGGGCCCGCCGTGACCGTCGACACCGCGTGTTCGTCGTCGTTGGTGGCTCTGCATCTGGCTGTCTCGGCGTTGCGGTCGGGTGAGTGTGATCTCGCGTTGGCCGGTGGGGTGACGGTGATGTCGACGCCGGGTGCGTTTGTGGAGTTCAGCCGTCAGGGCGGGCTTGCAACTGATGGCCGGTGCAAGGCTTTTGCGGAGGGTGCGGACGGGACGGGGTGGGGTGAGGGTGTCGGTGTGCTGCTGGTGGAGCGGTTGTCGGACGCGCGCCGTAACGGTCACCCGGTCCTGGCTGTGGTGCGGGGCTCTGCCGTCAACCAGGACGGCGCGTCCAACGGTCTGACCGCGCCGAACGGCCCCTCGCAGCAGCGGGTCATCCGGGCCGCCCTCAGCAGTGCCGGTCTCTCCGCCAGGGATGTGGACGCGGTCGAGGCGCATGGCACGGGTACCGCGCTGGGTGATCCGATCGAGGCGCAGGCGCTGCTGGCGACGTACGGCAAGGAACGGCCGGGGGAGCGGCCGTTGTGGCTGGGGTCGGTGAAGTCGAACATCGGTCACACCCAGGCCGCCGCGGGGGTGGCGGGTGTGATCAAGATGGTGGAGGCGATGCGGCATGGTGTGCTGCCGGCCACCCTCCATGTCGATGAGCCCTCCTCGCATGTGGACTGGGCCGCGGGTGAGGTGCGGCTGCTGACGGAGCCGACCGCGTGGCCGGAGTCGGGGCGTCCCCGGCGTGCGGGTGTGTCCTCGTTCGGCCTGAGTGGCACGAACGCCCATGTCGTACTGGAGCAGGTGCCGGACCCGGTCGCCGAGGAAGCCGCGACCGAGGTCTTCCAGCCGCTGCCCGTCACCCCCTGGGTTGTATCCGGACAGGGCGCCGACGCACTGCGGGGCCAGGCCGCTCAACTGCTGGCCCATATGCAGGCCCACCCGGAACTGGACACCGCCGATGTGGCGCTGTCGCTCACGCGGACCCGCTCCGCCTTCGAGCACCGCGCGGTGGTGCGCGGCACCGGCCGCGAAGAACTGCTCGCCGGTCTGACCGCCCTCGCCGACGGCGAGACCCTGCCGGGCGTGGCACAGGGCGTCGCCTCCGAGGGCAAGGCCGCCTTCCTGTTCTCCGGCCAGGGTGCGCAGCGCCTCGGTATGGGCCGTGAACTGTACGAGTCCTTCCCGGTGTTCGCCGAGGCCTTCGACACCGTATGCGCACACCTGGACGCCGAGTCGGACCGTCCCCTGCGGGATGTGGTCTTCGGTACGGATGCGGAGGTGCTGAACCGCACGGAGTGGGCGCAGCCGGCGCTGTTCGCGATCGAAGTGGCCCTGTTCCGTCTCGTCGAGTCGTGGGGCGTGCGCCCCGACTTCCTGGTGGGCCACTCCATCGGTGAGCTGGCTGCCGCGCATGTGGCGGGGGTGCTGTCCCTCGAAGATGCCTGCCGTCTGGTGTCGGCGCGGGGCCGTCTGATGCAGCAACTGCCCGCCGGTGGCGCGATGTTCGCCGTCGAGGCGTCCGAGGACGAGGTCACGCCGCTGCTGGAGGACCGTGGGCCGGAGGTGTCCATCGCGGCGGTCAACGGGCCCCGGTCGGTGGTGATCTCGGGTGCGGACGCTGTGGTGTCGTCTCTGGCCGAGGAGTTGTCCGCGTCCGGCCGTCGCACGTCACGCCTGCGCGTCAGCCATGCCTTCCACTCACCGCTGATGGAGCCGATGCTGGAGGAGTTCCGTACGGTCGCGGAGAGCGTCACCTACGGCGAGCCGCGTATCCCGGTGGTGTCGAATGTGACCGGACAGGCGGCTGCCGCGGGGGAGTTGGAGTCCGCGGAGTACTGGGTGCGGCACGTCCGGGAAGCCGTACGGTTCGCCGACGGGATCGAGTGGCTGGCCGGGCACGGGGTGACACGGTTCGTGGAGATCGGCCCGGACGGCACCCTCACCGCCATGGCGCGTGCCTGCCTGAGCGACACGCCGGAGCACCTGTGCGTTCCCGTTCTGCGCAGGGACCGGCCTGAGGCGGACACCGCCGTGGCCGCTCTGTCGACCGTGTTCGCGCACGGTGTCCGTGTCGACTGGGCGGCCCTCTTCGCCGGCTCCGGTGCCCGGTCCGTCGCGCTGCCGACGTACGCCTTCCAGCACGAGCGGTACTGGCCCGAGCCCGCGCGGCGCGCGGCCGTGTCCGCCGGCGTGAACCCGCTGGACGCGGGCTTCTGGGAGGCCGTGGAGCGCGGCGACGCGCAGAACCTCGCCGATGTCCTGGGCGTGGGTGAGGCGGAGTTGGACGCCGTCGTGCCGGCGCTGTCCGCATGGCGGCGTGGTGCGGCCGAGCGATCCGTCGTGGACGGCTGGCGCTACCGCGTCGGCTGGGAGCGTCTGAGCGCACCGCCGGCCTCCGTCGGCGTACCGGGACGATGGCTCCTGCTGCAGCCGCCGGGGGCGGACGCGCTCGACGGCATCGAGGAGTTCCTGCCCGGAGCCGAACGCCTCATCTGCCCGCCGCGGGCGGACCGCGCCGAGCTCGCGCGGCTCCTCGCCTCCGCCGCCACGGCGGACGGGCCCGCCGCGGGTGTCCTGTCGTGCCTGGACGGTACGACGGCCGCCCTGGAACTCGTCCAGGCCCTGGGCGACGCGGGAGTGACCGCACCGCTGTGGCTGCTCACGCGTGGCGCCGTCGCCGTCGGCGCCCCCTCCGAAGGCGTCGTCGATCCCGGACAGGCCGCCGTGTGGGGCCTCGGCCGGGTCGCCGCCCTGGAACACCCCGAGCGGTGGGGCGGTCTCGTCGACGTACCGGCCCGCCCGGACCGCCGTGTCCTGGCCGCGCTGGCCGCCGTCGTGACCGACGGCAGCGAGGACCAGGTCGCCGTGCGCGCGGCGGCCGTGTTCGCCCGCCGGCTCACCCACGCCACCGCGCCGGCCGGCACCGGCGCGCAGTGGAGCGCGCCCGGCCGGGTGCTGCTCACCGGCGGCACCGGAGCCCTCGGCGCGCGGGTGGCACGCTGGCTTGTCGGGCGCGGCGCAGGGGAGCTCGTTCTCACCAGCCGCAGCGGCATGGACGCCCCCGGCGCGGCCGAACTCCGTGGCGAACTCGAAGGACTCGGCGCCCACGTCGTCGTCGAGGCGTGCGACATGGCCGACCGCGCGGCCGTCGAGAGCCTGCTGTCCCGCCACCCCGTCGACGCGGTCTTCCACGCCGCGGGCGTCCTCGACGACGACGTGATCGACGCGACGACCCCCGAGCGGCTGGCCGCCGTCCTGCGCGCCAAGGCCGTGGCCGCCGACCTCCTCGACGAACTGACCCGGGACGCGGGCCTGTCGGCGTTCGTGGTGTTCTCCTCGATCGCCGGGGTGTGGGGCAGCGGCGGCCAGGCGGCCTACGCCGCCGCCAACGCCCACCTGGACGCCCTCATCGAGCGGCGCCGGGCCCGCGGGCTCGCCGGTACCGCCGTCGCCTGGGGCCCCTGGGACGGGAGCGGCATGGCCGCCGACGCCGGCGCGCAGGAGCTGCTGCGCCGCCGCGGACTGCTCCCGCTGGAGCCCGGTGCCGCGCTGCGCGCCCTCTCCCGCGCCCTCGAACTCGGCGACACAGCCGTGGTCGTGGCCGACGTGGACTGGGACCGCTTCGCTCCCGCGTTCACCACCGGCCGCCCCAGCCCGCTGCTGTCCGGCCTGCCGGAGGCCGCCGACGCGCTGCGCGGCGCCGGGTCCGCCGCGGCCGGCGCCGCGAGCGCCGGCGCCGCCCTGCGCGAGCGGCTCGCCGCCCTGCCGGCCGAGGACCGCGACGCGGAACTCCTCGCTCTGGTCCGGGGGCGTGCCGCCGCTGTCCTCGCGCACACCGATCTCGCCGCGGTCGCCCCCGGGCGGGCCTTCCGCGAGATGGGCTTCGACTCCCTGACCGCCGTCGAACTGCGCAACGAACTCACCGCCGCCACCGGGGTGGCGCTGCCGTCCACGCTCGTCTTCGACCACCCGACGCCGCTGGCCGTCGTGGCCCGGCTGCGCGAGGAACTCTTCACCGCCGCCGACGACGACCGCACCCCGCGGCTCCCGGTGGCCGCCGCGCCCGACACCGATCCCGTCGTCATCGTCGGCATGGGATGCCGTCTGCCGGGCGGAGTGGCGGGTCCCGAGGACCTGTGGCGGATCGTCTTCGGCGGCCTGGACACGGTCTCCGCCTTCCCCGAGGACCGCGGCTGGGACCTGGAGACCCTGCTCGCGGCCAGCGACACCCGCTCGGGCGGCTTCCTTCAGGAGGCGTCCGGCTTCGACGCGCCGTTCTTCGGGATCAGCCCCCGCGAGGCCCTCGCGATCGACCCGCAGCAGCGGCTGATCCTGGAGACGTCCTGGGAGGCCCTGGAGCGCGGCGGCATCGCCCCGGCCGGCCTCAAGGGCAGCCGGACCGGTGTCTTCGTCGGCGCCTCGAGCTCCGGCTACGGCTCCGGCCTGACGGAGGTTCCCGAAGGCCTCGGCGGACACCTGCTGACCGGTGGCGCCGGAAGCGTCGTCTCCGGCCGTGTCGCCTACGCCCTCGGCCTGGAGGGCCCCGCGGTCACCGTCGACACCGCCTGCTCCTCCTCGCTCGTGGCCCTGCACCTGGCCGTGCAGTCCCTGCGCAGCGGCGAGTGCGACCTCGCGCTGGCCGGCGGCGTCAGCGTCATGGCCAACCCCGGCGCCTTCGTCGAGTTCAGCCTGCAGGGCGGCCTGGCCCCCGACGGCCGCTGCAAGGCCTTCTCCGACGGCGCCGACGGAACGGGCTGGTCGGAAGGCGTCGGCGTGCTCGTCGTCGAGCGCCTTTCCGACGCCCGCCGTCACGGCCACCCCGTGCTCGCCGTCGTGCGCGGCACGGCCGTCAACCAGGACGGCGCCTCCAACGGACTGACCGCACCCAACGGTCCCGCGCAGCAGCGGGTCATCCGGGCCGCCCTGGCCTCCGCGGGCCTTGCCCCGTCCGAGGTGGACGCCGTCGAGGCGCACGGCACCGGTACCGTCCTCGGCGACCCCATCGAGGCGCAGGCGCTGCTGGCCACCTACGGCCAGGACCGGCCCGACGGGCGGCCGCTGTGGCTGGGCTCGGTGAAGTCCAACATCGGCCACACCCAGGCCGCCGCCGGCGCCGCCGGCATCATCAAGATGGTCCTCGCCCTCGACAAGGGCGTCCTGCCGCGGACCCTGCACGCCGACGAGCCCTCCTCGCGCGTCGACTGGTCCGCCGGAGCGGTCCGGCTCCTGGGCGAGCAGGCCGCCTGGCCCGAGACCGGCCGCCCGCGCCGCGCCGGTGTCTCCGCCTTCGGCGTGTCCGGCACCAACGCCCACGTCGTCATCGAACAGGCCCCGCAGACCGAGTCCCCGTCCAAGTCCGGGGCCGGGGCCGAGTCCGGGGCCGCGCCTGCGGCGCCCGCCCGCCGGCCGGCCGCCGCAGCGGTGACGCCGTGGATCGTGTCGGCCCGCAGCGCCGCCGCCCTGCGCGGCCAGGCCGCCCGGCTGATCACCCACGTCGAGGAGCACCCCGAACTCGACACCGCCGACATCGCCCGCGCCCTGGTGACCACCCGGTCCCCCTTCGAACACCGGGCCGTGGTCAGCGGAGCCGGGCGCGCCCAGCTCCTGCGCGGCCTCGCGGCCGTCGCCGCGGGCGGACCGTCCGCCGACGCCGTCACCGGCGACACCCTGACCGAGGGCGCCACCGCGTTCCTGTTCGCCGGCCAGGGCACCCAGCGGCCCGGCATGGGCCGCGGACTCTACGACGCCTTCCCCGTCTACGCGGACGCCTTCGACGCCGTATGCGCGCATTTCGAGGGCCAGTTGGAGCAGCCGCTGCGTGAGGTCGTCTTCGCAGACGACGCCGAGGTCCTCGACCGCACCGCGTACGCGCAGCCCGCCCTGTTCGCCGTCGAGGTCGCCCTCTACCGCCTCGTCGAGTCCTGGGGCGTACGGCCCGCCCACCTGCTGGGCCACTCCGTCGGTGAACTGGCCGCCGCGCACGTCGCGGGTGTCCTCGCGCTGCCCGACGCGTGCCGGCTGGTCGCCGCCCGGGGCCGGCTGATGCAGGCCCTGCCCGAGGGCGGCGCCATGGCCGCGCTCCAGGCCGCGGAGGACGAGGTACTGCCCCTGCTGGCCGGCCGCGAGGACGAGGTCGGCCTCGCCGCCCTCAACGGCCCCCGGTCCGTGGTGATCGCGGGTGACGAGGACGCCGTACTGGAGGTGGCCGCGCACTTCGCGGGCCAGGGACGCAAGACCACCCGGCTGCGCGTCAGCCACGCCTTCCACTCGCCCCGCATGGAACCGATGCTCGCCGACTTCAGGGCCGTCGCCCAGAGCGTCGGCTACGGCGAGCCGCGCATCCCCATCGTCTCCAACATCACCGGCCGACCGGTCACCGCCGCGGAACTCTGCTCGCCCGAGTACTGGGTGCGCCACGTCCGCCAGGCGGTCCGCTTCGCCGACGGGATCGCCTGGCTGGAACGGGCCGGCGTCGAGCACTACCTCGAACTCGGCCCCGACGCCACCCTCACCGCCCTCGCCCAGGGCTGCTGGCAGACGCCCGGCCACCTCGCCGTGCCCGCGCTGCGCGAGGACCGCCCCGAACCGGCCGTCCTCGTCACCGCCCTGGGCGCCCTGTTCACCCGCGGCGTCCCCGTCGACTGGCCGTCCTGCCTGGACACGCTCGCCCCCGGCGGCCGGCCCGTACACCTGCCCACCTACGCCTTCCAGCACCAGAGGTACTGGCTCGACGTACCGGCGGGATCCGGCGACCCGTCCGCCGCGGGACTCCTCGCGGCCGGCCACCCGATGCTGGCCGCCGTCGTCCCGCCGGCCGCGGGCAACACCGTCGTCCTCACCGGACGCCTCTCGGCGCGCTCACAGCCCTGGCTCGCCGCCCACCGCGTCAGCGGATCCCTCGTGGTGCCGTCCGCCGCGTTCCTCGAACTCGCCCTGCGCGCCGGTGCCCACACCGGCTGCGGGCACGTCCGCGACCTCGTCCTGCACGCCCCGCTCGTCCTGCCCGAGCAGGGCGGCGTCCACCTCCAGGTCCGCGTGGAGGAACCCGACGCGCTGGGCTCCCGCGCCTTCGGCGTCTTCGGCCGGGCCGAGGCCCCGGACACCGACGGCCCGTGGACCCGGCACGCCGACGGCGTCCTGAGCGCCCGGCAACCGGACGGCGCCCCCGCGTTCGACTTCACCGTCTGGCCGCCCGCCGGCGCCGAACCCCTCGATGTCGACGGCGTCTACGAGCGCCTCGCCGCGGCCGGACTCGACTACGGCCCCGTCTTCCAGGGCCTCAAGGCCGCCTGGCGCGGCAGCGAGGACGTGTACGCCGAAGTCGCCCTGCCCGAGGGCACCGACACGGAGGCCGGACGCTTCGACCTGCACCCGGCGCTGCTGGACGCGGCCCTGCACCCGCTCGGCCTGGGCATCTTCGACGGATTCGGCGACGGCCGCGTCCTGTTCTCCCTCGGCGACACCTCGCTGCAGGCCACCGGCGCCACCACCCTGCGCGTCCGCCTCTCCCGCCGCGGCCCCGACACCCTGTCCCTTCAGGCCGCCGACGCGATCGGCGAGCCCGTCATCACCGTCGCCTCCCTGCTGATGCGCACCCTCGCCCCGCAGACCACGACAACCCCCGAGACGACAACCCCCGAGACCACGACAACCCCCGAGACCACAACGAACTCAGCCCCGGCCCCGGTCCCGGCCGTCGAGCAGCCGGCCCCGGCGCGCACCCCGGCACCCGCCCGCCGCGCCGCGGCCCGCGCGCAGCAGCCCGGCAGCCTGCTTCAGCGGCTGGCCGGCCGGCCCGAGGCCGAACGCGCCCGCACCCTGCTCGCCACCGTCCGCGCCCGGGTCGCGGACGTCCTGGGCTACGACGGCCCCGCCGACGTCGAGGCGGCCCGCTCCTTCGCCGACCTCGGCTTCACCTCGATCACCGCCGTCGAACTGCGCAACCAGCTCTCCGACGCGCTCGGCGTGGCCCTCCCGGCCACCCTGGTCTTCGACCACCCCACCCCGAACGCGCTCGCCCAGCACCTCGGCGCCGACCTGTTCGGCGCAGCCGCGGGCGACGCCGCCGCGCACCGCCCGGCGCCCGTCGACGACGACCCGATCGCCATCGTCGGCATGGCCTGCCGCTACCCCGGCGGCGTCCGCAGCCCCGAAGACCTGTGGGACCTCGTCGCCGCCGGCGCCGACGGCATCTCGCCGCTGCCCACCGACCGCGACTGGCACCCGGAGACCCTCTACCACCCGGACCCCGACCACCCCGGCACCGTCTACACCCGTGAGGGCGGATTCCTCCACGACGCCAGCCAGTTCGACCCGTCGTTCTTCGCCATCAGCCCCCGCGAGGCCCTCGCCATGGACCCGCAGCAGCGCCTGCTGCTGGAGACGTCCTGGGAGGCGCTGGAGCGCGCCGGCATCGACCCCACCACCGCGCGCGGCAGCCGCACCGGTGTCTTCGCCGGCGTCACCTACCAGGACTACGTCACGATCCTGGCCGCCGCCGACGACAACTTCGAGGGCTACGTCGGCACCGGCAACTCGCCCAGCGTGCTGTCCGGCCGCATCTCCTACGCCCTGGGCCTGGAGGGCCCCGCGGTGTCCGTCGACACCGCCTGCTCCTCCAGCCTCGTCGCCCTCCACCTCGCCGCCCAGGCGCTGCGCCAGGGCGAGTGCTCCCTCGCGCTCGCCGGCGGGGTGACCGTGATGTCCACGCCCGGCTCCCTCATCGAGTTCAGCCGCCAGCGCGCGCTCGCCCCCGACGGCCGCTGCAAGCCGTTCTCCGCGGACGCCGACGGCGCCAGCTGGGCCGAGGGCGTCGGCATGATCGTCCTCGAACGGCTCTCCGACGCCCGCCGTCACGGCCACCCGGTGCTGTCCGTGCTCCGCGGCAGCGCCCTCAACCAGGACGGCGCCTCCAACGGCCTGACCGCACCCAACGGCCCCTCGCAGCAGCGGGTGATCCGCCAGGCCCTCGCCTCCGCGGGCCTTGCCCCGGCCGAGGTGGACGCCGTCGAGGCGCACGGCACCGGCACCACCCTCGGCGACCCCATCGAGGCCCAGGCGCTCATCGCGGCCTACGGCCAGGACCGGCCCGACGGGCGGCCGCTGTGGCTGGGCTCCCTGAAGTCCAACATCGGCCACAGCCAGGCCGCCGCGGGCGTCGGCGGCGTCATCAAAATGGTCATGGCGATCCGCGAGGGCGTCCTGCCGCGCACCCTGTACGCCGACACCCCCACCCCGCACGTCGACTGGAGCGCGGGCGACGTCCAACTGCTCACCGAGCAGCGGGAGTGGCCGAAGACCGGGCGCCCGCGCCGTGCCGGCATCTCCGCGTTCGGCATGAGCGGCACCAACGCCCACGTCATCGTCGAACAGGCCCCCGACAGCGAACCGGCCCCCGCCCCCGCCGAACCGGCGGCCCCCACCGGCCCGGACGCTCCCGCGGCCCCGGGCGCCCGTGTCTTCACCGGCGCCCTGCCCCTCGTACCCACCCTGCTGTCCGGCCGCACCGAGGCCGCCCTGCGCGGCCAGGCCGCACGCCTGCGCACCCACCTGCTCGCCCACCCCGGCCAGGACCTCGCCGACCTCGCCTACTCCCAGGCCACCACCCGCCCGGCCTTCGAGTACCGGGCCGCCGTCCTCGCCAGTGGCCGCGACACCCTCGACGAGGCGCTCGCCGCCCTCGCCGCGCCCGGCCCGGCCGCCGCGCCGGGCATCGTCTGCGCCACCGCCCCCAGCGCCGCCGAGCCCGTCCTGGTCTTCCCCGGACAGGGCGCGCAGTGGACCGGCATGGCCCGCGAACTCCTCGCCGCCTCACCCGTGTTCGCCTCCCTCGCCGCCGACTGCGAACGCGCGCTCGCCCCCTACACCGACTGGTCCCTGACCGCGGTCCTGCGCGGCGAGAAGGGCGCCGCCGACCTCGGCCGGGTCGACGTCGTCCAGCCCGCCCTGTGGGCCGTCATGGTCTGCCTGGCCGGCCTGTGGCGCTCCCTGGGCGTCACCCCCGCAGCCGTCGTCGGCCACTCCCAGGGCGAGATCGCCGCCGCCTGCGTCGCCGGGGCCCTGTCCCTCGACGACGGCGCCCGCATCGTCGCCCTGCGCAGCCGGGCCATCATCTCCATCGCCGGCAGCGGCGGCATGATGTCCGTGCCGCTGAGCGCCGACGAGACCCGTACGCGCATGAGCCCCTGGGCCGGCCGCCTCGCCGTCGCCGCCGTCAACGGACCCGCCTCCGTCGTGGTGTCCGGCGAAGCCGCCGCGCTCGACGAACTGTTCACCGCCCTCACCGAGGACGGCGTACGCGCCCGCAAGGTCGCCGTCGACTACGGCTCCCACTCGCCGCAGGTCGAGCCGATCCGCGCGAGCGTGCTCGACGCCCTCGACGGCATCGAGCCGCGGGAGGCCGACATCCCCTTCCGCTCCTCCCTCACCGGCCAGTGGCAGGACACCACCACCCTCGGCCCCGAGTACTGGTACACCAGCCTGCGCGAGACCGTCCGCTTCGAGGAGGCCGTCCGCGGCCTGATCGCCGAGGGCCACCGCACCTTCCTCGAGGTCGGCCCGCACCCCGTGCTCGCCGTCGGCCTGCGCGAGACGCTGGAGGACACCGGCACCGAGGGCGCCGTACTCGGCTCCCTGCGCCGCGACAAGGGCGGACTCGACCAGTTCCTCACCGCCGTCGCCCAGGCCCACGTCCACGGCATCGCCCTCGACTGGAGCGCCGTCTTCGCCCACACCGGCGCCCACCGCGTCGACGTGCCGACCTACCCCTTCCAGCACCAGCGGTACTGGCCCAACGTGCGGGAGGCGGCCGCCGCCGACGCCGCCGCGTCCGGCTCCCTCACCGCCGACTCCGTCGAGTCCCGCTTCTGGGAGACCGTCGACCAGGAGA
Organism: Streptomyces sp. NBC_01384; assembly: GCF_045040035.1. Taxonomy (NCBI): domain Bacteria; kingdom Bacillati; phylum Actinomycetota; class Actinomycetes; order Kitasatosporales; family Streptomycetaceae; genus Streptomyces; species Streptomyces sp. NBC_01384. The sequence goes on from NZ_CP109559.1 coordinate 10,178,261, forward strand.
ACCTCCAAGCGCTCGCCGACGCCCTCGACGTCCCCGCCGACGCCCCGCTGAGCACCTTCCTGCCGGCCCTGTCCACCTGGCGCCGCACCAGCCGCGAACGCTCCACCACCGACTCCTGGCGCTACGGCGTCGGATGGTCCCCGCTGACCGAGAACCCCGCGGGCACCCTGTCCGGCACCTGGCTCGTGATCGCCCCCGCCGACGCGGCCGGCCACCACGAACTCCTCGCCGCCGCCCGCCGGGCCCTGACCGCAGGCGGCGCCCGCGACACCCGCCTGGTCACCGTCCCCGACGGCGGCAGTGACCGCGCCGGCCTCGCCGCCCTGATCACCGCCGCCCTCGGCACCGAAGACACCGAAGACACCGACACCACCGCGGCCCCGGCCGCCCCGGCGGTGGCGGGCGTACTGTCCCTGCTCGCCCTCGACGAACGCCCGCACCCCGCCCACCCGGCCGTCCCGCACGGCCTCGCCGACACCCTCGCGCTCCTGCAGGCCCTCGGCGACACCCACACCGACGCCCCGCTGTGGTGCGCCACCCGCGGCGCCGTCGCCACCGGATCGGAAACCGTCACCGGCCCCGCCCAGGCGCTCGTCTGGGGCCTGGGCCGGGTCGCCGCCCTGGAACACTCCGAACGCTGGGGCGGCCTGATCGACCTGCCCGCCGTACTCGACACCCGCGCCGGTACCCGCCTGTGCGCCGTCCTCGCCGCCCCGGGCGGCGAGGACCAGATCGCGATCAGGCCCTCCGGCACCTTCGGCCGCCGCCTGGTCCACGCCGCCGCCCCCCTCACCGACCCCCGGACCTGGCGCCCGCGCGGCACCGTCCTGGTCACCGGCGGCACCGGCGCCCTCGGCGGCCACCTCGCCCGCTGGCTCGTCACCCGCGGCGCCACCCACCTGATCCTCACCAGCCGCCGCGGCGCCGACGCCCCCGGCGCGGCCGCACTGCGCGACGAACTCACCGCACTCGGCGCCGACGTCACCCTCGCCGCCTGCGACGCCGCCGACCGGGACGCCCTGCGCACCCTGCTCGACTCCATCCCCGCCGACCGCCCCCTTAACGCCGTGTTCCACGCCGCCGGCTCCCTCGACGACGGCGTCATCGACTCCCTGACCCCCGACCGCATGGACCCCGTCCTGCGCGGCAAGGCCACCGCCGCGCTCCACCTCCACGAACTGACCCGGGACCTGGACCTGTCGGCCTTCGTCCTGTTCTCCTCCACCGCGGGCGTCATCGGCGGCGCAGGCCTTGGCAACTACGCCCCCGGCAACGCCTTCCTGGACGCCCTCGCCCAGCACCGCCGCGCACAGAACCTGCCCGCCACCGCCGTCTCCTGGGGCCTGTGGGCCGAGGGCGGCATGGTCGGCGACACCGCCGGCGAGCGCATGCGCCGCTACGGCGTCCACCCCATGGACACCCGGTCCGCCTGCGACGCCCTGGGCCGGGCCCTCGACGGCGACGACACCACCGTCACCGTCACCGACCTGCGCTGGGACACCTACGCCCCCGCCTTCACCGGACCGCGCCCCAGCCACCTCCTCGACAACCTGCCCGCGGCACGCCGCGCCCTGGACACCGCCCGCGCCGAGAAGACCGATGCCCCCGCGGCCGACTCCTCCTCCCTGCGCGCCCACCTGGCCCAACTGCCCGGCTACGACCGCGCCGACGCCGTCCTCGACGTCGTCCGCTCCTACGTCGCGAACGTCCTGGGCTACCCGTCCGCCGAAGCGGTCGAACCCGGCCGCGCCTTCACCGACCTGGGCATCGACTCCCTCAGCGCCGTCGAACTGCGCAACGGCATGAACCGCATCACCGGCCTGCGCCTGCCCGCCACCCTCGTCTTCGACCACCCGACCTGCTCCGCACTCGCCGCCCACCTCCTTACGGAACTGGCCGGAGAGGAACAGCCGGCCACCACCGGCACCGCCCCGCTCCCCGCACCCCTGCCGGACGACGAGCCGATCGCCATCGTCGCCATGGGCTGCCGCTTCCCGGGCGACGTCAGCACCCCCGAACAGCTGTGGCGCATGCTGCTCGACGGAGCGGAAGGACTCGTGCCCTTCCCCGAGGACCGCGGCTGGGACCTGGACGCCCTCTACGACCCCGAACCCGGAAAACCCGGCCGCATCTCCACCCGCACCGGCGGCTTCCTGAACGACGCCAGCGGCTTCGACCCGGCCTTCTTCAACATCTCGCCGCGTGAGGCCGTCGCGATGGACCCGCAGCAGCGCCTGCTGCTGGAGGTCTCCTGGGAGGCGTTCGAACGCGCCGGCATCGACCCCAAGGCCCTGCGCGGCAGCCGCACCGGCGTCTTCGCCGGCACCAACGGCCAGGACTACACCGGCATGCTGGCCGCCTCCCAGGAGGACTTCGAGGGCTACATGCTGACGGGCAACGCCGCCAGCGTCGTCTCCGGCCGCCTCTCCTACACCTTCGGCCTGGAGGGCCCGGCGGTCACCGTCGACACCGCCTGCTCGGCCTCCCTGGTCGCCCTGCACCTGGCCGTACGATCCCTGCGCACCGGCGAGTGCGACATGGCCCTGGCCGGCGGCGTCACCGTCATGGCCTCGCCCGGCCTGTTCGTGGACTTCAGCCGGCAGCGCGGCCTGGCCTCCGACGGCCGGTGCAAGGCGTTCGCCGACGCGGCCGACGGCACCGGCTTCTCCGAGGGCGGCGGCATGCTCCTGGTGGAGCGCCTCTCCGACGCCCGCCGCAATCACCACCCCGTCCTCGCCGTCGTCCGCGGCAGCGCGGTCAACCAGGACGGTGCGTCCAACGGCCTCAGTGCCCCCAACGGTCCCTCGCAGCAGCGGGTGATCCGCGCGGCCCTCGCGGACGCGGGCGTCGCCGCCGCGGAGGTGGACGTGGTCGAGGCGCACGGCACCGGCACCACCCTCGGCGACCCGATCGAAGCGCAGGCCGTCCTCGCCACCTACGGTCAGGACCGGCCCGCCGGGCGTCCGCTGTGGCTGGGGTCGGTGAAGTCCAACATCGGCCACACGCAGGCCGGTGCGGGGGTGGCGGGTGTCATCAAGATGGTCCTGGCCCTGCAGAACGGTGTTCTGCCGCCGACCCTGCACGTCGACCGGCCCTCCACCCACGTCGACTGGGAGGCGGGCGAGGTGCGTCTGCTGACCGAGGCCGTCGACTGGCCCGCCGCCGGGGCCGGACACCCGCGCCGCGCCGGCATCTCGTCCTTCGGCATCAGCGGCACCAACGCCCACATCATCATCGAAGCCGCCACCGAGGAGGACACCGCACCGGCCGACACCGAACCGGCCCCCACCCACGGCATGCTGCCGTGGGCCGTGACCGCACGCAGCCGCACCGCCCTGCGCGCACAGGCCGCCCAGCTCCTCACCCACCTCCTGCGGCAGCCCGGGGCGGACGCCGCCGACGTGGGCCTGTCCCTCGCGGCGCACCGCTCGGTCTTCGAACACCGCGCGGTCGTCCTCGGCGCCGACCGCGACACGCTCATGGCCGGCCTCCAGGCGCTGGCCGAGGACGAGAGCGACCCCTCCACGGTCACGGGCTCCGCCCGCGGCGAAGGCAAACTCGCCTTCCTCTTCTCCGGCCAGGGCGCGCAGCGCCTCGGTATGGGCCGTGAACTGTATGAGTCCTTCCCGGTGTTCGCCGAGGCCTTCGACGCCGTCTGCGCACACCTGGACGACGGCCTGCGAGGCGTGGTCTTCGGCACGGACGCGGAGCTGCTGAACCGCACGGAGTGGGCGCAGCCCGCGCTGTTCGCGATCGAAGTGGCCCTGTTCCGTCTCGTCGAGTCGTGGGGGGTGCGCCCGGACTTCGTGGTGGGTCACTCGATCGGTGAGCTGGCGGCCGCGCATGTGGCGGGGGTGCTGTCGCTCGAAGATGCCTGCCGTCTGGTGTCGGCGCGGGGCCGTCTGATGCAGCAACTGCCCGCCGGTGGCGCGATGTTCGCCGTCGAGGCATCGGAGGACGAGGTCACGCCGCTGCTGGAGGGCCGTGGGGCGGACGTGTCGGTCGCGGCGGTGAACGGGCCGCGGTCGGTGGTGCTTTCGGGTGTGGAGTCGGTGGCCGAGGTGGTCGCGGGGGAGGTGGCGGCTATGGGGCGCCGTACCTCACGCCTGCGCGTCAGCCACGCCTTCCACTCACCGCTGATGGAACCGATGCTCGATGAATTCCGTACGGTCGCCGAGAGTGTGACCTATGCGCCGGCGCAGCTGGCCGTGGTGTCGAATGTGACCGGACAGGCCGCTGCCGCAGGGGAGTTGGAGTCCGCGGAGTACTGGGTGCGGCACGTCCGGGAAGCCGTGCGGTTCGCCGACGGTGTGCGGTGGCTGGAGGAGCGGGGGGTCCGCCGGTTCATCGAGATCGGCCCCGACGGCACCCTCACCGCCCTCGCCCAGTCCGGAGTCACCCGCGGCGACGAGATGCTCTTCGTACCCACCCTGCGCAAGGACCGCGACGAACGCGAGGCCCTGCTCTCCGGCCTGGCCCAGGCATTCGTCAAGGGCGTCGCAGTCGAGTGGGCCCACGCCTTCGACACCACCGGCGCCCAGGCCGTGGCCCTGCCGACGTACGCCTTCCAGCGCCAGCGGTTCTGGCCCAGGCCGCCCGTCCTGCTGGGCGACGTGAGCTCGGCGGGGCTCGGCTCCGCGGCACACCCGCTGCTCGGCGCGGCGGTCGAACTCGCCGGCGGCGACGCCTTCCTGTTCACCGGACGCCTGTCGCTGCGCAGCCACGCCTGGCTCGCGGACCACGCGCTGACCAGCACGGCCCTGTTCCCGGCCACCGGCTTCCTCGACCTGGCCCTGCACGCCGCCGAACACGCCGGCTGCGACCGGGTGGAGGAACTGACGATCCTCACCCCGCTCACCCTGCCCGAGCGCGGCGCCGTGCGCGTACAACTGCGTGTGGAGGCGCCCGACGCCTCCGGCGCCCGCGCCCTGAGCGTGCACTCCAGGGCCGAGGACGCGGACGCCGGCCGGCCGTGGACGCTGCACGCCGAGGGCCTGCTCACCACCGGCGGCGCGGCCGCGCCCGAAGCGCCGTACGACTTCGCCGTCTGGCCGCCGAAGGACGCCGACGAGGTGCCGCTCGACGGTTTCTACGAGCGCTTCGCCGAACGCGGCCACCTGTACGGGCCGCTCTTCCAGGGCCTGAAGGCGGTGTGGATGCGCGGCGAGGAGGTGTTCGCCGAGGTCGCGCTGCCCGAGGCCGCCGACCCGGCCGCCGGGGCGTTCGACCTGCACCCGGCGCTGCTGGACGCCGCCCTGCACGCCGTGATGTTCGTGCCCATGAAGGACGCGGGACGGCTGCCCTTCTCCTGGAACGGGGTCCGTCTGGAGGCCGTGGGCGCCGGCGCGCTGCGGGTGCGCATGGTGCAGGAAGGCCCGGAGTCCATCAGCCTGACGCTCGCCGACCCGGCGGGACGGGCGGTCGCCTCGGTCGGCTCGCTCACCCTGCGCGAACTCACCGGAGACCTCGCCGGCTCCACCGTCGGCGCACCGCGCCAGGAAGGCCTGTACGAGCTGGACTGGGTGCCCGTGCCCACCGGCACACCGGCGCCGGGACCGGACTGGAGCCTGGTCGGCGGCACCGAAGCCCGGGCGCTGGCCGCGGAGTGGGAGAGCGCGGGCTCGCGGGTGCGGGTCTTCGCCGATCTGGCCGCGCTCGCCGCGTCCGACACCGACATACCGGAGACGGTGCTGCTGGCGCTGCCCGCGCCCGACACCGCCGTCGACGACTTGGCCGGCAGTGCCGCCGACGACCTGGCCGCCGCCGCCCGCGCCACGGCGCACACGACGCTCGGCCTCGTCCAGCAGTGGCTCGACGAGCCCCGCTTCGCGCACGCCCGGCTCGCCGTCGTCACCCGCGACGCCGTGCGGGTCGGACCGCGGCCCGCCGACCCGGCCCGGGCCACCGCCTGGGGCCTGGTCCGCTCGGCCCGCTCCGAGAACCCCGGCCGCTTCGTCCTCGTGGACATCGACGCGGCCCCCGCCTCGGCGGCCGCGCTGCCCGCCGCCCTCGCCTCCGGCTGCCTCGAACTGGCCGTCCGGGACGGCGCGGTGACCACCCCGCGGATCATTCCCCTGGCCGCCGAGCGCGCGCTCACCGCGCCGGCCGGAGCCGTCGCCTGGCGGCTCGGCATCGAGGAGAAGGGCACCCTGGAGAGCCTGCGGCTGACCGAGTGCCCCGAGGTGATGGGACCGCTCGCGCCGCGCGAGGTCCGTATCTCGATGCGCGCCGCGGGCGTCAACTTCCGCGACGTCCTCACCGCGCTGGGCATGTACCCCGGCGACGCCACGGCGATCGGCCTGGAGGGCGCCGGCGTGGTGACCGAGGTCGGCGCGGAGGTCACCCGACTCGCCGCCGGCGACCGGGTGATGGGCATGTTCGCCGGAGCCTTCGGCCCGGTGGCCGTCGCCGACGAACGCATGGTCGCGCCCATCCCGCGCGGCTGGAGCTTCGCGCAGGCCGCCACCGTGCCCATCGTCTACCTGACCGCGTACTACGGCCTCGTCGACCTCGGCGGGCTGCGCCCCGGCCAGTCCGTGCTCGTGCACGCCGCCGCCGGCGGGGTCGGCACGGCCGCCGTCCACCTCGCCCGCCACCTGGGCGCCGAGGTGTTCGGCACCGCGAGCCCCGGCAAGTGGGACGCGCTGCGCGCCGCGGGGCTCGACGACGCCCACCTCGCCTCCTCCCGCGACCTCGGCTTCGAGAAGCTGTTCCTGGAGAGCACCGAGGGCCGCGGCGTGGACGTCGTCCTGGACTCGCTGGCACGGGAGTTCGTGGACGCCTCACTGCGCCTGCTGCCGCGCGGCGGACACTTCCTGGAGATGGGCAAGACCGACGTCCGCGACGCGGGGCAGGTCGCCGGGGACCACCCGGGCGTCGCCTACCGGGCCTTCGACCTCGTCGAGGCCGGGCCCGACCGCATCGGCGAGATCCTGCGGGAACTGGTGGCCCTCTTCGAGGACGGGGCGCTGGTGCCGCTGCCGATGACCACCTGGGACGTACGCAGGGCCCCCGACGCGTTCCGCTTCCTCAGCCAGGCCCGGCACATCGGCAAGGTCGTCCTGACCGTGCCCCGTGCCCCCGACCCCGACGGCACGGTGCTGCTCACCGGCGGCACCGGCGGACTGGGCCGGGTCACGGCCCGTCACCTGGTCGCCGACCTCGGCGTGCGCCACCTGGTGCTGGCCGGCCGGCAGGGACCCAACGCGCCCGGCGCGGCCGGACTGCGGGAGGAACTGGCCGCCCTGGGAGCCGACGTCTCCGTGGTCGCCTGCGACACCGGCGACCGCGACGCGCTGGCCGCGCTCCTGACCTCCCTGCCCGCCGCCCACCCGCTGACCGCGGTGATCCACACCGCGGGCGTCCTGGCGGACGGGGTCATCTCCTCCATGACCCCCGAGCGCATCGACCAGTCGATGCGGCCGAAGGCCGACGCCGTGGTCAACCTGCACGAACTGACCCGCGGCATGGACCTCGCACGGTTCGTGGTGTTCTCCTCCGTGGCCGGTACGTTCGGCGGCGCCGGACAGGCCAACTACTCGGCCGCCAACGCCTTCCTGGACGCGATGGCCCACCACCGGCACGATGCGGGCCTGCCGGCGACCTCCCTGGCCTGGGGCACCTGGCTGCCCGAAGCGGGCATGACCGGCGAACTGAGCGAGGCCGACCGCTCCCGGCACGCCCGGACCGGCATGGTCCCGCTCGGCGCGGAGCTGGGCATGCGGCTGCTCGACGCCGGCCCGGACACCGACCGTGCGGTGCTCCTGCCGATGGACCTCGACCCGGCCGCCTTGCGCGAACACGCCGACGTCCTGCCGCCGCTGCTGCGCGGCATGGTCAAGGCACCCGCCCGCCGCCGGGCCGAGACGGCCGCCCCGAGCACCGCAAGCAGCACGCGGACCCTCGGCGAGCGGCTGGCCCCGCTGTCCGCCGCCGACCGTGAGCAGCTGCTGCTCGACGTGGTCGCCGAGCAGGCCGCGGCCGTCCTCGGCCACTCCTCGGCCGCCGGGATCGAGCCCGAGCAGACGTTCAAGGAACTCGGCTTCGACTCGCTCACCGCGGTCGAACTGCGCAACCGCCTGGGCGCCGTCACCGGCCTCAGGCTGCCGGCCACCCTCGTCTTCGACTACCCGACGCCCGCCGTCCAGGTCCGCCACCTGCTGACCGAACTGGACCTGCCCGACGCCCCCGGCGGCGCGCAGGCCCTGCTGGGCGAGATGGACCGCCTGGAAGCCGCGCTGAACGGCACCGACGTCGACGACGCCCAGGACCGCGCCCGGGTCAGTGACCGGCTGCGGGAGCTGCTGGCCCGCTGGTCGGGCGTCCCGGTGACCCTCGCCGCCGCCGGGCAGCCGGGCGACGCCCAGGACGGCGAACTGGAATCGGCCGGGACCGCCGACGAGTTGTTCGACCTCATCGACAGGGAGCTGGGCACGACGTGACAACCGCAGCGGACGCCCGCGCCGCGGGTCCCCGCACCACAGCGCTGGATCTCCGCACAACGGACACCGCCCGGCTCGGTTCAAGGAAGTGACACACGTGGCTGACGACGACAAGTACGTGGAATACCTCAAGCGGGTGACGGCAGAACTGCGACAGACCCGCCGTCAGCTCCGCGAGGTGGAGGACAAGAACCGCGAGCCCATCGCCATCGTCGCGATGAGCTGCCGCTTCCCCGGCGCCATCGCCACCCCGGAGGACCTGTGGCGGCTCGTCGACGAGGGCGGCGACGCCATCGGAACGCTGCCCGCGGACCGCGGCTGGGACATCGAGGACCGCTTCGACCCCGACCCCGACAAGCCGGGCACCTTCTCCACCCGCGAGGGCGGCTTCCTCAGCGACGCCGCCGCGTTCGACGCCGGCTTCTTCGGCATGAGCCCCCGCGAGGCCCTCGCCACCGACCCCCAGCAGCGGCTGCTGCTGGAGGCGTCCTGGGAACTCCTGGAGCGGGCCGGCATCCCGCCCGCCACCCTCCGCTCCAGCGCCACCGGCGTCTTCGTCGGCGCCGCCTCCTCCGGCTACGGCCAGGGCCCGGTGGAGGTGCCCGAGGACGTCCACGGGCTGATGCTCGCGGGCAACGCCACCTCCGTCGCCTCCGGCCGCATCTCCTACGTCCTGGGCCTGGAGGGCCCGACCGTCACCGTCGACACCGCCTGCTCCTCCTCCCTGGTCGCCCTGCACTGGGCGGTGCAGGCCCTCAGGTCGGGGGAGTGCGACCTTGCGATGGCCGGCGGCGTCGCCGTCATGGCCACCCCCGGGCTGCTCTTCGAGTTCAGCCGGCAGCGCGGGCTCGCCCCCGACGGCCGCTGCAAGGCGTTCTCCGACGACGCCGACGGCACCGGATGGTCCGAGGGCGTCGGCATGCTCCTCGTGGAACGGCTCTCCGACGCCCGCCGCAACGGCCACCAGGTCCTCGCCGTCGTCCGCGGCTCCGCCGTCAACTCCGACGGCGCCTCCAACGGCCTGACCGCCCCCAACGGCCCCTCCCAGCAGCGCGTCATCGAACAGGCCCTCGCCGGCGCCGGGCTGACCGCGGCCGACATCGACGCCGTGGACGCCCACGGCACCGGCACCTCACTGGGCGACCCGATCGAGGCAGGGGCCCTGCTGGCCACCTACGGCCGCGCCAAGGACGAGACGAACCCGCTGCTGCTCGGCTCCCTCAAGTCCAACCTCGGCCACACCCAGGCCGCCGCCGGTGTCGCCAGCGTCATCAAGATGGTCATGGCCCTGCGCCACGGCCGCCTCCCGCGCACCCTGCACATCACCGAGCCCTCGACCCACGTCGACTGGTCCGCCGGCCACGTCCGCCTGCTGACCGAGCCCGCCGCCTGGCCGGACACCGCCGAGCGGCCGCGCCGCGCCGCCGTGTCGTCCTTCGGCATCAGCGGCACCAACGCCCACACCATCCTGGAGGCCGCACCCGCCGAGACCCCCGCCGAGACCCCCGCCGAAGCCCCCGCCGCGGACGCCGGGGTCCCGGCCGAGGACGGCGCCGCCGGGCAGGGCGCGGCGCCCGCCGCCGCGCTGCCGGCCGTGCCGTGGATCGTCTCCGCGCGCAGCGCCGCCGCCCTGCGCGGCCAGGCCGCCCGGCTCCTCGACCGCGTCACCGGCGAGGACGACGCCAAACTGCCCGCAATCGCCCGCGCCCTCGTGACGACCCGCCAGCTGTTCGAGCACCGCGCCGTCGTCCTCGCCGAGGACCACGCCGCCGCCCTGCGCGGCCTGTCACAGCTCGCCGACGCCGACGGCGAGGACGCTGCCGCGCCCGCCGCGCCGCACGTCGTCACCGGCCGCGCCCTGCGCGGCGCCACCGCCTTCCTCTTCTCCGGACAGGGCTCCCAGCGCCTCGGCATGGGCCGTGAGCTGTACGCGGCGTTCCCCGCGTTCGCCGAGGCCTTCGACGCGGTCTGCGGCCACCTCGACGCCGTGCTGGGCCGCTCCCTGAAGGCCATCGTCTTCGAGGGGGCCGAGGGCCCGGACGCCCTGGACCGCACCGACCTCACCCAGCCCGCCCTGTTCGCCGTCGAGGTCGCCCTGTTCCGTCTCCTGCAGTCCTGGGGCGTGAAGCCCAAGTACCTGCTGGGACACTCGCTGGGCGAACTGGCCGCCGCGCACGTCGCGGGCGTCTGGTCGCTGGCCGACGCCTGCCGGCTGGTCGCCGCCCGCGGCCGCGTCATGCAGGCCCTCCCGCCGGGCGGCGCCATGATCTCCGCCGAGGCCGCCGAGGACGAGGTCGCCCCGCTGCTCGCCGCACACGGCGGCGCCGTGAGCATCGCCGCCGTCAACGGCCCTGGGGCCACCGTCATCTCCGGCGACGAGAGCGCCGTCGAGGAGGTCGCCGGGCGGCTGCACGCGAAGGGCCGCCGCACCCGGCGCCTGCGCGTCGGCCACGCCTTCCACTCCGCCCGCATGGACGCCGCCCTCGGCGAGTTCCGCACCGTCGCCGAGAGCGTCACCTCCCACGCCCCGCGGATCACGGTCGTCTCCAACGTGACCGGCGAACCCGCCACCGCCGAGGAGCTGCGCTCGCCCGACTACTGGGTGCGCCACCTGAGGCAGGCCGTGCGCTTCGCCGACGGCATCACCTGGCTCGCCGGGCACGGCGGCGTCAGCCGGTTCCTCGAACTCGGCCCCGACACCACACTGACCGCGCTCGCCCGCACCGGCCTGCCCGACGACACCACCGAGCGGGCCTGCTTCGCCTCCCTGCGCAAGGACCGGCCCGAGGCCCCTACGCTGCTGGCGGCCGTGGCCGGACTGTTCACACACGGCGCCGCCGTCGACTGGGAACACCTCCTCGGCACCGACACCGACACCGGCGACCCCGCCGGCCGCGTAGAGCTGCCCACGTACGCCTTCCAGCGCGAGAGGTACTGGCTGCGCATGAGCGCCCGGGGCGCCGGCGACCTCACGGGCGCGGGACTCGGCGCCGCCGCGCATCCGCTGCTGAGCGCCGTCGTCCGCGTCGCCGACGACGGCCGGGTCCTGCTCACCGGCCTGCTCTCGGCGCGCTCCCAGCCCTGGCTCGCCGACCACACCGTCTCCGGCACCGTCCTGCTGCCCGGCACGGCCTTCGCCGAACTCGCCCTGCGCGCGGGCGACGAGGTCGGCTGCGACCTGCTGGAGGAACTGACCCTCGAAGCCCCGCTCGTCCTGGCGGAGAAGGGCGCGGCACAGCTCCAGCTCGTCATCGCCGCCCCCGACGCCTCCGGCCGCCGCCCGCTGAGCGTGTACGCGCGCCCCGAGCCCGCCGCGGGTGACGGCGACGGCGCCGAGTGGACCCGACACGCCTCCGCGACCCTGGCCGCCGGGGCCGCCGAGCCGTCCTTCGACCTGACCGCCTGGCCGCCGCCCGGCGCCACGCCGGTCTCCCTCGACGGGTTCTACGCCGCCCTCGCGGACACCGGCTACCACTACGGCCCCGTGTTCCAGGGCCTCAAGGCCGTCTGGCGCGCGGGCGGCGCCTGGTACGCCGAGGTCGCGCTGCCCGAGGACCAGCACAAGGAGGCGGCCCGCTACGGACTGCACCCGGCGCTGCTGGACGCCGCCCTGCACGCCCAGCTCACCGGCCCGGCGGGGGAGGGGAGTTCCGCCGGGGTCGGCCTGCCGTTCTCGTTCAGCGGTGTGCGCCTGCACGCGGTCGGCGCGGCGAGCCTGCGGGTGCGGATCGAACCGGCGGGCGCGAGCGGTGTCGCCCTGCGCATCGCCGACGCCGCCGGCCGGCCCGTCGCCACCGTCGACACCCTCGTCTCCCGGCCCGTGTCCGCGGACAGCCTGCGCGGCGCCGCCACCCCGGTGGCCGGCGCCCTGCACCGCCTGCGGTGGAACCCCGTCGAGAACACCCCGCCCGCACCGGGCGCTTCCCTGTCCGGCCGCTGGTACGTGTCCGGGGGCGACGACACCGGTCTCGACGCCGGCTGGCCCCGCGTGGCCGGCCCCGCCGACGTCCCCGAGGACGCCGAGGCGGTGCTGCTGCCGTGCCCGGCCGCCGGATTCGACGACATCACCACCGTGGCCGCGCACGTGCTGAACACCGTGCAGAGCTGGCTCGCCGCCGGCCCCGCCGACGCCCGCCTCGTCGTCCTCACCCGCGGGGCTGTTGCCGCCCGCGACGGCGAGGACGTACCGCACCCGGCCGCCGCCGCGGCCTGGGGCCTGGTCCGCTCCGCCCAGACGGAGAACCCGGGCCGCCTCGTCCTGCTCGACCTCGACCTCGACACCGGCACCGGCCTCGACACCGGCACCGGCCTCGGCCTTGACACCGGCGCGCTGCCCGCCGCGGCCCTCACCGCCGCTCTCGCCGCCGGCGAGCCCCAACTCGCCCTGCGCGAGGGGCAGCTCCTCGCCCCGCGGCTCGCCCGCGTCAGCGCCCCCCGCCCCGCCACGGACACCGACGACGGCCCCGCGGCGGCGCCCTGGGACCCCGAAGGCACCGTCCTGATCACCGGCGGCACCGGCTTCCTGGGCGCCCTCGTCGCCCGCCACCTCGTCGCCCGCCACGGCGTGCGCAGCCTCGTCCTCGCCTCCCGGCGGGGCCCCGACGCCCCCGGCGCCGCCGACCTCGTGGCCGAACTCGCCGCACAGGGCGTCCAGGTGACCGCGGCAGCCTGCGACACCGCCGATCCCGACGACCTCGCGCGCCTGCTCGCCCGCATCCCCGCCGAGCGGCCGCTGCGCGGCGTCGTGCACACCGCCGGCCTCCTCGACGACGGCATCCTCGCCTCCCTCACCCCCGAGCGCCTGGATGCCGTGCTGCGCGCCAAGGCCGCCTCCGCCCTCGCCCTGCACCACGCCACCCTGGACGCCGACCTGACGGCGTTCGTCCTGTTCTCCTCCGCCGCGGGCCTCCTCGGCGGCGCCGGACAGGCCAACTACGCGGCCGCCAACACCGTGCTCGACGCCCTCGCCCAGCACCGGCGCGCCCACGGTCTGCCCGCGGCCTCCCTCGCCTGGACCCTGTGGGAAGGCACCGGCGGCATGACCGGAGGCCTCAGCGAGGACGACGTCCGGCGCATCGCCGCCTCCGGCCTGCCCGCGATCACCGCCGAAGGGGGCCTCGGCCTCTTCGATGCCGCGCTGGCGAGCGGTGAGGCACTGCTCGCCCCGCTCCGGCTGGATGCCGCCGCCCTGCGCGCCGCTGCCACCGCCGGCCGGCTGCCCGTACTGCTGCGCGGCCTCGTACCGGCCCCGGCCCGCCGCACCGTCGAGGCCACCGCCGGCGGCGCACCCCGGCTGGCCGCACGGCTGGCCGGCCTCGATGCGGCCGAGCAGGAACGGCTGCTGCTCGACCTGGTCCGCCGGCACGCCGCCACCGCCCTCGGCCACGACGCGGCCGGCGCCATCGGCGCCGACCAGTCCTTCCGCGACCTCGGCTTCGACTCGCTCACCTCGGTCGAACTGCGCAACCGCCTCAATGCCGAAACCGGCCTCAGGCTGCCCGCCACCCTCGTCTTCGACCACCCCCGCCCCGCCGCCCTCGCCCGCCACCTGCGCGAGGAACTCGGCGGCACCACCACCCACACGGCCGCCGCCACGGTGGCCGCCCGCGACGACGACCCCGTCGTCATCGTCGGCATGGCCTGCCAGTACCCCGGCGGCGTCACCTCCCCCGAGGACCTGTGGCGGTTCGTCGCCGAGGGCGGCGACGCCATCTCCGCCTTCCCCGCCGACCGCGGCTGGGACCTCGAGCGCCTGCCCGGCCTCGAAGCCGGATTCCTCTACGGAGCCACCCACTTCGACGCCTCCCTCTTCGGCATCTCACCCCGCGAGGCCCTCGCGATGGACCCCCAGCAGCGGCTCCTGCTGGAGTCCTCCTGGGAGGTCTTCGAACGCGCCGGCATCGACCCGCTGTCCCTGCGCGGCAGCCGCACCGGCGTGTTCGTCGGCGCCATGGGCTCCGGATACGCCTCCGGCCTCGCCGACATCCCCGAAGGCATGGAGGGCTACATCGGCCTCGGTGTCTCCGGGAGCGTCATCTCCGGCCGCGTCGCCTACACCTTCGGCCTCGAAGGCCCCACCATGACCGTCGACACCGCCTGCTCCTCGGCGCTGGTCGCCCTCCACCTGGCCGCCCACGCGCTGCGCCAGGGCGAATGCGGCATGGCGCTGGCCGGCGGCGTCACCGTGATGGCCACCCCCGGCACCTACACGGAGTTCACCGCGCAGAACGGCCTGGCCGCCGACGGCCGCTGCAAGGCCTTCGCCGCCTCGGCCGACGGCACCAGCTTCTCCGAGGGCGTCGGCGTCCTGCTGCTGGAGCGCCTCTCGGACGCGCGCCGCAACGGCCACCCCGTGCTGGCCGTGGTGCGCGGCTCCGCGACCAACCAGGACGGCGCCTCCAACGGCCTGACCGCCCCCAGCGGCCCCTCCCAGCAGCACGTCATCCGCCAGGCCCTCGCCTCCGCGGGCCTGGCGGCGGCCGAGGTGGACGCCGTCGAGGCGCACGGCACCGGCACCACCCTCGGCGACCCCATCGAGGCCCAGGCCCTGCTGGCCACCTACGGCCAGGACCGGCCCGACGGGCGGCCGCTGTGGCTGGGCTCCGCCAAGTCCAACTTCGGCCACACCCAGGCCGCGGCGGGCGCCGCCGGCATCATCAAGATGGTCATGGCCATGCGCCACGGCGAACTGCCCCGCACCCTCCACGTCGACGCGCCCTCCCCGCACATCGACTGGTCCAGCGGCGCCATCGAACTGCTCACCGAACCCCGGACCTGGCCGGCCCACACCGGGCGGCCCCGCCGGGCCGGCGTCTCCTCCTTCGGCATCAGCGGCAGCAACGCGCACGTCATCCTGGAGGAACCGCCCGCCCCCCACCCCGCCGCAGACCGGCCCGAACCCGCCGCCCAGCCGCGCGCGTTCGCCCTCGCCGGGCACACCCCGCAGGCCCTGCGCGCCCAGGCCGCCCGGCTGCGCACCCATCTCCTCGCCCACCCCGACACCGACCTGCGCGACCTCGCGCACTCCCTGTCCACCACCCGGCACGCCCTCGACCACCGCGCCGTCGCCGTCGCCGAGACCCACGCGGAACTGCTCACCGCACTCGCCGCCGCCGCACAGGGCGAAAACACCCCCGACCTCGCCACCGGCGTCGCCCACACCGGCGCCAAGACCGCGTTCCTCTTCAGCGGCCAGGGCGCCCAGCGCCCGGGCATGGGCCGCGACCTGTACGACGCCCATCCCGTCTACGCCGACACGTTCGACGCGGTCTGCGCCGAACTCGACCGGCACCTCGACGGCCCGCCGCTGCGCCCGGTGGTCTTCTGCGAAGAAGGCTCGCCCGAGGCCGCACTCCTCGGCCAGACCGCCTACACCCAGGCCGCGCTGTTCGCCGTCGGCACCGCCGCGCACGCCCTGGCCCTCTCCTGGGGCGAGCGCCCCGACGCCCTCATGGGCCACTCCATCGGCGAACTGACGGCCGCCCACGCCGCGGGCATCCTCACCCTCCCCGACGCCTGCGCCCTGGTGGCCGCCCGCGGCCGCCTGATGCAGGCCCTGCCCGAGGGCGGCGCGATGATCGCCGTCGAGGCCACCGAGGAGGAGATACGACCCCTCCTCGACGGCCCCGACGGCGTCGGCGACCGTGTCTCCACCGCCGCCCTCAACGGCCCCGCCTCACTCGTCCTGTCCGGAGACGCGGATGACGTGGCGCGGATCGCCGCCCAGTTCGCGGACCGCGGCCGAAAGACCAGGCGTTTGCGGGTCAGCCACGCGTTTCACTCACCCCGTATGGACGCGATGCTCGCGCAGTTCGAACAGGTCGCGGCGCAGGTCGACTACGCCGTGCCGGTGCTGCCCGTCGTCTCCAACGTCACCGGCCGCCTCGCCGCCGGCGACGACCTGCGCTCGGCGGCCTACTGGAGCAGGCACGTGCGCGAGGCGGTCCGCTTCTGCGACGGCGTGCGCACCCTGGAGGCCGAGGGCGTCACCACCTACCTCGAACTGGGCCCCGACGCCACGCTGACGACGATGGTCCTCGACAGCGCCGCCGACCCCGCGGCCGCCGCCGCCGTACCGCTGATGCGGCGCGAGGGCCCCGAGCGCCGCAGCGCCCTGCTCGCCGCGAGCCTGCTGTACGCCCGCGGCGGCGAGGCGGACCTGACCCGGCTGCACAGCCGGGACGCGCGCCGCACCGAACTGCCCACCTACGCCTTCCAGCGCGAGCGCTACTGGCTTCAGTCCTCCGCACCGCCCGCCGCGCCCGCCGAGGACACCCCGTTCTGGGACCTCGTCGAGCAGGCCGACCCGCAACAGCTGGCGGCCCGCCTCGACCTCGACGGGGACGCCCCGCTCAGTGCCGTCCTGCCCGCGCTCGCGTCCTGGCGCCGCGAGGCCAAGCAGGCCTCGCGGGAGGAGAGCTGGGAGCACCGCATCGTCTGGAAGCCCGCCTCCGACGAGGCCGCCGCCCTCACGGGCACCTGGCTGCTGCCCGTCCCCGCACACCTGGCGGACGGCGCCTGGGCCGCCTCCGTCGCCGCCGCCCTCGGCGCGCACGGCGCCCGCGCCGTGACCGTCCCCGTCGACTGCGCCACGGCCGACCGCACCACCCTGGCCGGACAGTTGGCCACGGCCACGGCCGCCGACGCGGCCGGCGGCCTGGAGGTCCGCGGCGTGCTCTCCCTGCTGGCCGCCGACGTGACGCCGCTGCCCGGCCACCCGTCCACACCGGGGGGCCTCACCGCCACCGCCGCCCTCGTGCAGGCACTCTCCGAGGGCGCCGAGGGCGTGGCCGCACTCTCCGCGGTGCCCCTGTGGTGCCTGACCGCGGGCGCCGTCGGCGTCCACGCCCAGGAGGCGCCCGAGGCGCCCGAACAGGCCGCCGTCTGGGGCCTGGGCCGCTGCGCGGCCCTGGAATACCCGCGGAGCTGGGGCGGCCTGGTCGACCTCCCCGCCGGCACCGGCACGCCTCTCGCCCAGGACGTCGCCCGCCGCCTGTGCACGGTCCTCGCCGGACGCGACGGCGAGGACCAGGTCGCGGTGCGCGGCTCCGGAACCTTCCTGCGCCGCCTCGTACGCGTGGAAGGCCCCGCCCGTCCCGCCGCCGAACCGTCCTGGAAGGGCACCGTCCTGCTGACCGGCGGCACCGGCGCCCTCGGCGTGCGCACCGCCGCCTGGCTCGCCGAGCAGGGCGCGAGCCGCGTGCTGGCCGTCAGCCGCTCCGGCGGCGGCGCCGAGGGCGCGGCCGCCCTGAAGGCCGCACTGGACGGCACCGCCACCGAACTCGTGATCGCCGCCTGCGACGTCGCCGACCGCGACGCGCTGGCCGCCCTCCTGGCCGAACATCCGGTGGACGCCGTGGTGCACACCGCGGGCGTCCTCGACGACCGGCTCATCGACACCCTCTCGCCCCAGAGCCTGGAGAGGGTGCTGCGCCCCAAGCTGGCCGCCGCCCGCAACCTCCACGACCTCACCCAGGGCCGCGACCTGTCCGCCTTCGTCCTGTTCTCCTCGGTGTCCGGCACCCTCGGCACCCTCGGCCAGGCCAACTACGCCGCCGCCAACGCCTACCTGGACGCCCTGGCCCACCGGCGCAGGGCCGCGGGACTGCCCGCCACCTCCCTGGCCTGGGGCCCGTGGGCCGGCGGCGGCATGGCCGCGGAGAACACCCAGGCCGAAGGGCGCATGCGGCGCAGCGGCATGAACCCGCTGGACCCCGAGCGCGCTCCGCGGGCCCTCGGGCGGGCCGTGGCCCGCCCGGACGCGGCCCTGGCCGTCGCCGACGTGGACTGGGCACGCTTCGTGCCCGGCTTCGCCTCGGCCCGGCGCAGCCCGCTCCTGTCCGACCTGCCCCAGGTGCGCGACCTGGCGGCCGCCCGCCCGGCGGACGCGGGGCAGGACGACGCCGCCCGGACGCTGCGCGCCCGGCTGGCCGGGCAGTCCGCCGCCGAGCAGGAGAGGACGCTCGTGACCCTGGTGCGCACCCAGGTCGCCGGCGTTCTCGGACACGCCTCCACCGACAGGGTCGGCGCCACCCGGGCCTTCAACGCCCTCGGCTTCGACTCGCTGATGGCCGTCGAGCTGCGCAACCGGCTCGGCACCGTCACCGGCCTCGCGCTGCCCGCCACGCTGCTGTTCGACCAGCCCAACGCCTCGGCCCTCGCCGTCTACCTGCGCGGCAGGCTCACCGACGGCGTGGACGGCGCGGGCCAGGTGCTCACCGAACTCGACCGTCTGGAGGCCGCGTTGACCGGCCTGCCGGACGACGACGCGAAGCGGGAGCGCATCGGCGTACGGCTGCGGTCGCTCCTCGCCCGCTTCGGCGGCGCGGACGGGACCGCGGCACCCGCCGCCGTCACGGCGACGGACGACGTGAGCGACCGGATCAACTCCGCCGCGGCGGACGAGATCTTCGACTTCATCGAGAACGATCTTGGAATCTCCTGAGCGGGGTGCTGCGGCACCGGCGCACGGATACGGGACCGGGGAACGGGTGAATGACGCATGAGCGATGAGGAGAAGATCCTCGGCTACCTGAGGAAGGTCACGGCCGATCTTCACCAGACGCGGCAGCGACTGCGCGAGGCGGAGGCACGGGGCCGGGAACCCGTCGCGATCGTCGCCATGGGCTGCCGCTTCCCGGGAGGCGTGAGCGACCCCGAGGGCCTGTGGGGGCTGCTGCGGTCGGGCGCCGACGCCATGACCGAGTGGCCCCCGGACCGCGGCTGGGACACCGACGCGCTGTACGACCCCGAGCCCGGGGTGCCCGGCAAGAGCTACACGCGCAGGGGCGGATTCATCGACCGCGTGGGGGACTTCGACGCCGGCTTCTTCGGCATCTCGCCCCGCGAGGCCGTCGGCACCGACCCGCAGCAGCGGCTCCTGCTGGAGATCTGCTGGGAGGCCCTGGAACGCGCCGGCATCGACCCGGTGGCGCTGCGCGGCAGCCGTACCGGCGTGTTCGCCGGCACCAACCTGCAGGACTACACCACCCTGCTGAGCCTGTCGGACAACGCGGGCGACGACGGCGTCGGCAACTCCTCCAGCGTCCTGTCCGGCCGCATCTCCTACACCCTCGGGCTGGAAGGCCCCGCGGTGTCCCTCGACACCGCGTGCTCGTCCTCGCTGGTGACTCTGCACCTGGCCGTGCAGGCGCTGCGCGCCGGCGAGTGCGACCTCGCGCTCGCCGGCGGCGTCACCGTCATGTCGACGCCCACGGTCTTCCTGGAGTTCAGCCGGCAGCGCGGGCTCTCCCGCGACGGCCGCTGCCGTGCCTTCGCCGACGCCGCCGACGGCACCGCCTGGGGCGAGGGCGCCGGCGTCCTCGTCGTCGAGCGCCTGGCCGACGCCCGCCGCAACAACCACCCCGTCCTCGCCGTCGTGCGCGGCTCCGCCGTCAACCAGGACGGCGCCTCCAACGGCCTGACCGCCCCCAACGGCCCCTCCCAGGAACGCGTCATCTGGCAGGCGCTCGCCTCCGCGGGCCTGGCCCCGGCGGACGTGGACGCCGTCGAGGCGCACGGCACCGGTACCGTCCTCGGCGACCCCATCGAGGCGCAGGCGCTGCTGGCCACCTACGGCCAGGACCGGCCCGACGGGCGGCCGCTGTGGCTGGGCTCGGTGAAGTCCAACATCGGCCACACCCAGGCCGCCGCCGGCGTCGCCGGCATCATCAAGATGGTCCTCGCCCTGCGCGAGCGGCACCTGCCCGCCACCCTGCACGTCGACGAGCCCTCCACCCACGTCGACTGGTCCGCCGGAAGGGTCGAACTGCTCACCGCCGCCCGGCCCTGGCCGGCCGCCGACCGGCCGCTGCGCTGCGCCGTCTCCTCCTTCGGCGTCAGCGGCACCAACGCCCACGTCATCCTCGAACAGCCCCCGGCGCCCGAGGAGTCGCAGCAGCCCGGCCCCGACGGCCCGCAGCCGGCCGCCCCCGCCACCGGCTCGTCCGTGTCCAGCCCCTCCGCCACCAGCCCCTCCGCCACCGGGTCGTCCGCCACCGGACCCTTCGCCTTCCCGGTGTCCGGCCGCACGCACACCGCACTGCGCGCCCAGGCCCAGCGCCTGGCCGAGCACCTGCGCACGGGCGACGGACGCACCCAGCAGCCCGCCGACATCGCCTGGTCCCTGGCCGCCACCCGGCCCGCCCTGGAACACCGCGCCGTCGTCGTCGCCCACGACCACGACGAACTCCTGGCCGGCCTGGACGCCGTCACCGAGGGCACCCCCGCACCCCGCGTCGTCCGCGGCGCCGCCGACACCGAGGGCGGAGCTGTCTTCCTCTTCCCCGGACACGGCCCGCAGTGGGAGGAGATGGCCACCCAACTCCTCGACGGCGACGAACGATTCCGCACCCACTTCACCGAGGTGGCCGCCGCCGTCGAGGCGCTCACCGACTGGAAGGTCCTCGACGTCCTGCGCCGCACCGAGGGCGCCCCGCCGCTGGAACGCCTCGACATCGTCCAGCCCACCCTGTTCGTGGTGTGCGTGGCGCTCGCCCGCCTGTGGCAGTCCTGCGGCGTCCACCCCGTCGCCGTCGCCGGCCAGAGCCAGGGCGAGATCGCCGCCGCCCACATCGCCGGCGCCCTCACCCTGCAGGACGCCGCCCAGGTCGTCGTCGCCCGCGCCCGCGCCCTGCGCCCGCTCGCCGGCCGCGGCGGCCTGCTCTTCGTACCGCTGCCGCTCGCCGACGTGGAACGCCACCTGGCCCGCTGGGAGGACAGGCTGTCCGTCGGCGGCATCAACGGCCCCCGCGCGGTCGTCGTCTCCGGCGACGAGGAGGCGCTCACCGCGCTCCACGCCCACCTCACCGACGAGGGCGTACGGGCGCGCCGCGTCGCCATCGACTACGCCTCGCACTCCGCCCGGATCGAAGAGGTGCGCGACGCCCTCCTCGCCGGGTTCGCGCCCATCGTCCCGCGCCAGGCCGACATACCGTTCTACTCCACCGTCACCGGCGGCCGGATCGAGGACACCACCGCACTGGACGCGGACTACTGGTACCGCAACGTCCGCCAGGCCGTCCGCCTGGAGGACACCGTCAAGGCGCTGGCCGCCGCGGACCACCGCGTCTTCGTCGAGGTCGGCCCCCACCCGGTGATGACCACCACCGTCGGCGACATCCTGGACACCCTCTCCGTCACCGGCACCGCCGTCACCGGCACCCTGCGCCGCGGCGAGGGCGGCCCGGACCGCTTCCTGCTCGCCCTCGCCGAACTCGCCGTGCGCGGCTGCCAGGTCGACTTCAGCGCCGCCCAGGCCGGCCCCGCCCGCCGCGTCGACCTGCCGGTCTACGCCTTCCAACGCCGCCGCTACTGGCCCGAGTTCACCCGGGCCGCCGCCTTGGCCTCCGCCTCCGCCGCACCCGTCACCGCCGACGCACCGTTCTGGGAGGCCGTCGAACAGGGCGACCACGCGATACTCACCGCCGCCCTCGGCCTCGACGAGGACGCCGTCTCCTGCCTCCTGCCGGCGCTGGCGCACTACCGCCGGCGCAGCACCGAGGGAGCCGTCGCCGACTCCTGGCGCTACCGCATCGCCTGGCACCCCCTCCAGGACGCGCCCGCGCCCGCCCTCACCGGCACCTGGCCCCTCGTCGTCCCCGCCGGCCGCGAGGACCAAGCAGAGGCCACCGCCCTCGCCGCCGCCCTCAAGCGTGCCGGCGCGAGCCCCGTCACCGTCGCGGTGGACTGCGCCGCCGACCGCGCCGCCCTCGCCGCCCAGCTCACCGACGCCGTCACCGGCGCGGCCGGAATCGTCAGCCTGCTCGCCCTCGACGAAGACCCCCTGCCCGCGTTTCCCGCCGTGCCCCGGGGCTTCGCCGGGACCGTCACCCTCGTCCAGGCACTGGACGACCTCGCCGCGCACGTCCCGGTGTGGTTCACCACCAGGGGCGCCGTCGCGACCGCCCCGCACACCGGGACCGACGCCCCCGCCCAGTCGCTGGTGTGGGGATTCGGACGCGTCGTCGCCCTCGAACAGGCCGACTCCTGGGGCGGTCTCGTCGATCTGCCCGCCACCCTCGACGACCGGGCCGCCGACCGGTTCACCGGGGTGCTCGCCGGCCGCGACCACGAGGACCAGGTCGCGATCCGCACCACCGGCGTCCTCGGCCGCCGGCTGCTGCACGCCGCCACCGGGTCACTGCCCGCCGGCCGCCGCTGGACCCCGGAAGGCACCGTCCTGGTCACCGGCGGCACCGGCGCCCTCGGCCGCCACGTCGCCCGCTGGCTCGCCCGCTCCGGCGCCCGTGACCTGCTGCTCGTCAGCCGCTCAGGACCCGAAGCGCCCGGCGCCCAGGAGTTCGCCGCCGAACTCGCCGCCCTCGGCACCCGCACCGAACTCGTCCGCTGCGACATCGCCGACCCCGACGACCTCGCGCGCCTGCTCGCCGCCATACCGGCCCAGCGGCCCCTGACCGCCGTGTTCCACACCGCCGCCGTCCTCGACGACGGCGTCATCACCTCCCTCACCCCCGAACGCCTCTCCCAGGTCCTGCGCGTGAAGGCGGGCGGCGCCCTCAACCTCGACGCCGCCACCGCCGGCATGAACCTGTCGGCCTTCGTCCTGTTCTCCTCGTCCTCCGGCGTCTTCGGCAGCCCCGGCCACGGCAACTACGCCCCCGGCAACGCCTTCCTCGACGCCCTCGCCGAGGACCGGCGCTCCCGCGGCCTGCCCGCCACCGCCGTCGCCTGGAGCGGCTGGGCGTTCGGCGGCATGGCCTCCGGCAGCATCGGCGAACGCCTGGAGCGCCACGGCGTACGCCTCATGGACCCCGCCACCGCCGTCACCGCGCTGCAGCACGCCCTCGACCACGACGACACCACGCTCGTCGTCACCGACACCGACTGGGAGCTGTTCGGCGCCGAACTCCTCAAGGGCCGCCCGCGCCGCCTCTACGCCGCCCTGCCCGAACTGCGCCAGACCCTGACCGCCGCCCCCCGCCCCGGACCCGACCAGGAGCACGCGGACGCGGGCGGCCTCGCCGAACAGCTCGCCCCGCTCGGCGAGAGCGACCGCAGGCACGCCCTGCTCACCCTCGTCCGCGCCCACATCGCCTACGTGCTCAACCACCCGAGCCCCGACGACGTCGAACCCACCCGGGCCTTCCGCGAACTCGGCTTCGACTCGCTCACCGCCGTCGAACTGCGCAACACCCTGGGCGAGGCCACCGGCATGCGACTGCCGACCACCCTCGTCTACGACTACCCCACGCCCGCCGCCCTCGCCGACCACCTCAGCGCCGCCTTCGCCCCCACCGCCCCCGCCGCCTCCGCGCCGGCCACCACGGCCACCACGGCGCTCGCGGCACGGGGCACGGACACCGAGGACGACCCGGTCGTCATCGTCGGCATGGCCTGCCGCTTCCCCCGCGAGGCGAACACGCCCGAGGAGTTCTGGCAGCTGCTCGCCGACGGCACCGACGCGATCACCGCCTTCCCCGACGACCGCGACTGGGACCTGGACGCCCTCTACGACCCCGAACCCGGACAGCCCGGCCGCGTCTCCACCCGCGCCGGCGGATTCCTCTCCTCCTTCGCCGACTTCGACCCGGCCTTCTTCAACATCTCGCCGCGTGAGGCCGTCGCGATGGACCCGCAGCAGCGCCTGCTGCTGGAGGTCTCCTGGGAGGCGTTCGAACGCGCCGGCATCGACCCCAAGACCCTGCGCGGCAGCCGCACCGGCGTCTTCGCCGGCACCAACTACCAGGACTACACCTCCCGCCCGCTGGCCCACGACGAGGACGCCGGCGCCCATCTCGGCACCGGCAACTCCGCCAGCGTCCTGTCCGGCCGCCTCTCCTACACCTTCGGCCTGGAAGGCCCGGCGGTCACCGTCGACACCGCCTGCTCGGCCTCCCTGGTCGCCCTGCACCTGGCCGTACGATCCCTGCGCACCGGCGAGTGCGACATGGCCCTGGCCGGCGGCGTCACCGTCATGTCGACCCCCGGCCTGTTCGTGGACTTCAGCCGGCAGCGCGGCCTGGCCTCCGACGGCCGGTGCAAGGCGTTCGCCGACGCGGCCGACGGCACCGGCTTCTCCGAGGGCGGCGGCATGCTCCTGGTGGAGCGCCTCTCCGACGCCCGCCGCAATCACCACCCCGTGCTGGCCGTCGTCCGCGGCAGCGCGGTCAACCAGGACGGTGCGTCCAACGGCCTCAGCGCCCCCAACGGTCCCTCGCAGCAGCGGGTGATCCGCGCCGCCCTCGCGGACGCGGGCGTCGCCGCCGCGGAGGTGGACGTGGTCGAGGCGCACGGCACCGGCACCACCCTCGGCGACCCGATCGAAGCCCAGGCCGTCCTCGCCACCTACGGGCAGGACCGGCCCGCCGGGCGGCCGCTGTGGCTGGGGTCGGTGAAGTCCAACATCGGCCACACGCAGGCCGGTGCGGGGGTGGCGGGTGTCATCAAGATGGTCCTGGCCCTGCAGAACGAAATCCTGCCGCCCACTCTGCACGTCGACCGGCCCTCCACCCACGTCGACTGGGAGGCGGGCGAGGTGCGTCTGCTGACCGAGGCCGTCGACTGGCCCGCCGCCGGGGCCGGACACCCGCGCCGCGCCGGCATCTCGTCCTTCGGCATCAGCGGCACCAACGCCCACATCATCATCGAAGCCGCCCCGCCCGCCGAGACGGCGCAGCAGACCGGCACCGGCCGCGGCGGATCCGTCACCCCCTGGGTGCTCACCGGCCGCAGCGCCGCCGCCCTGCGCGACCAGGCGAGCCGCCTGCTCGCCCACCTCGCCGACCGGCCGGACGCGGACCCCCGCGACGTGGGCCTGTCCCTCGCGGCCACCCGTACCGCCTTCGAGCACCGGGCCGTCGTCCTGGGCACCGACCGGACCGAACTCACCGCAGGCCTCACCGCCCTGGCCGCCGGGCGCAGCGGACCGCAGACACCGTCCGGCATCGCGCGCGGCGGCGGCAGGACCGCGTTCCTCTTCACCGGCCAGGGCGCCCAGCGCCCCGGCATGGGACGCGAACTCCACCAGGAGTTCCCCGCCTTCGCCGAGGCCTTCGACGCGGCCTGCGCCCACCTGCCCGGGCTGCGCGACCTCGTCCTCGGAGACGAAGCCGACGCCGAGGTCCTTGGCCGCACCGAGCACGCCCAGCCCGCCCTGTTCGCCTTCGAGGTCGCCCTCTACCGCCTGCTGGAATCCTGGGGCGTCGTGCCCGACCAGGTCACCGGCCACTCCGTCGGCGAAATCGCCGCGGCGCACGTCGCCGGCGTGCTCTCCCTCAAGGACGCCTGCACGCTCGTCGCCGCCCGCGGCCGGCTCATGCAGCAACTGCCCGCGGGCGGCGCGATGGTCTCCCTGCAGGCCTCCGAGGCGGAGGTGCTGCCGCTGCTCGCCGGGCGGGAGACACAGATCGCCGTCGCCGCCCTCAACGGGCCCCTCGCCACGGTCGTCTCCGGCACCGAGGACGCCGTCACCGCCGTCGCCGGCCAGGTGGCCGCGATGGGCCGCAAAACCTCCCGGCTGCGCGTCAGCCACGCCTTCCACTCACCGCTGATGGAACCGATGCTCGACGCCTTCCGGGCCGTCGCCGCCCAGCTCACCTACACCGCGCCGCGCCTGACCGTCGTCTCCGGCCTGACCGGTGAACCGGCCGGTGCCCAGCAGCTGACCGACCCCGAGTACTGGGTGCGCCACGTCCGCGAGCCCGTCCGCTTCCACGACGCCGTCCGCCGCACCCGCGACGACCTGGGCGCCACCCGCTTCCTGGAGATCGGCCCCGACGCCACGCTCACCGCCATGGCCCAGGCGGCCCTGGAGGACCCCGACCGCGCCGAGGCCCTGCTCGCCCCGGCCGTCCGCAAGGACGTCCCCGAGGTCCGCGGCGTCCTGACCGCACTGGGCCGGCTGTTCACGAACGGCACCGAACCCGACTGGCGCGCCCTGTTCACCGGCGCCCGGCCCGTCCCCCTGCCCACCTACGCCTTCCAGCGGGAGCGCTACTGGCTGCCCAGCGCGCCGTGGACCGGCGACCTTCAGGGCGCAGGCCTGGAGACGGCCGCGCATCCGTTCCTGGGCGCCGCCGTCCGCCCCGCCGGCTCCGACACCCTCCTGCTCACCGGACGCCTGTCGCTGCGCACCCACCCCTGGCTCGCCGACCACGCCGTGCTCGGCGAGGTCATCCTGCCCGCGACCGGCTATCTCGACCTCGCCGTCCACGCCGGCGACCACGCCGGCTGCGGCCACCTCACCGAACTCACCCTGCACAGCCCCCTGGTGATCCCCCGCGAGGGCGCCGTCCAGCTCCAGGTCGCCGTCGAGGCGCCCGACGAGCGGGGCCGGCGTACCTTCGGCGTGTACGCACGCCCCGCGGGCGCCGGCACCCCCTGGGAGCGGCATGCCCAGGGCACCCTCGCCCCCGAGACACCGGCCGCCCCCGCCACCGACCTGACCCTCTGGCCCCCGCAGGGCGCGGACATCGTGGCCACGGGCGAACACTACGAGCGCTTCGCCGCCGCCGGGTTCGCCTACGGGCCCAGCTTCCAGGGCCTGGGCACCGTGTGGCGGCGCGGCGAGGAGGTGTTCGCCGAGGTCGCGCTGCCCGAGGAGTACCGCGCCGACGCCGCACGCTTCGGCCTGCACCCCGCCCTGCTCGACGCGGCCACGCATGCGCTCCTCGTCGAACTCCCGGGCACGACCGGCGAGAAGGACGCCGGGGAGGCGATGCTGCCCTTCGCGTGGAGCGGCCTGACCCTGCACGCCGAGGGCGCCACCGCTCTGCGGGTACGGCTGGCACCGGCCGGTCACGACCACGGCTTCTCCGTCCTCGCCTGCGACACCGCCGGCCGCCCCGTCGCCTCCGCCGAGTCCGTCACCCTGCGCGCCGTCCCCGCCGCACGGCTGCCCGAACACGACGGCCGGGCGCCCGGACTGCTGCGCCTGGCCTGGAGCCCCGCGCAGCCCGCCCCCACCGCGCCCCGTCCCGAATCGGTCCGCTGGATCATCCTCGGCGAGGGCGACGACCGGGTGGCCCAGACCATCGACGCCGCGGGCGTCCACCTGGAGACCTACGCCGATCTCGACGCGCTCGGCAAGGCCGTGGACACCGGTATGACCCTGCCGGACGTCGTGCTGATCGCCCCGGAGGGCCACCGCACCCAGGGACACGGCGTCCCCGGCGCCGTCCGCTCGGTGCTCACACCGGCCCACGACCACATCCGCGGCTGGCTCGCCGACGAGCGCTTCGCCGCCTCCCGCCTGGTGTTCGTCACCCGGTCCGCCGTGGCCGCGTACGCCGACGCCGATGCCGCCGACGACGGCGTCGGTGTCGGTGTCGGTGTCGGTGTCCAGGACCCGGCCGCCGCCGCCCTGTGGGGCATGGTCCGCTCCGCGCAGAGCGAACACCCCGGCCGCTTCCAGCTCGTGGACCTGCCCGACACCAACGACACAGACAACACAGACAACACAGACAACACGGGCGACACGGGCGGCGTGTCCGGCGGGGCGGACGACCGTGCCTTCCTCGCCGCCGTCGCCGCCGGCCTCCCGCAGAGCGCGGTGCGCGCCGGCCAGGTCCTGCTGCCGGGGCTGGCCCCGGTCGGCCCCGGCAGCGCCGCACCCGACCTGGCGTCCGGCACCGTCCTGGTCACCGGCGCCACCGGCGCCCTGGGCAGCACGGTCGCCCGGCACCTCGTCACCGCCCACGGCGTGCGCAGCCTGCTGCTCACCAGCCGCGGCGGCCCGGCGGCACCGGGCGCGGACGACCTTGTGGACGATCTGCGTGAACTGGGCGCCCGCGTCACCCTCGTCGCCTGCGACACCGCCGAACGCGCCGAGGTCGAAGAACTCCTCGCCCACGTCCCCGCCGAGGTGCCGCTGACCGGTGTGGTGCACGCCGCCGGCGTCCTGGACGACGGAGCGGTCACCGCCCTGGACGCCGAGCGCTTCGAGCGGGTCCTGCGCCCGAAGGCCGACGGCGGCTGGCTGCTGCACGAACTCACCGCGGGCCTGGGCCTGTCCGCGTTCGTGCTGTTCTCCTCCGCCGCGGGCACCTTCGGCTCCCCGGGCCAGGCGAACTACGCCGCCGCCAACGCCTTCCTCGACGCGCTCGCCTCCCACCGCCGGGCCCTCGGCCTGCCCGCGTCCTCCCTCGCGTGGGGAGTGTGGGAGGGCAGCAGTGCCATGACGTCCGGCCTCTCCGAGACCGACCGGCGCCGCATGGCCCGCGGCGGCATGCGGCCGCTGTCCGCCAAGGACGGCCTCCTCCTGCTCGACACCGCGCTCACCACCGACCACCCCGCACTCATCGCCATGGACACCACCGCGGGACACGGCGCCCTGCAGGCCCTGCTGCGGCCCGCGGAGCGGCCCGCCGCCCGCCGCACCGCGGCGGGCGCCCCGGCGGCGGTGAGCGCGTCCGCACGGCTGGCGGGACTCGCCCCCGCCGAGCGCCGCACCGCGCTGGTCGGCCTGGTCCGCGAACTGGCCGCGGCGGTCCTCGGACATGCGTCCGCCGAGGCGGTGGAGGCCGACCGGCTCTTCACCGAACAGGGCTTCGACTCCCTGACCGCCGTCGAGCTGCGCAACCACCTCGCCACCGCGACCGCCCTGAAACTGCCGCCGACCCTGCTGTTCGACCACGCCACCCCGGAACTGCTCGCCGCCCACCTCGACGAACGGCTGCTGGATGCGCCGCAGACGGCGCCGGCGGGCGGCGCCGCCGCGCCGCCGGCCGACGCTCCCGCCCCGCGCGCCGAGGACACGCTCAGCGGCCTGTTCAAGCGGGCCTGCCGGAGCGGCCGGGTCGACGAGGGGTTCGCCCTGCTGCAGGCCGCCGCCGAACTGCGGCCGACCTTCGCCTCCCCGCGGGAGCTGACCGCGGTGCCCGGGCCGGTCAGGCTCTCCAAGGGCGAGGCCGGCACGCCGTTCGTCTGCTTCAGCTCCTACGTGGCCCTGGCGGGCGTGCACCAGTACGCGCGGTTCGCCTCCGCCTTCCGCGGCCGGCGCGACGTGTGGGCGCTGCCCACGCAGGGCTTCGGCACCGGTGAGGCGCTGCCCGCCTCGTTCGACGCCGTCGCCGCGCTCCAGGCCGAGACGGTCACCCAGGCGGCCGGTGAGGGCCCCGTCGTCCTCGTCGGCTCCTCCTCGGGCGGCATCCTCGCGCTGGCCGCCGCCCGCCACCTCCACGAGCAGGGCAGGCCCCCGGCGGCCGTGGTCCTGCTCGACACCTACATGCCGCGCGCGGACTCGCCGTTCCTGCGGTTCTCCCAGCAGATGCTGGGCGGCATGTTCGACCGCGAGTCGATGTTCGCCCACATGGACACCGACCGGCTGACCGCCATGAGCTGGTACGCCGCCATGATCGGCGAATGGGAGCCCGGTCCCCTCGACAGCCCGGTCCTGCTGGTGCGCTCCAGCGAGCCCCCGGTGCCGGCCGACGCGAGGGGCCCTCTGGAGCTCCACGAGTGGCAGGCGTCCTGGGAGCGGGCGCACACCGTGGTCGACGTCCCCGGCAACCACTTCACGATGATGGAGGCCCACGCCCGCACCACGGCGGCCGCCGCCGACGACTGGCTGAAGCGGCTGGCGCACTGAGACGCACCCCAGAACCGCAGAACCGCAGGACCCCATCGGGTCCTGCGGTTCTGCGGTTCCTGCTGAGGGGGAGGGTGCGGTTCAGTGCGCCCAGTGCGGGGTGTCGGTAATGGTGAGCACGGCCGCGCTGCAGATCCAGCCCGGTCCCTGGGAGACCAGCAGGACGTGGTCGCCCGGGACCACCTCGCGGGTGCGCACCAGGTGCTCCAGGGTGATGAACACATCGGCGCCGCCCACGTGTCCCACCGCCCTGCCGAAGTCCCAGCTGCAGCGCGACATCGGCAGGCCCAGCGGCATCATGATCGAGTACTCGATCATCCTGCCGTCCATGTTGATCGGCACCACCTTGGCGAGGTCGGAGGCGTTCAGGCCGGCGTCCACCAGCGACCGGTGGATGATGTCCAGGTCGAAGAGGGTCAGCTTCTCCATCGTCTCCGACAGGGGCATCCGGTCGGTGAACTGCTGGGCCCGCTCGACCATGTCGGACACCGCCCCGGTGCCCTCGCGCAGCAGCAGCGGACCGTTGCCGCGGTGCCAGCGCTCCAGCTCGTGCAGCACACCCGAGTTGAGGGAGCGCACCGCGGCGAAGCCGTCCTCGTCGCTCACCAGCGCCGCCGCCGCACCGTCGCCCAGGATGTAGGCCTGGCCGAAGCCCTTCCAGCGGTCGGTGTCCGGCGAGGAGAAGTTCTCACCCGTGGTCAGCAGGACCGCCCCCGCCTCGGCGGCTCCCGTGAGCTTGCCGATCGCCACCTCCAGGGCGCTGAGCATGCCGTCGCAGCCCTGCTGGAGGTAGAGCGCGGGAATCGTGCCCAGGCCGAGCTCCCGCAGGATGTAGCCGGGCGGATAGGCGCCGTCGGGCCCCTGGTAGTGGACGGCGCTGTGGATGTGCGCCCCCAGGTCCTCGGGGTCGATCTTCGAGCGGTCCAGCGCGGTCCGGGCGGCCTGCACGGCCATGTCCATGGCCGGGACGTCACCGGCGACATGAGTGCCCGTCAGCCCGTTCGCCGCCTGGATCTCGGCGTCCAGCTTTCCCTCGGCCACGGCCTGCTGGGCGTCGGCCCACTCGTGCAGCACGACTCCCAGCGATTCGATGTGAACGTTCTCGACCCTCATCGGTCCTCTCCTGTCAGCTTTCGGCGTCATGACGGCGCCGGGCGGCGCGGCACCGTCCGGTACCGCGCCGCCCGGCAGGAACTGCCGCGTCAGCGGGCGAGCAGCTCCTTCTTCAGATGGCGGGCGAGCCCGGCGGGCGTGGCGAAGTCGAACACCACGGCCGCGGGCAGCGACAGCCCGGTGGCCTCGGCCAGCGCGTTGCGTGCGGTCAGCGCCGTCAGCGAGTCGAAGCCGAGGTTGCGCGTCTCGTCGTCGGGCGGCACCTGGGCGCCGCCGGTGAGCCCGAGGGACGCGGCGAAGTGAGCGCGTACCAGGTCCAGGACGGCCTCCTCCTGCTCCGGGTCCGACAGGGCCGCCAGCTGCCGGCGCAGTCCGGACGGATCGGCGAGCGCGTCCCGGGCGGTGCGGCGGACGGCGGCGCGCACCAGGCCCCGCCGCAGCGCGGCGGAGCCGGTGAGCGGGCCGGGGGAGGGGACGCCGTCCAGGGCGGGGCGCGCGGCGATCACCGTGGCCCGCCCCAGTGAGCGCGCCACGTCGAACAGGTCCCGGGCCTCCCGCGCGTGCGGGTCGGCCCCGCGCACCGACACGGCGGGCACACCCGTGGCGCGCAGGTGCGTCGCCCACGCGTCGAGGAACGCGCCGACCGCCTCGGCGACGAGCCCGGGGGCGGCCGGGGCGGTGGCGGGGGAGCTGAGCACGAACGCGGACACGTCCCCGGGCGCGAGCCCGTCGCCGAGGGCGAGCGCGGTGTCGACGACGGGCCGCAGCACCGTGTCGACGTTGCCGTCCGGCCCTTCGGAGGCGATGGCCGCGGTGTCGACGGACACCGTGAACAGCACGGCCGACGGCCCGGCCTGCCGGAGGGCGCGTACGGACGCCGCCGGGTCGTCCGTGTCCCACGCGGCCAGGGACACGTGCGCTCCCTGCGCGCGCAGCTGTGCCGCGTCGTCCGCGACGGCCGGCCCGGCCAGCAGCACGTCACGCACGCCGTGTTCGCCAACCAGGTGCCGGGCCAGCGCCGTTGCCGCGGTGCCCGCGACGAGCAGCGGGCCGACGCCGCCCGGCGCGGACACCTGGGTGCCGTCGCCGGGCAGGAGGCGTTCGGTGCGCGGCACGCGCGCGGCCCGGCCGCGCAGGGCAAGGCGGGGCTCGCCCGAGGCCACGGCGTCCGGCAGGACGCGCCAGGCACGCTTGGAGGCGTCGGTGTCCACCAGCACGAAGCGTCCGGGCGCCCGGTCCTGCGCCGCGCCGACCAGTCCCCACACGGCGGCGCCGGGCAGGTCCGGCGAGCAGGACTCGTCCCAGGCCGGCACGGCGTCTCGGGTCAGCACGACCAGACGGGTGTCCGCGAACAGCGGATCGGCCCACCGGCGCGCCCAGTCCAGGCCCTCGCGTACGGCACGGCGCACCGCGCCCGCGGTGTCCGCGCCGGCCCCGGCCCCGGTGGTGGTGCGGGAGACGATCACCACGTCGGGGGGTGCGGCGCCGCCCGCGACGGCCTTCGCCAGGGCGTCGAGGTCCGGATGGGTCTCCGAGTAGCGTCCGGCGGCCATCAAACCCGCACGGGCGCGCAGCGGATCGTCACCGACGACCACCCACCGCTCGTCCTTGCGCTCGTCCTTCTCAGCGGCCGGCGCGAGGTGCACGTCGTCCCACACCTGCGCGAACAGACCGTCCTGCTGGGCGGCCGACGCCCGGGCCAGGGCGGTGCGCGTCAGGCGGCCGGAGGTCACGGACTCCACGCTCAGCACCGGCTCGCCGGCCGCGTCGGCGGCCTCCAGGCAGAATCCGCCGTCGGGCCGCGGCCGCAGGCGTACGCGCAGCACGGACGCCCCCGAGGCGTGCAGGGCCACCCCGTGCCAGGAGTCCGGCCACCACAGGCCCTCGCCGTCCGGTGCGGACTCCCGGGCGGCCGGATCCACCGCGGCGCGCAGCAGCGCGGGCCGCAGCACGGCGTCCAGCAGCGCCGGATGCAGCCCGTACCGGGCGCCCTGCTCGCGGCTCTCGTCGGGCAGCGCGACCTCGGCGAACAGATCGCCGTCGTGCCGCCACACCGAGCGCAGCTCCCGCGGCAGGCCGCTACCGGAACCGGCCGCGCCGGTGTCCGTGTCGCCGCCGTCCGCCGGCAGTTCCTCCAGCGGGACGCGCCGGGAGCCCGCCGGAGGCCACACGGCCGGCTCCCGGGCGGGCGAGGGACCGGTGCCGGGTGCGAGCGTGCCGGACGCGTGGCAGGTCCACGGCCGTCCGGCCGCGCCGCCGCCGTCCCGGCGCGCGTGCACGGCCACCGTACGCACCCCCTGCGCACCGGCCGCGCCGACGGCCACCCGCAGTTGGACGCCGTCCCGTTCGGGCAGCACCAGCGGCTCGTCGGTGCTCAGTTCCAGCAGCCGTCCGCAGCCGGCGTACCCCCCGGCGTGCAGGGCCAGTTCGGTGAGCACCGCGGGCGCCACGACGGCGGTGCCGGCCACCGTGCGCGACAGCAGCGGGTCGCGTTCCGTGCCCGACAGACGGCCGCAGAACAGCACACCGTCGGTGTCCGGGAGCTCGACGGTGGCCTCCAGCAGCGGGTGTGCGGCGCCCAGCAGGCCCAGTTCCAGGGCCCCTTCGTAGCGGCGTGAAGCCTGCGCCGACGTCGGGGACCTGCGCCACAGCAGCCGGCCCGACAGGCCGCCCAGGCGCTTGCGGGCGATCTTCCCGGCGGGGTTGCGGGGGACGGCGTCGATCTCGTGGAGTTCCTCGGGCACCTTGAAGTACGACAGGTGTGCCCGGCACGCGGCCAGCACCGCGTCCGGGTCGATGCCGCCGGGCCCGGGCACCAGATACGCCACCGGTACCTCGCCGAGCGCCTCGTGCGGCTTCGCGCCCACGGCCGCGTCCGCGACACCCTCCACCTGGGCGAGGACCTTCTCGACCTCGCCCGGGTGGATGTTCTCGCCGCCGCGGATGATGAGTTCCTTCAGACGGCCGGTGATGGTGACATACCCGGCGTCGTCCTGGCGGGCGAGGTCACCGGTGCGGTACCAGCCGTCGGACAGCACGGCCGCGGTCGCCTCGGGCTGCCCGTGGTAGCCGAGCATCAGCGCGGGACTGGACACCCATATTTCGCCCTCGTCGCCGTCGGGGACCTCGGCGCCGGTGCGCGGGTTGGTCAGACGCAGCGTCAGTCCCGGCACGGGCAGCCCGCAGGAGCCCGGCACGTAGGGGCCCTGGGGAAGGTTGGTGGTGATCGCACCGCCGGTCTCGGTACTGCCGTAGCTGTCCAGCAGGGCGATGCCGAACGCGGCGCGGAAGCCCTCGTGCAGGCTCACCGGGCACGAGGAGCCCGCGACCATGCACACCCGCAGGTGGGGCGCGTCGAAGTCGCCGGAGCGCACCTGTTCGACCATGTGGTGGTACATCGTCGGCACCCCGACCAGGAACGTGGACCGCTCCTCGCGGGCCGTGCGCAGGATCTCGTCCGCCGCCAGCCCGTCGGTGATCCGGGCCGTTGCGCCGACCGCCAGCACCCCCAGCACCCCCACGTTGTGCGCGACGGCGTGGAACAGCGGCATCGGCCACAGCACCCGGTCCTCGGGCGACAGCCCCAGGACCGGAGCGTTGCACGCGCCGGTCGCCCACAGCGACGAACGCTGCGTGGAGAGGACCCCCTTGGGCCGGCCCGTGGTGCCGGAGGTGTAGAGCATCCACGCGGGCTCGTCCAGGCCCAGGTCGTCGCGCGGCGGATCGCGCAGCGACCAGGTCGTCGCCAGCGTCTCGTACCGCGGCAGGTCCTCGTCCTCCCCCTCGGGGAAGTCCGAGACGGCCACGACCGAGATGCCCGGGCGCTCGGCCAGGACCCGGCGCACCTGGGACAGCTGCGCGGCCCCGGTGATCACCACCCGGGCCGCGCAGTCGTCCAGCAGATAGGCCAGTTCCGCGTCGGTCGAGCGCGGATTGAGCGGAACGCCGACCGCGCTCGCCCGCGTGATGGCGAGGTAACTCTCCACCGTCTCCACGCGGTTGGGCAGATAGATCACGGCGCGTGCGCCGCGTTCCAGGCCCAGCCCCACGAGATGGCCGGCCACCCGGGCGGTGCGGCGGTCGAGTTCGGCGTACGTCACCGAGCGGAGCCCGTCGCAGAACGCGGTCTGCTGGGGCCGCCGCGCGGCGTGTCCGGCGAGCAGTTCGTGCAGCGGCCGGATCAGATCGGCGCGGAACATCTCACTCACCCTCCTTCAACTCCCCACGGTCAGCCGGCGGACGAGCGGTAGCGGCGCACCGCCAGCGTCCGGCACACCAGCGCGATCAGGACCGACCAGACGACGGACACGAGCAGGGCGTGGTGTGCGGGCCAGGCGTTCGACACGCTCAGCCCGGGGTTGCCGAACAGTTCACGGGTCGCCTGCACCGTCGCGCTGATCGGGTTCCACTCCGCCACCCACCGCAGCAGGGCCGGCAGGGTGGACGGCGCGACGAACGCGTTGGACAGGAACGTCAGCGGGAACAGCCACAGGAAGTTGCCGGTCGCGGCGGCCTCCGGTGCGCGCACCGACAGACCGATGACCACCCCCACCCACGACAGGGCGTAGCCCATGAGCAGCAGCAGTGCGAAGGCCGCGCCCGCGCGCAGGAATCCGTGGTGGATGCGCCAGCCGACGATCAGCGCGCAGCCGACCATGACCACGATCACGAAGACGTTCTGCACCATGTCGGCCACGGTGCGGCCGGTCAGCAGCGCGCCGCGGGCCATCGGCAGCGAGCGGAACCGGTCGATCATGCCGCTCTGCAGGTCGTTGGCCATGCTCACGCTGCTGTTGCTGGCGGTGGCGAAGGCGATGGTCTGGGCGAAGAAGCCCGGCATCATGTACTCCCGGTAGGCCGCCGTGCCGCCCGCGCCGGGCAGGCTGAAGGAGCCCGCGAAGATGTACGCGAAGAGCAGCACGAACACGATGGGCTGCACGAGGCCGAGGATGAGCACCTCGGGGATGCGGATCATCCTGGTCAGGTTGCGGCGTGCGACCACCGCCACGTCACGGACCGCCTTCACCGCGGTTTTGGGGCGCAGCAGCTCCGCGGGGCCGGACTGTACCGTCACCGACACGGTCATCACTCCTTCTCGCCGGACGCGCTGGACGCGCCGGCGGCGGCCATCGCGGGCTCGGGGGTGTCGGCGCGGGCCGGCGCGGTGAGGGCCAGGAAGACCTCGTCGAGCGTCGGGCGGCGCAGGCTGATGTCGCTGATCTCGATCCCGGCGCTGTCCAGGGCGTGGATGACCTCGCTCAGCAGGCGGACGCCGCCCTCCACCGGCGCGGAGACCAGGGATCTGGCCCGGTCCATGTCCGGCTTGCGGGTGCCGAAGCGGCCGATGAGGGCGGCGGCGGCGTGGATCTGTTCGCCGCGTTCCACGGTCACCTCGATCTGCTGCCCGCTGGTGCGCGTCTTGAGTTCGCGCGGTGTGCCGCGGGCGATGATCCGGCCGTGGTCGACGACGGCGATGTCCTGGGCGAGCCGGTCGGCCTCCTCCAGGTACTGCGTGGTCAGCAGCAGCGTGGTGCCCGCGTCGACCAGGCGGTCGATGGCGTCCCACAGCATGAGGCGGCTGGTGGGGTCGAGTCCCACCGACGGCTCGTCGAGGAACATCACCGACGGCCGGACCACCAGTGCGGCGGCCAGGTCGAGGCGCCGGCGCATACCGCCGGAGTAGGTGGAGGACATGCGGCCGGCGGCGCCGGTCAGGTCGAACTGGGCGAGCAGTTCGTCCGTCCGCTGCCGGGCCGCCCGGGTCCGCATGCCGTACAACTCGGCGATCATGCGGAGGTTCTCACGGCCTGTCAGCCGGTCGTCGACGGCGGCGGACTGCCCCGACAGGCCGATCGACAGGCGTACCTGGTCCGGTGCGCGGACCACGTCGTGGCCCGCGACCGTCGCGGTGCCCGCGTCGGGGCGCAGCAGTGTGGTCAGGACACGGACGATGGTGCTCTTGCCTGCTCCGTTGGGGCCCAGGAGCCCCAGAACGCTGCCTTGCGGGACCTCGAGGTCGACTCCGTCGAGGGCCCGGAGCTTACCGAAGGTCTTGACGAGGCCCTCGGCGTGAATGGCGCCCGTCATGGGCTTCTCCATCCTGTCTGTGCGTCTGGTGGTGTGCCGGCCGCTCGGCGCCCGAGCCTTGGCACAACGGCCCCGGGCGTGCCGCTTCAGTTCGCGGAGATCAGCTTCAGCTCGGGGTGGGCGGTGCCGCCCTCGAGGGCCGTGGACGAGATGTGCGAGACGATCCGGTCGTCGACGGGGTCGTTGGCCGGGTCGTCGTTGACCACGAGGTGCTCGTACGTCGTGGCCCGCTGCGCGGGCACCCGGCCGGCCCCGCGGATCAGGTCCAGGATCTCCGCCAGGTTGGAGCGGTGCCTGGCACCCGCGGAGGAGACCACGTTCTCCTCCAGCATCACGGAGCCCAGGTCGTCGGCGCCGTAGTGCAGGGACAGCTGCCCGGCCTCCTTGCCGGTGGTCAGCCAGGAGCCCTGGATGTGGGCGACGTTGTCCATGAACAGCCGGGCGATCGCGATCATCCGCAGGTACTCGAAGAGCGTCGCCTGCGTGCGGCCCTTGAGGTGGTTGTTCTCGGGCTGGTAGGTGTACGGGATGAACGCGCGGAAGCCGCCCGTGCGGTCCTGGACGTCACGGATCATCCGCATGTGCTCGATGCGCTCGGCGTTGGTCTCGCCGGTGCCCATGAGCATGGTGGACGTCGACTCGACGCCCAGCCCGTGCGCGGTCTCCATGATCTCCAGCCAGCGCTCGCCGGACTCCTTCAGCGGGGCGATCGCCTTGCGCGGCCGCTCGGGAAGCAGTTCGGCGCCCGCGCCCGCGAAGGAGTCGAGGCCGGCGGTGTGGATACGCTGGATGGCCTCCTCCACGCTCACCTTGGAGATACGGGCCATGTGCTCGACCTCGGACGCACCGAGGGAGTGGATGACCAGCTGCGGGTACGCGGCCTTGATCGCGGCGAAGTGCTTCTCGTAGTACTCGACGCCGTAGTCCGGGTGGTGTCCGCCCTGGAACATGATCTGCGTACCGCCGAGCTCGACGGTCTCCGCGCAGCGGCGCAGGATGTCGTCGAGGTCGCGGGTCCAGCCCTTGGCGGTGTCCTTGGGAGCCGCGTAGAAGGCGCAGAACTTGCACGCCGTGACACACACGTTCGTGTAGTTGATGTTGCGCTCGATGATGTACGTGGCGATGTGCTCGGTGCCCGCGTACCGGCGGCGGCGTACCGTGTCGGCGGCCGCGCCCAGCGCGTGCAGCGGGGCGTCGCGGTAGAGGACGAGCGCCTCTTCGGGGGTGATCCGCCCGCCCGCGGCGGCACGGTCGAGGACGGACTGCAGCGGGGACGGGGTAGGTCGGGGCATGGTGCCGGCCTTTCCGGGGCTCTGGAGGGTGTTCTGGGTCATGGCGGAACGGCGGATGGGCGGGATGTCACTCGGCGGCGGAGGCGTCCAGCAGGCGTACGGCCACATCGGGCCCGAAGCCCTCGGCCCCGCCGCCGACCCGGCGGGCGAACTCCTCGATGCCGGCGAGCTGGCGCGCACCGAGACTGAAGTCGAGCGCCGTCGTGTAGTACCGCTCGAGCGTCACGGCGTCGAACTCCACCCACTGGGAGGCCTGTTCGCTCACCTTGGTCACCTCGGCCAGCGAGAGGTCCCGGGAGTCCAGCAGGGCGGCGTGGACCTGACGCACCAGAGCGCCTTCGCGGGCGAGGAACTCACGGCGCGCGGCGAACACGGCGAACACGAACGGGAGTCCGGTCCACTCCTTCCACATCCGGCCCAGGTCGTGGACCTGGAGGCCGAGCCGGGGAGCCTCGTACAGCGAGGCGCGCAGCGCGGCGTCGCCGATGATGACCGCCGCCCGCGCCTTCGACATCATCGTCTGCAGGTCGGGCTCACAGACGAAGTACTCGGGCTGCACGCCCACCTTCTCCGCGAGGAGCAGCTGGGCCAGCCGCACCGAGGTCCGGCTCGTCGAGCCGAGCGCGACGGGCTCGCCGTCCAGCTGGTCCAGCGGCACCTGGCTGAGGATCAGACAGGACATGACGTCGCCGTCGCTGCCGACCGCGATGTCCGGCAGGACCACCAGGTCGTCGGCGTGCCGCAGGAACTCGACCAGGCTGATCGGCCCGATGTCGAGATCGCCCGCGGCCAGCGCGTCGTTGAGGCCGTCCGGGTTGTCCGTGCGCAGGTCCAGGTCGAGCAGGCTGCCGGTGCGGGCGAGCCCCCAGAACAGCGGCAGGCAGTTGAGGAACTGGATGTGCCCGACCCTGGGCCGGCGGCGCGTGAGGCGCAGGGCCTGCGACGGCTCTGCGACGAGTTGTTCGGTCATCTGTGGACAGCTCCCGGAACGGATCGAAGACGGGGGCGGCGGGGCGGACTCGGTGCCCGGCGCACGGAAGGAGAAGGGGAGGTGGATGCGGTGCGAGGGGGGAAGCCCCCGGCCCGCCGAACGCGTGCGGCCCCTGCGCCGGGGCTCCCGCCGGGCCCTACGCCCTGCGGGAGGGTGCCGCGGCGAAGTGCTCGGTGAGGACGGCGAGAACGTCCGCCGACCGGTCGGAGAGGTAGAAGTGCCCGCCGGGGAAGATGCGCAGCTCGCTGCCGCCGAGCGTGTGCCCGCCCCAGGCACGCGCCTCCTCCAGCGAGGTCTTGGGGTCACTGTCGCCGACCAGGACCGTCACCGGGCAGCGCACGGTGTCGCCCGGCGCCGCCAGATACGTCTCGACGGCCGTGTAGTCGCTGCGGATCGCCGGCAGGACCATGCGCAGCAGCTCCTCGTCCTCCAGGAACCGGGCATCGGTGCCGCTGAGCGCACGCAGCTCGGCGACCAGGCCGTCGTCGCCGAGGGTGTGCACCGTCTCGTCACGGGTGCGCGACGGCGCCCGCCGGCCCGACGCGAACAGCCGCACCGGACCGCTGCCGGCCCGCTCCATGCGGCGGGCGACCTCGAAGGCCACCACCGCTCCCATGCTGTGCCCGAAGAAGGTCAGCGGCCGGTCGTCCCAGCTCCCCAGCGCCTCGGCGACCCGGTCGGCGAGTTCGGCCACCGAGGTCAGCCCCGGCTCCAGACGCCGGTCCTGCCGGCCCGGGTACTGCACGGCGACCACGTCGACGCCGGGCGCGAGCGCGGCGGCGACCGGCACATAGAAACTGGCGGAGCCGCCCGCATGCGGGAAGCACACCAGGCGCTCAGAGGCTTCGGGAGCGGGGCGGAACCTGCGGATCCACAGATCGTCCGAGGGGCTTGAACTCATGGGACGCGGATGTCCTTCCAACGGATCGGCGCACCTGGCCGACGAGAGGATGCGGGAGGGGCCCGGCGCGGCCGAGGCATGCGGTTTTCGGCGGTACGCAACGGCGGTACGGAAACGGAGGGCGACTACACCCGCCACGGTGCGGCGGCAGGCTCAGTCGCTGTCCGCGTCCGGCCCGTACACCTCGACGGAGTCCTCGACGCGGCGCACGTGGATGCACTCGCCGGGGCACTCCTTGGCCGAGTCGGCGACGTCCCGCAGCAGTTGCAGGGGCACCCGTGTGCTCGCGCGGGGCTCCTGGAGGAGCTCGTCGTCCTGGTCCTTCACATAGGCGATGCCGTCGATGTCCAGCTCGAACACCTCGGGCGCGTACTGGGCACAGATACCGTCGCCTGTGCACAGTTCATGGTCGATCCAGACCTCGAAGGCCTGCCCGTTGGTCGTCTGCGAAGACATTTCCACCTGCCTGCCGATTCTCTTTGTGGGAAGTGCACCGCGGTGCACGGGGAAGGAGAGGAGGACGACCGCGGCGTCAGACGCGCATCGGCTGCGGCGCGTCGCGCCGCGCCGGGTCCGGGCCCTCGTACTCGCGGATGATCTCGTAGCGGGTGTTGCGCTCGGCAGGCCGGAACCCGGCGTCGCGGATCAGGTCGAGCAGATCCTCACGGGTCAGCTTGTTCGGCGTGCCGAAGTTGTCCGCGTCATGTGTGATCTTGTACTCGACGACCGAGCCGTCCATGTCGTCCGCGCCGTGCTGCAGCGCGAGCTGCGC
Source organism: Streptomyces sp. NBC_01384 (assembly GCF_045040035.1). Classification (NCBI taxonomy): domain Bacteria; kingdom Bacillati; phylum Actinomycetota; class Actinomycetes; order Kitasatosporales; family Streptomycetaceae; genus Streptomyces; species Streptomyces sp. NBC_01384. Next base: position 10,219,405 of record NZ_CP109559.1, read on the forward strand.
GGTCTGGACGCCGTGCATGACCCAGAAGACCTTGACGTGCGGCACGTTGTCGAACAGCAGCCGGGACACCGCGAACGTCTTCAGCGCCTCGGCACCCGTCGCCATGCTGGTGCGCGCCTGGAGCTTGTTGCGGACCTTGCCGTCCTTCATGTCCACGAAGTCGTGCTGGTAGCGCAGCGGGATGAACACCTGGAACCCGCCGGTCTCGTCCTGCAGCTCCCGCAGCCGCAGCACATGGTCCACCCGGTGGCGGTACTCCTCGATGTGCCCGTACAGCATCGTGCACGGCGTCTTGAGGCCCTTGGAATGCGCGAGGCGGTGGATGCGCGACCAGTCCTCCCAGTGCGTGCGGTGGTCCACGATGTGCTGGCGGACCTCCCAGTCGAAGATCTCCGCGCCGCCACCGGTCAGCGACTCCAGACCGGCGTCGATCAGCTCGTCCAGGACGTCCGAGGCGGGCAGCCCGGAAATCGTCTCGAAGTGATGGATCTCCGTCGCCGTGAACGCCTTCAGCGACACGTTCGGCAGCGCCTTCTTCAGCTCCCGCAGCGAGCGCGGGTAGTAGCGCCAAGGCAGCGTCGGATGCAGGCCGTTGACGATGTGCAGCTCCGAGAGGTGCTCGTTCTCCATCGCCTTGGCCAGGCGCACGGCCTCCTCGATGCGCATCGTGTACGCGTCCATCTCGCCCGGCTTGCGCTGGAACGAGCAGTACGCGCACGACGCGGTGCACACGTTCGTCATGTTGAGATGGCGGTTCACGTTGAAGTGGACCAGGTCGCCGTTCTTGACGGTGCGCACATGGTGCGCGAGGCCGCCGAGCCAGGCCAGTTCGTCCGACTCGTACAACGCGATGCCGTCCTCGCGGGACAGCCGCTCACCGGAGAAGACCTTCTCCTCCAACTCACGCTTGAGCCCAGCGTCCATTACCCGGGAACCTCCTCGGTCAGTGCCTGGCGGCACACGTGATGAGTGTGAGCACGCGGCGTGGCACGTGACTCGTCCGCATGCCCCGGGGACCGCCGGCCCGCCCGTTCCCGGACAGACCCGAACCCCCTTGAAACGAACGGCACGTGGACCGTTCCCGACCGGAACACAGGCGATCCGGCCACATCGGGTGAGGCGCTCTCATACTCGCGGAGGGCAGTCTGGGGAAAACCCCACACCCACTCCCGGTTTCCTGGAGAGGGGGCGTGCGAGCGCCGTCACCGGACCCACCCACGGCAGAGAAAGAGGCGGCCGCATGACCTCACGACTGACCCTGGCGCACTCCCCGTGCCCCAACGACACGTTCGTCTTCCACGCCTGGACGCACGGCCTGCTCCCCGGCACACCCGAAGTCGACCTGCGGTTCGCCGACATCGACATCACCAACGGCCTCGCCGAGGAAGGCGCCCTGGACGTCCTCAAGGTCTCCTACGGCGTGCTGCCCCACATCCTCGACACCTACGCCCTGCTGCCGTGCGGCGGCGCCGTCGGCCGCGGCTGCGGACCACTCGTCCTGCGCAGGGAACCCGGCACCGCGGACACCCTCACCGGCGCCCGCGTCGCCGTCCCCAGCACCCGCTCCACGGCCTACCTCCTCTTCCGCCTCTGGGCCGCCCGCGCCGTCCCCGGCGGCGTCGGCGAGATCGTCGTCCTGCCCTTCCACCAGATCATGCCCGCCGTCCGCGACGGCCTCGTCGACGCGGGCCTGGTCATCCACGAGGCCCGCTTCACCTACGGCACCTACGGCCTGCACCGCGCCGCCGACCTGGGCGAGGAGTGGGAGAAACAGACCGCACTGCCCATCCCGCTCGGCGCCATCGTCGCCCGCCGCACCCTCGGCGAACGCCGCCTCGGCGAACTCGCCCAGGCCATCCGCGCCTCCGTACGCTCCGCCTGGAACACCCCCGAAGCCTCCCGCACCTACGTCCTCCAGCACGCCCAGGAGATGAAGCCGGACGTCGTCGACCAGCACATCGACCTGTACGTCAACACCTTCACCGCGGACCTCGGCGACGAAGGCCACGCCGCCGTACGCGAACTCCTCGCCCGCTCCGCCCGACAGGGCCTGCTGCCCGCCGTACCCGACAGCGCCCTCACCTTCCCCGCCGAGCCGTAGGCCCCGCCGGCGGCCCAACGCTAAGGGCTTGCGGGGAATCAAGGTGTTGCTTCCCGTCCTGAAGCTCGTTGGTGTGGTATGCGCATCCCGGACGAGACTCGTGACCAACTCGCCGTGAAGTTAGCGGTGTTGCTCCCACATCTGGACGAGCGGCAGCGACGGCTGTTGATGGCTGCGGAGGCCCAGGGCCTGGGGCACGGCGGTGTCCGGGCCGTGGCACAGGCCGCCGCGGTCAGCGAGACGACCGTCCGCAAGGGCGTGTTCGAACTCCAGGCCGGGACGACCACATCGTTGCGGTTGCCCGGCCAGGCGTCGCCGACCGCGACGATGCGGCGGTCGCGGGCCCGGCAGACGATCTGCACATTCACACTGCGCCGGTAGTTCTTCGACTTCTTCGTCTTCTTCTGGTGGTGCACCGGAATGAGGGTGCCGTCCACCAGCCACAGTTCCCGCCGGTCGGTGGGCGGCGGGCCGAGCAGGGCGGCGAGGTGCGGCGCGAGGTCGGCGGTGACCCGGTGCACGGTGGAGTCCGTGGTGGCGAACAGCGCGGCCGGCTGCTTCATGGTGAGGTTCGTTCGGTAGCCCAGAACGACCAGCAGCACCCGGTCGCCGAAGTCAAGTGACCAGGGCCGGCCGCACCCGCTGTCCGGGCGGCGCCGCCACAAACGGGTGATCAGGGCATGCAGCTGCGGCCCGGACAGCCCCGTCCACGCCTTCAACTGAGCTGAACGGCAGGTGGCGAGACGAAGTTCCATATGCCTGACGCTGACGCTGGTCGGGAGAGAGGGAGGGAGTGGGAGAGCGTGGCGAGTCGGTCACCGGCTGCTCCTGGGCCGGGGCGGCGGTTTCGGGGGCCGAACCGGGGTGAGGTGTGGCGGCGGGCGAAGGACGCGCCGGTGTCGGTGATCCGGCTGCCGCTGGTCGTCGACGATGCGGATGTCCGCCGCCGGGTCGAGCAGTTGTTTTCGGCGATGTGGCAGGTCAAACGCGCTCTGCAGCGTGATGCGCGGAATGTGGTCGACGCCTACTGGGCCGGTGACGTGCGGCGCGAGAGCGACGTGAAGGCCTGGCGGGCTGAACTGGGCCTGTCCCGCACCGGGCTGGAGCACCGCGCGTATCAGCATCTGGAGCGCTCGGGGTGGCTGAGCGATCATGTGTCGAAGGCATTGGTGATGCACCAGGCCGACGAGGTCTTCACCGGCGTGGCCCGGCACCTGCACCCGGACGCATCGGGGCGTCGGGCCGGGCGCCCGAAGACCGGGACCTGGTGGGAGTACACCCGCATCCCGGGTCGGGCCCGTTCGCACACCACCGACCGCAAGTGGGAGACCTTCCGCCTGCACGGCACCCTCGCCGGACACCTGGACGCCTTCCGGCATCCCGCGCTGCCGCCACCGCTCACCACCCCCGCCCAGGCCGCTGAACTCCCGCCGGGTATGCGGGTGCTGGCCCAGCCGCGCCGTCTGCCCGCGCCCGCCCGGCCCACCGCAGGCATCCCCACCGGGACCACCGACGCCCGGGGGCGCCCGCGCAGCAGGGCGGCGACCTGGTTCGACCACACCGGGCCGCTGACTGTCGTCTTCGCCGGAGGGCCCACCGGACGCGGGGAAATCATCCTGCCGGTGCGGCTGCCGCAGGGCGCCGGCCGCTGGCCCTGTCTGCTGCACTACCTGAACGACCCGAGCCTGTGGCACAAGATCGACCTGGTGCGGCGGCGGGATCCGGCCGCCCCGGGCGGCTGGGCCTATGAGGCCCATCTGATGGTCCTTTCCCCCGGCTACGCCTCCACCGCCACCCGTACCCGGCGCCGGCAGGCCGCCGCCCTGCAGCGCGTCGGCGGGGTGGACGGCAACGTCTCCAACCTCGCCGTCGTCTCCTTCCCCACCACCGGTGACGCGGGTGACGGGCCGGTACGCTCCTCCCGGATCACCCTGACCGATCAGGAGCAACACGCCCTGGCCAAAGCGCGCAAGAAGGCCCGAGGGCGCCAGCGCGCCCTTGACCGCTCGCGGCGCGCCACCAACCCCCAGCAGTACCAGCACTCCCGCCGCCAACAGGCCCGAGGCGAACGCCGGCAGGCAGCGAACCTGCCCCCGAAGACCGTCGTCCCGACCGGCCCCCGGCGCACCACCGCGACCGGAAAACCCCAACAGGCCTACCGCCGCGACACGGTCAGCACCAGCTACCGCGATCTGCGGGCCCGCCACAGTGCCGCGGCCGCGAGCGCGGCCGAGGCCTCCCACCACCGCGCGAAGAAGACCGCCGCAGCTCTGGTCGCCGCCCACGGCCCGAACCTGACCATCGAGGACTGCGACATCCGCACCTGGTTCCGCCTCTGGGGCCGCGCCTGCTCCGCCACCACCCCCGGACGGCTGATCACCGCACTCGCCACCGAGTGCACCGCCACCGGCGGACGACTCCTGCGCGCCTCGACCTTCACCACCGCCCTGTCCCAGCACTGCCTGTGCGGCCGACGCGTGACCAAGTCCCTGCGCCAGCGCACCCATTACTGTGACCCAGCCGAAGGCGGCTGCGGGCTGAAAGGCGACCGCGACATGGTCTCCGCTGCCCTGGCCGCCTTCACGACCCTCACCGACCCCGACGACCCCGCCACCGCCCGCCTGGACCACCCCCGCGCCCGGGCCGCCCAGATCCTCTTCGCCCAAGGGCTGCAAGAAGCCCTGACCGAGTCAACCGCACCGAAGTCCGCGCCCTCGGGCCGGACCCGCGCGGCAGCCGAACCCCGCGGGAACACCCTTCCCCGGCAACGGACGGCCTCTGCTCGGCGAAATGCCGGACCCTGCACCGTGGCAACCCCGGATGAGACCCGACCCGCCCCCGAGCGGCCCAAGGCCCACGCCGGAACGACACGACCGCACACCGGCCGCCCCCGTACGCACATACGGGATAAGTCTTAGAAGTTCTCTTAGAGCCGCTCAGGGCAGATCCGGGGGGCCCGTGCCCGTCCCCATAATCGGCCCAAGGGCATGCTCCCCACCCGACGTCCGGTACGCCGGACCCGCCCGGGGAAACCGCCGCCGCGCCGCTCGCCAGGCTCCACCCCCTCACCTCGTTCCGTCCCGCCCGCACCCGTCCGGGACGGCCACTGCCCGTGCCACCACCGGCGAGACCATGGGCCCGCTGTCGAAGGGAACCGATCCGTGAGCGAGGACAGGCTTCGCGAGCTCCGCGATTTCCTGAAGCGCGTCACCGCAGACCTCCAACGCACGCGCAGCCGCCTGCGCCAGGTCGAGTCGAAGGCCACGGAACCCATCGCCATCGTCTCCATGAGCTGCCGCTACCCGGGCGGAGTCCGCACCCCGGAAGACCTCTGGCAGCTCGTCGACACCGGCACCGACGGCATCTCCGCCTTCCCCGAGGACCGCGGCTGGGCCGTCGACACCCTCTACGACCCCGACCCCGACCGCCCCGGAACCTGCTACACCCGCGAAGGCGGCTTCCTGCACGACGCCGTCGACTTCGACGCCGGCTTCTTCGGCATGTCACCCCGCGAGGCCCTCGCCACCGACCCCCAGCAACGCCTGCTCCTCGAAGTCACCTGGGAGGCCCTGGAGCGCGCCGGACTGCGCCCCGCCGACCTGAAGGGCACCGCCACCGGCGTCTTCGCCGGCGTCATGTACAACGACTACGGCTCCCGGTTCCCCGAACCGCCCGAAGGACTCGACGGATACATCGGCAACGGCAGCGCCGCCAGCATCGCCTCCGGCCGTATCTCCTACACCTTCGGCTTCGAGGGCCCCGCCATCACCGTGGACACGGCCTGCTCCTCCTCCCTGGTCGCCCTGCACCTGGCCGTCCAGGCACTGCGGGCGGACGAGTGCGACCTCGCGCTCGCCGGCGGTGTCGCCGTGATGTCCACCCCGGTCACCTTCCTGGAGTTCAGCCGCCAGCGCGGCCTCGCCGCCGACGGCCGCTGCAAGTCCTTCGCGGACGCCGCCGACGGCACCGGCTGGGGCGAGGGTGTCGGCATGCTCCTCCTGGAGCGCCTCTCGGACGCCCGCCGAAGCGGACACGAAGTCCTCGCCGTCATCCGCGGCTCTGCCGTCAACCAGGACGGCGCCAGCAGCGGCCTCACCGCCCCGAACGGGCCCTCGCAGCAGCGGGTCATCCGCGCCGCACTCGCCGCGGCCGGCCTGCGGGCGAGCGAGGTCGACGCCGTCGAGGCGCACGGCACCGGCACCACCCTCGGCGACCCCATCGAGGCCCAGGCCCTGCTCGCCACCTACGGCCAGGACCGGCCCGACGGGCGGCCGCTGTGGCTCGGCTCGCTCAAATCGAACATCGGCCACACCCAGGCCGCCGCGGGTGTCGGCGGCATCATCAAGATGGTGCAGGCGCTCCGCCACCAGCGGCTGCCCCGCACCCTCCACGTCGACCGGCCCTCCACCACCGTCGACTGGACAGAAGGCAACGTCCGTCTCCTGACATCGCCGGTCGAGTGGACCGACCCCGGCAGGCCGCGACGCGCGGGCGTCTCCGCATTCGGCGTCAGCGGCACCAACGCCCACGTCATCGTGGAACAGGCACCCCCAGCCGAACCCGAGGACGAGCAGAACGACGGACAGAACAACGGGCAGAACACCGGGACGAGCGGGGACCACACCCGCACCGAGGCCACGACGCACCCCGACGCCGCCGCCCCGCCGGTTGTGCCCTGGCTGCTGTCCGCGCAGACCCCGGAGGCCCTGCAGGCCCAGGCCCACACCCTCCTCACCCACCTCGAAACCCACCCCGGCGACAGCGACCACGCCGTCGCCCACGCCCTGGCCACCACACGCTCCGCGTTCGAACACCGGGCCGTCGTCCTCGGCGGCGACCACGACGCCCTGATCCGCGGCCTCAAGGCCCTGGCCGCCGGCGAGCCCACCCCCGAGGTCCTCGCGGACACGGCCCGCCGCGCCAACGGCAGACTCGCCTTCCTCTTCTCCGGCCAGGGCGCGCAGCGCCTCGGTATGGGCCGTGAACTGTACGAGTCCTTCCCGGTGTTCGCCGAGGCCTTCGACGCCGTCTGCGCACACCTGGACGACGGCCTGCGAGGCGTGGTCTTCGGCACGGATGCCGACCTGCTGAACAACACCGCGTGGACGCAGCCCGCCCTGTTCGCGATCGAAGTGGCCCTGTTCCGCCTCGTCGAATCGTGGGGCGTACGCCCCGACTTCGTGGTGGGCCACTCGATCGGTGAGCTGGCTGCCGCGCATGTGGCCGGGGTGCTGTACCTCGAAGATGCCTGCCGTCTGGTGTCGGCACGCGGGCATCTGATGCAGCAACTGCCGCCCGGTGGTGCGATGTTCGCCGTCGAGGCGTCCGAGGATGAGGTTGTTCCGCTGCTGGAGGGCCATGAGACCGAGGTGTCGGTCGCGGCGGTGAACGGGCCGCGGTCGGTGGTGCTTTCGGGTGTCCAGGCGGTGGCCGAGGCGGTCGCGGGGGAGGTGGCGGCTATGGGCCGCCGTACCTCACGCCTGCGCGTCAGCCATGCCTTCCACTCGCCGCTGATGGAGCCGATGCTGGAGGAGTTCCGCAGGGTCGCGGAGAGCGTCACCTATGCGCCGGCGCAGCTGGCCGTGGTGTCGAACGTGACCGGACAGGTGGCTGCCGCTGGTGAGTTGGAGTCCGCGGAGTACTGGGTGCGGCACGTCCGGGAAGCCGTGCGGTTCGCCGACGGTGTGCGCTGGCTGGAGGAGCGGGGGGTCCGCCGGTTCATCGAGATCGGCCCCGACGCCACCCTCACCGCCCTCGCCCAGTCCGGAGTCACCCGCGGCGACGAGATGCTCTTCGTGCCCACCCTGCGCAAGGACCGCGACGAGCCGATCGCGGCGCTCGGCGCGCTCGCCGCCCTGCACGCGCGCGGCACCGCCGTCGACTGGTCCGCCGTCATCCCGGGCGACGACCGCCCGCCGGTCGGCCTGCCCACCTACGCCTTCCAGCGCCGCCGCTACTGGCTCGACCCGGTGGCCCAGGGCACCGTCAGGACGACGGCACACCCGCTGCTGGGCGCGACCGTCGCGCTCGCCGAGTCGACCGCCGTCGTCTCCACCGGCCGCATCTCGCGTCGGACCCAGCCATGGCTCGCGGACCACACCGCCTTCGGCACGGCGCTCGTGCCCGCCGGGGTCTTCACGGACCTCGCCCTGCACGCCGGCGCCCTGCTCGACAGCCCCCACCTGGCCGAACTCGTCGTGGAACCGCCCCTCGCCCTGCCCGAGACAGGCGAGAGCGAGATCCAGACCGTGGTCGAGGAGACCGACGCGGAGGGCCGCTGGACATTCACCGCCTACTCCCGCCCCGCCGCCCCCGCCGACGACGGAGCGGACCGCCCCTGGCAGCGGCACGCCCACGGCATCCTCGTACGGCAGCCGGAGCACGAGACAACCACCAAGCACCAGGAGCCCGGCGCGTGGCCGCCCGTCGGTGGTGCCCCCATCGACATCGGCGAGCTGTACCGCACCCTCGAAGACCAGGACACCGTCCCCGGCGCCGTCCTGCGCACCCTGACGGCCGCCTGGCGGCTCGGCGACGAGGTGTACGCCGAAGCCGTCCTGCCCGAGTCGCAGCGCGCCGAAGCCGGCCGCTTCGCCCTGCACCCGGCCCTCATCGAAGGCGCTCTCCTCGCCCTCTCCGCGACCGGACACCCCGCACCCCACGCCCTGTCCTGGTCCGGCCTCACCCTGCACGCCGCAGCCGCCGAAGCCGTACGCATCCACATCCGCCCCCGCCAGGACGGCACCGTCGAGCTCGGCCTCTTCGACCCCGCCGGCGCACCCGTCCTCAGCGCGGACGAACTGACCGCGCGCACGCTGGCCCCGGCGGACCTGCCGGCCCCGGCCGCCGCCGAGAGCGACGACCTCTTCGGCCTCGCCTGGACCGCCTCGCGGGGACCGGTGCTGCCGACCGCCCCCGAACTCGCCGTCCACACCGGCCTCGACACCCTCCTCGCCGCCGCTGCCGACGGCCCCGTGCCCCCGGTCGTCGCCCTGCCCTGGCGCACCCCCCACAGTGACCGAGGGGTGAGTGCCGAGGCCGTCCACGCGGCCATCGGCGCCGCCCTCACCCTGCTGCAGACCTGGCTGGCGGACGAGCGCTTCACCGGCTCCCGCCTGCTGATCCTGACCTCCGATGCGGTCGCCGCGGCCGACGGCGAGACGGTCACCGACCTGCCCGCCGCGGCCGTCCGCGGACTGGTGCGCTCCGCCCAGGCGGAGAACCCCGGCCGCTTCCTGCTCATGGACACCGCCACCGCCGAGCCCGCCCCGCAGGACATCGCCGAGATCCTCCGCCACGACGAGGCCGACGTCTGCGTCCGCGACGGCCGGGTCCTGGTGCCCCGCCTCGCCCCCGCCGGAGCCGGAGCCGGAGCCGGTGCCGAACAGCCCGCGCGGGCGATCGGCTTCGACCCGCGGCGCACGGTCCTGGTGACCGGAGGCACCGGCACCGTCGGCGCCGCCACCGTCCGCCACCTGGTGACCGAGCACGGCGTACGCCACCTGCTCCTCGCCGGACGCAGGGGCGCGGATGCCCCCGGCGCCCTCCCACTTGTCTCCGAGATGGCCGAGGCGGGCGCCGAGGTCACCGTGGCCGCCTGCGACACCGCCGACCGCGACGCCCTGGCCGAACTGCTGGCGACCGTCCCGCAGGACCACCCGCTGGGCGCCGTCGTGCACGCCGCCGGCGTAGTCGACGACGCCGTCGTCACCTCCCTCACCCCCGAACGCCTCGACGCCGTACTGCGCCCCAAGGTGGACGCCGCGGTCCACCTTCATGAGCTGACCCGCGGCCTCGACCTGACGGCCTTCGTCCTGTTCTCCTCGGCCGCCGCCACGCTCGGCAGCCCCGGCCAGGGCAACTACGTCGCGGCCAACTCCTTCCTGGACGCCTTCGCAGGACACCTCCGCGCCGCAGGACACCCCGCCCTCGCCATCGGCTGGGGACTGTGGGCCCAGGACAGCACCATGACCAGTGACCTGGACACCTCGCAGCGCAGCCGCATCGGCCGCAGCGGCATCGGCGCCCTGCCCACCCAGGAGGCCCTGGCCCTCTTCGACCGCTGCCTGTCCCACACCGGCGCGACCCCGCTGCCCCTGCGCATCGACCTGCCCGCGCTGCGCCGGAACGCGGCCGGCCTGCCCCCCGTCCTGCGCTCCCTGGCCGGCCGCGCACCGCTGCGGCAGGCCGCCGGCGCCGGGGCGGGCACCGCGGCGCCGGCGGGCGCCGCTCTCGCCGCGCTGCCCGAACAGCAGCGGCGCACGGCCGTCCTCGCCCTGGTCCGTACGACCGTCGCAGGCGTCCTCGGCCACAGCAGCGACGCGTCGGTCGGCCTCGACCGCCCCTTCACGGAGCTGGGCTTCGACTCCCTCACCGCCCTGGAACTCCGCAACGCCTTCACCCACGCGACCGGCCTCACCCTGCCCGCGACCCTGGTCTTCGACCACCCCACCCCCGCCGCCGTCGCCGACCTCCTCCTCGCCCAACTCGCCCCCACCCGGACGGGGTCGGCACAGTCCGCACAGCGGATTCCCGGAACACCGGCGGACCTCGCCGACGACCCGGTCGCGATCATCGGCATGGGCTGCCGCTTCCCCGGCGGGGTCGAGAACCCCGAGCAGCTGTGGGACATGCTCCTCAAGGGCGACGACGGCATCACCGACTTCCCGGGCGACCGCGGATGGGACGTGGCCGCCCTCTACGACCCGGACCCCGAGTCCCGGCGCAGGGGGACGACGTACACCCGCCGCGGCGGTTTCCTCAAGGACGTCGGCTCGTTCGACGCGGGCTTCTTCGGCGTCTCCCCCCGCGAGGCGTTGGCGATGGACCCCCAGCAGCGCCTGCTGCTGGAGACGTCGTGGGAGGCCGTGGAACGGGCGGGCATCGACCCCCGTTCCCTGCACGGCAGCCGTACCGGCGTCTTCACCGGCACCAACGGCCAGGACTACGCACACGTCCTGAGCACGGCGGACGCCGACACCGAGGGCTACCTCGGCACCGGCAACGCCGCGAGCGTCGTCTCCGGCCGGGTCTCCTACGTCCTGGGCCTCGAAGGCCCCGCGGTCACCGTCGACACGGCCTGCTCGGCGTCCCTCGTCGCCCTGCACTGGGCAATACGCGCGCTCACCTCGGGGGAGTGCTCGATGGCACTCGTCGGCGGCGTCACCGTCATGTCGACCCCGGCGGCGTTCGTGGAGTTCAGCCGTCAGCGCGGCCTCGCGGCGGACGGCCGGTGCAAGGCGTTCGCGGAGGGTGCGGACGGGACGGGGTGGGGTGAGGGTGTCGGTGTGCTGCTGGTGGAGCGGTTGTCGGACGCGCGCCGCAACAACCACCCCGTCCTGGCTGTGGTGCGGGGTTCCGCCGTCAACCAGGACGGTGCGTCGAATGGTCTGACCGCGCCGAACGGTCCGTCGCAGCAGCGGGTGATCCGGGCCGCCCTCAGCAGTGCCGGTCTCTCCGCCAGGGATGTGGATGCGGTCGAGGCGCATGGCACGGGTACGTCTCTGGGTGATCCGATCGAGGCGCAGGCGCTGCTGGCGACGTACGGCAAGGAACGGCCGGGGGAGCGGCCGTTGTGGCTGGGTTCGGTGAAGTCGAACATCGGTCACACCCAGGCCGCCGCGGGGGTGGCGGGTGTCATCAAGATGGTGGAGGCCATACGGCACGGCGTGCTGCCCGCCACCCTCCACGTCGACGAGCCCTCCTCGCACGTCGACTGGGCCGCGGGCAACGTCAGGCTCCTGGCCGAGTCCGTCGACTGGCCAAAGACGGCGCATCCCCGCCGGGCCGGAGTCTCGGCCTTCGGATTCAGCGGCACCAACGCCCATGTCGTACTGGAACAGGCGCCGGACCCGGTCGCCGAAGAAACCGCGACCGAGGTCTCCCAGCAGCTCCCCGTCACCCCCTGGGTCGTATCCGGCCGTGGTTCCGAGGCACTGCGGGGCCAGGCCGCTCAACTGCTGGCCCATATACAGGCCCACCCGGAACTGGACACCGCCGATGTGGCGCTGGCACTCACGCAGACCCGCTCCGCCTTCGAGCACCGCGCGGTAATCCGCGGCACCGACCGCGAAGAACTGCTCGCGGGACTCTCCGCCGTCGCCCGCGGCGAGAACCTCCCCACCGTCGCCGAAGGCGCCGCGTCCGACGGCAGGCTGGCGTTCCTGTTCTCCGGCCAGGGTGCGCAGCGCCTCGGTATGGGCCGTGAACTGTACGAGTCCTTCCCGGTGTTCGCCGATGCCTTCGACGCCGTGTGCGCGCACCTGGACGACGGCCTGCGAGGCGTGGTCTTCGGCACGGACGCGGAGGTGCTGAACCGCACGGAGTGGGCGCAGCCGGCGCTGTTCGCGATCGAAGTGGCCCTGTTCCGTCTCGTCGAGTCGTGGGGCGTGCGCCCGGACTTCGTGGTGGGTCACTCGATCGGTGAGCTGGCGGCCGCGCATGTGGCGGGGGTGCTGTCCCTCGAAGATGCCTGCCGTCTGGTGTCGGCGCGGGGCCGTCTGATGCAGCAACTGCCCGCCGGTGGTGCGATGTTCGCCGTCGAGGCGTCCGAGGACGAGGTTGTTCCGCTGCTGGAGGGCCGTGGGGCGGACGTGTCGGTCGCGGCGGTGAACGGGCCGCGGTCGGTGGTGCTTTCGGGTGTGGAGTCGGTGGCCGAGGCGGTCGCGGGGGAGGTGGCGGCTATGGGCCGCCGTACCTCACGCCTGCGCGTCAGCCACGCCTTCCACTCACCGCTGATGGAACCGATGCTCGATGAATTCCGTACGGTCGCGGAGAGTGTGACCTATGCGCCGGCGCAGCTGGCCGTGGTGTCGAACGTGACCGGACAGGCCGCTGCCGTAGGCGAGTTGGAGTCCGCGGAGTACTGGGTGCGGCACGTCCGGGAAGCCGTACGGTTCGCCGACGGGATCGAGTGGCTGGCCGGGCACGGGGTCACACGCTTCGTGGAGATCGGGCCCGACGCCACGCTCACGGCCCTGGCCCAGTCCTGTGTGCCCGGTGACGAGGGCACGCTGTTCACGGCCACGCTCCGCAAGGACCGCGCCGAGAGCGACACAGTGCTCGCGGCCGTGTCGAAGGCCTTCGTGCACGGGGTGTACGTCGACTGGCCCGCCTTCTTCGCCGGCCCCGGCGCCCGGCCCGTCGCGCTGCCGACGTACGCCTTCCAGCGGGAGCGGTTCTGGCCGGAGCCGGCCGCCTCGCCGGCCGGGACCGCCTCGGTCGACCCGGTGGACGCGGCGTTCTGGGAAGCCGTGGAGCGAGGAGACGCGCGGAGCCTGGCCGATGTACTGGGCGTGGGCGAGGCGGAGTTGGACGCCGTCGTGCCGGCCCTGTCCGCCTGGCGGCGCGGTGCGGTCGAGCGGTCCGTCCTGGACGGCTGGCGCTACCGCGTCGACTGGGAGCCGATGCCCGTACTGTCCCCACTCGTGCCGCTGCCGGGCCGCTGGCTTCTGCTGCAGCCCCCCGGCGAGGACGTACTCGCGGGCATCGAGGAATTCGTCCCCGGGATCGACCGGTTCACCTGCCCGGCGGAAGCGGCGGACCGTGCCGCGCTGGCGCGGGTCCTGACGAACGCCGCCGAATGCGGACTCATCGCGGGCGTGCTGTCGTACCTCGCCCCCTCCGGTGGCGTGGGGGCGACACTGGCGCTCGTCCAGGCGCTGGGCGACGCCGACCTCGCGGTTCCGCTGTGGACGGTGACGCACGGCGCGGTGTCGACGGGCGCGGTGCCGGCCGGCGGCCCGGCCGCGGAGCCCGCCGACCCGTCCCAGGCCGCGGTCTGGGGCCTCGGCCGCGTCGCCGCGCTGGAACACCCCGACCGCTGGGGCGGCCTGGTCGACATCCCGGCCCAGCAGACCGACCGGCACGCCCTCGCCGGGATCGCGTCCGCTCTCGTCTCCGGTGAGGACCAGATCGCCGTACGCGGATCCGAACTGCTCGTCCGCCGTCTCGCCCACGCCCCGTCCGCCCCAGCCCCGGCCGCGTCCTGGACCCCGCACGGCCGCGTCCTGGTGACCGGCGCAACCGGTGCCCTCGGCGGCCGCCTCGCACGCTGGCTGGTGCAGCGCGGCGCGCGGGACCTCGTCCTGACCAGCCGCCGCGGAGCGGACGCGCCGGGCGCCGCCGATCTCGCCGACCAACTGCGGACCCTGGGCGCCCACGTCGCGCTGGAAGCCTGCGACATGGCGGATCGCGCCGCGGTCGAAACGCTTCTGGACCGGCACCCGGTCGACGCGGTGTTCCACGCCGCGGGCAGGGGCGATGCCACACCGCTCGGCGAGGTCAGTGACCAGTACCTCGCCGACGTATGGGGCGCGAAGGCCGCCGGTGCGACCCACCTGGACGCCGTCCTGGGAGACAGGGACCTGTCCGCCTTCGTCGTGTTCTCCTCGATCGCCGGCGTGTGGGGCAGCGGCGGCCAGGCCGCCTACTCCGCCGCCAACGCCCACCTCGACGCCCTGGTCGAACGCCGCCGGGCCCGGGGCCTCGCCGGTACGGCCGTGGCCTGGGGGCCGTGGGGCGGCGGCGGCATGGTCACGGACGAAGGAGCCGTCGAACTCGGTCGCCGGGGCCTGCGCGTGATGGACCCCGACCGTGCGCTGAGCGGACTGGGACGTGCCCTGGACCTCGGGGACAGCACGGTCGTGGTGGCCGACGTGGACTGGGAGAGGTTCCTTCCCACGTTCACCAGCAGCCGCCCCAGCCCGCTCCTGTCCGCTCTCCCGGAGGCGGCCACCACCACCGGTACGGACGGCACGCCGACCGAGACGGGGACCGGGGGCACGGACCTGGTGAACCGGCTCTCCGCGCTCTCCGCGACCGACCGCAAGCGCGCGCTGCGCGACCTCGTCCGCACCCACGCCGCCTCGGTCCTCGGCCGCGCGAGCGGCGAAAGCGTGGAACTCGCCCGGGCGTTCCGCGATGTCGGCTTCGACTCCCTGACCGCCGTCGAACTGCGCAACCAGCTCAACCGCGACACCGGTCTGCGCCTGCCCACCACCCTCGTCTTCGACTACCCGACCCCCGAACACCTGGCCGATCACCTCTGTGCCGAGCTCTTCCCCGACACCCCGGACGCGGACGCCCTGGCCGACGGCCTCGCCGACCCGTCCGGCACCACCGCCGCCGACGAGGCCGCGCTGCGCAGGAAGCTGACGACCGTCCCGCTGGCCCGGCTGAAGGAGAGCGGCCTGCTGGCCGCGGTGATGGCCCTCGCCGAGCCGGAGGAAACGGACCCGAGCGCCACCAGGGCCGACGCGCAGGACAACGAGCTGATCCACACGATGGACGTCGACGACCTCATACAACTGGCCCTCGGCGACTCGGCCCACTGACCCTCCGACCCGCCTCCCTCTCCTCGTCCGCCGAAGCCCGAAGCGTCCGCCGAAGCCCGAAGCAAGAACAGTGGAGCTGAGTATGCCCACCTCCGAGGAACGCGTTGTCGCGGCCCTGCGCGCATCGCTGCTCGAGAACGAGCGACTGCGCAAACAGAACGATCACCTCGCGCGCGCGGCGACCGAGCCCATCGCCATCGTCGGCATGGCCTGCCGCTACCCGGGAGACGTCCGCTCGCCCGACGACCTGTGGCAGCTGCTGGCCGACGGCCGGGACGCGATGGACGAGTTCCCGCAGGACCGCGGCTGGGACCTGACCGGAGCCGGCACCGACGCGGCGGCCCTGCGCGGCGGATTCGTGAAGTCCGCCACGGAGTTCGACGCCGACTTCTTCGGCATCTCGCCCCGCGAGGCCCTCGCCATGGATCCGCAGCAGCGCCTCACCCTGGAGGCCTCCTGGGAGGCGCTGGAGCGGGCGGGCCTCGACGCGGCCACCGTACGCGGCAGCCGCACCGGCGTCTTCGTCGGATGCAGCAACCAGAACTACGGCTCCGCCAACGGCCACGACCTGCCCGAGGGCATCGAGGGCCACCTGCTCACCGGCAACGCCGCGAGCGTCGTCTCCGGCCGGGTCTCCTACGTCCTGGGCCTGGAGGGGCCCGCCGTGACCGTCGACACCGCGTGCTCCTCGTCCCTGGTGGCCCTGCACCTGGCCGTCCAGGCGCTGCGGTCCGGCGAATGCGACCTCGCGCTGGCCGGCGGGGTGACGGTGATGTCGACACCGGACGTGTTCGCCGAGTTCGACCGCCAAGGCGGGCTTGCGAGCGACGGCCGGTGCAAGGCTTTTGCGGAGGGTGCGGACGGGACGGGGTGGGGTGAGGGTGTCGGTGTGCTGCTGGTGGAGCGGTTGTCGGACGCGCGCCGAGGCGGCCACCCGGTCCTGGCTGTGGTGCGGGGCTCGGCCGTCAACCAGGACGGCGCCTCCAACGGCCTCACCGCACCGAACGGCCCCTCCCAGCAGCGAGTCATCCGCGCCGCCCTCACCAATGCCGGCCTCTCCGCCAAGGACGTCGACGCCGTCGAGGCCCACGGCACGGGCACCGCGCTGGGCGACCCGATCGAGGCCAACGCCCTGCTGGCGACCTACGGCAAGGACCGGCCCGAGGGGCGGCCGCTGTGGCTGGGGTCGGTGAAGTCGAACATCGGTCACACCCAGGCCGCCGCAGGGGTCGCGGGTGTCATCAAGATGGTGGAGGCCATGCGCCACGGCGTGCTGCCCGCCACCCTCCACGTCGACCAACCCTCGGCCCAAGTGGACTGGGAGGCGGGCGAGGTCCGCCTCCTCACCGGACCACGCGCCTGGCCCGAGACCGGCCGACCCCGCACCGGCGCCGTCTCCGCCTTCGGCGTCAGCGGCACCAACGCCCACGTCGTCCTCGAACAGGGAACCACGGTCCTGGCACAGGGAACCACGGCACAGGAACCGGCCCCGGACCACGACGCCTCCCCGGTGACGCCCGCCGTTACGCTGCCCGCCGTCACACCGCCGGTCCTCCCGTGGACCCTCTCCGGCCGGACACCCGAGGCCCTGCGCGCGCAGGCCCGCACACTGTCGGCCTTCCTGACCGAACACCCCGGCCACGCACCGCTGAACGTCGGCTGGTCACTGCTGACCACCCGGTCGACGTTCGACCATCGCGCCGTGCTGCTGGGCGAAAACCGCGAAGACCTTCTCAGCGGCCTGCGGAGCCTCGCCGACGACGAGAACACCGCGCAGGTCGTGACCGGCCGGAACCGCGGCGACGGCAGACTCGCCTTCCTCTTCTCCGGCCAGGGTGCGCAGCGCCTCGGTATGGGGCGTGAGCTGTACGAGTCCTTCCCGGTGTTCGCCGAGGCCTTCGACGCCGTCTGCGCGCACCTGGACGACGGCCTGCGAGGCGTGGTCTTCGGCACGGACGCGGAGGTGCTGAACCGCACGGAGTGGGCGCAGCCGGCGCTGTTCGCGATCGAAGTGGCCCTGTTCCGTCTCGTCGAGTCGTGGGGCGTGCGCCCCGACTTCGTGGTGGGTCACTCGATCGGTGAGCTGGCGGCCGCGCATGTGGCCGGGGTGCTGTCCCTCGAAGATGCCTGCCGTCTGGTGTCGGCGCGGGGCCGTCTGATGCAGCAACTGCCCGCCGGTGGCGCGATGTTCGCCGTCGAGGCGTCCGAGGACGAGGTTGTTCCGCTGCTGGAGGGCCGTGGGGCGGACGTGTCGGTCGCGGCGGTGAACGGGCCGCGGTCGGTGGTGCTTTCGGGTGTGGAGTCGGTGGCCGAGGCGGTCGCGGGGGAGGTGGCGGCTATGGGGCGCCGTACCTCACGCCTGCGCGTCAGCCACGCCTTCCACTCACCGCTGATGGAACCGATGCTCGATGAATTCCGTACGGTCGCGGAAAGCGTCACCTACGCGTCGGCTCGTATTCCGGTCGTGTCGAATGTGACCGGACAGGCCGCTGCCGCAGGGGAGTTGGAGTCCGCGGAGTACTGGGTGCGGCACGTCCGGGAGGCCGTACGGTTCGCCGACGGTGTGGAGTGGCTGGCCGGGCACGGGGTCACACACTTCGTGGAGATCGGCCCCGACGGCACCCTCACCGCCCTCGCCCAGTCCTGCCTGAGCGACGCGCGGGAGTACGTGTGCGTCCCCGTCCTGCACAAGAACCGGTCCGAGCCGGCTTCCGTCCTGCGCGGGCTGGGCCGGTTGCACGTGGACGGCGCCTTCGTCGACTGGAGGGCGCTCTTCGCCGGGACCGGCGCCGCCGCCGTGGAACTCCCGACGTACGCCTTCCAACGCCGGCGCTTCTGGCTCGACCCGTCCGCGCCGGGGCCGAAGCCCGGCACGGACCCGGCGTTCGCCTCGGCCCTCGTCGACACGGAGTTCTGGGAGGCGGTCGAGCGGCAGGACATCGACACCCTTGCCGAAGATCTCGCCCTGGCTCCCGACGCCCTGGACGCGGTCGTCCCGGCGCTCTCGCGCTGGTACCGGAAGCGCAGCGACCGGCACGTCACCGACTCCTGGCGCTACAGCGTCACGTGGAAACCCCTGGCGCAGGCCACCGGCGCCGGGAGCGCACCGCCGCCGGGCCGCTGGCTGGTGGTCGTCCCGCAAGCGCGCGATGAGCGGGCCGACGCCACGATCCGCGCCGTACTCGGTGAGCTGGAGGCGCAGGGGGCCGAGCTGCGGCAGATCGAGGTCGCGGACTTGGCCTCCGGTACGGAACGTACAGACCGTACAGGCCATGCCGACCGTGCCGTCCTGGCCGATCAACTCAAGGACACACAGGACGAGTTCGGTCCCGTCACGGCTGTGGTGTCCCTGCTCCCGCTGGCTCAGGACCGGGCGGCGACGGCAGCGGCCACGGCCACGCTGGTCCAGGCGCTCACGGACATCGGCCTCGGCGGTCCGGCGGGTCCGGTGGCTCCGGTGTGGTCGCTGACGCGCGGGGCCGTCTCCGTCGGCCGCAGCGACGCGGTCACCTCGCCCGAGCAGGCCGCGGTATGGGGCCTCGGCCGGGTGGCGGCGCTCGAACACCCCGATCTGTGGGGCGGACTCGTCGACCTGCCGGACGACCTCGACCAACGGGCGCTCGGACGGCTCGCCGCCGTCCTCACCGCGCCGCCCGGCGAGGAGGACCAGGTGGCGGTCCGCGGCACCGGTGTCTTCGGCCGCAGGCTGTCGAGGACCCGGCCCACCCCGCCACAGCCGTGGCAGCCGCGGGGAACCGTCCTGATCACCGGCGGCACGGGCGCCATCGGCGCCCGCGTGGCACGCTGGGCGGTCGAGCGCGGCGCCGAGGACATCGTTCTGGTGAGCAGGCGCGGACCCAAGGCGCCCGGAGCCGCGGAACTCGAAACCGAGCTCTCCGCGATGGGCGCCCGCGTCACCGTCGCCGCCGTGGACGTGTCCGTCAGGGAAGAGGTCGCCGAACTCCTCGCGCACCACCGCGTCGACGCCGTCTTCCACACCGCGGGCGTACTCGACGACGGTGTCCTGCGCGGGACCGACCCCCAGCGCATACGGCACGTCATGCGGGCCAAGGCCGAAGCCGCCCTGCACCTCGACGAACTGACACGAGGCCAGGACCTGTCGGCCTTCGTGACGTTCTCGTCGCTCGCCGGTGTCCTGGGCAGCGCCGGACAGAGCGCGTACGCCGCCGCCAACGCCGTTCTCGACGCGCTCGCCGAGCGCCGCCGTGCCGAGGGGCTGCCCGCCACCTCCCTCGCCTGGGGCCCGTGGGCCGGCGGCGGCATGGCCGCCGAGGCCACCGGCGGCCGACGTCGCAGCCGGGGCGCTGTGGCACCGCTGGACCCCGACCTGGCCCTGGCCGCCCTCGCGACGGCCCTGGACTCGGGCGTGGCCGGCGAGTTCGTCGCGGACATCGACTGGAGCCGGTTCGCACCGGCCTTCACCGCGACCCGGCCGAGCGCACTCCTGGCGGAGCTGCCCGAGGCAGCCCCGTCCCGTCCCGCCCGTCCGGTGCCGCCGACGGACCGCACCGACAGCCTGGGCTCCCTGCCGCGCGAGGCGGGCACCCAGGCCGCTCTGGACCTGGTCCGTGCCCGCGCGGCGGCGGTCCTCGGTCACTCCGGCCCGGAGTCGGTTCCCGCCGACTCCGCCTTCCGTGACCTGGGGGTCGACTCGCTGATCGCGGTCGAGCTGCGCAATGCCCTGGGTGCGGAGTGTGGTCTGTCCCTGCCGGCCACCGTGGTGTTCGACTATCCGACTCCGGTCGCTCTGGCGGAGTTCCTGTACGGCGAGTTGAGTGGCGTGGTCACGGAGGTGTCCTCGGGGGCCGCGGTGGCGGTGTCGGGCGACCCGGTCGTGATTGTGGGGATGGCGTGCCGCTTCCCAGGTGGGGTGGACTCCCCGGAGGCGTTCTGGAACCTGCTGTCCGAGGGGCGCGAGGGCATCGCCGACTTCCCCGACGACCGCGGCTGGGACGGCCTCGGTTCGCTCTATGGCCTGGATGCCGAGTCCCGGCGTCAGGGCACGGCGTACACCCGCCGCGGCGGCTTCCTCAAGGACGTCGGCTCGTTCGATGCGGGTTTCTTCGGTGTGTCGCCGCGTGAGGCGTTGGCGATGGATCCGCAGCAGCGTTTGTTGCTGGAGTCGTCGTGGGAGGCGGTGGAGCGGGCGGGTATCGATCCTCGTTCGTTGCGGGGCAGTCGGACGGGTGTGTTCGCGGGGACGAACGGTCAGGACTATCCGGCGTTGCTGGCGGCGTCGGATGCGGATTTCGGCGGGTACATCGGGACGGGGAACGCGGCGAGTGTGTTCTCGGGGCGTGTGTCGTATGTGCTGGGCCTGGAGGGGCCCGCCGTGACCGTCGACACCGCGTGTTCGTCGTCGTTGGTGGCTCTGCATCTGGCTGTCTCGGCGTTGCGGTCGGGTGAGTGTGATCTCGCGTTGGCCGGTGGGGTGACGGTGATGTCGACGCCGGGTGCGTTTGTGGAGTTCAGCCGTCAGGGCGGGCTTGCAACTGATGGCCGGTGCAAGGCTTTTGCGGAGGGTGCGGACGGGACGGGGTGGGGTGAGGGTGTCGGTGTGCTGCTGGTGGAGCGGTTGTCGGACGCGCGCCGTAACGGTCACCCGGTCCTGGCTGTGGTGCGGGGCTCTGCCGTCAACCAGGACGGCGCGTCCAACGGTCTGACCGCGCCGAACGGCCCCTCGCAGCAGCGGGTCATCCGGGCCGCCCTCAGCAGTGCCGGTCTCTCCGCCAGGGATGTGGACGCGGTCGAGGCGCATGGCACGGGTACCGCGCTGGGTGATCCGATCGAGGCGCAGGCGCTGCTGGCGACGTACGGGAAGGACCGGCCGGGGGAGCGGCCGTTGTGGCTGGGTTCGGTGAAGTCGAACATCGGTCACACCCAGGCCGCCGCGGGGGTGGCGGGTGTGATCAAGATGGTGGAGGCGATGCGGCATGGTGTGCTGCCGGCGACCCTCCATGTCGATGAGCCTTCCTCGCATGTGGACTGGGCCGCGGGTGAGGTGCGGCTGCTGACGGAGCCGACCGCGTGGCCGGAGTCGGGGCGTCCCCGGCGTGCGGGTGTGTCCTCGTTCGGCCTGAGTGGCACGAACGCGCATGTGGTGCTGGAGCAGGTGCCGGACCCGGTGGTCGAAGAAGCCGCGACCGAGGTGCCCCGGCTGCCGCTCCCCGTCGCCCCCTGGATCGTGTCGGGCCGTGGTTCCGAGGCACTCCGTGCGCAGGCCGCTCGGCTGCTGGCCCACATCGAGGCGCAGCCTGATCTCGACCCCGCTGACGTGGGTCTGTCCCTGGCAGTGAGCCGTTCGACGTTCGAGCAGCGCGCGGTGGTGCTCGGCCACGACCACGACGAACTGGTCGCGCACCTGCGGGCCTTGGCGGATGGCCAAACGGATCCCCTCACGGTGACGGGAACGTCCCACGGCGACGGCAAGCTCGCCTTCCTCTTCTCCGGCCAGGGCGCGCAGCGCCTCGGTATGGGCCGTGAACTGTACGAGTCCTTGCCCGTGTTCGCTGATGCCTTCGACGTCGTCTGCGCGCATCTGGACGCCGAGTTGGACCGTCCCCTGCGGGAGGTGGTCTTCGGCGCGGATGCCGAGCTGCTGAACAACACCGCGTGGACCCAGCCCGCCCTGTTCGCGATCGAAGTGGCCCTGTTCCGCCTCGTCGAGTCATGGGGTGTGCGCCCCGACTTCGTGGTGGGTCACTCCATCGGTGAGCTGGCTGCCGCGCATGTGGCCGGGGTGCTGTCCCTCGAAGACGCGTGCCGTCTGGTGTCGGCACGCGGGCGTCTGATGCAGCAACTGCCGCCCGGTGGTGCGATGTTCGCGGTGGAGGCTTCCGAGGACGAGGTCACGCCGCTGCTGGAGGGCCGTGGGGCGGAGGTGTCGATTGCGGCGGTGAACGGGCCGCGGTCGGTGGTGATTTCGGGTGTGGAGTCGGTGGTGTCGGCGGTCGCGGAGGAGCTGTCCGCGTCCGGCCGCCGTACCTCACGCCTGCGCGTCAGCCACGCCTTCCACTCGCCGCTGATGGAACCGATGCTGGAGGAGTTCCGCAGGGTCGCGGAGAGCGTGGCCTATGCGCCGGCGCATCTGGCCGTGGTGTCGAATGTGACCGGACAGGCGGCTGCCGCAGGAGAGTTGGAGTCCCCGGAGTACTGGGTGCGGCATGTGCGTGAGGCCGTCCGGTTCGCCGACGGGATCGAGTGGCTGGCCGGGCACGGTGGTGTGACGCGGTTCGTGGAGGTCGGCCCGGACGGCACCCTCACCGCCATGGCGCGTGCCTGTCTGAGCGACACGCAGGACCACCTGTGTGTTCCCGTTCTGCGTAAGGACCGGCCGGAGGCGGATACGGCCGTGTCGGCCGTGTCGGCCGTGTTCGTGCACGGGGTTCCCGTCGACTGGCCCGCCCTGTTCGCCGGTTGCGGTGCCCGGTTTGTCGCGCTGCCGACGTATGCCTTCCAGCACGAGTGGTACTGGCCCGAGCCGGGCGCTCCCGTCGCGGTCATCCCGTCCGCCGACCCCGTGGACGCGAGCTTCTGGGAGGCCGTGGAGCGCGGCGACGCGCAGGGTCTGGCCGATGTCCTGGGTGTGGGCGAGGCGGAGTTGGACGCCGTCGTGCCGGCGCTGTCCGCATGGCGGCGTGGTGCGGCCGAGCGATCCGTCGTGGACGGCTGGCGCTACCGCGTCGGCTGGGAGCGTCTGAGCGCACCGCCGGCCTCCGTCGGCGTACCGGGACGCTGGCTCCTGCTGCAGCCGCCGGGGACCGACTCGCTCGACGGCATCGAGGAGTTCGTTCCCGGGATCGAGCGGGTGACGTATGCGCCTCAGGTGGATCGGGCGGGGCTGGCCCGTGCCCTGTCGGACGCCGCCATGGGCGAACCGGTCGCCGGTGTGCTGTCCCGCCTGCCCGGTACGGCCGCCGCGCTGACCCTCGTACAAGCGCTGGGCGACGCGGGGCTGACCGCTCCGCTGTGGCTGCTCACATGTGGTGCGGTCGCGGTCGGACATGACGGCGACGCGACCCTCGAACCGGCACAGGCCGCCCTGTGGGGCTTCGGCCGGGTCGCCGCCCTTGAGCACCCCGCCCGGTGGGGCGGCCTCCTCGACCTGCCGAGCCGCGCGGGCCGGAGCATTCTGGCGGGCCTCGCGTCCGTGCTGGACTCGGGCGAGGACCAGATCGCGGTACGGGAATCCGGGCTCTTCGCCCGCCGCCTCTCCCACGCTCCCGTTCCCGTTTCCGTTCCTGTCCCCGGCAGTCCATCGGAGTTCGGGCCGTCGGCCGTCGGCTGGCGTGCTCCGGACTGCGTGCTGGTGACGGGCGGTACCGGCGCGCTCGGCGGGCGCCTCGCCCGCTGGCTGGTGCGGCGCGGTGCCAAGGACCTCGTCCTGACCAGCCGTCGCGGCCCGGACGCACCAGGTGCGTCCGAACTCGTCGACGAGATCGGGGACATGGGCGCGCGCGTCGTCGTCGAGACCTGCGACACCGCCGACGCCGACGCCCTCGCCCGCGTCGTGGAGCGGCACCCGGTGCGGGCCGTGTTCCATGCCGCGGGCGTCCTCGACGACGACGTGATCGACGCGATGACACCGGAACGCGTCGCGTCCGTCCTGAAGGCCAAGGCCGTCGGTGCCGACCATCTCGACGCCCTCACCCGGGACAGGACAGGGCACAGGGCCCTGTCGGCGTTCGTGGTGTTCTCCTCGATCGCCGGTGTGTGGGGCAGCGGTGGCCAGGCGGCCTACGCCGCGGCCAACGCCCACCTGGACGCCCTCGTCGAGCGCCGCCGGGCGAGCGGGCTCGCCGGTACCGCCGTCGCCTGGGGCCCCTGGGGCGGGGGAGGCATGGTGTCCGACGAGGGCGCCGTCGCACTGGGCCGGCGGGGCCTGCGGGTGATGGACCCCGACCGTGCGCTGAGCGGACTGGGACGTGCCCTGGACCTCGGGGACAGCACGGTGGTGGTGGCCGACGTGGACTGGGAGAGGTTCCTTCCCGCGTTCACCAGCAGCCGGCCCAGCCCGCTGTTGTCCGCCCTTCCGGAGGCGCGGACCGCGGATGCGGCCGACGCGTCGCCGGGGGAGCGGGGCACCTCGTACGCCTTGGTGGAGGAACTGGCCGCCGCGCCCGCCGACGAGCGGGTCCGGCTGCTCCAGGACCATGTGCGGTCCGTCGCCGCCGCGGCCCTCGGGTTCACCGGGGTGGCGGGCATCGAACCCGCCAGGGCCTTCCGTGAGATGGGCTTCGACTCCCTGACCGCGGTCGAGCTGCGCGACCGGCTGAACAGCGACACCGGCCTGCGGCTGGCGACCACCCTCGTCTTCGACCACCCCACGCCCGCCGACCTCGCCCGCCACCTGGCCGGTGAACTCTTCGGGGACGGGCAGGAGTCCGCCGCGGTGCTGCTGGCGGAGGTCGACAGCACGGTCGCGAAGATCATGAAGGGCGGGCCCGACCGCGACATCAGGACCCTCCTCAAGACGCGGCTCAGGGCGCTCCTTTCGGAGGTCGAGAACGCGGACGAGAGTGCGGGGTTCGCCCCGGACGCGGGGGCGTCCGTGGCCGACCAGCTGGACGACGCCACGGACGAGGAGCTGTTCGACTTCATCAGCCGGCAACTGGACCAGCCGTAACGGGAAGATCGTTCGTGACGGCGGGGAAGACCGGCCGTATCGGGAAGACCGGCCGTCACGCGAAGGGGCCACGGGCGGCACCAGCGCCGCCCGTGGCCCCTTTCGGCGGCCCGGTCACTCACCCACGGGCGCGGGTTTCCCGTGAAGCGTGCCGTAGGCGTGCAGCCGCTCCAGCCACGCCGGACTCCTCACCGCGGCCGCGTGCTCCTGTGCCAGGCACAGATAGACGTCCCGGCCCCCGTCCTCGGCGGGCGTCGGCGCGATGTGCACGGTCGGCACCGGGAGGTCGGGGAACTCGTACCAGAACGGTGTGCCGGCGCCCAGGTCGATGCGGTAGAGCGGGAACTGCGACCAGTTGTTGATCGAGACCGCCGTCTCGAAGACGTCCGGGGCGCGTACCGACATGACGTGCCGTGACACGCCCGCCCTGCGGTAGGAGTTGAGGAAGGCGATCTCGTCGCGGAGCTTGTCGGCGGTGTTGGCGTCCAGACAGGCCCGTACGTCCTGGGCGAGCCGGCCGAGCGGACGGGTGCGCAGCGCCGCTGCCGAGGTCCGCGTCCAGCTGTTGCTGACACAGTTGCCCCAGTACTCGGCGGGCAGCGCGGCACCGAGCCGGGACTGCGCTCCGATGATCATCCCGAGCCATTCGGCGGCGTCGTCGGGGCGGGCGCGCAGCTCGCCGAGGACCTGCCAGATGTGCGCGGTCAGGACGTCGTTGGTGGACACCCAGGAGCCCGTGTCGGTCAGCTGCTTTTGCGCGGTCCGTTTCATGGCGGCGAGTTCGGCGGCCTCGAAGCGGGTGGCGACGGTCGCGAGCTTGTTCAGGCCGACCTTGATGTTCGTGGTCAGCAGGCGCAGCCGGGAGACGCCGACGAACGCGCGCGCGTCCACGATCGCGGGGTCGGCGGACTCCTGGCCCAGCGCGTCGAGCAGGCTCCGGTCGTGGCACGGTTCGGGGTACGGCAACCCGCGGTGCTCGCGCGACCAGCTCTCCAGGAACGCGAGGGTGTTCGCGCCGTCCGCGAGACTGTGGTTGATCATCACGCCGAGGACGGAGCCGCCGCCGCGCATCTGTGTCAGCCGGATCTTCAGCAGCGGGGTGTCCCGGTCGATGACGCGGAACGCGCTGACCTCGCGCAGCAGATGGCCGATCACCGGCTCGGTGCGCAGCTGGGGCCCGTACTCCCGCATGGGCTCTGGTGACACCGCCTCGATGAAGCGGACCCCCGCGTCGTTGCACAGGGCGCTCAGCCCGCCGTCCCGGTCCCGGACGAGACGGCCGGCCAGTGGCGGGTAGCGGCGCAGCGTGCGCGCCAGCGAGGCGCGCAGCTGAGCCCCGTCCAGCGTCTCGCGGTAGAAGAAGGTCAGCGGTGTGTACCAGGGGCCGGTCAGCAGGTCGTAGCCGCTGAGCCGGACACGGGCGTTGTCGGCCCGTCCGGCCCGTCCGGCCCGGCCGGCGCGGACCAGGAAGGACCGCTCCTCCCGGCTCTCCACGACGCGCCGGAATGTTGTCACGGTCGTTCTCCTCAGGTTTTCAGGTCCTCGGATCGTCACGGTCGTGGTCGTTGCCCCGGCCGGTCAGTCCCAGGCGACGAGCAGCCGGTCGACCCCGTAGTGCACGGCACGGTCGCGCAGCGGCACCTCGTCCGCGGGAACCGCCAGCCGCAGCGTCGGGAACCGCTCGAACAGCTTGCGCAGACCGGTCCTGAGGGTGGCGCGGGCCAGGTGCTGGCCCAGGCACTGGTGCGCGCCGAAGCCGAGCGCCAGGTGCTTGCGCGGGATGCGGGTGACGTCGAGCTTGTCGGGGTCGGCGAAGACCGCGGGGTCGCGGTTGGCGGCAGGCAGCGACAGCACGACGGTCTGCCCGGCCTTGACGGTGACGCCGCCGATCTCGACGTTCTCCAGCGCGCAACGGCTCGACCCCAGCTGCGAGATCGTCAGATAGCGCATCAGCTCGTCGACGGCCCCGGCCTCGTACAGCTCCGGGCGGCTGCGCAGCAGGGCCAGCTGCTCGGGCTGCTCCAGCAGCGCGAACGTGCTCAGGCACAGCATGTTGGGCGTCGTGTCGAGGGAGCCGCCCAGGGTGAGGACGGAGAGGTTGACCAGCTCCTCCTCGGTGAGTTCCCCGGTGGCCGCCAGCTGTCCGAAGAAGTCGTCGCCCTTCTCCGCCAGCCGCTCGCGGACCATGGGCCGCACCGCCGCGTCCAGCGACTCGATGCAGTGGATGAACTCCTCGAGGGTGTACGTCAGTTTCATCATCGTGGCGAAGTGCTCCGAGACCTCTGCCATCAGCTCGGCGGAGACACCCATCAGGGCGCACACCGAGCGGACGCTGATGACCTCGGCGAAGTCCGTCACCAGGTCGGCCGGCGAGCCCTTCGCCTCCATCTCGTCGAGGACCTGGTCGATGATGCGGGCCAGCTCGGGCTCGAAGTGCTGGATGCGGCGGACGGTGAAGTGCCCGGCCAGCAGACGCCGGTACTTGGAGTGCTCGGGCGCGTCCGTCTTCGCGAACGAGCCGGGCGGGGAGGGCTGGGGCGCGTACTCGGTCATCGGGAACGGCGGTGCGACCACATGGGCGAGCAGCTCGTTGCGGTGGCTGAAGCGGTCGTCGGCCAGGATCTGCCGTACCAGGTCGTGGCGGGTGACCAGCCAGCCCGTCGGGTCCTTGGGGGCGACCTGGAAGGTGAGGGGGCTGACCGGGGCCTCCTCGCGCAGCCGGGCGTACGCCGCGGGCGGGTCGAAGGGGCACTTGCCGCGGTCCGTCGGGATCACGGGTGCGTCGGGCCTGGTCTTCATCGTCACTCCGTTGGTGTGCCGGCGGCGCCGTGGGTGCCGTGGGCGAAGGCTGTTGACTGGTGGGATCAGGCGCGCTTGACGACCAGCGGCAGGTGCCGCGCGCCGAAGACGTTGGTGCCGTGGTAGGTCAGCCGGGCATCGGGGTCGACCTCGATCCGTGCGAACCGGTCGAGGAGCGCGTTCAGGGCGATGCGCCCCTCCAGGCGTGCCAGCGGTGCCCCGATGCAGTAGTGGATGCCGTGGCCGAAGGCCGCCTGGCGGGCGTTGGTGCGCTCCGGGCGAAAGGCGGCCGCGTCCTTGAAGACCCGCTCGTCGAGGTTGGCCGACAGCAGCCACAGGTGCACCAGGGTGCCGGGGGCGATGCTGGTTCCGGCGAGTTCGGTGGCGGCCGTGGTGACGCGCTCGATCCGGGTGAACGGCGGGCGCAGCCGCAGGGTCTCCTCGATCACGGCGGGCACCAGCGAGCGGTCCTCGCGGACCCGCTCGAACAGCTGCGGATCCTGGTCCAGGCACATCAGCGTGTTGCCCAGCAGCACCGAGGTGGTGATGTGCCCGGCGAGCAGCAGCAGGGTGGCGAAGCTCGCGATGTCCTCGTCGTCGAGGCGCTCGTCGTCGAGTTCCGCGCCCACCAGGGTGCCCAGCAGGTCGTCCTGCGGCTTTCCGCGCCGGTCGTCGATGAAGTTCTGCAGGTACGCCGAGATGGTGTGGCCGGTCTCCTCCATGCGCCGGACGCTCTCGGGGTCCTCCGGGTTTGTCGACAGCAGCTGGTCCGCCCAGCCCTGGAACAGGTCCCGGTCGGCCGTGGGCACGCCGAGCATCCGCGCGATGACCGTGACCGGCAGCGGGTTGGCGAGCGTGTCCACCAGGTCGAAGCGGTCAAAGCCGGCCGCGTCCAGCAGGTCGGCGGTCAGGCCGGTGATCCACGGTTCGAGACCGGAGATCAGCCCCGGTGTGAAGGCGCGGCTGACCAGGCGGCGCATCTTGCCGTGCAGGGGCGGGTCCAGCAGCAGCAGGGTGCCGCGCGGGGCCTGGCGTTCACCGCCCGAGAGGCGGCCCACGGTGTCGGAGGAGAAGGTCGCCGGGTCGGCGAGGATCCGCTGGACGTCCTCGTGCCGGAAGACGTGCACGTTGCCCGTCTCGTCCCGCCACACCGGGCATGCGTCCCGCATCCGCGCGGTCCAGGCGAGCAGCGTCGCCCCGCCGTCCGGCTCCACCGTCGGAATGCTGCCGGAGCCGGGCCCCGGCACACCGGGCCCCGGCGCATCGGACACCGGCGGATCCGCCGCTCCCCGCGGCGCGTCGGGAACGTCGGAGGTGCCTTGCTCCGCCACCAGTGATTCCCCTTTCGTGCGGCCCGGCCGCGACCGCGGCCCGCGGCCCACCGCGTGGGACCGGCACCCCGGCGGGGCCCGGCACTCGCGCCACTCCAGCACGGGGCGTGCGCGGGGGGCCAGAGACGGCGGCGCAGTCTAGGGATTCACCGAGTACCGCCCGCCGCAGGCCGGTGCGAGGTCACGGCGGCGGGCCGAAATCTCTGGAGGAAATCCCAGACAGCGGCGGCCGGGGACCCGGGCGGGCCCGCACCCGGCCCAAGATGGGCACGCGCCCCGGCAGCGGGGCACGCACCGTACCGCCCACGACCCGTACCGCCCACGACCCGTACCGCCCACGACGCAGAAGGCCGGCATGGACATCGCGATCGACCACGACAAGTGCATGGGAGCGGGCCAGTGCGTGCTGATCGCACCCGAGGTCTTCGACCAGGACGAGGAGGACGGCCGCGCCCTGCTCCTGATCGAGCAGCCGGGAAGCGGCCACCACGAGGCGATCCGCGAAGCCCACGACTCCTGCCCGCTGGGTGCCATCACCCTCCGGGAGGACTGATCCGGGAGGACTGACACCTCAACGCGGCCCGGCCGCGGACCTCCCCCGAACGAGAGGATGCCATGCGCGTTCTGTTCGCCGGCCTGTCGGAGAAGTCTCACCTGTACACCATGGTGCCGCTGGCCTGGGCCTTTGTGACGGCCGGTCACGACGTTCTGGTGGCCGGCTCCCCGTCGATGACCCCCGCCGTCACCGCGGCCGGCCTGGTGGCCGCCCCCGTGGGCAGCGACCACGCCCTGCACGCGGACATGGCGGGTTCCCGCGACTCCCAGGACGCCGACGTCGCCAACTGGAGCCGTCTGGGCCCCGGCCAGGTCGACTGGCCCACCCTGCGCGAGCGCTACGAGATCAGCGTGCCCTGGGGCTTCGCCCGCTACAACGAGCCCGTCATGGACGACATGGTGGCCCTCGCCCGCGACTGGCGGCCCGACCTCGTCATCCGCGACCCCCTCGCCTACGCCGGCGCGGTCGCCGCACGCGTCTGCGGCGCGGCCCACGCCCGCCTGCTGTGGTGCGCCGACGTCTACGGGCAGGCGCGGCGCACCTTCGTCGAACTCGCCCGCGACGTCCCCGAGACCGAACGCGTCGACCCGCTCGCCGAGTGGATCGACGACCGTGCCCGCTCCTACGGCGTGGCCTGCGACGAGGAACTCCTCAACGGCCAGTTCACCATCGACACCCTGCCCCCGAGCCTGCGCCCGCCGAGCGCCCTGCACCAGCTGTCCATGCGGTACCTCCCCTACAACGGTGCCGCCGTGCAGTGGGACTGGCTGCGCGAGGAGCCCAAGCAGCCCCGGGTCTGCGTCACGCTCGGCAGCACCAACACCGAGGCCTACGGCGGCGACTACGTCCCCGTCGACGACATCCTGCGCGCCCTGGGCGGACTCGACATCGACGTCGTCGCCGCGCTCATGCCCGAACAGGCCGAACAGCTCGGGGACGACCTGCCCCCCAACGTGCGGGCGGTCAGCGGAATAGCCCTGAAGACCCTGCTGCCCACCTGCAGCGCCGTCGTCCACCACGGCGGCTGGGGCTCCTTCTCCACCGCCCTCGTCAACGGCGTCCCGCAACTCGCCCTGTCGACGAACGTCGCCGACCAGGAACTGCGCGGACGCTCGCTGGAAAAGGCCGGCGCCGGGATCTTCGTCCACCACAGCGACGTCGACGCCGGGCAGGTCCTCGCCGACACCCGCCTGCTCCTTCAGGAGCCGGCGTTCGCGGCCGCCGCACGACGGCTGCGGGACGAGTCCGCCGCCATGCCCAGCCCCCACGCCCTGGTCGCGCACATGGAGCGCCTGGTCGCGGACGCCGTAAGCACTCCGCGTACACCGGCACACCGGCCGGACCCCTGCAACACACCGCACACACGAGGAAGGAGGACGGCGCCCCCCACGACCCCGCCGGGGTACCGGGCGCCGCAATCCCGATGAGTCAGACGCGCATCCTGGTGACCGGCGGTGCCGGCTTCATCGGCTCCCATTACGTCCGCACCCTCCTCGGACCCCTCGGCCTGGACGACGTATCGGTGACCGTCCTGGACGCCTTCACCTACGCCGCCAACCCGGCCAGCCTCGACGAGGTCCGCCACTCGCCCCGTTTCCGGCTCGTCGCCGGCGACATCTGCGACCCGGCGGTCGTCGGCCGCCTCATGGCCGAGCACGATGAGGTCGTCCACTTCGCGGCCGAGTCGCACGTCGACCGGTCGCTGTCCAGCTCCGCCGAGTTCGTCCGCACCAACGTCATGGGCACCCAGGTGCTCCTGGACGCCGCGCTGCAGCACGGCATCCAGACCTTCGTGCACGTCTCCACCGACGAGGTCTACGGATCCATCCCGGCCGGCTCCTGCTCCGAGGAGCAGTCCGTGAACCCCAACTCGCCCTACGCCGCCTCGAAGGCGTCCAGCGACCTGCTCGCGCTGGTCTACCACCGCTCCCACGGCCTGGACGTCCGGGTGACCCGCTGCTCCAACAACTACGGGCACCACCAGTTCCCCGAGAAGATCATCCCGCTGTTCGTCACCCGCCTCCTGGAAGGCAAGACGGTCCCGCTGTACGGCGACGGGATGAACGTGCGCGACTGGCTGCACATCGACGACCACGTCCAGGGCATCGAACTGGTCCGCACCCAGGGCCGCCCCGGCGAGATCTACAACATCGGCGGCGGCACCGAGCTCAACAACCGCGAGCTCACCACCCTGCTGCTGGAGGCGTGCGGCGCCTCCTGGGACCAGGTCGAGTACGTCACCGACCGCAAGGGCCACGACCGCCGTTACTCGGTCGACTGGCACAAGGCCCACACCGAGCTGGGCTACAAGCCGCAGAAGGACTTCACCGAGGGCCTCGCCGAGACCGTCGCCTGGTACCGCGAGCACCGCGACTGGTGGGAGCTCCCGGACCGGACACCGCACACCGCCGCCCCCCGGGCCGTGCAGGCCGTCCCCCGGGCCGTGGAGGCCACGACCGGGATTCCCGCATGCTGACCTGGCGCAGCCTCGGGCTCCTGGAGGTGACCTTGGACGGGCGGCCCGCCACGCCGACCGCTCCCAAGGTCCGCCAGGTGCTGGCCCTGCTGCTGGCCCGGCGCAACACCCTGGTGTCGATGCCCACCATCGTCGCCGAACTGTGGGACCACCACCCCCCGCGCAGCGCCACGGCCACCGTCCAGACGTACGTCTACCAGCTGCGCAAGTTCCTGCAGAGCGACGGCGAGACGGCCGCCGGCACGGGGCCGCTCGTCACCCGGTCCACCGGGTACATGCTGCGGGTGGCCCCCGGGGACTACGACGCCGAGGAGTTCGAACGGCTCACCGTCCAGGCACGGGCCGCACTCGAGGACGGTGACGCCCGCACGGCCACCGACCGGATCGCCGCCGCACTGGCAGGGTGGGCCGGCCGGCCGTTCGCCGACGTCACCCAGGGCCCCTACCTCCAGGCGTACGCGCTGCGCCTGGAGGAGCTCCACATGCACGCCCTGGAGCTGCGCATCAGCGCAGGTCTCGGGCTCGGCCTGCACCGCGAACTCGTCGCGGAACTCAAGGAGCTGGCCAGCACCCATCCGCTGCACGAGTGGTTCCAGGGCGGCCTCATCATCGCGCTGCAGCGCTGCGGCCGCCGCAGCGAGGCCCTCCACGTCTACCAGCGGCTGCGTGAACTGCTCCGCGACGAACTGGGCCTCGACCCCTCCCCGGGGCTGCAGCAGATCCGCCAGCACGTGCTCACCGACCGCGTCAGCGCCGCCGACCTCAGCCTGCTGCCGGGCTGATGCCGTATCCCGCCGGGCAGTCCCCGCGGATGCCGCGGGCCGGGCGGCTCAGCCGTCGCTGCCCGCCGCCGCGTTCCACAGGTCCCGTACGGTCTCCTCAAGGCTGCGGCGGGGCGACCAGCCGAGCAGTTCACGCGCCGCGGTGACGTCCACGCGCATCCAGTCCGCGTCCGCGGCGGGCCGCACGGTACCGCCCGTGTCCTCCACCAGCCGCACCCTCCTGCCGCTCGCCGCGATCAGAAGGTCGACCATCACCCGCACATGCTGCGACGTGCCGCTGCCGATGTTCAGCACCCGGCCCCGCGCCCGCGGTGTCCGCATCGCGGCCACGATCGCCTCGGACGCGTCCTTGGCGTCGACGAAGTCCCGGCTGCTGCGCAGCGGGGACAGCCGTATCGTGACCGGCCCGCCCGGGGCGGCCGGGGCGAGCAGCTGCTGCGCCACGCGGCCCAGCAGGCTGCTGGGCGGGGTCCCGGCGCCGATCACGTTCGACAGCCGCAGCACCACCGCGTCCGTCCGGCCCTCGGCGGCGGACTGCAGGACCGCCCGGCTGCCGAGCAGCTTGGAGTGCCCGTAGTCCGTCACCGGGCGGGTGGGGGAGTCCTCGGCGAGATCCACCCCCGCGCTCTGCGGCGCGTACTCGTGCACGGAGCCCAGATGCACCAGGCGCGGCCGCCACGAGGCGGCGTCGAGCGCCGCCAGCAGCCGGTCCACCAGCAGCTGGTTGCCCTGCCGCATGACGCCCGGCGACGACGACCAGGCCACGCCGGCCGCGTTGACGACGGCCACCGGATGCTTCGCGTCGATCAGCTCCGTCAGCGCGCCCGGCCCGTCCTTGACCAGGTCCATCGGGTGAAAGCGCCACGCGGCCGGCGTCTTGACGGCCTGCCGTGCGACGGCGAGCACCTCGTGACCGGCCGCCCGGAGGGCCGCGCCCGCGTGCCGGCCGACGAATCCGGTAGCGCCGAGGACGACCACCCGGCCGGACGGTCCGTCCGGCCGTCCGGGCTGTCCCTGCCTACCGA
Source organism: Streptomyces sp. NBC_01384 (assembly GCF_045040035.1). Lineage (NCBI taxonomy): Bacteria > Bacillati > Actinomycetota > Actinomycetes > Kitasatosporales > Streptomycetaceae > Streptomyces > Streptomyces sp. NBC_01384. The sequence continues at coordinate 10,253,455 of NZ_CP109559.1, forward strand.
CCAGCGCCATGCCGCTCTCCTCCCGGGCCGGGTGCCGGGCACCCCTACGTCGTCCTGCTGTGCCACCGCACCGGGTGCCGTGGCTCCAGGCAGCCACGGTGGCACCCCGCGATCGAGACCCCCTCCAGAACGGTTCGATTCGACCGGCCCCCGTACGGCCCTTGACCGGTCCTCGAACGGCGCGCCATACCGTGGCGTCACCATGAAGGTTCGACAGACGGCTGTGCCGGACGCTTTCCACATCACGCCGCACAAGATCGGCGACGTGCGGGGCAACTTCTACGAGTCGTTCCGCCACGACAGACTGGCCGAGGAGATCGGCCGGCCGGTGCCCGTGGCGCAGGTGAACTACTCGGTCTCCCGTCGGAGCACCCTGCGCGGGCTGCACGGCACCCTGCTGCCGCCGGGCCAGGCGAAGGTCGTCTGCGTCGTGCGGGGCGCGGTCCTCGACATCGTCGTCGACCTGCGCCTCGGCTCGCCCACCTTCGGCGTGCACGAGGTGAACTGGCTGAACGCCGAGTCGGGCGAGACCCTCTTCGTCGCCGAAGGGCTCGTGCACGGCTTCCTCGCCCTCACCGACGACACCTGCGTCTCCTACCTGTGCTCCACGGAGTTCGTCCCCGGCACCCAGGTCGACATCGACCCCTTCGACGCCGAGCTGAACCTGCCCTGGGATCTGTCGGAGACCCCGCTGATGTCGGCCAAGGACTCCCGCGCCGTCTCCGTCGCCACCGCCCGCGAGGCGGGCCTGCTGCCCCGCTACGAGGACTGCCTCGCCCACTACGCGGCGCTGCGCGGCGCACGCTGAGCCCCTCGCAGCGGGCCCACGTCGTTCTCCCCGGTGCCGCCGCGAGCGCACAGCCCAAGGCCACCGCCGCATTCGAAGGAACAGCCGATGCCGTACCGCACCGAAGCACGCCCGCTCCACTGCGCCGTCCTGCCCTTCGCGGACTTCGGGCACGTCGCTCCGAGCCTCGGCCTCGCCCGCGAGCTCATCGCACGCGGCCACCGCGTGACCTACGTCGTGGACGAGCGGTTCGCCGCGCCGGTCGAGGAAGCGGGCGCCCGCGCCGTCACCTACACCTCCGCGCGCGGCGACTTCTACCGTGCCGCCGACCCGAGCCCCGGCCAACTGGCGAGGGACGGCTACGAGCTGATGGTGGACACCGTGCGCACCGTCTTCCCCGCGGCCCTGTCCGCCCTTGCCCCCGACGCCCCGGACCTGGTGCTGTACGACTTCGAGAACGTGGCCGCCGGACGGGTGGCCGCCCGGGTCCTGGACGCGGTGTCGGTACAGCTCTTCCCGAGCCACGCGGCGAACGAGACCTTCTCCCTGCGCGCCCAGATGTGGGACCCGCAGGACCCCGTCATGCGCAAGGGCGCGGAGCTCGTCATCGGCTTCATGGGCGAACACGGCATCGGCCTGGAGGAGATGGGCCGCTACGGCACCGAGTGGGACGAGCACAACCTTGTCTTCCTGCCCCGCGCCTTCCAGATCGAGGGCGACACCTTCGACGACCGCTTCGCGTTCGTGGGCCCCATGGTCACCGAGGCCGGCCCCGGCCTCTGGTCGCCGCCGGCGGACGGCCGCCGTACCGCGCTGGTGTCCCTGGGCACCGAGTCCGGCGACCGCGGCGACTTCTTCCGTATCTGCGCCGAGGCGTTCGACCCGGCCGCCTGGCACGTCGTCATGACGCTCGGGCGCGGCGCCGACCGCGCACAGCTGGAGCCCCTGCCGGCACATGTCGAGGTCCACGAGTGGCTGCCCCATCCGGCCGTGCTGCCGCACGCCGACGTCGTCGTCTGCCACGCCGGCATGGGCAGCCTCATGGAGGCCCTGTACTTCGCCGTGCCCGTGGTGGCGATCCCGCGCGCCCACGAACTCGACCTCAGCGGCCGGCGGCTTCAGGAGTGCGGCGTCGGGCGCACGCTGTCCCGGGCGGACCTGGACGCCGGCGTCCTCGCGGGCGCCGTGACCGAGCTGCTGGCCGACCCCGAAACCCCCGGGAGCCTGGCGCGGATGCGGGCCGCCGTCCACGGCGCCGGCGGCGCGGCGCGCGCCGCCGACCTTCTCCAGACCTGGGCCGCGGCGCGCCCGCACAGCCCGGTCCCCGCCTGACCGGCCGGGGACGGGCGTCCCGGCCCGAGCGGGCCGGGACACGGCCGAGCGCACCACGGTCCGCCGGGGCGCGAACACGGTTTCAGTGGGGCAGGGTGACGAACTCGCTCACCGTCGCGATGCTGTGGTCGATCATCTCGTCCGTGAGGCCCGGGTAGACGCCGATCCAGAACGTGCGCTCGGTGGTGATGTCGCTGTTGGTCAGCGGACCGCTGACCCTGAACTCCCGCTGCGCGTAGGCCGGGTGGCGCGTGAGGTTGCCGGCGAAGAAGCGGCGGGTGGCCACCTTGCTGTATTCCAGGTGGTCGATGAGCGCGTGCGGCGCGAACGGGGCGCCCGGGCTGACGGTGATCGCGAAACCGAACCAGCTGGGATCGCTTCCCGGCGTCGCCTGCGGCAGCATCAGGTGCGGCAGACCGTCCAGACCCTCCCGCAGCCGCGCCCAGTTGTGGCGCCTGGCCCGGCCGAAGTCGTCGATGTGCGAGAGCTGCTGCAGGCCGAGCGCCGCCTGCACGTCGGTCGACTTCAGGTTGTAGCCCACGTGGGAGAAGATGTACTTGTGGTCGTAGCCGGCCGGCAGCGTCCCCATCTGCTGCTCGAACCGCTTGAAGCAGCGGTTGTCCTCGCCGGGCTCGCACCAGCAGTCGCGGCCCCAGTCGCGCATGGACTCCACGATGCGCGCCAGCGCCAGGTTGTCGGTGAGGACCACACCGCCCTCGCCCATCGTGATGTGGTGGGCCGGGTAGAAGCTCTCGGTCGCCAGGTCGCCGAACGTACCGGTCTTGCGGCCTTTGTAGGTGCTGCCCAGCGCGTCGCAGTTGTCCTCGATGAGGAACAGGCCGCGGTCCTCGGCGATCTGCGCGATCTCCTCGACCGCGAACGGGTTGCCCAGGGCGTGCGCCACCATGATCGCCCGCGTGCGGGGGCCGATCGCCTGCTCGATCCGCTCCGGCGTCGGGTTGTACGTGCCGATCTCGATGTCGGTGAAGACCGGCACGAGACCGTTCTGGATGATCGGGTTGACGGTCGTCGGGAAGCCGGCCGCCACGGTGACGACCTCGTCGCCGGGCACCAGGCGGCTGTCCTCCAGCTGCGGCGAGGTGAGTGAGCTGAGCGCCAGCAGGTTCGCCGACGAGCCGGAGTTCGTCAGGTGCGCCTTGCGCAGACCGAAGTACCTGGCCAGCGCGCGTTCCAGCTTGCGGGAGCTGGGCCCCGCGGCGATCCGCAGGTCCAGGGCCGCCTCGACCAGCGCGACGCGGTCCTCCTCGTCGAGGACGGCACCGGAGGCCATGACGGGCGTGACACCGGGGACGAATCCCGATGCGGCGCCGTTGCGGTGGTACTCGCGTACCAGGTCGAGGATCTCTTTCTTGTCATTGCCCATCGGCTGGTGGCCTCCTGTGTCTGCCGGCGGGGACGGGAGCCGTCACCTCGGCGGCAGGAAGTGCGAGTGGGTCCCCGCGCCCGGATCTGCCGGTCGGGATGCCCAGCCCAGCACGTGGCGCACCGGTGTGCCCAGCACTGCCGGACAAGTCCAGGGGATCCACCAAAACCGCTCCCGCCCGCAGCCGCCCGGCCCGCACGGAGCCGGTTGTCTAGGGGTTTCCTCGCTTCGGACGAGGAACGCTGGGAGTGCCCGGGCAACTGCCGTGCCCCGTCAGCCGATCTCAGTGAGGCAGGATGAACCTCCGCTCAGCGTCCCCCCGGACACACCGCCACACCGTCACCGTGCGGGCCGGTGAGGCGACCGGCGAGCGGGTGCGGCTGGGTGTCTACGACCTCATGACCGGTACGTTCGCGACCCTGCGCACCTTCTACTACCGCCAGGCCCTGGACGCCGAGGCCCTCCGGGCGTCCCTCGCCGCGACCCTGGCGCACTATCCGCTCCTGACGGGGCGGCTGGTGCGGGACGCCGACCGCGGGCTCAGCGTCGTCTGCAACGACGCGGGTGCCTTGTTCACCGAGAGCCACTGCGACCGGCCCATGCCCGAGTACGGACCCGACCGGTCGGCCAAGCCGGACCTGCGCTCCTACATCCACGGGGTCAACCCCTTCCGGATTGTCGGGCACGACACGCCGCTGCTGACCGTGCGGATCACCCACATGCGCGGCGGCGGTTCGGTCCTGGGCATCGCGATCAACCACAGCATCGTCGACGGCTCGGGCTATCTCGACTTCCTCCGGCACTGGTCGAGCGTCCACCACGGCCTGGAGCACCGCGCGGCACCGTACGCGCGCACCCTCCTCGACGGCGTGGCCGACGGCGCCGCCCCCGGGACCCAGGAGCACAGCACCCAGTACGTCCTGGTGCCCGGCCGGAAGAAGTTCGGCTTCATCTGGCGCGTCAACACCCGCTCGCGCCGCGTGCGCACCATCACCCTGCGCTTCGCCGCCGACGAGGTGCGCGCACTCAAGGAACACGCCCTCGCCGGGCTCGCCGGCCGGGGCCTTGTGCCCTCCACCGGTGACGCCCTGAGCGCCCACCTGTGGAAGGTGCTCGCCGAACTGCGGGCCCGGCCCGACCACAGCATCGAGCGGCTCGGGATGGTCGTGGGCCTGCGCTCCGTACTGCGCGAGAGGATCCCCGACGGATTCTGGGGCAACGCCGTCACGAACGTCACCCCGGCGCTGCCGGCGGGAGACCTGCGCGGCGCTCCCCTTTCCGACACCGTCGCGGCCGTGCGCGAGGCCGTCAGCAGCGTCACCGTGGACCGTGTGCGCGACGAGGTCGCCTTCCTGGAGGCCCAGCGCCGCGCCCGCCGCGCCCACCGCGTCCTGAGCCGTATGAGCCTGGACGCCTTCGAGGGGACCATCGCGCTGAACAACGTCAGCCGGCTGCCCGTCTACGAGATCGACCTCGGCGCGGGCCGGCCGTTCTGGTTCGAGTACCCCGCCAGCACCGTCCCGTGGACGCTCCTGGTCACTCCCACGCCCGTGGCCGACGGCAGCCGCGACGTGCACTTCAGCGTCCCGCGCGAGATCGCGGAGGCGCTCGTCACGCCGGAGTGGACCAAACGCCTGCACGCCTACGCGCCCCGCGGCTGAGCGGCGCGATCACCGGGGCCCGGCACCCCCGCGGGGGTGCCGGGCCCCGGTGATCGCGGGGCAGGATCCCGAAGCCGGGGAGGCCCTAGAGACCGACGGCCGTGCGCAGGGCGTCGACGCGGTCGGTGCGCTCCCACGTGAAGTCGGGCAGCTCGCGGCCGAAGTGGCCGTAGGCGGCGGTCTGGGAGTAGATCGGGCGCAGCAGGTCGAGGTCGCGGATGATCGCGGCCGGGCGCAGGTCGAAGACCTCGGCGATGGCGGTCTCGATCTTCTCGGCGTCGACCTTGGCGGTGCCGAAGGTCTCCACGAACAGGCCGACCGGCTGGGCCTTGCCGATGGCGTAGGCGACCTGGACCTCGCAGCGCGAGGCAAGACCCGCGGCGACGACGTTCTTGGCGACCCAGCGCATCGCGTAGGCCGCCGAACGGTCGACCTTGGAGGGGTCCTTGCCGGAGAAGGCGCCGCCGCCGTGGCGGGCCATGCCCCCGTACGTGTCGATGATGATCTTGCGGCCGGTCAGGCCGGCGTCGCCCATCGGGCCGCCGATCTCGAAGCGGCCGGTGGGGTTGACCAGCAGGCGGTAGCCCTCGGTCTCCAGCTTGATGCCGTCGTCCAGCAGCGCCTTCAGCTCCGGCTCCACCACGAACTCCCGGATGTCCGGGGCCAGCAGGGAGTCCAGGTCGATGTCCGAGGCGTGCTGGGAGGAGACGACGACCGTGTCCAGGCGGACCGCCTGGTCGCCGTCGTACTCGATGGTGACCTGCGTCTTGCCGTCGGGCCGCAGATAGGGAACCGTCCCGTTCTTGCGGACCTTCGACAGCCGGTGGGACAGCCGGTGCGCCAGCGAGATCGGCAGCGGCATCAGCTCCGGCGTCTCGTCCGTCGCGTAACCGAACATCAGGCCCTGGTCACCGGCACCCTGCCGGTCCAGGTCGTCGCTCTGCCCGCCCGCGGCATCCCCGCTCCGGTTCTCGTACGCCGAGTCGACACCCTGGGCGATGTCCGGGGACTGCGCACCGATCGACACGGACACCGCGCAGGACAGGCCGTCGAAGCCCTTCGCGGAGGAGTCGTAGCCGATCTCCAGGATCTTTTCGCGCACGAGCTGGGCGATCGGCACATAGGCCTTGGTGGTGACCTCGCCGGCCACATGCACCAGGCCGGTGGTGATCAGCGTCTCCACGGCGACCCGGGACGTGGGGTCCTCGCGCAGCAGCGCGTCGAGAATGGTGTCGCTGATCTGGTCGGCGATCTTGTCGGGGTGGCCCTCGGTCACGGACTCCGAGGTGAACAGGCGATGAGACACAACGCTCCCTGGGGGTGCGGCGGCTGCCGGCGACGAGGTCTTACGAGGCTTGGGGCGCGGGCAGCGGGTGGACGGTGGACGGAACGGTTGTGCGCGGACGGGCAGCGGACGCCCGCCTGCGCAGCCGCGGGCGGCGCGGGGCGAGGTGGTCCTCGACCCAGGCGGCAAGGATCTCGGCGGCGTGGTCCACGGCCTCGGGCCAGGCGGTGCGGGCGCCCTCGTCGGCCTGGTCGCTCACGAACTTGACGAGCCGTACGGGGATACCGAGGCGCTGTGCCACGGCCGCGACGGCGTACCCCTCCATGTCGACGAGGTCGGCCTCGCGGGCCAGCCGCTCGCGGACGGCCGGGTCCGTGACGAAGGTGTCCCCGGTCGCCAGGGTCGGCCCGGGGCCCGCGGCCACGGTGAGGGGAGCGCCGTAGACGCGGCCGCTGATCTGGTGCAGGAGGGCCGTGTCGAGGTCGTGCTGGAGGACCCGGGAGACCTCGTGCAGGCCCAGGAGGTTCTCCTTCAGCGCCCCGGCCGTGCCCAGGTTGACGATCTCGCAGGGCCGCTCGCTCCGGGACAGGGTGAGGGCGAGGGCCGCCGTCGCGTTGACCTTCCCCATCCCGGTGATGAGGACGGGCAGGCGGCCGTCGAGGTGGGCCGTCTCCTCCTCGACGGCCGCGACGACCAGCGGCCGGCCGGACCGGATCTCGCCGAGGAGACGCAGGGGGGAGTCGTGGTCGGTGACCGGGGCAGTGGACACGGCGCTTCCTGTCTTTCGCAGTCGTCTCAAGCGGTGCTGAGCGCGAGAAGTCCCGCGATCACAGCGGCCAGCAGAAGGGCCGCCGGGGCCGGCGTGCCCTTGTAGTCCCCGGCGCGCCCGTGGAAGACCAGCGCTCCGGCGAAGTACAGCACCACGCCCCCCGCGGCCGCGACGCCCAGCGGGCGCCAGGCGAAGCCGGCGCACAGACCGACGGCTCCGGCCATCTCCAGCAGGGCCAGCCGGGGCAGCCAGCCGTCCGGCACACCGGCCGCACGCAGACTGGCAACCGTCCTTTCCTGCCGGGTGAGTTTGGCCCAGGCCGAGCCGATGAGGCCGAGGGACAGGACGACGGTGAGCGTGATGTAGTTGCCGGTCATGACACTCCAGTGCGGGATGTGGTGGGGGAGCGGTTCCTCCCCACGACCCCGGCGCACCACCGTGCGGGCGGGGGGAGACAGCGCTGACTCGCACGCCGCCCGGGACACCGCGGAACGGAACCCGGCCAGGCCCGGTGCGTGCTCTGGCATCCCATGCTCGCCCCCGCCGGACCAGGAGTTCCCTAGAGTTCCCGCGCCTTCTTGCCGCTGCCGTCCGGGAGCCGGCGGGCCCCGCCGCGGTGGCGGCCCTGCGGCGGGTACGCGAAGGCGCCACCGCCCCCGTGGGATCGGTGGGGACCGGTCACCGGGACGTCGTTGTCCACGGTGACCGGACGCATCACGTCCGCCGGCCTCCGGTCAGCCGACCGGTCCGTCGTGCGGTGGGCCGTCCGGTGCGGCGCGCCCGGGAAGGGGGGAACCGGGGCGGGCCGCACCGGACGCCGTCTCAGGCCGTCGCGGTCGCGGCCTCGTCGGACAGCGAGCCGGCGACGGTGGTGTGGGCACTCGCGAACAGCAGCGGGTGCGCCTGCCGGATCCCGCCGACCACCAGGTCGTAGGGGACGTCGTCGAAGGTGCCGTGTTCGTGGATGAACTCCATGTGCTGCCGGCCCGTCTCGTCGAACGGGTGGTACAGGCTGTCGGTCCGGCCGTCGAAGTCCAGCGGCTTGATCTTGTAGAGCCGGCAGAGCAGTTTGTTGAAGACCGGGGTCGCCTTCACCCAGGTGTTGTCGAGGTGAACAGACGTCAGGCTGTGGAAGCGGAAGACGTCTCCGCCGACCAGCTCCCGCAGCCGCGGCGAGGCGAGGTGGTTGCGCACATCGCCGTAGTAGACCCGGCTGGGGATGCCCACGGCGCGCAGGGCGGCCGCGTACAGGATGGACTTGTGGACGCAGAACCCGAAGCCCTTCTCCAGCACGCCGGTCGCGCTCAGGCCGTGCCGGGTCAGGTCCGCGCCGTACACCTCGTAGCTGATGCCGTCCCGGACGGCGTAGTAGAGGGCGATGGCCTTCTGGGTGTCGGTGTCGGTGTCGGCCGCGCCGGAGAGGGTCTTGTCGACGAACGCGCGGACGGCCGGCGACTCGTGGTCCAGGAACTCGGTCGCGGCCAGCGTGGCCGGTGCGGCGGCGGTGGCCGCGGGGTCGGCGGCACCGGTGTTCTCTGCCATGTTCTCGGGATTCCTTCCAGGTCCAGGGCGGGGCTGGGCGGGTCTAGGCGGTTTTGGCCGGACGGTTGAGACCCATCAGGGTGGCCAGGCGCTGGCGCTGGATCTCCGAGGTGCCGGAGTAGATCCGCCCGCCGACCGCGTCCCGCAGGTCCTTCTCGACCCCGTACTCGCTGACGTAGCCGTAACCGCCGAAGACCTGGACCGCGTTCAGCGCGGAGCGCACGTTGGCCTCGCTCACCACCAGCTTGGTCATCGCGACGTCAGCGGAGACGTCGGCCTTGGACTGCAGCTTCTCGGCGGTGTCGTAGATCCACTTCTGCGAGGTCTCCAGGTCGATCCGCATCTCGACGATCATGTTGGCGACCGACTGGTTCGAGCCGATGGCCGCGCCGAACTGGGTACGGGTGCGGGCGTACTCCACGCACCGCTCCAGCCGTCGGCGCATCTCCCCGACGATGATCCCGAAGCCGCACAGGATCTCCCACTTCATGACGTGGTCGAGGATGAGGAACCCGGCGCCCCGGCCGCCGATCACATGGTCCCGGGGCACCCGGACGCCGTCCAGGAAGACCTCGGCCAGCGGCGAGGTGCGCAGGCCCATCTTCGGGATGGGACGGCCGACCGACACTCCCGGCGAGTCCCGGCGCACCAGGAAGACGGTGATCCCGGCGAGATCCCCCGGGGCGCCGGTACGGGCGTAGACGACGAGCAGGTCGGCGATGGAGCCGTTGCTGATGAACGCCTTGCTTCCGTTGAGGACGAAGTCGTCGCCGTCCAGGACGGCGGTGGTGCGCATCCCCATCACGTCCGAACCGCCGGAGGGTTCGGTGATGGCATGCGCGCCGATCATCGTGCCGGCGCAGATCTCCGGCAGGTAGCGGGCCTTCAGCGCCGACGAACCGAATCGCTGGAGCGGGACACCGGTGCTCACCATGTGGGTGGACACCGAGAAGTTCAGTCCGGAGTCCTGGCACCCGTAGCCGAGCTGTTCCAGCACATGGACGGTGGTCAGCAGGTCCTTGCCGAGCCCCCCGTGCTGTGGGTCGAACGGCAGCGCGAACAGGCCGATGTCCTTGAGCCGTTGCCAGCCGTCCCGGTCGAAGGTGCCGGTCGGGTCGCGTTCGAGGTGGTCGGCGCCGAGCTTCGCGGCGACGGCGCCGATCGCCGCACGCAGTTCCTGCTGTTCCTCGCTCCAGCGAATCATGGCGGTGGACTTCCGATCCTCAGTACTGGGAGAAGGCGTCCTGGCTCAGCGTGTGGCTCTCGTCGCCCCTCAGCGGCGGGTTGAAGACGCTGACCAGTTCCAGGTCCTCGTCGGGGGAGGCGATCAGGAAGTGGGCGTCGTGCTCGTCGAGGGCGTACAGCACACCGGGGTACAGGTCCTGCCCGAGGCTGCCGTCGGCGGCCTCGACGCGGCCCGAGCCGGAGATGCAGTAGCACGCCTCCAGATGGCGCCGGTACTGCAGCCTCGACTTCGTGCCCGCCCGGACGACGGTGTGGCAGATGCCGAAGCCCATGTTGTCCGCCTCGACCAGCAGCCGGTGGCTCGGGCCGCTGCCCCATTCGACCGGCGTGACCTGCGACTTCTCACGAATGAACATGTTCTTGTTTCTTTCTCCTGGGTGGGGATGGCGGTGAGGATGATGGGAGGAGCTGGGGAGTGGGGGAAATGGGCGAGTGGGGGAGCTGGGGGGCTACTCGGGGGCGGTGGTGCCCGCGAAGCGCTGGACGGCCTTCTCGATGGCCGAGACGGACCGGAAGTCGTCCGGGGAGATCTCCAGGTCCTCGAACGGGATGCCGGTCCGGTCGCTCAGCCACCCGATCAGCCGCAGCAGGTCCAGGCTGCTGATCACCCCGTTCGCCAGCAGGTCGTAGGACGGGTCCAGTTCCGAGGCGGGGGTGCCGGGCAGGTACTCCGCCGCGATGTGCGCGGTGATGTCGTGTTTGACGGTCATTCGATCTTCTCCATGAGGAGGCGACGGCTCACCTTGCCGGTGGGTCCGATCGGCAGCGGGTCGGTCATCAGGTGGAAGGCGGCGGGAATGGCCGCCCGGTTGACCTTGGCGGCGCAGTAGCTGCGCAGCTGCAGTCCGGTCACCGCGTCGTCGCTCCGCCGGACGAACGCGTGCAGTGCGTTTCCCGCGGCGGGGTGCGGCACGGCCACCACGGCCGCCTCGGCGACGCCTTCATGGCTCTGCAGGACCCGCTCGACCTCCTCCGGGTTGATCCGCACGCCGCGGACCTTGACCTGCAGGTCGGTGCGGCCCACCAGGGCCAGTTCACCGCTGCCGGAGCGGGCGACCACGTCGCCGGTGCGGTACCAGGTGCGGTCGCCGCGGACGGTGAACTTCTCCTCCGCCCCGCTCTCGCCGAGGTATCCGGAGCTCTGGAACGGTGTCGAGACGAGGAGTTCGCCGGTGCCGGCGCCCCGCAGGACCTCGCCGCCGGCCAGTACCTCGACCAGGACACCCGGCAGCGGGCTCCCCAGCGGCAGCACGTCCCGGTCGGCCGCCTCGCCGGCGGTGAAGGTGTGCAGCATGCTGTCGTTCGTCTCGGTGCAGCCGTACACGTTGTGAAACCGCGCCGCCGGGAAGAGCCCGGACAGCCCGGCCCTGACCGACCGGTGCACGTGGTCACCGGTCAGCAGCACGTCGCGCACACTCGGGAAGTCGGACCCGGCGTTCGACTCGGTCAGCAGGCGGAAGAACATCGGCACCGCCTGCACGACGTGCGGCCGGGTGGCGGCCAGCAGCCCGAGCAGATACGCCGGATCCACGAACCGGTCGTGGTCCACCGGTACGACCGTGCCGCCGTGCCGCAGCGTCGCCCAGATGTCCAGCAGGGTGAGGTCGAAGTTGAGCGGGGCGAAGTTGAGCACCCGCACCCCGGCGGCGAGCGAGAACGCGCTCCCCGCCCAGGAGGTGAAGGCGTCGACGCCGTCGCCGCCCAGCGGAACGAGCTTGGGGGTGCCGGTGGAGCCGGAGGTGGTGAGCAGCAGGCTGGTGTCCGGCGGCAGCAGCGGGGCCGCCCCCGGCCCGCCGGGGGCCGGACGGTGCGTCAGAGCGCCGTCGGCGAGACCCAGTACGGCCTGGCAGCCGCTGCGCCCGACCAGATCGGCCAGGAGTTGCGGGCCGAGATCCGTGGAGGCGAGCAGCAGGGGCCGTCCGGCGTGCATACAGGCCAGCACGGTGGCGATCGCCGCAGGTGACTTGGCCGCCTGGAGCGCGAGCGGCCGGCGGGTGTCGGGATACCGGGCGGCCAGTTCCGCGCCGATCCGGTCCGCCGTTTTGGCCAGTTCGGCGTACGTGACGACCTGGTCCCCCGCGCCGCCGAGCACCAGTGCCCCAGCGTCCGGGCTCTGCTGCGCACGCGCTATGACGTCCCCTGCCAGCGATCTGGACATAGCTCCCCATTGATCGAGCATCGGAGGACCTACGTTTTTGTGTCCACCGACCGGATGAACCGTCATGAACAGTCTGTAGCCCAAGTCCTGTGAATTTCTTCGGACCAGCGGCGGGGTTTGGTACCCGTTCCTTGGACCTGTATTCCGGGACACCGACCGTTAATTCACGACAGGCGTTCGAGGGGAATTGCTGCTGTCGCCGCGGTCCGGGAAAACGAAAAGCCCCGCCGGGGCGGTGCGGGCCGGAAAGCAATTCCCGGCCCGCACCGCCCCGGCGGGGCCCGTGACAACGTTGTTCGAGAAGTTCTCCGGCCGTCAGAACCGCTAGAAGGCTCCGCCCTGCCGGCCGGAGAGAACACCTTGGTCCCATGCCCAGACAATCGCCTGGGCGCGATTGCGCACGCCGAGCTTGCGCAGCAGATTGGACACGTGGAATTTCACGGTCTTCTCACTCAGCACCAGGGCCCGGGCGACCTCGTTGTTGGACATGCCCGCCGCGATCAGATCGAAGATCTCCCGTTCCCGTGACGTCAGGGTCGACACCCGGGGCGGGGCGGCCTGCGCGGGGACGCGCCGCACCAGGAGGTCCACGAGCCGGCGGGTGAGCGGCGGGGGAAGGACGGCGTGGCCGGCCGAGGCCGCCCGGATCGCGGCGGCGATCTCGCTCAGCGCCGCGTCGTGCGGCACGAGCCCGTCCGCCCCGGCCCACAGGTACTCCAGCGCGGCGTCGTCCACGCCCTGGCCGATGAGCACGACCACCGCGATCCTGCGGGAGGTGTGCCCGAGGACCGCACGCAGTATGTCGACGGTCTCCCAGCCGGGATCGGAGTCGTCGATCAGCACGACCTGCGGCTCCGTGGCGTCCAGCAGACGCAGCAACTGCGCACGGGAGCCGGCCTCCCCGGCCGCCTCCAGCTCCGGCTCCCCGGCCAGGACCGTGCGCAGTGCCGTGACGAGCAGCGGCCGGCCGGCCAGGACGGCGACCCGGATCGAGCGTGTGGCGGGATCGGCTGCGGGCATCTGTGACATCAACATCAACCTCCATACTTCCGAAAGGGGGCGCCCAGGCGCCTCCGCCTTCCGGGAGAGCTCCGGCGAAGCCCCCTCCACGGCATCCGGACCGGTGTCACCGACGGCCGGGGTGCGCCGTCATGGAGGTGCCCGATGACGCGTCGGCTCAGGGGGCGCGGCCGGCCTCACCCGCGGGTCCTGCCTCCGCGATCCCCACGGTCCCCAAGGCGGTCGCGGCCGTCGTGGCCGTCGCGAGCACCGGCTCGGGCCCGGGAACGGCCGGGCCCCGCCGCCACCGCAACCGCGCCGTTCGCAGCTGGTTCTCGCCGAGCAGGATGCTCACCACGATCAGCACCCCGCCGATGGGCACGTTCCAGTTGATGGTCTCGCCGAGGAAGACCGCGCTGATGAGCAGACTGATGAACGGGACAAGGTAGTTGACCGCGGAGGCGCCGACCGCCCCGATGTCGGCGATGAGCCGGTTGTAGAGCACATAGGCGAGCCCGGTGCCGAACACCCCCAGCAGCACGATGCTGACGGAGACCGACCAGGTGAACGACGGGGTACGCCAGCCCAGAAACGGCAGCAGCGCCGCCTGGATGACCATCGCGACCAGCGTCTGCGCGCCGGCCGAGGCCGTCGGGGGGATGCCCCGGTCGGAGAGGAACTTGCGCACGAACACCGCGTGAGCGGCGTAGATCCCGGCGACCGCCAGGCAGGCCAGCTCGCCGCCCACGGTGCCCGTCGCGCCCTTCCACGGCGCGATGACCAGGACGATTCCCGCGAAGCCGAGCGCAAGCCCCGCACTGCGGCGCGTTGTTGCCCGCTCACTGCGCAGCTGCACGGTGGCCAGCGCCAGCGTCAGCAGCGGAGTGGCGCCGGTGAGCACACCGGCCATGGCGGCACTGGTGTGCTGCTCGCCCCAGGCGAGGAGAAGGAACGGGGCGACCATGCCCAGAACGGTCGTGATGGTGATGTGCACCCAGACGAATCCGAACGGTGGCAGCCTGACCCCGGTCGCCAGGCCGATGGCGACCAGGACCACCGACCCGAGGACCAGTCTGGCCAGCACCAGCTGGCCCGGGTTCAGCCCTTCGCCGGAGACCTTGATCAGGGGATAACTGGAACCCCAGATGATCCCCAGGGCCACGAACTGCAGGGCGCTGAGACGCTTCACGGGATCGACCCGTCCCTTCTGTCGAACTCACGGTTCCCGGCGCGGCGCGCCGCGTCAGCCGTTCACCAGCTTGGGAATGCTGTCCAGTCCCAGTTCGAGGGCGCTGGGGTCGATGCTGTCATCGGCGAGGGAGCCGGCCAGATAACGGTCGTAGGCGCTCAGGTCGAAGTTCCCGTGACCGGACAGGCCGAACAGGATGGTCTGGCCCACACCCTCCTCACGGCACCGGATCGCCTCGTTGATCGCGCCGCGGATCGCGTGGGTCGACTCGGGGGCCGGCACGATGCCCTCACTGCGGGCGAACAGCACACCGGCCTCGAAGCAGTCGCGCTGGCGCACCGCGACCGCCTCCATCAGCCCCTCCTCCACGACCCGGCTGACCAGCGGGGCGATGTTGTGCGCCCGCAGGCCGCCGGCGTGCACGGACGGCGGCACGAACTGGTGGCCCAGCGTGTGGGTGCGGGTCAGCGAGGTGAGCCCGGCGGTGTCCGAGTAGTCGTAGGCGATCCGGCCCTGGGTGAGCGTCGGGCAGGCGGCCGGCTCGACGGCGATCAGCCGGACGCTGGGCCCGCCGTGGAGCTGGGACCGCAGGAACGGGAACGCCAGGCCGCCCAGGTTGCTGCCGCCGCCGGCGCAGCCGACCACGATGTCCGGATAGTCCCCGGCCATCTCCATCTGCAGGATGGCCTCCTGGCCGATCACCGTCTGGTGCGCGCACACGTGGTTGAGCGCGCTGCCGCGGGTGTAGCCCCAGCGCGGGTCGGAGAAGGCGACCTGCAGCGCCTCCGACTTGGCGATGCCCAGGCTTCCCGGGTGGTCCGGGTTCTCCTTGAGGACCGCCCGCCCGGCCTCGGTCTCCATGCTCGGGCTCGGCGTGCAGCTCGCGCCGAAGGTCTCCATCAGCGCCCGGCGGTACGGCTTCTGCTGGAAGCTCACGTTGACCATGAACACCTTGGCGTCCATGCCGAACAGGGCCGCCGCGAAGGCGATCGCGCTGCCCCACTGCCCCGCGCCGGTCTCGGCGATCAGGCCGGTGCGGCCCGCCCGCTTGTTGTAGTAGGCCTGCGGGATGGCGGTGTTCGGCTTGAAGCTGCCGGTCGGTGCCACACCCTCGTACTTGAAGTAGATCCGCGCCGGCGTGTCCAGGGCCTGCTCCAGGCCGCGGGCGCGCAGCAGCGGTGCCGGCCGCCAGCGGGCGTAGAACTGCCGTACCTCTTCGGGGATCTCGAACTCGGCCTCCCTGCTCAGTTCCTGGTCGACCAGCGCCTCCGGCATGGTGCGGGTCATCTCGTCACGAGTGACCGGCTTACCGGTCGCCGGGCTCAACACCGGCGCCACATAGTCGAGGTCGGCGGCGATGTTGTACCAGGTCTCAGGAATGTCCCGGGCGCTGAGCTCGAACCGTACCGGCTCTATCATGGCTGCCTCTCTGCGCGTTGAATCGTTCTATCGGCCACCGCGACGGTCGGGCTGGCCTCCAGACAACGCATTCTGGCCACCGGACACACCGACTGGATACCTCGCCCGACAGGTCGTAGGGAAAACAATGGAAAATCCAGAGAATGCCGGACGGCGGCCGCCGGGGCCTTCTTTTCCCTGCCGGGAATTGGTACGCACGAACCACACCACCGGCCTCTCTCTTTACCCTCCCCACTCTCCCGCGGGAAGTCCCAGACGCCGAAGACTGGACATTCCACCAGTTCCCCTCCGGCCGGACGGATGGCATCTGCATACGTGTGCGAACCTCAGCCCGCAGGGCCGCCGGACGCCGTTCGGCCTGTGCACCGGCGCACCTGGTGCACCTGGTGCACCGAACGACTGGATCAGGGGATGGCAGACATGATTCGCCCAGTTACCGCCGAAGACGTCACACTGCTCCACACCATGGTCCACGGGATGGCCGAGGACGAGGAGGCGACACCGCAGATCAGCACCGACGAGGACGAACTGCGCCGCGCTCTGTTCGGCCCCGACCCGGTGGCCTTCGCCCACTTCGCCGTCGACGACGAGACCGGCGAGATCGTCGGCTACACCCTGTGGTGCCTCGTCTACAGCACCTGGCGCGGCACCGCCATCCACATCGACGACATCTACGTCCGTGAGGACGCGGTCGGGCGCGGCTTCGACACCGCCCTGCTGAGCACGCTGGCCGGCCTGTGCACCGAGCGCGGCTACCGCCACATGCAGTGGTGGGGACGGGTCACCAACGAACCGACCGCCGCCTTCTACCGGTCGCTCGGCGCGGAGATCCCCTCGGTCCAGGGCAAGGAACTGACCGTCTTCCGCCTCTCCGGCAAACCACTGGCAGACCTCGCCCCGCAGACCGTGTGACGTCTCGACGCGGCTGCGGTACCGGCCTGTTGCCTACCCGGGGCGCCACAGCAGAAGCGCGACAACTGCCCGCCCCCGGCCCGACGGCTGTACGGGCTGCGGCCGGCGGGACTGCACCATGACCCCCGTCAGTACGCGACGCCTGTCCCGCGGCATGCACCGTCCCGCGCTGCACCGGGGCGCCCCGCGCGTCTGCTCCGCCCACCCGGCGACAGTCCGCTTGAACCGGCTGCGACCGCCCCGCCCCGGCACGGGGGCGGCGCGGTCGCACGACCGGCCGAGCAGGTACTAGCCGAGCCGCTGAAGGATCCACTGGGGCCCGCCGTCCTGGCTGACGACGGCACGGTAGCCCTGCGTGGTCAGGTAGCCCCACTCGCCCCGGCCGAGGGCGATCGCGACCGGCTCGTCGGCCGGCCCCCGGATCGTCCACCGGTCGGGCTGGCGGCCGCACTCGTCGACCCACACGGGCGGCGGGTAGATGTGGACCGGTGAGAGCGCCAGGCAGCGGCCCCCGCGCGCCTCGACGATCTGGGCCATGCCGTCGTCCTGGTTGCGGATCTCCCACACGGTGGCGGGGTTGCAGGGTTCGAGGCGGCCGCCCAGCGGCCCTTCACCGCCCGCCAGGCACGCTCCGGTGCGTGCGTCACGGATGAAGTAGGCGCCGTCGTCGGCGGCCTGGGCGGGGGTGGCCAGCGCCGCCACGGCAACGGCGGACGCGGCCAGCGACAGGATCGAGCGAATACGCACGGGACTCCTCAAGCGGTAGAGAAACAGGAGGAATGCGCGGGCCGACCGGCCCGCGCTGCCAAGATCCACGCTAGGGGCGCCACGGCGCCCCTGAGCCGGCACGGATGCCAAACCGCCCGTGCGGGGGGGAGCGGAGGCGTGGCAGCCGGCCGCCTGGTGCGCCCGGCGCCGAGCACACAGCGCCGTGGGCGCTGCAGCCGAAGGGGGCCTTTGCCGGGGAAGTCCCTAGACCCGGCCCGGTAGTTGAAGCACGGAATGTGCGCGGGGGGGATAGTGAGGTTCCAGGGACAGATGGTCGCCGCCCCCGCCATTCCGGTGGTGACCACAGTGCTGCCCGCTCGGTGACCGCAGCGCTGCCCGCTCCCACAAGCCGGTACGAAGGAAGGGACGAGCAACCCTCCATGACATTGCCTCGACGCGCATGCCCGGCACCGCTGATGTGTCCGCCGGCATCGGCCCCACTGCCCGCCGGCCGGGGCCCCGGTGCCCCCGGCCACTGTCCGGGGAACAGCCGATGACCCAGGACGCCACCGCCCCCGGCACCCCGCAGCGCCCCCCGTCCACCGAGCCCGCCGCGACACCCCCGTTCTTCGTACTGCTCGGCCCGGACTATGCGGGAAAGTCCTCGGTACTGGCCGAGCTCGCCGACCGCGAAACCGCCTGGCGGATCGTCTCCGCCGACGACGAGTTCCTCGAGCCGGGCCACTCCCTCATCGCCCGGCTCCGCCGCGACCTGGTCGGCGATGTGCTGCGGGGCCTGCACCGGGACTACTCGCCGGACTTCATGGTCACCGTGCTGCAGACGGCCGTGCTCCATCTGCGCGACAGCATCGAGCGCAGCGCGGGCAAAGCGCCGGTCCTGGTGGACTCCTACTACTACAAGATTCTCGCCAAGTGCCGTCTGACCGGGATCGACGAGCACCCGATGTTCGACTGGTGGCGGACCTTCCCGCAGCCGCGCCGGGTGATCTTCCTCGATGTGTCGGCCGAGACCGCCTGGCGGCGCTGCGGGTCCGGCAGCCAGGCGAACCCCCTGGAGTACTACGGCGACCAGCCGCAACAGGCGTTCTTCGCGAGCTTCCAGTCCGATCTGCGCAAGGTCATGCGGGAGGAGGTCCGGCACCTGCCGGTCACCGTCATTAAGGAACGTGACCGTGTCACCCGGACCGCGCAGGAGATACGAGAAGTGATAGCCCGTGAACTCGGCTGACTCGCGGCCCGAGGGGACCGGCCCCGATGACTCGGGGAGCGAGGGGAGCGAGGGGAGCGACCCGAACCGCGTACGCCGCTACCGGGAACGGGTCTTCGGCGAACGCGACGGCCTGCGCGCCGCCCTCGGGGACGCGGCCGGCCACCAGCGCCGGGTCCTGGCCGAGCTGCTGGAACACAACGCGGACACCGCATACGGCCGCGCCCACGGCTTCGGCTCGATCCGGTCGCTGGACGACTTCCGCAAGGCCGTACCGATCAACGACTACGCGGCGCTGGCACCGTGGATCGAGCGGATGGCCGCGGGCGAGAGCAACCTGCTCAGCGCCGACGACCCGGCCGTGTACTTCACCAGCAGCGGCACCACCGGCGCCCACAAGAAGATCCCGGTCACGGCGAGCTTCATGCGCCGGACGTTCTTCCCGTTCTACTACGCCGCCTGGGCCCCGCTGATCGAGCACCACCCCGACGTGCTCGCCCGGCCCGACGCGGTGCTGAACCTCAAGCACGACCCGATCGCCGCCCCGCCGACCACCGCCTCCGGCCATCCCCATGTGGGCGCCAGCCAGGTCGACTTCGGCGCCAGGTTCGGCGAGCCGCTGTCCGCGGAGCCCGGTACCGCGGCGCCGTGGGGCACGCTGCCGGTGCCCGTCGCCCAGGACGATCACCTGGAGAAGACCTATCTGCGGCTGCGGCTGGCGGCGGAGAGCGACGTCCGCTGTGTGATCGGGATCAACCCGGCGATGGTCGCGGCCGTGCCGTACCAGCTGAACCTGTGGTGGCCCCGGCTGGTCAAGGAGATCCGCGACGGAACGCTCGGCGGTGTCCCGCACACCAGCCCCAACCCCGCCCGGGCCGCCGAACTGGAGCGCCTCGCCGACCACTTCGGGACGCTCCGCCCCGCCCACGTCTGGCCGCACATGCGGGCGCTGTTCTGCTGGACCACCGGCATGGCCACGCTCTACCTGCCGCGGCTGCGCGAGGAGTTCGGGGTGGGGGTGGCCGCGCTGCCCGCGCCGGCCGCCGCCTCCGAGGGCCCCACGGCAGTCGCCCTCGACCGGCACGGGTCGGCGGGTTCACTGGTCGTCACCGCCGCGGTCTATGAGTTCCTGGACGCCGAGACCGACGTCCGGCCCGACGCGCCGACCCTGAGCCTCCAGGAGCTGGAGCCGGGCCGCGACTACCACGTGGTGTTCAGCCACATCGGCGGCCTGTACCGCTACGCGGTGGGCGATGTCGTACGAGTCGTCGACCGGGTCGGCGGTGTGCCCAGGGTGGAGTACGCGGGCCGCGGCACCCGCTGCGACGCAGCGGGCGAGCGGCTGCGCGACGCCCAGGTCGTCCGGGCCCTCGCGGCGGCCGCCCGGTCCACCGGACTGGACGTACGCAACGCCGCCTGCCGGGTGAACCCGCCGCCGGACGCCGCGGCGCAGGGCGGCGCGGCGCACTACGAGTTCGCGGTCGCGGCCCACGACGAGTGGAACGCGCTGGAGAGTGACCACTTCGCCGAACTGCTGGACGCCGCGATCGGCCGCGAGTCTCCCGGCTACCGGGCGGCGCGCCGTGCCGGCCGGCTGGGACCACTGACCCTGCGGCGCCTCGACGGCGAGGCCTTCCTGCGCGCCTGGCACACCACCGTCGCCTCCGGAGTCCGGCCGCCACAGGTCAAGGACCGGCTGTTTCGGCAGGACACCGCGCTCTGGGAACAACTGACCGGCGCCCCCGCGACCGGCCGAGGAGGACAGGCATGACCGACACCACGACGGACACCACGACCGACACCACGACCGGGACACTGGACGCCGTCGAGCGCACCGCGCTGCTGACCGCCGCGCTGCGAGCGGCCGAGAGCAGCCGGCCGGACCGGCTCTTCAACGACCCCTACGCCGCCCTCCTGGCCGGCGGCATCGGCCAGGAGCTGCTCGGCGAGATACGCCGGGTCACCTTCCCGAAGGACGCCGAGCGCACCGTGCCCAGCACACCCGACTACAACGCCATCCGCACCCGGTTCTTCGACGACTTCCTCCAGCAGGCGGCCCAGGACGCGGACATGACCCAGATCGTGCTGGCGCCCGCCGGGATGGACTCGCGTGCCCACCGGCTCGACTGGCCCGACCACATCCGCTACTTCGAGGTGGACCGTCCGGCCGTACTGGACTTCAAGCAGGAGCGGCTGCCCGGAATCCGGCCCCGGGTCGCCCACCGCACGGTCCCCGTCGACCTCACCTCACCCGACTGGGAGGACGAGCTGGCGGCCGCCGGCTACGACCCCGGCCTGCCGTCCACCTGGCTGCTGGAGGGACTGCTCTACTACATCCCCGGCGACGACGTCCACCGCATCCTCGACCGGGTGGCCGCCATCATGGCGCCGGGCAGCCTGATCGCCGCCGACATCGTCAACGCCGCCGCGCTCACCCTGCCCTCCATGCGCCCGCTGCTGGAGGTGTTCTCCGGCTGGGGCTGCCCCTGGCTGTTCGGCACCGACGAGCCGGAGGCACTGTTCGACGCCCACGGCTTCACCGTGGAGGCCCTCCAGCCGGGCGATCCGGCCGCCGACTACCACCGATGGCCCGAGCCGGTAGCGCCGCGCGCCGAGGCCGAGGTGAGGCGGGTCTTCTTCGTCCACGGCAGGCGGTACTGAGATGGCGGACGCAGTCGTCGCCGGCGCGAGCATCGCCGGCCTGGCCGCCGCGCTCGCCCTGGCCGGCACGGGACACCGCGTACGGGTGCTGGAACGCTCCGCCCCACCGCCCGACGGCCCCATCGAGCAGGCCGCGAGCAGCTGGCACCGGCCGACCGTGCCGCAGGCGATCCACTCGCACACCCTCACCTCGGTCGGCGTACAGGTGCTGCGCACCCGGGCGCCCCGGGTCCTTCAGGCCGCACTGGCCGCCGGGGCCGAACTCCTCGACCTCACCGAGGCGCTGCCACCGCTGGTCGAGGACCGCACCCGGCAGGTGGACGACGACCAGCTGGCCGCACTCGCCTGCCGCCGAAGCGTCCTGGAACTGGTGCTGTACCGGGCGGTGCGTGCCCTGCCACAGGTGCGGATCGACCACGGGATCACCGTGCGCGGACTGGCCCTGGACCCCTCGCTGCGACGGGTCCGCGCGGTGCTCACCTCCGGCGGCGAGCGGCTGCCGGCCGGCCTGGTCGTCGATGCCACCGGCCGGCGCGCCGACTCCCGCGACTGGCTCGCCGCCGCAGGCGTCCCCCTGGCCGAGGACCTCACCCACCCCAGCGCCATCACCGGCTACAGCCGCCAGTACCGGTTGCGCGGCACAACCCGTCCAGGCCCCCTCAACCGCGGCAACGCGGCCGGCGGGGTGTGGGACCACTACGCCGCCGCCCTGCATCCCGGGGACAACCACACCTTCGCCGTCGCGGTCATGATGCCCCCCGGCGACCGGCAGACGGCGGGACTGCGCGAGGCGGAGGGCTTCACCGCCGCCGCCCGTGCCACCCCCGGCATCGGCGCCTGGCTCGCCCCGTCCGTCGCCGAACCGCTGACCCCGGTGAACATCATCGGCTGCCCGCCCAACCGGCTGTCCGGCCACGCGACCACCCGGCAGCGGCCGGTCGCCGGCCTCTTCCCGGTCGGCGACGCCGCCTGCGTCACCAACCCGCTCTACGGGCGGGGGATGTCGCTCGCCCTGGACCATGCCTTCCGCCTCGCCGACCTGGCGGCCGGCGCCGAGGCGGACTCGGACCTCGGCCACGCCGCCGCCCGCCTCGCCGAAGAACTCTTCACCCCCTGGTACGAGTTCGCGGTCCAGGAGGACCGGCAGCGGGCCGCCCGGTGGAGCGCGGCGACGGGCACCGGACATCCCGCGGCACCGCGGCAGAAGGCCTCCGGCGAGCAGGCCGGACCGAACCAGGTGCAGGCCGCGACGCTGACCGACCCACTGGTCTGGCGCTCGGTCACCCGGGTGCTCATGGGCTTGAGCACACCCGCCGAGGTCTTCGGCGACGACAAGTTCCTCGCCCGAGTGCGGCAGGCACCGCCGCTCGACCCCGCGCTGCTGCCGCCGGCGCCCAGCCGGCACGAACTGGTCCAAGCCGTCAAGACGACGGAAGGAGGGTAGCCGGTGCCTGCCCTCCGAACGACCGAGACACTCACCCACCGCGCCACCCCGGTACACGGCGCCACCCACCCCGGGACCACGGACACACCCGCCCGCTCTGCCCGGCGCCGAGTGCTGCTCGCCCCGATCACCGTCACCCCGTCCAAGCCACTGACCCCCAGCCACCTCAAGGGGCTGCTGTGGACCGACGCGATGTACCGGGCCACCGCCCGGCTCGCCGACGCCGACGTCACCTACCGCTACAGCCCGACCACCTACCACCCCACCGAACAGACCCTCGGCTTCTGGGAGTACCTGGACCGCACCCGCGGCGACACGGACTACGCGGCACTGTCCGAGGAACAGATCGGCGAGCTGTACGTCGGCTACCGGGCCGAGGAGACACGGGCCGGCGCCGCGGTCCTGCGACCGTACGCCGACGCGGTCGAGCACCACGGCTGGGTGCACCCGGCCAGTTCCCGGGTGCTGGAACTGTGGGCGGCGCACTACGCCCGCCTGGGCATGCACGACCCCGGCCTGCTCGCCCACCAGCCGCCCGAACTGGGCCTGGAGGAGATGCTCGAGAAGCTCGCCGGCCTCGGCATGTGCCTGGACCTGCGCGCCTACGGCAGCCCGGTCTTCCTCGACGCCACACGCCACGGCCTGCCGCTGCGCCAGATCGTCGACCGGGAGGGCCGCCCGAACTACCTCGCCTGCGCGCTGCGCGAACTGCTCCCGCTGGCCCCGCGGTTCGACGAGATCGTCCTCCTGTACGACCGTGAACTGGAGGCCGACTACCGGCTGCTGGAGCGCACCCTGTCCGCGTTCGGCGCCACCGTCTGCCGGGTCACCCTCGGCCGGGTCCCCATCGACGGGACCATCCGCTCCGCGCGCCACGGCGACTGGCACGACCATACGGCCGGCGCCCTGCTGGGCCGGGCCGCCGCGGAGTACGACGACCCGGTGCTGCGCCTGGGCATGCGGCTGTACTTCATCGCGGTGCTGGGGCCCGGCCAGCAGCAGTCCTTCCGCCACGAGGTGCTGCGGCAGAGCCTGACCCGTGCCGCCCGGTTGCTGTCGGGCGGCCGGGAGACCGACCCGGCCCCGCTGCCCGAAGTGCTCGCACGCCACCGTGGCGACCGCCTCCACGTCAACCCCTACCGGGTGACCTCCAGCCTGCTCGCCCGACACCGCCCGGCCCCCAGCCGTGAACTGCTCACGGCGGTGTACCTGTGAGCGTCTCCCAGGAATTCCTGCGCACCGAGGTCGCCGGGCGCATCCGTGCCGCCCGGCCGGACCTGGCCGCGCGCTTCGACCTGCCGACCCCCGACGGGCTGCTGGCCGCCCAGCGGGAGATCACCCGCGCGGCCCAGGACGCCCAGGTGCTGGCGGTGTGCGTGCTGCGCGGCTTCGACCTGCCCAGATGGCTGCGCGACACCTGCGCATTCGCCCACGGCATCGATCCCGCAGCGGCCGCCGCCTGGCGCCGCGACTTCACCCGCACCGTCTTCCTGGCCGGCAACCCGGACAACCTCGACGAGCGATTCACCTTCGGCCATACCGCCGCCGACGGCTCGGCCGCCTGGCTCGGCCCGGCACCGGCCGAGGACACCGCCGCCCTGCGCCGGCTGCTCAAGCTCTTCGACGGGACGGCCGAACTGCCCACCCGCCCTCCCGCTGTGGTGCGGGTCCTGGAGGACCAGGACCCCGCAGGACGCACGCCCCTCCGGCGCGAACTGCATGTCGCCACCGCCCAAGTGACCGTCGCCGACTGCCTGGTCCACCTCAACCACCTGCTCGTGGAGGCCGTCCTCGACGGGATCATCGGCCCCGGCGACCAACTGACCCTCCGCCAGGCACCCGCACTGCCCGGACTGCCCGGACCGTTCGCGGCCCTGCGCGCCACCGGCCTGCCGGACCGCCCCCACCAGCTGCGCGCCTACGCCGCTCTCACCGAGGAGGCACACGATGTCTGACCCCGCCACCGGCCCCATCCGCCTCGGCTACCCCAGCTCCCCGCAGACCGCGCTGGACATCCTCGCCTCCGCGGGCCTCACCGGGGATCAGGCGGTGCTGGCACCCTACGACCTCGCCGACCCGTTCTCGGCGCTGCGCGGCGGCGAACTGGACGTGCTCGTGGTCAAGTTCGGCCCCCAGGAGAGCGACCTGGCCACGAGCACGGTGCTGGGCCTCGAGCCGCGCGCCGCCGTGGTGGGCGCGGGCCATCCGCTCGCCGGCCGCGACTCGGTCTCCCTCGAGGAGCTCGCCGACTACGAGGCCTTCGAACGCCCCGGAGCCTTCCCCGAGTACCTGTGGGACCAGATCGTGCCGCGCCGCACCCCGCGGGGCCGCACGATCCACCGCGGCCACCGGGTGGACACCATCGCGGAGATGATGGCGCTGGTCATGAACGCCGGCGCGGTGCACATCTCGGTGGCCTCACTGGCCGATGTGGCGCCGCCGGCCATCCGGATCATTCCGATCCACGACCTGCCGCCCACCCAGGTCCGCCTGGCCTGGCGCCGCGGCGCCGGGCTGCCCCCGCAGGTGGCGGGATTCATCGCGGCGGCCCAGGCCGCGGCAGCGGCACCGGTGGCCGCCGGGCGGTGAGCCGGGGCCCAGCCGGGCCGGGTCACCCGCTCATTCCCGCGTCGATGGTCCGTGATGCCCGGGCGCCGAGGGCTCAACGGGCGCGTGACAGACGACGAGAGCGGCCGTGTCGTCCTGGAGACGGCCGGCGCTGTAGTCGAGGAGATCGTGATGGAGACGGTCGAGGAGCTCCCGGGGCGGGAGGAGACCCCAGGAGCGGACCCGCTGAACGAGGGGATAGAAAGAGCCGTCCCGGGCGCGTGTTTCGGTGACGCCGTCGGTGTACAGCAGGAGCTGGTCGCCGGGGCGGAAGGCATGTTCATCGACGTGGTAGGGCTCCCCGACGAGCACGCCGAGGTTGAGGGGCGGTGAGGACTGGGCGGTTTCCAGTTCGGTGACTTCGGCGGCGCTGATGAGCAAGGGCGGCGGGTGGCCGCAGTTGACGATCCGCACGACACGGTCGGGGGCCACGATTTCCGCGAAGACCGCGGTGACGAAGCGCTCACCCATGTCGCTCCCGGGCAGGGCGGCACGCCGGGTCATGCTGGTCTCCACCCGGCCGGCCAGGGCGGCGAGGTCGGGTTCGTCGTGGGCGGCTTCGCGGAAGGCGCCGAGCAGGGCGGCGGCGGTCTCCACGGCGAGAAGGCCCTTGCCCCGGACGTCGCCGATCAGAAGCCGGATGCCGTGCACGGTGGGCACGGCCTCGTAGAGGTCGCCCCCGATGTGCGCCTCCGCGTCGGCGGAGAGGTAGAAGCTCTCCACCAGAATGTCACCGATACGGTGAGGAAGCGGCCTGAGCAGCACACGCTGGGCGATCTCGGCCACGAAGCGCACGGTGGCCAGCGTGCGTTCCCGCCGTGTCCGGCTGACAGCCAGGATGGTTCCCAGGGCGCCGATCAAGGCGGTGCAGAAATAGGCGGCCACGTAATGGCGGTCCCACAGATAGCCGACGGAACGTCCCGCACAGCACGCGGTGCCGGCCAGCACCGCCTCGAACGCGACAGCGAACACGGTGACGCCGATGACGTCGATGGGGCCGTGGGCGAACGCGGCCACCAGCGGAAGAGCGATCAGCATGAAGCTCACCGGCCACTGCACCGGCGTGATGGGCTCGAGCGCCAGGACAGCCGCGACGTAGAAAAGAGGCAGCCAGCGCATCCACACGGCCGGTGCCGGCAGCGGGCGGCCCGCACCGCCCGGCTGCGGCCTGCGGCCCGGCCACCTCACAGCACCCTACGACGCCGCGCGAGCAACAGGACCACGGACGCCGCCCGAGCAGGGGAGCGGACCGAGGGCAGGCATGCGAGCGGACGACACGACTGACGGCTCGTTCGATGCGGCCTGTACACACGGAACTCCTGGCACCCGATTCCGGCAAGACGCCCAGCCTCCTGCGCCTCGCTACGCCATACCACTCATTGCTCCACTCAACGGCATGTCAAGAACCCGAGCATGACGCCGGCGCCCCCGCGCTCACCCCTCGACGGCCCTTGAGCCCGCGCAGGACAGGCTCGTCGCCGGTGAGCCGGAAAGCCGGCTGCCCGGGCGACGGCCGTACTCGGGGCGTTTCCCGTCTCGACGCGCAGCAGTACCCGCCTTGCGCCCAGCCGGCGAGAGACGCAGTCCGCCATCACCCGGACGGCTCACGAGGCCGGCCCCTGCCGCCGGCGGTCCCTGCCGATGCCGTGAGCGAGCCCGACGTCCCGCGAGATGGTCTCCGGCACACCCTGAGATGGCGTAGAGTTGCAAACACAACGACGCGGGGTGGAGCAGCTCGGTAGCTCGCTGGGCTCATAACCCAGAGGTCGCAGGTTCAAATCCTGTCCCCGCTACCAATGAAGAGGGCCCGGATCAGATCCACATGATCCGGGCCCTCTTCCATTCCTGGGGCCGATCCCTGCCTCGGGCTGCTGACCGGCATCCGCCCCGGCCACCGGACGACTCCCCCTCGACCCTGTGGGCTCCCCGACGACGCACCAGGCTCGGACGACGGCGGGATGATGGCCGGTATGCGTATCCGTATCGACGCCGTCGACCTGCCCGGCCTCACCTGTCCGGCCCCCTCCGACCGCGATGTCCCCGCGTACGGCAACATCCATGTCGCGGTGCAACGCCGCGACCGTCCGGCCGAACTCCTCGGGCCGCAGCCCGGCGACGCCACGTCCGCAACCTGGACCCTGGAGTGCACGACGGTCGCCTCGCCCACGGGTACCGAGGTGAAAGGCCCCTATGTACAGGACCGTCTGGGCCGCCGGTTCATCTACCTGTCGTGGGGCACGGTCGACGAGGCGGGCGTCTTCTCCATGTTCCGCCGCGCCAAGCTCATGCTCGACGCCGTCCCCGCCGAGGTGCTCGCCGCCGCCCGGGAGGGTCTGCTGGTCGCACGCCTCGGCCTGACCGACGCACGCGGCAACCCCCTGTGCGCGCGGGTCGTGCCCCCGCACATCACCTGGACCGCCGAACCGGCGAGCTAGCGGTCGCTCAGGGCGTCGACGCCCTGAGCGACCGGACGGCGGTGCGGGCCAGGTGACCGTCAGCCGGGGCCCGCACCGGACGTGAGAGGCACCACGGGCAGGAGCGGGCGGTCCGGGAGAGCCCGCGGAACGCGCTCCAGGATGCCGCCCGCGAACACGTCGTACAGCGGCAGGGTCTCCAGGTGCACATATCCGATGTGGCAGTCGCACACCGGGCGGGGGCAGGCCCGCGGTGGCGGCGCAGCCGGTGCTGCTGGGCGAGGACACCGGCCGCGCGGAACATGCCCCCGGCTCCCAGGGCGGTGATGGTGCCGTCGTCGTGGAGACGGGCGGCCCCGGCACTGAGCAGGGTGTTCAGCCCCCAGTCCACGCCGAGCGCGACCGTGTGCCCCATGCGGGCGGTCTTGGGAACGGCGTGGGTGTAGGCGAGATCCGCTCGCACGCGCCCCTCGCGGACGCGCAGGGTGGGCAGGTGCAGCACCGCCGAGGGAAACACGTGAGCGTTGGAGACCCTTGATCAGGAAGCCGAGCAGATTCTCCGCGCCGTAAACGGCCGGCCACCCAGGGGGACCCGCTCCGCCCCGTACAGCCCAGCGTTGACGCGGCCGGCGGGTATGAACGGACACGGTACTGGGGCCAAGTGACTGTGATCCACTTTCGGGTGACGGTCCGGGCGAGTGCGGCACGGTGCGCCCTGGTGAGCATCCGGCGGGGACCTGTGCCTGCAAGGGCACGGAGCCTGACAGACCACCAAGCTGGTGCGTTCAATTCATAAATGGACAGTGCAGGCGAGTGTCACAACGATGTCGGCAATTCGCAACACGGGTCGCATATCACCCAGATCGCTATGAACTGGGGGCAATGTGTGGGCATCGGCCAGCCGGCCGCACACCCGCACCCGCATCCCGTGCACGGACCGAGTCGGCCGTCCACGGGATGCCGGCACCCTCAGGAGGACTTTGTGCCCGCTTCTGCGTCTGTGACCGCCCGTCGTCTCGCCGCCGCCATGCTGACGGTGGCGGCGGTGGCAGGGTCGGCCGCGCTGCCGGCTTTTGCGGCCGACCACTCCTCACGCCGTGGGGCCGTGGAGATCAGCAACGTCCAGTACAACTTCCCGGGCCGTGACATCCGCTCCAACCAGTCGCTGAACAGAGAGTGGGCGGAGGTCACCA
Organism: Streptomyces sp. NBC_01384; assembly: GCF_045040035.1. NCBI lineage: Bacteria > Bacillati > Actinomycetota > Actinomycetes > Kitasatosporales > Streptomycetaceae > Streptomyces > Streptomyces sp. NBC_01384. Next base: position 10,282,392 of record NZ_CP109559.1, read on the forward strand.
ACACCGCCCGCCGCGCGGTGAACCTGGACCGCTGGACGCTGTCGGACCGCGACGGCCACACCTACACCTTCCGCCACTACCGGCTGGACGGAGGCTCCACCGTCCGCGTCCACACCGGCATCGGCCACGACGCCCTCGGCGACGTCTACCAGGACCGCCGCACCCGTGTGTGGGACGACCGCGCCGACACCGCCACCCTGCGCGACGAGGACGGCCGACTCGTCGACGAAGTCTCCTGGGGCGGCCGCCGCCACGGCGACCACGACGGTGATCACCAAAGTGACCGTGGCGGCCGTCTCGGCGGTGACCACCGGGATGGACGCGGCGACCGTCACGGCGACGAGCGCGGCGACCGTTACGACGACGGTGCCGGCCGTCACGACGGCCGTCACTGACTCACTTCTTCCGGTGACCGTCCAGCCGGACACCGGAAGTGGCCGGACAGCGGAAAGATGACTGCCTGGCGGCGCGCGGCGGCCCACCCGATCGCGGCGCGCCGCCCGCTGATTTCGGGCGCTTGCAGCTGCGCTATCATTGATCTTGAGCTTCCCGCCCGGACTTCCGGCGGTGAGCCCGGCGTTGGTGGTCCAAGGAAAGACGTCCCGCTTCCTGCGGGGAGATGCAGGTGCAAGGCCTGCCCGGCGCTCCACACAGGCCCGCCTCCGGAATACCGGAGGCGGGTTTTTCGTGCGATCACGGGATCAAGCGGTGGCGGCGGTAACGGACGCGGGAGCAGCTTGGTTCCGCCGTCGGCGGTGAGTTCATCCCCGGGCGGAGGCGTGGCCCCGGCAGTCCTTTGACGGTATGCCGCAGGCGTGACGAAACGCGCGGCCGAAGCCGGCGGCTCACGGGAAGTCGGCACGCCGCCGCTGCTTCGTCGCCCCCTGCCCGGGGCCGAGACGCTCCCGTACTCCTGTCGCCCGCGACGACCTGCCTACGAGCTCGTCGGCGCCGCCTGCTGCACGACCTCGAAGGACCACAGCGTGGACCCGCTCGCCGCCGGCTTGGGACGCTCGCCGCTCTGCGCGTCACCACCCTGGTGGGCCGCCTTCATGGGGCCCTCCATCCAGGCCTGGAAGGACTCCTCGTCACGCCACCGCGTGTAGACGAGGTAGCTGTCGGTGCCTTCGACGGGGCGGAGCAGTTCGAACCACTCGAACCCGTCGGAGCTCTCCACGGCATGGGCACGGGAGGCGAAGCGCTTCTCCAGCGTCTCCCGCTGCTCGGTGGGGACGGCCAGTACGTTGATCTTGACTACGCTCATGACCCCATCCTGCCGCACAGCGGTCGGCAGACGAGGAGCGGCTCGTACATCAGGCGTCTGCGCGGCGCGCCGCCCGGAGCGGCCCCGCCGGAAGTCTCCGGCCGACGTGGTCACCCGGTCTTGGCCACCTCGACGTTGACCCGGCGCCCCGTGGAGTTCCTCCAGGACCGACTCCGGTGTGCGGTCGTCGTCGATGACAAGGCCGAAGTCGGTGAGCGGGGCCAGGGCGTGCAGGGCGCGGCGTTCGGATTTGGTGTGGCCGACGTAGCGGAGCCGCGTGCTCGTCACACGCCCCTGCCCGCTGCCGGCCGACAGCTCCTGCGAGTCGCGGCAGGCACTGACGCCGTAAGCCGCCGCCACGTCGTGACCAGGAGACGGCGGCGGTATGACGCCATGGCGTCATGACGCCGGGAGAGCTCGTGCGCTGCGATCCGGTCGTTTTGGGCAACGGCCCCTCGCCGACGCGCGACCTGCGGCATTCTCGGAACGCAGAGTGCACGGGCGCTCCGGGCGATGCCCGGCCGCCGTCTTCGTCCAACGGCAGGGAGGATGCGGGAACAGTGGGATGGAGGACGGAGGAGTTCGGGGAGTCCCATGAGGGCATCGCGGGAGCGGTCCTCGCCGATGGCAGTGAACCCGGGCCCGTGTACCTGGACGTGGGCAGCGGCAGTGCGGGACACACCACGAGCGAGTGGTGGGCGTACAACGGCCGGTTGCGCCGTCCGCGAGCGGCCGCGTACCGGGCGGCCTGCGCGTGCGGCTGGCGCGGCACGTGCTACCCGATCGACCGGGACCTGATGGAAGACGACCGCCTGGAGGACCTGGACACCTCCGGCCCGTACGACGACTGGTGGGAGCACATCAGCGCCGTCGAACGCCAGACAGTGCCGCTGCCCGCCGGACTCACCGAGGTGATGGACCGGCTGGAGGACCGGTTGGTCGCGCTCGCCGAACAGGCCCCGGTTGCCGCACTCCTGGCGGTGGCCCGGCTGGAGCGCCTTGCCGAATCCGTCGGCCGCGAGGCCGCCTACGGGGCCGAGGCAGACGAGCTGTCGAGCGAGACGATCGGCAAGGCGCTCGGACTCAGCCCGGACAAAGCCCGCTCCCGCCTCACCCGCTACCTCCTGCGCCGTTGAATCCTTCCTGCGAACCAGCTGCGCACCACCCGCCCGGTGCACGCGATGATCCGCTGTCAGTGCCGGGTGCGATCGTGCAGGTCATGGATGAGCTGGAGTTCATGCGGGGCCGTGTCTACGGGGCCGACCACGACGACGCCGGCCCCCGGCCGGGGCGCGTGTACGCGCAACTGGTGGGTGGCCCGTTGGACGGCCTGCTCCTGGACGTCACCGGCTGGAGCGACCAGCAGCGTGCCGACGGCGCCGCCCTGCCGACAGAGATAGGCCGCTACGGTCCCGGAGGCCGCGCCCTGTACGCGCAACGCCCCGGGGAGCGGCGGCACTTCGACTGGGAGGGCGACACCACGTAACCCGGGCCCGGCCCGAACCCGACGCCAATGACACACCAGCCCCCGGTCAGAGGTGGGAAGAGGCTCAGTAGCAGTCGAAAAAGGGTTCTTGCGTGCGCATGTCCGATCACCGGGTGTCAGCCTCGAAGATGCTCAGCCGGTGCCTCGGGTGTACGCATACGGTGCGGTTACGCGGCGGGACAGGCGTTGTCGGCCCCGCCGCGCAGCCGATAACCAAGGGGAGGCGCTATGGCGAGTGTGGAAGTGTCACTGAAGGAAATGATGACCGCGGTCGAGGGGGCGGTGGGGGCGGCCGTCGTCGACTACACCAGCGGCATGGCGCTGGGCACGCTGGGCGGGGGCAAGGACCTGGACCTCACGATCGCCTCCGCCGGCAATACGGATGTCGTCCGCGCGAAGGTGCGCACCATGGAGCAGCTGGGTCTCAAGAGCCGGATCGAGGACATCCTGATCACCCTCAATTCTCAGTACCACCTCCTGCGACTGGTCACCGGACGCAACGGCAATGGCCTGTTCCTCTACCTCGTGCTCGACAAGGCGCGTTCGAACCTGGCGATGGCCCGCCACCAACTCAAGCGTGTCGAGGAGCAGCTGGAAATCTAGGCCGGCCGGAGCCTTCGGCTGACGCGCGCCCATGATGTGAAGACTTCTTCAAGTCACCACATCAGCATGATTCCAATAGGTGGATGCGCGTGGCCGCGGGCGAGAAGGATCGGTACCGACGGACACATCCTGCGGCGGCGCCTTCCGGGCGTCGCCGCACCGTGACGACCATCCCCACGCGGCAGGGAGCGAGCACCGATGCGGGTCCCCCTCTACCAGGCCAAGGCGGAGTTCTTCCGCATGCTCGGACACCCCGTGCGCATCAGGGTCCTGGAACTGCTGCAGCATGGCCCCGTTCCGGTGCGGGACCTGCTCGCCGACATCGAGATCGAGCCGTCCAGCCTGTCGCAGCAACTGGCCGTCCTGCGTCGTTCCGGCATCGTGGTGTCCATCCGGGAGGGCTCCACCGTCAGCTACGCGCTGGCCGGCGGTGACGTCGCAGAGCTCCTGTGCTCGGCCCGCCGCATTCTCACCGAGCTGCTGGCCGGGCAGAACGAACTGCTGGTCGAACTGCGGCAGAACGACACGTCTTTGCCGCCGGTGCCCTCCAACGGCTGAAGGCTGCCGTACGCGGGGTCCATGGCGGCCGGCGCATTCGCCCGGCCGGGCCGCCCGCGCCCGGAACGCCTGACGTTTTACGGGCGGGTTGGTCCGTCGGCAAGCCCAACCGGCTTGACGAACCTCCCCGGCCTTCACGCCGGGGAGGAGTCACCTGACTACTCCGCAGTCGCTCACTTGTCGCTCGAAACTCAAACGGTCACCCTCGCTTGCACAGCTTGCTCATGTCGAACCCCCGGCGGGCCTTTTGGCGGACGGAGAGGAACGTCGTCCGGCTGCCGCTCACCTACGCCCGCAGCGCCACCCTGGCGACGTGCCCGCTTCCGATCCGATCGATAACCAGGCAGGAACAACGGACAGTTGAAAACCCTCTCCATTGATCTCGTCGGCCCGCGGTCCGGTCGGCAACTGAGGCACGGGCCGCGCCGGGGCGACGTCTGCAGGCCACTTCACATGGTCAGCCTGCGGCCGCCGGGGTATGGGTAGCACCGCACGGCGCGAGCCCGGACGCGCTGCGCGAACCGGGCTCTCCACTGGATCCGGGCGAGGACGGTGGGACCCAGATCCATCGCGGTCATCGTCTTTTCCTTCGCTCAGGATCTGCCTGCAAGCCGGTACCGGGCGGCCGTGGGGCAGTCGCCTGATGGCAGGACAAGCGACGTGATGACGTCAGCCGATGGCGAGCTGGCCACCACGGGCTTCAAGGACGGTGCCGGTGACGTAGCTGGCCCGGGAGGAAACAAGGAAGAGGACTGCCTCGGCGATCTCTTCGGGCTCCGCGGCGCGTCCCAAGACGGTGGTCCGCCCAATCATCTGGAGGGCCTCCTCGCCCATGTCCGCGCTCCCGGGGGTACGGACGGGGCCGCAGGCCACAGCGTTCACGCGGACGCCCTGCGCGCCGAACTCCGCGGCCCACACGCGAGTCAGAAGTTCGAGGGCTGCTTTGGAAGCCCCGTAGGCCGCTGCGCCCTGAGCCGGAGTGGTGGCCGCCAACGTGCTCAGATTGATGATGACGCCATGTCCCCGTGCGGTCATCCCCGGGGCGAGCGCGCCGACCAGCAGTAGTGGAGCCCGTGTGTTGATGGCCATATGGGTGTCGAACATCCCGGCTGTGGTGTTCGGGGTGCTGGCGAACTGATAGATGCCCGCGTTGTTGACCAGAACATCCACCTCGCCGGCTTCAGCGGCGAGGCGCAGCACGTCGTCGGGATCGGCCAGGTCGGCGGCGACGAACCGGGCGGTTCCGCCCGCGGCGGCGATGGTGCCCACCGTCTCGGCTCCGCGGTGCTCGTCCCGCCCGTGGACGATGACCGTGGCACCCAGCGTGGCCAGGCGGCCGGCGATGGCCTGGCCGATGCCGGCGGTGGCGCCGGTGACGAGGGCGGTGGATCCCGACAGTTCCGCGCTCACAGAGGCTCCTTGTGTCGGTCAGGACGTGCGGCGGTGCCGGCGCCGTCCTTCTTGTGATGCGACACCGGCGGACGGCCCCTGATGCCCGGTCGGCCCGCTGCGGCCGAGCCGGCCACCGTCCGTGTTCGATGTGTATCTCATCTCCCTGGCCTTGGACGCGGGGCTCGCCGTCATGAGGCCGAAAGGGCGTCTTCGTCGCGCGGCCGCGGGAGGACCGGCGTGCGCGTGAGGGCCGATGCCTGATCAACGCACCGGCAGGCTCCTGTGAGGGAGGACGCGGTGGAGTCCGCCCCGGCTCCGGCTGCCCAGCACGGTCCGTTGCGTGAACAGCCGTCGGTCGAGGGCCAGTTGCTCGGCCTCCCAAGCCGCCGGCACGTCGTTGATGCGACCCCGATGCCAGGTCGGTTCCCGTCCGAGGGCGATGGCGTTGCAGGCGGCCTGGGAGGTGGTGCTGGTTGTCGCAGGGGGAGTGGGACAGAAGGTGGCATCTCCCGTCAGGCCCGTGCGCCCGAACATCATGCGGTCCACCAAGAGGGCGCTCAGGTCGTGTCCGGCCGATCATGTGATGCCGCGGTCCTCACGTAACGCGAGGCATGCGGATGTTGCCGTACTTCGGGTTCGGCTCCTCGCGCACCACCTGGGCCAGCGCGGGTCCGCTGATCTCTCCTGGGCATCCCTGCGGCGGGTGGCCAGGTATGTCGCGGACCTTGTAGTAGACGCACACCAGCCGGTATTCGCCCGGCCCCCAGGATCCGCCGCCGTACGGCACCATCTGCTTATTGCAGACCGGGCACCGCGTCTGCGGCCGCACCAGCACCCTGGGTTCGCTGAAGACGTGCGGCAGGCGCTGGTCGGTGATGGCCTGCCGCGGCAGGGACAGACCATAGTACTCGCCCATGATCCGGTACACGTCCGACATCGTCACATCGTCGGACTCATCGTCTCTGTGGACGCGGTCGGAGAGCACGACGAATCCGCCCTCGGCGACCAAGCGGCGGGTGAGCGGGTGGTCTGTCTCGTTGGTGTTGTACTCCCAGAACATCCAATCGTGCTTCCCGTCCACGCTGACGCTGATGATCGGCGGGTCCATGGTGCTGTCCCAGATACTGACGACGGTGTGCTTCGACCACATGTCCCTGCCCGGGGCGAGCCGGTCTACGCGGTCACGGGCCTCGGGAGACTCGACCGCGAACGCCCAGCCGTTGCCGGTTTCGCCCAGCATCGCGTAGTCGGGCAGGTCCCACGGTCCAGGGGAGAGCTTCAGCATTTCGTGGGCGGTGTCCGGGTCCATGACGGTGCCGGGCTGCGCGCCCAGGTAGACGGCCAGTTCCTCCTGGCCGATCCCTTTCACCATCGTGAGGGAGAAGCCTCCACGGCCCAGCTCGTCGTCTATCCACTCGATTCCGTCACTCATGATCGCGACCCTAGCGGGCAGGTGTGACAGCGGCCCCGGATGTTCTTCACTGCCGAGCCCAGCGGACCGCGCCATCACCCAACCAAGCCAACGAGCAGAGGAGTTGAGCGGGGGAGATGACGGCAACCGGGTGAGCGTGAGCGTCGGCTGCGGGGTTGTTCAAGCTGCCTTCGCCCTACCCGAGCTCGGCGATGTCCTCCGTGCTCAACCTCAGCGCGCCAGCGGCGATGTTCTCCTCCAAGTGGTCCAGCGAGCCTGTGCCGGGGATAAGAAGGATGTTCGGAGACCGGGCCAGCAGCCAAGCCAGCGCCACCTGCGGCACGGTCACGCGGTGCCGGGCCGCGACGGTGTCCAGGTGCTCGGCCGTGATCGGCTGGAAACCGCCGACTGGGAAGAAGGGGACATAGGCAATGCCGGCCTCCGCGCAGGCGTCGATGAGCAGGTCGTCATCGCGCCGGGACACGTTGTAGAGGTTCTGGACACAGGCGATCGGCGCGATCTTGCGGGCCTCGGTGAACTCGGCGGCTGTGACGTTGGAGATGCCCAGATGGCGGATCAGGCCCTCCTCGCGCAGCGCGAGCAGGGTCTCCAGGGGCGCGGCCAAGGGTGTCCCGGTCCGGTCGAGGTCGCCCAACCGCAGGTTCACCACATCCAGGCGGTCCAGGCCGAGCGAGCGCAGGTTCGCCTCGATGCCACGGCGCAGGTTGTCAGGGGTGAGACCGGTCTTTTCCGCCGCCGGCAGGGCGATATCAGAGCCCTCGACCAGCGCGCCAACCTTGGTCGCGATCACCAGGTCGTCCGGGTAGGGGTGCAGCGCCTCCTGGATCAGCTCGTTGGCCGCCACCCCGTCACGCGAGTAGTAGTGCGAGGTATCGATGTGGTTCACCCCGAGTTCCACGGCCCGGCGCAGGATAGCCAGTGCCGTTTCCCGGCTGGGCCGGTCGCCCCTCGGCCAACCGGTCAGCTTCATCGCGCCGTACCCGATCCTCGCGACGCTCAAGTCGCCGCCCAGTGCACATCGTTCTGTCGTCACGATCAGCACCCTAGGGCGCGTATCTGGTTTTGATCAAGGGGTGGCCCGCGCGAGCTCCTTGATCCAGATCATCGAGCCGCGCAGGTGGACTCCGGCGAGGTAGCTCTTGGGTGTCTTGTCGTAGCGGGTGGCGATGCCTCTCCACGCCTTGAGCTTGTTGATCAGACGCTCGACTGTGTTCCGCTCTTTGTAGAGCGCGGTGTCGTGGCTGACGGGCCGGCCGCCCCGGCTGCCCTTCTTCTTGCGGTTGGCGGCCTGGTCCTTCTTCTCCGGGATGACCGCCTTGATGCGTCGTTTGCGCAGGTAGGAGCGATTGCCGCGGGACGAGTAGGCCTTGTCGCCGGCAGCAGCGTCGGGCCGGGTCCGGGGGCGGCCGACCGGCCCGGGCACCCGGACTTTCTTGAGTACCGGGATGAACTGCGGGCTGTCCGCCGCCTGGCCGGCGGTCAGGACGAAGACCAGCGGGCGGCACTTGCGGTCGGCGGCGACGTGGATCTTGCTGGTCTGCCCGCCCCTCGAGCGTCCGAGCAGGGCTGCTTTCAGGCGGGCCTTGTGCCGGCGCCGGATACGTCGCCGTTCCTCCCGCTCGGGATCAGCTAAAGCACCCTGCCCGTCTTGTCCTTCCGGACTGCCCCCTTTTGGCGGGCATTCTCCTCCTCGGCGGCCGCCTTCTCCAAGGCGGCCATGACCTCTTGGCCGAGGTGCATCCCGGCAGCGTCGTGGTGAGCCCGGGCGGTGGTGGAATCCACACTGACCAGGGACAAGTCCACCTCACCCCGCTTCGCGGCCTCCGCGATCATCCCCTCCAGAAGCGCCTCGAAGACCCCGGCGTCCCGCCACTGCCGGAACCGGTTGGACACAGTCGTCCAGGCGCCGAACTCACTCGGCACCTCACGCCACTGCGCACCCGCCCTGAACCGCCAGATCACTCCCTCGAACTGCTGCCGCAGCCGCTCCGGGTACGGACCCCGCTCGCCGACCGGCAGGTACGGCTCGATCAACGCCCACTCGGCATCAGTCAGTTGCGCACGCGTCATACACGACGATCTACCGGATCCACCCCACCGCGCGGGCCAGATCCGGCAGATTGATCGAAACCAGATACGCGCCCTAGTGCCGAGATCTTGCCGGCAGGGCCTGGCCCGGGAACGCGTACGGCAACCGTTGACGATCGTGGTGCCAGCCTGGATGACATCACCAAGCCCGCCGACTGGGATCGCACCATCGCCGAGGGCCGCCGCGTCAGGCAGCGCCTGGTCGATCTGGAGATGCCCATCATCGCGGCGGTCAACGGCTCTGCCTCTGCGCACAGTGAGTACGTACTGCTGTCCGACATCGTCATCGCCGCGGACACCGCGGTCTTCACCGATTTCCCGCACCTGACCTTCGGGATCGTTCCGGGCTGAGGTCCCCCGAGATGCGAAGAGAGCTGACAGCGGGTCAGATGAGACTCATCAGTGGAGCTGACCGGTCTCGCCGCGCTCGCGGTCGCGGAGTTGGTTCGCCGGGGTGGAGTTGCCTGTGGTTCTTGTCGGACGAGATCCTGCTCGGCTTCGGGCGGACCAGGCATCCACCCGCACCGCCGGCTGACTGTTCGCGGCCCGTCGCCGCTCGGATGCCGCCGTCGCGGTGCGGAGGGTCTTCAACTGTTGGGTGTTTGGCTTGAGCGGGCTGGTTGATGCTATTTCGTGTCATCGGTGCGGATCCTCAGGATCTGCCACTGCTTTCATCCTGGCTGGTTAGGGTTTCCGTCGACTTTGAGAGACGCGGGTGTTCACCGTCTTGTCCTCGTCGGATGCCGACGATCGTGGTCTTCCCGCACTTTCCCGGCCTTCCCGGACCCTGAGGGTGCGGGAAGGCCGTGTCTTTGTGTGATGGTCGGTCGTTAGGCCGATCGGAGTGCCGGGATGCGGCCGCTGCTGAAGATGGCCGGACGCGTGCGGGAAAGCGGGGTGGCGGGCATGGCCAGGCTGATGGCGACGACCACGTGCACCGCCTTCTCCGGTGTGCTGGAGGGCAGTGGTGAGCGGGTCGGGCAGCGGGTCCTGCTGGAACGGGTGGGTTTTCTCGCGGAGTTGAGCCAGACGCTGGCCGGTGCTCTGGTGGCCGCCCGGTGGGATGAGGATTCCCTGGATGTGCTGGCCGCCGGGGTGGATGAGCGGGGCGAGGCGCTGCCGTCCAAGGGGTGGATGGCGCTGCGCCGCCTGAACTGGCCGCAGACTGTCACGCCCCCGGCGGGGGTGTACGTCTCGGACCGGGTGCGCCGGGGCGTGGAGGAGTACGCGGCGCGCACGCTGCGGCTGGCCCTGCACCGGCGCACCATCGTGGCCGCGGTCCTGGCCACCTGGCCGGATGATCCGCGGCGGCGCACGGAGGCGGAGTGGACAGCACTGCGTGCGGTGTTGCCCGCCCACGTGAGTGGTGCGGAGATCCGCAACCGCACCCGGCAGATCGGCGCGTATGTAACCGAGCACGGGCAGTTGCCCGCCGGGCTGTGCGCCCTGGAGGGCCCGCCCCGGGTGGCCGGGCAGGTGTTGCTGGCGGCGATGGACCGCCAACAGGTCACCCTGGCCCGGGTGGACGAGGTCACCGCCCGGCTGCGGGTCAAACTCCCCCTGCGCGCCGCCCCGGCCACGGGGCGGGACTGGGCCTGGCACGTGATCGACATCCGGCTGCCCGGCACCATCACACCCGACGCGGTGCTGCACACCCCGACCCTGCGCACCACCCGCACGGGCCGGATCGCCGTCGACCTGCCACACTCCTGGCCCGCCCCAGCCACCAAGACGAGCAGGCATACCGTGGCACTCGGCTTCGACTGGGGTGTCAACACCCTGCTCACCGGCATCCTGGGCCGCCTGACCGGCCAGGGCCCGGCCAGGCGGGTGGTCACCGACGGCCGTCCTGGTCTTCGACGCCACCACGGTCAGTGCCGCCCTGCACCGGCTGCGCGGCCACCGCGAGCACCTCGCCGCCAAGCGCGACCACTACCAGGCCCTCGCGGACGGGCTCGGCTCCCCGCACCCGGCCTGGGGCGAACACCTCAACCGGGCCCGGGTACTGGAGGTGGAGCACGGCCGGGTGTGTGCCCGCATCCGGCACCTGAATGATGCGCTGGCCTGGGCGGCGGCCCGCTGGGCCGTCGACCAGGCGACCGCCCTCGGCGCGAGCGTCATCTACCTCGAAGACCTCACCACCCTGGAAGCCCGCGGCCACCGGCGCGGCAACGCCCGCCTGTCCGGGCAGGTCCGCGGCACGGTCGCCGAGGCGATGCGGCACCTGGGAGCCAAGGCGGGGATCGCGGTGGTCACCGTCCCGGCCCGGGGCACCTCCACACTGTGCCCCGGCTGCCTCGACAAGCTCACCCACCACCCCGCCCCCGACCGACTCGCCGAACGCGGCTGGAAGTGGGCACACTGCACCGGGTGTGGACTGTCGACGGACCGGGACCACGCCGCCGCCCGCCGGATCGTCTCCCGCGGCCTGCTCGCCCAGACCCACACCCTCACCGACCGCGCCACCAACACCCGGACCATCCGCACCACGATCGAGGGCACCGTGCGCCTGGTGAGGCGTCCGAAGAAGACCACCCGCCGCCTGCGCCGACTGCGAATGTGAAGCCCTCGCCGAGTTCGTCCCGTACGGCGCGCAGCTCCGACTTGTCGAGGGCGATGCCGATGACACTGGTGCCCGTGGCGACGAGCGCGGCGCAGAGCGCGCGCCCGAAGCCGCGGCTGGCACCCGTGACGACGGCGGTCTGGAAGGGAAGGGACATCGGACACTCCGAAGTGGTGGTCGGGTTCGGTCCGTATCTAGACCAGTCGGCGCGGGAAAATCCGTCGCCGATTCCGAAACCGGGTGCGTTGTGGAGTCACCCGTGCCGCAACGCAGACGCGGGCCCGTTCGGCGGCGGGGCTTCGGCGAACCTGCTTCCGTCCGGGTGGGCCCACGCTCCCGGTCGGCGTCCGTTCGTGCGCTCGCGGTACTGCTCGACGGTGAACGTGGGCGGGAGGCAGCCGTCGTTCTCGATGAGCGGGAAGCGCGGGTCGATGATGTGCAGGTGCGCGTCGAAGACCGGGCGCTCAGGAACGGGCTTGCTCATGCCGACGCTCCCGAAGCCGCAGTGCGGGCGGACAGTTCCGCCTCGGCTTCGCCTCGAACCGGTCCAGGCCGACCACCCCGCGCCGGTGGGTACCGCGGCAGACCACCGCGGCCTCGTCACGGCGGTGACCTCGAACGGCAGGCGACGCCCGTCCACCTCGGTCAGCCGACGTCGATCGTCAGGGTCTCGCCGGGCGGGGTGGGGGCCTCATGGCTGAGGTCGACATGTACGCCCAGGGTGCGCTCGCCCTCGTCGAGGTGCCCTTTTGGGGCCTGCATGCGGGTCCACTCGACCAGCCCGACGAGGTGGCCGGTGGCCAGGACCCGGGGCGGCGCAGGGACAGCTCGCCGAGGCCGTTGCGCAAGGCGTAGCCGTAGGCCGCTTCCAGCAGTGACCTGCCCCGTCGCCTGTGGCGCATCACGCGGACCCTGCCGCGATGAACACTCAAGAGTGGCCGACCCGAATGCTCGGACTGGCCAACAGAACGGTTCTGACCGCGACTGCGTGATGGGCACGTCCACATCGGCGGTGTTCCAGTGGTCGGTCAGCAGGGCGGCGACCATACCGGACACCAGATCAGCAGCCCGCCCCGCCCGCTCCACCAGCACACCAGCGGACAGGACTTCACCCGTCTCCTCCTCCACGCCCCCACGCAGCAGCCCACGGACACAGGCAGTGCGGGCCGTCCCCCTGGGCGAGCGGCAGGTTCCGGCTCACCACCGCCTCCCTCCCCGCCCACGATGCTGTCATCCGATCAACGACACCCCCTCGAAAAGCTCGCGCAGTCGACCCTCGCACCCGCATACGACACCCGCGCCGGACAGACGGCATGACGCCAGGGGGTGACGAATCACCGTGGATGCCCAAGGAAAGGCGTGAGCCTTGGCCACGGGCCGCGCATGTCCTGTGTCGATCTGAGTCCGTCCGTCGTGGAGAATCGGGCCATGAGTGAGAATGTCTATTTCCAGGTTTCGGCGGGCGGCAAGGACCTCGGCCGGATCGTCTTCAGGCTGTTCGACGATGTCGTGCCGAAGACCGCCCGCAACTTCCGCGAGCTGGCCACCGGCCAGAACGGCTTCGGCTACAAGGGCTCGCCCTTCCATCGGGTCATCCCCGAGTTCATGCTGCAGGGCGGTGACTTCACCAACGGCAACGGCACCGGCGGCAAGAGCATCTACGGCGAGACCTTCGCCGACGAGAACTTCCGGCTCAAGCACGACCGGCCGTTCCTGCTGAGCATGGCCAACGCGGGGCCGGGCACCAACGGCTCGCAGTTCTTCGTCACGACCGTGACGACCCCCTGGCTCGACGGCAAGCATGTCGTCTTCGGCGAGGTCGTCGAGGGCGCGGACATCGTTCAGGCGATCGAGGCCCTCGGCAGCCGCTCCGGCGCCACCGCCAAGAAGATCGTCATCGAGGAGTCCGGCGTCGTCACCTGATCGTCGCCTGATCCACGTCCTGCACTTGAGGTGGCGCTGCTGGGGGAGGAGCCGCTGCGCACGTTGGGCGGCGCGGGAGTCCGAGGAGAGCGGCAAGGACTGGGCGGGGGCCCCGCGAGCCGTACGACGAAGGGATGCCCGTGCCTGAGCGGAGCGAGCTTCCCGGCGGCAGGGCGACCCGCCACTGCCTCGGGACCGACCAGCCCAGGTGCGATGCGCGCGGTGCGGCACCGACGGGCCGATGCGGTACTTCTTCTTCCCCGCCGCGAAGGGCACGCCACTCGCGGTGTGCCGGTGGTGCCACCAGGACGAGCGCCTGCGCCCGGTCCTGGTGGCACCATGTGCCCGTCGACCAGTGGCCGTGGCGCACCCCCGCCTGAAGCTCCACCTGGGTGGTGACGACGGGCTCCTCACGCTCGCCAACGGCCGAGCCCGCCGGCAGGTCACGATCCACCGCTGGACCCACGGGATCGACGACGAAACGGCACGCATCTGCCGGCCGCCGAACTCTCGGCAGCGCTCGGAGAGTTGTGCCTTACTCGGCCCAGGGCGTGAAGCCGGTGTGCAGGACGGCTTCGAGGGATGCGCGCAGTCGGGCTGCGTCGTCAGCGCCGAAGTTGTCCTCGAACTGCGTTTGTACGGCTTTCCACAGTGGCAGCGCCGCCTTCATCCGGGAGAGGCCGTCCGGTGTGATCGTGACGACCCGTGCGCGGCGGTCGGCTGCTGACGGCTCGACGGTCACCAGGCCCTCCCGTGCGAGCGGCTTGAGGTTGGAGGCCATCGTCGTGCGGTCCATAGCGATCATGTCGGCGAGGCTGGTGATCGTCATTTCTCCGTGAGCGCTGAGCTTTTGCAGGATGCTGAACTGCGTCGCACGAAGACCGACCGGGGCCAGGGCCTTGTCGTAAGTCGCGCCGAGGTACCGGGCCGCCTTGCGAAGTGCCAGGTTGTTGCACGGGTCGGCGAGGTTCGTCGGCGTAGGGGTCATGGTCTCCTCCAGGGCTTCTCCACCCATGATAGGAGCATGTGCTCGCACATGCGAAAGGGTCGCCCGGGGCCGGTGATCGGTGGCGGGTCGGCGGGTTCGTCCTGAGGGGTGCACCTTGCCGTCAGATGAATAGGAGCATATGCTCTTATTGGTGGTGGCGCACGCCAGGGCCACGATCGGCCGGCGGAGCGGAAGCCGAAGCGGTCGCCGTGACGCAGCCGACCGGTAAGAACCATCGCTCGCGGCCGAGGACGACGCATCGGCCCGGACTTTGTCCAGCAGCCGGCACCACAGCCGTGCGCAGGGTACGGCTGTGGTGCAAGAAAGGAATTACTCATGTCCATCAAGAGCAAGGTGTTCGCCGCCGCGGCGACGCTGACCTTGGTCGGCGGCGTCAGCACGGTGGGGACGCTCTCCGCGAGCGCGGCCACCCCGCAGTGCGGCCAGCACTGCATTGACATCTACAACAAAAAGTTCGGCACGGCGGACAGCCCCCGCTTCGTCGAGACCGTGTACAAGGGGGTGGCGAAGGTCGGCCGGCCGACGATCCTGCACCGCGCCAGCAGCTCCAACCCGGCTGAGGACTTCCTCCCCCGCGCCGGCAAGGTGTCCGACTTCTACAAGGCCGGCCTGGTCTCCTCCAAGGTGAACCGTCACTACGGCAACCTGCGCGCGGCAGAGATCGAGTACGCGCCCTCCGGCAAGGCCAGCGGCCTGTGCGTGGGCCTGGCCGCCACCGCGTACCAGAACGAAGGACTCACCCTGCAGCCGTGCGACCTTCCGGGCAAGACCGTGTGGATCGTCGACACCACGGATTCGCCCGCGACCGCGGCCAACGGGTACTTCCCGCTGGTCAACGGCTCAACCAAGGACTTCGCCCACCCGTTTGCGATGACCTACCCGAGCCACGCCCGCTGGGGCCACGCCCACTCGAACGAGCACCGGTCTTCGCAGATCCGGGTACGCAGGCTGATGGGCGACCCGACGCACGTACCCGACAGCCAGCTCTGGGGTACGAACCTCGGCGTCGTGAAGTAGACCACCGTTCCTAAGGACTGAGCGGGAGTGAGTCCTGTTGCCAGGATCCAGGCTCAGCCGTGTGCCCCGAACGGTGTTGGGCACACTGGTCGCCCGCGTTCGCTCCGCGTCCGGGCGGCACGGATCGTGTCCGTGGTCCGGGAATGCGGGGGCGGGTTCCCTCACGCCCGGGGATGTCCGGTCGGGCCTGGACGGTCCGATGCCCCGCACGATCGCTCTGGTCGTGTGGGGGCGGTGCCGTCCGTCGCCGGATCGGGTGTCCCTGGGCGCGCCTTCCGATCGCCACCGCTGCCGCGTCGTGGCGAGTCGTCTTACGGTTGTTGCTGGTGAGGGGCTTCTGCCAGTGCTGGGCGCCCCACTTGGAGGTGTAGGCGGGGTCCACGGCGATGATGGCGATGCCGGTGTGGTCGGCCATCGAGGTGAGCCGGGCGCGGAGCCTGCCGGTGGGCATGCCGGAGATGAGCCGGCGGAACCGTTTCCTGCGTCCGTGTTTCTCGCGGGTCTTCTCCGCCGTGAAGTCCAGGTCCTCGATGGCGATCGCCTTCACGCCGCAGGTGGTGGCCCAGTGCAGTAGCCGGGTGAGGGCGTGGCGGACCTGGGCGTCGCGGTGGTCTGCGCTGCCGGTCAGGTCGTAGAAGAAGCGGCGCGGGGGGCCGGTCGGGTTGCCGTGGACGTCCAGGCGCCAGGCGGCGAGGTGGTCGGCGTTCATGTCCACGCCGATCACGCCCTCGGCGAGCGCGGCACGGATGGGGATGGTCTGGGTGGGCCGGATCTGCCAGGAGGCGGTCAGGTACCAGCGGTCCCGGCCCACGTCCAGGTGGATGCGGTAGGCCACCGCCCGGTTGGCCTCGACGCGGTCGGCCCACTCGGTGCCCCGGTGCGGGAATCTGACGCGGCAGGCGAGGACGTACCGGCCGTGCCCGGCGTTCGCCAGATGCGCGAGCGGAGCGGGCAGCTTGATGCTCACCTCGCCCCCGGGGCTGACGCGGATCGTCTCGTTGCCGTACCGCTTGCCGGACTCTCCGTCGGCCTGGCAGAACCAGCGTTCGGCCTCCCACCGCTGACGCCAGTCGGGCTTGGTGAGCCGGGCGGCATCCAGGTGGTGCCGGGTGCGAGCCAGCCGTTTGCCGCCGCGTACGACATGCACGAGCCCGGCTTCGCGGTCGGCCCGCCCGGCGGCCAGCCGGTCCTCCAGCACGTGCAGGCGACGGGCCTTGGCATGCCACTCCTGCCGCGACCGGTAGCCGCCCGGCGTCCCCTTCGAGCCCTTCTGCCCGACGGGCAGGGACAGCCGGTGCGCGAGGGTCCTGATGCCTGCTTCCAGGTTCTGGACGTGGGTGAGCTGACAGCGGCGTGCCAGTGCCCACTGGTCGTGCGACGCCTTGGTGATGCTGCCTGCCCAGCGTGACGACGAGAGGGTCGTCAGCTCGCGCTTGCGGGCCGCCCACGTGTCGGCGGAGTGTTCCAGGCCGTCCCGGCAGCGCGTCTTGAGGTCACGGGAGGCCAGCGTGCCCAGGTGCGCGCCGACCAGCCGCAGCACCTCCTCATCCCCGGGCGTCAGGTGCCCCAGCCGGGTACGGACCGCCACACCGGTCGGACCGGACACGACGAACGACTCCGCCACCCCCCTCAGCCCGCCCACCCCGTCACCCCCGCCCGGCCCCACCCGAAGATCTTGTCACCGCACCCAACGAGCACCACCCGCAAAGGTCACCCATTCGACACAAGAACGTCAGTTCCCGCCTGGCGCTAGGCACGACACAGACCACCGGCACTCACTCCCGCTCACCAGAACACGCTTGAGCGCACTCCAGCGGCAGCAGCTCCAGACCCCTCGTTCATGCCTGAGTGACCCGACGGTGGCTCGCCAACGTCGAAGGCCGGCTGTGACGGAGTGATCGGCCCCACCTTGGACGGCTCGACCTGGCTCCACTCTCGTGTTCGAGGACGGCCTGCTGTGGCCCCACTTTCCCCTGTTCGGCCTGGTGAGAGGTGGGCCGGACCAATACAGGGGTAGTCCGATTCGGGTGGGTCCACCTCAGGCCGTCCGAGGCGGCGCCAACTGCACCGTCACAGCCACGAAGGCAGCCGCCATCGTCGTATTCGGCATCTCTCAACAGATCACAGCTCATACGCGGATGAGCGCTGAGGCTCCCTTGCTGTTGCGCCCTTGATCGGCTGCTGGTCGAACGATCGCCACTTGCCGCTCAATGGCGGAACCGATCCAGAACACCACCAGGAGGCACACCATGCGCAAGATCAATTTCCGCTGCCTGATCCCGGTCACCGGCGTGGCCGCAGCAATCCTCGTCGGCGCCCCGCCGGCGTCGGCTGACACCAGCAGCACACACGTCACGCACCGGCGCACGGAAATCATCCAGCTGGTCGCCAGGCAGACCCAGACCGCATCCCTCGATCTGGGCAAGAAGGGACACAGCCTCGGTGACGAGCTCATCGTTGCCGAAGACCTGTACCGCGACGGCAAGAAGATCGGTGACCACAGCGTGGTGTGTGCCTACGTGCATACCAGTCCGGACGAGCTGCAGTGCCTGGGCACCTTCGCCCTGCCTCAGGGGCAGATCACCGGGCAGGCGCTGCTCCACCTGCCCGCCGCCTCCGCGGTCGACATCGCCATCACCGGCGGCACGGGCGCCTATGGTGCGGCTGGGGGCTATGTCCACACCGTCCCCGCCGGTGCGACGGAGAGGCACCTCACCTTCCATGTCACCCGGTGACCATCGATCGGGAAGCCAGGCCCTGGCTGCCGAACGCGCCGGGGGCGATGCCGGTGAGGCTGTGCAGGCGGGGGCAGGTGAACGCGTGCCCGGCGCGGCGCGGCCCTGCCGACGGCGTCCTTCACGCCGGACAGCTCCCACGCCGTGCAGTCATTGCAGGTGCCTGCAACCAGCCGGCTCAGGACGATGGCGAGCCGGGGTCGGCGTCGATGACAGCCGTGTCGCCGGTCGAGTACCAGTGACTCCGTGACCGCTCGGCGACCGTGTGGGTTACGCACGGGACCAAGCACCGTCCACGATCAGCGGATGTCTCTGCAGACCCTCTTGGCACGGCTGCAGCAGCATCCGGCCTCCCGCCGCAGGCTCCACGGCCGGCCCGTACACGCCAGGTCGACACCTTCGCGTCGCAACGCGGTGACGGGCACGCGCAATTGACGGACTCAGCCTGGTGAACAGGGCCGACCGGGGTGGCTTCGCCCCCTCATAGACCGGCACAGATGCTGCAGATGCCGCAATCGACAGATTCAAGCACGGCCTACGCCGTGACGTCGAAGGCGGCGGCCGAATACAATTCGAGTAGATATGTCTGCTATTACAGGCAATTGGGAGGTTATGCCATGGAGGGTATTGCCGATATGGGGGGCACCCCGGGATGGGGTCCCGTTCATCCGCCGAGGCGTGATGAACCGGTCTTCGAGGAGCCCTGGCAGCGCCGGGCATTCGCGCTGGCGCTTCTCTCCAGCCGCGTTGCGTGCGGCGGCGTCAACCCGGATGCCTTCCGGCACGCGCACGAGCGCCTGGACCGAGCCGCCTACCTGGACGACGGCTACTACGGGCGCTGGCTCAACGGCGCGGAGCTGATGCTCACCGAAAGTGCCATCCTGGCGCCGGGCGCGATCGACGCCCGCGCCCGCAACCTGCGCGGCGAACACGTCGAGGAACCACCGATCCCCGAGCCCGCCAGGCCCGACTACGCGCCGACCGCCGAGGGCTCGCTGCGCACCGTGGACACCGCACCGGCCTTCGCCGTCGGCGAGCGCGTGCGCGCCAAGGACATCTCGGTACCCGGGCACACCAGGCTGCCGGGCTATGTGCGGGGACACATCGGTGTCGTCGAGGTAATCCAGCCCGCTGCCGTGCTGCCGGACACCAACGCGCACTTCCAGGGCGAGAACCCGCAGCACGTCTACTCGGTGCGGTTCGACTCACGCGAGCTGTGGGGCGCCGACGCCGAACCCTTCGCGCTCACCGCAGAGCTGTTCGAGAGCTACCTGGAGACAAACTCATGACCACTACCGGCGGACCGGGCGAGCGCCTTCCTGCGGCCCTGCGCACCGAGGCGCTCGAGCAACTGCTCACCGAGCGGGGCCTGATCGACCCGAAGGTGATGGACGGGATCATCACCGAATACGAGACCAACGTGGGCCCGCTCAACGGCGCCAAGGTTGTCGCCAAGGCGTGGACCGACCCGCAGTACCGGCGACGGCTGCTCGACGAAGGCACCGCTGCCATCAAGGAGTTGGGCTTCGCGGGGCCGCAGGGCGAGCACATCGTCGTGGTGGAGAATACTGCGACCACCCACAACGTGGTGGTGTGCACGCTGTGCTCGTGCTATCCGTGGCCGGTGCTGGGCCTGCCGCCGAGTTGGTACAAGGATCCCGCCTACCGTTCGCGTGTGGTCAAGGAGCCGCGCACGGTGCTGTCCGAGATGGGACTCGAACTCGCCGACGATGTGCAGATCACCGTCCGCGACTCCACCAGTGAGGTGCGCTGGCTGGTGCTGCCCGAGCGTCCGGCCGGCACCGAGCACCTGTCCGAGGAACAGCTCGTGCCGCTGGTGACTCGGGACGCGATGGTCGGCGTGGCCAAGGTCAAGGCGCCATGACCGCGCCGCTGGACATCGAGGGCCCGGCCGCACCGCCCCGCTCCAACGGCGAGCTGGTGTTCGCCGAGCCGTGGGAGAGCCGCGCTTTCGGCATGGCCGTCACCCTGTACGAGGCGGGCGCGTTCACCTGGCCGCAATTCCAGGCCGCACTGATCGCCCGGATCGCGGCCTGGGAGACCGCACCGGCCCAGGACGAGCCGTGGAACTACTACCAGCTCTGGCTGGCCGCCCTGGAGGACGTGCTCGTCGGCCAGGGCGCCGTGTCCACGGACGAGGTCACCACACGCACCCAAGCCCTGGCACAACGCCCCCCAGGCCACGACCACCGTGACCACCCCGACGACCACGACCACCCGCACTGACCCGCAACGCCCTCGCGGCATGCTCCACCGCGAACCCGCCGGCGCTCTTCCTCATGCGCCATGGCTCCCGGACGCCACCATGGACGTTCAACGTGGCCTTCTCAGCCGTCTCCTGCACACGGCTTCGCCAGTCGACTCCGGGGCTCGCACCCCTGATGGATACGAACCTGCTGTGCCCAACACCGTTCGGGGCACACGGCTGAGCACGGGTCCTGGCAACAGGACTCACTCCCGCTCAGTCCTTAGGAACGGTTGCATCGCATCGTCCTGCTCGTCTCCTCAGCAGTTTGGTGACGGCTCCCGGTCGGTTGCGGCCCGGCACGGCCAACGAAGGCCGGCCTCCCAGCCGGAGCGGCTCAGCCCAGGTAGAAGTCCCTGCGAGCGGCCACGAACGCCTCGATCGTTTGGGCAGGTACGCCCGTCACGCGTTCGACGTCGTCGGACGCGCGGTCGTAGCGGTTCTCGCGGTGCAGTCGGGCCATGGTGGCGATGTGCTGTTCGGTGTGCGGCGGCAGGCCCACCTTCGCGAGCACCTCGGCCCGCCACCGGTCCAGCGGCACGTCCACATAGGACACCGGACGCCCCAACGCCCGCGAGAACTCCTCGGCCATCTCGGTCATGTCGACCGTACGTGGCCCGGTCAGTTCATAGACGTGCCCGACGTGCGCAGCCGGGTCACGGAGCACGATGGCGACCACCCGGGCGACGTCGTCCACGGCGACCGGCGACGTGCGCCCGGTACCGAAAGGCAGCGCGATCGTGCCGTTCTCCCGGATCGACCGCGCCGCCAGCGTGGTGAACAGCGGGTTGTCCAGGAACGATGTCGGCCGGATGTGTACCACCGGCAGGCCCGACCAGTTCAGTACCTGCTCCGCCAGCCAGTGCAGCCGCTGCTGGTGCGACTCCGCGGTGCTGGTGGCGGTCATTTGCGACACCGTCATCTGTGACATGCCCACCAGGCAGTCCAGTTTCCCGTGCTCGCGCGCCACGGTGGCCACCACGGTCGTCGCCAGGAGATGGTCCGGTGACACGGGCATCGCGAAGTACATCCGTCCGACACCCTCCAGTGCGGCCGCGACGCTCTCGGGTCGGGTCAGATCGCCGACGACGACCTCCACGCCGAGCGCACGCAACTCAGCCGCACGATCGTCGTCGCGGCGGACCATCGCGCGCACCGGCACGTCCTGCGCGCGCAGTTGGCCGAGGACTGTGCGGCCCACGCCACCGGCGCCGGCGATGAGAACAAGATTCCTGGCAACCATCGGTCGATCTCCTTCTGAGTGGCTGAGCAGCTGAGCGGTGGTGTGATCACACGTGTGTGTGACGTGTGAAGGCTTTCCGGGACGTGCGGCCGAGTGGCGGGGCCGGCTCCGTGGGACACGTTGGACGCGGGAACTGGGCGGCGGGTGTGGTGAGCAGAGGGTTGTACAGGAACACCGGTCAGGCGGCGGCCGCGGCACGCCGCCGCATCAGGCGGGGGCGCAGGCCGACCAGGAGCGCGGCGATGACAGCCCACAGCGCGAGCGTGATCACAGGGCCTGCTGCGTGCGCGCCGTCGAAGTAGCTGAGGTCGGTGATGGCGCGGACGGCCGCGCCGGGTGGCAGCAGTGCGGAGATGGCTCGGGCCGCGGCGGGCAGCAGATCAGCGCCGATGGTGGCACCGCTGGTGGCGTTGCCGACGGTGAGGAGCAGAAGGGTGGCAACCGGGACTCCGACGGGGCCGAGGCAGGTGCCGAGCGGTTTGGTGGTGAAAGCGGCCGCAGCCGCCAGGAGGGTGAGAGTGAAGACCAGCGGGATGACCGGGGCCGGGACCGCTCCCAGAATGGGGCCGGCGATGATCGCTGCGACGGTGCCGATGGCCACGGAGGTGCCGGCCAGCAGCCAGAACCGGTGGCGCAGCCGCAGGAGACTGGTGAGGCCGAGAGCGTTCGAGGCGAGGACGAAACCGGCCAGGGTCACGCTGAAGGCCATGTAGAAGCCGGCCAGTCCCCGGGCGTCGAAGTGGGTCAGGGGGACGACATCCTCGGTGGTGACGTGCTTGCCCGCACCGTTGGCGTAGGCGCCGACGAGGTTCTTCACGGCCGATGTGGTGGACGTGCCGTCTGCCCCTGCGATCTCCAGGCGCAGCCGGCCCGGGCCGTCGGTGCTGAGCGCGGCGACGACGTCGTGGTGCTCCAGTGCGTGGCGCGCGGCCTCGGCGTCGGCCGCCGGGTGGACCTCGACGCTGTTGCCGAGGGCCTGGCGTATCTGGCCCGGCAGGTCCGGTGCGGTGACAGAGATGGGGACCTGATGGGGCTGGGGGTTGCGCTGCAGGCCCACGTAGCAGCCGATGAAGGCCGCCACGACGATCAGGGCGATAAGAGTCGGCTGGAGCCAGGCCCTCACCGGCGGCCGGCGGCGGGCGGCCTGGTTCGGCCCGGGGGAGAACTCGGCCGCTGCGGAGGGCGTCTGCTCACGCTCGGGAGCGGAACCGGTGGGCGTTTCCATGGCAGGGCTTTCTGGTGGAAGGAGCATGAGGCGCGGGGACATGCACCACTGCCAGTTAGGAGCATATGCTCGCATTTCTGGGACGGCAAGGCCGGGTCTCCGGGGACGACCGCGAGCACGTAACGAGTGACTCGCCGGTCAATCCTGACCATCAGGACGAGGCACTTCGTGGCTTCCGGCACGGGATGTCCGCGCAGTGCGCTGACGGTTTCGGCGCTGCCTTCCGGTTCATGGTCAATGAGTTCGTACGCGGTTGCAGTGCGGTCGAGCAGGCTGATCAGACGCTCGTAGGTGCCGTTGTTCGGCATGGGGTCTCCTCGTTCTCGATGGTGCGGTGGGCGCGTTCGATGGCCTGTCCCCAGTACGTCGCGGCGACCATGAGCGCCGCGCCGAGGGCGGCGAGGACGGTGAACTGTTCGCCGCCGAGGCCGATGCCGGCCGCGACGGCCCAGACCGGTTCGGTGCCCAGGAGGAGACTGGCCCGGCTGGCAGAGCTGTGCTGCACCGCCCAGGTCTGGGCGAGGAAGGCGAACACGCTGCAGAACAGGGCGAGATGGACGAGTTGGGCCCAGACAGAGGCATCGATCTGGCCCAGTGCCGGCAGGCCGCCCGCGGCGGGCACCGCGAACAGCGCGGAGCCGACAACCGTCTGGACGGCCGTGAGCTGCAGCGGTCGCACAGCGCGGCGGTTCGTGAGCCGCCCCACGAGCGTGACGTGTGCCGCGCGCACCAGCGCGGCGGCAAGCATCAGAAGGTCGCCGATCCGGGGAGTGTGGAAACCACTGCCGGACATCAGCAGTCCGACGGCCAACAGGCACACGCCCGCGGCGGCGAAGAAGCGCGGGGGCAGCCGGCCATTGCCTGCCGTGCGGTCCAGCAGTGGGGTGAGCACGATGGTGAGGCTGATGATCAGGCCGGCGTTGGCGGCGCTGGTGTGCGCGACGCCATAGGTCTCCAGAACCAGGACGGCAGCCTGTGTGACCCCCAGCAAAGCCCCGACACGGACCTCATCTCGCGTGCAGCGCCCCTTCCGGCGGCGGGCGGCGACGAGGGCGAGGCAGACGATCGCGGAGAGCGCGTACCGCGCGAACAGCACCACCAGGACCGGGAGGGCGTAGGTGGCCGTCTTCGCGGTCAGGTAGCTGGAGCCCCAGACGATGGCGACAAGGAGAAGCACTGCGTCAGTGCGGCGGGCTTGGAACACCCCCCTACGCTGCACCACCCCCGATGTGAAGCCAAGAACAAGCTTCTTCAAGAACCCTTAAGCATCACTACACTCAAAGAATGAACGAACGGCAGCTGCAGATCTTGCGGGAGCTCGGCGAGCTGGGAAGCGTCACCGCGACCGCCGAGGCGCTGTTGATGACACCCTCGGCAATCTCCCAACAACTACGGCTGCTGCAACGCTCGATTCCCGTCCCGCTCACCGAACGCGACGGCCGACGGCTGGTGCTGACCGATGCCGGGCAGGCCCTGGCCGGTGCCGCAGTCGAGGTGGAGACCGCGCTGGCCAGGGCACGGCACACCATCGATGAGTTCGTCGACCAGCCGGACGCAGGCGTGTCAGTAGCGGCCTTCCACAGCGCGGCCTCGGCATTCTTCCCCCTGCTGCTGCGCGGCCAGGCCGGTCCCGGGCGCCCGCGGCTCTCGCTCGCCGACGAGGACGTCGCACAGGACCACTTCCCGCGGCTGACCCGGGACTACGACCTCGTACTCGCCCACCACCTCGGCCACGCGCCACCGTGGCCGGCCGCTGTCACCGCCAGTACGCTGCTGCGCGAACCGCTCGACGTCGCCCTGCCGGCCGACCACCCCTTGACCGCCAAACGGCGCCTCACCCCGCAAGACGTCGCGGACCAACCCTGGATCACCGTTCACGACGGCTTCCCGCTGATGGCCACCATCGACGCCATCGCGGCCGCCGCGAACCGACGGCTCGACATCGTCCATCGCATCAACGAATTCGCGGTGGTCGCCGAAGCCGTCGCCGCCGGAGGCGGCCTGGCCCTGATGCCCCGCTGGACCACACGTCCGCATCCCGCACTGATCCTCAGACCTCTCAGCGGCGTGCACACCCGACGCCACATCGATGTGCTCCATCGCCCCGAACGTGCCGCACGGCGAGCCGTCCGGACGGTGCTCACCGAACTGCACCGTGCAGCCGCAACGATCCAGAGCCGGGACAGCAGCGTGGATTCCGGCGCGAATGCGACCCTCGCTACCGGTCCCTGAACCAACGGATTTCCTTCTGAAAGACCGGTCTCGAACGACCGCGCACGTCACAGACCGTCCGAGCACCTCTCAGGTCGGTGAAGCCAAGCGCCGTACGCTGCCAACGTCCACCGACGTCGCACCGGCGCAGAGGCGACCACATCCCGCGCACTGCGAGGGCCGGGCACCATCGCTGCCTTCGCCAGGTCCTGACGGCTGTTCATATCCAGCTCGAACCGATCGTAGGAGGTTGACGTGCGTCCACAACAGCGGGGCAGTGCCTGCCCGCGCCTTGCGTGGCCTGGGGGCTGTCACTCCGCGCTGCGGCTCTCTCATCAGCTCGGCGTTGGCGTAAATCAGGTCGCGAAGCGGGGAGCTGATCACTACGGTGTGACGCCACACGCGTTCGAACCCGCAGCATGATGGCTGTCACGGAGTTGCCATGCCCCCGCAGATGAAGCTAACGGCGATCACACTCGACTGCGCCGATCCCGAGGCGCTGGCCGCGTTCTATCGGCAGGCCACCGGGCTCGAGCTTCACCCCAAGTCCGACAGTGACTTCGCCGGCCTCACCCGCGAGGACGGGCTCTCTATCGGCTTCCAACGGGTCGATGACTACCAGGCTCCGCGCTGGCCCGGCCAGACCTTGCCGCAACAAGTCCACCTCGACTTCGTGGTCGATGACCTCGACGAGGCCGAGGCCCTGCTATTGAAGTCGGGCGCGACCAAGCCGGTGCACCAACCGGGCGGAGACAGGTGGCGGATCTTCACCGACCCGGCCGGGCATCCCTTCTGCCTGACCAGAGGTTGACGTCAAGAACACTGCTCGCAGTCGCGTCAAGGGCTCCTGTCGCTTCGGCTGAACGGGTGTGCTGGGGACGGAACCGGGACTCGTGATCGAGCTGGTCAGAGACGCTCGGCCGCAGTCGCCCAAGGCGACCCGTCGGCGTTCGAAGCGGCCGGGGAAATCCTCCCGTTCCTCGGCGGTCGGAGTCCGGTATTCATTGCTGGGGCGGGTGGTACGGCGGCGGGCGGACCCCGCCACCAGGCCCCCGCCACGCAGACGTCAGTGGCTCCGATCACCTGGTCCCTGACGACCAGCACGGATGTGGTTCTTGGCACCCACATGTCACCGGCTCTTCACCCGGGACCAGTTGCCATGGCAGGTCGCATATGCCGAGGATCTGGTTCATGAGCGATGTCGAACAACCCTCGAGCCGGCACCACGGATACGTCCGGGAAATAGTCGAAAAGATCAGCGAGCACCACGACCGTGCTGTGCGGCAGCGCGAGGAAGAGGAACTGGCTGAGGCGGCCGGTGAGGCCGCTTTCGACCTGGGTGCCGACATCGGGCTTCCGGC
The DNA here is from genome assembly GCF_045040035.1 of Streptomyces sp. NBC_01384. Taxonomy (NCBI): domain Bacteria; kingdom Bacillati; phylum Actinomycetota; class Actinomycetes; order Kitasatosporales; family Streptomycetaceae; genus Streptomyces; species Streptomyces sp. NBC_01384. The sequence continues at coordinate 10,308,768 of NZ_CP109559.1, forward strand.
GGTGCCGCACCGGGCAGTCGGCTACGACGTCGACGCTGATCTCGGGATCGACAAGGAGCCGCCGCAGCTGCGCGCATAGCGGCACACCGGTTCTCGCGGCTGCGGCGGCTGCGCGGTTCGATGGAGCTCGCAGAACCGGCGATGGAACGGTACCGATCCGTGTGCACCTTCGGCGCATGTCCACCGCAGCCGCAGCGGTGGACATGGACGAGAGCGCGACAGCAGTCCGCCCGCGCACGCCTCAACCCGCCGCGAGGCCGACCCCCGAATGCCGGGCGATCCACTCACGCCGCGTCCCGGTCAACCCGCCCCGTACGCCGTGCCTTTCCCTCATGCCGAGCGCGAACCGCTTGTACTGCTCACCAACCGAGCATGTCCGGTACACGCCGCGCGCCTCGTACCCGGCCACCGCAAGCGGACGAGATCGGCACCGCCGGCGGCATCTCGCGCAACCGCGTGAACGCGGCGCGGTGCTGAGGTGCAAGGCCTGGGTGGACGCATACGGTGGACGCGTGGAGGCCGGCGGTCGCCACGCGTCATCGCCGAGGAGGTGAGCGTTCGATGGCCGATGCACCGATCTTGGTGCTCGGAGCGACTGGCGGTCAGGGCGGCGCTGTGACCGAGGCGTTGTTGAGCCGTGGGGCACGGGTGCGGGCGCTGGTGCGCGACCCGAATCGGGGGTCTGCGCGCCGATGGGCAGACCGGGGTGTCGAGGTGGTCGCCGGGTCGCTGGACGATCGCAGCTCGCTGGCCGCCGCAATGGCGGGGGTGGCCGGAGTCTTCGTGCTCACCACACCCTTTGAGGCCGGCGTGGACGCCGAGATGGCCCAGGGGCGGGCAATCCTTGCAGCCGCCGACGCGGCGCGAGTGCCGTATCTGCTGTTCAGCTCGGTGGCCGGGGCCGACCAGAGAAGCGGTGTGCCGCACTTCGACAGCAAGGCGCGTATCGAAAAGGAACTGGCTGCCGGTGAGATCCCCTACTCGATCCTGGGGCCGACGTACTTCTTCGACAATGCCCTTGGCGGGGCCGACCGCATCCAGAGCGGCGTGCTCGACCTGCCGCTGCCGTCCGATCGGCCGCTGCAGCAGCTCGCCCGCACTGACCACGGTGCCTTCGCCGCGCAGGTGCTGCTCGACCCCGCCCCTTACCTCGGGCGCCGCATCGAGCTGGCCAGCGACGCCCCTACCCCGGCCCAGATGGCCGCCGCGCTGAGCGCGGCTCTGGGGCGGGAAGTGCGCCATGAGCGGGTGCCGCTGGCCGAGATCCGCAATCCGGACATGCACGCGATGTGGACGTTTTTGAATGGGCGTGGCTACCGCGTCGATATTGCCGCGCTGCACGCCGCCCACTCCGAAATCGCTTGGACCAGTTTCGCCGAGTGGGCGCGCCGGACGTTCGGAGCCACCCCGTGAGCACCCCGGCGGCCCACTCGGCACTGCGTGAAAGCTCTCGTGTGGGGCCGTTGCCCCAGGTCGATTGGACCAGGGTCTCCAACGCTGCTTGCCGGTACGTGTCGATCACACCGACCAGCCGGGCGAGGAGGCGGAGAGTACGAGGCAACTACGCGACGGCGCAGCCGGGGACGGTGCCGTTTCCAGCGAGGGGTCTGAGGTTCTTCGGCCACGTCAGGGTGGAGGCCGCCCAGGTGAACCCGGCGCCGAAGCAGGCCATGAGGACTCGGTTTCCCGCCGTCAGTTGGCCTTGGGCCGCGGCGTGTGTGAGCAGCAGGGGGATGGAGGCCGCGGAGGTGTTGGCGACATGGGCGATGTTGGACGGCACACGCTCCGGCGGGATGCCCAGGGCGTCGGCTACCGCTGCACCGATACGTGCGTTGGCTTGGTGGACGATGAGCCGGTCGATGTCTTTGGGGCCCCATCCGGTGGCCGAGGCCGCGTCCTTTGCCACCTGACTCATGCGGCGCACCGCGTGGCGAAACACCTCGTTACCCCGCATATGGACATACCGGCCATTGTCGTTGGCTGTCGGTCTGGGTGAGGGACGACGGGAGCCTCCGTCCGGGATGCAGAGGGCTTCGGTGTGCGCTCCGTCGCTGCCCCATGCGACCGGTCCCAGTGCCCCCGCATCCTCTGCCCGGCCCGCCGTCACAACGACTGCTCCCGCGCCGTCGCCGAAGATCGGTGCCGTGGTTCTGTCGGTGGGGTTGGTGATGGCTGACATTTTTTCCGCACCGATGACCAAGACGGTCCGGGCAGCGGCGGCGTGGATGAGTCCAGCGGCGACCGTGGTTGCGTAGAGGAAACCGGAACAGCCGGCGCCGACGTCGAAGGCCGGGACGCAGGGCAGACCAAGGCGGTGGGCCACAACCGGCGCGGTGCTGGGCACAGGGTGGTCGGGTGTGGCGGTGGCCAGCACCACGGCGTCGACGTGGGCCACTTCTGCGGATTTCATCGCAAGAGCCCCGGCCTCTACGGCCATGTCGCTGGTGGCTGTGTCACGGTCGGCCCTACGCCGGGTGGCAATGCCGATACGCGTTCGGATCCACTCGTCCGAGGTGTCCAGGGCGAGGGACAGGTCGGCATTGGTGACGACCCGGGACGGCAGCCAGGACCCCAGCCCGATCAGCCGCGCCGCTACACGTGACGATGGGCCGTCGCGTCGACCGGGTACGGTATTTGGTCCGTCATATGTCATACCGTCATAGGTCGTCATGCCGTCATACGTCATAGGTGCGTCCTCTCGGTCGTTCCACCGCCGTCTCGGGGTCGCCCGCGAGCCCGTGCCCCTGGCCGCTACGCCTGGCTGGGCCGGGCTGCCGGGCCTGGTCTGTCGGCGCTCACCGGTTGCGCGGTCCTCAGCGGATTCATGGGGCGGCGCGTTGGACAACGAAATCAACGAGAGCGGCGACCGTGGGCCTTTGCGCGAGCTCGCGTTCGGCGATGGCAAGGCCGAGGCGGTCCTCGAGGGTCATGGAGAGCACGGTGATGGCCATGGAGTCGATGCCCGCCTGCGCCTGTGTCGCCTCAGGAGTGATGGGCGTCGGGGGCAGGCCGGCCTGATCGACGAGGATGTTCTTGATGTAGGGGAAGCCGATGACGACGGGGGCTCCGCCGTCAGCCGCCGTGGGCGACGCGGGGACATCGTGCCTGCCGGGTGCCGTCGGCCGGTCGGGGGAGAGGTGGGTCTGCGCGCCGCCCGGCCGGGCGGCGAGCTCTTGCACTGCCTCTTCGAACAGGGAGGGGAGCTGGTGCAGGCCGGGGGCGGCCGCGTCGGTGATGAAACAGACGCTGGTGGTGCCGTTGTAACTGCAGGCGACGATGGATGCGGGCTGGTTACGGGGGAGCCAGTTGAACGGCTGGATACGGGTGACGGGGTCGTCCCGGTAGGCCAGTGGCCGGTGGACGGCGACGTAGGAGGTGGTGATGGCTGCCCTGTCCGGGGTGGTGAGCCGGGTGGCCAAGGAGTGAAGGATCCGCGCCGGGGTGCGGTCCATCAGCACGCGCATGGCGGCTCGCCGTGAAGGGTCTTTGACGGCTTTGGTGGCGGCGATGACGCGCTGGAGGCGGATGTCGACTGCTGACTCGTGGCAGGGCAGCGGCGCGGGCGCGAACGTGAACAGATTGCCGGGCCGGTCGCGTTCTGCCGGTCGACGCAGATTGACCATCGTGGTGGCCGGCAGCGGTTTGCCGGCACCCCGTGGCCAGTGTTCGGAGCACCAGGTACGCAGGGCTCCGCTCAGGGCGGTGAGGAAGGCGTCGTTGGTGTCGCCGCCGTGGGGGACGGCTGCGGTACGCAGCTGCTGGGTGGGTACGTGTGACCAGCTGGTGATGCGCTTGCCGGTGAAGGGGTGCGTGGGATCGTTCCAGATACCGTGAGCGGCGCAGGCGGCCAGTGTGTCGCGCATGGTGTCCAGGCAGGCGCGGGCTTCGGGGCGCGGTTCGGGTTCGGCGGTGAGCGAAGGGGCTGTGCCGAACAGGGTGTGGAGGGTGTTGACGAGGCCCATGCCGTCCTGGGTGCTGTGGTGTGCGCGACAGCAGATGGCGTAGCGGCCGGGTGAGTAGCCGGTGATCAGGGAAACGTCCCACAGCGGGCCGTGGGTGGGCAGCGGCTGGGTCACGAGTTCCTGAAGGACCGCGTCGAGGGTTTCGTCACCGGGCGGGATGGCACGTTCCCTGACGCGGGTGTGCAGGTCGGGAGCAGGGTCGTGCTGCCATCGGGCCTTGAGCCCTGGTCCGTGGAGGTAATGCGTGAGGCGGGGCAGACGGTGCAGGTTCGCCTGAAGGTGGCCGAGGAGTTCCCTGACGGGTGGGGGCGTGCCTTCAAGATGCAGCACGACTCCGATGGTCTGGGCGATCGAGGGATGGACTTGGGCCATGTGGTGCATGGTCAGGTCCATCGGCGTGGGGCGTGAAGGCACGGTGTTCTCCAAGCGGGCGCGGGGTGGGAGGGGAGGGCTTTCGGCAGGCCGGATCAGCCGGGGTGGCCGTTCATTCCGGGACGAGCCGGAAGATCCGCAGCTGCCGTCCGGATCGCCTGGCGTAGCTCTCGTAGGGCGGCCAGATGTCCACCAGTCGCCTCCATGCCGTGTCGCGCTCGGATCCGTGCAGGGGTGTGGCGATGACATCGACGGTGCGGCCGGTGTCGGTGACGGTCGCGCGGGGGACGGCGAGCAGGTTGTGGGACCAGGCAGGGTGCTGCGGCCTGCCGAAATTGCTGGCGACAACGAGATAGCTACCGTCGGTTTCGCGATGGCACAGCAGCGGCGTCCGGTGTGTTCGTCCACTGAGCCGGCCGGTGGTGGTGAGCATCAGGGAGGGGAGCAGCGCGGCCATGAGGAAGGTCCGGCCGCCGGTGAGACGGTGGGCGGCGCGGTCGATGCTCGGAGCGACGTCAGCCATGATACGCACGAAGAGGGTGTTGGCCCCGGCCTTCTTCAGCATGTACAGGGCGGTGCTGTCGCGGCCGGCGCTGGAGTGCTGGGCCGTGGCCCGCTTGGCTGCACGAGGCGGCGGGAGGGGGATCGCGTAGTCGCGGCGGCCGCTTCCGCCCAGGGCGGCTGCCTTGCGGGTGAGTTCGGGGAGCATGGCGTACGCGCGGTAGAACGGGGGCAGATAGCCGGGGATGTCCACGGCCGGTTCCTGGCGCCTGATTGCTTCGACGACAGCGGTGGCGACGTTCTCCGCAGACGTGGGCGGCAGGAAGTCGGCGAGGCGTGGCATGCGGGCCGATGGCACGTGGATCTTCCAGAAGTCGGTGCCGGCGACGGTGGCGGGCCGGACCAGGGTGACACCGATACCCGATCCCGCCAGTTCCACGCGCAGCATCTCGGTGTAAGCCTCGATGGCTGCCTTCGTGGCGGCGTAGGAGGCTGCCGGGCCCTTGACGAAGATCCGTCCGGCTGCCGAGCCCATCGCGACGATGTGCCCGCCACCGCCTGACCGCATCAGCGGAAGAGCGGTCTTGGCCCCGTATACCAACGCGTCATAGCCGGTACGCATGGCCAGTTGGGCCTGCTCGACGCTCATGTCCTCGACATCGGCCCAGTGCACATACGCGGCATTGTGGATCAGTACGTCGATACGTCCGCGTGCCCGATGCGTGCTGGTGATCCAGTCCTCGACAGCGGCGCGGTCGCATACGTCCGCCTTGGTGAACGTCACCGGCGTCATGCCGGACTGCCGGGCGAGCACATCCGCGGCACGGTCCAGATTGGCCTGAGAGTTGTCGCATGCGTGTACGTGGGCGCCGGCCGCGGCCAGTGCCTGGGTCAGGGCGAAGCCGATACCGGCCGCACCGCCCGTGACAAGGCAGGTGCACCCCGCCAGCGATACCCGAGGCCGCCTGCGGTGGGAGAGCAACATCATGGGGTCCTTCCGAGGTGCGATGAACTGCGGTGCTGCCTGGAACGGCAGACTCCTCAAGGAGTGATGCGGCGGGTGAGGTGCGCCAACGAGAGGAGGGGGAAGGCGTCGGAGAGGACGGGAACGTGGTAGGGGAGCGGCCTGGGCCCGACCATGTCAGGCGGCGCGTCGATCGTGCCGTCGGAATACTGCTGCGAGAGCAGATACTCCGCAGCCCGGACGGCCGGACGGTGGTCGGGCAGACCGGCTGCCACGATCAGTCCGTATGCGGTGCTGATGGCGTCGCTCGGCGCGCCGTCCCCCTTGCCCCAGCCCCCGTCGTCGTTCTGGATCGAGCGCACCAGCCGAACGATTCGTTCACGCACAACCGGGGCCCCGCCCACGATGAAGGGTCTGGTGGCCAGATGGGCGCGGAAGAGCGTGTGGAGCCGGCTGTCGCTCCAGCCCGGAGGGAAGGAACCGTCGGGCTGCTGATCGCCGGCAAGGAACGTCATGGCCTCGTCGATGACGCGCTGGTACCGGGTGCCCTGCGTCGCCAGCGCGTTGATCACCGCGGCGGTCATGCATGCTTCTGAAGGAGTGCCGGCGTAGGTGGGGAACCCGCCGTCCCCGCCGCGCACGGAGAGCAGGGCCTGGATGCCGCGCTGGACCGGGGTGCGGTAGGCGTGCGGATCCGACTCGTGCAGGAATTCCAGGGCGACCGTGGTGCAGTCGGTATCGGCCAGCCGGGCGCAGTCCGTGTAGGACCAGCCCCCGCTCGGGTGCTGCAGCCGCAGCACGTGCCGGGCGATCCGGTCGAGGGAGCCACGCGGGGCGCCGGCGGTACGCAGAGCAAGGCCGGCGGTTACGGCGGTCCACGTGTCGGTGTCCGTGACGAACGGGATGCCGCCGTCATCACGCTGATGCAGCAGCGCAGTTCGGATGCCGTCCCTCACGGTGGTGACGTTGCCCGGCAGGCGAGACAGCGCGTGCAGGACAAGGAGGTGGATGAGCAGATTGCCCTCCCACACCTCACCGGGACGCTGCGTGGACAGCAACAGGGCTGCATCTTCGCTGCCGATCATGTCCGACCGGGCCGCTGCGTCGGCGAGGACCACCTTGGCCGCAGTGGCCTGTATCGACGCCCACGGATGCAGACCGCGGGGTGGGAACAGCTCACATCCACCAGAGGGAGGTTCGGAGCCCAGCATGACGAGAATGGCCTGGAACAGCAGGCGCTTCCGCGGCCCGGTGAACCGCGGTGCCCGCGCGACGAAATCATCGGCGGCCCGATCGGCTGACGCGGCCCGCGTCCGCTTCCTCAGTACGGTCGCGGTGAATGTCTCGTCCCACGAGCTGCCATGAGGGTGCGGCTGACGCAGGTAGCACACGAGTCGGCTGCGCGCTGATCGAAAGTCGCGGGACCGCCCGGTTCGGTCCAAAAGGGCCAGGAGCAAGGCGGATTCGAGTACTCGGCTCCCGCAGGGGTCGCGCAGGGCACCGTCCGGCCCGATGCGCCGCAGCAGGCGGTCCGTCAGACGGCCCCGGGCGGTGCCGAGACCGGGTGGGAACAGCCCGGCCGGCCAGTCGGGCAGGACGTGCCCGGCTTCAGGAGGTCTCATGTGATGTCCGTCGTCCCTCTCCAGCCCAGGGCTGGGATGACACAGCGTGCGGTGGAAGCCATCGGGCGTCGAACCGCCCGGTTCGGTCGAGCCAGTACAAAGACGCATTCACCAAGTCGCAGACGGCGGCGGTGTAGGCGGCAACGCAAGCGCGTGCTGCCGAGGGCAGGCCTCGCCCGTCCGAAAGCCTCAGGGCGAGACTGCGGAAGTCCCGCAGCCTGGCGTCCCGCATGCTCACGACCGCCGTACGCGACTCGGCAGACGAGCAGCCTCGCTCATGTTCCATCACTGTCAGCAGGTTGTTCTGACCCCGTCTGCGGTCGGCTTCGGCGGAGGCCAGGTCGTTGGTCCAGCCGACGACATCGGCGCCGGCGCACCGCAACGCCCGCAGCCGCGTTCCTTCAGCACACTGCTCGAACAGTTCAGGTGAATCAGGCAGAGAGGCTGCGGCCGTGCACTCCACGATGTCCGTCATCGGAAGCACCGTGATGGTCCGCCGGCGCAGCGCCATGTAGGTATCCAGGGGCAGTTGATGACGCCGCTCGCGGTGGACGGCTTCCTCGCACGTGGCTCGGCCGAAGTCGGTGTAGTCGGCGATGAACCGATCACGCCACCGTGGCGACATCCGCGGAGCTGTACGTCGCCACAGGTCGGCCAACGCCACCTCGGGACCTGTGCTGTCCGGCTGCGGTTCCTCCCCGGCGAGTACGCTGAGCAAGCGCTGCAGGACGGACTCGGCCCGCGAAGCCAACGTTCCCCGCAGGTCACGGTCGAAGTAGTCGTCGACCAGGCAGATGAACGCAGACCACTGCGCCGTCAACGCCACATCCCGCTCGTCTGCCGTCGGCACCATACGCATCGCGAGCACATCCAGCCCCATGGCAGCCAGCCGCTGCTGCTCCGAAGTGCTGCTGGCCAGCCCTACCTGTTGCGCCCAGCGCAGGAGCTGCCCCACACAGCTCGGTCGGCTGCCTTCAGAGGGCCCGGGGAACGAAGGACCGCCGGTCACGAGTCGTTCCCCCCGCTAGTCCAGCATCGACGACGCGTCAACGCGTCCGGCGATCGTGGCCAGGGGAGAGCCGACCGGCACCGGTGCCGAACCGAACGCCTTCGTGAACACAGCGGCGCCCTGTTCGGTGAGGAGCGTGTCGAAGGGTCGCGCCTCGACGGCTCCGGCTGAGGCGGGTGTGGGCGGGCTGACAGTGACTTCGGCCATGTCGACGGTGAAGGTCGTTACCTCGATACTCCGGGGAGCTTCTCCGCCGGCGGCTGCCTGCGCTGCCACCCTGCGGTCTGCAAGCTCACCGTGCGCATGGGTGAGTTGGAGGATGCGGCTGTCCCCTGACCGGGTGAACGAGATCCCACCGTCCAAGGTCCAGGCACCGGATGAAAGATCGAGACTGATTTTGCCTCGCATCGGCCATCGCACACAGGGCGTCCGCCCGGACGTGTCCAGGGTCGCCGGAGCAACAGCCGACAGTGCGATTTCGGCCGCCGCGAACTCCTGTGCAGCGGCGGAAGACAGACACCACGTGACCTGGCCCCCGACGGGAACCTGAACGTCCGCGGCCACGGCAACGGACACGGCTGCGGCCAAAGACGACACGCAGGCCACGGCCGCGACAGACATAGCACGATGACGCATGGAGAGCCCTTCCTCGACAATCCAACATCATGATGTGTCGCCATCTATCCGTATCACCCGCATATGACTGTTACATGAAGAAACCACCCATGGGAGTGCACCGTGATCGTGGGTTCGAGACAACCCGCAGACACGCCGGCGAACGATCGCGGACCATGACCAAGTTCTGTCGAATCGTGGAGACCTTCCTGTGCAGCCGGCCCCTCGCTGAGGCCGGCGTCGAGTGTCGGAGAGGTCGGTGATCCAGGTCGCGATCCGGATGCGGGCCTCGGCACGGGGGTCGAAGGGCGCGCCGGGTGGACGTACTCGACCTTCAGGACGCTGTTGAACGCCTTGCTGACGGCGTTGATGCCCCTATGGATGTCAAGCGGCGTCTCGGGCCGGTCCTGTGCAGTCTGCCGCGGTGTTTGCGGGGACGACGAGCCGGTAGATCTCTCGTGCGACGTACCGTTTGAGGCAGCGGATGATCTCGCGTTTGGTCTTGCCCTCCGCGAGGCGTCGCCGCACGTAGTCCTGGGAACGGCCCTCCCAGCGCAGGCGGCTGAGGACGATCCGGTAGAGGGCGGCGTTGGCCTGGAGGTCGCCGCCTTGGTTGAGTCTGCGGCGCTGGGTCTTGCCCCCCTGCCCGTCTCGCTCTCCGTCAGGTCCCCGCACCACAACAGGTCGGGCTCTTCCGCGGTGAAGTCCCGCCGCACGAGATCCGGGACGGCCGGCCGCTTGCCCGGCCGCCTCAACCTGATCCAGATCTTCGGACCCGGGATACCCAGCTCGCCGGCGTGGTCTCGTGGATCCCCAGGTTCGTCGCGGCCTCCGCGGCCTCCGCGACCGACTCGGCACCGCCCCTGGCACGTACCGCTGCACGCCGGCTGGGCTCCGCACGCTGACGTTCAGGACCGGGCCGCCACCGGACCGCGGCCTGGTGGCGGTGCCAGGGACTCCTGCGGATGCTCAGCCGGCTACTGCCTCCTGCTGCGGCTCGGCCGCAGCAGGCTCCGAGGCTGCCGCCGCGGTGTAGAAGACCGACGAGCCCTGCTTGGTGCGCTGAGCATGGCTCTTGGCGACCAGCCCTTCGAGGGTGGTACGCACGACAGTGGTCTTCACAGTGCGGTCGGGGTGGGCCTGCGTGAGCGCGGCGGCGATCTCGGCAGCGGAACGCGGCTCGCTCTGCTGCTCCAGGTGGCCGCGGATCAGGTCGACGAGGGTTGGCTTGGCGGCTGTTGCGGACGCCTTCACGGATGAGACCTGGGCGGCGGGCTTCTTGGCTGCCGTCTTCTTCGCGCTCGTGGCGGCCGCCTTCTTCGGCTTGCTCTGCTTGGGTTCGGCGGAGGCCTGGTGAGGCACGGACGGCGCAGCTGTGGTGTCTGCCTCGGCGGCGGGGTTTGCACCGCCGAGCGCCTGCTGCATGGTCACCAGCACGGTGTGGTCGTGCTGCAGGGCGTGCAACTGCTCCTGCAGGGATTCGATGTCCTTACCGATACGTTCCTGTTCCTTGGCATTGCGCTCAAGGTCGCCGGTCACCTGGGCGATGTACTGCGACGTCAGTCCTGTGGCGTGGGCCTTGATTTCGGACATGGCATGGGCCTTTCTGCAGTCCGCGGGCACGGCGGTGAAAACAGGAGCCATGTGCGCGATCGGATGGAGGTAGGTGTCCCGTCCGAGCGACCGGATCACCCGCAGGACACAACTGCCACAGCTCGCAGCAGTCTAGAGATAGTACGCACGACGGGAACCGGACGTTTCTGTCGAGTGATGTCTCACCCTCCCCTGCAGTGAGCAGATGCGGGGCACCTCGCGCGGAGGCTGACGAGTGTGCTGTCACTGCCGAACCGCCATGCGACCCGCCCCGACCTGGAGAGACAGACGCCGGCCGACTTCGTTCGTATCCCGGATCCCGGCGGTAGTGCCAGGCAGTCAGCGAGCGCGAAGTCAGCAGCCGGTCGAGGAGTTTCTCGGTCTGGTGGGGTGAGTGGCTGCACAGGTGTGCGATCGTCTCCATGTCGGTACTGTCGGCCTCGCCCGGTGTGTAGGTGGCCGTCTACTCCGGTGCCGTCGCGGCCATGGGGGCCGCACAGCTCGCGCTGACGGTCGCGGTGTGGAAGCGCCCGTGGCTGGGCAGCGCGGCGCTGTCCGATCCCGTCGCGCGCAACGATGTGGCCGATCTGGCGTCGACGGTAGTGGTCTTCGCCGTCGCCGTGCCCCTCGCCTTCATCTCCCCGACCGGCGCGAAGCTGCGGTGGGCGGTACTGATCCCGGTCAAGTCGGTGACGGGCAAGCCGGCCAAGCGCCTGCGCGCGTCCGCCGAGCAGCTCGGCATCTAGGGCGCGTGTCGAATGTGCTGGTCACAGCCGCTCGTTGACGGCCGCGACGAGGACGGTCGCTTCGTAGCGGACGGCGAGCCTGTCGTACCTCGTGGCCACGGCCCGGTGCCTTTTGGGGCAGTTGATGCCGCACTCGACGGCGTGCCGCTCGCGGTGGTCAACCGGGTCGAACTTCGGCGGCCGGCACGGCGGTCGGCCGGGCTTCTTGCCCATGGGCAACGGCGGCCCCGGCGCCGCCCGTTGCTCGTCCGTCAGATCTCCATGCGCGGCGAGGGGCGGCGCGATTTCTTCGGGGTGTCCGAGGCCCGAAGGCCCGGGGCCGAGCCTGTGCGGCAGGCAGCCGGCCCCTGGGCCCTGTGCTCGCGATCAGCCGAACTGGCCCGGCTGGTAGTCACCGGCCGGCTGCTGGATGATGACGTTCATGCGGTTGTAAGCGTTGATCAGGGCGATGAGGGACACCAACGCGGCCAGCTGGTCCTCGTCATAGTGTTTGGCCGCGTTCGCCCAGGCCTCGTCCGTGACACCACCGGCCGCGTCGGCGATGCGCGTGCCCTGTTCCGTCAGTTCCAGGGCCGCCCGCTCGGCGTCGGTGAACACCTTGGCCTCACGCCAGGCCGCGATCAGGTTGAGACGTACCGAGGTCTCCCCGGCGTGCGTGGCGTCCTTGGTGTGCATGTCGGTGCAGAAGCCGCAGCCGTTGATCTGGCTGGCCCGGATCTTCACCAGCTCCTGCGTCGCGGCCGGCAGAGCGGAGTCCGCGACGACCTTGCCCGCCGAGTTGATGTACTTCGCGAACTTGGTCGCGACGGAGTTGCCGTAGAAGTTGAGACGGGCGTCCATGGTGATCTCCTCGCTGCGTTGACGGTTACACAGCATTGACGGAACCGCCCGACGGAATGTGACACGCCGGCGAGCCGGATGGATGTGACCTGCGCCTCTCCCGGCCCGCAGGGTGGTCCCGCCGGCCGGGCGTGAGCAGGAGCCGATCGCGGCGCGCCAGGCTCGACCTCGGCGCCACGGTCCCGCCTCGCGCGGAGCTGGTGACCTGAGTCAACGACTGGCTGCGACCAGCACATTCGATCCACGTCACCTGCCCGCACACCGCACCCCAGGCATGCGCCCCTGGCTTACGGGGTGCCTCTGAGGGGTCGCAGTACGGCGGCGCCGACGCGCATGAGCGCGGAGACAGGTGGTCCCACCCATCGGGTCAGTTCGCGCGGCAAGGCAGGGTCGAGTTCGATGGTTACCCGGACGTATCGGGTGTGCAGCTGAGTGACCTTGACGGGACGGGGTGCGGTGGCGTCCGGTCCGCGCTGCAATGCGGCTCGGTAGGTGTCCTTGCGCTGGTTCACGTCTTGTCCTGACGTTTGATGAGTTCGTCTGCGAGGTCCATGTACGCCGAGCCCTTGACCTCGACCGGGCTGCCGAACGACTGGGCGTACAAGTCGAGCCGCGGAATATGGGTGGACAGCACGTCGAAGCCCCGTTCGGTGAGAGCTTCGCGGGCGTCGGCATCGGGACCGGTGCGCGTGGCGTCGGGGCGGTTGGTGCGGTTCAGCAGGACAGCGGCGCGGGCCGGCCGGGCGCGCAGGGACTGGACGTCGCTCATCTCGCTGCCGATGGGTGCCATGCGATCCAGCTCGATGGGGGCCGGGGTCAGTGGCACGATCCACTCGCTCGCGTACCTCATGATGCTCCGGGCGATGTGGGCGTGGTCCTCCAACTGCGGGGCGTCGAACACCACGGCCTGCCGGTTGCCGAGGAAGTCGTTCACGCGCCGGTGCACGTCGCCCACCGGAAAGGCGATGACGGGAAACGGGAAGCCCCCCGCCAATTCGCTCCAACGCAGCGCGGAGGAGGCGGGGTCACTGTCCACCAGCAGCGGTGAGATGCCCGACTCGTGCAGTGCGTGAGCCAACCAGACTGCGCTCGTCGTCTTTCCCACTCCGGGTTTTAGATTCACAAAGGCATAGCTCATCGACACAGGAGTCAACGCTAATGGTCGCGAACGGCCGGCTGCCGTCGGCGCGGCACACACACGCCGCTCGTTCACCCCGCGGCGCCGGTGAATCATTCGTAGGGGCTAATGCGGAAGTCGCCCGGCCACGAAGGGGACCTTGCGTGACGGCGGGGATCGGCGCGAGGACCCAGTCCATGGGCACGTGGTCGCGGCGGGCGGTGACCAAGGCGTGCCGCCGCCGGCGGGTGACCGGTTCCCCGCCGGTCCACCGTGCGGCCGGGGCCGTGTCGAGGGGAAGGCCGGCCATGAAGCGGGCGATGTCGGCGTAGCAGGTGTCATCGCCCAAGCAGCCGGGCCCGGAGCCCGGAGCCCGGAGCCCGGCCTGGTGGGACCTGCTGCCGCGTGGTGCGGGGCACCACCGCCGCGCATCGCCCTCACTTCTTCGCGGGCGGGACACCGACCAGCTTCGTCAGGAACCGGTCGACCTGCTCGTCCAGTGGGGGCCACGGCAGCTCGGGCTGGTTGACGCGCAGCGACACCGCGCCGTGGACGGCCGTCCGCAGATCCAGGGAGACGGTCTCGGCGTCGCCCGGCGTCGCCAGCCCGGCGTCCATGCAGCGGCGGATCGCCGCGGTCGTGCGCTCGGCCATCTCCTCCTTGAAGGGCATGTCCGTACGCCGGTTGAGCGTGCTCTCGTGCAGCACCTTGTACAGCCCCGGGTGCTCGCGGGACCATGCGCCGAGCAGCGCCGTGCGGGCGCGCAGCGCGGCCACCGGGTCGGTGGCGCCCGACTCCGCCTCGTCCACCGCACGCAGCAGGTCCGCGTGGCAGCGCTCCAGCGCGGCCAGCACCAGCGCGTCGCGGTCGGCGAAGTGGATGTAGACGGACGTCGCGGCGATGCCCACCTCGCGGGCGACGGCGCGCAGCGACAGCGCCTGGTCGTCGGCGAGTTCGTCCAGCAGCCGCAGCGCCGCGTCGACGATCTCGGCGCGCAGCCGCTCGCCCTGGCCTCGCGGGTTGCGGCCGCGCGAGGTGGCCCGTGCGGCCTTTCGGGCCGGGGTGGTCGCATCCATGATCCGGCATTGTATGGGACGGCTCGTAGGGCTACAGTAGTAGCACTACAGCTGTTTATCTAGGGGGTTCCCATGACACTGCCGACCCGGAGCACGATCGACGAGCTGGACCCGGTGTTCGCGGAAATGGCTGCCGCGAGCTTCCGGCTCGCCGGGGCGGGCCCGGAGTTGACGCCACGTGAGCGCATCCTGCTCAGTCTCGTCGCCGACGTGTGCGAACAGGTCCTCGGAATGCCCTACGAGCTGCACGTGCGAGCCGCCCTGGACAACGGCATCGACGCCGACGACCTGCGCGAGCTGCTCCGCTTCATCTCCTACGACAGCGGATACCCCGCGGCGCTGGCAGCTCTGGAGCGGCTGGCCGAGATCGAGCGCGAGCACGGCCTGCCCGGACCGACCGGCCAGGGCCACGAGGTGAACGCGGACGGCACGGGCAGCCCGCTTCCCGCGGCGATGCGCGACCAGGTGCGCGCCCTCGACCCGGGCCTGGCCGACTACATGGACCTGCAATCGCGGATCCGCGCCGGCATGTCCCGCATCAGCGTCCGCGAGCGGGCGTTCGCCACGATGACGGTGGACGTCCTCTATCAGACCCTCCAGGAAAGCTTCCGCGCCCACGTCGGCCGCGCGCTGGGCGCGGGGGCGACGCCGGACGAGGTCCGCGCCGCCGTCCGCGTCACCGCGCCGTTCGGAATGACCCGGACCTGGCGCGCCTTGAACGTCCTCGACATGCTGCTCGCCGAGTGGGAAGAACGGGAGGGCAAGCGGACGGCCGGGGCCGCCTGACCGCCCGTCACCCGCACACGACCCCGTCCGGCGACGGGATGCCGCCGGCTGCCTGGCGCACCGGCGGCATCGCGTACGAGGGCGATGAGCGCGGATCGCCGCCGTCCACCCACGCCCACTCGTTCGGATCATGGCCGTTGCTCTCTGGTGGGGACCGGTTTCGCGGTGTAGCGTCGCTGGTAGATGTCGTGGTTCGCAGTACTTGCCCGCGCTCCGGCGTGGGCGCTTTGCTGTGCAGTGCGGGACCAGGGCGATCACCTCCGGGCCCGCGCGGTGCGGGTCCGATATCGACTGGAAGGCACCAGCATGGCCAGCGGAACCGTTAAGTGGTTCAACGCCGAAAAGGGCTTCGGCTTCATCTCCCAGGACGGCGGCGGGCCGGACGTCTTCGCGCACTACTCCAACATCAACGCCTCCGGCTTCCGTGAGCTGCAGGAAGGCCAGGCCGTCACGTTCGACGTCACCCAGGGCCAGAAGGGCCCGCAGGCGGAGAACATCACGCCCGCCTGACTCGCGGCCAGGACGTGCGCCAGGGCCCCGGAGCACACGCTTCGGGGCCCTGGCGCATCCCGCGACGCCAGGCCCGGCCAGATGCCCAGGGCCTTCCTGCCGTGGCGGTGCCGCGGTCGTGAGGTGCCCGTCGGGACACGCCGCTCCTTGGGCTGCTGGTGGGGCCGACCGGGTCGGGGAAGACCACGTACGCGAAGCGGCGGCTGGAGCCGACCGGCGCGGTGCGGCTGTCGGTGGACGAGCTGGTGCACGCCCGCCATGACTCGCAGCTGCTGGTCTCCGCCCGCACCTGGATGGAGCGCGACCGCCGTACCGAGGCGGCTGCGGCGGCGCTCCACATCCACCCCAACACCCTTGCCTACCGGCGGCGCCGCTTCGGCGCTCTCGCCGACCGTGATCCGACGTCGACGGGGGCCCTGGCGGAGGTCTGGCTGGCGATCCAGGCAGCGGGGGCGCTCGGCCTCACCGACTGAGCAGGTTCGTGGCAGGCCGGGGGAGGAGCCGGGGCGTGCCGGGGGATGTCACCCGGCGGGGGTCATGCCACCCGCACGATCGAGGATTTTGGGGACCAGGTGCTGCTGGCCGGTCCGCTCTTCGTATGCCGCTTCGCGCAGCTGCGCCGCCGGTGTCCTGCCGCGCCGCCGCCGAAGGCCGCTGCGGTCACTGTGGACGCCCGGTTGCAGGGGGAAGCCGCCCGGGGTCACCTGCGGCACACCCAAGCAGCCGAAAGGTGCGGACCGCCACGGGGTTTTGTCGGCACCGGCGGTTTCGATCCTGCGGACCGTGCGGAGGAAACGGTGTCAGGGCGTGGACGCGTGGTCCCGGTGGTCCGTCGGTCCGGTAGTGGCAGCTGCCCGGCGGGGGCTGCTGCCGGACGGTGTACTTGGCCTGCGGGCCGGCTCCCACCACGACCGCCCGCTCCGGGCCCCGCCCCGGCCCGTGCACCCGTAGCCGACGGCCCGTGGCCGCAGTCCCGCTCGCGGGCACGTCCGGCCCTCCCGCCGACGCAGGGGAACAACTCGTCAAGAACAGCGCCGCGGACAGCACGGACAGCACGGGAACAGCCACGGACAGCGCGAACAGCACGGACGACGCGGTACGGAGACAGTCACCGACTGGACCACGGCCCTCAGCGCCCTCGGTGCCGGCCGGCACGACGCGAGCGGGTCTTTCGGTGGTCCCGCCCGCGGGGCTCACGGCACGCTGGGGGCCGACTGGATTCATAGTGAGAAGACGGAGCATGAAGCCGTGCGGCTATGGGACGGTACGGGAGAACTGTGGCGCGAGCACCGATCGACTACGAGGGGCTGTTTGCCGCGACGCCCAGCCCGTATCTGGTGCTGGGCCCTGACCTGGTGATCGTCGCCGTCAATCAGGCGTATCTGACGGCGACCGGCTTCGGCCGGGAGGATCTGGTGGGCCGGTACCTGTTCGACGCGTTTCCCGACAACCCTGAGGACCCGCAGGCCGACGGGGTGCGGAATCTGGCTGCTTCTCTGCACTGGGTGCTGCGTTCGAAGGAACCGGACACCATGGCGGTGCAGAAGTACGACATCCCCGTCGTGGGCCGGCCAGGGGTGTTCGAGGAGCGGTGGTGGTCCCCGATCAACACTCCCGTCCCCGGGCCGGGCGGGCAGGTGGCGTGGATCATCCACCGGGTGGAGGACGTGACCGACTTCGTGCTCTCCCGCCCTTCGCGCCCGCGGCCGGGAAGGGTGCTCAGTGAGCGGGAGGCGACCGAGGCCGAGCTGTACGCGCGGGCCCGTGAGCTGCAGCGGCTGAACGAGGAACTGCGCCGGGCCCACGCCCGGGAACGCCAGGTGGCCGTCACTCTGCAGGAGGCCATGCTCCACTCGCCCGACCTGGCGCGGCACCCGGACATCGCCGTGCGCTATCTGCCCGCCGCCGGATCACTGAACGTGTGCGGCGACTGGTACGACGTGGCCGACCTGCCCGATGACGGCTTCTCGGTCGCGGTCGGCGATGTCGTCGGCCACGGCCTGGAGGCCGCCGCGGTCATGGGGATGCTCCGCAGCGCCCTGTCCGCCGTCGTCCGGGCTCTGCACGAGCCCGCCAGAGCACTGGAAGTCCTGGGCCTGTACGCCCGCTCGGTGGACGGTGCACTGGCCACCACCGTGGTGAAAGTCGTCATCGACACCCATGCCCACCGGATCACCTACAGCAGCGCGGGCCATCCCCCGCCGGTCCTGGTCCACCCCGACGGCACCTTCGACCTGCTCGACCAGGCCACCGACCCACCGCTGGGCGCCCGCCTCCACCACATGCCCCGACTGCAGGCCGAGCTGCTCTACGCCCCCGGCGACACCCTCGTGCTCTATACGGATGGCCTCATCGAACGACGCGGTGAGGACATCGATGCCGGCCTGCACCGTCTCACCGATGTCCTCACCCACCGCCGCCTGGCCCCCGAACCCCTCGCCGACACGGTCCTCGTGCACCTCGGCGTCAGCAGCGGCGGCCGCGATGACATCGCCCTGGTCATCGTGGCGCTGTAGACCACGAGCCGGAACCTGGGCATGCCCGGCTCCGGGCGTGATGCTCCCGATGGCTGACCGGAACATCGCCGACAGGACATGGCGCATGAGGCCTCCGTCGATGACGGAACCGCACGGCAGACATCAGCGTCCATCCGAGCGTCCGCAAGATCATGAACGCTGATGGAGGACCTCGCGCATGACGGGAACAGCCCCTCGCTACCTTTACCTCGCGCGGCACGGCGAGGCTTCACCGGATGAAAGCAAGCTGACGGACAACGGCCGCCGTCAGGCCTTACTGCTTGGTGAACGGCTTCAGCGCAGCCCTCTCTCAGCGGTCCACCACGGCCCACTTCCGCGAGCGGAGCAGACCGCACAGCTGATCTGCGACCAACTCGACGACGTTCCCTTGCAGTCCTCGGAACTGACCGGCGACTACATCCCCTACTTGCCACAGAGACAGGAGCTGCCGTCGGAGTCGGCCGATGCCATGCTCGGCCACCTGGCCCAGTTCCCGGCCGAGGAGCGCGAAAAAGGTCCGGAGCTGGCTCAAAGAGCACGCGCGCAGTTCACCGGACCAGTCGACGGTGACGAGCCTCGTCACGAGCTGATCGTCACCCACAACTTCCTCATCGGCTGGCTCGTCCGGGACGCCCTCGACGCGCCGAAGTGGCGCTGGATGGGACTGAACCACGCCAACGCCGCGCTGACCGTCATCCGATACGCACCCGGCCGGCCCGCTTCCGTCCTCTTCTACAACGACATGGCGCACCTTCCCACAGAGCTTCGCTGGACTGGCTTCCCGCCCGAACTGCATATCTGAGAGCAGCGAACGACCGACCGCCGCACAGGATGGAGGCGGTTCTCAGGCGGACATCTTTCAGCACCACGCTTGCCGGGGAGCGGCCCTGCACCGTCAAGGTCACCGTCACGTCGTCCACGGCAATACCGTCATTCTTCTGCGCCCAGGAATCGACACTCTCTCTAGGACGCGGAGGTTCAACACTTCGGCTGTTGCCCCGCACCAGAAAGGCACGGCAGTCAGGCTCGCCGTCCGGAGGGGTGAGCTGCACATCCAGTGTGAAGGGCAGCTCCTTGCCCTTGACGGCACGCTGCACACCGGACTTGACCATGTCGACAACCATGGTGGCGATGGCCGCAAGAAGAGCAGCAGAGAAAGCGGCCACCAGCGCTCTCCAATGGCGACGCCACCAGGGAGCGCCGGCCGACGCTCCCTGGCCCGGCTCGGAGGACGGGCTGCTGTCCATTCCCTCTCGCTTCCGCACTCCACCAGCGGCTCAGGGCCAGTCGGCTTCACCACGCGGCCCGGGACATACGCCACTGCACACAGGCTGCCTCGATGCCCGGCCCATTCTCTCCGGCGGCCCCAGGAGGGCCTGACAGGCGCGCGGGGGCCGCACTCGCGTGGTCCGCCCCGAGTGAATGAAGCGAGTCGCGGC
The DNA here is from genome assembly GCF_045040035.1 of Streptomyces sp. NBC_01384. Lineage (NCBI taxonomy): Bacteria > Bacillati > Actinomycetota > Actinomycetes > Kitasatosporales > Streptomycetaceae > Streptomyces > Streptomyces sp. NBC_01384. Next base: position 10,328,436 of record NZ_CP109559.1, read on the forward strand.
GCGAGGAGGTCGGCCAGGCGGGCACACCCGGCGAGTGCCCGTACCGTCTGCCACCGCTCGCGCAGCGCCCGCACCAGCCAGCCGGCCACCTGGCCGACGACCGAGCCGACGGTGCCGGGCAGCAGCATCATCGGCGCGACGTCCGCGAGCGCGGACCGCGTCTGCTGCGGCAGGGCCTGCCCGAACCGGGCCGCGAGTCCACCGCGGTTCTCGGCGGGATGCAGCGGCCGGGCGGGGGTCTGGGCATCGCAGACACGTGCCGCACTCCTGCCGCGCCGCTACCGATTGCCGCCCTCTTCGTCATCGCGGGCGCGCGCGGAATCCGGCTGTGGTCCGACGGGATGCAAGGAGACGGCGACTGGCTTCGATGAGAGCGGACAACTTCGGGAGTCGTTTCGCAGCGGCAGGAAAGGTCAAGGTCAGTGACCTTTGATGGCACTCTCGCCCGGACGAGAGCCGAGGGAGCAGATCGGTTGCCGCCCGGGCATGCCTGAGAGCCAACTTGTCCCGGCGGGGCGCCACCGGTGTCGAGAGGCAAAGTCCCCGCAGAGCCCGGCTGTCAGTGCCGGATGCAAGACTGCCCGGCATGATCGAACCGAACCCGAAAGCGGACCTTCTCCACTACCTGCAAGCTGCTCGTGAAGCCCTGCTGTGGAAGCTCGAAGGGCTCTCGGAATACGACATCCGCCGCCCTCTGACGCCCACCGGTACCAACCTGTTGGGGCTGGTCAAGCACATCGCCGGCGTGGAGTTGGGGTACTTCGGCGACGCGTTCGGACGGCCGTTCTTCGACGAGGAGCCGCCGCCTTGGTGGTACACGCAGGACGCCGAACCCAACGCGGACATGTGGGCCACCGCGGACGAGTCACGCGAAGAGATCGTCGGGCTGTATCACCAGGCGTGGGAGCACTCGGACAGCACGTTCGCGACGCTGGCGCTCGACGCGATCGGTCACGTCCCGTGGTGGCCGCAGGAGCGACGGGAGACGACACTGCACCACGTCCTGGTGCGTGTGATTGCCGATACCCACCGGCACGCCGGCCACGCCGATATCGTGCGAGAGCTCATCGACGGGACTGTCGGGTGGGAGAAGGGGAAGGACAACATGCCACCGGGCGATCAGGCATGGTGGGAGGCCCACCGGCGGCGACTGGAGCGCGTGGCGCGGGAGGCCGGTAGCGGCTGATCCCGAGCCGGCCTGATCCGCGTCGATGGGCTGGGCCGCCTCGAACTCGACCGCCGCGGCGCGGAGATGCTCTTCCAGGTCCTGACCGAACGCCCGAGCTCGCCCATTGTGGCCTGTAGGGCACCGGCACCAGATTTCGATGGGCACCGGATCGAAGACGGGCGGGCTTCGGCATTTCGGCCGTGAGGGTGACGAGCGCGTCGACCTCCGGCCGCCGGTGCCCGGAGTTCGGACGGGCCATGAAGAGGACGTCGTCGAAGACGGATCCAAGGCCGCAGGTGCCCCCACGACCCAGCACCAGGACGGTGAGCCGCACCGGCAGCGGATCTGCGCGACGGGGGTCGTCGGGAATAGCGTCTCTGATTAGCTAAGCGATCCTATGCCGGACGTGGTGTCTGGCATGGGTTCTGCCCACCGTGGAGGGGTGGCGTGGGCGTGCAGGTGGAATCCTGCGCCCTGTGCTGCTCCTCGTGGCTGGTGCCGGTTGGTGGGTGTGCTGATCGTTGTCACGCCCTGGTGCCGGTGGGCTGCGCGGGGCAGCCGGGTCCGGTCCGTGTGAGCGTGTCCCTCCGGACGCTTGCCCGCCGGACCCTGGGGGCCGGTGGGGGAGGGTGTCCGGCGTCGCCTGGGCGTCGGACGTGTGGTGCGGTGCCGGGTGGGTCCGGTTTTGGACCGGTCCCGGCTGGTCTTCGGCGCGGGCGGGGTGATGACCGCGCCCGCTTCGAGTCGGTCGATCACCGACCGGATCGTCATGGCCCCGCTGGCGTGGTCGGTCACGGTCGTGGCCTGGTGGGTGAGGCCGCGTGCGGCGATGCGCCGCCAGGCGCCTTGGTCGCGGTCGCCCTGCCAGCCGCAGGAGCCACACCGGGCCCATTTCCAGCCCGGTGTGGTGGGCCGGTCGGGGGCCTTGCGGTGTTGCAGCGGAACCAGGCACTGCGGGCAGCACCTGGAGGTGCCCCGGGCCGGGACGGTGACGACGGCGATGCCGGCCTCGGCGGCCAGGTGCCGCATCCGCTCCATGATCCGGCCGCGCACGGCTTGGGACATGCGGGTGTTGTGGGTGCGGCCCATGCCGCGGGCTTCCATCGAGCGGAGGTCTTCGACGTAGATGACGCTCGCCCCGGCGGTGATGGCCTGGTCGACGGCCCAGCGGGCCCCAGCCCACGCCAGGGCGTCGTTGAGGTTCGACCGACGGTCGGAGACGTGCCGGATCTCGTCGCCCAGGACCGCGTGCCTGCCGGTCAGGTGGTGGTGTCCGGTCCCGCCGGTAAGCCGCTGGTAGTGGTCGGCCTTGGTGTGCAGGTGCTCGGACAGGCGGCGCAGCCGGTGCTGTTTCGCAAGGACCCCGGCCGCGCGGAACATGCCACCGGCTCCGAGGGCGGTGATGGTGCCGTCGTCGTGGAGCCGGGCAGCCCCGGCGGACAGCAGGGTGTTCAGACCCCAGTCCACCCCCAGCGCCACCGCATGCCCGCTCCGCCGCGTCTTCGGGACAGCGTGGGTGTAGGCGAGATCGGCCCGCACCCTGCCCCGGTCGATGCGTAAAGTGGGCAGATGCACCACCGCGTTCGCGGGGATCGTCGGCGGCAGCACAATCGGGCAGGCCACCCACGCCCAGTCTCCATAGGACCGCGGATCAGGGCGGGTGGGCAGTTGCACGCGCAGCAGGGCGCGGCCCGGATCGTCGGCGCGTTCAAGAGTGGCCTGCTGCCCGTCACAGGCGGACAACAACAGCATCCGCGCGATCCGGGGCGCGGCCTCCGCCTCGAACACATCGACCGGCATCCGGCCGTGCTTCTTCCCGAACGCGGCGATCTGCCGGGTACGGGAGTTGATGACACTGGACGGCACAGACCGCCCGCCGGGCACCGCCGCACGCACCGCGTCCCACTCCTGCGCGGTGCGCCTGGCCTGGTCGGCGGGCCAGGTCGCGAGCACACCAGAGGTCAGGTCGGCGCGCCACTTCGCCGAGCGCAGCGTCCGCCCTACCGTCTCCTGCGCCATCCGCACGATCCGGTCATTGACACGGATGCCCTCGGCCGGGCCGACGGTCCAGCCCAGGCGGCGCAGCGCCATCCACGCGTTCGACGGCAGTGCGCGGCCTCCCGCGTCCTCACCGCAGGCCAGCACGTCCACATCGGCGGTGTTCCAGTGGTCGGTCAACAGTGCGGCGACCATGCCGGACACCAGATCAGCAGCCCACCCCACCCGCTCCACCAGCACACCAGAGAGCAGGACTTCACCCGTCTTCTCCTCCACGCCCGTACGCAGCAGGCCCCGGGCGCAGGCGGTGCGGGCCGTCTCCCCGGCGGCGAGCGGCAGCTTCCGGCCCACCACCGCCTCCCTCCCCGCCCATGATGCTGTCATCCGATCAACGACAACCCCTCGAAAAGGTCACGCAATCGATCCTCGCACTGACACACGACACCAGCACCGGACGCACGGCCTGACCCCAGGAGATGACGAATTACTATGGATGCCTAAGGAAAGGCGTGAGCCTGGAGAAGAGCGGCACCGGGACGGGACGGACCCCCCGATGCATTCCCTTCGCCGTGGGGGGCGCGAAACAGGGAGGACGAGCCGTGCCCTGGAATCTGAACGGCACGTACCTGGAGAGCTGCAACTGCGACGTGGTGTGCCCCTGCACCACCTCGGGCTTCGCCGCACCGGCCGACCACGAGCGCTGCCAGGTGACCTTCGCGTTCCACGTGGACAGCGGGAACGTGGACGGCGTGGATGTCTCCGACCGCAGCGTCGCCGTCTTCATCGACGGGCCCCGGGTGATGGCCGAGGGCGGCTGGCAGGTGGCGCTGTACGTCGACGCCGCGGCCGACGAAGGCCAGGCGGAGGCGCTGGGTAAGGTCTTCTCCGGCCAGGCCGGCGGGCCGATGGCGGCCCTCACTCCGCTCATCGGCGAGGTCCTCGGCGCGGAGCGCGTCCCCATCGACTACCGCGACGACGGCCGCCGCCACGCCGCGCGGGTGGGCGACGCCATCGACATCGAGATCGAGGACCAGGTCGCCCCACAGTTCGGCGAGGACGGTCCGGTGATGGGCCTGACCGGCATGTTCCACCCGGCGAACAGCACGCTGACGATCGCCCGGTCCACCCGGGCGACGGGCGACGGCGTGTACGGCCGGTCCTGGGACTTCACCGGCGGCAACGGACACTCGGCGCCCTTCGCATGGTCCGCGTGACCGGCGGGCCGGTCACCGTCCGCCGCAGGGCGGGCCCCGCCGGGCTGCTGCTGGTCGCGGCGGCCGCCGCCTGGGTCTGGGCGGTGACGCGCTGGGGCGGCACGCAGGCGATGCCCGGCACCATGGGCCTGGGCCTGCCCGCTTTCCTGGCCATGTGGACACTGATGATGGCCGCGATGATGCTGCCCGCGACGACGCCCGTCGCCGCGCTGTACGCACGCACCATCACTGTGCACCGGGCGCCGCGCATGATCGTTTTCACGGTCGCCTACCTGCTCGTCTGGGCCGCGGCCGGGCTGCCGGCGTACGCGCTGGCCGCCGGCCTGGGCCGGGCGGCGAGCCTTCCGGCCGCGGCGGGGACCGCAGTGGCCGCGGCCGTGTTCGCGGTCAGCGGCGTCTACCAGCTCACGCCCCTCAAAGACCGCTGCCTGGCGAGGTGCCGCTCGCCGATCGGGCTGATGCTGCGCTACGCCTCGTACCCGGGGCCCTCGCGCGATCTGCGTGCCGGAGCCCGGCACGGGGCCTTCTGCCTGGGCTGCTGCTGGTCGCTGATGGTGCTGCTGGCGGCGATCGGTGTAATGAACCTGTGGGCCATGGTGGTCCTGGCCGCCGTGATCACCGCCGAGAAGCTCGCTCCGGCCGGCCGCCTGGTGGCCCGTGCCGTGGGGATCGCCTCGATCGCCCTGGCCGTCGCCGTCTTCTGGGTCCCGGCGCTGGCTCCGGGCCTCACCGGTGGCGGTATGGCCGGGATGTGAGGACGGGCCGTGCCCGCCGGGCGATCGCACGCCGGGCGGGCACCGGAGGATATGCCTCACGGGGCTGTTGGAGATCGGTGGCCGGCTCGTCGAGGAGGGCCACGAAGCCGGCCGGGCCCTCGACGGTGAGGGGTACGCAGCCGTCCGGGGACCGCTCGGAACCTGATGCCGTATCCAGTGCCGTGAACGAATCACCGCCCGACGGCGAAGACGCAGGCCGGACCCCTGTACCGCGGCTCCGCCCGCATGCCGGCACCTCTCTGTCCACGCCTGCTGCGTCAGCGGCAGGCCAGAGGTCTTCCCTCCCATGATGGTCTTCCTGGGCGGTACGCCGCTGGGCGCGCGCCGGTCGTCGGCTGGATCACCAACACCTACGGCGTCCAGGCCGGCTTCGCCGTCGGCGGTGTCATCTCGGCCGCCCGCCGTCACCCTCAGCCTGGTGCGGCGTGAAATTACGCCTGCCGATGACGTGCTCCGCGTGTCGTTGATCTTTGTAGTTGCTGTCACATGAGATGACTTCTACCGGTTTGTCCCGCAGTGGGGCCCGTACTGGAACAGGAGTAATCCGCATGGCATCACAGGCATCGGCCCGTAGACCCCGTCCCAGCCTGCGGCGGCTGACCGCGGTCACGCTCGCCCTGGGCACGTTCGGCGCGCTCGTCGCCGCGGCGCCGCCCGGGGCCGGGGACGCGCCGCGCACGGCCGATCACGGCTTCCGGGAGCGCGATCTCGTGTCCGACATCCCGGGCCGGGCGGAGAAGACCGACCCGAACCTGGTCAACCCCTGGGGTCTGGCCCGCACGCACGCCGGCGAGATCTTCGTCTCGGACAACGGCTCGGACAGCGCCACGACGTACTCGGGCGCCCGGGACAACAAGCCGGTCAACATCCTCCCCCGAGTCGTGTCGATCCCCGAGGGCGGCGCCCCGACCGGGGTCGTGCGCAACGACACCGACGCCTTCCGCTTCACCGACTCCGGGTCCGGGAGGTCCGGGGTCGCCCGCTTCCTCTTCGCGGGGGAGGACGGTGACGTCTTCGCCTTCAACCCGGACGTGAACCCGACGAACGCCGTCCGGGTCGCGCACGAGGACAGTGACGGCGAGACCGCCGTCTTCAAGGGCCTGACGATCGTGCCGGGCGAGAAGGAGCACGGTGAGGTCAAGGGGCATGGGAAGGACTGCAAGAAGGGCGGCAAGTGCCACGAGCCGCGCCTGCTGGTCGCGAACTTCCGTGACGCCCGTATCGACAGCTTCGACACGAACTTCGACCTCCTGCCGCCGGACGGCCGGTTCCAGGACCCGAAAATCAAGAGCGGCTTCGCCCCGTTCGACGTCAAGCTGATCGGCGACAAGGTCTTCGTGACCTACGCCAAGCAGGACGCCGACAAGCACGACGACGTCGCCGGCCCCCACAACGGCTTCATCGACGTGTTCAGCACGGAGGGCAGGCTGCTCAGGCGCTTCGCGAGCCGCGGCGTGCTCAACTCGCCCTGGGGCCTTGAGACGGCGCCCGAGAAGTTCGGGAAGTTCTCCGGTGACCTGCTCGTCGGCAACTTCGGAGACGGCAGGATCAACGCCTTCGACCTGAGGACCGGCCGGTTCGAGGGAACCCTGCGGGACCGCAACGGGAACCCGATCGCGATCCCCGGGCTGTGGGGCCTCCAGCGCGGCACCGACAAGTCGGGCGGCAAGGACAGCGTCTGGTTCGCGGCGGGAATCAACGGCGAGAGCGACGGGCTTCTCGGCACCCTGCGCGCCGAGAAGTGATCCGTCGCCGCACCCCGGGTGCTCGCCGGGCGGCTGAACCCGCCGGGCGAGCACCTGCCCCGGCCGCGGCTGCTCGCCCTCGCCGACCGTGAAAGCGTCTCTGGAACTCTTGAGGATCGATCCTGGGTTGTCGCGTGGCCCCGAGGGGCGGAAGCGGTAACGAGCGCGGACGAGTCCGGGCCGGTCCTTGGGCAGAGCCCGCATGCGGCGTCACCGGCGGTGACACACTGCCGACATCTGGACTGCGTCTGGCCCTTGCGGGTCGGGCGCACCCTGTTGCCCGCCGACGACGGCATCGACGATGCCCTCGACGCAGGACAAGCCGTAGGCGGAGCAGAACCGTTCCAGGCGGTGACGGCGGTCGGGCGGTTACGGGAAGCGCGGCCGGCGGATGCACTCGGCATCGTCCCGGAACGGGGCGATGTACTGCGGTGCGTAGGCCACATCATGCAGACGCGCCGCCGGGCGGGCGAAGTCCCAGTCGATGATTCCCACAGGCCGGTATCCCTGCCGCGCCACGTTCCACGGACCGAAGCCGCCATGGCGGATGACGTCACCGGCGGCGGGCACTGCCGGACCGGTTGCCCAGGCCGCTCCGTCCGGCGGGCGGAAGTCCGCGGTCGCGTCGTGGGAGTCGCGCAGCAGCCCGGCGAAGGAGGCCAAGCCCTCGTCCTCCACGACCCCGGGCCGGCCCACCAGCCCTGAAGCGCCGTCGATACAGGTCAGAACCTCGCAGCCCTTCTCGTCAAACCACAGAACCCCAGTAGGGCTTGGTCGGCCTCACTCGTGGGTGGCGTGTCTTCCTGCATGTCGCGACCATGCGGTGAACCGGTCCCGATGAAGGCGTCGCCACCAAGCACGTGCCCGACGCTGCCACTGCATACGGCGCGGGCACACGTTTGTGGGACAGCTTCTCCAAGTCCGTCCCGCAGCCGCCGTGCCCCCGCTACGCCCCCGACCGCCAGGCGATTGACCCGGAGGAATGCAGAAGTCCGGGTGGAGTACCGGGCGCCGCCGTAAAGGTTTTTTTGGAGACCGAAAGCGATCTCCAGCACCTTTCTGGAACCGTTACCTGTTTGCCCGGTTGACACCCCGCACCCCCCCTCTTAGTGTCACGCCAACGTTCCGAACGTGTGACGACATTTCGAACGGTTGAAAGGCAACTGCCTTGCGCATCACCGGAGTCGGCACACGCGCGGCCGTAACGCCGTGGCGCAACCTGACGTGCGTTCAGGTGCGCACCGGCAAAGGGAGCACGAGACTCGGCAAGACCCGGATGCCGTGCCACACCGACGCACCGATCGGACGATCTGCGAGACACCGAGGCTCCTGAGCGTCAACCCCGGTAATGTGCTGATGACCTGACAATCGGTCACCTCGCCAGAACCACAGGCAGTTCATTCCCATGGAGATGTGCACCAAGACCCCCGACGACCTCGGGGGCTACGTGCGGATCTACGAGGTTGCCGAGCGGATCCGCCGCAGCGCACCGCTCCGCCTGGGGTTCGGGCTGTCCAGGGCACTCCGGGATCTACCCGTTACGGCACCCATCTGCGGGACCTGATCCTGGACACGACGCGGCCGACTCGCTCTCGACCTGCTCGCCGGCTGCCCGGCCCGCTCCACCGCCTTCCCATAGACATCTGATACGCCGTCATCTCTCTCAACGACGAGAAGAACAAGGAACGATCACCATGCGCAACCGCAGAGCCGCCCTCGCCGCCATTGCCGGAGCTGCCTCCCTCGCCCTTACCCTGTCCGCCTGCGGCCAGGACAGCAAGGGCAGCTCCAAGGGCGGCACGATCGGCATCGCCATGCCGACCCAGGCCTCCGAGCGCTGGATCACCGACGGCAACAACGTCGTCAAGGACCTGCAGGCCAAGGGGTACAAGACCAAGCTGGTCTACGGCGAGAACGACCCGCAAACCCAGGTCTCACAGATCGAGAACCTGATCACGCAGGGCGTCAGTGCGCTGATCGTCGCGGCCATCGACAACAAGTCGCTGAACAACGTGCTCCAGCAGGCCGCCGCCGCGCACATCCCGGTGATCTCCTACGACCGGCTCATCCTCGGCACCAAGAACGTCGACTACTACGCCTCCTTCGACAACGAGCAGGTCGGCCGGCTCCAGGCCCGCTACATCATCGACAAGCTCGGACTGGATGACGGCAAGGGCCCGTTCAACATCGAGCTGTTCGCCGGCTCCGACGACGACAACAACACCAAATACTTCTTCAACGGCGCGATGCACCTCCTGCAGCCGTACCTGGACAGCAAGCAGCTGGTCGTCCAGTCCGGCCAGACCGCGCTCAACCAGGTCACCACCCTGCGCTGGGACGGCGCCACCGCGCAGAAGCGCATGGACGGCGTCCTCGCCAAGTCGTACCAGGGCAGGAAGGTCGACGCGGTCCTGTCACCGTACGACGGCATCTCCATCGGCATCCTGTCTGCGCTGAAGTTGCACGACTACGGCTCCGTCGGCAAGCCCCTCCCGGTCGTCACGGGACAGGACGCCGAACTGGCCTCGGTGAAGTCAATCATCGCGGGTCAGCAGACGCAGACCATCTACAAGGACCTCCGCCAGCTCGCCGACGTCGCCTCGAGCATGATCGACGACATACTCAACGACAAGCAGCCACAGGTCAACGACACCAGGACCTATAACAACGGCGCCAAGGTCGTGCCCGCCTACTTGCTGCAGCCGACGAGCGTCGACAAGACCAACTACGAGAACGTTCTGGTCGCGGGCGGCTACTACACCGACGCCGAGCTCAAGTAGGCGCACGGCCATGGCGGAACCCCTCCCGCCCCGAACGTGATCCCGCTGGTCAGCCTGCTGACTCACACGCGGACGTCGGCCCGCGGGTACGCGACCGTTCTCGTCAGCGGCTGAACTGCGCGGTCGTGAGCGAACTCGCCCGCACCGGCGGAACAGTACGAGAAGAGCGCCGCTCACGCGGCGGCACACTGACCGGACACACGCCGGTCATGGGCGCCAGGGGCTGCCGAGCCACCCTTCGTCGCGGCCCGGCACGGCTCGCCGTACGCCCGGCCCGCGCCGGCCGACGAGGAGTACCTCGGCGTGATCAAGGGCCTGCTGCGCGGCGGGCCGCTCGATCACCGGGGCCGCTGTTCCGGGTGGACCGGCTCTGAGCGACCCGATCGACGTGCGGCAACCAACATCACGGCGAGCCCGATCAGGACGATGGCGGCGCCGACATACAGCGGAGCGGTATAGCCCAGGCCGACGCTGATGGCGAAGCCGCCGAGCCAGGCGCCCAGGGCGTTTGCGATGTTGGAGGCGGATACGTTGGCGCTGGCGGCGAGCGGCACCCCGCGAGCGTGGTCGGTGACACGGGTGATCAAGCCCGGAACACTCGCGAACCCGAACAGCCCCTTCTCCCGCCGGGTGGTGGCCTGGGAGACCTCCGCCCGCGCGGACGCCGACCTGGTGCTGTCCACCCCCCCCAAAGGCGCTGACCACAGCCGGCACAGCCGCAGCGACCTCGACAGATCACAGTCACAACCTAGAGCCTCGATCAAACCCGGAACGGTTCACAGCCGTTTCCGGGCGGACTCAGGCCGACGACAAGACGTCGCCGCGCGGCCACGAAAGGAAGACGGACCGGGGCGATGCCGCCGAGCGCGACCACGGGCTGACGTACGAACCCGACGTCTTCGTCCCCTTGGGGCACGCAGAGATGACAATGTCGCGACGCACCCTTCCTCGCCCGTTCCAGGATCGTTGCTACGGTTCACCGGTGTCTGACTCTTCACGCGATACCGCCGAAGGCGCCGGCTGGGGCACCCTGGAACACGGCGAGTACAAGCACCTCATGCCGCACCAGGTCGAGAAGCTCTCATGGCTCAGCCCGAAGACCCTGTGGGCCGCGCGCAACGGCGTGCTGGCTTCCTGGTTCGGGGATCCTACGGGCCACACACGCAGTCGCTGGGTGGCACAGCGGACGGCCGCCGGAGCGCCCGCCGCCAAGGTGATCCGGCGTGACGATCCAGACCGGTTCTCCTTCATGGTCGTCGGAGACACCGGCGAGGGGGACGATCCCCAATACGCCGTCGTTCCCGGCTTCCTGAAGGTCAGCCAGGGAACGAAATTCGCCGTCATCGCCAGCGACGTGATCTACCCCGTCGGCAGTGCGGACGACTACGGCACGAAGTTCTTCCGCCCGTACCAGGACTACCAGGCACCCATATACGCGATACCCGGCAACCATGACTGGTACGAAGACCTCGGCGGCTTCATGCGCGTCTTCTGCGACGACGCCCCGCCACTCGCTCCTCAGCCCGCGCCGCGCCCCCTCTCGCGGGCCTGGCTGCGGTCGCTGCTGTGGCACCAGCCACGCCCGTCGGACGGGCAACACCTCACCGAAGCACGGCAGTTGAGGTCCTCGCCAGCCCAACAGGCCGTCCAGCCCGGCCCCTACTGGGCCATCGACGCCGGGCCGGTGCGGATCATCGGCATCGACACGGGACTGCTGGGAACCATCGACGCCGAGCAGGGCGCATGGCTGCGCGACGTGTCCAAGGGACCCCTCCCCAAGATCCTCGTCACCGGTTCACCCTTGTACGTGGACGGCGAACACCACCCCTGCCCCATCGAAGGCGGCGGCACCGTCGACGACCTCGTCCGCGACCCCAACCACCGCTACCTCGCGGCAATAGGCGGCGACATCCACAACTACCAGCGCTACCCGGTGCAGGTGGACGGCCGCACCATCCAGTACGTGGTGTCGGGCGGCGGCGGCGCCTTCATGCACGCCACGCACACCATTCCCCGCGTCTCCGTCGCGAACGTCACCGAGCAGGATTTCCGCTGCTACCCGCTGCGCGGCGACTCCCTCGCGTTCTACAGCAGGCTCTACGGACGCCGACTCCGCCTGCGCCGCTTGTTCACCCTCACCGAGGCCGAGGCGTCGGCCATTGTCGCCGAGCGCCTCGGCATCCAGCCGATTCGCACCCAGGGTCCGCCCGTCCCCATCACCTGGCGCACCCGTCTGATCGCGAGCTTGCTGGGTGCGGGCGGCCGCCCCGACCGCACCTCGCGCTTCCGCCTCCCCGTGCGGAAGATCTACACCCAGCTCTTCTCGCCGAGCTCGGCAACCTACAGCCCGCCATTTTTCAAGTGCTTCCTGCGCCTGGACGTCACCCCGGAGGCGGTCCGGCTGCGCTGCTTCGCGGCCACCGGGAACCGCGCACAGGAGCTCGATCCGCCGGTCGAGGACGAAGTCACCATTCCGCTGGTGTGAGCGCCCGAGGACCCAGACGGTGCCAGGAATGGCAGTTGTCCGGTTCCTTCGCCGCCGCATGATGGGGGGCTGTGGCTGCGTTATCATTGATCTTGAGCTTCCCGCCCGGACTTCCGGCGGTGAGCCTGGCGTTGGTGGTCCAAGGAAAGACGTCCCGCTTCCTGCGGGGAGACGCAGGTGCAAGGCCTGCCCGGCGCTCCACACAGCCCCGCCTCCGATACTCCGGAGGCGGGGCTTGCTTCCTTTTCACCCCGCTGCCCGCGCCTGCCGTGCGTGATCCCTGCATGGGTCTCGCCTGTTGGTTGGTCCACGCTTGTGTGCAGCACCGGCGACGAAGACTGCGGCGTCGCCAGGAGACGCGCACGGGGCCGGACGGCGGCGCTCACGTAAGACGCCGGCGTTCGGACACGCACTGGCGTTTCACCTCAGCCCGGCAGACCCTGTATGAGGCGCGCCTGGCCGGCTGGCCCCAGCCGTGGACCGATGACCCGATCCTGTCGAGGCACCGGTTCACCAACTGCCACCGCGCTGCCGACCTCGTCAGCCAGACCCTGATCGGCGACGTGATCCACCAGGAATCCCGGGACTGGGATGAAGTCTTCTTCCACGGCTTGGCGGAGAGGCGGAGGGCCGACCGCTCGGAGTGGCCTGTTGGAAAGCGGCTCAGTTTCGGTGGCAGGCGGCGGGGAGGAGCCGGATCTGGCTGGCGGTCGGGAGGCAGGTGATCGCGTGCTTCAGGTGCATGAGCGGGACCTTGCCGGCGACGGTGATGGTCGAGTAGTGCAGCAGTTCGCTGATTCTGCAGCCGACGAAGGTCACTCCGAGGAGGACCTCCGGGTTGAGGTCGACGTCCATCCGGGCGTGGCTCTGGTAGTTGTCGGCGCGGAGGCTGGTGCCCTGGGCGGGGTTGAAGTCGAGGTCGACGGTCTTGTGCGGTGGCCGGTGCGGGCCGTCTGCTCGGCGGTCGGGCCCACCGCGCCCGCCGGCGCCAGAATGCCCGTGTTGCGGCTGTGTGGGCAGTTGGGCTGCTGGCTACCAGCTACCGGCTGCACTGCTGCCTCTTACGGCCAGGTACTGATCGCGGTCGGTGTGTCCGGGCACACATACCGGGACTGGCAGGACTTCGACGGGAAGCGGCTGGTGCCGGACTTCTCCTGGCGCACGGGACCGGCCTGCGGCGACGCGGCGGGATCCGGCTGCTCATCCCGGCTGGGTGACCGGTGGTTCTTCTGGGCGGAGAGCTCCGGCTGGGTGCCGATCGTCGAAGACGCGGCCGGAGGCTGCCGGGACGTGCAGCGCACAGAGCCCGTTCTCCCGACCTCGATGTGTGACTCGCTGGCTCCGCTTTCCCTCTCGCTGCATCCGAGTTACCGTCCGCCGTCCGCCTCCTGGGCCCCGCGACCAGCACGGCAAATGATCCACAAGGGATTGTTGGCGAACCCTTGCCGCCGTCTTACTGATCACGCCTCTTCCACCGCGTACGGTTCCCGTAGCGGGGTGTCCCGTCGATGATCTTCGGGCAAGGGGAATGGATGACACCCAGTCGCCGGGCAGTGCTGGCGGCCATGGCGGGAGGCGTGCTCGCCGGCTGTGCTGGCCCCAAGAGCGCGGCCAACGGCAGCGCGTCCGTCACCGGTTCATCCTCCGCACCCGCAGCGATCGCAACCGGCACGAGCATCCCGGGCTCCAGCCCGTCGGCCACCGCGCCCACCGCGTCACGAGTGGTCACCCGCGCCGACATCGTGGCCCGCTACGGGCACGCAGTGCCGCACACCTGGGGCTTCGACGCACCCACCGTGGTCCACGCGCTGCCGACCGCCAGTCGCGTGATCGCGCTGACCTTCGACGCCTGCGGCGGCCCGGGCGGCAGCGACTACGACCGTACGTTGATCGACTTCTTGCGTAAACGGGAGATACCGGCGACCTTGTTCATCAACTCCCGCTGGATCGACGCCAACCCGGCCATCTTCCGCCGGCTGGCCGCCGAGCCGCTGTTCGAGATCGCCAACCACGGCACCCGGCACCGCCCGCTGTCGGTCACAGGGCGCCCCGCCTACGGCATCCCCGGCACCCGCAGCGCCGCCGAGGTCTACGACGAGATCACCGGCAATCAAACCAAGCTCACCCGGCTGCTGGGCACACCGCCACGCTTCTTCCGGTCCGGCACCGCCTACTGCGACGACGTTGCGGCACGGATCGTCACCGCCTTGGGAGAACGCTTCGTCAGCTTTTCGGTCAACGGCGACGGCGGCGCCACCTTCACCCCCGGACAGGTCCGTACCACCGTCGCTGCCGCCCCCGGCGGATCCATCGTCATCTGCCACATGAACCACCCCCGGGGCGGCACTGCCCGGGGCATCGCCGCCGCTGTCCCCCAGCTGCTGGCCACCGGCCACAGCTTCACCCGCCTCTCGGACGCACTCCACTGACGAGGGAGTGCCATGAATCAGGTGTGTACTTCCCCGAAGGAGTCACCTGATGAGTACGACGACGGATCACCTGATTGAGGCCGCTGACGGTGTGTCGCTTGCCGTGGCCGGTGAGAGCGCCGAGGGTGCCGACGTGAAGTCGATGCCTGTGTCGCAGAACGGTCTGTCCAGCGAGTTGCTGGAGGAGCTGGCCGCGCCGGCGGCCGAGAAGGTGCGCCCCCCCTGTGGAGGCTGCGTGACTACACCGGCGACAGCCGGTGGGAGGCAGCAGATGCGGAGTCCGGCGATCTCGAGGTCATTGCCTCCGCCGTCCTCGGCCGTTGCGGACGCACGGGCTACAGCGCCGCGTTCGAGAAGGCGGTCGCACATCCCGTCGGTGATTTGCTGATCCTCGACCGTGTCAGTCTCGACTCGGCGTGGAGGGGCTTCGGGCTGGGCCCGGTGCTGGCCGCTGAGGCGATCCGCCGCCTGTCCGGGGGCTGTTGCGCGGTAGCGGTGTTCCCCGCCATGGGCGAGTACCCCGAGGACCGCGAGCAGGTCACCGAGGCCTATCGCCGCCAGGCGAAGAAGAAGATCGCCGCGCTGCGGGAGAGCATCGGCTTCCAGCCGTTTTGCTGCGGGGTGTGGCTCCTGGACACCGCCCTGCGCTCGCCGGAGGAACTACTGCTGGCCCGCCGCGCTGAACTGCACGCGCTCGGCGCAGCCTTCCAGCGGTCGGGGCTGTCCGGGAGCGGCCCGGCGGACGCCGCGGCTGTCGCAGATGACGGCACGGAGGTGTCGGTGGTGCCGCGTACGATCTGACTCCTCCTGCGGGCGCTGCGGCGCGGTCGGGCAGGAACACCGAAGCGTGGAGCGGGGGAGCGGGCATCGTGGGGGAACGGGAGCCGGCGGACGGGGACACCCAGGATGCGCTGGACTGGGGACGGCGGCGTCTGGAGGAGATGGGCGTCTTCGCAGCGCAGGACGGGCTGCGGTGGGCAGCCGCTCATGGGCTGGTCCGGTCCGTGTGGCGCAACGGCCCGATTGAGGACGCGCATGCCTCCCGGCCGACCGGCCGGCGCAAGGCATTGCACGACGGGACGATGTTCGCCCGCAACACCTGGCTCACCCGGCAGGCGTTCGATGTCTTGGGTTCCGACGACCAGTTCCGTCTCTATGCGCTGGAGGACCTGGTCCTGGACCGGGACATGGTCTGGCCGGGCTGCGAGGGGACTCTGACGGACTTCGGCTGGGGATTCCTCGGAGAGATCAAGAAGCATGTGAAGCAGCGCATCGACATGTTCGGGCACTTCGAGCAGAGACTGTTGCCGGATGATTTCCTTGTCTTCGCCGGCGCTCCTTGGCTCGGGGCCCGCGACGACCACTACGGGATGCCGAGATGGCCTGCCTGCGTGGAAGCGGCGATGCGCCGGCTGCGCGGCGAGGACGAGGAGTTCTGGCACGCGCGGGGCGACTTGATGACCCGTATTGGTCCCGCTCCGGCTGCCGTCACCGCGGACCTGGAGGCAACCCGGAAACGGTTGCTGGAGTCCCCGTGGGAACTGGGCGCCGGGAACCTGGGCTGGTTCGCCTGGAACCCGATCCTGCAGTCACCGGGCACGACACCCTAGGCGTGGGTGGGCAGCAGTTGCCACGGCCGCGCATGCGGTTTGGCTGGGACGGGGACGGTCCCAGACCGCGCAGCCCCCGCCCACAGCGCCCTGACGACCCTTGACTGCCTCTTAAGATGCATCGGCTGCCGGGTGCGTACGCCGCCCCCAGGGCCGTGTCCTTCGAGCGCGGCCAGCGCGAGAGCTGGTAACCGGCCAGCGACGCGAACCAGGTTGCTGTCCGGTCCGCCTCCGCGTAGCGGGCGTGGATCTGGTGATCGCCGGACACCGGCTGTCTCTGTGTGTCACCTTGCGATTGCGTTATGAGGCCGCACCCGCCCTTTTGAGGAGCATCATGCCCGCACCCACCGCCGAGCAGAGCGGCGCCGTCGACGCCTTCCGGCGTGGGGATCACCTGGTCCTGCAGGCCGGCGCCGGAACCGGCAAGACGACCACTCTGTCGATGATCGCCGCCGGTACCGGCAAGCGGGGCCGGTACATCGCCTTCAACAAGGCCATCGCTACCGAGGCTTCCCGTAAGTTCCCCGGCAACGTGCTGTGCAAGACGATGCACGCGCTCGCGTACGCCGCCCTCGGGCACCGCTTCAAGAACCGGATGGACGCGCCCCGCGTCCCGGGGTGGAAGACCGGCGCGGCCCTGGGCATCGGCATCAACATGCGTGTGCGGATCGGCGAGCGCAATGTCACGAACAAGGCCCTCTCCTACACCGTGCTGCGGACTGTCACCCGCTTCTGCCAGTCCGCGGATCTGGCCATCCAGCGCTACCACGTCCCGCGTCTGCGCGGTATCGAGGCCGAACATCTCCACGCCCAGCTCGTCGACCTCGTCCTGCCGTACGCGGACCGGGCATGGAAGGACCTGCAGAACCCCGAGGAAGGAGTCGTCCGGTTCGACCACGACCACTACCTCAAGCACTGGGCCCTTACCCAGCCGCGCATCGACGCTGACTTCTTGCTCCTGGACGAGGCCCAGGACACCAACCCCGTGGTCGAGAAGGTCTTCAACGACCAGCGGGGCCACGCCCAGTTGGTGATGGTCGGCGACTCAGCCCAGGCGATCTACGGCTGGCGCGGCGCGCGGGACGTGATGAGCAGCTTCGAGGGCACCGAGCGCGCGCTGTCCCAGTCGTTCCGCTTCGGCCCCGCGCTCGCTGAGGAGGCCAACCGGTGGCTGGGCATCGTGGATGCCCCGATCCGCCTGGCCGGCACGGACGCGATCAACACCCGGCTGGAGCGCGTCGAGCAGCCGGACGCGATCCTGTGCCGCTCCAACGTCGGCGCGATGCTCGAAGTCATGAGCCTGCTCGATGAGGGCCGCCGCGTCGCCCTGGTTGGCGGCGGGGAATCCCTGCGGGCCCTCGCGAGAGCCGCCCGTGACCTGAAGGCCGGCAAACGCAGCACCCACCCTGAACTGATCCTTTTTGACTCCTGGGGCGAACTCCAGGAGTACGCCGAATACGACCCTTCCGGACGGGATCTGCTGCCGCTGGTCGATCTCGTCGACGAACACGGCGTCGACGTCATCCTGGGCGCGGTGGACAAGCTTGCCGTCGAGCAGGGCGCCGAAATCGTCGTCTCCACCGCTCACAAGGCCAAGGGGCGCGAATGGGCCTCCGTCCGCATCGGCGAGGACTTCACCGAACCCGTGGACCAGGAAGAGACCGACGAGAACGGGGACCCGCTGCCCGGCGGCATCGACGAAGCCGAGGCCCGCCTCGCCTACGTCGCCGTCACCCGCGCCCGCCACCAGCTCGACCTCGGTGGCCTGTCCTGGATCAACCAGCACCCCGACGGCAATCCCGGTGGCAAGCGCCCGTCCCAGAACCCCAGATCACCGTCGCCCTGGGACCTGCTGGGCCCCTCGCCGAACTGACAGCCGGTCTGTCGTGTATGGCCGGTCATTGTGTGCCGCGTGCCAAGGCCCACATACAGGAACGCACCCGCCCGCCCTGCTGGCGGCATCCGCCGGGTGGGCACGGGCGGCTCACGGTTCAGCCGAGTTGGGCTGTTGCGGCGTTGATTTCTTTGAGGGTGATGTTCTCGCTGCCGGTGCGGATCGCGACGGCGGCGGTGGAGATGACGTAGGTGAGGGCTTTGAAGTAGCCGCCGGTGCGCCGGTGCAGTTCGACAGCGTGTTTGGTCAGAGCGTGTTCCTCGAGCCGGTGCAGGCGCAGGTCGGCTTCGAAGCCTGCCAGTACTTTCCGGAAGGTCTCTGGGTCCTCGGTATCCAGGGGGAGGGGGTGCAGCCAGGTGACGGGCAGCAGGGCGGTGGGCGAGGGCGAGGCGGTCGCCGTCGGACGGCCCGCCTGTGCCAGGCGTACCCGGTCCTCTTCGCTGATGCGGGTCAGGTCCCGGGCCAGGATGCGGGCCTGGTGCATCAGGTGGCTGGCGCCGGTGCCGCAGAAGATGAGCGAGACGCCGAGTTTGTCGCGCAGGTAGTCGAAGTAGGGCAGCACGTTTGCCAGTTGCTGCGGGGAGGCGCGGTTGATGTCGTCGATGAGCAGCAGGCGGGTCTGTGTCGTCTCCAGGATGTAGTTGACCGGCAAGGTCAGGTCCGGGTGCCGGCGCATGTCCAGGACTTCGGCGATGCTCTTCGGCTCGGGTTGGAGACCCAGGTAGGAGGCGATCTCCCAGATCCAGTTCACCTTGGACTCGGGGTCCGCGGGGGTGGTGATGTGCACCACGGGGATCTGGTTGGGCGCTCTGCCGTTCGCGGCGGCTTCGATCTCCTTCTGGGCGGTGCGCCCGATCGCCCGCAGCAGGCAGGTCTTTCCGGTTCCCGCGGGTCCGTCGATGACATGGTCCATCAGGCCGTCACGGCGCCCGCTGTTGAGGTGGACCGCCTCGACGACCATGTTCTGCACGTGGGTCATCGCGTCGGTGGGCACCATCCGCAGATGCCGGTGATAGGCGATGGCCTGTTCGTCCTTGCGCCTGTCCGCAGAGGGAGGGCTGTCCGCCGCCAGCACTGGTGGCTCCACTTGCTCGTCGACGAAGTGGTTCCAGCCGGTGAGCTGGAACAGCGGCAGCGGACGCATCGGGGTGTCCTTCAACTGCTGGCGCAGGCGTGCCTCGCGCCTGTCGCGCAGCTCCACGGATGCCTTCATCGCTCTTCTCGCTCGTCACGGTCCTCGCCCCGCCCTTCTTCCGGCAGGCCGGTTCCTGGGCGGAAACGTGCCCGCCCCCTCCGGCCTGCGACTGTGTCGTTCACGGACCTCTGTCCCCGGGCATGTACGAGTCCCATCCGTCGCCTGCGTCCTCCACGCCGTCCGGATCGAAGTCGTCGAGGAGTTCCGCCTCGACGACCTCGTCCGCCTCGACGACATCGCCGGAAGCCGGCGGTGTCCCGGCCGCCAAGACCTCCGACGGACTGTTGCCGCCGGCGGGGAAGAGCGCTGCGAGCGGGTGCGGCGCCCACTCGCTGTCCGGCGGCTCTTCCGCGCTGTCTGCGCTGGGCGGCGCCGGCAGGACGGGCAAGGGCGGGGGAGCCAGGGGAGAGATGGGCAGCGCCGGGTAGGGCCGCAGTGTCGACAGGTCGAACGCTTCGAGACCGGCGTAGGGATCTTCGGCCGGCTGTTCGGTCTCCAACTCCAGTCCCTGGAATGGTGGTGGGGTTCCGGTGCGCTTCGGTGGGGGTTGGCCGGAGCGTCGCCGCCTGCCCCGTTGCGCCAGGGACAGGGTGATCGTCTCCTCGTCCTGCTCGTTGCCGCCGGCCGCTTGGTGCTGCTCGGCGTGCTCTTGCCACATGTCCGCGGTCCAGGGGTCGCCCAGTAGGTGCCGCAGCCGGAAGTCGCAGGTCACCCAGGTGCCCGCCGTGTGGTCATAGAGCCACACCCGCTCGGGACGGTAGGGGTTGAAGCGGCATTCCCACTTGTCCCCTCGGCCGGGCAGTTTCGAGCCGCCGCGCAGGAGGATCTCGCGGTAGTGTCCGGCGTCCTGCCTGGTGGGCTGGTAGGTCCGGTGGTTGATCATGAAGCCGCTCTTGCCGGGGGTGACCCACCGCGCCAGCAGGAAGAAGCGGCTTCGGGCGGGGGAGAGGGGCACGGGCCGGTAGCCGCTGCGGGCCACCTGCACGGCGTACATGTCGTTGGGGGACAACGCGATGCTGGGCCTGAACGGGTCACGCAGCCCCGCATCGGGGGTCTGCTGGTAGTCCAGAGCTACCCATTCCTGTGCCATCTGCTGGAGTTCGGCGATGGTGTACAGCGGCATGCGGTCGATGGCGCGCCCGCGTCTTTTGTGGCTGCGGCCCTGCCAGCCGTGCCGCACGTACTGGCTGAAGCGGTGCGCGAGGGTGATGAAGAAGTGCTCGGCGAGCGGCTTGTCGGCCGGGGTTTTCTTGCGTGCCGGGCGGCGGGCGATGCGCAGCCGGTCGCAGACCTCGGTGAAATGATCGCTCGCATAAGGGCTGCCCTGGTCGTAGACGATCAACTCGGGACGGATGACCGGGCGGGCGGCCGTGGCGTTCGTGAACCGCTCGTCCGCCGCCTTGAGCGCCCCGAACGGCAGGCTGGAGGCGGCGGCCGCGCTGAGCGGGTCCCAGCCGGGCATCACCGGCCAGGGCGCGAAGGCCTGCGCCAGCATCAGGGTCAGGTCGAGTCCCCGCATCGCCCGGCCCACCCGTCCGCTCTCGGCGCCCCCGGCACGGCTGGGCGTGATCATCAGCGCGCACATGCTGTGGCTGGCCACGTCGATCAGCACGGTCATCTCCGTGGAGACGGGCTCGCCGTCGTCGCCGCAGGCAAGGATCCGCAGGGGCGTGGTGTCGGCCTGGGTGACCTGCCCCGGCCGCAGCACGGCTTCGCGCCCGCCGTGGGGGAGGGGCGGGGTGGAGGCCAGCGCGGCGCGGGCCCGCGCCGGCCCGGCCAGGACGTCGGCCAGGCCGGACTCTTTCATCCGCAGGTAGAAGGTGGAGCGGGAGGGCAGCAGGGCCGCCGCGGCAGCCGGGTCGTCGAACTCGTCGCCGTACCGCGAGCGCAGGAGGTCCTCCACCTCCTCGCGGATCAGCTCGATGGTCACGTCCGACTACTCGCGTGCGCGCCGGGTCACCACCTCCTGCATGGCGGCCAGGCACCGCGGGTCGATAAAGCCCCCCGGCCGTCTGTCCCGCTGCCCGGGCAGCAGGACGACGGGGTTCTCTCCGGCCGCTTTCCACTTGCGCCGCTTGTCGGCGAGCGTGTGGGCGGAGCAGCGGATGCCGTCGGCGGCCAGCCGCGCCGACATCGCGGCACACCGCTGGGCCAGCGTCGTCCCCGGCCCGAATCCCCGCGCATGCTCGCTTCGGCCCGGGGCCAGACCGGTGTCGATCTCCACCATGCGCGCCTGCCACAGTGCTGCCTCCTCCCGCCCCTCCTGCCCTTCCCACCCGCGCAGAACTGCGCCGCCCACGGCCGGAGCACGGCCGGTGTCGAGGACGGCGAAATCCTCCCCGCACACCAGCCACCGGTACGACACCGCCCGGGGCGCCTCCGCTTCCTCGCCGTTTTGCGGCACCAGCGTGACCTGCGGCCCCTGCCACGCCACCACCTCCCACTCGCACTCCTGCCAGCGCACCCGCGCCCCGATGGACAGCGGCTCTTCAAGCCGGCCCCACGTGTTTCCGCCATGCGCGCCCCTTCGTGTCCTTCAGGCCGTCCAGACCGTGGCGTCGGGCAGCAGCGGCCGGCAGGCGTCGAACAGCAACCGCCGCTGCCAGAGCATCCGGTAGGCGAGGTCCAGGCCTGTCAGCGCGGGCAGGCCGCTCGCCGCCACGCCCGCCCGCAGGCCCGTCGGCTCTCTGAACGCCTCCAGCAGCGCCTGCCCCCGGCCGTCCTCGTCGCCCACACCGAACCGGTAACCGGCCAGCCATCCCAGATTCCGCCCGCGCACACCCGACGGCTCACGCACCTGCCGCACCCGCCACCCGGCCGCCCGTGCCACCGCGTTAAGGACCTGAAGTCTCGCCGCGGGCAGGCTCTCCCCGCCAGGCGGCTTCAGTACCAGCACCAGGCGCACGCCGCCGGACGTGCGCGCCACGAAGTCCGGGCGCCAGCGGTGCGCCCGGCCTCCTGCCCGCCACCGCAGCTCCACCGGGCTGGCACTGAAGGCCACCCAGGCCGGCTCGAAGTCCAGCTCCACCGCGAGGCGCCACTGCCGCAGGCTGGCGCACACCACCGTCTGCTCCCTGCTCACCACCGGCCAATAGGTGATGACGCCCTTGCGGCCCCGATAGGGCACCGGCTCGCTGACCGCCCGAACTCCTCCAGCGCAAGCCCCCGCAGCCCCACCGCACCGCACGCGCGCACCGGCCCGTACGGCTCGCGGTACAGGGCCACGACATCCTGCTCTGTGCCCCCCGCCGCCTCGTCTTCCAGAAGGCCGCCGGGATCCTCCACCGTGCTCATGCCTCCCGTCCCGTGCCGCGGCGCCGCACTGCTGCGCACGTCTGTCCGGCCAGAACACCACCGCCTGTTCCGGGTTCTGTCGTAAGGGCGCCTTGCGCAGGCGGCAGTGTCCTGCCGCCGGGCGTCACATCTCGCATGCCGGCTGTCCCAGCCGCCAGGGCAGGCACGACGCCGCCGCGAGAACCTCGGTGGGCTGCGCCGCCCGTTCATGCCCGGGCGACAGCCGCAGCTCTCGCGGCACCCCGGCCGTCCCGCAGGCGGTATCCGGTGCCGGGCCGGCGGGGGTGCTGTGCCGCTGCAGCCAGTCCATCAACGCCAGCCGGCCGACCGAGAAGTCGACGCCCCACAGGTCCATCTCGCCCCGCAGCTCCTCCATCCACCGCGTACGGGCCTGCCCGTCCCGCCTGCCCGCGTGTTCGAAAGCGGCCAGCCGGGCCGCCACGGCCGCAGCCTCCGGCATCAGCACGAGCGGCGCCATGGGCACCGCCTCAGCCTCCAGGCCCGGCGCACCCACCGTGCGGTGTCCGGAAGGTGCGTCCCAGCGGTCCGCGCTGATCATCCATGCCGTCTCCCGCACCCCGCAGGCGGCGGCGCACGTCCCGCACAGCGGCACCAGGTGTCCCTCGCGCGGCAGCCACGGCCACTTCCACACCGCTTTGGTGGTCTCGGTCTGCTGCAGCAGATGCGCGGCCGCCGTGCTCGGCAGGACCTCCTGCAGCGCCGACGCGGTGCTCCCGCACAGCACCGCCAGATACTCAAGCCCCCGCTGGTTGACGTACATCTCGGTGGTGGAGGGATAGGCCCGCACCCGCACCGGATCCCGGGACGCCTGACCGAAGCCCACGCGCTCCAGCAGCTCTTCCAACTCCAGTCCCTGGCCGTGCGCCAGCCGGTTGACGAAACTGCCCGTCGACTCGCCCCGCAACGGTGCTACCCGCACCGGCAGCGGCCTGCGGGGCCCGAACAGCCAAGAAGCTCCCGCTACTTGTCCGTCCACCTCCGCTGCCCCCAACTCCGGCGATGAACGCTGCCGCAGCAGCCCGGCATTTCCCCATGCTGCTGTGTACCGCGCCGCGAGAACCTCCCCGCCCGCCGGATATCCCCGAAAGGGTGAACCAGCCGGCGAAAGCAAGACCAGACACCCCCTCGTGTGCCGACCATGAGGTCCCAGGCACACGATCACAAGGGGGAAGCCGGTGCCCGGGACCGTATCCGAAGACCAGCTCGCCACGGCGCTGCGTGGCCACCAGGCCGTCGCCGTCGACAACAGCGTCTCAGCCTTCCTCGATCACCACGCCCGCGTCAGCGTCGTGATGGCCACCGGCACCGGCAAGACCCTCGTCGCACTCCACGTCGCCCACCGCATCGCCCCCCTCGGCAACGTGGTGCTCTTCGCCCCCAACATCCAGCTGCTCTACCAGACCGCGCAGGTCTGGCACCGCGAAGGCCGCCGGGGCCTCTACCTCACCATCTGCCACGAGGACGCTCGCGGCGTGCTGCCCGGCGGCGTCCTGCGCATCGGCTCGGCCGAGGAACTCGCCCACCACGCTGCCGGGGCCGCGGCCTTCGGACCTTTGAACGTCTTCTGCACCTACCAGTCACAGGAGAAGGTCGAACAGGCCCACCGCGACCACCACCTCGCCCGCTGGGACCTCATCATCTGCGACTTTACCAACCGTCACGTGGGTGTGTGTGACGTTCGCGTGGAGTGGTCTGCGGGAGTGGGGGAGGGGTGTGGACTCGGGAGCGAGGGCGCCGCCGGTGGGGCGGTCCTTGGTCTGAGGGGGCGGCACGCGGGTGGGTGGTCGGTTGGTGGTGGGTGAGTTACGCGTGCAGGAGATCGTCCGTGGGGACGGGCGGGTTTCCTACACGGTTGTGGACACGGACTGTTCGGTGGTGGCGGAGGCGGACGGGTTCCTGCGTACCTGCGCGGCGGGTACGGACCGTACATACGCGTATGTGCTGGTGGATCATCTGCGGTGGCTGCGGTTCGCGGGCCTGGACGTAGGAGCAGTGTCGCTTGGGGATCTGCGGCATTACATGGCGGCTTTGGGAGCGGATTATCCGGGGCCGTTCGGGCTGCCGTGGCGGGAGAACAAACGCCCGTACGGGCACAGCGCGTTGAAGGGCGCGGCGGCCTGTGTGAAGGGCTTCTACCTTCACCTGGGCACCCACGGCGTGAACTCCGCACTGGCGGAGGCGCTGCGTGTGACCCGGCTGCCGACGCGGGCGGATAGGCGGCGGGCGATGCTCGGGCACGTCCTGCACAGCATGCCGGCCAACCCGCTCGCGCCCGCCGAACAGATGCGTCGGCACCCGAAGATGCTGCCGGAAGGCGCCCGGGATCTGCTGCTGGGGGCGGTGTCGTGCGCGCGGGACCGGATGGTGGTCACGTGGCTGGCCGACGGCGGTTTCCGGATCGGTGAGCTGTGCGGGCTGCGTCTGGTCGACCTGCACCTGCGCGAGCAGGCCGCGTGCGGTCAATGCCGGGGGCCGCACGTGCACATCTGCCACCGTGAGGACAACGCCAACCGGGCCCGGGCCAAGACCAAGACGCCCTGGACCTGGCAGGACAACGCTGTGTGCGGCGGGACGGTGCGCCGGGCGAGCCCGGCGATGATCCACACTTACTTCGAGTACATCACCACCCAGTACCCCGCCCAGTCCGTTCACGGCATGCTCCTGGTCAGCCTGCACGGCCCCTCCCGCAGCCAGCCGTGGACCACGGCCGCAGCCCGGGGCATGCTGCGCCGGGCCGCGGCCCGTGGTCAGATGGGCCGGGTGGTCCCGCACGCCTTCCGGCACAGCTTCGCCACCGCGGTGCTGGACGCCGCACGGGGCAACGCTGTGATCGCGCGGGATGCCGGCGGCTGGGCCTCGGCCACGACTGTCGAGCAGGTCTACGGCCACGTGGACGTCCACGACCCGGTCTTCACCGCAGCGCTGGAGCAGGTGTGGGGGACACAGCCATGATCCAGCTGACGCTGCTGCCCGGCCGCACCGACACCACCCGCGTCGGCCGCGACCGGCTCGAACTGCTCACGGCCCTCATCACTGCTCCCGCATTCGACCCGCTCTTCCGCGACACGCTGATCTTCATCCCGCCTCAACACCCGGTCTACGCCTGGCAGTGCGCCGTTGACGGCTGCAAGCGCATCCGCCGGGTCAGCCACAACCTGTGCAACACGCACAACCTGGAGTGGGAGCAGGCCGAGCGGACGGGGCAGACCAAGCGCGCCTTCATGGACGCAGCCACCGCTCTGCCCGCCGCGCGGGGAGTGGACTACGGCCGGTGCCTGATCTGCCCCGACCGCCCGGCGATCAGCCCCACCACCCGGCTGTGCCAGCAGCACCAGACCAGGTGGCAGTACGGCGAGGCCGCCGGCATGGATCAAGACCGGTTCGAGCCCTGGGCCCGTACACAGCACCCGCTTCCCGGCTACGGCCTGTGCACGGCGCGGTGCCCGTTTTTGGCCTGCACCTCACTGGGGCTGTGCCTGCAGCACCTGAACCGGTACAACATCGACAACCGCTCTGGAGACGCCCGGTCGCACAACTCACGCGGCCCCCTCAAGGACGGCCGGCCGCTCCCGGTGACCTACGGCGACGAGGAGGCATTCCGTGCCTGGTGCGCCACTGCGGAGCCGGTCACGCAGCCAGGGCTGGTCAACCTCCACTGCCTGCCTCCGCTGCTGCGGGCCGAGATCCAGTGGGGCCTGCATGCCCATGCCCAGTCCGCACAGCACTCCGAGTGGACCACCAACGGCATCAGGAATCTCGTCAGACACTGTTGGCGAGGCAGCATCACGTCCCTGATGGACCTGCACGACGGAGGCTACAAAGACCTGACGCGCAAGCAGATGGACTCCGAGGTCCGCAAGATCATCTGGGAAGTCGTCAACGGCCTGCGCTGCGTCTACTACAGCCCCTCGGACACCAAGGACGCCGGCTTCCTGGAGACCGATCACTTCGGACGACGCTTCAAGAACGCCCAGAGCCTCTTCGACATCACCACCGTTCCCCAGCGGTGGCTGCGCGACCTGCTCTGGGACCATCTCGCCGAGTGGCTCCGTTCCCCGCAGTGCCCCCGCACCCGGGGCCCCTTCGACCAGATGCGCCGCGCCGCCGTCGAACTAGGGCGCGTATCTGGTTTCGATCAATCTGCCGGATCTGGCCCGCGCGGTGGGGTGGATCCGGTAGATCGTCGTGTATGACGCGTGCGCAACTGACTGATGCCGAGTGGGCGTTGATCGAGCCGTACCTGCCGGTCGGCGAGCGGGGTCCGTACCCGGAGCGGCTGCGGCAGCAGTTCGAGGGAGTGATCTGGCGGTTCAGGGCGGGTGCGCAGTGGCGTGAGGTGCCGAGTGAGTTCGGCGCCTGGACGACTGTGTCCAACCGGTTCCGGCAGTGGCGGGACGCCGGGGTCTTCGAGGCGCTTCTGGAGGGGATGATCGCGGAGGCCGCGAAGCGGGGTGAGGTGGACTTGTCCCTGGTCAGTGTGGATTCCACCACCGCCCGGGCTCACCACGACGCTGCCGGGATGCACCTCGGTCAAGAGGTCATGGCCGCCTTGGAGAAGGCGGCCGCCGAGGAGGAGAATGCCCGCCAAAAGGTGGCAGTCCGGAAGGACAAGACGGGCAGGGTGCTTTAGCTGATCCCGAGCGGGAGGAACGGCGACGTATCCGGCGCCGGCACAAGGCCCGCCTGAAAGCAGCCCTGCTCGGACGCTCGAGGGGCGGGCAGACCGGCAAGATCCACGTCGCCGCCGACCGCAAGTGCCGCCCGCTGGTCTTCGTCCTGACCGCCGGCCAGGCGGCGGACAGCCCGCAGTTCATCCCGGTACTCAAGAAAGTCCGGGTGCCCGGGCCGGTCGGCCGCCCCCGGACCCGGCCCGACGCTGCTGCCGGCGACAAGGCCTACTCGTCCCGCGGCAATCGCTCCTACCTGCGCAAACGACGCATCAAGGCGGTCATCCCGGAGAAGAAGGACCAGGCCGCCAACCGCAAGAAGAAGGGCAGCCGGGGCGGCCGGCCCGTCAGCCACGACACCGCGCTCTACAAAGAGCGGAACACAGTCGAGCGTCTGATCAACAAGCTCAAGGCGTGGAGAGGCATCGCCACCCGCTACGACAAGACACCCAAGAGCTACCTCGCCGGAGTCCACCTGCGCGGCTCGATGATCTGGATCAAGGAGCTCGCGCGGGCCACCCCTTGATCAAAACCAGATACGCGCCCTAGGCGTCTTCCTCCAAGCCGACGCCCCCGACGCCGGCCACGACCCCACCGTGCTGCGCCGTGAGCACGCCGAGCGGTTCGTTGCCGACCAGCGCCACCGCGCCCGCCACGGCCTGCCATCCCTGGGCATGGTCCTGGTCGACGGACGATCCCCTACCGTCACGGACCTGAGCTGCCAATTCGTCTTCAATCAAGCCCGCAAGCTGCTGTACAGCGCCATCACCGCCGGCCACGCTGAACGCCTCGGCATCGACACCGGCTTCCTGACCGCCATCCCCTTCGGCGGCACCGGCCTCAAACAGCGCTCCCGCAACCCCTTCAGCGACGACGTCGCCCGCGCGCTGACCGACGAGACCAACCTGCGCCGCCTGGAGGAACTCGACCTCAACGACCGGGGCCTGCGGGACATCTGGGAGACCATCGTCGCCACCGGGCGCCGCTGCAGCGAGGTCGTCGGACTGCGGCTGGACTGCATCGGCCGCTACCGCGGTCTGGCCATGCTGTGGCACGACCAGACCAAGGTCGGCAACTACAACGAGGGCATCCGCATCCCCGAGCCCGTCTACCACCGCCTCGATGCCCGCCGCACCAAGACACTCCAGCTCTTCGAAAAGCGCTACGGCCGCACCCCAGCAGCCGCCGAACGCCCCGGCCTGGCCCTGTTCCCCTCCCGCGTCCGCAACCCCAACGGCCGGCAGCCGATCTCCTACGGCCATTTCAACCAGCGCTTCAAGACCTGGATCGTCGGCCTCGACCTCGGCGGCGCGTACGTCGCCCACCAGGCCCGCCACACCCTGGCCACCAACCTGCTGCGCGCCGGCGCCACACTCACCCACATCCGCCGCTACCTCGGCCAGCTCTCCGAACGCATGGCCGAGCACTACGTAAAGATCACCAACAGCGACCTCGAAGACGTCCTGAACACCGTCTGGGTGGCCGGGCCCGGCGCCCCCAACCCAGGCGAACTCCTTTCCGGCGACACCACCCCCATGGACCGCGAGACAGCCCTCGCCCTGGCCCTGGACCTCTCCCGCCGCAGCACCCCCGCCGACGGGGGATTCTGCACCTACCAACCCGTCGTCGACGGCGGATCCTGCCCCTGGAAACTCGACTGCGAGAACTGCGACAACTTCGTCCTCTCCGGCGCAGACCTCCTCTACTGGCGACGCAAAGCCGAACAGTGGCGCTCCATCGCCGAGAACGCCCCCGACGACGCCACCGCCGACTACCTCCACACCGTCTTCGAACCCACCGCCAAGGCCATCAGAGGACTCGAGCACGCCCTGGCCGCCCTCGGCATCCTCGACGAAGCCCTCACCCTCGACCTGCGGCGCCCCCAGGACTACTTCCACCGCACCTGGAGCACTGCCTTCCGCGCCCGAGACCTTGCCGCACTGCAGGCCCCCGACCCGGATGCCACAGGGCAGCCATGAGCACCCGCACCGACGCGGCCGTCCGAGCCCGCCGCCAAACCACCCAGGAGATGCTCGAACGCCTCCAGACCGCCCTGGCAGCCACGGCACGCGACCATACGCCCGTCACCGTCGCAGCCCTCGCCCGAACCGCCCGCGTCTCACGCACCTTCCTCTACCAAAACCAGCAGGCCAGAGCCCTGATCGAGCAGGCCACCCGCGCAGACAGACCCCATCCCGCAGTCTCCAAAAGCGGCAGTCGCACCCAGCCCGCCTGGAGAGAACGTGCGCTCAACGCCGAAGACGCACTCGCCCAGGCCCAGCGTGAAATCCGCACCCAACGCACGCACATCGCAGAACTCCTCGGCAAGATCCGCGACCTCGAACACGATCTCCCCGAAGGCTCACTTCAGCGGATCGTCACCGAGAACACCAGCCTGAAGCAGCACGTACGACAGCTCACACAGGACAACCAGCGCCACCAAGAACGTCTGGCCAGCGCCCGCCAGAACAATCGCTTCCTGGACAAACGCGTCGCAGATCTTGAAGCTCAACTCGCGCCGTATCTCACCGCCCCACCTCCGCCACCATGATCCCGCCTCGACGCATCGACAGATGAGGACGGCACGCCTCATCGTTCGCCATCAGGCCCATCCGACGCCCAGTTCGGCGAGGGCGGCACGCTGCGCATCCGAGAGTTTGTCGCGGCGGGCCTTGGTGTTGGAGACCCATACACCCAGCTTGACGATCACCGGCTCTGTCTCGCCATCGACCGCGATCTCTTCGCTGTGGCCGCGCGGCACAGCCCGATGGCCTTCCCGTTCCACCCACTGCGCGAGGGCCGCAAGTCCGCGCTGGAACGCCTGCTGCGCCTTGCTCGGGCCCTTCGTCGCACCCGCGGCTACCGGGGCCGGGGCGGGCTGTTCAGTGGGCTTCACCCCCAGTGCGGAGAGCCGCTCTTGCTGCTCGCTCGACAGGAGCTTCCAGGTGCCCGGTTGGGTCTGCCGTTCCAGCCACCGTCCGATGTCGTCGCCGTCCATCAGCACTCCGGGGGCGATGTCGGGGAGGCTGCCGTCGGCGTCGACGAGGTCGGCGAGGACGCGGTAGTGGCGTTGCCAGTCCAGCGGCCAGGGGCAGTTCCAGTCCGGGTCGATCGCGGCCAGTTGCTGCGCGCGTTCCGCCGCCCGTTCCGCGTCCTTCCCCAGGCCGCCCTTCCGGCGGAGATTGGCCGTGTGCTGGCCGACCGGCACCATCGCCTCGCCCTCGCCCCACACCGCGTCCTGACGCGGAGCGAGGTGCCCGGTGGCCCGGTGGTAGGACCGCAGCGCGGCGAGCTTGGCCTCCCACGCCTCTTCGCCCGGCTCCCACACCATCCCGGCCTCCGGCGCGTCCAGCAGGGTCTTGCGCCGCTCTTCGAGCTCGCCTGCCCGCAGTGCCTTCCGCTGCTGGTGCACCCACCTGCCCAGCGGGAAGTCCTTCGTGACGCCCACCGTCGTCTCGGTGTCATAGGGGACGGCGTACAGACCGGTGATCTTGTTCTCCTTCCGCCAGCGCAGCAGAGCCTGGTAGCCCTCGAGCCACACCAGGCTCTCCGGCCGGTAGACCCGTGTGCGGAGGAAGGCCGCGATGGTCGCCGTGTCCCGGGGAGAGGAGAAGTGGAGCAGGGCCGACTCGGCAGCGGCGTTGGTGCCGTCCTGCTCCTGGTCCGCGCCGTCCTCGCCGCCGGCCCCGATGATCCGCCCGTCCTCATCGCGTCGGACGTGGACCTTGCGCTTCCCGCTGCTGAGGGCGCGGGAGGCGAGTTGCTCGACGAGTCGTTCATCGTGCGAGCGCAGGCCTTGGAGCACGGCGACGAGGGGGCGGAAGCTGGCGGAGGCGACCATGTCGGCCGGGTCTTCGCCGGGTTGAAGGAAGATGGGCACGATGATGCGGGCGATCTTCGTGCTGCCGTCCCGGTTGAGCCGGAGCGCCCGGCCGATGTTCTGGACGATCTCCACTTGGGAGCCGCGGGTGTCGGCGAAGCAGACGGCCTCCACGCCGCGCTCGCCGGTGATGTCGACGCCTTCTCCGAGCACGCGACAGCTTGCGAGGAACGCCCGGTGTACGCGCCGGTGGTTGGCGTCGATGCCGCCTGCGAACTGCCGCAGTACTTCGCGTCGTTCGGAGACGAGGTGGTCGCCGCACAGCCATGCTGACCACACGCGGTCCGGGGGTACGTGGCGGCCGGCTTCCAACTCGTACAACTTTGCGTCGATGGACGACTTCGGCAGCCGGTCGGCCTGGGCCAGGTCCTCGTCGGAAGCGTCGTTGATGTACAGCTCCGCAGCCGTCTGGGGCAGCTTCTCCGCGAACGCCGCCGCCTCCTCCACCTTCTGATGGAAAGTCATCACGGTGCGCAGGTTGTACGCCGCCGCGTGCTCCAGGAGCGCCGTCTGCAGAAGCGCCAGGCGCCGGCCTCGCTGCGCTTCCTCCGATTCCCCGAGGACGGGGGAGGGGTCGCGGATTTCCAGGACGTCGACCTCGAACCCGGCGAGGATTTCTCGCTCGATCGCCTCCGAGAGCCCGAGCTCGGCCAGCCATGGCCCGTAGGTTTCCGAGTCCTGGCCCATTGACGCGATTTCCAGCTCCTGGCCGTCCGCGCCTTTCTGGGGCCGGGGGGAGGCGAGGATGCGTGGGGTGGCTGTGAGGTAGAGCCGGAAGTCGGCGGGGATGCGGGCGTTGTCGTGGATCGCTGCCCACGGCCTTCCAAGATCACCTGCGGTTGAGTGGGCTTCGTCGACGATGGCGAGCGTGAAATCGTCCATCTGCTGTCCGTACAGGCGCTCTCCACCCGCCAGAGCGGCCTCCAGCGGCCCGCGAACCTTCCCCTGACCCGCCGGGTCCTCGAAGTCCTCGCGGTCCACGAGAGAAGCGTAGGTGGCGAACACGATGGCCGGCCCGTGCCCGGCCCACAGGGCGAGCTGGATCGGGTTGGTGGTGGTGCGCACCCCCAGCTCGTTGAGCACCAGGTCGTTCTCCAGCGAGCACACCGCGACCATGGGGGAGCGATGACCCACTGCCCGCCATGCCTGGGCGGTCTGCACGAGCAGGTCCAGGGTCGGCACGGTCACGAGGATCCGGCCTTCGGGGAAGCACTCCAGCGCGCACGCGGCAGCCATGATCGTTTTCCCTGACCCGGTCGCTGACACGATCGTGCCACGGGCACCCTGAGGGGGAACAGATGACCTTGCAGGGAATCCGACCCACTTACGGAAACTCGACTTCTGGTCAACCTGATGTTTCTTGAGCGGAATCCTGCTCATCGCCCGTCCCTCTCGCCCGTGTCGTACAGCCAGCTGTCCTGAAGCCTTTCCAGCGCCATTTGATCCTGGCCTTGATCCTCCCAGACCCCTTCGAGCCAGAGCGGGGCTTCGTCAATCCTCTCGCACAGCACGAAGCACCCGGGCAGGCCGATCAGAACGACCTCGCCCGCGAACATGCCGCCGGGCCCGCAGCGGCGCCACAACCGCTCCAGCCGCGCCCGGCGCTCGCGCAGGTACGCCTCCAGCGCCTGCGGGTAGGTCACCCGCTCCGCCAGGCGCACGGTCCGCAGCGCGATGCCCACGACCTCCCGGGCCGATTCCCTGTCCCACTGCTCGGAGTTGGTGCCAGTCACGGCCGCGTAGTGCTGCTCGCAGACGGCCAGGACCCGCTCGATGAGCTCCGCCGGGGCCTCGTTTCCCTCGTCGTCGCGGGCGGCCTCCTGCCGCCGCACCTCGCTGGACGGCCCCTCCTCGGTCACCTCCACCACCCGGTACAGGCCCTTGTCCCCGTACAGGCCGCCCGGCTTCTCATTCGCCTTGCGGACCCTCGCCACGGCCTCTTCCACCGATCGCGCGTAGGTGTAGCTCGTCAGCGTGGACGCCCCCGGGTACTCATCCTGGGTCGGCGCAGCTACGACACGGAAGCGCGTCAGGCCGGCCCCCGCCGACTCCGCAGACGGCTCGCCAGCAGCCGGAACCCGACCGAGATCCTCAAGGAGGTCCCGCCGCAAGGCGGTTGCAGCCAGCCCGACCCACTGCGCCACGTCCGCGACCCGGCCGTACTGGGCAAGCAGGACGTCACCGTGGATGGTGAAGCTGTGCGGCTCACGGTCCATTTCATCCGTCAGGGAAGAGAACATCCCCAGCACGCCGATAAGAGAATCGAAACTGGCCTCTTCCGGAGCGGGAAGAGAATTACCGTCCTGATCAAACAGAGCGTCACTCATTAACCCCTCCTTGAGGTTCACGCCCCAGTCCGGGTGGTTGGAGGGTGTCCCGTGTTTCTACCAACAATACATGCTGCATCAATCTGATGCAGCATGTACACTAGAACCCGACACGAACGAGCGACCCTCCATCCCTCGTAGCCAGCCTGGCCCGCGCCAGCGGGCCCCAAAGGTTCTGGAGGCGCAGCCGGAAGGACCGTCAGGCGGGGGAGCGCAGCGGACCCGCCCAGGAGTGCGAAGCACTCCCCAACTCCCGTACAAAAAAACCGAGTAGCCGCACCTGACACACCGTCAAACCCCGGGCAGCGCGCAGCGCAGCCCGCCGGACGCGAAGCGGCCGGCCCCCCTCAACTCCCGAAGCGCAGCGAAGGGAGTTGCCCCGGCGAAGCCGGGGCGCGGTGAGCGAAGCGAACCGCTTCGCTTGCATATCGCGCAGCGATATGGTACC